>NZ_JBBOZP010000001.1:280000-5240449 GCF_038008665.1 Bacillus sp. FSL R10-2201 | reverse complement strand
AGGTGTCCCTCCTTTACAAAGATGGTAAAAGAATAAGGTTGCGCAACAATTGTACAACCTGTAAATATTTCTAATGCATATTTATACGAAACGTATTTTAAAATATAAAAACGTCGTTAGTATCCGAGATAGAGTTTTCGACAAAATAACACATGTGGACAACTATTTACTCACATGTGATTTAAACTATCCACATGTTATACACAAATTGTGGATAAAATAAAGGTGTGGAAAACTTATTCAAAGTGAAAACACAACTATAATATCAAAAAAAAGCAGCTATAGCAATGAATTTAAGAAAGTTATCCACAAAATCAATACCTTGTGGAATAAACTTGTCCACAATACGATATACTGTGTAAAAGTAAAAAAAGAGTTTGTGGATACAAAAAAGAGAAAATATATTTATCCACAAGGAAATATAGGGACTGTGAAAAAGTGTGTGAATAGGTTAAAAATGAATATTTGATGAAAATTTCGAGAACCATTGACATTTTCCTATTTGATTTACTATAATTTATTAGACTGTCTTTAACAGATATTCCTCAGGGAGGTGTCATATAATGAAAAGAACTTACCAACCAAATAAACGTAAGCGCAGCAAAGTACATGGTTTCCGCAGCCGTATGAGCACAGCAAACGGACGTAAAGTGCTAGCAGCTCGTCGTCGTAAAGGAAGAAAAGTATTATCTGCGTAGACCACTGATCGTTCAGTGGTCTTTTTTTCTAATAATAATGAGTTTCCGCTGATGAAATACAGGAGTGTCAAATGATATGAAGAAAAAAAATCGTATAAAAAAGAATGATGAATTCCAGGCTGTTTTCCAAAAAGGACAATCGAATGCCAATCGCCAGTTTGTTGTATACAAATTAGATAAAGAAAAACAGCCGCATTTTCGCATTGGTCTTTCTGTTAGTAAGAAAATAGGAAATGCAGTAGTGCGTAATCGAATTAAGCGTATGATTCGCCAATCGATTATAGAATTAAAAGATGAGATAGATTCTGGAAAAGATTTTGTTATAATAGCAAGGAAGCCTTGTGCAGAGATGACATATGAAGAGTTAAAGAAAAGCTTAATTCATGTCTTTAAACGCTCTGGTATGAAAAGAATAAAAAAGTAGCGTAAGGAAATGAATTACACTATATACATACCGAAACAAGGAGGAGCAGGCTTTGAAAAAGAAAATAGGTTTATTAGCCATGGTTATTATGCTAATGGCAATTGCTACCGGCTGTAGTGAAACAAATCAACCGATTACACCGAAAAGCACTGGGATTTGGAATGAATATTTCGTATACCCGCTTTCTCAGTTAATCACGTATTTTGCAGAATTATTTGGTAGTAATTACGGTTTAGCAATCGTTGTTACAACTCTTATCATTCGTTTTGCATTATTACCATTAATGATTAAACAAACGAAGAGTACGAAAGCAATGCAGGCGTTACAACCAGAAATGGTGAAATTAAAAGAGAAATATAGTTCTAAAGATCAAGCAACACAGCAAAAACTACAACAAGAAATGATGCAGTTATATCAAAAGAATGGTGTAAACCCATTAGCAGGATGTTTACCAATATTTGTTCAGATGCCTATTTTATTCGCGTTTTATCATGCGATTATGAGAACAACAGCAATTAGTGAACATACATTTTTATGGTTCGATTTAGGACAGGCGGATCCTTTCTATATCCTTCCAGTTGTTGCAGCTATTACGACGTTTATTCAGCAAAAGCTTGCAATGGCAGGAACGGCTGGACAAAATCCGCAAATGGCAATGATGATTTGGCTTATGCCAATTATGATTTTAGTCTTTGCAATTAACTTCCCAGCAGCACTATCATTGTACTGGGTAGTTGGTAATATCTTTGGTATCGCTCAAATGTATATGATCAAAGGGCCTGAAATTAAGGCTAGTAAGGCAGGAGGATCAAGCAAGTGAGTATGATTACTGCTAAAGGACAAACAGTCGAGCTGGCAGTACAAGATGCTTTAAGACAATTAAATGCTTCGAAAGATCGAGTAGATATAAATATTATCGATGAGGGTAAGAGGGGGTTCCTAGGTTTATTTGGGAATCGCCCCGCTGTTGTAGAAGTTGTATTGAAAAAAGATCCAATCCAAGAATGTGAAGAATATTTAAAAAATGTTATTCAAAATATGGGTGTGGAAGTTGAGATTAGAAAAATTGTAAAAGGACGCGAAGTTGAATTTACAATTTCTGGTGAAAATATTGGTGTTTTAATTGGTAAAAGAGGGAATACGTTGAATTCTTTACAGTATTTAACAAAGCTTGTTGCGAACCGTAATACAAAGCAATATATTGGTATTACACTGGATGCTGAAAACTATCGTAGTAAAAGAAAAAATACGTTAGAAACTCTTTCCTATCGATTAGCAAAACAAGTAGTGAGTACGAAAAAAAGAGTTGTTCTAGAACCAATGCCTTCTTTCGAACGAAAAATTATTCACCAAGCATTATCTAATCATCAAAATATCATTACAACTTCTGAAGGGAAAGAACCACATCGGTATGTTGTAATATCTTCCAAGTGACCGGTTACTCAATTGAGTGCCGGTTTTTTTGAGGAGAAAATAAATGTGGATAACTAAAAAACACTAAACTTATCCACTGTGAATAAGTTTAGTGTTTTTTACATAAGGACATAATAAAATGAGTTATTATTCTTTTGTA
Source organism: Bacillus sp. FSL R10-2201 (assembly GCF_038008665.1). Taxonomy (NCBI): domain Bacteria; kingdom Bacillati; phylum Bacillota; class Bacilli; order Caryophanales; family Bacillaceae; genus Bacillus; species Bacillus sp. FSL R10-2201. Next base: position 5,237,754 of record NZ_JBBOZP010000001.1, on the reverse strand, counting down.
GATAGGTTCGTTATGGTATCCTAATAATTTAGTGACGGAAAAAATTCATGTTGAAATAGAGATAAATAAGCAAGTGAGGTGAAAGGACATGGAATTTGATACAATTGCCGCAATTTCCACAGCACTTGGGGAAGGTGCAATTGCCATTGTTCGAGTAAGTGGGGATGATGCGATTGAGAAAGTCGATCGTATTTTTAAAGGGAAGGATTTAACACAGGTTTCTTCTCATACAATTCATTATGGTCATATTGTCGATTTAGATACAAATCAAGTTATTGAAGAAGTTATGGTGTCCATTATGCGTGCACCAAGGACTTTTACGCGTGAAAATATAGTAGAAATTAACTGTCATGGTGGACTTGTTTCGGTAAATAAAGTATTACAGCTTATTTTAGCGCAAGGAGTACGACTGGCAGAGCCTGGTGAATTTACAAAACGTGCTTTTTTAAATGGACGTATTGATTTATCACAAGCAGAAGCTGTTATGGACTTAATCCGTGCGAAAACAGATCGTGCTATGAATGTAGCGATTAACCAAATGGAAGGACGATTATCTAAATTAATCGGCCATCTGCGTCAAGAAATATTAGAAACATTAGCTCATATTGAGGTGAATATAGATTACCCAGAATATGATGATGTAGAAGAGATGACGCATAATATTTTAATTGAGAAAGCTACACATGTCCGTGCTGAAATTGCAAAGATATTAGAAACATCGAAGCAAGGAAAGATTTTACGTGAAGGCATTTCTACCGCGATTATCGGTAGACCTAACGTTGGGAAATCATCGCTATTAAATAGTCTTGTTCAGGAGAAAAAGGCAATTGTAACTGATATTGCAGGAACAACTCGTGATGTTATTGAAGAGTACGTTAATGTGCGTGGTGTACCACTTAAACTTATAGATACAGCCGGAATTCGTGAAACGGAAGATATTGTTGAACGAATTGGTGTAGAGCGTTCGAAGGAAATGATGAGCCAAGCAGACTTAGTGTTAATTGTAGTGAACTATAGCGAGGCTTTAACAAATGAAGATGAGGATCTATTCCGTGCTGTACAAGGAAAAGATTTCATTGTCATTGTAAATAAGACAGATTTACCGCAAGGAATTGATATGGAACGTGTTACAGATTTAGCGGTAGGCAATCGTGTTATTACAACATCTTTAATTGAGGAGCAAGGAATAGATGAGCTTGAAAAGGCAATAGCTGATTTATTCTTTGAAGGAACAATTGATTCTGCGGATATGACATACGTGTCTAATGCGAGACATATCGGATTATTAACACAAGCAGGAAGAACAATTAACGATGCAATTGAAGCGATAGAAAATGGTGTTCCGATTGATATGGTTCAAATTGATTTAACAAGAGCGTGGGAAATACTTGGTGAAATTACTGGTGATACTGTCCATGAAAGTTTAATTGACCAATTGTTCTCTCAATTTTGTTTAGGAAAATAAAGTAAAACTTTAATCAGAGATGATTTAGTAAGATAGAGGTTATTAGGAGGAATAAACAATGGGATACAATGCCGGTTCATATGATGTCATAGTAATCGGTGCAGGTCATGCAGGATGTGAAGCTGGTCTTGCGGCAGCACGAATGGGCTCAAAAACATTAATGTTAACAATTAACTTAGATATGGTAGCGTTCATGCCATGTAACCCTTCTGTTGGTGGACCAGCAAAAGGGATTGTTGTTCGTGAAATTGATGCATTAGGCGGAGAAATGGGACGCAATATTGATAAAACACATATTCAAATGCGTATGTTAAATACGGGTAAAGGACCAGCTGTACGCGCGCTTCGTGCACAAGCTGATAAATTCTCTTACCAGCATGAATTAAAGAAAACAATTGAAGAAACACCAAACTTAACGTTGTTTCAAGGTCTGGTAGAGCGTTTAATTATTGAAGATGGTGTATGTAAAGGGGTAATTACGCAAGCTGGTGCTGAATACACAGCGAAAACAGTTGTAATTACAACGGGAACATTTTTACGTGGTGAGATTATTATGGGAGATTTAAAATATTCAAGTGGTCCAAATAATCAGCAACCATCTATTACATTATCTGAACACTTAGAGGAACTTGGTTTTGATCTTGTTAGATTTAAAACAGGTACACCTCCGCGTGTAAACAGTAATACGATTGATTATAGTAAAACAGAAATTCAACCAGGTGATGATAAGCCACGTGCTTTCTCTTTTGAAACGACAAAATTTATTATGGATCAAATTCCATGTTGGTTAACGTATACAAGTACAGAAACACATCGTTTAATAGATGAAAACTTACATCGCTCAGCTATGTATTCTGGTATGATTAAAGGAACAGGGCCTAGATATTGCCCTTCAATTGAAGACAAGGTAGTAAGATTTAATGATAAACCACGTCATCAAATTTTCTTAGAGCCAGAAGGACGTAATACACAAGAAGTATATGTACAAGGCTTATCGACGAGCTTACCAGAAGATGTACAGCGTGCAATGCTTAGAACAATTCCTGGCCTAGAAAATGTTGAAATGATGCGTACGGGTTATGCAATTGAATATGATGCGATCGTACCAACTCAACTATGGCCAACACTTGAAACGAAAAAAATTAAAAATTTATATACAGCAGGACAAATTAACGGAACTTCTGGTTACGAAGAAGCAGCAGGACAAGGGCTTATGGCTGGGATTAATGCAGCGTGTCGTTCTTTAGGTAAAAAAGAAGTTATTTTAGGTCGTGCTGATGCTTATATTGGTGTCTTAATTGATGACCTTGTAACGAAAGGTACAAATGAACCATATCGTTTATTAACGTCTCGTGCAGAATATCGCCTATTATTACGCCATGATAATGCTGACCTTCGTTTAACTGAAGTTGGTCGTGAAATTGGCTTAATTAAAGAAGATCGCTATGAGCGATTTACAAATAAAAAGTTACAAATTGAACAGGAGAAGGAACGGTTAGAGAGTATTTTTATTAAACCGCGTCCTGAAGTTCAAGAATTAATTCGTAGTATTGGCGGAAGTGAATTGAAAGATGGAATACGTGCAAGTGACTTATTACGTCGTCCAGAGGTGACATATGAGCATATTCATCTTTTAGTACCAAGTGAAGTACCATTAAGTGATGAAATTACGGAACAAGTTGAAATTCAGACCAAGTACGAAGGATACATTGAAAAATCTTTACAGCAAGTAGAACGTATGAAGAAAATGGAAAACAAAAAAATTCCTGTGGATATTGATTATGATGCGATTTCTAGCCTTGCCTCAGAAGCGAGACAGAAATTGAAAGATGTTCGTCCGCTTTCAATGGGGCAAGCTTCACGTATTTCTGGCGTAAATCCAGCTGATGTTTCCATTTTGCTTATTTACATTGAACAAGGAAAAATTGCACGAGTATCGAACCAATAACATAGTAAGGAGATATTGCTAGATGAACATAGAACAATTTCAATCTATGCTAGAAGAGAAGGGTATTTCCCTCTCTTCTAGACAGTTAGAGCAGTTCGGAATCTATTTTGAAACATTAGTAGAGTGGAATGAAAAAATGAACTTAACGGCTATTACGGAGAAAGAAGAAGTATACTTAAAACACTTTTTTGATTCTGTTACAGCGGCTTTTTATTATGATTTTTCGAAACCATTTTCTATTTGTGATGTTGGAGCAGGAGCTGGATTCCCAAGTATCCCTTTAAAAATCTGTTTCCCACACTTAAAAGTAACAATTGTAGATTCATTACAAAAACGTATTAATTTCTTAAATCACTTAGCGCAAAAGTTAGAATTAAGTGATGTTGCATTTTGTCATGATCGTGCTGAAACATTTGGAAAAAAAGAAGGTGTACGTGAAGCATACGATATTGTAATGGCACGTGCAGTTGCACGTCTTTCTGTATTAAGTGAGCTATGTTTACCACTTGTAAAAGTAGGGGGAACATTCATTGCAATGAAAGGTGCAGCGGCGAACGAAGAAATCGAAAATGGCAAATATGCTTTAGAGGTACTTGGCGGAGAATTGAAAGAAATGTCTACGTTCCAATTACCGTTTGAAGAAAGCGAGCGTAATATTTTATTAATCGAGAAAAAGCGCAAGACACCAAAGAAATATCCACGCAAACCGGGAACGCCCAATAAATTACCTATTGAAAAATAAATCTTATTAGACGTAAGATTAAATTATATAAATGAAAACGTAAATGTTTCATAGGAAACATTTTATGTAGAACAGTCAATAGGCCTAAAAGGTGGTGGAATATGTATGAAAAATACGTTTTCTCGTTTATTTGGCTTTGGAGATAAAGAGAGCGAATTCGAATTACAAGACGAAAGCCATGAAGAAATAGCTAAAAAGGTATATGAAGAAATACAGGAAATTCCGATAGTAAACATTACCCCTAACCGTTATCAACCACGAACAGTTTTTGACGATGCACGTATTGAGGAGCTAGCATTAACGATTCGTACACATGGGCTTATCCAGCCGATTGTTGTGAGACAGTATGAGGATGATAAGTACGAGATTATTGCCGGGGAAAGGCGTTTCCGCGCAGCAACAAAGTTAGGGTGGGAAAAAGTTCCTGCAATAATAAAGAATTTAAATGATACTGAGACAGCTTCTGTAGCGTTAATTGAAAATTTGCAACGTGAGGAATTAACAGCAATTGAGGAAGCTGTGGCATATCAAAAGCTGATTGAGTTACATAATTTAACACAAGAAGCATTGGCACAACGACTTGGAAAAGGACAATCGACAGTCGCAAATAAATTGCGATTATTAAAATTGCCTGAAGAAATCAAAAGTGCATTATTAGAAAAAAGTATTACAGAACGGCATGCTCGCGCCCTTATTCCTTTGAAGAATGAGGAATTACAACTGAAGGTTTTACAAGAGATTGTGGAGAAGCAATTGAATGTAAAGCAAACAGAAGAACGAATTGCAAAGTTATTAGAAGAAGTAAAACCAAAGCGCAAAGCGAAGCAAAAAGCAGTAAGTCGAGATGCGAGAATTGCTATGAACACGATTAGACAATCATTACAAATGGTTGCTAATAGTGGTTTGAATGTTAATTCTGCGGAAGAAGAGTTTGATGAATACTATCAAATTACGATTAAAATTCCGAAGAAAAAATAATTACGTGCTAGAGACCTTATCCTATTGGAGAGGTCTCTTTTACTATATTTTCTTGTTAAAGCAAGAAGGAGTTTAGAAATAAATTTTGAAGTTTAATAAGGACGTAAAAGAAAAACTTTTATTTCATGTTACAATAAACGTAATTGTTTCTAGAATAAGAAAGAAAGGTTGAAAGTAGGTGACATCATGGGAAAAATCATTGCTATTGCTAATCAAAAAGGCGGTGTTGGAAAAACAACAACATCCGTTAATTTAGGGGCTGGATTGGCACAAGTAGGAAAAAAAGTCCTTCTCGTAGATATTGATGCTCAAGGAAATGCAACGACTGGTGTAGGGATTGAAAAGTCTGAATTAGATCAATGTATTTATAATGTTCTTGTAGAAGATGCAGATGTTCAAGGTGCCATACGGAAAACCGCAACTGAAAACTTAGATGTTCTACCCGCTACAATTCAATTGGCTGGTGCTGAAATTGAATTGGTACCAACCATTTCCCGGGAAGTACGCTTGCAAAGAGCGTTACAGCCAATTCGTGATGAATATGAGTATATTATTATTGACTGTCCCCCATCCTTAGGGTTATTAACGATTAATGCATTAACCGCAGCAGATTCTGTTATTATTCCTGTACAGTGTGAATATTACGCGCTGGAAGGGTTAAGTCAGCTATTAAATACAGTTCGACTTGTGCAAAAGCATTTAAATAAAAATTTAGCAATTCAAGGTGTATTGTTAACGATGTTGGATGCTCGTACAAATTTAGGAATTCAAGTTATAGATGAAGTGAAAAAATACTTTAGAGATAAAGTATATCGTTCGATTATTCCTCGTAATGTTCGCTTAAGTGAGGCACCAAGTCATGGAAAACCAATTATGCAGTATGACGCTAAATCAAGAGGAGCAGAAGTATATTTAGATTTAGCAGAGGAAGTGATTGCAGGTGGCTAAGGGATTAGGAAGAGGAATCAACGTGTTTTTTCCAGATTTAGATGTGAAAGAAGAAGAAACAATTCAGGAGATTATAGTAACTGAATTAAGGCCGAATCCATATCAACCACGTAAATATTTCAATAAAGAAGCGATTCAGGAATTAGCGGCTTCTATTAAAGAGCACGGTATATTGCAACCTTTAATTGCTCGAAAGAGTATTAAAGGATATGAAATAGTTGCAGGTGAAAGAAGATATCGTGCTGCTAAAGAGGCCGGACTTGAGAAAGTGCCTGCTGTCGTAAGGCAATTAAATGAGCAGCAAATGATGGAATTTGCTTTGCTTGAAAACTTACAACGAGAAGATTTAAATCCTATGGAAGAGGCAATGGCATATCAGATGTTAATGAACGAGCTAAATGTAACACAAGAACAATTAGCAAAACGTCTTGGTAAAAGCAGGCCTTATATCGCAAATTATACTCGTTTGTTAAGCCTCCCTTCATTCGTTCAAGATATGATTGCAAACGGTCAACTTTCAATGGCTCATGGAAGAACTTTACTTACAATAAAAGATGAAGAACAGTTGAAATCTTTATTGAAGCGAATTGAAAAAGAAGGACTGAATGTTCGCCAATTGGAACAAATTGTCCAGGAAATTAATCAACGTGTTTCACGTGAAACACAACAAGTGAAAAAAGAAAGAAATATATTTTTTGTAGAGCGTGAAACGTTTTTAAGAGAAAAGTTTGGTACGGATGTAAAAATTAAAGAAACGAAAAAAGAAAAAGGTAAAATCGAAATCGAATTTTTTAATAAAGAAGATTTAAATCGAATTTTAGAATTATTATCAAAGGGAAATTAAAAAGCAAACCATCTTATTGTTTATAGATGGTTTGCTTTTTTTAATGCAGATAATTTTTGATCGGTTTCTTTTATACTTTGTGCAATTACATCGGCCATCTTCATAACTAAACTTAGTCTTGTATTTTGAAGTACGAAAAACTCCATGAAACCATTTAAATTTACGATGCCATGAATATGCAAATCACCAACTGCAGGTAATTTCTTATTCATCGCAGCTCCAGGTTTACTAGGTCCCTTTCCAGTAGTGATTGAACCGATACTTTGAGATTTTCCTAAGCATGCATCAACAGCAATTATAAAAGAAGTAGGATTTTCTTTCTGTATATTCTGAATTTTCTCTTCTAAATTTAACGCATGTATTGGTTCATCTAGTGTGCCGAATACTTGGAAGTTTTTAATTTCTACTTGTTCTAGTTTAGTGCCAACTAATGGGCCGAGTGCATCACCGGTGGAACGATCTGTTCCGATGCAAACGAGAATGAGTGGTATGTTAGTTTTAATGGGAATATGGGAAAGTAAAAAGTTACTGATTGTCTCGGAGGCTTCTAAGTCTTGGTGCATAACATTTTGAGTTTCTTTTTCGAAAAAAGGTAAGCGAAAACTTCCAATATTCATGAAGCACCCATCCTTTTAATAAATTTTCAAAATATGTTATACGTTGAGTAAAATGGAAAACTATAAGTGCGTACTTTTTGCAAAATGTGAGTGAAAACGGAAATAATAGTACTAGTATATATATATTCGCTCCATTTTATACCTGGATAGAAGTTAACAAATGGAATTAAAGTCATAAAATTTTTTCAGAAATCAGAGAGACTTCTGATACAATGAGAAGGATAACTAAAAAGAAATTTTAGCTGGAGAGGTAGAGGTACATGGATTTAGCGTTGAAATGGTTTGAGTCCATTGATTGGACGAATATAGGTGTAAAAACACTAAAAATAGTCGTTATTTTAATACTTGGTGCAATCATTGTGCGAGTTGCAAGGGCAGTTGTACGAAATGCGTTTCGCATGGGAAGTCGTTCGCCAATTCAAATTTCAGAACGTCGTACAGTTACAGTAGCGAAGTTACTTGAAAATATTGTGGCATACGTTGTTATATTTATTATGTTGATTGCGATTTTAGGCGTGTTCAATATTAATGCATCAGGTCTATTAGCTGGTGCCGGGGTTATTGGTTTAGCAGTCGGATTTGGTGCACAAAGTTTAGTGAAAGATGTCATTACAGGACTATTTATTTTGCTAGAAGATCAGTTTTCAGTTGGTGACTATGTAAGAATTGGTCAGTTTGAGGGAGTTGTTTTAGAAATTGGACTTCGTACAACGAAACTAAAGAGCTGGACAGGGGAAATTCATACTTTACCAAACGGAAGTATTATTCAAGTTACTAATTTTTCGGTTAGTAATAGTGTAGCATTCGTTGATGTATCTATTTCGTATGAGGCCGATATAGCAAAAGCAGAGCAAGTAATTGAAGAGTTATTAGTAGAATTACCTGCAAAGTACGAGAAGATGGTAACAACGCCTCAATTGTTAGGTGTACAAACATTAGCTGCATCAGAAGTTATATTACGTGTTATTGCTGAAGTGGAGCCGATGCAACATGCAGTTATTGCAAGAGCTCTTCGTAAAGAGATTAAAACTCGTCTGGATTTACATGGAATTGAAATTCCATATCCACGTATGGTTTTATATAATCGTGAAGAATTGGTTAGTGGAAAAGCAATTTAGTATGGAGAGGGGTTTGGAGAGTGGAGCAAAAGCAATATAACTTGTACGATGTTGTGGAAATGAAGAAAGCCCATCCATGTGGTGAAAATCGCTGGAAGATTATTCGTATGGGAATGGATATCCGCGTTAAGTGCGAGGGGTGTGACCATTCGGTAATGATTCCTCGAAGAGAGTTTGATCGTAAGGTAAAAAAAATACTTGTGAAGCATGAAGAATAGTGAAAAAGCAACAGCTGCAGTAGACAGCCGTTGCTTTTTTTCATTTGGTGGAAACTTGTCATTTTTTTCGTTACTATCTATAATGATGAAAGATTGAGACATAGGAGTGAAAAATATGGGATTAACGGCTGGGATTGTTGGATTACCTAACGTAGGGAAGTCCACTTTATTTAATGCAATTACACAAGCAGGAGCAGAATCTGCGAACTATCCATTCTGTACAATCGATCCAAACGTAGGGATTGTAGAAGTACCAGATGAGCGCTTAAATAAATTAACGGAATTAGTAGAACCGAAAAAAACTGTTCCGACTGTATTCGAATTTACTGATATCGCAGGTATCGTAAAAGGTGCGAGTAAAGGTGAAGGATTAGGAAATAAATTCTTATCTCACATTCGCCAAGTAGATGCAATTTGCCAAGTTGTTCGTTGTTTTGAAGATGAAAATATTACACACGTTTCAGGGAAAGTAGATCCAATTGATGATATTGAAACAATCAACTTAGAACTAATCTTAGCGGATTTAGAATCAGTTGATAAACGTATCGAGCGTGTTGCGAAATTAGCAAGACAAAAAGATAAAGAAGCAGTATATGAGCATGAAATTTTAGTGCGTTTAAAAGAAGCTTTCGAAGAGGGAAAACCAGCTCGTACTGTTGAATTTACAGAAGAGCAAATGAAGATTGTTAAAGGCCTTCATTTACTTACAACGAAAGAAATGCTATACGTAGCAAACGTAAGTGAAGATGATATTATGGATCCTTCTGAAAATAAATATGTACAAATGGTAAAAGAATTTGCTGCAAATGAAAATTCTCAAGTTATCGTTGTATGTGCAAAAATCGAAGAAGAAATCGCTGAGTTAGACGAAGAAGAGAAAAAAGTATTCCTGGAAGAATTAGGTATTGAAGAATCTGGTTTAGATCAGTTAATTCGTGCTGCATATGACTTATTAGGACTTGCTACTTACTTCACAGCTGGTGTGCAAGAAGTGCGTGCATGGACGTTTAAACAAGGTATGAAAGCACCACAATGTGCTGGCGTAATTCATACAGACTTTGAGCGTGGATTTATTCGCGCAGAAACAGTTTCTTATGATGATTTAATGACAAACGGTTCTATGACAGCTGCAAAAGAAGCTGGAAAAGTACGTTTAGAAGGAAAAGAGTATATCGTAAAAGACGGAGATGTTATGCACTTCCGCTTTAACGTTTAATTTAATATTTCCTAGGAAAAATAAAGATATGAACTTGGCAAATATATTATGTGTTTGCCAAGTTTTTTACGTATTGGTGAGTTGATTCATATAACTTACTATGATATAATCTAAACTCGTGAGTAATTACTATAAATTAATTGCTCCTTGCCCATTATGGGCCGTTTAGACCAAAAGGAGGTGAAAGTGTAATGAGAAAGTACGAAATTATGTACATCATTCGTCCTGGCGTTGAAGAAGAAGCTCAAAAAGCTTTAGTTGAACGTTTCGCAGGTGTTTTAACAAACAATGGTGCAGAAATCATTAACACAAAAGAGTGGGGTAAGCGTCGTTTAGCTTACGAAATCAACGACTTACGTGAAGGTTTCTACATGATCTTAAACGTGAACTCTAACTCAGAGGCGATTAACGAATTCGACCGTTTAGCTAAGATCAACGAAGATATCCTTCGTCATATCGTTGTTAAAGAAGAAGAAAAATAATTGATATATAAGGGAGAGTGGTTCGATTGATGAATCGTGTTATCCTCGTTGGTCGTTTAACTAAGGACCCTGACTTACGTTACACGCCCAATGGTGTTGCAGTAGCTACTTTTACGTTAGCTGTGAATCGCGCATTTGCGAATCAACAAGGTGAGCGTGAAGCTGACTTTATTAATTGTGTAATATGGCGTAAACAAGCAGAAAACGTGGCAAATTATTTGAAAAAAGGTAGCTTAGCAGGCGTAGACGGACGTCTTCAAACTCGTAATTACGATGGACAAGATGGTAAACGTGTATATGTAACAGAAGTTCTTGCGGAGAGCGTACAATTTTTAGAGCCGCGTAATGGCGGTGGGGAGCAACGTGGTTCATTCAATCAGCAACCATCAGGAGCTGGTTTCGGTAACCAAAGCTCTAACCCATTTGGTCAATCTAGTAATTCAGGTAACCAAGGTAATCAAGGTAACTCTGGATTTACGAAGAATGACGATCCATTTTCGAATGTTGGTCAACCGATTGACATTTCGGACGACGATTTACCATTTTAATGGTGTGAATCGGCTATTTTTAACAAAGAATGGAGGGAATAGACATGGCAGGACGCAAAGGTGGACGTGCGAAGCGTCGTAAGGTGTGTTTCTTCACATCTAACGGCATCACTCGCATTGACTATAAAGATGTTGATTTATTAAAACGTTTCGTTTCTGAGCGCGGTAAAATTTTACCTCGTCGTGTAACAGGAACAAGCGCGAAATACCAACGCAAACTTACAGTTGCAATTAAACGTGCTCGTCAAATGGCACTTTTACCATATGTTGGTGAATAATAGCGTATGAAATGCACAGTAGAGTCGGACTCTACTGTGCATTTTGCTATGCTTTTCTTTTTTTGAAAGAGAGGTTAGATGATGAAGAATACGAAATTTATTACTGAGGGTGCAGCACTGTTAGCGATATATGCAATGTTATTGCTTATATCTATGTATGTTCCAATTTTAGGTACAGTTGTAACGTTTGCGTTGCCATTGCCATTTATATTGCTAACGATAAGATATAGATTATCTAACGCCTTTATAGTTTTTACTGCGGCGCTTTTTATTACTGTTATTGTCAGTCAGCCGATGAACCTAGTAAAGACAACTATGTTTGGATTGATAGGTATCGTTTTAGGATATATGTATAAAAAACGAAAAAAGCCGGTAGAAACTTTAATGGCGGGGACGCTTGCGTACTTAATTGGTATTATGCTCATTTATGTTGCGAGTATAAAGTTTTTTAACATAGATTTAATGAAGCAAATGCAAAATATGTTTAATGAAAGTATGGCGCAAAGTGAAAAGATAGTTACTGCTGCGGGTATGCCTATTAGTAAAGAGCAAAAAGAATTATTTGCACAATTTAATGATGTGTTACAAACGTTATTCCCAAGTTTGCTTGTGATGGTTTCTGTATGTTTTTCTTGGATTACAGTTATGATATCAGGTAGTGTTTTGAGAAAACTAAAGCATGACGTTATACCTTGGCCTAAATTTAAAGATATACAATTACCAAAGAGTATTGTTTGGTATTACGTTATATTTATTTTGCTATCAACTTTTATAAAAGTAGAACCGACATCATATTTACATATGGTATTTTCTAATTTATATGTCATATTTGCTTTACTACTAGTACTGCAAGGTCTGACATTTATCGCTTTTATAGCGCATAGCAAAGGTTTTACGAAAGGTGTTCCTATTATTAGTTTTATTGTCTGCATGTTTATTCCGATGATGTTTCCTCTTGTAACAATCTTAGGTATAATTGATTTAGGGATTTCATTGCGTTCTAAAATAGGGGAATAAAATAATATTCCTTACACTATTTTAATTTGTTTAACTAACTGGAAAGTGAGTTAGTTTTACTTTATAGGAGTTGTATACATGCCTGAATTTTATAAGAAACAGTGGTTTTTATATCCTGTTTACGTATTGGCATTTTTTGTATTCGTGCTAATTTCACTCCTCTGTTACTTTCATTTAATTATGGGGATATCAGCCTTTTTTATCTTTTGTATTGTACTTTTTTTCGTTATACGATTCGAACTTACTTTTCAAAGGAATTTTGAAAAACATACGACAGATATGATTACAAGGGTAAAGAAAGTGAGTAATGAAGCATTTAACCAAATGCCAATTGGTATTTTGTTATACAATAAGGATTATGGAATTGATTGGGCGAATCCTTATTTATCATCATGTTTGGGGCAGCATGCATTAGCTGGTTGGCACCTTTACGATGTATCAGAAACATTACTCCTTTTTATTAAGGGGGAAACTTCTGACGATATAGTTTCTTTAAATAATCGAAAGTTTCGTGTTTTTGTAAGGAAAGAAGAAAAGCTAATTTATTTCTTTGATGTAACGGAACAAACAGAAATTGAAAAGATGTATGAAGATCAACGCACTGTTTTAGCTGTTATTTATTTAGATAACTATGATGAAGTTACACAAGGATTAGATGACCAATTACGTACGAATATAACAAGTCTTGTGACGTCACGTCTAAATGAATGGGCCGTTAAGTATGGTGCATATTTGAAACGTGCATCTTCAGAAAGATTCTTCGTTGTACTAAATGAAAGTATTTTAGCGCAAATGGAGAAAGGGAAATTTAGTATTTTGGATCAAGTGCGTGAAGAAACATCAAAAAGGAATATACCACTTACATTAAGTGTTGGTGTTGGCTCAGGTGATTTACCTTTATCAGAGCTTGGAGCGATGGCTCAATCTGGTTTAGACCTTGCATTAGGACGAGGAGGAGACCAAGTAGCTATTAAACAAGCAACGGGTAAAGTTAAGTTTTACGGTGGTAAGACGAATCCGGTTGAAAAGCGTACTCGTGTACGTGCTAGGGTTATTTCGCATGCATTAAAGGATTTAGTATTAGAAAGCAGTAATGTCATTATAATGGGGCATAGAGCTCCTGATATGGATGCGATTGGTGCAGCGATTGGTATTTTAAAGGTAGCTCAATTAAATGAGCGCAAAGGATATATTGTATTAGATGAAAATGATTCTGATAAAGGAATCAAACGTTTGATGGATAAAGTGAAACAAAATGAAGAGTTATGGTCACATTTTATTACACCAGGGCAAGCGATGGAATTTGCAAATGATGATTCATTACTTGTTGTTGTTGACACACATAAACCTTCAATGGTGATGGAGGAAAAACTGTTACACAAGATTGAAAATGTAGTAGTTATTGACCATCATCGCCGCGGGGAAGATTTCATTGAAGATCCATTACTTGTTTATATGGAGCCATATGCTTCTTCAACGGCAGAGCTTGTTACAGAATTACTTGAGTATCAACCGAAAAATTTAAAGATGACAATGTTAGAAGCAACGGCATTGTTAGCTGGTATTATTGTTGATACGAAAAGTTTTACATTCCGTACAGGCGCTCGTACATTTGATGCCGCTTCTTATTTACGCTCGCATGGCGCAGACACTGTACTTGTACAAGAACTTTTAAAAGAAGATATGGGTCAGTATTTACGAGTTGCAAAAGCCATTAAAAATGCGTACATTTATAAAAATGGAATTGCGATTGCTAAAGTTCATGGTGATGAATATTATGACCAAGTACTTATTGCACAATCAGCAGACACATTATTGACAATGACAGGTATCATTGCATCGTTTGTTATTGCAAAACGCGGAGAAAATTTCATTGGAATTAGTGGTAGATCTTTAGGTGAATTGAATGTACAGCTAATTATGGAGAATTTAGGAGGTGGCGGGCACTTAACAAATGCAGCCACACAAATGAAAAATGTTACAGTAGATGAAGCGGAGGAGAAGCTTCGATTTGTTATTGATGACTATTTACAGGGAGGCACACAATCATGAAAGTAATTTTTCTAAAAGACGTAAAAGGTAAAGGTAAAAAAGGAGAAATAAAAAACGTACCAGACGGTTATGCAAATAATTTCTTACTAAAACAGGGGTTAGCTGCCGAAGCGACAAACAGCAGTATGAAAACTTTAGATGCTCAAAAGCGCAAAGAGGAAAAAGATGCAGCAGCAGAAGTTGAGAATGCAAAAGAGCTGAAAGAAACATTAGAGAAATTAACTGTAGAAGTAAAGGCGAAATCTGGAGAAGGTGGCCGCTTATTTGGTTCTATCACGAGTAAACAAATTGTAGATGTAATGCAAAAGTCACACAAGATTAAACTTGATAAACGTAAATTTGAAATGGATGATGCAATCCGTGCATTAGGTTATACAAACGTCAATGTGAAATTGCATCCGCAAGTAACAGCAACAGTAAAAGTTCATGTTAGTGAACAATAAAAATAAATTAAGCAAGGAGGATTGCGCATGAGTGATGTAATGGCTGATCGTACCCCTCCGCATAATATAGAAGCTGAGCAGGCAGTCTTAGGTGCCATATTAATTGATCAGGATGCGTTAACGTCAGCATCGGAACTATTGGTACCTGACTCATTTTATCGAACGAAACATCAAAAGATTTTTGAAGTCATGCTTGGGTTGTCTGATAAGGGAGAACCAATCGACTTAGTAATAATGACATCAGCGATGGCTGATCAAGGATTACTAGAAGAAGTTGGTGGGGTTTCTTATCTAGCAGAGTTAGCAGAAGTTGTTCCAACAGCTGCTAATGTAGAATATTATGCACGCATCATCGCTGAAAAGGCACTTTTACGTCGTTTAATTCGAACGGCGACTCATATTGTATCGGATGGATACGAGCGAGAAGATGATGTGGATGGCCTTTTAAACGAGGCTGAGAAAAAAATATTAGAAGTATCTCACCAAACAAATGCAAAAGCATTCCAAAACATTAAAGATGTTCTTGTAGATGCTTATGATAAAATTGAACTTTTGCATAATCAAAAGGGTGAAGTTACCGGGATACCAACTGGATTTACTGAATTAGATAAGATGACCGCAGGTTTTCAGCGAAATGATTTAATCATCGTGGCGGCGCGTCCATCGGTAGGAAAAACTGCATTTTCACTAAATATCGCACAAAACGTAGCGACGAAAACTGATGAAAATGTAGCGATTTTTAGTTTAGAGATGGGCTCTGATCAGCTTGTTATGCGTATGCTTTGTGCAGAAGGAAATATTGATGCACAAAGACTTCGTACCGGTTCATTAACTTCTGATGATTGGGCGAAATTAACAATGGCGATGGGTAGCCTTTCTAATGCTGGTATATATATTGATGATACACCAGGGATTAAAGTAAATGAGATTCGAGCAAAATGTCGTAGATTAAAGCAAGAGCAAGGTCTTGGGATGGTTTTGATTGACTATTTACAGCTTATTCAAGGAAGTGGGAAATCAGGAGAAAACCGTCAGCAGGAAGTATCTGAGATTTCTCGTACATTAAAAGGGATTGCACGTGAATTACAAGTACCTGTCATCGCCTTGTCGCAGTTATCTCGTGGTGTAGAATCCCGTCAAGATAAACGTCCGATGATGTCTGACATTCGTGAATCAGGAAGTATCGAGCAGGATGCTGACATTGTAGCCTTCCTATATCGTGAAGATTACTATGACCGTGAAACAGAAAATAAAAATACAATTGAAATTATCATTGCAAAACAACGTAATGGTCCGGTAGGTTCAGTAGAGCTTGCGTTTGTTAAGGAATTTAATAAATTCGTCAACTTAGAACGCCGCTTTGAGGATGGACATGCACCGCATGCATAAAGGCAGTATAAAAAAGAAACACATTTCTTATAATAAGATGTGTTTCTTTTTTTTTATATAAAAGATAGGGCTTTCATAAGGTGAATATGTAATTCTTACGAACGAAAACGTTTTTCGGTAAAAAAATGTTCGCTTTTTGGTTGACTTCTCTTTCTGTTTTGGTACAATTATATTGTTTGAATAGATCGTTTGAAAATTGCGGAGGTGCTTTAATAATGTCTTCAGTAGTAGTTGTAGGAACACAATGGGGCGACGAAGGAAAAGGTAAAATCACTGATTTTCTTTCTGAGCATGCGGAAGTAGTTGCAAGATATCAAGGTGGAAATAACGCGGGACATACAATTGTTTTCGGCGGAGTTAAATATAAATTACACTTAATTCCATCTGGTATTTTCTATAAAGAGAAAATTTGTGTAATCGGAAATGGCTTAGTAGTAGATCCGAAAGCATTACTTGAAGAGTTGAAATACTTACACGATCGTGGTGTAAGTACTGATAATTTACGTGTAAGTAACCGTGCGCACGTTATTTTACCTTATCACTTAAAACAAGATGAATTAGAAGAAGCGAGTAAAGGTGATAACAAGATTGGTACAACGAAAAAAGGTATCGGTCCTGCATATATGGATAAAGCTGCTCGTATTGGTATCCGTATGGCTGATCTTTTAGACCGTGAAGCATTTAAAGAGAAGCTTGAGCGTAATTTAGTGGAGAAAAATCGTTTGTTTGAAAAAATGTACGATACAGAAGGTTTCAGCGTAGAAGAAATCTTTGAAGAGTACTTCGAATACGGACAACAAATCGCACATTACGTATGCGATACATCTGTCGTATTAAATGATGCACTAGATAACAATAATCGTGTATTATTTGAAGGTGCACAAGGTGTTATGCTTGATATCGACCACGGTACGTACCCGTTCGTTACATCTTCTAACCCAATTGCTGGTGGTGTAACAGTTGGAACTGGAGTCGGTCCTGCGAAAGTTACTCGCGTTGTAGGTGTATGTAAAGCATATACAAGCCGTGTTGGTGATGGTCCATTCCCTACTGAACTTAATGATGAAATCGGTCACCAAATTCGTGAAGTTGGTCGTGAATACGGAACAACAACGGGTCGTCCACGCCGTGTAGGTTGGTTCGATAGCGTTGTTGTAAGACATGCACGTCGTGTTAGTGGTTTAACAGATTTATCATTAAACTCTATCGATGTATTAACAGGTATTCCAACTGTTAAAATTTGTGTTGCTTACAAATACAATGGCGAAGTTATCGATGAAGTTCCAGCTAACTTAAACATTTTAGCGAAATGTGAGCCTGTATATGAAGAGCTTCCAGGTTGGACAGAAGATGTTACTGCTGTGAAATCATTGGATGAGCTTCCTGAAAATGCAAGAAAATACGTAGAGCGTGTTTCTGAATTAACAGGAATCCAATTATCTATGTTCTCGGTTGGACCAGATCGTAATCAAACAAATATCGTTCGTAACGTATACGAAGCTTAATTGATATAAAAAATTGATTTTTTTAAGAAAAAACTCATATTTTTATGAGTTTTTTCTTATTTTTTATAAAAAAATAAAAAAAGGTATTGCAAAAATGAAAGATAGCATGTTATGATATGTCTTGTCGTCACGAAAATATGACGTTGGTGAGTATGAGCCATTAGCTCAGTTGGTAGAGCATCTGACTTTTAATCAGAGGGTCGAAGGTTCGAATCCTTCATGGCTCACCATTTTATTTTTCGTGGCCCGTTGGTCAAGTGGTTAAGACACCGCCCTTTCACGGCGGTAACACGGGTTCGAATCCCGTACGGGTCATGTTTTTTTTATGTTCATTTTTGGTCCCGTGGTGTAGTGGTTAACATGCCTGCCTGTCACGCAGGAGATCGCCGGTTCGACCCCGGTCGGGACCGCCACTTTTGTTTATACCACCATTAGTGGTTTTATATATAGTTTTGGCTCGGTAGCTCAGTCGGTAGAGCAGAGGACTGAAAATCCTCGTGTCGGCGGTTCGATTCCGTCCCGAGCCACTCTCAGGATATTAAGTGGGCCCACTTAATATCCTTTTTATTTTGTCCAGTTTTACAAATGTGGGTAGTTATTTTACAATAGAATGAGGAGCCTCTAGCAGTTGAAGCTAGAGGTTTTTCTATAGATCGTATAGGATTCTGTGTAAAAGTGGATGATACATGAGTCTATGAGAATAGAGGAGAAATACTTAGACTAAGATTGTTGTCATATAGGAACATACTATAGAAACACCAATATGTTTGAGGATTATTGATCATATTTTTATAAGGAGGAAATAGACGATGATGGGAAAGAAAATTTTAGTAGTTGATGATGAAAAGCCAATTGCGGATATTTTGAAGTTCAACCTAGAAAAAGAAGGTTTTGAAATTGTAATGGCGCATGATGGTGATGAGGCGATTGAAAAAGCAAATGAAGAACAGCCAGATATGGTTTTATTAGATATTATGTTACCGGGAAAAGACGGTTTAGAGGTATGTCGTGAAATACGTAAAAGCTCAGAAATGCCAATTATTATGCTTACAGCAAAAGACTCTGAAATTGATAAAGTATTAGGGCTTGAGCTTGGGGCAGATGATTATGTAACGAAGCCATTTAGTACGAGGGAGCTACTTGCTCGTGTGAAAGCGAATTTACGTCGCCATCAGCAGGGTGGTGCTGCAGAGAAAGAAGAAAATACCGAAATGGTTATTGGACCAATCGTTATCAATTCGAACGCTTATAGTGTAACAAAGCGTGAAGAAAGCATTGAGCTTACACATCGTGAATTTGAATTACTACATTATTTAGCGAAGCATTTAGGTCAAGTTATGACTCGTGAACATTTATTACAAACAGTTTGGGGTTATGATTATTTTGGAGATGTACGTACAGTAGACGTAACAGTACGTCGTTTACGCGAAAAAATTGAAGATAATCCAAGTCATCCTACTTTAATTGTAACTAGACGTGGAGTAGGGTATTACTTGCGTGACCCAGAACAGGAATAGTATATGAAGAAAGTTGGTTTTTTTCAATCTATTCATTTAAAATTTGTGCTCATATATATGCTGTTAATATTAATAGCAATGCAAGTAATTGGTGTATATTTCGTCAGGGAATTAGAAAAAAGCCTTGTAAAAGGCTTTCAAGATTCCTTAACGCAGCAAACAAATCTACTTTCTTATAACCTGAAGCAAGAGTTTGTAAAAGAACGTCCTAAAACAGAATCAGTAGATAAAGCTATTAATGACTCGATTCAAAAATTCGCATCAGATCGTAAGAAAGATATTCAAGAAGTAAGTGTAATTGATGCTACTAAAAAATTAATGGCAATTTCAGACGGGTCTAAGCAAAATAAGGTAGGAAGAACGTCAGCAGATACAGCTGTACAACGGGTAATGGTACAAAAGAAACCAGAGTCAAAGATTGAGAAAGATGGAAATACAGGTCATCGAGTTCAAGTTATGATTACCCCTATTCTAAAAGAGCCTGGCGGAGAGGTACTTGGTGTCATTCATATCGTTGCATCTATGGAAGATGTGTATAAACAAATGAAGGACATCAACCAAATTTTTGCAACGGGGACAGTAATTGCTTTATTAGTAACAGCTGTACTTGGAATTTTATTGGCTCAAACAATTACGAGACCAATTTCAGATATGCGAAGACAAGCAATTGAAATGGCGAAAGGAAATTATTCGCGAAAAGTAAAGGTGCATAGTCACGATGAGATTGGACAATTAGCATTATCTTTTAACAATTTATCTAAAAAATTACAACAAGCTCGTTCCTCCACAGAAAGTGAAAGACGAAAATTATCATCCGTTTTATCACATATGACAGATGGAGTAATTGCTACTGATCGAAAAGGGGATATCATTTTATTAAATGATCCTGCGGAAAAGATGTTAAATGTTTCGCGTGAAACGGCGCTAGATCAATCAGTGTTAGAAGTGCTAGGAATACAAGAAGAATTTACACTGGATCATTTATATGAAGAGCCTGATTCAGTTTTATTAGATTTTAGTACGAGAAATGAACCATATATTTTACGTGCTAGTTTCTCTGTTATTCAAAAAGAAACAGGGAAGGCAAATGGTTTAATTGCTGTATTATATGATGTAACAGAGCAGGAGCGGATAGAACAAGAGCGCCGTGAGTTTGTTGCGAACGTATCTCATGAGTTAAGAACGCCGTTAACAACGATGCGCAGTTACTTAGAAGCACTTACTGATGGAGCATGGCAAGATCCAAATATTGCACCGCAATTTTTAACGGTTACACAAGAGGAAACGGAAAGAATGATCAGGCTTGTAAATGCATTGTTACAACTATCTAAACTAGATAGTACAGAACATCGCTTAATGAAGGAATGGGTCGACTTTACGGATTTCTTTAATAACGTTATCGATCGTTTTGAAATGTCTAAAGAGCAAAATGTAAGCTTCAAACGATCTTTCTCTAAAAAATCTCGATTTATTGATATGGATACAGACAAAATTACACAAGTTTTATATAACATTATTTCCAATGCACTAAAATATTCGCCAGAAGGTGGTACAGTAACATATCGCCTACGTGACCGCGGGGAGTTATTAGAGATTAGTGTGAGTGATCAAGGAATGGGAATTCCGAAAGAAAATGTAGATAAAATATTTGAACGTTTTTATCGTGTAGATAAAGCGCGTTCGAGACAAATGGGTGGTACAGGTCTTGGGTTAGCCATTGCGAAAGAAATGATTGAGGCACATGGCGGCTCGGTTTGGGCGAAAAGTGAGGAAGGAAAAGGGACAACTATTTATTTCACATTGCCAATGGCGACAGATGAAGAGGACGATTGGGAATGAGTATGGAAAACTTTAAAACGATAGTTCTAATTAATTTGGTTGTCATTAGTCTATTTCTTACTTTTAACTTGTGGACATATGTTCCTGATTCTACTTCTATGCAAAATACAAAGTTCGTTCAAGGTAACGAAGAGATAAATACGATAAAGATTTCGGAGGTTGTTCGCCCATCCTCTGTCGTTATTCATAAAGAGAAAAATCATTATGTAAGCGAAAAGAAGGAAAATGTGGATTCGATTTATAAAATTCTTGAAAACGGAGAATTACATAATTTCGAGGAAATAACGTGGACAGTCCCTAAAGGTGATTTTCTGTCTTATGTACACGGAGAAGAAAAAATTGAATTTGTTTTTCCTACAAATATCCCGTTAGATACGATTAAAAATATGTTTAATATTAAAGATAAAAACATAGAAAGTAACAGAAGTTTTAATCGTATTATAATTGATCCTTCTAGAAGTAAGGATCAAGAAATTAAAGTTAGCTTTGTTTCCTATGATACTCCTCATAAAATATATCAAGCAACATTAAGTGGTGCTTATATAAAGGATATTATAAATGCTCAAAATCAACTTATAACAGTAGCAAGACCATATTTTGAGTATCAAATAAATGATACAAAAAAACTTTTTTTACCAGAGGGGATTACGGAATTAAGTAAGGCAGAGTATATTACAGCTAAACTAGAAGTGGATCCATTTAAAAATGCCTTATTTAGTGATCCACGTTATTTAAGTCCTATTTCTGAGAAAACAAAGGAAACATTTACAGATGGCATCCGTTCTATGGAAATTGATAAGTCGGATGCAATGTTGAAATATAAAAATTCCGCTGTACATGGTGATAAATCTACGGATAATGCGGTAATTTTACAAAAAAGTTTTGACTTTGTAAGTGGGCATAGTGGATCCTTGAAGTCCTATCGTTTTGATTATATTAATGGGAGGAAAACTTCATTCCGTTTATATGAGGATGGTTTGCCTGTATTTAATGCAAATGGAATAGCGGAATTAAAACAAGTATGGGGTTCAGGTGAAATTATGCAGTATGAAAGACCCTTTTTTGAGTTCAGTATTCCTTTGCCTAGTAAACAACAAACAACTTCTCTAGCATCAGGTCGTACAGTGATGACATCACTAGAGAATAATCCAGAAATTGATAAAAAATCAATTCAGGATGTTGGTATTGGTTATAAAATGTCATTGGAACCGTCCATCAGTGATGTGAGAATCGCTGTCTTACAGCCGATATGGTATGTAAAATGTGAAGAAGATGGTAAGCAACAAATATATGAGTGGAGTGAGGGGGGACTAAATGGATTGGGATCGAATTAAGACCATATTTATTGTGACCTTTTTTGTTTTAGACCTCTTTCTTATCTTTCAGTTCATTCAAAAGCAAGATAGTAATCAATTAGAACTTGTGACGGAAACGAAAATTGATCAACAATTAAAAGCTGAAAAAATTACTATGGGAAATTTTCCTAAAGAACCGAAAAAAGAGTCATTTATAATGGCGAAAAATAAGGGTTTCAAAGAAGAAGATGTGGAATCTTTAAAAAATCAGACAGCGCATGTGCAAGACGAATATCAAATAGAGGGTAAATTAAAAGAGCCTTTTTTAAATACAAAATCATTGTCAAAAGATAAGTATAATGAGTTTTTGAAAAATTATGTGCTGGATGGACAAAAATATGAGTTTGGAGCAATAAAGGACTCAAAAATTTACTTCTTTCAAAAGTATAAAGATAAACCAATCTTCTACAATAATCGTGCGATGATTGTTGTAGATTTAAATGAAAAAAATGAGCTTATTTCATATACACAAACAATGTTAACGGATTTGAAGGAAATGGGCGAAAGCGAAAAGACGAAAGAACAAGAAATTATTACTGCTCAAACAGCTTTAGAAAATATATATTTGAAAAATAAAATTGCAGAAAATACGCACGTGAAAGAGGCGCAGATTGGATATGCGACTCTTGCGGAGTCTTCTTCTAATATACAAGTGCTTGCTCCAACATGGAACTTAAAGACAGAACAAAAAAAGGATTTTTTTGTGAATGCAATTGAAGGACAAGTTATGGAATTAGGGGAAACTCAAGTGCCGGAAGAACATAATGGAGTGAGAAAGAATGAGCATGCATTTTAGTGTACTTGCAAGTGGAAGTACAGGGAATATGCTATATGTAGGAACAGATGAAAAAAAACTGCTTGTCGATGCAGGTTTAAGTGGTAAAGCGACAGAGGCTTTATTTAAACAAGCTGAACTGAATATAAATGACATATCAGGTATTCTTGTAACACATGAGCATAGTGATCACATTAAAGGATTAGGTGTATTGGCGCGTAAATATGATTTACCTGTTTATGCGAACGAGAAAACATGGAATGCAATGGAACATTTAATAGGTAATATCCCAACTGATCAAAAATTCATTTTCTCAGTAGGAGACGTGAAAACATTTGGGGATATTGAAGTTGAATCATTTGGTGTTTCTCATGATGCGGCGGAACCGATGTTTTACGCTTTTCATAACAATAATAGAAAGTTAGCTCTTATTACAGATACGGGCTACGTAAGTGACCGTATGAAAGGTGTTATTAAGGGAGCAAATGCTTTCGTGTTTGAAAGCAATCATGATGTGGAAATGCTTCGTATGGGACGCTATCCATGGAGCATTAAGCGACGTATTTTAAGCGACGTTGGCCACGTTTGTAATGAGGACGCTGCATTAGCGATGGCTGATGTTATTACAGATGAGACAAAACACATTTATTTAGCACATTTAAGCTTAGATAATAACATGAAAGAATTAGCGCGTATGTCTGTATCACAAGTATTAGAAGAAAAAGGTTTTGGGGTTGGAAAATCCTTTGAAATACATGATACGGATCAAAAAATGCCTACGAAAATTCAATACGTATAATTCTTCATTTTAGTAAACAATAAAGGTGAATATAGTTGTTTTCAGGAAGATAGGTGAACAAATATGTCCTTTATTGATGAAGAAAAATATCGTATTAAACGTGCAGGCAAAAAGAAACATAAAGGTATTGTCATTTCTAGCATAGCGGGGACAATTGTAGGGGCTTCATTATTTGCATTTGGAGCTCCTTTATTTTCAAATCATGCAGGTAAGCTTCCGCAAGCTGAAGCAAGTGAAAAAAATATGGCTGAAGCTCAAAGTGGAAATGTTCCTGTTAAACAGATTAGCTTTGTAGACGCTGTGGATCGTGCTTCAGAGGCTGTTGTTGGTGTTATTAATATTCAACGAGACAATTTTTCGGAGGCTGATTCGGAAGCTGGTACAGGCTCTGGTGTGATTTATAAGAGAACAGATGGACATGCGTATATTGTAACGAATAACCACGTTGTTGCTGGGGCGAATCGTATTGAAGTGAGCTTAAGTGACGGTAAGAAAATTCCAGGTAAAGTATTAGGAACCGATGTAGTCACGGACTTAGCTGTACTAGAAATAGATGCGAAGCATGTGAAGAAAGTGATTGAAATTGGCGACTCTAATACCGTTCGTAGAGGAGAACCAGTTATTGCGATTGGAAATCCACTAGGGTTACAATTTTCCGGAACTGTCACACAAGGTATTATTTCGGCTAATGAGCGTATTGTTCCTGTAGATTTAGATCAAGATGGACATTACGATTGGCAAGTAGAAGTATTGCAAACAGATGCGGCAATTAATCCAGGTAATAGTGGTGGAGCGCTTGTAAATGTAGCGGGACAATTAATAGGTATTAACTCAATGAAAATTGCAGCAAAAGAAGTAGAAGGAATTGGATTAGCTATTCCAGTTACGAGAGCTGTTCCTATTATGAATGAACTAGAAAAGTACGGTAAAGTAAGAAGACCTTACGTTGGGATTGAACTAAGATCATTAAATGAGATTCCGAGTTACTATTGGTCAAAAACATTACACTTACCAGGTAACGTAACAGAAGGAGTCTGCATTTTAGATGTGAAAAGTCCTTCGCCAGGTACGGATGCGGGTCTTAGAGAACATGATGTTATTGTGGCGGTAGATGGAAAAGCGGTGCACGATATTATTGGGTTCCGCACGGCCTTATATAATAAAAAAATTAATGATAAAATGACTCTTACGTTTTATCGTGGTACAAAACGAGCGACAACAACGGTGAAATTAGGCATTCAAAAGTATTAAAAACAGGAGGGCCTACCTCCTGTTTTCTATTGTAGAAAAGTGAGGTGAGGAATATGAATTTACCTTGTTGTTTAGAACATGTTGAATTAGCATTAGATATTATTGTGGATGAGTGTGAAGTCGCACCGGTTATTAACAATGTGGATAACTCTAAAGAAGAGAAAAAAACATGTGAATTTTGTCAAAATGAGGCGACATATGTTGTATCGAACACAGATTCTCACACAATATGTGGGTAACATTTGTGGATATGTGGATAAGTCCTGTGGATAACGTGTTTGTAAGGTGGGGAATAAATGTGAATATCTCGATTATTTCAATCGGAAAATTAAAAGAAAAATACTTAAAACAAGGTATAGCAGAATACTTAAAACGATTATCTTCTTACGCAAAAGTAGAAGTAATTGAATTGCCAGATGAAAAGGCACCAGAAAATTTAAGTGCAGCAGAAATGTTAATTGTAAAAGAAAAAGAAGGTATTCGTATACTGGATAAAATTTCTGATGATACGCATGTCATTGCGTTAGCTATAGAAGGAAAACAAAAATCATCAGAAGAATTTGCGGTAAGTATAGATCGCCTTGCTACATATGGAAAGAGCAAGATTACATTTGTAATTGGTGGATCACTGGGGCTTAGTTCTGAAGTAATGAAGCGTTCAAACGAATCTCTTTCTTTTTCGAAGATGACATTACCACATCAATTAATGCGATTAGTATTGCTTGAGCAGGTGTATAGAGCGTTTCGGATTAATCGTGGTGAACCGTATCATAAATAAATTTTTCATTTGTATATAAAGAGTAAAAAAGACCATTGGACAAAAATCACCGATGGTCTTTTAAACATTAATAGATGGTATGTAGATTTCCTAAAATAAGTATGTTTCTATTTCTAAAAAAATATGCTGTAATATGAAGAGGGAAAAAGTATAAGTAGTCATAGAAGTGAGGAATTAAAGGTGAAGAAGTTTAAGAAGTTTTACTTGGAGATTACGAGTGTATGTAATCTTGCGTGCAGCTTTTGTCCGCCGACGGAAAGGCAGAAGCAATTCATTTCTGTAGAGGATTTTGCTAAAAGATTAGACCAAATTAAACCTCACACAGACTACATTTATTTGCACGTGAAGGGTGAGCCGTTGCTCCATCCGAAAATAGATCAACTATTAGATTTAAGCCATGAAAAAGGGTTTAAAGTTAATATTACAACGAACGGAACGTTAATTAATAAGAGAAGGCATAGACTGTTAAATAAGCCTGCGTTAAGACAAATGAATTTTTCACTGCACAGTTTTGATGGACACCCAGGTTCGCAAGATAAAGAGGGCTATGTAAGGAGTATACTTTCTTTCATTAGAGAGGCAACAAGTCAATCGGACTTAATCGTTTCACTAAGATTATGGAATTTAACTCAGGATAATAAAACAAATGCTGAAATCCAAAAAAATAGGGATTTATTATCTATAATTGAAAATGAATTTGATCTATCTTATCAAATTGAAGAGAAGCTTACACCGGGAAAAGGTATAAAAATTGCGGAACGTGTCTTTATTAATCAAGACTATGAATTCCAGTGGCCGGCATTGCATGAAGAAGAGGATGATGGAAAAGGATTCTGTCATGGTCTTCGAAATCAGGCTGGAATCTTAGCGAACGGAACGGTTATTCCTTGTTGTCTAGATGGTGAGGGAATTATTAATCTTGGAAATATTAATAATGATTCATTCTCTAATATTATTGAAGGTGAAAGAGCGAACAATATTGTAGATGGATTTTCAAAAAGGGTTGCAGTAGAAGAACTATGTAGAAAGTGCGGATACCGCAAAAGATTTGGAAAGTAAATATAGAATAAGCCCTCATAAAGCGAGGGCTTATTTTTATTCTTGATAAGAACGTTCTAATTCATCAATTAAGGAACCGACGTAAGAAACGGCTTTACGGATTGCATCTGGTTTTGACATGTCTACTCCAGCGTGTTTCATTAATTCCAGTGGTTTCATTGTACCGCCTGCACGGAGTACATCAAGCCAGCGATCAACAGCAGGTTGTCCCTCTTCTTTAATCATTTGAGCTACAGCGGTAGAAGCAGTTAGTCCCGCAGAATATGTGTAAGAATATAAGCCCATATAATAGTGAGGTTGACGCATCCATGTTAAACCGGCGCCTTCATCAATTTCTACGGAATCTCCCCAGAATGTCGAAAGGACCTTCGTTTTTATTTCAGTTAAAGTTGTAGCTGTGAGTGCTTGCCCTTCTTCTGCTAGAGCGTATACTCTTCTTTGATATTCTCCCTCAAGTAGATGGGTAACGAAGTTGTGGTAATATGTGCCGAGTAGTTGCAGAATAACCCATCTGCGCATTCTCTTATCTTCAGTAGTCGCAAGTAAATGCTGGGCTAATAGTAATTCATTCATTGTTGATGGAGCTTCAACGAAGTACATAGATGGACGCACATTCATAATACGCTGATTTTTATTTGCTAAATAAAAATGACCAGCATGTCCAAATTCATGAGCTAATGTGAAACACCCGCGCATCGTACCCTGCCATGTAATTAAAATATAAGGGTGAGAACCGTATGGGCTAGAGCAGAAGGCACCTGTTGATTTTCCTACGTTATCTGCAAGGTCTACCCATCTTTCTTTGAAGCCCTTTTCGATAATGGAACTATATTCATTTCCTAATACTTTTAAAGAATCTTGAATGAGTTTGCCAGCTTCTTCGTAAGTGATTGTTGGATTAAATTCAGGATCTAACGGTGCATGTAAGTCACAGAAAAGCATTTGATCAAGCCCTAATACATTCTTTTTTAAATCTGCAAAACGGCGCATATGAGGCGCTAATTCGTTATAAATAATATCTAGTTGGTTGTTATACATTTCAAGTGGAACTTTTTGAGGCTCTAAAAGCATATGGGTAACGGACTCGTACTTGCGCAAACGAGAAAGCGCCACTTGTTTTTTTACTTCAGTAGCATATGTTGTTGCAACTGTATTTTTATATCGTTTCAATGTGGAAACAAATGATGAATATGCTTTTTTACGTATATATGCGCTTGGAGAAAATTCATATTTGCTTTCGAATAATGCAAACGATACAGGCAAATCATTTCCCTGTTCATCTTGTATAGAAGGGAAATCCATATCGGCTAATTTAGTCATGCCGTAAATTTTGTAGGGTGAACTATGAACTTCGCCGAGTGCAGCAAGAGCTTCTTCTGTTTCAGGAGAGAGAGTGTACTGCCTCTTTTTGAGTATCTCTAGTAATGATTTACGGAAAGGTTCAAGTTTTATTTCCTCAGTTAAATATTTTTCAATTATTCCCTCCTCAAATGAGAGAATTTCGTTATGAATAAAGGAAAGTGCGGTATGTACATTCGTTCCTAGAGCGGAAATTTTGGAAGAATTCGCTTGAATAACTGAATCTGTACGATCAACGGATTCTTTTAAGTTTGCATATGCGCCGAGTTTTGTTAACTTCATTAAAAGCTCTTCTTCTAAAAGTAGGCAATTTAATAAGGTAGCGGGGCTAGTGTGTAATTGTCCTTTAAATGCATCAAGTTTTTTTATATCGTCTGTTAATACAAGTAATGCAGTTTCCCACTCTTTATCAGATTCGTATAAATCAGAAAGGTCCCATGTCAATTCAGTAGAGACTTCCGCGCGAATAAGGCGTTTCTCAATTACATTTTTCATTTGTTATATCCCCCTTATTATAAGTATCTAAAAACATGATACTAGAAAATTCAGTGAAATGAAAATATTTTACATTTTTATACATGAAAAAGAAGGACAAGCATAAAAAATGCTTGTCCTTCTAGTTAAATTTATAAATTAATATACTTTGTCACCGTTGAAAATAGAGTTTTTCACGACTACATAATCTACAGTACGAATTGCGTCTAATTTTGTTCCACCAGCGTAAGAGATAGAAGATTGAAGATCTTGTTCCATTTCGATTAAAGTGTCTTCTAAAGAACCTTTATGCTCAACGAACATTTTCTTACCTTCAACGTTTTTCTTCTCACCTTTTTGGAATTCAGAAGCTGAACCGAAGTACTCTTTATAAAGTTTGCCATCTTTTTCGATTGTTTCCCCTGGAGACTCTTCATGACCTGCGAATAGAGAACCGACCATAACCATAGTTGCTCCAAATCGAATTGATTTAGCTACGTCGCCATGTGTACGAATACCACCGTCAGCGATAATTGGCTTACTTGCAGCTTTTGCACACCAGCGAAGTGCAGCTAGCTGCCAACCGCCAGTTCCAAAGCCTGTTTTAATTTTAGTAATACAAACTTTACCAGGTCCAATGCCAACTTTTGTTGCATCAGCACCAGCGTTTTCTAATTCTCTTACCGCTTCTGGAGTTCCAATGTTTCCAGCGATAACGAAGCTTTCTGGTAAATGTTTTTTAATATGTTGAATCATGTTGATCACAGCGTTAGAGTGACCATGTGCGATATCGATTGTAATGTATTCAGGTGAAAGTTGCTCAGCAGCTAATTGTTGTACGAATTCGTACTCGTCTTCTTTAACACCAACGCTGATTGAAGCAATTAATCCACGTGATTGCATATCTCTAATGAATGAAATTCGTTTCTCTGGTTGGAAACGATGCATGATATAGAAGTAATTATTTTCAGCTAAATAAGTTGCGATTCTTTCATCAATAATCGTTTGCATATTTGCAGGTACGACAGGTAATTTAAATTTATGTTTTCCTAAAGTGACAGTTGTATCACATTCAGATCGGCTATTTACAATACATTTTGCAGGAATTAATTGAATATCTTCATAGTCAAATACGTTTTCCATCATTTACACCCCTAAAATACGAATATTTTACATAGTTCACTTAAAAACGTTCGTCCAAATGATAATTTACAGTATTTTTAGTAATAAGTCAAAGGTTTTAATGTTTAATTTTAAAAAATAAAGCTTATTTAATATTTTTGGATTTATATGGCTACAATGTATTTTAATGTGTAATCGATTACTGTAGAATTATGTAGGGAGAATAATAGAGAAATATATTAATTTAGGGGAGATTTTATGGGACGATTAGTGTATATGGATTGGCTACGTGTATTAGCGACAATTGCGGTCGTTACAATTCACGTTGCTGCTGGTTATGTTTCTACGTTAGATTCAAATAACGTGTCGCGTTGGCTGGCTGGTAATTTTTACGACTCACTTTCGCGTGCTAGTGTACCAATTTTTGTAATGATTAGTGGAGCCCTATTATTAAAGGGAACAAAAGATACTTCTATTGGGGAATTTTTAAAGAAACGTGCAAGTAAAGTGATTATACCTTTTATAGGTTGGAGTGCTATATTTTACATCTATGGGGCTTGCGTAGGATATTTTCCGGCTTCTTTAAAGCAAGGGATAAAGTACTTTTTAACAAATAGTATCGGGTTACATCTATGGTTCTTATATATGATTGTAGGAATATATTTAATCGCACCTTTACTGAAAGTATTTGTGAAAAATGCTAAGAAGAGAGAGATAGAATATTTTTTAATTTTATGGCTATATGCATCTGTAATAGTTAAACTAGTAAACTATTATTATCCTATCAACTTTAATATTGAATTATTTTATGTTACAAATTATGTAGGATATTTTCTACTTGGTTATTACTTATCAAATTATGATATTGCGAAAAAATGGCGGAATATTTCTTATATTGGGGGAGTTGTAGGATGTATTGGTACATTCTTTATGACATACCATTATACATTGAAAGCAAATGGACAGCTGGATCAATATTGGTATGAATATTTTGCGCCAGGTGTTGTACTTATGGCAATTGGGTTATTTGTCTTTTTTAAATATGCTTTCCAAAATTCAGAAAGGCAATTGCCATTTTTATTACGTGGCATAAACCAAGCAAGTCTTGGGATTTATATTCTTCACTTTTTCTTATTAAATAATTATCTATACATAGTCATTCCAAAGGTGAATGCACATGTACATGCAATATTGGCAATACCTATAAATGTAATTATTACACTTGTCCTTAGTATGTTAATAACTTTAGTATTGCAAAGAATACCGGTTGTAAAAAGGCTAGTTCCGTAAAGGAAAAATCTGAAAATAAAATATTTTTCGTTATGTAGGTGGACAGGCTTATTATTAAGACTGTCCTTTATTATGTTGTTTTAAAAAACAATATAAAAAGAGTTATACTTAGGTTAAGTTGATATTTTAGCGAATTAAAAATATTAGTTTGATATATCCTCTTAGTATAATTAAATGTAGGGGAATAAAAAATATAATTATTAAATACAGAATAAAATGAGGTTATTACATGAGTAAAAGAAGTTTTACCGATTATGCATTAAGTAAAGAAATTGTAAGAGCACTTACTGGTTTAGGATATGAACATCCAACGGAAGTGCAAGGAGAGGTTATTCCAGTTGCCTTGCAAAAGAAAGACCTTGTCGTGAAATCACAGACTGGAAGTGGAAAAACCGCTTCATTTGGCATACCACTTTGTGAAATGGTGGAGTGGGAAGAGAATAAGCCACAAGCTTTAGTTTTAACACCGACGAGAGAGCTTGCGGTGCAAGTAAAAGAAGATATTACGAATATAGGTCGTTTCAAAAGAATTAAGGCCGCTGCAGTTTATGGTAAATCTCCATTTGCACGTCAAAAATTAGAGTTAAAGCAAAAAACACATATTGTAGTTGGGACTCCTGGCCGTGTGTTAGATCATATTGAAAAAGGTACCCTTTCTTTAGAGTGTTTGAAGTATTTAGTTATTGATGAAGCGGATGAAATGCTGAATATGGGTTTTATCGATCAAGTAGAGGCAATTATTGACGAATTACCTAAAAAACGAATGACAATGCTATTTTCAGCAACACTTCCAAAAGATGTTGAAAAGTTATCTCGTACGTATATGGATTCGCCAACGCATATTGAAATTAAGGCTACCGGGATTACAACAGATAAAATTGAACATACACTTTTTGAGATGAGAGAAGAGGAGAAGCTTTCACTTCTTAAAGATGTAACAACGATTGAGAATCCAGATAGTTGTATTATTTTTTGCCGTACGCAAGAAAATGTAGATCACGTATTTCAGCAGTTAAAGCGGGTTAACTATCCTTGTGACAAAATACATGGTGGTATGGTACAAGAAGATCGTTTTGAAGTTATGGACGATTTTAGAAAAGGAAAGTTCCGTTATTTAGTAGCGACAGACGTAGCTGCTAGAGGAATTGATATTGATAATATTACACATGTTATTAACTATGATATTCCATTAGAAAAAGAAAGTTATGTACATCGTACGGGAAGAACGGGACGAGCTGGTAATAACGGGAAAGCTATTACATTCATGACGCCGTATGAAAATAGATTTTTAGAAGAGATTGAGGAGTACATTGGCTTTGAAATTCCAAAGGCACTTGCACCTTCAAAAGAAGAAGTTATGAAAGGGAAAGCAGTATTTGAGGAAAAGATACATGCTAAACCAATTATAAAGAAAGATAAAAATGCAGACCTAAACAAAGGAATTATGAAATTGTACTTTAATGGCGGGAAGAAAAAGAAAATTAGGGCGGTAGATTTCGTCGGTACAATTGCTAAAATTAAAGGTGTTACAGCAGAAGATATAGGAATTATTACAATACAAGACAATGTTTCTTACGTTGAAATATTAAATGGAAAAGGACCACTTGTTTTAAAAAATATGAAAAACACAACGATTAAAGGGAAACAATTAAAGGTTCATGAAGCAATTAAGTAAACAAAAAAACTATCCACCTCTAACAGGTGGATAGTTTTTTTGTTTAAGTTTCTTTGAGGTCATCAACTAGTTTCTCTGCTAAACGTCTATACATATTACTCATAGTCACGAAGGATGTTAGTAATAAAAACTTTTCTAGCTTTGGATCTTCTAAGGAAGAAACCTCGTTTACTTCCTTAACACGTTTATTCACGTCTTGCTTAAAGCTTTCCACATTGGTGTCAGTAAGAGAAAGGTAATCTTTATATAGAGTGTTTAATTCGAATGTAGCATCGTTTATTAACGGTGCATTTATATTTTCTAAGGAGCTTTTTATATCATTAATGGAAAGAGCTCCTTTTAATTGATAAATTAAGCTGATTAAAATCATATGTTCTTTTGAATACTTTTTATTTTTGATAGGGATGAATAATTTCCCTTTTGCGTAATTGTTAATCATTGTTTTTGTTAATACTTTTTCATCATCAGTTCTCGTTGTATCCGCATAAGTATTCTCAAATAGTTGGACAACTTGGTCTACATATAAGTCGACATTTGGGATATCCTCAAGTTTAATACTTTTTTCTAAATGTAATGATTCAAGTAATTTATTTATATTTTCCACGTAGAACCCCTCACTTTTATAACTTAGTGGAACTTAATGTTTAGTATATCTTTAAATATGGTATTACGAAACAAATGAATTGTAAATGTTGACCCGCACGGATAATATGTATATAATTACATGTAGTTATGAAAACTACATGTAATTATATGAGGGGTGTTTATATGAATGTTTATGTAAGAGAACCGGTTAATGCATTTACTCACTTAGGAGGAGCTGTATTATCATTTATTGCATTATTAGCTATGCTTGTGAAAGTTTCTGTTAAGATGCCATCTGTTGCTGCAATTACAGCTGTTATTTTATTCGGTATCGGGATGATGGTCCTTTATATGGCATCAGCTGTGTATCATAGTGTCGTAGCCAGTGAACGTGTTATTTATTTCTTTAGGAAGCTAGATCATTCTATGATTTTCATATTAATTGCAGGTACATATGCACCCTTTTGCTTAATTACATTAAATTCGGCAAATGGTTTACTATTATTTTGTTTAGTTTATGCAACGGCAATTTGTGGTATTGCTTTTAAAATGTTTTGGTTTAATTGTCCAAGATGGTTATCGACAGCAATTTATCTTCTGATGGGTTGGTTAATTGTTCTATTCTTTGCACCGCTAGCTGAGAATCTAAGTACAGGAGGTATTATTTTCTTAGTACTTGGAGGCATTTTTTATACAATTGGTGGGTTTATTTACGGTGCGAAGCCAAAATGGTTGGAGTTTAAATATATGGGACACCATGAAATTTTTCATGTTTTTGTATTGTTAGGTAGTCTTGCACATTTTCTAAGTGTATATTGTTACGTAATTTGATCAAAAAACGCCACGCGATGTCTGTTATGTGGCGTTTTTTTATTACCTGATTTGAATCGTGTATTGTACTAAAAATCATGGGATAAAATGTAAGTTTCTGTGTTCGTATAATAAACATATGATAAGAAATATGTGATATACTTTGAGAAGTTTATAATGAATGAAATATGGAGGACTATAATTATGGCAATACTTGTAACAGGTGGAGCAGGATATATTGGTAGTCATACATGCGTAGAATTACTAAAAAACGGTTACGAAATTATAGTAGTAGATAATCTTTCGAATAGCTCAGTAGAGTCTATAAATCGAGTGACAGAGATAACAGGAAAACAGTTTAAATTTTATAAAGAAGATATTTTAAATCGAGAAGCACTTGATACGATTTTTGAAGAAAATACAATTGAAGCTGTTATTCACTTTGCAGGCTTTAAGGCTGTAGGGGAATCAGTAGAAATTCCGTTAACGTATTATCATAACAACATTACAAGCACACTAGTGCTATGTGAAGTGATGCAGAAGCATAATGTGAAGAAGATGATCTTCAGTTCATCTGCAACAGTGTATGGTATTCCAGAAATATCACCAATTACGGAGGAGTTTCCATTAAGTGCAACAAATCCATATGGTCAAACGAAATTAATGATTGAGCAAATTATGCGTGATGTAGCATTTGCGGATGCAGAATGGAGTATCACATTACTTCGTTATTTCAACCCATTTGGTGCACATGAAAGTGGACGTATTGGAGAAGATCCAAACGGAATTCCAAATAACTTAATGCCATATGTAACACAAGTAGCAGTAGGGAAGTTAAAGGAATTAAGTGTATTTGGAAATGACTATCCAACAAAAGATGGCACGGGTGTCCGTGATTATATTCATGTTGTAGACTTAGCAAATGGCCATGTAAAGGCGCTTGAAAAGGTACTTGGCACTACTGGGATAGATGCATACAATCTCGGTACAGGTACTGGTTATAGTGTGTTGGAAATGGTTGAAGCATTTGAAAAGGTTTCGGGCAAAGAAGTTCCTTATAAAATTACGGAGCGTCGACCTGGTGATGTGGCAGTATGTTTTGCAGATGCATCGAAAGCGAAGCGTGAATTAGGATGGGAAGCAAAACGCGGATTAGAAGAGATGTGTGCAGACTCTTGGAGATGGCAATCAAATAACAAAAATGGCTATCTAGAAGTTTAATAAACAGATAAAAAAATGACCTTTTGCGGGAGCAAAAGGTCATTTTTATTTATTTATTTCCATTAAGTTTATTAGCAAATTTAGTAAAGAAAGTTCGCCGTTTTATAGGAGTATTTGACTGACAAAACGTATAGTAATCAATATCTTTAATGTAAGTAAAGAGTCTAGAAATAGCATATAAGAATGTAATAGAAGATCCAAGTGCAAAACTAATACCGTAACCATTGAACCCAAATGGAAGTAGAAGAAGACTTAATAACAAATTTGCAGAAAAGAACAGGGCTGATGTTCGAAATGCTTCTTTACGATCTTCAAAATATAAGAGTAGTAACGTGATAACAAGGACCATCCCGTTTGCATAAGCACCAATTATAGTCAGCTGCAAAATAGAGTATTCAAGTGTTACGTTCCCAGATTGTGAACTAAACATCCATATTATAAAAATAATAAGTAAAGAAAAAATACCTTGATTACGAAGTATTCGTTCCATTTCTTGCTTTAGGACAAAGTTCATTGATTCTTTTAATTGTAAAATTGTATTTAATGTCGCCCCATTGTTAACTGAACCGAAGAACTTCTTATACCGTTCATAAAACCTTGTTTCAATGGATACTACGAAGAAAATATAGGTTGGGATAATGCTTAAATAAGCCCAGAAAACAGATGTATCATAAATTTGATGATAAATAAACGTGTTTTCAATATTTCCTCGCCCTTCTCCGAACCAAATAACAAAGTTACATACCCAAATGCCAATATTGTAAAGTAAGCTTGACCAAAATAGTTCTGGATATTTATCTAAATAAGAAAGAAAGGTAAATTGTTCAGTAGCATCACTATTTGGAAACATTCGTACAATAACTATACTTAACCACACTAATGTAATGAAAGTCCCGATTGTAAAAGAAATTAAAAGTAATAGGGCCAATCCGTGTTCTATTCCAAGTGTTGGATGCCAGTAAGCGATAAGCGCAATTCCAGATAAGGAGAAAATGGAACCAATTAAAAATGCAAGAGCGATGGACTGATAATCTTTAGCTGCTGTTAAATAAATGGATTGAATCCAAATGATGTTTAAAGCTAAAAATAAAAATAGCATCACAATTTTATAATACAAGGCTAATGGCGTAAAAATTGCAAACAAAAGCCATAAGATAATAGCAAAAAAAAGTGTGATTTTCGTCATTCCTAAAAAGGAAGAAAATACTTTATCAGCTTTTTGCTCGTATAAAAGGTCGGCCACATATCTAGTTACGATGAGCTGCAAGGCACCATATATGATTTGAGAAAAAATGAAGCAGTATGAAATTGAAATTGTGAAAAGGCGCTGTTCCTCAATTGAAATAGAATGGAACAAACTTAAAATGTATCGAATAGCTGTTACTGCTAAAATAACGACTAACCAAGGACCAGCTGTAACAAATAATGAAAATCCGTACGCTTTTATTCTGGAAGAATAGTAGTCTTCTTGGAATAATTTTTGTAAACGAAACCCTATCCCTGCCATGTTTTTTTACCTCTTTCTAAGTAAAGCTTACGATAACTATCAACGACACCTGATAATTGATAGTGCGCTTCAATACGATTGCGCCCGTTATCCCCAAATTGTTGAATGGATTCAGGGTGACGATAATACCACTCTAAATGAATGGCAACTTGTTCAGGAGATACAGGTGGTACAACAAATCCACATTGTCCGTAAGGATCTTCATCTTGTCCGTAAATTAATTCCTTACAAGAGCCGACATCTGTAACAACCCATGGTAATCCTGCTGCCATTCCTTCTAACATAGCTAATGGTTGTCCTTCAGATATACTTGTTAATACGAGAATATCTGTTTGTTTTAAGTAATCTTTAATATTTACTTTGCCGGTCATTATTACATGCTCTTCTAATCCTAATTGTTGAATTAAATCACGACATTCCTGAGCATATTCTGCTTCTTCCGTATCAGGACCTAGTAAGTAAAATATAAATGGAATATCTTTTTCTAATAATAATTTAGCTGCATAAATCATTGTTTTTACATCTTTAATTGGCACAACTCGTATAATAGCGGAAATGATGAGTTTATCCGAATTGTATTTTGGTTTACGTAACCCTTTATAGTCAGATAAAGTAACGCCATTTGGAACGATTTTTAGTTTATGGGCCGGAGCACCTAATTCTTTTTGATATGCACTATTTCGGCCGAACAACGTAATTACATCAGCGGCTTGTTCATATGCTTGATGAGACAAGTGATGAAAGAAAGAAACCCATCTTTTTTTATATTCAATTGGTATCCAAGTAGATTGTAGTATTTCTTCTTCACGCTCCCGAGAATAAATACCGTGTTCAGTTAGAATAAATGGTATATCGGACTTGGCACTAATTGCAGCACCAAGCAATCCACCATACCCTGTCGATACAGAATGAATAAGATCTAATTCAGGAAAATCAATTTGTAAAATTTGAATGATTGGTGTGAACATAGATCTCCACATCCAAAAGTAATTTAAGAAGGATCCACTACTTTCTTCATATAAATAGCTTTCTTTAACGATTGCATAAAACTCACGGCTTTCGAAGAAGGAATGGAGTGTTCCTAGCTTTTGTTTATTTCCTAATATTTGTAATGCTGTTGTATCGTTAGCTTGAAATGTAAACCATTTTTGAAGTGTCTGTACTTCTTGTTTAGTTAAATTGGTTTTTATATATTTTGCTTCATTTTCTGATTGCAAAGGAATCAGAATGATGTCTTTTACATTGCTTGGAATTTCATATTGATATTCATCTTCTGTTTTTACTTGAGGGACTATCGCGAAAATCGTAAATTCATGTTCTTTAAACTGCTGGATAATCATTTGAACCCAGCTTGCTACCCCTCCACTTACAAAGGGATAGCTGCCTTCAACGACCAAACCTATTCTCATCTGTTATGCTCCTTTAATTGGAATCGTAGCGCTGGCTTTCGTTAACGTAACGCTATAAATTTGGGAATCAAGCTTTTTAACTGTACCGTAAGAGAATGAGCCAGGTTGTATTTTCTTACCTTCTTCTACACGTATAATTGTTGAAGTATGGTTTGGTAACCCTTTATATGCAATGTGAACAGCATCATCTTCATAAGAAACATCTAGGTCACCAGTTTGATAAATTTTCATAGAAGCAGTTGCTTCACTTTGGGTCATACTTTTTATATAAGGATATCTTTCTCGTATTTCTTTAATTGTCTTTTTATAAGCTTTAAATAATTCTTCCCATGTTAAATTACCTGAGCGTTTTTCATCAAGGATATCATCTGGATGGACGAAATGTGAGATAACCCCTAAATTTGCGGTAACATCAGTTAAGATAAATTGCTCTTCATCTGTGATAGCATAGCCGCTCGTAATGCGCGGGAAGTGATAAATGTTTTTATTATGTTCATCTGGTCCAAATTCTTGAATTAAACTACCGTTACTTTTACTTCCCACATATAGAGAAGCAACTGTTTCCATAGTTGGAACCGCGTCGTTTAATGCACTTAATCCAGTTGTATTTATAATATTGGATGGTGGTACATAGGTTTTTAATTTTTCGTTTGGAAAGAAGTTATACACGAGTTTTTGCAGAGCATCTAAGGAGCTCTCCATATCCTCTTTTGAATTCCATGGAACATATTCAAGTGCTTTATCTACTGGATCTGGTGGTAATAATAAAGGTTGATGGTTATAGCCATGAATGCCTATTTCCCCGCCGTGACTTAGTAATTCTCTCCCAAATAATAAATAGGTATTTCTATTTTTACCTGTGAAATCTTCAAAGGGTGGCGTTACTTTATTTTGGTACGTCCCAATGGCAACACCCGTATATTTAATATCAAGATCTTCAGAGATATCCTTCATATTTTTCCACCAATGTTTTTTATAAAATTCTTCAACAGAAATTTTTTCTTTCGTTAAGTTTTTTAGTTCTCCACTTGGAATCGGAGATGGGAAGTCATCGATATACATAATCTCCGCTCCAAGTTGTGCTGTAGCGAAATTTGGGAAAATAGTACCCAGTGATTGAACGAACATACCTCTACCTAATTTATCGTTCAATGCTGTTGTATTCCAATATAAGACTTTTCCTTCACCGTAGTCATTGGTCCAAAGGATGGGAGTATCTTCTGCTGTAATCCAAGTATTAGTTGTATTCTCATCTAGCGTAATATTCAGTGAGCTATGAGTAAACAGTGGAGAAGAACTTGAGAGATCTGGATAACCAGGGAATAAAACTTCTTCAAAGGTTAATCCTTTCGCATCTTTGAAACCTTCTTTTTTGGTAATACCAAATAATGTGTTCCAGGAAGGATCTGAATCAAATCGGTTTGCGATAATAATTCTTCCGCCCATTTGTACAAAATTTTGAATATCAGCTTGTGGAAGTTGCTCCATTATTTCACCTGTAATAATAATCCCTGTATAGGGAGAGGGAGTAAGTCCCTTAATTTCATTAGCTGTAATATCTTTATAGTGTAGGTGTGCGTAATCCATTGCTTTCTTCGTATTAAATTCGACTTGTTGCCCTAAGGTATTATCCGTTTTTAAAACGTATAATTGCATTTTTTGTCCATTTTGAGCTACATCTTTTGCTTTGAGTGTTTTAACAGTATCTGTTTCTTTAGTTTTAGGAACAGAAAACTTTTGATAAAAATTTCCTGTTCGATATATAAGGATGGATAAAATTAAGAGAAATAAAATGATACTAATAATCCCGATATATATATTAATCCCCTTTTTCAATGTGTGCGCCTCCAAACTGCCTTACAAATAATTGATATTTACGCGGTAGTATATGAACTCTTTTTGCATCTGTTAGATTATTGATTAAGTTATAGAGCTCGTCCCATAACTGTTGCTCATAATATATTTCAAGTAAACCAACGTAACCGTAATATGATTCAGGATAGAAATGAATAAGATTTAAAAATTGTTCTTCAGACTTTGCATATTGTTTTGTGTGTAGAAACAGATTTCCAAGATGGAAAGGGTAAAGAGGTTCGTTAGGGAATAGTTCTACACCTTGTGTAATAAAATTCATAAATTCAGCGATTATTTTTTCTTTTTGCTGATTAGAAAGAAGACCACTGTTTATATATCTTAAATAGTTAGAAACCAATTCTTTTGCAATTTCATTTTGTGGATTTTGTAGAAATTGCTTATTTAAGTATTCGATTTGTTTTTCGTACCGTTCATTTAGTAAATTAATAGTAGTTGCTGCGTAATGCACAGTTTCAGGATCTTTATGGTGAATGGCTTCTTTCAATAAGCCTCCTTCATTAGCAATAGAGGAGGAGCTTAACTGTACAATGAGTTGTTTATGTAATTCAGGCTTATCTAGTTCTAATCCAGAAGAAAATGAAATTAAGTCCATATCTTGTTTTGCTGATTCCAAAATATCTTCGTAATTATCAACGTGAAAGGCAACATAATCAGAGTATTGCTGTAACCACTCGGTTTTGGAACGTCTTATATTAAGTAATAACATGATTGCTGATACAATAAGTCCGATAAGCGGGAAAAGAAGAGATAGAATCAAGCAAAATTCAATAATTCCTTTTTTATCTTTAGTAATCAAACTTTTCGTAAATCGAAATAAAAGAAAAACCAAAATAACATAAATAAAATAAAGAAGGAGTAAAATCATTAGACTATCACTCCTTTAGAAGAAAGAGCGTTTTGTATACGAGTTTGAACTTGTATACAAAACTGTTCTTCAGTGCCAGGTAATAAAATCATGATTTTCTGCTCGGTTGTATTATAACCGAATATATCGATATATCGTAAATGGTCTTTTAAAATAGAATTTATCATTCCTAAATAATCTTGTGGAGCATTGAACTCAAAATAGGAATATGGATAAGATAGTGTTTCGTAACGTTTCTTTTCTATTTTTAGTAAATGTTCAAATTCATCTTCATAATAAATGCTTGTTTTAGGGAATGTGCGATCCTCTTGACTGGATAGCCAAAGATTAGAAGCGTTTTGTAAACGATCACCCATCCAGCGTAAATACCATGTGAAAAGTTCGAATTGCTCAGAAGTTACTTTTGAAAATTCGATTTCGTCTAATATAATGACGTATTGTACATCATCTTGGAATAGGACGGGACCAACTAAAAGTGGAGCGTCTTGAAAATCCTCATCTGTACGGAAAAAAGGTCGATTATGCGCTAGCGCATTTTTGATGACTAAGGAAGCGTTTTTAACGAAAATAGATTGAGATAATGTATTTTTACCAGTTTCAGCTCTTAATTTAATACGAAGCGATTGTTTATTGTTATCAACGTGATAGATACCAATTTTTTTTGCTCCAAAATACATTTTTAATACATTCATTCCTTCATCGAGTACAATTTCAGGATGTGTATGATTTAAAGCTTTAAACATATGATACATTTTAGATAAGTGGTTATTTGACTCAAGTACACGAGAACGTAGTGTAATACGTGTTTCATCCAATTGTTTCACGACATATTTTAATTCTTTATTTTCAGCTTTCAACTCATTATTTATCATATGTACATCTTCATAACGTTCTTTTTGTGCAGTGCTCATCAGTCCACAGCATAAACTAATAACAAGTAAGAAAATCCAACTTATCCAGTAATCTAATGAATAAAAGTACAGTAATACATCACTTTCTTTATATATACCGCTTATAAAAATATAAATCATTGCTTCCAGAAAGGCGAAAAGGGCAATAGATATGCCATACCGGCTAGAAATAATTAATGTAATAAATAAGAGTAGGAAGTATTCATACGTTGGTGTAAGAAAATCAGTTAGTATTGATAGAAAAAATAGTGCAATAAAGAGAATCGTAGGTTCAATCATCTTTTGGAATATATTAGATTGTCTATAGTGCATAAAAAACCCCTTCTTTCGTTTGCAAATTTAATTTTGAGGAATAGTACACTGAAATAAAATACATAATTTAAAAGAATTATTTTAAGATATATAATATATAAAGCCCAAATCATTTTATCAACAGAGATGTAGTAAATTCAAGTGAAATAAATTCTAATTTCTGTTAATGTATTGAATTTATTGGGATTTTTATAAAAAATCGAGTTTGAAAAAATGTAGAATGTTATGGTATTACTATATTTGTATTAACATTTAAAACAATAGAAAATTACAGTTGTATAGGGGGTAATATTATTATGGAGTGGAAACGTTCCGTATGCTTTTTAGCTATATTTTCTTTTATTTTTTCCTCAAGTACATCCGCACAAGCAAATGTTGTGGAACCAGTTTTAAAAAATGTACGAAGTTATAAAATTTATTATGGTGAAGCAAATGAGCAAGTAATTGAGAGACTTTCAAAGTATGACATGGTTATTATAGAGCCATATGCATTTACGAAAGAACAGGTTCAGCAATTAAAAAAATCAGGAACGGTAGTTCTTGGCTATGTTAGTGTTTTAGAATTAGAATCG
Organism: Bacillus sp. FSL R10-2201; assembly: GCF_038008665.1. NCBI lineage: Bacteria > Bacillati > Bacillota > Bacilli > Caryophanales > Bacillaceae > Bacillus > Bacillus sp. FSL R10-2201. The sequence goes on along the minus strand of NZ_JBBOZP010000001.1, from coordinate 5,194,586 downwards.
TGGCATAAATCGCAAGTAGTTGAATCAGACTATTATTATAGAGATGGTAAGAAAATGAAGATTGAGCAGTGGGATACATATATTATGAATTTAGCTGATGAACACTACCGTGGGATTGTTGTGAATAAGGTGAAACAGCAAGTTATTGGAAAAGGAATAGATGGGGTGTTTTTAGATACAGCTGGTGATATTGATGACTATTTTTATGATCAGCCGTCTACACAAGGGAAATTTCGAGAAGCATATGTAAATTTATTAAAAGAAATTAAAAGTGTTGATTCCAACCTGCTTCTTATACAGAATTGGGGATTTGACACAATCAAAAATACATCCTTGAATTTTATACATGGTGTATTGTGGGAAGACTTCAATAAACAAGTTATTGCGAAAGATGAATGGAGTCAAAAGTGGATGCGTTATTTTAAACAACAAAGCAATAAAATTGTAACGTTTACCGTGACCCCAGATAATGTATCTAAAAAATATAGTTCTACAAATGGATTTGTTCCTACAATAAATCCGAATGATATTTATGATAAATAGCAAGTGTTCAAAATGAGATACTATCAAGATTGACTATCACGCTTTAGGTCAGTAATACGATTATCTTATAAAGATAAATGTATTACTGACCAGCCCCTTTCACATAATAGGGGAGATTAAATGAATTCGAACGAGTTGTTTATGGTATACTGTATTACCTTCTTGGCTTGTATATGGCGGGATACTTCGCCCAAAACAATTTGCAACAATATTGGAGTGGCCAGGATAAGAAATACGAATTTCATACAAATCAATAGAGTCATCTAAATCAGCATAAAAAACTGCTAAGTGGTTGCCTTGTAAAATATATGGGAATGCTACTTCCGTATTTTCACCAATTAGTACAGGTAATTTTACAGGATTAGAATAGTTAGACCAATCCCAAACCTCTATAGTTACATGGTGTGTGTAATATGCATCTAAATTTACAATGTTTACTACTGCTGAAACAGTTGCAGGCTCTCTTGTTAATACACCTGTGGAGTGAAAAACAAAATGATTTGGATAATGAAGAGGCATAAATATCAAACCTTTCTAAATTAATATGAGTGTACGATATTCTATGCAAATAATTAATAGAATGAGATAGGGAAAATTTATCATTCTACTAATTTTTTATAGAAATTCAAAACGTAGTATTGAAAAGTATTCCAACACTTGTATCATTGTTAGAGTACGTTTATAATCAAGGAATCCTATTTCATGTTTTGATAGGGTTATTTATTATTGAAAGCGTTTTAAATTTGTTATTTTTTAAGGTAGGAAGTCTAACTTATTTAGGTTAAAAATTATGTATGTAGTTTTAAATAGGAAGAAAAATAATAAAGTGAAACTTTAATCAGTGGGTGGGGGTTGTTCATCCCCACTGATTATTAGCCTTCACCAATCGGGCTTTACGGGCAGTTGATCTCCCACTTAGCTTCTTTGCTCTAGCTGAATTTTGAGGTGGGAGTTTTACTGCTCGTTAATGCGGGATAAAGCATCACTTTATATTGTGGGGAGGTTAAAAGTGTGAAAGGGAAAGATTTTCACACGAATATATATGGGTTACGTAGGATTATTACTTTCAGGTGCAGCTTTATTTTTAAATAGTCTTGTCATATTAGGCAAAGTAGAGATGAAAAGTGCAGGTGTCTTTAATTTATTTGTGGGGGCATTACAAATTATCATTCCGTTCTATTTGATTATGATTTCTGATCAAAGTAATTGGACGGTATATTCATATGCGGCTACTTTTTTATTTGGTTTAACTTATTTATATGTAGGCGTTACTTTTATTAAAGGAATGGATAGTAGTGGACTAGGCTGGTTCTGTATTTGGGTAGCAATTATTGCTTTATTTTATATGATTGTTTCATTTGTTCAATTCCACGATGTTGTTAATGCGTTAACATGGTTTATGTGGGCATTACTTTGGTATTTATTCTTTGTATTAAATGCACAAAAAAAGAATATCAATCAATATCTTGGCAGAATTGCCTTTGTACAATCATGGGTAACATTGACGTTGCCTTCACTCTTTTATTTTATGGGAGTATGGGGCGAGGGATTCATATATGAACTATGGGTTTATGTATCAGTAATTTCTATTTTATATTGCTGCTATTGTATTTTTAAATATCGAGTACGTTAATGTATCGTGTGTAGAAAAAACATGGAATCGTTAAACTGATTCCATGTTTTTTTATTTTAGCGTTTATAATAATAGAGGTAGTATTTTACAATTTGTAAAAACGGGGATGATGAAGGTGAAAAAAGTATTGGTGCTAGGGGGAACAAGATTTTTTGGTAAACATTTAGTAGAAGTACTGTTGCAAGCTGGACATGATGTAACGATTGCGACGAGGGGAGTTACTGAAGATTCCTTTGGAAGTGCAGTAAAAAGACTGATTGTAGATAGAGAAGATGAGAGGCTACTAGAAGAGCATTTTGAAGGTAAAAGTTATGATATCGTATACGATAATTTATGCTATAGCTCGAATGCAGCGAAGATAATATGTGAAGTGCTAAAAGGAAAAACGAAGAAATACATTATGACATCTTCAATGGCTGTCTATGAGCCTGCGTTAGGCCTATTAGAAGAAAACTTCAATCCGTACGAGTATACAATTACGTATGGAGGTAGGAATGATTTCAATTATAGTGAAGGCAAGCGATTAGCTGAAGCAGTTTTATTTCAACATGCAACATTCCCAGTCGTTGCGGTAAGATTTCCCGTTGTTATTGGAGAAAACGATTATACGAAAAGATTACAATTTTACGTTGAACATGTTGTGAAACAAGAGTCTATCGTTGTGGATCATGTAGATGGAGAGTTGTCATTTATACATGAAAAGGAAGCAGGACAGTTTTTAGCTTGGTGCGGGATGGAAAACATAGAAGGGCCAATTAATGCTTGTAGTAACGGGGTGGTTTCTACCAGAGAAGTTATTCGTTTCATAGAAGAGAATACCGGGATAAAAGCGCTCATTCAAGAAGTAGGAGATAATATTGCTCCTTATAATGGAGTGATTAATTGTACGTTACATAATGGAAAGGCTCGTGAATTAGGGTTCCTGTTCCGAGAGTTGAAATTAGAGACGGAAAAAGTTTTACGTTATTACATAAATACAATGAAATAATCATAAATCCCCCGGTGGCAATCCGGGGGATTCTGGAGGATTCCGATAATACTAATTTTACATTACCAAATTTACCTTATACGCACGACTAATGTGTTTGTGATTGAATTGCTTGTAAATACTTTTCATTTACCCGGTCCCAGTTCACCGTATGCCACCAGTTGGTAACAAATTCTGGACGCCGATTTTGATACTTTAAATAATAGGCGTGTTCCCATACATCGATGACGAGTAATGGAATTTTACCTTCTTGCAAAGGTGTATCTTGATTGGGTGTACTCATAACGGAAAGTTCCTCACCGTCCAGAACAAGCCATCCATAGCCACTTCCAAAACGACTAATAGCTGCTTTGGAAAGTTGATCTTTTAAGTTGTCAAAGGTATTGAAATAATAATCAATTACTTTTGCAACGTCTCCATTAGGCTCATCGCCACCTCGCGGGCTCATTAATTCCCAAAAAAGACTATGACAATAATGTCCACCACCGTTATTTCTGACAGCTGTAACAATTTCTTTTGGTAAAGTTTCTAAATTACATAGTAACTCTTCTAAAGATTTATTATGTAATTCCGTATAGTTTTCTAAAGCGGCATTCAAGTTATTTACGTATGTCGCATGGTGCTTTCCATGATGAATAGAAAGCGTGTTGCTATCGATATATGGCTCTAGTTCATCATAGTCATATGAAAGCTTTGGCAATTGAAATGAAGACATAACATTCCCTCCTTTCTTATTAAAAAAAGTTGGTCTAGGTAAAAATAATTTACCTGAGTCAAAAATACACCTATTTTTTATACAAGTCAATAGTAATCTCTTTAATTTTCTGAAAAATATTACAATAAAAGTAACACTTCGACTTTCATTTGTGACTCTTATTCTTTTTGCTTATACTGTAAAGTAGTAACGTTTTGTTGAAATAGAAGGAGATCGTTTATGAGTAAAACGAAACAATTAATAGAGGAAGCGAGTCATTTTATTACGGTTTGCTATAAAGAGCTTAATAAAGAACAATTCATAGAAGAGAGAATAAAAGAAATTCAAGTTGAGATAGAGAAGACGGGGACGTATGAGCATACATTTGAAGAACTTGTTCATGGATCACGAATGGCATGGCGCAATAGTAATCGATGTATCGGAAGACTATTTTGGAGTAAGATGCACATATTAGATGCACGTGAAGTAAATGATGAGGAAGGTGTATACAATGCATTAATTCATCATATTAAATATGCAACGAACGATGGGAAAGTTAAACCGACAATTACAATTTTTAAGCAATATCAAGGTGAAGAAAATAATATACGAATTTATAATCACCAATTGATTCGATATGCAGGATATAAAACAGAAATGGGAGTGATTGGTGACTCTCATTCCACTGCGTTTACAGATTTTTGTCAGGAACTTGGCTGGCAAGGAGAAGGTACGAATTTCGATGTATTGCCACTTGTGTTTTCTATAAACGGGAAGGCACCTATATATAAAGAAATTCCGAGAGAAGAAGTAAAAGAAGTGCCAATTGAGCACCCAGAATACCCGATTTCGTCACTTGGAGCAAAATGGTATGGGGTTCCAATGATTTCAGATATGTGCTTAGAAATTGGCGGTATTTCTTATACGGCAGCCCCGTTCAATGGATGGTATATGGGAACGGAAATTGGGGCTCGTAACTTAGCGGATCATGATCGCTATAATTTACTTCCGGCTGTTGCGGAGATGATGAAGCTCGATACATCGAGAAACGGTACGTTATGGAAAGACAAGGCGCTAATTGAATTAAACGTGGCTGTTTTACATTCTTTTAAAAAACAAGGAGTTAGTATTGTGGATCACCATACAGCTGCACAACAATTTCAACAATTTGAGAAGCAGGAAGCGGCATGTGGACGGGTTGTAACAGGTAATTGGGTGTGGCTCATTCCACCGTTGTCGCCAGCTACCACTCATATTTATCATAAACCGTATCCAAATGAAATTTTGAAGCCGAATTTCTTTCATAAATAATAGCTAGTATAGTTTTTTTTCTGCAAAATATAATTTTTTTAATTACTGTTACGTAGCAAATGGAAGCCTTTACTATCGGTTATTTTTGGAAAGGACTTTTTGAACCAAGGAGTTCCTTATGTTATAATCAAATTTCTGTTTCGAAGACCTTATAGAAATATAAGGTCTTTTGTTTTGCTTTTTTATGTAATAGGAATAGAGATTTTCTTTTAAATAAGGGATTTAGCATATTTTTAGGGACAACATAAGTGTGTAGGAAATTGATGAATTATTATACTTATATAATCATTGTGTTTTGGGTGTAAACAAGAAAACATAATAAAGTTGTTTTTTTAGATTGCTGAGGAAGGAGGAAGTGTAAATGAGGATGAAGAGTCGAAAAACGGATTGGCCTGTATTTCTTATTAGTGGTGGCTCACTTTTATTATTTGTAATTGCAGTTATTTTAAATAAAAGTTACGTAGAGGGAGCCATTAATAGCAGTTTTGCAGCTTCAATTAAATATTTTGGTGCCTTTTGGCAGGTTTTATTAATTGGTACATTTGTTGTTGCAATGTGTATGGCGTTTTCAAAATATGGGAGAGTTAAACTTGGGGGGCTAGAAAAACCTGAGATTAGTACGACAAAATGGCTCGCTATTATTATGTCTACATTACTTGCTGGAGGTGGCGTTTTTTGGGCAGCCGCAGAGCCGATGTACCATTTGATGACGGTGCCACCAATACATGAAGGTATAACTGCTGGAACGAAAGAAGCGGTAATGCCGGCTTTAGCACAAAGTTATATGCACTGGGGTTTCCTGGCTTGGACGATTTTAGGTACAATTAGTGCGGTAGTTATGATGTACGGGCATTATCATAAAGATATGCCTTTAAAACCTCGAACGCTTTTATATCCTATTTTTGGAGAGAAATTGCGAAAGAGTTGGCTTGGAACAATAATCGATGTATTTGCCATTATTGCGGTAGCTGCAGGGACGATTGGTCCAATCGGATTTTTAGGACTACAAGCAAGTTATGGGTTACAAGCATTGTTTAACATTCCTGATGTGTTTACTACTCAATTAGCCATTATTGTTTGTGTAGTAGCTGTTTCTACTATATCTGCGGTAACAGGAATTGATAAAGGGATTCAAATTATAAGTAATTTAAATGTTAGGTTAGCAGTTCTATTAATGGTATTTGTATTACTATTTGGACCAGGTGGATTTATTATCGATTCATTTGTTTCTTCGTTTGGATTTTATATAAATGAATTTATTCCAATGAGCACATATCGTGGTGATACAGCTTGGTTAGGATCGTGGACAATCTTTTTCTGGGGATGGTTTATTGGATATGGACCGATGATGGCAATTTTAGTGAGCCGAATTTCAAGAGGAAGAACAATCCGAGAAATCATCGTTGCAATTGGAATTATTGCACCTATTATTACAACGTTTTGGTTTACTATACTAGGGGGATCAGGTGTGTTTTATGAGTTAATGAATCCTGGTTCTATCTCGACCGCATTAAGTGAATCTGGTATGCCAGCGGCTATGATTGCAATTACAGAGCAACTGCCACTATCTAATATTATTGGACCTGCATTTCTTTTATTAACAATTTTATTTGTAGTGACAACAGGAGATTCAATGGCTTATTCGATTTCAATGGCAGTGACTGGAGATGGAGATCCTAGAATTAGTTTGCGAGTTTTTTGGTCGCTTATTATGGGCGCAGTTGCGGCGATTCTTTTATATATGGGTGAGGGAAGTATTAACGCCTTACAATCCTTCATTGTAGTGACGGCTGTTCCGGTATCTATTCTGTTATTCCCAATGCTATGGCTAGCGCCTAAAGTTGCAGGGGAATTAGCGTTAAAACAAGGTATTGTAAAAGAAGAAGATAAAACTAGCTTCTTGTTCCAAAAAGCTAGTAAATCAAAATAAATAATTGTATTTATATAAGAAGAGGAAGCATTTCATTTGAGATGCTTCCTCTTTGCTATTTATCCAAATACTTTTCCTGAGGGGACAGTATTTGGATAAACATTTCGTACAGTTTCAATCTATTCTAATACTTTATCTTTCGTCTCTGGGACACATAATAGCATTGTAACTAAACCGATTGGATAGATAATGAAGATGAGAGATAATGCTCCCATTAAATTACCACCTGCAGCAAGTAAGCCGATAATAACAGGTCCAAATCCAGCTAACCCACGTCCTGTACCGAAAATAAAGTTCTCTGCTGTCGAGCGAGCTTCAGCAGGATAGTTTTCAGCTAAAACTGCTCCGAATCCCCCCATCATGCCATTGGCAAAGAATCCAAGCAGTGCACTTCCCCATAACAATGATGTTGAGTCTGTGAATAAGAAGAAGTAAATGAGACAGTATATAGTACCACCGACGTAATAGATTGTAAAAGTTTTACGGCGGCCAATTTTATCGGCTAGAATACCAAAAGTTGCAATTCCAATTAGCATGCCGATTGTAGAGATGAACATCCAACCGCTCGCTTTTGCTAACGTGTAATTATATTTATTTGCTAAAATAGTTGGCATCCAAGTGAAAATTCCATAATATCCGAAGTTCTGGATAAATGACATAATAATAAGACCAATGGTTGTTATCGTTACTTTTTTATTGGCAAATAACTTTCGAAGTGGGAACTTTTTTATTTGCTTTAGTTGTTCTGCTTCAGTGGTTGTTAAATTACCTTCAGCTTCTTTTTGTAACAATTCTTTTTTGTATCGTTGTTTTTGTTCCCATATTTTCGGTTCACTTAAACTTTTGCGGACGTAAACAGCTAATAGAGCGGGAATGAGTCCAAATAAGAAAACAGCTCTCCATCCAAAATGCGGGACGATAAATGCCGGAAGGAGTGAAGCGACTAGTACGCCAAATTGCCATCCAAGTGCAACAACGGATGTCGCCTTAGCGCGCATTTCTTTAGACCATGTTTCAGTTACGATGGCCATTCCAATTCCGAATTCACCACCAACCCCCATTCCAACTAAAAAGCGAAGAATTAATAATTGCCAATAATCTGTTGCAAAATAAATAAGTGCTGTTGCTAGTGAGAATAGTAAGATTGTGAAGGCCATCGTACGGATACGCCCAAATAAATCAGCAATAAATCCAAATAAATAAGACCCGGTTAGCATTCCTATTGTGGTAGCTAATGTTAAGTTTCCACCTTCAACAGGGCTTAAATGAAATTCTTTTAAAATGTAGACGAGTACGAAAGATAAGAGCAACATATCTAAACCTTCTGCTGCATATCCTAGCGCAGAACCAAACAATGTTTTATATCTTTTCTCCTTCGTTTCCTCTGTTGTTGATTGTACATCAGTAGTGACGTTCATCATTACTCCTCCTTATTTTCTTCTACAGTCGCTATGGAAGAATAACAAAAGGCCTTCTCACCTGATATGATGAGAAGGCCAAAAAATCATACGTATCCCTAAAAAAGACCATACGTATAGTATATTCCGACTTCCTTCTCAACCTCACGGGGTTGGGTTAAAGGACTGTATTATATTACTTTATTTTTAGCACTCTTCTGTTAGATTGTCAAATAAAGAGGGGATAGTTATGTGTAAAATATTTCAAAAGATATTGCATTCTTCTTGACGCCCACTTCATTATTTTCCCATAATAAAACTAACTAATATAAAAAGGAATGAATCACAGATGCTAAATTTAGTACTTATGATGATTGAACGTGTCGGACTTATTGTTATTTTAGGATTTTTACTTTCTCATATTAAAACGTTCAGGCGCCTTCTTCATAGACAAGATGGGTATGTAGATAAGCTTAAGCTTATTTGTATTTTTTCAGTGTTTACAATTGTCAGCAATTACACAGGAATTGAAATTGCCGGGAATACAATTATGAAAGAAAATTGGCTACAAGGTGTTTCGTCATCTAGTACAATTGCGAATACACGTATTATGGGTGTTGGAATTAGTGGATTGCTTGGTGGTCCTATCGTCGGTATTGGAGTGGGATCGATTGCGGGTATTCACCGTTATATGCTTGGCGGGACGACAGCGCTCAGTTGTGCAATCTCATCAATTTTAGCAGGTGTTATAACGGGGTATATTGGATACATTTTCAAAAAATATAATCGTGTAATTACGCCTAAATTTTCTGCGATTTTAAGTGTTTTTATCGTTACTTTAGAAATGCTTATGATTCTATTAATTATAGAAGATGGACTTAGTGTTGTAAAAACAATTGCGCTACCGATGATTCTTGTAAATAGTTTTGGCAGTTTCATTTTACTTTCGATGATACTAGCTATTTTACGACAAGAAGAAAACGCAAAAGCTTTGCAAACGCATAAAGTATTACGAATTGCTGATAAGACGTTACCATATTTCCGCCAAGGGTTAACAGAAGAGTCTTGTAAACATGTGGCACAAATTATTCACCGCTTTACGGGAACAGATGCGGTATCCTTAACAGATACAGAGGAAATCTTAGCTCACGTTGGATTAGCATCAGATCATCATATTCCTTCACACAGTTTAATAACAGGTTTATCAAAAGAAGTATTAAAAACAGGGAAAATAATGAAGGCAAAATCACGTGAGATTATTAATTGTCAACATGAAGGGTGTCCATTACAAGCGGCAGTTGTTATTCCATTAACTTCACATGGAAATACGATAGGAACATTAAAACTTTATTTTAAAAACCCTAATCAATTAAGTCGTGTTGAAGAAGAGTTAGCGGAAGGGCTAGCGAAAATATTCTCCACACAGCTTGAGTTAGGTGAAGCTGAGTTACAAAGTAAGTTATTGCAAGATGCCGAAATAAAAGCGTTGCAAGCACAAATCAATCCGCATTTTTTATTTAATGCAATTAATACAGTATCAGCTTTATGCCGAACAGATGTAGAGAAAGCGAGAAAATTATTATTGCAGCTTAGCGTTTATTTTCGTTGTAATTTGCAAGGGGCACGACAATTACTTATTCCATTAGAACAAGAGTTGAATCATGTACATGCATATTTATCGTTAGAGCAAGCGAGGTTTCCGAATAAGTATGAAGTGAAGATGTACATTGAAGAGGCACTAAAGGTGACTTTAGTTCCACCATTTGTGCTTCAGCTATTAGTTGAAAATGCATTGCGCCATGCTTTTCCGAAAAAGCAGCCAGTGTGCCAAGTCGAGGTACATGTGTTTGAAAAAGAAGGGATGGTTCACTTTGAAGTAAAGGATAATGGACAAGGGATTGAGAGTGAACGTCTAGAGCAATTAGGAAAAATGGTAGTTCCATCAAAGAAAGGGACGGGAACAGCCTTATATAATATTAATGAACGACTTATCGGGTTATTTGGGAAAGAGACAATGCTTCAAATTGAAAGTGAATTAGAGCAAGGGACAAAGATCCTCTTTGTGATTCCGAAAAAAGTAGAGGAGGAAAAACGGAGTGTTAAAAGTATTAGTAGTTGATGATGAAATGTTAGCACGGGATGAATTGAAATATTTATTAGAGAAAACAAAAGAAGTAGAGATAATTGGTGAGGCGGATTGTGTAGAGGATGCATTAGAAGAATTAATGAAAAACAAACCAGATATTGTTTTTCTAGATATTCAGTTATCTGATGATAATGGATTTGAAATCGCAAATATATTAAAGAAAATGAAAAATCCACCTTCAATTGTGTTTGCTACTGCCTATGATCAATATGCATTGCAAGCATTTGAAGTAGATGCGTTAGACTACATTTTAAAGCCATTTGATGAAGAACGTATCGTACAGACATTAAAGAAATATAAAAAACAAAAGCAAATAAAGTTAGAAACAAAGCAAGATGTAAAGAGTGTAGATGTAACGGCCGAGATGCATAAATTAGCATTACCAATTGAGGAATCAATTGTACTTGTTAACATTGAAGATATTATTTATGTAGGGCTTGTAGATGGGAAAGTAACTGTAAAAACAATGAAAGAAACATATGTAACACATGATACGCTTGTCATTTTGGAAAAGAAATTACCACAAACAATTTTTATGCGTGTTCATCGTAGTTTCGTTGCTAATATTAATCATATTTCTGAGATACAGCCGTGGTTTAATTCGACTTATAACTTAATTATGAAAGAGGGATCCAAAGTCCCGGTTAGCCGTACATATGCAAAAGAACTTAAAAAGCTGCTTCGTATTTAAGAAGCAGCTTTTTGTATTTCGTCTGCCTATTTTTGTAACTAATTTTGTATATTTGACGTTCTGTTATGTAAACGCTTACAGTTTTATTTTTATCTTATACAATAAAGGTACCAAATCGAAAGAGGTGGCCAAAATGAGTACGAAAAAAGTATATAGTTTCTTATCACAAGCATTCATATTTTCAGCTATTATGTTAGTTTCTAATATTATTGCAACGCATTTACCAATTCCGATGCCTTCATCGGTGATCGGATTAGTTATTTTATTTAGCCTATTATGTTTAAAAGTTATTAAATTGGAACAAGTTGAATCATTCGGAACGGCTTTAACAGGTATTATCGGATTCCTTTTCGTTCCATCAGGTATTTCGGTTATTAATTCTCTCGGTGTAATGGGACAATATTTTATACAAATTTTAACTGTAATTGTTGTCGCAACAATTATTTTACTCGCTGTAACAGGATTATTTGCACAATTTATTTTAGGAAAAGACGATAAAGAAATAGAAGATACGAAAGAATTGAAAGTAGTAAATAAAGGACGCAAGCACGGAAAAGTTGCGTAACCAATTTAGTATATATTGTTAGGAGGGAATGAACATGGCAAGCACAATGACTCCATATTTCGGAATCGTCGTTTCATTAATCGCATACGGAATCGGAACATTATTATTTAAGCATTCAAAAGGATTCTTCTTATTCACACCATTATTCGTAGCGATGGTATTAGGGATTGTCTTTCTAAAAGTAGGTAACTTTACTTTTGAAGAATATAATACTGGCGGAAAAATGATTAGCTTCTTCTTAGAACCAGCAACAATCGCGTTTGCAATTCCATTATATAAACAAGTTGATAAGTTAAAAAAATATTGGTGGCAAATTTTATCGGCTATTGTGGTTGGATCTATTTGTTCAGTGGTTGTTGTGTTCATTGTCGCAAAAGCAATTGGTCTAGATACAGCTGTAATGAACTCAATGTTACCGCAGGCAGCAACAACAGCAATTGCATTACCAATCTCTGAAAGTATCGGTGGTATTCCAGCAATTACATCATTTGCAGTTATTTTTAATGCTGTTATCGTATACGCATTAGGTGCGTTATTCTTAAAAACATTTAGAGTGAAACACCCGATTGCTAAAGGTTTAGCGCTTGGAACAGCAGGACATGCGTTAGGGGTTGCAGTAGGTATCGAAATGGGTGAAGTAGAAGCAGCTATGGCCAGTATCGCTGTGACAGTGGTTGGTGTCGTAACGGTGGTGGTTATTCCAATGTTCATGCCGTTTATTGGATGATAAAACTTACTAAAAAAAATATAAAAGCAAGTTATTTGTAGGACGGATTTCTACTGATAGCTTGCTTTTTATGTTACAGTAGTGGTAAGACCTATTGAAGGATAAAAGTTTCCTTAAATCTTCATTAATACTACGTATAATGCGTTCTGAAATAGGTCATTGTATTGTAAAATAAGAAGTAACATAATATATAGCACAATTAACGGGTGGTTAGGGTTGAATATAAATTGCTCGCAATGGCTTTAATATTAAAGGATAATTATAAGTAGAGAATAGAGAGAGATCTACTTGTTAACGTTTTACTTTATAGGACAGGAGAGAGTACTCGTCGATTATGCAAATAAAAAACCTGTTTCAAAGCAAAGGATTTCAGAGGTTAATCGTATTAGTATTACTTGCTCTCATATTGTATGGGATGCAAAGTATGTTAAATTTAATTTTAATTACGTTTATGTTGACGTATTTAATGGATCGATTCCAAAAGTTTATTTCTCGTAAATTAGATCATTTCATGCCAATTAATCGAAAAATTATTATAGCGCTTTTATATGTAATGTTAGTGGCAGGAATTGCCATTACGCTATTTAAATATTTACCGGTATTAACAATACAAATTTCACAATTGATTTATCAATTTAATGTATTTTTAAGAAATCCACCTGATAGTGAATTAATTAAGTATGCAGTTAATGCTGTTAATCATATGGAGCTTTCTAAATATGTGGGGCAAGGCGTAGACATTTTGTATAAATCTATTACGAATGTTGGGAAATTTGGCCTTCAAGTTTTACTTTCTGTAATTTTAAGCTTATTTTTCTTACTTGAAAAAGCACGTATCGTTGCTTTTACTTCAAAATTTAAAGAAAGCCGACTTGCAATTTTCTATAACGAAATAGAGTATTTCGGAAAGAAATTTGCACGTTCATTTGGAAAAGTAATCGAAGCACAATTTTTAATTGCAATTGTTAACTGTGTTTTATCTGTTATTGCATTATGGATATTAGGATTCCCGCAATTACTAGGTTTAGCGTTAATGATTTTCTTGCTTGGTTTAATTCCAGTGGCGGGTGTTATTATCTCGTTATTCCCACTCTGTATGATTGCTTACAATATTGGCGGTATTATGTATGTCGTTTATATTGTAGTTATCGTAACAGTAATTCATGCACTTGAGAGTTATGTATTAAATCCGAAGTTTATGTCTCAAAAAACAAACTTACCAATCTTCTACACATTTATGATATTAATTTTCTCTGAGCATTTCTTAGGTGTGTGGGGACTTATTATCGGTATTCCAATCTTCATTTTCTTATTAGATGTCTTAGATGTGACAAGTGATGAAATGGAGAAGGACGTTGGAAAAAAATAAAGTGAAGTAAAGAAAAAGCATCGATGTTCGATGCTTTTTCTTTTATAACATGACGTTCCTTATGCCATACTGTAAGGAGAAGATAGAATAGGGGTGAAATAATGGCTGTAAATGAAAAGATAGGGTTAGCTACGTTTGCCGGAGGGTGTTTCTGGTGTATGGTTTCGCCATTTGAAGAGATGGAAGGGATTATACAGGTTGTTTCAGGCTATACAGGTGGCCATAAAGAGGATCCAACGTATAAAGAAGTGTGCTCGGAAACAACTGGGCATTATGAAGCAGTACAAATTACATTTGATGCAAATAAAATGCCGTATGAAGAGTTGTTAAATATATATTGGAGACAAATTGACCCGACTGATATAGGGGGACAATTCCACGACCGTGGACAGTCTTATGAAACGGTGATTTTTTATCATAATGAAGAACAACATAAAAAGGCAGAGGCTTCAAAAGAAGAGCTCGAGAAAAGTGGGAATTTTTCGAAGCCAATTGCGACAAAAATATTGCCAGCTGCTACGTTTTATCCAGCTGAAGAATATCACCAAGGATATTATAAGAAGAATACATTTCGCTATGAGTTATATCGTAAAGGCTCAGGTCGAGATGCTTTTATTAAACAACATTGGCCAAAGAATAATGCTCATTTAAAAGAAAGATTAAACGAGATGCAGTTTTATGTAACACAGGAAAATGGGACAGAACCGCCTTTTCAAAATGAGTATTGGAATCATAAAGAAGAAGGGCTTTATGTAGATATTGTTTCGGGGGAACCATTATTTACTTCTTTCGATAAGTTCGATAGCGGCTGTGGATGGCCGAGTTTTACGAAACCAGTTATGTCAGCTAGTGTGAAAGAAAAAATGGATGTTAGCCATAATATGACGCGTACGGAAGTGAGAAGTAAAGAAGGAGATTCACATCTTGGGCATGTATTTCCAGACGGCCCAGGACAAAACGGCCTTCGTTATTGTATTAATTCGGCAGCGCTACGCTTTATTCAAAAAGAAGATTTAGAAAAAGAAGGATATGGTGATTTCCTAATCTTGTTTGGGAATAAAAAATAACCTCGCAGTCAGCGAGGTTATTTTTTTATTTTACTTTTTTCTTTTTAAATTTGCTTAATGCTTCATAAACGATTGGAACAATAAGAAGTGTTAATAACGTTGAACTTGTTAATCCACCAATTACTGTTACGCCAAGTCCTTTAGAAATTAAGCCGCTACCTTCAAATCCTAATGCAAGCGGGATAAGAGCCCCGATTGTTGCAATTGCAGTCATTAAGATAGGACGCAGGCGTGTTGTACCAGCTTCTAATAATGCTTCACGTGTTGATAGGCCGTCATTTTCTTTATGAATAACACGGTCAATGAGCACGATTGCGTTCGTTACAACGATACCAATTAGCATAAGAGCCCCAATCATCGCAGATACGCTTAACGTTTCGCCAGAGATTAATAAGGCAACGAGTGCACCAATGATTGTGAATGGTAGCGAGAATAAAATTGCGAATGGTGCAAGGGCACCGCCAAATGTAACAACAAGAACGAAGTATACAATGGCAATCGCAGCTAACATCGCTAAGCCAAGTTGTTTGAATGATTCTTGAATATCTTGTGTAACACCACCCATAGAAACATCTATACCAGAAGGAAGATCCATTTTATCTACTTCTTTTTGAACAGCGGCAGATGCTTTTGAAACGTCATCAGATGTTAGTTTTGCACTAACTTCCGCATAAACACGGCCATCACGATGTGTTACTGTGTTAGAAGTTTCACCTTCTTTTACAGTCATAACATCTTTAACAGCAACTTCATTACCAAGTGGTGTTGTAATTTTACGATTTGTTAAGTCATCGATCGTTTCATAGTTTTGTTTTTCAGTTTCTACATATACATTTATATCTTTATTATCTTTTTTAATTGTTGTAAGAACAGGGCGATCATGTTGATTAGAAAGTCCCATTCCAATTTGAGCAGCAGTTAGCCCCATTTTACTTAACTTTTCTTGATCAGCGACTAAAGTATATTCTGCATATGTTTTTGCAACACTAGAGTCTATGTCTTTTAAATCTTTATTTTTCTTCATGATATTTTGAATGTCTTTCACGACAGGCTTAATTTCTTCAGAGCTATCTCCATAAACGTATAGCTTAATTTCGTTACTACCGCCACCTGCTCCGAAATCTTGGTTTTTCCATTCACCTTTTCCAGACATCTTTTGTAAATCTTTAACGACTTGTTCTTTCTCTTTTTCAAAGTTTTTCGTATCGTCATCATATTGAACGAAGAACATCGCTTGATTTGTTTGACCAGGGCTCATTGGGTTTTCGCCGCCTAATGAGAATTGAATCGTTTTGACGTCTTTTTTATCTTGGAAATGCTTTTCAGCTTTCGTTGCAATTTTTTCAACGTCGTCTAACGTTTGACCTGGCTCAGGTTTGTACGTTGCGATAATCATTTTTTCTTCTTCAGATGGTAAGAAACTGACACCGATGATTGGTACAAGTGCAAGGCTGCCTACTAATAGGAGGACTGTGATACTTGATGTAATAATTTTATGGTTTAACGCCCATTCAAGTATACGTTTATAGCCGTTTGCTAATTTGCTTGGTTTTTCCTCATGATGTACTTCTTTTTCTCTCATGCTTTCCTTCTTAAATAAGGAATGTGCTAGCATCGGCACAATTGTAACTGCCACAAGTAAGGAAGCAAGTAGGGCAAAAACAATTGTTAAAGCAAATGGTAAGAACATTTCACCAATCATACCCTTTACAAGCCCAAGAGGTAAGAATACAGCGATTGTTACAATTGTAGAAGACATAATCGGGATAAACATTTCTTTCGTAGCTTCACGAATTAAATCTTTCCCACGTAATTTCTCTTCTGATAAAGACATACGTCGGTAAATATTTTCAATAACAACAATTGAGTCATCAACAACGCGTCCAATAGCAACTGTCATTGCTCCAAGTGTCATAATGTTAAGGGTAATATCCATTTGTTTTATTACTAAAACTGCAATTAATAAAGAAAGTGGTATAGAAACGACAGAGATTAGTGTTGTTCGAATGTTTCGCAGGAACAACATAATAATAACAATCGCAAAGATAGCACCGAAAATAGCTTTGCTAAGCATTGTTTCGACTGATTTTTCAATAGGCGCACCTTGATCGAATGTTGAAATAATCTCTAAGTCTTTATATTTTTTCTCAAGGTCTTTTACTTTATCTTTAACTGCATTTACAACATCAACTGTATTCGCATCAGCAGCCTTCACAATTTGAATACCGATTGCTTCTTTTCCATTCGTTCGAGAAATGGATTCCGCTTTTCCAACTTCTTTAATATCAGCAATCTCTTCTAATGTAACCGTTGGTATGCCATTCATAGCGGCCGGATTCATCTGTGGTGCTTGTGTTCCAGCACCAGCGTTTTGGCTACCTTGACCATTCGGTGATGAAGGGATAGCTGGAATTTTTAATTCTTTTAATGCTTTAATTGTTGTAATGTTACCATCGACAACAACTGATTTTTCCGTATCTTTAAATGTATATAAGCCAAGTGGTAACGATACGTCCGAACCTTTAACCATATTTTTTACAGTATCTTCACTTAAACCTAATTCTTTCATCTTATCTTTTTTGAAGACAAGCTGTACTTCGTCTACTTGTTGACCTGCGATTTGAACAGATGCGACACCATCAAGTCCTTTTAATCCAGGAACAACATTTTTTTCTACATTTTCTGTTAAGGCAGCTAAAGATTCATTTTTACTCGCTACGCTTAATGAAATAACAGGAAAGGCATTAAAGTTTACTCGTGAGACTTTCGGGTCTTTCACACCTTCTGGCAGTTTCACGTTTGCGAGCGATTCTTTAATTTCCGTTTCGGCTTTTTCCATATTTTTATCAAAATCATATTCTACCTGAATAGAAGATGCGTTTTGATAAGATGATGAACTAACAACGTTTACACCGCTTAAATTTTGGAGTTGCTCTTCCATTGGTTTTGAAATTTTATCAGCTACTTCTTCTGGTGTAGCACCAGGATAAACCGTGGTTACTGTTACAATCGGTGTTGTAATATCAGGAATTGTTTCCAGCTTCATATTGAGTCCAGAATAAATACCCGCAATAGTAACAATAATGGTTAGTAGCCAAACTGCGAACTTATTTTTTAACGTGAAATTGATGATTTTGTTCATGTTTGCGCTCCCTTTTTATTATATTGACCAATCGGTCAGTCTAATACATAATATAACTGACCGATTGGTCAGTCGTCAATGAAAAGAGATGGTATAATAAAATCAAACTGTAAGTAGTCGGTTTCCTATTCTTTTTCTGATCATTGGCTTTTACTAACCGGATTTTATAGATGGAAAGGCTTCTATATAAACCATTTACTCCATTAAATTTTAGATGGGGAGTTTTATTTTCAGTTAATGTGGAATAAAATCAAGTTTGAATTTACATAAGATGCGAGATTAAATTTAGGAGAGAGAATATGAAAGAAAAAGAGCGCTTAATTATAGAGATGGCTATGAGGTTATTTGCAACTAAGGGTGTAAATGCAACGTCAGTACAAGAAATCGTAACCGCATGTGGTATATCAAAAGGAGCTTTTTATTTATATTTCAAATCAAAAGACGAGTTATTATTGGCCACACTTCGATATTATTATGACAAGATTCAGAAGAAAATGCTGGATATTGAAAAAGAATCTTTATTACCACGTGAAAAATTTGAAAAACAATTATATTGTCAGTTTACTGATGTGCAAAAACATAAAGAATTTATTATTATGCATGCAAGAGAAAATGCAATTCCGTTTAATAAAGAAGTAGAAGAGTTTATGATGAGGATGAAATTAGAGTCTCATGCATTTTATCGGAATAGCTTACTGTTCATTTATGGTGAAAAGGTTATTCCATACTTGTTAGATCTAGTAATTATGGTGGAAGGGATATGCCGTGGGTATTTAGAATTAATTATTTTAAATGCACCAGAAATTGATTTGTCCTATGTCTCAGCTTTTATTTTAAAAAGGATAGACAATTTAGTAGAGGGGCTTCTAGAATCTTCGGAGGAACCTGTCCTACATGAAGAGAGACTAGGAGAATTTCTTTGTAGTTCCGAGCTTATTAAGGAACAGGTGAAGGAACATTTTCTAAGTGAAATTATTGTATTTAAACGAACATTAGCTGATCAATTAGAAAATGATGAGTTACTTGTAACTTTAGATGTTTTAGAAGCAGAAATGAGATTGCAAAATCCAAGAATTCCAGTCATTAGAGGTATGCTTGCTAATTTAGCGGTATATCCTAGTTTAAATGAGTTTCGATTGAGGCTTACGGCATACTATAATATAAAAAATCCTTGCATATAGAACGCAAGGATTTTCTATTATAATTAAGAATTATTTTGTGACCATTCTTCAACATTCCAAGTTTTTGTAATCCAGCCTTCATAAAATTCTGGTTCGTGACATACAAGAAGGATTGTCCCTTTATATGCCTTCAGAGCTTTTTGAAGTTCTTCCTTTGCTGTAACATCAAGATGGTTTGTTGGCTCATCAAATAGGATCCAGTTACTTTCTTCACCCATTAACTTACATAAACGAACTTTTGCTTGTTCGCCACCACTTAATTGATTTAGCGGGCGAGAGATATGCTCATTTTTTAATCCGCATTTCGCTAACATTGCACGAACTTGATGTTGGTCCATGCTAGGGAATGTGTTCCAAACGTCATCAATTGGTGTTATATTATCAGCTTTTACTTCTTGCTCGAAGTATGCAGGCTCTAAGAAGTCACCAAGACTTGTTTTACCGCTTAAAGGTTTAATTTTTCCTAAAATCGTTTTTAGTAATGTTGATTTACCAACACCATTACAACCAACGATGGCAATTTTTTCACCGCGTTCAATTGTCATTGTTAGTTTTGGTAATAACGGATGTGTATATCCGATTTCTACATCTTCACCTTCAAAGACGAAACGGCTACTTGCACGACACTCTTTAAATGAGAACTCTGGCTTAATTGCTGTTTCAGGACGATCAATACGCTCCATGCGATCAAGTTGTTTTTGACGACTTTTTGCACGACCTGTCGTTGAATAACGAGCTTTGTTCTTTGCAATAAAGTCTTCCTGCTTTTTAATAAACTCTTTCTGTTTTTCATAAGCATTTATATGTTGATTTTTATTAATTTCGGCTAACTCTAGGAATTTTTCGTATGTCGCTGTATAGCGCGTCATTTTTGTAAATTCTAGATGGAAAATAACATCAACGCATTTGTTCATAAATTCCGTATCATGAGAAATTAATAAGAATGCATGTGGATATTCTTTTAAATAATTAGTTAACCAATGAATATGTTCAACGTCTAAATAGTTAGTAGGCTCATCGAGTAATAACACTTCTGGTTGCTCAAGTAATAGCTTTGCAAGTAATACTTTTGTACGTTGTCCACCACTTAGTGCTGAAACATCACGATCTAAACCGATTGCATCAATTCCAAGACCTCTTGCTGCCTCTTCGATTTTCATATCTAGTAAATAGAAACCACCTGCTTCGAGAGCATCTTGGATTTCTGCCATCTGCTCAAGAAGGTCCTCTAATTCTTCCGGTGTTGCCGTTCCCATTTTTTCTGCAACTTCATTTAAAGCTTTTTCTTTTTCAAATAAAGGTAAAAACGCGTCAGCTAATACATCACGAATTGTGCGACCAGGTGTTAAAATTGTATGCTGGTCTAAGTAACTGTAATTTGTACCAGGTGTCCATTCTACACGGCCTTCATCATGGATAAGTTGACCAGTAATAATATTCATAAATGTTGATTTACCAACACCGTTTGCACCGACTAATCCGACATGTTCTCCTGCTAGTAAACGCATGGATACATCTTTAAATAATGTGCGATCGCCAAATGTATGGCCTAGTTTTTCTACTGTTAATAAGCTCATAGTATCCTCCGTCCAACTTGAAATAGTACCTTGAATCATGATACTAAATTATTGAGTATAATGCTATCCTTTCAAAATGTATCTTTTTGTAAGAAACTAATTGTATTTTTTTGGGAAAAGGTTATAATGTTAATTGAACAGTGGTCAATTAAATTGTGAGGTATGAAAAATGTCGCCAAGAAGGGCAGTTAAACAAGAATTAACGAGAGAAATGATTATGAATGTAGCAAGAGACTTATTTATAAAATTAGGTTATCAGCATACTTCAATGCGTAAAATTGCAACAGAACTAGGATATAGCCATGGTGCCATCTATTATCATTTTAAAAATAAAGCAGAGCTTTTCTATGCGATGGTAGAGCAAGATTTTCAATTGCTAAATCAAAAATTAGATGAGATTAATGATCAAAATTTACCACAAGAGGAACAATTGAAAGCTGTTTTATTTGGTTTTATTGAATTTGGTTTGCAAAATCAAAGTCATTATGAAATCATGTTTTTAATTAGAGATGATGAGTTAAAAGAATGTTTAGCAGATGGCCCAAATGTTAGTTACGAAAAATTTGCTACTGTTGTATCTTCTTTGTGTAATGAGAAGGTAAATGTAATGACAATATGGTCTGTTTTTCTATCATTACATGGGTTTGTGGCACACTATTGTGGGAATGATCAAACATTTGAAGAAGTAAAAGGATTAGCTAAAGTACACGTGGAGTTTATTTCAAAATCACTTCTTATGTAAGTGATTTTCTTTTTAATATTAATTGAACAGCGGTTAATTAATTTAGGGGGGATATATAATGAAAAAAGCTTTAGTGCTAGGAGCATCTGGATCAATGGGGTATGCAATTGTAAAAGAATTATGTAGCAGAGGAATTCATGTAGTGGCCTTTGCGAGGAATAAAGAGAAATTAGAGATATTATTTTCTGGAGAAGAAAATGTGAAAGTTGTAGCGGGAGATGTATTTATACAGGAGGATATAATGGAAGCCGCGAAAGGCGTTGATATTATATTTCATGCTGTAAACATTCCATATTCAGATTGGGAGAAGAAGCAACCAAAATTATTAAAAAATATATTAGAAGTAGCAATGTATTACGACAGTAAGTTAGGGATAGTTGATAATATTTATGCGTATGGGAGGCAAGGGGAAGAACTTGTAGTGGAAGAAGTTAAAAAGGCACCACATACGAAGAAAGGGAAAATTCGGTTACAGCTAGAAATGATGGCAAAACAGGCTCGTGTACAAATGTTTATTGCACATTTTCCTGATTTTTATGGTCCAAATGCAGAAAGTACGCTTGTTCATCATACTTTAAAAGGTGTACTTGCAAATAAGTTATCAAGCTTTGTTGGAGATAAAAAGATTGCTCGTGAATATATTTTCACACCAGACGGTGCAAAAGCAATGGTTGAATTAGCTTTACGTGATGAGGCCTATGGACAAAATTGGAACATACCGGGTTATGGTGTCATTACAGGTGAAGAGATGATTCAACATATACAAGAATTAACGGGATATACAAAACCAGTAATGACAGTAAAAAAAGGTATGATAAATTTAATGGGACTATTTGATAAGCAGATGAAAGAATTTGTGGAAATGCTATATTTGACAGAAAATCCTGTTGTATTAAGCGGAGAGAAATATGAGAGGTATATTGGGAATATACCAAAAACTTCTTATTATAATGGGCTAAAAGAAACGATTATATCTATGCAACATAAAGGTGTGTAAATATTAGTATAAAAAAAGTTACTTCTGTAGGTAGAAGTAACTTTTTTATTATGCTTTTTGTTTGACTTCACTAACTTTCTTTTCAGCTACAATAAAATGTGGTCTACGTTTTGTTTCATAATAAATGCGACCGATGTATTCACCCATAACACCTAGGAAAATGAGTTGAATACCACCAATAAATAATATAGCGGAAATTAAAGTGAAGTATCCTGGGACTTCAACACCACCAACAATAATTTGAATAAATGTAGTAATTACGTATAAAATCCCTAAAATAGTTGTTAATAATCCAAGATATATAGATAGTCTTAATGGTTTATTATTGAATGAGATAACACCATCTATTCCGTAATTTAACAATTTAGAAAAAGTCCACTTACTTTCTCCATCAGAACGTAATACATTTTCATATCCAATAATTAGTTCATTAAATCCAATCCAGGAGAATAAACCTTTTGAGAAGCGATTGTATTCGCTTAAAGATAATAGAGAATCAACAGCTCTTCTACTTAAAAGTCTAAAATCTCCAATGCCGTCTACTAGTTCAATATCTACAAACTTATTCATCACTTTATAGTATAGACGAGAAACGAAAGAGCGAACGGGTGAATCACCTGTTCTTGTTCTTTTTGCAATAACTTGGTCGTAACCTTCGTTATATCCTTCTAACATTTCTTTTATTAGTGTAGGAGGATGTTGCAAATCGGCGTCCATAATAACAACTGCATCACCTGTAGCGTATTTTAAACCAGCTAACATAGCGGCTTCTTTGCCGAAATTCCGACTAAATGATATATAATGAACAGCTGCATCTGAATTTGCCAAATCACGTAGAATATTTAATGTATCATCTTTACTACCATCATTTACAAAAACAAATTCATAATCGGTAGTTAATTTATGAATTTCTAGAGAAGTCTCTGAATAAAAGGCTCGAAGCATCTTTTCTTCATTGTAGCATGGTACGACTATTGAAAGAGTCATTTTTGACCCTCCTTGTTTATAATGGTTAAAACGTTATTTAATATTTTTTATGAAGCTATCCGCTTTGGATAGCTTCATGATTTATTGAGTGCTCATTGCTGCTTTTTAAAAGGCAATTTTCGGCGTCCTTTTTGATTTGTAAAAACTAGTAAGGCTACACAAATAATTAGTGAAATAATTGATATAATCATACCTAATTTAAAGTAAGGTGTAACATAAGTCATTTCGATTACATGTGCTCCTTTTGTAATTGGTACGCCAATAAAGGCAGAATTTGCTTTCGTGAATTCTGTTTCTTTTCCATCAACTTTTATAGTCCAACCTTTACTATATGGAACAGATAAATATAGTAATCCATCTTTTTTTGAGTTGATTTCACCTTTTAAATAGTTGTTTTTATAATAAATATTTTGAAGTCTATTTTCAGTTAGTTTTTTTGTTTCTTTTTGTACACCTTCGTAATTTACGATATTTGCTTGTAAGTCTTCAAGTTCGTATTCACCTGGCGCATCAATAGAAATAGTTAGTTGGTCTGGGCGATCGTCTTTACCTAAATTATAAACAAATCTTTCTAAAGGATATGAGTATGCACCAGTGTCTTCACCTTTCCCCATATCTTTCCCGTTAACTACTGCATGGAATGAACCTTTATTTTTTATCTTTAATTCTACAATTAAATCTCCAGGAGTATTAGGATAATTTATAGGTACAATCATATTTCCATTGCCGTGGACAATGAGTTTATTATTCTCTTTTTCCATATTTTCTAGTTGTACTTTTTCCATATTGATAGATACCGCTTTTGAATTAAGGTTCTTTTTATCAAAATGAGTTAATGAAAAGTCTTTTCCATTATTAACGACTACAGCATGTAATAATAATTGGTCACGCTGAGCGAAGTTTAATTTAGAAAATTCTTCTTCACTTATACTAGAATCATATACATACCCTAACGGTAAAGCATAGTCATTTTTGTAAATATTATATGGTCCTACTTGTTTTAATAGTTTATATCCATATGGGATATTTTTTTGATCTGTATCAGCGCTTAGTACACGATATTTTACACCTAACATATTTTCAAGTAGTAGTCGACTATCAACTTGGAAGAACATCGAAGGAGTGTCGAACCCTTGGAATACGTTGTATTTATTTTTCATAAAGTCATGAACATAATAATTAATCAAGCTTTGGTACGTACTTGTACCATGATAACCTTGTAACATTGGTGTGTTATGGGCGCTACCTGGGTTAAGAATACGATAAAAGTCCTTATCATATTCTTGTATATAACGAATGGCAGCAATCTCATCTTTGTTATCATAGCCAGATACATGTAAAGCTTCTTTTGTAGCATTGCTTTGTCCGAAAGCGGTACTAAGTATATTATTAGCATACATGTAATTCATGGAAATTGTACTAACGAGTACGTTCACTACAACTAAAAATTGTATGAAAGGTTTAGAAAGATAACGCCATAAACATACTGTAATGAGAGAAAGAACGATAGTTCCGATTAAAATATTGTCAACTACCTGTAAAGGTTTATCACTTACATTTATATTTACTTTTCTATAAAATGCATAAATGAATAATCCTATTGATACTAATGAACTCATTATATAAGGTAATTTATGTTCTTTCTTATGAACAATCATCCAATCTAAGATGTATGCTATAGTTTGAGCAATTACAAATACAAATAAATAAAGCCATCTATATTGCATTGCTGAGAAACCATTAAATACAGAGTATGTATACGGAAGCATAAACAGAATGAACATGAAAAATGTAAAGAATACTTTATTTTTAACAAGTTTATCACGTATAAACATTCCAAATATGATTAGGAATAAAATTAAAGCTGGTAAAGCTAATTGATGATTTTCAGCATCATATACGAAGAAGATAGTTTCCATTAGATCTTTATAAAATGTATCTTCAAAGAATAAAGGTATATCAAATTTCTTCGTTAACCGATCCGCACTAAATACCGCATTGACTGATGGAATAAAGCAAACTGCAGCCAAGCCAAGTGATAGACCGTATAATAATCCAATTTTAATATAATAGGTTAGAAAAGAGACGATTGTTTTATTTTGCTGTGTGGCAAAGTATTGGAAAAATGCGTAAATGAAAATGAAAATACTTGTGATAAAAGCAAAATAAAAGTTCGATGCTAACATTAAAGTAGCAGCTACTAAGAAAAGTCCACGTTTCTTTTCTATAATATATTTATCAAGTCCCCATATTACTAATGGTAAAAATACGATGGCATCAGCCATGAAATCCCAAAGTAATGAATGGCGCATAAAAGTAATACATCCACCATACATAATAGCAGCAATAAAAGATGAGAAGATTGTTTTATTATGATAACGTAAAGAACCATACATGAATAACATAGCTAAAAAGTTTTTTAAAATACTCATGTATAATTTCATATCATAGATTTGTTCAATATTTAATTTAGGAAGTAACAGCGTAATCCAGAAGAACGGCGCTGTACTGTAATAATAACTAAACTCTCCAAATAAATCTCCACCTAATCCATAATCAAAAGACCAAAAAAGATTACCATCTTTAAAGGCATGTTGCAGGAGAAATGTAAAGAAACCAAATTGGCTTAATGCATCACCTGTACCAGAAAAGATTTGATTAGATGTTAAAAAGAAATAATGAAAAGCAAAAGCACACAATAATAATATCGGAATAATCATTATAGTTTTCTTTGAGAAAATCTTATTGTTCGGCTTTATGCTCATAAAAATTTATAATCCTCCTTCGAAAGTTGTTACATATAAAAACACACCAATTATGAAGGTGTGTTTTTTAGTTTTAGCATAAAAAATATATATTTTTGTTGTATCATATATATTTTACAAGCATTGAGTTTCATAGTTTACTTGTAATTTAGTATAAAGCATTCTCAGAAAGTAAGTCAATTTGACATGGAATATATAGCATTTTTAACCACTGAAAATTCGAGAATAATGAAGTGCAGTCTTCAGAATTTATGTTCTGTAAATGATGGTATATAAAAAGCCAAAAGCTTTTCCATTCTTAATAGGAAAAGCTTTTGGCTTTTAAGCGTTTTTACGAACTAATTTTTTATTTACAAATCCTAAAATCAACCCGCGTATTTGTGGATCAATTGCAAGGCCAATAATACCGTACAATATACCAGTAAGTGTTAGAGCTACCAGTGGTGGTAAGTTAATTAATACTGTGCGGTATAGGGCGTAACTGATTATAAATGCTAGTGTATTAAATACAATCCCTTTGAATAGTAATGTAAATCCTTTACGAACGAATAAAGTAAATCCGATTAATAAAGTAACCTCAGTAATGATAGCAGCGACCGCAGCTCCCATCATTCCAAATTGGCTGCCTAATACGATGTAACTTACGATAGCGACAGCTAATCCAATTCCCATCGTTGTCGCACGCTTCCACTGTTGACCAATAGTTGTTAAATTATCAGCAAGTGGATAGTTGATAGATTGTAAAATAACCATAAAGGCTAAAATTGCAAGAGCATCACCGGCTGGTGCATATTGTTCACCTAATAAAGTAACAATCCAAAAACTTGGATCGGCGATAAATGGGATGGAAATTCCCATTCCTAAGAAAGACATAAGTTTTAATTCGAACTGAGATAGTTTTCTATGTTCATCAATATTCTTTTCATTTCCAAAAGCAAATAACTTTGGATAAAAGGCTGCTGCAATTACGCCCGGTATTTGATAAAGTACAGCAGGTATTTTCGATGCAGCGCCAAAGAATCCAACTTGCTCATATGTTGAGACTTTTTCTAATATAATAGGCCCTAACTGTGGTAAGAGCATAATGATAATGCCATTGATTGTGAAAATGAGCAATTGATCTAAAATGCCTTTATCCCAGCCCTTATGAACTGTTGTATGGCGAATTACCATTATAAAGGCGATAAGTCCTGTTACAAGACTAGATATCCCGTACATGGCAGCAACCATCATAAGTGACCATTTAAAGGACATTCCTAGTAGAAGAGCAGCTGCGGCTGTTACACCTTGTATTACAGAAATAATCGCTGTAAATTGCATGCGTTCTGTTACTTGGAAGTAAGCCATCCCAACACCTTGTAAAGTGGCTCCAAACATTGTCGGCAGTACAACCCAATATACCATCGCACGTAAGTAAGCATCGGGATAGAAGAACTGAGCGAAAATAGCGAAGAGCACAGAAATTACGATAGCTAATACTAAACGAATACGTAAATAACTACTAATTAGTACGCTAATGTTAGCGTTGCTTCTCGTTCCTTCACGCATAAACGTATGTGTCAAACCTGCATCTGTAAAATAACAAATAACAGCGGAAACTGCTAATGCAGTTGTAAACATCCCATAATCCTTTGGTGAAACATATCTTGCAAAGAAAATCGTCGCAATAGCAAGTACAAATCGAACAGTAATATTTCCTACAAATAGGTAGGAGGCGTTTTTAAGGATTTTATTTGTTTTCATGGAACAAGACCTTTCTATTTTTCAGGACGCACTTCGTCCTATTTGTAAATTTGATTTGTTTATGGAAAGTATGTTTAAAAGCGTATTCTTTATTTAAGAAAATATAAACTTTATTCGTACAAACCAAAGCATCGCGTATAGCTTTTTGCTTCGTTTTCCATTTTTTGAATAAATTTTGCGACAATATTTATTTATATCGCCCTTGATTAATTGAACTTGTGATTTATCTAACTTAGAGCTTCCTTTAATGTATATACAAGCATTGTTAATGACTGTATATGGGAATAGATAAGTTTCAAGGATTTCAATAAGTTCTGTAGAATCATTCACGATTAAGTCTTTTGATTTATTATGAACCCAATCTTTCATTCGATTAAACACTTCTAATTCTTTTGCTGTTTTTAATTCATAATCTTTATACTTTGAAGAAAGATTTCCTTCTGATAAGATTCGATAATATGTTAAATATTCATCTACATAGCATACATTTGTAACGCTCATTAATTTAAATAGAAATTCTAAGTCTTCTCCCCAGCTACATCCTGGTGTGAAACGAATATTATGATCCATCACGATAGATCTTTTGAAAATCCAAGTGCTCGTCTGAGCAACAACTTGATGCGTTAAGAAAGCTTTTGTCATATCACCTTTAATAAAGTTTGTCGTGTGCTCAATTTTTTCACCAGTCTCTTCGTAAAAGTTCATATAGCCACAATAACAAGCGTTCATGTTGTTTTTATGCATGCTTTCAACTTGTTTTTCGATTTTTGTTGGATTCCATAAATCATCACTATCAAGAAAAGCAACATATTCTCCGCTAGCATTTTCAATTCCTGTATTACGAGCAACAGAAACACCTTGATTTTCTTGAGGGACGTATTTTATTTGTCCTGGGTACTTTTGTACAAGATTTTTTACGATAGAAGGTGATTGATCTTTGCTTCCATCATCTACAATTACAATTTCAATGTTTTTATATGTTTGATCTAGTATTGATTGCATCGTTTCTTCAATATATTTTTCCGTATTATACAGAGGTATGACAACGGAAACGAGTTGTTTTTGTTCCATCATAGAGTTTTTATCTCCTCAAATTTTTTATGTTTTGTACCATATATACAAGCCTTTTGAAAGGAAGAAGACTACAAGAACATCTGTATAAGTTTAACGCATATAAACTTTGTAAATCAACTTTCTATTGTGGTATCTCTTATAATTAGAAAGAAATAATTTGAAATGATAAAAGCTCCTGAATTTTTCAAGCAAAATTCAGGAGCTTTTATATATTAGTATTTAGTTAGGAAGTTATTCTTTATCTGTTATCTTTAATTTTTGTTTTAATAATGCATAATCTTGCGTTAATGTTACAAGTTGATGGTGTAATTTGGAGATTTTTCTCGTCAGGTCAAAAATTAAGATAAAACAGAATAATAGTCCGAATAAGAATAAAATGGACGGAGGATATTCTACTTTTAATAGTTTTCCAATCCAATTTATAATTTTATCCGTAGAACTTAAAATAGCCATTGCAACACAAACGAAAATCCATAAAATAGCATATTTTGTTTCTAAAGTCCCACGACGAATGGAATTAATAATTAAGAAGAATAGTAATAAAATAAAGATAAATGAAAAGGTAATTATATGCATTTATTATCAACCTTTCACGATTTTTTGCATCAATATAGCAAGACTTACCTTCACCATGTAATATGCAGATTTAAGGGGAGTGATGGAAGATTGTCCACCTTGTCGCTCTTGCATATTTACAGATATTTCATTAATGCGGAGTTTTTTCTTTTTTAAATGAATAAGGACTTCTGGCTCCGGATAATCTTTTGGATAATTGTGTGCAAAAATCTTAATTACTTCTCGATTGATAGCACGATACCCAGAAGTTGGATCCATAAATGTTTGTTTTGTTAGTACTTTCAATAGAGCGGTAAAATAAAAAATACCGATTCTTCGGGAAATACTACCTTTATATGCTGTTTTTTCTGTAAAACGTGAACCAAGCACCATATCGCATTGATCCTCGGCAATAGGCTGTATGATTTTGTATAAATCATCAGGATTATGTTGTCCATCAGCATCGAACTGAATCGCAATATCATATCCGTTCTCATAAGCGTATTTATATCCAGTTTGTACAGCTGAACCGATACCTAGATTATATGGTAAATTAACAAGATGAACAGGGAAATCTTTTACGATTTGAGCTGTTTTATCTTTTGATCCATCATTAATAACGCAAATGCTTAATGCTGTAAAATGCTGTTTTAGTTCTAATAATCTTGTTAATGTATCTGCAATTGCTTCTTCCTCGTTATACGCTGGAATAATAATTAACGTTTTTGGTATTGAAATTGGTACCTCAATAGACATTACCGCACCATCCCTTATATACTTAATCGTATTATGGTTATTTTTAAACGAACATTATTTAATATACCATTAATAGTATAACAAAATAAAGGAAAAGCTGATGGGTGATTTTAGGGAACAGGCATAGAATAAAAATGCTAAGGCTTAACACTTTATTATAATAAAAAATACATGCAAGGAAGAAAAAACCTGTGCATGTATAAGATAAAATCCTAATGTTACATATTCCAAGGCTTACTTAAAGTTAACACTTCAGCCATTTCTTTACTTTTTAAACGTCCTTTTTTTCTATTTTCGGCACGCTCTGAACCAGTTGTATGTAGCCAATGTTCTTCCTCTGTTTCAGGAATTACTTGTGGTACAGATGAAGGTTTTCCGTCTTTTAATGCGACAAATGTAATGAAACACGTTGCGGCCATTCTACGCTCGCCTGCTAGTAGATCCTCTGCAATTACTTTTACGAAAACTTCCATTGAAGATTTTCCTGTATAACATACGAATGCTTCATAACAAACAGAATCTGCTTGGTGAATTGGAGTTAAAAAATCAACGGAATCGATAGATGCTGTTACGCAATGTTTGCGGCTGTGTCTCGCAGCTGCAATTGAAGCTATACTATCAATTTCTGCTAATAATTTCCCCCCGAAAAGTGTTTGGTGATTATTTAAATCGTTAGGAAAAACACGTGTTGTTTTAATTGCTTTTGATTCTCGCATGAATTTCTTTTCCATATATTCATCCCCTATTTTCTGTTTTCAATCAGAGTGACATGTGTAAGTGGAGTACCCATATTAGATATTTAATGAAGTAAAGTGTTCCAAAAGAGGATTATCCCACTATTTGCGGGCTAATAGTCAGTGGGGAATGAACAAAACCCCCGTGGATTAAAGTTTCACTTTATTGAAATTTCTGTATTTGTATTCATGTAACTGAAAGAAAATTTATCATATATAAAATGTAGTGTAAAAGAGGATTCGCTTACATTGCAAGTGAAAAAGTAATGACTATGTATTTGTCATAGAAATTCCCTATTAACCTTGTGCTTATTCATGATAGAATCGTTTTGTTATGAATGGAAGTAGAGGTGCAATGGACATATGAATCATATAAGAACAAATTTTTCGTCTTTCTTCAGTAAAATAATGATTGGTGCGATGCTCGCATTTTTTGTC
Source organism: Bacillus sp. FSL R10-2201 (assembly GCF_038008665.1). Taxonomy (NCBI): domain Bacteria; kingdom Bacillati; phylum Bacillota; class Bacilli; order Caryophanales; family Bacillaceae; genus Bacillus; species Bacillus sp. FSL R10-2201. Next base: position 5,162,834 of record NZ_JBBOZP010000001.1, on the reverse strand, counting down.
TATAGTTGTTGGTCGGCTTTTGAAACAAGTAAGCAATTTTTTGGAGGAAGTACAACAAGTATAACAATTGTATTAGTGATTTTTGTTATTCTTATTTTGTTAGTAGCATCAATTTTGCAATATCGTTTTACAGATAAACAATTTCTTGTTTTTCTTATGAGCATATCTATAGTTGTAAGACTTATCACAGTTCTATTTGTAGATGTTCCAATGATAGGTGATATGAAGGCTATGTATGAGTCTGCAAAGCAGATTGCAATTGGCAATAATATAGAAAATATAGCACAGTTACCTTTTATTATTTATGAATCGATCATCATTCGTATATTTGGTGATACGGTATTCGCTTTACAATTATTTAATATTTTATTTTGTACAGGAACTTCATTTTTCATTTATCGCATTGCGTCAATGGTCTTTGGAGAAGAGTGTGGTCGTATTGCATCAATGTTTTACGCTTTATATATTCCAAATATATTTATGAGTTCTGTATTAACGGCGGAATCACTCGCAATATTTTTATTTTATTGTGCTTGTTACATATTTTTATATAAGGGATTAGACCATCCTTATATGTGGGTAATTTCAGCCATTTTATTTGCGCTTAGCAATATGATTTTCCCAATGGGGTTATTTTTACCTATTTTTATAGTTGTATATGTGCTGTTAATTGAATTATTTCAATCAGCAACGAAACAAAAATTACTATTAAAAATGATGGGAATACTTATTCTGTTTTATAGTACTCATTTTGGTGTGAGCTATGGTATCAAGATGATGGGAATGTCACAGTATACGATTTCTAATCAGACTTATGTTCAATCTGTTTTAATTGGAAAAAGTCAAAATGAAGAAAAAACATCCAAAAATAAAAGTGTAAAAGAGCACATTGATCAAGAGTTAAAAGAAATGGAAGTAGAAAGATTTAAACTGTTAAAACCAGTTATTAACCAGCTTTCAGACGAGGGAATAAATTCTATTATTTTTAAATGTGAAAAGCTTATATATATAGTGGTGACATTATTTATGGCCATAGCTTTATTACATTTTCTAATTAAGAAACAGCAAAATGAAGGATATATGTTGTTTGTATTATTAATTACCGGATACGTGTCGTTAAGGCTCTTCCGAGTAGATATGGCATATTATAATATTATTATGCCAGCTTTGTTTATTTTACAAAGCTTTGGTGTTTATATGAGTTATTTTTATTGCCAAAAAATATTTTTCAGAAAATAAAAGAATCCATTTTGGATTCTTTTTTTGTAGATGGATGATAAGGATGAATGCAAGCGGAGATGACGAATCTCCACTTTGTATCGATTTGTCTTATCGGTTTAGTTCTAGTTGTAAATTATCCGCTGTTAAGGCCATTGTTGAGGAATCGTCTTGAATACTCTTCATTACTTGTGAGATAGTCTCTAATTCATTTTCAATTTTTTTATTTTGTTCTTTAGAGTTAGACATATCTTTTACGATTTCTTGGAAATATTGATCTGTCGCATGCATACTATCTGTCCCTTCAGATACGAGAGAGCTTATTTGTTCCACGGAAGAAGAGACGTGTATAATTTGTTCATTAGTTTTTTCAACGAGTTTTGTAACGTTGGAAATTGATTCTTTCGTTTGCTCTGATAACTTTCGGATTTCTCCCGCTACGACTGAAAAACCTTTACCAAATTCGCCAGCACGTGCAGATTCAATAGCAGCATTTAATGCTAGTAAATTTGTTTGCTCGGCGATTGATTTTACAATATCAATGATTTCGTTAATTTTGTTAGAAATATCAAGAAGTTCATGAGTATCAGTAATGATAGTTTCCATATTCGTTTGGATGCTTTCCATTCGTTTGTTTTGCAGATTCAATTGTTCTTTTCCTTTATTGGCCTTTTCTTCTGATGTCGTAGCTAATGATGTACCTGTTTTTGCAATTCCTACGATACTTTCTGATTTAGATGTTAACTGTTGAATAGAAGAGCTTGTTTTTTCAGATACTGCCGCTAGTTCTGTTGCAATATGTGTAATCGTCATAGTTGTCAGTTCTTTTTCTTTTTCATGTTCTTTTTGGATTCTTTCATATTCGGATTCATAAGCTGCAATAACAAGTTCTTGTTCTAATGTGAATAATTTATTTATTACGTTTATAGAATAAGAAAAATCGTCTATCGTTGAAATTTTCGTTTGCAAAATCTTTATGACGGAGCGGAATAATTCTTGATAAGCAGCGGTATACCATTTTCTATGTAAACCAATTTGTACGTGCCTTTTTGCAATTCTAACACGTTGTTCAATAAAATCTTCATTCATATTCCCGCTGAACAATTCTTTAATATGTGTCTTTAAAGTTTGTTTTAATTTAGGAATAGAGCTGTAGCGTTCAATAACAGCAATTAAATTAGGTTGTTTTGTGATGTTGGTGTAGAATTTTTCTGTTATCCAATCTATTTCCTCATAAATAAATGGCTGTAATACTTTAACAATTTGTAAATCTTCCTTTGAAATATGTAGCATATCCATTTGAGTTTTTAGTTCAGAATTAGCAGGCACGTTAAATATGATTTGTTGGCCTTTGCTTAATTCAATTATACTGGTGTTTGTTTTATTTTTTTTAAAAACCCCAAGCATCATTCTTCCCCCTGTTTATAAAACGTTTTCATTTTTTTATTCTAATTTAATTATATATTTTTATATACAATTACTCTATAGTATATGGAATTGCATATAAATTAAGAGAATTCTATGTAGAATTCTCTTAATGGCCTTTATTAATTTTTGCATGTGTTTTAAAGAAAACTGGGAAATGTACATTATATATTACGGTGACTACACGAATAACGAATGTTATTAATAAACAGACATAGAAAGCTAATATGTGTGCCCCCATTGCATGTGTAATTAAGAAACTAACTGCTCCTAGAATAGAAGCAATTGCATATATCTCTTTTCGGAATACATACGGGATATCTTGAGCGCAAATGTCACGTAAAATACCGCCCCCAATACCTGTAATAACTCCCATTGAAACGACTAAAAACGAGGCGTCAACGTGATGTGACATTGCTGCATTTGCACCAATAGCTGTAAATACCCCTAAACCAACAGCATCAGAAAGCATAATAACGACTTGAAGTTTATTAATGCGCTCGAAAAACATACATGTGAATAATGCTGATAGTACACTTACGAAAAAGTAAATGGGTTTTACAAATGCGACAGGAGGCAGGTTACCAATCATAATATCACGAATAATACCGCCGCCGAGCGCAGTAGCTACAGCTAAACAAAGGACACCAAATAAATCTAGATCTTTTTTTAAACCAACTAATGTACCAGAAATGGCAGCGGCGATAATGCCAAGAAACGTAAATATATCGATTAATAACATGGCTTTAATTCCTTCCTCTTAAAGATGTTCCAGAGAAAAAATATACACTAAAGTTTTGGAAATAACAATTACTTTTCGCTACATGTAGAAAAATGGATGAAATAGCTAAAGAAAGCGTTTGAAAATGCTTGATAAGTAGCAATAAAGTAAAGCGAAAAAGTGTGGAAAGATTAATAGTATAGTTTTTTGATGTAGCTTAGTTGGAGGGATGGTACAATAAGATAAGTCCGCTTTGTACATTTGTATAAAATGATAAAAAAATATTTCTGTACGGTCGAAAATAAGTGCATATGTGTTAGATAGTTTTTATAGGGATAGGGAAGGATAGCTAAAGGACAATGTTTTCGGTTACTAATAATGCTGGATTTGACTAGTTTCGGCATGAAAAATAGTTCTCAATTTAAATATGAGTTATGTTATAATTGCTAGGTGTGTTTAAACAGTAGAAAACTATGATTAAAAGATAATGTGAAGATTTTGTATGGAGGTCTTGGAATGTTAGCAAATCAAGCTAGGGTTAGATTTGAGCATTTTTTGCTCTTTTTTATTATTTTACAGCCTGTTTTAGATTTATTAACGTCTCTTAGCATCGTTTTATTAAAGTCAAATGCCACTGTTGGAATTTTGGTAAGATTTCTTATTATGGCTGTTGGTGGTATTTACATTTTAATTCAGGCAAAAGAGAAGGAAAATAGGAAGTTTTTAATTTACTTAATACTATTAGCAGTAGTTTTAGGGATAGGGTTTATTAATAATAAACTAGTTAAGAATCCTATTGTACTTGGTGAAGAAGTTAAGTTTGTTGCGAAGGCATTATATATATATATCATGCTAGGATCATACATTTTAGCTTTAAAATCATTGAAAAAGAAAGTAAATATTAGTGACAAAGTCAGAAATAGTATTGTGTATTCAACATTAATCATTAACGCTATTATGGTTATTTCTATTTCGACATCTACAGACTTTGGTAGTTATCAATGGATGAAAGTTGGTTCCCGAGGGTGGTTCTATGCAGGTAATGAACTAGGGTCAATCTTAGCTATTATTTTCCCTATTGTGGTACTATATTCTATTCAAAAAACAAAGAGCGTGAAACACGTTTTATATTGGATTCCATCGCTTCTAATGATTTACTCGTTAATTCAAGTCGGTACGAAAGTAGGGATGGGCTCAATTGGTGCTACGTTAGCAGCAGCAATCGGGATTATCGTACTACAATTATTATTTGATAGAAGAAATCCAAACAAAATGTCTCTTGTACTTAATGGATTAATTGCTATTGTCCTATTGGCTGGTGTTGTTGGAACGTTTAAAATGACGCCATTAGCACAAAATATGGGTATTCATAACAACTATTTATCAGAACAAAATGTAGCGCAGCAAGGTCAAAAAGAAAAAGAAATTAAAGAGAAAATTAAAAAAGAAGAAAAACAACATAAAGTTGAAAAACCAGAAGAAAAGGCGAAGGTAGAAGCTGAAGTTAAGAAAGAGCTTGAGAAAGAGCAAAAGAAAGAAAATCAAGAAAATCTTATTTTCAGTGGACGTCAAGTATATGAAGAGAGACATAAGCAGTTCTTTAAAGAAGCGCCAATGTCACAAAAATTATTTGGAATGGGTTACGCAGGTAACTTTAAGTATAATGAACAAAAAGAGCCAGATCCGAAGCTAATCGAAATGGACTTCCATGATTGGTTTTATGATTTCGGAATTATTGGTTTTGCGTTAATGATGATTCCATTTATTTATTACGGCGTAAGAATCCTACTAGCATTTGTTACAAGATTTAAGGAAATATTTAATGTGAAATATGGAATGATTACAGCAAGCTTAGTATTAGCATTAGGTATTGCATATATTGCAGGGCATATTTTGACAGCACCAGGAGTAGGGATTTACTTTGTAGTGGTGTTAGCTTGGCTAATTGTAGATTTAGAAATTGAATGATAAAAATAAAAGCTAACTTTTGTTAGCTTTTATTTTTTAGTACAGTAAAATAAAGATAGATGGAAATGTAGCGAGGATTTAAAGGAGGAAAAAATATGAGGATATTGCATATGAATGCAGGGGCAGAAGATGGTGGAGGAAAAACACATATTATTTCACTGCTCGATCAGTTTCCGGATGGTGAAGTAGAATTAGCAGTATTTGAAGATGGAATTGTTGCGAAAGAAGCAAGAGAGCTAGGAATAAAAGTTCATGTGTTTTCACAAAAATCTCGCTATGATTTATCCATTTTAAAGAACATAAGTGAATTCATTAATAAAGAAAAATTTGATGTAGTTCATACACACGGTCCTAGGGCGAATTTCTTTGTTTCTCTAATGAAGAAGAAATTCGCGGCAAAATGGGTTACGACAATTCATAGTGATCCATTTCAAGACTTTACTAAACAAGGCTTAAAAGGCTGGATTTTTACTAAATTAAATTTGAAAGCTTTAAAAAATATAGATTTATTTTTTGTTGTAACGAATAGGTTGAAAAAAAGCTTAGCCGCATTAGGTATTTCAAATGAAAAGATGCATGTTATCTATAACGGGATTGAATATGATCAGGAAAAAGCAGATGGCTATAATAAAAAGGAAATGTTTAATATTGATGAAGATGTGTTTACGGCAATCCAAGTAGCGCGTTTGCATCCTGTTAAAGGACATGAAGTTTTATTCGATGCGTTACAACAAACAAAATTGGAGAAAATTAAAGTGTTATTAGTTGGTGACGGGCCGTTAGAAAGAGAACTAAAGGCGTTAGCTACTGAAAAAGGGATTAATGATAAAGTTGAATTTTTAGGGCATCGTCAAGATGTGAAACAATTATTTGCTTCATCACATGTCAATTTGTTAACTTCCCATAGTGAAGGATTTCCATTAGTTTTATTAGAAGCGGCAAATCAACGTGTACCATCAATTGTGACTAGAGCTGGAGAAATCGAACCGTTAATTGCAGATGAAACTTATGGGTGGATTGTACCAACTGGTGATGGAAAAGCATTGGCATCGGCATTAGAAGAGGCGTATGATAAGTGGAAAACTGGAGAGTTATCAGTAATGGGCAAGCATATTTATGAGCATGCTACTATGAACTTCTCACTTCAAAAATTATATGAAGATACGAAAGAAACATATAAGCAATTAATAGCAAAAAACCTTTAATGATAGAGAGGATAGTTAATTATGGCAGTACAAACGGTTGATATTCTAGGTGTTCCTTTCTCTACAATGACAATGGATGAAACGGTCCAATATTTAAAGGAACAACTAGAATTGGAGCAAACTCATACTTTTCAGGTAGTAACAGCAAATCCTGAAATTGTTATGTGTGCAAAAAAGGATGAAGAGTTCCATAAAACATTACTAAATACCGATTTAATTACACCTGATGGTATTGGGGTTGTAAAAGCAAGTGGTATGCTTGGTACACCTGTAAAAGAACGTGTAGCAGGTTTTGATTTAATGTGTAATTTATTTGCGAAGTTATCAGAAGAGAATAAACCAGTATCTGTTTTCTTATTAGGTGCAAAACCACATGTTGTACAAGCCGCGGCTGATCATTTAACGAAGACATATTCGGCTGCATCTATCGTGGGGATACAAGATGGATATTTTAAACAAGAAGAAGAAGAGAATATTGTTTCACGTATTCAAGAGGCAAAACCAGATCTATTACTTGTTGCACTTGGCTTTCCAAGACAAGAAAACTTTATCCAAAACAATAAGCATCGTTTAGAAACGAAAATGGCTGTTGGAGTAGGCGGTAGTTTAGATGTGTGGGCTGGAGAGGTAAAGCGTGCGCCAAAATGGATTCAATCTATTCATTTAGAGTGGTTTTACAGATTATGTAGTAATCCAACACGTTGGCGTCGTCAGTTAGTATTAGCTGAATTTTTAAAAGAAGTAATGCGTTCAAAAAAGTAGCGGAACATCGCTACTTTTTTTTATTTGTTTATTTTTGATAAACATTTTACTTTTTGGGAATGATGAAGGAGAATTTTTATAAGAAAGTATTTTACTTATGCAATACACACATGTAAAATGATGTGTAAAGACACCTGTGTAAGGAGGACTTCTTGTGAGCAAGGTAAAAGAAATTTCGAAGCGAAAGCTACTTGGTATAGCAGGGCTTGGCTGGCTATTTGATGCAATGGATGTTGGAATGCTTTCATTTGTAATCGTAGCACTCCAAAAAGATTGGGGATTAAGTACTCAAGAAATGGGTTGGATAGGTAGCGTTAATTCAATTGGTATGGCAGTAGGAGCGCTCCTTTTTGGGATACTATCAGATAAAATAGGACGGAAATCGGTCTTTATTATTACATTATTACTATTTTCTATCGGTAGTGGTTTAACTGCTTTAACGACGACATTCGCGATGTTCCTCGTTTTACGCTTTTTAATTGGTATGGGACTTGGCGGGGAACTTCCAGTTGCATCTACTCTTGTATCAGAAAGTGTTGAAGCGCACGAACGTGGAAAAATAGTTGTACTATTAGAAAGCTTTTGGGCTGGTGGTTGGTTAATCGCAGCTCTTATCTCATATTTTGTTATTCCTAAATACGGTTGGGAAGTTGCTATGGTATTAAGTGCAGTTCCAGCGTTATATGCTTTATATTTAAGATGGAATTTACCCGATTCTCCAAGATTCCAAAAGGTTGCAAAAAGGCCATCTGTTATTGAAAATATAAAATCGGTTTGGTCTGGAGAATATCGTAAAGCAACAATTATGTTATGGATTCTATGGTTTTGTGTGGTCTTTTCCTATTATGGAATGTTCCTTTGGTTACCTAGTGTAATGGTACTGAAAGGCTTTAGTTTAATAAAAAGTTTTCAGTACGTGCTCATTATGACTTTAGCTCAACTTCCAGGATATTTCACAGCTGCATGGTTTATTGAACGTCTTGGTCGTAAATTTGTATTGGTTACGTATTTAATTGGTACAGCATGTAGTGCTTATGTGTTCGGAATTGCGGATTCATTAACAGCATTAATAGTGGCGGGTATGTTACTATCCTTCTTTAATTTAGGTGCTTGGGGTGCATTATACGCTTATACACCGGAACAGTATCCAACAACTATTCGCGGTACAGGTGCAGGAATGGCAGCTGCATTTGGGCGTATTGGTGGTATTCTTGGACCACTATTAGTAGGGTATTTAGTTGCTTCACAAGCTTCACTATCGCTAATATTTACGATTTTCTGTGGATCAATTTTAATTGGGGCACTTGCTGTAGTTATACTTGGTCAAGAAACGAAACAGAGGGAATTAGTATAAAGAGAAACCTTAATCAGTGGTGTTTTGTCCATCAACCACTGATTATTAGCCCGCACCAATCGGGATAAAAGAAAAGGGGAACCAAAGTGGTTTCCTTTTTTCTGTTTTTTTAGATAAATAATGGTATAGTAAGAAAAAGGGAATGTTTCTTACTAAAGCGAATGTATACAACAAGACATATGGACAAAGGAATTAGGTGGCTGGATAAATGAAAATCTTACTTATCATGGAAGAAACAGAAGAGCGAAGAAAATTAGTTGAGAACTTTACTGAAAACATTCGAAATGTAGAATGTTTTGAAGCGAAAACTGGAACAGAATCTTTGCTAATAATGAAAAAACATACACCTGATTTTGTTTTTTTAAATTCGCAATTAATGGATGGTACTGGTTTTGAATATTCGAGTTTGTTACGAGAAGTGAATTGTTATACGAAATTTATTTTTATTGGTGAGGATATAGAAGAGGCAATTACAGCTTTTCGTTTCCAAGCGTTTTATTATTTATTACGACCATTTCGTGAAGAAGATTTACAATTCATTTTATATAAAATGGGAAAAGAACAAGGTGAGAAAGCAAAGAGTCATCTGCGTAAACTGCCGATAGAAGGCCATGAGGGGATTAGATATATTCTCCCGGAGGATATTGTATATATTAGTAAAAATAAGGAAAATAAAACCGTTTCAATTTATACAACGAATAATCAGTATATTTCAACATACACACTCCAGGAATTAGAAAATAAACTAAATGCATATGATTTTTTACGTGTACATAAAAGCTATTTAATTAATATGTCATATGTACAAGAACTTAAACCTTATTATAATGGCACGTATAATTTGCATTTAGACAGGTACGATGAGCAACCGATTCCAGTAAGCCGTAATTATGTAAAACGGCTTCGAAATAAAATTGAGCTATGACAAGTAATGAGAGAATTTTAACATAATAGCCTAGAAATCCTTCATGATAAGGAGGATTCAAATTAAATATTCAGAAAATTTAGTACAATCTCCTCTAAGAAGTAGTAATGGGGGGATTGTACGTGAAAACATTGAAATCAATTTTACTTTGGGGAGTTATTGCAGCAGTAGGAGCATCTGCTTTTGGTGTAATAGCTTTATCACAAGGTGAGACAATTAATGCTGTATGGCTATTAGTTGCGGCTGTATCAGTGTATGCGATTGCTTATCGCTTTTATAGTAGATTTATAGCAAGGAAAGTTTTTGGCCTAGATAATAATAGGCAAACGCCTGCTCATACTTTAAATGATGGGAAGGATTATGTTCCAACAAATAAATGGGTTTTATTCGGACATCACTTCGCTGCGATTGCAGGGGCAGGTCCTTTAGTAGGACCAATTTTGGCGGCGCAGATGGGATATTTACCTGGGACTATTTGGATTATTGTTGGGGTAGTTATTGCCGGAGCTGTACAAGATTTTGTAATTTTATTTGCTTCAATGAGACGTAATGGTAAATCATTAGGAGAAATGATTAAAGATGAAATTGGTCCTGTTACAGGATTAATTGCGATGATTGGTATTTTAGGTATTATGATAATTTTATTAGCAGTATTAGCTTTAGTAGTTGTGAAGGCACTTGTTGGAAGCCCATGGGGAATGTTTACAATCGCAGCAACAATTCCAATTGCTATTTTAATGGGAGTTTACATGCGTTACATTAGACCAGGGCGAGTAGGGGAAGGATCAGTAATCGGTATTGTTCTACTAGTCCTATCGCTTATTGGTGGACAGTATGTAGCAGAAAATCCAACACTTGCAAGTATGTTTACTTTTAGTGGTGAAACAATTGCTATTATGCTTATCGTATATGGATTCATTGCATCGGCATTACCAGTTTGGATGCTCCTTGCACCACGTGATTATTTAAGTACATTTTTAAAAATAGGAACGATACTTGGATTAGCAATTGGTATTTTAATTGTAGCTCCAGATTTGAAGATGCCGGCAGTATCTAAGTTTATTGATGGAACAGGCCCTGTCTTCTCCGGGAATTTATTTCCGTTCTTATTTATTACAATAGCTTGCGGTGCTGTCTCTGGATTCCACGCTCTCGTTTCATCAGGTACGACGCCGAAAATGATTGAGCAAGAAGGTCATGCACAGCCAATTGGTTATGGGGCAATGTTAATGGAATCATTTGTAGCAGCGATGGCTATGATTGCAGCTTGTGTATTAACACCAGGAACTTATTTTGCAATTAATAGTCCAGCAGCGCTGATCGGAACAGATGTATCACAAGCGGCTCAAGTTATTTCTTCGTGGGGATTTGCTATTACACCGAATGAATTAAAAGAACTTGCTGTTAACGTCGGAGAACAGACCATTTTATCACGTACAGGTGGCGCACCAACATTAGCAATTGGTATGGCACATATATTTTCACAAGTAATAGGTGGAACGGCGATGATGGCATTTTGGTACCATTTTGCCATTCTTTTTGAAGCACTATTTATTTTAACAACGATTGATGCTGGAACACGTGTAGGACGATTTATGATTCAAGATATTTTAGGGCATGTGTACAAGCCGTTTGCTAAAACAGATTCCACAATAGCGAATGTGGTTGCTACAACGTTATGCGTATTAGGCTGGGGGTACTTCTTATATCAAGGGGTGGTTGACCCTCTCGGTGGAATTAATACGCTATGGCCACTTTTCGGTATTGCAAATCAAATGTTAGCGGGGATTGCACTATTACTTGGAACGACAATTTTATTCAAAATGGGGAAAAAGGCATACGTTTGGGTAACGCTTATTCCGACTATAGGATTACTTATTGTAACGATGACAGCTGGTTATCAAAAGTTATTTCATGAAAATCCTAAAATAGGATTTCTATCACATGCGAAAGTATTTCAGGGAGCATTAGATGATGGTAAGGTATTAGCTCCAGCTAAAAATGTTGCACAAATGAAACAAATTATTTTTAATGACTATATTGATGCGGCACTTTGTGGAATTTTTATGATAGTTGTAATTGCTGTATTAATTTCTGCACTTCGAATTTGGATTCAAGTATTAAGAAATAAGCCAATGCCGTTAAAAGAGGCACCATATATTCCAAAAGATGAAAGTGAGTCGAGGAACTATGCTTAAAAATTTACGGAACGTATGGGGAAAGAGAAAGCAATTTATTAGTTTACTTGTCGGAGTTCCAAGTTATGAAACGTATGTAAATCACATGAAAATAAATCATCCAGAAGAGAAAATTCTATGTCAAAAGCAATTTTTTGCTGAGGCACAAGAAGCTAGATTTAATGCAAAAGGCGGAAAGATATCACGATGTTGTTAATGGAGGAGACGAAATTTCGTCTCCTTTTTTATTTTGCTGTTCCACGTGGAACAATAAAATAAAAAGTTTGGGAATTATAGGGATTTCGTAATACTATAACATATAGAAAGGGATAGAAGGAAAAGAAAAAGTAGGGAGATTATTTTATGTTTAGAGATCTATTTGTAAATATGACAATCATTCTGTCCTTTATCTTTGTAGGTGCTCAGCTTTTAAGAGATAAGCCATTAAAAGAAGGATTCTCTTTTTGGCAGAAATGTTTGGTCGGTATTTTAACTGGGATATTAAGTATATTATTGATGCATTTTGGTGTACATATTGAAGATATTATGTTGGATTTACGTTATTTAGCTGTTGTTTTGGCGATTATAATCGGTGGCCCGATAGCTAGTAGTATAACAGTTATGATCACTTTAATAACACGGGTATTTTTTACTGAGTATTCTTTAGCCTCTGAATTGGCTTGCTATACTATCGTGGCAATAGGGATTGGTGTTACTCTCATTTGGCGGATGAAGATTTCTATATTTACAAAATGGATATGGTTTAATGTATATAGTTTATCTATTTTAATACTACCACTTTATATTTTATTTAAGGATATATATGTAGTGGCATTATATTTAGTTTGTTGTATTGTAGCGGCATACGTCACATTTGTAAGTGCAAGTTATGTATTGCAATCCAATGAATTATTTCAAACGATGAAGCATTATGCAACGATAGATGCATTAACGAATCTAGGAAATGTAAGACAGTTTGATTTCGAGATGAATCGTCATATTGGTAGCAAGCATATGAAAAATGATTCACTTTGTTTATTACTTATCGATATTGATCACTTTAAGTATGTAAATGATACGTACGGTCATCCTGCTGGAGATGAAGTGTTAAAACAACTAGGGCGTATTTTGTTAGAAAATGCACCATTCCCAAATTTAGTCTTTCGAAAGGGTGGCGAAGAGTTTGCTCTGTTGTTACCAAAAAAGAGAGTAGCATTTGGAACTCGTATAGGGGAACAAATTCGACTAGCAGTTGAAAAGCATTCATTTCAACTGCAAAATGGGGGAAAAATTAAAATTACAGTTTCTGTTGGGCTTTCAGAATATAAAAAATCACCTGAGCAATTTATTCAATCAGCGGATGATGCGTTATATTATTCGAAAAGAAATGGTAGAAACAAGGTTAGTTCAGCATCATAGGAATTCGGGGAGTACTTTAAAAGATTTCTGTAAAGTAATTAAAACCCACAGAACAATAAATGTTCTGTGGGTTTTAATCTATTTTTAAATTTATTAATAAAAAGCGTTATGTTAGACAAGTTCTTTCGGTGCAACGAATTTGCGGTATGCACCGTGATGTGTTGGTCCTACATATTCGTTAATCTTAAATGAATGACGAATTGCAGCTGTGATGAATTCTTTCGCAGTTTTTACTGCTTCTTTCACCGTTTTTCCTTTTGCAAGTTCTGCTGTAATTGCAGCAGAATATGTACAACCTGCACCGTGTGTATTTGTCGTATCAATCTTTTCTGATTCTAGAAGATCGAATGTTTCGCCGTCATATAACACATCAATAGCAGTTTCTGTGCCTAGTTTGCTACCACCTTTAATCAGTACGTATTTAGCGCCTAAAGCATGGATTTTTTTTGCAGCTTCTTTCATGTCCTCAAGAGAATTAATTTTCACACCACTTAATTGATATGCTTCAAATAAGTTTGGCGTTACGACTAATGCCTTTGGAACAAGAACGTCACGTAAGCAGTCATTTGTTTCAGGATGTAACGCTTCATCCGCTCCTTTACATACCATAACAGGATCAACTACTACATTTTCGAAATTGTGCTTTTCAATTGTTTCCGCAACCATTTCGATAATTTCTACTGATCCAAGCATACCCGTTTTTAAAGCATCTACGCCAACGCCTTCAATTGTCGTTTCTAATTGTGGTTTTAATGTAGAAGCTGGGATTGGGAATACGTTATGTGCCCAACCGTTATGTGGATCCATCGTTACGATTGTCGTAAGAGATGTCATTCCGTATACACCAAGTTCTTGGAATGTTTTTAAATCTGCTTGTATACCAGCACCGCCACTTGTGTCAGAACCAGCGATAGTAAGTGCCTTATTCAATGTCATTATGAAAGCCCCCTCAAGTGATATAATGAAAACTATGTTTTCACCATTATATCAATGTTACGAATAAGTACAAAGTGAAAAGTAGATGATTTATGTTAAGTACTATTTAAAATCTTGTATGTAGGAGACGAATTATGTTTCAAGAGAATCGTACAAATGAATTAGTTATATTAAAAGAGATTGCAGAAACGTTGAATACCTCAAATGATACATATCACGTACTTCAAGCTGTGCTGGAAAAGCTGTTGAATGTAACTGGTTTAACGACAGGGTGGATTTTCCTTGCGGATGAAAATGGTAGATATACAAAATTAATTGATTACCAATTACCAGAGGGATTGAAATTCGAAAATAAACGACCGATGTGTGAGGGGAATTGCTGGTGCTTACACCGCTTTGTGGAAGGAAAACTAGAGCGAGCAGTTAATATTATTGAATGTAAGAGAATTAATAATGCGATTGAATACAACTGGGGAGATACAGAAGGGATTGTACATCATGCGACAGTACCGCTAAAAGCGGGAGAAGATGAATTTGGCGTGTTAAATGTAGCTAGCCCAGGTAAAACGCATTTTTCGGAAGAAGAATTAGTACTATTACAATCAGTTGCCTTTCAAATTGGAACGGCATTAAAGCGTACAAAACTGTATGAAAATGAAAAGAGAAGAGCTCATTATTATGTAAAGTTAGAACGCTTTATTCAAGCTTTAAGGACAATTCATAAATTTAATGCATTACCAGAAGAGATTGTAATGCAAATAGGGAGCTTATTTCTATGGGAGCAAGTTGTATTCTTTATTAGAGAAGAAAATGAACTAGCTGTGAGAGCTTCTTATAAGAAAGGTGAACTACAAGATGATTTGAGGGCAGTAGCACAGGAAGCGTTGGAAAAAGAAGAATCTGTCTTGTCGAAGCGTCAGGTTGGTAATATAGAGCATCCCAATAGGACAGTTATCGCTATTCCGATACATATTCAAGATCATATATTTGGAGTATTAAGTGTAAGTTCTAATAATGGAGAATTTGATATAAATACGATAGATGTAGTACAAGCGTTAGCAAATCATATTTCATTAATGATAGAGAACTTAAGATTAAATGAAAAACGCCGCGAACTTGTACGAATGGAAGAGCGTAATCGTTTAGCTAGAGATTTACATGATTCTGTTTCACAAAAGTTGTTTTCATTAACGTTTATGACGAAAGGCGCTGAAGCTGTCTTAAAGGGTCAAAATGAAAAGGTAGATCAGTCTTTGTATGAGATGCGTGAATTAGCACAAGGTGCCTTAAAAGAAATGAGGACATTAATTTGGCAGCTCCGTCCGGCTGGATTAGAGAAAGGGTTATTACCAGCTTTAAAGCAGTATGGTGAAAGTTTAGGATTGAAAATTCGGGAACAAGTTACAGGTGTACGTGATTTGCCGCGTGTAGTAGAAGAAGCGCTATGGCGAATTGGACAAGAAGCTTTAAATAACGTAAGTAAGCATGCGAATGTAAGAGAAGCGACGATTTATTTCAAAGTGACGGAGAAAAATGTATCATTAGAAATAGTCGATCAAGGAAATGGGTTTGTAGAAAAGGATATAAAAGAGAAGAAATCACTCGGTATGACTACGATGCGTGAAAGAGTAGAATTAGTTGGTGGAACAATTAAAATTGTAAGTAGTAAGAAACGAACGAGTATAAAAGTAAACGTACCATTATGATGTGAAAATGAGGGAAGTTTGTGAAAATAAAAGTATTGTTAGTTGATGATCATACAGTTGTTTTAAAAGGATTAGCATTTTTTCTAAGCACACAGGAAGATTTTGAATTAGTTGGTGAAGCAAATAATGGGAAAGAGGCGCTAGTGAAAGTAGGCGAAACGAGTCCAGATGTCGTATTAATGGATTTATATATGCCTGAGATGGATGGAATTGAGGCAACAGCTTGTATTAAAAAAGAATATCCAAACGTGAAAGTAATTGTATTGACTAGTTTTTCTGATCAAGCTCATGTATTGCCGGCACTAAAAGCTGGGGCGAGCGGTTATATTTTAAAAGATATCGAACCAGATCAGCTTGTTGAAGCTATTCGAAGCGCGTATAAAGGTAATATTCAATTACATCCAGATATAGCAAATGCCCTTCTTTCTCAAACATTACCACAGGAAGAGAAAGAAGAAGAACCTTCCGTTCAAGTGGATGTATTAACAGCGAGAGAAAATGAAGTATTGCAGTTATTGGCGAAAGGGATGAGTAATAAAGAAATTGCTTCTGTTTTAGTTATTACAGAAAAAACGGTAAAAGCTCATATGAGTAGTATTTTGAGTAAGTTACATTTATCCGATCGCACACAAGCAGCATTATATGCAGTGAAAAATGGAATTGTATAAGACAAAAGTCGTAAGACCTAGTTCGCCTTTAGAAGGTGGACTTTTTTTATGGAAAAATACGTCTATGTGAGGACGTAATTGTCTTGATATAAAGATAAAATGTATTTGTAAGCAACAATAATTATAAGGGAGTACCCTTTTTCGTAAGTGATATATAACAACATAAGAGTGAGTAGTAGGAGGAAAAACAATGGCAACAGTTTTATTTGTAAAAGCAAACAACCGCCCAGCGGAACAAGCAGTTAGTGTGAAATTATACGAGGCATTTTTAGCAAACTATAAAGAAGCACATCCAAATGATACAGTGGTAGAACTTGATTTATATAAAGAAGAATTACCATATGTAGGCGTAGATATGATTAATGGTACATTCAAAGCAGGTAGAGGATTTGATTTAACAGAAGAAGAAGCAAAAGTGGTAGCAGTTGCTGATAAGTATTTAAATCAATTTCTAGAAGCTGATAAAGTAGTTTTCGGTTTCCCATTATGGAACTTAACGATTCCAGCCGTATTACACACGTATATTGATTATTTAAACCGTGCTGGTAAAACGTTTAAATATACACCAGAAGGTCCAGTTGGGCTTATTGGAGATAAGAAGATTGCGTTATTAAATGCACGCGGCGGCGTATATTCTGAAGGACCAGCAGCTGAAATGGAAATGGCTGTAAAATATGTAGCGAGCATGATGGGCTTCTTCGGCGCAACAAATATGGAAACGGTAGTTATTGAAGGACATAACCAATTCCCAGATCAAGCAGAAGAGATCATTGCAGCAGGTCTTGAAGAAGCGGCTAAAGTAGCAAGTAAATTTTAATTAAAAATATAATCGTCACTCGAAAAAACAGCATTAACATTTAAATGTTAATGCTGTTTTTTTATATTAATTTGTAGTTTCGTTATGTTTAGGAAGCGGAAATGCATTCCCAATCGCTGCTGCCCCGAGCATCGGTAATAATAAATTGAGCGGGAAAAACATGAGTAATAGTAATGTTATAGCTATTGGTTTTCTTAATGCATAGCTTGAAATAGCTGTCGTGACGATGGCTACAGAAGCTATTGGATCTATAGGGATAATAGAAGCTATAGCATATCCGATACTTGATCCAGCAAATATAATTGGGAAAATATGTCCGCCGCGCCAACCCGTATTTAAACAAACGGCAGTAATACATAATTTTAAAACTCCTGAAAGAAGTAGTACCCAAAAGGATAAATGGCTCCATTCAACGACTAAATCTTTTAATTGATGTTCCCCTGAAAATAACGTGTACGGGAGAAAAGTTCCTGTAACCCCTAATAAAATACCGCCTATAATTCCAAGTGATACCTTGTATTCCCTGAAGGGGTGGATTAATTTCTCTAATGTGAATTCTAATTTGAAGTAAAAGAAACCAACTATAGCACCAATGCTAGCAAGTGGTAGAAAGGCGATCCATTCATTAAGAGCAAGAGACCCTTCCCCAAAATCAACAATAAAGGATCCACGATTATCGAGTTTACTAAGCAATAAATAAACGGAAAAACCAGCAAAAGTGGTAGCTAAATATACGATTGCTTTTTTTCCTTTCGAAAATTCATTAATTTGCTTATCCTCATTTTCATTGGGAGCTAAATAACCGAATAATGGTGCATTAAAAATAACACTTAAAGTGGCACCAATTCCAACCTCTGTTAGTTCATTCATTCCCTTTAAAGCAAATTTAAAGCGATCTCCTACCCATGTACAAAGTCCACCGATAATTCCAACAAGTGCAGCTTCTGGTCCTAAACTAGCTCCAAATATTAAAACGATAATCGCAGTTAAAGTAGCTTTATGTACAAAACGGTATTCAATTCTACCTGTTTTTTTATATTCAGCCATCACTTCCGGCATAAGACGTGGATATGTACCGAAGTATTTTTGTGTTAAACCAACGAGGATACCACCGATGATTGTTACACAAATGGTGTAATAAGGGGGAGAAGAGAAAAGAGTAGGTAAGTATCCCCAAATAAAGTGAATTCCGATATTTATTGTGACTAAAAATGACCAGACCGTGACTCCTACTATAGAGCCTAAAAGAATGCCATATAGGACGAGTATATGGTGCATGTCTTTTTTATTTTTCATGTTCTACCTCCGTTATGTAAGTTTTCATGTAGAAAAGATTAAATATGCTAGTGTGAAATGAATTGAATATATATAGTATCTTTTTGAGAGGGTGGCTTATTCAATATATTGGGATCTCATGAAAATTTGAAACCAACGCGGTTAAACCACCTATTTAATTCTATATATGGATTGGAGTTTTTAAAAGGTCTTTTTCAAATGAATATGGAATATATTTCTTTTATTGTTTGTATTAAATTCCTTGCATTTAATTTAGAACATTCAGAAAAACTATTTGACATCAGGAAATTATTGCTATAAAATCAACGGTAATTGCATAGTCTTATCAAGAAAAGGTGGAGGGACAGGCCCGATGAAACCTTGGCAACAGCCGTATAACGGAATTGTGCCAAATCCTGCAGGTAATAATCCTGAGAGATAAGAAAGAGCCTTAGAGCGTGTTTTCAAACTGCTCCTTTCTTGTTTTCAGGGAAGGGGCAGTTTTTTATTTTGGATAAAGTGAAACTTTAATCAGTGGGGGTTTTGCCCCTCCCCCGCTAATTATTAGCCTTCATCAATCGGGCAGTTATCTCCCGCCTAACTTCCTCGCATTTGCCGAATTTGGAGGTGGGAGTCTTACTACCCGCAAATAGCGG
This sequence comes from Bacillus sp. FSL R10-2201, assembly GCF_038008665.1. NCBI lineage: Bacteria > Bacillati > Bacillota > Bacilli > Caryophanales > Bacillaceae > Bacillus > Bacillus sp. FSL R10-2201. The sequence goes on along the minus strand of NZ_JBBOZP010000001.1, from coordinate 5,143,602 downwards.
GAGAAAAGAAAGGAGAATGAGAGATGGGAGAGTCATGGGGGAAAGGAACGATTTGTGTGCAAGGTGGCTATACGCCAAAAAATGGTGAACCGCGTGTTTTGCCACTTTATCAAAGTACAACGTATAAATACGATACGTCAGATGATTTAGCGGCACTATTTAATTTAGAGGCAGAAGGATATATATATACGCGTATTGGAAATCCTACTCTAGCTGCATTTGAGCAGAAGTTATCAGATTTAGAAGGCGGTGTAGGGGCTGTTGCAACAGCTTCTGGGCAGGCAGCCATTATGCTTGCGGTTTTAAATATTTGCAGTAGTGGAGACCATTTGCTTTGTTCTTCAACTGTTTACGGAGGAACGTTTAATTTATTTGGAGTGAGTTTGCGAAAGCTGGGCATAGATGTTACGTTCTTTAATCCTAATTTAACGGCAGATGAAATTGCGGCACTTGCTAATGATAAGACAAAACTCGTTTATGCAGAGTCGTTAGGAAATCCAGCAATGAACGTTTTGAATTTCAAAGAACTTTCAGCAGCAGCAAAAGAATTAGAAGTACCTTTTATCGTTGATAATACATTAGCGACGCCTTATTTATGCCAGGCGTTTGAACATGGGGCAAATATCATTGTCCATTCTACAACGAAATATATTGATGGCCATGCAAGTTCTCTAGGCGGGATTGTAATAGATGGAGGGAACTTCGATTGGACAAATGGAAAATACCCTGAGCTTGTCGAACCTGACCCGAGTTATCATGGCGTAAGCTATGTTCAAAATTTTGGAGCAGCAGCGTATATTGTGAAAGCACGCGTTCAGTTATTAAGAGACTACGGAAACTGTATGAGCCCATTCAATGCATATATTAGCAACATTGGCCTGGAAACATTGCATTTACGAATGGAGCGTCATAGTGAAAATGCTCTCGAAGTTGCTAAGTGGCTTGCTAATCATGATCGCATTGAATGGGTGAATTATCCAGGATTAGATAGTAATGAAAATTACTCGTTAGCACAAAAGTATTTGAAAAAAGGTGCTAGTGGAGTTTTAACATTTGGTATTAAGGGCGGATTAGAAGCAGCAAAAGAATTTATCGCAAATGTAAAGCTTGCAACTCTTGTAACGCATGTAGCTGATGCAAGAACTTGTGTAATACATCCTGCTAGTACGACGCACAGACAATTAAGCGCAGAAAATCAGCGTTTAGCTGGCGTTACATCTGATTTAATCCGTTTATCGGTCGGTATAGAAGATGTTTCTGATATTATTGCAGATTTAGAAGCGGCGCTAGTCGGAGGTAAACAACATGCCGATCATAATTGATAAAGATTTACCAGCTCGCAAAGTATTGCAGAAGGAAAATATTTTTGTAATGACGAAGGAGCGAGCAGTAACACAAGATATACGTGCTTTGAAAATTGCTATATTAAATTTAATGCCCACAAAGCAAGAAACAGAGGCGCAATTACTTCGTTTAATTGGAAATACGCCGTTGCAATTAGATGTGCATTTACTTCATATGGAATCGCATCTGTCTCGCAATGTAGCGCAGGACCATTTAACGAGCTTCTATAAAACATTTCGTGATATTGAGGATGAAAAATTTGATGGACTCATTATTACAGGAGCACCAGTTGAAACTCTTTCTTTTGAAGAGGTAGATTATTGGGAAGAGCTTGGACGTATTATGGAGTATTCAAAAACGAATGTAACATCTACGCTTCATATTTGCTGGGGGGCACAAGCAGGTTTGTATTATCACTATGGTGTGCCGAAGTATCCTCTTGCGGAAAAAATGTTTGGTGTATTTGAACATGAGGTTCGCGAGCAACATGTGAAATTGTTACAAGGGTTTGATGAAGTGTTTTTTGCTCCGCATTCTCGTCATACAGAAGTAAGAGAGAGTGATATTGAAAAGGTGAAAGAATTAACGTTATTAGCCAATTCTGAAGAAGCAGGTGTTCATCTTGCTATTGGGCAAGAGGGAAGGCAAGTTTTCGCACTCGGACATAGTGAATACAGTTGTGATACGTTAAAGCAAGAATACGAACGGGACTGCCAAAGAGGGTTAAATATTGATGTGCCAAAAAATTATTTTAAACATAATAATCCAGATGAGAAGCCACTTGTTAGGTGGAGGAGTCATGGGAATTTATTATTCTCTAATTGGCTGAATTATTATGTGTATCAAGAAACCCCTTATATATTGTAAATAATGATTGTATAACACGTGGTAGCGTTTTATTTGTAAAGATTAACCTTTATTTTTCTTAATATTCAAAATACATTGTTTTTCAGATTTTTTGTCTATATAATGGCATCTAAACACAATTTTTGAGGGGTGGACAGTATTATGAAAGACATTCAAGTGGGGTTATTAGGTCTTGGGACAGTTGGTAGTGGTGTAGTTCGTATTATTACAGATCATCAAGAACGACTTATACACCAAGTAGGTTGTCCAGTGAAAGTAACGAAAGTATTGGTGCAAAACATTGAGAAAGAGAGAGAAGTAGACGTGCCTTCTACTCTATTAACACAAGATGTGAATGAAATTTTAGATAATCCTAATATTGATGTTGTCATTGAAGTAATGGGCGGCATTGATGATGCAAAAGCATATATTTTACAAGCTTTAAAAAGCGGGAAGCACGTTGTGACTGCAAATAAAGATTTAATGGCGTTACACGGAGCGGAACTCTTAGCGGTAGCAAAAGATAATAAGGCTGATTTATTTTACGAAGCGAGTGTAGCTGGAGGGATTCCAATTTTACGAAGCATCGTAGAAGGACTTTCCTCAGATCTTATTACGAAAGTAATGGGAATTGTAAATGGAACGACAAATTTTATTTTGACGAAAATGTCAGACGAAGGGAGAGCATATAACGACGTGTTAAAAGAAGCTCAGCAGCTTGGATTTGCAGAAGCAGATCCAACATCAGACGTAGAAGGTTTAGATGCAGCAAGAAAAATGACGATTTTGGCTACCCTCGGTTTCTCTACAAATGTAGAGCTTGGAGATGTGAAGGTAAAAGGAATTACTTCTATTACAGCAGAAGATATTGAATATAGTAAGAGCTTAGGCTATACAATTAAATTAATTGGTCTTGCAAAGCGAGATGGCGAGAAATTAGAGGTTACAGTTGAGCCAACTTTACTTCCAAATGCACACCCTCTTGCGGCAGTGCAAAATGAATATAATGCTGTCTATGTGTATGGTGAAGCGGTAGGAGAAACGATGTTTTATGGACCGGGAGCAGGAAGTTTACCGACAGCGACAGCTGTTGTTTCTGACCTAGTTGCTGTAATGCAAAATATTAGGCTTGGTGTAAACGGAAATAGTGCGGTAGTCCCGCAATATCAAAAGGTACTAAAAGAGCCAGATGAAATTGTTGTGAAAAAGTTTTTAAGACTTCATGTGAAAGACGAAATTGGTGTGTTTGCAAAAATCACATCATTGTTCTCTGAGCGCGGTGTTAGTTTTGAAAAGATTATTCAAATGCCACTTGAAGAGAAAGGGAAAGCAGAAATCGTAATCGTAACGCATCGTGCTTCTCTTGCGGATTATGAGTACATTCTACATACATTGCAATCGTATGAAGAAATAGATTGTGTGAAAGCAAATTATCGAATTGAAGGAGATGCTAAGTAGTATCTCTTCTAATAAAACGAAAAAACCTATTAAGCGGCTTGCTTAATAGGTTTTTTTCTATTTAAAATTTGCGTACCAACTTGAATAAAAGCTTGAATAATCCAACCTGTTGTAAAGGATAAGATAATTGTTCCAAAATAGATTGGCCCATCTAATAAGAAGCTTAATGTTAAAAATAAAAAAGCTAATGAAATTTCTGTTCTTCTAAATGTCCATTTCTTTTTCTCAGCAACAGTTAAAACGAAAGCCTCTTGAGGTGCTGCGCAAAGGTTAGTAGAGACGTAAAGACCAATTCCGGCTCCGACGAATAGATTTCCGCAAACAAGTGTTATATATTTTGGAAGAGAGCGGATAATGTCCATAATAGTCGTAATAGAACCAACCCAATCAACAAAAAGAGAAATAAGAATCATTGTGACAATTGTGCCGATTGTAATTTGTTTTTTGTCCCAAAAGAGTACGATCAGGGTAAAAACAAAGTTAATCATGAAAATCCAAAAACCAATACTTATCCCAAAATTTTGATATAGTGCAATAAAGAAGGAATCATAAGGGCTAAGTCCAAAGGAAGTAATTGTCGTCATCATATTAATACCGATGGCGAGAATGAGTAAACCGCCAATGAAAAATATATATTCTAGTTTGAATCGAAGCATAGTTGTATATCCTTTCAAAATGTATTTGCTAAGAAAGCATATACTGTGGAAAGCTTACCAGGTCAAGCGAGAATTTTTGAGGGGAAGGGGAGAATGAGATGACTAATATAAGAAAGATTGCTGAACTTGCTGGTGTATCTGTTTCAACTGTTTCACGTGTACTCAATAATCATCCGTATGTGAATGAACAGAAACGAAAAGAGATTTTAGCGATTATTGAAGAATTAAATTATACGCAAAATGTGAATGCGATTCATTTAGTGAAAGGAAAAACGAATGTAATTGGCGTGTTATTGCCGCACGTAAATGATCAATATTACAGTGCCATTATTGGGGGGATATCAAAGGAAACCGCAAAGAACAATTATAATATGATGCTTTGCCAGACAAATTATAGCGAGGAAAAAGAGCTTGAAATTTTACATATGTTAAAAATGAAAAAGCTTGATGGAGTAATTATATGTTCACGGACAAATAGTAAGGAAAAACTTGAAGAGTATACGAAGTTTGGTCCAATTGTGATGTGTGAAGAAATAGATTCAAAATTCATTTCGAGTGTACATATTGATTACTACAAAGTATTTTTGCGCGGGATGAAAAGCTTAATAGATGCTGGTCATACACGTATCGGATATTGCATTGGAAGAAGTAATAGTATTAATAGCCAGAGGCGAAAAAAGGCGTATGAAGATTCACTTCAACAGATTGTTGTAACACCGTTAGATGCCTGGAAGTTTAAGGGCTGTTTTACGGTGGAAGATGGGCGCAATGTAGTCAGGGAATGGGCTCGTATGTCTGTAAAACCGACGGCTTTTCTTGTATCTTGCAATCATATTGCTGCAGGAATGGTAACGGAGGCGAAAAAACAAGGAATTCGTATCCCAGAGGATATTACGATTATCGGATGTGATGATCAAGAGGTGGCAAATATATTAGGTATTACGACGATTTCGCATTCTAGTAAAAATGTTGGTGTAAAGGCATTTGAATTATTATATGAAAAGATTAATGATGAGGAAATAGATGTGAAACATGTAGAGTTATTACCAGGTTTGGTAGATAGGGAAACGACATAATAGAGAAGGTGTGAAAATCGCTTTTCGAAAATTCGTTTGGTATAATTATGGACAATCTATAGGGGCTAAAAGGGGTTTTGATATGAGATCAAAATTAGTAAAAGTAATTCTACTCATTACAATTGCGTCTTTCTGTTTATTTGCATACGGTTTTGTTTCGGGTGTAAATGATGTATTAAATCCGAAAGCTTCAAAATTAATTACGAAGACTGACGTATTGGAAAAAGAGAAAAAGAAAACAGGAACGTTACAAGTAGTTAGTTTAGGTGATTCGTTAACGCGCGGCGTTGGTGATAAAGAAGGAATTGGCTATATTGGACGAATGAAAGAGAATTTACAAAAAGATTATAAACAAAAAGTTGCACTAAGCAATTTGGCAGTTAGTGGTGCGAAAATGCCCGATTTATTAAAACAAATCGAAAGCAGCGGAGCTCAATATTCAATTAAGCAAGCAGATGTAATTGTTTTAACAATTGGAGGAAATGATTTGTTCCCAGGATGGGAATCGCTCGGAAAGATAGATTTAGAGACGTATCGTCCTGATACGGAAACGTTTCAAAATGAAGCGAAGAAAATTATAGAAGAAATTCGTAAATTAAACACAGATAGTCCTATTTTTTGGCTAGGTTTATACAATCCTTTTGAGGATGTAGAAGATTTAAGAGGTTCATCAAATATTGTTGTTGATTGGAATGCTTCTTTAGAGAAGTTAGCATTAAATGATAAAAATGTATATATTACACCGACATTTGATTTATTCCAAAATCATGGGAAAGATTTATTATACTCCGATCATTTTCATCCGAATGAAGTAGGCTACACATATATGGCAGAGCGATTAGTCCAAAACGTCGTAAGTAAATTAAAACTAGAGCAAGGAGGGATAAAATGACGACGATACTTTCTGTACGAGACTTGAAGAAGGTAATTGGAAAGAAGACGCTTGTAGAGGACATTTCATTTGATGTAAAACAAGGAGAAGTGTTTGGGTTTTTAGGACCGAACGGAGCCGGGAAAACGACAACAATTCGAATGTTAGTCGGACTGATTAAAGCGACAGAAGGTACTATTTCTATCGGTGGTTATTCTATTAAGGAAAATTTCAGAGAAGCGATGCGTCAAATTGGAAGTATAGTTGAAAACCCAGAGCTTTATACATATTTAACGGGATGGGAAAACTTAAAGCAATTTGCGCGCATGCTTGGTGATATATCAGATGAACGTATTATTGAAATTGCAAAAATGGTTCATTTAGATGAGCGTATTCACGATAAGGTAAAAACATATTCCCTTGGTATGAAGCAGCGTCTTGGAATTGCACAGGCGCTGCTTGGAAACCCGAAATTGCTCATATTAGATGAACCGACGAATGGTTTAGATCCAGCTGGGATTAGAGAACTTAGGGAATTTATACATAAGCTTGTAAAAGAAGAAAATATGAGTGTATTTATTTCGAGTCACTTGCTAAGTGAAGTGCAACTGATATGCGACCGTGTTGCTATTATTCATAAAGGAAAAATGATAACAGTTGCACCTATTGAAGAGTTGATCAAAACAGCGAGTGATCGTGTGGAATGGGTCGTTACACCGATTTCCAAAGCGAAAGACATGTTAGACGCTGCTGAAGAGATAGAGGAAGTTAGTGTAGAAGATGAGCGTTTATTATGTCGTATGGATGTCGCGTCTATTAATGTTTGGAATAAGCATTTTGTAGAAAACGGGATAGATGTACATAGCGTCAAAGAGCTTGTATTTACGCTAGAAGATTTATTTATTGAACTCACAAGGGGTGAGCAACATGCGTGAATTTGCGAATCTAGTTTTAAATGAATCAGAAAAGATTTATCGTAAGAAACGAATTGTTGTTGTCATGCTTATTTTAGCAATCTTGATTCCACTTTTTGTGTATGCTCAGTATCGTGAAATAGAAACGACGCAAAAAAGGCTTGGTACGACCGATTGGAAAGTATCATTACAGCAACAAATTGTTGATTCACAAAACCGCTTGAACAATTCTAGATTGCCAGAAGAATGGCGGGATTGGTTAAAAGTAAGAGTGGAACAACAACAATATTATTTAGATCATAATATTAATCCGACTGCGCCAGGAGCACCGACATTTGTGAGGGCGTTTATTGAACAAGGAATAACGTTATTTATTCCATTGCTCGTTATGATTGTCGCCATTGATATTGTTTCAGGAGAACGAAGCGATGGTACGATGAAAATGCTTCTGACGAGGCCAATTCGGCGCTGGAAAATACTCCTTAGTAAATATGTGACGATGTTATTTTTCATTTCGCTCATATTGCTTCTTGTCGGTTTGTTTGCTTACGCATTATCAGGGCTTGTATTTGGATACTCTGGATGGAATTTACCTGTGTTAACAGGATTCGTCATTGATAAGGAAACGTTAAATACGAACTTTGTCCACCTTATTCCGCAGTGGCAATACATTTTAATGGCGTACGGACTAGCTTGGTTTGTTGCTATCGTTGTTGGAACTATATCATTTATGGTCTCTGTTTTAATTCGTAATACACCAGCTGGTATGGGCGTTATGTTAGCTGCGTTAATTGCAGGCGGCATTTTAAGTTCATTCGCAACGTCTTGGGAAGGTGCGAAATACATTTTTAGTGTCAACTTATCGCTAACGGATTATTTATCAGGAAAACTGCCTGCATTACAAGGATTATCAATGGGATTTTCTTTAATAAATTTAACGGTTTGGGCAGTAGTATCTCTTACCATTTCGTTTGTAGTATTTACAAGGCAGGATATGGTGAATTAATTGGATAGGAAGTGAAGGCATGGAAAACATTTTGCAGAATGATTGGGGACCATTACTGGGGCCAGAATTTGAGAAAGAATACTATCAAAATTTAGCTAACTTTTTAAAAGAAGAGTATGAGGAGCATGTGATTTATCCAAAGGTAGAAGATATTTTTAACGCTCTAGAGTATACAAGTTATGAAAATACAAAGGTCGTTATTTTAGGACAAGACCCATATCATGGACCGAATCAAGCGCATGGTTTAAGCTTTTCGGTACAACCTGATATTAAAACGCCGCCATCATTGCTAAATATGTATAAAGAACTTCGAGATGAATATGGTTATGAAATTCCGAATAACGGTTATTTAGTAACGTGGGCGGAGCAAGGAGTTTTATTATTAAATACTGTGTTAACGGTTCGTCAAGGTGAAGCAAATTCTCATAAAGGAAAAGGATGGGAACATTTCACAGATCGCGTAATCGAGTTATTAAATGATCGTAAAAAACCAGTTATTTTCATATTATGGGGACGTCATGCACAGGCGAAGAAAAAGTTAATTACGAATACGAATCATTATATTATCGAGTCCGTACATCCAAGTCCATTATCAGCAAGACGAGGTTTCTTTGGAAGTAAGCCGTACTCTAAAGTAAATACGATTTTAGTTAATATGGGCGAAAGAGAAATTGATTGGGAAATTCCAAATTTATAAATAGAAAAGGTAGTTAACAGTTGTTAACTACCTTTTTATTATTGTTGTTCGTTCTTTAGTTTTGCATCTAGTACAAAAGTACCAAATGGGATAACTGATGAAACGAATGCCCCAAGTGCCCATAAAATTGATTTACGGTGTACGATTGTTACTTGAATTACCGCAAAGATGAATAGAATAAATAAAACGCCATGAGCCATGCCTGTAATTTTAACAGCTGTTGCAAACCCTGCAAAATATTTTAATGGCATTGCTACAAATAATAGTAATAGGAAAGAAATCCCCTCAATTAAGCCGATTGCTCTTAATCTTCCGATTGGTGTAGATAACATGAAGTAGCCTCCTTTAATGTATGCTTTTATATAGTAAATTTGTATTCTTTTTCAAAATGAAATAGTCTATTTTGTTTAATTATATACAAAAAGAAAGTTTACACTACGAGAATAGTGCAAAGTTCAAAATATAGTCACAAAAGCATTGCAATTTAAATAAAAACCTATTTGAAGTATTTGACTTCAAATAGGTTTTATGAATGAAAATATTAAACAAGCGCTTCGCTTTTTAGTACAAATTTCTCTACAACTTTAGCAACACCATCGTTCATATTTGTATCTGTCACATAGTTTGCGATTTCTTTAATATCATCGGGTGCATTGCCCATCGCAACGCCAAGACCAGCAAATTCAATCATCGCTTGATCGTTATAGCTATCGCCCATTGCGATAACTTCTTCGCGTTTAATACCAAGTTTTTGGATTAGTTGGTTTAGGCTTGTTCCTTTTGTAACACCATGTTCAGTAAATTCTAAGAAGAATGGTTTAGAACGCATAACGCTTAATTGGCCTTCTAGTTGTTTTTGTAGTTTCTTTTCTACTTCAACAAGACGTTCAGCTTCTTTGTTCATTAATACTTTTACTACAGGCTCTGTTACAGCGGCTTTAAAATCATCTACTACAACGATTGGCATACCAGTAATGTCGCCCTCAATTTCAGTATACGGATTATTTTCTTCCGTTACGATATCATCGCCAATATAAGTATGAATCCATACGTCTTCAGTTTTACTAATTTCAAATAGGTTGTGAACGATTTCAGGAGATAGCGTACTACTGAAGATTTCTTCATTTGTTTTACAATTAATAATTTTTGCGCCGTTAAAAGATAGAATGAAGCTACCGTATTCCTCTAAACGAAGTTCTTTTGCAACATTGCGCATACCAAACGTTGGGCGCCCAGAAGCAAGTACAACTTTAACTCCTTGCTCTTGTGCTGTCATTAAAGCCTCTTTCGTACGAGGTGAAATTGTATGGTCGTCGCGTAATAAAGTATCATCTAAATCTAAAACAATCATTTTATAAGTCATATAGAAAATTCCTTTCTTTGTTGAAATAGAAATAAATTTTTATGAAGATAGTGGGGAATATATAGTAAGACATCGAACTTCTTTGCATGAAACTAGGAGAAGTTCTGCATTGTTAGTATAAATTATCATGAGCGTGTTGCCCATGATAATTTATCATTATCGTAACAACTCTAAAGATAGAGTGCAATAATGGAAGTTTTCCAATTTACGATGGTTGTTTTTCGTGCGAACGAGAAAATAATATTTCCAGCAAGATAGCCATTACAGATCCAAGAACAAGACCGTTACTTAAAAATGATGCTAAAAATGGTGGTAGCGTAGAAAACGCTCCAGCTGGAACGAACATAACGCCGACTCCTGTAAAGATTGAAAGACCCGCTACTTTAAATAATTGTTCTTTATTTTGTACAGTGTCATATTCGCGGAAAGCGAGACCAATCATGCTTGCAAATACAGGATAAATCGCAGCATACCCAACTGCAACGGGGATGGCTGCAAAGAATGAAGTAATCTTTGGGAATATACTAACAAGAATGATAAAGCTTGACCCTAACATAAATGGAAGGCGCTTATAAATATTTGTCGTTGCAATAAATCCTGCGGATCCAGAAATGGCAACAGGACCAATGGCTGAAAATAGACCGCCTAGCAATTGATTTATTCCTGTTATAATGCCAGCTTGTTTGAAGCGATTCTCCGCAGCATCTTCTTCATACTTAGAAACAACCTTTTGTACAACGCGAATACTTGCTAACATATTTGTTAGAAGTAGTAGTGTGACGAAAACTACCGTAATTGCCATGTTCCATTCAATGCGAGGCATTCCGAAAACAAACAGAGATGGAAGACGAATTATATCTGTCACAGGTGTTACTGGATTAGATAATCCGAAGCACGCAAATAATATCCAGCCGCAGACGATACTGAAAAGAACGGAATATTGTCCAATAATAGGTAGCTTCATAATGAAAAAAGATAGTAAAATAACAATGAGTGAAAGAATAAATACCTTTGGCTGTACTTCTGTATGTTGTCCATCAAGGCCAAACATGCCTTTTAAGAAGGAGCCACTAAGTTGTGCGACCAAAAGGAATAAATACGTTCCAATTACTGTCGGTGTAAAGTAACGAACTAGTTTATCAATAAGTCCAAAAACACTAAGAATAATACAAATGATGCCACTTAATAGGAAAGCGTACTGAAGGACCTTAAGTGTTTCATTGCTTGATCCAAATAATACGACGCCTAAACTTGCATACAAGGAGAAAATTCCCCACCAAAGGCCTGCAGGACCTTCTTGGATAGGAAGTTTATGACCAAATATAGCTTGCAAGAGACCGGCAAAACCGAGAACAAATAATGTTCTTTGTACAAACGCGATAGCTTCAGCGCCATCAAGGCCGTAACTAGTTGCGACACTAATTGGTACAATAAGACTTCCAGCTAAAATAAATAGTGCCCATTGTAAGGCAGAAAGAAATAGCTTCATTATATCAACCTCTTTCATAGATTCCGTTTTCTAGTATATACGTATTTCATTTCCTCTGGCAAAGATTGTAGATAGAGAAAAGAGTTGAAACATAATATGAATGTACGGAAGCAATTATGGATAGCGATTATATGTATGACTTTTGTTGTAATTCTAGGAATGCTATGATTTATGACAATTGAAGAGATTAGCCTGTTTCAAGCATTTTGGATGACGATGATTACTGTATTAACGGTTGGATATTGCGAATCCGTTAACAGTGCATTATATTGATACAGTATTGTATGGAATAGAGCAATCATTTGTAATTGAAGAAATTCAAGTTGGTAAAGGTTCTAACTTAGCTAGTAAATCGTTATTAGAGAGTAATGTGAGAAATCAATTTGGTGTAACAATTTTAGCGATTTTAAGAGATGGGTATATTATCCATAATCCAACGGGGCAGGAAAAACTGCAAGAACATGATATGATAATAGTATTTGGTTCAGTGGAGAAACTGAGGCAATTTGAGAAAGAACTACAAAGTAAGAGGTGACAAGGAATGCAAGTATCTAGCGATAAGGTTTTAAATAAAATGGCGAGTGAAATTGCAAAGGCAAAAAGTAGTGAAGGACAAAAATCAAAAGAGCATTTATTAGTTGTGCGTGCACTATGTGATTTATTATTAGATGAACAAGTTGAGCCTTCTACGTATAGAGAACCACAAGTTCAATCACAAATAATCGGATCTCAGCCTATAACAACAGTTCAACCGGTTATGCCAGTTTCTGGAGAACCTGTGTATATAAAAGAAGAAGGTGCAAATGGTAATTCTTTATTTGATTTTTAGGGATTAAATCGTTTGGATTATATGTGAAAATTGCTTATGATAAAAATAAAAAGGGGAATTAAGATGAAAATTTTCTTTTTACTAGGTTGTATTGCAGCGGGGCTATCTGTTGCATTAGGGGCTTTTGGAGCACATGGTTTAGAAAATAAAATTTCTGCAAAAATGTTAGAAGTGTGGAAGACGGGCGTTACATATCAAATGTTTCATGCAGGTGGCTTATTCGTAATTGCTCTATTAATGGACAAAATGCAATCATCACTTTTAAACACTGCAGGTTGGCTTATGGTAGCTGGGATTATTATGTTCTCAGGCAGTCTTTATGCATTAAGTACAACAGGTATTAAATTCTTTGGCCCAATTACACCCCTTGGTGGTGTAGCGTTTATTGTGGCGTGGATTTTAGTCGGAACTGCAGTTGTAAAAGGGTTATAAAAAACAAAAGCTGGCATTCGCCAGCTTTTTTTTATGGTCTTGGAGCATAAGTTGCTTGTTGACCAGGTAAATACGTAATTTCTCCTGGGAATTCTACATAATCTAAATAAATCATTAGTAGTAAAAAGCGTTTTCCAGATTTCGGCTCACTAATTACGATATGATCACGGCCAGCTGCCTCGATGATCCCTGTATAAGATTGTGTACCAAGCGAACTACCGCGTTCATAAGTCATTACAACTGTAGCTGGCTTACCCTTATTTAAACGAAGGATGTTTTCAATATACGATTGCTCTAGTGGTAACATACCTTGAGAAACTGCAAGTTGAGCCTGAGCAGCTTGTTGTTGCATCGCTTGCTGTTGTTGCTGTTGCTGCTGTTGCTGTGGGGTCATTTGTTGTGGTTGCACATAAGTTCCGGATGGTTGATAAAAACCTGTTCCATAGTATGGGTTTTGTTGCTGTGCCATTCAAAAATCCCTCCTCATTTTCATTCCTTAATATACGCCAGGACAATCTTCACCAGATGGTTGGAAGAAGCAGTGCTTTTTAAAACGTCCTGAATTTTGTTGGTTATACCAAGTTGGCGGGCAAGGACCTTCAGGCCTAAAGAACCATAAGGAAAAGTTGGCGGGCCAAAAACGTTGTCCCTGAATTGTCCGGCGGGCTAAGGCGATATCTTGTTCTCTCGCTCGTTGATAAAAATACCCTTTTTGAGTTGCTTCAAAACCACCAGGATTTTGATAAACCATCTGACGTAAATTTCGGACTTTTTTAAAGTCTAAGCAATCTCCGCGGACACGATTTACGCCGACATTTCCAACCATTAACATGCCTTGTTGTCCTTCTCCTTCAGCTTCGGCACGCATGAGTCTAGCTAATAACTTTACATCTTCTTCTGTATGCGCGATAACACCCATTATGTGTCACCTCTCTTTTTGGAATACCCTTCGGAAAGAGGTTTTTTCTAGATGAAGTGTGGAACAATTACTAGTTCATACGTATGAGAAAAAGGACGCAGATATGACAACCAAACGAAGTTTTACATCTAGAGGGGAAAATAAAAAAAGCTAGCGTGAGCTAGCTTTTCATCATTAAAATACTTTAGACCATAAATTTGAGAAGAAATCGCCAATTGAACGCATTGTTAATACGAACCAATTTGCTTTTTCTACTTCTTCAGTCGTTTTTGCAATAACTTTTATACTTTTATTTCCGTCTAAGAAACCATATTTATCAGATGGTTCTAAGACGATTGAACCTACCTTTGCATCTTTCTTAATAGGAGCAACTAAATGCTCATCTTCAGCAAGTGATTTATCTGCTTCAGTAGAAATTTTGTAAGGGGATTTGCTACCTTTTGCAGTAACTACTGTCACTTCTTTTTCTGGTGCAACTGTTACGTAGTCTTCTTTTCCTTTTACTACAGAAATTTTGTTATTTTTATCTATTTTTAATTTCTGTTTTTCGAAGTTATTAAATCCATATTCAATTAATGCACGAGATTCTGTGAAACGCTCATCCATTGATTTTGTTTTAATAATAACTGAAATGAGGCGTAAATCACCACGTGTTGCTGTAATAGTGAAGCCATACCCAGCTGTATCGGAACTTCCTGTTTTTAAACCATCTGCTCCTTCATAAGAGAAAGCAGCACCTGGTAACATCCAGTTCCAATTTTCCATACGAATTGGTTTTGGATGATTATCTGGGAAGTTTCTAAATCTTTGTTTTGTATCCTCTAGCATTTCTGGATACTTTGTAATAATTGTTTTTGAGAGAATACCCATATCGCGAGCTGACATGGAGTTTTCTCCATTCGGATCAGTTCCTTCAGGATGTTTTCCTTTTAAATCAGCGTTATTTAACCCAGTAGCGTTTACAAATTTATATTTCTTTAACCCTAGTTTTTTCGCATGTTCATTTGCGAGATTTAAGAAGTTCTTTTCACTTCCTGCAAGTAATTCTGCTAAAGCAATACTAGATCCATTTGCAGAGAAGATAACGATAGAATGGTATAATTCTCTTACAGTATATTGACGTCCTTTTTCGAACGGCACGTTAGAGAATTCATTATTACGTGAAACTTCATAAGCGTAATCAGAAATAGTTACTTTCGTATCCCAAGTGATTTTTCCTTCTTTAATTGCTTCTAATACGGCATAAATAACAATTAATTTTGACATACTAGCGATAGCTAGTAATTCATCTGGATTTTGTTCATGCAGTATTTTTCCTGTATCCGCATCAAATAGCAGTGCAGCAGCTGCCTCTATATGTATTTTTTCTTCTGCATGGGATGTTGTTACTCCTAAGGAAGAAATTAACAAAAGAGACGCTAGTAAAATAGACAAGATTTTCTTCATATACATTATCACCTTCGCATCGTTATTAGCATATAGCTCGTACCATTTTAGCATAAATTTGGATATAGAAAGGTTACAATTTTGTAAGGAAATTGAAAAGAATTTGTCGATTTTTGTTCAAATTTGCAGAGAAAAGAAGTTTTTTGTGGGTAAATATAGAGGATAATAAAAAAAGGAACGAAATTCGTTCCTTTTTCATTATTATATGTGTAAAAATTTCTCTACTTTTTCGTCTGGTAAAATGTTCCCAACGAAGAATGTACCGAATTCACCGTAACGGGCACTTACTTCATCGAAGCGCATTTCATATATAAGCTTCTTAAATTGAAGAACATCGTCAGCGAATAATGTTACGCCCCACTCGAAATCATCGAATCCGACTGATCCTGAAATTACTTGGCGTACTTTCCCTGCGTATTGGCGACCGATTTTACTGTGACTGTACATCATTTTTTTACGTTCTTCCATAGGAAGCATGTACCAGTTGTCATCACCTTGGCGACGCTTGTCCATTGGATAGAAGCAAATATGATTTGCTTTTGGTAACTCAGGATATAAGCGAGCTAAGATTTGTGGGTTTTGGTATGGATCTTCATCAGCTGGAAGGTAGTTGCTTAGTTCAACAACAGATACGTAAGAATATGCAGGAACTAAATATTCAGCTAATGTTGTTTTATTTAATTCTGTTTCGATTTCATTTAACTCTTCCATTGTTGGACGTAAGATCATAAGCATAATATCTGCTTTTTGACCAACAACTGTATACATTGCATGACTGCCTTTTTTTGCAGTAGCTACTTCGTTCCATTTTTCAACGACATTTAAAAATTCAGACACTGCTTGTCCGCGTTCGTCACTAGATAATGTTTTCCATGCTGCCCAATCAATAGAACGTAAATCATGTAAACAATACCAGCCATCTAACGTTGTTGTTGCTTCACTCATTCTATTCACCTCAGTTAATGATATTTTACACGTTAACTATAGCATATATAGGATTAAAAACATCTACATAAAGTTTCAGCGCATAAAATTGTCACATTTAAATTTACTTGAAAATAGGAGGAGATAAGGCTTAAAGGGGCTTTATTTCTATGCTGAATTTTATGAAAATATAATCATTTTCATTTTATCTATTTTTTGGGAGCTATAAGTTTAAAATATAGAGGAAAAGCAGTATTCTTAAAGATAGAGTTTTTTAACATATGTAGGAGGGTTTATTCGTGAGCAACTTATTTACAACAGTAAAAGAAAAAGTTCAAGGAAAAGGCATTTCTATCGTACTTCCTGAAGGAACTGATGAAAGAATTTTAGGCGCTGCAGAGCGTTTAGCAAAAGAAGAGTTAGTAAAACCAATCTTAGTTGGTAATAAAGAAGAAATTAGCGCAAAAGCAGCTAGCATGAACTTAACATTAGCAGGCGTTGATATTTATGACCCAGCTACATACGAAGAAATGGATGCAATGGTAGCATCTTTCGTTGAACGCCGTAAAGGTAAAGCAACAGAAGAAGATGCTCGCAAAATCCTTAAAGACGAAAACTACTTCGGTACGATGCTTGTATACATGGGCAAAGCACAAGGTTTAGTAAGTGGTGCAGCTCACTCTACAGCTGATACAGTTCGTCCAGCACTTCAAATTATTAAAACAAAACCAGGCGTTACAAAAACTTCAGGCGTATTCATCATGGTACGTGAAGAAGAGAAGTATGTATTCGCTGATTGCGCAATTAACATTGCACCAAACAGCCAAGATTTAGCTGAAATTGGTATCGAAAGTGCGAAAACTGCTGAACTATTCGGTATTGACCCACGCGTTGCTATGTTAAGCTTCTCTACAAAAGGTTCTGCGAAATCTCCAGAAACAGAAAAAGTTGTAGAAGCAACTCGCATTGCAAAAGAAATGGCTCCTGAATTAACTTTAGATGGAGAATTCCAATTCGATGCTGCATTCGTACCATCTGTAGCTGAGAAGAAAGCTCCAGGTTCTACAATTAAAGGTGATGCTAACGTATTTGTATTCCCAAGCTTAGAAGCTGGTAATATCGGCTACAAAATCGCTCAACGCTTAGGTAACTTCGAAGCAGTAGGACCAATCTTACAAGGTTTAAATATGCCTGTAAATGATCTGTCTCGTGGATGTAACGAAGAAGAAGTGTACAAGTTAGCTTTAATTACAGCAGCTCAAGCACTTTAATTCTATAACGAATTAATATGAAAAAAGACCATCCTATTTCTTTTGAAATGAGGGTGGTCTTTTTGGTTTCTATTTTTCTAAACCAAGTGCCTTATTATTACGGTCAATAATACGTTGTAAATTCGTCTCATATAAAGGAACTTCATCTACTGTTAGCTGAGATGGTGTTAACTTTGGCGCGAATTGTTGCAACGTTTTTAAAAGGCGCATCATTAAATCTTGCACTGTAATTGTTTCGCCAAGTAATTCAGATAGTGAAGCCATCGTACTCGGTACAATTTCAGGATACGTAAATCTTGTTTCTTCGCCTTGAATTGCTACGTTGTAAAAATCACGAACGAGTGCGGCACGCTCAGATCCGCTTCCTGTCGCACATAAGTAAATTTGTACAGCAACGCCTCCGCGAATACGACGCTGAGAAATACCAGCAAATTTTTGATCGCGAATGCTCAAATCGTAGCTACCAGGACAATAAGAACCAACAATTTCTTTTGCTTCGATAGTAACATCGTAATCTTTTAACATTTCCTTAATTAAATGCCACATCGTATCGTATCCAAGGTCGATATCGATACCCTTTTCTGTTTCTTGGAATAAAAGTGATACGTTTAAAACACCTTCATCAAGTACGACAGCAAGTCCACCAGAATTACGAACGATAACATTGAAGTCGTTTTCTTTTAAAAAGGAAATACCTTCTTCTAAATGTGGTAGGCGTGAATCTTGAATGCCAAGAACAATTGTATTGTGATGAACCCAAGAGCGCATTGTTGCAGCGGATAGACCATTTCCAATACTTGTGCATAACGTGTCATCCATTGCGAATGACTGAAGTGCATGGAAAGTTGGTCCTAAACTAGACTGATCTACAATACGCCACTTTGGCTGAGATAAAATCGAACGGGAATTGCTCATATAACTAACCCCTTATTTTTAAAATGACAATCTCTATTATAGCAAAAAATGTAGAAAGGGGTTTTCTCATATATAAAGGGAAGTTTAGAGGTGAAAGAATAAAAAGGATGCATTGCATGCATCCTTTTTATTCTGCAATTTTTTCTAAGTTACCGTTTCGATCCATGCGGAAAGATGTTTGTGAGCGTTCCTCATCATCCATTACTGCTAATTTACGAGCACGGTTCATAATATTCATAAGTGTTTCGTAATCCTCTTGTACAGTATGAGATTGTTGTTCTAATTTTTCTAGTTTCTTTTCTAGTTCTTCATTTCGCAGGATTTGCGTTTTAATTTCTTGTTTCAATCTCGTATTCTCGTTTTCAAGAGCTGTTACTTTTATATTTGAAGATCCAACTGTTTGTAAAAAGTAAATAACATCTTGCATTGTTATTGAGCTTTTTGGAGCAGGGACAGTCGGCTTTTGATATGGAGTAGCTTCTGTATATTGAACAGCTGTTTCATACGGTACGTGTTCTTCATAATCAGTTATCGCCGCCGCTGAAGCTGGTGGTGTGTAAAGCAAACGTTTTTTTGTCTGTTCACCGCCCGCAGCACGCATTTTATCTTTACGATGTTTTTTTGCTAGTTGAAGAGCTTGTTCATAGCTATAGCGAACAACAGCATTCCAGCGGAAACCACAAGCAGCAGATGTGCGATTTAACTGATCTCCTACTTCTTCAAAAGCATTTAATTGAGTACTTCCTTCTCGAACATGGCGAAGCACCGTTTCAGCAAGTAATAAATCGTCCTCGTCTGTCCAAGCATCTTGTCTTACTTTCATAGATTCAACTCCCTTTCTTTTTATGAACTTCCTATTTTTATAATGGGCAAAAAAATGAGCTTTTATACAAAGCTTTTAAAAATATGGTAGATTTCAATGAAGAGAAGAAATGTGGCTATGAATGATGAAAGCTTTTGAAGGAGAAAATATAAAAAATAGGTGGCTTTATATAGGAATAGAGCTACGCCCGGAGACTTGCAACAAGCTTCAAAGAGCGGTAAAATACCATTTAGTGTTTATTTTTAAATGTACTTGTGAAAAGTTTAAAATAGAGGAAGTGTTATATATAATGGGAAACGAATTTCGTGTGTGTGATGATTGTCAGGCAACGAACGTTAAAACGTTGATTCCGAAGTTGAAAAAAGTAGATTCATGTGCAACGATTGAGGTTGCATGTCAGTCTTACTGTGGCCCTGGTCGTAAAAAATCATTCGCGTTTGTAAATAATCGTCCAGTTGCGGCTCCAACAGAAGACGAATTAATTGTAAAAATTGAAGCAAAATTAAATAAGTAAGAAAAAGAAGAGTGAACAGATTACTCTTCTTTTTTTATGTCCATAAGATAGCGTTTTGTATGAATTCGTATTTCAAAATAATGGTTGACAGTCTTTTGACGTGGTAGGTAGAATAGAAAGTGTCTGATTCTGATAATCATTATCACGAAAAAGGTCAATTCACCTAATTTTTTTATTATTATTTGAGAATAAATTTCATTTTATTAAATATATGTTGTTGGTTAGGATGGTTGAGGGATGGAAGCGAGCGCAAGGAGTATAGAACAGCAAGATGTGAATGTTAAAGAGATTAAGAGCAGACCGCTCGTTGCTTCTATTATTTTAATAGCAGGCACAATTTTGTTAGCTTTAAGTATGGCAGTTTCTATTTCGTTTGGTGCAGCAGATATTAGTTTAAAGACCGTTTGGCAAGCTGTATTTCAGTTTGATGGTTCCATAACGCACCATAACGTAATTCAAGAACTTCGCATGCCTAGAGCAATAGGGGGCGTAGTTGCAGGTGCTTTTTTAGCGGTATCAGGTGCAATTATGCAAGGTATGACACGAAATCCACTTGCATCTCCATCGTTAATGGGGATTACAGATGGTGCTGTATTCGGAATTGCAATTATGTATGCATTCTTCCCTAATTCACCTTATTTAATGTTTGTTATCGCATCTTTTATTGGAGCTGCGTTTGGAGCGAGCATTGTATATGGTATTGGGTCTTCTTCACCAGGTGGATTAACGCCTGTAAAATTAGCTTTAGCAGGTGCAGCAATTAGTGCTTTATTAGGGGCAATTTCATCTGGAATTGCATTGTATTTCAACCTTGCCCAAGAGGTAAGTATGTGGAATGCAGGCGGTGTTGCCGGAGTGAAATGGCAAAGTATTAATATGTTAGTACCGATTGGTCTTGTTTGTCTCATTATAGCAATTATGATGTCGAGATATATCACAATTTTAAGCTTTGGTGAAGAAATTGCGATTGGACTTGGTCAAAATACGACATTAATTAAATTTATCGGAACAGTACTTGTTCTTGTATTAACAGGTTCTGCGGTTTCTATGGCAGGATCAGTTGGATTTGTTGGACTTGTAATTCCGCATATGACTCGTTTCCTTGTAGGCTCAGATTATAGATGGGTTATTCCATGTTCTGCGGTCTTAGGTGGATTGCTAATTGAATGTGCAGATATGTTATCTCGCGTTATTAATCCACCATTTGAAACGCCAATTGGAGCAATTACAGCGCTAATTGGGGTGCCATTCTTCCTCTACTTAGCACGTAATGAAGGGAGAGGAAAGATGTGAGGACGAGCGTCTTAACAAAAAAGAACGTTTCTATTTTAACGATTTTAGTAGGATTAATTGTTGCTGTATTTTTAATAAGTTTAAATACAGGAACATTTAAAATTCCTCCAATAGATGTATTAAAGTCACTAGTTGGATTGGGTGCAGAAGATCAATCTGTTATTTTATTTGAATTTCGTATGCCGCGTATGGTTATTGCTATATTAGTTGGTTCTGCATTAGCTATGTCAGGTGCAATTTTGCAAGGGCTATCACGAAACCCACTTGCTGATCCAGGTATTATAGGTATTAACGCCGGAGCGGGATTAACAGTTGTTGTATTCGTCTACTTTTTCTTTGGAAAAGTTGGAACTGGTACATTTTTATCTGTATTTATCCTTCCATTCTTCGCGTTAGTTGGTGCGATATTAGCAGCGGTTATTATTTATTTACTAGCATGGAAAGACGGTGTTTCATCAACTCGATTAATTCTTGTTGGTATCGCTGTTGCAGCCGGATTTGGTGCGGTTAGTTTAATTTTCTCTATGAAGATGACATCTAACGACTTCCGTTTTGCAACGATTTGGTTGGCAGGAAGTTTATGGGGAACAGATTGGAAGTTCGTACTAAGTGTACTCCCATGGATGATTATTTTCTTACCACTTGCCATTAGTAAAGCGCACATATTAAATGTAATGAATTTAGGCGACTCTACAGCAGTTGGCCTTGGTGTAAACGTAGAAAAGGAAAGACGTAAATTATTATTTATTGCAGTTTGTTTAGCTGGTGCATCTGTTGCGGTGGCGGGAGGCATTGGTTTTATCGGTTTAATGGCTCCGCATTTAGCGAGACGCCTCGTTGGTGGTAAACATCAAATTATGTTACCAACGGCTGCATTAATAGGAACGTTCTTGCTTTTATTTGCAGATGTAATTTCAAGAAGTGTGTTACCAACTTCAGAAATACCGGTCGGTCTTGTTATTTCTGTAATTGGTGCACCATATTTCATATATTTACTTATGAGGACAAAATAAAGGGAGGCTTTTTGTATGGCAACTTTAGCAGTTGATGCGGTATCTGTTGGGTATAATGAAGGGTTAATTATAGATGGATTAACAGTTGAAATTCCGGAAGGACAAATTACAACGATTATTGGACCAAATGGTTGTGGGAAATCCACATTATTAAAAACGGCTTCTCGTATTTTGAAAGCAAAACGAGGTACTGTTTATCTTGATGGAAAAGCAATTGAGAAACAGCCAACGAAAGAAATCGCAAAGAAAATGGCGATTTTACCACAAACTGCAGAAGTGCCAACAGGCCTTACTGTGTTTGAACTTGTTTCATATGGACGTTTTCCTCATCAAAAAGGATTTGGAACATTGAAAGAAGAGGATTATCGCTACATTCATTGGGCACTTGAAGTGACGGGGATGACAGAATTCGCAAATCGTCCAGCAGAAGCTTTATCAGGTGGTCAACGTCAACGTGTATGGATTGCGATGGCTCTTGCACAAGGAACAGATTTACTTGTGTTAGATGAACCAACAACATACTTAGATATGGCTCATCAACTTGAAGTATTAAACTTACTGAAGAAATTAAACAAAGAAGAAGGCAGAACGATTGTTATGGTTATTCACGATTTAAATCATGCTTCTCGTTTCTCTGATCATATGATTGCATTAAAAGCAGGTAAGTTAATGAAACAAGGAACGCCAGATGAAGTTATGACGAGTGAAACACTTCGTAACGTATTTGAGATTGAAGCGCAAATCGTTCCATGTCCAGTAAACTGTAAACCAATTTGTTTAACATACGATTTAGCGATGATTAATAATCAATTGCGTAAAAAAGCATAATTAATAGAATTTCCCCCTCTTAAAGAGGTGAGAGGGGGAGTTCTAATGGACGTTGAGCTTCTTACCCACGGATGGGAAGTTGAACGCCCGTTAGAACGGGTTATAAACAACAATTAATAAATATATATTAATTGTTGTTTTGTTTCTTATAGTTACATGCAAATTATAAGAGAAATACAGCTAGAAGGAGTCGGAATATGAAGAATTTTAAAATGGCACTATTAGCAATGGTACTAGTTGTTACTTCTGTACTATTTGCAGCTTGTTCTAACAAAGAAGAAGAAAAGAAAGCAGATGCGAAAACTGAAGAGCGCACTGTACAACACGCAAAAGGGGAAATTAAAATCCCTGCAAATCCAAAGAAAATTGCTGACCTTAGTGGTTCAACAGAAGAATTATTAATTTTCGGTATGAAACCGATTATTACTGCAAATACAACACAAGAAAAAATTGATTCACATATTGAGAAGAAATTGAAAGATGTAAAACCGGTTGGTTCTGCGTGGGGCGATAAAATTAACATCGAAGCAGTGGCTGCTGCAAAACCAGATTTAATTATTGTAAACAATCGTCAAGAAAAGATTTATGATCAATTATCTAAAATTGCACCAACAGTTATGTTAAAAACTCCATTAGACCAATGGCGTCCAAAATTCGAAGAAGTAGGTCAAATCTTCGGTAAAGAGAAAGAAACAAAAGAATGGTTCAAAAAGTATGATGAAAAAGCAAGCAAATTACATGACAAAATCGTTGCTAAAACTGGCGATGCAACATTCATGAAAATGGCTGCATATCCAAATGCATTCCGTGTATACGGTGACTACGGTTACGGTAGCGTAATCTTTGGTGATTTAAAATTACCAGCAGTTAAAGGTACACCAACTGATAAACCGTTAGTACAAATACAAAAAGAAGCTTTAATTGATTACAACCCAGATTACTTATTCGTATTTACAACTGGTGACGGTTCTCAGCGTCTAAAAGAATTCCAAGAAGAATCAATTTGGAAAAATATGAACGCTGTTAAAAACAACCATGTATTTACAATCAGTAATGAAGATGTAAACAAAGGATACTTCCCACTAGGTAAAGAAATGATCCTAGACGAAGTTACTGAGTTCATTTTAGGAAAATAATATATAAAGAAAAATCACCTTTGTTTTGGTAAAGGTGATTTTTCTTTATATAACAGGAATTAATATAGTCTTTCATTTCTTTCTGTTTCCTATATCGTTTATAATATATAGTAAGAATGCAGTAAAGAAAGGGGGATGTCGGAAAGTGGTATATTTAAACGACAAACTCAGCGAAACAAAAGTGTTTAAAGACCCAGTACATAAATATGTACACGTGCGTGATCGCGTTATTTGGGATTTAATCGGAACGAAAGAATTTCAACGCTTGCGCCGTATTAAGCAGCTTGGTACGACATTTTTTACATTTCACGGTGCAGAGCATAGTCGCTTTACTCATTCGTTAGGTGTATATGAAATTATTCGTCGTATGATTGATGATGTGTTTGATGGCAGACCGAACTGGAATGCTGAAGATAGATTGTTATGTTTATGTGCGTCATTACTTCATGATGTCGGTCACGGCCCATTTTCTCACTCGTTTGAAAAAGTATTTTCGTTAGATCATGAGAAATTTACGCAAAAGATTATCGTTGGTGATACGGAAATTAATCGTGTGTTAAGCCGTGTGGATAAGGATTTCCCGCAAAAGGTAGCAGATGTAATTGCGAAAACATCTACTAATAAATTAGCGATTAGTATGATTTCGAGCCAAATTGATGCCGATCGTATGGATTATTTATTAAGAGATGCATATTTTACTGGTGTAAAGTATGGGAACTTTGATATGGAACGTATACTGCGTGTCATGCGCCCGTACGGTAATCAAGTTGTCATTAAAAATAGTGGTATGCATGCTGTAGAGCATTATATTATGAGCCGTTATCAAATGTATTGGCAAGTATATTTTCATCCGGTAACACGTAGTGCAGAAGTAATTTTAACGAAGATTTTACACCGAGCTAAATCACTGCATGAGAAGTATTATGCGTTTAAAAATCATCCTGTTCATTTCTATTCTTTATTTGAAGAAGAAGTGACAGTAGAGGATTATTTAAAGTTAGACGAGAACGTAATGTATTATTACTTCCAAGTATGGCAAGAGGAAGAAGATCCGATTTTAAGTGACTTATGCCGTCGTTTTATGAATCGAAATCTATTTAAATATGTGGAGTTTACAGATAAGCACGGTTTAGATAATTGGATGGAGCTAAGTAGCTTATTTAAAAAGATTGGACTCGATCCAGAGTATTACTTAGTTGTGGATTCAACATCGGATTTACCGTATGACTTTTACCGCGCAGGAGAAGAAGAAGAGCGTCTGCCAATCTTACTTCTTATGCCGAACGGGGAACTTAGAGAGCTTTCGCGTGAATCGGATATTGTTGAGGCGATTACAGGTAAGAAGCGAACGGATCAAAAGCTATTCTATCCGCATGATTTAATCTATGAAGATGGAAGAAAAGGAAAATATAAAGAGAGAATTATCGAGTTGTTAGAAGGAAAGAAATAAGAAGCAGCAAAGAGCTGCTTCTTATGAAAAAACTTGAAATTATTTGTCGCTTAAGCGTTTTCCGCCAACTGCATAATGGTTTTTAGACATTTCTTCGATGAAAACAACGATGTTTTCTTCAGGAGCACCAGTTGTTTCGCTTACTGCTGCTGTTACTTTCTCAGCAAGAGCTTTCTTTTGTTCTTCTGTGCGTCCTTCTAGCATTTTCACTGTTACGTATGGCATGTATAATCGCTCCTTTTATGTAAGTTACACTCTTATTATAGCGGATTATGAGGAAGAACAATCGGAAAAATAAATAATTTCTTTTTTTGACATATGGAAGAGGAGATGAGTTATGGATCAGTTATTTAGATACCCATTGCAACAAATTCCATTGGTAGCAATGGCGATTATTATTGCGCTATCTGTGCATGAATTTGCACATGCGTATGTTGCATATAAATTTGGAGACGATACAGCGAAAAAGCAAGGACGTTTAACATTATCACCGATGGCTCATTTAGATCCTATCGGTATGATTGCTGTACTAATTCTTGGATTCGGTTGGGCAAGACCAGTACCTGTTAATCCGTATAACTTTAAAAGACCGCGTCTTGCGGGAATATTAGTTTCTATTGCGGGACCGATAAGTAATCTTATCTTAAGTGCAATAGGTTTAATTATTTGGTATAGCTTAATAACGTTTGGTGTGTTAGATGCGATGCCACTTGCAGTAGCAGATACGCTGGATCAATTTTTCCAAATTTTTATTATGCTTAATATTGTTTTACTTGTATTTAATTTATTACCAATCCCGCCACTTGATGGGTATCGCGTTGTGGAAGATTTAGCACCAGCAAATATTCGTGCGAAAATGACACAGTATGAAAAGTATGGATCAATTGCGTTATTAATTCTTGTTATTACACCGCTTAGCAATTACACAATTCAACCTATTTTCAATGTTGTTATTCCATATGTATTAGTATTTTTACAAAATATCATTGCGCCTATTTTCAGGCTTTTTTAATCATTAAGCGAGGAGGAGTTTACATATGACAGAGAAAAAGAAAAAAATCGGTTTTAATATCGTGAAAAATGATTCAACAGATGGACATGGTGGTTTTGGCGTTGGGGCATTAAGTTTAGAAAATATTTCTCCTGTATTTGTTGATGTATTAGAGAAAACTGCGTTCGTTGATATCGGTGCGATGCATGCGCGTAGTACAGTAGAAAAAGGAATTAAGTTTTTAACAAATAAAGATGAAGTTCCAAACGGAAAACCGTTTTGGCTTGTTTGGGTAACAATTGAAAGAACACCAAACGGTGCTTATTACGCAGGTGCAACAGCCTGTGAAATGACAGTTGATCGTGAAATTCGCCGCGGATATAAATCACTTCCAGAGCATGTAAATAAAATGGATAAATCCCTAAAGCGTCACATCATGATTGATCATATGGATGAATCATCTAAAAAAGTACTTGGTACATTCTTAAAAGAGCATAATGAAGCAATTTGGAACGAATCTAGTGAAGAATTGCGCCACGCATTATTAGGCGAATAAAAATAGCTGACGGATTTCCGTCAGCTATTTTTTTACCACGGGAGATATTTTTTCCACCAACCCGCCTTTTTCTTCTCTTCACTAACCTTTTCGAACTCTTCCTTATCATCAACGTGATCCATACAATACTCTGTTGGCTCTGTACCTTTTGCGAAATACATTTTCACAGAAATGGGACAATTTTTTGTAGCAATCTTACCGTTTTCAGGATTAACATCGACTGCAACAACATCTGCTGGTTGTTTAAACTCTTGTTTAGGCTGTCCATCTAATCCTTTTTCCATTGTATCGGTCCATATTTTTTTTGCGTATCCTTGTTCTGCTACGTTTGAAATGGATTTAGGTTGATCGTATCCAATCCAAACGCCTGTTACAAGTTGTGGGGTAAATCCAATCATCCAACTATCAGTTTCTGTAGAACCAGACTTTCCAGCATATGTTCTTGATAGTTTTGATAACATCGATTGACCGGTCACAGCGGCATAACTGCTTAGTTTTTTATTAAACATACCTGCCATCATTTCTTCCATCACAAAGGCTTTGCTTTTATCTAGAACTTGTTTACTTTCTAAATGAGCGTCGTATAGCATATTTCCTTCATGATCAACGATGCGCCTTATAAAGATTGGTTTTACTTCTTTCCCGCCGTTTGCAAACATGCTATAAGCATTGACCATTTCAATTGGTTTTACAGGAGATGTGCCGAGAGCAAGAGACGGAACATCTTTTAATGCGCTAGTAATACCGAATTGCTTCGCTGTTTTTGTAAGAATGTCTTCGCCTAAAAATAGATTTGTCTTCACAGCATATACGTTATCAGAAACAGCGAGTGCTTGTGCCATTGTCACAAAGTCGTCTGCATAATAGTTTTTATAATTTTTCGGTTTATATTTGGAAACACCGTCACCTAAAGTGAATACAGTATATTCGCTTTTTAAGCGCGTAGCAGGGGTGAATCCTCGTTCTAAGGCTGCGTAATATAGGAATGGCTTAAATGTAGAGCCGGGCTGACGAGCGGCTTGTGTAGCTCTGTTAAATTGACTCGTATTATAATCAGTTCCACCAACAAGGGCAGCCACTTCACCCGTTTTTGGATTCATAGAGACGAGGGCAGTTTGGATGTTTGTTGTTTCAGGTATATGATTTTTTACAGCTTGCTCTGCTACAGATTGTAATTTAGGGTCTAGCGTTGTATAAATACGTAAGCCACCTCGCTGTAAGGCTTGCTCATCTAATCCGATATCCCGAAGAAGAGAAGCTTGTACAGCATCTTGGAAATAAGGTGCGACCTCTGCAACTTTTTTCGTATCCAATGAAGCAAAAGTAAGTGTTTCCTTTTTTGCTGAGGTAGCTTGCTGTTTTGTAATATAACCTTGTTCTACCATTTCATCTAGTATGAGAGATTGACGCCCTTTAGCACGCTCCTCTTTTAAAAAGGGAGAGTAGAAGCTAGGTCCTTTCGGAATACCTGCGAGCATACTAGCTTCTGCTAATGTTAATTCTTTTGCAGTTTTATCGAAATACAGGCGAGAAGCAGCTTCGATGCCGTAAGCACCATGCCCGTAATAAATTGTATTTAAATATCCTTCTAAAATATGATTTTTATTATAGTTCACTTCAAGGCGAACGGTATACATTGCCTCTAATAGTTTACGCTTCCACGTTTTATCATGATCTAAGTATAGGTTACGAGCATACTGTTGTGTAATAGTACTAGCACCTTGTACTTTTGCCATTGCTTTTAAATCGGCAACAATGGCACCAACAATGCGCTTTATATCAAATCCATGATGTTTGTAGAATCGTTGATCTTCAATAGATAGTGTTGCCTCTTTTACATAAGGAGAAATTTCATCAAGAGATACATTATAGCGCTTTTGTGTTTCATTACTTTGTCCTATAACAGTGTCATCATTAGCGTAAAAGACACTCGTTTGCGGCACTGCAACAGGGGGAGGACCCATAATTTTTGCAGCTATAATGATAATAAAAAAGGAAAAAACGAAAAAAAGAACACAAGAAAACATTACGGTGAAGAAAAGACGTTTATATTTTTTAAGTTTTGGATTCATAGTTTGATCCATCTTTTTCAGCCCCTCATTAATACAAGCATTATTGTATTAGTATTGAGGGTTTTCGTTTATTTTAAACAATGAAATTTTGAAAACAAAAAAGCCCCTTCAATTAAGAAAGGAGCTCAAAGGCACGTGCTGGCCAATCGGTAATGATGACATCTACACCATAGTCAATCATAGTTTGTAAATCTTTATATTCATTAATAGTGTAAGGACGAAAAACGTATCCTTGCCCCTGTGCTAATTGGACAAACTCTTTCGTTAATAATTGAAAGTTTGGATGTAATCCAGTCGCCTCGCGCCTTTTTGCTTCAGCAATAGGATCTGCAAGTGGTGTATCGTACAAAATCGCTCTTGGAATTTCTGGAGCAATTTCTGCTAATAATGAAACGGAATCGTGGTTAAATGATGAAAATACAATTTGATTGGATAGATGATATTCACGAACAAGAGCAACAACTTTTTCTTCAATATTTGGATAATGAAGAACATCTGTTTTTAATTCAATGTTAAGTTGTAAATTTGTTGTAGAGAGCCAAATAAATACTTCTCGTAATGTTGGGATTTTCGCCTCATGGAAAGAAGGATCTTTATGGCTACCAGCATCTAAAGCTTGTAATTCCTCTACAGTTTTCTCAGAAACAAGTCCCACGCCATTTGTTGTGCGGTCCACCGTTTCATCATGAATAACAACTAGTTCACCATCTTTTGATAGATGAACATCAAGTTCAATTCCGTGAGCCCCAATGCGTTCAGCCTCTTGGAAGGCAATCATCGTATTTTCTGGGTGTGTTCCTTTTACCCCGCGATGAGCGAAAATAAGTGGTTTATTCATGTGGAAATCTCCTTATCATCTCTTTTCTTTTATTATGAAACTGCTTTGAGAAAAATACAATTCATATGACAAACATTTACAAAAGTATAACAGTTGCACAAAAGTTAACGTTAACGTAAAATGTAATAATCGGTGAAGGGAGGAATACACATGTATAAAATCGATGAAGTAACAAAGCAAGTTGGTTTAACAAAGCGTACACTTCGTTATTATGAGGAAATTGGTTTAATTCATCCCCCAGAACGCAGTGAAGGGAATATTCGCCTGTATACAGACGAGGACATTGCGAGAATTAAAAGGATTGTGGAAGCGAAAGAAGTACTAGGAATTACGCTTCAAGAAATGCAACATTTCTTATCGTTAAAAGAAAGAATGGAACAAAGAAGAAATAGTGAGAATCCGCGTGACCGTGAAGTGATTCAAGAAATTAAAGAGATGCTTGAAAAACAAGTGCAAACGTTAGACGAAAAAATGGAGCAAATGCAGCG
The DNA here is from genome assembly GCF_038008665.1 of Bacillus sp. FSL R10-2201. Lineage (NCBI taxonomy): Bacteria > Bacillati > Bacillota > Bacilli > Caryophanales > Bacillaceae > Bacillus > Bacillus sp. FSL R10-2201. The sequence continues at coordinate 5,113,144 of NZ_JBBOZP010000001.1, read as the reverse complement.
TGTTAAGGCAGAGCTAGAGGATAGTTTAAGCCGTGCAGTTACATTTTTAGAGAATACAAAAGGAGAGTAATCAAAATGGAGAGCAAACAAAAATTAGGGAGATTGATTACAGTGGTGGCTACCTTCCTTGCCTTTTCAGGTATAGGAGTAGTCGACCCAATTTTACCAAGTATTGCTGAACAAATTGGTGCTTCGCATTGGCAAGTCGAGATGTTATTTACAGCATATATTTTAACGATGGCAATTATGATGTTACCAGCTGGAATATTTGCATCAAGATTTGGTGATAAACGAATGATGACGATCGGTCTTGCGATTGTAACTGTATTTGCATTTATATGTGGTATATCGCAAACGATTGCTCAATTATCTCTTTTCCGCGCGGGGTGGGGATTAGGAAATGCGATGTTCTTTGCAACGGCGATGACATTATTAATTGCATTAAGTAAAGAAGTTCATGAAGCAGTAGGATTATATGAAGCAGCTATCGGTTTAGGGATGGCAGGTGGCCCATTGTTAGGTGGTATATTAGGTGGACATTCTTGGCGTTACCCATTTTTTGCGACGAGTATTTTAATTTCTTTAGCATTTATTTTAGTTTTCTTTTTTGTAAAAGAACCGGAGCGAAAAGTGAAGCGTAAAGCAGCAGGCGTAGGAGAATTACTTAACCTGGTGAAGTATAAACCGTTTATGCAAGGTGCCATTTCCGGGATGTTATATTACTACGGATTTTTCGTCGTGTTAGCATATTCACCACTTATTATGCATTTATCTGCTATTCAATTAGGATTTGTATTTTGCGGATGGGGATTAGCATTAGCTTACGGATCAGCAATTTTAGCGCATAAGCTAGAAGGTAAATATGAACCAAAAACATTGTTAAAAGGTAGTTTACTTGTATTTGCGATTTTCTTAATTGCACTATTCTTCGTTAAAATCATGTGGTTACAAATCGTGTTAATCGTTCTATCAGGATTAGCATCAGGCTTAAATAACGCGTTATTTACAAGTTATGTAATGGATATTTCACCTTATGAAAGATCTGTTACATCAGGTGTTTATAACTTCGTTCGTTGGTTAGGGGGTGCGATTGCTCCAATTTTATCAGGAGTCATCGGTCATACAGTTTCACCACAAAGTCCGTTTTTAGTCGGTGGAATTGTTGTGTTAGTTGGTTGCGTAATGATCTTAATTCCGATTCGTAAACCGGTAGAAATAGAGACAAAAACCCTTTCTTAAGAAAGGGTTTTCTTTCCTATTACAGAGCAATCCCTTTTCACATATATGTTAGAACCCTCTGACTAAAATATATTTTCGGTATTTTTTTACTTTTAACTATACTTTTTGGATGTTTTGTTTTATTTTTGTTAGGGGACATTAATGATGTCCCTATTATAAATTTGCATTGAAAGGCGTGATTGTACGATGGAACTATGGTTCACTGAAAAACAAACAAAGCATTTTGGAATTACGGCGCGTATTAACCGCACATTACATACGGAGCAAACAGAATTCCAAAAACTTGATATGGTTGAAACGGAAGAGTTCGGAAACATGCTTATTTTAGACGGCATGGTTATGACGACAGAAAAGGACGAGTTCGTTTATCATGAAATGGTAGCGCACGTACCTTTATTTACACATCCAAACCCTGAGAACGTATTAGTTGTTGGTGGTGGCGATGGTGGTGTTATTCGTGAAGTGTTAAAACACCCAAGCGTGAAGAAAGCAACTCTTGTTGAAATCGATGGAAAAGTAATTGAGTACTCTAAGCAGTACTTACCATCAATTGCAGGTGCATTAGATGATGAGCGTGTAGAAGTAAAAGTAGGAGACGGTTTCCTACACATCGCAGAAAGCGAAAACGAATATGACGTAATTATGGTAGATTCTACTGAGCCAGTAGGTCCAGCAGTAAACCTATTTACAAAAGGCTTCTACGCTGGAATTTCAAAAGCGTTAAAAGAAGATGGTATTTTCGTTGCCCAAACGGACAACCCTTGGTTTACACCAGAACTAATTACAACTGTGTTTAAAGACGTAAAAGAGATTTTCCCAATTACTCGTCTATACACAGCAAACATTCCGACGTATCCAAGTGGACTTTGGACGTTCACAATCGGATCTAAAAAACATGATCCATTAGAAGTAAGTGAAGAGCGTTTCCACGAAATCGAAACGAAATACTACACAAAAGAATTACACAATGCAGCATTCGCATTACCGAAATTTGTTGGCGATTTAATTAAGTAAGAGCGTTAAATTGAAATAAATAAAGTGTAAGTAACTCATTTAAGGTGTTTGTCTAGAAGGCTTGAACATGCTAGTTACTTACACTGCTACAAATGAAGTAGTCTTCTTGTGATAACAAGAAGGCCCAGGTAAATCGAGAAAGAGGAGCAATGCGCTCCAAATTTGAGAAATAGTGAAAGGTTGGGATACCTTAAGTTCCACATAAGGAGGAAAAGAATATGCGTTTTGATGAAGCTTATTCAGGTAAAGTATTTATTAAAAGTCATCCAAGTTTTGAAGAGTCAGAGGCAGTTATTTACGGGATGCCTATGGATTGGACAGTAAGTTTCCGTCCAGGATCTCGCTTTGGCCCTGCACGTATTCGTGAAGTATCAATCGGTCTTGAAGAATATAGTCCGTATTTAGATCGTGAACTAGAAGAGGTAAAATATTTTGATGCGGGTGATATCCCATTACCATTTGGGAATCCACAGCGCAGCATAGACATGATTGAAGAATATGTAACAAAACTATTAGATGCCGGTAAGTTTCCACTAGGTCTCGGCGGAGAGCACTTAGTGTCTTGGCCAATTTTTAAGGCAATGGCAAAAAAATATCCGGATTTAGCAATCATCCATATGGATGCTCATACTGACTTACGTGAGTCATATGAGGGAGAGCCTTTATCCCACTCTACACCAATTCGTAAAGTGTGCGATTTAATTGGTCCGGAAAACGTATATTCTTTCGGTATTCGTTCTGGAATGAAGGAAGAATTCGAATGGGCAAAAGAAGTAGGTATGAACTTATATAAATTTGACGTATTAGAACCGTTAAAGGAAGTATTACCGAAACTTGCAGGACGCCCAGTCTATGTCACAATCGACATCGACGTATTAGACCCAGCTCACGCTCCTGGAACAGGAACATTAGAAGCTGGAGGTATCACATCTAAAGAACTATTAGAGTCCATCGTAGCAATTGCAAATTCAAATATAAAAGTAGTCGGAGCAGACTTAGTAGAAGTAGCTCCAGTCTACGATCATAGTGATCAAACACCAATCGCAGCAAGCAAATTCGTGCGGGAAATGCTGCTCGGTTGGGTTAAATAAAAGCGTAGGCAGCTCGCTCAGAATCGCAGGTCATTGGAACGCTCGACCGAGAAGCGCTTTTGGCTTCGAACGAGAGTGTGAAATGGCCGGAGATTCTAGCTGCTGTAGCTGGATAAAATAAAAGCGCAAGCGGCTCGCTCAGAATGTGAGGGGGATGGAGCTTCAGACGTAGAGGCGTTTTTTGCCTCGAAGGAAGAAGCGAAGCCACCGATCATTCTAGCCGCTGTAGCTGGATAAAGTAAAAGTGAAGCCGACTCAAAAAGTATTTTGAGCCGGCTTCTTTTATTAATAGGTAGGTTATTATTGTCTTATTTAGTAGTTAAGTCGATATCCTTTGTCGAAACGTCGATATATGCGGAGTTGTGTTCAATATAATTTCACTTACCGTCACGCGACATAAAAAAGAGCTATTCTCAAACGATGAGAATAGCTCCCTTTCTTTACGCAACTTTCTCTTCCGAAGTAATTCCGCGAATTTCATCAGCAGAACGGATTGGATATTTGCGGAACACAATAGAACCGACGTATCCAACAATAGTGGTAACGATTCCACATAATACGGCAGCAATCGTTACTTTTATTACATCATTAAATCCGAACAGTACGAGAAGTCCTGGAATTGGTGATGCTGTCCCTGGTGCATTATTAACGAGCTGGAATAGCGACGTAATAATACCGGCAAGCGCACCGCCAACAAAGTTTGTCATATAGATAGGAATTGGATTTGCTGAGACAACATCGGCCTGTGTTAACGGCTCGATTGCCACGGCGATTGTATCTTTCTTTGAACAGATTTTTAGTCGTTTAAAGAAAATGAAGTTCATTGGGGCAGAAGCTGCTACGGCAAGACTACCAATTGCCATTGGTAAACCAGTTAATCCAAGCATTGCAGTTAGTGCCATAGAACTTAATGGAGATGTAGAAATAACTGTTATTAATCCACCAAGCATAATACCCATAATGATAGGACTTTCTGTAGTTGCAACTGAAATCATAGAACCGATTTTACCAAGTGTTGCGTTAACGAGTGGATCCATAAGCATGGCCATTCCGCGTGAAATTGGTGCAGCGATAAATAGGATTGCTAAAAACTCTACACCAGCTGGTAATTTCTTTTCGAGAAACTTCACGACGAAGGCACAAACGTATCCAGCGAAAAATCCTGGTAAAATACCGAATCCGCTAGTAGCGATACCGATTAAAACAGCGTATACGGGTGAGACACCGATTGCTAATGCGACTAAAATTGCCGCTGCGACACCGCTCATGCTACCAGAAGCTACTCCTACTGATTGTAAAAAGTCATTATGAAACATTTCTCCACCAATATAACGGTGAAATGCTTCAATAAGAAAACTTGCGATTGCTGCATTAGCTAAAGCGCCCATTGCTTTCATTCCGTAAGGCGCACGGTAACTGAAAAGTGTAAATAGACAAAGTACAACAAGTAATAGTGCTAAACCTTGCAAGATAGCCATTTGAAAATTGTCTCCTTTGATTTTTGTAATAAAAATTTGTATCATTCAATAATAATATAAAAGTTTGTTAAACGGAAAAATTTTTTATTGGGAAATCGCTGTAAGGTGAAAAACTCTTACAATAATGTAAGGAAAGTGTAAGGCATTTCGATAGAGTATAGTATGCCTTTTTTCGTATAATACAGGTATAGACATACGGCTAGTGAGAAAGCAGTGCAAACAGGAGGCGCATTTATGAAATTGGTAATTAAAGTTTTAGCTGTGTTCGCCATTATTTTAGGTGGAACAGCATATTATTTAAACACGAAAACAGAAGGTGTGCATGCTTTTGTAGACAACTTCTTTTCAAATAAAGAAATACAAGATTATTATGCTGTTATAGATAAAAGTGAGAAAAAAGACGATGAATATTTGTATACATTTAAAGGGTATACAGAAGATGGAAAGCTACAAGTTATTAAAAGAATGGTGAACCGTGAATTGCATACGGGTGCTTTTATAAAAATTTATGCAAAAGGTATGCAGGGAAAAGGATGGGCTGAAATCTCGAAAGAATCAATCCCGCAAAAAGCGTTGCAAAAAATAGAAAAACCATAAAAGGAGCGAATCGTTCGCTCCTTTTTTAGTGCGTTAAAATGGTGATAGCTGAACTTTCTTTATTAGAAATGATTTTTGCCCTTCCGCCAATTGGGAAAGTAAAGATTGGAGTTGTATGTCCGAAACTGGCATTCGCAATAATAGGGATATGAGCAAGTTCAGGCTTTGAAGCAATCATTTCTTGAATGTCCTCTATCATACATTCTGTTCCTTTTTGCATTCTTCCTATAACGATGCCTTTTACGTATTCAAAATCAGTTTGCTGCATAAGAGAATGTAAATATCGATCGAAAGTTTTAAGTGTAGCTTTTCCCGTTAAACTATCTTCTTCAAGAAATAAAACTTTATTTCTTAAGCTTGGCATATATGGTGTACCTTGTAGTAAATTCAAAGTGCTCATATTTCCGCCGATAATATCCCCTGTAGCTTCTCCTTCTTGAATCGAAACATATCCTTCATTTTTAATAAATTCTCGATTTTCTTGATCCATATACCAAGAGTCATCGCTCCAAGTTTCAGCTGGTAGTATTTCAATAGGTTCATGAGAAGTTAAGCACTTTAAAAAGTAATCGGTCGTATAATCGAGCCCTTTCTCCATTCCAAATGAAGAGAAGTGAGGACCTGAATATGTAACTAAGCCTGTTTTAGCATAAATCGCGTTACTTAAAGCGGTAATATCAGAATAACCGCAGAAAATTTTCGGATTTTCTCGAATTAAATCATAATCGAGATGTTTCAATAAACCATTAGAGTTGTATCCGCCAAGTGTCGTCAAAATGGCTTTTACATTAGGATCTCTAAATGCTTCGTGGAGGTCTTGAACTCGTGAAGAAATAGAAGAGGAAGCGAATCGATCTATCTCATCAGCATATTTTGAGAATGTAACTTGAAAGCCTATGTCGGTTAATCTTTTTATAGCAAGGTCTCTGTTTTCATTTGAGACAATACTTAAACTACAAGATGGTGAAATAACCCTTATTTCATCACCTTTTTTTAATTTTGTTAGTAGCACCAAATTCCCCCCTTTAAATGAAAGAATATTTAGATTTAAAAAATATTTTAACATATGAAATAAAGTGAAGGTGAATTATTTTTTGAAAAGGAGTTTTCCTGATTTTTCAGCAGACAGACAGAGTCTTTTTTTGATATGATAGGAAAAGTGATTTATTATAAGTAGTATTTAATATCTATAACATTTGAAGGGTGTGCAAGACGTGAAGAAACAACTTGCAGGCTTGCCGGTACACGTTCATTTCGTAACAGAAATCCGTGAAGGGGCGAGGAAGGAAACCGTTGCTTTTGAAGCAAATGGTCAATACTATGTAAAAGGTCAAGGTACATATATAACATTCCAAGAGCCGAACGAACAAGGCGAAGTGAAAACAATTATTAAAATTCAAGATGAACAAGTTCTCATTATGCGTTCAGGTGCTATTTCTATGCGTCAGACGCATGTGAAAGGTGAATGGACAACTGGTACGTATACGAGTGAACTTGGTACGTTTGCATTGCAAACGAAAACTGATAACGTTCTTTTTAAATGGTCGGATGAAAAGAAAAAAGGACAACTCTTCTTAACGTACGCATTGCTTCTAAGTGAACAAGAAGCTGGCAGATATACAATTACACTTAATTTGAAGGAGGCAAAATAATGAATTCTTTAGAACAAGTAAAAGGATTGATTAAAGAAGAAATTCAAGCTGCTGTATTAAAGGCAGAACTAGCGACAGAAGAACAAATTCCAAACGTTGTATTAGAATCTCCAAAAGATAAAACAAATGGTGACTTCTCTACAAATATGGCAATGCAACTTGCACGCGTTGCGAAAAAAGCACCTCGTATGATTGCAGAAGAATTAGTTGCAAACTTCGATAAAGCAAAAGCTTCTATTGAAAAAATTGAAATCGCTGGTCCTGGTTTCATTAACTTCTACATGGATAATAGCTACTTAACAGACTTAATCCCAACAATCGTTAATGCTGGTGAAGCATACGGTGAAACGAATACTGGTAAAGGTGAAAAAGTACAAATTGAGTTCGTATCTGCGAATCCAACAGGCGATCTTCACTTAGGACATGCACGTGGTGCGGCAGTAGGTGACACTTTATGTAACGTATTAGCAAAAGCAGGATATGATGTATCTCGTGAGTACTACATTAATGATGCTGGTAACCAAATTCATAACTTAGCTCTTTCTGTTGAAGCTCGTTACATGCAAGCTTTAGGTTTAGAGAAAGAAATGCCAGAAGACGGTTACCATGGTGCGGACATCATTGGAATTGGTAAACGCTTAGCTGAAGAGTTTGGCGATCGTTATGCAAAAGCTGATGCAGAAGAAAGTTATGAATTCTATCGTTCATACGGTTTAAAATATGAGTTAGCAAAACTTCAAAAAGATTTAGCAAGCTTCCGTGTTAACTTCGATGTGTGGTTCTCAGAAACATCATTATACAAAAACGGAAAAATTGATCAGGCTCTTGCTGTATTAAAAGAGCGTGACGAAATCTTTGAAGAAGGCGGAGCAACTTGGTTCCGTTCAATGACTTACGGTGACGACAAAAACCGTGTATTAATTAAAAATGACGGTTCTTACACATACTTAACGCCAGATATCGCTTATCACCGTGATAAATTAGAGCGTGGTTTCGATAAGCTAATCAACATTTGGGGTGCTGACCACCACGGTTACATTCCTCGTATGAAAGCTGCTATTCAAGCACTAGGTTACGATAAAGAAACACTTGAAGTAGAAATCATCCAAATGGTACAACTGTACCAAAATGGTGAAAAAATGAAAATGAGTAAGCGTACAGGTAAAGCAGTTACACTTCGTGAGCTTATGGAAGAAGTAGGCGTGGACGCAATGCGATACTTCTTCGCAATGCGTAGCGGTGATTCTCATTTAGACTTCGATATGGACTTAGCTGTATCAAAATCTAATGAAAACCCAGTATACTATGCACAATATGCACATGCTCGTGTATGCAGTATCCTTCGTCAAGGTGAAGAGTTAGGATTAGCTACAGGCGGAGACGTAAATTACAAACTTGTTACTTCTGAGAAAGAAGTAGAGTTACTGAAAAAACTTGGTGAATTCCCAGCTGTAGTTGCGGATGCAGCGCAAAAACGTCTGCCACACCGCATTACAAGCTATGCATTTGAATTAGCTGCAGCATTACACAGCTTCTACAATGCAGAAAAAGTATTAAACCAAGATAACTTAGAATTAAGTAAAGCTCGTTACGAATTAATGAAAGCAGTACGCACGACACTTCAAAATGCATTAGCAATCGTAGGAGTATCTGCACCAGAAAAAATGTAATAAAGAAAAGATGTCTATTTTTGTTTAGAATTGATATACAAGTTGATATATAAACTTCTGATCAGTCTATAGACTGATCAGAAGTCAAAGAAAGAAGAGCACCGAAAAGTCGTGTGGCTTGATAAGGGGAAGTTGAAACAGAAAAAGAGATGGCAAAGCTATCTCTTTTTCTGTGCCAATTTTCTAATCTAAATACATGTGACAAATATATGTTATGGTGATGGAGTGAAAATAGTAAAATACCAATTAACTATTGATTTTTAGGAACGATTCTAGAATAATAGACTGTTGGGGGTAAGATTATCAAAAATCCATATATGTATTATTAGTTGGTGGAATGTTACTAGAAAATGGTGTGATTGTTGTAAAAAACATTGTTACAGCTATGCCAAATACTAAAAGAACAATTCATCTAACCAAGTATTTAAACAATTAGTAATTAATCTTGAAAACTTCCAACTTAGTCAAGAAACTAGGGGTGGTATGTTTAAAATAGTACATATAGTACAATTAAAGGTTTCATGATTTGATCAAAAATAATGAAAGGATATAAATTTCTCGGTTTTGATATTATCATCATATATAAGCTCATTTTAATTCTTCGACATAGCCATGGAACCCATTAGGAAAAGGGTTTTTTCTCGACACTCATTTATATACTCCAAAAATGAAAAGGCTGAATTTCGTATTTCTATACGATTTACATGAAATCAGTTGACAATCATACTCTTTTTTAGTTACCCCCAAATTCGGTCCACTGTATTCAAATTTGGAGAATATGACTATCATCTTGCATAGGCAAACAATACTTCATCCAGAGCGTTTTTAATTATATAATGCTGGCGGTGGAACGCTTCTTGTTCTACTTGTTTCGGTGTGTAGGTCGGCTGTGTAACTAAACACAAAATGTTTTAACATATGGCCAATTTCACCTCAACTCATAATGGCAGAAAATGCATCTTCAATAACATCTTTTAGAATACGAGTATCCTAGCATGTTTCACAGTCGTAACCTTCTTCGGCTGATATGCTAAATTCGATTATAGATTGTACTTCTTGTTATTATTTATGAGGATAAGTAAGGAAGTTGACCAAATGCATATTTACTGTGAAGTAGCTCTTCCATACTTGTCGACAATGAAATTTTTGCATTTATAGAGCAAACGTTTGCGTTGGTATGGAGAAATTTCGGAAACTCTACAGCATAATAAGACAATGACCGTCATGAGTTTTATCGTGAGTGCTTGTTGAGTGGTCTTCTTCTGACTTTGAAGTTGTTTGTTCGTTCATGGGTATTTGTAATTTGAATTCCTTTATCAAAATTTGTCCTGTATCTGTTTTTGTTAAACAGTATATACGATAAATAAAATGTCGGAGAAATTAGATGAATCTATATAAAAGTCAAACTGCAATTTTTTAAGTAGTAGAAGGATTGAAAAAGAGAAAAAGATGATAATAGCTGTCAAACAAGTTTTAGTAAAGTGGCTTAATGACATTGAATAGTAGAATCTTTGTCATAGTATGCTTGTACCAGGATCTATCTATTTTTAATTTTATAGGAGGATAACATAAAATATGTATTTAAAAAGAGTTACTTCGATTTTTTCGATTATAATGATTTTTATGTTTACTATAGGTCAAAGTCTTTTACCTATAGTAGCAAATGCACAAGAGCTAAACACAGCAGGACTTGTGGATAGTTTTCAGATTGGTAAAACAAATCTAAGTACCACAGAAAGGACTAAAGTAACTGTAAACTTCAGTGAAAAAGATGGACTTAGGCTGAAGCCTGGAGACACACTAACATTAACACTGCCTCCAGAGTTAAAAGGATTAAATAGCGAGTTTCTATTAAATGACTATGGTACTTGTAAAGTTACAGCAGGTACTGTGGTATGTACATTTAATGATAAAGTGGATACATATGAAAATATTCAAGGGTATTTAAACTTTTTCGTGGAAGCTACTAATGTAGGAACGGATCAAAAGAAAGAGATTGAAACTAATTTTGGTACAACTGTAGATAAGCAGTCTGTAACAATTACCGGTCCAAGTAGTGGTGGTGGCACAGATCCTGGAAAGCCACCGTTTTTTTATAAAACTGGTGATATGAACTCAGGTAAGGACAATGAAGTACGTTGGTTCTTGAATATAAATTTAAATAAAGAAGAGTTAAGTCGTGATATTGTTGTGACTGATAATTTACAGGAAGGTCAAACACTTAATAAGGATAGTTTCTATATAAGTGTAGATGATTATCTAGGTCGTCGATCTTTAACGCTACAAGAGTTTGAAAAGCAAGGTTACGGAACGATTACCTTTACTGGAGACAGATCATTTAAAGTTATGCTTAATAAGGATAAAGCACGTCTTGCTGCCTTTACGATTGGTTATACATCTACTATAACGGAAGCTGGGAAGAAGCAAGAGTTTTTTAAGAATGATTATACGATTGATTACCAAGTCCTAAACAAAGAACCAGTTACTGAATCGGGTACTCATCCAGTCGAAAATATGACAGCTGGTGGTGGTGCTACTGGTAACAAGGTTCCAAAAGGAAAGCTGAAAATTGTTAAACATATTGAAGGAAATAAAGAAAAAGTAATTCCGAATGTTTCGTTTAAGTTGTATAAAGAGTCTGGTGAACAAGTTGGGGGCGAATATAAAACAAATGAAAAAGGGATAGTTGAAACTCCTCAATTATCACCAGGTAAATATTATGTACAAGAGGTTTCAGCTCCAGACTATATTGATTTCGATCCTCAGAAAAAAGTAGAGTTTGAAATAAAATCAGATGATGAAAATGGAGTCGAACTGGATATTCCAAATAAAGTGAAAACTACATCTGTTTCAGGAACGAAGATGTGGAAAGGCGATAACGAGAAAGATCGTCCAAGTTCAATCAAAGTAGAATTACTACAAAATGAGAAAATAGTAGACACAAAAGAAGTAACAGCGGCAGATGGTTGGAAATACAAATTTGACAACCTAGCAGTCTATGATGCAAATGGAGTGGCGTACAAGTATGAAGTAAAAGAACAACCGATAGATGGATACACAACAGAAGTAAATGGTTATGACATTACAAATACAAAAGTGGTACAAACAACCAAAGTAGAAGGAACGAAAACATGGAAGGACGGAAATGCGGAAAATCGTCCGAATATGATTAAAGTAGACTTACTACAAAATGGCCAAGTAATCGCAACGCAAGAAGTAACAGAAGCAAGCGGTTGGAAGTATGAGTTCAAAGATTTAGCGGCATATGATGCCGAAGGTAAGGCATATAAGTATGAAGTGAAAGAACAAGCAGTAGATGGATATCAAACAGAAGTAAAAGGTTATGACATCACGAATACAAAAGTAGGCAAGACGAAAGTAGAAGGAACGAAAACGTGGAAGGATGATAATGCGAAAGATCGTCCGACGATGATTAAAGTAGACTTACTACAAAATGGCCAAGTAATCGCAACACAAGAAGTAACAGAAGCAACAGGTTGGAAATATGAATTCAAAGATTTAGCGGCATACGATGCCGAAGGTAAGGCATACAAGTATGAAGTGAAAGAACAAGCAGTAGACGGATATCAATACGAAGTAAAAGGTTATGACATTACAAATACAAAAGTAGGTCAAACAAAAGTAGAAGGAACGAAAACGTGGAAGGATAACAATTCACCGGATCGTCCGAAAACAATCAAAGTAGACTTACTACAAAACGATAAAGTAATCGCAACGCAAGAAGTAACAGAAGCAAGCGGTTGGAAGTATGAATTCAAAGATTTAGCGGCATATGATGCCGAAGGAAAAGCGTACAAGTATGAAGTGAAAGAACAAGCAGTAGATGGATATCAATCCGAAGTAAAAGGATATGACATTACGAATACAAAAGATGCAAAAACAACAGTAGCAGGAACGAAAACTTGGAATGACAACAATGCATCAGATCGACCAACAACAATCAAAGTAGACTTATTGCAAAATGGCAATGTAATTCAAACACAAGATGTAACAGAAGCAACCAGTTGGAATTATACATTTGCAGACTTAGCACGATATGATGCAAATGGTGTTCCTTATACGTACACAGTAAAAGAGCATCCAGTAGCGGGATACAAATCGGAAGTAAATGGCTACAACATTACAAACACAAAAGTAGCAAAATTGACAGTAGAAGGAACAAAGACGTGGAAAGACGGAAATGCAATAGACCGTCCGGCAATGATCAAAGTAGACTTACTACAAAACGGTAACGTAATCAAAACACAAGATGTACTAGCAGTAATGGGTTGGAAATATATATTTGCAGATTTAGAAGCATACGATGCGAATGGAGTAGCTTATCAGTATGAAGTGAAAGAACAACCGATTGCGGGATATAAATCTAGCGTAAGCAGTTATGACATCACGAATACAAAAGTAGGCGAAACGAAAGTAGAAGGAACAAAGACTTGGAACGATAACAACGCAACAGATCGTCCGACGATGATTAAAGTAGATTTACTACAAAACGGTAAAGTAGTAGACACAAAAGAAGTAACAGAAGCAACAAATTGGAAGTACACATTTGAAAACCTACAAGCATACGATGCAAACGGAGTAGCTTACGAGTATAAAGTGAAAGAACAAACAGTAGATGGATATAAATCGGAAGTCAAAGGTAATGACATCACAAATACAAAAGTAGGCGAAACGAAAGTAGAAGGAACGAAAACGTGGAAGGATGATAATGCGAAAGATCGTCCGACGATGATTAAAGTAGACTTACTACAAAATGGTAAAGTAGTAGACACAAAAGAAGTAACAGAAGTAACAAATTGGAAGTACACATTTGAAAACCTACAAGCATACGATGCAAACGGAGTAGCTTACGAGTATAAAGTGAAAGAACAAGCAGTAGACGGATATCAATCGGAAGTAAACGGTAATGACATCACGAATACAAAAGTAGGCAAAACAAAAGTAGAAGGAACGAAAACGTGGAAGGATGATAATGCGAAAGATCGTCCGACGATGATTAAAGTAGACTTACTACAAAATGGCCAAGTAATCGCAACGCAAGAAGTAACAGCGGAAAAAGGTTGGAAATATGAATTCAAAGATTTAGCGGCATATGATGCCGAAGGTAAGGCATACAAGTATGAAGTGAAAGAACAAGCAGTAGACGGATATCGAACAGAAGTCAAAGGTTATGACATCACGAATACAAAGGTTGGTCAAACAAAAGTAGAAGGAACGAAGGTATGGAAGGACGGAAACGGTGAAGGGCGTCCAGAAACAATCAAAGTAGACCTACTACAAAATGGCAAGTTAATCGATACAAAAGAAGTGAGCGCAGCAAGCGAATGGAAATATGCGTTTACAGATTTAGCGGCATATGATGCCGAAGGTAAGGCATATAAGTATGAAGTAAAAGAGCAACCAGTAGACGGATATCAATCCGAAGTAAAAGGTTATGACATTACAAATACAAAAGTGGCGCAAACAAAAGTAGAAGGAACGAAAACATGGAAAGACGATAATGCGAAAAATCGTCCGAATATGATTAAAGTAGACTTACTACAAAATGGCCAAGTAATCGCAACGCAAGAAGTAACAGCGGAAAAAGGTTGGAAGTATGAATTCAAAGATTTAGCGGCATACGATGCCGAAGGTAAGGCATATAAGTATGAAGTGAAAGAACAAGCAGTAGACGGATATCAAACAGAAGTAAAAGGTTATGACATCACGAATACTAAAGTTGGTCAAACAAAAGTAGAAGGAACGAAAACGTGGAAAGACGATAATGCGAAAGATCGTCCGACGATGATTAAAGTAGACTTACTACAAAATGGCCAAGTAATCGCAACACAAGAAGTAACAGAAGCAAGCGGTTGGAAGTATGAATTCAAAGATTTAGCGGCATACGATGCCGAAGGCAAGGCATATAAGTATGAAGTAAAAGAACAAGGGATAGATGGATATCAATCCAAAGTAAAAGGTTATGACATTACAAATACAAAAGTAGGTCAAACAAAAGTAGAAGGAACGAAAACATGGAAAGACGATAATGCGAAAGATCGTCCGAATATGATTAAAGTAGACTTACTACAAAATGGCAAGGTAATCGATACAAAAGAAGTAAGCGCAGCAAGCGAATGGAAATATGCGTTTACAGATTTAGCGGCATATGATGCCGAAGGTAAGGCATATAAGTATGAAGTAAAAGAACAAGCAGTAGACGGATATCAAACAGAAGTAAAAGGTTATGACATCACGAATACTAAAGTTGGTCAAACAAAAGTAGAAGGAACGAAAACGTGGAAAGACGATAATGCGAAAGATCGTCCAAATATGATTAAAGTAGACTTACTACAAAATGGCCAAGTAATCGCAACACAAGAAGTAAGCGCAGCAAGCGAATGGAAATATGCGTTTACAGATTTAGCGGCATATGATGCCGAAGGTAAGGCATATAAGTATGAAGTAAAAGAACAAGCAGTAGACGGATATCAATCCGAAGTAAAAGGTTATGACATCACGAATACAAAGGTTGGCAAAACAAAAGTAGAAGGAACGAAAACATGGAAAGACGATAATTCATCAGAACGTCTGACGATGATTAAAGTAGACTTACTACAAAATGGCAAGGTAATCGATACAAAAGAAGTAAGCGCAGCAAGCGAATGGAAATATGCGTTTACAGATTTAGCGGCATATGATGCCGAAGGTAAGGCATATAAGTATGAAGTAAAAGAGCAACCAGTAGACGGATATCAATCCGAAGTAAAAGGTTATGACATTACAAATACAAAAGTGGCGCAAACAAAAGTAGAAGGAACGAAAACATGGAAAGACGATAATGCGAAAAATCGTCCGAATATGATTAAAGTAGACTTACTACAAAATGGCCAAGTAATCGCAACGCAAGAAGTAACAGCGGAAAAAGATTGGAAGTATGAATTCAAAGATTTAGCGGCATACGATGCCGAAGGCAAGGCATATAAGTATGAAGTGAAAGAACAAGCAGTAGACGGATATCAAACAGAAGTACATGGTTATGACATCACGAATACTAAAGTTGGTCAAACAAAAGTAGAAGGAACGAAAACGTGGAAAGACGATAATGCGAAAGATCGTCCAAATATGATTAAAGTAGACTTACTACAAAATGGCCAAGTAATCGCAACACAAGAAGTAACAGAAGCAAGCGGTTGGAAATATGAATTCAAAGATTTAGCGGCATATGATGCCGAAGGTAAGGCATACAAGTATGAAGTGAAAGAACAAGCAGTAGACGGATATCAAACAGAAGTAAAAGGTTATGACATCACGAATACAAAGGTTGGTCAAACAAAAGTAGAAGGAACGAAGGTGTGGAAGGATGGAAACGGTGAAGGGCGTCCAGAAACAATCAAAGTCGACCTACTACAGAATGGCAAGGTAATCGATACAAAAGAAGTAAGCGCAGCAAGCGAATGGAAATATGCGTTTACAGATTTAGCGGCATACGATGCCGAAGGCAAGGCATATAAGTATGAAGTGAAAGAACAAGCAGTAGACGGATATCAAACAGAAGTAAAAGGTTATGACATCACGAATACAAAGGTTGGCAAAACAAAAGTAGAAGGAACGAAAACATGGAAAGACGATAATGCGAAAGATCGTCCGGAAATGATTAAAGTAGACCTACTACAAAATGGTACAGTGATTGCGACGCAAGAAGTAAGTAAAGCAACAGGCTGGAAATACGAATACAAAGATTTAGCGGCATATGATGCCGAAGGTAAGGCATACAAGTATGAAGTGAAAGAACAACCAATCGACGGATACAAATCCGAAGTGAAAGGTTATGACATCACGAATACAAAGATTGGTCAAACAAAAGTAGAAGGAACGAAGGTATGGAAGGACGGAAACGGTGAAGGGCGTCCAGAAACAATCAAAGTCGACCTACTACAAAATGGCAAGGTAATCGATACAAAAGAAGTAAGCGCAGCAAGCGAATGGAAATATGCGTTTACAGATTTAGTGGCATACGATGCCGAAGGTAAGGCATATAAGTATGAAGTAAAAGAACAACCAGTAGACGGATATCAATCCGCAGTCAAAGGATATGACATTACGAATACAAAAGTAAGCAAGACGAAAGTAGAAGGAACGAAAACATGGAAAGACGATAATGCGAAAGATCGTCCAACAATGATTAAAGTAGATTTACTACAAAATGGTAAAGTAGTAGACACAAAAGAAGTAAGCAAAGCAACAAATTGGAAGTACACATTTGAAAACCTACAAGCATACGATGCAAACGGAGTAGCATACAAGTATGAAGTAAAAGAACAAGCAGTAGACGGATATCAAACAGGAGTACATGGTTATGACATCACGAATACTAAAGTTGGTCAAACAAAAGTAGAAGGAACGAAAACGTGGAAAGACGATAATGCGAAAGATCGTCCGACGATGATTAAAGTAGACTTACTACAAAATGGCCAAGTAATCGCAACACAAGAAGTAACAGAAGTGACAGGCTGGAAATATGAATTCAAAGATTTAGCGGCATACGATGCTGAAGGTAAGGCATATAAGTATGAAGTGAAAGAACAAGCAGTAGATGGATATCAATCCGCAGTCAAAGGATATGACATCACAAATACAAAAGTAGGCGAAACGAAAGTAGAAGGAACAAAGACTTGGAACGATAACAACGCAACAGATCGTCCGAAAGCAATTAAAGTAGACTTACTACAAAATGGTAAAGTAGTAAACACAAAAGAAGTAACAGCAGCAACAAATTGGAAGTACACATTTGAAAACCTACAAGCATACGATACAAACGGTGTAGCTTACGAGTATAAAGTGAAAGAACAACCGGTAGACGGATACAAATCTAAGGTAAACGGTAATGACATCACAAATACAAAAGTAGGCCAAACAGAAGTAGAAGGAACGAAGACATGGAAAGACGATAATGCGAAAGATCGTCCTTCAATGATCAAAGTAGACTTACTACAAAATGGCCAAGTAATCGCAACACAAGAAGTGAGCGCAGCAAGCGAATGGAAATATGCGTTTAAAGATTTAGCAGCATATGATGAGAATGGTGTAGCTTACAAGTATGAAGTGAAAGAACAAGCAGTAGACGGATATCAATCAAAAGTCAAAGGTAATGACATCACAAATACAAAAGTAGGCCAAACAAAAGTAGAAGGAACGAAGACATGGAAAGACGATAATGCGAAAGATCGTCCTTCAATGATTAAAGTAGACTTACTACAAAATGGCCAAGTAATCGCAACACAAGAAGTGAGCGCAGCAAGCGAATGGAAATATGTGTTTACAGATTTAGCGGCATATGATGCTGAAGGAAAAGCATATAAGTATGAAGTGAAAGAGCAACCAGTAGATGGATATCAATCCGAAGTCAAAGGATATGACATCACGAATACAAAAGTAAGCCAAACAAAAGTAGAAGGAACAAAAATGTGGAAAGACGATAATGCGAAAGATCGTCCGAAAGCAATTAAAGTAGACTTACTACAAAGCGGTAAAGTGATTGCGACGCAAGAAGTAAGCAAAGCAACAGGCTGGAAATATGAATTTAAAGATTTAGCAGCATATGATGCAGACGGAAAAGCATACAAGTATGAAGTGAAAGAACAAGCAGTAGACGGATATCAAACAGAAGTACATGGTTATGACATCACGAATACAAAGGTTGGTCAAACAAAAGTAGAAGGAACGAAAACGTGGAAAGACGATAATGCGAAAGAACGTCCTTCAATGATTAAAGTAGACTTACTACAAAGTGGCCAAGTAATCGCAACACAAGAAGTGAGTACAGAAAGTGATTGGAAATATGAATTTAAAGATTTAGCAGCATATGATGCTGAAGGTAAGGCGTACAAGTATGAAGTGAAAGAACAACCAGTAGCGGGATACAAATCCGAAGTAAATGGTTATGACATCACGAATACAAAAATCAAGGACGAACCAGGTGTAGATCCAAAAGATCCAAGCACAGATCCAAAAGATCCAAGCACAGATCCAAAAGATCCAAGCACAGATCCAAAAGATCCAAGCACAGATCCAAAAGATCCAAGCACAGATCCAAAAGATCCAAGCACAAATACAGACAAAAATAGCGATTCAAAAGTTCCACCTAATAAAGAAAATGATAAGCCAACATTACTTCCTAACACAGGAGGAACATCAGCAGAAATGATTTCAATTCTTGGAGGTATGGTATTGTTCCTTTTAGGTGGAATTCTATTCGCTCGTCAGCGAATAGAATAATAAAAAAGCTTTAGATTATTGATTACATCGTAATCTGAGTAGCAGATAAATTAAAAAATTACTATTGATATTGCTCCCTTTAGGTAAGTATTCAAAAACACTTCACGATAAAGTGAAGGGAAGAATGCAACCTGAAGGGTTTTTTTTATAGAAAAAAGAGAACAGTTTCAAGTTGGACTCAATCAGCGGCCCAATAATATGGTCAGCTTTCATAGAGATAAGCGGCTCTAAAGCGATAATAAAACTGCAAGAATAATTTTTTCATAATGGAAGAGCCTCTTTATTAGATGTACTCACTATTATTACAATTTTTATTCTACATGGTAGTACCATGTAATGGATATTTTATTATGAGTATATTTCAATTTTTATTATACATGATAAGTTGTGTAATAAATATGTTATTATGCATATATTTGAATTTTTTATTCTATATGGTAATGCCATGTAATAAATATGCCTTTTTACATATTTATTTTTCCTTAATAAAAAGCTACCGATTAATCGGTAGTTTGAAATAGTGTTAAGCGGCTTTTTGTCCTGTTTTCACGGTAGGTTGAAGGCTATTATAGACACCTGTACCAATGACCTCTAATGCCATTTTCATACGTTCTGGTGAAATGTTCTCAAATACGTTATCTTGAGGCGTGTGATATACCTTTTCGATATGATAGATTAATGGATTCCAACTATCGACGCCCATCCAAATAAATAGTGCAGAAGGGATACCCACTTCAGCAAATGGTACGTGATCACTAGAGCCAAATTTTCCTTGAAGAACGAGGTTATTATTTAATTGTTTACCTGCTTGTAAGGCAGCATCTGTTACAAGGTTTGTTGAGCCATCAGGAGTCATTACATATAAATTCTTTGCTTTATCATAATTTGTTGCAACCATGTCTGCGTTAAAGACACCTAAAATTCGATCACGTTCCTTTTGGGACAGACTATTAACATAATAATCAGAGCCAAGTAGGCCAGTTTCCTCAGAACCAAAAGCAATAAAACGAATTTCTTTATCAGTTTCTACATTTTGAAAAGCACGAGCCAGTTCTAATACTAATCCTGTACCAGAAGCATTATCATTTGCCCCAGGTGCTCCAACGACACTATCGTAGTGTGAACTTACAACGACGGCCTTTTCATTACCTGTACTATTTTTTGGTTTCTTTTTAGCGATGACATTTAAGGATGTTAAATTAGATTCATGTCTCGCTTTTAGGGAAAGAATTGTTGTCTCTTTTTTAGCGATTTCTTCTTTAAATGCATTTCCTTGAGCATAAGCAAGACCGAAGACAGGGATAGCCTGTTTTTTAGTTAAGCGAGGATTGAAAGTTTGTCCATAGTTTCCGCGTCCGCCAATTAAGCTGTATAAAAGAACACCTTTTGCCCCTTTACTAACAGCATTTTCAACCTGTTTATTATAATCTGCTACTGTTGCACCTCTTTCGAATAAAACAATTTTTCCGTTTACCTCATTTGGAATATCGTCTAATTTTGTACCACCTTGAACAAAGATAAGTGGAGCTGTAACAGCTTCTGTAGAAATTAGTGCATTTGGAGCAGCACCAGCTTGCCAATTACGCTTTGTCCCTAATGGTGATTCGATAAATCCAACGTATTGATCCGGCACTTGAAAGGGCTGATACTCTACTTCATATCCCATTGATTTAAGCTTCATACCAACATAGCGAGAAGCCCATTCTTCTGATTTTGTACCACCCGGACGGGGACCGATTGTTTCGGATAAGAAACGGATATGCTCGATGGCGCGGTTTGCATCAACTTGTTTTGTAATAGGTGGAGTCTGTGTAATTTCTGACGTGGAATCAGCTTTTGCTTGCCCGATTGGAGCTAAGCTAACGGCGAGTGATACAGCAAGCAAGGAGCTTACTATTTTTTGTTTCAGTAATTTTCTCATTTTTTCCTCTCCCATTCTTCTATTCTCTCTGACTGACAAAAGAAGACGGATAACGACTATATTTTACCTTTATATATTTGAATTTTCAATAAATATATGTTGAGAAATAAAAAACGCTATATGTACATTTGCATATTTTTAGCGGATGTATGTATGCTATCATTTTAAATGAAGGATCGCTTTCTGTTTGGAAGGCTCCTACATTGCATGAATCTAGTGTACCCAAACTTTAGATTATGTAGGGAAAAGAGATCCGTTATAGGATTTCTTTTCTTTTGTTTGAATCATGTGATGATAACTATGTTTCCGCATTTCATAATTATCATCAGTGATATATGTAAGGCATCCATATGAAAATACGAGGCTGTTCAAGAGTTTTCCGTACTTTTGAACAGCCTCACCCCGTTAAAAAGGTGATACTTTGATGTATCACCTTTTTATTTTTATAAGCTTTCTGTTTATGGGGATGTTACATAATCAAAAACAGCCGCTTTAGTAGAAGGAATCTACAAAACGGCTATTTTTGATTATAGTTGAGTTAAAATAATTGGCTCGCCACGAGTGACGACAACTGTATGTTCACATTGTGCAACAAGGCTTTTATCTGGTGTAACGAATGTCCAACCATCATCACCGCGCTCAATGATATGATCAGCTTTCATAGAGATGAATGGTTCTACAGCGATAACAAGGCCGTCTTTTAGAAGCGCATTATCCATTGGATCATAGTAGCTTAAAATGTGGTTTGGAGCTTCGTGTAAGCTAAGACCAATACCGTGACCAGTTAAGTTTTGGATTACATTATATCCATTTTTATGTGCAAAGTTAGAAACAGCACGACCAATTTGATTTTGTTTTGAGCCAGCTTTTACTTTTTTCATTGCTTCCCAAAATGAGTCTACTGCTGCTTGGCAAAGTTTTTCTTTTTCTTCATCGTCGCCAAGAACAAATGAGATACCTGTATCTGCATAATATCCGTCAAGTGCTGCTGATACGTCTACGTTTACTAAATCGCCTTCTTTTAATACGCGATCGCTTGGAATGCCGTGAGCAACTTCTTCGTTTACACTAATGCAAGTTACACCTGGGAATTTATATTCTTTTTCAGGCGCTGAAATAGCACCGTGCTCATCTAATACTTTTTTACCAATTAAATCAAGCTCTTTCGTTGTCATACCTGGCTTCGCTTGTTTTTTCATTTCTTCGCGTGCAAGTGCAACGATGCGGCCGATTTTTCGTAAACCTTCTAAATCTTGTTCATTACGAATAATCATGAAAACCACTGTCCTTCCTCGAATATATGTCTTATCCGATTGTATCATGTTTGTTTTTGTACTGCTACTCGCATGCGGTATGCAAGCTGATTCCTCTCATAAAGAATACATGACAATTGTCATACGGATGTCATGACGCATCATACTGTTTCCTAACTTTTCCAACGCATAAAATATAAATATAAGAAACGGCGGGGGTGGAGAGATGGAAAAGATTATTGAAGTAAATGGTGTTTCTAAAACATTTAAACATAAAAAAGCAGTAAATAACGTTTCATTTCATGTAAATAAAGGGCAAATAGTAGCATTACTCGGCCCAAATGGTGCGGGGAAAACAACGACAATTTCAATGATGCTCGGATTAAAAGATCCGACAGAAGGGAATGTTTCGATATTTGGAAAGAGCCCGAAACATAGAGATGTTCGTAATAGCCTCGGTGCGATGTTGCAAGAAGTAAGCGTTATTGACAGCATCACAGTAGAAGAGGCAATTGAGTTATTCCGTAGTTATTATACGAATCCAGTAGCGAAAGAAACATTACTTCAGCTATCGAATTTAGAATCAGAGCGAAAGCAAAGATGTGAAAAGTTATCAGGTGGTCAAAAGAGAAGGTTGAATTTTGCACTCGCACTTGCGGGAAATCCAGATTTATTATTTTTAGATGAACCAACTGTAGGGATGGACATTACGTCTCGAAAAGTGTTTTGGGAAACGATTCGAAAGTTAGCAAGTGAAGGGAAAACGATTATTTTAACGACGCACTATTTAGAAGAAGCAGATGCGTTAGCGGACCGTATTTTATTATTCGCAAATGGAAAAATTATCGCAGATGGTACGCCGGATGAAATGAAAGCGACGATTTCTCGAAAAACGATCTCGTTTTATTCAAAAGAAAGTATCCCTACGGGCCTGCTAAAGGAATTGCCGAATGTAACAGGAGTACAGTCAAATGAGGGGCGGATTATTTTAACAACGGAGGATACCGATGCCACGTTACAAGCAATTTATCAAAAGAACTTACCTGTAACAGATATTTCAGTTGAACGTGGAAGTCTCGATGAAGCATTTGAACAGTTTGTCGCAAATCAGAAGGGGGAAATCGCATGAGAGCACTATGGATGCAATGTAAAATAGAGGTTTTACGTACGTTCCGCAATAAATTATTCATCTTTTTCTCATTATTAATGCCAGTTATGTTTTACTACATCTTTACAAATGTTGTTCAAGTCCCGCAAAACGGAGATGCATGGAAAGCACATTATTTAATTTCAATGGCGACTTTCAGTATTGTAGGGACTGCCCTTTTTAGTTTCGGTGTGAGACTTTCTCAGGAAAAAGGGCAAGGATGGACACATTTGTTAAAAATTACACCGCTTCCAGAGGGAGCATATTTAGCAGCTAAAATTATTGCTCAAACAGTAGTGAATGCTTTTTCAATCTTAGTTATTTTTATGGCAGGAATATTAATTAATAATGTTGAGTTAACGATAGGCCAATGGATTGGTGCAGGATTATGGCTATTACTAGGCGTGACACCATTTTTAGCCCTTGGAACAGTAATAGGTTCAATTAAGAAGGCGGATGCAGCAGCTGGTTTAGCCAATATTTTAAATATGAGTCTAGCTGTAATTGGCGGGTTATGGATGCCAATTGAAGTGTTCCCGAAAATATTAAGATCTATCGGTGAATGGACACCAACATACCACTTTGGAAGCGGTGCATGGGACATTGTAGCTGGGAAATCAGTTGGTTGGGAAAATATCGCGGTACTAGGAGGTTATTTCCTTATATTTGTTGTAGTATCAATATATATAAGAAAAAGACAGGAAGCGGTATAAATGATAGAGAAGAAGAGGTTTGAAGTTTTTCCGAAACAGATGGGTTTCTTCCCATATATGTGGCTCGTGTATTTATTATTTCCAATCTATAATTTAACGCAAGTATCAGGATGGAAGCTTGTAATAGGGATCGGTATGTTGATAGTCTTCACCGTCACATACCGTCAACTTTATTTTGTTAACAAAACGTTCATTTTGTGGGCGTGTATTCAAATGGTGCTCACATTCTCATTTGCTTTATTTTATAATCCCTTCATGATATTGTTCGGATATTTTACGGCGAGTGCGATGGGATTTGCGCCAAGTAAGAAGGCATTTCGTGTGTTGTTATGTTTATTAGTTGTAATGCTTGGAGCTTTTATATTTGTAAATGTTAATCAACTAACAATCCCGAGTTTAGTGAATATCGTTCCGATGTTTATTTTAATGCTTCTTACGCCATTTGGAATGCGTAATTTTAATCAAAAAAAGATGTTAAAGAATCAATTAAATGAAGCGAACGAGCAAATTAAAGACTTAGTAAAACGTGAAGAGCGCCAGCGAATTGCAAGAGATCTTCATGACACGTTAGGACACACATTATCTCTTATTACTTTGAAAAGTCAGCTCGTGGAGAAGTTAATTGTGAAAAATCCAGATCGTGCAAGTATGGAAGCGAAGGAAATTACACAAACATCTCGTACCGCTTTAAAACAGTTGCGAGAGTTAATTTCTGATATGCGTATGATTACAGTGGAAGAAGAACTTGAGCAAATAAAAGCGATTTTGCAAGCTGCCAATATTGAATTAGAAGTAAAACAGGAGGCTAATTCTAGCTCGTTATCACCAATTGAACAAAATATTTTAGGTATGTGTTTACGTGAAGCTGTTACGAATGTCGTGAAACATAGTAAGGCAAAGGCATGTACAGTTTCTATATTAGAATCACAAGGTGAATTGATTTTAAAAGTAGAAGATAATGGCGTCGGTTTAGAGGAGCGAAATCATGATGGAAACGGCATTCGTGGTATGAAGGAACGAATTGCCTTAATTGACGGTCTAGTGGAACTAGATACGGTTAATCCAGGGACACTGTTAACAGTGAAAGTTCCAATTGTAATTAGAACAGGAAAAGATGAGGTGAGGGCATGATTCGAATTATTATTGCAGAAGATCAACGAATGCTTCGTGGTGCATTAGGAGCCCTGCTTGATCTAGAAGATGATATTGAAGTGGTTGGGCAAGCGGCGAATGGTGAAGAGGCGTTAAAATTAATTGAATCGCTAAAGCCCGATATAAGTATTATGGATATTGAAATGCCAATCCAAAGTGGTTTAGATGTTGCTGAAATTTTAAAGAAAGAAAAATCATCTTGTAAAGTAATGATTTTAACAACATTTGCGCGTCCTGGTTATTTTGAAAGGGCAATGAAAGCTGGTGTGCACGGATATTTATTAAAAGATAGTCCAAGTGAGGATTTAGCTTCGGCAATTCGTAACGTAATGAAAGGGAAACGAGAGATTTCTCAAGAGTTAATGTTTGGCTTATGGCAAGAGCAAAATCCATTATCGGATCGCGAAAAAGAAGTGCTGTTACTTGCGAAAGAAGGAAAGACTGCAAATGAAATTGCGAAGGCACTTTATCTTTCACCTGGCACAGTTCGTAATTACATTTCTGAAGTATTAACGAAGCTCGATGCAAAAAATAGAATTGAGGCAATTACAATTGCGGAAGAAAAGGGATGGATGTGAAAAAGAAGTTTACCTATAATCGGTAAACTTCTTTTTTGCTTATTTTCCTTGTTGTACTTCTACTACTTTACTAATTTTTGCTAGAGCCTTATATCCATGTGCTTGGAAAGCCTTTTCGAATTCTGTTGCTGTCATATTACCATATAAGTCTTTTGCAGCTTGTACAATGTGAGATTGAAGTGATTCAAAATCTTCTGCTGAAGTTGCGTAGTTTTGCAATGCACGCATAACAACTTTACTTACTTTTTCATTTCCTTGTCTTTGAACAGATATACCGTTATACGTTTTACCTTCAGCTAATTGATATAATACATGGCTGATAATTCCAGAATTCACGTGAGATTCTTGATCATTTCCATCATTATAGAAATCTTTTAAGTTTGTGTATAGTTTGTTGCCGCCGTCACCAATTTCCCCTGGGATGTCACGAATTGTTAGACCACCTAACGTATCACCCATAATCCAATTTCCTTTATCTTTCTTTACGTAATATTCTATTTGTGTACCCCAAAAATCTGCTAGACCTTCATTTAGCGCAGATGTTTCAGCACTTGGATATCGCACAATTTTATTTTTCGTCGTACCACTAAATACAGCATGTCCAAATTCATGAGCTGTTACGTCAAGAGCAGAGGTTAATTTTCCATTTAGCCCGTCACCAAAGACCATTTGATTCCAACCTGGATGCCAAAATGCATTTACATAGTTTTCTTTTACACCATCACTAACTTCAGTAGAATCAAATCCGTGGACGCTAGCAACAACTTTTGAGTCTTTATTATCGTAACTTTTCAGATTATGTTCTTTCTTAAAATAGTCGTAAATATCACTCATATTTTTCATAACACCAGCTGCTTCTTTATCTAAGAAGTTAGAGTTATCGCTTGAAATAAGTGTCCCTGGATAACCAGCTTGGCTATCGCCACCAAGGGAATCAGCGTAGTTTGCGTTGTAAATATAAATACCATTTCCGCGGGATAAATCAGCTAAATAAAATTTTCCATCAGAGCCTTTCGCAATATTAAATAATACATTTTCTTGTAGCGCATTTTTCCCAGTTCCTTGTTCTTTCGCTGGTGATAGTTTAGGTGCTGTTACTTGATTAATAGTTTTATTCTCTTTATTTTTAATAAACTTTTCTTGGAAAAGTACTTCACCAGTTTGTAAGTCCATGATTGCATTTCCGTTTATAACTTGTTCATTGTTTTCATAAGTAAATGTAAGGACCGTTGCGTATGTATAGTAGCCATCTTTTTTCTTATAAACTACCGTTTCGCTAGAAAATTCTGTTTCTGTCGCATCACTTGGAATTTGAAGTATATTGCGTAATTTAGATTTTACTTCATTTTTCGACAAAAAATTTGTTATAGTAAGATTAAGTTGTTGGTCTAAATTTTGGGCAACTTTACCACTAACAGTTGTAATTACTCCATTTTTATCTACTTTTACAATGAGATCTTGACCATATACTTTATAATTTTTGTATGTTTGTGCAAGGCGTAATTCGGTTTGATTTTCTTTTGTTTCTTTATTTGTAGGTTGAAAATCGACATTCTTTTCAGTAGTAACTTGCTCTTGTTGAGCTTTAGCCCCATTTACCTCACCTTTTAAATACTTTTTAGCAATATTCTCTTTTGTATCGTTTTGAGGTTGTGTTAATTTTCCGATTGTTAAACCAGGCTGAGCAATTTCAACTTTCACTTCATTTTTATCTAATTCTTGAGCGTGAATAGCTTCTGTTGATAAAGGACAAAGAAGACCGAATGTAACGAAAGCACTAGCAAGTTTTCTATAATTCATCTATAACACTCCTAATCTTGTATTGTGTATGTGAGATGAATTGTATGAGGAATTTGCCGAATTTTATATATATTATGCATTATTTCATATCAAAAATTGTCGAATTCACATTATTGTAGTGGTATGACAACTTAAAAAAATTAGATTGTTATAATGGGATGGTGAGTAAGTATGCACGCAGAAAAATTAGGAAGTGAAATAAAGAAAATTAGGGTAATGAGAGGATTAACACAGAAACAACTCTCCGATAATGTATGTCATCAATCGGAAGTGAGCCGAATTGAATCGGGCGCGGTATACCCAAGTATGGATATACTGCAAGGTATAGCAGCAAAATTACAAGTTCCCATTATTCATTTTTATGAGGTACTCATTTATTCCGATATTGAGAGGAAAAAGCTATTTAAAGATAGAATTCAAATGTTGAGTAAGAAGAAACAATATGCTGAAATTTATAGCATTGTTTCAAATGAATTAAAAAAAGAAAAGTTTCATCCAGAATTTAATCAGTTTCTTCTTTGGTACTATTACTTATCTGCATATGTTTTACAGAAAATTAATTTTGAATATTGCATTTTAGAGTTAAAAAAAATTGTACATCAATCATACGGAGGGATAGATGTATTTCAAAATTTATATATTGAAAATTCTATTGCAAGTATTTGTGCAGAAAATAATCAATTAGATAGGGCAATAACTTCATTTCGAGCTATTTTAGAACGGTTAGAATCGCTACATAATAATGAGGCATTCACAGTTAAGGTTCGATACAATTATGCAAAAGCTTTATATTTGAGTGATCAGTTTGAAGAGGCATTGTATCAAGTAAATGAAGCGATTGAAGCTTCTCGGTATATGGGAAGTATGGAATTAATCGGTCAATTGTATTATCAAAAGGGCGAGTGTCTTGAGAAATTAGAGTATTCATCAGATGATATTAAAGAAGTGTATAAAAAAGCGTCTTTCTTCTTTGATTTATTAGATTTACATTCTTACAAAGAGACGTTATTAAAAAAAAAGAAGTATTTAAATTAAAATGATTTGGAATATGTATAGTGGTATATTTCGTAAGTTACATCCACAAAAAGTAATTAAATATCCAAAAAATGGGTATGCATAATTGCATAAGTTGTGGATAAATTTTCATGATATATTAAAAGAAAACGATGTGGGTGATGGAATATGAAAAAACTACTTATTGGTAGTCTATTAACGTTAGCAATGGCATGGGGTATTTCATTAACAGATACAGCTTTAGAGAAAAGCCAAGTAATTTCTCATAATGATCAAGAGGTACAATTAGCTTCAGATTTACCATTTGAACATTAAAAAAACAACCGTCTTACTTAGACGGTTGTTTTTTTGTGGAGTAACCTCCAAACGTCTTTACTAGAAACAGGTTTGCTAAAGAGGAATCCTTGAATGTGGTCACAGTTTTGCTCGTGTAAAAACTTCCATTGTTCTTCTGTTTCTACACCTTCCGCAATAACCTCTAAATTTAATTCTTTTGATAGCGTAATAATGGAAGCGATAATGGCTTCTTCTAAAGGGCTATTTGTAATTCCACAAATAAATTCTCGAGCAATTTTTAATGTATTGATTGGATATTTCGTTAAATAAGCTAAAGAACTATAACCAGTTCCAAAATCATCAATTGAAATTTGAATACCGAGATTTTGAAGTTCTTCTAGTTTAGCAATTACAGAATGATTTTGATTAATCGCGATACTTTCCGTAATCTCAATATCTAGTGCTTCCGGTTTTAGTTCGGTTTCTTCCAAGACTTTTGAAATAGTTGGGATTAAATCTGAACGGTTAAATTGAACAACAGATAAATTCACACCAACCTTTAAGTGAGAAAACCCTTGGTTATGCCACTTCTTTGCTTCTAAGCAGGCTGTACGTAAAATCCAATTACCAAGTTCAATAATAAATCCTGTCTCCTCTGCTAGAGGGATGAATTGGGCAGGTGATACAATTCCGAGTTTTGGGTGTTTCCAACGAATTAACGCCTCGAAACCGATAATTTGTTTTGTTTTTGTGTTTACTTGTGGCTGGTATTCAAGGAAAAATTCATTTTGTTGTAGTGCTTTTGAAAGCTCACCTTCTAGGAAGTGTATTTCATTTTGCGCAATACTCATTTCTTTTGAGAAGAAAACGAATCTGTTTTTTCCATTTGCTTTTGCTCGATACATAGCCATATCTGCATTTTTCATTAATTCGGTTACATCGGTTCCATAGTCAGGGTACATTGCAATTCCGATACTCGGTGTAACAGAAAGTTCTTCATCTTTAATAAAGTAAGGCTTATTTAAGATAGTTAAAATTTGTTCAGCTATAAAAGAAGCACTTTTTTCAGAGTACATATCTGGTAATAGAATCGTAAATTCATCTCCGCCTTGGCGGGCAACGATATCTTTTGAACGTAAACATCCACGTAATCTTTTTGCTACTTCAATTAATAATAAATCCCCGACATCATGGCCGAGTCGATCGTTAATTTTTTTAAATCGATCTAGGTCGAGGAACATAACCGCAACGTCATTAGTGTTGTTTTGAGCTAGATTTAAAATCGTTTTTAAATCTTTTTCGAATTTCCGTCGATTCGGTAGTCCTGTAAGTGCATCATGGAAAGCCATATGCTCTACTTGCTTTTGTTTTTCATATAAAGTTGTAATATCACGTGCTATACCAAACATCCCAACAACTTCTTTATTTATAAAAATAGGGATGAATGTAATGTGAAGGTGATAATAATAGCCTTCTTTTTCTTTTGTACGAATTTCTAGAGTTTGTGGTCTACCTTCTTTTGTAATTTGTAAAGATTTCTTCAATAATTCATGATCTTGTGGATCAATGAAGTGTTGAAGAGAATAGCTTGTTACTTCACAATAATAGGCTGTAAATAAACTTTCACAAGCCTTATTAGATTGTTGAAAAATCCCGTTCATATTTAAAGAAAAAACAGCATCAGGATGATCTTCGAATAAAGATTTATAACGTTGTTCACTTTTTGATAGTGCAGATGCGCCTTCTTCAACTTTACCTTCTAGTTGTGTAGTCAACTGTTCGTACGTATCGATTAATACTTGATTATCTTTCCACATGTAAAGTTGTCGTAGGAATAATAAGATAAGTGATAATACGAGACCGATTAACATGAACTTATCATCCCAAGGTTGAATGACAATAAAGGAAAAAGTAATGATTATACTAAAATAAGGTAATATAAAGCGTACATAATCGAATCGATAATATTTAGTCTTAGTTTCATGTTGCATTGGTTTATCTAAAATGTATAGTATGGACGATAAACCGATTAATAAAATTGAAGCAGTATGTATTAAATAAGAGACTTCAGAAGAAGTTTCCATTCCTGATCTTAACTGGAACAGGTGTATATATCCGTAAACAAGTATGATAGTGAAGCCGACAATTAATGAGATTCTACTAGAAGAATACTGTTCTCTTCTATATAAGCTAATAACGGCGTAAATTACTAATGATTGTGCAATGAAATATCCAATTAAAACCCATGTATCTGTTGTTAACATACGAAAGCTTGAAATGTCTAAAATAAAGGTTAAGGTAAAGTAAATATTCATAATGACAATAAAGATGCTATCGAATGAAAATTGAGCAAGGCCTCTAATAGAGTAATGTTTTATAAACTTTATAGCAAAGCCAGAAAAGAGCAAAATATATTGTATGATGAAGAAAGGCAATGCCTTATATGAGAATATGACTTGATCATATATAGAAAGTGAATGAAGAAATAAAGTTATCTCCATAGCTAATCCACATATACAAGTGCATAGTACTAGAACCCAAAATAGTTTGTCACCGTGCTTCATCTTCTTAATTGCTTTATATAAGCAATAGCAAGAAAAGAGTGCAGCAAAACAAAATAAGAAGAGAATTCCAATTTCTTTTATATTCAAGTCCTTAGGGATAAGGAATATCCAAAGAGAAAATATAATAATATACATCATGACAAATTGTACATATTTTTTTTGATTGATCATATAATGGCTCCGTTTCAATAAAGTTGAATCACAGGGGGAAAATGCTAATTTAAATAATAGCATATAAAACAGGAGCTTTTTTACTATAAGAAATACTTTTTGAAAAAAATAGCGCAACGTTACAATTTACCATTGTATTGTTGCGCCTTTTATTCTTTTCACTCCCCTTATAGAAGAGATTTCATCTATTAACTGAAGAAGTGCTAAATCCTTTTGTTTACTTTCAATCATAATATCGAAATCATGGTCAATTTTTTTTGTAATGTGTAAAAAGGGTTTAATAAACTCTAAATCAATATAATTTGCGTGAGCCCTAAATTCTTTTACGGATTTAGGAGAAGAAATATGAACTTTAGGAAGGACATTTGTATGTGACCAAGTTTTAAATATCATAGGAAGTAATTCTTCTAGCGGTTCATTACAAAGGTTCGCTATGTGGTGATGATAATCGAACACGAAAGGGATTTGCTCTTTTTGACAAATAGCCAAAGTTTCAGAAGTTGTATATGTTTTATCGTCATTTTCAAGAGTCATTTGTCTTTTTACATGGTATGGAAGTTTTTGTATGTTTTCATGAAAACGTTCGATTGCCTTTTCCTTATTTCCATACGCGCCACCTACATGGATATTAATGTAGGAAGAATCTGCAATTCCCATAGCATTTAACACGTTATAATGATAGGTCATATCTGTAATTGCATTAGTTGTAATATGTGGTTTGTCGCTTGTAAATAGTGTGAATTGGTTTGGGTGAAAACTTACGCGTAAATTGTGTTCTTGAATTAATGCTCCTATTTTACGCCATAGTGGAGCAAATATTTGAATGTAATCAAATTCAACTTCAGGATGTGTTGCAAGCGGGACGATAGAAGATGATAAACGATATAATGGAATTTCGTGTGCAATATTGTAATGAAGGATGCGTATTGTGTGTTCTAGATTTTGCAGTGTAACATTATATAATTTATCTTCACGCTCTTGTTTTTTTAGCTTTTTCCAGCTTGTAAATGTCATTGTTTTGGCAGGCGAACAGTCCCATAATGCCGTAGCATGTGAGACATATCCAAATCGAATTATCATATGTAATGCACCTCCTTGGCCCTTGAAATTTCTCTATAAAAAGAACGCGAGTATCGTTCCTATCCATTCCTTTCCTCTATCGATAATGGAGAGGGGATTGACATCTTCAAAGGAAAGTAATAAGGAGCGTTCCAAATCTTCCTCGAATTTACGTTTTACTTCTTGTATGAAATGTTTATCGTATAAAAGGCAATTGATTTCATGGTTAATATATATACTTCTCATATCGAAATTAGCAGTTCCGATATCACAAGTATGATCGTCTACTATAATAATTTTTGCGTGGAAAAATCCTTGCTGAAAAGCGTAAATATTACAACCAGCTTGTATTAACTTTCGGCAATATGGGAATTTTGCTTCTCGAACGAGGGCGTGATCAGCTTTTTGTGGAACGAGAATAGTTATTTGAACCCCACGTTTTCGCGCTTTTAATAATGCATTCATAATTTTTTTTCCAGGAATAAAATATGGTGTACCGATAAAGAGTTCTTTTTTCGCGCTTTCGATTAAATGTAAAAATGTATTTTGTAAATAGGCACCATCAGTAGGGATGAAACGATGTAGAATGGTCCCTGGTTGTTGCATAGGAAAATAAAGAGATGAATCTAATAAATTTTGGTCTGTATCGTCGAGCCAATCATGTAAAAATTGTTTTTGTAAATCTTGTATCCCTTCTCCTGTAAGACGTAAATGATAATCTCGCCATAACCCTAACCTTTGATTATGCCCTAAATATTCTTCGCCAATGTTAAATCCACCAATATAACCAATTTTCCCGTCAATAACTGTAATTTTTCTATGGTTTCTTTGATTTGCAGAAAAGAAAGGAAAAGGAAATTTCACTTTATGACAAAATGAAAAAGAGACACCATGCTTTTGTAGCGAGTAAATCGCTTCTTTTGATAAATAATGACTTCCAAACCGGTCGAGTAAAAGTCTTACTTCAATTCCTTCTTGTGCTTTATCGATAAGTAACTTTAAAAACGTACGACTTATATCATCGTTTTTTACAATAAAAAATAAAACGTGCACATGGTGTTTAGCTTGTTTTATATCAGTAAAGAGAGCATCGTATAGATCATTTCCGTATGTATAAAGGCGAAAATCACTTTGACGTAAAGGGAAAGAACGAGAACGTACACGCTTTAAATGAACAATTCTCCCATATGAAAGGTCGATTGTAATCCAGAGAGCGCTGCCTAATAACAAGAGAGATAAGAAAAACATAAGTAAATTCCCTCCTTCACGGTCTTTTCACCATCAATTTTTTACAAATCAAAATTTCACTGTATCCCGCTATTTGCGGGCAATAAGACTCCCACCTCGAAATTGGGTTAAAGCAAAGAAGTTGGTTTGGATTCGGACCGCCCGTAAAATCCAGATTGGTGAGGGCTAATAATCAGTAGGGAATAAACAGCTCCCTACTGATTAAAGTTTCACTTTATAGTTTCACCGAAATAAACAGCTTTATTAAAAAATGTGTTGTTGTATAACAAAAAACTGTTGACTGAATGCTCACTCATTATATAATGGGAATAGGGGATATAATTCAGAAAATTATATATTTTCGAAGATTCTAAAAAAGAAAGAGAGCTTACAAAGAGAGGGGTAGCATAAAATGAATAGCTTACTAATCATTAATTGGCTGGCTGCCATTGCTGTTATTGCTTATGCGGGGTATTTGTTTGTATATCTTATACGAACAAGGATGGCCTACATACAATTAGGAAAAAAGATTGAATTTGACCGTCGTTTTAAAGAGCGTTGGGATCTTCTTAAGGTCAATGTTTTCGGTCAGAAAAAGCTGCTGAAAGATAAAAAGAGCGGCATCATTCACGTTATGTTCTTTTACGGATTTATTCTTGTCCAATTTGGAGCAATTGACTTCGTTTGGAAAGGACTTGCACCAGGATCGCATCTTCCACTTGGACCACTATACCCTGCATTTACATTCTTCCAGGAAATTGTCACACTCGTTATTTTAATTGCAGTCTTTTGGGCTTTTCATAGACGCTATATTGAAAAGCTTGTTCGTTTGAAACGTAATTTTAAATCAGGCCTTGTTCTTATCTTTATTGGTGGCTTAATGATTTCTGTGCTACTTGGTAATGGGATGGGAATTATATGGCACGGCGAGGAGCTTTCATGGAGTGAACCTATCGCTTCTGCAATCGCTTACGTTTTCTCGGGATTAAATGAAACCGTAGCCATTTCAGTGTTCTATTTCTCTTGGTGGGTGCATTTACTAATTTTGTTAACGTTTTTAGTTTATGTTCCACAATCAAAACATGCGCATTTAATTGCTGGACCAGTTAACGTGTTTTTTGGTCGTCTTTCAAATCCGGGAAAACTTGAAAAAATTGATTTTGAAGATGAAACACAAGAAACATTCGGTGTTGGTAAAATTGAAGACTTTAGACAAAATCAACTTATCGACTTATATTCCTGCGTCGAATGTGGTCGTTGTACAAATATGTGTCCGGCAACAGGAACAGGGAAAATGTTATCACCGATGGATTTAATTTTAAAACTTCGTGATCATTTAACTGATAAAGGCGCAGCGGTAACATCAAAAGCACCGTGGGTTCCAGTTGTTGCTTTTAATAATACACAAGGAAATCAGTTAGCGATGATGGCAGCTGGAAAAGGACAACAAGAATCAGCGGCTACAGCGCTAGCGTACGACCCAAGTTTAATCGGAGACGTTATTACAGAAGAAGAGATTTGGGCATGTACAACGTGCCGTAACTGTGAGGACCAGTGCCCAGTTATGAATGAGCATGTTGACAAAATTATTGATTTACGCCGCTATCTCGTTTTAACAGAAGGAAAAATGGACGCGGAAGCGCAGCGTGCAATGACAAACATTGAGCGTCAAGGTAATCCGTGGGGACTGAACCGTAAAGAGCGTGAAACATGGCGCCAAGGTGACGATGAAGTAACAGTTCCAACTGTAAAGGAGAAATCAAAAGCTGGCGAAGAGTTTGAATACTTATTCTGGGTTGGATCAATGGGTTCGTATGACAATCGCAGTCAGAAGATTGCGATATCATTTGCGAAGCTAATGAACGAAGCAGGCATTTCATTCGCAATTCTTGGTAATAAGGAAAAGAACTCTGGTGATACACCGCGCCGCCTTGGAAATGAATTTGTATTCCAGGAAATGGCGACTAAAAATATTGAAGAATTTGAAAAAGCAGGAGTGAAGAAAATCGTTACGATTGACCCTCATGCTTATAACACTTTTAAAAATGAGTACCCGGACTTTGGCTTACAAGCAGAAGTCTATCATCATACAGAATTACTAGCCCAGTGGGTGAAGGAAGGTCGTTTAAAACCTGTCCATTCTATTGAAGAGACAGTTACGTACCATGATTCCTGTTACTTAGGAAGATACAACGAAGTATACGAAGCGCCGCGCGATATTCTAAAAGCAATTCCAGGTGTAAACCTTGTAGAAATGGCGCGTAACCGTGAAACGGGAATGTGCTGTGGTGCGGGTGGCGGCCTAATGTGGATGGAAGAAACGACAGGTTCTCGTATTAACGTTGCTCGTACAGAACAAGCGCTAGCTGTACAGCCGTCAATTATCGGTACAGGATGCCCGTATTGCTTAACGATGATTAGTGATGGCACGAAAGCGAAAGAAGTTGAAGAAACAGTTCAAACTTTGGACGTAACAGAGATTTTAGAACGCTCAGTTATCGGACAGAAGAAAGAAGCAATGTAGTTTGTAGGAATGCATTCAAATTTAGAAAGAGGTGCAATAATTGCACCTCTTCTAGGCGCAAGGATACCGAGCGAGCGCTCGGTGCTAAAAAAAGAAATGGGGGAAAGAAACATGAGTAAAACAGTTATTTTAAGTGCTGCAAGAACACCGGTTGGAAAATTTGGAGGAACTTTAAAAGACGTGAAAGCAACAGAGCTTGGAGGAATCGCAATTAAGGCAGCGCTTGAAAGGGCGAATGTTTCCGCTAGTGATGTTGAAGAAGTTATATTTGGAACGGTTATCCAAGGAGGGCAAGGACAAATTCCATCACGCCAAGCAGCAAGAGCGGCCGGCATTCCTTGGGAAGTGCAGACAGAAACAATAAATAAAGTTTGTGCATCAGGGCTTCGCGCAGTTACGTTAGCAGATCAAATTATTCGTACTGGTGATCAATCACTGATTGTAGCTGGGGGAATGGAATCGATGAGTAACAGCCCTTACATTTTACGAGGGGCAAGATGGGGATACAGAATGGGTAACAACGAAGTTATCGATTTAAACGTTGCAGACGGTTTAACATGCGCATTTTCAGGTATACACATGGGTGTTTATGGCGGAGAAGTTGCGAAGGAAGATGGAATCTCTCGCGAAGCACAAGATGAATGGGCATATCGTAGCCATCAACGTGCGGTTTCGGCACATAAAGAAGGGCGTTTTGAAGAGGAGATTGTACCAGTAACAATTCAGCAAAGAAAAGGCGATCCTATCGTCGTGGCTAAGGATGAGGCACCACGCGCGGATACAACGATTGAAAAATTAGCGAAATTAAAGCCTGTATTTGATAAGACGTCAGCGGTGACAGCAGGTAATGCTCCGGGACTAAATGATGGCGGTGCTGCACTTGTATTAATGAGCGAGGACAGAGCGAAGCAAGAAGGAAGAAAACCATTAGCGACAATTTTGGCGCATACGGCGATTGCGGTAGAATCGAAGGATTTCCCAAGAACGCCAGGTTATGCAATTAATGAATTGCTGAAAAAGACAGGTAAGACAATTGAAGACATAGATCTATTTGAAATCAATGAGGCATTTGCGGCTGTAGCAATTGCAAGTACAGAAATCGCAGGGATCGATCCGGAAAAATTGAATGTAAATGGCGGTGCTGTAGCAATGGGGCATCCAATTGGAGCGAGCGGAGCACGTATTATCGTTACACTTATCCATGCACTGAAGCAGCGCGGCGGCGGAATTGGAATTGCTTCTATTTGTAGCGGTGGCGGTCAAGGTGATGCAGTGATGATTGAAGTTCACTAATTAAGATTAGAAGATATATAGTTTATTAACAATTAAGGGGGAAGAAAAAATGAGTGTACAAAAGATTGTTGTAATTGGTGCAGGGCAAATGGGTTCAGGTATCGCACAAGTGTGTGCAATGGCAGGCTATGATGTGAAAGTGCAAGATTTAAAGCAAGAGCAATTAGATAGAGGGCTAGCTGTTATTTCAAAAAATTTAGCCCGCCAAGTAGAAAAAGGCCGTATGAAGGAAGAAGAGAAAGATGCGACTTTAAATCGTCTTACATGGACGCTCGATTTAAATAGTGTCAAAGAAGCTGATCTTATTATTGAAGCAGCTGTTGAAAAAATGGATATTAAAAAGAAAATTTTTGCGAATTTAGATGAAATCGCTCCAGAACACGCAATTTTAGCGACGAATACGTCATCGTTACCAATTACGGAAATTGCAGCGGTAACGAAACGTCCTGAGAAAGTAATCGGCATGCACTTTATGAATCCAGTTCCAGTTATGAAACTCGTTGAAATTATTCGTGGTTTAGCTACAGATGATGCAGTGTACGAAACGATTGAGGATATTACGAAAAAAATCGGGAAAGTGCCAGTTGAAGTAAATGATTTCCCAGGGTTTGTATCGAACCGTATTTTATTACCGATGATTAACGAAGCGATTTATACGTTATACGAAGGAGTAGCGACGAAAGAAGCGATTGATGAAGTAATGAAACTCGGTATGAATCATCCGATGGGACCTCTTACGTTAGCTGACTTTATCGGTTTAGATACTTGTTTATACATTATGGAAGTGTTGCATGAAGGATTAGGAGATAGTAAATATCGCCCATGTCCATTATTACGTAAGTATGTGAATGCAGGATGGTTAGGACGTAAAACGGGTCGTGGTTTCTACGTTTACGAATAAAGGCCTCCCTTTATTGAAGTAGTGGTCTTACCAGATTGTTAAAAAGATATATAGCAAACGGAGGCGAAGTACATGAATTTTCACTTTACTGAAGAGCAACAAATGATGAGGAAAATGGTTCGAGATTTTGCACAGAAGGAAATAGCTCCCTTTGTTCCTAGTATGGAACAAGGGGTGTTCCCGAAAGAGATTTTGCAAAAGATGGGTGAGCTTGGACTAATGGGTATTCCAGCGCCTGCAAAATATGGCGGGGCAGAAATGGATTTTATTTCTTACATTCTAGCAATTGAGGAAATTTCAAAGGTAAGTGCAACGGTTGGTGTAATTTTAGCTGTACATACGTCAGTTGGAATGAATCCGATTTTATACTTCGGAACAGAAGAACAGAAGCAGAAATATGTTTCTAAATTGGCGACGGGTGAATATTTAGGCGCATTTGCTCTAACAGAACCGAATGCAGGATCAGATGCAGGTAGTTTGAAATCAAGAGCTGTAAAGAAAGACGATTACTACATCATTAATGGATCGAAAGTCTTTATTACAAATGGTGGTGAAGCAAGTACATATATCGTCTTCGCGTCTACAAATCCAGATGCGGGGAAAAGCGGGATTTCAGCATTTATAGTAGAGAAAGATACACCAGGCTTAATCATTGGAAAAGATGAGCATAAGATGGGTCTTCTTGGTTCTCGTACAGTGCAACTTACGTTTGAAGATATGAAAGTGCCGGCCGAGAATTTACTTGGTGAAGAAGGACAAGGATTTAAGGTGGCAATGGCGAATTTAGATGTTGGGCGAATTGGGATCGGAGCGCAGGCATTAGGAATCGCGGAAGCGGCGCTTGCATGTGCGATTGATTATGCGAAAGAGCGCGAGCAATTCGGCAAGCCAATTGCGGCGCAGCAAGGAATCGGATTCAAACTTGCAGATATGGCGACTAGCGTAGAAGCAGCGCGATTACTTGTATACAGAGCGGCATCGCTAAGAGCACAAGGGTTACCATGCGGTAAAGAAGCTTCTATTGCGAAATTATTTGCTTCTAAGACGGCCGTTGAAGTTGCGATTGAAGCGGTGCAAGTATTTGGCGGTTACGGTTATACGAAAGATTATCCAGTAGAAAGATTTTTCCGTGATGCGAAGATCACGCAAATATATGAAGGAACGAGCGAAATACAAAAGCTTGTAATTAGTCGAGCTTTATAAAAAGGCAGAGGGGGAGACGGGAATGCATTTTAAATTATCAGAAGAACATGAAATGATAAGAAAAATGGTTCGGGATTTTGCAAGGAATGAAGTAGCACCGACAGCAGCAGAGCGTGATGAGGAAGAGCGATTTGATCGCGCTTTATTCGATCAAATGGCAGAGCTTGGTTTAACCGGTATTCCGTGGCCTGAAGAATACGGCGGAATTGGAAGCGATTACTTGGCGTATGTAATTGCCGTTGAAGAATTATCCCGCGTTTGTGCTTCTACAGGTGTAACGTTGTCTGCACATACTTCACTTGCTGGATGGCCAATTTTTAAATTTGGAACGGAAGAGCAAAAACAAAAGTTTTTGCGCCCAATGGCTGAAGGGAAGAAAATTGGTGCATATGGCTTAACAGAACCAAGCTCTGGATCAGATGCTGGTGGAATGAGGACGACTGCAAAACGAGATGGAGACCATTACATTTTAAATGGTTCGAAAATTTTTATTACAAATGGCGGTATTGCTGATATTTATGTTGTTTTTGCATTAACAGATCCTGATTCGAAGCAGCGCGGCACGAGTGCATTTATTGTGGAGAGTGATACGCTAGGATTTTCGGTTGGGAAGAAGGAAAGCAAGCTAGGAATTCGTTCTTCGCCAACAACTGAAATTATATTTGAAGACTGCCGTATTCCTGTAGAGAAT
Source organism: Bacillus sp. FSL R10-2201 (assembly GCF_038008665.1). Classification (NCBI taxonomy): domain Bacteria; kingdom Bacillati; phylum Bacillota; class Bacilli; order Caryophanales; family Bacillaceae; genus Bacillus; species Bacillus sp. FSL R10-2201. The sequence continues at coordinate 5,072,638 of NZ_JBBOZP010000001.1, read as the reverse complement.
TTACTAGGGGAAGAGGGCCAAGGATTTAAAGTTGCGATGCAGACATTAGATGGTGGCCGTAATGGTATTGCGGCACAAGCAGTCGGTATTGCACAATCCGCTTTAGATGCTTCTGTAGAATATGCAAGAGAACGTCATCAGTTTGGGAAGCCAATTGCGGCGCAACAAGGAATTGGCTTTAAACTTGCGGATATGGCAACGGATGTAGAGGCAGCGCGTCTTTTAACATATCAAGCGGCTTGGCTTGAATCTGAAGGGCTTCCGTATGGGAAAGAGTCAGCGATGTCAAAAGTATTTGCAGGTGATACAGCGATGAAGGTAACGACTGAAGCGGTACAAGTATTTGGTGGTTATGGTTATACGAAAGATTATCCAGTAGAGCGTTATATGCGCGATGCAAAGATTACACAAATATATGAGGGAACACAAGAGATTCAAAGGCTTGTAATTTCTCGTATGTTAACGAAGTAGGAACAAAAGCGTAGGTATTTTCCTACGCTTTTTACTTCCAAAAATAATAGAGAGAGGTGAAGGGATGGTTAAACATAATGTACATGCGTCAGTGAAAGATGAAAAATTAGTTGCGTTAAGACGTGAACAAATGATTAAAGGTGCGGTGCAGCTGTTTAAGCAAAAAGGATTCCCACGTACAACAACGAGAGAAATTGCGAAAGCGGCTGGATTTAGTATCGGAACACTTTATGAGTATATTCGCACAAAAGATGATGTATTATATTTAGTTTGTGATAGTATTTATGAACATGTAAAAGAGCGGTTAGAGGAAGTAGTGTGTACAGAGAAGGGAAGTATAGAAAGCTTAAAGATAGCGATAATGAATTATTTTAAAGTGATGGATGAATTGCAAGAAGAAGTATTAATTATGTATCAAGAGGTACGTTTTTTACCGAAAGAATCACTCCCATATGTATTAGAAAAAGAGTTTCAAATGGTCGGGATGTTTGAGGATATTTTAGAGCAGTGTACGGAAAATGGGACATTTACACTAAATAAAAAGGAAATACAGCTTCTTGCACATAATATTTTCATACAAGGACAAATGTGGGGATTTAGACGTTGGGCCCTGCAAAAACTGTATACTCTCGAAGAATATACAGAAATGCAAATTAGGTATGTACTGCAAGGAGCACATATGTCTCCGAAATAAAGAATGGACAAATTATAATTTTATTGCCCGTAAATAGCGGGATAAAAGTTTCCCGTTTTTTTTGTAGCATATTTGTGCGACTTTTGTTTATAATGAATAGTATGGATTTTTTTAAGCAGACCGTTATATATAAGCTTATATTTGAAGAAAGGAAGTGCCGCATAAGTGGGTTTTAAGCAATATTCACCAGAAGAGCTAAAAGAATGTTCAATGATTGAAGTTGTACATAGTGTTTTAGGGAATAAAAGACAAGCAACGACATTCAACGAGTTGGTTCAAGAAATCGCTCAAGTGCTGGGACTATCTCAAGGGCAAGTTAATACGAAACTCGCACAATTTTATACAGATTTAAACATCGATGGACGTTTCATTAATTTAGGAGAAAATCGTTGGGGGCTACGTAGCTGGTACCCATATGAGCAAATTGATGAAGAAATTCTGCCTCAGCCAAAACCGAAGAAGAAACGCAAAGTTGAAGAAGACGGTTTTGACGACTACATTGAAGAAGATGATGTAGAAGAAGAAGAAGCAGAAGAAGTAGAAGAAGATGTAGTAGATTTGGACAAAGTTCTTGAAGACGAAGACGCAGACGATGAAGATGATGATCTTGATGATTTAGAAGAAGATAATGAAGACTTCGCAGAAGAAGAACTTGAGTATGATGAAACTGAAGAAGAAGAAGAGGAAGAGCGGTAGTTCTTGACTTTTCATTATCGTCCATGTAGAATCATTTTTGGGCTCTTTAAAAAAAGACGATAATACTTTTAAAGTGTAAATATAAAAGAAAATTGCTCCCTACTTATTACTTTATGTGATGAGGGGAGCAATTTTCTTTTTTGTTTTTTGTTTAGAAAATAAAAAGAGCCTAACAATAAGATAGATACAGTGTTATCTACATACGTTGCGCTTTGCAACGGTGATTATATAACAACGAAGTAGAAGGGAGTATTTTCATGACTAAGTATATTTTTGTAACAGGCGGTGTAGTATCGTCTTTAGGTAAAGGTATTACAGCAGCATCTCTTGGAAGACTTTTAAAGAATCGTGGTTTAAACGTAACTATTCAAAAGTTTGATCCATACATTAACGTAGACCCAGGGACTATGAGCCCCTACCAACACGGTGAGGTATTCGTAACAGATGATGGTGCAGAAACGGACTTAGACCTAGGTCACTATGAGCGTTTTATCGACATCAACTTAAACAAATACAGCAACGTAACAACAGGTAAAATTTACTCTTCAGTTCTTCAAAAAGAGCGTCGTGGTGAATATTTAGGAGGAACAGTTCAAGTTATTCCTCACATTACTAACGAAATTAAAGAACGTGTATATCGTTCTGGTCGCGAAACAAATGCCGACGTTGTTATTACAGAAATCGGTGGAACTGTTGGTGATATCGAGTCTTTACCATTCTTAGAAGCAATTCGTCAAATTAAGAGCGACATCGGTCGTGACAATGTAATGTACATTCACTGTACGTTAATCCCGTACTTAAAAGCAGCGGGTGAAATGAAAACAAAACCAACGCAACATAGCGTTAAAGAGCTTCGCAGCTTAGGTATTCAACCAAATATTATCGTTGTTCGTACAGAGCTACCTGTTTCTCAGGACATGAAAGACAAGCTTGCATTATTCTGTGACATCGATACAAAAGCAGTTATCGAAGCACGCGATGCAGATACTTTATATGCGGTTCCATTATCTCTTCAAGAACAAAACATGGACCAAATCGTTTGTGATCACTTGAAGTTAGACAATCCAGCTGCAGATATGACAGATTGGACTGCGCTAGTTAATAAAGTACGTAACCTTTCTAAGAAAACAAAAATCGCTCTTGTTGGTAAATACGTAGAGCTTCAAGATGCATACATTTCTGTTGTAGAAGCGCTTCGTCATGCAGGTTATTCATTCGACACAGATGTAGAAGTGAAATGGGTAAATGCTGAGCACGTAACAGCAGAGAACGTAAAAGAATTAGTTGGCGACACAGATGGTATCCTTGTACCAGGTGGCTTCGGCGATCGTGGTGTAGAAGGTAAAATCGTTGCAATTCAATATGCTCGTGAAAACAAAGTTCCATTCTTAGGAATTTGCCTAGGTATGCAACTTGCATCAATCGAATTTGCACGTAACGTATTAGGATTAGAAGGAGCTAACTCTTCTGAAATTAATCCTGACACACCTTATGCAATTATCGATTTATTACCAGAACAAAAAGATGTAGAAGATTTAGGTGGTACACTTCGTCTTGGTCTATACCCATGTAAGCTTGCTGAAGAAACAAATGCTTACAATGCTTACAATGAGCCGGTTGTATATGAGCGTCATCGTCATCGTTATGAGTTCAACAATCAATTCCGTCCAGATATGGAAAAAGCAGGATTTGTATTCTCTGGTACAAGCCCAGACGGTCGTCTAGTGGAAATTATTGAATTACAAGATCACCCTTGGTTCGTGGCAGCACAGTTCCATCCAGAACTTGTATCTCGTCCAAACCGTCCACAACCATTGTTCCATGACTTCGTAAGTGCTTCTATTACGAATAAAGAGAGCAAGTAATAAAAAAAAGCGCCTGAAATAGGGCGCTTTTTTTAATATTCGTTTAACATTTCATCAATTGTAAATTTCAATCCGTGATAAGCAAATAAAGCTATAATTAAACTTGGGAACCCATAGCGGTTACCTTCATCATCTGGAATAAGACCTTTTAACAGCTTTGTATCAATATGTACATCTGTATATTGTTCCAGTGATTCAACACCTTCTTGAATAGCCGAGATTCCAACGATAGATTGGCCTTCTTCATGAAGTTTTTTCGCGGTTTTTATAATTTCTTCATCTGTCGAAAAACGACTAATAAGAAGTACGCGGTCCGCAGAAGTCACTGCCGCCGGTTCACCGTTTTCTATTAAACGTTTTGCTTGTTTCATTGGTTCGGCGCCAAATAATGCTTCTGAAACAATACCTTCCATTTCGTTTGTACCATGCAAGTAAATGAAGCCATCGCCAACTAACGCCTGGGCAAGTAGACGAGCGCTATCTTCTATATTCATTTCCTCTTTTTGAGAAATTTTGGAGAAATATCCACTTAATTGAGTCGAGAAAATTTTTAACATGTTGTTGCTCCTTTCTTTCGTGTTAGCTGGTTCTCATTATAGCTTATTTTTTTTGGAAAGGGGAAATAGTAGGGTGGCATAACAAAATAGGAAACGGTAAAATAAGAAAGAATAGGAAGGGATTTGGCAAAGAGTAGCGAAAATAAACCGATAAGATATAAGAAGCTTTAAATCTTGTACTTACACAGAAAGGTTGGGAGTTATGGAAGGGAAAATTTTAATCGTTGATGATCAATATGGCATTCGTGTTTTATTGCATGAAGTGTTCCAAAAAGAAGGTTATCAGACGTTCCAAGCAGCGAATGGATTTCAAGCTTTAGATATCGTGAAAAAAGATAATCCGGATTTAGTAGTGTTAGATATGAAAATCCCAGGTATGGATGGTATAGAGATTTTAAAACATGTAAAAGAAATTGATGAGAGTATTAAAGTGATTTTAATGACTGCTTATGGAGAATTGGATATGATTCAAGAAGCGAAAGATTTAGGAGCTTTAATGCACTTTGCTAAACCGTTTGATATTGATGAGATTCGTCAAGCAGTGAGAGATCAGCTTGCTGTAGAGGCGTAAAAAATGAATTTTTTATAAAAAATATGGAAAAAAGCGTTTACATGGACTATTGAGCAGGTGAATACAGTTGAGTTTTTGAGTACAAGTTGTTATCCTATTGAGTGTAGAAAGAAGTCCGGTATGTAAATATACATATTTTACCTTATTCTGGTCATACTACCAGCGATAAGAATTTATCGGATACAAAAAACGTTTTTTAGGAGGATTCACCATGCCTTTAGTTTCTATGAAAGAAATGCTAAACACAGCACTAGAAGGAAAATACGCAGTTGGTCAATTCAACATGAACAACTTAGAGTGGACTCAAGCTATCTTAGCTGCTGCGGAAGAAGAAAAATCTCCTGTAATCTTAGGTGTATCTGAGGGTGCAGCTCGTCATATGACTGGTTTCAAAACAGTTGTAGCTATGGTTAAAGCTTTAATCGAAGAAATGAACATTTCTGTTCCTGTAGCGATTCACCTTGACCATGGTTCAAGCTTCGAAAAATGTAAAGAAGCAATTGATGCAGGTTTCACATCTGTAATGATCGACGCTTCTCACCACCCATTCGATGAAAACGTTGAAACTACTAAAAAAGTGGTAGAATACGCACACGCTCGTAACGTATCTGTTGAAGCTGAGCTTGGAACAGTTGGCGGACAAGAAGACGACATCATCGCTGAAGGCGTAATTTACGCTGATCCAGCAGAGTGTAAGCACCTTGTTGAAGCAACAGGTATCGATTGCCTAGCTCCAGCTCTAGGTTCTGTACACGGTCCTTACAAAGGTGAGCCTAACTTAGGATTCGCTGAAATGGAACAAGTTCGTGACTTCACTGGCGTACCTTTAGTATTACACGGTGGTACTGGTATCCCAACTGCTGATATCGTAAAAGCTATTTCTCTAGGTACTTCAAAAATTAACGTAAACACTGAGAACCAAATTGAGTTTACAAAAGCTGTTCGTGAAGCATTAAACAAAGACCAAGAAGTTTACGATCCTCGTAAATATATTGGACCTGGCCGCGACGCTATCAAAGCAACTGTTGCTGGTAAAATGCGTGAGTTCGGTTCTAACGGTAAAGCGTAAGAATAAAATTCCGTTTTGGAAACCGTCTAGTCTTTTAGACGGTTTCCTTTCGTTGTATAATGAAAGCGCGAACAAGTCTAAAGATTTTATAAAGTGAATTTTTGGTTTGCAAATATAGAAAATAATGTGCATAGTCCTATTAATAAATGTGGTAAGTATCTGAATTGAGTAATTTGATTCGATGAATAGTTAATCTTCATCTATTTGTACAGCAGGGGAGCTACAGGTGATGGTTTTCTACTTATTGAGTTTCAGGATGGAAAGAGTGATTGAGATTCTTAAGGGGGAATCTTCTACTTCTTATAAAGAAGTAGAAGATAAATACATTCACAAGAAGGGAGCTCAATATGGAAAAGTTGCTAATTGAAGGCGGAAGAGCTTTAAATGGAACGATTCGTGTGAGTGGTGCAAAGAACAGTGCTGTTGCACTAATTCCAGCGACAATTTTAGCAGATACTCCAGTAACTATTGGCGGTGTTCCTAATATTTCGGACGTGAAAATGTTAGGAGACTTACTAGAGGAAATTGGAGGGAAAGTAACTTATGGGCAGGAAGAAGAGATGGTAGTCGATCCTTCTAACATGGTTGCGATGCCTTTACCAAATGGAAAAGTGAAAAAATTGCGCGCCTCTTATTATTTAATGGGTGCAATGCTTGGCCGTTTTAAAAAAGCTGTTATTGGGCTTCCAGGTGGATGTCATTTAGGGCCACGACCGATTGATCAGCATATTAAAGGGTTTGAAGCGTTAGGGGCATATGTTACAAATGAACAAGGTGCCATTTATTTAAGAGCAGACGAACTACGTGGGGCACGTATTTATTTAGATGTTGTTAGTGTAGGAGCTACGATTAATATTATGCTAGCGGCTGTACGAGCGAAAGGTAGAACTGTTATTGAAAATGCAGCGAAAGAACCAGAGATTATTGATGTAGCTACATTGTTAACGAGTATGGGAGCACGTATTAAAGGTGCTGGTACAGATGTAATCCGAATTGATGGTGTGGATTCACTGCACGGTTGTCACCACACTATTATTCCAGACCGTATTGAAGCTGGTACGTATATGATTTTAGGGGCTGCGTCAGGAGGAGAAGTAACAGTTGATAATGTTATTCCTCAGCATTTAGAATCCGTTACTGCGAAGCTAAGAGAAGCTGGTGTTCAAATTGAAACGAACGATGACCAAATTACAGTGAACGGCAATAGAAGGTTAAAAGTAGTTGATGTAAAAACGCTTGTATATCCAGGGTTTCCAACGGATTTACAACAGCCGTTTACAACGCTTTTAACAAAAGCGCATGGAACAGGAGTTGTAACTGATACAATTTACAGCGCACGTTTCAAGCATATTGATGAATTGCGCCGTATGAACGCGCAAATTAAAGTAGAAGGCCGTTCAGCAATTGTGACTGGACCGGTTTTATTGCAAGGTGCGAAGGTGAAAGCGAGTGACCTACGAGCTGGTGCGTCCCTTGTTATTGCGGGTTTAATGGCAGATGGCATTACAGAAGTAACGGGACTTGATCATATTGATCGAGGTTACGAAAATATAGTAGACAAGCTTAAAGGGCTTGGTGCAAACATTTGGCGAGAACAAATGACAAAGCAAGAAATTGAAGAAATGAAGAATGCATAAAGTGAAACTTTAATCAGTATGGGGTATCCCACGCCGATTATTAACCCTCACCAATCGGGATAAGGTGGTGATACTTCCGTTAATGGGGAGCGAAGAATCACTACTAACGGAAGTATACTTTATAGAAAAACAAGGTTCACAAAATACGGCAGAAATATAAAGACTTAAAGGAGAGGGATTATCGTGGAAAGAAGTTTATCTATGGAGTTAGTACGTGTAACAGAGGCTGCAGCATTATCATCAGCGCGTTGGATGGGGCGCGGAAAAAAAGATGAGGCAGATGGTGCAGCAACATCAGCTATGCGTGATGTATTTGATACAATTCCGATGAAAGGTACAGTTGTAATTGGCGAAGGTGAAATGGATGAAGCGCCAATGCTATATATCGGAGAAAAATTGGGTACAGGATATGGACCACGCGTAGACGTTGCAGTTGATCCTTTAGAAGGGACAAATATCGTAGCGGCTGGCGGCTGGAATGCGCTTGCTGTTATTGCAATTGCAGATCACGGCAATTTGTTACATGCTCCTGACATGTACATGGATAAAATAGCGGTTGGTCCAGAAGCAGTTGGTGCAGTTGATATTGACGCACCTATTATCGACAACTTACGTGCAGTTGCGAAAGCGAAAAATAAAGATATCGAAGATGTTGTAGCGACAGTTTTAAACCGTCCACGTCATCAAGCAATTATCGAAGAAATTCGTAAAGCTGGTGCTCGTATTAAATTAATTAACGATGGAGATGTAGCTGGAGCAATCAATACAGCATTTGACCGTACTGGTGTAGATATTCTATTCGGTTCTGGTGGAGCACCTGAAGGTGTATTAGCTGCGGTCGCATTAAAATGCTTAGGTGGAGAAATTCACGGGAAGCTCTTACCTCAAAACGAAGCTGAACTAGCTCGTTGTAAAAGAATGGGTATTGAAGATATCAATCGTATCCTTCGTATGGAAGACTTAGTAAAAGGTGACGATGCAATCTTTGCAGCAACAGGTGTAACAGACGGAGAACTATTACGAGGCGTTCAATTTAAAGGTAGCGTCGGAACAACACACTCCCTTGTTATGCGTGCAAAATCAGGCACAGTACGCTTCGTAGACGGCCGCCATAGCTTAAATAAAAAACCGAATTTGGTTATTAAATAAAAAGCGTAAGCGGCTCGTTTAGAATCGCAGGGCATTGGAACTCTCGACCTTGAAGCGTTTTTTGCTTCGAGTGAGAGAGTGAAATGACCGGAGATTCTAGCCGCTGGAACTGGATTAAGTAAAAAGCGTAAGCGGCTCGTTCAGAATGGGAGGGGGATGGAGCTCCTGACGAAGAGGCGCTTTTTGCCTCGCAGGAAGAAGCGAAACCACCGACCATTCTAGCTGCTGAAGCTGGATTAAATAAAAGCAGAAATGCCTTATCTATTCTGCCTTAAAATCAGGTGAGTAGAAAAAAGAAAGAAATATGAAAAGGCGAAGACAAATTTTCTTGTCTTCGCTTCTTGTATTTGTGTTTCAACGTATTGATTAAAACTAGATAAAAGGGTTACAATAGTGAATATTATCCTACTTGAACTTATTGCCTTTCATTATTATTTATTTGCCTTCCGTATTTTTCCCTTTACCCATGTGAAAAGAGAATAAAGTTAAAGTGTGGTGTCTGAATGAATTTGTCAATTGCAGCATTAGAAAACATGAAATTAAAAGAGTTATACGAGCTTGCGAAGGAATTTAAGATTTCGTATTACAGCAAGTTAACGAAAAAAGAGCTAATCTTCTCTATCTTAAAAGCTCGAGCAGAAAAAGAAGGTTTCTTTTTCATGGAAGGCGTATTAGAAATTATTCAATCAGAAGGATTTGGATTCTTACGTCCTATCAATTATTCTCCAAGCTCAGAAGATATTTATATCTCGGCTTCGCAAATTCGTCGTTTCGATTTACGTAATGGAGATAAGGTTTCTGGTAAAGTACGACCTCCGAAAGAAAATGAGCGCTATTTTGGATTGTTACAAGTTGAAGCTGTAAATGGAGATGATCCAGACTCAGCAAAAGAGCGTGTACATTTCCCTGCATTAACACCGTTATACCCAGATCGCCAAATGAAATTGGAGACGGAAACGAAAAAGTTACCGACACGCATCATGGATTTAATCGCACCAGTTGGATTTGGACAACGTGGTTTAATTGTTGCGCCTCCAAAGGCTGGTAAAACAAGTCTGTTAAAAGAAATTGCACACAGTGTCACAACAAATCATCCGGAAGCAGAATTAATTGTACTTTTAATTGATGAGCGTCCAGAGGAAGTAACAGATATTGAACGTTCTGTTAAAGGTGATGTTGTAAGTTCTACTTTTGATGAAGTGCCAGAGAATCATATTAAAGTAGCGGAGCTTGTATTAGAGCGTGCAATGCGTCTTGTAGAACATAAAAGGGACGTTGTCATTTTAATGGATAGTATTACCCGTTTAGCGCGTGCTTACAACCTTGTTATTCCGCCAAGTGGTAGAACCTTATCGGGTGGTATTGATCCTGCTGCTTTTCATAGACCGAAGCGTTTCTTTGGGGCTGCGCGTAATATCGAAGAGGGCGGTAGCCTAACGATTTTAGCAACAGCGCTTGTTGATACAGGGTCTCGTATGGATGATGTAATTTACGAGGAGTTTAAAGGAACTGGAAATATGGAACTTCACTTAGATCGCTCATTAGCTGAGCGCCGTATCTTCCCAGCGATTGATATTCGTCGCTCTGGTACGCGTAAAGAAGACCTATTAATTCCGAAAGAACATTTAGACAAGCTGTGGGGTATTCGTAAAACAATGCGTGATACACCAGACTTTGTTGAAGGCTTCTTACGTAAACTTCGTCAAACAAAGACAAATGAAGAATTTTTACAAAACATTGTTGCAGACTCAAAAAGGTATGTAACCACTAAGTAAAGGGAAAAGATGGGGACTCGCTTATTTCGTAGTAAGCGAGTTTTTTATGTTTTTAAGGGAATATTAGAGAGAGTAATATATGGAAAAATTTGTTTTTTGAGGTGGAAATCATATTTGTATTGAGAGCTTGAAGTGTCCTGCGATTCTGAACGAGCCGCTTGCGCTTTTAATTGATATCCAGTTCCGGCGGCTAGCTCTTCGTGTCTAAGAACCTCCGCTACTCAAGGTAAAAAGCACCTTTTGTGCGAGAGAACCTTAGCCAGTCAGAGCTGAGCGAGCCGCCTCCACTTTTAATTTTAAAAAGACAAAAACAGGTAGTTGCAAAATGGAGTTAGCCTTGTTATAATTTCATCATATGTGTTTCATCAATATAGTTGTGTAAGCAGCTGAAGATGAAAAACTCTGTTTCGAAAATGATTCAGGGCGGAAGGAGATGAAAAGAATGAAAGCAGGAATCCATCCAAATTACAATAAAGTTGTATTTATGGACACGAACACTGGCTTCAAATTCTTAAGCGGGTCTACAAAAGGCTCTAGCGAAACTGTTGAGTGGGAAGATGGTAACACTTATCCATTACTAAAAATTGAGATCAGTTCTGATTCTCACCCATTCTACACTGGACGTCAGAAGTTTGCTACTGCAGACGGACGTGTTGACCGCTTCAATAAGAAATACGGCATCAAGTAATAAAGAACATAAAACAGGCAAGTGTATGTATTCGCTTGTCTGTTTTTTTTGCGAAAATATTAAACCTTTACCCTACTTTGGATTAGGAAAGTAGATGAAAGGAGAGCTCAATGTACTTAATGAATCAAAATGGTTGGATTGAAGTGATTTGCGGGAGTATGTTTTCTGGGAAATCAGAAGAGCTCATCCGCCGTATACGCCGTACACAATTTGCGAAACAACATGCGATTGTATTTAAACCATGTATTGATAATCGTTATAGTGAAGAAGATGTTGTATCACATAATGGATTAAAGGTTAAAGCAGTTCCTGTTTCAGCTTCAAAAGATATATTTAACCATGTAACAGAAGAAATGGATGTTATTGCAATCGATGAGGTACAATTTTTTGATGGGGACATTGTGGAAGTGGTGCAAGTATTGGCAAATCGTGGCTATCGTGTCATTGTAGCTGGATTAGACCAAGATTTCCGTGGTCTACCATTTGGACAAGTTCCTCAGCTGATGGCGATTGCTGAACATGTAACTAAATTGCAGGCAGTTTGTTCTGAATGTGGATCTCCTGCAAGTCGTACGCAACGTTTAATCGATGGAGAACCAGCGGCATTTGATGATCCAATTATTTTAGTTGGGGCTTCAGAATCGTATGAACCACGTTGTCGTCATTGTCATGCAGTACCTACAAAACAAAGATAAGTGAAACTCGCTATGTAGAGCGGGTTTTTTTCGAAAATAGATGAAGATTGGTGGCAAGCTCTTCGTGTCTAAGAACCGCCGCTACTCAAGGTGAAAAGCACCTTTTGTGCGAGAGAACCTTAGCCAGTCAGAGCTGAGCGAGCCGCTTGCGCTTTTAAATATTATCTAGCTCCAGCGGCTAGAATGGTCGGTGGTTTCGCTTCTTCCTGCGAGGCAAAGAGCGCCTCTCTGTCAGAAGCTCCAACCTCCTCCCATTCTGAGCGAGCCGCTTGCGCTTTTAAATATTATCTAGCTCCAGCGGCTAGAATGGTCGGTGGTTTCGCTTCTTCCTGCGAGGCAAAGAGCGCCTCTCTGTCAGAAGCTCCAACCTCCTCCCATTCTGAGCGAGCCGCTTGCGCTTTTAAATATTATCTAGCTCCAGCGGCTAGAATGGTCGGTGGTTTCGCTTCTTCCTGCGAGGCAAAGAGCGCCTCTCTGTCAGAAGCTCCAACCTCCTCCCATTCTGAGCGAGCCGCTTGCGCTTTAAATATTATCTAGCTTCAGCGGCTAGAATCTCCGGCCATTTCACTCTCTCGCTCGAAGCAAAAAGCGCTTCAAGGTCGAGAGTTCCAATGTCCTGCGATCCTGAGCAAGCCGCTTACGCTTTTAAATATAATTTGCGTTTTTTTGATTAAGTACCATATACTATTTGTATTAGATACTAGGATGTAGAGGTGAATGGTGTGTTAGATCGTTTGCAAGCTGTAGAAGATCGTTATGAGAAGTTGAATGAGTTGTTAAGTGACCCAGAGGTTATTAGCGATACAAATAAGCTTCGTGAGTATTCAAAAGAGCAATCTGATATTCAGGACACGGTAGAGGTGTACCGTGAGTATAAAGATGTTCGTGAGCAATTACGAGATGCAAAAGCAATGTTAGAAGATAAGTTAGACGCTGATATGCGTGATATGGTAAAAGAAGAGGTTTCTGAATTAGAAGGACAAGAGAAAACATTATCAGAACGTCTGAAAATTTTACTTGTTCCAAAAGACCCTAATGATGATAAAAACGTTATCGTTGAGGTTCGTGGCGCTGCTGGTGGTGACGAGGCAGCTTTATTTGCTGGTGATTTATATCGTATGTATAGCCGTTATGCTGAGGTGCAAGGTTGGAAAACTGAAATTATCGAAGCGAGCTATACAGAGTTAGGCGGATATAAAGAGATTATCTTTATGATTAACGGTAAAGGTGCTTTCGCGAAGCTGAAATTCGAGAATGGTGCTCACCGTGTACAACGTGTTCCTGAAACGGAATCTGGCGGACGTATTCATACATCTACAGCAACTGTAGCTGTACTACCAGAGGCAGAAGAAGTAGAAATTAATATTCATGAAAAAGATGTTCGTGTTGATACGTTTGCTTCTAGTGGTCCTGGTGGACAAAGCGTTAATACAACGATGTCAGCGGTACGTTTAACGCATTTACCGACTGGTGTAGTTGTATCTTGTCAGGATGAGAAATCACAAATTAAGAATAAAGAAAAAGCGATGAAAGTATTACGCGCACGTGTTTATGATAAATTTAGACAAGAAGCGCAAGCTGAGTATGATCAAAACCGTAAACAAGCTGTTGGTACGGGAGATCGTTCAGAGCGTATTCGTACGTATAACTTCCCGCAAAACCGTGTTACAGACCATCGAATCGGTTTAACGATTCAAAAGCTAGATCAAATCCTACAAGGTAAGTTAGATGATTTCATCAATGCCTTAGTGATGGAAGATCAGGCGCAAAAGATGGAGGCAGCTGAGTAATGCGTGTCTATGAAGCCCTGAAATGGGCTTCTTCTTTTTTACAGGAAAATGGACGAGATGAAAATGCGGGAGAAATTGTCCTTTGTCATGTATTAAAGACGAACAGAACCGGAATGCTCATGAATATGCGTGAAGAAATAACTGCGGAACAAGAGGAAAGTTTTGCAGAATTTATCCACAAGCATGTAGAAGGTATTCCGATCCAATATATGCTCGGTTATGAAATGTTTTATGGCCGATCATTCTTTGTAAATGAAGAGGTATTGATACCAAGACCGGAAACAGAGGAACTTATAGTTGGAGTACTAGAGAGAATTGAGCGCTATTTCGGTAATGAGGAGCTTCACATAGCGGATATTGGAACAGGTAGTGGAGCGATTTCTATTACGCTCGCTTTAGAAAATAAAAATCTTCATGTGTATACAGTAGATATCGCACAGGAGTCGATTGAAGTTGCAAAAGAAAATGCAAAAACTTTAGGGGCGGATGTAACATTCTATCACGGCGATTTACTGTCTCCGTTTTATGAAACAGGTCAGAAGTTAGATGTTGTTGTTTCCAATCCTCCGTACATACCAGAGGAAGATTGGCGTGGTCTTTCTACTGTTGTGAAGGAGCATGAGCCGAAGCGTGCGCTTGTTGGTGGGGAAGATGGACTAGATTTCTATCGTCGTTTTATGGAGGAATTGCCGAATGTATTACAGAACAAGGCGATTGTGGCGTTTGAAATTGGTGTAGGGCAAGGTGAAGATGTGAAAGCATTATTACAGCAAACTTTCCCGCGCGCTCAAGTTGAAGTTGTATTTGATATTAATGGAAAAGATCGCATGGTATTTGCAGAGATGGAGTAAGGCATAAGCCTTACTCTATTTTTTGTATGAAAAATTCGCAACTACTCAGCCATACATTTTATTTAGAATTTTGGTAAGGGGAATTATTTCAGCGAAAATACGCACCTTATTACCTATACATAGCCAGTTCCTCTCGCCAATTAAAAAAATGCTTTTCTATCGGTTTTTTATATAGATTTTGAATTTAATAGTTTAGAAAGATGAAAGTCTGTCCACACTGTTTCTAGAGGGGACGGTGGAGGAAATGAAAAAACAAGTTATTGCTTACTTTCTTTTATTATTAATTGGTGCACAGTTACTTGTGCAGTTTGGATATATGAAAGCTGATGCAAAAGGGCCTACTGTTATTCCGAAAGAGGCCGTTCGATTACGTATTTTAGCTAATAGTGATTCCGATAAAGATCAGGCGTTAAAGCGTAAAGTACGCGATGAAGTAAAAGCGCAAATTGATGGATGGGTAGCGGATTTAACGTCATTTGAAGAAGCTCGAAAAGTAATTCAAAATCATATTCCTGAAATTGAAAAGACAGTGGCAAATACACTGAAAAGAGAAGGAAGTAAAGAGGCGTTTCAAGTGAAATTCGGTAAGAATGTGAAGTTTCCTACAAAGGTATATGGGAATTTTATTTATCCGGCAGGAGAATATGAAGCGGTACTTATTACAATTGGAAAAGGTGAAGGTGCAAACTGGTGGTGTGTATTATTTCCACCGATGTGTTTCTTAGATTTTTCAAGTGGTACAGCTGTAAGGAAAGAAGAACATGTTGTGAAAGCTGAATCTCCTGAAGAGGAGCAGGTGAGACAATCAGATGAGGAAGTGGTGGATGTACCGGAGAAGAAAGAGGATAAGGTGAAAGAAAAGAAAGTAGTAAAGCCGGAAAAAGCTGAAAAAGTAACAGCACAGGAAAAGAAAGTAGTAAAACACGAAACACAAGTAGAAGAACAGCCTGTAAAAAAAGTAGAAACAAAAACTGTGGAAAAAGTGGAGAAACCTGTGGAGCAAAAACAAGAAAAGCAAAATGAATACGTAACAGTAGAAGAGGAAGAGAAACCAGAGGTTAAATTATTTATCGTCGAAGCTTTTACATCTTTATTCTCTAAATAGTGCTATTAATAAATCCTTCCTCATATATATCAATGAGGAGGGATTTACTATGAAGAACGTGTATTTTGCTACGAAAGCAGATGTAGAAAGATTACATTCTTTTTTCGGACAAGCTAATAAAAAAGATGATAAAATAAATGAGTTGTACGCACAATTTATGATCTTGGAAGAGGCGGGAGAAATACGAGCGGTAATTGGATATGAACAAAGTGGAGAAAATGCACTTATCCGTTCTTGTTTATTCACACCTAATGTGGATAAACAGACTTTCTTATATTTTTTCGAGATGTTTTTGCAGTATATGAAAGAAAAAGATATTCGACAATTGTACTTACTCACAAATCATCCACAATCTGTGACCATCTTTCAGTTTTTTAACTTTGTCATTATAGAGAAAGAGGAAGTGCCAGAGGAAATTCGACAGTTAGAACACTTTTGTAAAAATATAAAAGAGCTAAATGCAATAATACTAAATTGTCAGCTATTCACAAAGTTATCCACGGATTAACAAGGTTTATCCACATTTTGTGGATAAACCTTGTTTGTCTTTTGGATAAATCTCATAGTAAACTAAAAATAGACAAGTATTTCATGGTAGAAAAGGACGTGGGAAAAAATGCATACAAATATGTGGGTTGTGGATAATGTTGTGGAAAGAAAAAAATATTATCCACAATTAAAAGAAGCAGCAAGATTATTAAGAGAAAATGAAGCGGTAGCCTTCCCAACGGAAACGGTATATGGGTTAGGAGCAAACGCAATGGATGATGAAGCGATAGCGAAAATTTTTGAAGCGAAAGGGAGACCGAGCGATAATCCACTGATTGTCCACATAGGAACAAAATCTCAGTTAGATGGTATCGTAAGAGAAATTCCGCCGGTTGCAGAAAAGTTAATGGAGCATTTTTGGCCAGGACCATTAACAATCATTTTACCGAGAAAAAAAGGGATTTCAGAGAGGGTTACGGCAGGACTTAATACAGTCGGAGTGAGGATGCCGGATCATCCAGTAGCGCTCGCCCTTATTGAAGAGGCAAACGTGCCTGTTGCGGCACCGAGTGCGAATCGTTCAGGACGCCCAAGTCCAACGTTAGCTTCTCATGTGTATGAAGATTTAAATGGGAAAATTGCTGGTATTGTTGATGGCGGGGCAACAGGAGTAGGCGTTGAATCAACTGTAATTGATTGTACGAGCGAGGTTCCGACGATTTTACGTCCAGGTGGGATTACGAAGGAGCAATTAGAGGCCGTGATAGGAAATGTTTCTTTAGATCCAGCTTTAAAGGATGAGAAAGAAAAACCAAAATCACCTGGAATGAAATATACACATTATGCACCGAAAGCGCCACTTAGTATTGTTGAAGGGTCCCGTGAGTTTATTCAACGTATTGTGGATGAGAAAAAGAAAGAAGGATTTAAAGTAGGTGTATTAACGACAGAAGAGTATCAGCATGTGTATAGTGCAGATGTTGTATTGTCTTGTGGTGTGCGAAGCGATTTAGCCAGCGTTGCGACTAAGTTATATGATGTGCTTAGAACGTTTGATGCAAGTGAAGTAGATGTTATTTTTAGTGAATCATTCCCGAATGAAGGCATAGGAAATGCAATTATGAATCGTTTAACAAAAGCTGCGGGACATCAGATTATTATTGAATGATAATGTACCTTTAGCAAACAGAATATTTCTCCTCGGATAAGCATATTGTGAAGTAGCACGTCCGAGGGGGGATATGAATGACACTTGAACAATTAATACCTTTAATAATTATGGCATTTGCCCTGGGGATGGATGCATTTTCAGTGAGCCTCGGTATGGGGATGGTAACATTAAAGTTAAGACAAATCCTTTATATAGGTATGACGATTGGGATATTTCATATTATTATGCCATTTATCGGAATGGTACTAGGACGTTTTCTATCAGAGAGGTATGGGGATGTCGCAAATTTTGCAGGAGCTATTTTATTAATTGGGCTAGGGTTCTATATCGTATATTCGTCTATTTTAGAAGGGGAAGAGACTAGAACTGCTCCAATTGGAATTAGTTTATTTGTATTTGCATTTGGTGTCAGTATAGATAGTTTTTCAGTAGGTCTTAGTCTTGGAATTTACGGAGCAGAGACAATTATTACGATATTATTGTTCGGACTAATAAGTATGTTACTGGCTTGGATGGGTTTATTGCTTGGTAGCCATGCCAAAAATATACTTGGCACATACGGTGAAATAGTAGGTGGTATTATTCTTGTTGGGTTTGGATTGTATCTCCTTTTTCCTATATAATTTTATGTAGGAGGGAATTATGAACAAGCTATTGGAATGGTATGTTAAGCTTTTAACCTTCTTTCCTCGATGGCTAAGAAGACTTATAATATTGGGTGTTATTTTGCAAATTTCGATGTTAGGTTGGATTAAGTTAATTCGTGAATGGTGAGATAGTTCCTTTCTGTGCATAGTTTCGTTTGTACTATATTGATCACACTAAAAAATTACAAATATAGAAAGGATGAGATGAATGACGAGATTAAAGCAAGTTTTTGGTATTATTATTAGTTTTTTTGTTTTTTGGTTCAGTATGCTCGGTGTACAAATGTTTGCTGAGTTTTTAGATATTGAGTCATTGAAGTTTGTTGCAGGAAAATCGGAGGCGGCGCGTACTTTTTATTCTCCGTATCCGTTTTTAATTGTTTTCCTTATTACGTTACTTTCCTTATATTTCTTTGTAATAAAGCTTAGTAGATCTAAAAAAGAGAAATTCCCGTCATTAGAGGAGAAGAACGAAGAATTACGATAAAAAATTCCCCGCTTTCAGCGGGGGTTATGTTTAGGTTATGGAAGTGAACGGGCCCCTTGCGCTTTTAGGGGATATATCCAGTTCCAGTGGCCAGCTAAGAACCTTCCCCACGAGAAGATAAAAAGCATCTTCTGTGAGGAAGAACCTTAGCCACCGGGCCTGGGCAGTCGGTTCCGCTTTTAAATGTATCCAGCTCCAGCGGCTAGAATGGTCGGTGGCTTCGCGCCTTCTTGCGAGGCAAAAAGCGCCTCTACGTCAGAAGCTCCATCCCCCTCTCATTCTGAGCGAGCCGCTTCCGCCTTTAAATGTATCCAGCTCCAGCGGCTAGAATGGTCGGTGGCTTCGCGTCTTCCTGCGAGGCAAAAAGCGCCTCTACGTCAGAAGCTCCATCCCCCTCTCATTCTGAGCGAGCCGCTTCCGCCTTTAGGGTGTGATATCCAGTTCCGGCGACTAGCTCTTCGCATCTAAGAACCTTCCGCCCTAAAGGCAAAAAGCGCCTTTAGGACGAAAGAACCTTAGCTGGTCAGAGCTGAACGAGTCGCCTCCACTTTTAGATAGGCCTCACTAATTCAAATTGTTCTCCTAGTTTTGCGTAGTTGTGTCCTGCTAGGCGGCTTATTGGTTTTAGTTCTTCGGCGTGAATTCGACCGTTTTCGTATAAGTGTTCAGCGACGTGAAAGCGAACGACGCGGCCGATTAGTAGGTCACAAGCTGGCGAGTCTTCGGTTCCGCCGAGTGGGATAGCGCGTTCTAATATGCACTCCATTCGAATGTTTGCTTCTTTAACCCCTGGTACTGAAATGACATCACTGTCAATCGGTGTTAGTTTTGCTAATTCGATTTCACTTTCATTAGGAGGTAGGTTCGCTGCTGTTTCGTTGATCGCTTCTACGTAAGATTCATCAGAAATATGTACGACAAATTCCCCTTTTTCTATTGCGTTTCTGGAAGTGTCTTTCGGTTTTCCTTCTTTGCGTTGTACTGAAACTGAGATAAGTGGTGGATTGGCAGCGACGATATTGAAATAACTATATGGCGCACCGTTCAATACGCCATCTTTAGTTACAGAAGTAACGAATGCAACAGGACGTGGAATGATACTTCCTGTTAGTAATTTGTAATTATCTTTTTCGGTTTGTTCGTTTGGATTAATGGATAACATGTTGTAATCCCCTTTCTAAATATGAATACTTATTGTTCCTTTACAAGATATCAATGGGAATCTCCTGCTGAAAATAATATTTTTTTGATGATGTAAAAAAAAGAGATTACCTCGATTGTACTGAAGTAATCTCTTTTTTGGTAAATATCTTGAAATAGAGATAAATATTAAAGTAAAACGTAAGCGCCAGGTCCAATTAAAGCTACACCGATAGCGACAGCGATTAACATTAAATTATATTCGAATCCGTTTTGTGTTACCCAGTAACCATTTTTTCCGTGAACTGTGAAAATTGCTACTAACATTGTTCCTACGATAAATAAAGAACCAACTACAGTGAAAATACCTGCTGCGAATAAGAAACCACCTAATAGTTCAGTTGCGCCAGCCATAAATGCCATAAATACACCAGGACGTAAGCCGATTGACTCCATCCAGCCGCCAGTTCCCTTTAAGCCGTAACCGCCGAACCAACCAAATAATTTTTGAGCACCATGACCCATGAATGTAATTCCTATAATAAGACGAATAATAAGAAGACCGATATCCATCATTTTAAAAAACCTCCTAAAAGTTATTAACTTATCTTATGTAAGTAATAATAAAATAGTTACTTACTTTAGTCAAGTGGATTTTAACAAAAATTTGAAAGGAATTTTACAAATTAACAACAAAAAATAAAATGTAGTAAAGACCTCTAGACAAGTAAGTGAAAAAAAGAGAAAATATAAGTAGAAGTTAACTTCTCATTGTTATTCAGACAATCAGAATTGACTGGAATTTTGTGAAGCGCTACAATAAGAGTCTAGTAGTAATGACATGATTTATTTCGAAAGAGTTTTTACAGTATAACATTCGAAGTATGAAGTCTTACGTGTATTTCGATCTTGAATAGAGATTGCCCTATAAACTTTTAGGTAAATTATAAGGAGGACTATCCTATGTTTAAAAAATTATTCGGTTTTGGTTCAAAAACAAATGAAGAAACAATCGTAGCTCCATTAACTGGAGCAGTGAAAAATATTGAAGAAGTACCAGATCCAGTATTCGCTGGTCGTATGATGGGTGACGGTGTTGCGATCGATCCTACTGAAGGTGTAGTTGTATCTCCAGTTGATGGTGAAATCGTACAATTATTCCACACGAAACATGCTATTGGAATTAAAGCGAAAAACGGTACAGAAATTTTAATCCACGTTGGATTAGAAACTGTAAAAATGGAAGGTGAAGGTTTCGAAGCTCACGTTTCTGAAGGACAAGCTGTAAAAGCTGGAGATAAATTAATCTCATTCGACTTAGAATTAATTCGTGAAAAAGCGAAAAGCACAATTACTCCAATCGTTATTACAAACACAGATGCAGCTGAGTCTATTAAGACAACTGTAGGTGTAACAGCTACAAAAGGTTCAACAGAAGTAATGAAAGTTACAATGAAATAATTATTTGATAGAAGGAATCCGTTTCATATGAAATGGATTCCTTATTTTGTTTCGTAGTGTGTTCATTATGTATGGTAAAATACTTTGGGCACTTGGAAATAGGGTTTCATATATGTGGATAAGGCGCATTTTTCTTAGAAAAAATATAAGAGAAATGCGCCTTTCGTATATTCACATTCCTTTTGTTCTATTCTAATGTACGCTATGATAAAGTGAAACTTTAATGAGTGGAGGGTGTTCATCCCCCGCTGATTATTAGCCTTCACCAATCGGGATAAATGTAGGAAACAGAAAAAAAGGGGTGGGTTTAGATGAAACGGGTGTTATTTGTTTGCACTGGAAATACATGCCGTAGTCCGATGGCTGAGGCTTTGCTTCGTCATTATGGAGAAGGTAAATTTGAAGTGCAATCTGCTGGTGTTTTCGCCTATCCTGGAAGCGATGTGTCGATACATGCAAAGGAAGCTTTAGCTGAAAAAGGAATTGTAATCGATCATGCCGCGCAGCAGGTAAACGATACTTTGGTTGATTGGGCGGATATTGTAGTAACAATGACGGAAAACCATAAGCAAATTGTACTTGGGTATTATCCGAGCGTGGAAAAGAAATTGGATACATTATATGGATTAACTGAGGGTGTAAGTAAGGATATTTCAGATCCATTTGGCGGATCGCTTTCTATTTATAAAGAAACGTTAGAAGAGATGGAAAAACTTGTACAAACTTTACTGAAAAAACATTCAGAAGGTTGATGTTTCGTGTATAATACGATATTGGAGATCACTTTGTTCCATTAAGGTAGCGAGTGTGAAATGAAGATAATTGATTGAAACTTCGGAGGGGTAAAAATGAAAGTAGTAGTAGCATCTGATCACGGCGGTATGAATATCCGTAAAGAACTTGTAAGTTTATTAGAAGAGTTAAATATTGAATATATTGATTTAGGTTGTGAATGTGAAGCTGGTTCTGTTGATTACCCTGATTTTGCGTTTCCAGCAGCAGAAATGGTCGCGAATGGTGAAGTGGATCGTGGTATTTTAGTTTGCGGGACAGGCATTGGTATGTCAATCGCAGCAAACAAAGTAAATGGTATTCGTTGTGCATTAGTTCATGATACTTTCAGTGCGAAAGCGACGAGAGAGCATAATGACACTAACATGTTAGCGATGGGCGAGCGTGTAATTGGAGCTGGTCTAGCGCGTGATATCGCGAAAATTTGGCTAACAACTGACTATGAAGGTGGCCGTCACGAAAACCGAGTAGGAAAAATTAAAACGTACGAAACAAAGTAATAGATTCTAACTATAAGTAGTATGAAATATAATTTGGTGAACCAACCTGTGAAAGGAAGAGGCGTAATGACAGAAATCGTAAAGGTAAGAGAACAGCTACAAATGTCGCTTTCTGATTTCCAAGAACAAGCCACGCTGCAAAGTGGTCAAATTTTTGTAGTGGGGTGTAGCACGAGCGAAGTGCTAGGTGAAAGAATTGGAACATCAGGAACGATGGAAGTGGCAGAGGCGATTTTTTCTGAGTTAAAACAATTTCAAGAGAGAACAGGTATTGAATTGGCGTTTCAATGTTGTGAGCATTTAAATCGTGCTTTAGTAGTTGAGAGAGATGTAGCGATGAAATATCAATTTGAAATTGTAACAGTTACGCCTGTTAGATCAGCAGGTGGTGCATTAGCGACGTATGCGTATCACAATTTTAAAGATCCGGTAGTAATTGAGTTTATTAAAGCAGATGCAGGAATGGATATCGGCGATACATTTATCGGTATGCATTTAAAGCATGTAGCTGTACCGGTTCGTACAAGTGTGAAGGAAATAGGAAGTGCGCATGTAACGATGGCGAAAACACGTGGGAAACTAATAGGTGGAGCACGTGCCGTTTATGCGGCAAATGAAGAAGCTATTCCTTGCCGTTAAACATGAAAAATTATAAAGTCTTATAACAGCTGTATATCGAAAGGTAAAAGGTATGTGGTCTGACTTTATAATAGAAGAAAGAAAAGACCAATTTTGGTCTTTTTTTTTCTTTTATGATATAGAAAGTCATGTTAGAATGTAGTTGAAAACATGAAGGTTCGAAAGAATTACAACCTGAATTTTCGTTTTTTCTGAATAAATGAGAAAAAACTATTGGGAATTGATGTAATTCGTTCAGAAAAGGGGGATTTTGGTGAATCATTTAAAACGTCAAGATGAAAAGGTATTTGCTGCAATTGAGGCAGAACTAGGAAGACAGCGTTCAAAGATCGAGTTAATTGCTTCGGAAAACTTCGTAAGTGAAGCAGTAATGGAGGCGCAAGGTTCTGTTTTAACGAATAAGTATGCTGAAGGATATCCTGGAAAACGTTACTATGGTGGTTGTGAACACGTAGACGTAGTAGAAGATATCGCACGTGATCGCGCGAAAGAAATTTTTGGCGCAGAGCATGTAAATGTTCAACCACATTCTGGTGCACAAGCGAACATGGCAGTATACTTTACGATTTTAGAGCAAGGCGATACAGTACTTGGTATGAATTTATCTCATGGTGGTCACTTAACACACGGAAGCCCTGTTAACTTCAGTGGAGTACAATATAATTTCGTAGAATATGGCGTGGATGCTGAATCTCACCGTATTAATTATGATGATGTATTAGCAAAAGCGAAAGAACATAAACCAAAATTAATCGTTGCAGGTGCAAGTGCATATCCTCGTGTTATCGATTTCAAACGATTCCGTGAGATTGCAGATGAAGTGGGTGCATACTTTATGGTTGATATGGCACATATCGCTGGTTTAGTAGCTGCTGGTTTACATCCAAACCCAGTACCACATGCACATTTCGTTACAACGACAACACATAAAACATTACGTGGTCCACGTGGCGGTATGATTTTATGTGAAGAGCAATTTGCAAAACAAATTGATAAATCAATCTTCCCTGGTATTCAAGGTGGCCCACTTATGCACGTAATTGCTGCAAAAGCTGTTGCATTTGGTGAGACACTACAAGATGAGTTTAAAACATATGCACAACATATCATTAATAATGCGAACCGCTTAGCTGAAGGTCTTCAAAAAGAAGGACTTACACTTGTTTCTGGTGGAACAGACAATCATTTAATCTTGATTGATGTTCGTAACTTAGAAATTACAGGTAAAGTAGCAGAGCACGTATTAGATGAAGTTGGTATTACAGTGAACAAAAATACAATTCCATTTGAAACAGCAAGCCCATTTGTAACAAGCGGCGTACGTATCGGTACAGCAGCTGTAACATCTCGTGGTTTCGGTTTAGAAGAAATGGATGAAATTGCGGCACTTATTGCTTATACATTAAAAAATCATGAGAATGAAGTTGCATTAGAAGAAGCAAGTAAGCGTGTAGAAGCGTTAACGAGCAAATTCCCAATGTATACAGATCTATAATAGATTGAAAAAGACTGCTGAAACGTAATTGTTTTGGCAGTCTTTTTTGTGGACATATATTATTTTAAAAGTATGTATACAAATGATGAATAAATTTTGGCGATATAATGAAGGATACAGCTCCCATAATTGGTAAAGATACTAGATAGATTCATCGCAAAATCATGATTTTGCCAAATTTGCCCTTGAATATTAGTAGCGTTTTCTTTACAATCGTAAATAGTGTAAAGAAGCGTGTAAACGCATGAATATCATCTAAAGGAGAGATTCACATGGGAAAACTGTATGTATTTGATCACCCGTTAATTCAACATAAGATTACATATATTCGCGATAAGAATACAGGTACGAAAGATTTTCGTGAATTAGTGGACGAAGTAGCAAGCTTAATGGCTTTCGAGATTACTCGTGACCTTCCACTTGAAGACATTGAAATTGAAACGCCTGTAAGCAAAGCGACAACAAAAGTGATCGCTGGTAAAAAACTTGGTTTAATTCCGATTTTACGTGCAGGTTTAGGAATGGTTGATGGAATTCTGAAATTAATTCCAGCAGCAAAAGTAGGACACGTTGGTTTATACCGTGACCCTGAAACATTGCAACCGGTAGAATACTATGTGAAACTTCCAACGGATGTAGAAGAGCGTGACTTTATCGTACTAGATCCGATGCTAGCAACAGGTGGTTCTGCGGCTGAAGCAATTAATTCTCTGAAAAAGCGCGGTGCAAAGCAAATTAAATTAATGTGTATCGTAGCTGCTCCAGAAGGAGTAAAAGTAGTGCAGGAAGAGCATCCTGATGTTGATATTTATGTAGCGGCATTAGATGAGAAGTTAAATGACCATGGTTATGTAGTTCCAGGTCTTGGTGATGCTGGTGACCGTTTATTCGGAACGAAGTAAGACAACAGACGAGAGGGGGATTCCCCGCTCGTTTTTTTTCGCCCTCAGCGCACGGGGGAGGGGGAGATAAATATACAGGGTATATACAACATAAGTTATATACACATCACATATAATATAGAAGTCTTACGTCTCGGGGACACTATATTATGGAAGAAAAGCGCTATATCTTAAAAATATAATAGTGACAAACTTGTGAACATTTTCTTCTATTATAAAGAGAAAACTGTTAGAAATTGCATATCTCTAACCAGTATTTAGAAGGGGAACGTTTTCATTTTTGGGAGGAAATGCCTAATACTCAAATTTTTTGATTTTTTACGATTTCTCGTTGACACTGTTAATACCCTATTGTATGCTAACAACGGGGATAGATGGTAGGGCTTTCAGTGACAAAAATGCATCTATTCCGTGACGAAAATGTAAACTTTTTATTTTGTATAGAATTTATGCAGAAAAATGAGTTATTATTAACACATCGTGAATGAGGGTTACATATTGGAGGGATGAATCCTTGCAAAAAAACGATCGCAGCCATATAAAAGCGTATGCTTTAATGTCAGGAATACTTGCTCAGTTAGTTGGTTCTATTCTTATCGGAATCTTTGGTGGGCAATGGATTGATAATAAGGTTGGAACGTTTCCGTTGTTTCTTATTATAGGGTTATTACTCGGGTTAGGAACAGGGGTATACGCAATGATTCGACTCATTCAACATTACTATTCGGGAGAGCAATGATGATAGACGTACATGGACTTGTCCAACGACAAAAGAAATATATGTACTACTTGCTTGCGCTTCTAGTGCTAGGATGGGGAATTACCTCTTACAAGGATGTATTTCTTGGGCTGATTATCGGAACGATTTTCAGTTTTCTTAGTTTGCGCATCATTGCACGTAGAACAGACAAGCTATTAGATCGCGTAACAAATGGAGAAAACGTGAAGTTTAAGGCGACAGCGGTAAGTACATATTCAAGATTCGCCACGATTGGGTTATTAATTTTATTTGCAGCCAAATATCAAGAGTTAATTGCGATGTGGGGCTTAGGTGTAGGATTGCTGACAGGATACCTTGTCATGATCATAGATTTTCTTTATTTAGAGTATACGAGCAGGGAAGAGAGGTGAATTACTAGTGGAACACGGTAAATTAGTTGAATTTCTAGGTTTAACGTTCGATTTGTCATCAGTTATGATGGTTACTGTAGCAGCAGTTATTGTTTTCTTAATCGCTGTTATCGGAACTCGCAGCTTAGCGCTTCGCCCAACCGGGATGCAAAATTTCATGGAATGGGTGTTTGACTTCGTGAAAGGGATTATCAATAGTACGATGGATTGGAAAACAGGTGGACGTTTCTTAACGCTTGGCGTTACGCTTATCATGTTTATCATCGTATCGAACTTCCTTGGTTTACCATTCATGTATTCAACAGTTGAGGCTGGCGAACATATTGCATGGTGGAGATCACCAACGTCTGATCCAGCAGTTGCATTAACATTAGCCGTGATGGTAGTTACCCTCACCCATTATTATGGAATTAAGATGAAGGGTACGAAAGAATATGTTAAAGGTTATTTCCAACCTATGAAATTCTTATTCCCATTAAAGGTTATTGAGGAGTTTGCTAACACATTAACGTTAGGTCTTCGTTTATTTGGTAACATTTACGCAGGTGAAATCTTATTAGGATTACTTGCTAAGTTAGGCGGGGCATCATTCTTAGGAGCATTAGGTGCACTTGTACCGATGTTAGCATGGATGGGATTCAGCGTATTCGTTGGTTCAATCCAGTCATTTATTTTCGTAATGTTAACGATGGTTTATATGGCTCATAAAGTAAGCCATGACCATTAATATAATTTAAGTAAGAAAAAATTTATTTTTTTATAATACAAAGGAGGACAAATTAAATGAGTTTAGGTGTAATCGCAGCTGCAATTGCAATTGGTTTATCAGCATTAGGTGCAGGTATTGGTAACGGTCTTATCGTATCACGTACAATCGAAGGTGTTGCTCGTCAACCAGAATTAAAAGGCGCACTTCAAACAATTATGTTCATCGGGGTTGCATTAGTTGAGGCACTTCCAATTATCGGTGTAGTTATTGCTTTCATCGTAATGAACAAATAAGGGAGACTCCCCTTACATAGATGGCGAAGAGTGTTTTTCCGAACTTTCTTCGCCATTGCTTTATGAACGAAACGTATGTCTTTTTTTTTCATATGATCAATTTAGATATTTTGAAGGGAGTGAATCCTTGTGCCAACTTTATTATTAGGGGCTTCCATTCCATTTGGAACGATTGCTTATACATTGTTCATTTTCTTACTTCTATTAGTAATGCTACGCAAATTCGCGTGGGGTCCTTTAATGGGAATTATGAAAGAACGTGAAGAGCATGTTACTAATGAAATCGACGCTGCAGAAAGAAGTAATGCTGAAGCGAAGAAATTAGTAGAAGAACAACGTGAAATGTTAAAACAATCGCGTGTTGAAGCACAAGAGTTAATCGAAAGAGCGAAGAAACAAGCTGTAGATCAAAAGGATGTTATTGTTGCTGCTGCGAAAGAAGAAGCAGAATCAATTAAAACATCTGCTGTACAAGAAATTCAACGCGAAAAAGAGCAAGCGATTGCTGCTTTACAAGAACAAGTTGCTTCTTTATCTGTTCATATTGCTTCTAAAGTAATTGAAAAAGAATTAAAAGAAGAAGATCAAGTGAAGTTAATTCGCGATTATATTAAAGAAGTAGGAGAAGCGCGATGAGCAATGGGATTGTAGCAAAACGTTATGCTGTCGCTCTTTTCAAAATTGCAAAAGAAAAACACGTATTAGAAATGTTTGAAGAGGAATTACGCCTTGTACAAAACGTTTTTACAAAGAACGGAGAACTACATAGCTTTTTAACGCAACCGAACATTTCAAAAGAGCAGAAGAAAACGTTTCTTGCAAACGTATTCGCATCTGTTTCTGAATCTATTTTAAATACGTTATATATTTTAATTGATAACAAGCGTATTGATATCCTACCTGAAATTGCAAATGAATATGTTGTTCTTGCTAATGAAGAACGTAACGTAGCGGATGCAACTGTATATTCTATTCGTCTTCTATCGGAAGAAGAAAAACTTAACATTGCAGAAGCATTTGCAAAAAAAACAGGAAAAGATGCAATTCGCGTGAAAAATGTTGTGGATGAAGATTTACTAGGCGGCATTAAAGTACGTATTGGAAATCGCATTTACGACGGAAGCTTACAAGGAAAATTAGCACGTATTCAGCGTGAATTAATGAAGAATAGATAGGGGTGAAGCACATGAGCATCAGAGCTGAAGAAATTAGCGCACTGATAAAGCAACAAATCGAGAACTATCAGTCTGAAATCGAAGTTAGTGATGTTGGTACAGTTATCCAAGTTGGTGACGGTATTGCGCGTGCTCATGGTCTTGATAACGTTATGGCTGGTGAACTTGTAGAGTTCTCTAATGGCGTTATGGGACTAGCACAAAACTTAGAGGAAAACAACGTAGGTATCATTATTTTAGGACCTTACACAGAAATCCGTGAAGGTGACGAAGTTCGTCGTACTGGTCGCATCATGCAAGTACCAGTAGGAAAAGAACTAATCGGTCGTGTTGTAAACCCATTAGGTCAACCAGTTGATGGTTTAGGCCCAATCAATACAACAAACACTCGTCCAATCGAAAGTCCAGCACCAGGTGTAATGGATCGTAAATCTGTTCATGAGCCACTTCAAACAGGTATTAAAGCGATCGATGCTCTTGTACCAATTGGCCGTGGTCAACGTGAGTTAATCATCGGTGACCGCCAAACAGGTAAAACAGCAGTTGCACTTGATACGATCATTAACCAAAAAGATGAAGATATGATTTGTATCTATGTAGCTATCGGACAAAAAGAATCAACAGTACGTAACGTAGTAGAAACACTACGTAAGCACGGTGCATTAGATTACACAATCGTTGTAACTGCATCAGCTTCTCAACCAGCTCCATTATTATACCTAGCTCCTTACGCTGGTGTAACAATGGGTGAAGAGTTCATGTACAATGGTAAACACGTATTAGTAGTATATGATGACTTATCAAAACAAGCAGCGGCTTACCGTGAGCTTTCATTACTATTACGTCGTCCTCCAGGTCGTGAAGCATATCCAGGGGATGTATTCTACTTACATTCTCGCTTATTAGAGCGTGCAGCAAAATTAAGTGATGCAAGAGGCGGCGGTTCTTTAACTGCACTACCTTTCATCGAAACACAAGCAGGGGACGTATCAGCTTACATCCCAACAAACGTAATTTCTATTACGGATGGACAAATCTTCTTACAATCTGACCTATTCTTCTCTGGCGTACGTCCAGCAATCGATGCGGGTACTTCTGTATCTCGTGTAGGTGGATCAGCTCAGATTAAAGCGATGAGTAAAGTATCAGGTACACTTCGTCTTGACCTTGCATCTTATCGTGAGTTAGAAGCGTTCGCTCAGTTCGGTTCTGACCTTGATAAAGCAACACAAGCGAAATTAAACCGTGGTGCTCGTACAGTTGAGGTATTAAAACAAGGATTACACAAACCGTTACGTGTAGAGAAACAAGTTATCATTCTTTACGCTTTAACACGTGGATTCCTAGATGATATACCAGTAGTAGATATCACTCGTTTCGAAGAAGAATTCCATGCTTGGTTAGATTCAAATGCAACTGACTTATTAAGCGAAATTCGCACAACTAAGAAACTTGCGGATGACGACAAATTTGCAGCAGCAATTAACGGATTTAAAAAAGTATTCGTAGCTTCTGAATAATAAATAAAAGCGGAAGCGGCTCGTTCTGAATGTGAGGGGGATGGAGCTTCTGACGAAGAGGCGGTCTTTGCCTCGTAGGAAGAAGTGAAGTCACCGAGCATTCAAGCCGCTGGAGCTAGATAATATAAAGGCATCTCAAACTTTGAGATTGCTGACGGTTATGTAAAGGAAAAGAGTAGGTGCACCTATTCTTTTCCTTCAATCATGAGCAAGAATATCTTGCAACGTAGATTAGGAAGAGGATTCTTACTAATCGTGCCAACTTCCGGAAAAAAGGTGGTGAAAACCTGTGGCATCTTTACGCGATATAAAAGCGAAGATTAACTCGACAAAGAAAACGAGTCAAATTACGAAAGCGATGGAGATGGTATCTGCATCTAAGTTAAACCGTGCAGAACAAAATGCTAAATCTTTCGTTCCGTATATGGAAAAGATTCAAGAAGTAGTAGCGAGCATTGCGCAAGGAAGTAAAGGGATTAATCATCCAATGCTAAATGCGCGTCCTGTAAAGCGTACAGGGTACATCGTTATTACATCTGATCGCGGACTAGCAGGTGGTTATAACAGTAACGTATTACGTACAGTAAGTAACGTAATTCGTGAACGTCATAATATGGATTCAAACCAATATTCAATTATTGTGCTTGGACGACTAGGACGTGATTATTTAAAACGTCGCGGCTTTAACATTATTGATGAAGTAGTTGGATTATCTGACCACCCATCATTTACTGATATTAAAGATATTGCTTCTCGAGCAATTGCGATGTTCGCAGATGGTGCTTATGATGAGCTGTATATTTACTACAATCATTATGTAAGTAAAATTTCACAAGAAGTAACGGAAAATAAAATTTTACCGCTTACGGATGTGGCGTCTGATAAACCGACGACAGCTTATGAATTCGAACCTTCTGAAGAAGAAATTTTAAAAGTATTATTGCCACAATACGCAGAAAGCTTAGTGTACGGTGCATTACTAGACGGTAAAGCAAGTGAGCACGCGGCGCGTATGACAGCAATGAAGAGTGCTACAGACAACGCAATGGAAGTTATCGATTCACTTACACTTTCATTCAACCGTGCGCGTCAAGCAGCGATTACGCAAGAAATTACGGAAATCGTTGGTGGAGTAGCAGCGTTAGAATAGTATTAAAAAGCGTAGGTGGCTTGCTCAGAAGGGGAGGGTATTGGAACTCCTGACAAAGAGGCGTTCTTTGCCTCGTAGGAAGGGGTGAAATGACCGACCCTTCTAGCCACCGGAACTAGATTCAATAAAAAGCGGAAGCGGTTCGTCCAGAACAGGAGAGTCGCGTAAGCTATAAACTAATAAAAATTAAAAGCCGACTTCTCTTAGAAAGCTGGCTAATTAAAAGAAAGCTAGGAGGGAACCCGATGAATAAAGGGCGCGTTACGCAAATCATGGGTCCGGTTGTAGACGTTAAGTTTGATGGCGGAAAGCTACCAGAAATCTACAACGCCCTTACGGTAAAACAAAGCAACGAAAACGGAGCAAGCATTAACTTAACATTTGAAGTTGCACTTCATTTAGGTGATGACACAGTTCGTACAGTTGCAATGTCTTCCACAGATGGACTTGTTCGTGGCACAGAAGTAGAAGATACTGGTAAAGCAATCTCTGTACCAGTTGGTGATGTAACACTTGGTCGTGTATTTAACGTATTAGGTGATGCAATTGACTTAGATGGTGATGTTCCTGCGGATGTACGTCGTGATCCAATTCACCGTCAAGCGCCTGCGTTCGAAGAGTTATCTACTAAAGTAGAAATTCTTGAAACTGGTATTAAAGTAGTAGACTTACTTGCTCCTTACATTAAGGGTGGTAAGATCGGTCTATTCGGTGGTGCCGGTGTAGGTAAAACAGTATTAATTCAGGAATTAATTAACAACATCGCACAAGAGCACGGTGGTATCTCTGTATTCGCTGGTGTAGGTGAGCGTACTCGTGAAGGTAACGACTTATACCACGAAATGAGCGATTCTGGCGTAATTAAGAAAACTGCGATGGTATTCGGACAAATGAACGAGCCACCTGGAGCACGTCAACGTGTTGCATTAACAGGTTTAACAATGGCTGAACATTTCCGTGATGAGCAAGGACAAGACGTACTATTGTTCATCGATAACATCTTCCGTTTCACGCAAGCGGGTTCTGAAGTATCTGCCCTTCTTGGTCGTATGCCATCTGCGGTAGGTTACCAGCCAACACTTGCAACAGAAATGGGTCAATTACAAGAGCGTATTACATCTACAAATAAAGGATCTATCACGTCTATCCAAGCGGTATACGTACCAGCCGATGACTATACGGATCCAGCACCAGCTACAACGTTCGCTCACTTAGATGCAACAACAAACTTAGAGCGTCGTTTAACACAAATGGGTATTTACCCAGCCGTAGATCCATTAGCATCTACATCTCGTGCGCTTTCTCCAGAAATCGTAGGAGAAGAGCATTATGGAGTAGCTCGTCAAGTACAGCAAACTTTACAGCGTTATAAAGAGCTTCAAGATATCATCGCTATCTTAGGTATGGATGAGTTATCTGAAGAAGATAAGTTAGTTGTACATCGTGCTCGTCGTATTCAATTCTTCTTATCACAAAACTTCCACGTAGCTGAACAGTTTACAGGTCAAAAAGGTTCTTACGTACCTGTAAAAAATACAGTTAGTGGTTTCAAAGAAATTCTAGAAGGAAAATATGATGACCTTCCAGAAGATGCGTTCCGTCTTGTTGGTAGCATTGAAGAAGTTATTGAAAACGCGAAGAAAATGATGGCGTAAGGCCTTAGGAGGGACGAATTATGAAGACATTTCCAG
Organism: Bacillus sp. FSL R10-2201; assembly: GCF_038008665.1. Lineage (NCBI taxonomy): Bacteria > Bacillati > Bacillota > Bacilli > Caryophanales > Bacillaceae > Bacillus > Bacillus sp. FSL R10-2201. The sequence continues at coordinate 5,039,633 of NZ_JBBOZP010000001.1, read as the reverse complement.
TCAGTATTGTAACTCCTGATGGACCGGTTTACGAAAAAGAAGTAGAAATGGTAAGCGTAAAAGCAGAGAGTGGGGAAATGGGGATCTTACCAGGTCACATTCCAACTGTTGCACCTTTAAAAATTAGTGCGGTCCGTCTGAAAAATGGTGGGCACACTGATTATGTAGCAGTAAGCGGTGGCTTTATCGAAGTTCGTCCAGATAAAGTAACTGTGTTATCATCATCTGCTGAAGAAGCAAACCATATCGATATCCATCGTGCAAATGAATCGAAACGTCGCGCTGAGCAACGTATGCAAGATAAACAAGCGCATGTTGACTTTAGACGTGCAGAAATGGCTTTGCAGCGTGCTGTGAACCGTTTAAACGTTTCAGATATGAAGTAAAAAAATCCGTAAGGGCTCTTGCCTTTACGGATTTTTTGTTATGGATATAAATAAAAAGGGGAAAAAAATGCCTCTCTTTAGGTAGGAGAGAGCATTTAGCCGTCAGAGCCTTTTTTTGCCCGATGCCAAGTGAAAATCAAGAAATAAAAAGAACTGCAGGTTCGTTTTTTGTTATGCATAGATGTGTTTTATTTAAATGTCGAAACTGAAACTCAATTTAATAGATAGAATAAACTGACAAAATTGGTATAATTATATTGTTGTTTGTATAAGTAGAAAATATATAACAATTTATATTTCATAAAGGAGATGAACAAATGATCGGTGAAATGAAACGAGAAGCATTGTACTCTTTAAAGGGAAAATGGGGACTAGGTGTTGGATCAACGATTTTACATATTATTTTAAGTTATGTTGTTTCAATGGCTGCAATGCTTATACTTTTAATTCCAGGAATTATTATATTTTTCTTAGTTGTTGGTTTAGCAGGTTCAATTGAAGAGGAAGCGATATCAGTCGGGGCAGGTATTACATTTGGAATTTTTTATTGCATAATGATCATTTTGAGTAATGCATCTTATGGTATTACATCATACGGTTATACGAATGTGTTGCTACAAATTAGTAAACGAGAAGATGCTAGAGTAGATTATTTATTTGAAGGATTTCGTGGCTTTAAAAGAATGATGAAAACAATGTGGGCTATGCTTGCGATTTTGTTATATACAGGTACGTGGATTCCGATGTTGTTACTAGGTGTATTCGCGTTCTTTGGTGAGGAAGGGAATGTATCGTTAACAATTGCTTTCTTTGTACTATTAGCTATTTCGATTGTTGTAATGATTGTGATGTATTTTTCTTATGCGATGACGTATTATGTTATGGTTGAAAATCCAGATTATAGCGTTTCACAGGTGATGAAAGAAAGTAAGAACTTTATGAAGGGGCATAAACTAGATTTATTTCTTTTATGGCTTAGCTTCATAGGATGGGCTATTTTAGCAATTCTTACTCTTGGAATAGGAGTTCTTTGGCTTAGTCCATATGTAGGTACAACGACAGCACATTTTTATCGCTATATTGCAAAAGGTGAATTGCAGTAGGAACATGCTATACTAATAGAATTATTACGTATTGGAGGCTAATTATGATTAGTGATTTAAAAGGAGAAGCACTAGATTCACTAGAAGGAAAATGGGGCTTAGCTGTTGGGGCAACATTACTTATTTCGATTCTTATTTCAGCTTTTAGTTTTAGTGTTGATTTCATTTTCTCTCAGGTTTGGGATTGGAAAGAAGTAGATAACTCACTTTCAGTAGATGTTATTACAATATTGATGGTAGGTCCATTAACGCTAGGTGGTTATTGTTTAGCACTATATATAATTCGTGAAAAAGAAGCGCGTATTGGGCATATATTCAGATGGTTTACGGAAGGAAGTAAGTTTATAAAGTCATTTTTATTATATATAGTAGTAAACATTTATATTTTCTTATGGTGCTTACTATTTATTATTCCGGGCATTATTAAATCATTTTCTTATGCGATGACGTATTTTATTATAAATGATCATCCTGAGTATTCAATAAATCAAGCTATTACAGAAAGTCGTCGTATGATGGCTGGACATAAGATGGAGTATTTCATTTTATGTTTAAGTTTTATTGGTTGGTTTATATTAAGTTGTATTACATTAGGGATTGGATTTTTATGGCTGATTCCATATTTTTATACAACGACAGCAGCTTTTTACGAAGAGATTGCAGAAGAATATTACGAAAAAAGAATTCCGACACTTTAAAAAACACCCAGTGTGAACTATTGGTTCATACTGGGTGTTTTTTGTAGGAATTTTATAAACTGTTTACTTGTTAGAGGTTTACTGAAATAGTAACCTTGCATGTATTTACAGTTGTTTTTTTGCAGAAACTTAAGCTGTTTTTCTGTTTCAATTCCTTCAGCAACGACAGAGAGATTTAAAGTATTTGCAAGGGAAAGGATAGTGGAAACGATGGCTCTTTCTTCAGGCCGATGATCGGCTAGTTGTGTAAATTCTTTTGGTACTTTTAATGTATCGATAGGGAAAATTGATAAATAAGCAAGAGAAGAGTAGCCGGTACCGAAGTCATCAATGGACGTTTGAATACCATATTCTTTTAATTGCTTTAGTCTCGATAATGTTTCTTTTTCATCAATCATCGCAATTCGTTCTGTTAGTTCAAGTGTTACATCTTTCGGGTCAATTTTAACGTCCTTTAGTATTTGTGAAATATTTTCGATTAATTGATTTTGTTGAAATTCTTTCGCTGATAAATTGACACTCATTTTTAAGTTTGTGTATCCAAAACTTTGCCATATTTTTAGTTGACGACAAGACTCTCGTAGCACCCAATGCCCAAGTGGGATGACCTGCGGAGTCTCTTCCACAATTGGAATGAACTCACATGGTGAAATGTCACCTAATAGTGGATGTTTCCAACGGATTAAAGCTTCGGCACCGATGATTTTATTCGTTGTAATGTCAACTTGTGGTTGATAGACGAGAAAGAATTCTTTATTTACTAAAGCAAGTGGTAAATCTTTTTCAATTCGAGCTTTTCGCTCCATTTTTTTATATAACTCTTTCGTATAAAGTGAGCTACCATTCTTTCCTTTATTTTTGGTTTCGTACATGGCCATATCAGCATGTTGTAAAATAGATAACGGATCTTCGCCTGCTTCTGGGTATATTGCAATCCCGATACTTGGCGAGATTTGTAAATGTTGATTTTCAATTTCGAATGGCTCATTCATAGATAGTACAATCATATCAGCTATTTTTTGTACATCTCTATCTTCTTTATAATCTTCTATAAGAATTGTGAATTCATCCCCAGCTAACCGAGCAAGTTTCATATTTGACGTCGATATTCGTTCTAGTCTTTTTGCTACAGCAATTAAAAGAAGATCTCCTACCCGGTGACCGAGAGTATCGTTAATAACTTTAAAACGGTCTAAATCGAGAAACATAACAGCAAAAGGTCTTTTTGATATTTTTGCTCGTGCAATTGCCTTTTCTAAGTGTTGATGAAATGAACGGCGATTCGCAAGTTCCGTTAAAGTATCGTGATATGCTAGGAAATTAATTTGCTCTTGTTGCTGCTTGCTTTCTGTAATATCTTTAATCATTAAATAGGCCCCAGAAATATGTTCCTTTAAAAAGATGGGAACAGCTGTAACATGTAAGTAGTAAATATCTCTATTTTTATGATATGCCCGTATTTCTAAAGAAATAGATTTCCCTTTTTTCACGTGATGAAAGGCATTAATGATTTCTTCCAAATCTTGTTCATACATAAGTGAATAGTATGGTTGGTTTAATAATTCATTCGTTTGATAACCGAGTAAAGTAGTTCCAGCGTTGTTCACATTGAGAAAATTACCGTACAAATCTAATGTGAAAATTGGATCTGGATGATGCTCATATAAAGATTTAAACATTTGTTGGTTATGATATAACTCATTTTTTTGTTCTACTAAATCTTCTGTACGTAGTTCGATTTGTTTCTCGAGTTCTAAACTGAATTGCATTTGTGCTAGCAATAATATTTTATTTTGTCTTCGAACTAACGTATGGCGTATGAGAACGAAGGCGAAAGTTACCATAAGTCCAATTACTACGATAGGTGCAAAAACATTTTCGACCAATATAAAAACAATAAGCATCACGACAGAAATATACGGTAATGATAATCGGATTGATTCACCAAATTGAGGCGTTAGTAATATTTGTTCTTGTTTTTCGGGCTCTTTTGTGTGAAGTATACAAGCGATTGCTACCAATAATAAGGTTACTTGATATAATGGAGCAACTGTGAACATAGAGTGCTCAGGCTGGAAGTATTTTATATAAGCATAAATAGAATCCGTAGTAGCATACAAAATTAAAGCACTGCCAAGAAGAGCACCAACTTGCTTTGGTAGTAAGGATAATGGTCTGAATAAAAGGTTGATTCCTATTAAAAGAAAGAGTAGATCAGCCATTGGATACGTGAGTTGAACAAACATGTCGATATATGATGTTGTAAAAATATGAATGGTTCTTTCAATAAGTAAATAGTAGCTTAAAGTAAATTGAGCAGTAACAATAATACAAATATCACATATCGTAAAAAGCTGTTCCAATAAATCTCGGCCATAAATAATTTCATATAGAAAGGCAAATGCAAAGCTAATTAAAAATAATAAGTAAAAAAAGTCTGATGGATCAACGAATGTATAGTAGTCATGCAGAATTAAGCGTTGATAAGCAACTACTATATCGCCGATGAAATAAGAGAAGGATCCGATAGTTAATGTTATCCAAAACGAACGAGATAACCCTTGTTTTATATTTGAAAAATAAAATATATAACTGCAAATTGTAATATCAATTAATATGGTACTTATTCCAGTTAATATTTGAAATGGGAGTGCGTACTCATATAAAACGGACATTGATACGTAATGAATAGCTATATACAATAATGAAATGCTTATAAGAATACTTACATGTGTTTGTTTTTTCATTTATATCACCCACTGTATATACATAAGAACCACCTTTTTGTAGTTTATGTTTTTTATGATTGCTTGAAAACATATAGAATTTCTATATTTATTTTACACATTTATAATGAGTTGTAAAAATAGATTTGCTCAGCAAGTATTAATTGTTGTTTCTGTTCCCAATATATCGACATAGGAATTTGAAGTTTGCTATAATGAATTAAATAGTTGCATTATTTAGAAAAATTTAAAAATAATAAATAATGCAAGTAAGACATATTGTTTACTATGTGAACTTGTTCTTAATTCAGGGGGGAGGGTTTCACAATGGCAAGTGTATATGAAAATAGTTATATGATCGTTTTGATTTTCTTGCTATTAGGTATATTGCTGCCGGTAGTGGCTCTTACATTAGGGAAAATGCTGCGTCCAAACAAACCGAGTGCAGCGAAAGCGACGACGTATGAGAGTGGAATTGAGCCTTTTCATGATGCAAATATTCGGTTTCATGCTCGTTATTACATTTTCGCTTTATTGTTCGTCATCTTTGATGTAGAAACTTTATTTTTATACCCATGGGCTGTTGCATATGACAAGCTTGGTTTATTTGCACTGATTGAAATGCTCATTTTTGTTGTGATGTTGCTAGTTGGATTAGCGTATGCTTGGAAAAAGAAGGTGTTACAATGGTTATAAATTTTGAGGAATTACACCCACAGGAGCGAGCGGAATTAGAAAGGAATATCTTTTTTTCTACATTGGAACAGTTGAAGGGATGGGCGCGGAGCAACTCTTTATGGCCGATGACATTTGGACTGGCATGCTGTGCGATTGAAATGATGGGAGTAGGCTCATCACATTACGATTTAGATCGATTTGGGTCATTTTTTCGGACTTCACCAAGACAATCGGACGTCATGATTGTGTCAGGAACGGTAACGAAGAAAATGGCACCTATTGTTCGGCGCCTATATGATCAAATGCCTGAACCGAAGTGGGTAATTGCGATGGGATCTTGTGCAACGGCCGGTGGTCCGTATGTGAATTCGTATGCTGTTGTGAAAGGTGTAGATCAAATTGTACCAGTTGATGTGTATATTCCTGGATGCCCTCCAAATCCTGCTGCTTTAATTTATGGAATTAATAAATTAAAAGAAAAAATTCGTTACGAGGCGAGGACCGGGAAGCAGGTGACGAATAAATGAGTGATCCAAATAAAGACTTAGAAAGTATGAAAAGAGAAGCAGCCCGTCATGCGAAAGAGGAAGCGCGAAAACGTCTTGCTGCGAAACATGGGGCGGAAATGTCTAAACTTGAAGGAGAACATCGAGAAAAAGAGAAAGCGCTACCAAAAGATAAGGAGATTAATGTAGAAGAAGCGAAGGTGGAGGCCGCAGCAGCTGCAAAAGCAAAAGCAGCGGTATTAGCGAAGCAAAAGCGAGAAGGATCAGAGGAAGTAACGGACGAAGAAAAAGCCAAAGCAAAGGCGAAAGCCGCAGCAGCTGCAAAAGCAAAAGCAGCGGTATTAGCGAAGCAAAAGCGAGAAGGATCAGAAGAAGTAACGGATGAAGAAAAAGCCAAAGCGAAGGCGAAAGCCGCAGCAGCTGCAAAAGCAAAAGCAGCGGCATTAGCGAAGCAAAAGCGAGAAGGATCAGAAGAAGTAACGGATGAAGAAAAAGCCAAAGCGAAGGCGAAAGCCGCAGCAGCTGCAAAAGCAAAAGCAGCGGCATTAGCGAAGCAAAAGCGAGAAGGATCAGAAGAAGTAACGGACGAAGAAAAAGCCAAAGCGAAGGCAATGGCCGCAGCAGCCGCAAAAGCAAAAGCAGCGGTATTAGCGAAACAAAAGCGAGAAGGATCAGAAGAAGTAACGGACGAGGAAAAAGTTAAAGCAAAGGCGAAAGCCGCAGCAGCCGCAAAAGCAAAAGCAGCGGTATTAGCGAAGCAAAAGCGAGAAGGATCAGAAGAAGTAACGGACGAAGAAAAAGCCAAAGCGAAGGCGAAAGCCGCAGCAGCTGCAAAAGCAAAAGCAGCGGTATTAGCGAAGCAAAAGCGAGAAGGATCAGAAGAAGTAACGGACGAAGAAAAAGCTAAAGCGAAGGCAAAGGCTGTAGCAGCTGCAAAAGCAAAAGCAGCAGCGTTAGTGAAGCAGAAAGCCTCACAAGGTGAGGGGGATTCTGGAGATGAGAAAGCAAAGGCAATTGCAGCCGCGAAAGCGAAAGCCGCTGCTGCGGCAAGGGCAAAGGGATCTGTAAATAAGATAGAAGACGAACTGCAGCAGGAAGAACCATCAGTTAACCAACCATATTTAAATCGCTATGTGGAGATTGTTAAGGAGAGGATAGGAGAATATGCATTAGTAGATTCCTATATTAATAAGCTTTCAAAAGATGTTCCAACGCTTGTGGCGGAGCCTTCGAAATATTATGAAGTGATGGAATTAATGCGATTCCATGAGGGGCTTGCTTTTGATTATATGTCAGAGCTACATGCGACAGATTTTGTGACACATATGGAAGTATACGTTCATTTATTTTCATATGGAAAGAAACAGTCAGTAGCAGTGAAGGTAAAGCTCGATAGGGAAGCGCCGCAAGTAAAATCGGTGACGCCGCTTTGGAAAGGGGCAGATTGGCCGGAGCGTGAAACGTATGATTTGCTCGGTATTGTATTTGAAGGTCATCCTAATTTATCCCGCATTTTAATGCCGGATGATTGGGTGGGGTATCCGCTTAGGAAGGATTATGAACCGTATGATGTGGAGGTGTAGCTTGTGATCCGTACGGAAGAGATGCTCTTAAATGTAGGGCCGCAGCATCCGAGTACACATGGTGTGTTTCGGCTTGTGATTAAGATTGACGGAGAAATTATTAAAGAGGCTACACCGGTTATCGGATATTTGCATCGCGGAACAGAAAAGATAGCTGAGAGCTTGCAATATACACAAATTATCCCGTATACAGATCGAATGGACTATTTATCAGCAATGACGAATAATTACGTCCTTTGCCACGCTGTAGAGACGATGATGGATCTTGAGATTCCAGAGCGTGCTGAATATTTACGGGTGCTTGCGATGGAGCTTGGGAGAGTTGCGAGCCATCTCGTCTGGTGGGGAACGAACCTGCTTGATATAGGAGCGGTTAGTCCATTTTTATATGCCTTTCGTGAACGAGAGATGATTATAAATTTATTAAGTGAATTGTGCGGTGCAAGGCTTACTTTCAACTATATGAGAGTCGGCGGCGTGAAGTGGGATGCGCCAGACGGCTGGATTGAAAAGGTGAAAGAGTTTGTTCCGTATATGAGAGAGCAATTGGCAGGTTACCACGACCTCGTTAGCGGAAATGAAATTTTCTTAAATCGTGTGAAAGGCGTTGGCGTATATAGCGCGGAAGAGGCGATCTCGTATTCTTTAAGCGGCGCAAATTTGCGGTGCACGGGAGTCCGCTTTGATCTTCGCAAAGATGAGCCGTATTCTATTTATGATCGTTTTGACTTTGATGTTCCTGTTGGGATCTCGGGAGATGCTTGGGATCGCTACGTTTGCCGGATGGAGGAAATTGAGGAGTCATTGAAAATTATTGAGCAAGCAGCCGAGCAGTTCCCGAAAGACGGCGCTGTGCTGGCGAAAGTGCCGAAAATTATTAAAGCACCTAAGGGAGAAGCGTTCGTCCGTATAGAGTCACCGCGGGGAGAGATTGGCTGTTATATTGCTAGTGATGGAAAGAAAGAGCCGTACCGCTTGAAATTTCGTAGACCGTCTTTTTATAATTTGCAAATCTTACCGAAGTTATTGAAAGGTGAAAACATCGCCAATTTAATTACGATTTTAGGTGGGGTTGATATTGTACTTGGGGAGGTTGACGGCTAATGATTGAGACGCTCTTACAATCACCTTCAAGCTGGACGAATTTCTTCATTTTTTTCGGATTAGCGGTGCTTCTATTATTTGCAGTCCTTGGCTTCGTTACATACGGTATTTTGGCAGAACGGAAAGTGATGGGATTTATGCAAGGGCGGATTGGACCAAACCAAGTTGGGGGCCGGTTCGGTTTACTCCAAACGGTAGCTGATGTTTTGAAACTATTATTAAAAGAAGATAGCATTCCGAAAGCTGCTGATAAACCGTTGTTTATATTAGCACCTGTTATTGCATTCGCACCAGCATTTATGGTGCTCGCGGTTATCCCGTTTACTGATAAATTTCAGTTCGCGGATATTGGTGTAGGATTACTGTATTACATTGCTGTTTCTGGGATTACGACGATCGGAGTTGTAACTGGGGGATGGGCATCAAATAATAAATATTCCCTTTTAGGAGGGATGCGTGCGGCAGCGCAAATGATTTCTTATGAGATTCCACTTGTGATGAGTGTAATTGGCGTCGTTTTGTTAGCTGGTAGTCTTAACTTGAATGAAATTGTAGCGGCGCAGGAAAAGGTATGGTACATTTTCGCACAGCCAATCGGTTTCGTCATTTTCTTAATCGCGGCAGTTGCAGAGTTAAATAGGACACCGTTTGATTTACCCGAAGCGGAGTCAGAACTTGTTTCAGGATACCATACGGAATACTCAGGTTTTCGATGGGCGTTTTTCATGCTTTCAGAGTATGTGTATTTCTTCGGGATGTCATCTTTAATTACAGTACTCTTTTTAGGAGGCTGGAATCCAGTTATGTTCCTTGGGTTTATTCCAGGAGCCGTATGGTTTGCTTTGAAATTCAGCAGTGTGGTCTTTCTATTGATTTGGTTCCGCGTTACGTTCCCGCGCATAAGAGGTGACCAGTTAATGGAGTTTGGTTGGAAAGTATTATTACCAATCGCACTTGCAAATATTTTCTTAACGGCATTGATTAAGGAGCTATTCTTCTAATCTATAAAGGGGGTGCCAGTAAGAGATGAAAGGACTATTTAAAGGGTTAAAATATACGCTTAGTAATTTGAGTAAGAAAAAGGTGACGTATGATTATCCAAATCAACCGTTGCCATTACCAGACCGATTTCGAGGTATTCAAAAGTTTTATCCAGAGAAATGTATTGTTTGTAATCAGTGTTCCAACATTTGTCCGACAGATTGCATTCAATTAACAGGAAAAAAACATCCTGATCCTACGAAAAAAGGGAAAATTATCGACACGTATGATATTAATTTTGAAATTTGTATTCTTTGCGATTTATGTACAGAAGTTTGCCCGACAGAGGCGATTGTAATGACAAATAACTTTGAACTTGCAGAGTATTCACGTGATGATTTATTTAAAAATTTGCAGTGGCTTGACGAGAACGACGAGAACATCAGGAAGGAGAATAAAGCATGAACGGCGAGTTTGTAGCTTTCTTTATATTATCCTTGTCTGCGATTATCGGCGGCGTTCTTATGCTGAATTTAACGAAAGTAATGCATATGATGCTGGCCCTTGTGCTTACGTTCCTTAGCATTGCGGGTTTGTACTTTCTCTTATCAGCCGAATTTATCGGAGTGGCACAAATTTTACTTTACTCTGGTGCAATCACTATTATTATGATTTTTGGCATTATGTTAACGAAACATAACGCGGAAAATGAATCGCGCCTTACTCTTCGAAAATGGATTATCTTCTTTGCGGTTGTAGCATTTGGAGCAGTTATGTATTTCGCTGTTAATAGTATCGATTTTTCAAATCAAAGCACACAAGGAAGTTTACCTCTCCATGAAAATAACACACTTCAAATCGGTACACTTCTCTATTCAAAATATATTATTCCATTCGAATTAACCTCAGTTATTTTACTTGTAGCACTTGTAGGAGCGATTATCCTTGCGAAGAAGGATGAGGGAGAGGAGGATTCCCATGAGTAGCGTTCCGGCTTCTGCGTATTTAACACTTGCGATTATTTTGTTTTGCATCGGCTTATTTGGAGCTTTAACAAAGCGAAATACAGTAATTGTACTAGTTTGTATCGAATTGATGTTAAACGCCGCCAATTTAAATCTAGTAGCGTTTAGTAAATTAGGCTTGTTTCCGAATTTAACAGGACAAATTTTTTCGCTGTTTACGATGTCTGTAGCGGCAGCGGAGGCAGCGGTAGGTCTTGCAATTTTGATTGCTTTGTACCGTAATCGCCCGACAGTTCATGTAGATGAGATGGATACGCTCAAAGGATAGCATTGTGACCGAAAAGGGGGAAGGAAACAATGATCGATTATGCATGGCTCATACCGCTTTTCCCGCTTGTTTCGTTTTTGTTACTTATTGTGTTCGGGAAGAAAATTAGAGAGGGAAGTAGTGTACTAGGTATTTTCTTTACCTTTCTCTCCTTTATATCCGCGGTAGTGGTACTAATAGAACGATTTTCATCCGAGGCAGTGAAGCATAAGTGGGTATGGCTTAGGGTAGGAGATATAGATATATCATTTGGTTTTGAAGTTACCGCATTAGGGGCTTTAATGTTGTTTATCGTTACACTTGTGAGTTTTCTTGTACATGTGTACTCAAAAGGTTATATGAAAGGTGACACCAGATTACCAACCTTTTATGCATATTTAGGGCTCTTTACCTTTGCGATGCTTGGGCTAGTTATATCGACGAATTTATTACAGCTTTATATATTTTGGGAGTTAGTCGGCCTTGGTTCGTTTTTACTTATCGGTTTTTATTTCTTTAAAGAAGAAGCGAAGGCTGCTGCGAAAAAGGCTTTTATTATGACACGCATTGGGGATGTTGGGCTATTTATTGGGATGATATTAATTTTTTGGCACGCAGGTAGTTTTGAATATGACGCGATTTTTAAAGCGATTCATACGGGCGACCTCTCTCCTTCTATGATTACAATAACGGCGATATTAATTTTTATCGGTGCGATGGGGAAATCGGGTCAGTTCCCGCTTCATACATGGTTGCCAGATGCAATGGAAGGACCGACGCCTGTTTCGGCGCTTATTCACGCGGCAACGATGGTTGCAGCCGGCGTATATTTAGTAGCGACGATGTTCCCGCTATTTTCAGCAAGTGCGGTAGCGATGCAAACTGTGGCAATCGTTGGGGCTTTCACCGCAATCTTTGCGGCCTCTATCGGTCTAGTGCAAACTGATATTAAGAGGGTTCTTGCTTACTCTACAGTTAGTCAGCTCGGGTATATGATGCTTGCGCTAGGCTCGGCTGGTTATGTAGCTGGTATCTTTCACTTAACGACACACGCCTTTTTTAAAGCATTATTGTTCCTGGCAGCAGGAAGTGTAATTCATGCAGTCCATACGCAAAACATTAATAAAATGGGCGGTTTACAGAAAAAGATGAAAGTAACCGGTGCACTATTTTTAATAGGCACACTTGCAATTAGTGGTGTTCCCCTTCTTTCTGGATTTTTTAGTAAAGATGAAATTTTAGCGGCGGCTTGGATGAATGGCAATTACTTTCTATTCGTTTTAGCAGTAATTGCGGCATTTCTAACAGCATTTTATATGTTCCGTCTATATTTTCTTGTCTTTACGGGGGAAACGAAGACGAAGGAAGAGGTGCATGAATCGCCTCGCACCATGACGTATCCGATGATTGTCCTTGGTGTCCTTGCGGTAGTGGCAGGTTATATAAATACACCGTGGTTCGGAATGTTTCTTGGGGATTGGCTTACGAAAGATATAGGATTCCAGGTGAAGGAAGTGCATGGACCTGTTTGGATTATGGTTGTTGCGACGCTCGTTTCATTTGCGGGAATTGCCCTCGCATATTTCATATATGGCAAGAAATCTATCTCTAGAGATTGGGCCGGCGGAGAAGGGACGTCTTTTTATAACCTTTTGAAAGAAAAATATTATGTGGATGAACTATACAATGCGGCAGTACTTCCTATTACGAAAGGAATCGCTCATGTGCTTCGCTTATTTGAAGTATACGTTGTAGAAGGAATCGCAGTTTTAATTGCTGGACTCGTTAAAGGTATGAGTGGACTAGGATCGCGGCTTCAAAACGGGAATGTACAAGTGTATGGAACTGTAACAGCAGTTTCGCTCGCAGTGCTCCTAATTATTTTGTTATATACGGGAGGGGATTTACGGTGAATGGATTGCTATTAACGTTCTTCATTTTTTCCCCGCTTTTAGGAATTCTCTTGCTTTTATTAACGCCGAAACGAGAATCGCGTACAGTGCAGGCGCTTGGTTTATTCGGAACGGCGCTTCCATTTGGAATTGCTATCGTCCTTGCTTGTACATACGCTTCAGGAAAGAGCTTATCGATATTTGATGAAAAGGTGAAATGGATTCAATTTGGGGATTTCACAGCAGTGGACAAAAGGTGGTTTTCAATTTATTACGAGCTCGGCATTGATGGTTTATCGCTTGTAATGATGGTGCTCACAGCCCTTCTAGCGATGCTTGCAGCTATTGCGGCATTTTCTATTAAAAGAAATTTGAAAGCATTCTACATGCTGTTACTCATGCTAGAAATAGGTATGCTCGGTGTCTTCGCTGCTCAAAATTTAATGTTGTTCTTCATGTTCTTTGAGATTACGTTGCCACCAATGTTTTTATTAATTGGCAAGTGGGGGAAATTGTCGAGTGAAAAGGCTGCATATAGTTATTTAATATATAACGGTATTGGATCAGCTATTTTACTTATCGTTTTCTCGGTTTTATTTGCGAAAACAGGTACAACAAATATTGCGGAGCTTAAAGAAATATTAACGAGTGTAGGTGCTGGGGGAGGAATGGCCGTCTCAAGTAGCGTACAGTTCGGCTTGTTTCTTGCCATAATGATTGCTTTTGCGATTAAACTCCCTGTTTTCCCTTTGCATCGCTGGATGGTCAATGTACACATAGAAGCGCATCCTGCTGTAGTTATGCTTCACGCGGGGGTTTTGCTGAAGATTGGCGCGTACGGTATTGTTCGCTTCGGGAAAGGATTATTCCCAGAATATTTTCGTGATTTTGCAACGCTAATTGCGGTTTTAGGGGTAATTAATTTATTGTATGGGGCCTTTCTAGCACTCATCCAAACGGACTTTAGAAAGGTACTTGCTTACTCTAGTATTTCGCATATGGGCATTGTATTAATGGGGCTGGCGGCGTTAAATGCACCAGGTATACAAGGGGCATTGTTCCAAGTTGTGTCTCACGGTTTAATTGCGGCCTTACTCTTCTTCTTGCTTGGCATTATTGAAGAGCGTTTCGGGACTTCGGATATTACAGCACTTGGTGGACTTGCCAAAAGTGTTCCGGTGCTTAGCGGTTTCTTCCTAGCGGGCGGTATGGCATCGCTTGGAATGCCAGGGATGTCCGGATTTATTAGCGAATTCCTTGCCTTTCTCGGTTTATTCCAAGGGAAACCTGTTATCGCCGCCGTCGGTGTAATTGGAATTATTTTAACCGCTGTATACGTATTAAGAGCGACACTTCAAGTGATATTTGGTAAGAAAGAATGGGAAGCGAAATTTGATATACACGGATGGGAGTACGTTCCTGTTATAGTGCTTATCGTTTGTATTATTGCAATTGGGGTAATGCCAGAACTACTAGGGGATCCACTTCAAACTACATTGAAAACATTGGGGGTGAAGTAGGATGGATATGAACACGTTACTTAGCTTATCATGGCATCTCATGGTACCAGAATTCATTATTCTAGGGGCTGCCATCCTTCTTTCCATATGTGATTTATTTTTTAAGCTGAACCATAGGTACGTAGCGATTAGTGCAATTGCCGCTGCCCTGTTAGCAATCGTGTCATTAATTTCGCTATACAGCGAACCGGCAGGAGATATTTTAAATGGATCGTTTGTACTAGATGGATTTTCAAAAGGATTTAAAACGTTGTTATTAGGCGGAGCAGCTCTCATTTTATGTATGGCAATAAGCGATGACAAGAAGGAGCCTATTCAAGATAAAGGAGAATACTATTATTTGTTTTTAATGGCGCTTCTTGGAGCGATGTTCATGGCGTCTAGCGTTGATTTCATCACATTGTTCGTTGGTTTAGAGTTGCTTTCGCTTTCTTCCTATATTTTAGTAGGAATCCGAAAAAGAAACCGCGCATCGAATGAGGCTGCAATGAAATATGTCATTAACGGAGGAATTGGAACAGCAATTACACTCTTTGGAATGAGTTATTTATACGGTATTACAGGGTCGACCAACATAGTGGAAATGCAAAAGGTATTTACGCAAGGATTGGCTGGGGGCATTCAGTTATTGTTAGCTCTCGCATTTCTACTTTTGCTCGTTGGACTCTCATTCAAAATTGCAACAGTGCCATTTCATATGTGGGCACCAGATGTGTATGAGGGAGCCGCTACACCTGTCACTGCTTTTCTCGGAACGATTTCTAAAATTGCTGGTTTTCTACTCATTACGCGTTTGTTTCTTATGGTGTTTGCAGGTGTGGCAATCCAAGGAGACGCACAATCTTTGTACGGGCGTATGAGTATATACATTGCGGTACTAGCTAGTATTACGATGATTGTTGGGAACGTAGTAGCATTAAAGCAATACAACGTAAAACGTCTATTTGCCTATTCAGGTATCGCGCATGCTGGGTATTTGCTAGTCCCTCTTGTAGCGCTATCACAGTTTACGATGGATAGTATGTGGTTTTATATGCTTGCATATATGCTTATGAATATAGGAGCATTTGCAATCATCCACGGATTAATCTTACAAAATGATAAGGAAAACATGACGATTTTTACAGGGTTATATAAGCGAGCCCCCTTTACAGCTATAGTGATGACGGTCTTTATTTTATCGTTAGCTGGAATACCGGGGACAGCAGGTTTCATCGGGAAAATTAACATTTTTTTAGGGGCACTTCATGTTGAACCTGCTCATTACGTATTAGCTTCTATTATGATGGGGACGACGGTTATTTCATTCATATATTATTTCCAAATATTACAGCAAATGTTTTTCCGCAAGGGAGAGACAGAAGAAAAGCTCCGATTACCGTTAAATATAAAGATTGTCATGAGTCTTTGCGCAATTTCAATTGTAATACTAGGGATTATGCCGATGATTGGTTACAATTTCTTTTATGAACATTTTCCATTAATGAAGGATTTCTTCTTCTTGGGGAACGTGGTACAATAGTGGAAATAAAAGGTGTAGAGTCCGTACTCTACGCTTTTTATTTTGGAGTAACAGCAAATGAAAACGTCTATAGGCATATGTTTTCCGAGAGAAAATCACGATGTAAGATGCTTATTTTCGTTTGAAAAAGTGTGGCTCCTACTTATTTATGGTATCGTTTTTTACATTTTGCGTAAGTAGTAGCCAAGCAAAAAAAGGGGTCGATTTTTTGGCACATCTTTTAGGGCAACAAGCACTGATTGCCATTGTTTCGCATTTATTGTTTATTACCATTACGTGGTGGGCCTTACAAGGTATTCACATTGAGCGCTTAATGAAGTCTGGAAAAGTGATGCAGACGAGGGTATTACTTATCCTAATTACAATTGCAATTGGGACATCTGTAAGTAACTTTTTCCTTGATTATTTAGGCTATTCAAAGAGTTTAACGTATTTAGTAAAGTAAGTGTATAGAACCTCATATCTCCGTTAACAATGGGGATAGGAGGGGATGAAATTGAAGTTTAAAGCCATTCTTATTGTTATCGTAAGTGTTGTTTTATTTTTGGTTGGATATAAAGAGATGAAACCTATAAGCGATGAACAGAAAATGGAGAGCATGATTGCAGCTTTAGAGAAGAACGATGCAAAAGTAGAGCGGTGGTCATGGTTAGCACGAGAAACGAAAACAATTTCTAATATACATACGTTTCAAAAATTGTTAAACGATGTGAAAGAAGAGGCAAACATCGAAAGTTGGGAATTAGAACAATCTCCAGATGGATATAAAGCTACATCCTATAAAAAATCTTCTTCACATGAAGAACGAATAGTAGTAACTTGGAGTAAGGAAAATACTAAAGAAAACACTTTTATTATTTTTGAAGTGAGCGGGGCGAAATGGGACCCGAAGTACGTTCAGAACATGGATAAAATTTTTAGTGAAAAACCTATAATTTACACTTGTGTTCAAGGTGTACTGAATGATAAGATTGAAGGTGTTTTGCAAAATAAAACCAATCAGGTTTTGAAAGATCTTTCAGCAAGAGCGATCGAACAGATAGAAGAAAGAGCATTTGTATCAGTCTCCGCATATAATAAAAAGTGGAATGACGCTCTTTCAACAAATAGAGAGAAAATAAATGTGCAAATAGCAATACGTTCTACAAACAACAAAGATACAATTGTGGTTGGCACACCGATCATAACTTCTGAGTATTGAGTGAATAGATACTGAAAAAAGGACACGGAGGGGAATAATTTGGAAAAGATCATCGTCCGTGGCGGAAAGCGGTTAAGCGGCACAGTGCGTGTTGAGGGCGCAAAAAATGCTGTATTACCTATAATCGCTGCAGCCCTATTAGCGAGTGACGGAAAGAATGTACTATCTGAAGTACCAGTATTATCTGATGTATACACAATTAACGAGGTATTACGTCATTTAAATGCTGAAGTCGTATTTGAAAATAACCAAGTAACAATCGATTCTTCTAAAGAATTAAACATTGAAGCACCATTTGAGTATGTACGTAAGATGCGTGCATCTGTTCAAGTAATGGGACCATTATTAGCACGTAACGGTCGTGCTCGTATTGCACTTCCTGGTGGATGTGCAATTGGTTCACGTCCAATTGACCAACATTTAAAAGGCTTCGAAGCAATGGGAGCGAAAGTAAAAGTTGGTAACGGATTTGTTGAGGCACACGTAGAGGGCGAACTAAAAGGAGCTAAAATTTATTTAGACTTCCCAAGCGTAGGCGCGACAGAAAACATTATGTCTGCAGCTACATTAGCAAAAGGGACAACAGTCCTTGAAAACGCAGCGAAAGAGCCAGAAATCGTTGACTTAGCTAACTTCTTAAATGCAATGGGAGCGAAAGTACGCGGAGCTGGAACTGGAACGATTCGTATTGAAGGCGTTGAAAAATTATATGGTGCAAACCACCCTATTATTCCTGACCGTATTGAAGCAGGAACATTCATGGTTGCAGCGGCAATTACAGGTGGAGACATCTTAATTGAAAATGCTGTGCCTGAACATTTACGCTCAATTACAGCGAAAATGGAAGAAATGGGTGTTAAAATTATTGAGGAAAATGAAGGTGTACGTGTTATCGGCCCAGATAAGTTAAAAGCGGTTGATATTAAAACTATGCCTCATCCAGGTTTCCCAACAGACATGCAATCACAAATGATGGCATTATTACTACATGCTGATGGAACAAGTATGATTACAGAAACGGTATTCGAAAACCGCTTTATGCACGTTGAAGAATTCCGTCGTATGAATGCTGATATTAAAATCGAAGGTCGTTCTGTAATTATGAACGGTCCAAGTAGCTTGCAAGGAGCTGAAGTTGGCGCAACTGATTTACGTGCTGCAGCAGCATTAATCTTAGCTGGTTTAGTATCAGAAGGTTATACTCGTGTAACAGAGTTAAAACATCTTGACCGCGGTTATGTAGACTTCCATAAGAAATTAGCTGCATTAGGTGCAACTATTGAACGTGTAAACGAAAAAGTAGAAGAAGTGAAAGAACAAGAAGTTTCTGATCTTCACGCTTAATTGAAGTAGTCTCTATGTCTTTTGACATAGGGGCTATTTTTTTTGGGTTATTACTGTTATAGTCAATAAATTCCATACTTATGCACGTCTCAGTGAAAATATTTAGAAAATTTTTGTTTTATTCCACTATTTGCGGTCAGTAAAACCCCACTGATTATAGTTTCACTTTATACCGATACCCCCAAGTATGTTCTAAAAGATCCCGTATTTCCATAAGAATGAAAGGAATCCAACTTTATATTGGGGGAATAGGATGAAATTTTCAAAGCCACTTTTCATTACAGTAGCGCTCTTAATAGCGCTCGTTATCATTGTACCTGCTGCTCTTGTTATTCCGTTTGCGAAAGCAAAAGTAGGGGAAGAAGCAGCTTCTAAAACTCCTCCAGCGATAGAAAGTATACCAGCTCCAGGGAAAGTGGATACAGCGGTTCAAGTTGCTGTATATCGTGATCAGCAGAAGAAGGTAGAGACATTACCTATGGAGGAGTATGTGGCCGGTGTAGTAGCTTCTGAGATGAATGCCAGCTTTGAAATAGAGGCGCTAAAGGCGCAGGCATTAGCAGCAAGAACATTTGTAGTGCAGCGCATGCTAAGCGGAGGTAAGAAAAACAATGCGGACGTGACAGATACGGTGAAAGATCAAGTGTACAAAAGCAAAGAGGAATTGAAGAAACAATGGGGTAATAACTACGAAAATAATTTAAAGAAAATTGAGGAAGCCGTTTCGAAAACCGCAGGACAAGTTTTAACGTATGATGGAAAACCAATTTCAGCATCCTTCTTCTCAACGAGTAACGGACGAACAGAAAATGCAGCTGATTATTGGGGGAATGATTATCCGTACTTAAAGAGTGTAGATAGTCCGTGGGATCAAGCCTCTCCAAAATTTACGAGTGAGCAAAAATTCACAGTAGCGGATTTTCAAAAACGTCTCGGTGTGAAAGTACTAGCAAACGGAAAGGTTGGTAATATTAAAGACCTGACGGAAGGAAAGCGAGTAAAGGATGTAGAGTTCCAAGGGAAAATATTAACAGGAAAACAAGTTCGTGAAAAGTTAGATTTACGCTCCTCAGACTTTACGTGGAAACAAGAAGGGGATAACATCACCGTTACAACGAAAGGATTCGGTCACGGCGTCGGTATGAGCCAGTACGGTGCGAATGGTATGGCAGCGGAAGGTAAGAAATATACAGAGATAGTCGCTCATTACTATAAAGGCATTGAAATAAAGACGATGAATGATTATGAAGGAAAATTGATGGTGAAGAAGTAGGTGTCAGGGGTTTCCTGATACCTATTTCTTTTTTGTTTAAAATATCATAATCTTCCATTAATCATTTGGTATAATTAGGGAAAAACATTTGGGGGAGACAGAATGGCGCTACTGGAGTTGAAACAGGTAGGGAAGACGAACCAGTTACCGGCAATTGAACTGGAGGTTGAAAAAGGACAATGTGTTGTTTTGCAATGCAATAATCATACAGCTAAAGTGTTGCACCGCATCATTATCGGTGAAGAAGAAGCTTCAACTGGCAATGTACTATTTGAAGGCACAGCGATTGGAAAGAAGAATTATTCCCGCATCGGCTTTTGTTTTTTGAAAGATGAAGCATACGATCGTTTGAAAGTTAGGGAGTACTTCAAGTTTATATTAGGGCTTTATGAATCTAACATGAGTATGGAAGAAGTAGTACAATATGTCGGTCTCCTAGATAAGTTGAACGTTAAAATAGAAAAACTATCATTTTCAGAGAAACGCCGTCTTCATCTTGGGCGAGTTATGATTCATAATCCGGATTTAGTTATTTTAGAAGAGCCAGAGCAAAATGTCGATACAGAGAGTACGATCATTATTCGAAAAGCGATTATGAAAATGAAAGAGCAAGGAAAGGCAATCTTTATTACGTCCTCCTTTTTATCAGATGCCCTTTCGCTGACAGAAGATGTGTACATATTAAACAACGATGGTGTGAAAAAGATAGAAATAGAGCAAGAGGAAGTTGAAGAAGTCGATGAAGAAAAAGTAGTTCAAATGATTCCGCAAATGAAACTGGAAAGAATACCAGCGAAAGTGAATGATAAAATCATTTTACTGGATCCGATGGAGATCCATTTCATTGAAACGCAAAGTGGAGTGACACATATTCATGTGCGTGAAGGGGATTTCGTATGTGCATTAACATTAAGTGAATTAGAAACGAGATTAACAGGATTCGGGTTCTTCAGATGTCATCGCTCGTACCTCGTTAATTTACAAAGAGTACGAGAAGTCATTACGTGGACACGTAATAGTTTTAGTTTAATTTTGGATGACGAAAGAAAAAGTTCAATCCCGCTTTCAAAAGGACGAATGGATGAATTAAAAGGTGTAATTGGGCTATGAAAATGCTCCGATAAGCTTAAAATAGGATTCATTCACCGGTAAAAATACTCCTTTTACCGGTATTTTACTGCGCCTACCCTTTGTTTTTCATATGATTGAGTCAAGAAAAGCGAAACAAACAAACGAAAAGCGCTAAAGCGGCTTTCATCTATAAAAAGAAAAACAAAGGGGATGACGAAATGACATTGGCAATTGAAATGAAAGATGTAATGAAAAGTTTCGATGGAAAAACGGCCCTTCGAAATGTAAATATTGAGGTAAAGCAAGGAGAAATCTTTGGATTCCTCGGACCGAGTGGATCTGGAAAAACGACAACCGTAAAAATATTAACATCTCAATTGCTTCATAGCATTGGAACGGTACGAGTGTTGGGGAAAGACATTACAGGACCAAGCAGCATCGATTACAAACGAATCGGTATTTTAACAGACAATAGCGGCTTATACGAAAGACTTAGCATTTATGATAACTTACTATTATTTTGTGACTTATACGATTGTAAAAAAGAACGAATCGATGAAATACTAGCACAAGTGAACTTATTGGATGATAAAAAAACACAAGTAAAAAAATTGTCAAAAGGAATGAAGCAGCGTGTCACACTAGCGAGAGCGATCCTTCACAAACCAGATATCCTCTTCTTAGATGAACCAACATCTGCACTTGATCCAGTAAACGTACAAAACATTCATAAAATCTTAAAAGACTTAAATAAAGAAGGAACAACGATTTTCTTAACGACGCACAACATGGATGAAGCAGAAACGCTTTGTAACCGTATTGCCTTTCTATGCGGCGGAGAAATTGTAGCGCTTGATACACCAGAAAACTTGCGATTAAAATACGCGAAAGATCAAATACAAGTTGTGTTAAAAGATAAACAAAAAGAAACAGTGAAAAAAGACGAATTAGGTGCAAAACGTATTTCAGAATGGATGAACAAAGGAGAATTACTATCCATTCATTCACACGAACCAACTTTAGGTGATATCTTTATTGAAGTTACTGGGAGGGGATTATAATGACATTTTCAATGAGACGTGTATCAGCTATTTTTAGAAAAGAAGTACAAGATTTTAAGACGAATTCACAAGTGTTGTTAATGGCATTTTTACCAATTATATTTTCATTTTTATTTAGCAGATTTGGAGCGGGAAAGGAAATGTTAGGCACTACTACTATAACGGCCTTCCTATTTGTCGCAGGCTTTGTTCAATCTATGGTAATCGCAGAAGAAAAAGAAAAACATACACTACGTGTGTTAATGTTATCACCAGCATCATCTGTTGAAGTTCTTCTTGGAAAGAGTTTATTAACAGCGGGTCTGACGATGGTCATTTGTATTGCAAATTTATTCATTTTAGATCAGTTAAATATCAATCTTCCATTGGTAGGATTGATATTCCTATGTGGAACTATTTTATTTATCGTGCTTGGAACAATGATCGGATTACTTGCATCTTCTGTACCACAAACATCATTAATTGGAATGCCTATTTTAATGACGATGTATTTAGCTGTACAATTTGAGTCACTAGTTGAAAATAAAACAATTAAGACGATGATTGAATATCTTCCAACATCTCATATTGTAAAAGCAATTAACAGCTTAGTAGGTGGGGCAGGATTTAGTAGTATTGGTGGGCATGTATTAAATATTGCAGTTTGGCTTATCATTTCGCTTATTGTATGTTTAATCGTATATAAAAAGAAACAATTAGACTAAAAACTGAGCCAAAAGTGCTCAGTTTTTTCCTTTTTCTATCATTTCCTCGGAAATTTTGCAATTCCTATACATATTTTTACAGATTTTGTCGAAAAGTAATTAGTTATAGGTTGTATAGGATGAGTGAATATTGTTCAAAATGATTGCTGAGGTGATGATGGAATGCGAGGAAGAAATAGTAAAAAGTCGCAAAAAGTAGTACATTTATTTCAAAAAAGATGGGTGTTTCCGGCACTATACATTGCTTGTGCAGCGGTAATCTTAATGGTTGCGCTATGGTTCCAGGGAGCTAATCCAAAGAAAGCTCCGAACCAAGATCAAGCAACACCGTATACACAAACGGAAGATCCGGCAGTACCAGTAACAAAATCTTCAGAAGTAGTGAAAATACCAGCTGCAGTAAATGCAGAAGTAGTAGTACAGAAGAAATTCTATGAAGATGCAGCATCAGAGGCGGAACAAGAAAAAGCACTTGTCTTTTATAACAACACATATTCCCCGAATAAAGGAATTGACATTGCTGCGAAAAACGGAAAAGAATTTGATGTTACAGCTGCTTTAAGTGGTACAGTAACGAAAGCTGAAAAAGATTCACTTCTTGGTTATGTTGTAACAGTAGATAGTGGAAATGGTGTAGCAGCATCTTATCAAAGCTTAGGCAGTGTGAAAGTAGAAAAAGGTGCAAGAGTCGCGCAAGGTGAAGTGTTAGGAAAATCAGGTCTAAATGCAATGAATAAAGATGCAGGTTCTTACGTTCACTTTGAAGTACGTAAAGACAATGTGGCTGTGAACCCTGAGCGTTATTTAAATAAATCAGTAGCAGAAATTAAAGCTGATGCAGGTGCTGCAAAGGCGACAAATGCTTCTGGTAAAAAAGCTGATGACAAATCTCAAAAAGAAGAAAAGTCAACAAGCACGAAACCAGAAAGTAAAACAGAAGATAAGTCTCAAAAAGAAGAGAAATCGACAAGCGGTTCGACTAGTGATAAAGAGACGAACGGTAAACAAGATGAGAAATCTCAAAAAGAAGAGAAATCAACAAGCGGTTCGACTAGTGATAAAGAGACGAACGGCAAACAAGATGACAAATCTCAAAAAGAAGAAAAATCAACGAATGGTTCTACAGAATCATCTAACGGTTCTTCTTCACAAGAATAATAAAGTGAAAAAATCAGTTCTCATTAGGAGAGCTGATTTTTTTATTTTTATATAAAAATAATCAATTTCGAGAAAAAAGTTGCAATAACAAGGAAAAATGACGAGATTCTCGAATATATATTACAAAAGGGAGGGGATACTGTGTCATTTTTATCTGTTCTGTCGATTGCTATCATTTTATTGTTTGTTTTATTCGCTTTATATTATTATATTGCCGGTAAGAAAGAAGTCCCCCACCATCAGTTGTTAGAAGAAGAGTATGAGCGAGAAGAGTGACGCCTTTTATGAAGGCGTTGTTTTTTTGTTTGCTATTATACTAGATGCGTTTGTTGTGGTTGCTGTTTTATAAAAAAATTATTAAAAAATTAATGAAATTAGTTTTTTAATAATGTAAGTATCGAGTGTCTTTTGTTATAATTTGTTGTAAGTTGTAATGGATTTAAGGAGGAGTAAGAATGTTTAAAAAAGCAATTGTTCCATTATTTGCTACAGCACTGTTGATTTCTGGATGTGGAAATGAACCTGCTAAAGGAAATACGAAGGACAAAGTAGAGCAAAATAAAAAGGGCGAAAAGAATAAAGAAGCTAAGCCTTTAGTAATTAATGAAGTGAAGATTAATAAAGTGAATGAGAAGACATTAAAAGTTGATACAAAAGTAGAGGGAGAGGGTGTAGAGTACGCTTATTATATCCATAAGGGTGAAGAAGTTATCAAAAAGATTGGTTACCAATCAAACCCTTCTTTAACATATGATATAGAGGGATCTGGTACATATAGGGTCAAAGTGTATGTGAGGGATAAGAACGGAAAAATGAATTCAAGATTTACAGAAGAAATAAAGGTGGAAAAATAATTTTCATGTGTTTTTCGAATTAAGCTTAACAAATGTAGCGTAGTACACTTATCTAGGCTTAAGAATATATTAGAAAAGGATTGGCTTTTTAGTAAAAGTCAATCCTTTTTTATGTTTAGCTAAAAGTAATAAATGATGAATACTTGTTTGCTAGTTTGTATAATTATTTTGAAAGTTTATGAATGATAATAACTAAGATAGTCTAAGAAAAAAATCCTAAGTAGATGGTCTATATTTGGGTTTATTTATTTTCATCCTTAAAAATACTCAACTTGTAGCATATATCAGTAGTGCGGGCAATACAATGGTATAAACCAATGCAAAGAGAGTGTTTGAGGTGAGAAATCGTGAATCATTTCATTATAAATCCAAGAATGTTTAACGCTTACAAACAGCACTCACATTTACTTCATAGTCGTATGCAGCGAGTCTCATTTCACACTTCTCACATCCAATTTAGGGAGGCGAGTGGTGTGCACGATTACATCAAAGAGAGAACTATCAAGATTGGCAAGTATATCGTGGAGACAAGAAAGACAGTGCGTGTAATCGCAAAGGAGTTTGGGGTATCAAAGAGTACAGTCCATAAAGATTTAACAGAACGTTTGCCAGAAATTAATCCAGAGCTGGCAAATGAAGTGAAAGAAATTCTTGATTATCATAAGTCTATTCGTCATTTAAGAGGTGGAGAAGCAACAAAGCAAAAGTACCGAAAAGAAGATACAGAAAACCCTGTGCGCCAATAAATCTAAAATAGCAAACATTCCTTGTGAATTCGGTAATATTTTTCAGAAGAATTCTTTTTGCGAATATTACGTTTCTGTTAAATTTATGATAAAATCAGAAATTAGGTGTAAAAGAATTCGGGTGTAACCTGATTTTGAATATCGAGGAGGAAATGACGGGAATGTTTGCGCGAGATATCGGAATTGACCTAGGTACGGCTAACGTATTAATTCATGTTAAAGGTAAGGGTATTGTATTAAATGAGCCATCTGTTGTGGCAATTGATCGTAATAGTGGAAAAGTATTAGCAGTAGGTGAAGAAGCAAGAAGTATGGTGGGACGTACACCTGGTAATATTGTAGCAATTCGTCCACTTAAAGATGGTGTAATCGCAGATTTCGAAATTACAGAAGCAATGTTAAAGTATTTCATTAACAAATTGGACGTGAAGAGCTTCTTTTCAAAACCTCGTATTTTAATTTGCTGTCCAACAAATATCACATCTGTAGAACAAAAAGCAATTCGTGAGGCTGCTGAACGTTCAGGTGGTAAAACAGTATTTTTAGAAGAAGAACCAAAAGTAGCCGCAGTTGGTGCTGGTATGGAAATCTTCCAGCCAAGCGGAAACATGGTTGTTGATATTGGTGGAGGTACAACAGATATTGCCGTACTTTCTATGGGTGATATTGTTACCTCTTCCTCTATCAAAATGGCTGGCGATAAGTTTGATATGGAAATCTTAAACTACGTTAAACGTAAGTATAAGCTATTAATTGGAGAACGTACTTCAGAAAATATTAAAATTAAAGTTGGTACAGTATTCCCAGGTGCACGTAGTGAAGAGCTTGAAATTCGCGGACGTGACATGGTAACAGGTTTACCACGTACAATTACAGTATGCTCTGAAGAGATTACAGAAGCACTAAAAGAAGACGCAGCTATCATTGTACAAGCTGCAAAAGGCGTACTAGAGCGCACACCACCAGAACTATCTGCGGACATTATCGACCGCGGTGTTATTCTAACAGGCGGAGGAGCTTTATTACACGGTATCGACATGCTTCTAGCAGAAGAATTAAAGGTACCAGTATTAATCGCTGAAAACCCAATGCAATGTGTTGCTATTGGTACAGGTATTATGTTAGAGAATATTGATAAACTACCAAAACGTATGTTGAAATAAAATTCGATAATATCTATGCAAAACTTGAATATATATTTCAGTTTTGTATAGGTATTTTATTATGTTCTAATATTACACATACATTCACTCGAGGGGTTAATATCGTTAAATGTCTATGTGTAAATTTACAAAAAGGTATTTAACTCATGCATGTTTCATAGTATTCTTAGAGACGTATAAATCTTACTTTTTATATAATTTTTTAAAGATATTCACTTTTAGATTGTAAATAATTTGGGTTATTAAAGTGATGTTAACATCATAGGTGGGCGGAGATTAGTTTAGTATGAAAAAAATTTTAATAGTAACACAAAACTTTTATCCAGAAATAGGTAGCGCGGCTAATAGGCAAAAAAATATATACTTAGAATTAAAGGAAAGAGGTTATGATGTCACGGTATTGACTTCTGATCCTAGCTATCCAAATCGTAATTTATATAAAGATTCAAATTATTGGTATGATGAGAATATAGAACAAGATACAGTACGCATTCATCCGAAAACACGGAAATATACACGGAACCTCTTCCGAAGATTGCTGCTATACATAGAAGTTGCTATTAGATTGATTTTGGCAATATGTAAAGAGAAAAAGAAATATGATTATGTATTTGTTTCCACGCCATCCATTTTTATCGCTGTAGCAGGTATGTTTGCGAAAAGAAAAATGAAAGCGAAATTAATTTTAGATGTACGAGATTTATGGCCGGAATCTTTAATTGGGATAGGGTTTTTTGATAAAAAATGGATATTGAAATTTGCATATAAATTAGAGTATAAAATATATCATGCAGCCGATGAAATTGTTGTTAATAGTAGAGGTTTTATTCCGTATATTACTTCTAAAGGTATTTCGCCAAAGCGTATTTCGTTTATACCTAACTCTTTGACAGAAGAGGAACTATCTATCGTTTCAAAGGAGAGAAGTAGTAATCAATTAACCGTTATTTATACTGGTAATATAGGATTGGCACAAGATATTAAAAAATTAATTTCGGTTGCAGAGTATTTGAAAGAGTATAAAAATATTTCGTTTAAAATTATTGGATATGGCTATCAAAGAAAGGATATTGGAGAGAGCATTGAAGCAAGGCAGCTTTCCAATATTCAATTGATTAAACCGAAAAATCGTAAAGGTGCTCTTGCTGAAATTGCTGCTGCAGATATAGCTTATGTAAGTTTAGTAGAAAAAGAAGTATTTAAAAAAGTTTTCCCTGGGAAAATTATGGATTACATGGGTATGAGAAAACCAATTGTTGCAGATGTTGATGGCTATGCAAAAAAGGTCATTGAAGAAGCACAGTGTGGTTTTGTTACTGAAAAAAGAACGGTTGCTGAATTAGCGGATTATATTATCAAATTGGCACAGGATAAACAGTTGCAGAATCAACTAGGGGAGAATGGATATCAATATGCTTTCCTAACATTACGTTGGAAAACCAATATTGAAACTTTAGTACATATATTGGAGGAAAGAGATGTCACAGAAGAAAGTTTGCATGTTTGTATGGAATCACTTCACAAATGATGCACGTGTATTAAGAGAATGTACGGCTTTATCTGAATCTGGATATGAAGTGGATTTAATTTGTATTCATGATTGGAAGCAAGTTGATCTTCCTATGTGGGAACAGCACCAAAAAGGATTTACGGTAACTCGTGTAAAAAATAGAGTTCCAACATTACAGAAAGTATTTGGATTGGCCAAACGTGTTAAAAGGGTAGCGATGAAAAATTCCGCTATAATTGCGGCATTTGGCCTTTTCGTAATGTTAGGAATTTGGAAGTTTCCGATAGCAACAGTTAGTTTACTATTATTGACCTTTTTACTCTCGCAGAGAAAGATAGCAACTTTTTTTGTGAGAGGGACGATATTGCTTAGAATGATTCGAGCAGGTTTTAAAAAAAAGTATGATATATACCATTCGAATGATTTAAATACGCTACTACAAGGGGTTATATGTGCGAAAATATTGAACAGAAAAAAGCTTATTTATGACTCGCATGAAGTACAGACGAGTAGGACAGGATACAATAGTAATATTTATGGGATTATGGAGAAGTTTTTTATTAAATTTTGTGATGTGATGATTATGGAAAATCATACAAGAGCAAAGTATACAGAAGAGTTATATGGGTTTTATCCAAAAGTAATTCATAACTATCCATTTGTTTCGCTCCCGGAAATGAGTAATTCAATAGATTTACATGGGATATTAAACATTTCAAAAAATGAGCCAATTCTTCTATATCAAGGCGGGATTCAAATTGGACGTGGTCTTGATAAATTGGTGCAGGCAGTTCCTCTATTTAAAAGAGGGGTCGTAGTATTTATCGGGGATGGACGTATTAAACCGGAGTTACAACAAATGGTAAAAGATATGGAGTTAGAGGATCGAGTAAAGTTTGTGGAAAAAGTACCGGTGCAGGAGTTGAGCCACTATACAAAAAATGCTTATTTAGGATTTCAATTACTAAATAATGTTTGTTTTAATCATTATTCCGCTTCTTCCAATAAGTTATTCGAATATATGATGAGTGGTGTACCGGTCGTTGCCTGTAGTTTCCCTGAAATACAAGGGGTAGTTGAAAAAGAAAATATAGGGGTTTGCGTTGATTCTCATGATCCAGCTTCAATTGCAAAAGGAGTCAATAATTTACTAGATAATCCGGAAAAGAGAGAAGAAATGACAAGAAATTGTTTTCAGGCAAGAGAGATATATAATTGGGAATTGGAGAAGAAAGTCTTTTTACAACTTTATAAAGAAGTGCTTGGAAAAAAGATTTAATTAATAAAGAAGAGGTGAGATTCCATGGGAAAAGCTTTAACTTATATGACAGAGGTAAATGATGAAGAGAAGGAAGAAAAAAAAATTGATGAATTTGATAATCGTATAAGTTGGATATACAAAAATGCCATCGGTGGGAAAGTGCTAGATATAGATTGCTCTCAAGGAATTGTTTCAACGCTACTTGGTAGAGAAGGGAAACAGGTCCTTGGGATAGATGTTTCACGGGAGGCAATTAATTCTGCGAGGAAAATACTTCAGAAAGAATCTAATCGTACTAAGAAACATGTGGAATTTAAAGTGGTTAAATTTCTAGATTATCGCTTTAATAAACGGAAATATGATTGCATTATTATGAATCGAATTTTTAAAAATGGAATGGATCCACATAAATTTATAAAAAAAGCTCTGCGTTTATTAAATAATCAAGGCAGAATCATTATTACAGTTCCATTTGGAGTAAACGGTTCACTAAACAATGAAGAAGCATATTATCTAATGGATGTATTTAAATTACCTGTAGAAGGGGCAGTAATCACGGAAATAGAATTTATCGGTGATTCCCTCGGAGTGGTTATTAAAAAGGCTAGTGAAGCAGAGTATGAGTTATCATTAAACAAAGAGTTAATTATAAAATTAGAAGAGAATTTTTATAATATGGAATGTAGTTATACAGAAAAATTAATAACAAAGCAACAATATATTGAGAAAATAGAAAAAGAGCGCAACGGTTTTGACAACGTTCAAAAAGAACTTAGGGATTTTAAATCTTTAAATGATGATCTTCAAAAAGAAAATCAGATGCTACGGAAACAATTGGGGCAACAAAGGGATTTCCATAAAACATTTAGCAGTTCATTAGAAGAAAAGATTAATAAGATTAATGAATTAAATGAAATATTACAGAAACAAGATGAAAAACTCCTCGAAAAAGATGCTAGCTTAATAGAGATTAAAAAGCAGTTAGTACATAAGGATATTATAGTGACAGCCCTAAATAAGACTGTGGTTGAGAAAGGAAAGGAAAATCGTGCTTTTCAACAGGCGATAAAAGGTCAGGGATTACAACATAAAGCCTTAAATGAAAAGTTTGTTGAAGCAAATAGAGGGCTAGAGCAATACAGGGATATTATATTAGAGAAAAAAGAAGCAACTATTGAATCCCG
Organism: Bacillus sp. FSL R10-2201; assembly: GCF_038008665.1. NCBI lineage: Bacteria > Bacillati > Bacillota > Bacilli > Caryophanales > Bacillaceae > Bacillus > Bacillus sp. FSL R10-2201. The sequence continues at coordinate 5,009,132 of NZ_JBBOZP010000001.1, read as the reverse complement.
TGAGCAAACTGTAAAAATACAAGAAGAGCTATTAGAAGCTTATAAAAAAGAAGAGAAATTGCTGAAAAGTTATCAGAAATTATTGAACGAACATAAAAAAATCTCAAACAGACATGATGCTTTAAGTCATTCAAAACTTGGAAAAGTCACATTATCTTATTGGCAATGGCGTAAAAAAAGTTTTGGAGGGGAAAAATTTGAATAATGATTCGATAAATCAGAGATTAAATAACATTAAAAAACGAAAAATTTCACTTCGACAGGATATTATATCCGAAGTGAAATTAATAGAAATAGAAAAAGAAGAATTAAAATTATTTAAGCAGGAAATACCGATAAAAGAGAAAAATACAAGACGTATTGAGAAGACGCCTGTTTCTAGCATTCAAACCATTGAAGCTCCAAAGCTAAAAGTAGAGGGAAAAAATATCGAAGCCGAATACATTGATCATCGCAATAGAAATTGTGATAAGGAATATTTTAATAGAATTAAATATATGTTGGAAGAACTTCCAGAAAGTAATGGGAGTAAATTTTATCCAAAGGCAAAGGTGAAGATTGGTATCATTGCGGATGAATTTTTATATAATTCATTTAATGGTATTGCTAATTTTATTTATATTACACCTGAAAATTATCGAGAGTATGCAAATAAATTGGATGTCTTTTTTATTGCAACGACTTGGAAAGGTCTGAATCTAGAATGGAGAGGTCTGGGAAATCCAAAGTCTCGCAAACGTCGTGAACAGCTATTTGAAATCATTAAAATATATAAGGAAAAAGGCGTAAAAGTTGTTTTTTATTCCAAGGAAGATCCTGTTAACTACGAACGCTTTATTGAATTAGCAAAAAAATGTGATTATATTTTTACTACTGCTGAAGAAGTTGTAAAGGATTATAAAAAAGACTGTCAAAATGAAAATGTAAATGTCTTAAACTTTGGAGTAAATCCTATTTACCATAACCCCATAGGAATTAAAAAGTTTACTAAACAAAAAGAAGTTTTATTTGCAGGTTCTTGGTATGATAAATATCCGCATAGACAAGAAGATACAAGAATGATATTCGATGGTATTCTTGATGGAGAAGCAGGCCTGAAAATTATTGATAGAAACTATGAATTAAATAATGCTCAGTACTTCTTCCCTAAAGAGTATACAAAGTATGTTTCGCCTTCTGTAGAGCATGGGTATTTACAAAAATTACATAAGCTATACGATTGGGCCATTAACTTAAATTCTGTAAAATATAGTGAAACCATGTTTGCAAATCGTGTATATGAGTTGCAAGCATTAGGGAACATTCTTTTATCTAATTATAGTACAGCTATTAATAATAAATTTCCTAATGTATTTTTAGTTCATGATAAAAATGAGGTTCAAGATATATTAAATGGTTTTACAGAGGAAGAAAAGTATAAGCATCAAATGTATGGTGTTCGTAAAGTAATGACGAGTGAAACAACATTTCATCGTTTAGAGCAATTGCTAGACACTATAGGTTATTCATCTCAAAAGATTCAAAGAAGAGTGGCTGTAGTTGTTAAAGATAAATCTGAGCATATTCAGCAAATGTTTGAAAAACAAACATATCCAAACAAAGATTTAATGTTAGAAAATGAATTTAATGAACATTCAAAAAAACAGTATGATTTTGTGGCATTCTTTAGTGAGGATAAAGAATATCGAGAATTTTATCTTGAAGACATGATTAATGCATTTAAGTACACGAATTGCGATTATGTTACAAAAGAAGCTTATTACGAAAAAGATATACTTGTTTCTGGTGTGCAACATGATTATGTTACAACGATGTATGATAAGCACAGAACAGTATTTTGGACAGAATCGTATGCTACAAAAGATCTATTAAGAATGACAGGAGCTGTAGAGCTTCCAAATGGCTATAGTATAGATTGTTTTGAGTTTAATAATCGTTCTTTAAAAGAACAGGTGAAAAAACCGAAAGATTATAAATTGTCTGTAATTATACCAACATACAATAATGGTGATTATTTACTAAATAAATGTTTTGGCAGCTTGAAGCGTAGTAGTATGTTTGAGGATATGGAAATTATTATTGTCGATGATGGGTCCACTGATAATTATACACCTCGAATTGTAAGCCGATTGGCTGAAGATTATTGTAATGTAAGTTCTTATTTCTTTAATGATGGAGGAAGTGCTAGTGCTTCACGTCCACGTAATAAGGGGTTTGAATTATCAACAGCACCATATATTACTTATTTAGATCCCGACAATGAAGCAGTAAATGATGCTTATCGGAAGCTTTATGATGAAATTAATAATAATGATTATGATTTCGTCGTAGGAAATATATTCCGCTTATCAGATAAAGCTATGCGTTTAAATTATTATAGAACGGTTGTACAGCATAATAAACAGGATATAGTAGAGGGAAAGACAAAAGAGTTGCTAATTAGCAGTAAGTTCAAAGCAGCAAGCATTCAAGCGCTAGTAGCTAGAAGAGAGGTTATTGATAATAATTCATTACGTATGGTTGTAGGAGCAGCTGGACAAGATACATTATTCTTCCATGAACTAATGCTACATTCAGATAAAGTGAAGGCTGTTAACTTAGATGTACATGTTTATTATGCAGCTGTTTCTGGATCAACAGTAAATAGTATTTCAAAAAGGTTTTATGAAAAATATCATGCTTTAGAAAAACGTAGGGTAGAGGCACTCAGAAGACATGGTATTTTAGAGGACTATCTAGAAAGAAGATTCGAATATTACTTTAAAAATTGGTATTTAGCTAAACTGCAAAAAGTTAAAAAGGATGAAGCACTAGAATCAATCAAAATTATTGCTGAAATCTTTGATTTGTATAAGAAAGATGTAAAATTGAAGGATCCCGAGCTTATTCGCTTTGCTAAGTGGCATGAGAATAAAGATTATACATCAATAAAAGAAGAATATATGGTTTTATAGGATTGTTATACAAAGATATAAGTTTACTAACTTATATCTTTGTTACTAATTACGATGATAATGATTTACATGAGAGGAAGAGTGCTTGTGGAATATAAAGTACATTTGAAGAATTTGAAAACAAATCAGATTATTAAAATTTACAAAACGTCTAAAGATACTTTACGGGTTGCTAATCTTATTTTAAATAATAAATTTCACTTTTTTAATAGTTTGGATGTAATTGATTTTAAGGAAGGGATAGATTGGAATTACCGCCATCATACAGCACCAGATACATACCAATTATATATGCATGCTTTAAATGTTCTATGTCACTTATTAAACGCGTATGAGCAGACAAATGACGAGAAATATATAGAAAAGGCAAAAGAAATTTTCTTATCTTGGATGAATTACGAAAAAACGAAACCGAATAATAAAATGCTTTGGTATGATCATCCTACTGCTTATCGGACACATAATTTGGTTTATCTAGCATTAATAGCGAAAGAAAAACTACCTATTAAAGAAGAAGAGTATATTGAATTGCTAGTTACACATGGTAAATATCTTTTTGATGATAATAATTACCATAAAAACAACCATGGAATTATGATGGATCGTGCCTTAATCATGTTAGGGATTATTTTAGATCATCCAGAATCGGATAGGTGGATTGAAAAAGGTATTTGGCGTTTAAAAGATACATTCTATTTTAGTTATAGTCAACAAGGTGTGCATCTAGAAAATTCTCCAGAGTATCATAGAATTGTAAGAAACTTATACAAGTCTATTGAAAATTTCTTGAATAAAAATGGTTTAACTTTAGGGGAAGATGTAGTCCGAAGAATGGAAATGTCAGATGAATACTTTAAGTATATTGTAAAACCTAATGGATTGACACCTGCTATTGGGGATTCTGGATTACTTCCAATAGGTGCACAAAATAAAATTTATGAGAGTTTTCATGATCAAGTAGCTGGAATTACCGTCATGCAATCAAAAGATGATAATAATCCTGAAGATTCTACATGGCTATCATTTGTTTGTGGTTATGGTACTACTACACATAAGCATTATGATGACTTATCAGTAAATATTTTTTATAAAGGGCGTGACATTCTAGTTGACCCTGGAAAATATAGTTATGGTCGCTCGCCAGTAAGGAGTTATGTTATTTCACCTCAGGCGCATAATACTATTGCTTTTCCTAATGAAAGATATACATTTGATAAATTCCAAGGCGCAAGTCGGAAAATCAAAACTACTTCATTCGTTTCGACACATAAAATGGATATGGTTCAAGGGATAAATGGTGGTTATGAAGATGTATTGTTTAAAAGAACAGTCATATTCCTAAAGCCTAATATAGTAATTATTTTAGATGAAATTTTAAGTGATAACTTTGTAGATGTATCACAATACTTTAATTTGGCTCCACACATAGAAATACAAGAGATTATGGACTCGAAGATTAGAATGACTAGTGATAATGAAATTATAGAATTTGAGCAAATTAATGATATTGATAATGTGAATATCCATAAGGGACAAATTAATCCACCTAAGGCTATTATCTCTGAACAATTTGGAAAAACAACAGAAATAAATCAGTTGGAATTTTCTAAGAATGTTAACTCTGATTATTTCCTTACTGCTATTAAACTTGGAGAAGAAGCTATTGATACTTTTAACTTTGCAAGTTTTGATAAGGTAAATCGCTTAATTTCTATTGAAGTTGGTAATAAGATTATTCGATTCTATGTTTAAAGCAGGATATCAAAGGAAGGGGCATACCATCTGTCCTTTAATTTGTATGGAAACAAATAATATAATGTTTGTTGTATACACCTCATTTTGTAATAACTTATACAATTATGAAGAAAATCTTTAAGAGAAAAGTTTTTTCATAATTGTATTAAAACCTAATTAATAAATTATAAGAAATGAAAAAATGCTTTTTTCACTAAGTATTGAAATGTATAAGGATAAAACTAATATTTGAGGGGGATCTGCTCTTTCTTATAGATTGAAGTCAAGCTTATTTGTAGAAGAGAAGGGAAAAGGCACATTACTATATTGTTAAATTAGCGTAATATTTTTTAATGTTTATTCCCCCTAAAGGATTGTTATACAAGGATCTTTTAGGGGAGAATAAACATTAAAAAAGCAAAGCATGCATATTTATTTCTTAATTTTAATAATCTAAGTAGAGTTAATTGTATTGAAAAAATGAGATATTGAAGTGATTTATAGTAATCAAGATTTCACTTTATATATATAGTATAATGTTTTTTCTAAATCTACTGGATTATGGTCTAATTCTTTATCAAAATAGAAATCAAAGTGTACTTGATTAAACTTAATAGTTTCACCTAAGGATTTTAATCCAGAAACAAAAGGAGTCACGTGATTTTTCATGTCATGTCCGCAAGAAATATTTTGTAAATAATAAATTTCTGGAACGTAATTCTTTTTTTTGTATAGCTCTAAAATATTTAAACGTTCTGGAAATTTCTTTAGAATTTCCTGTTTGTTTAATTGTGGATGAGAAAATTTAAATAAACGATCAACATGTGATTCATAATAATTATTTACAATGGTTTGAGGATTGTTGACAAGAACTTTTGATCCTTGTATAAATCCACCTAGTGCTAGAGACATAAATCCACCTCCAGAACTTCCATAAAACAAGACTTGTTGAGATTTTATAGAAATTTTATCCATTATAATTTGGAGGATATTAGCGATATCTTCTAGATAAAATCTTTCTGTTGTACCATGTCCCCAACCAAGACTCATTGGTCCTAGATATAAGGTAGGATCATTATAGAAAACAATTGAATCTTCAAAATGGTCAATCCATGAATGTCTTTGGAAAACAGGTGGTTTCATTTTTTGAGGATTGTATGCTCCAGAACCAAATACAAGTAAGTTTGAAGCATTTGGCTTTAAATTAATAAAAAATTCATATTTGGTGTTATTCCAATTTACTGTTAAGATAAAGGGTTTGTTGTATGTGAACTCTGATTTATATAATTCCTCATATTGTACAATTATATTTGTATAGTCTTTGAACAAATTTAATCAACCTTTCATTTTTTATTGATATGGGACTTTTTATCATAACTAAGTATACCGATATTTAAAAAACTAAAGCAATATAAAGTTGAAATTTGTCGAGTTTTAATAATTTTAATAATTTTAATAATTTATATATGATTAAATGTAGATAAAAAGGTATATATGTTACATAATTTTGGAATTGTTTTTTTTTGGGTGATTATTGTCAGATTTATAGACTTATGACATTTAATTTGATTTAATAAATAATAGTTAACAAAATTGATATAATAATTTTATGGGGGTTATAAAAAGTGAAAATATGTACAATGGGCCTAGGCTATATTGGACTACCGACTTCAGCAATGTTTGCACAATATGGGGCAGAAGTAGTTGGAGTAGATATTCATCCAGAGGTAGTAGATAAATTAAACAACGGTGAAATACATATTGAAGAGCCGGGTCTTGGAGATGTAGTAAAAAAGGTTGTTACAGATGGGAAGTTTCGTGCGTCTTTAACACCTGAAGAAGCGGATGCTTTTATTATTTCTGTTCCAACACCAAACCATGATGATGAACATAAGTCTTGTGACTTAACATATGTTTTAACAGCTACAAAACAAGTATTACCATTTGTAAAAAAAGGTAATGTTATCATTGTAGAATCTACAATTGCACCACGTAGTATGGATGACTACGTAAAACCTTTAGTAGAAGAAGCTGGATTTACAGTTGGTGAAGATATTTATCTTGTTCATTGTCCAGAACGTGTTCTGCCAGGGCAAATTTTACATGAATTAGTATACAACAACCGTATTGTTGGTGGTGTTACTCCTACTTGTGCAGAAGCTGGTGCTCGTGTATATGGTGTGTTTGTCCAGGGAGAGATCATAAAAACAAATGCGAAAACAGCGGAGATGTCCAAACTTATGGAAAACACATTCCGTGATGTAAATATTGCGCTTGCAAATGAATTAACAAAAGTTTGTAATTCATTAGATATTAACGTATTAGATGTAATTGAAATGGCTAATAAACATCCACGTGTAAACTTGCATTACCCAGGTCCAGGCGTAGGAGGACATTGTTTAGCAGTTGATCCATACTTCATTGTTGCAAAAGCCCCTGAATTAGCGAATATTATTAAACTCTCTCGAGAAACGAATGTTTCTATGCCACAATATGTAACTACGCAAGTAAAAGGTTTACTTAATGGTATAGAATCTCCAAAGGTAGCAGCGTTTGGTGTTACATATAAAGGAAATGTTGATGATATGCGCGAAAGTCCTGCAATGGATGTAATTGATTTAATTCGTAACGAAGGAATTACAGTTGCAGCACATGATCCTCATGTAGAATCTGATTTCTTTGAACTACATTCAGCAGAAGAGGCTGTTAAGGATGCGCATTTAATTTTAATTTTAACGGACCATAGTGAATTTAAAACATTAGATTATGGAAAGTTAGCTCCTATTATGAAACAAGCGTTGGTATTTGATACACGCAATTGTGTGCAGGCAACTACAGATAACGATATAAAAATCATTAATTTTGGAAATGTATATGAAGAAGTAAAAGGAAAAGTGGTTACACCGTGAAATCGATAAAAACCATATTATCGGAGCAGCTTCAATATGCATATTTAATCCGTAGATTATCAATGTATGAATTAAAGAAAACATATGTAGCTAATATGTTGGGGATAGTATGGGTGTTTTTAAATCCTATAATTCAAATAGGTGTTTATTGGATAATATTTGGTTTGGGAATTCGAGGGGGAGCGCCGGTTAATGGCGTTCCTTACTTTGTTTGGATGATATCTGGTTTAGTTCCATGGTTTTATATAAGTTCATCTATTATACAAGGGTCAAATTCTATTTATGCTCGATTAAGTGGAGTTTCTAAAATGAATTTTCCATTAAGTATTATTCCTTCATACGTGATACTTTCTAGATTATATACGCATTTGATATTAATGATGTTGTTAATCGTTATTGTTATCGTTAATCAAGGAATCAGCTCGGTTCATTTTCTAATATTAATCTATGGAATGTTATCTTTAACAATTTTTTTAATCGCGCTATCCTTTATTACTTCGACATTATCAACAATTGTAAGAGATGTTCATTTGTTAATTCAGTCAGTTACGAGAATGCTTTTCTTTATAACACCTATATTATGGGAACCTAAAGAGAATATGCCACAATTATTTTTAAGCTTAATGAAATTAAATCCTTTTTATTATGTGATAGAATTGTATAGAGAAGCATTAGTATATGATTCGACTTCTATTTTGTTCTCTGTTTATACATTATATTTTTGGGGAATCATTATTTTTATGTTTACTGTCGGCTCCTTGCTTCATGTGAGATTTCGTAGGCAGTTTATTGACTATTTATAAAAGGTGAATGATTGAATGAATTATAGAGTTAGATTTTCAAATGTTACAAAAAAGTATAAGATGTACAATAAGCCTTTAGATAAGTTGAAGGATTTATTTTTTAAAACTTCCAATGGAGAATATCATTATGCTTTAAATAATGTTTCGTTTGAAGTCGCAGAAGGAGAAATAGTTGGTATTATCGGTTTAAATGGTTCTGGAAAGAGTACGCTATCAAATTTAATAGCGGGAGTAACGATGCCCAGTAAAGGGACGATTGATATTAAGGGATCAGCAACATTAATTGCAATCTCATCTGGATTAAATGGTCAGTTGACGGGGCTTGAGAATATTGAATTAAAAGGTTTGATGATGGGTCTTAAGAAAGAGGAAATAAAGGAGATTACTCCTAAGGTTATTGAATTTGCGGAAATTGGTAAGTTCATTCATCAACCTGTTAAAACTTATTCAAGTGGTATGAAGTCTAGGTTAGGATTTGCGATTTCTGCACATGTTAATCCCGATATTTTAGTAATTGATGAGGCGCTTTCTGTAGGTGACCAAACATTTACAAAAAAATGTTTAGATAAAATGAATGAATTTAAAGAACAAGGGAAAACAATATTTTTTATTAGTCATTCGATTTCGCAAGTGAAAAGTTTTTGTACAAAAGCATTATGGATTCATTATGGACATGTGAGAGAATACGGAAATATTAAGGAAGTAGTTACTCATTATAATGATTTTTTAAAAGAGTATAATGGGATGAATAAGGAAGAGAAACAACGTTTTCGTGAAGAACAGATGATGCAGTTTCAACATGGGCTTTTACAAGAAGCCGCTACTGTGGAGTCGCATGGAAATTATGGAAAGCGTAATTTAAATCGTCCTAAAAGAAAAAAAGGCGTAATGATCGGGTGTTGTTTGGCTATGATAGCAGGAATAATATCGACAGGTCTTTTTTATACGGGGATATTTTCAAAGAACAGAAATAATGTTGAGGTAGAAAATATTACTTCAAGTAAAAAATCGATTGAAACTACACCAGTTGAGAAATTTTCAACTTATATAGTGAATAGTAATGAAATCAGTATTCGTGAAGAAGCGGATGCAAGCAGTAAACGATTATCTGTAGCCAACTTCGGGGATATTTTTACTATATCTGATAATAATAAAAGCGAGAAAAAAGATGTTGAATGGATACAAGTTACATTATCAAGTGGTGAAATTGGATGGATAAGCACAAAGTTTATTGAACCATTTAAATCGAATAATAACATAATCGAGGATGCCAAGTTAGCAGATGTAACTGCGTTGTTAAAACGTGTATATGGAGGGAATATGGCAAGTGCCCCTACTTATTTTGGTAAAACATTAAATGAGTTAGAGACAACTTATCCTCAACCTTTAAATCCATTACCAAGTATGATGGGAAAAACGATTGTTAAAGATGGAAATATTCAATTTGGCATTTCACAGGATAAGGTAGTGGAGGTTGTATTCCAAGATATTTCAATGTCGATTGCAAAGTTACATGAATTATTAGGAAAAGAAAGCTTAAGTAATGATGCAGAGAAAAACTACTTCTATGAAACAAAAAGTTACTATATTGCAGCCCGTTCAGATCAGACACATAAAGAAATTCAATCCATATCGATTGTAAAGAAATGATTAATAACAAAAAGAGCCAAATCGCACATGATTTGGCTCTTTTTTATTTACTTATTAAAGTGTTGTAAAATTGCTTCTACAATACGCTCTGATGCACGGCCATCACCGTAAGGGTTAGATGCTTTCGACATCTTATCATGAGCTTCTTTATCTGATAACAACTCATCAGCAAGACTAAAGATTGTCTCTTCGTCTGTTCCTGCTAATTTCAATGTACCTGCGTCAATACCTTCTGGGCGCTCTGTTGTATCACGAAGAACAAGAACCGGTACACCGAGTGACGGCGCTTCCTCTTGTACCCCACCAGAATCAGTTAACATTAAGTATGAACGAGCTGCAACATTGTGGAAATCAATTACATCTAGCGGCTCAATTAAATGAATACGGCCATGATCGCCTAAAATATCATTTGCTGTTTCGCGAACAACAGGGTTCATATGAACAGGATACACAACTTGTACGTCTTCATGCTTATCAACAAGACGCTTGATTGCACGGAACATATTACGCATTGGCTCTCCTAAGTTTTCACGACGGTGAGCTGTCATAAGTACAAGACGATCATTTCCAAGTTTCTCTAGTACAGGATGACTATATGTTTCTTTTACAGTCGTTTTCAGTGCGTCAATCGCTGTATTTCCTGTTATGAAAATGCGTGACTCATCTTTATTTTCCTTCTGTAAGTTCGTTGCTGACTTTGCTGTAGGGGAGAAATGAAGATCTGCCATTACGCCTGTTAGTTGGCGATTCATCTCTTCTGGGTATGGAGAATATTTATCCCATGTACGAAGTCCTGCCTCGACATGACCTACTGGAATTTGATTATAGAAAGCAGCTAAACTTGCGATAAATGTTGTCGTTGTATCACCATGTACGAGTACGATATCCGGCTTCGCCTCTTTCATTACTTTATCCAAACCTTCTAAACCACGCGTTGTAATATCAATTAAAGTTTGGCGATCTTTCATAATATTCAAATCGAAATCTGGCGTAATTCCAAAGATACTTAATACTTGGTCTAACATTTGACGATGTTGTGCTGTTACAGTCACAATCGCTTCAATTTTATCTGGATGCTTTTGCAACTCTAATACAAGAGGTGCCATTTTAATTGCTTCTGGACGTGTCCCGAAAATTGTCATTACTTTTAAACGTTCAGTCATTTTATTGCCTCTTTCCTTTACCAATTAAAAATTTGGTAGTATTGTTACTGTATTATTATACATGAAAGTTATAAGGAAAAGGGGGCAATCACTCTTAATAGAGGATATTGAAATTTAATTGAATAGCATTTTTGTATAATGAAATCGAAGAGTACGAGAGATATTGATAGTAGATTGATTTTGTGAAAGCCATGTTAATAAATGAAAACCATGTATAAAAGTGATAACGATAAGATAGCGTATTTTTTGATATTTTATTTTAATGTTAAAATATAATAATTTAAAGAAAATAGGAGATAAAAAGAGAAAATGCTAATAATTATCCTGAAAAAAAACAAAAAAGGTGTAATATCAGGTTTTTCTTTCGAGATTTTCTCCTTTATAATGATTTATGAATACGACATTAAAGGCTAATAATAATTGATATAATTTGCCTTTCCCTAACTTGGGTATACACTCTTTTCAACCTCCGTGTCAGTGATAATACATATTGAAAAGAGTGTATACATTTTTTTATTTGGAAGAGGAATTTTGAAATCTTTTTTTATAATGACAAATAAGAGTTAAAATGGGATAATGATAGTATAACTTCTGGTGGTATGACCAATCTTGTGTAAGGAGAGAAGTATATGCTAGATATTCAACAAATTAAAGAAATAATTCCTCATCGTTATCCATTTCTACTTGTGGATAAAGTTTTAGAAGTAGAAGAAGGAAAGCGTGCTATTGGAATAAAGAATGTTACAGCTAATGAAGAATTTTTTAATGGGCATTTTCCAGATTATCCTGTAATGCCAGGCGTTTTAATTGTAGAAGCTTTAGCACAAGTTGGCGCTGTTGCTATGCTGAAGAAAGAGGAGAATCGTGGTCGTTTAGCATTCTTTGCAGGCATTGATAATTGCCGTTTTAAACGACAAGTCCGTCCAGGTGACCAGCTTCGTTTAGAAGTTGAAATGACGCGTGTACGTGGAGCAATCGGAAAAGGGAAGGCAATTGCAACTGTAAATGGTGAGATTGCGTGTGAAACTGAAATAACGTTCGCCCTTGGAGATAAAAAGGAATAGTAAACGTAAAATGTTTTTTATACAGATAGGTGGATGCAGGGCTGAGTTTGCAGCTTTGTATCCACCTATTTTATTTGCAACTAATAATATGTTATTTGTTTAGAAAGGGATTTTAGTAATAGGGATATTTTAGAATGTTAATAAGAGTTTTGATTAAATAAGTCGAGAAACACTTTGGAATAATAAGAAGATAAATGTATATAAATGTAAAGGTATTTAGAGAGGGATGAAAGAATAAAATGAAGATAGGAATTTGTAGGTTAAATTGTTAAGCACATAGGGAACAGAACTTTTAAAAAAATATAAAAGTTCACCATAATTTCATAAGGAAAACACAACTTTTTAGTAAAAGAAATATAAAATGAGTTTATAAAAATAGAGAAAAGAGATGATGAATGTGAAGCTATACGAGGTTTTACATGATTATGAGAATGGAAAGTTTAAAGATGGCGATATGTTTTTATATCAAAATAATCCAAGGATGATTGCAATGTTTAAATCGGGTAATTTTGTTTGGAGCGATGACTATGTAGCTGTTAATTGCAAAGATATTTCAAAAGATTTTTGGTATATCAGAGAAAAGCAGTGAAGTTTTAAAGGAACCATAATATGCATAGGGATCATTGGGAGTTGTTATCTGAATGTTCTGTTGTTTGTTTTGGGTATGCATGAAACAAGGAATTCTTATAAATACAGAAAAAATCCATCTTAATGCGAGAGGATGGCTAATTTGAGAAATAATTAATAATAAAAAGAGTCATCTTATTATTTTATACGATAAAGTGCCTTACAGCAAAAGTAGAGTCCATTATACTAGATGGACTCTACTTTTGCTGTAAGGCATAATTTTGTGGGAAGTTACATTCATTTGAATATGTAGGATAATAAAAGGAACTTCATCAATCGGTTAGCGGAAATGGATGGTAGGTTTCCTTATTTTGATGGCAAATACTAATGCCCCTTTCTTAATTTTTCTTTTATTTTTAATCAAGATTAATGTAATATAGTGGAGAGTATAAAAATTGATATATTATTTATAAATTTTGATAAAGAGGGTAAATGTATGAAAAAGAAAATTTTATTTTGGGTACTCGGTATTATTGGAGTACTAATTATAGGCGGAGGAGTTTATGCTTATAATGTATATTCTTCTGTATCTAAGACATTAGAGGAAGTTCATAAACCTCTAAAGCGTGATCAAAACAACAATAAAGTTGGCGAAAAAATTAGTAACGCTGAACCGGTTTCAATTTTATTATTAGGAGCAGATGAGCGCGGTGAGGATAAGGGGCGTTCGGATTCTTTAATGGTTATCACGTTAAATCCTAAAAATAATTCAATGAAAACAGTAAGTATCCCTCGTGATACATACACAGAAATTGTTGGAAAAGGGAAAAGTGATAAAATTAACCATGCGTATGCATTTGGCGGCGTAGATATGTCTGTAGCGACAGTAGAAAAATTCTTGAATGTTCCTATTAATTATTATATTGAAGTGAACATGGAAGGATTTAAAGATATCGTTGATGCAGTTGGTGGGGTAGATGTAAATAATGATTTAGAATTTACGCAGGATGGACATCATTTTGCGAAAGGGAATATTCATTTAACTGGTAATGAGGCTTTAGCATATACACGTATGCGTAAACAAGACCCGCGTGGTGATTTTGGTCGTCAGATGCGCCAGCGTCAAGTAATGCAGGGTGTTATTAAGAAAGGTGCTAGTTTCTCTTCTTTAACAAGCTATGGAGATGTGTTAACAGCGATTCAAAAGAATGTGAAAACAAACTTAACGCAAGATCAAATGTTTGATATGCAAAAGAATTATAAAAACTGCTTGAATAATAGTGAGGACATTCAAATCCCAGGTGACGGTCACAAAGCCGCTGATGGCATTTGGTACTACTATGTTCCAGATGCAGCAAAACAAGATTTAACGAATAAGTTAAAAGCACATCTTGAATTAAATCGGTAATTTTAAATATCCCTCACTATTTGTAAAGGTAGTGAGGGATATTTAGTAATAGCATATTTCTATATCGAGCACGCATGGAATTGGCATCAAAAACAACCGAATGGATATTTTAATAAATATAAAAAAAGAGAGGGTATCGTCGACAAAATATGTTCGACAATACCCTCTCTTTTTTTGTTTTATTTTTGCTATACTAAACTGTACTATAATACAGGATGGAAGGAGGAGAATGATGAAAATACTTGTAGTAGATGATGAATCGAGTATTCGTAATTTGATTCGGATGCAGTTAGAGATGGAAGGGTATGAAGTATTGACGGCGGCTGATGGGAGAGAAGCTTTAGAGAGATGGAATGAGCAGCCGGATGTACTTATTTTAGATGTGATGCTTCCTGATACGGATGGGTATGAGTTGTTACGTTTATTCAGAGAGAAGGAGCGTGATATTCCGGTGCTTATGCTGACAGCGAAGAGTCAGATGAATGATAAGTTACTTGGTCTTCAGCTTGGAGCTGATGATTATGTGACGAAGCCTTTTAATTATGCGGAGCTTATTCTTCGGGTGAAGAATATGGCGCGGCGCGTGAAGAAGAAGGAGGTTCCTTTAAATCATGAGGTGATTGGGGCTGGTGATTTACTTATTTGTCCAAAGGAACGAAAGCTTCATGTGAGTGGGCAGGAGATTCAGTGAACGTACCGAGAGTTTAATTTATGTCAGTTGTTTGTTTCGAATCCGCAGCGTGTGTTCATGAGGGATGAGCTATTAGAGAAGGTATGGGGGTTTGAGTATATCGGAAATACGAGAGCGGTTGATATTATGGTGCAAAGGCTTCGAAAGAAACTCGGCGCGAGCGGGGAGTATATTAAGACAATTTATGGTGTGGGGTATAAGCTTGATTGCTAAAAGGTGATGATATGTCTTTAAAACGAAATATGGTGTTTGGAATAGTTGGGTTGTTGATTCCAATTCTTGTTCTTTTGTATGCGGTTGTTTATATTGCACTGGAGAAGAATGTGTATCATAATGCGGCAGATTCCTTAGAAAAGTTAAGTGTGGAAGCGCAAATTTATACGATGAATTATTTAGAGAAGGAAGCAGAAGTAGAGACGCTAGGGCCTAATTCGCTTTTAATTGCTTCGTATTTAGCGAAGCGAATGGATGTCCGGGTGCAGATGATTGGGAAGAATGGAGATGTTGTTGCAGATACACAAAAAGGAGCGTTACTTCATCGGAATATTGACATCGAGAGTTCTTTGAAGGGAAAGAAATCGTATGTTTTCGAGGAGGGAGATCCAGCTCCAATTCTTTTGTTTTCAAGTCCGGTTTATTATGGAAACGATGTCATTGGAAGTATTCGTTTTATAAATGAGTTAACGGATGAGAAGGAAGTTTTAACAAATGTAAGTTGGACGTTTTTAATGACGTCGCTTTGTTTAGTAGCTGCTGGTATTTTCTTTGCAATTCGTTTGGCGAAGTCTCTTCATAAACCAATTGATCAGTTAAGGCAAATGGCATATCGGCTTGCGAATGGAGATTATGAAAGTAAGATTGAGCTGAATGAGTATGTGGAAATTGCGCAGCTTTCAGCGTCCTTTAATGCGATGGCTGATGGGATTGAGCTGCATATTAAGCAGCTGAAGGAAGAGAAAGAGAAACAGAAAGATTTCTTGGACCGCATTACGCATGAGCTGAAAACACCGCTAACAGCGATTATCGGTTATGTGGATTTAATTCCGAAGTTGCAGTCGAAGGAGGATGTGCAGGAGAGCCTCCGTTATGTGTCTGTAGAAAGTGAGCGTCTATTATCACTTGTAGAGGAATTACTTAAGTCTTCAAAGTACGGGAAGAGTACGTTTGAAGTGTCACCTACAGTCGTGAATATTAAAGAATTGGCAGAAGAAGCGATTTCGATTGTGAAACTTAGGTTGCAGCAGTTTGAAATTGAAGTTATGAATGAGTTAACAGAAGTACACGTCGTTGCGGATTTTGATAAGACGAAGCAAATTTTCTTGAATGTGCTTGATAATGCGATTAAATATAGTGATGCTACGCAAGTTCGTATGAATGTAATTATAAATGAGCAGGAAGCGAAAGTTTTTGTTCATGATGATGGTATTGGTATGGATGAAGGTGTGCTTGCAGAATGGAATGAGTCTCCGGAAGGTAAGGTGCTTCCTTCAAGTTACGGGAATGGCTATGGCTTATACATTTGTCAGGAGATTATGAAGAAGCAAGGCGGAAGTATGCGAATTGAGAGTAGTGAAGAAATGGGAACTACAATATGCATTACATTTTTACTTCCGAGACGGATGGAAGACATAAAAAACTTGAAAGCGGTTAAATGATACATTTATGAAACAATTATGCGGTATTTTCGAAACAACGTTTTTTTATCTTGGAGGTAGGCAGAAATGAAAAGGCTATCATTTCAAATTCTTATGTTTGTCTTTTGTATGATCGTTTCTCTTATTTTGTTTTATGTTATTGAGAAGCAAATATATAATCGAATCACAATTGTGGATGACAAACAAGCCGTTTTACAAAGAGTGAATGAATCTCTTCCTACTGAAGTGAAAGTAAGGCATGAGAAGTGGGGAGAAATTGTTGTAACGGATGAAGTTCGTTTGCATACGATTGTTTCATTCTTTGACCGAATTCGAATAGAACCGAGAGAAGCGAGGAATCAAGAACAAGTATTTACTGGAGAAGTAACGTACTTGAATGGACATAAACGTACTTTTGCAGTAGGTGACTTGTTCCAGTACGAGACTAATGTATACGGAAAGAATGGCACGGATCCGATGATCTCAGCATTTCAAACGTATTTGTTAAGTCTGTATTATACACCAGAGCGCATTAGTAATTTCTTTGCGGAGGCAAAGGAAGTTGTAGTGAGGCAAGGGGATGTAATACGTACTATAGATCTTACACACATATTTGATTCTATTCGATACGCAAGGCAAATTACAGATTACGGAGAAATTCAGAAATTATTACAATCACAGAATGAGCCGATTGCTTATATTACTGCCTATAAAACAGGCAAACGTGTAAAGAATGAGCGGGAGGATATTCTAACTATTTCTGTGTATCCATCGTACTTTGTTGTGCAATATCTCGGTGATAATAACGGGAATGTCATGTATATGAAGGGCTCCCTAGCAGAATTCCTTGTAAAGGAGAGTGTGTCATGAGAAAGATAGCCTTTTTCTTCTTTTTGCTAGTAATCGGAGGAGCGATGTCTAGTTGCTCTCGAGATACAACCTCTATTAAATATAATAAAAGTGGTCTCCCTATTTTGGATGATCGTCATCTCGTTGCGTATGTAGCGGCCCGCGAGGAAGTTGGTGAAGCTTTGCTTTCGTCATTTTGTAAACAACGCGGGTGTACATATGAATTTATTCGTCTATCGACAGAAGAACTTCTTCGGAGAGTAGAAGAGGAAGCTGGAAATCCGAAGGCGGATATTATTATTGGCGGTACAGTAGATGCGCATCAAATGATGAAGCAAAAGAACCTTTCTATTCCTGTTACGACCCAGCATGCGAATCGTATTTCAAAGACTGTTAAAGATAAAGATGGTTATTGGTACGGTTATGAAGTGGAGAAACTGGCAATCGCGATTAATAAAGAGCGGTGGAATGAAGAAATAGCGCCGCTCGGTCTTCCATATCCATCAAGGTGGCAAGATTTATTAGATCCGGTATATACGGATAAGATTGCAATGCCTGATCCAAATGTTTCCGGCACAGCATATACTTTGTTTCAATCACTTATTGATACTTTAGGTGAAAGAGAAGCGACAGAGTATGTTAAGAATCTTGCAAGGCAAGTTGGTGAAGTAACGGTGAATGGTTATATGCCTGCAGAACTGGTTGCGAGCGGTGAATATATGATAGGCATCAATTTTGCGGGAGATCAGAGAATGCTTCAAAAACAAGGCTTTCCTATTTTAAGTAACGAACCTGAGCAAACAGGGTTGTCCGTTAATGCGATTTCGAAACTAAAGCGTGCGCCGAGTGGTATTATTGCGGATTTATTTATTGATTATTGTTTATCGGAAGAAGCGGGGCATATTTTAGAAAAAGTTTCGTTTGGCGTACCAACGATGTTTGCGAAGAATGAGAAAGAAATAGAAGGACAGCCGGTTAGAAGGGCAAACCAAAAAATATCAAATAGCGGAATAATCGAGATATGGAATAGACAGCGTCTCTCTCAGCAGTGAGAAAAGGAGACGAAAGAATATGTTTAAATGGCTTAAGCCAGCACCTGCAATTGAGAGGTTACCAGCGGATATGATCGCTAAAGTATATACATTACTGCGTATTCGTGTGCTAATGGGAATTTCAGTTGGGTATGCTGCTTATTATTTAGTTCGTAGTAACTTTACGTTATCAAGCACGTATTTAGTGCAAGAATATGGTTTTAGTACAGCTCAAATTGGACTACTAGGTTCAGTAATGGCGATTGTTTATGGATTTAGTAAGTTCTTTATGGGGAATTTATCAGATAAAGCTTTCGCCCAGCGTTTTATCGCAGTCGGATTGTTCTTATCAGGGCTTGTAAATATTTGCTTCGGCTTTGCATCTTCATTTGGGATGATTGTTACATTACTTGTCCTAAATGGTATTGTACAAGGAATGGGAGCACCACCTTGTAGTATCGTTATGACGAAATGGTTCTCGAAGAAAGAACGTGGTACGAAAACAGGTATTTGGAATATTTCACATAACGTTGGTGGAATGCTAGTGCCACCACTTGTTGGAATTGGTGTAGGTATTTTTGGTGAAAATCATTGGCAAGGCGGCGTGTTTATTTTCCCAGCGATTATCGCAATGGTAATTTCAGTTCTTGTTTGGATTAATGCGAAGGATACACCAGAATCTGAAGGTCTTCCTCCAATTGATGAGTATCGTAATGACTATGAAAATCTTGAAAAAGCAGATAATGCTAATAAGATGTCACCAAAAGAAATTTTAATGAAATATGTAGTGACAAATAAGTTCGTTTGGTATTTATGTATTGCAAATGCATTTG
Source organism: Bacillus sp. FSL R10-2201 (assembly GCF_038008665.1). Taxonomy (NCBI): domain Bacteria; kingdom Bacillati; phylum Bacillota; class Bacilli; order Caryophanales; family Bacillaceae; genus Bacillus; species Bacillus sp. FSL R10-2201. The sequence goes on along the minus strand of NZ_JBBOZP010000001.1, from coordinate 4,989,842 downwards.
TTTACTTAATTCGTTTCGGTGTTATTAACTGGGTTCCGCTTTATTTAACAACAGTTAAAGGTTTTTCAAAAAATGAAGCACATGCTGCATACGCGATTTTTGAAGGTATGGCAATTCCAAGTTCATTAATCGTTGGTCTTTTAAGTGATAAATTATTTAAAGGAAAACGTATGCCATTATGTATTATGAGTATGGCTGGTGTTGTTGTTGGTACGGTTGTATATTGGCAAGCATCTAGCGTACTTGTTGTAAGTATTGCCGTTTCTATTATCGGTTGTTTAATTTACGTACCACAGTTTTTAATCGGTTTAAGTGCGATGGAATTAGTACCGAAATTTGCAGTAGGTACAACAGTTGGTATGTGTGGTCTGTTCGGTTATGTAGGCGGAAGTCTTGTAGCAAACGCAGCAATTGGTGTTATTGTTGATCGTTCTGGCTGGGATGGCTGCTTCATCTTACTATTAGCAGGCGGTATTTTATCAACAGTATTCTTATTTATCGTTCAACGTGGACATGAGAGAAAAGGTCCTAAAGTGGCGTAATAGTTTATTCAGAAAAGCGATCCAATTATTATTTTGGATCGCTTTTTTAATAATTGAAAGGACGATCATATGTAAAATTAAAGTTTTATGTGTAAATCGCTTATATATTAAATAGTACTTTCAGTTACTGAAGGGCTAGTTACTTAATATAATTTTTTTAGATTTAATAAACCGACTATATACATGGATAGACCAAAAAATCCGCCACCACAGCAGTAAAGCACAACATTAAATAAAGAAACCGAGATTTCTTCTGAACCTAAATAGGGAAGGATATAATTCATAAAAACAAACATTTGGAAGCCCCAAAGTGCACCTGCTTTTAAGCCAGCTTTTTTTAATGTCTTTTTATGTTTTAAATACTCTTCTTCTGTTGCACACTCAGTATCATTTAGGCCCTTTTTTTTCAATTTAAAGATTAAATAATTAGCGTAAATCATATTAATAAGAAAAATAAATATAGTGCCTATAGATATTGTATGGTTCATAGTATCGACGAGTAACATAATAAGCATTACCAACATATTTAACCACCATAAACCAATTCCAGCTATAGCTAATTCTTTATTGATTTCTTGTTTTTGATACTCATCTCTTTCACTAATTGTTCCAATAAAATTATTATAAACTTTTTCTTTCCATTCAATTTTCATCATTTAATCTCCCTCCCAAAATAGGCTGTTTAAATCTGTTTTTAACGCTTTTGCTAATTCGATACATAAAGCTAAAGAAGGATTATATTTATTGTTTTCAATTAAGTTTATTGTCTGTCTAGCCACATTAACTTTTTCAGCTAATTCTAGCTGAGACAGGCCTTCAGATTTTCGATAGTTTTTAACGTTATTCAAATATAAACCTCCTATTAATAGTTGTAGGCTTCGTGTACCGAAGTGTCACATATATATGACACTCTACACTTGGATAAATAAAATGTCAAATATATATGACAAAAATGAGGGTGATACAATTGGGGAATTTAGTTTAATAATTCAAATTAGTAGGAAGTTCTTTAGTAAAGGAGGGAGCATGAAATTGATGTTGTGTAAGATGAAAATGTATCATCTAAATACCAAAAAACTAATTTAAATTGGATTTTTCTTTTCCTTAAAACTATCTTAAAAGATAGAATGTCATATTTCTAATCATTGGTATTTTTGTTACAATATAAATGATTGTGTAAAACTTTGTAAAATGAGTGTAACAATGTAAGTGGGGATTCAATTTTCCGAAAGTTTTATACAATTAAATATCTATTAAACTATTAAGGTATAAAAGGAGAGAGAATATGTTACCTAATACGGTTCGTACTCCAAACAAGAAGAAGAAATGGATTATTATCGGAGTTATTGCACTAATTGTTATTGTTGCAGCAGTTAATATTTTTGTTATGCAAGGTAAGAAGAAAGGTACGGCTAATACAGATGCTGTAAGTTTTGAGAAAGTGACAGAGCGTAAGCTTAATAATACGAAGTTAATTTCTGGTCAGGTGAAGCCAGGGAATATTGAAAGTTTTTATGCGGATCCGACTAAAGGAAAAGTGAAAGATATTGCGGTGAAAGAAGGACAAGAGGTAGAAAAGGGAACGAAATTATTCTCTTATGATAATGAAGAAATTAATCTTCAAATGAAGCAAGCTGATCTTGATCAGAAGATGGCTGATATGCGTTACGATCAAGGGAAAAAGAAGATTGATTCATTGAAGAAAGAAATTAAGAAGGTAAAAGATAGTGGGGCTGGGAAAGAAGTAACAGACCCGATGGAAGAGCAAGTAAGCGAGTTAGAAATGGCTCAGAAAACAACTGACCTTGAGAAAGAAAAAGGGAAGTTACAAAAAGAAGAGTTAAGTAAAAAACAGAAAGAACTTACGATTTATAGTAATTTTACTGGTGTTGTACAGAAGTTAGATAAGGATGCAGCGCAAAGTTCATCTCAGGCATTAGGTGGTCAAGGGAAAGCATTTTTACAAGTTGCTTCTAAAGACCCGTTCCAGGTTCAAGGGACTTTAACAGAGCTTCAAAAGTCACAAATTCAAAAAGATCAAACGTTCACTGTAACTGCGAAAGCAAATAATAAGAAGAAGTGGACAGGTAAGATTACGGAAGTAAGTGAATTCCCAACGAGTGCAGAGATGGCTCAAGCTGCTGGTGAGGGAACTCAAAATATGTCTCAATATACATATAAAGCAAGTCTTGATAGCCAAGATGGTTTATCTCCAGGTTATCACGTTTCTCTGCAAGTAAATTTAGAGAATAAGACGATGATTGCTGTTCCAAGTAAGAGCATTGTAGAAAAAGGCGAAGATGCATTTGTTTATATTGAAGAGAAAGGAAAGCTTCGTAAACAAAATGTGAAAAAAGGTTCTACTGATGGAGACTGGACAGAGATTGTTGAAGGCGCAACAGTGGGGCAAAAGGTGGTTAAAAATCCTTCCGACGACGTGTATGACGGAATGGAAGTGAAAGAGAAATGATTACGTTAAATAATATTGCTAAAACATATTATCAAGGAAAATTGGCAGTGCCGATTTTACATGGTATTAGTTTAACAATTCAAAGCGGTGAGTTCGTTTCTATTATGGGACCGTCTGGTTCTGGTAAATCAACGCTTATGAATATTATCGGTTGTTTAGATCGTCCAACAGAAGGTGAATATATGTTGAATGATGTGAATATCTTAACAGCAGACGAGTCAAAACTAGCTTTAATTCGTAATGAATATATCGGCTTTGTGTTCCAGCACTTTAATTTGCTGCCGCGTCTTTCCGCAGTGGAAAACGTTGAACTTCCGCTCATCTACGGTGGGGTGAAGAAAGCAGAGCGTCGTCAGAGAGCCCTTGAAGCGCTTGGGAAAGTTGGATTATCAGATAGAGTCCATCATTTACCTAGTGAGTTATCAGGTGGACAGAAGCAACGTGTAGCGATTGCGAGATCGATTGCAAATAATCCAACGTTTATTATGGCCGATGAGCCGACAGGTGCACTTGATACGAAGTCTGGTGCACAAGTTATGGATATTTTCACGAAGCTAAATGCAGAAGGTACGACGATTGTTATGGTTACGCATGAAGAAGAGGTAGCAGCGTATTCTTCCCGTCGCATTGTACTGCGAGATGGGAAAGTTACAGAAGATAGAAGGTGTGCAGTATGAGTTTACTAGATAGTATGAAAATTGCCTTATCGTCTATTTTAGCTCATAAACTACGCTCAGCTTTGACGATGCTAGGGATTATTATCGGTGTAGGCTCTATTATTACCGTCGTTGCGATTGGGCAAGGCGGGGAAGCTGCACTGAAATCCCAATTTGTTGGATCAGGTAATCAAACGGTACCGATTCATTATAGTGCCGATATGAATGATCCTTTTGGTATGGCGATGGTAGAAGCACCGAAGATAACTGAAGAAGATATTTTTGAAATTAAAAAAATTCCAGATATCGCACATGTTGTAACAACAAATTCAAGTATGGAACCACTTGATATTGAAGATAAAATAGAAATGGTGAGTATTACTGGATTAGACAGTGAGTATTTTTCAGTAAATAAAGTAAAGTTGTTAAAGGGACGTTCTTTACAAGAATCAGATGTGGATCAAGGTAATAATGTTGTCATGATTAGTAAACAAATGGAAGATAAGGTGTTTAAGGATGCTAATCCAGTCGGTAAAATTATTGAAATGAAGGGGCAACCGATGCAAATTATCGGTGTCTACAAATCAGATAACGAGTTTATGGGAATGGGACCATCAGAAGCACTAGTTCCAATTTCATTATGGCCGACACTGTATGGAAAAGATGAAATTCAAAATATTTCTGTTCAAGCAAAAAATGTAGATAATTTAGAAAAAGCAGGTAAAAAAGCTGCAGATGTCTTAAATAGTCGTAAACCGAGTGATGCAACTGGTAAATATGAGGTTATGAATTTAAAAGAACTTCAAGAAGGTATTTCAAAAATGACTAATATTATGACGATGATCATCGGCGGTATCGCTGGTATTTCATTAGTCGTTGGTGGTATTGGTGTAATGAACATCATGCTCGTATCTGTAACAGAGCGTACACGTGAAATTGGGGTGCGTAAGGCACTTGGAGCAACACGTAGTAAAATTTTATTACAGTTTTTAATTGAAGCAGTTATGTTAACACTTCTTGGTGGTTTGATCGGAATTGGTCTTGGATATGGCGGGGCATATATTGTTTCCACATTTGCGAAATGGCCACCACTCGTTTCTTGGGAAGTTGTCGTTGGCGGCGTACTATTCTCTATGACACTTGGTATTATTTTCGGATTAATTCCAGCAAACAAAGCTGCGAAATTAGATCCAATTGAAGCACTTCGTTATGAGTAAATTATTAGTGTAGTAGAGAAGTTCTCTACTACAAGTTACCGTTCTAATGGGCGGTTCGTAGCCTCTACATGAGGATGTGAACCGCCCGTTAGAACGGGTTATATAAATAGAGGGAGGCGTTATAATGGAAGCGAATATTAATACGCAAGATGTAGGTTCGAAAAAGCCATCATTATTTGGAATGATTACATCTCCAGGTGTGCAGTTTGAGAGAATGAAAACGAAAAGTCCGGTTTGGGGGGCATTTTTCCTGTTTGCTATACTTGGGACAATCACGGCAGCGGTAGTGGCTTATTTAGCGTTAGTTAATACTCCGGAGTTGGCAAAGGAGCTTAAGGGCGATTCAGCAGGTGTGGTTAAAGGGTTTACTCTTGGAGGGGGAGCGATTTTTGGTTTCCTTGGAACAATTGTTGGTTTGTTTATTGTAGCTGGATTTTATAAAGTTATTATGATGTTCATGAGTAATGATACACCGTATATGAAGATATTATCTATTTATTTATATGCAAATATTGTTTATTATTTTGGTGGTATTCTGAATGCAGTGCTAGGTTTTATTCTTGGTGGAAATGGTACTGATAAATATACAAGTTTAGCGCCTTTATTTGATCAAGGAACGGTTGCTTACGGTATTGGTTCTGCGTTTGAAGTGTTTAACATTTGGAGCTTGATCTTAACTGGTTTAGGCTTGCAGATCGTTGCTGGTTTAAGTAAAAAACAAGCAACAATTTTAATCTCCATATTCTTTATCCTTTCAATTGGATTCAGTATTTTAGGCGGTATGTTCTCTGACTTTGGTGCGTAACATGCTATTTTGAAAAGATGGCTCATCCTAGAGCCATCTTTTTTATTTTTACCCCTATTTCAAATACCCCTATTAGAATTTCAAATACTGCTTAGTGTAATTTCAAATTCTGGCAGCAGTATTTGAAATTACCCACAATGAAATTTCCTTTCTCATTTTATATTGTAGAGGTACCGCGGAATACTGAAGAGGTATACCTTTTAGAAACGGGCACTGTGTGAAGCCAGCGACTTTTGCAGATACGGTTGTTTTGTATGAAGGTATGATTGTAAATCAAATAAAGAGGTTAAATATTTACCAAGATTATGAAGAGTATTATCAATGTGGTTTAATTGGTCTTTGGCATGCGTATGAAAGGTATGAGGAGGAGAAAGGGAGTTTTCCTGCTTATGCGGTTGTAACGGTACGTGGTTATATATTGGAAAGGTTGAAGAAAGAATGCGTAGTGCAAGAGCGCTATGTATGCACCGACGAGTATGAGGAACGATTTGAGTGTGAAGATGTGGGAACGAGAGCGAAGGACTTTATGAGTGTGTTAGATGAGAAGGAGAAGCACATCATTTCAGAGCGATTTTTTACAGGGAAAAATATGGGGGAGATAGCTTCTGAAATGGGGATGACGTACTATCAAGTGAGATGGGTATATCGACAAGCGCTTGAGAAAATGAGAGATAGTGTAAGGGGATAAGAATAATAAGTAGAATGGAAGGCAAGAGAAATATTGCCTTCCATTCTATTTATTTTAAGGCAGTAAATGTGGCAAGAGGGTTTTTGAGTGTAGTGAATCTTTTATGTTCATTCGGGATAATACATGTCCAGCTTTCAAAAATTGTTGCTGTAACTTATGAGAACCTATTTGTATTGTTATGGTAGTTCCGTTAAAAAAATGAATGTTAGCTTTGTTAGTTTTTTTGGAAAACTCTATCTCATCTATATGGTTATAGAACAACCAAATGCAGCTTGGAGAAGAAGGAGATTCTGTTGGGAAAACGCAAATATATTCTTTGTGATTAATCGGAATTGGAACATTTTGTTTGAGCTTAAAGTTTATTTGGACTGCATGACGTCTACCTTGATAAGTAGAATGAACATGTGTTAGACAAGATTTCTTTATGAGTTGGATAGCTGTTTGGCAAGAGTACAGAGGGTTTCCGCTACTGTCGATAATTTTTGTCCGGTAATAAGGGTGTTTGCAAGGTTCGAGCATCATTGTAGAACTAGAAATAAAAATATCATTCTCATTATCCATGATTCTAAAATCCTCCCTTATAAAAATTGTTATTCCGAATATAATTATATACGAATTATGTAAAATTATTATTAATCTTTTGTTTCGTATTGTAAATTTTTACGGTTCGTTTACAATCAATAGATGATAGTCTTTCTAATTTGCATCGCTTGTACATATATATGAAAATAGAAAAGAGAAAAGAGTAGGCGGTGATATAGCATGAAGAAAAAGTATATTATTATGGCTCTAGCTGTTGTTCTCTTAGTTTATTTAGCAAACAGTAATCCGGGTAAGGGAGAATATACGGATTGGGCAGCAAAACAATTTATGAAGCGTAATGATGTGAGTAAGAAGCTAGAAGAGGTTGAGAAAGAAAACAAAGAGGGTATACTTGGCGATCTAGCATCAGCGGGAAAGAAATTAGCAAATAAGTATGTTGAACCACAAGTTGGATTATTAATTGAGCATTATACAAAGCGAAATGATTATATTTTCTTCTCAACATATACGACAGAGTTTGATTTAGGCGGAGAGAATTATAAGTATGTTTGTGTTGGTTTTTCAAACATCTTTATTCCAATTGAAATGCCGAAGAAAAAAGACGAATCTGCAAAATAATGCAGATTCGTCTTTTTGATTTACGGAGTGATTTGAACTTCAGATACGTTTTTTTCTATGAGGCGAGCCCCTTTTTTACGAGTATTTTCACTAATGGACGAAAATACAGATGAAGAAAGAATGGTATCCATTACTTGATTTACGACTAGTTCATTTACTGGTGTGATGGGATTTTCGATAGAAAAGGCAACTGTTTTTCCATCTTCTTTCACGAAAATTAACTCTAGTACTTGCATGTTTTATTCCCTCCTTTTAATTATAGATTAGAAAGATCTGACGTGCTTACAAGTTGTACAGCGTGAAGTGATGATTGTTGTAGTGAAGCAAGAGCACGTGCTACTTCATGTACTTTTCCTAAATCTGCATTTGTTTTCACACGTTTGAATTGTTTGTTCTTAAAAACTGTTTTACCGTTTTTGTCTAATCCTCCGTTTAATACAAGGCGTAAAGTTAAATCCATTACGATTGTTTCAACTGCCATGTTTATCACCCCCTTTCACTTTATAAATAGGGTGTAAATGTCATGTTTTGGCGTGAAATTTTTTCTTTTTTTTGGTACTCTTAAAAGACTAAGAGAGGGGTTTTCGGGAGAATGAATCGTAAATGGTTATTTTGGATTCCTGTATTACTATGGATGGGGATTATTTTCTATTCTTCAGCACAGCCATATAAAAAACAGGATATGCGCTCGGATATTGAGCAATATGTAAATGCTGAGTTTGTGAAAGAGCATTTTTCATGGGTATCTATCGATTATGGGGGAGGTACACCTGTTAGTATCGCAAATAAAGGTGTAGGTGGATTTGTTGAGTTTTTCCTTCGTAAAGGTGCTCATTTTATGGTGTTCTTTATGCTCGGTTCATTGACGTATTATGCTTTTCATCGATCGGGTTATTCGAGAAAAAGGTGCTTTGCATACGCCCTCCTTTTCGTTGCGGGGTATGCAACATTTGATGAAATTCATCAATGGTTTACAGGAGACCGTACACCGATGTGGCAAGATTCATTGCTTGATACGTGCGGCGGGTTAACAGGAATTATAATAAGCAATTGGTTTTGGCATAGAAAAAGGAGCTAATCTCAGTTAGAGATTTGCTCCTTTTTCATTTATCCCGCTATTTGTGGGAATAGAAACATCCATCTTATCCCGCATTAACTGCCCGTAAAAGCCTTCACTTTATACGCCAAGTAATTCTTTTAGTTCGTCGGTTGATAGTTCGGTCATCCAACTATCGCTTGTAATGACGGCGTTGTTTAATGATTGTTTTCGTTCTAACATTTCATCAATCTTCTCTTCAAGTGTTCCCGTTGTAATAAGCTTATGAACGTGAACGAAGCGTTTTTGACCGATGCGATAAGCACGGTCTGTTGCTTGGTTTTCTACAGCTGGATTCCACCAACGGTCATAGTGAATAACATGGTTGGCGGCAGTTAAGTTTAATCCTGTTCCGCCAGCCTTTAACGATAAGATGAAGATGTCATACGTTCCGTTTTGGAACTGCTCAATCATCTTGTCACGCTCTTTCTTCGGTACGCTCCCGTTTAAGAAGAGGACGCGCTGACCGAATGTTTCTTCTAACATACTTTTTAGCATGTTCCCCATGCCAATGTACTGAGTGAAGATTAAGCAACTTTCATTTTGGTCTTTTATATTTTCGATGAGCTCCATTACCGTTTTTGTTTTCATAGAGCGCTCGACGATATTTTGTGGTTCTTCTTCTTTCAAATAAAGGGCTGGGTGATTACAAATTTGTTTTAGCTTGTTCAGCATAAGTAATATAAATCCGCGTCTTTCAATTCCGCTTAATCCTTCTACATTTTGTAATGTATCTTGAACAAGTTGTTCATATAAGGAAGCTTGTTCGCCAGTTAGTGGACAATAAGCTTTCTGTTCTTGTTTATCTGGTAAGTTTAATGCGACCGTTTGATCTTTCTTCGTACGACGCAGTAAAAACGGCGAGATAAACCGCTGAACTTGCTGGATTTTTCCTTCATCGCGGTCCTTTTCAATCGGTGTGACGAAGCGGCGCTGGAATTGTCCTAAGCTTCCAAGATACCCATGATTGATAAAGTCGAAAATAGACCAAAGCTCAGCAAGTCGGTTTTCCATCGGTGTACCGGTTAAAGCAATTTTGTGATTTGCTTGTAGGTTTCTTACTGCTTTCGACTGTTTCGTATGTGGGTTTTTTATATTTTGTGCTTCGTCTAAAATAACAGCGTCCCAGCATAACGTACTAAGTTCTTCTTCATCAAGCTGAGCTAATGCATAAGAAGTTAATATAACATCTGCTGATTGAAGAAAATCTTTAAATGACTCATCCTTAGATCGGTTACTTCCATAGTGTAACTGAACACGTAAGCTTGGTGCGAAACGCTCAAATTCTTTTTGCCAATTTCCAAGGACTGATGTTGGTGCCACAATTAATGCAGGACCTGTTTGGAGATTTTTTTCTTTAGCGTATAGTAAGTAAGTTATCGTTTGAATACTTTTTCCGAGTCCCATATCATCGGCTAATAACGCTCCAAATCCAAGCTTTCGTAAGTATAGTAACCACTCAACACCGTGTTGTTGATACGGGCGGAGTGTTGCTTGTAGCGAAGATGGTACATCTACTTTTGGAATATCTCCAATGTGCAGAAGTTTTTGGAAAAGCTCTTCGTAATATCCATCTAACTCGATTTCAATATCGGTAAACGGACTATCGTCTTCTACAATTTCTGTTTCTGCCGTATTAGATAAATGTTGCTGCAACACATCTTTCATTTCAAGTCCATATTTATCGGCACGGTGCATTAGTTTTTTTACTTCTTCAATAAAGGCAGGATCAAGTCTCATCCATTGACCATTTAAATTGAAAAGACGTTTGTTTTGTTCAACGAGTTCGAAAAATTCGCTTTCTGATAAATCAATTCCGTCTGTTGAAATGCGCCAGTCGAAATTAACGAGCGTATTCATGCCGAAGAAAGACTGTGTTTGTGCTGTACTTTGCTTCAGCTGTACACGCAACCTCGGTTTTGTTGCTTTTAAATTTTGCCACCATGATGGTAGTAAAATTGTAATACCTGCTGCCAGTAATTCATTACTTGCTTCGGTTAAGAAGTTCCAAGCTTCCGTTTCAAAGAGTTCTTCTCGGAACTTGTCGTCCTCTTTTAGCCACGGTACGAGCTTACTGAATCCTTCTTGTGTTTCAAGGATCCGTTCTTCGTAATCGTGCCATCGTTTTGGTAAGGAATCGATACTTTCATATACATATATGCGATGTGCACCACGTTTTGGTGTAACGATTGTTTCAAGCTTCCACATTTCAAGTTCTTCTTGCGGTTCTTGTAGTCTTAAGCCGACTGTAAATGGAAGGTCATCTTCAATGTAACCAATTTTTCGAAGCCAATCCTCTTCATGTAGTGCTGCTTCCAATTGCCTTTTCGTAAAGTCGTAATGTTCGTATAGTCTCTTTGCATCTTCCCATCCGTCATTTGAGCGAGCATCTTGCAAAATACTTTCGTTCACAGCGGCAGAGAAAAGAGATGCTAACATGTCATCTTCAATTGAGGTATTCTGAACTTTCCAAGATGGCTGCTGAGACCAATGCTTCATGTCAGGTGCGAAGCTGCCGCTGACGAAAGCGTCCCATAATTCACTTGCGTCCTTTGTAAGTGCCGTAATAGGACCGTTCATTTGCATATTTGCAAATGAATTCATCGGTTTATTTGCGATGTATTCAAATGCCTGTGCATTCGTTAACATAACGCCTTGTTTTCCCTCATACGTTGCTTCTTTTAAAAACGTTCCGTAGAAAGAAGTAGAGTGCCATGCGAATGCATTTTTTTTCCAAGTTGCTACGGATAAGAGTGTACCGCTATCATCTTCTCCCCAAAGGAACCAACCTTGACTAACGTGCTGGAGCCTAATTGTTACTTCAGTTTGTATGATCATCGATTAATTTTCCTCTCCGTAATTCCTCTTGTAGTGCACGCAGACGTGAATGTAAGTTAGCGATATGAATAATGAAAGCATCCCATTCATCAGTTCGCTTCAGTCGTTTATAAAGCATACGTAATTTCTTTAAGTAACGAACGGCACGTTTATATGATTTGCGATTTCGCTCTTCAATTGCTTCCATTGCGGCATGGTGATAAAGAGGAAGTGCTGCTTCGGGCGCTTCTTTTTCAATATCTTTCAATGGTTCTTTCAAAAGTTCGATTACTTCGAATCCATATAAGAGCTGAAGTTCCGTCCATGCATGGTATTGTTTCTTCGCAAGTACATATTGTTCATAATTTGTGAAACTATACGGTAATAGTTCTTGTAAAATCATTTCTAATCCCGCTTGTTCATTCGTATGTGTTGCATATGTCTCATACATCATCACAAATAATCGAACGATATCTTGTATGAAGACGGTATTTTCTTGTTCCGTTATCGTTTCTTTTACTTGTTTATAAGTAAAGGAAAGCCAATCTTTCCCGCGGTCCCACTCCATCGCACTTAATAACTCTTCTAACCAATAGAAGTAAAGGCTCACAACAGAAGAAGGCTGTTTTTCCAGTAATTCCATTGCCGATACATCTTCACCGTTTAAAAAGAGCAGGTGAGAAGATGCTAATGCTTTGGAAAGTGGATTGATTTTAGTATCGATTCGTTTTTTTTCTTCTTGTAGCTGCTCTTCTGTTCTTAACAGTTCACCCCATACGTGACGATAAATGAAGAATCGCTCTTGTGTATAGGCATCGGTAGAGAAGAATGCTTCATGTATGAGCCGAGCTGTTTCTTCTAAAATCGGTTTGGATTCTTCTGGAATCGCCTCTGTTTTTAGGTCCCTAACGGTAGATTCAACTTTATCAACGAATAGGCGAACGACGTTAACTGGTTGGTGATAAGAATATAGTTTGTTTGCTTCAAATTCTTGAATTTCTTCTAATAATTTTTGAAAGCAATAAAGTGCCGCGTGCAACTTAAATAATTCATGAATAGCAACGATGCGCGGAGCTTTCCGTTCTAATTTTGTATAGAAGTCTGTAAAAAGACTCATAAGAAAATACATTTGTTTATAAGTGAGCCGCGCTTGTTCTTTTTTAAATGATTCATATTCATTTTCAAAGTATGTTTGCCAACTTTTATAATCCATTTCTTCAAAAGCTGATGATTGCAATACTTGTCGTGCAGTTCGAATAGGAGGAAGAGAAGGTTTTGTATTATTTTTGAATAAAGTTAATACATCTCCTACTTGCCCAAAACTAGAAGCTGCAGATAGTAACACAGCAAGCATATGCTGACATTGCGTTGGCGCGAAGCAATCGCAATAGCTTTCAGTGACATTACGAATCGGAATGTGAACACTATATACACTGCCTTCAGCATTTACAGTTCCGGATAGCGTATAGCCATCAAAGTCAACGTTATAGACAACACCACTACGATATAGTTGCCGAGCTGTAGCGACATGCTCTTGATCAGCAACTTGCTGTGGATCAAGCCCTTGAACGAACTCATTCGCAATCATCATAATTTCATCTTTCGTAATTGAGTCTTGCAGCATAATATTCCTCCGTACACAGATTTCTTTCCTTTACCATTATAAACAAAAAATGCTCAAAACAGAAAAAATGAAATTCTAATTACACAATTAGAAAATCATGGTAATATATATAATGTTAATTTTGTATATTACTATGTAATTAAAAGGAGAGAATTTGTTTGTCAGATTTACAATCGAAGTTTGGTAATGGCATGAATAAGTTGCAAGAGGGAATTGAGCAAGGCAAGATGAAGTTGCAAGTAGCACAGGAAATGGCGCAATTAAAGAAGATTACACAAGAGAAGTTACAAGAAAAAACTGAAATTTTACTTGAACTTGGTCAAACGGTATATATGCAACTTCGTGATGATGAAGTTCGAGTAGATTTGTTGAAAGCTATTGTAGCACCAGTGCAAGAGCTTGATGTTGCTATTTATAACACGCGCAGACAAATTTCTAATTTACAGAGACAAGAACAAAAAGGACAGTGTAGTTGCGGTGGTCCATTATCATTAAATGATAAATTTTGCGGGCAGTGCGGTAAAGAAAATGAGTTACTCCTTCAATCAAAAAATATTGAAAAAGAAGCATGTTCTTCATGTGGTGAACAAATTGCAACGGAAGCTACATTCTGTCCAGCATGTGGTATGAAGCAAAGTAAGGAGTGAGGAACATGTATTGTAAAATTTGCGGTTTAGAACAGCCGGAGGCAGTAAACTATTGTACACATGACGGCTCAAGTACGGATAGTATAGATAGCCATGTTATGTTAGTCCCGCAATCTTCGAAGTATTGCCGAACATGTGGACAGGAAAGTAAAGAATATGCTACATATTGTGAGAAATGCGGTGATTCTTTATTAGGAGTTGCCCAAAAAGAATCGAACATGAAATTACCAAATGCAGGAGCGCAATTACATGTAAATGCATCAGGAAGTATGCTGAAAAAAGGATTATTCGGTGGTGCTTTTGCAATTGTATGTATGTTCATTGCAGGCTTCATTGGCAGTTTAATAATAGATTCTGCTATAAATGATGTAGTGGAGACAGCGGTTAGAAATACGGATGGTATGTTGAATATGAATACCATTAATCAATCATTTATTGGTATAGCACCATTAATTTTAATGTGTCATTTAATAGGTATTGAAATTAGCGGGAGCGGGGCATACACTATGTCATTCCTTCTTCATATGCCATTATTCATCTTGGTAACTATTCCGGCACTTATATTAGGTGGAAGTGGATTTTTTGTTGAAAGAAAAAAACCTTCAATTAGTTGGCGAGAGAAGTTCATGACATCATGTGTAATTGGCATGATATACGGTATTTTCTTATGTATTGTAAGCTTTATGGCAAGTTCTTCTACATCTATTTCTTATTTCTATCAAACGATGACTATTGATGTTGTATATTCTCATGTTGTTAGTTTATTGTTTGGTATTATATTTGGCCTATTATTCAGCTTTATTGGTATGAGTATTGAAGCAGGACCACATCGTATGCTTTCTTCTACTAGTCAGTTTGTCCCGTATGTAACGTCTATTTATTATAGTATAGTGACTGTTTTGAAAGGACTACTTATTACATTTGGTATTATACTTATTACGATTTTATTTAGTAGTTCAAAATCAATGGGTCCAATTGATTTTCCAGAGAAGGCGTATAAAGTATTACTTTCTTTAGAAGCAACACCTTTTATGTGGAATATGGCCCACCTTTCTCCAACTGAAATTGAGTGGGGAAATATGGAGAGAGAAATGCATAGATATTCAGTCGAAAAAGGGCCACTGCATGTATCGTATATGTCAGGCATATCAATACAGGGTACGTCTTTAAAAGACCTGGAAATCGCTAATGGTGCTAGTGCTGATCGTATAAAAGATATTGATGATTTTAATTCGTATTTACATTGGTGGGGATTATTAATTCTTCTACCATGTATTCTACTAGTTAGGGCTGGAATGAAATTGACTCAATATCGTATGCGAAATATGTACGTAACTATAGCAGTGTTTAGCGCTGTTTATACAGTGATGATGCTTTGTGTAAATGGATTAGCAAAAATTCATATTACAGCTTCAGGAAGTAAGGAAATTATGAAGGAGTTCGCTGGAATTTCTGGACCGATATTATCTATTCAAAGTAACACGCTATATTTAATAGTAGGTAGTTTTCTTATTTCTTACGTATTAACATTCGCGGGTATGAAATTAGTAAAAAAATAAGGGGGAGAAATACTTGAAGTTTTGTGGAACATGCAATAAACAAGTTGCGGATCATTTGAACTTTTGTCCTGATTGCGGAAGTAAAGTAGAAGAAATTGCTGATCAAACAGCTTCTTCTCACTCAGAAATGCGGAGAGAAACAAAGTCAGTGAAAAGTAAGAAGAACATGTTTTTACTTATAGGTTTTGTCATTGTTTTTGCTATTTTGTTTGGCGCATATAAATTCGGTGCTAGCAAGTTTTCGAAGGAAAAGCAAGTAAATGCAATGATTGAAGCATTCCAAAATAAAGATGTGAATGCAATCGATGAGATTTTGAAAGTAGACGATCCAACCTTAAAGGTTAAGACAGAAGATATTAAGGCGTATATCCGTTATTTAAAAGAGAATCCTTCTTATAATAAAGAACTGTTATCATATTTGCAAAGAGAGACAGTAGATCAAAAGTTAGCAAGTGATAAAGCATCTTTTAAAGATGGGAAAATTATAGAAGATGGGAAAGAATGGTTCTTGTATCCGAAGTATAAGTTCAGCATGAAGTCGTATTACATGAATGTTAGCACAACTGCAAAGAATGCTGAAATATATGTGAATGATAAAAAAGAAACAGAGCTTTCTAGTGACAAAACTTCGAAAGAATTAGGTCCATACTTCCCGGGTGCTTATGTTGTAAAGGCAAAGGCGAAGACGGAACTTGCTGAATTAGAGACAGAAAAAGAAGTGGATTTAGCAGATGAAAAGAATGGGACAGTAGAAGTGAATTTATCACTTGAAGGAAATTATGTAACCATTTCGTCTGATGAAAACGATGCAACGGTATTTGTTAATGGCAAGAAACGCGGAAAGTTAAATTACGGAAGTTATAAACTTGGTCCTGTACCGACGGATGAAACGGTAGAAGTACATTTGGAGAAAAACGCTGAATTTGGTGTGATGAAATCTGAAAGTATTAAAGTTGGAGATCAAAGTACATATTACTTAAAGTTCCCAAAAGAAGCTTCTAGTTCAGCGGTTGGAGATTTTGTACAAAATCATATTTATAATAACGTACGTGCAATTGCATTAAACGATTTTAGTTTAATTGAAAATGATTATGATAAGAGCGGGAAATCGTATAAGGAAGACCGTGATTACTTACAATATCTACACAAAAAAGGAATTACAGAAGATTTATTGACAATGAATATTCGCAATGTAGAACGTCAAAGTGCGACGAAATATAAAGTAACGACATATGAAGAATATCATATTCGTTACGGTGACGGCTCTGTAAAATTCAAGAGCTTTAATAATGACCATATCGTTACTGTTAACGGAAATGGAAAGATATTGTACCATTCTCTTGGAGCGAATAATACGCTGAAATCAGAGGAAGTATCTGGTCCGAATCGTTAATATAAGAAAGAGGCTGTTCAATTTTGAACAGCCTCTTTCTTTAGGTAGCTTGCCGTTATTGTCAATCTTTGACGGTAAATCGATATTCCGTGTTGAACCGTTGATATAATTTTCTCTACTCGTGTTCATGAAGGGAAAGTAAAAAGGATATCACCTAGTTGGGAAATTCTACTAGGTGATATCCTTTTTTGCAATTAGAAGCGGGCTTCCTTTAATATCGCTTGTACATATGGATCATTTAATATTTGCTTTATGAGCGGTAGCATTTCTTGCTCGAATGGAATATCAATAGGGAATGGTTTTTGAGAGCCTGGTTTTATTCCGTATTGTACGAGTTTGTAATGTGTATTTTCTTCAGACTTGAGCACAATTAATTTATAGCGATTGTCATCGTTTGTTAGTGAGAAGTCAATTGCGATTGCATCATATGTTATATCATCTTTATATATGTACGGTTTTGGTGTACCGACCCAGTCTACCTTAGCTTGTAAATTCATGGACGTCACCTCCTTATATGTATTATATAAAAAATAAAAGCCAGCTCTCAATAAAGAGAACCGGCTGTAATTTAGCAGTCATTGGTTATTTTAAAATTTTCACTTTAACAGTTTTGCGTCCCCATTTTTGAGCAGCGCTATCTGATCCAAGTAGGATGTCGATACGGTTACCTTTAATTGCACCGCCAGTATCTCCAGCGATAGCTTCTCCGTAACCTTCTACCCATACTTTAGATCCTAATGGGATTACTTTCGGGTCAACAGCGATCATTTTCATGTTTGGGTTCGCTGTTAAGTCATGACCCATTGCAGTTAATACACGGCCGCCGTATGTGCCACCGTTTTCACTTGGGTGAGCTGTATATGCCGTAGCTACAACTGTTAACTCACGACCACCAGAAGGTGTGCTAGTCTCAGCAGCTTTCACAGCAGGCTTAGCAGCTGGTTTTGCTTGTGCTGCAGGTGCTTGAGCTTTAGCTGGTGCTACAGTTTTAGCAGGAGCAGGTTGTTCTTGTTTCTCGATAACAGGTGCTGTACCTGTTAAGAAAGGAACGTGAACATAAGCTGTTTTCCCGTTATATTCAAATTGTAACCACTCATTTTGTACTTGGTTCGTTGTTTCGATCATATCGTCTTTCTTAAGCGTTCCAAGAATTTCTGAGTTTGTGTTCGCTTCAGCACGTACATTTAATACGTTAGCTGTTACATAGTAAGAGTTCTTTGTAAACTCTGCACTTACGAATGCGTCTTTACCATCTAATTTGATTTGTGACCATCCGTTTTCTGTATTTAGAACATCTAATTTATGACCATTCTGTAATTTACCGACAACTTTTGATTCAGTAGTAGGGTTTTCTCGTACGTTTAGTACGTCTGTTTTTACAACAGTTTCTGCATTAGCAGATGCGGTGAAAATCCCAAGACCAAAAACTGCTGCTGTTGCTATTCCAATTAATTTTTTCATGATAGCCTCCATTGCGTTTGTTTTCGTGTCCTCATTATAGCAACAGATTTTTTCGGATTTTGGGAAAACACACAATTACAAACCATTCGTAATAAGTCGTTAACACTTTGTAATATAGCTAGAATGAGAGGAAAGCGTTTTTCATTCCATATAATTAGTAGGTTTCTAGTTATATTCAAAATATTTAATACAACATATTTTTTTCGGTGTAAATAAAAATATTACAGGGGTATTACATAATGATTACTATACAGTTACATTCCTTGAGTATTTTACCGTTTTATGGGTAATATAGTTATATAAACATAAACATCTCGTTTGTGAAGTTATAAACACGCGCTATATACTAGCAAAAAACCGCATAATTGTTACAAGAAGAAAGGGTTGTAAAGAATAAATCTGCCCTTTTTTAAAACTGTAACACATCCTTTTTTGGGAAAATCTCTTCCCATCCGCATTTTTCTCACACAATTTGACAGTAGTATTCCAATCTTGTAGCTCTTGCAGAGTGGAAAGGTTGTACGGAAGGTAAGGCTGTCCATAAGAACTCTAATTGGTGAAGGCAAACTTGAGAGAGCCGAAAGAAAATCACCACAAAAAACTATGGTTTTCTATCCGATTTAACATATCGGAATTTATGATTTTTACAAGAAATGAAACATACGAAGGGGGATTTGATGAGGAAACTGACGAAAACATTTATTGTCTCATTAACATTATGTATTGCATTTACACTTTGGGGGATTATTCCCGAATCTATTATTGGAAAAGGTAGCTTAGGAAATGTAACGACTGTAATTCAAGCTGCGTTAGTTAGTAAGTTTGGATGGTTCTATATTATTTCCGTTTCTATTTTCTTAGGAATTGCTATTTTCTTAATTGTTTCTAAGTACGGTTCGATTCGTTTAGGTAAAGATGATGATGAACCTGATTATAGTTATATGACATGGTTTGCTATGTTATTTAGTGCCGGTATGGGAATCGGTTTGGTTTTCTGGGGTGTCGCAGAACCGATGAACCATTTATACACACCTCCGTTTGGAGAGAGTGCGACTGAAGAGAGTGCACGCCTTGCACTTCGTTTCTCATTTTTCCATTGGGGATTACATCCGTGGGGATTATATGCACTTGTAGCATTATGTATTGCGTATTTTACATTTAGAAAAGGAAGAGCAAGTACAATTAGTGCGGCGGTCGGTCCGCTATTTAAAGGCGGTGAACATGGCCGTATTGCCCATATGTTTGATGTTCTAGCTGTATTTGCGACAGTATTTGGTGTGGCGACATCATTAGGACTTGGGGCAAAGCAAATTGCGGGTGGTGTTAGTTATTTAACATCTATTCCAAACTCATTACCGACACAGCTAGTAATCATCGGAATTGTAACTGTTCTTTATATGCTATCTGCGCAAACGGGACTCGATAAAGGAATTAAATATTTAAGTAATGCGAATATTATTTTAGCGTTTGCACTTATGATAATTGTATTATTTGCAGGTCCAACAAACTTTATTATGAATTATTTCACTTCAACAATCGGTTCATACATTCAAGAATTGCCAAGTATGAGTTTCCGTTTAAGTCCATTAAATGAAGGCGGAAATCAATGGATTCAGTCATGGACAATTTTCTACTGGGCATGGTGGATTGCATGGTCACCATTCGTAGGTACGTTTATTGCTCGTGTGTCACGCGGGCGTACAATTCGTGAATTTGTTGTTGGTGTGTTACTCGTACCAACAGTAATTGGTGCGCTTTGGTTCTCTGTTTTCGGAGGAACAGGTATTCACATGGAGCTATTTGATGGTGCAAATATATATGGACAAATTAAAGAAATGGGCACAGAAGTAGGATTGTTTGCTATGTTAGACCAAATGGGTAGTATAGGACCGGCTTTATGTGTGTTAGCTATTTTACTTATTTCAACATTCTTTATTACATCGGCAGACTCTGCTACGTTTGTTCTAGCGATGTTAACGACACATGGTAGCTTAAACCCACCAAATCGTATTAAAATGGTTTGGGGTATTGTTCTAGCGGCGTTAGCTTCGATCTTATTGTATGTCGGAGGATTAGAGGCGCTGCAAACTGCGTCGATTATTGCGGCCTTCCCGTTCGTATTTGTTATTTTCTTTATGATTGCAGCACTATTTAAAGAGTTGCAAAAAGAAGGACGTATGAAACAACATTAATAATAGAAGAAAAAAATTCTGTATATATAAATAGTATTAGGACTGTCGAATGTCGGCAGTCCTTTTTCACTGTTCTATACTATTGTAGGAAAAGCATTACTTTGTTACGGAATACTATAGATATCGGTAATTTAAAAAGAAAAATCGATATAGTTCGACAATATCTGATATTTTACACATTATATTCATATTTTTGACAAAAATATGTCGGAAATGTGTTGTCACTTTTATGTATATGTGCTATATTATTTCCTGTAAGCGATTTCAAATAGTTTTAAAGCGCATTCAAGGGGGACAACTAGAATAATGAAACGTTACGAAAGAAAGTGGAAGCATATTTGTTTGAAACGTGTGGCACATCGAAATGTCCAAGAAAGCACGGAACCAAAGACTGAAACTCGTAAAGAGCATAAAGAGAAGCAATTGGTTCTACAAAAATAGCAATCACTTTTTCGTATATAAATGAAGGTCGATCGTTCGTTGGGGGATGGACGTGAAATAACTTTCAGCTAAGGGGTATTGTCTGATATATAGTATTACGGTAAAAAATAAGCACAGAGCATACGGCGCTCTGTGCTTATTTTTTAATGAAATCTATTTTTCTTTTTTAAATCTTACTGTTTTATCCCAACCAATTACTTGTTTCTTGCTCTTTGCACGTAAGTAAAGAATGAGACTGCGAATAAACAAATACGTAAAGAGCTGTGCGTACGTAAAGTACATAATGACGCTTATGAAAATATTGGTCGGTGTAAAGGTTCGTTCGACGCTCTGAGCACTAAATAATTGAGAAACATATGTAATATATGCGACATACCACATAAATAGTAATGGAATGCTATATTGAATTTGGAATATGCCGAGCAGTCCAATTATAAACCAAACGTTTGAAATGATTAGGAATAGCCAAAATACGACATACACTAAAACTTGTTGTAAGGAATGGACGAGAAGTTTCCCTTTAAAAAAGCTTAATGAAGAAAACATTTTTTCTAAAATGTATAAGTTTCCTTGAAGCCAACGTGTCCGCTGTTTTATAAGAATTTTTAAATGTTCAGGTTCTTGTTCCCATGTAATCGATTCCGGGACGATTGGTAAGAGATAGCCCTTTTGGGTAATTCTTAATGTTAATTCAGCATCCTCTGCAATTGCATAAGGATCATAGCCGCCAAGTTCTTCTAATGCGGAACGACGAAGAAGCATGTTTGTTCCGGTTAGTGAACCTGTTTGGAATAATAGCCAGCGTCCAGATTGCATAAGGAGCTGGAAAATCTGAAATTCTAATGAAATCATTCGTGTAAGCCAGTTTCTTTTCTCATTTACTGTACGAACGTGTCCAACTGCTCCAACGGCATCCTTTGTTGTTTCAGCATGTTCTACGAGCATTCGCAGTGCATGTGGTTCAGGTTGATTATCTGCATCGTAAACACAGAAATATTCACCATCCGAAATGCTAAGGCCGTAGTTTAATACACGCGATTTTCCTTTCGGTTCGCCAGGTGGTACACGAATGTGATGAATATGAGCATAAGCTTTGTCGAAATCATCGCCAATTTCAGGTGTTTCATCTTGAGAGTTATCGTTTAATAAATAAACGTTTAGTTTGCCTGGGTATTCAATCTTTGCCATTGCTTCTAATGTATCTTTAATAACAACCCCTTCATTATGGGCAGGTATTAAAATATCTACACTTGGATAATGTTCTAGCGTACGATCTTTTCGCTTACTATTTCGATGAATTAAGCCTGCGAGTGTTAAGAGAGAGTAGTAAACGAGTAGGCCTGAGAATAGAAAGGCAGTAAAAATAAGTACATATTTGATTGAAAATGTGATGCTAATCCAAAATACGAGTACGCAGAACAGAAGGAATAAAAGGAGTATAACGAGTGTCATCATAATAATGTCTGTCCTTTTGTCGTGATTTGTTCTCGTTTTATTTTAATATCTTGAATTGCTTCAGCAGCAAGCCATTGTGCCATTTTTGGATGTAGACGGTTCATTACAATGTCAGCACCGGCTTCATTTGTATTTTGTAATAAAATGACTAATGTGTTGCTGTCATATTCAGCAGCAAGGTCAAAGTCAGCTCTGACTGTATCAACTAACAATGAAGCTACACGATCCATGACACTTTCCTTCGTATATTTACTAAAGGAAGTGAAATCAAAGAAAATGATAATGCCTGTTTCATTACGACGATTCATCGCAGTTGTTAATAAAGCTTGTCGTCTTTCGAATTCTTGTCTTGTTAATAATTTTGATTCTCCAATGTATTGCTCAAGCACTCTTACCCGTTCAGTTAACTCTTTATTTTTAAGGATAACCTTTTTTAATAGATGGGTTGAAATATAAACAATGAAGAAGTTAGCTGCCATCAGGAAGTGGGTAATAATATATTCCCATTGATCTGATGTACTCCATAAGTGAAGCCACGCTTGATAAAATAAATAGAATACTGAAATGATTGTTCCCAGTATGAAGAAAATAAATGCTGTTTTATCAGGTAAAAATAGGAATAGTACATTTATGATGACATATATAATTGTAAAAATGAGCGCGTGCTCATATTTCGTCACATGTACAGTAATAAAATAAAATAAAATTTGTAAAATCCACATAGAGAGGACTTTATAGGACTTATCTTTCACGAAACTTTCCTCCTTAAAAATAATTCGTGCTGGATATTTGTAGTATGCACAATTATTAAGAAATGACCATGTAGCTGGAAGTTTTTTGGGGCGAGATACATCAAGTAGTATCCCTCTTTTATAAGAAAAAATAAACAGACATACTAATTATTGTAACATATCATCTATACATCTAGACATGAAGGATTTAATATATATGAAAATTATATTTAAAGTATATAAAAAAACCTCCTCTTTAAAAAGAGGAGGTTTTATATAAAATTATAGGAACATCATACCTGCGACTGCTGCGTTTAAGAAGTTCGCTAGTGTACCAGCGATAACTGCTTTAATCCCTAATTGTGCAATTTGTTTACGGCGAGTAGGAGCTAACGTTCCTGTTACACCTAATTGAATTGCGATAGAAGAGAAGTTTGCAAAACCACAGATTGCAAATGTTAAAATCATATTTGTTTTTGCAGAGAACTCTGCCATGTGTGGTCCTAAGTTTGCGTATGCAACGAATTCGTTGATTGCAAGTTTTTGACCGATAAAGCTTGCTGCTTGGATAGCTTCACCTGGAGAAACCCCGATTAAGATTGCAAATGGTGATAATAAGTAACCGAAGATTAAATCAAGGCTAAGTTTAATATCGAACCAAGAACCAACCCATCCTAATAAGCCATTTAATAAAGCGATTAATGCAATGAAGGCCATTAGCATTGCAGCTACGTTAATAACAAGTTGTATACCTTCAGATGCACCGCGTGCAGCTGCATCGATAACGTTTGCGTCTTCACGCTCTGTTGAAAGTTGAACGTTATTATCTACTTTTTCTGTTTCTGGCATAATTAGTTTTGCGATTAATAAACTTGATGGAGCTGCCATAATTGCTGCTGCTAATAAATGTTCTAATGGAATTCCCATTGCTGCATATCCGACAAGAACCGATCCGGCAACAGCTGTCATACCACTTACCATAATAGTGAAGAATTCACTGTTAGTTAAACGTGCTAAGTATGGTTTAATTAAAATTGGTGCTTCTGTTTGTCCTAAAAATACAGTTGTTACTGCATTTAAGCTTTCTGCCTTAGAAGTTCCAAGAAGTTTACTTAATGCACCACCAACGATACTAACAAATTTCTGCATAATACCTAAGTAATATAAGATTGCAACTAATGAACTAATAAATACAATTGGAAGTAGTGCTTGAATAACGAAAACAAATCCCCAAGGGCCTTTTGCGTTGACTAAATCCCCAGCAACGAACCTAATTCCCTCGTAAGAAAAATTAATTAATCCTTGAACGCCGTCAGCAGCAACTTTTAAGCCTGCTTTTCCAGCATCCCATCGCAATACGATAAATGAAAATGTCATTTGTAATGCTAGCGCGATTAAAATTGTGCGCCAATTAATAGCTTTGCGGTTAGAAGATAGTAAGAAAGCAATTGCTAATACTCCAATCACGCCGCCAATTCCCCATAAAACATTCATGCAGTGTATGCTCCTTCCTCATAGTAAAAAAGTGTATAAACCAGTTGTCTATACTTTTGCGAATATAACATCTTAAGTAACTTATCATAATGGACATCGGAGGTCAAACGTCTAACGAAAAGTTTAAATAAAAAGAAAATTCTTTGAAAAAACACATATAAAATGAATAGACATGAAATAGGTTATGTTTTTTGTTGAAATATATTCATTATGATAACGTTTTGGGCAATTTCAATAGAATATAGTGTATGAAATAGGAGAATGAACGCATAATTTTTTCGTAGAGAGAATGAAAGGGGATTACTATGTTGAGTCTTTTAAAAAGAGCCTTCTAGTAAACTAGAAGGCTCTGAAACTATAACTTAAGGTGCTTTCGTATACCCTAAGAAATGGCTTTTCCAATAAGAGTTGTTTAATGAAGCGATTGCTACACCTTTATCTCCGGATTGGATGAATGATCCCCCGCCAAGGTAGATACCCATGTGAGAAGGACCTGCTTTATAAGTATCTTTGAAATAAATTAAGTCTCCAGGTTGTGGACTTGAAGTTTGTGGTAAGCTGCTCCAATATCCAGCAACACTTTGGCGGCTAATGTTATGACCAAATTTCTTAAATACGTGGTAGATGTAACCACTGCAGTCAACACCATTAGCAGAAGTACCGCCCCAAACGTATGGTACGCCTTGCATAGATTTCGCGTATGCAAGTAGAGAAGAACTGTCACCGCTATTATTAGTATTATTATTGTTGTTATTATTTTGATTGTTATTTTGGTTGTCGTTAGGCTTATTATCTACTGCGCCACCAACTGGTGTTTTAGATAGGAAACGTGTTCCGATGTAACCAGTTTGACCGTTGTAGTTAATTTTGCTCCATCCAGAGTTTTCAGAGATTACTTGAACCTTCTGTCCTTGTGGGAGTGCGCCTATGATTCTATAATTTGTACCTTCGCCGCTACGTACATTTAGTGCAGAAGCATTAATGTAGTAGTCGCCAATTGCACCTTGATCAGGTTGTTTTGGCTGTTCAGGAGTAGCTGTGCCACCTTTAACGAATTTTACAAATTCGCTACTAACATAGCCTGTTTTTCCTTGGTAGTTTACTTTAAACCAGCCGTTTTCAGATCCAACTACGTTTAATGTTGTACCATTTAACACGCCGCCAATTACACTATGGTAAGCTGCAGGGCCTGTACGAACACGTAGAGATGTTGCGTTAACAACGTAAGTACCACCAGTTTGAACAGTTCCATTATTATTTTGCTCTTGGTTGTTACCTTGAGTGACGTTTTCGTTAGAACCGCCTTTTGTTACGTAGTCCTTGCTTAAGTAAGCAGTTTGTCCCGCGTAATTGATTTTGAACCAATCTTGAACTTCGCCTACAACTTGTACTACTTGTCCTTGTTTAACAGAACCTACAGTTGGATGAGAAGTGCTAGGACCTGTACGAACGCGAAGGGAAGATACATTTACTGTATAGTTTCCACTTGCTGGTTGAACAGTTGCTTCATTGTTACTATTGTTGTTATTGCTTGTAGAGCCAGTATTTGAAGAAGCGCCTGATACAAATTGGCTACTAACATAACCAGTTTGTCCGTTATGGTTGATTTTCACCCAACCATTTTCTTCTCCAATTACGTTTAAAGTTTGTCCTTCATATACACGTCCTGAAACAGAACTAGAAGTGTTAGGAGCTGTACGTACACGTAATACATCAGCAGTAACTTTATTGTTTCCACCTGTGCTTACATTGTTATTCGTTGCTCCGTTTTTTGATACAAACTCGCCACTAACAAAACCAGTTTGTCCATTAACGTTAATTTTGAACCAACCATTTTCTTCTCCAATTACGTTTAATGATTGACCATTATAAACGCGAGAGATGACGTCGTGAGAAGTACTTGATCCTGCACGAACGTGTAGTACGCTAGCATTCACCGTATATGATGAATTGTTTGATGCGGAAGCTTGGACAGTTTGTGTAGCAGCTTTTTGTGTATTTTGTTCAGGGGCAGCTTGAACGCTATCAAGTGTAGGGGCTGCTCCTCCTGCTACAGACACTGCCGCAAGACCGGCAAGGTATTTTTTCATAATTTGTCGATTCCTTTCTGTCTGTAATGTAGTGAAGAAATATTTACCAACTGTTAAAAATTCTAAAGAGCATGTCGATTACTGTCAAGACTTATGTGGTAATCTGAATATGACAAAAAGGTTACAAAAAAAAAATCAAGGTATAAATCTGCACCTTGATTTCCATTTAAATACATATATTTGATGTGGAAAATGAGAAGATTATTCGTATTTAGGAAGATGTGCTGTTGGATTTTAAAAGGCTTTGAGAAAATGACCTTTGTAGTAATTTGGTGATAGGGCCAACTTGACCATCTTGAATCGCAGTTCCATCGAGATGGGTCATCGGTAAAATTTCAATAGTCGTTCCCGTAAAGAAGCATTCATCTGCTTGATAAACATCGCGAACGCTGAAAAGCTCTTCCTTTACAGGAAGTTGAAGAGTGTTAGCTAAAGAAAGGACGTACTGACGAATAATGCCGTTTAAAATAAGGTGATTGGCTGGATGCGTATACAGTGTTCCGTTTTTTATAAGAAAGAAGTTAGAGTGGCTACCTTCAGTTACAATACCATTTCGTACGAGAAGTGCTTCTTTACAACCTTTGCGTTCAGCTTTCGTATAAGCTAATACATTTGGTAATAAATTTAACGATTTAATATCACAGCGGAGCCAGCGTGTATCAGGTTCTGATATAGCACGTACACCGTATTCAATCCATAAAGATGGTCTTTCTTTTTTTGAAATATAAGCATAGATTGTCGGAGATATGTCATATGAAAATGCATGTGCTCGAGCTTGTACACCACGAGATACTTGTAAGTAAATTGTTCCGTCTTCGTGGAAATTATTGTTTTCAATTAATTTGTAGAGTAAGATGATGAGTTCGGCTTTTGAGAAAGGAAGTGATAATTCTATTTCTTCAAGGGATCGATATAATCTTGTTAAATGTGGGTCTAATAAGTGAAAGTTTCCGTTATAAAGGCGAATAACTTCATAGACGCCATCACCAAATTGTAAACCTCTTTCTTCAAGTTCTATGTACGCGCGATGTTTTGTTGTATCAATAACTGCATCATTCCATAGTACAAATCTTTCGTATGCCAATTTTCGTCCCATCCTTTCGTTAGTACATGAATAAAAATCACTATAGTAATTTTTATGTAAGCAATTCTATACATATGACGTATATGTATTTTGTAAATCACAGAGAAGTAGTGGTGATTTATCCTGCATTAACTGCCCGTAAACGCCCGATTGGTGAGGGCTAATAATCAGTGGGGGATGAACAAAACACCCACTGATTAAAGTTTCACTTTATAGCATTTTGTATATACAAATTCGGAAATGAGAAATAAGAATCCTGCTTTTTGAAAAAAAAAAGCAACATTCGTATGGAATGCTGCACAAGGAGGGTAGCTATCGTTCATAGGGACATCGTCTTTAAAGGTTTCATTTATGCAAACAAAACACTTGGAAAGACAATTATAAGAAAGTTGAAAACAAATGATGCACACATTTCTCTAAGGGATCTTATTGAAGATGAGAGATAAGAAATATGTGGAACCTTGTTTACATATTTTATTATAAAGATGTTTCGTTAATGTGGTGTAAATATTAGGTGAAGGTTATGTAATTTTAAAGTTAATGAATAGGAGAGGAAGGATAGCAGAAAATAAAAAAAGAGGCTGAGATTACTCAGCGCTCTTCTTTTCTTCTTTAATAGCTGTCTTTACTTCACCAGTTTTGATCTTGTTACTTTCAGAGAAGCGAAGTAAGTCACCTTCAATGATTTTGTCAGACATGTTTAGCTCGTTTTGTGCACGATCAATAAGTGGTTGAGCTTCTTCTTTCGGTAACTGCAGAACTTCACCAGTGTGGCGATCGTAGAATGTACTGTTCGTGTACATGTACTTATCTGTAACGAAGCTACCGTCACGAAGAACAACGAATCCTTTATTTTCTGGTGAGAATACATCATGACCGAATTGAATTTGATTCGTAGAATCTACACCAAGTAAGTTTAGAATTGTTGGCTTAATGTCAATTTCACCAGTTGGTTTTGAAATTGTTTTACCTTCTTTTTGACCTGGAACGTGAATAAACATCGGTGTTTTTTGTAAGTTCATATGGTCAAATGTAGTGATTTCTTCTTTTCCTAAGAACTGTGCCATTGCACGGTTATGGTTTTCAGAAATACCATAGTGATCACCGTAGAATACGATAACTGAGTTGTCGTAAATACCCTCTGCTTTTAGACGCTCAATAAAGTGTTTCATTGCTTCGTCTAAATAGCGAGCAGTTACCATGTAACGGTCAAATACGCCATCACCAGAATTGTATTCATCGATTAATTTCGTACTGTCATCATAAGTGAATGGGTAATGGTTTGTTAAAGTAAGGAAGCGAGTATAGAACGGTTGCTTCACTTGTTTTAACATATCGATAGATTGATCGAAGTATTCGATATCTTTTAATCCCCAATTTAATTTTGTTTCTGGCGTAATTTTGTAGTCAAGCTCGTTGTAGTAACGATCATAACCAAGTGCCGGATACATAATGTTACGGTTCCAGAACGTTGCGTTATTCGCGTGGAATACTGATGTGTGATATCCTTGCTGACGCAAAATTTCTGGAGTTGCTGTATATTCGTTATTACCGTGTGTGAAGAATACAGCACCACGGTCTAGTGGATACATTGAAGTATCTACTAAGAATTCAGCATCAGACGTTTTACCTTGCCCAGTTTGATGGAAGAAGTTATCGAAGTAATAACTTTCTTTCGCAAATTGGTTTAGGAATGGTGTAACTTCTTGTCCGTTAACTTGCGCACCAATTAAGAATGTTTGTAATGATTCAAGAGAGACAACAATTACGTTTTTCCCTTTTGCAGTACCAAACATATTCGGATCTGGTTTACTTTGTGTTGTTTTCACGTAGTTTTCTGTTTCTTGTAATTTACTACCATCAGCAAACGCTTTTTGTGAACTTGATTTTGCTTGTAAGCCAAGATCGTATGCTTGGTGTACATATAATCCTAAGTTTTTAACAAGCATAACGCGGTCGAATGAACGTGTTAATAGTTCTGGACGCTCAGCTTCTGCAAATCCTAGGTTTACGCAGAAAATAGCAACCGTTGACACGAAGTATAGAGAACGCATCGGACGCGCTACACGTTCTGTCGGTGCAAAATCTTTCTTTTTCTTCAATAGAACGAAGAATACGATGATATCCGCAAATGCAAGGATGATTTTGTAGTTAAATAATTCTTTCACACTAGAACCTAAACTTCCGAAATTAGACGTTTGTCCTAGTACTGGTAAAGTAACGAAGTCATTGTAGAATCCGTAGAACATTACGTTACCAACAAGAATGAACGTTAAGATAAAGTTAATTCCTAGTGCTATATAGTTACGTTTTTTCCCTTTTGCAAATAATGCAAGACCCACAAACAGTAATGATGCTGCTAATGGACTAATGAATAAAATGAATTCTTGCATGAAAGATTCAAGTTTTAAATCGAAGCTAGTGCGTGTAATGATGTAGGATTTTAGCCATACGGCCAAAGCTACGAATAAAGTAAAACGCACATTTTGAAATTGTGATTTCATGGTTTCTTTCATTCATTTCCACCCTTTCTCTATCAGGCTTGGTCGATTTTGGAGCGAAAAATGTTAAAATAAAAAATACATAGTTTTATTGGCCATAATTAGAGTTTCTATATTCACCCATATACGACTTTAACTATGCATACCCTTTTTGGTTTCTTGTGCTGCTCATAAGCATAACGTCATTTCTGTATTATACAACAAAATTCATTTCTGAGAAACACTATAACGTTTTACATTTTTTGTATGTGATTTGTCACTACCAGAGAAAACTTTAACATTCGTTTATATGCCCGTCAACTAGAAAATATAACAAAAATAGAAAAGAATGTTAAGCGGAATTGAAAGTTTTTTGGTTGAGAAATATGGAATAGAAATCTTTAAGTGGTTGTCTAGAAAACTATTATATGAAGGAAAATATGAAAAAATTAACGAACACTTGTTCTTTTTGGTTTTGTTTGTTACAATGAAATTTCATTGATAGATTATGTGTAATTTTGATGAACTTTTACTGATAACATAACATATTGTAGCTTATTTCTTTTGAAAATAGGGAGGCTTTTGAATGAAACAAAAATTTTCAGTTGAAGCGTTTTGGAAGAAAATAAAACATGTTGCGAAGCAGGCAGGGCAGTCGGTAATCTATGCGAGTTTATTGTTGTTTTACGTGTTGCAAAGACCGGATGTTCCAAAACGAGTGAAAATTATTGTAATCGGAGCACTTGCTTATTTCATTGCACCGATTGATGCCATTCCAGATTTCATTGCTGGAGTCGGTTATACGGATGATTTAGGTGCGTTAATGGCCGCACTATTACAAGCATCGATATACGTAAATGAAGATGTGAAAGATAAGGCACGAGTGAAGTTGGCAGAATGGTTTGGTTCGGATATAGACACATCATTTATCGATCAAAAATTAGATCAATAGGTGAGAACTGTCATAGGATGACAGGGCGAACGTAAGCGAGGAAGTGCATTATGCCATCAGGAAGAACGCATACGAAAATAAACTTAATATCCCTTCCGGTTGTTTTGTTTATGCTCTTTTCGTATGGATTAACAAGTTTTGATTTTTTATTAACTTTTGCAATTGGCTTTTTAGTAGGTACTTCATTTCTAACACCGGATTTAGATACGTATAGTAATGCGTATAATAAATGGGGATTCCTCCGCATTTTTTGGTATCCATATAGGAGCGTAATGCCCCATCGTTCCTTCTTCACACATACGATTATAATTGGTGATATTATTCGTATTGCATACATGTTAATCGTGTTTTCTCCGTTTTTATTCCTATTAAATATAATCGCATTCGGTGGAAATTTAATAGAAATTGCGAAGGAACACGAGGTTGAAATTGTAACGTTTGTAATGGGGATTGTTGTGGCGAGTACGCTCCACATTATAGCGGATAAAGCGAATACGCGCCGAAAGAAAATGATGAGAAAAAAGAAGAAACGCAGAAGATAAAAAAACCGTCCCAAAAGGTATTTTGGGACGGTTTTTTTGTTATTAATAGGTAGGTTATTCTTGTCGTATTTTGTAGTTAAGTCGATATTCCTTGTCGAATCGCCGATAAAATTTCATTTGCGATCATGCGACATCAATTTTTGGACAGTTCCTTTTTAATCAAACGTTTGTTTAAAACTAAGCTTTCAGTATCTTAATACCTTTCACGATATTCCAAATGAAGTAGTATAAGCTAATGATCCCGCAAATACATAAGACGATGATTGCTCCAATTCCAAGTGTTACGTCTGGTTGATCAGATCCGATGCCCATAATTCCTAAAATAACTAATCCAATAAATGTTGCGATACTTGGAATAATGTGTGTCCATAGAGCACGTTTTGCATGTGGTTTCGTTTCAGAATCGCCCACAATCCACACGATAATAGGGAATAAGATAGGCGCAAATAATACACTAAAGTATGATAAAGCTGCTAATATTTTGTTTCCGTTCATATATATCACCTCATAAGTAATGTTCGTTGTTATACCTTTAGTATGCAGTAGATTTGGCGAGCTTCCTATCGATTAACATTACAAGAACGTGACGTTTTTGTAAGATTTTCTGTTTTAAATGATGAAATTTTCAAAAAAATCTTTTTAAATGAAAATTGTTGTGATAAAATTATTGAAAACGTTTTCTTAAACGTTTTATATTTTTTAGACTTAAAGGTATGATGACCCGATAGTCTATTGATAAGGTTATTTTTATTTAAAAGGGGATTCTTTAGGGGGAGAGAACAATGAACACATGGACACAAGTTTACGATCCGTTCGGTAACATTTGGATTTCGGCAGCAGTTGCACTTATTCCAATCATCTTTTTTTTCTTAGCATTAGCAGTTTTCCGCATGAAGGGGTATGTGGCAGGATTTATTACAGTTGTATTAACGATTTTGGTGGCGCTATTTGCGTATAAAATGCCATTCACAATGGCAATGGCAGCGACCGGATACGGTTTCTTATACGGGTTATGGCCGATTGCGTGGATTATCATTATGTCAGTATTTTTATATAAAATTTCTGTGAAAACAGGTCAATTTGATGTCATTCGTGCATCTGTATTATCCATTACGAATGACCATCGTTTACTCGTTATTTTAATCGGATTTTCATTTGGAGCATTTTTGGAAGGGGCAGCAGGATTTGGTGCACCAGTAGCGATTACGGCAGCGCTTCTGGCAGGCCTTGGGCTAAATCCTTTATATGCAGCAGGTCTTTGTTTAATCGCAAATACTGCACCAGTAGCGTTCGGAGCGATGGGGATTCCGATTACAGTTGCTGGACAAGTGACAGGCATTGATCCGCATAAAATTGGACAAATGGCTGGGCATCAATTACCGTTCTTATCTTTATTTGTTCCGTTCTTTATCGTATTTTTAATGGATGGCTTTAAAGGAGTAAAACAAACGTGGCCTGCTTTATTTGTAGCGGGTAGTTCATTTGCAATTACACAGTTTATTACAGCGACGTTTTTAGGACCAGAACTTCCGGATATTACGTCAGCGCTTGTAAGTTTAGTAAGTTTATCGCTATTCTTAAAAGTTTGGCAGCCGAAAGAAATTTATCAAACTAAGCAAGCGAATAGTGAAGTAGCAGCAACGACGACGGCGACATCTATGCCGAAACTAACGGTAGGAAAAGTAGTAAAAGCGTGGTCTCCGTTCATTATTTTGACTGTGATGGTAGTCATCTGGAGTCAAAGTTTCTTTAAAGTGTTATTCGCTCCGGGCGGCGCTTTAGAAAGTCTCGTATTTAAATTTGAAGTTCCAAGCTTGCACAATTTAGTAATGAAAGCAGAGCCAATTGTAAATAAACCAACACCTTATGAAGCAATCTTGAAATTAGATATTTTATCAGCGACTGGAACAGCAATTTTAATTGCTTGTATCATTTCTATCTTTATTTTGAAAATGAGTGCAAAAGATGCAGTAGCAACATTTAAAGAAACGTTAGATGAACTAAAAATGCCAATTCTATCTATTGGATTCGTATTAGGATTCGCATTTATCGCAAACTATTCTGGTCTATCTTCTACATTAGCGTTAGCACTTGCAGGAACTGGCGGATTATTCCCGTTCTTCTCACCATTCTTAGGATGGATTGGCGTATTCTTAACAGGATCAGATACGTCAGCGAACGCACTGTTCTCGAATTTACAAGCAATTACAGCGCAGCAAGTCGGTGTATCTGAAGTGCTTCTTGTTGCAGCAAATACAACGGGCGGTGTAACAGGTAAAATGATTTCTCCGCAATCAATTGCGATTGCTTGTGCGGCAGTTGGACTTGCTGGTAAAGAGTCAGATTTGTTCCGCTTTACATTGAAGCATAGTTTATTCTTCGTTACTATTGTTGGGATTATGACATATGTGCAGGCTTATTATTTAACTTGGATGATTCCGTAAGCAACAAAAGAAATAAACTTTTCATTTTTCAGATTATAGTGTATGATGGGAAAGTATTGAAAATTAAATCAGTGATAAACTAGGGGTGCCTAACGTATGCGTAGGCTGAGAGAGAAGCGTGTGAACTTCTTAACCCTTTGGACCTGATCTGGCTCGTACCAGCGTAGGGAAGTTAACGGCTTTACATAATTATGTCTTTATGAGCCAGGTCCTTATTCTTTTATGGACCTGGCTCTTTTTATTTTGGCATGCGCTGGCCATATCTCGTCCTTGTCACGAACAGGGGGGCAACAAAGGTTATGAAACAGTCTGTTTCAGCTGAGCAAATTGAATTGAAATCGAGTTTACCAGGAAGTAAGAAAGTGTATGTGGATGGAACACGTGAAGGTATGAAAGTACCAATGCGCGAGATTGAACAAAGCGATACGAACGGTGTTCAAAATCCGCCAATCCGTGTGTATGATACGAGTGGACCTTATACAGATCCAGAGTATAAAGTGGAGCTGGAAAAAGGGATTCCAACGCCGCGCCATTCTTGGACCTTGGGGCGTGGTGATGTGGAAGCTTATGAAGGACGCGAAATTAAACCTGAGGATGACGGTGTGAAAGTGGCTTCAAAACATACACCTGTTTTCCCGCAAATGGATCGTAAGCCACTTAGAGCGAAGCAAGGTGCAAATGTTTCGCAAATGCATTATGCGCGTAATGGCATTATTACGTCTGAGATGGAATATGTTGCGATTCGTGAAGGGGTAGAGCCTGAATTTGTTCGTAAGGAGATTGCAGAAGGTCGTGCGATTTTGCCGGCGAACATTAACCATCCTGAAGCGGAACCGATGATAATTGGACGTAATTTTCACGTGAAGGTAAATGCAAATATCGGAAACTCTGCTGTATCGTCTTCTATTGCAGAAGAAGTAGAGAAGATGACGTGGGCGACTCGCTGGGGTGCAGATACGATTATGGATTTATCTACAGGTAAAAACATTCATACAACACGTGAGTGGATTATTCGTAATGCTCCGGTACCAGTTGGAACTGTGCCAATTTATCAAGCGCTTGAAAAAGTAAACGGAATTGCAGAGGATTTAACGTGGGAAGTGTATCGTGATACGTTAATTGAGCAGGCGGAGCAAGGCGTTGATTACTTCACGATTCACGCAGGTGTATTACTTCGTTACATTCCAATTACTGCAAAGCGTATGACAGGTATTGTTTCGCGCGGTGGTTCGATTATGGCGCAGTGGTGTTTATTCCATCATAAAGAAAACTTCCTATATACTCACTTTGAAGAGATTTGTGAAATTATGAAGCAGTACGATGTTTCGTTCTCTCTTGGAGATGGATTACGTCCAGGTTCTATTGCAGATGCAAATGACGAAGCGCAGTTTTCTGAGCTTGAAACACTTGGTGAATTAACAAAAATTGCTTGGAAACATGATGTGCAAGTTATGATTGAAGGACCTGGGCATGTACCGATGCATTTAATTAAAGAAAATATGGAGAAAGAACTTGATATTTGTCAGGGTGCGCCGTTCTATACACTTGGGCCGTTAACGACAGATATTGCACCAGGTTATGATCATATTACTTCAGCGATTGGTGCTGCGATGATCGGCTGGTTTGGAACGGCGATGCTTTGTTATGTAACCCCGAAAGAACATTTAGGTTTACCGAACAAAGATGATGTTCGCGAAGGGGTTATTACGTACAAAATCGCTGCGCATGCAGCCGATCTTGCGAAAGGGCATAAAACGGCTCATCAGCGTGATGATGCACTTTCAAAAGCACGATTTGAATTCCGTTGGCGCGACCAATTTAATTTATCTTTAGATCCTGAACGCGCGATGGAGTACCATGATGAAACGTTGCCAGCAGAAGGGGCGAAAACAGCGCATTTCTGTTCAATGTGTGGCCCAAAGTTTTGTAGTATGAGAATTTCACATGATATTCGTGAATATGCGAAAGAAAATGACTTAGAAACGACAGAAGCAATTGAAAAAGGAATGAAAGAGAAAGCGGTAGAATTCAAAGAAACTGGTAGTCACTTATATCAATAACACGTTACACCTCTTTACTTGATTGATCACACTGTACCTAACTTAAATATAGAAGAAGCCCCCTTTGCTAAGACGGTAGCAAAGGGGGCTTCTGTCGTCTATCCCGCTATTTGTGGCAGTAAAACTCCCACCTCAAAATTCGGCTGGAGCAAGGAAGTTAGGTGGGAGATAAACTGCCCGTAAACGCCCGATTGGTGCGGGCTAATAATCAGTGGGGGATGAACACCTACCCACTGATTAAAGTTTCACTTTATAAGGTGAAGAATAATTGTACCCAGTAGTATAAGAGGAATAATGTGACGACTGTTGTGAGTGGGATTACGATGAGAGATACGCTTAAATAATCTTTCCATTTCACTTTAATTTTGTTTTGTCTTAAGATATACATCCAAATGAGGGAAGCTAGTGTACCGATTGGTAATAATAGTGAACCGATGTCACTACCGATGATATTTGCGAGATAGATAGTTTTTAATGTGACTGGATCTAGTCCCATTTCTGTTAATGTGATTGTACCAATCATAAGTGCAGGGTGGTTATTGAAGACGTTAGAGAGGAGGGAAACGAGTCCGCCCATTGCAAAGCTGGCATAGAGTAGATGCTGACTTACAACTGGTTCGAGCCAACTTACAAGTGCCGCTGTTAACCCTGCGTTATGAAGCCCGTAAATAATTACATACATAGAGAAAGCGAAAATCAAAATGTGCCACGGTGTCTTTTTCAAAATATCGACTGGGTTTGTTCGTAAGTAGTACCATCTCCAGATGAGAAGAACGAGTGAACCGAGTACGGCAACAATTTCGATTGGAATCGATAAGAAGGATGCAACGAATAGAAGACAGCGCATAAGGAAGACGAAGCCTAATACTTTTAACATGAATTTCGTACGTTTTTGTTTCGTATTAACAGAATTTTGTCCTTTTAACGGATGGAAGTTTTTCGTGAAGAAAATTTCTTCAATATCATATGAAGAAACAGGCAATCTTTCTGGAATTTTTTTCTTTAAAACTGTATACATGAGCCATGACATAAACAGTAGCCCTAATGTTGCAGGTACAAACATCATAGCTGTATGCATATAAAGAGTCATATTAACAATATTTAATGCGATTAAGTTTACGATATTACTTACACCGATTGGTGCACTAGATGCAGTGGCAATTAAAGCCCCGCTTAATAAATAAGGGATTTGTTGATGAGGTTTTAATTGAAGGTTTTTCAGAAGTAAAATCAAAATCGGTGTTGTAATTAAAATACTACCGTCATTATTAAATAAAAGAGTCATAAGAAAACATAGTAATTGAATGTACCAGTATAGGCGTCGTCCGGAACCTTTCGCTAAATTTGCGAGCTTCGCTGCGGACCAGTGGAAGAAGCCGAAGCTTTCTAATATAACCGCCATAACGATGGTCGCTAATATCGTTATAGAGGCACCGCCGATTTTACTTATAATGTCCATGACGTCTGGTTTTGATACAAGTCCAGTAATGAGGATAATGCTAGCGCCGACTGCTGCCGGCCACGCCTCATTTAAACCGCGAGGTCGCCAAAAGATAACAATCATCGTTAAGAAGAATACAATAATAGTAATCCATATTTCAATGCTCATATTTAACCTACCTTTCTATTTTCCCTTGAACAAATGTAGCTTGTCTCAAGTTTATATAGCATTATATTCAAAAGAAAATAAGAAGAACTAGGCATCTACCTTAATCTAGTGAATATGTGTATTTAGAGCAATAAGGCAAGTATAAGGGGTAGTGTAATAACTATTAGGAGAGGAGTCTAATAAATTAGGGGCATTCTATGTGTGAATGCCCCTAATTTACTATTTTTCCTTTAAAAATGTTCGATCTTTTAAGAATAAATTCCAGAAGAAAATAAATCCTGGTAGTAAAATTGCAATCCCGATTGCGTAAAGAATAAGAAGTGCATAGAATGTTTCGACCGTCGTAAAGCTTGTAAATACAGTTACGTCCGGGTAAATGATATAAGGTAAATGGGCGACGCCGTAAGCGTAGCTTGCAAATGCATATTGAGCGACGACAGCTAAAACTGCAATGCGAGGAAAGCCTAGTGTGCCATATTTCTTATTTGTCCACCAAAGGGAAGAGTATCCGATAACAAATAAAATGATAGAGACTGTAAACCATGGGAATTGCTTTATTAGTCCTTGCATAAGCCAGTGTGTTTCAGGGTCCATTACAACGAGAGCGATAATAGCAGTCACGAGCGTTGCAGGACCAAGTATGATGGCATTTCTTCTATAAATTCGGTACGTATCTTCAGAACCTTGTTCCCTAGCAAAATCAGCAAGAAAGAGAGATGATAGAAATAGTTCCGAAGTTAGTCCGAAGAGCATATAACAATAAATAACGGGACTAGAAAGAAGTTTTCCGTAAAGGAGCACTTCTTTTCCTTCAGACATCGTAATATAGGCACCTTCTGTAACTGGCAGAACGGTAATTAATAGAGCTGGGATTAAGAGCCCGGTAATACCTGAAATAATCCGAAGAAGGTGTTGGTATTTTGGCAGGGAGTAAGCAAATACCATAAATGTACTACGAATCGCAACGAGTACTAAAATTAACATAACTGGTACAAACATAACGGTTGCAAGGGTAAAGGCCGCTTTTGGGAAGAAACCGAGAAAAGCAACGACGACAAAGACAAGAAACGTATTTGTTACTTCCCAAGTAGGTGATAAGTACCGATTAGCAAGCTTGGCAGCAAGCGTCGGGTGTTTAGCGTATACCATGCCCCAAAAACCAGCTCCAAAATCAATAGACCCTAGTATGCTATATACGAAAATAAGAGCCCATAAGATGATGATTGCAATGCTTTCCTCATGCACGAGAATCGCCTCCTTCGTGATGTAAATCATTCTTTAACGGATGTTTCTTAAAGAATGTCCGTAGTACAAAGACTGTTAAAATACCGAGTCCGATATATAAAATGATGAATAAAACAAATAAAGGACCGACGAAATCAGCGCGCGTAGAAGCATCTACCGTGCGTTGCATGCCATAAATTGTCCATGGCTGACGACCACTACAACTAAAAATCCATCCGAATTCAATACCGAGCAACATAACGGGTCCACAGGCGGCAGCTCCCCAAAGAAGCCACTTCGGTAACTCTACTCCTTTTTTTCGGTAAACAAAGTACCAATATAAGAGGGCAATAGCTGCAACTGCAAAGGTAAAGGCAGCGGTGCCGACCATTAAATTGAACAGTGTATGTGTGTAAAATGGTGGCCATGTTTCTTGCGGGAATTCCTTTAGACCTTTTACAACGGTGTTAGGGTCTAGTCCCACTAATAAGCTAAGCATGTTCGGAATTTCAAGGGCATAGTTTAGTTCAAGTGTGTTAGGGTCCACAACCCCGCCAATCGATAAAGGCGCGTGTGATGTCGTTTCAAACAAAGCTTCAGCAGATGCTAGTTTTTCAGGTGAATGTTTATGTAAGGCAATAGCAGATTCGTGTCCTGAAAGCCACATCGTAGCACCTGTGATAAATGTAACGACAAGCCCTAACAGTAATCCTTTTTTATGGTAAGCAATTTCACGAGCGCTTAAATTTTTCTTTAATAATTTAAATCCAGCGATAGAAGCGATAACAGCTGCTCCAGTTGTATAGGCCGTAATAACGACGTGGAATGCACTTGTGCCAAAGCTCGGATTAAAGAAAGCTTTCCACGGATCAACGTTAAAAACTGAGCCATCTGGATTCATTGAAAAGCCCGCAGGTGTATTCATCCATGTGTTTGCCGATGTAATAAGCACGGCAGATGCAGTGGCGCCAATCATAACGAAAAATAGCGAGATTAATCTCATAACTGGAGGTAGTTTATCAGCCGCATATACGTAAATAGACATGAATAAAGCCTCTAAAAAGAAGGCGAAAATCTCAATTTGAAACGGAACGGAAATAACTTGCCCAACAATTTTGGCGAAACCAGGCCAAAGAAGTGAAATTTGTACACCAACAATTGTTCCAGTTGGAATTGCTACACCGAGAAGGATAGCAAAAGCCTTTGTCCATCTTTTTGCCATAATGGCATAGTCGGAATCTTTCTTCCAGTGATAGAGTATTTCACTTATAAAAATCATTAAAGAAAGCCCGACTCCAAGCGTTGCAAAGATAATGTGGAATGCTAATGAAGAACCAAAAAATGCCCTTGCTAATGTTACGGTATCCATATGTATACTCCCCTTCTTTTTGCCATTATTTTCTGATTGAATTGGAAAATTTATTCAAAAAACTACCAAAAATATATATGTATTTAAAAAATGAGTACGGCAATATAATGTTTAAATATTCTAAAGAGAAAGAAATTGATATTTGGTAATATTTTATTTGTTTTTTAGGGCTGAATCTTTTATAATCTTTTATGCGAACGTAAGTTCTATTTCCGGGATGAAGAAGTTTATGTGAAATGGAGAGGGTGTTTTATGTATCCTGAAGTCATTAAAAAGATGGCATTTTCAAGAGAGCATAGAGATTTATTATTAAAGTTGTATAATAAAGAAATTACGCGTCGTGAATATGATCGACTTGTGGAATCGCTATATAGACCTTCTAAAGAGGCTTGCGAAGGATAAGGTGAGAGAGACAATCTAAAGGATTGTCTTTTTTATATTTGCGTATGTTCTGGTAAAATTAAGGTTAGCCTTAAAAGGAGGTGAAAAGCTTGCGAAAACGTTTATATATAGGGATTGGGGTTATTCTCTTAATCGCTTTAGGTGGAGTTGTATTTTGGTCAGCTTTACAAGGAAATCGTACCGAGCATTTTGTTTTACGACATATGGTGAATGAAAATGGAACACTTGCAACGTATCGCTTAGAGGATACAAAGGCAGGTAAGGGTGAAGCGAAGGGCCGTGAAGCTTTATCAGAATCTGCAGGGTTATGGCTACAATATACACTTGATAAAGATGATCAAGCTTTATTTGATGAACAAGTGAAGGTTATTCAAAATAACTTTGTACACAAGGATCGCATCGTTATATGGAAAATCTCTGAAAAGGGAGAAATGCAGTCAGCTACTAATGCACTTATCGATGATCTTCGTATTATAGAACAATTATATCGTGCTTATGAAATGTACAAGGAAGATCGCTATAAAAACCTTGCAGATCAATTGAGTGATTCTGTACTTCGTTATAATAAAAAAGGTAATTATTACGTTGATTATTACGATGCAGATACAGGGAAACAAAATAACTTTGCAACAACATCTTACATAAATCCGCATGCATTCTCTTATATGAAAAAGTATGGAAAAATTTCTGCACAGCAGTATCAGGAAGTTGTTCAGTTTTTAGCGGATTATCCAAGGCAGGGCTGGGCATTCCCGAAAGAGTATAAAGATGATGGGACATTTACGTACGATAAAGAAGTGAATCTTATTGATCAATCATACGTCGCTTATCATCGTAGTTTAGGCGGTCTTTCATCAGATGCTTATTTGGAATTTATAAAGAAGAAATTTCGCGAAGACGAAAAGTTATATGGTCGTTATAACTTAGAAACGGGAAAACAAGCTGTGAACTATGAATCACCAGCATCTTACGGATTAACAATTTTGTACGTACTACAAACAGGTGATACAAAGTTTGCGAAGGAATTGTATGAGCGGATGACTACATTCCGAAATGATAATGTATTTAGTAGATATTATGGTGGATATGTAACAGGTGAGAATAATAATACACATATTTTCGATAACGTATTGCCGCTTTTAGCGGAAATGGAATTGGATAAGAGTAAAAAATAGAAGGTGCCACCCTATGGGGATGGTACCTTTTATTTGTGTCTTTATTTGTTTGTAAAGCGATATAATTTTACGCCCTAATATTGGAGAAGTAATCAATCACGAATTCACGAAATTGCTGGGCGGTGTTTGATAAATAGCGCTTCTTCGACCAACTTAAGCCGATAGTTCGTTCGCAATTAGGTTCAATAATACGTAACTTATTTGATGCTAAAGTAGAGTTTTTTAATAAAGTTAAACTTGGGACAAAGGCGATGCCAAGACCTTGCTTAATGAGATCGCTAATCACGGTTGGTTCATCTACTTCAAAAGCGATATGTGGAGTGAAACCAGCTTTTTTACAAAATTCATCTGTTAAGTGCCGAAATCCGTAACCAGTGTTCATACTAATAAACGATTCGTCTTTTACTTCATGCAAATAGATACTTTCGCGGTTTGATAACCGATGTCCTGAAGGAACAGCTAAGAAAATTTCTTCTGTGATAAGTGGTTCCCAAACCATTTCCT
Source organism: Bacillus sp. FSL R10-2201 (assembly GCF_038008665.1). NCBI lineage: Bacteria > Bacillati > Bacillota > Bacilli > Caryophanales > Bacillaceae > Bacillus > Bacillus sp. FSL R10-2201. The sequence goes on along the minus strand of NZ_JBBOZP010000001.1, from coordinate 4,947,458 downwards.
CGCCTTCAATTGGTACAGAGGAGATACAAAAATCAATTTCCATATTATCTAGTTGCCGCTTCATAGAAGGAGTAGATGCGAGAAATTGTTGGAATCGAACGTTAGGATGTTCTAGTAAAAAAGAACCGAGTAGCTCGGGTAATATTCTTGGAATAGAAACTGCAAGTGTAATAGAGCCTTGTTGTAATTCAGCTAAATCTTTAATTTCGCGTTCCCCTTCACTTAATTCATGAAAAATGCGTTCTACTCGTTTTAAAAATACTTTGCCGAAAGAGTTTAATGTAATCTGTCGACCTTGGCGATCAAATAAGGGGACGCCTAAGTCCTTTTCTAGTCTAGCGATTGTTTTACTGAGTGAAGGCTGCGCGATATGCAATTCTTCAGCTGCTTTTGTCATATGTTCTAGTCGTGCGACTGTCTGAAAGTATTTTAATTGAAGAAGTTCCACTTCGAATCTCCTTTCTATAGACCAAAAGGAATGAATTGATAATTAAAGATGTATTATACAGTATGGAAAGTGACGTGTATAGTAAATCTGTTAAACCATTCGAAGGGTGTTAAATTAGGAGAAGGAGTATGTTTCATGAAGGGAATTCAACTTATATTTAAAGATTGGAAGGCGATGTGGAACCATAAACATGGACGTATCGCTTTAATTTTTTTATTAATCGTTCCTTTAATTTATTCAGGATTCTTCTTAGCTGGATATTGGGATCCGTACGGAAAATTAGATAAATTACCTGTTGCAGTTGTTAATTTAGATAAGGGTGCTGTGATGGATGAAAAAACAATCCAGGCTGGAGACGATTTTGTTAAAAATTTAAAAGAGAATAAGGAATTGGCGTTTCATTTCGTATCAGAAAAAGATGCTGATGAAGGGCTAAAAGAAGATAAGTATTATATGGTGGTTACGATTCCGGAGGAGTTCTCTAAAAAGGTAAGTACACTAATGGATGAGAAACCAGAGCCGGCACAATTGCAGTATAAAGTAAATCCAGGTAAAAACTTTGTAGCAGCTCAAATTGGAACGACAGCTGTTGAAAATATGAAAACAAAAATCTCAAATAGTATTACGAAATCTTATACAGAAGGTGTCTTTTCAAAGTTTCAAGATTTGGCACAAGGGTTGAGTGATGCAAGTAATGGCGCTGAGAAGTTACATGAAGGAACGACGGATGCAAAAAATGGGGCGAATCAGCTTACAGATGGTATTCATCGTTTAAATGATGGAACAGTGAAGTTAAAAGAAGGAAGTGATAAGCTTGCCTCTAGTCAATCGGCCTTAACTGGGGGAGCAAATGAACTTAGTCAGGGAGCGACATCACTTCATAATGGTATGGAGCTGCTAGCACAGGGTGAGAAGTCTTTACAATCAGGAGTTAGTGAATTAAGTGCTGGTACAAATGAATGGGTGAACGGAAGTGAGAAACTTGCTGAAGGGCAAGTGAAAGCGGACAATGCAGCAAATAGTGTAAAACAACAATTAGAAGAGTACGTGAAAAGTCATCCAGAAGTGCAGCAAGATCCTGCTTTTCAAAAGATCATTGCTACTTCTAACGGATTAGCTAAAGCAACAAACACTTTAAATAATAGCCAACAACAATTGACACAAGGTGCGCGGAAGCTTACTGATGGTCAGCATAAGATTGAGGAAGGCATGAATACATTCGGAGTTAAGTTAAACGAAGCTACCGCTGGAACGAAAAAGATAGCAGATGGTACTTCGAATTTAGCTGATGGATTTACGAAGTGGGGAAATGGATTTACATCATTACAAGAAGGTGTAAATCACCTTGCGAGTGGCGGAACAGAGCTGAATCATGGTGCTGATAAGTTAACGAACGGACTTGTTAAACTTGACGATGGTGCGAAAGAACTTTCTACGAAATTGGGAGAGGGCGCAGAGAAGATGGCGGATGTTCGCAATGATGATGCACGCAATACGATGTTCTCAGAGCCGGTTCAATTAGTGAAGTCGACAGTTTCTGATGTGCCTAACTACGGTTCAGGTATTGCACCATACTTTTTATCACTGGCATTTTATGTTGGCGGAATTATGGCATCGAATATTTTACCTCTTGGCCGTAGACAAAATATGAAGGTAAGCGGAACAGTACATTTTATTAATAAACTAGGATTAGTATATTTAATTGGACTCATTCAAGCACTACTTGTAGATGTGGTAGTGTTAGGAGTTATGAAATTAGAAGTTGCAAGTGTATCACTCTTTGTTTTATCAAGTATTGTTATTTCCTTTACGTTCATGACATTTATTCTTATGTTAGTAACGGTATTCGGCATTGTTGGGAAGTTCGCAGCGGTAACGCTTCTCGTTCTTCAATTAGCGACGAGCGGAGGTACTTTCCCAGGAGAATTAAATATAGCTGTTCTTAGCAAAATTGGACAATTTCTCCCAATGTCTCATTCTCTTAGAGGGTTACAAGATGTGATTTCTTTGGGCGATTGGTCGCAATTACAAATGCAAATTTTAATATTGTTATGCTATCTCGTTGTTGCTGGCGGAATCACATGGGTTACGAGTCATATACAGCATAAGGAAACGAATGCAGAGCAAGTTTCTTAATAAAAGAAGCTATCCGAATAAAAGGTTTTATTATGACCTTTTCGGATAGCTTTTTCTTATTTCTTTTCCATAACTGCAAAGTAGTTATTTTCATTATCAGCAAAGTTGAATGCTCTACCAGTAGGTAAATCTACAACTTGTCCAACTGTAACACTTTTCTCAGAAAGATCTTTATACAGTTGATCTAAGTTATTAGAGAAGAACATAAGTGAAGGGGTATTTAAGTTTAATTCAGGTTGCATCTTCGCAATTAACGCCTTATCGTGAAGGACGATGCTTGTTCCAGCTTCTTTTGCCGGCGCAATTTCAATCCAGCGAAATCCTTGACCGTTATTTTCTTCTGCAACAATTTGGAATCCTACTGTTTCTGTCCAAAATTGTACTGATTCATCTTGGTTATTTACATATAACATAATTTGTCCAATTTGATTAATCATAGGTGTGTCCTACTTTCTTTTCTTGTATGGAATTCTATCCCACATTAACGGGCAGTAAGACCCCTACCTCAAAATTCAGCAAAAGAAATGAAGTTAGGTGGGGATCGGGCTGCCCGTAAATGCCCGATTGGTGAGGGCTGATGATCAATGGGGGATGAAGAACCCCTCCACTAATTAAAGTTTCACTTTATTATATCAAAGATATGGTTTGAATACCTTTTCGTGATTTTTCCGAATGGCAATCTTCGCCCATCTCATATTTGTCGTAGGGGAAGGCCCTGTAACCCACGTGTGAAATGGTAGTATGCTACCAATGACCATTGCTGAAATAGAGATTGTGGTCGTTAATATAAATAGTAATAGGCTATATAATATTGTGTTTTCTTGCAATGCGAATAAGGAAAGAAATTTTGTACATAGTTGCAAGAAGAAAAAATGAGCTAAATAAGCGCCATACGTGTAATTCCCGATAAAACGTAAAGCTTTATATAAGAAACCACGTCGCTGTACAATTGTAATAGATAACACGTACAGTATCATAATTTCACAAACAATATATAAAAACATGGACGGTTTTAAATAAGTAGAAACCGTTAAATGAATAGAATTGGCGCCGTAAAAACTAAATAACTCATAATTGATGAATAAAAATAAGATGAAAAATAGTATTGTGATAAGCGGAATATGTTTCATGACAAATATACGCCAAGTTTTTAATGCTACAGCAGCTATTCCTCCCATGACGAAATAGAATGAGTAGAAGAAGAAGGAACGATCTGTATAATGTAAAATGGTTGAACTAGTCAGTTTCTCTCCATTAAAAATGTAGTGAGAAGAGTACCACATTAAGAAGAAATATAGACAAGCGAAAATGGTCATATATTTATATATGTCTTTTTTATTTTCTGTTCGTTTTTGAAACCAATAAAATAGTGTGCATAGTAACGGGAATAATAAGTGAATTTGGAACATCATAATAACGTACCAAAGATGAGGTGCAGCTGTTCCGAGTAATAAACTTTTTATTCCGCCTTGTAGTGTAATGACATCGTTTGTTGTTAATAGGTAAAGAATAGACCAGAAGAAATAAGGAATGAGTAAATGTGCGGCTTTTTCATAAATATATTCTCTGTAAACGAGTTGCTTCGTATATAGCCGAATTAAATGGAAGCCGACGATAAATATGAATGCAGGTGCTGAAAATTTTGCAAGATTAAATAGCATGCCCATAATGAGGGATTGCTCGAGTAAGACATTTCCTTGATTCATTGTATATAATAAGGAACTTTGCAAAACGACAGCAAGAAATGCAATGCTTTGCAAAACTTTGAATTCTGGTGCGCTTTGAGTCATTGTATCCATCTCCTTTTCCATACATGATTATAGTACGGAGAATGGATAATGGATGTGGAATATTTGTGAAGATTATAACAAAATTGTGGCGGGATGGGATTATATCGACGTTTCGACAAATAACAACAAAAAAGAGGATGCTCCACCGAGCATCCTCTTTCTATATATTAAGCAAATTTATTTTTGATCCAGTTTTTACCTTCTACAAGGCGAGCTGTCATTACGGCACAAGCGTTATCTCCTGTTACGTTTAACACTGTTGCAGGAGGATCGATGATTGTACTAATTGCTGCGATAATTGGCAATGCTTCTGGTGGGAATCCGTATAGAGAAACGATTAACATTTCACCAATCATACCTCCGCCCGGAATAGCACCCATTACTGTTCCTACTAATAGAGAAACAACAAGTGCAATTGCTAATGTTTTCGGTCCTTCGAATTCCATGTTGAAAATACCGAATAAGAAAGCAATTTTTAATACCCCGCCTAAAACAGATCCGTCTTTATGAAGTGTAGATCCAAGAAGGACAACTGTTTCACGAACGTCAGAAGAAATACCCATTTTCTTCGTTGCTTCTAAGTTCGCTGGAATACTTGCGGCACTACTACAAGTTGCAAGTGATGTAACTGTAGGAGAGACCATGTTCTTCCAAAATACTTGTACACCTTGTTTGCGACCTGCAAGGTACGCATAGAATGTAAAGAATACAAAGAAGTAAATAAGAGAAGCTGGATAGTATACCATTGCTGCTCGGAAGTAAGTTCCAAGAAGTTGTGGTCCGAATTCACCAACTAATGCTGCGAAGTAGGCAGCTAGTCCGATTGGAGCGTAGTACATAATGAAAGATACGACTTTCATTGAAATTTCTGCACCAGCTTGTAGGAATGTAGCGAATGGTTTCCCTTTTTCACCAACTGCTGAAGTTGCAACCCCCATTAAGATAGAGAAGAAAATAAGAGCTAGCATGTTCTCGCGAGATAGTAACTTTGAAAAGTCTGATACTGTTATGATACCAACAATTTGATCAGCAACACTAACTGCTTTTTCAGCTTTATCAGGCTGCGTTAGTTCTAATACAACACCTTGTGCTGGCGGGAATACTTTCACGATAATAATCATAAAAATAGCAGCTAAAATACTTGTAAATAAGAAAGTTCCAGCCATACTAGACATAATTTTACCGAAACGTTTTAATCCATCCATATTAGCAATAGATGACGCGATGCTAAAGAACACTAACGGTACAACAATCGTAAACATTAAGTTTAAGAAAATGTCACCAAGCGGCTTTAAAGCAACTGCATCGGCACCCATGAAATAACCAATGAAACCACCAATTAGGATAGAAGATAATAAAATAAGCGGAAAGCGATATGCCTTCATAAATATATCCTCCTATCGATTATAAAAAATCATACTGAATCATTATAGCGAGTTAGAGACTTCTTTACTAGGAAAATACGGATAGATGGAATAGCGTGAAAACCGAGAAATTTTTGTTTTTAAGCTCGGCATACAGTTAGAAATCTAGACATATATATTTGTAACCTAGTGGTGGCAAGGGCTACACCATAACTTAGGTTTGGAAAAAGGGGGAGGGGAGCGAGATGAATATTTTACTTTGCTGTGCAGCGGGAATGTCTTCCAGTTTGATTGTTACAAAAATGGAGAAAGCAGCAGAGGCAAGAGGGATACAGGTAAAGATTTGGGCAGTATCAGGTTCAGAAGTGCGAAATCATATTGATACTGCAGATGTACTTTTACTTGGACCGCAAGTACGTTATTTATTACCGAAAATGAAAGAATTATGTAAGGACAAGGGAATACCTGTTGATGTCATTCAATCTGTCCATTACGGGCTTTGTAATGGAGAAGCTATCTTGCAAGCAGCTTTGTTAATGAAACCATGAGGAGTGTGGGATAGATGATAGGGTTTTTAGAGAAATATGTGATGCCAGTGGCAGGGAAGGTTGCAGAACAGAGACATTTGCAAGCGATTCGTGATGGAATTGTTTTAACGATGCCTTTCTTGATTATTGGATCATTTTTCCTCATTATTAGTGCATTACCAATACCAGGATATAATGATTTTATGGCAGGTTTATTTGGTGAGAATTGGCAGAGGGCTTTAGGGTATCCAGTTAGTGCAACTTTTAATATAATGGCTTTAATAGCTGTTTTTGGAATCGCTTACAGACTTGGAGAATATTATAAAGTGGACGCTTTAGCATCCGGAGCATTGTCGCTTGTGACGTTTTTACTTGCAACTCCATTTCAAGTTGCATATATTATACCAAGCACGAAGGAAAGTGTGATTGTAGATGGAGCAATCCCAGCGGCGCTAATGGGAAGCCAAGGTTTATTTGTAGCGATGATTATTGCAATTATATCTACTGAACTTTATCGGTTTATTGTACAAAAAAAGATGATTATAAAGATGCCGGAGACAGTTCCACCAGCTGTGACACGTTCATTTGCGGCACTTGTTCCAGGTTTTATTGTTGTAACGGTTATTTGGATTTTGCGCTTAATTATAGAAAATACTTCTTTTGGCAGTATCCATAATATTGTGGGGCAAATTTTACAGGAACCACTTAGTGTACTTGGTGCTAGTCTTTGGGGCGCAATAATAGCAGTTATTCTCGTTCATGTTCTTTGGTCGTGTGGAATTCATGGTGCTACTATTGTTGGTGGTGTAATGAGCCCCGTTTGGTTGTCGTTAATGGATCAAAACCGAGTTGCTTTCCAAGCAGGGCAAGATGTACCGAATACGATTACTGCACAGTTCTTTGATTTATGGATTTATATGGGCGGTTCTGGTGCAACACTCGCTTTAGTTGTAGGAATGTTACTATTTGCGCGAAGTCAGCAATTAAAAAGTTTAGGGCGATTATCGATTGCACCAGGTATTTTTAATATTAATGAAATGGTGACTTTCGGTATGCCGATAGTAATGAACCCGCTTTTACTTATTCCATTTATACTTGTACCAGTTGTGTTAACGGTTGTTTCTTACTTTGCAATGGAATGGGGATGGGTCGCACGTCCGAGCGGAGCGGCTGTACCTTGGACGACACCTATTCTTTTTAGTGGATATTTAGGATCAGGCGGGAAAATTTCAGGTGTTGTTTTACAACTTGTTAACTTTGCACTTGCATTCTTTATTTACTTACCGTTCTTAAAAATATGGGATAAACAAAAAGTAGCGGAAGAAAAGGGGGAGTAAAGAACTAAAATGGATACGATAGAGACGAAAGCTTTTCACTTAATTTTGCATGGTGGTAATGCGAGAAGCTGCTCAATGGAAGCAATTGATTGCGCAAAGCGCGGTGAATTTCAGGAAGCAGAAGCGAAACTACAAGAAGCTTTAAATGAATTGCAAGAGGCGCATCGTTTACAAACAGAGCTCATACAGAAAGAGGCTGCCGGGGAAAAAACCGAAGTTACCCTTTTGATGGTGCATGCACAAGATCATTTAATGAACGCAATTACAGTGAAGGAATTGGCGAGTGAGTTTGTAGAATTATATAGGAAGATGTCGGTGGATGAATGAACCTTGCTTATGCGAGGTTTTTTTATGTTTTGCAAAGATACTGTTATGACGAAAAGAAGACCACTTACGCATGATTTTATTTATTATTTCCAAGTTTATGTAAAAATGAAAGTGTAAAGGGAGCTTCATTATATGGTTTATGATGACTTTATATTGGAAACGAAAAATAGCAAAATTAAATCGTCAATTAAGATAAAGTGAAACTTTAATCAGTGGGAGTTTTACTGCCCGGCGAATAGCGGGGTGAATAGACTATGTATGTGTGCTTACCATCAGTGGAGTGTTATAAGTTCCACTGATGGTATTTTTATATTAACAAACCTCCTTATTTGTGGATAAATATGGATGAGAATTAATCGATAGTAATAAATTCTCCTACACCACGAATTAATTTTTTTATATGCATACGTTCTGGTTTTAATACGCTTAGTATAGAATCAATGGCTTTTTGAGGATCGACAGATGTGCCGCAAGTATAACAATCAATTGCTGCAAATTTCTTTTCAGGATAAGTGTGAATAGAGAGATGGCTTTCTGATAATAAAATTAATACTGTAACTCCATATGGGTGGAATTCCTTTTTACTTACATTTAAAACGTGGGCACCAGAGCGATTCGCAGCGGAAACTAAATGATGTTCTAAAAAATGAATATCATTTAATAGAGAAAAGTCCACGCCCCATAAATCTACTATTATATGCCGACCAAATGTAGAATAGTCCATCTACTTGTACCCCCTTTGTTAAAATATCATCAAAATTGCATTTCTTGTTGATAGCAATGATGTAGGGTAAGGTCAGATTCTAAATTTAAAACGGCATTGTTACGGTGATCTAAATGTTCTTCTTTAAATTGAAATAAAGGAGCAAGAAGAGACGGTAATGTGCGAGGAGTTGGTACTACGTATAGTTGTTCAATTTGATTGAGTACATGTGAAGAGTTAGCAGCAATATGAAATCCCCAGTCAGTTTCGAAAGAAGGAACAATTATATGATAGTTTTTTACAGTTAATCCGGCATTTTCAATTGTATTACCGATACTCCAATATACAAGAGGTGCATCAGCAGGTGAATTAGATTGGCAAACAAATGCGCCATCCTCTGTTAGGAACGTAGCTATAAGGGCAAAGAGTTCACTTGTATATAAAGTGCTTAATACTTCTGTCGCTGGATCCGGAAAATCAATAATAATTACATCATATAAAGAGGAAGGAGATTTTAGGAATTCTTTTGCGTCACATACATGTACATTTGCACGATCATCAAAAAATGCGCGTTTGTTTAAAGCAACTAATTCTGGAACATTGCGAGCCATCTTAATCATTTCTTCATCTAAGTCGACGAGGTCTACATGAAGAACCGTTTCATATTTTAAAACCTCTCTTAAAGCAAGACCATCGCCACCGCCTAATATGAGAACACGCTTTGGATCTATTACCTTTGACATAATCGGATGAACTAGTGCTTCATGATAGATTTGCTCATCAACGGAACTAAATTGTAGTTGTTTATCCAAATATAAACGAATATCGCTTACTTGGAGTAAGTTAATGTTTTGATAATTACTTTTTTTTTCAAATAAACTTGTATGTTCGCCAGCTTGTATTTCTTTTAGCGAAATTTCATCCCATACATCTAAGCTGTGCGAATCTGTGGGTACTATTATTACATTTTCCGATTGTACTTGTTTATCGTCTTCGTCCTGTTTATCTGGTTTGTCCTGTTTATCTGGTTTGTCTTGCTTATCGTGTTTATCTTGCTTGTCTTGTTTATCTTGCTTGTCTTGTTTATCTTGCTTGTCTTGTTTATCTTGCTTGTCTTGCTTGTCTTGCTTGTCTTGCTTGTCTTGTTTATCTTGCTTGTCTTGTTTATCTTGCTTGTCTTGCTTGTCTTGTTTATCTTGCTTGTCTTGTTTATCTGGTTTACCTGGTTTGTCTTGTTTATCTTGTTTATCTTGCTTGTCTGGTTTACCTGGTTTACCTGGTTTGTCTTGTTTATCTTGCTTATCTTGTTTGTCTTGCTTATCTTGTTTGTCTTGCTTATCTTGTTTGTCTTGTTTATCTTGCTTGTCTTGTTTATCTTGCTTGTCTTGTTTATCTTGCTTATCTTGCTCGTCTGGCGTATCTTCAGTGTCCTGTTTGTCTAGTTTATACGTGTTTGAATCTAATTCAGAACCTTCTTCATGTTTATACCATTTATTTTGAACCTGTATTCTATAAATCTTCATTCTATTCTTTTTTCTATGCTTTGGCATTGGAATCCCCTTTCAAAATACTTTATTTTATTCTATTCTATGTAATTTAATAGAGTTTGACTGGACAATAACTAGACGAGTGTCTTGAATAGGTATTTGTTTTGATTTGAGTTGAAATATTATATTTTTTGGTACTATATTTTCACACTTTTAAAAAAATTAGTGTTTTTTTGTTTTAAACACAACTAGACAACTAAACACTAATCTATTTTCATACAGTTATGTGTTAAAAGTGAGGTGTTTTATAACACACTGTGTGTTTTTTTGGGGACACACTGATTGAAAGCGGTAACACACAAAGAAATCACTCGAAAAAACGCTGATTTTAGGCGTTTTGAAAAGTTGGCACGGTAATTGCATTAATAAATAGCGTAAAGAAAAATAAAAAACATAAATTTTTTATACAACACAAGGGGGATTTATAAATGAATATTTTATTATGTTGTTCAGCAGGGATGTCTACAAGTTTACTAGTTACAAAAATGGAAGCGGCTGCAAAAGCTCGTGGTCTAGAAGGTAAGATTTGGGCTGTATCTGGGGATGCAGTAAAAAACAATATCGATCAAGCAGACGTACTATTATTAGGACCGCAAGTTCGTTACATGCTTTCTACAATGAAAACGCTTGCCGATGAGAAAAACGTTGGAGTCGATGTTATTAACCCAATGCACTACGGCATGATGAATGGAGAAGCAGTTTTAGATCACGCATTAACACTAAAAAAATAATTAGGGGGGAAGCGAAATGCAAAAATTTATTGCATTTATGGAGAAATATTTAGTTCCAGTCGCAGGAAGAATCGGATCGCAGCGTCATTTAGTTGCAATCCGTGATGGTTTTATCGCAGTTATGCCTCTTATTTTAGTTGGATCGTTTGCAGTACTTATAAATAATCTACCGGTTGATGCATTCCAAAAACTTATGAAGGGTGCATTTGGGGATGTTTGGAAAGATATCGGCGGTGGTATGTGGACAGGGTCCTTTGCAATATTAGCCCTCATAGCCGCAGTTGGGATAAGTTATAATTTAGCGAAATCTTACGGTGTAGACGCGTTGTCAGCAGCAATTATTACATTCGGTGCATTAATTATTATATCTCCGACAACGCCAAAAGAAGGCGGTATTGATTTAGCTTGGACAGGATCACAAGGTTTATTCGTTTCTATCATTGTAGCTCTTCTTGTAACCGAGGTATTCAGGTTCTTTGTTCAAAGGGATATTACAATTAAGATGCCAGATGGTGTTCCACCAGCAGTAATGAAATCCTTTGCAGCATTAGTACCAGCATTTGTTATTTTAATCGCAACAGCAAGTATTCAATTAGCTGTGAAATTAGCGGGAACAAGTATTCATAAAATCGTATTTGAAACAATTCAATTACCATTACAAGGTTTAGCAGGTACATTACCAAGTGCAATTATTGTTGCTCTACTTATTCACGTATTATGGTTCTTCGGATTACATGGCCCTAATATTATTGGTGGTATTATCGACCCAATCTATTTACCAGCACTAGAAAAGAACATTAAATTATTTAACGATGGTATGTCTGCATATGATGTACCGCACATTTTCACAAAGCCATTCTTTGATGTATACGTATACATCGGTGGATCAGGTGCAACATTAGCATTTTTAGTAGCAGTAATGCTTGTTGCAAAGAGTGCGCAACTTCGTGGTGTAGGTCGCGTATCTATCGGTCCTGGTTTCTTCAATATTAACGAACCAGTTATTTTCGGTACACCAATTGTATTAAACCCAGCGTTAATCATTCCATTCGTACTTACACCAGTTGTATTAGTTATTACTTCTTATACAGCAATTTCCTTAGGATGGGTGCCAAAAACAGTTGCTTTAGTTCCATGGACAATGCCACCAATCTTTAGTGGTTATCTTGTAGCAGGTGGAAGTATTGCTGGTGCTGCATTGCAGCTAGTAAACTTTGCAATCGCGGTAGTTATTTACTATCCATTCGTATTAATGTGTGACCGTACGTATGTACAAGCTGCGAAAGCTGAAACAAAAGGAAACGACAATTCAGTATCACTTTAAAAAGTGTTGTTCTGACGAGTTTTTATAGCTCGTCAGAACAACTAACTTTTATATCATGTTCAGAAAGATGAGACCCATCTACAAGAACACCAAACTATCATTAATAAAATAATAATTTAATAGAAATGTTCAAACTGAAGGGGTATTTAAATCGGTTGAACCATAATAGAGAGGGCGGTAATTATGATGACTACAGCAGAACAAATTCCATTCCAATTGATTTTAAATAGTGGTAATGCACGAAGCTTTGCAATGGAGGCACTTCAATTTGCCAAACAGGGGAAAATGGCAGAAGCTGATGAAGCGATGGTAAAGGCGAAAGAAGCGATTAATGAAGCGCATCATTTCCAAACAGAGCTCATACAATCAGAAGCAAGAGGGGAAAAAACAGAGATTAGTGTTCTTTTAATTCATGCGCAAGATCATTTAATGAATTCTATTACGGTAAAAGAATTAGCGGCAGAATTTATTGACCTTTATAAAAAGCTAGAAGCGAAAGGGGAATAAAGCATGACTGGAATTAAAATTGCTACAATCGGCGGTGGCTCTAGTTATACACCAGAGTTAATTGAAGGATTTATTAAACGTTATGACGAGCTTCCTGTTCGTGAAATTTGGTTAGTAGATATTGAGGCAGGAAAAGAGAAGTTAGAAATCGTTGGTGACTTAGCGAAACGTATGGTGAAAAAATCAGGTTTACCAATTGATATTCATTTAACACTTGATCGCCGTGAGGCATTAAAAGGTGCTGACTTCGTAACAACGCAGCTTCGCGTTGGTTTGTTAGAAGCACGTGCAAAAGATGAAGCAATTCCATTAAAATATGATGTAATTGGTCAGGAAACGAATGGTCCTGGTGGTTTGTTCAAAGCGCTGAGAACGATTCCTGTTATTTTAGATATTTGTAAGGACATGGAGGAACTTTGTCCGAATGCATGGTTAATTAACTTTGCGAATCCGGCTGGTATGGTAACAGAAGCTGTACTTCGCTACACGAACATTCAACGAGTAGTTGGTCTATGTAACGTTCCAATCGGAATTCGTATGGGTCTTGCAAGATTACTTGAAGTAGATGCAAGCCGGGTACACGTTGATTTCGCTGGTTTAAATCATATGGTATACGGATTAGATGTATACTTGGATGGCGTAAGCGTAATGGATCGTGTATTAGAACTTGTAACAGATCCAGAAAAGCAAATTACGATGGAAAACATTGCTGCGCTTAACTGGGAGCCAGACTTTATTCGCGGTCTTCGTGCAATTCCGTGTCCATATCATCGTTACTACTATAAAACACGTGAAATGTTGGAAGAAGAGAAAACAGCTTCGATTGAAAAAGGTACACGTGCAGAAGTAGTAAAACAATTAGAAGATGATTTATTCGAGCTATATAAAGACCCGAATTTAGATATTAAGCCACCACAATTAGAAAAGCGCGGCGGAGCTTATTATAGTGACGCAGCATGTAGCTTAATTACGTCTATTTACAATAATAAAGGTGATATCCAGCCTGTTAATACACGAAACAACGGAACAATTGCAAGCTTGCCACATGATTCGGCTGTTGAAGTGAACTGTATTATTACGAAAGAAGGTCCAAAACCAATTGCGGTCGGAGATCTTCCAGTACCAGTTCGTGGTTTAGTACAGCAAATTAAATCATTTGAGCGCACAACAATTGAAGCTGCTGTTACAGGGGATTATCATAAGGCGCTGCTTGCTATGACAATTAACCCACTTGTACCATCAGATAAAGTTGCAAAACAAATTTTAGATGAAATGTTGGAAGCACATAAAGAACATCTTCCACAATTCTTTAAGAAGATAGAGAAATAAGAAGCGGCGCTGTTTAGCCCGCTTTTTTTAATTCTAGTAGGAGGTATTGCGATGATTAAACTAATTGTAAATGCAGATGATTTCGGTCTTACGGAAGGTACAAATTACGGAATTATTGATGGACATAAAAACGGGATTGTAAATTCAACGACGATAATGATGAATATGCCAGGGACAGAGCATGCCGTACGCTTAGCGAAAGAGTATAAAACGTTAGGGATAGGAGTTCATCTCGTATTAACGGCAGGAGAACCGCTTCTTAAAGACGTTCCATCACTTGTAAGTAGCGATGGATTTTTTCATAAACAAAGTGTTGTATGGGAAGGAAATATAAATCCAGAAGAGGTAGAAAAAGAATGGACTGCTCAAATTGAGAAGTTTTTATCTTACGGATTAACACCAACTCATTTAGATAGTCATCATCACGTGCATGGATTACCGCTTTTACACGACGTTCTTGAGAGATTAGCAAGTAAATATAATGTTCCAATTCGTCGTTGTGAAGAAGAGCGAGCGGTGCGCCCATTTTCAGATGTGTTTTACAGTGACTTTTACGCTGACGGTGTGACGGAAGATTACTTTGTGAAGTTAAAGGAAAGAGTGCAGGACGAGCAAACGGTAGAAATTATGGTGCATCCAGCTTATATTGACCCAGAGCTTGTGAAACGTTCTTCTTACGTAATGGATCGCGTGAAAGAGTTGCGTATTTTAACGGAGAGTGAGCTGCCTGAGGGAATGGAGCTTGTGAAGTTTTAATAGGAAAACGACGGCTAAATGGGGCCGTCGTTTTTTGTGCTTACAAAATGGATAGAACATATCCACCGAAGGCCCCGATTATAACGATAATCCAAGGTGGTGTTTTCCAAAAAGCGAGTAAGCAAAATAGAAGAGAAGCAAAAACGAAATCTACAGAATTCATAATTGTACTCGTCCAAATTGGATCATAAAAAGCTGCAAGTAAAACGCCGACAACGGCTGCGTTTACTCCAAGTAGTGCACCTTGTATGTAAGATACTCTCCTTACACTGTCCCAAAATGGTAAAACGCCAACAACGAGCAGGAAGGCAGGAAGAAAGATAGCGATCGTTGCAACAACTGCTCCGGCGGTTCCATTTAGCACTGCTCCTATATAAGAAGCGAATGTAAATAGTGGCCCTGGCACTGCTTGTGTTAATCCGTATCCAGCAAGAAATTGTTCTTTTGTCATCATCCCGTTTTGTACAAACTCACTTTCAAGAAGAGGAAGTACGACATGCCCTCCGCCAAATACAAGTGCACCAGAGCGATAGAAGCTGTCAAATAAAGAGATGAAATAAGAGTATGGTCGTAACATCGGTAACAGTATTAATAGTCCGAAGAATAAGACGAGACAAGATATGGCTACCATTTTTGAAATAGGTACGTTTATTTTATGAGCTTGGCTAACTGGCCGGTCACGATATAAAAACCAACCGATGAAACCAGATACTATAATGAGAATTACTTGTGTCCAGCTACTTGGCCATAATAGGGCGATTGCGGCAGTTGCAATTGCGATTGTTGCACGGTTTCGGTCTGGTGTTAACTTTTGAGCCATTCCCCATATTGCATGAGCGACAATTGCGACCGCTACAAGTTTCAGTCCGTGAATCCAGCCAGTACTTCCAAGCTCGAATTGGTTAAGACATGAAGCGAAGAAAACTAAAACGAGCACAGATGGGAGAGTGAATCCGATCCATGAAATAATGGCTCCTAATAATCCGCCGCGTAATAAGCCAACTCCCATACCGACTTGGCTGCTAGCAGGGCCAGGAAGGAATTGACATAGCGCTACTAAGTCTCCGTAACTTCGTTCATCCATCCATTTTCTTTTTTGCACGTATTCATGATGAAAATAACCAAGATGGGCGACGGGACCACCAAATGAAGTAAGTCCTAATTTAAATGATACGAGAAAAATCTCTATTAATGATTGGAAAGAGTAGTTATTATTTTTCAAAATTTCCTCCTAGACTGTTTTTCTAAGTGCATTATACAAGAGGGAGTAAAGCAAAAGAAACGATTTTAATGTAAAGATTGTGTGAATCTTTTCTTCGTAATTAAAATTTGAAAAAGTCATAAATGATTATGTCTAAACCATAAAGTAGTAGAAGTAGTGCTGGGAAATTTATATGAGGAGAATGCCCGTATGACAACACATTTCTTTGCTAGGTTAACAGGGAAGAGGGAAGTACCTCCTGTAAATACAGAAGCTTACGGTGTAACAGAGCTCATTTTTAGTGAAGATTTAAAGAAGTTGCAATATCGGGTCATATTAAAAAATATAAAAAAAATCACGTCATGCCAAATTCATTTAGGAAAAGCGAATCAAATTGGTCCAGTTGTTTTAAGTTTGTTTGGTCCGTTAGAGCAAGGAATTAGTGTGAATGAAGGAGTCGTTACTGGTGTAGCTAGAGTAGAGGATTTTGAAGGGCCTTTACAGGGGAGAGCATTTGACAGCTTGTTTCAAGAAATAATGCAAGCAAATGTATATGTAAATGTTAATACGAAATCTAATAAAAAGGGAGAAATAAGGGGGAGAATAAGGGAAGTAAAGAAGTAAGCGAAAAGGCTGTCCAAAAAACATTTTGGAACAGCCTTTTCTAATTATATAGAGTGCTACAATATCGCCTAGTTTAATTTTTTACAGGCTGATTTTTAATGAAGAAGTCCATTATATAAAATACTTCGTCATCTGGGATTTGTATTTCAAATGTATTTTCAATAGGTTGCAATGCTTTTTTCACTTTCATATACATCCAGTACTCATCTTGTCTTCGTTTCTCTTTATCAGGATGAGGGAGGAGACTTTCACCTTTTTGAAGACGGTCAACCATGCAGCTCATATGCAAAATCACACCCATTAAACTGTCGGGAGTTAGCTGTAAAGAAATCAATTCTTGAATTGTATTTAATGCATAACGAATTGTTTTAATAAGTAATGCTCCATCGTTACGCTGCATTTGTTGTTCAAGAATATCAGCCATTTTTGCATATGTTTCTTCATACGTAATCAATTCTTGAATTGGTTGAATAGCTGTGTAGTTCACAATGTCTTGGAAATGATATGTTAAGCAAGGTATTTGTATATCGAAATTCGTGACGATACAAATGATATTACGCTCTTTTTTTATGTTCTCGATCATTTTCGTTAAATCTTTTTCATGAACGATGCTAATCGGAATAATTTCAATTAAGTCTTTATCAAAGCGTAAATAGTTCTCTAACATTTTTTGAATTGCTAAAGCACTTCCTTCGCCGGTTAAACAAGCTGTTAAAATCACAGATTTCATTGGCGATAGTGGCTTTTTCTTTTCTTCCTGTACGTTTAAATAGAACGGCGTTAAGTTCTTAACTGTTTCGTATAGTGCATCTAATGAATAGCCAAGCTGAGCTTTTCGAGCTGCTTCTAGTGCGTGTGGTGTACTCGTCATGGAAAGAACACGTACAGGGATTTTGAATTCAGTTTCTAATATATCACCAATATAAGCGAGAGATCCCATATCAACAAGTAAAAGAAGCCCGTTTACATTTTGAAGTGTTTTCATATACACTTTAACACGCTCTAAGAAGTCTTTTGGTGATTCATGCAAGGGCATATCGATACCAGTTACTTCATCAATACCGAGAAGTTCGTTTGCAACGTTTGCCATTTCTGTTGCGATGCCATTACCGTGTGCTAATATTAATACTTTTACTTCTGTTTGTGAGGCAGGAATTGGATCAACAACGAAGAACATTGTTAAAAAGCCAGCTTCATCAATAGGTATTGTTATTTGTAATTCTTCTTCTAATAGCTGAATACATTGCATAGCTACGGAAAAAGCTTCTTTATATTTCGTACGAATTTGATTTAATTGTGGGTGGTGAATTTGTTTCCCGCCCTGTAAACGTTGTAGAGTTGTCTGTACATGTAAACTTAAAGCGAGAAATACTTTTTCATCGAAAGTTTTAGATAAATATTTTTCAGCTAGTTCCGCAATTTTTTCACATACGGAAACGATATTACGATCCACAATTTTGAAAACATTTTCATGACTTGTTTTTTTAGATATTTGGTTAAAGTATTGGACGAAAAAGCTTTGAATATCATTTTCTATTAGTAATTCTAATTCTTCCTCTTCAATGCCGCGTGCTTGAAGTTCTTCATATTTATAATCAATATAATCGTAAATAGAAGAGCGACTTCCTTCGGGTTTTATTGTATGTTTACTCCAACCTTCATCACCTGTAAATACAAATGTTTCATTTGGTATTTGATATAGATGACGGCTCTTTCTTTCAATAAATAATCCTTCTTTCATATACCAGGGTAAATCTGTACTTGAAACACAGACAGAATCACGTTTTTTTGTTACGAAATCAGAATAAGCTTTCGCACAGGCAATTTGTACGTCCGTTTTCAATTGACCGATGTTATTTGGACAATTGTAAAAGACGAAAGCACGCATTGTATTTGGACTAACATGAATCTCTTTCCTTAGACGAATTGCTTCATTTGTGAAAAATAGTTGCAGTAAAGCAAACCGTTCTTTATGTGTTCGCTCACGAAGTGGTGGAAGCGTAACGGTCATCGGAATACGTCTTGTAAATGTTTTTAATAAAAATGAATTTGGTTCTTCGGTTGTTGCAGTAATAATCAACACTCGTGCCTTACGTTCATTTTCCGTTTCTCCAAGGCGGCGGTATACTCCGCGATCAATAAATGTGAAGAGCATCTCTTGTCCTTCTGGAGGAAGGCGATGTACTTCATCTAAGAAGAGGATTCCTTCATGTGCTTTTTCAATTAACCCTTTTTGATCACTGGCACCTGTGTAAGCTCCTTTTTTTATCCCAAATAACTGTCCAAGTAGTAGTTGTGGATTGTTTGCATAATCAGCACAGTTAAAGACGATAAAAGGTGCATCTTTTGGAAGTTGTTCCACTTCAATTGCGTATTCGTGCATTAAAGAAGCGAACATCGATTTTCCGACACCTGTTTCTCCAAGTAGTAAAGTATGCATACCGTTTGGAGGATAGAGAATAGAAGCTTTTGCTTTTTCAATTGCAATTTTTAGGCTTGTATTTTCAATAGCAAATGTATCTAATGAAGTGCCCTTTGTTGAATGCGTTTCCAATGAAGTGTTCGTTTCTATATAAAAACGGACAGGGCGTGTACTCGTTTTTAATAAACGATTATCTTTCACAAGCTTGTTTAAATCGCTACTAACATTTGCACGGTCTAGCTGTAGAAGTGTAGCGAGTTCTGATGCTGTTATACCTTCTGTATAATTCCCTTTTTGTATTGCGTTAAAAATGAGATCTATTCGTTTCATTTCTATTCACCTCGAAACTTCATCACTATTTAAAATTCTACACAAAAATGAGAAGTGTGGGAAGAGAAAAATAAAACAGCTTTAGTACATAGGCACTAAAGCTGTTACAATCTTGTGTCTTTCCAAAAATTCACTTCGAGATGGGAAGATGGATTGTAGGGAAGTAGTTTATATCCTTGTGAGTGTAAATAATCAATTACTTTTGGGAGTATTTGCACTGTGACACTAGAATCATGCATTAAAATAACCTCTACTTGTTCATCGCTTTGATTTCGTACCCTTTCTAGTATTGCGGAAGGATTATCATAGCTTTTCCAGTCATATGTATCAATTGTCCAATCCCACATTTTATACTGGGCAGATACGAGTGCATCACGGTAATTCTTTTTTAAGTAAGGCATGCTACCGTATGGGACCCGAACGAGATGTGTATTTAAATGTGTAACTTGCTGGACAATGTTTTGGGTTTGCTCCATTTCTGCAATTAAAACAGATGGATCGCCAGTATAAAGACGTTTTACATCATGCGACATACTATGGAGACCGATATAATGTCCATCTTTAATCAATCGCTCCATCGTTTTTTTATAATGTGGCACCTTTCCGCCAATAACGAAGAAAGTTGCTTTTCCGTTCTTCTCTTTTAAAATATTTAAAATTTGTGGTGTGTATTTATTTGGTCCGTCATCAAATGTTAAGTACGCAATTTTTGTTGTAGGAGAGGTAGTTTGAATACTTTGGTAATCTTTTACTTGAATGTCTGTAGTTGCTTTTGTATTCGATGATGCGTACATAGTAATAGTTAAAAATAAAATTATACATTGAAGTAATCGCTTGATCATAACATTCACCCTCAGTTTGACAATCAAGATGTAAAAATGAAAATTTGATACTTTTTTCGTTATACGTATATCTTTCTCCAATAGAGGCACTCTCAAACAATCTATATTTTGGAAATGGGGAATAAGGATTAAAAAATAAAAAATAGCATCCTCTTATGAAAAGAGGATGCTATTTGAATATTTCATAATAGTAAAGGCTATACTACAATTAGTCTTCGCGTTTTTTCACTTTTTTATAGAAGGAAATAATTGGTTTGTAACGTTCGTGTACAAGACCGATTACTTCAGCAATTATTTCTGTAAAGAAGATTAAAATGAAAAGAAGAATAATGGATAACCATAATGTTGCACTACTGAAAATAATTGCATTTACACTAAAGAAAATACCCAATGCGTAAATAATTAGTACCGTTTTACGATGAGAGAATCCCATTGCAAGCAAACGGTGATGTAAATGCGATTTATCAGGTGCTGAAATAGGCTTTTTATTTACGATACGGCGGATAATTGCAAATGTCGTATCGAATATAGGTACACCTAAAATGATGATTGGAACGATAAAACTGAATAACGTTACGCTTTTGTATAATCCAAGTAACGATATAACAGAAATACAGTATCCTAAAAATAGTGCTCCTGTATCTCCCATGAAAATTTTTGCTGGATGGAAGTTGTAGAATAAAAATCCAATTGTACTTGCTAATGTAATCAGTGCTAGAGGTAATATAATAGCTGCTCCAGTACCCCATGGGCTAGTGAAGGCCATATATGCTAGCGTTGCAAGTACGATAGATGAAATCCCTGCGGATAATCCATCTAATCCATCAATTAAGTTGATGGCATTTGTAATACCTACAATCCAAAATACAGTAATTGGATAAGCAAGCCATCCGAGTTCAGTATCTCCAAGAATTGGAATATATAATACTTGCACTAATAATCCACTTTTTACAATCATGATGGCAACTAATAGTTGTCCACCGAATTTTACCTTCGCAGATAGTTCGTACATATCATCTAAAATCCCGATGATAACAATGATGATAGCACCTAAAGTTATCGATAACATTCTTTGTTCGTACAATCCACCGACAACAAATCCTACGGCTACACCGATGAAAATTGCTAACCCGCCAAGACGAGGCATAATTTTTTGGTGTACTTTACGCGCATTTGGCTTGTCTGTTGCTCCTATTTTGAAAGCTAATTTAATAACTAAAGGAGTAACGACGAGTACAGTGATGAAAGATGCCAAAATGGCATAAATCACTTGTGAGTCCATTAATACCCCACCCTTTATAGTTTAACGTAATTTTTCTAATTGTATTTATCTGAAAATTATGATGTTTATTTACAGGCTCATAACATATGGTATCACAAAAAGATTAGAATTCAATCTTTTTTTCTTTCGGCTGTAAAGGGGAGTGAATAGAATATATGACAATTGGATATGGAATGTTGTGTCCTTAGAGAAGGTTGATCTCATATTGTGGCTTGTAATGTGACATTGTACTTCCCTCTCATATAGCGATGACTTTTGTTTCAGTATTATAAGTGTTGCACGTAAAATTGAGTAAGTTCCGTGTTAAAATGTGGGAATTTACATTTTGTATATATTGCATCATTTAACTTTACAAAATCTTAAAAAATAATAAAAAAACAATTCATATAATAAAGAAGTGAAAGAGTTTTCTCATTTTTAGTGTGAGAGGGGGAAGCACAGGGAGAATTCTGTGTATTCGTATATTTTCTTATGTATATTCCTGTGCGAAAGGAAAATGAAAATTACGATAATAGGTACCGGATATGTTGGATTGATTACGGGAGTAGGATTGGCGAGATTGGGACATTCAGTCACATGTTTCGATATAAATAGTGAAAAAATTGAACGGATTAAACAAGGCGAGTTACCTATTTATGAATGTGGATTAAGTGAATTAATAAATGAAGCATACGAGAATAATCATTTAACTTTTACAGCAAGTAAATCAACGGCATTTAATGATGTAGAGTTTATATTTATTGCAGTTGGAACGCCATCTTTATTAGATGGAACAGCAGATTTAACGTATATTCGTAGCGCTTGTGATGATATTGGAATATATGTGAATAACGATATTATTGTTGTTACGAAAAGTACGGTTCCTGTAGGGACAAATGATGTAATGAGAGAATGGATTGAGGATAAACTACAAGGTAGACATGAATTATATATTGTATCGAATCCAGAGTTTTTAAGAGAAGGTTCTGGTATTTATGATTTTTTTCATGGTGATCGTATCGTAATTGGAGCATGTAGTGAAGAAGCTGCAAGGAAAGTAGAGAATTTGTACAGTAAATTAAGCTTACAAACGTATATTACAGATATTCGAAGTGCTGAGATGA
The DNA here is from genome assembly GCF_038008665.1 of Bacillus sp. FSL R10-2201. Classification (NCBI taxonomy): domain Bacteria; kingdom Bacillati; phylum Bacillota; class Bacilli; order Caryophanales; family Bacillaceae; genus Bacillus; species Bacillus sp. FSL R10-2201. The sequence goes on along the minus strand of NZ_JBBOZP010000001.1, from coordinate 4,924,828 downwards.
TTAAATATGCATCTAATGCTTTTTTAGCTACGAAGATTAGTTTTATTAATGAAATTTCTAATATATGTGAGCAAGTGGGTGCAGATATAGTAGATGTAGCTACAGGGATGGGGATGGATAAGAGAATTGGTGCATCTTTTTTAAATGCAGGCATCGGATATGGAGGATCTTGTTTTCCAAAAGATACGAAAGCACTTGTGCAAATTGCAGGGAATGTTTCTCATGATTTTCGCTTGTTGAAAGCAGTCATTGAAGTGAATAATAAACAACAGTTGTTGTTAGTTGAAAAAGCGAAGAAAATTATAGATATGAAGAAGAAGCGAATTGCGGTTCTTGGTGCAGCATTCAAACCGAATACTGACGATATTAGGGAAGCGTCATCTCTTATTATAATAGAAGAATTAATTAATATAGGTGCGGATGTGGTTTTATATGACCCGCAAGCTATTCAAAATGTAAGAAGTTTATTTGGAAATACGATACGATACACTGAGTGTATAGATGAATCGATTAGAGAGGCGCATGCAGTTTTTATCGTAACAGAATGGGAATCAATTCGAAATTATCCGCTAGAAAAGTATGCACAGCTTATGAGGGAACCTATTCTATTTGATGGGAGAAATTGTTATACTAATGGGGATGCCGAGAAGCATGGATTAGATTATTACTCAGTTGGGCGAAAAGGCGCCTGTAATAGTAATGTTTCTCAGGTGCGTTAAAAAGTGTATTTTCACATGCATATTTTTATATGCGATAATAGAAGTTTTAACTAGTGAAAGAAAAGAGGCAATGAAATGACTGAACGTTTAAAAGTAATGACAATTTTCGGGACACGACCAGAAGCAATTAAAATGGCACCTCTTGTATTAGAGTTGCAAAAGCACCCAGAAAAGATTGAATCAATTGTGACTGTAACAGCACAACACCGTCAAATGTTAGATCAAGTATTAAATATCTTTGGAATTACGCCAGATTTCGATTTGAATATCATGAAAGATCGTCAAACGTTAATCGATATTACAACACGTGGTTTAGAAGGTTTAGATAAAGTAATGAAAGAAGCGAAGCCTGATATCGTACTTGTGCATGGTGATACAACGACGACATTTATTGCAAGCTTAGCTGCTTTTTATAATCAAATTCCAGTAGGACATGTTGAAGCAGGACTTCGTACATGGGATAAGTATTCTCCATATCCAGAAGAGATGAATCGCCAACTAACAGGTGTAATGGCGGATCTTCATTTCTCACCTACTACAAAATCAGCAACGAACTTACAAAAAGAAAATAAAGATGAGTCACGCATTTTCGTAACAGGAAATACAGCGATCGATGCACTGAAGACAACTGTAAAAGAAACTTATAGCCATTCGGTGTTAGAGAAACTTGGAAATGATCGTCTTGTACTTATGACAGCACACCGTCGTGAAAATTTAGGAGAACCAATGCGCAATATGTTCCGTGCAATTAAGCGTCTTGTTGATAAGCACGAAGATGTACAAGTTGTATACCCTGTTCATATGAATCCTGTTGTTCGCGAAATAGCGAATGATATTTTAGGCGAGCATAGCCGTATTCATTTAATTGAGCCGTTAGATGTAATTGATTTCCACAATGTTGCAGCTCGTTCATACTTAATGTTAACTGATTCTGGTGGTGTACAAGAGGAAGCACCATCACTAGGTGTGCCAGTCCTTGTCCTTCGTGATACGACGGAACGCCCAGAAGGTATCGAAGCAGGTACGCTGAAATTAGCAGGAACGGATGAAGAGACAATCTTTGGTCTTGCTGATGAGTTGTTATCTGATAAAGAAGCTCATGATAAGATGACGAAAGCATCTAACCCTTACGGCGATGGTCGTGCATCTGAGCGTATTGTAGAAGCGATTTTACAACACTTTAAGAAGTAACAACAATTGCGTGAAATAAAAAGAGCCAAATCGTATACGATTTGGCTCTTTTTTTATTCATGATTCCTCATAATCCACTCTGCATGAGCATTTGTAGAAGGGGGAGGAGGCGGCGGTGGTGTTTTGTTCTCACTCGGCTCCTTCTTTGCTTTTGCACTGGAGTTAGAATTTGAATCGGAATTTGTATTCTCATTTTTCGTAGTCTCTGTTGGAACTTTTGCTTTTTCTCCTATTTCCTTTTCAATTTCGTTACGTACAGTCTCTACACTGATTGGATCTGGAAGGAAGTAATAAATACCGCCAATTTTTCTGTCTTCTCCTTCAAGTTTTAACGTTTGTATTGTAGAAGGGTCGAATCCAGAGATTTTATTGTAAAGAGCAAGTCCGTCTGAAATAGGAATATCGGTTTTTATATATTTTCCAACTACCTTTGTTAAATCTTTAATTTTAAATACGGTAGAAGCAGAGTTTAGCTTTTGGGCAACAGCAGCCAGTACTTGTCTTTGTCTAGCAGCTCGACCATAATCACCGTTAGGATCTTGCTTTCGCATACGGACGTATGCGAGTGCTTCTTCACCATTTAAGTTCTGTTGACCTTGTTTAAATTGGATTTTTTTATAGTAATCCACGTCAGAGCGTTCCCAGAAATCGAAGGGGACATCAACGGTAATACCGTCAACAGCATCAACGATACCTTTAAATCCTTGGAAATCAATTTTAATATAATGATCAACAGGAACTTTTAAAAACTCTTCGACGGTGTCGATTGCCATTTTTTCTCCACCGTAAGCATGGGCAGCGTTAATTTTGTCTTCTTTATTTTTGCCAACAATCTTAACACGAGAATCGCGTGGGATACTCATAAGTGAAACCTTTTTTGAGTTTGGATTAACTGTCGCGAACATGAGTGAATCTGTTCGGCCGTTTTGACCATCTGTTGCGTAATCCTCAATACCCATAATTAGTATTGTGAAAGGTTTTTTTGTGATTTCCACATCTTCTGCTCGTAATTTAGATTTTTCACGGCTAAATCCACTGTACATCCCCATGAGAGAAGTGTAGGAATTTAACATATAAAGTCCTACGCTACCAAATAAAAATGCGAAAATAAGAAAGAAGAAAAACTTTCTTCTACGTTTCTTTTTTATTCTGCTATTTTGGAGATGATAATAACGTTCTTCCATATATAATCTCCTTATTCATTTGTAGGGAATTAATTCACTACATTAATCTTTAAAGGCGATACGTTAGCTATTCTTAGATAACGTCTTGTTCTAAGTACAACATATCTCCTTCTTTAATTGTACACTTCCCGTTTGTTAATTCAATCATCCAATCTGTAAATGTTTGTTTTCGATTTTCTTCTACATACGCATCGAATGTGACGTTTTCTAGATAATGTATATCTTTAATGTTATATTCTGAATTACGTAATTCATTTTCAACTTTGCCAAGCAATGTGTAATCAATTTCTGTTTCCATAACGCGCATTAGTTTTCGCTCAACAACGCCTACGTGATTAAGACCTTCACTTGTACACTTTCCATATGCACGAATTAATCCGCCAGCACCAAGTTTAATACCGCCAAAATAGCGCGTAACGACGACGACAGTATCTTTTAGACCTCGCTTTTTTAATACCTCTAACATAGGTACACCAGCTGTGCCGCTCGGTTCGCCGTCATCGTTTGCCTTTTGAATTTGATCTTGTTCACCGATTAAATATGCGGAACAATTATGTGTTGCATTCCAATGCTGTTTTTTTATTTTTTGTATAAATGCTTGAGCTTCCTCTTCCGTTGTGGCGCGATTCACATAGCAAATGAATCTTGATTTTTGAATCACAATTTCGTGCTCTCCATAGCCTTTTATTGTTAAATATTGTAATAACAATGGTATACGCCCCTATCTTTCAAAATAACTAGTACTTTACATTTTAAAAGCGAGCGTTTTTATATTCAAACATTTTTTACAAATATGTTGAAATTTTTGGTGAGTATTTTATCTTTTTGTTGTAATTTGTCGAGCGAGTGATTGTAGTTTCTAGCCGGCATTTTTATGTATGGATGCACCTTTTCTAGTTTTCGTGTAAAATTAGGGGATAAAAATTTTTTATAAGGCAGGTACGAAAATGAAAACAGCTATTGTTACCGATAGTACAGCATATATACCGAAGCATATTCGTGACGAACTCAATATATATATGATTCCATTAAACGTTGTGTTTGGAACGGAATCTTATCAAGAAGAGGCTGAAGTTTCAGCAAATGATTTTTATATAAAAGTACGTGAACAAGAAGAACTTCCGAAAACTTCGCAACCAGCAATTGGAAAGTTTTTAGAGTTATATGAAGAGTTATCTAAAGAATATGATGCAGTTATTAGCATTCACCTTTCCAGTGGAATTAGTGGTACATATCAAACAGCAACGGCAGCTGGACAGATGGTAGATGGTATTGATGTATATACGTACGACTCTGAAATTAGTTGTGAAGTACAAGGGTTTTACGTGCGTGAAGGGGCGAAATTAGTAAGTGAAGGGAAAGCCCCAGAAGAGATTATCGCTCGCTTTGATGAAATGAAGCAAACGATGGATGCTTATTTTGTAGTGGATGATTTACATCATTTACAACGTGGTGGAAGATTAAATAGTGCACAAGCTTTCATCGGTAGTTTGTTACAAGTAAAACCAGTATTATACTTTAGAGATAAAGTAATTATTCCATTCGAAAAAATTCGTACGCGTAAAAAAGCGTTAAAGCGTATCGTTGAAATCTTTGATGAGCAGGCAAATAAAGGTGTGCCTATGGAAGCTGTTATTATTCATGCGAATCGTGAAGAGGAAGCTAATGAATGGAAACAAGAATTAGAAGAGATATACCCTCATGTTACAATTCGTACGAGTTATTTCGGAGCTGTAATTGGGACGCATTTAGGTGAAGGTGCGCTTGGTTTAGGTTGGTATACGAAGTGATAAAGATATAAAAGCTCTCTTACTTGAAGAGGGTTTTTTTACGGGGATTTGACAAGTTAATATTTGGAAATGGTAAAATGTATGTAAAATTAAATAATGAGGAAAGTTTTATTACTTACTTTTTACAAGAAACTATATTATAATAGAAGAGAGGTGAAACATATGGAGCATAATTCTTGTTTATGTCCAAAGTTTGAGTCAGCTTTTACAATGCTTAGTAAGAAATGGACTGGCTTAATTATTAAATCTTTGCTCGAAGAGCCGAAACGTTTCAGAGAAATCGCAGATATTATACCGAATATGAGCGATCGTATGTTGTCAGAACGTTTAAAGGAATTAGAAGGCGAAGGTATTGTAGTTCGTAATGTTTATCCAGAAGTACCAGTTAGAATAGAGTACGGTGTAACTGATAAAGGGAAAGCGTTGGAAAGTGTTATGGATGAGGTCCAAAATTGGGCTGAGAAATGGATGAAGTAACGTTTCTATTTCATTCATATTGGAGTATTTTCAAAACGTAAGGGGTTCCCTTACGTTTTTTTTCAATCCTATAAAAAACGGTGTAAGGCTCTTAAAATTCTACATATATATACAAATTTAGATATACTTTGCTATAGAGATAAATGTAATATTACATTTATTTTACAAAACCGTAACATTAGCAAAAAAACTCCCGAATTATGGTATAAATTTTAATAGGTTATATACGGAAAATGAAAAAAGAAAGCGGTGTAAAAAATAAAATGAAAAAGCTAAAAATGGCATCTTGCGCATTAGTTGCAGGGTTAATGTTTTCAGGGCTAACACCAAATGTATTTGCAGAAGATAAAATTTCTGACGTGAAATCACAAATTAACACACAAAATGATACTTTACATAAACAACAACAAGAACGTGATGAATTACAAAAACAAATGAATGACTTAAACAAAACAATCCAAGGTTTGGATAAGTCTGTTCAAGAGAACGCTTCAAAACTTGATGAAACAACAAAAAAAGTTTCTGATACTGAGCAATTAATCGAAAATAAAAATAAAGATATTGCAGAACTACAAACAAAGATTGCAAAACGTGAAGAGTTATTAAGAAAACGTTTAGTTGCACTACAAGAACAGCCAAATACGAACATTGTAACAGAAGTTCTTGTAAACTCTAAAAACGTTGCAGATTTAGTTGATCGTTTAGCTTCTGTGTCTAAAATTATGGAATCTGACGAAGATATCATGAAAACACAACAAGAAGATCAAACGAACGTGAAAAAAGATGTTGAGACAGTAAAAGAAAAACAAAAAGAATTAAAAGAAGCACAAGCTCAAATTGAAACTGCTAAGAAAGAACTTGACGTTGAAAAAGAGAAAAAAGCAACAGCAGTAAACGATTTAAGTGGTAAAATGGATACAGTTGTAACTACAATGACAAGTACGGAAGGTCAATTGAAAGAGCTTGAACAACAGGCATTAAAATTACAACAAATCGCTGAAAAAGAAGCGCAAGAAAAAGCTGCACAAGAAGCTGCTGCTCAAAAACAAGCAGAACAAGCTGCTAAAGAAGCACAAGCACAACAAGCTGCGCCAGCGCCAGTACAAGAAGCTGCACCAGCAAACAATGCTGGACAAGCTCAAAAAGAAGAGCCTAAAAAAGAAGAGCCTAAAAAAGAAGAGCCTAAAAAAGAAGAGAAAAAGCCAGCACCACCAACTCCACCAACTCCACCAACTCATGGTGTGATTGGTAAAGCACAACAATACTTAGGTTTACCATATGTTTGGGGGAGTGCATCTCCATCAAACGGTGGTTTTGACTGTAGTGGATTCATTTCTTACGTATTTGGTGTAGGTCGTCAAGACGTTGCAGGTTACTGGAACTCAGTTTCTAAAGTAAGTAGCCCACAACCTGGAGATTTAGTATTCTTCCAAGGTACTTATAAAGCAGGTCCATCTCACATCGGTATTTACGTTGGTAACGACCAAATGATTCATGCTGGTGATAAAGGGATTGCTTACGCTAGCTTAAGCAGTAGCTACAACCAGAAACATTTCTTAGGATACGGTAGATTCTAGGATTTATAACTGAATAAAAAACGTGTATAAAGTCGATAGCTTACTATTTTATAAGTAGGTTATCGGCTTTTTTGAGTTTTTACGAGATAAAGAGAAGGATTTATAGTAGTGCTGGAGGTGGCTATTGATGATGTTAGCTGGTAGACAGTTACTGTTAGAAGAACTCTCTTCAGATTTGCAGAATAAATTGGATCATCTGAAAAAGCACCGAGAAGTCGTTTGTGTGCAAGGTGTAATTAAGAAGTTTTCAAAATATACGTGTCAGCGCTGCGGAAATATAGAGCAGCGACTATTTGTATCATTGCTATGTAAAAGGTGCAATGAAGTATGCACGTATTGCCGGAAATGTATAACGATGGGCAGGGTAAGTGAATGTACTGTACTTGTTCGCGGGATTGCTGAAATACAAGGAGAAAATTATTTGAATCCGTTACAGTGGGAAGGCGTTTTGTCTGCTGGTCAGGAGTTAGCTGCGCAAAGTGTCGTTGACGCTGTTAAGCAGAAAAAATCATTTTTTATTTGGGCGGTGTGCGGGGCTGGAAAAACAGAAATGTTGTTTCGCGGAATTGCAGAGGCACTACAAAAGGGAGAAAGAGTTTGTATTGCAACGCCGAGAACGGACGTTGTACTTGAATTAGCACCAAGATTACAAGAAGTGTTTCCAAATATAAATGTAGCTGCTTTATACGGAGGGAGTTTAGACCGAGAAAAAGATGCGGCGTTAATCGTTGCAACTACACATCAATTGTTACGTTATTATAGGGCGTTCCATGTCATGATTGTAGATGAGATAGATGCTTTTCCGTATCATGCAGATAAGATGTTGCAGTATGCAGTAAACGAAGCGATGAAAGAGAAGGCAGCACGTATTTATTTAACTGCAACTCCAGATGAAAAGTGGAAGCGTAAGTTGCGAAGTGGTAAGCAAAAAGGGGTTATTATTTCAGGGCGATACCATCGTCATCCATTGCCAGTTCCGATATTTCGGTGGTGCGGAAATTGGAAAAAGGGTCTTATACGTAAAAAAATTCCTCGTGCTTTATTACAATGGTTAAATCTGTACTTATCGAAACGATACCCCATTTTTCTATTTGTTCCTCATGTGCGATATGTAGAAGAAATTAGTCAGTTATTAAAATCATTAAACAATCAAATTGAAGGTGTGCATGCAGAAGATCCGGCGAGAAAAGAGAAGGTAGCAGCTTTCAGAAAAGGAGAAATCCCTTTATTAGTTACAACGACGATTTTGGAGCGAGGAGTAACTGTTAAAAATTTACAAGTTGCAGTTTTAGGAGCTGAGGAAGAAATATTTTCAGAAAGTGCTCTCGTTCAAATTGCAGGGCGTGCTGGCAGAAGCTCTGATGGACCGCATGGAGATGTTATCTATTTTCATTATGGAAAGACAGAGGCGATGGTGCGTGCGAAAAAACATATTCAAAGTATGAATAAGAATGCTAAAGAACAAGGATTGATAGATTGATGCATTGTCTACTTTGTGATGAGTATATTTCATATGCTATTAGTTGGTACACTTTTTTTGTTAAGCTTCATAAAAAGTATATATGTGATAGATGTGAGCAAAAACTTTCCTATATTATAGGAGATATTTGCAAGGAGTGTGGTCGGCCTTTAGAACTTGTACCAGCTGAATATAAAAACGGGGATATTTGTATGGACTGCATAAGGTGGACGAACGAGCAGGGGTTTCCGTCTCTCATAAATCGTTCGTTGCATGTGTATGATGAAGGGATGAAAGAAATATTAGCACAGTTTAAATTTCGAGGAGATGCTGAATTAGTGCATATTTTTCATCAGCCTTTTCGAAGTCTTTTTCAAAAATATTTTGCGAATGTTTCAGTTGCCATTCCGGTTCCTCTTAGTGAAGAGCGAGAATACGAGCGTGGTTTTAATCAAGCGGAGTTACTAGCTTCTTGTTTGCCTATCAAAATGTTTTGTACATCATTAAGAAGAATAGAAACGGAAAAACAAAGTAAGAAGAAGCGTAAAGAAAGGATATCGGGAGTTAATCCTTTTTATTTTCAGGGAGAAGAGATGTTTCATGAGCAACACGTTTTAATCGTGGATGATGTGTATACGACAGGAATTACTGTTAGGCAAATTGGAAGCCTTTTGTATGATCGAGGAGCGAGAGAGGTTTCTTGTTTGACGCTTTGTAGAGGTTAATATGTGAATGTCGAAAGGAGTAATAAAAAGACGACAGGTCTTCTTTGACTTACAGTCTTGTCATTCGTTATAGTCAGAATATGGGGCGAATGCCCTGATTTTAAGAGTGAAGGGAATGGAATGAACATGCAAGGACGAGTAAAATGGTTCAATGCAGAAAAGGGATTTGGGTTTATTGAGCGTGAAGATGGTGACGATGTGTTTGTTCATTTTTCTGCTATTCAACAAGATGGGTATAAGTCGTTAGAAGAAGGTCAACAAGTGGAGTTTGATATTGTTGATGGAGCACGTGGGCCACAAGCGGCTAATGTTGTGAAACTGTAAAATTAAGTTTTTGGAAAAGATAGAGCTGTATTTTTAGCAGCATTATATAGATGGCGAAAGCTCTTGCTCGTAACAAGGGCTTTTTTGTTTTAGAGGAGTTGTCAAAAAGTTGTTTCTTTTCTGTAACTAATTGTCCACAGTTACATTCGTTATTCACGATGTTAATAGGATAAAATAAAGATAGAAACGATGCATCTTTTCATTTCAACAAAAAACGATAAAAAAATCGCAATTCCACTAATTTTTCAAAAAAATTAGAAGGAGTTTTTAAGCCAATGTCGAAATTATAGTACATAGGCTTGAAAGGAGGAATTCATCTATGAAATTCAACATTCGTGGTGAAAATATTGAAGTAACTCCAGCATTAAAGGAATATGTAGAGAAAAAGCTAAGTAAATTAGAGCGTTATTTTGATACATTCCCAGAGATTAAGGTTAATTTAAAAGTATACTCTGACAAGCAACGTATCGAGGTAACAATTCCATTTACAGATTTATTACTTCGTGCAGAAGAAACAAATAGCGATATGTACGCTGCGATTGATTTAGTAGTTGATAAAATTGAGCGACAAATTCGTAAACATAAAACAAAGGTAAACCGTAAATTACGTGAGAAAGGTTCTATGAAAACTAACTTTATCCTTCCGGAAGCAGTAGCTGTTCTGGATGCGGTAGAAGAGGATGAATTAGAACTTGTACGTACAAAACGATTCGATTTAAAACCGATGGACGTTGAAGAAGCGATCTTGCAAATGGATATGCTAGGACATAGTTTCTTCGTCTTCACAAATGCTGATACAAATGAAACTAATGTTGTATATGGCCGTAAAGATGGGAAATATGGTTTAATCGAAACTAAATAATCATTCAAAAGCGCAGCCGAAATGGCTGCGCTTTTTTTATATGTTTTAGTGGTTGTATTGAGATTTTGAGTGTGATTATCTCTACAAGTATTTCCTTGCCATGAGCATACTAATTTTGTTTAATTTAACAAAATTTTATAATTGTAAATAAAATGTTAAGTCTTCTGAAATTAATTGATAGTGCATTTCGGTTTTTATATCCTAATATTGTATTATAAGGATTTATTTTATTCCTTCAGTGAAAAAATAAAATCAATATAATGCTACAAATTATCGGAGGTGTTTTTAGTGAGTATTAAGAAAAAAAGTCGTTTTATGTTTGGATCTGTTTTATCTTTAGGTATTTTAGCTAGTACTTTTGCTTTAACCGAACCGGCCAAGGCTGATACTAAGGCTAATACAAGGGATGATCATGTGGAATTTACCTTTAGACTTTGGAATGCATATGATTATACTAATGCACGTCCTAAAGAGAATGATACTTCTATGTATATGCGTGTGAAGAGCAGTGAGAAGGGCGGTGGTTCTTTCAACGTTTGGACAGAAGCGGATAAAAATAAAAATGCAGAAAATAGAAAATCGGTAAATGTTTCAGGTGATTCAGGTAAGCATGAAGGAGAAGTGCAACCAGGTAAAACATATCTTTTCAAAAATTATGCATATGAAAACTATGGGAAAAATGTTCCTGTTAGATTTGGTGGTTATTCTAGAGAAAATAATGCTTATCCTACTGCTTGGAGCCCTGATAGTGTAAGACCTAATGGACCTTACATCGAATATTGATTTAGAAATTATAAATTGAAATTATTTATTTTGTAGCGCTAGAAAAAGTCGTATAGTTTCTAATCTAGATTATACGACTTTTTCTGCTATTTAATTTTTAAAAATAGGAGGAGCTGTAATGAAACTTATTTCAAAATATATTTTAGTTTGTTTTTTTATATTGAGTATTAGTTTCTTAGTTTCTTGTCAAAAGAAAGTAGATGAACCTATTGTAAATATTGAAGATACTTTAACGGAAAAAGGAAATTTAAAAAGTATTCAGTTGCAAGAAATTAAGAAAAATACTATTTATGAACAAGTATTTTTCGGGAATGAAAATGGTAATGATTTCTTTCAAGGTCAAATAGATAGAAATGATATTGCAATAGAAGATAAGCTTTTAGATAAAAATTTAAAGTCAGGAGTTATACCAGAAAATTATTATGTTTTTTTAACGGGTGTTACGAATAAGAAAAAACCAACGTATCTTTTGGGACGGATTGAACAAATTGATGGAAAAGTAATTCAGTGGAAACAAGAAGTTAAGAGTGTACAAAGAAAAGATGCAAATGGTGTTTATCAGTATGATGTTTATCAGTATGAAGTTGAGTTTCCTAAATTTGAAGGAGAGAGAGCAAATGTTTCTTTTCGTTACATTTGGTTAAATAAAGAAAATAAATGTTATGGTGTTGCGGATCAATTATTCATATTAAAAAAGATTTAAATTTAATTAATGGTTTATGGAGGAGCTATAGATGAGTTACTTTTTAGGAAGGATTTTAAAAGGTAGGATGTTTTGGTTGTCTTTATTTATTATGTTAGTAATTGTCATTGCTCAATATATTGCTATGTGTGTAACAACTAAAGGATTTAACGATGATGGGATTATAAAGGTATCCCCATATTTGTCTAATATTTTACATTTTAATAGATTATCGTTTTATTGTGAGTTTTATCTACTTATATTTCCTATGCTTTCCGCGATGGCTGTAGCCGGAATTTACAGAACTGATAAAAATTATGGGTTTATTTATCCTGTTATTTCTAAAATGGGAACAGGTTATTATTTTAAGCTACTTTATTTTATTAATTTTATTGTATCTTTTTTTATTATAAGTTTCCCTTTACTATTTAATTTTTATTTATATGCAATGACTTATCCAACAGTTGCTCCGCATCCAATATTAAATTATATGGCTGCTACTGTTTCGCCAACAGCTCAATTTAATACGGTTTATTATGAGTACCCTACTTTATATTTTCTAATGTATGTATTTTTAAATGGTTTATACGGTGCGGTTTTTTCAAGTTTGGCTTTATCAATTTCGTTTTTTATAAAACGAGTTTATTTTATTTATTTAGTTCCATTTATTTTACATATTTTTTGGCTTGGTATTGGAAAAGGGATTCTCAATCCTAAGGATTATTTAATTAAAGATTTCGGCTTTTTTGAATTACAAATTTTTCTTAGTGTACTGTTATGTATTTGGTTTTGCTCTGTAGTTCTTTATTTACGGGGGAGTAGGAAGCATGTTCTTTTATAATGTAATGAAAGAAACTATAAGGATGAAATATGTTTGGTTAAGTATTCTCTTTTTACTTAATGTCAGTATCATTGGTTGTTTGTTCAATTATTTTGAACCTGGAATTGTAAAAGAGAAAATGAATGAATTGGAAACTTTGTATAAGGTTATGTCGTTTTATAATTTATCAACTATATTTATTCCTTTAACAATCGTTTTTTCTGTATATTCTATGTCGAATTTTTTTAGTATTTATGTTGTTTATAGAGTGAATAATGCATTGAAATTAGTTTCTATATATTATTTAAAATTATTAGTTTTCGTTTGTTTTTTTGCGGGGAGTATGATTTTACAGTTATTTTTGATGTCAAATATGATGGCTGTAAATAGTATTTCTGTGAATTATCCATTATTATTTTGCATTCAATTATTTGCGAATATTTTCATATGTATGATAAGTGCTTTGTTGCAATTATTTTTACCTAGTTTACTTGCAATAATATGTATGATCACTGCTGTTTTACTAGATAGATTTATATTACATGGATTTTTATTTACAAATGTTTTTTATATAAATGTGTTTGAAGATGCTACGGGTTTATTTATACGTTTATTTGGATGTTTTTCTATCTTTTTTATAAGTGTATGGATTTTATCTAAAAAAAGTTATATTTCTATGAATGATGAAACAGAGGTGATCTAGTTTACATTATGATTTTATATCATTTGTTAAAAAGAGATTTACATGTAAGGTTTAGAGATTCCATCAAGATAATGGCTTTTTTATTCTTAATTTACGCTATGATTGTATTTACTTTTTTATACAATCAGTCTCTTATTAATGGTAAAGAACCTGGATTAGTAGATGTTACCTTTTATCGATTTTTTCATGGAGTAGACTTTGTTGATTTATCTCACTTTTATAAGGAGGGGCGATTTTCTATCCCTTTTTATTGGATTTTTTTTCAAATCACTCCTTTGTTGCTTGTAGGGAATTTTGCTTTTTCAGATATTCAACAGAATGGTGTTTATTTATTTCCTCGTGTTAAAAAGAAGCATTTTCTTTGGTTAACGAAAATACTATCTTTGGTCTTTTATATAATTAGTATTTGGATTGTTATGTATTTTCTTTGGTTTACTGTTTACTATTTGCTTTCTTTTGGCGAGTATTCTTTTTTAAATTTATATAGTCAATTTTCTTATAAAATATTAGGTACTATGCTAATTCAAATAATCATAAGCTTTTTATTAGCTTTAATTTTTGAGTTTTTAACGTTTTATATACCAATAACTATTGTTTTTGTACTGATGTTGATGTACCTATTTATGTCTATTTTCTTTCATAATATTTATTTTTTAGGCTCTTTTGTTATGCCAAATCGCTGGTATTTTGTTGATCACAGTTCAATTCAATTGACTTTAGGTAATAATCAATCTATTCAATGTAATGATTTACTTTTAATAGGAGTAGTAATTGTTGTTGTAATGATTTTATTAGGTAGTTTTTGTTTTAAAAAACTAGATGTGATAGGTGAATAATTTATGGACAATTATATTAAATGTGAATGTATGATGAAAAAATTAAAAGGAAATATTGTGTTAGATAATATTAGTTTATCGATAAAAAAAGGCGAGTTTTTAGTTTTGAAGGGGCATAATGGCTCTGGTAAAACGATGATTTTACGAGCTATATCAGGGTTAATGCGTTTGAATTCTGGATTTGTTTATGTAGATAATAAAATGATTGGAAAACAAAAGCAATTTCCTGATTCTATGGGAATATTGATTGAATATCCAAGTTTTATTCCAGGGTATACTGGTTTTCAGAACTTGAAATTTTTAGCATCGATTAACAATAAAATTTCTGATGAGGAAATTTATAATATTATTCAAAGGGTTGGACTTGATAAAGCAGATAAGAGAAAGTATAAAAGATACTCTTTAGGTATGAAACAACGTTTAGGGATAGCGCAAGCTTTAATGGAACGACCAAAATTATTGTTATTAGACGAGCCAACTAATGCTTTAGATAATGATGGGATAAAAGATGTTTTAGATATTTTGGAAGTAGAAAAATCTAAGGGAACGACTATTATTGTAGCTAGTCATGATGTGCATGTTCTAGATAATGGAATAGTAGATCGTATTGTACATGTTAATAATGGAAAGTTGGTAGATTAATAGTGACAAGAAAACATGTCTTAATAATCATTGGATTGTGTGTGTTGCTATGTACATTTGCTAGTTTGTTTAGATTTAAAACATTAAATCAAAATAATGAATCTTATAAAGTGGTAAAAGATGAGTTTTTATCTAATAGAACTTTTGATGATGGACAAGGAGTGAAGTTTCATGCACTTGAGCCTCTTGATCCTACAAAAGTTTATGATCCTTATGAAGACCGTGAAGTAGTGACGTATGTGTTACCTTTAAATATTACAAATACAACAAATCGGGATATTAACTTATTTAGTAATAAGTCTATTTCTAATACAATGTTTTATTCTAAAATAGGGGAGTTTTATAATTTAGTTCCTTATTCAATGGAATTACCTGAAAAATATCAGTTTGATCCTGTAATACCTGCTGGTAAAACAGTACGAGGATATATAGGGACAAATTATTTTATAGGAGATGACCCTTATAAAAATTATAAAAACTTTTCAAATGAATCAACTAAGGTGAAATTCATTTCTTTTATGAAGGATAAGAAAGGGAAATATCATGAATTAGAAATACCAATAAATTAATAACATTTATTAGTAGTATTAATTTGAAGTGTAATTGTAAAAAAAGAAAAAGTTCTATATAAAATGTATTAAGTATAGTGTCTTTTTCTTCTTTATTGATATCTATATATATTAAGTTTATTTTTGAGCTGCTGTGGTTGAGTATATCTTGCAATATAATGATAGATATTGTTTATAGAAATCAAAAGCTGAAGGTTTTGCGCATTGTGTGAGTATCTATGGATGCTGCATCGGCAAAATCTTTGGCTTTTGTAATTGTCGATTTAAATCTTACTAATATGTTCATTCCAGCTACTCTCTTTAAAGGGAACGGGAAAGAATATTATTTAGAATTAATATGAAATTTGGAATATGAATTTGAAATAGAGAGGTAGGGAAAAGAATTATTAATTTGTTGAAACGAATAAAATAAAAACTTTTTCTGAATCTACGGCTCGACATTTGGACGATTGTTGTCATAGTTATAAGACAAGTGTTACAATTATCATTAGGTTTATACATTTTAGTTTTTTAATTAGGAGAAAAATTGGCATAACATAAATTTGATTTTTATAACGACTGATTGTAAAGAGAAAAAGAAAGCAATCGGAAGTTTTATTTTAATAAAAGAGGAGCGTATTTCCTATGATCGGTATTTTAAAAAAGGTATTTGATGTCAACCAACGCCAAATTAAACGTATGCAGAAGACAGTGGAGCAAATTGATGCATTAGAATCATCTATTAAGCCGCTAACTGATGAACAATTAAAAGGAAAGACGATTGAATTTAAAGAACGTCTAACAAAAGGTGAGACAGTAGATGATCTACTTCCTGAAGCTTTTGCGGTTGTTCGTGAAGCAGCGAATCGTGTTCTTGGAATGCGTCCATATGGCGTACAGCTAATGGGTGGTATCGCCTTACATGAAGGAAATATCTCTGAGATGAAAACAGGTGAAGGTAAAACGTTAACATCTACTTTACCTGTATATTTAAACGCATTAACAGGAAAAGGTGTTCACGTTGTTACAGTCAATGAATACTTAGCGCAACGTGATGCGAGCGAAATGGGACAACTTCATGAGTTCCTTGGCCTAACTGTAGGGATTAATTTAAATAGTATGTCACGTGAAGAGAAACAAGCTGCTTATGCTGCTGATATTACGTATAGCACAAATAACGAGCTTGGGTTCGATTACTTACGTGACAACATGGTGTTATATAGAGAGCAGTGCGTTCAGCGTCCACTTAATTTTGCTATCATCGATGAAGTCGATTCTATTTTAGTTGATGAAGCACGTACGCCGCTTATTATTTCGGGACAAGCTCAAAAATCAGCAGAGCTATACATGTTTGCAAATGCATTCGTTCGTACATTAGAAAATGAAAAAGAATATTCATTTGATGTGAAAACGAAAAATGTAATGTTAACAGAAGATGGTATTACGAAAGCTGAGAAAGCTTTCCATATCGATAACTTATTCGATTTAAAACATGTAGCACTTCTTCACCATATTAATCAGGCGCTTCGTGCACACGTTGTTATGCACCTTGATACAGATTATGTTGTACAAGAAGGCGAAATCGTAATCGTAGACCAATTCACTGGTCGTCTTATGAAAGGTCGTCGTTATAGCGAAGGTTTACATCAAGCTATTGAAGCAAAAGAAGGCGTAGAAATTCAAAATGAAAGTATGACGCTTGCAACAATTACGTTCCAAAACTACTTCCGTATGTACGAAAAATTATCTGGTATGACTGGTACAGCGAAAACGGAAGAAGAAGAATTCCGTAGTATTTACAATATGAATGTTATCGTAATTCCAACGAATAAAGATATTATTCGTGATGATCGTGCTGATTTAATCTTCAAATCAATGGAAGGTAAATTCAATGCAGTTGTTGAGGATATTGTAAATCGTCATAAGCAAGGGCAACCTATTCTTGTTGGTACAGTTGCAATTGAAACGTCAGAACTTATTTCAAAAATGTTAACACGTAAAGGTGTACGTCATAATATCTTAAATGCAAAAAACCATGCGCGTGAAGCAGATATCATTGCAGAAGCTGGTATGAAAGGCGCTGTAACAATTGCGACGAATATGGCTGGTCGTGGTACGGATATTAAGTTAGGCGAGGATATTAGAAACGTCGGTCTAGCAGTTATCGGTACAGAGCGTCACGAAAGCCGTCGTATTGATAATCAGTTACGTGGTCGTTCTGGTCGTCAAGGGGACCCTGGTGTAACACAGTTCTACTTATCAATGGAAGATGAACTAATGCGCCGCTTCGGTTCTGACAATATGAAAGCGATGATGGATCGTCTTGGTATGGATGATTCACAGCCAATCGAAAGTAAAATGGTTTCTCGTGCTGTAGAATCTGCACAAAAACGTGTGGAAGGAAATAACTATGATGCACGTAAGCAGCTATTGCAATACGACGATGTACTTCGTCAACAACGTGAAGTAATTTATAAACAGCGTCAAGAAGTAATGGATTCAGAGAACTTACGCAGTATTATTGAAGGTATGATGAAATCTACGATAGAACGTGCTGTTGCACTTCATACGCAAGAAGAAATCGAAGAAGATTGGAGCATTAAAGGTCTTGTCGATTACTTAAATACAAACCTTCTTGAAGAAGGAGATGTAAAAGAAGAAGAGTTACGTCGCCTTGCTCCAGAAGAAATGAGCGAATCAATTATCGCGAAATTATTAGAGCGTTATAACGAAAGAGAGAAGCTTCTACCTGAAGAGCAGACGCGTGAATTCGAAAAGGTTGTTGTATTCCGTGTTGTAGATACGAAATGGACAGATCATATCGATGCAATGGATCACCTTCGTGAAGGTATTCATTTACGTGCTTACGGACAAATCGATCCACTTCGTGAATACCAAATGGAAGGGTTCGCAATGTTCGAGTCGATGATCGCTTCTATTGAAGAGGAAATCTCTCGTTACATTATGAAAGCTGAAATTGAGCAAAACTTAGAGCGTCAAGAAGTTGTTCAAGGTGAAGCTGTTCATCCATCAAGCGATGGCGAAGACGCGAAGAAAAAACCGGTTGTAAAAGGTGACCAAATGGGACGCAACGATTTATGTAAATGTGGTAGTGGCAAGAAATATAAAAACTGTTGTGGCATTGGGCAGTAATAAGAAACTGTAGTTTTAGACTGCTTTGCAAATTTTTACATCAAAAATGTATAATGAAAAGGATTAAACTCTCTCCGTAATAAGCGGAGAGAGTTTCCCTTGTTTTCATATGAAAGTAACAGCAATTACATAGAGGTGAAGGAAATGGAATTAGTAGAAATTAGGCAAGAATTAGAAAAAATGGCTAAGAGATTAGCGGCTTTTAGGGGGTCTCTTTGACCTTCCTACTAAGGAAAAACAAATTGCAGAATTAGAAGAAACGATGATG
This sequence comes from Bacillus sp. FSL R10-2201, assembly GCF_038008665.1. Classification (NCBI taxonomy): domain Bacteria; kingdom Bacillati; phylum Bacillota; class Bacilli; order Caryophanales; family Bacillaceae; genus Bacillus; species Bacillus sp. FSL R10-2201. The sequence goes on along the minus strand of NZ_JBBOZP010000001.1, from coordinate 4,906,085 downwards.
GGCGCAGGATTTTGGGATGACCAACAAGGCGCACAAGCTGTAATTAATGAAGCGAATGCGCTGAAAGATATGGTTGGAAGGTTCCGTCAGTTAGATGAGACGTTCGAAAACTTAGAAATGACGCATGACTTACTTAAAGAAGAGTATGATGAAGATTTACATGAGGAACTAGAATCTGAAGTGAAAACTTTAATTCAAGAAATGAATGAGTACGAGCTGCAGTTACTATTAAGCGATCCTTATGATAAAAATAACGCTATTTTAGAATTACACCCAGGTGCAGGTGGAACAGAGTCACAAGACTGGGGTTCTATGTTATTACGTATGTACACGCGCTGGGCTGAAAAACGTAGGTTTAAAGTAGAAACGGTTGACTACTTACCGGGCGATGAAGCTGGTATTAAGAGTGTTACATTATTAATTAAAGGTCATAACGCTTACGGTTACTTGAAAGCGGAGAAAGGTGTACATCGTCTTGTACGTATTTCACCGTTCGATTCTTCAGGTCGTCGTCATACATCGTTCGTATCTTGTGAAGTTGTACCTGAATTCAATGATGAAGTTGAAATTGAAGTGCGTACAGAAGATTTGAAAATAGATACGTATCGTGCAAGTGGTGCAGGTGGACAGCACGTTAATACGACAGATTCAGCAGTTCGTATAACTCATCTACCGACAAACACGGTTGTAACATGTCAGTCAGAGCGTTCTCAAATTAAAAACCGTGAGCATGCGATGAAAATGCTAAAAGCGAAATTATATCAAAAGAAATTAGAAGAACAACAAGCACAATTAGATGAGATTCGCGGAGAGCAAAAAGAAATTGGATGGGGCAGCCAAATCCGTTCTTACGTATTCCACCCGTATTCTCTTGTGAAAGACCATCGTACAAATACAGAAGTTGGTAACGTACAAGCAGTTATGGATGGAGAAATTAATCCGTTTATTGATGCGTATTTACGTTCTCGTATTTAATAAGAGAAAAAGCCAACAGAATTGTTGGCACATGCTGAGGTCCAAGAGGATATAAAGAGGCTTATCTTATTTATATTGATGAAATAAAGAGGAAGAGAAGTTGGAAACGACAACTTCTCTTTTTGATGAGATTATATGTAGAATACAATGCCGTATATTGTTTTGTAAAAGGTAGAGAATAGTAAAACAAAGTGGTAATAGAGTAGGACTTTATATAGAATTTCTCAGTTTTGATTGGAGAAAAAGGCTCTTTATAGAACTTTCTAAGGTGTTCACAGAATTGAAACAATTTATGAAAGCTTATTTTATTAGGCTTCTCACTATATTTGTGAAAAATATGAAATACACCTTAGTTTTTCTATATAAAGATAATGCTTATAATGAATATTGAATGTGTTATGAAAACTATTGCCTAGTTATGAATGAAAAGAATATCAACAATGGGGAGCGATAGAAGTGAAAAAGAAATTGTTGGCTATTATGCTGGGGACGTCAGTCGTTTTTGCTTTAGGAGCATGTGGAAATAAAGAAGAGAGTAAACCATCAAAACAATCTGCAAGCACAGATAGCGCAGAGCAAATTTACCAAAAAAGTTGTATAGGTTGTCACGCTAAAGATTTATCAGGAGCAACTGGACCAGATTTACGAAAAGTAGGACAGAAATATGACGCAGCAGAGATTGAAAAGATTATTGAAAAAGGCCGCGGTTCAATGTCACCAGGAATTATTCAAGGTGAAGATGCGAAAAAAGTAGCTGAATGGTTAGCGGAGCATAAATAAGAAACGTAATTAATAAACGAGCTGATTGTATAACTTGACCGAAAAGTGCTTCGAGTTAAGTAATTACATGAGCTCGTTTACCTTTTATTAGGATGTAACATAACTGTAACAAAATTGTATCCGAATTGGAAACCGATTGATGTTACAATGGGGTTTGTAGAATTTTGATGAAATATATTACATAGAGTAGCATTGCTAATAAAAAGTATGTATGGAAGCTACCTTCAACAAGAATGGTCGAATGAAAATAAAGGTTTTTCTTTTATTTTCAAATGTACAGAAAAGTATTTCTAAAAAAATCATTAAGTATTGGGTGATAAATAATGATAAAAATGACGAATGTTTATAAGGAGTACCCAAATGGTATGAAAGCCATTGCTGGTCTCACAGTTAACATTAAACAAGGTGAATTCGTATACGTAGTTGGACCGAGTGGAGCCGGAAAATCTACATTTATTAAAATGATGTATCGTGAAGAGAAGCCATCTACAGGATCAATTAATGTAAATGGACTTGTAATTGAAACATTAGCAGAAAGAGATGTTCCATATTTCCGTCGTCAATTAGGCGTGATTTTCCAAGATTTTAAATTGCTACCTAAATTAACGGTATATGAGAATGTTGCGTTTGCTTTAGAAGTAATTGAAGAAGAGAAGGAAGCGATTCGTGAGCGCGTTACAGAAGTGTTAGGTCTTGTTGGTCTTGAAGAGCGTGCCGATGCACTTCCAAATGAGCTTTCGGGCGGAGAGCAACAACGTGTGGCGATTGCAAGAGCGATTGTAAATAAGCCAAAGGTTGTAATTGCCGATGAGCCAACTGGTAACTTAGATATTGAAACAGCTCTTGATATTATGAAGATTTTTAAACGTATTAATGAGCGTGGTACAACGATTGTTATGGCGACACATAACGCAGATATCGTAAATACAATTCGTCATCGTGTAATTGCAATTGAAGGCGGAAAAATTGTTCGAGACGAGATTGAGGGAGGATACGGATATGAAGGCTAAAACCCTTAGTCGACATTTGCGAGAAGGTGTGAAAAATCTATCCCGTAACGGATGGATGACATTTGCTTCTGTAAGTGCAGTAACAGTTACATTATTACTTGTAGGTGTCTTTTTGACAGCGATTATGAATATGAACCATTTTGCGACGAAAGTAGAGCAAGATGTAGAAATTCGTGTGCATGTTGATCCAGCAGCAAAAGAAGCTGATCAAAAGAAATTAGAAGAAGATATGAGTAAAATTGCGAAAGTAGATTCTATTAAATATTCTTCTAAAGAAGAAGAGTTGAAACGTTTAATTAAAAGCTTAGGCGATAGTGGAAAAACGTTCGAGTTATTTGAGCAAGATAACCCACTGAAAAACGTATTTGTTGTAAAGGCGAAAGAACCAACAGATACGGCAACAATTGCGAAAAAGATTGAGAAAATGCAGTTTGTAAGTAATGTTCAATACGGTAAAGGTCAAGTTGAAAAATTATTTGATACTGTAAAAACTGGTCGTAACATCGGGATTGCGTTAATTGCGGGTCTTCTATTCACAGCGATGTTCTTAATCTCTAACACAATTAAAATTACAATTTATGCTCGTAGTACTGAGATTGAAATTATGAAACTTGTTGGTGCAACAAACTGGTTTATTCGTTGGCCGTTCTTGTTAGAGGGATTATTCCTAGGAGTATTAGGATCAATTATTCCAATTGGCCTAATTTTAGTTATGTATAATTCGTTGCAAGGTGTGTTTAATGAAAAACTTGGCGGAACAATTTTCGAGCTTCTACCATACAACCCATTCGTATTCCAATTAGCTGGTTTATTAATGTTAATCGGTGCATTAATCGGTATGTGGGGAAGTGTAATGTCAATTCGTCGCTTCTTAAAAGTATAAAAAGTTGCAAACATAATTCGTACAAGCTTATCATATAGTAGAAATAGGTAAAGGCATCACACATCGTGTGATGCCTTTTGCTACACCACCTGTGTGTTCTGGAAAGGGGAATTCCGCATTGAAACGTAGAGTTGCAATTATTGGAATGGTTGTTGCATTTTTAATTGGTGCTGGCGGGATGTTTGGTGGTATGTACTGGTTTGGGATAAACCCAGCGTATGTAACGCAAACAGTATCGAATGGTAATGCTGGCACAGCGCAAGGGAATTTGGTAAAGATTAATGAGGCGTATGCACTAATTGATTCACGTTATGTGGAAGACGTGAAAGACGACAAATTAGTCGAAGGTGCGATACAGGGAATGTTGTCTACGCTGAAGGACCCTTATTCCACGTATATGGATAAAGAAACGGCAAAACAGTTTAGTCAGTCATTGGATCCTGAACTTGAAGGGATTGGAGCTGAAGTGAACAAGACGGACGGTAAGCTTATTATCGTATCGCCAATTAAAGGTTCACCAGCAGAAAAGATAGGAATTAAACCGAATGACCAAATTTTATCTGTAGATGGAAATAGTGTGAAAGATTTATCACGTGAAGAAGCAGTATTAAAAATTCGTGGTAAAAAAGGAACGACTGTTGCAATTGAAATTAAGCGCGCAGGAGTGGCTGATCCGATAGAATTTAAAATTAAGCGTGAAAAGATTCCGATTTTCACTGTATTTAGTTCCGTAAAGCAAGATAGCGGAAAAGATATCGGTTATATGCAAATTACTTCTTTCGCTGAAAATACTGCGAAAGAATTTAAGGATCAGTTAAAAGAGCTAGAGAAGAAAAACATAAAGGGCTTAGTTATTGACGTGCGTGGTAATCCTGGCGGTTATTTAAATAGTGTAGAAGATATACTAGGAGACATCATGACAGATAAAAAGCCAATGCTACAAGTAGAACAGCGAAATGGTGAGAAGAAGAAATTCTCTACGGAACTGAAAGAGAGAAAGTCATATCCAATTTCAGTATTAATTGATAACGGAAGTGCTTCTGCTTCAGAGATTTTAGCTGGTGCGCTAAAAGAAGGAGAAGGATACGATTTAATTGGTGAAAAAACGTTTGGTAAAGGTACTGTTCAACAGGCTGTTCCATTTAAAGATGGCAGCAACATTAAATTAACAATGTTTAAATGGTTAACACCAGATGGCAATTGGATTCATAAAAAAGGAATCGCGCCAACTGTAGAAGTGAAGCAACCAGATTATTATCATGCGACACCAATTCAAATTGAAAAGACACTTTCATACAATTCAAATGATGTACAAGTAAAACACGCGCAAGAAATGCTTAAGAGCTTAGGATATGTACCAGGACGTGAAGATGGATACTTTAGCAAAGAGACAGAATCAGCACTAAAAGCATTCCAAAATGCGAATGAGATGGAAGCAACAGGACAACTTGATAAAAAGACAGCTGAAGCGATTCAAACTAAAATCATTGAAAAAATCCGTTCTGGAGAAAATGATTTACAATTACAGACGGCATTGAAATTAATAGCGAAATAAGAAAGAATACAGGCACTTTGATGCCTGTATTTTTTTATGTGTTAAATATGATAAGATAAAAAGAAAGAATGATATAAATGGTGGTGAATGAATTCGTGGAGGCATGGCTTTTTGAAATACTACGAGCAGTTGGACGTTTTTTCTTACACCCTGCTGTCTATGTATTTTTAATTAGTAGTATCTTCGTTGGATACTTACGTATATTACGAGAACGAAAAGATTTTTCTTTTAAAGTATATGATATTTGGTTTGAACTACGAACAACTCTATTTGCAGGTATTGGGTACGGATTAATCGTATCTATTATTACGATTGGGCTTGGGCTTGTTGTTTCAAAAGCGAGTTTATGGGCAATTTTACTTTGGACGTTATTATTCGGATTAACTGCTATGTATCGATATTTATCTGTAGCTTATACTTTCGGAATCGCGATTGCACTCGTGTTGTTATCGTCTAAGATGCCAGTTTCCTTCTTACAGCTTGGAGAAGGTGAAGAGGGTACGATTGTATCCCTTGCTATTTTACTAGGCGTTATGCTCGTTGTAGAGGGTTTATTAATCTCTAAAAATGCAGTTCGTTATTCTACGCCGAAAATTAACAAAGGTAAGCGTGGGCTACGAATTGGACTACATGAATCCAATCGTTTATGGCTTGTACCAGTATTTATTCTTATACCAGGAGACGCGGTGACAGGATTTATTTCTTGGTGGCCTGTCGTTTCAATAGGTTCGACTACATACTCTTTATTCCTCGTTCCATTTTTAATTGGATTTATGAGAAAGGTTAGAAGTTATGAGCCGACGGAAGCTTTATTATTTACAGGAAGACGTGTCTATGGTTTAGCGGGGCTCGTACTCGTTTTAGGTATCGCAAGTTACTGGTGGCACGTATTCGCAATTATCGCGATGGGAGTCGCAATGCTTGGGCGCTTTACAATCTCGATGCAAGAGAAAATTGCAGACGAGAAAAGACCAGCATACTTTGCCGCACGTAATGATGGACTTGTTGTGTTAGATACAATTCCTAATACAATTGGGGCAGAGATGAATTTAAAGCCTGGAGAAGTTATTACGAAAGTAAATGGAATCATTCCAAGAAGTACCGAAGAGTTTTATGACGCGCTTCAAACGAAGACGACAGGAGCGTTTTGTAAATTAGAAGTAGTAGATACAAATGGTGAGCTTCGTCTTGCTCAAACGGCATTATACGCCGGGGGACATCATGAATTAGGTGTTGTATTTGTTCAGCAAGAGCACGAGTGGGATTCGGAAGCTATATAAAATAAAATGGAAACCTTCATCAAATATAGATGAAGGTTTTTTTAGTTTCATAGACGGATAACTTGAATAATTATTTGATAATGGTTATCATTTAGAGAGTCTTTTAATTTGGAAAAGGGAGGAAAGATATGCTACGTAAATTTTTTTCTTACTATAAACCGTACAAAGGTTTATTCGTACTCGATTTTTCCTGTGCAGTTATCGCAGGTTTACTCGAACTTGGTTTCCCGCTTATCGTAAATCAATTTATTGATAAGTTATTACCAGGACAAAACTGGACGCTTATTTTATGGGCTTGTTTCGGTTTGTTCGTAGTTTATGTGTTAAATGCAGGTTTGCAATATGTCGTTACATATTGGGGACATATGCTTGGGGTTAACATTGAAACAGATATGAGGCAGAAATTGTTTGATCACATTCAAAAGCTATCATTCAGATTTTTTGATAATAATAAAACAGGTCATTTAATTTCACGTCTTACAAACGATTTAATGGAAATTGGGGAAATTGCTCACCATGGACCAGAAGATTTATTCATTGCCATTATGACTTTAGTTGGAGCATTTTCATTTATGATGATGATTAACTGGAAGTTAGCACTTCTAACATTCTTCGTAATCCCGTTCTTATTATGGTTGGCACTTTACTTCAATAAAAAAATGACAGGTACGTTTAGACGTTTATTCTCAGACGTTGCTGATTTCAATGCATGTATCGAGAACAATGTAGGTGGTATCCGCGTTGTACAAGCATTCGGAAATGAAAAGTTTGAGAAAGAGCAATTTGCTGTAAATAATGCTCGTTTCCGTACAACAAAATTAATGGCGTATAAAATTATGGCGTTAAATTCATCGATTAGTTATATGCTGATGCGTCTTGTAACACTCTTTGTATTAATATGTGGTACATGGTTTGTTCTGCAAGGTGAATTAACGTACGGTGGATTTATTGGATTCGTTTTATTAACGAATATTTTCTTCCGCCCAATTGAAAAAATTAATGCGGTTATTGAAAGTTATCCGAAAGGAATCGCTGGTTTTAAAAGATATGTAGAACTTCTGGAAACAGAGCCGGATATTGTAGATTCTAAAGATGCAATAGAAGTTAAACATGTACACGGCGATATTCAATACAATAACATCACGTTCGGATATGAAAATAAAGAGCCGATTTTAAACGATATTAGTTTGAAAATACATGCAGGTGAAACAGTTGCTTTCGTTGGACCATCAGGGGCAGGGAAAACAACACTATGTAGTTTATTACCTCGTTTTTATGAACAATCATCTGGATCAATTCAAATTGATGGCATTGACACCAAAGAGATGACGTTATCGTCACTTCGTAAGCAAATCGGAATTGTACAGCAAGATGTTTTCTTATTCTCAGGAACAATTCGTGAAAATATCGCTTACGGAAACTTAAAAGCTTCAGAATCTGAAATTTGGCAGGCGGTAAAACGTGCTCAGCTAGAGGACTTAATTTACTCGCAACCAGACGGTTTAGATACAGTTATTGGTGAGCGTGGTGTGAAACTTTCAGGAGGACAAAAGCAGCGCTTAGCAATTGCCCGTATGTTCTTGAAGAACCCGCCAATTTTAATTTTAGATGAAGCAACTTCTGCGCTAGATACAGAGACAGAACTTGCTATCCAAAAATCACTTGCAGAACTATCTGTTGGCCGTACAACATTAGTTATCGCTCACAGGCTTGCAACTATTAAAAATGCAGATCGCATCGTCGTTGTAAATAAAGACGGTATTGCAGAACAAGGTTCACATGAGGAACTAATCAAACGAGGCGAGGGTTACAGCCGATTGTATGAGGCGCAGTTTAGTTCGTAAATATAATTTCTGCTGAATTAGTGCACCATAAGTAAGTGGAAATCTTATATGGGAGGCTATAAAGCATGATTGTAACAACAACTTCTACAATTCAAGGGAAAGAAATTATTGAGTATATCGATATCGTTAATGGCGAAGCAATCATGGGTGCGAATATCGTGCGTGACCTTTTCGCTTCTGTCCGTGACGTTGTCGGTGGTCGCGCAGGCGCCTACGAAAGTAAATTAAAAGAAGCGCGCGACATTGCAATGGAAGAGATGAAAACTCTCGCAAGACAAAAAAATGCGAACGCCATTGTTGGTATCGACGTGGACTACGAAGTAGTTCGCGAAGGAATGCTAATGGTTGCGGTAAGTGGGACTGCTGTCCGTATATAAAGTGAAACTTTAATCAGTGGGGGGTTCATCCCCCACTGATTATTAGTTGAACCAATCGGGCGTTTACGGGCAGTTGATCTCCCACCTAATTTCTTTGCTCAAGCCGAATTTTGAGGTGGGAGTCTTACTGCCCGTTAATGCGGGATAAAGTGAAAAGCCGTGCTGGTGCACGGCTTTTTGTTGTTATTGTGTCTAACATGATAGGTAGGGTGATATTCTATGTCGAAGCCTCGATATTTCTTGGGAAATGTGGAAGGTCCCGTCGATATATGGGGAAGACATTAGAGCGCTTCTTTACACTGCCGAATTCGAACTAATAATTTTTCGTATTCTTGTTCGAGAAATGTGATGTCATCATGCTGATTTGGGATAGAAATCCGGCTGATGATTTCTGTTAATTTTGTTTGTAATCGTAATAATTCTTGTTCAGTAACGTTTACAGAAGCTTGGGTGGTTCTTTTTGTGTATTGCTCGTAATTGCCGTGGAATATTCTTGGTTCGCTCTCATCTACTTGTAGAATATGGTTTGCAACAGAACGAATAAAGGCACGGTCATGGCTAATGAAAAGTATTGTACCAGGATACTCCTGTAACATGCTTTCTAATTCTTCTTGCGTTGCCAAGTCTAAATAGTTTGTCGGTTCGTCGAGCAGAAGCATATTATAGTTTCCTAAAAATACTTTTGCGAGTGCAACCTTCATGCGTTCCCCACCACTTAAGATGTGCACAGGTTTATGAACATCTTCACGGCGGAATAGGAGCCGTGCAAGTATTGTTCGAACGAACGATTCTGTATAGTTTGTTTCTTCTAGAACGTTTTCTAAAATTGTTTTATCTGTTTTTAAAATAGATAATGTTTGTTCAAAGTATCCAATTTTACAACTTTTCGAAAGCTGAATGCCACGCTCGTTCGCGAGAAGCATTTTGAACAAAGTTGTTTTTCCGCTTCCGTTTGCCCCTAAAATAGCAAGCTTTGCCCCAGGGACAATTGTTCCATTCATATTTTTAAATAATGTGCGATCCCCTATTTTCTTCGTTGTTTTATTAAACTGAACAACTGCTTTACTATGAATTGGTGTGTGGTATTGTACGTCAAACTGAGCTTGAGAAAAGTCCTTCGGTTTTTCTTTCTGTTCCAACTTTTCAAGGCGTGTTTCTAGTGCTTTCGCTACTTTGCTAACATTTTCTTGCCCATGAGCCCCGCTGCACTTATAAAGTTTAGATTCAGATGAACTGAACCGTGTTGGGATTTTTGTCATGCTAGAAGCACGTTGCTTTCTTTGTGAAATTGACTGTTCTAACCGATTTTTTTCTTGTATATATTGATCATATTCTGCCTGCTTTTGTATTCGCTCACGTTCTTTTTGCTTTCGATAGTTTGAATAATTACCTTTATATTCTTGAATAGTACCGTCTTCAACTTCGATGATTTTTGTACATATGGCATCTAAAAGATCACGATCATGCGATATTAAAACAAGTGCACCTTTATAAGATAAAAGTGCCTTTTCTAATTGCTCTGTACCGAACATATCTAAGTGACTTGTTGGCTCATCAGCAAATAGAATGCCTGCATTTTGTTCGAGGGCATGGGCGATCTTTAGGCGCATTCGTTCACCGCCGCTCATTGAATTTGCGACGTTTGAAATATTCCATTTGCCCTTAGCGAGGGAAGAAGCGGTTTCCGGTATCCCCTCGCTAAGCTGTGGAATGATGGCGATAGAACTATGATGAGTTACTGTGCCTTCGTCAGCTTCTATTTCTTTACTTAATATTTGTAATAACGTAGATTTTCCAGCTCCGTTGACTCCGACAATTCCTATACGATCGTTTGCTTGAATTTCTAGTGATGGTAACGTAAATATGGTGCGATCACCAAAGCTCTTTTCGATATTACGTGCGATTAAAATAGTCATAAAAAAACCTCCCTAGTTTCACTAGAGAGGATAAATGTCGCCCTTCAATGTAAAAATCGTACATAAATAAACGATTTTTTACATGATCGTATCGAAAGAAAGTATCGACAAATGGACAGACTAATCCTCTGCTAGTTTTCATCATTTTTGTTCACTATTTGTGATGGATGAAATAAATAAGAGAATTAGAACTTCATTGGTCAAAGTACCTTCCTTTCATAATATTACTTTTATTGTATGCGCATACAAATGAATTTGTCAAACTTATTTCTGTGTGCTATTTTTGAATTTATTATTATACAATTGTGCTTTTGCCAGTGCCTCAGCATCGTTCTTGATTTCATCTAGTCCATTCGCATCCCCAATAATATACCCTTCAAATGATGAACCAACAAAATCAAAGATATATTGAAACTGGGCGATAAGCGGCAATGCTTTCAGTTTTGGACTGTCTCCGCCAACGATGACAACGTACATTTTTTTGCCTTTCATTTTTTCTTTGAAATGAAGAGATTTATTACGCAAGCTTTGTGACCAGCGATCAACGAAGTTCTTCATGTGGCCGCTCATTCCGTACCAGTATAGCGGTGTAGCGAAGATAATCGTGTCGTGCTCTAGCATGCGTTTGGTTAACTGCTCGTAGTCATCATTTACAGGTTGAAATCCTTCTACATCATGGCGCTGATCTATGATTGGGTGGACGATATGATCACGCAAGTAAATTTGTTCTGTTTCAATCCCATCAATCACCATATGTGTTAAAGCTTCCGTATTTCCGTTTTGTCTTGAACTGCCATGTATAACAAACATGTAATCATCCCTTTTCTTTTACGTGTTTTAGGAGTGAAACGTGTTTTTGTAAATTCGTTTGAATGTTGGAAAGTAATGTGATTTGCTTCGTTACCTCATCAAGTTTGTCTTCGTAAAGTGCAAGGATACTACTACACGGATTTTCGTAGAGATGTGGCTCGATTTCAAGGCAACGTAGCATTCGTTCTGTTTCTTCTAAATTTAAGCCGATTTGCAAGTACATTTGAATCAGCTCTACTTTTTCGATTGCACTTTCATCAAAATCACGGTAGCCATTTGCTAGGCGTTTCGAAGGGAGTAATCCCTTTTCTTCATAATGTCTTAGTGCCCTTTCGCTAACCCCAGTTTCTTTTGATAACTCTCCAATTCGCAATGCGTTTCACTCCTTTTACATGTATTGTAAACCTTCACACTAATGTGAAGGTCAACTCTGTTTTTTCGCAAAAGAATCTACGTGTTTTAAAAAGACTTGAATAGCTTTAGACGGGATAAAATATTTGCCGCGCACGATGGAGAATGGACGGATTAGCTCTTCGTTCGGAACAGGGATGTGGAATAGTTCTTTTGCTAATAGTTCTTTTCGAACAGTCCAATCTGAAAGGATGGCGATGCCAAGACCGGCTGCAACGGCTTCCTTCACGCTTTGAATACTGCTAAATGTAAAGAAGCGTTTCATTTTTAAATGATGTTGGTGTATAAATCGATCGCTATAGGCACGTGTGCCAGAGCCGCTCTCCCTTAATACCCAGACTTGGTCTTGCAATGCATTTTCGTTAATCCCCTTGATATGGAGCAATGGGTGGTTTGGCGGGACGACGAGTTTCATTTCATCTTGCATAAAAGTTTCAACATCTACGTCAGCGTATACGACTTGGCCTTCCACTAAGCCGATATCAATTTGATTAGAGCGGAGGCTTTGCAAAACTTCTTCCGTATTGGAGATAAATGTATGAACTTCGACGTGTGCATTTTCATTGGCAAAGCGCGCAAGTATTTTTGGAAGTAAGTATTCGCCAATTGTAAAGCTAGCGCCGATGCGAAGTGTTCCTGTTACGACGTTATGCAGCGCATTAATTTCCTGTTTTGCATCTTCATAAAGTGAGAGCATCTGCTTTGCGTGTATGTATAATATGTTTCCAGCTTCCGTAACTTGGACGTGCTTTGGGGAGCGCTGAATAAGTGTAGTCCCAAATTCATTTTCCAGGTTGCGAATGTGCATACTAACGCCAGGTTGTGAAAGGTTTAATAGTTCCGCAGCACGCGAAAAATGTTTTTGTTCAACGACAGTAACAAAGATCTTTAAAATGTCGACGTTCATTTGTTAGGCCCCTTTATTTTTGCTTTTATTTTATCATAAGTATTTCTGATGATAGGTATTCAATATTGATATTAAACTTATTATTAAAACTCTCTTATAATGTAACTAGAAAGAACATGCATGTTCCAATACGATTATTGGGGTGGTACAAAGTGGAACAAACACTTGTTATACAAAAGAAGAAGGGCTTTGGATTTTCGCAAGGTATTGGGATTACGTTATTAATCGCAATCGCCGCGAAATATTTAGCAGAGCTTCCATTTTTAAATATTATGGGACAATTAGTAATCGCTATTCTAATCGGGATGGTTTGGCGCGCGGCAATCGGGATTCCTCAAGAAGCGATAGCGGGAACGAACTTTGCGAGTAAGAAGTTGCTACGCTTTGGGATCATCTTACTCGGAATGAGGTTAAATCTTGTAGATATTGCGAAGGCGGGGCCGAAAGTATTGGTCATCGCAGCGGTTGTTATTACATTTACAATTTTCGTTGTATATGGACTAACGAAAGTATTTAAAGTAGAACAGAAACTTGGAATTTTAACAGCATGTGGGACGGCAATTTGCGGAGCTGCAGCGGTCGTGGCAATTGCACCGCAAGTGAAAGCGAAAGATGAAGAAACAGCAGTCGGGGCAGCAATTATTGCAATTTTAGGTACAATATTTACACTTATTTATACGCTATTATACCCAGTGCTTGGCTTCTCACCCTACGGTTACGGGGTGTTCTCAGGGGCGACGCTGCACGAAATCGCTCACGTTATCGCGGCTGCAGCGCCAGGAGGTAGCACGGCTGTAGACATCGCGGTTATTGTGAAGTTAACGCGCGTAGCGATGCTTGTGCCAGTAGCGATTTTAATTGGATTATGGTTTGGTAAGAGCGAGGACAGCAAGGAAAAAAGATCGTGGCGCGACCTTCCGATTCCTTGGTTCATCTTCGGATTTTTAGCAATGAGTGCGGTGCATTCGATTGGGATTATCCCAGAAGTTGTTGCCGGATATATTGTAGTAATTGCGTACATGCTTATTGCAATGGCAATGGCAGGGCTCGGTTTAAATGTAGAGTTTAAAACGTTCCGCAAATTAGGAAGCAGAGCATTTGTGGCAGGGTTGATTGGCTCGGTTTGCTTATCTGTTCTTGGGTATGTTCTTGTGTATGCGTTAGGATTTATGTAGCAAAAAAAGAGGCATCTTATAGATGTCTCTTTTTTTTACCTTTTTTTGTAAAGATATCTTTACTTGGATTTGGAAAATATTTATAATTAAAGTAAAGATATCTTTACTTTCGAAGGTGGAGCCTATGGGTGTGAAAAATAAAATTAAAGAATTGCGAAAACAACATCATATAACGCAAATTGAAATGGCAAAGGCGATGCAAGTGACGCGGCAGACAATAGTGGCGATTGAGAACCACCACTATAACCCAAGTCTAGAGTTATCCCTAAAAATCGCCAAATATTTTGGAATGAAGGTAGAGGAAATATTTACGCTGGAGTAAGGGGAGAGAAAATGAACGATACTAAAAAGTTGTATATCGCTACGGTCTTAGGATTATGTGGAGGGGGACGTTTTAGTTCGGATTATGGACCCATCCATACCGATGTTATCGCTTATAGTTAGTAACATTTTAGCAATTGTATTTCTGATATTGTATACGAATTACAAAAAGCGGAAGTACAAAAAAGAAGAACTTCCAGATATAGATGAGCGGGTAAATGAAAATATAAAAAAGTATGTAAATGTCTCATTTATATTCGCATTTCTTTTGCTTATTGTTTATATTGTTGCAAGCAAAGCGATAGGGCGAATTACTATACCGATTCCAGAAATATTCATTGTATGTAGTTTCTTATTTGCTGGTAGTCTCATCATAGGAGTAATGGCGGGAAAACGAGCATAACGATAGGAGGAATGAAAATGCAAGATGAGTTTGAGAGATTTCAGTCGGATAAAGCGTTTAAATATTTAGGGTTGTTTTTAACAATGAGTTTAGCGGTATGGAGTTTGTATAATTTAATTGTTTATGGAAATGCGGGCATGCCGTTTGTTTTATTTGTATTAGGACAGTTTGTTTATTTCTTTGTGAACTATTGGCCGAAATGGAAATATAGAAATCAAAAAGAGGCTGATCATGTATGAGTAAGCAAGATATTATACGGTTCATAGGAAGTTTGTTTTTAGCGGGTCTTGTTTTAAATGTGAGTTTAATGATTTTAAGTATTTCGTGGGGAACGATCTTCATATCGAATGTAGCACTAGTCATTTTATATGGCATTTCGGAATATAGAGAACAGAAGCGTTTGAAAGAAGAGAGAGTACCGTCAATTGATGAGCGAGTTGTGAACAATATGAAGTCATATTTTACGATTTGTATTACAAGCTGCGTTTTTTTGTTCATTATGTATCTTTGTGTAAATAAGTATTTAGATAGGCAAGTAGTACATGTAAATGAGTTATTATATATTGCTATTTTTGGTTTATTAATAAGTATGGCATCGACGAGTGTGTTAGCAACAAGGAATAGATAGAAAAAGGGGAACTGGGATGGGATTACCGGTATTATGTGTCGCTACGGCTATTTTTGCTTTGTTTTGGGGAATACAAAACTTCTCTCGTAATCCAGTGCCAAGTGTATGTATTATGATTGGTGCTGTAGGTTTATCATACTATTTATTAATTTTAGCGCATTATCATAAAACAGCAACAAGTGTTGTTGTAGGGGCAATTATTTTATTTTGTGGTCGTGCTATACAAAAGGGGTTATTTCCATAAAAGCTGTTTATACAAAAGGTATAAACAGCTTTTTGTATTTTTTTTACAAACTACTTGAAAGTTACGTTACGTCATCTTTTATAATGAAGGAGAAGAGGTGATGGAGTTGATTTCAATTCAAGAACTAACGAGGGAAACAGGGGTTACAGTAAGGACGTTACGTTATTATGATCAAATTGATTTATTAAAGCCGAGTGGGAAAACTGATGGAGGACATCGGTTATATAGCGAGAGAGATGTTGTTCGTTTGCAGCAAATTTTATTTTTAAAAGAAATGGGTTTTTCATTAAAAGAGATTACGAATATGTTAATAACGGATGAGCTCAATTTAAAAGTATCGCTTGAAAAGCAACTTAGATTTGTACAGGAAGAACAGAAAAAATTTAATCGAATGGAACGTATTTTACAGGCAGTTGTTTATTCAGTAGATGTGGAGGGAGAACTGGATTGGAAAGTTATGTTTGAACTCATTCAGCTTTCGAAACAGTCTCCGCGAATACGTGAGATGTTTCAAAATGAAGTTTTTTCTAAGGGAGAACAAAAGTTGCTTCATAATTTGCCGAACATGAGTGAAGAAGATCCGAATGTTTTAGAATGGGTAAATTTATTGAAGCAACTACGTAACTTTATGAAAGACGGTAAGGAAGCATCATGTGATGAAGTACAAGGCGCAACAAAGAAATTAATGCAGAAGTGTTTAGAGATGGCAAATGGTGATGAAGCATTTTTAGATAAATTGTGGGAAGTAAGAAAGTCAAAAGAAGATTCACAGAAAATGAGTATGTATCCAATTGAAGAAGAGCTTCTATTATATATGGATGAGGCTTTTCGTATATATGACGAAAGGGAGAGGGATAAATGAGTATACTTGCAGAATATCGTTGGTATTTTTTAATTGGGGCAGAGATTGTATTTTGGTTATCAGCTATCGGATTCTTTTTACTAAGGTATGGATTTCGCTTGAAAAAGGCAAGTTTTATTATGGGGATTGTGCTACTTGTAAATGAAGTGTTTATTTTAACTTTAGGAGTAGTGGACTACTATCAAACAGGGAAGTTCTCTAATTTTCAAATCATTACGGTAATCATTTTATTATATGCAGTTTTTTATGGGAAAAAGGATTTGAAGAAATTAGATATATATGTACAAAAATTAGTTGCGAAGTGGCGGAATGAACCGGCGCCTATTATCGAAGAACCACTTGAAGTAACAGGGATGGCGCATGCGAAGCAGGAAATAAAAAATTGGGTTTTACATCTTATTTTGTTTATTGCGGTTCATATATTCTTTTTCTTCATGTATGGGCTTATTCCAGTAGAACAGTGGGGGAATTGGTTAGAGTCAGGAATCGTTTTAAATAAAACAGCAAGCCGTGTAAGCCAAGTATGGGCTATTATTCTTTTAGTGGATACTGCGATTTCATTTTCATATGTTATTTTTCCGAAGAAGGAGAAAGGAAACAAGAAGCTACTTTCATAGAGGAAAGTAGCTTTTTTCTATTATACCAATAGTTTGTATAGGAGAGGATAACAATAGGGAAAAGAACAGGTTTTATATGCTTATTTCTCTTTAGTTTAGTAGCATGTTCACAACCTAACAGTGCAATTGATAAGAAGAATGATGTCGTTGCAAAGGGGGCAGAAATTTCTAATCTAGATAAATTCGAGAAGTTCGTTTGGAATGTGGAACAAGGAGAAGTTGATAAAATAAGAATTGTACAGTATACACATGAAGGTGACCCGATTTTTCAAACGTTAGAGCATAGTGAGAAAGATATACTTTATGTGTTAGATAATAGAGAAGATCAATTTGCTGGTGACCATAAAGGGTTACATAAAGATAGTTGTAAAAGGATTGTTAAAGAGCAACGTGAATCAGAAACGGCATATAGGTTAATAGATTGTACGAATGAAAATGGGCGCAATGGATATGACTTATTATATGTACTTGAAAAATAGAGTTAGTAGAGGAAGGAAGTATTTATTCCTTCCTTTTTCTATATATAACTTGTCGAAAACTTTACCGAATATCTGTTCGTTTTTTTAGGTTTTTTATGGGCATTCGTGGTAAAATAATAATACAGATTTTTATGAGGAGGTCGGTTTTTAGTTGGAACATCCATTTGAAATTATCTCAGAGTATTCCCCGCAAGGTGATCAGCCGGGAGCGATAGAGAAGCTTGTAGAGGGAATTAATAGTGGAAAGAAAAAGCAAGTGTTGCTTGGAGCGACAGGAACGGGTAAGACATTTACGATTTCAAATGTCATTAAAGAAGTGCAGAAACCAACACTTGTAATGGCTCATAATAAAACGTTAGCAGGACAGTTATATAGTGAGCTGAAAGATTTCTTTCCTAACAATTCTGTGGAGTATTTTGTTAGTTATTACGATTATTATCAGCCGGAAGCGTACGTACCACATACGGATACGTTTATTGAAAAAGATGCGCAAATTAACGATGAAATTGATAAATTACGCCACTCGGCAACGTCTTCTTTATTTGAAAGAGATGATGTTATTATCGTTGCGAGTGTTTCGTGCATATACGGTTTAGGTTCTCCGGAAGAATACCGCGAGTTAGTTGTTTCGCTTCGAGTTGGTATGGAAAAGGACCGCAATCAATTGCTTCGTGAACTTGTTGATGTACAGTATGGACGTAATGATATTGATTTTAAGCGTGGTACATTCCGTGTGCGCGGAGATGTAGTTGAAATCTTCCCCGCATCACTTGATGAGCACTGTATTCGAATTGAATTTTTTGGGGATGAAATAGATCGTATTCGAGAAGTAAATGCATTAACGGGTGAAGTATTAGCAGAACGTGATCATGTAGCAATCTTCCCGGCATCTCACTTCGTTACACGTGAAGAAAAGCTGAAGGTCGCTATTGAAAATATTGAAAAAGAATTAGAAGAGCGTTTAAAAGAATTAAATGATAACGGTAAGTTGTTAGAGGCGCAGCGCATAGAACAGCGAACGCGTTATGATTTAGAAATGATGCGCGAGATGGGCTTTTGTTCAGGGATTGAAAACTATTCCCGTCATTTAACACTTCGTCCAGCAGGCTCAACGCCGTATACGCTTTTAGATTATTTTCCAGAGGATTTCTTAATCGTTATGGATGAGTCGCACGTATCGGTTCCGCAAGTAAGAGCGATGTATAACGGGGACCAAGCACGTAAGCAAGTGCTTGTTGATCATGGATTCCGTCTGCCATCAGCTTTAGATAATAGACCGCTCACGTTTGATGAGTTTGAAGAGAAAACGAATCAAGTTATTTACGTTTCGGCAACGCCAGGACCGTACGAGTTAGAGCAGTCACCGAAAGCAATAGAACAAATTATTCGTCCAACAGGGCTTTTAGATCCACCAATTGATATACGACCAATTGAAGGACAAATAGATGATTTATTAGGAGAAATCCATGACCGGATTGCGAAAAATGAACGTGTATTAATTACGACTTTAACGAAGAAAATGTCAGAGGATTTAACGGACTATTTAAAAGATGTAGGAATTAAAGTGAATTATCTTCACTCTGAAATTAAAACATTAGAGCGTATTGAAATTATCCGTGATCTTCGCCTTGGTAAGTTTGATGTACTTGTCGGTATTAACTTATTACGAGAAGGATTAGATATTCCAGAAGTATCACTTGTAGCTATTTTAGATGCTGATAAGGAAGGGTTCCTACGTTCAGAGCGTTCATTAATTCAAACAATTGGTCGTGCGGCGCGTAATGCAAACGGCCGCGTTATTATGTACGCAGATCGCATAACGAGATCGATGGGAATTGCAATTGAAGAAACACAGCGTCGTCGTAGTATACAAGAAGCTTACAATGAAAAGCATGGTATTACGCCGAAAACGATTCAAAAAGGAGTACGTGACGTTATTCGTGCGACAACAGCAGCTGAGGATACGGAAATATATGAAGCAACACCAGCTAAGAAGATGACGAAAAAAGAACGTGAAAATACAATTGCGAAGATGGAAGCAGAGATGAAAGAAGCAGCAAAGGCATTAGATTTCGAGCGTGCAGCTGAATTAAGAGATTTACTATTAGAATTAAAAGCGGAAGGGTGAAAAGAGTGAGTAAAGATTTTATTGTTGTAAAAGGTGCTAGAGCGCATAATTTAAAAAATATTGACGTAACCATTCCGAGAAATCAGCTTGTTGTTGTGACGGGATTGTCTGGTTCGGGGAAATCATCGTTAGCATTCGATACGATTTATGCAGAAGGGCAGCGTAGATACGTGGAATCTTTATCTGCGTATGCGCGCCAGTTTTTAGGGCAAATGGATAAGCCGGATGTTGATATGATTGAAGGTTTATCTCCAGCGATTTCAATTGATCAAAAAACGACGAGTCGTAATCCTCGTTCAACGGTTGGAACGGTAACGGAGATTTATGATTATTTACGTTTATTATTTGCACGAATTGGTACGCCGATTTGTCCGAATCATGGAATTGAAATTACATCACAAACAGTGGAACAGATGGTAGACCGTGTTCTTGAATATCCTGAACGTACGAAGTTGCAAGTGCTAGCGCCTATCGTGTCAGGGCGTAAAGGTGCGCATGCGAAAGTATTAGAAGATATTAAGAAGCAAGGTTATGTTCGTGTGCGCGTTGATGGAGAGATGCTGGATGTATCGGAAGAGATTACTTTAGAAAAAAATAAGAAGCATTCAATTGAAGTTGTTATTGACCGTATTGTTGTGAAAGAAGGAATTGCAAGCCGACTTGCAGATTCACTAGAAAGTGCTTTAAAGCTTGGCGGGGGCCGAGTTTTAAT
Source organism: Bacillus sp. FSL R10-2201 (assembly GCF_038008665.1). Lineage (NCBI taxonomy): Bacteria > Bacillati > Bacillota > Bacilli > Caryophanales > Bacillaceae > Bacillus > Bacillus sp. FSL R10-2201. The sequence continues at coordinate 4,885,768 of NZ_JBBOZP010000001.1, read as the reverse complement.
CGATGTAATGGGAGAGGAAGAACTTCTATTTAGTGAACATCATGCTTGTCCACATTGTGGTTTTTCAATCGGAGAATTAGAGCCGCGTATGTTCTCGTTTAATAGTCCGTTCGGCGCGTGTCCTTCTTGTGATGGACTTGGATCGAAGTTAGAGGTAGATTTAGAACTTGTTATTCCGAACTGGGATGTATCATTAAATGAACATGCGATTGCTCCTTGGGAACCGACAAGTTCACAATATTACCCGCAATTATTAAAATCCGTGTGTAATCATTACGGCATCGATATGGATATGCCGGTGAAAGATATACCGAAGGATTTATTTGATAAAGTGCTGTACGGAAGCGGGGAAGAGAAGCTTTATTTCCGCTATGTGAATGAATTTGGTCAAGTAAAGGAAAATGAGATTTTATTTGAAGGTGTTATTCCGAATATTGAGCGTCGTTATCGTGAGACGAGTTCTGATTATATTCGTGAGCAAATGGAGAAATATATGGCAGAGCAAGCTTGTCCGAAGTGTAAAGGTGGACGCTTAAAGCCTGAGAGTTTAGCTGTTTTCGTTGGTGATAAAACGATTGCCGATGTAACGAAATATTCTGTTCAAGAAGTACAGGAGTTCTTCTCAACTGTTGAGTTAACGGAGAAACAACAAAAAATTGCTCATTTAATTTTAAGAGAAATTCAGGAACGTGTCGGGTTCTTAGTGAACGTCGGTTTAGATTATTTAACGTTAAGTCGTGCCGCAGGAACTTTATCAGGTGGTGAGGCGCAGCGTATTCGTTTAGCGACACAAATTGGTTCTCGCCTTACTGGCGTACTTTACATTCTTGATGAGCCTTCTATCGGTTTGCATCAGCGTGATAATGATCGTCTTATTCGTACATTGCAGGAAATGCGTGATTTAGGAAATACGTTAATTGTTGTTGAGCATGATGAAGATACAATGATGGCTGCTGATTATTTACTTGATATCGGACCTGGTGCAGGTATTCATGGTGGTCAAGTTGTATCAGCAGGTACACCAGCTGAAGTTATGCAAGACGAGAATTCATTAACTGGGAAATATTTAAGCGGTAAAGAGTTTATTCCGGTACCACTTGAAAGACGTAAAGGTGACGGACGTAAAGTGGAGATTGTCGGTGCGAAAGAAAATAACTTAAAGAATGCGAAAATGTCATTCCCCCTAGGAACATTTGTAGCAGTAACAGGCGTATCTGGCTCTGGAAAAAGTACGATAATTAATGAAGTACTATACAAATCATTAGCTCAAAAGCTATATAAAGCGAAAGCAAAGCCAGGGGCTCATAAAGAAATTAAAGGTCTTGAGCAGTTAGATAAAGTTATTGATATTGATCAATCACCAATCGGGCGTACACCACGTTCAAATCCGGCGACATACACTGGCGTATTTGATGATATTCGTGATGTATTTGCGCACACGAATGAAGCGAAAGTACGTGGGTATCAAAAAGGACGTTTCAGCTTTAACGTAAAAGGCGGCCGTTGTGAAGCGTGCCGCGGTGATGGAATTATTAAAATCGAAATGCATTTCTTACCAGACGTGTATGTTCCATGTGAAGTTTGTCACGGTAAACGTTACAACCGTGAAACGTTAGAAGTGAAATATAAAGATAAGAATATTTCTGAAGTGTTAGGGATGACAATTGAAGATGGGGTAGAGTTCTTTGCTAATATCCCGAAAATTAAGCGTAAACTTCAAACGCTTGTAGATGTAGGGCTTGGTTATATGAAATTAGGACAACCAGCTACGACGTTATCAGGTGGTGAGGCGCAGCGTGTGAAATTAGCTTCTGAATTACATCGTCGTTCTACAGGGCGTACGTTATACATTTTAGATGAGCCAACGACTGGCTTACATGCACATGATATTGCACGCCTTCTAGAAGTGTTGCAACGTCTTGTTGAGAGTGGTGAGACGGTACTTGTAATTGAGCATAATTTAGATGTTATTAAAACAGCTGATTATATTATTGACCTTGGACCAGAAGGCGGAGACAAAGGCGGACAAATTGTTGCTTCGGGAACGCCAGAGCAAGTGGTGAAAGAAGAGCGCTCTTATACAGGTAAGTATTTAAAAGAGATTTTAGATCGTGATAAAGCAAGAATGAAAGAGAAAATAAAAGAAGTAGAGTTATCACAATAAGTTGTTAATAAAAACCGAGTGGGAATTGCACTCGGTTTTTATTTCACTAAGGGAAACTGGTAAGAATGTTAGTAGGTATACAAGTATAAAGAATAGAATAAATTGGTATAAGTGTTTGCATGTTACTTGCGTTTATTATCTATTAGCGTATGATGAAATATATATATTAAAAGGATGTGTAAGGAAATGAGATGGATTGTATCACTTCTTGTAAATAGCGTTGTGTTAATCGCTGTATCCGGACTTTTAAAAGGGGTTGCACCAGACGCATTTTACATAGCAAATATACAAACTGCAATTATTGCGAGTATTATATTGGCGATTTTAAACGTATTTGTAAAGCCGCTTTTAATTTTAATTACGCTACCGATTACTCTTGTAACTTTCGGTTTCTTCTTAATTGTTATTAATGCGATTACGTTAAAGATGACGGATTCGTTATTAGGGGACGCCTTTAATATATCTGGATTTGGTGTAGCGATTGTTGCGGCAATTTGTATTTCTATTTTTAATATGATAATTGAAAAAGTAATTGTTGAACCATTACATGAAAAAAAGAGAAAATGACAAAAAGAAAAACATTTCATGATTCATATGAAATGTTTTTTTCTATTTATTAGAAACCGAGTTTCTTGTTTCCAGAAAAAAATGGTACAATATCCGATAGAATGGAATTTTACATCAAATGAGACTGAACCCGCAGCGGAGTGGAGGTTTATACATATGCCGAAAGTAAGGACAAAAGATTTAATTGAACAATTTCAATTGGAGTTAGTAAGTGGTGAAGAAGGGATTCATCGTCCGATTGATACGAGTGATTTATCGCGACCTGGAATTGAAATGGCAGGATTTTTTACATATTATCCAGCTGATCGCGTGCAGCTTCTTGGGAAAACGGAGCTTACGTTCTTTGATACGTTAACGACAGAGCAAAAGCAAGAGAGAATGAAAGCGCTTTGTACTGAGGAGACGCCTTGTATTATTGTAACTCGTAATCAAGATGTACCGGATGAGTTATTACAAGCATCACGTGAATCAGGCGTGCCTTTATTACGTTCTGCTCAAACGACGACGAGATTATCAAGTCGTTTAACAAACTATTTAGAAGGTAAGTTAGCGCCAACAACAGCTGTTCATGGTGTGCTAGTAGATATTTATGGTGTTGGTGTTTTAATTACAGGTCAAAGTGGTGTCGGGAAAAGTGAGACAGCGCTTGAACTTGTAAAGCGTGGTCACCGCCTTGTTGCGGATGATAGCGTAGAAATTCGTCAAGAAGATGAAGATACATTAGTAGGGAGCTCACCTGATTTAATTGAGCACTTATTAGAAATTCGTGGTCTAGGTATCATTAACGTAATGACGTTATTCGGTGCAGGGGCAGTACGAAATTATAAACGTATTACACTTGTTATTAATCTTGAAATTTGGGATCAAAAGAAAAATTATGATCGCTTAGGTCTTGATGAAGAGAAGATGAAGATTATTGATACAGAACTTACGAAGATTACACTTCCAGTTCGTCCTGGTCGAAACTTGGCTGTTATTATTGAAGTAGCAGCGATGAACTTCAGATTAAAACGTATGGGAGTCAATGCGGCACAACAGTTCTCTGAACGATTAATGAGTGCGATTGAGTTAGGAAATCAAGAGTAGACTCTGGAGAGGGAGGTCATATATATGCTGTTAGGTTCTGTACCACAGCTTGACCGTATTGCAGTCCAACTTGGGCCGTTCCCTGTTTATTGGTATGGGGTTATTATCGGTACAGGTGTGCTATTAGGTCTTTGGCTAGCAACTCGCGAGGGAGAAAGGCTTGGTATTCACAAAGATACATTTATCGACCTTGTATTAATCGCAGTACCAATTGCCATTCTTTTTGCGAGAATGTATTATGTCATTTTTGAATGGGAATATTATTCGCAAAATCCGAGTCAAATTATTAATATTCGTCAAGGTGGTTTGGCGATTCATGGTGGTTTAATCGGGGCTGTTATTACAGGAATCCTTTTTGCGAAACGACGCGGGCTTTCATTCTGGAAGTTAGCGGATATTGCTGCGCCGAGTATTTTACTAGGACAAGCAATTGGCCGATGGGGAAACTTTATGAACCAAGAGGCGCATGGTGATGAAGTAACGAGACAGTTTTTAGAAGGTCTTCATTTACCAGATTTCATTATTAATCAAATGTACATTGATGGTGTGTATTATCACCCAACGTTTTTATATGAATCATTATGGAACTTTGCAGGTGTTATTTTACTACTCGCGTTACGAAAAGTGAATTTACGCCGTGGTGAATTATTCTTCACATATTTAATTTGGTATTCAGTGGGACGCTTCTTCGTAGAAGGTTTGCGTACAGATAGTTTAATGTTAGGACCACTTCGTATTGCACAAGTAATGTCTATTGGAATTGTTGTTATTTCTATCATTTTCATTATTGTGAGACGAAAAATGGGGCAAGCTGATAAAAGATATTTAGAAAATTAGAGAAAAGTAGCATCTTATAGAAGATGCTGCTTCTTTCATATTCAGGTAATGAAAGGATTAAGGACGATGAAAATAAATACAGTGTTATTTGATTTAGATGGAACGTTAATTAATACAAATGAACTTATTATCTCTTCTTTTTTACATACGTTAAATCACTATTATTCTAATCAGTATAAGCGTGAAGATGTATTGCCATTTATCGGTCCATCTTTGCATGATACTTTTAGTAAAATTGATGCAAGTAAGGTTGAAGAGATGATTACATGTTATCGTCAATTTAATCATGAGCATCATGATGAATTAGTGGAAGAGTATGAAACTGTATATGAAACGGTTCAAGAATTGAAGAAGCAAGGTTATAAGATCGGCATCGTTACAACGAAAGCGAGACAGACGGTTGAAATGGGATTAAAGCTTTCGAAACTTGATCAGTTTTTTGATGTTGTCGTGACGATTGATGATGTGGAACATGTGAAACCACATCCAGAACCACTTCAAAAAGCATTGAAATTATTAGATGCAAAGCCAGAAGAAACATTGATGGTTGGTGATAATCATCATGATATCGTCGGTGGACAAAATGCAGGTACGAAAACAGTAGCGGTTTCATGGACATTGAAAGGTAGAGCGTATTTAGAAGCGTATAAACCAGATTATGTGCTAGATAAAATGAGTGATTTACTACCGATTTTGTCCCGCATTAACGGGTAGTAAGATTCCTGCCGGTTAAAGTGTCACTTTTATATAAGTAGAGGAGAGAGTTCAGTGCGACGGACAACGCGCTATCCTGTTTCAGGAGAAAATTCATTGTGGAATGTGTATAAAACAGTTTCTTTTTGGAAGGTAATGAAAAATTTTATTATCATCCAAATCGCACGTTACACGCCATTTTTATCCGTAAAGAATTGGTTATATCGCACGTTTTTACGGATGGAAGTAGGAAAGAAAACGTCGTTTGCACTTATGGTAATGCCAGATATTATGTTTCCAGAAAAGATTACTGTGGGAGAAAATTCAATTATCGGCTATAATACAACGCTTTTAGCGCATGAATATTTAATTCGTGAGTATCGACTTGGAGAAATCGTCATAGGGAATGAAGTTATGATTGGAGCGAATACGACAATTTTACCAGGTGTGACAATTGGAGATGGAGCTATCGTTTCTGCAGGCACACTTGTCCATAAAGATGTACCAGGCGGCGCTTTCGTAGGCGGAAATCCGATGCGTATTATTTATACGAAAGAGGAAATGGCCACTAGAGAAGGTTGATGTTAAAAATGTAACATTTCCCTTCTCTTTTTATGAATAAAAAGGAAATAATTGATTATAATATACTGTTTTGTTTTTTACGGAATCGTTTATACTTATAGATAGAAGAATGTGTGAACGAAGAAAACAAAAAACTGGAGGATATATGGGGAAAAATCAAAGAATATATAAGGAGAACGGACAAGTTATCTCTTTTAATCAGTTAGCGGACTTCTTTTATAAAAAAGGGATGAGGGCTTATAAAGGGCAAAAATTGCAAGATGCAATTAAATATTTTCGAAGAGCAGCACAAAGCGAGAAGGAGCCGTTTATTTTATGCCAACTAGCAATAGCATTATCTGAATCTGGTGAATATCAAGAGTCGAATCAGATATTTCTAAAGCTTGTTAGATCCAATCCTGAACTTGAGCAATGCTATTATTTTATTTCAAATAATTATGCATATATGGGCTTGTTTCAACAGGCGAAGAAGTATGCAGAGCGATATTTAGAAGTTGCGGAAGAGAAGGAATTTGTAGAAGATACATTAGAATTGCTTGAGATTATGGAAGAAGATGCAATGGGTGCGGAAGAGATTGAGGATGAAGATGAGCTAATTGTTATGCAAGAAGAAGCGAACCGCTACATTCGTAACGGACAATTAGAAGAGGCGATTGCTACACTAGAAGTTGTTACGAAAGAATATCCAGAATTTTGGTCAGGACATAATAATTTAGCGATTGCACATTTTCAATCAGGTAATGTAGATCAAGCGCTTAAGTTAACAGAAATGATTTTAGAGAAAAATCCTGGTAATATGCATGCGCTTTGTAATACTCTTATTTTTCTATATTCAATTGGAGAGCATAAGCAAGTAGAGTCATTAGCGGGGCAGTTAGTATCGGTATATCCAATTTCATTTGAGCATCGTTTGAAACTTGGAACAACGCTTGCAACAATTGGTCATTTTGAACCTGCATATAAATGGTTCAAAGTATTAAAGCGTCAAGGGTACGAAGGAGACGTCAGTTTTTATTACTGGTTTGCATACTCTGCGTATATGGTGAAGGAACAGCAAGTAGCTGAAAAAATGTGGCAACATGTTGTAGAATTGCATCCTGATAAAAAAGGAAAAGAACCGTGGAATGCACTGAATTTAGCAGATGAAGGACAAAATCTTTTATTTGAAGAGTTACGAAAATCATTTCAGCAAAGTACGACGCTAGAAGAGAAAATGCTAGCTTTATATTTAATGAATGAATTGTCAACACCAGAGAAGGTTGGATTCTTCTTTGATGTAACGCAAGCGAAAAATGGTGTTCCAATCGTATCGCAACTTGCAAAATATTTCTTTTTACTTAATAGTCATAAAAGCATCCCAGCTGATTTACAGCAATTTGAACAGTGCGTACGAATCGCGGATGCATTATACAATTATACGAAAAAAGATGATGAATTAATCGAAGAGTGTTTAAATTTTTGGTTTTGCACGTTCATACGTTTATATACATCTGGAGCGACTTTTACAAATGTGTACGGTTGGTCAGCGGCAATTGAATACATTGTGCGCGGCGAACAAAGAAATAAGATGACACAGGCAGAGCTTGGTGATGTATATAATGTATCTGTAGCGACTGTACGAAAGTATGTGCAGGCTGTTAAGCGCACGCACACGTAGGGTAGGCAAATCATTGGGAAAAAAATGATGCTAACAGTATAATGAGGGTAACTTAATGTGTATGAATGAATGGGAGTGAATAGTGTGTCAGAAGAAAAAATTTATGATGTCATTATTATTGGTGCAGGACCAGCTGGTATGACAGCTGCGGTATATACATCTCGTGCGAATTTAAGCACACTGATGCTTGAGCGTGGTATTCCAGGTGGACAAATGGCAAATACAGAAGATGTAGAGAACTATCCAGGTTATGAGTCTATTTTAGGACCAGACTTATCAAATAAAATGTTTGAGCATGCGAAGAAATTTGGTGCTGAATATGCATACGGTGATGTAAAAGCAATCATCGATGGTAAAGAGTACAAAACAATTATTGCTGGTAAAAAAGAATATAAAGCACGTGCAATTATCGTTGCAAGCGGTGCAGAGTATAAAAAAATTGGCGTGCCAGGTGAAACAGAACTTGGTGGCCGCGGTGTATCGTATTGTGCAGTATGTGATGGTGCATTCTTTAAAGGGAAAGAACTTGTTGTTATTGGCGGCGGAGATTCTGCTGTTGAAGAGGGTGTGTTCTTAACACGCTTCGCATCAAAAGTAACGATCGTTCACCGTCGTGACACTCTTCGTGCACAGAAAATTTTACAAGATCGTGCTTTCCAAAATGAGAAAGTAGATTTCATTTGGAATCACACTATAAAAGAAATTAACGACGCAAATGGTAAAGTAGGAAGCGTAACACTTGTAGATGTAAACAGCGGAGAAGAACAAGAAGTTAAAACTGACGGCGTTTTCATATACATCGGTATGTTACCACTATCAAAACCGTTTGTTGAGCTAGGTATTACAAATGAAAATGGTTATGTTGAAACGAACGAGCGTATGGAAACGAAAGTTCCTGGTATTTTCGCAGCTGGTGATGTTCGTGAAAAAATGCTTCGTCAAATTGTAACTGCAACAGGTGATGGTAGTATTGCAGCGCAGAGTGCACAGCATTATATAGAAGAGTTAGTAGAAGAATTAAAAACTGTAACAGAAAAATAAGGGGTAATATACCTTTTGAGAAGAAAGCTACCGATAGGAGCTTTCTTTTTTTTGTGAAAATGTCAAAGTTTTGTCAAAAACAATTAGGATTATAAGATTTCTTATTGATATACTGGACTTTACGGAAAAAATCACTATAAGAAATGAGGAATTTATTCAGTATGGAATGGCGTAATATATATCGTGGATTTTGTATGGGCGTTAGTGATTTAATTCCTGGTGTGAGCGGCGGAACAATCGCTGTTGTGTTAGGGATTTATGAACAATTGCTCGCAGCAATTAGCGGATTCTTTAGTCGTGAATGGAAAAAACATTTAGCGTTTTTAATCCCACTTGCAGCTGGTGTAGCGGCGGCTTTTCTAACGTTAAGTCACGTTATTAAATATTTATTAGCAAATCATTATGAACCGACTCAATTTTTCTTCCTCGGTTTAATTATTAGTATATTACCGATGTTAATGAGAGAAGCTGATGCAAAGGCAACGTTTAAAGGTAGTCATATTGCCTTATTAATAATTGCAGCAATTCTTGTTGCAATAACAGCATTCTTTAAACCAGATAAGGCAGCGGATCCAATTACGACGTTAACAATTTTAAATGCAATTGGTTTATTTTTCGCAGGATGGATGGCTAGTATGGCTATGCTTCTTCCTGGAATTAGTGGATCGTTTATTTTATTAATTATTGGTGTGTATCCAACAGCAATTAACGCTTTAACTACACTCAATTTACCGTTAATCGTGGTTATCGGTGCCGGCGTGATGGCCGGATTTGTTGTAAGTAGTAAAGGAATTAGTTATTTGTTAGATCGTTATAAAAGTATGACATTTGCGGCAATTATTGGGCTCGTTATCGGGTCGATTGTCATTGTGTTCCCTGGCATTCCGACTGGTGGCATTTCAATTGTAAGTTCAATTATTACTTTTATTTTAGGATTTGCGGTTGTTACTTATTTCGGTAAGAAATAAGTGTTTTAATCCCCTTAACGATAAAAATCGTTAAGGGGATTTTTATGTGCTATTCATAGGAAGTAAGGTATTTTGATTGCTTGTTATAGAAAGAATTTTTACAATTGCTTAGCGAAAGGGGACTGGCACCTTCGTTGTAGCAAACTGTTTTTGATAGTATAATGAAATGAGTATGCAGTGAGAAATTTTGCTGCAAGTAGCTGAGGTGAAGAAACATGCAAAGAGTGACAAACTGTGTGTTAATTAGAGATAGTGAAGTACTCTTACTCCAAAAACCTCGCCGAAATTGGTGGGTTGCACCGGGCGGGAAAATGGAGCGTGGTGAGACAGTAAGAGATTCCGTTGTTCGCGAGTATCGTGAAGAAACAGGTATTTATTTAAAGAATCCAGCATTAAAAGGGGTCTTCACTTTTGTCATCCAAGAAGGTGATAAAGTTGTTTCTGAATGGATGATGTTCTCCTTTTTAGCAACAGATTTTGCAGGAGAAAACAAATTAGAGAGCGAAGAAGGCATCATTGGTTGGCATACATTTGATAAAATTGATGATTTAGCAATGGCACCAGGAGATTATCACATTATTGATTATTTAATTAAAGGGAATGGTATAATCTACGGTACATTTGTATATACCCCAGATTTTGAGTTGCTTTCATATCGATTAGATCCGAGTTAAACCTGCAAGGAGAGGATACGATGACAGAGAATAATGATATAAAAATGGTAATTATTACAGGGATGTCTGGAGCTGGAAAGACGGTAGCGTTACAAAGTTTCGAAGATTTAGGATATTTTTGTGTAGATAATTTACCACCGATGTTATTGCCGAAGTTTATTGAACTTATGGCAGATTCAAAAGGTAAAATGAATAAAGTGGCACTCGGTATTGATTTACGTGGCCGAGAGTTTTTTGAATATTTATGGGGAGCGCTTGATGATTTATCAGAACGTACATGGATTATTCCTCATATTTTATTTTTAGATGCGAAAGATAGCACACTTGTAACTCGTTATAAAGAAACGAGACGTTCGCATCCACTTGCGCCAACTGGCTTGCCGTTAAAGGGAATTGAAGCTGAGCGTGGTTTATTAACTGATATGAAGGCAAGAGCGAATATTGTGCTTGATACATCTGATTTGAAACCGAAAGAATTACGAGAAAAAATTGTTCACTTATTCTCAACAGAAACTGAGCAAGCATTTCGTGTAAATGTTATGTCATTTGGATTTAAGTACGGAATTCCAATTGATGCTGATTTAGTATTTGATGTTCGTTTTTTACCAAATCCATATTATATTCCACATATGAAGCCATTAACAGGACTGGATGAAGAAGTTTCGTCGTATGTGTTGAAATTTAATGAAACACATAAGTTTTTAGAGAAATTGACGGATCTTATCACTTTCATGCTGCCTCATTATAAAAGAGAAGGTAAGAGTCAACTTGTAATTGCGATTGGATGTACAGGTGGGCAACATCGTTCTGTTACGCTTACAGAGTACCTTGGGAAACATTTGAAACCAGAGTATAGCGTTCATGTATCTCATCGTGATGTGGAGAAGAGAAAGGGCCATTAAGGGATGAAAAAAGAGAGAAAACCTAAAATTGTTATCATGGGAGGTGGAACTGGACTTTCTGTTTTATTAAGGGGATTAAAACAATATCCTGTTGATATTACAGCAGTTGTAACAGTAGCCGACGATGGAGGCAGTTCAGGTAGACTACGTGATGAGCTAGAAATTCCACCTCCAGGTGATATTCGTAACGTACTTGTTGCGTTATCGGATGTAGAACCATTAGTGGAGGCTTTATTTCAGCACCGTTTTACAACTGGAGACGGACTGAAAGGGCATGCGTTAGGAAATTTACTATTGGCAGGTATGACTTCGATTACAGGAGACTTTTACCACGCGATTACGGAAACGAGTAAAGTATTAAATGTCAGAGGACGTGTATTACCAGCAGCGAATCAAAGTGCGGTACTTCATGCAGAATTAGAAGATGGAGAAATTGTAACAGGTGAATCAAAGATTCCTCATTTCGGGAAGAAGATTAATCGTGTCTTTTTAACTCCAGAAGATGTAGAACCGTTATGTGAAACGTTGACGGAAATTAAAAGAGCTGATTTGCTTGTTTTCGGTCCAGGAAGTCTGTACACAAGTATATTACCGAATTTAGTTGTTAACAAAATTGGAGACGCTGTTCTTGCTGCAAAAGCGAAGAAGGTATATGTATGTAATGTTATGACGCAAGCGGGCGAAACGAAGGGTTATACTGCGTTTGATCATGTGCAGGCGTTACATGATCATTTAGGTAAACCATTTATCGACACTGCGATTGTAAATAATCGTGATATTCCTCGTGAATTACGTAAGTTATATGAGGAAGAGATGTCGGAACCAGTGGCACTGGATACAAATCGTTTTGCTGAACATAATATCGAAATCATCCAAGATCGATTAGCGAAATATGATGATCGTGTTGTAAGACATGATACATTAAAGTTAGCTTCTATTTTATATTCATTGTTATAAATGTGCGTTGCCTCATTTGAGGTAACGCTCCTCATTCATATAGGACAAGATTTTTGTTCCAAAGTAATAGTATAAGGAGGTGTTGACTGTGTCATTTGCATCAGAAACAAAGAAAGAGTTGACCAACCTTGAAATGAAGGAATGCTGCGAGAAATCAGAATTATCGGCGTTGCTTCGAATGAACGGATCGCTTTCTTTTTCAAACCGTCGCCTATCTATCGATATTCAAACGGAAAATGCAGCAATTGCAAGAAGGATTTATACGCTTTTGAAAAAAGGATATGATGTGACGGTAGAATTACTTGTTCGTAAAAAAATGCGATTGAAGAAAAATAATGTATATATCGTGCGGCTTGTTGAGAAGTCTCGCGAAATATTAGCAGATCTTCACATTGTTCGAGATGACTTTTCGTTTATTCGAAATATATCGCAGGAATTAATCGAGAAGAAATGTTGTAAACGATCGTATTTACGCGGTGCATTTTTAGCAGGTGGTTCAGTAAATAACCCAGAAACATCATCTTATCATTTAGAGATCTTTTCGTTATATAAGGAACATAATGATTCTATATGTGAACTGATGAACGGATTTGATTTAAATAGTAAGACGTTGGAAAGAAGAAAAGGGTACATTACGTATTTGAAAGAAGCTGAAAAAATTACAGAGTTTTTAAATATTATAGGTGCTCATAATGCACTTTTAAGATTTGAAGATATTCGAATTGTTCGCGATATGCGTAATTCAGTAAATCGTTTAGTTAACTGCGAAACAGCTAATTTAAATAAAACAATTGGTGCAGCGCTAAGGCAAATTGAGAACATCCGCTATATTGATGAGACGGTGGGGCTTGATATTTTGCCAGATAAATTAAGAGAAATTGCACAGTTACGAAGAGATTATCAAGATGTAACATTGAAAGAATTAGGTGAGATGGTATCCGGGGGGAAAATTAGTAAATCGGGTATTAATCATCGTTTGCGTAAAATCGATGAAATTGCAGAGAAATTACGCGCGGGGGAAACAGTAGCAAAAAAATAAAAGGTTAAAGGGGAAATGGAGCTGTGGTTCAAAAACTGGTTAAAGTGGCATTAAAAAACGGCTTACAAGCACGTCCGGCTGCGTTGTTTGTACAAGAGGCAAATCGCTTTCATGCGGATATCTTCATCGAGAAAGATGGAAAGACAGTGAATGCAAAGAGCATAATGGGGATTATGAGCTTAGCAATCGGAACTGGTAGCATGATTACAATCACAACAGAAGGTTCAGATGCAGAAGAGGCTTTGGAAGCATTAACTGCATATGTACAATAAAGGGTTATCGCGAATGTGCGATAGCTTTTTTTATTTTTCTGTTTGTGGGGTGCGTGGTTGGTGTGGTAACGAATGATTGGTGGGTATATAGCTGGTTCGCGCTTGTCGGAAATTGTCGGTAAGTCGATAAGTTGTGGTCGATAAAATTGAAAAATCACCGATATATTGGATTAGATACTAGATAGGGTATGTGATACCCTTGTACATAATAAAAAAAGCGCCCTGTAGTAGGGCGCTTCCGCTTTTAAGTATTAACGATTTGTAAAGATCTTATCGATTAAGCCGTATTCTAGAGCTCTTTCTGCTGTCATGAAGTTGTCGCGGTCTGTGTCGCGTTGTAGAACTTCAAGTGGTTGACCTGTGCGGTCAGCAAGAATTTGGTTTAATTTTTCACGTAAGAATAGGATACGTTTTGCAGCGATTTCGATTTCAGTCGCTTGACCTTGTGCACCGCCAAGTGGTTGGTGAATCATTACTTCACTGTTAGGAAGAGCGAAACGTTTTCCTTTTTCACCTGCTGCAAGTAAGAATGCACCCATAGATGCAGCCATACCGATACAGATTGTTGATACTTGTGGTTTAATAAACTGCATTGTATCGTAAATTGCCATACCAGCTGTGATAGAACCACCAGGGCTGTTGATGTAAATGTGAATATCTTTTTCTGGATCTTGAGATTCCAAGAATAAAAGCTGGGAAACGATTGAGTTTGCTACATTGTCATCAATTGCGCTACCAAGCATAATGATGCGATCCTTTAATAGTCGAGAGTAAATATCGTAAGCGCGTTCTCCACGATTTGTTTGTTCAATTACTGTAGGAATTAAATTCATCTGTTATTTCCTCCTTTAAAAGCTTTCTTAGTCTTATAATACAATTATGGTCAATGAAGGTCAAACGAAACCACTTTAAATCAAAAAATATGTAGTTGTATCATGATTTATTCGCTATGTTTTTAAAATTCCCTGCTTATGTATCTTCAACATCATAACCGAATTACATAAATTTAAACGTGATTAATGGTGTGGAAAAGGCAAAAGAACGCCTTTTGTATAGAAGCGTTCTTTCATTTTTTATTCTTTTAACAGATAGGTTACTTTATTTAAGATTTTCTCGATTTGTTTTGCGTTTTTACTATACATATCACTCGCTGATTTTGATTTCGTTTCTAAAGAGAATAATTCAAGATCAGCATTGCATTTCTTTAAGGATGCTAATAATAAAGGCTTGTTTTGAGGAGAAGGCATTTGGAGTTTATCATTATAGATGTCGATAGTAAGTTGTCCGTATGAATCAACTTGACCAAGAAAGACATTTTCAATGACAACACCGAGTTTTTCTAGCTCAGAATGTAACCAAGCGCGATTATGTCCGCTAGCAGAAAGAGGTTCATCTAGTACATTTCCATCCATAATAACAGTTTGCGGTTCTTTTTCGTTTGGCACTTTTAGGCTGATATCTTTTGCTGTAAGTGGTTGGCGATCTTTCTTTAATAATACATTTAATTCACCGCTCGGTTCTAGTACAGCAAATTCAACATCAGCTACGCTGAACGCATTTTTTCCTCTGAGAAGCTCAAGTAATTCATCACTTGTATACTTTTCTTTCTTTAAATTATCTTCAAGTATTTTGCCGTCTTTTATTAATACGGTAGATTTTCCTTCAAAAAAATCTCGAGCTGTTTTGTTCTTTAAAGAGAGGATTCCAGTGAAAAAAGGTACCACAGCGAAAATGAGTATCGCAAAGACGCCGTGGAAAAATTTTGAATCAAGCCCTGTAGATACTTGGGCAGCGATGTCACCGATTGTCATTCCGGCTATGTATTCAAAAAAGGAGAGCTGAGAGATTTGTCTTTTTCCTAACCATTTCGTAATAGCGAATAAAATAATTAATATGAATACAGAGCGAAGAATGACAAGTGTCCATTCCGGCAGGTGAGACATAGTCATTTCCTCCAGTCTACTTAAAACCCTTTATATTGAGGTTCTTCACGTTCTAATACTGAAACTCTATTCTGTAAATCGGTGATGATGCTGTCCATTTCTAACATACATTCATGAAATACACGTTTTGATTCCGCGTCCTGTGAATTTAGTGAAAGGGAGCTTAAACTTGCTTGAGCGCCCCTTACACTGGCAAGGCAGGTTTTAACGCTAGCGATAACTGTCATACGAACACCTTATCCTTTCGGTTTGAATAGCAATGCTCCAATGAAGCCGAAAATAATGGCAGCTGATACACCAGCACTCGTTACTTTAAACATGCCGGTAATAACGCCGACGATGCCATGTTTGGCTGCTTCCTCCATCGCGCCATGAACGAGGGCATTACCGAAACTTGTAATAGGTACAGTTGCCCCAGCGCCTGCAAAGTCGATTAATGGTTCATACAGATTGAATCCATCTAATATAGCTCCAGCAACAACGAGTGTTGCCATCGTATGAGCGGGGGTTAGTTTGCCGACATCAAACATAAGCTGTCCGATTACGCATATGAGTCCACCAATGACGAAAGCCCAGAAAAAAATCATTGCGTTGCACCTCCAAATTCAATCGAAACAGCGTGAGCGATACACGGAATCGTTTCTTCTTGTTGGAATGTAAGTGGAGATAGTAAAGCGCCTGTCGCAACGACAAGTATTTTTTTGAATTCTCCTCTTTTCATTCGGTTTAATAAATGTCCGTATACGACTGTTGCTGAACAGCCTGGACCACTTCCACCAGCTATGACAGGTTGGCCTTCTCTATAAATGATGATTCCGCAATCTTGAAATTGCTCGCTCTTTACCTTTGTTCCATGTTTATGTAGTAGGTCGTAAGCGATTTCGCGACCGACATGTCCAAGGTCACCTGTTACGATTAAGTCGTAATAAGAGGCGTCAATTTGTCGTTCGCGTAAATGAGCTTCAATCGTATCGACAGCAGCTGGGGCCATCGCACCACCCATATTAAAAGGATCTGTTAGTCCCATATCAATAACTCGTCCAATGGTGGCCGATGTTACTTGTGGACCATATCCAGTGTCGCTTAAAATAGCCGCGCCTGCACCGGTCACTGTCCACTGAGCCGTAGGAGGTTTTTGACCACCATATTCAGTTGGATAGCGGAATTGTTTTTCTACCGCAGCGTTATGACTTGATGCCCCAGTTAATAAATACTTTGCACCTTTTGCATTTACGATACTTGCACCGAGTGCTAAGCCTTCCATAGAGGTAGAACAGGCGCCGAATAAACCGAGATAAGGTGTTCCGAGTGTGCGGCATGCAAAGCTCGTTGGAGTTATTTGGTTAATTAAATCCCCTGCGAGTACGAATTGAATATCGTCTTTACGGAGCTTCGCCTTTTCGGTAGCGCGGCTACAAGCTTCTTCAAATAAAATTTTATGCGCCTTTTCGTAAGAATCTTGTCCGAGCCATAAATCTTCATGCAGGGTATCGAAGTCTTCAGGAATTTTTCCATTTGCCTCAAATGGGCCACCGACTACACCTGTTGAGATGATAACTGGTTTGTTTTCGAATACCCATGTTCGGTGTCCTTGTAACATTTACAGCCCTCCCCATTGAAAGAGAATCGTTTTAATAAGAGCGATGACGAAAGCGGAAAATACGCCAAATAAGATGACCGATCCTGCTAGTTTAAACATGTTACCACCAACGCCGAGAACGAATCCTTCTGTACGGTGTTCAATACATGCGGCAATAACAGAGTTACCAAATCCAGTAACGGGAACGGCGGTACCAGCACCAGCAAATTGCCCAAGGCGATCGTAGACGCCAAATCCCGTCAGTAGCATGGAGATAAAAATAAGAGTTGCAACGGTAGGGTTCCCGGCAGATCTTTCAGTGAAATCAAAGTACGTAATATAAAAGGTGGAAATCAGTTGGCCTATTAGACAAATTAATCCCCCGACGAAAAAAGCTTTCATACAATTTTTTAAAACGGGGCGCTTCGGTTCGCGCTGTTGTTCGAATTTTTTATATTCTTGTTGCACAGGTGTTAAATTTTTATCTTTACTAGACATTTGAATCCTTCCTTCTCTTTTAGAAAACTTAAATATTAGATCCCATTTCTGATTGAATGAGTTTCAATTGATCTTTAATGCCATCCTTGCTTATTTTCTTGTTCTTAATTTTGTTTTCAAGTTCTTCTATGAGCATAAAAATCTTTTTGTCTGTACTTACACGAATATCGAAAGTAGGGTTTTCATCACTTAGCTTCTTTTTTAATTTACTTCGTAAAGGTTTTAAACCAAATCTTTCGTGATGTTCAGGTTTAACGGCTATGTAAAGATCTAAATTTGTATTAACTGCGGTAGCTTCTATAATTCCCTCCATAGCAAGAGCTTTTTTCTTAGCGTCTTGCGATATAGATTGATTAAAGGATTCTGTACTCATTTTTGTTAATTTAGGGCCCTTTTTCTCATCTGCCCGCTTAGCTTCTTCTTTCTTTACTTTTTTATCTAACGGGCTATTATCACATCCGGTAAGTGAACCGAATAGGAGCATAAATAACGCGGTTATGATTCCAAGTTTTCGCATTATAATCATTCCATTTCTATTGCAGTATGTAATGTGAGAGAAAAAGGATGATTGCATATCATCCTTTTTCTCAAATTGTGTACCATTAGATGAAATGGCACTTTTGGTTATTGCTGTGTGTATTGTGGTTCTTCTTGCTGGACTTCTTCAACACGCGGGTTTAAAGAATCGATAATTGTTTGTGTTTGCTGCGCAGCTGTTTGGAAAAGTTGCTTTGCTTGTTGGTTATCCGTATCAAGAGCGAATCCCTCTAAGCTAGCTTGTGCACTTTTTAATCCAGAAACAGTTTGCTTTAGTTTTGTAATTACAGTCATTGAATGAAGCCCCCTTTGGAATATCAATTCAAAGATTATAATTTGTGGGTTTGGGTGAATTTATGATTGGAAAATTTAGGTTTTTGAAGTTGAAGCTTTGATTCAAGCGTCAATGAATTCTTTGTTATAGTGGCGCTTTATAAGATGGAAGAGGATGATATGTAATTCATGATGTAGGTATGTTACCTGTTGAAGATTAAAAAGTAACTGAAAATTACATGAGGTTAAATTTCTGGTTATTCACAAAAAACATATCGATAAAATATATATATTTCTATTCTTGTAGTTATTTTCAATTTAAAATGAAATTTTCTTGTATAGTAAAAAAAAGGATGTGTTCAGTTTTAAAAAAATAATATCTTCATTATCTTATTCGTTCAATCGAAGTCATTCACGAAAGAAGAACGTTATTAAATCAACGTTTCTTTTAATGCATAAAACATTTACGAATTGTTTTGTTCATCGAAAGTCTTGCGAATTCTTTTAAATCAACGTTTAGAAGAGAAAGTCGAAAGTAACAAAAGTCATTTATGTTGTATTCGTGATTCATCAAAATGAATACGCTATTCACCACAAGCCAACCCAAACGAAAATTTTCCGAACCCTCCAAGCCACCCCGCTGAGCCGTCGCAGGAGTCCCTTAGAGATAGTATTTGTGATTTTTGAATCAGGGGGTTGATCTCTCGCGAAGTCCTGACGCAGCCCAGCGAATTGTCTTTTACCCAATCCTCGCCGAGTTTCTACTATCAAAGAAAATAACGTTTCTAATGCGATTGGGCAGCCGTTATCGGAACTTACCCCCGACAGTGTGTTAAAATTAATCGAAGCGGAAAACGAGGATCTCCAATTGACTGGACGTGTAATCGGTTGGACAGTTTAAGAGAGTTGTATAAAAAGGGAGATGGCGCAAAGATGGTGAGATCAAAAGAGAATGATTTAACGGAGAAATTGGCAGAAGGTCACCGAGAATATGGTGACGGCAACTTTACAGTACAGAACATCGGTGATGAAACTAACCCGAATTGGACTGTCGTAAAAAATGTGAGGAAGGGATCGGCAGGCATTCGTGAAGGGGAAGATATATTTAGCCTGCGATCAAAATATATAAAATAGTGCGGAGATGGGCGGGCATCACTTCGCCTGTCTTTTTTTTATAGACTATATGCGAAAAGTGCGATGCCGAGAGATGCAATTCTAGACGATTAGATTTAATATGATGAAGTATGAGCCTATATGCGTTCTATTTCGATTTAAGTAGATTAAGGGGGAACGAAAGAAGGAAAACTGCGCGCTAAAGCTAGTGTAGAAGAGGTTTTTATGCTTGCGTATTAGGTTAGCGTCAGGATATAATATCCATATGTAAAGAAGCGAACGTCTACGTGTTGGTGTTCGTATCCTACGTTTAACTTTCGGTAAGAACAAGTCGGAAGAAGACGGAGGCAAACCGTTGATATTATCGTAATAATCATGCGCCCATAGCTCAGTCGGATAGAGCGGTGGTTTCCGGTACCACGTCTGCCGGGGGTTCGAATCCCTCTGGGCGCGTTATGTATTGTTGTTGTGATGTGTTCTATTTAAAAGTATTGAGTAAATAGCACATAATAGCGTGAAGAACGTGTTGAAAATTAATAGTAAATCTAAAGAAACCCCTTGTATGTGATTAGAAATAATCGTGTATAGGGGGTTTTTCGTTATGAAAAGAATTAAAGAGTGAAATGCAATTCAAATCAGAACAGATTTTAGCACTAAAAGAAATTGTAACGAGATATATTGCACAAGCGTATTGTTAAGTTGCTGAACGAAGATATGACACGTAAGATAGTAGTGATTCACAAAGCAATAGGGACAGGCTAGCCGTCTTTGCCAGTAAGCTGAAGTTTAATAAAAGTGATCATCTTTCGTTGGCATTATCGGACTTTCTTGACCGTTATGAAGGAGAAGAAGAATGAAAAAAGGTTCTCGCAAGCTATTTGAAATAAAATCGTTTCTTACATGTATTGAAGAAGAGGAGTGCGGAGAAAAGGTCTATTATGTAACGATGGAACATCACAACAGTAGTGTGACTCGTCACAAGATAACGAAAGATGATGCATTCGAAATGTTAGTTGCGTATGCAAAAGGAATACCTGAAATAATGGAGGTCTTCATGGAAGATGAAAATTTCAATGAAGTTTATAAGATAACGGCATCGCTAGGTATTTATTGCAGTTAAGTAAAAAGTACATGTCATAAATGTTGTTCACTTGTAAGAATAGACCCTGGAAAAATAACTCAGAGGTAATCCAAGTCACAATTCGAAAATTACACAAAGCAGATAAACAAGAAAGTATCTTTATAGCAAATCGCAACGCTGTGAATTTGGTGCGTGTGGTACTCGTAGAGGATACGAACGGAATTAATCTATCAAATGAAAATGCGACAATGGTGAAGAAACGTGTAATATTCGATATGTACTCGCCATTGTAAAAAAGGTCTGAACTTACAAGTATAAGTTCAGACCTTTTTTTATTATCACTTGTTATATCTGATAATAAGATTTACTATTAGTATGTGGTGATAAATTTTATGCGTTATTATTTTCTTTCAATATTATTCAAATTTAGGTTGTAAGATGTAAATCTCATTAATACATATAAATTAATAATATTTTGGAATGGGTGTCTGCGATAGGATTCTCCTTTTACCAAACTTATTGTACAATAGAAACAAGGGGGAGATTAGTTTGAAGGCAAGTCTTTTACAAGAACAAAGCTTACGTTTGGCAATGACACAAGAGTTAAGGCAAGCGATTACAATGCTCCAGTATAATGTACAAGAATTATCGGAGTTTTTGTATGAGCAATCGTTAGAGAATCCCCTTATTGAGTTAGGTGGTTTTGAGAGGGAGAAGAAAAAGAGCTCTAACACAAGTAAAAGTACCCGCAAACAAGTCGAGAATCAAATGGAAATCTACAGTGTGGATTCTACAACGATTCAGCAACATTTATTAAATCAACTACAGTATTATAAAATAGATGAAGAAGAGCGAAAAGCAGCTTCTTTCATTATTATGAACATGGATGGAAATGGTTATTTACAAGAAACAAATGAAGAGTTATCAGAGCTTCTTTCTGCGCCAATTGATGTAGTGGACTGTTCCGTGGAGCTTGTTCAATCGTTAGAGCCAGCAGGGGTAGGTGCGCGTAATATTCAGGAATGTCTATCAATCCAATTGAAGCGCTTACAAAGAAGAAATGGGTTAGCGGAAGAAATTATAGATGATCATTTTAATTATTTCGTTAAGAAAGATTGGCGAAAGCTCGTTCAAGTGTTGAAGTGTACCAACGAGGAATTACAGGATGCGGTGAACTGTATTACATCATTGCAGCCGAAACCAGGTCTTGCATTTTCTTCTGATAAACCACTTTATATTGTGCCTGATATGGCGGTAAAAAAAGATGGCGATCATCTCGTTTTACAGATGAATGAGAGAAATATGCCAAGAATTGAAATTCACTCTGAGTATAGTGCGTTACTAAATAATAGTGAAAGTGAAGTGGCTTCTTACGTATCGGAGAAGTATCAGCATGTGCAATGGATTATGCGCAGTTTGAAACAGAGAAAACAAACACTCTTACAAGTGATGAATATTATTATGGAAAAACAGCATGATTTCTTCTGGGGAGGTCCAGAGT
Organism: Bacillus sp. FSL R10-2201; assembly: GCF_038008665.1. Lineage (NCBI taxonomy): Bacteria > Bacillati > Bacillota > Bacilli > Caryophanales > Bacillaceae > Bacillus > Bacillus sp. FSL R10-2201. The sequence continues at coordinate 4,863,804 of NZ_JBBOZP010000001.1, read as the reverse complement.
ATTTAAAACCACTTGCATTAAAAGAGGTGGCGGAAGAGTTAGGTGTGCATGAGTCTACAATTAGTCGTGCAACGCGTAATAAATATGTGCAAACGCCGTACGGTTTATTTGAGATGAAATCATTCTTTAGTAATTCTATTTCTACGACGGAAGATGAGGCGGTTTCTACAAAGCGTGTGAAACAATTCATTCAAACGCTTGTTGGAGCAGAAAATAAGAAAAAGCCACTTTCGGATCAAAAGATTTCAAAATTATTAGAAGAAGAGCATGAAATCGTTATTTCTCGAAGAACGGTTGCGAAGTATAGAGAACAAATGCATATTCCTGCTTCGTCTCTAAGAAAAACAATTGGATAGGTGAAGAAGATGAAGGTTGTACTATATACAAAAAAAGATTGTGGTCTTTGCGTGAAGGCGAAACAAGTTTTAAAAGAAGTACAATATGAATATTCTTTTCAAATTGAGGAAATAGATATATATGAAGATAATGACCTTTTAGAGAAATACCATCTAATGATTCCTGTTGTAGAAATAGGCGGAAGACAAGTAGAATATGGTAACATTCACAAAGGTGTCATAATAAACTATATAAACAATGCAGTTAAGAGTTGAATAAGTTTCTGTCTCCTGTTACAATAATACACGTAGCAGGGATTATTTTTTTAACCTAAGTGGGACACAAAATGTCACTATGGGACATAAATTGACCACGAAGGGAAATGAACCGATGTAGTGAGGAGAAAAGATATGCGCTCATGGATTCAGAACACAAAAAAATTATTACCTGATCTGCTACCTGTTATGCAAACGAGAATGCAAGTGCTTCAGTACATTAGGCTTATGCAGCCGATTGGAAGAAGAAACTTATCTGCAAGTCTCGGTATGACAGAACGAGTATTGCGAAGTGAAGTTCAAGTTTTGAAAGAACAAAACTTAGTTCACGTCGCTTCTTCTGGAATGACTTTGACAGAAGAAGGAACAGCTTTAGTTCTTGCTTTGGAAGACTTTATGAAAGAAATTTCCGGGTTAAAGGTTTTAGAAAAACAACTTAAGGAAACATTAGACTTGGATGAAGTTTTCGTTGTCCCTGGTGATAGTGATGAATCACCTTGGGTCAAACTGGAGATGGGCCGTGCTTGTGTGACTTGTATAAAAGACCGTCTGACAGTGAATAATATCGTTGCTGTGGCTGGAGGAACTACGCTAGCTGCTGCTGCGGACATGATGCAACTTGATTGCAAAGATTTACATATGCTATTTGTCCCAGCACGTGGTGGAATTGGAGAAGGTGTCGAGTTAGAAGCCAATACCATTTGCGCCAAAATGGCACAAAATACGATGAGTAATTATCGCTTATTGTATGTTCCAGATCACGTTAGTAGCGAAGCATATGCGTCTATTGTAACCGAGCCCTCCGTGAAAGAAGTTCTTGAGTTGATTCGATCTTCCAATATCGTCATTCATGGAATTGGTGATGCGTTAACAATGGCACGTCGCAGAAATACTTCAGAAGCAGATTGGTTAAAGATTCAGGCAAGCGAAGCAGTTGGCGAAGCTTTCGGTTACTACTTTAATGAACAAGGAAATGTTGTTCATAAAGTAAGAACAGTTGGTATGCAACTTGAAGATTTACAACATGTATCTCACGTTGTCGCAGTCGCTGGAGGTTCTTCAAAAGCAAAAGCAATACAGGCTGTAATAAAGCAAGGGCACACTTCAATTCTAATTACAGATGAAGGTGCAGCAAAACAATTAACAAAGGGTATTACCCTTTAATATAATCCCCCAAGGAGGAAATTTAAATGACTAAAATTGGTATTAATGGATTTGGACGTATCGGACGTAACGTATTCCGCGCAGCTCTTAACAACTCTGAGGTAGAAGTAGTAGCAATCAACGACTTAACAGATGCTAAAACATTAGCTCACCTTTTAAAATATGATACAGTTCACGGAACTTTAAATGCAGAAGTATCTGCTAACGAAAACAGCATCGTTGTTAACGGTAAAGAAATTAAAGTTATCGCTGAGCGTGACCCAGCTCAATTACCATGGAGCGACTACGGAGTAGAAGTAGTAGTAGAATCTACTGGCCGTTTCACTAAAAAATCAGACGCTGAGAAACACTTAGGTGGATCAGTTAAGAAAGTTATCATCTCAGCTCCAGCTTCTGACGAAGATATCACTGTAGTTATGGGTGTTAACCATGAACAATACGATGCAGCTAACCACAACGTAGTATCTAATGCTTCTTGTACTACAAACTGTCTAGCTCCATTCGCTAAAGTATTAAACGAAAAATTCGGCGTAAAACGCGGAATGATGACAACAATTCACTCTTACACTAACGACCAACAAATCTTAGACTTACCACACAAAGATTTACGTCGTGCTCGTGCAGCAGCTGAAAACATGATCCCAACATCTACTGGTGCTGCTAAAGCTGTAGCATTAGTATTACCAGAACTTAAAGGTAAATTAAACGGCGGCGCTGTACGTGTTCCAACTGCTAACGTTTCTCTTGTTGACTTAGTTGTTGAACTTGACAAAGAAGTAACAGTTGAAGATGTAAACGCAGCATTCAAAGCAGCTTCTGAAGGCGAATTAAAAGGTATCCTTGGATACAGCGAAGAGCCATTAGTATCTATCGACTATAACGGATGTACAGCTTCTTCTACAATCGATGCATTATCTACAATGGTAATGGAAGGTAACATGGTTAAAGTACTTTCTTGGTACGATAACGAAACTGGTTACTCTAACCGTGTAGTAGACCTAGCTGCATACATGACTTCTAAAGGTCTTTAATTCTTAAGTATATAAGCAATCAATGACAAAACGAGGGAGAGGGTTTGTTCCCTCTCTCTCTTCTTTCGTTTTAGAAGCAAATGTGTTAAGCTTTTGAATGGGTTTTGTCAATCCTAACTAGTAGTCGGAGGGAAATCCAATGAACAAAAAATCAATTCGTGACGTAGATTTAAAAGGTAAGCGTGTATTTTGCCGCGTTGATTTCAACGTACCTATGAAAGAAGGCAAAATTACAGATGAAACTCGTATCCGTGCAGCTCTTCCTACAATTCAATATTTAATAGAGCAAGGTGCGAAAGTAATTTTAGCAAGTCATTTAGGCCGTCCAAAAGGTCAAGCAGTAGAAGAATTACGTCTTACTCCAGTAGCAGCACGTTTAGGCGAGCTTCTTGGTAAAGATGTTAAAAAAGCGGACGAAGCATTCGGACCAGTTGCACAAGAAATGGTTGCAGCAATGAACGAAGGCGACGTATTAGTTCTTGAAAACGTACGTTTCTATGCGGGCGAAGAAAAGAACGATGCAGAACTTGCGAAAGAATTTGCAGCTCTTGCTGATATCTTCGTAAACGATGCATTCGGTGCAGCTCACCGTGCTCACGCTTCTACAGCAGGAATCGCAGACTACCTACCAGCAGTATCTGGTTTATTAATGGAAAAAGAGTTAGATGTATTAGGTAAAGCACTTTCTAACCCAGAACGTCCATTCACAGCTATCATCGGTGGTGCGAAAGTAAAAGATAAAATCGGTGTAATTCGTCATCTATTAGACAAAGTAGATAACTTAATCATCGGTGGCGGACTTGCTTACACATTCGTTAAAGCATTAGGTCATGAAATTGGTCTATCTCTATGTGAAAACGACAAAATTGAACTAGCTAAAGAATTTATGCAACTTGCAAAAGAAAAAGGCGTAAACTTCTATATGCCAGTTGATGTTGTAATCACAGAGGAATTCTCTGAAACTGCAACAACTCAAATCGTTGGTATCGACTCTATCCCTTCTACATGGGAAGGCGTGGACATCGGTCCTAAAACACGTGAAATTTATGCAGATGTAATTAAAAACTCTAAGCTTGTTGTATGGAATGGACCAATGGGTGTATTCGAAATGACTCCATTCGCAGAAGGTACAAAAGCAGTAGGGCAAGCATTAGCAGATGCAGAAGATACATACTCTGTTATCGGCGGTGGTGACTCTGCAGCAGCTGTTGAAAAATTCGGTATGGCTGATAAAATGAGCCACATTTCTACTGGCGGCGGTGCGTCATTAGAATTCATGGAAGGTAAAGAACTTCCAGGTGTAGTTTGTCTTAACGACAAATAAGTAGCAGCCAAAGAAAAAGGACGGTGCAAAGCATGCGTAAACCAATTATCGCAGGTAACTGGAAAATGAATAAAACTCTATCTGAAGCAGTTAGCTTCGTAGAGGAAGTTAAAGGTCAAATCCCAGCAGCTTCAGCTGTTGATGCAGTAGTTTGTTCGCCAGCTCTATTCTTAGAGCGCTTAGTAGCAAAGGCTGAAGGAACTGACTTACAAGTAGGTGCACAAAACATGCACTTCGAAAAAAATGGTGCATTCACTGGCGAAATTAGCCCAGTAGCACTTAGCGACTTAAAAGTAGGCTACGTAGTACTTGGCCACTCTGAGCGTCGTGAAATGTTTGCTGAAACAGACGAGTCAGTAAATAAAAAGACTCTTGCAGCATTTGAACATGGTTTAACACCAATCGTTTGTTGTGGTGAGACTTTAGAAGAGCGCGAAAGCGGAAAAACATTTGATCTAGTAGCAGGTCAAGTAACAAAAGCACTTGCAGGTTTAACAGAAGAGCAAGTTAAAGTAACTGTTATCGCTTATGAGCCAATCTGGGCTATCGGTACAGGTAAATCTTCTTCTTCTGCAGATGCAAATGAAGTATGTGCGCACATCCGTAAAGTTGTTGCAGAAGCTGTTTCTCCAGAAGCTGCAGAAGCTGTTCGTATTCAATACGGCGGTAGCGTAAAACCAGAAAACATTAAAGAGTATATGGCACAATCTGACATCGACGGCGCTTTAGTTGGCGGTGCTAGCTTAGAGCCTGCTTCGTTCTTAGGTCTTCTGGGGGCGGTAAAATGAGAAAGCCAACAGCTTTAATCATTCTTGATGGTTTCGGACTACGTGAAGAAACTTACGGGAATGCTGTAGCACAAGCTAAGAAACCTAATTTTGATGGTTACTGGAACAAATTCCCTCACACAACGCTTACAGCTTCTGGTGAGGAAGTAGGTCTTCCAGCAGGTCAAATGGGTAACTCAGAGGTTGGTCACTTAAATATCGGTGCTGGCCGCATCGTATATCAAAGCTTAACACGCGTAAACGTTGCAATTCGTGAAGGTGAGTTCGATCAGAACGAAACTTTCCAAAATGCAATTAAAAGCGTGAAAGAAAAAGGTACTGCTCTTCATTTATTCGGTTTACTTTCTGATGGTGGTGTGCACAGTCACATGAACCATATGTTTGCTCTTCTTCGCTTAGCAGCAAAAGAAGGCGTGGAGAAAGTATATATCCATGCATTCTTAGATGGCCGCGATGTTGGACCACAAACAGCAAAAGGTTATATCGATGCAACAAATGAAGTAATTAAAGAAACAGGAGTAGGACAATTCGCGACTATCTCTGGTCGTTATTACTCCATGGACCGTGACAAGCGCTGGGATCGCGTAGAAAAATGTTACCGTGCTATGGTGAATGGTGAAGGCCCTACTTATAAATCAGCAGAAGAGTGTGTAGAAGACTCTTATGCAAATGGTATTCATGATGAATTCGTATTGCCGTCTGTAATTGTTAACGAAGATGACACGCCAGTTGCAACAATCAATAATGATGATGCAGTTATCTTCTATAACTTCCGTCCAGACCGTGCAATTCAAATTGCTCGTGTATTTACAAACGAAGACTTCCGTGAGTTCGATCGTGGTGAAAAAGTACCTCAAATTCCTGAATTCGTTTGTATGACACATTTCAGTGAAACTGTAGATGGTTACGTGGCATTCAAGCCAATGAACCTTGATAACACGTTAGGTGAAGTTGTTGCGCAAGCGGGATTAAAGCAACTTCGCATCGCGGAAACTGAAAAGTATCCGCACGTTACATTCTTCTTTAGCGGTGGTCGTGAGGCTGAATTCCCAGGAGAAGAGCGTATTTTAATTAACTCACCGAAGGTTGCAACGTATGACTTGAAACCTGAAATGAGCATTTATGAAGTAACGGACGCTTTAGTAAATGACATTGAAAATGATAAACATGATGTTATCATTCTTAACTTTGCAAACTGTGATATGGTTGGCCATTCTGGGATGATGGAACCAACAATTAAAGCAGTAGAAGCAACTGACGAATGTTTAGGAAAAGTTGTAGAAGCGATTCTTGCAAAAGATGGTGTAGCACTTATTACTGCTGACCATGGTAATGCCGATCAGGAGTTAACTGCTGAAGGTGGACCAATGACAGCTCATACAACTAACCCGGTTCCTTTCATCGTTACAAAAAATGATGTAGAGCTTCGTGAAGGTGGTATTTTAGGAGATATCGCCCCAACAATGCTTACACTTTTAAATGTGGAACAACCGAAAGAAATGACAGGTAAAACAATTATTAAATAATTTGCTTATATAAAAAGGAGAGAATTTATTATGTCAACAATTATTGATGTTTATGCTCGCGAAGTCCTTGACTCTCGTGGTAACCCAACTGTAGAAGTAGAAGTTTACACAGAAAGCGGCGCATTCGGACGCGCTATCGTACCAAGTGGTGCATCTACTGGTGAGCACGAAGCAGTAGAATTACGTGACGGTGACAAATCTCGTTACCTTGGTAAAGGTGTTCTTAACGCAGTAAACAACGTTAACGAAGCAATCGCTCCAGAAATCGTTGGTTTCGACGTAACTGACCAAGCTGGTATCGACCGTGCTATGATCGAATTAGATGGCACTCCAAACAAAGGTAAACTAGGTGCTAACGCTATCCTTGGTGTATCTATGGCAGTAGCTCACGCAGCAGCTGACTTCGTAGGTCTTCCATTATACCGTTACCTTGGTGGATTCAATGCAAAACAATTACCAACTCCAATGATGAACATCATCAACGGTGGTTCTCACGCTGATAACAACGTTGACTTCCAAGAGTTCATGATCTTACCAGTTGGTGCTCCAACATTCAAAGAATCAATCCGTATGGGTGCTGAAGTATTCCATGCACTTAAAGCTGTATTACATGACAAAGGTCTTAACACTGCAGTAGGTGACGAAGGTGGATTCGCTCCAAACCTTGGTTCTAACCGTGAAGCATTAGAAGTAATCATCGAAGCTATCGAAAAAGCTGGTTACAAAGCTGGCGAGAACGTATTCTTAGGAATGGACGTTGCTTCTTCTGAGTTCTACAACAAAGAAACTGGTAAATATGACCTTGCAGGCGAAGGCCGTACTGGCTTAACTTCTGCAGAAATGGTTGATTTCTACGAAGAGCTTTGCAAAGACTTCCCAATCATCTCTATTGAAGATGGTTTAGACGAAAACGACTGGGATGGTCACAAATTATTAACTGAGCGTATCGGTGATAAAGTACAATTAGTTGGTGACGATTTATTCGTAACTAACACTCAAAAACTTGCTGAAGGTATCGAAAAAGGTATCTCTAACTCAATCTTAATTAAAGTTAACCAAATCGGTACTTTAACTGAGACTTTCGAAGCAATCGAAATGGCTAAACGTGCTGGTTACACAGCAGTTGTATCTCACCGTTCTGGTGAAACTGAAGATGCTACAATCGCTGACATCGCAGTTGCAACTAACGCTGGCCAAATCAAAACTGGTTCTATGAGCCGTACTGACCGTATTGCTAAGTACAACCAATTATTACGTATCGAAGACGAGCTAGGCGAAATCGCTGTTTACGCTGGTTTACAATCTTTCTACAATATCAAACGATAATTGTAGAAAATAACGACAGACCGTGAGAAATCACGGTCTGTTTTTTTTTGCTAAAATTGTTCGTCTGTCATAAGTGACATGAAGTATTTAAAGAAGAGATTATAATCAAAATCGATAGCAATTTGCTGCGAGGGCCGATTGGTGAATGGGTTTGATCCTACTAAAGAGCGGAAATCACCGATGCTTGCTCCTTGAGCGTAAGATTCGGTCATGACGGTAATTGGTGATTTGTAGTAGGTAAACATAGAATTATCAAGTAAAGCTAATATCGGTATCGTGTCATGAAAAGGGCAGCCTTTTAATTGTGGTAAAATTTTTTCGTAATATCCATAGTAGTAATGATCGAATAGAGGTTTGACGAGAGAAGCCTTTCCTTTCGCCTCAATATATTTAGCCATATCAGGTGTAACGATGGAATACTGAGTTACATTTAACGGGTATATGTACATGTTGGATGCAGATTGTAATACAATGTTAGCCGCGATTGGATCGCCATAAAAATTCGCTTCTGATACGGGAGTTACATTACCTGGGTGCAGAAAGGAACCACCCATTACATAATAAGATTTAATTTGCTGCATTAAGTTTTTACATAAAATAAATAAAGCAGCTAGGGAAGTGAGTCGCCCTAAACTTACAATGATTAGTTCGTCTTTATACTGCTCGATAAGAGGGATAACTTCAAAAAAATTCTCCATTTCTCCGTTTTGTAACTTTTCATTTGGGATGATTGGCCCTAACCCTTCTTTACCGTGAATATTAGTAAAAAAAGCGGGTGGACCTCCATTGAGAGGACGGTCTGAACCACCAAATATTTTCATATCTCTATTTCTTGATTTTTGTTTAAGAAAATGAGCATTTTGTACGGCCATTTCTTTTGGAACATTGCCGTAATCAGCGACAATCCCAACAATTTCAATTTCATCGATAAAGAATGCGAGGAGGAGGGCTATCGCATCGTCGATTCCAGGATCACAAAAAATGAGAATTTTTTTAGACATACGTTCACCACCTATCTTTATATATATATGTGTGCTAGAGAGAAGGCAGAATAAAAATGGAGTGAAGGATTTTATTTTATTAAAATAATAACCATCAAAATTCAGAAAATATAAACTTTATATATTAGGTCAAGGTTTTTGACGTAAATTACATTAGGAAACGCAGTCATATCAAGGGTGTAAGCGTATAATATAGTGGGTTTTCGTTGTCGATTTGATAAATTGCAGGTTTTTACAATTTATACTATGATAAGGATATTAACAGAAGATCGTATAAACATGAGGGATGATGAACATGAAACTTACAAAGATTCTTGTCCAAATTGCTGCTCTTTATGTATTTTATATGGTTGGAAATTGGGTGCAAGAAATGTTGAATCTTCCGATTCCAGGAAGTTTGATTGGGATGTTCCTCCTACTTGTTTTGCTTAGCCTAAAAGTACTTCCAGTGAAATGGTTTGATTTAGGAGCAGAAACACTCGTTGCTATTATGCCGTTTTTATTAATTCCGCCAACGCTTGGCTTAATGAATTACGGTGCTTTTTTTATGAGTAAAGGAATTTCCCTTTTCATTACAGTTGTAGCGAGTACGTTTTTAATTATTATTGTCGCAGGACATACAGGACAATATCTTGCGAATAGAAAGGAAAAAGAGACACAATGAGCCAAATATTAATCGGAATCGGTTGGGTTCTTTTTACGGTGCTATTATATCAATTATCTAAAAAAATCTACAAATTATTTCCAACACCATTTACCATTCCAATGCTTGTTGCAACAGGATTAATGGCTTTCTTATTTATAATGCTTGATATACCATATCAAAATTATATGGAAAGTGGTGGTGGCTGGATTGCGAAGCTATTAGGACCAGGTGTTGTAGCATTTGCAATCCCGCTTTATAAACAACGTCATGTTCTGCAAAAATATGTTGTACCAATTGCTGGTGGTGTATTAGTAGGTACAACAGTTGCTATTGCAAGTGATTTCGCTATCGCCACACTTATGGGAACAGATAAAAGCTTAATTTTATCTTCTTTACCAAAATCAGTGACAATGCCAGTTGCGATGAGTGTATCTGAACAAGTTGGTGGTGTCCCGTCCTTAACAGCGGCATTCGTCGTTATCGCAGGGATTACTGGAACGATTTCAGGACCAATTTTATTAAAATGGAGCCGTGTTACAAACTCAGTTGGTAAAGGGATTGGCTTTGGATGTGCGTCTCATATTATGGGTGTTATGAGAGCGATGAAAAATAATGAGCATGAAGGTGTTATTGGATCGGTAACAATGACATTAACAGCAATTTTGACATGTTTGCTTGGACCGTTATTCGCAATGATGTTCATGTAATAGAAGAAAAGCGAGAGCGATTCTATAGCTCTCGCTTTTCTATAGGATTTATGCTACATTTAAAATAACTGAATCTTTGTAGGAGGTACGCCAAGTGCATACGTTATTATCAGTTTTACTTATTATTGTATCGATTTTAATGATTGTTATGGTACTTATGCAGTCTAGTAATAGCTCAGGCCTTTCAGGCGCTATTTCAGGTGGTGCAGAGCAATTGTTTGGTAAGCAAAAAGCACGTGGAATTGAAGCGGTATTAAACCGTGTTACAGTTGTCTTAGCTGTACTATTCTTCGTACTAACAATTGGTGTTACGTACTTAAATTTATAAAATTAAAAGAAGAAGCGTTAGCGGATTATGCTAATGGTTCTTCTTTTTTTGATTTGTTATTCAAAAAAAGTTTCTAATTAGATTATAGAATTATAAATATGGTACACTAAGAATAGAAAGAATACGACTAGATTACAGAAGAGAAAGAGGAGAAGTACATGATGAAATTAGCATCTCCGAAACCATTTACATTTGAAGGTGGAGACCGCGCTGTTTTATTATTACATGGATTCACAGGGAACTCAGCTGACGTACGCATGCTAGGGCGTTTCTTAGAGAAGAAAGGCTATACTTGTCATGCGCCAATTTACAAAGGACACGGTGTACCACCAGAAGAGCTTGTTCAGACAGGCCCTGAAGACTGGTGGAAAGATGTAATGAATGCCTACCAGCATTTAAAAGATCAAGGTTACGAGAAAATAGCTGCGGTTGGATTATCATTAGGCGGAGTATTCTCATTAAAACTTGCTTATACATTACCGATTTTAGGTGTTGTACCAATGTGTGCACCGATGTACATTAAAAGTGAAGAAATTATGTACCAAGGTATATTGGCATATGCCCGCGAATATAAAAAGCGTGAGCAAAAATCACCAGAACGAATTGAGCAGGAAATGTTTGAATTTAAACAGACACCAATGAATACATTAAAAGCATTACAGGAGTTGATTCGTGACGTACGCAATAATGTTGATATGATTTATGCTCCAACATTCGTTGTACAAGCACGTCATGATGAGATGATTAATACAGATAGTGCTAACATTATTTATAACGGTGTAGAATCTACGTTAAAAGACATTAAATGGTATGAAGACTCTACGCATGTCATTACACTTGATAAAGAACGTGATGTGCTACATGAGGATGTATATAACTTCTTGGAGCAACTAGATTGGTAAGGTCTAGTTGCCTCTTTTTTTCATAAGGGAATTTTTATCCCGCTATTTGTGGGCTAATAATCAGTGGGGACGGACAAAAAACCACTGGTTAAAGTTACACTTTATGAAAGCTGTAAAAAATCATTGGGAGATGATTAAAGTTTCACTTTATACATCCCCCATCTTTCGGATACACTAAATAATATAAGGGTTTAAAGGAGGTATTTCTGCTTGGAAGAAATCATGCAAGAACATATTGATAAGTTGTTATTATTTATGAGGGAAGAAGCGTATAAACCGTTAACGATACAAGAATTAGAATCGGCATTTGGAATCGAAGGCTCTGAGGGCTTTAAAGATTTCGTAAAGGCACTTGTAATGATGGAAGAGAAGGGGCTTGTTATCCGCACACGTAGTAACCGCTACGGTCTTCCAGAAAAAATGAATTTAGTACGCGGTAAATTAATTGGGCACGCACGTGGTTTTGCGTTCGTCGTTCCAGAAGAGAAGAAAACAGGAGATGATGATCTTTTCATCCCGCCGACAGAATTAAATGGTGCACTTCATGGTGATACAGTATTAGCACGTGTTAGCGCACAATCAAGTGGATCACGCCAAGAAGGCGCGATTGTTCGTATTTTAGAGCGTGGAACGAAGGAACTAGTTGGTACATATACAGAGTCAAAGAACTTTGGATTTGTTATACCTGATAATAAACGCTGGACAAGTGACATTTTTATCTTGAAAAGTGCATCTATGGGCGCTGTAGAAGGCCATAAAGTAGTTGTAAAAATTACGGGCTACCCAGAGAACCGTTTAAGCGCAGAAGGTGAAGTTATTCAAATTCTAGGTCATAAAAATGACCCAGGAGTAGATATTTTATCTGTCATTCATAAACATCATTTACCTTTAGCATTCCCTGAAGAAGTGATGGAGCATGCAAACAGTGTACCAGAAACGATTTCAGAAGAAGATATAAAAGATCGTCGTGATTTACGTGATCAAATGATTGTTACAATTGATGGTGCGGATGCGAAAGACTTAGATGACGCTGTTACAGTAACGAAGCTTGAGAACGGTAACTATAAGCTTGGCGTTCATATTGCGGATGTAAGTCATTACGTTCAAGAAGGTTCTCCAATTGATGTTGAAGCAGCAGAGAGAGCAACGAGTGTATATCTTGTAGACCGTGTAATTCCGATGATTCCGCATCGTTTATCAAACGGTATTTGTTCATTAAATCCGAAAGTAGACCGTCTGACACTATCTTGTGAAATGGAAATCAACAATCTAGGTGATGTTGTAAAACACGAGATTTTCCAAAGTGTAATTAAAACGACAGAGCGTATGACCTATGCTGACGTAAGAAGCATTTTAGAAGATGAAGACGAAGCACTAATTGAACGTTACGAGCCGCTAGTACCAATGTTTAAAGAAATGGGGCAGTTAGCACAAATTTTACGTGAAAAACGTATGCGCCGTGGTGCGATTGACTTTGACTTTAAAGAAGCGAAAGTACTAGTAGATGAAGAAGGAAAACCGACTGATGTTGTAATGCGTGATCGTTCTGTATCAGAGAAGTTAATTGAAGAGTTTATGCTTGTTGCGAACGAAACAGTAGCGGAGCATTTCCACTGGATGAACGTACCGTTTATGTACCGTGTCCATGAAGATCCGAAAGAAGATAAGCTTGAGCGTTTCTTCGAGTTTGTAACAAACTTCGGATATGCAGTAAAGGGACGTGCGAATGAAATACACCCTCGTGCATTGCAGCAAATTCTTGAAATGGTTCAAGGTCAGCCGGAAGAAATAGTCATTTCAACAGTTATGCTTCGTTCTATGAAGCAAGCACGTTACGATTCGAACAGCTTAGGACATTTTGGTTTATCAACTGAGTTCTACACGCATTTCACATCGCCAATTCGTCGTTACCCAGATACGATTGTTCATAGATTGATTCGTGAATACATCATTAATGGTAAAGTAGACAACGAAACGCAAGCGAAATGGCGTGAAAACTTACCTGAGATTGCAGAGCACTCTTCTAATATGGAACGCCGTGCTGTTGAAGCAGAGCGTGAAACAGACGAAATGAAAAAAGCAGAGTATATGGTCGATAAGATCGGTGAAGAGTATGACGGTATGATTAGCTCTGTAACAAACTTCGGCTTATTCGTAGAGCTTCCAAATACAATTGAAGGTCTTGTACACGTTAGCTATTTAACAGATGATTACTACCGTTATGACGAAAAACATTTTGCGATGATCGGAGAACGTACAGGTAACGTATTCCGCATCGGTGACGAAATTACAATTCGTGTTATTAACGTAAATAAAGACGAGCGTGCAATCGACTTTGAAATCGTTGGCATGAAAGGCACACCTCGTCGTAAGTTCAAAGATCGTCCAGTTGTGATTGAACAGCCAAGAACAGGCAGAAAGAAACGCGGTGGACGTAGCGAACGTAGTAATGAGCGCGGTGGTGAACGCGGCACAGGAAGAAAGTTTGATCGTGGTGGACAAGGAAAAGGAAAAGCATCTGCATCTGCATCCACATCCGCTAGTCAGCCAGGGAAAAAAGATGGTAATAGTAATGGTAAGAAGAAAAAAGGATTCTTTGAAAATGTACCAGGATTCAAGAAGAAAAAGAAAAAGCGCAAGTAAGAAAAGAGTGGCTTCGCCTTACATTCTGAGCGAGCCACTTTCGCTTTTTGTTGAATCCAGCTACAGTGGCTAGAATGTTTGGTGGCTTCGCTTCTTCCCAGGAGGCAAAGAGCGCCTCAAGGTCAGAAGCTCCATCCACCTCACATTCTGAGCGAGCCACTTTCGCTTTTTGTTGAATCCAGCTACAGTGGCTAGAATGTTTGGTGGCTTCGCTTCTTCCCAGGAGGCAAAGAACGCCTCAAGGTCAGAAGCTCCATCCACCTCACATTCTGAGCGAGCCACTTTCGCTTTTTGTTGAATCCAGCTACAGTGGCTAGAATGTTTGGTGGCTTCGCTTCTTCCCAGGAGGCAAAGAGCGCCTCAAGGTCAGAAGCTCCATCCACCTCACATTCTGAGCGAGCCACTTTCGCTTTTTGTTGAATCCAGCTACAGTGGCTAGAATGTTTGGTGGCTTCGCTTCTTCCCAGGAGGCAAAGAACGCCTCAAGGTCAGAAGCTCCATCCACCTCACATTCTGAGCGAGCCACTTTCGCTTTTTGTTGAATCCAGCTACAGTGGCTAGAATGTTTGGTGGCTTCGCTTCTTCCCAGGAGGCAAAGAGCGCCTCAAGGTCAGAAGCTCCATCCACCTCACATTCTGAGCGAGCCACTTTCGCTTTTGGTTTACATTTGTTACAATGGTAAAAATAGAGGAGGGACGTTATATGCCAAAAGGTACAGGTAAGGTTATTGCGCAAAATAAAAAGGCATTTCATGATTATTTCATCGAAGAAACATACGAAGTAGGGCTTGTCCTTCAAGGAACGGAAATTAAGTCGATTCGCGCTGGACGCGTGAACTTGAAAGATGCGTTTGCACGTATACATAACGGTGAAGTATGGGTTCATAATATGCATATTAATACATATGAACAAGGGAATCGTTTCAATCACGATCCGCTACGTACAAGGAAGTTACTTCTTCATAAAAAAGAAATTGATAAGCTAGCAGGTTACGCAAAAGAAACAGGATATGCATTAGTTCCAGTTAGAATCTATTTGAAAAATGGATTTGCGAAAATGGCACTTGGTTTAGCAAAAGGTAAGAAGCAATATGATAAGCGTCACGATTTAAAAGAGAAAGAAGCTAAACGTGAAATTGCACGCGTGTTCCGTGATCGTCAAAAGATGTAATACAGATATTTACATTTGTAAAACGGCGCGCGTATGATATAATAACTTATGTAAGATTGTTGCACATTGAAAAACAGCTCTTAGTAGCTATCACGATATTTCTTCGTATGCTCCATTTTTATCATGGGGACGTTACGGATTCGACAGGGATAGTTCGAGCTTAGGTTGCGAGTCGAGGGGATCGGCCTCGTTAAAACGTCAAAGCCTATAATTGGCAAACAAAACAATCTTTCTTTAGCTGCTTAATTGCACTAAAGGTTCCTCCCTCCATCGTCCATGTGGTAGGGTAAGGGACTCAAACTAAGTGGACTACGCCGGAGTTCGCCGTCTGAGGGCGAAGGAAGAGAACAATCAGACTAGCAACTTGGAAGCCTGTCGATAGGCCGAAGAGTTCGCGAAATGCTAATATATCGACTACACTCGTAGAAGCTTAAGTGCCGATATTTTTGGACGTGGGTTCGACTCCCACCGTCTCCACCAATACATAACTGTTTGGTGGTTTTTTATTTTTGTAATTTAAACCATAAGTTGGCCATTTTGGACAATTTATGGTTTTATTTATATTAGGTCAGTTTATGGTTTATTGGTTCTGTTTTGGAAATATTTTTATTTATAAATTTCTGAAATAAATAAACTTTCTGAAAGTAAATAAAGATAATGGGAGGAGTTATAAATATGATTCTAGGAGAAATAACAGGAACAGATTGGGCATTTATTGCCACATTTTTTGTTACAGCTTGCGCGGGTATAATGGCACAATATGCTTCCCACCATTTCACAAAAAAGCGAGAAGAGGAAAAATCTTTAAAAGAATGTTATCAAAATCTGTATTCCCCAATTTTATATGAAGTAACAAAGTACATAGATATAGAAACCGTGTATAAGGGAGATATGTTAAAGGATAAATTTGAAAAGGAAACAGTTTTTGAAGGAATCAAAAAACATATTCAATTAAATTTAAAATATGCCCCAATTGAATTAATTCGTGCGTATGATGCGGTGAGAAGAAGCGAAATATACGAAGATTTTAAAGGTGATGAAGAAGCACTTACAAAAGCGGATTTATGTTTTACTTTTTTAGAGGAATTAAATTTTTTAAACGTGAAGCTGGATATGAACTATAGTTATGAGGAGATTTTAAAATATAGAATTTATTATAGTCTTTGGATTTTTGTATATGAGTACTCTGATTTCAATTTAGCTAATAATGTATTAAAGCATAAATGGACGTTTAATCAAGAAGAGTTCACTGAAGAACTAGTGGTGGAGATTGTTCAATTAATAAAGAAGGATAAATCTGAAAGAGTTTCAACAATGAAGTATTTCATAAATAATCTTTTAGTTCGTATAATTGCAGAAAAAAATAAAGATGCATTCCAACCTACTGAAGATTTGCATCAATTGTTACTTGAATTTATTAAAATGGAATTGAATTCTGATTTGGTACAGTCTTGGAATCAAGAATTAAAATTATAAAAAATAAACAAAATTGGTTATAAAGAGAAGTATAAGGTATCTTTCTCTTTTTTAGTGTATTTAATAGGTATGTTTATATCAAAAAGATGGTATGTGTGGGTAGGAATTCGTTATTGAATGGAGCATAGAATAAAAAGATACTTTCATATAGACGGTATCTAATTTTTAACTAGACAGAAAAGAGACCGTAATTGGTACGGCCTCAAAGTGTTATGTATTATATTGAAAATTAATTTGAATTTCAAATTTTTGATTTGATGAATTCCAAATTTCTATCTACCATCCATCAACAGGAATGTCGTCGTAACCATCAGAATATCTTTGGCCATCAAATTTTTCAACCAATGAAAAGCTGTAATCATGGTCTTTCTGTAATATAATATTTCTAACATCTCGACGATTATTTTTGTTAACATTCATTGTATATTCTCTAAGTGCTTCATGGTTGTAGTTGGAGAAAAGGTTACTCCCATATACATTATCTTCGATTTTAAAAAAAGTAACTGAGTTATTTTTCTCCATCATACCCCCAAAAACTTCGGCATGGTTTTTATTTTTAAAAATAATTTTTTTAATTCCATTAGTTGAGTTTCGAGCAATAACTGTTAAATCTATATGAATTTGACGTTGAGTTTTGTCATTATGGAGAAAATATCTCCATGATGCATTATCGTAGTAAACATCTTAGCTAGGAGTAGGATCCTTTTAAAAAAATACATTATAAATTGTTGTACCAGTATTAATAACACCAAGAGTTAATCCAGCAATTGCAATAAAAGTTGTAACAGACAAATCAAGGCCCCTAAAAAATAGTTATAGTACTTAATTTGCTATGATATTGAAAATGTTAATTAATTGTATTAATTTAATAAAAGGATTAAAATATATTGAACAACACAAAAAGGCACCTTAAAAAGGTACCTTTTTTGATGAGCCTGACGGGAATCGAACCCGTACGTCCGAGGACACCCGCTTGCAAGGCGGGCGCGTCTGCCAGTTCCGCCACAGGAATTTTATAATATCATATTTTTTGAATTTTGTAAACAATCTTTCCTTTTTAGATTGTAAAAAGAAATGATTGTTTAACAAGATAAATTTAACTTTTTATTGGTTTAATGTGTCGAAGTTGCTAATTTATTGTAAAATTATTACTATGGAATATTGATATTTGAATTAATATTTTTTGGGGGAGATTAAATTTGTTAACTCATGCTACACTTAGAAATATCTTTAAACAGGATTTTGAAAAATTCTTTAGATCTTATCAAGTTCCTGGGCGCTCTGTACGTATTATTCCAGAAGCTGGACAGGATAGATATACACCTATTCAGAATATGATAAAAGAAGAGTTAGAATCTGGAGAATATTTCTCTGAGGAGAATATTGATACCTTTATGTATCAACAATTATTTTATTCAACAAATAATTGGCATTATGTGTACCAAAATAATGAATGCGTATTTAATAAGGATACGCCATTAGAAGATATTATTTCTTTATTAGAAAGCAGAACGGAGCTTCAATATAATAGATTACTTATTAGTGATATTGAAACTGAAAAATATTCATTATGTACAACTAGAATAGAAAGTAATAACGATAATCTGAAGAGTATCAATTTTATAGTTAAAATTGGGAATGTAGAATTGAATTCGGAAAAATACAATTTTTTCTCAGCCATTACTGTTGATATGGAACATAATTTAGTTATTATTAGATTTAATCAAAATCTGTTGGATAATTTTGAACTGGACCCATTAGATGTTCTTACTCATTTGAAAGATTTATTGAATGGTTTCGTGCAACAAGGTGAAGAAATTAATCCATTTGAACCACTAGGTTTAAATATTATAGGATTTAATGAAGAAGTACCAAAAAAAATTATCTCGTCACTGTTTAAAGAACTGAGTTCTGAAGCTGAAGACATTTTAAATGCGCGTGTTCCAGAGAATACGGATAATGATATAAGGGGATTCTTAGTAGAAAAAGGTCTTCCTAGTGAAGAGGATTATATTCAGCAAATAAAATCTGTAATTTATCAAGATATTTCTCAAACGTGTGCAAATACAATATTTGCAAATGGATGGGTTTTTAGATTTGTTTTTCGAGAAGGGCAATTAACTCGCGCCTCTTCTAGAACAGATGATAGAAGTCCTATATATGGATCTAAAGTATATTGGCATTTAAAAGAGCTTATTTTTAAGAGTGATGAAATGTATGAAGCGGGCTTCTTATGGTATTTAGAGAATCCAGACAATACAGAAGACCCGAAATATGTTGAAGTAAGATTAGAGTCGCGAAGTGACTCTTTGATTTTACATTATTACCATAAAATGAGAACTCCAGATAGAAAGGAGAAAGAAGATTTTGTATTACGAAAAATTAACTCATATTTTTAAAATAACAGATCTTCAGGATTTATTCCCTCAAATTTCAGTTGATGAGTTTGACCAATTCATCAGATCGGAACAGTTAAAAAACGGAAAATATATAAGCCCATATAAATTTGCTCTAGAACAGAATATAACCGTAAATGAAAGTGTAAAGTTTTTTATGTATTTTACAGGTGATCAAGGGATTTTTGATATTGTTTCTTACGCAGAATGTTCTAGACCGTCGTGTTTTAATAACAGAATTTATTTTGATATTGATAGTATAGATGATCAAATATTTTGTGAAGAATGTGGGAAAATTTATTTATTTGATACTATAAAGAGACATATTAAAATTTTATTTAGACTCAAAGAATCAATAAAAATTCCAGACAAAGTCCAAAGGATTTCTCGTAAGGATCCAAGCTCAACATATGAGGCTTTAAGGGAGTTGCCACCACATTTAAAGGGAGAATCCCCTTCATCTTTAAATAATGCCCCGACAGGTGATGAGGGGGATGAAATGAGTGTAGGAGTTGATTTAGAGGTGGTTTTAGAAAGTGCACAAGAAGTTGGAATGCCTATTATACCAACTGTTGAGAAGTTTAAAAATAAGATAAAATCATTGGCAGGTTAACAAGTATGAAGAAAGTTTTGAATAGAACTAGCTTTATTTTTGGTTTATTAATGGGGAGTTTTATATCGATATTTATAGTAATGTTTATTTTACGTGATAAATTTGAAAAACCGTGGGATACAATTTGGACTAGTTCTTTAGGTTTTATTGGTACAGTGATAGGAAGTTGTATAGGTGGGTTAGTTGCTTATCGTGTTGCTGTGGAGCAGGTAAATGCTCAAGTTAAAAATGAGGAAGATAAACAAAAAAGTCTTCAGGATAGGTTGGGAAATAGAATCCACGGTGAGCTGCAGAATAATGCGGAGTTTGTTGAGAAGCTAAAAGAACTTCTTGTGGAAATGAAGGATGATTTTGAAGAATTGTCTAAGGAGATTTCAAAAGAAAACCCGGAAATTTTAGAAGGGATTATTGTGCTTATATCACAAATAGAAACAGACTTATTACTACAACTTCGCTCAGAATTATTTGATATAAGGTATGTTGATTTGCATAAAAAGATAGAGGTATTGGATAAGATAAAGAAAAATGCTGAAAATTTACAAAAACAGAAAGTACCAATGTATATTGCTATTACACTAAAAAGATTATTGAAACTTTCAGAAGAGTACATTCAACTACATAGCATATAGCATAATAGCATATAGCGTATATTGGTTACGCGAAAAAGAGACCGTAGAATATAACGGTCTCTTTTTATTTTGAGCTTGAAATTTTTGGTCAATATACGGTTAAATCTTTGGATAGTTGTCTATATTTTTAATAATAGCATTAAAGGAGGTAATTAATTGTCGCATCATTTGATCAGAAGTCGATTATACGGTTTATGCCCAAAGAGAAGAGATACCCCATTTGTAGAATCCTTGTTGAGTTATCTTATTAGACTAGCGGAAGCGCATGCTGTTCATTTGGGAGATTTATTGGCTTACGAGATAGCACCTATATTAGGGAAAACATATTTGTTAAACAGTATAGATAGGGGCGGAAATCGTTTTTATGATGGTGCAAGAACAATTAATGGTACTGAAAAAAATGCAAAAGATATGGTAACTGCTTTAGAATGTCTTACAGGAACAGGAAACTTAGAAGAGTTAACTCTATCAAAGTTTAGAGAGATTTTTCCTGCTAGAGGCTTAATAAGAAAGAGTTTGGCTTGGTGTCCTGAATGTTTGAATGAGTTAATAGAGAAGGACTCTTTGTATTACCCATTAATCTGGTGTATGACAGCTTACAATGTATGTACAAATCATAAAAATTATTTAAATGAAGAATGCCGTACTTGTAATAAGTTAATTCCGTTCTTGCATAGAAAGAGTAGGGTTGGTATATGCCCTTATTGTCAATCACAACTTTTTAAACCACTTAATACCCTCCAATTTATAGACCACAAAGATTATTATATTTCTCAAAGTGTAGAAAACTTTTTTAAAGATGAAAGCAAAGAAAATAAGTTTAGGCTCTATTCGCTATATGGAAATCTATCCTCTATCCTCCATGCCAGTTTTGATGGAAATATAAAGCAGTTTGCTAATCGCATAGGTGTACCAAAAACAACAGCTTGGGGGTGGCTAAATAAAGAAGTTATTCCACCGTTAAATAAGGTTCTAGAAATTGCGTATATTCTAAAGATTCCAGCACAAGTCTTGTATACAGAGCATAAAAAGATACAGATAACACCTAATGTATTAGTTGGGAATATAAAACAAGCAGCACAAAAAAGAGAAAACTTTATGTTAAGTAATGAAGAAGTGAGTACTTATCTGAGTAAAACAGAAAGAGAACAGTTTGGTGTGAAGGCAATAGTTGATATTGCTAAAGACTTAAAATGTAGTACGAAATTTCTCTATACTAACTTTCCTGAAGAGTGTAAGAAAATTTCAAACCGTAATTATCAAATAAAAACTGAAGCAAAATCTCTGTATCTGTCTACTTTAAAAGAGCAGATACAAGAAGTCTGTTATAACTATTTTTCACAAGGTGTTTTTCCTACTAGAAAATTATTAGAGGAAGAATTAAACTTACCATTCCTTTTTAAAAATCGTCCAATGAAAGAGTATTTCTATCAAGTGCGTTTAGAAATAGAAAAACAATTCATTATTTCGAAGGGGAGAATATATGTTACAAGAGGCTGAATTTATTAAGTGGTGTAAGGAAAATGAATTGTCTGTCCCAGCCCAAGATTTAATTAATAAGATCAGAACATCCCCGCCTAGTAGAAAGGTACAAAGCGGACGAGGGAATGTATCAGGTGTTTATCCCAGCAGAAAAATGGGGGTGACTATTCAATTTGAAAGCCATAAGGTTGAGCTAAATGCAATATATAAAATGGAGTATGATTCTTCAGTTTTAGAATACTATGATCAACCTAATACAGTTTTTTTGGAATACATGTCTAAGAATAATCGTAAGGTTTCGGTTAATTCTACTCCAGATTTTTTCGTTATAAGAGAAAATGAGGCCGGATGGGAAGAGTGGAAAACAGAAGAAGAGCTTTTAAAATTAAGTCAACAATCCCCTAATAGATATGTTAAAGATTTAGAAGGGAATTGGAGATGCCCACCAGGAGAAAAATTTGCAAATAGATTTGGTTTGAAGTTTTATTTAAGGAGTTCTAAAGAAATTAATTGGAATTTTTCTAGAAATATTCAAATACTTGAGGACTACATAAATGTATCAAAATGCCTAGAAATAGATGAACAGAAAATAAAATTAATTCAAGATATTCTATCCTCAAAATATGGTATTACAATTGAGGATATTTTGAAATCTTATAGTACCTTAACTGTAGATGACATTTATAATATGATTGCTCAAAATCATATTTATGTTGATTTATACAAATATATTTTAATTGAACATCAAGAGGTTCCTTTGTTTTTAAATAAAGATTTATCAAAGATATATGAAATGACTTTTGCTGAAAATGCTACTAGTGAAGAAGCGTATAAATTAACATCTACTCGTCTTAAACAAGGTACTAGGTTAATATGGGACGGGAAAATATACTGCGTTATAAATGTCGGAAGTAATAATATATCGTTGGTAGATGAAGAAGATGTTTTAGTTAACGTTTCTCAAAAAAATTTTAAGATTCTTAATGAGAGAGGTGCCATTCAATTTCTAGACCAGAGTAATAGCGTAGACGAACAACAGGAATATAAACAAATTTTATTAGAAGGCGCTTCCCCAAAAGATATTGAAGAAGCTTATGAGCGATATGAGTTGTTGAAGATTTACAATCAAGGGGCTGAAACCACTGAATACAGTAATAGAACAGTAAGAAGATGGAGAAAATCGTTTGAAGAAGCTGAAAGGTTATATGGTAATGGTTTTTTAGGTTTGTTATCACAAAAGAAGCATAGAGGAAATAGGGTTTCAAAAATTGAGAAGGTTGTTCAGGAATTAATAAAAGAGGTTATAGAAACACACTACCATAACATTAAGCAGCTGAATGTAAAAGCTATATATAGTTTATTTGAAGAGAAATGTAAGAGGAAAGGTCTTAGTATTCCTAGTTATGTAACATTCACGAAATACGTTAATAGTTACTCAAACTATGAAACAGTAAAAAGTAGGAAAGGTAAAAGAGCCGCGTATCCAATAGAGCATTGGTATTTAGAGATACATACTCCTAAACATGGTGATAGACCTTTTGGAATTACACATATTGATCATACAGAATTAGATATTGAGCTTGTATTGATGGATGGAAAAGAAAGGATTACTCGTAGACCATATCTTACGTTATTAATGGACGCATATTGCAGGAGGATTTTAGCGCATTATATAACTTTTGATCCACCGAGTCATCGTTCAATTATGATGGTTTTACGAGAATGTGTAAGAAGAAATTTCCGATTACCTCATCACATTGTAGTTGATGGTGGAAAAGAATTTCATAGCTTATATTTTGATGTATTATGTGCTCAAAATAGGATGATAAAAAAGAAAAGACCACCAGCTAAAGCTAGGTTTGGAAGTGTTATAGAACGTTTATTTGGAACAACTAACTCTTCTTTTATACACAATTTGCAAGGGAATACTCAGCTGACAAAAGAGGTAAGAGTTGTTACGAAGAGTACAAATCCAAAAAACTCTGCAATCTGGACATTAGAAAAATTAAATAATTTGTTTTATGAGTGGATTGAGCACTATGAAAATACGTTACATGCTGGATTAGGGACAACACCTAAAAAACAGTTTGAGCTAGGAATTGCATTAGGAGGCAAGAGAGAAATGAATTTTATTTCATATGATCAAGCCTTAATTTTATCAACTTTGCCATCTACGCCTAGAGGAAAAGGTTTAGTCCAGCCAGGTAAAGGAGTTGTTTTTAATAATGTTTGGTATTGGAATGAAGAGTTTAAAAATCCAAAAACGGAAAAAACAAAGGTTAATTTAAAGTATGATCCTTTTAATGTCGGAATCTTATATGCGTATGTAAATAAGAGGTGGATTAAGTGCATATCAGAATATCATTATCTTCTTGATGGAAAAACGCATAAACAACTGCAATGTATTACAGAAGAAATTAGATATAAATTGAATATTAAAGGAAGAGTAAATTTAAAACACGTAGCAAGTTTTATAACAACAATTGAAAATCATGAGAAAGTAATGAATCAAGCTTTAATAGAGAAAGAAAACCGAAAATCTCGTATTACTTTTGAAGAAATTGGATTGAAAGAGAATATAGCTTCTCAAAAATCCAATTTTGATTCAAGAAAAATTGATGTGAATAATATTCCAAACTTCAAAGTCATTGAAGACTAAAAATATTAATGAAGAGGGGTGGGGAATTTGGTTGAAAATATGTTACCTACAGGGAAACAAACTTTAGAAGAGAAAGTAAATAAGTTTAAAAGGGTAAAGATAATCCATCCTAAAATGAATCAAGTAATGTCGGAACTTAAATCATTGATAGAGAAACCTTCTGGTAATGAAATCATTATGGTTTTGGGACCATCAGGTGTTGGGAAATCAACGCTTATAGAGGAATTAAAAAAAGAAATTATAAATAACTTATTTGATGAATTAGAGAAGAAGAGGTCTATTCTTCCTTTTGTATCCATAGAACTTATATCTCCTGATAGTGGTATTTTTAATTGGAAGGATTTTTATGTAAGAGTACTGCGAGCTATGGAAGAGCCATTAATTGAAAAGAAAATTATATATGAAAATAATAGCGAACCAAAAAAGAGGGATAAGGTAACAGTGGGACAGGGGCATTATTTAACTTCTCCGGCGCTAAGAAGGTCAGTAGAAAATGCTTTTTATTATCGGAAACCAAAAGTGTTTATTGTTGATGAAGCTCAGCATTTTACTAAAGTGCCGTCAGCAAGAAAGTATTTGGATCAGCTAGACTCACTTAAATCATTATCTAATCTTACAAAAGTTCCATAATTACTAGTTGGTACATACGAACTTAAGAACTTTGTAAATTTAAATGGGCAACTAGCGAGAAGAACCTTTGACATACATTTCCCTAGGTATGACATATCTAATGAACAAGATTTCATCAATTATTTAGGTGTTATTAAAGGGCTTTTTGAATATCTCCCTATAGAAACATCATCTTCATTATTGGGAAATTGGGATTATTTATACGAAAGAACAGTAGGATGTGTAGGGATATTAAAGGATTGGTTAACAAGAGCGCTGAGGTTAGCTTTAGAAAATAATGAGAAATCATTAAAAATTCAACATCTTAGAAATACGGCTCTTTCTATAAATAAGGTATCTAAACTTGTTGATGAACTTTCACAGGGAGAGGCTTGTTTCATAGAGAATTCAGATAAGATATTGGATGTAAGGATAAAGCTAGGCCTTGATAATGAAAATGTAAATCAAAAGGGTAATTCAAAGAAAAAGAATGTTGGTATTAGAAATCCTAAAAGAGATAAAATAGGCGGAATGAAGGATGAATAATATTAAAATATTTGAAGAAAAACAAGCTGTTTATTCATTGTCGAAAAGGAGTGAGTTTTATGCCTTGGAACCTATAGGAATTGGAACAGATAGGGTAGAAGGGCTAGTAAGTTATTTAAGAAGGTTAGCGGATGCTCATAATGTAACATTACATGCCTTAGTTTCTTATATAATTAAATTACATCCAAATCAATCCGTACATCTAAATTCTACCTATTATCCGATATTGAGGAATGGTATGAGTAAAACGATGGGGCTCGTTGTAGAATCGCTGGAAGAACTAAGGTTAATTACTAACCCAAAAAATATGACAATGTTACCATGGGAAAATGTAATGAGTTATTCAAATTTATTTACAAAAGAAAAAAAATGGTGTCCGATTTGTTTAGAGGAATGGAAAAATAATGGAATAAAGTGTTATGAGCCATTAGTATGGGGAATAAATTTATTAAATATTTGTTCTCAGCACAATGTAAAGTTACATCAGTTTTGTTCAAATGTAGAATGTAAGGCTTCTCAGTCGTCACGTCATGAAAAACTACCAATAGAATATTGTCAAATTTGTAATCAATGGCTTGGTATTAATAAAAATTTAGAATTAAAATTTGTTAACAAGGATATAGAAGAATGGAATGTATGGGTTGCTGATAACTTAGGAGAAATGGTAATTAAAATTTCTGATCTAAAAATACCTAAAAATAATCAAGTATATGGCATTATAGATAAGTGGATACAGGATTTTTTTCAAGGAGATAGAAGGCGTTTTTGTTATGAAATACAAATTGACAATAGTAGGCTTCAGTTAATTGAACGCGGAAACTATAGATTATCATTAAACTCTCTTTTATTATTAAGTTATCGGACAAAATTAAAATTAAATGATTTATTCTATTATGGTATAGAATCTTAAAAAGGCTAATTTTTTGTTCGTTTTGTGTAGAATGACAATAAAGTTGTTTAATTCACAACATAGTCATTTAAAAAATAATAAAGTTATTTAAAAATCTTTCTTTCAAGCGGTCAAAAGGTATTTTCAACTTAGTACAGAACTATATCATAGTAGGTTGACATAAAATAGGTTGGATAAAATTGATATGAATAGGGAGAAAAATACCGATGGATTGCTTAGTTGCAAAGGGTAGTATTTATTATGAAATCGTAGGGAATGGCTTTCCAATATTAATAATGCATTCAATGGGTACAGACCATAAATCTATGAAAGCCTGGATAGAGCCAATTTTTGATAAGATTCAGGGTTTTCAAAGGATATATATAGATTTACCTGCTCACGGTCGAAGTTTAATTGACGAAAATTTCAACTCTTCAGACGATATGCTTTTAAATATTTTGAACTTTATTGATATGACAATTCCTAACCAAGCATTTTCTCTTATTGGTTTTTCATTTGGAGGATATTTGGCACAAGGTGTTTTGCACCATAGACATAAAAATGTAAAGAGTATTTGTTTGCTGGCTACTTCACTTCATTTGAAAGATAGGGATCTTCCTAAAAAAATAGTTGTTACAAAAGATGAAGATTTATTAACAGAATTGGATTCTGATATAAGAATGGCTTTTGAAACATTGATGAATTATCAAAATAAAGAGAACCTTAACTACTTTTTAAACGAAATCCAACCTGGACGATTATTAGCTAATAAAAATTTTTTAATGTCAAATTGGAGAGAGAAAGGGTATTTTCTTTCTGAAGAACCGCTTAATGATGTAGGGACACTTACACAACCTGTACTCATTATTCTAGGGAAACAAGATTCAATCTGTGGTTATAAAGATCATCTTTTTCTTCTAGAAAAATTTCCGAATGCTACGTTTTCCATTTTAGATGGTGCTGGTCACATGCTTCAAATAGAAAAACGTAAAATAGTACAAGAACTAATCAAAGACTGGCTAATTAGGAGCAATTCGGTTTGCGAATCAAGCAAGTAAATACAATCGATCACTTTTTTAGCCAAATTTCCATATCTGTTGCTTGTCAGTTCATTTTGTTGTTCTTCAACTAACAGGTGCTTTAGCTTAATAAGGATTAAATAACTTTATTATTGATTTTTGAGTGCAAATGCAATTAAATGGATAGAAATTAAACAACTTTAAAGAGCCTTAGTACAATAAAATGTGCAAGGCTTTTATATATTTCATAACAAAATTCAATAACTTTATTATCACTTTACATTTTGGTCATTATACGATTAAATAATTAAGTTTTGAACATTATATGGTTAATAAGAATTAAGATATGTTATGAAATTTATTAAATACAAGCTGATAGTTGGCCAATTTATGATTTAATAATTGGCCATTATATAGTTTAAGTTACAATTTTGTATGATATGAACCATAACTTTGCCAGAGTGGCGGGGGGATGGTTCTTTTTGTTTTGTGGTTTTATAAAATGCTTAAGTTGAGGACGGTACCCTTGAAACAGAAACTGAGGGAATAGTTATTGATAATAAGCAGCTAGATAATATAGTTGCTCTTAATGATTAAATAATATGTATTTAAATCTTCATATATTTTGTGTTTTTATCCATATCTATTGTAAGATTATATAGAGTTCTCCTAATAAGCTGTTATAATGGCTTTTTTTAGGGATTTAATATTTATAAATCTTAAATTATTTTTTGGAGATAACTTTTTATCCAACTAAGTTATATTGAAGTAGAGGTGAACCATCGGTGAAGCAGGTGTTAGTAATTAAGAATGAACGGTCTTTTGCAAAGAAAATCGTAAGCGGTCTAACGCAAGAGGGCTATTTCATTTTAAAACTTCACAATGAAAACCAAGGTTTAAATATAGTATATGAACAAGATTGGGATATTATCATATTGGATTGGGATTCATTAAGTATATCGGGACCAGAAATTTGTAGACAAATACGACTTGTTAAAACGACACCGATAATTATTGTGACCGACAATATTTCTAGCAAGGATTGTATAGCAGGGCTACAAGCAGGAGCAGATGATTATATTAGAAAACCATTTGTGAAAGAAGAATTAGTAGCGAGGGTTCAAGCTATTTTAAGGAGAAGTGACTGTATCCAGCAAAATGAGACAAACTTTTTTCAGTTTAAAGATCTCTTTGTTGATGCATCTAGCAATATTGTGAAAAAAGGTGGTAAAAATCTCACGCTTACTAAGCGCGAGTACGATTTACTTGTATTTTTAATCAAGAATAAAAACACAATATTGAGCCGTGAAATGCTTTTGAACCAGGTTTGGGGATATAACGTAGTAGTCAATCCCAATGTAGTGGATTTATATATTGGGTATGTAAGAAAAAAATTAAAGTGCGAGAAGAGAGATAGATATATTCAAACGATACATGGCAGGGGCTATTCAATGATTGAATGATAAAATAAGATAATAGGTAAAGTACAGTTTTTTCTATTAAACCTGATAATCAAATAGTTTCTGTGAAATATTAAAAGACGGAAACTATAAAAAGAAGATTGCTACCAGGCAATGGATTATGAAAAAATTAGCTATTCATGGGCATTTTTTTTGCAGTAGAAATCATGGTTTATAAGGTGCCCAATCTATTGATTAGTACGTGTGGGGGATGACTCTGGTGCGCATTAGATGAGACTGTATCTAATGTATGTTTAATTTTATTAACTCACACCATTCACAAGATTTTCACATAATTAATGACTATACTTATTAACAGGATGTTCAAATGAAAATGATTATCAATAGCAATTTAGATGCATAAAAGTTACTATCTAATTTAATCTATGGACGTTATCATTTTCAAACTAAATTACATTATAAGGAGTATACGTATGAAAAAAACTATGCTTTTAAAATTAGTAAGTATTCTAGCAATTTTCACTTTAATGTTAGTAGCTTGCTCAGATTCAAGTAAGGAAACTTCGAAAGCTAATAAAGGTGATAGTAGTGATAAGCCAAAAACGGTTGAAATCACTGATGCACATGGAACTGTTAAAGTCCCTGTAAATCCAAAAAATGTAGTTGCTTTAGATAATAGAACTTTTGAAACTTTAGCTGATTGGGGAATTAAATTAGCGGCTGCTCCAAAGGATGTAATGCCTGCAGATTCAGCATATGTAAAGGATAGTAAAGTTCAAAATATTGGAAATCACCGCGAACCAAATCTTGAAATTATTGCAGCGGCAAACCCTGAACTTGTAATCGTTGGTCAAAGATTTGCTGGCCATTACGAAGAAATCAAAAAATTAGTGCCAAATGCGGCTGTTATTGATCTTAATGTTGATGTTTCTGAGAAATCTACTACGCCTGGGAAAAATTTAGTAGATGGACTTAAAAGTTCTACAATTACTTTAGGAAAAATCTTTGATAAAGATAAAGAAGCTAAACAATTAGTAGCTGATTTTGATAAATCTATTGAAACTGCAAAATCTGCTTATAATGGAAAAGATAAAGTTATGAGTGTTATCGTTACTGGTGGGAATATTGGTTTTGCTGCTCCTCACTCTGGTCGTGTTTGGGGACCAATGTATGAAATTTTCGGTTGGGTTCCAGCACTAGAAGTTTCAAATTCTACTGCAGGTCATAAAGGTGATGACGTTTCTGTTGAAGCTATTGCACAAACAAATCCTGATTGGCTTTTCGTATTAGATCGTGATGCTGCAACATCTGATGCAGCTACTTCAGCTCCTGCTAAAGATGTTATTTCTAAATCACCTGCTCTTCAAAACACAACTGCTGTTTCTAAAAAACAGGTTGTTTATGCACCAGAAGATACTTACACAAATGAATCAATTCAGACTTACATAGAGTTATTTGGTAATATTGCAAAAACTTTAGCTAAGTAGTGTAAAGGAGTACGAAACAGTGTCAAAAAATATAATTTCTAGGGTTGAGAATACTTCTCAACCCCAGTTTTATAATCACAATAAATTATGGACAAAACCTTTTATAATAGCGATTATAGTTGTTATAATTTTAGGGATTATATCACTGTTTACTGGAGTTTATGATATACGCGGACAAGAGGACGGAATGGAGATGTTTTTCATAACTCGTGTTCCGAGAACAGTTGCATTAATGCTTACTGGTGCTGCAATGGCGATGGCAGGACTCGTAATGCAACTCATTACACAGAATCGTTTTGTTGAACCTACTACAACGGGGACTATTGAATGGTCAGGCTTAGGCCTGCTTTTTGTATATTTATTATTTCCTGCCCCGACTTTAGTTCAAAGAATGACTGGTGCAATCATTTTTTCTTTTATAGGAACTATGATTTTCTTTTTATTTTTAAGAAGAGTTAAACTTCGTTCGTCTTTAATTGTCCCGATTATTGGATTGATGCTTGGAGCAGTTATTTCTGCAGTGTCTACTTTTTTGGGACTCCTTTTTCAAATGACACAAAGTATTGAAACTTGGTTTGTAGGTTCATTTGCTAACGTTCAGGTTGGAAGATATGAATATTTATGGCTGATTGTTATCATTACTTTGCTTATTTTTATGTATGCTAATAGATTGACTTTAGCTGGACTAGGAGAAGATGTCGCAACAAGCCTTGGAGTTAATTACAATAGAATTGTTCTTTTTGGGACTGGCCTTATCTCTGTTGCAGTTGGAATTGTTGCAGCTGTTATTGGACACTTACCTTTCTTGGGATTAATTGTTCCAAATATTGTTTCAATGTTTAGAGGTGATGATCTTAGGAGTAATTTACCTTGGGTGTGCGTGATCGGAATGGGGACAATAACTGCCTGTGACATCATTTCTCGAACAATTATAAAGCCTTTTGAAGTACCTGTTTCTTTAATACTTGCAACAGTGGGAGCAGTCGTGTTTATTACTATTTTATTGAGGCAAAGAAAACCAAGGAGGCTACGATGATCACATTAGAATATAAAAATAAAGAAAATGTCGAAATCGATTCTAGCCTTCATAATGAAAATAGATCAGCTAGTGCTTTTCGTTCTAAGAAGGAAGCAAGACGTTATTGGATTTTGCTGATAACATTGATTGCTTTAGGTCTTCTTTCTTCATATGGACTTTTAGTTTATAACAATCCAGTTCCGATAGATTCACCTTCTTTTATCCCAGTTGTTAAGAGAAGGATAGTAGCTATTGTTGCAATGATTATTGCTGCAGTTTGCCATAGCTTGTCGACAGTTGCTTTCCAATCTATTACGAATAATAAGATTATTACTCCTTCGCTTTTAGGTTTCGAATCACTTTATTCAGCAATTCAAACGAGTACAATATTCTTCTTTGGTGCTAGTGCATTGATAAATTTTAATGGAATTGGATCATTTTTATTTCAAGTCGTTGTTATGGTCTTTATGAGTTTGATACTTTATGGATGGTTACTTTCCGGTAAATACGGGAATTTACAACTTATGCTTTTAGTTGGAATTATTATTGGTACCGGGCTAAATTCTGTGTCAACTTTCATGAGGAAACTACTTGCGCCTTCAGAATTTGATATTTTACAAGCGAGATTATTTGGTTCTGTTAATCATGCAGATCCTGCATATTTTCCTATTGTAATTCCTATGATCATAATTGTAGCAGTATTAATTTTTGCACATTCTAAGAATTTGAATGTTTTGTCACTAGGAAAGGATGTTGCTACTTCTTTTGGAGTTAAATATCAACCTAGTGTAATTTATACGCTTGTATTAGTTGCTATTTTGATGTCCATTTCAACAGCTCTAATTGGGCCACTTACTTTCTACGGCTTTTTAGTAGCAACTTTGAGTTATCAGGCGGCGTCAACGTATGATCATAGATATATTTTTCCAATGGCTTTTGCAATAGGATTTTTAATAATGACGAGTGCATACTTTTTAATGTATCATGTATTCCATGCTCAAGGTGTAGTTTCAGTTATTATCGAATTATTTGGTGGAATAACATTCTTAACTATAGTTTTAAGGAAGAGGGCTTTATGATAAAAATTGATAATGTTAAAAAGTTCTATACTGATAAGGTAAAAATAGGACCTTTGGATATTGAAATACCAAAAGCAGGCTTTACTTCTTTAATTGGACCAAATGGTGCTGGAAAGTCCACGACACTATTGATGATTGGCAGACTTTTAGATATGGATGAAGGTCAAATTCAGGTAGCGAATATGGATGTTTCTGAATCTAAATCAAAAGACTTAGCAAAAATTTTGACTATATTGCGACAAGAGAATCATTTTGTAACTAGGCTTACTGTTAGACAATTAGTTGGATTTGGGCGCTTTCCTTATTCAAAGGGAAGATTAACTAAAGAGGATGAAGCTATCATTTCTAAATATATCGATTTTCTAGATTTAACTAATTTAGAGAATAGATATTTAGATGAGCTTTCTGGTGGTCAAAGACAAAGGGCATATGTAGCGATGGTATTGTGCCAAGAGACTGAATATGTACTTTTGGACGAGCCTCTGAACAACCTTGATGTTGCTCGTTCTGTTCAAATGATGGAGCATTTGAGACGTGCAGCTAATGAATTTGGAAGAACAATTTTGACTGTTATGCATGACATAAATTTTGCAGCCAAATATTCGGATAAAATTTGTGCTATGAAGGATGGACAAATTGCTGCTTTTGGAACAGTAGAAGAGGTTATGGACCCGGAAATTTTAACAGATATTTTTGAAACGAAAATTGAAATTATCAATGGTCCTTATGGGCCAATCGCTGTTTATTAGTTACAAAATGTGAAAAATGAGTATGTCAAAAAAATACTGTAGCTTGTGTAAATCATGCCAGCTACTCTAGTTGAAGTTGCTGTCTGTATTTTATAGGCAGCAGCTTTTTTAATGCGGTTGCCCATGATAACTCTTAATATTTCTGGCTGCTCGTAACAGTCCTGCATGTATTTCATTACTTCCGGTCCTGCGATGCTTCCAACAATAAACTTGTAAATTACTCATGAAATGCAAAGGAACGCTTCGTATTTTCAAGTATTTACCAAACGAAAAATTTATCTCTGTATAACTTTTTATAAGAATTCAGTTTGTTTTTTTTGTATGTAATATTGCATATAAGAGTGTATTGATAAAAGTGTAAGGGGTCACTATAATGAGGGCATAAAGATAAATCACATTTTCGTAGCAATAAAAAAGGAGGAAATAATATGGAAATCGCAATGGCAGTTTTGAAATTTGTAGGTGGCGTAATCCCGTTAATTCAAGAACTTTTGAAAGCATTTATGTAGGTTTATTAGTTAGCTATCATTTATTAATCATTATCATATCTTACTAAAAAAAGAACGGGGTGATTTTTCTGAATATTAAGAAAAACACTAAAAGAAGAAAGTTCCTTGCGTGTTTATTAGTTAGTCTATGCACTATTAATTATTCATCTATTTCCTTCGCAGAAACACAAGTAGGTAATGCAACTGATGTAACCAAAAATGCTAGTGGCATTGATACTGGTATAGCAAATCTTAAATATAATAATCAAGAGGTTTTAGCTGTAAATGGTGATAAGGTAGAGAGTTTTGTTCCGAAAGAAAGTATCAATTCAAATGGTAAATTTGTAGTAGTGGAACGCGAGAAAAAATCACTTACAACTTCACCAGTCGATATTTCGATTATTGATTCTGTGGTGAATCGTACGTATCCAGGAGCGGTACAACTTGCAAATAAAGCTTTTGCAGACAATCAACCGAGTTTATTAGTGGCTAAGAGAAAGCCTTTGAATATTAGTATAGACTTACCTGGCATGAGAAAAGAAAATACAATTACTGTCCAAAATCCGACATATGGTAATGTGGCTGGAGCAGTAGATGATTTAGTATCTACTTGGAATGAAAAGTATTCTAAAACACATACGTTACCTGCAAGAATGCAGTATACAGAATCTATGGTTTATAGTAAATCACAAATCGCAAGTGCCCTTAACGTTAACGCTAAATATCTTGATAACAGTCTAAACATTGATTTTAATGCGGTTGCAAATGGAGAGAAAAAAGTGATGGTAGCGGCATATAAGCAAATATTTTATACCGTAAGTGCTGAACTACCTAACAATCCATCCGATCTTTTTGATAATAGTGTTACTTTTGGTGAGTTAACTCGTAAAGGTGTAAGTAATTCGGCTCCACCTGTTATGGTCTCAAATGTAGCTTATGGTAGAACTGTTTATGTAAAATTAGAAACAACATCTAAGAGCAAAGATGTACAAGCTGCTTTTAAAGCCTTACTTAAGAATAACAGCGTCGAAACGAATGGACAGTACAAAGATATTTTTGAAGAAAGTACCTTTACTGCTGTAGTATTAGGCGGAGATGCGAAAGAGCATAACAAGGTTGTTACTAAAGATTTCAATGAAATCCGAAATATCATTAAAGATAATGCTGAATTAAGTCTTAAAAATCCAGCATACCCAATTTCATATACAAGTACTTTTTTAAAAGATAATGCAACTGCTGCTGTTCATAACAATACAGATTATATCGAGACGACAACTACAGAATATTCAAGTGCTAAAATGACACTGGATCATTACGGTGCTTACGTTGCGCAATTTGATGTATCTTGGGATGAATTCACATTTGATCAAAATGGTAAAGAAGTACTAACACATAAAACATGGGATGGTAGCGGCAAAGACAAAACGGCTCATTACTCTACAGTTATCCCTCTTCCACCAAATTCAAAAAATATAAAAATCGTAGCAAGAGAATGTACTGGTCTTGCATGGGAATGGTGGAGAACAATTATTAATGAACAAAATGTTCCATTAACAAATGAAATAAAAGTTTCAATTGGAGGAACAACATTATACCCAACTGCTAGTATTAGTCATTAGGTATAAAAAGGCGCCCTGTAAGCAGGGCGCTTTTTTACTTAGTCACAAATTTTACTCTTTCCAAAACTGTTCCAATAGAATGACAAGCATGGTACCCACAAGTAATCCATTACTTAAAACATATTGTAAGGAAGAAGGAATTCCGCTAAATGCACTTTCTGGAAGAAACATTATTCCCAAACTGATTAATAATGAAATTCCTAATATTGTTAATCGGCGTTGATTTAATTCTTCACGTAAAATGGATTGAAATGAAATGCCTATTACTTGGACAAATGTTGCTAAAAGTGCGGCATTAGCAATAGGACCTGGTAGTAAGGATATAAAGTTTACAATTGAAGGAATAAAAGAAATTCCTGCTAATATAAGACTTGCTATAAGGAACGACTTCACTTTTCTTTGTCCTGTTAGTTGAATAAATCCTGCTGATGCAGGTAATGGTACAATTCCAATTGTAGAAAACAACGACGAGATAATATGCGATATACCTCCGGCCCACACGCCGCGGTTCAGTATTTGCTTTTCATTTTCTTTAGATAACGGAGCCACTTGTTTTACAGCCGAAATAGCAGCGATTGTATTTGCAACTAAAAGAAATGTAAATAAAGTTGCAGTTAGAGCCATTCCAATATCGAACCTAGGCATGCCCCAAGCGAATATCTCTGGTAACTTAACTAACGGTGTGTGTGAAGGCAGATGAGATGATTTTCCTAATACAGCATACAAAAGCCAACCACATGAAATTCCAAGTAACACAGCGTAACTTTTCATCCATCCTTTCCCTTTAATTGATAAGAAAGTAATAAGCGCAAAAACAAAGAGCGCAATAGTAGCCGTTGTATAATCAGGATGAGTTACAGCTCCTTGTAATCCCATCATTCCTTTTAGTAACACACCACTAAGCTGAAGAGATAATATTAAAAGAAAAGTTCCTGTAACTAAAGGGGTAAATAAACGCAAGGTTCGATGTACAAGCCCTGTTATACCAAGCGTGAAGAGTAATATACCTGCAATAATTAATCCGCCTTCTAAAAGTTGTAATACATCCTTTGCACTTTGTCCCTGATGCATAGCGACTTGTCCCAATATGACAAATATACTTACCCATGAACCGGCTGGCCCATCCGCTATGGGATATCGATGCCCAAACCATGCTTGTATAAATGAACTTACTCCTACAACTAAAAAAGTTCGTTGCATTAATGTTGAGATATCTTCTATTGATAAATGGAATATGCCACCAATAATGATAGGCAATGCAATTGCATTTGCTAATAAAAACACAAACCACTGTAGAATACTAAAGCTCGTATCGACGTATTTTTTATTCATATTATTCTCCCTTGTATAAAAAGAATCTCATAGTAAAAATCCATCCTTTCTACACAGCTAGATTAAAAAGGATGGATTTTGTAAATCTATAAAATTACTTTAATTATATAGATAGATTTTTAATTAATTACCATGTACGGAACGGTAAGAATTTCCCGTTAAGTGTAATCACGATACGAGGGTCGCCACCTTTTGGATCTTCTTGTGTGTCCACACCTAGATTGAAGTTAATTGCACTCATTACACCTTCGCCAGCTTTTTCTAGAATTAATTCTCTAAGAGTTGGTGCGTATTGTAACATCATTTCATATAATCGATATAAGATTGGGTCAGTAGGAGGCATTTGCATTACTTGACCTCTAAGTGGAACTACTGTTAATGCTTGAACTACTTCTTCATCTAATTCTAATAGTTTACCGATTTTTTCTGCTTCTGGACGTGTCATTGTAGCTTGTCCTAATAACGCTGTTACAACCCAAGTCTCAGAGTTTTCACTTACTTTTGAAATTTCTTCCCATGTTAAACCTTTTGCAATTTTTGCTTCCATAATTTTTTGCGTAGCTTCTTGTCTATTCATATCTAATAACTTCCCTTCATTTAAGTAATAATTAATTTTTCATACCATTTAATGCTTTATATCCATCAACTATTAAATCTAATTTACCTGTGTGAGGATCAATAACTAAACCATGTACAGGAACATCTTTTGGAATAAGTGGATGATTTCTTACTAAATCAACATTAGCTTGAGTTGAACCGTTGACATCATCGAATCCAAATAACCATTTTTCAAGGTCAACACCAGCATATTCAATCGCTGATAAAATTTCTGGTGAAGCTACTCCACGATCTAATATTTTTTGAAGTGTTCCTTTTGGATTAGTTTGGCTCGCACCACATCTTTGGTGTCCGATAAGGAAGATTTCATCTGCATTTAGATCATATACTGATGCGACAACACTTTGCATAACACTATCGAAAGCAGAAGCAATTTTACCACCTGCATTTCTGATAACTTTTGCATCACCATCGTGTATATCTAAAGCTTTTGGAAGTAGCTCAATTAAACGAGCGTCCATGCAAGAAACAACAACCATACGTTTTTTAGGCAGTTTTGTCGCTTCACGAGGAGCGTATTCTTTATTTTCTACAAATTGTTCATTGAACGATAAAATCTCTTGTAATAACATATTTGTAACCTCCTTTAAATCTAGATGTATTTTTTTGTTGCGTCCTCTGTGTTATAAGTAAATATAACTGATAAACAATGTGATGTAAGAGGATAAACTAAGTATAGTGAATTGTATCGACAAGCAGAATAAGTTGGCGAAACACTTTCTGGCTTTCTACTTTCACGATGAAAGGATTGGTTTATATCATTGATCAAACAGATTTTGAGATACTGAAATTATTAGGAGAAAACTCAAGAATACAATGGAAAGAACTTGGTCAAAAAATACATATGACAGGGCAGGCTGTAGGAAATCGAATTCGAAGATTAGAGGATTTAGGGATTATTGAACAATATACAATCGCAATAAACCGAATCAAATTAGGACAAGTAGTGACTGCATTTGTTACTTTATTCGTAACAACAGCTAATCATCAAGAGTTTATGAATTTCTTTCAAAAAGAAGAAGGGATTTCTGAAGTAGACCGTATAAGTGGTGAGGGATGTTATTTATTAAAAACACATTTTGCTTCTAATGAAGAATTGGATAACTTTCTGGGGCGACTATTAAAGTATGGGAATTATCGTGTTAACTTATCAATAGGAAAGTTAAAATAAGATTTCTTTTTTTGAGGTTATAGTAACATTATTTGCTAAACCTTATTTGTATAGAGATAATAAAATTTTTATCTTAAATAGTCGGAGCCTTACTACAATTTATGTGTAGTAAGGCTTTTTAAAGCTGTTAAAAAAATGAGAGATATTATATTCAATAATCGTGCTGAATTGTTGAGGGGGATATAAGACAATTTTTTTCAAGGGAATCATAAATGATTTTTCTTTAAAAAAATCCTGCAGCTCAGTACAGGATTTGTAATCAAACGTTTTTAAAAGCTAAATTGTGGTTTTATATCACCTTTATAAGGCTCATGTTCAACGAATATAGTTATGTCTTTACCCGCTTGGTCTTTACCAGTTCTTTTATACGTAAATTTCTTATTATTCAGTTCAGTAAGTTCAAGAGCCGCACCATATTTATTATTTCCAATTGAAACATGAGCTCTTATTTTATTTTCATGTACAACATCGAAGTAGCCATAATCACCGCGGCTTTGACCTGTTTCGCTATTGAAGAACTCGTATTTATTAGACTTGTCATCAAATTTTGCTAGACTTATAAAATTCGAATTAAACTGCGTTACATCATTACCGGCTTCATCTAATACCTTTGTTCCATGCCAAAGGGTTCCGCCTAAAATTTTATCTCCATCCACGTTTTTAACGATATCACCTGTAGTAGAGTTTAGCTGCTTATCCGGATCCGTGAAAGAAAGCTCTTTTTCTTTATATGGAACATGTTCAACGAAAACTTCTACATCTTTACCGTTAGCATCTTTCCCCATTCTTTTATAGGTAAATACATTTTTATTTAGCTTTGTCATGTCAACAACAGCTTGATACTTCATTGATTCTGAAATTAATATTCTTTTCTTCCCATCATTTGTGACAAAGAAAGTTCCTTTATCGCCACGGCTTGCACCAGTCTTAGCATCAAAAAATTCATATCTTCCTGACTTCGCATCATATTTTGCAAGACCAATGAAGTTTGCATTTTCTTTCGTTAAGTCATTTTTATCTTTGTCATACACTCTTGTACCTTGCCAATTTGTCTCGCTAAGAATATTAGCCATTTTTTTCCCTTTAGTTAACTTATTTTCCTTTTTAGTATCTTTCGCAGCTTGTTCTTGTTTTTGTTTACTATGATTTTCTTCAGCTTTCGTGCCAGCGCAACCTGTTAATGCTAATGTGAATCCTAGCAGTATGGATGATAGTACTTTTGTTTTTTTATTCATTTTTATCGTCTCCTTATTGTATGATTTTAGTTAGTACGGTTTGCGATTATAGTAGCAGTTCGTCCTTTTAAATTTTTGTTATATGAAAAGATTCAGGTGGGAGCAACGAACTTAGTTACTACGTTTATCATGTTAATCCCCGAGTATAAACTCCCTCTAAATAAATCATTAAAAAAAGATAAACTAATTCCTAAAAAATTTTCATATTTATAAAAAATAATCGCTGGCTTACTGGATGGCCCTTTCGAACGCTTATCAATTTTTTTCTGATACCTACGAGTAATCGAAAAATACATAGTAAAGGAAGAAGGAAAGCTGTTAACAGTAATGTAATTCTTAATAGAGTTAATCGAGTGTATTGTAAAAGTTTTTAAGATGAATTGTAGGGGAAATGATGATCTTATAGAAGGTGATTCCTATAGGAAGGGGATGTCCATGTTTGATTCAACAGATTTTAAAATTATAAAGTTACTACAAGAAAACGCTAGAATGAACTGGAAGGAAATTGGAGAGATAGTACATTTGACTGGCCAGGCTGTTGGGAAACGAATTAATAAATTAGAAGAGGCGGGTGTCATTCAAAAATATACGATAGATATCGACAGGGCTAAGTTAGAAGGGTCTATTATGACGTTTGTTACACTATTTCTGCATGCACCACATTATCATAATCAAATTCAAACTTTTTTTGAAAAAACGGACTTAATTACTGAAATGTATCGTATAAGTGGCGATGGGTGTTATATCATGATTCTTCACACATCTTCGCACCAGCAATTAGAAGAGACTCTTGCAGATGTTTTACATTATGGTGATTATCGTATAAATACTGTCATTAAGACAATCGAAAAAAAGAAAGAATAAGAGATTTATTCTTTCTTTTTTTATATGGAACTGTAATTCTTTATTTGCTCTTGTTTATAAAACAGTTTGCCGACATGATTTTCGCATAAATATCACCAAACTCTAACGAACTCATGAACGATTGATGAGCGTGTACTGCGGGGATCAGATTTCCTTGAAATTCTAAATCTCTTGTTGTACAAGCATCTTCAATTACAACACATTGAAATCCTAAATCACTGGCAGCACGTACTGTTGCATCAATACATACATGAGTCATCATACCGCAAATGACTAGTTGATCTATTTTTTCTTTCTTTAATGTTTCAAATAAATTGGTTCTTAAAAAACTGTTAGGGTGATGTTTTTGTATGACTCTTTCGTTAGCAATTGGCTGTACATCATCATGAATTTGAACACCTACTGTTTCAGGTAAGAAGAAAGTAGCTCCTTCATTGTTCGCAATATGTTGTACGTGAATAACTGTTTTATGTTTTTCACGAAATACTTTCAAGACTTCTTTCGCTTTTTGTGCGGCTTTTTCAGGTTGATGTAATTCCATATTGCCGCCTTCAAAGTAATCATTTTGTATGTCGACTAATAGTAACGCTTCGTTCATCATTAATCCCCCCACAATTATTTATACAGCAAGTTATTTGTACTGTACCGTTATTATATAAATTGCAACTATGTGGAAGTAATAACGTCATGAAAAGATTTTGACGTATATGGTTTCATTGTGAAAAAGCTAAAGGATGCAAAGAAAAGATGGGGACAATTTGTTTGTGGTTTTTTGATTTAGAAACAGAAAGTGGATGGGGAAGTAGATATTAACTTAATGATGCATCTAAGCAAACGTACTATTAGATGAATCATTAAGTAACAAAGGAGCTGGGTATTTTCATGCGTTGTTATCTGTGTTTAGTGATAGCTTTTGTTGCTCTTTTAATTTTTCAGGAGTCACGTCATTTCCTAAAGGATCTAATATTTTTAATCCTGTAACAGTGGTGTTGATTTGACCGCGAATAATTTGAAGATACTTCTCGCGTAATTCTGTGCGCTCATTTAATTCTGTTTTTGTTAAACCTTCTTCTTTTTGCTTTTTAGCTAATTCATTAATTCGATTTAAAACTTCAAGCATTGTTTTCTCCGCCTTTCTTTTTTGTATTATTCGATTAGATTGTAGTTTTGCATTATGATTATGGTTGCTACCATCATAGTTTCGTTAATAGTGTTTATCGTACTTTCATTCCAAAAGTACGATAAACACGGTGATTAAAACTCGCCATTCCAAGACGTTACTTCATCTACAGTTAATCGAACTGATGGGAATCCTGGCTCTTTTGCTTTGCCTAATGCAATCATTAAGACGTCAGTTATTAAATGCTTTGCGGAATTCTTCAACGTTATAGCCAAGCATTGGGACTGTATCGTATCCTCTCGCTTTTGCAGCAAGCATAAATATCCGAATGGTGAAGTAATCGTGAAAGAGGACGATCATATATGATTTAACATTTCTGTAAGTATAATTTTGCTATAATGAATAAGTACTTACACGAAGGGGAGCTAAAAGAGAAAATGAAGTCATTTAATATCGATCATTATATAGCTAGCGTTTTACAGTGGATATTAAATATAGCATTAATCATATTATCCATTGTTTTATCGATTTTTTTAATTAACGAAACAATTACTTTTATTCAATACATATTTTCAGCGAAGAAGTATACATCTTATAAATTAGTTGAGAGTATCATCGTCTATTTCCTATACTTCGAGTTCATCGCATTAATTATTAAGTATTTTAAGTCGAATTATCATTTTCCGTTACGTTATTTTATTTATATCGGAATTACGGCGTTAATTCGTTTAATTATTGTGTCTCATGAGGAACCAATGGAGACGTTATTATATGCGGGATCCATTCTTGTTTTAGTTATTGCTTTATACATATCGAATATGAGAGATTTGAGAAAAGAGTAGTGCAGACATAAGTTTGCACTACTTTTTGTACCTTGACCTTCAAGTTACTTGAAGGTTTACAATGTAATTAGGGCGTTTGAAATCGAAAAAAATTGAGAAATTAAGTGAAGAGGTTATTTTACTTGGAGGTTATAGAAATGAGTCAGGAATTGAAATTACGTCCTTTAGAACGGGAAGACTTAAAGTTTGTACACGAACTTAATAATAACGCGCATATTATGTCGTATTGGTTTGAAGAGCCTTATGAAGCATTTGTGGAGCTGCAGGATTTATACGATAAACATATACATGATCAAAGTGAGCGCCGATTTATCGTTGAGAAAGATAATGAGATGGTGGGATTAGTCGAATTAGTAGAAATCGATTATATTCACCGTAGAACTGAATTCCAAATTATTATTGATCCGAGTTACCAAGGTTACGGTTATGCAGCTGATGCAACGCGTTTAGCGATGGATTACGCTTTTTCCGTATTAAATATGCATAAAATATATTTAGTTGTCGATAAAGAGAATGAAAAAGCTGTACACGTTTATAAAAAGGTCGGATTTATAGTAGAAGGTGAGTTGCAAGATGAGTTTTTCGTTGATGGCAACTACCATAATGCGATAAGAATGTGTATGTTCCAAAAAGAATATTTTAGAGTGAAGAGGCTATAGACAATGATTGTCTATAGTCTTTTTATTATTCAAGTCAACAATTATTTATCGTAAAACGATAAATAATTGTTGACTTGAAATTCGTCGGGACTTATTATGAGGTTAGCAAAAGTAATTGTGAAATTAAAGGAGAATATATTATGAAAAATAAATTTTTATTAGCTATCGTACTAATATCGTTAGGAGTTACCTGTTTATTAATGCACGGTACAACTAGTAAAGTGGCGGATAATGGGCTTCTTGTAGAACCTTTCTTTTTCCTAGTACCAGTAAGCTACCTATTGTTCTTTAGTGGTATTGGTGTGTTGCTAGTTGGATTTATCACTTCAAAGTTGAAAAAACAGCAATAGATAAATGCTGTTAGTTTAGGAGTGGATTTTTGTGAAACAAAACGAATTGTCATTATGGTTAAAGTTAATTATCATTCTTTGCGGATGTTTTGGTTTATTGTTCTGCATATATATTGGGCCAGAAACGGGAAGAGCGGTATTGTTAGTTTCAGAAAATTTGAAGGGACTATATAAGCCTTTAGTACTGTTCATTTGGA
This sequence comes from Bacillus sp. FSL R10-2201, assembly GCF_038008665.1. Classification (NCBI taxonomy): domain Bacteria; kingdom Bacillati; phylum Bacillota; class Bacilli; order Caryophanales; family Bacillaceae; genus Bacillus; species Bacillus sp. FSL R10-2201. Next base: position 4,820,070 of record NZ_JBBOZP010000001.1, on the reverse strand, counting down.
TCACAGGAATTCCATTTTTTAGCGCTTTATTTTTGCACTGGAAGACAAGTAGGAGCAGCGATTACAGTGGCCGGGGCACAGATGACAATTCAGGCAGTGCATCAGGCCATTCAAATGCAACAACAAGCACAAGTAGCACAAATGATGCAGAGCCAGTATATGTCGTATGCACAGCTTCCTGTGCAAAGTATACATTATGATGTGTATCCAGCTGGTTTATCCCGCATTAACGGGCAGTAAAACTCCCACCTCAAAATTCGGCAGGAGCAAAGAAGTTAGGTGGGAGATCAACTGCCCGTAAACGCCCGATTGGTGAAGGCTAATAATCAGTGGGTAAGAACAAAACCCCCACTGATTAAAGTTTCACTTTATTTTCCATTCCATATGGCGGGACATACTTCTTATGAAAGAAAGCGACTCAATAGAGTCGCTTTTTTATATTCCACCGAGCTTCATTCCAAGGAATGCAAATAGGATACCAATTATGTAAGTAGTACTTAAATATAAAAGGAATGTGTAAATTTTTTTGCGATTGAGAAGCTGAATGGACTCTAATTTAAGTGTCGAAAATGTGGTGAATGCGCCCATAAATCCAGTTCCTAATAATAATTGCCATCCTGTAGAGACTCCGTTGCCAATTATATACCCGAGTAAAAATGCTCCTGTTATATTAATAAGGAATGTAGCAATTGGAAAGGGTGTTTTATTTCTTTTTTTAAACCAATTGCTAATTGCAAATCGTGTAATCGCACCGAAAAACCCTCCAGTTGCCACTAATAAAGCTTCCATCATAAGTGATCACCTTCCGTAAGTGATTTCTTAATTAAGAAATCACCTAGTGTATAGCCAAGTCCAGACATAATGAGACCGCCAAGTATGCTACATGATACATATAAGAAAGCCGTGCTCCATTCAGAATGATTGATTAATTGCACAGTTTCTACACTAAATGTTGAAAACGTCGTAAAGGAACCGATGAATCCAGTCCCGATGCCTGTGATAACCTCTGAAGGTAAGATGTTTAGCCGGGCGATATACGTAGTTAGCCATGCTAATAAGAAGCAGCCGGCTAAGTTAATGAGTAATGTAGCTAATGGAAAAGAATGATGCCAAAATGTATGAATAGTAAGACCTAAATAATAACGAGAAAGGGCTCCTAATATACCGGCTATACCGACGATAATATAAATCAAATTCCTCACCTCTTTAAATAGCTTGCTCAAAAAAATAGACTCCTACCAGTAGTTATACTGGTAGGAGTCATTAGCTAAGCAGCGGTTATGGCGAACTCCATCGCCTATGATTATTACATATAGTGTACTAAACATTGCGTTTAATTTCCAGTGGAGAAGTTGGTGCATTTTGTATTTATATAATAGTTTAAGATAAGGAATCCTTACTTATAAACTAAATATAGTGATATAAGGTTTTCAGTGTGATAAAATATTTCGTATGTCTGTCATTTTTTTTATTTAACTGAAAATAAAGAAAAGTAAAATCGTATGTTTTAGAAAAGGAGTCGTTTGTTTGAAAAAGTTATTAAAAATAGTACTTATATGTATTTTAGTAGGTGTGGGAGTTGTAGGTGGTTTTTTAGCTTATATGACACTTACAAAAGAACAGCCGGCTGATGTTATAAGCTTGAAGGTGGAAAACAATAAGGAGCGCGTAATTGCGCATGAAAATGAATTTAAAGTTACAACATTTAATATTGGATATGCTGGACTAGATAAGGATCAAGACTTCTTTATGGATGGGGGAAAAGGGTCTGGTTCAAGTAGTAAAGAACAAACGGAAACTAACTTAAAGAATATGCTTTCGTTTTTACAAAATGAGAATAGTGATTTTGCGCTATTACAAGAAGTAGATATAAAATCAATGCGATCATTTGATGTAAATGGGCATGAATTTTTGAAAAAAGGACTGCCTGATTATACTTCTTCGTTCGGAAAGAACTATGATACAAAATGGGTTCCTGTACCAATCACAAGTCCAATGGGATATGCTGAAGCTGGATTAAGTACATTTTCTAAATATACGGTTCAAACAGCGAAGAGATTTCAGCTTCCTGGAATGGAGCCGTGGCCAAAGCGTTTATTTGATTTAGACCGAGCGATTGTTGAACATAAAATTCCTGTTAATAATGGGAAATTTGTTAGACTCGTAAATTTACATTTGTCTGCTTATGATGAAGGCGGAAAAATTAGAAAGCAGCAAGTGGAGTATTTAAAAGAATATATGAACAAGCATTATAAAAATGGTGATTATGTAATAATGGGCGGAGACTGGAATCAATTAATTTCTAACGCTCAGTTAAGTGATCCAAAGTTCGTGAAAGAGCGTCCTGAGTGGTTAGTAGAGTTACCAAAGGACTTTACTGATGGTGGCTTTAAGTGGGCTGTAGATCCGTCTGTTATGACTGTGAGAGATGATGTGAAGAAATATGTGGAAGGTGAAAATTTCGTCACGATTATTGATGGCTTTATCGTTTCACCGAATGTTGAAATTGTAAATGTACAAGGGAAAGATTTGAAGTTTGAAAATAGCGATCATAACCCAGTGAGTGCGGTATTCAAGCTGAAGTAATCGATACGTATGAGTAGAAGGTGGGGCTTCATATATGGAGTGGTTAAAGAGAACTTGTTTTTCTAACCTTGAGAAAGAATCACAGAAAAATCATTTATTGCTATTTATCACGATGTGTAGTTTCTTCCTTGGGATAATCGCGATTGGGTATTACGGATATATTTTTACAGAGAGAGCAATAGCATTTTGGATGTGTGGTATTTCTATCGTAGTATTTGGAACGCTGCTTACTTTTATAGAAAGTATGGAAGCAATGTATAAATACATCATGACATGTATGCTACTTATTATGTCTTTCATTATGGTACAAGCATTTAATGAAAGCCCAGCTGTATTTCAAATGGTCTATTTTACATTAGCGGTTTCACTTATTTATTTGAGTGAACGTCTTATTTTAATTCTTGGCGGGGTAGCAGTTGTTGTTACATTTATACTTTGTAGTTATTGGCCAAATCAATTTTTTGCGTATACAGCGTCATCTGAAGCTGCAAATTTCGCAAGCTTGTTAGCGATTGTAACGATTGCAATGTGGGGTGTAACGAAGATTGGTTCTAATCTGTTGGCTCGTTTAAGTGATGAGAAGCAAGCGGTGATGAAGAAAGCTCAGGAGTTAGAAGAAACGCAAAGGCTTATTGAGAGAACAGTTGTGAAACTAGATAGTAATTTCAATCATTTAAGACAAAATATGAATACATCGATGGAGTCAATGAGTGAAATTAACTTTGCTTTTGAAGAAGTAGCAGTGGGAACCCAATCGCAATCAGAGATGATGTCTCGTTCAGTAGAAGTATTGAATGATATGGAGGGAAATATTGAACAAATCATCTCTCAAGTAAGAAATGCTTCGATTCGTGTTGATGAAAGCTTAGAAATTTCAAAGGGTAGTGTAAGTACTTTAAGAAATTTTGAAGCTAACATGAGAAGTTTAAATGATGTTGTTTCACAATCAGGAACTATATTTAGAGAATTGATGACACAATCGAAACAAATTAATGAAATTGTAGATGTAATCACGAATATTTCAAGTCAGACGAGTTTGTTAGCTTTAAATGCAAATATTGAGGCTGCAAGGGCAGGCGAGCATGGAAAAGGTTTTGCTATTGTAGCGAATGAAGTATTAAAGCTTGCTGAAGAATCGAATCGTTCTGCGGGGAGAATTCAAGGGATTTTGAAGGAGTTTAGTAATCAAGCAAGTAAAGTAGAAGTGCAGGTAGAGAAGTCAGAAAGAGTACAAGAAGAATGTAACGAAATGTTAGCAAGTGTTTTGACGAATGTAACGGATTTAGGGAAGTTTATTGATGCGATTAATGATGTAATGAGGGAGATTGTTGGTCATCAAGAAAGTTTCCAAGCTAAAACGACGAATATCGTAAAGGACGTTACACATGCTTCTAACGTAATTCAACAAACTTCTGCAGCTACGGAAGAAGTGTTAGCGAGTGTTGAAGAAGAAAAGCATCGAAATGATACATCGGTGAAGACGTTACATACTGTTAGCGAGCAAGTGAAGTTGCTAGAAGATATTTTAGAAAAGTAATATCTCTTAAAAAGGGTACACCATGTGTGCTCTTTTTTCATTTAAATGAATACTTGATAGTAATTTAATTGCTTTTCTGCGCGTTTTCTGCCAAGCTTAAGGAGATAAACTGAGACTTTAATTAGTGGGGCTATACGCTACTGATTATTAGTTGAATCCCGCAAATAGCGGAATAAAATACTTCAAAGAAAGAATTATATAGGTGACGCATATGATCGAAGTTAAGACTTCTGAACTTAGTGATGGAGAATTTAATAGAGGGGTATTTGCAACTCGTGATATTAAAAAGGGTGAGTTGATTCACTCAGCACCAGTTATCTCTTATCCGAATGAACAGCATGAACACATTGAGAAAACGTTACTTGCTGACTACGCATTTGAGTATGGGGTAAATCATACGGCATTCCTGTTAGGATACGGCATGTTATTTAATCATGCATATAATCCGAATGCAACGTATGATATTGTCTTCGAGAATCATACGTTTAACTTCTTTGCTTACAAAGATATAAAAGCGGGAGAAGAGATTCTAATCAATTATAATGGTGAAGTTGATGACGATGAGCTATTATGGTTTGATAAGGAAAAAGAAGAGAACGAAAAATAAGTTAAAAAGTATAGAAAGGGCACATTCTGTGGGATGTGCTCTTTTTTATTGATGAAAATAAAGTAAAGATTACAAAAAAATACCACTTTTCTTTCGTATGGTATAGTAAGATATTGAAGGGTATTACTTTGAAAAACCTATATATTTTACAAATTGTTGTCTATATGGTTACATGTCAAGTTTAGTAGCCCATTTGGGTTGCTTTATTATGCGATATATATTTTAATATGAGTGGAACCTCTTATAATTTAAGAGGTTTATAGGTGTGCTTTATGTGCACTGTATTCACCACGTTAGCTGTTGTTTTGTAATGCATTTTTATGTGGGGATATTATGGACCCGTATATAGCGGGATAAAAAGATTATAGAAATAGAGGAATCGTAAAATGAATATGCACGAGGTTTATAAATATTTAAGTACAGTATTGCCTGAAGGTCATGTGAAGCAAGATGAAATGTTAAAGAATCATACGCATATTAAAGTGGGCGGGAAAGCGGATGTGTTCGTTTCTCCTACGAATTATGATGAAATTCAAGAAGTTATAAAGTATGCGAATCAATACAATATTCCAGTTACGTTTTTAGGAAACGGCTCTAATGTTATTATTAAAGACGGTGGTCTGCGCGGGATTACAGTAAGTTTAATTCATATTACAAATGTTACTGTAACAGGGACAGCGATTGTTGCGGGGTGTGGTGCAGCAATTATTGATGTGTCACGAATTGCATTAGATCACTGTTTAACAGGACTTGAGTTTGCTTGTGGTATACCAGGTTCAGTTGGCGGAGCGTTATATATGAATGCTGGTGCATATGGCGGTGAGGTTGCATATGTGCTAACAGAAGCTGTCGTAATGACAGGTGATGGAGAGCTACGTACTTTAACGAAAGATGCATTTGAATTTGGATATCGTAAGAGTGTATTTGCGAACAATCATTACATTATTCTTGAAGCGAGGTTTGAACTTGAAGAAGGTGTGCGTGAAGAGATTAAGGAAAAGATGGATGATTTAACGTATAAGCGTGAATCAAAACAACCTTTAGAGTATCCTTCATGTGGCAGTGTATTTAAGCGTCCACCAAATAATTTTGCGGGTAAGCTTATTCAAGAATCAGGACTGCAAGGTAAGCGAATTGGCGGAGTTGAAGTTTCTTTAAAACACGCTGGATTTATGGTGAATGTTGATAACGGAACTGCACAAGATTATATCGATTTAATTCATTTCGTACAAACAACTGTTGAAGAAAAATTCGGTGTGAAATTAGAGAGAGAAGTAAGGATTATTGGAGAAAATCTACAGTAATCTTTGAATAAAAAACGTATAAAAGTATGAATTATTTCGAAATAACATTTGGTTATTGTTGACAATTTGATTTGGATTCAATATAATGGCTAATAATTTAACAAATAAAATATACGTTGAAAGAGCCCAGTAGCAGTTTGTCACTGTTATCAAAGAGAGCTAGGGATTGCTGGAACCTAGCACAAACAAACTTGTGAATTACACTCTGGAGTATCTTAGGTAACGCTAAGCGGACTAGCAATCGATATTATTGCTAAGAGTGGTATGAATAGCTATGCTATTTATGCAAACTGGGTGGTAACACGGTGAATAATCGTCCCTATGTCTATTGTAGACATAGGGGCTTTTTTGTTTTCAAAAAAATAAAGGGGATGACAAAAGATGAATATTATTGATGAATTAGAATGGCGCGGTGCTGTGAATCAGCAGACAGATGAAGAAGGTTTACGTAAGTTAGTAGAAGAGAAAAAGATTTCACTATACTGCGGAGTTGATCCGACTGGTGATAGTATGCATATCGGACATTTGATTCCGTTTATGATGATGAAGAGATTCCAATTAGCTGGTCATCATCCGGTTATTTTAATTGGCGGGGCAACAGGAACAATTGGTGATCCAAGTGGACGTCAATCAGAGCGTCAACTGCAAACTTTAGAAGTGGTGCAGCATAATGTAGATGCGTTAACAGCGCAAATGAAAAAGCTATTTGACTTTGGCGGGAATAGCGAAGTGAAGATGGTAAATAACTATGACTGGACACATAAAATAAACATTATCGAGTTTTTACGTGATTACGGAAAAAACTTTAGCATAAATAGCATGTTAGCGAAAGATATTGTCGCAAGTCGTTTAGATACAGGGATTTCTTTCACAGAATTCACGTACCAAATCTTGCAAGCGATGGATTTTCATCATTTATACACAAAAGAAGATGTTCAATTGCAAATTGGTGGTAGTGATCAATGGGGAAATATTACGAGTGGTTTAGATTTAATTCGTAAGTTAGAAGGTCATGAAGCGAAAGTATTCGGATTAACGATTCCATTATTATTAAAATCAGATGGTACGAAGTTTGGTAAATCAGCAGGTGGTGCTATTTGGCTTGATCCGGAAAAAACAACACCGTTTGAATTTTACCAGTTCTGGGTGAATACAGATGACCGTGATGTAATTAAATACTTGAAATACTTTACGTTCTTAACGAAAGAGCGAATTGATGAATTAGCAGCGAAGGTAGAAACAGAGCCTCATAAACGTGAAGCACAAAAAGTATTAGCGGAAGAAATGACGAAATTCGTTCATGGAGAAGAAGCATTTTTACAGGCAGTGAAAATTACAGCAGCGTTATTTAGCGGAGATATTAAGTCGTTAACAGCTGATGAAATTGAACAAGGCTTTAAAGAGATGCCGACATTCCAATCTTCAAAAGAGACGAAAAATATCGTAGAGTGGCTAGTTGATTTAGGAATTGAACCTTCTAGACGTCAAGCGCGTGAAGATATTAATAATGGGGCTATATCTATGAATGGTGAAAAAGTAACGGATGTGGGTACAGATGTTACTGTAGAAAATTCATTTGATGGACGATTCATCATTATTCGTAAAGGGAAGAAGAACTACAGCTTAGTGGAATTAGGAGAATAGTTCTTGTGAAAGAGCGGAAGTAGGGAAGATATCTACTTCCGCTCTTTTCATATACACAATTTCGACATAAAAAAGTCAGTATATTTTGATAATTAAAGAGGTTATATTATTCTTTTGTCGAATAAATAAGTTAGAGAAAATTACGGATAAAGTGAAACTTTAATCAGTGGGGGGTTTTGTACATCCCCACTGATTATCAGCCCGCAAATAGCGGGATAAAAATAGCCCGAACCATGCAGGGCATGATTCGGGCTTATATTCAGATTAGTATGCTAAGCTGAATAGACCTTTAATGTGTGATAAGTAACGAACGTTACTTGCTTCTTTCATTAATGATGCTGGTAAACCTTTAAGCGGAGTATTGCTTGCTCCGATTGTAGCAACAGCATCTTTACGTCCTAGACTAGCAAGTGTTCCAGAGTTGATAGGTGCGAACTCTTCGAATGCTTTGCCTTCTAGTGCTGCGTATAAGTTGTATCCAATTAACTCACCCATTTGCCAAGCGATTTGTGCAGTTGGTGGGTATGGACGACCGTCTGGAGAGAAGACAACAGCGCTGTCTCCAGCAACGAATACGTCTTTGTGAGAAGTAGATTGTAGATGTGCATCAACAGTTGCACGACCGCGGTTTACTTCAAGACCTGATTCACCAATTAATGGATTACCTTGTACGCCGCCTGTCCAAACGAATGTGTTAGCAACGATTTTTTGACCGTCTTTTAAGTCGATTTCATTACCAGCAACGTTTGTTACAGGAAGACCTGTTAAGAATGTAACACCGCGTGCTTCTAAGCTAGCAGTTGCACGTTCGATTAAGTGGTCTGGTAATACTGGAAGGATTTTTGGACCTGCTTCAACAAGAAGAAGTTTAACTTCTTTTGGATTTACGCCGTGGCTTTTTGCAAGTTTAGGCATAATGTCAGCAAGCTCACCAACTAGCTCAACGCCAGTTAATCCGCCACCACCGATTACGATTGTAGCATCAGCTTCGTTTTTCGTTTTAGCGTATTCACGAATACGGTCTTCAACGTGTTTGTAGATTTTGTTTGCATCAGCAGCAGATTTTAATACCATGCTGTTTTCTTCTAGTCCTGGAATACCGAAGTAAGCAGTTTTACTTCCTAAAGCAACTACAAGTGCATCGTAAGATAGCGTAGTGCCACCAGCTAGTTTGATTTCTTTGCTATCAACTGAGAATGACTCAACTGTTGCAATTTTAAGATCGATGTCTTTACCTTTGAAAAGCTTTGTAAGTGGCATTGCAATTGCTTGCTCAGCAACGTTACCAGCTGCAAGGCGGTGTAGTTCAGTGATGATTTGGTGCGTTGGGTATTGGTTAATCACTGTAACTTGTGCTTCTGATTTGCTGTAATATTTACGTACGTTTAAAGCGGCAAGAAGACCGCCATAACCAGCGCCTAAGATGACAATTTGTTTTGACATAGTATGATATCCCCCGTCTTTACTAATTGTTGTTATAAGTTAAATTATTTATTGTTACGTTCTGCACTAATTTGAAGGTATGCGTTCACAAAGCGGAACATTTTTTGTGCTTGTGGGTCTTTTAGTAATTTTAATAGACCGAACAGGCCGATAACTTCGTTGCTTTCATCAGCACGATCTTTCGCTTCGATAGCAGTTGCAGCCATGCTTTTCACTGTATCCTTTACAGGTTCTACAAGCTCTGTGATTGCACTAACAGTGTCGCTTTTTAATACTTCATCAGTAGCAACAGTTTGAGCGAAGTCATAAGACTTAGTTAAAATGTTAACAAGCTCAGTTAATTTTGGAAGCTGTTCTACTAGTGTTGTTAATGATTCTTGTACCTCAGGTTTTAACAACTGATCAAGTACATCAAGTTGTCCTTGGCTAGCAGAAATTTGTACAGTTTCTTGTTCTGGCTTTGTTTGAGTCATAGTTTCTGGCATCTCCAATTCTCCTTTACGATAGCAATACTCTTATTTTTGATAGATAAGATAGTAAACACTTGCGAAACTTTATACAAAGTTTCACAAAGCACAATAAAATGCCTTTAAATTTATGACAGCAAGTAAGCTGAAATCATAAATCCAAAACCATAATGTCCTACCTATTATTTATGAACTGTCCGATACATGGCTTGTCCGCATAATGGAAAGTTCCCTTATCGGAAAGTGTATATAATATATATCCTATATTATATACTATATACACGTATGTTAACATAAAAATGATTCCTAATTATTTGATATTGATTCTGTAACCTAGTACTGACAAGGCATGAAAGCGCATAAATTATTTTATCTATCTTAAAAATGTACATATATATAAAGAAAAAAAGGAGGAAATGGACAAATTTATGTTCATTTTTTCCTTTTTTTATTGTTCACCTTCTGTAATTAGCATTGATGTGTTACCGCTTTTTTCAAGGTGGCATTCGCCCCAAGTACAAAGAGAATCAAGAATGGATTCTAAAGACCAACCGTAGTCTGTAAGAGAATATTCTACTTTCGGTGGTACTTGATTGTATACCTTTCTTTGAATAACTCCGTCTTCTTCTAATTCGCGTAATTGCTGTGTTAACATCTTTTGTGTAATACCAGGCATGAGACGTTTTAATTCACTCGTTCTCTTTGTACCTTTCGTTAAGTGGCAAAGAATAACGACTTTCCATTTTCCGCCGATAACCTCTAAAGTCGCTTCAACGGGAATATTATATTTCTTCATATAAAAATCTCCTTTGATGAATGTAGATTTCAGTTCTCCAACAAAAGAAGCCAAATAATTTAAATGTTACTAAAAAGTACCTATAGCACTTTAAAGTACGTACTTTTTATTATGTTGAATATGTTCCATAATAGCATACGTAAGAGGGAAATGAGTAGTACGGTACTAAAAAGTGCCTATGTTACTTTTTGGTACCTATCGTACTTTAAAGTGCGTTCTTCAAAAAAAGAGTGAAGCCATTCATAATAGCATATATCAGCAGTAACATTATTTTTGTAGAAGATAAAAAGGCCTTTTTATCACACTATTATGATTGGATTTCTCGCATTAAGGAGGAGTTCAATTGAATTCATATACAGTATCTTCTTCAGCGGTACAGACGAATCGAAGAAGTATGTTTGCTTTATTAGCGCTAGCAATTAGTGCATTTGGAATTGGTACAACCGAATTTATTAGTGTCGGTTTATTACCATCTATTTCAGAGGATTTACATGTTTCTGTTACAACAGCGGGTTTAACCGTTTCTTTATATGCATTAGGGGTAGCGTTTGGTGCCCCAGTATTAACGTCATTAACAGCTAGTATGTCGCGAAAGACATTATTAATGTGGATTATGATTATTTTCATTATTGGTAATGGAATTGCGGCAGTGGCAACAAGTTTTACTGTGTTGCTTATGGCGAGGGTTGTATCTGCGTTTGCACACGGCGTTTTTATGTCGATAGGATCCACAATTGCGGCTGCGCTTGTACCAGAGAATAAACGTGCAAGTGCAATTGCATTTATGTTTACTGGTTTAACTGTTGCGACGATTACAGGTGTACCAATTGGAACGTTTATTGGTCAACAATTTGGCTGGAGAGCATCTTTTATGGTGATTGTGGTCATTGGAATTGTTGCCTTAGTCGCAAACAGCATGTTAATTCCGTCTAACTTAAAAAAGGGTACACGAGTATCATTTCGTGATCAATTCAAACTTATCACGAACGGAAGACTCTTACTTGTTTTCGTCATTACTGCATTAGGATATGGAGGAACATTCGTAACATTTACGTATTTATCTCCGCTATTACAAGAAGTAACAGGATTTAAATCGAGTACCGTTACAATCATTTTGTTAGTGTACGGGATTGCAATTGCGATTGGGAATATGGTCGGCGGAAAATTATCGAATCATAATCCAATTCGTGCACTATTTTACATGTTCTTTATTCAAGCAATTGTATTATTCGTACTAACATTTACAGCGCCGTTTCAAGTGGCGGGGCTTATCACAATTATTTTTATGGGGCTATTCGCGTTTATGAATGTTCCAGGACTACAAGTGTATGTCGTTATATTGGCTGAGCGTTTCGTGCCGAGTGCCGTTGATATCGCATCAGCAATGAATATTGCAGCATTTAACGCAGGAATTGCTCTTGGGGCTTATTTGGGCGGTACTGTAACGAACTCGTTAGGATTAATTCATACAGCTTGGGTAGGCGGCATTATGGTAGTAGGCGCTGTTATTTTAACAGCTTGGAGTATGAACTTAGAAAAAAGAGATCAAGCAAAATAAAGGAGAGAAAAATATAATGAAAAATTTACAAAGTAAAACAACATTGCATAACGGTGTGGAAATGCCTTGGTTCGGTTTAGGTGTATTTAAAGTAGAAGATGGACCGGAACTTGTAGAGGCTGTGAAAGTAGCCATTAAAGAAGGATACCGTAGCATTGATACAGCTGCGATTTATGGAAATGAAAAAGCAGTTGGAGAAGGCATTCGCGCTGGTATAAAAGAAGCAGGAATTTCTCGAGAAGATTTATTCATTACTTCAAAAGTGTGGAACGCAGATCAAGGATATGAAACGACACTTGCTGCATACGAAGAGAGCTTAAAAAAATTAGAACTAGATTATTTAGATTTATATCTTGTCCATTGGCCTGTTGAAGGGAAATATAAAGATTCGTGGAGAGCGTTAGAAACACTTTATAAAGAAGAACGCGTGCGTGCAATTGGCGTAAGTAACTTCCAAATCCATCATCTGAAAGACGTACTGGAAGGTGCGGAAATTAAGCCGATGATTAACCAAGTAGAGTATCACCCGCGTTTAACGCAGAAAGAACTACAAGCTTTCTGTAAAGAACAAGGAATCCAAATGGAAGCATGGTCACCACTTATGCAAGGGCAATTATTAGATAATGAAACTTTACAAGAAGTTGCTGATAAGTACGGTAAAACAACAGCGCAAATCATTTTACGTTGGGATCTTCAAAATGAAGTTGTAACGATTCCGAAATCAACGAAAGAACAGCGTATTATTGCGAATGCTAATATATTCGACTTCGAATTAACAAAAGAAGATATGGAAAAGATTGATGCTTTAAATCAGAACCACCGCGTTGGTCCAGATCCTGATAACTTTGATTTCTAATAGAGGTAAGTTCAAAGGGTGCAAAAAAGTTTGCACTCTTTTTTGTTTTGTCTATGCATAAAAAACTTTTCTAACTAAATAATACATAGTAGTAAATTTGTTATTTTATAAGGGGTTGTAGACATGAATATAAAACGATCGTTCAAGCTAATGGCCGCTTTTTTGAGTGTTTTATTTGTATTTGCGAACTTATTATTCCCACTTCAAAAGGCATCCGCAGAGGTTATGGATCACACGAAGTATCAAATGGATTGGAGTTATAGTAAGTCAAAGAAAAAACCAATTCGAACAGAGCTTATTAAAACAGCAGATGGCAAAATTGCTTTTTGCTTAAATGTGGATTTGAAATCTCCGAGCGGCCAAGATTTACCTGAAATGGGTAAAGTAGATATTAACGTATACCGTGTACTATTAAACGGGTATCCGCAGAAGAGCCCACAAGAATTAGGTGTTTCCGATTGGAGAGAGGCACATTACGCAACGCAGCTTGCGGTGTGGAATGCGTTAAAACAAATTGATATTAACGATTTAGATTTCCGTAATAAAAATGTAGAAAAAGTAACGAAAGATATAGTTGCAAAAGCAAGCGCTAGTGAGGAACTACAAGAAATTACGATGAGTGTAGTACCATCAGAAGAACAAGAGGCAGTATTAAAAAATGAGTTTTTTGAAACAGGTTTATACACAGTGCAAACAAATGCAAAAAGTGGAACGTATAAAGTGCAAGCAACAGGTGCACCAGAAGGCGCGAAGTTCGTAAATGAAAAAGGCGAGGGAAAAACAGAATTTAATGTAGGAGAAAAGTTCCGCATTTTAATTCCGAAACAAACACCATCGGGTGGATTTAGCTTTAAAGTATCAGGGAATTTAACGAAACTACAAGGAATTGCACATAAAGGAACACCGACAATTCAAAATGCAGTTGTATTATTAGAGCGTAGTGAAGAGAAAACAAGTCCAGAGTTGGCGGTAAGTTGGAAAAAAGCAAATGGTCATGATAATAAACCAAATAAACCCTATACACCAAATGAACCACATAAACCGAATCAAATTAAAAGATAGTGGAAAAAGCATTGGCGTTTGCCAGTGCTTTTTTCTTATCTGAGTAGAAGTTAAATTATATGTTAAAAATAATAAACGGGTATAGATAACATGAAAATAATATTGGGACAGTTTAAACTATATTTTAGAATAATATAAAATATGTTGAAATCCGAACGTTACGATTAATGGATTATATTCACCAAATTGTAACATTATTCTGATTGAAAATGCTATCAAACAAAATAGAAAGCGTGTAAAATTCAGTTGGAAAAACTACCTATAGATGGTCATATATGAATAAAATGTAAGTTTCTATTGTTTTTCACATTTTTAGATGTATAGATGACAAGACTGAAGTACATCTTTTACTATTCTCTTTTTATGTAGGAAGAGAACTCATCACAAGTAGAAAGAAGTGAGGAGGATACAATACATAAAAATTTTATAATGTAGGAAATTGAATACATTGAGAGGAATGCGGTAGTAATGGATACAGGTGCGCGAGGTGTTAGTCTATTCATTAAATGGTTTTATAAAAATAATAGGATTTTCAGTTAAATGAATGTATAGGGTAGTTTGTCTAAAAAAAGGAATAGGGGACACAGATTATGTCAAAGAAGAAAAAGAGTAGGGTATTAGTAGCTGGAGTTTTTTTAGCTACGTTATTAACTCCGTATGGTCTTGAAGTGCCTAAGGTATATGCAGAGATGACGATTGAAGATAAGGAGAAACAGCAAGAAGAACGAGTGTATCAATTGCTGCCAAAAGGTGATGTAGAAGAGATACGTGAGTTGCATCAGCGTCGAATGAGTTTTTCTCCCTATGAACCAACTGGTATTTATGTAAAGCCAGGTGAAGAAGTAGTTATTCAAGTAGATGGGAATCAAAAGATTAAAGCTTATATTGGCACATATTCTTATGAAAAAGAAGAACCTAAACAATTCAATTTAAATCCTGGTGAAAATAAAATTTCTTCTCCGAATGGAGGGCTATTATACTTTTATAATTATCACAACACAGGAGAAGTAGTTGCTAAAGTAAAAAAAGGTGGTATACCAAATCCTTTATTTATTTTAGGTAAACATACGACAGAAGATTGGAAACGTATGTTGAAGGAATCACCGAATTCATATGCAATCGAGATGAAAGGGGAAAATAGTTTACTAACTATGCATCCTGAGACTGTGGCGGAACATTTGAAGCAAGAAGATCCAGCTGCGTTATTAAAGAAACATGATGAAATAATTAATATAGAACATAAGATATCTGGTTTATCAAAAGATGGTGTGGGTGTTGCGAATCAAGGCAAACATTCCATTCATTATGTTGAAGACTGGTATACGGACAATTATATGTATGCGACTTATTATCGAACAGCTTATAGTAAAGGGAATTTAGAGTCAGTACTAAATCTAGAAGAGTTAACTGCGGATGGATGGGGACCTTGGCATGAAGTGGGGCATCAACATCAACAGGACACTTGGTTATGGGAGGGGCTTGGAGAAGTAACCGTTAACATTTATTCTTTAGCAGTTCAAACTGCATTTGGACATAAAACAAGGTTAGAGCAAGAAAATCGTTATGAAGCCGCATTTGCTTATCTAGGTAAACCGAATGCGCAAGAGAAGATGAATGAATTCGAAAAATTAGTTATGTTTTGGCAGTTGCATTTAGCTTATGGAGACCAGTTCTATCCGAAATTACATCAAATGTATCGTGTGTTACATGATACAGAAATGCCTAAATCTGATGAAGAGAAAAAGCAGATGTTTATTTACATGACGTCAAAAGTAGCTGGGCAAAATTTAATTCCTTTCTTTGATAAATGGGTAATAATTCCAAATGATGATACTAGAGAGAAGATTGAAAAATTAAATTTACCAAAATTAGAAAAGGAAGTTTGGTTATCTACAGATAGCAATCCAATTCGTGAAAAACAAACTGAGTTATATGAAATTCCATATGGCGAGCCAAATAATGAAAAAATACAAAATGTAGTAATTGGTACTACATATGATGAGAAAAAAGCAAAAGAACTTGTACAGAATTTAGGAGAAGGTGTAAAAACAACAGGTGTGATTATGCAAGATAAGCCTGAAGTTGGAGAAAAAACTGTAAAAGTAGAAATTATAGATGAAAAAGGGAATAAAAATTTAATTCCTGTTGTAGTAAATGTTGGTTATGGTGATAGCTTAGTATTCAAAGGGCTCAATTATAGTACTGATATTAAATCGATTGTAACACTGCAACACGATCAGAAAAAGTTTAGTGCGACAGCTGATTCTAATCAAGTGCATTATTATTTTAAAGAAGATGCGTATTTTGAATTCACATTACTAGATCCAAATGGAAATGAGAAAAAGAAAGCAACTGTAAAAGGTGTTGAAAATGCGGAAGAATTCGCAAAATCGATTAATGGGTTAGAGTTCGAGTATGGTGACGTTGTAAAAGTGTATCACGCAGAATCAGATCGCTTTAATTGGTATCAAAATAATAACTTTATCGGCCAAGGTAGGGCGAAGGTAGAGGAAGAATTATTATTTAAAGTAACAGAAAAGGGCTTTGAGAGAATGGAAGCTCAACAAGAAGTAACAGTAGTACCGCAAAAAGTAGTAATCGGAACAGATGCTGAAAGATTAGAAGCAAAAGATTTTGTTCAAGTGAAAGATGGAGAAGTAATCGGATTTGTAGAAAAACCGAATACAACAAAAATCGGTGAACAAAAAGTAAAAGTAGAAACGAAAGATCGTTTTGGAAATAAGAAAGTGACAGAAGTGCCATTGGAAGTAATGTATGGCGATAGTTTAGTCTTCCAAGGTGATGGTAATAAAACGCGTTCTGTCGTAACTGTGGATCATAATACGAAAAAGCTACAGGCAACATTTACGGATTCTAAAGTTCATTATCGTTTTGAGAATGAAAAATATATGGGAATCACGCTATATGATCAAAATGGAAATGAAAAGAAAGTTATTTCGGTAGAAGGGCAAGAGACTTCTGAAAGTTTTGCAGAACAGTTGAATGGTGTAGACTTCGCATATGGTGATGTTATTAAGGTATATCATGCAGAATCAAATCGATTAAAGTGGTATCAAAAGAATGAGTTTGTAGGTAAAGGGAACGTGGAACAAGAGTTGTACTTTAAAATAACGGAAAAAGGTTTTGAAAAACTGGAAAGCTTACAAGAAGTAACAGCAGTACCACAAAAAGTGACAATCGGAACAGAAGCTGAAAAATTAGATGCAAAAAAATTTGTTCAAGTAAAAGGTGGAGAAGTAGTTGGTTTTGTGGAAAAACCTAGTACAACAAAAATCGGTGAGCAAAAAGTAAAAGTAGAGACGAAAGATCGTTTTGGGAATAAGACAATAACAGAAGTACCGATTGAAGTGACGTATGGAGATAGCCTGGTGTATCAAGGTGTGTCCAATGTTACACGTTCTATTGTTACGTTAAATCATGACGAAAAGAAATTACATGCAACATTTACGAATGATGTGATTCATTATCGTTTTGTGAACGAACAGTATTTAGGTTTTACGATTTATGATCAAAATGGAAATGAGAAAAAGCATATATCAGCAGACGGTCAAGAAACCTCAAAGAATTTTGCAGAACAAGTAAATGGTACTCCATTTGAGTATGGGGATGTTGTAAAAGTGTATCATGCAGAACCAAGTCGTCTGAAATGGTATAAAAAGAATGAGTTAGCAGAACAAGTAGCTTCAGCAGAAGTTGTATTTAAAATCACTCAAAGTGGATTAGAACTAGTAAAGGGGACATTGTAATAAAAAATGCGCGTAGATATTGGATCTACGCGCATTTTTTTCTATTACTCAGCTTCAGAAACAACTGTGAAGCGTTCGTTTACATGTTTTGGATTTTCGATTTCATCAAGTGCTGCAACTGCGAAGTCTTCGTAACTTACGTAGCTATCACCTTTTGAGTTAACAAGAAGGTTGTCTTTTCCGGCTGTATAAGAGCCTGTGCGTTTTCCTAATGCAAATAGTGCAGAAGGGCTAATGAATGTCCAAGTAATATCATTTGTTTGATTTAGGATTTCTAAGTTTTTACCTTGGTTTTGAGCTGTTGCAAGATATTCATTTGGGAATCCTGGTGTATCAAATACACGTGTTGTTTTCTCTTCGTCTACAAATAAGCTACCAGCGCCACCAACAACAAGTAATTTTGTATTAGGTGCACCTTTCATAGCTTCGATAAGTACGTTTCCTGCATCTACGTGAAGGTGTTCTTGTCCGGCTGGAGCACCGAATGCATTTACAACTACATCGAATGCTTGTAGGTCGTTAGATGTAAGAGTGAATACATCTTTCTCTAAAATCTTTACATTTTCTTCTGTAATTTTTGCAGCGCTTCTTACGATTGCAGTTACTTCATGTCCGCGATCTAATGCTTCTTTTAAAATACGACTTCCTGCTTTACCAGTTGCTCCGATGATTCCGATTTTCATAATAAATCCCTCCAAAGTGTTTTGTTAAAGTGTATATCTGAAAGTAAATGAATTTGTTGTAATAAGGTTTGTTACAACCTGATGTAATCATTATAGTTACAGGTTGGTGTTTTTGTCAATGGAATTATGTATTGTTTTATTATGTACATTTTATAAATATAAAGTCATAAAACATAACAAATAACACCATTATGTTACAAAACCTAACGTATGGAAGTAATAACCTGTCGAAAAATGTTGATTTTTGAATATTTTTTAAATATAATTCAATTTATGAAGAAAAAGGGAGGGGACTGACAGTATGAATATTTTAGAACAATTCGTTTCATCAACGAATACGATTCTTTGGTCATATATTCTTATCGCAATGTTAATCGGTTTAGGGCTTTATTTTTCTATTAAATTGAAATTCGTACAAATTACTCATTTAGGGGAAATGGTTCGATTAATGGGTGATGGTTTAACTGGAAAGACACGTAAAAAGGGCAGTGTATCGTCATTCCAAGCATTTTGTATGAGTTCAGCAGCTCGTATTGGAATCGGGAACTTAGCTGGTGTAGCGCTAGCTATTTCTATGGGAGGACCAGGAGCTGTATTTTGGATGTGGGTTATTGCGATTATTGGGGCGTCTTCAAGTTTCGTAGAAAGTACGCTTGCGCAAATTTATAAAATAAAAGATGGTAGTGGCTTCCGTGGAGGTCCTGCTTATTATATGGAAAAAGGTTTAAATAAACGTTGGATGGGAATTTGGTTCTCTATCCTTATTACAATTAGTTACGGTTTAATTTTTAACTCAGTACAAGCAAATACAGTGACATTAGCATTTGAAAATGCATTTGGTATTGAGCGTTATGTTGTTGGAATCGTATTAGCAGTATTAGTTGCGGTTATTATTTTTGGTGGTGTGAAAAGTATCGCGCGTATGTCGGAGCTGATCGTTCCGCCAATGGCACTTATTTATATTGCAGTAGCTATTTTCGTTGTTATTAAAAACTATTATTTAATACCGGATATGTTTACAGAAATCTTTAAAGGTGCATTCGGTTTAGATTCAGCTGTAGGTGGCGGTATCGGTGCTGCAATGAAGTTTGGTATTCAGCGCGGATTGTTTGCGAACGAAGCAGGTATGGGTAGTGCGCCAAACGCGGCTGCAACAGCGGATGTAACACATCCAGCTAAACAAGGATTTATTCAAACAATTGGAGTATTAGTGGATACATTCTTAGTATGTACATCAACAGCGTTTATCGTACTATGTTCTGGTGCATATAAGGCAACAAATTTAGAAGGTATTGAATTAACGCAAGTGGCGTTAAGTTCACAAATCGGTTCGTGGGCAAGCGGCTTCTTAGCGATTATCATTTTCTTATTTGCTTTCAGTTCATTACTAGGAAACTATTATTATGGTGAAACGAATATTGAATTTATTAAACAAAGTAAAACTTGGTTAACGATTTACCGTATTGCGGTAGTGGGAATGGTATTATTCGGTTCTGTTGCGACGCTTCAAGTTGTATGGAATATGGCAGATTTATTTATGGGTCTAATGGTAATCACAAACTTAATTGCGATTACACTTCTTGGAAGATTTGCGTATGCTGCGTTGGCGGACTATGTGAAACAAAAGAAACAAGGAAAAGATCCAGTCTTCAGTGCAGATTCTATCCCTGGTTTAACGAATACAGAGTGCTGGGACAAGCCAGCAGTAGCAGATAAAGAAAAAGCTGTATAATAAAAAGGAACGAGCATCAGAGAAATTTGATGCTCGTTTTTTTTATGGTGATAAACTAAAGGAAGAGGGAAAATACGAACATTAATGAGTGTTTTATAATAAAATGTATTTTTTTTAAGAAAAGTGCGGATGTGAGTTATAATTTGTGTTAGAATGGAAAATGGCTTTGAGACAAGAGATTTTATGGTTTTTCATATCCGATTGAAGGTTTTGGAGGAGAAATGGAAAGTTCGGATTATTCCTTGTTTCGAGTAGTCAGACGTTCAACGTTAATGAAGAGTTAAATGGAGGATTTTATTAATGAAGTTTGTTATGTTTCTTGTAGGACTACTAGTTGTATTCGTACTCGGCTTTCTTATAAGTTCTGATCGTAAGAAAATCAAGTATAAACCAATCGTAATTATGCTTGTTATTCAGCTAGCGTTAACGTATTTCTTATTAAATACGCCAATTGGTTATATTTTAGTAAAAGGAATTTCAGATGGATTTGGAGCACTTCTTGGATATGCGGAATCTGGAATCGTTTTCGTATTTGGTGGTCTTGTTAATAAAGGAGAGGTTTCATTCTTCTTAACAGCTTTATTACCAATCGTATTCTTTGCAGTGTTAATCGGAATTCTGCAACACTTTAAAATTTTACCGATATTTATTCGTGCTATTGGTACTATGCTAAGTAAAGTAAATGGTTTAGGAAAATTAGAATCATATAATGCAGTAGCGGCCGCAATTGTTGGGCAAGCAGAAGTATTTATTACAGTAAAAGATCAATTAAGTAAAATCCCAAAACATCGTTTATATACACTATGTGCATCTTCCATGTCGACAGTATCGATGTCGATCGTTGGTTCTTATATGAAAATGATTGAACCAAAATATGTAGTAACAGCACTTGTATTAAATTTATTTAGTGGTTTCATTATTATTCATATTATTAATCCGTACGATATTACGGAAGAAGAAGATACACTGAAGTTAGAAAATAAGAAAAAACAGTCATTCTTTGAAATGTTAAGCGAATATATAATGCTTGGTTTCACGATTGCGATTACGGTAGCAGCAATGTTACTTGGTTTCGTAGCATTAATTACAGCAATCAATAGCTTGTTTGATTCAGTGTTCGGTATTACATTCCAAGCTATTTTAGGATATATTTTCTCTCCATTAGCATTCGTAATGGGTATCCCGCAAGCAGAAATGGTAACAGCGGGACAAATTATGGCAACAAAATTAGTATCAAACGAGTTTGTTGCGATGCTTGATCTAGGAAAAGTAGCTGGTGATTTATCAGCTCGTACAGTCGGTATTCTTTCTGTATTCCTTGTATCATTCGCGAACTTCTCATCTATCGGAATTATCGCAGGCGCAACGAAAGGGATCGATGAAAACCAATCAAACGTTGTTTCATCATTCGGATTACGACTTGTATACGGTGCGACATTAGTAAGTCTTTTATCCGCGATTATCGTTGGTGTTATGTTATAAAGTGAAACTTTAATCAGTGGGGGGCTTTATCCCCCGCTGATTATTAGCCTTCACCAATCGGGCTTTTACGGGCAGTTAATCACCCACCTAACTTCTTTGTTTTCGCTGAATTTTGAGGTGGGGATCTTACTGCCCGTTAAAGCGGGGTAAAAAGGGAGGCCCTAGCTCATAGCTAGGGCTATTTTTTATGGTGAATTTACATAAAAAAACCAATCGGTTAGGAATATATTAACATATAAAAATCTTTTAAAATTTATATTGCATTTCGATTAGATAACGCTTACAATTTGATTTGTAGGTGGTATCCATTTCAGACGTTAAATACGGTAGAGAAGAAGAGACTACCTGTTATAAATTGCAATTTATGCAAACGCTTACCTATTTTAGAAGACAGTTCAAAAAATTTTAGGGGTTCATATTTTTTAACATTAATGGTCAGACGTCATTCGTTATACGACTGATAACTCATGGAAGTGGAGGATTCACATATGAAGTTAGTAATGTTTCTAGTCGGTTTACTTGTAGTATTTGTACTAGGGTTCCTTATAAGTTCAGATCGTAAGAAAATTAAATATAAACCAATTGCAGTTATGCTTGTAATTCAATTGGTACTTGCGTATTTCTTACTAAATACAAAGGTCGGATTTGTATTAGTAAAAGGGATTGCAGATGGATTTGGCGCTATTTTAAAATTTGCGGAAGCAGGGGTTAATTTCGTATTTGGTGGTCTAGCAAATGATGGACAAGCACCATTCTTCTTAACAGTATTATTACCAATTATTTTCTTAGCAGTACTAATTGGAATCTTACAACATATTAAAGTTTTACCGATTATCATTCGTGCAGTCGGTTTCGTATTAAGTAAAATTAACGGTTTAGGAAAACTTGAATCATATAATGCAGTAGCAGCGGCAATTGTCGGCCAAGGTGAAGTATTTATTACAGTAAAAGATCAATTAAGCAAATTACCGAAAAATCGTTTATACACACTTTGTGCATCATCAATGTCAACAGTTTCGATGTCAATCGTTGGTTCTTATATGAAGATGATTGATCCAAAATATGTAGTAACAGCACTTGTACTAAACTTATTTAGTGGATTTATTATCATTCATATTATTAATCCGTATGATGTGAACGAAGAAGATGACATTTTAGAATTACAAGAAGATAAGAAACAAACATTCTTTGAAATGTTAGGCGAATATATTATGCTAGGTTTCTCTATCGCTGTAACAGTAGCGGCGATGTTAATCGGTTTCGTAGCATTAATTACAGCAATTAACGGTGTATTCGATTCAATTTTCGGAATCACATTCCAAAGCATTTTAGGATACATCTTCTCACCATTAGCATTCGTAATGGGTATTCCAACATCAGAGATGCTAACAGCAGGACAAATTATGGCGACGAAATTAGTAACAAACGAATTTGTTGCGATGCTTGATCTTGGAAAAGTAGCTGGCGATTTATCAGCTCGTACAGTAGGTATTTTATCAATCTTCCTTGTATCATTTGCGAACTTCTCATCTATCGGAATTATCGCAGGTGCAACGAAGAGTATCGATGGAAAACAAGCAAACGTTGTATCTTCATTCGGATTAAAACTTGTATACGGTGCAACGTTAGTAAGTATATTATCAGCGGTTATCGTTGGGGTTATGCTTTAATAAATAACAAAGAAGTCGTTTATCTCTCACTTCGGGGGATAAACGACTTTTTGTTTAACTTGCTTTATCCAAGTCCTTCTTAAACCGTGGTTTCTCTAAATAAGTTCCCAATCTCCACACATATTCCACAGGCCCCATTCGGTATTTCTGTAGCCAATAGGTACTAACGAATAATTGAATCGTATAAATTCCAATGGTTAAAAGAATACCGAAGAAATAGCCAATTTTACCGTATAAGCCAAATCCATATGCGTAAAAAATAGTTGTTGCGATAATAGATTGCGCTAAGTAATTACTAACCGACATTTTTCCCATGTTCGCCATGTATGTTAGTAAACGCGCTACCTTTTTGTAATGGAATAATAAAATAATCGTGCTTCCGTAAAAGAAGGTCATGGTTACTGGTGTAAGACTATCTTGTAACATAATTAAAATCGGATGCTTTACGAACATGGTTAAAATTTTGATTGTAAAAGAAAAAATACCAGTAATAAGCCAGATTTTTTTGACAGCAGGTATATGTTTATCAATCTCAAATAGCCATCCCTTTTTTCCTACGTACATGCCGAGTAAGAAGAGTGGAGACATAAAAATTAATGCGAAAATTGACAGGATAACTAATCCGAAGATACCGTTAATTCCCATGTAATCAAAAGGATTTTCAGTTAATCTAAAGTTGATATGATCCATATAGCTTCCAGTTTCATGAACTTTATGCTCTTTTTCAATATAAGGTGCGACATCATTGAATGTGTTTGATGTTGGTTCAGATTGATAAGATGCGAACATAATGAGTGCTAATAAAATGGATGCCCAAATGAGTAACGTTTTTGGTTTTCGATTGATGAACATCATTAAGAAAATCCCGACAATCCCGTAGGCAAATAAAATATCTCCCTCCCAAACAAAAGTGCCGTGAATGTAGCCTAGTAGTAAAAGAATGCTAATACGCCTTATATATGTAGGGAAAAACTTTTTTCCTTTTGCGATAATACTTTTTTGTAACAAAATAATGCTAAGCCCAAATAAAAAAGAGAATAGGGAAATAAAATTCTGTGTGCCGAAAAATTGAATAAACCAATTAGCACTTTCATCGAGTTTTCCGAAAATATAAGTGGGTTTTTCATTAGCGAATAACCCGAATTGAATTAATGTTATATTAACAAGTAAAATGCCAAATAAAGCGAAACCACGAATGGCGTCAACAAATTCTACACGTTGGTTCATTTTTTCTCTCCTCATATATTGTTTTATATTGAAAATAATACCATTTATTTACTGGTACTATTTCAAATACAAGGAAATTTAAGGTGATTTTAAGCTAGAGAGAAAATAAAAAAATCACCTTAATACATTCATTAAGGTGATTGAAATATTATTCAGCTGGTGGCGTAAATGTACGTTTCTCTAATTCAGCATCTAGCATAAATAATGCGTTTGAATCGCTTGTAATACGTTTTAATTTTTGGATGATGCTATCAAATGAAGCTTCTTCTTCTACTTGCTCGTCAACGAACCATTTTAAGAAGGTAATTGTTGCGTGTTCACGCTCATCCCAAGCGATATCAGATAAGTGATAAATGCGCTTCGTTACTTCACGCTCGTGCTCAAGTGCTACTTCAAAAGCATTCAATACAGACTCATATTCGTTATTAGGATGATCAAATCCAGTAATAATAGCGCGCTCGCCGCGGTCATTAATGTAGTTGTAAAGTTTCATTGCGTGGAAACGCTCTTCTTCAGCTTGTACAAGGAAAAAGTTAGCGAATCCATCGTAGCTTTCCGCTGTACAGTAAGCAGCCATTGCCATATAAGCGTGGGCAGAGTAAAATTCAAAATTCATTTGTTCATTTAGTGCGTCGTGCAATTTTTTAGATAACATAAAATCCCCCTTATTATTTTGACAAGAACATTATATCACAATTGATAATGTTCTCATTTAGATGTTTCGAATCTTTTTGAAAGCTTTGTAACGTGTGTTTCCATAATGTCTTGTAAATCCAAATCATATTTTTGTGAAAGAACAATAAGATTAGATAGTACATCACCAAGTTCTTCTTTTAGTTCTTGTTTTAGCTCTTCTTGTGTTTTCGTTTGTTCATCAGGGCGATCACGACCGATTTCAATTGCGCGAACAACGCGTGAAACTTCCCCAACTTCCTCAGTTAAGAAATTTAAGCGAATAAAGGAGTTGTACTGTGACCAGCTTCGTTTTTCGTAAAATTCCTCCACCCATCTTTGAAATGCGACGATATCCATTTCTTCCTCATCCCTTCAATATGTTGTACAATACTCATTGTATCATAACAATATATAGTTTCGGGGTGTAGGAATGAGAAAGATTTGTGTGTTTGCAGGTTCAAATTTAGGGGGAAGACCAGAATTTAAAGAGCAGGCAATAGAGTTAGGGAAAATGTTTGTTGAGAACGATTATGAGCTTGTATACGGCGGTTCATGCGTTGGATTAATGGGAGAAGTAGCAAACGAAGTTCTTCGTTTAGGTGGACGTGTAACAGGTGTTATGCCGCGTGGTTTATTCCGTGGTGAAATCGTTCATACAGGATTAACAGAATTAATTGAAGTAGAAACGATGCACGAACGTAAAGCAAAAATGGCAGAGCTTGCGGATGCTTTCATTGCATTACCAGGCGGATACGGAACATTTGAAGAGCTATTTGAAGTTGTATGTTGGTCACAAATTGGTATACATGATAAGCCAGTTGGTTTATTAAATATTAAAGACTTCTACGGACCAATTCTGCAAATGGTTGATCGCGCAGCTGAAGAAGGCTTTATGAACCCGTCGAATAAAGAGTTGATTGTTTCAGCTGAGACGGCAGCTAAATTAATTCATGAAATACAAAATTACGAGCGTCCTGTTTTGGGAACTAAGTGGAAGCAGTTATCATAGTACATTTTTATAGTGGATTTTGGAAACACATGTCTTTTTATCGCAAAAAGACATGTGTTTTTAATTTGGTTAAATATATTGATAGTGAGATGTGAAATCGTTCCAAGAGGGGAAGTAGATGGAGGTATGTTTTGCTGATTTAAAAAAGAACATCTGAATAAAAGGTGAGTAAGAAATTATTGAGTGATATAGAATTGTTCCGTTAAAGGGTCAGATTGTGGAAGATGGCGAATGTTTTTTATGAAGTTAATAGAGGTTTTTCTAATCGGAATCAGAATAAATTTTATAAATCTAATCCTTTGGGAATTTTTAAGCAGCTATGTATCATAATCTAATCAGTAAAATGAAAATTGGAGGAGAAATGAGCATGGGGCGTTCGGTATTAAAAATGTATAACTACCACTTATGGGCAAATGAAGTTATTTTAAATCGCTTAAAAGAACTACCGCAAGACATTTTCCATAAGGAAGTTAAGAGTGGTTTTTCTTCGGTGGCAAAAGTAATGTCTCACATATACCTCACAGATTTAGCCTGGCTTGAGATTATTTCTGGTAAAAGTATGAGTGATGCAATGGTACACACAGACCAATTGAAAGAACAGCTAGAAACAAAAAATATTGAGGAAATGGAAACTAGTTTTTATGAATTATCTAAACGATATAAAGAACTTTTAAGTAGTCAACAAGATTATGAAAAAGTGTTTGAGGTTGATAATCCGTATGCTGGGCTCCTGGATACGACGGTTTCTGAAACAATAATACACGTCGTCACCCACGGAGCATATCACCGTGGGAATATAGCCACAATGTTGCGGCAAATGGGGCATACCTCTGTTATGCAAGATTTTGGACTATTTCTATATTCAAAATGAATTCTTTTTATTTACCATAGAATATGGATTGTATGATGTTTTTGGGGACTGCTTTTATTAGTGGTTTAAGCTTAATTATGTATTAGAGAAAAAAGGCATTCCATATTATTTCGGAATGCCTTTATCATTTTGATTACTTTGTTTTTTATACAGGTACCAGCCACCCCAACCGCCACCAATAGCTACAACAACGAGGAAAGCATAGTCTTTAACCTCGACACGTATGTTGAAAATATTAGCTATAAGTAAGAGAATCCCAACTGTTATTAACGCAAAAAATGCTCTAATTAAGTAGTCTTTCAACTGAACCACTCCCGCCATTTAAGTAGTAAATGATGAATATGGAAAAGCTTTTTTGGATCTATTTTACTAAAGGGTGTTACCTATATTTTAACATAAAAGGGATTGTAATATATTGATAAAAGTAGTGGAGGGGAGTGCTATTATTGTCGTGATTTGTTGGTAAAGCGATATTCTTTGTCGAAACGTTGATATATCGTGAGTTGCGATCGATATAATTTTATGTATTATCAAGTGCGACCAATCAATAGAAAAAAGCGACTCTGAACGAGCCGCTTCCGCTTTAAGTGTTATCTAGCCCCAGCGGCTAGAATCTCCGGTCATTTCGCTCTCTCGCTCGAAGCAAAAAGCGCTTCAAGGTCGAGAGCTCCAATGTCCTGCGATTCTGAACGAGCCGCTTCCGCTTTTAGTTGATATCCAGCTCCAGCGGCTAGAATGTTCGGTGGCTTCGCTTTTTTCTGCGAGGCAAAGAGCGCCTCTACGTCAAAAGCTCCATCCCCCTCACATTCTGAGCGAGCCGCTTCCGCTTTTAATGATATCCAGCTCCAGCGGCTAGAATCTCCGGTCATTTCGCTCTCTCGCTCGAAGCAAAAAGCGCTTCAAGGTCGAGAGCTCCAATGTCCTGCGATTCTGAGCGAGCCGCTTCCGCTTTTAATATTATCCAGCTCCGGTGGCTAGCTCTTCGTGTCTAAGAACCTTCCACATAAGAAGGCAAAAAGCGCCTTCTATGTGAAAGAACCTTAGCCAGTCAGAGCTGAACGAGCCACCTCCGCTTTTAAATATATTATTGATTCAAGAATGCACGTAGCATCCAAGCGTGTTTTTCTAGTTCTGTGTAGATGCCTAGTAGTAGGTCAGATGTCATTTCGTCGTCAGATTCTTGAGCGATTACCATGCCTTTTTTTAGTTCGACTAGCATCATTTCGTAGTCTTTCATGATTGCTTCGACCATCCCTTCTGCAGTTTCTCCGTAAGCTGCTTCTTGAATAGAAGATAGTTCTAAGTATTCTTTCATTGTTGCTACTGGTTTGCCGCCAATTGCTAAAATACGTTCTGCGATTTCATCGATGTGAGTAGCTGATTCTGTGTAAAGCTCTTCAAATTTTTCATGTAGTGTGAAGAATTGAGGTCCTTTTACGTACCAATGGAAGTTGTGTAGTTTTGTAAATAAAACGCTCCAGTTTGCTACTTGTTTGTTTAATGCTTCGATTACTTGTGTATTCATTATGATCAATCTCCTCTTGAGTTATTATTTTATATGAATTACTAATTTATAATTATTATAATCTAGTAATTTGTATAAATCAACCCTTTTGCTGGAATTAATTTGAACAAATTATGAACTGTTGTAAATAAAAAATCCCTATTACTATGAAGTAATAGGGATTTTTTATTATATAGCTCCAGCGGCTAGAATATTCGGTGGCTTCGCTTTTTCCTACGAGCCTCTTCCGCTTTTAGTTGTTATCCAACTTGTTTCTTCTCTTCTAAATCTTGCCCATCCCAACACTCTGTATTCTTTAAGCCAGGGATAGAACTTGCAATGAAAACAGGATCTTTTCCTTGTTTCTTTTGTTTTATATAGTCTACTAATGCCGCATAGGCGAACTTGCTAAGGAATGAGATGGCAATTAAGTTTGTAAATACCATTAGTCCCATAAAGAAATCAGCTAAACTCCAAACCGTTTGAAGGGCAGCGATAGATCCGAAGAACACCATTCCGACAACTGCAACACGATAAATCAGTAACCATGTTTTGCTTTCTTTAATGAATGCGATATTTGTTTCACCATAATAGTAGTTTCCTAGTAAAGAACTGAAAGCGAATAGGAAAATAATAATCGCTAAGAAAGTGCTTGCCCACGGTCCAATTTGTGAACTTAATGCTTGTTGTGTTAATTCAATACCTTCTAAATTAGATCCTTTGTAAAGTCCAGAACATAATACGATAAACGCTGTTGATGTACATACTAAGAATGTATCTACGAAAACACCTAATGCTTGAACAAGTCCTTGTTTTACAGGGTGAGATACATCTGATGTTGCTGCTGCATTAGGAGAGCTACCCATACCTGCTTCTGTCGCGAATAAACCGCGCTGAATTCCGAATTTGATTGCTGCTCCAATACCACCAGCGATAGCTTGGTCTAAACCAAATGCGCTGTTAAATATTTCTGTAAAAATGCTTGGTAACATAGTGAAGTTGTTAATTACGACAAAAACAGCTACGCCGATATAAATGATTGCCATTGGAGGAACAATCATTTCTGTAATACGTGAAATGCTCTTGATACCACCAAAAATAATAACTGCAACTAATAAAGCTAATAGAGCTCCTACGATCGTTCGCTCTAGTCCAAAAGCATTTTCAAATGCTATTGTTACCGTGTTTGCTTGTACAGAATTGAAAATTAATCCGTACGCAACTGTAATAAGAAGTGAAAACCAAACACCCATCCAGCGTTTGTTTAACCCTTTTTCCATGTAATACGCTGGTCCACCACGGAATCTGCTTCCATCTTTTACTTTATAAATTTGCGCGAGCGTACATTCTACGAAACTAGTAGCTGCTCCAAGGATAGCGATAAACCACATCCAAAATATTGCGCCAGGTCCACCCATTGAAATGGCTAATGCTACACCAGCTAAGTTTCCGATACCGATACGTGCCGCTGCACTTAAGCAAAATGCTTGGAATGGAGAGATGCTATCTTTCTTTTTTTCTTTTCGATTAAATCCTTTACTAATTAAACTGACCATCTCACGGAAATGAGTAATTTGGACAAATTTTAATTTGAAAGAGAAATAAAGACCGAAGCCGATTAACATTGCAATAAGAATATATGACCATAAAATATTATTCGTTACCTCAAGGAATCTGCTAAAGATATCAACCATATAATACACTTCCTTTTTTTCATAATAAGAAAATTATATGCAAAAAATATACCAGAATCAATTTTTCTAAAAAATCATGTTACTTAAACGTACTTTGTGTTATGATTATGTTACATCGTAATATTTTTAGAATTATTTACATTTTAAAAAACTAAATTTAAAGCGAAAAAGAGGGGATAATTTGAAAGAAGAATCTTTATTGAAAGTAAGTCTTAAGAGTTTGAAAATAAGAAGTAATTTATTTTTTATCATTACATCTTTAAGTATCTTTTTAGGAGCCACTTATTATTACAATAAAAGATTTCCAAGTCATAGGTATCCTGAATGGTTAGAATTTCTAAAATTGATTGGATGAACAAAAGACAGAAAAACAGAAAATTAAAATAAAGAAGTTATGGAGGAGCTAAATATGAATATTAGAGAAAGTGAACTTCCGGGTATTGGTTATAAATTTCAAATCGTTACGAAAGGTAACGAAAAGATGGTGATCGTCATTCATGATGATGGGCGTAGAGAAATGTATCATTTTGATTCAGATCATGAAGAAAGCATCTCAAGTATTTCATTACGTGACTCAGAGGCGAGACAAATTGCAGCAATATTAGGTGGAATGGTATACAAACCTAGAGCATTAGAAAATGTTGAGATGGTCTTTGAAGGTTTAGCAATTGAGTGGTTTAAAGTGGAGAATGCAGCTCCGGCAATCGGAAAAACAATTGGCGACCTTGAAATAAGAAAAACATATAGCGTAACGATAATTGCAGTTATGAAAAAGAATATGAAAAAGCTATTTAATCCAGGTCCAGACACGGTGATTGAAGAAGGAGATATGCTTGTAGTTTCTGGTGAGAGAGAAGAAATTAAAAAGATTATTAATGAATTACTTTCGAATAGGGGGACTGACTAGATGGATACTTTAATTTTTGAAGTTGGTACAGCTTTAGTTTTAGTAGCAATTGCGGCGGTAATCGCTGGAAAGTTTAAATTCTCAGTAATTCCTTTTCTAATTGTTCTTGGCATGTTAGTAGGGCCGCACGCGCCGACAATAGGTGTTATCGATCTCAAATTTATTGAAAGTGCAAGTGTGATATCCTTCCTTGGAAGGATTGGTGTTCTGTTCCTTCTTTTCTATCTGGGATTAGAGTTTTCGATGAAAAAACTAATTAAATCTGGACGTTCTATCGCGATTGGCGGAACAATCTATATTTTGATTAACTTTTCACTAGGATTATTATACGGATTTATAATGGGATTCCCGTTACTCGAAATCTTAATTATTGCGGGTATTATTACGATTTCTTCTAGTGCTATCGTTGCAAAGGTATTAGTTGATTTAAGAAGAACTGGTAATAATGAAACCGAATTAATTTTAGGAATTATTATGTTTGAAGATATATTCCTTGCTGTATATTTATCAGTAGTTTCTGGCTTAGTTCTTGGGGATCACGCTTCCTTCTTAGGTGCCCTTACGTCAATTGGAATTGCGTTAGGATATATGCTTCTATTCTTTATTGTGGCTAGAAAAGCAACGCCGTTATTAAATAGATTGCTCAATATTAGTTCAGATGAAATTTTTATTATTGTGGTATTTGCTTCGTTGTTCTTTATTGCAGGTTTTTCAGAAACAATTCACGTTGCAGAAGCAATCGGGGCACTTCTTTTAGGGTTAGTTTTCTCTGAGACAGAGCATAGTGATCGAATTGAACATCTTGTTGTCCCATTTAGAGACTTCTTCGGAGCTATCTTCTTCTTCAGTTTCGGATTAAGTATCGATCCGTTTTCATTGGGCGGAGCAATATGGTTAACGTTAGGTGCTGTACTTCTGACGATAATCGGAAACTTTGTAGCAGGGATGATTGCAGGAAGACAAGCTGGATTATCTCATAAAGCATCAACAAATATTGGATTAACAATCGTTTCAAGGGGAGAATTCTCAATCATTATGGCTAATATCGGTATCGCGGGTGGGTTAATGTCGGTATTGAAACCATTCTCAGCACTATACGTGCTTATACTATCGATCTTAGGTCCACTTCTGACGAAAGAGTCAAAGAATGTATATAAATTTTTAAATAAAATCTTTAAGTGGGATACGAAGACTAGATAAATTTTGAAAAAATAAAAGTACAAGATATTTACTGCTTGTACTTTTATTTTTTGCAATGAAAACAGTAAAGAGAGGTAAATGATGTTAGGAGAGTTGATTCATTCAGTTTTAGTTTTTCTAGAAGGACTTGGTTATTGGGGAATTATGCTGGGATTAATGATAGAGGTTATCCCAAGTGAAATCGTATTATCTTATGCAGGTTATTTAGTATCAACAGGAAGCATTACATTTTGGGGGGCTGTCGCGTTCGGTACAATTGGTGGTGTAATCGCACAACTATTCATTTATTGGATCGGTCGATACGGAGGAAGACCTGTTCTTGAGCGATATGGAAAATATATTTTGATTCAGAAGAAACATATTGATTATGCTGAAGCGTGGTTTAATCGTTACGGAACTGGTGTTATTTTTACAGCACGTTTTATTCCTGTTGTGCGTCATGCTATTTCGATACCAGCGGGTATTGCGAAAATGTCACATGCTAAGTTTATTACGCTAACTACACTAGCTGTTATTCCATGGTCAATTGTATTTGTATATTTAGGTTTTAAATTAGGAACAGAGTGGGAAAGTATTAATAAAGTAGCTGGGCCATATGTGAAATACTTTGCACTTGCTGCTATTGTTTGTGCCATTGGTTATTTTATATTAAAAAAAATGATGAAAAAAAAGTGATTACGGAAAAAGAATCTATGCTGACATAGATTCTTTTTTATTGTCATTTTTTAAAGGATGAAAGTGTATGTTTAATATTTACCATATTGTGGCATATATATAGGAAAAGGGAGTTTAGGAAGGGGATTATTGAGAAATGGAACTCCAGTTTCAAAATGTATATCAACAAGTCGAGAATTGGTATGTGTTGGATTCGGAGCTTCCTTGGGATGTCAAAAAGTTAAGAAATGATTTGTTTTCTCTTATTGAAGTAAGTGCAACGCCAGTTATTTTTTGTGATACGTGTGATGCGAATCATGTACTTTTATCATTAGGAGAAGAAGAAGAGGAGTTTTTATTCCCAGTAGGTGGTTTTTATCATAAAGAAAAACAATTAATTTTCGTTTGTATGTGGGAAGAATATGAGCAAGTGCTCAAAACGCTATTGCATGAATTCAGGCATGCGATGCAGCATAAGGACGATGTACTATATGTTGGAAATGAACTATACGAAGAAAGATGGATTGAGAAAGATGCGAGGCGTTTCGCGGAGAGGAAGCTAGATGAATATAAAAATAGAAATTTAATCTGAAGCATAGTGGAGAAAAATCACTGTGCTTTTATTTATTGCTAATTAAAAATAAGTAGTTGACCTATAATAAGTTTAGTTCTAAACTAATAGTATCAAATGAGCGAGGTGATGGAATGAAAGCAGGGGAAAGACTTGGAGTACTATTATGGTTTCGTTTATCACGCTTTTATAATAGAAGTATTCGTGAGACGAATCAGCATTTGAAAAAGTGGAATGTATCTGCCGCTCAGTTTGATGTATTAGTTCAAATTGGAGGAAACGATCGTTTAACGCAGCAAGAACTTGGAAATAAGTTGTTTGTTACGAAAGGAAATGTTACTCAACTTTTAAATAAGATGGAGCAACTAGATTGGATTCAGCGTGAACAAGAAGGTACTACGAAATATATTTCATTAACAGAAAAGGGAAAGGTTCTATATGAAGAAATAGTCCCGCCGCAAGAAACATTTCAAGCAGAGCAATTTGATAAGTTAAATAGAGAAGAACAAAAACAATTATTAGAATTGCTGAAGAAGTTGCAGTGATAAAATTAAAAATAAATATCTCGATTTCGAGATAATATGAGGTGAAGGATATGTTTAGAAAAGTTGATCATAAAAATATGGGAAGAGCAAATCACGGTTGGTTAAATACACATTTTCATTTTTCCTTTGCAAATTATTATAATCCAAACAACATGAATTTTGGAGCAGTACGTGTTATGAATGATGATTTAATAGCGCCACAAACTGGTTTTGATATGCATCCGCACCGTGATATGGAGATTATCTCTTACGTTATAGATGGTGAATTAACACATGAAGATAGTATGGGGAACCGCGGGACAATTGAGCGTGGGCATGTTCAATATATGAGTGCAGGTACTGGTGTATTTCACAGTGAGCATAACTTAGGAAGTGAAACATTACGGTTATTGCAAATTTGGATTTTACCAGACCGCGACGGTCATAAACCAAACTATGGTGAGTTTAAATTTGATTGGAGTAAACGTGAAAATGAGTGGTTCCATATGGTATCTCCTTCTGATGGAGATGCACCAATTCATATTCACCAAGATGCAAATTTATATTCTTTATCATTAGAAGCTGGTAAAGAAATTCATTTCCCTGTTAAAGAAGGACGTCAATTGTACATTGTACAAATTGAAGGTAGCAGCGTTGTAAACGGTGAAACACTCGTAATGCGTGATGCAGCGGAGGCTGTAGAAGAATATATTCGCATTCAAGCGAAAGAGAAGTCTCACTATTTAGCAATTGAAATGAAAATGCAATAAAGTGAGGCTTTAATCAGTGGTGGCTTTCCAGCATATAAATAGCGGAATGAAAAGTTATAGGAAAGAGGACATCGTTTTTCGATGTCCTCTTTTTGGTGAGTTTAATTATCAGAAAAAACTTTCTCAATTTTTGAGAGCAGGTATTAGAGAGATTATTCAGAATATTTATAAAGGTGTTAAAAACTTTTAGGGAAATGGGGAGTGTTAGATTGAAAAAGCAAGTAATTTCATCAGCATTAGCATTAACTGTTATCGCAAGTGGGTTTGGGGCATTTGGAGCAACTACGACGAAAGCAGAAGAGCAAAAAATCCAGTATCACCAAGAGTTTAAAACACCAGCTTACATAGGTGAAGAATGGAAAGCGCCGGAAGGACTAGATAAAAAAGAGACGGTCTTTCAATATTTAGAGAGTAAAAAAGATATGTTTAAACTAGCAGGAAATATTGACAAACATTTCAATATCGTTGGTGAAGAAAAAGATGCTGAGTCTGGTACAACACATGTGAAGTTAGTTGAGAAGCATAATAACATTCCTGTGTATGGTTCAGATCAAACAGTTACGCTTGATAAAGAGAACAATGTAAAAGCATTTTTCGGACAAGTTATTCCGAGTTTAGATGATAAAAATATTCCTACATCTGCAAGTATTAGTGCGGAACAAGCAGAAACGATTGCAAAAGCTAATATTGAGAAAGAAATTGGTAAAGTAAAGAATTATGATGGTGTGAAAAAAGATTTATATGTGTATGAAAAAGATGGTCAATACTATCTTGCATATCTTGTAAAAGCGTCGGTTTCGAAACCAGCTCCAGGATATTGGCATTACTTTGTTGATGCAACAAAT
The DNA here is from genome assembly GCF_038008665.1 of Bacillus sp. FSL R10-2201. Taxonomy (NCBI): domain Bacteria; kingdom Bacillati; phylum Bacillota; class Bacilli; order Caryophanales; family Bacillaceae; genus Bacillus; species Bacillus sp. FSL R10-2201. The sequence goes on along the minus strand of NZ_JBBOZP010000001.1, from coordinate 4,784,425 downwards.
GGAAATGTTATTGAGAAATATAATGCTGTAGATAACATTACTGGATTTGGTTACGGAGTATTAGGTGCTAGACAATCATTTGAAATTGCTCAAGATACGAAAACAGGAGCGTTCAACTTATTTGATGGTACACGAGGACAAGGTGTCCATACATTTGATGCAGAGAATATGAACGAAGACTGGTTTAATTTATTCTCACAAATTCTTGGATATACAGGAGAAGAAATTGGAAGTAAATCTAAGTTCTTCGAAGATAAAGCGGCAGTTGATGCGCATGTGAATGCAGGAAAAGTATATGATTATTATAAAAAGACATTTAACCGTAACTCTTTCGATGATAAAGGTGCAAAACTTATTTCTGCTGTTCACGTAGGTGAATCTTGGAATAACGCAGCGTGGAACGGTGTACAAATGATGTATGGTGATGGAGATGGTAAGACATTTATTCCATTATCAGCTGGCCTAGACGTTATTGGCCACGAATTAACGCATGCTGTAACTGAACATACAGCAAACCTTGTATATAAAAATGAATCAGGAGCGTTAAATGAATCGTTATCTGATATTATGGGCGTCATGGTTGAGAAGAAGAGCTGGGATTTAGGTGCTGATATTTATACACCTGGTAAACCTGGAGATGCACTTCGTTCTCTAAAGGATCCAGCATCTATTCCAAACCCATTAAAACCAGGTGAAGGTTACCCAGATCACTATAATAAACGTTATACTGGAACAGCTGATAATGGCGGCGTTCATATTAACAGTAGTATTAATAATAAGGCGGCGTATTTAGTGTCTGAGGGCGGCACGCATTACAATGTGAAAGTAACTGGAGTGGGCCGTGAAGCGACAGAAAAAATTTACTATCGTGCTCTTACAAAATATTTAACTGCAAACTCTGATTTCAAAATGATGCGTCAAGCTGCACTTCAATCAGCAGAAGATTTATTCGGTAAAAACTCTAAAGAGGTACAAGCTGTAACGAAAGCTTATGACGCTGTAGGAGTAAAATAATAAGAGAAAAAAGACCTGACTGGATTGTCAGGTCTTTTCCTTATTTAGTCACGAATACCTAATGCGATTTTCGCCATACGCGACATACGTTCTTTTGTCCATGGCGGATTCCATACAACGTTTACTTCTATTTCATTTACTTCAGGTACGTTCGTTGATAATACTTTTTTAACGTCTGATACGATTTGGCCAGCCATTGGACAACCGATAGAAGTCATCGTCATTGTAATGACAGCATTATTATTTTCATCCGCTGTAACGTCATAAACTAATCCGAGATTGATAATATCAACACCTAGCTCAGGGTCAATAACAGCTTCTAAGTTTGCATATAACTTTTCTTCAAATGCTTGTTGTGACATGTGTAGCACCCCCTAAATATTAATGATATCGGTTCTCATTATAACGGATATGCGGGATAAGTGCAGGAAATGAGCTCAAAAAAATATTCCTCCCTGAGAGAGGAATATTTTTTTGAAAAGCTATTCAGTTTTAAAATGAGATACAAGCTGATCTAATTCTTCAACTGTTTGTTTCATTTGTTTTGCAGTGAGAGTCATTTCATTCATCACGATGACTTTCTGTTCAGCAGATTGTGCCGTTGCGGCTGTTTCACTAGATACTTCATTTGAAATAGAAGCGATGTTATTAAGTGAAGCGTTCATTTCTTCAGCGCTTGCAGCCATTTCTTCAGCAGTTGCTGATATGTCTTGCATTTGAGTTGATACTTTATTTACTTGTTCAACAATTGTTGTGAAAGAAGTACCAGCCTCACGAACGACAGTAATGCCTTCAAATGCTTCAGAGCGGCCTTGAGACATCATAGAGCTAGCAGTTTCCGTATCATTTTGAATTTGATGAAGCAATTGGTTAATATCTTTTGCCGCTGTTTTTGATTGTTCCGCAAGTTTACGAACTTCATCAGCTACGACAGCAAATCCTTTTCCTTGTTCACCAGCACGAGCCGCTTCAATAGAAGCATTTAAAGCAAGTAGATTCGTTTGCTCAGCGATATTAGAAATAGATTGTACAGCCGTATCAATATATTTCGTATGGGTGATTAGACGTTCGACTACTTCTGATGTAGCATTTACAGCTTCATGTATCATTGTCATTTGTGAAACAGATTTTTGGATAACAGTACTTCCGTCGTTAGCGTGTTCATATGTAGCTACAGCAAGTTCGGCTACAGATGAAGCAGATTCAGCGATACGCTGAACACTTATTGCCATATCATCCATCGCAGTCGAGCTTTCTTCCATACTAGAAGTTTGCGATTGAATACTTGAATTTAAGTTGGACATCGAGCTTTGAACTCTTATTGTTGCCTCGCGTGATGTATTAGTCTTTTCTAGCATATTTTCAGAAGCTGTTTGTACTTCTACAGATGTTTTTTGAACACGATTAATGATATGCTGCAAGTTTTCTAACATTTTATTAAATGATGTAGCAATAGCACCGATTTCATCATTGCTATTTACTTGTAGACGGGCTGTTAAGTCGCCTTCTTGAGAGGCTAATTCTTTTAGTTTAGTATCAATTTGTTGAATTGGTTTTACAAGCTTACCAGAGAACCACCATGCAAGAATAATTGCAGTTACAATACAAATAACAAGTGATAAGAAGACAACATATTCAATTCGTAGTGAAGATTGATCGATTTTTTCAATAGATTGTTCACGTAATTTAGCTTGTTCATTAGTGTAATTTGTGAAATCACCGATTACTTTATAAACAGTGCCATTCTCTGTAGAAGCTACTTGTAAAGCTTCTTCCCATTTTTGTTCTTTTGCAAGAGTGAATACTTTCTCTTCAATGAACTTTCTCCAAGTGGATCCTAATTCCATTGTGCTTTTCACGGACTGAGAAGTGTTAGGGTTAGAAAGAAGTTGCCCTTTTGTATCTTCAAGACGTTTACTCATCTCATTAAACTTGTCTAATTCGACTTGATCATGTTGTAGTAAATAACCTCTTAAAGCAGAAAGTTGTACTTGATAAGCGTCTCCGCGCTCTTTCAATTCTGTTGCAAGAGGAGAAATTTCTTTTTGTAATGTTTCAGCTTTATGAGACTGATCCATGGTAAAGAATAAAATAAAAGCTAAGGCGATGCCGAATAAAGCGCAAATCATTCCCATCATGAACATTAGTTTTTTTCGAATGCTAATAAAATTCATATGATAAAAATCCTCCTTGTAAAATCTTAGTATTAGAATTAATTAATTAATGTAAAAAATTGAAAGAAAGCTTTACTCCATCTGGAATAAAGCTTTCTTCTTTCCTTTAGGAATTATAGCAGACAGAATGGGAGATAGAAAGAGATATTTTAGCGTGAAAAAAGAGAGACTCTAAATCGCTCTTTCTAACAATTTAGAGTTCGTAGAAGTATAAATGAAATTTTCATTTTAACTATTTGTTTTGAAATGAGAAACGAGCACTTCAAGTTCTTGCACAATTGTTTTCATTTCTGATGATTTTTTAGCAACGACACTCATTTTGTTTACTTGGTCACCAGCTGAAGTTGCTGTTTTCGATGTTTCGGCAGCAACTTCATTTGAAATAGAAGCGATATTATTTAAAGCTGCATTCATTTCTTCAGAACTTGCGGCCATTTCTTCAGCAGTTGCAGACATTTCTTGTATTTGTGTAGAGAAATTGTTAATGTGATTAACAATTTCTGAGAATGAAGATCCAGCGGTACGAATGACTGTAATTCCTTCAGAAGCTTCTGACTGACCTTGTGTCATCATGTCATTTGCTATTTTTGTGTCCGCTTGAATTTGATGAAGTAAATGGTTAATGTCATTTGCTGCTAGCTGAGATTGTTCAGCAAGTTTTCGTACTTCATCGGCAACAACAGCGAATCCTTTTCCGTGTTCACCAGCACGGGCCGCTTCAATAGAAGCATTTAAAGCGAGCAAATTCGTCTGCTCGGCAATATTAGAAATAGATTGAAGTGCAGTATCAATATGATTCGTATGTGTAATGAGTCGCTCTACCACTTGTGATGTAGCGTTAACAGCTTCGTTAATTGTATGCATTTGTGTAATAGATTTTTCAATGACTTTATTTCCATCATCTGCTTTTTCAGAAGTTGTAACAGCTAGGCTAGCGGCAGAAGAGGCAGCTTGTGCAATGCGCTGAACACTCGTTGCCATATCATCCATTGCGGTTGAACTTTCTTCAATGCTAGAAACTTGTGAACGAATATTGTGCTCAAGAGCATTCATAGTCTCTTTAGTTTTTGCGGTATTTTCCATAGAAGCAGTTGTTTCGATAAACACATTTTCAGAAGCTTCTTTTACACTTGTTGATGTTTGTTGAACTTGCTTTATTATACGCTGTAAGTTAGCAAGCATTTGATTAAAGGAATTTGCGATATCACCAATTTCATCTTTACTCGTTACGTGCAATCTAGCGGTTAAATCGCCATCTTGAGAAGCTAATTCTTTTAACTTCGCATCAATTTGTCGAATCGGTTTAACGAGTTTACCAGAGAACCACCATGCCAATAGAATAGACGTTAATGTACATGTAATGAGTGAGAAGAAAATAATATATTGAATAAGGGATGAAGAAGACTCTACGTCAGCAATTAATACGTCCCGTTTGTCATTTTCTTCATTTGCATATTTAGTAAAACGACTTAAAAGATCATTTACATAATCTGTTTGAGCAAGAGCAATTTTGGATGCTTCATCCCATTTTCCTTCCCGTGCAAGAGGGAGGACTTCATTATCTACGACGCTGCGCCATTTTGCTCCCATTAAAATGGCCTCTTTCATTCCTTCTGGGAGTTTTTTATCACTTGTTACTTTCTCCCTAGTATCAGCTAGTTTTTTTCCTTCCCGGTTGAATTTATCCAATCCTTTTTGGTCATGTGATAGTAAATATTCTTGTAAACCAGCGACTTGCGCTTGGAACCAATCGCCACGTTCTTTTAAAATCGTTGCTCTTTTCGATACATCATTCTTTAATGTTTCGATTTCACTTGCTTGATTCATCGCGAATGAAAGAATAACAATAAGAGCAATGCTAAATAAGGAAGAAATGCTTAAGAGTGTGAACAGTAGTTTTTTTCGAATGCTAACATATTTCATTGTTACCCCTACCTTTTTAAAAACTATTTATTGTAATTTATAAATATTGAGAACGAAACTAATAAAAACATAATTAAGAAGTTACTAATCTGTTCAATGAAAATTATAGCAGATAATGGAATATGGCATATTAATGTGATTAAATGTTCTTAAAATGTATACATTTGTATATCAAAAAATTCATAAATAAAAATCAGAAATGGTATTGTAATTTGAAATAACATCCTGTATACTTCTAATTAGTTGATAACGATTATCACTATCAACTAAACATTACTCTTCGTTATGTTGGTCATACCCCTTTTTGACGACGTAAGTCAGAGACGAATGTTGAAATATCTTGTGTCCTATTCTACAGAATTATGGTAATCTCCAACCTCAACTTATATGCGTAAGCATGCAAAAAAAGGATCCTATCCGTGAAGGGATCCTTTTTTGCATGTTGTCGCAATTAATGTGTATAGACCTGGTATACGTTCTTCAATTCCTTCGGGTGAAGTAGAAGGGAAAACCCACCTTTGATGAGACCCGTGTTCTTCAATCAATTTTTCAACCTTGAAATTTGTTTCTGCCATTGATGTAATTATTTCTCCTAGTGTCCAGCGCCTAATTTTTGTTCTCGGTAAAGCGTATTTCTGTGATCCCGTAAGGAGAGTACTATAAGCTACGTCATCTTCAATAAGTTCCTCGTCGAAATAATTTCCATTTGCTCGAAATGATGGATGATCTACTCCTAATAATTTTGTATAAACGGGATGATAGTCACGTAGTATAAAGGTCCCATCTTGTTTTAGTAAGTGAGAGATTATATGAAAGAGTGGCTTTAAGTCTAAAAAGTAATGGAGCACGCCAAGTTCCAGTAACACGATATCAAATGATTGGGATAGATTTAAATCTAGTACATCGGAAATGATATATTGAATAGAGACACCAGCAGCTTCGGCTAGTTCGGTTGCGTATTTTTCATTACTTGCTGAAATGTCTACAACTGTTACATCGGCTCCTAAAAGAGCAAGAGCAACTGCTTTATTTCCTTTTGATCCGAGTAAATTAATAATACGCTTTCCTTTTGGAGATTGTATGTAAGGTAAATAATGATTTACCTCGCGCACGGGATCTTCCATGAGCTTTTTCGCATAATCCTCTGGCGCCCCGTGGCGATTTGTCCAAGCTTCATAAGCAGCTGCGTTCCAGCTTTTTTCATTAATAGTACTTAGTTGTTTTTGATTCAATTTTATCACTCCTTTTGTGAACGTATAGTTATTCGGTGAATGAGTAGGATTTCCTGTTTTTTTGAATAAAAGTTTGATTTTTCTGTTGTCAAGTCGTAAAATACGTTTTATACATAAAAGCGTTGAAAAGGAAAAGTAGAATGGAACCATTCTTTCCAGAGAGCTTCGGTAGCTGAGAAGAAGCAAGAATATTCATTTGAACAATGGCCTTTGAGCTTCGTCCTGAACTTATCAAATGATAATAGTAGGCGGCGACGAGAGTTGGTACTCGTTATCAAAACCACAGTATAAGAGCATATAGCTCCGTACTTGTTAAGGTTAGTTATGCGAATGACTGACGAAATAAGGTGGTACCGCGACTGTTTATACAGCCCCGCCCTTATCTTTTTTAAGATAAGGGCGGGGCTTTTTATATTTTAAAGGAGGAATATAAGATGAGTATTTTTATTGGAGGCGCTTGGCCGTATGCAAATGGTTCGTTACACCTTGGACACATTGCTAGTTTGTTACCAGGAGATATTTTAGCACGTTATTACAGGGCAAAAGGTGAGCATGTGTTGTATGTTTCAGGAAGTGATTGTAATGGAACACCGATTACAATTAGAGCAAAGCAAGACGGTGTGACGGTGAAAGAAATTGCTGATAAGTATCACGAAGAGTTTGAGCGATGTTTTCGTAGCCTTGGTTTTACTTATGATTGCTATACACGTACAGATAGCGAGCATCATCATGAAACTGTTCAAAAAGTCTTTTTGCGACTATTAGAAGAAGGTTATATTTATAAAAAAGTAGTTGAACAAGCTTATTGCGAAACGTGTACGCAATTTTTACCGGATCGATATGTAGAAGGTATTTGTCCGCATTGTCATGAAGCAGCAAGGGGCGATCAATGCGATGCTTGTTCCGCTATTTTAGATCCACTCGATTTGTTAGAAAAGAAATGTAAGTTATGTGGTAGTACGCCATCAGTACAGGAAACAGAGCATTTCTATTTTGCATTGCATAAATTTCAGCAGCAAATTAAAGAGGCCGTAGAAATTGCAAAGCAGAAAGGAACATGGCGCGACAATGCAATTCAATTAACAGAGAGATATTTAAAGGAAGGATTACAAGATAGGGCAGTGTCACGTGATTTACCAATTGGGGTACCAATTCCAGTGGCAGGATATGAAGATAAGAAAATTTACGTATGGATTGAAGCAGTGACAGGATATTATTCGGCGAGTAAACATTGGGCTGAAGAAACAGGGAAAGATGATCAAGAGTTTTGGGATAGAGATGCGAAAACGTATTATGTACATGGTAAGGATAATATTCCGTTTCATTCAATCATTTGGCCAGCGGTATTACTTGGAATAGGAGAAGAAGCGATCCCGCGTCATATCGTTTCGAATGAGTATTTAACAGTAGAAAAAAGAAAATTATCGACAAGTAAAAACTGGGCAGTATGGGTACCTGATATATTGGAACGCTATAATCCAGATTCTATTCGTTACTTTTTAACAGTTAACGCACCAGAAAATCGTGATACTGATTTTTCATGGCGTGAATTCATTTACAGTCATAATAGTGAATTGTTAGGTGCATACGGGAACTTTGTGAACCGGACATTAAAGTTTATTGAAAAATATTATGGTGGTACTGTACCGAAGGGAAGTATTGATGTAGAGCTGAAAGATAAATTAGAAGGATTATATAAAAGTGTAGGAGAGGCGATTGAACAAACTAAATTTAAGGTGGCACTAGAAACAATATTTGATGCAGTACGCTTTGCAAATAAATACTTTGATGAAAAGCAGCCTTGGAAACAAAGAGAAGACGACCCAGTTTCATGTGAGGAAACAATTTATAATTGTGTTTACCTAATAGCAAACTTTGCACAACTGCTTGAACCATTTTTACCGTTTTCAAGTGAAAGAGTTAGAAATACATTATCGAGTGTTAAAGTAAATTGGGAACCTCAAAATACGTTGCCAAACCGAATTGATAATGTGCAGCCATTATTTGAGCGAATCGATGTAAAACAAATTGAACATGAGGTAGAGAAGTTATATGGAGCGGTAAAGTGAAATATAAGGAAAAGACCTTTCAAATAAATGAAAGGTCTTTTGTTATGCTGTATAACCCTCTTTCTTATCTTTCAAAAAGAAAAGCACAGCAAGGATTACGAGAATAATAGCCGCAATATCATATGTTATTTTGAAGGTAGTAATAAAGTTTAACATATCGTAACTTTATTCACATTTATATACAAGTTGATGTTGTCACGCACTATGCACACGATTATGTTTTTTTTCTTTCCTAGCAGTAAGTAGTTGTGGTGTAAAAATACCGAGTAATATAACCACAATACCAATCCACTGCATTGGCGATACAACTTCATGAACAAGTGTAATAGAAGCGATAATTGCTGTTGGTAATTCAGCTGCACCTAATATTGTACCAAGTCCCGTTCCGACTTTTGGTACCCCAATTGAAAAACAAATGACAGGTATAATAACCCCGAACAGTCCAAGGAAGAAAGCATATTTCCATAGGCCTGCTTGTAAAGCGCCGTCCGTTAAAAAGGTAGGCGGGAAAAATAAGCATACAATAAGAGTAGCACTCGTTGTCATAAGAAAGCTTTTCGTATAAGGCGGAACATCTGTAGCAACGCGCCCGCTTACAAATACATAGAATGAGAAAGAGACGGCAGCTAATAGTCCGAAAATAATACCTTTCGTAGAAAAGTTTTGTCCAAGACCTTCAAATACTCCACCAGCAAACAATGTACCAGTAAATAAAATAATAATAGATATAACTTTCTCACGGCTTGGGAATGTCCGGTTGGCAATCGCTTCGATGACTACACCAATCCAAGTGAACTGAAAGAGTAAAACGACAGCGATAGAGGCTGGCAATTCTTCTACGGAAATAGCATAGAAAATACCTGTCATACTCATTGTTGTGCCGACTGTTAGTAACAAAAAGAATTGTTTTTTTGATACTTTATGACGTGAAAAGAACAGAACGAGTAAAAGTAGTCCAATCCATCCGAAGACATATTGCCCTCCTAGTAGTTGGTGTGCGGAAAATCCGTCGATGAATCCGAGTTTAAAAATAGTTGAAAGTACGCCGTAGCTACAAGCGCCGAATAAAACTAGTAACGAATACTTAAACTTCTCCATAAAAATCCTCCTTTTAAATAATAAAAAACGCCCGCTATCCAAATAAGGATAACGGGCGAACGAAACAGAGTAAGATACTCTACAAAATTCCGCCATTCATACGAAGTATGAATTTGGGGTATGAAATTAGAGTAGGTTTTACATTGCTTTTGGGAATACAATGGAGCATTTTACACCTTGAGGTGTGTTTTGTATTCCATAAGGAAACTGATGTTTATCTAATATTTGTTTTACAATATATAACCCAAGACCACTACCTTGTACTAAGCCATGTTTGTCAGGATTTGCGCGATAGAATGGTTCAAATAAATGGGCAAGTTTATCTTCATCAATTTGAGAACCTGTATTTAATACTTCTAATGCGTAACCGTTTGGCTTTTCATAAAGTTTTATATATACATGCTGATGGTCAATTGTATAATGAATTGCATTTGAAATAATGTTAAAAATAGCAGTTTGCATAAATTTAGGATCAGCTAAAATTTGTACATCTTGTTTAATGTTAGATTGAACATTTAATTGTTTTACAGATACAAAATAATCTACTTTCTTTATAACGTCCTCAATAATATTAGTTAATGAGATAACTTTTAAATTTGGTTTAAATTGAGGGTTTTGTATTTTGGATAATTCTGACACTTTTTCCGTTAATATGTTAATATCTTGCATCATCTCATATGAACGTTTTAAATATTTATCTCTATCTTTATAAGCGCCAATTCCGTGAATCATGCCATCGAGTTGTCCCATAACGGCTGCGATTGGTGTTTTTAATTCATGGGATATCATAGACATAAATTCTTTACGAGATTGTTCTAACTGTTGTTCCTTCTTGAGTTCATTTCTTAAATCTTGATTGCTTTCATGTAAATTTTTCACAATAGTAGGTACTTGTGAGGCAGCTACTTGCAAATTAAAATCTGTTTGATCTATATTTTTGTTAAGTAGCTTTTTATCTGAGAAATCAAGATTCATAATATCTTTTAAAGCATCGCTCATATATCGGAAAGGTTTGGCGATTATTTTTGCGTAGATTAAAGATCCAAGCAGAGATAATGCAAGCATTGTCGCCCCAATATGTGGAGCTAACTGCTGCAACACATCTGTTAACTTTGGATTATCATGTGTATCATTTGCTTTACTTGCTGCATTTTGTGTATGTAAGGCATCATTGTTAGTAACTTGCTTTTCAGCTTCTGTAAGTGAAGACGTTGTGTTACTTTTCCCCGGAATATTTTGTGCATGTTCTTTTGCTTTTGCAGTTTGGCTAGGCTGCAAAAGATGATTGATGGCTGTAGAGAGTGTTTTCATGTCTATTTGAGAAGATTGAAAATTAGAGATGCTACTCTCTGACACAGCTTTATTTTGCTTTGTTTTACTTTGGTCGTTTTGTTTGTCTGATTCCGCTTGTTCCGCAGTTTGCGTTCCAGAAGCTTTCAAACGATCTTTATCGTAATTTGAGGCTAGAAAATAAATAATTTGATAAAGACAAAGTGATAATAGAATACAAAATAATAAGGTTTTGATGAATATATTTTTGGTGATGTTGTCTTTGCTAAGATTCGATTTTGTAGCCAATGCCTTTCACCGTTTTAATATAAGGAATTTCTAATTTTTTTCGTAAGTTTTTAATATGTGTATCTATAACCCTCACATCACCATAATGTTCATAGCCCCATACCTTATTTAACAAATCACTTCTTGATAGTACTTTTCCCCGATTTTGCAGTAAAGTATATATAATTTCAAATTCTTTTGTAGTCAATTCAATTTGATTACCATGAACATAAGCGGCATATGCTGTAGAATTTAACATCAATTCATGGAATTGTAGTATAGTTGCAGCTTCTGCTTCCTTTGTTGCTGCCCTTCTTAATACAGCTTCTACACGTTTTATAAATACGGTGTAATGGAACGGTTTTGTAATATAGTCATCAATACCTAACTCAAATCCTTTAATTTCACTTTCTTCATTATGTAAGCCTGTTAACATAATGATTGGTACATCAGATTGTCCTCGCATAATTTTACAAATACTATAGCCATCTATATCTGGTAACATTACATCGAGGAGGACAAGATCGTATGAATTTTTTTGGAAAAGAAGAATGCCTTCTGTTCCAGCACCAACTACATCAACAGTAAAGTTTTGTGCCATTAGAAATTCACGAATAAGTTCTTGTATATCTGGGTTGTCTTCAATCACCAGTATATGCGTCATAGTAACACCTCCTAAATAACGCTTTTTACTGCAATATTCGAATTCGTCATTTTTCGGATGACTCAGATTGTTTATACATATAATAAGCCCCCGCTATAAAATAGTAATGAAAGTAGCAAGGGGGATTGTTTAGTGTCACTGAATAGTTCAGAATTACAGTAGTTCTATTATAGTATGTATTGTAAAATTTATAAAACATTATAACTGTATAATTTTAATATCCATGTTTATCAATGTTACGATGATGTTGAATGCAATCTATTTTTATTATATATGTAAATACAGTTACTTTGCTACTGTAAATGAATAAATAAAATAAGCCAAGACATAAAATTCTTGGCTACACATAAATCTTGTTCTTAGGCTAATTTACAGTGACAGTAGCTTGCTGCTGAACGCGCTCAAATAACCAGTGAATATCATTGTTAAACATACGAATACAACCAAGTGTTGTTGCTTTCCCGATTGCTTGATTATTGTTAGTTCCATGAATCGCATACGTTGTTCCGTAAGTTCCTGCCATATTTAATCCGAGCCAGCGGTCCCCAAGTGGATTACGTGGATCGCCGCCTTTAATTTTTCCTGTATAGTAAGGACGGTTTTTAATTTTATTTACGATTTGAAAAGTACCCTTAGGTGTTGGTGTTGCTGCTTTTCCAGTAGCGACAGTGAAACTTTTTATGAATTTTCCATCTTGATAATAATCCATTTTATTTATTTTTGTGTTTACGATAAGCTGATCTTTCGTCGTAGCTGCTTCTGCAGTAGTGAATGGAAGAGTTAAAAATCCTAATGATAATAGCGCACTTAATAATAGTTTTTTCATTATATTCTCCTTTTACTTATTGTAGTAGTCTTACATACAATGAATTTGTAATCCTCGTAATGCTTGATTGACATTTTCATCTAATGTTTCAAAGAAGGTAGTAATCTTTGTATTACATTTGTTGTTTTTATCGATAAGTAATCTTTCATTTAATAAAAGCTCACCATGTAGTCCAAAACTTTGAACTCGAATATTTAGTTCATCTTCAGTTTCAGAAATAATCGGTAAGAAATAGTGAAAAGCTTTCGTTGGAATGATGTAGCTTTTGCCAATCATGCTTTCTTGATTTGAATTAACCCATTTTCTCGTGACGATCTTAATGTTCTTTTTTGAAACGATAAAAGACAGCGTTGTAGATTTTGTTAAACTTACGTCAAATTCATTTGTTTCACATATTTGTAAATTAAAAACGGTTTCATTTTGATGAGATTCAACATTCGTATTAATAAAATCGTGCATTTTATAAGCTTCCATTTCTTATTCACCCTTTTTTCAATTTCGAAAAGCGACTTATATTTATTCAGTTTAATGTTTAGTCATATATTAGCTAAATTTTTCAACAAATTCCGATATAATCTTACAATACGTATATGAAGCTAATATGAAGTTCATATGAGTTTGTGGTGGTTTTTTATAGAGAACAAAATAAGGTGGTTTTCGAGAGTTAAAAACTGGATGAAAAATGTATATTAATGGATTTCCTTCGCGTGATATATAGTTGTTAGCTTGTTTTTAAATGCTAATAGATATAAGTAAATAGAGAACAAAAAACTTTAGAATGAGCCTTACAAAAATGTAATAAAAATGTAAGCTATTGTGATAGTTATTTCGACAATTTTTTTATACAATAATAGTAACAAGTTGTACGTGAATGAAAGGGGAGATGACATGGAATGGGTTCATGAATTATTTCAGCAATATGGGTATTATGTAGTACTTGTAGGCCTGCTGTTAGAATATATTGCACTTCCGTTTCCGGGAGAGCCAACATTAGCATATGCGGGGTTTTTAGCACAGAAGGGTGATCTAAGTTTACCTATTTTAATTATCCTATCCTTTATTGGGACAAGTGTAGGAATGACGATTCAATACTTTTTAGGTAATAAGCTTGGTATGCCTTTTGTTCAAAAATACGGGAAGTACGTATTTTTAACACAAAGAAAAATTGATTTAACGAGAATGTGGTTCGATAAATATGGATATTTCCTTATCTTTATTGGCTTCTTCATTCCTGGTGTACGTCATTTTACAGGATACTTTGCAGGTATCATTAACTTACCGTTTCGCCGCTTTGCAATTACAATTTATTCAGGTGCTTTATTCTGGGTATCGTTCTTCTTAATTGGCGGCTACTGGTTAGGTGGTAACTTACATGATATTTTCGGATTACTGGGAGATCATATCGGCAAAATCATTTTCGGAGCGATTGTCATTGTAGCAATTACGTTAAGCGTTCGTTTCCGCAAGCAACTAAAACGAGTATTTTTACAAAACGCAAGTTAATATGGAATCCATTCTATGTCAGATTTTAGGGAGGCAGTGCAAAAGCACTGCCTTTTTTATTGTATTTTCCAGTTTGCTTTTATTTTTCCATCGATACCGTAACCGGTGGCTGGTATATAATACGTTCCCGTTCTATTAGGTGAAAGTTCATACGTATCGTCACTTAGTTCGGAAAGGGGTTCATATTTATTAAATTCACTAGAAAAGCCAGTGCTATAACCTTGGTAGGTGCTATTTTCAGTAATAAGGAAGTTTACGTTGACCTCAATTATGTAGTTCTTGAAGATTATTATATACGTTATGTTTAGTATAATATATATTCGTTTTTGACATGTATCTACGTCAAAATGACAATTATAATTGACAAAGGTAAGGATATTATTTACAATTTTAATTAAATAAATGAAAAAGAGGGAAGACATGAAGCTTCAAAATCGAGTGAGGGAATTTCGAGCAAAGCATCGTTTATCACAAGGGGATTTAGGGAAAGCGATTGGCTCATCACGGCAAACCATTAGTTTAATTGAGCGTGGAGATTATGCACCATCTATTGTGTTATCGCTAAAAATCGCACAAATTTTTGGAGCGCCGGTGGAGGAGATATTTATGTTGGTGGAGGGGGAAGAGGACGATGAAGATGAAGAGTAAACGAAAAAAACAATTTGATTTTGTGGGGAAAATAGCATTAAGTATGATGGGTGGCTTTTTAACATCTTATATAGCTTTAAATTTACTCTCGAATGAACCGAGAAAATTATCATCTAATACATTTATAGGTGTATGTACTATTTTTGGAATCTTAATGATGTACTACACTTGGAAGAATACACGTATGTTAGCGGAGGCACGCGATGAAGAAGAGAGCGTACAAGGCAGAAAATTAGGCATTATAAGTATATATTTACGTGTAGGTGATATAGTTACGCAGGCATGGTTTGTATATGCAGTTATTACATGTAGACGTGCACTGTTACAGGATACAAATGTGTCATTTGCAGTGTGGAATTTAGTAGCTTCTATTGTCTGTTTAACTATTGTAGTGGTTATCGGGCTCATAACAAAAAATCGTTATAATAAGCTATATCCTGAACAAGGTGTAACATATATGGAATCTATGAAAATGTGGACGAAAAACGCAGATGAAGGATTAAAGCACATTGTGCATGAGGCTGGATATAAAGCATATGAATTTACGAATACAATATTGGCATATGTATGGTGGGCTGCCGTTATATATACAGCGGCTAGTGATATCGATTTTGTATTAATTGGCTTAATCTCATTTATTTGGATATTGCATCTCGGAAAATTCATGTACGAAATGCAGAGAAAAATGATTTATTAAGGGGAGAAAAAGGTGGATATTTTAAGAAGGCCAGCTGGTTCCATGACGGCGGCGCTAGTTCTGTCCATTTTATACGGAGTAATTCGAACTGGGAAATTAGAAGTAATGTTGAATATATGGGCAGTATTTGGAATTGTATTATTAGTGTTAGCCATTCATGAGCTAGGGCACGTAGTATTTGGTTTGATAGGTGGTTTGAATTTTAAATTTATGACAGTAGGACCTATCACTGTTCAAAAAGAAAAGGGGAAATTACGCATTCGAGAAAATAAATTATGGGCGTACTTTGGTGGTGTGGTGATGTTAGCACCGTCTTCTATAGAGACACCGAACCTTTCAAAGAAATGGGCGTGGATGACTTTAGGCGGACCAATTATGAGTTTATTATTCGGTATTACTTCAGGTTACATATACATGGTGAGCTATTATCAATATCTTTTATATTTTTCCGTTTTCCACTTTGTGATTTTTGCAGTTACAATCGTGCCGATAAAGGGAACGCTACTAAGCGATGGCATGCAATTTCTTATTTTAATTAAAGATGATGAAAAAGCTAAGCAGCATTTATATACGATTCAAATATCGAGTGAGTTATTTAGTTATAAAAGACCGAAAGATTGGGATGAGAGATTAGTAGAACTTAGTGAGGAAAAATTAAAAGAGGATAAAAGTATAAGAGAGATAATGAGCGGACTTATGCTCGTCTTTTATGCCCGAGCTGATCAAAAGGGAATGGAAAGAGCGATACCGTATATAGAACAAATTGTTCAGCTATCTGTAACGAAGGAAAATAAATTTTTCGTTGGTAGTTTTCATAGTTGGTATCTTTTATATAAAGCTCTTTATCAGACGGATAGCCTTTCTCTGCAAGAAGCAAAGGAACATGCAAAGGCCATTACCAAAATGGATTTAAACGGATATTACCGTACACAAGGAATTATTAAATATTTAGAGGACGATATGGAAGCTTCCCGCATTTATATGAAGAAAGCTGATAAAGAATTGGAGAGTGCTGAGAAGAGTGGAATGGGATATTTACAAGTAGAGAGAGAATGGTTTGAGCAGCTACAGGCGAGGGTATCTTACGATGGGTGAGGTATCCTCTTTTTTATATGTCATCTTATTCGATTTCATAAAAAACGAAGTACAGGTAGAATAAAAGAGATAGGAGGAGATACATATGGAAATTTTATCGATTATTTTGATAGTCTTGCTCATTTATGCTGTTTTTAAAGTGGCGTATGTAGCATTAAAGATACTCGCGATCCTATTAATTATCTTTTTAATCGTTGAGTTCGGCAGTAAGTTACTTGGGGGATAGGCATGTTGTGCGTTTTGAGTGTCGAACCGTCGATATAATGAAAAAATCGCTGATATAAGTGGAGAAACGATCGATATATTTTAAAAATCGTTGATATATTTAATTGAATACTAAGTGGGGTATATGGGAAAGAAGTTGCCGTGGAGGTAACTTCTTTTTATTTTGGTGATGGGGTATGAACAGGAAAGAACAGTAAACAAAAAAGCTGGAAGAATATCTTCCAGCTTACGAGTTACTTTCAATTTGACGACCATTTTCTTCTTCAGTGTCCTGTAATAGATTGAATACATCTGCTAGGCAGAATGCGATAAACCAAGTCCATAGACCGTGGAAGAAAGCTGAGCTTAATTGAAGTGGTAATGTATAGTTTGTCATTGAGTAGGAAATACATCCACCAACGATTCCGATCATTGTTAATAACATTGTTTTTTGAGCATTTTCTTCTGGATTGAAGAGGAAGAAAATGTATCCGCCTAAAATTGAAGCGCTTACAAGGGTTTCGATTCCATTAAAAATGATATTCTCTCCAAGCTCTGTGTTTGTCCAGAAACAGATCACGCCGCCGACGATCGCAAATAGGACAGCTAGTGTGTATCGTATATATTGATTCATATGTTCATCTCCTTATGTAATAAGATGATTTGGAAGTCAAAAAGGTAGGTATAGTATATTGAAGTGAATTTTAGTTGTACGTATCTTTTATAAAAAGATCAGTGAAGAATAACTAAGATGATCGGTTTTTTTAAACCGTTACGTGTATGGTGTCTGAAATATACCCGACTGCTCGTTTCTTTTTGCTTATAAAAATAAGAGAAACTTCCAAGTCTATATACTCTTTTTTGTAAGTCTAGTTTTATTATAACATATTTAGTGATACAATAATAGAATTATCTGATTTTGTAATAAGTGTAAAAAATAAAAAACGCAAGGAATTGTAGTTCCTTGCGCCTTTTTATATACGTTTGAAACGGCCGACAATTTCAACTGTTTCAGTAATGTTCATAAATGCTTTATTATCCACTTGGCGGATAATACGTTTCATTTCGCCCAACTCGTAGCGAGTTACGACAGTGTAAATCATTTTTTTCTTATGGTTTGTATAGCCGCCGACAGCATCTACCATTGTTACGCCACGTATGCCGTGATGTAATAGTGAGCTTTTTATTTCCTCACCTTTTTCTGTAATTGTCATTATCGTTAATTTAATATGTTTTGTATGCACGGCATCAATTACTTTGCTGACTACAAACCGACTAATTAACGTATAAAGCGTAATATCCCATCCGAAAATAAATCCTGCTGCAACAAGTAAGATTAAGTTGAATCCAAAGATGATTGCTCCAATTGAAACATCGCGATGTTTCGCTACAATCAATCCAACAACATCAAAACCACCTGTTGAAGAAGCAAATCGGAATATGATTCCTGAGGCAGCACCGCAGATGACACCACCGAATACAGAAGACAGCAAAATATCATCTGAAACTTGGTGTACTGGGATAATGTTCATCGCTAAAGATGATACAGCCACAAAGTATGCCGTTAAAAAGGTTGTCTTCTTTCCTAAGTAAAAGTGACTTAAAATAAGAAGCGGAATGTTTAGTAAAAAGATAAGTGCTCCGATATTGTAGTGCATTAAATAACCGATAATCATCCCTACACCAGCGAATCCACCGCTAATCATATTATGCGGGATAAAAAACATATTCATAGAAATTGCATACAAAATAGAAGCTATAAAAATAACAACTAACTGTATGATGAATTCTAAATGAAATGTTTTAGCTGCTGGGAAGGATAAAAAGGCGGTGTCGGGAACGTAATCGGCGTCTCCTAGTTGACCCATAGTATGTTTCATCTCCATATTCATTTTTGATTACAAGAAGAGAATAAAGCTTTTTTCAAAAACTGGCAATAGTTTTATTATAATGCAAAAATTTTATAAATTTCTAACAAATTAAACCTATTCAAAGATACGTGTGAATATACTAAAGAAAGCGGATACATTAGTTTTCTAGCATAATTTTTTGAGAAAATATGCAAAAAAATTTTTTGAGAACAAAAGGAAATAGAGAATGTTTGCTGAATATGCTAAAATGACTTTATTAAGGATGTGAAGCGATGGAATTTTTATTGCAGGATGCAATTCTATATATATCGTTTGTAACGACAGCGCTTTGTGTATTAGAAGTCTTTTTTCTTGCTAACGTTTCTCGCTTTGTGCGTCAGCAAGCATCGAGCGGTAGACAGAGAGCTTTTAAACTAGTAGATACGTGTGAAGAGGGTACAAGAAATGTACCGCTATTTTCTATTTTTTATAAATATGGAATGATTCGTTCTGTCCGCAGACAAGAATCGAGTGGAGAGAGTGACGAGGTAGGTCCGTATACACCAATGTTTCGCTAATTAATTACGAAACATTGGAGGAATGAACATGTTAAAATCATACCGAGCTAGGCTCATTAGTTTATCATTATTACTTGTTTTTGTTTTATCTGGCTGCAGTAATGCAGGCACAATTGATTCACATAGTACGGGAATTTGGAACCATTATTTCGTATATCCAATCTCATTTATGATTCAATTTGTTGCTCATCATATACCTGGAGCTAGCTTCGGGATTGCCATTATTATCATGACGCTCGTTATTCGTTCAGCAATGATTCCATTAGCTGTTTCGCAATATCGTAGCCAAGCGAAAATGAAAAAAATGCAACCTGAATTACAGAAGCTGAAACAGAAATACGGTGATGTGGGTAAAGATCTTGAAAAACAAAAGCAGTATCAAAAAGAAATGTCAGAACTAATGAAATCAGGCGGTTGGAATCCGTTAGCTGGGTGCTGGCCAATCTTTATACAAATGCCGATTTTCTCTGCTTTGTATTATGCGATTAGCCGAACTGAAGAGATTCGTACATCTTCATTTTTATGGGTGAACCTAGGACATGCAGATCCATATCATATATTACCGATTATCGCAGCGTTAACAACATTTATTCAAATGAAGGTGTTCCAATCAAATGTAACGCCTGGAGAACAAGTTCAAATGCTGAAAATACAGCAAATTATGATGCCTGCAATGATTCTATTTATGGGATTTGCGGCGCCATCAGGACTGGTGCTGTATTGGATTACAGGTAACTTATTTACAATGACACAAACAATTGTATTAAGAAAAGTAATGGAACGTGAAGAATTACAATTACAAAAAGCTTAGAAAAACGCCGCTCGTGATGAGCGGTGTTTTTTATTTAAATCGTTAAGGAAATTTTAAGAAACCAACATTACTATTGGCATTGTATACGAAAGTGTACATGCTTTAGAACTATGAAGGAGGAAATTTCCTATGAAGAAGAAAACAGTTGGGTATGTAGCAATTGCAGGTGCTTTATCATTTGGAATTATAGGAGGAGCTTGCATACCAGCGTTTGCGGCAACGAATACTCCAGCGGCCGAGCAAGTTACAAAAGGAACTGCGAAGAAGAATTTAGATGAGGCTACAAAACAAAAAGTAAAAACGATTATGGACGATACAAAGAAACAGTTAGAGGAACTAGGTGTGAAACTTCCAGAGAAGGAGAAACGCAAAGACATGCTTGCGGACTTAGATGAGGCGACAAAAGAAAAAGCGAAGTCGATTCTAGAGCAAGAAAAATCCGGGAAATTAACTCGCGAACAAGCAAATGAGGAATTAACAAAGCTAGGCGTGAAATTCCCAGAGAAAGGTAAGCACAAAGATATATTCGCGAATTTAGATGAGGCGACAAAAGAAAAAGCGAAGTCCATTTTTGAGCAAGAAAAGTCCGGAGCATTAACGCATGAGCAAGTGAAAGAGAAATTGAAAGAATTAGGCGTAACGCTTCCAGAGAAAGGGAAGCACGGTGACATGTTCGCGGATTTAGATGAGGCGACAAAAGAAAAAGCGGAAGCAATTTTGAAGCAAGAAAAGTCTGGAACACTAACTCGTGAGCAAGCGAAAGCGAAGTTGAAAGAACTAGGTGTGAAATTCCCAGAGAAAGGGAAGCACGGTGATATGTTCGCGAATCTAGATGAGGCGACAAAAGAAAAAGCGAAGTCTATTTTTGAGCAAGAAAAGTCCGGGAAATTAACTCGCGAGCAAGCGAAAGAAGAATTGGCAAAACTAGGTGTGAATCTTCCAGAGAAAGGGAAGCATGAAGACATCTTTGCAAACTTAGATGAGGTGACAAAAGAAAAAGCGAAAGCGATTCTAGAAAAGGAAAAGAAACAATTAGCAGATTTAAATGTGGATCTTCCAAATCATAAATTTTTTATGAAAAAAGATGAAAAATAATTGAACTATGTAGTATCTTTCGTGTGGGCAACCGAAAGGTACATACGACAAATGCGAGGACCGATTTCTGTAAGCAGAAATCGGTCCCTTTTAATGATTCATTGAAATTCTTTTCATTGTTAGTATGTATCCAAAGATGCAGTAGAAGATTGCAAAACCGATAAACACTTCAGTATATTGGTATTTACCTAATACGTAGAAGGAAGCAGCTGGTATAATAGCTACCGCTAAAATGCTATAACCAGGATACTTATATCGATACATGATAGCGAATATAAAAGAAAGAACAGTAGCGATGATACAAAAAATAGCAATCATTATTAGTACACCTCCTACATGAATTATACCATTTTTAGGGAAATAGAGAAAAATGGTAACTTCTGTTATAATATAAGAAGAGAAATGTTTCTTATGTTATATAAAATATATATTGATTTTTTCTAACAATTCAATATAATGAACAATAACTACAAAATTCGACATCAAGAAGTGATGATGAGGACATGATCAATTTTTTACGATTCTCAGAGAGGGAAGCCTTTGGCTGTGAGCTTCCTAATACGAGAAAATCGATTACCACCTCTGAACTGCAGCAGTGAACGGATACCTAGTAATTGCTTGCCGGCAAAAACCGTTATTTGGACTTGAGAAATTGGTGAAGTGTGTCACTTTACGAATTGAAACAAGGGTGGAACCACGAATACAACACTCGTCCCTTTTTTAGGGAGGAGTGTTTTTTTATTTTATTTTTGCATCACACTAGTATTGGAAGGAGGATACGCAGCATGCATCATGATGAGAAAAACAAAATTGGTTTAACAGTAGCACTTTCTATCGTAGTAGGAACTATTATTGGGTCTGGTGTGTTTATGAAACCAGGGAGCGTATTAGATTACTCAGGGAGTTCTAATATGGCAATCCTTGCTTGGGTAATTGGTGGTCTGTTGACGTTAGCAAGTGGTTTAACAGTAGCCGAAATTGGAGCGCAAATTCCGAAAAATGGTGGGTTGTATACGTATTTAGAGGAGATTTACGGAAGTTTTTGGGGGTATTTATCTGGCTGGATGCAAACAATTGTTTATGGACCAGCTATTATTGGAACGTTAGGTTTGTATTTTAGTTCTTTAATGATCAATTTTTTCTATTTAGATAAAGTCTGGAATTTACCAATCGCAATTGGAACAGTTGTGTTCCTAGGCGTTATAAATAGTTTGGGAACAAAATATGGGGGCATCGTCCAAACGGTTACGACAGTTGGGAAGATGATTCCAATTATATTAATTGTTGTGCTAGGGTTTTGGAAAGGGAATAGTGATATCTTCAACGTAGTTGTACCGATATCAGAAAATCAAAGTATCGGGATGGCAATTTTAGCAACTTTATTTGCCTATGATGGCTGGATTTTACTCGCTTCTATTGGCGGAGAAATGAAGAACCCAACAAAGTTATTACCGAAGGCAATGACAGTTGGGATTTTAATTGTAACAGCTGCTTACGTGTTAATTAACTTAGCGTTATTAAATGTATTACCAGCAGCGAAAATTGTAGACCTTGGAGAAAATGCAACAGCGACAGCTGCGGGTATGTTACTTGGAGAATATGGCGGGAAAATTATTAGTATCGGTATTATCATTTCTATTTTCGGTTGTTTAAATGGAAAGATTTTAACGTTCCCACGTATTCCGATGTCGATGGCAGAGCGTGGACACCTTCCGTTTTCTAAGTTTATTGCAAAAGAAAATTCGAGATTTAAAACACCAGCAAATGCGATTACTGTTGAAATCATTTTAGGAATTATTTTAATGCTTATTAGTGATCCGAATAAGCTATCTGAGATTTCCGTATTCATTATTTATATTTTCTACGTAATGACGTTTATTGGTGTCTTCATTTTACGAAGACGTAACAAGGATAAAGAGCGTGCATATAGTGTACCGTTATTCCCGATTGTACCAATCGTTGCGATTTTAGGGTCATTGTTTGTACTTGGAAGTGCAATTATTAACGATCCGGTAAGCTGCTTCTTATCAATTGGAATTGTATTTACTGGACTTCCGGTATATTGGTACTTAAATAAGAAGAAAGAAACTGGAGTTTAATGATTGAAGGGCAGGCGTATTATACGCCTGCTTTTTTGCTATAAAAAAATTTGTACTTGCGTCCACTTTCTCTTTTGGTTACTATAATGGTAGTAACCAAAAGAGAAAGTGTGGGGAAAGGCTTGAATTTTCGTGTATATATTTTAGCTATTGCGGCTTTCGTAGTCGGAACGGTTGAGCTAATTATAGGAGGAACGCTTGATTTAGTTGCTAATGATTTAGGTGTGTCGATTAGTGCAGCTGGTCAGCTTATTACAATATTTTCAGTAGTATTTGCTCTATCGGGGCCAGTTTTATTAGCATTAACAGGCAAGTTTGAAAGAAAGAAATTGTATGTTGTGGCATTATCAATTTTCTTAATTGGAAATATCATTTCGGCATTTAGTGTGAATTACGAGATGTTAATGTTCTCGAGAGTAATTTGTGCAGCGAGTGGATCGCTTATTATTGCACTATCGGTAACACTTGCTTCTAGTGTAGTAGAGCCGCATTTCCGTGCGCGTGCAATTGGAATCATTTTCATGGGTATTAGTGGATCACTCGTACTTGGAGTACCGCTAGGTCTTGTGCTCGGAAATGCATATGGATGGCGTGCACCATTTGTATTAATTTCAATATTAACGGTTATGGCGATTGCTTGTATTTCATTATTCTTAACGAAAGTACCAGCGACATCGGTATTATCAATAAGAGAACAAATTGCTACGTTAAAGGATAAAAAAATTGTAAGCGCACAGTTAACATCATTTTTATTTTTAACAGGTCATTTAACGCTATACGCATATTTAACGCCGTTTCTAAAAGATGTGATGCATGTTGAAGCAAATTGGATTAGTGTGTTTTACTTCATTTTCGGAATTGCAGCGGTACTTGGAGGTGGCCTTGGCGGCTGGCTTGCTGATAAATGGGGATCGAAGAAAAGTATTATTTCCATCATTATCGTATTTGCATGTGCAATCTTTATGTTGCCGATGATGACATTCTCATTCCCGCTTTTCATTATTATGATGGGGCTTTGGAGTATGCTGAGCTGGGCAATTTCGCCAGCACAGCAAAACTATTTAATTGAAATTGCGCCAGAATCAGCTGGTATTCAGCAAGGTTTAAATAACTCTGCACTTCATTTAGGAATTGCACTTGGCTCAACAGTGGGCGGAGTTGTTATTGAGAAATCATCTGTTATATATAACGCTTGGGTAGGCGGCGTTTTCATTATATTGGCACTGCTTTGTGCGATTTTCTCTATTACGAGAGGACGTTCGAATCAGCTTACGAAAGAAGAATCTATCATTTGATAGGTTCTTTTTTGTGTGAAAAATTGCAGGGGTTAGTAGAGAAATGGAGAAGGGAGTATATAGCGAGGTGATAGTATATGGAGTCTAATTTTTCAATTATTGGTTTTCTAATTTCTTTAGTCCCATTATTTCTTATTATTTTTGTATTTAGATGGATTCGTTTCATCTATCAAAATTCTGAGAAACAAGTAGAGCAAAATGAGAAGATTATTGAGCTTTTGATGGAGATAAAGGAGCAAAAGAAGTCGTGAAATGGTCTATTTATTTTGGGTAAACTTTACAAAACGGACACATTATTTTGTAGCGCTTTCTGTTATATTTAGGAAGATTATATTTTCATATAGGAGGGCTACAAATGGGTTTATTCGATATGTTTAAAGGTGACAAAACTCGTACAGAAAATGGGATGGAACCACACTTTGCATTTGCTACATCTTTACTTTACATGATGGGTGCAGATGGAGAATATGATAATGAGGAATTAGGACAATTATTATCTGTTTTAGGTGGTAAGAATAAAGGCGGTACGATTTATGTAGGTGGAAATAACGATGACCTACTTGATAAGGCTATTAAGTATGTTCGTAAAAATAGTTTAGATACATTTTTAAAAGAAGCAGCACCTTCTCTTACAGATGCACAAAAAATGTGTATTCTAGTTAACTTAATTGATTCATCTCTTTCTGATGGAGAGGCTGAACGTGAAGAACAAATGATGTTTGGGAAGTTTTTACAAGCTTTTGATATTTCAGAGGAACGATTTAAACCATTCTTTGAAGTAATTGTACTAAAGAATGAACGTTCTGTATTTACAAATCAAAACCATCCGAAAAACCAACTACATAAAATTGAATTAGCGAAAGCGTAAAAAAGAGCTGTACCAAATGAGTATGTAAAACTCCGTTTGATACAGCTTTTTTTGTATGGAAAATTATATTATCTATTCAAATGGTAGAATCGATTTTTGGATTTGTTAATATCTCAACTTCATCAACAATTCCTTAATTTCCTCATCCTGCATAAAGAGATCATGGTGCTTCTCTGTAATCTTCGCAAGTGCAACGTCATGATAGAAGAACTCCGTAAAGAACTTCACGAAAGGTTGTGACATTGTTTTCATCGCTTGCCATGATTCTTGCTCTACACCAGCAAATAAAATTTCACTATCGTCAACGATGAGTAGTAAATAACGCTCTAATGCGTTAGGTTCTTGAGCTGGGATTAAAAAATGCATGTTTTCTAAGTCAGTTTCCACTTTTCCAACTATGAGGGACTCGACTTGGACGCCTTGTTTTTCTTTTTGTTCTAGTAAAGGAAGATATTCTAAAAGGGTATCGTTCCATGCGGAGATGCGTATGGATTCTTTCGCATCTTCTATAAGTTGCCTACTTTGTACTTTAATAGAAGACTGCATTTTTAAACTCCAAACGCGGTCATCTGTAAATGATTTTTTAGAAATATTATTTTCAAGTTCTTTAATATTAGATTGGAATTCTGTCGTTAACTTTTCAATTGCTAGCTTGAGTGGTAATGCTGTATACAATTTTTTCTTTTCAGAAACAGAATCCATTACCATCCCTTTATCAATGAGTCGTGCTAACACTTCGTATATTTTTGCTTTTGGAACACCTGAATGTTTAACGATAGTTGTTGCATCTAATGGGTCATTGCTTGATACGACAACTTCATAAGCTTGGCTTTCATATTGTGAGAAACCGAATTTTTGTAGCATAGTTCCCTCCGAACGAATGAGATTATATGTTAAGGATAATGAACTATTTGTTTTTACACAAGTGTTGAGATAACAAGTAGGTTGATTGAAATGAGAACAAATTTCAATTTTTTAAACTATATGGATTGAGCTTTCTGATTTATCTATTATACTTAATATAGTGATTAATACGATTAAATTTTACCGAGAAGGGGATGCTTGAGGGAATATGTTGAGAAGTTTACGTTTAAAAATTGCAGTAGTATTTTCGGTACTTATTTCTATGATGTTTGTAATATTAGGTACAGCTGTGTATCAATTGCAAAAAGAGAAAGAAACGCACTCCTTAGACCAGTATTCTGAAAATACGATGGATCTTGTGACAGAGCAGTTAACTGCATTTATGCAGCGAATTGAAGAAGATATGGGTCATTATGGATCTCATGATGATATTCAAAACATGCTACAAGATGGGGTTACTCCAGAAGAAGAGAGTTTTATTTTAAAGGAATTTTCAAGGTTTAAAAAGAATCATCCTGATATTTTAGATGTCTACATTGGGACGAAAGATAAAAAAACGTTGAGTGCAAATCTTGCAGATGGTGGGACAGTTCCAGAAGGATATGATCCGACGAGTCGCCCTTGGTATAAAGCGTCAGAAGCAGCTACAGAATCGACTATTTGGGGAGAACCACAATATGAAATCGCGACGGGGAAGTTAAGTATTGGAGTTTCAAAAGCCATTGTCGGACAAGATGGTTCTGTGTTAGGCGTTGTAGCAATGGATGTATCACTAGGAACGATTCAAAAGCTACTCCATAATATTCAATATAATAATGGCGGAGAAATGTTTGTTATAAATGATAAAAATATCGCCATTGTGTACCCGGAGAAAGTAGGAAAAGATGTTTCGAAAGAACCACTTGTTAAAAGTTTAAATAAAGATGAGACGAAATTTGCGGCGGCGACATTAGGTGGCAAAGATGTAGTAGCCTATAGTCAATTGTTTGATAAGATGAAATGGAAAATCGGGATTGTATATCCGAAAGAGTCCATTGATAACTTACTAATAGAAACAAGAAATACAGTTATTATAATGGCATGTATAAGTTTATTGATTGGAATATTAGCTTCATATGTATTCTCAAGAAGATTAGCAAGACCATTGCAACTATTAACAAATCACGTTCAAAAAGTAGCAGAAGGTGACTTAACGTTGCAAATGAAAGTGACAAGTAAGGATGAAGTTGGAGAACTGACAAATCATTTTAATCATATGGTTGAGCAAATGAATGAAATGGTAAGTAAAATTAAAAATAGTGTATCGACAGTACAGAAATCGACTCACAATCTGCATTATTTAACGAATGAAACTGTAGCAGCTAGTAGAGAAGTTTCAGGTGCAATGGATGATGTGAGCGGAGGCGCGTCTACTCTTGCTAATAGTGTAGAGGAGGTTTCAGCGCAACTTGAAAATATGGCGCAGTCGATGGGAGAAATGAATAGTTCCGTTGGTGAAATAAAGGGAGTGACTGGTAAGGCGGAAGAAGCGTCTAAGCAGGGACTCAATACGATGCGAAATTTAGTTCGTACAAGAGAACAATCATCTTCTATCGTTGTTCATACGGAAGAAGCGTCCGGTAAGTTAGAGCAAAGGGTTGGATCGATTCAAAATGTGGTAGAACTTATAAAAGGTCTTTCGGATCAAACGAATTTACTGGCTTTAAACGCTTCAATTGAAGCAGCACGTGCAGGTGAGCAAGGTAAGGGCTTTGCTGTTGTTGCGGAAGAGGTTCGGAAATTAGCTGAACAATCAAAAGAGGCAACGGGTGAGATTACAATAATGATTAGCGATGTGCAGTTAGAAGTAAAACGAGTTGTAGAAGTTGTAAGTAAATTGAAAGACATTGCGGATATACAAAATAAAGTTACGACAGAGGCGGAGACAGAATTCCGCACAATTATGTCAGTTGTAAATACTATTAGTGCCTCAGTTGAAAAAATTGTAGAAGAGGTAAATAACATAGGTCACGAGCAAGAAGAAATTACAGAAGTTATGCAAACAATTGCTAGCACGAGTCAAGAGAGTGCGGCTGTTTCTGAAGAGGTAAATGCAGCAACTGAGTCACAAGTGAATCATTTAGAAAAAGTAGCTCATACGATGGAAAGTTTGACAGAGAATATGCAGGACTTAGAAAAATTGATTGAGCAGTTTAAAGTAGAAGAGTAACGTATTAGTAAAATGATGAGAATTTCGGTAAAATAGACAATGGATATATAAGAAGCAGTAATAGGAGGAAGATTATTATGGCAATTGTTGATGTATCGATTATTCCAGTAGGAACAGGTAACCCAAGTGTTAGTGAATATGTAGCAGAAGTACAAAAGGTACTAGAGAAAAATGCTGATCGCGTGAAGTATCAATTAACACCGATGAATACAGTAATTGAAGGAGATCTTCCTGTCATTTTAGAAGTCATTCAACAAATGCATGAAGTTCCATACATGAAAGGTGCACAGCGCGTTGCGACAACAATTCGTATCGATGATCGCCGTGATAAAGTAAGTACGATGGAGAAGAAATTAAACTCTGTTCGATCAAAATTATAAGAAAAAGCAGCGATCTTCGCTGCTTTTTTCATATAGGAGGAAAATAAGATGAGTGAAAAGTTTAATGAGCAGTTTGATGGCTTGCTAGAGAAATACACGGAACTATTACTTGGAGAGAGCAACGAAGAGCGAAAAGAGCAGGTACAGAAATGGGCACTTTATTCTTATATGGCTAAGACGATGCCAGCTTTAGTGAAACATTGGAATGAGACGTATCCAGATGCAAAAGAAGAGATGGTACAGTTAATTACGAATATTAAAAAGCTGAATGATGAGAAGCGAAATGAGAAGTAAGAAGGCTTGAGATAATGTTACCTCAAGTTTTTGTTATTAATATCCTTATATAATTTACATGAAATATAAATGGTTTTGTGAGCATGTCGAATATTTTCGGCATGCTCATTTTTTCCCTAGTAAACCCGTTTTTTCTGAATGTCGAAAAATATTTTCTTTATATTTATAAACGAGAATATAGGGTTTTAAATGTTTTGATAGTATTTTATAAATTATCTAAATAATTATTTGTATCAAATAATTTTAAACAATGATATAATTTTGAAGAGGGGTAAAAAACAGATAAATTATAGTCGTAGGGGTGAATTACATGGAACAATTAATGCGAAATTCGTTTCTTTTCTTATCTAAAAATAAAGCGCTAACAAAACTGGCTAAAAAGTACGGTTTACGCTTTGGTGCAGGTCGCTTCGTCGCAGGGGAAACGATTGAATTAGCGACAGCTGCAATTAAAGCCTTAAATAAGCAAGGTCTTTGTGTAACAATCGATTATTTAGGTGAATTCGTTGATAACGAAGCGGAAGCAAATGAAATGGCTAGCGAATCGATTGAAGCGATTCGTGCAATTGGAAGAGAAGGTCTTAATTCGCAGCTTTCTTTAAAGATGACTTCTATGGGATTAGATATTTCTGACGAAATCGTAATGAACAATATGCGCCGTATTTTAGAAGCTGCAAAAGAAAATGGTGTGTTTATTACAATTGATATGGAAGACTATACGCGCTGCGGAAAAACAATTGATATCTTTAAACAATTAAAATCTGAATACGATAATATTGGTACAGTTATTCAAGCTTACTTATATCGTACAGAAAAAGATATGGAAGATTTAAACGCTTATAATCCTAATTTACGTCTTGTAAAAGGGGCCTATAAAGAACCTGAAGAAGTAGCGTTCCCAGAAAAGAAAGATGTAGATGACAATTATAAAAAAATTATTAAAATGCACTTATTAAATGGAAATTACACTGCAATTGCTTCACATGACGAAGCGATTATTGAATATACGAAAAAACTTGCGGAAGAACACAACATTCCAAGGGATCAATTTGAATTCCAAATGTTATTTGGTATTCGTACAGAGCGTCAACTTGAGCTAGTAAAAGAAGGTTACAAAATGCGCGTTTACGTGCCTTATGGAAACGACTGGTATGGCTATTTCATGCGCCGTCTAGCAGAACGTCCAGCAAACGTTGCGTTCGTATTAAAAGGTATGATCAAAAAATAACCAAGGAGAAAATACTCCTTGGTTATTTTAATTGCTGAAATGCGTAGTGCGCCATTTTCTTCGTATCAGGATATAGCTGCGTACGAGTAGAAGATAACACGACGTTAATGACGCGTTTACCGTCTTTTTCATCAACTGTTACGACTGTGTATTTTCCGAGTGCTGATAAACCGCTTTTACTTCCAATCGCATATGGATCATCATATAGTTCTTCTCGTCCATAGTTTGCGATTTTCGGAGAACGCTCTGAAGTATGTAGTGTTGTATGTATTGAATTCATATATTCTAAAACGATCGGATACTTCAAGGCTTCTTTCGTAATAATAGCAATGTCATATGGTGATACTTTATTTCCAAGTGCATCAGCACCGCTTGCGTTTTTGAAAGTCGCATGTTTTGTCCCAAGTTCCTTCGCCCTAGCGTTCATCATTTTCACAAACTCATTTTTTGATCCTGCGATATGTTCTGCAATTGACTCAGCGATTGGGTCTGCACTAATAATAAGCATAAGTTTTAATGCCTCATCACGTTTTAATTTTTCACCCGCGCGAAGCTTAATCTTCTTACTTTGACTTTCCGTTTTAATCGCATTCTCTGTTACCGTAATTTCTTCATCTTCTTTCACATTTTCTAGTAAGAGTAAGGTAGTCATCATTTTCCCTATACTAGCCGGATAAGAGCGTTCATCTTCCCGTTTTCCGTACAAAATTTCACCTGTGTCTGCATCGATTGTAATCCCGTATTGCCCAGTAATGTTAGGCTGATCTGCTCTTACAACTTGTTGCCTTTGTGCATAAGAGAAGAAAATCATCCCTGTAAATAGTGTGGCAATCATTACAATCATAATTATTGTTCGTTTCATCGTCGTTCCCTCTTTTGTTTTCCATATGTACAAATAAATTGGGCAGAAAAAGCAGCCATTAATCATTATGCCACGTCCTCTGCCCAAAAATATAGCGTTATTTTTCGCCCATATTATGCTTCTTATATTGTTGGTTATTACTTTGACGCCCTTTTTCAACACTGTGATTATGCGGACCTGCATTTCCAGTTACACTTGCTGCGCTAATTCCAGCTTTTGAAGGGTTCTTCTTAAGTTTTGCCATATATATTCCTCCAGTTTCGTCAGATTATAAAAAGGAAAAGTGCATTTTAATGAAGAAAATACACATGTATAGCATAGCCAAATGAAAGAAATATATTTATTTCAGAAAATTTTATCAATAAATATATTGCGAAAATTCAAACTGTATCATATATTTATTAGTAGAGGCTCACTCATTGATTGCGACTCATGTCGAAAAATTGAATGAGCATTCATTCAAGAATAGGGGGAGAAATGGATGTTCCAAATTAAAAAGGCTGCTGTTCTAGGTTCAGGCGTAATGGGTTCAGGAATTGCGGCACACTTAGCTAATATTGGTATTCCGACATTATTGCTTGATATTGTACCACCTGCGCTTACGAAAGAAGAAGAAGCGAAGGGACTTACATTAGAACATAAAAGTGTGAGAAATCGTTTTAGTAATACGGCTGTGCAAAAACTATTAAAGCAAAAACCAGCTCCTCTGACAGTGAAAGGAAATTTAGCACTGATTGAAGCAGGTAACTTAGAAGATGATCTTGAGCGTCTAGCTGATGTAGATTGGATTATCGAAGTAGTAGTTGAAAACTTAGATATTAAAAAGAAACTATTTGAAAAAGTAGATGCCGTTCGTAAAGCGGGTTCTATTGTAAGCTCGAATACGTCAGGCATTTCAGTAGAAAAAATGGCAGAAGGTCGTTCAGACGACTTCCAAAAGCACTTCTTAGGCACACACTTTTTTAACCCACCACGATATTTAAAACTTCTAGAGGTAATACCGACGAAAGAAACAGATCCACAAGTATTAAGCTTCATGAAACTATTTGGCGAAGACGTTCTTGGAAAAGGCGTTGTTATCGCAAAAGACACACCAAACTTTATTGGAAACCGCATCGGTACGTACGGTTTATTAGTAACTCTTCAAGAGATGATAAAACGCGGCTATAGCATTGGGGAAGTTGATTCTGTAACAGGCCCACTTATTGGTCGCCCGAAGAGCGCAACGTTCCGTACATTAGATGTTGTTGGTTTAGATACATTCGTACACGTTGCAAATAACGTATATGAAAACGTACAAGAAGAAGAGCGTGATGTATTTAAAGTACCAGCTTTCATGCATGACATGCTTGATAAAAAATGGCTTGGAAGCAAAACAGGTCAAGGCTTCTTCTTAAAACAAGGAAAAGAAATTTTAGAACTAAATCCTGAAACGATGGAATACGAAGCTCGCAAAAAATTAAAAGCTGCATCTATCGAGTTAAGTAAAAAAGAAAAAGGTTTATCGAATAAATTGAAAGCGCTTGTATACGCGAAAGACCGCGCAGGAGAGTTGTTATGGAACATCATCACACCAACTCTTTTATACTCTGCAAAACTTCATAAAGAAATTGCTGACGATATCGTTGCAATTGACCAAGCGATGAAGTGGGGCTTCGGCTGGGAGCAAGGACCATTTGAAGTTTGGGATGCAATCGGCGTTGAAAAGTCCGTTCAAAAGATGGAAGAAAACGGCGTAGTTGTTCCGACTTGGGTGAAAGAAATGTTAGAGAAAGGTTTCACTACTTTCTACAAACACGATAACGGAGATAGCTACTATTACGATAATGGCGAATATAAGCTAATCGAACGTAATAAAAAGGCAATTTCTCTTAAACAATTAAAAGCGAAAAATGGCGTATTAAAGAAAAATAGCGGAGCGAGCTTAATCGATTTAGGCGATGGTATCCTTTGCTTAGAATTCCATTCGAAGAGCAATGCAATCGGTATGGATATTACGCAAATGATTAACTACGCTGTTGATGAAGTAGAAAAGAATTATAAAGGTCTTGTTATCGGTAACCAATCGAAGAACTTCTGCGTTGGTGCGAACCTAGCAATGATCTTAATGGAAGCACAAGATGACAACTACTTTGAAATTGAGTTGGTTGTGAAAAACTTCCAAGATGCAATGACGAAAATTAAATACTCTTCTAAGCCAGTTGTAGCGGCGCCATATGGTATGACGCTTGGCGGAGGTACAGAAGTTTGTTTACCAGCAGCGAGCATTCAAGCTTCTAGTGAGACTTATATGGGCTTAGTAGAAGTAGGTGTTGGCTTAATCCCTGGCGGAGGCGGTAACAAAGAGTTATACATTAAACACTTAAACAAAATGGCAAACGGTGTAGAATTCGACTTACAAAAAGTTGCGAATAAAGTATTCGAATCTGTAGCGATGGCGAAAGTTTCTACATCAGCACAAGAAGCTGTATCGAACAACTTCTTAGGCGATAAAGACGGTATTAGTGTGAATGGTGATCACTTACTATATGATGCGAAACAAAAAGCACTTTCTTTATATGAAGCAGGTTATAAAGCACCTATCCGCAAAAAGATACCAGTTGTTGGTGAGACAGGATATGCAGCGCTTGTACTTGGTGCAGAGGCAATGCATTTATCAGGTTACATTTCTGAACATGATCTGCACATTGCGAAGAAACTGGCATATGTCATTGCGGGCGGAAAAGTGCCGTACGGAACAGAAGTTGATGAGCAGTATTTATTAGATGTAGAACGTGAAGCATTTATTAGCTTAGTAAGTGAGATGAAATCACAAGCAAGAATGCAGCACATGCTTGTAAAAGGAAAACCATTACGTAACTAATAACGAGGGGAGATATCGTTCATGAGAGAAGCTGTCATTGTTGCGGGAGCAAGAACACCAATTGGAAAAGCAAAGAGGGGTTCATTAAAAACAGTTCGTCCTGACGATCTAGGGGCGTTAGTAGTAAAAGAAACGTTAAAGCGTGCGAATTATGAAGGACCAATTGATGATTTAATTTTCGGTTGTGCGATGCCAGAAGCAGAGCAAGGTTTAAATATGGCTCGTAATATCGGTGGGCTAGCAGGACTTTCTTACGATGTTCCAGCTATTACAATTAACCGTTACTGTTCTTCAGGTTTACAAAGTATCGCTTACGGAGCAGAGCGCATTATGCTTGGTCACTCTGAAGCTGTATTATCAGGCGGAGCGGAATCAATGAGTTTAGTTCCAATGATGGGACACGTTGTTCGTCCGAATAGTCGCCTTGTAGAAGCAGCACCAGAATATTATATGGGTATGGGGCATACAGCAGAGCAAGTTGCTGTGAAATATGGAATTTCTCGTGAAGAACAAGATGCATTTGCAGTAAGAAGTCATCAACGTGCTGCGAAAGCATTAGCTGCAGGGAACTTTGCGGATGAAACAGTATCTGTAGATGTGACGTTACGCTCGGTTGGATCAAACAACAAACTGCAAGAAGAAACAATCATTTTCGCACAAGACGAAGGTGTAAGAGCAGAGACGACGCTAGACATTTTAGGTAAATTACGTCCAGCATTTAACGTTCGCGGTTCTGTAACGGCTGGTAACTCTTCACAAATGAGTGACGGTGCAGCATCTGTACTATTAATGGATCGTGAAAAAGCAGTGAGCGATGGCATGAAGCCACTTGCAAAATTCCGTTCATTCGCAGTAGCTGGAGTACCACCAGAAGTAATGGGAATCGGCCCAATTGCTGCAATTCCGAAAGCGTTAAAATTAGCTGGTTTAGAGCTATCTGATATCGGTCTATTTGAACTAAATGAAGCATTTGCTTCTCAATCTATCCAAGTTATTCGTGAACTTGGTTTAGATGAAGAAAAAGTAAACGTAAACGGCGGTGCAATCGCACTTGGACATCCACTTGGCTGTACAGGAGCAAAACTAACACTATCTCTTATTCACGAAATGAAACGTCGCAACCAACAATTCGGTATCGTAACAATGTGTATCGGTGGCGGAATGGGAGCAGCGGGAGTATTTGAATTACTATAAAAAAAGTGTAAGCGGCTCGCTCAGAATGTGAGGGGGATGGAGCTTCAGACGTAGAGGCGCTTTTTGCCTCGTAGGAAGAAGCGAAGCCACCGAACATTCTAGCCGCTGGAACTGGATTATAAAAAAAGTGCAGGTGGCTTGCTCAGAACAGGAGGGCGTTGGAAGCCCTGACGAAGAGGCGCTTTTTGCCTCACAGGAAGGGATGAAACGACCGACTGTTTTAGCCACCGGAACTGGATTATAAAAAAAGTGCAGGTGGCTTGCTCAGAACAGGAGGGCGTTGGAAGCCCTGACGAAGAGGTGCTTTTTGCCTCACAGGAAGGGATGAAACGACCGACTGTTTTAGCCACCGGAACTGGATTATAAAAAAAGCGCAGGCGGCTCGCTCAGAACAAGAGGGCGCTAAAGCAAAGAATGGAAGCAACAAAGGTTTATAAAAAAATGAGAGCCAGCTTCTTTCAAAATGAGAAAAGCGGCTTATGAAAATATGAAGGAGGAAATTTTCATGGAAAAAACAGTAGGAAATGCGGTTAAAGGCGGTAGCTTTTTAGTAGAGGAAATTACAATTGATCAAGTGTTTACGCCAGAAGATTTTTCATCTGAGCATAAAATGATTGCAAAAACGACAGAGGACTTTATCGTAAATGAAGTTCTTCCGGAGCTTGAATATTTAGAACAACACGAGTTTGATCGTTCTGTGCGTCTTTTAAAAGAAGCTGGTGAACTTGGTTTACTAGGCGCTGACGTACCAGAAGAGTACGGCGGAATTGGTCTTGATAAAGTAAGCTCAGCGTTAATCGCAGAGAAATTCTCGCGCGCTGGTGGTTTTGCAATCACTCACGGTGCTCACGTTGGTATCGGATCGTTACCAATCGTATTATTCGGTAACGAAGAGCAAAAGAAAAAATATTTACCACTACTTGCAACTGGTGAAAAATTAGCGGCATACGCATTAACTGAGCCAGGTTCAGGATCTGACGCATTAGGTGCAAAAACAACTGCACGTTTAAATGCAGAAGGTACGCATTACGTATTAAATGGTGAAAAACAATGGATTACAAACTCTGCATTTGCTGACGTATTTATCGTATACGCAAAAATAGACGGTGAGCACTTCTCAGCATTTATCGTAGAGAAAGACTATGCTGGTGTATCTACAAGCCCTGAAGAGAAGAAAATGGGTATTAAATGTTCTTCAACTCGTACGTTAATTTTAGAAGATGCGTTAGTACCGAAAGAAAACCTACTTGGTGAAATCGGTAAAGGCCATATTATCGCGTTCAACATTTTAAATATCGGTCGTTATAAATTAGGTGTTGGTACAGTTGGATCTGCGAAACGTGCAGTAGAAATTTCAGCACAATATGCAAATCAACGTCAACAATTCAAACAACCAATCGCTCGCTTCCCATTAATTCAAGAGAAACTTGCGAATATGGCAGCGAAAACATATGCAGCTGAAAGCTCTGTATATCGTACAGTAGGTTTATTCGAAAGTCGCATGAGCACATTATCTGAAGAAGAAGTAAAAGACGGTAAAGCAGTAGCAGCTTCTATCGCTGAATATGCAATCGAGTGCTCTTTAAATAAAGTATTCGGTTCTGAAGTGTTAGATTATACAGTAGATGAAGGTGTTCAAATTCACGGTGGTTACGGATTTATGGCAGAGTACGAGATTGAAAGAATGTACCGCGATTCTCGTATTAACCGTATTTTCGAAGGAACGAACGAAATTAACCGCCTAATCGTACCAGGTACGTTCTTACGTAAAGCGATGAAAGGTGAATTACCATTACTACAAAAAGCACAAAAATTACAAGAAGAGTTAATGATGATGATGCCAGAAGAAGTAGGCGATGAGCCATTAGCACTTCAAAAATATTTAGTAAAGAACGCGAAGAAAATCGGTTTAATGGTAGCTGGATTAGCAGCTCAAAAATACGGTAAAGCATTAGATAAAGAGCAAGAAATTCTTGTGAATATCGCTGACATTGTAAGCAATCTTTACGCAATGGAATCAGCTCTTCTTCGTACAGAAAAAGCAATTAAAACAACTGGTCTTGAAAAGAATAAACAAAAAGTGTTATACACTGAAGTATTCTGCCAAGAAGCATTCAACGAAATCGAAGCAGATGCGAAAGAAACACTTATCGCAGTTGAAAATGGCGACATGCTGCGCATGATGTTATCATCATTACGTAAATTAACTCGCCACACACCACTTAACGTAATTCCGAAGAAGCGTGAAATTGCTGCGAAAATTTTAGAAGATGAGCGTTACACAGTTTAATAGCTGTAAAGAACAGTAGTCGTATAAACGGCTACTGTTCTTTTTTTTTGCAAAAATGAAATTTTTAGTGACATAAAACTAATGCCATTAGTATAATAAAACTAATAGCATTAGTTTTTTCGGAAAGGGAGCTGGAAATATGAGAGTGATTCATGAAAAAACGGTATATCAATTGTCATTTTTACCAAGAGTGTTTCCTGTGAATTGTTACTTTGTGGAGGAAGAAGATGGTTTAACTTTAATTGATGCGGCTTTGCCATATAGCGCAAAAGGTATTTTACAGGCGGCTGAGAACATAGGGAAACCCATTACTAAGATTGTATTAACACATGCGCATGATGATCATATCGGTGCACTAGACGCATTAAAGGAAGTACTTCCTAATGTTCCAGTCTATATTTCTAAGCGGGACGCAAAGCTGTTAGAAGGAGATACGACGTTACAAGAGGATGAACCGAATATACCAATAAAAGGCGGTGTACCTAAAAAGGTAAAAACGGTACCTGATGTTTTATTAGAAGATGGCGACCGAGTTGGATCGCTTCTTGCGATTATGACGCCGGGACATACGCCAGGATCCATGTCGTTTCTTGATGTACGAAATAAAGCTCTTATTGTCGGGGATGCATTCCAAACAAGAGGAGGTATGGCTGTTTCGGGTCAAATGAAATTTTGGTTTCCGTTTCCTGCGATGGCAACGTGGAGCAAAGAAATATCATTACAAAGTGCAGAGAAGTTAAGCGAATATGAGCCTTCCTTGCTTGCGGCAGGACATGGGAAAATGATAAAGAATCCAGGCACTGTCATAAAACTTGCTATTAAGGAAGCTAAGCGGAATATAGAAAGTAGGAAAGAAGGTTAATTTATGTCACCGAGAATCGGACTTACATTACAGAAAATTGTAGAAACAGCGGCAGAGATTGCAGATACAAATGGAATACAAGAAGTAACGTTAGCTTCATTAGCGAAAAGATTAGGGGTACGTTCGCCCTCGCTATACAATCATGTGAAAGGTTTACAAGATGTACGGAAAAATCTTGGTATGTACGGAATAAAACAGCTGCATAACAGACTGGAAGAAGCGGCCGAGGGTAAACGTATGGATGAAGCAATTCATGCTTTAGGAGAAGCGTATGTAGCATTCGTACGTAAACATTCTGGATTGTATGAAGCAACTTTTTTACGAGATGAAGAAGTAAGAAAAGCAGGTGACGGAATTGTAAAGCTTTGTCTTCATGTTTTACAACAATACGGCTTAGAAGGAGAGAATGCACTTCATGCGACACGTGGATTCAGAAGTATTTGTCATGGATTTGCGTCGATTGAACAGCAAGGTGGATTTGGTTTGCCGCTAGATTTAGATACAAGTTTACATGTATTATTGGAAACGTTTATTAAAGGATTACATGTAATGAGAGATTGAATAAGAGGCGAGACAACATGAAACCTTAGAAGCGATTCTAAGGTTTTTTAGTGCATAGGATTCCAAAAGAACGGTAGGTGGGCGGATTGAAGTTTCACTTTATCTGTGTTAAAAATAGTTTACATGATGTTAAAAATAAATTACAATTAAAATATATAAAATAATGTAAAATAAGGAGAGGTTATGAAACAGAGTGGGAATTTACAAAATAATCTCGTTGTACTCAGAGCAGAAAAACGCTGGTCACAAACGGATTTAGCGAACAAAGCTGGGGTAAGTAGACAAACGATCGCCTCAATTGAAGCGAATCGTTACAATCCATCTTTAATTTTAGCTTTTGAAATTGCGCATATTTTAGGTAAGGAGTTTCATGAAGTTTTTCAATATAAGATAGAGGGGGAAACGGAATGAGTATTGTAATAGGGATAATAATCTCAGTAGCAGGACTAATAGGTGTTTTATATTCAACACGTTTTCAGAAGAATGAGGGGGAAGATGAAAGAGGCGAGCATATTACAGGGAATGCGGCTAAAATTTCATTGTTTGTATTTTTATTTCTATATTTAATTATCTTTTTAATCGGGAATCTATATTCATTGACAGGCGAACAGTATAAGTTAGCAAATGCATTTTTATTAGCTGGAGTACTTTGTTCGTATGCTTTAACTATCGTAGTTTTAAAAAGAAGATATTAACTGGAAAAGAGTCTCTAATGGTTTAGAGGCTCTTTCTTGTTAAATGATATTATTTTGCAGGTTTGAAAAATGTGTATATGGCTAAGAAAAAGCAAACGAAACTGAATGCAATAGGATCTTGATAGGGGGTAGGTTCAGAGCCTTTCTGGATTTCTGTAAGGAATTCATGGGTTTTCATAGTCGTTGCTCCTTTGTTATGTAGAGTTTATAAAAGGGTGTTTTTCATTAAACTAACGCTTACCAATAGAGTTGCACTAATAAATATTAAGAAAAAAGTGGTATTACGATTTCTATAGTTGTTAAGCGCAATGAACAAAAAACCAATGAGAAATAACATATGTAAAGGTATAGAAGTGAATAGTGGTTTTAAAGTTGATATATCAATCAACAATTTTACATACAGGATTGCATAAACCATTAAGAAGATAACTTTAAAATGTTTTTGCATAAGCATACCTACCTACTAGGGTTTGTTTGGGGATTATATTGTTGTTATAGGTTACCTATTGAAAATTTGTATTTTTCTGTAATTATAACATTTTATTGGATTTATAAATAGACGTGATTGATTTGAAATGTAAGAAAGCTTTTTAATGAATATGATTTAGAAAGAACAGAATACTAAAGGAGAATGAAAGAAGAAAGGTAGGAGTATCCTATGCAAAATTTAACAGAGCTTGAAGTAGAAAACTTACGCCATTTAATTGGTGGACATGCAACAATTATTAATAAATTAGACCAGTATGCACAGGCTTGTACAGATCCACAACTGAAACAAATGTTACAAAAGGATGCACAAGATGCACGAAATACGAAACAGCAATTAATGACTTTCCTAGGATAGGAGGAAGTGAAAGATGAATGAAAAAGATATGGTAAATGATTATTTAGCAGGATTAAATGCAAGTTTAACAAGTTATGCAAATTATATTTCTCAGTCTGATAATGAACAGTTACATCAAACGTTAATCCAAATTCGTAATCAAGATGAGATGCGTCAACGTAATATGTATGAATACGCAAAGCAAAAGAGTTATTACAAGCCGGCAGCACCTGCTAATCCAATGATTGTGCAGCAATTGAAAAGTCAATTAAGTGCGGAATAGTGTGATGAATGAAACGAGCGAATGGATTCGCTCGTTTTTTTGTTTGGTATATGTCAATAAATACATAATAAATATTTTTTCAGTTGTAACAAATATGACGAAAATTAAATATAACAATTCACAAAAAGGACAAAAACTTTGCTCAATGTTTCACAAAGTATCCATGGTTTCTATCGTGAGAACCTCTATAATTAGGGGTGTAAAGAACGAAAGAAATAGACTACATGATCAATTAGGAGAGATTGCTATGAATAGAAACACAAGAAAAATTGCAATTATCGGTACTGGATTAGTTGGATCAAGCTGTGCGTATTCCATTGTAAACCAAGGGATTTGCGAAGAGCTATTGTTAATTGATATAAATCATGAACGTGCAGTTGGAGAAGCGATGGATTTATCGCACTGCATTAACTTTACAAATACAAGAACAAAAGTATATGCCGGAAGCTATGAAGACTGCAAAGATATGGACATTGTTATTATTACAGCAGGACCAGCGCCGAAGCCTGGACAAAGTCGTTTAGACACTTTAGGAGCCAGCGCTAAGATTATGGAGGGTGTTGTTGGCGGCGTAATGGAAAGTGGATTTGATGGCATTTTTTTACTCGCATCGAACCCAGTTGACATTATTACATATCAAGTGTGGAAGCTATCTGGATTACCTAGAAATCGTGTGATTGGTACAGGTACATCACTAGATTCTTCTCGCTTAAGAACAATTTTATCTGAAATGTTACATGTAGATCCTCGTAGTATTCATGGGTATTCATTAGGAGAACATGGTGATTCTCAAATGGTTGCTTGGTCTCACGTAACTGTTGGTGGAAAACCGATTTTACAAATTTTAGAAGAGAAAAAAGACCAATTTGGTGAAATAGATTTAGATGAAATTGTTGAGAAGACTGCAAAAGCTGGATGGGAAATTTATAAGCGCAAAGGAACTACTTATTACGGAATCGGAAATTCTTTAGCTTATATTGCTCGCTCAATTTTCAATGATGATCACCGTGTTATCGCTGTTTCAGCTATTTTAGATGGTGAATATGGCGAATACGATATTTGTACAGGAGTACCAGCAATTATTACTAGAGATGGTATAAGAGAAGTGGTAGAACTAAACTTATCAGAAGATGAAGAAAGTCGCTTTGCAAAATCAAACGATGTTTTACGCGATTATATGAAAACAATTGGTTACTAAATTATAGGAGAAGGTGAAACAAATGAAGGAATATATAATGTCTCGTGTGTTTAAAGCTTCTGCCGGAATCGCACAGGGTATTTTCGTATCCCTTGGAATTGGTTTACTGATCGAAAATATAGGAAGAATTGTTGATATACCATTACTTATTACAATCGGAGTCGTTGCAAAATCACTTATGGCACCAGCAATTGGAGCCGGGATTGCCTTTATGCTCGGTGCAAACGGACTCGTAATTTTCTCAGCGATGGTAGCTGGAGCAATTGGAGCAGGTTCCATTTCAATTACTGAAGCTGGTCTCATCATTAAAACAGGTGAACCAATCGGTGCATTATTAACAGCGACTTTAGCAGTTTATATTGGTAAACGATTAAGCGGAAAAACTGCTTTAGATATGATGCTCGTTCCATTTGCAGCAATATTAGGTTCTGGTTTAGTCGGTATTTGGTTAGCTCAAAATATTAGCCCAGTTTTAAATGCAGTTGGAGCATTCATTAAAGATAGTTCAGCTGGTAGCCCGTTCGTCGCTTCTATCGTGATTGCTGTAGTTTGGGGACTGTTACTTATCTCTCCAGCTTCATCAGCTGCGTTAGCGATAGCGCTTAGCTTAGACGGTGTTGCAGGTGGTGCAGCACTTGCAGGATGTGTTGCTCAATTTATCGGATTCTCTGTTATTTCAGCGAAAGAAAATAATTTAGGTGGCATATTAGCTCAGGCACTTTGTACTCCAAAAGTGCAGTTACCGAACATTACTAAAAATCCAATGATTCTCGTCCCAACTGTCGTCGCCAGTGCAATAGTTGGCCCAGTATCGGCACTAATTTTCCAACTGGAAGCAGGAAAAGAAATTGCAGGTCTTGGATTAAGCTCTCTTATCGCACCAATTAATTTAATTTCCAGCCAAGGGTGGGAAGTTGTCCCAGCGATGGTAATCACTTATATCATCATTCCAGTAGCTGTTTCTTATATACTGTACATTGCTCTTAAAAAAGCAGGTCGTATTCATTCTGGTGACATGACTGTACCACAATCTTAATTTGAAAATCTCCTTAATAATAGATAAAAGCAGACTGAAGCCACAGTCTGCTTTTTTACATTTTATGATTTTGTTTTACTGGAACTGTCACTGTTTCTTTTGCTAATAACAACTGAACGCCGAAGTAAAGTACGCTTGCAAGCGTCATTCCAGAAATGGCGTCTACAAATGCATGCTGCTTCGTAAATAATGTTGATAAAATAATAAGCGTACCGAAGAAAGTAAGGATGTAATATTCCAAAGTATGCTGTTCTCTACGCTTAAAGGCAGCTAACATAATTACAAATGTCGTAAGGACATGAATGCTTGGGAAACAGTTTACTGGTTGATCAATACTATAAATATAGCGGACTAGTTCGGAAAATACATCTGTTCCAACGACGGTTGGGCGTGGTACAGTTGTCTGCCAAAAAAAGTAAATCGAAAAACAAGCAAGTTTTCCAAGAATTACACTACTTAAAGTGACATAATATTGCTTTCGATCAGCAAAACAGTAATAAATAAGTGCACCGTATAAGTATGGAAACCAAAGTAAGTAAGGAATAATAAATGCTTTCACAAATGGAATCCAATCATCTACTACAGTTGTGACATCTACTGCGTGAACAGTAGATTTATTTAATACGTCGTAAAGGGGACTTACGAGTACGAGTAGAAGTATATAACTTAACGGAAGAAGAGATGAAAGTTTAAATTTCTTCATGATAATCTCCTATGTTTTAGTAATGTAAATAAATTCAATTGATTATAATATAGAAAATCCAATTGGGCTATCGATTTTACTTACATTTTCTTGAATTCACCTTACATTTTTGTCACTTGACTTAAAAGAGGGGGAGGGTGCTATATGAAGCGTTCACTGTATTTCTTAGTTTTTATATTGTTATGCCTAGTGAGTACTGGGTGTGCAAAGGATAAAGAAGGAGAGAATTTAGAATATAACGGGAGAGCACTCGTCATTGGAGTTGTTGG
Organism: Bacillus sp. FSL R10-2201; assembly: GCF_038008665.1. Taxonomy (NCBI): domain Bacteria; kingdom Bacillati; phylum Bacillota; class Bacilli; order Caryophanales; family Bacillaceae; genus Bacillus; species Bacillus sp. FSL R10-2201. The sequence continues at coordinate 4,740,511 of NZ_JBBOZP010000001.1, read as the reverse complement.
TGAAAAGCCGAAAGATACATTTAGAAATATAAAGTTTGAAAAAGTGAAGTTAGAAGAACTGAAAAAGGAATCTGGAGCAGTAGATGGTTTTCTAATAATGAAAGAGCACTTTCAAGAAGCTTCGAAAGAGCAGTATAAAGATTTATTTTTATCGTTAAAGAAACCAGTGTTTTTTATTGGCTTACAAGATAAATCATATTCGACTTTTATTACAAAAAATATAGAGTATAACAGTGCACCAAAAGATGTAAATGCTATGTATGCGCAAGGTTTTGCAAATATTGGAAGTGGCGAAGGGCAACAATGGGGAGTAGGTTTATCGAATGGTGGAAATACAGAAGAAAGTATTCATAATATGTATATAGTAGTATTTCAAACCATTTCGGACTATTTAAGTCGATGATGAAGGAGCCTGTAAAAGGACTTCTTATTTTTTAAATAAAGTGAAACTTTAATCAGTGGGGGGGTGTCCATCCCCCCACTGATTATTAGCCCGCACCAATCAGGCTTTTACGGGCAGTTATCTCCCACCTAACTTCCTCGCATTTGCCGAATTTCGAGGTGGGAGTCTTACTGCCCGCAAATAGCGTGATAAACGTTTGTTTAAGATATATGTTCGGTATAGAAAATCATGTATTCCAAAGGTGATATAGAAAAACATGAAATTAATCAAACGTTTGTTTAAGAGGTATGTTCGGTATGGAAGAATTCATGTATTCCAAAGGTTGGGGTAGAAAAACATGAAATTAATCAAACGTTTGTTTAAGGTATATGTTCGGTATAAAAGAATCTACGTATTCCGAAGGTTGAGGTAGAAAAATATGAAATTAATCAAACGTTTGTTTAAGATATATGTTCGGCGTGGGATGAGAAAAAATTTTTAAAAAATTATATATTTATTTTTTCTTAATAAATGGCGGAAAAATAAGAAAAATTAGCAGGATTATTAAAAATTATCACGAAATAAGTAAAAGTTTAGCGAATAATCGTTTGAAATAATAAAATGTTTTCTATATGATAAAGGTAAAGGTTAGTAAAAAAGTAGGTGAATTTATGACAGTAACATTTTATTCATATCCAAAATGTGGCACATGTCAAAAAGCAAAGAAATGGTTTGAGGCAAACGATGTAGCATATGAGATGATTCATATTGTTGAAAATCCACCGTCAAAAGAAGATTTACGTAATTTACATGAGAAAAGTGAATTACCATTAAAAAAATTCTTTAATACAAGTGGAATGCGTTACCGCGAACTTGGTTTAAAAGATAAGTTAAAGGATGCAAGCGAAGACGAAATGTATGAGCTTTTAGCATCTGATGGCATGTTGATTAAACGTCCAATTGTAACAGATGGAACGAGTGTAACACTTGGTTTTAACGAAGAGCAGTTTGAAAGTGTGTGGAAAAAGTACCAATAAGGTATTTTTACATAATTAATACATTCACTGGAGGTACAGTCATGAGCATTCCAAATAATTTACGTTACTCTGAAGAACACGAATGGGTAAAAACAGAAGGTAATGCGGTTGTTATCGGTATTACTCATTTTGCGCAAGGTGAGTTAGGCGATATCGTATTCGTTGAACTTCCTGAAGTAGGTGCAACAATCCAAGCTGACGAGCCATTCGGAAGCGTAGAATCTGTTAAAACAGTTTCTGAATTATACGCACCTGTAAGTGGTAAAGTTGTAGCAGTAAACGAAGAATTAAGTGACCAACCAGAACTAGTTAACGAATCTCCATACGAGGGTGCATGGATGGTTAAAGTTGAACTTTCTGATGCAAGCCAAGTTGAGAAGTTATTAACTGCAGAAAAATATGCAGAAATGACAAACCAAGACTAATTATAGTCGAAGAAAAAGGACAGCCTTTGTGCTGTCCTTTTTTATGTTGTGTACATAATGAATTTAAAAACATATATATTAATTATTATGTAGGAGAACGTTTTTGAAAAACTTTTTTCATGTAGGCTTCATGCTGAGCAAGCCGCTTGAGCTTTTCGTTATGATCCAGCTCCAGCGGCTAGATTGTTCGGTGGCTTCGCTTCTTCCTACAAGGCAAAAAGCGCCTTTACGTCAGAAGCTCCATCCCCCTCACAATCTGAGCGAGCCGCTTGCGCTTTTCTTTTGCAAAAATAAACAGGAAACAACATGAAAATAACGAATATACTATATACTAAGTTAAAGGTTGTATAGTATATGGTGATCGGGTGATGACATATGATTTATGTGGAAAAAGTCATTATTGTAGAAGGTAAATCGGATAGAAGAAAGATTGAATCTATTATTCGTGAACCAGTGGAAATTGTTTGTACAAATGGTACAATTGGTTTGTCGAAAATGGATGAGCTCATTGATCAATTTTTTGATAAGGACGTATATGTGCTAGTGGATGCTGATGATGCAGGAGAAAAGTTAAGGAAACAATTCCGAAAAGAATTTCCGCAAGCAGAGCATATTTATATTGATCGCTCGTATCGCGAGGTGGCGACTGCACCTTCTTCACATTTAGCAAATGTATTATGGGGAGCAGACATTGACGTTTATACAGAATATTTACGGTAAGGAATGATAGAAGTGATTGATTGGACAGGTGCCGAAGCTACAGCCCTAATAGGAAATGAAGAAAAAACAGTGTTATATGTGTATACACCAATGTGTGGAACATGCCAATTGGCAAAGAAGATGTTAACGGTCGTTGAGATGACGATTGAAGATTTGAAAATTGGAATGTTAGATTTAAATTATGCCCCGCATTTAGCGAAAGAGTATGGGATAGAAAGTGTACCGTGTTTACTTATTTTTGAAAATGGGACACTGATGAAGAAAATATATGCATTTCATTCGGTTGAATATTTATATACGGAATTAAAGTAGGCGGCAAAGTTTTTGCCGCCTCGACATATTTCTTGGGAAATATGTCGACATGCGTGATAGATACAGTATTTGTCGAGCGAAAATAACAGGATTGCCCTTTAATAAGAGGGAATGGTATGTAATAGAAAGTGATATGAGGGATGTGGTTTAGGATGAAATTATATTCTTTGCTTCAATCATTTGTAAATTACGCTAATGGTCAATATCATTTAGAACCGCTTTTAAGGCAAGGAGAAAGAACTGTTAATTTTCGTTTTGGAGATGAATGCTGTTCGTTACAAATTTCAAGAGATTATATAGAACTTTTGAAAGAGGCGAGAGGAACGGAACAAATCGTTTGTTTAGAGGAAGAGGATGTACAAAAGTTAGTGACTGGAAATATGAGGTTGCAAAAGTTAATGAGTGATGGACGGGTACAATATTCTGGAACGTATCGAACGATGTTATTAGTTGAATCGATGTTTCATATATGTAAACCGATGTCAGTCGGAGCTTAAAATTCTGAAGTTTCTTTTTTTACGAAAATTTCTGTTGACAGAGCGTGTGGATATTGATACAATTCAATTCATAAAATATAGACAATTTCATAAATTTTAAATCAGACGAAAATTTAATCTGATTTCTCTTATTAAGAGAGGTGGAGGGACTGTGCCCTGTGAAGCCCGGCAACCGTCAACTTATGTTGAAATGGTGCCAATTCCTGCAAAGCAAATGCTTTGAGAGATGAGAGAGAGGGATAATGTTGTTATATACGCATATAAACCTTTCTGCTTCTCTAGAAGTGGAAAGGTTTTTTGTTGTTTGAATGCGGAGGACATTCAAATAATAAGAGGAGCTATAATGATGGACTACACGCATGAAAAATAAAAAAATGCGGAGTCTATCCAAAGTTTTATGAAATCTAGCTCCAGCGGCTAGAACAGTCGGTCGTTTCATCCCTTCCTATGAGGCAAAAAGCGCCTCTACGTCTGGGATTCCAACGCCCTCTTGTTCTAAGCGAGCCGCTTGCGCTTTTTATTTAAAAAAGGGGTGAACATCATGATTTTATTAGAAAATGTAAAGAAAATATATAAGGCAAAAAGCGGTGATGTCACTGCTGTAGATAACGCCAACTTAAAAGTAGATAAGGGTGAAATATTTGGTGTTATTGGATATAGTGGCGCTGGGAAAAGTTCGTTAATCAGATTGTTTAATCAGTTAGAGAAACCAACTTCTGGCCAAATTACAATTGCGAATCGTGTGATTTCAGCGATTACTGGAAATGAACTTCGTAAGGCAAGACAAGAAATCGGAATGATTTTTCAGCATTTTAACTTACTTTGGTCACGAACTGTGCGTGAAAATATCGCATTCCCACTTGAAATTGCAGGTGTCGATAAGGCGGAGAGAAGAAAACGTGTCGATGAGTTAATTCATCTTGTTGGATTAGAAGGAAGAGGAGACGCGTACCCATCTCAGCTAAGTGGTGGACAAAAGCAGCGCGTCGGGATTGCAAGAGCGTTAGCAAATAATCCACAAGTACTTTTATGTGATGAAGCAACGTCAGCTCTTGATCCGGAAACGACAGATCAAATTTTAGATTTATTGTTAGATATTAATAAGCGTCTCGGCTTAACAATTGTATTGATTACGCATGAGATGCACGTTATTCGCAAAATTTGTAATCGAGTTGCTGTAATGGAGAAAGGGAAGATCGTAGAAACGGGTCCAGTACTTGACGTATTCCGTAATCCACAGCAAGACATTACAAAACGATTTGTACAGCAGTTAACTGATTCTGAAGATACGAATGAAACGATTGAAAGTTTAATAGAAAAGTATCCAGCTGGAAAAGTAATTCGTTTGCAGTTTGTCGGTGAAGCGGTAGAAAGACCGGTACTTCAAAGGTTAATGCAGCGCGGTGATATAGAAGTTAGCATTTTGCAAGGAAATATCGCGCAAACGAATAACGGCTCTTACGGAAGTTTAGTCGTTCATTTAAATGGTGAAGAAACAGCGATCCAGCAAGCAATAGAAGGGATTCATCAAGATCAAGTAGAGCTGGAGGTGATTGCACATGGATAAGTTAATCGCAAATATTGATTGGAATCAAATGTTAGAAGCAACTGGTGAAACGTTATATATGACGGCAATCGCAGCACTTGCCACATTTGTTTTAGGACTTATTTTAGGACTATTACTCTTTATGACAGCGAAAGATAATTTATGGGAAAATAAAGCGATTAATACGGTGATTGGAGCGTTCGTAAACATTTTCCGTTCTATACCGTTCATCATTTTAATTATTTTATTAATCCCGTTCACAAAGATTCTTCTTGGAACAATACTCGGAGCGAGTGCAGCGCTGCCAGCTTTAATTATTGGAGCGGCACCATTTTACGCGAGAATGGTTGAAATCGCGCTTCGTGAGATTGATAAAGGTGTAATTGAAGCTTCAAAAGCGATGGGAGCAAAAACAAGCACAATTATTTTGAAGGTGTTAATTCCAGAATCGTTACCAGCGTTAGTATCTGGTATTACGGTTACGACTATTGCTTTAGTAGGCTATACAGCAATGGCAGGTGTTGTTGGTGCTGGTGGTCTTGGAACACTTGCTTACTTAGAGGGATTCCAGCGTGGAAATAACGATGTAACAATCGTTGCGACAATTTGTGTATTACTCGTTGTATTTTTAATTCAGTGGATTGGTGATAGTTTAACGACTCGAATAGATAAAAGATAATGAAAACAGGGGGATATTTCAAATGAAAAAATTATTACTTACAGCACTTATTTCAACTTCAATTTTTGGGTTAGCTGCTTGCGGCGGGAAAGATAAAGATGAAAAGAAACTTGTTGTTGGTGCTTCTAACGTACCGCACGCTGAAATTTTAGAAAAGGCAAAACCGTTACTTGAGAAAAAAGGAATTGAGCTAGAAATTAAAAAATTCCAAGACTACGTATTACCAAATAAATCGTTAGCGGATAAGGAATTAGATGCAAACTACTTCCAGCACATTCCGTATTTAGAAAAAGAGATTAAAGATAAGAAATATGATTTTGAAATAGCAGGAAAAATTCATTTAGAACCGATTGGTGTGTATTCTCAAAAATATAAGAGCTTAAAAGAACTTCCAAACGGGGCGACAATTATTATGAGTAATTCTGTTACTGATCATGGTCGTGGTTTAGCAATTTTACAAAAAGAAGGCATTTTAAAAATTAAAGACGGAGTAGAGCCAGTTAAAGCAACTCCAAAAGATATTGCGGATAATCCGAAAAACTTAAAGTTCAAAACAGATATCGAGCCTGGTTTATTGCCACAAGTGTATAACAATAAAGAAGGCGATGCGGTTCTAATTAATTCTAACTATGCAATTGATGCGAAATTAAACCCAGAAAAAGACGCGATTGCAATTGAAGGAAATGATTCTCCATACGCAAACGTAGTAGCTGTTCGTAAAGGCGATAAAGATAAAAAAGAGATTAAAGCTCTTATAGAAGTACTGCATTCTAAAGAAATTGAAGACTTTATTACTAAAGAATATAAAGGGGCAGTTGTTCCTGTAAAAGAATAATTGTGGAAAAAGGGCTGGTGTATGCCGGTCCTTTTTTTACTACATAACTATAGGGGAGAAGGGGACATCATATGAAAAAGATTCTATTGTCAGTTGTTACAGCACTGTCTGTATTTACATTAGCTGCTTGCGGGGGGAAAGATGAGAATAAGCTTGTCGTTGGCGCTTCTAATATACCGCACGCTGTTATTTTAGAAAAGGCACAGCCAATATTAGAGAAAAAGGGCATTAAGTTAGAGATAAAAAAATTCCAGGATTATGTTTTACCAAATAAGGCATTAGCTGATAAAGAAATCGATGCAAATTATTTTCAACATATCCCTTATTTAGATAAAGAGATTCAAGAAAAAGGATACAAAATTGTAAATGCAGGAAAAATTCATTTAGAGCCAATGGGCATTTATTCTAAGAAATATAAAAGCTTAAAAGAACTTCCAGATGGCGGAACAGTTATTATGAGTAATAACGTAGCGGAGCGTGGCCGTATGCTCGCATTGTTACAAAAAGGCGGCGCTATTAAATTAAAAGACGGTGTAGATGTTGTTAAAGCAACAGTAAAAGATGTTGTAGAAAATCCGAAAAATTTAAAGTTTAAAACAGATGTAGAACCTGGACTTTCACCGAAGCTGTACGAAAACAATGAAGGTGATGCTTTATTTATTAATTCAAACTACGCAATTGATGCGAAATTAAATCCAACAAAGGATGCAATTGCAATTGAAGGATCAGACTCTCCTTATGCAAATATTATCGCAGTTCGTAAAGGTGACGAGAAGAAAAAAGAAATTAAAGAGTTAGTAGACGTATTGCATTCAAAAGAAATTCAAGACTTTATCAATAAAGAATATAAAGGTGCTGTACTTCCAGTAAATGAATAGGTGCTGGGAAGGACTGGGAATAACCCAGTCCTTTTTTCTTTATATATATAAGAAGAAAGGTGTATCATAAGAGGATGTAAAGGAAATACTTATATACATTTGTGAAAAAATTGTTACATTTTCTTAGTGTTTGCGATATCATTTTATTTGATATAAGATTAGAATGAGAATAAAATGAGAATATGAACGTTTTAGTAATTTTTAAAATGTATATAGAGGATTAATGGAGGTATTGAGATGGCTGGTTCTACATTAACGGTTAAAGACTTACACGTATCAATCGATGGCAAAGAAATTTTAAAAGGTGTAAACCTTGAAGTAAAAGGTGGAGAAATCCACGCAATTATGGGACCTAACGGAACAGGTAAATCAACTTTATCTTCTGCGATTATGGGTCACCCAAAGTATGAAGTAACAGAAGGTAGCATCATCATCGACGGTGAAGATGTATTAGAAATGGAAGTAGATGAGCGTGCGCTAGCAGGTCTATTCTTAGCAATGCAATATCCAAGTGAAATTAGCGGAGTAACAAACGCGGACTTCTTACGTTCTGCAATTAATGCACGTCGTGAAGAAGGCGATGAAATTTCTCTTATGAAATTTATCCGTACTTTAGATAAAAACATGGAATTCCTAGAAATGGATCCAGAAATGGCACAACGTTACTTAAACGAAGGTTTCTCTGGTGGAGAGAAAAAACGTAACGAAATTCTTCAATTAATGATGATTGAGCCAAAAATCGCAATCTTAGATGAAATCGACTCAGGTCTTGATATCGATGCATTAAAAGTTGTATCTAAAGGTATTAACCAAATGCGCGGCGAAGAGTTCGGCTGCCTAATGATTACGCATTACCAACGTTTATTAAACTACATCACTCCAGACTTCGTTCACGTTATGATGAACGGTCGTATCGTTAAATCTGGTGGCCCTGAGCTTGCACAACGTCTAGAAGCTGAAGGTTACGACTGGATTAAAAAAGAATTAGGTATTGAAGACGAAACAGCAGAGCAAGAAGCGTAAGAGAGGAGCATAAACATGACAATCGGTACATTACCTTTCGATCAAGAAACAATCCGTCAGCGCGCAAGCGAAGTAAACGAAGCTGCTTGGTTGACTGAGTTCCGCTTACAAGCTCTTGCACAAGCAACTGAACTTCCAATGCCAACGCCTGATAAAACGAAAATTGAAAAATGGGACTTTATCGGAAAAGGCGACGCTGCTAAGCAAGAGCCTGTAAGTTCTTTAACAGAGCTTCCAGAAGCAGTGAAAAACTTAATCGATGAAAATAACAGCGTATTAGTACAACGTACTGGTACAACTGCTTTCGTTTCTTTAGCAGACGAAGCAAAAGAAAAAGGTGTTATTTTTACAGACATCGTAACAGCTGCAACAGAGCATGCTGAATTAGTACAAAAGTACTTAATGAAAGACGGCGTGAAAGTAGACGAGCATCGTCTAACTGCACTTCATGCTGCATTAATCAACGGCGGTGCATTCGTATATGTTCCGAAAAACGTTGTTCTTGAAACTCCACTTCAAGCTGTATTCTTAGTAGACGGCGAAGAAGCTAACGTATATAACCACGTATTATTCGTAGCTGATGCGAACAGTACTGTAACATATGTAGAAAACTACGTTGCAAATGAAAATGCTAAAGGTATTGCAAATATCGTAGCAGAAGTAATCGTGGAACAAGGCGCACAAGTGAAATTCGGTGCGGTTGATCTATTAGCAAAAGACGTAACAACTTACGTTAACCGCCGTGGAATTGTTGGACGCGACGGCCGCATTGATTGGGCTTTAGGCCTTATGAATGACGGAAATACAATCTCAGAGAACGTTACGAACTTAATGGGCGACGGATCATATGCTGATACAAAAACAGTAACAATTGGTCGTGGTAACCAAACACAAAACTTTACAACTAAAGTTGTTCACTTCGGTAAACACTCTGAAGGTTGGATTTTAAAACACGGTGTACAAAAAGATAGTGCAACATCTATCTTTAACGGAATTGGTAAGATTGAACACGGTGCATCTAAATCAAATGCACAACAATCTTCTCGCGTTCTTATGTTAGATGAGAAAGCTCGCGGTGATGCAAACCCAATTCTTTTAATCGACGAAGATGATGTAATGGCAGGTCACGCAGCTTCAGTAGGCCGCGTAGATCCATACCAATTATACTACTTGATGAGCCGTGGGATTCCAAAACGCGAAGCAGAACGTTTAGTCATCCATGGATTCTTAGCACCTGTAGTAAATGAGCTTCCAATTGAAGGAGTAAAGGCACAGCTTGTTGAGGTAATTGAAAGGAAAGTTCGCTAATGAATATTCATGAAATACGCAAACAGTTTCCAATTCTTGATCAAAAAGTGAACGGCAAACAACTTGTTTATTTCGATAGTGCAGCAACTTCTCAAAAACCAATTCAAGTCATTGAAACGTTAGAACGTTATTATAAAGAATATAATTCTAACGTGCATCGCGGTGTTCATACGCTCGGTACGAAAGCTACCGACGCGTATGAAGGTGCACGTGAGAAAGTTCGCAAGTTTATTAATGCGAAATCAATGGAAGAGATTATTTTCACGCGCGGAACGACAACTGCATTAAATACAGTAGCAGCTAGCTATGGTCTTGATAATGTAAAAGAAGGCGATGAAATCGTCATCTCTTACATGGAGCACCATAGTAACATCATTCCGTGGCAACAAGTTGCGAAGAAAACTGGTGCAACTTTAAAATACCTTCCGCTTCAACTAGACGGTACAATTTCTTTAGAAGATGTTCGTCAAACAGTTACACCGAATACAAAAATCGTTTCTATCATGCACGTTTCTAACGTACTTGGAACGATTAACCCTGTAAAAGAAATCGGAGCAATCGCACATGAAAACGGTGCAATCATGATCGTTGATGGAGCACAAAGTGCACCTCATATGAAAGTGGATGTACAAGATTTAAACTGTGATTTCTACGCATTATCTGCTCATAAGATGTGCGGACCAACAGGTGTCGGCGTATTATATGGTAAGAAAGAATTGCTAAACAATATGGAACCAATTGAATTTGGTGGTGAAATGATTGATTTCGTAGACTTACAAGAGTCTACTTGGAAAGAGCTTCCGTGGAAGTTCGAAGCAGGTACACCGATTATCGGTAATGCAATCGGACTTGGTGCGGCAATTGATTTCCTAGAAGAAATCGGTCTTCATAATATTGAAAAGCATGAACATGAATTAGCGCAATACGCTTTAGAGAGACTATCAGAAGTAGATGGCGTTACAATTTATGGTCCAAAGCATCGCGCTGGTCTAGTTACATTTAATATTGAAGACGTACATCCTCACGATGTAGCAACTGTATTAGATGTAGAAGGCATTGCGGTTCGCGCAGGACATCACTGTGCACAACCGCTTATGAAGTGGCTAAAAGCTTCTTCTACAGCACGTGCGAGCTTCTATTTATATAATACAAAAGAAGAAATTGATACATTTGTTGAATCACTAATCAAGACAAAGGAGTATTTCACAAATGTCATTTAATAATTTAGATACGTTATATCGTCAAGTTATTATGGATCATTATAAAAATCCTCGTAACCATGGCGTGTTAGAAGATAGTGTTACCGTTAACTTGAACAATCCAACTTGCGGCGATCGTATTCAACTTACGATGAAAGTAGAAGAGGGTATTGTACAAGAAGCGAAGTTTGAAGGCGAAGGATGTTCAATTTCAATGTCTTCAGCTTCAATGATGACACAAGCAGTAAAAGGAAAGAAAATTGAAGAGGCCCTTAAGCTTTCTAAAATTTTCTCTGACATGATGCTAGGAAAAGAGTATGATGACAGCATTGATTTAGGAGATATTGAAGCATTACAAGGCGTATGCAAGTTCCCGGCACGTATTAAATGTGCAACATTAGCGTGGAAAGCGTTAGAAAAGGGCTTAAACGAAGATAAGTAATGTTAAAGGTTCCTAAAAACGAGGTTATATAAGGAGGGACACACCAACATGGCGAAGCAACTGCCAGATATCGGCGATTATAAATATGGTTTCAAGGATAAAGACGTTTCGATTTTCCGTGCTGGACGCGGTTTAACAAAAGAAATCGTTGAAGAGATTTCACGTATGAAAGAAGAACCACAGTGGATGTTAGACTTCCGTTTAAAATCACTGGATAAGTTCTATGAAATGCCAATGCCACAATGGGGCGGCGACTTAAACGACTTAGATTTCGATGAAATTACGTACTACGTAAAACCATCTGAGAAATCTGAGAAGTCTTGGGATGAAGTACCTGAGGAAATTAAAGCGACATTTGATAAATTAGGTATTCCTGAAGCTGAGCAAAAATATTTAGCTGGTGTATCTGCACAGTACGAATCTGAAGTTGTATACCACAACATGAAAGAAGACCTAGAAAATCTAGGAGTCGTCTTCAAAGATACAGATAGCGCATTAAAAGAGAACGAAGATATTTTCCGTGAGCATTTCGGAAAAGTAATCCCACCAACAGACAACAAATTCTCTGCATTAAACTCTGCAGTTTGGTCTGGTGGATCATTCATCTACGTTCCAAAAGGTATTAAAGTTGATACACCACTTCAAGCGTATTTCCGTATTAACTCTGAAAATATGGGACAATTCGAGCGTACGCTTATCATCGTAGACGAAGGCGCACACGTACACTACGTAGAAGGTTGTACAGCACCTGTTTACACGACTAACTCACTTCATAGTGCGGTAGTAGAAATCATCATTAAGAAAGATGCATATTGCCGTTATACAACAATCCAAAACTGGGCGAACAACGTATACAACCTAGTTACAAAACGTGCGGTTTGTGAAGAAAACGCAACGATGGAATGGATTGACGGTAACATCGGATCTAAATTAACGATGAAATACCCAGCAGTTATCTTAAAAGGCGAAGGCGCTCGTGGTTTAACATTATCTATCGCGATTGCTGGTAAAGGCCAACACCAAGATGCTGGTGCGAAAATGATTCACTTAGCACCAAACACGTCTTCAACAATCGTTTCTAAATCGATTGCGAAGCATGGTGGTAAAGTAACTTACCGTGGTATCGTACAATTCGGACCAAAAGCGAAAAACTCTCGCTCTAACATCGAGTGTGACACGTTAATCATGGATAACCAATCTACATCTGATACAATTCCTTACAACGAAATCAAAAACGATTACGTTTCACTTGAGCACGAAGCGAAAGTATCTAAAGTATCAGAAGAACAATTATTCTACCTAATGAGCCGCGGTATTTCTGAGCAAGAAGCTACAGAAATGATCGTAATGGGCTTCATCGAGCCATTCACTCGCGAACTTCCAATGGAATACGCAGTTGAAATGAACCGTCTAATCAAGTTTGAGATGGAAGGTTCTATTGGTTAATATTTAAAAGTGAAAGCGCCCTGCTGTGCAGGGCGCTTTTTTATGTTCTATAAGCTGAGATGGGTATATACCCCGAACCTAAATCGTATCCACCTTATCCACAGATTTAATACGCTCCCAAATATGTTTCATCCCAACGAAAGAACCATATCCAATTAAAGCACCTAGCATATTCAGTATGATGTCATCGATATCGAAAATACCACTAAAAGTAAGGAGTTGTAACGATTCGATTAATAAAATAAACTTAATAAAAATTTTGGATGCCATTTTTACATTGTTTATTTGTTTAAATAATAAAGGTAGAAGGAATCCGAATGGGATGAATATGATGACGTTTCCTAATGTATTCATAAGTACGATGTCTATATTATAAGGATCTAGTAGATGTGTTAGATCGAATCCATTTAAATAGCGGATTGTACTTTTGAGCGGAACTAAGTTTATTAATCCGCCGTGTATAAAGTGCCAGTCGCCTGTTTCAAAGAAGTACTTCAGACTATCAAAGTAAACGGCTGGCCTTCCGAGCAACAGTTTAAATAATAAAACAAAAGAATACGGTAAAAATAATCCCCAGCCAATCCACTGTACATATTTTTGCGTGGAAGATTGCATCGCTTTTTCAATTTCAGTTCCTAAAGTAGAGGCTTCTCCAAAATTTTGGATGGCTAATGTAGTAGCTTCTTCTTCTGATTTTCCTTGATTGAGAAATTCTTGCTTTAAGCTTGTAAGATGATCATAAATTTCAAAGTATAGTTCGTCTCTATCAGATTGCGATAGGCTTGTTTTTTGAACGATACTCTTTATGTATTCTTCAATCGTCATTAATTTAAAGCTCCTTTCTGACAAGTTTTAATAAGAGTTGTAACTGAATCCCATGCTGTTAGTTTTTCTTCTAAAATTTTCTTCCCGCTCGTAGTAATGCGATAAAATTTTCGTTTCATACCAGTTTCAGATTCACCCCAGTATGAATTGATGAAATCCTTTTGTTCCAAGCGTTTGAGTGCTGGGTAGAGTGTACCTTGGCTCATCGTGTATAAATCATTGCTGTTTTCTTTTAGCTTTTGAATAATTTCATATCCGTACGTATCGTGCTGTTTAATGATGGAGAGAAGTAAAATATCAATACTTCCTTTTAATATTTCTTTATCCATTTTATGGTTCACCACCTTATGATGAGATTGTAACACGACATATGTCGTATTACAAGGTATATGTGTAGGGTAATACTCCATCTAGTAGGCAGCAAAAAGCTCTTCGCCAATCCGTCCAACAAACTTCCTGACAAATAGGTCCCCAACACCGACTACAAAAAGAATCCTCCTCCAACTAATCCACAGATTAGAAAAAATAAAGTTTTCCATATTAAAAGGGCAATCTTTGGCTTTTTCTTATAATGCGAGTACAATGTAGAATAGCAAGAAAAGACGAAAAGTATTTACAGGATTATTGCGTACGTATAGCGTAAATGGCAGTAAGGAACTGAGAGGAGGTTTTTTCTCTGAATATAAATAAAGAAACAATCATCCACCTTTATCATACAAACGATATACATAGTCATTTTGAAAATTGGCCGCAAATTTCTCGGTTTGTACAAGGGGAGAAAAGGCGAAGACAGGAAGCGGGAGAGACTGTTTTAACTGTGGATATTGGCGATCATGTGGATCGTTTTCATAGTATTTCGGAAGCGACAAATGGACTTGGGAATACAAAATTATTAAATGAGGCGTTATATGATTATGTAACGATCGGAAATAATGAAGGAATTACATTGGCGAAAGAGCATTTGAATCGTCTATATGATGATGCTGGGTTTGAGGTGCTCGTAGCGAATTTATTTGAAAAAGAAGGTGTACGTCCAGCGTGGGCGCAGCCTTATAAATTACATACAACGACAGATGGGATTACGATTGCCTTTATTGGATTAACGGTAGCTTATCCAGAGTTTTATCATATGTTAGATTGGCATATTGAAGATCCAATCATCCATTTAGAGTCTATTTTAGAAGAAGTTAAGGATACAGCTCATATTACTGTTGTGCTTTCTCATCTTGGAAAAAGTATGGATGAGTATATGGCGGAGCATTATGATATAGATGTTATTTTAGGGGCACATACGCATCATTTATTTGAGCGCGGTGTTCTTGTGGATAATACTTTGCTTTGCTGTTGTGAAAAGTGGGGACATTACGTTGGTCACGTTCAGCTTACTGTGGATAAAGAGACGAAGAGACTGTTGAAAAAAGACGGTAGAGCGATTAAGACAGAACGGTTAGGTGCTTATAGCGAGCCGTTATCCACAATTGAAATGCTAAAGGAAGAAAGTAAACAGATAATGGCTGAGCCTGTCGTTCATTTAAAAGAATCATTGCCGGTTGATTGGTTTAAGGAGACGACGTTTTCTCATATGTTGGCAAGTGCACTTAAAGAGTGGTGTAATGCGGATGTTGGGATGGTGAATGCTGGTGTACTTCTTGAGGGATTAAATGAAGGTGTTGTGACGCGCGGAGATATTCACAGAATTTGTCCACATCCAATTAATCCATGTTTATTAAAAGTGCCAGGAAAAACGTTACGAGAAGTTATTTTGAAAGCGCGTCGTCCGAATATGGAGAACCTTGAGGTGAAAGGATTCGGATTTCGTGGAAAAGTAATGGGGAAAATGATTTACGATGGTTTGGAAGTGATTCCAGATACGATTCCAGGGAATAAAATTTTACTAGAAGATGTATTGATTAACGGCGAATCGCTGGAATTAGACCGGATATATACGGTAGGGACGATTGATATGTTTACATTCGGATACTTATACCCAGAGCTATCCACACTTTCTGACAAACAATATTATATGCCGGAATTGCTTAGAGATGTACTAACAGACATGTTGATAACTTATACATCTTCAGTCAAACTATAGGCTAGTTAACTTGTAACACTCATTTTTCTCTTGTCATAAAGATAAGAAAGAGAGGAGTGTGAACTATGGTTAATGTAGAGCCAATTATAATTGATAACTATACGTTCATTGCTGTTAGCGTAAAACTTCCAAAGACAAATTTGCTAGCTGTAATGAGCGATAAAGGATATATTATGTGCGGTGCTTTAGATGTAGGTCTTCTAAATGAGAAGTTAGGTGATCGAGGAATTATTGCTGGCCGTGCGGTTGGTGTAAGAACGATTGAACAACTTCTTGAAGCACCGCTGGAATCAGTAACGACTGGAGCCGAAGCTTTAGGTATTCCGGTAGGCACAATCGGAAAAGATGCACTATTAAAAATGAGATAAGCATATATCATCCCTCTTTCTTGCATAGAAATAATATAAGAAGGAGGGTTTTCTGATGGGCATATTTCGTTCGAAAAATTCGCGGTTTCGAAGGGGACCGATTTCCTTTCGGTATATACTGCTTATTTCATTTATTATTTTTATCGTAATGGTAGTTCAAGGTTTATGGATTGTAAATAAAAGTATTCAGCCAACGTTAATTAAGTATGGGGAAACAGAGACTCATAAAATGGCAACAGCAGTTATGACGAAAGCGGTAAAAGACCGGATTAATGAAGGGTTTGATGTAGATTCATTAATGAAAGTACAAACGGATAGGAACGGGAAAGTATCTACAATTGATTTAAATACAAAACAAGTAAATGAAATATTAACATCGACTACTGCATACATAGAAAAATATTTACAACAAGTAGAAAAAGGGGATACGAAAGCACTTGGTATTTTTGAAGAGAATGGGGTATCTATGTCAGTTCCTTTTGGACGCATAACTGATAATGCGCTTCTTGGTAATATAGGACCAGATATTCCGATTAATTTTACGCCAATTGGTCATGTGAATACGGATATTAAACAATTAGTTGAGCCGCAAGGAATTAATAATACAGCGATCAAAATTATTATGGAAGTGGAAGTGACGTTACAAGTTATGATTCCGTTACGCACGAAAGAAATTAAAGTGAAGCAAAACATTCCGATTGCGACGCGCATCGTCCAAGGTGAAGTGCCTACTTATTACGGAAGCGGGGGAGTTGTTGTACCAGATAAAAAGAAAACGGATAATTAGTCAGTAGTGTTCTATTGATTTATATTTATAAAAATAACCGTAGCAATTTGCTACGGTTATCGTTTTGTATTTGCTCGTTCTTTTCGTTCCCAAAGGCTTAAATGCATGTATGGATCGAAAGCCCATTCTGTATAGCCATTGTCTTTATACATGCCGAAATGTAAGTGGGGCGGGAATTTTCCAGCTGTACCAGGAGGACCGTAGCCGGTACTACCGACAAATCCGATTACTTTTCCTGGTTCGACAATTTGTCCGAGCTGTATTTCTTTAGAGAACCCGCCTAAATGAGCGTAATAGTGGTAATTATTATGAAGGTCACGAATACCAATGCGCCATCCACCAAGACGATTCCATCCTTTTGTTTCAATAACGCCATAGCAAGTTGATCGTACTGGTACGCCATATCCAGCAAAAATATCGGTTCCTTCATGAATCCTCCTGCCGCCAAAGCTTCTACCAGCACCGAAAGTACTACGATAGCTATGGTCACTGCGAATCGGGAGAGGGAAAGCATTACCTTCTAAATTAATGCGTCCATAATGTTTATAAATTCGGGCGTATTCTGTAATTAATTCAACTGTTTTTGCACGTCTATAATATTCCCAAAGCATAATGTTAATACGGTCTTCCGACGTTCCTTGTTTCTTTAAAATGGTTGCTGCCGTATGCAGAAGATCACGGTCGTTATTTGCATTTGCAAATCCATCTTTGTCACCATCTAAACCCATTCCGCCAAATAGAGAAATTGTATGGGGGAGAGTATCATTACTATTAACAGGTCCAGCCCATATTTCAGGTTTGAAATAAAGGGAAATGATGGCATCTGGTTTTTTCGGAATATCTTTTCTTACGCTCCGTATGTTTCTTTCGTATTGATCCATTGCGGCTAAGTAATACCACGGAATACCGGAAGATTGCTCAGTTTCTTTATATAGTGCCATGCGCTTTTCATATATGCTTTGCTGATTATCTTCACCGTAAGCGATGTTTTGGTGGAGAAGAAAGCAAATCGAAAGCAAAAGAGAAATTTTTCGAAGCATGAAATAGACTCCTTTCACAACATCACTCTTTTTAGTGTGGGATATACGGAGTATTTCATTATAGGGAACGATTGGAAAAAATCTTAGAATCTTCATTTGAGCAAATCGCTTTCATACGTTAGAATAGATATGTTACATTGAAAGAAGCGAACACGGTAAACTATTTCATATTGTGCGGAGTTGATAACCATGACAAAACAAACAGAGTATAAGCGCAAGCCCGAATGGTTGAAAATTAAGTTAAACACGAATGAAAACTATACAGGCTTAAAGAAAATGATGCGTTCTAAGAATCTTCATACAGTTTGTGAAGAGGCGAAATGTCCGAATATTCATGAATGCTGGGCTGTAAGGAAAACAGCAACATTTATGATCTTAGGTGCGGTTTGTACACGTGCTTGTCGTTTTTGTGCGGTTAAAACAGGCTTACCAACTGAGCTTGATTTACAAGAGCCAGAACGCGTAGCAGATTCTGTAGTACAAATGGGCTTAAAGCACGTTGTTATAACAGCGGTTGCACGTGATGATTTAAAGGACGGCGGAGCAGCTGTTTTTGCTGAGACAGTACGCGCTGTACGTCGTGAAAATCCATTCACGTCTATCGAAGTATTACCATCTGATATGGGTGGGGTAGAAGAAAACTTAAAAATGTTAATGGATGCAAAACCAGATATTTTGAACCATAACATTGAAACAGTACGTCGATTATCTAACCGAGTTCGCGCTAGAGCAAAATATGACCGTTCATTAGAGTTTTTACGTCGAGCAAAAGAAATGCAGCCTGATATTCCAACTAAATCGAGCATTATGCTGGGCTTAGGTGAAACGAGAGAAGATTTAATTGAAGCAATGGATGACTTACGTGCAAACAATGTGGATATTTTAACTCTTGGACAATACCTACAACCATCTAAGAAGCATTTACCAGTTATTAAATATTATCCACCAGCAGAATTTGCAGAGCTAAAAGAAATTGCACTTAGCAAAGGATTTAGCCACTGTGAAGCTGGTCCACTTGTACGCTCTTCTTATCATGCGGACGAGCAAGTACGTTCTGCAAAAGAAAAAACAGCAGAAGCGAAATAATGAAAAAAGAGAGCTAATCATTAGCTCTCTTTTTTCTTATACTCTAAAACTTTATTTTGACATGTGGATAAAATCTTTTTTAATTCCTCTGTGGATAATTCAATTGTAAATTCAGGTACACCAGGTGTAATTAAAATTTTATCGTAAGTATAAATTGAACTGTCCACAATAATCGTTACATTTTGTGAATAACCGAAAGGAGCTACACATCCAGGAGTGCAACCAGTCTCTTCTCTTAGCTCATTAGGAGAACAGAGAGATAAGCTCTCTCCTGTTATTTCCTTCATCTCTCCTCGGTTGAGGCGAGTGCCTTCTAACGTAAAGAATACGTAATGCTCCCCGGATTTTGATTTTAAAAATAAGCTTTTACTTGGAGTGCCTTGCAAACCAAGTCTTTCACGAACGATACGATCTGTTTCATAGTCAAGTACTGGTTCGTGTTCAAATTTTTCATAAGAAGCATTTGTTTTATGTAGTAAAGAAAGTACATCTTCATACATATGGAATGATACCCCTCTCTATTGTTAATACAGTCTCTTCTCGTGGCGTCAACTGAGTGTTTTGGAAAGGGATACTACTTGGACGATGCTTCCCATAATCGTTTTATGAAACTTTGTTCATCGATTGTAATTTCGTAAACATCAGGATTCGTTAAAGTTCTCCATTCACTAAAGCCGATCGTACGATCAAAGTGCTTTAAAATGAGCGTAAGTAAGTTTCCATGTGTAACGAGTAGTGTTGTAGTATGGTTTAACTTTAAAACGTCTTGGATAAGCGATATAGCACGGTCCGTTGCTTGTTTTGTTGACTCTCCGCCTGAAAAGGCAATATCTATGTTTGTAAAAGTAGATTCTAGTTTTTGCATCCAATCATCCATCGGAACGTTGCTTAATATACGTTCAGCTAATCGTTCATCCTCTTCGATAGATAGGTTAGCTTGAATCGCATAGGGCCGAATGGAATCGATAGCTCGGACAAATGGGCTCGAAATAATATGATCTATTTGTAGCTGATTTTCTAAGAGGAATGCAGCAAGGGTGTTAGCTTGATCTTTTCCGGCAAACGTTAATTCGGCATCACGTTTTTGTCCAGTTGCGGAACAATGTCGTATTACAATAATTTTCTTCATAATTCATCCCCATCTTTCAAGTTGACGCTATATACTTCGACAAATGTGGAAAAAATTCCTTTTTATTGGAAACGAAATAGTGATCTAAGTATGTGGAAAAGTAATGTGGATAATGAAAATTTGAGGTGCAATTATGAAAAAAATGATATGCATTGTATTCAGTATTTGTTTTCTCGCGCAATTGTCCACAACATATGCACAATCAAATCAAAAATTAGACTATCCAAGCAATCGAAATAAGCCATTTGTGAGTGAGGATGTGTTTTACGAACAGTTAGATAAAAAGGTGTATAAAGAATATAAAAATGCAGCATATAGTGTTCGGAAAAAGATTTTATTTAAAGAAGTGCCCGATGAAGAATTTTCTTTCAGACAAAAAACAGCCGTGGGTTGTCGGAGTAGCGTGGTGTTTCAAGATTTTTTTATTCACCCTGATCGCCAAGTTTACCCCGCATTAACGGGCAGCAAGACTCCCACCGCAAAATTCAGTTTTAAAGAAAAGTAGTTAAATGGGAGATCAACTGCCCGTAAAAGCCCGATTGGTTCAACTAATAATCAGTGGATAAACCCCCACTGATTAAAGTTTCACTTTATTTTTTCGCTTCCTTTTCTCAAGATGAAGTAGATGAGTTCCATAAGTACATCGTTATAGATGCGGAAACAAAGAGGGAGCTGCAAGGGGGGAAAAGTTATCATCACTACGAAAATCCATATAAAAAATAACCCACCAACTGGTGGGTTATTTTTTACTCTGGCACACTTACTAATTTCGCTTTCATTTTACGAATAAGAATGAAACCACCAATCGCGAAGAGAAGAGTAATTCCTTCTGCTACAAAGATGTTAATCATTTTTGTTTGGTAAAGTGCCGCGAAAAAGTCTACAAGTGCGTGGAATAATATAGCGTAAACAAGGAAAATGTATTTCTTTTGTTTTACTGCGTATACGACAAGCATTGTGAAGGCAATTTGCAGCACGAGTGCCATAATTCTTTCTAGGCTACCGAGTAAGTATAAATAGGCAGGTTGTTCTATTAACATATCCTTTACAAGATTTAATTGTGGTAGTTTTTCTGCCATTTGAGCGAAGCTACCATTGTTAATAGCATTAGCGAATATAAGTGTCTGCAATGCAGAGAATCCGCCAACTAAAATGGATTCAATCCCGCCATGACCAATTCCATAAGCGAAGCCATCTTTATATTCTAGATATTTTTTTAGTAGGAAGAAGAAGGCAACGAAGCGTCCTAATTCTTCAAAAATACCAGCAGTTAGTCCGCCATAAATTGCAAAGACATACGGATTTTCTAAAAATGGAGCGATTGCTGGATTACCACGCATAAATAGGTGGAACGGTGTTTCGAGAATTTGGGTAAATCCAATAAAGATAAGAACACCAACGCCGACCACTTTCCAATTAATATTATATTTTTTACGGAAATAAACGAGTACAATAATTGGGACCAGAACCGAAACAACAAGTTGAAATATGATGCTGGCAATTACAGTATTTGAAACCATACTTTCACCGCTTTCTAATATATGTACATATCTATTATGCATGAAATATGGGAGAGATGAAACTTTTAGAGATAAATGAATTTACTTATTGACTCTAACGTTGCGTCATACTTTATCGTATGTACTAAGGGGGAGATATACATGACAATGAAGGTAAAAGAAGTAGCTAATTTAGTTGGAATTAGTGTGCGCACACTGCATCATTACGATGAAATTGGGTTATTAACCCCAGACGAGACGACAGAGTCTGGATATCGTCTGTATTCCAATGAAAATTTAGAGACACTGCAGCAAATTTTGTTTTTTAAAGAGCTAGGCTTCCCTTTGAAGAAGATTAAAGAAATTATCATGAGTCCATCATTTGATCATGAAGAAGCACTACAACTTCATAAGAAAATGCTTCTTGAAAAGCGTGCCAGGTTAGATAAGGTGATAGCGACGATTAATAAAACAATTCAGCATACAAAAGGAAAGATTGATATGACGAATAAAGAGAAATTTGAAGGATTTGATTTTAGTCATAACCCGTACGAAGAAGAAGCACGGGAACGATGGGGAGATGAGGCTGTAGATAAAGCGAATAAAACAGCGAAGGGGATGTCTAAAGAGAAACAGGAGGAGTTTAATAATATTTACAGAAATCTAGCAACACTTCGAAATGGAGCACCTGATTCTAAAGAGGCGCAATCCGCAATCGGGGTATGGTACGATTACTTGCAAAACTTCGGTGAATATTCATTAGAGGCCTTTAAGGGACTCGGTCAAATGTATGTTGCTGATGAGCGTTTTACGAAAAATATTGATAAGTTTGGTGAAGGTTTAGCGCAGTTTATGTGTGATGCGATGGAGGTTTATGCGGATCGTAAGAAATAGTAAAAAGGTGGAGGTTTTCTCCACCTTTTTATTTTTTAATCATATCATTTAAAGTTTGATCCCCCGTATTGTTCAAATGAGGATTATCGCTCATTTCCCGTTTTAACATATCAAGACTTTGTTCATATTCTTTATCGTTTAAGCTACCAGATTGAAGACCTTGAATTTGAGAAATCAACTTTTGGTTTGTTGATACATATGCTTTATAATAGCGAGGAACGATGGACAAAGCAGTTTTATATACTTGATCTGTTACGAGTTTTGGATCCGTTGTGTTTGCACGGTATACAACGAACACTTCGTCGTCGGTAACGAGTGTAGCGGCATTGGTGACGTCAGGAAGTTTGACTGTCATGCTTGTAATCATTTCAGCGACTTTCTCACGGTTAATGGCGCCTACTTGTTTGTTAGATACTTCATGTTTTTGTTTAGATGAATAGCCCACCCTTGTGAGCCGTGTATTTGTATTTTCCGTATGATACATGTCGTTTTTGTTGGAAACAAGAACACGACTTCCTTCTTCACGCTCCATTTCGGCTTTATTAGTTGATTGGCAACCCACAAATAAGGAAAGAGTGAGAAGAGAGAGTATAATTTGTTTTTTCACGATGTAGCACCTCCTTCTCCATAGCATGCACTAATTTTCAATTTTTTGTATTTGAAATTGTTGGTTGTTATGCTTTGTGATACGATAAAAAGAAGAATGCTTAGAGAGGAAGTTCATAATGGAGCAAAAGCAAGAGATTCATACTACGGTGAGCGTTAATAATGTTCAGTACGAAGTGATTAAAAACTTTCGTGACGGTTTTAGTGAAGAAGCACTTAAAGAGCGCTATGCAGAAATTTTAAATAAATATGATTATATCGTTGGAGACTGGGGTTATGAGCAACTTAGATTGCGCGGATTCTTTGATGATAGTAATCAACGTTCGACATATGATACGAAAATTAGTACTTTATCAGAGTATTTATACGAGTACTGTAACTTCGGTTGTGCACACTTTGTATTGCGAAAAGTGAAGAAATGAAAAAATCCTCTTACGATTGTAAGAGGATTTTTTCATAGTAATTATGAGGAGACTGTTTACATTACATCTAAGTCATTCAATAAATCAATCGTACCTTTTCTCACCTTTAACATGAGAGTCCACCTTACAAACAAATTGAAATGTAATCACCTTCAGAAAGAGTTTTGTTTGGTTTCATTTGTTGTCCGTTCAATTGGATATGCCCATTTTTAATTTTATCCACAATGAGTGCACGGCTCCAATCTGAAATATATGTGGATAACACTTTATCAATCCGGTGGGAACCGAAAACTATGTCTAATACGATCGTTATTTCGGCTATACCACTTTCTTTGTATTGTGTAATGGAAATGGTAGTACTTGTTTCTGTTTGTTCTTGCTGAGTCATCTCGACAGTTTCGACGTGATCAGTAAATGATTTATAAATATGAAGTTTTTGATTCCACGTATGATCTTTCGGACATTTATAAATTGCAAATCGGTATATGTTCTTTCCGTTTGCGTTATGCCTGCGAATGTTCGTGTCGGTAAAAAGGGTAGTACGCCTGCAATTTTTACAATATTTTTCGATTGTTGCTAGTTCGTTTTCATATAAACTCCAAGAAAGTTGTACTTTCTGCATTTTCCTTCACCTCTTATATTAGTGGCAAAGGAACGTAATACAGCTATTTGGATGTCTTGTAGTATGAAGACATAAGAAGTAGACAAAAATAAAAAGAGGTTCCCCCAAGAGGAACCTCCGTAAACATCATACTACAGATGCGTTACGTTCCTTCGTAATGGGAATGGGCAGACTACTCCCTTGAAAAAGCACGGTGCTTTTTTGAGAGTAATGCTATCCAATTGCTGATCCATTACAAAGTAAATGTTGGCATACGCAGATAACGTCCTTTCTATCCAAATAGATTTGTTCATAAGTATAACATATAAGATTGAAAATTCAAAATATAAATTGTAAAAAAACACCAGCTAACATAGCTGGTGCTCCAGATAAATTATATAAGTTCAAATAAAAATGAGCGTAATTCTTCTGCATTTTCTTCAGACATCGAAAATGCATGCTCTAAGTAGCCTTGTTCATTTAAATCGTCAGGACCGATGATAGCAAATTTGTTGCTTTGCATATCAAGGACTATCGTTTTACCGTAATGACGATCGGAGTATAGAAGCGCTAAATCATGACGCTCATTTTCCCCCAAAAAGCTAACGAAACGCGTTTTTGTAGCGACTGTATCGTCGTACAGAAAGAAACGTTCTTCCATACACATGGCTCCTTTATTAAATATCTAAGTTTAAGT
Source organism: Bacillus sp. FSL R10-2201 (assembly GCF_038008665.1). Taxonomy (NCBI): domain Bacteria; kingdom Bacillati; phylum Bacillota; class Bacilli; order Caryophanales; family Bacillaceae; genus Bacillus; species Bacillus sp. FSL R10-2201. Next base: position 4,715,736 of record NZ_JBBOZP010000001.1, on the reverse strand, counting down.
GTGGTTTATGATCTAAATGGTGATGCGTTTTAATGAAACGTACTGTTCTTGTTTTGTAACGCATTACGATAGAATATGTTTCAGCTAAATCTCCGCCAAGGAATTTCACGCCGTCTAATAATTCACCAGCAGATACACCTGTTGCTGAGAAGATTGCATCATCACCAGATACTAAGTCATCTAACATAAGAAGTTGACGAGGATCTTCTAATCCCATTTCACGACAACGAGCTTCTTCTTCTTCGTTCATTGGAACTAAGCGAGCTTGCATTTCACCTTCAAGGCATTTTAATGCTGCTGCAGAAATAACGCCTTCTGGAGCTCCGCCAACACCTACGAATAAGTCGATACCTGTTCCAGGTAAAGCTGTTGCGATTGATGCACCAACATCTCCATCACCAAATAATTTTACGCGTGCACCTTTTGCACGAACACGGTCAATAATATCTTGATGACGTTCACGTTCTTGGATGATAACCGTTAGGTCACGAATTTTTTTATTGTTTGCTTCTGCTACAATATCAATTGTTTTTTCAATTGGATCATCTAAGCTAATTTTACCAGCTGCTTTTGGACCAACCGCGATTTTTTCCATGTACATATCCGGAGCATGAAGAAGGTTTCCTTTATCTGCGATTGCGATAACTGCCATTGCATTTGCAAGGCCTTTTGCAACGATGTTTGTACCTTCTAATGGATCAACGGCGATATCTACTTCTGGACCGTTACCTGTTCCTAGTTCTTCACCAATATACAACATCGGTGCTTCATCAAGTTCTCCTTCACCGATTACAACTGTACCTGCCATGTTTACTGAATCGAACATATCACGCATAGCTGTAGTTGCTGCATCATCTGCTTCGTTTTTCTTTCCGCGGCCCATCCACTGTGCGGATGCTAAGGCTGCTGCTTCTGTTACACGGACAATTTCTAGTGCGAGTTCACGTTCCAAGGTTGCATTCCTCCAATTTCAAAAATCATACAAATATAACTATAACAAATAACGAGGAAAAGGTGAATTCGAAAAATTGTCGATTTTTTCAGAAGAAAGCGTTACAATTAAAATGTAAATGCTTTAATTTCCAGGTAGGTGACATTCATGTACTTCGTAGACAGAAAGAAAATAGAACAAATGCTAGTATGTTTAGAACGAGCAACAAATACATTTCAAGAGAAAAAGACATATGAAACAGAGTTTGAATTTTATGCATTAGAGCGCATAGCCCATCTTATTATCGATTGTATATTAGATGTAGGGAATGCGATGATTGATGGATTTATTATGCGCGATCCAGGAAGTTACGAAGATATTATTGATATTTTAATGGACGAGAGAGTTATAAGTGGAGAAGAGGGAGCGCATATTAAAGAAATTATTCTTCTTCGAAAAATGCTTACGCAAGATTATATTCAAATGAATCATGATGAATTATATAAGACGATTCAAAAAAATATCGCCGTGGTAGAGAAATACCCAGCAAATATTCGTAGTTATTTAGAAAAGGAATTAGGACCTGTATCTGCATTTGTACCAGAATAATTATGCTTATAAGATCCCCGGGGATTCCTTTGGGGATCTTATATTGTATATGAGAGAGAAAAGGGAGAAGGGTGAAATATGGGGGAAGCACGTACTACGAAAGAAGAGATTGTACAATTATTGAAGGTAAAGGGTGAGCATACTGTAGCAGAATTAGCCGAAGCTTTAGAAATTACAGAGATGGCGATTCGTCGACATTTAAGTAAACTAGAAAATGATGAGCTAATTTATTCAAAGATGGTAAGGCAGCATGTTGGACGCCCAACATATTTGTATGGACTAAGTCAAAAGGGAGAAGATACATTCCCGAAAGAATATAAGCAGTTTGCTATTGATATGCTAGAAGATTTAGCTCGAATGGGCGATGAAAAAATGCTGCGTCACGTCTTGCAAGCGAGAACGAAACGAATGGAAGAACAGTTACAAAAGAGGATAAGTAATCAAAGCAATTTAGCGTATAAAGTTCAAGAAGTAGCTGCTATGCAAGAGAGAAACGGTTATATGGTTCAAATAAAGCGAGATGGGGAGCATTCTTTCATATTTGAAAAGCAAAACTGTCCGTTAAAGGAAATTGCAGAGAGATTCCCGCAAGTGTGTGAAGATGAAAAAGATATGTATAAGCGGTTATTTGCAGATGCAAATGTGAAGACGTTAGCAAACATGTGTGAGGGAGATTGTAATTGTTCGTACCAAATAAAAGAGAAAAAATGAACGTTATGGGACGCTTTAGGGTAAAGCGTTTTTTTCTTTTGAAAAAGGGGTTAATATAAGAGTGGTATGATAGATGAGAACGTTAGCATAGAAGGAGAGACAAACAGATGTATAAAGGCTATTTAATTGATTTAGACGGTACAATGTATCGCGGTGAAGAACAAATTGAAGAAGCAAGCGACTTCGTAAAAGCATTAGGAGAGCGCGGTATTCCATATTTATTCGTTACAAATAACTCAACTCGTAAACCAGAACAAGTTGCAGAAAAGCTTGTTCGTTTCGATATTCCAGCGAAAGCGGAGCAAGTATTCACAACGAGTATGGCTACAGCGAACTTTATTTATGAGCGCAAACAAGATGCAACTGTATATATGATTGGTGAAGAGGGCTTACACGCTGCACTTGTGGAAAAAGGCTTTGAACTTGTGGATGAAAATCCTGATTTCGTCATTGTTGGTTTAGATCGCGATATCACATATGAAAAATTAGCAAAAGCGTGCCTTGCTGTGCGTAACGGTGCAACGTTTATTTCAACAAATGGGGATATCGCAATTCCGACTGAGCGCGGATTATTACCAGGTAACGGTTCATTAACATCAGTTGTTGCAGTATCAACAGGTGTGGACCCAATCTTTATTGGTAAACCAGAATCAATCATTATGGAACAAGCGTTAAAAGTACTTGGCATAGGAAAAGAAGAAGCTTTAATGGTTGGGGATAACTACGATACAGATATTTTAGCGGGGATAAATGCTAGTATGCATACCCTTCTTGTCCACACTGGAGTAACAACTGTGGACAAGTTAACAGAATATGAAGTACAACCGACGCAAGTTGTGCACAACTTGACGGAGTGGATTGAGAAGATGTAATGAAAGGCAGGTAACCGGAAGAGGTTGCCTGTTTTTTTATGCACAATTGCATATGTACTATAGGGATTTAAAATGTAAAATTTATATATATAATGATGAGAAGGGGGAATAAGAGTGTACTGGATGTCATGTATTATGTTTATTTTTACATTATGTGTTTTATTCTTTGTTCTATGGAAGATATATAAAATAAATGAAATGAAAAAAAGCGCGGGAAAGCTTATTGCAGCATATCCTCGGGTGAAACGACGTTGGATTGCCTTACTTGGACCAGCGTACTTTATCGGACAATGTATGTATATATATGCTCAATACGTAAGTGGTGATATTGGTACATTTGAACAGTTTCTCATTTAGTCAGGTAGTTATGCTGTAGTAAGTTGTTTTATGATTTTAATAGCGATCAATCTTATTAAAAGTGTACAAATATATGAAAAAGGTGTAATAGACGGATTGAACTATTATTCATACGAAGAATTAAAAGGCTATAAAACATCAACATGGGAAAATCCAAAAGAAAATATATTTTTATATCGCGGGCGAGAAAAAATGAATGATAATGTGAATTTACTTATTAGACAGGAAGATATGAATGAATTAGAAAGCATTCTTCAAAGATATATTCCGAAATTGATGATGAAATAAAAACTCCGGTTGTTATAACCGGAGTTTTTTTATTAAAACGCACGATTCACTACGTCTTTAACTTCTTCAAGATATTGTTTACGCACACTGTCATCCACAGAAGGAACACTTGTGTAGAATGTATGTTCCAGTGTTTCAATGCCTGTAAATTCAAAAATACCAGCATCAGTTGTTTTTTTCATTGCATCAAACATACCGCCTGCTGTGTATACTTCTTTCGAATTTCCCATCGTAGATAATAACAATCCTTTTTTACTGCTTAATAACTTTTCAATACCATTCTCACCGTAAGCATAAGCGAAGCCGTGGCTAAATACACGGTCAACGTATCCTTTTAAAATAGCAGGAAGACCCGCCCACCAAACTGGGTAAATGAATGTAATACTATCAGCCCAAGAGATATGCTTTTGTTCTTCTTTAATATCTTCTGGTGTGTTTCCTTGGGAAAATGAGATGAAATCGGAAGCACCTAATACTGGATTGAAGTTTAATTCGTATAAATCACGAACGCGTACTTCATGACCTTTTCCTTCTAATTCACTTTTTACAGTTTCTAAAATTGCATGGTTGAAGCTTTCTGTATTCGGGTGTGCATAAACGATCACATGTTTCATTGTTCTTCCTCCTAATTGTGGATATGTGAATAGTTTTTATATATTCGTGTAATTATTATGGTTACTTCCGTTGCGAGAGTCAACTTTTCTGACGTGAGAAATAAAGTGAAATTTTAATAGGTGGGGGGTGTCCATCCCGCACTGATTATTTGCTCACACTAATCGGGCACTTACTGCCGGTTAATATAAATGTTAGTATGTGACAAAAAAATACAAAATAGTAGGTATTTTGCATTTTCGAATAGAATATATAGATTGGTAAATAGAGAGAAAAGGGGATATCGGGATGAATATTATTGAAATTGAAGGGTTAGAAAAATCGTTTGATATTGGGGATAGTAAAGTAAAGATCTTAAAAGATATTAATGTTCAAATTCAAAAAGGTGACTTTGTTTGTATTATGGGGGCAAGTGGATCGGGTAAAACGACTTTACTTCAGCTGTTAGGTGGATTAGATATTCCATCGGTAGGTAGTATTCGAGTTGATGGTACGGAGATTTCAACATTAAAAGAAAAAGAGCTCGCTTTATTTAGAAGGCATAAAATCGGTTTTATTTTTCAGCAGTTTAATTTAATTCCAGTGTTTAATGCGGAGGAAAATGTAGGGTTGCCTTTACTATTAGATAATGTTTCGCAAAAGAAGGCAACGGTGACAGCAAATCGTTTATTAGAGCTCGTTGGATTGAAAGGAAAAGAAAAGCATTTACCAGCACAGTTATCAGGTGGGCAACAGCAAAGGGTTGCGATAGCAAGAGCTTTTGCAAATGAGCCGGCTATTATATTAGCAGATGAGCCAACAGGGGCGTTAGATTCAGAAAACAGCAAAAATATTATCGCGGCACTTCGCAATGCATGTGATGAATTAGGGCAAACAGCTGTCATTGTAACGCACGATCCGTTCGTAGCGGCCCATGCTGATAAAGTCGTTTTCTTATTAGATGGTGAGGTGATTCATGAGCATACTGAAAGTAAAGGGTGGAAATTTCGAAATATCCCGCAACAAGTTACTCAAATTCAAGAGATTATGAATCGTCACTTTAAAGTAGGAGGTAAAGGTGATGCGATGGGTAATTAAGTATGCGGTAAAATCGATGAAACAAAATTGGTTGCGAAATATGTTGATTGCCCTCGGTGCAGCTTTAGGTGTTATGTTAGCGACGATGTTATTACTAGGTAATCAATCAGTAGAGCAAAGTGTGAAGGAACAAGTAGTAAGTCGGTATGGAGATTATAATTTACAATTTGGCTATATAAAAAATGACATGTATTTAAATAATGAAAGTTTAAAAGGAATAGATGGCTTAGAAAATGCTGAAAAAATATCAAAAGCACTTATACCGTATCCTTTTCCACATTATAAAGAACTATCGGGAAAGCCATCTTATTGGGGTGTTGAGCAAGATTCTCCAGAAATGCATTCTTATAAAATATTAGAAGGACGATATCCGAAAGAAGGTGCTGAAGTAGCACTGACAAAAGGGTATACAGATCGTGAAAATATACGGGTAGGAGATACGATTAAACTGCCATTCCCGCAGCATGGTGAAAAGGCTGTGAAAGTTGTCGGTATTTTAAATCCACCGTTAATGGCGTCAATGGGGCATAGTGCTTATTTTCCAATCCATTGGCTTCAAAAAGAATTAAATTTACCAAATCAATTCAATCTTGTTCAAGTGAAAGTACAAGATGTAAATGTGAAAAAAGCAATTGCTTTTGATGTACATAAAAAGATTGAAAATATAAAGGTGGACCAACGTACTTATGTAGATAAGGCATTTGAACGACTAAATGTAATGAAGCCATTAATTTTTAGTTTAGGTGGTATTGCCTTATTTGTTGTAGCCCTTTTAATAATGGGAAGTTTCTTCTTATCTGTCAGAAGTCGATTTAAGCAATGGGCATTATTACGTGCACTTGGTAGTAATCCAAATCAAATTATATTAGTCGTTTTATTAGAGGCTTTATGTATTGGGGCAATCGGATCACTAGCAGGAGTTATTCTTGGAGCAGGTACGCAAACAATCGCCGCATCATTTATTAATAAATGGGTGAATATTGAGGGGGCAGTGAAAGAATCATTCTCGATTTCAGGCGAGATTTTACTCATTACGTTTTTACTAGGGATTGTTATGTCTATCATAGGGGCTATTATACCAGCCTTTATGGTTAGAAAAATTCCACCAGTTCAAGCGCTTAGGCCAGGTCTTCCTAGTAATGAGAAAAAAGAAAAAAGGTGGAGTGCTTTTAGTGGTAGCATTTTAATCATTGGTACTGTTATTGGACTAGCGGGTAACGTATTAGAGCGATATATCGGTTTTAATCCAAGTGCGATAGGTGCGCTGTTATTTGCGGTCGGTTTGTTATTTGCGATTCCGTTATTTATTCGGATGATAGCACCAGTGATTGCAAAACCACTTCAAATGATATTACGAATTGAAACGACGATTAGTAGCCGAAATGTAATTCGTTATCGAAATAAGGCAGCTGTATCGGTTGCTATACTAGCATTTGGTTTTATGTTAGCACTTGTTGGAACGATGTATATAAACTCTATTTACGAAGGCATGAAAGATGGGTTACAAAAACATTTACCAGCTGATTTAGTAATAAGAATTCCAATAGAGTCGCAAAGTACTGAAGTATTACCATTTAGTTGGATGGAGAAGGTTAAAAAAATTGATGGTGTAGAAGAGAGCGTAGCAAATGTTACTGACTTTACAGCGAAGCTTATAAATTATGATTTTAAAAAAGCGGATCAAGAGTGGTATGAAAATGTGAGGAAAGATGATTTTGAATATGATGTGATAGAAGTTGTGGGGAATGATATTGTTGCTTATCAAAAAGTAACAAAAGCGAAAGTGATTACAGGACAAGATTTAAATAAGCCATTACAAGATGGTGAGGGAGTCGTTACGAAGAGAACTGCTAAAACATTAGGGATTCAGTTGCATGATACGATTGAAGTACAAGGAAAAGGGAAAGAAAAACAAACGATTAAAGTCGTTTCGATTATTGAGCAAGGATTAAGGGGAAGAGGATTAGACATTTTCGTAAATGAACAATGGGTTCGTGATAAGTTTCACGTGCAAGGATATGAAGCAATTCAAGTTATGACAAATTCTAATCAATCATTTGAAGAGATTAAGAAGCAAGTAAAACAAATTACAAATAATAAAGAGAACGTAGAAGTTATTAATAGCCATGATTTATTAAAAGAACAGGAGCAGTTATTATCGCAAATGATGATGTTAATTCGCTTGTTAGTTGTAATTGTTTTCATTATTTCTGGTATAGGGTTAATGAATGCGATTGTCTCAAGTTTACATGAAAGACGTGCTGAAATTAGTATGATTCGTGCGGTAGGAGCTATTCCGAAGCAAATGAGACGGATTGTTTTATTAGAGGGCACTTTACTTGGAGCGATAGCTGGTTGTATTGGGGTTTTAGGTGGAATTGTATTTAGTTATATTGTGTTATCAAGCTTAGAGTTAACGGTTATTATCATTCCGTATAATCAAGTTTTAATATTGGCACTAGCTAGCATTATACTCGGAGCAGGAGCAGCAATGATTGCTTCATTACAATTAAGAAAGTTTAAATTGAGTGATACTTTAAAGGAGTTATCAGCATAAAAGATTATTATATCCCGCTCATACAAAGTACAAAGAAGACGAATAAAATGATAACAATACCGATACCAAAGTTAAATACAAGAGTACTATCCATATATGTAACCTCCTTGTTTGAAAGTAAAAAGCACTCTGGCTGGAGTGCTTTTTATTATCCGAATATGTCGCAACGAACGCTGCAACATATAGAAAGGGAATAATGCGTTTAAAGAGTTATATTAATTTATGCATTAATTTTGTAAATGAGCAGGTCCTGCTCAGGTATAGAAAAAAGACACTCTTTCGAGTGTCTTTCATGATGACAAAACGTGCCAATTGCTTGAGTTTGATAAGACGTTAATTTTCCGGTTAACAGTCTTTCTTAATCAAGAAGTGTAACAACAGCGATTCAAATAAATTTTAGCATTTTTTAAAGGGGTGTGCGTATGTAACTATGCATATTACGATTAGAGGAGAATCAAGTTTGGAAAATGAATGAGTAAATACATATAGATTAGTAGAGTATTTGATAAGGAGCGAGATGAATGGATATACATAAGTTAACAGAAGAAGAAGCGAAAGAAATAAATACGTGGAAGTATGAAAATCCCTATACGTTATATAGCTTTTCGGGAGATGCTGAAGTAATAGAAGAGTTGCTAGATGGAACGTATTACGGTTGTTGCGGAGAGAATGGAGAATTCATCGGCTATTTTTGTTTTGGAGAAAATGCACAAGTGCCAGGGGGAAGAGATGCTAATTTATATAGGGGAGAAGATGTAGTAGATATTGGGCTTGGAATGAAGCCAGAGTTAACAGGGAAAGGGATGGGAGAAATATTTTTTCAAGCGGGAATAGCATTTGCTACTGAGGAATTGAATTCGAAAATGTTTCGACTGAGTGTAGCGACATTCAATAAGAGAGCGATTAGGCTATATAAAAACATTGGATTTCAAGTAGGACCTCTTTTTTTGAGCCGTGGAAGAGAGTTCATGCTTATGGAATATGAAAGGCCGTCAGTATGAAACTGACGGCCTAGACCCCTTATTCCGAATGCTCAGCACGGTGCGCTAAACGACTTGAAGCAGCGGCAGCGATTCCGCCAACGATATCATCAAGGAATGTATGCACCTTTCCAGTTGATTTATCATTTAAGTATTCTAAAATACCTGGTTTTAATTTATCGATATATCCAAAGTTCGTGAAGCCAATTGACCCGTACACGTTAACGATTGAAAGTGCGATGACTTCATCAATTCCATATAGTCCTTCATCGCGTTTTACGATATCTTGTAACGGCTGACTTAACATTCCTTTTTCAGCAAGGACATCAAGTTCAATGCCTGTAATAAGAGCGTTTTGTACTTCTCGTTTTGATAGTACACGCTCAACGTTATAGCGACATTCTGACATCTCTAAATTTGCATGGTATTTCTTTTGAAGAAAATGAACAAGATCAGCAATATCGTCAATTGTTACACCGCGCTCTTGTAATAGTTGTAATGCTCTTTCTTGTAGTTGATTTGAGTCTTTCATGTTTATCACCTTTTTTTCTTTTTAGTATTTGTATACGTTTCGTTGCTTTATCATGTGCATAGGAATGAAAGGCGAGCACAAGCTCATATATATAAAGAAAAACCATAGGTGGCGACTGCGATGATTCAGCATATTTATGAGCATTATCACATGCATGTTAAAGAATTAATCCCCCTTGGCCCCTATAAAAGCTTTTGGATTCGCAACAAAATTTATGTACTTGTTCCAATTGGAGAAATGGAGGAAGAAGTACTTGTAGAGATGAAAAAGCTCAGTGATTATATGAACCAGCAAGGGGATATAACTGTTTCGACTTTCGTTCCGACTATACACGGCTACTATGTAAGTGAGATAGAAGAAAAAAATTACTGCTTATTAAAAGGTATGCGTATGTTAGAGCGACATGCTACATCATTAGGAAGTGAGCTTTCTATATTCCATAAACGTGGCGCATTCTTTCCAGAAGAAGTTGAGCAATTAAGCCGCATTGGTGAATGGAAAGCATTATGGGAAAAAAGGCTCGACCAATTAGAAAGGTTTTGGCAATCGCAAGTGATGAACCATCCTTCAGACGTATTCGATCAATTGTTTATTGAATCCTTCCCGTATTACTTAGGAGTTGCAGAAAATGCAATTCAATATGTTGTCGATACAGAAATGGATGATACACCACAAATAACTGACGCAGCAACAATTTGCCAAGAACGATTTACACCTTTATTATGGCAGCAAACGAAGCGTTTAAAACTTCCTTTTGATTGGGTATATGATCACCCAAGTAGAGATATAGCAGAATGTATTCGCTATATGATGATAGAAAAAAAGAAAGATTGGGAGCAAACGGTAGTTCAATTCATTACAGATTATGAACGTAATTATTCGCTCTCTTCATTTGGTTGGCGCTTATTATTCGCAAGGCTTCTGTTCCCGCTTCACTACTTTGAAACAATTGAACGATATTATCAAACAGGAAACGAAGAACAAAAAGGCATATATAGAGCCCGTTTAGAAATCATTTTACATGATGTGAAGCGCACTGAGCAATTTATGAATCATTTTTACGAGTCATTTCGTTTACCTGTTGATAAGTTAGGCATTAGGAAATTAGATTGGCTGTCTTAAAATGAAAAAAGAGACCGGGTGAGGTCTCTTTTTTATATATCACAATTGTATGTAATACATTATGCCCCTACCTGTTGATCTGCACATATATTTAAAATGAATTGATGTCTTTCGATTTTTTCATTTACTTTACTCAATAATTCTTGCTGGATTTCTTTAAATAAAAATTGATAACTTGCATTCCATGTTGGTATAACGGATGAAAGGTCTAATAAATACTCTTTTTTCTTTTCTAGTTCTTGAATTGTTAAGAAAGTGTTCCCCATTCTTGGCATGTGTCGTCCCCCTATGTTTTTTTCTGTATATGTGTGAACGATTCTATAGTATTAATTATCGCACTTTTTGAGAAGGATTTCCAATTTTGTTTTATGATGTTAAAGGGGAAGTGTTATTTGAATAAAAAAAGAGACCCATTTGGGTCTCTTTCTAGGAAGCGATTCTGAACGAGCCGCTTCTGCTTTTAGATTAAAATACTTGTTCTACTTCAATAACGCCTGGTACTTCTTCAAGTAGTGCGCGTTCGATACCAGCTTTTAGTGTGATTGTAGAACTTGGGCAGCTTCCGCAAGCACCCATAAGGCGTAATTTTACGATACCTTCTTCAATGTCTACTAATTCAACGTCTCCGCCATCGCGAAGTAAGAATGGACGTAATTTATCTAATACTTCTAATACTTGTTCTTGCATATGTGGGTTTTCCATTTTTATCGACTCCTTTCATCAGTTTTATTATAATCAAGATAGAGGGGAAAATCTATTTTTTCTGTTCTTGTTTTATTGTCGAAATTTTTTATCATGTTTACAACGTGTTTTTTCAGTATAGGGGTAGGGAATAAGTTTGTAAAATGATGTGCTTATGTACTAAGACATCTGAATATACTGTTGAAACAAGAAGTGGGGGAGAAGAAATGGTTAATGTGCAAGTGTATGGGACGAAAGTAATTTGTGCGAGCTGCGTTGGAATGCCATCTTCAACAGAAACGTTTGAGTGGTTACAAGCGGCGATTGGTCGTAAATATGAAGGACAAGAAAATAAATTTAATTTCGAGTATATTGATTTTCAAGAAGAACAAGAAGATGAAGATAAAAAAGCATTCGCAGAGCGCGTAGTGGAAGAAGATCTATTTTATCCGGTCGTTCTTGTAAATGGAGAAATTGTTGGAGAAGGAAATCCTCGTTTGAAGGATGTTTACGAAGAAATCGAGAAATATTTATAAAGCAGGAAGCCTTTGCGAATTTGCGAAGGCTTTTTTTATTGGAGGGATAGATGTGGAGAATGGAATAAAACATGCTTTACCAGAAGAAGTAAAGCAATTAATGGAGCAGTACATAGTAGAATTAAAAGAAATTTTTTCGGATGAAAAAATAGTCGGGGTATATATTTACGGATCAATCGCGCTAGGAGCATTTCAGATAGAAACGAGCGATGTTGACTTTGTTACGGTAATAAGTGATTCCGTGAATGAAGCTGAAAAACAACAAATTATAGAACTGCATAAAAAAAATAGTAAAAGTACGTTAGGTAAAAGAATGGATGGTATGTATATTCCGCTTGCTGATTTAGGGAAATACAATGATGAAATGAATGAGTACGTGTATTGTGCAGATGGTAAGGCTGATATTGGTCATTGGGATATTAACGCGGTCACATGGTGGACATTGAAAAATCAAGGTATTACAGTTAGCGGGAAAGAAGTAGAAGACCTTTCCTTTCAAATAAGGTGGGATGATGTAGTAAATACGATGAAATACAACGTAGAACAGTACTGGAGTGAAAAAGCGAAGCAACCATATTTATTTTTCATAGAAGAGTGGGTAGAATCAGCTGTCGTTACGATGGGACGCATTTTATATACGTTAGATCATAAAACAATTGTTTCAAAAGATGGAGGATTACAATACTTATTAGAACGTTCAGCGAAAGAATGGGAGCCTTTATTAAAAGAGGTAGAGCGAATGCGAAATAATCCAAAGGGAAAGCGCAAGCTCTCTATTTGGAGGAGGGCTGATATGACGAAGAGGTATTTGCTGTGTTTGATTGAAGAGTGTAGGGGGAAGTGGTAGGTGAATAGTAAAAGCATCCTTCATATAAAGGATGCTTTTACTATTTTTATATAATGAAAAAGTACTTTGCAAGGAATGAGAAGTCGAAAGATAATCTAAAATATGGATAGTTTCATGTGAAACATTATGCAATAGACTGTTCTTTTTGATGTTTATCCCGCATTAACGGGCAGTAAGACTCTCACTTCAAAATTCGGCTGGAGCAAAGAAGTTAGATGGGAGATCAACTGCCCGTAAAAGCCCGATTGGTGAAGGCTAATAATCAGTGGTGGATGAACAAAACCCCCACTGATTAAAGTTTCACTTTATAATGAAATCTTGCACTATTGCGCACTCCTTTAGAGATAGGTTTACTCTTCATCTTCATCATAATTGTATGTAGTTAAGTTTTGTAAGAAGCTTTCAAAATTAGGTGCTAATTCAATAATTTCCTCAAACTCATTATCGATAAATATAACTGGAGGATTTTCAGCTACGTTTCGATAGTCTAGTGCAATCCACGTATGTCCGTCACCAGATAAAAGCACGATATTCTCAGGCATGTCCCATTCCTGAATTAAATAATGGCTCTCTAAAATACTAGATTCATTTTCATCAAAAGAAATGCCATATAATCCAGAAACATTAACGTGATCGTCTGCCCAAGAATTTGGCTCTGAAGTAGGATGAGCATCTAATCGAAGAGTTCCTCCGTTTTGTTCTTTTAGAAGATTTATGTACGATTCTGGGAGCTTTACGTTTAGTACTTCTTCTGCTTTTTTTATTAGTTCGTCGTTAATAGGTGCTAATTTTAAATAGTCATCTTCTGCCCAAAGTGTAGTCTTTATATTTGGTCACCTCAAATAAGAGTTTTAAGAATCTTATTTCATATATTATAGTTAGTTTAAATGACGAGCAATAGAAAGGGGGAATGAATATGGATGTATTTGAATACCTTGATCATGTAAATTCTAAGGAAGACTTGTTGAAGTTTCTTGTATATCTTCAAAAGGATTTCAAAGTGAATCAAGATGAGTGGGAGAATATAGAGGTAGAGACTTATTTAGAGGCATTACATGGTTGGTTAGGTGCTTATGAAGGTGTTTATATAAATCAAGGGGAGAAGCTTCCAGAAAATATTCCATGGAAGTTTATTGCCCAGATGTTGCTTGCAGCAGCTTATTATGAATAAAATTAAATTTTTAAAAGATCTAATGGAGAAGATATTATGATTAACCACAATAAAATTAAACAACTTTTAGCACATGTAGATCGCGCTGAGGATAATGAAATTGAGTTAGAGTGTGAATTTGAACCTATGACAATCGAATTATTTAATAGTGAAGAAATAGAAGAAGGACAACTTGGTTATAACTTTGATGAGGGAGGGCAAAGCTTAGTCGGAAATGAAGAGGGAGATTGGAAAGACGGGTGGATTGTAATTGGGATAGATTCTTATCTCGGAGACCCGATCTTTGTAGATAGTAATGATGAGAATTGTCCGGTTTATACAGCTATGCATGGTGAGGGAGATTGGGAGCCAGAATGTATAGCTAAGCGTATAGAAGATGTTATTGAGAAAGTGAAGGGTAATGTGGGATAGTTGTGTAAGTGGAAATATGTTTGAAATAGTAGAGAGCTAATTTGTGAAGTCTCTTAAGTCGAGATTTTAGGCTAGGTCATATTACAATAGTAGTTTAATAGGAGAAGGGTGTGTCAAAATGATTTTGATACATCCTTTTTTGCGAATATACAAGATGTTTAACATAGTGTATTAAATGTCTTATATATGAGTATTCTAATATATTTAATAGTAAAATGGAATATAGAATGGATAATTGTCGGAATGTATTCGATTTTTGTTCATTTTTATGAAATATAACTATTTTTTGTTAGATTCCTTCTTTTTATAGATATACAATAAAGTTATATAGAAATAAGAGAAGGATGATGTACGTGAAGGACACTGTTTTACAGGAAGCGATAGCTCCTAAAGAGTTACATAAAGTTGTGAGAAATAATACTGCATATTACGACTTTAAGTGGGGGAAAGCAAAAGATCCCGAGAAGGGAAATAGTTGGAACTGGATAGCCTTTTTCTTCCCAGTATTGTGGTTAGCTTATCGCAAAATGTATAAATTATTTATTATTATTGCATTAGTAGGAGTTCCTACTTTAATTACCTCTGTTTTTATAGATATCCCGATGTGGATCGATTTTATTGTTTATTTCGGAACTATGCTATTTACTGGATGGCAAGGGAATCGTTTATATTACAAGCATACAGTTCGTGTTTTACATAAGGCAAAAGAGTTATCTGATGCACAACACAATTATTACTTCCAAACAAAGGGTGGCACTCATGTTGGGATTATGCTTGGATTAAATGCGTTATTATTTGTAGTATTTGGTGCAGCTGGTTATGGGTTATCGTATTTACCGACGGAACCAAATATAAAAGATGTAGTTCGTTTAAGTGATGAAGGGATTACATTGGAAGTTTTTACTGATGATCCAAAATGGACGTATGTAAAAAAAGAAGGACGTTTTGATATAGTAGAATTTACTGGTTATGATTATGAGGAAAAAAAGGATGTAAAGGTTAAGTTCGCTGTGTATTTAGATAAACAGAGATTTGAATGGAAAGAAATTTATTTAAACGATAAAAAGTTAAATGAAGAAGAAGCAGAAGAGTATCAATTTTATATTGAAGAAAATGCCTGGTATTAATATAAATAGATAATGATGTATCGCAAAAAGAAGAGTCTAATGAAGATTCTTCTTTTTATTTATGAGAAAGGATATGTAACAAGAAGAGAAAAACATTAGTAAACAAACGCCATACTAATTGAAATTTTGTAAAATACAATAAAAAATGAGAATTTGAGGTAGGCTTGTCAATAACGTGAGACTATGGCAGTATAAAGAAATGCTATACAAATTTTATTTATCGACATGTAAAAATTCGATTTGATTTTTACGTATAAATAATGAACGGAGGAAATGAATTTATGGCTACTTTACCAAATTGTCCAAAATGTAATTCAGAATATACGTATGAGGATGGCGCTCTTTTCGTATGTCCAGAATGTGCCCATGAGTGGGGTCAAGAAGCGGAAGCTGAAAGTAATGATGGTGCAAAAGTTGTAAAAGATGCGAACGGAAACGTTCTTCAAGATGGCGATGCTGTTACTGTAATTAAAGATTTAAAAGTAAAAGGAACTTCTTCAGTTGTAAAGATTGGTACGAAAGTAAAGAGTATCCGTCTAGTTGAGGGAGATCACGATATTGATTGCAAAATCGACGGTTTCGGAGCTATGAAGTTAAAATCACAGTTCGTTAAGAAAGCGTAAGATTAGCAAAGAAAAAAGACGCTCTGTAAGTAACTTGCAGAGCGTCTTTTTTATGATTGTACTTCAACTTCTTTCAACTGGCACCGCTTATTAAAGAACGTTTTATACCCAAGCTGTAAGAAGATAATAACAGAGAAAGCTGTACTTCCAGAAATGCCAAGTATAATCGCAATTTGATATTGGATAGCTGTAAATGGTGATACACCGGATAAAATTTGTCCTGTCATCATGCCTGGAAGACTTATAATTCCCATTCCGACCATGGAATTAATTGTTGGTAAAATAGCAGAATCGAAAGCGTCCCGTATGAGCGGAGCAGCTGCTTGTTTTGGAGTTGCGCCAAGCATAAGTGCACCTTCAATATGGTCTCTTTGTGATTTCATACTGTTTAAAAAGGTGTTTGCCCCGAGGCAAATACCTGTCATAGCATTACCGATTAGCATGCCGGCAATAGGAACGATATACTGCGGAGCATACCAAGGATCATGTCCGATAATGACAAAGATAAATAGTAGAAGAGGGCCAATTGATCCAGCAATCATGGAGAGGGCAGCTACTCGTTTTAATTCTTTTGACATTGGAATATTAACTCGTTTATAAATATTGAAAATCGCAAAGGTAGTAATAGAAGTAATGAGAGCTATTGTATAAAACGGATTACTATTTTCAAATATGTATGTAAGAACATATGCGACTAGTACGAGCTGAATTGTCATACGTAATGTAGCAATTGTAATTTGTTTCTCACGCGGTATTCCTTTTAATTTCACAAGCCCGATTAAAATAAGGATGAAAATATATGCAGCTGCAAGTTGCCAAATTTGTAGTTCAATAACGCCCTTCAATTGATAGCACTTCCTTTCTAGTTGCACCGTTTGTTTTACTAATTTCAATAATATCGTCTGCGATTTCTTCTGGAAGTTGTTGCGAGTGCGTGATGAAGATAACTGTTTTTTTCTTTTCTCTTGCTAGCATAGTAAATTGTTTCATAACGCGGCGTTCTGTGTCACCATCTAGCGCAGAAGTTGGTTCATCTAATAAATAGACGGGCGGATCCATTAGTATAATACGAGCGAAAGCAAGTCTTTGTTTTTCGCCACCTGATAAAGAAGAGGCGTTATCTTCTAATTTTTTATCTAGGCTAACAGTCGTTAATGCGCCTTGCAGGGCGTCGTCATTTGGAAATGGCTTTTCAGAAAATCGAAGCCCCATTAATAAATTATCTTTAATTGTTCCATCAAAAATAGGCGGAGTTTGTCCGAGCATGACAACTTCACGGCGTAATTGAATGGGAGGATAATCTAAAATAGATTTTCCGTTATATTCAATTGTGCCAGATGTTGGTGATTGTAAATCGTTTAACATGCGAAGTAATGTGCTTTTACCACTACCACTTTCACCGATAATACAAGTTGTTTTTTCTTTTTGAATCTGTAAATAAGGAATGTGTAGAATATCTTTATATGTGATGTCTTTTAATATAAACATAAATTGCTCCTTTCTGATTCTAGTTATATCGTATCAAAAAGAGAGAAAAATAGAAAAATAAAGTCTCTTTAGAAGGAACATCTTTTTTCTTTGTTTTAAAACTTTGCGCGTGGCAGGAAAAGGCACTGACGGATCCTATACATAGCCAGTCCCTTTCGACCATTTAAAAAAATGCTTTTTTGTCGGTTTTTCATAGAATGACTGAGTAGTTACAAAAAATGAATAGAAAAAGGCTGTCTACTATGTAGGCAGCCTTTAAAGTATTAACCGTTATGATATTTGTACATCCAAAGAAGACCGGATTTTAATAATCTCGGTACACGTCCCATTAATGGTTGGTTTGCTAGTAAACCAAATCCATGTTTTTTGCCGAGAGAACCGAGAACACCTTTTAATTTAATAACAGGCAGTTCATCAGGAAGGGGTTCATTATTCCAACGTTTTAATAATATTTGGACAATTTGTTCTCCTTGACCTTCAGCAAGTTGAGCAGATGGTGCGTGTGGAAGTGCTGCACAATCTCCTACGACATAAACGTGCTCGTTATTTGGAATATTGTGATATTTCGTTAAAACAACCCGTCCGCTACCATCTTGTTCTACTGGAAGGTTTCGAACAACTTCATTTGCTTGAATACCAGCTGTCCAGACGATTGCATCACATTCAAGTGGTTCATCATGGTTGTATACAATGTTTGGTTCCACTTTTGTAATGTTAGAGTTTCGTATAATGGTAACTTTATGTTTTACAAACCATTCTTCTACGTATCTACTTAATTTCTCTGGATATGGGAATAAAATTCTATCTTTTCGATCAAATAAATAGATTTTTAAATCCGAACGGCTTTCGCGAAGTTCACTTGCCACTTCAACGCCGCTTAAACCAGCCCCAACGACAGCTACTGTTGCATTTGGTTCTAAGCTATTTAATTGTTCATATGTCTTACGTGTTTGTTCAATTGATTGTAGGCTATGTGTATATTCCTTTGCCCCAGGAACGTTATGATATTTATCTTCACAGCCAAGCCCGATAATTAAATCATCATATTGAATCGTTTCACCGCCATCGAGATGAACGGCTTTCGTTTCGAGGTCAATATTTGTTACTGTTCCGTATTGAATATTGAGACGTGGGTGCTCAGGAAACGGTATGCGAATATGCGTTTCTGAAATTGTACCCGCAACTAATGCATAATATTCAGTTTTAAAGCAATGATATGGTACTTTGTCGATTAATGTCACTTGTACATCATCTGGAAGTTGGTTGCTTGGAAGTAGCCGCTGCAGAATTCTCATTCCACCGTAGCCACCACCTAGTAGTACGAGGTGTTTCATGATGGATTACCCCTTTTCTGTTGAAATATCCCCTAATCATACAATTTTATATTAATAAAATATTTTGACTTTACACAATCAAATTATATCGAATTTGTGAACAAATAACAATGCATGAATGAATACTCTGTTGTACAATAAGAAGAAAAGTAAAGTAAGTGGTTTTCATTTTCTAGTTACTATTTACTATTTCATTATGAGTAGTATGTTATATAAAGAAGACCATCTATTATGAAGTGAAATAGTGAAGTAACTAAATAGTTTAGAATATATAACGAAAACAACAAGAAACAGCTTAGTTTTCTTCTTATAAATAAAGTGGAATGGTAACAAGTAGAGAGGGTTACTTATCCGTTTCGCAAATTAGGTATGCACATACCATATAAAGTAAATGGTAATTTGTTTAGAGATACAGGGGGGAGAGAGTTTTGATTAAACCATTAATCGAATTTTGTGTAGGTAACCTTGCAAGCGGTTCGCAAGCAGCTTTAGAAAAATTAGAAAAAGATCCTAATTTAGACGTAATGGAATATGGTTGTTTAGGATATTGTGGCATCTGTTTTGAAGGTCCATTTGCACTTGTAAATGGTGAAGTGGTACAAGGTGCAACAGTAGAAGAACTTGTAAATAATGTATATGATTATATGGATGAAAATCCAATGTTTTAAAGCGTTGCAAACAGGCAACGTTTTTCTTTTTTCATTTATCCCGCTATTTGCGGGCAGTAAGACTCCCACCTCAAAATTCAGCTGAAGCAAAGAAGTTAGGTTGAAGCCCTGTTGCCCGTCCCCCACTGATTAAAGTTTCACTTTATTAGGAGTGTTTATTTCGAAAAAAAAAAGCCCTTTTAGAAGGGCTTTTTTCTTACACGATTTGTGTAAGAACGGCCTATTGCCAAAACACTGTCAAATATGAGAAACGGGGGACATTCATATTGTGTTCTAAAAGCATGCATTTTATACTTGAAATAATAAATTATTTTTGGAGTGAATAAAAATGAGCCAATTTTCTTTTACAAAAATGCATGGTCTTGGAAATAGTTATATATATGTAAATATGTTTGAGGAACAAATTAGAGAAGAAGATTTAGCAATTGTAGCGGAAAAGGTTTCAAATATTAATACTGGTATTGGTGCAGATGGAATGATTTTAATTTGTCCTTCTGACGTGGCACCAGTAAAAATGCGCATGTTTAATAACGATGGCTCAGAAGGAAAGAGCTGTGGAAATGGTTTACGCTGCGTAGCGAAATATGCGTATGAGCATAAACTAGTAGAAGGTAAAGTTTTCACAATTGAAACGTTAGCGGGCATTGTTACGGCAGAAGTAACGGTAGAAGATGACAAAGTTACATTAGCGAAAATCGACATGGGAGCACCTCGTTTAACACGTGAAGAGATACCGATGCTTGGTGAAGGAGAAACACCATTTATTCGTGAAAACTTCTTATACAATAATCACCGTTATGCATTTACAGCTGTTTCAATGGGGAATCCACATGCGGTTATTTTTGTTGATGATGTAGAAAAAGCGCCTCTTACAACGTTAGGACCGGTTCTTGAGACGCATGAAATGTTCCCAGAGCGAGTGAATGTTGAATTCATCGAGATTTTGAATGATGAAGAGATGAATTTTCGCGTTTGGGAACGAGGATCTGGTGTAACACAAGCTTGCGGGACAGGAGCATGCGCAGCTGTCGTTGCGGCAATTTTAAATGGGAAAATGGAACACGGTAAAGAAATTACGGTTCACTTAGCAGGCGGCGACTTAATGATCGCATGGACAGAAGAAGGAAATGTATTAATGAAAGGACCTGCGGAAATAATTTGCCGCGGAGTGTATGAGTACAAGATAGAAGCGTAAAGATGTATAATAGAATGAGAACAGAAAGGATGGTGTATTTCATGATTGAAGTAACAGAACAAGCAGCTTTTCAAATTAAAGATATGTTAAAAGATGCTGAAGATGGAGAGAAGTACGTGCGCCTTGCTGTACATGGCGGCGGATGTAGTGGTCTTTCTTACGGCTTAGGATTTGAAGTAGAACCAAAAGAAGACGACACAGTTCTTGAGTTTTTCGGTGTTGAATTTGTTATCGATAAAGAAAGTGCTCCGATTGTAAAGGGAGTGAAAGTTGACTATAAGCAATCTATGCTTGGCGGCGGATTCACAATCGACAATCCAAACGCGATCGCATCATGTGGATGCGGATCATCTTTCCGTACAGCGTCGAATGCTGGTAAGCCAGAAGATTGCTAAGTTTTTTCATCCCTTTATTCTAAGTGGAAATTGAATGGGTAGGTTGCATATAAAGACCTTCTTAGCGATGAAACCAAATCGTTAGGAAGGTCTTTTCTTTTGCGCTAAAAAGAAAAAGAGCATGACAAAGATAACGAATATATGCAAGAAGAAGGCTAAAGAGGATGCATGAAGGTGCAGGCCATATCAAATTGTATAGAACTGACTCGTTCCATATTAATTAAAATACGCTGATTACTAGAAATTAAAAACTACCGGAGGAATTACAATGAAGTCATTTAAGAAAGTACTGGTATTAGGGATGACGTTGGTTACAGCATCAATATTTGGAGCTTGTTCTAACGATACAGACGTGTTAACAAAAGCGGGAGCAAAGCAACAAGTGAAATCGGAAGCGGAAGTACTAAAAGAACAGAAGGAAACCCCTATGACTACGAGTGAACGTGACAGCATTAAATATGAGGACGCTACATCGTCACAGAAGCGTTATATTTCTCGTGACGAAGCCGAAAAGATTGAGGAAGGCATGACATATACGGATATCCTTAACAAGATTAACTACGGTGGTGAGAACATAAAACATTATAATAACAAGGAAAAACGCGTGTTTTATACTGAAAAGGATACGGATGGTACATATGAAATTATGGTTGAATTAAATACATATGGTTACGTTGTGAATATTGAACGCACTGCTATAAGGGATGCGGATAAAGAGAGTCCGGTATCTACGAAAAGCAGTGAAGAGCCTGTAAAGGAATATGAAGAAAAAAACGACCGCGTACCGTGGTATAAAGATGTAAATAACGATTCGGCGGAAGTAGACTATAATCACTATTTGAAAATCAAAAAAGGTATGCCTGCGAATCAAGTAAAAGCTGCGATTGGACAGCCACGTATGATTGAGAAATATAAATCGTATTCAGTATACGGCTATACCGGTTATGGCGGCGAAGGAACATTACGTGTAATCTTCGAACCAAATGGAACTGTTACGCAGGTAGTAGAAGATGGATTACAACGATAATAAATTAATTACGGGAACAATTGCAGTAAAGTTGTCGGTGGCTTTATAAAGTCTTGGAGAGAGAACCGTGAGTAATCGGAGAGGACAATGATGAACGAAGATAAGATAACGATAATTATGCTAGCAGTATTAACGATAGCGTTAGTATTTGTTGGGGTTTTGTCCAAATTCAATAGCCTCATTGTGGACGCTATCGCCGTACTATTTTTGTTGATAGCTACTGCAGTAGGCGCAGCGGTTGTAACAGAACGTAGATTGCGCAAAAAGAATGGGAAGTAGCAGTTTTTTGTACGAGCGGGAGGGGACGCAAGATTGACGATGTTTTTGAATTCGTAGGGAGATATGTGATTAAACCTATAACTAAATTTGTAAGTTACATTGTAATAGATATCATAATAGAGTGCGTAATAGAGGGTGTAATAAGCGGTATAAGGAAATTACGTGATAAGATTCGTGACAAGTGGAAAAATTGGCGTGGAAGACGTTATTGGCGTTAATAGATTGTCATGACTAGGCTAGATGAGTGTCAATAACGTTTTCAATGAAAAAACACTGATTAAAGTTTTAATTTACTATCTTACAAAAGTGTAATGTTTATGTCATGTTTTTGAATTTCTTCTTTAAAGCGAAGGCCTTAAGATAACAATATAAGAAAAACATATGAGGTGAAGGAATTGAAAAGATATATTGCACTTTTTAGTATTTTAGTTGTATTTGCAAGTCTATTAGTTGGCTGTGATTTAAACCGTATGGGTAAAGATGAGTACTACGTTCAAATTACTACTGATGGAATCGAAAAGAATGAAAAAGCTGATAGTGGTCAGCCGCACAAATCATTCGAGTATAAGCTACCTGCATTTGATAAGGATGGTAAAGAAAAAGAAATGGAATTTACCGCTGCGAAAAATCTTCGTAAAGAAGCATTTTTGCGTGTATTCCACTCAGATGAAAAAGGTGTAACTGCTTGGGAAGAAGTGAAAAAGGACGAGCTTCCTGCGAAAGTGAAAGAAAAATTAGGTGTGAAATAAGACAGATGTAAAAGGAATTGACGAACAGGGTCAATTCCTTTTTTTACTTTCAAAATCCTCTTCTGAAATGACTTTAAATCCGTGTCTTTTAAATAAAGCAGTTGTCACTCCATAACCAGTTTGTTTATTGCCGTTAAATTCCCCTGTGTAAATAGTAGAACTACCACAAGATGGACTGCGTTCTTTTAAAATTATATATTCTGGGTTTAAATCTTTTATTTGTTCTAATGCTTTATAAGCACCACGCACGAAAGCTTCCGTGACATCTTGTCCTTCTTTCGTCATTACTTTTGCTTTTCCATCTAAAACATCATCGCCATTACCGCCGATAATTTCAGCAGAAGGGCGTGGTGTTGGTAAACCGCCTAATACTTCGGGACAAACGAGGATGGTGTCTTCCCTTTGTAATAACTCTTCTATTTGTGAAACGAGATTATCGTTACCGTCATAACGACAAGCGATACCACCTAAACAAGCACTAATTACAATCATATTTTCATCTCCAATAAAGTGAAAATTTAATCAGTGGGGGTTTTGTCCATCCCCCACTGATTATTAGTTGAACCAATCGGGCTTTTACGGGCAGTTGATCTCCCACCTAACCTCCTCGCATTCGCCGAATCTGGAGGTGGGAGTCTTACTGCCCGTTAATGCGGGATAAAAAATATTAAATATCACGCCAATTTCTCTTCCTATTTCTTACCTATAAGTGAGGTGATAAAAATGGGAAGCTTATATAATTTAATGAAACCATATAGTCAATTTCGAAGTAAAGAAGAGTTTAATACATATCAAAAACAAGTTTTGAAGTGCTATCGATTTCAATTGAATAAAACGGATTCTATCATTATTCATTTTTTAGGAAAGTATGCGGTGAATGAGAAACAAAAAACAGTTGGTGTTGCTTGTCCATTAATGGAGACGATTGCTACAAATGTTGGAAAGAGTATTCGTACGGTACGCCGCTCGATTGCAAAGTTAGAAGAACTAGGGATTATAAAACGTATTGCAACAAAAGAAAGATATAAGCGCGGGGGATATAGTGCAAACTTATATGTATTTCTTAAATCTGCAATTGACCGCATGGATGACCGTATGAAAATGTCCGCATGTGAAAGTGATGATCGTACAGATGGCTGTAGTGGAAACGAGCAAAAAAATGAGGGGGAAACAATTCTTTCTAAAAACATTCCACAAATAAAAGAGAAAAGAAAAGTAACGTACGAGCTTGATGAAACGTATTGTCGTCACGATATACCGAAGCCTTTTATATACGCACTGGTGCCGATGACGAGTAATCCGAAGAAGATTAATATATTTTGGAGTAAGGTGGAACTTGCTTATAAAAAGAGCGGATTACTAGAGCAAGGTGCTTTATTAGAGGGGATATTAGCTGATGAAGAAGCGTATGGAAATTTAATTTGGCGGGTGAAAAGTGTTGTGAGAGCGTATAAGTACGGAGAAATTCGTAAAGATGTTGGAGCACTATTGTATAGTACGATGCGAGATTTATTTTTAGAAATTGGATTAGAGTGGGGAGCGGCATTAAGGAGAAGTAAGGGAATACCGTTATTCGATCCATTTAAAAAAGAGTCATGCATATAATACATGACTCTAAGAGCTAATCGAACTTTCTTACAACTGGAACACGAATTGCTACAAATAGTACAAAGACGATAACAGCGATTGCACCGCTTTTCATAACCGTTACAATTGGAATGCCGATTCCAAGTGCAAGCGATGTAAATGCGTAAGAGAGCGGAATGAATCCCATCGATGAAAGCATGAGTAGGCTCATTACGCGTCCCATCATTTCTTCTTTTACTGTCGACTGAATCATCGCCATAAGTGGAACAATTGCCATTGCGATTGTAATACCGTAAAACATTCCAGCTAATAACGCTTGCCAAAGTACGGTGCTAAAATTGATGGCTAGGAAGAATACACCAGACAGTAGCATCATGATAATGCAAAATAGTCCACGTCTACGATTAATATTTTTTAATCCGACAATGACAGCTCCTATCGCCATCCCGCCGCCAACAGACGCTTCTAAGTAACTAAACTGAAGTGAATCACCGTGCAGAACGTTTTTTACGAAGAGCGGAAATCCTACTTGCATTGGGCCGATTAAAAATAAGTTTAAAAAGGCGCTACATATAAGGAAAGTTGAAAGAAATGGTGATTCTTTTACATATAAAATTCCCTCTTTAATAGAAGTAAACATGCCTTTATCTGTTTCATTTTTTTCGGGTACGGTAAATTGTATTTTTTGAACGAGTATTGCAGCGATAATGAGTAGCAGGATTGTAATTGAAAAAATTGTTTCATAGTTCGTAAATTTAATGAGAATACCGCCAAGTACAGGTCCTAAAATGACAGATGCTTGGTTTGTCATTTGAGTAAGTGAATTTGCTTGTGTTAAACGGCTCTTTTCTACAAGTTCAGGCAGAATAGATCCATCTGCTGACCAGAAGAAAGCGTCAGCAAGTCCGAAGAACAATGCGAATAAAGCAAATGTATATAGTGTTACATCACCGACGATGAACCAGGTGAGAATAGTTGCGACAAGAATAGCGCGAATAATATTAGAGTAAAACATGATATTTTTTTTCGGGAATTTATCAGCTAATGCTCCGCCGATAATCATAAAGATGAGCCTTGGAACACTAAGAGCCACGAAAACAATACCGAGTGAAGCCTCAAGGTTTAATGTTTTTGCTATGTACCATGTTTGTGAAAAAGTAAAAAAGGCTAAAGCAAAGCTTGAAAAGAGAGTAGCTGCCCAAAGAAAAAGGAAATTCGTATTTTTTAATAACGGTTTTCCGCTTCCTTCTAAAGCAGATTTATTTTGTTGTAGTTCCTCCATATTGCTTCCTTTCTATGTACCGATTTTAGACTGAAAAACCTATTAACAATCGTTTTATCCCGCGTTAACGGGCAGTAAAACTCCCACCTCAAAATTTGGCTAGAGCAAAGAAGTTAGGCGGGAGTCGGGCTGCCCGTAAACGCCCGATTGGTGAAGGCTAATACTCAGTGGGGGATGAACAAAACCCCCACTGAGTATAGTTTCACTTTATACAGTTTCTAATATTTCTATACTGCACTTTCTCATTGTAGACAATAATAATGAATTTGCACAGTGGCTATTTAACGACAAAAAAGAAGATACCAAAGGGTATCTTCTTTTTTGTCATTCACGCTAAAGCAATATAAATATCCACTTGTACGTTATTTGGATCTACTGCATTTTCGTCATAAAGCTCAAAGTCTGTTGTAAAAGCACGTTTGTTTTCTTTCGACCATTGCCAAATATATTCCCAAGTTTCACAAATGACTTCAGACACAGGACCTTTTCTCGTTGTAAATACCGCATACGTAGCAGCAGGTATTGTTAAGGTTGTCATATTTTCAGGAACTTCTTCTAATGAAGAAACAGGCATGCCGATAGTAAATTGATATGTACCAGTTTCATCCGATTCGTAGTTTGAGTAGAAAGCGAATGTTTCTTTTGTTTGTTGATTTGGAATTTGATGCATGATTTGTTCTTGGAAGTAGCGATTCCAAAGCACCGGAATCTTTCCTTCATTTGATGCTTCTTTTTCGTTTGTAGTTGTAATAGAAACACCGATTGCTTGGAAAGCTTCTTTTTTTACGATAATAGGTTCTTTCATTAATAAAACCTCCCTTTATTAAACGAAACGTACGTTCTGTTTTATTGTAACATATTTTGGAAAGAAGTAGTGTTTTTTATCAAATTGCGATGTATTTTAGTTAGGAAAAAGAGAGAGTATGAAAAGAACTCCTTTCATGTAAAAGGAGCTCTTTTCATTTCTATATTAAAACATACTTGAGCTATGCATTGGTTGAAGTTTTGCGTTTGGATCGAAGTAAGCTTTTGCATTGTTTACTGCTGTCGGTGCTTCACCAAAGCCGCAAGCAATGAGTTTTACTTTTCCTTCATATGTACAAATGTCACCAGCAGCGTAAATGCCAGGAATATTTGTTTCCATTTTTGAGTTCACGAGGATGCTGTTTTTTTGAATATCTAAGCCCCAATTTTTAATTGGACCAAGTGAAGAAACGAAGCCGTAGTTTACGATTACGTCATCAACATCGATGATAATTTTTTCTTCTGTTTTTACGTGCTGAAGAACAACTTGTTCAATAGTATCATCACCGATAAGTTCAACTGGAACGTAAGGTGTGCTTACTTCTGCACGGGAATTCATTAAGCTTTCTACGCTATGTTCATGTGCACGGAATTTATCGCGGCGATGAGCAATTGTAACTTTGTCCGCAATCGGTTCTAACATCATTGTCCAATCTACTGCTGAGTCACCGCCGCCGAATACAACGACGCGTTTTCCAGCAAATTTATTCATATCATCAACGAAATAATGTAAGTTTTTCTTTTCGTATTTTGCTGTGCCTTCTAATTCTAAGCGGCGTGGTTGGAAAGCACCATTGCCAGCAGTAATGATGACAGATTTAGAGTAGTGAGTTTGTTTATTTGTAACAAGTTTAAATATACCGTCAGCTTGTTTTTCAAGCGTATCAACAGCTTCTTCTAAGCAAATAGTTGGATCGAACTTTTTCATTTGCTCTTTTAAGTTATCAACTAACTCTTGTGCACGCACTTTTGGGAATCCAGCTACATCATAAATATATTTTTCGGGATATAGTGCGGATAATTGCCCTCCAAGTTGAGGTAAGCTTTCAATGATTTTTACACTTGCTTGTCTCATTCCGCCATAAAATGCAGTGAATAGTCCTGTTGGGCCACCACCAATAATCGTTATGTCGTAAACTTTTTGATTTTCTGTCACTTTCATTCCCCCTATAGATGGAATTTTAATATTGATTTCATATATTGTTCATATGTACACGAAAATCCTGCAAATGATGACACTTTCAAATAAATGATAGCATATTTCAGTTAATAATACTTCTGAAAACGACTGAATAATAAGTAAGTTTGCGTATAGATGTTTTAGAATCGTATAAAATACAACGGAAGGAAAATACATGAAAAAAAGGCTAAAAAACCCTTGAAAACGCTATGTTATTTTAAAATATCGATAATTCTCTAGGTGCTTGAATTATGGAATGAAACCGACTAATATAGGGAAGTATTATGTTAAATTTCTATGACAAATTTCGTACGATTTTTTGACTGCGTTTTGTTATGATATAGAATGTGATAAATTCCACATTCTTGACAAATAGAGTTTTTAGTACTTGGTATTATTTTTTATTACTATTATATAAAGAAAAGGGTTGTGATTTAGTGAAGACTCCAAAAATCGTAGTTTTAGGTGCAGGTTATGGCGGGATGATTACGACTGTTCGTCTGCAAAAAACATTATCTGTAAGTGAAGCTGAAATTACGTTAGTAAACAACAACAGCTATCACTACCAAGCAACTTGGTTACATGAGAGTGCAGCTGGTACATTACAAGATGATAAAATCTGTCTAGATATTCAAGACGTTATCGATACAAATAAAGTGAACTTTGTACAAGATACAGTAGTAGAGATTAAAGCTGCTGAAAAACGTATTATCTTAAAAGATGGTGAATTAGAGTATGATTACTTAGTAATCGGTCTTGGTTTCGAATCAGAAACGTTCGGAATTAAAGGATTAAAAGAGCATGCATTCTCAATCACTAACATTAATGCAACTCGTCAAATTCGTGAGCATATGGAAGAAAAATTCGCTCAATATGCGACTGAAAAACGTGATGAGTTAGTAACAATCGTTGTTGGTGGCGCTGGATTTACTGGTATCGAGTACGTAGGTGAGCTTGCAAATCGTATTCCTGAACTTTGCAAAGAGTACGATGTTCCACGTGAAAAAGCACGTATCATCTGTGTAGAAGCTGCTCCAACAGCACTTCCTGGTTTCGATCCAGCATTAGTAGAGTACGCTGTAAAACAACTTGAGAAAAAAGGTGTAGAATTCCGCATCGGTACAGCAATTAAGGAAGCAACTGAAGAAGGTATTATCGTTGCCAACGGTGATGATGCTGAACTTCTTAAATCTGAAACTGTAGTTTGGGCTGCAGGTGTTCGTGGTAATGGTATTGTGGAAGAGTCTGGATTTGAAGCAATGCGCGGACGTATTAAAGTGGATGAGTACATGCACGCTCCAGGTCATGAAGATGTATTCATGGTTGGTGATGCAGCGTTAATCATCAACGAAGAGATTAACCGTCCATACCCACCAACAGCACAGATTGCAATTCAAGAAGGTTATAATATTGCACACAATTTAACTGTGTTAGTTCGTGGCAAAGGTGAAATGAAAAAGTTCGCATTTGATAATAAAGGATCTGTATGTTCATTAGGTCATGACGATGCAATGGGCGTTGTTATGGGTAAAAAGTTAACAGGTTGGAAAGCTTCATTCATGAAGAAAGTAATCGACAACCGTTACTTATTCTTACTAGGCGGACCTTTATTAGTTCTTAAAAAAGGTAAATTGAAGTTCTTTTAATATATAGTAGAAAAAGCAGAAACGGCTATGAGCTGTTTCTGCTTTTTTCGTATTGAAAATATAGTATAATATATAAAAAAGAAAGAATATTCTGTTCGTTTTGATGGAGGAGGTTATATCATGGGGAAGCGAGGGAAAGTGTGGTTAGCTGTCAGTGGCTTAGTAGCTACAGAAGATGGGAGATGGCTATTCGTTAAGAAAAAATACGGTGGATTGAAAGGGCAATGGTCTTTACCTGCTGGTTTTGTTAATGAAGGCGAGACTGTTGATGAAGCTGTGAAACGTGAAATTTTGGAAGAGACAGGCATTGTTGCTCATGTAAAGGGGATTATTGGTATTCGCTCAGGTGTTATTCATAATGAAATTAGTGATAATATGATTATTTTTCTTCTAGAGCCAGAGGGAGAAGACGTTATCGTACAGGAGAAAGAATTGTCGGAAGTAGCTTTTTTACATCCAGAAAATATTGCAGATGATCAAAATACTTCTGTACTCATCAAATATTTATTAGAAGGAAGAGCAGAGTCGCATTTTGAAATGGACAAAACATTAAATCCAGGAGAGCAATTTGGTTATACGGCTTATCATGTGTTTACGGCGTATGCGAAGGAGAGGGAGAAGAAGTGAGTATACCGGTACTACTTATTTCAATGATGTTGTTCTTTATTTTATTTTTTGGAATTGGATTTTTACTCAACATGATTTTGCGAGCTACGTGGGTAATGGTTATTGTATATCCGATTATTTGTATGCTTATTATTAATAAAGCGAGTGTATGGGACTATTTTTCAAAGCCAAAAGAAACATTTTCTTCATTTGGGACAAGTGTATCGCATTTAGGACACGCAGATGTGTTTATTCTATCTACTGGATTAGTAGGTGCTGCTTTAGCAGGAATCATAATTAAAAAACTTCGAAAAAGTGGATATCAAATGTTTTAATCTCCAATCAATTTGGAGATTATTTTTTTGCATATTCCTTCATCGTATAGGGAATGATTAACGATGAAGGAGTGTGGAATATAAAAATGTTAAAACGATATTGTATTCGCATTATGATGACTTGTTTACTTGCATTCGCATTATGCGTAACATGGCAGGCTTTCACAGGAGTTTCTTTATTAGAGATTATAAAATTATATGAAGGAACAAGTGTAAAAGAAGTACATGCAGCAGAAATTGAGAAAAAAGTTGCTCCGAGTAAAGAAGTGATAAATGCTTTAGAGCAGGCAAATGACTGGTCTAAATATCGTGTTATAGAAATGACTGCAACTGGTTATACATCAGGTATAGAGTCGACTGGAAAGAGGCCGGGGCATCCAGAGTATGGCATTACATATTCAGGTGTTAAAGCAAAAAGGGATTTATATTCCACAATCGCTGCCGATTTACGCGTATTCCCGCTTGGGACAATTCTATTCGTGCCAGGTTACGGATATGGTGTTGTAGCTGATAAGGGCGGTGCTATAAAAGGAAATCGTCTCGATTTATATTATGATACGGTGAAAGATGTTTATAGCCAATGGGGTAAGAAAAAAGTAAATGTGTATATAGTGAAAATAGGAAATGGCAAGTTTTCGGAAGAAGAGTTAACGATGTTAAATCAAGACGAAACGATGCAAGTGTTTCGTGGACAATATTTAAAACAAAGATAGTCTAGTGGCAATAACGCTAGACTTTTTTCTTGTCTTATTTCACCATAGAAGATATTGGAGATAGCATCTTTATCCTGCTATTTGCGGCCGGTAAAACCCCCGCTGATTAAAGTTTCACTTTATATGAAATAACAGAATTTAGAATTGTCGCATTTTATCGAAAATAAAGTTATAATGGACGTAGAGAAATTTAGGGGGTCTGAACATGTTTCAAGTACAAAAAGAATTAGTAAGTCATGAAGCGGTAATTGTTGCCTTATTTGAAGAAGATAAAAAGAGTAGCTTTGTACAAGAACTGGATAAAGCGTTTGAAGGACAATTACAAGTTTTATTAGAAGAAAAAGAACTTTCAACTAAGAAGAAAGCCATTTCAAAAGTACATAGCTTAGGAAAAACAAATGTTAAACGTTATTATTTTGTTGGTTTAGGTAAGAAAGAGTCATATACAACGGAAACGTTACGTGCTGCTCTTGGTAAGGCGTTTAAAGCATTACAAGCAGCAAAAGTACAAGATGCAGCAATCTTACTTGATTCTTTCGTGACAGATAAATTAGATGCGATTGATGTAGCTCATATTGCGGCAGAAGTACAAGGTCTTGGTACATATGAATTACAAACGTATAAAACAGATAAAAAGGATCGTGTAGAATTAGAGAAGTTTACGGCTATTACAGCAGAAGATGCACAAGAAATTGAAGCAGCATTAACTGTAGGATACGTACATGGACGTGCAACGAATTCAGCTCGTACGCTTGTAAATATGCCGCCAAACGTATTAACAGCGACAAAGCTTGCTGAGTATGCAGTTGAATTAGCAGAAAAATACGATATGGATTATAAGGTTCTTGAGAAAGAAGAGATGGAAGAGCTTGGTATGGGTGCATTACTTGCAGTAAACCAAGGATCTACTGAACCGCCAAAAATGATTGCTCTTATTTATAAAGGAAAAGAAGAGTGGAAAGATGTAATTGGATTTGTTGGAAAAGGGATTACATATGATACAGGCGGTTATTCTTTAAAACCACGTGAAGGCATGGTTGGTATGAAAGGTGATATGGGCGGAGCTGCAGCTGTTCTTGGCGCGATGGAGATCATCGGTGAACTTCGTCCAGAGCAAAATGTAATTGCTGTTATTCCATCAACTGACAACGTTGTAAGTGGTACAGCATTTAAGCCAGATGATGTTATTACATCTATGAGCGGAAAAACAATTGAAGTATTAAATACAGATGCAGAAGGTCGCCTAGCGTTAGCTGACGGTATTACGTATGCGAAGAAACTTGGCGCAAATTACTTAGTTGATGTTGCAACATTAACAGGCGGTGTAATTGTTGCACTTGGAAATCATACAACAGGCGCGATGACAAATAATGAAGAATTGTTTGAACAAGTGTTAGAGGCTTCTATGGAAACGGATGAGCCAATTTGGCAATTGCCGATTTTTGAACGTGATAAAGAACGTGTCAAAAACAGTAAATTTGCTGATTTAAATAACTCACCAGGCCGTGAAGGACATGCGGTTATGGCTGGGACATTCCTTGGTGAATTTGCAGAAGAAACACCATGGGTACACTTAGACATCGCTGGAACATCTGAAACATCAGGAGCACATGATTTAGGACCATCTGGAGCAACAGGTGCAATGGTGCGTACACTTGCAACACTTGTTGAGCGTTTCGGAGAAGAATAATTTTTGAAGAAAGGGCTGTCTCAAATTTTTGGGATAGCCTTTTCTTATTGATATGGTATGACTATTGTCAGTTTTTGTCGGTAAGTCGATATATTTGGAGTTACGGTTAATATAATTTCATTTACTATTTTACCGTTTCAAAAAGTGCTACATAGTGAAAGATTCGTCCTATAAAGAAATCGTATATAACGTCCCGCCTAAAGCGAATGAAGTACGCCCTGTTTCCTCAGAGACAACTAATATAAGTGCATCAATTTTCTCGGATAAGCCAATTGCAGCCCTATGACGTGTTCCTAGCTCAGGATTGATTTCCATGCTTTTTGTTAATGGGAGAATATTAGCTGCTGAGACAATATGATTATTTTTAATGAGAACGGCTCCGTCATGAAGAGGGTTCCCTGGATAAAAAATCGATTCAAGTAGTGGCGCGGTTAAGTGTGCGTTTAATGTCGTTCCAGTTTGAATGAAAGAATCAATAGCGTCACTTCGTTCCACAATAATAAGAGCACCGTGTTTTCGAGCGCTTAAATGTTGGACAGCTGTAGTGATGAAATGTGAACTTTCCGTATAAGGTGATAAATATGCTTGAATATAATATGTAGCTGCTAACGTCTGTACATTTGTTAACATATGATGAATATCTTCCATTTTACATAAAATACATTCATCTTCTTTATCGATTGCATGCTTCATGTTTGATAATTCTTTTTCAGCAATTTCAATCATCTGCTTTGTTTTTATTTTGAGCTCTTCTGACAAGCCCCATTCTTGCATAATCCTCATTCCCTTTGGTGGAGTATTTAACCATAGTGTATACAAATATTTATAGTAAAATCCTGCTAGATTTTAAAAAATATTGAGATTCAGGTTGTTTTTTTCATATAATGAAGGTACGACAGGCGAGAGGAGATGGAAGTATGAATTGGAAACAAGAATTTAGTCGCTGGCTTTCATATGCAGAATTAGACGCAGAATTAAAAGAACAGCTAGAAAACATGAAGCAAGATGAGAAGAAAATCGAGGATAGCTTTTATAAAAATCTAGAGTTCGGAACAGGTGGTATGCGTGGTGAACTTGGTGCTGGTACGAACCGTTTAAATGTATATACAGTTCGTAAAGCAACAAAAGGATTAGCTATGTTTATTGAAAAACTAGGTGAAGAAGCGAAAAAACGCGGTGTTGTTGTCGCGTATGATTCTCGTCATAAATCACCTGAATTCGCAATGGAAGTAGCTGCTACTCTTGGTGCACACGGTATTACAACATATGTATTTGAAAGCTTACGTCCAACACCAGTGCTTTCTTTCGCAGTTCGTCATTTACATACAGCAAGTGGAATCGTTCTTACGGCAAGCCATAATCCGCCCGAATATAACGGTTATAAAGTATATGGTGAAGATGGTGGCCAGTTGCCTCCAAAGGAAGCTGATGAGTTAATTAGCTACGTAAATGCAGTAGAGAATGAATTAACAGTTGAAGTTGCTGATGTTGAGCAATTAAAAGCTGACGGTTTATTACATATAATTGGACAAGAAGTAGATGATGCTTATGCAGCAGAATTGAACAATGTCATTATTAATAAAGAGATGGTGAAAGAAGTAGGAAAAGATTTAAAAATCGTCTTTACACCATTGCATGGAACATCAAATATTTCGGTACGCCGTGGTTTAGAAGAAGTTGGATTTACAGATGTAACAGTTGTAAAAGAGCAAGAGTTACCAGATCCAAATTTCTCTACAGTAAAATCACCAAACCCAGAAGAGCATGCAGCGTTTGAGTATGCAATTCGCGACGGTGAAAAAGTAGGCGCAGATGTGTTAATCGCAACAGATCCTGATGCAGACCGTCTAGGTGTAGCAGTTCGCAATCACGATGGTGAGTTCCAAGTATTAACTGGTAACCAAACAGGTGCGTTAATGCTTGATTACTTATTATCACAAAAGAAGGAAAACGGAACGCTTCCAGAAAACGGTGTTGTTTTAAAAACAATCGTAACGTCTGAAATTGGCCGTACAATCGCAAAAGCATACGGTTTAGATACAGTTGATACGTTAACTGGATTTAAATTTATCGGTGAAAAAATTAAACAGTATGAAGAAAGCGGACAATATGAATTCCAATTCGGTTATGAGGAAAGCTACGGTTATTTAATCCGTCCATTCTGCCGTGATAAAGATGCGGTGCAATCCGTCCTATTTGCATGTGAAGTAGCTGCATACTACAAATCACAAGGTAAAACGTTATACGATGGTCTGCTAGAAGTATTTAAGAAGTATGGGTTCTTCCGTGAGGACCTTGTATCGTTAACGTTAAAAGGAAAAGATGGTGCCGAACAGATTCAAAAGATGATGGCAACATTCCGTGAGAATCCTCCGAAAGAAGTAGCTGTTTTAACAGTTGTTGCAGTTGAGGATTATAAAGAAAGCATCATTACAACGTTACAAGATGGAAATAAGGAAGAGATTCACTTACCGAAATCAAATGTGTTAAAATATCAATTAGAAGATGGTTCTTGGTTCTGCTTACGTCCATCTGGAACAGAGCCGAAAATTAAATTCTACTTTGGTGTACAAGATGATTCCTTACAAAATAGTGAACAAAAGTTACTTACTATTAAAGAAGATATTATGAATCGTTTATAATAGAATAGAGTGCTACTGATAGGAAAAGAGGAGAACGGAGAACGGCCTCCTCTTTTCTTGTAGTTTTGTTTGATGTAGAGGATTATTACGAGCGAGTGTTATAAATTTACACTTTACTAAGAGAATTAGAATGAAAAGCGAGGGTATTTGTCATGAAAAAAGTGAGAAAAGCAATTATCCCGGCAGCGGGATTAGGAACACGCTTTTTACCAGCAACGAAAGCAATGCCAAAAGAAATGCTTCCAATTGTAGATAAACCAACAATTCAATACATCGTAGAAGAAGCAGTAAAATCAGGCATCGAAGATATTATTATCGTTACTGGTAAAGGAAAGCGCTCTATCGAAGATCATTTTGATAACGCATTTGAATTAGAGCAAAACTTATTAGAGAAGAAAAAGTATGAGTTACTTGAAAAAGTACAAGCTTCTTCTAAAATGGTAGATATCCATTACATTCGACAAAAAGAACCAAAAGGATTAGGACATGCTGTTTGGTGCGCACGTAAATTCATTGGTGATGAGCCGTTTGCAGTATTATTAGGCGATGATATCGTTCAAGCTGAAAAACCATGTTTACGTCAATTAATGGACGAGTATGACAAAACACTTTCTTCTGTTATTGGTGTACAAACTGTTCCTGAAGCAGAAACACATCGCTATGGAATTATTGATCCGTTAGAGCAAGAGGGACGTCGTTATCAAGTTCGTAAATTCGTTGAGAAACCAGCGCAAGGTACTGCGCCTTCAAACTTAGCGATTATGGGACGTTACATTTTAACTCCTGAAATCTTTATGTTCTTGGAACAGCAACAAGTTGGAGCGGGTGGCGAAATTCAGTTAACGGATGCAATTCAAAGCTTAAATGAAATTCAACGTGTATTTGCATATGATTTTGAAGGAAAGCGTTATGACGTTGGTGAAAAATTAGGATTTGTTCAAACGACAATTGAAATGGCATTGCAACACCCAGAATTACGTGATGATATGCTAGTAATGATGAAGAAAGTTTTAGACGAGCAAATGAAGCAAGAGTCTTAATATAATAAACAAGGAGCTGTTCCTATAGGAACAGCTCCTTGTTTATTATGAAATCGTCGAATGAGAATGCTGATAAGCGGAACGACGTACAGCATAGTATATGCGAGGTGCGATAATAGCGCCGATAATTGTAAACGCAATATCCTTTACTGCGAACCACATCATAATCATCCAGGCAGCTTTATAACTCATATTACCACCCATGAAAATATTGACTGCCCCGTACATATAAGTAGTACCGATAATATACGTTAAAATGATTCCGACGAAAGAAGAAATTGCAAAGGTGCTGAATGTTGGTCGTTCTTTTTGTTCTACTAGTTTTCCTGATACGTAAGCAACGATAATAAATGCGATAATAAAACCACCAGTAGGATCTAAAAGTGCTCCAAATCCAGCTTTGAAGTTAGCGAAGATTGGCGCACCTGCTACTCCAACAAGCATGTAAACAGTCATTGATAATGCCCCAAGTCTACTCCCAAGAAGAAGACCTGCTAAAATTGCGAAAAATGGTTGCATAGATAATGGAATGCCCGCTATTTGTAAGAATGGTGCCCACGATACAATATTTGCACCAATAGCCATAAGAGCGACGAACATGGCAGCTAATGCTAAATCTAAAACATGAAGCTTCTTCATAATGTTAACCTCCAGTTGTGTTTAGGTTAACATTATCGTAGCGAAAATATTTACTTGTTGTCAATCAAAATATTTTGATAAGAAGGCTTTAAATAGTCTCTAAGCAATGTGTATGGAATACGAAACTGCGGAATTCCGCTTGAATAAGGAGCAATTTCATATAAAGAGAAATAAATTACAAGATTATCCGGTTCTAAAAAGTAGTGAAACTTTTTAGTGCTCGTTACTTTTTCGACTGCATCAGGAAAATAAATGCTTTCATTTTGTTTAATTTGTCTTACAATCTCTGTGCGAATTATTTCTTTATATTTATCCTCTTGTTGAAATAAATCGTCTAAGTGTAATAATTTTTTTTCGTTTAAATCAAATGTATTTGCCTTCCACGTATACAGTCCGTGCGCTCCGCCTGTATATTGATAGTAATTCACATATAGGCTGAGGAAAGGTGGTTTGTTTAAAGCTACTTTATAGTCAACATTTGCAACGTATGGATGAAAAGGTGTGCTAGATCCTTCTGTTTCCTCATAATATTTCTTCGCTTCTTTTTCTAATTTACTTTTAAATTTAGTAGTAGAGTTTTTGTAATAGGAATTCAGCTTATTTTGAAATTTTGAATCAGAAAAGTTGTGAAAGGAAGGCCTATTAATTTGATATTCTATATAAGGTTTCTTACCTTTTTGCGTTACAGTCTTAACATTGATTGTCAGGTTGGATGCTTTGGCTGCTATTGCACAATTTGGTACAATAGTCAGCAAGGAGAACATAAGCAATAGTATACAAAATTTCTGTTTCATTTAGGTGAAACCTCCTTATATAAGTGTTATAGGTAGTTTGAAATTAAACAGGTAAAATTATACATTTGATCTAAAGTGAGAGAGGTTGAAAACGATATGTCAAAAACTTTAATGGATTCGCTTGGAATTGAGTTGTTAGAAATGACAGAGGATAAAGTAGTTGCTACAATGCCTGTTGATGAACGCACGCATCAGCCGTTTGGATTTTTACACGGTGGTGCATCTGTTGCATTAGCAGAAACTGTGGCAAGTGTTGGTTCATACAATTTAATTGATCAAGAAAAATGTATTTGTTTCGGATTAGAAATTAATGCAAATCATATTCGCTCAAAGCAAGATGGAATTGTAACAGCAATTGGAACACCGATACATAGAGGACAATCGACAATGGTTTGGGATATTCGCATCATTGATGAAAATGATGAGTTACTATGTATATCAAGATGTACAGTAGCAATTAAAGAAAAACGTGAAAAGTAAAAAGAGGCGGCTCAATAGAGCGCCTCTTTTTTATAATTAGAACTGGATTTTTTTCTCTAAGAAACCTTTTAGTTCGCTAATTGGCATACGAACTTGTTCCATTGTGTCACGGTCACGTACTGTAACAGCTTTGTCTTCAACAGAGTCGAAGTCGTATGTGATACAGAATGGAGTACCGATTTCGTCTTGACGACGGTAACGTTTACCGATAGAACCAGTTTCATCAAAGTCTACCATGAAGTCTTTAGCTAGTTCTGCGAATACTTCAGTAGCACCTTCAGATAGCTTTTTAGATAATGGTAAGATAGCTGCTTTATATGGTGCTAAAGCAGGGTGGAAACGAAGAACTGTACGAGAATCGTTTTCTAATTGCTCTTCTTCATATGCATCACATAAGAATGCTAATGTTACACGGTCTGCACCTAGAGATGGCTCGATGCAGTAAGGCACGTAACGCTCATTCGTTTGTGGATCGATATAGTTAAAGTCTTCGTTAGAGTGTTCCATATGACGTTTTAAATCGAAGTCTGTACGAGATGCAACGCCCCATAGTTCGCCCCAACCGAATGGGAATCTGAATTCAATATCAGTTGTTGCGTTACTGTAATGAGATAACTCGTCTTCACCGTGGTCACGAAGACGCATGCTTTCTTCAGTCATACCAAGTGAAAGTAACCAGTTTTTACAAGTTTCACGCCAGAATGCGAACCACTCTAAATCTTCACCAGGCTTACAGAAGAATTCAAGTTCCATTTGTTCGAATTCACGTGTACGGAATGTGAAGTTACCAGGTGTGATTTCGTTACGGAAACTTTTACCGATTTGGCCGATACCAAATGGAAGTTTCTTACGCATAGAGCGTTGTACGTTTTTAAAGTTTACGAAAATACCTTGTGCTGTTTCAGGACGAAGGAAGATTTCGTTTGTGCTAGACTCTGTAACACCTTGGAATGTTTTGAACATTAAGTTGAACTGACGGATTTCCGTGAATTCTTGGCTACCGCAATCTGGGCATTTTACTTCATGTTCTTTCATTAAGTCAGCCATTTGGTCGAAAGTAAGACCGTCAACGACCATTTCGATACCTTTTGCGTCTAATGCATCTTCAATTAATTTGTCAGCACGGTGACGAGCTTTACATTTTTTACAGTCGATCATTGGATCATTAAAGTTACCAACGTGACCAGAAGCGATCCAAGTTTTTGGGTTCATTAAAATAGCAGCATCTAAACCAACGTTGTGTGGAGATTCTTGAATGAACTTTTTCCACCAAGCTTTTTTAACGTTATTTTTTAATTCGATTCCAAGTGGACCGTAATCCCATGTGTTTGCAAGACCACCGTAAATTTCAGAACCAGGGAAAACGAAACCGCGATGTTTCGCTAAGTTTACAACTTGTTCCATTGAATACATAATAAAATCCTCCTTTTAAAAGTTAACGTATTTGCGATGACGTGATGGGTACTTTGGAAACGAGCAATATATGCTTTAAAAAACATAAAAAAACGCTCATCCCAAGGCTTAATCGCCTAGGGACGAGCGTTTGCCCGCGGTTCCACCCTAGTTGATACACAAAATGTGCATCCACTTTATCACGTATTGCTCGAGACTGCCGTTTCCTCGCAGCTTCAGGCTTTCACTATCCCTGAATCGCTTTTTATGCAAGTACTTATAAGTCCGTCATCGCTACTTATATTAATAATAATGAACATATTTTAACACGTTCTTTTTTAAATCTCAATAGAGGAACGTGCCCATCTAGGATAGAGTCTCGCCTATTTTTTCGTTATTTATTCCGTAATTTTGCTTAATATGCTTAATTGCTTCACGTTTACTAAGTGGAGCGAGCTCGTTAGTTTGAACGTATTCCCATACTACATCTGGTTTTGTTTTTGCATATTCGCGAAGGACCCAGCCGATTGCTTTTTGAATGAAAAATTCTTTTGAGGAATGTAGTTGTCCGATAATCCAGAAAAGGAGTTCTTCATCCATTTTTTGTTTATATTTTAGCTGGAATAAAATAGCGGCACGTTGTAACCATATGTTTTCTGATGCAATCCATTTTGGAATATATGCAGAAATTAATTCTGGATGTTTTAAAAAGATAGCACCTAAAAATGTAGGGACGATGCTATCAACAGAATCCCACCAAGATTTTGTGACAATAAGTTCTTCTAAAAATGGGATGTGAGTTTCATTTATGTGTTTTTTATATTTTTGCATGATATCGAGTGCGGCAGCTTGAAATTCACGTTCTGGTAGGTCCCAAAGTTCACGCACGATAATTTGGAAGTCCTTTTTATCTGGGAGAGTATGTATTTGAATTACGTCTTTCAATAACTGTCTTCTCTCAGGAGTTTGAATACCGAGAAACGGGAAGTGATTTTTCATATAACGTGCCATCGGTTCTGCTTTTTCGGGATTTTGATGAGCTGTAAAATGCTCTTGTAATGCCTTTACAAATGGATGCATAGGTATGTACTCCTCTCTCGTTATCTTTCTCTTCTTATTATACAAAGAGTTTGGTTAAATTTTAAAACATAACTTGCACTGTAATGAAATATGTTGAGAAGAGAGAGGAGAGGATAAGATGGAAGATCAAGGCGTACTAGCAGGTTTCTTTGCTCTTAGTTTTGCGTTTATTCTTGTTATAATAATTTGGGCAATTATTTCGTATTTGTTAACGGCTTTTGCACTTTATACGATGGCGAAAAATGATGGTGCAACTGATGGTGTTCTTGCTTTTATTCCGTTTATAAATAGTAAGATATGGGGTGATTTAGCGAAAGATAAATTACCAGATTTCTTGAAAGAAGAAGCAGGGTGGAAAGTATTTGGCATATATGTTGGATGCTTCATCTTTAATTTCGTACCAATTCTATATATATTAGCAACAGCTGTATCACTTGTACTGTCTATTTATCTTATCTATGCTATTTTGGATAGATACGGAACGAATTCCATACTGTTTACGATCATTCATACAATCACGTTTTCGGTTTTCTTGCCGATTCATTTGTTCATTATTCGGAATGAGCCGGTGAGGTATAACGAGTAGGCGTATCAAAGTTGCCCTGCGGTCGATATATTTGGTTCTATAATAATTCGGATATGCTGAAAAAAGAACGAAAGCGCCCTGCTGAGCAGGGCGCTTTTTTCTACTACATAAGATAGCGTAAGTAAATGTAAATGTGAGAAATGATTAATGAAACGATCATAATTGGGAAGCCGACTTTAAGGAATTCCATGTAGCTGAATTTATGTCCTTCACGACTTGCGATTCCGGCTACGATTACGTTAGCAGAAGCCCCGATTAATGTTCCGTTTCCACCTAAGCAAGCACCTAATGCTAATGCCCACCATAGTACGTCGATTTGTGCGTCAGAAGGTGATAAACCTAGCCCAACTGCCATATCGTTAATAAGTGGAATCATTGTTGCAACGAATGGAATGTTATCGATTGTTGCAGAGGCGATACCAGATACCCATAGAATAAGGATAGATGCGTGAGAAATATCTCCGCCTGTTATTCCAATTACTTTTTGAGCTAACATTTTGATAAGCCCGATATCGATAAGTCCTCCAACGAGTACGAATAGTCCCGCGAAGAAGAAGATTGTTACCCACTCTACACTTGCGAATACCTCTTCAATTTCATGTTCTTTCACACCGATTAACATAAGTACAGTAGCGCCAGTTAAGGCGATGATAGCTGCATCAATATGGAAAATAGAATGAGTCATGAAGCCTACAATAGTAAGGCCAAGTACTGTTAAAGATTTCTTCATTAATACTGGGTCTTTAATGTATTGTTTTTCATCTAAGCTCATTAACTTTTTAATTTGTACAGGATCAGCAATTAATTGCTTACGGTACATGAAGTAAAGCATTGTTGCCGTAACAGCAATAATGATGATCACGATAGGTGCTAAGTTGAATAAGAAAGCATTGAAATCTAAATGCTTATTTGCAGAACCAATCATAATATTTGGCGGATCACCAATTAATGTTGCTGTTCCTCCGATATTTGAAAAAATAATTTCAGAAAGTAAATATGGAACAGGATTTACTTGCAAGATGCGCGTAATAGATAAAGTAACTGGAACAACAAGAAGTACTGTTGTAACGTTATCTAAAAATGCTGAGCCAAGCGCGGTAAGTAAGGAAAGTGAAATTAAAATTTTAATTGGATTTCCTTGTGCTCCTTTTGCGGCTTTAATGGCAACATATTGGAAGACACCCGACTTACTTGTAATATTTACCAGTATCATCATACCGATGAGTAATGTAATTGTTCCCCATTCAATATGTTTCGTAAAGGCATTGTGTAAGTCAACGACCCCTGCAATTACCATGAATGCTGCACCAAGAAGTGCGATGACAGCACGGTTAATTTTTTCAGAAATAATAATGGCATATGTAATTAAAAAGACTGCGATAGCGAAATAATACTGCCAGTTTGCGAGTTCTTGCGTTGTTTCGTGCAAAACTCTCATCTCCTTTCATTCACTTTTCTTAGTGTGTCAAAAAATTAACTAGATGAAACACACATAACGTCATTATAAAGTAGAAAAATGGCGGATGTAAAT
This sequence comes from Bacillus sp. FSL R10-2201, assembly GCF_038008665.1. Lineage (NCBI taxonomy): Bacteria > Bacillati > Bacillota > Bacilli > Caryophanales > Bacillaceae > Bacillus > Bacillus sp. FSL R10-2201. Next base: position 4,672,530 of record NZ_JBBOZP010000001.1, on the reverse strand, counting down.
GAAAGGGTTTATTTTGTCATATTTTCTGCATAGGTCATTTTTTCTTATTTTTAAAAATATTTGTGGGCATCTGACATATATATAAGATACATCCAATCTGAATATTTAAAATCGAATCAGCATTCGAGCTTGTTCGTGTAGGAGTGTCAAATAGAAAGGAATGACAAATATGATAAGGAAGGGATCGTATGGATGAACAACGATTTTTGTTTTTAGACTTTGAGTTTACGATGCCCCAGCATAGAAAAAAGCCAAAAGGTTTTTTCCCAGAAATTATTGAGGTCGGACTCGTTTCAGTTGTTGGTTGTAAGGTGGAAGATACGTATTCATCGCATATTAGACCGAAAACATTTCCGTCTTTAACGGATCGATGTAAAAAATTTTTAGGAATTAAACAGGAAGTAGTGGACAAAGGAATTTCTTTTCATGAACTTGTTGAGAAACTTGCAGAATATGAAAAGAGTGGTAAACCGACAATTGTAACGTGGGGAAATATGGATATGAAAGTCTTAAAGCATAACTGTGAAATGGCGGGAGTAGAATTTCCATTCTTTGGACAGTGTCGTGATTTATCGCTTGAGTATAAGAAGTTTTTTGGAGAGAGAAATCAAACAGGGCTGTGGAAAGCAATTGAGGCGTATGGAAAAGCAGGAACAGGAAAGCATCATTGTGCGCTTGATGATGCGATGACGACATATAATATTTTTAAGTTAGTAGAAAAAGATAAAGAGTATTTAGTCAAACCAGCACCTCCGACATTAGGGGAACTTATTGATTTTTCGAAAGTGTTAAAGAAAGTGAGTACACAGTAACGACCAAATTGCAAAATATGTAATTTGGTCGTTTTGTTTTTTAAAGTTTGTAATCTTGCTTCAATTGCTGAAGTGTTTCTAGACTACGCCCCGCAAAAGGTGAATCATCTTCAGAAAATGAATTCATTTGAGTTTCTAATGCTAATTTTAGTGACTCTGTATAATCCGGAATTTCTCCTTCATATTTCTTCACCATTTGCTCTGGAATGTTCGTCTGTTCACGAAAAGCTAAAGCACGTCTTTCATGGAAGAATGGTACGTCAGCTTGTTTTACATTATGTAAATCACCTTGCACTGGATGTTTTAAAACAGCTAGTACTTTTACGACGTAACTGCCAGGACGGCTATTTGTAATTTCGCCGATGTATTTTCCAGTTTTATAAATACCAGTAACGATTTCACCAATTTTAAATGTTTCTCTCATATTTTTCACCTCAAGTTTATAGTAAGGAAAGTGCGCGAAGGAGTCAAAGAAATCATTCGCTTTCGGAACGCCCCCTTGAGAATATGAACTGGTTCAACTATAATTTAAAGATATATAACAGAAAATTCTGATGTTTTTTGAATCCTATAATAAGGAGTGTTCGTTATGATGCCTTTATATTTCCCTGAAGATAAAACGGAGTATATTATTCCAGGTATTGTTTGCGTTCTATTTATCATCGGTGCGGTTGCTACGTGGCGTATGTTTATTCGTGTATCAAAACGAGAAGCAGAGCGATTACAGAAAGTAGAAGAAAAGCTTTTAGCTGAAAAGAAACGGTAATTCATTTTTGTATGTTTCCCTCTATGCTCGGACAATCTAAGGGCAGAAAGCATTTTGGAGGGAATTGAATGAAAAGACGGCTTTTTTTCAGTTGTTGTTTATTATTTCTAATGGCGGGTTGTGACCAAGGGAAGCCGAAAGAAATTGATGTGAAATTACATAATGCTTCAGGTGATGAAGTTGGGACTGCAAAAGTAGCTCAGCAAACAAGTGGAGTGAAAATTACGATTAAAGCGGAAGGTTTTACACCAGGACCACACGGTATACATGTACACGAAATCGGAGAATGTAAAGCGCCTAGTTTCGAATCATCTGGGAATCATTTTAATCCAGATAATAAAAAACATGGGCTCTTGAATCCGAAAGGTGCGGAAAATGGTGATTTACCGAATGTAGTGGCGGATGGTTCTGGAAAGATTAAAGCAGAAATCGATGCTCCGCATATAACGCTTGAAGAAGGAAAAACGACGATTCATAGAAAAGATGGAGCGTCTATTATTATTACAGAAAACGCTGATGATGGTATGACGCAACCAACTGGTAAATCTGGTGGCCGAATTGCTTGCGGTGTTATCGTAAAAAAAGCGTCGGATCTGAAGAAAAAATAGAAGCTACCGTGAATGATAGCTTTTGTTGTAAAACCGCATGATAGTAAGTGGAATTATATCGATTTACCGAAAAAAGGAGGCTATCTCAATATCATTTTGGGATAGCCTCCTTTTTTGTTATGAGAATGTATGGTGTAGTCTGTTTAAAATTTCTTCTAAAACAGATCTAGGACAGCCAATGTTAATTCGGATATGGGCTTCTCCACCTGTTCCGTATTTCTCACCGGGCTCAATGATGATTTTACCTTTCTCTTCAAGCAATGCTGTTCGTTCATCTTGAGAAAGATCCAAGTGGGAACAATCAATCCACAGTAAAAAACTACCTTCTGGTTTAATTACAGAAAGAGCTGGTATGTGATTTTGAATATACTCACAAGCAAATTGAGCGTTATCTTCAACATACAATCGAATTTCATTTAGCCAATCATTACATTCTGTATAGGCACTTTGCATTGCTGTATAAGCAAATGTATTTAATCCGTGGAATCCTTGTCTATATTGGATAGACATAAAGGCATTACGGAGATTTTCATTCGGAATAATAATGATCGATGCTTGTAATCCAGCGATATTAAATGTTTTGCTCGGAGCCATACAAGTAATAGTGCGTGCTGCTAATTCTTCAGATAAAGAAGCAAACGGTATATGAGTATGGCCTCTATAAATAATATCGGCGTGAATTTCATCCGCGACAACGGTTACATTATATTGCGTACATAACGTACCGAGTTTTGTTAGCTCCTCTTTCGTCCAAACGCGCCCGATAGGATTGTGAGGGCTGCAAAGAAGCATTAGTTTTACACCTTGTTTAAATTGAGTTTCTAGATGCTCGAAGTCTATCTTATATATGCCATTTTGTTTAAATAAGGGACTCTCACATAATTGTCTATTATTTGTTTTGACCATTTCAAAAAATGGTGGATAAATAGGAGGTTGTACTAGTACGGCTTCTCCTTCTTTCGTTATAGCTTGTATGCTCGTACTAAGAGCTGGAACGATACCTGCGCTAAATACAATCCATTCTTTTTGTATTTCCCAATTGTATTGGCTTTTCGTCCAATTACAAATGATATCCCCAATATTTTCAGGAGGAAGTGTATAGCCGAAAATAGGATGTTCTGTGCGTTTTTGTAATGCAGTTTGAATTGGTTTTGGTACTTCAAAATCCATATCGGCAATCCAAGCGTGGATGAGCTCTTCATTTTTATATGTATCCCATTTTGTACTATGCGTTCCGCGACGATTTACCGTTTTATGAAATAGTTGCATATGTTTGCTCCTTTCTTCTGTCAAACTGTTAAGTTATGAAAATTCTCACTCTTCTTATAGAATAGCTGATGTGATACGATAAAGAAAAGCATTAAAAAGTGAAAAGGCGGGAAGCAGATGGGTGCATATGACAAAATGATTGAGGTTGTGAAAAATTGGGATCCGTTTCAAATGGGACCGGAGTTTTATGAAACAGAAGCGAGCGATGTTGTAAACGTCGTAAGTGTGTTTGATGATCCGAAATACATCGCAAAGAAGATTCAACATATATACTTTATGTCTTTTGAAGAAGTACCTGCACTTGAAAAATGCGAAAAATTAGCAGTAGAGTTACTCGTACTAAAAGAAGGCGGAAGTTGTTCGTTATAGGCTGTCGGAATTTACGACAGCCTTTTTGTTTATTTTCATTTGTGCTGATTGATTAAAGCTTCACTTTATCCCGTTTTAACGGGCAGTAAGACTCCCGCCTCAAAATTCAGTTGAAGCAAGGAGGTTAGGCGAGAAATCAAACTGCCCGTAAAAACCCGATTGGTGAAGGCTAATAATCGGTGGGGATAGAGCCTCCCACGGATTAAAGCTTCACTTTATTGCGTCGCAAACGTAATAATTTCTTCATAAACATGATCGGGCTTTTCTTCAGGTAGTAAGTGCCCTGTATTTTCGTAAGAAATGAAAGTTGAATTAGGTAGGTCCTTATGGAGACGGTGTCCTACATGTACAGGGACGACGCGATCTTTTTCACCCCAAATGAGTAATACTGGGGTTTCGATTTTTTGTAATTCAGTTGAAGATAAGTCACCTTCACGGTCTCTTATCATTCGAGTTAAAGCAGGGAATATACGATCATCATAAAAAGGAGCAGCATAGCCTTCCATCATTTCATTGTCAATTAATGAATGGTCATGAACGACATTCATTAAGTTATGGACGATGCCCCTTCGAATAATCCAGTTCTTCACGTATAAGTGGAAGAACGGTAAATAAGAGGAGTACAGTAAAGGTAAGTTTGCGCGTGCTAAATAACTAGAGCTACATAGTAAAATCGTCTTTGAAATTAATTCAGGGCGTAGTCGGTTTACAAAGAGTGAAATTTGTCCGCCCATAGAATGGCCAACTAGTACAATATTCGAGAGAGATAAATGTTCGATTAAATCGATAATAATAGCTGCTAAATTGTGATAAGAATATTTAAAGAGATGAGATTTATCACTTTTTCCGAATGGTGGTAAATCAAGGGCAATTACTGTACCTTCCTTTGTTAGTAAAGGAATGAGTCGTCGATAGCTAAATGAGGAAGAGAGGAAGCCGTGAACGAGTACGAAAGTAGGTCGTTCTTTTTTAGTATTATGTTCATACAATTCGTAATGAATAGTAGTCCCGCGAGTGGAAAAAGTGAAGTAAGGGCATTTGCATTCATGGTTCATTTTTTGTCACTCCATTGATTTTTGTTCATATCATCTCCCGGTAAGAAACAAAATATGTTAACAAAAAAAGGCAAGATGACATCGTCATCTTGCCTTTCGCTTATTTATCCCGCTATTCGCCGGGCAGTTGACTCCCACCTCAAAATTCGGCGAATGCGAGGAAGTTAGGTGGGAGATAACTGCCCGTAAAAGCCCGATTGGTGAAGGCTGATAATCAGTGGGGGATGGACAAAACCCCCACTGATTAAAGTTTCACTTTATAATTACCCACGCACAATATTAGGTGGTGTTTTTCCTTGTAATCCTGCTACTAAATTTTCAGCAGCTGTCATTGCCATTTGCTGCCGAGTTTTTAATGTTGCAGATCCGATGTGCGGTAAAGTTACAACGTTTTGTAATGATAAGAGCGGATTCTCTTTTTGAATCGGCTCTTGTGTAAATGTGTCGATGCCGGCTGCAAATATTTTCTTTTCTGTTAACGCATGAATTAATGCAGTTTCATCTACTGTTTTCCCGCGAGAAGCATTAATGAAAATTGCTGTTTCTTTCATTAATGAAAATTCCTTTTCACCGATAAGATGATACGTTTCATCTGTTAATGGAGTAAGAAGAATAATAAAATCAGATTGTTTGATTAAAGTTTGTAAATCACAATATGTAGCATCAAATTTTTGCTCAGCTTCTTCTTTACGGCGACGATTATAGTAAAGGACATTCATATCAAAGCCGAATTTCGCTCGTTTTGCGACAGCTTCTCCAATTCGTCCCATTCCGATAATACCAATCGTACTATGATGTACATCTAGTCCGAAGTGTTCTTTTCCAATTTCAGCGTTCCATTCACCATTTTTTACATAGGAATTGAGTTCGCAAACACGGCGACCAGCAGATAACATAAGAGCGAAAACGAGATCGGCTACTGTATCATCTAACACATATGGAGTATTCGTTCCGATAACATTTTGTTTTTCCATCGCTTTTAAATCAAAGTTATCATGGCCAACAGAAATGTTACTTACTACTTTTAAATTAGGAGCAACCTGCAATAACTCTTCATTTATAGTAGATCCGAAATTTAATAACCCATCTTTATCTTTTATTTTTTCTAATAGAACATCACGAGGTACTTTCTCATTTTGATCCCATTTTTCAAAATCACAGTGTTCTGATAAATAGTTTTCTACAAATGTTGGAACTGGTTCGGCAATATATACTTTTGGTTTCACGGTTCCATCCCCTTTCCTCTTTACCTGGATTGGTGTGTGCTAATAATCAGCGGGATAAAGCATTCCGCTGATTAAAGTTTCACTTTATCCCGCATTAATGGACAGTAAGCTTTCCGCCTTGAAGAACAGCTAAGGCAAAGAATATAAGTTGGAAAGCAACTATCCGTAAATGCCCGATTGGTGCGGGTTAATAATCAGCGGGATAGAGCATTCCGCTGATTAAAGTTTCACTTTATTTTGACATAATTCTCAAAAAAAATCTTCTTTTCAAACTGGAAAGAGTATTTGTATAATTTAGACAGAAACTAAAAGGAAGGATGATTTATATGGTGACAGAGAAAGAATTGGAATTATTAGCTTGTCTTGAAAAGAATAGTCGTTTATCTGTAGATACATTAGCGAAGTTGTTAAATATAGAAGTAGAAGAAGTGAAAAAAATGGTTGCGAAATTAGAAAGTGAAAAGATTATCGTGGACTATGTAACACATATCGATTGGACAAAAGTGAAAGAACATACTGGTTTAACGGCGATGATTGATGTGAAAGTTACACCGAAGCGTGGTGTCGGTTTTGATGCAGTAGCTGAACAAATTTATCGCTATTCAGAAGTGAAATCCGTTTATTTAATGTCTGGGACATATGACCTTTCTATTACATTAGAAGGAAAGACGATGGGAGAAGTAGCGATGTTTGTTTCTGAGAAATTAGCAACAATTGAATCTGTCGTTTCAACGACAACTCATTTTATTTTGAAGAAGTATAAACATGAGGGGATTATTTATGAAAAGACAGATGATGATAAGAGAATTGTGGTGACACCGTGAAGCAATTTGACCTATCTAGAGTAGCAGAATCTTTACAACCGTCCGGTATACGAAAGTTTTTTGATTTAGCGGCAAGTATGAAAGGTGTTATTTCACTTGGAGTGGGAGAGCCGGACTTTGTTACACCTTGGAATGTAAGGCAAGCATGTATTCGTTCTTTAGAACAAGGATATACGTCATATACAGCAAATGCAGGATTATTGGAGCTCCGTCAAGAAATAGCAAAGTATCTAAAAAAACAATTTGCAGTATCTTATGATCCGAATGATGAAATCATTGTTACAGTTGGAGCGAGTCAAGCGCTAGATGTAGCGATGCGTGCTATTGTAAACCCTGATGATGAAATACTTATTATTGAACCAAGTTTCGTTTCGTATGCACCGCTTGTTACGTTAGCGGGCGGGGTCCCAGTTCCAGTGGCGACTTCATTAGAAGATGAATTTAAAGTACAGCCAGATCAAATTGAAGCAGCTATTACAACGAAAACAAAGGCAATATTACTTTGTTCTCCCAATAACCCAACAGGCGCAATGTTAAATAAATCCGAATTAGAAAAGCTAGCTGTTATTGTTGAGAAGTATAATTTAATCGTGTTATCGGATGAAATTTATGCAGAGCTCGTATACGACGAAGCATATACGAGTTTCGCGAGTATTAAAAATATGCGTGACCATACGATTTTAATTTCAGGATTTTCAAAAGGGTTTGCCATGACGGGATGGCGTCTTGGGATGATTGCAGCCCCTGTTCAATTTTCAGAATTAATGCTCAAAATCCACCAGTATTCAATGATGTGTGCACCGACGATGTCTCAATTTGCAGCACTTGAAGCATTACGTGGGGGAAATGATGAAGTAATTCGAATGAGAGATAGCTATAAAAAACGTCGTAACTTTATGACGACATCTTTCAATGAAATGGGCTTAACATGTCATGTGCCAGGCGGGGCATTTTATGTCTTCCCTTCTATAGCTTCAACCGGACTATCTTCAGCAGAATTTGCAGAACAATTATTATTAGAAGAAAAAGTGGCTGTTGTTCCTGGAAATGTGTTTGGCGGGAGTGGTGAAGGATTTATTCGTTGTTCATATGCAACATCGCTTGAGCAACTTATGGAAGCAATGAAGAGAATGGAACGGTTCATAGAGAATAAAAAAAGGACAAAACACAATACGTTTTGTCCATAAAAGGGGGGGAATACTAGAAAGCCATGTGTTAGTATTCTATCCTAATATTGGAGAATTATACGTATTACAGGAAATTTTTTCGTGAATTTTGAATGAGTTCTATCAAAGTGGTATAATTTACTAATATAAGGTGGGAGTATCCTCGGTGTTTTACTTAGGATACTTACCACTAATCGGATATTTAACAATAAATACATCTGCTTTGCTATTTACAATTGTAGAGAAAATGGTAAACGTATGGGAGTGTTTCACATGTCAGAACAATATACAACGGGAGTGGTTGTAACAGGGAAAGTAACTGGAATTCAAGATTACGGTGCATTTGTAGCTTTGGATGCAGAAACACAAGGACTTGTGCATATATCTGAAATCACAAATGGGTATGTAAAAGACATTCATGACTTTTTAAAGGTCGGAGATACAGTAGAAGTAAAAGTACTTTCAATTGATGAAGAACACAGAAAAATGAGTTTATCGTTAAAAGCGGCGAAAAGAAAGCAAGGACGAATTCTTATACCGAATCCATCAGAGAACGGATTTAATACACTGCGAGAAAAGCTAGCAGAATGGATTGAAGAGTCGGAGGTAATAAAGTAAAAGAGGAACGCATATGAGCGTTCCTCTTTTACTGTGACTTATGATATATATATTTGCAAATATGATTGCATGCAATCATATTCGTATGTCGGAGGCGAAAAAGACATACTGACTATTGAATTTCATGTGTTTCTGGGTGAGTACCAAGATTCTCGGATGGTTTAAATAGTAAGCCGAGATTGATAAGCCCAGAAATACCAACGATGCCGTAAATAATACGTGCAAGAGCTGATTTCTGTCCCCCGAAAATAGCTGCTACTAAGTCAAACTGGAAGAACCCGATCAGTCCCCAGTTAACAGCGCCGATTACAGTGAAGACTAATGCGATACGTTGCAAGGTACTCATGAAAAGCCCCCCCTTAATGTGAAGCGTGAGCAAGCAAGGAGTTAATAAGAAAATTTAACTCCTTTATAGAATGGTATAGTTTTGTTGTTTTTATACATGAAAAATGTACGAAAAACGATGTATATACATCTATACCGAAAAATTCGAATTTTTATGCAAAAAATGAACTTTTTCTAAAAAATAAATAATGGTTACGTTTACAATTGTTGAATCGCTTGATTTACAACTTTAGTTTCGCTAAAGTGAATACAGAAATACATATACATAATTGGAGGGAAAAAGATGAGTACACATGTAACGTTCGACTATTCTAAAGCGTTATCCTTCATCGGTGAAAATGAACTAACTTATTTACGTGATGCAGTAAAAGTAACACATCATGCAATCCACGAAAAAACTGGAGCTGGGAACGATTTCCTTGGGTGGGTAGAGCTTCCGCTTCAATATGACAAAGAAGAATTCGCTCGCATTCAAAAATGCGCAGAAAAAATTAAAAATGACTCTGACATTTTACTTGTTGTAGGTATTGGTGGTTCTTACCTAGGAGCACGCGCAGCAATTGAAATGTTAAACCATTCTTTCTATAACACGCTTTCTAAAGAACAACGTAAAACTCCACAAGTGCTATTTGTTGGACAAAACATTAGCTCCACTTACATGAAAGATTTAATGGACGTACTAGAAGGTAAAGACTTTTCTATTAACGTTATTTCCAAATCAGGTACAACAACAGAGCCTGCAATCGCATTCCGTATTTTCCGTAAATTATTAGAAGAAAAGTATGGAAAAGAAGAAGCACGCAAACGTATTTATGCGACTACAGATAAAGCGCGCGGTGCTTTAAAAACATTATCTGATAATGAAGGCTACGAAACGTTCGTTATTCCAGATGATGTTGGCGGTCGTTTCTCTGTATTAACACCAGTAGGTTTATTGCCAATCGCTGTAAGTGGCCTAAACATTGAAGAGATGATGAAAGGTGCAGCTGCTGGCCATAATGATTTCGCGAAATCAGAACTTGAAGAAAACCCAGCTTACCAATACGCAGTAGTTCGTAATGCTCTATATAATAAAGGGAAAACAATTGAAATGCTTGTTAACTATGAGCCAGCACTTCACTACTTCTCTGAGTGGTGGAAACAGTTATTTGGTGAAAGTGAAGGAAAAGATCAAAAAGGTATTTTCCCATCTTCAGCAAACTTCTCAACTGACTTACACTCATTAGGTCAATACATTCAAGAAGGTCGTCGTGACCTATTCGAAACAGTTCTTAAAGTAGGTAAATCTACACACGAACTAAAAATCGAATTAGACGACAACGATTTAGATGGATTAAACTACCTTGCTGGTGAAACGATAGACTTCGTAAACACAAAAGCATACGAAGGTACATTACTTGCACATAGCGATGGCGGAGTACCAAACTTAATCGTAAACATCCCTGAATTAAATGAGTACACATTCGGTTACCTTGTATACTTCTTCGAAAAAGCATGTGCGATGAGCGGCTACCTATTAGGCGTAAATCCATTTGACCAACCAGGAGTAGAAGCATACAAGAAAAACATGTTTGCTTTACTTGGTAAACCAGGATTTGAAGAATTAAAAGCAGAATTAGAAGAGCGTTTAAAATAATGAAAAGCGATCGGGTCTCCGGTCGCTTTTTATTATTTTATTGAAAGGTACATCGGTATATTCAAACTAGAATGGGTATGCTAAAGGAAAAGTCTAGGAGGGATGGGCTTGATTCCGATTCAATCAAAATTAGAAGGATGTACATATGCGTTATATAAGTTAGAAGAGGTTATGAAACCACTTGGATATAGTATTGGCGGTAATTGGGATTATGATAAAGGATGCTTTGATTATAAAATCGACGAAGAAGAAGGGTATCAATTTTTACGCGTACCATTTACAGCGGTGGATGGGGAACTAGATGTGCCTGGTGTAATAGTCCGTCTTGAAACACCGTATATTCTTTCGCACGTATATCAAGACGAACTAGATGATAATGTTAATGCGTTAACAGCTGGAACGAGTGGATTGGATCAATTTGCGGAGCCGCAAGATCCAGATGGAGATGTGAAAAGAAAGTATGTCAATATTGGTAAAGTATTGGTACAAGAACTAGAAAATCATTTTTTTAATGGTGAATAACGATGAGTATGTCGCTTTCGATGAGAATGAAAGAATGAACTGGATTGATCATATATTGTTCGTCGCGCTTTACACCTAGTAAGAGAATGTTTTGCTTTAAAAGAGTATAGCTACAATTTGCAAAGGATTGTCCGGTGCAGGACGGGGGAATCTCCATCAGTTGTAATTTGTTATCAGAGATTTCATCGTAAAGTGAGAATAGTACACCTGAAATGGAAGGGAATAAAAGAGAAGCGGTAAATACATAGCTCGTTAATTTATTTCCTTCTATAATTTCTGATACGCCAGCTCTCGTTGCATTTTGGATTTGTTCAGAAGTAAGAAGTTCAGCGATGCAGTGAATGTTTGGATTAAGTCCTTTTGCAGTTAAAATATTTAAAATGGACTGTGTATCTGCTAAGCTTTCGTTCTTCTCTTTATCCGCTGTTATTAATATAGTGTGAGCTGTTGTAATGTTAGCTTTTAATAAAGTTTGATCGTGATGCGGACAACCTTTTATAAATTCTAAATGATGAAATGGCTTTGGAAGTAAAGAAAGTGTTTCATCAATTAAAACGATATCAAGGTTCGGTTGTAATATGTGCATTTGTTTTACAACATGTTTTGCACGCTCATTCCAGCCAACGATAATCATATGACCATTAGAGGTAGCAGCTGCTTCACCCTTAATTCTCATATATTGTTTATTAATCATGTCGGTAGCGAATAGAACCATATAATAAGAACAAAATCCCGTTCCTAATAAAATAATACATATACCAATAAGTTTTCCTATCGTTGTATGGGGGGCGAAATCGCCGTATCCAACGGTGAAAATGGTAACGATTGACCACCAAACCCCGTCGAACCATGTGGTGAAGTGAGATGGCTCTAATATATGTATAAGAAAGCCGGAGAAGGTAGTAAGTACAATAATAAAACAAATTAAACGAAATATAATGGAATCACGAAATGTATCTACTAAATTCGGACGGGATTTCAAGTTCCTATTCCTCCTTACTTTTCAGGACTACATTCATTGTTACCATTATAGAAAAAAGAAAAACTCTCTAATTAAAAAGAGAGTTCATTTCATAATTAATACATACTTTCAACTTCAGTTTGTTGAACACTTTCAAGATGCTGAAGAGCATAATAAACATCAGCAGTATGTCTTTTTTGATCGATAGACAATTTTAAATGTAAATAGTGCGAACCATTTTCCAATGTTTTGAGCTTCATGTTCTTAACTTTTATATCCATTTCTTTTATTTCTTCAATTACGGTCGGGATATTGTCCATATTTCGTACAACGAGTTTCACTGCGATATCACGTTGGCGAAATGATCTAGGACCGACGTATTTCATCGCTAATGGTATAAGTTCTACACTAATCATAAGGAAACACATTCCGAAAATAGCCTCGATATAGAAACCAGCTCCAACGGCAATGCCGATGCCAGAAGCACCCCAAATCATAGCGGCGGTCGTTAACCCCGCAATACTATCGTTTCCTCTGCGTAAAATTACACCGGCACCTAAAAAACCAATTCCTGATACAATTTGAGCGGCAAGTCGAAGTGGATCCATATTCATATGATCGGTATGTGGTAAGTTGTAAGCTGCTTTAATAGAAACAATGGTTAGGAGGCAACTAATAATAGAAATAACTAAACACGTTTTTAAGCCGAGTGGTTTACGTTTTAATTCGCGCTCTAAACCGATAGCGAATCCTAAAATAGCCGAGAGACCTAGTTTTATTAATAAGTCGGTGTAGTCCATGTATATTCCTCCTTGTATGATATGGTATATGAATAAAACGTTTATCCCACTATTTGCGGGCAGTAAGCCCCGCCTCAAAATTCGCCGAATGCGAGAAAGTTAGGTGGGGGACGACTGCCCGTACATGCCCGATTGGTGAAGGCTAATAATCAGTGGGGGATGAATCCCCCCCACTGATTAAAGTTTCACTTTATATAGAAAGAAACGTTTTTTGACAGAGTGACTTTCTATAGAATATATGTAGGAATTACTTAGAAATGAAAGAGATGTTTCGTTTAAGTATATGATATTAAAAAAGAAATGTAGTTGGTTTCAAAAAAGTTTTCAAAAGGTGTTGCATTTCATTTTTTCACATGATATATTAATAAACGTCGCTGATGCAGAAACGCAGAAAACGACAAAAAAGAAATTGAAAAACATAGTTGACATCGAAAAATGAAGATGTTAATATGATGAAGTCGCTTCTGAAGCGGCAGATAAGTTCTTTGAAAACTGAACGAAACAAACAACGTGAACGTCAATTTTTATTTTTAGATGCTAGACAAACTAACTTTATTGGAGAGTTTGATCCTGGCTCAGGATGAACGCTGGCGGCGTGCCTAATACATGCAAGTCGAGCGAATGGATTAAGAGCTTGCTCTTATGAAGTTAGCGGCGGACGGGTGAGTAACACGTGGGTAACCTACCCATAAGACTGGGATAACTCCGGGAAACCGGGGCTAATACCGGATAATATTTTGAACTGCATAGTTCGAAATTGAAAGGCGGCTTCGGCTGTCACTTATGGATGGACCCGCGTCGCATTAGCTAGTTGGTGAGGTAACGGCTCACCAAGGCGACGATGCGTAGCCGACCTGAGAGGGTGATCGGCCACACTGGGACTGAGACACGGCCCAGACTCCTACGGGAGGCAGCAGTAGGGAATCTTCCGCAATGGACGAAAGTCTGACGGAGCAACGCCGCGTGAGTGATGAAGGCTTTCGGGTCGTAAAACTCTGTTGTTAGGGAAGAACAAGTGCTAGTTGAATAAGCTGGCACCTTGACGGTACCTAACCAGAAAGCCACGGCTAACTACGTGCCAGCAGCCGCGGTAATACGTAGGTGGCAAGCGTTATCCGGAATTATTGGGCGTAAAGCGCGCGCAGGTGGTTTCTTAAGTCTGATGTGAAAGCCCACGGCTCAACCGTGGAGGGTCATTGGAAACTGGGAGACTTGAGTGCAGAAGAGGAAAGTGGAATTCCATGTGTAGCGGTGAAATGCGTAGAGATATGGAGGAACACCAGTGGCGAAGGCGACTTTCTGGTCTGTAACTGACACTGAGGCGCGAAAGCGTGGGGAGCAAACAGGATTAGATACCCTGGTAGTCCACGCCGTAAACGATGAGTGCTAAGTGTTAGAGGGTTTCCGCCCTTTAGTGCTGAAGTTAACGCATTAAGCACTCCGCCTGGGGAGTACGGCCGCAAGGCTGAAACTCAAAGGAATTGACGGGGGCCCGCACAAGCGGTGGAGCATGTGGTTTAATTCGAAGCAACGCGAAGAACCTTACCAGGTCTTGACATCCTCTGAAAACTCTAGAGATAGAGCTTCTCCTTCGGGAGCAGAGTGACAGGTGGTGCATGGTTGTCGTCAGCTCGTGTCGTGAGATGTTGGGTTAAGTCCCGCAACGAGCGCAACCCTTGATCTTAGTTGCCATCATTAAGTTGGGCACTCTAAGGTGACTGCCGGTGACAAACCGGAGGAAGGTGGGGATGACGTCAAATCATCATGCCCCTTATGACCTGGGCTACACACGTGCTACAATGGACGGTACAAAGAGCTGCAAGACCGCGAGGTGGAGCTAATCTCATAAAACCGTTCTCAGTTCGGATTGTAGGCTGCAACTCGCCTACATGAAGCTGGAATCGCTAGTAATCGCGGATCAGCATGCCGCGGTGAATACGTTCCCGGGCCTTGTACACACCGCCCGTCACACCACGAGAGTTTGTAACACCCGAAGTCGGTGGGGTAACCTTTATGGAGCCAGCCGCCTAAGGTGGGACAGATGATTGGGGTGAAGTCGTAACAAGGTAGCCGTATCGGAAGGTGCGGCTGGATCACCTCCTTTCTATGGAGAATTGATGAACGCAGTTCATCAATAAACGTTGACTTGTTTTGTTTCGTTCAGTTTTGAGAGAACTATCTCTCAAGTTTAAATGTATGTTCTTTGAAAACTAGATAACAGTGTAGCTCATATTTTTTTAATTTTAGTTTGGTTAAGTTAGAAAGGGCGCACGGTGGATGCCTTGACACTAGGAGTCGATGAAGGACGGGACTAACGCCGATATGCTTCGGGGAGCTGTAAGTAAGCTTTGATCCGAAGATTTCCGAATGGGGAAACCCACTATACGTAATGGTATGGTATCCTTACCTGAATACATAGGGTATGGAAGACAGACCCAGGGAACTGAAACATCTAAGTACCTGGAGGAAGAGAAAGCAAATGCGATTTCCTGAGTAGCGGCGAGCGAAACGGAATCTAGCCCAAACCAAGAGGCTTGCCTCTTGGGGTTGTAGGACATTCTATACGGAGTTACAAAGGAACGAGGTAGACGAAGCGACCTGGAAAGGTCCGTCACAGAGGGTAATAACCCCGTAGTCGAAACTTCGTTCTCTCTTGAATGTATCCTGAGTACGGCGGAACACGTGAAATTCCGTCGGAATCTGGGAGGACCATCTCCCAAGGCTAAATACTCCCTAGTGATCGATAGTGAACCAGTACCGTGAGGGAAAGGTGAAAAGCACCCCGGAAGGGGAGTGAAAGAGATCCTGAAACCGTGTGCCTACAAATAGTCAGAGCCCGTTAATGGGTGATGGCGTGCCTTTTGTAGAATGAACCGGCGAGTTACGATCCCGTGCGAGGTTAAGCTGAAGAGGCGGAGCCGCAGCGAAAGCGAGTCTGAATAGGGCGTTTAGTACGTGGTCGTAGACCCGAAACCAGGTGATCTACCCATGTCCAGGGTGAAGTTCAGGTAACACTGAATGGAGGCCCGAACCCACGCACGTTGAAAAGTGCGGGGATGAGGTGTGGGTAGCGGAGAAATTCCAATCGAACCTGGAGATAGCTGGTTCTCCCCGAAATAGCTTTAGGGCTAGCCTTAAGTGTAAGAGTCTTGGAGGTAGAGCACTGATTGAACTAGGGGTCCTCATCGGATTACCGAATTCAGTCAAACTCCGAATGCCAATGACTTATCCTTAGGAGTCAGACTGCGAGTGATAAGATCCGTAGTCAAGAGGGAAACAGCCCAGATCGCCAGCTAAGGTCCCAAAGTGTGTATTAAGTGGAAAAGGATGTGGAGTTGCTTAGACAACTAGGATGTTGGCTCAGAAGCAGCCACCATTTAAAGAGTGCGTAATAGCTCACTAGTCGAGTGACTCTGCGCCGAAAATGTACCGGGGCTAAATACACCACCGAAGCTGCGAATTGATACCAATGGTATCAGTGGTAGGGGAGCGTTCTAAGTGCAGTGAAGTCAGACCGGAAGGACTGGTGGAGCGCTTAGAAGTGAGAATGCCGGTATGAGTAGCGAAAGACGGGTGAGAATCCCGTCCACCGAATGCCTAAGGTTTCCTGAGGAAGGCTCGTCCGCTCAGGGTTAGTCAGGACCTAAGCCGAGGCCGACAGGCGTAGGCGATGGACAACAGGTTGATATTCCTGTACCACCTCTTTATCGTTTGAGCAATGGAGGGACGCAGAAGGATAGAAGAAGCGTGCGATTGGTTGTGCACGTCCAAGCAGTTAGGCTGATAAGTAGGCAAATCCGCTTATCGTGAAGGCTGAGCTGTGATGGGGAAGCTCCTTATGGAGCGAAGTCTTTGATTCCCCGCTGCCAAGAAAAGCTTCTAGCGAGATAAAAGGTGCCTGTACCGCAAACCGACACAGGTAGGCGAGGAGAGAATCCTAAGGTGTGCGAGAGAACTCTGGTTAAGGAACTCGGCAAAATGACCCCGTAACTTCGGGAGAAGGGGTGCTTTCTTAACGGAAAGCCGCAGTGAATAGGCCCAAGCGACTGTTTAGCAAAAACACAGGTCTCTGCGAAGCCGTAAGGCGAAGTATAGGGGCTGACACCTGCCCGGTGCTGGAAGGTTAAGGAGAGGGGTTAGCGTAAGCGAAGCTCTGAACTGAAGCCCCAGTAAACGGCGGCCGTAACTATAACGGTCCTAAGGTAGCGAAATTCCTTGTCGGGTAAGTTCCGACCCGCACGAAAGGTGTAACGATTTGGGCACTGTCTCAACCAGAGACTCGGTGAAATTATAGTACCTGTGAAGATGCAGGTTACCCGCGACAGGACGGAAAGACCCCGTGGAGCTTTACTGTAGCCTGATATTGAATTTTGGTACAGTTTGTACAGGATAGGCGGGAGCCATTGAAACCGGAGCGCTAGCTTCGGTGGAGGCGCTGGTGGGATACCGCCCTGACTGTATTGAAATTCTAACCTACGGGTCTCATCGACCCGGGAGACAGTGTCAGGTGGGCAGTTTGACTGGGGCGGTCGCCTCCTAAAGTGTAACGGAGGCGCCCAAAGGTTCCCTCAGAATGGTTGGAAATCATTCGTAGAGTGCAAAGGCATAAGGGAGCTTGACTGCGAGACCTACAAGTCGAGCAGGGACGAAAGTCGGGCTTAGTGATCCGGTGGTTCCGCATGGAAGGGCCATCGCTCAACGGATAAAAGCTACCCCGGGGATAACAGGCTTATCTCCCCCAAGAGTCCACATCGACGGGGAGGTTTGGCACCTCGATGTCGGCTCATCGCATCCTGGGGCTGTAGTCGGTCCCAAGGGTTGGGCTGTTCGCCCATTAAAGCGGTACGCGAGCTGGGTTCAGAACGTCGTGAGACAGTTCGGTCCCTATCCGTCGTGGGCGCAGGAAATTTGAGAGGAGCTGTCCTTAGTACGAGAGGACCGGGATGGACGCACCGCTGGTGTACCAGTTGTTCTGCCAAGGGCATAGCTGGGTAGCTATGTGCGGAAGGGATAAGTGCTGAAAGCATCTAAGCATGAAGCCCCCCTCAAGATGAGATTTCCCATAGCGTAAGCTAGTAAGATCCCTGAAAGATGATCAGGTTGATAGGTTCGAGGTGGAAGCATGGTGACATGTGGAGCTGACGAATACTAATAGATCGAGGACTTAACCATATAATATGAAGCAATGTTATCTAGTTTTGAAAGAATATAAAAAACTTGTTGACTTTAAATGTCGAATAAGTTATGATAATTCTTGTCTTAAATGAATACAGTCTGGTAATGATGGCAGAGAGGTCACACCCGTTCCCATACCGAACACGGAAGTTAAGCTCTCTAGCGCCGATGGTAGTTGGGACCTTGTCCCTGTGAGAGTAGGACGTTGCCAGGCAATTCGGAGGATTAGCTCAGCTGGGAGAGCACCTGCCTTACAAGCAGGGGGTCGGCGGTTCGATCCCGTCATCCTCCACCATTTAGCCGACTTAGCTCAATTGGTAGAGCAACTGACTTGTAATCAGTAGGTTGGGGGTTCAAGTCCTCTAGTCGGCACCAGAAAATCATGGCGGTTGTGGCGAAGTGGTTAACGCACCGGATTGTGGCTCCGGCACTCGTGGGTTCAATTCCCATCAGTCGCCCCATTTTTTCTTTTTAAATTATAATATGCGGGTGTGGCGGAATTGGCAGACGCACTAGACTTAGGATCTAGCGCCTTTGGCGTGGGGGTTCGACTCCCTTCACCCGCACTTTTAATAAAATAACTCAAACATGTCTTGCGGAAGTAGTTCAGTGGTAGAATACAACCTTGCCAAGGTTGGGGTCGCGGGTTCGAATCCCGTCTTCCGCTCCAATTTTCAGTATGACATGCCGGGGTGGCGGAACAGGCAGACGCACAGGACTTAAAATCCTGCGGTGGGTGACCACCGTGCGGGTTCGACCCCCGCCCTCGGCACCATATGCGCCCGTAGCTCAATTGGATAGAGCGTTTGACTACGGATCAAGAGGTTAGGGGTTCGACTCCTCTCGGGCGCGTTTTTTATTAACGGGAAGTGGCTCAGCTTGGTAGAGCACCTGGTTTGGGACCAGGGGGTCGCAGGTTCAAATCCTGTCTTCCCGATATTTTCAAAATATGGGGCCTTAGCTCAGCTGGGAGAGCGCCTGCCTTGCACGCAGGAGGTCAGCGGTTCGATCCCGCTAGGCTCCACTTATTTGAATATAACTTATGGCGGTGTAGCTCAGCTGGCTAGAGCGTACGGTTCATACCCGTGAGGTCGGGGGTTCGATCCCCTCCGCCGCTACCATAAAGGACCTTTAGCTCAGCTGGTTAGAGCAGACGGCTCATAACCGTCCGGTCGTAGGTTCGAGTCCTACAAGGTCCACCACTCAAAGTTCATATCTCGGAGGTATACCCAAGTTCGGCTGAAGGGATCGGTCTTGAAAACCGACAGGCGGCGAGAGTCGCGCGGGGGTTCGAATCCCTCTACCTCCTCCATTTTTTCTAAATTAAATATTATATCATCGCGGGGTGGAGCAGTACGGTAGCTCGTCGGGCTCATAACCCGAAGGTCGCAGGTTCAAATCCTGTCCCCGCAACCAAATGGTCCCGTGGTGTAGTGGTTAACATGCCTGCCTGTCACGCAGGAGATCGCCGGTTCGACCCCGGTCGGGACCGCCATTTTTTTACATAAAGGCTCGGTAGCTCAGTCGGTAGAGCAGAGGACTGAAAATCCTCGTGTCGGCGGTTCGATTCCGTCCCGAGCCACCATTTTGAAATCGCAAGCCGGCTTAGCTCAATTGGTAGAGCAACTGACTTGTAATCAGTAGGTTGGGGGTTCAAGTCCTCTAGCCGGCACCACTTTCAAAATGAGCCATTAGCTCAGTTGGTAGAGCATCTGACTTTTAATCAGAGGGTCGAAGGTTCGAATCCTTCATGGCTCACCATTTTTAATTTAATGCGGGTGTAGTTTAGTGGTAAAACAAGAGCCTTCCAAGCTCTGGTCGAGAGTTCGATTCTCTTCACCCGCTTATCTATTATGGGCCTATAGCTCAGCTGGTTAGAGCGCACGCCTGATAAGCGTGAGGTCGATGGTTCGAGTCCATTTAGGCCCACCATAATTATTCCGCAGTAGCTCAGTGGTAGAGCTATCGGCTGTTAACCGATCGGTCGTAGGTTCGAGTCCTACCTGCGGAGCCATATTATAGAGAAGTACCCAAGTGGCTCAAGGGGCTCCCCTGCTAAGGGAGTAGATCGCGAACGCGGTGCGAGGGTTCGAATCCCTTCTTCTCTGCCAGATTTTGGCCCGTTGGTCAAGTGGTTAAGACACCGCCCTTTCACGGCGGTAACACGGGTTCGAATCCCGTACGGGTCATACTAAAAGAGATAGCATAATCTGCTATCTCTTTTTTGTTGTATAAAAGTGGACTTTGAATAGTCTGCTTTTTTTTTATGGATTTCTTGTATACTTTTTTCTATTTGAATCGTCTAACTAATAGAAAAGAGAGAGCGATGGAGTATGAAAAGCTTATTATAGAAACATCAAAAAGTATTTATAGATATTTGCTTAAAATAGAGCTAACATCACATGCCCATCAAGCTAAGATTTTAAGACACCCCCATAACGAGAATTTTACCTTTTTTACAGTTATTTATGAGAATTCAGCTCGTTTTTCCGTTTTGGGAGATCTTTTTTACTTTAAATTTGGTATGAACAAGCTATATATTTGGCTCTTATTTCTATCTGGATTTCTGGTGTCTTTTCTTTAATGCTGGATATTAATCATTGCAATAAGTTGTAGGAGATTTATGTATATGTACTTATTTTTGCAACCTTTTTATTCTCTCATTCGACTATATTAGTAAAGGGAGGAAGAAATAAAAATGGACATAGCCTATCTAGTAAAACAAGCAACAAGAGGAAATGATCAAGCATTTGAACAACTTATTACTTTTGTTCGCCCGAAATTATATCGAACAGCCTATTCTTATGTAAGAAATGAACAAGATGCACTGGATATATACCAAGAAACAATTTATGAAGCATATCTTTCACTGAGAAAATTAAAAAAGCCGGAGAAATTTCAAAGTTGGATTACCAAAATTCTTGTTTTTAAATCCATTGATTTTGTAAGAAAATCCTCTAGACAATTTGTTGCGAATGATGAAATATTTGCTAATTTATGTACAGAAGAAAGCATGAATAAATTAGAACAATCATTGGATTTAACCGAGGCATTTAATTTCTTAGATCCTACTTACAAAACTATTATTTTATTAAGGTATTATCACGATTTATCTATTAAGGAAATTGCTGAGGTTCTTAACTCTCCAGAAGGAACGGTAAAATCTCAATTACATCGAGCAAAGCAAGCCTTACGCCCCATTTTAAAGGAGGGATATAGTTATGAATAAAGAAGAATTTAATCACCATATCAATGATATTCCTATACCAGAAGACCGGTTAATTCAAAGAGAAAAAACAGCCATGCTTCAAGCTAAGAAAAATCAATACCGTAGAAAAAAAACAATCAAGTATTCTAGTCTTGTTGCTTGTGGAATATGTGTTTCTCTCTTAGGTTTTGGATTCATTTCTCCTGCTATGGCAAAGACTTTATCGAGTGTTCCAGTTATAGGCCCCATTTATGCACAATTTAATGATATTGCTTCTGATAAAATTGAAAAGGATGAGCTTGCTACATCAATTGAAAGACAAGATAACCATAGTGGTTTAACGATGAATGTGAAAGAAGCTGTTTACGATGGCGGACGTTTAGTGATCACGGTGGAATACAAAGGAGAAAATACTATTTCCAATAGCAATGAAGAGAAAGCTGGATTTAGTTATGTAACCATTAATGGGAAAGAAGTCAGAGCTGCAATTAGTTCTACTTCACAGAAGTCAAAAGGACGAAACACCATTATTGAGCAGCATGAATTCACTCTGGCTAATTACGGTGAATTTGGTGATAAAATTGATGTTTCCGTCCATGGAGAAGATTTATTTGGAAAAGCAGGAACATGGAATGTAGCATTTCCTCTTACAAAAGTTGAAGGTGAGATTCGTAAATTTACTCCTAATATAAAAACATTAACGAAAGATAATCTGTATGCATTAACAGTAGATCAAGTAACTTTTTCTTCACTTTCAACGAGGATTGATTTGACCTTTGATTATCCAAAAGAAATGGAAGCTAATGATAGTTGGCCAGCACTTGATTATACTGTCACTGATGATAAAGGAAAAATCTACGAAGGAGTCAGCTTGCAAGTTGGTAGCACGGGACTATACGGACACCATATTGTTTTAGCTCTTCCACCAATGGATAATCCTCCAAAATCCTTAACAATTAAACCTACGTATCTTAGTGGTCAAAATGATACTTTAAAAAATGGAGGTTCTGAAGATTTAAAAATGACTGTTTTACTACAATAATTGAAGGGCTTTGCTAGGTTTCCATGTCTATTGACTGTTAATAAGTGACGTTGTGTTAACTTGATGTGTATGGAAAAAACATCACTATCAAGCTAAGATAAATTTGTATCCATGTAATCAAAAAAACGCTATTCTTTTTGTAGAATTATACAGAAAGGATGGCGTTTTTGATGAAGTCTATCATTTCAAATGAACTGGACCTTTTCGCACAAGAGCTCCAGTAGTCCTACAAGAGATCGCCAAACAAGTTGGTTTTATACAGCGATCTAGCAAGTATCAAGCAAACGAACTCATTGCCCTTTGCGTATGGCTCAGTCAAGAAATTGCTAGCACATCATTTATACAATTGTGCAGTCAGTTAGAAGTTTCTATAGGTGTACTTATGAGCTCAGAAGGACTGAATCAACGCTTTAATCCAGAAGCTGTCTTTCAATAGGTGATCTACTGAAGGCAGCTTCTTTATGCTGTTATTATTATAGGGTTTTGTCGGTAAGTCGATATTCCTTGTCGAATCGTTGATATATTTTGAGTTACGGTAGATATATTCTAAAAATCGTTGATATATTTAAATAATCGTCGATATAATTTCACTTGCCGACAAAAAACCTAAGAAAAACCCTTTCACAATCTAAAGAAAACGCCTCCATTGAGATGGATTTCACCCGCACTCTAATAACTTTACACTCTATGTGAAAAAGTTCACAAATAGGTCATAATTTGTGAAGGAATTCACAATAATCCGTGCTACAATATGTATGTAAAGAAGTTAAACAACATTAAATTAGTATTTTAATTAATTACTTAAACAATAATAAAAAATAGATATAAACAATTGAAAGGGGAAATTAACATGAAAAAAGGTATCAATCGCGTAGTATTAGTAGGAACAGGAGCTGTAGGTTGTAGTTACGCTTACTCAATGATCAACCAAGGTGTAGCTGAAGAATTCGTACTAGTAGATGTTAATGAAGCAAAAGCAGAAGGAGAAGCAATGGACTTAAGCCATGCGGTACCATTCTCTCCAGCACCAACAAAAGTTTGGAGCGGTAGCTATGCAGATTGTAAAGATGCAGATTTAGTAGTTATCACTGCTGGATTACCACAAAAGCCAGGCGAAACTCGTTTAGACTTAGTTGAGAAAAATACAAAGATCTTTAAACAAATTGTTCGTGGTATTATGGATAGCGGATTCGATGGAATCTTCTTAATCGCAACTAACCCAGTTGATATTTTAACTTACGTAACTTGGAAAGAATCTGGTTTACCGAAAGAGCGCGTAATCGGTTCTGGTACTACTTTAGACTCTGCTCGTTTCCGTTACATGTTAGGTGACTACTTAGATGTAGATCCACGTAACGTTCATGCTTACATCGTTGGTGAGCACGGTGACACTGAACTTCCAGTATGGAGCCACGCTACTGTAGGTGTACAAAAACTAGAAACAATCTTAGCGAACAACGAACAGTATAACCAAGAAGATTTAGATAAAATCTTTGAAAATGTACGCGATGCAGCTTACCACATTATTGAGCGTAAAGGCGCAACTTACTACGGAATCGGTATGTCACTACTTCGTGTAACTAAAGCAATCTTAAGCAACGAGAACAGCGTATTAACTGTATCGGCATACCTTGAAGGTCAATATGGTGAGAAAGATGCTTTCGTAGGTGTTCCAGCTGTTATTAACCGCGAAGGTGTACGTGAAATCGTAGAACTTGAGCTAAATGAAGAAGAAAAAGCGAAATTCGCTCATTCTGTAAAAGTATTAAAAGAAACAATGGCACCAGTACTATAATAATTGCTAAATAATTCAGAGGCGGGAAACTGCTTCCTACCTCTGAGTTTTTATATAATTTAATATAAATTCCTTTTCCGGTTTCCCTTGTATATCCCCAATATACCCCTTTTGCTGGATAAGGGTCGTTTATAGAAAAGAGCACTCTACTTTATATAGAGTGCTCTTTATTATTATTTTTTAGGTGTTAATCCTAATTTCTTTAAAATATCTGCCAGTGTACCGCTTTTTGATTTTTCTACAGGTGTTTGTGATTTTGCTGCATCTGGTCCTTTTTTCAAGAATTTCTTTTCTACGAAGCGAATGTCTTTTTCGTCGACGATGCCGTCATTATTAAGATCGCCATCTTTTACAGATACTCCTTTTTTACCATAGTTATTAGCGATAATTTCAGCATCTTTAATATCAATTATTTTATCGCCATTTACGTCGCCTGCAAGGTTTTCATCTGGACGAGCATATTAATATTGACCGAGTAGCTTACCATCTTTTTCAGTACCTAATTTCGTTGTTAGACGGTTTGAAATGAATTACCCGATGTTTCAGAATCACTGAAATAGGCGAATACACCGCCGAATGTAAGGGATAAGCCAAGTGAAGCTGTGACAACTCCCATTCCAACCTTTTGTTTTAATGACATAAGAAAGCCCCCTAATTTAATTTTTATCAGACTTTCGCCTGGAGCATCGGTAGAGTAAACATAGTGTTTCAGTATGAATTATATTTGCGAAGGTTCAATGTTCTTTATTGAGAATGAGTATATGCTTATGAATTTTCCATTTCAATAAAATTGTGACAAAAAATATTGAGAAACATTTTTTTATGACAGATTATTTTGTTACGATTTTAAGTGATAAATAGCGAGTAAAATAGGATAAATCTTATGAAATAAAGGTTGAGAAATAAATAATAGGATGAAAGGCTAGTAGGAAATGAAGCGTTTGCAATGAATATTCGTCAAAATTCGATAATTTACACGGAAAACGTGAAAATTTTAAGTGAAATTTAAGAAAAAAACGAATATTTTTTAAAAAATAACAAGGATATTTCAGTTTTTCGCAGAAATGATAAAGAGTAAAAAATTTCTGTCATCTTAGTGAGGTGAACATATTGGATGTAATAAATTGTGAAGAAGTGAAACGAGATGAGTTTCATACAGAAAAGTACTATGACAGTTATAACATCTTTGGCGCACATATTGTGACGGAAGATGGGATGCGAGGTGTACGATTCACAGTATGGGCTCCTCATGCGAAAGCAATGAGTGTTGTTGGGGATTTTAATGAATGGGATTATGAGCAACATAAGATGCTACAAGTGACAGAAGAGGGGATTTGGTCCTTGTTTGTACCGCATATTGAAGAGAATGATATATATAAGTATGCGATTGAAACGATGGATGGTGACGTTATTTTAAAAGCGGATCCTTACGCAGTATATGCAGAAGTAAGACCAAATACGGCATCTGTAGTTTTTGATATAGAGGGATATGAATGGAATGATAAAAACTGGATTCGTAAGAGAAAGAAAAGATCGATTTATAAAGAAGCGATGACAGTTTATGAATTACATTTCGGTTCTTGGAAAAAGAAAGAAGATGGCGCTCTGTATTCTTACAGAGAAATGGCCGAGGAGCTCATTCCGTATGTGGTGGAACATCAATTTACACATATTGAAATTATGCCGCTTGTTGAGCATCCATATGATCGTTCTTGGGGATATCAAGGAACAGGATATTATGCAGCGACAAGTAGATTCGGCACGCCACATGATTTGATGTATTTTGTCGATGAATGTCATAAATATGGAATCGGTGTCATTTTAGATTGGGTACCGGGGCATTTTTGTAAAGATGCTCACGGTTTATATTTGTTTGATGGGACACCGACTTATGAATATAAAGATAGAGACGTACAAGAAAACCTTGTATGGGGAACTGTTAATTTTGATTTAGGGAAGAGAGAAGTACGTAATTTCTTAATTTCAAATGCGTTATTTTGGATGAAGTATTTCCATATTGATGGTTTCAGGGTAGATGCAGTTGCGAATATGCTGTACTGGAATAAAGAAGGAAAAGAGCAAAGCAATGAACACGCCGTTTCTTTCTTACGAGAGTTAAATGAAGCCGTGTTTGCAGAAGATGAAGAGTTTCTTATGACAGCGGAAGATTCAACAGCTTGGCCACTTGTAACAGCTCCAACATACGAGGGTGGACTTGGATTCAATTATAAATGGAATATGGGTTGGATGAATGACGTGCTGAAATATATGGAATGTGCGCCAGAGTACCGGAAATACATTCATGAGAAAATGACATTCTCTTTAATATATGCTCACTCTGAAAACTTCATATTGCCGCTTTCTCATGATGAAGTCGTTCATGGGAAAAAGTCGTTATTAAATAAAATGCCGGGAGATTACTGGGATAAGTTTGCTCAGCTTCGTTTATTATATGGATATTTCTTTACTCATCCAGGTAAGAAATTACTCTTTATGGGTGGAGAATTCGGGCAATTTGATGAGTGGAAAGACCTTGAAGATTTAGATTGGAATTTACATGATTTTGAAATGCATCGTAATATGCATGATTACTTTAAAGAGCTCATAGCATTGTATAAGCGCTCAAAACCACTTTGGCAGTTAGATCACTCGCCTGAAGGATTTCAGTGGATTGATGCTAATAATAATGAGCAAAGTATTTTCTCGTTTATCCGCCAAGGGGATAAGCAGGAAGATGCGTTAGTTGTCGTATGTAATTTTACGAAAGCTACATATGAAAACTATAAAGTAGGTGTACCAGATTTCGAGTACTATAACGAAATTTTAAACAGTGACTCGGCGCAATATGGCGGATCGGGGCAAGTTAATAAGAAACGTCTCAAGACGATTCTAGAGCCATATCATAATCAAGCGGCACATGTAGAAATTACAATTCCACCATTTGGCGTATCCATATTACGACCAGTGAAGACGAGAAAGGGGAGCAAAAAACAAGATGGCTCAAAAACAAAAGTGCGTAGCAATGTTACTAGCAGGGGGAAAAGGTAGTCGTTTAAGTGCATTAACAAAAAATTTAGCTAAGCCAGCTGTTCCATTTGGTGGTAAATATCGCATTATTGATTTTACGTTAAGTAACTGTGCAAACTCCGGTATTGAAACGGTGGGGATTTTAACACAATATCAACCGTTAGAACTTCATAATTATATTGGAATCGGAAATGCTTGGGATCTTGATCGTGTAAACGGTGGAGTCACTGTGTTACCTCCTTATGCGGAGTCTTCAGGTGTGAAGTGGTATACAGGTACGGCAAGTGCTATTTATCAAAACTTAAACTATTTAAGTCAGTATGAACCAGAATATGTCCTTATTTTATCAGGCGATCATATTTATAAAATGGATTACAGCAAAATGCTAGATTACCATATTGAGAAAGAAGCGGACGTTTCGATTTCTGTTATTGAAGTGCCGTGGGATGAAGCAAGTCGCTTTGGCATCATGAATACAAATGAAGAGATGGAAGTTGTTGAATTTGAGGAGAAACCGCAATTTCCAAGAAGTAATCTTGCATCAATGGGAATTTATATTTTTAACTGGGCTATTTTAAAAGAATATTTAGAGATGGATGCAAGAAACCCTGAATCTAGTAATGACTTCGGAAAAGATGTACTTCCGCTTTTATTAGATGAAGGGAAGAAGTTGATGGCGTATCCGTTTGAAGGATATTGGAAAGATGTTGGAACGGTGAAAAGCTTATGGGAAGCGAATATGGATTTACTTCGCGATGAAACATCGTTGAACTTGAACGATCGTAATTGGCGCATTTATTCTGTAAATCCAAACGAGCCACCTCAATATATTGCAGAAAAGGCAAAAGTAGAAGAGTCACTTATTAATGAAGGGTGCGTCATTGAAGGGGACGTGAAGCATTCTGTTTTATTCCAAGGAGTGACGGTGGAAGAAGGTAGTATGGTAATCGATTCTGTCGTTATGCCGGGGGCAAAGATTGGTAAAAACGTTGTGATTGAAAGAGCGATCGTTGGATCGGAAATGGTTATTGAAGATGGGACAATAATTCGTCCAGAAAAAAATGTGGATGATGTAGTACTAATTGCTGAAGGAAAATAGAAAAGGGGGATGAAATGAATGGGAGAAAAAATGTTAGGAATTATTAATGCAACGGGAAGTTTTCCTTCCTTAAAGAAAGTAACAGGGCATCGTTCATTAGCGGCGTTACCGTTTGGAGGCCGTTACCGCCTCATTGATTTCATGCTTTCAAATATGGTGAATTCTAATATTCATAGCGTGGCGGTTTTTACAAGTCATAAAAATCGTTCTTTAATGGATCATGTCGGTTCAGGAAAACAGTGGGATTTAGATAGAAAGCGTGATGGACTGTTTTTATTCCCACCGAACTGCCAATGTGATCATGACGAATTTGGATCTTTTGCACATTTTAGAAGACATATTGATTATTTTCTAAGAAGCAGAGAAGAATATGTTGTTATTACGAATAGCCATCTTGTAACAGCGTTAAACTTTCAAGCGGTGTTAGAGCGACATATACATACGTCTGCAGATATTACTGAAGTTTGTCATGAAGGGGTTTCGCTTCAAACATATGTGTTAAAGAAACAATTATTGCTAGACTTATTTGAGGCATATAAAGATGTGGAGCAATACAGTTTATTTGATGTAGTGAGAGAAAAGAGCGGGAAATCACTGCATATTACTACGTACGAACATACAGGATATGTAGCTAGTATTGATTCTATTGAAAGTTACTATAAACATAGCCTAGAAATTTTGCAGCCTTCTATTTGGAAGCAATTATTTAAGAAAGAAGCACCAATCTTTACGAAAGTAAAAGATGAGCCACCAACTCGTTATATGAAGGGTGCAGTAGTGAAAAATACGATGATTGCAAACGGTAGTATTATTGAGGGTGAAGTAGAAAATAGTGTTGTCTCCCGTTCTGTTAAAATTGGAAAAGGTTCAATTGTTCGTAATAGTATTATTATGCAAAAGAGCCAAATTGGAGATAATTGCATAATAGACGGTGTTATTATCGATAAAGATGTGAAACTTGGCGACGGCGTAGTGTTAAAAGGAAATGCCGATGAGCCATATGTTGTAGAAAAAGGTAGTGTACAAAATAGTACAATCAACAGTTATTCGTAAATAGCAGGTGCATAATTAGTGGGGGATTTAGAAAACCCCCACTAATTATGGTTTTACTCTATATGAAAACTTGAAGGGAGGAAGCTGTAAGAAGAGCGATTTATGATGTATACGCTTTTCGTGCAGTGGAACAACAGGTGAATATTTTATTTGCAGTATCAGAATGTGTACCGTTTATTAAATCCGGAGGTCTAGCTGATGTAGCAGGAGCGCTTCCAAAAGAATTAAAAAAATTAGGAGTGAATGTTCGCATTATACTTCCAAACTACAGTCTTATCCCGAAAGAGTTAAGAGAAGGATGTACGCTTCATAAAGTAATTAGCGTTCCCCTTGGATGGAGAAATCAATATTGCGGGATTTTAAAAGGTGAGCAGGACGGGATTACGTATTACTTAATAGACAATGAATATTATTTTAAGAGAGATTCTCTATATGGCCATTATGATGATGGGGAGCGTTTTTCTTATTTTTCAAAAGCAGTTTTAGAGTGTATTCCGCATCTTGATTTCGAAGTAGATGTTCTTCATAGCCATGATTGGCATACAGCTATGGTTAATTTCTTACTTCGTGAAAAGTATCAAGATAACCCGTTATATGAGCATATTAAAACGGTATATACGATTCATAACTTGCAGTTCCAAGGTGTATTTCCTCCTGAAGTGATGTACGACTTACTGGAGCTTGGTCATGAATATTTTCATAGTGAACAGCTTGAGTTTTATGGAAACGTGAACTTTATGAAAGGCGGTATTATCGCATCTGACCAAATTACAGCGGTTAGCCCGACATATAAAGAAGAGATTCAATATGAGTTTTTCGGTGAGAAGTTAGATGGATTGCTACGAAAATATAATGATAAGCTTAGTGGCATTGTAAATGGAATTGATACGAGCGTATATAATCCAGAAACAGATCCATATATTACGGCTCAGTATAGTGCAGAATCGCTAGATGAAAAGAATGAAAATAAACGCGCATTGCAGCGTTATTTTGGTTTACCAGAAAAAGAAGATACACCAGTTATTTCGATGGTAACACGATTAACGAAACAAAAGGGGCTTGATCTAGTACGTACTGTATTCCGTGAAATAATGGAAGAAGATGTACAATGTATTATTTTAGGATCAGGCGATTCTGAATACGAGCAGTTCTTTGAATGGATGGCATACGAGTATCCAGAAAAGGTAAAAGTATATATTGGGTTTAATGAAGCGTTAGCGCACCAAGTGTACGCGGGAAGCGATTTGTTTTTAATGCCATCGCTGTTTGAACCGTGTGGACTTGGACAACTTATTGCGCTAGCATATGGCACGATTCCAATTGTAAGAGAAACAGGCGGATTAAATGATACTGTACATTCTTACGATGAGGACACTGGAATTGGGAATGGCTTTAGCTTTACGAATTTTAATGCGCATGACATGTTACATACGATTCTTCGTGCAATTGAGTTTTATCAAGATAAACCGGTATGGGATAAGCTTGTAAAGCAAGCGATGACTGAAGATTATAGCTGGGGGAAATCTGCTCTTGCATACAAGAAATTGTATAAAAGTCTCATGGAATAACATTGAGGTGGTGAAAAAATGTTTACTCATGTTGAAAGCTTCAAATCCGCTTTTCTAGAAAAATTAGAAACGATGTATGGGAAAAGTTTCAAAGATTCTACAACTCGTGATCAGTATAATACGCTCGGTCATATGGTACGTGAGTATATGAATAGTCAATGGATTGCAACGAATGAAAGGTATCGTTCTGGAGATCAAAAACAAATGTATTATTTATCCATTGAATTTTTACTTGGGCGTTTACTAGGCAGTAATATATTAAATTTAGGCATTCGAGATGTATGTGAAAAAGGACTTTTTGAACTTGGAATTTCTTTGCACGAGTTAGAAGAAATTGAAGCAGATGCTGGCCTTGGTAACGGTGGACTTGGACGTTTAGCAGCCTGTTTTCTCGATTCACTCGCTTCTTTAAACTTACCAGGACATGGCTGTGGTATTCGTTATAAGCATGGTCTGTTTGATCAAAAAATTGTTGATGGCTATCAAGTAGAATTTCCAGAACAGTGGCTTCTTCATGAAAACGTTTGGGAAGTAAGAAGGTATGACCAAGCGGTAGAAGTAAGTTATTTTGGAAACGTTGAACCACTAGAAATTGATGGACGTTTAGAGTTCAGGCATACAAATGCAGAAGTTATTATGGCAGTACCATATGACGTTCCAGTTGTAGGGTATGAAACGAGTACTGTAAATACGCTTCGGCTTTGGAATGCGGAGCCAGTTCCTTTCCCGCAAAATTGTAAAGATATTTTGAAATATAAGCGTGAAACAGAGGCCGTATCGGAGTTTTTATATCCAGATGATACGCATGATGAGGGGAAAATACTTCGTTTAAAACAACAGTATTTCCTCGTATCAGCAAGTTTGCAAAATATCGTTCGTATGCATAGGGAGAGACACGGTAGTCTTCGTCAGTTACATGAAAAAATCGCGATTCATATAAACGATACACATCCGGTTCTAGCAATTCCAGAACTTATGCGTATTTTATTAGACGAAGAAAAATTGACATGGGAAGAAGCTTGGCACATAACAACGCAGACGATTTCCTATACGAATCATACGACGTTATCAGAAGCGCTTGAGAAATGGCCAATTCGCATTTTTAAACCGTTATTACCGAGAATTTATATGATTATTGAAGAAATTAATGAACGTTTCTGTCATGAGCTTTGGGACCGTTATTCGTACGATTGGAAGCGTATTGAGGACATGGCCATTATTGCGCATGACCTTGTGAAAATGGCTCATTTAGCGATTGTTGGTAGCCATAGCGTTAACGGTGTGGCGAAAATTCATACAGAAATTTTAAAGCAGCGTGAAATGCGATTGTTCTATGAATTTTATCCAGATAAGTTTAATAATAAAACGAATGGAATTGCTCATAGGCGCTGGCTAATGAAGGCGAATCCACAGCTGACGAATCTTATTTCGGAAGCGATTGGAGAAGAATGGAAGAAAGAGCCAATTAAGCTGCAAGCACTGCAAAACTTCATACATGATACTAGTTTTCAAGAAAAGCTTGCAGGGGTAAAACAAGAGCGTAAGATTATTTTAGCGGAGAGCATTCATAATAAAATGGGGATCACTATTGATCCAAATTCTATTTTTGATGTGCAAGTGAAAAGGCTACATGCTTATAAACGACAGTTATTAAATGTTCTTCATATTTTGTACTTGTATAACCGTTTAAAAGAGGATACTAGTTTTTCATTTTACCCGCGTACTTTTATTTTTGGAGCGAAAGCATCACCTGGCTATTATTATGCGAAGAAAATTATTAAATTAATAAATGAGCTTGCAAGAAAAGTGAATACCGATCCGTACGTAAGTCAATTTATGAAAGTTATCTTTCTAGAAAACTACCGAGTTTCTTTAGCGGAAGATATATTCCCGGCGGCAGATGTAAGTGAACAAATTTCAACTGCAAGTAAAGAAGCATCGGGAACAGGTAACATGAAATTTATGATGAATGGTGCAATTACACTCGGAACGTTAGATGGAGCTAATATTGAAATAAAAGACCGGGTCGGTGATGATGCCTGCTTCATTTTCGGCTTAACAGCGGATGAGGTTCTTCATTACTACCAAAACGGTGGATATCGTGCAAGTGACTATTATCACCACAATATGCACATTAAAAAAGTAGTAGATCAGTTAACGAATGGTTTCTTTGCACAGTCGGGAGCTGAATTTGAAGCGATTTATGATTCTCTCGTTATTCAAAATGATGAATACTTCGTTCTTCGAGATTTTAGCCCATATGCTGAAAGACAAGAAGCTGTCGGAAGAGCCTACGAAAATAGGGAGAAATGGCTGGAAATGTCGATTTTGAACATTGCACAATCGGGGCATTTTGCGAGTGATCGAACAATTTTGCAGTACAGTAATGAAATTTGGGGTATTGGTAATACTGTTAAACTTTTTTAGATGAAGGCCCCTTTTGAAGGGGCTTTTATTTATTTTGCTTAAGAAAGGTAAGGCATGAACGTATATATTATACCTGTTCCGCCATATTCGCCTGTCGCAAAGTATGAAAATGTAAAGAAACCTGTAAACGAAAAAATTATTATAAGAAAAAGTGCAAAGAAAAATTTTAGCATGTAAGGTCCCCTCATCCGAAAGTAATTTCATAGATTATTATAGTATACAAATATTAAATTTCCAATTGTTTACTGGTTAAAAATGAGAGGTCAGACATGTTTTGTATGTTGTAATGGAATGGTTATTCGTAATGGATTTTGTATTTTTCGTAAATGTCATGTTGTGATGGACGTGTGCATATTCCCAGTCTTTATCATTAAAATGGACATTTCTTGGAGGGAGAAGAGGAACGACATCGAATAAATTGACAAAACGAAAGCTACTAGCTACTTGCAGTTTATAATAATTTCGAAAGGCGATATCTCCAACTTTTGGAGAGGCAAAGGTATAAAGACCGTACTGTGCGAAGGCAGTATTTATACGTGCATCTAGTATGTGTAGTGTAGCGAGTGCACCGCCTAAGCTATGGCCTGTTGCAAGAAGTTTCTTATGGGCTGGTAATGACACGAGCATATCCATAATGGAATCCCGGCAAGATTCATAAATTGAAAGAAAGCCATTATGGACATTTCCACTATTTAAAGCATATGGGTATGGCTTTTGGTTAACGAGTGAATCGATAATCCAATCTGTATCTGTTTGTGTGCCCCTAAAAGCTACAATAATTGTATCCTCAGATTCTAATATGAATCCGAACCATTCTGTCTTTTGAATGGCCTTTCCTTGAAACCCTTGTACATATTGGAACCCATCGGGTATTTCGAAAATGCCATTTTGTTTATATTGTTCATACGTTAGATCGCAGCAAGATGCTAACAATATGGCAGTGTCTTTATCAAAGGATAAAGGAGTACGCATCAAGAAAGCCCTCCTTAAGAAAAGGTATAGTTCAATATATGCAGTGAGGGACTTGATTCATTCTTTTTGAAAAAAGGCTTGAACCTACAGTTACGTGAGGGAGTATGATTTTTGTAAACATATTGTTAGGAGGAGTGTAGGATGAGCAAAAAGGAAGGCTATTCAATTGGTGAGTTTTCAAAGAGAACAGGTATATCAATACGAACACTACAGTATTACGATGAACTTGGCCTGCTTAAACCTGAAAAAAATATAAGTTCAGGACACCGTGTATATAAAGATAGAGATATATTAGCGCTCCAAAAAATAGTGAGTCTTAAAGTATTAGGATATAGTTTAGAAGAAATTCGTGTCATGCTCAATGTGAAAAGTTTGAATATAAGCTTAAAAGAAACATTACAAAATCAAAGAGTAGCCTTTGAAGAAAAGAAAAAACAACTTGAAGTTTCGATAAAGGCGATTGAACGAACAATGGTATACCTTGAGGAAGATGAAGAGGTAGATAGTAACATATTAATGAGCTTAATTAATAGTATCCAAAAAGAAAACGAACAACGTTTATGGCTTGAAGAATATGTATCAAAAGAAGTGGCTGATGGATTATATAATAAGCCGGAAGAAGAGGACATAGCACTTGATAAAGAGTTTATGCGTTTAGCAAAAGAAGTGAAAAGGTTATTTGGAAGACAAATTGAGGATTCAGAAGTGCAAAAATTGGTTGATGAACATATGAAAGCGACTCTTAAGTATGTCGGTGAAGAGACAATGTATTCTCTAGGTAAATTAGAGAATGTAGAAGAACAATATAATAATATGATGCCTTTTCCTTATACGGAAGAAGAAGGGGCGTGGCTTAATGAAGCGATGAAATACTTTATGATCCAAAATGGTTTGTATAGTCCACCTAAATAAAAAGTGCCCTATAAGGGCACTTCTTACTCTTTTCCATCTAATAAACGACCAAGTCCGCCTAAAACGCTACCTTCACCGCTGTTTTGAGCTGCTGGGCTTGTAAGGCGTGCTGCTAAGCGGCTAAGTGTTAAGGACTGAATCCAAACCGTTCCAGGACCTTCTAGCGTTGCGAAGAATAAACCTTCACCGCCAAATAGAGCTGTTTTTACTTTTCCAACGAATTGAACATCGTAGTTAACGTCTTTTGTCATTGCAACGAGACAACCTGTATCAATGCGAAGTTTCTCACCAGGTTTTAATTCACGCTTATATACAGTTCCGCCTGCATGCATGAAAGCTAGACCATCACCTTCAAGTTTCTGCATGATGAAACCTTCACCACCGAAGAAGCCAGTTCCTATTTTTTTAGTAAACTCAATTCCGATAGAAACACCTTTTGCGGCACAAAGAAATGCATCTTTTTGGCAGACTACTTTTCCTTGATATTCTGTTAAATCAACAGGAATAATTTTTCCAGGATAAGGAGCGGCGAATGATACGTGTCGTTTGCCATGACCTGTATTTGTAAATACAGTCATAAACATACTTTCACCTGTAACGAGACGTTTACCTGCGCCCATTAATTTACCGAATAGACCATTAGATGGTCCAGAACCATCACCGAAAATCGTTTCCATTTCGATATGATCTTCCATCATCATCATTGCGCCAGCCTCTGCGACAACGCTTTCTTCTGGATCCAATTCAATTTCAACAAACTGCATATCATCGCCATATAATTTATACTCGATTTCATGTGCTTGCATTTTTTCACCTCATCATATGTAGTAATTATATTGTACAGAAATCAAAGGAATTAGAATACTGTAGTTTTATTAATTTTTGAATAAAAATAGAATAAAAATTTAAGGTTATACTAGAATTATAAAAAACGATGGGACGAAAGTGTTCTCATTTGACGTTTTTGATATAGCATGATATAGTGAAAACACTATTGAGCTACATAATGTGGTACGGAAATAAAGCACGTTGTATTAAAGGCTGTAAGCTTGTTATACATTCATGTCCTTTATATCCACCTTTTCATGTGGATTCATAGTTTCATTTTTATTTAGGAGGTACATGACATGCAAACAGGTAAAGTTAAATGGTTTAACGGCGAAAAAGGTTTTGGCTTCATCGAAGTTGAAGGCGGAGAAGACGTATTCGTACATTTCTCAGCTATTCAAGGCGACGGCTTCAAAACTTTAGAAGAAGGTCAAGAAGTTTCTTTCGAAATCGTTGATGGAAACCGCGGACCACAAGCAGCTAACGTTACAAAAAACTAATTAGCTAGCGAAAAAAAGCATTCCGAATTTCGGAATGCTTTTTTTATGCTTTAGAACCAGACTCATCTGAAGATAATTCACCTTTAAAGGTGCGTTCTTCAAAGTCATCAAGCAATTGTTCATATTCTTCATGTTCTTCTGTTGCGAAAACTTGTGGGTTTTTTCCATACATATCTGTTCCAATAAAGTTTTCGAAATCCTCTACATACCCAACATTTTCTTCACTATTTACGTACATGCCATTATAGTTTTTTGAATCCTGTCTTTCTAAATCGGATGGTGTTTCTGATGTTCCATAATTTGCGACGTCTTGCCAAGCATCTTCAGCATCGTACTCTACAGAATGATCTTCGTCGTGCTTATGAAACGAAGGATCTAGCACCTCTTCTTCAACTGGGCGCGTCTGCATATCTAATTTATTTGTAGTGTGCTGAATACACGTTGTAGCAGTTGGCATTGCTTCTAATCTTTCAAATGGAATTTCCTCACCAGACACTTCGCAAATTCCGTACGTACCAGCTTCAATTTTTTGCAGAGCATGTTTCGTATCTTCTAACTGTTTATGCCAAAATTCGATGAGTCCGAAATCTTTCTCACGTTCGTACAATTCTGTAGCCATATCACCTGGATGGTTGTCATAGCTAGACAATTCTCCTACTGAATCACGTTCAGATGCACGGTTTTCATCTTCATGAGTTTGTATCGTTTGTTCAACTTCTTGCTGTTGTTTTTCTAGAATAGATTTAAATTGATTTATTTGTTGTGGAGTTAACATAGTCGTCCACCTTCCTACAATTCAGTTTCTTTACATAGTATGAGCGTTGAGAGTAGGAATTATGAGATGAATTTCAGCCGGGAAGTCGGTATATGAAAAAAGGAGCCGCATAAGCAGCTCCTTTCTATAGGAAGTATCCAAGCAATAATCCGATTCCCATTAGGAGACCGAAAATTGTATTTGTTTTTGCTGTTGAAATCATCGCAGGTACCATTTCCATTGGAATGCTTTTGCCGATAAAGCCTTTCGTCGCTTTAAATGCTTTCGGTACACTTAAGAATACGATAAGCATCCATGGTGATACGATGTTAACGATGATTAAAGCGATTGTCCAAATGTAGGCAACGATAAACATAGAAGCAAGTACACCAACGGCTCTTTCGCGTCCAACGAGAATTGCTAACGTTTTACGACCATTTTCTTTATCACCATCTAAATCACGAATATTGTTAGATAGTAAAATTGCACCAATTAAAATGGAGCTTGGAATAGATAATAAAATCACTTCTGATGTTACTGCGCCTGTTTGGATAAAGAATGAAATACCAATAATAATGATACCCATAAATAATCCTGCTGTTAGCTCTCCAAATGGTGTGTACGCAATTGGAATAGGGCCACCAGTGTAAAGGTAAGCAACGGCCATACAAACAAGACCGATTGCAGCAAGCCACCAGCTAGAGTTCATACAAATATAAACACCTAATAGCGTTGCGATGCCTAAAAATCCGAATGCTAAGTTAAGAACGGTTTTTGGTTTAATGCCATCGCGGACGATAGCACCGCCTATTCCAACTGAACCTTCATGATCGAGTCCTCTTTTATAATCAAAGTATTCATTAAACATGTTCGTTGCTGCTTGAATGAGAAGGCAAGCAAGAAGCATCATAAAGAAAAGAGGAAGATGTATTTGATTTATACCTCCGACATGCATTGCAAAAGCTGTTCCGATGAAAACAGGAACGAAAGCTGCTGTTAATGTATGGGGACGTAATAAACTCCACCAAATTCGCCAGCCTGTTTGTTTACTTGGCTTTGGCGACGTAGGAGAGGAATTCGTTTCGACGTTCATTTCCATGTTGAATCCTCCTTGGTCACATATTGTACACAATTAAGTGTAGAAAAAGCATCATTTAGTGTCAACGTTTATTTTCTAGGAAGAGAAGGTGAATTTCTCAGAAATGCTAAACGTTGACAGGCCTTTCCTTTGAGGTGTATCTTAAAATCAAGCGTAATTATGACTATTTTTCGCCCATAGGGGGGAGACAATTGTGATTCAAACGAAACGAAAAGGCTTACAAGAAGTTCTTGTTACAGCTATTAAGCGTACGACTGATGAAAAAACATTAGTTAGTTTTGTAAAACAAATAGATTGGGTGGATCCACTTCTGTTTTATGCAGCAGGAAAAAGGATCGCATTCGAAAATAGATGTTATTTTGCAGACCCAGCTCAGCATGTAATATTTGCTGGAATTGGCTCTGTTTTCACTATAGCAAATTCTTCTCACAAACGCTTTCAAACTGCTCGTGACGAGTGGGATAAAGTAAAAGAGAAAGCATTCGTACAAAGAGAAGGATACGAATTTGGAACAGGTCCTCTTTTATTTGGTGGATTTTCATTTGACCAAGAAAAAGAAAAAACGAATCTTTGGAAAGAATTTGATGATACCACATTTTCACTACCAGCATTTTTATTAACTGTAAAAAATGAAAAGGCGTGGTTAACGATTAATCAGTTCGTTTCAGCCGAAGATTGTGCAGAAACTCTTTATAACGAAATTATTTCTGTAGAAGAGAGAATTTTACAAGAGAGTAAATGTGCACTAGTAGGATCAAAATTAACAGTTACTTCTAAAGTAGAAGTTGATCCGAGTGGCTGGATGAACGCGATTGGAAAAGTGCAAGATGAAATGAAGCAAGGGAACGTGCAGAAGGTTGTATTAGCAAGGGAGCTAAAATTAACGATGGATCAGCATATTGATTCCGTTCTTGTTTTAGAAGCGCTTCGCATTGGGCAACCGGATTGTTACGTATTTTCTTTTGATTATAAAGGAGCATGCTTCTTAGGGGCGACACCTGAGCGATTGATTCGAAAAGAAGGCGAGAAGTTCACATCGATGTGCCTTGCTGGTTCAATTGGTCATGGCAATTCTATAGAAGAAAGT
Organism: Bacillus sp. FSL R10-2201; assembly: GCF_038008665.1. NCBI lineage: Bacteria > Bacillati > Bacillota > Bacilli > Caryophanales > Bacillaceae > Bacillus > Bacillus sp. FSL R10-2201. Next base: position 4,633,007 of record NZ_JBBOZP010000001.1, on the reverse strand, counting down.
AAACAAAATGGTGAGACGCTTCTTCATGATGAAAAGAATTTGGCTGAACACGGTTATGTAGTTAACATGATTCGAGGTGTGCTAAGTGAGCATTGCGAATCTGTTAATATTCCGGAGAGCCCAGGCTTATTAACGACGAAAAATTTAATCCATTTATATACGCCAGTAGAAGCAAAAGGTGATGCAAGTCTTTTAACGATGGTAGAAGAATTACATCCAACACCAGCTCTTGGTGGTACACCTCGTCATGAGGCGTTGAAATTAATTCGTGATGTAGAGCTTTTAGATAGAGGATTATATGGTGCACCAATTGGCTTTATAGATGATGAAGGAAATGGTGAATTTGCGGTTGCACTTCGCTGCGGATTATTAAATGGCGAGAAGGCATCCTTGTTTGCCGGCTGTGGTATCGTAATTGATTCAGTAGCGCAGCTTGAATATGAAGAAACAAGTTTGAAGTTTAGACCGATGCTTGGTGCTTTGGAGGAATTAATGAAATGAACAATCATATAGAAGCATTATCATATTATTTAGGCGCGTTCGTGGACGAACTGACGCGTCTAAATGTATGTGATGTTGTCATTAGTCCTGGCTCACGGTCAACGCCGATTGCCTTACTAATGGAACAACATGAAGGAATGAAAACATATTTACATGTAGACGAAAGATCAGCAGGATTTTTTGCGCTCGGTATTGCGAAAGCAAAAAAACGTCCTGTTGCGCTATTATGTACGTCAGGGACGGCAGCAGCGAACTATTATCCAGCTGTATGTGAAGCGTTTCATTCACGAGTGCCGCTTATCGTATTAACAGCGGATAGACCGCATGAATTAAGAGATGTGGGTGCACCACAGGCGATGAATCAATTTAATTTATACGGTACTTTTGTGAAGCAATTTACAGAGATGGCACTTCCTGAAGCGAGTGAAGCAATGTATCATTACGCTCGAATGACAACGCAGCGTACGATAGCAAGTGCACTTCTAGCCCCGCAAGGACCTGTTCATCTTAATTTTCCAGTTCGCGAGCCGCTTATACCGGATTTCTCATTAGAAAGTTTATGGGATAAAGGGCGTGGTGAATATACAGGAGTAGTTCAGCAAGGGAACGTGACGATGCCGAGTGAATATGTAGATTCTCTTGTAGGGCGCCTTTCACATATGGAAAAGGGGCTTATTATTTGTGGAGACGGCAGTCATCCAGAAATAACAGAAGTTGTTATGAAAGTAGCTGAGAAAACAGGGTATCCAATTTTAGCAGATCCACTTTCTAACCTCCGTAGTGGTAATCATGATAAAACGATGGTTATAGATTGTTACGATACATTTTTACGAAATGAATTGTTAAAAGAAACGTGGAAGCCGAATGTTTTAATTCGTTTCGGAGGAATGCCTGTCTCTAAAGCATTAACGCAGTTCATCAAAAAACAAACGAAAGCTGTTCATATCGTTGTCGATGAATCTGGACAATGGAGAGATCCAGCTCTAGTTGCGACAGAAGTTGTACAAGCTAGTGACAGTGAATTTTGCAGAGCATTACTAGAGAAAATGCCAGTTATGAAAAAGAATGATTGGTTCGGAATGTGGAAACAAATAAACGAGAAAACGAGAGAAACGCTTCGTGAGATGGAAACATATGAAACGGCATTTGAAGGGAAAGTAATTACGGATATTGTAAGTGTATTACCAGAAGGGGCAACGTTATTTGCGAGTAATAGTATGCCAATTCGCGATACCGATTCATTTTTCTTCACATCGGATAAAAACATTCAAGTAATGGCGAACCGGGGTGTAAATGGTATTGATGGAATCATTTCAACAGCTTTAGGAGCGAGTATTATTTGTGATCCGCTCGTATTAGTAATCGGTGATTTATCATTTTATCACGATTTAAACGGACTATTAGCCGCGAAACTACATGAGTTAAATATAACGATTGTTGTTGTAAATAATGATGGTGGAGGTATTTTCTCATTCTTACCACAATACGAGAAAAAGGAACATTTCGAATCATTATTTGGAACACCAATTGGGCTTGATTATGAACATGTTGTCAAAATGTATGGTGGTTCATTTAGCCGTGTAAATGGTTGGGAAAACTTCCGAGAAGAAGTACAAACTGGAACGAAAACGAATGGATTACACGTCGTGGAAATTTGTACGAATCGCGAAGAAAACTTGAAATTACATCGTGAACTATGGGCAAAAACAATGGACGTTATTACTACATCTTTGCAAGGTGAATCAAAATGAAAGTAACATTGCAAGGTGTATCGTATGAATATGAAGTAGCCGGAAGCGGGGAACCACTTCTACTTCTTCATGGTTTTACGGGAAGCATGGAAACGTGGGGTTCCTTTATTCCTTCTTGGAGCGAGCAGTTTCAAGTCATTCTAGTAGACATTGTTGGACACGGGAAAACGGAAAGTCCTGAAGATGTGATGCATTATGATATTCAAAATGTGGCACTGCAAATGAAAGAACTACTGGATCATCTTCATATTGAAAATGCGCACATACTTGGCTATTCAATGGGTGGTAGACTTGCGATTACGATGGCATGCTTATATCCAGAATATGTGCGTTCGCTTCTTTTAGAAAACTGTACAGCTGGACTTGAGAGTGCAAAGGAGCGAAAAGAACGCAAGGAAAAAGATGAACGACTTGCCGATAAAATTGAGCAAGAAGGCATCCGAAGTTTTGTATCGATGTGGGAAAATATTCCGCTATTTGAAACGCAAAAACGTTTAGTGCAAAACGTAAAAGAAGCGGTGCGAAAAGAACGACTTGCTAATAATCCAAAAGGACTTGCAAATAGTCTTCGTGGCATGGGAACAGGGGCTCAACCTTCATGGTGGAACGAATTGCAAAACCTAAAAATGCCTGTCCTTTTACTGAATGGAGAAAGCGATGAAAAGTTCTTTCGCCTATTAAAAAACATCGAAAAATGCATCCCTCATGCGAAATTTGTCAAAATTGATGGGGCTGGCCATGCAATTCATGTGGAACAACCGGAAAAGTTTGATACAATAGTAAAGGGATTTCTAAAAACTATGCAGTGATACTTTTTTCAGCAAGAAGGAAGTTGCACTTATAGCGGAGATCAGAAATATAAAAGGAGGTAATAGTAATGACTATTGAATGGGTAAAAGAAGGCAATTACGAAGATATTATTTATTCAACATACAATGGCATCGCAAAGATTTCGATTAACCGCCCTGAAGTACATAATGCATTCCGTCCTAAAACGGTAATGGAGTTAATCAATGCTTTTGCACACGCTCGTGATGATGCAAATGTTGGCGTTATCATTTTAACAGGTGAAGGTGGACGTGCATTCTGTTCTGGCGGCGACCAAAAAGTTCGCGGTCATGGTGGCTATGTAGGTGACGACCAAATCCCACGTTTAAACGTATTAGACTTACAACGTCTAATTCGCGCAATCCCTAAACCGGTTATCGCAATGGTAGCAGGTTATGCAATCGGTGGTGGACACGTACTTCATATCGTATGTGACTTAACAATCGCTGCAGACAACGCTGTATTCGGACAAACAGGTCCTAAAGTAGGAAGCTTTGACGGTGGATACGGAGCTGGTTATTTAGCTCGTATGGTAGGCCATAAGAAAGCTCGTGAAATTTGGTACCTATGCCGTCAATATAGTGCACAAGAAGCACTTGATATGGGCTTAGTAAACACAGTAGTACCATTAGAAGAACTTGAAGCAGAAACAGTACAATGGGCACAAGAAATTTTAGCAAACAGCCCAATGGCACTTCGTTTCCTAAAAGCTGCATTCAACGCAGACACAGACGGTCTAGCTGGTATTCAACAACTAGCTGGAGACGCAACGTTATTGTACTACACAACTGACGAAGCAAAAGAAGGCCGCGACGCGTTCAAAGAAAAACGCACTCCGGACTTCGGTCAATTCCCTCGTTTCCCGTGATCAAACCAAAAGCGGAAGCGGCTCGCTTAGAATGTGAGGGGGATGGAGCTTCTGACAGAGAGGCGCTTTTTGCCTCGTAGGAAGAAGTGAAGCCACCGAACATTCTAGCCGCTGTAGCTGGATGAAACCAAAAGCGGAAGCGGCTCGCTTAGAATGTGAGGGGGATGGAGCTTCTGACAGAGAGGCGCTTTTTGCCTCGTAGGAAGAAGTGAAGCCACCGAACATTCTAGCCGCTGTAGCTGGATGAAACCAAAAGCGGAAGCAGCTCGTTCAGAACAAGAGGGCGTTGGAACTCCTGAAAAAGAGGCGCTTTTTGCCTCGCAGGAAGGCGTGAAACGACCGACTGTTCTAGCTGCTGTAGCTGGATGTTTTAAAAGCGGAGCCGACTGTTTAGCCCCGTAGGCTAAGGTTCTTTCGCACAGAAAGTGTTTTTTACTTTCTCGTGCGGAAGGTTCTTAGACGGAAGGGGCTAGGAGGCGCAGCTGGATGTGATGAAAAGCGGAAGCAGCTCGCACACAATGTGAGACGCAACCAAAAGATCACACCGGAAACAAAACAACTAAGAGACTTGATGTCATATCAGGTCTCTTTCTTTCATGAAAGGAGAATGAGTGATGGAGACGATGCCGAATTGGTTAATGCAACGTGCATTTTTAACACCTGATCGCACTGCAATTGAAATTGAAGAGGAGAAGGTTACTTTCGTGCAGCTGCATGAAAAAGTAGTATCTGTTTGTGAACACCTCACGCATGTAGGAGTGAAGCGGGCGCAAAAGGTGGCTGTTCTGATGAAAAATGGTATGGAGATGATTACAGTTATTCACGCCCTATCTTACATAGGTGCAGTAGCTGTGCTTTTAAATACGCGTCTTTCAAGAGAAGAGCTACTTTGGCAAATGGATGATGCGGAAGTTGTTTGTTTAGTGACGGATCAAGAGTTTGAGACGGAAAATGTTCCAGTATGTTCATTTGCTGAAGTGATGCAAGGACCGAAGGCGGAAGCATTTATACAAGAAGAATTCTCTTTAGAAGAAGCGATGACAATTATTTATACGTCAGGGACGACAGGGAAACCGAAAGGCGTTGTTTTAACGTACGGTAACCACTGGGCAAGTGCAGTCGGTTCTTCGCTTAATTTAGGGCTTCGTGATGATGATTGTTGGTTAGCTTGTATGCCAATGTTCCACGTTGGCGGGTTATCTCTTTTAATGAAAAATATTATGTACGGTATGCGCATTTTACTCGTTCCAAAATATGATGCTAATTTTATTCATAAAGCACTTCAAACGAGAGGCGTTACGATTATTTCTGTCGTTTCTAAAATGCTAACAGATTTATTAGAACGACTTGGCGAAGGTACATATCCATCTTCTTTACGATGCATGTTACTTGGGGGAGGACCAGCACCGAAGCCGTTATTAGAAACATGTGTGGAAAAAGGAATTCCTGTGTATCAAACGTACGGTATGACAGAAACATCATCGCAAATTTGTACGTTAACAGCAGATTACATGTTAACGAAAGTAGGATCAGCCGGAAAACCACTATTTCAGTGTCAGCTTCGTATTGAAAAAGACGGCGTAGTTGTGCCGCCCCGTGCTGAAGGAGAAATTGTAGTAAAAGGACCGAACGTAACAGGTGGCTACTTTAACCGTGAAGATGCGACGCATGAGGCGATCAGAAATGGATGGCTTCATACTGGTGACCTCGGTTATTTAGATGAGGAAGGATTTTTATACGTATTAGATCGACGCAGTGATTTAATTATTTCTGGCGGAGAAAACATATATCCAGCTCAAATTGAAGAAGTATTGCTCTCTCATCCGGCGGTAGCAGAAGCGGGTGTTGTCGGTATGGCTGACGAAAGTTGGGGACAAGTACCAGCTGCTTTTGTTGTAAAAAGTGGAGAGGTAACAGAAGAAGAAATTCTTCGTTTTTGCGAAGAGAAATTAGCGAAATATAAAGTGCCGAAGAAAGCATGTTTCTTAGAGGAATTACCACGAAATGCTTCGAAGAAATTGTTAAGACGAGAGTTAAGACAATTAGTGGAGGAGATGTAGGTGGAAATAAAAAAAGCGACACTTTATATAACGGAAATGCCGCTCATTATCCCGTTTGCGGCAAGTTACGGGACTTATGAAAAGCGTGAAAGTATCGTCATTGAATTAGAAGATACAGATGGATACATTGGTTTTGGTGAAGTCGTTGCATTTTCTGAACCGTGGTATACGGAAGAAACGGTGAAGACAGCGCTGCATGTACTTCAGGATTTTTTATTACCAGATTTATTGAAAGCTGAAATTTCTCATCCGAATGAAGTACCGTCTTTGTTCCAACATATAAAGAGAAACCGAATGGCAAAGGCCGGAATTGAAGGTGCTGTCTGGGATTTATATGCGAAGCGTCAAAAGCAGTCGTTAGCGATATTGCTTGGCGGAAATAGGTCTGAAATTGAAGTCGGCGTTGTGATTGGGATCAATACAATTCCAGTTATGCTAAAACAAATCGAGGAGTACGCGGAAGAAGGATACGAGCGCTTTAAAGTGAAAATAAAGCCAGAACATGATTACGAATTGCTGAAAGAAATTCGTAAAGAGTTTCCGAATATCCCGTTAATGGCTGATGCAAATTCAGCTTATACATTAGCGGATACGGAGAAGTTGAAACGACTAGATGAATTCCAACTTATGATGATTGAACAACCGTTAGCGGATTACGATTTTCTGGATCATGCACAGTTGCAAAAGAAAATTGAAACACCGATTTGTTTAGATGAAAGCATCCATAGTTTAGAAGACGCACGTGTTGCGATTACGCTTGGCAGTTGCCGCGTCGTTAATATTAAACCAGGGCGAGTGGGCGGATTAACAGAGTCCGTTCAAATCCATAATTATTGTATGGAGCATAACATACCAGTTTGGTGCGGTGGCATGGTAGAAATGGGGATTTCACGAGCTCAAAATGTTGCACTCGCTTCATTGCCAAACTTTACGATTCCTGGAGATATATCTGCTTCTAGTAGACATTGGGAGAGGGATATTATTTCACCGGAAGTGATGCTTGAAGGCGGAAAAGTAAGGGTACCGCAAAGTATTGAACGTGAGTATGAAGTAGATCGAGGCAGGTTGGAAGAAATAACAAAGCAGCGGATTATTTTTGAGCGATGAATGGGAGCTTTTATTAGTACTGACTACCTGCAAATAGCGGGATGATTTTGTCGTTAATTGTCGGTAAGTCGATATATTTAAAAAATCGCTGATATAATTTAAATTACAGTTGATATATTTTGAAAATCGCCGATATAATTTCATTTATCAAGGTTACTCTTACGGGTAGCCTTTTCTTATTGTACAAATTGGATAGACTAGTTTAAAATCGAGCGTATGAAAACAGAATAAAGTAGGGGGACTAAAATGAAGCGCATTTCAATTTTAATAGCTGATGATGAAGCGGAAATTGCTGATTTAATTGAGATACATTTAGAAAAAGAGGGTTACCACGTCGTTAAAGCAGCTGATGGAGAAGAAGCCATGCATATTATTCAAACGCAGCCAATTGACTTAGTGGTTTTAGATATTATGATGCCGAAAATGGATGGATATGAAGTGACGAGGCAGATTCGCGGCAAGCACCACATGCCAATCATTTTCTTAAGTGCGAAAACATCTGATTTTGATAAAGTGACAGGTCTTGTATTAGGCGCAGATGATTATATGACGAAACCTTTTACACCGATTGAATTAGTTGCACGTGTAAATGCACAACTGCGTAGATTTCTTACGTTAAATCAGCCGAAAGTAGCGGAGAATAAATCTGCTTTAGAAATAGGCGGAGTCGCTATTGATCCTGAGCGAAGAACAGTAAATGTGTACGGAGAGCCAATTGAATTAACACCAAAAGAATTTGATATTTTATATGTATTAGCAAGTCATCCGAAGAAAGTGTACAGTGTGGAAAATATTTTTCAGCAAGTATGGGCTGAAGGGTATTACGAAAGTGGAAATACAGTTATGGTACATATCCGTACTTTGCGAAAAAAGCTTGGGGAAGATAAAAGAAAGGATAAGTTAATAAAAACAGTGTGGGGGGTAGGTTATACTTTCAATGGCTAAAACGATGAGAAGCTTTCGCTCGAAGATGATTATGCTATTTGCGTTAAGTATGATATTAGCTGGTGGCGTAACGTATTTGATTTATGAGGGGCTACGTCTCTATTATAAATTAGCAGTTCGTTATGAGGATCCTTTAGCCCAATTTCGTTCAATGGTAAGACAAATTGGGGACATTAATTTCTTTTTAATTGTATTTATTCCTCTGTCCATTATGTTTTTCTTCTTTCTTACTAGACCGTATTTAAAATATTTTGATGAGATTTCGAACGGGATTCATCATCTTGCGAACGGAGATTTTTCAAATCAAGTTCGTGTTTCATCAAATGATGAGTTTGGATATATCGCACGCGAAATTAATGTAGCGAGTGAAAAATTAAAAGAAGCGGTTGAACGAGGAGACTTTGCGGAAAGTAGTAAAGATCAGCTCATTGTCAACTTAGCTCATGATTTAAGAACGCCGCTAACATCTGTTTTAGGGTATTTAGATTTAATTCTTAAAGATGAGAATTTGACGAAGGAACAAATTAAACATTTTTCCACAATTGCTTTTACGAAATCCGAAAGGCTTGAAATCTTAATTGATGAATTATTTGAAATAACGAGAATGAATTATGGCATGTTGCAAATTGAAAAAAGACCAATTGATATAAGTGAATTACTTATACAGTTAGATGAAGAATTATATCCGTTATTAGAAAAAAAAGGTTTAGAAGCGAGATTGAATATGGATTCGCATTTACCTATTAACGGTGACGGGAAATTGTTAGCTCGAGTATTTGAAAATCTTTTAACGAATGCGATTCGCTATGGATACGATGGAAAGTTTGTTGATGTGAACGGATATATTGATCATGAAGAGGTAGTTGTACAAATTATTAATTACGGAGATAGCATTCCAGAAGAGGATTTACCATATTTATTTGATATGTTTTATACAGGTGATAAGGCCAGGTCAGAGCAACAGGGCGGAACAGGCCTTGGGCTATTTATCGCAAAAAATATTATCGAACAGCATGATGGGACAATCTCTGCTGAAAGTAACGTAATTAGAACGATATTTGAAGTGAGATTACCAAAAGAAGAGAGCAAAGCAATTTAATAAAAATTTAAACTTTACCCCACTTTTTATTTTAATAGTTTTTTCTATTCTATACGTAAGTTACGTTAAGGAGGAACTAGAAATGAAAAAGTGGGTATTTATTTCTCTTTTTATAGTATGTACAGCATGTGTAGGCTTTTATATATTACCAGTATTTCAAAAGGAGATCGATGTTAAAATTGCAGAAAAAGATAACAAAGTAAAAGCCGCGAACACTGAAAAGATAGAGGTTACAGAGGAACAAATTTATAAAGGTGATCTATTATTAGTTAATAAAGATTACCCGGTTAAAAAAGATAGTGTTAGGTCCGATATTATAAATGTAAATCACAATAGTGAATTAGTAAGAGGCTATGTAATATTTGATAGAAATCTTCGCTTATCAAAGGGTGTTGTAAAAAAGTTTTTGAACGTTGTCGATGCAGCTGGGAAAGATGGAGTACAGCATTTCTTAATGAGTAGCGGTTACCGAGATTTTCAAGAACAAAGTAAATTATATAAAGAAATGGGATCTGATTATGCACTTCCAGCAGGATATAGTGAACATAATTTAGGTTTATCACTCGACGTTGGGTCTACTCAAAAGAAAATGGAGAAAGCTCCTGAAGGAAAATGGATTGAAGAGAACGTATGGAAGCACGGATTTGTTTTACGTTATCCGAAAAATAAAAGTAACATTACGGGCATTCAATATGAGCCGTGGCACATACGTTATGTCGGCTTACCACATAGCGCAATTATGCAAAAAAAGAAGATTACGTTAGAGGAATATTTGGACTTCTTAAAAGAGGAAAAAGAAGTTTCAACTGAGGTTGAAGGTAAGAAATATACGGTTTCTTATTATAAAGTTTCAGATCGTATGAACGTGAATGTTCCGGTGAATAAGCAGTATGAAATTTCGGGGAACAATATGGACGGGGTTATTGTGACTGTTCAAGAATAGAGAAAAAGGCTGGTCCATTTTGGGTCAGTCTTTTGGCATATAAGAAATGGATTGCCGTTTTTTGTCGGTAAATCGATATTCCTTGTCGAATCATTGATATAATTTCCTGTACTCTCAACATTTTGTGGATTGTTTTTTTATTTACCATTAAACATTATAACGTTATATTTACTTTTCTTTTTTTTCGTGATACTCTAAATATGTGAAAGAGATATAAAATGAAACTTTAATGTAAGCGTATTCTTATGGCTTCTTATAGAAAAGGGTGGAAATACAATGACAGAACGATTCGTGCTACGTAATGTGAAGCGTGTGAACGGGGAAGAGATTGACATTGTAATTGAAAATAATAAAATCGCACAGGTGACGAAAGCTGGTTTTGGCGAGGGTGAAAAGGTTCTTGATTACGCAGGTACTTACGTATCGAGTGGATGGATTGATTTGCACGTTCATGCTTTTCCAGAGTTTGATCCGTATGGCGATGAGGTAGATGAAATTGGCGTTAAGCAAGGGGTAACGACAATTGTTGATGCGGGCAGCTGCGGGGCTGATCGTATTGCGGATTTAGTATTAAGTAGAGAACAGGCAAAAACGAATTTATTTGCCTTTTTAAATATTTCTCGCATCGGTTTGAAACGAATTGATGAATTATCCAATATGGAATGGATAGATAAAGAGAAAGTAATAGATGCAGTAGAAAAGTATAAAGATGTAATCGTTGGATTAAAAGCGAGAATGAGTAAAAGTGTCGTTTGTGATAGCGGAATTGAACCGCTGCACGTAGCGCGTTCTTTATCTCGTGAAACATCATTACCGATTATGGTACATATCGGTTCAGCTCCTCCGCGTATTGAGGAAGTTGTACCTCTTTTAGAAAAAGATGATGTCATTACACATTACTTAAACGGGAAAGAAAATAATTTATTTGATGAAGAAGGCAAACCGCTATCTGTGTTATTAGATGCAGTGAAACGCGGTGTTCATTTAGATGTTGGGCATGGTAATGCTAGTTTTTCTTTTAAAGTAGCAGAGGCAGCGAAGTGTTACGGCATTGCCCTTAATACGATTAGTACAGATATTTACCGGAAGAATCGTATACACGGTCCAGTTTACAGTATGGCTAACGTTCTTTCGAAATTCCTTTACTTAGGGTATCCGCTAGAAGAAGTAATTGATGCAGTTACGAAAAATGCGGCAGAGTGGCTTAAGAGACCAGAGCTTGGCCGTATTCAAGTAGGGGATATTGCAAACTTAACTTTATTTACGGTGAAAGATGAATCGATTACGTTAATTGATTCAGAAGGGGATCAGCGCGTTGCTGAAAGAAGAATTGATACGAAAGGGGTTGTAATCAATGGGTTATTCATTGAATGCTAAGTACGGATTAAAAAGAGTTATTAATGCGAGCGGTAGAATGAGTATTTTAGGTGTATCCGCTCCTACAGATACAGTTATGGATGCGATGAAACATGGTGGACAAAATTATGTAGAAATTGCCGATTTAGTAGATAAAGCAGGAGACCATATTGCAAGAATTTTAGATTCAGAGGCAGCGGTCGTTGTGAACTCAGCATCGAGTGGAATTGCGCTTTCTATCGCTGGTATCGTTACAGAAGGAAATCGCCGTAAAAGTGAAAGACTTCATCAAGAAGTAATCGCGAAAAACGAAGTGATTATGTTAAAAGGTCATAACGTTCAATACGGTGCTCCTGTTGAAACGATGATTTATTTAGGCGGCGGTAAGCTCGTTGAAGTAGGTTACGCAAATGAAGGGAAAGCGGAGCATATTGAAGATGCAATTGGCGAAAATACAGCAGCTATTCTTTATGTGAAATCGCATCATGCAGTGCAAAAAAATATGATTTCTGTTGAAGAAGCGTGGGAAGTAGCGCAGCGAAATAATGTACCACTTATCGTTGATGCGGCAGCTGAAGAAGACATTCAAAAATACGTGAAGTATTCAGACCTAGCCATTTATAGCGGTTCAAAGGCGATTGAAGGACCTACTTCTGGTATTGTCGGCGGTAAACGAAAATATATTGAATGGCTAAAAGTGCAATTACATTGCAGCGGTAGAAGTATGAAAGTTGGGAAAGAAACAACTTTCGGTTTACTTCAAGCGCTTGATGAGTACGGAGTAAAAGAAGATAAGAGTGAACAAGAAAAAGAGTTGTTACAAGTACTTATGCCGCTGAAAGAGTTAAACGGTGTAAATGTAACAATCGTTCAAGATGAAGCTGGAAGAGCAATTTTTAGAGCGCGTATTCATATTAACGAGAACGAATTAAATAAAACTGCAAAAGATGTTGTGACCGCGTTACGCGAAGGGGAAATCGCAATTTACACACGTGATTACGGAGTAAGACAAGGATTCTTTGATATCGATCCACGTCCACTTCAAGGTGATGACATACATGTAATTGAAGAAAAAATGAGAGAAATTGTAGGGGGAAACTAAAATGACAAACATTCAAAAACGTTTTTATAAAGGCCGCGTAGCATTAAATGTATTAGCGAACAATACCCGAAATGCGAAAGATATTTTTGAAGCCGCAGAAGGTTATGTAGTAGTCGGAGTGTTATCAAAAGATTATCCAACAGTAGAAGAAGCAGTTACAGCGATGAAAGCATACGGAAAAGAAATTGATGACGCTGTATCAATCGGACTAGGAGCAGGAGATAATCGCCAAGCGGCAGTTGTAGCTGAAATTGCGAAGCATTATCCTGGTAGTCATATTAACCAAGTGTTCCCTTCAGTAGGAGCGACGCGCGCAAATCTTGGCGGCAAAGATAGCTGGATTAATAGTTTAGTATCACCAACAGGAAAAGTAGGTTACGTAAATATTTCTACTGGCCCAGTTAGTGCGGCTGGGGAAGAAAAAGCAATCGTTCCAATTAAAACAGCAATCGCACTTGTACGTGATATGGGCGGGAATTCATTGAAATACTTCCCAATGAAAGGTTTAGCGCATGAAGAAGAATATCGCGCTGTTGCGAAAGCATGTGCGGAAGAAGGATTTGCATTAGAGCCAACAGGCGGAATTGATAAAGAAAACTTTGAAACAATTGTACGTATTGCATTAGAAGCAAACGTAGAGCAAGTTATCCCGCACGTGTACTCTTCTATTATTGATAAAGAAACTGGCAATACGAAAACAGAAGATGTTCGTGAATTACTAGCGGTCGTGAAGAAGTTAGTTGATCAATATGCGTAAGAAAATTGCAGCATTCGGTGAAGTTATGATGCGCCTGCAAGTGCCAGGGTATGAATTGCTATCGCAAGCAAACACCTTAAATTACTCATTTTCTGGTACAGGTGTGAACGTTGCAGCAGCACTTTCTCATCTAGGGCATGAAGGTTTTCTTATTTCAACTTTACCGGAAAACTCTGTTGGGGATGCTGCGGTATCACATATTCAAAAGTTAGGCATTCAGGCACCGTTTGTTTCAAGAGGCGGTAAATATGTTGGTATGTACTTTTTAGAAAATGGATTTGGCGCACGCGCAAGCCGCGTTACATATTCGAACCGATTAGAAAGTAGTTTCAATACGGCATGTGAAGAGATGTACCAATTTGAAGAAATCGCAAAAGAAATTGATATCGTTCATTTTTGCGGGATTACCCTTGCGATGAATGATACTGTGCGCCATCATATGAAATCTTTGGCGAAGGCAGTTAAAGAAAATGGAGGCACTGTCGTTTTCGATTGCAACTATCGTCCATCGCTTTGGGGAGAAGATGGGTATGAACAGGCGAAACCTCATTATGAAGAAATGCTAGGCCTTGCCGATATTGTAATGATGAATGAAAAAGATGCGATGTTTGTTCTCGGAATGAAAACGGAAGAGACGGAGCGAGAAGCACAGCTTGTTGATCTTATTCCAAAAGTTGCTGAAATATATAATATCGCTACAATTGCTGGGACACATCGTTCTATTAATAGCGATAATACACACTCACTTCGCGGATTCATATGTAAAGATGGGACGTTCACTTTTGCCAAAACACTTACGTTTTCTGTATATGATAGAATAGGTGCTGGAGATGCTTATACGAGCGGAATTATTCATGGCGAGATAGAAGAGTTTGCACCAGAGAAAGCTGTTTCATTTGCGTCAGCAGCTGGAATGCTTGCACATACAATCGTCGGTGATACGCCAATGTCATCAGAGAAAGATATACTTCGGGCAATGACGGCATCAGTAGGTGATGTAGAAAGGTAGTGGGTGTAACGGTGAACGTAACGAGAAAAAGAGGTCCATTATATTTACAAATTAAAAATATTATTCGTGATCGAATATTACATGGTGTTTATGCCATTCATACAAATATTCCTTCTGAACCACAATTAGAAGAAGAGTTCAAAGTGAGTAAAATTACAGTGCGAAACGCAATTAAAGAACTCGTTCAAGAAGGATATTTAGAAAAGAAAAGTGGTAAAGGAACGAAAGTCATTCGAAATACTTCTGCGACAAAGCTTTCAAAGGGAAAGAAATTTACAGAAGTGTTAGTGGAAGAAGGCTATAAAGTACAAAAGAAATTGCTAAAGGCAGAAGTGGTTCATAATGAAGAAGGAACAGTACCATTTCGTTTGTTTGGTAAAGAGAGTTTTCGTATTGAGCGTCTATATGCTTTAAATGATACTCCGTACATTCATTATACGCACTATTTCTCAGCACAAATGGCAAGTACAGACTTAGCGGACTTTGACTTACAATCGCTTTATGATCTAGTCGAGGACCGTGGTATACATTTAGAAAACTTCAGAGATGAATTCGCTGTTGGATTTGCGCCTAATTTCGTTGCAGAAGCGTTAGGAGAAAAAGAGGGAACAGCGTTATTAAAACGTATGCGCTATTCTTACGATGAAGTTGGCGAAGTAATTGAATATAGTGAAGGCTACTACAATACGGAAATGCAGCATTACGTTGTAAATTATGATGTGTAAAAAGTGAAGAGGGACCAATTCCCTCTTTTTTTGTAAAAAAATTTCATATCGAAGGGGAATGGGATATGGATATATACTTATTAATCGTCACGTTAATTGCGATCGCAATTGTTATTTTAGGGGTATCATGGTGGAAATGGCATGCGTTTATTAGTCTAACAGTTGCTAGTCTATTTTTAGCTATTATGTCTGGGTTGAACTTGACCAAAATTGTTACTGCCTATGAAACTGGTGTTGGTAGTGTACTAGGGCATTTAGTTGGTATTTTGGCTCTCGGAACAATTTTAGGGAAAATGATGTCCGATTCAGGGGCTGGCATGCAAGTAGCAGATTTCTTCATTCGATTCTTCGGGGTGAAAAAATTACCTTGGGCTATGTTATTCGCCGGATTTGTTATAGGGATTCCAGTGTTTTTTGAAGTGGGAATCGTCATTTTATTACCACTTGTTATTTCAATTCGAAAAACAACGAAACAAAATATATTGTTAATTGCGTTACCTGTTATTGCTGGATTATCGATTGTACATGGGCTAGTGCCGCCGCATCCAGGTGCGATGACAGCAATCGGGATTTATAACGCGAATTTAGGAAAGGTACTATTGTATTCATTAATTATCGCGTTACCAACAGCAATTATCGCAGGACCGGTATTTGCAAAGTGGGTACATAAGAGGGTTATACCTGAAAATGAACCGGAGCTTGTTCGAGTTACGACAGTATCAACTGATTTACCGAGTCGTAAAGTTTCATTTTTTATTATTTTACTGCCAGTAGTTTTAATGATTTTATCAGTAGTCGCACCATATATTTCATTACCGAAAAAAATAACTGAATTTTTAGTATTTGTAGGAAGTCCGGTAATCGCTTTACTTATTTCATGTTTCGCAGCGTTTTATTTGCTTGGTATAAAACAAGGAATTAATAAAAAGATGATTAAAAAATTAACAGATGAAAGTTTACTACCTGTCGGTTCCATTATTTTAATAATTGGTGCAGGCGGTGGATTTAAACAAATATTAATTGAAAGCGGCGTTGGAACAGCCATCGCTCAAATGGCAGAACATATTTCATTATCACCAATCGTCTTAGCGTTCATGGTAGCGGGATTAATCCGAATTGCAACAGGTTCAGCTACTGTAGCATTAACGACAGCAGCTGGAATTGTTTCACCGGTTATTCAGCACATGTCGGGTGTAAATTTAGAATTACTCGTTATTGCAACCGGTGCAGGTTCATTAATGTTTTCTCATGTAAATGATGCAGGATTCTGGCTTGTAAAAGAGTATTTAGGTTTGACAGTAAAAGAAACGTTTAAAACGTGGACGGTGCTGGAGACATTGTTATCATTTATTGCATTCGGCTTTGCGCTTTTACTTAATATGTTTGTTTAGAAGAAGGGGGTGCCTATTTAAAGGTATCCTCTTTTTGTGTTGGGGCTCTTTTCATGAAACAAGCCCGTTTTTAGGAGTGCCAAGCTTCCTATTTGCCCTGAAAACATAATATAAATGGAATCCCCTCATTTAGAGCAAGTTGAACTTGTTATGAATGATACTAAAGGAGGAATAGAGTAATGAGCGAAAAGTGTGAACACAGACATGATGATTGCGACCGCAGACGTGGGTGCGGAGGCGGTTTTGCGCTTCTAATCGTATTGTTTATTTTATTAATTATCATCGGTGCTAGCTGCTTCGGCGGAGGCGGCGGTGGTTGTGGTTACGGCGGTTATGGTGGCTATGGCGGCGGCTATGGTGGATACTGCTAATTATTTAAAAACTATTGAAAATGGCCTTGTGCAATATGCACAAGGCCATTTTATTCATATTTTTATATGCTGTGATAATTTATTAATGTACAGAGAGCGGATTAAGAAAAAGAAAATAATCTCGATAATCCCGAAAAAGGTGAGTACAATCAGTAACTCTTTTAGTAACGAGAAAGAAAACATGCTTTGTAAAAACTTAACCGCAAATAACGTGTGAACACCAGCAACGATGTAAGGAACGAAAAATAAAATTCCTAATTGAATCGTTGCGGAGCGAAACATTTCTGATTCAGTTAAGCCCAGTTTTGTAATCGTAATGTACTTTTGTTTTTCATTCGTTAAGTCGTTATACATACGGAAGTATAAAACGCTAGCCGCTCCGATAAAGAAGATAAAGCCAAGAAATGCCCAAATAAAGAATTGAGCAACTGCATTTTCTTTATTATGGAGTAACTCATCAGTAGCTGTATAAATATTAAAAGGGACGGGAGATGCATGCTTATCATCTTTATGTGCCTCATAATATTTTTCGGTGTCATTACTAATACTTTTTAATATATTTTTCGTTGGAATAATTGCATTTTCCCAATTATCCACGAAGTAGTTATAAACTGTAATGGTTTCAATATGAGGAATCATAGTATCGATTGCATAATCTTGCATAATAACTAAATTTGCTAATGCAAATGGTGGTGCTATTCCTTTGTTAATAAATCCCTTTATATAAAACTCCTTTTTATTGGATTCAAGCGTAATTGTATTTTGTTTTACAAATGGATTTGATACAAGGTTTAATAGCTCTGGTGAATAGCCAGAAATAATGTAAACTTCTTTTGAATCAAGGGTGATTGTAGGTCTCTTTAACTGCTTAGCAATTTCGTTATAATCACTCATTTTCATAATTGCAATCTCTTCTTTTGAAGCATTATCTTTTAAAAGCGTAAATTTATATTTTTTATATTGAAAATGAGCATTGGAAAGTTCGGATTCAATAGTATTAACGTGCTTTCGTTCAAGGGAATGATCCCCTTCTAATTTGTATGTGAAGGGAATAGGATATCGCTCTAGTATCGACGCTTTTGTATTATTATTCGCAGCAAATAGTCCGATAATAATCGTAAATGCAAGCGCAGATAGCATAGAAACGATAAAGAGTACATTAATATTACTACGGGTACGAGCAACTAAGTCTGAAATCCATAACATGTTTATTTGTTTCAAATAAAACTTTCTACGCTTCTTTAAAATATAGATAAAAAGAAGAAATGTTTGTGAAAAGAAAAAATATGTTCCGATTACTACGAGTGGCAAAATAGATAATATAATAAAGAAGACAGATCCGTTTTGCACATTTTTTTCGGTTACGTAGCCTTGTGGATAACCAGCAATATAATAACATAACCCTAAACAAGTTAAAGCAAATATCGAAATGAGTATAGACGGCCTTTTTTCGGCTGTCACTTTCTTGTTCCCTTTAATAAGATGGACTGTTTTACGAGTCCGAATAAACATAGGTGTAAATGTAGAAACGATTAAAAATAAAATGATAAACGTTACGGTTGTCACGATAATCGCTTCTGTTGGCCAATATA
Source organism: Bacillus sp. FSL R10-2201 (assembly GCF_038008665.1). Classification (NCBI taxonomy): domain Bacteria; kingdom Bacillati; phylum Bacillota; class Bacilli; order Caryophanales; family Bacillaceae; genus Bacillus; species Bacillus sp. FSL R10-2201. The sequence goes on along the minus strand of NZ_JBBOZP010000001.1, from coordinate 4,614,602 downwards.
AATAGAGACCTTTCGCACTTGTTAATTTTGAAGTGACTAATAAGAAAAAATTAGAGAACACTAGGCCACCTTGTATACCGATAAAGATGGACAATATCCCGATTATCATGTTTTCAGTAAATAACAGTCTTTTTAATTGTTTCTGTGAGATACCGAGAATCGTGAGTATCCCGAATTGCTGCTTCCGTACATTTAAAAATGTTCCAATTGAATATAAGAGAAAGAAGAACGAGAACATAACAATCACAAGCTGTGCTGTACTCGCTAAGTTCATTAGAGGATCCCGTTCTTGAAAGCTTTGTACATTTTGTAAGCGTGGATGATACGCGTATACAGTAAATGAAAAGAAAACCATAATAGAAAAAGCACTACTTACAAAATAAGCAAAATATGCTTTAGAATTACGCGAGACATTTTTAAATGCAAATTGCCAAAACGTCATCCACGCCTTCCTCCTAATAATGCTAAAACATCTAATATTTCTTGATAAAATTTCTCGCGATATAGTCCGCGGTGTAATTCATTGTAAAGCCCACCATCTTTAATGAAAATAACGCGGTTACAATAACTTGCTGCAAACGGATCATGAGTAACCATTAAAATTGTGGCATCCTCTTCTTTATTTAATTTCGTAAATAGCTCCATTACATCAATTGCTGCTTTAGAATCTAAGTTTCCTGTCGGTTCATCCGCAAGTAGAAGTGACGGATGATGAATAACAGCGCGTGCTACCGCGGTACGCTGTGCTTGTCCTCCAGAAACTTCAAAAATACGCTTGTCCAAAATATGATCAATTCCAAGTTTCTTTGAAATGTTATCGAGCTTTTCGTCCATTTCTTTTAAAGGAACATTATCTAAAGTTAAAGGCAGTACGATATTTTCACCGATTGTTAGTGTATCTAATAGGTTAAAGTTTTGGAAAACAAACCCTAACTCTTGGCGGCGGAAAATAGCTAGTTTCTCTCTACGAAATGTGTGCGGTTTTTTTCCATTAATCACGACATCACCAGAAGTAGGGGAGTCAATTGTAGAGATAACGTTTAAAAATGTAGATTTACCGCTACCAGATGGTCCCATGATAGCAACAAATTCTCCTTTATCTACATGTAAATTTATATTTTTTAAAGCAGTATGAGGGACTTTTCCTTCATACACTTTTGAGACGTTTTTTATGTGTAATACTTCTTCCATAATAATCACCTTTCTATTTTTAAAACTTAATATGTTGTGATAACTTTTGCATATAAAAGGAACGAATTAAAAGGAAAAAGAGAATTTCAACCGTTCCAAAAATCATAAGCACGACTGTAATTTCAGCGAAGAACGAGAGATTTAATACATCTTGTAGCATCTTTGTCGCAAACATCGTATGGATGGATGCCATAATGTAAGGGACGAAGAATAAAATAGCAAGTTGGATTGTAGCAGATTGCTTCATCTCAGTTTCTGTTAAACCAATTTTTGTAATCGTTATATACTTTTCTTGCTCATTTGTTAAATCTGTATACATTCGGAAGTAAAGAACACTGCCAGCACCAATAAAGAAAATAACGCCAAGGAAAGTTCCGATTAAGAAAAAGGAAGCAACATTTAGTTTCTTGTTGTATAAAGAGTCACTTGCTTCACTTGCGTGGAACGGTGGATGTTCTGCTTGAATCGCCGCATTGTCGTTAGCGATTTTTGTTATAAATGCTGAACCAATATTATATGCTTTTTCCCAATCCATAACTTTGAAGCTATATACACTCATTTGTTTCGAAATAGATGATAATGCTTCTACATTTTCATCAGATAGTACGATTAATTGAGGTACTAAACCAATTGGGAACGGGCTATAACTTGTATAGTCTTTAACCTGCAATGGTAAAGAGTTTTGAGTAAGTGTAAGAGTGTTTTTCTTTTCCTTATTATGAAGCGTTCCAATGACTTGAGCATCTAAATCTTTAATTAATATATAAGACTCGTCTTTATTCACTGTGAGAGTTTCCCAATTTAACGCCTTAGCCAGTATATTATAGTCACTTTGTTTAATTGCATAATAGAGCTGCGGGCTTTCTTCCGCCGAAGATACTTCATATATATCCGTTTTAAATTTCTTATAAGTAAACTGCTCTTCGTTAAATTTTTGTTCTAACCAATTTAAATGTTCATCAGCTAACGTATTTTCAGTATGTGATAAATAAGTAAACGGGAAAGGGTTTTGCCTTATTTCATCAAACTTTGTGAATTTCCCAAACCCATATAAGAATGTAATCATTGTGAAAGCGAGTGTCGATAACATCGTCACAATAAAGAGCATGTTAATATTCGTCCGAATACGGGTTGCTAAATCAGAAATCCAAAGCATATTAATACGTTTCATATAAAATTTTCTTCTCGTCTTTAATATGCGAATGAGTAAGAAGCTAATTTGTGAGAAGAAAAAATATGTCCCAGCTGCAGCAAGTGATGGGATGACAAATATACAGGAGGCAGCGTACAAAAGCCCAGCGATATCTCCTAGTGAAATAAAATATAGCGGGTTTGCTGCTAAAACATATCCAGATATTAAACATATCGCACCAAATAGAGAGATGAGTACGGATGCTTTTCTTTCTTTTTGTTTTGTTCCTTCTTTTAAAAGACGTACAGCTTTTCTCGTACGGATTAGCATCGGTGTAAAAGATGATACGAGAATGAAGAGTCCAAGAAAGATAATTATAGTTAAAATGATAGCACCTGTAGGCCACCAATATAAATATAAACCAGGCACATGCGTAATTTTGGCGGTAACTAATAAAAAGAACTGTGAAAAGACAAGGCCAAATTGAATGCCGAAAAATATGGATAGGCCACCAATTAACATGTTTTCTAGAAATACAAGCCTCTTTAACTGCTTTGGAGATATGCCAAGTACTGTTAAAATCCCGAACTGTTTTTTTCGTACTTTTAAGAAAGTACCGATTGAATATAGTAAAAAGAAAAATGAAAAGAATACAATGACAACTTCTGAGATTGTCATTAATATGTTCAGAGCAGCATTCACGCCTGTCATATGCAATTTAGGATGAAATAAATAAACTGCAAACGAGAAGAAAATTGCAATGGAAAACGCACTGCTTACAAAATAGGCGAAATAAGCTCTGGCGTTCCTTGTTACGTTTTTAAAGGCAAACTGCCAAAATGTCATTCACCTAAACCTCCTAATAGAGTGAAGAAGAAAAGGATATAAGAGATACCCTTTTCCTGTACTAATATATTCATAAAACTTAACCATTCGTATACTCTGATAACTTTTGCATGTAAAAGGAACGAATGAATAAGAAAAAGACGATTTCAACTATGCCAAAAATAATAAGAACGGCTGAAATTTCTTTGAATAGTGATAAATCAATTACATCTTGAAGCATTTTTGTTGCGAACATTGTATGAATGGATGCCATAACATATGGAACGAAAAATAAAATGCTAAGTTGAATGGTTGCAGATCGTTTCATCTCTGCATTTGTTACACCAATTTTTGAAATTGCTACATATTTTTCTTGTTCGTTTGTTAAATCTGTATACATTCTGAAGTAAAGAACGCTACCTGCTCCAATAAAGAAAATGACACCTAAGAATGTCCCGATTAGGAAGTATGCAGCACTTCCTGATGTGATTCTATATAATGAGTCTGCTGATTCATAGGGGCGGATAAGGGGGCCTTCGTATTGGAATTCCTGTCGATCTTTTTGTATTTTTTTCATAAAATCATTAGCAATTTTATACGTCTTTTCCCAATTTTGTACGTTATAATTGTACGCTGATATATGCTTTGTTGTACTTGGTAAGTTGTTTACAACAACATCAGGTAAAATTAAAGTTTGATATGAAAAGTTAGATGGAATGGCCCCTGCTTGTTCATAGCCCTTTACTTGTAATATCGTATTTGTGCTAGAAAGTGTAATGGATTTTCTATTGAAGCTTGGCTCAAATTGGCTAAATAAGGTGAAATAAGCGCTATCGCTTAAGACATATGCTTCGTTATCGCTCATGAATAGTTGTTTCATTCGTAGGGAAGCTGCAAGTTTATTATAGTCACTTTGTTTCATTGCATAGACGTCATTGTAAGCCGTTATACCTTCATCTTCTTTCAGTGGTGTTTCATATAAATCAGCTTCTATCTTTTTATAAGAGAAATTTTCTTTTTGTAACTGCTGTTCAAGCCAAGTTAAATGCTTGTTAGCAAAAGGATTTGCGGCATATGAAAAATAAGAAAATGGAAAAGGTGAACTTCTCGTAACATCTAGCTTTGTAAACTTTCCAAATCCATATAGAAATGTAATCATTGTGAAGGCTATTGTAGATAGCATCGCTACAATAAAAAGCATATTGATATTCGTGCGAATACGACTTGCTAAATCCGAAATCCAAAGCATATTAATACGTTTCATATAAAAATTTCTTCTTTTCTTTAAAATATAAATAAGTAAGAAACTAATTTGAGAAAAGAAAAAATATGTCCCAATTGTAACAAGTGCTGGAATCACAAAAATACTTGAAACCATATATATAACGCCTACTTGCGGGTTTATTGAGAAAAAATATTTAGGGTTTACAGCTAAAATATAACCACCTAATAAACAGATAGCACCAAATAGAGAAATGGATATGGATGGTTTTCTTTCTTTTTGTTTTACATTGTTTGTTTTTAAAAGGTGCACTGCTTTTTTTGTTCGAATAAGCATTGGTGTGAATGCAGATACAGCGATAAAGAGACCAAGAAACACAATCGTTGTTAAAATGAAAGCATTCGTAGGTATATATAAATATATCCCTGGTAGGTGTGTAATTTTCGCTGTCACTAATAAGAAAAATTGTGAAAATACAAATCCAAACTGCATACCGAAAAAGATAGATAAAATACCAATTAGCATATTTTCAGTGAAAACGAGTCGATGTAATTGCTTTTTTGATATACCTAAAACAGTTAAAATCCCAAATTGCTTTTTACGAACCTTTAAAAACGATCCGATTGAATAGAGTAAAAAAAAGAACGAGAACAAAACAATAACAACTTCTGAAAAAATCATTAATCCTGAAATTTCAGAGATCATAGTGGAATTTTGTAATTTTGGATGAAACAAATAAACAGCGAATGAAAAGAAAACAGCAATGGAAAAGGAACTGCTTATAAAGTAAGCAAAATAAGCTCTTGAGTTGCGCGTTACATTTTTGAATGCGAATTGCCAAAATGTCATAATAAGTACCTCCCGATAGAAGGCTGATATGTAGTTTTATTGCAAAAAATGTATGAGAGTAAATTCTCATACATTTTGCTAGCATATGTTATGGTCATGCTTCGGTCACCTTCTCCGTGTTTTCTGCTTGGTTATTGGCAGCGTTGTGGAAGATGATTTTAATCGTCGTTCCTTTACCAACTTCAGAGTCTAGTTTCACAGAGTGACTTAAATAATCACAAATTTTACTTACAATATAAAGCCCCATACCAGTAGATTCTCCAAATGCACGACCGTTTTTTCCAGTGTAAAAAGGTTCAAATACTCTTCGAATATCTTCTTGCGGAATACCAACGCCTTCGTCACGAACTTCCAAAATAATATCTTTACCATTGCGATAAGCTGATAAGAAAACTTTCTTTCCGCGCTCACCAGAGTAGCGAACTGCATTTGTCATTAATTGATAAATAATGAACTTTAGCCATTTCGCATCAGAAGCAACTTTTAAATCTGAATGAACTTCTAAAACGGGGAAGACTCCGTTTCGAATGAATAGTTCTTTTAATCCGTTAATATTTTTTGTTACAGCATCTTTTAATGAAATCGTCTCAACATGGAAGTCCTCATGGAAGTTATTTAATCTTGCCATGTATAAAGCCATATCGAGCCCTTGATTTAATCGCTCTAGCTCTTTTTTGAATTTAGGGATTAAATGCTCATCTTCCATTTCAAGCACCATAAGCTGCATAACAGAAACAGGCGTTTTCATTTGATGTACCCAATGGTTAATAAATAATTGGTGTTCTTGCTGTTTTACTTCGAATGTTTGTAGGTCTTTTTGGAATAGGCGATATTGCGTACGAACGAGCTCGTTTACACTGTGGGGCATAGGAGCAGTCGCTCTTTCAATAAACGCATCTTCCATTTTCTCTGGTGGTTCACTTAATCTGTGGTACATTCTACGGTTACGAACGTAACGATAAGCGAGGAAACAGATGAATAAGTATAAGCTTAAAACGATGAAGTAAAACTTATTATTTTGAAATCCGTCTACTGCATCATAAAGAACGAAAATGATTCCGAAGTTTAATACATATAGTAGGAAAAATGCAAAATGATCACGTAAAAATAGCTTCATGTTTATTCACTCCAAGTTGCGTTAAAACGATACCCAAGTCCACGTACTGTTTCAATAGCATTTTCAATACCAAGCTCATTGAACTTTTTACGAAGACGCGTGATGTTTACGTTTAATGTATTTTCCTCAACGAAGCTTTCGTCGTCCCAAAGAGCGGCTAGTAAATCTTCACGACTCGCTGTACGCGGGAATTTAGATAATAGCATTTCTGCTAAAATTGCTTCTTTCTTCGTTAAAAGAACTTGCTCAGCTCCAAAATGAATTTCTGGACGCTCAGGGAATAGTTTTAGTCCTTCAACCTCAACGATACGTTCAGAAATATTTGGTGCATAATCACCGTAAATACGGCGTAATTGACCTTTGATTTTCGCCATTACAACGTCGTAGTGGAACGGCTTCGTAATATAATCATCCGCACCGCTTTCAATCGCCATAATTTGTTCCATTTCACCAGCACGAGCTGAAATGAAAATAATTGGACAAGTAGATTCATGACGAATTTGACGGCACCAGTAGAAACCATCGAATTTCGGTAAGTTTACATCAAGTAAAACAAGATGTGGTTTCACGGCGTTAAACGATTCCATAATATCATCGAAGTTCTCCGCAACAACAGCATCATAGCCATATTTTTGAATGTGAGATTGTAATAATGATGAAATATTTGGATCGTCTTCAACGATTAAAATTTTATACATATGTATATTCCTCCTAAAAAAACAATTGTAGCTATAGTGTACCATGTGTTTCTCGTCTTTTCATTATGTTGAAATATAAGCTAGTAAACAGTATAGGTCAAAAGTGGAAAAAGTAAAAAGGGCTAGGGATACAATTGACAATTAACTGAAATCATTTTAACATTTAGATAAATATCTAAATGTCTAATTAGTGAAAGGAAGAAAGACATTGAATCAAGCATTCAAAGCATTAGCAGACCCAACAAGGCGAAAAATTTTAGATTTATTAAAAGAAGGCGATTTAACAGCTGGGGAAATTGCTGAACAGTTCAACATGACAAAGCCAAGTATTTCTCATCATTTAAATGCACTTAAAAATGCTGAACTTATCCAAGATGAAAAAAGAGGACAATTTGTTATGTACTCTTTAAACACAACTGTATTTCAAGATTTATTGACTTGGGTGTTTACGTTTACGAATAAGGGGGAAGAGGGGAAATGAAGAAGCATATATTTCCGTTATTATTAATTGCTTTAACGATTATTACATGGTGCATCGCGTGGCCTTATTTACCGGGAGAAGTTCCAAGTCATTGGAATATTAATGGTGAGGTAGATGGACATATGTCAAAAATGGGAATGCTGATTTTTGATGTAGCAATTATGGTTTTCATATATGCACTAGTTACTGTATTGCCTAAGATAGATCCGAAGTACGACAACTACAAAAGATTTCCTAAAGCACTTGGAATGATAAATGGAGCAATTTTATTTTTCTTATTTACTATTAATATGATGACACTAGCAAATGCTTTAGGGTATAACATTCCAATTGGAATCGTTGTGAACATAATGGTCGGTATCCTTTTCATCGTACTCGGCAATTATATGCAGCAATGTAAACCAAATTTCTTCATAGGTATTAAGACGCCATGGACGTTAAGTAGTGAAAATGTATGGAGAAAAACGCATAGGATAGGATCAAAGATCATGATGATTGGCGGTATTGTAATCATATTTTCCTCGTTTCTACCGGGAATGTGGAAGATGATTTGTTTGTTAAGTGTTGTTGTTGTAATGGTTGTTGGTACGATGGTGTATTCCTATGTTGCTTATAAGAAAGAGATAGGAGCTTAATAGAAATTTTATGGGGGAGAGAGGATGAAAAGACACGTATTACCATGGAGTTTAATTATTGCAATTGCAATGGGATGGTACATTGTATGGCCATATTTACCGGAACAAATTCCGCGTCATTATAATGCTGCGGGAATAGTAGATGGATATTTTTCTAAAGTAGAGGCAAGTTCATTTTCAATAGGTAGTATGGTGTTGCTGTATTTGATATGGCTAGCTATGGGGTATATTGATGTAACAAAAGATAAGTATAAACAGCATGCTAAAGTCCTTTCTGCAATTAACTATGCCATTCTTTTTATAGGATTCGGCTGTAACATATTTGCGTTATTAGCAGCGTCTAATTATATTGCTTCAGGCTCAATCGCCTTTAATTTCGGACTTGGAACGTTGTTTCTTGTACTAGGTAATCACATGCAACAAACGAAGCCAAATGGTTTAGTAGGCATTCGAATGGACTGGACCTTAGAAAATCCTGTAGTTTGGAGAAAAACACACAGATTTGCTTCGAAGGTATTTGTAATAGGTGCACTTTGTATATATGCGGGAGCGTTACTTCCAGATCCATTCAATATCTTTGTGGGGATTGGAATAATATTAGTATGCATCTTCATATCAACGATAAAGTCATATGTTATTTATAAAAAAGAAATGCAATTGTAAGCAATAAGCGATTGAACTACACTAATCAAATTATATATTTATAGTTTTTATGTGTTAACAGGTTCTAATACTCAGTGAGGATAACAAACAAAACTTGCTGAGTAAAATTAAAAGCTTGATAATCTGAATATTTTGTTTTTATCCGAGAGATAGTTTGGGGGAAATCACATGTTAGAAATTATAAATTTTAGCAAGACATACAAAGGTGGCAAAAAAGCAGTAGATCAGTTAAATATTACTGTTCAAGCAGGAGATATCTTTGGATTTATTGGGCATAACGGTGCGGGGAAAAGTACAACAATTAAGTCGTTAGTTGGAGTTATAGATTTTGAAGAGGGTGAAATTTTTGTTGATGGATATTCAGTAAAAAAGGATCCGATTGCATGTAAGAGAGTAGTGGCGTATATTCCCGATAATCCAGATTTATATGAGCAATTAACAGGAATTCAATATTTAAACTTTGTTGCGGATGTGTTTAAAGTGTCTGCAAAAGATCGGGAAAAGGAGATACAAAAGTATGGAGATGCTTTTGAGATTACACCGTACCTAGGTGATTTAATATCTTCTTATTCACATGGTATGAAACAAAAAGTGGCGATTATATCAGCGGTTTTGCATAAACCGAAATTATTAGTTTTAGATGAACCTTTCGTTGGTCTTGATCCAAAGGCTGCTGTAGTATTGAAAGGTATTATGAAGGAGCTTTGTGAAAAGGGAAGTGCGATTTTCTTTTCTACGCATGTTTTAGATGTGGCGGAGAAGTTATGTAATAAAATAGCGATGATTAATAGAGGGAAATTAGCACTTTCAGGGGAAGTGAATTCTTTAATAAAGGAAGGATCATTGGAAGAGCTCTTTATGAAGGAGCTTGCTAATGAATATTAGTAGTCTAGGTCTTTTAAAAATCCGCTTGATAACGCAGCTTGGTTTAAATACTTTTAAATACGAAAAAGATAAAAAGAAGAAGCAGAATAAGATTTTACTGTCAGCATCTATTGCCTTAGTTGGTGTCATGTTAATGCTATATTGTGGGGCCTCGGCATATGGGTTGGTGAGACTAGGAATAAGTGAAATTATCCCAGTTTATGCACTAGTTATTAGCAGTGTATTGACGTTGTTTTTCACTATATTTAAGGCAAATGGAGAAATTTTTGCTTTTAAGGATTACGATCTTTTAATGTCATTACCGATTCGTGTAAGTACTATTATTACAAGTAGATTTTTGTATTTATATTTGCTGAATACGATCTTTTCAATCATAATCATGCTACCGATGGGGGTTGTTTATGGCATACATGAGAAGCCATCAGTTTCTTTTTACTTTATGTGGTTCGTCAGTATGTTTATAGCATCTTTAATTCCAACAACAATCGCAGCGGTCTTTGGAGCTGCGATTACGGCAATCGCTTCTAAATTTAAAAATACGAATAAAATAACTACGATTTTAAGTTTCATAGTAATTATTACATTCGGTTTCTTTATGCTAAAAAACGGAAATGCTCAATATAGCCTTAATGATATGAACGGGATTGGTGCAATTGTTTCGGAGCAATTAACTAAAGTGTATCCACTAGCTAACATGTTTCAACAAGCAATTGTTCATGCTGATATTGTAGCTTTCATCCTATTCGTTGGGATATCAGTTATTTGGTATTATCTTTTTGTAAAAATACTTTCGTTAAAATATAAGCAAATAAATACAGAGATTACCACTTATCATATGCTTTCAAATTATGAGATTCATGGCATGAGAAAAGAAAGTGTATTGGTCGCATTGTATAAAAAAGAGCTGAAACGTTTCTTCTCTTCTACAGTGTATGTCATAAATAGTGGAATGGGAGTCGTGATGGCGATAGCTTTCTCGCTAGCTATAGTTGTAGTAGGACCAAGTCAATTAATAGCGTACCCTGGAATTGAGACCCTGTTGCAAAAGGTTGCGCCATTTGCTATTGCAGCAGCGATTTCGATGACGTGTACAACATGTGTATCATTGTCATTAGAAGGAAAAAATGTATGGATTATTAAGTCGTTGCCTATAGCGCCAAAGATGATTTATGACAGTAAAATTCTTATGAATCTTTCATTAAGTATACCTGCATCACTTATTAGTGCTGTATTACTGATAATAGGGTTAAAACTAGATGTTTGGAGTTCTCTTTTCATCGTAATAACACCGATAACATATTCATTCTTTTCGGCAGTATGGGGGATTTTTATTAATAATCGATTTGGTTATTATGATTGGGTATCAGAAACTCAAATAGTAAAACAAAGTGTAGGATCGTTTGTCGGTATGTTTGGTGGCTTAATTACGGCTGTTATACCTGCCTTGTTAATCGGTACTGCTACGATCTCGAACTATAGAGTATTTACTTTGGTAGTTATTATAGTGCTTGCGATTATTACTATTTTCTTGTATAAGAACGAGTCGAGAAGAAGTATAAAATAAAAAGCTGCTTTTCCTTTAAAGAGGAAGAGCAGCTTCTTTATTTTGAAAAATTTTAGACCTTTATATTACTTTTTTAAAACAGGTACCCATATCTCGCTTCTGAAATTCGGCGATGATACGTCTTTACTTTCATTCCACAATATTTCCGGTCCTTCCGCTAGTTCATAGTTCGAAGAAGGGAACCATTCGGAATAAATACGTCCCCACACATTTTGTAATGCATCAGGAAATGGACCGACAGCTTCAAATATAGCCCATGTTGAAGCTAATACTTCAAGTTGTGTGAATTGCTCTGGACAAGTTTTCGTTGTGGCAACTCCAATGTAGTGATCGAGTTCGCCTTTTTCTTCCATTCTTCCTTCAGAAAAATTCGTAGAAGCACTAATAATGCCTGTAGGTTCAATATTTGAAAGGGACTTTAATATGTCGATTGATTGGCTGTCTAAACTTTTCCACATAGAAGCAATTTCTTCGTTTACCCCATTAAAAACAATCGGTACTCGTTTTTGTATACCAATGATTTGAAATGGCCCTTTTTCTTCAATTCGATAGTTCATTTCATTTCCTCCTTGAATGGATAGTTGGAAGGTCATTGGTGAATAAGCTTTCAAAGAACGACTAGTACTGCGAGCTTCTGAAGGCGTTATTCCGTGCAAATTTTGAAATGCACGTGTAAATGAATCTGGTGAGTTGTAGCCATATTTTATAGCGACATCAATGACTTTTGCATTGCTATCTGTTAGTTCAAAGGCAGCAAGGGTAAGACGTCTACAGCGAATATATTCTGATAGTGATATGCCAGCTAGAAAAGAAAACATTCTTTTGAAATGATATTCGGAGCAGAAAGCTATTTTTGCGACTTCTTTAAAATCAATTTCGTGTGTAAGGTTGTCTTCAATATACTGCATTGCCGCATTCATATTTTTAAGTGAATCCATTATATGACCTCCTTTGTATATAGAATATCAGGAACGAAATAGCTCCATCCGACATTTCATGCACAACTTTGTGGGGGCATTTTTAACCTTACAAAATTGTAATGTTCCTGTAAGGAGAATGAATGGATGGCATGATATCCCAATGTTATAGTAACAAAGTACTTTAGTACATTAGGTTAAATTCTGATGTCTTTACTTATGTGCCTTACATAACTGTCATGTTTGTGTAAGAAACATCGATAGTGGCAAGAGTAGAGAGTGTATATAGTTGAAAATAGAGAATAGAAGAAATGAGGGATGTCGAGATGAAAACAGTGTTAGAAGCAAAAAATATTGAAAAAGTATATGACACAGGTGGGAATAAATTTGCAGCTTTAAAAGGTATTAACTTACAAGTAAAAGAAGGTGAGTTCGTTGGAATTATGGGACCTTCTGGTTCGGGTAAGACGACTCTTTTAAATGTTCTTTCTACAATTGATAATGCGACGAACGGTGAGATTTTAATTGATGGAAAAGACATCGTGAAGATGAACGATGATAAGCTAGCGTTATTCCGCCGTGATCATTTAGGGTTCATTTTCCAAGATTATAACTTATTAGATACGTTAACGGTGAAAGAGAATATTGCGTTACCTCTTGCGTTATCAAAGGTGAAAGCGAGTGAGATTGATCGCCGCGTTCTTGAAATCTCAAAGAAATTCGGTATTGATCATATTTTAAGTCAGTTCCCATATCAAGTATCCGGTGGACAGAAGCAGCGCTGTGCAGCATCGCGTGCGATCGTTACAAGTCCTAGTATGATATTTGGGGACGAGCCGACTGGAGCACTTGATTCTAAATCAGCGACAGATTTATTAGAAAGTATGAAGTCGTTAAATGAATATGATAATTCTACAATTTTAATGGTAACGCATGATGCGTTTGCGGCTAGTTATTGTAAACGAGTTATTTTCATTAAAGATGGTGAGTTATATAAAGAATTACACCGTGGTGAATTAACACGTAAACAGTTCTTCCAAAAAGTCGTTGACGTAATGTCTTCCATTTCTGGAGGTATGGCCGATGACCTTATCTAGCATTGCCCTCCGCAACATACAGCGGAACTTTAAAGACTACTTTGTATATTTTGCATCTATGATATTTAGTATCGTAATTTACTTTACATTTAAAGCACTGCAATATAATTCACAAATGGAAAAAGCAGCGGAAGCATCAAAAAAGATTAGCGGTGCATTCCAAGTTTCCAGTGTAATGCTAATCATTTTCGTAGCAGTGTTTATTATATATTCGAACGGTTTCTTTACAAGAAAACGTAAAAAAGAAGTTGGGCTATATTCGTTACTTGGTATCCGAAAAAGACAGATCGGTAAAATGCTCTTTTATGAAAATATGTTAATGGGATTAATGTCTTTAATTATCGGGATTGCGATCGGTAGCGTCCTTTCGAAACTATTCCTTGAACTACTAGTAAGTATGATGGGATTAAACTTAAATGTTCATTTTGAAGTACCGATGGCTGCGATTATTGATACAGCAATTATTTTCTTTGTGATTATTTTATATACATCACTTCAAGGGTATCGTTTAATTTATCGCTTTAAGTTAATTGAACTTTTCCGCGCAGAGCGTGAAGGAGAAGCAATGCCAAAAGGATCCGTAATTATGGCGTTAATTTCAGTTTTCTTAATCGGCTCAGGTTATTTCTTAGCGTTAATGTTTATGAAGGCAGTTATGTATGCAAACTTTATGGCAGTCGCACTTTATATATTACTTGCGACAGTATTAGGTACGTATTTACTATTTATGTTCTTTACAGTATTCGTATTGAAACGTGCAAGAAATAATAAATCATCGTTTTATAACGGTATGAATATGATAACGACGTCACAGTTACTATATCGTATTAAAGGAAATGCAAAGTCACTTGCGACAATTTCTATTTTAAGTGCAGTAACATTAACGGCGGTTGGTACGTCAGTTACGATGTATTACAACACATTTACACAATCAAAAGCAGTTGCACCATACAGCTACTCTTATGAGAAGAAAGATGTAGAACTAGATAAGAAAGTAAATGCGATTTTTGCTGAAGAGAAAGAGAATCACCCTGTAAAAGATCAATTTGAAGTTGAGATGGTTCCTGTAAAAGGAAAGTTTGAAGGAGCTAAAGTCGATTTCATCTTTAATATGAACTACAGTATCTCAGAGAAATATCAATTTATATCTCAATCTGAATTCAACAAACTTGCGAAAAAAATCGATGCGGAAACAGTGAATATAGCTACTGGCGAAGCATTTATATATGATAGTTCTTATATTGAAGGGTATGAGTTTAGCCCTGAATATAAAGGAAATAAAGCGGTATTCCAAATTGGAAATGAAACGAAGACATTGACGATCCAAGGTGCAAATAATAATGCAATTACGAACTTAGGTGAATTAGTTGTTGTCGTTTCAGATGAAATGTATGAACAGGCGAAGCAAGCATTTGGAACACGTGTTGTAAAAAATATTGATGTAAAAGATGAAAGAAACAGTAAAGTATTAACAGAAAAATTAACAAAAGTGATGCCAGCTAGTGAATCAGAAATGGCACCACCATTTAGAGACTTCTATACTGGTTTCCATATGGGACTTGAAGCAACTGGACTAATGATGTTCATCGGAATGTTCTTAGGACTTGTATTCTTACTAGCAACAGGTTCTATTATTTACTTCAAACAGCTAACAGAAGCAAGTGCAGATCGTGAGCGTTACGTTGTCCTTCATAAAGTCGGTGTAACGAAACAAGAAATGAAAAAAGCTATTGCAAAACAAGTGAGCTTTATCTTTGCAATTCCACTAGTAATCGGAATTCTACACAGTTTGTTTGCATTAAAAGGTTTAGGGAACATACTACCATTTGAAATTATGATTCCGCTTCTAATTAGTATCGGAGTATACAGCGTTATTTATATCGGATATTACTTCTTAACAGTTCGCTCTTATTATAAGATTGTGAGCGCGAAGTAATGAAAGAGTTGTTTTATCTTAGTAAAAAAGCATCCGACTAACATGTTAGTCGAATGCTTTTTTGTCTATACGTGAGCTTTATTTTCGTCCGAACTATCAAACATGTCCATTACTTTAAAAATACCTTCCAATAGCAAGGTACATAGAATAGCGAAAATTAATACGGCATGAGGTGATAACTCAACTGATGTGAAGTTAAGGTCTGCCAACCAAAAGTAACCTACATAAAAACTTAGAAATGTGCTAACAGCCGAAAGTGTAAATCCTAAAAATCCTAATTCCTTTAATTTTTCCTCAGATAATTTACATAAACGTAAAACAATAGAGAAGAGAATTCCTACTATGAAAAATCCCATACATAATGCGAACAATGATATTATGCTTGGATACTTAACTTCATCGGGCATCCACTTTTTCATTCCCACTATTAAAAATGTAGGGACAAGAATAGGTAATAAAAGTGGTAGCACTATTTGTATAGCTGCAAATAATGCATTTGATTTATTATCGTTTTGATTATTCATAAAGCCTCCAAAAATGATTTCTATACTAATTTCAAATATCTTAGAGGATTCTAACATAAAAATAGTAACTTCGCTATACAAAATCGGAGTAGGAACATGATCATTCATGGTAAATAAACAAGCTGACTTATTTGTATATGTTTGATTCGCTTATCTTTGGAATTCAATTTTTTATGTTTGTTTATAGTAAAGATGAAGATTTCCTTCATCTTCATAAAATCTTAAGAAATCTCCTCAATATTTGTTAAGAAACGATAGTTATACTTAAACACAAGTTAAAAACTATTGAACGAATGGAGAGAAGTTACATGCAGCTCATAACATTCTTAAATGAATGTATTAAACATCCGAAACATACTGGTGCGATTGCGCCAAGTTCAAAGATATTAGCAAAGAAAATGGTAGATGTAATTGATTTTAATAGAGCGAAATGCATTGTAGAGCTAGGGCCTGGTACAGGAGCCTTTACGAAAGAAATTATGAAGAGAAAGAAGAAGGAGACAATATTTCTTCTTATTGAAATTAATGAAGTATTTTTCAAAGAGTTAAAGAGAAAATTTAAAGATGAGCAGAACGTGATTGTTATACACGGCTCAGCGGAAAATATAAAGAAGTATATGGAACAATTGAATATAGAATGTATTGATTACGTCTTATCGGGATTGCCTTTCACTTCTTTACCAGAAGAGGTTTCAAAGCGCATTTTAAACAGTGTAATGGAAACGATACATGAGAATGGAGAATTTATTACATTTCAATATTCACTTGTGAAAAAAGGATTTATACAGCATTTCTTCCCTGAAATTACACTAGAAAAAGTGTGGTTCAATTTCCCGCCAGCTTACGTCTTTAGCTGTAAAAAAGAGCTAAGGGGAGCATATGCATAATGGAGCTACATGAATTAATGTCATACATTGAGCAGTATGGTTATTGGGCACTATTTTTTTGTTTATGGCTTGGTATTATCGGTATGCCGATTCCAGATGAAATGATTGTAATGAGTGGTGGATTCGTATCATCATTAGGCATATTAAATGTAATTCCCGCTTTTGTCTTAACATATTTAGGCGTTGTATCAGGGCTTTCTTTAGGTTATATAATAGGAAAAGTATTTGGTACGAAAGTACTTGATAAGCTAATGAAAAAGAAAAAAGCAAAATATCTTTTAAAATCGCAACAGATGGTTGAAAAATACGGTCATTATGCGTTAGTTACAAGTTATTTCATACCTGTTGTAAGACATATTGTGCCGTATTTAGTTGGAATGAATAACATGTCATTTAAGACGTATGCTTTATATTCCTATACGACAGGGTTCGTTTGGACACTTGTTTATTTTGTGCTCGGTTCTTTATTTGGACAACATATTGAAAGTATTGTAGCAGTTGCGATAAAGTATGGCGCGTATTTTGGCGGGATTGTTTTTGTTATTGCGAGTGGTGCTTATTTGTATAAGCAAAGAAGAAATACAGTGATGAGTAAGTAGAATAGAGGTTTATACTTAGGGAGAGTTATTTTGTAGAATAACTCTCCCCTTTAATGTAATAGCTTCTTATTGCTTACATTAGGCATTGTCTGAAATACAATTATATAAATTGTTAATATGATTGTATTGATCAGATTGGCTAATATAGTCATAAAATCACTTGATGGAGTGATAAGAACAAAGATTGAAAGTGCGGCAGAAGCAAGTGGAATGAACTTTTGTAGCGTAGTTAACTTTCCATCTTTATGAAGCTTCGAAGATTGAAAGAAGCAAAGTAAGAAAATAAAGGATGTAAATAATAATCCTAAATATCCCCATCCATCTTCAATATACCAAGGTAAAAAGCTCATTCTCGATGTGAAAATAAACAAATTAAATACTAAGGTGCTAATGATTAACGTATTTAAAATCGTGATATTTGTCTGTTTTTTCATTTGAATTATACTCCGAAATTTATTTTATTGAGACGAGTTTGCCATTTCCGTAAATCTTTGTTCAATTTCATCCAATTCGAATGAATGACATATTCTGCGGTCTTCTGTATCTAAAATTCTATAATGTTGTGATAAAATATTTTGTTGGATTTGGTAACCGTTTAATTCTTTTATTTGTCGCCACCATACTTTTCCTCCTAAAGTCTTCGGGAAGTTCGTATTGTAGTGTGTAAAAGCGATCGTTTTTATAATTTCATTCACATCATCCCCGAAGGTCATTTGAACTGTATCGCTCTGTTCGAAGAGTGTTACGACACAAACTGCGCCTGCCCATGTTAGCGTGCGTCTACCCTTTTCAATTTCTACTAATGTTTTCTTTGATAAACCAATAATTTCTGACATTTTATCTTGTGATAAATCGCTCTCAACACGAATGAGTTTTAATTTTGAATTGACTAATCCAATAAATTCTTGCTTGTCCATCATACATCTCCCTCTCTTGTATGGTGTAAAATTACACTATAGGTGTAAAAATGTCAATAATGGTGTAAAGGGTCACTTTTTATTTTTTTGATCTTGCTAATTAATAGTTCCCTTTTAGTTTAAGAAAATGTTAAGAAACCGTACAAGTTTTTATTAAGAAATACACTCTATATTTAGAAACGTCCTATAGAAAAACATAATGAAAGGTGGAATATAGATGAAAAGATTTATCCTTGCATCGTTACTTGTCATCATGGCAGGAGCGGTATATTTATTAAATGGGAGCGCTAAGCTAGATCAAATGAATCCCTTTCTTGATATAGAGGATCATTATGCAATAATTGATACAGATGGCAAAGAGTTAGGTGGAGATAAAGGTCGTGAATATAAAGTGAAAGCTTATGATGAAAATGGTAAGGAAAAAGAAGTTACAATTGATGGAGTAGATGAATTACAAAAAGGTTCGTACTGGCATGTGCTTACTAGAGGCGAGTTCTTGCGTGATAAAGTGCAAGTAACGATAGATAAAATTCCTGATGGGGCGAAGGCTAAGTTAGGACTGTAAGTATAAAACTGATTCTTAATGAAGGAATCGGTTTTGTTATTTTATGGTAAAGTGTAGTGGGAGGGGGCAAGAATGATGCTACTCATTGTTAGTCTTATTTTAATTGGATTTATGTGTAGTATGAGAATAGTATCCTTACATAGGATAGAGCGACAAAAGATAGAAGAACGATATGTATATTGTCCAAAATGTGATGCGAAAATTAGGAGAGGCAATTCTGCTCCTTTTTGTTCGAAATGCAATGTAACATTTTAACTATAAAAAATCACATTGCGATTTCAGAAAAATGAAAGAGAAAATGATGTTCTCTTTCGCTTTTTTATTTAAAATAGGGTGTACATAGCAAGGTTTAAATGGAGTGTTATATTTGGAAATTCTTATCATAGTAGGGTGCCTATTAATAGGCATCATTTTTATTGGTCTAAGTATTTATAGGTTTGTAAAATAAATAAAAGAAAAAGATTCAAAAAAAGATAAATGGACAGTAGTAGCACAAAACATTCTAGGGCTATTTTGTGATACGCTGCAGGGAGGTGCACCGTTCTACTTTTTAATTGGTGCGCTCTTTTTTGTAGTGGGGCTTTTATTTCTCTATATGGGAATGGGATGGGTTGAAATTGATTAGTTGGCGCTAGAGAATCAATTATATATTCGTAGAATTAAGAAGGAGAGAGTAAATGCCGATTATAAGAGATATCCGATTAAGTTTTCTAAAGAGAAAAGAGAATATAAGCAGTCTAGAGATATTACAATCAACATCCTCGAGTAACTATGAGGAAGAGATATCTTTTTTAAAAGAAACGAGCTGTATTACTTCTTTATACGAGCGACATATGTCAAAGTTAAGAACAGACTATGAAAAAGTTATCTTGATTTACTGTGTGGATGATATTTCATTATTAAATCAGTGGGAGAAGAAATATCGAATTTTTCCTGAATATATGAATGTGTTTGTAGAGTGTGGGAGTGTAAAGGATTTTCCATATTTATCAGATAGAGAGAAAAAAGAATTAGCACTTCAAATCGTTCATACTGAAATGAAGAGTTTAGCTGTGGAATGTGATTGGGATATAGAGATGTTAGAAAAGGCATACAATAAGGTACTGGATTTGGATTATAAAAATGAACTTGTATATATAAAGAAGAGTAGTCCGAATAAAAAATATGTATGTAGTATAATTTGGCAGCATGAAGTGGTTTATGCTGATATATACTTAGAAATAAGGGAGTATAGAACGAGACGATTAATCAAAAAGGAAAAGCTTATGAGAGAAGAAGATATGTATAAAATGTCTAATTATGTTAGTGACGTGGCTTGGAAGTTAAACCATAAAGTGATGTTGATGAACGACAAAGGAAAAACTATGTGGATGTTAACCTTTTTAGAGAAAAACAATCCAGATAATTTAGTTTGGAAGATGGAAAGAATTGAGGAAAGTTGATAAAAAAGAGCTTGAAACCATTCAAGCTCTTTTTTATTACTATTTATGTCCTAAAATACGCTCAACCTCATGCACACTTAATTTACTTGCCTTAGTAATCGTTTCAAGTGGTATACCAAGATCATACATATTTTTAATCATTTGAATTTTCCCCTGCTGAACCCCTTCTTTTCGACCCTTTTCAATGCCTTGTTCAATGCCTTGTTCAATGCCTTGTTCAATGCCTTGTTCAATGCCTTGTTCAATCCCTTTTTTTATTCCTTGTTCCATTCCTCTTTTTATTCCTTCTGTCTCTGCGTGGGCGAATTTTGCTGCTTCATCCATTAAAACTTTCTCCCTTGCGTCATAGGCTTGTCGGAAAGAAGAATCTTGACTCATACGTTCCCATTTATTTATCGCTTTTTGTAAAATAGGATCTTGGTTCATAGCAATATCCTCCAATGTTTTAGTTAAGTGCTCATCCTCATTTGCTGAAAGTAATAAAAGCCAACGAACAAATGGATCTTTCCACGGATTTACTTTTTCTTCATGCCATTGTTCTGTTAACTTTGGGATTTCTACAATGTGAATTTCTATGTCGTCACTTAGGAGTTTCTGTTGTTGTGTATTCCATAATATACTCGTTGAATGGAAGGCGTTTTGTTCTGAAAACATTATGAAGTTTAATAAATTTATGGTGATGGTTTTATGCAGTGAGCTATATGGCATGCCCTTTTGTAATTGGGATGTGTATAATTTTCCCCAATAATATAAACTACGTTTTATCATATCGTGATTATTATTGAGGTCGGGTAAGTCGGAGTCCTCACGGACTCTTTCTCCCCTAAGAACCGGACTTGTCCGTTTCCAAACATCCGGCTCAAGCCTTCTTTTTATTCCAAACAGCTAGTCGTTCGTCATCCATCATACGCCATTCTATTACCTGAATTCTTTCTCGAGGCGTTAATGAAATATGCTTGTTCACTTTCTTGTAAATATATGCTCTCTCTCGGCAGATAGGATGCTTTTGATGGAGTTGAATATGACAAGATGTATGTAGAAGTTGAAGATTACTATATTCATTTGTCCCCCCATAAGCTTTAGGAACTTTATGATGTACTTCTAATGCTTCTCCGTTTTGTAAAGCCTCTTTACACATTGAACAGATATATTTCTGTTTCTTTGCGATTTTAATTCGAGTTAGCGTATTATTGTTATCAAAATCTTTTTTATCTCGTTTAGCAAAATAATCAGAGAGTTCGGGATTGTCTGGGCTGTTCTTATATTTTATTCCAATATGTCTTGCAATAGGAGTCCAAATCATTTTATAGATTTGATACTGTGTCTTTGGACAGGTGAGAACCCATTTATCATGTCCTCCATGTTTGGGCTTTCGAAAATATTGTTTTACAATCCATTTCCAACTTTTCTTTGGATGCAAATGTTTTACATGTCGTACAACATTTCCCCATATAAAGTAGTCCATGGATGAGAACACCCTTTTCGATACTACATGCCTCCAGTAATACACATACCCCCGGATTACTGAATTTAGGTTTGTTAATAGCGTATAAACAGATTTTCCTTTCAATTTTTGGAAAGTTGTTTTTATTTTCTTTTTGGCTTTTTGAATACTTGTTTTTGACGGTTTAATTAACAATTTATTCTTGTCTTGCACATATTGTTTAATGTGAAAACCTAGAAAATCAAAACCTTCAGTAATGTGAGTAACACGGGTTTTATCTGTTGCTAATGTAATTCCGCGTTTCTCAAGATATGGTACTAATTCTTGATACAAAGCTTCCGCTTCTTCTTTTGTTTGACAAGTGATGATAAAATCATCTGCGTAACGAACCATTGCCTTTGTGCATTTGACATGAATATTATAGGTAGTACCTTGTCTTTTTGTGTTACTCTTACTGTATTTAATACCGAGCTCTTTCTCCATACCATGTAAAGCGATATTAGCCAAGAGAGGTGAAATCACTCCTCCTTGAGGAGAACCCGATGTTGTAGGATGAAACACTTCATTATCTACATACCCGGATGTTAACCATCTTCTAACAACCTCTTTTGCTGGGAAGTTTTGAATTTTCTCTAAGATATGGTCATGGTTTAAATTATCGAAACATCCGGCAAAATCTCCTTCAAATACCCAAACTTTTTTACTTTTGGAGTTTAGTTTGTTAAAGACATTCGCTATGGCATCATGTGCACTACGCTTCGGACGGAATCCGTACGAAATGGATTCGAATTCTGCCTCCCACTCTGGTTCCAGAGCGTTTTTGGCGATATTTTGCCAAATTCTATCCTTAACTGTTGGAATGCCCAACGGGCGTAATTTCCCATTTTTCTTTGGAATGTGTATACGCTTTACTGCTCTTGGACGATGTGATGAAATATTTTGGTGGCTCATTTTCTGAAACAATGCGATCCTAGACCTAGTTGTCAATATACGTTCTCCATCGATACCCGCTGTGCGCTTCCCACGGTTTATTTGTGTAACTCTTTTAATTGATAACAATAGATTCGCTTTGCTTCGAAGTATAAGGCGTTGTAATTTTCTCACTCTTCTACTTTGATTTTGGTGTTTGGCACGAAAAATTCGTTGTCGTAACTTCCTTACATACCTTTCGATTTCTTTCCACTGGATTGTAAACCAATCTGTAAGTGAAGGAATAGCCGACGCCTTGTGAGCTGTATCCATAACTAGATTCCTTCCTTTCCGCAAAAGTTTCTTTCCGCTTTTTTTCGTGTTGAAGACCTGTTGGAAGTCTGCACCCTTTCGGGTTGCATCATTAAGGTTTTTTTTTCCTTGAATGCTATTCGCACAGTTATGAGTTCCTGTTATCTTTCGACTTTGCGACTTTCGCTTTTTCCAACATCCCATACCCTCTATAACGTCATTCTGCCTTACGACATCCTTACTGTACAACGTACAGATTATATAGGGCTTACCAAGTTCCACTTCTAATAGATACGATGAGGGAAGGTATCTTCTACTACTCCGACGGATATGTAGGTTGTCCCTCAGCGGCATACAAAGTCCACTTTTCTCATCCGCAATCCCAATGTATCAACGTCTTTCATTAGGTTCATAGTAACGAAGCTTAAGAAAATTCACTGTCGTTTACCTTTCTCATCTTTCCCTAGCACGGATTGAATGTACGTTCATCGCTTCCTTATGCATCCCCTCATGCAACCAACCCTGCCATTACTAGCAACGCTGTTTCGGGTGGAAATATTCTTGACAACTAGAATAGCGTATCCCTATGGATACGCACTATTATGAAGCGACTTCTTGTCGCGCCTGTATTTCTACATTTACTTTTGTTCCTGTGTTTAATGTCGCTGAAATGTCTAAAATAGATAACTTATCCTCTTCATATTCCCGATGTAAATGTGGATCTTCTAGTTGTAGAGAAGCAATGGGCGACTCTAAAGACTCTTGTAACATAGCGTTTAAAAATGCAATTAGAATATCTTCACTACCATTCGTACCAAACAATTGTTTAAATGCAAAATCAATGCGTAAATTAACTAACTGTTGGTTGAACACAGTTTTTTCTCTCCCTTGTATCAGGTTGCTTCTTTCCTTCATTGTATCTAAAAAGAACTGGGGCATGCAAACAGACCCTTCTGCTATTTTATTAGTAGTATTATTAGAAAATAAAAGGCAAGTATGTCTATGTTATACTCTAGTGAAATCAAAAAAAAAATTTTTGTTTATATTGAGGAAAAGGTGATACATATGCAAAAAGATATTTTGAAGCTATTAGATAGAAAGCAAAGTAACTATGACTTTCCTGCCTTTGATAATGAATATATGGATATTTCGCAAGTGAAATTTTCTCTTTTCTTTAAAGATACTAAGGATTGGTTAATGGTGTTTCAAATTGTCGGTGTAGGTTCATTAGGCGTATTTAATGATATTCAAGTATATGGCGATAGAATGAATCATTCAATTGGTGATGACGGTATTTTGCAAGTAAAAGATGGAGATTATGAATTATTTGATAATAAAGGTGAATTTATGCCGGATATTCATAACGGTAGTTTAAAAATTCGCGATCATCATTTTGAATATCAATTTACAGAAGAAGATTATGCGAATAATGGAATAGAAGTGAAAACGAAAGAGTCTTATCCGACATATTTCATGCGTATGCTTGCTGCTAATGACGAAGCTAGAAAGTTATTATGGTGGGATAAAGAAGAAATTTTAGAAGAGTTCGGTTTAAAAGGTGATTGGGAAGTAGCTTATGAAACGGAAGAGTGGCAACATGTTGAAGAAGAGAAAGTAAGTGAAAATGAATTCTTCCAATCAGTAGCTGCAGCGATAGAGAAGCAAGATCCAAGTGTTATTGTAGATAAGGATGCTAATACGCATTGGAAAAATTGGGTGGAGTTTGATTACGAAAACTCATATTAAAAATGAAAGAGTAGATCAAAGCGCATTTTTACTAAAAAAGACTATCCGAAATGTTAAAAATCGGATAGTCTTTTTTCATTAAACAACCGCAGGATTATAAATCATCGTAAAGTGCGCTTGTAACAACTCAATATGACACGGTGTATGAAGAGAGCTTTCACCATCTGTATCTACTTCTTTTTCTTCTTCTGTTTCAATATGAATGGATTTAGCTTTGACGTGGAAGATGTCATTTTCATTTGAGTCTTCAAATAGTTTCTTTCCGATATAATCTTTAAACGCTTGAATGCCTGTTGATTTGACTACGAAAATATCAAGTGTTCCGTCATCACATTTTACGTTCGGAATAAAGGATGGGATACCCCCGAGATATTCACCGTTTCCAACCATAACAAGGACAGCTTCGTCTTCATATACTTGTCCGTCGTAAGTTATTTTTACTGGGAATGTTTCAGCGTTTTTAACAGTTCGAATGGTGCTTAAATAGTAACCGATTTTACCAAGCTTTGCTTTCTCTTCTGCATCAATATTGTTTGATACTTCAGATACGAGTCCAATGCCCCAGAAGTTTAAGAAGTGCTGTCCGTTTGCTTTTGCGACATCAATTGGTTTTATATGTCCTTTTGTAATGAGTTTTGCTGCTTCTGCAATATTTTGCGGAACGCCGAGTGTGCGAGAGAAGTCGTTGCAAGTTCCGCCTGGAATGATTGCAAGTGCAGGTCTAGTTTCAAGAGGGGCTAAGCCATTAGTACATTCAAATACAGTTCCGTCACCACCGAAGACGATAATTAAATCTACTTTACTAGCAAACTCTTGGCAATATTTTGTTGCATCACCTTGCCTTTTCGTATGTAGGATGCGTAAATCAGGAAAAGCCGTAGCAAGAGGTGGTACGATTTTTGTTAAGTTCGTATGTAAATCGCCTTGTCCTGCTTTCGGATTTACGATGAGGAGTACTTTTTCAAATTTTGTCTTTGTCATTTTTATTCTCTCCCTTTGTCTTTTACGAATCGTGATAGAAAATAAACTTCCATCAATAATTGATGGAAGTTTACTCTATTTATATTACTCCGTTACAACTGAAGCGATAAATGGTAAGTTACGATATTTTTCTGCGCAGTCGATACCGTAGCCAACGATAAATTCGTCTGGAATTTGGAAGCCAACATATTCAGCTTTTAAGTCCACTTTACGGCGTTCAGGTTTATCAAGTAACGTACAGAATTTCAATGCTTTTGGTTTATGCATGAAGAAGTGATCTTTTAAGAAGTGAAGTGTTAAACCAGAATCGATAATGTCTTCTACGACAATTACGTTTTTTCCAGTAATGTTTACATCGATATCTTTTAATAGTTTTACTTTTCCAGTTGTTTCTGTTTGATTCCCGTAGCTAGATGCAGAGATAAAATCGATAGTTACTTCGTTTTTAATATGACGAATTAAATCAGCAGCGAATACGAAAGATCCTTTTAATACAGCGATTACAACGATTTCTTCTCCTTCAAAATCACGTTCGATTTGAAGTGCTAGTTCTTTTACTTTTTCTTGTAATTGTTCTTCAGAAATTAAAGTGTCTTTTATTTCAATTTTCATTTGAATCCTCCTACAGTGTAAAACTTGTGAACATTTCGACTGTAAAGGATAGAAAGAAAAAAGTCAAAGAAGATATAAGGTTTTTACAGAAATGCCCACAAAATAGTCAGATGATATGATATACTGATCATATTAAGAAAACGCTTCCGTGAAGGGTGATTATGATGAAAAAGAAACAGTATACAAGTGTAACATTTATAAAAGCATTGCTTTTAACAATCGTTCTTGGTATGTTGGCTTACATAATTGATGTACCTGCAATTCGGATTTCATTAATTGGAATGACTTTAGTATTAGGCGCAATTTCCCACGGTATGATGTCACAGCTGCAAGAAGTTGGACTTGATGATATGAAAGATCATATAGATAAGAAATGAGAAACCTTCACGTATATAGAGTGAAGGTTTTTTCGTTTCTTACAAAAATGTAAGGTGATTTGTAAGACAAATCGATAGTTGCATAGTAGTGTTTTGGATAAACTATAAGTGTAAGGTAAAGGCAAGCATATTTTAGGTAAATTAAGTTTTAGGCACTCTATATGTGAAAAAGGAGTAGGAGGGCATGGAGAAACATTGGACGACCTTTTCTTTTTTAGCAACTAGTAACACCGTAATGCTAGCTGGAGAAATGGATTTTTTGCATACGTTTGATCGAGAAGACGATCATTCTTCTTCTAAATTTACAATGAAATGGAGTAAGTGGAGCGATAGTTGTAAATTGGAAGAAGAGGCCCCTAACGAAAGGCAAAAAATTATTTTAACAAATCCTATTAAAGCATGGGTCGTTCAATGTCGTAAGTGTAACGTCAAAAATCACTTCAAGAAAACTGAGCCGAGACAATTAGTTATCACTCCGGCCCTTTCTACTTCTCAATCACGCGAAAGTAACAAATAAATATCGAGACACACACCCGAAAAAACATCGTATATATTACGGTGTTTTTTTATTTTTCTAAAATGAAATCTTTAACAGAATTCCATTTCATCTGCATCTTATATTTACATCTCTTGTTTATTCTAGTAATACATCCGGTGCGACGTGATGTGTTACTAGAATAAAGTATAAAAGGAGAGAAATAAAATGAAAAAAAAACTATTACCAA
Source organism: Bacillus sp. FSL R10-2201 (assembly GCF_038008665.1). Classification (NCBI taxonomy): domain Bacteria; kingdom Bacillati; phylum Bacillota; class Bacilli; order Caryophanales; family Bacillaceae; genus Bacillus; species Bacillus sp. FSL R10-2201. The sequence continues at coordinate 4,587,350 of NZ_JBBOZP010000001.1, read as the reverse complement.
TTTGTGCAATGGCACTTTTAACAGTAGGATATTCTTCAGTAGCGAGCGCGGATACTGGAACATTAACAAAAGAAGAATCAGCGCAAATGCAGCAAGATAAAGCTAAAAAAGAAGAAGCAATTAAGGAACAGCAAAAGAGCGAAGTAGAGAAAAAAGAAGCAGCACAAGTACAAGAAAAAAGTGATATGGCTAAAAAAGAGGAAGCAATAAAAGCAGGGCAAAAGAATGATACAGCGAAACAAGAAGTAACACCACAAGTGCAAGAAAAGGAAGCTCTTGCAAAAAAAGAAGCAGCAATTAAGGCAGGGCAAAAGAATGATGCAGCGAAACAAGAAGTAGCGAAACAAGCTGTACAAGGTGAAAAATTACCAAACACAGCATCAAATAATGTAGCAATGATGGCACTAAGCGCATGTCTTGTAGGGATAGGGACATTATTTGGTTTGAAGCGTCGTAATAAAGTTAAGGCGTAAATAAAATATTTTTCTATAAAGAATGGGATAATTTCATATATTAAAAATGGTAGGTTATTCCTACCATTTTTTGCATGGAGGGATGGAACATGAAGTTACTCAATTATATCGGTATCATATTGATGGCCATAGGGCTATTCATGGGATCGTATTACGCTGTGGAATGGTATAAAGGAAAAAGCTCTGCTCAAGAATTAACGAAAGAAGAAATAAAGAGCCTTAAAAATATACAAGATAATCAACTTTCACATGAAACACATGTAACTTCTCAAGTACCTTCTTCTCAAACCGAGCATAAAGAAGGAGAAAAGGTAGCAATGTTAAATATACCGAAAATAAAGAAGAAGTTTTCTATATATTGGGGAGCAAATGATGCAACATTGAAAAAAGGAGTCGGTATGTTTGTTAGTGATTTAACGACAACACCATCTGGAGGAGGACATACTGTACTGAGTGGGCATCGAGATACTGTATTTACAGAATTAGGGGAGCTTAAAGAAAAAGATAATCTCATTGTAGAATATGACAATACAATGTACACATATGAAATTCAAAAGATATGGATTACACATGCGGATGATCGCACTGTTATTGTAAAAAAAGAAGAACCGACATTAACACTGACGACTTGTTATCCATTTGATTATATAGGGGATGCACCGGATCGATATATTATCGAGGCAAAGTTAATTACGAGTAATTCAAAATAAATTATAGAGCTTTGAATAATAATTTCTTAAAGCGAGAGGGGGAGACATAGATTATGTCAAAAAACATTTTAATTGTTGAAGATGAAGATATTTTACGCGAAATATTAAAGGATTACTTTTTGAGTGAACAATATAAAGTGCTTGAAGCGAGAGATGGAAAAGAAGCTTTAGTCTTATTTGAAGAAGAAGAGGTCGATTTAGTTATACTTGATATTATGTTGCCGGAACTTGATGGATGGTCTGTTTGCCGAAGGATCCGTAAGACGTCCGGGGTCCCAATTATTATGCTGACGGCACGTGTAGATGAAGATGATACGTTACTTGGGTTTGAGCTTGGGGCAGATGATTATGTTACGAAACCATATAGTCCGCCTATTTTATTAGCGAGAGCGAAACGATTATTAGAAAGTAGACAAGCATCAAAGAAACCTTTGGAAAATGAAGATGATACATTATCAATTCATGGCATTCACGTCCATTTTCCGTCACGTACTGTTACTGTTGATGAGGCAGACATTACTTTAACACATACAGAATTTGAAATATTAGCTTATTTCATGAAAAATCAAGGGATTGTTTTAACGAGAGAACAGTTAATTTCAAGAATTTGGGGGTACGAATTTGCTGGCGATGATCGAACGGTTAATAGTCATATTCGTAATTTGCGAAATAAATTAGGAGAGAAAGCAAAGTACATTACAACTGTAGTGCGAACCGGTTATAAATTCGAGGGGAACATATGAGAAAAGGGATTGTACTTAAATTATTTACCCTTACAACAGCTCTATGTATGTTGATTTTAGCGACGATATTTATTGGTCAAACGATATTTTTTAAACAATATTATGCGAACCGAAAAGTAGAAGATATTAAAGTGAATTTAAATTCCTTTGAGAAGAATTATTTGAATTATGTAGGAAATGCAGAAGGAATTCAGAAGCTGGAGCAAGATTTTTTAAGAGAAAATAATACGTGGATTACGATATTAGATCAGAATGGGAATTTAAAACATGTGGATGATTTTTATTTTGAAGTAACGATAGACCGTAAGCAACAGAAGAGCTTTGGACAACAAATATTCAAGATTCCCTTAGGTAATCTCGTCAATATAGAGGAGATTGATAATAAATTATCAGAGAAGTTTTTAGGACAAGAAATTTATTTTTCTGGAGTGAAAAAAGAAGAAAGTTTTATTCCATTCTCTTTCTCGTTAGGTAAGCAAAATTTAAGTGGATCTAATAAACCGTTAGAAAAAGCATTTAATGAGAAAATGATTAAATTAGATCAGGAGAAAAAGAAAGCAGATGAGGAACAAGTTGTTAAGGAAAAGAAGCCGGCCGTTCAGGAGCAAGCTGCTCAGGAATTAAATGCTCCTATAGTAGGACGTGTTACGAAAGTACAGTTCCCCGATGTAAAAGGTCCTGTGAATCCAATTTATAAAAATAGTTTATTCTTAGATAGCATAAAGGAATTTCAAACTGATTTATTATTAAAAGAGAATAATCATATACAGTATTCAACACAAATAATGGACTATGAAAAAAATGATATAAAATATAAATTATTAATTAAACCAAAAAAAGAAAAAGACGGATCGGTAACATATATATATGCGATGGCTTCTTTACAGCCTGTAGATGAGGCTGTACAAATGGTGCAAGATTATTACATCTATATTGTTGCATTTGTAGTCGTTCTAATTTTTCTAGCTTCGTTTTATTACTCAAAACAAATTGCAAAACCGCTACTAAAAATAAATGATACAACGAAGAAAATAGCTCATTTGGATTTCACAGAAAAAATTCCGATTACTTCAAAAGATGAAATTGGTGATTTATCGCAAAATATTAATACATTATCTAATAAACTACATTCACATATTGGACAGTTAGAACAAGATATTGAAAAAGAAAGAAAGTTAGAAAACACAAGGAAAGAATTTATTGCGGGTGTATCGCATGAACTAAAAACGCCGCTGAGTATTATGAAAAGCTGTATTTCCATTTTAAAAGATGGGGTAGCTGAACATAAGAAAGACTACTATTTTCAGGCGATGGAAAAAGAAGTAGACAAGATGGATATACTAATTTTGGATATGCTTGAATTAGCTAAATTTGAGTCTGGCACATATAACATGAAGATGGATTCTTTCTATATCGATGGAGTGATTGAAGAAATATGTGAACAGCTTTCAGCGGAGATAGAGAAAAAAGAACTGAGTGTGCACAAACATATATGTCCAGCAGAAGTGATTGGGAATCAAAATAGAATTGAACAAGTAATTGTGAATTTTATTACGAATGCAATACGTTATACACCAGAAAAAGAAGATATTATTATTTCCACAATAGACGGGAAGGATCATATAAAAGTATGTATTGAAAATAAAGGTGCTCACATTGAAGAAGAACAATTAGATAAAATTTGGGATCGTTTTTATCGCGTGGATGCGGCAAGGAAACGTTCACAAGGTGGAACAGGGCTTGGTCTTGCAATTTCAAAGAATATTTTAGAATTGCACGATGCTGAATATGGGGTGAAGAATACCGAAGATGGTGTTTTATTTTACTTCTATTTACCGAAAAAAGCGTAGACAATACTATCTACGCTTTTTTAATTTATTTTCATATTATCTTTACCTAATCTTTATTTTGGAGCAGTATACTTTGAATAGAAAATGAGGTTATGTAAGGAGTCGATGAACCGTGCATAGCAATTGGCTAAGTATAATGGTATTTATTTTCTTTTGTGCATTTATTGTATTTTTAATTGATATTACGATGTGAAAAAAGAGCGCTAAGTTAAGCGCCCTTTTTTTGTGAATTTATTTGATAAGCACTCATGCTTTTGAATAATCTTGGTGAAGTGATAAATAAAAATATAAGTAAAACGGTACATAGAATATAGGAACCAATCATTGTGCTACCGTTAAATATTAAAGAATATAGAATAGCTGATTGACCTTTCGGTGCATATTGTCCCCAGAAAATAATACCGGCAATAAAGTGACAGAAGTAACGAGCTAGACTACCGATAAAAGTAGCAATGATAATGTATCCAATTACTTTCTTTCCTTGGTTTTGTTTTGATGAAGGCTTATCTTTACGGCTACTTAAGTTTGATTGTTCGTTTCCATTCTTATTAGATGCTAGAAGTGCTTTTTGAATTGGACGATAGAATAAACCAGCAAATCCAATGAATGCGAAAGCAACGAAGTATTCAATGATTACTTGAATTGGTGTGACGATAATGGCATCGCCTACGACAATTTGTAATAATCCCCAAATTAAGCCTCCTAAGAAAGCCATTTTGAAGCCCCAGCGGTATGCGATAATAAAGATAGGAATCATAGCGAATGAGATGGAACCGCCTGTTGCTGATATTTTGATTGAAAGTGGTAAAATATCGATGACCAAGGCGAAGGCTGCAAGAATAGCAGATTCGATCATCGCTTGTAAATTGGTGTTACGCATGTTGTCTCCCCCTAAATCCAAGTTGCAAAAAAAGAATAGATATCATAGGAGGATACGAAATACGTAAATGAAAAAGAGGTATGTATTTCGGACGTTTGCACAATTCCTGCGTTAGCATTAACTAACAGGTTCAAAGGGTCGGAACGAATTGTTCCCTCTCAGCGGTAAGGCTCCCCCTGTGATAACGAGATTCTTTATTTGCTATTGTTCATTGTAAGCGAAATGGATGAGAATGGCAAACATACTTTGTATGATAATTATTGAAATATAATTGTATTGAAATGTTAATAAATATGAAGCAAAAGGGTATAGTCCAATTGAAATAGAGTATGATATAATTTTTCTGAAAATAATTATCATTCTCTTCTGAGGGGGAAGGTTATGAGCTTAGTAGATATTAAAATTGGCGAGAAAGTGTTAGTAAAAAGTATTCAGTCTTTAGATCAGTTATTAAAGCGTAGACTAGCTGCTTTCGGTCTCGCGGAAGGAAGCGAACTTCGCTTGAAACAGAAAGCGATGTTTAAAGGTCCTTGTACATTGGAGTGTCGTGGACAGTTAATTAGTATTCGTCATTGTGACGCGAAAATGATAAAGGTGGAATTAGCGTGAATAAGGTTGCTTTGCTAGGGAATCCGAATACAGGGAAAACATCATTATTTAATGCACTTACTGGTTCTTATGAATATGTAGGAAACTGGAGCGGTGTAACAGTAGAAAAGAAGGTTGGTAAATTAAAAGATAAGCAAGGAACATTAATTGATTTACCAGGCGTTTATGATTTGAATCCAGTTTCACGTGATGAAGGTGTCGTTACGAATTTTCTACTAACAGATGAATTTCATCATATGTTAAATATAGTGGATTCTTCTCAATTTGAGCGAAATATGCATTTAACATTGCAATTACTTGAATTTGGTAAGCCCGTTTCAATTGGTTTAAATATGATTGATGTGGCAAAGCAAAGAGGAATTGTGATTAATGTAAAAAGGCTATCAGAAATATTAGGTGTAACAGTCGTTCCTGTCATCGCAAGAACCGGAAAAGGCTGTGAAGAATTACTTACTACTCTTCATGAAGAGAAACAAAAAGAGAAAAAGCCATTCATTATTTCATATGGTGTACAAATGGATGAAGGAATTGGAGAGGTAATCGCTCTTTTAGAGACAGCGAATTATGAGCATCCGAGATGGTTAGCCCTTCAATTTTTAAGCAATAACGAAGTAGTAGAAAAAGAAATGAAAGCATTACCAATTTATAAGGAACTTATAGCCATTCGATCTCGTTTAGATGGAAAACTTGATTGTACGTTGGAAGAGCACATTTACAAGACTCGTGAAGCGTATATTGAAAAGTTAAAAACAAATGTTATGCAACATGAGAAAGAAGGAAAAATTCCTTTTTCAGAAAAAATTGATAGGTTAATTACACATAAAATTTTAGGACTTCCAATCTTTTTAGCAGTTATGTTTTTTATTTTTCAGGTTACGTTTACGTGGATTGGTACACCTTTATCTGATATGCTTGATGGATTTTTTGGCGGACAACTTACTGATTGGGTTACAGCTGGGCTCACAAGTGTTGGGGCTTCTGACTTTATTCAAGCACTCGTTACAGAAGGTATTATTGCTGGTGTTGGTGCGGTATTAGTATTCGTTCCACAAATCTTTGCACTATTCTTCTTCATTTCATTATTAGAAGACTCAGGATATATGGCACGAATTGCAGTTGTTATGGATAGAATTATGGAGTTTTTCGGTTTAAACGGAAAAGCATTTATTCCGATGATTATCGGCTTTGGATGTAACGTTCCAGGTATTATGGCAGCGAGAACGATTGAACAAGAAAAAGAAAGGTTACTTACAGTTCTTGTAACACCGTTTATGTCTTGTTCGGCACGTTTACCTGTATATGCACTATTTGCGGGAGTTTTCTTCCCTCATAGTCAGGCGACTGTTGTGTTCTCTTTATATATCGCAGGGATTGTTCTTGCATTACTCGTTACAAAAATTATGTCTCTTACTATTTTAAAAGCAGAAAAATCTATTTTTGTAATTGAACTACCACCTTACCGTGTGCCGCAAGCGAAAACGTTATGGCTGAGCACGTGGGAGAAAGGTAAAGGATTTGTTCGTAAAGCGGGTACATTCATCTTCGGTGGTTCTGTTGTCATTTGGTTATTAAACTATGCAGGTCCATCAGGATTTGGTGTTGATATGGGAGACAGTTTCTTAGCGATGATTGGTGGATTTATTGCACCACTTTTTGCACCGCTCGGCTTTGGAACGTGGCAAGCTGCAGCATCCCTTTTAACAGGATTTTTAGCGAAAGAAGTTGTCGTTTCTACGATGGCAATTATTTATGCGGTTAAAGAAGATGTGCTAGGAAATGTAATGGGAGCACATTATACTGCGCTATCAGCCTATGCATTTATGTTCTTTATTTTATTATATGTTCCGTGCTTAGCGACAGTAGCTGTTATTAAACGTGAAACAGGATCGATGAAATGGACAGTTTTCTCTGTCGTTTATCCGCTCGTTGTTGCTTATGTATTAACGCTCATTATATACCAAGTTGGGTCCTTACTCGGATTCTAGAAGGAGATGTATCGCGGTGATGGTCAATATTATAATTGGAGCTATCATTTTTGGTTATGCAGCATATACGTTAGTTAATTTTGTAAAGAGAAGTAAAAAGGGAAAATGCGCAGCATGCTCTTTAAGTAAGTCATGTCAGTCGCAAACTTGTAGTCCAGATATGGAGCAAATTGCTCATAAATAGAAAAAAGCTTTGCGAATTTCGCAAAGCTTTTTTGTTTACTTTTTAATTTTTACAAGCTGAGAAGCTTCTACTCCGTTGTAACCAGGGAATTCTTTACTAGGGTCTTTATCGAATTTTAATACACCAACAGATTTTTCATCACCTTTTACATTTCCATAAGTTGCATCGTCAACAATTGCGAACATGTCTGCATATGCACGGCCACTTCCGATAATTGTGTTGCCTTCGTATTTTAATTTTGCCCCATCAAGTGTAGCATTTTCTACTTTCTCTTTTGCAAATAACACGCCTTCTTCTGTTGTTACAGCTGGTAATTTATCAAGTGGTTTTGTATCGTCGTTTTTATCAACTTTGCTAAGTAATTCTTTTTTCACCAGTTCTTCACCAGTTTTCTTATCCATTACAAGAACTTTTTTACCCTCTAATGTTGTCATTTTCATTTTATAGAAGTCTTTTTCTTTCACTTCTTTTTTATTTTTATCTGTAACTTGTTGAATTTGCTCATCTGTTCCGTATAGTACAAAGCCGTTCGCTTTTTCTCCTAATAAAGAACAACCTGATAATGCTCCGAATGAAATTGCTGCTGCTAATCCGATTCCTACTAATTTTTTCATGATGATTGCTCCTTTTATATGTTTTATAGTAAATACATTTTTTGTATTAGTCCTGAAATTATGAGAAGCTTGTTTGTTGCTTCTGGTATTAGTGTATAAGAAATATTGAAACGTAACTATCGAGTTAGCTTACAGTAACATTACAATAATGTAATTTAGTGAAAGTGCATAAAAATATGTCAATTCTGAAGAGGATTAATGAGAATATATTAGGAATACAATGTTTTATCTAGAATGTCATATTATATTGGCTGTATTTTGGAAATAACATGTAAGGACATATTAGTTTTGTTATAATAAACACATAGGCTGTAAAAATGAATATTCTTTACTGTTAAGGGAGATTTTTCAGTTTTCCAAGTAGTGAATTTGAAATATGAGGTAAGTCATAGGAGGAATTAGAATGTCTGTATTTAAACGATTACGAGATTTAACAATGTCGAATGTATATTCATTAATTGAAAAAGCGGAAGATCCAGTTAAGATGACGGATCAATATTTACGCGATATGCAAGCGGATGTACAAGAAGCTGAGAAAAGTGTAGCAGCTCAAATTGCACTTGAGAAGAAATTCAAAATATTATTTGAAGAGCAAGAAGCACTTGTGAAAAAACGTGAAGAGCAAGCTCATATGGCTGTTCAAGCAAGCAATCTTGACCTTGCGCGTCGTGCTCTTGAAGAAAAACAAAATGCAGAGCAAAAGATGAATGAGTATAAAGCGAGCTATGAGCAAAACAAAGCAGCTGCTGATAACCTTCGTCTGAAGCTAGAAGAAATGCGTAAGCAATTAACAGAGCTGAAAAATAAACGTGAAACACTTGTTGCACGTGTAAATGCAGCGAAAGCACAAAAGAATATTAATCAGGCGATGTCTGGATTTGATTCAAATTCAGCAAAAGCTGGTTTAAGCCGTATGGAAGAGAAAGCACTTCAATTAGAGGCTGAAGCAGAAGCAAGCGGTGAAATTTACAAGAAAGAAAAGTCGTTAGATGATGAATTCGCAAGCTTAAACAAAAATTCTGTTGTTGACGATGAATTAGCTCGTATTATGAAGCAGTATGAGAAATAATATAGAATAGACAAAGAAACCGACATGTCTGAAGAGAATTCATGTCGGTTTTCTATTACTTTTTTAGAGGAGGTTTTGTAATGACGTGGATGAATGTTTTAGCTATGCTTGTATGGACTGGGGCGAGTGCAGTACTTTTATTTGCAATTATGTGGGTTGATTCGATTTTTACAAAATACAATGATTTAAAAGAAATGAAAAATGGAAATACAGCAGTGACAACGCGTTTCGTTATGAAATTATTTGCGCAAGGGTACATTTTATCTCAATCTATAACGAAAGCGAATGACTTATGGCAAGCGCTTCTTGCCTCAGCAGTTTCATTCGTTATTTTATTAATTGTAGAAATGTTCATTGAGTTTGTGTTAAAGAAAATGTCTGGTTTAGATTTAGAAGAAGGAACGAAAGAAGGCAGCTTAGCACATGCGTTGTTAGCTGGTTCATTACATATCGTTGGTGCACTTATTTTAGGTGCTTGTTTATAAAGAGAAAAGGAGGGGTAGATTGTGAGTTTATTTAAACGTATTAAAAATATAATGAAGAGTCCGGAGCCGCCGAAGCCAGAAAAGAGTCTTTTAACGTTGGCTCCTGGCGATATGATTGAAGTCTCGTTAGTCATGTACGAATTAACTGGGAAAACGAGCATGCATTCTCGCAAGGAGATTATTTTAACTTTGCAGGATGGGAAAGATATTCGTTATTTGAAAATTGAAGACCGTGAAAATACGTATTACAAATTGTATACACCGATTGATGGTCGTTTAGATTCAATCGATGAAATTCCGACGACGATTGAAATGGATGATATAGAGTATCATATGGAAGAACAATATAATGGACGTGTTGTTGTTATGGGGAAAACACCATTCGCTGCTTCAGAAGAACAGTACGTATGGGAATTCCAATCTGATAACCGCAAATTATTACGTGTTGAATGGCAAAATGGTCGCACAATGATGTATGAGGGAGAAGTAATTATTCCTGCTGATGTACAAATCATAAGAGCAACATAAGGGGGGCGTAATCATGTCAAACCGATTGTTTACCATGATTAAATCGTTCGTGATCCCTATACTTGCTATCGTTACATTACTTGTTATTGCCGGTTATGCTTTATCGGGCTGTCAAAGTGGTCAGGCGAAGTCAATTCAGGACCGTTACCCACTAGAGTCTGTCGCAAAGGATGGTAAACAAGAATCTTACGTGTATAGGGCCGCCAATCGGTCAGTTCCTGAAGTTGCAAAGGAACTTATAGCCGAAAGGAAACCGAAGCAAGCATCTAAAGAAGACGAAAATCAAATGTTCCTCGTTTATTCTGATAAAATGTATAATTTACAAAAGGATAAAGAGAAACCATCTGATACGTTAATTGAAATAAGCAATGAAGAATTTGTCCGTCAAAATTACCAACCATCCTTCTTACAAGGATATATCATGGGGAGTATATTAAACGATATATTCGGTTCACGCAAATCATCATACGGTGATTATCGCGGATATAATGACAGACAAAATCATAAACCGGTGATCCCGGAAAGACCACCTACGAAAGAGGAAAAGAAAACCCCGCCTCCAATTACGAAGGAAGGGAAAGGATCTATTATTAAGCGAGGCGATAATGTAGATCCGAAATCATCTGTAGGTGATAAAGGAAGTATTACGGAAAAAGGAAGTAAAACGACGCCACCGCCTTCTACCGGAAGCAAAGGGAAAATTACGAAAAACCCGGGTGGCTCGAGTGGATCTGATGTGAAGCCGAAATCATCCATTAAAACCCCACCAAAGAATACGTCGCCCCCGAAAACAAGGGTTGGCGGTTCAGGGAAAATTATGAAGAGAAGATAGTATAGAGACCGAAAAGTGGAATTTGCTTTTCGGTCTTTTTATTATGGGAATTAATTCCTTATAGCTGGTACAATTAAGTTATAAGGAGGAGTTTATTATGAGTATATATAAAAGGTTTAGTTTGATTATGTTCCTCGTCTTATTCCTCAGTTTGTTTATTAGCACAACGATGAAATTTCACTTTATAGTAGGTATTCTATGGATACTGTGTACATGTACTCTCTTTCTATATGTTCCGCTTCGCTTTCAGCATGAAGTGCCCGCCTTTCAAAAGTACGTCGATTGGATTAAAAGCGGGGGAAGATGGGGGAGTAAAATATATCAACGGTTTTTCGATTATATCTATCGTAGCTCAAAATATATCAACGATTCGAAAAGGAATATCGATTTACCAACTTCATAATAAAAAGAGGCTGCACCAATATTTTGGCACACCCTCTTTTTTCATAATGATTAATGAATATCACGTTTCTTAAAGTTACCGCCTTTTACTTCAGCTACGTCATAAACTGTAATAAAGGCATTAGGATCGATTTCATTAATCAGATCCTTCATTTTACTTTCTTCTAAACGGTTAATTACACAAGAAATTTCTTTGAATTTCTCTCTTGAATAACCACCATATACTTCGTTATACGTTGCGCTTCGGCCTAAACGATCGCGAATTGTTTCTACCATTAATTCAGGCTCTTTCGTGATGATTTTAAATGTTTTCGAACCACTTAAACCAACTTCAACGATATGAATCACTTTCGAAGCGATAAAGTAAGCAATTGCCGAAAGGATAGCCCCTTGAAGACCAAATACTGTTGAAACAAAAATAAAGACAAACATATTTAAGAATAAAATAAGGTCACTTGTTCCAAAAGGTAACTTACGAGAAAGTAATACAGCTAGCATATCGATTCCATCTAATGCGCCGCCGTTACGTAAGGCTAGTCCCATACCGAAACCGATAATAATACCACCAACAACTGTAACGAGTAGTGTATCGCCTTCAATAATAGTTGGTATTCCGTGCATGACAACGGTACCTATTGCTAATGAAGCAATCCCGATGATGGAATAAATTGCAAAGCTTTTACCGATTTGTTTATATCCTAACCAAACGAAAGGAATGTTAATAACTGCGATTAGAGCTCCTAATGGCAATCCAAATAATCTTGAACTAACGATACTTAAACCAGTCACACCACCGTCGGATACGTTATTTGGAATTAAGACAGCTTCTAATCCGTACGCTGTGATAAATGCCCCAATAATAATCATCAAAGCTTTTGAAGCAATTTTCAGCTTATTGGGCTTACTCTTGATCATTTTTTTCATATAATTTCCTCGTTTCAAACTAGTTTCTTTTTCTTACATGTTTGCTAATCAGTTCGATTCATGCCTAACAACCATTTTAACATTATATTTGAAAAAATTCTCCTTTAATGGATGTATGCAGGGAATATTATCACCATAGTACCATTAAAATATTTTTGAAATTCGTATAAGAAATCCCATCCTTTTAAAGGATGGGATGTTGTTAAGAAAGTATAAAACTAACGACTGTTAGGAATAAAGCGAAACCTAAAATAGTTCCACATATTTTCATATGGCGCTTACGCCCCATAACGACAATTGCGACATATTCGCGAATCATTGCATTAGGCCAGTAATAAAAGGCTGTTTTTGATCCGATTCCTTGGCTATTAAGGCCAGCTTGTCTTGCATATATGCCAGCACGGAAAAGATGGAAATTATTCGTTGTAAAAATACTTTTATACTTACCTTCTGGTTTTAAAGAATCCATAATTTCTTTAGAGAACGACATGTTTTGATATGTGTTTACAGAACGATTTTCTTGTACCGTATGTTCAAGCGGAATGCCTTTTTCAACAGCATAATTTTGCATCGCTTCTGCTTCCGGAAGACCTTCATCAGGCCCTTGCCCACCAGAGAAAATGATTGTTGGTGGTGTATTCACAGCGGCTTGCTTCCAATAAAAGTCGATTGCTTTATTAATGCGACTTGCAAGTAAGGGTGGCACTTTGTCATTAATTAAGCCGCTACCAAGAACGATGATGAAATCTTGATTACGTCTCGGTCTATTGAATTGGTATAGAAAATAAGCGCTTAAGAAGTTAGATAAATGTATAAAGAAATACATAGTTACAAGAGAAATAGCAGCAAAAATAAATTGAAAATGCTCTGAGAATAAACTTGCTGGATTTATGATAGGGATTAGTATACAGAATAAAATCCCTAAAGCAGCAATTAAAGTTAAAGAGTTTGTAAAGCGTCTTCCTTCACGCCTCATCAAGATTCTCGCATTAAGAAATAGTCCAAACATTAGAGCAACGATGCCAAAAGGTATCATGAAAAGTAGAGCTAACATGGGTAGAATAACGATGAAATGTAAAGTGTTACTACCAGATGCAAACGAGGCGATTGCACAAAATAATAGAAATGAACAGAAAAAGGCATTAAATAAAAAGCCATTTATTATTTTTCGTGGATCTTTTAAGTAAGAGATAAGAAAAATAATAAACAATATAAGAGGAATGATTCCGAAAAACATAAATATAGTACACCTCAATTTGTATAATGTTTTATTGCATCCTTAATATTACATGATTTTGAAGATGTTGATAAAAAAATAACGATTTCGAATTTTCTCAACAATCGATATAGTTAAATATGGTAAAATGTATTCAAAGTGATATATTAAAAGTAAAATGGTTGAAGAGGCACTCTGTGGAGTGTCTTTTTCTTTTTGGTATGTAATTATGCATATTATGTTTATTTTCAAGGGAAGAGGATTAAAATATAAGTTGTGGATACACGCTATAAAGCAGAATTTTATATTAATATTTACCTCTACTCTTTTTGTACCTAACAATCTTGTAACAATTCATGATTCTGTTTTCTAGTGTGTGTTTACAAAAAGCGGGATGGGGTATATATAAACAGGGGAAAGGACGTCTTCTTGAAAGGCGTCTTTTTGTTTCTTAGTATAGATAATTTCCACTATTAACGTAGTGCAAACTATCTATACTAAACATTAGCAATCTTCCGTATAAAGATTATCAATTTACTATATATTCCAGTGGTGTTAAGCTACATATGAAAGGCTTTCTTTTTCAAAATATTACCCCTAATAAATTTTGAAAGAGTCAACTGTCTCCAAAATTGCCATTTGTGCTTAGCAAAAAAAGAATCCTTCGGGGTTCTTTTTTTGTATTCGACAGAATATGACAAAATGAATTTATATAATTTGTTATATTGTTAAATGGTTATTATGGAAAAGAGAAGGAGACTTAAGTATGGGATTTAAAAAATTACTTTTAACAGGTGCAATTGTTGTAACTACAGCATTTACTTCAATCGGGACAGCGCAGGCAAGTACTCAGTTTAAAGATGTTCCAAACAATCATTGGGCTTATAAGGCAATTATGGATTTAGCAAATAAAAACATTGTTGCTGGATATGGAAATGGGATTTTTGGATTTGGTGATGATGTAACTCGTGAGCAAGTTGCAGCCCTTATGTTCCGTCAATTAAAGCCAGCAGTAAAAGAACAGTATAATAATCCGTATAAAGATGTTACTGATCGTTCGACTCAGTTTAAAAAAGAGATTCTTGCTTTAACAGAGATCGGTGTATTTGCTGGAGATGACACAGGGAACTTTAGGCCGAAAGATTCGTTAACTCGCGATGAAATGGCACAAATTTTAACAAAAGGGTTTCAATTGCAAATTAGAGGGGATCATAATTTCCCGGATGTAGATAGAAATGGATGGGCGAATCCTGCGATTACTGCAGTTAAATCAAATTATATTACAGCTGGAACTGGTGATGGTAAATTCGCACCTAGAATGCATGTAAGTCGTGAGCAATATGTTCAGTTCTTATATAACGCGACATTACCACTTGAAGAAAGACCAGGAGCAAGACAAGAACAACCACAACCAGAGGTGAAGCCGGAACAAAAGCCAGAACCAAAACGCTTTGCTAACTGTAAAGAAGCAAATGATGCTGGAGTTTACGATATTACAAGAGATAGTCCGTATTACGGTAAGCATTTAGATCGTGATGGCGATGGAATTGCTTGTGAGAGAAAGAAGAGCGGTAAATAAGAAAAAAGCACTCAGCCTGAGTGCTTTTTTCTTATTCACACATGCTATTTTTTTAGGCGATTCTCATAGAATGGGAGTAACGAAATGAAAGTAGGTGATAAAATGCCAGCTATTGTGGAAGGGGTTATTATTGAGAACTGTAATGGGACAATTAACTTAGGTGATAAATATAACGTAAATCCAATTGAAAAAACGAAAGCTTATAATGGATCGGGATCTTCAAATACCGGATTAAATGTGAGGACATTCAGTGGTATTAGTACGGCAGATGTAACGGATAACGATGTGTATGACCAAGTAATTCAATCTACGTTATAATTTTTATATGTAAAATTGCATAAAATGATGTGCTTGCCCTGTGATACAATTTAGTTGTGAGCTGTTAGTGATTCTTCTTTATCATAGTTGTTAGATTAGAAATGTAACATCTTATCGAAAATCATACGTAAAATAAAAAAGACACTTCGCTCGAAGTGTCTTTTTTATTTTAGTGATATCCTTTAGCAGAGTCTTTATGAATTTTATTTTTAAATATGCTGTAGCTCCAAAGCTGATATCCAATAACGATTGGTACCATGACGATTGCAACGAAGAACATAATTTTTAAATTTAATTGACTACCAGCTGCGTTGTATAACGTTGTACTATAAGCGTCGTTAATACGAGATGGTAACATTCTTGGGAACATACCTGCAAAACCAGTTGTCATAAACATTGCGATTGTTAAGCAAACGAATGTGAATGCAAGGCCGATTTTATGTTTGTACACCATAATAAGTGTGAGTACACTCATTAACATTGCAAGTACTGGAAGAATGAATAGTACAGGATATTCCGTGAAGTTTTGGAATAAATTTGTACGATTTGCAGTTGCGACATAGAAGATAGCTAAAATGATAGCAGCTGCCATTGAAAATGGTCTTGCAATTTTATAAGCACGATCAGATACTTCGCCAGTTGTTTTAATCATAATCCAAAGGGCACCAGATACGACGAATATAGCAGTGAAGAAAAGACCACCTAAAATACCATAATGGTTTAGTAAGCTAAGTAAAGTTCCTTCATAACCATCTTTTCCGATTTGCAGCCCGTAATACAGGTTAGCGAATGTAACGCCGAATAAGAAGGCGATTAGGAAACTACCAATTGTAAATGCCCATTTACAAGTTTTTTGCCAAATTGGTGAATCGTCTTTATGCATAAATTCAAGTCCAGCGGCACGAGCAAATAGTGCAAGTAATACTAAAAATAGTGGTGTATATAGGTAGCTAAACATATTTGCATATGTGACTGGAAAGGCAGCAAATGTTGCACCACCAGCTGTAATTAACCATACTTCATTACCACCCCAGAACGGGCCGATAGCTTCTTGTAATTGATTTCGTTCTTGTCGGTCTTTCGCAACGAATGGGAAAATCATTCCGTTACCGAGTGCGTAGCCATCAAGAATGAAGTACACTGTCCAAATTACGCCCCATAAACCGAACCAGATAATTGCAAGCATATCATGAGACATGAGCCGCACCTCCTTCAGTAGCAGGTTCTTCTAATGCAGCGGGTCCTTTTTTCGCGAACTTCAGCATTAAGTATACGTCTGCAATTAAGAGTAAAGTGTAGAACAATATTAAACTGATTAATGAGAACCAAATTTGTGGAACTGATATAGGTGACACGGATTCTGCTGTACGCATTAGTTTATAAACTGTCCACGGTTGACGACCTACTTCAGCGACAATCCAGCCAGCATTAATTGCGATATATGGAAGTAAAACAGACCACATTGTAATTTTTAAATAACGTTTTGAGTTTTCTAGTTTTCCTTTTCGGTTTAAATAGAAACCGTACCAAGTTAATGCCATAAAGAACATGCCAAGTGCAACCATTAAGCGGAAGCTATAGTACACGAGGTTAACATTTGGACGATCTTCTTTTGGAATATCTTTTAAACCAACAATTTCTCCATCAAATGAGTTTGTATAGAAGAAACTTCCGAGCTTTGGAATAGTAAGTAGTTCAAAGTTTTTTTCATTTTTCACATCAGGAATTTGAATGATTGAGAAGCCTTGTCCTTTTCCGGTTTCCCAAACAGCTTCCATCGCAGCTCCTTTTGCTGGTTGATATTTAGCAGCTGATACACCGGATTGATGGCCCATAAATGGTGTAATTGTTGCGGCGAATAAACCTAACATTAAACCAAATTTAAATGATTTTTTGAAGAATTCCACTTCGTTTTTACGTAGTAAGTGATATGCACTAATTGCCATAACGAAGAAAGCACCGACAATATAACAACCAATTACAGTGTGGAAGAACATATTCCATGCATATGGATTTGTAACAAGTGCCCAGAAGTCATTTAATTCAGCGCGGCCGTTACGTACTACGTACCCAACAGGATTTTGCATGAATCCGTTTGCAGTAATAATCCAAAGGGCAGAAATATTTGTTCCAAGTGCAACCATCCACATACAGAAAGCACGGAATTTTGGTGAGATTTTGTCTTTACCGAATAACCATATTCCCATGAAAGTAGATTCTAAGAAGAAGGCAACGAGTGCTTCGATTGCGAGAGGTGATCCGAAAATATCCCCCATATATTTGGAGTACTCAGACCAGTTTGTTCCAAATTGGAATTCCATCGTAATCCCAGTTATAATCCCCATTACGAAGTTAATTGTAAAAAGTTTTCCCCAGAAATTTGCCATTTTGCGGTATGTTGGATTCAATGTGCGGGCGTATTGAGTTTCCATACATGCTACTAAAATAACAAGTCCGATTGTCAAAGGTACAAATAAAAAGTGATAAAAAATAGTAATTGCAAATTGAAAACGACTTAGTAACAGAACGTCGGACATAATAAATATTCACTCCTTTTTTACATTATCTACAATCAGTTTATAGTGAAAAAACGTTTAAAGTATGTGAGACTTGTTACAAAGGTGTGTGTATATTTTGAAAGAATTATGTCGATTATCTGAAAATATCCTATTTTTACTATAAAGCAATATCCTTTTTGAGTTTTTCAAATTTTGGTACACTACATATGTAATGTAAATGAGAGAAAAGAGGGTTCTTTACTATGAAGTCATTAGAAGAGATTTTACAATACAATGAAAAATTCGTTGAAGAGAAAAAATACGAAGAGTATGAAACAGGAAAATTTCCAAATAAAAAAATGGTAATTATCTCTTGTATGGATACTCGTCTTGTTGAATTATTACCGAAAGCAATGAATATGCGTAACGGTGATGTGAAAATTATTAAAGTAGCAGGCGCTGTTATTTCACATCCATTCGGAAGTATTATGCGTAGTATTTTAGTCGCTGTATATGAGCTTGGAGCTGATGAAGTATGTGTTGTCGGTCATCATGATTGTGGTATGGCAAAAATTCAAGCAAGCAGTACAATTGAAAAAATGAAAGAGCGCGGCGTAACAGAAGAGAAATTAGATACACTTCGTTATTCTGGAATCGATTTAGAAAGATTCTTACAAGGGTTCTCTAGTGTAGAAGAAAGTGTAGAACATAGTGTGTCAATACTCCGCAACCATCCGTTACTTCCGGAAGAAGTACCTGTTCACGGTCTTGTTATAGATCCTGACACAGGAAAATTAGATTTAGTTGTAAATGGTTACGACAATTAAGAATTTACTTTGTCATCCTTTTTATCTGGGACAGGATCAAATCCTCCTGGATGGAAAGGGTGACATTTTAATATACGCTTACATGTAAGCCAAAATCCTTTGAAGGCACCGTGTTTTTGAAACGCTTCTAATCCATAATGAGAGCAAGTCGGATGAAAGCGGCACGTTGGCGGTGTCATCGGAGAAATGAACTTTTGATAAAAGCGTATAATACCGATAAAAATCTGTTTCATAATGGTCTCCTTTTCAGCATAGTCTTAAAGTATTATAGCACGACAGTACATAATACTTTACTAATGTGCATTTCCGTTATATCATATTGGATATAACGGAATTAAATTAAAAGCGGGAGAGATGTTGTATGCCATCAGTAGAAAGCTTTGAATTAGATCATACGATTGTAAAGGCACCTTATGTAAGACATTGCGGAGTTCACAACGTAGGTAGCGACGGTATTGTAAATAAATTCGATATTCGTTTTTGCCAACCGAATAAACAAGCAATGAAACCAGATGTTATTCATACGTTAGAACATTTATTAGCATTTAATTTACGTAAATATATTGATCGTTATCCGCATTTTGATATTATCGATATTTCACCAATGGGTTGCCAAACAGGATATTATCTTGTAGTAAGCGGAACACCGACGGTTCGAGAAATCATTGATTTATTAGAACTAACATTAAAAGATGCGGTTCAAATTACAGAAATTCCAGCTGCAAATGAAACACAATGTGGCCAAGCGAAGCTTCACGACTTAGAAGGAGCACAACGCTTAATGAACTTCTGGCTAAGCCAAGATAAAGATGAACTTGAAAAAGTATTTGGATAAAGAAAAACTGCCTGTGAAAGGGCAGTTTTTTTATTTGTAAAAGAGAAAGGTACAGATTTTATATAAAAACAATGAGTTTCACTTATGAGCATTTTTAAGAAATGAAAGGCAGTAGGTGAATATATTAATGAAAGCTCCTGTTTAAAAAACAGGAGTTTTTTGTGTGAATGGAGTATTGACTTTAACGTATACGTCAAAGTTTATAGTGAAGATAAATAAGGCGTGAGGAGGAAACGATGGATAAGTATAGCATTGGTGAAATTTCAAAAGAAACGAATGTAACGACGAGAACACTTAGATATTATGAGGAAATTGGATTATTAAAACCGTCGTACGTTGCCGAGTCAGGATATCGTTACTATTCAAAAGATGATGTAATTACATTGCAACAAATAACAACGTTTAAAAAGCTTGGTTTTAAGCTTTCGGAAATAAAAAAAGTGTTAAAAGAGGAAAAGGGAAATTCAGAAGAAAGATGGAAAAGTGCAATTCAAAATGAGATTCGAACAATACAAGCAGAAGTAAAAAGATTACAGGACTTAGAAAAACTATTATATACAACATTTCATTCCATTGAATTAACAGGGGAGCTTAAAACAGAGGATTTAATGTTATTTATAAAATCCGTACAGGGAATTGATCAGAGGGAGAAATTTTGGAAAAGGTATTTTAATGAGGAAGAGCAGCAGATTATTCAGGGCTTACCAACATTTGAAGAAAACGATAAAAGAACGAAAGAGTGGTTGCAAGTATTAAGAGAAATTCGTGAGCGTATAAATGAACCAGTAGATTCACCAGAAGTTCAACAATTGGCGGAAAAAGTAGTGGATTTTTCCATGCACGTATTTCAAGAGGATGAACAATTAATAAATAAGTATTGGGAATTAATTAGACCTGAAGAGGGGGAGATTGCAAAAGTATATGGACTTGATTCGGAAACAATGGAGTATATAGATGAAATGGTAGAGTATTATTTGAAAAAGGAGGAAGATAAATGACAGCTATGCAAAAAGAGAAGCTATATGGAAAGGAGCACGCACGATTAGAGCGGCAATACTTTTATAAACATGTGAGCATTTTCATTCTTGCACAGCTTTTATTTATTTTTGTAATAGGGCTTGTACCACATGCCCATCAACTTAAGAAAATAGATTCACCCCAAAACGAAAAAATGAGCTTTTCTGTTAAAAGTTAGCACAAAATTTCGTTCTAGGGGTATTTTAAAATTTCAACTTGATGATGGGGTAT
The DNA here is from genome assembly GCF_038008665.1 of Bacillus sp. FSL R10-2201. NCBI lineage: Bacteria > Bacillati > Bacillota > Bacilli > Caryophanales > Bacillaceae > Bacillus > Bacillus sp. FSL R10-2201. Next base: position 4,566,541 of record NZ_JBBOZP010000001.1, on the reverse strand, counting down.
GCCCTACTAAACATAAAGTTCGATTCTCTTTTTATCACTTTTTTTAAAAGTACTCGCTGCAATTGTTTTTCCTATTTTTAATTTTTACTAAACAAAGATAACATTATAGCTTTAACTCTTTAAACACTTTGTTACCTGTATACTAATTTTAGTAAGATATTCCTCCTTATTATTAGTTCTTAATGGATTGTAGAAGTAATCTTCATAGGCATTTCCTTCAATAACATAGCCCTCTGATTTGATAAATTCCGTGATATTGTGGTATGCGGATTCAATATCTTTATAAGATCCTTGGTGATAATATATGACATAAATTCCTCCTGGTTTTGATTGACCTGTTTCTAAATCACTATAACAAAATAAGTGATCTACCTCCTCATATCTTTCTTGAATCAGGCTCTCTCTTGTTATCACAGATCCAATAGGAGCAGGAACAAACAAGCCTATTTGCTTGCTAAAATGTTTTACCCAATCGAAATCGGTCATGCTATTTTTCGAATTTACATCGCTTAAGAAAATAGATTTTTTCTGTGTCTTTTGGATATAAACCTTCCCAACTTCAACGTTTTTTCTTTCTTCTTCCATTGAAATAATACCCTTAAAGAAACGACGAATTTGAATTAATTTCTCAATTTCTTCTTCCACCAGAACTGTCTGCTGTTTTGCCATTTCAACAAGTTTGTAAGTGTTGGGAGAATTAAGATATTCTTTTAGTTCCTCAATCGAAACTCCCACTTTCCGAAGAGATTGGAGTGTTGAGAATGTATTAATTTGATCGTAGGTATAATATCGATAACCATTGGGAAGTTTACCGGCAGGTTTAAAAAGATTGATTCTATCATAATAAAACAAGGTGTCTTTTTTCACCCCAAAATAACTAGCAAATTCTCCTGTACTTAAGGTTTTAAGGTTTTTTCTCTCCAAGTTAAAAACTCCTCTTGACTATAGACTAACTCCACACTTCATACTAGCATAAGCAAACGCATGTTAATACAGGAGGTTTTTATTATGGATTATTTTCACCCCCTCGTCTGGCAGCTGCTCGGTGGTACGACCTTCGCCCGCACAGCTAGCTTTATGACGATACCATTTTTAGCACTTTATTTACAAAATGATTTACATGCCTCACCAATTATGATTGGTTTAGCAGTCGGTATTTCACAATTGACTGCGACATTTGGTGGCTTCTTCGGTGGTTTCTTTACTGACCGGTTTGGCCGAAAAAAAATTATCATCATATCGATGTTCTGTTGGAGTATAGTCTTTTATGGCTTTGCATTCGCAAACTCTGTTTGGATATTCGTTCTATGCAATGCTCTCAACGGTATCTGTCGTGCATTTTTTGAACCAGCTTCACAAGCTTTGATGATTGACTATACTGACGAAGATAGGCGTCGTCGCCTATTTTCAATTCGATATACTGCCATCAATTTATCAGCTGTGATCGGCCTTTTGCTCGGTATTGTCATTTCAAAAGCATCATCAATAAGTTTTCCATTCCTTATTACTGCAACGATGTACTTATTGTATGCGATTTTCTTAGTCATCACTTTACGACTTATAGAGGAGCAGAATACGGTCAATGTTACGCAAGATATTGGCGACTTGATGCGTGTTCTTTTACAAGATAGCACACTTATGTTGCTCATTATTGCGAGTGTTATTTGCAATTTCGTATATATGCAAACAGAGGCAACAATGCCACAATTGCTTAATTTAACTATGGCAGACGGAGTAGCATTATATTCAGTTCTAATTGTGATTAATGCTGCAACAATCGTAATTCTTCAATTGCCACTCGGCATTTTAAGCGAAAAAGTAGCAATCAAAACAAGTCTTATTTTCGGGGGCGGACTATTAGCACTTGGTATGTTAATCTTCCACTTCGCTGATAATTGGACACTTTTTATTGTCGGTATGGTTGTGTTCTCACTTGGTGAAATTTTTGTTTTCCCAATGACGAGTGCTATAGTCGAAATGATTGCACCCGCGCATCAAAAAGCAACATATCTTGGTTTTATGCAATTTCAAAACTTAGGTGGCTTCTTAGGCCCAGTGCTTGGTGGCTGGTTGATTATCCATTTTGCACCACAATTGTATTTGGTGATGGTTAGCCTATGCTTAGTAGTTATTATTTGCTACATAGCAGCTTTACGTGGCAAATCATTTCGAATGTCTTAATACAAATAAAAACTGTGACTACATGAGGTACGGTCACATTACCATAAAGCTAAGGTTTCACACTATTCATTAAGCAAAAAAGACGTTATTCTTACTGTAGAATTATAGGAAAGGATGGCGTTTTTTGTATGTCTAATTCTGTATCTGACGACTTACAATTATTTGCACAGGAGATAAAGAGTCTTTTATCCCCAAATACCTTACAGAATCTAGCTAGAGATGTTGGATTTGTACAGCGAACAAGTAAGTATCAAGCACAAGAGTTAGTAGCTTTATGCGTATGGCTAAGCCAAAGTGTAGCAAAAACTTCCTTAACCCAGTTATGTAGTTGTTTAGAAGTATCAACAGAAGTACTCATCAGTCCTGAAGGACTAAATCAAAGATTTAACGCCGCAGCCGTCCAGTTTCTACAACAAGTTTTAGCCAAACTTCTAAACCAAAAGTTATCTTCAGCTAAGCTAATTTCTTCTCCATATACTTCTATTTTCAAGCGTATTCGTATCTTAGATTCAACTGCATTTCAACTCCCGGATGTATTTTCATCGGTTTATCCAGGTGCAGGAGGATGCAGCCATACAGCTCGGATAAAAATTCAGCTTGAGTATGATTTGTTAAGCGGACAGTTCCTACATATTCATACAGGTCCAGGTAAACAACATGATCGCACTTACGGCTCTCTGTGTGCCCCAACTGTGGCAGCGAATGATTTATGTATCCGAGATTTAGGTTATTTTCATTTAAAAGACCTTCAATATATACAAGATCAAGAGGCCTACTATATTTCTCGTATCAAGTCGAATACACGTATTTATCAAAAAAATCCTAACCCTGATTATTTTCAAGATGGAAGAATTAAGAAAGGTACAGAGTATATACAGTTAGATATGGAGACGGTAATGAACTCCCTTCAGCCAGGACAAACATGGGAAATAGCTAATGCTTATGTAGGAATGATTGATAAAGTGTCAGCTCGTGTAATTGTCCATCGATTAACAAAACAACAGCAACAAAAACGATTACAAGATCAAGCTGTAAGAGAAAAAAAGAAAGGAATGAAGTATTCTCCTCGTAGTAAACGACTCAGTGGTATCAATGTATATATGACAAACACTTCTACAGATATTGTCCCGATGGGACAGGTACATGACTGGTATTCTTTGCGTTGGCAAATCGAAATTTTATTTAAAACGTGGAAGTCATTCTTTCAAATCCATCATTGTAAAAAGATAAAATCAGAACGATTGGAGTGCCATTTATATGGCCAATTGATTGCCATTCTACTCTGTTCTTCTATCATGTTTCAAATGCGCCAATTGCTCCTCATGAAGAAAAAACGAGAGCTTAGTGAGTATAAAGCCATATATATGATTAAAGACTATTTTCTTCTTCTATTCCAAACTATACAAAAAAACACCCAAGAGCTATCAAAGGTGTTACTCCGCCTGTTCAATCTCCTACAGCAAAACGGGCGGAAATCTCATCGATATGAGAAAAAAACGGTCTTTGATATATTAGGTGTCGTTTACAATTGTACCATGTCTGATAATCAAGCCGCTTAATTCAAAAAAGTGAAACCCGTTAGGGTTTATTTCGTATGCAAATCTTTCAATCACCTACACTTGCCCTTTAGAAAAAGAAACAATCTCGCCTAAAATTGACTTTGCATAAGCTTAGCTTGATAGCGATGGGCTTGTACCAGCTCAAGAGTTACCAAGTGGATCTTATATTCTTCATATGAAAGAATGGATTTTGAATAAACAAATAGGCTTTTATAAAAATGAAACTATTAATACCATTGTCAGTGTTTGGACATCGGTACTTATGATTCATTTTATATGGGCGATGTCTTACATTCTTTTTCCGAAAAAGAAACGTAGCTCTTCAAAACAAGAAATGCGACAAGAGGTAAAAGAAGAAGTGAAAAAGAAAAAGGAGATTAGTACAAATAGGGCGTGGCTGTATTTAGTATTTGGAGGCTTAATCGAAATATATTGGGCAACAGGATTAAAAACAAATTCGATGAGTATTTTGACACTTATTGCAATTTTATCTAGCTTTCATCTATTAATTGAAGCAACTAAAAGAATCCCAATTGGAACGGCATATGCAGTATTTACTGGAATTGGGACAGTGGGAACGATAGTAGTCGCTATTATAATTCGAATGTTTTTTAACATGAAATCCTCCTTTAGAAGAACAGTATAAATGGAATAACAAAAACAATCGTAAAAAGACTTAAACCGATGCTAATAGCTCCAATTTGTTTTTGTTGTTTTTGAATCGTCTCAATTCCTACTAAAATGCCATACAAATGGTAGGTGAAAAGATTTGTATGGCATTGTAAATGTACTGTATAAACATAGAATCAAAGTAATAAAAACGATGATTAGTTGTATTTGTTTTATGTGCATTTTAGCCCCTTTTAAGTAGAAAGAGTTAGTTACCTGGAGATAATAATTATAATAGCGACGATTAAAGTAAATACGCCAGAAAAGAAGGAGAGTGTACTATGTACTTTCTTTCCTTTCTGTTTTTCTTCTGCGCTCATGATGAAAGTCATAATAGATAAGGCAATAAGCATATAGGGCATCGTAACAAGCGGGTTTGTAGATATTCCATATAGAGCGAGAGAGATGACAATAAGAGCGGATATGATGCGAAATGTTTTTAGCATACTACCACCTATCTTCTTGTAGTTTTAAATTAGCCTTCAATGTAATAACAGTTCGTAGTTGGTATTTAAAGTTTCATTCTACATGTAACGAAGGTAGTTCGATATTACAATGAAGAGCATAAGAATAGAAACGAAAAAATGCGAGATACCCATTGATTTTCTTCCGGATTTCAGTTCATTAATTCCTAGAAGAATAAAGAAACAACTGAGAGCAAATTGCATGTATGGGAGAAGTGTGAAATTATCGGTAGCAAGAGAATAAGTGCAAAGAGAGATTGTGAGAAGCATGAAAAAATAGCGTATTCCAGTTAGCATCGAATTCCTCCTTTAAAGAGACTATTTATCGAAATATTTCTGAGAAGCCAAGAAATAAAGCAACAGCTCCTGCTAACAGAGCAAGTATGCTACCACCTTTTTGCTGTTTTAAGATTTCCTCTATACTAATAATGAAAGCCATCCCCCCTAAAAAGATGAACATATAAGGCATGATTTCCCTATTACCAGTAAAAAAGCTATAGATTGCTATAGATAAAGCAATAAGTGATAAAGTAATCCGTAATCCTTTCAGCATAAAAGACCCTCCTCTATTTTATGTAGGTAATGATAAAAACAAGCCAAATGAAAGCACCAGCAACAATGCAAATAAATCCGGTTCCTGAATCCTTCTTTTTTATTTGCTCAATTGCGATGAGAAACATTAAAGCTCCTAATAGAAATTGTGAAAGTGGTAGAAAGTTATTTTGACCTGTCAGTAAACTAATAGCGGATATGATGATGACACTGAGTGCGATTAAAATGCGTAGTATATTATGAATGCTCTTTACTGTTTTTTGTATAAGGGTTATCTTCTGGTTTATCAATCGAATGTTTGTAAGAATAGCCTTTATTAATCGTCATAACGGAGAGTACTAATACGATCAGTACGATTATAATGCCGATAATTAATATTTTGAGCATGAAATCCCTCCTTTTCTTTATTTTACATAATTTTGTAATTGATGAAAACAATAGAAATTAAAAGGATGAAAGAAGGGTGTTACATGGAGAATAAAAAAACATATTATATATCAGTTGGAAATGGTCAAATTTCGCAAGTGAAGACGGCGGATACGTATAATTTTGAAATTTATGCAAATGACGAAGAGATTACGGAGTTAAGAGAGTATTTTGATCAAGCGTATGAAGAGGACTTAGGTTCGTATGTACGCTCTCACGTTCCATTCGTTGAGTATCATCACGATTCGAATAATGATCGATATGATGAACAACTACAAAAAGCATATAAAATGATTTATGATCTAGGGAATCATGAAACGAAAGAATTAGTCGCACAAATGGGAATAATCAATGGATTGTAATTGGATAATATTATGCAGAAAAGCGAGAATATGCTACAATTTGTGGTAGGAAAAACTTGTAATCATCAATAGGGGAGTAATGGCATGTACAAATTTAAAGATTATTACCACAACACTGTACAATTATCGTTTGAACGTTACCCATTTTCTCCTGAGCCAAAGCATGTTTGGGTTGTATGCCGGTACGGGGATCAATGGTTATTAACGCATCATTTACGCCGTGGTCTTGAATTTCCAGGTGGTAAAGTAGAACTCGGGGAAACACCGGAAGAAGCGGCAGTTCGAGAAGTTCATGAGGAAACCGGCGGCATAGTTTCTGATTTAACTTACTTAGGGCAATACAAAGTATCCGGAAAAGACAAAATAATCATTAAAAACATTTATTTTGCAACAATTAGTGCGGTAGAGCAACATACGCATTACGAAGAAACGAAAGGGTCTGTGTTATTAAAAGACATTCCTGATAATATTAAAACTGATAGAAAATTTAGCTTTATTATGCGCGATGATGTATTAGCGCGTACGATGAAACATATAGAAGAAATCGGCTGTTTTACGAAGTAAAATGGCCGGTTTCTTTTTTTATGTTCAAAATGTAAATATATCTTTATATTATTTTGGGTATATTATACAATTTTGTAAAGATATATTTACATTTTAGGAGGTGAAAAGGTGGATAACAGAAAAGAAACAACTGTCTCTGTTTCAATGGTTAAATTAAATATTTATTCATTTTTTATAATATTTGCTCTGGCGATTGGAATTGGTTATTTACATGCGCTTTTTTCAGGTGAGTTTCAAATTGAAATTACATTGCCGATTATGTTTCTTTTGATTATTGGAATGATTATTCTCGTTTGTATTCATGAGGCAATACATTTAATTGGATTTCGTTATATCGGAGGTGTTCCGTGGAGTGAACTAAAATGGGGCGTCAATTGGAAATTAGGTGCTGCATATGCTCATTCTAAACAGGTGATTACAGTAAAGAAAATGAAGACAGTGTTAATGCTTCCGTTTTTACCAACTGGAATTTTACCAATTGTATTGGGATTAGCTATGAATCTGGAGCCACTCTCATTTTTAGGGATTCTACTAACAGCAGGTTGTATCGGTGACATTGCTTTATATAAAAAAGTTTCAAAGTTTCCAGATGATGCGCTAGTTAAAGATCATCCGAGCAAACCGCAGTTTACAGTATATGAATAATAAAGGAAGAGGAGGCATTTTTGAAAAATGGCCTCTTTTTTGTTTGTCAGCTTTTGTCGGTAAGCCGATGTTTCTTGTTGAATCGCTGATAAAGTGAAATTTCATTTACTATCGTCTTGTTTTTCTCTCCACCTCTAAAAACGAAAGCACCTCTAACAAATCATCCACCACACGTGAATGTTCAAAGTCACCCCAAAATGAATCTCTCTTCCAAACGCCAAGAATCCCTACTTGTTCAGAACCAAGCACATCATTTTCTGGATGGTCCCCAACGTAAAGGCATTCTTCTGCTTTTACGTTTAGCTTTTGTAAAGCCCGTTCGAAAATCTCAGGGTGAGGCTTTTTAATTCCTTCTGCTTCTGAAACAAGAATCGTGCTTGTATACGTATGTATGTTTAGTGCTCGAAGGTTGCTCATCTGAAATTTAGTAAAGCCGTTTGTAATAATACCAATTTTAATGTTTCGCTGTTTTAATTGTTGAAGTAGTTCATGCATGTTTTGGAAAGGAATACAATGATGTTGGAAGTTTGTAATGTAGTCGTGCAGCAGTTGCTCTTGCGTTAAAGTGGTAATGTTGTATTCGCAAAGGAGAGTGGAATATACCTTATCTTTCCACGTGTAACCATTATTGTCGAGTTCGAGAAAACGAGAGCAATACTCGAATTTTTCTATGTTTATCAAATGAAAGGCGAAGCGATTATATTGATCACGAATAAATTGCTCTAAAGATTGACGACGATCTAATAGTGTTCCATCTAAGTCAAATAAGACTGCTCGAATCATGGGAAACCTCCATACAGTTTTTATAATTAATTATCGCATATTCGTTAAAAAATGATTATGATATTTTTGTAGAATGGAATAATGGAGGGACGTATGAAGAAACTGTATGGCAAGTTAATGTGTTTTATGATTTCAATGGGCTTAGTAGCTGGATGTGATATGTCGGAGCAAACTTCGAAAAGAGAGAAAAAAGATGTGTGCGAAACGACAGAAGAATGCACACAAATAGGTGATAAAACACTTCAAAAAGTATATAAAAAGATAGATGGACTTTCAGAACTTGAAGTACTAGAGGATTATGATTTAGAAGGACATTCAAGTAACGATATGAAAGAAGCAGAAATGAAAAAAAAGGATGATGAAAATTATTTCTTTTTAGCTTCTTATTATATTGATGGTGATGAAATTGTAGATCCTTATTTCGATAAACTAGATCGCAAACGATTGAATAAGGCTTTTGCGGAGGATAAGGACGCGAAAGAAGAAGTATTAAAGCAACGTCAAGATAGGGATTATCATGAATCGTTATGGGAGATGTATAGCACGCTTATTCCTGCTAAGTATCGCACTGACATAAAAGAGTTTGATATGGTAACAGATGGATACGATGGAATTGTCGCTCATGTTATGCCGAGTATGGAGTATCCGAAAGAGTGGACCATTAGCTTAGATACGCTTGATTCTGCAGTAAATATCGATCAAGTGATGAAAACATTAATACATGAGACGGCTCACGTATTGACACTGGGACATAAACAAATACCAGTAAATGAAAAGTACTTAAAGGCTTTTGAAGAAGATAAAGATATTTCATCATACCAAAATAAATGTAAATCTCTTTTCTTACAAGAAGGATGTGCGAAGGAGAGCTCTTATATAAATCAATTTTATAATTCTTTCTGGAAACCAATTGACCAGGAGTGGACAGAAAAGAAAGTGGAAGAAAGCGAAGAAGCTCAAATTGAATTTTTTAAGGAAAAGCATGGTGAGTTTGTTTCACTGTATGGGACGACAAATGTAGCAGAGGATATTGCGGATACATTTACAGCGTTTATTTTACAAGATTCAAAAAAGGTGAAAGAAGGAACAGAATTAAAATATAAAAAAATTGCCTTCTTCTATCAATTCTCCGAGCTTGTAAAAATGAGAGCGGAAGTGTTAGCTGGGTTATATAATGTGTCGAAAACGATGGAACAACCAAGTGGACACTAATGCGAATTATGTGTTCGATATATTTTAGCCAAGGGAAAACGTGAAGAATTGTAGTTCTTTGCGTTTCTTCATGTTGATAAAATTGAAAATTCTGTCTTTTTTAAAAAAAGAAGAAGGAACTGAATCATTAAAATAGAATTAGTATAAAAACGTCACAAATTAGACACAATTATAATGCGCATAGTATAGGGGCTATAAGTTTACTCTCGAGGAGGTAATGAAACGTATGAAAACGATTCTTGCTGTTGCTGGTCTCATTTGGGTAATGTCTCACGGTTTTCCGATTTTTGAAGGGGAGCAAATTCGTAGTGCATTAAATAAAGAGTTTAATGATTATCATATTATTGATCGAAAAGATAATGTCGTTACGGTGCGTGTGAAAGATTGTTTCCATACAGTTACGGTTGCTAATGGGAATATTGCAGACGATTCGAAAATGTGTGATAAAAGGTAAGAGAAAGAAGCTGACTCTAGCATATCGCTCTAAGTCAGCTTTTTTTTCGTTTTCCAATAAGGAGTTTTTCAAATGCCTCGACAAATACATACATAAGAGTTGCGAGGACGCAAGTGAGCAATACACTGAGCAAGACGAGTGTGAAGTTAAAGACTTGGAATCCGTAGCTAATTAAATAGCCAAGTCCTTGTTTAGAAACGAGGAGTTCCCCGAAAATAACACCGACCCATGATAAGCCAACATTCACTTTTAACGTTGAAATAATTGCAGGGAAAGATGAAGGGAGAATAACGTGCTTATAGCATTGCCATTTATTTGCGCCAAATGTGTCCATGACCTTAATATAGTTGGAATCGACTTCTTGAAATGCGCTGTAAATAACGAGAATGGTAATGATGATAGAGATGATTACCCCCATTGCGATAGAGGATGAAATATTTGGACCGAAAATAACAATGATGATTGGACCGAGTGCAACTTTTGGCATTGCATTTAGGACGACGAGATAAGGATCAAGTACGCGGGCCAAAAGTGGCATCCACCAAAGGAGAGTAGCAATAATAGCTCCAAGTACAGTTCCGAGAATAAAACCTACTCCTGTTTCAAGTAATGTCGTCCATATGTGGACCAAAAGTGAACCGTCAATCCATTTCGTTAAAAAGAGATCCCAAATACTTGAAGGAGAACTAAAGAGTAAAGGATCAATCCATTCTTTTTTACTAGCTATTTCCCATAGTGCAAAGAAAAGAACAAGAAGTACAAGTTGTAAAGAGCGAGCTAACCATGCATGTTGTCTTTCTTTTTTTCGAAACTGTTCATGTAGTTGTTTTATATTATCCAAGTCGTTCCAGCTCCTTCCATATTTCTTGGAAGAGGGATGGGAAGTCATGGTGGTGGCGTGCTTCTAACGGCGATAAGGAACGGATACTTTCTGGGACGATGAATGTTTTTGCGATTTTTCCAGGGTTCGCCTGCAGTAAATAAATACGATCACTCATCGCAATTGCTTCTTCAATATCATGTGTCACAAGTAGGGATGTTTTCTTATAGTTACGTAGTAATGTGAAGACGAGATCTTCTAGTTTTAATTTTGTTTGATAATCAAGAGCGGAAAATGGTTCATCTAACAATAAAATTTTTGGGTCGGTCGCTAATGTTCGAACGAGTGCAGCACGTTGGCGCATACCACCGGATAGTTCACGAGGGTATTGCTGTTCTATATCATATAGGCCGACTTGTTTTAAAAGCTTTAATGTATGTTCTTTCGTATTTTCATCATAAACCTTCCGAATATGAAGTCCGAGCATAATATTTTCTTCAATTGTTTTCCACGGAAACAAGTAATCTTGCTGGAGCATATAGCCCATAGAGGGGGTCTTACTTGTAATCGGTTCACCATCTAAAAATACGATACCTTCAATTGGATCGAGTAGACCTGCGATGATGGAGAGGAGCGTTGTTTTTCCGCAACCACTTGGACCAAGGATTGAAATAAATTCGCCTTCGTCTACTTGCAAACTCATATCTTCAAGAATAAGTTTGGCATTTTCTTTTGCAAAAAAGCAGTGAGAAACGTTACGTATTTGTAAAAAGCTCATACACTTCGCCTCTATTTCTTAATAACGCTTTCGGCAATTTTTGTATTGACGAGCGCTTCATGTGGAACTTCTTTTTGTAATTCACCAGATTCTTTCATAATCGTTTGGAGTTGTTTCCATTCTGCATCATCTAATAATGGATTTGTCGCATAAGAATGTTGTTTTTTGTAGCGCTCAATTACTTTTACTGAAATGTCTTTTGAAGTGTCTTTAAATAGTGGTGAAACGGCATCGGCAATCTCTTCTGGACTATGTGTATCAACCCATTGCTGTGCTTTATATAGTGCGCGCGTGAATTTTTCTGCAGCAGCTTTATCTTTCTTTAAGAAACTTTCTTTTGCCATAAACGTTGTATAAGGGACAGTACCAGATTCAGCTCCGAAAGACGCGACGATATAACCTTTTCCTTCTTTTTCAAGTATACTTGCAGTCGGTTCAAAGAGCTGTACAAATTCTCCCGTACCAGATGCAAAGGCATTTGCAATATTAGCAAACTCGATATTTTGAATTAAGTTCGTATCTTTGCGAGGGTCAATGCCATTTTTCTTTAAAACGTATTCACCAACCATTTGCGGCATGCCGCCTTTACGCTGTCCTAAAAACGTAACGCCTTTTACGTCGTTCCAATTAAAAGAGTCTAATTTTTTACGGGAAACTAAAAATGTGCCATCTGTTTGTGTAAGCTGTGCAAAATTAATGACAGGATCTTTTGCTCCTTGTTGATGAACATAAATAGACGTTTCTGAACCAACGAGAGCAATATCAATTCCGCCAGATAAAAGGGTGGTCATCGTTTTATCTCCGCCAGCTGTTGTTTGTAAGTCAATATTTAAGCCTTCATCTTTAAAAAATCCTTTTTCAATTCCAACATATAATGGTGCGTAGAAAAGAGAGTGTGTAACTTCGCCAACGCGAATTTTTTGAGCTTGTTCTTTCGTACTTTCCTTTGTACTACTACAAGCAGCGAATGTGAAAACAGCTAGTAACATGATGCAAAAAACGGTTATTAATTTTTTCACTATATGACACCTCCTAGAAGTCAATCTACAAGCATAATATGTAGGTAAGTGCCCATATGTGAGTATATATAGCAGGAATTTTTTGGGTAGTAAAGAAGTACAAATATAAGGGGTGATAAAATGGATTACGAATACGATGATAGCGTACATTTACATCTTGATTATTTCGGAACTGAATGTGATATGGAATCGATTGCTTATAAGAGGAAGCATGAAGACGTGTGGGATGTGTATTTTAATTTTGGAGTATACGGTCTTCAGAAAGAGGAGATAGAGACAGGTCGGTTTATGGACGAATATGCTGGTTATTACGTTTTTTCTGTACATGCTCGTGATTTGAGCTGGGAATTTGGAAGTGCTCAGTTTGAGGAATGGGTTTTGAAGAACCGTATAGTAGAAAGAACGCTTCAAAAATAGGGAGGAATTTTGTATTTGAATTTCTCATCTTATTGCTTATTTGCGTAATTGGAATTTACATCATGCAAGTGCTTACTTACCGATTCGCAAAGAAAAATATTCATAAATATAAGGAAATGAAATGGATTTATATGTGGCTAGACATGACTATGAAAAAGGGTCCGAGATTAGATTTGTTTGATTTTGTACTTATAGTAATCGTAAGTATCATATGGAAAATATGGATGCTTCCTCTTGTATAGTAAACATGCTAATCATCGTATCCTAATAAATAACGAGAAGAACCTGTCACACGACAGGTTCTTCTCTATTTGGAGCATGTAGTGTTACATGGAAAATCCAATATATACGACAAATTACGACAAAGGGATTCATACATATTTGTTATTCTATTAAAGGTCATTATTTGTAATGTATATATAGGAGGATTTTTTAATGTTAAAAAAATTATTATTATTTTTACTTACGGGCTTATGTGTAGTTGTTTTAACAGCTTGTAAAGATGAAGAGGAAAAGCTGAAGGTAGCGGAAGAACAGAAAATAGATGAGAAGAAAGTTGAAGAAGATAAGAAGGTAGAAGAGGAAAGCAAACAAGAAGAGCAGCAAAAGGAAGAGGAAGAAAAACGTAAGCAGGAAGAGCAGCAAAGAGTAGAGGAAGAGAAACGTAAGCAAGAAGAGCAACAAAAAATAGAAGAAGAAAAGCGTAAGCAAGAAGAGCAACAAAGAGTAGAGGAAGAAAAACGTAAGCAAGAAGAGCAGCAAAGAGTAGAGGAAGAGAAACGTAAGCAAGAAGAGCAGAAGGCTCAGCAACAGCAGTCGGCACAACAAGAGAGAACACAGAAACAAGAAAAAACAACAGAAGCAAGAGGTGGGAAACCGACAAGATCACAAATTTCGGTTGGTTCACATGTAGTTATTCAATTAGATAAAGATTATAGTAAAACAGTGAGCGGTGTTGTGAAAGATATTTTAACAAACACGGAAACACATACGTACGGAATTAAAGTCCGATTACAAGATGGACAAATTGGCCGTGTTCAAAGTGTTGGATAAATAAAAAAAGAGGTCGTCCATTTTTGGACGACCTCTTTTTTTATTATGCTTGACTAGTGCGGAAAAATGGAAGCTTCTGCACAGCGTAAACTAACCCGTATGCAAGAATTAAGCACATAAGAGGGTTAATGAAAAATCCGTAGCGATTAATCGCTAAGAATAAGTTTGAGAAGATGATGTAAATAACAGAACTTGCTACTAGCATCATAACGCGCTTATGCTTAAATGAATTTAGCATGAAACAGAAACTGCTCAAGAATGTGCCTATGATGAAGACTCTATGACACATTTGCATAAATTTATGAATATGGTATTGGTCTACAGCAGGAGCTGTTTTGAATAACTCAATTGTTTTACCGACAGTGAACCAAGAGAACCAATATGTGAAGTCCGTTTTAAATCCATTTTTGATTAAATCTTTTGCATATGCATTTTTATCATCTAAGCCCTGGGCTTTCATTTGGTTAACTACATTTTCATAGCCAATTTTGTTAAATGGATCTGCACCGGCAATTAATGGGTCCGCACCTTGGGTTGAGAATAAAATAAATTGATTGAACGCTAAATAGTTACGAACAACCCAGGCACCGATAATAAAGAACGGGCCAATGAGCCATAATAATCCAATTCGAATTGAGTCTTTAAATCCATATGTGAACAAGACGACAAGAACAGGAATGAGCATCATTGGAGCTGGATTTGGGCGGAACATAAGTAAAATGGAAACAACAATTCCAAACCATATATGGAATTTTGCTTTATTGTATTTCCATGCGAGAACAAATACATACACGCTTAACGATAATAAGAATATTGAAGGAACTTCTGTTAGTAATGTACGGAAGTATGTATAGTTACTTGGATAAATAGCATATAAAATACTTGCGACAATTCCATAAATATTCTTTTCAAATAACTCTTTCCCTATTAAGAATACTAATAACACTGTGCCGAGGTTCAGTATCATATTAATAACAGTTGCCACGTAATAGTAAGGAAGTGATGTAACATCAGAAATAATCATAGCGCCAGCTAATAATAGCGGCTGACCTGGTGTGATGTATGCATTTTTTCCAGGAACTTCACTAGGCTCCAAATAAACATATCCGAAGACACCGTGTTTTAGTAACTGTTCAGCTGTTAACGAATAGTTGAACGCATCATTTGCACCATATGTTACTTTGACTACCTCTCCATTTAATCCTGGTTGTTTTACTAGACAAAAAACGTGCAACAGGAAAGAAAGCGCCAAAATTACATATACCGCTTTAGGCAAATTTTTAAACTTATTTAACAAAAATGAGCAGCTCCTTTTTTATTAATTCTTTCTTATTTTCATGATAAAACCCTAATAGCATTAAGGTTTTCCAAAACATAGTTATTATATCATAAAGTGGAATGAAGGAATTTAGTTTTTTTAGAATGGATAGTTGGTATTCCAAAATTAACTGTTGATTAAGGGAGAATTAAGAAACTACAGTTATAGTAGAATCCAGTGTGAAGACGAAATGCATGAAGTATGTTATCTTAATAGAAACTGTTTTTACGGTGCGGGGTGAAATTAATAAACAGAAAAGAGGGAGTGAATTGAGGGATAATTATTCATTTCATCAGCCAAGAAGAAGTATATTAATTTCGGCGGTTTTAAGTGGTTTAGTAACCTTATATATTGTACCCACACTTTTCTTGATTTTAAAATATTTTAGTTTAGATGCGATGAAAGATATGTTAAATCAAAAAATTGTTTTAAGTATAATGACAATTTTGATGTGGGTTGTACTATTGTATGTTGCGCATTTGAATAAAGATATTGTTAATAAATTTAAACGGATTATTAGGATTTATATTAGAATGTTTTTAGTAGCGCATGTGGTTACTTTGCTTTTTATCTTCACGCAAAATAATATGAATCTCGTAAATACACTGAATTGGATTTACAATTATAACGCACAGTTTATATTTAGTTTAATTGTAATTTATGCGATATATGTTTTGGTGTATAACGTGCTTGGGAAAGTTTTTTTGAGTACTATTTTGACAAGCATTTTGCTAATCATTTTGGTTATTGTAAATCACTTCAAAATTGTTTTTAGGGGAGACCCACTATATCCTTCTGATTTTACACAGATTGGACATATGCAATCTGTTATACCAATGGTGATGGATTATTTTAGTTGGGGTTATATTCTTCTCGTTATTGTAAGTGTTGTTGTCTGTATTTTGGCGGGTATGTATGTGAGGAAGTATATTCAAAATGTAAAAGTTCATGCAGGCGTACGAGTTCTATTTATAATAGGATCCGTTTTTATTTTATATGTGTATGGTAATTTTACGAATACGTTTATGAATAAATGGTTTCAAAAGTCAGGTATAGAGTTCGTTTTGTGGAATCAAAATGAAAATTATGCTTCAAATGGTTTTGTGCTAGGATTTATAAGTAATTTAGATACGACAGTCATTGAAAAGCCGAAAGATTATTCAAAAGAAAATATGCTTCAAATAGCAAACGATATAAAGAAACAATATAGTAGCAATATAGGGGCGCAGAAGCAAAAAGAGAAACCGAATATTATTTTTGTAATGAGTGAATCGTTTTGGGATCCAACGAAGTTAACGAACCTGTCCTTTAGTGAAGATCCTTTACCTAATTTGCATCATTATATAGAAAGTTTTCCTGGTGGACAAACTATTTCTCCTGCATTTGGAGGAAATACTGCAAACGTTGAATTTGAGGCATTAACGAGTTATTCAATGAGTTTGTTAAAACCAGGCTCTATACCATATCAGCAAGTCGTTACAAATAAGAAAGAAATTCCATCAATTCCTCGAGCATTGAAAAAAGAAGGGTATTATACAAGTGCAATTCATTCGTTCGGTCGCTCATTCTTTAAACGGGATGATGTATATAAAGTGTTAGGATTTGATAAGTTTAATGCACAAGATACGATGGAAAATGTAGAAGTTGATGGAGATTATATTAGCGATCTATCTATGAGTAAAGAGATAATAGCTGAATTAGAGAAGCAAAAGAAACCTACGTTTGTTCATGCAGTTACGATGCAAAATCATTTTCCATTTACAGAAGGAAGATTTGGTGAAAATCAAATAGAGATTAGTGGATTAGAAAATGAAGAGTCGAAGGCTGAATTAGAGACTTATACAGAAGGGTTAAGACGTTCAGATGAAGCTCTTCAATATTTAATAGAGGAGCTAGATAATTTAGATAGACCTACATTATTAGTATTCTTTGGGGACCATCTCCCATCACTAGGAACAAATAAATCTCTTTATAAAGAGACTGGTTATATAACAAATGAAAAAACGCCAAGTGAACGATTAGCGATGGCGCAAACGCCGTTATTAATGTATGCAAATTTTGATATGCCAAATGACAATTTAGGTTTAGTAAGTCCAATCTATTTTTCAAATCTTGTCTTTGATTATGCTGGATTAAATAAGGTACCGTTCTATCAATTTTTATCGAAGTTATATGGAGAAATTCCCGTACTTCGTGATGAATTGAAGATAGGAAAAGACGGAGAAGCAATAAAAAGTTTAACAGAAAAACAAAAAGAAATGTTAAAGCAATATGAGTTTATTCAATATGACTTACTCATCGGAAAGCAATATAGTAAGGATATATTATTTAAATAGGCGACAAAAAAGAACTTGTATACGATACAAGTTCTTTTTTCATAGTATTTAACGGGATAACCAGACAAGCTAGGTTTAGGGAGTATTACTTGTACATTTAGTATAAATTAAAATAGAGTCGTTTTAATAATTGATTTGTGAGAAGTATGTGAATTTTTCATCTAGTATATAATTGGACAATTTGTTTAATTTTAATAGAATCAGTTCCAGATTTGTTATTAATTTTTAGTTTGCAATTATTTGTTGTATGGATTTATAAACAAACAAGATTTCGAGTTGTTAGTATTTATACGTTTAACGATGAGCGTGTTTATTTTTTATCTATTCTTTGTATGACTATTGTTCCAACTCTTCATTTTTTCCGCATTATCGTTTTATTTTTAATGGAAGAGAAGAATAAGTCATATGTGGAATTTGCTCGTGCAAAAGGTAGTTAAGAAAAAAGAATTTGCCGTAAGGGCAAATTCTTTTTTTACTGTAAAGGAACTATGAATTTAAAAATTTTATCAGTTCCTTATTTAATTCATCCGCTTGATCGATTGGAGAGCCGTGGCCACTATTTGTAAGAGGATATAGTTCAGAGTTTTTAATTCGCTCTTTTGTTAGCTCAGCACTTTTATAAGGGATGAGTTGGTCGTGAACACCGTGGAATATTTTTGTTGGGACGTTAATTTTACTTAAGTCTTTCGTTACGTCTTCGTTTGCAGCAGCTTGCAAAATTTTGATGAGAGCATAAGAAGCGGACTGCATACCGAGATAAGAAAACCATTCTAACGTGGCAGCGCCTAAGTTTCTATTAAAAAATGATAAAGATACATCACTTAGAAACTTAGGTGAATTTACATACATTTGAGCAATCAGAGCATCTGCTTGTTCTTTCGGTACGCCGTAAGGGGATTCTTGGTTTTTCACGAAAGAAGGAGAGACAGCATCCACTAATGCAAGTTTGGAAATACGACGCCCATTATATCGTGACATATACCGAATAGAGAGAGCGCCACCGACTGAGAAGCCGACTAACGTAGCATTTTCTATTTGAAGTGCATCTAATACAATTGCGATATCATCAGCTAAACGATCATAAGTGTAACCAGTCCATGGTTTATCAGACTGTCCGTTTCCTCGTATATCCATGGCGATGCAGCGGAAACCATGTTGTGGTAAGATATTAAATTGATATTGGTACATTTGATGATTTAAAGGCCAGCCATGAACGAAGAAGACAGGTTTACTTCCAGGGCCTGGGTTAATATCCTCAACAAAAATGTGTACATCTTTTTCCACTGTAACGAACATGATGTATCCTCCTCATGCATTTTAGTAGGCTCTCTCCCAAAATCGCTGTTTTGTCATTGCCTGAATAAATTCATTCGCAAGTAAGATAGGATTTTGTTCTGTTATAACGCCAGGTTTTCCTTCGATGTTTAAAGATTGAACAATAGTAGTTCCATTTTGGAAAGCGCCAATTGGCTTAAAGTGATTATACGATTCTACGACGAATGAACTTGCCTTGTTAAGAAAATGATCATTAATATTTCCGCCAATAAGAAGTAGCCCATCATAAAGAAGTGGTGATCCTGTTAAGAAAGTATCATTCACTTCCCACTGTCCATTTTGAGAGCCTTGCACAAAACCTAATCGTTCGGAAATAATAACGGGCTGAAGACCGGCTTGTTTGAATTGATTTATAATATATTGTGCGTTTTGACCGTCATATCCGTTTGCGACAATGACGCCTACTCGTAATGTATTTGGGCTGAATGTTGTATGTTCCATACTTAGTGCTGGTGAGGATTTTGTAACATTTGATTCTTGAACATTTGGCACTGTTGCCCCGACTGCTTCAGCTACTAAAGTAGCTAATTCTGTACTTATATGACCAATCATACCTACGACTTGTTGGCGAACTGATTTACTTTTTACTTTTCCTAATTCAAAGGAAAAG
The DNA here is from genome assembly GCF_038008665.1 of Bacillus sp. FSL R10-2201. Taxonomy (NCBI): domain Bacteria; kingdom Bacillati; phylum Bacillota; class Bacilli; order Caryophanales; family Bacillaceae; genus Bacillus; species Bacillus sp. FSL R10-2201. The sequence continues at coordinate 4,546,984 of NZ_JBBOZP010000001.1, read as the reverse complement.
GCCTGCATAATATGGATTTTTTCGACGTGGCTCATACTATTCCAAAATAAACGGGCTTGTGAGAAATGGTCTTTAAAACTAGCGGCTGTTTCTCTTGTTTTATGTCCAGAAACAGTAGAAGGATATGTAACGAAACCGCCTTTCGTACCAGGTACAGTAAAGGGAGAGTTATTAGCTAAAGAGTTATTATGGTAAGCGACTTTTCCTTTATCAATTATATATTTAGACGCACCATCTCTTTGATTGTTATGAAAAGGACATACCGGACGATTAATCGGTAACTCTTGATAGTTTGTACCGACGCGTGCTAATTGTGTATCTGTATAAGAAAAGAGTCTACCTTGTAAGAGAGGATCATTTGTAAAATCGATACCGCGGACGATGCTTCCAGGGTGCAGTGCGACTTGTTCTGTTTCCGCAAATACGTTATCAACGTTTCGGTTTAACGTCATTTTTCCGATGATCTTAACAGGGAAGTCTTCTTCCGGCCAAATTTTTGTTGCATCTAATATATCGAAATCGTATTTAAATTCATCCTCTTCTTCTAAAATTTGAACGCCAAGTTCGTACTCAGGGTAGTTTCCGGCATTAATATTTTCCCATAAATCACGGCGATGATAATCTGGATCAGCGCCACCTAGTTTTTGAGCTTCATCCCAAATTAACGAGTGAACGCCAAGCTTTGGCTTCCAGTGGAATTTTACGAATCGTGACTTCCCATGTTTATTAACTAAACGAAATGTATGAACGCCGAACCCTTGCATCATTCGAAAACTTCTCGGAATTGTGCGATCCGACATAATCCACATCATCATCGCAGCTGATTCTTGATTATTGGCGATAAAGTCCCAAAAAGTATCGTGTGCTGTTTGTCCTTGGGGAATCTCATTATGTGGCTCTGGTTTAAGAGCATGAATAAGATCCGGAAATTTAATACCATCTTGAATGAAGAAAATCGGAATGTTATTACCCACTAAATCGAAATTTCCTTCCTCTGTATAAAACTTAACAGCGAATCCTCGTACATCTCGGTTCGTTTCATTTGCACCTTTTGATCCAGCAACTTCAGAAAAACGAATAAAAATAGGTGTCTTTTTAGATGGGTCTTGTAAAAAATGAGCCATTGTTAAGTCTTCTAAAGAATCATATAGCTCAAAAACACCATGTGCTCCGTAACCGCGGGCATGAACGACTCTTTCAGGAATTCGTTCACGGTCAAAATGAGCGAGTTTTTCTCGCATCAGGAAATCTTCTAAAAGTGTAGGACCACGATCGCCGGCGGTTAAAGAGTTTTCATCATTTGAAATTTTGACACCCGTATTCGTTGTCATCTCTTTTCCTTCATTGTTTTTCGTAAAGGATTGTAACTGTTCTATCTTCTTATTTTCACGACCGTCCATATAAAGCACCTCCCATATTATACGTATTATTGTTCATGGTTTTTATGCTTACATATGGTATGGGGAAGTATATTATCTATGGATTGATTTTCCTCATTTGTTCAATTTATCTTTGTTTGTCTATGAAAATCATTTATTATAATAAATGGTATTCTTTTGAAGGGGTGTTGAAGTGGAAGAGAGTTTTCTATCAGCTAAAGAAGAAAAGAAAAACGCTAAGATTTTCTTATGGGTAATACATGTTATGTTAATTGTATACGAGGTTGCATACGCGATTATATTAGAAGATACAATGCCTTTAGCAAATTGGCATAAAGGGATATGGAAGCTTGCATATATTATGGCTATATTAGGTATTAGTGTTTACTTATTTGAGAGAGAAAAAGCATATTTAGTTAAATATACATATTTATTTGCATACATGATCGCAGAGACTTTTAATATTGGATGGTATGCTTTTCATAATACAATAGCATTTGATGAAGGGAATGTAATTGAATATATTTTCATTTTCTTCGTACCGATCTTTTTGAGTAAAAGATATTTATTTGTCTTAGCGCCATTCCTTATAGGGAAATATATGATATACCTATTTGTATTTGGAGAACTTAACCTGTTTATGTCTCTTGTTATAAATATGGTGTTACTTTTCGTGTCATTTATTATTTTAAATCGATTTTTACAATATCTTTCAGCAGTAAAGGGACGTATTGCAGAGGCAAGTCAGTCACAAAAATTGGCGGTTATCGGAAAAATGGCAGCGACAGTCGGACATGAAATTAAAAACCCACTTGCTTCATTAAAAGGGTTTACGCAATTACAAAAAGAGAAACACGAAAAAGATGCAACATATGAACAAATGATTCTTGAAATCGAAAATATGAATAATATGATTAGTGAATTAATGGAGGTTGCTGCATGTAAACCTTCTGTTTATGAAAAACACATTGTAAGTGATGTTTTAGTACAAGCGGTAGAAAACATGCGCGGAAAAATGAACGAGTTAAATATAAATTGTACCTTTAATGAAGAGCAAAATAGAAGCGAAATTGAATGTGATAAACGCAAATTAAAAGGAGTATTTTTGTATATTATTAAAAATGCTTTAGAGGCAATGGAACATGGCGGAACATTAAAAATACAAGTTGAAAATAAAAAAAGAGATTATGTAATAGTAAGTATAGTAGATAGTGGTTTTGGGATAAAAAAGGATAATTTAGGACGAGTTAAGGATGCTTTTTATACAACGAAGCAAGATAGAATTGGATTAGGTCTTACGGTAGCAGAGCGAATTGTGACAGAGCACCTTGGAGAATTACACATTTCTAGTGAAGTAAAGAAAGGAACGAGAGTAGAAATACTGCTCCCGAAAAAATGTGAGCGCAATGTGACACAAGATTAAGAGGTGTTGTTAAAGGAGTTATCATATGGAAAAAGGAAATATATTTGAAAAAGAAGAGATAAAGGCATTAATAATATTTTTAAGCTTATTCTTCGTTATATTTTTTGCGTATGATTTTGCTGAAAAAGCTATTGTCCTTTTATCAGATAAAAATCAAAAACTAGCAGATGCTTTTGGAGAAGGATTAGGTTTATGGCTATATAGTTTTATGGTTGGATTATTCTTTATAGGACTTTATTTTATGAAATGGAAAAAGCCGTATATTGTGAAGTATATTATTTTAATTGGCTATAATATATTGGATTTTATTAATAACTTCATTATTTATTACGGAAGTGATGCGGAATTTGATGGCGGGAATATAGTAGAAGGATTCTTTATTTTATTTGCACCAATATTTGTGAATAAGAGGTACTTTTGGTTAGTTGCGGGAACTATTGTTGGAAAATATGCACTTATGGGATTCGTTGTTCAATCCTTTATTGTTCTTATCCCAATAGCATTATATAGCGTGTTTGTTATTATATGTTGGATTATATTTTTAAGATTCCAATCTTACGTTCGTACACTTGAAATGATGGATAAAGAAATACGAAATGTAGAGAAATTAGCAATGGTTGGAAAAATGGCGACAGTAATTGGCGATAAGATTAGAAGACCGTTAGAAAAATTGAAAAAACTTGTGAATAAGCAAGCGAAAAAATATCCAGAAGATAAAATTTATAGTGAAATTATGAGACAGGAAGTAGAGCGAATTCATACAATTGCTACAGAACTAAATGGGTTTGAGAAATCTAAATCGGTAGAATCCGAAACGTATAATATTAAAGAAATCATCTCTTATGTTATCAGGGTTATGGAAAAGCCAGCTTTAGAACAAGGAATAAAAATGCATGCTATTTATAGTAAAGATATACCATCAATTACATGTGAGGAAAAACGATTGAAACAAGTATTTTTTAATTTAATAAAAAATGCGATTGAAGCAATGTCAGTTGGCGGAACTATTACTGTAAAAGTTATAGTGGAAGATGTGATCATTGTTCAAATTATAGATGAGGGATGCGGCATTCCGAAAGATAAAATTCCGAAGCTAAATGAAGCTTTTTACACAACGAAAGAAACTGGAACAGGCTTAGGATTAGTAGTTACGGAAAAAATTATTAAAGATCACCACGGTAAATTGAACTTTGAAAGTGAAGTTGGAGTTGGAACGACTGTTGAGATTATGTTGCCGATTTAATTATAGTGGGATATTTTAAAAAGGGGAAATCACTTTCTTTAGAGTGATTTCCCTTTTCAGTGTGGAAGGAAGTACGGAATTTTAATAAACGGGATGTTTACAACATTGACAAACTGTACAAATTCACAATCCAAAATATGGGTGTTTTAAAGCGAGAGTATATAATAAATTTGTCTGTTATTTGTTTTAATTTATTTGCAATTTTTTTGGCCTCGGCATCGAGGTCCTTTTTGTAAATGAATGATTTGTAAGTGTGGATTATATATCAGTGATTAGAAAAATAGAATATACAGAACTTGCCGTAATCCCGGGGGTAATATAAAGAGATATCGCATCCCCCCTCGAAAACAGGTTTCCGGTTGTAATACTAGTCCAAGTTACAGTGGCAGGTCCAGGTGCTGGAGTAGGGTTATACACTTGAGGTTGTCTAGAGCCAATATCCGTAGGTTTAATTGAAAATGTCATAGTTCCCGTAATTTTATCTGTAGTAGTTAAAGTAATAGTAGATAGGATGTAACTAGAGGTCGGGGCAGAGAGGTTTGTTGGGACATTCCTGCAAATATCAATCGTATAAACAGCAGCGGGTAAGTTATTAATATTTATAGATGTAGCAAAACCAACTATATTTCCAGCTCCAGCAGTTACATACGGAATAACGTTAGAATCAATTCCTGGAGAACCTGCTATACGTTGAAACCCAGCATTCGTCCCTTGAAAAACAATACTTTTCGCTGTTGAACTACCAGCAGGTCCAGTAGTCCCGGTAGAACCAGTGGCACCAATAGTTCCGGTAGCTCCGGTAGAACCAGTGACTCCGGTAGTTCCGGTAGCTCCAGTAGAACCATTGACTCCAGTAGTTCCAGTAGTTCCAGTAGTTCCGGTAGCTCCGGTAGAACCAGTAGAACCAGTAGAACCAGTAGAACCAGTAGAACCAGTAGTTCCGGTAGAACCAGTAGTTCCGGTAGAACCGGTAGAACCGGTAGAACCGGTAGAACCGGTAGAACCAGTAGTTCCGGTAGAACCGGTAGAACCAGTAGAACCAGTAGATTCGGTAGGACCACCTTCTACCAATACGATATAATCTTGAGACACATTCGGAAATCCTTGAGGTGCATCTTTTTTTACAACATAGCCGCTACTCGTGTAAGTGACAACTTGTCCCGTTTTATAGTTAGGAGCGGCTGCTAGACTAAAAGCGGTAGTACTTTGCAAACCGGCCCCGGTAGGCCCGGCATTGCCAGTAGGTCCAGTAGCGCCAGTAGGTCCAGTACTGCCGATAGAACCGCTGTTGCGTCTACCGTCACAACTAAAGCAATTGCGTTGGTACATATATTATCTCCTTTCTATATTTTTGAAAATCTAGTTTTAAAAGTAGAGCTACTATATATATATTGTAGATTCTATATTTTGTGTGGTGGATCGTATTGCGTATATAGATTTTAAAAATAGGGGAGGTGTTATTAGTTTTATAACCACCAGGTCTCCTGCGGAATCAAAGTAACATCTACATCAAAATTCTCTTTAAACCAATCATACATCAATGTCTCTTTCACTAAATATTCAGAGGCAGAGTGTGACAAACCGATGAGTGACATATTTGTTTCTTTCGCATAATCCATAATGAGTGAGTATTTATGCCTACCATAATCATTGTCGATATGGCAATGGATTTCTCCTGTAATAAATGATTAAGTTATTGTTCTATTTCTTTTAAGGCTGGCATGTTTGATAATCCTCCTTAAGATAGTTCTTACTTTGTTAGTTGTTTTTGTTTTTTATGGAAAAATAAGAAGCGGATAGGAAACAAATAAAACCTAGAATCCAGCCAATAGAAGGAGAATAGGGAAGTATATGTTGTAATACCATTCCGCTAGAAATAAAAAAGCTACCTAATAGACCTAAGAAAATGAGATATCGTTGTAGTTTGAACATCAGTGATACAACCTCCTTTATCACGCATTAACTGCCCGTAAAAGCCTGATTGGCGAGGGCTAATAATCAGAAGGGGATGGATACCTCCCTGATTAAAGTTTCACTTTATCACATATATTTTATAGTAGTCTTAATTTTCCGCATATAAAATTCAAGAAAAATGGTGGTACAATATATAAATGATACGAGAAGAGAGGATGTAGGTTAACACATGTACGTTACTGTAACAGAGGCAGCATATAAAAAGATTATGGATACGATTCCAAGTGAAACGAAATATATAAAGTTATTTTATGATAATGAAGGTTGCGGTTGTGTTATGAGCGGGATTATTGATTTAGTAGCCGTTTCAGAGAAAGATGAGCGCGATGTAGATATCGAATCAAGCGTACTAAACTTTATTGCAGATCGCACAAAGCTTGTATTTATGGATGATAAATTAACAGTTGATTGGCATGAAGTTGGAGGAACTTTCCAGCTGAAGAGCCCAAGCCAGTTTTATAATCCGAATATGAAGTTACATGTTCGAGTATAATGAAGAGAGAAGGAGTATATAATATGCTCCTTTTTCTTATGGATTTTTTCACATAATGAAATGTACATATAGTTGAATTTTCTGTATAATTCTCTTTGCGGAGGGGGTTGCGCATGAAAAGATGGGGAATTGAGTTATCAATTTTAAGTGTCGTTATTATTTGGGGGATTAACTATACGATTGCGAAATATGGACTTTTAGAATTTACAGCAATTGAGTTTACTGCAGTTCGAATGATGACAGCAGCACCACTACTGTTATTACTTACGTTCTTTATCGAAAAGTCACTTTATATGGAGCGAAAAGATATACCAAGATTAATCATCGTTAGCGTTGTAGGTATTGTACTGTATCAAACGTTATTTATGGAAACTGTAAAATACACATCCGCTACAAATGCTTCTTTACTCATATCTATTTCACCTATTTTTACAACTTTATTTGCGATTTTCTTGAAACAAGAAAAATTTTCTTCTCGAAAGTTAGTTGGTTCCATGATTGCCTTTATTGGTGCTACATTAGTTTTAGTAGCGGGGCATTCACTCGCTAGTTCTTTATACGGAAATGGGATTGGACTTATTACATCAATATGTTGGGGACTTTATCCCGTTTTAGCAGGGCCGCTTATTAAAAAATACTCAGCATTACGTGTTACTGCATGGTCGACATTAGTTGGAGCGATTCCGCTCTTATTGTTAAGTGGTCCACATGTATTTGTCATGCCATTTCACATTACACACGGAATGACACTATTTGCTTTACTATATTCTATTTTCTTTGTAACAGTATTCGGTTTAGTCATGTGGTATGTTGGTGTTCAAAAAATTGGTGCGTCACATACGATGGTATATATGTATATTACGCCGCTTGTAGCTGTTTTATTTGCAGCTGTATGGGCAAATGAATATGTATCGTTTCAACAAATAATTGGTGGAATCATCATTTTCTTCGGTCTATGGTTTGTGAAATCAGAGAAAGTAGAAGCTAATTCTATCGTGCAAGAACCTATATCAAAATAGGAAAACAGATCACCTATGATCTGCTTTCCTATTTTTTTATTTTTGGTAAAAATACGAGGAATAAAATGGCAGTAATAAGTGGGATTAAATTAAGAAAAGGAATGCGGAAGAGTGTAATAAGAATAATACCTGGAAGAAGAACACCGAGGACAGCATAGAAAATACTATGTTTTTTCGTGTACCAATACAAGGAAAGTCCAATAAGTGCAGGAACAATGAGATGAATGAGAGCCATTAAAAAATAAATCATTAGACGCCCCCTTTATTTATGTGCTTATTACATCATATCCGTATGTTCATAGATTGATATCAATTTTTTCATAATTGGACGAAAATGTTTTGAAAAACGTCACATTTATGAGGGATTCTATATTAGAAATCTTGTATAATATTATTTCCTAAAAGCATTTTAACAACATAAACATACCGTTTATGTTGTTTTTAATTTGAATGAAATAGATTTTAAGTAGTATGGACTCGAAAGAAATGAGTTATACAGCTTTTGTTGGATAAATATAAAAAACATTGAAGGGGAGTACAGCATGATTAGTTTGTCATTAAAATCGTTTAAAGTTCAATCATATTATCTACTAGGTATTCTGTTATTAGGCTGGATGTTAACACCGTTTTCAGCACATTTTCTAGGTGCAGGAATTGGACTTATTGTAAGCATGTATTGTGTTTGGATTTTAGGAAGGCGTATCGAAAAGCTTGGAGATAGTATAGTAAAGAAGACGAAAGCGCCGACGCTTGGTATGTTTAATCGCTTTGCAGCTGCAATTTTGGGTGCTATTATCATGTACGAAATTGAGCATCATATGGTAATGTGGGCATTTGCAGTAGGTATTCTGGGTGGTTATTTCTTAATCGTTATTAATTTAGGGTATTATAGTATGAAGGATGAGGAAGAATTAACGAAGGGCTGAAAAAGATAAAAAGATGAAAAGCCTCTTTTTAGATGGAATAGAGGATCCAGCGGTGGATAGAAGCGGTTAGGGCCTTTTTTAGCCACATGCGGTGCGAAACCAGAGCGAGGTAGTGAGCAGGAATATAATTTATATGTTCGAAGCCGTAATTTGTATATATGAAAATCTGGTTATTTAAATTGAAAATTGGCTTACTCTGGAATAAGGGATCCGGCGATGGATAGTACAACAGGAAGCGTAACTTTGTATAAAATATAGGTTTCCGCTTCCAATAAGTTAATATGAAATCACTTAGTAGTATGACTCTTAGGTTCTTTAAAAAAGTTGGATACAATACAACAAACTATTCCGGTAATTAGAATAATGTATTTTATCGTTTCACTTGTATGCTCAAATAAATTAACGTTAAGCATTACAAGTCCCCAAAACATTTGAATCGCTCCATAACTGAATAAAATTTTTCCTGTACGAGAAAAATTTTTCATGGGTCTCACCCTTTCCTTTATATGTAAAATATATCATAGGAAACTACAAACGAATGATTATAAAATGAATTTTCTGTAAGTTTATGGGTATTGGTATGCAATAGATGAAGAGATTAAAGTTTCACTTTATATAAGATATAGAAAGAAGCTTACGTTTTTAACGTAAGCTTCTTTTTTATGTAAGTGTGTGTAACCGTTAAGCCGCATTGGGTTTTGTCGGTGAGTACGCGGAACTTTACGGTTACACGACACTTATTCATATGAGTAAAAGGGTTATTCCAACAGAAAATTTGTAATTAAGCGATTGGACCGCCTAAGTTAATAATAGCTTCAGAAACGCTGTCGAATTTTTTGAAGTTTTCTTTAAATTCGTTTGCAAGCTCAATTGCTTTCGCCTTGTAAGCATCTTTATCAGCCCAAGTTTGTTCAGGCATTAATACTTCATCAGGTACACCTGGAACATGACGAGGTACTTCAAGGCCAAAGATGTCGTGTTTTGCAGTTTCAGCTTTAGCAAGTTCACCGCTTAGTGCTGCTTGAATCATTGCACGAGTGTAACCTAAGTTCATACGTTTACCAACGCCGTATTCGCCACCAGTCCAGCCAGTGTTTACTAAGAATACTTTCGCATCATGTTTCTCGATTTTTTCACCAAGCATTTCAGCATAACGAGATGCATCAAGCGGTAAGAACGGTGAACCGAAGCAAGTAGAGAATGTAGCTTGCGGAGATGTAACACCGCGCTCTGTTCCTGCTAGCTTACTAGTGTAACCGCTTAAGAAATGGTACATAGCTTGCTCTTTTGATAACTTACTGATTGGAGGCAATACGCCAGATGCATCAGCAGTTAAGAAAATAATTGTATTTGGATGTCCTGCAACACTTGGCAGTACGATATTGTCAATCGCATGCATAGGGTATGCAGCACGTGTATTTTCTGTTAAAGTAGTATCGTTATAGTCAGCGATGCGTGTTTGACCATCAATGACAACGTTTTCTAAAACTGAACCAAATTTGATTGCATCGAAGATTTGTGGTTCTTTCTCATGAGAAAGGTTTACACATTTTGCATAGCAACCGCCTTCAATATTGAATACACCGTTATCAGACCAACCGTGCTCATCGTCACCGATTAATTTACGGTTTGGATCAGCAGATAATGTTGTTTTGCCTGTTCCAGATAAACCGAAGAATAGTGCTACGTCGCCTTCTTCGCCTACGTTTGAAGAGCAGTGCATAGAAAGAATGTCTTGTTCAGGTAGTAAGAAGTTCATAATAGAGAAGATTGATTTTTTCATTTCTCCAGCATATTCTGTACCACCGATTAGTACGATACGTTTTTCGAATGAAACCATAATGAATGCTTCAGAATTTGTACCGTCAATTGCTGGATCTGCTTTGAAGTTTGGTGCAGAAACAATTGTGAACTCTGATTCGTGAGTTGCTAATTCTTCTTCATTTGGACGAATAAATAATTGATGTACGAACAAATTATGCCATGCATATTCGTTAACAACTTGAATTGGTAGGCGATAGTTGCGATCAGCGCCAGCAAATCCTTTGAAGATGAATAACTCTTCTTTTTCTTTTAAGTATTCTAAAACTTTTATATATAATTTATTAAAATGTTCTTCAGAGATCGGTTGGTTCACGGCTCCCCAAGCAATTTTGTCAGCAACCGATGCTTCCTTCACAATAAATTTATCCTTAGGAGAACGTCCTGTGTATTTTCCTGTTGAAGCAGAAACGGCACCAGTAGAAGTTAATTTCCCTTCGTTTCGCATTAATACTTTTTCCACTAATTGCGGAACACTTAATTGAATCTGTGCATTGCTTCCGTTCAATAATTCATGTAAACCAATTTGGACATTCACAGTACTCATATTTATATACCATCCTTTTCATTTAATGAAATATTTCTCGTAATCCCCATCAATAGTATAACACAATTATATAAATAATGTATACTATTTATTTATTTTTGTTTGTGTGAATGTATCATTTCCCTATTAATATTTCATTCTATGGGTATTGAGAAAAACTTTCAGGAAAATGTGAATATTAATTGACAAATGAATATCATTTCTTTAGTATAGGTTGGGACGGATACTCTCTTATCCCGAGCTGGCGGAGGGACAGGCCCGATGAAGCCCAGCAACCTCATTTGTAGTGGTAAATACAGGTGAATAGGTGCTAAAACCTGTGCGAGGCTAACGGTCTCGAACGATAAGAGCAAAGGGCAAAAAGCAGTATGCAAGTAGCAAATTAAACCTTTCCTCTATGTTAAGTAGGAAAGGTTTTTCTGTATGCTTGTGTGGGAGAATAAATGTATGTCGCAGTTTGTGGCAAATTAAGGATGAGTTCCGTACAATATATACAATTACTGTAGGGAGGTTTACCACATGACAAAAAAACGTCATCTGTTCACATCTGAGTCTGTAACTGAAGGACATCCAGATAAAATTTGTGACCAAATTTCTGATTCAATTTTAGATGCGATCTTAGCAAAGGACGCAAATGCACGTGTAGCTTGTGAAACAACTGTAACAACTGGTTTAGTATTGGTAGCGGGGGAAATTACGACTTCTACTTACGTAGATATTCCAAAAATCGTTCGTGAAACAATTCAAGGCATTGGTTACACACGCGCAAAATACGGATTCGATGCAGAAACTTGTGCAGTTTTAACATCTATCGATGAGCAATCTGCTGACATCGCTATGGGTGTTGACCAAGCACTAGAAGCACGCGAAGGTCAAATGACTGACGCTGAGATTGAGGCAATTGGTGCGGGAGACCAAGGTTTAATGTTTGGCTTCGCATGTAATGAAACACAAGAATTAATGCCACTTCCAATCTCGCTTGCTCACAAATTAGCTCGTCGTTTAACTGAAGTACGTAAAGATGACACATTAACATACTTACGTCCGGATGGAAAAACGCAAGTTACAGTTGAGTATGATGAAAATGGTAAACCTGTACGTGTGGATACAATTGTAATTTCTACACAACATCATCCAGATGTTACGTGGGAAGAAATCGATCGCGATTTAAAAGAGCACGTAATTAAAGCTGTAGTTCCAGCAGAATTAATGGATGGAGAAACGAAATTCTTCATTAACCCAACTGGCCGCTTCGTAATTGGTGGACCACAAGGTGATGCTGGTTTAACAGGACGTAAAATCATCGTTGATACTTACGGTGGATACGCTCGCCATGGCGGTGGTGCATTCTCTGGTAAAGATGCAACGAAAGTTGACCGTTCTGCAGCATATGCAGCTCGTTATGTTGCGAAAAACATCGTAGCAGCTGGTCTTGCTGACAAAGCAGAAGTACAACTTGCATACGCAATTGGCGTAGCACAACCAGTATCAATTTCAGTTGATACATTAGGCACTGGTAAAGTATCTGAAGACGTATTGGTAGAACTAGTTCGTAACAACTTCGATCTTCGCCCAGCTGGTATTATTAAAATGCTAGACTTACGTCGCCCAATTTACAAACAAACAGCAGCTTACGGCCACTTCGGACGTACTGATGTAGATCTTACATGGGAACGTACAGACAAAGCTGCAGCTTTAAAAGAGCAAGCTGGTCTATAATATATGAAAAAAAGCTTTGCGCCGTGAGCGCAAAGCTTTTTTTATTTTGTTTTACTTACAATTTGAATGCAAGAACTACAATAAACTTCCCCGTCTAGCTCAATATACTTCTTCATATTTGTCATACCACTTGCCGGAAATGGCATATGAATCCACGCTTTTTCATACGTTTGTATTTCCTTTTCACATGATTTACAAAGGATTGGTTTCTTACGGAACATAGACGGTCAGCCTTTCAGTTGACGCGCTTTTCCTGCGCAAAAAGCACTGCTCATTAAAAATAGTGTTGCGAATATAATACTCACTAATGTAGCGTATGGAATCGCGCCTTTTAAGGAAAAGCCGACAGTGATGGAAGCGACGAATAAGAGGATGAATGTTGTTGTTAGTTTTTTGTAAAGTTCCATAATAATTTAAGCTCCTTATTAAGAATTAATATGTTTGAAAACAAGATTTTCTATGATGAGAAAATATGTTACAATTAATTATAACATTCAAAATATTTTCAACTATATATTTTTACTCATTTTAGTTTATACCAGGAATATGGACGTGTTTTTAGTAATAATTAGGAATGTGAAGTCTAAAAAACGGTATGTTAATTTAAAGTGTGTAAAATCAATTTTTGAAGGGGGTATTTTGAAATGAATATATTTAATATTGTAACAAGAGTAATAGCACTTGTATTATTAGGGATTATAACTATAGTTTTTATTAATCTAAATAAAACACTAACTAATATGATGGAAGTTTTAGGGGCTTTACTTAATGCGTTAGGTGGTTCGTGAACCGAAGTTGAATTCTCGCTTAGGAGATATTGTTAGGTGAAAAATTAGAAATTATTAGAGAAGGTTAATAATAAAAATTTGAGAAAGACACTTAGAGATGGTTTGGGTATTGACTCGACCATCTTTTTACTGTTGATTAATAAAATGCTACTGATATTTGTTATCAAAACCATTTTTATGTAAGATAAAAAATGATTCTCTAAGTGTGTAGTTTAAATCAGTGCGCTAGGGAGAGGTATAAGTTTGTTTCTTTGGGTATGTAGAGAAGTCCTTAATTATCTTCTTAATAGCAGTTTCTTTTTAAACGGCAATAGCCTCCTAAATTGCCATATTTATTATGGAAATTTAGGAGGTGATTTTTCATGCATCACTACTTATATTCTTTTTTTTGTATATTTCCATTAATAAAAGTTTGTTAATATGTTTATCTGTCCGCTACATACATTGAAATTATATCAGTTGCATGAACAGTGCCACCTGATCTGAAGTAAGCATGACTTAATTTGACACCTAGATCACCGGATGTATTTGAAGTTCTGATACCCGGTCTCATTGTAGCGGATGTTGGCGTAGGGTTAAATAAGTTTTTATTTAATGTCCATCTACCATATTTTTCACTTAATAAAGAAGTACTTGTTATACTGAACCCACTTATATTAAAACTCCAACTAAAACTAGGAACAAAGCCAGATAAGCCGACTGATGCAGTAGGCCCTGATGTACTATCAGGACCATAATCTATTAATTTTTGGGCAGAAAACGGAACGGCTAATCTTGTCGTCCATTCTACAAAGGGAGGATTAGTTATAGTATTTTGGAGTTGGTTAGTGGAACTTACATCCCAAACAGATCCTGTAGTTCCGTTGATGTCTACATTAGAAGAGACTCTCGTAAATTGAACTTGTGATGTTAATTTTGCACCAGTTGAGAACGACCAGTTATAATCTCTAAATGCACTTCCAGAGCCAGCAGCATATGAAATATTAGAAGGTGTTTGCAATGTAGAATTTAGATTCGTACTTTTTTTATTTATTTCATTTAATGCTTCTTTTTGGATGCTTTGAATGTTTTCTGCTTTGGTATCAGATAGATAATAGCTTTTATAGTTTATATTGTTTATATAATAATCGGCAACCGCGAATAAATTCATTTCGGGATTCTCCGAACGCTCTAAAATATTAGTCTCAATTGGATTTCCATTATTATGATATAGTTGTATTTCAGCGGAATTTGTCGGCATTACAGACCGGACGTTTTTTACTGGAGTATCTTTTGATTCATTCCAGTTGGAAAGTTTTACTTGGGCAATCTCTGGCTGTTTTTCCTCAGCGCTACCAGCAGAGGCGAATGCAAATAAGGAACTTGATGCAAGTAGAAGAGAGAGAGAGGCTTTTTGGATAGTATTACTTTTCATTTTTATCACCCTTTTTATATTATTTAACAAGAAAGAGGGTTAAGGATATCTTTTTCTATTATCTTTCTTGTTAGGAACCATCTAATATTTCTATTTAAAGGTTTGGTATAAATAGGGAATATGATTAAGGAACTTAGATGAATAGTTATTTTTATCAATTAAAGTAATTATTTACCTTTATTGTAACAGATTACTTTTTGTTCTTGCGAGTAAAATTCAGAAAAAACAGTTTACTTATTTTTTGTGGGGAGTTTTTTTAACCTGATTAATAGTTTTTAGTCTTAAGGTAGAAGCACAAGTTTTTTACTTGCAACAGTATAAATATACGTATAATAAAGTAAAGAAAAATTTTTAGGAGGGGTAGATAAGACGTGAGCGTAACCGAACATAAAAAACAAGCTCCAAAAGAAGTGCGCTGCAAGATCGTGACGATTTCTGATACACGTACAGAAGAGACGGACAAGAGCGGACAACTATTACATGCATTATTAAAAGAAGCAGGGCATACAGTGACCTCTTATGAAATTGTAAAAGATGATAAAGAGAGTATTCAGCAAGCGGTGTTAGCTGGTTATCATCGGGAAGATGTTGATGTCGTGTTAACAAATGGCGGTACTGGTATTACGAAACGTGATGTGACGATTGAAGCAGTATCAGCGTTATTAGATAAAGAAATTGTTGGGTTTGGTGAGTTGTTCCGTATGATTAGCTATTTAGAAGATATCGGAAGCAGCGCAATGTTAAGTAGAGCGATCGGCGGTACAATTGGGCGCAAAGTTGTCTTTTCCATGCCAGGGTCTAGCGGAGCAGTTCGCCTTGCGATGAATAAATTAATTTTACCGGAATTAGGTCATATTACATTTGAGCTGCATCGCCAATGAGTAAGTATGCTGGAATTGTATTGGCAGGCGGTATGTCGAGTCGATTTGGTGAGCCGAAAGCGTTAGCGAGCTGGCAAGGGAGTACTTTTATAGAGCATATTTTGAAAGTGATGACAACTGCGTTACAAGAAGTTGTAGTCATTAGTCATTCTGATATAAAAGAGCGAGTAGAGCAACTTGTACAAGTTCCTGTTATAGAAGATATTCCGCATTATAAAGGAAATGGACCACTTGCTGGAATTGTATCAGGAATGGAATATATAGAAGCAGATTGGTACGCTATTATGCCTTGCGATGCGCCAAATGTTTCGCATGAATGGTTTACCATTTTACTAGAGCAAACGAGTAATGAATATGATGCGGTTGTTCCTATTATTAATGGAAGAAAACAACCGTTACTTGCAGCGTACCATAACCGTGTGAAAGACAAGATTTATGCTTTGCTTCAGGAAGAAAAAAGAAGTATGGGCCAACTTTTATCACAATGTAATGTGAAATATATTGTTGGTGAGGATGTACAGGCGAATGCAGATTGGTTTATAAATGTGAATACGAAAGCAGAATACGTACAGGCTCAAAAAGACCTTTCAAATGAATGAAAGGTTTTTTGATATACAGAAATTGGGGAACAATTGCTGTATATAGGTATGTGAGTAAGTAGATTTTAAGGGGAATCTCTTAAAATCTCTATACAGTAAAAATACTATATAACCATATATTAATTTTTATGGGTTTTTATTACAATTCTGTTTAGTTATGTATCTTTTTGTTATAATGAATATAGGAATAAAATGATATTTCACCTTATGTATCATTTATTAAACTAAAATTTATAACTGTGTAATAAACTCCCTTCGTTTTTTGGAAGGGAGTTTTTCTGTTTAAGCGAGTAATTCTGATGCAGTGTGCTGAAGGACTTCTTCATATTGGTCAAGTAAGCCACGAAAGATCTCATCCCAGCTTTTTGATTTAGCATAAGACGAAGCTGCTATGCCCATTTGCATAAGCAGCTCTTCATTTTGCAATAAAGAATGGATGGAGGATAGAAAGGAATCTGTATCTTTTGGCGGACAAAGAATTCCCGTTTTTCCATCTGTAATAATATTTTTAACCCCGCCACTATTTGCACCAATGACAGGTGTACCGCATGCAAATGATTCAAGTACGACATTTCCGAACGTTTCAGTAGCTGATGGAAATACCATCATATGAGAACAAGCATATGCTTCAGCTAAATCCGTGCCTTGTAAATATCCAGTAAAAGTGACATTTGTTTTCGGAACAGCTTCACGCAAATTTGTTGCTAGAGGCCCGTCTCCAGCGATGAGCCAATGAATATCGTCACGTTCTTTGTTTGTCGTTTGAATAAGTGTTTGAAGAGTATCGATATCTTTTTCAGGAGCAAGGCGCCCGACGTAGGAAAGAATATATTTCGCTGTAATATTATATTTTTTTCGGAATAGGTCTTTATTGTAAGTTGGATGAAAGAGAGTACAATCTACACCACGTCCCCAAATATAGAGCTGTTGAAACCCTTTTTTCTTTAATTGATGTAATGTTTCAGGAGAAGGAACAAAGTTTTTTTGCATATGACTATGAAACCAGCTTAAATAGTTCCATAGCATATTGGAGAGAAATTCGATTTTGTAATAGCGTAAATAGGCGTCAAAATCAGTATGATAAGAACCGACAACTGGGATATTTAACTTTTTGGCATAATATAACCCACAAAGTCCCATATTGAAAGGCGTAGCGATGTGAATGATATCAGGTTTAAAGGCAAGAAGTTCCCGCTTAATGCGCGGAGTAGGAAAGGCAAAGCGACATTCTGGATATAATATTGTTAACGGGATACTTCTCATTTTGTTCACATTCGCTACGAAATTATCTTCTGCCGTATGCTGGGGGGCGAAAACAGAATAGGCGATATTTTCTTTTTGAAAATATTTAGTTAAACGTTCCAAAGTTTTCGCCACACCGTTGACTTGTGGTGTAAATGTATCGGTAAATATGGCGACTCTCATCATATCGCTCCTTTACATGAGTGGAATGAGTTGATAAAAAGAGATGATGCCAGAGCAAGTGCCAAGGCACATGCCTACAAATACATCTGACGGATAATGAAGCCCTAAATAAATACGGGAAATACCGACGCATAATGCTAACGGTAATAGAAAAGCAAGCAAGTTTGGATTATAGCAAATAAATGGAATGAGGACAGAGAAAACAGCCGTTGTATGTCCGGATGGAAAAGAATGATCTTTTAAAGGCTGTACTGGATATTTCGCATCTTGAATTGTTAAATAAGGACGTTTTCGTGGATACCATCTTTTTAATATTTGCACAGGAATATGGCTAATTGTTAAAGAAATAGCAGTTGCAATTGCAGCTTGATGCAAATTCCCTGTTGCGAAAATTAAAAAGAATAGGGTAAGTGCAATGGAAAAACTTGCACCACCGATATGGGTAATATTGCTGAAAAAGATGTTTAATGTTTTTTGATCAAAGTAGCGATTAATTCCTTTGAAGATGTAACATTCTATTTTATATAGTCCACTGACCTTCATGAGATTTTTCCTCCCTCATTTACATATATATGGAGTTATTAACTTCTATTTTAATAAGATTTTATTGAGGGGATAATAAGGTTTTGTAAAGAAAAAGTTAGATTTTTTCATAAAAAAAGCTGCCAGTCTTATGGCAGCGATAAAATCACTTTTGTAACGATTTATAATATTGTCCTTTTTCAACGTATTGTGTGCGGATACGTTCCATATCTTTACGGTCTTCTTCTGTTAATTCGCGAATGACCTTCGCAGGGCGACCGAAAGCTAACGTATTAGGAGGGATTTTCTTTCCTTGTGAAACGAGACTACCAGCACCGATGAAAGCTCCTTCACCAATTTCAGCGCCATCTAATATGATAGATCCCATTCCGATTAAAGCATCTTTTTCAATTTTGCAGCTATGTAAAATAACTTGATGCCCAACGGTAACGTCATCTTCTAAAATAAGAGGATACTGGGGGCTTTGGTGAAGTGTACATTGATCTTGTACATTTACTCTATTTCCAATTATCGTTGGTGATACATCACCGCGGATGACTGTATTAAACCAAATGCTAGATTCTTCGCCAATTGTCACATCGCCTGTAATGGTAACATAGTCAGCGATAAAAGCACTACTCGCAATTTTTGGATTTTTTTCTTTGTAAGGATATATCATGTAAAGCCTTCCTTTCCTAGAGACTAGTTTTAGTGTATCAAATTATGAGAAAGAGTGAAATGGAGGAGGTCCGTATGTGGAATTATGAAGCAGAGGAAGCGAAAGCTGTAGTCGTTATCGTGCACGGCGCAATGGAATATCACGGACGTTACGAAGCTATAGCAGAAATGTGGAATCATATCGGCTACCACGTTGTGATGGGAGACCTTCCATCACATGGAACGACTTCGAGAAATAGAGGACATATTGATTCATTTGATGAATACATAGAGGAAGTTAAATTATGGGTGAAAGAGGCAAGGAAGTATCGATTACCTATTTTTATATTTGGTCATAGTATGGGTGGTCTTATTGTCATTCGTATGATGCAAGAAACGAAGAGAGAAGATGTAGATGGTATTATTTTAAGTTCACCATGTTTAGGTGTATTAACTGGACCTTCTGCTCCGCTTCGAGCTGCCTCAAAAATATTAAATGTTGTTGCTCCAAAATTGCAATTTGCAACGAATCTTACAGTGGAAATGTCAACTCGTAATCATGAAGTGAGAGATGCGATGGAGAATGATTCATTGTTCTTGCGCAAAGTATCAGTACGTTGGTATAGTGAATTGATTAAGTCTATCGAAATTGCGCATAAAAAAATAGGCGATTTTCCAGACGTTCCACTCTTGCTAATGCAGGCTTGTGAGGATAAACTTGTAGATAAAACACGTGTCCGTACTTGGTTTGATAATGTTAAAATAAGTGATAAGGCTTTTAAAGAATGGCCGAATTGTTATCATGAGTTATTAAATGAGTATGAGCGTGATGAAATTTTGAATTATATTCAGTCATTTACTGAAATACGCATCAATAACATAATAGAAACAAATAAGTAAATTATTTGTACATTGAATAGAGGAGATGAAGGAAGAAGTGAACGTACCGAGTAATCCCATAACGCTCATGGCGAAAGTATACCGTGATGTGTTTCCGGTAGTACACCATGAGCTAGCGATGTGGAAAGAGCGTGCCTACCATATTCCGAATGACGAGCTTCATAGTCAGGCAATCGCAAGTATTGAGAATAAAACGTTTCATTGCGAGGGCGGTGGCATTTTAGCGCTACTAGCAAATGAACATCGTGAGGAATGTATTCGTTTTATCGTAGCTTATCAAACGATTAGCGACTATTTAGATAATTTATGTGATCGTAGTACATCACTTGACCCGAAAGACTTTGCGGCTCTTCATGAGTCGATGGTAATGGCATTAAGCCCTGAAGTTGAAGGGGGCGGTAACTATTATCGTTATCGTGATGATCAAGATGATGGTGGTTATTTAGATGAGCTTGTTGAAACATGTCAGGATGTTTTAAAGAAAACGAAGCATTATGATAAAATTGCTCCAATTCTTCATGAACTTGCTTGTTATTATTGTGATTTGCAAATTCATAAACACGTGAAGTTAGAAGAAAGAGAACCACGCTTAAAAACATGGTTTGAAGCGCATAAAGAAAATTTACCACCGATGAGTTGGTTTGAATTTTCAGCATGTGCAGGTTCTACGCTTGGAATTTTCTGTCTTGTAGCATATGCATTTCATGATGAGTTACATGAAGAAGATATTGTGAAAATTAGACAAGGGTATTTTCCATACGTACAAGGACTTCACATTTTACTTGATTATTTCATCGATCAAGAAGAAGACCGTATCGGTGGAGATTTGAATTTCTGTAGTTATTATGAAAACGAGCAAGCTATATTAGATCGTATGAAACATTTTGTAGAAGAAGCAGAGAAGAGCATTGGTGATTTGCCTCATGCGAAGTTTCATCGTCTCATAAGCCGAGGATTACTTGGTATTTATTTATCAGATCAAAAAGTATCAGCGCAAAAGAATATGCACAAAATGGCACGGCGCATTGTAAAATACGGAGGGCTCACTTCACGATTCTTCTACTGGAACGGGAAGATGTACCGAAAGAAAATGGCGCAGTGATGAAGAAAACCACTCTTGTAGAGTGGTTTTCTTATTATGATTGTATTTTTGAAAATACATATATGAGAAGTTCAATTGCGAAAATAACTAAAACAGATAGTCCGAATAAAGGCATGACAGCGCCTAGTATAACCATCATGATAAAGAAAACGATTATGCTTTTCTTATCTCTTTGCTTTGGCGGTGCTGCTAATTTTCCTTTCGGTTTTCTCGCTAACCACATTTTTACTCCGTAATAAATAAGAAGTAATAAAGATAACGTCGTTAGTAAGCATAATATTTTATTTGGCCATCCGAATAAATGTCCTTCGTGAAGTGGGATACCGTAAGTAAACCATTGTGCAAATAATCCATAATCACGATAGTCCGTTTTGGAAATAAGTTCTCCGCTATATTGATCAAAATAAGCTGTTATTTCTTCATTTGGTGCGACATGCATACCCGTAATACCGGAACCGCTTGATTTCGAAACGGTGAATACACCTTTCGGATCAGCCGGTAGTGAGATAACATATGGCTTCTTTATTTCAATTCCTTTTTGTAATTCATCGACAGAAATTGCTTTTGGCTCATTTGAATTCGATTCAGGAGGAGCTTCTTTTCTAGTTGCCCACGGTAATTCTTTTACCTTCGATTCAGGCGGTGCCATATACAATGTCGGATATCCAATCGATTCATTCGACGATGCGATTTTATAAATTTGGTTCCCCATAAATCCTGACCATGGTAATCCAGATGCGACTAACAAAACGAGTGGAATTGTAAATATAATACCGATAATAGAATGACGTCGTTTTGCTTTTTCTCGCTTAGTGGATGCGGGTGTGTTTTTGAATTGGCGTATACTCATATACAATCCAGTCACAATTAAAAAGATTGTCCAGCATGCCGCAAGCTCTACAGTATAGTTGACGACAGTACCACCAACTAAAAGAGAACTATGTAATTCCCGCATTATATTGGCAAAAGTTTCACTTGCATTTTGATCTCCAACAATTTGATTATTGCTATCTAAATACACATATTTTTGCTTTCCTGTATATTCATTTGCAATAGTAAGTCTCGTATTATAATCCCCATTAAACTCACTAATTTTCGCCACACTATAATGTGGATATTTTTTCTCTGTTAAGAAAAGCGAATCAGCCATCGAAATAGACTCTGTTTGGGCGCTCTTCCCAAAATATAAATCTTTATAGATGAAATCTTCAACTTCCTCCCGAAATAAATACCCAATTCCGCTCAGTGACAATGTAATAAGAAGCGGCGTAATAAAAAGCCCGGCGTAAAAATGCCACCTCCAAAAAATATAATGAAGCGAACGATTTACCTTCATACTTCAGTTCCCCTAACCTTCCCTATATGAATAAACTACTTATTTAATATAGCGAGATTAAGTGTGATTACTTTGAAATAATTGTGAAAAAAGTTAAAAGTTTTGGTTGTTTTTATCAAACATAAAACACATTTTAAAAAGGATGTGTTCTATGTTTATGAAGACTTTTTTATATTTGATGCATAGATCCTAACAACTGCTTTCGCAAGACATTGAGCGGAATCAACAAAGTCCTCACTCACCACCACATTCAAATCGGTACATGCGATAATAGCGGTATCTACTTCGTCTTTTAACTGTAAAACGAGCAGACTCCATAATTTACGAGCTTCCTCAATTTCTCCGCCTTTAATACAAGTAATAATTTGATTAATCATTTCTTGCCATTGTTCATTATGAATGTACTCTATATCACGTTTTGTAATTCCATCTTGGTAAATACTTGCTTGAACAGTCGCTTCTGTTGCAAGAAGAGCGACTCTTTTTGTATTTTCAGGAATTGCTTTTAACGTCTCATCGACTATATTCAAAATAGGAATGGTAATAGAACGCTGTAATTCCTCGAAATAAAGATGCGCTGTATTACATGGCATTGCGATGAAATCTACACCAGTACTTTCAAGTTTTTGCGCTCCTTCAATAATCGCTTTTTTCATCGCCGCATGATCAATAGGGCGATCCATATAAAACGGTGTTGGGCACGAATAAATCATCATATGAGGAAAGTCCATATCATGCTTTGCTCCATAAATTGTTTGGCACTCTGCTACAACTGTATCGACGAATGGTCCGGTTGATTTTGGACCCATTCCTGCTAGTATTCCAATCATTGTTTAGTCCCCTTTAATATGTAATCAAAAACGTTTTCTGCGAACGAGAAAAAGAAATAAAGTAAGTAATAAAAATGAATATACGATAGCCCAAGCTGTAAGCCATAGAGTATGAGTAAGTATATTATATTTGTATTGTCCAAGCATTATAAAGCTTTCGACAGGTGGTAAAAACCATAGTAACTCTTTTTTTAACCGGATTGAGGCAATCGTCATAAGTAATATAAATGTAAGACTAAGCCAAGCGGTGCTTGCTTTTTGAATAATATTTCTAGTAAATAATGTTGCGATTGAAATTCCTAGTATAGATAAAGACATGTGAGCGAGAAATCCGACTAGAAATAAAGAAGCTGTCATTTTTTCATTAAACATTTGCAAAATAATTGGATAGATTACGGATATAAAAGATAAAACAGTACAAATAAGAAGAGCCGTAATATATTTACCAACGTATAATGCCGAAATATTATTTGTATGTGAAATAGTGATTTGTTCTTGTACAGGATCTTCAGTATGAAAAATTGTGACTGTAATCCAGGCAGATAATAAATAAAGTGCGAGTGCTGTTTCTAAGTATGTTGGTACAATGGGAGTTGGTTTATATGTATATACAAAAAGTAAGCTTATGCAGTACATCGCAATAGGAGGAATGTACTTATACGATTTCGTGTAGTCGAGAAAATGGTAACGAATAAGCGCAAACATAATAAACCTTCTTTCGATTTAAAAATTAGGCTGTAGCAGTGTGATAGATGCTTTTTTATGTAATAAAAACTGAAGCATTTCGTTTGCATATTCCTTTTCGATTTGTAATTGAATGAGGTTTTGATTTGAATTGTGTGTAACTTGTATAAATCCTGATTGCTTTTGTAGTTCTATAGCTGAAAATGTTTCGTGAACAATTGCCTCAATATAGACCTGTTCTGTTGATTTTTGCACAGAGGTATCTTCCGCAATTGTATGATTTGCTAATGTCACAATTCTATCGGCGAAGTTTTCTAGTAGTTGTTTTTCGTGACATGTGAAGAGTATAGATATGCCTTGTTGTTTTAATGAGAGTAAAATATGCTCTAATTCTTGCTGAGAGTTAGGGTCGAGTCCAGAAAGAGGTTCATCTAGAATTAATAAATGGACGTCCGTAAGTAATGCTTGCATAATGCCTGTTTTTTGTTTCATACCTTTTGAAAAGTTTCGTACAACGTAATGCTTTGCATGATGTAGATGAAAAGATTCAAGGAGCATCGGAATTTTATTTCTTAAATATTTTGTTGATAAACCGTGAATGTGGCCGAGATGATATAAATAATCCTCTAATGTAAAACGAATTCCTTCAGGAAAATGTTCAGGGACATAACTGATTTGTATATGTTCTTTTCTTTGAAGTGTCCCTGCCGTAGGTGGAATAAAGCCTGCAATTATTTTGAGTAAAGTACTTTTTCCAGTCCCGTTCCCACCAATAATAGCGAGTGCTTCTCCTTCTGGAATGGATAAATCGATGTTGTCTAGTATAAGTGATTTGCCATACTTCTTTTGAATTCCCCTTAGTTCTACTAGCAAAGTTCTATCCTTCTTTCTTCAAATATTGTATACATCCATTATATAGGAGAATAAGAAAAAGACGTGCAATGAATGCACGTCTTTTTTTGTTATGTTTTGTCGAATGATCGATATATCTGAAAAATCGTTGATATAATTATCCTGCTATTTGCCGGACAGTAAACCTCACTGATTAAAGTTTCACTTTATCGCTTCTCAATCGCCACAATAAATGGCGGGTTATTTTGCTGGTTAATGAAGCCGTATCGCAAAACGTGAGCTTCTTTTTGATCTAGTTCTTCTGCAAATTTAAGTACAGCGTCGCGTTCTACTTGTCCTTCTGGATGTCCGTGGTAAATGACAAGGACGATGATACCTTCAGGTGCCATTACTCCTAGTAATTGTTCAATTGCCGAGAGTGTTGAGTTCGGTTTTGTAACGATATGCTTGTCACCACCAGGAAGGTAACCTAAGTTGAAGATAGCGCCTGTTACTTTTCCTTTTGCATCTTCTGGTAGTACGGATAGAAGCGTATCGTGACTATCGTGAACTAAAACAGTACGTTCAAAAAGCTCTTTTTCTTTTAGGCGGATAGTAGAGCTTTCAATTGCTTCTTTTTGAATATCAAATCCAAATACTTTTCCGTTATCTCCAACGATTTCAGCTAGGAAGCAAGTGTCGTGACCATTTCCTAAAGTTGCATCTACAGCGTAATCGCCTTCTTTAACAGCCGTTTGCAGCAGCGAGCGAGCAAACGGTAATACACGTTCTAATTTCATTTTTGTTTCTCCTCATTTGCATATTTTCCTTGCCAGCTTCCGCGGCGTACAAATTCTGCATCGATGGAATTTAATACTTCCCATTTATTTAAGCTCCACATTGGGCCAATCATTAAATCAGGTGGACCGTCACCTGTGATGCGGTGCACAATTACATCTTCTGGAATAATTTCAAGTTGGTCAACAACGAGACTTACGTAATCTTCAAGAGAAAGGAATTCTAATTGTCCTTTTTCATATTGCTTCACCATTGGCGTTCCTTTTAATAAATGAAGTAAGTGGATTTTAATTCCTTGTACGTCAAGCTTTGCTACTTCACGAGTTGTTTCCATCATCATGTCATAATCTTCAAGGGGAAGACCGTTAATAATATGCGAGCAAACTCTAATGCCATGCTTACGTAATTTATTTACGCCCTCAACGTAAGAAGGATAATCGTGAGCACGATTAATAAGATTTGCAGTACGTTCATGGACGGTTTGTAGTCCGAGTTCAACCCAAAGGTACGTGCGTTTATTTAAGTCCGCTAAATATGCAACAACATCGTCTGGTAAGCAATCTGGACGAGTTGCGATAGAAAGACCGACAACATCTTTTTCTGCTAGAAGCGGTTCGAATTTTTCTTTTAACACTTCAAGTGGTGCATGTGTATTTGTGTAAGCCTGAAAATAAGCGATACATTTTCCGTCTTTCCACTTTGAGTGCATTTTTTCTTTCATTTCATGATATTGCGTTATAACATCATCGCGGCGATCGCCAGCGAAGTCACCAGATCCAGCAGCACTACAAAACGTGCAACCACCGTAAGCAACTGTACCGTCACGGTTCGGGCAATCGAAGCCAGCATCTAATGAAACTTTAAAGATTTTT
This sequence comes from Bacillus sp. FSL R10-2201, assembly GCF_038008665.1. NCBI lineage: Bacteria > Bacillati > Bacillota > Bacilli > Caryophanales > Bacillaceae > Bacillus > Bacillus sp. FSL R10-2201. The sequence continues at coordinate 4,520,801 of NZ_JBBOZP010000001.1, read as the reverse complement.
TCACCAAATTCATTTCGTAAGTGATAATTCCATGTATGATAACGTTTATTGTCATTTGTATATGGAAAAGGGTTTTGAACCTTCATTATTTTCCCTCCTAAGACGAGTCAAAATGAAACAAAATCCATTATAACATACTCATAAGGTTCATATGGAAGGGACACACTAAAGGGGAATTGAAGCAAGGAGGGACAATTATGGCAGAGCGTCAATCACTTGAAGAGTATATTACACAGGCAGAACAAGCGGTGGAATATGCGAAAGAACAATTAGACCAAGGCATGAGACAAGAGCATTACAATACGATGGAGTATTCGGATGCTCAGTTACAATTAGAACAAGCATATAACGACTTACAAACTATGCAGCAACATGCGAATGATGAGCAACGTGAGCAATTAAATAGAGCACGTATGGCAATTCGCCAATTGCAACATCAAATGATTATTACACCGCACTAATAAGGAGTGAATGTAATGGCAAAACGTTCAGATCAAAATAATCCAGAGCAAAAAACGCAAAATGGACATAACGCTGAATTTTCAAATGAACTTGATCCAGTTGTTCAAGTGAAACAGCGTAACAGTAAAAAAGGACAACCTCAAAGATCGAAGCAATCAGAGTAAACCAGGTCGAAATACGACCTGGTTTTATTTTATTACAAAAGTGTAAGGTAATTGTAATGTTAACAAATAGCAGTTCACCTCCAAAAGGCGCAAAATAGGTAATGGAAAAACAAGTGTAGGAGGATATATATGACGAAACCAGTTGTAGACGTGAAAAACGTTCAAAAAGTGTACGGTAAAAAAGGTGAGAACCAATCACACGCGTTAAAAGGTGTTTCATTCTCAATTCAAGAGGGTGAGTTTGTTGGAATTATGGGACCATCTGGTTCTGGTAAAACGACATTGTTAAATGTAATTTCAACGCTTGATAAAGCAACGGGCGGCGTTGTTGAAATTGCGGGTACGGACATTACGAAAATGAAGCAAGGTGAGCTTTCTGATTTCCGTTCGCAAAAGTTAGGATTCATTTTCCAAGACTTCAACTTATTAGAGAACTTATCTATTTATGAGAACATTGCACTTCCACTTTCACTTCAAGGTGTTTCATCACGTAATATTGGACCGAAAGTAGAGAAAGTAGCGGATATGTTAGGGATTACAGAAATTCTTCAAAAGTATCCAACTGAAGTATCCGGTGGACAGAAACAGCGTTCAGCAGCAGCACGCGCACTAGTGCATGAGCCGGCAATTATTTTAGGAGACGAGCCAACAGGAGCTCTTGATTCGAAAAATGCAGCAAGTTTACTTGATGCGATGACAAACTTAAATGAAGAACAAGGCGTATCTATTATGATGGTTACGCATGATCCATATAGTGCAAGTTACTGTCAGCGTATTTTATTCATTCAAGATGGTGAGCTATATAAAGAAATTCATCGCGGTGGTACGCGTGAAGAGTTCTACAAAGAAATTTTAGATGTACTTGCAGATTTAGGTACACAAAAAGCGTAAGAAAGGAGGTTCCAGTATGTTATTTAAACTTTCCATGTCAGGGCTAAAGAGTAAGCTGAAAGATTATATTGTCTTACTTGTTGGTCTTGTCATGTCGATTTCAATTTTTTATATGTTCCAAACGTTAGCGCTGAATAAAGCGTTTATCGAATCCAATTCTGTTATTAAGTCTATTGGTTTCGTATTCCAAGCAGGTTCATTTTTATTAGCAATTATAACGTTCTTCTACATTTTATATGCAAACTCTTTCTTATTATCTCTTCGTCAAAAAGAGTTTGGTATGTACATGATGTTAGGTGCAAAAAAGCATAAAGTTACATTACTTATGTTTATTGAAACGATTGTATTAGGTGCTGCGTCTCTTGCGATTGGACTTACAGTTGGTGTAGGACTTGCAGAAGGTATCGGACAGTTATTAATGAAACAATTAGAATTTGCTGGTGAAGGCTATAAGGCATTTTATCTACCATCTATGACTGTTACTTGCATTTTCTTCTTTGCATTATTTGTATTATCAGCAATTATGAACAGTATTAAGTTATCACGTATTTCAGTACTGCAACTTGTACATGCAGATGCACAAACAGAACGTGTTGCGGTAAAAGGAAAAATGACAGGTGTCGTTGCAATCCTTGCTGTTATTTTATTAGGAATTGGCTATGCATCAATGATTTACATGGAAAAACTAAGAGAAATGGGAATCCTTATTGCATTAATTACAACAACAACTGGTACTTACATGCTATTTGGATCACTTCTCCCAGTTATCATTAGAAAGTTAAAGAGTAATAAAAAGCGTAGTGAAAAAGGACTTAATGCTTTTACGTTTGCACAATTAAATTTCCGTATTAATAGCTTAACGAAAGTACTTGCAACGGTAGCGATGTTAGTTGCTCTTGGAGCGGGTGCAATTTCAGGTGGTATGGCGTTTAAAAATAACGTTATAAAAATGGTTGATGGTTTAGTAATATATGATTCAGTTATTCATAACCCAACAGCTGAAGAAAAGAAAATTTTAGATGGTATTACATTTAAAGAGAAAAATGAATATCGTTACAAAGTTGATAATAAATACGTTTATTATGTAAAAGAAGATTTAGAGAAAAAACCTCCTTTCGTACAAGATACAAAACAGATGGAAAGTATGAAGGATTTAGGAAAAATAAAGAAAGTTTCAGAGGAACTACCAGTAGGTGCAGTTTCTAGAGAAATGAATGAAAAAGATGCGAGTGCTAAAGAACTTCCAGAAGAATGGAACGAGGCTTTCAGAACAATTCAGCCATTTTATCTATATGAAGATCATGCAATTAAAATTGTAGATCAGAAAATGTACGATACTGTAAATGGTAAAGAAGGAATCGTAGTTACTGGAAAAACAGACGATTTTGTAGCATACACAAAAGAATGGAAAAAACTTGACGAGTTGCAGCTAGTTAAATATAAAAATGTAAAAGCTGAAAGATTAGATAGTAAATATCAATCTTACAATGGATTCTACGGCATTGCGAGTGGAACAGTATTTATGGGATTCTTCCTTGGAATTGCGTTCTTAGCAATGATGGCAAGTTGTTTAATGTTTAAAATTCTTTCTGGTGCATCAAAAGATATTACGCGTTATCAAATGCTTCGCAAAATCGGTGTGCGTCGTGAGTTATTAACGAAATCGATTTATAAAGAATTATTCTTAGTATTCTTATTCCCAGCAATTGTGGGGATCGCTCACGTATTAGTTGGTATGAATATTTTCGGATTTATTTTAATGGATCCTTACTTCCGTATTTGGGTACCAATCGTAATTTTCGTAGTTATTTATGCGATTTATTACTTCATTACAGTTCAATTGTATAAAGGAATTGTTCTTCCAAAAGAAGATTAATAGGTAAAAAGCCGAGTGAAAGTGCTCGGCTTTTTGTATTTTCAGAAAAAACACTTTAATGTTACTGAAATATATAATATAATGTAAATAAGTAACATAATATGAAAGTATCAGCAACCGAAAAATGAAAGGAGGAATCCGATCTGTAGAAAGAAGCTGAACTTGTACTCCCCCTATTTTTTCTACCCACACCGTATTTGTACAATCATAAATTTCCAAATGAAAAATTGTCGTAAGAGTATATTGTGAAAATAATGGATAATACATGGAAATCTCATAGCATGATAAGGTAAAATGGACAGGATAATGAGAAAATTACCGTTCATAAGATGAGGAGATACATGTATGGAAGTTGTAGAGGCATTAAAAGATATAAGCCAAATTGAGGCTATGAAAAAGTACTTAAAAGAGCACTCGCAGCGAGATTATCTTTTATTTGTTATTGGAATTAACACTGGATTAAAGATTACTGAGCTACTTAGTATGAAATTTGAAGAGGTATTAAATGAAGATAAGACTGTTAAAGAGTTTTATTCTCTTCCTGTGAAAGATGAAAAATTTAAACAAGATATTTATTTAAATACAAAAGTAAAAGAAGCCCTTTTAGAGTATGTAAAATCTATTGATGCTCAAAGAGAAAACTACGTATTTCAATCTAATAAAACGACAAATTCAATCTCACGCCAACAAGCATATCGTGTTATCCATAGCGCGGCTGAAGCGGTTGGGATTGTTGGAAAGATTGGAACGAATTCAATGCGAAAAACATTTGGATTTCATGCGTACAAAAGAGGAATAGCGATTGCGCTATTGCAAAAGCATTTTCATCACGCAACTCCATCAGAAACGCTCAAGTATTTAGGAATCTCAAAAGATGAGAAGTTTAAAACAGAGATTGATGTAGATTTGTAAAAGCCGTAACTAAAAACTTTAGGAGGCGGAAAATATGAATATTAGAGAGAGTGAACTACCGGGCATTGGGTGTAAATTCGAAGTGATAACAAAAGGTAATGAAAAAATGGTTATCGTTATTCATGATGATGGCCGAAGAGAAATGTATCATTTTGATGCGGATCACGATGAGAGTATTTCAAGCATTTCTCTTCGTGATTCTGAAGCGAGACAAATTGCGGCTATATTAGGCGGAATGGTATATAGGCCGCAAGCGCTAGACACAATTGAGATGGCTTTTGAAGGATTATCAATTGAATGGTTTAAGGTGGAGAATAATGCACCAGTAGTACAACAAACAATTGGTAGCTTACATGTCAGAAAAACGTATAACGTAACGATTATTGCTATTTTGAAAAAGAATATGAAGAAATTCTTTAATCCAGGTCCAGACTCTATTATTGAAGCTGGCGATATGCTCGTATTGTCGGGTGAAAGACATGAAGTGAAAAGAATTATTAATGAATTGCTTTCAGCAGGAGGTGATTCCTAATCGATGGATACTTTAATTTTTGAAGTTGGAACTGCGTTAGTATTAGTAGCTTTTGCAGCTATCCTCGCTGCGAAGTTAAAGTTCTCGATTATTCCGTTTCTCATTATACTCGGTATGTTAGTGGGGCCTCATGCCCCAGATTTAGGACTTATCGATTTAAGGTTTATTGAAAGCGGAGAAGTTATTTCCTTCCTCGGCCGTGTAGGCGTCATATTCCTCCTATTCTATTTAGGCTTAGAATTCTCAATAAAAAAATTAATTAAATCAGGAAAGTCGATTGCTTTTGGGGGTAGTGTTCATATATCGCTTAATTTCATATTAGGTTTACTTTATGGATATGTTATGGGCTTCCCCTTACTAGAAACATTAATTATTGCTGGAATTATTACAATCTCATCGAGTGCAATTGTAGCGAAAGTAATTGTTGATTTAAGAAGATCTGGTAATAAAGAGACAGAGCTAATTTTAGGAATCATTATGTTTGATGATATCTTTTTAGCTGTATATTTATCAGTTGTTTCAGGATTAGTACTCGGAGGTGCAACATCATTTGTAGGTGCTCTTACATCGGTGTTAATCGCAGTAGGGTATATGCTCCTATTCTTTGTAATCGCTAGAAAAGCTACGCCGTTCCTAAATAAAGTATTAGATATTTCGTCAAACGAAATTTTTATTATCGTAATATTCGCTATTTTATTCTTTGTAGCAGGATTTTCAGAAACAATTCATGTTGCGGAAGCGATTGGGGCTTTATTGTTAGGACTCGTCTTTTCAGAAACAGAGCATAGTGACCGGATCGAGCATCTCGTCGTCCCGTTTCGTGATTTCTTTGGAGCTATATTTTTCTTCAGCTTCGGTTTAAGTATAGATCCGTTTTCGCTTGGAGGAGCAGTATGGTTGGCATTAGGAGCAGTTTTCATTACTCTCATCGGTAATTTTACAGCTGGAATGATTGCAGGGCGTAAAGCCGGGTTATCGCATAAGGCTTCTACGAATATCGGTTTAACACTTATATCACGTGGGGAATTCTCCATTATTGTCGCGAATCTCGGAATAGCGGGTGGCTTAATGGCAACGATTAAACCATTCTCAGCTTTATATGTTTTAATATTGGCGTCGCTAGGGCCATTATTAACGAAGGAGTCTGGGAGAATATACTCTCTACTAGACAAAATATTTAAATGGAGTGCGAAAGAAAGTGCAAAACGTAAAAAGGAAGTTGGATAACCTTTCGCGAGGGAACGATTCCATTATTTATAGATTAATATTTTACAAAGACGATTAGAATACATTCTAATCGTCTTTGTGCTATTATCTGAATTTCATCAACTATTAATCAGTTGCCTTCCTATTTAAAAACGACTACAATTTTACTGTTATATATATGAACGAAAAAAAGAGAATAGGAGGGGAGACTATGCCAAGGAAAGTATGGCTATTAGTAGCTGGGATGATTATTAATGTCACGGGTGCTTCTTTTTTATGGCCTTTTAATACAATTTACTTACATGATAGTTTAGGGAAATCTTTATCAGTAGCCGGAATGGTATTAATGATCAACTCGCTTACTGGTGTAATCGGAAACTTGCTCGGCGGTGTTTTATTTGATAAATGGGGCGGTTATAAATCAATTTTAGTAGGGATTGTCATTACACTTGTATCGATTTTAGGTCTTGTATTTTTCCATGGTTGGCCATTATATGTTGTGTGGCTAGCATTAATCGGATTCGGTTCTGGAATGGTGTTTCCATCGATGTATGCGATGGTCGGTACGGTTTGGCCAGAAGGCGGGAGACGAGCGTTCAATGCAATGTATGTTGGACAAAACGTTGGGATTGCGATTGGAACAGCGTGCGGTGGATTAGTTGCGTCTTATCGTTTTGATTATATTTTCTTAGCGAACTTTATTTTATATTTTATTTTCTTCTTAATTGCGTTTATTGGATTTCGTGGTATGGAAGCAAAAAAAGAGCAAGAGGTACAAAAAGAAGCCGAAACGAAAAAAGGTTGGTCACTTACACCTGGCTTCAAAGCGCTTCTAATCGTATGTGTAGCATATGCTTTATGCTGGGTTACATACGTACAGTGGCAAGGGGCAATTGCGACTCATATGCGAGAATTAGATATTAGCCTCCGCCATTATAGTTTATTATGGACGATAAACGGAGCGATGATTGTTTGTGCGCAGCCACTTGTTAGTATGTTAATTCGCTGGATGAAGCGTTCTTTAAAACAACAAATTATGATTGGAATCGTCATTTTTGCGGCGTCGTTTATTGTTTTAAGCCAAGCGCAGCAATTTACGATGTTTCTCATTGCGATGGTGACATTAACAATTGGTGAATTATTCGTATGGCCGGCAGTTCCGACCATCGCAAATATACTTGCACCGAAAGATAAGCTAGGATTTTATCAAGGTGTTGTAAATAGCGCAGCGACTGTAGGGAAAATGTTCGGACCGGTCGTTGGCGGAGCGATTGTTGACTTATACAATATGGAAGTATTGTTTATTGCGATCATGGTAATGCTTGTAGTAGCGCTTATAGCAACGAGTATTTATGATAGACGAGTAAAAGTAGAAGAAACAGTTGAAGAAAAAATTGCAGTTTAGTTTGACGGAACATGCAACATGTTTTAGAATATATTTAAATAAATAGTAATAAAATATCCTTTGGAACAAGGGAGTTAGCTCGGCTGTCCTAAGACGAATTCGTTAGTTAGCAAGAGTAACGATTAACCGAGAAGCCCTCGCTTCAAGTAAGCTCTTAAGAGATACTAAGTGGTGGGTAGTTCACATTAACTCATATTTGTAATAACAGTGAGAAGGAGTAGTAGTAATAGAAGCTGGTTTAGAGAGTTGACGGTCGGTGCAAGTCAATCCACGTTTCGTTATGAACTCGCCTTTGAGTTGCAGTTGTGAAATCATTAGTAGCAATTGCCGTTAATCCACGTTACGGATCTAAGCGAATGTATTTATTACATTAATTTAGGGTGGTACCGCGGGAATCTATAACCTCTCGTCCCTTTCTAGGGATGAGAGGTTTTTTGTATTTTGGGCGGTGAAAATAAATAGAATTTCAAGGAGGGTATCTCATGAGCTTTAATCATCAAGAAATTGAGAAGAAGTGGCAAGGGCATTGGGAAGAGAATAAAACATTCCGTACGCCAGATGAAACAGAAAAACCAAAATTTTATGCACTAGATATGTTCCCATATCCATCAGGTGCAGGCTTACACGTAGGTCATCCAGAAGGTTATACAGCGACAGATATTTTATCTCGTATGAAGCGTATGCAAGGATATAACGTTCTTCATCCAATGGGATGGGATGCATTCGGTCTTCCAGCAGAGCAATATGCACTTGATACTGGGAACAGCCCGGCTGAATTTACAGAGCTTAATATTAATACGTTCCGTAATCAAATTAAAGCATTAGGCTTCTCTTACGATTGGGATCGTGAAGTAAATACAACAGATCCAACCTACTACAAGTGGACACAATGGATCTTCCTAAAACTATTTGAAAAAGGTTTAGCTTACGTTGATGAAGTACCTGTAAACTGGTGCCCAGCACTTGGTACAGTACTTGCAAACGAAGAAATCATTGACGGTAAGAGTGAGCGTGGTGGACATCCAGTTGAGCGTCGTCCGATGAGACAGTGGATGTTAAAAATTACAGCTTACGGAGATCGTCTATTAGAAGATCTAGATGAGCTTAATTGGCCAGAAAGCTTAAAAGACATGCAACGTAACTGGATTGGTCGTTCTGAAGGTGCAGAAGTACACTTCAACATCGACGGTACAGATGAGAAGTTCACAGTTTTCACAACGCGTCCTGATACATTATTTGGAGCAAGCTACTGTGTACTGGCTCCAGAGCATGCACTTGTTGCTAACATTACAACACCAGAACAAAAAGAAGCTGTAGAAGCTTACATTAACTCTGTTAAAATGAAGAGCGATTTAGAGCGTACAGAACTTGCGAAAGAAAAAACTGGTGTATTCACTGGTGCTTACGCAGTTAACCCAGTAAACGGTGAGAAATTACCAATCTGGATCGCTGATTATGTTCTTGCAACTTACGGAACAGGTGCTGTAATGGCAGTTCCAGCTCACGATGAGCGTGACTATGAATTCGCATCAACGTTCAATCTTCCAATGAAGGAAGTTGTAAAAGGCGGAGACATTTCGAAAGAAGCATATACAGGTGATGGTGCGCACGTAAACTCAGCATTCCTTGATGGTTTAAATAAAGAAGAAGCAATTGTAAAAATGATTGAGTGGCTTGAAGTAACAAGCGCAGGAAATCAAAAAGTAACGTACCGTCTACGTGACTGGTTATTTAGTCGCCAACGTTACTGGGGTGAGCCAATTCCAGTAATCCATTGGGAAGATGGTACAATGACAGCTGTGAAAGAAGAAGAATTACCATTAGTTCTTCCGAAAACAGAGAATATTCGTCCTTCAGGTACAGGTGAATCACCACTTGCAAACATTGAAGAGTGGGTAAATGTTGTTGATCCTGAAACTGGTAAAAAAGGTCGTCGTGAAACGAATACAATGCCGCAATGGGCTGGTAGCTGCTGGTACTACCTACGCTACATCGATCCAAACAACAGCGAAGCACTTGTAGACCCTGAAAAAGTAAAACAATGGCTTCCAGTTGATATTTATATCGGTGGAGCAGAGCACGCTGTACTTCACTTACTATATGCTCGTTTCTGGCATAAAGTATTATATGATATCGGTGTAGTTCCAACGAAAGAACCGTTCCAACAATTATTCAACCAAGGTATGATCTTAGGTGAAAACAACGAGAAAATGAGTAAATCAAAAGGTAACGTTGTAAATCCTGATGATATCGTAGCAAGCCACGGTGCAGATACACTTCGTCTATACGAAATGTTCATGGGACCATTAGATGCTTCAATCGCTTGGTCTGAAAATGGTCTTGACGGAGCTCGTCGCTTCCTAGACCGCGTATGGCGCCTATTCATTCAAGAGAACGGTGAATTGAGTGAGAAAATTACTGATGCACCAAACAAAGATCTTGAAAAAGCTTACCACCAAACAGTGAAGAAAGTAACAGAAGACTATGCAGAGCTTCGCTTCAACACAGCGATTTCTCAAATGATGGTATTCATCAACGATGCATACAAAGCTGAAACACTTCCGAAAGAATATGTAGAAGGTTTCGTAAAAATGATTGCACCAGTTGCACCTCACATCGGGGAAGAACTATGGAGCAAACTTGGATACAGTGAAACAATCACATATGCAAGCTGGCCAACATTTGATGAGTCTAAACTTGTAGAAGATGAAGTTGAAATCGTTGTTCAAATTATGGGCAAAGTTCGCACAAAACTAACAATGAGTAAAGACGCATCAAAAGAAGAAATGGAACAACTTGCACTTGAGGCAATCAAAGAACAAATTGAAGGAAAAACAGTTCGTAAAGTAATTGTTGTTCCTGGAAAACTTGTTAACGTTGTTGCAAATTAATTAATTATTAATAAAAGCTCAGAGCGTTTATGCTCTGAGCTTTTTTGCGTGAAAAATAAGCTCAGGATCACCTTCATCTAAGTTTTCGATCATTCCACTACGCATAAATCCATTTGCTTTAAAAACTTTTTGCATATTTGTATTCGATTTGTTCGTTGAAGAAAATATTTTTTGAGTAGGAGAATGTCTTAACATATATGAGATTAATGAGCTTGCATGACCTTGTCTTCTTTTCGTTGGCGAAACAATGATTAATGAGAGGAAAGTATAACCAAAGAAATTTGTATCGTATGTTAGAAAACCAGAAATGGAATTGTCCTCTTTTACAATGATGCAGGTTCCTTCATCAATAGCGTGTTTAATATAATCTCGTCTACTATCGTCTCCGATTACATTAACATCTATATGTACGATTGAATCTAAATCGTCGATGGAAGCTTTTGCTATGTTCTTCAATGGAAATGCCCCCTTTCAAGTGAAAGAAAAATAATCAGTCAATTAATCCTATCATGAATGGAGAACGAAGAAAAAGGTGCGGAATTCCTATATAGACAAACACCTATTCTTCTATAGGAAATATGATAAAAAAGGTAGGTTAAATTGAGCAGAAGAGGTGAAAGGAATGAAAGGGATGGACAATAATGCACCACATGGCTTCTTCGGAGGTGGATCGGATAGTTATGGACAAATGATGTTTATGGGAGGAGATGGTCAACACGGATATGGCGGAATCCCAAGTTGGATGGGAGGAGCAGCTGGAGGATTTCCGACGTCAGTGGCGGGTGTACAAACAGGATTCCCAACGTCAGTAGCTGGAGTGCAAACAGGATTTCCAGCAGTAGTAGGAGGTACACAAGGAGGAGTGCCTGTAGGTATGCCAACTACATTTCCATCTTTCGTTGGCGGTGTACAAACAGGATTTCCTGTACCTGGCGTTGGTGTTGTAGCTGGTGGAATCGGCGGATTCCCTCAAGGTGTTCACGGTCATCATGAGCATCACGGCCATCATCAACAACACGGTCATCATCAGCACCACGGTCATCATCAGCATCATGGCCATCATCAACAACACGGCCATCATGGTCACCAAGGCCATCATCAGCACCACGGTCATCATCAACAACAAGTACATCATCATGGTCATCATCAAATTCATCCGCAGGCTGTTCTTTTCCAAACACACCAACACCATCACCAAGGCCACCATCAGCACCACGGTCACCATCAGCACCACGGTCATCAAGATCACCACGGCCACCATCAGCAACAAGTACATCACCAAGGTCATCATCAAATTCACCCGCAGGCTGTCCTTTATCAAACTCATCAAGGTCAACACCATCACCAAGGCCAACATCATCACCAAGGTCAACATCATCACCAAGGTCAACACCATCACCAAGGTCAACATCATCACCAAGGTCAACATCATCACCAAGGTCAACATCATCACCAAGGTCAACACCAACATCAAGGTCAACAACAACATCAAGGTCAACAACAATACCAACAGTATCAGCAGCAACAACAGCCTTGGGCAGGTGGAATTGGAGCAGGAACGGCAGCAGGAGCAGCAGCTGGTACTGCAGGAGCAGCAGGACACGCGGGACACGTGGGTCATTAATAGACCAAAGGAAAAAAGACATAATAAAAAACTGCTAGGAGATCCTAGCAGTTTTTTTCTGCCTCTTGACGTTGGCGTTCGATTTCCGCACGAAGTTGTGGTTCCGGTGCTTGCCATCCTTCTGGTTTCATAATTTTGCCGTCGCCCTCGCGGAATCGAGGCTTTCCATCAGGGAATAGTTTTGCCATGTTAGCATTGTTTACAATTTCGAATCCTTTATCTGGACGTACGCCCATTTCTGCAAACGTTCCGAATGCAAAGTAAATAAGGTCAATAAGTGCATCATATTGATCTTCAACAGTTGTTGCTTCTAGAAATTCTTCTAGCTCTTCTTGCATAAAGCTAGCACGAATTTTTGCACGCTCTTCTGTTAGTTTTGTTGGAGTACTTGTCACAGGATGTCCGAATTCTTCATGCATTTTTGCAACAAGTTCGTATCCTTTATCTAAACCTTTTTCGTTTGTCATGTTGTTTCATCCTTTCTTACGTTATGCCGAATTTTATTGTAACATAAGGTAGTTATTAAATAAAAAGAACATCTTATGAGAAATAAGATGTTCGCTCGTTATTCTTCTTTCTTAATTAAAACGGATAAAATAAGATCGATGCCAAACATTCCGATGAGTAGCATTGGTATAACTACAAGTAAATAACGTGTGAAAGAAACATTTTTTAAGTATGTATGAGCAAATAAAAAGACGCCGAGAAATAAAATACCATTTAAAATAGGTTTTACTAATTTTTTAGACATAAGCTCCCCCGTAAATATCCCTTTTCTCTATTTAAAAATAAAAACTCCCCTCTCCGTTGTACCATGCCAGAGAGGGGAGTTCAATCGTTAACTTATTCAATTACACCAGAATTTGTAATATTTATGGTGTATTTTATTTTAACAGGGACATCTTTGTACATTTTTTTCCACTCTTCTAATTTAAATGGACGATAATGTTGCTTATATTTAGCTCCTAGCCCGAGAGGATCGACGCCTAAAGATTTAAACTGCTTAATTAATTTAGCAGCTTGTGTATCTAATTGTTTTTGTACATTTTTTTCAATGTTTTTTGTGTTCTTGTTATTTTCTAAGTTAATTTGCTTCGATAGTTCTTGAATACGTGCATCAAGATGAACGTGAATGAAAAAAGAAGGCTTTCCGTTTTTAATCTTTATATCGTAAGTTGGAACAGAACGAATATTATTAATCATTACGTACGCAGAATCTGTTTTAAATTCATGTGAATCTAATTTATGTTTCTCTAATAGTCCTTTAAATATGAACATATCTTTTTCCGCAATTTTATCGATATATTTATCCTTTTTAAAAAGACCAATTCCGGTGATTTTTATTTTATCACCATGTTTCTTTAAAATTGGAATATAGTAGTCTTGCCCTTCTTGATAATAACGGAATGCTCCTACATGCAGATTATCCGTTGGTAAAGGACCAGTTTCCATGTTATGCTCTAACAATTTTTTTATATAAATTGCAACGTTGTATGAAGTCGTATATTTCCCTTTTAAAAGTTCAGTACCATTACCTTCAAGTAAAGCAACATATAAAGCGTTCCCTATATTCACATCTCGAAGTAATGTATCGAATGAAGTAGACATTCCTTTTTTTGCAAGTCGTATAGTATATAGAGCAACACGCATTTGTCCGCTAGCAAATGGTTGAGAAGATTCTAAAGATGTGTCTGCTTTTACTTGTTTTACCGCATTTGCGCTGCCTTCAAAAACTTGAACTTTATTTCCTTTTTTCTGAATGGGACAAACGAATGTTACTTTTATTTTATTATCCTTTGCTGTATCAAAAACGGTTCCTTGAATAAGTTGTACATCATCGATAATATTTTTTTGTAAACATCCAGTTAAACTAAAAAGTGCTATACAAGAAATAAGTATTAATTTTCTTTTGATTTTTTCCATTTTCTTTTCACCCACACAATAATAAATAGGATTGGGATGTATACATAAATGAGCCAAAAACTAACTTTTGATGCGTTACTAATAAAATTATTAATATCGTGCCTGTTTGTTAAAAGTTGTGAAACAATGAGAGTGATAAAGATGAAAGCGATTAGAACACCTCTTTGTTTTACACGGAATATTTCGTGAGTTGCTCTCGTTGCCGACCATAAAGGAAGGATAAAGCTTGTAATAATAACGAGTGCATAAGCTGAAATTGCAATATATTCTAGCCTTTCTATGAATGGTAATTGAATGACTTGGGTCATAGAAAGTTGGGACCATATTGTTTTTAATAATTGTTTTTCACTAAAAAACGCAAAGGCTAAAAGGGTACTAAATAAATATAGTAGGTTTGAAAATAGTGCCCCATATTGAGCGAATTTATGAGATTGTTTAGGGTTTTTCACAAATGGATAAACCATGAGGTAAACCTCAAAACCGGTCATACTGTAGATTGACAGTTGAGCGGCTTTTAAAATATCTGAAAAAGAATGTGTGAATATAGGGAGTAAATTAGGCCAATGAGAGTATTTCAAAACGAATAGGCTAAGAAATAAATATCCTAATGTACCACCAACTGAGATGACACAAATGCCGGTAATTACACGAAATCCAGAAGAGATAATGTAATAGCTAACTAAGCATAAAAATAGTGTTAACATCCAAGTGGAAGCGGTAGGAAACATCCACACTTGAATAATTTCAACGTATGTTCGAATGACGGAAATACTGACGATTAAAAAATAAGCAGCAAAGATGATATTAATGCCGTTTCCTAGCCACTTTCCAAATGTTTGCCGATGTAAGTCGATTAAATTCCCGTTTGTTTCTTTTAATAAGAAATACATCATCCATATAAGAATATGGATACAGATTCCTGTGATTAGAACGCCCATCCAGCCGTCGTATCCAGCGGCTTTTGCAATGATTCGAGCGAATCCGAGAACACCAGCACCAAATTGTGCACCGTGAATTAAAAAGAAAACGAAGACGGGTGATATTTGGTGTTCTGCTTTAATTTTACTCATCGATGCACCTCATTTCTTAATCATCAAAATCTGACGTATGTTTTGTAGAAATTCCATTAGTTGCTTTCTTTACGTGTTGCGGTCTTGCTTGAACATCTCGAGTATCAATCATTGTTAATGGAAAACGAATCCAAGAATCTTTAAAGGATTGTTGTCTCGTTGGATAAAAGAGAGCGTACGGCTTACGTAAAGAAGTAAGTCTAAACAAATGGGTAAATAAAAAGATAAATCCAAGAGATATACCGAAGAGCCCACCTATTTCTGCAAATGAGAGAAATGGGAAACGTAGTAAACGAACAGCGTTACCCATTTTATAAATGGGTGTAATAAAGGAAGCTAACGCTGATAAAGCAACGATAATTAATAAAATATTACTCGTTAAACCAGCTTGTACAGATGCTTGCCCAATTACAATACCGCCTACAATACCTAGTGTTTGTCCAACTTTCATTGGTAATCGCGCGCCAGCTTCTCTTAATAAATCAATGGCTAATTCTAAAAAGAGCGCCTCGATTAAAGGTGGGAAGGGTACTTGTGCCCTTGATAAAATCAATGTTTCAAGCAAATCACTTGGAATGAGCTCGTAATGATAATTTAAAATAGCGACATATAGCGGTGTGGCACAAATTGAGAATAGAACTGCGATAAGGCGTAATATTCTTGAAAATGTCGCGTATAGCCAAGATACGTTATAGTCTTCTGGTGAAATGAAAAAATCGAAATATGATACAGGCGTTAATAGGACACTTGGAGAACCATCAACAAAAATAGCGATTTTTCCATCAATAAGTGCTTTTGTGACTCTATCAGTGCGTTCTGTATTTATATAGAGAGGAAAAATTGACTTTTCACCCATTAATTCCTGTATATAAGCACTATCGTTAATTTGATCATATTCAAGAGCTCGAAGTGATTCTTCTAGAAAGTCTACATTATCTTTTTCGGCAAGGTTGTCTAAATACATCATGACAACCTTTGTTTTTGAAAACTCTCCAATAATCATCTCTTTTGTGTGTAAATCTAAAACAGGAAGACGTTTTCGTACTAAATTAATATTCGTATCAATATCTTCTACGAATCCTTCTTGTGGCCCGATAACGGTGGATTCATTTAATGGAGGAGTTGGTGCACGATAATTATCAATTGCAATGTTTGCAAGCATACATTTTTGATCTTGCTGATTTAATTGAATAATTGCATGTCCCTTTAAAACCATGTCCTCAATTTTTTGTAAGTCGTTCGTAATCGTTATACCACTCATTGGAATATGTTCTTTTAATTCTTCTAATGGAGCGCAAGGACGTTCCAAAAGAGTAGGCATTAAATACTTTTGCAATTTCTCACCATCAAGTGAAGGACGATAGTAAGAAATCCAATAAGGCATCGTGTCATCGTCAGATGTATGGTAATTAACAAAGTCACTAGACTGTTTCATCTTCTCTATTAAATCTTGTAGAGAATGAATATGGTCACTTTCTGGTTTGCTAAAGTCATAAATGCTGTTACTTCCTGAGCTTTGCTGTTTGTTTTGAGAAGTATCATCTTGCTTAGAATTTTGCTGTTTGTTTTGAGAAGTATCATCTTGCTTAGAATTTTGCTGCTTGTTTTGAGAAGTATTATCTTGCTTAGAATTTTGCTGTTTGTTTTGAGAAGAATCACCTTGTTTAGAACTTTGCTGTTTGTCTTGAGAAGAATCCTCTTGTTTAGAACTTTGCTGTTTGTCTTGAGAAGAGTCCTCTTGTTTAGAACCTTGCTGTTTGTTTTGAGAAGAATCCTCTTGCTTAGAACTTTGTTGTTTGTTTTGAGAATTATCCTCTTGTTTAGAGTTTTGCTGTTTGTCTTGAGAAGAATCCTCTTGTTTAGAACTTTGCTGTTTGTCTTGAGAAGAGTCCTCTTGTTTAGAACCTTGCTGTTTGTTTTGAGAAGAATCCTCTTGTTTAGAACTTTGTTGCTTGTTTTGAGAAGAATGCTCTTGTTTAGAATTTTGTTGTTTGTCTTGAGAATTATCATCTTGCTTAGAATTTTGCTGCTTACCTTGAGAATTATCCTCTTGTTTAGAACTTTGCTGCTTGTTTTGAGAATTATCCTCTTGTTTAGAATTTTGCTGCTTATTTTGAGAATTATCCTCAGTTTGTTCCGTACTTTTTGGCTCGCCATTCTTATCTTTGTTATGTTCCTTTTGATCATCTGGCTGTTGTTTCGAATCATCTGTCTCTTTTGTATTTGAGTTTTTTTTCTTACGTAACCAATTCCAAATCATATGTATGCCCTCTTTGATCTTGTAATATAGTGCTATTTTGTGGCTAATTTTGTATATTATTCATTTATTTATGAAAAGAAGGAGGAGATTGGTTTGTATAGAAAAAATCCTTTAGTAAGCAGTTCATAATATGACGGGAAGAAGGCGAGTCTGTGCAAATTGTAAAAAAGGAGAAGTTTGTTTTAAAAGAATTTGTGTTTGAAAATGGTAGGGAAATTCCTGTTCAAATGGGGTATGAGATGTATGGCACTTTAAATAGAGAAAGATCAAATGCGATTTTGGTTTGTCACTATTTTAGTGCAACAAGTCATGCGGCAGGAAAATATACAGAGCATGATGAGGAAGCTGGTTGGTGGGATGGATTAATTGGACCTGGAAAAGCAATTGATACAAATAAATATTTCGTTATATGCACTGATAACCTTTGTAATGTACAGGTGAAGAATCCCTACGTAATTACAACGGGACCAAAATCGATAAATCCGATGACTGGTTTTGAGTATGCGATGGATTTTCCAGTTTTCACATTTTTAGATGTAGCACGTATGCAATATGAGTTAATAAAAGATATGGGGATTGCTAGGCTACATGCTGTAATGGGACCGTCGGCAGGTGGGATGATTGCGCAGCAATGGGCTGTTCACTATCCTCATATGGTAGAGCGAGTGATTGGAGTTATTACGAATCCACAAAATCCAATTATAACGTCGGGAAATGTAGCGCAAAATGCGATTGAAGCAATTCAGCTTGATCCAAACTGGAAAGGTGGAAAGTATGGAGAAGAGCAGCCAACGAAAGGTCTTCATTTAGCAAATCGAATGATGTTTATGAATGCGTTTGATGAACATTTTTATGAAACGGCATTCCCGCGGAACAGTATAGAAATGGCACCTTATCAGGAATTTTCTGCATTAACATCATTTGAGAAAGAGATTAATAAAGTGACATGCAAAAGTATAGATTTAGTAGATGCAAATTCGTGGATGTACACTGCGAAAGCAGTCTTATTACATGATATTGCGCATGGATTTTCTTCTTTAGAAGAGGCTCTTTCTAATATAGAAGCGAATGTACTCATGATTCCGTGCAAACAAGATTTACTTCAGCCACCTCGTTATAATTATAAAATGGTAGACATTTTGCAAAAGCAAGGGAAGTACGCAGAAGTATATGAGATAGAAAGTATAAATGGGCATATGGCAGGAGCGTTAGATGTTCATTTATTTGAAAAGAAAATTTATGAGTTTTTAAACCGGAAAGTATCTAGTTTTGTGTAGGAAATAATTAATGTGGAAAGGTGCATGATTTATAGTAGGCACCTTTTTTTACATGATTTGCAGACGGAAAATATATGAAGCGATTGATAAACCGAAGAAAGCTATACTAAGTAATAGAAATAAGAATGACATTTCTTGAGGGGATTTTATCTTTTTATTATTTTTCATACTAAGAGCAATAACTGCAAAAACTAAGAAAATGATGCCCATAATGAAAAGAAAAAGTGTCATTTTAACTGGCTCCTTTCATCAAACAAGTATATTGAGGATACAATGCGTCAGTTATGTTTGTAAAGAATAAGTTTTGCTGGAAAATTGAGAAATAAATGTTCCATTCTTTGCGTTCCTTCCTTCGCGTGCTAAAATTGATGAGAAATGATTGTTTAAAGAAGAAACTGAAGGTTTTATTGTATATAAGGAGGAACTACATATGACAGAAGTAAAAACAATTACTACAGAAGAAGTGCAAGAGCGTTTAGAAAATGGAGAAACATTATTTTTAGTAGATGTAAGGGAAGATGAAGAAGTAGCGGCAGGGAAAATTCCAGAAGCTGTACATATTAAAATGGGCGATATTCCAAATAAAGTGGATTTCTTTGAGAAAGAGAATGAATATATCTTTATTTGCCGTTCGGGAATGCGTAGTGAAAATGTATGCCATTATTTAAATGAGCAAGGGTTTAAAACGGTGAATATGGTTGGCGGTATGCTTCAATATGAAGGCGAAACTAAATAAGTAGCTGCAAAAACTTGAAACGTGTTTGTTTCAAGTTTTTTTCTTTTGCATACAGTATACAAAAGGGGGAGGCGAAATGGGAATTAACATGCGTAAAGTAAAAATTATAAATAATACAGGAGCTGTTAATGTTGGCGACTGTTATGATATCTCACCTTTAGCTGTGGCAAAAATATATGCTGGTGCTGGAGGATCGAGTGCGGCTGTTTTTTTAAATGGGAAACGACAGCCAGAAGCTGTGATTAGAACATCAGTGTTTCTTCCGCCATTAGCGACGAGTACACGTACATTAGGTGCATAAAGGAAAGGTAGAGTGTAAGTATGCCTGCACGTATTAAAGAATTTATTATCGTTAATAATACTGGAAATATATTTACAGGGGATAATTTGAGTGATACTTCATTTACTGCTTCGAAATCGTATAGTGGTTCAATGGGGTGCACTTGGATTGACGTTGTTACAGTAATAGGGACGGAGACGAAGCTTTGTTTACAACCGGGAGATTCGGTGACGACAACCTATACACGAGGTACCCCTGCTGGTACTGTAACGGGAACAAATATGGGGCAAGGTGCAAATGTATCGAGTATATCGCAAGCTGTCCCTAATACAGATAATATGGATTCAGCTGCTGGACTCCCTTAAGGAATTAAGGGAGTTTTTATTATTTAGAATAAAAATAGTCTTTGAGATTGTTTTTGTAAATACATATTAAGAAGAAGAGGTTTGTTTAAAGTAAAAAAGATGGTGTGTAGGTGGTGAAAGTGTGAAAGAGCGCGATAGACAAAATTCATTAAACTCTAATTTCAGAATTTCACCGAATCTTATTGGACCTACTTTTCCTCCCGTTCCAACGGGATTTACTGGCATTGGGATTACTGGTCCAACCGGTCCACAAGGCCCGACTGGCCCACAAGGACCAAGGGGATTTCAAGGTCCGATGGGGGAGAAGGGCCCGACAGGACCTCAAGGAGTGCAAGGGATTCAAGGACCAGCTGGACAAATGGGTGCAACAGGACCAGAAGGACAGCAGGGCCCACAAGGATTAAGGGGACCACAGGGAGAAACTGGAGCGACAGGACCTCAAGGAGTGCAAGGGTTACAAGGTCCAATTGGTCCGACCGGAGCGACTGGGGCACAAGGTATACAGGGGATACAGGGATTACAGGGGCCGATTGGAGCTACCGGGCCAGAGGGACCTCAAGGAATTCAAGGAGTGCAAGGGGTACCGGGTGCAACAGGTTCACAAGGAATACAAGGAGCTCAAGGGATACAAGGCCCACAAGGACCGAGTGGAAATACGGGAGCAACAGGAGCGACTGGTCAGGGGATTAGTGGTCCGACTGGAATAACAGGTCCAACAGGGTTAACTGGCCCATCTGGAGGACCTCCAGGTCCGACTGGAGCAACTGGTGCGACAGGGCCAGGAGGTGGACCGAGTGGAAGTACAGGTGCGACGGGAGCGACTGGAAATACTGGAGTAACTGGAAGTGCGGGAGTGACTGGAAATACAGGTCCGACTGGAAGTACAGGAGAAACAGGAGCACAGGGCCTGCAAGGAATACAAGGGGTTCAAGGGCCAATTGGACCAACGGGTCCAGAAGGTCCGCAAGGTATTCAAGGTATTCCTGGTCCGACAGGAGTAACTGGTGAACAAGGAATCCAAGGGGTTCAGGGAATTCAAGGGATAACGGGGGCAACTGGAGATCAAGGTCCGCAAGGTATACAAGGGGCCATAGGACATCAAGGTATAACAGGAGCAACAGGAGATCAAGGCCCACAAGGAATACAAGGGGTACCTGGTCCAACCGGGGACACAGGCTCACAAGGAGTCCAAGGAATTCAAGGGCCAATGGGTGATATAGGACCAACAGGCCCAGAAGGCCCAGAAGGACTTCAGGGTCCGCAAGGAATACAAGGAGTGCCAGGACCAGCTGGAGCAACAGGTCCAGAGGGCCCACAAGGAATCCAAGGAATTCAAGGACCAATAGGAGTAACAGGTCCAGAAGGCCCACAAGGAATTCAGGGAATACAAGGGATTCAAGGTATAACAGGAGCAACCGGAGCACAAGGAGCAACTGGAGTTCAAGGTGTTCAAGGGAATATAGGAGCAACAGGTCCAGAGGGCCCGCAAGGAGTGCAAGGTACTCAAGGGGATATAGGTCCAACAGGTCCAATGGGTCCACAGGGAGTTCAAGGTATCCAAGGAATTCAAGGACCGACGGGTGCGCAAGGAGTGCAAGGCCCACAAGGAATTCAAGGAATCCAAGGGCCGACAGGAGTAACTGGAGATACGGGTACAACAGGGGTGACAGGGGAAGGGACTACAGGAGCAACTGGAGTAACTGGTCCAACAGGTGTAACTGGTCCATCAGGAGGCCCAGCCGGACCGACTGGCCCAACAGGTCCATCAGGTCCGACGGGAGTGACAGGTCCATCAGGTGGACCACCTGGTCCGACAGGAGCGACAGGTGTAACGGGAGGAGTAGGAGATACGGGAGCAACAGGGGCGACGGGTGTGACCGGAGCAACTGGAGTAACTGGTGCAACCGGAGCAACGGGGCTGCAGGGTCCACAAGGAATACAAGGAGTACAAGGAGACATAGGCCCAACCGGTCCGCAAGGTGTTCAAGGTCCACAAGGGATCCAAGGTATAACGGGAGCAACGGGAGATCAAGGGCCGCAAGGAATTCAAGGCCCGCAAGGAATCCAAGGTCCAACAGGTCCTCAAGGAATCCAAGGAGGTCAAGGCCCACAAGGGATACAAGGGGCAACAGGTGCAACCGGAGCACAAGGCCCACAGGGAATTCAAGGGATACAAGGAGTGCAAGGTCCGACTGGTCCACAAGGCCCAACCGGAATACAAGGTGTGCAAGGAGAAATAGGTCCAACAGGTCCGCAAGGTGTGCAAGGTTTACAAGGTCCGCAAGGCCCAACCGGGGACACAGGTCCAACAGGCCCACAAGGCCCACAAGGAATTCAAGGTCCAACGGGAGTAACAGGAGCGACAGGTTCACAAGGAATTCAAGGTCCAACGGGGGCAACAGGAGCGACAGGTTCACAAGGAATCCAAGGTCCAACGGGAGCAACGGGAGCAACAGGAGCAACAGGAGCAACAGGGGTGACTGGAGTTAGTACAACTGCAACGTATTCCTTTGCAAATAATACTTCAGGAAGTGCTATTTCCGTGTTGTTAGGCGGTACGAATATACCATTACCGAACAATCAAAATATTGGACCGGGAATAACAGTTAGTGGTGGAAATACTGTGTTTACCGTTACAAATGCAGGTAATTATTATATAGCCTACACAATTAATATAACGGCAGCTTTACTTGTAAGTTCGCGTATAACTGTAAATGGAAGTCCGCTAGCAGGAACAATAAATTCACCGGCAGTGGCTACAGGTTCATTTAATGCGACAATTATTAGTAATTTAGCTGCGGGCTCTGCTATTAGTTTACAGTTATTTGGATTACTTGCAGTGGCTACATTATCTACGACAACGCCAGGAGCTACTCTAACTATTATTAGATTAAGTTAATAAGCAAAAAAACCTTGGAACTTTTATGTTTCAAGGTTTTTTATCCCTCTATTTGTGGGCTAATAATCAGTGGGGATGGACAAAACCCCCACTGATTAAAGTTTCACTTTATTCACTTGAGCAAAAACATCGCGGTTCAAAAATATATTATAATAGAATGAAGAGAGGTATAAATTTGGCAGAAAGGGAGAGTGGCGATGCAGGAGAAGGTTAAAGATTTTTTCGGACGCCCACTTCAAGATTTACGCATCTCTGTCATTGATCGTTGTAATTTACGGTGTACGTATTGTATGCCAGCCGAAGTGTTTGGTCCTGATTATGCTTTTTTGAAAGATGAGTTTTTACTGACATTTGATGAAATAGAGCGATTAGCAAAAGTATTTGTTAGCATCGGTGTACGGAAAATTAGACTTACTGGTGGCGAACCCTTGCTCCGTAAGGACTTAGCAAAACTTATCGAACGTCTCGTGAAAATTGACGGTTTAGTAGATATAGGATTAACGACAAATGCGATTCATTTAACGAAGCAAGCGAAGGCGTTAAAAGAAGCTGGGTTACACCGAGTAAATGTTAGTTTGGATGCGATAGATGATAATGTGTTCCGCGCAATTAATGGCCGGAATATGAATACGAAGCCAGTGTTAAAAGGAATTATGGCAGCGAAAGAAGCAGGCCTTGAAGTGAAAGTAAATATGGTTGTAAAAAAAGGAATGAATGATCATCAAGTACTTCCGGTTGCTACGTATTTTAAAGAACAAGGAATCACGCTTAGATTTATTGAGTTTATGGATGTTGGCAGTACGAATGGATGGAATTTTGATCAAGTTATTACGAAACGAGAATTAATTGATATGATTCATGGGGTGTATCCAATTGAGCCAGCTGAAGCTCATTATTTTGGTGAGGTTGCGAAGCGGTATCGATACGTTGGAACGAATGTAGAGGTTGGTTTTATTACCTCCGTTTCTGAGTCATTTTGTTCTTCTTGTACGAGAGCAAGAATTTCGGCAGATGGAAAGTTTTATACTTGCTTGTTTGCGACAGAAGGAATGGATTTAAGGAAACTTCTCAGGGAAAACCTTTCGGATAATGAGTTATTAAAAGCTATACAATATGTATGGGAGAATAGAAAAGATCGATATTCAGATGAACGGACAGAAGAAAGTGCGAAAAATCGTCCGAAAATTGAAATGTCTTATATAGGAGGATAAGAAAGGGGGATGTCGTATGCAAGAGCGATATTCAAGACAAATGTTATTTTCTGGTGTTGGGGAAGAAGGGCAACGGAAAATAAGAGGGAAGCACGTGCTCGTCATCGGTGCTGGTGCGCTCGGAGCAGCGAATGCAGAAGCAATTGTTAGAGCAGGTGTTGGAAAAATTACAATTGCGGATCGTGATTATGTAGAATGGAGTAATTTACAAAGGCAACAATTATATACAGAAGAAGATGCGAAGCATTATAAGCCGAAAGCAATAGCGGCAGCAGAACATTTAAAGGCAATTAATTCCGAAGTAGAAATTGTACCGGTTGTGACTGATGTAACGGTGCAAGAAATGGAAGAGTTAATTAAAGGTGTAGATTTAATATTAGATGCGACAGACAATTTTGAAACGCGCCTTCTTATTAATGATATATCCCAGATGTATAACGTTCCATGGATATACGGAGGATGTGTTGGAAGTTACGGAGTAACTTATACAATCTTGCCAGGAAAAACGCCGTGTTTTCGATGTTTAATGGAACATCCGGCGAGCGGAGCGACATGTGATACGGCCGGTATTATACAGCCAGCAGTGCAATTAGTAGTTGCACATCAAATAACGGAAGCCTTGAAAATATTAGTAGAAGATTTTGAGGCACTTCGTGAAACGATGCTATCATTTGATCTTTGGAATAATCAACAGATGGCATTTAAAGTGAATAGGCAGAAAAAGGATACATGTTTATCCTGTGGAAAGTTACGTACATATCCGAGTTTAACATTTGAAGCACAAACGAAAACAGAAGTATTATGTGGGCGAAATACAGTTCAAATCCGTCCAGGTGTGCGTCAGGGTTTTAATTTAGAAGAAATTAAAAAGCGCTTACAAAAAAGTGTGGATGTAAAAGCAACGCCGTATTTATTATCATTTCCAGTGGAAGAATATCGTTTTGTTTTATTTACAGATGGCAGGGCGTTTATTCATGGTACGAATGATATGAATGTTGCGAAACGACTATATGCAAGATATATAGGTTGAACCTAAAGGGGAATCCTTTAGGTTCAAATGGAAAAGGTAGGATTAAGAATTTCTAATATAATCTCCATTTTTTCCGCCCGTTTTTTCAAGTAAGTACGTTTCGCCAATAATCATACCTTTATCAACGGCTTTACACATGTCATATACAGTAAGAGCGGTAGCGGAAGCGGCTGTTAAAGCTTCCATCTCAACGCCGGTACTACCTTCTGTTTTAACTTTTACTTCAATAAGTAGCCGATACTGTTCTTCTGACTGTTTCCAATCGAAAGAGACGTCAACACCTTTTAATAATAAAGGATGGCACATTGGGATAATATCAGAAGTACGTTTTGCAGCCATAATACCTGCGATTTGTGCGACGGCTAATACGTCACCTTTACCAATTTCATTGCGTGAGATTTTATCAAAAATTTCTTTTGTAACGAGAATGCTAGAGCATGCTATTGCTGTTCGAACGGTTATTTTTTTGTCACTTATATCAACCATTTTAGCGCGCCCTTGGTCGTTGAAATGTGTGAATGAAGACATGGAATTCCTCCTTGAAGTAATTGCGATTTAATATATAAAGTGTAATCGAGATTAGATATTTTGCAAATATGAGGTGAGAAACAATGGTAGAAAAACGAATCCCGATTCAAGTTGCTGAGGCTGTAGAGCGGGTTATGAAATATGCTAAGCATGGTGAAGTAGAAGAAGTTTCTATTACAGAAAGTTATGGGAGGATTCTTGGAGAGGATGTTGTCTCAGATCACGACGTTCCTCACTTTGATCGTTCTCCTTACGATGGTTTCGCAATTCGAGCAGAAGACACGAAGGAAGCGAGTCAAGAGCAGCCGATTGAATTTGAAGTAATAGGAGAGATCGGAGCAGGATCTGTTTTTACAGAAGAAGTAGGGGCTTTTCAGGCGGTTCGTATTATGACAGGAGCAGCTATTCCAGAAGATTGCAATGCAGTCGTAATGCTAGAACTGACGGAAGGATTCGAGAGGAACGAAAGTATATATATGAAGCTAAAACGTCCTTTCCAAAACGGTGACAATGTGTCATTTAAAGGAGAAGATATAAAACAAAATCAAGTCCTCGTTAAGAAAGGTGTTGTAATCAATCCAGGTGTTGCCGCATTATTAGCGACGTTTGGATATAGCACTGTGAAAGTTGTAAAACAGCCTGTTGTCGGTATTGTAACGACAGGAAGTGAATTACTAGAAGTGCATGAGGCGTTAGAGCCAGGGAAAATTAGAAATAGTAACTCTTACATGATTGCCGCTCAAATTATGAAAGCTGGCGGGAAAGTGCGTTACTATGGACAACTTGCCGATGAGTTAGATGCATGTTTTACAGCTGTTAAATCAGCGATGGATGAGGTTGATATTTTAATTACAACGGGCGGTGTTTCAGTAGGGGATTACGACTATTTGCCAGCTATTTATGAAAGGTTACAGGCGAATGTACTCTTTAATAAAATAGCGATGAGACCGGGGAGTGTAACGACAGTAGCTGAAGTTGATGGAAAGCTACTCTTTGGTTTATCAGGTAATCCGTCAGCTTGTTATGTAGGTTTCGAATTATTTGTGCATCCAATTATGAAAACGTATTTGCATGTGAAGGAGCCTCACGTATATAGAACTGATGCTATTTTACAAAAAGATTTCCCGAAACCAAATCCGTTTACTCGTTTTGTAAGAGCAAAAGCGAGTATTGTTAATGGGGCACTACAAGCGATGCCAGTCGGTTTAGATAAATCGAGTGCAGTCTCTTCACTTGCGGATGCAAATGCTTTTATCGTGCTGCCTGGAGGAACGAGAGGATTTGAAGCAGGAATGAAAGTGTCTGTATTATTGTTAGAATGCTCTGAGGGAAGTGATTGGCCGTGGACAAAGCCTCTTCAATCTTACAAATAGTAGGGTATCAAAATAGCGGGAAAACAACACTTGTAGAGAAGATGGTGCATGCATTAACTGAAAGAGAAATGAAGGTTGCTACAATTAAACATCATGGTCACGGGGGCTTTCCTGAAGTAGCGCAAAAAGATAGTGAAAGACACAGAAAAGCTGGTGCTGTAGTAAGTAGTGTAGAAGGTGCCGGATTACTATCTTTGTCCTCTTTGCGAGATGAATGGTCCTTGCAAGAAATTATCCGCTTGTACGAATTTTTTGAAGTAGATACGATTTTAATAGAGGGCTATAAAGCTGAGAACTATCCGAAAGTAGTGTTACTTCGTTCTGCGGAAGACGCTGAACTTTTACATAAAGTAGAAAATATAGCGGCAGTTATTACGTGGTATGATGCTTCGTCAAATGTACGAGAAGAATATAAAGTATTTCATATAACAGAAGAAAAATTGTATATAGACTGGTTTTTACAAACGGCTAGGGGTGCAAAATGATAAATACGTATTATGAAGTAATTGATACAGAAATCTCGATTGAAGAGGTGACAAAGAAAGTAGTTCGCCGTGAATGTGGTGCTGTTACAACATTTATCGGGACAGTTAGGGAGTTTACGAAAGGGCATCGTACACTATACTTAGAGTATGTAGCTTATAAGACGATGGCAGAAAAAATGCTGCAGAAAATTGGGTCAGAAGTGAAGGAGAAGTGGCCCGGTACACATGTTGCGATTACGCATCGCATCGGCACGCTGCAAATTTCTGATATAGCGGTTGTTGTTGCTGTATCAACGCCTCATCGCAAAGAGGCTTATGAAGCGAATGAATATATTATGGAGCGTATTAAGCAAATTGTTCCAATTTGGAAAAAGGAGTTTTGGGAAGATGGTGACTCATGGATTGGTGACCAATTAGAAAAAACACCATATCCAGCAGGAGAGCCTGGGAAGGAGTTATAAATATGATTCGAGTATTGTTATTTGCGAACTTGCAAGAAGAAGCAGGAACGAGTGAATTACAAATAGAGAAAGAAAATATTACTGTTGCAGAGTTAAAAGATATTGTTGCGAAAGAATATAATGTACCAGTGTCAGCGCCAATTATGGTTGCGATTAATGAAGAGTACGCAAATGAAGATGACACGATACACACTGGTGATGTAGTTGCACTAATACCACCAGTGAGTGGTGGTTAATATTGGATTTATGCTATAAAAAACGACTTTCCTAAATAGGGAAAGTCGTTTTTTTATGGCATTTTGGAGAACACTATCTTATAGGAAAAGGAGGAAGTTATGAAAAAGATATGTGTAATGATTGCAATGATATGTTCTGTTTTTTTCTTTTCTCCAAGCAATTCTTTGGCAAAGGAATCGACGGAACAGCTTTTAGAAAGTGCGTTACTGAATCGATATTACTCGGTTATAAGGCAAGTGACAGAAGATCAATATGAATGTGACTCAGTTACAAATATAAAGCGTCTAGGCAAGAAAGATGAGTTTGTTCCTAGGTTTGAAGTTACGATACAATTTCTTACATTTCAAGGGGCACATAATCCGCCGAATGATAAAGTTACACTTACTTTGGAAGACAATTTAGATCACATAAAGATAAAGAAAGTGGAGCGAGAAAAGAATGTTTCTGGTGCTATTGTAGAAAAGATTTGTGCACGAAAAAACGAAAAAATAAAAGCTCACTCTAATGATTTAGAGCGATAACCTATGACATTTTGTAGAGAAAGGTAATGAGCGATGGATATACTTTTAGCGATTTTACCAGCTATATTTTGGGGGAGTATTGTACTATTTAACGTGAAACTGGGTGGGGGACCGTATAGTCAAACGCTCGGTACAACGTTCGGTGCACTTATCTTCTCAATTGTTGTTTATATTTTTATGAAGCCGGTATTAACTCCGACCGTTATTGGAGTTGGAATTGTATCTGGCTTATTTTGGGCACTTGGTCAAGCGAATCAATTAAAAAGTATTGATTTAATGGGTGTTTCTAGAACGATGCCGATTTCAACAGGGCTTCAATTAGTCGCAACAACATTATTTGGGGTTATCGTGTTTCATGAATGGTCAACGACGATATCGGTCGTTCTTGGAGTTTTGGCGCTCGTTTGTATTATTATCGGGGTTATTTTAACATCGCTTCAAAGTAAAGAAGAGAAGAATGCAGAGCAAGCAGGAAATTTTAAAAAAGGAATTATTATTTTATTAATTTCAACAGTCGGTTATTTAGTTTACGTAGTAGTTATCCGGTTATTTAACGTGAACGGTTGGTCGGCTTTATTACCACAAGCGGTCGGTATGGTATTAGGCGGGATTTTACTCACATTTAAACATCATCCATTCAATAAATATGCGATTCGAAATATTCTTCCAGGATTGATTTGGGCAGCTGGAAATATGTTTTTATTCATTTCGCAGCCAAGAGTTGGGGTCGCAACAAGCTTTTCCCTTTCACAAATGGGAATTATTATTTCGACGCTTGGCGGGATTTTTATGTTAGGTGAAAGGAAAACGAAGCGTCAATTAATTGGGATTGTTATTGGTATCGTTTTTATCATTGCAGCTGGAATTATGCTGGGGATTGCGAAAGGTTAAGGAGGTATTAAAATGTATAGCGATTTAGAAGGGAAAGTCGTCGTTATTACAGGATCAGCAACTGGTCTTGGAAGAGCCATGGGAGTAAGATTTGCTAAAGAGAAGGCGAAAGTTGTTATTAACTATCGCTCAAGAGAGTCAGAAGCGAACGATGTATTAGAAGAAATAAAAAAGGTAGGTGGAGAAGCGATTGCTGTAAAAGGTGATGTGACGGTCGAGGCAGATGTTGTGAACCTCATTCAATCTGCTGTGAAAGAGTTTGGTACGCTCGACGTTATGATTAATAATGCAGGGATAGAAAACGCGGTACCCTCGCATGAAATGCCGTTAGAGGATTGGAATAAAGTAATTCATACAAATTTAACAGGTGCTTTTTTAGGAAGTCGTGAAGCGATTAAATATTTTGTGGAACACGATATTAAAGGTTCGGTTATTAATATGTCTAGTGTTCATGAAAAAATCCCGTGGCCATTATTTGTGCATTATGCGGCTAGTAAGGGAGGGATTAAGCTTATGACAGAAACGTTAGCGTTAGAATATGCACCAAAAGGTATTCGGGTAAATAATATTGGTCCTGGTGCAATTAATACGCCAATTAATGCTGAAAAATTTGCTGACCCGAAAAAACGTGACGACGTAGAAAGTATGATTCCAATGGGGTACATTGGAAAACCTGAAGAAATCGCAGCAGTAGCAACGTGGCTCGCTTCAGCAGAGGCAAGTTACGTAACTGGAATTACGTTATTTGCAGATGGTGGAATGACTCTATACCCAGCGTTTCAAGCGGGGCGTGGGTAATATGAAAAGCCAAAGAGATTTAACTCTTTGGCCTTTTTTACGCAAAAAAAAATAGCGGTCGGCTATTTTTAAAATTAATGATTGATTGTATCTTGAAGAAATTCTGTTGCTTGATGTTCTGAAACATTCTGTACGAGCGCAACTTCACTAATAACCATTTTACGCGCATTATCTAGCATTTGTTTTTCGCTCGCATTTAATGCTCTTTCTTTATTGCGACGAAGTAAATCACGAACAACTTCTGCACTATCTTGAAGATTGCCGTTCTTCATTTTTTCCATATTCATTGTATATCTTTGTTTCCAAGAGAGTGAGGGGTCTGATTCCCCATGATGAAATTCAAGAAGTATACCATCTAACGTACCTTTATCGACGATATAACGTATACCTGATTTTTGTAATTGATTTATCGGAAGCATTACTTGCATATCTTTACTAATGATGCGTATAACACAATATTGACGCGTAGTGCCTAATATTTCTTTCTCTTCAATTGCTTCGATGATTCCTGCACCGTGCATTGGATAAACGATTTTATCACCAATTTGAAACAAATCATCCACCTCCGTATGTGGTAACTACTTTTAATGATAACATACCAGGATAAAAATGTCAAATTTTATATAATATCACATCTGATATACTGTAGTCAATATATAAAAGTCGTTTTTTTGTTTGTTTTTTTGCTCTTATAAGTTGAATAAATAGGGGGAATTTTTTTAGAAAAATAGTACAGGCGCAGAAAGAGGGCATATCCACTTATTTTTAAGCATAAAATATAAAATCGCTAATACAATATACCTAAATCCGTTCTTTGCAAGGGAGGGAGAGAAGGTGGGGCGCACAATTAGAATTGATATTACAAATAAAGTTGTAGCTAAATTTAGGCAAGATTATTTGGAATTATATACGAGTAAGTTTATGATAGGTAAGTTTTATGTCTATACTGAAGATAAACAATATGTGTTAGAAGACGGATATATATATGAAGATGGAAAGTTTTATCGCATCATAGATACGCACCGTGGCAATAAACAAGCGGCGGAGGGCTGCGATCTAGGATGGTGTTAACATGATTCGTGTGAAAGTGTTTGATGAAAGTCATGAAAAAGACTTAGAAGACGCTGTAAATGTATTTTTGAAAAAAATTGATGATAGTAACTTTGTAGATATTAAGTACCAAGTCGGTGTTTCTATTAACGATGACGAAAACCAAATTTATTGTTTTTCAGCAATGATCGTTTATAAAGCATAAAAAAGAGCTGGGTGAGCCAGCTCTTTTTTATGTTTTATGTTGGGACAACATGTGTCGGTAATACGTTCATAATAGATTGAGTTGTGCCTAATTTCTTTGTCGCTAAAAGAGGCGCCCCTGTTTCATGGTTTTGGGCATCTGTACACATACCAAGGTGATAACGACCACCTAAAAATGGATCAATATAAAAACCGTTTTTAAAAACTTTATCATTCGGGTGTTTTTCATGGTGAATTTCAGAACAGTTAATGCAATAGAACATAGCTTTCATCTCCTTTTTATTTTTGTTTGAAAAAGTGGGTCGGTAGTCATTTCGCTCCTAAGGAAATGTTGAGGAGAAGAGAAATAACTACCTACCCAAATGGCGGGCATACTCCTTCTGATTTTTACATATCTCGCGTATTGTCCCCGAGGGAAGGAGGAGAGACGAAGTACAGATGAGATAAGTTAGGCGCTTCTCTCAATAGGAGTGATAGAGTTTCATATTGAGGGAATTTTCTATTTTTCATTGCCTTTGTGAGTATATTATGAAGGAATGGTGAGAGGGTGTTTGTCCTGTTGAAAAAATGTTGAGAATTTCTCAACAGTGAAAAAGAGTCTTTCTTGACATGAAACCAAAAGGTGTTATATTGTTAATATGAAACTAAAAGGTGTTATATTTTAATGCCGAATAAAGGAGATATAAAATGGAACAACAAAATACATTAAATGATATTAAACAAACAATCGTTTTTAACGCGCCTATTCAAAAAGTATGGAATGTAGTATCGACTGCAGAAGGAATTGCGTCATGGTTTATGCCAAATGATTTCGAATTAGCGGTAGGACATGAGTTTCATGTGCAATCACCTTTCGGACCATCACCATGTAAAGTGTTAGAGATTGATGAGCCGAATTATTTATCTTTCTCATGGGACACAGATGGCTGGGTTGTTTCATTTAATTTGAAAGACCTAGGAGATAATAAAACAGAATTTACGTTAATTCACGGCGGCTGGAAACATCCTGATGAAATCCTTCCGAAAGCGAATGCGAAGAGCTCTATTATTCGCGATAGAATGAATGGTGGCTGGGTAGCGATTGTAAATGAAAAACTGAAAAAGGTTGTCGAAGGTTAAGTGTCCTCGTCAGCAGCGAAATATGATGTATTTCAAGCAATTGCTGATCCAACCCGCCGAGAAGTGTTACGGTTATTAAGTGATAAAGAGTTACCAATTTCAAAAATAACGGATCATTTTCCGATGAGCCGTACTGCAGTTGTAAAGCACCTTCATATTCTTTCAGAAGCGAATTTAGTGAGTGGAAGAAAGAGTGGAAGAGAGAAGATATATCGTTTGCACCCAGAACCATTAGAGGAATTACAGCAGTGGCTCTCGTACTATGAACGATTTTGGGATAATAAATTGTCCGTGCTTAAACATATTGTGGAGAATGAAGAGTAGATTTTATGCAAAAAGGATGACCAAAATGGTCATCCTTTTTTTATTGTTCACTTGTTTGTTTAGCTGGCTTTAATAGGATCCAAGCGATAATTAATGTGAATACCGCTAATACGAAAGTGCTCATATAAATGACGTGTACACTTGATGCTAATGCGGATTGTGACTCGGTTGCTACGTTTGCTGTAGCCCCTCCATGTCCGCCAGAAGAAACAAGATCAAGGTTTTTAATGCCACGTGCATGAATCATCGTATTGAAGATCGTTCCGAAGATTGCAGCTCCTAGTGTTTGACTAAATGTATTAATAAATGTATTTAAACCAACTGCCGTTCCGCGCGTATGGGCCGGTACAGCTGCTTGAATTGTTACCATGTAAATTGGTGTAACAAGCCCCATTCCTAAGCCGAATAATCCGACTGCAACATAAATAAGGAATGATGGTGAATCTGTTGATAATGTAAATAATAAGAAAGTAGCAACTGATAAAATGCTAGCTCCAAGTAAAATAATTTGTTTCGTTTGTAACTTGCCAACTAAGTTACCGGAGAACATAGCACCGAATGTCCACATAACAGGAATCGGCATTAAAATGAGTCCAGCCTCTGTCGCATTTTTTCCTAAAACACCTTGGCTCCAAATTGGAAGATACACTGTAATACTAATAATCATTGCGCCAGCAATAAGTGTTAGTATGTTTATTGTAGATAATGTACGGTTAGAGAAAAGTGCTAGCGGAATTAATGGCTCCGGAGACTTTTTCTCGATGTATAAGAAAATAATGAATGAAACAGCGGCAAAGATTAATAGGCCGATAATTGAAATGTCTCCCCAGTTTTGCTTACTGCTACCTGTTAATAATGCGTATAGTAAAGCAATTGTACTTAATGAGAAAACTGTCGCACCAAGATAGTCGATATGTTGCTTAGCGGCGGACTTAACAGATTCCTTATAAGAAGTGGCAAACATTAAGCAAGCGATAATTCCAAAAGGAACGTTTAAGAAGAAAATATAGCGCCAAGAAAGAGAATCGACTAAAAATCCACCTACTAACGGCCCAATAACACCAGATACACCCCAAACGGCACTCATCCAGCCTTGTGCTTTCGCGCGGTCTTTCGCTTCGCTATATAGATCTCCAATAATCGTCATTGTGATCGGCATAACAGCACCAGCCCCTATACCTTGAAGAGCACGGAAGAAGATTAATTGTTCCATTGATGTAACGACTCCGCAAAGTGCAGAACCGATTAAGAAGATTGTTGCTCCGATGAGCAGAACTTTTTTACGGCCGAATAAATCAGCTAGCTTTCCGTATATTGGAGTCGAAACAGCTGTTGCAAGCATATAGATTGCATATACCCAACTAACAAGTTCGACACCTGACAAATCACTCGTTATACGAGGGATCGCTGTACTAACAATCGTTCCTTCTACCGCAGAAAGAAACGTCATTAGCATTAAAGACATCATGACTTTTTTTCTCATTTGTTTTCCCCTTACCCTTTTTCGAATATTCAACAATATAAAATATAAAGGTACTAAGGTATATAAAGCAACAAAAAAGCAATGGGAAGTTAGGAGGAAGGGATATTTTTGAAGAAACGGTCGACATATTTAAAGTATCGCCGATATAATTTCGTGTATTACTTTGCTATTTCAACATACTAAAAAAAGAAACAGGAGTCCCTGTTTCTTCTTTAATATTGCATTTTTGAATTTTGTCCTGCTGTTGTTCCGGCAATTCGGCCAGTAACAAGGGCAGATGTAATGTTATAGCCGCCAGTATAACCGTGAATATCAAGAACTTCTCCACAGAAGTATAAACCATTCGTGAATTTCGAAGCCATTTCTTTCGGGTTAATTTCTTTAACGGATACCCCTCCGCCAGTAACGAATGCTTTTTCAATTGACTGCGTACCATTTACATGGACGGTAAATTCTTTAAAATCTTTCACAAGTGCGCGAATCTTCTCATGAGAAACTTGTCCAGCTTGTTCGCTACCGTCAATTTCATTTTTTTCTAATAAGAATAGGAAGTAACGTTCAGGAACATAGCCTTTTAAAACGTTTTTAATTCCTTTTTTCGGATCTTCTTTCATTTGTTTCAGCATGCGCTGGAACAGTTGCTCACTATTTTCTTCTGGCAATGCATCGATACTCATGTGCACTGTGTTCGTTTTAAACTTTTTCATCGCTTTCACAACGAATTGGCTACAGCGAAGAGCAGCAGGACCAGATAGGCCGAAGTGAGTGAAAAGCATGTCCATTTTATGAGAAATGATAACTTTTCCTTTCGGGTTTAATACACTTAAGTTTACATCTCGTAAAGCAAGACCTTGTAATGTGCGGTCACGAATAAACGGTTCGTTTGAAAGAATTGGTACTTCTGTTGGGAAAAGTTCTGTAATTGTATGCCCAGCTTTTTCAGCCCAAGCGTATCCGTCTCCAGTAGAACCAGTTTGAGGAACAGATTTTCCGCCAACAGCGATAACGACGTGATTCGTTTCTAACACTTCACCTGTTTGCAGAATAACAGCCTTCGTTTGACCGTTTTCATACTCAATCGTTTCGACAGGCGTATTCGTACGTATTTTCACACCTAAGTCTTTTAATCGTGTTAACAGTGCATCTACAACAGATTGCGCTTTATTTGATACTGGGAACATGCGGCCATGATCCTCTTCTTTCAGTTGTACACCGAGATTTTCGAAGAATGTAATAATATCTTCATTACTGAAAATAGAAAAAGCACTGTATAAGAAGCGACCATTTCCAGGTATATGTTTAACGATTTCATCAAGTGGTAGACGGTTCGTTACGTTACAACGACCACCACCAGAAATCGCAAGTTTACGTCCTAGTTTATTTCCTTTATCAAGAAGTAAGACGCTTGCGCCTTCTTCAGCAGCACCGATTGCAGCCATTAGCCCTGAAGGACCGCCGCCGATGACAATAACATCATAATGCATAATATATCGACCTCATTTTCTACATTTCCTGCCTAAAAGAATAGCATGTTTTCCCTTAAAAGAAAAATAGAGTGAAGTACTGCTTAAGAGGAGAATTGTGGTACAATACAAAAGTTAGAGTTCAGCATTATCCTGCTATTTATGGGCAATAAGACTACTACCTTAAGATTTTGGAGAAGTAAAGAGGGAGTTAAAGCAGCCTGTAAATGCTTGAATGGTTAGTAGGAGGAGAGTCTCCCACTAATTATAGTTTCACTTTATGTAGATGTAGGAGGATTTTCGTATGTCCGATTCAAAATTTCTGCGCGGAACGCTTATTGTGACGTTAGGGACATTTTTAGTAAAGTTCTTAGGCATGATTTACGTTTTTCCGTTTCATGCATTAGTAGGCACAGAAGGCGGAACGCTCTATACATATGGATACATTCCATATACGATATTTTTAAGTATCGCAACGGCAGGAGTGCCGCTTGCTGTTTCTAAGTTTGTTTCCAAATATAATGCACTTGGAGATTATAAAACGAGCCGGAGAATGTTCCGCTCGGGAATGGTTATGATGATAGTAACAGGAGTTCTTTCCTTCTTAGTACTGTACATGACCGCACCATTATTTGCAGAAGCAATGCTTGGTAAACAAAGTTTACAAAATAAGATAGAAGAAGTTACGACGATTATTCGCCTCGTAAGTTTTGCGCTTATTGTTGTGCCGGCAGCAAGTTTGATTCGTGGTTATTTCCAAGGCCACCAATCGATGGGACCGACTACGGTTTCACAAATTATTGAGCAAATTATTCGTATCGTCTTTTTATTAGCGGGTAGTTTCATCGTTATTAAAGTACTTGGCGGTACAGTAGCAACGGCAGTTGGGGTTGCGACATTCGCTGCGTTCGTTTCAGCAGTTGGAGCACTTGGCGTATTAATTTGGTACTGGTTAAAACGTAAAAAATATTTGGATCAATATTTAATTGAGCAAACTGTACCAGAATCGACGGTAAGTACCGCTCAATTGTTTAAAGAGTTGTTTGCATATGCAATCCCTTACGTTGTAATTGGATTAACAATTCCTTTATATCAACAAATTGATACATTGACATTTAACTCTATTATGCAGGCGATTGGCCAAGGAGATATCGCAGAGCGAGCACTCGGTATTTTCACGATGTGGACGCATAAATTAATTATGATTCCAGTATCACTTGCAACAGCGTTTAGTTTAACGCTCGTGCCAGCGATTACAAAGTCGTTTACTGAAAAGCAATACCGTTATTTGAAATTACAAATTACACAAACATTCCAGGCGAATATGTTTTTAACATTGCCAGCAGTTGTCGGTATTTCTACACTTGCATATCCGATTTACACTGCTTTCTACGATTCAGACCCACTAGGTGGACAAGTATTAATGTGGTATGCGCCAGTTGCATTGTTATTCGCTTTATTCACAGTAACAGCAGCAATTCTGCAAGGGATTAACCAGCAGAAACATGCGATTGTTGCGCTTGTGATGGGTGTTATTTTGAAATTTGCATGTAACGTAATCTTTATTCGTTATTTCGGTACAGTTGGGGCGATTTTGGCTACTGCAGTCGGCTTCTTAGCTTCCGTATGGTATACGAATAGACAAATTAAAAAACACGCACACTATTCATTTGGTGTTGTATATAAGAGAACATTCCAAATTGCAGTCTTAACACTTGTAATGGTTATTGCTGTAAAACTATCACAATGGCTTCTATCCTTCATGATTTCGCCTGATGGCCGTATTGGTGCTCTTATTACAGTTGCGATTTGTGCAGGTATTGGTGGTCTTGTTTACGGATTGTTAGCGATTCGCACAGGAGTACTAGAAAGAGTATTTGGCGGAGAAGCTTTAGAGAAAATCCAGCGTAAACTTGGTAGTAGATTCAAAATAAAGTTGAAATCAAAAGGGGCGTAAATACGTCCCCTTTTCTATGATAAATAAAGAAGGTGAAGAACATGAGATTAGATAAATTATTAGCGAATATGGGACACGGAAGTAGAAAAGAAGTAAAGAAATTACTGAAAGACGGCGTTGTGAAGATTGATGGAACGCCAGTGAAAGATGCGAAGTTTCATGTGAATGTAGAAGAGCAAGAGGTTATGATTCACGGTGAAGTTGTGGAATATAAAGAGTTTGTTTATTTAATGATGCATAAACCACAAGGTGTTATTTCAGCGACAGAAGATGATAACCACGAAACAGTAATAGATTTATTAGAATTAGAAGATGCGATTTTCGATCCATTCCCTGTTGGAAGGCTCGATATTGATACAGAAGGTTTCTTATTAATCACAAATGATGGGAAGTTAACGCATCAACTATTATCTCCGAAAAAGCATGTGCCGAAAAAATATTATGCACACATTTCAGGTGTTGTAACGGAAGAGGATGTAATAGAATTCGCTAAAGGTGTTATTTTAGAAGATGGCTATGAAACGAAGCCAGGCGAACTTACAATTTTAAAAAGTGATGATATTTCTGAGATTGAACTCGTTATTACAGAAGGAAAATTCCATCAAGTGAAGCGTATGTTTGAAGCGGTAGGGAAAAAAGTAGTTTATTTAAAGAGAACAGAGATGGGACCTTTAATGTTAGATGAAGAGTTAGAACTTGGGCAATATCGTGAATTAACAGATGAAGAAGTAGAAATGTTAAAGACGTATCAAGTAGATAACGAAAAGTAATGCCAATTTCAGAGCATAGAAAAGACCCCTTTCTAATGAGTTAGAAAGGGGTATGTATTTATTTACATACAATTATTTTTTATTATGAGGTCATTCTCACTTTCTTTCCTGTCGTTGTCCACTTGCCGCGGCAAGGGCTATACACGAGTTCATTAAACTGCAACACATTTAGATCACGTTGTATTGTTCGCGGTGTGATCCCGAACTCATCTACAAGGTCTTTCGTTGTTACCGTACCGTTTTCATTGATGTACATATAAATCGATTTAATGCGTGTTAGCATACGAGTAGTTGTAGGTTTCAAGAGAAAACCGCTCCTCTACTAGTTTTTTTGACCCCATTCAGGAAAGAAGGTCGTTACTACCATTGTACTCTACATGATAAAATTCATGCTTTAACTTACTTAAATTTTACAAAAGTTTAACAAATATTCATATAGAAAAATATTGGTAGTTGACATTGTATGTCTGGTCAGTCAACTAACTCATAAATTTCTACGTAAAACGCCAAATTCCTGCAAATTTTTTTTAAAAAATAAAAGAAAAACTAATAAGAAATATCTGAAATATTACAATTGTCCGTTATTAGGTTTTCATGTATGGCATAAGAGATTTTCGTTTGCTATGATGAAAGAGACAATATAGTGAAGGATGGATGCGTAATGTCGACGATTAATTGGACAGAAGAAGTTACAAAACGAAAAGATGATTTAATTCGTGATACACAAAAATTTTTACAAATTAAAAGTGTATGGGAAGAAGAATCTGCGAAAGAGGGCGCACCATTTGGTGAAGGTGTAGAAAAAGCCTTATCTTTCATGTTACATAAAGGAGAAGCAGAAGGTTTCTGTTCTAAAAATTTAGAAGGATATGCAGGTCATCTTGAAATGGGACAAGGAGAAGAATTAGTAGGTATTCTTTGTCACGTTGATGTTGTACCAGAAGGAGATGGCTGGACAACGCCTGCGTATAGTGCGGATATTCGCGACGGGAAGATTTTTGCACGCGGTGCAATTGATGATAAAGGGCCGACGATGGCAGCTTATTATGCGATGAAAATCGTTAAAGAATTAGGCTTACCTCTTTCAAAACGTGTTCGTATGATTTTAGGAACAGATGAGGAAAGTAATTGGAAGTGTGTAGATCATTATTTTAAAAATGAAGAAATGCCAACAATCGGTTTTGCGCCGGATGCAGATTTTCCGATTATTAATGCGGAAAAAGGAATTTCTGACATACAAGTTGTGCAAAGTGGTGGCGAAGAGAAAGAAGGCACATTTAAGCTTATTTCATTTGAGTCAGGTCGTCGTTTAAATATGGTTCCTGATTTTGCAGAAGCAGTTATTACAGGAGAAGATGTAAATACACTTACAGTAGCATATGAAGAGTATTTACAAACTGCTAAAAAAATAGGTAAAGCAATTGTAGAAGGAAAGACGGTGACGTTGCAAATCAAAGGGATTTCAGCTCACGGATCTACTCCGGAAAAGGGAGAAAATGCAGGTTTATTATTGGTAAACTTCTTAACGAAAGTTTCTCTTGATGGAAAAGGGGCTTCATTTGCCTCGTTTGTAACAGAAACATTTACAGGTGATATTATTGGAGAAAAAGCTGGTATTTCTTATAAAGACGATATTAGCGGGCCGTTAACAGTGAATGTTGGTCGCCTGTCTTACTCGCAAGAAAACGGTGGTAATTTAGGATTAAATGTACGCTATCCAGTTACAACTAACTTTGAAGAAACAATTGCAAAGTTAAAAGAATATGTTGGTACTCATGGATTTGAAGTAGCGGATTATTCTAACTCTCGCCCGCATCACGTTGACAAAGATCATACGTTAATTCGTACTTTGCAACGTGTATATGAAGAACAAACTGGTGAAAAAGCTGAATTGTTAGCAATTGGCGGTGGTACTTATGCTCGTTCATTGAAAGCTGGTGTTGCATTTGGCCCGTTATTCCCAGGAAAAGAAGAACTTGCGCATCAAAAAGATGAGTACATTGAAATTGAAGATTTATTAAAAGCGACAGCGATTTATGCTCAGGCAATTCATGAATTAGCGAAATAAAAGATATTTAAATAATGACCGCTCTCTACTTTAGAGGGCGGATTCTTTTTAGCTGAATGAGATAAGGAAGAAAAGCAACAATAACATAAAGGAGACGATGTAGATGGTGCCGCATTATTTTGTCGCAGTAACTTTACCACGTCATATAAAAGAAATTCTTTCTAATTATAAAGAGGAAATGAAGGATGAATTAACATTTCGCTCGTGGGTACATGAAGAAGACTATCATATTACCCTTTCATTTTTAGGAAGTGCGACAGAGGAACAGTTAGAAGGAATAAAGAATGGATTACAAACACTTACAGAAAAAACGGAATTATCGTTCACGTTACAAGGACTTTCTACATTCGGACAGGTGGACCAGCCGCGTATATTTTGGGCGGGGATAAGTGATAATCAAGATTTGTTTAGTTTACAAAAGCAAGTGCATACAATTTGTGAAGAAAATGGCTTCTCTCTAGATACACGTCCTTATCATCCACATATTACTGTTGCGCGTAAATGGGTAGGAGAAAAAGTGTTTGATCTGACAAATGTAAAAGAGTTACCTGTAACATCATTTCAAGCAGATACGATTACTTTGTATGAATCTCACGTTAAGGAAACGCCGAAGTATAAATCGATTACTGAAATAAAACTACAAAAATAGAATGTATGAAAACGTTTTTTATACAGGTGAATATACTATAGGGAATAATGTGTTACTGTATAGAGCTTCGCTGATAAGAAAACCCTTATCACTTGCAGCTCGTTTCACCCCCCTATTTGCGGGCAGTAAGACTCCCATCTCCAAATTAGGATGAAGCAAAGAAGTTAGGTGGGAGATCTACTGCCCGTAAAGGCCCAATTGGTGAAGGCTAATAATCAGTGGGAGTAAAGCGTTCCCATTGATT
This sequence comes from Bacillus sp. FSL R10-2201, assembly GCF_038008665.1. Classification (NCBI taxonomy): domain Bacteria; kingdom Bacillati; phylum Bacillota; class Bacilli; order Caryophanales; family Bacillaceae; genus Bacillus; species Bacillus sp. FSL R10-2201. The sequence goes on along the minus strand of NZ_JBBOZP010000001.1, from coordinate 4,479,162 downwards.
AAAGTTTCACTTTATTTTAATTTTGAGAATGATGGTGATTTTTTATGTTGAAAGTAAAACGTCCATTTGATGCCTATTTAGATGAAATGAATAAAATTACAATTTTGCTCCCGCATGCGTATGGAACAAGCCGGACATTTCGTTTACAAGAAGGAAGCAATGTGAAAGAGTTACCGATTGTTCATACTATTGCTCTTCCAGATGCAACGAAGTATGAATGCTTTATAGAAGAGCCGATAGATGTGGGGAAGTATTATACAGTACGGGATGAACGGAATGAAGAAACAGATTTACAAATAGGCGCTGTGATTCGAACAGTAGTTTTCGATGAAAAATATTATTACGAAGGTACCGACTTAGGTGCTGTGTATAAAAAAGAAGAAACAATATTTAAAGTATGGGCTCCGACTGCAAGGCTTGCGAAAGTACGGATTTATAAAAGTGATAAAGAATATATTGATTATGAAATGTACAGAGAAGAAAACGGAGTGTGGATTCATACATTACAAGGTGATCATGATGGAGCACGATATACATTCCTTGTTTGTATTAATTTAATATGGAACGAAGCGGTTGACCCTTATGCAAAGTCTGCGACGATAAATGGAAAATACGGCGTCGTTATCGATTTGGAAAAAACGAATGTGACAAAACGAGTAGAATTATCACCATTACAGTCAATGACAGATGCCATATTGTATGAACTGCATATTCGTGACGCTACTATTCACCCAAACAGTGGGGTGAATAAGAAAGGGACATATAAAGGGCTAATGGAAGAGGAGACAGTAGGGCGAAATGGGACATTAACAGGATTGTCTTATATAAAAGATTTAGGCGTTACACATGTTGAACTATTACCTTTACATTGTTTTGGTGGTATAGATGAAGTGAATCCTGCTTCCGCATATAATTGGGGCTACAATCCGTTATATTACAATATACCAACAGGATTTTATGTTACAAACCTTTCTGATCCATATAACAGGATAGTAGAGTGTAAACAACTAATTGAAACATTTCATGATCACGGCATTCGAGTGATTATAGATGTTGTATATAATCATGTTTATGAAAGAGAATTATCATCATTTGAGAAGCTTGTCCCGGGATATTATTTTCGTCATGGGGAAGACGGTATGCCTTCTAATGGGACGGGAGTTGGAAATGATATAGCATCTGAACGGAAAATGATGAGGAAATTTATTATAGAATCTGTTTTATATTGGCTTACTGAATACAATGTTGATGGATTCCGATTTGATTTAATGGGAATTTTAGATGTTGAAACGATGAATGAATTAGAAAAAGAAGTACGAAAAATAAAGCAGGATGCGCTGTTATTAGGTGAAGGATGGGATTTGCAAACACCGCTTCCTCTTGAAGAGAAAGCGACGTTAAATAATGCGAATAAAATGCTATGTATCGCACAGTTTAATGATCAATTTCGTGATGGAATAAAAGGAAGTACTTTTAATATAAATAAACGTGGCTTTGCATTTGGTGGGCATGTAGACTGTAATCATTTGCAGTATATAGTAGCTGGTAGCCTTTTAAGTATGAAAGAAACAGGATTGTTCCTAGAGCCAGTACAAAGCATCAACTATGTAGAATGTCATGACAATATGACGATGTGGGATAAACTAGTGCAAAGTAATCCAGAATCAGAAGAAATTTTGAAAAGGCGTCATCGTTTAGCAACCGCAATGGTTATTCTTTCACAAGGGATTCCTTTCTTACATGCGGGGCAAGAGTTTTATCGTACGAAGCAAGGGAACGAAAATAGCTATAATGCAAATGATGAAATTAATCAATTAGATTGGGATCAAAAAGAGAAAGAGATGGAGACCGTTAACTATATAAAAGGGTTAATTGCGATTCGCAAAGGGCACGGGGCATTCCGATTACAAAATGCGGACCTTATAAAAAAGCATATGACTTTTTTGCAAACATCTACAGAAGTACTGGCATACCACCTAGAGCATGTAGAATTATTTGGACCGTGGAAAGAGATTGTAGTTTTATTTAATAGCGGTTTAGAAGCTAAAACGGTGCAGCTTCCAAAAGAAGAAACGTGGCATGTGTTAGTAAACGAAAAGCAAGCGAAAATAGAGCCAATTTCTTCATTTAGAGGAAAGGAACTTCAATTGGCTCCAATTAGCACGTATATATTGACGATAATGTGACAAATCGCTACTTGACGATGAGAATGTAATAAATGTAGAATTGACAAAGGTGACGATTTTCATAAGTTGTCATTCTATGATTGATTTTGTAAAATAAACTAGAAGAACAGGTGATTTATCCTGTTTTCGGCTTATGCCAAGTTTTTTCATTCAAATACAGTAAAATATATGAATCCACAACATGCGTAGAAATGTTGCGGTTTTTCTTTTCATAACTATAAAAGATAAGGATTTGTTAACGGGTAATGAATATGGAATGGTTGGAACAATTATTAGGAAAAGAGTGGAGTCTTATACCGGCTGGTGGAGTAACGGGCGATGCATATATTGCGCAAAACGGACAACAAAAGTTATTTTTAAAGCGGAATACATCGCCCTTTTTAGCGGTATTGTCAGCAGAAGGAATTGTTCCAAAATTACTTTGGACAAGAAGGGTAACGAACGGTGATGTAATTTCTGCTCAAAAATGGCTTCCGGGACAGAAGTTAGAGCCAGAGGATATGAAACTAGAACGTGTTGCAAAACTTTTGAAGAAAATACACTCCTCTAAAGCGCTTGTGCAGATGATTCAAAGGCTAGGAAAGCAGCCGCTTCATGCGCAAGAGTTATTACAACAATTACAGCTCGTTTTAAGAGGAGATATAAGAGTTGATGAAACAATTCAGCAAGGCCTGCAATATTTAACGGAGTCATTAAAAGATATTGAGTACAATGAATTCGTTGTATGCCATTGTGATGTAAACCATAACAATTGGATATTGTCGGACGAAGATGAATTGTTTTTAATTGATTGGGATGGGGCTGTTATTGCTGACCCAGCTTTAGATCTTGGTATGTTATTATATTGGTATGTTCCGCGCCATGAATGGAGTGAGTGGCTCGGATATTATGAGATTGAACTAGATGAATCATTGCTTAGGCGTATGAGATGGTATGTGATAGCACAAACGATTTTATCTATGCAATGGCACACAACAAAAAAGCAGCAAGCAGAAGCTAAATATTGGCATCAATATTTACAGCAACTACTTGCTTCAGAATAATACTTAAGAAAAATTGTCCATTCCAGCAATCCACTGAGTAAGTTGTTCTTGATTATTGGAAATATGGTTGTCCAAATTAGAGGAAGATTTACCCGATTGACTATAAGAATATACATCGTTTAGCATTACTTTAGTGTCACTACTTATACTATCGTTTGCGAGTAACGATTGAATGAGTCGCTCTAATTGCTCGCATTCAGAAACTGTCCCGCAGCAATCACTTTGATGGTTGATTAAAATATCTTTTAACACTTCTAATTGATGCTGTTGATTAATTGGCATGAACGGATCATCCTTTCGAGTGTTTTTCTCTCCCTAGAAATGTAAGAGAAAAAGCTGTTTCGTCATGGAATGTTTAATGCTTTATGTAGTTTTTATCAAAATGGTACATCTTATACTTGAAAGAAACGGACCGAGTGCTCGTACGTACTTGGTTTTTTGTTTGATAGATTGATTAAAACAGAAAGAAGGAATTTTTCCTTTAAAATAGTTTTGTAAAGAGAGGGAGACATCTATGCGTTTAAGACATAAGCCTTATGCAATGGATCGAATTAATGAGTATTCACATATCGTAATTGGAAACCCAGAGGAGAGCGCTGGTAACTGGAAAGAAATATTTGGAAATGAACAGCCAATTCATATTGAAGTAGGTACAGGACGTGGCCGCTTCATGTATGATATGGCAAAAGCAAATCCGCATATTAACTATATTGGAATTGAAAAATTCACAAGTGTTGTTGTAGATGCACTTGATAAATTAATTGAAGAAGAAGTACCGAACTTAAAGTTAATTAATAAAGATGCTGAAGATTTAACAGTTTTCTTTGCGAAAGGTGAAATTGACCGCGTTTATTTAAACTTCTCAGATCCATGGCCGAAGAATCGTCATACGAAGCGTCGTTTAACGTATAAAACATTTTTACGCAATTATGAAGAAGTGTTAGTAGATGGCGGAGAAATTCATTTCAAAACTGATAACCAAGGTTTATTTGAATATTCTATTATGAGTATGGCTGAGTATGGTATGTTATTAACTTACCTTAGCCTAGATCTTCATAATAGTGATTATGAAGGAAACATTATGACAGAATACGAAGAGAAATTTTCTAGTAAAGGTCATCGTATTTATCGAGTTGAAGCAAAATATCGTACGGAGCCTATGCAGTAATGCATAGGTTTTTTATATGAAAAATAATCGGAATATTATGTTAAAATTAAATGAAAAAGGGGGATGGGATATGGAACAGTTACAAATTGGAAATATAAAAGTGACGTGGCTAAAAGGTGGGAATACACATTTAGATGGAGGCGCGATGTTTGGAGTTGTGCCAAAAATACTTTGGTCACGAAAATATAAACATAATGATACAAATCATATTTATTTACGAACAGATCCGTTACTCTTACAAACGAAAGAAGGAAACATACTTATTGATTCAGGGATAGGGAATGGTAAATTGAATGAGAAAATGAAGCGAAATCAAGGTGTAACAGAAGAATCATCAGTTAAGGAATCTTTGGAAAAATTGGGACTGTATACTGAAGATATTCATTACGTCTTAATGACGCATCTTCATTTTGACCATGCATCTGGTTTAACAAAATGGGAGGGAAATCACCTTGTTCCGGCGTTTCCGAACGCAACGATTTATGTAAGTGAGACTGAATGGAATGAAATGAAAAATCCGAATGTTAGATCGCGTAATACATATTGGAAGGAAAATTGGGAGCCAATCGTTGATAAGATTGTTACGTTCAGGAAAGAAATAGAAATTACGGATGAAATAAAGATGGTGCATACGGGTGGTCATAGCGATGGACATGCCGTTGTCATCCTTGAAAGTCAGGGTGAAACGATGCTTCATTTAGCGGACATTTTACCGACGCATGCACATCAAAATGTATTATGGGTAATGGCATACGATGACTATCCAATGACATCGATTGAACATAAACAAAAGTGGATGAAGTATGGTGCTGAAAAAGAGGCGTGGTTTACTTTTTATCATGATGCATATTACCGTGCAGTAAAGTGGAATGAGGAAGGGCATATAGTGGAGAAAATAGAGAGACAAACAAATATAGAAGCTTAATATTAATAAGAGGAAGGTGTCCAAAAATATTTATTGGAACAATCTCCACTTATTATGTATTGCTGTTATTATCAGCTTTTGTTGGTAATTCTAAAAAAAAAGAGGTTCACCTAATGGGAAACCTCTTTTTATGCTGCTATAACCTCTAAAACAGTACCTGTTTTAGCATCAACTAAAAATTCAAATCGTTCTTGTATTTCATCTAACATCGTTGTAAGACCGCCGCGATAAACTTCGTACGCGACATCATATTTTTCAAATGCCTCTGGAACCATATGTACCCAAGAGCCAGTAATTTCACCTTTATGACTTAATGCTTGTTTCACCATTTTCAATGCTTTTTCTGAAGAAATATGGGATTGTTCTTGTACTTTGTTTGCAACGAAATAACCAGCTGCGAATCCAACGCCAAGACCTGTGACTAAACCTTTCCAGCTCATATATTCACCTCAATTCTGTAAAATAAAAATAGTGTACCAATAATAATTATAATGCAAATGCAACTAAAAAAGAAGAAACTAGAAACATTTCGAAAATTTCGTTACAATAAAAGAGGTATTCTACTAAGGTTTGAAAGAAGGGGACTTCGTGAATAAAGAGACATTACAATTATTTCGTACGTTAACAGAATTACAAGGTGCATCAGGTTTTGAACATGATGTGCGCAGTTTTATGAAGCAAGAATTAAGCAAATATGCTGATGAGATTGTGCAAGACGGTTTAGGTAGCGTATTTGGTCTGAAAAAAGGGGACGAAACTGGCCCGCGCGTTCTTGTAGCAGGTCATATGGATGAAGTAGGTTTCATGGTTACGCAAATTACGAAAAATGGGATGCTTCGTTTTCAAACGTTAGGTGGCTGGTGGAGCCAAGTACTATTAGCTCAGCGTGTACAAGTTATGACGAAGAATGGTCCTGTTATTGGGGTTGTTGGTTCCATTCCTCCTCATTTATTAAGTGATGCGCAACGTGCAAAACCGATGGATATAAAAAATATGTTAATTGATATAGGTGCAGATAGTTATGAAGATGCGATTGAAATTGGCATAAAGCCAGGGCAACAAATCGTTCCAATCTGCCCATTCACGCCAATGGCAAATGAAAAGAAAATTATGGCGAAAGCTTGGGACAACCGCTATGGATGTGGCCTTGCTATCGAATTGCTAAAGGAATTAAAAGATGAAACATTACCAAACACATTATACTCTGGTGCGACTGTACAAGAAGAAGTAGGTCTTCGCGGAGCACAAACTGCTGCAAATATGATTCAACCAGATATTTTCTATGCGCTTGATGCAAGTCCAGCAAATGATGCATCTGGTGATAAGACGCAGTTCGGTCAATTAGGAAAAGGCGCTCTTCTTCGTATTTATGACCGTACAATGGTAACACATAGAGGAATGCGTGAATTCATTTTAGATACAGCAGAAACACATAACATTCCGTACCAATACTTTATTTCACAAGGTGGTACAGATGCGGGCCGTGTGCATACAAGTAACTCTGGTATCCCATCAGCAGTAATTGGTGTTTGTGCACGCTACATTCATACACATGCTTCTATTTTACATGTTGATGATTATGCGGCAGCGAAGGAATTAATTACGAAGCTTGTGAGAGCAACGGACAAAACGACGTTAGAGACAATTAAGAATAACGCGTAAAGAGGAAGGGTGAAAAACCCTTCTTTTTTTAGGTTGAATAGATGACCCAGCGATGAATGGGAGCGGTCAGTGCCTAGTTGGTGCTCGAATGGTGTATTAAGACCTTGGATAGGAAGAGAGAGGAAGGCTGTTTTTGGAAAACCTTTTCTTTTTTTAGGTGGGAGAGATGACACAGAGATGCGTGTGTGCGGTCAGGCGCACTACGGTATAAATCTCAGTCATGAAGACTGATTTGGTGTTCGAGGCTAGTATTAGGATAGAATGATGAATTTATATAGAGGTGAATGAAATGAAGGTAGTAGTTGGATCGAAGAATAAGACGAAGGTTGGGGCTGTGGAGAAGGTTTGGGAAGATGCTGAAATTACATCTCTTTCTGTTCCATCAGGAGTAGCAAATCAGCCTTTTTCAGATGAAGAGACGATGCAAGGAGCAGTAAATAGAGCGAAGAGAGCATTGCAGGAAGGTGCAGCTCATATCGGCATTGGGCTAGAAGGCGGCGTTATGAAAACGGAGCATGGGTTATTTATGTGTAACTGGGGTGCTTTAGCGACGATTGAAGGTAAAACATTTGTTGCGGGCGGGGCGCGTATTAAGTTACCAGACGATTTTTTAGCACCGCTTGAAGAAGGAAAAGAGCTAAGTGAAGTGATGGAAGAGTTTGTAGAGCGAAAAGATATTCGTAGTCACGAAGGTGCTATCGGTATTTTTACAGATGATTATGTCGACCGAACGGAATTATTTGTACACGTTGTTAAGTTACTTGTTGGGCAATATAAGTATGATGAAAAGCAAGCATAAACCTTGCACCATGCGCGATGTATGGTAGTATAAAGAAAAGATTATAGTGTGAAAAAGTGCACTCGTTAGAGGAGGAAATATAGATGAAATCATTAGAAAGCATGGAACAATTCCAAGAATTAAAAAATGAAGAGAATGTAGTCTTCATGTTCTCAGCAGAATGGTGCCCAGATTGCCGTTTCGTTGATCCATTTATGCCAGAAGTGGAAGAGAAGTATAGTGACTTCTCATTTTACTATGTAGATCGTGATGAATTTATTGATTTATGCGTGAAAGTAGACGTATTTGGCATTCCAAGCTTTGTAGCGTACAATAAAGGTGAAGAAACTGGACGCTATGTAAATAAAGATCGTAAAACACAAGAGCAAATCGAAGAGTTTATTGAAGGTTTAAAATAAGACAATTAGCCAATTGAATTGTAAAAACAACCTCTACCTTCGCGGGGGAGGTTATTTTTTTGGAAGGGAGGAAAAAGAGATGAAAATGACAAGTAAAAAGATGAAAGACGAGTTAATGAAGAAATTATCTCGAACAGAATGGGACTTTCATTATGATAGCGAGAAAGAAGTTCTTCGTATTGAACAAACAGACTCGAAAAAAGGTATTAACGTATCACTTCCAGGAGTAGTTGCAAAATGGGAAGTGAACAAAGAAAAAGCAATTGAAGAGGTCGCTTATTACGTACAAGAAGCGCTAATTGCAATGCATAAAGAAGAAAATAGCACGGCGAAAATTTTACCTGTTATTCGCTCTACTTCTTTCCCGAAACAATCAGAAGAAGGAAATCCGTTTATTATGACGGACCATACGGCGGAAACACGTATTTACTATGCGCTAGATTCTAATAAAACATATCGATTAATTGATGAGCGCTTATTGCAAAAATTAGAGCTTACAGAGGAACAAGTACGTGAAATGGCATTATTTAATGCTCGCTCATTAGGCTATGAATTTAAGCAGGAGACAGTAGCAGGTAATACATTCTACTTTTTAAACACAAATGATGGATACGATGCGAGTCGTATTTTAAACGAATCGTTACTACACTCGATGCGTGAAAAGATCTCTGGTGATATGGTTGTTGCAGTTCCTCACCAAGATGTATTAATTATTGCTGATATCGTCAACGAAATCGGTTATGATATTATTGCACAAATGACAATGAAATTTTTTGCCGAAGGGCATGTTCCGATTACATCACTTTCATTCGTATATGAAGATGGGGACTTTGAACCAATCTTTATTTTAGCGAAGAATCGGAAGAAGACAGATGGAAAAGAGAAAGGATGAACGAAGTGAACGTTTTTTACAACCTTGAAGGAATTGGTGACACTTTAATTGTTACCTTACAAGATATTACTTTAGAAAACCGTACATTTGACCGCAAAGGAGATGTTGCTCGCGTATACGATCGTGAAAGCAACGTAACAGCAGGATTCAACATCTTTAATGCGTCTTCTTATGTAGAAGTAACAGACAACGGAAACGTTACATTAACGAAAGAGTTTGTTGAAAAAATTAACGGAATTTTAGCGAAGAATGGCTTTGAAGAAAAAGTAGAAGCTGATTTCACGCCGAAATTTGTTGTAGGCTATGTAGCTGAAAAAGAGAAGCATCCAAATGCTGATAAATTAAACATTTGTACAGTAGAAATCGGTACAGAAACATTACAAATCGTATGTGGTGCACCAAACGTTGATGCAGGACAAAAAGTTGTTGTTGCAAAAATCGGTGCTGTAATGCCGAGTGGTATGTTAATTAAACCAGCTGAACTTCGCGGTGTTCCTTCTTCTGGAATGATTTGCTCTGCACGTGAATTAGAGCTTCCAGATGCTCCAGAAGAAAAAGGTATTCTTGTATTAGAAGATAGCTTTGAAGTTGGACAAGAATTTAAATTTTAATTGATGTTAGAAAAAGTAGTCTCGCATATGTGAGGCTATTTTTTTTGTACGAAATTTCTAGGATTGTAACGTTTCCTCTCAAAATCTATATTGTATTTCAAAAATGGATTAGGTAAAATTTAGAAAAAAGAAGGGGGTAGACGTATGAAACAACAACCAAAAATTGCAGAACTTCTGAAACGAATTGAAACTTCAAAACAGCAAGATATCGAACTAGGTTCCTATGAAATATATGTGTTTAGCGAAAATGAATTAGAAAAAGGACAAATCGGTTATCGATATGATAAACATAAAAATTCATTAATAAGTGAAGAAAGTGGAAAATGGAAAGAGGAATGGATTGTTATCGGATATGAAACGGATATGGGGGATCCTGTTTTCGTAAATGTAGCTGATGATGCTTATCTAGTCTATACCGCAGAGCGTGGTACAGAAACGTGGCAACCCGTTCATATTGGAAATATGGATGAAATTATAAAACAATTATAAGAAAAACTTTGAGACCGGTGCAAAGTGATAGGAGAGAAAAATGAAGTATATAAAAATAATGAGCGCTATTGCAGTCATTGGAATATATATGGGAGGTTGTTCGCAAGAAGAGCCGAAAAAAGAAACAACATCTTCTATACAAGAAAAAAACAAAGATAATAAGGAAGACGCACCGGTAGAAAAGCAGCAAGAAGAACAAGAAAAGAAAGAACAACCGCAAGCAATTCAAACGAATGAGCAAGTGGAACATAAGCAGGAGGAAGTGCCGGCCGAGGAAAAGAAAGAGGAAACTACGCCGCTGCAGCCAACTGAGCAACCAGTACAAAATAATGAACAAAAAGTAGAGAGTAATGAAAAACAAGAAAAGTTTCTCGTCGTTATTGATCCAGGGCATCAACAAAAAGCGAATTTAAATTTAGAGGCAATTGGTCCAGGAGCAACTACGCAAAAATATAAAGTAACAGACGGAACAGCGGGGGTTGTAACGAAAAAGAGGGAATCAGTTCTTGTATTAGAGATGGCTTTTATATTGAAAGAAAAACTGGAAGCAAAAGGTATACAAGTATTGATGACGAGAACGTCACATGAGGTTGATATAAGTAATAAGGAACGAGCAACATTCGCGAATGATCATAAAGCGAATTTATTTTTGCGCCTTCACGCAGATGGTTCTGAAAATCCAAATCAAAGTGGATTTGCTGTATTGACACCGGCAGAAGGAAGTCCGTATACGAAAGAGATTTATGCTGAAAGTCTTCAAATCTCTCAAACGATAGTAAATAAAATGAGAGAGAATCATCAAGTGAAAGTAAATGGAATTAAATTTCGGGATGATCTTTCTGGATTTAATTGGTCAAAAGTTCCAGGAGTACTATTAGAACTTGGATTTATGTCAAACCCTGAAGAAGACAAAAAATTATCTGACCCACAGTATGTAAATTCCTTATTGCAAAGTGTAACGGATAGTGTGGATGAATATCGGAAGGGTAAAGATTAAACGAGGTCTTACATGTAAGACCTCGTTTTTCTATATGAAAAACAATCGTGAATTAGAATATTATGGATAAAACTAATATGCTTAATTTTACCTGCACTTTTTGCCGAATGCTGATACAATAAAGGATGTTACTATTTAGTAGAAAGAGTGGTAAACATGTTAGATTGGATGAAAAAGCTGTTTAACAAAGAGGAAGAAAAAACAGTGATGAATAAAGAAGTACCGGCACAAATTGAAAGTCAGCCGAAAATTCCTCGTGTAAACCACTACACTGAAGCAAGAGAAGCACAAATGGCAAGTCGGAATGCAGGGAAATGTCGTTTTCCATTAATACCAGATAATGGCTTCGATGAGGAGGATGTAAGAGAACTGCCTAACTTTGAAGAACAACCTATTCAAAGAGGAGCATATGAAGAACAGCCTACTCAAAGAGGAATAAAAGTGGAAAGAAGCAGACGACCGTATGTGGAAACAGAAGCACCTACATATGAGGAACCGGAATTGCAATATGAACCGGAACCAGAGCCTGTCGTAAAAAAAGCATTCGTACCGTCGCAAGAAAGTAACCGTAGACCATTTCGTCCAACAGAAATGATTTCTCCGATTTATGGATATAACCGTCCTTCAGTAGAAACGAAGGTTGTGCAGGAGGAAGAAAAGGTAAGAGAAGATCTTGAAATATCTGTTGAAGGAAAAGCTGTTGTTGACGCATGGTTAGAGAAAAAGGGATATACATTATCTGACTTTTCGGGAGTTCTACAAGGAAGTTCATCTGTTAAGAACGGAGTGAACGAACGAAGTAATAAAGTAGAAGAAAAATCGGTTGTGGATACATGGTTAGAGAAAAACGGTTACGAAGTTGAACGTCAAGCCCCTTCATTAGAAGAAAGCCTAAGTGATGATTTGCTTCATAAAACAGTAGGACAGCATGTGGAAAAAGAGGCTACAATTGTACAAGCCTTGAAGCAGGAGCAAGATGTAGTGGCGTTATCATCTACAGAAGATAACGAAGAAACTTTACAAGAAGAGTCAATAGATTCTAAAGTAGAGCATGTGTATTCGATATTAACAGAAGAAAATGAATGTAATACAGAAATAGAAGAAACTGTTGCTGAAGTTGCAGCAAATCAAGTCGAAGAAGAAACCTTAGAAGATGTAGTGATTGTAAAAGCAGATGAAAAGCTTGAAGAAACAATTACTATAGAAATATCAGATGCTTTTGAAGAAGAAGCTAAGGAAGCAGAAGAAGTTGTGGAATTAGAGAAACCTGAGGAAGCAGCAGAAGAAGTTGTGGAATTAGAGAAATCTGAGGAAGCGACAGAAGAAGTTGTGGAATTAGAAGAAGCTAAGGAAGCGACAGAAGAAGTTGTGGAATTAGAGAAATCTAAGGAAGCGACAGAAGAAGTTGTGGGATTAGAAGAAGCTAAGGAAGCGACAGAAGAAGTTGTGGAATTAGAGAAATCTGAGGAAGCGACAGAAGAAGTTGTAGAATTAGAGAAATCTGAGGAAGCAGCAGAAGAAGTTGTGGAATTAGAGAAACCTGAGGAAGCGACAGAAGAAGTTGTGAAATTAGAAGAAACTGAGGAAGCAATAGAAGAAGTTGCAGAATTAGAGGAAGCTGAGGAAGCGACAGAAGAAGTTGTAGAATTAGAGAAATCTGAGGAAGCAGCAGAAGAAGTTGTGGAATTAGAGAAAACTGAGGAAGCGACAGAAGAAGTTGTGGAATTAGAAGAAACTGAGGAAGCAATAGAAGAAGTTGCAGAATTAGAGGAAGCTGAGGAAGCAATAGAAGAAGTTGCAGAATTAGAGGAAGCTGAGGAAGCGACAGAAGAAGTTGTGGAATTAGAGGAAGCTGAGGAAGCAGCAGAAGAAGTTGTAGAATTAGAGAAATCTGAGGAAGCGACAGAAGAAGTAGTGGAATTAGAAGAAACTAAGGAAGCGACAGAAGAAGTTGCAGAATTAGAGAAATCTGAGGAAGCGACAGAAGAAGTAGTGGAATTAGAAGAAGCTAAGGAAGCGACAGAAGAAGTAGTGGAATTAGAAGAAACTAAGGAAGCGACAGAAGAAGTTGTGGAATTAGAGGAATCTAAAGAAGCAGAAGAAGTTGTGGAATTAGAGAAATCTGAGGAAGCGACAGAAGAAGTTGCGGAGTTAGAGGGTACTAAGGAAGAAGAACCAATTTCTCAAGAAACAGTAATTGAAGAAACGATGAATACAGATTTAGTGGAAAATACACCAGTTGCAGAGCAACCAGTGATTTCTCAACAAGAAACAATTACGTTCAAGGAAGAAAGTGAAGTATTCGTACCAGTTTCAGAAACGGATGAGCAAACAAAGAAAGATGTTCAAAACTTTGCGAACGTTTTAATTGAAGAAGCGGAAGAAAAGAAGCAAGTTGCTGAAGAACAGCCTGCTTTACAAATAGAAGAACCGAAACGTGAGAAAAAACGTCATGTCCCATTTAATGTTGTCATGTTAAAGCAGGATAGAAAGAAATTAATGGAAAGACATGCGGCAAGAACGAACGTAATGCAATCAACTGTCAGTGAGCGAGTGGAAGAAAAGCCAGTGCAGCAAGTGGTAGTAGAACCACAAGCAGAAGAAAAGCCAATGCAGCAAGTGGTAGTAGACCTGCAAGTGGAAGAAAAACCAGTGCAGCAAGTGGTAGTAGACCCGCAAGTGGAAGAAAAACCAGTGCAGCAAGTGGTAGTAGACCCGCAAGTGGAAGAAAGTCCAGTGCAGCAAGTGGTAGTAGAAGCCCAAGTGGAAGAAAAACCAATGCAGCGAGTGGTAGTAGAAGCTCAAGTGGAAGAAAAACCGATGCAGCAAGTGGTAGTGGAACCGCAAGTGGAAGAAAAACCGATGCAACAAGTAGTGGTGGCTGGACAAGTACAAGAGTCAATTTCAAGTACGGAAGTACAAGAGAAAGCATATGTTGTAAATCAAAAAGAGAATGATATGCGCAACGTACTACAAGCGCCACCGAAGTATGAACTTCCGCCATTAACGTTGTTGTCAATTCCACAGCAGGCAGCATTAGATAATACGGAGTGGCTAGAAGAACAGGAAGAATTATTAAATACGACATTTAATAATTTCCATGTTGGAGCACATGTTATTAATGTGTCACAAGGGCCGGCGGTAACTCGTTTTGAAGTACAACCAGACCCAGGTGTGAAAGTAAATAAAATTACAAATTTAAGTGATGATATTAAGTTAAGTTTAGCTGCGAAAGATATTCGAATTGAAGCGCCAATTCCAGGGAAGAGTGCAATTGGAATTGAAGTTCCAAACAAGGAAAGTAAGCCAGTATTCCTGCGTGAAATTTTAAGAAGTCCTGTATTTACAAAGAGTGAATCACCGCTTACAGTTGCGCTGGGGCTTGATATTTCCGGTGATCCAATTGTAACGGATATTCGAAAAATGCCACATGGACTTATTGCGGGTGCAACTGGTTCAGGGAAAAGTGTGTGCATTAACGCGATTTTAACGAGCATTTTATATAAAGCGAAGCCGCATGAAGTGAAGTTGATACTAATTGATCCGAAGATGGTTGAGCTTGCACCATACAATTCTGTTCCACATCTTGTAGCACCTGTTATTACTGACGTAAAAGCAGCTACAGCTGCGTTAAAGTGGGCGGTTGAAGAGATGGAACGTCGTTATGAATTGTTTGCTCATGCTGGTGCTCGTGATTTAACTCGTTACAATACGATTGTAAGTGGTAGAGAAATCCCAGGTGAGACATTACCTTATATTGTAATTGTCATTGACGAGTTAGCGGACTTAATGATGGTTGCTCCTGGTGATGTGGAGGAAGCGATTTGTCGTATTGCACAAAAAGCGCGTGCTTGTGGTATTCACTTATTAGTTGCGACGCAGCGTCCATCTGTAGACGTTATTACAGGTTTAATTAAATCAAACATTCCAACGCGTATTGCGTTTACAGTATCATCTCAAGTTGATTCGCGTACGATTATCGATATTGGGGGCGCGGAGAAGTTACTTGGTCGTGGTGATATGCTATTTTTAGGAAACGGCACCTCTAAGCCTGTTCGTGTACAAGGTGTATACGTATCAGATGATGAGATTGAAAGAACAGTTGATCATGTGAAAAAGCAAATGAAGCCAAACTACTTATTTAAGCAAGAGGATTTATTAGCAAAATCAGAGCAGAGTGAGTCTGAAGATGAACTATTTTTTGATGCATGTCAATTTGTTGTAGAGCAAGGGGGAGCGTCCACATCTTCTGTACAGAGAAAATTCCGCATAGGTTATAATCGCGCGGCACGTCTAATTGAAGAGATGGAGTCGCAAGGGATTATTTCTGAAGGAAGAGGAACGAAACCGAGAGATGTCCTTATTTCTGAGGATGAATTCGCTGCTATGCAGGAAACAAATGTATAGGAAACGGTTTTGCTGTATACTAATAGAAAATGTTGGATAGTAAAGTAGGGAGTAAAGCGACATGAAAGAAATTGAATTAAAATTAAAAGGTGAAATAAATCGACTAACAAATAAAACATTTAAATTTGATGAACGTGTTGGAGAAGGCTGGTTCTCTGCCGTTTACTTTTTAAAAACTAGAGAAATCATTGAAGAATTTCGCCCGAAAAGCGTTGTAACAATGCAGTTTTTTCAAAAAGAACATGCAGTTCTTTGCGGAGCAGATGAGGTAATCGCATTGCTACAAACATTTGCCAAAAATCCTGAGGAATTAGAAATTCATTCTTTAAAGGATGGCGATAATATTAGTCCATTTGAAACAGTTTTAACAATTCATGGTCCTTATGAATACTTCGGCTTTTTAGAAGGTGTAATTGATGGGATTTTAGCTCGTCGTACATCAGTTGCGACAAACGTATATAACGTTGTCCAAGCTGCACGTAGTGTAGATAAAGAAAAACCGGTTATTTTCATGGGAGATCGTGACGATCATTATACGCAACAAGCTGGTGACGGCTATGCGGCATACATCGGAGGTATGAGCGCGCAAGCGACGCATGCAATGAATGAATGGTGGGGCAGAAGTGGTATGGGGACGATGCCTCACGCTTTAATTCAAATGTTTAATGGTGATGTTGTTGAAGCTGCAAAGGCATATCATAAAAAATTCCCAGAAGATGAATTAGTCGTACTAATTGATTATAACAATGATGTCATCACAGATGCACTTCGCGTAGCGCGTGAATTTGGATCAACATTAAAAGGTGTACGTGTCGATACGTCTCGCACAATGATTGATCAATACTTCATTCGTCACCCAGAAGTACTTGGAACATTCGATCCACGTGGTGTAAATCCATCACTTGTATTTGCACTTCGTAAGGCTCTTGATGAGGAAGGGTTCCAACATGTAGATATCGTTGTAACTGGTGGGTTTGATGAGAAGCGTATTCGTGAATTTGAAGCTCAAAATGTTCCTGTCGATATATACGGAGTAGGAAGTAGCTTATTAAAAATGAATATTGGTTTTACTGGTGATAACGTAGAATTAAATGGAAAACCAGAAGCAAAAGCTGGTCGTAAATACCGTCCAAATTCACGTCTAGAGCGTGTTCAATTAGAAACAAAAGAAGATATGTAAAAGCGAGAAAAACTGATAGGTGATTGACCCTATCAGTTTTTCTGTTATCATAGTATAGCGGCTTGTTTTTTGCTATAATAAATGTGTTATGGACATAAAAGAAGTACGTACGAGTTTATCACTGATAAGTGAATATAAAAAGAAATTCACTGCATCAGAAATGTATGATGATTACCAAAATAAGAAAAGATTCATATACTGTCTTATAGATAGGCCGTTGTATTAGTTCGAAATGTTGGAGGTTCTTTAAGATGACAGTTTACCATTTTGTAGGAATTAAAGGAACAGGAATGAGTTCATTAGCACAAATTCTTCATGACATGAAGCATACTGTTCAAGGGTCTGATTATGAAAAGCGTTTCTTTACACAAACAGCATTGGAAAAGCGTGGTATTTCCATCCTTCCTTTTGATAAGAATAATATTAAAGAAGGACAAGTGATTATCGCAGGAAATGCATTTCCTGATACGCATGAAGAAATCGTAGCAGCAAAAGAATTAAATATCCCAGCACATCGTTACCATCACTTCTTAGGTGATCTTATGAATCAGTACACAAGTGTTGCTGTAACTGGTGCACATGGAAAAACATCAACAACTGGTTTGTTAGCCCATGTAATGCAAGGTGCACACCCAACATCATACCTTATTGGAGATGGAACGGGGCATGGGGTAGAAAATAGTAAGTATTTTGTATTTGAAGCTTGTGAGTATCGTCGTCATTTCTTGTCTTACTATCCAGACTATGCAATCATGACAAATATCGATTTCGATCACCCAGATTACTTTGCAGACATCAATGATGTATTTAATGCATTCCAAGAGATGGCATTGCAAGTGAAAAAAGGTATTATTGCATGTGGTGATGATGAAGAACTTCAAAAAGTTCAAGCGAAAGTACCTGTTATTTTCTATGGATTTGGAGAAGATAATGATTTCCAAGCACGTAACATTCAAAAGAGAACTGATGGTACTATATTCGATGTATTCGTTCGTAATACGTATTATGACACGTTCAAAATTACAGGATACGGCGATCACAGCGTATTAAATGCATTAGCAGTAATCGCGCTTTGCCATTATGAAAACGTTGATGTAGAAGCAGTTAAGCATCAGCTAACAACTTTTGAAGGCGTAAAACGTCGCTTTAATGAAAAGCCAATGGGAGAACAAGTTATCATTGATGACTATGCACACCATCCGACAGAAATTAATGCAACGATTGAAGCAGCTCGTCAAAAACATCCAGAGCGTGAAGTTGTCGCTGTATTCCAACCACATACATTCTCACGTACAGAGAAATTTTTAGATGAGTTCGCGGAAAGCTTAAGTAAAGCTGACCAAGTATACTTATGTGATATTTTCGGATCAGCACGTGAAAACAAAGGTGAATTAACAATTGAAGATCTGCAAAAACGTATCGATGGCGCAGAACTAATTACAGATACAACAACGGATGTGTTAAAGAAACATAAAAACGGCGTTCTTATTTTCATGGGCGCAGGTGACATCCAAAAATTCGAAGCAGCTTACGTAAAAGAAGTTCAAGTTGCAGAGAAGTAAGAAAAAAGACGCATAGCTATGGCTGTGCGTCTTTTTTGTGCTGTTGTGGGTGTACAGCGTTGTCGAATCTAGTTGGTAAGCCGATATATTTCAAAAAACGTTGATATATTATGGTGCATTTCTTTAGTTTTAAATGTTAGAATAATAAGAAAACTAAAAGGAGCTAAAAAATATGTTCACACTTCGAGTAGATGAAGAAATCGAACTACAACTATTAGAAAAACATCATAAAGAGGGACTATATGAATTAATAGATCAAAATCGTAATCATTTAAGAAGATGGCTTCCATGGGTAGATGGGACGAAATCAGCTGATGCGTATAATGAGATTTTTCCGATGTGGTTAAAGAAATTTGCAGAGGGCGATGGGTTTGAAGCTGGCATACGTTATAAAGGAAAGCTCGTTGGGATGGTGGGGATTCATCCGGTGAGCTGGGGTAAGAAAGCTACGAGTCTTGGTTATTATCTTGCAGAAGATGCTGGCGCGAAAGGTATTATGACGCGAAGTGTGAAGACTGTGCTTCATTACGCATTTGATAATTTAAAGCTGAATAAAATTGAAATTCGTTGCGGTGTTGAAAATGCGAAAAGTCGTGCGATTCCAGAACGTTTAGGTTTTAAATTAGATGGTATTTTAAGAGATGAAGAATGGATATATGATCATTTCCAAGATATCGCTGTGTATAGTTTACTAGCTTCAGAATGGAAGAAGATTCGATGAACGAGAAGATTTGTATTATTCCGTATGAAAGTATGTTTCAAGAGGAAGTAGTAGATCTTATCGTTCATATTCAGCGAAAAGAGTACAATGTCCCTATTACGAAAGAAGAGCAGCCGGACTTACTTGAAATAGAAACGTTCTATCAAAGGGACAACGGAAATTTTTGGGTAGCAACTTATGATGGGAAAGTAGTTGGAACGGTAGCTTTATTAGATATTGGAAAGCATCAAGTAGCGCTAAGAAAAATGTTCGTGAAGAAAGAGTTCCGCGGAAAAGAATGGGGCGCATCACATACGCTACTTCAAACGGCAATTTCTTGGGCGAAAGAAAAGAACTTGGAAGACATTTATTTAGGAACAACAGTTAAATTTCTAGCAGCACACCGTTTCTACGAAAAGAATGGTTTTCAAAGCGTGAGTATAGAAGAGTTGCCAAAAAGTTTTCCAGTGCTAGAGGTAGATAAGAAATTTTATAGGTATACTGTTTAAAAAGGTCATTCATAAATGATCTTTTTTTATGAACTAAAATGGAAATGATGGTATAATTTGGATTAGGGGTGTGGGTATGAACTTTCCAATTCAGAGAAGTAAGTTAGGAATAATTTTCGTTAGTATAACGTTAGCTTTTATGGTGATATATCCAATAGTTATGTTCTTTACAAGAAAAGGGGATTGGGCTTCAGCTCTAATTGGGATGGGATTATGTTTTATTGTAAATGTCCCTCTCGTTTGGGAAATGTTCATTAAAAAACATAAAGTAGAAAATGGTATTTTAAAATACGGAATTTTAAATGACGACGTTGTATTAAAAGATATAAGAGTTATTCGTCAAGTTGGAAAATCATTTGAGATTACAACGAATGCATATAAAGTACATATGATTGCGATGCCGCAAGATCCGGATGAATTTTTGGCGCTTATCGCGAAAGAAAATCCATATGTGAAAATAGAAATGGTAGGTAAGAAATGAAATATGTAAAACTTTTGTTTTGTTTGGAAATTTTGTTTGTGCTTGTTGGTTGCACTAGAGTATATATGAAATGGGATCTGCCCTTATATGTCCCAATATTAATAGGTACTATCGCAGTGACGCTTTTATTTTATTTTCATTTTCAGCATACAAAAAGCGAGAAAAATAGCTCCATATAAAGTAGGGGGATTAGAAATGAAAAAGATCTATATGTTGTTTTTGTTTCTGCTAACTGCATCCATTCTTTTAATAGGATGTAGTGCGAAGAAAGAGAAGTCTGATGTTAGTTTAGAAAAGGCACAAAAAATTGAAATTGAATCGCTTATTGATTCGAGTGATAAAAAAACAATTACCGATAAGAAAGAAATCACAAAGTTGTTTGAATCAATCAAAATGGATGAGTGGGAAATGGAATCGGCTCCTTTAGATACTCCGCAAGGGAAAACGTTTAAAATGTATCAAGAGGATACACCGAAATTATTGGATTCGGGTAAAGATAAAAAAGAGTTACATGAAATTGGTACTATGACAGTATATAAAGATGTCCCTTATGTCGAAGTTGAAATGAAAAATAAGAAAATGAGTTTTAAAGTGCCAGAAGATGTGGCGAAAGATTTATTACAATATTAATAAAAAGACGCTCGGAGAAAATTCCGAGCGTTTTTCATTATTTTAAGTTCTCTGGGTTTAAAGCTTCTAGTTCAGTTACAACGAAGCGTCCGTCTTTACGGATTAATACGTCGTCGAAGTAAATTTCACCGCCGCCGTATTCAGGGCGCTGAATGCATACTAAATCCCAGTGAATGTTAGAGTTGTTGCCGTTCCATGCATCATCATAAGCTTGTCCAGGTGTGAAGTGGAAGCTGCCATCGATTTTTTCATCGAATAGGATGTCTCCCATTGGATGTAAGATGTATGGGTTTACGCCGATTGCGAACTCACCAACGAAACGCGCGCCTTCGTCTGTATCGAAGATTTTGTTAATGCGCTCTGTATCATTTGCAGTTGCTTCAACGATTTGACCGTTCTCAAATTTAAGTTGTACATTTTCAAATGTATAACCGTTGTAAGGAGATGGTGTATTGTATGAAACTGTACCGTTAACAGAATCGCGAACTGGTGCAGAGTATACTTCACCATCTGGAATGTTTAAATGACCCGAGCATTTAATAGCTGGAATGTCTTTAATAGAGAATGTTAAGTCAGTTCCAGGGCCAGTTAAGCGAACCTTATCTGTTTTATTCATTAATGTAACAAGGCTATCCATCGCCTTATCCATTTTACCGTAGTCTAAGTTACAAACTTCGAAGTAGAAGTCTTCGAAAGCTTCTGTGCTCATTTTAGCAAGCTGCGCCATAGAAGCATTTGGGTAGCGAAGAACAACCCAGCGTGTTTTCGGAACACGGATGTCTCTATGAACTTTTTTGCCAATTGTTTGGCCGTGAACTTTCATACGTTTACTTGGAACGTCAGCTTGTTCGTTAATGTTATCACCAGAGCGAAGGCCGATATAAGCGTCCATATCTTTCATTACGCTCGCTTCATATGCAGCGATTTGTTCGAAATGTTCTTCAGTAGCACCCATTAATAAAGAGCGATCTACTTGATGATCTTTTAAAGAAACGAATGGGAAACCACCAGCTGCATATGCTTCTTTTACAAGTGCAGTTACAAGTTCTTTTTGTAAGCCAAAGTTTTCAATTAATACTTTTTCGCCTTTTTGTAAACGAATAGAGTAGTTAATTAAATTGTATGCTAACTTTTCAATGCGTGGATCTTTCATATGTAAAGCCTCCCTACTAATTATGTAACCTCTCCTATTGTAACCTACTTAGTGGAATTTGTTGAATCATTTATGTTAAAGTTAACGAATAAGTATGAAAATTCTAATGGAAAGATAGGGATTAGAATGAAACGGAAAATGATT
Source organism: Bacillus sp. FSL R10-2201 (assembly GCF_038008665.1). Taxonomy (NCBI): domain Bacteria; kingdom Bacillati; phylum Bacillota; class Bacilli; order Caryophanales; family Bacillaceae; genus Bacillus; species Bacillus sp. FSL R10-2201. The sequence continues at coordinate 4,457,226 of NZ_JBBOZP010000001.1, read as the reverse complement.
GTATAATGGGAGAAAGTATGAAAAAGATAAAGGAAGTGATGAAATGCAAGTTCTTCTATATGTAAGTGCGGCTATTATCGCGGTTGCTTTCGCAGTATTAGTAGTGTATGTATGCAGAACGTTGTTATCGGTTCAGAAGACGTTAGAAAACGTTGCGAGCACGTTAGAAGGTTTAGAAAAGCAAATGCAAGGAATAAGCGTAGAGACGGAGCAATTATTACATAAGACAAATGCGTTAGCTGATGATATTCAACAGAAGTCACAGTCGCTAAATAAAGTAGTAGAAGGTGTGGATGGAATCGGAACGACGATCCACTCTTTAAATACGAAGCTTCGCAACGTTTCAGAGTCTGTTACGGACGAAATTGAAAATAATGCAGATAAAGTGGCACAAGTTGTACAGTGGAGCAGTGCAGCAATTGAAGTATACAACCATTACCGTACTACGAGACAAGAGAAAAAGGTTGAAAAAGAAGAGCGTAAACTTGAGAGAGCTGAGCAGAAGGCTGAAAAGAGAGAGAAGCGCTCTAGACTTCGCATGAGAGGTGAGTAACGATGAGTATGATGAAGATTGAAACGATTGAAGAACTTGAAGCGTTAGTAGAAAAGAACGAGCCTTACGTTCTTTTTAAGCATAGTACGACATGCCCAATTAGTCACGGTGCATATACTGAGTTTCAAGCGTATTGCGGTGAAGAAAGAGAAGTGCCAGCATATTACTTATACGTACAAGAGGCGAGAGATGTTTCGAACCATGTTGCAGAGCAGTACAGCATTAAGCATGAATCTCCGCAAGTGTTATACATAAAAGATGGAATGGTAGTATGGCATACATCGCACTGGAATATTAAAAAAGAAGCTTTAGAAGAGAATGTAAAATAGGGAGAGGCAAGCGAAGGGCTTGCTTCTTTTTTATTTTGTTGCAATATATTTAGTGGTACACTAGAGATACTTTAAAACTAAGTAAATTGACTTTTGAAAGTGGGTTTTAAGCAATGAAGAAAATGGCATTATGCATCGCAAGCTTAAGTTTATTACTGGGGGCTTGCAGCAATAATACTATTGAGAAGAAGGATGAAGTTGTACAGAAAGATACGAAAGAAAAAAGTATGATTCCAAGAACTGCTGTTTCTAAGGATTACTATAGAACTGTTATTCCTTTAAAAGAACAAAAGGTAATTAATACAGTTAATGTTAAAACTAATTCTAAACTAGATTTAGCAGAATATGAAAATGGTTTAATGGATATTGCTTCAAAACAATTCGATACAGAAAATTACGTATTACAATTAAATCAATATATTCCAGAGAAAACAATTGATGAATTAGTTACGAAACAAGAAGTACCAGTTTTGACTAATATTATAGAACAGGACTACTTCGGCAAACAAAATTCAAATGAACTAAGCTTATCTGGCGTTGTTATTGGTTTATCTATGTCTTCAAGTGTATCTAATGAGGAAGCTATTTCTAAAGGTACTGAAGTCGCTAAGGGGCTTATAGAAGCTATTAATAAAAATGATAAATATAACAAATCTCCAATTACGTTTGCTATATTTAAGCAAGAAAGTACAAGTTCTTTAAAGAATGGTACTTATATTTCAAGCGCTACTGTTCAAAAGAACGAGACTAATCTTGGAAATTGGGATACTATTGATGAAAAGTCGTATTCGTATCCTTCTCAAGAATTTGAGGGGGCACATGGAGAAGATAATGATAAGCTAAAGGATTTTTCTAAAGCAATGAAGGCATTTTCTCCAGGAGATTATATCCCTGTTAATGCTAAGATTTCTTATAAGCAAAATAAGATGGATAAATTAAAGATGGATATTGTCGTTAAATATAACGGTAAGTCAGAATTAATGGCACTCTCTCAAACGGCTGCTCAAAGTATGTTAGAACAATTTCCTAAAGATGCTAAAGTTCAATTACAAATAAAGTCCGAGAATAAAATCGAGGCTGTTATTATAAAAGAGAAGAACAGCGATAAACCGTTTGTTTCTTTCTTATAATGAAAAGACAGTTTTTAAGCTGAGGCTACTGAAAAAGTGAATACTTCGAGAAAAACATTTCGAATTTCCTAAAGATGTTGAAAGAAGAAAGGAGGTCATTACCTGTACATAGTAGAGAATGACCTCTTTTTTCTTATGAAATAGACTCTTTCAGTGCCTTCTTTAAAGTGTCAGATTATGTTGATGTTATTCAAATTGGCGCTCGCAATATACAAAACTTTGAACTGTTAAAGGCAGCTGGTGCTGTAAATAAACCAATATTATTAAAGCGTGGTTTATCAGCAACAATTGAAGAATTTATTAATGCAGCAGAATATAGTATGGCAGAGGGGAATGGTACTATCATTTTATGTGAGCGTGGTATTCGCACATATGAAACAGCAACGCGTAATACGCTTGATATTTCCGCTGTGCCAATTTAAAAGAAAGAAACACATTTACCTGTTGTTGTCGATGTAACGCATTCTACAGGGCGACGTGGCCTTCTATTACCGTTTGCAAAAGCGGCTATGGCAATTGGTGCTTTTGCTATTATGGCTGAAGTACATCCAGACCCAGTAGTTGCATTATCAGATGAAGCGTAGCAAATGGACATTCCAGAATTCAATGAGTTTATGAAAGAATTAAAAGCATTCGGAAGTAAATTATAAAAAGATTTCTTAGTCTATGTAGGCTTGTTACATAGCTTTTTTACAAAAATTGACCTTTTTTGCATAAAAAATACGAAAATACGAGAAAAGAAGCGAATTTTTTCGAAACTTTTGCGGGAAAATATTGTATGACCCTGTGTTTTTAGCGTATCATTAGTAAAAGGAAGAACTCGGGACGATTGTTGGCATCTGCAAATAGAGTTGATGTCTTTTTTTCATTCAAGTGAACCGATACATAAAAATAGATAACATAAATAGAAGGAGTGTGCGAAGAGATGAACGTAACAATCTATGATGTAGCGCGTGAAGCAAATGTTTCAATGGCTACCGTATCACGCGTTGTGAATGGTAACCCAAATGTAAAGCCTACAACAAGAAAGAAAGTATTAGAAGCAATTGATCGTTTAGGATACCGCCCGAATGCGGTAGCACGTGGACTAGCAAGTAAGAAGACAACTACAGTGGGTGTTATTATTCCTGATATCTCAAATACGTTTTATGCAGAACTTGCTCGTGGAATTGAAGATATCGCAACAATGTACAAATATAACATCATTTTAAGTAACTCTGACCAGAACAAAGAGAAAGAGTTCCACTTATTAAATACGATGCTTGGGAAACAAGTGGACGGGATTGTTTTCATGGGTGAAGATATTACAGATATTCACGTTGAAGAGTTCAAAAAATCTCCAGTACCAATTGTATTAGCAGCGTCATTTGATGAACAAAATGAAACGTCATCAGTAAATATTGATTATACACAAGCAGCTTACGATGCAATGAAGCATTTTATTGAGCAAGGACATAAACGTATCGGTTTCGTCTCTGGTCCTTTCATTAATAAAGCAGGAAGCGCGAAGAAGTTACAAGGTTATAAAAAAGCTTTAGAAGAAGCAGGTATTTCATATGATGAAAATCTTATAATTGATGGAGATTACACATATGATTCAGGTATAGAAGCGTTTGAAAGACTTTGGGGCATGGATGAAAAACCAACAGCAATCTTCGTATCTTCTGATGAAATGGCACTAGGTGTAATCCACGCAGCACAAGACGCGGGATTAAACGTACCAACGGATATCGAAGTGCTTGGTTTTGACAACACACGTCTTGCATTAATGGTTCGTCCGCAACTTTCGACAGTTGTACAACCAATGTATGATATCGGTGCAGTAGCAATGCGTCTACTAACGAAATATATGAACAAAGAAAAAGTAGAAGATCACTCAGTTATCTTACCTCACCGTATCCAATTTAGAGATTCAACGAAGTAAGAATAAGAGAGCTCACAGCGATAGCTGTGAGCTTTTATTCATATTCAGGATAATGGTGTTTAACTACTGTATCTACACTTTCAGTTTTCTTAACATGTAAAAAGCGTGCATATAATTCTTTTCCTGTCTCAAATGGTGTGTCATCTAATTCGAAAACATGCAACACTTTTCTAAACGTCCATGTTACTTGCTCACCGTACATATTATCGTACGTATCTTCAGACTGTAGAGCTATCTTTTCACCTAGCTCATGAGCTTCCTCTAAACTGTTCGCCTTAACGAGAATGATACTTTCTTCAAAAAGTGTATCGTGATTCTCTTCATAATGTTCATCAATTTTACTAGGATTAGGTTTACCTGAATGGACAGATTCAAATAATAATTTTACAGCATACATATGGGAGAATCTCCTTATGCTGAATGTTTTACTTTATAAACAATACTCGCGATAAGTGAAGCGGGTATTGTAAATACGTTACTTTGATAATGATAATGTACTTGGGATTCTTCATAAGACATTTTGTCGTAAAGTTCATTTTGAGACACGTTCATTTTTTTCTGTTTTTCCTTGAGCATCTTAATATAGTTGTACTGTATTGGGACGAGAATGATGAAATAGGCTAATACGATTAGTGAAATCCAAATCATTATGAACACTCCCTTACAAAGAATATTTCTATATAACAATTATATCAATAAAAAGAAAAAATAACCATTTATTATTAGGGCGCATTTTCTTCTAAAAATGCGAACAGTTCCTCTTGGTTTCTTAAATTGCGATCAATACATGTTTGAGCAATACATTTTAATCCTTGTAATAATGTGTCTATGTACAAAGTATCGTACTGAATTATATTTCCCTCTACCATTGTTTCATCTATTTCCAAGTTAATTGATATTTTTAGTACAGCTGTATTGCTTTGCAAATTTACAACGTCGATGCAAAAAAACTGTTTTTCTAAGTCAATCGTAACATAATCGAATCTTTCGGATAGCTCCAAATTGCATGTGGTAGTGTATTCCAAATGAAAGCCTCCTTATTGTGTAAGTGTATGTTGTAATGCTTTCGCTACAGTGGGGGAGATTCCTTGTTATATGTCACACAAGTGCAAATTTAACTATTATAGGGCAATGTCATGTATAATAGAAAGAAAAGGCTTGTGAGGGGGGAGAAGAGATGATCGTTCTTTGGATAATTACGCTTTGCATGACTGCTATTTTTGCATATATGACGTTAAAACAAAATGGCTTAAAGCGATTTGTTCCAGGAAGTATTCTTGCAGGAATCGCCCTTATCACGTATGTAATTTCTATTTTTATTGAAAGTGTATCAGTGGACATGAGCACAAGTTTAATGTTCATGGGTATTACACTATTTGCAGGTAGCATTATGGTACTTATGGTTGCAGGTATTATTGCATTTATTCATATGAATTCGGAAACGTTATAGCATATAAAAAAAGGCATGTCCCGAGGGGGCATGCCTTTTTATCCGTTCAGTTATGCTCTATCTTTAGAAGAGTTTTGTTGTTTTAGTAAGTCGCGAATTTCGCCAAGAATTTCTTCTTCTTTTGTTGGTTCTGGAAGTTCTTCTTTCTTTTCTTCTTCTTCTCTTTTAGATGTTAGTTTGTTGAAAACTTTAACAAACATAAAGATAGCAGCTGCAATAATTAAGAAATCAAAAATAGTTTGGATGAAGTTACCATACATAATAGATGATTTACCGAATGTAAGTTTTAAATCTGTAAAGTTAACGCCGCCCAGTACCATACCAAGTAATGGTGTGATGATATCTTTAACTAAAGAACTAACGATTTTACCGAATGCAGCACCGATTACAACCCCGACAGCTAAATCGATTACATTCCCTTTGAATGCGAATTTTTTAAACTCGTTCCACATGTGTTAATCCCATCCTTTCCACGATTCAATATGAAATTTATAATTCCTATCAACATATTCTATAGAAATTTGTGATAGAAATAAAGAGGAAATGGGAATGAAAGTAAATTCTGAAAAATGTATCCGTTTTAATTTTTGCTTACAGCTTGCAGTAGAGATTGGAGCATTTGTTGAGATTTTAATCCTTCTAATCCATCTACAATAGGCTGTGTATCACCTTGTACACATTGGATAAAATGATGAACAGCATCTTCAAATCCGCGCTGCTTTAACGTTGTCTCCCATGATGGTGAACTACTTTGTGAAACGGAGTTTTCTTGCTCAATTTCAAATGTGTTCATATTTTTTACGCGAATGATTTTACCTGCCGTTACAAGTTCAATTTGTTCTAAATTTGTACCTGCATGGCGGTGCATCGCCGTAGAAAGTAAAAGTCCATTTGCAGTTGTATATGTATGATGTCCGTAAAGAAGTTCGTTCTTTTCATTGATTTGCATCATATTATGAACGATGTTAAGGTCATCGTTAGCTAACCAGCGAGCAGTATCTACAATATGTAAGTAATCATCTAACATAGTAAAGTCATACGTATATGGCCCCACCTTATTTGTGCGGTGCTTTTCAATTCGAATCCATGAAGTATCATTAGCTTGCTCTTTGGCAGTAACGTACATAGGAACGAAACGGCGATTAAATCCCACCATTAACTTTCGATTATACTTTTCACTCATTTCAACTAGCTTCTCTGCTTGCTCAGTAGTAGCAGCTAGCGGCTTATCAACATAAACATCGATTCCTTTTTTCAGAAGTTCAGAAACGATTTCATAATGTGTAGCAGTTGAACTATGAACGAAAGCCGCATCACATTCTGAAGCGAGTGCCTGAAGGTTAGCGAAATCTTGAATACGATATTGCTCGCAAATTTGTTTTCTTTTATTAACATTAGGTGTAAACGCTCCCACAAAAGTCCAATCAGTTTCCTTTGTCAGTGTTGGAAGGTAAGCCTTTTGTGCAATACTACCTAATCCAATCATTCCAATACGAGGTTTGCTCATGTTTTTTTCCCACCCTATTATAAATATATAAGTTGTCTAGCTGTATAGCTATGTGACGAAATAACTGTAGCATAGACTGGGGAGAATGGCAAAAAATAGATTTAAAAATGATACGTTTTTTATAGGAAATGAGCTTTTATTTATTTGTCGCTAACAAAATCTTCTCTATCTCTTCAAAGTTATGAACACGGGCATGCTCTAGCGGGGTAACACCATCGTTGTCGGGAATATTTACATCTGCACCGTGCTCAATAAGAAGCTGAATGACTTGTTGCTGTGTTTCGTTTCCATTACTTAGTACGATGGCTTCCATTAAAGCGGTCCACCCGAGATTATTTACATGGTTAACATCAATAGTTGTTCGCGTAAGGAGTTCTTTAATAACATCAATATAGCCATGTTCTGAGGCGGGGATAAGAGCTGTTCCGCCGTAACGATTTGTAAGCGATGGATCTGCACCGGCATCAATCGTTAGTTTTAAAATATCAAAGTAACCTTCTGCACCGGCGTATAGAAAGGGATTGTTTTTCATATCGTCTTGGATATTTACGTCAGCCCCTGCTTCAATAAGCACTTTTGCAGTTTTTACATCATTTTTGTATGTAGCAATCATAAGAGAAGTACGTCCTTTATTGTCCGTTATATTTATGTCAGCCCCTTTTTTGAGTAATGATATAACAGTATTCGTTTCTTGTTTCTCAGTAGCTGTTAGTAGTGCTGTCTCCATGTTTGTCATCTCCTTTTTAACTTCTTGTTCTTGTGAGCATCCTTGTAAAAAAATTACGCAACATATCATGCTTAATGTTTTTTTGAACATGGAATTTCAACCTCCTTTTGCAAGCAATTCGGTATCCTAATTTAAACTGTAAAATAGGAACATTAAATTTTTATAAACTGGTGCTAAAATTACTATAAAATCGCTTGAGTATTTGAACATATATTTTTATGCTTATGAATAACAAGGTTTGTTAAAGTGAGGATGTAAGATATGTCTATTAAAACAAGATTTTTATTTTCTTATATCGCTGTTATTCTCGTTTCCATCACGCTCATATTAGTCGCGGGATTTTTAATTGTTTTTTCCATAACAGGAGACTTGGAATCAGTGAAAAATTTCTATAAAAGTTCCTATATTCAAAAGCCGCTTACGCCAGAAGAAGAGAATACGTATATTGAATTGAAATTAGCGGCAAAGAAAAATCAATCACAACTATTAGATGAATCGTTCGTTTCATCACTTGAAAAAGAAGGTGTGAAAATAGTTGTAAGAAAGGGAGAAACCATTTCTTATGCTACAAAAATATTTGAAGGTGTATCTTTAAAAGAAGCCATTCCGAAATTTGAATCAGCAAATATTAATAGTCGTGGTACAACGGAACTAGGCGATACATTTTATCGATATGTAAAATTTGATTTTTATTTTCCCGGAGATGAAGAAGGGAGTATATTTGTACTAAAAAGGCAGAGTTCATTTGTCGATCTTACACAAAAATTATTTCCAATTTTGTTCGGATCGCTTTTACTGTTAGCCATTTTACTCATAGGGTTATTAAGTTATTTCGTCTCAAGAAGTGTGATAAAACCAATTTTTGTATTGAAAGATGCGACTGGGAGAATTAAAGAAGGGGATTTAGATTTTCAAATTCCAGTTACATCCTATGATGAGATTGGGCGATTAAATCAAGGGTTTGAGGAAATGAGGAAGAGATTAAAAGAGTCGATAGAGATGCAAACACAGTATGAAGAAAATCGAAAAGAACTCATTTCAAACATATCTCATGATTTAAAAACACCGATTACATCTATTATTGGATATGTAGAAGGCATAAAAGATGGAGTCGCAAATACGCCAGAAAAAATGGATAAGTATTTAACGACCATTCATACGAAGGCAAAACATATGGATACACTCATTGATGAGCTCTTTTTGTTTTCAAAGCTTGATTTGAATCGAGTTCCCTTTCAGTTTGAAACGATAGAGTTAAACGTGTTTATGCAGGAATTATTAGAAGAGATGCAGATGGATTTAAGTGAGGAAGGTATAGAAGTTTACTTACAATTACAATCATCACCACTATATGTAACGGCTGATTGCGAAAAGATAAATAGAGTTATATCAAATTTGATTCATAATAGTGTGAAATACATGGATAAAGAAGAGAAGAAAATTACTGTAACAGTATTGAGTGATAACAATAAAGTTATTGTGAAAGTGATGGACAATGGGTCAGGTATAGAAGCTGATACGCTGCCGTATATATTTGAGCGGTTTTATCGTGCAGAGCAATCGCGAAATTCTAGCACAGGTGGAAGTGGACTTGGCTTAGCGATAGCGAAGCAAATTGTTGAAGAACATGGCGGGGAAATTTGGGCGGAAAGTAAGCTTGGGGAAGGTACAAGTATTTTCTTCTCATTGAAAAAAGTACAGGAATGTGGTGAGTAGAATGAAGAGAATTTTACTAGTAGAAGATGAAATAAGTATTGCAGAATTACAGCGAGATTATTTAGAAATTAGTGATTTTCAAGTTGATGTAGAGCATTCTGGAGAAACAGGCTTACAAAGGGCTTTACAGGAAGATTATGATTTAATTATTTTAGATATTATGCTTCCGAAAATGAATGGTTTTGAAATTTGTAAACAAATACGTGCTATAAAAGACATTCCGATTTTACTTGTTTCAGCAAAGAAGGAGGATATAGATAAAATTCGCGGACTCGGTTTAGGCGCGGATGATTATATAACGAAGCCGTTTAGTCCAAGTGAATTAGTCGCAAGAGTAAAAGCACATATTTCTCGTTATGAAAGATTATCAGGAAATGTGAGTAAGCAACGCGATACGTTATATATTCATGGAATTTCTATCGATCAGCGAGCGAGAAAAGTTTTTATAAACAATGAAGAAATTGCGTTTACAATGAAAGAATTTGATTTATTAACATTCTTTGTAACGCATCCAAACCAAGTATTAAATAAAGAACAGTTATTTGAACGTATTTGGGGACTAGAATCAGCTGGCGATTTAGCCACTGTCGTTGTTCACATTAGAAAGCTACGTGAAAAAATTGAAAGAGATCCTGCTCACCCGCAATATATTGAAACAGTGTGGGGAGCTGGTTATCGCTTTAACGTGTAATGTACCTGCCAAGTAATTGGTAGGTTTTTTATGTTATTCGAACAAAAAGGGAATAATAGGTAATTTATGTTAAGATATAAAGAGAGATAAAACATAGGAGAGCATGAGAGGGCGTGCTACATTTTGGGAGATACATTAAAAGATAATAAATCAAACAAGGCTTTAAAGATTGGAACCAATATCATACTTATCTTATTAATTATCGGTGCAATACAAATGTTTTATGATGAAGATTCTACGAATGATCATTTCGGTGGGTTATTTATGATGGTCTTTTTTGGAATTAAAATAATTTCTAATTTTATGATGAGTATAAAAGCAGGAGATAAAAAGTCGATATTCATTGATGTAGGCTTAATGATTTTTTTGTTCTTCTTGTTGTTTCTAGTGTGAAATATTTCTTTTGAAAAAAGTTCATATTCTTATAGAGGCTGTGAGCTTTCCTTAGTAATAACGGTACTAGTGTAACGATTTATAAAATGTTTGAGTAGTAGAAGTAAACTGAGCAGCTTCTTCTAAAAAAGGATAATGGTTACTCTCCTCAAATATCACAAAGATAGAATTACGTATACCCTCATGCATCTCGATAGAATATTGGATCGGGCACTGTACATCATGTCTTCCGCATATAATAAGGGTCTTTGTTTGGATGGAAGGTAAATTCTCTCTTAAATCAAATGACGGATATTCATTGGCGAAAGTATTCATCCGGCTAGCGGACATAGTTTTTTTGATTGGTTTACAAAAATAAAATTTGTAGTTTTCGGGTTTATACAATGATAATTTTGTTCTCTTAGTAGATAGTTCTTTCCGTTCTTCACTTGTAAGGTGAGGGCTTTTTAAAGTTTCGATGAGTTGTTGCATATAATGAAACTGAGGATGTGCTGGGTGATAAATGCAAAATAGTGTTTCGGTATAGTTACTTGCTGCGGCTCCAACGATGACTAATGATTGTAAGGAATTTGGATATGTAATCGTATATAAAAGTCCAAGCATACCGCCTGTTGAGTGGCCAGCGAAATGCCATGTTGGGAGTTGTAAAGCTTCTCGTATTGCTTCTAAGTCGTGAACGGTTTCAATCATACTTAATTCTTTTTCTGAATTGGCTTTTGCTGAGTTACCAGCGTTTCGTAAATTAATGAGCAATACACGATGCGTAGCAGTGAAAACATCCGCAAAGTAATCGCCAGTTTCATTAAATTGTGAATAGTGATGTGTAATGCAAAGCGGTTCGCCATTTCCTTTTGTAAAGATTTCAAATGTGCCACGTTTCGTGTTGATTATTTGTTGTGTCCACATAATATCACGACCTTTTCTCATAAAAGTTGGACCGGCTAATTCTTAAATAAAATATATCAGCGAATCTCAAAATATATCGACTTACCGACAGAAAACGACAATAATAGCTAGCTATAAATAAAAGGAGGCTGTTCAAAAGCGAGCCTCCTCTCTGTTTAATATAAAGATTTTGTCATATTATTCCGAATAATTTCAAGAGATTTCGCTACAGTTAATGCATTTTTTTCTTCGATTTCTGGTTTTCTAGGGATAGGTTGATACATGTTGTCTGGATCTTCCCATGTAAGGGGAAGGTCGGTTTCTGCTTGTCCTTTCCAAGCGTCAATCCATTCTGGAGGGAGATAACCTGAGATGTTTTGGATGTTGTTCATTTCGAGCCAAATGAGTGCCCAAGCTCTTGGTACGACGCGCCAGTGATCATAGCCACCACCGCCGACAGCAATCCAGCGCCCGTCGCAATATTCATTAGCGATTTCACGAGCGAGCTTCGGTATTTCACGGTAAATGTTCATCGTTGCGCAAAGGTGTGTAAGTGGATCGTAATAATGTGCATCAGCACCATTTTGCGTTAAAATAATATCCGGTTTAAAGTATGCTGCCACTTCTTTTACAACTGTTCGATATGAATCTAAAAACGATTCGTCTTCTGTAAAAGCGTCGAGTGGAACGTTAAAAGAATAATTATATCCATTTCCTTGTCCACGTTCATTTACTGCGCCAGTTCCAGGAAATAAATAACGCCCAGTTTCGTGTAATGAAATGGTGCATACGTTAGGATCGTCGTAAAAAGACCATTGTACCCCGTCGCCGTGATGAGCATCTGTATCAATATATAAAACGCGTAAACCGTATTTCTTCTGAATATATTTCATTGCGATAGAGCTATCGTTATAAATACAAAAGCCAGATGCTTTACCACGAAAGCCATGATGTAAGCCGCCACCTAAATTGAGGGCGTGCTTTACTTTCCCAGAAATAACAGCATCGACAGCTGTTAATGTTCCGCCAACGAGTAATGCACTTGCTTCATGCATATTTGGAAACATTGGTGTATCTTCTGTTCCAAGTCCATATGTCATCGCAATTGATTTTTCTAACTTTCCTTCTCCAGCAAGTTTTACCGCATTTATGTACTCCTCTGTATGAATGAATGCAATTTCCTCATCTGTAGCCATTCTTGGCGAGATGACTTGAGAAGGGGAGATAAAACCACTCTTTTGTAATAAGTCATACGTAAGTGTGACGCGTAGTTGGTTAAAAGGATGATCAGGGCTAAAAGAATAGCCCCGAAAGTCATCCGAATAAATGAAGGCGCTGCTCATGCTTGCATCCCCATTATGTTTGGCCATAATACGCGGTAGCCCTCTGCTTCGAGTGCATCGATCACTTTTAGAGGATTCATCGTTTGAATGCGGAAAACGAGTACTTTATCATTCTCATCTTTTGCTGGATAGACGAGAACGCTCACAATATTTATTTGTAAATCACTAAAAATAGCAACGACTTTTCCAAGAATACCAGGTTCATTTTTCACTTGAATTTCAATTTGTGAACTTGGTTGATGAGCTCCTGTTAATTTTACTAACGTGTGCAGCACTGTAGATTCAGAAATGATACCTACGAGTTTTCCAGCTTTCGTAACAGGAAGACAGCCTATTTTATTTTCAAAAAATAAAGTCGCAATTTCCTCAACGAAATCGAGAGGGTGACAAGTCATAACAGGGTGTTTCATTATGAGTTCAAGCGGTTGCTTCAGCATATCGAGTGAAACTTGTTCATCTAAAATAGACGGACTTGCATCTCTTACATCTCGATCAGAAATAATGCCTACTACGTGATTATTTTGATCGACAATTGGAATGTGCCGAATACCTTTCGTACGTATCGTTCGGATTGCTGTTTCAATTGTATCGTTTGGATGTAGTGTTACTACATTTTGATTCATAATTTCTTCTACAATCATTCCAGTTGCCCCCTTTATTAATACATAAAACGATTGTGAAAACGTAGACGATCAAATGCTTGAATGGAATCCGTATCGACGCGTTTACCGATGCGAACCATTAAACAGTTAGCCGGGTGTGAACAAATTTCAGGATCGTCTGTAGCCATCCATTGTAAACCACCAGCATTCATCATTTTTTCCATTACTTTTCGGTATTCCCAAACATTTAAGCCTGTTTGTTTTAAATCCCAGTGCCAATAATATTCAGTCGTTAGTATAATGTAATCTTCCATATGATCGTCCATCATTGAAACTTCTAATAAATTTTTTCCGACAGAGCAACCACGAAAGGCTGGGACAACTTCAATCGCCCCGAGTTCAATTAAGTTTTCAATCTTTCCTTCTGACCATCGCTCGAGCGGATCAGGATATAAGTATGTAACATATCCAACGATCGTTTGGTCATGTCTAGCAATAATGAGACGAGCTTCTGGTAATTTAGAAATTTCGACAATTGCTTTATATTGCTGCTCGGCAGGACGAAACGCAATTAAGTCTGGATGAAATTCATACATTTCAAGATTATGTGTAGAGACAGGACCTTCAATAATTAAAGTGCCTTTCGCTGTTTTTAAGTTTCTGGCATTATATATTTTTTTATGAATCAATTTATTGCTCACCACCTTGAGGGTTTGTGAATCTATTAATATCGTACTTTATAATATATGCGATGTGAATCGAATTTTGTCATTAAAAATTTGTCTAAAAATCAACAAAAATACTGAAAATTTTAAATAATGTCATTATAATAGATAATAGAATACATAGGAGGGGGATGTAAAGTATGAAAGTGGAAACGCTTCCTGTCATTAAAGGAGAAAATAATTTGCCGAATTATGAAGAGGCATACGCGAATTTTAACTGGGAAGAGGTTAATAAAAATTTTACTTGGAATGAAACAGGACGAGTAAATATGGCGTATGAGGCAATTGATAAGCATGCGAAATCAGATCGAAAGAATAAAGTAGCACTTTATTATCAAGATGGATCGCGAAAAGAGAAATATACGTTTAAGGAAATGAAGGATTTTTCTAATAAAGCAGGAAATGTCCTGAAAAACTATGGCGATGTTGAGAAAGGCGATCGCGTTTTTATTTTTATGCCGCGTTCCCCAGAATTATATTTCGCGCTTTTAGGTGCAGTGAAATTAGGGGCAATTGTTGGACCATTATTTGAAGCATTTATGGAAGGCGCAGTTCGCGATCGTTTAGAAGATAGCGAAGCGAAGGTGTTAATTACAACTCCTGAATTGTTAGAGCGCATACCATTAAATGATTTACCTGCTTTAAAAACAGTCTTCCTTGTTGGAGACAATGCAGAAGAAGGCGGTAAAACTGTAGCGTTCAATCCTTTATTTGAACAAGCTTCAAAAGAATTACATATCGAATGGTTAGGCCGTGAAGACGGTTTAATTCTACATTACACATCTGGTTCTACTGGTAAGCCAAAAGGCGTCCTCCATGCGCAAAACGCAATGGTTCAGCACTATCAAACAGCGAAATGGGTATTAGATTTAAAAGAAGACGATGTATATTGGTGTACAGCTGACCCAGGCTGGGTAACTGGAACAGCTTACGGTATTTTTGCACCGTGGTTAGTGGGAGCATCAAATGTTATTTTAGGCGGGAGATTTAGTCCGGAGGCATGGTATGAAGCACTGCAAGATTACGGTGTAACAGTTTGGTATAGTGCACCGACAGCGTTCCGTATGTTAATGGGAGCTGGACAAGACGCAATTAAAAAATATGATTTATCACAAGTGCGTCACGTATTAAGTGTTGGTGAGCCATTAAATCCAGAAGTAATTCGCTGGGGTATGAGCGCATTTGGACTTCGTATTCATGATACGTGGTGGATGACAGAAACAGGTGGACAAGTTATTTGTAACTATCCTTGTATGGAAATCCGTCCAGGTTCAATGGGGAAACCAATTCCGGGTGTGAAAGCAGCGATTGTTGATAATGAAGGAAATGAAGTGCCTCCATACACAATGGGGAACTTAGCGATTGGTAAAGGTTGGCCAGCTATGATGCGTGGAATCTGGAATAACCCACAAAAATATGATTCTTACTTCATGCCGGGAGATTGGTACGTATCAGGTGACTCAGCTTATATGGACGAAGATGGATACTTCTGGTTCCAAGGACGTATTGACGATGTAATTATGACGTCAGGTGAGCGTGTTGGTCCGTTTGAAGTAGAAAGTAAATTAATCGAGCACGCTGCTGTTGCAGAAGCCGGTGTAATTGGTATTCCTGATCCAGTACGCGGGGAAATCATTAAAGCATTTATCGCGCTTCGCGTGGGATACGAACCATCTGATGAATTAAAAGAAGAGATTCGTCAATTTGTGAAAAAAGGTCTAGCAGCTCATGCAGCTCCAAGACAAATTGAATTTAGAGATAAATTACCGAAAACGAGAAGTGGTAAAATTATGCGCCGCGTATTAAAAGCGTGGGAATTAAACTTACCAACAGGTGACTTATCGACGATGGAAGATTAGAGAATATTTAAATGTAAGTATTATCGTGATTTGAAATTTTGAAAATAGAAGGTAAGCAAACATATTAGTTATGTTTGCTTACCTTTTTCAATGGGATTAAAGATTTAAAATAAAGAATAATTAACATAGCGGGAGGAGAAATACGTGATTACACTAAAGCCTATGGCCGAAGAGGAGTTTCAGCGTTATTGTGAGTATGCGATTGAAGATTATGCGAAAGAGAAGGTTGCTGCTGGAAATTGGAGTGAAGATGAAGCTGTTAACTTGTCCAAAATAGAATTTGACCGGCTGTTACCAAAAGGTGAAAAAACCGAGTACAATTACTTATACTCTATCTTTCATGATCAAAATCTAGTTGGAATGATTTGGATTGCGCAAAAAGCGCCTACAAGTAATGAGGCAGGTTTTATTTATGACTTTATTATTTTTGAGCAATATCAAGGGTTAGGGTATGGTAAAAAGGCAATGAAAGAACTTGAAGTGATTGCTAAAGAATTAGGAATGAAAAAAATTGGACTTCATGTTTTTGGTCATAACAAAGTTGCTCGTGGATTATATGAAAAGTTAGGCTATGAAATTACAAATATAAATATGATTAAATCTATTTAAGAAAGCTATTTATAAGTATTAAAAGGGGACTTCCTATAAAACAGTTGACTTTCGTTACGTAATTTGACGCCGAAAAGAACCGGATTTTTTATGGAAGAAAGAGTGTGTTTGAACCACACTCTTTCTTTTTGTATGCTATTATAAGAATGAATAACTTATATATATAAGTTAAAGGGGGCAGTAAAATGAAAACAGAAAAAGAAAAGATGATACAAGGGGAAATGTACATACCGGCTGATCCAGTTTTAGTAAAGGACAGGGAGCAAGCTCGTATATTAACGAGAAAATTAAATGAAACACCAGAAGTAAAGCTAGAAGAACGTAGTGCAATCGTAAAAGAATTATTCGGAACGACTGGAGATAACATTCATCTTGAATCTTCTTTTAGATGTGATTACGGTTATAACATTCACGTTGGTGAAAACTTTTACGCAAACTTTGACTGTACGATTTTAGACGTATGCCCAGTTACAATCGGAGTGAACTGTATGTTAGCTCCAGGTGTTCACATTTATACAGCAACGCATCCGCTTGATCCAGTAGAGCGCATAAGCGGATCAGAGTACGGAAAACCAGTTACAATTGGCGATAACGTATGGATTGGCGGAAGAGCGATTATTAATCCGGGCGTAACAATTGGAGATAATGCTGTCATCGCATCTGGCGCTGTTGTAACGAAAGATGTGCCAGATAATGTAGTAGTTGGCGGGAATCCTGCGAGAATCATAAAAAAAATAAAATAATATTTGAACGAAGCGCCTTCCTCGTCTGTATACATTTATGAAAGAATAGATGAGGGAGGATTTTTATATGTCCAATAAATTGATGCTTACTTTTGCTTTAATTGGAATTATAGTTGTGTTTTCTTGTGGTATGTTATTACCTATACCAATTGGATTTAAAATTTCAATGATTACATTTGGGATTATTATGATTGTTATTTTTTCAATCCTTATTCCGTTTGATAAGAAGTATATTGTACGAAAAAATGGAAATAAAATTGATTTTACAAAAACAAAAATATATTTTCGTTGGAATGTATTTGATACAATTTCGGTCTGTCTTGCAGTGTATGCATGTATATGTGTGCTAGCGTTAAATATTTTAGTTTCAACCGGCCATACGATTCAAAACCCATATATTCAATTTTTTACGAATCAGTCACAAGCATGGGTCATTGTCGCAAGTGCATATTTAATTTCCCGTATTTCATTAACGTTAAAAGGAATAAAGGAGATCAAAAAAAATGGCGCAGATTGGGATTGAGGAGGAGCTCATGCTTGCGTACCAAAATGGAGATAAGCAAGCTGGAGAAAAACTATATGTTTTAATCAAACCAGCGCTATATACATTTTTGTATCGATTTAATCGTGATGAGCAACTGAGTATAGATCTCGTTCAAGATACGTTTTTGACTCTAGAGCGTAAGAAACATATGTATGAAACCCGAAAAGGAAAAATTAAAACGTATTTATTTCAAATCGGTTACCGTCTTATGATTAATAAATTAAATAGAAGAAAAAAGTGGCGTTCGCTCTTACCGTTTTTAGTACCAATGCAAGAGGTAGAGTTTTCCCACGAAGACCGGCTTACGGTAAGAGAAGCAATTTTGAAAGTTCCTGAAGAACAGCGAGCGGTCCTGATTCTTTCTTATTATCATGATATGCAGCAAAAAGAAATTGCAGAGGTACTGGATATTCCTGTTGGAACAGTGAAGTCGAGACTTCATAACGGGATAAAGAAATTAAAACAATTGCTGGAGGTGGATGAAATTGAACGAAAATCCCTTTAAGAATGAATATAAATTAAAGCAGCATTTAGATAGCGATCATGTAGAAATACCGGATTTTCCAAAAACGGTAAGCCGCTTCGAGCGATTTCTTGGATTTCTTGCTTCTCCAGCGAAAGATCCTGTGGAAGCGACGATTGGGAATGATTTATCGGTTGTGTTTCATGTGTCGTTATTAGTTGGTGTTCCAGTTATTTCTCTTATTACGATATTCCTTGCGACTTTATAAAGGATTGGTAGGGAAAGAACTCATACCTCTATTTGACACGCCTATATAAATGATGGTATAAAGAAAAGTATATGAATAATTGAGCGTGGAAAGGGAGAAGTAGTGATCATTTCCCTGTTTTAGAGAGCTGATGGTCGGTGGAAATCAGCACATAGATGATCGCGAATTACGCCCCTAGAGCATCTTTTTTCGATTGAAGTGTATTCAAAAGGGAAAAGACGGTGCTAAGCCGTTATGTAAATAAGGTGGTAGGCTTTTTTTGCCTGCAACTAGGGTGGTAACGCGATAATCAAAATCGTCCCTTATTTAAGGGGCGATTTTTTTATGTTTTCAACCTTCACGCCAGTAATGAACTTAAAGGAGAGTATGTAGGATATGGGTATTTTACAAGATCTTGAATTTCGCGGTTTAATTAATCAGCAAACAGATGCTGAGGGACTTGAGCAATTATTAGAAAAAGAAAGCGTTAAATTATACTGTGGTTTCGACCCGACAGCGGATAGCTTACACATCGGTCATATGTTACCAGTATTAATGTTACGTCGTTTCCAATTAGCTGGTCACCAACCAATTGCACTTGTTGGCGGTGGTACTGGCATGATCGGTGACCCAAGTGGTAAAAAAGCAGAGCGTACATTAAATACGAAAGATACAGTTGCTTACTACACAGAAAGCATTAAAAACCAACTTTCAAACTTCTTAGAGTTTGAAAACGTGGACAACCCAGCAACAATGGCTAACAACTATGATTGGCTTGGTAACTTAGATGTAATTTCATTCTTACGCGATATCGGTAAAAACTTCGGTTTAAACTATATGTTAGCAAAAGATACAGTAGCATCTCGTTTAGATACTGGTATTTCATTCACTGAGTTTAGTTATATGATTTTACAATCATACGACTTCTTAAACTTATACCAAAACCATAATTGCCGTCTACAAATCGGTGGTAGTGACCAATGGGGTAACATTACAGCTGGTCTTGAATTAATCCGTAAATCAGAAGAAGATGCGAAAGCGTTCGGTTTAACAATTCCACTAGTTACAAAATCTGACGGTACGAAGTTTGGTAAAACAGAAGGCGGCGCAATTTGGTTAGACCCAGAGAAAACAACTCCTTACGAGTTCTACCAATTCTGGATTAACACAGATGACCGCGACGTTGTTAAATACTTAAAATACTTCACATTCTTATCTCATGAAGAAATTCTTGAGCTTGAAAAGCAAGTAACTGAAGCACCAGAAAAACGTGCAGCACAAAAATCATTAGGATCTGAAATGACAAAACTTGTTCATGGCGAAGAAGCGTTAGAGCAAGCAATTAAAATTTCAGCTGCATTATTCAGTGGCTCTGTAGCAGAACTTACTGCAAGCGAAATCGAGCAAGGATTCAAAGACGTACCATCTGTAGAACGTACTGCAGAAGATACAGTATTAATCGACTTACTTGTAGAAAGCAAAATTTCACCATCTAAACGTCAAGCACGTGAAGATGTAACGAACGGTGCAATCTACGTAAACGGTGAGCGTACACAAGCGTTAGACTACGTTGTAACAGAAAACGACCGCATCGAAGGTAAATTTACAATCATTCGCCGCGGTAAGAAGAAATATTTCTTAATTCGTTACTAATCAGAAACGAATTTAAAACAAATAGTACCCCGAATGGTAGGCTGAAAAGTCTATCGTTCGGGGTTTTTATGTATGCATTTAAATTGCCTCATGATTTCTTTTAAATAGAATATGAAGAATTAATACGAGCATGTAAAGTAAGCTAATTAGCATAACGACAAATGCCCCGGGATAAAATTTTGCCGCATATATAAAGAAATCGATTTGATAAATATCGTCATAATGTGAAACGTACCCTTTAAAATAATTCGTAAACTTAGCGCTATATTTCCATTCATCAGGATTATCTATTAAATTACTCCCTTGATACCAACTCATAAGTGCTGAAGTAATAAACAGCATAAATGCACTGCCTAACTGAACCATTTGGTTTATTGTCAAAAAAAACACCCCCATTTTATGGTTATTATAACGTGATAATTTGCCTTAATAAACTATTCTGTAGATAAAATATAGTTAGCAATCCTGTAACCTTTTTGTTGTAATCTCCTTTTCGAGTTCATACGGAAATCACATGTAAGCGATATGATAAACGTATAACAAATAGAAAGGAGTGGTAAAACAAAATGTCACTAGAAGCGCTCATTATTTTTTCTTTGCTAAACGCTGGTCAGCTTGCAGAGCATTCGAAGGTTGATTTACATAAAGAGCAGAAAGATGCTTATGTATATGTTCAAAAAGAGGAAAATAAATAATTTTAATATATAAATAAAAGCTACCAGAGAGAACGTTTTAGTTTCTTTGGTAGCTTTTTCTATTGAGATATAATTTGGAAGTAATGAAAAAAGGAGTAGTCTGAAAATGAAATGATTATATGTTTAAGGAAATAAGTATAACAGCATGTAATGAAGATGGATTATAAAATTTTGCACAATAAACGGAGCTAGTATTAAAGAGAATCCAATCGTTGGAATGAATAAAAGAGAAGTAAGGACGATTATCCATAACTCATGAAAAAACTTCCTTGAAGTATCTTACTATACATACGATATTTATATAAATAAAAAAAGCCCAGGCCCCTTGATAAACAAGGTTCCTAAGGCTTTTAATAATACTCTTTGCAGAGTACCGAGATTAACGAGAGTAGAACTCTACGATTAATGCTTCGTTGATTTCAGCTGCTAACTCAGAACGCTCAGCGTGACGAGTGTAAGTAGCTTCTAACTTATCAGCATCGAAAGTTAAGTATTCTGGTACGAAGTTGTTAACTTCGATCGCTTCTTTAACAACAACAAGGCTGTTAGATTTTTCGCGAACGCTGATAGTTTGGTTAGGTTTAACGCGGTAAGATGGGATATCTACGCGAGCGCCATCAACCGTGATGTGACCGTGGTTTACTAATTGGCGAGCTGCACGACGAGTGCGAGCTAAGCCCATGCGGTAAACTAGGTTGTCAAGACGAGCTTCAAGAAGGATCATGAAGTTTTCGCCGTGCTTACCAGGCATTTTACCTGCTTGGTCAAATGTGCGACGGAATTGACGCTCAGTCATGCCGTACATGTGACGAAGTTTTTGTTTCTCTTGTAATTGTAAACCGTATTCTGAAAGTTTCTTACGTTGGTTAGGACCGTGAGGACCTGGTGCGTAAGGGCGTTTTTCTAATTCTTTTCCTGTGCCGCTTAGAGAGATTCCAAGACGACGAGACAGTTTCCATGCTGGACCTGTATAACGAGCCATAGTTGACTCCTCCTTTAAAAATGTTTTTATTTTCGTAAAATAAAAACAGACGTAATCGATATTTACGGGTATTTTGTTTTCATGTACCTTCGCTCCAGCAGCAGGGAGTTACGAGATACACCTCCGCAGAGGAACAAAATACAAACGATAAACTCACATTACAAGGCTGCCTTTTTATTTTACACAAACGCTATTATATCTTTTACTTACAGTTTCGTCAAGAGACTCCCTTTTTGTTTTATGCAGATAAATTTTGGAAATTAACAAGAAGGAATTTAAAACAATATAAAAGAAAAGATAGAAACACAAATAAAACGCTTACATAAAATGTAGTAAAAACGTTCATCAGATTTTTCCTGGTGGATATGTGGCAATAAAGACATAAGGGGGATGTTTTTATGAAAAAGAAACATATAGAGACAGCATTAATTCATCATGGATATGAATCAAATGAAAATAAAGGGAGTTTAACACCACCTTTATTTCAAACTTCTACATTTACGTTTGAGACAGCACAGCAAGGGGAAGCGAGTTTTGCGGGAGAAGATCCATCTTATATTTATTCAAGGCTTGGGAATCCAACTGTGAAATTATTTGAAGAACGTATGGCTGTTTTAGAAGGTGGAGAGGAAGCGCTGGCGTTCGGTTCAGGTATGGCAGCCATTTCAGCAACGTTAATCGGTTTTCTAAAGGCTGGAGATCATATTATTTGTTCAAATGGATTATATGGATGTACGTACGGTTTTTTAGAAGTATTAGAAGAGAAATTTATGATTACTCATTCGTTTTGTGATATGGAGACAGAGACTGATATTGAAAATAAAATTCGTCCAAATACAAAGCTCATTTTCGTTGAAACACCGATTAATCCAACGATGAAATTAATTGATTTAGAAAAGGTGATCGGGGTAGCGAAGCGCAATGATTTGCTTGTTATTGTTGATAATACGTTTTGTTCACCTTATTTACAAAGACCTCTTGAACTTGGTTGTGACGCCGTCGTCCATAGTGCGACAAAATATATTGGTGGTCACGGGGATGTTGTAGCGGGTGTAACAATTTGTAGAACGAAAACGTTAGCTGACAAAATCCGTCCGATGCGAAAAGATATCGGCGGTATTATGGCGCCGTTTGACGCGTGGTTATTGTTACGCGGATTAAAAACATTAGCAGTAAGAATGGATCGTCATTGTGATAATGCGGAAAAAATTGTATCGTTTTTGAAAAATCATGAAGCAGTAGAAGGTGTTTGGTATCCGGAGGGAGAATTAGCATCTCGGCAAATGAAACGAGGTGGGGGCGTTATTTCTTTTTCAATTAAAGGTGGAAAAGAGGAAACACAGTCGTTTATCAATGACCTCCATTTTATTACAATTGCCGTAAGTTTAGGTGATACAGAAACGTTAATTCAGCATCCAGCGACGATGACACATGCAGCTATTCCGGCTGAACTAAGAAAAGAAATGGGTATTTTTGATAATTTAATACGCCTATCTGTCGGCTTAGAATCATGGGAAGATATCGTTTCTGATTTAGAACAGGCACTAAAGAAGATATCTACTGTTAGTAATCAATAAAATGAAACTTTAATCAGTGGGGGTTTTGTCCATCCCCCGCTGATTATTAGCCCTCACCAATCGGGCTTTTACGGGCAGTTATCTCCCACCTAACTTCCTTGTATTCACCGAATTTACTGCTCGTTAATGCGGGATAAAAAAGAGTGAGCTATCGGTTTCGTACGTTACGTACGTAATCGATAGCTCACTCTTTTCTTTATTAAATATGTTTTAGGAGTGTTTCCACAAACTTTTCTAAATAGTGCTGATCTACTTCATCGAAACGATTTTTTTCAGGACTATCAATATCAAGCACACCAATGATATTTCCTTCTTTTATAATCGGTACAACGATTTCAGAATTAGAGGCACTATCGCAAGCGATATGTCCTGGGAATTGGTGAACATCTGCTACAAGTTGCGTTGTTTTTGTTTCAGCTGCAACGCCGCAAACACCACGTCCGAACGGAATACGCACGCAAGCTGGCATCCCTTGGAATGGTCCAAGAACAAGCTGATTTCCTTCTGTTACATAAAAGCCAACCCAATTAACGCGATCTAAAAATTGATTTAATAGTGCGGACGCATTTGATAAGTTTGCGACTACGTTCGGTTCGCCAGTTAATAATGCATCCAGTTGTTTAATTACTGTCTCATATTGCTCTTCACGAGATCCTGCATAACTTTCTTTTGTAAACATGGAAACAACTCCCTTTTTAGCGAGATATGTAAAACGATAGCAAAATACGATGTATTTCACATGACTTTGTCGATAGAAAATTAAAGGAATTTGTCTTAAAAGTCAAGAAATTTAAACTATAGCTGTTCATTGAGAGGAAGTGAGCGCATGAAACAGACGAAACAAAAAGTAATTGATGCGGCAATATCGTTGTTTAACACGAAAGGTTATGATGGAACGTCGGTGCGAGAAATTGCAAAGCGAGCGGATGTGAATGTAGCGAATATTTCATATTATTTTGCTGGAAAGCAAGGGTTATTAGAACAGCTTATTACTGATTTTTTAGAAGGATATATTCACGTAATTGAAACGTCATTTGAACAGAGAGAATATTTATCGGCTAAAGATGTGATGGTGCAAATGGTGCGCGGGATTTTACGATATCAATTTGATAATAGAGAACTGACACGTTTTTTTTATAGAGAGCTTTCGCTTGATACGACATTAATTCGTGAAGTGATGACCGTTTATTTTTCTAGAGAAAGATATTATATAGAGCAAATCATTAAACAAGGACAAATGAAGCAAGAATTTAAAAAGGTATCTTTTACAATGTTTATGACGCAATTAAAAGGCATGATGAATATGCCGTTTTTATATCCACAATATATATCAGAGGTGCTACACTCATTTCCGTCTGAGACGTTTTTCTTAGAAATGTATACGAAGGAAATTGAGCAATGGATGGAACGAACATTATATAAAGCGAGTATGTATTATGAACTACCAAGAGCTGTTCATATGTGAAAAATCCCCACCTAACGAACTGAGGTGGGGATTTTTATATGTTGTTTTCTTTGCCATAAATTGTTGCATACTAGCGCAATAATTGTTAATGAGGCAACGGCAATTTCTATGTTATCGACAGTATAACTTTGAAACATAGAACCGATAAGTGCAAATACAGGAACTAAATTCATAAATAATATGCCGTTAATAGATGAAATATATCGATTTCCCGTGTTCCAGCAAAATACAGTGATACCCCCCGCAACAATCGACATATAAAGGAGTTCAAAACGAACGCTCATAACGGTATGTAGTGACGGTACAGAAATTATATTTGTACCGAGTTTAGCGGCTCATTACATATCAAAGTGTAAAGACTTATTAGAGGATACATATGAAATAGAATGGAAAATTGAGCATATGAAAGTATTAATAGAGTTATTTAAAGAGTGAAAAGTTGAAGCGATGTTCATCGATTCAGTAGTAGAAGGCGCTACATATATATAAGAAATGCGGGAAGAAAAAATCGTTTGTGCTGTTTCAAATGATCATCCGTATAGAGTGAAAAAGGTAATCCGAATGGAAG
Organism: Bacillus sp. FSL R10-2201; assembly: GCF_038008665.1. Classification (NCBI taxonomy): domain Bacteria; kingdom Bacillati; phylum Bacillota; class Bacilli; order Caryophanales; family Bacillaceae; genus Bacillus; species Bacillus sp. FSL R10-2201. Next base: position 4,431,846 of record NZ_JBBOZP010000001.1, on the reverse strand, counting down.
AGTTGCAAAATGAACAGCTAATTGTATACCCAGAAATATGTGATGTAAGGAAAATGATTATGAATGTGTTTCAATGTATGGGCGCGAAACCAATAATTGCGGTTGAAACATCTTATGCAGAACCGATGATTGCGATGGTAGGAGCTGGACTTGGTATAACATTGCTTCCGGAAACCGCTTTACAGTAAGCCGTAATGCAAGGTAACGTACGTGCGATTTCTGTAGAACCACCACTAATGCGAAAGATTTATTTCGTCTCTCATATGAAAGAGAGCTCGTTATCCTGCATTAACTGCCCGTAAAAGTCTTACCTTTATTGCATTCATTTGAGGACGGATAATGGAATAAGTGGAATATTAAGAAATATTACAATCACATGTAAAGAAACATGAAATTTTAAAAAAAACTAGGTCAAAAACACGTCATTACATGGTATGATTAGAACATTGTTAGTTGTTAAATATAGGGGAATTCCCTTTTTATACATAATGCCTTCCATTTCATAAACGGAACGGACAAAAAAAGAGATATAACTAGGAGGCTTTTTTGCATGGATTCTATCCTGACGATCGTTATCATTGTAGTAAGCTCTATTCTAGTGCTGCTCATGATAGAGCTTGTGATAAGAAATCGTTCATATAAAGATATTGAAGCACTGGAGCAGTGGAAACAAGAGATAAAAGATAAACCTGTGGCAGATGAACTAAAGCGGGTAAAAGATTTAAATATGACAGGTCAAACGGAAGAGCTGTTTGGTAAATGGCGTGAAGAGTGGGATGAAATTGTATCAACAACTCTTCCGAAAGCTGAAAAAGATTTAGGGCAAGCGCGAAAATTCGCCTCGCAATTCTCCTTCCGCAAAGCAAAGCATGCGATGAAAGAATCCATAAGTGGTTTAGATGACGCTGATAATCGTATTACAGACATTTTAAATGAATTACAGCAACTGTTAGAAAGCCATGAGAAAAATAGCGCGGAAATTGAAGGGTTACGTGATACATATCGTAGTATGAAAAAGAGCGTTCTTGCTCATCGACACATGTATGGAGCAGCTGAGCAAAAAATTGAAGAGATGTTAGATGTTGAATCCGAGAAGTTCAAAACTTTTGAAGAGGCAACAGATAATGGTGATTATTTAAAAGCGAGAGAAATTGTTATTAGTTTAGAAGAAGGTTTAGCAAGTTTAGAAATCGTTATTCATCAAATTCCGGATTTATTGGTAGAGTGTCAAGCGACATTACCAGTTCAGCTGGAAGATTTATTACAAGGTCATGATGATATGATAAGACAAGGCTATGTATTAGAGTATTTGGAAATCCCTAAAGAAGTCCGCGATATGACGACACAACTACACACATGTTTAATGGATATACAGGAACTTCATATAACAGAAGCAGCAGAAAAAGTAGAGAACTTAAAAACTCGTTTAGACAGTTTTTATGATCAACTTGAACAAGAAGTGCATGCGAAACATTATGTGGAGCAAAAAACACTGTCTGTTTATGAAGATTTAGAAGAAATTCGTACAGAAACAATTGAAACGAAAATAGAAACACAACTTGTGAAACAAAGTTATCAATTACAAGACAAAGATATTGAGTCACAAAAAGTAATTGAAAAGCAAATGCATATTTTAATGAAACGTTTTGAAGTGTTACAAATACGCGTTGCTGAACAAGATATTGCATTCTCTATTATTCGTGAGGAACTAGAAGAGGTTTATGAGCAATGTGAAACTTTAAAAGTACTTCATGCAGAATATAAAGAAATGCTGCAAACGATGCGCAAAGAAGAATTTGAAGCACGTGAGAAGTTACAAGAAATGCGAAATACAATTTTTGAGACGAAACGTTTTATGCAAAAGTCGAATTTACCAGGTCTTCCAGAGAGTATTATGGAAGATTTACAAAAAGGGCAAATGGCGATGCAGGCTGTATATGAGCAATTAGAAGTAAAGCCGTTAAATATGAATACTGTAAATAGCAGTTTAGAAGAAGCATACACAGTTGTGAATGGTGTATCTGAAATGACAGAAGAATTAATTGGACAAGCTTATTTAGTTGAAAAACTAATTCAATACGGTAACCGATACCGCAGTCATGATGAGAATCTTGCAGAAAGCTTAAATTATGCGGAGAAATTATTCCGTGAATATCAATACGATGCAGCTTTAGAACAAGCGGCTTCTATATTAGAGCAACTTGAACCTGGTGTTGTTCAAAAAATAGCTGAATATGTAGACAATGAGCAAACCCTTTAATAAAGGGTTTGTTTTTTTGTGTAATTTTGAAGTCGATGTTGCTATAATGAATAGCGGAATACAGTAAGGTTGTTCGTTTCAAAATAAAGTGAAACTTTAATCAGTGGGAGGGGGCCATCCCCCCCACTGATTATTAGTTGAACCAATCGGGCATTTACGGGCAGTGGATTTCCCACCTAACTTCTTTGCTCCAGCTGAATTTTGAGGTGGGAGTCTTACTGCCCGTTAATGCGGGATAAAGTGAAACCATAAGTGATGGGGTTTCATCCACCACTGATTATTAATCTTCACCACTCAGTATGCCTGCAAATGGCCGGGGGAAATGTACACTTTTATATAAAAACGGAACCTTTGAGTAGTCTTAGCGTAATTACACGTATTTGTGATATGATTATATGATGTGATAGCGCTGAAAGGGGAAGAACGATGATCTATTTTGATAATAGTGCGACGACGAAGCCATATCCAGAAGCGCTTCAATCGTACGTAACGGTTGCAGGGAAATATTTTGGTAATCCTTCTTCTATCCACTCGCTTGGAGGAGAGGCAGAGCGTCTATTAACACAATCGAGAACGATTGCGGCACAGCTCCTTCACGTTAAACCTTCTGAAATTATTTTCACATCAGGTGGAACGGAAGGGAATAACCTTGCGATTAAAGGGATAGCGATGAGGAATCGTTCGCGCGGCAAACATATCATTACAACAAATATTGAACACGCGTCTGTGTTTGAAGCATATAAACAATTAGAAGATCTCGGTTTTGATGTAACGTATTTACCGGTTAACGAGCACGGTGTTGTATCGGTAGAAGATCTAAAACGAGCACTTCGTGAAGATACGATTCTTGTGTCAATTATTCACGTGAACAACGAGACTGGAGCGATTCAGCCCGTTGCTGAAATTGGAACATTATTAACGAACTATCCGAAAATAAGATTCCACGTGGACCATGTACAAGGGATAGGAAAAGTACCACTTGATTTATACGCTTCTCATATTGACCTTTGTTCAATATCTGGACATAAATTTCATAGCGTAAAGGGGACAGGTCTTCTTTACGTACGTGATGGTGTAAGATTAGATCCAATCTTATCAGGTGGTCAACAAGAGCTCAAGTATCGTTCAGGTACAGAAAATTTACCTGGTATTGTAGCGATGGTGAAAGCACTTCGTATGACGATGGAACAAGTGAAAGAAAAGATAGTTCATTTGCAAAATTTACAAACAGAGCTGGTCCGTTTCTTTAAAGAGATGGAAACTGTAACGATTAATACATCACTTGAATATGCGGCACCGCACATTTTAAATGTATCATTTGTCGGTTTAAAACCAGAAGTAGTCGTTCATGCTTTAGAAGAGCATGGTGTATATGTATCGACGAAGTCTGCTTGTTCTTCAAAAGCAAATGAAGTGAGCAGAGTACTAGTGGCAATGGGAGTACCGCACGCCGCAGCTACAAGTGCGATTCGCATTAGTCTAGCACCAGACAACACGATGGAAGAAGTAAAACAATTTGAAGGTATTGTTAAAGAGACGATGCCAAAATTATATGAAGTGATGAGGTAAAGAAATATGATGACATATGAATATATTTTAGTTCGTTATGGAGAAATGACGACAAAAGGAAAGAACCGTTCTAAGTTTGTAAGTACGTTAAAAGATAATGTGAAATTCAAATTAAAAAAATTCCCAAACATTAAAATTGATGCAACACATGATCGTATGTACATTCAGTTAAATGGTGAAGACCATGAAGCAATTTCTGAAAGATTGAAAGATGTATTTGGTATTCATAAGTTTAACTTAGCAATGAAAGTACCATCAGAATTAGAAGATATTAAAAAAGGTGCATTAGCAGCTTTCTTACAAGTAAAAGGTGATGTGAAAACATTTAAAATTACAGTGCACCGCTCTGATAAGCGCTTCCCAATGAAGACAATGGAGTTACTTCCAGAAATCGGTGGGCACATTTTAGGAAATACAGAGGATATCACAGTAGATGTTCATAATCCAGATGTGAATGTACGTATAGAAATTCGCAGTGGTTACAGCTATATTATGTGTGGTGAGCACATGGGAGCTGGCGGTTTACCAGTTGGTGTTGGCGGAAAAGTAATGGTACTTCTTTCTGGTGGTATCGATAGCCCGGTAGCAACTTACTTAACGATGAAACGCGGCGTATCTGTGGAAGCAGTTCACTTCCATAGTCCACCTTTCACAAGCGAGCGCGCGAAACAAAAAGTAATCGATTTAGCACAAGAGTTAACGAAATACTGTAAACGTGTAACACTTCACCTTGTTCCATTTACTGAAGTGCAAAAAACGATTAATAAAGAAATTCCATCTAGCTATTCTATGACAGTTATGCGTCGTATGATGATGCGTATTACAGAGCGTATTGCAGAGGAGCGTAATGCACTTGCAATTACGACTGGTGAAAGTCTTGGACAAGTAGCGAGCCAAACGTTAGATAGTATGCATACGATTAACGAAGTGACAAACTATCCTGTTATTCGTCCGCTTATTACGATGGATAAATTAGAAATTATTAAAATTGCAAAAGAAATTGGAACGTATGATATTTCAATTCGTCCATATGAAGACTGCTGTACAGTATTTACACCAGCAAGTCCATCGACGAAACCGAAGCGTGAGAAAGCAAATCGTTTTGAAGCGAAGTACGATTTCGCGCCGTTAATTGAAGAGGCTGTAGAGAACAAAGAAACAATGGTATTACAAACAGTAGAAGTAGTGGCTGAAGAAGAAAAATTCGAAGAACTTTTCTAAACCCATAAATTACCACATTCAAATGTGCATGAAGTCATGTTGTTTATCACACTCTATACTCACAAGGAGGTGATACAACATGGCAAGCACAAATAAATTAGCAGTATCTGGTGCTCAAGCAGCATTAGATCAAATGAAATACGAAATCGCTCAAGAGTTTGGTGTTCAACTTGGAGCTGATGCAACATCTCGCGCTAACGGATCTGTTGGTGGCGAAATTACTAAACGTCTAGTTTCACTAGCTGAGCAACAATTAGGCGGTTACCAAAAATAATCCCATATACGATGGCTTAGAAAGAGCGGGTTCTCCCGCTCTTTCTTTTTGTCGTTTTCGTCGTTATTTGCCGGTGAATCGTTATATTAAAAACATCGTCGCTATACATTCATACATCATTTCGACATAAATATAAAAAAATTGTCAAAAGAAGAGGGTTCAAAATTTACTGAAAATTCTTTATTATATAAGGGAGGCATAGAAATAAAGGAGGATGTTATATGAAGAGAGAGGAATTGTTAGCGCCGCCGTCTTATAATTTAGTTTCGGAAATAGAGAAATATACGAGTGATAAAGAGAAGCTTGCTTTAATTTGGCAAGATGATAAAGGGAATAGACGAGAGATTACATATTTTGAATTAATGCAAGGTGCGAATAAAATTGGAAACGCTTTTATAAAAAGTGGCTTACAAAAAGGGGACAAGCTCCTTATTATGATGCCGCGCTTAATTGAAGCTTACATGACGTATATTGCTGCGATTAAAGCAGGATTTGTCGTTATTCCAAGCTCAGAAATGTTGCGTAAAAAAGATATTGAGTACCGTATTGGGCACGGAGAAGTGAAAGCAATTGTAAGTTACGAACCGTATATTGGACAATTCGACGGCGTAGAAGCGGTGGAATCTCTTCAAAAATTCGTTTTGAGCGAGCGTTCAGTAGATGGATGGACGAATTTAAAAACAGCATTAGAAACGGAAAGTGATACGTTAGAAATGGCGAAGACGGATAAAGAAGATATGGTCTTTTTATCTTATACGTCAGGGACGACAGGAAATCCAAAAGGAGTTGTTCATACGCATGCATGGGCATACGCTCATTTACGTACAAGCGCCCCGAACTGGCTCGGAATCGAAGAAGAAGATGTTGTATGGGCAACGGCTAGTCCAGGTTGGCAAAAATGGATTTGGAGCCCGTTTGTAGCGACTCTCGGTTCAGGTGCAACAGGATTTGTATACAATGGTAAGTTTGAACCAAAAACGTATTTAAATTTATTAGGCGATAATAAGGTGAATGTGCTTTGTTGTACGCCGACTGAGTATAGATTAATGGCAAAGGTAGAAAATTTAAGTGAGTACAATTTAGAAGCGTTACATAGCGCTGTATCAGCTGGTGAGCCGTTAAACAGGGAAGTTATTGAAACGTTCCAAAGGCATTTTGATATTACGGTAAGAGACGGTTATGGGCAAACGGAAAACACATTACTCGTTGGGATAATGAAAGGGATGGACATTAGACCAGGATCAATGGGAAAACCGACGCCAGGAAACCATGTTGATATCGTAAATGAAGAAGGAACTCCTGTACAGGTAGGAGAAGTTGGTGATATTGCAGTTCACATTGAAACACCAGCACTCTTTAAACAATATTATAAAGACGATGAGCGCACAGCGATGCAATTCCGCGGTGATTATTATATTACCGGTGATAAAGCGAAAAAAGATGAAGAAGGCTATTTTTGGTTTGAAGGTCGCGGTGATGATATTATTATTAGCTCTGGTTATACAATCGGACCGTTTGAAGTCGAAGATGCACTTGTAAAACATCCATATGTAAGAGAATGTGCGGTTGTCGCAAGCCCTGATGAAATTCGCGGAAGTGTCGTGAAGGCATTTATCGTATTAAGAGAGAATATAGACAAGAACGAAGAAACATTAATTCCAGTGCTCCAACAACACGTCAAAGAATTGACTGCACCATATAAATACCCTCGCAAAATTGAATTTGTAGATGAACTACCAAAAACGATTTCCGGAAAAATTCGCCGTATTGAACTTAGAAAACAAGAAATGGAGCTTCCTTCAAAATAATTTTGAAAATAGGGAAGTAAATAGTTGAATGAAATGTAAAACGATGATATTATAAAAACGAACATAAGTTCGATTTTATAAATTAAAAAAAGAGGTGTCCGTATGATTTTAGGTATTAATCCGTACTTAGTTTTAGATGGTAGTGGGCAAGAGGCTGTACAGTTTTACAAAGAGGCGTTAGACGCAAAAGTAGAAGTAATGCAAACTTTTGGTGACATGCCTGAAAATCCAGAATACCCAATTCCAGCTGAAGCGAAAGAGCGCGTTTTACATGCTACTTTAAAAGTTGGTAATACGGACCTTATGATTTCTGATACATTCCCAGGTCAAGGGCATGCAATCGGATCTCAAGTAACAATCGCAATTCAAATTAATAATGCAGAAAAAGCGAAAGAAGTATTTGATAAGTTACAAGAAGGTGGAGAAGTTATTATGCCACTTCAAGAAACTTTCTGGAGCCCAGCTTACGGACAAGTAAAAGATAAATTTAGCATTGAATGGCAAATTACAACGAATCCTACTGAACAAAATTAATTTTTGGAAAAGTACCATTTTTAATCGAAATGGTGCTTTTTTTATACGAATGAATTTCGTAGACTAAAGGGAAAAGGGGGATGAGTATATGGGAGAAATTTGGTATGGCGGCACCATTTACACTATGCGAGAAGAGAATGAAAAAGTAGAAGCTATTTACGTTGAAAATGGCGTCATTGTTCATATAGGGAATAAAGAAGAGTTAGAAAACCGATATTCAGAAGTGAAGTTATATGACTTAAAAGGGAAAACGATGATTCCAGGGCTGGTTGATAGCCATATGCATCTTATTGGGCATGGGGAGAGGTTGCTTCGTCTAGATCTATCAAATTGCAAATCTTATAGCGAAGTACTTACTCTTGTTCAGAAGCGCGTAGAAGAAGCGCCAAAAGGATCTTGGATTATCGGAGAAGGATGGAATGAAAATAATTTTACAGATACAAAACAAGTTCATGTACGTGATTTAGATGAAATCTCTAAAGAACATCCGATTTTATTAAAGCGCGTTTGTCGTCACGTGACATGGGTGAATTCATACATATTGCAAGAAGCGAACATAACAGAAGCGACGCAAGATCCAAAGGGCGGAAAAATTGGCCGTGATGCGTCAAATAATTTAACAGGACTTTTATATGAGCAAGGACAAGAGTTAATTAAACATGTTCAGCCCGAAATAGATGGAGTGTATTTGCAAAGTGCTCTGCAAACAGCGATTTCAGACTGCTGGCAATACGGACTCGTTGGCGGACATACGGAAGACTTAAATTATTATGGCGGCTTTCAAAAAACGTACAATGCGTTTTCACACGTTATAAAAGAAATGCGGTTTAAAGCGCATTTACTCGTTCACCATGAAGTAGCGAATGAACGAAAAGAATATGAAAATGAGCACTATATTGAATTTGGTGCGATGAAAATTTTTTCTGACGGCTCTTTTGGCGGAAGAACAGCTTTATTAAGTGAACCGTATGAAGATGCGAAGGAAACAAATGGAGTTGCCATTTTCTCACGTGAAGAGCTTGCAGGTTTAGTGAAAAAAGCACGAGATTTACATATGCCAGTTGCGATTCATACAATTGGTGATTTATCGCTTGAATATGTCATTGATGCGCTTGAATTACATCCACCAGCAGAAGGATTACGTGACCGTATTATTCATTGTCAGCTAGCTCGTGAAGAGTTGATTGAAAGAATGAAACAATTGCCAGCTATTATTGATATTCAACCAGTCTTTGTTTCATCGGATTTTCCATCAGTGATTGAAAAACTAGGAGAACGCCGTCTTCGTTATGCGTATGCTTGGAAGACGTTACTGGATGCAGGATTACACTGTAATGGAGGCTCTGATGCTCCAATTGAACAAGTGAATCCGTTTTTAGGTATATATAGTGCTGTTACACGTAGAAGTTTTATTGATGGTGTATGTTATATCCCAGAAGAAAGATTAACGGTATATGAGGCTGTTTCTTTATTTACAACAGGAAGTGCGTATGCAATTGGAAAAGAAGGAAAGCGAGGACAAATTACAAAAGGATATGAAGCAGACTTTACGATATTAGACCGCAATATTTTTGAAATTGAGGCGGAAGAAATAAAAGAAGTACAGGCAGAAATGACCGTCATTGATGGGAAGATTGTTTATAGAAAAGACGTCTAAAAATTTGAGGGAGCGGCTCCGAAAATACATGTTGGTGATGCTTCCTCTTTTTAGATAGGCTGATGATGTCGTAAATTGATATTTTGGGTAAAATCGTTGATATATTTTGACTTGTGATAGATACATTCGAAAAATCGTTGATATAATTTCATATACTGTTGTCCTGTTCCAAAATGTTTTGTGAAACAGCGTCAAGTTGCATTTGATAAATAAAAAACCCTCGAATTATGGAAATTCCATAATTCGAGGGTTTTTTGATTACTATAAAAACGTTCTCTGTACTTTTTCCCAGAAAGAGTTGTTTTTTAATTTAACAGTTTTAATTTGTTTATCGCTTAAACGAACAACGGCTTTTTCCACTTGTTTAATGCTAAGTGCTTCGTTATCCATTCCGATAACAGGATAATCATTTCCATCTGGTTTAAGTGTTAAAGTTAACGTACGCTCGTGATTTAAAAGGAACGGTGACCCGAGTGTACGGTATGTGTTGTTATTTAAAGATGCTAGTTCGCTTACTTGGAAACATGGGATAAGTGGATCGACAACTGCACCATGTAATGATTTATTGTAAGCGGTACTTCCTGTTGGTGTGGAGATAACTAATCCATCACCTCTAAAGGTTTCGAAATGTAAATTGTCGACGTGTACATCTACGACAAATGTTTTAATGATACTAGAGCGTAATGTGAATTCATTTAAACAATGGAAAGATGTACCGTGATCTACATCTACTTTAATTGTTGGATATTTTCGCACTTCAATTTCGTTTTTTGTAATTTCTTGAAGGGCTGTATCAACGTGATCGATGTGGAAATCGCAGTAGAAAGAAATTTCATCTTTCGTAGAAATACCTGCGTATAAGCAATCTTCTCTAAAGCCGGTTTTACGAACGGCTTGTAAGAAAGTCCCATCATCTCCAACGCTGACGATAGCGTTTGCATTTTTTGGATGATCTAATATGGTAAATCCATTCTCCTCTAAAATACGATATACTGGTTTCATTTTTTCAACGAGCGTTACTTTGTCATCACCATAAAAGAAAAATAAATTGCGACGATTTGCCATTATGTATCCCTCCACTGCAGTTAAATTTTCTAGTCTTAGTGCTACATATCGTCAGAGTATGTTTCTGGATGATATGTTCAAATAGTATATTTCGATATAAATTGTCAAAATTCCTTTTTATTTTTAGAAAAATTTTTATATTCAATTTTATCAAAGTCTGTTTAATGATGAATAAACTTGTCGATAATGGGTATGGAGTGAAAGGATGGTACGAATGAAGTGGCTCGTAATTGGAATGATAATTCTTCTACTTTTTATTTTGCTTATACTATTATCGAAAATATCGCTTAAGGTGACGTTTTTATATTCAGAAATGGAAAAACAATGTTTGTTTCAAGTGAAAATATGGATGATTCGATATACGTTTGATGTATTGGAAAGAATTGAAAAACAGCAGAAGAAGACAGGACAAAAAATTAAAAAAGCTGAAGAGGACGGCGGAATAGATAATAAAATTATGGCACAACTCGATAGTATAGGGGAACTGATAAAAAAGCTTCAAGACGTTCATACTATTGTTAAAGATTTTCTCAAAAGAGTGAAAATCAATGGTTGGAAATGGCATACGCAAATTGGAGCAGGCGACGCGGCTAGTACTGGAATTGTCACTGGATATGCATGGGGGACAAAAGGAATGGCTGCTGGAGTTGTAGGACAATATATGCATATTGTCGACGTACCAGAATTTGAAATTACTCCTGTTTTTCAAGGAAAGGGATTTGCATCAAGATGCGAGTTAACAGCATCTTTTCGTATATTCCGTACTGTAAAAACAGCGATAAAATTACTCATGTTTATGAGAAAGCAAAAATCTGGTATGACAGAAAAATCTGTTCAAGCATAGGGGGGATATAGAATGGACCATCCAATTCAAGGTTTAATGACAACCGCAATGCAGCATTTAAAACAAATGACTGATGTAAATACAATTGTTGGTGACCCAATTAAAGCGGCAGATGGAAGTGTAATTCTTACAGTTTCGAAAGTCAGTTTTGGATTTGCTGCTGGTGGAAGTGAATTTGGTAAAGTAGAACATTCAGGCCGTCATCCATTTGGCGGGGGAAGTGGTGGAGGAGTTTCTATTAATCCTGTTGCCTTTCTTGTTATAAATGGAGAAGGTGTGAAAGTATTACACTTAGATAAGCAAACACACGTCATCGATAAAATAATTGAATTAGCGCCACAAGCTGTTGATAAAGTGAAAGAAATGATGGATAAACGAAAAGAAGATGATCCTGAATTTCAAATTTAACGAATAAAGAAGCTGATCAGTGGATTAGCTTCTTTAATTTTTTTGTAAATAAAGCGATTTTATTTGCATTATCGATAGGGACAAACTATCATTTACATTGTACATATTTTGTTTAAAATAAGGGAGGATTTTTAAGTGGCAAATGTAACTTTTAAAGGTAACCCAATGACTTTAGTTGGAACAGAAGTTAAAGTTGGCGATCAAGCGCCTAACTTCCAAGTATTAGCAAATGACTTATCTCCAGTAAGTTTAGAAACATACAAAGGTGAAGTGAAATTAATTAGTGTTGTACCTTCAATCGACACAGGTGTATGTGATGCACAAACTCGTCGTTTTAACGAAGATGCAGCAGGTATTGAAAACGCGAAAGTATTAACAATTAGCGCTGATTTACCATTCGCTCAAAAACGCTGGTGTGCAGCAAACGGTTTAGAAAATGTTGTAACACTTTCTGATCACCGTGACCTTTCATTCGGTGAAGCTTACGGCTTAGTAATGAAAGAACTTCGTTTACTTGCTCGTGCAGTATTCGTAGTAGATAGCAATGACAAAGTAGTTTACGCAGAATACGTAGGCGAAGGTACAAGCCATCCAAACTATGAAGCAGCATTAGAAGCAGCTAAATCTGCGAAGTAATGTAAATGAAGACGACCTCTCATTAAAGTTTTACTTTAGAAGAGGTCGTCTTTTCTCATGTATTGTTAACTGAACCAATATATGAGAAAAGACGTTACATCATAAACAACTTGAAGGGGAGCTCTTTGCAAGAGGTCGCTTTTTCTTTTGGGAAAAATTTAGATTATGGTATGATATAAGTTATGTGTAAAAGAGAGAAGGAGGAATGTACGTGAGTCAGGCAGTAGAAACATTATTTTCTATTTTTGATTCTTCTACGGTAGTTTTACGTAAAGAATTAGATGTAACATATTTAGAGGCGCTTGTAGAAACAGGTGATAACTTGTTTGAAGGAGCGATTTTACAAGAGGAATTATCCGAATCAACAATTGAAAGGTTGAATCGTGAATATAGTACGTTTAATGAAGAAACATATAAAGGGGAAGAAATTCGTAAAGCATTTCAGCTAGCCATTTTAAAAGGAATGAAAGAGGGCGTACAAGCGAATCACGAAATGACGCCAGATGCAGTTGGAATGTTCATGAGCTACTTATTCCATAAATTTATGCAAGGTCAAAAAGAAATTACTGTTTTAGACCCTGCAATTGGAACTGGTAACTTAATGACTACATTGTTTAATAGCGCCAAAGAAGAACTAACAATGAGTGGATTTGGTGTAGAAGTGGATGAGGTGTTAATTAAACTTGCTTTAGTAAATGCAAATTTACAAAAGCATGCAATCGAATTCTTCCACCAAGATGGACTAGCACCACTTTATATTGATCCAGTTGATGCAGTCGTTTCAGATTTACCAATTGGTTATTATCCAAATGAAATTGTTGCAAGTGAATATACATTAAAAGCAGATGAAGGAATGTCATATGCACATCACTTATTTATTGAACAAAGTGTGAAACATACGAAAGAAGGCGGGTATTTATTCTTCTTAGTACCAAACTTCATTTTTGAAAGTGATCAAGCGCCAAAGCTACATGCATTCATTAAAGAGACATGCTTTATTCAAGGATTATTACAGCTTCCTGTTTCCATGTTTAAAAACGAGAAAAATGCAAAAAGTATATTTGTTCTCCAAAAGAAAGGCCAAGGTGTAACAATGCCGAAACAGGCACTACTAGTGGAATTACCTAAATTCTCTAACATGAAGGCTATGGAGAACATTATGGATCAATTGAATACTTGGTTTGCAACACATAAATAATACGATATATATGTAACAGGGTTAGTAATTAATGTAGTACAGTTTTATAGGATATGTAATGTTTTTTAATATATACAAGATTTAACTGAATTTTTATGAAATCTGTAATATATTTTTTTTCTTGGTGTTATAATTTTTTCACTTGAAATATATGTCGGACGATGTTTAAATTAAAATCGTGAGTATAAAATTTACTAATGATGAAACGTTTTCATAATGAGTGAATTTAATTAGATAAAATCGAGCGGTTTGTGGAATGATCCACACAACTACCAAGAGAAAAAGGGGCGAAAGACTAGATGTCAAAAATCATCGCGATTAACGCAGGAAGCTCTTCCTTAAAGTTCCAATTATTTGAAATGCCAAGTGAAACAGTATTAACAAAAGGTTTAGTAGAACGTATCGGTTTAGAAGATAGTATCTTCACTATTACTGTAGATGGCGAAAAACAAAAAGAAATTACAAACATCCCAGATCATGCAGTAGCAGTTAACATGCTTCTTAAGAAATTAACTGAAAACGGAATCGTAAAATCTCTTGATGAGATTGGCGGTATCGGTCACCGTGTTGTACACGGCGGCGAAAAATTTGCTGATTCTGTTTTAATTGATGCTGAAGTATTAGCTGATATCGAAGAATTAAGCGATTTAGCACCACTTCACAACCCAGCAAACCTTGTTGGTATTAAAGCATTCCAAGAAGTACTACCAAACGTACCAGCAGTAGCAGTATTTGATACAGCATTCCACCAAACAATGCCGGAATCTGCATTCCTATACAGCTTACCATATGAATACTATGAGAAATTTGGCATCCGTAAATACGGTTTCCACGGAACTTCTCATAAATACGTAACAGAGCGTGCGGCTGAATTATTAGGTCGTCCACTTGAAAGCTTAAGCCTACTTTCTTGTCACTTAGGTAACGGTGCAAGTATCGCAGCAGTAGAAGGTGGTAAGTCTATCGATACTTCTATGGGCTTCACTCCACTTGCTGGTGTAACAATGGGTACACGTTCTGGTAACATTGACCCTGCGTTAATTCCATACATCATGGAAAAAACAGGCCAAACTGTAGAAGAAGTAGTTAGCGTATTAAACAAGAAGAGTGGTATGTTAGGTCTTACTGGTTACTCTAGTGACCTACGTGACATCATTGCGAAAGAAGAAGAAGGCGACCACCGTGCGAAAGTAGCACTTGACGTGTTCGTGAGCCGTATCCATAAATACATCGGTTCTTACACAGCTCGTATGAAAGGCGTTGACGCTATCATCTTTACAGCTGGTGTAGGTGAAAACAGTGCAATTATTCGTGAGCGCGTATTAGAAGGCCTTGAGTACATGGGCGTATACTTCGACGTAAAACGCAATAACGTATTCGGTGAAGAAGCATTCATCAGCTTCCCACACTCTCCAGTAAAAATTATCGTAATTCCAACTGACGAAGAAGTTATGATTGCTCGTGACGTATTACGTCTTGGAGATATTGGTTAATATACTATATGAAAAAAAGACGAGATCCTATAGGATCTCGTCTTTTTTCTTTTGGATATATTTCAAAATTCCATCCGGATATAGTAATTTTTCTTTTTGAATGAATGCAGTGAGGGAAATCCATTTTGCATATGACAGTGTTTGTTCATCTGATATATTCAGTATTTCCATTTCATATAGTGACATGTCTAATAAGCGTAAAGAATATAGCTGAATGATTTCATGACCAATTTCTCCATCTAGATGAAAGATGTTTTCTAAGCAGCCTAAATAATTGGTGATTTCCACTTCTGTGTGAAGCTCTTCTTGAAATTCGCGAATAACAGTATGTGCTGATTTTTCACCAAGTTCAATTGATCCGCCAAGAGGTCGGTAATATGTTTCATCGCCTGTATGATATTCTTGTACGAGAAGGCGACCGTGATGTATAGCGATGCCAAAAGCTTTTGCACGTGGATACATATATAATCACTCCTTATTTATTTTGTATAAGGATGATTATAAGGCAGGGTGTGATAAAAGGTGACGTGTATTTAAGCGTTTGGCCGAATTGTGATGCCATTAAATAAGTCATTCCAAAATGCTTCATTGTACTGGTATATATCCATCACTGGGCATTTTATAACACAAATATTTTGTAATCCCCAATCTTCTTGGGCGATAGTTGGTACATCTTCAGGAATGAGTAATAGGACAGAGAATGTATGTTTAACTATTTGAGATAAAATTTGTTCCAAGGAACGTGCTTCTTCGTATGTTCCTCCCGTTCGAATAAACAATGTGGATTCTGCCGTTTCGATTGTAGTTAGAAAACGATTAATTCGATGCTCATAGTTTAACTTAATTTCTGTATAAGAAGGCCAGGATGTTGGTGTGTTTACATCTGTTTTAAAGTCGTGACAGGAGTCGATTTCATATAGGTTGTCACGGAGTCTTAATTTCGCATCATCATCCCAAAATGAGATGAAGGATAAGTTTTCGAACTGTAAAAAACGGTCAAATCGATTTTGTAATAATAAATTCACTTTTTCTAATGAAGGGCTTAGCATAAAATCGATAACACCAAAAAATGGTGATAATTCGAATTGATATAAAGCCCAAGCAGGCCAGCAGTTTTGTCCTAAGCTGAATACTGCATTATATTCTTTTTTTATATTGGATAGATTCATGTGATTCATCTCATCCTTTTTGCTAATATTTTATGTCACTAAAAAATGGTATGTGAATAAAGATAGACAAGCATATTTGCAAAGAAGAAGCAGAAATATGTTACAATAGAAAAAAATCGAACGAGGTGGTTGTTACGATGCGATCGAAGCGAGAACAAGCCATTTTAGACAATATAAAAGAGTGGGAAGGGCAATTAGTAGAGCAAGAAGCGACCGATTTTCAAAAGATGTTTGATAAGTGGTTGCATACGACAATTGCGAAACTGCCTGAGAAAAAACGAAAAGACTTTTTTACGAAAGCAGATGGATGGCTCTTTCATTTGCATGCGCTTATTCAAAGTTCACAATCACAGCTAGATGCACGTAATCGTATTTTAGGAACGTCGAGATTATTTGATGAATCGATTGAGCAACTTGAAGATTTGAAGGCGTTATCTATTGATCAATTAACATACATAGCAGAGCAGCAAACAGCACGTCATCGTCTATATTCATTCGTACAAGGCGGAGCAACAGGTGCTGGTGGTTTATTATTATTAACGGCTGATTTTCCGGTTATGATTGCGTTAAATGTGAAGGCTGTCCAACTTGTGGCGACATCATTTGGGCATGATGTGAACAAGCCGTATGAAATGATGCTTGCGTTAAAGGTATTCCATGCAGCATTATTGCCGGCGAGACTTCAGCAATATGCATGGTACAATTTACTGAGAGAACTCGAACAAGAGGATTCATTCTTCTATGAAGGAGACGAAGCAGTATTAAAGCCAGCTTCTACTGAGGTTGTGTTAAAACAAATTTTGAAGACGTTTTCGATTTATGCTCTTCGTCGTAAAGTATTCCAAGGCATTCCTGTACTCGGAATGGCGATTGGCTCTACAGTGAACTATCGCTTAACGAGGAATGTTACTGAATTTGCAAATAAGTTTTATCAAGTACGCTACATATTAGAAAAAGAAAAGAGAGCATGAAAAAAAGCGAGAGGCCGAAGCCTTTCGCTTTTTAGTTTGTCGCATGTTTTTTGGATATTGGAATAGAAACGGGTTGCTTTGCTGCTTTCTTTTCTGTTTTTGGATAGTAAATTAAATCCAATGTTTTTGCCTGTACGGCAATCGAAAGAATAGTAAAAGCAATTTCTGTCCAATTTAAATAATATAATGAAAGCGCAAGAACAATCGCGTCAAAGACGAAGAAAATTTGCCCAATTGTAAACCGAGTTCGTTTACTTAATATAATTGTTAAAATATCGTCTCCACCGGTTGCACCGCCAAATCGCAATATAAAACCGAGTCCAATACCAGCTAACGCACCGCCAACTACTGCAGCTACAAATAAATTATTTGATAAATCTACCGTAAAAGGAGAATAATTTTCCATAAGGGAATAAAATACTCCAAATGAAAGTGAACCTAAGAATGAATAGCCAACCATTTTTCTACCTAAAAATGAAGCACATAGTAAAATAATAGGGATATCCATTACTACAGTTGAAATAGATGGTGAAATATCATAAAAATTTTGGATAAATAGTGCAATACCTACAAAGCCACCTTCTGTTAAGTGGTTTTGGAAGTGAATGTGATATAGCGCTGCTGCTAATATAAATGAACCGATTAAAACCATAAAAACTTCTTTAATAATTTGTCGACTTTGGATGTTCCTCATCGTTATTCCTTCTTTCCGTAGTTAGTAGTCCTTTTGGTGTTGTAAACTAACTACGAGCTCACATGTAGCTTTCAGTTAG
This sequence comes from Bacillus sp. FSL R10-2201, assembly GCF_038008665.1. Classification (NCBI taxonomy): domain Bacteria; kingdom Bacillati; phylum Bacillota; class Bacilli; order Caryophanales; family Bacillaceae; genus Bacillus; species Bacillus sp. FSL R10-2201. The sequence goes on along the minus strand of NZ_JBBOZP010000001.1, from coordinate 4,413,966 downwards.
TTTACGAAAAAAACTAACTACGCTATATGTCGCTGAAGAAATAACGAATAATCCTCTCGTCCATCAATTCTCCCTACCTTCGTTTTAGTTTAAGTCTTAAAGCGACTAAACAAAACGGGGAGTAGGATTCTTCATTTAGCAATCCTGCTCTTCTTTGTTTTGTTTAGCTAGTAACAATTAAGTCCTAAACAAAACGCTATGTGTAAGAAGAGTCTTTTTTTTGCCAAATTATCCTTCGGGCAATCATAATTTCCCCACTCTCGTATTTTTTTCGCTAGACTAAAGTATCTGAGCTAAAAAATACGCTACGTGTATGATTCGTCAATACGATGCCACATGCTCCTTCGAGCGATCATGATATCAAAATCCCTTCCTTCAAGATTTATATTATTATATCATACTTTCAAAAAATACATGCGGATGGAAACCGACAATAACCGGAGGGAATCTACAAAAAATGTTATGTTTAAATATTTTTGTAGAAAAGCCTAAGTTATTTCGTAGAACTGGACAACTTTTAGAAGTTTGTCCAATAAGTAAGAAAAGAAGGGTTTTTATTCAATTGTATTGTTCTCATCACTTTTATCTTTAAAAAATGCATCCCAGCTAATGATACTTAAAAAAGTTAAAGCGATAATAATGAAAGCTCGCATAAGTTTGAGACCTCCTTTTGTACATAGTATATGAATAATTTGTTTCGGAATGTGTCATTTTTTTACAAGCTCTAACTATTATGAGAGTATATTAATATAGATAGATGAGGGGGAGAATGGAGATATGCTAAAAGACATGTTTAAAAGAAAAGAATTAAAATGCGTTTTATGTCAGAAAAAGATTGAATATGAAGAAGAGCTAGTTGCTTTTGTGAAGTTGCCGAAAGAAAGAAGTGTATTAGTAGGCCCGTTTGATGTATGTTTAGCAAAAACGGCGCAAGAAATATATTGCAGAGCTTGTTACGACAAAAAAGCATGACCCGAATTAATTGAGGGGCATGCTTTTTTCATTGGTGTGCTTTTCCCTCAGATACGTTTTGGGTTAGACGATACCAAAGCCAAAGATCGTTAATAATTGAAGCAAGATCGGCAATTTCTGAATTTAGCTTGCAAGAAATTTCGAAGTCTTCTTCGTTATTTAAGTGGTGTTGTTTAGCGTTAATATGGTGCTCAAGTTCCTTTATGCGATCAGGTATTTTTCCGCGAACTTGCTCCCATTTTAATAAAATTGAATGCTGCGCTTGTTCAGAGATGTCTTCCCATTTTTTTTGTATGTTCGGTACTTCAATTCCTAGATGTTCATTGTATATAAAATACTTTTTCATAGACACCCCTCCATTTTCCTTCCTCTATTTTACATAAAAAAAGAAAGAAGTTCGACGAAATTGTTTGAAAAAAATTTATAAATTCCCCTTGATTCATTTTATGAAAGGTGATAAAGTTTGGATTATTATAAGAAAAGATGAATATTTATTCTTTAGGGGGATGCAAAATGGAGAAGAAAAAAGTTGTATTAGCATATTCCGGAGGTCTTGATACTTCCGTTGCAATTAAATGGTTACAAGAGAAGAATTATGATATTATCGCGCTTTGCTTAGATCTAGGAGAAGGTAAAGACTTAGCGTTTGTAAAAGAAAAAGCACTTTCAGTAGGTGCAATTAAATCATATATGATTGATGTTCAAGAAGAATATGCGAATGAATATGCATTGATAGCGATGCAAGCTCACACGTTATACGAAGGGAAATATCCTCTTGTCTCTGCATTATCTCGTCCGCTTATTGCAAAAAAATTAGTAGAAATTGCAGAGCAGGAAGGCGCAAGTGCAGTTGCACATGGATGTACAGGGAAAGGGAATGACCAAGTTCGTTTTGAAGTTTCTATTCAAGCGTTGAATCCATATTTAGAAGTTATTGCGCCTGTACGTGAATGGAAATGGTCACGTGAAGAAGAAATTGCATATGCAAAAGAAAATGATATACCGATTCCAATTAATTTAGATAGCCCGTTTTCAATCGATCAAAACTTATGGGGACGCAGCAACGAATGTGGAATTTTAGAAGATCCATGGGCAGCGCCGCCAGAAGAAGCATACGAGATGACATTAGCATTAGAAGATACACCGAATAAACCAGAGTTTGTAGAAATCGGATTTGAAGCAGGGGTACCGACGACTTTAAACGGCACTGCATATTCACTTTCAGAACTAATTAAAACGTTAAATGCCTTAGCTGGAAAACATGGCGTTGGACGTATCGACCATGTAGAAAATCGCCTTGTCGGTATTAAATCTCGTGAAGTATATGAATGCCCAGCAGCAATGACATTAATAACAGCGCATAAAGAACTTGAAGATTTAACACTTGTGAAAGAGGTCGCTCATTTCAAACCGATGATTGAGCAAAAACTAACAGAATTAATTTATAACGGTTTATGGTTCTCACCTTTAAAACAAGCGCTCAATGCTTTCTTACAAGAAACGCAAAAAAATGTAACAGGTACAGTGCGTGTGAAATTATTTAAAGGTCATGCGATTGTAGAAGGGCGTAAATCTGAGTACTCTTTATACGATGAAAAATTAGCAACGTATACTGCCCAGGATGAATTTAATCATGATGCAGCAGTTGGATTCATTTCATTATTCGGTTTACCTACGAAAGTATACAGCCAAGTGAATCAAAAGAAGGTGGAAGCGTGAGCAAACTTTGGGGCGGACGTTTTACAGAAGAAGCGGAAGCGTGGGTTGAAGAGTTTGGAGCATCCATCTCCTTTGATCAACAATTAGTAAATCAAGATATAAAAGGGAGTATCGCACATGTAACGATGTTAGCAAAGCAAGGCATTGTTACGAAAGAAGAAGCAGAGAAAATAAAGATAGGGCTTCAATATTTACTAGAGGAAGCGAAAGAAAATAAATTGAATTTCTCAGTTGAGGCTGAGGACATTCATTTAAACATTGAAAAGATGTTAATTGAAAGAATCGGTGAAGTAGGAGGGAAACTTCATACAGGCCGAAGCCGTAACGATCAAGTAGCGACAGATATGCATTTGTATTTAAAAGAAAAAGTAGAAGATATTATAAAAGCTACAAAACAATTGCAAACTGTTCTTGTTCATCAAGCGGAAAATAACATTGAAACAATTATGCCCGGCTATACGCACTTGCAACGTGCACAGCCGATTTCATTTGCGCATCATATTCTTGCTTACTTTTGGATGTTAGAGCGCGATGTGAATCGTTATGAAGATTCGTTAAAGCGTATTAACATTTCACCATTAGGAGCAGGAGCACTAGCTGGTACAACATTCCCGATTGACCGAGAATATAGTGCGGAGCTTCTCGGATTTAATGGAATCTATGAAAATAGTTTAGATGCGGTAAGCGATCGTGATTTCATATTAGAGTTTTTAAGTAACTCATCTATGCTTATGATGCACTTATCACGCTTTTGCGAAGAACTTATTTTATGGAGTAGCCAAGAATTTCAATTTATTGAAATGAGCGATCAATACGCAACAGGAAGCAGTATTATGCCGCAGAAGAAAAATCCGGATATGGCGGAACTGATTCGTGGTAAAACGGGCAGAGTATACGGTAATTTATTCAGTTTACTTACAGTAATGAAAGGATTGCCGCTCGCTTACAATAAAGACTTACAAGAAGATAAAGAAGGAATGTTTGATACAGTGAAAACAGTAGAAGGATGCCTTCATATTATGGCAGGCATGCTTGAAACGATGACTGTAAACAAAGAAAAAATGGGGCAAGCTGTGACGCAAGACTTCTCTAACGCAACAGAAATTGCCGACTATTTAGCAAGCAAGGGACTGCCGTTCCGTCAAGCTCATGAAATTGTCGGGAAACTAGTTCTTCATTGTACGCAAAAAGGAATCTATTTATTAGATGTACCACTTGAAACGTATAAAGAAATGAGTCCGTTATTTGAAGAAGATTTATATGAAGTTCTTTCACCTTATGCAGCTGTAAAGCGCCGTAACAGTGCTGGCGGGACAGGATTTGAGCAGATTGAAAAGGCTTTGGAGAAAGCGAAGGGGTTAGCAATAGAGTTTGTTGGAAGTTAAATGATATATGATATAGAAGGTAAGGTGCTTTTTTAGAAAGTACCTTACCTTTTTGTATTTAGATTTTTAGGTATGTATCTATCATTTCATAATTATGTTTCATAATCATAAAATGATGCTTCTCATGAATCGCTAATAGTTGAATAGATTGAATAAGGTTAGGGTAGTGAGCAATCGGATCTAAAAATACGATATGTCCTGCAATATTTTCTTCTGTATTTTGAACTAGTTTTTTTATTTCATCTGTTTCACGTGAAAGTAAGTCTTCTAATTCTGTTACATTCATAGAATCATAAACTTTTTTTGAAGGGATTAAAATCCAAGGTGCTTTCATTCCTCTGCCATGCTTCTCCTTGTATTCGGCATAAATGTCATGAATTTCAGTTGCGAATGGGGTGTTTCTTCTTAGTTTGGCATAGGGGATAAGAGTGAAAGAGAATTTAATCGCTACTTTTAGCATCCTTGTAATTAAATATAAGTGATAAAAGTGTTCACCAATAGACCATTTTCCGTCCTCTTTTCTATGCCATAGTTGTTCTTGTGAAAGTGAATGAAGCTCAGGAAGGAACTGGTTTCTTTGCACATGTAATGTGTGAAAATGTTTTGAGATATTTTCAGATTTCATATTCTGGTATCCTCTGCGTTTTTTTCCTAATTATAACATTTTTCGTATAGATGTAATTAAGCCTAGAACAATATGTTCTAGGCTTAAAGCTTCATTGATTAATCATACTTGTGGCGATCTTCTGTAATTCGAATGTATTCAATATCCATTAAATCTCTAAGTAATGCACCGTGACTTAGTTCAACACCATGTTTTTCTTTAAAATGCTCGCGAATCATATCTAACATTTCGATTTCTTTCCCATTCACATCTAAAATAATGCGTTCATAATCATCCATGTAGCATCCTCCTTTTCTAAACACATATATTTTGTCCGTCTATTTCTAAAAAATGTATGTTAACCTAATGTTAGGAAATGAGAAAGGAATGGAAGATGAGACGTATTTATTTTGTAGGGTTAATTTTGTACACGCTAATTGTATTACACGTTGCATTCCCAGAAGTATTTTCATTTGAGAATGTAACAACAATGCATATAGCAATCTTTATCTTTACTTTATTTGTAGTAGATTGCTGTATTTCTGTATGGCTTTCTAGAAAAAAGAAAGTACAAGAAGTAAAAGATAAAAAAGAAATAGAACGGAAAAAGAGAAAACGTTCATTTTGGATGATGACGTATTGTTTTTCTTTAGTGATTGCTGCTGCATTTTTTAGTGAGCATATTCCACTAGAAAGATTGGATATTGAATTTTGGGCAATTATATTTACATGTTATTTTTTCATGCACTTTCTTCCTTATATGAAAGAAAAGCGAGAGAACAAGAGAGTAAGAGAATAGAAGAAGACATAAAGAAACTTGGAGAACACAAGTGGTATTTAAAATCTAAAATCATATATGTTCTTTGTTTTATTACGCCGCCAATTGGTTATTTGTATGTTTTTTTACTTCGCAAAAAAATGACAGAAGATGCAAAACAAACGTACTTAACGGTTGCGACGTTAATGATGGCGTTATGGTCTTTGAAGTTCCTTCCGCCTTATGTGTTGGCAGGTACCGTTGTTGTTGTAGCTTGTCTTGTATTTATAGTGAAGTTTGTGAAATGAAAAACACCAAGCCTATGTGGACTTGGTGTTTTATTTATAAATTAAAGATCACCTTGCTCCTCGTCACCACGAACAACAAGGACATCGCATTTCGCATAGCGAATAATATGTTCAGAGACGCTACCAATTAGGAAACGTTCTACAGCATTTAAACCAGTTGCACCACACATAATTAAATCCACTTTATGGTTTGGAGCGATTTCTTTTGAAATTTTAGATTTAGGATTACCAAATTCTAATACAGTTTCCACTTTTTCAAGACCAGCTTCAAGCGCAGTTTTTTTGTAGTCTTCTAATAAGTCTTCTGCAAATAGATTTGCACGTTCAGCAATTGCGCGGCTATAAGCCTCTACTGCTGAGTATGCTTTTACATCAACGATATGAGCAATTGTTAATGTTGCGTTGTTTCGTTTTGCAACTTGAATTGCTTTTTTAAAGGCTTTTTCTGCTTCTTTAGAACCGTCCACCGCAATTAAAATATTTGTATATGTATTATTCATAGTAAATTCCTCCCAATCATTTTTATTACCGTTTACAACTTTATTATAAAACAAATTTTGGTAATGTGCTTGTTGGAAACGTTACAGAATTTTGAAAACTTTGCCTTAATTCATTTTAGTTGTAATTGAAGCGAGAACTTGTTACATATGGAGTATAGCAATTTAAAAGGAGGCATGTTTGTGAGACACGCGCTCATTACAGCCGGTACGAAAGGTTTAGGAAAGCAAGTAACAGAAAAGTTATTGGCTAAAGGATATTCAGTAACAGTAACATATCATAGCGATACAAGTGCTATGGAAACAATGAAAGAAACATATAAAAATATGGAAGAACGTCTACAGTTCGTGCAAGCTGATGTCACGAAAAAGGAAGATTTACATAAAATAGTAGAAGAAGCGATGAGCCGTTTTGGCAAAATTGACTTCTTAATTAATAATGCTGGTCCTTACGTATTTGAAAGGAAAAAATTAGTCGATTACGAAGAAGACGAATGGAATGAAATGATCCAGGGTAATTTAACAGCGGTGTTTCATTTATTAAAACTTGTCGTACCGATTATGAGAAACCAGCAATTTGGCCGTATTATTAACTATGGATTTCAAGGGGCAGATAGCGCGCCTGGATGGATTTATCGTTCAGCCTTTGCAGCTGCGAAAGTCGGACTTGTTTCTTTAACGAAAACAGTCGCATACGAAGAAGCTGAATACGGTATTACTGCGAATATGGTATGTCCTGGTGATATAATTGGTGAAATGAAAGAGGCAACGATTGAAGAAGCACGAAATCTGAAAGGTAGTAACACACCAATTGGTAGATCTGGAACAGGGGAAGATATCGCAAGAACCATTTCGTTTTTATGTGAGGACGATTCTGATATGATTACTGGCACGATTATTGAAGTAACAGGCGCTGTTGATGTTATTCATAGACATCGATAGAATTAAATAAAGTGAAGTTTCGAATAATTGGACAGTTTATCCTTTATACTGAAAGGTGCGGATAATACTGTCCTTTAATGTAAGATTAAATCTATCGGAAAACTCGTCTTATTTTTTGTCAAATATTGAGATATTATGTTAAAATATAAGAGCGTAGAAAGCGCTTTAAAAAATGATTCAGGGGTCATTTCATAACTCAAGGGGGAACTAATAATGCGTATCGGTATTCCAACAGAAATTAAAAACAATGAAAACCGCGTGGCAATGACGCCAGCGGGAGCTGTACATTTAGTGCAAAATGGTCATGAAGTTTTTGTTCAAAAAGGAGCAGGTATAGGATCAGGCTTTACAGATGAAGAATACGTACAAGCTGGTGCGAAACTTGTTGAAACTGCTGAAGAAGCATGGAATCAAGATATGGTTATGAAGGTAAAAGAGCCAGTTGCAAGTGAATACGGTTATTTCCGCGAAGGTTTAATTTTATTCACATACTTACATTTAGCTCCAGAGCCAGAATTAACGAAAGCATTAATTGATAACAAAGTCGCATCAATTGCATACGAAACAGTACAATTAGATAATCGTTCATTACCATTACTTGCGCCAATGAGTGAAGTTGCAGGTCGTATGGCTGCGCAAATCGGTGCACAATTCCTTGAGAAAAACAAAGGTGGTAAAGGTATTTTACTTGCAGGCGTTCCAGGGGTGAAACGCGGAAAAGTAACAATTATCGGTGGTGGTCAAGCTGGTACAAACGCAGCGAAGATTGCAGTAGGTTTAGGTGCAGATGTAACAATCATCGACTTAAGTGCAGAACGTCTTCGTCAATTAGATGACATTTTTGGAAACCAAGTAAAAACGTTAATGTCTAACCCGTACAACATTGCAGAAGCTGTAAGAGAATCTGATCTTGTAATCGGTGCGGTATTAATCCCAGGTGCAAAAGCGCCAAAACTTGTAACAGAAGAAATGATTCAATCAATGGAACCAGGTTCTGTCGTTGTAGATATTGCGATTGACCAAGGTGGTATTTTCGAAACAACTGACCGTATTACAACTCATGACAACCCAACTTATGAGAAACATGGTGTTGTTCACTATGCAGTTGCAAATATGCCAGGTGCGGTTCCACGTACATCAACTCTTGCATTAACAAACGTAACAGTACCATATGCAGTACAAATTGCGAACAAGGGCTATAAAGATGCTTGCTTAGGCAACACTGCATTACTAAAAGGTATTAACACATTAGATGGATATGTAACATTCGAAGCAGTTGCAGAAGCTCACGGTTTACAATATGCAGATGCGAAAGAGCTTCTTGAAAAAGCTCCTGCTTTATCATAATAGAAATAAAATAAAGACCTTTCCTTTGTAGGAAGGGTCTTTTTGTTTAAACTAATTATCTAATTTCTTCACAATTTTCAAGCCGAACATCATTGTGAAGAAAAGAATTCCAAACAAGTAATACAGGGCATACTCTACTCGTATCGTCGAATTTTCGTTAGTGATATATAAAACAAATAGTATCGCAGAGCCAATTAAATGAGAAAGACCGAAAATTTGCGCCATAAATTTTAAGCCCATTTTTTCAATTCTTTCATCTGTCTCAGGTAATGGGTATTTCTCGGACTCTTTCTTTTTGTTCTTAAAGAATATTCGTTTCACTACTAATAGTACCAAGTCTAAGAGTATGTATACGCCAGCGAATAGAAGGACGGAACGAATCTTTTCTTCATCACTACTATTGAAATAAAGAAAAGTCGATCCTAACACTAAAATGGTAAGATGTGAAATGAATTCTTGATTAAAAGTATTTTTCATTCTTTTTCCTCCCCAGTTTTATCTAATTGAAATAAATCTTCTACTTTACAGTTGAAAAACTCACATAATTTCAATGCTAATTCTAAACTTGGGTTGTATTTATTCTTCTCGATAGCGATGAGGGATTGTCTAGTGATTTGAACAGAGGAGGCTAATTGCTCTTGGGTGATGTCTCTAACGACGCGGAATTGTTTCACTTTATTTTTAATCAAATACACAAAGTCTCCTTTTTGTAAATTTATTACATTTATAATATCCATTTATAGGTAAAAAGTAAATAAAACTTTACAAAAAGTAAATAAAACTTTACGTGAAATATAGCTTGTTATAATGTTATTTTTTGTGATAATTTGGAATTAAGTGAAAAATGAAAGTCAAAAGAGGAGATTCAATGGGAAGCAAAAAGAGGAAGCAAAAACAAGCTAAAAGACAAAAGTACATAAAGAAAAAACAGGAACAGAACATACCTTTTTCACAAAAAGTAGTCATTATGATAGAAAAAACATTTCGGTATATTTGTATGGCTCTGTATGTAATTTTGTGTATGTATTCATTTGGAGTGTTTTACAGTTTTGAGATAACTCCTAATATTATTGAGAGTATTTTAGTATTTATCCTTGTTGCAATAGAATTAGTCTTATTCGTTATATTTTTTGATACAGTATGGCCTAGTCATGAAAGTAAGAGTGATAGGAAAAGAAAAAAGAGAAAAAACTCTTCCTATGCTTCAAGCTCATCAAGTGGATTTGGTGACTATAGTAGCAACGATTGTAGCAGCTCAAGTGATGGTGGAGGTGACTGCGGAGGCGGTGGCGACTAAGTTAGTTTTTTCAGAAGAACGACTAATGAAAGGATGGGACGAAAGATGGAAACTGTGAACTTAATAGAATTAACAAAGGGTATTCAAGATCAACACAAAAACTTTGTTGTTTCAAATATAAATAATCATTGCTTACGAATCGCCGTATTTACTGGTGAATATGATTGGCACTATCATTCTAATTCGGACGAATTATTCATTGTATTAGAGGGAGAATTACTTATTGATTTTCAAGATGGGGAGACAGCAATTTTAAAACCGAACGATTCCATCTTAATTCCAGCATGCACAATTCATAGAACGAGAGCATTAAGGAGAACGGTAAATCTTTGTTTTGAAAATATAGAGGCTGATACGATTAAAGTGGAGCAATTATGAAAAAATTATCTGTAGCCCAGTATAGAAAAATCCTTCCGATTTTAGAAGGTCATACAAGGACAACAACCTTTGCTCATGCGGTATGTGATCAAATTATAGATGGTGAAGTTTTTGCAAACGAGAAGTTAACAGCAGGACTAATTCGTACAGCTAATGGTATCTATTATTTATTTGGTGATACGGATGATCAAAATTATAACGAATATTTATTTGCATATTTAAAAATGGCTATTGAAAAAACAGAGAAGAGATTTACATTGTTCACTTCGAGTGACGAGTGGGAAATGATGTTAGAAGAGCGTTTTAGTAATGCATTTCGGAACATCCCACGAATGACATTTCAATTTCAAAGAGAAGTTTTTGAAGATAGAAAAATAGAATTAAATAAAAATACATATGAAATTAAACGTATTGATAAAAGTGATATAGAACGAAGTAATGAATTTACAGAGGATTATTATAAAGAATATTGGGGATCAAAAGAAGTGTTTTTAAATAACGGCTTTGGTTTTTGTATAGAACAAGATGGGATGATTGTAGCCGAATGCGTCTCAATATTTAGAGGGAATGGTTTTGCTGAAATTGATATTGCAACACATGAAGCACATCAAGGGAAAGGGTTAGCTCAAGCTGTCGCAACACGTTTCATTGAACAGTGTATACAAAATCATATTACACCATGCTGGGATTGTTATGTAGACAATATTCCTTCGCAAAAATTAGCTAGTAAATTAAGTTTTCATAATCCAATAGAATATAGTTTGTTTGTACGTAAGAGAACGGGGGAATAAAAATGAATGTGGAGTTAACGAGATTTAAAGTGAAACAAGGTAAAAGTCATCGGGTAGATGAATGGATGCAGCTTCTTAATGGCAATATGAAAGAAGTGCTTTTGACATTAAACGACGAGAAAATGTATGTAGAGACAATTTTCCGGGAAATAAGAGATGGAGAAGAGTACTTATATTGGTATTCTGTGCAAGGAGAAGGCGGGGCTCTTGTCGAAAATTCTCATCATGAAATTGATAAAAAGCATGTAGCGTTTTGGTATGAGTGTATTGATGAAGAAGCACCGTCTGTTGATATGAAAACAGAAGTTGTTATGATTCAAGATGTTGTGAAGGAAGCGATGAAATAATAGAATAGTATTTTGTAAAGATAAACCATCCTCTTTTTTTGTGAAATATATATTATTGGGGATGCTGTAAGATGCGAATTAGTCATAAATATATCACTCTCAATGAAATAGAGATAATCAGAGACTCATTAGATAAATTGCATGAATATCATAACAGTAAATCAAAATATTTTTCTGGTGATTATCCAAGAATGACATTTGAGGAACGTATTGAAGATTATAAAAAAAATTCAAAGTACGGAGAATATAGAATTGAACTATTGATTGAGTTAGAAACAGATAATATATTAGGCTTTTGTATAGCGTATAGTAAAAGCGTAAGTGGGAAGATTGAAGTTTTATTTGTTGATGAAAAATATCGAAGAAACGGATTCGGTTTGAAATTAATGAATAGTGCAGTGGAATGGTTTAAAGAAAAGCAAGTAGATGACATTGAATTAATAGTAGTGTACGGAAATGAAGCTGTATCGTTTTATCAAAAGCTGGGATTTTATCCACGTTCAATTATTATGACAACTAAATCATAAAGATATTATGAGAATATATCTTTTAAATGAGTGGAAGTTTTTATTTCGAAAAAATTGATTTGTATGTTAAAAAATTAAAATATATGTGCTTTTTATTATGAAAATTTTTTTGGATTTGAAGGGAGTTATGCAAAAGTAACAGAAGGTGTGAAAAATGATTTAACAATAAACTCAAAAGAGTTTCTGTACCAAATGAAGTCTTTAGCAAAAAATAGTGAAGGTATACCAAGTGATTATTTTGAACAATATTATAAAGAAATAAAAAACACGAAACCAAAAGACATACCAATATACGGAGTAGTCGTAACTGGAAAAACAGAGGATTTACAAGGTTTACAAGGAGCGCTATATATTAAAGCGGCTGTTAGAGGTGTAACAGTGGAGAAATATTAATTACAGTTAATTAATGTGAATAATCAGAAAATTTATGTTATAATATGGGAAAAGGAGGTTTATATGAGGCAAATACATGGAGCAATTTATATTTACATAACAATGTTTTTCGTGGCGATATCCTATGGATTAGGGCACGTGTATTCGCATCCTATACTAACTTTTTTAAGCGGAGCATGTATGGCGTTTGCGCTTCTTGTCCACCTTTTCTCAGTTTGGATCGTGAAATTTCAAATAAATATTAGTGAGATAGAAGAAGGCACTTTTTAAAGGGCCTTCTTTAATAAAAAGGTAGCGATCACGCTACCTTTTTTATTATTTCACAAATTGTAATTCTTTCGGGAATTTCGTTAAGATTTCTGATCCGTCTTTTGTGATGTAAATATCATCTTCAATACGAACGCCGCCTACGTTTGGTACGTAAATACCTGGCTCGATTGTGAAGACCATACCTTCTTTTAATAGAGACTCATTGCCTTCTTTTACATCTGGATATTCGTGTACGCTAATTCCAAGTCCGTGACCAAGTCGGTGTGGGAAGAAGTCTCCATAACCTGCATCTGCGATAACAGAGCGAGCGGCGTTGTCAATTGCACCAAATGTAACGCCTGGTTTACATGCTTCAACTGCTTGTAGTTGTCCAGCAAGTACAGTGTTGTAAATGCGAGTTTGTTCTTCAGAAAGTTCACCAAATGCTACTGTACGCGTAATGTCAGAGCAATAACCTTCAATGATTACACCTAAATCAAATAGTACGAAATCACCGCGTTTCATTTTGTTTGCACCTGGAATACCGTGTGGAAGAGCAGAGTTCGCACCTGCTAATACCATCGTGTCAAATGACATTTTATGTATGCCTTTTGTTTTTAATTCGTGTTCAATGATTGCTAATACTTCTAGCTCACTACGATTTTCTTTAATTGCATTTACACCAACTTCAACAGCATAATCTGCCATTTTAGCCGCTTCACGCAAAATAGAAAGTTCTTTTTCGTCTTTAATTAAGCGAAGTTCGCGAACTTTCTCTTCAGCTGATTTGAAAGCTGCATTTGGGAATAACTTTGTTAATTCTTCGTAACGTTCTACGTTTAAATGTTCTTTTTCAATTGCAACTGCCTTTGCATCAATACCACGATCTTTAATTGCTTTTGCAATCATATCCCATGGTCTGTCCGTATCAGTAAATCCGATAATCTCATGTGCCCAGCCAGCGTTACGTGCTTGGCCTTCTTCCATTTTAGGACAAATTAAAATAGGCTCTTTTTCTTGGAATACAAACATACCAAGTAGTCTTTCATGTGGTTCACAGTGGAAGTTTGTCATGTAGAAGACGTTCGGTGTAGAAGTTAAGAACGCAGCTTCTACGTTTTTTTCTTTTAGCCATTGCATTAAATTTTCTAATCTAGCATTCATCGATTGGCACCCCCGAGATATTTAATTACAAATATAACTTTACATCGGACGAAAGCGTTATGACAAGTAAATCGATGTTAGAAAAGACAGGGAATTGAGAAATCATGTAGAATAAAAAGTGTGAATGTGAATAGGGGAGGAATGTAATGATGAAAGTATCGTATCACGGGCATTCAGTTGTAAAGATTGAAACGAATGGAAAAGTTATTTTAATTGACCCATTTTTAACGGGAAATCCGAAAACAGATTTAAAGGCTGAAGATGTAAAAGTTGATGCGATTATTTTATCGCACGGACATGGTGATCATGTTGGGGATACAGTAGAGCTTGCGAAGAAAAATAATGCAGTTGTAGTAGCACCGTTTGAACTAGCAACATTTTTAGGATGGCAAGGTGTAAATACACATCCAATGCATATTGGAGGTTCACATGAATTTGACTTTGGAAAAGTGAAATTTACTCAAGCATTCCACGGCTCTAGTTATATTGATGAAGAAAATAAGACGATTACATATACAGGTATGCCAGCTGGTATTTTGTTTACAGCAGAGGAGAAAACGGTATATCATGCAGGAGATACTGCTTTATTCTCTGATATGAAGTTAATTGGAGAACTGAATAATATTGATTTAGCATTTTTACCAATTGGCGATAATTTCACAATGGGGCCAGAAGATGCTGTGTTAGCAGCAAAATGGATAGAGGCGAAAACAGTTGTACCGATGCATTACAATACGTTCCCAGTTATTGAACAAGATCCATATCAATTTGTAGGAAAGCTACAAAATTGTACAGGGAAAGTATTAGAAGCTGGAGAAAGTATTACACTATAAAAAAGAAACCCTTCATTTGAAATGACAAGTGAAGGGTTTTTTATGTGTGTAGTACAGTTTTTAAAGCCTGTATTTGTTTAGCTGATTCTTCTCGTTTTGTACGTGGCTGTTCAGGTGTTTCATTCAATTCCATCGCAACTTTTTTCCCATCTACGAAAGCTAAAAACACAGCACCTATAACCTCTAAAAACTTTTTCATAATGTATTCGCTCCTTTGTTTCATTTCTTGTCTTAATTGTATATTGAAGCGTGTGGACAAAACATCGAACGAGATGACAATACCATTACATTGTTGTAATAGAATGACTGGTGTAATGTAAGGAGCATTTTGTTATAAAAAAAATAGTACAGACATACAAAGAGAGAGTGTAACAGTTTTGGAAATATAGTATACTGAAAATACAACACATGAAGAATTTAGGGAAAAGAAAGTATGGTGAAACCATTTGGCTACCAAACATAATCAAATTTTAGAACATATTAATAGCCTGCCAGTAGGGCATAAAATTTCTGTGCGGCAAATTGCGAAAGATTTAAGTGTAAGTGAAGGGACCGCTTACCGTGCAATTAAAGACGCAGAAAATAAAGGATATGTTAGTACAATTGAACGTGTCGGAACAATTCGAATTGAACAAAAGAAGAAAGAGAATATCGAAAAACTGACATATGCAGAAGTCGTTAACATTGTCGATGGTCAAGTACTTGGAGGCAGAGAAGGACTACATAAAACATTAAATAAATTCGTAATTGGGGCTATGAAATTAGAAGCGATGATGCGCTATACAGAAGCAGGGAATTTACTTATCATCGGTAACCGTACGAACGCACATCAATTAGCATTAGAAACAGGGGCTGCTGTATTAATTACAGGTGGATTTGATACAGAAGAGCATGTGAAAAAGTTAGCAGATGAATTGAAATTGCCAATTATTTCAAGTAGTTATGATACATTTACGGTCGCAACGTTAATTAACCGTGCAATTTATGATCAACTTATTAAGAAAGAAATTGTACTAGTTGAAGATATTTTAACACCAATTGAAGAAACACTATATTTAAAGCCTAGTGACATAGTGCAGAAATGGCATGAGTACAATGAAGAGACGATGCATGGACGTTATCCAATTGTGGATGAAAATAAAAAGGTGTTAGGTATCGTAACTTCGAAAGATATGATTGGTGTTGCGAAAGAAACACCGATTGATAAAGTTATGACGAAACACCCTATTACGGTAAACGGAAAAATGTCTGTCGCAGCTGCAGCACGTATGATGGTGTGGGAAGGTATTGAATTACTTCCTGTTGTGGAGGATGGAAATAAATTGCAAGGTATCATTAGTCGTCAAGATGTACTTCAGGCCTTGCAGATGATTCAGCGTCAACCACAAGTTGGTGAAACGATTGATGACATTGTAACGAATCAATTTATGACGCCGAAAGAAGCAAAAAATGAGCATTTATATCAATTTTCAGTGACACCACAAATGACGAATTCAATCGGGACGTTATCTTACGGTGTATTCACAACAATTGTGACAGAAGCAACAAACCGCGTCATTCGTGCGCAGAAGAAGAGCGATTCAATTGTTGAGAACTTAACAATTTATTTCGTAAAACCGGTTCAAATTGATAATGTTGTATCGGTTCATCCGAAAGTATTAGAAATTGGCCGTAAATTTGGTAAGGTTGATGTAGAAGTACATCATGAAGGTAATGTTGTCGGGAAAGCATTACTTATGGTGCAGTTAATCGATAAATAAAAAGGTGGAACAAATCGCTTTGGTTTGTTCCATCTTTTTTGTTTTATTGGGTTTTGAAGCTGTTGCTAAAGATGTGGAGGAGTTTTAGCTGGAAATATATATATAAGGAGAGATGATTGTATAATTAGAAAAAACAGAATATTAATCCGTTTAGAGTGTATACTATGATATAATTAGATTGTAAGATAATGGATGACGGAAGGGGGATGCAATATGTCATCAGAATTACTCTTTTTTGGTGGTATCGCACTCTTTTATTTCCTTGTGATGATACCAATTCAATACTTATACTTACAAGGATTAAATGAAAAAAAGAAACGAACAGGATTATCTCAGCAAGAACTATACAAACAGATGTCTTTTGGAGAAGAACAATTACATTTTCACGTGCAAGGTAATCCCTTTAATATACCATCTGCGTTTGTTGCATATATGATTTTGAAAGTGAAGGGACGTAAAAAAGCATCACAATGTTGATGCTTTTTTTACGTTGTTTTATAAGATTCGGCTTCTTTGACTGCTAATGGTAGAAAATGTTTATATTGGCGGAATCCATTAAATGTACTCGCGCTGCCAAGTAACATAAACAAAACACCAACGATAATGCGTGCAGTTGAAAGTTCTAAAAAGAATTGGTTTATCCCAAAGAATAGGACGAATAAGCCGAGTGCCATTGCGGATTTTCCAGAGAGCCAACCTTTCTCCATTGGACGGTTTGTACGAAAGAATTTTGTTTTATAGAAGAGGTACAACACAAATGAGATGATAATACAAAAGACGAATACTGGCATAATACACGCTCCCATCGATTGGTATAAAAATAACAATTTAGAAAAAAGAAAAATCTAAACTTTCTAACTTTTATTATAAAGCAATTGTTCGCATGTATGAAATGTTTTCCGTTATAATGGGGGATAAAGTGAAACTTTAATTAGTGTGGGGAGATCCCACGTGCTAATTATTAGCCCTCACCAATCGGGCTTTTACGTGCATCCAGGCTCCAAATTAATTTTGCCCCATTGTTTTTAATACTTTTGAGGTGGGAGTCTTACTACACGTTAATGCGGGATAAAATGAAGAAGTTGAATAAAAAGGAGATTATACATATGCATGAGCAAATTTTAGGAGCAATTAAAGAGTTTGATACAATTATTATTCATCGTCATGTACGTCCGGATCCGGATGCGTTAGGTTCTCAGTGCGGACTTGGTACAATTCTGCAAGAATCGTTTCCAGAGAAAAATATTTATATGGTTGGGTACAACGAGCCTTCTTTATCGTTTTTACGAGTAATGGATGATATTGAAGATAGTGTATATGAAGATGCACTTGTTATCGTTTGTGATACAGCGAACCAAGAGCGTGTTTGTGATCAGCGTTATGCAAAAGGAAAGATGTTAATTAAAATTGATCATCATCCGAATGAAGACCCGTACGGAGATATTACATGGGTGGATACGACAGCAAGTTCTACAAGTGAAATGATTTATGAATTTTACAGTTATGGAAAAGATAAAGGATTAACGATTTCAAAGGAAGCAGCTCGCCTTATTTTAGCGGGTATTGTTGGAGATACAGGGCGTTTCTTATTCCCAAATACAACAGCGAAAACACTTCGTTACGTAAGTGAGCTCGTTGACATGGATGTAAAATTCACAGATTTATACAATGAAATGTATAAGACGAAAGAAAAAATTGCTCGTTTGAACGGTTATATTTTACAAAACTTTACGATGGTAGAAGAAGGTGCAGCGTACATTAAATTAACGAAAGAGGTACTAGAAGAGTTTGATGTACTTTCTACTGAAGCATCTGGTGTTGTCGGAGCACTTGGTAATATTGATGGATTAAAGGCATGGGTTCTATTTTTAGAGGAAGATGATGTTATTCGTGTTCGTCTTCGTTCAAAAGGACCAGTTATTAATAAATTAGCAATGCAATATAATGGCGGAGGACATCCGATGGCTTCTGGTGCAAAAGCATCTTCTTGGGAAGAAGCAGATCGCCTGTTTGCTGATTTACGTGAGCTGTGTAGATAAAAATTAAAAATTGTATGTTGAACGAAAGAGAAGGAGAGGCACAGAAGCCCTCCTTTTTTTATTTTTCTTTCTCTATATCAATACTAATTTCAAGTACGGTATCAAAAGAGACTGTGTCTACTTTAAAGCGGTATATACGATCGTAATGTTTGTACGTTTTATTTTCGATGACTTTTTTGAGCAGGTCTTTATTTTTTGCGATGCTTTGAATGTTTTTCGTTAAAAGATGCTGGAGATCATTATGGATAGAAGTGGTCATGTTTTCAAGTGTAAGATTGTCTAAATCATATTTTTTTCGATTTATAATTTTTATTTTGATTTCTTGAATTGTTAAGAGCCGTTTATTTTCTGTGTTCAATTTCTCTTGGTCTTCGAGAAGGACGTGGAGTTTTGCTTCTTGTTTTTCGATAATTTCTTTTTGTTCTGCTATTTTACTAGTTTGTTCTTCTTGAAATACACCGTATATGTACAAAAAAACAAACCAGCTCAATACTCCTCCAACAGCAGCGCCAGCTAAAACTAAATACCACCTTTTGGCTGTATTGGCACTGGGTACTCTCATACATGTTCCTGTGTAAGCCATTTAATAATAATAAGACCAGTTTGCATACCGCCAGTTGCAAAAAAAATAAGGAGAATTTGTTTTACGATATCTTTCATATCTCCGCCAAAGAAGCTTCTTTCAAAGCTATAAAAGGTATCGAACGTTCCGCCAATTGCTGCAACGAGTGCCCAAATTCTTAAATTTTGGGCGAATTGATTAATATAAGTTAGAGTTGGTTTTCCGATGAGAAATGCACCAAATCCGCCTATTAATGAACCACCAAGTATAACTCCAAAGGCAATAAAATAACTAATAATAAGCAGAGAGAAAAAAGTATGTTCTCTTACATCCATCGTCATTCCCCTTTCTTCTTCATATATATGGACAAAGTATGAGAAGTATGTTTTGATTTCCGCTTTCCTCATCACCTATAATAAAAGTAGTCACATAGGTAAAGAGAGGGTACAACAGTGAAGTTTGTGCATTTACAATGTCAAACCGTTTTTAGTTTATTAAAAAGTGCTTGTAAAATTGATGAGCTTGTCATTCGGGCGAAAGAGCTTGGATTTTCATCGCTGGCCATTACAGATGAAAATGTTATGTATGGAGTTATTCCGTTTTATAAAGCATGCAAGAAAAATGGTATACAGCCTATTATCGGCTTAACAGCTTCTATTTTTAGTGAAGAAGAAGAAAGGTCTTATCCACTTGTCTTACTTGCTGAGAATGAAATAGGCTATCAAAATTTATTAAAGATCTCTAGCAGCATTATGACGAAGTCAAAAGAAGGTATCCCGAAGAAGTGGCTTGCTCATTATGCGAAAGGGTTAATTGCAATTTCACCAGGGAAAGACGGAGAGATTGAACAGCTATTATTAGAAGACAAAGAGAGTCAGGCTGAGGAAGTAGCTCATACGTATCAAAATATGTTCAGCAATTTTTATATAAGTTTGCAGCATCATGCAATTCAAGATGAACTGCTTTTACAAGAAAAACTGCCTGAATTTATTAATAAGGTAAACGTTCCAGTCGTTGCAACAAATGATGTTCGCTATATTAATCAAAGTGACGCACTTGTTCATGAATGTTTATTATCTGTTGAAGGCGGAACGAAAATGACTGATCCAGATAGACCGAGAATGAAAACGGATCAGTATTATTTAAAGTCATCGGATGAAATGGGAGCACTATTTTCTCATGCTGAGGAAGCGGTTCAAAATACAATAACAATCGCGGAACGTTGCCAAGTAGAAATTCCTTTCCATGTAAATCAATTACCGAAATTTCCTGTTCCATCTAACGAGACGAATGATACGTATTTGCGCCGTGTTTGTGAAGAAGGCTTGCAGAAACGCTATGGTACGCCGAAAGAAGCGCATATAGGACGTTTGGATCATGAATTAAATGTTATTTCTCGTATGGGATTTAGCGATTATTTCCTCATCGTATGGGACTTTATGAAATATGCACATGAAAATCATATTTTAACTGGGCCAGGCCGTGGATCGGCAGCTGGTTCACTCGTTTCTTACGTATTGGAAATTACAGATATTGATCCGATTGAATATGAATTATTATTTGAAAGGTTTTTAAACCCTGAACGTGTGACACTTCCAGATATTGATATTGATTTTCCAGATATAAGACGTGATGAGATGATTCGATATGTGAAAGATAAATATGGTCAGCTTCGTGTTGCTCAAATTGTAACGTTCGGAACTCTTGCAGCGAAAGCCGCAATTAGAGACATTGCTCGTGTAATGGGGCTCCTGCCAAGAGATATTGACATATTTTCAAAACTTATCCCATCAAAGCTTGGTATAACGTTAAGAGATGCATATGAGGAATCGCAATCGCTCCGTGAGTTTATACAAGGGAATCTGTTACATGAGCGTGTGTTTGAAATTGCAAAACGTGTAGAGGGATTACCGCGTCATACGTCTATTCATGCAGCTGGCGTTATTATGAGCCAAGAACCGTTAACGGGAAGTGTAGCGATTCAAGAAGGGCATAACGATGTTTATGTTACGCAATATCCAGCTGATGCATTAGAAGAACTTGGATTGCTCAAGATGGACTTTTTAGGCTTACGTAATTTAACGTTACTTGAAAATATTATAAAATTTATTGTTGAAAAAACTGGGAAACAAATTGATATAAGAAATTTACCTCTGCAAGATGAAAAGACGTTTCAATTGTTAGGAAGAGGGGATACAACAGGTGTATTCCAGCTTGAATCAGGTGGTATGCGAAATGTACTTCGTGGGTTAAAACCGAATGAATTTGAAGACATAGTCGCTGTTAACTCGTTATACAGACCAGGACCGATGGAACAAATTCCAACCTTTATTGAATCGAAGCATGGGAAAAGACAAATTGAATATTTACATCCGGATTTAAAGCCGATTTTAGAAAGAACATACGGCGTAATTGTATACCAAGAACAAATTATGCAAATCGCATCGAAGTTAGCTGGATTTTCGCTTGGAGAAGCGGATTTGCTGCGCCGTGCAGTGAGTAAAAAGAATCGTGATATTTTAGATCAAGAACGTAAGCATTTTGTTCAAGGTTGTTTGGAAAATGGATACGATGAGACATCTTCAGAACAAATTTATGATTTAATTGTAAGATTTGCGAATTACGGTTTTAACCGAAGTCACGCTGTAGCTTACAGTATGATCGGATATCAGCTTGCATATTTAAAAGCAAATTATACGCTGGAATTTATGACTGCGTTATTATCAAGTGCAATTGGAAATGAAGATAAGATTGTGCAGTATGTACGAGAAACGAAGCGGAAAGGTTTTCACGTTTTACCGCCTTCTCTTCAGAGAAGTGGTTACAACTTCCAAATAGAAGGAAATGCGATTCGATATAGTTTACTTTCGATTCGGAATATCGGGATGGCTACCGTGACGGCATTACTCGAAGAACGAGAGGAAAAAATGTTCGAAGATTTATTTGAGTTTTGTCTTCGTATGCCATCAAAATTTGTAACAGAGCGAAATTTAGAAGCGTTTGTCTGGTCTGGTTGTTTTGACGGTTTTGGTGTTTCGAGGACGACGTTATGGAGAAGTCTTAAAGGAGCGTTGGAGTATGCAAATCTTGCACGTGATTTTGATTTAGGGGATGCTGTTCCGAAATCAAAATACGTACAAGGAGAAGAGCTATCCTTTATTGAACAGTTAAATAAAGAGAAGGAAGCACTCGGTTTTTATTTATCTAGCTATCCGACAGCGCAGTATGCGGAACTAGGAAAAGAATTAGAAATTCCATCTCTTGCTCAGGCGATGCGACATAAGAAAAAAGTACAAAGAGCGATCGTATATATAACAAGTGTGAAAGTTATTCGTACGAAAAAGTTGCAAAAGATGGCGTTTATTACATTCTGTGATCAAAATGATGAAATGGAAGCCGTTATTTTTCCAGAAACGTATATACATTTTTCGGACAGGTTACAAGAAGGTGCAATCGTTTTAGTTGATGGTACGATCGAGCAAAGAAATCATAAGTTGCAATGGATCGTGAATGGACTATATCCGCTAGAAGAAATGGATGTTTATGAAGGAATGAAAGAAGCATCTGTTTACGTGAAATTGCCGTCTCAATATGAAAAAAAGCTTGTAAATCAAGTTACAAAAATATTGTTTGATTATTCAGGTTTTACGAAAGTACTAATTTATTATGAAAAGGAACATAAAATGGTACAATTATCTCGAAGTTTATCGATTCATCCAAGTGAAGAATGTCTAGGAGCACTTCGAGAAATTGTCGGTGACGAAAATGTCGTTGTGAAAATATAATGGACAATTTCCCTACACTTCGATTATTATAGTAGTAGTGTTCGTGGTCAGACCACTTGGAGAAATTGATATCAGCAAGCATAATTTGAGGAGAGTGGATAGTTTGTCAACACTTCGTGAAGAAGCACTTCACATGCATAAAGTGCATCAAGGAAAATTAGAAACTGTATCAAAAGTAAAAGTAGAAAATGCAAAAGATTTAAGTCTTGCATATTCTCCAGGGGTTGCAGAGCCTTGTAAAGAAATTTATGACGATAAAAGTAAGGTATATGAATATACAATGAAGGGAAATATGGTAGCAGTTGTGACAGATGGAACGGCTGTACTTGGTCTTGGTAACATTGGACCTGAAGCATCTCTTCCAGTAATGGAAGGTAAAGCTGTATTATTCAAGAGCTTTGCTGGTGTAGATGCATTCCCGATTGCCTTAAATACAAACGATGTAGATAAAATTGTTGAAACTGTAAAATTAATGGAGCCAACTTTTGGCGGTGTAAACTTAGAAGATATCGCAGCGCCAAACTGCTTCGTTATTGAAGAACGTTTGAAAAAAGAGACAAATATTCCAATATTCCATGATGATCAACACGGAACAGCTATCGTAACAGTAGCAGGCCTTGTGAACGCGCTGAAGTTAGTTGGAAAGAAAATGTCTGACATTAAAGTTGTCGCAAATGGTGCAGGTGCAGCAGGTATTGCAATCATTAAACTTTTATATCGCTATGGTGTACGTGACGTTATTATGTGTGACCGTAAAGGTGCAATCTATGAAGGTCGTCCTGTCGGTATGAATCCGGTGAAAGATGAAGTTGCAAAATATACAAATAAGAGTCGTATAGAAGGTTCTTTAGCTGATGTTTTACAAGGTGCGGACGTATTCATTGGTGTATCTGCAGCAGGTGCATTAACTGAAGAGATGGTTCGTACAATGAATGACGATGCAATTATTTTTGCAATGGCGAATCCGGTTCCAGAAATTATGCCAGAATTGGCAAAAGCAGCGGGCGCAGCTGTTGTTGGAACAGGTCGTTCTGACTTCCCGAACCAAGTAAATAATGTACTAGCGTTCCCAGGTATTTTCCGCGGTGCACTTGATGTACATGCGACACAAATTAATGAAGAAATGAAGATGGCAGCTGTACAGGCCATTGCAGAGCTTGTATCAGAGGATGAGTTGAATGCAGATCATATCATTCCAGCACCATTTGACGCGCGTGTAGCGCCTCAAGTAGCGGCTTACGTTGCGAAAGCAGCAATGGAGACAGGAGTAGCTCGCCGTCAAGTAGATCCAAATGAAGTCGCTGAGAAAACAAAACAATTAGCGCTGATTGGTAAAGAATAAGCGAGGAATTTCCATTGACATCATCAAATACAAAAGTATATCTCGAAATTGTAAAAAAAATCCGTTCCATTATGGAAGAGGATTGTTTAGTAGCAGGGGATCGTTTGCCATCTGAGCGTGAGTTAAGTTCACGCTTAAATGTTGGACGTTCCTCTGTAAGAGAAGCATTACGTGCGTTAGAACTGGTAGGATTAATTGAAACGAGACGTGGTGAGGGAACGTTTATTCGAAACTTTTACGATAACGGTCTTGTACAATTAATTGCTCCGTTCTTGCTGCAAGATGAGAAAACAATTCGTGATTTATTACAAACAAAACGATTGCTTGAGAAAGATATGATTCGACTTGTATGTAATTTACCGAAAGAAACGTTTTCTGAAGTACTAAGTAAATTACACCAAGTGCTTGAAGAAAATGAAAGCTCAATTCCGGTGCTTCATCAAACGTTCTTTAAAACACTTATTGAACAATTCAATAATTATTTACTCTATCGCATTTGGATGATCGTAAATGATTACGTTGCAACTCTTTCTTGTGAAGTTTCAGGAGATTCTATCGAAATGTATAGAAAGCTTTATGCTACTTTGGAAGTGAAACAAGAAAATGATGCGTTAAAAATTTACGATGAATTAGTAGAGAATATACAGTTTCACTCGTAATGTATAAAATTTGTCGAAATGACCATGACACGTTATGACAAACATTCTACCGCATAGCGGTTAAAGTTAAACGTAAAGAGAGAGGTTATTAGACAGATTGAGAAGATAAGGCTAACATCAAACATTGGTGTTAGCCCCATTTTCTTCTTACGCTAACCTTAGCTCTCAATGAAGGGGGTCAAATTGTGCTAAGAGATTTATTCGTGAAAAAGAAAAAGTACGCTGCAATACCTTCAGAACAAGTACGAAAAGATGTACCAGATGGCGTTATGACAAAATGTCCGAAATGTAAAAAAATCATGTATACGAAAGAGCTTCTTAAAAATTTAAAAGTATGCGTGAATTGTGGATATCATCATCCGATGAATGCATGGGAACGCCTTGATAGTATATTGGACGAAGGTTCATTTCGTGAGTATGACAAAGAGATGGTTTCACTAAATCCACTTGAGTTTCCGGGATATGAAGAGAAACTAGAAAACGATCGTAAGAAGACTAAATTGAATGAAGCGGTTGTAACTGGTGAAGGAACAATTGATGACATGCTTGTTGTTGTTGCAGTAATGGATTCTCGTTTTCGAATGGGCAGCATGGGCTCTGTTGTAGGAGAGAAAATTGCCCGTGCGGTTGAAAAGGCATACGACTTACAAGTTCCATTTATTATCTTTACTGCGTCGGGTGGTGCTCGTATGCAAGAAGGGATATTAAGTTTAATGCAAATGGCAAAAACAAGCGTAGCTTTGAAAAAGCATAGTAATGCAGGAGGGTTATTTATTTCTGTTATGACTCACCCAACGACGGGCGGGGTTTCAGCGAGTTTCGCTTCACTTGGTGATTACAATCTTGCAGAGCCAGGTGCACTTATCGGATTTGCTGGTAGACGCGTAATTGAACAAACAGTGCGTGAGAAACTGCCGGAAGATTTCCAAACGGCAGAATTTTTACTAGAGCACGGTCAATTAGATGCGGTGGTGCATCGTGATGATATGAGAGAATCACTCCGTAAGATTTTAGAAGTTCATCAAGGAGGGGAAATGGCTGTATGGCAGAGCTAGAATTTGAGAAACCAGTTGTTGAGCTAAGAAATAAGATTCGTGAACTGAAAGACTATACGAAAAACAGCCAGATGGACTTCAGTGAGGAGATTCGTATTTTGGAAGACAAGCTAGAAAAACTAGAGGAAGATATATACGGCAATATGAAAGTATGGGACCGTGTTCAAATTGCTCGTCATGCAGAACGACCGACAACGCTCGATTATATTGAGCACTTATTTACTAATTTTTTTGAATGTCATGGAGATCGCCTATTTGGCGACGATGCAGCGATTGTCGGCGGCATTGCGAAATATAAGGGGATGCCCGTAACTGTAATTGGGCACCAACGCGGAAAAGATACGAAAGAAAATATTCGTCGTAATTTTGGGATGCCTCATCCAGAAGGATATCGAAAAGCACTGCGTCTAATGAAACAAGCGGAAAAGTTTAATCGTCCCATTATTTGTTTCATCGATACGAAGGGAGCTTATCCTGGTAAAGCAGCTGAAGAACGTGGACAAAGTGAGGCAATTGCCCGTAATTTATTTGAAATGGCGGGTTTAACTGTACCTGTTATTTGTATCGTTATCGGTGAAGGTGGTAGCGGTGGTGCGTTAGGTCTTGGAGTAGGAGATTACATTCATATGCTGGAAAATTCCACTTATTCTGTTATTACACCAGAGGGTGCGGCGGCGATTCTTTGGAAAGATGCTGGTAAAGCAAAAGAAGCTGCAGAAGCGATGAAAATTACAGCATTAGATTTGAAAGAATTAGGTGTAATTGACGAAATTATTCCAGAGGCAAAAGGCGGAGCACATCGTAATGTTTTGAAACAATCAGAAAATATAGATTTAATGCTTAAGAAAACTTTTGAACAATTAAGCGGAATTTCGAAAGATGAATTAATCGAAAAACGTTATGAAAAATATATGAAAATTGGGCAAGTTTCGTTTTCAAACGCTTCCATTGGGATAAAATAAGAAAAGCGTGCGTTCCTCTTCGCGAATGCACGTTTTTATTATGAAAAGACACATCTTCTCCATTGTGTTTTTGTATTTTTTCGTGTTATTTTATTATAAGGCAAATAATCTTTATGAGGTGAGTACAAATGAAACGTATTGGTGTATTAACAAGTGGTGGAGATTCACCTGGTATGAATGCTGCCATTCGTGCAGTTGTTCGTAAAGCGATTTTCCATGATATTGAAGTATATGGTATTTACCATGGATACGCTGGTTTAATTTCTGGTCATATTGAAAAATTAGAACTTGGTTCTGTTGGCGATATTATCCACCGTGGTGGTACAAAATTATATACAGCAAGATGTCCTGAGTTTAAAGACCCAGAAGTACGACTAAAAGGAATCGAGCAATTAAAGAAACATGGTATTGAAGGACTTGTCGTTATTGGTGGAGATGGTTCGTACCAAGGCGCAAAAAAATTAACTGAGCAAGGATTCCCATGTGTAGGTGTACCAGGTACAATCGACAATGATATCCCTGGAACAGACTTCACAATTGGTTTTGATACAGCTTTAAATACTGTTATTGATGCAATTGATAAAATCCGTGATACAGCTACATCTCATGAACGTACATATGTTATTGAAGTAATGGGACGTCACGCTGGAGATATCGCATTATGGGCTGGTTTAGCTGATGGTGCAGAAACTATCTTAATTCCAGAAGAAAAGTATGACATGGAAGATGTTATCTCTCGTCTGAAACGCGGTAGTGAACGTGGTAAAAAGCACAGTATTATCGTTGTAGCTGAAGGTGTTGGAAGTGCAATTGACATCGGTAAGCACATTGAAGAAGCAACAAGCTTTGATACTCGTGTAACTGTATTAGGTCACGTACAACGTGGTGGATCACCAAGTGCACAAGACCGTGTATTAGCTAGTCGTCTTGGCGCAAGAGCAGTTGAATTATTAATTGCTGGTAATGGCGGACGTTGTGTTGGTATTCAAAATAATAAACTTGTTGATCATGACATTATCGAAGCGTTAGCTCAAAAGCATACAATCGATAAAGATATGTATCAATTATCTAAAGAATTATCTATCTAATCGGCTTAATGCCTTGTATTTGGGAACGGTTTCATAATTTTCGGAGGTGCAATATGCGTAAAACTAAAATTGTATGTACTATAGGTCCTGCTAGTGAAAGTATTGAGAAATTAGAGCAATTAATGGAAGCGGGTATGAACGTTGCTCGTTTAAACTTCTCTCATGGTAGCCATGAAGAGCATGGAGCTCGTATTAAAAATATTCGTGAAGCTTCAAAGAAAACTGGTAAAACAGTTGGTATCTTACTTGATACAAAAGGTCCAGAAATCCGTACACATGACTTCGTAGACGGACAAGCTGAGCTTGTAACAGGTGCAGAAGTAATTCTTTCTACTGAACAAGTATTAGGAACTGCAGAGAAGTTCTCTGTATCTTATGCTGGTCTTTATGATGATGTTGATCCAGGTTCTCGTATTCTAATCGATGACGGTCTTATCGAACTAGAAGTAATCGAGAAAGCTGACGGAAACATCCGTACAAAAGTATTAAACAGCGGAACTGTAAAAAATAAAAAAGGTGTTAACGTACCAAACGTAAGCATTAAGCTTCCTGGTATCACTGAAAAAGACGTGCAAGATATCGTTTTCGGTATCGAGCAAAAAGTTGATTTCATCGCAGCATCTTTCGTACGTAAAGCATCTGATGTATTAGAAATTCGTGAATTATTAGAAGGGCATAACGCTCAATACATCCAAATCGTACCAAAAATCGAAAATCAAGAAGGTATCGACAACATCGATTCAATCTTAGAAGTTTCTGACGGTCTAATGGTTGCTCGTGGTGATATGGGTGTAGAAATTCCACCAGAAGAAGTACCATTAGTACAAAAACGTCTAATCAAAAAATGTAACGTATTAGGCAAACCAGTTATTACTGCAACACAAATGTTAGATTCTATGCAACGTAACCCACGTCCAACTCGTGCGGAAGCAAGTGACGTAGCAAACGCAATCTTCGATGGAACAGATGCAATCATGCTTTCAGGTGAAACTGCTGCGGGTCAATACCCTGTAGAAGCTGTAACAATGATGGCTAACATTGCGGTACGTGTTGAAAAATCATTACAATATGAAGATATGTTCAAAAAACGTATTAAAGAGTTCACACCAACAATTACAGATGCAATTAGCCAATCTGTTGCGCACACAGCACTTGCTCTTGATGTAGCTGCAATCGTAGCTCCAACAGAAAGTGGACATACTGCGAAAATGATCTCTAAATACCGTCCGAAATCTCCAATCGTAGCTGTAACATCTGACGAGCAAGTAGGACGTCGTCTTGCACTTGTTTGGGGTGTTCAAGCATTTATGTCTGAGAAACGTGCAGCTTCTACTGACGAAATGTTAGATACAGCAATTCAAACAGGTATGGATGCGGGTCTAATCGGACTTGGAGATACTGTAGTAATCACTGCTGGTGTTCCGGTTGCTGAAACTGGTACAACAAACTTAATGAAAATCCACGTTGTTGGTGAAAAAGTTGCTAAAGGGCAAGGAATCGGTCGTAAATCTGCAAAAGGTAAAGTAGTTGTAGCGAAAACAGCTGCTGAAGCTGTAGCGAACGTAAACAAAGGTGATATCCTTGTTACAACAAGCACAGATAAAGATATGATTCCTGCAATTGAAAAAGCTGCTGCTCTAGTTGTAGAAGAAGGCGGTCTAACAAGCCATGCAGCTGTTGTAGGTGTATCAATCGGTATTCCTGTTATCGTTGGTGTAAACGGCGTAACAACAACTTTAAAAAATGGCCAAGAAGTAACAGTTGATGCAGCACGCGGAATTGTTTATAATGGACATGCGGAAGTGCTATAAGAAGTAATACGGAGAGAAGGATCGGAGTCCTTCTCTTTTTTTTACACAAAAAAGGATAGAGATAGCTTTAAATACCTGAAATCGCTTTGAAAAACGTTTATTATAATGTTTAGTGGAAGAGGGTTATTTGTCCTTTATGAAGCTTGTATGAGCGTTTTAAGGGGCTTATAAGGGGTTTTGCAAGGGTGATACTTTCAAAACTTTTAAATGAAATATGAAGGAGTGCGAGCTATGAAGTGGTTACTGTTCTTACTTATTTTAGTGCCGGCGATTGAGATTACGGTGTTAATAGGATCGAGTCATGTAATAGGTTTATGGTCTACGTTCGCTATGATTGTATTTACGGGTATTGTGGGTGTATATTTGGCGAAACGACAAGGGTTTAAAGTACTTAGAGAGATTCAATTTAGGCTAAATAGAGGAGAAATGCCGGGTGATGCGGTTCTAAATGGTATTTTTATATTCGTAGGAGGTATTCTTTTAGTACTGCCTGGATATGTGACGGATATAATAGGTTTTATCTTTGTTGTTCCTATAACGAGGGCTTTATTGAAGCCGGCTGTTATGAAGTGGATTGATTGGAAATTTAGAAAGAGAACTACTATTATTGTTCAGAAATAACGCGTAGATTATAGCGATCTACGCGTTATTTTTTTATTTGCTATTTATAGTCAATCGTTAGCTTCCTGCTCGGGTTGGATTTTTGTTAGTTATTAAACGATAGGATGCAGAGGGTTCTTGTGAATGAAAAGTGTTACATTAGGATGCTGTTTTTTGCTTGTAGTAAGATTCGACTAGTGAGCAGAAGTTAGACAGGAGAAGAAAAATTACTGATTAAAGGGTTCATCTGCCTCGTTTTGTATATTTATTCGTTTACATAAAAAGTAATAAATGTAAGTAATAATTATAAAATATATAGAATAAAAATGTATTTTCGTCCTAAAATATGCGTTTTTATGCAAAAAAATAAGAGGATTATCCTTTTTTAGGAAATTCTCTTATAGATGTAGGTAGTACAAAAAAGTACAGTGAGTAATCAGTGGGAATTTCCCACTGATTACAGTTGATTTTTTATTGTGTATGAATTAGGAAATATTATTTTGATGGTGAACCCTTAATGAATTTCCATAAGTCGTGGAATACATGAGCTTTGTGTAATGTATTAAGTAGTACTAATATGACTGGACCGATGATTAATCCTAAAAAACCAAAGAGCTTAAAGCCGACAAATAGAGCGATGAGTGTCGCTAATGGATCTAGTCCAATATTAGATGAAAGTACTTTTGGCTCCATGATTTGTCTTTGGACAATCACGACGATGTATAGGATGAGAAGACCGATGGCGAATGCAGTATCGCCTGTGAAAAATACGTATATAACCCAAGGAACGAAGACGGCTCCAGTTCCTAAATACGGGAGTAAATCTACAACCCCTGTAATAATCGCGATAGTAATTGCGTATGGCACGCGTAATATTAAAAGGCCGATTAGTACAATGATAGTTGTCATAGATACGAGTGTAAGTTGCGCTTTAACAAAACCAAACAAAGCTTTTCTTAAATCGACAAAAATAGTTTTTCCGTATCCATGCAAACGATTAGGTAGAAGTTTTCTTACTTTATGAGCAAGACGGTGCCAATCGTAACTAATGAAGAAGGTGGCTAATAAGACGAAGACAAGGACAGTTAAAGTTGTTGGTAATGCACTAATGAAATTTGTTAACCCACTTATAATGGCGGTTAAAAGTTCTTTCATTTGTGTCGTTGCTTCGGTGCCTAAGTTTTGAATGTTTTGTGTAATAGTGTATCGCTGTGGTTCTCCGAGATGATTAAATTTAGAGATTAAATCATCATAGAGAGGCATAATATGATTAAGTGCAAATTGTTGGGCGAATGCAACGATATCTGGAAACTTAACTGTAACAATTTGTAGTAAGTACGTTGTGGCAGATATTGCTTCAGTTACAAGGTATGTAACAAGTCCAACGATAGCTCCGAATACGAGAATTAAGCTAACGAGTACCGCTAATGCGCGAGGGAATTGTAGTTTTTGATTAAGGAAATTGACGACAGGATTAATCAAATAAGCGAATGCAAAAGCGATAATAAAAGGGTAGATAAGACCTGACATGTACAGCAATGCATAGAACCCAACTACCGTTGCTACAATGACAAATATGAGTCGTAATATCATATATAGTAAGTTTCGGTTCAAAGATGTATACCTCCCATTCCAATTTGGATTATCCTAATTCGTTCAACTTATAACTAGTGAGATTCACTGATCAAAGTTTCACTTTATGTTATAGTGGAATGATGGATTTAGCCTGCTTCTGCAGCGGATTAATGACTACAGAAGCTTGTTGGTGATGCTTCTACTATATGGTAAAAACTTCATTTTCTCTCCTTTTTATTTTACCTGTTTCTTATTATAAAAGAAAGGAGAGACATCCGCTTTTAAATGTATATGCATGCTTTATTTTTTTCTGGTTAAAGTCTTGTTTGTAATTTTGAAATGCGCATGAAAATCAATTTGTTTCTTTATTATAATTGGTAAATACGCATCGATATAGCATGTATAACGATAGGTTTAAAGGTATTTTTGTTTGGAAGCGAGTTCATTATTTTCAGAAAGGAAGTGCAAACATGATTAGTCAGTCAACGTTATTTTTATTCATACTACTTATTATAGGACTTATTGCTAAAAACCAATCGCTTACTGTAGCTATTGGAGTGTTATTCTTATTGAAATTTACGTTTTTAGGAGATAAAGTCTTTCCTTATCTACAAACGAAAGGGATTAACCTTGGTGTAACAGTCATTACAATAGCAGTGCTCGTACCGATTGCGACAGGGGAAATAGGCTTTAAACAACTCGGAGAAGCAGCGAAATCGTATTATGCATGGATTGCTTTAGCCTCAGGTGTGGCGGTCGCTTTGTTAGCGAAAGGCGGCGTACAATTATTGACGACGGACCCACATATTACAACCGCACTTGTTTTTGGGACAATTATAGCTGTAGCTTTATTTAATGGAGTCGCTGTAGGTCCATTAATTGGGGCTGGAATTGCCTATGCAGTTATGAGTATTATACAGATGTTTAAATAAGGAATTTTATAGTAATATAAAATTTTTGAATTCTTTCTGTTCACAAAAGTCAGATAATTGTTTATAATAGGATTAGAAACTTTGAAAAGTTACATAACAGCAGAGACTTTACACCAGATAAAATAAAAACAACATAAAACAATTTTATAATGATATTGTTTTATGTTGTTTTTATCATAAACTCTTCGGAATTCATTTTCCTCACTAACTTGTTGTTCTGAGCGTGAGGATTCGGGGAGACATTCACGCTCATGCTTTCCATGTAAGCAATGGACAAAAAGAGGGGAACATCGCAATAAATTTGCATGAACGTGCATTTTGCTTGCCTAAAGAGTGAACGAGCGTTCATAATTTATAAGGGGAGCAAATAGATATAAGGAGCAAGGTTGGGAGAATTTTCAGGAAAAGGAGAGAATGTCATGACTGTTATTCGAGGTTTAGAAGGGGTAGTAGCAACAACATCATCTGTGAGCTCTATTATTGATGATACATTAACTTATGTTGGGTATAATATTGATGATTTAGCTGAGAATGCTACGTTCGAAGAAGTAGTGTACTTATTATGGCACCGCAAGCTTCCTAACGAAAAAGAACTAGCGGAATTTAGTGGAACAGTATCTGAATACTATAAGGTACCAGGTGAGGTTTTAACATATTTGAAACAAGTAGATTTAAAAATCGCGCACCCGATGTCGGTTTTACGAACTGCGATTTCCATGCTATCATTATATGATGAGAGCGCTGAAATAATGGATGGAAAGTCTAATTATTTGAAAGCGGTTAAATTACAGGCTCAAGTCGGAACTTTAATTGCGGCTTATGCAAGAATTCGCAAAGGTTTAGATGTTGTTGAGCCAAGAAAAGATCTATCATTAGCTGCAAACTTCTTGTACATGTTAAATGATCGTGAGCCAAATGAAGTTGAAATTGAGGCTTTTGATAAGGCACTTGTACTTCATGCCGATCATGAGTTAAACGCTTCTACATTTACTGCACGTGTTTGCGTAGCTACACTTTCAGATGTGTATTCTGGTATTACAGCAGCAATCGGTGCATTAAAAGGTCCTCTTCACGGCGGGGCAAATGAAAATGTAATGAAGATGTTAACTGAAATTGGCGAAGAAGAAAATGTAGAATCATATATTCATAATGCTCTTCAAAATAAAGTGAAAATTATGGGATTTGGTCATCGCGTATATGAGCATGGTGATCCACGCGCGAAACACTTACGCGAAATGTCTAAGAGATTATGCGTGCTTTTAGGAGAAGACAAATGGTATAATATGTCTATCAAAATTGAAGACATTGTAACAAAAGAAAAAGGTCTTCCACCAAATGTTGATTTCTATTCAGCTTCTGTATACCATTGTTTAGGAATTGACCATGACTTATTTACACCTATCTTTGCAATTAGCCGTATGTCAGGCTGGTTAGCTCATATTCTAGAACAATATGAAAACAACCGTTTAATCCGTCCGCGTGCTGATTATGATGGACCGACACATCAAGTGTACGTTCCGCTAGCGCAACGATAAGCGAAAAACACTATTTTGATAGTGAAAATACGCTTTCAAAAGTCTGATTTTTTTGGGAAGATGTAATGATTAGAATATTTAAATTTGACTAACGGTTTGAACTGAGGGGTTATTCCCTCAGTTTCATACATATGAAATTTCAAACATGGGGGTTATCACATTGACGACAGGTGAAAAAATTACTGTAACTAATGGTGTTATGAATGTACCAAACAATCCGATTATTCCATTTATCGAAGGAGATGGAATTGGTCCTGATATTTGGGCTGCAGCATCTCGCGTAATAGAAGCAGCAGTTGAAAAAGCTTATGATGGTGAGAAGAAAATCGTTTGGAAAGAAGTGCTTGCAGGGGAAAAAGCATTCAACCAAACAGGCGAGTGGTTACCAGAAGAGACTTTAAATTTAATTCGTGAATATTTAATCGCAATTAAAGGTCCACTTACAACTCCAGTTGGTGGTGGTATTCGTTCTCTAAACGTTGCGCTTCGTCAAGAATTAGATTTATATGTATGTCTACGTCCAGTTCGTTACTTTGAAGGTGTTCCTTCACCTGTAAAACGTCCGGAAGATACTGATATGGTTATTTTCCGTGAAAATACAGAAGACATTTACGCTGGAATTGAATATGCACAAGGTTCTCCAGAAGCAGAAAAAGTTCTTGCTTTCTTAAAAGAAGCAATGGGTGTTAATAAAATCCGCTTCCCAGAAACATCAGGGATTGGTATTAAACCAATTTCAGAGGAAGGGACAAAGCGTCTTGTTCGCGCTGCAATTCAATATGCAATTAACGAAAAACGCTCTTCTGTTACATTAGTTCATAAAGGAAACATTATGAAATTTACAGAAGGTGCTTTCAAAAACTGGGGTTACGAAGTAGCTGAACAAGAATTCGGCGACAAAGTATTTACTTGGGCTGAATATGATCGCATTGTTGAAAAAGATGGAAAAGATGCAGCGAATAAAGCGATGGCAGACGCAGAAGTGGCTGGGAAAATCATCGTAAAAGATTCTATTGCAGACATCTTCTTACAACAAATTTTAACTCGTCCACGTGAGTTTGATGTTGTTGCAACAATGAACTTAAACGGAGACTACATCTCTGATGCACTTGCTGCACAAGTAGGTGGAATTGGTATTGCACCTGGTGCAAACATTAACTATGTGACTGGACATGCTATCTTTGAAGCTACACATGGTACAGCTCCAAAATATGCAGGTTTAGATAAAGTAAACCCATCTTCAGTTCTTCTTTCTGGTGTATTATTATTAGAGCACTTAGGATGGAACGAAGCTGCGAATTTAGTAACTGATTCAGTTGAGAAAACAATTGAATCAAAAGTAGTAACTTATGATTTCGCACGCTTAATGGAAGGTGCAACAGAAGTGAAATGTTCTGAGTTCGCTAATGAACTTATTAAAAACATGGATGTAGCGATAATCAAAAACGCATAATTAAAGCGGGGGGTAAATTATGACAATCAAACGCAAGAAAGTTTCAGTCATCGGTGCAGGATTTACAGGAGCAACAACAGCATTCTTATTAGGACAAAAAGAACTTGCAGATGTTGTATTAGTGGACATTCCACAGCTGGAAAATCCAACAAAAGGGAAAGCGTTAGATATGTTAGAAGCGAGCCCAGTACAAGGTTTTGATGCTAACATTATTGGTACATCTGATTACGCAGATACTGCTGATTCTGACGTTGTCGTTATTACAGCAGGTATTGCGCGTAAGCCTGGTATGAGCCGTGATGACTTAGTAGCAACAAACTCTAAAATTATGAAAAGTATTACGCGCGACATTGCGAAACATTCACCAAATGCGATTATTCTTGTATTAACAAATCCAGTTGATGCAATGACATATTCTGTATTTAAAGAAGCAGGATTCCCGAAAGAGCGTGTTATCGGTCAATCAGGTGTATTAGATACAGCTCGTTTCCGTACATTTATTTCACAAGAGTTAAACCTTTCTGTGAAAGACATTACAGGATTTGTTCTTGGTGGACATGGTGACGATATGGTACCTCTTGTACGCTATTCCTATGCAGGTGGCATTCCGTTAGAAACATTAATTCCAAAAGAGCGTTTAGAAGCAATCGTAGAACGTACACGTAAAGGTGGCGGTGAGATTGTAGGCTTATTAGGAAACGGTAGTGCATATTACGCACCAGCAGCTTCTTTAGTTGAAATGACAGAAGCGATCTTGAAAGATCAACGCCGTGTATTACCAGCTATTGCGTACCTTGAAGGTGAATATGGTTATAGTGACCTTTACTTAGGGGTACCAGTAATTCTAGGTGGTAATGGAATTGAAAAAATTATTGAATTAGAACTTCTTGCAGATGAGAAAGAAGCGTTAGATCGCTCTGTAGAATCTGTACGTAACGTTATGAAAGTTCTTGTTTAATAATTAAATATAAGTGGAAAAAGATTCGGGGCCCCGAATCTTTTTCTACTATATATTGAAATGTTTTTTTGAAATAATATGAAAACGCTATCATTTGGTGTATCCTATAATGAAACTATAGACTTATACTATACATTGCCCTCATCACAGTAAATTTCGGATAAGGTATCGCTTTTAGTAGGATAATAAGGTGAAAAAATCGGAGGGGGTTGTAACATGTTAAAGAAAAAAGTTCAAATTGGTCGTAGAATGGATGAAATTACAGTAGGAGAGAAATTATCTATCACTGAAAAAATTGAGGATAAAGATTTGTTATTGTACTTAGGGTTAACGAATGATGCCAATCCATTATATATTCAGCATGATTACGCATCCCAAACTCCGTATGAAAAGCCGATTGTCCCAAGCATTATGCTAACGGGACTGATTACAACGGCGGTTACGAAATATTTACCAGGTCCAGGTAGTCATATTACTAGGAAGGACCTTACGTTCGTGAAACATGTTCACCATTATGAAACGTTACAAATCCACTTTGAAGTTGTGGCTGTTTCAGAGGAGGAACATACAATTGATATGCTTGTATTTGCTCATGATGAAAAAGGAGAAACTGTTGTAAAAGGTTCATTAACAGTAACACCACCTTTTAAATCTGTTTCCATTATGGAAAAAGCATTAGATAATTTTTAAAATATGAAAATATGAATAGCGCTAGCATACCTTTTATAAGGGGCTAGCGCTATTTTAGTTGAAAAATCCTTCTTTGAACCCTTCAGCAAATTCTGAACAACCTGTTTTAATCGTATCCCAGCTAGGTACGTTAAAAGTAAGGAAACATGTTACTACTAAAGTTAAAATAGGTAGTAATATTCGCATAATAGCCCCCTTTTATCGAATTTATTTATATATTTAAATTAATAATATGATTATTGGTAATTGAAGTCAATTAAGGGGGAGGTTTTTTTAGATGAAGTGGAAAAGAGAAGACGTTATCTTTGAAACGATAAGAGAAGCTGAAGTATGGGCCGATTCAATCGCAAATGAAATGTACGGGAAAGTATTTGATGGATATGAAACACCAGATTATAAAATAGCGTATGCTCTTTCGTTTTTCCTAGCGCAAAATCGAGAGTTTATAGTTCATACGGAAGAAGAGTTTAAAAAAGATAGATTCATCTATAAAGTTTGGATAGCGACCGGATAGAGGGAATGAAGTTACGATTGCTTTTATTTTCCGAAACTCTAGTACAAACGAGCTCCATGAATAGACAATTATATTGAGGGAGACCTTGTTTTCTAGTATGATGAGAATAACGGGGAAAATACTAGGATGAAGAAGGTTTCAAGTCTATAACTTGGAGGAAAAGAATGAACAATCGTATTTTAGTAGTTGATGATGAGGAATTTATCTTAACTTTAATTGAATTTAATTTACAACAAGCTGGGTTTGAAGTTATTACAGCAATGGATGGAGAAATGGCGCTTCAAAAAGCGACTACAGAACGCCCAGATTTAATTATATTAGATTTAATGCTTCCAAAAATGGATGGTATGGAAGTTTGTAAAGAATTACGATTGCAGCGTATTATGACGCCGATTTTAATGTTAACAGCAAAAGATGATGAATTTGATAAGGTGCTAGGTCTTGAGCTTGGGGCTGATGATTATATGACGAAGCCATTTAGTCCAAGGGAAGTTGTTGCTCGTGTGAAGGCGATTTTGCGCCGTACGAAATTACAGCAGGAAGAACAAGTTTCAGAATCGCCAGATGAAGAGAGCATCAAAATTGGAGAGCTTAAAATTTTACCGGAGTTTTATGAAGCGTACTTCCAAGGAAGGAAACTGGAATTAACACCGAAAGAATTTGAGTTACTTGTTTATCTTGCGAAAAATAAAAGTCGTGTATTAACTCGTGACCAATTATTAAGTGCTGTATGGAATTATGATTTTGCCGGTGATACAAGAATTGTTGATGTCCATATTAGCCATTTGCGCGATAAAATTGAACAAAATACGAAAAAACCGACGTACATTAAAACGATACGTGGTTTAGGTTATAAATTAGAGGAGCCAAAAGTGGATGAATAAGTTTCGTTCCAGGCTTCTTTTTACATTTGTTTCTCTTATCGTTTTTATTTTAGTTGGACTAGGTGTATTATTAGAAACTGTATTTGAAAACTACTATATAGATCATGCTAAAGAGAGAATGATAAAAGAGACACAGTATGTTGCGGTATTAGCAGAAGAGCAAGGGTTTGATGCTGTTTTAAAAAAGCCTTATGTATTTGAAAAGTTAGAAGAAAAAATACCAGCTTCTATTATATTTGTTGATGAAAAAAAGAAAGTTCAATATAGCGGAGGGCAACCATCTGCATTTAATCAAGAGATGATTAAAGAACTTTCTTCTGAAGCAGCAAAACAACGAAGTAAAGTGATTACGCAAGAAACAGATCAAAAGAATGAATTTTATCATGCGGTGTTCGTTCAAGATCTAGCAGGAAAACAAGGATATATTTTGGTGAAAAGTACAATTGAGCCATTGAAAGACGTACATCAAAAAACGTGGGGATTATTAATTATAGGATTTGTTATCGCTTGTCTCGTAGTCGTATTTTTAGGTATGAAAATTACGGGGCAATATATTAGGCCGATTGAATCGGTTACGAAAGTTGCCATTGAATTAGCGAAGGGAAATTATAAAGCACGCGCTTATGAAAGTCATTCGGATGAAACAGGGATGCTGAGTAAAGCGATTAATATTTTAGCTCGTAATTTACAAGAGATGACTCTTGAGCAGGAAATGCAACAGGATCGTCTGCATACGTTAATTGAAAATATGGGAAGTGGAATGATTTTAATTGATAGCCGCGGTTATATAAACCTTGTAAACCGTTCTTATAAGGAAACTTTCCACGTAACAGATGAAGAATATTTAGATCGCTTATATTATGAATCGTTTCATCATACAGAAATTATTGAGCTTGTGGAAGAAATCTTTATGACAGAAGTGAAAGTGCGTAAACAAATGTTATTGCCGCTTGGAATTGAGCGAAAGCATTTCGAAGTATATGGAGCGCCAATTATTGGGACGAACCATGAATGGAAAGGTATTGTTCTTGTGTTCCATGACATAACAGAGTTAAAGAAATTAGAACAAATGAGAAAAGACTTTTTAGCGAATGTTTCTCATGAACTAAAGACGCCAATTACTTCTATTAAAGGTTTTTCAGAAACGCTCTTGGATGGGGCTATGGATAATAAAAAATTCTGCGAACATTTCTTACATATTATTTTAAAAGAAAGTGAACGCATGCAAGGATTAATTGAAGATTTATTAGACTTGTCAAAGATCGAGCAACAAGGGTTTAAACTAAATATGGGGACCGTTGATATGAAGGAACTTCTTGAAGATATTCATATGGTGCTTGATAATAAAGCGGGAGAAAAAGAAATCTCTTTACAAGTGAATGCATTAAAACGTGTCTCTGTCATTGGGGATCCAGGTCGCTTGAAACAAATCTTTATTAATTTAATTAATAACGCGATTGTATACACACCGGCTGGAGGCGTTGTTTCTGTTGAATTGGCAGAAGATAAATATAATGCTTATATAAAAGTATCTGATACTGGAATTGGTATTAGTAAAGAGGAAATCCCACGTATTTTTGAACGCTTTTACCGAGTGGATAAAGCAAGAAGTAGAAATACGGGTGGAACGGGTCTTGGTTTATCAATTGTAAAACATTTAGTTGAAGCGCATCAAGGTACGATTACAGTGGATAGTGAGGTTGGGGAAGGAACAACATTTACAGTTGTTTTACCAAAATCAGCTACTGAAAAATAGGATGAAGGATATTTACAATATATTAACAATGGCTTAATTAAATATTAATAAAGCTCTGTTAATATAATATATGAAAACCCCTTCATCCAAGGAGTAATTTTGGACGAGAGTAGTTATGCTATTCTCGTCACTTCCCTTTATGCCAATGTAAGTCTGTTTATATATGATAGAAAAAAACCGTTATTTTTCTTCTCTCTATTAGTCATGTTAATATAGAGAGAGGACAGGAACGGTTTTTTTCTGTGGGAAAAATCGTTTCAAATATGTATGGGGAGGTTTGTAGTTTGGAAAAAAAAGTCGTATTAGTAGATGGTAATAATATCGCGTATCGTGCTTTCTTTGCACTACCGCTTTTAAATAACGACAAAGGTATACATACGAACGCAATTTATGGTTTTACGATGATGTTAATGAGGATACTAGAGGAAGAAAAACCGACGCATATGCTTGTGGCGTTTGATGCGGGGAAAACAACATTCCGTCATAAAACGTATAGTGATTACAAGGGAGGGCGTCAAAAGACTCCACCTGAGTTATCAGAGCAATTCCCGTTTATTCGTGAGGTGCTTGATGCATTCAATGTACCGCGTTATGAGCTGGAAAATTATGAAGCGGATGACATTATGGGAACGTTAGCGAAAGAAGCGAGTGAGCAAGGGTTTCATGTTAAAGTTATTTCAGGAGATAAAGATTTACTGCAACTTGTTTCAGATAATACACTCGTATGTATTCCTCGCAAAGGGATTACGGAAGTAGATGAATATACGAAAGAAGCTTTATTTGAGAAATATAGCTTATCACCAAAGCAAATTATCGATATGAAAGGTTTAATGGGAGACCAATCGGATAACATTCCAGGTGTACCAGGTGTTGGTGAGAAGACAGCCATTAAATTATTAACGCAATTTGAAACAGTAGAAGCAGTATATGAAAACTTAGATCAAGTGAGTGGAAAGAAATTAAAAGAAAAGTTAGAAGCGAATAAAGAACAAGCTCTTATGAGTAAAGAACTTGCGACTATTATTACAGACGCACCGATTACTGTGCATGTAGATGATATGGAATATAAAGGGTATGAACCAAGCGATTTGATTCCAATGTTCGAGAATTTAGGATTTACATCCCTTTTAAATAAGTTAGGTGTTACGCCGGAGGAAACGGCTCCAGCTGAATTAGATGATATTACATTTGATATTGTAGAAGAAGTTACAGAAGAAATGCTTCAGCAAGATAGTGCGCTTATTGTTGAAGTGCAAGAAGATAATTATCATAAAGCCGATATTCAAGGTTTTGGTATTCAAAATGAAAATGGTTGTTACTTCATTCCAGCCGATGTTGCTCTTAAATCGGATGCTTTTAAAGAGTGGCTTGCAAATGGAGAAATGAGAAAACATACATTTGATGCGAAGCGTGCTATCGTTGCTCTCAAGTGGAAAGGTGTAGATATTCAAGGGATTGACTTTGATTTATTAATTGCCGCTTATTTACTTGATCCAGCCGATACAGATAAAGATTTCCGTACTGTAGCGAAAATGAAAGAAACGCATGCCGTAAAATCTGACGAAGAAGTTTACGGGAAAGGTGCGAAGCGTGCTGTTCCGGAGTTAGAGGTAGTAGCGGAGCATGTAGCTCGTAAAGTGCATGTATTATATGATGTAAAGCAAACGTTCTTAGAAGAATTAAAAAAGAACGAGCAATATGAATTATTTACGGAATTAGAATTACCACTTGCACGTGTATTAGCTGATATGGAAGTGAAAGGTGTAAAAGTTGATACGGAGCGTCTTCGTAATATGGGAGAAGAACTTGCAGGTAGATTAAAGGAAATGGAACAGGAAATTTATAAGC
The DNA here is from genome assembly GCF_038008665.1 of Bacillus sp. FSL R10-2201. Lineage (NCBI taxonomy): Bacteria > Bacillati > Bacillota > Bacilli > Caryophanales > Bacillaceae > Bacillus > Bacillus sp. FSL R10-2201. Next base: position 4,371,648 of record NZ_JBBOZP010000001.1, on the reverse strand, counting down.
TTGCGGGAACAGAATTTAATATTAATTCACCGAAGCAACTTGGGGTTATTCTGTTTGAGAATTTAAACTTACCAGTTATTAAAAAGACGAAAACAGGTTATTCTACGTCGGCGGATGTATTAGATAAACTTATGGATCGTCATGAAATTATTCCAAATATTTTACATTACCGTCAATTAGGAAAGCTAAATTCAACTTACATTGAAGGTTTATTGAAAGTCGTACATGAAGATTCATCTAAAATCCATACTCGTTTTAATCAAGTGTTAACGCAAACAGGTCGATTAAGTTCAACAGATCCGAACTTACAAAATATCCCGATTCGCTTAGAAGAAGGAAGAAAGATTCGTCAGGCATTCGTTCCATCAGAAGAAGGATGGATCATGTACGCGGCTGATTATTCACAAATCGAACTTCGTGTGCTTGCTCACATTGCAAATGATCCAGGGTTAGTTGAAGCGTTCCGACATGACATGGATATTCATACGAAAACAGCTATGGATGTATTTGGTGTTGGGAAAGACGAAGTAACATCTAACATGAGACGACAAGCAAAAGCTGTTAACTTCGGAATTGTGTATGGTATTAGTGATTATGGTCTTTCGCAAAACTTAGGAATTACAAGAAAAGCAGCAGCGGAATTTATTGAAAAGTATTTAGAAAGTTTCCCTGGTGTACAAGAATACATGGATGAAATCGTAAAAGATGCGAAACAAAAAGGATATGTGGTTACATTATTAAATCGTCGCCGTTATATTCCGGAAATTACGAGTCGTAATTTCAATTTACGTAGCTTTGCTGAGCGTACAGCTATGAATACACCAATTCAAGGTAGTGCGGCTGATATTATTAAAAAAGCGATGATTATTATGGCAGATCGTCTAGAAGAAGAAGGATTACAAGCGCGTCTTCTTCTGCAAGTACACGATGAATTGATATTTGAAGCACCAAAAGAAGAAATTGAAAAATTAGAGAAGCTTGTACCTGAAGTAATGGAGCATGCAATTGAACTAGCCGTTCCATTGAAAGTTGATTATTCTTACGGTCCAACTTGGTACGATGCGAAATAAGGACGTGATGAAATGCCGGAATTACCAGAGGTTGAAAACGTTAGACGGACGCTTGAAAATCTTGTAACAGGAAAAACGATTGAAGATGTCGTTATTACTTATCCCAAAATAGTAAAACGACCGGATGATGCAGAAATTTTTAAAGAAATGCTAAGAGGCGAGACAATTGAAAATATAAAGCGAAGAGGTAAGTTTTTGCTTTTGTATGTAACGAACTATGTAATTGTTTCACATTTGCGCATGGAAGGTAAGTTTTTACTTCATCAAGAGGATGAGCCGATTGATAAACATACGCACGTCCGTTTCTTATTTACAGATGGAACTGAATTACATTATAAAGATGTGAGAAAGTTTGGTACGATGCATCTCTTTAAGAAAGGTGAAGAGTTGAATCAAATGCCTCTTGCTGACTTAGGCCCGGAGCCATTTGATGCTGAATTGACACCGCAGTATTTACAAGAAAGATTGCAAAAAACAAATCGTAAAATAAAAGTCGTATTATTAGATCAGCGTCTTTTAGTAGGGCTTGGAAATATATATGTAGATGAAGTGTTATTCCGTTCTCAAATTCACCCAGAACGAGAAGCTGCATCTTTAACAGAAGAAGAAATAGAAAGAATTTACGAGGCGATTGTTACAACGCTGGGCGAAGCTGTTAAGCGAGGCGGAAGTACAATTAGAACGTATATTAATTCACAAGGACAAATTGGTTCGTTCCAGGAACTTCTAAATGTATATGGGAAAAAAGGAGAACCGTGTGTGACTTGCGGTACGCTATTAGAAAAAACAGTTGTTGGCGGAAGGGGAACACATTACTGCCCAATTTGCCAACCTAGAATATAGAAAAGGGATAACATCGGATAGGCATTTGTCATATACATAGAGCAGAGCTATGTATAAGGGAGGAGCTTACCGATGTACCTTTATTTATCTCTTATTTTATTAGCTTTTACATTAAGCTTAGATAGCTGTAGTGTAGGGCTAACATACGGGTTAAGGAGCGTAAGAATTCCACTAAGATCAATTATAATTATCGGGATCTGTTCAGCAGCTGTAATGCTCGTTTCCATGGGAATTGGACATATGATCGCGAAAATATTTTCACCTGTTATCGCAACGCGTATCGGCGGATTTGTTCTTATTGGAATAGGTATTTGGGTATTATATCAATTTTTTCGAAGTGATAAAAAAGAAGAACCGAAGCAAGAGGAAAAGGTTTGGAAACTAGAAATTGCTTCGCTAGGGTTAGTGATTCAAATTTTGCGGAAGCCGACTGTTGCAGATTTTGATAAATCAGGAACTATCTCTGCAGGAGAAGCGCTACTTCTCGGTATCGCTCTTTCTATAGATTCGTTTGGTGCTGGAATTGGTGCATCTTTATTAGGTTATGCACCCGCGATGATGGCGGTATTAGTCGCGGTTATGAGTTCTTTATTTTTATTTATTGGAATGAAGCTCGGTACGATTTTATCAAATATGAAATGGTTACAAAAATTTACATTCCTGCCTGGGGTATTACTCATTATTATTGGAATTTGGAAAATGTAAGTATGGGCGTGGAACATTAGTTTCGCGCCTTTAATATTGTGAGGAGGATTATTATGACAGTAGTAATTGGATTAACAGGAGGCATTGCAAGCGGAAAAAGTACGGTATCAGAAATGTTTCGTGAAATGAGTATACCGGTTATTGATGCAGATATTATTGCGCGAGAAGTTGTAGAACGAGGAAAACCGGCATATAACAAAATTGTAGAGGTGTTCGGAACGGAAGTGTTACAAAAAGATGGAGAGCTTGATCGACCAAAGCTTGGGAGTGTCGTTTTTTATAATGAAGAAAAACGATTGCAGTTAAACGAAATTGTTCATCCTGCGGTGCGTGAAGAAATGAATGCACAAAAGGAGATGTACATAAAAGAAAGTATGCAAGCGGTTGTGTTAGATATCCCTCTTTTGTTTGAAAGTAAATTAACAAATCTCGTTGATCGTGTTTTAGTTGTAGCAGTCACACCGAATACGCAATTGGAACGTTTAATGAAACGAAATAACTTTTCAGAAGAAGAAGCAACGGCTCGTATTCAATCTCAAATGCCATTAGAAGAAAAAGTAAAGAAGGCAGATGAGGTAATTTATAATGATGGCACAATTACTGGAACGAAAACACAATTAGCTTCTATTTTGAAAGAATGGAACATTATTGATTAAAAAATTGTGAAATTAATGAAAATGCTTAGTGACATATCTCCTTTTTGTGTTATACTATTATTGGGATTGGAGATAAATAGTATAACGCATTCAAGGGGGATAACATATTATGACTCGTGTGGCAATTAATGGATTTGGACGTATCGGGAGAATGGTATTTCGTCAAGCAATAAAAGAAAGCGCATTCAAAATTGTAGCAATAAATGCAAGCTATCCATCAGAAACGTTAGCGCATTTAATTAAATATGATACAGTTCATGGAAAGTTTGACGGAACAGTGGAAGCATTTGAAGATCACTTACTAGTTGATGGGAAAATGATTCGCCTTTTAAACAACCGCGATCCAAAGGAGTTGCCTTGGAAAGATCTAGGTGTTGAAGTTGTAATTGAAGCAACTGGTAAATTTAACTCTAAAGAAAAAGCAATTCTTCATGTTGAAGCTGGAGCGAAAAAAGTTATTTTAACAGCACCTGGTAAAAATGAAGATGTAACAATCGTAGTTGGTGTGAACGAAGACCAATTAGATATCACAAAGCATACTGTTATTTCAAATGCATCTTGTACAACAAACTGTTTAGCGCCTGTTGTAAAGGTGTTAGATGAGCAGTTCGGAATTGAAAACGGTTTAATGACAACTGTTCACGCTTATACAAATGACCAAAAAAATATTGATAACCCACATAAAGATTTAAGAAGAGCGCGTGCTTGCGGACAGTCCATCATTCCAACAACGACGGGTGCTGCAAAAGCGCTAGCAAAAGTTCTTCCACACTTAAACGGAAAACTTCATGGTATGGCACTTCGTGTACCAACACCAAACGTGTCTCTTGTTGATTTAGTAGTAGACGTAAAACGTGATGTAACAGTTGAAGATATTAATGAAGCATTCAAAACTGTTGCAAACGGTGCATTAAAAGGAATTGTAGAATTCAGCGAAGAGCCTTTAGTGTCTATCGATTTTAATACAAATACACACTCAGCTATTATTGATGGTTTGTCTACAATGGTAATGGGTGATCGTAAAGTGAAAGTACTTGCTTGGTATGATAACGAGTGGGGCTACTCTCGTCGTGTTGTAGATCTTGTAACGTTAGTTGTTGATGAATTAGCGAAACAAAAAAATGTGCAACATATTTAAGTGAACGAGAGAGGGCAAGTGAAAATTTGCCCTCTTTTTTATTTTTTTCTGAAAAGGAAAAAAATTATATAAGTATATTTTTAAATAGTGGACATACCACGAAACGTTGGGATTACTGTATTCGTGAATCATTAATTTTTTTTAGGGAAAAGTAAAGAGGAAAATATGACAGAAAATCGAAAAAACTGTTGTTGCAAAATGAAAATAAACAAAGTATACTAACACTCGTAAACTTAAGAGCTGAGGTACGTAGTCACTACTTAAAGGGTTAGGACCTCTCTGGACTAACTTTCCCCCGTGGTAGTGGAGCAAGCCAAATTGCAAATTAGTTTTCAATTCGAACAGTTAGAATAAATTTACAAGGGGGAACTGTAGAATGGATACTATGGATACGATGGGTCGTCACGTGATTGCTGAACTTTGGGATTGCGATTTCGACAAGCTTAATGACATGCCGTATATTGAACAATTATTTGTGGATGCAGCACTAAGAGCTGGTGCTGAAGTACGTGAGGTTGCTTTTCATAAATTTGCACCACAAGGTGTAAGTGGAGTAGTAATTATCTCGGAATCACATTTAACAATTCATAGCTTTCCGGAGCACGGTTACGCAAGTATTGATGTTTATACTTGTGGGGATCGTATTGATCCAAATGTTGCTGCAGAATATATTGCAGAAGGTTTAAACGCGAAAACGCGTGAGAGCATCGAGCTTCCTCGAGGCACTGGTAGCTTCGAAATTAAGCAGAGAGAAACAAAAGCTCTTTAAAAAAGAACATAATTGATTTAAAATGTAAAGAGGTGTATAATGCACCTCTTTTTTAGTTTATATAAAATAGGATCACGATATGTAATAACTTAGAGTGGTCATTATAGAAGAATGAGTTATATAATATTGTATATATATTTTCACATGTAGGTGAGTAGCGAAAGAATAAAGATTATAGTGTAAAGGAGTGAATGAATTGCGTTGTCCATCCTGTTTTCATAATGGAACAAGAGTGTTAGATTCGCGTCCGGTAGACGAGGGGCGCTCTATTCGAAGAAGAAGAGAGTGTGAAAGTTGTTTAAGTCGCTTTACGACATTTGAAAGAGTAGAAGAATCACCTCTTATCGTTGTTAAAAAAGAAGGAACACGAGAAGAGTTTAATAAAGAGAAAATTTTACGCGGTTTAATTAAAGCGTGTGAAAAAAGACCTGTATCTTTAAGGCAGTTAGAGGAAGTAACACAAAGTGTGGAGCGTGAACTTCGTAACTTAGGTATATCAGAAGTGAAAAGTGATATGATTGGTGAAATTGTTATGGAAGAACTTCGTGATATTGATGATGTTGCGTACGTACGTTTTGCTTCTGTGTATCGTCAATTTAAAGATTTAAATGTATTTATTGAAGAATTAAAAGATATACTGCAAAAAGAGAGAGAGTAGAAGGAATCTCTTTATATACTGTAAGTAAACGAGATAAGAGAGCTAGAAGCGGAAGCTAATAGCTCTTTTTCGCTAATAAATTATATAATAAAGATAGAACGAGTGAAATGTAGGCTAGATTGGATGAGAGAAAGGAAAAGCAAGAATGGAAAAACAGTCATGGATGGAGCTATTGCCGATTGATCGTTATAAAGTAAGTGCGAAAGGGTTGTTACATAATTACGACCGGAAAGTATTAACGATGTTGTATCAGCCGTTAATAGGTAGTAGAGCTTTTAGCTTATACATGACACTATGGGGAGAGTTAGAGCAAGATCGTGTGTTTGGAAAAGAGAATACACATCACTCCCTTATGGTGACTATGCAAATGCAACTTCCTGAAATATATGGGGAACGAGTAAAGTTAGAAGCGATTGGTCTTTTAAATGTATATATTAAGAAAGAAAAAGATATTCGGATGTTTATATATGAATTGCAACCACCTTTATCTCCGAAGCAGTTTTTTGATGATATTGTTTTAAGTATCTTTTTATATAATCGCTTGAGTCGGACAAAATACAACCAAGTAAAGCAATATTTCTTAGAAGAAGAATTCGATTTTGCTTCTTATGAAAATGTTACGCGCTCCTTCAACGATATATTTGATTCGTTTAACCCAGGTCAGTTTGAATATGCGCAAGAAGAACTGCGTATCCCGAAAACGACAATTATGCCAAGTAACGAGAATGGGGATGCTCCGAAAGTTTGGAACGATTTCTTTGATTTCTCGTTATTTGTAGACGGACTATCAGCCCTTGTTCCTAAAAAGGCGATTACAGATCAAGTGAGAGAATGTGTTATTACACTCGCTTATGTGTACGGTGTGGATGTGTTATCGATGCAAAATATCGTTCTTGGCGCAGTGACAGAAGTGCAAACAATTGATATCGAAAGGCTTCGGAAGGGAGCACGCGATTGGTATCAATTCGAAAATGGTCAAGCGTTACCTGTATTAAGTGAAAGAGTGCAACCTCATGCTGCTCGTACAATGAAAGAGAAAGAGCCATCTACGCAAGAAGAGATGCTAATGAAACAGTTAGAGGAAATCTCGCCAAAACAACTATTGAAAGAGATTTCAGGCGGTGCAGAGGCGACGAAAGCGGACTTGCAAATCGTTGAGGATGTAATGACAAATCAAAAGTTAACGCCAGGGGTTGTGAATGTACTTATTTATTACGTTATGCTACGCTCAGATATGAAGCTTGCTAAAACGTATGTCGAGAAGATTGCTGGACATTGGGCGCGAAAAAAGGTCGGTACAGTAGGCGAGGCGATGGCGCTAGCGAAAGAAGAGAATCGTCAATATCAAGAGTGGGCTGAGACGAAGAAAAAAGGTCGTACAGCGAAGAAAACAGTGCGAAAAGAAATGGTACCAGATTGGCTTAAAGAAGAGTCGAAAGAAGAAGAGAAAGAACCTGTAAAAAATGACGTAAGTGCGAAAAAAGATGCAAGTACGTTAGAAGATGAACGGAAACGATTAGAAGAAGTATTGAAAAAATATAAGCGTGATTAATAAAAGAAAATGAACGCTCTTTGAGGTGAGAAAATGGAGCATATTCAAAATTCATTTACGAAATTAATGGAAAATAAAAACTTTAAAAATAGATATGAAGTCTTAAAGGCAGAAGTGATGGCGCACCCTCGTGTGAAAGAATTTATAGACGAACATAAAGGTGAAGTAACGACTTCTATGATTGAACGAAGTCTTGTGAAGTTATATGAATATATTGGACAAAGTGTAGGGTGTGCGGATTGTCCAGATTTAGGGTCATGTAAAAATATGCTACAAGGATATGAGCCGAAGCTCGTCATTCAAGGTAAGATGATTGATATTCAATACGATCGTTGTATTAGAAAAGTAGCATATGATGAGAGAAAAAAATATGAAAAACTCGTTCAAAGTGTATATATGCCGGTTGACATTTTGCAGGCAACTATGGAAAATTTAGACCCTTCAGATTTAGATGCACGTATTGATGCAATAGGTGCAACGAATGAATTTTTAAACACATACGAACCAGGTAAAAAAGCACAAGGTTTATATTTGTACGGTAAATTTGGTGTAGGGAAAACGTATCTTTTAGGGGCAATTGCAAATGAGCTTGCGCGAAAGAAAATTAGTTCGATGCTCGTATACTTCCCTGAATTTTTACGTGAAATCAAAAGTTCGATTCAAGATAATTCGATTAGCGGAAAGATTGATGCTGTCAAACGTGTACAAGTATTAATGTTAGATGATATCGGGGCAGAAGCGATGTCAAGTTTTGTACGTGATGATGTACTCGGTGCAATCTTGCAATTCCGTATGTTGGAAAACTTACCGACGTTCTTTACATCTAACTTTGATTTCAAACAGTTGGAACATCATTTAACGTATACACAGCGCGGTGAAGCAGAAGAGATGAAAGCGGCCCGTATTATGGAACGAATTAAATATTTAGCGAAGCCAATCCCAATTGGCGGGAAAAATCGTCGTAATAAGTAAAGAGCGAGCTGAGAAGCTTGCTCTTTTTTATCCCGCTATTGGCGGGCAGTAAGACTCCCACCTCAAAATTCGGCTGTAAAGCAAAGAAGTTAGGTGGGAGCCCTGCTGCCCGTAAAAGCCCGATTGGTGCGGGCTAATAATCAGTGGAGGATGGACAAAACCTCCACTGATTAAAGTTTCACTTTATTTTAATCATTTTTTCAGAGTAGCTTGTATCATTTTTTTCTCCCTCCCTTAATATATATAAAATTAGCAAGCCATATCGAGTGGATGTTCTAACGATGGGAGATAGGTTTCTACTAAGAGTGAACTTCCATAGATCGGACTCTTATAGGATTTGTAACGTATAGATGCAATCCTTTAGAGCGGGGATAAAAGGGGGGACAAAAGTGATTGAAATTTGCTTCGAAGAAAAAAATGATGCTGTGTACGTATACAGACAACTAACGAAAAGAACAGAATCCTTATATAAGGAAACAAGTGTATATTTAAATGAACAAAAGGTTGTTATTCATATACCATTATGTGAATCAAATTATATTGAAAAGATTTTATTGCCAGTATTACTATATTTCATTATGAATGTGAAACAAAATGAATGGATTCATACCATTTTAAAGGAAAAGTTTTTTTATGAAGAACAAGAAGAGTGTCATCAAATATTGCATATGGCACATGAGATTTTAAAGGAAAGAAGAAAAGGAGTAGCTAGTGATTTAACACGTCAAAAATTTGAATCTTATATTGCGTCGTCTTTGAATGATTGGCTTTGTGATCCGCTCTCATTCTCGTTTTCATCATACGTTCGTTTTCGTCTTCGTACATATAGGGAAATGGTAACTAAGCTTGCTGAAGTTGCAATTGATGAGTATAAGATGGAGCAGGAATACCAAATATTCATTGAGACACTTCGCCAACAAGTAAGTAGCCGGAAATCACGTTTGTCCTGTGTACATCTTATTTTTGATGAAAGTTTTATTTTCTATGATGATAAAGGTAGGCGTTTAAAACAGGAGAAATTGGTTCAATATATAGATGAAGAATTATTAAAGAAACAGGATGTATATATCGATACGAAAGTAATTGCACCACTTCTTTCTATTTCGCCGAAAAAGATTTATTTATATACGAAAGAACAAGATCATAATATGATTATTACTTTGCGAAATGTATTTCAGGAACGAGTGCAACTACATGGATTACATGAATTTGAGCGCAATGTGAAAAATTTAAAAAATAAAGGTAACGCCCTTGATTTTCTAAGTTTTTGAGCATATAATTACCTACATAAATGAAATATATTGAAATGTCATGATGAGGACATGGGTAGTTTTCTACGATTTTCAGAGAGGGAAGCCTTAGGGTGTGAGCTTCCTAGTACGGGATAATTACTTACCACCTCTAAACTTTAGCAGTGAACGTTTTTCTAGTAATTGCTAACGGACAACACCGTTATGTTGAACTTGAGCAATTAACAATAAGGTTAATTGGAACAAGGGTGGAACCACGAATTCAACACTCGTCCCTTTTTATGGGATGAGTGTTTTTTATTTTGAAAAAAAAGAGGAGTGACCAGTGATGGCAGATGTAGTTAAAATTACTTTCCCTGATGGAGCTGTGAAGGAGTTTCCAAAAGGAGTAACAACTGAAGAAATCGCAGCTTCTATTAGCCCAGGCTTAAAGAAAAAAGCTGTGGCTGGAAAATTAAACGATGAGATGATCGATCTTGTTACACCAATCGAAGAAGATGGTGCAGTTTCTATTATTACATTAGATTCTGAAGATGGCTTATATATTTTACGCCACTCAACAGCTCACCTTTTAGCACAAGCGTTAAAACGTTTATATAAAGATGTTAAGCTTGAGCTTGGCATTGGTCCAGTAATCGAAAATGGCTTCTACTACGATATTGATATGGAAGAAGCAATTACAGTTGAAGACTTCAAAAAAATCGAAAAAGAAATGCAAAAAATCGTGAACGAAAACTTAGAAATCGTTCGTCATGAAGTGCCACGTGCAGAAGCACTTCGTCGCTTTGAAGAAATCGGCGATGAGTTAAAATTAGATTTAATTAACGATCTTCCAGAAGATGCAGTTATTTCAATCTATGAGCAAGGCGAATTCTTCGACCTTTGCCGTGGTGTTCACCTTCCATCTACAGGGAAGATTAAAGTGTTTAAATTATTAAGTGTTGCTGGTGCTTACTGGCGCGGCGATAGCAATAATAAAATGTTACAACGTATTTACGGTACTGGATTCGTTAAGAAAGCAGAATTAGATGAGCACTTACGTATGCTTGAAGAAGCGAAAGAGCGCGATCACCGTAAATTAGGTAAAGAGTTAAAACTATTTACTAATAGCCAAAAAGTAGGACAAGGTTTACCACTTTGGTTACCAAAAGGTGCAACAATTCGCCGTATTATCGAGCGTTACATCGTTGATAAAGAAGCAAGCTTAGGCTATGATCACGTATACACTCCAGTATTAGGAAGTAGAGAGCTTTATGAAACTTCTGGTCACTGGAACCATTACCGTGATGGCATGTTCCCATCAATGGAAATGGATAATGAAGAGTTAGTTCTTCGTCCAATGAACTGCCCTCACCATATGATGGTTTATAAAAATGATATTCACAGCTACCGTGAATTACCAATCCGTATTGCGGAACTTGGAACAATGCACCGCTATGAAATGTCTGGAGCATTATCTGGATTACAACGTGTACGCGGAATGACTTTAAATGATGCGCACATTTTCGTTCGTCCAGATCAAATTAAAGAAGAATTAAAACGTGTTGTAAACTTAACGTTAGAAGTGTACAAAGATTTCGGTTTAGAAAACTATTCATTCCGTCTATCTTATCGTGACCCAGCAGATACTAAAAAGTATTATGCTGATGATGAGATGTGGGAAAAAGCACAAGGTATGTTAAAAGAAGCTATGGATGAAATGGGTCTTGATTACTATGAAGCTGAAGGTGAAGCGGCATTCTATGGTCCGAAACTTGACGTTCAAGTTCGTACTGCTCTTGGAAAAGACGAAACACTTTCAACTGTACAATTAGACTTCTTACTTCCAGAACGCTTTGAATTAACTTACGTTGGTGAAGACGGTAAACAACATCGTCCAGTTGTAATTCACCGTGGTGTTGTATCAACTATGGAACGTTTCGTAGCCTTCTTAATTGAAGAATACAAAGGTGCATTCCCAACTTGGTTAGCTCCAGTTCAGGCGCAAGTAATTCCAGTTTCTCCGCAAGTACATTTAGACTATGCGAAGAAAGTACAAGATGAATTACGACGTGCTGGTATCCGTGTTGAATTAGACACTCGTGAAGAGAAAATTGGTTACAAAATCCGTGAAGCACAAATGCAAAAGATTCCGTACATGCTTGTAGTAGGTGACAATGAAGTTACTGAAAATGGCGTTAACGTACGTAAATATGGTGAACAAAAATCAGAAACAATCGCATTAGATGCGTTTGTTGACATGATTAAGGTAGAAGGAAAACGATAAGAAAGAGCCGCGGTATACCGCGGCTTTTTTATGTATTATAAAAAAGAAAATCTAGAAAAAATAACCAAACAATACTTATCATAAAAAAGTATTGCAAGTATGCTGGTTGTTTGTTACAATATTTCTTGTTGTTAGTAAAACACATCGCGTCTTCTTGACAGACGTCATGTCCTATGATAAACTCATCAAGGATAATAGAATATGGTTTTGACAAGTAGAAGCACCCGCTTCTCACCTGATGGACGCATTCGCAGTTAGCAGGTAAATGTATTTCTTACTAAAGATATTACAAGTGTGGGTGCCGTGTGCCCGCACTTTTTTTGTTCGGGTTCTACAATTGCAAAACGTATTCTAAGAAAACCTTGGAGGTGGCTTACTATTAGCAAGGATATGATGATTAACGAGCAAATTCGTGCACGTGAAGTACGCTTAGTTGGCGCAAACGGCGATCAACTTGGAATCAAGTCTCGTAATGACGCTTTAGACTTAGCTGCAGGTCTTAATCTTGATTTAGTATTGGTTGCTCCAAATGCGAAACCACCAGTATGCCGCATTATGGACTACGGTAAATTCCGCTTTGAGCAACAGAAGAAAGAAAAAGAACAGCGCAAAAATCAAAAAGTAATTAGCATGAAAGAAGTTCGTTTAAGTCCAACAATTGATGAACATGACTTTAACACAAAACTTCGTAATGCTGTCAAGTTTTTAGAGAAAGGCGACAAGGTTAAAGCGTCAATTCGCTTTAAAGGACGTGCCATTACTCATAAAGAAATCGGTCAACGTGTTTTAGATCGCTTCTCAGAAGCTTGTGCTGAAGTTAGTACAATTGAATCTAAGCCTAAAATGGAAGGACGTAGTATGTTCTTAGTTTTAGCACCGAAAAACGATAAGTAATAGATAGAGGAGGAAATACCTATGCCTAAACAAAAAACTCATCGCGGCGCTGCAAAGCGTTTCAAAAAGACTGGATCTGGTAAACTGAAGCGTTCTCACGCTTACACAAGCCATTTATTCGCTAACAAATCTACAAAAGCTAAACGTAAACTACGTAAAGCTGGTGTAGTTAGCGCTGGTGACTTCAAACGCATTCGTCAAATGCTTGACAACTTAAAATAAGTTCGGCTGATATATAGAACAAACTAGGAGGTAATATTATGCCAAGAGTAAAAGGTGGTACAGTTACTCGTCAACGTCGTAAAAAAGTTATAAAATTAGCAAAAGGTTACTACGGTTCTAAGAGTACATTATTTAAGGTTGCTAACCAACAGGTTATGAAATCTCTAATGTATGCATTCCGTGACCGTCGTCAAAAGAAACGTGACTTCCGTAAATTATGGATTACACGTATCAACGCAGCAGCTCGTATGAATGGTCTTTCTTACAGCCGCTTAATGCACGGTTTAAAAAATGCTGGCATCGAAGTTAACCGCAAGATGCTTGCTGACTTAGCTGTTCATGACGAAAAAGCTTTCGCTGAATTAGCAACAGTTGCAAAAAACAACATTAACTAATTGTTTAAAACCTTAGAAGATTTTCTTCTAAGGTTTTTTTGTTTGCATTTATTGTAAAATCCTCCACTTATTATCGTTATTTCTTGCTCAAGTATATTAAGATGTGCTTGTAAGAATTTTTGTAACGATAACGAGGAGACTTTTACATGAAAGTAGGAAAGATTAACGGATGTGTCGTTATCGATATGACAAAATCAATATAAAAGCTATAGCGATATAAAAGAATATATATATAAAGTCAGGAGAATCCTCCTGACTTTTTTTATTTGAACTCATTCGTGAGAAGTGCATCTTTCCTAGCAGAAACGACACTGCTATAATGGAAAGATGATATGGAACTTTCATCAAGTGAACAATATATGAGTGATGATTGAAACGTATTTGCAAATTAAGGACAAGCTATCTTTATAAAGATGTAGGTAGCTGACTTGTTAATAAGAAACGAAAAATAATAATGAACTTTGAGATGAAACAACATTGTTGCGGAAAATGCGATGTTGGAGGAGGACAATAGAATGGACTTACTACAACTATTTAAATTACAAAAAGAATTAGATGACCGTATTGTGAAAGAACATGACTTACAACCGAAAAAATTGTTAAAAGAAAAAATGTTAGCTCTTCTTGTAGAAATTGGAGAACTTGCAAATGAAACACGTTGTTTTAAATATTGGAGCAATAAACCAGCTTCAGAACGTGAAGTAATATTAGAAGAATACGTAGATGGTTTACATTTTATTTTATCAATCGGAATCGATTTAGGAATTGATAAAAACTTCTTATTCTATAAATGTGCGCAAACGAATAAAACACAAGTGGAAATTTTCTTAGACACATATGCGAAAGTAATTCGTTTTACAGATCAACCTTCTATTACGAACTATATTGAACTATTTACAAGCTATCTTCGCCTTGGACAAGCGCTTGAATTTGAACAAGATGAAATTGAAAAAGCATATTTAGATAAAAATGAAGTAAATCATCAGCGTCAAACACAAGGATACTAATTTAATTTTTGAATATTTCAATTTCCTTTTGTATAATAAAGTGACTGAAGAAAAAGGAGGGTGTTGGCAATGATAAAATTAGACGAGACATTGACAATGCTAAAAGAATTAACAGACGCACGCGGTATTGCGGGTAACGAGCGCGAACCACGTGAAGTAATGAAGAAATATATTGAGCCGTTTGCAGATGAACTTTCTACTGACAATTTAGGAAGTTTAGTTGCGAAAAAAGTTGGGGAAGAAAACGGCCCGAAAATTATGGTTGCAGGTCATTTAGATGAAGTTGGCTTTATGATTACGCAAATTGATGACAAAGGCTTCCTTCGTTTTCAAACGGTGGGTGGCTGGTGGTCGCAAGTTATGCTTGCACAGCGCGTAACGATTGTAACGCGTAAAGGAGATGTAACAGGTGTAATTGGTTCAAAACCACCGCACATTTTACCTCCAGAAGCTCGTAAAAAGCCAGTTGAAATTAAAGACATGTTCATCGATATTGGTGCTTCTAGCCAAGAAGAAGCGATGGAGTGGGGCATACGACCAGGAGATCAAGTTGTACCGTACTTCGAATTCCAAGTGATGAAGAATGAAAAGATGTTACTTGCAAAAGCATGGGATAACCGAATTGGTTGTGCAATTGCAATTGACGTATTAAAACAATTAAAAGATGAAAAGCATCCAAACGTTGTATACGGCGTTGGTACTGTACAAGAAGAAGTTGGTCTTCGTGGTGCGAAAACATCTGCAAACTATATTAAGCCCGATATCGCATTCGCAGTAGATGTAGGTATTGCTGGGGATACACCAGGTGTAACGGCAAAAGAAGCGCAAAGTAAAATGGGCGATGGACCGCAGATCATTTTATATGATGCTTCTGTTATTGGTCATACAGGTTTACGTGATTTCGTAGTTGATGTTGCTGATGAATTACAAATTCCATACCAATATGATTCTGTAGCGGGCGGGGGAACGGATGCAGGAGCAATTCACATTTCTGTAAACGGTATTCCGTCTATGGCAATTACGATTGCGACACGCTACATTCATTCTCATGCAGCGATGTTACATCGTGATGATTATGAAAACGCAGTGAAGTTAATTGTAGAAGTTATTAAACGTCTTGATAAAGAGGCTGTACATAACATTACATTTAATTAATAGAAAAAAGCGAAGGATAACCTCCTTCGCTTTTTTCATTTTTAAAATGGTCTTTCTAATCCTGCTGCAGTATGAGCTCCTAAAATAATTAAGCGAGTTAATTGCATTGCCATGAAATGTGGGGTATAAATCATGCCTCTTTTTAACCATGACATAATCATTCCGATATGAGCGCCTGTAACATAACTAATAAGAATATCACGAGGGACCATAAGGTCTTCATCATCTGGCTGGGAAATAGATAGGCTTAATGTTAAATGTGTTTGAATTGTTTTCATCATTTTATAAGAATAGTTTCCAGCTGCCTTATCGCCGAGCATAACGTTATAGAAATTAGTATTGTCTGCGATATGCTCAAACAAAGCTAAAAAAGTTGGATGCGGTGAATCAAAAGTGAGCTGAAAATCTTCTTTATTTCGATTTTGTGGTTTAATTACTGCAGCTAGTTTTTCTAACATTTCTTCTATGCTTTTTTCTAATAAATCATATTTATCATGGTAATGGCTATAAAATGTAGCACGATTTACAGGAGCGCGTTCCGCGATATGTTGCACAGTTACATTTTCGAAGCCCTTTTCGCCTACTAAAGCGACAAAAGCATCCTGTATGAGTTGTCTCGTTCGTTTTACACGTGGATCATTTGTATTTTTAATAGACATTTTTACTTCACCTCGTTTAATTTTTTAACCTTAAACAACACATGTATAGTGTAATGTTGTTTAAACAACATATAGGTTTAAATTGTTGGTTGTAGATTCGGGATAATTATTTATAATTATAAACGATAGTCCTTTAGAAATCAGCACCGCTAGGATGCAGACAAAACATAGTTTGCGTCGTAAAAGGTGTGCTTTTTTTGTTTAAAGGTTAATATAATTAACAATTAAACAATATAAACACTAAGGATATAAATAGTTTAGAAAAAAATTATATGCGATATAAGGAGAGGAATGCAATGAATCAGTTTCGAAGAATGGTAATTATCAACATTATCACATTAATTGTATTAGTTGGCGGCGGTATTGGCGGTTATTACTATTACAATCAAACAGAAAACTATTTAAAAACAGAAAATGCAAAGATTGACGGGAAAGTAATCCCAATTGCATCACCAGCAGCAGGTAAATTAACAGACTGGAAAGCTGAAGTAGGAAAAAACTACAATGAGAACGATAAATTAGGTGCGGTTACTGTAGCAGGAGCAAATGGTGAGCAAACAGTAGATGTAACAATTCCACAAAATGCAACAGTTGTACAATCAAACGCAACAACTAATGCGTTCGTTGGAGCAGGAAGCCCAATTGCTTACGCATTTGATATGAACAATTTATGGGTAACAGCAAATATTGAAGAAACAAATATTGATGATGTTCAAAAAGGCCAAACAGTAGATGTGTATGTAGATGCATACCCAGATACAACGTTAACAGGAAAAGTAGAACAAGTTGGATTAACAACGGCGAATACATTCTCGATGTTACCATCAAGTAACTCAACAGCGAACTATACGAAAGTAAAGCAAGTTGTACCAGTTAAAATTTCTTTAGATCATAGTAAATCAGTAAATATTGTTCCTGGAATGAATGTGTCAGTTCGTATTCATAAGTAAGGGGGAGATGAGATGTCCTCAATTGCAATTGTAGGATATGCACTATTTTGTATAATCGTCTTCTTCCTTATAAATCGTCTTTTACGAAAGAAAAAAACGAATGTGGGAGAAGAACAAGTCCCAGCCGTAAGTAAGATAGAAGTAAGTCAAGCAGAAACAGTAGAGAAAGAACTTGAACAAAAACAAGAAACAGAAGCTTCTAACGTAGTGGAATTAGAAACAGGGAAGCAAGAGCAAGTAAAACAGGAAAAAGAAATGCTGAAGAGACAATTGCCGGTAGAGAATGTGAATGTAAAGGCAGTTGTAGCTGTACTAATTCTCGGTATGTTCGTTTCTATTTTAAACCAAACGATCATTAATGTTGCATTGCCTCCATTAATGAACGAATTTAACGTATCAACTTCAACAGCACAATGGTTAATTACAGGCTTCATGCTTGTAAACGGAATTTTAGTACCAATCAGTGCATTTTTAGTTTCACGATTTACGTATCGTAAATTATTCATAGCAGCAATGTTATTCTTCACTGTAGGATCTATCATTTGTGCTACATCAGGAAACTTTACAATGATGATGACGGGCCGCGTTATTCAAGCGGTTGGTGCGGGTATTTTAATGCCAGTTGGTATGAATATCTTCATGACATTATTCCCGCCTAATAAACGCGGAGCAGCTATGGGGTTACTTGGGGTAGCGATGATTTTAGCACCAGCTATCGGACCAACTGTAACAGGTTGGGTAATTGAAAACTATAGCTGGAACTTAATGTTCTATGGGATGTTTGTTATCGGTTTAATTATTACGTTCTTATCTTTTAAATTCTTTACACTAGCTCAGCCAGTGTCTAAAACAAAGTTAGATGTATTCGGTGTTATTAGTTCAAGTATTGGACTAGGTAGCTTACTGTACGGATTTAGTGAAGCTGGAAATAATGGCTGGACTAGTGCAGAAGTTGTTATAACACTTATCATCGGTGTCATTGGTTTAGCTGTATTTATTTGGAGAGAGTTAACAACAGACAATAAAATGCTTGATTTACAAGTGTTTAAATATCCGACGTTCACTTTCACATTAGTAATTAACGCGATTGTAACGATGGCCTTATTCGGAGGTATGTTATTACTTCCAGTATACTTGCAAAACATTCGCGGTTTTACACCGATGGAATCTGGTTTATTATTACTTCCAGGATCATTAATTATGGGGATCATGGGACCAGTTGCAGGTAAACTATTTGATAAGTATGGTATTCGTCCGTTAGCAATTGTCGGATTAGCCATTACAACATTTGCGACATATAAATTTACAACGTTATCGATGGATACACCGTATAGCGTTATTATGACGGATTATATTATACGCTCAATTGGTATGTCATTCATTATGATGCCAATTATGACAGCTGGTATGAATGCACTGCCGATGAAATTAATTTCTCACGGTACAGCAACGCAAAATACGTCAAGACAAGTAGCTGGTTCAATTGGAACAGCGATATTAATCACGCTTATGACGCAACAAACTACTGCTCACGTAGCGGATTACGGCAATATGTTAACAACGTCAAACCCGATTTTAGTTGATAAAGTACACGGTATGGGCCAAAGCTTAGCGGCATTAGCCGGATCAGCTCAAGCAGGAGATGCGATGAGTACACAACTATTATTCGGACAAATTTCAAAGCTATCTGCAATTAACGGTATTAACGATGCCTTCTTAATTGCAACAATATTAGCCGGTATTGCTTGGGTGTTATCGTTCTTCTTACCATCAGGCAATAAACCAAATAGAAAAGCAGGGAATTAATTCCCCTGCTTTTTTGTCTTTTTAAAGAGTGAGATATAAAAAATGATAACCAGTTACGGAGCACAGCCCTGTTATAAACAAAATTGTCCCCATAGAACGAATACTCGATATTTGCCCTCCGCTTATAATAGCTAATAGTCCAGCTAAAGAGAAGAAACACCAATATAAAGTTCCTGAAATTGGAACCATCCCCTCTAAATCTATTCCAAAACCTATACAAATGATAGGAACAACGATAAGCGATATGCTAATTAAACCAGCTATAACGATAAATGATTTTCGATATTTCATTCCGGCAGCAATTAAAAAAATGCCAACGATGCCTTCACATAATAACAAAATAGGGGCTAAGATAAGCCAAATAAATAAGTTGGTAGATTCCATATGTAATAACCCCTTAACGAATAAAAGATGAATCAGGCATGGACATGAGTTGATAGCAAATAGCTGCAAACAGTCCTATTGAGAAAATAATGAATCCCATGTTGCGTATACTCTTAATTTTTGAACGTACCCCATTCAATCCTGCTAATAAACCAGCTAGAGAGAAAAGTATCCAATATAGGACAGGTGGAATGTGGAGAACGGTCTCTCCATTGATCCCTTTGTTCAAAAAAATAAAAGGCATTATAACGAATGAAAAGCAAATAATCCCCATTAAGATAACAAGTAATTTCCGATATTTAATTCCTGTTACCATTAAAAAAATACCACCAGCAATCCCGCATAGTAAGAGAAGTGGCGTAAAAAGTATCCAAATAATACTGAACATATGTAAACTCCTTTAAGTGAATTAAGTTATATTTTACTACATGAGGTTTATTTTGGATATTATTAATAAATATGTATAAATTGATAGAAATGAGAAGCAACGATACGAATTAATAGATGTAGAGAACGTTAGAGAGGAGGGGACATATGAAAATTAAAGAAGAGAACGTTGCAATGCAACTACGGAAAAGGAACGAAAAAGCATTATATTTTATTATCGACCGGTACGGCGGACTTATAAAAAGTATTATTCAGAAGCATTTAGCCTCTTTTCAAGATGTACAAGAGGAATGCATGGATGATGTGTTATTGGCAATTTGGAATCATATTGAAAAGTATGATGAGGAGAAAAATACTTTAAAAAATTGGATTGCAGCTATTACAAAATATAAATCTATCGATTATGCGAGGAAATATGCGAAGACAGTAAATGAAAAAGGATTAGATCAAATAGGTGAAATAGCGGTACATACCGATACTACTAAAAATGAAATTAGTAATGATATGGAACATATATTAGATCATTTAAAGAAGAACGATAAAGAAATCTTTATGAAGCATTACGTTGAAGAAGACAGTGTAGAAGAGATTGCAGAGAAAATGGGGATGAAAACTTCTTTTATATACAATCGTCTGTCGAGAGGCCGGAAGAAGCTAAGGACATTATTTTTACATAATCGAATGAAGTAAATAAGAAAAGGGGTGAAGGAAATGAAAGATCCGTATGAAATGTTAAATGATCTAAAAATTGATGAAAATGAATATAAAGAAGTTAACTTAACTCATATAGAGAAAAAGAAAATACAAAAGCGAATTAGCAAAAAGATAAGAAAGAACAAAGGTCATACGAAACGTAATATAGCTATTGTAACATCGGCTGCGGCATTATTTATTATGATGATGACTGTAGATATGAGAAGGATGATTGCGGATATACCGTTAATCGGAAGTGAAATGGAAGACTACGTAAACAGTAGAGGGGAACCTTTAAAAGAATATAAAACGACAATAGGACAAACAGTTTATGATAACGGTGTAGAAGTAAGGTTAGATGAAGTGATGATAGATGAAGGGCAGATTATTGTTAATAGTACGTTTAAGTCTAACAGTGTTAATCTGGGAGATATTTTTTTACCGTACCCAGATGTTTATATAAATGGAAAAGAGTTAAATGGTAGTGGTGGTGGAGGTAAACAAAGAGTAAATGATTATACATACACATTTTTTACTACTAAAAATTTGAAAGATTCACAAATGAAGCCAATGGAATTGGATGGGGAACTAGATATACAAATTATATATAGAAGACTTATGCCGTTAAAAGATAAAACCTCAATAAAAGGAGAATGGGGCTTTTCCTTCAAAGCATCTGGAGACAAATTAAAAGCTGAAACGAAAACAATCCCAATCCATAAACATTTTAAATTAGAAAATGGTCAAAAAATAGAAGTGGAAGATTTAAAAGTTTCTCCTATATCTACGAAGTTGAATTATAAAATGTTGAATGGAACGAAATTAGAGGTGAAATTTATCGCGAAAGATCAAGATGGAAACGAGTTAATACCCGACTCAGGTCTTACATTATCGAAAAATAGTTATTGGCGATTTGAAAAACTAGAAGATAGTGTAACGAAAATTATTCTGACGCCTGTTCTAACTTCTGGTGAAGAGGGAGAAAAGAAAACGAATTACCGAAAATTGTTAACGGAAGAAGAGTTTGAAGTTGTGATAAAAGAGTGAAAGAGGTATCGCGATGATACCTCTTTTTAACTCAAGAATGCCAACATATTATTCATAATATGAAATAACATAGCTGGAATAATGGATTTTGTTTTTTTACATAAAATAGCCATTAATAATCCCATGAAGAAAGTAATTACCATTACTCCAAGTGAGTATGTATGAGCGATACCGAAGAAGAAGCTTGTTATGATGGCTGCAATCCAAAATGGAAAGCGTTCTGAGAAGAAGCGAAGTATAAAACCACGGAAAATAAGCTCTTCAAAAATTGGTGTGAGTATAGCGAAGCCGAGAAGTAATAATATTTGATACTGCTTAAAAACGTCTAAGTTTAGTGCGGAAGATTGCTGCTTCGTTGCGTCTTGGAACACATAATTTAACAAGATGTAATTGAGTATAATGTTTATAGCCAAGAAAAGAAGTAAGTATACGTATGTACGCCATTCTTTAAGTACTTTAAAGTTAAAAGATTTTAGTAGTAATTTTTTTGCGGGTTCGAATTTGAAAATGAAGAATAACAACACGGCTAGTTGTAATATGATACTTGCAGTATTTGCAATAGATTCATACAGGGCAATTTGTTTTTTATCTGTAAGGCCGGCTGTATAAATTGTTAAGGGCATTGCGAGGAACACAGTAATAAGTCCGGTTCCGAAAAAAGCGAATAAAACGGAGCTAATAAATTGTCCCCATGACATAGAGTATTTCTGTTCATTAGAAAGTTGTGTAGCGGGTTGCATTTGTAAAACCACCTCTTTATATTTGTATATTTAATTATAAAGTATTTTGCTTTTGAGTGTAACATTTAAATATTACATACAAAGGTGTATTTTTCGCAAAATAATAAAAGAGGTATCACCCTATAGTGATGCCTCTTTCTCATTGATAACTATGTTCTGCCTTGTCATTCAATTTCTTTTGCTCTATTTGTAATTCACGCTCTACCAATCGGTCTAATTGCTGAATTGCTTTCAATGCTTTTTCATAAGAAATCGTTCTATAATGATGCGCTCCGCCCGGTTCTTCATCTGCTTCGTCTGCCCATTTAATAATGTTTTGAAGAGATGTTCTTTCAATTTCTTGCTGTACTAAGAAAGAATCTGTATGAAGAAGAATCGCAATAGAAATTTCTTTTGCTAGTTTAGGATGTTCTCCTAATCTAATAAGCAATTTATGAGATCTTTCTGCCCCTTTAATCGCATGTATATCATTCTTTTTATACAAGTCATAGTCCCATTCGCCGCCCGTGTACCACGTATGATGTCCGATATCATGAAGGAAGCCAGCCTTTGTCGCAGCATCGACTGAGGCGTGATGCTTTTTGGCTAAGTGAAACGCATGATAAGCGACAGCAATCGCGTGGACCATTCCAGAACGGTTTACATATTTTTGCGTAATGTGATGTTTAAAAATTTGTTCAAGCGTAATACGGTGCATAAAACATTCACTCCTTTTATCCAATGATGTATATGAAGAAAAATCGATCGGTTTAAATGTATTTTGAACATTGTACTCCATCGGGGTAGCGTTAGTAAAGTAGAAATGTTTAGGAGAAGAAAAATTTTATAGACATAAAAGGTCACCTTAGTTTTTTTTCTAAGGTGACCTTTTATTGCTTATTTTTTTAATCCTTGCTCCAGTGTTCCTAACATTTCGTGTTTTTCATTTTCATCAGCATTTTTCCAAATGACTTCGAATAAAACGCCAAGACCTGGAAGCATTTTTTCTTCACCGCTTTGAATTGCATCGACAATCGTTTCTTGTAATTGGTCTTGTGAATTTCCAGATACATTCGCTAATACCGCGCCGCGTAAATTAAAACTCATTATCTTCACCTCTTCTTCAGAATTGAAACTGACGTTAGTTTTTGTTCTTTTTTATGTAAATATGTATGAAAAATAGGCTATAATGATAAGACAAGAAGAGAGGGAAATACATATTATGAAAAACATTGATTCAGTACAAAACCCGCGTGTGAAGCAGTGGAAAAAGCTGCAGACGAAAAAAGAGCGCGATAACAAAGCTTTATTTTTTGTAGAAGGATTCCATTTAGTAGAGGAAGCGTTAAAGGCAGGAGTTGTAACAGAACTTATCGTTTCAGATCAGACAGATCTTCCGAAAGATTGGACAGTTAATGATGTTGAAATGTATATTGTGCCTGAAGCAATTGTAAAAGTACTTCGCGAAACAGAAACAACGCAAGGTGTATTTGCTGTTTGTGAGAAACATGAGAAAGAAGTAGCTCTTACTGATGGGAAATTTCTTTTATTAGACGGCCTTCAAGACCCAGGTAATTTGGGAACGATTATTCGTACAGCGGATGCAGCTGGTATTCATGCCGTTGTGCTTGGAGAAGGGTGCGTTGATGTTTATAATAGTAAAGTACTACGATCTACACAAGGTTCTATTTTCCACTTACCGGTTGTAAAAGGGAACTTAGAAGAATGGGTAGACAAGTTAAAAGAAAATAACGTCCCTGTATATGGAACAGCTCTTGAAAATGGAGTTCCATTTGGTGAAGTAACCCCGGCTGGAAGTTTTGCATTAATTGTAGGGAATGAAGGAAGCGGCGTACGCCAAGAAATTCTGGCGAAAAGTGATCAAAACTTGTATATTCCGATTTACGGCGGGGCAGAATCATTAAATGTTGCGGTTGCAGCAGGGATTTTAACGTATTATTTACAAAGCCCAGTTGCGAATCGATAAAAAACTTCTTATAATAAGTTGAAGTACATGTTCATAAAAAAGTGGTGAAATGAGTATCGAACTTTTTTGAACATATAATAAAAGTATATTAATGAAAAACGTTGATAGAGAAGAGTAGCTTACAAAATCGCCATATAGGGAGAGAGTGCCGTAGACTGAAAGCATTCTTATGGTAGATGGAAGTGAATTCACCTCTGGAGTTGGCGCCAGGACCATTTATATGTAAAGGCGTTCCGGTCAGAATTGATCGTTATAACTAATGAGTGGGCAGACTTGTTCTGTCAATTTAGGGTGGTACCGCGAATTTACCTCGTCCCTTTTTGGGAGCGGGGTTTTTTTATTTTTAAAATTAGGAGGGTTCCAAATGGAAGCACGTTTAAAAGAGCTAAAGCAAAAAGCGTTAGAGCTTATTGAAGAAGCGAAAGAGCTAAAGGGCTTAAACGACGTACGCGTAGCGTATTTAGGGAAAAAAGGTCCAATTACAGAAGTATTACGCGGCATGGGAAAATTATCAGCAGAAGAGCGTCCACGTATGGGAGCATTAGTAAATGAAGTACGTGAAGCGATTCAAACGCGTCTAGAAGACAAAATTGGCAACTTAGAAAAAGCAGTAATTGAGGCGAAATTAGCTACTGAAACAATTGATGTTACACTGCCAGGTCGTCCTGTTGAAACAGGTTGTCACCATCCGTTAACAGCAGTTGTTGAACAAATTGAAGATGTATTCATCGGTATGGGTTATGAAGTAGCTGAAGGGACGGAAGTAGAAAAAGACTACTACAACTTCGAAGCATTAAACTTACCGAAAGATCACCCAGCGCGTGATATGCAAGATACATTCTACATTACAGAAGAAACGTTACTACGTACACATACATCTTCTGTGCAAGCACGTACGATGGAAAAGAATAAAGAAAAAGGACCGATTAAAATTATTTGTCCTGGTAAAGTGTATCGCCGCGATGACGATGATGCGACGCATTCACACCAATTCATGCAAATTGAAGGTCTTGTAATTGATAAAAACATTCGCATGAGTGACTTAAAAGGTACACTGCAAGTATTCGTGAAAAAGATGTTCGGTGAAGATCGTGAAATCCGTCTTCGTCCAAGTTTCTTCCCATTCACAGAGCCGTCTGTAGAGATGGATATTTCTTGTATGATGTGTCACGGTAAAGGTTGTGGCACTTGTAAAGGGACTGGCTGGATCGAAATTTTAGGAGCAGGTATGGTTCACCCGAACGTACTTGAAATGGCTGGTTATGATTCAAAAGAATATCAAGGTTTCGCATTCGGTATGGGCGCAGAGCGTATCGCAATGTTGAAATACGGCGTAGATGACATTCGTCATTTCTATACAAATGATGTACGTTTCTTACAACAATTCAAACGAGCGTAAGGGAAGGAGAGGATAAATATGTTCGTATCATATCGTTGGTTACAAGAGTATGTAGATATTAAAGATGTAACAGCACAAGAACTAGCAGACAAAATCACGAAAAGTGGTATTGAAGTAGAAGGTGTTGAAGTATTAAATAAAGGTGTAAAAGGTGTTGTAGTTGGTCACGTATTAGAATGTGAAAAACACCCAGAAGCTGATAAATTAAGCAAATGCTTAATCGATATCGGTGAAGAAGAGCCGGTTCAAATTATTTGTGGAGCTGCTAACATTGCAAAAGGTTTAAAAGTACCAGTTGCAAAAGTTGGCGCTGTACTTCCTGGTAACTTCAAAATTAAAAAAGCAAAACTACGCGGGGAAGCTTCTCACGGTATGGTTTGTGCTCTTCAAGAGCTTGGTATTGATGGGAAATTCGTTGCGAAAGAATATGCAGACGGTATCTTCATCTTCCCGAGTGATGCTGAAGTTGGTGCAGATGCACTTGAAATTTTAAATTTAAATGATGAAGTACTTGAGCTTGGTTTAACACCAAACCGTGCAGATTGCTTAAACATGTTAGGTGTTGCATATGAAGTAGCTGCTATTTACGGCCGTGAAGTAAAACTTCCAGCTATCGACTTACAAGAAACAGCAGAAAAAACTTCTGATTACATTTCTGTAAGTGTAGAAGCGAAAGAAGAAAACCCATTATATATTGCAAAAATGGTTAAAAACGTAAAGATTGGTCCATCACCAATGTGGATGCAAACTCGTCTTATGGCAGCTGGCATTCGTCCAATTAGTAATGTAGTTGATATTACAAACTACATTTTAATGGAATACGGTCAACCGTTACATGCATTCGATTACGATAAATTAGGTTCAAAAGAAATCGTTGTTCGTCTTGCAAAAGAAGGCGAAAAGATTCAAACATTAGATGCTCAAGAACGTACGTTACAAAGCCACCATCTTGTAATTACAAATGGCACAAAAGCGTTAGCTGTTGCTGGTGTAATGGGCGGAGCGGATTCTGAAGTTGATAGCGAGACAGTAAACGTTCTAATTGAGTCTGCATACTTTGCAGGTCAAACAGTGCGCCGTACATCAAAAGACTTAGGTCTTCGTAGCGAATCAAGTGCACGTTTTGAAAAGGGAATCGACCCAACACGTACATTTGAAGCAATTCAACACGCAGCTGCTTTAATGGCAAAATACGCTGGTGGAGAAGCACTTGAAGGTGTAGTAGAAGCTGATAACTTACAAGTACAAGAACGTACAGTATCTGTTACAGCTGAAAAAGTAAACCGTGTATTAGGTACAGATATTTCTGCGAGTGAAATGGGTACAATGTTCACAAACCTGAAATTCCCATTCACAGAAGTAGAAGGAACATTCCATGTAAATGTACCAGCACGTCGTCCTGACATTACAATTTCAGAAGACTTAGTAGAAGAAGTAGGTCGTCTGTATGGTTATGATCACATTCCAGTTACATTACCATCTGGAACAATGACACGTGGTAAATTAACATCAGCACAAACGAAACGTCGTAAAGTACGCCGCTTCCTAGAAGGTGCTGGTTTATATGAAGCAATCACATATTCATTAACAAGCGCTGACAAAGCGAAACAATATATGGTTGAGCCGAACGAAAAAGCTCCTGTAAATCTTGCGCTTCCAATGAGCGAAGAGCGTAGCCAACTTCGTTTAAGCTTAGTGCCACAATTGTTAGAAGCAGTTTCATACAATGTTGCACGTAAAAACGACAGCGTTGCATTATATGAAGTAGGTTCTATCTTCTTACCAACAGAAGCAGGAGAACTTCCGAAAGAAGAACAACATCTTGCAGGTGTTATGACAGGTCTTGCTCTTCACCATGCATGGCAAGGTGAAAAGAAAGTTGTAGACTTCTTCGTTGTTAAAGGTGTATTAGAAGGATTATTCGACGTACTTGGCGTGGCAAATCAAATCACTTATGCACCAGCAAAACGTGAAGGTATGCACCCAGGCCGTACAGCTGACATCGTATTAGATGGTGAAGCAATCGGATTCATCGGTCAATTGCACCCGGAAACAGAAAAACAATTAGATGTGAAAAATACATTCGTATTCGAATTATCTCTTGCAAAAGTATTCGGTGCAGACGCTGAGGAAACTTACTACTTAGCAATTCCACGTTTCCCATCTATGACACGTGATATGGCTGTTGTAGTAACAACAGAAACAAAAGCTGGTGAAATGAAGCAAGTCATTGCTGAAGCTGGCGGAGAACTTCTGAAAGACGTAGCACTATTCGACTTATACGAAGGTGAAAAAATGGAAGAAGGCAAGAAATCACTTGCATTCTCTATGAACTACTTCGATGCAGAACGTACATTAACAGACGAAGAAGTAACAGAAGCACATAACCGTGTATTAACAGCGGTAGAAGAGAAATTTGGTGCGGAGTTACGTAAGTAATAAAAAATTGCCGGATTAAGTCCGGCAATTTTTTTATGGCACGATTGTCGGAAAATGTCGGTAAGTCGATATATTATAAAAATCGCTGATATATTTTCTGGCATCTTGCATCTTTCTCTCGAATGTAGTACATTAATTTTAGTTTAACAAAACGAAAGACGATGATAAGGAAAAGTAGTATATACTATAATCCAAAGCGAGTCAGGGACGGTGAGAGCCTGATGAGGCGGTATATGTGAAGAACACCTTGGAGTTGCTAACCGAAATTGAAGCTTGTATTCAAGAGTAGACTTAGACGGGAATCCGGCCTGTTACAAACCGGGAAGTATGTATTACATACGAGTTAAAGTTGGTCTTTATGACAAATTGGGTGGTACCGCGAAGTTTAACCTTTCGTCCCTTTATGGATGAAAGGTTTTTTTGTATTTAAATATATGAGTAAAGGAGAATTTTACTATGGAAAACACATTAGTAAAAAGTCTGTATAGAGATACAGATAAATACGCAGATCAAACAGTACAAGTATCGGGTTGGATTCGTAACTTACGTGATTCAAAAGCATTTGGTTTCATCGAATTAAACGACGGTAGCTTCTTCAAAGGTGTTCAAATCGTTTTCGATACAGAATTAGAGAACTTCAAAGAAATTGCAAAGCTTCCACTAAGCTCTTCAGTTAAAGTAGAAGGTAAAGTAATTGCAACACCTGGAGCGAAGCAACCATTTGAAATTAAAGCAGAAAAAATTGATATCGAGGGCTTATCAGATTCTGATTACCCACTTCAAAAGAAGCGTCATACGTTTGAATACTTACGTACAATCGCTCACTTACGTCCAAGAACAAATGCATTCTCAGCAACATTCCGCGTGCGTTCTATCGCAGCATTTGCAATTCACCAATTCTTCCAAGAGCGTGGATTCGTACATGTTCACACACCAATTATTACTGGTAGTGATACAGAAGGTGCAGGCGAAATGTTCCGCGTAACAACGCAAGATTTAAACAACGTAGCAAAAGGTGAAGACGGACAAGTTGACGAATCAAAAGACTTCTTCGCTAAAGAAACAAACTTAACAGTAAGTGGACAGCTGAACGCTGAAGCTTATGCATTAGCATTCCGTGATGTGTACACATTCGGACCTACATTCCGTGCGGAAAACTCAAACACAACTCGTCACGCAGCGGAGTTCTGGATGGTTGAGCCTGAGATTGCATTCGCTGAGTTAGGCGATGTAATGGATCTTACAGAAGATATGCTGAAATATGCAATGAAATACGTACTAGAGCATGCACCAGAAGAAATGGACTTCTTCAACAGCTTCGTTGATAAAACAGTTCTAGAGCGCATGAACAACGTAATCAACTCTGACTTCGGTCGCATCACTTATACAGAAGCAATTAAAGTACTTCAAGAATCAGGTGCTGAATTCAAATACCCAGTAGAATGGGGTATTGACTTACAAACAGAGCACGAAAGATACTTATCAGAAGAAATCTTCAAACGCCCTGTATTCGTAACTGACTATCCGAAAGACATTAAAGCATTCTACATGCGTATGAACGAAGATGGTAAAACAGTAGCAGCTACTGATCTTCTAGTTCCTGGCATCGGCGAATTAATCGGCGGAAGTCAACGTGAAGAAAGAATGGACGTTTTAGTAGACAGAATTAAAGAATTAGGTATGAACGAAGAGGACTACTGGTGGTACTTAGAACTTAGAAAATACGGCGGTACAAAACACGCTGGATTCGGTCTAGGTTTCGAGCGCTTCCTAATGTACATCACTGGCATGGCTAACATCCGTGACGTAATTCCATTCCCAAGAACTCCAGGTTCTTCTGAGTTTTAAGATGAAAAAAGCGAGAGCAACTGCTCTCGCTTTTTTTGTTTGGAAAAATGTTGTTCATAGGTTCGTTCATATCTCACATATAGTAAAACGAATGAAATATTTATGGGCAAGGGAAGGGGTTTTTGTACAATGGGGGAGATTCCAAGTCATACAAAGTGGACACTGCATGACAAGTATGTGGTGATTACTGGTGCAACAAGTGGTATTGGATTAGCGGCAGCTAAGACATTTGCAGAGCGCGGTGCCAAACTAGGAATCATTGCACGTAACGAGGAAAAAGCGAATGCTGCTATTGCTCAAATTAAGGATGTAACGAATGGGGATGTGATGATAGATCTATTTTTAGCTGATATGGCTTCCCAACAATCTATACGCCGGGTAGCTACTGATATTTTGGAAAGGTGTCCGAGAATAGATATATTAGTGAATAATGCTGGTGCTTTATTTCAAACAAGGCAGCTTACAGAGGACGATTTGGAGATGACTTGGGCGGTTAACCATTTAGGTCCATTCCTAATCACTAATTTGCTGTTGGAGCGTTTAAAAGAAAGTGCTCCTGCTCGTGTTATCACCACCGCATCTCACGGTCACAAAATGGCTAAAAAGGGAATTGATTTCGGTGATTTAGATGCAGAACAACTTTATCGTGGTGTTAAGAAATTTATGGGTGGTCCTACAATGCGTTATGCTCAATCAAAACTAGCAAATATTTTATTTACCGCTGAATTGGCAAAGAGGTTGGAGGGGACGGGTGTTAGTGCATACAGCTTCGATCCAGGGCTAGTGGCTACGAATTTCAACCAGGACAATGGTCTAGTTGCTCGCTTAACTATGGCAGCAATGAAACCTTTCTCTCGTACACCCGAGAAAGGTGCTGAAACTCTAATATGGCTAGCAGAATCAACTGAATTTACTGATCATAGTGGTTATTACTATGCCGATAAGCAAATAGGAAAAATGTCTGAAGCTGCCTTGGATAAGGATGCCGCAAAACGTCTATGGGACATTAGTGAAAAACAGACAGGAGGATAAAAGAGTAGCCAGTATATGTTCAGATGGTTATGCTGAATAGTTTTTTACTCTTAAGTGAAAAGTAATCTTGGGGGTGATTGTAATGAGTAAGAAAGTGAAAACAGACCATTCTAGATCAAGCTTAGGTTCTCCGGAAGTGGAAGGACAAGGAACGACTACGCATGAAACGGGTTCTTATAAAGTACCTTCATCAAATAAGAAGCAGAAACGAAGTTAAACATAAAAAGGGAGTCATGGAGACTCTCTTTTTTAGGTGAATAGTAAATGAATATATATCAGTCTAAATTTAAATATATAGATATACAGAATGAGTGCGGCGAAAATAGGAACGTGTGAGATCCTATTTATCCATTTTTCATTCATAAAAGGCGAAAAGAATTCAATTCTTTTCGCCTTGTTTAGTTCATCCATATCCTGTCGATACTAAAAAGTAGTTATTTTTTCAGTAACCGAAACGCCTTCTCTGTATTAGCAAAATGCACTTTCACAAATTCAGGTAGTCTTTCTTTACCGACTTTTTGAATTAATTTAGCAGCGGCAATATCAACTTGTTTACCAGCACCTTTCGGAAGTTGCATACCAGCTTTTTTGCTTAGTTCGTCAAATTGTTTTACGAATGAGTAACGAGCTAAAATGGAAGCGGCGGCTACTGCTAAATGGACACTTTCACCTTTTGTAGCGAAGTAAACATTTTCACGCTGTACCTGTTTTTGTTTCGCTAAATATTTATAGTATGTATCAGGCTGTGTAAATTGGTCGATTAAGATACCCTCAGGTGTTGTAGGTGCAATTTTAGCCAATAAGTTTGTGATGGCTTTGTTATGCAGTAAAGCTTTTAGTTTACCTTGGTTGTTTCCTTTATCAAATAGCTCGTTATATTTTTCATTATGAAGAACGAGGGAGCTGTAAGGAACAACGTGAAGGAGTTGTTTTGCAATCTCAGCAATTTGAGCATCATTTAAGTTTTTGGAGTCTTTTACACCAAGTTCTTTTAAAAGTGGAATTTGCTTTGCATCCACATATACAGCAACTACTGTCATCGGTCCGAAGTAATCACCAGTACCTACTTCGTCTGATCCTAGAATAGACATTGTGCCGATGGAAGCGGGCGGCGCATAACGATGTGAATTGACCGATTTTTTTACAGCTGATTTTGGTGTTTGAGAGACAGTTTGCCAACGAGAAGCTTCTGCTTCAGCACGTCCACCCTGAAACATCACTTTTCCTGATTTATAAGCTGTAATTGTGCAAGATTGAACTTTTGCCATAAAGATACCGCCTTGCGGAATTTTGGGGCTAAGTGCTTGTTTGTATTGTTGTTTCATGTCTTCAATTACTGTAGAACTTGTTTGTATTACGATAGAATTTGACAAAATGGTCGCTCCTTTTTTATGTTGTTATTTTTATCATATCGGATTGTTCTTTCTGTTTCCATATTATGATGGTTCATGGTATGATAAACTTTAGGATTCTGTACGTGATTGGAGGCCGGTGAGTTGTCACAACAAAAGGGAAATAAAAGTCGAATTAATGTAGAAATATATGGCCAACAGTATTCAGTTGTTGGCGATGAAAGTACAAGTCATATCCGCATGGTAGCAGCGATTGTGGATGATAAAATGCGCGAACTCAATGCCAAGAATCCTTCGCTTGATACGAGTAGACTAGCGGTATTGACGGCGGTAAACGTCATACACGATTACATAAAATTAAAAGAAGAACATGAGAAATTGAAAGAAAGTATGACACAAAAAGGAATTGAATAAACATGATTGATATTATTATCATTTTATTGCTTGTTATGGGATTCTTCCTCGGTTTACGCAGAGGATTTATTTTGCAACTTGTAAAGTTAACAAGCTTTATTATCGCATACCTCGTTGCATACTGGTATTGTAAAGATTTAGCGCCAGCACTTGCGAAAATTATTCCGTATCCATTTGATAAGAATGTTTCTGTTCCAGAATGGATAGATGCGAATAATATTGAGGGTGTCTTCTATCAAGCAATTGCGTTTATCGTATTATTTATTATTACAAAAATCGCACTTTCACTACTTGGTAATTTACTGAATATGTTTGCAGAAATCCCAGTTTTAAAGCAAGTCAATGCGGTTGCTGGGGCACTTCTTGGCTTTTTAGAAGTGTATATCATTCTGTTTGTCTTAATTATTGTTGGAACAATTCTTCCAATTGAACAAATACAAACACCATTACAAAAATCATCAATTAGCAAAATAATTGTAGACGATACACCGATTCTTTCTGAAAAGGTGAAGGAACTATGGCAGACAGGTAGCAGAGTGTAACTTCTCTTTTTTCGGAAAGAGAAGTTTTTTTCTATGAAAGAAAGGCGGGGCAATGATGAAAGTGAATAAAAAACAAGTTATCAAATTACTAGAGACAATCGGCCTATTTATGGAACTAAAGGGCGCGAATCCATTTAAAATATCTGCATTCCGTAAAGCGGCGGCAGCACTAGAAAGTGATGACCGTAGTCTTTCTGAAATTGAAGATTTCACAAAGATTCCAGGTATCGGAAAAGGAACGGCAGCAGTTATTCAAGAATATATAGAATCGGGAACATCTGAAGTACTACAAGAACTTGAAAAAGAAGTACCAAGCAGTTTATTACCACTATTAAAACTACCAGGCCTTGGTGGTAAGAAGGTGGCCAAGTTATACAAAGAACTTGGTGTTGTTGATATGGAAACGTTAAAAGCTGTTTGTGAAGAAAATAAAGTACAAGCTTTAGCTGGATTCGGTAAGAAAACAGAAGAGAAAATATTAGAAGCAATTGATCAAGTAGGCTCTCGTCCAGAGCGTTTACCAATTGCGATGGTATTGCCTATTGCCGGGGAAATAGAGGAGAAATTGTCGAATGTTGCTGAAATAATTCGCTTCTCACGCGCTGGTAGTTTACGCCGTGTTCGTGAGACAGTGAAGGACTTAGATTTCATCATTGCAACGACAGAGCCAGCAGTAGTGCGTGAACATTTACTACAATTTGATAATATGATTGAAGTGATTGCAAGTGGAGATACGAAAGTATCTGTTCGTCTTCAATATGAATATGATATTTCAATTGACTTCCGCTTAGTAAAACCAGAAGAATTTATTACAACTCTTCACCATTTCACCGGATCAAAAGACCATAACGTAAAAATGCGCCAAATTGCGAAAGATAGAGGCGAGAAAATTAGTGAATACGGTGTGGAAATCTTAGACACAGGTGAAGTGAAAACATTCGAAACAGAAGAAGCATTCTTCGCCCACTTTGGCCTTCCATTCATCCCACCAGAAGTGCGTGAAGATGGAAAAGAAATTGAATTAATTAAAGAGTATCCGAACTTAATTCAGTTCTCTGATATACAGGGTGATTTACATATGCATACAACGTGGAGTGACGGTGCTTTTTCAATTGAAGAAATGGTACAAGCGTGCCGCGCTCATGGATATAAATTTATGGCAATTACTGATCACTCGCAATACTTGAAAGTAGCGAACGGTTTAACGAAAGAGCGTCTTCGTGAACAAGCGAAAGAAATTGAACGTATGAATGAAAAGTATCCAGACATTACAATTTTGCGCGGGATTGAAATGGACATTTTACCAGATGCGACACTTGATTTTGACGATGAAGTATTAGCAGAACTAGATTATGTCATTGGAGCTATTCACTCAAGCTTCTCACAAGACCGTGAAACGATTATGAAGCGTCTTCGCACTGCACTTGAGAATAAGCATGTCACAATGATTGCCCATCCGACAGGACGTCTTCTTGGGCGCCGTGAGGGTTACGATGTAGATACAGATTTATTAATCCAGCTCGCAAAAGAAACAAATACAGTTTTAGAATTAAATGCAAATCCAAACCGTCTAGATTTAAGCGCGAAATTATTAAAACAAGCACAAGATGCTGGTGTAAAAGTAGCGATTAATACGGATGCCCATACACTTGAAATGTTAGAAGATATGGAAACAGGTGTAGCAGCAGCGCGTAAAGGTTGGATTCAAAAAGATAACGTGATTAACACATGGGATATTGAACGTTTATTAGACTATATTAAACGTAATAAGTAATACAGGGGGGACCTGCAACATGTTAGAACGAACGTTGCGTGTATTAGAATACAATAAAGTAAAAGAACAATTACTTGAACATACAGCATCTTCACTTGGTCGTGATAAAGTGAAGAATTTAGTGCCAAGTACAGATTTTGAAGAAATTGTGGAATTGCAAGAAACAACGGATGAGGCAGCGAAAGTCATCCGTTTAAAAGGACATGTACCACTTGGAGGGATTTCTGATATTCGTTCAAATATTAAGCGTGCGAAAATTGGAAGTATGTTAAGTCCTTATGAATTAATTGAAATCGCAAGTACGATGTACGGTAGTCGCCAAATGAAACGTTTCATTGACGATATGATTGACAACGGTGTTGAGCTTCCAATTTTAGAAACACATGTCGCGCAAATTGTGTCTTTATATGATTTAGAAAAGAAGATTACAAATTGTATTGGTGACGGCGGTGAAGTAGTCGATAGCGCAAGTGACAAATTGCGTGGTATTCGTAATCAAATTCGTACTGCGGAAAGCCGTATTCGTGAGAAATTAGAAAACATGACGCGTTCTTCAAACGCGCAAAAAATGTTATCAGATGCAATTGTAACGATTCGTAACGAACGCTACGTAATCCCGGTAAAACAAGAATACCGCGGCGTATATGGTGGTATTGTTCACGATCAATCTGCTTCTGGACAAACATTATTTATCGAACCGCAAGTAATCGTGGAATTAAATAACGCACTTCAAGAAGCACGTGTGAAAGAAAAACAAGAAGTAGAACGCATTTTAATGATGTTAACGGAAGAAGTGGCAGTGGAAGCTGATATTGTTTTATCAAACGTAGAAGTAGTTGCAAATCTTGATTTTATTTTTGCGAAAGCTCTTTATGCGAAGCGAATTAAAGCGACGAAGCCAATCGTAAATAATGAACGCTACATGGATTTAAAACAAGCACGCCATCCGCTTATTGATCCGGAAATTATCGTGCCAAATAACATTATGCTTGGTAAAGACTTTACAACAATCGTTATTACAGGACCGAATACAGGTGGTAAAACAGTTACACTGAAAACAGTCGGTATTTGTGTCTTAATGGCGCAATCTGGTCTTCATATTCCAGTAATGGATGAATCAGAGATATGTGTATTTAAAAACATCTTTGCTGATATCGGTGATGAGCAATCGATTGAACAAAATTTAAGTACATTCTCTTCTCATATGGTAAACATTGTAGATATTTTAGAAAAAGCTGATTTTGAAAGTTTAGTCCTATTTGATGAATTAGGTGCTGGGACAGATCCGCAAGAAGGGGCTGCACTAGCGATTTCTATTTTAGATGAAGTATGTAACCGTGGTGCTCGCGTTGTTGCAACGACGCATTACCCAGAATTAAAAGCATATGGATACAATCGTGAGCAAGTTATTAATGCGAGCGTTGAGTTCGATGTGAATACATTAAGCCCAACGTACAAATTATTAATCGGTGTACCAGGACGTAGTAACGCCTTTGAAATTTCGAAGCGTCTTGGTTTGTCTGATCGCGTTATTGATCGCGCTCGTAACCATATTAGTACAGATACGAACAAAATCGAAAATATGATTGCAAAGCTAGAAGAAAGCCAAAAAAATGCAGAGCGCGAACGAAAAGAAGCGGAAGAGCATCGTAAGCAATCTGAAAAACTTCATCGTGAATTACAACGTCAAATTATTGAATTTAACGATGAGCGCGATGAAAAATTATTAAAAGCGCAAAAAGAAGGGGAAGAAAAAGTCGAAGCTGCAAAGCAAGAAGCAGAAGGCATTATTCAAGAACTTCGTCAATTGCGTAAAGCACAGCTTATAAACGTGAAAGACCATGAGCTTATTGAAGCGAAGAGCCGTCTAGAAGGTGCGGCGCCAGAGCTTGTGAAGAAACAAAAAGTAAACGTGAAAAACACAGCGCCAAAACAACAATTACGCGCAGGTGATGAAGTAAAAGTGTTAACGTTCGGTCAAAAAGGTCAATTGCTTAAAAAAGTAAGTGATACAGAGTGGAGCGTACAAATTGGTATTCTGAAGATGAAAGTGAAAGAATCCAATATGGAATACATTAATACACCGAAGCAAACTGAGAAAAAAGCAGTCGCAAGTGTGAAGGGTAGAGATTATCACGTGTCGTTAGAGCTAGACCTTCGCGGCGAACGTTATGAAGATGCAATGATGCGCGTTGAAAAATATTTAGACGATGCACAGCTTGCAAGCTATCCTCGTGTATCAATTATTCACGGCAAAGGAACAGGAGCGCTTCGCCAAGGTGTACAAGATTACTTGAAGAAACATCGCGGTGTGAAAACCTACCGCTACGGTGACATGGGCGAGGGAGGCCTAGGCGTAACAGTTGTCGAATTAAAATAGCAAACAACCAAACAAAAGGGGAAACCATTATATGTTTATGGACAAACTTGCAAAAGTATTGTTAGCTTGTTGCGGAATATTTTTGGTAATTGGGGTTATTTATTTAGTTGTTTTTGCGAAGTAAAGGAGCGTCAATCTTGGCATAATGATATCGCCATGGATTGACGCTTTTAATCTATAAGAAAAGGAACAAAACATGAAAATCAACCAATACATAAGCGAAGCAAAATCCTGCTCAAGACGTGAAACAGACCGTCTCATTAAAGCAGGACGTGCCTGTATTAACGGTGAAGTATGTACGCACGGTGCACTCGTTAATGAAGGTGATATTGTAACGATTGATGGGCAAGTTATTGTAAAAGAAGAGAAAGAAAAGGTGTATATTGCCTTCCATAAACCAGTCGGAATTACTTGTACAGCAGCTGAACATATTGAAGATAATATTATTGATTATATCGATTATCCAGAACGAATCTTTCCTGTTGGACGATTAGATAAAGCATCGGAAGGACTCATCTTATTAACGAATGACGGTGCGATTGCGAATCAAATTTTGCACGGTGATCATGAGCATGAGAAAGAATATGTTGTCACTGTTGATAAGCCGTTTACAGATTGGTTTATTGATGAGATGTCCAGCGGTGTAAAGATTAAAGATGGAATGACGAAGCCATGTAAAGTGACGAGAGTTAATCAGTCTACATTCCGCATCGTTTTAACGCAAGGAATGAATAGGCAAATTCGTAGAATGAGTCGTGCTTTCGGATTTACTGTAACAAAGCTAAAGCGAGTACGCATTATGAATATAGAGCTAAATGAGCTTGAAGCTGGAAAATGGCGAGACATTACACCTAAGGAATTAGAAATATTAATAGGGCAGTTATAGGGAGGAAAGTTTTCTCCCTATATTTTTTTGTCAGAAAAAATAAAACTATTGATTTTTTAAAAAATAGCCCATATAATAAAAAACAACAAGTTTCGACAACATATTTTATAAAAGTAATGATGAGGACATGAGTTGTTTTTGACGATTCTCAGAGAGGGAAGCCTTAGGCTGTGAGCTTCCTAATACGGAAAGACAAACTTACCACCTCTAAACTTCAAGAGTGAACTGCAGATGCATTGTAATTCTTGGCGGATAAAACCGTTATCAATTTACACGAGCTATAAAATGAGCTTATTTCGTTATAAATTCATTTTATTAGAATAAGGGTGGAACCACGATTTCAACACTCGTCCCTTTGTTAGGGACGGGTGTTTTTTGCGTTCTTTTACGGGGAAGTATGCTTGAAAGAGGATATGTGACGGATTTTAATTCAGAATATTTTGTCAATAAAATAATTAGGAGGTAGTAGAAATGAAGTCATCTTTAAAGTTTTCTGAGATGTTTGCAATAAGCTTAATGTTATTTGCACTGTTTTTCGGTGCCGGTAATATGATTTTCCCACCAGCGTTAGGGCAAGGTGCTGGAACAGATGTATGGATCGCGTTATTTGGCTTTATCGTAACAGGTGTAGGACTGCCTTTATTAGGAGTTATTGTTATAGCTCTAAAGGGAGATATTAATGAATTAGCAAGACGTGTACATCCTGTATTCGCGCTAATTTTCATTACTGCAATTTATTTATGTTTAGGCGTATTTGTTAGTGTGCCACGTACAGGGACTGTTGCT
Organism: Bacillus sp. FSL R10-2201; assembly: GCF_038008665.1. Lineage (NCBI taxonomy): Bacteria > Bacillati > Bacillota > Bacilli > Caryophanales > Bacillaceae > Bacillus > Bacillus sp. FSL R10-2201. The sequence continues at coordinate 4,332,612 of NZ_JBBOZP010000001.1, read as the reverse complement.
TATGAAATGAGTGTTGCACCGTTTTTACCAAGTGAGATAGCTGGTCAATCCTATCCACTTGTTATCTTTACATTTATTTTCTTTGCAGTAACTTTCTATTTAGCATTAAACCCATCGAAATTAGTGGGGCGCATTGGTAAAGTGTTAACTCCAATTTTATTAGCTGTTATTGCAATTATTGTAGCGAAAGCAATTATGACTCCAATGGGAGAGTTTGGTGCCCCTACAGAAGCGTATAGTGCCCCGCTCTTTAAAGGTTTTATTGATGGATATTTAACTTTAGATGGACTTGCAGCACTTGTTTTCGGAAATGTTGTGATCAATGCTTTAAAAGCAAAAGGCATTACAAATAAGAACAGTATTGCGAAAGTAACAATCTTTGCAGGATTTATTGCAGCACTTGGCTTACTTCTTGTTTATTTAGCACTTGCTTACCTTGGAGCTTCAAGTGTTTCACTTGGAATGGGAGCAAACGGCGGAATTATTTTAACAAACGTCGTGAATCATTTATTTGGTAGCTACGGAACATTATTACTAGGTATCGCAATTACAGCAGCATGCTTAACAACTTCTGTCGGTATTGTAGCAGCTTGTGGAGAATATTTTTCTTCGTTATTACCAAAGCTTTCTTATCAAAAAGTCATTTTTATTTTCTCTGTATTAGCATTTATGGTAGCAAATCTTGGTTTAACTCAGTTAAACGCATTAGCATTGCCGATTTTAATTGCAATTTACCCAATTGGTATCGTACTGATCGTATTATCACTTGTTGAAAACTATATTCGTCTTCCATTAGCTATGTATGTAGGCGGTATTGTAGGCGCATTTGCAATTAGCTTCTTTGATGGATTGCATAATGCAAATCTTCAAGTAGCGGCCCTTGCTCCTATCTTAGATAAAATTCCATTATATAGTGTAGGGATTGGTTGGCTAGTTCCGGGTATCATTGGAATTGCAATTGGATATGTAGTTTCTTTATTTCAAAAGCAAGAAATTGCTGTAGAAAAATAAGGGAAAGAGGCTTTCTTTAAAAGAAAGCCTCTTTTTTTGTAGAAAAATTATATATAGAAGAATTCAGATATTAAAAATTTTATACGTAATATAGTTGACAAAAAAATTACCAGTAGGCTAAGATTGACTTAGTTGTGGAAATATTGGAAGGCAAGAGGTTTTCTATGACTATATCATTTTTGTAAGAAGAGGTGATAGAACGATAGAATTAGGCGGTTTATTTTTTTTGAAATTCGTTGAGAATGATAATCAATAAAATGATGAAAGAGTTTTATGTTTATTCTTATAGGAAAAATTGGTGGGATTATTTTTTTATCTATCAATGAGAATGATAATCAATATATTTCTAACTACATAGTGTTACTCGTTATAAAATAGAGATAGAAAGATTATTTTTTTTCTTATATATTGAGAATAATTATCATTTTCAAAAAAAGAAAAACAAGGAGGCAGTAAGGTAAATGAGAAAGTTTTCGGTATTACCCGCTTTTATTATGACATTCGTATGTATGCTAGCTTTTCTCGTAGTGCCATTCGGACAAGCTTCGGCAAATGTAGCTGACGGTACTTACGATATTAACTATGTCATACAAAAAGCAGAAAATGATTCAGCTTCAATGGCAAATGATTATTTTGAAAAACCAGCTAAGTTAATTGTAAAAAATGGTGAGATGAGAGTACAAATTCCTATGAATCATAGTGCTTGGATTACAGAATTTAAAGCACCAGAGAACGGAAACTTTGTTGATGCAAAAGTTGTTAGTAAAGATGAATCTGCAGATAAAAGAACTGTAGAGTTTAAAATAGACGACTTATCTAAACCAGCAGCTGTAAAAATTCATGTTGTTGTACCGAACGTAAATTATGACCATAACTACACAATTCGCTTTGCGTTTGATGCAAATGTAAAAGCAGTAGGTGGAGAGAATAAGGAAACTGCTGCAACAAAAAATGAAGATCAAACTCAAAAAAATACACAAGTAAAAGAAGAAGTGAAGAAAGAAGAGAGCAAAGAAACAAACAAAGAAACAAACAAAGAAACAAGCAAAGAAACAAACAAAGATGTAAATAAAGGAACAAATGAAAGTGGGAAAGCTGAAAAAACAGATAACCCAAAAACAAGTGATGAAGCACGTATCGGATTATTTGCAGCATTACTTCTTATTTCAGGTGTTTTCTTAGTTCGTAAAGTGAAGTTAGGTAAATAAATCTTTGGAAGGGCGATGAATATATGTTTAAACAATTTAAAATGATTATTGCCGTATTTGCTGTCTTATTTACGTTTATAGCAACACTAGGGTTACAAGATGCAAAAGCTGCTACACAACTAGCTGATGGAAAATATAATATTGCTTTTACTGTATGGAAAGGCGATAAAGATGAATCATCTAGAATGAATAGTTATTTTGAAAGTCCGGCAACATTAACAGTTAAAGATGGAAAACAATATGTTTCATTCAAAGTGAAAGATAGTACTTCTATTAAAAGTTTACAAGTAGAAAAAAATGGTCAATTCGTAGAAGCTACTGTGTTAAGTGAAAATACAAAAGAGAATACTAGAGTTGTAGAATTTGAAGTTGCTGACTTGTCAAAAAAACTAAATGGCAAGGTGAAAATTAATATCCCAATTATTAATTATAACGCTTCATATGATATTCGTTTTGTATTTGATGGGAACAGCATTAAATAATTGGAAATTTTTAAAAAAGGAGAGTCATTCTATTGAACAGGTATTTTAAAATTGTTGTTGCAATGTTTCTAACGATTTTCACATTCGTATCAACGCTACAACCACTTGCAGTTCAAGCTGCTAGTCAACTAGCTGACGGTGAATACTCAATCGGTTTCAAAGTTCTTAAAGACACATCAGATGAAGAATCTATGATGAATCAATACTCTGTAAGTCCAGGAACTTTAAAAGTGAAGAATGGGAAAAAGAAAGTATCCTTTACGTTAGAACATAGTTCATGGATTACAAAGTTTGAAACCGAAAAAAGTGGTCAGTTTGTTGCGACAAATGTAATTAGTGAAGATAAAGAAAAAGATACAAGAGTCGTAGAATTTGATGTGGACGATGTAGAGAATGTATTAAATGCGAAAGTAAAAGTAGACATTGACTCTTTAAATTATCATCATGACTATGATGTGCGTATTGCATTTGTTCAAAATAGTATTACACCGATTCATGTAGAACAACCAAATGAAAAAGAGGACCCAGCTAATAAGCCAGATCCAAATGAAAATCCGGATCCGAGTCAGAAGCCCGACCAAAAGCCTGACCCAGATCAACAACCAAATTCTAACACAATTAAAGATGGAGAGTACAGCATTCCATTTAAAGTGTTAAAAGATCAAACAGATGAAGAATCTAAGATGAATACTTACATGGTAAATCCAGGAGTATTAAAAGTAGAAAATGGTAAGAAAAAAGCAATTGTAACGTTAAAAAATAGCTCATTAATTAAAAATTTCCAAACGGAAAAAGATGGTACATTTGTTGATGCAAAAGTAGTGAGTGAAGATAAAGAAAAAGATACAAGAGTAGTAGAGTTTGAAGTAAACGATTTATCTAAAAAACTAAATACAAAAGTATTTATTGAAGTGGCATCACAAGGTTACAAGCAAACACATAATGTACAACTTTTATTTGAGCAAGATAAACTTGAACAAATTAAAAATGAAGAGAAACAACCGGATGAAGATAAAAAGCCGGAAGTAGAAAAACCAGATGCTGAAACAATTAAAGATGGAGAGTACAGCATTCCATTTAAAGTGTTAAAAGATCAAACAGATGAAGAATCTAAGATGAATACTTACATGGTAAATCCAGGAGTATTAAAAGTAGAAAATGGTAAGAAAAAAGCAATTGTAACACTAAAAAGTAGCTCATTAATTAAAAATTTCCAAACGGAAAAAGATGGTGCATTTGTTGATGCAAAAGTCGTAAGTGAAGATAAAGAAAAAGATACAAGAGTAGTAGAGTTTGAAGTAAACGATTTATCTAAAAAACTAAATACAAAAGTATTTATCGAAATGGCATCAAGAAACTATAAGCAAACACATGATGTGCAACTTTTATTTGAACAAGATAAGCTTGAACAAATTAAAAACGAAGAGAAACAACCAGAAGTAGAGAAACCGGAAGTAGAAAAACCAGATGGAAACAAAAATCCAGATGCTGAAACAATTAAAGATGGTGAATACAGCATCAATTTCAAAGCTTTAAAAGATCAAACAGATGAACTTTCAATGATGAACACATATACGAAAAGTCCAGGTGTGTTAAAAGTAAAAGATGGCAAGAAATATGTATCATTTACATTAACGAATAGTGCATGGATTACAAAGTTTGAAGTTGATAAAAATGGTTCGTTTGTTGATGCGAATGTATTAAGTGAAGATACGAAAGCTGACACACGAGTAGTAGAAGTAGAAGTGGCAGATTTATCGAAAAAATTAAATGCAAAAGTAAAAGTAGATATCGATTCAATGAATTATCACCATTTCTACGACATTCAATTTGCCTTTGATAAAGATAGCATTAAACCGTTAGATAACCAAGGCGGAAACAACAACCAAGGTGGAAATGATAACCAAGGCGGAAATAACAACCAAGGTGGAAACAACAACCAAGGTGGAAACAACAACCAAGGCGGAAACAACAACCAAGGCGGAAACAACAACCAAGGTGGAAACAACAACCAAGGCGGAAATGACAACCAAGGCAATAATACAACAATTGATCCAAACACTCTTAAAGACGGTGAATACAGCATTGGCTTTAAAGTATTAAAAGATCAAACAGATGAAATATCAATGATGAATACATACACAAAAAGCCCAGGTGTATTGAAAGTAAAAGATGGTAAGAAATATGTATCGTTTACATTAACAAATAGTACATGGATTACAAAGTTTGATTTTGAGAAGAATGGCTCGTTCGTTAATGCAAAAGTATTAAGTGAAAATAAAGAGCAAAATACAAGAGTAGTAGAAGTAGAAGTAAACGATTTATCGAAAAAATTAAATGCAAAAGTAAAAGTAGATATTGATTCAATGAATTATCACCATCTCTACGATGTTCAATTTGTATTTGATCAAGATAGTATTAAAGCTTTAGGTAACCAAGGCGGAAACGATAACCAAGGCGGAAACGATAACCAAGGCGAAAACGATAACCAAGGCGGAAACGATAACCAAGGTGGAAACAATAACCAAGGCGGAAATGATAACAAAGAGGGAACTAACAAACCGAGAGTAATAATTGATCCAAAAAATTTAATAGATGGTCAATATGACATTACATTTAAAGTGTTAAAAGACAAGACAGATGAGCTTTCGAAGATGCATGACTATACTGTAAATCCAGCGAAATTGATCGTAAAAGATGGTAAAAAGTACATTGAAATGACGTTGAAAAATAGTGCGTGGATTACGAAATTCCAAACTGAAAGCAATAGTCTTTTTGCTGATGCAAAAGTAGTAAGTGAAGATAAAAATGCAAATACGCGAGTAGTACAATTTGAAGTAGAAGATTTATTTAAAAAATTAAATGCAAAAGTGAAAGTAGACATTGATGAGATGAACTACCACCACTTCTACGATGTACAAATTCAATTTGATACAAATAATATCGGCGCGGTAGGAACTATTAAAGAGGATCCAAAAAATGATCCGAAAAATCCAGTGACTACACCGAAAGTAGATAATGTAAAAACAGTAGGTACTCCTGATTTTAACCGAAATGCAGATGATAAGAAGAAAAAAGAAGATACAAAGAATGATCCGAAAAAAGAGAAAAACTCAAAAACAGCAGATACAGCACAACTTGGTTTATACATGGTGCTACTGCTCGGTTCACTTGCTTTACTAGTTCGCAAATATAGAGCAGGTAGATTGTAATTTTTGGAGTCTTGATGCATGTTTGCATGCATCAAGACTTGTTTCATATTGTTTGGAAAGGAGTGGTGATTAAGAGTGAAGAAAATTGCAAGTGTACTAATGGCTATCATTTTATTAGTGAGTATAGCTGGATGCCAGGCGCCCAAAAAAGAAACAGCGAAGCAGGTAAAGAGTGAGGGTAAAGAGAGGATTGTCGCAACGACAGTTGCTGTTACTGAAATTATGGATGCGTTAGAAGTAGATTTAATTGGTGTACCAACAAGTACTAAAGATTTACCAAAGAGATATAAAGGTTTACCTGAAGTTGGGAATCCAATGAGTCCTGATATGGAAAAGGTAAAATCATTAAAGCCGTCAGAAGTATTATCCGTGACAACACTTGAATACGAATTAAAGCCAGTTTTTGATGGTGTAGGTATGAAAGCAAACTTTTTAGATCTAACAAGTTTAAAAAATATGCAAAATTCCATTAGTAATTTAGGTAAGCAATATGGACGTGAAAAGCAGGCTGAAGCAGTTGTAACTAAGTTAGATAACAAGGTTGCAGAGATTCAAAAAGCAGTAAAGGGAAAGAAAGAACCGACAGTGCTTATTTTATTAGGTGTACCGGGGAGTTATTTAGTAGCAACAGAGCATTCTTATATTGGAGATTTAGTGAAACAATTAGGTGGTAAAAACATTGTACAAGGTGAACAAGTAGAGTATTTAGCTTCTAATACAGAGTATTTAAAAAAAGCTGATCCAGACATTATTTTACGAGCGGCACATGGTATGCCTGATGAAGTTGTAAAAATGTTTGATAAAGAATTTAAAACAAATGATATTTGGAAACACTTCGCTGCAGTTAAAAATAATCGTGTTTACGATTTAGAAGAGCGTTTATTTGGAACGACAGGAAATTTAGCAGCGACTGAAGCGCTAGATGAATTGAAAAAAATGATGTATCCGTGATGCATTTTAATATAAAGGAAGATTAGCATGAATAAAAAATTTTGGAGTTTCTTCATTGTTACTGTATTGCTTATTGTTATGACATCATTGTCAGCAACGAAAGGGAGTTTAGAAGTAGGTATTGTTGAGCTTGTACAAGGGATATTTACAGGGGGAAATGAAGATGTTGAAGTGATTAAAGATTTACGTTTCCCACGTATTATTATTGCACTATTTACTGGAGCAGCTCTTGCTGTTTCGGGTGTGCTTTTTCAAGCTGTTATGAAAAACCCACTCGCTGATGCTGGGGTAATCGGGATATCTTCAGGAGCAAGTTTTATGACACTTGTTATTATTACGTTATTCCCGCAATTCTTTTTCTGGACACCAGTATTCGCCTTTTTAGGTGGTGCGTTTGCATGTTATCTCGTTTATGCATTTTCATGGAAGTCAGGGTTAAGTCCGCTTCGCATTATTTTAGTTGGTATAGCTATTAATGCAATGTTCACTGGATTAAATGAATCGTTCATTACGATTTGCGGATACTTCATTAAGAGTATTAAGCAAACGACGACTTCTAACATAACGATGAAGACGTGGGGCGATGTAGAAATAATGGTTACATATGGAACAATTGGTCTTATTCTTGCTCTGTTTGTAGGAGCTTGGTGTAACTTATTATCGCTACAAGATAAGACTGCGAAAAACTTAGGTTTGCACGTGACGAGAGTTCGTCTTATTATTTCTGCTATTGCAGTACTTTTAGCAGCAGTATCAACAGCGATTGCAGGTGTTATTGCTTTCGTAGGATTACTCGTTCCGCACATTTCAAGACAACTAGTCGGTTCGGATCATAAAGTATTAATTCCATTTTCTGCTCTTGCAGGAGCGTTATTAATTTTGACGGCGGATACGATCGGAAGGTTAATTGTGCCACCTAACGAAATTCCAGCAGCGACGATTATGGCAGTGATTGGTGGCCCATTCTTAATATTCTTGCTTAGAAAGAGTGATAAAGTTCATGGAAATTAAAAATGTAACCTTTTCGTATGATAATGTAACGGATCGATTAAAGTCGGTTAGTAGTGAAATAGAAATTGGTAAAATTACAACAATTATTGGTCCAAACGGTTGTGGGAAATCAACATTACTAGGTGTTATGTCGCGAAATCATGATCCCCGTAGTGGAGAAGTAATGCTAGATGGTAAAGCTATTAGTCAGTATAAGCCGAAAGAGTTTGCTAGAAAGCTAGCGGTCGTTCATCAGCAAAATGAGGCGCCAGCAGATATTACAGTTGAAAAATTGACGAGTTTTGGGCGTATGCCATATAAAAATATTTTTTCTACACAAACGGATGAGGATAGCGAAGCAATCGAAAGAGCATTGACGTGTACGAGACTACAAGATAAGCGTGATAAGCCAATACACGCATTATCTGGTGGAGAAAGGCAACGTGTTTGGATTGCGATGACTTTAGCGCAAAATACGCCCATGCTGTTTTTAGACGAACCAACGACGTATTTAGATATTTACTATCAGCTTGAAATATTAGAGTTAGTGAAAGAGTTAAATGAAGTACATGGTTTAACGATTGTTATGGTATTACATGACATTAATCAAGCAATCCGTTATAGCGATCATATTATCGTGATGAAGGATGGAGAAATAGTTATGAAAGGTACGCCACATGATGTTGTAACAGAAGATATGATTAAGAGCATATATGGCGTAGAGGTCGTTGTGAAACACGATGAAGATACAGGATTGTATATGGTACCAATGGGGATTTGACAGGCGGCTAAATCCCTTTGGCAATTCGTTTTGAGGTGATATTTTGAGCAGCAAGAAAGAAAAGAAAAAGAATTCCTTTTTTCAAAGAATACTTACAGTTGTTTTTTTAGGCATCTTTTTCTACTCTGTGTATGAATTAGGCGGGATGTTCATAGATTACTATGAAAATCGCAAAGTAATGGCTGAAGCACAAGATATTTATCAAAGGAGTCCGATGGAAGAAAAATCATCAGATGGAGCAGTACGTGCACAGTTCCAAGCCTTACAAAAAATTAATCCAGAAATAGTTGGTTGGATTACGATGGATGATACGCAAATTAATTATCCGATTGTTCAAGCGAAAGATAATGATTACTATTTGTATCGTAATTATAAAGGCGAGGATATGAGAGCAGGAAGTATCTTTATGGATCATCGTAACGATGTGAAATCTCAAAATCGAAATACGATTCTATACGGACATCGTATGAAAGACGGTTCTATGTTTGGGAGTCTAAAAAAAATGTTAGAAGAAGATTTCTTTATGTCTCATCGCAAATTGTATTACGATACTTTGTTTGAAGGATACGATGTAGAAGTATTTTCAGTATATACAACGACAACTGATTTCTATTATATTGAAACGGATTTTGGAAGCGATGAGGACTATGTATCTTTTCTAGAAAAAATTAAGGGAAGGTCACTCTATAAAACAGATACAAAAGTGACAGCGGATGATCAAATTGTAACACTTTCAACGTGTGATTATGCACTGGATTCAGAGGCTGGTAGACTAGTCGTGCATGCGAAATTGGTGAAAAGAAATTGAAAAAAGAAAAGGTATAGAAGTAGAGAAGATGTATCACTTCTCATACTTCTATACCAATTATTAAAACCGAAGTTATTGAGCCGCAGCTATTGGCATACGAACAATTTTAACGTCATAGAATGAGATTTTATTATCGATAATAAAGTCTGGTAATCCACCGCGGTGTGAATGCGCATCTTTAAAGGCAGTGCTCTTCGTCCAACCTTGGAAATCTTCTTTTGCATTCCAACGAGTGCTGATCGTCACTTCGTCATAATCAACTGTATTTTCAGTTAGAAGAACTTCTAATCCTAAGAAACCGGGCATCGTTTCAACTTTACCTACTTTATTAAAGCGCTCAATTAATTTATGTGCGTCACCCTTCGTAATTTTAGATGTATTTGTAACAATAATCATTTCTTTATTCCTCCTATAAATCTATCATTATGTTCATCGTTTCATATGTATTAAATGATAATGAAAATCATTATCGTTGTCAATGATAATGATAAAATATATAAGTTTTTTTTCGATTAAGCGAGAGGATGAGCTAGTTGTACTAGCAAAGCAATAATATGGTATAGTGAAACGAGGCTTTTTTCAGTCTCGTTTTTTAAATGCTTCCTACTAATAGAAAGCATTCAAATGGAAAGGAAGACATTACATGCGATCTGAAGTAACTATAAAAATAAAACCGAAGTTTATAAAAGAAATTAAAGGTGGATATCCACTTATTTTAAAAGATGCAATTCAAAATTTAAATGATGTACGTGAAGAAGGGACAATCATCAACGTAGTGGATGAGAAGAACCAATTCATTGGAAAAGGCTATTATGGAAAACAAAATAAAGGGTATGGTTGGATTTTAACGAGAAAAGAGAAGGAGGAAGTGAATCAATCTTTCTTTGAAAGTAAAATCAAATCTGCTTTACATAAACGAAAACATTTTTATAAATCAAATGATACAACAGCATTCCGTGCCCTGAATGGTGAGGGCGATGGCCTTGGTGGTTTAATCATCGATTATTATGACGGCTATTACGTAATAAGTTGGTATAGTGAAGGGGTTTATACTTTCCGCGATGAGATTATAGCAGCACTTCAAAAAGTAGCAAATTTCAAAGGGATTTATGAGAAAAAGCGTTTTGATACGAAAGGGAAATACATTGAAGGTGATGATTTCGTCGCAGGAGAGCGCGGTGAGTTCCCACTTATCGTAAAAGAGAACGGTGTAAACTTTGCTGTATATTTAAATGACGGGGCGATGGTTGGTGTGTTTTTAGATCAGCGTAACGTTCGAAAACAAATTCGTGATAAATATGCAAAAGGAAGAACGGTTTTAAATATGTTCTCTTATACTGGGGCTTTCTCTGTATTTGCAGCGCTTGGCGGTGCAAGTAAAACAACAAGTGTGGACCTTGCAAATCGTAGTTTAAGTAAAACGATTGAGCAGTTTAGTGTAAATGAAATTGATTATGAAGCACAAGATATTATTGTAGAAGATGTATTTCTGTATTTCAAATATGCAGCTAAGAAAAAGATGAAATTTGATATGGTTGTACTTGATCCCCCAAGCTTTGCACGCTCGAAAAAATATACGTTCAGTGCGGCGAAAGATTATAAAAACTTATTAAAAGAAACAATTGCCATTACAGAAAATAACGGTATTATCGTTGCTTCTACAAATTGTAGCGCATTCGATATGAAAAAGTTTAATGGCTTTATCGATACAGCATTTAAAGAAATGAACGGTAAATATAAAATATTAGAAGAACATTCTTTACCAGAAGATTTCCGTACAATTGATCAATTTAAAGAGGGAGACTATTTAAAAGTAGTTTTCATCGAAAAAATTAAAGGTTAATGAAAATAAGAAAAGGAGCTCAAGTTTAAATGAGCTCCTTTTCTTATTGAATGATATTTTGGACTCTGCCAACTTGTCCGTCCTGCAATCGTACTTTAATGCCGTGCGGATGAGAGGGTGAGTTAGTTAAAATATCTTTTACAATTCCTCTTGTTAGCTTGCCTGTACGTTGATCTTGTTTTAATACAATATCAACTTCAAGACCTGATGAAATGTTAGATCGTTTTTGCCCGTTCATTTATACACCTGTACGTCTACGTTGGTTGTTTGTTTTCTTCGTTTGTTGGTTTTGTAATTTTTTCGTTTCTTGACTTTGATTTCCATTATTTGAGCCGTTTCCATTTCCTTGCTTTTTCTTCGCAAGTTGTTCGCGCATTAAATCAGCTAAGCTTACTTTTTTGTTTTCTGACATGATAAGTCTCCTTTATATAAAGTTAATTATGAACAATCGTAGTGAATTTCATCATATCATTGTTAAGGAAGGAAGGGAAGTTGGTTTGAAAATTCATATAATTGTACCAACTAATTTGCAGTTACGATACAATTGAATTGTTAATGTTTGTTAAAAAAAGGGGATAGAAATATGTCACATCATATTTTATTAGTTGAAGATGACATCTCAATTCAAGAGATGGTTGAAACATATTTAGTAAAAGAAGGTTTTCAAGTTACAATCGCATCTGACGGAGAAGAAGGCGTGAACACATATTTAAAAGGTTCATTTGATTTGATAATTCTCGATATTATGATGCCGAAGTTAGATGGGTTAGAGGTCGTTAGAATCATTCGAGAAAAAAGTGCAGTTCCGATTTTAATGATGTCAGCGAAAGATACAGATGTTGATAAAGCGGTTGGATTAGGCCTTGGAGCAGATGATTACATTTGTAAGCCATTTTCTATGATTGAATTGGCAGCACGTGTAAAAGCAGGTATTCGGAGGTCTACGAAATATTCGGTTACAGAAACAACAGAAAAGATGATCCAGATTGGTGATTTAACAATCGATCCAATTAATTTCACTGTAGAAAAAAACGGAAAGTCGCTCAAACTTACTTTAAAAGAATTTGAGATTTTAAAACTGTTCGTAAAGAATCAAAATCGTGTATTTACAAAAGCGCAAATATATACGTTAGTTTGGAATGAAGAGTATTACGGTGACGATAACGTTATAAATGTTCATATGAGAAGATTACGTGAGAAAATTGAAAGTGATCCATCTAATCCAGAATACATTAAAACGTTATGGGGCATCGGCTATAAGTTGGAAGGGATGTAATATGGTCAATCTGTTAATTGGTATTATTTTTATATTGTTATGTGTCATTTACATACAGTATAAAATGAGAAAAACTAGCAGCAAAAATTTACGGTACACATATGAAAAATTAGAAGGTATTGTAAATGAAAAAACAGGTGAGAAGTTACTCGTTATGACAGATGATCTAGAATTGCAAAAGTTATTAGTGGCAATTAATCATTTATTAGATGCAAAACAGAAAACGAATGCAGATCATGCGAAAGTGGAAATTTCGATGAGAAAAATGCTTTCAAATATTTCACATGATTTGAAAACACCACTAACAGTTATTCTGGGATATACCGAAATGTTAAATAAGGATAAAACGATAAGTGAGGAAGAGCAGCAAATATTACTCGAAAAGGTGCATGTAAAAACACTAGAAGTGATGGAACTGATTCATAAGTTTTTTGATTTAGCAAAATTAGAATCCGGTGACAAAGCAATCGAGATGACAAAAGTAAATATGAATGAAGTTTGTCGCGAGAAGATTTTATCTTTTTATGATTTAGTGACGACGAAAGGGTTTCAAGTTCATATTGATATACCAGAAAGAAATATATATGCACTTGGAAATGTAGAAGTATTAGGTAGAGTATTGAATAATTTAATATCAAATGCGATTACATATGGTGACGATGGAAAGACACTTGGTATGACGTTAAGAGATGATGAAACGAGTGTGTATATAGATGTATGGGATACAGGAAAAGGAATTGATGAATCTCATATTGATAAAGTGTTTGAGCGTATGTACACGCTTGAAGATTCCAGAAATAGATTGTACCAAGGAAGCGGTTTAGGGTTAACGATTACGAAAAGGCTTGTGGAAGCGATGGACGGAGAAATACATCTTTCTAGTAAGCCGTATGAAAAAACAATTTTTACAGTTGTATTAACAAAGATGCTGTTTTAGCTTGTAGAGAAGTAGATTCTACAAGCTTTTTTTTCAGCGTAAGGAATTTGTAAGGAACGGGTAAGAAAAAAGAGATTTCCGTTGTCTATTATAGAAATATAAAGTAGTGCGAAAGGAGACAGTGACATGACATATATATTAAAAACGAATCAGTTAACGAAAGTGTTTAAAGGGAAAGAAGTTATTTCTAGCGTTAACATGCATGTGAAAAAAGGAGAGATATACGGTTTCTTAGGGCCGAATGGTGCAGGTAAAACAACGATTATGAAAATGATTACAAATTTAATAAAACCGACGAGCGGTGATATTGAAATTTTCGGTGAGAAGTTAACAGACACATCTTATGAAGTATTAAAAAGAATGGGGACAATTATTGAATATCCAATCTTTTATGATAAATTAACGGCGAAGGAAAACTTAGAATTACATTGTGAATATATGGGATATTACGATAAAAACGCAATTGATCATGCTTTAAATTTAGTAAAACTGCACGGTATAGATGATAAAAAAGTAAAAGATTTTTCATTAGGGATGAAGCAACGACTTGGTATTGCAAGGGCGATCATGACAAAGCCAGAACTACTCATTTTAGATGAACCGATTAATGGTTTAGATCCAATTGGTATTAAAGAATTAAGAGACTTATTTAAAATGCTGTGTAAGGAATATGGAATTACTTTATTAGTTTCTAGTCATATTTTAGGCGAGATGGAACAAATGGCAGATACAATTGGTGTGATTCAAAACGGAAAACTAATAAAAGAAGTTTCAATGAAGAGTATTAATGGGAAACAAACAGAGTACATTGAAATCACTGTTCCTGATGTGAAGCGTGCAGCTTATATTTTAGAAGATAAACTCGGTATAAAAAATTACAAAATAATGAGCGGAAATATGATTCGTGTGTATGATACGGTAGCGTCTCAGCAAGCCATTTCAAAAGCACTTATTATGAACGATGTAGAAATTGAAAGTATTAATAAGAAACATAGCTCTTTAGAGGAGTATTTCTTAAATGTAATGGATGGGGAAGGCATTCACGCTTAATGTAATTTCAGCGAGGGGGATATGATGATGAATGCATTAATAGTGAACCTTATAGCGGGATTTATCGTAATGCTCATAAGTGGAATTTTATATTATAAAAAGCCAGAACGAAAGTGGAGTTTAATTTTACTAGTGATAGGGATAGTAAGCGTAGTTACGGCTGGAATTAGAATGTTAGTAGCATAGAGGAAGTTATGTCAGTAATGGAGGCGTGGTTTATATGTTTAAATTAATGAAACTTGAATGGAAGAAACATAAATTATCTAGTTACTTTAAAGGGGTAGCCATTTGCATTATAGCAATTTTTGCTGCGGTGAGCCTTATGGCATTGGGAATGAAAGGTGAAGGAGACGCGGCAATCACTGACTTCACAAAATATATGATTTTAGCAAATCTTATTATTAGGATAACATTCATTATTTTTAGTTCGGTCATTTTATCACGTTTAGTAATTGATGAGTACAAGAATAAAACAATGCAATTATTGTTTATGTACCCACTGCAAAGAAAAGTGGTAATGGGAGCGAAATTAGCAATTGTTTTTAGTTTTTGCTTTGTGAGCACGATTATCGCTACTTTCATTATTAGTTTGCTTCTATTCTGTATGAATCCAATGATGGGCCTACTTGAAACACCTGTTACGATGGGCGAAATAATATCTACTGTTCCGGCTACTTTTATAAATGCATTTATGATATCTGGTATAAGTTTAATTCCTTTATTTTTTGGTATGAGAAAGAAATCGGCACCGACAACGATTACTTCTGCAGTAATAATCGCGATGATAATTAACGGTAACGTTGGTACTGGAAACGGTCAAGTAAGTATGTTTAATTTCATAGCTATCCCAATGGTGTTTTGTTTATTAGGAATTTTCATTAGTTATCTTTCGTATCGTAAAATCGACAAGATTGATGTGGCGTAGTAAAGCAAGCTTAAAACAATAACGAACTGGGGTATGAATAGTGAAAAAAATAATAGTAATTGCAATTTTATTGATTACAATTGCTAGTATGGTTTTTGGTTTTAAGACATTTCATAGGAAAGATTTTAAGAAAGAAAATTCTTTTGAGATAAATAATATAAAAGAAATAGAAGTGGACAATGAAAACTGGGATATTGAATTTAAAAGTACAGACTCTAATAAAATAGTAATTTCCGCTCAAGGTCAACGATTAGATAAAGAGATAGATCCCGTTAAAATAGAAAATGACGGAAATAAAATGATGATTAAGCAAGAACAGAAGATGAACGGATTCGTTAATGGTTTTACGTTTAGGAAGAAGAATATCATTTCTATATTTATTCCGAAGAAAGAAATAGATAAAATTGTATTAAATAATAAATCTGGTGATGTGAAAATAAGCGATATAGCAGTGAAACATATCGTCACAAAAAGCAAGTCTGGAGATGAAATGATTGTAGGACTATCCGCAGAGAAAGGTGAATTCATATCGCAAAGTGGAGAGTTAGTTCTAAAAGATAGTTCAGTACAAGAGTTAAATATAAAGTCTACGACTGGTGATAACTATATAACAAATGTAAGTAACTCAAATATGAACATCACTTCAACATCTGGGGAAGTATTACTGAAAGATATGAAAGAAGGAAAATCATTATTTGTAGAAACAAAATCAGGAGATATTGGCGTAAGGTATAAAGGTGTTCCGGCTTCATTGAAACTTACGGCTAAAAGTAATTCGGCTGACATAATGGTGAATGTAAACGGACTTAAGAAAGATAAAAATACAGAAAAGATAAAAGAAGGAACTATTGGTGATGCAAAAAACAAAGTGGAGATTTTAAGTGAAACAGGGGTAATTTATATCGATTAAAATTTAAATGAAAGGAGGACTATCATGCTACGTCTTATGAAGCTAGAAATGAAGAAGTTTAAGCTTGGATGGTATGTAAGGGGAGTAATTATTGCAAATATCGCTATACTGGCATTATTGACCTCTATGAGCATCGTTTCTCAAATAGAAGGAGATCCAGAAATAAGAGATCCGCAGATGATTTTGTTAGCGGTTAGTACATTAGTAAGAGCAACATTTATTATTTTTGGTAGTGTGTTAATCGCAAGGTTAATAATTAGTGAATATAAAAATAAAACAATACTACTCATGTTTTCTTATCCAATTAACCGAAAGAAAATGATGGCTAGTAAGTTGGCTATTACAGCGACATTAACATTTATAACAGTTATTTTATCGAACATTTTAGTAGTAGGAATTTTCTTTGGGATAGATAGTTATTTTTCAATTCTTCCTAATTCATTCACAGTAGATCAATTGATTCAAGAAGGGATAAATCTTATTCCTTTAGCCATTGCCACGGCAGGAATAAGCTTAATTCCTCTATATTTCGGGATGCGTAAACGTTCTGTGCCAGCTACAATCGTTTCTTCTATTATCGTTGTATTAATCGCAATGAATAACCCGTCCATATTTCCTATAGCGACGTTTCTTCCTCTTCAATTCACATTTGCAGCGATTGGAGTTGCGATTGCATATTACGGAATTAAAAATATAGAGAAGGAAGATATAACAGTATGACAAGAATACGTAAAAAAGAGTTGGCGTTATACCAACTCTTTTTTGTATATGTATGCTTCGTTACTACTCTGTAAATTTATAGTGTTTGCTTAAATACTCTTGCACTCCTGGAGAAATGTTAAAGTTATTAGGACCTTTATATTCGATAGTAAACTCTCCATCTTCAATTGTTTCAAAGGCGATTGCATAGCTATTCATTTTAGCATCGTAAGAAGTATTTTTGACTTCTGCATCTAGATCAAAGTATTTTGTAATATATTCTTTTGATTCCGTAACTGCTGTTTGTTTTCCCCAAGGGGTACCATAACTTGTGAAATAAAGAGATACACTGATAACTCCAATGATAGAAGTTAGTAAGAGAGTTCTTATTGTTATTTTTTTGTTTTTTGTATTCAATTTAGTTCCCTCCAATTAATATGAATTTATCTTAACGTATTTTCTCATAAAATACCATTTGGTAGAAAATAGTTTCACATGAAACAAGTTACAGAAAAAGACAAGGTGCAAAAACACCTTGTCTTTTTCTGTCGTTACATTTGGGGAGCTTCCATTCCAGTAGCAGCCCATTCTTCTTTTGCAGGACCATAAACGCCAGGGACTGTTAAGCCAGCTTGACGCATTAAAACAGTCATCTGTCCGCGGTGGTGATTTTGATGATTGATGAGTGTCATTAAAAATATAGAATTCGGCATAGGACGACCAAAGAAGTTATTAATAGTAGCTAAGTCTTTATCAGTCCACTCACTTTGAAGTGCTTCAATAAAAGCCGTATTCACTTTGCGATACCCATCTGCAATTGTTTTTGCTGAAGTTGGTACAGGATAATCTTTCGTTTCTCCTTCAAACTGAAGTCCTGTTCCAGATAGCATAACAGGAATTGCAGTCACGATATGCCAAGCAACTCTGCCTAACGTCCAGTGCCCAGGTGCAATTTCTTGTGATAAAGATTCATCGGTTAATGCATCGAGCATCTTCTGAGTAGACTCAGCCTCGTATGTCCATGATTGTAGAAAACCTTCAATAGTTTGGTACATATTTATCCCTCCTAGTTATGTTCATAGGTTACATTCGTGAAAAAAAGATAGTTTCCTTTTAACCTATCAGAACGAATAAAAAAGAGGCTTCTCATATTAAGAAGCCTCTTTTTTTAACCAACCTTCTTCCCACTCTTCCTCATCAACCATAAGAAATAAGGTGCTCCAAGTACAGCAACGACAAGACCAGAGGGGATTTCTTTCGGATATGCAATCGTTCGTCCGAGTAAATCAGCAAGGGAAAGAAGGATTGCTCCAAACAGTGCTGAACAAACGAATAGTCTTTGATGATTCATACCAACGACGATTCGTGCTAAGTGAGGTGCAACAAGACCTAAAAAGGCAATTGTACCGACAGCAGCAATGTTAATTGATGCAAGTAGTGTCGCTAACACAATTAGAGCAAGACGCGTTTTATTTACAGGCTGCCCGAGTCCGGTTGCTAAATCATCTCCAAGTACAAGAACGTCAAGTTGTTTCATTAAGAAAAAGATAATTGGTATAAGAATAAGAGATGGATATAGAATGATATTTTCTAAGTGATTCCATCCTCTTGCATACGTACTGCCTGACAACCATGTTAAGGCCGCAGCAACATTCAAATTTGCTCTAACGATAAAGATTTGAATAATCGCTGAGCCGAGCGCGGAAATGCCAATTCCTATTAAAGCAAGAGCTGTTGGGCTAAATCCTGATTTCCATGAGAAGAAGAGGACAATTCCAACTGCAAGTAGTCCACCAATAAATGCACCAATTGGTAGGAAGAAACCAGGAAGTGCGGGAAAGACATACATAATAGTTAAAGCACCAACACCAGCTCCCGATGAAATACCAATAATAGAAGGATCGGCAAGTGGGTTTCGTAATATTCCTTGGAAAACAAGCCCGCTTATTGCAAGGCATGCTCCGGCAATAGCAGCAACGAGCATTCTTGGTAAACGAAGGTTCATCATCATATTTTTATCAAATTGTGTTAATTGTCCTGTTATGGCATTTGTAATGCTTTCGATATAAGAATTGCTACCGATTGTAACACCAAGAGCAATCGTCACAATGCAAAGTGTGATAGAGATAATGATTACCTTTTTATAAGAGTAATAACGAGAACTAGCTCCAGCTGCATTTGCACCGTTATCATTCATATATTGTTTCGATTTCATCATGCGATACACTAAATAAATAAGCCAAGGTGATCCAATCATTGCTGTAACTGCCCCGACAGGTAATTCTGCACCAGTTGGATCTATTAATCTACCAACAACGTCTGCTCCTAGTAATAATATTGCTCCCCATAAGAAAGAGGAGAGAAGGAGGGTAAAGTGTTGTCGATAACCAATAAGGCGCATTAAGTGTGGTGCAACTAAGCCGACAAACCCAATCGGTCCAACAACAGTTACAATTACTGCTGTTAAAAAGATTGCGGCGATGAATGCAATAAACCGTGTTACTGCGGTTTTCTCTCCAAGTGAAACAGCTACATCATCGCCGAGTAAGAGGACATTAAGCTTACGTGACATGAATAGTAAAACTAGGAAAGAAATAATGATAAATGGAAAAGCGAATTGAACGCCATTCCAGTTATTTTGAATAAGAGATCCAGCTCCCCATAAAAATAAACCTGCTGTTTCATTTTCATAGAAAAGCTGCATCGTTCCGGTAAAGGCAGAAAGCATTAATGTAACGACCATACCAGCTAGTGCCATTCTAAGTGGGGTTCCCTTTTTTCCACCAGAAATACGGTATACAAATAAAGCAGTAATAGCACCGCCGATAAATGTGAAAAGAAGGGAGTTAACTTGCAGACCTTTCGGTAAGAAAATTGTAGCCGCTACTAGAAAGAAATATGCACCAGAATGAATACCCATTGTACTGGATTCAGCAAGTGGATTTTTCGTTAACGTTTGTAAAATGACCCCAGATGCAGCAAGAGCCCCTCCAGCTAAAATGGCGATTACAGCTCTAGGTAATCGAAGCATGATTAAAGTTTGATGCTCTAGCGATTGGTTCGGTGAGATAAGAGCATCGATAATCATACTATAGGAAATATTTGCTTGTCCTTGTCCAATATGAATAAAGAAAAGGAGGAGCAAGAGAGCTGCTCCTCCTCCGAATACAAGACTTGCTCGAAGTGTATGTTGTAAGCTATTCATCGTGTAATCACTTCTTCGCTGTCATTACATCAGCTACTTGTGTTGCTAAAGATTTTGCAGACTCAGGACCACCGAAAATCCAAGTGTCGCCTTTTAATTTATACATTTTGTCTTCTTTTTTGAAATTTAACCCTTCCCAAGCAGGGTTACCTTTTAGTTGCGTGTCAAAAATGTTATCATCATCCGCTACAATGTAAATGAAGTTTGAATCTTGTACACTTTGTAATGATTCTACAGTTGTTTGTTTGAAACCATCTGCCTCTGATTTCCCAGCTTCAAAAGTGTTTGTTAAACCTAATTTTTTTGTAACTTGTAAAGCTGTAGAATTGTCAGTCAATATACGGAATGTTGGTACGTTTTTAGCTGTAAATGCTTGTACCATTGCGATGTTTTTATCTTTTAAGTCTGCTTTGTCAATTTTCGCTTTTGCATCTGCAAATGTTTTATCCATATCAGCTAATACTTTTTTACCTTCTTCTTCTTTTCCAACTGCTTTTGCAATTTGTTTAAATGTCTCTGTCATTTCAGCAAAGTGATCGTTATTGCTTGTTGATGGATCGAACATAACTGTAGGAGCGATTTGCTCTAATTCATTTTTAATAGCTTTACTACGGAATGAAGCTGTGATAATTAAATCTGGTTTTAGACGGCTAATTTCTTCTAAGTTTGGTTGTTGACGTGTTCCTACATCGACAACATCTTTACCTGGTTTTGTTGCTGTATTTACCCATTTATTATAATTCTTAATGTCTGCCATCCCTACTGGCTGAACACCAAGCGCTAATAAGTCTTCTGAATATACCCACTCAAGTACAACAACTTTTTTCGCTGGTTTATCTAACTTTGTTTCCCCTTCAGCGTGTTTAATTGTTATAGCTTGATTTTTATTGTCCGCTTTTGTTTCTTTTTTCTCCTCTTTTTGCTGCCCGCATCCAACAGCGAATAGAAGAACTACTATGAAAATACTGAAAATTCTCTTCATCTTCTGCCCCCAAATAAAATGTTTTATTTTCAATATGTACGATATTGAAAATCGTTATCAATTACAACACCCAAATCATACTATGAGGGCGTTTTAAGTGTCAATATTTTTTTAAAATTTTGACTAAAAATAACGATTTATACGGATTTTAATATATCGTATTGAAATGCATACGTGTATCAAGGTTGAAGGAGCTGAAATTCCTTTAATGAGGAAGGCGAAAGTACAAGCGAAAGGAGAGCGTATTGCATGTAATATTTATTAGAATGTAAGGAAAAAAACTTTGTTTATAAAAGGTTTGTTCCAGAGCGGGTAGTTGATAAGGAAAATAAAAACTGATTTTTATTAGAAAAATATTTTTAATTAGTGGGCTTACTTAAAAGATCGAACACGAAGGAGGGTCAACATGTCTTTATGGAGTAATAATGCAAATGGATATTGTGGATGTAATAATCAAAATGGTTTACATGTTGATTCGTGCTGTTTTAGTTGCGATGGGACAGTTCCGAAGCTCGGTCCAACGGGTCCAACGGGAGCGACAGGTGATACAGGAGCAACAGGAGCGACAGGTTCAACGGGAGCAACGGGAGCAACGGGAGCAACGGGAGCAACAGGAGCAACAGGAGCGACAGGTTCAACGGGAGCAACGGGAGCAACGGGAGCAACAGGAGCAACAGGAGCAACGGGAGCAACAGGAGCAACAGGAGCAACGGGAGCGACAGGAGCAACGGGAGCAACGGGAGCAACGGGAGCGACAGGAGCAACAGGAGCAACGGGAGCAACGGGAGCAACAGGAGCAACGGGAGCAACAGGAGCAACGGGAGCGACAGGAGCAACGGGAGCAACGGGAGCGACAGGAATAACAGGAGCAACGGGAGCGACAGGAATAACGGGAGCAACAGGTCCAACGGGAGCGACCGGAGCAACGGGAGCGACAGGAGCAACAGGAGCAACGGGAGCAACAGGAGCAACAGGTCCAACAGGAGCAACGGGAGCAACAGGTGAAACAGGAGCGACGGGAGTAACAGGTACAAGTATAACTGCGACGTATGCATTTGCGAATAATACATCAGGAGCGGCAATATCAGTGCTTCTTGGTGGAACAAATGTCCCACTTCCAAATAATCAGAATATCGGTCCGGGAATTACAGTGTCGGGGGGGAACACAGTATTTACGGCCGCAAATGCGGGGAATTATTATATTTCATATACAATTAATATAACGGCTTCATTATTAGTTAGTTCGCGAATTACAATTAATGGTGCACCGCTTGCTGGGACTATCAATTCTCCCGCATTAGCAACGACTTCATTTAGTGCAACAATTATTACGACTCTTGCAGCGGGGAGTGCAATTAGTTTGCAGTTGTTTGGATTGTTAGCTGTTGCCACGTTATCAACGACTACACCTGGTGCAGTTTTAACGATTATAAGATTAAGCTAAGTAACGTGAACTCTCTTATTCTTTTAAAATTAGGAGAGTTTCTACATATAATAAGAAGTTAAGGAAGTAAAGCATAGTTATAAAAAAGTCAGAATATTATGATTGTAACGATGTTACGACTATAATATAATGAAAACAACCATCATGAATGAACATTCATTTATTTTCACAAGTATTGGAAGGGGGAATGAGAGTGGAAAAACCTTGGTTGCAGAGTTATCCAGAGGAAATCCCAGGTACGATTTCATATGATATTCAGCCACTTCATGGATATTTAGAGAAAATGGCTGCTCGTTATCCAGAAAAGAAAGCGCTTCACTTTTTAGGTAAAGATGTTACATTTTCAGATTTCCATGACAAGGTAAAGAAATTTGCGAATTACCTTCAAAGGCTTGGTATTGAAAAAGGCGATAGAGTTGCGATTATGTTACCGAATTGTCCGCAATCTGTAATTGGTTATTATGGTACTTTGCTTGCGGGGGGGATTGTTGTACAAACGAATCCTCTTTATACAGAAAGAGAGCTTGAGTACCAACTTCATGACTCAGGGGCAAAAGTTATTCTTTGCCTGGATTTAGTGTTTCCGAGAGTTACTAATGTTCAAACGGCAACAAAGCTTGAGCATATTATCGTAACCCGTATTGCAGATTTTTTACCATTCCCTAAAAATTTACTTTATCCATTTGTACAAAAAAAGCAGGCAAATCTTGTTGTGAATGTGTCGGAAAGCGAAACGATTCATCTTTGGAAATCGGTAGAAAGAGAAAGTAATGCTGATGTTGAAGTTCCATGTGATCCTGAAAATGATCTAGCCCTTTTGCAGTATACAGGGGGAACGACAGGGTTTCCAAAAGGGGTTATGTTAACGCATAAAAACCTCGTTTCGAACACTTTAATGGGAGCGCATTGGTTATATAATTGTAAAGAAGGAGAAGAGGTAATTCTTGGTGTTCTTCCGTTTTTTCATGTGTACGGGATGACAGCTGTAATGAATTTAAGTATTATGCAAGGATATAAAATGGTGCTTATTCCGAAGTTTGATATGAAAATGGTTTTTGAAGCAATTAAGAAACATAAAGTTACACTATTTCCAGGAGCACCAACCATTTATATTGCTCTATTA
Source organism: Bacillus sp. FSL R10-2201 (assembly GCF_038008665.1). Lineage (NCBI taxonomy): Bacteria > Bacillati > Bacillota > Bacilli > Caryophanales > Bacillaceae > Bacillus > Bacillus sp. FSL R10-2201. The sequence continues at coordinate 4,308,775 of NZ_JBBOZP010000001.1, read as the reverse complement.
AATAGTCCTCTTTTAAAAGAATATGATATTTCTTCAATTCAGGCTTGTATTAGTGGTTCTGCACCGCTTCCTGTAGAAGTGCAGGAGGAGTTTGAGAGAGTTACAGGTGGTAAATTAGTAGAGGGTTATGGATTAACGGAGTCATCACCAGTTACACATGGGAATTTTTTGTGGGAAAAGCGTGTGCCGGGAAGTATTGGGGTACCGTGGCCGGATACAGAGGCAATCATCATGTCACTTGAAACAGGAGATTCATTACCTCCAGGTGAAATTGGTGAAATTGTTGTAAAGGGCCCACAAATTATGAAAGGGTATTGGAATAAGCCAGAAGAAACGGCAGCTGTACTGCAAGATGGCTGGCTCCATACAGGTGATGTAGGATACATGGATGAGGATGGCTTTTTCTATGTGAAAGATCGTAAGAAAGATATGATCGTTGCTAGTGGCTTTAACGTATATCCTCGTGAAGTAGAAGAAGTGTTATATGAACACGAAAAGGTGCAAGAAGTGGTAACAATCGGTGTTCCTGATCCGTATCGAGGGGAAACTGTAAAAGCGTTTGTTGTTTTGAAAGAAGGCGCTGAGTGTTCTGAAGAAGAATTAGATCAGTTTGCACGTAAATATTTAGCAGCTTACAAAGTTCCGAAGGTATATGAGTTTAGAAGTGAGTTGCCGAAGACGACAGTCGGAAAAATTTTACGCCGTGTCCTAATAGATGAAGAGAAGAGAAAGAATGAGGATGAGCAAACGGGCTAAGGCCCTTTCTTTTTGAAAAAATAGGATTGACACTTTTCTAAATAGTCAGTATTATAAGAATATGAATGACTATTCATTCAGTCATCTTCTTGAAGGGGACAGTAAAGTGAAGAAAAATAGACCGAAATACAATCAGATTATTGATGCTGCAGTCATTGTGATTGCGGAGAATGGATACCATCAAGCGCAAGTTTCTAAAATTGCAAAGCAAGCTGGGGTAGCTGATGGCACGATTTATTTATATTTTAAAAATAAAGAAGATATATTAATATCCTTATTCCAAGAGAAGATGGGAGAATTTGTTGAAACAATTCGTCAAAAAATAGCAGGAATTGAAAGCGCTGTAGCGAAGTTATTCATGTTGGTAGAAACGCACTTCTTGCTGTTGTCACAAAATGATCCTCTTGCTATCGTTACGCAATTAGAGCTAAGGCAGTCCAATCAAGACTTGCGCCTTAAAATAAATGAAGTATTAAAAGGCTACTTACAAGTTATGGATGAGATTTTAGAGACAGGTATAAAGCAAGGTGAATTTCAGGCGGATTTAAACGTTCGCGTGGCAAGACAAATGATCTTTGGAACAGTAGATGAAGTTGTGACCAATTGGGTAATGAGCGATCATAAGTATGATCTGGTCGCACTTTCAAAAACGGTACATGGGCTACTTATTGCAGCTTGTGGTTATCGTCAATAATGGGAGGGATCATGTTGAAATTCCTATCTGTAAAAGTTGAAGATCATATCGCGGTGGCGACGTTAAATCATGCGCCAGCTAATGCGATGTCTTCACAAGTTATGCATGATGTTACTGAATTAATCGATCAAGTGGAAAAGGATGATAACATTCGTGTTGTTGTTTTACATGGTGAAGGACGCTTCTTCTCAGCAGGGGCAGATATTAAAGAATTTACATCTGTTACTGAAGCGAAGCAAGCAACAGAGTTAGCACAGCTTGGACAAGTTACGTTTGAGCGTGTTGAAAAATGCTCAAAACCAGTTATTGCGGCAATTCATGGAGCGGCACTTGGCGGCGGCCTTGAGTTTGCTATGTCTTGCCACATGCGCTTTGTAACTGAAAGTACAAAGCTTGGTTTACCTGAATTAACACTTGGATTAATTCCTGGTTTTGCAGGTACACAGCGCTTACCACGTTATGTTGGTAAAGCGAAAGCTTGTGAAATGATGTTAACAAGTACACCAATTACTGGTGCAGAAGCATTACAATGGGGACTTGTTAACGGAGTGTTTTCTGAAGAATCCATTTTAGAAGATACGCTTAAAATTGCAAAACAGATTGCTGGAAAAAGCCCAGCAACAACTCGTGCTGTGCTAGAGTTATTACAAACGACAAAATCGTCTCATTATTATGAAGGTGTACAGCGTGAATCACAGATTTTTGGTGAAGTATTTACGAGTGAAGATGGAAGAGAAGGCGTAGCAGCGTTTTTAGAAAAACGTAAGCCTTCATTTAGTGGTAGGTAGTCCAATTATTTTTTTAATAAAAATTAACAGAATTTTAAAATTGATAGAATCTTTCTGAAAAATAAGGGGGTAAATGGAATGAACATCTACGTACTCATGAAACGAACATTTGACACAGAAGAAAAAATCGTAATTAAAAACGGTGCAATTTACGATGGCGAAGCGGAATTCATCATCAACCCTTACGATGAATATGCGATTGAAGAAGCGATTCAAGTAAGAGATGCACAAGGTGGAGAAGTTACTGTTATAACAGTTGGTGGCGAGGATAGTGAAAAAGAACTTCGCACAGCATTAGCGATGGGCTGCGATAAAGCGGTACTAATTAACATTGAAGATGATGTTGAGAATGGTGACCAATTTACAACAGCAAAAGTGCTCGCTGAATATTTAAAAGATAAAGAAATCGATTTAATTTTAGGCGGGAACGTTGCGATTGACGGTGCATCTGGACAAGTTGGTCCACGAGTAGCTGAAGCGTTAAATATCCCATACGTAACGACGATTACGAAGCTTGAAATTGATGGTACAAATGTGAAGATTGAGCGTGATGTTGAAGGGGATACAGAAGTAATTGAATCATCATTACCTCTTCTAGTAACAGCGCAACAAGGTTTAAATGAACCGCGTTATCCATCACTTCCAGGTATTATGAAAGCGAAGAAGAAGCCACTAGAAGAAGTAGAATTAGATGATTTAGATTTAGAAGAAGATGATGTGGAAGCAAAAACAAAAACAATTGAAATCTATTTGCCTCCTAAGAAAGATGCAGGAAAAGTGTTACAAGGCGAGCTGCAAGATCAAGTAAAAGAACTTGTATCGTTGCTCCATACAGAAGCGAAAGTAATCTAATAAAATACGAAATTATATATGCAGGAGGGAAAATCTATGGCTCGTAAAGTATTAGTAATGGGTGAAGTTCGTGATGGATCGCTACGTAACGTTTCGTTTGAAGCGGTAGCAGCAGCAAAAACAATTGCAGAAGGCGGTGAAGTGGTAGGTCTTCTAGTTGGAGACAGCGTTGCCTCTTTTGCAAATGAATTGATTCATTACGGTGCAGATCGCGTTGTGACAGTTGAAAATGATAAATTAAAATCATATACATCTGATGGATATGCACAAGCGTTTTTAGCTGTATATGCTGAAGAAAAGCCAGAAGGCATTGTATTTGGACATACGGCACTTGGTAAAGATTTATCACCAAAATTAGCAGCGAAATTAGAAGCTGGTTTAATTTCTGACGTAACGGCTTTAGAAGTTGAAGGTGGAAATGTTATCTTCACTCGTCCGATTTACTCTGGTAAAGCATTTGAGAAGAAGATCGTAACAGATGGTATATTATTTGCGACAGTGCGTCCAAATAACATTGCAACTCTTGAAAAAGACGAGTCTCGCACAGCTGACGTGTCTTCTATTACAGTTGATGTGAAAGATTTACGTACAATCATTCAAGATGTTGTCCGTAAAACTGCAGAAGGTGTTGATCTTTCTGAAGCGAAAGTTATTATAGCTGGTGGACGTGGTGTGAAGAGTGAAGAAGGATTTAAACCGTTAAAAGAATTAGCTGACGTACTAGGCGGCGCTGTTGGAGCATCTCGTGGTGCTTGTGATGCTGAGTACTGTGATTATTCATTACAAATTGGTCAAACAGGTAAAGTTGTTACACCAGACCTATACATTGCATGCGGGATTTCTGGTGCGATTCAGCATTTAGCTGGTATGTCTAATTCAAAAATAATTGTTGCGATTAATAAAGATCCAGAAGCTAGTATCTTCAAAGTAGCTGACTATGGTATTGTCGGTGATCTGTTTGAAGTATTACCTCTTTTAACAGAAGAGTTTAAAAAGTTAAAAGTACATTCATGATTTGAGTACCCTTGAGTTCCAAGTGAAGTACCCCTATATATAGAAAAAGATGAGAGATCCCCTGTCTCTCATCTTTTTAGTATTTCATCCATATTTTTATATAGTATAAAGGAACATTTTTTTGTTACAATACATAACGATACATAATATTCGCCACGTATAAAAGTTAATGATATACTCTTGGTAGAATATACTTGAAGGAGGAAATAAAATGGCAATTATAAATGCAAATGACCAAAGCTTCGCAGCTGAAACTAGCGAAGGTGTTGTACTATTAGATTTCTGGGCGCCTTGGTGCGGACCTTGTAAAATGATCGCTCCTGTATTAGAGGAAATCGATTCAGAGTTAGGCGAGAAAGTAAAAGTAGTAAAAGTGGACGTTGATGAAAACCAAGAAACTGCTCGTCAATTCGAAGTAATGAGCATTCCAGCTCTTTTCGTATTAAAAGACGGTAAAGTGGTTGATCAAGCGTTAGGATATAAACCGAAAGAAGCGTTAGTAGAATTAGTTTCTAAACACTTCTAAAATAAAGAAGCTACCATTTGGTAGCTTTTTTTATTTTCTTTTTTACAACCTTTCCGTTACAATAAAAGAACGTATGTTGGGTGTTTTGGCATAGTATGTTTTTATGTGAAAATAAAAATGATAAGCATAAGCATGTAGAAATGGAGGGAGACGAGTGCACGAGCATTTAAAAGAGAAGTTAGCAATTTTGCCCGATCAACCTGGTTGTTATTTAATGAAGGATAAGCAGGGAACGGTTATATATGTCGGAAAAGCAAAGGTACTCAAAAATCGTGTGCGCTCGTACTTTACTGGTTCGCATGATGGGAAAACACTTCGGCTTGTTGGAGAAATTGTTGATTTTGAATATATTGTGACTTCCTCAAATTTGGAGGCTCTTATTTTAGAGTTAAATTTAATAAAAAAATATGATCCAAAATATAATATTCAATTAAAAGATGATAAAACATATCCTTTCATTAAAATTACAGCTGAAAAACAGCCGCGCTTACTCATTACGCGAAATGTAAAAAAGGATAAAGGAAAGTACTTTGGGCCTTATCCAAATGCGCAATCGGCACATGAAACAAAGAAATTATTAGATCGTATGTATCCACTTCGTAAATGTTCAAATATGCCAGATAAAGTTTGCTTGTATTATCATATGGGTCAATGTTTAGCACCTTGTGTGAAAGAAGTAACGGATGAGCAAAACAAAGAAATTGTTGATGAAATTATTAAATTCTTAAACGGTGGGCATAAAGAAATTCGTTCAGAATTAGAAACGAAGATGTATGAGGCTTCAGAAAAGCTAGAATTTGAACGGGCGAAAGAGTTGCGAGATCAAATTGCTCATATTGATGCAATTATGGAAAAGCAAAAGATGATTATGAGTGATTTAGTGGATCGTGATGTGTTTGGATATGCAGTTGATAAAGGGTGGATGTGTGTTCAAGTTTTCTTCGTTCGAAAAGGAAAGCTAATTGAACGTGATGTTTCTATGTTCCCGATTTATGATGAACCAGAAGAGGGATTTTTAACTTTTATCGGTCAATTTTATGAAAACAGTAGTCATTTCAAGCCGAAGGAAATTGTTGTTCCAGGAAGTATAGATTCAGAATTAGTAGAGCGCTTTTTAGAAGTTGAAGCGACACAGCCGAAGCGTGGGAAGAAAAAAGACCTTGTAGAATTAGCAAATAAAAACGCAAAAATTGCACTAGAAGAGAAATTTCACTTAATTGAACGTGATGAAGAGCGGACGGTTAAAGCCATTGATAATTTAGGGAAGCAGCTGGGCATTGAAACCCCATATCGTATTGAAGCGTTTGATAACTCGAATATTCAAGGGACAAATCCCGTTTCCGCAATGATTGCTTTTATCGATGGGAAACCAGCGAAGAAAGAATATCGGAAATATAAAATTAAAACGGTTCAAGGTCCTGATGATTACGAATCTATGAGGGAAGTTGTAAGACGCCGTTATACGAGGGCGCTTAAAGAGAATTTACCTTTACCAGATTTAATCATTATTGATGGTGGAAAAGGCCATCTGGCCGCTACAAGTGATGTTCTGGAGAACGAACTCGGTTTATATATTCCGATGGCAGGGCTTGTAAAAGATGACAAACATAAAACCTCCCATTTAATTATTGGGGATCCACCTGAACCTGTGATGCTTGAGAGGAATAGCCAAGAATTTTATTTATTGCAACGCATTCAAGATGAAGTGCATAGATTTGCAATTACATTCCATCGCCAGTTGCACGGGAAATCGGTCATTCAATCAGCATTGGATGATATTCCAGGAATCGGCGATAAACGAAAAAAGGTATTGTTAAAACATTTTGGCTCGTTAAAAAAGATGAAAGAAGCTTCCATAGCTGAATTTGTCGAAGCAGGTATGCCGAAAAATGTTGCAGAGATGATATATACTTATTTAACAGATAAGAAGACGTTGTAGTTTACAACGTCTTCTGTTTTTTGGTATAATTTCTGAAGATTTAAAATAAACTCATCTGAATGAATATACAAAAAAGTCAACTAAACTTATATGTCTAGTTGACTGTAGGTAGATGCTACACTTCAATGAGATCTTTTATATCCCATTTAACAAGAAATGTAATAGAGTCTGAACGCTTTTTCTGTTCCTCATAGGACTCTGCAACGACGTTTCTTTGTCTTTGAATTTGCTCGGCGATAAATCCAGCTTCTAATTGATAAGATGAATGTCTTTTTTGTTTTTGACGCTCAGTAATAAGTGTACCTTTAAGTTGAAACTGCATTTCACGACGTTTATGTTCAATGATGCTTAAAGTGCCCCAACCAGCTTTTTCAAAAAACTGAATGACTTCTTCAATTGTTTCTAGCGGATATTTTCTCGCAAGGTTTCTACCGGCCCAGTATAAAATACCATCTAAATCGTTACCAATTAAATCAGGTAGTAATTCTTCACGTAGCAATTCATAAGCGAAGGCGTTCAATGAAACATCTTCTAAAGATGTTATATCGATTGTATTTTTGCTCACAATATTCCCCTCTTTCTATAGGGATTATTATATAACATTTTTCATTTATAAAAATAGATTTTTCTTTGGGGAAATCTGAATATATAAGAAAAAAAAAGAATTGGCAAATTATATGCAAATTATGTGCAAATTATGTATACGTTTTCTTGACGCTTCGACAAAAATAGGGGTAAAATGAACTTGTTATCAAATTATGCTGAAATATTTCGAATAATTTTTTCAGTTTTTCTTATGCCAATAGTGAAAAAACATTATTGTTGTAAATTAATCTGAAAACAGCAGTCAAACATTCAAGGGGGTAATGGGGACATGAAAGGCCGCGAGTATACGTTTCGTAAGTGGCACTCATTAATGGGGGTCATTCCGGTTGGTGTCTTTTTGACGCAACATTTAATTGTAAACAACTTTGCAACAAGAGGAGCAGAGGCTTTTAACAAAGCTGCAGGCTTTATGGAGCTCCTTCCATTCCGGTATGCGCTAGAAATTTTCATCATCTTTTTACCTATACTGTACCATGCTATATATGGCTTATATATTGCATTTACAGCTAAGAACAATGCGGTATCTTACGGCTATTTCCGTAACTGGATGTTCGTCTTCCAACGAATTTCAGGTATCGTTACGCTGATCTTCATTTCTTGGCACGTCTGGGAAACTCGTATTCAAGCATTGTTAGGTAAAGAGGTAAACTATGATATGATGGCAGATATTTTAAACAACCCATTTATGTTTGGTTTCTATTTAGTTGGTGTTGTTTCAACAATTTTCCACTTTGCAAATGGACTATGGACATTCTGTATAAGCTGGGGAATTACAGTATCTCCACGTTCACAAAGAATCTCTACTTATGTAACATTAGCTATTTTCTTAGGTCTATCTTATGTAGGTGTGAGTGCATTATTAGCGTTCATCGATCCACAGCTAGCAAACCAGTAAGGAGTGGGAGAGCATGAAAGGGAAACTTATAGTAGTCGGCGGTGGCTTGGCCGGCTTAATGGCAACGATTAAAGCGGCAGAAGCAGGAGTAAATGTTGAACTATTTTCTTTAGTACCAGTAAAACGTTCACATTCTGTATGTGCCCAAGGTGGAATTAACGGTGCCGTAAATACAAAAGGTGAAGGGGATTCTCCATGGATCCACTTTGACGATACAATTTATGGTGGGGACTTCTTAGCGAACCAACCACCAGTTAAAGCGATGTGTGATGCAGCACCTGGTATTATTCATTTAATGGACCGCATGGGTGTTATGTTCAACCGTACGGAAGAAGGACTTCTGGATTTCCGTCGTTTCGGTGGAACACAACATCACCGTACAGCATTTGCTGGCGCAACAACTGGTCAACAATTACTATATGCATTAGATGAGCAAGTACGTCGTCATGAAGTAGCAGGACTTGTAACGAAATATGAAGGTTGGGATTTCTTACGAGCTGTTGTAGATGATGAAGGTGTGTGCCGAGGAATCGTCGCGCAAGACTTACAAACTATGGAGATAAAAAGTTTCCAAGCTGATGCCGTGATTATGGCAACAGGGGGCCCTGGTATCATCTTTGGAAAATCAACAAACTCTATTATTAATACAGGTACAGCAGCGTCTGCTGTATATCAACAAGGTGCATATTATGCGAACGGTGAGTTCATTCAAATTCATCCAACGGCAATTCCTGGAGACGATAAGTTACGTCTTATGAGTGAATCTGCACGTGGTGAAGGTGGACGTGTTTGGACGTATAAAGATGGTAAGCCATGGTACTTCTTAGAAGAAAAATATCCAGCTTACGGAAACCTTGTACCTCGTGATATTGCAACGCGTGAAATCTTTGATGTTTGCGTAGAGCAAAAACTAGGTATTAACGGTGAAAACATGGTGTACTTAGATCTTTCTCATAAAGATCCGAAAGAACTAGATATTAAACTTGGTGGAATTATTGAAATCTATGAGAAATTTACAGGTGATGATCCTCGTAAACTACCAATGAAAATCTTCCCAGCAGTTCACTATTCAATGGGCGGATTATGGGTTGATTATAAGCAAATGACAAGTATTCCAGGTTTATTTGCAGCAGGTGAGTGTGATTATTCTATGCACGGTGGTAACCGCCTTGGTGCGAACTCATTATTATCAGCAATTTACGGTGGTATGGTAGCAGGACCGAACGCAATTGAGTATATGAAAGGTCTTTCTAAATCATCTGATGCTGTTTCATCTACTGTATATGAGCAAAATGAATTAATTGAAACAGAGAAATTTAACAATATTTTAATGCTTGATGGTAACGAAAATGCATATGTTCTTCATAAAGAGCTTGGAGAATGGATGACAGATAACGTTACAGTAGTTCGTGAAAATAAAAAGTTACTAGAAACTGATGCGAAAATTGAAGAGTTAATGGCGCGTTACAAACGCATTAACATTAACGATACAGCAAGATGGAGTAACCAGGGTGCTTCATTTACACGCCAACTTGCAAATATGTTCGAGTTAGCACGTGTTATTACAATTGGCGCATATAACCGTAATGAAAGTCGCGGAGCGCATTACAAACCAGAATTCCCAAATCGTGATGATGCAAACTTCTTAAAAACTACGATGGCGAAATTTGAGGGAGAAGGAAAGGCACCAGCATTCCATTACGAAGAAGTGGATGTTTCATTAATTAAACCACGTAAACGTGACTATTCCTCAAAACATGATGTAGCTGCTAAGGGTGAAGAGAAGGGGGATAAACAACATGTCTGAGAAAACAATCCGCCTCATCATTACGAGACAAGATGGCCCAGATGCACAAGAGTTTGACCAAGAGTTTGAAATTCCATATCGTCCTAATATGAATATTATTTCGGCGCTTATGGAAATTCGCCGTAATCCTGTCGACTCAAAAGGGAACCAAACAACTCCGATTGCATGGGATATGAACTGCTTAGAGGAAGTATGTGGAGCATGTTCGATGGTGATTAACGGAAAACCACGTCAATCATGTACAGCCCTTATTGACCAGTTAGAGCAACCAATTCGCTTAAAGCCGATGAAGACATTCCCGATTGTACGTGATTTACAAGTTGACCGTAGCCGTATGTTTAACGCGTTAAAACGTGTTAAAGCTTGGATTCCAATCGACGGTACGTACGACCTAGGACCAGGTCCAAGAATGCCAGAGAAAAAGCGTCAATGGGCATATGAACTTTCGAAATGTATGACATGTGGTGTTTGCTTAGAGTCATGTCCGAACGTAAACAGTAAGTCTGACTTTATTGGTCCAGCACCGCTTTCACAAGCGCGTTTATTTAACTCGCATCCAACTGGTGAAATGCATAAAGCAGATCGCTTACGTGCAATTATGGGTGATGGAGGACTTGCAAACTGTGGTAACTCTCAAAACTGTGTGCAATCATGTCCGAAAGGTATTCCATTAACAACTTCAATTGCAGCATTAAACCGTGATACAACAATTCAATCGTTCAAAGATTTCTTTGGTAGCGACAATAACTATTAATAAATATTGCCTCTTCATGTTGAAGAGGCAATATTTATAACTTTATATTTCTGTTTATTCAGTTTATTTTAAGGGCGAAAAGGAGAGGGAACGATGAAGAGAATTTCTTATATTGAAGACTTTGAGCAATGGGAAAGTGGTTTTTCATTTTATAATCCTGTCAAAGTTCGTTTTGGTGAAGTAGATATGTTTGGACATGTAAATAATGTCGTTGCTTTTACATATTTTGAAGAAGCGCGTATCGCATTGTTTAAAGAACTCGGATTTATGCAAGAATGGACACATGAATCATCAGAAACGATGATAGTCGTCGCAGATCTACAATGCAATTTTATTAAACAAATTTATTTTGATGAGCAGTTGAAAGTATATGTAAAGGCGGGAGCGGTTGGGAATTCCTCTTTAGATTTACACTATATGGTCAAAAATGCAGAAGGAGAAGTTTGTTTAGTTGGACGCGGTATGATGGTCCAAGCATCGAAAAAAACTGGAAGAGGCGAACCGTGGCCTGAAGAATGGAAGGAATTGCTATTATAATAGAATAAAAGAAAAATAAGAGAGCGATTCGCTCTCTTATTTTTTGTCCTCCATCGCCTCTTCTAATGTTAGGTGGTGCTTATATATGTATGTGGCGTATGGATTACCGACGTAGCGTAAGTGCCACGGTTCATATGCATACTCTGTTGTTTTTGTTTTATCCTCTAAATAACGAATGACAAATCCGAACTCATGGGCATGTTCTGCAACCCATTTTCCTTCTGCTGTCTCTCCGAAGATTGGTTCTAATTGGAATTTAGCAGATTTTGAGCTAATATCCATTGCTAGACCGGTTTGATGCTCACTTGTTCCAGGAATTGCACTTACCGAATCAGCCTCAGCTTTTCCTTGGCGTTTAATATATGTATTATGTAATGACTGTTGGCGTTTGTAAGAACGGTAACCTGAAACTGCTGTAAGTTCTAAACCTTCTTCTTTCGCTGCTTGGAACATTTTTTCAAGAGCGTCTGCAGCATCTTTGCGAAGTAATGTTTTCTCTTTATCTTTTGGACTAGTAAATGGTACGTTCGGTTTCGTCAAATCTTCTGGAATGTACCCATCTGGTAATTTACGATGTTTATTGACTAATACAAGAGCAGAATCTGGATTTGTTACAACGGAAAAATTATCATCTAGTTTCTTTGCATTATGATCAGCTTTTTGAAAAGCAGGAATCTCTTCTTTTTGGTGGTTATTATGTTTTTGATTTTCGACAGCTTTCGCTTCGTTTTGTAGTGGTGATTTAGAACCAAAGTAAACGAAAGATGTGATACCGATTACAATAGTAGCGGCAGAAATAATTATTATTTTTTTCATGATGCCCTGTAATCACAGTCCTTTCTTAATAAAATATGTATCGTTTTTATTATAAGTCTAGTTTGTTGAAAAAGAAATATAAGAGTCGTAACGTAATAGAAATGCAAAGAAAATGTCAGAAAATGTGTGAAAATGTAGTATTTTTTCATATAATTCATTTCTTATCTTTCATGAAGTTCATTTTTTATGTAATATATGTATATAAGAAGATGTAGCGATTATTGAGAATAAAAGACCTCTGGTATAGACTAGGAGTGGATGGGAATGGATTTTGCAACAATTATTGGAATCATTTTAGGAGTATTAGCGGTAGTCGTAGGGATGGTCGTCAAGGGCGCTGACATAACAGCCTTACTAAATCCTGCCGCAGCACTAATTATTTTCGTCGGTACATTTGCTGCAGTGTGTATTGCATTTCCGATGAATCAACTAAAAAGAGTTCCAAAATTATTTAAAGTTCTTTTTGGTTCAAATAAAAAAGATTTAAGTTATGAACAATTGCTAGAATTATTTGTTCATTGGACATCTGAGAGTAGAAAATACGGTATTTTGTCTTTAGAGCAACAATTAGATGAAATTGAAGATGAATTTCTTTTGCGTGGTATGAAATTTGTTATTGATGGTGTATCTGCAGAGGATTTAGAACAAATTTTAGAAGCCGAATTAGAAGCGATTGAAGAGAGACATGCAAAAGGGGCTGCTATTTTTTCGCAAGCTGGTACATATGCACCTACACTAGGGGTTTTAGGTGCTGTTATTGGTCTTGTAGCTGCACTTGGAAATTTAACTGATATTGAAAAGCTAGGGCATGCTATTTCAGGTGCGTTTATTGCAACGATTTTCGGTATTTTTTCAGGTTACGTATTATGGCATCCATTTGCAAACAAATTGAAGCAAAAGTCTGCTGCTGAATTAGAGAAGAAACGTTTAATTATTGATTGTTTATTAATGTTACAAGAAGGTACATATCCGTTTATTATGAAAAACCGCATTTTAGGTGCGCTTTCTGCGACTGAGCGTAAGAAGCTAGAAAAAGGAGCGGAAAAAAATGCGGAGTAAGAAAAATAGAAGAGGCAAAAAGAAAAAACATGAAGAGCATATTGATGAAACTTGGTTAATTCCGTATTCTGATATGCTAACTTTGTTGTTTGCACTGTTTATTGTTTTATTTGCAATGAGTAGTATAGATGCTGCGAAATTTAAACAGATGGCAGTTGCTTTTCGAAGTGAGTTAGCCGGTGGAACAGGAAATAAAGAATTTTTAAGTGATCAAAAACCAAATGAGGAAAAAGAATTATCAGCAAGTAGCCTTGAGGCAGAACAAGCAAAAAAACAAGCGGAAGATAGAGCTAAAGAAAAAAAAGAAATGGATGAGTTGAAAGCATTACAAAAAAAGATTGATCAATATATTAATGAGAAACAACTATCCTCTTCTTTTCAAACTAAGTTAACTGAAAAAGGATTAATGTTAACGATATTAGAAAATGTACTATTTGATTCAGGAAAAGCAGATGTGAAGTTGGAATCGTTAGGGATTGCAAAAGAGATGTCTAACCTACTTGTTTCAGCATCACCTCGTGAAATTACAGTGTCGGGTCATACAGATACGGTTCCTATCGCAAATGCTCAGTTTGCATCAAACTGGGAGTTAAGTACACAGCGTGCAGTTAATTTTATGCAGGTGTTACTCCAAAATAAAGAATTGCAACCAGAAAAATTTAGTGCAATTGGTTACGGAGAATACCGTTCAATTGCACCAAATGATACACCAGAAGGAAAAGCGAAAAATAGACGTGTAGAAGTATTTATTTTACCTTTAACAAGAAATATGCAATAAAAGAGGATGGCGAAGGCCATCCTCTTTGTTATTTTGCATCAAATGATTTTAAATTGTCACGACGGATTTTGTCTTTTTCTGCATCTGATTTTTTGAAATTATAGTCATATAGAGCACCTTCCCAATCACCGTACATTGGATTAGGGAAAATGATGAATTTCTCACCAAATTGTGCTTTTGATTCTGCTACTGTTTCATTGCGATCTTTCACAGATTTTCCATCAAAACCAGTGAAATCAGATAAGTTGTCACCGAAGAATAGGACGATGTCATGTGTTTGAGAAACAAGTTCACGACGCTTTTCTTTCCCTTTTTCTTTCGGGTCCTGTAGTAATATATGTTCTTTCGTCGCTTGAGGAGCACCTACGCGCTCAAGGTTTTTAATTGTTGCATCTAGTTGATTTGTTTTACGATTTGAGATGTAGTAAATATCTACACCTTTAGACTCTGTATATTTTAAGAAATCAATAGCGCCTGGAAGAGCTTCAGCTTCAGCCTTATTAATCCAATCGTCCCATTTATAAGGATAGCCTTTTCCTGTTTTTACGCTCATTGCTTGATGGGGACTGTTATCTAAAACAGTTTCATCTAGATCAAGTACGATAGCAGGTTTTTTTTCTGTCCCTTTTGCAAGAGCTGCATCAAGCTTTAATTGACCAATATTGTAGCCTTGGTAGTAAAGTGCTTTCGTTTCGCCAGCTGTTTGATACCATAAATCGGCCATCAATTGCTGGTCTGTTAATTGTACTTTCTCTTCTTTTGCCACTGTTTTCTCAGCTGTTCCTGAACATGCTACAAGCGATGTGGAAAGAACGGCTATAGATAATAAACTGGTAATACCCCTCTTCATCTTCATATGTATCCTCCTCGATGTTAGAAAATCATCTTATATTATATATTAAAATATAAAAATTTTTTTATGAACATTTGCATATTGTCTTTTGTATATATAGTAGTATGTCCTATATTAGAAAGATGGGAAAAATAACAAAAAGTGATTTGACGTGTTTTATTGTCGAAATGACAATTATAATTGACAAATATATCTTTGTTATTTACAATTTTAACTAAATACAACAAATGGTGGATGGGGGATCATGATACGTATAAAAGATTGAAATATAGTACTATATTTTATTTCGAACAATCATAGTCTTTAATAGAGAGTACGAATGATACTAAAGGGGAGGCTTTATACATTGAGTTTACAAATTCAAAACTTAACAAAAATATTCGGAGAATCTAAAGCGGTTAATGGTTTGCAAATCTCGTTACCGAAAGGTGAAGTGTTAGGGTTACTTGGCCGAAATGGTGCAGGGAAAACAACGACAATTAAAATGTTACTAGGTTTATTAACGCCAAATGAAGGTTCTATTACGTGGGATGGAAAATCATTTGGTGATAGCGGGGTAACAATTGGATATTTACCAGAAGAAAGAGGCTTATATACAAAAAGTAGAGTAATAGATCAGTTGCGATATTTTGGCAGATTAGAAGGAATGACGAAAAAAGAAGTGGATCTTGCAATTGATTACTGGTTAGAGCGCTTAGCAATCCCAGAATATAAATTCAAAACAGCAGGAGAACTTTCGAAAGGGAACCAGCAAAAAATTCAATTGATTGCTGCTCTTCTTCATGATCCAGAACTTCTTATTTTGGATGAACCATTTAGCGGACTTGATCCAGTTAATGCTGGAATGTTGGCTAGTATTATTGGAGAACAAGTACAGAGCGGAAAGACAATTATTTTATCTAGTCACCGTATGGAGCAAGTAGAGGCTTTTTGCCAACATGTATGTATTTTGAAAAAAGGTGAAGCGGTCGTAGAAGGACAATTAAGTGATATTAAGAAGGAATACGGTTTCCGTAATTTAACGATTGAAGATACAGTAGAGAATGAAAAGGGATTAGAAGCTATACATGTATCGTATGAAAAACAGCAAGGCCTTCTTTATGTGAAAGTACAAGACGATGCAGAAGCTCTCAACATTTTGCAGCAGTTGCAAGAGCAAGGTGTTAGCTTACGACAATTTAAAATGTTAGAGCCGACGTTAAACGAAATCTTTGTAGAGAGGGCGAAATAAAGATGCGTAAATTTTCTCATGTATTTTCATTTTATTTTAAAGAAGCATTTTTATCTAAAAAATCATTAATTACGAGTGCGATTTTATTTTTGGTTGTGTTTGGGATTTTTGCATTTAATCATTTTACTTCAGGCGATGATAAAAATAAGGATAAAGATAAAATTGCAGTTGTAGTAGAGAGTTCCACATACAAAGTACAAAAAGAAGAGCTAAATAAGCTATTGCCATCAGCAAAAATAACGGTCGGTTCAAAAGATGATTTTGATAAACTACATAAGCAAGTAGAAGAGGGAGATTTAGATGGTCTATTCCATGTGACGGAAAAGGATGGGACTCCAGCAGTTACATATATGTATAATGGATTTCCAAGCCAAGCGACTTCTGCGATTATGGCGGGTTATTTAAAACAACAATATACGAAGGTGACGATTGCAAAAAATAATGTTTCACCAGAAATTGCGCAGCAATTACAAGCAGAAATTCAAGTGAAGCAAGAAGCGATAAAAGATCGTACATCTTCTTTCGGAATTGCATATTTCTTTACATTTGCTTTGTATATGTTTATTGTAGCTTTCGGAAATACAATCGCAATGAATATTGCATCTGAAAAGGCGTCACGTGTAATGGAAGTAATGCTTCCGAAAGTAAAGCCTCTTACGATGATGTATGCGAAAATTTTGGCGGTTGTTTCAACGGCGTTATTACAACTTGTAATATTGGCGTGTGGTTATCTTATTCCTTATTTGTTAGGTTGGGTCGATTTAGAAAGTGCTTCATTACTTGGCGTTCCAATTGACTTTACAAAATTAGATGCAAAGGTTATAAGTATGTTTCTTGTTTATTTCATTACGGGGTATTTACTTTATGCGATGATGTACGCTGCGGCTGGAGCTGTTGTGTCTAAGACAGAGGATTTACAAGCTGTATCTTTCCCGATAATGATTTTGATCATGGCTGCATTCTTCATTAGTATTAAATCATTAAGTGATCCAAATAGTACTATTGTTGTTGTAAGTTCGTATGTTCCGTTTTTCACACCGATGGTCACCTTCTCGCGGATTGTAGCCGGTGAAGCAGGTATGCTAGAGATTACGATAACATTAGTAGTTTTATTGGCGACAATTGGTATATTAAATGCTGTTACAAGTCGTATCTATGTAAATGGTGTAATGAATTACTCTGATAAAGTGAAGTTTAAAGATTTAGCGAAATTTATAAAGCGTCAATAATAGAGGGAAAGCATGATTTTCTAATGGAATCATGCTTTTTCTTTATGTATAAATTAAAAATAGTATATAATAATAAGAGTTGTCTTTTAATAGAATGAATAAAAAGGAGGGTGTGCAGATGGGAATTAGTAGTCGTTTTACAGTAGGTGTTCATATGTTAACGTTACTTGCAATAGATCGAAACTCTCGCTGTACCTCTGAATGGATTGCTGGTAGTGTGAATACAAATCCAGTTGTGATTCGTCGCATTACAGGAATGTTGAAGAGAGCAGGACTTGTTGATGTACAAGCTGGTAAAGGTGGTACGACACTTGCTCGTGATTTAGATGAAATTACATTACTTGATGTATATAAAGCTGTGGAAGTTGTAGAAGAAGGACATCTATTTTCTTTCCATGAAAATCCCAACATTGAATGTCCAGTAGGAGCTAATATTCAATCGGTATTAGAGATTATTTTAATACAATCGCAAGAAGCGATGGAAAACGTACTTGCAAATGTAGCGGTGCAGCAATTAGTTACAAATTTAAAGTCGAAAATTAAAGAATAAAAAAAAGCGAGCTTCCTCATGATGAGGGCTCGCTTTTTTTTATTCGGAAATATTGAAAGTTCTATTTTTCCGTATTTAAAATAAACTTTCCTACAACAGCTGCTACGATACCACCAAAAATTGGGGCAACGATGAACACCCATAGTTGAGAAATTGCTTCTCCGCCAGCGAATAGAGCTGGTGCGATACTACGAGCTGGGTTAACAGATGTTCCAGTTAACGGAATACCTAATAAGTGAATTAATACTAATGTGAAACCAATTACTAGTCCAGCTAAAGAAGAACTTCCCTTTTTACCTGTTACAGCAACGATAACTAAAACAAATACGAAAGTTAAAATGAATTCAACTAAAAATGCTCCAGATAAACCAAGAGTTCCAAAACTATTTTGTCCTAAATTATCTAAAGGTAATTTAGCAGATCGTAAAATTGTTACTAACGTTGCAGTTCCTAATAAACCACCTGAAATTTGAGCTAATAAATAATAGCTAAGTTCCATAGCGTTCATTCTTTTGTTGATGAACATAGCGATTGATACTGCTGGGTTAATATGACATCCAGAAATTGTTCCAATGCTATATGCCATAGCCACGATAGATAATCCGAAAGCCATAGCGATACCTAATGTTCCAATTCCTTCAATTCCGCCACCAATGACAGCTACTCCAGTTCCGAATAATACAAGTACAAATGTACCAATAAATTCAGCAATTGCTTTTTTTAACATAATTTACCTCCTATTAATGCACATGAAAGGTATTATAACATAGGTTTTAGTATAAACAGCTAATGAAATACTATTCTGATAAGGCGAAATAGGGAGATAATAAAAATAGATATGGTTCTATGAAGAAGAACCATATCTATTTTTATGCTGATTTTTTTTGTTTAATGACTGGAACAGAACGGTTTAAAACACTATTTACGATCATTCCTAGCATGATAATAATCATCCCAATCAGTGACAGCCCGCTAGGGAATGAACCATTTAAGAAAATAATCTCACCAAGCACAGTGAAGACCATCGTTCCAGCTTGTGTTGCTTCAACAGCTCCAAGTAAAGCAAGATTGTCTTTTGCTAAGTCAGTAGCAAAGAAAAATGTCATCGTCGCAATAACTCCGGAACATAATGCTAACAAAAATCCTTGCATCATTTGACTTGATGATGGAATACCGGTAGTGGAAAATCCGTATATACCAAGTAGGATTGTAATAGGGAGACTTCCGATTGCCATTCCTAATACACGTTGGAATGTATCAAGACGCCCGCCAACAAGTTCCATCATTTTTCGGTTACCGAACGGATATAAGAAAGCCGCTAATACGACAGGTAAAAATCCCGAGATGAACTGAGTCATTGTAATATGACCCGCTGCAGTCGCTTGCATACAAATTACACCAAGTAAAATAAATAATGCTACATATAAACTGCGAAGTGGAATTTTTCCACGTACAAGTTTTGTACCTGATTTCGTTTCTATTTTAACGAAAAATAATGGTGATAGTAGTAAACCTGCTAATATCGTAACTTGCCAAGTTCCAGCAACGAGCCAAGCTGGAGAAAAAACAGCTGCGAAACTTAATAAAGAATAGAAGCCGATGCCAGCGACCGAGCCCCACCCGATCCATACAAATGGATGTTTTTTTAATTCTGCCCATAAAGCTCCTAAGTTTTTGCGAAATAAAACGATAAGGAATAAAATAGGGAGAGCAAATAGAAAACGGAAGGAAGCAGTCCAAGCCCAGCTTGTTCCAGATACATTCATTGCTCTGTTAATAATAAAGGTTGCAGAAAAAAAGGCCGATGATAAAAGACCTAGTAATATTGCGCGCATGAAGTATGGCACTCCTTTCGGAATTGAGTATTTATGTATAGTATAATATACTTAAAGTTAATAAAAGTAAACTATTTTATATTTTAAGGTGGTTTTTATGTATGAAAGAAAATGAAGATATGCAAACGAAAGAAGTAATTCAGCAAGTAGGTCAGCTATTAAGACAAATTCGAAATGAACAAAAATTAAGTTTAGAAGAATTAGCCCAAAAAACAGGGGTTAGTAAATTAACATTAGGGAAAATTGAGAGAGGCGAAACGAATCCAACGTTAGCTGTTATTTGGAAAATAACGAAAGGGTTATCGATTCCTTTATCGAGATTAATGGTTGTTGGAGAACCTGTAGCTGTTGCGCGCTGCGGAGAAGGATTTGCAGTAGATGTAGGACAAGCATGGCATTTAGAAACGATGTTCCGTTACACGAAAGAAACAGGGATGGAAATGCACCGTGCTTGTTTAAGAGCGAATAGTATATATGAACCGGAAGCTCATCATGAAGGAGCAATTGAGCTTGTAACAGTAATGAAAGGGAAAGTTTCTATTCAAGTTGAGAATGACGTATATGTGCTAAATGAGTTTGACTCCATTCAGTTTGAAGCTAATAAGAAACATAGTTATAAAAATGAAGAGGATGAAGTAGCGGTATTACATTTAACGATGAAATATTCTTCATGAAAAAATCCCCTATAGAAAAATCTATAGGGGATTTTTTATACGCTATGCTCAAATATATGAAAGAATGTTATTAGTAAGAGCGTGGCATAAGTAATAAACAAATAAAATAAACTAAAAACCCCGTCCCAAAACATAAAATAGCAATGACCCAAAGTATGCGAATGAGAGTAGAGCTAATATCAAAATATTCTCCTAAACCACCGCATATACCAAATAACATTTTATCAGTTTCGGATTTATATAACCTCTTCGACATATTATGATCCTCTCCTTTTTATATCACCGCTGTTATGTATGAGTGATACAGTGTACTTTTATTCTATATGGAAATTTATGAGAAGACCATTAGGTTATATTACATTTTTTTGTGAAAGGACAATACAGTGGATTAATTGTCTTAATTTTCAGTTGGTATTAAAATGAAAATGAGGGTGTGACGTATTTTCTAATATAAGGTGGGGAAATGGTAATGACATTATATTGGTTGACTAATGTAAAGCTTGAAACAGGTTATACATATGAAGAAGCGAAAATTTCACAAACGGAAACTGAGATATGCAGTCTTCTTATTGAAGATGGGCGAATTAAAAGAATTATAGCGGGAATCGCCCAAGAGGAAGGAACGTTAACTTTTGATGCTAATCGTTTATTAGTTTTACCAGCTTTTGAAGAGATGCATATTCATATTGATAAAACATATTATAGTGGGCCTTGGAAAGCTTGTATGCCAGCAGAAAATATTTTTACACGTTTTAATGAAGAAAAAACGATTTTACCAAAGCAATTAGCAACTGCTCAAGACAGGGCGGAAAATATGCTAGAGTTATTGCTTCGAAATGGCGCAACAAATATTAGAACGCATTGTAATGTGGATCCGGTTATTGGACTTCGTAATTTAGAGGCAACGTTAGCGGCTTTAGGAACATATAAAGATCGGTTGTCTGGTAGAATAGTTGCATTTCCGCAACATGGATTATTGCGAAGTAATTCTATGCAACTTGTGAAAGATGCGATGCGTATGGGCGCACAATTAGTTGGCGGAGTGGACCCAGCTACAGTAGATAATGATATTGAAAAATCATTACATACGATTATGGACATTGCGGTAGAATTTAATGCGGATGTTGATATTCATTTGCACGATGCGAATAATCTTGGAACGTTTACAATGAAGAGATTAGCAAGTCTAACGGAAGAAGCAGGATGGCAAGGTCGTGTAACAATTAGTCATGCGCTTGGACTTGGTGGTGTTACTGATAAAGAAGCTGAAGAAGTGGCAGAAAGACTAGCAGCATTAAAGATTGATATCACTTCAACCGTTCCAATCGGTAAACAAGTAATCCCAATTCCATTATTAGATCGAAAAGGAGTTAAAGTTTCATTAGGAAATGATAGTATTACAGATCATTGGTCTCCGTTCGGCACAGGTGATATGCTTCAAAAGGCAAATCGATTGGCAGAACGATTTGGTTGGAGTGATGAAAGGTCTTTAGGGAAAGCTCTTCGTTTTATTACTGGAGGGAAAGAAACGTTAAATAATGAAGGAAAACGAGTGTGGCCGAATGTAGGGGATGAGGCAAGTTTTGTTTTAACGAATGCAACATGCGCCGCGGAAGCAGTGGCTCGTCAAACAGAGAAGCGTGTAGTTATGTATAAAGGGAATGTTGTTATAGGGGATTTAGATCAAGTGAAATCTGATAATCTTGTATAGAGGAATCGTTTAGATGTTTTTAGAAGGGTTCTAATTGTGAAAATAGAACCCTTCTTTTTTATTTAGTAGAAACAGGGAAGTACTATACTTCCTTATAAGGAAGCAAGAAGGGATGAAAAGTTTGGACAATCAACATAATCAAAATCATATTATGGGAACTTTGCAATGGTTTATTTTTTTATTAGCAAACTCAATCGCGCTACCAATTGTCGTTGGCGGATTATTTCATCTTACGACGGAAGAAGTATTTTATTTAATGCAGCGTACGTTTTTCGTAGTTGGTATATCTTCTTTTTTACAAGGATGGCTTGGACATAAGCTTCCGATTGCGGATGGACCAGCTGGATCTTGGGTGGGTGTATTTACCGTGCTTGCTTATGCAACTGTAGGGCAGGATCAATTACATAGTACATTGCAAATTTTAGAATTAGGAATGATGGTTGCGGGAGTTGTTTTAATAGGGCTAGGAGTAACGGGAGTTATCGGGCGTATTTTATTTTTATTTACGCCGCTCGTGACAGGGACGTTCTTACTTTTATTATGTTTACAATTAAGTGGTGTATTTTTAAAAGGAATGCTAGGAATTACAGCTACTGTTTCTCAAATTGATGGATTTACAGCATTAATTGCTTTTGGCATATTTTTATTCGTAGTCATACTCTCCAACTTCGGAAAAGGGTTTGTTAAAAGTTATGCGGTTTTAATAGGGTTAATTAGTGGCTGGATTATTTTTCTCATTGCAGGAAAAGTGACGATCCCATCTCAAGTAACTCATTTTGTGCAACTTCCACATATATTCGCGTGGGGAATTCCAAAATGGAATACAGGTATGGCTGTATCAAGTTTCGTTATGGTATGTATTTTAGTTTCAAATACAGTGGCAGCTATTATAGCAATTAATCAAGCTACCATTCATAAAGCGACTATTGAACAAAAACAGTTGAAGGATGGAACGTGGGTTGGAGGGATTTCACATATCATTTCCTCTGTATTTTCAACTGTAGGTGTCGTTCCGTTACCAGCAACGGCAGGGTTTATACGCTTAACAAAACAAAAATATATACGATCGTTCTTAATGGCATGTGCGTTACTAGTCGTAATGTCTCTTTTTCCAAGTATCATTCGTTACTTAGCGTCTTTACCATCCGCTGTCGCATCAGCCGTTTTAATGGCTTCGTTCGTACAGTTAATTGGAATTGGATTTAATAATATAAAACAAGTGCCAATCAGCGAAAGGAATGTAACGATTTTAGGAGTTGCTATATTATTTGGAAGTGGTGTTATGTTTTTACCGTCTGGAGCACTCCAATCCTTGCCGTCTGTGATGCAATATATATTCGGAAATGGTTTGTTCGTAGGTACAGTTGTCAGCATATTACTAGAACAAATATGGCGTACTGAAAAGTAAGTGGATAAAAAGAGTGTACGCACTGTATAAAAGTCTAAAATAACATAAGAAATAAAGCCCATTTTCATTCACCACCTGCACATTTCGTTCATACAATATCTTGACTAAATAAACACCCAACTTACACATATACAGCTCTGGCTTAAGCAAGGAGGGTTATACCAGTTGAAGGAAAAAGCGTATCAATCTAAACCGTTACTCACAAAGAGAGAAAGAGAAGTATTTGAATTACTGGTTCAAGATAAAACGACGAAGGAAATTGCAGGTGAACTGTTTATAAGTGAAAAAACAGTACGTAATCACATCTCAAACGCAATGCAAAAGCTAGGGGTTAAAGGACGTTCACAAGCAGTTGTTGAGCTTCTTCGTATGGGAGAGCTCGAACTATAAGAAAGCAGCCGACTTTTATACAAAAGGTCGGCTATTTTTCTGTTTGTTTCATGCTCCATATGAATGATAAGAATGTTTCATACATAAATAGGTAGTAAGGAGGGGATATGTTGAAAAGGGTATTATTAGTTTCAACAAGCGCTCATGATTTGAATGGACACCCGACTGGTTTGTGGCTGGAAGAGCTCGCAGCTCCTTATCATTTATTTAAAAAAGCTAAGTTCGATGTTGATATTGTGTCGATAAAAGGCGGGAGAGTACCAATTGATAGAGTGTCTATTCCGAATGGCATACCTCGTGAATTTAAGCATGTCGCTTCTTTATTGCAAAATACGAGGGCGATTTCAACTGTTCACTCTTCAGAGTATGATGCGGTATTATTTTGTGGTGGGCACGGGGCGATTGTAGATTTTCCAGGTAATCCATATGTAGCAAATTTAATTGAGAATATGTACAATAATAACCGGATCGTAGCGGCTGTTTGTCACGGGGTAAGTTCTTTAGTTGGTGTGAAAAATAAAGATGGCTCGTTTTTTGTTGCCGGTAAGCGTATAACAGGTTATACA
The DNA here is from genome assembly GCF_038008665.1 of Bacillus sp. FSL R10-2201. Classification (NCBI taxonomy): domain Bacteria; kingdom Bacillati; phylum Bacillota; class Bacilli; order Caryophanales; family Bacillaceae; genus Bacillus; species Bacillus sp. FSL R10-2201. The sequence goes on along the minus strand of NZ_JBBOZP010000001.1, from coordinate 4,284,507 downwards.
AACGATGAAGAAAAAGCTGTACATTTAGAAAATCGAGTTCCGTTTTTGCTAGAAAGTAAGTTGAAAGAAGAAGGGGCTTTATTTTATGTAGCACCTAATTTCACGCCGCATGTTGTAGTAGGTTATTCCTTAGTTGTCGGTATTGGTTCGATGATATATGGGAAGTTGGCTGATCGTTATAGCGTAAAAAAACTATTGATTATTTCAATTATCATATTTGTAGCGGGTTCTATTATTGGATTTATGAATCAATCTTATGCGATTACCATTCTTGCAAGATTAGTGCAGGCGAGTGGGGGCGCGGCGTTTATTGCGCTTAGTATGATTGCAGTGGCAAAATTAGTTGCTCCCGCTAAGAAGCCTGGTGCATTAGCGATGATTAGTTCTTCTATTGCATTAGCAATAGGCATTGGTCCTTTAGTTGGCGGGGCTATTACAAATACATTAGGGTGGCCATATTTATTTTTATTTATGGTTATTTCAGTAGTTGGGATTTTCTTGCTTATAAAATTTATGCCAGAAGAAGCGCAGCATACGGATGAAGCGTTTCATTTTGATTACATTGGAGCGGCGTTATTATTTGCATTCATTACGACTGTTTTATTAGGTGTCAATATTAATAGTTGGCTATTTGTGTTATCGGTAGCTTTCTTATTTTTATTCACGGTTCGTATGAAGAACGCGGAGCATCCATTTATTGATATTGAGTTATTTTCGAACAAACCATTTCTTCGTTTAATAGCGGTCGGGTTTATAATTAATGTGGCGTTATGTGCTAGTCTATTATTATTGCCATCACTGTTAGGAAGAGTGCACGGATTGTCGCCATTCGTTATCGGAATTGCATTGTTTGTTGCATCACTCTTTGGTATTGTATCTAGTTTTATTACGGGGAAGATTGTCCCTTCGTTTGGAAATGTGAATATGATTTATGTAGCGTCTGTCATTATGATCGTTGGCTTTTTAATTTTAGGGCTTATTCCGAACGGGAACTTAATCATTATTTTAGTGGCGGTTATTTTAACATTTATGAGTTATTCAGCTATTCAAGTATCATTAAACACATTTATACCGAAAACATTACATCCAGCTAAAGTTGGAGTCGGTCTTGGTTTATATAATTTAATTAACTTTTTCGGTATGGCATTTGGACCAGCTGTAGCGAGCAAAGTTATGGAAGCTACAAATAGTTATCGTTTGAATTTTATTTTAATCATCATTTTAATTTCTGCTCATTTCTTCTTATTAATAGGAATGTCTTCTTTCCAAAAAAAGATGGAGCAATAAAGTGAAACTTTAATTAGTGGGGGGGCATCCCCCACTAATTATTAGCCTACACCAATCGGACTTTTACGGGCAGCCCGATCCCCCATATAACTTCTTTGCTTTCGCTGAATTTTGAGGTGGGGGTCTTACTGTCCGGCAAATAGCGGGGTAAATACGCAATTTATATAGAAGAAACCGACTTTCATATAGAAGGTCGGTTATTTTTCTGTCTTGCAAATTATGAAAAAAAGGAGCAAAATAAAAAAGGTCCTGATCTATATAGGTACAAATGAAAATTTTTATACAGGGGCACTTTAAGTTAGCGAACTTAAAGTGTGTAAAATATACTGATAAACATAAAAGATGATGAATGAGAAAACGGGTGATTAAGTTGAATAGAGCGATCGGTGTTATTGATTCAGGAGTGGGCGGTTTAACAGTAGCGAAGGAATTAATTCGTCAGTTGCCGAAAGAGCGTATTATATATTTAGGGGATACAGCACGTTGCCCTTATGGTCCGCGTTCTCGTGAAGAAGTGCGTCAATTTACGTGGGAAATGACGGAGCATTTATTAGATTTAAATATCAAAATGTTAGTTATTGCGTGTAATACAGCAACTGCGGTTGTATTAGAAGAAATGCAGAAACAATTACCAATTCCAGTAGTTGGAGTTATTCATCCAGGATCACGTACAGCTTTAAAAGTGACAAATACGTATCATGTTGGGATTATTGGAACGATTGGAACAGTAAAAAGTGGCGCCTATGAAGAGGCGCTAAAGTCTATTAATAACCGTGTTATGGTAGAAAGTTTAGCGTGCCCACCTTTCGTTGAGCTTGTAGAGAGTGGGAATTTCGAAAGTGAAATGGCGTATGAAGTTGTAAGAGAAACATTGCAACCGTTGAAAAGTACTGACATTGATACGCTTATTCTAGGATGTACACATTATCCGATTTTAGGTCCTGTTATTAAAAAGGTAATGGGGGATCAAGTACAATTAATTAGTTCGGGTGATGAAACAGCGCGTGAGGTAAGCACGATTTTATACCATAGTAAGATGCTAAATGAGGGAGAAGAACAAAGTGATCATCTCTTCTTAACGACTGGTAAAATAGGCCTGTTTAAAGAAATTGCATCAAAGTGGTTCGGTCAGCCGATTGAAAATGTGAAGCATATCAATTTAGAAACAGAATAATAGTAGATTCATATAAGAGAACTCCTGAGAAATCAGGGGTTTTTTCTGTATAAGTAGCCATAGCTTGTTCTAAAACATGAAACAGCTCGTATACATAATAGTACAAACTTAGATTTTAGGGGGGAATGGCATGCCTAAATCCACTTTTAAATGGGTTGTTGGTGCTACTGTGAGTGCGATTTTATTATCAGGGTGTGGCTTGTTAAATCAAGAGAAAGCGACAGAACAAATTGATCCGCCAAAAAAAGTTACGTATACAGAAGGTGAAAAGAAAGAAACTGCTAAAAAAGATAAACAAGGGCAAACAGTAAATAGAGAGTTATACCTCGTTGATAAAAATGGATATGTCGTACCGCAAACTATTGCAATGCCTACTCCGAAAGCGAATGAAGTTGTACAGCAAACGTTAGAGTATCTTGTGAAAGATGGACCAGTTACAAATTTATTGCCAAATGGATTTCGAGCAGTCCTTCCAGCGAATACGACGATGACCTTGAATTTGAAAAAAGGCGGGACAGCAGTAATTGATTTCTCTAAAGAAATGAAAAATTATTCAAAAGAAGAAGAACGTCAAATTGTTGAATCAGTAGCGTGGACTTTGACTCAATTTACAGAAATAAAACAAGTGCAGTTCCAAATAAATGGTGAAAAGTTAGTGAAGATGCCTGTTGCGGGTACACCGCTAGGTGAAGGTGTAAGTCGTGCGAATGGAATTAACTTTGATGATGAACAAGTAGCAGATGTGACGCATACAAAACCGGTTACACTTTACTTTATGGCGCAAAATAATAATAAGCAGCAATATTACGTACCGGTAACAAGGCGCGTTGCAGAAGGAAAAGAAAATGATTACTCGGCAATTGTGGATGAGCTTGTAAAAGGTCCGATTCAAGGGTCGCTACTAAATGATTTTAATCCAGGAGCTAAGCTTATTACGAATCCAAAAGTGGAGAACGGAAATATTACATTAAACTTTAATGAAAATATATTTGTGAACCCAGACAAAAACATGATTTCAAATTATGTGTTGAAATCGTTAGTCTTATCTTTAACGGAAAAACAAGGTGTGAAAAATGTTTCTATTGAAGTGAATGGGAAAGCAAATCTTATGGATGAGAAAGGTGAAAAGTTAATAAAACCTGTTGATCGTCCACAAAACGTGAATACAGGTAGTTTTTAATCGCGAATAATTTGATATACTTATGTAAGAAAGGGGAATTGCTTTTTGAGTTCCCCTTCTTTTATTGTTATACATATCGTACATTTAAATTTGGCTATACTAATGAGAGTATTTATGAGGGGGTTATTTTTATGCGAGTAGATGGTAGAGGAAAAGCAGAGCTACGCCATATACATATTCATACAAATTATTTAAAACATCCAGAGGGATCAGTACTAATTGAAGTTGGGGATACAAAGGTAATTTGTTCAGCGACAATTGAAGAGCGTGTACCGCCGTTTATGCGCGGAGAAGGAAAAGGCTGGGTAACAGCAGAATACTCAATGATTCCACGTGCGACAGAGCAACGTACAATCAGGGAGTCAAGTAAAGGGAAAGTAACAGGGCGTACAATGGAAATCCAGCGTTTAATTGGACGAGCATTACGTGCGGTTGTTGATTTAGAAGCGCTTGGCGAAAGAACGGTTTGGATTGACTGTGATGTAATTCAAGCGGATGGCGGAACGAGAACAGCTTCTATTACAGGTGCTTATGTAGCGATGGTATTAGCTTTTGAAAAATTATTGCAAGCAGAAAAAGTATCTAAAATTCCGGTGAAAGATTATTTAGCGGCAACGTCAGTAGGTGTTGTTGAAGAACAAGGTGTTGTTTTAGATTTAAATTATGCTGAAGATTCTAAAGCAGACGTTGATATGAACGTTATTATGACTGGAAAAGGTCAGTTTGTTGAAGTGCAAGGAACTGGAGAAGAAGCGACGTTTAGCAGAGCTGAATTAAATGAATTACTTGATGCTGCTGAACAAGGGATTTTCCAACTTGTTGAAAAGCAAAAAGAAGCGTTAGGTGACATCGTATCTCATATAGAGTAGAGGTGGAAAATATGAAGCAAGTTGTTGTAGCGACGAAAAATCTTGGGAAAGTACGTGAGTTTGCTGAGTTATTTGAGAGATTTGACTTAGAAGTGAAATCTTTACACGATTTTCCTCATATTGAAGAAGTCGAAGAAACTGGTGAAACATTTGAAGAAAACGCAATTTTGAAAGCGGACAGTCTTAGTAGACAGTTGAATTCCATCGTAATTGCGGATGACTCAGGTCTTATTGTAGATGCCTTAAACGGGAAACCAGGTGTATATTCAGCTCGTTTTGCTGGAGAGCCGAAAGATGACCAAGCGAATATCGATAAAGTGTTGCAAGAGTTAACTGACATCGATTTAGAAAAACGTACAGCTCGTTTTTACTGTGCACTAGCGGTTGCTTTCCCTGAGGCAGATAAAGAGCCGGTTATTGTAAACGGAACGTGTGAAGGGAAAATCTTAGAACAGCGCCGCGGGGAAAATGGTTTTGGATACGATCCGATTTTTTATGTAGAAGAATATAAAAAGGCAATGGCGGAACTAAGCTCAGATGAGAAAAATGCCATTAGCCACCGCGGACGCGCTCTTCGTAAATTAGAAGAGAAAATCCCGGAATGGTTTTTAGAAGAATAAGGGAGAGAGATTGATGAAAGCTTTAATCGTAAGCGATAGTCATAGCTCTGTGAAGGAATTACAGCAGTTAAAAGAGAAATATGAAGGGAAAGTAGATGTCATGATTCATTGTGGTGATTCAGAGCTAACGCCTGCTCACGAAGAGCTACAAGGTTTCCAAGTTGTAAAAGGGAATTGTGATTATGCTAACTTTCAAGATGAAATTGTAACTGATGTAGATGGAATTCGTTTCTTAGTTGTACACGGTCATCGTCATGATGTGAAAATGACGTTACAAACGTTAGCGTATCATGCAGAAGAAGTAGGAGCACAAGTAGCGTGCTTTGGACATTCTCATGTATTAGGGGCAGAATTACTTGATGGGATTTTATTTATTAATCCAGGAAGTATTTTGCTCCCGCGCTCTCGTGTGGAAAAGACATTCGCTTTATTAGAAATGGATGAAAATCATATAGAAGTTCGTTTTGAAACATTAGATGGACAGCTGGTGGAACAAGCAATTTTTAAAAGAGGATAAGAAAAATTATCCTCTTTTAAAAAAGTGTTGACTTTATAAGTAGTTATGAATATAATAAATATTGTCGATAGGGCAACGGCGCTAACGAAGAAAAATAAAATAACATATGCGGGTGTAGTTTAGTGGTAAAACAAGAGCCTTCCAAGCTCTGGTCGAGAGTTCGATTCTCTTCACCCGCTCCATGTCCCAGTAGCTCAGCCGGATAGAGCATACGCCTTCTAAGCGTACGGTCGGGAGTTCGAATCTCTCCTGGGACGCTAAAAAAACCTTGTTATCTTTTGATAACAAGGTTTTTTGTTTGTTTTAAATTAGTTATTAATAAATTTTTCAAAGACAAAACCGTAATCTTTCACGTTATATTGCTTTTTCGTATCAACGAGCCAGTTAAAGGCGATCTCGTTCATCTCTTTAAACTGTTCTGCTAAATTTACTTGTGCATTTGAAATACGGCTGAAAGCGTTAGATGCCATATCTAAACTTTTATGTGCATACTGCAATGTAATGTCGTTGTCGTATGAAATTTCTTCGATTTTAAGAAGAGCCTTATATAAATCTTTTAATTCTTCAATATGTTTTTTATGAACATCAATTGAGTAATGCTCATCTCCCATTTGAAATTTAATTTCTACATCTAAATCAATCGTTCCTGCAGTTTCAAGTGCTACGTTTTTAATTTGATATTTACTATAGCTAAAGCGGCGTAATGTACGTTTTTTGCTTGTGGCACTTGTACCATCTAAGTGAATTAATCCTTTGTTTGTAAAGCAATATTCATCCGATTTTGATTTAATAAGAAAGTAAATTTTCTCCCCATCTTCATGCATTACGTAATCATCAGCATCGACCTTATCGTAATCTTTTGGTGTGATAACGGAACCTACATCGCTTAATCCTAAAACGTCAGCTGCCATTTTTTTGAACATATATAATCCCCCTTGTAAATTAAATTCTTAATTGTACAAAAATACATTAACATGATTTTAAACTTATTTTTGAAATCTTACAACTCTGTAAGGTAAGTGTAAGGAAGTTCGATGGTAACAAATTACTAATCTTATATAATGAAGATAACAACGATAAATGAGGAGGAAGAGATGATGAAAGGATTAATCGTAACGGGTTTAACAGTAGCTTTTGGGTTTGTGGCGTATGAAAAGTTAACATATGTAATTGATGTTGTAAAACATTTAGTAGCGTAGAAAAAACTGCCATGAGAGGGAAAGGGAATGAGTGAATGAATGGAATGGTTATTTGGAATTATAGGTACTTGTAGTGTAGTTTTATTGTTCTTTGTCCCAAGTGGTATACTTAGTTCGACAACGAGTTTGTTCTTTTTAAGTTTGTTTGCTTGTACGATGCTTATTATTATGTTTTTAATGAAGCGAAGTAAACCAATCTTCTATTTTAGCATGATTGTTATGGCAATTATTGTTCTCCAAATTATTACCCTTGTTATATACCCCACAATTATAAAAGCTTTCCATTAATGATGAACCCTCTGCCGTCTGTTGCTGAGGGTTTTTGTTTGTGAAAAATGAATTTCATTTAGAAGTTTGTTGCTTTTTTGTTATGAAAATAGAATATTCCTATATTTCAAATAAATAATTTTGGAATGTTGTGTTCTCATTACGCATTTGATATATTTACTTTGAAGATCATTAAAATCTAGAAAAAGAGGCGGACGTATGGATAAAAAAGAAAATACGGTCGTATTGTTTCCGCAACTATCAGAACGCTATATTGATAAAGGTTTTTTAGCGTTGAAAGAGCGGGAATTCGAAGATGCATTGCGCTGCTTTGAAATATTACGTCAGTATAATGCAGAAACGGAACAAACAGAATTAGCTTCCGTTATTTGTTTGCTAGAATTAAAACGTATGGAAGAAGCGAAAGAAAAATGTGAGCAGTTGCTTGAAACAGGAGCTGTATTATTTGGTGATATTCTTGAAACGTATGTAACTATTTTAGTTCAAACAAATGATTATGAAGGTGTCATTGAAACTGTTGAGGAAGTTTTGCAAACGAAAGATATAATTCCTGAGCAAAAGGAAAAATTGGCGCAGCTTGCTTTGTTTGCGCAAGGGATGCTGAATGAAGAAGATACACCGCTAGTGGATTCGAATTTTGAATTAGAAGAATTTACCGATGGGCTTTTTGGAGAAAACTTTGGTCAAAAGCTAAGAGTGATCCAGAAACTTTCGTTAAAAGACCTGGATCTCGCACTTCCTACTTTAAAGAAATTTTTAATAGACGAAGATCAGCACCCTTATTTAAAAACTTCTATTTTGTATAAAATGGTAGAAAATCAAATAGAAGAAGAGATAGAAGTAGAGAAGTTTGGAAATACGATAAAGGTGATTCCAGCATTTACAGGTCATAATGAGGAGCAATCCGATAAAATTATACATAAATTCTCAAACCGATTAGAGCAAAATTATCCAGATATATTTAGTACGATGGTTACATACTGGAAAGAATTACAAATTAGCATTTTTCCGTTCCCTCTATTAATGGATAAAGTAGAAATTTGGGCTGCTGTCTTAGAGAGAATTGGAAGAAAGCGTTTCGGATTGGCTATTGATGAAGAAGAACTTATGACAGCGTACAATATTGAGTTTGAGGAATTTCATATTGCCTATCAATGGTTACTGCGCATTGAAAGAGAAGGGTATTTGCCCGTATAATTATGAAAAAGAATCGTTCAGTTATTGAAACGAGCACATTCTATGTTATAATGTAAGGGTTGCAAAAGGCAGAAATCTGCCTGTTTGTAAGAGAAGAGGAGTATAATTCTCTTACTTAATATGTTTCATATTAGTCTCGAACAAAATATACCGTAGTTGTCTTTTAGACAATTAGTAGATTGGAACATTGTATCTGAAAGCTTTTTGCTAGAGGGTTATTTGTACATTTGTTATTTCAAGAAAGAGATAATAAAAATTTTGATCTATAGAGGTATGTGCATACATTATTATAGTTGGAGGGAAAGAATAAATGTCTACAAAATGGGAAAAATTAGAAGGTAACGTTGGCGTTTTAACAATCGAAGTTGATGCTAAAGAAGTAAATAACTCTATCGACGCTGCATTCAAAAAAGTAGTAAAAACAATTAATGTACCAGGTTTCCGTAAAGGGAAAATGCCTCGTCCATTATTCGAACAACGCTTTGGTATTGAATCTTTATACCAAGATGCTTTAGATATCATCTTACCAAAAGCATACGGTGAAGCAATCGATGAAGCTGGTATCTTCCCAGTTGCTCATCCTGAGATTGACATCGAGAAATTCGAAAAAGGCCAAAACTTAATTTTCACTGCAAAAGTTACTGTAAAACCTGAAGTTAAATTAGGTGATTACAAAGGTTTAGCAGTAGAAAAAGTTGAAACAACTGTAACTGACGAGGATGTAGAGAACGAAGTAAAAGCTTTACAAGAGCGTCAAGCTGAACTAGTTGTTAAAGAAGACGGAACTGCTGCAGATGGTGATACAGCTGTAATCGACTTCGAAGGTTTCGTTGATGGCGAAGCATTTGAAGGCGGAAAAGGCGAAAACTATTCTCTTGCAATCGGTTCTGGTACTTTCATCCCAGGTTTCGAAGAGCAAGTAATTGGTCTTAAATCTGGTGATTCTAAAGAAGTTGAAGTATCATTCCCAGAAGAGTACCATGCTGCTGAATTAGCTGGTAAACCAGCAACATTCAAAGTAACAATTCACGAAATCAAAACAAAAGAACTTCCTGAGTTAAACGACGAGTTCGCTAAAGATGCTGACGAAGAAGTTGCAACTCTTGATGAATTAAAAACAAAACTTCGTACAAACTTAGAAGAAGGCAAAAAGCACGAAGCTGAGCACAAAGTACGTGACGAAGTAGTAGAATTAGCTGCTGCTAACGCTGAAATCGACATTCCAGAAGCTATGATCGACACTGAGTTAGATCGTATGGTTCGTGAATTCGAGCAACGTTTAAGCCAACAAGGTATGAACCTTGAGCTTTACTACCAATTCACAGGTACTGACGCTGACAAATTAAAAGAGCAAATGAAAGAGGATGCACAAAAACGTGTAAGAATCAATCTTGTTCTTGAAGCTATCATTGAAGCTGAAAACATCGAAGTTACTGAAGAAGAAGTAACTGCAGAAGTTGAAAAAATGGCTGAAATGTACGGTATGCCAGTAGACGCTATCAAGCAAGCTCTTGGAAGCGTAGACGCTTTATCTGAAGATCTTAAAGTGCGTAAAGCTGTAGACTTCTTAGTAGACAACGCTGCATAATAAAATAACAAGGCGCGATTTTAATCGTGCCTTGTTTTATAAATATAGAAATATATTTATAAAACTTTTCGATGAAGAAGGAAAAGTGCCTTTGTAAGTCGAATATACATATTTCAAAAGTTTTAAAATTTTTTTATTTGTACATAACTAGTCATATTATTTGTATTTCTCGCTACGTAGTGACATAATATGTATTTACATACGATACATTTATCGTGTACATACGAAGGCAAGAGGTTAGCACTTTGTAAGGGGTGTGAAAATATGTTTAAATTTAATGATGAAAAAGGTCAATTAAAATGTTCTTTCTGTGGTAAAACACAAACGCAAGTTCGAAAGTTAGTTGCAGGTCCAGGTGTTTACATTTGTGACGAGTGTATCGAGCTTTGTACTGAAATTGTACAAGAGGAGCTTGCGAAGGACGAAGAAGTAGAATTCAAAGATGTACCGAAACCGGTAGAAATTCGTGAAATCTTAGATGAGTATGTCATCGGACAAGATAACGCGAAAAAAGCACTAGCGGTAGCGGTATATAACCATTACAAACGCATTAATTCTAACAGCAAAATTGATGATGTAGAATTAGCGAAGAGTAATATTTCACTTATTGGGCCAACTGGTAGTGGTAAAACATTATTGGCACAAACATTAGCGCGTATTTTAAATGTTCCATTTGCAATCGCGGACGCAACATCTTTAACAGAAGCTGGATACGTTGGGGAAGATGTAGAAAACATCTTACTAAAACTAATTCAAGCGGCTGATTACGATGTAGAAAAAGCGGAAAAAGGAATTATTTATATTGATGAGATTGATAAAGTGGCACGTAAGTCCGAAAATCCATCAATTACACGTGATGTATCTGGTGAAGGTGTACAGCAGGCACTTCTGAAAATTTTAGAAGGTACTGTAGCGAGCGTTCCACCTCAAGGTGGTCGTAAGCACCCGCATCAAGAGTTTATTCAAATTGATACAACGAACATCCTATTCATTTGTGGTGGAGCGTTTGATGGCATCGAGCCTATTATTAAACGTCGCCTTGGTGAGAAAGTAATTGGATTTGGTGCTGAGAAGAAAAATGCTGATGTAAATGAGAAGCATGTTTTATCTCACGTTTTACCAGAGGATCTTTTAAGATTCGGTTTAATTCCGGAGTTTATCGGTCGTCTTCCAGTTATTGCGAACCTAGAGCCGCTTGATGAAGATGCTCTTGTAGATATTTTAACTAAACCGAAAAATGCACTTGTTAAGCAATTCCAAAAATTATTGGAGCTTGACGATGTTGAGTTAGAGTTTGAAGAGGGTGCACTAGTTGAGATTGCGAAAAAAGCAATTGAACGTAAAACAGGTGCTCGTGGACTTCGTTCTATTATTGAAGGCTTGATGCTTGATGTAATGTTCGAACTTCCATCTCGCAAAGATATCGAGAAGTGTATTCTTACGAAAGAAACAGTAGCTGATAATGAACCGCCGAAATTGGTGTTACAAGACGGTACTGTACTTGATACAAAAACATCTGCATAATGCGAAGAAGAAACAGCAATTTTTATAATTGCTGTTTTTCTTTATGTTTAGCACTATTCCTCCCAGGAAATACTAAAAGGTAAAACATAGCGGGAGGAAATGAATTATGAGCTGGACAAATATATTTTTACTTGTTCAACTTGTTTTTGGCGTAATTGTCGGATTGTATTTTTGGCATTTACTTCGAAATCAGCGAACACAAAAAGTTTCAATTGATCGAGAATCGAAAAAAGAATTAGAGCAGCTTCGTAAAATGCGTGAGGTTTCTTTAACAGAGCCGCTTGCGGAAAAGGTACGTCCTACATCCTTTATAGACATTGTAGGGCAAGAAGACGGGATTAAGTCGTTAAAAGCGGCTCTTTGTGGTCCTAATCCGCAACATGTGATCATATACGGTCCGCCAGGTGTCGGAAAGACAGCGGCAGCACGCCTTGTATTAGAAGAAGCGAAACGAAATCCGAAATCTCCATTTCGTACAAATGCAACATTTATCGAACTTGATGCGACGACAGCTAGGTTTGATGAGCGTGGTATTGCGGATCCATTAATTGGTTCAGTGCATGATCCTATTTATCAAGGAGCAGGTGCAATGGGACAAGCGGGTATCCCGCAACCGAAAAAAGGGGCTGTAACAGATGCGCATGGTGGTATTTTGTTCATTGATGAGATTGGTGAATTACATCCAATTCAAATGAATAAAATGCTAAAAGTGTTAGAAGATCGGAAAGTGTTTTTGGAAAGTGCGTATTATAGTGAAGAAAATTCGATGATTCCAACGTATATACATGATATTTTTCAAAAAGGTTTACCTGCAGATTTTCGCTTAGTTGGTGCAACGACACGTTCACCAGAGGAAATTCCTCCTGCAATTAGGTCGCGTTGTTTAGAAGTGTTCTTCCGTGAGTTAGATACAGAAGAAATTCAAAAAGTAGCGAAAAATGCAGCTGACAAAGTGGAGATGCAAGTAGGTGAGAACGGTATCGAAATGATTGGAATGTATGCAAGAAATGGGCGAGAAGCAATTAATCTCGTGCAAATTTCTGCTGGTATGGCGATAAATGAAGAACGACCTTTCATTAAAGATGAAGATATTGAATGGGTTGTTCATTCTAGTCAGCTTACACCAAAGTACGAAAAACGTATTTATCCAATTCCGAGAATCGGTCTTGTGAACGGGCTTGCTGTATATGGGCCGAATACAGGTGCGTTATTAGAAATTGAGGTAACAGCTATTCCTGCGAAAGATAAAGGATCAGTAAATGTCACTGGAATTGTAGAAGAGGAAAGTATTGGAAATCAAACGAAATCAATCCGCCGTAAAAGTATGGCGAAAGGTTCTGTTGATAATGTGTTAACAGTACTTCGTTCTCTAGATGTGTTGCCAGAAGGGTATGATATACATATTAATTTTCCTGGTGGTATCCCGATTGATGGTCCTTCAGCAGGTATTGCTATGGCAACAGGTGTCTATTCAGCAGTGCATCGTACGTATGTGAATAATGAAGTAGCGATGACAGGTGAGATAAGTATCCACGGAGAAGTGAAGCCTATTGGTGGTGTGTACGCAAAAATAAAAGCTGCGAAAAAAGCGGGAGCTAAGAAAGTCATCATTCCGGCTGAAAACATGCAACCATTTTTGTATACAATAAAGGGAATTGAGATCATTCCTGTTCGCAAATTAAAAGAAGTATTTGAATTAACATTTATGCAGGAAAATATGCATCGTGAGCTTGATGCACATAATGATTTGGACGAAACAGATGCACAATCAATGTGAGAATATACAATAATAAAAATTTGCCAGACTTCGTTTAAGTTTGTATGCTTAAGCGGAGTCTTTTTTCTTTTCGTGAGGCACAAAAAAACAGGGGATTAACAATTGCGAAGAATCTCTGCAATTGCATCTAGATGTATTGTAATATAAAATAGTTGAACAGGAGTTTAATTTATTATGGAGGTGCTATGTCTAGTATGAATACGAATGAAAGAATTGTGCCCCTCCTACCATTAAGAGGCATTCTCGTATATCCAACGATGGTTCTGCATCTTGATGTAGGACGTGATAAATCGATACAAGCACTAGAGCAGGCGGCAATGGATGAAAATATCATCTTTTTAGCAATGCAAAAAGAAATGAATATCGACGATCCGAAAGAAGATGACATATATAGTGTAGGTACAGTGGCGAAAGTGAAGCAAATGTTAAAATTGCCGAACGGTACGCTTCGTGTCCTTGTAGAAGGTTTACATAGAGCAGAAGTAGTAGAGTTTATCGAAGAAGAAAATATAGTGCAAGTTTCTATTAAAACGGTAACGGAAGAAGTAGAAGATGATTTAGAAGAGAAGGCTCTTATGCGTACGTTACTGGAGCATTTCGAACAATATATTAAAGTTTCGAAAAAAGTTTCAAATGAAACATTTGCAACGGTAGCTGATGTAGAAGAACCGGGAAGACTAGCTGATTTAATTGCTTCTCACTTACCGATTAAAACGAAGCAGAAACAAGAGATTTTAGAGATTGTATCTGTGAAAGAACGACTACATACACTTATTTCAATTATTCAAGATGAACAAGAGTTACTTAGCCTAGAAAAGAAAATTGGACAAAAAGTGAAACGTTCAATGGAGCGCACGCAAAAAGAATATTTCTTACGTGAGCAAATGAAGGCAATTCAAACTGAACTTGGTGATAAAGAAGGCAAGGGCGGGGAAGTTGAAGAACTTCGTGAGAAAATTGAACAGTCGGGAATGCCTGAAGAAACAATGAAGGCTGCACTGAAAGAATTAGATCGTTATGAAAAATTACCTGTAAGTTCTGCTGAGAGTGGTGTCATTCATAATTATATTGATTGGTTATTAGCTCTCCCATGGACAACAGCAACAGAGGATATGATTGACCTCACTCATTCGGAAGAAATTTTAAATAAAGATCATTACGGTCTTGAAAAAGTGAAAGAGCGAGTACTTGAATATTTAGCTGTACAGAAGTTAACGAATTCATTAAAAGGGCCAATTCTTTGTCTAGTAGGACCTCCTGGGGTTGGGAAAACTTCGTTAGCTCGTTCTATCGCAACATCGTTAAACCGCAATTTTGTACGTGTTTCTCTTGGGGGTGTGCGTGATGAATCTGAAATTCGTGGTCACCGTCGTACATATGTAGGAGCGATGCCAGGACGTATTATTCAAGGTATGAAGAAGGCGAAAACAGTTAATCCAGTCTTCTTATTAGATGAGATTGATAAAATGTCTAACGATTTCAGGGGAGACCCATCAGCGGCGTTACTTGAAGTGTTAGATCCAGAACAAAACCATAACTTCAGTGATCATTACATTGAAGAGCCATATGATTTATCGAAAGTTATGTTCGTTGCAACTGCTAATACACTTGCAAGTGTTCCGGGCCCATTGCTTGACCGTATGGAAATCATTTCAATTGCTGGTTATACAGAACTTGAAAAGGTGCACATTGCTCGTGAGCATTTATTGCCGAAACAATTAAAAGAGCACGGTTTGCGAAAAGGTAATTTGCAAGTACGTGATGAAGCGCTTCTTGAAATTATTCGTTATTATACACGCGAGGCTGGTGTTCGTACGTTAGAGCGTCAAATTGCAAAAGTTTGCCGTAAAGCAGCAAAAATTATCGTTACAGCAGAACGCAAGCGCATTGTTGTAACAGAGAAAAATATTGTTGATTTACTTGGTAAGCATATATTCCGTTATGGTCAAGCTGAAAAAACAGACCAAGTTGGTATGGCAACAGGTTTAGCTTACACAGCAGCGGGCGGCGATACACTTGCAATTGAAGTGTCTGTAGCGCCAGGAAAAGGGAAATTAATTTTAACAGGGAAACTTGGGGATGTTATGAAAGAATCCGCACAAGCCGCGTTTAGCTATATTCGTTCTCGTGCAGAAGAACTTCATATTGATCCGGATTTCCATGAGAAAAACGATATTCATATTCATGTTCCAGAAGGAGCAGTTCCAAAAGATGGACCATCAGCAGGTATTACGATGGCAACGGCACTTATTTCTGCACTAACGGGTATTCCTGTAAGTAAAGAAGTTGGTATGACAGGTGAAATTACACTTCGTGGTCGTGTATTACCGATTGGTGGTTTGAAAGAAAAAACATTAAGTGCTCACCGCGCGGGATTAACAAAAATTATTTTACCGGCGGAAAATGAGAAAGATTTAGATGATATTCCAGAGAGCGTAAAAGAAAACCTTACGTTTGTGCTTGCATCTCATTTAGACGAAGTATTGGAGCACGCATTAGTAGGAGTGAAACAATGAAAGTAACAAAAGCAGATATTGTAATTAGTGCCGTTAAACCGGAACAATATCCAGACAGTGATTTACCAGAAATTGCCTTAGCAGGTCGTTCTAATGTCGGGAAGTCTTCCTTTATTAATAAAATTTTAAATCGTAAAAAGTTAGTACGTATTTCTTCTAAACCAGGAAAAACGCAAACGCTGAACTTTTTCTTAATCAATGAAATGATGCATTTTGTTGACGTTCCAGGTTATGGATATGCGAAAGTATCTAAAACAGAGCGCGCGGCATGGGGCAGAATGATTGAAACTTACTTTACAACACGTACGCAATTAGACGCAGCTGTATTAGTAGTTGATTTACGTCACCAACCAACAAAAGATGACATTATGATGTATGATTTCTTAAAGCATTATGAAATCCCAACAATTATTATTGCAACGAAAGCCGATAAAATTCCGAAAGGGAAATGGCAAAAGCATTTAAAAGTTGTAAAAGAAACGCTTGCTGTTGAAATTGGCGATGAAATCGTTCTATTCTCTTCTGAAACAGGACTTGGAAAAGAAGAAGCATGGAAAGCAATTCATAAAATGACAAAAACAAAAAACGCGTGACGAATGTCGCGCGTTTTTTTTTATTTACTAAACTTTTAGCGTACGTTTAATGTAACTTCAATATTTCCTCTTGTTGCTTTAGAGTAAGGACATACACCGTGAGCGGCTTCTACAAGTTCTTGTGCTTCGGCATGAGAAACACCAGCAACATGTACGTCAAGTACAGCAGATAGTCCGAAACCACCATCTGTATCTTTACCGATAGAAACGTGTGCAGTCACTTCTGTACTTTCCACCTTCATACGTTTTGTACGAATTACAAGTTGTAATGCACTATCAAAGCAAGCTGCATAACCAGCTGCAAATAATTGTTCTGGATTTGTTGCTTCTCCGCCTGCGCCACCTAGTGCTTTTGGCATTTTTACATCAAGATTTAATATGCCATCATCTGAAACTACCTTACCGTTTCTTCCACCTGTTGCTGTTACTGAAGCAGTATATAATTTATCCATGTTTATTCCCCTTTTCTGTCATTAATTTTTTTCATTGTTTCAATTAACGTGTTTAATTGGATTAATAAAGAATGATATTCTTGCTCTGTAATGCCTAAATTTGTAGCCATCGTTGTTGGTAATGAACAAGCTATTTCTTTTAAATCTTTACCTTGTTTTGTTAATTCAATACAAACTTTTCGCTCGTCTTCTTTTGAACGAACACGTTGTACAAGTTTTAATGATTCCATACGTTTTAACATAGGTGTTAAAGTACCAGAATCTAAAAATAGACGTTCTCCAATTTCTTTTACTGTTAGTCCGTCTTGTTCCCAGAGTACGAGTAAAGTAATGTACTGGGGATACGTAATGCCCATTTCTTCTAAATAGGGGCGGTAAAAACGGGTAACCTCTCTAGAACAAGCGTAAATAGAAAAACAAAGTTGGTTATCTAGATGCAAAGGATTTTCTTTCATAGGCAACTCCTTGTATTTTTAAATTGTGCACAATTTAATTTTGTAAAACCAATATAACGAAAAAGAAATACAATGTCAAATGCATTGCATCGAGAAAGTGAGTACTATATTTTGGAACAATCATACATATTTTCCTTCATGATGAAAGAAGATAGAAAAGATGATGTTATAATTAATATGGAATAGTTTCCATCACTTGATTATGAGGACTTTTTTTGGTAACGTACAAATAGAGTTGTTATTTTATAATTATTATAAAGTAGAAAGTTCTTTATTAATCTTACTGAAGCTCCTTTATTACATATGGAGAATAAATAAAAAATAATCAGTTGTTCACACGATTGTCAGATTCATAAGAGGAAAGTTGTATTATGATAGTAGATAAAGTGATAAAACGGGTGAAGGGGGACATGCTGCGTGCATATTCTTGTTGTTAGTGTAAATTATCGAACAGCCCCTGTAGAATTTCGTGAGAAACTCACATTTCAGGCAGCAGAGCTAGAGCAAGCAATGACTATATTACAAAACCAAAAGAGCGTGCTAGAAAATGTCATTGTATCAACTTGTAATCGCACTGAGATTTACGCTGTTGTCGATCAATTACACACGGGACGGTATTACATTAAGAAGTTTTTAGCTGATTGGTTTCAGCTTGAAATAGAAGAAATCGCACCATACTTGTCTATTTTTGAACAAGATGGCGCAATAGATCATTTATTCCGCGTAACGTGCGGTTTGGATTCTATGGTTGTTGGAGAGACGCAAATTTTAGGTCAAATAAAAGATAGCTTTTTAGAAGCACAACAAGTAAAAGCGACAGGTACAATTTTTAATGAGTTGTTTAAGCAAGTGGTTACGTTAGCAAAACGTGCGCACTCAGAAACAACGATTGGTGAAAGTGCGATGTCTGTTAGTTATGCTGCTGTTGAGCTCGGGAAGAAAATATTTGGCGATTTAACAGATTGTCATGTACTTATTCTTGGTGCGGGTAAGATGGGTGAACTTGCACTGCAAAACTTATACGGAAGTGGAGCTCGTAAAGTAACGGTTATGAATAGGACGCTTACGAAAGCGGAAGTGATGGCTGAGAAATATATGGGACATGCAAAGCCTTTAAGTGAATTGCAATGTGCATTATTAGAAGCGGATATTTTAATTAGTTCAACGGGTGCATCAGAATATGTCATTACGAAAGAAATGATGACAAAAGTAGAGAGAATGCGCTCTGGTCGTCCGTTATTTATGGTTGATATTGCAGTACCACGTGATATTGATCCAGCGATTGATGAATTAGAAGGCTCTTTCTTATATGATATCGACGATCTGCAAGGTGTAGTTGAAGCAAACCGTGCTGAACGTTTAAAAGAAGCAGAGAAAATTCAATTTATGATTGAAGAAGAAATGGTTTTATTTAAAACGTGGTTAAGTACGCTAGGTGTTGTACCGTTAATATCAGCTCTTCGTGATAAAGCGCTAGCAATTCAAAGTGATACGATGGAAAGTCTTGAGCGAAAAATACCAAACCTTAGTGATCGTGAGAAAAAAGTAATTAGTAAACATACGAAAAGTATTATTAACCAATTGTTAAAAGACCCAATTTTAGTAGCTAAAGAATTAGCTGTTGAAGAGGGAGCTGGCGAAAAATTAGCTTTATTTGCGAAGATTTTTGATTTAGAAGTGGAAGAAGCGGGAAATACGGAAGAAGTAGAACATAAAAGAGCGTGGACACCATCCGTTCCATCTTTATAACTTGGAAGGATGATCGGATGAGTTTTTTAAATAACAGTATTATTTATCATATTGCAATTATTTTATATGCTTGTAGCATTAGTTTATATTTTATAGATTATTTCCAAAGTAACCGAAAGGCGAACCGCTTTGCTTTTTGGTTACTTTCGATTGTATGGGTTCTGCAGTCTATCTTTATGTTGCTTAGGGCTACAGATTCAGAAACGAATCCTATTTTAACTTTATTATCAGGGATTTATTTTTATGTTTGGTTATTGATTACGATGTCATTAGTCATTAATCGATTTATGCGTATTGACTTTTTAGTCTTTTTTACAAATGTTGTAGCATTTGGCGTAAGCGCTTTTTCTATTTTTACACCGCTCGGGAAGATGTCGCCAGTACTTGCAGAGCAATTAGTTTCAGAACTTGTATACGTGCATGTCGGTATGGCGATTATTTCTTATGCAACGTTTACTGTATCGTTTATTTTTTCTATTATGTATTTATTGCAATACCGACTATTAAAAAAGAAAAAGTGGAATGCGAGATTAAGAAGATTAGGAAATTTGCCGAAGCTTGAATCTATGTCTTACGGATTAAATTTATTTTCTGTTCCGTTTTTCTTATTAGCAATTATATTAGGATGCATATGGGGATATACAAAATTGGATAATTTCCATTGGTATGATACGAAAGTAATTGGGTCTTTTGTCGTTCTATTTGTATATTGCGTGGGCTTATATTTACGAGCAGCAGATGTGTTGCAAGGTAAGAAAATTGTGCAGTGGAATATCGGGGCATTTCTCGTAATGCTAGTTAACATTTTTCTATTAAGCAGTTTATCTAATTTCCACTTTTGGTATTTATAATGAGGAGAGAGAATTATGCGCAAAATTATTGTAGGTTCACGAAAGAGTAAACTAGCATTAACACAAACTAATTGGTTTATTGATCAATTAAAAGCGCTTGGTTTACCATATGAATTTGAAGTGAAAGAAATCGTCACAAAAGGTGATGTTATTTTAGATGTTACTCTTTCAAAAGTAGGCGGAAAAGGTTTATTTGTAAAGGAAATTGAACATGCGTTACTTACGAAAGAAATTGATATGGCTGTACATAGTATGAAAGATATGCCAGCTGTACTTCCAGATGGATTAACGATTGGTTGTACGCCAAAGCGCGTTGACCCTCGTGATGCTTTTATTTCTAAAAACGGAGAATCGTTTAAAGACTTAGCAGAAGGCGCGATCTTAGGAACGAGTAGTTTGAGACGTAGTGCACAACTACTAGCTGCGAGACCAGATTTACAAGTGAAATGGATTCGCGGGAATATCGATACACGCTTACGTAAGTTAAAAGATGAAGATTACGATGCAATTATTTTAGCGACAGCTGGATTACAGAGAATGGGCTGGGACGGAGAAGTTATTACAGAACATTTAGATGAAACGTTATGTGTACCAGCCGTAGGACAAGGTGCATTAGCGATTGAATGTCGTGAGGATGATACGGATTTACTTCAGTTGTTAGCGCATATTAATGATGCAGTAACAGAAAGAACAGTGGCTGCTGAACGAGTATTTCTTCATAAACTTGAAGGTGGATGCCAAGTTCCAATCGCTGGATATGCAACTCTTAAAGAAAATGATGCAATCGAATTAACAGCGCTTGTCGGTTCTATGGACGGTTCTGTTTTATTGAAAGAGATAGTAGTAGGTAATGATCCGAAGCAAGTTGGATTAGAGGCTGCGGACCGTTTAATTAAACAAGGAGCAAAAGAGCTCATCCTTGCTGCAAATAAGGAGCAACAATAAATATGAACGCTCTCGCTGGCAAAACAGTATTGATTACACGTGCCCAGCACCAAGCGAAACAAATGAGTGTAGCAGTGAAAGAAAGGAGCGGAATTCCATTGGAAATTCCGCTTTTGCGTATGGAAGGTACGTCTCATAGGCAAATTCAACACATAGCAGGGCAGCTACATTCGTATGACTGGGTTATTTTCACGAGTAAAAATGGTGTAGCTTTTTTTCTAGATGGTTTAGAAACAAAAATACCATTAACTATTAAAATCGCTGCGGTAGGCGTGAAAACAAAATTAGAGTTAGAAAAAAGGGGCTATCAAGTTCATTTTGTTCCGACCTCGTTTGTTGCAGAAACATTTGCCGAAGAGTTTCTAAAAGAGTTAAGTGGAAACGAGCGTATTTTATTTCCGAAAGGGAATTTAGCAAGAGATGTAATCCCGGTTAAACTTAGGGAGTTTGGTGTTTTTCTAGATGAGTTAATTGTATATGGTACGAAGGTGAATGTAGAGAAAAAACAAGAACTTATAACAGCATTGAAATTAGGGGAAGTAAATATTATTACATTTACGAGCCCTTCAACTGTTGATAGTTTTGTTCGTTTACTTGAGGGTACAAACTGGAGAGAATGGACGAAAAAATGTACAATTGCTTGTATAGGGCCTATTACGGAAAAAGAGGCGAACCTCTATTTTTCACATGTTATTGTGCCAAAAGAGTACACTGTAGAAGCATTACTGCAATGCATTTGTGAATCTATAAAATAAAAGAATGGGGATAGAAATCTATGAATTCTTTACAATTTAATCGTCATCGTCGTTTAAGACAAAGCGGGGGCATGCGTGCGCTTGTACGTGAAACATTTTTACATACAGAAGATTTTATTTACCCTATTTTTGTATTAGAAGGAGAAAATACTCGTAATGAAGTTCCTTCTATGCCAGGCGTATATCAAATGTCTTTAGATTTATTGCAAGCTGAAATGCAAGAGGTCGTTGATTTAGGTATTCGTTCTGTTATTGTATTTGGTTTACCTGCTGAAAAGGACGAAGTTGGATCATCGGCATATTGTGAGCATGGAATTGTACAGCGTGCAATTAAGCAAATTAAAGATGAGTTCCCAGAGCTAGTAGTAGTTGCAGATACATGTTTATGTCAATTTACAAGCCATGGTCATTGCGGTGTTATTGAAGATGGCGTTATTTTAAATGATGAGTCTCTTGCAGCTCTTGCAAAAACAGCTGTAAGTCAAGCGAAAGCAGGGGCAGACATTATTGCACCATCTAACATGATGGACGGATTCGTAACAGCAATTCGCCATGCATTAGATGAAAATGGTTTCGCGCACGTACCAGTTATGTCGTACGCTGTGAAATATTCATCAGCATTTTACGGACCGTTCCGTGATGCAGCACATGGTGCACCGCAGTTTGGTGACCGTAAAACATATCAAATGGACCCAGCGAACCGTATGGAAGCATTCCGTGAAGCAGAATCAGATGTAATGGAAGGGGCCGACTTCTTAATTGTAAAGCCAGCTCTTTCTTATCTAGATATCGTTCGTGATGTGAAAAATAACTTTAACTTACCAGTCGTTGCTTATAACGTAAGTGGTGAATATTCGATGATTAAAGCAGCAGCACAAAATGGTTGGATTAATGAAAAAGAAGTTGTACTTGAGAAATTAATTAGCATGAAACGCGCAGGAGCAGACTTAATTATTACGTATCATGCAAAAGATGCAGCAAGATGGTTACAAGAAGGAGGCGCTAAATAATGAAAAAATTTGATAAATCGATTGCGGCGTTTGAAGAGGCTCAAAATTTAATGCCTGGAGGCGTAAACAGCCCTGTCCGTGCTTTTAAGTCTGTTGGTATGAATCCGCTGTTTATGGAGCGCGGAAAAGGCTCTAAAGTATATGATATCGATGGGAATGAATACATCGATTACGTATTATCGTGGGGACCTTTAATTCATGGTCATGCGAATGATCGTGTTGTTGAGGCTTTAAAAGCTGTTGCTGAAAAAGGAACAAGCTTTGGTGCACCAACAGAAATTGAAAATAAATTAGCGCAGCTTGTTATCGAGCGTGTACCATCAATTGAGATTGTGCGTATGGTTAACTCTGGAACAGAGGCGACAATGAGCGCGCTACGTTTAGCTCGTGGTTACACTGGACGTAACAAAATTTTGAAATTCATTGGTTGTTATCACGGTCATGGTGATTCTTTATTGATTAAAGCAGGTTCGGGTGTAGCAACGCTAGGTTTACCAGATAGCCCTGGTGTACCAGAAGGTGTAGCGAAAAATACGATTACAGTAGCGTATAACGATTTAGAAAGTGTAAAATATGCTTTCGAACAATTCGGTGATGACATCGCTTGTATAATTGTAGAACCAGTGGCAGGGAATATGGGTGTTGTTCCCCCTCAACCAGGGTTTTTAGAAGGACTTCGTGAAGTGACAGAGCAAAACGGTGCACTACTTATTTTTGATGAAGTAATGACAGGATTCCGTGTTGCTTATAATTGTGGACAAGGTTACTACGGTGTAACTCCTGACTTAACTTGTTTAGGTAAAGTAATCGGTGGTGGCTTGCCGGTAGGAGCATACGGTGGGAAGGCAGAGATTATGCGTCAAGTTGCACCAAGCGGACCGATTTACCAAGCTGGAACATTATCGGGTAATCCACTTGCAATGACAGCAGGTTATGAAACGTTAGTGCAGTTAACGCCAGAATCATATGTGGAATTTGAGCGTAAAGCAGAAATGTTAGAGGCTGGACTACGTAAGGCAGCTGAAAAGCATAATATCCCGCATCACATTAATCGTGCAGGTTCTATGATTGGTATTTTCTTTACAGATGAGCAAGTTATTAATTATGATGCAGCAAAATCTTCAAACTTAGAATTCTTTGCAGCTTACTATCGTGAAATGGTAGAACAAGGTGTATTTTTACCACCTTCTCAATTTGAAGGTTTATTCTTATCGACAGCACATAGTGATGCAGATATTGAGGCGACAATTGCGGCGGCCGAAATTGCAATGTCAAAATTAAAGGCATAATTTCTTAGAGAAAATCGCTTTCCATTAGGGGAGCGATTTTTTTTATTCATAAAGTAGCCTTAGGGAACATAAATCTGTAATGACATATAGTTTGGGAGGGGGAAAAGAAGTGGCAACAGATCATTCATTACGATTTTCATTAAAAGAATCTGTTTGGTTCCAGAAGGGACAGGAAGTCGAAGAACTTTTGTCAATTTCGTTAGATCCAGACGTTGAGATAGAGGAGCTCGATCATGAAGTTATCGTGAGGGGGCAATTAGATTTAACGGGAGAGTATGTTGCAAGGCAAGATGATTCAGCTTATTCATTAAGAGAGCTATCACCAGCAAAGGCAATTGATTATGTAGAAACAAGGGCAGACGGGGTTAATGAGCTTGTCCATTCCTTTCCGCTCGAAATATCAATTCCAAGAAATCGAGTGAAAGTAATTGAAGAATTATATGTATCAATCGAGGAATTTGATTATGAATTAAAGGAAAATGGTTGCTTACAACTATTAGCGGATATATCTATTACAGGTTTATGTGACGAAGAAAGAACCGAGGATGAAGAGGAAGAGACTGTGTATGCCGAGTTGGAAGCTGATTCAGCTGAAGAAGATGAAAGTAGACCTGCGCCGCACGAAGAGGTACCAGCCTATAAAGAATCAGATGGATGGGAAGATTATGCATTTGAGCCGTTTCAGTTAGAAGAAAGAAAAGAGCAAGAAATAGAAGAAGAGGAATTAGAAGAACATGAACTTGTGGAGCGTGAAGAGGAGCAAGAAAAGACGCCACAATTTGAATTGTTCGGGCGGAAAAATTTCAAGAAAGAAAAAGCGAAAAAGCAGGAAGAGCCAGAGGAAGAAGCATATTCACAGCGAGATGAAAATGCACTTTATTTAACGAAATTATTTACGAAAGAACCAGAAGAAGAATTTACGAAGTTAAGAATGTACTTCGTACAAGAAGGAGATACAATTGAATCGGTTGCAGAACGTTATGAAACGACTGTACAAAGCTTATATCGTGTAAATCAATCAGAAGATATATATTTAACTACAGGGCAAATTATATATATTCCTGTTTCAAAAGCAACAGTGAAATAAGTGAGTGAGTTTTTTCACTCACCTCTTTTCTTCTCCTAGAAGCTATGTTTTGAATAAGAAAGGGTTATTCGTATGGATATTGAATTACGAAATCGCTATGAACCCATTGTGAGGCAATATAGATTGGACACTCAGCATATGGAAGAGCACGGAAGTGTAATGAAAATTTATACGAATCAAGGTCCGTATGCGTTAAAGAAAATACAAGATAGAAAATTAGAGCGGAATAATTTTTTACACCATATTCAATATTTGAAGGAGAAAGGTTTTTCGAATTATGTACCTATCTATCACACGACGGACGGGAATTATGTTTTAAGTGATGGGGCGTATAGCTATTATTTAATGCCTTGGTTAGAACGTGCGGAAGGAAATGGCGAAGATAATGATCAATACCATAAGATGTTTCAAACGCTCGGGACGTTGCATCAAAAAACGGTGAAAGAGGAGACTTATACAGAAGAAGATTTAAAAAAACATTATACAAATATATCCGACCGTTGGGAAAATGATGGTGAGATATTAGAAGAGTTTCTTGTAGAATCAGAAGCGAAGTGGTATATGTCTCCATTTGAATTACAATATTGTACGTATTATCACCACGCTATGAGAGCACGTGAGTTCGCAACGAAACAATTAAGTGAATGGCATGATGCAATGAAAGAAAAGGAAAAAACACGTACTACTTTCGTTCATGGAAATGTATCGCTTAATCACTTTTTATTTGATTATGAACGAAACGGTTATTTTATTAGTTTAGAAAAGTCTCAGTTTGCTACACCGGTACAGGATATCGTCAGCTTTTATTCAAGGTCTTTGAACACATATCCAATTGCGCGGAGCGACCGCTTTGAATGGTATCAAATGTATCAAAAAAATTTTCCATTTACGAAAGAGGAGCAGCTTCTTATGTTTGCGTATATGACGTACCCGTCGCATTTTATTCGGCAAATTCAGTCGTATACGAAAAGAAGAAAGAGTCGTAATGAAGAAAATGAGCTTCGCGGGGTAAAAATTCTGCAGCAATCGCATTGGCTCATTAGTAATACAGAATATTTCCTTTCGCAATTACAAGCTGCCCAGCAAGGGAACGGATAAAGAAGATAAGTAGGGAGAACCCTGCTTATCTTTTTTTATTAGTTCCATAAAGAGATAAAAGCCGTAGTTTCAAATTTATCTTGACGAATAAGGTTTCGTTTTTTACACTATTGTATATAATAATTAACAATCACATAAATGCATTGAAGGGGAAGAGTATAACATGAAACGTCTTCAGAGAGGGGAACCATTGGCTGGGAGGTTCTCTAGATAGTTATGTTAGAAGGTAGCCCTGGAGCATCTTTTCTGAACGGAATGATTCTTATTAGGAAAAGACGGATTTGTCCGTTATCAAATTAAGAGTATAAGCAAATTCTGAATTTGTTTGTAAATAAAGGTGGTACCGCGATGTCCCTCGTCCTTTTTTGGATGAGGGGCATTTTTTATTTTAAGGAGGGAAAATAATGTCAAACACGGAAAATAATTTACCAACTAAATATGATCATATGTCCGTTGAAGAAGGCCTTTACAAGTGGTGGCTTGAAGGCAAATATTTCGAAGCAACAGGAGATGAGAAGAAACAACCATATACAATTGTAATTCCACCTCCGAACGTAACTGGTAAGTTACACTTAGGTCACGCTTGGGATACGACGCTTCAAGATATTTTAACTCGTACAAAGCGTATGCAAGGTTACGATGTATTATGGCTTCCAGGAATGGACCATGCTGGTATCGCAACGCAAGCGAAGGTAGAAGGAAAACTTCGTGAAGAAGGTATTTCACGTTACGATCTTGGTCGTGAGAAATTCCTTGAAAAAGCTTGGGAATGGAAAGAAGAATACGCTTCTCACATTCGTCAACAATGGGGAAAAGTTGGTTTAGGACTAGACTATTCTCGTGAACGCTTCACATTAGACGAAGGTTTATCTAACGCTGTTAATAAAGTATTCGTTCAATTATATGAAAAAGACTTAATTTATCGCGGTGAGTATATCATCAACTGGGATCCAGCAACACGCACAGCTCTTTCTGATATTGAAGTAATTCATAAAGAAGTTCAAGGTGCATTCTACCATATGAACTATCCGTTAACAGACGGTTCTGGTCACATTCGCCTTGCAACTACTCGTCCAGAAACAATGCTTGGTGATACAGCGGTAGCAGTTCATCCAGAAGATGATCGCTACAAACATTTAATCGGAAAAACAGTTACACTTCCAATCGTAGGCCGAGAGATTCCGATTATTGCTGATGAATACGTAGAAAAAGACTTCGGAACAGGCGTTGTGAAAATTACACCAGCTCATGACCCGAATGACTTTGAAGTAGGTAACCGTCATGACTTACCACGTATTTTAGTAATGAACGAAGATGGAACGATGAACGAAAAAGCTGGTAAGTATAACGGTATGGATCGTTTCGAATGCCGTAAAGAGTTAGTGAAAGACTTACAAGAAGCTGGCGTATTAGTAGAAATCGAGCCTCATATGCACTCAGTAGGTCATAGTGAGCGTAGCGGTGCAGTTGTTGAGCCTTATTTATCAACACAATGGTTCGTAAAAATGGCTCCACTTGCAGAAAAAGCGGTAGAACTTCAACAAAAAGAAGAAGAAAAAGTAACGTTCGTACCAGAGCGTTTTGAAAACACATACTTACGCTGGATGGAAAACATTCATGACTGGTGTATTTCTCGTCAATTATGGTGGGGACACCGCATTCCAGCTTGGTATCATAAAGAAACTGGTGAAGTATACGTAGGTACAGAAGCGCCAGCAGATCTTGAAAACTGGAATCAAGATAATGACGTGCTTGATACATGGTTCAGTTCAGCATTATGGCCATTCTCAACACTTGGCTGGCCGAATGAAGATGCAGCAGACTTTAAAAAGTTCTATTCAACAGATGCTTTAGTAACTGGTTATGATATCATCTTCTTCTGGGTATCTCGTATGATTTTCCAAGGTTTAGAGTTTACAGGAGAGCGTCCATTTAAAGATGTATTAATTCACGGTTTAGTTCGTGATGAGCAAGGACGTAAAATGAGTAAATCTCTTGGTAACGGTATTGATCCGATGGATGTTATCGAGAAGTACGGTGCAGATGCGATGCGTTACTTCTTATCAACAGGAAGTGCACCAGGTCAAGATTTACGTTTCAGCATGGAAAAAGTAGAATCTACTTGGAACTTCATTAATAAAATTTGGAACGCATCACGTTTCGTATTAATGAACATGGATGACATGAAGTATGAAGAAATCGATTTAACTGGTGAAAAATCAGTTGCAGATAAGTGGATTTTAACTCGCTTAAACGAAACAATCGAAAGTGTAACACGTAACATGGATAAATATGAGTTCGGTGAAGCTGGTCGTTCATTATACAACTTCATTTGGGATGATTTCTGTGACTGGTACATTGAGATGGCGAAACTTCCACTATACGGTGAAGATGAAGCAGCTAAGAAAACAACTCGTTCGATTTTAGCTTACGTATTAGACCAAACAATGCGTCTATTACATCCATTCATGCCATTTGTAACAGAGAAAATTTGGCAGCATTTACCGCATGAAGGCGAGTCTATTACAGTAGCGGCATGGCCAACAGTTCGCGAAGATTTACAAGATAAAGAAGCGGCAGCAGAAATGCACCTTCTAGTTGATATCATTCGCTCTGTTCGTAACATCCGTGCGGAAGTAAATACACCAATGAGCAAAAAAGTTCAAATGCAAATTAAAGCAAAAGACGAGGTAGTACTAGCTCAGCTTACGAAAAACAGTTCTTACATTGAGCGTTTCTGTAACCCAAGTGAACTAACAATTAAGATTGATTTACAAGCGCCAGAAAAAGCGATGACTGCAATCGTATCAGGTGCAGAGTTATTCTTACCGTTAGCTGATCTTATCAATCTTGATGAAGAGAAAGCGCGTCTTGAAAAAGAACTTGAGAAGTTCGATAAAGAAGTAGAACGTGTACAGAAGAAACTTTCAAACCAAGGATTCGTAGCGAAAGCTCCTGCAGAAGTTATTGACGGAGAGCGTGCGAAAGAGCAAGATTACCTAGAAAAACGCGAAGCGGTTCGTCAACGTCTAGCGGATCTTGAGAAATAAAAATGTTTTTCAGAGACTCACTATATTGGTGAGTCTCTTTTCTTTGCGTATAATAGAATTAAGAAGTTTGTCTTTTGAAAGGGGAATAGCAAACGTGATACATACATACGAAGAAGCGATAAACTGGATTCATAGCCGATTGAAATTTGGGATAAAACCAGGGCTAGAAAGAATGCAATGGATGTTAGAAGAACTCGGAAATCCAGAGCGTCATATAAAATGTGTTCATCTTGCCGGCACAAATGGAAAAGGTTCAACTTTAACATATATGCGCTACATGTTAGAAGGCGCGAAATATAAAGTAGGAACGTTTACATCGCCTTACATAGAAACATTCAATGAACGTATTAGTGTAAACGGAATACCGATTGCAGATGAAGAGATTGCGGAACTTGTAAATATGGTAAAGCCAGTCGTTGAAAAATTAGATGAGACGGACTTAGGAGAAGCGACTGAGTTTGAAATCATTACAGTAATGGCAATTTATTATTTCGGTAAAGTTAATTTCTGTGATGTTGTTTTATTTGAAACGGGGCTTGGGGGAAGATTTGATTCTACAAATGTTATTCATCCGGTTCTCACGATTATTACGAATATCGGCCACGATCATATGCATATTTTAGGCAATACACTAGGAGAAATTGCATATGAAAAGGCAGGGATTATTAAGTCTGGTGTTCCAGTTATTACTGGTGTGAAAAATGAAGAAGCATTGCAAGTAATTCAAAAGGTTGCTAAGGAAAATCATGCAAGCTTATATGAACTTGGAAAACAGTTTACAACACTACATAAACATTCTAATAAAGATGGGGAACACTTTGATTTTGATTGTCCATTTGCCTCGTTTGAAAATGTTCGGATTTCAATGAAAGGCATTCACCAAGTAGGCAATGCAGCACTAGCGCTTATGGCAGTAATGTATTTAAAAACATATTTATCATTTTTAATTAATGAAGAGGAGATGAAAGTTGGCTTACAAGAAGCATACTGGATTGGTCGATTTGAAAAGTTACAAAGTAATCCAGATATTATAATAGATGGTGCTCATAATCCAGAAGGTATTGAAAGTCTTGTAAAAACAGTAGAGGCACATTATAAAAAGAAGAATGTAATAGTTTTATTTACTGCTCTTGGTGACAAACAGTTACATAACATGGTAGGGCAATTAGAAAAAGTTGCTGATGAAATAATATTTACGACGTTTGCCTTTGATCGTGCCATTTCTGCTGACAAGCTTGCATCGTATTCACAACAAGAGTCAAAATTAGTTTTTGAAGATTGGAAAGAGGCAATTGATACAAAGGTTGACAGGATAGGAGAACATGATGTTTTTATCATAACAGGTTCTTTGTATTTCATTTCCGAAGTTAGAAAATATATTCGCGAGAAAAACTAGATAGTCTTTGCTATCTAGTTTTTTGTTCTACAAATGAAGTCAAATGCATACATATAAGATAATAATATAGGGTTATTTGACGAATTCCTCTGACAAATATCTCGTTTTTTTGTGGAATGAATATGATATGATGCGGACAATGACAAGAGGTGAGGTGTGAGTGTATGGACAAGCAA
Source organism: Bacillus sp. FSL R10-2201 (assembly GCF_038008665.1). Taxonomy (NCBI): domain Bacteria; kingdom Bacillati; phylum Bacillota; class Bacilli; order Caryophanales; family Bacillaceae; genus Bacillus; species Bacillus sp. FSL R10-2201. The sequence goes on along the minus strand of NZ_JBBOZP010000001.1, from coordinate 4,253,865 downwards.
TCACGAACGATCTCGGTGAAAGTAAATGGAACAGAAGCGAAGTATGAGGAAAAAAAGAAGGATGAGTTTGACTGGATGATAGCAGAAAGTGAGAGACCGAAAAATGTAGTTCCGTTTCAAAAAGCGAAATCAGTATCTATGGAAAAATATCGAAAGAAGTGGAGCAATACAATAATCGCAATCGTTGCAACTGCAATAATTATCGGTACTGCATTTGGGATGGGTATGATTCATTTATTAACTGGACAAGGGACGACAGGAGAAGGTAAGGTAACGGCTTCGAAGCAGACAGGTAATGAGGAACAAAAGGTGGGTGGAACGGCAGAACAAACACCAACACCGAAAGAGGAAAAACCAAAGGCACAGGTAGGAACGTCATTAGAACCAATGAAACTATTTTTCGTTCAAGGAGGGCTTTATTCCTCTGAAGAAAAAGGACAGGCTGCTATTGAAGAGTGGAAAAGTAATGGGGGCGTGGCTACTTTGAAACCGAGTGGTGATAAGTATGCGTTAGTTGTTGCTATTACGAGCGATGAACAGGCTGTTAATCAATTAATAGATCAGTATAAGCAAGATGGTGTTTCAGTTTTGAAAAAAAATTGGGATATTACAGATAAAGCATTGCTCAAAAATGATAAAGAAGTAGGAATGTTTTTAGCGAAAGTGCAGCCATTATATACTCATTTAGCAAAATATGTGTCCAGCGTACAAACTAGTGGAAAAAGTAATCCAAAAGATATAGAAGCGATTCAAAAAGAGTGGAAAGCTATGGAAAAGGAAGGGAAGAGTATGAAGCGTGAAGATGCAAAGAAGCTTTATACGTATACGTCAATAGCGGTGCAAACGATTAAGGAAGGGAAGAGCGATAAGGAATCTGTAGCTAAATTAAATCAAGTTATTATTGATGGTATACTTTCGTATGAAAAAATGGTTTCACAAAAAGTGAAATAATAGGATAATGAAATGACGAAGAAAGAAGTACATATACTTCTTTCTTTTCTTTTGAATTTAGAACAAAGTGCTTTCTGTATGGGCAGCATATAATCGTATTTAAAAAGAACTATTATTTTGTTTAGAGAAAATGATATTTCTAGAATTTGTGGGGAAACTATTCCTTTGATACGATTGATTTGAATTATTCTGCTTCATGTGAGAAGGGAAGGAGAAAATATGAGGAAAATTATTTTAGCTTCAGGGTCACCTAGGAGGAAGGAACTGCTTGAATTAGCAGATGTGCCATTTGAAATCGTTGTTAGTGAAGTAGAAGAGACGATTGGTGCATATTCATCACCTTCTGATATTGTTATGTCGCTTGCTTTGCAAAAAGCATCTGCTGTGGCAGAAAACCATAGTAATCACGTTGTACTAGGTGCAGATACAATTGTTACATATGATTCGCGTATTCTTGGAAAGCCGTCTAATGAGGCTGAGGCGAAAGAAATGTTACGATTATTATCGGGGAAAACACACGAAGTATACACAGGTGTTGCAATTATATCGAAAGAAAAAACGGTAACTTTTTATGAACGTACAGAAGTAACATTTTGGGGATTAACAGAAGAGGAAATAGACGTATACGTTGCATCGAAGGAACCACTTGATAAAGCAGGGAGCTATGGAATTCAAGGTAAAGGGTCTATTTTTGTTCAACATATTCAAGGGGACTACTACAGTGTAGTTGGCTTGCCAATTGCGCGTCTTGTCCGTGAATTAAAACAGTTTGATAGCGATGTAACCCATGCGTAAAATTGCATGGGGTTTTCTTTAGGAGAAATCGTAAAAAAAAGGGGTGGAGAGATGAACGGTATTCGTGATGTTGTGAGAGAAGAACAGCCACGGGAGCGTTTATTGTTAGAAGGAGCAGGAAGTTTATCGAATCGAGAACTTCTTGCAGTTTTACTCAGAACGGGTTCTAAAGAAGAAACGGTGTTAACGTTATCAGATAATATTCTCCATCATTTTGACGGCTTACGAATGTTAAAGGATGCAACGTTAGAAGAGATGATGAGCATTCATGGTGTTGGGATTGCAAAGGCGTCGCAGCTTATGGCTGCTTTTGAATTAGGTAGAAGAATGGTACGTTTAGAATATCAAAATAGATATAGTATTCGAAGTCCAGAAGATTGTGCGAGTTATATGATGGAAGAGATGCGTTTTTTGCAACAGGAGCATTTTGTTTGTTTATATTTGAATACGAAAAATCAAGTTATACATAGGCAAACTATTTTTATTGGAAGTTTAAATACGTCGATTGTGCACCCAAGGGAAGTTTTTAAAGAAGCGTTCCGTCGGGCAGCAGCCTCTATTATATGTCTTCATAACCATCCCTCAGGAGATCCGGCGCCGAGCCGTGAAGATATTGAAGTTACAAAACGATTAGTAGAATGTGGTCGAATTATCGGAATTGAAGTACTTGATCATATCATAATAGGTGACCATAAATTCGTGAGTTTAAAGGAAAAAGGTCATATTTAAGACTATTCTTTTTACTTATTTTGTTTTATAATGTGATTTATGAGTTTTTTGTAGAAAATTATCTACAAAAAGGATGCAGATATAAAAAAACGTACTGTTTTTATAAATATAAAGTAAGAAAAATGAGTCCGTGAAAATAAGAAGGGAAGATAAATGATATGTTTGGATTTGGTGGATTTACTCGCGATCTTGGAATAGACTTAGGAACAGCGAATACGCTTGTATATGTGAAAGGGAAAGGTGTAGTTTTACGTGAACCTTCAGTAGTAGCATTACAAACTGATACGAAACAAATCGTTGCGGTAGGTAGCGATGCAAAACAAATGATTGGTCGTACACCAGGAAACGTAGTGGCACTTCGCCCTATGAAAGATGGTGTAATTGCTGATTACGAAACAACAGCAATAATGATGAAATACTACATTCAACAAGCTCAAAAATCAAATGGATTCTTCTCACGTAAACCATACGTAATGGTATGTGTACCATCTGGTATTACAGCTGTAGAAAGACGTGCAGTAATCGATGCGACTCGTCAAGCTGGTGCTCGTGATGCTTATCCAATCGAAGAGCCATTTGCAGCAGCAATTGGTGCAAACTTACCTGTTTGGGAGCCGACTGGTAGTATGGTTGTTGATATCGGTGGTGGTACAACAGAAGTTGCAATTATTTCTTTAGGTGGTATTGTAACAAGTCAATCAGTTCGTGTTGCTGGTGATGATATGGACGATTCAATCATTCAGTACATTAAGAAAAGCTACAACTTAATGATTGGTGAAAGAACAGCAGAAGCACTAAAATTAGAAATCGGTTCTGCAGGCGAGCCAGAAGGTATTGAGCCTATGGAAATTCGCGGTCGTGATTTAGTAAGTGGTTTACCGAAAACAGTACTAATTCAACCAGAAGAAATTGCAGATGCATTAAAAGATACAGTAGATGCAATTGTAGAATCAGTTAAAAATACGTTAGAAAAAACTCCACCTGAATTAGCAGCGGATATTATGGACCGCGGTATCGTATTAACGGGTGGCGGGGCATTACTACGTAACTTAGATAAAGTTATTAGTGAAGAAACAAATATGCCAGTTCTTGTTGCAGAGGATCCATTAGATTGCGTAGCAATTGGAACGGGTAAAGCATTAGACAATATCGACCTTTTCAAAACTGCTGCTCGATAATATTGCAAAATAAAAATCAATGAAATTAAGAGGGTGTGAACGTGCCACAGTTTTTCTTAAACAAAAGATTAATTGTTTTGTTAGTTAGTATTATTCTTCTCGTGGCATTGATTGGAATCTCATTGAAAGAACGGAACAGTTTATCATGGCCAGAGCAGTTTATAAAAGATACTGTCGGTGTTGTAGAACGTGTATTCCAAAAGCCAGCGAATTATGTTGCCGGATTCTTCGAGAATGTAGAAGATGTAAAGCGCACGTATGAAGAGAATAAAAAGCTGAAAGCAAAATTAGATTCTACCGCAGATTTATCTGCCGTAGTGAAAAATTTAGACGATGAGAATAAAAAACTACGAGAATTAACTGGTAAAGAAAAGTCCCGTGGTGATTATACGGAAGTACAAGCTAGTGTGGTTTCTCGTAATCCCGATAAATGGTACGATTTAGTTGGAATTGATAAAGGAGCACAGCAAGGGATCAAAAAAGATATGGCTGTTGTAACTCCGAAAGGTTTAGTTGGACGCGTAAAAAGTGTATCTCAGTTTACATCGTCAGTAGAGTTGTTAAGTTCGATGAGCCGAACAAACCGTGTTTCTGCTATTGTACAAGGACAAGAAAATATCTTTGGATTAATTGAAGGTTACGATAAAGAAAAACAACTACTTCTTTTCACAAAGATTAGCTCTGATGCAGAGGTACAAAAAGATCAACTAGTTGTAACATCTGGACTTGGTGATATCTTCCCTAAAGGTCTTGCGATTGGGAAAATTGTTGATGTTCAGCCAGATCCATACGGTTTAACAAAAACGGCTTATGTAAAACCATCCGCTGATTTGAATGATGTAGAGCATATTATAGTTGCAAAACGTGATATGCCTACAGCGCCGTTAGAATAGGAGGGAGAGAAGAGATGATGACGATTTTAAAAAGAGCAGCTCTTCCTCTTTTGCTCCTTTTTGTTTTTTTATTTGAAAATATGTTCTCTACTGTTGTTCCAACAGACGTCTTTTGGAAAGGCAGTATAGCAGCACCGCATTTCTTTATAATTGTGTTATGTTTTATTACAGTGTACTATAGTCCGGTTCAAGGGATTTACTACGGACTATTATTTGGTTTCTTATTTGATACCGTATACACGGAACTTGTCGGTATATATATATTTGCTTATCCGATTTTAGCTTATTTAGTTTATAGTGTGATGAAAGTATTACAATTGAATTTATTTATTGTCGCTTCTATCGTACTGGCTGGCATTGCAGCATTAGAGTATTATGTGTATGGGTTTTTAACTTTGTTAGGACGTACTCACATGTCAGCATCTGTCTTTTTCACAGATCGTCTCCTTGCTACTTTATTGCTAAATGGAATTTTCTTATTAATAGTTTGTTTCCCACTGAGACGATATTTAGTGCGTCTTTCAAAAGCGATAGAAGAAAAAGAAAAAAGGATTTTCTAATTTTATGTCGAATTGAATCGGTGGGGTGAACTTTAGTGGAAGAAAAAAAGCAACAAAATGTAACGATAAAAGGGACAAAAGATGGAATAACACTTCATTTAGATGATTGCTGTTCATTCTCTGAGCTACTAAAAGAATTGGATGAAAAGCTTTCTACACATTACTATGAGAGTGACGGACGTTCTTTAATTGAAGTGCGTGTTAAAGTAGGAAATCGCTATTTAACAGAAGTACAACAAGAAGAGATTCGTACGTTAATTCGCAATAAGAAGAACCTTGTTGTAGAATCAATCGAAAGTGATGTTATAACAAAAGCAGAAGCAATAGCTTGGAAAGAAGAAACAGAAATTGTCCCTATTTCCAAAATTGTTCGCTCTGGACAAGTGTTACATGTAAAAGGCAATTTATTATTAATTGGAGATGTTAATCCAGGCGGAACGGTTATCGCTGGGGGGAATATTTTTGTCTTGGGATCATTAAGAGGAATTGCACATGCGGGGTATGATGGAGATTCAGAAGCTGTTATTGCTGCATCTATTATGAACCCTATGCAACTCCGAATTAGTGATGTGACAATGCGGGCTCCGGAAGAGAAAGAAGACGGAGCAGAGGCGGCAGAATGTGCGTACATTAATGAGAATAATCACATTGTTGTCGATCGCCTGCAACTTCTCACTCATCTTAGACCTAATTTAACAAAGTTAGAAAGGGGAATTGTATAGCTGTGGGAGAGGCAATAGTAATTACATCTGGAAAAGGCGGAGTAGGTAAAACTACAACGTCTGCGAACATTGGTACAGCCCTTGCGTTATCTGGAAAAAAAGTGTGTTTAATTGATACAGATATCGGTTTACGCAATTTAGACGTAGTAATGGGGCTAGAAAATCGTATTGTATTTGATCTTGTTGATGTCGTTGAAGGGCGTTGTCGTTTACCTCAGGCTCTTATTAAAGATAAGCGTTTTGATGATCTTTATTTATTACCTGCAGCACAAACGAGCGATAAATCGGCGGTAACACCTGAACAAATGGATGAATTAATACAAGTATTACGTCAAGATTATGATTACATATTAATTGATTGTCCTGCGGGGATTGAGCAGGGGTTTAAAAATGCAGTAGCAGGTGCGGATAAAGCAATCGTTGTAACAACACCAGAAGTATCCTCAATGCGTGATGCGGATCGTATTATCGGGCTTTTAGAGAAAGAGGATATTGAACCACCGAAACTTGTAATTAACCGTGTGCGTAGTCATATGCTTCATGAACAGGATATGTTAGACGTTGATGAAATTGTACGTACACTGTCAATCGAGCTTCTTGGCGTTGTCGAGGATGATGATGAAGTTATTCGTGCTACGAATACAGGTGAACCTGTAGCGCTGCAACCTAGCGGGAAAGCAGCAATAGCTTATCGTAATATTGCAAGACGCTTGTTAGGTGAGAATGTACCATTACAAGCATTTGAACAAGAAAAAGTATCGGTATTTACAAAGATGAAAAATTTCTTTGGAATCCGTTAAAAGCACTTCGCATAAATGCGGAGTGCTTTCTTTTTTCTTCGCATGAATATCTTCCTTCTATAACTCATACATATGTACAAACTGTATATAACTGTTTCTATTTGAATAAGGCTAACGAAAGAAAGGAGACAGTATGAAGAATAGACGTGTGGAAGAAATTAAAAAGCGGATTGCGAAAAGGAAAGCAGAGCAAGAATTGCTAGAAGAAGAGCAGTATTTTGCGGGAGGAGATTTTGATAGCGAAACGGTCTTTATTGAAGAGGGGGAGAAGGAAATTCATCCTCTATTTCGAAAAGAAGTTTTTCTCTTCAAAGTTTTGCTATCAGCAATATTAGTTCTTTCGGTTGCTATTTTATTTAAGAACGCACCTTCTTCTTTTGATGGTACTAGAGCTGTTACAGAAAAAGTTATGCAAGAAGAATTTCAATTTGCTACTATATCGAAATGGTATGAAAATCAGTTTGGAAAACCTCTCGTGTTCTTTTCTCCAAATGAGAAAAAAGAAGAGGCTATTCAGCAAAAGGATTATGCGATTCCTGCCTCTGGAAAGGTGATGCAAGGATTTCAAAAAAACGGCCAGGGTGTATTTGTTCAAACGGCTACAAATGCAACGGTGGAGTCAGTAAATGAAGGTATAGTTGTTTTTGCGGGCAAGAAAGAGGAACTTGGAAATACAGTTCAAATTCAGCACGCTGATGGTACGGAGTCATGGTATGCAAATTTAAATGATATGTCAGTAAAATTATATGATTACGTTTCAAAGAAACAAAAAATTGGAATAGTGAGTAATGATGAAAATAATAAAAATGGCAAATTTTATTTTGCAATAAAAAAGAATGAAAAATTTATTGATCCAATTCAGGTGATTTCATTTGATTAAATATAGGGATGTTTTCACGAAAATTTCTGTGCATCCGTTGTTTTGGGTTATTATTGTCATTGGTATTTTTACAGCACGTTTTAAAGAGTTACTATTACTATTTTGTATCGTTTTAGTTCATGAACTTGGGCATGCTTTTGCCGCAGCGTATTATAATTGGCGTATTAAACAAATTCAGCTTTTGCCGTTTGGTGGCGTAGTTGAGATGGAAGAACATGGGAATAAATCTTTAAAAGAAGAATTAATTGTCGTTATGGCGGGGCCAATTCAGCATATATGGATGATTGCGGTCGCTTACATTTTGTATAAAGCGGGCTGGGTAACTGACGATTTGTACCATTTCTTTGTATGGAATAATGTCATTATTTTAGGGTTTAATTTATTGCCTATTTGGCCACTTGATGGTGGAAAAGTATTATTTAATGTATTATCATATCGTTTTCCCTATTTACAAGCACATGAAAAGATGATGAAATTGTCATGTGTTTTTTTTAGTGTAATATTAGGATGGCAGTTACTTTGGAATAGTAATAACATTATGATGTGGGTATTACTCGTTTTTCTAGCGATTTCTTTATATCAAGAATGGAAACAAAGACGGTACGCATTTATGCGTTTTTTATTAGAGCGTTATTATGGGAATAAAAGAGATATTGAAAAAATAGCACCTATTGAGGTGAAAACGGAAGATCATTTATATACGATTTTCACAAAATTTCGCAGAGGATATAAACACTCTATTATCGTCCATGGAAAATATAAAGAGCATTACACATTGGACGAAAATGAATTGTTGTATGCGTATTTTGCTGAAAAACGAACAACCTCATCTGTTGAAGAATTAATTGGTTAGTGTTGACGACGACACTAACCTTTTATATTGTAAGGAAAAGAAATGAAAAGTGAGGAAAGAATTTTGAAGACGTTATATATTAACTACACTGGTTCGGAAAAGCGTGTTGCGATAGAAGAGAAACAAAAAATTGTAGAGCTTTTATGGAAACGGAATGAAGAGCAGGAGATTGTCGGACATATTTATGTTGGACGTATCGTAAGAACAATTGCTGGAATGAACGCAGCCTTTGTAAATATCGGATTAGAAAAACATGCATATCTTTCATTTGATGATGTACCATCTTCATATCGTATACATGAAGGACAGGCGATACTTGTACAAGTTGTGAAAGAGGCAATTGATACGAAGGGGCCAAAATTAACGGCGAAGATAGAAGTTACCGGAAAATATGTCGTTTACATGCCCTATGATGACATGCGCGCTGTTTCTCGGAAAATAAAAAATAATAAAAGAAGACAACAGTTACTGGGAATTGAAGTAGAAGGAACAGGTGGATACATTTTCCGTTCTGCTTCTGAAAAAGGAACGATCGATGAAATACAAGCTGAAATGCAAGGGTTGCAGCAGTTATATGAAGAGTTAAAAAGAAAAGAAGATCAAGGGAAGGCGCCCTTACTACTTCATCAACCAGCGACGTTTTTAGATCGTGTATTTCAGGAGAACCCAATTGAAACAATTGAAAAAATAGTTGTAGATACGAGAAGTATAGTAAAAGAATTAGAAGAAAAAGTAGGGAAAGAAAGAGTATCCTTTTATAATGAAAAATCTTCGATGTTTAACCACTTTGGAATAGATCGTGAAATCGAGAAAGCACTTCAAAAAATTGTGTGGCTACCAAATGGTGCCTATCTAATTGTAGAACAAATGGAGACGATGACTGTAATTGATGTGAATACAGGTAAATTTACTGGAAAACAAAATTTACAAGATACCGTATTTCGCACAAATGAAATGGCTGCTGAAGAGATTGCTCGTCAATTAAGACTTCGTGATATTGGCGGGATGATATTAATTGATTTTATTAATATGAAAAGACGGGAAGATAAAGAGAAGGTAAGAGAGCGTTTAATGATAGCTTTACAAGATGATCGCACATATACAAGAGTGCTTGGGTTTACAGAGTTAGGTATTTTAGAGATGACGCGTAAGCGCAAGAAACATTCGTTACGTGACGTATTATTAGAAGAGTGTGCGCCTTGTAAAGCGACAGGTTACGTTATATCTAATGAAACAATTGCGTATGAGCTAGAGAGAGAGCTTATTACTTATGGTAATATAGAGGATGAAGCTGTATTGATTGGTGCTTCAAAAAAAGTACAAAAACATTTTTCACAAAAAGAATTACAAAAAAATATTCCATTTGAAATTTATTTCAAAGATGATATTATCGAAAAGTACGCTATTATCCGCTTTGGAAGTAAGAAAGAAATTGTAGAACGGAAAAAATAGTTAGCAGAACATTCATTGACAATAGTCAATGAGTCATGGTAATATTTTTATGTTATAGTTTATAGCACCTAAACTGCTATATGCTACAACCGCACAAGACAGGTTCCCTAAAGACATTTTATGTCTACCTCGTTTTTGGCGAGTCTTAGTAATTAAGAGGAGGTGCAAGTATGTACGCAATTATCGAAACAGGTGGAAAACAAATTAAAGTTGAAGCTGGTCAAGCAATCTACATTGAAAAATTAGATGTTGAAGCTGGTGAAACTGTTACTTTTGACAAAGTTCTTTTCGTTGGTGGCGAAAACGTGAAAGTTGGTAGCCCAGTTGTAGAGGGTGCAACAGTTACTGCGAAAGTTGAAAAACAAGGTCGCGCTAAGAAAATCATCGTTTTCAAATACAAAGCGAAAAAGAACAATCGTAAGAAACAAGGTCATCGTCAACCTTACACTAAGCTAGTAGTTGAAGCTATCAACGCTTAATTCTGGTTAAGATGATTAAGATTACGATAAGTCGCACGAAACTAGGAAGTATCCGATCATTTAAAATGACTGGACATGCCAATTATGCGCCACATGGACAAGATCTTGTCTGTGCTGGAACTACAGCGGTTGTGTTTGGTTCTATAAATGCAGTGGAAGAACTTTGTAATGTGCAGGCAACTATTGAACTCGGAAGTGGTGGCGGATTCTTGACGTATGAATTGCCTAATGATTTAGACGTTCATACAGCAGAAAAAGCACAAATACTTTTAGAAGGATTGGTTGTTTCACTTAAGACGATTGAACTTGATTACGGAAAGTATATCCGTTTAATAGAAAAAGTGCAGGAGGTGTAACGTATGTTAAGATTAGATCTTCAGTTTTTCGCATCTAAGAAAGGTGTAGGTAGTACAAAGAACGGTCGTGACTCTCAGTCAAAACGTCTTGGTGCTAAACGCGCAGATGGTCAAACGGTTTCAGGTGGTTCAATTCTTTACCGTCAACGCGGTACAAAAATTTATCCAGGTGTTAACGTTGGTCGTGGTGGCGATGACACTTTATACGCGAAAGTTGACGGCGTAGTACGCTTTGAGCGTCTTGGTCGTGACCGCAAACAAGTGAGCGTATATCCTGTTGCTCAAGAAGCATAAGAACTCACGGAAAACTCTAACCTGAGTGCAGGTTAGAGTTTTTCTATATTAAGGGGTATCTAAATGAATGAAAAATGGACAATTATAGATGCGTTGAGCCACTCGAGACATGATTGGCTCAATCGTTTGCAGATGGTTAAAGGAAATCTTTCCCTTGGAAAAGTGGAAGAGATTCATAGGCTCATCGATCGTTTTGTCCAAGAAGCGAGACAAGAATCCAATCTGATGGGGCTATCAATGCCTTTATTTTCAGAGTGGATTTTAACATATAATTGGAAACAGCAACCGTGCTTATTGGAGTACGAAGTATTAGGGAAATTACATAACTTATCTCATCTAGATGAGACTGTATGTACATGGACGAATCAGTTTTTCTTAATGCTTCAGCATAGTTTAGACGTATATGTTGAAAATTATGTTTGTATCACAATTGAAAGTGACGCGGAGAATGCTCGTTTCTTTTTTGATTTTCGTGGAAAGCTAACGAATGTAGAAGAACTACAAACGTGGCTTGCGAACGAAAACAATAAATGGTATTCCATTTCTTATACAGTACGAGACGAAGAAGTCTCAGTTATATTACAACTAATCGAAAAAAGTGTGGTGAAATAATGTTTGTAGATCAGGTCAAGATATATGTAAAAGGCGGCGACGGTGGTAACGGAATGGTTGCGTATCGTCGTGAGAAGTATGTACCTAAAGGTGGCCCAGCAGGTGGCGACGGTGGTAAAGGTGCAGATGTTGTTTTTGTTGTTGAGGAAGGCTTACGTACATTAATGGACTTCCGCTACCAACGTCATTTCAAAGCTGATCGCGGTCAGCACGGAATGAGTAAAGGTCAGCACGGTCGTAAATCTGAAGATTTAATCGTAAAGGTTCCACCAGGAACAATAGTGAAAGATGAAAAAACAGGTGAAATTCTTGCCGATTTAGTAACGCATGAACAAACAGCTGTAATCGCAAGAGGTGGCCGTGGTGGCCGTGGTAATTCACGTTTCGCAACAGCGACGAACCCAGCGCCAGAAATCGCTGAGAACGGGGAACCAGGTCAAGAACGTGATGTCACGCTAGAACTTAAAGTGCTAGCAGATGTTGGACTTGTTGGATTCCCAAGTGTAGGTAAATCTACATTATTATCTGTTGTATCATCAGCACGTCCGAAAATTGCAGAATATCACTTTACAACAATCGTTCCGAATCTTGGTGTTGTTGAAACTGGTGATAACCGCAGCTTCGTTATGGCTGACCTTCCTGGACTAATTGAAGGCGCACACTCCGGCGTTGGACTTGGACACCAATTCTTACGTCATATCGAACGTACACGTGTAATTGTACACGTTATCGATATGTCTGGTTTAGAAGGACGTGAGCCATATGAAGATTATGTCACAATCAATAATGAACTAAAAGAATACAATATGCGTTTAACTGAGCGTCCACAAGTTGTTGTTGCAAACAAAATGGATATGCCAGATGCAGAAGAAAACTTACAAGCATTTAAAGAGAAATTGGGAGACGAAGTGAAAATTTTCCCAATCTCAGCTGTAACGAAACAAGGTGTTCGTGACTTACTATTTGAAGTAGCGAACTTATTAGAAACAACACCAGAATTCCCAATGTACGATGATGTAGAAGAATCTGAAGCAAGTGTAATGTACAAATTTGAATCTGAATCTAATTTTGAAATTACACGCGAAAGTGATGGCACATTTGTTATTTCTGGTTATGACATTGAGAAAACATTCAAGATGACAGACTTCTCACGTGATGAATCTGTACGCCGATTTGCTCGTCAAATGCGTGGAATGGGTATTGATGAAGCCCTTCGTGCACGTGGTGCAACAGACGGAGATATTGTGAAAATTCTTGAATATCAATTTGAATTTATCGATTAAGACTGCCGAAATATGGCGGTCTTTTTTTTTCGTTATTTGAGTCCAGTAAAAACCCAATTCATATAGGTGAACCATAAGTCGATATAGGAAAAAATCCCCATTGATTAAAGTTTCAATTTATAATAGAAAAAGGAGTGATTTTAGAAGAATATTTTATGGGGAGAAAAGGAATATGTATAAAATATTAATTGTAGAAGATGATGAAAAAATTGCAGAGATATTAGAGGAGCATTTAGAAAGGTATGGATATCAATCTTTCAGAGTGAGCGATTTACGGCATATAAAAGATGAGTTTGTAAAAGTAAGTCCTCATCTTGTGTTACTTGATATTAATTTACCATACTTTGATGGCTTCTACTGGTGCCGCCAAATCCGCACTGTATCGAATGCGCCGATTATTTTTGTTTCTGCAAGAACAGGGGAAATGGATCAAGTAATGGCGATTGAAAATGGCGGAGATGATTACATTACAAAGCCATTCCATTTAGATATCGTAATGGCAAAGGTGAAAAGTGCACTCCGCCGCGGGTATGGTGAGTATGCTTTGGCCGCGGAAAGTGACTGCTTAGGTGTTAATGGATTGTTATTATTCCCATCACAGCACACAGTAGAGTGGAAAGGTCAACAAACGGAACTTACAAAAAATGAGTTTTATTTATTAGAATGTTTAATGAAACAAGCAAATCAATACGTGACACGTGAAGAGCTGTTAGAGGCTTTATGGGATGAAGTAGCTTTTGTTGATGATAATACATTAACCGTGAATGTAAAGCGTGTAAGGAAGAAACTTGAGGAGTTAGGCATTAAAAATGCAATTGTCACAAAGCGTGGGTACGGTTATGCTCTTCTTACTGAGTGGGGCGAAGGGCATGAAGGTTAAAAATTACCTCATAGAACGTTTTTCCTTAATCCTTTCTTACATTATAAGCCTTTGTTTATTTGGACTCGTATTGCAGTTGCAAAGCCTTTTAGAAAAGCGTGCGCTGGACTGGAGTACATGGTTATACGGACTTTTATTAGGGACAGTTGTGTTTAGTTTATACCTTATTTACGATTACCGAAAACGAAGTGTGTTTTTAAAGAGGATAGAACAGTATATTGCCGGTGGACATACATTACATGACTCTTTACTTATCGATACTTCTTATACGTCAGAGCAAGAAATGGTTGTTGAAGCGTTTACGCTATTAAGGCAGCAATATATGAATGAAGTTCATAAGCAGCATGCAAAAGAGCAACAGCAAATGATTTTTATGAACCAGTGGATCCATCAAATGAAAACACCAGTATCCGTTATTGAATTATTGTTACAGAAATATGGTAAGGAGCACCGTGAAGCAAGGGGAACGATTGAAAGTATTCGTGAAGAAAATAACCGTATTTTAAATGGGTTAGATTTAGCGTTACATATGGCAAGGTTAGATCAATTTTCGAAAGACTATAAAGTAGAAGTAGTAAATGTTATAGAGGTCATTCGAGATATTATTAATGAAAATCGGAAGTCGTTCATTCAATCTTCTGTATTTCCGAAAATGATGTTTGAAGAAGAGACTTGTATGATTGCGTCTGATAGAAAGTGGCTTAGTATCGCGATGAGCCAAATTGTTGTGAATGCAATTAAGTATACAAAAATTTCAGAAGCAGAGAAAAAAGAAATTCAATTTCAAATTGAAGAGAAAGATCAAAAGGTGTTATTACATATTAAGGACAATGGAATTGGTATTCCTGAGCAAGATGTAAAGCGTATATTTGATCCGTTCTTTACGGGAATAAACGGCCGTAAAACAAGGGAAGCGACAGGTATGGGTTTATATATTACGAAGGAAATCTGCGGTAATTTACATCATGGAGTGTATGTACAATCAACTGAAGGGGAAGGAACAACAGTTACGTTCCAATTTGCAAAAGATGAAGAATATCATACATTAATGAGAAAAATGACAAAACTGTAAGATAACAAAACGTTTTGTAAGGGAAATCACTCGTTTCTTTTTCTTATTTTTCTTATAGTAAATGTAAGAAGAAAACACGTAGGGGGATTAGAAATGAGTGTTCTTGAAGTAAAAGGATTAACAAAGGTGTACCAATCAAAAGGTTCAGTAGCGACGACTGCTTTAAATGATATAAATTTTAAAATTGAAGAAGGCGAGTTTGTAGGGATTATGGGGCCTTCAGGAAGCGGAAAAACAACGCTTTTAAATTTATTAGCAACAATTGATAAGCAAACTTCAGGTCATGTGCTTGTAAATGGTGAAGAAATTAATCAAATGCGTGCTGCAAAATTGGCGGAATTTCGCCGTACACATCTAGGATTCATTTTCCAAGATTTCAACTTACTTGATACATTATCGATTAAAGAAAATATTATTTTGCCGCTTGTAATGGCGAAGAAATCTGTAAAAGAAATTGATGCGAAAGTACTTGAAATTGCGAGGTTTTTAAACATTGAAGAAATTTTAAATAAAAAAGTATACGAAGTATCAGGTGGACAACAACAACGTGCAGCAGCTGCAAGGGCGATTATTCATGAACCAACATTAATTTTAGCGGATGAGCCAACAGGAAACCTAGATTCTAAGTCAGCGAAATCATTAATGGGAGCACTTCAAGATTTGCATGAGCAAAAGAAAGTAACGATTGCAATGGTAACACATGATCCAGTAGCCGCTAGTTATTGCGAACGTATCCTTTTCATACGTGATGGAGAGATTTTTTCAGAAATACATAAAGGAAGAACGAAGCAAGCCTTTTTCCAAGAAATTTTAGACGTACTTGCGATGCTAGGAGGAGAATATCATGAACTTTCGCCAGCTCGCGCTTAATAACGTAAAAGGAAATTGGCGTAATTATAAAGCGTTTCTTATTAGTAGTTGTTTATCGATTGTCGTATTTTTCATGTATGCTTCCTTCATTTATCATCCAGATGTCGTAAGCGGTAATATTAGTATGAAGACGATGATTACAAAAGGGTTAGAATCGATGAATTATATTGTAGTCATCTTCTCAGCACTCTTTATTTTATATGCGAATTCAACGTTTTTACGAGCAAGAAAAAAAGAATTTGGCTTATTAACGTTAATAGGTGGAACAAAGTCTCAGCTCGGCCGAATGATTATATTAGAGCAACTGATGTTAGGGAGTATTGCCATTGTAGTAGGTATTGGGATTGGAATGCTTTGTTCAAAACTTTTCTTCCAAGCACTCAGTGTCTTACTAAAAATTGATAAAACACTGCCGCTTGTGTGGAATGGAAAAGCAGTTCTTATTACAGTTGGCATATACTTTGTCCTCTTTTTAATACTATCATTGTTTAGTGTTTGGACAGTAGGCCGCTTGCAAATTATTGATTTATTAAGAGAGGCAAGAAAACAAAAAGTAGAACCTTTTGCATTTACATGGTTAGGGGTAGTTGGTATAGGCTGTATTATTGCTGCGTATATACTTTGTTTCCAAGTAACAATTATGAATTTCATTATGTATTTCTTACCAATTGTCGGACTGACGATTGGCGGAACGTATTTACTATTTACGCAAGGAAGTACAGTCGTATTAAAGGCATTGCAAAAACGAAAACAATCTTTTTATACGTATCCCAATATGTTTGTACTTAGCAATCTTATTTATAAAATGAAAGATAATGCTCGTTTTCTATTTGTTATTTCTATTATTACGGCGGTTGTTTCTTCAGCGGTTGGTACGCTTTATGTATATTTTGAAAATATGAGTGCAAAAACGATAGAGCTTACACCGCATGCTATTTCATATGAGGAAAAGGGACTAAATACGCATAGCCTGATTAATGAAGAAAAAGAACAAGAGATTGTAAAAAAACATGGGTTTGAAGATGCACGAAAAGTAATTTACGTAAAACTACCTGCAACACAGAAAATAATGTTGTTTAACAGTGAACGTGAAGTACCAATGACGATTATTTCAGAAAAAGAATATAACGCGGAAGTACGTGAACAAAAGAAAGAGCAAATTACAGAGGTTCATAATGCACCAGGTAGTGCGACGATGGTTATGGTTGATGCAGCAAATGAACTTATGAAGATAGATCGTACGAAACCGTATGAATTTACAATCAACGGACAAAAGCAGTCTGCTCAATTAAATGAGCCAACGTCATATTCTGTTTTTAATGATAGCGAATATCTCATTGTGAATGATCAAGATTTTGAGAAATACGAAAAGCTCGTACCAGATGAAGAAAAGACGAAATATTATGGTTATTATATTGAAGACTGGAAAAGTACGGAAGACCTTGTGCTAGATTTGAAAAAGGAAATTGCACCAGAAAAGCAAGGGGAATTGAGAAACGCAGTGTTCGCTTATAAAGATATAAGAGAAGGTGGAGCAATTACAATGTTCATCGGCTTCTTCGTAGCAGTACTGTTCTTCTTCTTTGCTTGTAGCATGACATACTTTAAATGGTTTAATGATAAAGAACAAGATCGTATTCAATTTAAGTCATTAAAAAGAATTGGTATGACAGATAAAGAAATTCGTAAAATTGCAATTCGTCAGATGGGTGTTATCTTCTTTATCCCAATTTTAATCGGTACAATTCATAGTGGATTTGCTCTTCATACGTTAGGAAAAATGCTTTATATTGATTTGTGGAAATCAGGTGCGATAGTAATTGGAGCATATATTTTAGCTTCTACAATTTACTTTATGATTGCGCAAAGAGGATATTTAAAACACGTAAAAAGCTAGGGGAACCTCTAGCTTTTTACGTGTGTAGTAAGTTACAGGAGGACGATAGATGAACATTCGGCAACTAGCGCTGCAAAATATAAAGGGAAATTGGCGTAATTATAAAGTGTTTTTCTTAAGTAGTTGTTTTGCCATATTAGCTTCTTATGCATACATGTCTGTCATTGTACATCCGTATATGCAAGAGACGATGTGGTATCAAAATGTACGCTGGGGGCTTATCATATGTAACGTTATAATTATTTCTTTTTTCGTCATATTTATTTTGTATTCTACTTCTATTTTCATAGAAGCACGTAAGAAAGAATTAGGGTTATATATGTTAATGGGAGCAACGAAATCTAACGTAATAGGAGTGATTATGACCGAGCAAATATTGATCGGAATTTTCGCTAATATTTTCGGTATTGGGCTTGGCATGATTTCTTTAAAACTCTTTTTTATGGTATTTAGTATGTTACTTCATCTTCCGAAAGAACTCCCTGTCATATTTGACATGAGAGCGATTGGTGTAACGTTTGTTACATATATGCTTGTCTTTGTTCTGTTATCTTTTATAAGTGCTTTACGTATATGGAATATAAAAATCATACGGTTATTAAAAGAATTTCGAACAGATAAACGAGAGAGGAAAACATCAAAGTGGCTTTGTTTATTCGGTTTTGCTTGTTTAGGGACGGGATATGCGTTAGCGCTACAAGTGACGATGACAACGATAGCATTATACTTTTTTCCGGTTGTTATACTCATTTCTTTTGGGACGTATTTTTCATTTACACATGGCGCTACACAAATATTAGAAGTGATAAAAAGAAATAAAAGGATTATGTATACATATCCGTATTTATTTATAGTGAATCAATTGTCACATCGAATGAAGGAAAATAGTCGCTTTTTCTTTCTGTTGTCTATGGCAACAACATTTGTCGTTACGGCGACAGGTACGGTGTTCTTATATTTTTCTAGCATGCAAGATATGTGGCGTGGCGGAGGAGTACACTCATTTTCATACATAGAAAAAGGCACTTCTGCTCATGAAGTTTTCGAGAAAGACAAGGTTGAAAACTTATTACATCAATATGGATATGATGATTTTCAATATATGAGTTTTGTTGGAGTGTATGCATCTTTTCAGTCCAATAAGGGAGAAACAGAGGTAGCGCCGCTTATAAAGGAAAGTGAATACAATCAAGAGGCGAGAAAACAAAAACAGAAAACGTATCATCCTAAAAAAGGAACAGTTACACTTGTTTATTATAATAAACGCAATCATCCGAATGTATATAATCAAAAAGAGATTCAATTACAAGTAATAAATCAAACATATCAATTTGCATTTAACGGTCAGAAAGAAGGGGTACAATTTAACTATCACCCTTCGCACATTAATGGTCTGTTTTTCGTCATGAATGATGAAGATTTTGAGATTATATCAAATACAATTACGGATTCTGAAAAAATGATATATAGAGGTTACACATTACCAAATATCGAAAATACGAAAGATTTGAATGCAGATTTACGGAAACATATGAAACAAGATACAAATGATGCATTTCGAAGTAATATGGAGTTATATGTGAATATGAAAGAGTTCGGTAATATTACTCTATTTGTAGGCTCATTCATTAGTATATTATTCTTCCTTACTTCATGCAGTATCGTATATTTTAAATGGTTTCATAATATTGCATCGGATCGTAAACAGTATGGTGCACTCTCTAAACTTGGGATGACAAAGGAAGAGGTGTGGAAGATTTCTCGTTGGCAATTATGTATGCTATTTTTTGCGCCTATTATAGTAGGGAGTATGCATAGTGCAGTTGCGTTATATACGTTTCATAATACGATCTTTATGGACGGTTCATTAAGAAAAGTAGGCTTGTTTATTTTATTTTACATTGCTGCATGCATTATGTATTTCTTCTTCGCTCAAAGAGAATATAGGAAACATTTAGACTAGCGAATGCTAGTCTTTTTTAAATATTCGAAATTTACATAGAAGAATATTTAAAATTGTGGTATAACAGTAAGAAAACGAAAAAGAGAGGGAAAAGACGATGATTCGAGTAGGATATTTAGGACCAGAGGCAACATTTACAAATATGGCGGTGAGTCGTTTTTTTCCGGAAGCAGAGCATGTACCGTATCGAACGATTCCAGATTGTATTGATGCAGCTGCAAATGAAAATGTAGATTATGCGGTTGTACCGTTAGAGAACGCCATAGAAGGTTCAGTTAATATAACGGTTGATTATCTCGTACATGAGCAGCCACTTTCCATTGTAGGAGAAATTACAGTGCCAATTCAGCAACATTTACTCGTACACCCGCAGTACGAAGGAGTGTGGAAAGAAGTATACGCTGTACATTCTCATCCGCATGCCATTGCACAGTGCCATAAATTTTTAAATGAGGAATTAAAAGGGGTAACCGTTCGCGATATGACATCAACAAGCGCTGCTGCACAATATGTGAAAGAACATCCTGAAGAAAAAATTGCAGCTATTGCAAATGAAGCAGCGGCAGAAAAATACGGATTAACAATTGTAAGGCGTGATATTCATACGCATAAAAACAATCATACACGTTTCCTTGTTCTCCATAAGAAAAAGAAAGCAGTACTCCCAAATAACGGAGAAAACCGAGGAGAGAAAACGACGCTTATGATAACGTTACCTGCTGATTACGCAGGGGCACTATATCAAGTGTTATCAGCTTTCGCATGGAGAAAATTAAACTTATCCAAAATTGAATCGCGCCCGATGAAAACAGGCCTTGGAAATTACTTTTTCTTAATCGACGTCGACAAAGCATACGATGATGTATTATTGCCAGGCGTAACAATGGAACTTGAAGCACTCGGGTTTTCTGTTACTGTGCTGGGGAGTTATTCTTCTTATTGGTTGTAAGGGGAGTGTTTGTCGTATTTTGTAGTTAAGTCGATATAATTTCGGTCGCTAGTATACCGTATGATAGATAAATAGAGTCCCACCTATAAAAGGTGGGATTTATTATTTTAACTTCGAAAGACGATCCTCTAACTGACCACGCCAAATCTCGGCTAGTTCTTGTACAGCAAGAACCTTCTCAATGCCATCTTTATCTTTCCTATTATGAAAATAAATTTCGTTAGAGAACAAAACAGATACATTGTTTGATGGACGCTCTAGTAATGTAATTTTAGAATCTTTACGCACAGTACCTTCTTGAAGAACGCGGCATAAGTAGCCAGTATATCCAGTTGCTACAATGCGTGGTAAAATGCCAGGAATACCGACACGTTTTGAAATTGTGCTACAAGGTACGCGAGCTTGTGTTACTTGAATGATTGCTTCGCCTAGTTGATATGTATCTCCGATGCAAACATCACGCTCTAACATATTTGTTACGGTAATGTTTTCGCCAAATGTGGAAGCTGGAAGTGTAGTTTGAAATTCCTCTTCCCATAGTGCGTAATGCTCGTGTGGGTACACACAAACTGCGCGATCAGGTCCCCCGTGGTGTTTTAAATCCGCTACATCATCACCACGGAATCCGTCTTTTGAGAGGAAGGCCTCTTCTGTAGGATCTTTACATATACCTGTTATCATTTCTTTATCTTCGCCATATTTCATTTGTTTCGGTTTACCGGTGCTAAAGTGAACGAATTCAATTCCCATATTTGACCTCCTTTACAATTGATTACAATATTATATCATTTACAAAATAAAAGCACAGAGAATGATAAAAAACTCTGTGCTTTACATTAATAAACGAGAAATCCAGCGCGGTCTAGTGCCTCACAGGCAGCATCTAATTTCTCTTTAGAATCTGCTTCGATTGTATGTAAGTGAATACCATCTGTCAGTTGCGAAAGATAGGAAGCGTTTGTGTTTTCGATTTTTTGTAAATATTGCTCTACATCGAAGCGATTACTTACCATAATCGATGCTGTTAAGTCGCCGTATACAGGATGCTCAACTTTTACGTCTTTAATTGTAACGCCGTGGTCAACTAACATAGTAAGTTCTTGACGTACTTCTGCCGGTTTATGTTGGCATACGATTACGCGTTCAAAAGCTTGTTGTCTTGTTTGTTGCTTTAAATATAAATACCCTTGTGCAGTCGCAATAATTGGTTCATTTCGTGCTTTTAGTAAGGAAATGTCTTGAACGATAACTTGCCTACTTACGTTTGTCTTTTTAGATAGTTCATTCCCTGATAACGGTTCATTTGCAGCAAGAAGCCACTCAAGGATGAGTTGTCGTCTTTCTTCGCCTAAAATCTTTTTTTGATCATTTTGTTTCATTATGATTTAACACCTCTATAAAATTGATTTCCAATTGTGTGTAGTGCATGAATAGTTGTATCAATTTGTTCTTTCGTTGTGTGATGTCCGAAAGAAAAGCGGACATATTGTTTTGCCTCTTCATACGTTTTTCCAATTGCAAGCATTGTTTTTGAAGGGTCTTGTTTACCGACTTGGCAAGCACTTCCAGTTGAAATGGCTATACCATGACGGTTACATTCTAACATTGTATACTGACCTTCTATTCCTTTTATTGTAACCCCAATAATATGTGGTAAACAAGAAGTAGAATGTCCTTTCACTTCAATTTCTAGAGGAAGTGTTTGTAATTGCTCTAAAAAATAAGATCGTAATTGTTTAAAACGAAAGCTCTCTTCCTTTTGATTCTTTAATATATGCTCTGCGGCTGTTAAAAAAGCAGCGATTCCAGGAACGTTCACTGTACCAGGGCGAAAGCCTTTTTCATGAGAAGTTCCCGGAAATACTTGTTCCCAGCGAACTTGCGGATTTATATAGCAAGCTCCAACTCCTTTTGGTCCGTATATTTTATGGGCTGAAACAGAAAGACTATCAATCTCCATCGCTTTAACGTCTATTGGAAGTTTACCAAACGTTTGAACACAATCCGAATGAAATAAAACATTATATTTTTTTAAAAGTGCTCCGATCTCTGCAATGTTTTGAACGGTCCCGATTTCAGAGTTTCCGTGCTGTATACTTGCTAGAGCAGTATCTTCTGTAATAGCTGCTTCTAAATCTACTAAATGAATTATCCCACTTTTATCAACAGGAATCTCAGTAATAGTATAACCTTGCGATTGTAAGGATTGAAAATAACTTCGAATCGATGCGTGTTCCATAGGTGTCGTAATAATGTGCTTTCCATTTCTAGCATTTAGAAGGGATTGAATCGCAAGGTAGTTAGATTCTGAACCGCCGCTTGTAAAGAATACACCTTGTTCCTTACCCCCAATCATTTCTGCAAATGTTTCTCTACAAACTTGCAATAAAGATGATGCGCTTCCGCCGATATCGTGTAAACTTTGTTCATTTCCGAAATATTTCTTTGCTGCTTCTACATATGTTTCTAAAGCTTCTTCGCTCATAGGTGTTGTCGCTGCATAATCTAGATATATCATCATGTAATTTCCTCTCTTCAGTAAGAGTGACATTTGTTTTCGTTTTTAGAATGGTAGTGAAAATAAGAATTGTAAAAAAACTCTTGTCATTATTTTAAAACTATGTAAATATAGGTGTCAAGACAGTTGAAAAGTGTAAAGTAGGAGGCAACAATTATGCCAAGTGCAGATGTCTTGATTATCGGAAGCGGCGTTGCAGCGCTTCGTGTTGCGAAAGAGCTTTGTCACGAAAAGAATGTGATAATCATCACAAAAAAAACAGGATGTAATAACAATACACATTTAGCTCAAGGAGGAATTGCAGCAGCTGTTGCTACATATGACGATCCGAGTGGGCATTTTGAAGATACATTAGTGGCAGGTTGCCATTATAACAACGAAGAAGCAGTTCGTTATTTAGTTGAAGAGGGACCGAAAGAAATAAGTAAGCTTATTACGAATGGAATGAAATTTGATGGGGATGAAAAAGGGATCCACCTTGGTAAAGAAGGGGCGCATCGAAAACGGCGCATTTTACATGCCGGAGGAGATGCAACTGGTAAAAATCTATTAGAGCATTTAATACAAGAAGTAGTTCCGAACGTTACTGTCGTTGAGCATGAAATGGTGCTCGATTTTATTATAGAAAATAATAAATGCATAGGAGCTTTAACGCGAAATAGTGAAGGGAAGCTGAAGCGTTACTATGCTGATAATACGGTGTTAGCATCAGGAGGAATAGGTGGTTTGTACGCCTTTACATCGAATGATGAGACAATTACAGGCGATGGACTTGCGATGATATATCGAGCTGGGGGAGAACTTGTTGATTTAGAATTTGTACAATTTCATCCGACGATGTTATACGTGGACGGGCGATGTTGTGGTCTCGTTTCTGAAGCAGTCCGTGGTGAAGGAGCTGTCCTTATAAATGGAAAAGGACAGCGTTTTATGATGGATATACATCCCGGGAAAGATCTCGCACCGCGTGATGTAGTGGCAAGGGCTATTCATGAACAACTTCTTGCAGGTGAAAAAGTGTACTTAAACATCGAAACCATTCAAAACTTTGAACAACGTTTTCCGACCGTCTCATCATTATGTAAAAAGAATGGTATTGATTTAAAAGAAAATTCTATTCCGGTCGTACCGGGCGCTCATTTTCATATGGGCGGCGTGAAGACGAATTGTGACGGAGAGACGTCCATTTCAAACTTATATGCGGTCGGTGAAGTGGCTTGTAATGGAGTTCATGGTGCGAATAGATTGGCGAGTAATTCATTATTAGAAGGTCTTGTGTTTGGAAGACGAATAGGAAAACACATTTTAGCTAAGCCAGCAGAGGAAAGAAAAAATGTGCCGGAAGAGAGAGGGAAAAGTTTTATAGCTCTTAATGATTTACCGTTGAAAGAAGAAATACAAGAATGCATGATGAAATATGTTGGGATTGTGCGAACTGAGAAAAATTTATCATATGCTCAGAGATGGTTTAGTAGGTACGGTGTGCGAAATATGATCTTACAATATGATGCACTTACAAATGAAGAGATAACGCTTATTAATATGTTAACAGTTTGTGAGCTTATAACAGTATCAGCTTTGCAAAGAGAAGACAGTATTGGTGGTCATTATCGCATTGATTATCCAGAAAGAAATAGCGTGAAAAAAGAGATTATCCGAGTGAGAAGAAAACTACAACTTGTTTAATAAGGGGAAGAGGGGTTTTATGAATACGTTAAAAGTTAAGGAAGCATTAAATCGATTTTTTCTAGAAGATATAGGAGAAAGAGATGTAACATCTCAGCTTATCTTTCCCGATAATGCACTTGCGAAAGGAACGTTTCTTGTAAAGGATACAGGGGTATTTGCAGGGTGCTTAGTAATTGAAGAAGGATTTAAATTAATTGATCAGAGAATTGGAGTTGAACTTCATAAAAAAGATGGGGATCTTGTAGAAAAAGGAGAAATAATTGCAACCGTGCAAGGCCCAATCGCATCATTATTAACGGCAGAGCGCGTTATATTAAACGTTATTCAGCGTATGAGCGGGATAGCGACGATGACACGTAAGGCGGTTTTTGCTTTAGATAGCAGTCATACACGCATTTGTGATACGAGAAAAACGATGCCAGGACTACGTATGTTTGATAAATATGCTGTAGTATGCGGGGGCGGATTTAACCACAGATTCGGTTTATATGATGGTGTCATGATTAAAGACAATCATATTGCTTTTGCTGGCTCGATTACAAAAGCTGTTACATCGGTGAAAGAAAGATTGGGACATATGGTGAAAGTAGAAGTCGAAACAGAGACAGAGGCGCAAGTAAGAGAAGCAGTAGAGGCCGGCGCAGATGTTATTATGTTCGATAATCGTACGCCAGAAGAGATTCGTGAGTTTTCAAAAATTGTACCAAGTGCCATCGTCACGGAGGCTTCAGGTGGTATTACAATTGAAGATTTATCAAAATACGGAAAAACAGGGGTAGATTATATTTCACTTGGAGCGTTAACACATTCAGTGAAAGCACTTGATATTAGTTTTAATATTGAGGCCTAATGAGAGTGGTTTAGAGGGGGAGAATCATAAATGGGTATTTTAGAGAAAGTTCAGCCAATCGAAGTAATGTTACCAGAGCGTTATCAAACGATGTCTATATTAGAGATGGAAGAGCGTGTCCGTGAAATTAAAGAAAAAATGGGGGCATTACTATTTATTCCAGGACATCATTATCAAAAAGATGAAGTGGTGCAATTTTCAGATGCAGCAGGGGACTCACTTCAACTCGCGCAAGTTGCAGCGAATAATAAAGAGGCAAAATATATTGTGTTTTGTGGTGTGCACTTTATGGCAGAAACGGCAGATATGTTAACGACAGATGATCAAATTGTCATCTTACCAGATATGCGTGCCGGCTGTTCTATGGCAGATATGGCAGATATTGAACAAACAGAAAGAGCGTGGAAAGAGCTCGCGAAATTATTTGGGGATACGATGATTCCATTAACGTATGTAAATTCAACAGCTGCGATCAAAGCGTTTTGTGGTCGTAATGGAGGGGCAACAGTAACCTCTTCTAATGCAAAACAAATGGTGTCTTGGGCGTTTACACAAAAAGAGCGTCTCGTCTTTTTACCAGACCAACATTTAGGAAGAAATACAGCGTATGATTTAGGTATTCCGTTAGAAAAAATGGCAGTGTGGAACCCGCATACAGATTCATTAGAGTACGATGGAGATATAGAAGAAATTCAAGTGATTTTATGGAAAGGCCATTGTTCTGTTCATCAAAACTTCACTGTGAAAAATATTGAAAATGTGCGAAAAAATCATCCGGATATGAATATTATTGTTCACCCTGAATGTTGTTATGAAGTGGTTGCTGCTTCTGATTATGCAGGATCAACGAAATATATTATTGATATGATTGAAGCAGCTCCGGCGGGAAGTAAGTGGGCGATTGGTACAGAGATGAATTTAGTGAACCGAATTATTCAGCAACATCCAGATAAAGAAATTATTTCGCTAAATCCGTTTATGTGTCCTTGCTTAACGATGAACCGAATTGACTTACCTCACCTGTTATGGGTACTTGAGAACATAGAAAGAGGAGAACAAATTAACGTTATTCGTGTAGAGAAACAAGTAACAGAAGAGGCAGTTCTTGCATTAAATCGTATGTTAGAGCGCGTTTAAAGCAGCGGGATTTCCGTTGCTTTTTTTCGTACATATAATCATAACAAGGATGAAATAGGCATACATTGTGTTGAGGAAATCATTGCGGTTTTTCTATGCTTATTCCACTTCGAATCATATTGAAAATAGAAGAAGTGATAAAAGTAAAAGAAGTTAATGTTGTTTAGAAAGTGTTACTTCAAAGTGTTTTTACTTATAGATAAGTTATACAGGAGGGGGAAAATTTGAAAATTCATATCGTGCAAAAAGGGGAGACCCTTTGGAAAATTGCAAAAAAGTACGGAGTGGATTTTGAAACGCTAAAAAAAACAAATACACAGCTTAGCAATCCAGACCTAATTATGCCAGGGATGAAAATTAAAGTGCCATCGCATAGCGTTCATGTGAAACAACAAACTGGATCGGGTTCAGCGCCCCCGAAACAATATGTAAAAGAGGTGCAGCAAAAAGAGTTTGCATCAACACCAACGCCACTTGCAATAGAAGATGAAGATGAGATCACGTATCAATCAACACCTATTACACAACAACCAGCTATGCAACAAACGCAAAAAGAAATGCAGATAAAACCGCAAAAAGAAATACAGGTGAAGCCGCAAAAGGAAGTGCAAGTGAAGCCACAAAAAGAAGTGCAAAAAGAAATTCCGATTCAAAAAGAGAAGCCAGTTGAAAAGCCGCCTGTCATTCAAAAACCACCTGTTGTAGAGAAAGTAGAAAAACTAAAACCTACTACGAAAGAAAATACTAAATTTTCTATCAATGTATTACCGCAGCCGCCGCAACCACCAATTAAAGCGAAAAAAGAATATAAAATTTCAGACGTAATAAAAAAGGGAAGCGAGTTAATTGCTCCTCAAATTAATAAAATGAAACCTAACAATGTCATTTCTCCGCAAACGAAAAAAGACAATATAGGAAACATAGTGTCACCGCAAGTGAAAAAAGACAATATAGGGAATATAGTGTCGCCGCAAGTGAAGAAAGAGAATGTAGGGAATATAGTGTCGCCGCAAGTGAAGAAAGAGAATGTAGGGAATATAGTGTCGCCGCAAGTGAAAAAAGAAAATGTAGGAAGCATAGTCTCACCAAACGTATCAAAAGAAAGTGTTACTATCCCGCAAGTAATACCGCCTAATATTCAAGTGCCGAATATAATGCCAATAATGGATAACAATCAACCACCAAATATAATGCCAATAATGGATAACAATCAACCACCAAATATAATGCCAATAATGGATAACAATCAACCACCAAATATAATGCCAATAATGGATAACAATCAACCACCGAATATAATGCCAATAATGGATAACAATCAACCACCAAATATAATGCCAATAATGGATAACAATCAACCACCAAATATAATGCCAATAATGGATAACAATCAACCACCAAATATAATGCCAATAATGGATAACAATCAACCACCAAATATAATGCCAATAATGGATAACAATCAACCACCAAATATGATGCCGATAATGGATAACAACCAAATGCCAAATATGATGCCGATAATGGATAACAACCAAATGCCAAATATGATGCCGATAATGGATAACAACCAAATGCCAAATATGATGCCGATAATGGATAACAACCAAATGCCAAATATGATGCCGATAATGGATAACAACCAAATGCCAAATATGATGCCGATAATGGATAACAACCAAATGCCAAACATGATGCCAATAATGGATAACAATCAAATGCCGAACATGATGCCGATAATGGATAACAATCAAATGCCGAACATGATGCCAATAATGGATAACAATCAAATGCCAAACATGATGCCGATAATGGATAACAATCAAATGCCGAACATGATGCCATATCAACAGCAAATGATGCCGCCATATCCGCAGTATCAGCAACAAAATCCATACAATCAAATGCCGTATCAACAAATGGCACCGCAATATACTTCTATGCCAAATCCAAATATGATGCCAATGGATAATAATATGCCACCACTCGTACAAGGGGAAGAAGATTGTGGATGCGGAGGAGAGAGTAGGTTATATAGTCCGCAACCGGGTGGACCACAATATGCTAATCCTTTATATTATCAACCAACTCAGCCGGCATATGCACCACAGCCAGGAACGATGTATTATCAGCCGGACCCACCAAACGTATTTGGAGAACCAGTTTCAGAAGAAGAGGACGAAGAGGAAGTTTAAAAAAAGGTGGGGTTATTCCCACCTTTTTTGTATTCGTGATAGTCAGGAATATGGTGAATTTACATTAAGTGCTAGAAAATTCCTAGTGAAATATTAACAGTGTAAAAACCCTCTCTGTTACTCATCATAAGGGGGAGCCTTTCGAAAGAGAAGTTCATTCTAACAGAGGGGGTTTTTGTATTGAATACGAAAGTAAAAGTTATTGCTGCTTCTTTGTTAGTTACCAGTGCATTAGCTGCATGTGGTACACCAAAAGATAATAATGCGATGGATGGACGTAACTATAATTACGAGCGTACATCTTATAATGATACACACCAGTATCGTGATAATGTAGCGCGTAACGATCGTTCTACAGATTATGTAACATATAGAAACGGTCGTAACGATACAGGATATAATAATTATTACCGTGATGTAAATTATAATGGGCAAATTGCTAATCCACATCCAACTCGTAATATTACAATGAACAATTCATACATTAACAATGATGGTAAAACTGCGGAGAAAATTACGAATCGTGTGAAACGTATGAATAACGTAGACCGAGTTTCTACAGTTGTATATGGAAACGATGTAGCGATTGCGGTAAAACCACGTAATACAGCGACGAATGAAACAGCGATGGCGAACGAAATTCGTCAAGCTGTTGCGAATGAAGTTGGAAATAGAAACGTATATGTTTCTGTAAGAAATGACATGTTTACTCGTGTCGATGCAATGAGTACGCGTTTACGTAACGGCACAGCTACAAACGATTTTAATCGTGACATAACAAATATGTTCCGAGACATTCGTTACGGTCTGACTGGTACTATGCGATAACAAATTAAAGAGGAAGGGCTAGCCCTTCCTCTTTATTCATCGTCGTCTTGTAAACGGCGTTTTTTTATAAAATAACTAACGGAGTAAGACGCTAAAAAGCATATGAAGAGAATACCACCTGTTAAAATAGCTTCAAATAGAGGTCTTTCTGGACTGAAAATGATATAAATAATAGCCATGATAATTCCTACAATAAGAGAGCGTAAAATAATTTTGTAATAAGGAGTTAACTTTATTTCCTTTTCGCTTTCTTCTACATCGATAGAAACGCTTAACTGTAAATAACTAAGTACAATACTTGTAAGAATAAATAATAACCACAATGGAGATTTCGTAATTTGATCCATTCCTTCTGTGAATCCGATATAGCCTAAAATTCCGATTATACCAATTGATTGAAAAAGAAAGGCAATACGTATGTTTTTTAACATTTGAAGTATGAGGCGTTCATCTTTAATTTTTTTCAAGGCATTCATCCCCTGTTTATATTTATAGTATTAATTGTAACATATATATTACATTAATCAATTTATAATTTACATAAATTTCAATTGGTTGAAAGAGGAAGAAAAATATATTTAGAAATATATTGCGCTTCTACCTTGTTAATGTTATATTAGCAAAGCGATGAGCTAATTTACGTAAGTCGAGAGATATGCTTAAGTGCTAAACACGCGAATGTGGTCGCCTGGTCTTTCGCCGTAAACGCATCAGACGCCTGCTTTGCAGGCGTCTTTCATTTTATATAAAAGTAAATGATACATGCAGATGAGGATTAACCCTTATCTGCATTTTTTATTTTCCTTAGAAATTTAATGCTATTGTTTATATGGATAAAACCCCCATTTCCGGAAAAGCTACAAATGAAAGTATGATTTTGCCTAGAAGAGGTGAACGGAAATGAAATGGATGCTAATTGCAGTGCAAGCTTTCGTTGTGATGTTTTGCTTAGCTTATGGATCCGATGTGAGGGCAGAAATAACAGAAAAAGTACCTGAAGTTACAATTTTATTAGAGCGTATGTATGTTGATGGAGAAGTAAGCGAGGAAATACTGACAGAAAAAGTAGCGGATTTAGAAAAGTTTTTGCAGCAATATAAAGAATGGCAACTTGTTGATCGTGATGATGTGCAAATCGTATTACAAAGGAAAGTTGATGATATTTCTCCTTTACTGAAAACGAGCGGTTATTTTGGTGTTTCAGAGGAAGGGATATTGCAAATTTTTAAAGGGGTACCGAAAAGTGATAACGCGATCCATTCCTTCTTTCAAATTGATATGAAAAAGCTTGAGAGTTATGAGCGAGCAAAACTAAAGCGTGGTATTCGTATTAAGTCAAAAGAAGGATTCGTGAAGACAATCGAAAAAATGAAGCAATACGCAGTGCAAAATAATAAAAAAAGCAGCTCAGGGTGAGCTGTTTTTTTTATTTATTCTTAGCTAAAATCTCTTTTGCGATTTCATCAATTAGCATATCTTTTCCGATTGGATTGAATGCTTTCGTATTGAAGGCTTCATTCGATACTTCATATACGTGATTGTTTTTTACTGCTTTATTATCTTTCCAAACCGCACTGTTTTTATAGTCTTCGTACACTTTATCAGCTTCTCCGCCGAAGTTTACAATAAACATTTGATCAGGCTGGAATGCAACAAGACCTTCTAGTGATACTTGTGCCATCGTTTGTTTTAAATCTGTACCTTTTGTTGCTGGAAGCTTTAAGTCGTTAAAGATGATGTCACCGTATCCGAAGCTACCGTATACACGGAAGTTTTGTGGTGTAACTGCAACGAACATAAAGTTCTCATCTTTTGTTTTCTCTTTAATTTTTTTAGATAAAGAGTCTGCTTTTTTATCGTAATCTGCAATCCATTTGTCTGCTTTCTTTTCTTCGTCAAATAGTTTACCTACTTCTTTAAACTTACCGCGCCAGTCTTCTAGATTTGTTTCCAGAACAACTGTCGGTGCCACTTTTTCTAGTTGATCATAAATTTTCAATTGACGATTGTTTAAAATAATTAAGTCTGGTTTTAAAGCAGTAACAGCCTCTAAATCAACTTTAGGTGCCCAATACCAGCCAACTGCTTTTACTCCGTCTAACTTTTCAGTTAAATGATTTTGGATTTTATCTTTATATGTGTTTGCTGTGCCAACAGGTTTATGTCCAAGGATTAATAATTCCTCTGTTGATCCAGATAAATCAACAATTCTCTTTGGATTAGCTGGAATTGTTGCTTCCCCTTTAGCATGTTTTACAACTTTTGTTTTCGGTTGTTCTTTTGTTTTTTCTTCTTCTTTTTGAGAAGAACAGCCAACGATAGAAAGAACAACTAGCATGATAGTAAATAAAATAAATAGCTTTTGTTTCATCCTGATGTAACCCCTTTAATTAATATTGATAATCATTATTGACTCCTGTATAGTAATGTTCTTTTTGTATTTATGTCAATAGAAAAAAACGGAAATTGTAAACGGGGAACATTTGTTGGGGCAGTCTCGCTTTTCTATTGTTAAATATGTTAAAATGGAATACATGATTTGAGAGGGAGAGATCGTATTTTGTTTGAATATGTTACAGGTTACGTGGAGTATGTAGGACCGGAATATGTCGTAATTGACCATAATGGAATTGGTTATCAAATTTTCACACCAAATCCGTATGTATTTCAAAGAAGTAAGCAAGAAATCCGTGTCTATACATATCATTATGTGAGAGAAGATATTATGGCACTTTACGGTTTTAAAACACGTGAAGAGCGTTTATTATTTACAAAATTGTTAGGTGTATCGGGGATTGGACCAAAAGGTGCTCTTGCAATTTTAGCTTCTGGTCAAACCGGACAGGTCGTTCAAGCGATTGAACATGAAGATGAGAAGTTCTTAGTGAAGTTCCCAGGCGTCGGAAAGAAAACAGCGCGCCAAATGATTTTAGATTTAAAAGGAAAACTAGCAGATGTTGTACCAGATGCGTTTGTTGATTTGTTCTCAGATACTGAAAGTTTTGATACGAAGAAAGGTTCATCAGTTGAACTTGATGAAGCACTGGAAGCACTGCGTGCACTTGGCTATGCAGAACGAGAAGTCTCTCGCGTTGTACCAGAGTTATTAAAAGAATCACTAACGACGGATCAATATATTAAAAAGGCACTTAGTCTTTTACTAAATGGTAAGAGGTGAGTATAATGGACGAACGTCTCCTTTCAGGGGAATCTGGATACGAAGATGCGGATTTAGAGTATTCATTACGGCCACAGACGCTCCGTCAGTACATTGGCCAAGATAAAGCGAAACATAATTTAGAAGTGTTTATTGAAGCGGCGAAAATGCGTGAAGAAACGTTAGATCACGTACTTTTATATGGCCCACCTGGACTTGGTAAAACGACGCTTGCGAATATTATTGCCAATGAAATGGGTGTTAACATTCGAACGACGTCAGGTCCCGCAATTGAAAGACCAGGAGATTTAGCAGCTGTATTAACAGCGCTTCAGCCAGGAGATGTATTATTTATTGATGAAATTCATCGTTTGCATAGATCTATTGAAGAAGTGCTATACCCAGCGATGGAAGACTTTTGCCTTGATATCGTTATTGGGAAAGGACCATCAGCTCGCTCTGTACGCCTAGATTTACCTCCATTTACGCTAGTTGGGGCAACGACGCGTGCAGGTGCATTATCAGCACCACTTCGTGACCGTTTCGGTGTACTTTCACGATTAGAGTACTATACAGTAGATCAGCTTTCTGCGATTGTAGAACGCACAGCAGAAGTGTTTGAAGTTGAAATAGATTCGTTAGCTGCATTAGAAATTGCAAGACGTGCCCGTGGTACACCTCGTATTGCGAATCGTCTATTACGACGTGTACGTGACTTCGCACAAGTTCGCAGTGACGGAACGATTGCGATGGAAATTACACAAATGGCGTTAGAACTATTACAAGTAGATAAATTAGGACTTGATCATATCGACCATAAATTACTGCTTGGTATTATTGAAAAGTTCCGCGGTGGTCCAGTTGGATTAGAAACTGTTTCAGCAACGATTGGGGAAGAATCTCATACGATTGAAGATGTGTATGAGCCGTATTTATTACAAATTGGCTTTTTACAAAGAACGCCAAGAGGCCGGATCGTAACACCGCTCGCATATGAGCATTTCGGAATGGAGATGCCCAAAGTATGACGGAGATGCCAAAGCTGCTTATTACAGCTGGTATTTTGCTCATTGTTGTTGGATTAGCTTGGAAGTTCATAGGAAGGCTTCCAGGCGATATTTTTGTGAAAAAAGGTAACGTTACCTTTTATTTTCCTATCATTACATGTATTGTGTTAAGTATTGCATTATCTTTCATTATGTATATAATAAATCGATTCAAATAAGAAATAGGTGGATACAGTTATGGATATTAATCTGTTTGATTTTTATTTACCAGAAGAACTCATTGCACAAATTCCGCTTGAAGAGCGTGAAACATCAAGATTGATGGTGTTAGACCGTGAAACAGGAGATATTGAGCATAAACATTTTACAGACATTCTTTCTTACTTACAAGAGGGGGATTGCTTAGTTTTAAATGAAACGAAAGTGATGCCAGCTCGCTTGCACGGTGTGAAAGAAGATACAGGTGCACACATTGAAGTGCTTCTTTTGAAACAAGAGGAAGGCGATAAGTGGGAAACGCTTATAAAGCCAGCGAAGCGTGTAAAAGAAGGAACTGTCATCTCTTTTGGTGAAGGAAAGTTAAAAGCAACTTGCATTGGAACAGCAGATCAAGGTGGGCGTCAACTTGAGTTTTCATATGACGGCATCTTTTATGAAATTTTAGACGAGCTTGGAGAAATGCCACTTCCTCCATATATTAAAGAGACGCTAGAAGATCGCGATCGTTATCAAACGGTATATGCGAAGGAAATCGGTTCAGCAGCAGCACCGACGGCTGGCCTTCACTTTACAGAAGAGTTACTTGAGAAATTGAAGCAAAAAGGCGTCGGGTTAGCATTCATTACACTCCATGTAGGACTTGGAACTTTTAGACCAGTTTCTGCAGATACTATTGAAGAGCATCATATGCACGCAGAGTATTACCATATGTCTGAAGAGACTGCGGCGTTATTAAACCGCGTGAAAGAGAATGGCGGCCGTATTATTACTGTAGGTACGACATCAACTCGTACGTTAGAAACGATTGCGACAGATAATAGTGGTAAGCTTTGCGCAGCTTCTGGCTGGACAGATATTTTTATGTACCCAGGATATGAGTTTAAAGCAATTGATGGTTTAATTACAAACTTCCATTTGCCGAAATCAACATTAATTATGCTTGTAAGTGCATTTTCAAATAGAGATAATGTACTTCATGCTTATAATGAAGCAGTAAAAGAAAAATATCGTTTCTTTAGTTTCGGTGATGCGATGTTCGTTGCATCTCACGCTAAAATGAGAAACAAATAAAAGGAGTAAATTATGACAGCAATTCGTTATGAATTTATTAAAACTTGTAAACAAACGGGTGCGCGTTTAGGTCGAGTGCACACGCCACACGGCTCATTTGATACACCGACATTTATGCCAGTTGGTACACTTGCAACAGTTAAAACAATGTCACCAGAAGAATTAAAAGCAATGGATTCTGGCATTATTTTAAGCAATACGTATCATTTATGGCTACGTCCAGGCCACGAAATTATTCGTGAAGCAGGTGGCTTGCATAAGTTTATGAACTGGGATCGTGCAATCTTAACGGATTCAGGTGGATTCCAAGTATTTAGCTTAAGTGATTTCCGACGTATTGAAGAGGAAGGTGTTCATTTCCGCAATCACTTAAATGGCGATAAATTATTCTTATCTCCAGAAAAAGCGATGGAAATCCAAAATGCATTAGGTTCAGATATCATGATGGCATTTGATGAGTGTCCACCGTTCCCAGCTACTTTTGAATACATGAAAAAGTCGGTAGAGCGTACAAGCCGCTGGGCAGAGCGTTGCCTAAAGGCGCATGAACGTCCACAAGATCAAGGTTTATTCGGTATTGTACAGGGCGGGGAG
Organism: Bacillus sp. FSL R10-2201; assembly: GCF_038008665.1. NCBI lineage: Bacteria > Bacillati > Bacillota > Bacilli > Caryophanales > Bacillaceae > Bacillus > Bacillus sp. FSL R10-2201. Next base: position 4,218,132 of record NZ_JBBOZP010000001.1, on the reverse strand, counting down.
TTTGAAGAACTTCGTCGTCAAAGTGCGAAAGATCTTGTTTCAATGGACTTCCCTGGCTATGCTATCGGCGGTCTATCTGTTGGTGAACCGAAGGATATTATGAATCGTGTTCTTGAGTTTACAACACCACTTCTTCCTGATGATAAACCACGTTACTTAATGGGTGTAGGTTCTCCTGACTCGTTAATTGATGGTGCGATTCGCGGTGTTGATATGTTTGACTGTGTACTTCCAACTCGTATCGCTCGAAATGGTACATGTATGACAAGTGAAGGCCGCTTAGTTGTGAAAAATGCGAAATTCGCTAGAGACTTCGGGCCGCTTGATCCGAACTGTGATTGCTACACATGTAAAAACTATTCTCGTGCGTACATTCGTCACTTAATGAAATGTGATGAAACGTTCGGAATTCGTTTAACGTCTTATCACAACCTTCATTTTCTGTTAAACTTAATGGAGCAGGTGAGACAAGCTATTCGTGAAGACCGTCTTGGCGATTTCCGCGAAGAGTTCTTTGAACAGTATGGCTTTAATAAACCGAATGCTAAAAACTTCTAATACATAATTTAAAAGGAGGAACACAAGATGAATGCAGGTATGATGAATATCGTTATGATTGTTGCGATGTTTGCGATTTTCTATTTCTTATTAATTCGCCCGCAACAAAAGCGTCAAAAAGCAGTTGCACAAATGCAAAATGAAATCAAAAAAGGTGATGCTATCGTAACAATCGGTGGTTTACACGCTACAATCGAATCAGTGGATGAAACAAAAATTGTTGTTAAATCTGGTGGTGCACACTTAACTTTCGATCGCAATGCGATTCGTGAAGTTGTGAAAAACTAATGATGAAGGCCCTGCATGAAATGTGCAGGGCCTTTTTTTAACTATTTTGTTTTGACATATTTACACCGAAAATACCTCCGAGTGTACTCGCACCCATCAATGCTAATTGGTAGAGTAACTGTGAGTTCGATAAAGTTTGAGAGAAGCCTAAATAGTTAACGAGAAAGACGAGAATAGCGAATGTAAGGCCTGTTGTGAAACCTACTAGCCATCCTTTTCCTTGTGCCTTTTTACCAGCAATAAATCCAGACATAAGCATAGATAGAAGGGCTATTATAAAAATAATAATTACTAATGTCCCTTCATTAATATTCGTAAATTTTAATAAAAGAGCCATGATCATACTTGTAATAGATGCGAGGATTAATAGGGTAATAATACCGAAGCCGATTGCGCTCGATAATTTTTTCGTTCCATCCATTATGCATTCCCCCTTTTTAATACAAGCATATTTTCATTTTGTTTAAGTTAGACTAGTTTCTTTTTTGTAGGGGAGCCTATAAGTAAAAAAAGGGGATGTAGAAATGGAATGGGTATCAATAATCGGACGAACAATGCTTTTGTATATAATCATTTTAATTATTTTTCGTCTTATGGGTAAACGTGAAATTGGAGAATTAAGTGTATTAGATTTAGTTGTATTCATTATGCTCGGTGAAATGGCTGTAGTGGCAATCGAAAATACAGATAAATCACTTTGGCATCAATTAGTTCCAATGACTTTTCTTATGTGTATACAAATCATTTTGTCGGTCATTTCTTTAAAGTTTCAGCGTTTTCGGCATTTAATAGAAGGGGAGCCTGCGATTCTTGTGAATGCAGGTAAAATTGATGAAAAAAAGATGCGGAAGCAGCGATATAACATAGATGATTTATTGATGCAACTACGTGAGCAAGGAATCGGAGATGTGCGTGATGTAGAATACGCTATTTTAGAACCATCTGGAAAGTTATCTGTCTTTCAAAAACAAAAAAGTAAAAAGAGTAAAAATGATACACCAATTTTTACACTCCCACTAATTATTGATGGAGAAATTCAATACAATCATTTGCAAATGATCGAACATACAGATGGGTGGCTCGTTGAGAAACTGAATAACTTAGGTTATAAAGATGTGAAACGGATTTTATATTGTAGTTTTCAAAATGGACAGTTTTTCGTTGATTTGAAAGAAAATTAGAGGCTTACCATTTTGAATGGCAAGCCTGCTTACTTCAAAAATGAAAGTTTCCGAATGATAGGGAGACGACTTAATTCTTCTTTTCGAATGAGTTTGAAAACGAAGAGGAGAACGATATAAACGATTGTTGTTAAAGTGATTTCCCATAATGTTTGTATGCCAAGTGAATGAGAAAAAACGATATACTTATGAAGATAAAAACCGAAGGTACCAGCAATCCCGATAGCAATTCCGCCGAAAATATAGTCTTTTGCATAAATGGTAAATGCAATTTTCTTTAAAACAGTGGCGTAGTGAAGGAATGTTACGGTTACTATATTTGCTGCGATGGCGAGGGCAACCCCCATCATTTGGAACTCTGGGCGTGAAGCGAGTACAAAGATAACGATTAATTTTACGATAGCGCCAATAAATGTGTTCATCATAGCAGCGCGTGCTAAGTTTAAAGCTTGCAACACAGATGTAAGGGGGCTTTGAAAATAATGAAATAAAAAGCAAGGTGCAAGAAGCTGGATGAAAGCGGCCGCGTTGTCTGATCCGTACATGAGAGTTAAAACTGGAGAAGCAAATACATATAATATAACGACTGACCATCCGCCGGTTATTAAGGAAATTCGAAGTGCTTGTTGTAATCGGTGTTCTACTAATTTGTGTTGTCTCTTTGCCATTGCCTCGCTAATTGATGGGACGAGTGCTGTAGAAAGAGCATATGTAATAAAGGCTGGCAGTGATAGAAGTGGGAACGCATATCCGTTTAATATACCGTATTGCTGAGTTGCGACAGAAGCAGCAACGCCGGCGATCGCTAAGCTTTGCATAACGACGATAGGTTCAAAGAAATAAGAAACGGAACCAATTAAACGGCTTCCTGTAGTTGGTAAAGCAATGTCCATAAGGGAATAAAATGTATTTTTGCTCTCCTTTACAGTAGTGAAAAATCCAGAGCGTATAGATAAATGTTTTTCGCGTTGGAATAAAGTAAGTAAAAATAATAAAGATGCAACTTCACCTAGAACAGCTGATAGCATGGCACCGGCTGCAGCATATTCTACGCCGTAAGGTAAAAATAACCGAATGCATACAGCGATAATTGTAATGCGGACAACTTGTTCTATGACTTGAGCGTAAGCGCTCGGCTTCATGTTTTGTTTCCCTTGGAAATAACCACGTAAAACGGAAGAAACTGCAATAACGGGGACGACAGGTAAAATAGCCATTAATGGATAGTAAGTTCTTTCATCTGTTAATAATGTTTTTGCTAAAATAGGTGTGAGTAGCATAATCCCAATTGTTAAAATGATACTAATAATGGATGTAACGGCTAGTGAGACAGTTAATATTTTTTTAACTCTTTGCTTATCGTTCACTGCTTCTGCTTCTGCTACAAATTTTGCGATTGCAACAGGAAGGCCAATTTGTGTTAATGTAATTGCTAAAATGAAGGTGGGGACAGCCATCATATAAAGGCCGACGCCTTCTTCGCCTAAAATACGTGCCATTACAATGCGGTTAATAAATCCAAGGATTTTTGTAATAAAACCGGCTATCATTAAAATAAATGCGCCTTTTAAAAAGCTTTGTCTCGTCATACTCTTCTCCTACCTTCTCAAAATCAATGGAATGATTTACAATAATTTATATGCACGTATGAGACAAGAATGACAAGCATTTAAGAGAGTGAAGTATGAATGGTACTCTTGAAAGAAGTTATTACTGTCCATTAGAGCGGGATTAAAAGCGACTTTTCGTGCTGAAATAAGAAGGAGATGTTATATATGTTGGATAAAGAGGCTTTGGTAGAATCATACCGCGGACAGTTACAAGTCGTTTTAGAAAGTAAAGTAGAAGAGTTTCAAATGTTCGGTTACGACCGAGTGACAGATAATGATATTTGGAAGTTTCTCAAGGCGAAAAAGTGGAAAAAGATAGATAGTGATGTTAGGTTATATGAATTAGTAAATGATGTATTAAGAGTAAGTACTAATGAATATATGAATTATTTAACTGTTGAAGCATATCAAGCACCACTTTGGTCGTTTGATGAATATGAAAATAAATAACCGACTGTAATTGGTTTGTTCTTCCTTTTGCAGTATAATGATAGGTATTGATAAAGAGGAATTAATTATGTCTAAGATTATATATAAAGGAGGTAGTGAAGAGGAAAAATAAATAATGAATAGTGTAGGTATTGTGAAAAGCTTACCGACACAGCTAGTGATGAACTAGCGGAAATACATGTATTTTATAGAAAGTAAGTCTACTAACTAGGCGTATGCACACGTGCGAAAATGAATCGTAAGAGATTTATTGAAAGTGTTAGTAGCAGAAAGAGGGTACATATGGCAAAGCGTGGTACAAGAATTGCCGCCTTTTTCCTCATCGTTTTATTAATTGGTGGAGTAATTGGTGCGGCAGGAAAAGACATAGCAAAAGGAATTAGTCTAGGACTAGACCTTCGCGGTGGTTTTGAAATTCTGTATGAAGTAAAACCAGCCAAAAAAGGTGATAAAATCGATCGTGATGCACTTGTAAGTACAGTAGGTGCTCTTGAAAATCGTGTCAATGTTCTTGGTGTAAGTGAGCCGAACATTCAAATCGAAGGGGAAGATCGAATTCGTGTACAGCTTGCTGGTGTACAAGATCAGCAAAAAGCACGTGAAATGTTATCAACACAAGCGAAACTAACATTCCGTGATGTGGATGATAACCTTCTTATGGACGGAACGGATTTAAAAGGCGGCGGAGCGAAGCAAACATTTGATGAGCAAGGCCGTGCGAGCGTAGGTCTTACACTAAAAAGCGCTGAAAAATTCCGTGAAGTAACTGAAAAGATTTCAAAAATGCCACCACCAACGAATTTAATGGTAATTTGGCTTGATTTTGAAGAAGGAAAAGATTCATATAAAGCAGAATCTGCAAAACCGAATCCGAAGTTTTTATCAGCAGCAACAGTAAGCCAAGTATTTAACCAAGCTGAAGTATCTATCGTAGGTGGAAACTTTACAGTTGAAAGCGCGAAAGAACTTTCATCTTTATTAAATGCAGGTGCACTTCCTGTTGATTTAAAAGAAATGTATTCAACATCTGTTGGAGCGAAATTTGGTCAACAAGCATTAGAGCAAACGATTTTCGCTAGTGCGATCGGTATTGCTATTATCTTCTTATTCATGCTTGTATTCTACCGTTTACCAGGACTTGTAGCGGTTATTATGTTAGGTTTATACATTTTCGTTACATTACTTGTCTTTAACTGGATGCATGCAGTTCTTACGTTACCGGGTATTGCGGCATTAGTGCTCGGGGTTGGTATCGCAGTTGATGCGAATATCATTACGTACGAGAGATTGAAGGAAGAGCTTAAAATTGGTAAGTCGATGATGTCAGCATTCCGTGCTGGTAACCATCGTTCATTAGCGACAATTTTAGATGCGAACATTACAACAATTGCAGCAGCTGGTGTATTATTCGCTTACGGTAATAGCTCTGTAAAAGGATTCGCAACAAGTTTAATCGTAAGTATTTTAGTTGGTTTCATTACGAACGTATTCGGTACTCGTTTCTTACTAGGTTTACTTGTAAAGAGCCGTTACTTTGATAAGAAACTATCTTACTTTGGTGTTAAGGAAAAGGATATTATTCCATTAACAAAAGGTGTAGTACATCCACCGACGAGATTTGATCGTATTAACTTCGTAAATATCGGTCATAAATTTTTCTTATTCTCAATTGTAGTTGTAATTGCTGGGGCAATTATATTACCGATTTTCAAAATGAATCTTGGTATTGACTTTGCAAGTGGTACACGTATCGACTTGCAATCAAAACAAGCAACTACTGTTTCTAATGTTCATAAAGATTTGAAAGAATTGAACATCGATGTGAAGGAAGAAGATATTGTACCGACCGGAGATGACAATAAAGGTTTCGCAGTTCGTACAGTAGGTGTTCTATCGAAAGATGAAATTGCGAAAACAAAAACATTCTTCCACGATAAATACGGTACAGATCCGAATGTAAGTACAGTTTCGCCGACAATCGGTAAAGAGATTGCACGAAATGCATTTATCGCAGTACTAATTGCTTCTGCAGTAATCGTTTTATACGTAAGTATTCGTTTCCGTCTTACGTACGCAGTATCTGCAGTAATCGCATTATTACATGATGCATTCGTTATGATTGTTGTATTTAGTCTTTTCCAGATAGAGGTAGACTTAACGTTTATCGCTGCGGTATTAACGATTATTGGTTACTCTATCAATGACTCGATTGTTACGTTTGATAGAAACCGTGAGTTATACAAACAGAAAAAACGAGTTCGCGACATAAAAGATTTAGAAGAAATCGTAAACTCAAGTATTCGTCAAACAATTGGTCGTTCAATTAATACAGTGTTAACAGTGTTATTCCCAGTAATCACACTACTTATTTTCGGTAGTGAATCACTGCGTAACTTCTCACTTGCATTATTAATTGGATTAGTTGTAGGTACGTACTCTTCTATTTTCGTTGCTTCTCAAATTTGGTTAATGCTTGAAAACCGTCGTTTGAAAAAGGGCAAAAACAAGAAGAAGGTTGAGAAAGAAGAACCTGAACCGCAAGTATAAAAAAGATGATGTCTCATTATGAGGCATCTCTTTTTTCGTTTGTGGATACAATAAGATAGCAACTTTTGAAAGAATGAAATGGAATAAAGTGGTGATGTTATCGCTGATTTTGTTAAAATAAAGTGAAACTTTAATAAGTGGGGGTTTTGTTCATCCCTACTTATTATTAGCCCTCACCAATCGGGCTTTTACGGGCAGTTGATCTCCCACCTAACTTCCTTGTATTTGCCGGATTTTGAGGTGGGGGACTTACTGCCCGCAAATAGCGGGATAAAAAGATAGGTTAAGAAAAGAAGGGATTTCAATTATGGAAAAAGATGAACGTTTTAAACAGGCCGAGTTTGGTGCTATTGTCGGAATCGTTGGTAATATTATATTAGCGATTGTAAAAGCGGTAATTGGTTATATTGGAAACAGTAAGGCACTTTTAGCGGATGCAGTGCATTCTGGATCAGATGTAATTGGCTCGTTAGCTGTACTTTTTGGATTACGAGCGGCAAAGCAACCGCCTGATGAAGATCATCCGTATGGTCATGGTAAAGCGGAATCGATTTCAGCGATTATTGTTGCGGTATTATTATTTATTGTTGGAATAGAGATAGCGATTTCGTCTATAAAAGCTTTTTCACAAGATTTGGAACCACCAAAAGGAATTACGATTTTTGCAGTTATTCTTTCGATTGTAGTGAAAGAAGGGATGTTTCAGTATAAATATCGATTAGGGAAGAGGATAAATAGTGCTGCAATTATTGCAAATGCATATGAACATCGTTCGGATGTGTTTTCTTCAATTGCAGCTTTAATCGGCATTTGTGCAGCTATTATCGGCGGTAAGTTAGGTATAGATTGGCTTGTATATGCCGATCCAATTGCGGGATTATTTGTTTCAATTCTCGTTGCTAAGATGGCATGGAGTATTGGAGCAGAAGCTATTCATGCAACGCTCGATCATGTTCTGCATGAAGAAGATGTTGTTCCGCTTAGGGAGGCAGTTTTTCAAGTGGAAGGTGTGAAAAAAATCGGCTCTTTATATGCAAGAGAACATGGCCACTATGTTATTGTCGATATTAAAGTATCTGTAGATCCATATATCACTGTAGAAGAAGGGCACCGCATCGGAAAACATGTAAAAGAAAAACTTATGAAACAAGATAACGTACAAAACGTTTTTGTACATATTAATCCGTATTCTCCAAATTAAACATAACAGATATTTAATTATATAGATATCGAATCGTAGTTTGCATTATATTGTCACCCCTTAATCTGTCTTGTATAATGGATAGGTTAAGGGGTGATTTCGTGTTACAACCGAAGACGCGTTGGAAAGAAAAAGAATATAATGAGGAACTAGTGAGTGAATTAGCAAATAAATTGCAACTATCACCTCTTGTGACTTCATTATTTCTTGGCAGAGGCTTAAATACAGAAGATAAGATTGTAGACTTTTTAAATACAGCAGATCAAGAATTTCATGATCCATTTTTACTTGAAGGAATGGATCGGACTGTAGAACGTGTGAAAAAAGCTATTGAAAATGGAGAACAAATATTAATATTTGGCGATTACGATGCGGACGGAGTAAGTAGTACGACTGTGTTATATCTTGCTCTCAAAGAATTAGGTGCAGAAGTAGAGTTTTATATTCCAAATCGTTTTACTGAAGGCTATGGGCCAAATGAAGAAGCGTTTCGTTGGGCGCACAGTGCAGGGTTCTCACTAATTATTACTGTCGATACTGGTATCGCAGCGGTACATGAAGCGAAGGTAGCGAAGGAACTTGGAATAGATCTTATTATTACAGATCATCATGAGCCACCACCAGAATTACCAGAGGCACTTGCGATTATTCACCCGAAATTAGAAGGCGGTGTTTATCCGTTTCATTATTTAGCGGGTGTTGGTGTTGCATTTAAAGTTGCACATGCACTTTTGGGCCGTGTGCCAGAGCATTTGTTGGAAATTGCAGTAATCGGTACGGTAGCCGATTTAGTATCGCTTCATGGTGAAAATAGATTGTTAGTACAGCGTGGACTGAAGCATATGCGAATGACTCGGAATATCGGTTTAAAGGCGTTATTTAAAGTTGCTAACGTTTCGCAAAGCGAAATTACAGAAGAAAGCATCGGGTTCGCACTCGCACCTCGTATTAATGCAGTTGGTCGTTTGGAAGATGCAACACCTGCTGTACACCTTTTATTATCAGAAGATCCAGAGGAAGCGAAAGAGCTAGCTGAAGAAATTGATGAGCTGAACAAACTTCGAAAAGATATTGTAAAGCAAATTACTGAAGAAGCTATCGCTGAAGTCGAAAATAATTTCCCGCCAGAAGAAAATAAAGTATTAGTCCTTGCAAAAGAAGGTTGGAATCCAGGGGTAATTGGAATTGTCGCTTCTAAGTTAGTTGAACGTTTTTATCGTCCAACGATTGTATTAAGCATTGATCCTCATAAAGAAACAGCAAAGGGATCGGCTCGTAGTATTGCAGGATTTGATTTGTTTGCAAACCTTTCAGATTGCCGTGAATTGTTACCGCATTTCGGAGGTCATCCGATGGCAGCGGGAATGACGCTTAATATGAATGATGTGGATGAATTAAGACGCAGGTTAAATGAGCAAGCAGATGTAATTTTAACAGCAGAAGATTTTATTCCGATTACAGCAGTGGATGCATTTTGTAAAGTAGAGGATGTAACGCTTGCCGCGATTGAGGATATGCAAAAGTTAGCGCCATTTGGCGTAGGAAATCCGAAACCGCGTATTGCGGTGAAAGATGCCGAATTAGAAAGTATCCGTGCAATTGGATCTGATGGTTCGCATTTAAAAATGGCTCTTCGTGATGGACAAGCAACACTGGACACGATTGGATTTGGATTTGGTACTTATGCGAAAGAAATCTCTCCAGTTGCGAAGGTTTCTGTAGTAGGAGAAGTGTCCATTAATGAATGGAATAACTTTAAAAAGCCGCAATTAATGGTGCAAGATATTGCTGTAGAGGCATGGCAATTATTTGACTGGCGTAGTATGCGTAATGTAGAAGCAAATTTAGCAGAACTTCCGAAAGAAAAAATAACATTGGTGTATTTTTCTGAAGAGGTATTGAATAAATTTTCTTTAGAAGGCTATAAAGAACAGCTCGTGCATGCATCAGAGGTAGCTCATTTTGATGATCAATACATTGTGCTACTTGATTTGCCGAAAGGAACAGATGAATTAGGTGATGTATTTAAGGCTGGATTCCCAGCTCGAATTTACACGCTATTTTATCAAGAGAATAATCATTTATTTAGTACGGTCCCAACGAGGGAACATTTTAAATGGTACTATTCTTTCTTAAGCCAAAAAACACCATTTTCTTTAAGGCAATATGGGGAACAACTGTGTCGTCATAAAGGTTGGTCAAAAGATACAGTAAATTTCATGACACAGGTGTTTTTTGAGTTAGAATTTGTTACAATAAAAGACGGTGTCATTTTTATGGCAGACAAAAAACAAAAGCGTGATTTAATTGAATCGAACACATATCGTGAGAAAATGAACCACTTACAATTAGAGAAAGAATTGGTTTATAGCACATATCAGCAACTATATACATGGTTTGAAACGATTCGTGATCATAAATAAGTAGAACAGTTAGGGTAAAGGATTTGTATTTACAAACCTTTTATATCTGAGGAGGATTCAGAAATATGGATTTCAAGCAACATATCGCAATTGTACCAGATTATCCGAAAGAAGGTATTGTGTTTAAAGACATTACACCTTTAATGAACGACGGAAAAGCATATAAAGCAGCAACAGATGCAATCGTTGAGTATGCAAATAAAAGAGACATTGATGTTGTAGTAGGACCAGAAGCGCGTGGTTTTATTATTGGTTGCCCAGTTTCTTATGCATTAGAAGTAGGTTTCGCACCAGTTCGTAAATTAGGAAAATTACCACGTGAAGTAATTACAGTTGACTACGGTAAAGAATATGGAACGGATGTTTTAACAATCCATAAAGATGCAATTAAGCCCGGCCAACGTGTATTAATTACAGATGACTTATTAGCTACAGGTGGAACAATCGAAGCGACAATTAAACTAGTTGAAGAACTTGGTGGAGTTGTAGCAGGAATTGCATTTTTAGTAGAGCTTACTTACTTAGATGGTCGTAAAATGTTAGATGGTTACGATGTATTAGTATTAGAAAAATACTAATCATTATATAGGTGAAACTACGGTGATAAAAAAGTACCCGTGAATCTCTTGGAGAGGAGCGGGTACTTTTGTATAATTGCACAAAAAAACATGGTGAAATGTCAGTAAAATCTTTTCCTTTTCACAATTCACAATCATTGGGTTATAATGATAGAATATAATTTATTCTATTCAATAAAGATAAAGTCAATTTTCAATAAAAGGTGATTCGATGGCAAATGAGCAAGTACTAACAGCTGAACAGGTACTCGAGAAAGCAAGTCAATATTTAGCGGATGAAGATATTGAGCTAGTGGCACGTGCCTATGAATATGCGCGTGATGCACATAGCGAACAATATAGAAAATCGGGTGAACCATATATTATTCACCCAATTCAAGTTGCAGGTATTTTAGTTGATTTACACATGGATCCGGCTACAGTATCGGCAGGTTTCTTACATGATGTAGTGGAAGATACAGAAATTACATTAGAAGACATTGAACGGGAATTTAATAAAGAAATCGCTATGCTTGTCGATGGTGTTACAAAGCTTGGAAAGATTAAATACAAATCCCATGAGCAGCAACAAGCAGAAAACCATCGCAAAATGTTTATTGCAATGGCTCAAGATATTCGAGTTATTTTAATTAAACTAGCTGATCGTCTTCATAACATGCGTACATTGAAACATTTGCCTCAAGAGAAGCAGCGTCGCATTGCAAATGAAACGTTAGAAATCTTTGCACCTTTAGCACATAGACTCGGAATTAGTACTATTAAATGGGAGTTAGAGGATACGTCACTTCGCTATTTAAACCCGCAGCAATATTATCGTATTGTGAATTTAATGAAGCGTAAACGTGCAGAGCGTGAAGAATATTTAGATGAAGTAATGACTGGCATTCGCGAGAAATTAAAAGAGGTTTCAATTCAACCTGAGATTTCTGGAAGACCAAAACATATTTACAGTATTTATCGTAAAATGGCATTGCAAAATAAACAATTCAATGAAATTTACGATTTACTAGCTGTACGTGTCGTTGTGAATAGTATTAAAGATTGCTATGCGGTGCTTGGAATTATTCATACGTGCTGGAAACCAATGCCAGGTCGTTTTAAAGATTATATTGCAATGCCGAAAGCAAATTTATATCAATCTCTTCATACGACTGTAATTGGACCAAAAGGTGATCCGCTAGAAGTGCAAATTCGTACGAAAGAAATGCATGAGATTGCAGAATTCGGAATCGCGGCACATTGGGCGTATAAAGAAGGTAAAGCAGCAGAAACAACGGGTACATTAGAGAAGAAACTAACTTGGTTCCGTCAAATATTAGAATGGCAAAATGAAGCTTCTAATGCAGAAGAATTTATGGAGTCATTAAAAATTGATTTATTCTCTGACATGGTATTCGTCTTTACACCAAAAGGCGATGTAATGGAATTACCACTTGGCTCTGTTCCAATTGATTTTTCGTATCGTGTCCATTCGGAAATTGGAAACAAGACAATTGGTGCAAAAGTAAATGGGAAAATGGTGACGCTTGATTATAAGTTGAAAACTGGTGACATCATTGAAATTTTAACATCGAAACATTCGTATGGTCCAAGTCAAGATTGGGTAAAGCTTGCTCAAACATCTCATGCGAAAAATAAAATACGTCAATTCTTTAAGAAACAACGTAGAGATGAAAATATTGAAAAAGGCCGTGAACTTGTTGAAAAAGAAGTGCGTGGCTTAGAGTATGAGATGAAAGAAGTATTAGCGCTTGATAATTTAAAACGTGTCGCTGAGAAGTTTAACTTTGCAAATGAAGAAGATATGTTTGCAGCAGTTGGATATAACGGAATTACAGCAGCGCAAATTGTTACGCGACTAACGGACAAGTTCCGTAAACAACGTGAAGAAGAAGACATCGTTGAAGTTAAAGAAGTTCGTAAACCGATGAAAATTCGAAAATGGGATTCTGGTGTAAAGGTAAGTGGTGCAGATAATTTGTTAATTCGTTTATCAAAATGCTGTAACCCAGTTCCAGGCGATGATATCGTTGGGTATATTACGAAAGGTCGAGGCGTATCAATTCACCGTTGCGATTGCGTCAATGTGCATACAGAAGAAGCGGTGGAGCGTTTATTAGAAGTAGATTGGGAAGGTAGTCCTGAAAAAGAAATTGAGTACAATGTTGATATTGAAATTTCAGGCTATGATCGTCGTGGTTTATTGAATGAAGTATTACAAGCTGTTACAGAAACGAAGACGTATATCTCAGCTGTTTCTGGTAGAAGTGATCGTAATAAGATGGCAACGATTAACATGTCGATTTCTATTCGAAACTTACAACACTTGAAAAAAGTAGTAGAGCGCATTAAACGCGTTCCAGAAATTTATGCCGTACGACGCATGATGCATTAATAGGGAGTGTAGAAAAGATGAGAGTTGTTTTACAACGATCAAAGGAAGCGTCTGTCACAGTAGATGGCGAGATTGTAGGACAAATTCCATTCGGTTTAACATTACTAGTTGGCATTACGCATGAAGATACAGAAAAAGATGCAACTTATATCGCAGAAAAAATTGCAAACCTACGTATTTTTGAAGATGAGAGCGGAAAGATGAACCACTCTGTACTTGATATGAAGGGACAAGTTCTATCTATTTCGCAATTTACATTATACGGAGATTGCCGTAAAGGAAGACGTCCAAACTTTATGGATGCTGCGAAACCTGATTATGCAGAACATTTATATGATTTCTTTAATGAAGAAGTTCGTAAACAAGGACTGCATGTGGAGACAGGACAGTTCGGAGCAATGATGGACGTTTCTTTAATCAATGATGGTCCGGTGACCTTAATTGTAGAAAGTAAATAGTGTTGCCGGGGAAGAGAGGATTATAGGTCCTCTCTTTTTTCATACATTGTTGTATGTTTTGTTCATTTATCCCGCTATTTGTGGGAGATCCACTGCTCGTAAAAGCCTGATTAGTGAGGGCTAATAATGAGTGGCGATGGACAAAACCCCTATTCATTAAAGTTTCACTTTATTTGGAATCAATAGCTGTTTCGGTTATGTATAACTCTTTCATCAATATGGAACAATAAAAAGTAAAACATCTATATTGAATGTGAGGGATATACGTATGCGTATGAATGAAAAAGGGCATTCTGTTACAAATGGTGCAAATCAACTGTTTAACGTAAATTTTCATGATTTTATTTCAAAAGAGCAAAACAATACTTCAATGGAGCTCGCTTCTGAGTTTGGGATTTCTCTTCAAGATGTAAAGCGTCTAAAGAAGCAGATTGAGCGCTCTTAGAGTACTTGACAATCCTACTCAACAAACGTATAGTAATTTTATATTTACATATGAATATAACCGTTGATAGAGAAGAGTAAATGAGACACACATGGAAAGAGAAGAAATGTCTTAGGCTGAAAACATTTCTGCATGATGACTGATTGAATGACACTCTAGAGGTTTCAACTTGAACGGCATATATGCTTAGTAGAGATGAACGCAAATTTAAGCGTTATTAAAAAAGTGGAAGCATACGTGCTTCAATTAGGGTGGCACCACGGGTATAATACTCTCGTCCCTACTGTTCAAACAGTAGAGGCGGGAGTTTTTTTATTTTTATTAAGATTAAAACAATTTGAGGAGGAACTGAATATGTCTATTCAAATCCCACGCGGAACGCAAGATATTCTTCCAGGTAGTGTTGAGTTATGGCAGTATATCGAAGGGCAAGCGCGCGACATTTGCCGTCGTTACAATTATAAAGAAATTCGTACACCAATTTTTGAGCACACAGAGCTATTTTTACGTGGTGTTGGTGATACGACAGATATCGTACAAAAAGAAATGTATTCATTCCAAGACCGTGGAGAGCGTAGTTTAACATTACGTCCAGAAGGTACTGCACCTGTTGTACGTTCTTACGTTGAAAACAAAATGTTCGGTGATGCAACACAACCAACAAAATTATACTATATCGGCCAAATGTTCCGTTATGAAAGACCACAAGCAGGTCGCTATCGTCAATTCGTACAATTCGGTATTGAAGCAATTGGTAGTAACGATCCAGCAATTGATGCAGAAGTAATTGCACTTGCTGTAGAGTTTTACCGCGGTATGGGCTTGAAAAATATTAAAGTTGTATTAAATAGCTTAGGTGATGCAGCGAGTCGTCAAGCGCACCGTGATGCGTTAATTGCTCACTTTGAGCCACGTATCGGTGAGTTCTGTTCTGACTGCCAATCTCGCTTAGAAAAAAACCCTCTTCGTATTTTAGACTGTAAGAAGGACCGTAATCATGAATTAATGAGCACGGCACCATCTATTACAGAATACTTAAACGAAGATTCAGCAGTATACTACGACAAAGTACAAGAACTACTAACGATGATGGATGTTCCATTTGAGAAAGATCCGAATTTAGTACGTGGTTTAGACTACTACCAACACACTGTTTTTGAAATTATGAGTGAGGCAGAAGGTTTCGGTGCTATCACAACATTAAGTGGCGGTGGCCGTTATAACGGACTTGTACAAGAAATCGGTGGACCGGAAATGCCAGGTATCGGTTTTGCGATGAGTATTGAGCGTTTAATTATGGCGCTGAAGGCTGAAAATATTGAGTTACCAATTGAACATAGTATTGATTGTTACGTTGTAGCACTTGGTGAAAAAGCGAAAGACCGTGCTGCAAAAGTTGCGTTCGATCTTCGTAAAGCTGGATTATCAGTTGAAAAAGATTATTTAGATCGCAAAATGAAAGCACAATTTAAATCTGCAGATCGTTTAAATGCGAAATACGTAGCTGTATTAGGGGAAGATGAGCTAGATAAAGGCATCATTAACTTAAAAGATATGGCAACAGGCGGACAAGAAGAAGTAGCGTTAGATGTATTTGCTTCATATGTAGCAGAGAAATTAATATAGGGGGAACTTAAAGTGGCTGAAAGAACACATGCATGCGGAAAAGTAACAGTAGAAGCGGTTGGACAAACAGTTCAATTAAAAGGTTGGGTACAAAAACGCCGTGATTTAGGTGGATTAATCTTTATCGACTTACGTGACCGTACAGGTATCGTACAAGTTGTATTTAATCCAGAAACATCAAAAGAAGCGTTAGAAGTAGCAGAAACGATTCGTAGCGAATACGTATTGCACGTAGAAGGTACAGTTGTTGAACGTGGTGAAGGCGCAATTAATGATAATATGGCAACTGGTCGTATTGAAGTACAAGCATCGAAAGTAAATGTATTAAACGCAGCGAAAACAACGCCAATCATTATTGCTGATGATACAGATGCATCAGAAGATGTGCGTTTAAAATATCGTTACTTAGACTTACGTCGTCCTGCAATGTTCAACACATTCAAAATGCGTCATGACGTAACGAAAACAATTCGTAACTTCTTAGATACAGAAGAGTTCTTAGAAGTTGAAACACCAATTTTAACGAAGAGCACGCCAGAAGGAGCTCGCGACTATTTAGTACCAAGCCGTGTGCATGATGGTGAATTTTATGCATTACCTCAATCTCCGCAGCTATTTAAACAGCTTCTTATGGTCGGTGGATTTGAGCGTTACTATCAAGTAGCACGTTGTTTCCGTGACGAAGATTTACGCGCGGACCGTCAACCGGAATTCACGCAAATTGATATCGAGGCATCATTCTTAACACAAGATGAAATTTTAGAAATGATGGAGCGTATGATGACGAAAGTCATGAAGGATGCAAAAGGTGTAGAAGTTAGTGCACCATTCCCTCGTATGAAATATGCTGATGCAATGGCTCGCTTTGGTTCTGATAAGCCGGATACACGCTTTGAAATGGAACTAAAAGACCTATCTGAATTTGCAGTAGGTTGTGGATTTAAAGTATTTACAAGTGCTGTAGAAAACGGCGGACAAGTAAAAGCGATTAACGCAAAAGGTGCAGCGAGCAAATACTCTCGTAAAGACATCGATGCATTAACTGAATTCGCCAAAGTATACGGTGCAAAAGGTCTAGCTTGGCTTAAAGTTGAAGAAGACGGCTTAAAAGGACCGATTGCGAAATTCTTCGGTGAAGAAGAGGCAAACGTGTTAATGAGTACATTAGAAGCGGATGCTGGTGATTTATTACTATTCGTAGCAGATAAGAAAAGTGTTGTTGCAGATAGCTTAGGTGCACTTCGTTTACGTCTAGGTAAAGAACTTGAGTTAATTGACGAAAGTAAATTTAACTTCCTATGGGTAACTGATTGGCCACTTCTTGAGTACGATGAAGATGCAGATCGTTACTTCGCAGCTCACCACCCATTCACAATGCCATTCCGTGAAGACGTTGAGTTATTAGAAACAGCACCAGAAAAAGCACGTGCACAAGCATATGACCTTGTATTAAACGGTTATGAGCTTGGTGGTGGATCACTTCGTATTTACGAGCGTGACGTACAAGAAAAAATGTTCAAAGCACTTGGATTCTCACAAGAAGAAGCACAAGAACAATTCGGATTCTTATTAGAAGCATTCGAATACGGTACACCACCACACGGCGGAATCGCATTAGGTTTAGACCGTCTTGTTATGTTACTTGCAGGTCGTACGAACCTTCGTGATACAATTGCATTCCCGAAAACAGCAAGCGCAAGCTGCTTATTAACAGAAGCGCCAAGCCCAGTTGCAGAAGCTCAGCTTGAAGAGCTAAGCTTAAAATTGAGCTTGAAAGAAGAGAAGTAAGAATAGAGTCTAGATGGTTATACTAACCCCATCTAGGCTTTTTTTATAGAGGTTGTTTAAAAAGTCCGGTTTACATTATGTTTTCCTTGTTTGAAATATGTATTTTTAGGAATTCTATAACTTTTTCTATACAAATAGTCGGAAAAAGGCTAGAATACATGGTAGACCATTTTTGTAATAGGAGTGTAGAGCTGAATGTTACATCAATTTTCACGTAATGAATTAGCCTTTGGAAAAGAAGGCCTTGAAATATTAAAAAATAGTACAGTCGGTATTTTAGGTATTGGCGGCGTAGGATCATTTTCGGCAGAAGCGTTAGCACGTTCTGGCGTAGGACGTCTTGTATTAGTTGACAAAGATGTTGTAGATATTACAAACGTAAACCGTCAAATTCACGCGTTAGTATCTACTGTAGGACGTTCAAAAGTAGAATTAATGAAAGAGCGTATTGCAGATATTAATCCAGAGTGTGAAGTAATTGGACTAGAGATGTTTTATACAGATGAAACATATGAAGAGTTCTTTAAACACGGTTTAGATTTCGTAGTAGATGCATCTGATACGATTACGTTCAAAATTCATTTAATTAAACAATGTTTACGTCGTAAAATCAAAATTATCTCATGTATGGGTGCGGCAAATAAAATGGACCCAACTCGTTTCCGTATTGCGGACATTTCTAAAACACATACAGATCCAATTGCGAAAGTAATTCGTACGAAGCTTCGTAAAGATGGTATTAAAAAAGGTGTAAAAGTTGTCTTCTCTGACGAAAACCCAATCGTAATTCGTGAAGAAGTACGTAAAGAAATCGTACCAGACGAAAATGCAAAAATTCGTAAAGCGAAATTACCACCTTCTTCAAATGCGTTCGTACCATCTGTGGCTGGTTTAATTATGGCAAGTCACGTTGTACGTGAGCGTATTAAAAACGTAGAAGTGAAGCGTGTAGGGCAAGAATAAAAAGGAAGCATATATCGTTTAGGATATATGCTTTTTGTATGTTTTAAAGAAATGTCGATGTCGAATCGTTAATATAATTTCATTTACTGTGGTGCTTTTTCACTAAGGGAAAATAAACAGGGATGTCACTTAGTTGAAAAAGTGGCATCCCTGTTTTTAGTTTTCTGCAGAATATATAATATCTAAATTTCCATTTTGATCGGTTTTGAAAATCGGAGCAATTTGCTCTTCTTGTTCTTCGACCGAAACAAGTTTTCGAGCACGATCCATAATTCTAACAAGCATTGCATAATCTTCTTCGATTGCTTGTTGTTTTTTTGTGAGAACAGCTAATTTTGCTTCAAGTTCATTATTCATTTTTTGCAGGGAAGTGAGCTGATCTTGTAATACGTCATTTTCAGTTTGTAACTTTGCGAGTGAAGGGTTATTGTGCTCCAAGTTTTGCAAAAATGAGATGACATTTTGCATTGTAAGATCTTGTTTATTTGGGACAATATCTTCTGAAAACTCGGCATCGATTACGAGCTGCCGAGTTTGTGTGAACTGCTCTTTTTCTATTTTAGCTTCCGAACGCTTTAATTCTTTACGTTGTTTTTTTGCGATTTGCACCGCATCTTCATAATATGGTCTTACTTCAGCATTCCATCTAAAGCCACAAGCTGCTGAAGTTCGGTTTAATGTATCACCAACTTCATCGAATGCTTTTATTTGTGTACTTCCGCTGCGAATATGTCGTAAAACAGTTTCTGCTAAAAGGAGATCGTCTTCTTTTGTCCATGCATCTTGACGTGTTTTCATAAGCGAACCCTCCGTAATGGTGACGTTTTCGCTTATATTACCCTTTATTCTTCGTTTTATGTGAACTTTGTAATCTTTCATAAACAGTAGAAAGTACTTGTTCAAATTTTCCTGTCGTTTTCGGTTTATAATATTGCTTGTTTTTAATTTTATCAGGTAAGTATTGTTGTTGTACCCAACCGTTTGGGTGATCGTGTGGATATAAGTATCCGATGCCTCTTCCTAACGATTCGGCTCCTTTATAATGACTATCTTTTAAATGACTTGGAATATCGCCTGTTTGGCCATTACGTAAATCGTGTAGTGCGGCATCGAGTGCTTTATAGGCCGAGTTTGATTTCGGTGATAGACAAAGTTCAATAACAGCATTTGCAAGTGGTATGCGTGCCTCTGGGAAGCCGACCCGTTCAGCTGATTCAATCGCTGCAAGTGTACGTTGTCCAGCTTGTGGGCTAGCAAGTCCGATATCTTCATATGCCATAATAAGCAGACGTCTACCGATGCTTTGTAAGTCACCAGCTTCAATAAGACGTGCTAAATAATGAAGTGCGGCGTTCACATCACTTCCGCGTACTGATTTTTGAAAAGCAGATAAAACGTCATAGTGAGCATCGCCACCTTTGTCGTGAACGAAACTCTTTTTCTGTAAGCATTCTTCTGCGATTTCAAGTGTAATTTCCGCGGCTTTGTCGTCAGTTGTAAAGCTAGATAAAACAGCTAGTTCAAGTGCATTATAAGCTGAGCGCATATCTCCGCCTGACGCATTTGCAAAGTGATGTAATGCTTCATCCGTAACAGTTACATCATATTCCCCAAGCCCTTTTTCTTTATCTTCAAGCGCTCGTTTTAAGCCAATTAAAATATCATCTTCTGTTAATGCGTGTAATTCGAAGATTTGACAACGACTTCGAATAGCAGAATTAATAGCATGGAACGGATTGCTTGTCGTTGCACCAATTAAAGTAAGAAGTCCGCTTTCTAAATGGGGTAATAGAAAGTCTTGCTTCGCTTTATCTAGCCTATGAACTTCATCCAAAATTAAAACGAGGTGCCGATGCATCTTCGCTTCCTGTACGACAACTTCCATATCTTTTTTATTATGAGTAACAGCGTTTAAGAGGCGAAACAGGGTTCCAGTACTTCCTGCAATTGCGCTAGCGATTGATGTTTTTCCTGTGCCTGGAGGACCGTATAAAATCATTGATTGAAAATGATTTGCTTGGACCATACGCCATAAAATCTTGCCTTCACCAACTAAATGCTGTTGTCCGATAATTTCTTGAATATTTGTAGGGCGCATTCGATGTGCGAGTGGTTGTTTCATTTGACCCTCTCCCTTAATGTATAATCTCATTCTATCGTACCATTTTTTTTGATGAAATTTGAAATAGGATGCTGTTTTGTGGGGGGGATGAATATGAATATTCCTATTTTTCTTTCAATTGTAATAATTTCCGAGTTTTTCAATGTGATTTTATGTTATCATTTTGATACACAAGTTGAAATTTCTTATAATACTATATTATGCTATAATTTCATAGGATTTTAAATTGTGTTCTTTTATAAAGTGAAACTTTAATTAGTGGGGGTTTTGTTCATCCCCCACCTAACTTCTTTGCTCCAGCCGAATTTTGAGGTGGGAGTTTTACTGCCCGCAAATAGCGGGATAAATAAGATATAACCAATAGAAGTGAAAATTTGAAATGAGGTGCAAATAGATGAAGATTTCAACGAAAGGCCGCTACGGCTTAACAATTATGATCGACCTTGCAAAAAAGTTTGGTGAAGGCCCAATTTCATTAAAATCAATTGCACAGGCACATGACCTATCTGAGCATTACTTAGAGCAATTAATTTCACCACTTCGTAACGCTCGTCTTGTAAAGAGTACGCGTGGTGCATATGGCGGATATGTATTATCTGATCAGCCAGTCAACATTACAGCTGGAGATGTAATCCGTGTACTAGAGGGTCCAATTAGTGTTGTAGAAATGATAGAAGAAGAAGAACCAGCACAACGCCAATTATGGATGCGTGTTCGTGATGCAGTGCAAGAAGTATTAGATAGTACAACTTTAGAAGATTTAGTACGTTATGAGGAAGAAAATCACGGGGGCTATATGTTTTACATTTAATTCCTTGTGAAACGATTTGGAAAGAAGGAGATTTAATGGAACGCATTTACTTAGATCATGCTGCGACATCTCCGACTCACCCAGAAGTGGTCGAAAAGATGATTCCATATATGACAGAAACATTTGGAAACCCGTCTAGTATTCACTTTTATGGGCGTCAAACGCGCCATGCGGTAGATGAGGCGAGACGTGTGTGTGCACGTAGCATTCACGCGAGTCCAAATGAAATTATATTCACGAGCGGTGGTACAGAAGCTGATAATTTAGCACTTATAGGTGTAGCGCGTGCGAATCGTCATAAAGGTAACCACGTTATTACAACGCAAATTGAACATCATGCGATTTTGCATACGTGTGAATTGTTAGAGCGTGAAGGATTTGAAGTGACGTATTTACCTGTTGATGAAACAGGGCGTGTTCAAGTTTCTGACATACAAAAGGCACTAACGGAAGAGACGATTCTTGTATCTATTATGTTCGGGAATAATGAAGTAGGGACAATACAACCAATTGTGGAAATAGGTAAGCTGTTAAAAGAGCATCAAGCTTATTTCCACACAGATGCTGTACAAGCTTACGGTTTAATAGAAATAGATGTGAAAGAGTTTGGTATTGATTTATTATCGATTTCCGCTCACAAAATTAACGGCCCAAAAGGTGTAGGGTTCCTATATGCTGGTGCAAATGTGAAATTTGAACCGTTATTAATAGGCGGAGAGCAAGAAAGAAAACGTCGTGCTGGTACTGAAAATGTACCTAGTATTGTTGGACTTCAACATGCAGTTTCGCTAGCTGAAAAAACTCGTGAGCAAAAAAATGCCCAATATGAAGAGTTTAAAGATATAATGGTATCTGTCTTCAAAAATGAGGACATTCATTTCGAGGTAAACGGAGACTTGGAATATCGCTTACCACATGTGTTTAATATAAGTTTTACAGGAATGAATATTGAACCGTTTCTTGTAAACCTAGACTTAGCTGGTATTGCAGTATCAAGTGGTTCTGCTTGTACAGCTGGTTCGATTGATCCATCACATGTATTAGTGGCGATGTTCGGAAAAGACTCCGATCAAATACGTTCATCCGTACGCTTTAGTTTCGGACTTGGAAATACGAAAGAGCAAATTGAAAAAGCGGCGTACGAAACAGTGAAAATCGTGAAGCGATTAACACAAAATTAGCATGGGAGGTGACATGATGAACAAACTACCTCAAGAAACACGCGTTGTCATCGGGATGTCCGGTGGCGTCGATTCATCTGTAGCAGCTCTTTTATTAAAAGAGCAGGGTTATGATGTAATCGGAATTTTTATGAAAAACTGGGATGATACAGATGCAAATGGTGTCTGCACAGCAACAGAAGATTACAATGATGTAATTGAAGTATGTAACCAAATCGGCATTCCGTATTATGCAGTAAACTTTGAAAAACAATACTGGGATAAAGTATTCACGTACTTTTTAGATGAGTACCGAGCTGGTCGTACACCAAACCCAGATGTAATGTGTAACAAAGAAATTAAATTTAAAGCATTTTTAGAGCATGCAATTGCACTTGGTGCTGATTATGTAGCAACAGGTCATTATGCACGCGTTGCTTATATGGACGGCGAATATAAAATGCTTCGCGGCGTTGATGACAATAAAGATCAAACATATTTCTTAAATCAATTAAGCCAAGAGCAACTATCAAAAACAATGTTCCCATTAGGTGAATTAAAGAAACCACAAATTCGCGAAATGGCGACAGAAGCTGGTTTAGCGACAGCGGCGAAGAAAGATAGTACTGGTATTTGCTTCATCGGTGAGCGTAACTTTAAAGATTTCTTAAGTAACTATTTACCGGCGCAACCAGGTGTGATGCAAACATTATCTGGTGAAGTGAAAGGGAAACATGATGGTTTAATGTATTATACAATTGGACAACGTCATGGCCTTGGTATTGGTGGTAATGGTGATCCGTGGTTTGCTGTGGGGAAAAACTTGAAAGAAAACATTTTATATGTTGATCAAGGATTCCATAACGAACTTCTATATGGTGATGAAGTTATTGCTACGAATGTAGGCTGGGTAAGTAATAAAGCGAAGGAAAAAGAATTTACGTGTACAGCGAAATTCCGTTATCGTCAAGCAGACAATAAAGTAACGGTTCAAATCGTTGATGAAAATACAGTTCGTATTCTTTGTGATGAGCCAATTCGTGCGATTACGCCAGGCCAAGCAGTTGTTTTCTATGATGGAGATGAGTGCTTAGGCGGCGCTACAATTGATGAAGTATATCATAGTGGTAAGAAATTAGATTATTTAGGATAACACGAGAAGCCTCTGCCGATTAGCGGTTAGAGGTTTCTTTTACATAAAGCGAATTTTTGTTCGCTTGGAAAATACATTCTTTGTTATAATTTGTTGTAGAGGTGAAGGATATGTCAAACAAACTTGAAACAGGTATTAAATATATGCAAGAAGGAAACTGGGAAGAAGCAGCTGAAAATTTCACAGAAGCAATCGAAGAAAACCCGAAAGATGCGCTTGGATACATTAACTTTGCGAATTTATTAGATGTATTAGGTGATAGTGAGCGAGCAATTTTATTTTATAAACGTGCATTAGAATTAGATGGTAAATCTGCGGCTGCTTATTATGGCTTAGGAAACGTATATTACGGTCAAGAGCAATTTGCAGAGGCGAAGGCTGTATTTGAACAAGCGATGCAAGTGGGATTACAATCAGCTGACGTAACATTTATGTTAGGTATCACACATGTGCAACTTGGAAATGATCGTCTTGCACTTCCATTTTTACAAAGAGCGACGGAATTAGATGAAGGCGATGTAGAAGCTGTTTTCCAATGCGGACTTTGCTTCGCACGACTAGAACATATTCAAGAGGCAAAACCTTATTTTGAAAAGGTGTTAGAAATGGATGAAGAGCATGCAGATGCGTATTATAATTTAGGTGTTGCGTACGTATTCGAGGAGAATAACGAGAAAGCTCTTACTTTATTTAAGAAAGCGACTGAAATTCAAGCAGACCACTTTTTAGCTGGTAATGGTATTCGTTTATTAGAGCAAGAAGCTGAATAAAGTGAAATTATAGTTTAATGCGCAGTTACCCCTCATCTAAAGATTGTGAAAGAGGTGGGGGATGTACTGCTCATTAAAGTGAAAAGAACTCGGAAAGGAGAGGAAATATGGGAAATCAACATGCAATGGATTTGTTTGAGGAAGAAAAAAAATTTATAAAAGCGCAAGTTCTTCATACCATTTTCCACAACGAAGAAAACCTCTATTCCGTTGTCAGTATGAAAGTCATTGAAACGAATGAAACATACGACGAAAAAAAAGTAATGATAAACGGTCATTTTCCCCGTATGCATGAAGATGAAGTGTTTACATTAACAGGTCATTTTAAAGACCACCCAAAGTATGGAAAACAATATTTAGTTGAAACGTTTAAAAAAGAATTGCCACAAACAAAAGCAGGTATGGTGCAATATTTAGCGAGCGATTTATTTAAAGGGATTGGAAAGCGTACAGCCGAAAAAATCGTGGACCATCTTGGTGAGCATGCGATTTCTAAAATTATGGATGATCCGGATGCGTTAAGTGGTGTTGTAAACAAGCAAAAAGCGCAGGAAATATATGAGACGATTATTGAGCATCAAGGGCTCGAGAAAGTGATGAGTTTTTTAAATGGTTACGGTTTTGGAACAAAACTTTCTATTAAAATTTATCAGCAATATAAAGAGATGACATTAGAAGTGATTCGTAATAATCCGTATAAACTTATTGAAGAAGTGGACGGAATTGGATTTGGAAGAGCAGATGATATAGGGCGTGCAATCGGAATAACGGGCAATCACGACGACCGTGTACGTGCAGGGTGTTTTTATACGTTAGAGAATATTTCATTACAACTCGGTCACGTGTATATGGAAAAAGGTCAGCTTGTAAGAGAAACGATGTCACTTTTAAATAATCAAGAAGGCGGAGTGACTGAGGAAGATATTGTAGGCTGCGTTGAAATGATGCAAAGTGAAGGGAAAGTCATCATAGAAGAAGAGCGTGTGTATTTAGCTTCGTTATTTTACTCTGAAAAAGGCGTTGTAAAGTCCATTCGCAGGCTTATGAATCAAGAGGAAACCCCTGCATTTCCTGAAGCAGAAGTGTTAAAGACATTAGGTGAAATTGAAGAACAGCTAAAGGTACAGTATGCACCGCTTCAGCAAGAAGCAGTTCAAACTGCACTTCATAAGCCGATGATGTTATTAACAGGTGGACCAGGAACGGGGAAAACTACAGTTATTAAAGGAATTGTTGAAATGTATGCGTCGCTTCACGGGCTATCACTAAATCTAAATGAATATAGTGATGACAATCCATTTCCAATACTATTAACGGCTCCAACAGGAAGAGCAGCGAAGCGAATGAGTGAATCGACGGGGCTTCCGGCGTGCACAATTCATCGCCTGCTTGGATGGACGCCAGAAGGGTCTTTCCAGCGCAATGAAACAGACCCTGTTCAAGGGAAGCTCCTTATTATTGATGAGTTTTCGATGGTAGATATTTGGCTGGCAAATCAATTGTTTAAATCCTTGCCGACGAACATCCAAGTAATCGTTGTAGGTGATGAAGACCAATTACCATCGGTAGGACCTGGACAAGTGTTGAAAGATTTATTAAATGCAGGTGCCATTCCAACGGTAAAACTCACAGAAATTTATCGTCAGGCAGAAGGTTCGTCTGTTATTCAGCTTGCCCATGCGATAAAAGACGGGAAGCTCCCGCCAGATTTAGCACAAAATAAAAAAGATCGTTCATTTATCAGCTGTGCAGGTGCTCAAATTGTTGAGGTTGTTAAAAAGGTTTGTGAAAATGCTAAGACAAAAGGCTTTAGTGCAAGAGATGTACAAGTATTGGCACCAATGTATCGCGGACCAGCAGGTATTAATGTGTTAAATGAAGCTCTTCAAGAAGTGTTTAATCCGAAAAAAGAAAAGAGTAAAGAAATTGCCTACGGTGACGTTGTATACCGCAGAGGTGATAAAGTACTTCAATTAGTCAATCAGCCGGAAAGCCAAGTGTTTAATGGTGATATTGGAGAAATTGTTTCAGTATTTTATGCGAAAGAAAATGTCGAGCAACAAGATATGATTATCGTTTCCTTTGATGGAATTGAAGTAACATATACAAAGCCGGATTTAAATCAAATTACGCATGCCTATTGCTGCTCGATTCATAAATCGCAAGGTAGTGAATTCCCAATAGTTATTATGCCGATTGTAAAGAGCTACTACCGTATGTTACGGCGTAATTTAATTTACACGGGTATTACAAGGAGTAAGAAATTCCTTATTATTTGCGGAGAGGAAGCAGCGTTTCAATCCGGTGTAAATCGCCTTGATGATGCAATGCGTCAAACGACTTTAGCTGGCCGATTGCAAGAATCACAAGGAGAAGTGCAGATGGTGACGGTTAATGGTGAAGAAATGGACGTGGAAAACATTTCACCGTATGATTTCATGTAACAAGGTGAAATTATATAGTGAAACTTTCAAACGTATAACGTTGAAAGGCTCTAGCAATGTATAAATGAATGCAGTTTGGACATAATGGCGAATAGAATCTGGGAGACTGTAAGGAGATGAAAGCCATATGTTCAGTTGTCCAAATTGCAAAGGGAAAGACATCGGAAAAATAGGTGTCAACCAATTTTATTGCTGGAATTGTTATATCGAATTATCGGTTTCAAAGGGGAAAATCCATACACATCAAGTAGAGGAAGATGGTTCATTAAGCTCTCTTGATGATTTATTTGATGATAATGAAAGAACGATCGGATAACGAAAAGGGGGATTTACTTTGAATCTACGCAATTCATTAATCGCATTAGGTGTTGGAGCTGCAGCATATCAATATGCTCGCAAACAAGATGTATTCTCAAAACGCAATGTGAAAAAAGCACGTAAGATGATTAAGTCTTATTTATAAGGCGTAAAAAACTCCCTTCATGATAAGGGAGTTTTTTTATGCGCTTGTATGCAAATATAAAAGTCCGATTTCAGAGAAGAGATAAGATAAACCGTAGCATCCAACGCCAAGCATTCCATAATGCCATAAGTGCTTAGCTCTTTCCTTTCGCGAGGAACGAATAAAGAAGCCTTTCCAAATACCAAACCCGATACAAATCCATTCAAGAAGCATAAAAAGTGCGGATAATGCAAGCATAAATAAGATCATTATGAGCCCTCCTGATTATATTTTGACATTTTGTATTTTCAGGGGTGGTTGTCCTTATTATGTTAAATATATGTACGTCTTTAAAAAACAGTATGGTCTGTATAAAAAGATTTTAAAACTTTTGCACATAACCTAACCTATTTATTTTCAAAATAAAGGTGGAGGAGGTTTTTCGTGTGAAGAATCTTAAAATCATTTGGATATATCGTTTAGGATTATTGTTACTCGTTTTTCTTTGTTTGCTCGTCTTTTTAAAAATCAAGCCACTATGGGCACCGATTATTTTTGTATTTAAAGTGGCGATCACACCGTTCTTTATTGCTTGTTTTATTGCTTATTTATTACACCCTTTAATTGAAAAAATCCATAAGGAAGGAATGCCACGCACACTTGCTATTTTGCTCATTTATATTCTTTTCTTTGGCGGAATTGGCTATGGAATTTATAAAGGAACGCCAGTTGTTATTAAACAGTTACAAGAAATTAATGAACAATTTCCGCAGTTTACAAAAATGTACGATTCTTGGATGGATGGAGTTACAGAACAAACAGCGAATTTCCCATCATTTATTCATGAAAAGGTGAAACAAATTTTTGGTGGTGTAGAAACGAAGATTCAAGCGCTTTTAAATAAAGTCATGAGCACAGCTCGTGGTGTACTGGATTCATTGCTCATTATTTTCTTAATTCCGTTCATTGTATTTTACATATTAAAAGATTACGGTGAGTTTTATCATATTTTTTGGAAACTAGTTCCGAGTAAGTGGCGTAGTACGGGTCAAATGCTTGCGAAAGAAATTGATAAGTCACTCGGAAGTTATATTCGAGGACAGTTATTTGTTTGCTTAGTATTAGGAGGAGTATCTGTTCTTTCTTTTTGGTTTATCGGTATGAAATATCCGTTATTACTCGGTATTATTATTGGGGTAACGGATATAATCCCGTACTTTGGTCCTATTTTAGGGGCGATTCCGACGTTGATGATTGCAGCAACGGTATCAACGAGTTTACTCATTAAGGCGGGAATTACGATTGCTATTTTGCAATTTTTGGAAAGTAACATTTTATCGCCTTACATCGTTGGTAAGTCGCTTCGTATGCATCCTGTGATTATTATGTTTGCATTACTAGTAGGGGGAGAAGTTGCGGGGATTGTAGGATTACTAATATCGGTTCCTATTTTAGCGGTCATTCGGACAGTGGTCGTTCATGTGAGGCCTCTTTGGAAAAAAGAAGATGTGTAATATGATAGCCCTCTACTTATAAAAGTAGAGGGCTATCATTATTTAGAGAGTTGCTCGTGTATTTGTTGAACGAGAGAGCTTATATCATTTGTTTGAATATGTTTTATTTTTTTCCATTCATTATCGTACATAAATATAATTTGATTGCTGAAAAGACGCTTTTGCTCTTTTAGATTAGAAATGTTTGCAAAAGAGTACTCTTCAAATATTGGGTTCTTACTTACATCTGGTCCATAAAAGAAGAGCCGTTTGTTCGTTAAAATTAACAGTCCTGGTCTTGCGACGGAACGATATATAAATATATTTAATGAGCATGCTGCATAAAAAAGGATTTTTTCATCAGTTGTTAACATTTCTTTAGCTTGATTCAATAAGGTTGTCATTGTAATCGCTCCTTTATTGTTAATAATTTAATTATAACAAATAATGTAATATTTAGAAATTTGCATAAAGTATTTTTTGAGAGGAGATTCCTATTTGGTAATAAATGCATAATATATTTAAAGGCTGTTAAGAATGAATAGTAGAATAACTATGATTAATAAGCAATTGATACAATATAAATGATTATCTACATTGACAAACTTAAGAGAATTCTATTATATTTAGTCATATAATACATTAAATCAATGACGGAACAAGTACGTTACAGTCCATTTGTAGAGAGAAGCTTCCACTGGCTGAAAGGAGCTTTAAATGAAGGGTAACAGAAAGCTAATCCTGAGAGCAGCTAATCACTGCCGTCTTGCCACGTTACGGCACCATGAGGTGATGAATTGATTGTTATAATAATCAATTCATAATTAGGGTGGTATCGCGAGTTAACTCTCGTCCCTTTTATTAGGGGCGGGAGTTTTTTATATTTAAGGAGGAAAATACAATGAAACAACTAACAGGCGCACAAATTCGTCAAATGTTTTTAGACTTTTTCCAAGAAAAAGGACATGCAGTAGAACCAAGTGCATCACTAGTTCCTCATGAAGATCCATCTCTGTTATGGATTAATAGTGGTGTAGCGACATTAAAGAAATATTTTGATGGTCGTGTAATCCCACAAAATCCACGTATTACAAATGCACAAAAATCAATTCGTACAAACGATATTGAAAACGTTGGGAAAACGGCTCGTCACCATACATTCTTTGAAATGTTAGGGAACTTCTCAATCGGTGATTACTTCAAAGAAGAAGCAATTACTTGGGCTTGGGAATTTCTAACGAGCGACAAATGGATCGGATTCGATAAAGAATTACTATCTGTTACAATTCATCCGGAAGATGAAGAAGCATTCACAATTTGGAATGAGAAAATGGGTGTTCCAAAAGAACGCATCATCCGTTTAGAAGAAAACTTCTGGGATATCGGTGAAGGACCAAGTGGACCGAATACAGAAATTTTCTATGACCGCGGTGAATCTTACGGTAATGACTTTAGTGACCCAGAATTATATCCGGGCGGAGAAAACGAGCGTTACTTAGAAGTATGGAACCTTGTATTCTCTCAATTTAACCATAATCCAGACGGTTCATATACGCCACTTCCTAAGAAAAACATCGATACAGGAATGGGGCTAGAGCGTATGACATCTATCGTTCAAGATGTACCTACGAACTTTGATACAGACCTATTCATGCCGATGATTGGTGCAACAGAATCAATTTCTGGTGAGAAATATCGTAATGGCGATTTAGAAAAAGATATGGCGTTTAAAGTAATTGCTGACCATATCCGTACAGTAACATTCGCTGTTGGTGACGGTGCTCTTCCATCTAACGAAGGCCGTGGTTATGTATTACGTCGTTTATTACGCCGTGCTGTTCGTTATTCTAAGAAATTAAACATCAACCGTCCGTTCATGTTTGAATTAGTACCGGTTGTTGGAGAAGTAATGAAAGACTTCTATCCAGAAGTACTTGAAAAGAAAGATTTCATCGCAAAAGTTGTGAAGAATGAAGAAGAGCGTTTCCATGAAACACTTCAT
This sequence comes from Bacillus sp. FSL R10-2201, assembly GCF_038008665.1. Lineage (NCBI taxonomy): Bacteria > Bacillati > Bacillota > Bacilli > Caryophanales > Bacillaceae > Bacillus > Bacillus sp. FSL R10-2201. Next base: position 4,187,224 of record NZ_JBBOZP010000001.1, on the reverse strand, counting down.
GATGGTGAATCAATTTTAGCTGAAGTAATTGCAAAAGCGAAAGAAGAAAAAACAACTGTTATTTCTGGCGTAGATGCGTTCCGCCTATACGACACGTACGGTTTCCCAATTGAATTAACAGAAGAATATGCAGAAGAAGCTGGTATGACAGTTGATCAAGCGGGCTTTGAAAATGAAATGGAGAAACAACGTGAGCGTGCACGTGCTGCTCGTCAAGACGTTGATTCTATGCAAGTTCAAGGCGGTGTACTTGGTGAAGTTAAAGTAGCGAGCGAATTCGTTGGTTACGGTACAGTTGCAACAGAAAGTAACGTTGTTGCCCTTGTGAAAAATGGTGAGTATACAGATAGCTTACAAGCAGGTGAAGAAGGACAATTAATGCTTGATGTAACGCCATTCTACGCTGAGAGCGGTGGGCAAATTGCAGACCGTGGTTACCTTCTTGCTGACGGTGTGAAAGTTGTTGTAAAAGACGTACAAAAAGCACCAAATGGTCAAAACTTACACAAAGTAGTTGTGGAAGAAGGTACATTAACGAAAGAAGCGGCTGTAAAAGCTCTTATCGATACGAAAAACCGTAGTAGCGTTGTGAAAAACCATACAGCAACTCACTTACTGCACCAAGCATTAAAAGATATACTTGGAACGCATGTTAACCAAGCTGGTTCTCTTGTAACATCTGAACGTTTACGTTTTGACTTCTCTCACTTCGGTCAAGTACAAGCTGATGAATTAGAAAAAATTGAGCGTATCGTAAACGAAAAAATTTGGGAAAGTATTGATGTTGCGATTTCTCAAAAAGCAATCGAAGAAGCGAAAGAAATGGGCGCAATGGCATTATTCGGTGAAAAATACGGTGATGTTGTACGCGTTGTGCAAGTAGGCGATTACAGCTTAGAGCTTTGCGGTGGTTGTCACGTTGATAACACAGCTTCTATCGGTATTTTCAAAATCGTTGCTGAGTCTGGTATCGGTGCAGGAACTCGTCGTATTGAGGCGGTAACTGGTAAGTCTGCATACGAATTAATGAACGATCAAGTAGGTTTATTAAAAGAAGCAGCAGGAAAAATGAAAACAAATCCAAAAGATATTTTAACAAGAGTTGATGGTTTATTTACTGAAGTAAAACAACTTCAAAAAGAAAACGAATCTCTTGCTGCGAAATTAAGCAATATCGAAGCTGGAAACTTAACTGATTCAGTAATGACAGTTGATGGCGTGAACGTATTAGCGGCGAAAGTAAATGTTGCAGATATGAACAACTTACGTACAATGATGGATGACCTTAAAAATAAATTAGAGTCTGCAGTTGTTGTATTAGCGTCTGTAAATGACGATAAGGTAAACATTTTAGCTGGCGTAACGAAAGATTTAATTAGTCAAGGTTACCATGCGGGTAAACTTGTGAAAGAAGTAGCTTCTCGTTGTGGAGGCGGCGGTGGTGGCCGTCCTGATATGGCACAAGCAGGCGGTAAAAACCCAGCGCAAGTAGAGGAAGCTTTAGCGTTTGTACAAGAGTACGTTAAATCTGTTTCAAAATAAAGAGATAGTAGTGTACAATGGTAGGGAGAGGAGAAGTTCTTCTCCCTATACTTACTACTTACAAGTGAGGTGCTTGAAATGGACGGTTTTGATAAGACAATGAAGTTTAGCATTCAAGATGAAAAACAGAGTGTCCATGTAAATGATGTACTTTTAACTGTGTATGATGCACTTCAAGAAAAAGGTTATAATCCGATTAACCAAATCGTCGGTTATTTATTAAGTGGAGATCCAGCATACATACCTCGCCATAAAGATGCACGAAGCATCGTTCGCAAGCTTGAACGTGATGAGATAATTGAAGAGCTTGTGAAGTCTTACTTGAAACATCATCGTGAGGAGTAGTTTATGCGGATATTAGGTTTAGATGTTGGTACTAAAACAGTCGGTGTTGCAATGAGCGATGAAATGGGCTGGACAGCACAAGGGCTGGAAACAATCAGGATTAACGAAGAACGAGGCCACTTTGGTTTTGACCGTATTTCTGAGTTGGTAAAACAGTACAATGTGGACAAAATAGTAGTAGGTTTACCTAAAAATATGAATGGTACAATCGGCCCTCGTGGTGAAGCGTGCCAGCAATTTGCAGAAAACCTGCGAAATCTGTTACAATTAGAAGTTGTAATGTGGGACGAGCGTTTGTCGACGATGGCAGCGGAACGTCTGCTCATTTCAGCTGATGTGAGCCGTAAGAAGCGAAAACAGGTAATCGATAAGATGGCTGCAGTCGTGATCTTACAAGGATTTTTAGATAGTAAATAAGAGGTGACCAAAATGGAAGAAAATCAAATTACAATTGTAGACGAAAAAGGAAACGAACATTTATGTGAAATTATTTTCACTTTTGATGCTGAAAAATTCGGCAAAAAATCTTACGTAGTCTTCTCTCCAATCGGTGAAGTAGACGAAGATGGAGACCAAATCTTCGATGCAATGGCATATGAGCAAAGTGAAGAAGAGGGTGGAACATTACTTTCAATTGAATCTGAAGAAGAGTGGGAAATGGTACAAGAAATGTTTAACACTCTTGCTGATGAGCAAGAAGAAGAATAGTAATGGATAAAAAGGCGAACTGTGTACACAGTTCGCCTTTTTTGTATTCATATGCAAAATGACAGATTTTTTGTCGAAACTACTTAATTGTTTATAGTATAATAAGACGGGTTGTATGAAAAAAGGCTTTAAATAAGTAGCTGTCACCGATTATTTAGAAATGATTGGTTTTGCTTTATGTTTGTAGGGCATTGTATAGAGGAAGTGTATACGGTCTACAATTGAATAAGGAGGAAGAATTTTGGTAGAGAATCAAGTGAAGAAGAAGCGTAGACGCATTTTTTTAATTTCGATTATCGCACTGCTTTTAGTTTGTGGATCAGTCTATGCGTATATTTCATCTGCATTAGGGCCAGTTGATAGTGGAAATAAAAAAGAGATTGAGGTAGAGATTCCAAAGGGGTCATCTACAAGTAAAATCGGTGAGATTTTAGAAGAAAAAGGTGCTGTGAAAAGCAGTACAGTTTTTAGTTTTTATACGAAATTTAAGTCGAAAAGCTTACAAGCAGGTACATATTTATTAAATCCTTCGATGAGCGCCAACGATGTCATTGAACAAATGTCATCTGGCAACGTACATCGTCCGGCTCTTTATAAAGTGACGATTAAAGAAGGGGCGCAAGTAACTGAAATTGCTGAAGTGATTGCGGCAGAATTAAAGTGGAATAAAGATGAGGTTGTGCGTCAATTAAACGATAAAGCATTTATCCAAAAAATGCAGCAAAAGTATCCGAAGCTATTAACGGATAAAATTTTTGATAGTAACATTAAATATCCACTAGAAGGATACTTATATCCAGCAACGTATTCTTTCTATAAAAAGGATACAAAATTAGAAGAAATTGTAATCCCGATGCTTGAGAAAACAAATGCAATTATTGTTCAAAATGAGGCGAAAATGAAAGCGAAGAACTGGGATGTTCATCAACTTCTCACGTTGTCTTCACTTATTGAAGAAGAGGCTACTGGCTTTACTGATCGCCAAAAAATCTCTAGTGTTTTCTATAATCGTTTAGCGAAAGGTATGCCGCTTCAAACGGATCCGACGGTATTATACGCACTTGGAAAGCATAAACAACGTGTATTATACGAAGACTTGAAAGTAAACTCACCGTACAATACGTATGTTGTGAAAGGGTTGCCGGTTGGACCGATTGCAAACTCTGGTAAACATTCAGTGGAAGCAGCGTTAGATCCTGCGCAAACAGATTATTATTATTTCTTAGCTGCACCAAGTGGTGAAGTGTATTATGCGAAAACATTAGAAGAACATAATGCATTAAAGCAAAAATACATTACGAAAAAACAGTGAAATGGGGAGGGATAGCGAAAAGGGTCGCATATCCCTCTTTTTTGTGGTAAAATATATCGGGTTAAAAACTGGCAGAAGAATCGTTTTTAATATCAAAACGGGACGTACAAGCTAAGGGTGAAACTGGCTTGTATTTTTATTGCATTCTATGTGTGAAAAGACAAAGGTTGACGCGTCATAGAGGCACTTCTCCATGTAAATAAGGAGGACCAATTATGGAGGATACAGTTAACGAGTACCTATTATCATTTATTGATCCAAAAGATAAATTAATTCTTGAAATGGAAGAGTATGCAACTGAAAACCATGTGCCGATTATGGATCGACTTGGAATGGAATTTATGCTGCAATTTTTACGTTTAATTGGACCGGAAAGTATTTTAGAACTTGGAACAGCAATCGGTTATTCTAGTATTCGTATGATGCAAGCTATTCCGAACTCTCGCATTGTGACAGTAGAGCGCAATCGTGAACGATATGAAAAGGCACTTGAATATATAGAATGTTCCTCGGTAACAGACCGTATTTCTGTTATTTACGGTGATGCTTTAGAAACGGGCGAACAAGTGAAAGAACATGGAACATTTGATGTTATTTTTATTGATGCAGCGAAAGGGCAGTATCGTCGCTTTTTTGACTTATACGAACCGTTATTAAATCCTGGTGGCGTTATTATTTCAGATAACGTTATGTACCATGGTCTTGTGACGACAAAAGAGAAAATTGAAAATAGACGTACCCGTGGTTTGATTCGTCGTATTAAGACGTACAATGAATGGCTTATGAATCATGAAGGATATGATACAACGATTTTCCCAATTGGCGATGGAGTGGCTGTAAGTAAAAAGAGAGGGTGACAAAAGTATGAAGAAACCTGAATTGTTAGTAACGCCTAGAGCGGTGGCGGATATTGAACCTCTTGCGAAAGCAGGGGCAGATGCAGTAATGGTTGGTGAACAAAAGTTTGGTTTACGTTTGGCAGGAGAGTTTTCACGTGAAGATGTGAAACAAGCTGTAAACATTGCGCATGAAAATGGTGTGAAAGTATACGTTGCAATGAATGCGATGTTCCACAATGATAAAGTAGAAGAATTAACGGACTATGTTGCCTTTTTAAATGAGGTAAATGTAGATGCGATTGTTTTCGGAGATCCAGCGGTATTAATGGCTGTTCGTGAAGTTGCACCAAATATGCAACTTCACTGGAATACAGAAACGACAGCAACAAACTGGTTTACTTGTAACTATTGGGGGCAAAGAGGAGCGAAACGCGCTGTATTAGCTCGTGAGCTTAGCTTAGATGAAATTGCTGAATTAAAAGAAAATGCTGAAGTGGAACTTGAAGTACAAATTCACGGTATGACTTGCATGTTCCAATCGAAGCGTTCACTAGTAGGAAACTACTTTGAGTATCAAGGGCGTAATCTCGACATCGAAAAGAAAAAGTATGAAGAGAATATGTTCTTATACGACCCGGAACGTAATAACAAATATCCAATTTATGAAGATGAAAATGGTACTCACATTATGAGTCCGAATGATATTTGTTTCATCGATGAGTTAGAGGAACTAATCGATGCTGAAGTCGATAGCTTAAAAATTGATGGTGTCCTAAAAAGTTCTGAGTACATTATTGAGGTAACGAAGAAATATCGTAAGGCGATTGATTTATGTGTAGAAGATCGTGATGTGTATTATGACGTGAAAGATGATTTATTTAAAGAGATAGAAGAAATACAACCGGTAAATCGTCCGTTAGATACAGGATTCTTCTTTAAAGAAACGGTTTACTAAACGAGGAGGGTGTAGGAAATGACTGTACAAGAAATTTCACGAGTGATCGATGGCAAACGCGTTATTGTGAAAAAACCTGAACTGTTAATCCCTGCGGGTAACTTAGAAAAATTAAAAGTAGCTATCCATTATGGGGCAGATGCTGTATATTTAGGTGGACAAGAATTTGGTCTTCGTTCTAATGCAGGTAACTTTACGCTGGAAGACATGGCAGAAGGCGTTGAATTTGCAAAGAAATATGGAGCAAAAATATACGTAACAACAAATATTTTTGCACATAATGAAAATATGGATGGGCTAGAGGAATATTTAAAAGGGATTGAAAAAGCTGGCGTAACGGGAATTATCGTTGCCGATCCGCTTATTATTGAGACATGTAAACGTGTGGCGCCTTCTGTTGAGGTGCATTTAAGTACACAACAATCACTATCCAACTGGAAAGCAGCACAGTATTGGAAAGAAGAAGGTTTACATCGTCTTGTATTAGCTCGTGAAGCAAGCTATGAAGAAATGAAAGAAATTAAAGAAAAAGTTGATGTTGAAATTGAAGCATTCGTCCATGGTGCAATGTGTATCGCGTATTCAGGGAGATGTACATTAAGTAACCATATGACAGCGCGTGACTCTAACCGTGGTGGTTGTTGTCAATCTTGCCGCTGGGATTATGATTTAGTTCAAACGGTATCACAACATAAAGATGCAAAAGAGCTTCCTCTATTCCAAGAAGAAGATGCTCACTTTGCGATGAGCCCAAAAGATTTAAATTTAATCTTATCAATTCCGAAAATGATTGAAATTGGAATTGATAGCTTAAAAGTTGAAGGACGTATGAAATCTATCCATTACGTAGCGACTGTAGCAACTGTATATCGTAAAGTAATTGATGCGTATTGTGCGGATCCGGATAACTTTGAGTTTAAACAAGAATGGTTAGATGAACTTGATAAATGTGCAAATCGTGATACAGCTCCTGCATTCTTTGAAGGGGTTCCAGGACATCAAGAGCAAATGTTTGGAAATCATAGTAAGAAAACAACGTATGATTTTGCTGGTTTAGTGTTAGATTATAATGAAGAAACGGGCATCGTAACGCTTGAGCAACGTAATCACTTCAAACCAGGACATGAAGTGGAGTTCTTTGGGCCAGAAATAGAAAACTTTACGCAGACGGTGGAGAAAATTTGGGATGAGGATGGAAACGAATTAGATGCAGCGAGACATCCGTTGCAAATCGTGAAATTCAAAGTGGATCAACCAGTGTATGTGAATAATATGATGCGCAAAAACATACTTCAATAAGAAAGAGTGGTAGTCGAATGGGGACGAATAAGCCTGTTGTAATTGGAATCGCTGGTGGTTCAGGATCAGGAAAAACAAGTGTAACGAAAGCGATTTTTGACCATTTTAAAGGTCATTCCATTTTAATCTTGGAGCAAGATTATTATTACAAAGATCAAAGCCATTTACCAATGGAAGAACGTTTAAAAACAAATTACGATCATCCGTTAGCGTTTGATAATGATTTGTTAATTGACCATTTGCAGCAGTTGCTTGCATATGAGCAAGTGGAAAAGCCTATATATGACTATACATTGCATACGCGTTCAGAAAAAATTATTCCAGTTGAGCCGAAAGATGTAATCATTTTAGAAGGAATTCTTATTTTAGAAGACCCACGTCTTTGTGAGTTAATGGATATTAAGGTGTTCGTTGATACAGATGCAGACCTTCGTATTTTACGCCGCATGCAGCGCGATATTGAAGAGCGCGGTCGTACAATGGATTCAGTTATCGACCAATACGTAAACGTTGTACGTCCAATGCATAATCAATTTATTGAGCCTTCTAAGAAATTCGCGGATATTATTATCCCTGAAGGTGGACAAAACCATGTTGCAATTGATATTATGGTTACAAAAATTGCAACAATTCTTGAACAAAAAGTAAATTTGTAATAGCATAGTAAAAGATATACGATAGGAAGGGATTTTTTCCCTTCTTATCGAATACAATGAAACATGAAACCTCACCTACCAATAGGTGAGGGCATATTTATATCAACTTTCCATACATACCTTCTTTATATAAGGAAGAATTGGAGAATAAGGGGTTGTATGTGACAACTCCACTAGTGCTACGTGTGCTAGAAACCTCCGCTATATAAGCGGAGGAGTTTTCATATGGAACTCCTCTTTTTTTCGGGGGATTGGTATATAAAAGGAGTGGAAAACATGGCAACAGAAAAAACATACCCTATGACGCAAGAGGGTAAGCAAAAACTAGAGAACGAAGTTGAACAATTAAAAACAGTAAGACGTAAAGAAGTTGTAGAGCGTATTAAGATCGCACGTAGCTTCGGAGATCTTTCTGAGAACTCTGAGTACGATGCAGCGAAAGATGAGCAAGCATTCGTAGAAGGACGTATTACACAACTTGAAAACATGATTCGTAATGCGGTTATCATTGAAGACAATGGTGAAGAGTCTACAGTTGTAACATTAGGTAAAACAGTAATATTTAAAGAGTTACCAGGTGGAGACGAAGAAGCGTACATAATCGTAGGTAGCGCAGAAGCCGATCCATTTGAAGGGAGAATTTCTAACGATTCTCCAATCGCAAAAAGCTTATTAGGTAAGCAAATTGGTGAGAAGGTAGCAATCCAAACACCAGGTGGAGAAATGCAAGTAGAGATTATCTCTGTAAAATAACGTAAAAAATCACTCGTGTAAAAACGAGTGATTTTTTATTTGTATAAAAGGTGAAACACCTCGTCTAAACTACAATAGACGAGGTGTTTTTTATGAAAATGAAACGGAGAATTATAATTGTTTTAATTTGTTTTATGGGTGTGATTTTTTTATTACTTTGTCGTTTAATCCAAATACAGATTATAGATACGGAATCATTTACTGACCGAAATATCAATCTGATTGAAAAAAGTGTTACGCAACGAACACAATCACTTACAGTAGATAATGGAAGAGGGCATTTTACAGATCGAAATGGTAAGGAAATTGGTGAAGAGAAATATCCAGTCTTAATTGTTTTTCCATTTTTACAAATAAAAAATGACATGTTAGAGAAAATTGCGCATATCATTGGTGTGTCGAGACAAGAGATAAGACTGCAAATGAAAAATAAGAATCAAGCATTTATATTACGAAGGGAGAATACCCCATTTCAATTAACGCTCGAGCAGATGAAGAAGGTAAATGAATTAGATATTTTAGGTATTGTAGCAGCAGAAGTTCGACTGAAGCAAATGGGAGAGGCAGATCATTTAATTGGTGATGTGGGAGAGAATGAACAGGAATTTCAAAAGCGTTATGGAGAAATGAAAAAAACTTCGAAACAAACGCCAATTGGTATTTCTGGATTACAACAATCATTTGATGAATTTTTACTGACTGATGGAGAAGCGAAAGTACTATATCAAGTGGATCGACAAGGAGAACCGATTTTTGGGAAGCAGGCGAAATACACTTCACCAGGAAATCCATTTTATCCAGTTACTATTCAAACAACAATACATAAAACGTTGCAACGACGAGCAGAGAAGATTATAGATGAAAACGGAATAAAAAAAGGTGGGTTAGTATTACTAGACATAAAGAATAGTGAAGTTGTAGCAATGGTAAGTAGGCCTTCTTTACAGATGAATGATAGGAGGATATATAAAGCTACACTTGAAAATCAAATGTTAATTCCTCATTTTCCGGGGTCTGTTTTTAAAACAGTAGTTGCAGCAGCAGGAATTGATGAGAATTTGGTGCGGTTTAATCGTACATTTAACTGTAATACGGATTTATACGGTGAAAATCTTCCACAAGTTATGATGGGGTCATTAAACTTTAAGGAAAGCTTTGCTAGAAGCTGTAATCGAACGTTTGCCGTATTAGGTGGTGAACTAATGCAAAAGGATAGGGAAGTGTTAGAAACGTATTTAGAGGCCTTAGGAGCACGTGAGAAGGTAGGTTGGAAAGGTTCGGTATTTCATACACCAGAATTTGAGCAATTGCCAGAAGAAAAGAGTGCTATTATTTGGGGAAGCGAAGAAAATAAAGATAGTAGAAAAGCGATTGCTCAAACGATGGTCGGACAAAAAGATGTACGTGTGTCACCTCTAGCTATAGCGAATATGATGGCGACAATTGCTAGAGGTGGAGAGAAGATGGAAGTGAAAGCTGTGAAAAAAATAGTGTATAAAAATGGAACCGACTTTTTTACATTTGAAAATCATAAATTAAATGGGAAACAGCTTTCTTATGAAACGATGAAAAAATTACAACAGTTGTTAAGAGCCGTTGTAACGATGGAGAAAGGAACGGGAACCGCATTCCGTTCGTTGCCACTAACTGTCGCTGGAAAATCTGGGACGGCACAAACAGGAAAAGGAGAGAGGGTGAATCGCTGGTTTGCAGGTTATTTTCCATATGAAAACCCAAGATATGCTTTAGTTGTAGTTGATATAGAAACAGATAGTAATGAAAATGTAGTCACACCAGTTTTTGCAGAAATGGTAGAGGCAATTCATCAATTAGAAATTGAAAAGTAATCTTGCAATTATTTATGAAATGTTTTCATTTCGTGAAAATATTATTGTAAATGTTCAACCTTTCTAGATTTAATGTTACAATAGCAAGTATGAAAAACTGCATGGAGGTTTGAAGAATGGCAGGAGGATCTAGATTCCAACAGAAACAACAAAAACGTCGTCAAAACGGTGTTTTAAATATTGCAATCGCTATTGTATTAGTAGCAGTAGCTATTGTAGCATATCAATTGTTTGTTCCTGACACAAAAGAGCAAGCGTCTTCTAATGATAAAAAGGTAGCTCAGCAAACAACAAAAGAGAATAAAGCTGAGAAAGGTAAAGAAGAGCCGAAGAAGAATGAGCAAGATAAGACAGAGGCTAAGAAGAAGGAAGAAGAAGAGAAGCAAAAGGCTGAGGAAGAAAAGAAAAAAGCTGAAGAAGAAGCGAAAGCTAACGAGAAAGCACCAGCTGAAAAAACACAGTCACAGGCAACAGATGCTTATACGAAATCTTCTTGGAAGCCAGTAGGTACAGAGCAAGGTGCAACACCTGCGATGACGTTTAAAAAAGGTACAGCAGATTGGAATGAGATGAATCAAGCGATTTCAGCTGCAATTGACGTTCCAGTAAATCAATTAGTTATCCATAGAATTGGAAATAACGGTAAGAATAAAGCTTACGGTAACGTACAAGATAAACAATCAGGTAAAAAATATTATGTGAATATTGATTGGGTAGACAATGAGGGCTGGAAACCAGTACTCGTTCAAACTCTAAACTAAAAAAAGAGAGGCTCTTAAGAGCCTCTCTTTTTTTAGTTAGCGTAATTTCTTTAATTTAAAATGAACAACCGCACTATAATAAGGTCTTTTGCTTTCAGGATCCATAATCATTTGGTGAGAAATATGATGAACTTCGAGCATAAGTGCTTTATTATTATCAATTTGTTCGTTAATTTTTTTTTCTAGAGAAACTAAGTTTGCAGCCTCGAAAAATTCTACTTTATCTTCTAACATTTCAAAGGTAAATGACACGAAGATGCCCCCTCTCCTATGATAATCACCTATAGTGTAACAAAGAAAAGAAGGAAATACTACGTACATTTCAATTGACATTTTTAGAAAGAGAGAATATCATACTGATAAAACCGATAAGAAAAAGGGGAATTTTTATGGGAACAGAATTTAATGGTTTATTTGATGAATGGGCTCATACGTACGACTCATTTGTACAAGGCGAAGATATACAATATAAAGAAGTTTTCGCCCATTATGAGGACATTTTAGAGGATGTAGTTAACAAGTCATTTGGCAACGTATTAGAATTTGGTGTTGGTACTGGCAATTTAACAAATAAATTATTACTTGCTGGTCGCACAGTTTACGGTATAGAACCGTCACGCGAAATGCGTACTATTGCAAAAGAGAAATTACCAAAAGAATTTTCAATTACAGAGGGTGATTTTCTTTCATTTGAAGTCCCAAATTCAATCGATACTATTGTGAGCACTTACGCATTTCATCATTTAATAGATGAAGAAAAAGACGTAGCAATTGCGAAGTATAGTCAATTGCTAAACAAAGGTGGTAAAATAGTGTTTGCTGATACGATATTTGCAGATCAAGATGCATATGATAAAACTGTCGAAGTAGCAAAACAAAGAGGTTTTCATCAGTTAGCAAACGATTTGCAAACAGAATACTATACACGTATTCCGATCATGCAATCTATTTTTGAAAACAATGGCTTCCACGTAACGTTTACGAGATTAAATCATTTCGTTTGGGTAATGGAGGCAACTAAGCAATAGAAAGAGGGATTAGATTGAGAATTGCTGTAATTGGAGCAATGGAAGAAGAAGTACGTATTTTACGTGACAAACTAGAACAAGCAGAAACAGAAACTGTTGCAGGTTGTGAATTTACGAAAGGGCTATTGGCAGGACATGAAGTAATCTTGCTAAAGTCTGGTATTGGTAAAGTAAATGCAGCGATGTCAACGACAATTTTATTAGAAAAATATAAGCCTGAAAAAGTAATTAATACTGGTTCAGCTGGTGGATTCCATCACTCTCTAAATGTTGGTGATGTAGTTATTTCAACAGAAGTTCGTCACCATGACGTAGATGTAACAGCATTTAACTACGAATATGGTCAAGTGCCAGGAATGCCACCTGGATTTAAAGCTGATGAGGCATTAGTTGCATTAGCTGAGAAATGTATGCAGGCAGAAGAAAATATTCAAGTTGTAAAAGGTATGATTGCAACAGGTGATTCATTTATGAGTGATCCGAACCGCGTTGCAGCAATTCGTGATAAATTTGAAGACCTTTATGCAGTAGAAATGGAAGCAGCAGCTGTTGCGCAAGTATGCCACCAATATGAAGTTCCGTTTGTTATTATTCGTGCACTTTCTGATATTGCTGGTAAAGAATCAAATGTTTCATTTGATCAATTTTTAGATCAAGCAGCTCTTCATTCTACAAACTTTATCGTAAAAGTACTAGAAGAGTTAAAGTAATGTAACAAAAAGGCAACTGTCTCATATAAAGAAAATACATACAGTTGCCTTTTCTTTATTGGCAAATAAGGGGGAGAACACGATGAATGTATATCGTGGAGTTCATGAGTTGATTGGCCATACACCAATCGTAGAAATTACTCGTTTTTCACTTCCGAAAGGAGTCCGTTTATTTGCAAAGCTTGAATTTTACAACCCAGGCGGAAGCGTTAAGGATCGTTTAGGAAGAGAATTAATTGAAGATGCGCTAGAAAAAGGGCTTGTTGCAGAGGGCGGAACAATTATTGAACCGACGGCTGGAAATACCGGCATTGGACTGGCACTTGCAGCGTTAGAACATGATTTACGCGTTATTGTTTGTGTACCAGAGAAATTTAGTATTGAAAAACAAGAAATAATGAAAGCGCTAGGTGCAAAGGTCGTGCATACACCGACTGAGCAAGGAATGACCGGCGCAATTGCAAAGGCAAAAGAATTAGTAAATGAAATACCGAATTCATACTCTCCAAGTCAGTTTGCGAATGAAGCAAACCCTCGTGCTTATTTCAAAACATTAGGTCCTGAACTTTGGGATGCATTGAATGGAGAAATTAACATATTTGTTGCAGGGGCAGGAACTGGCGGTACGTTTATGGGAACTGCGTCTTATTTAAAAGAGAAAAACATTGATATTAAGACGGTTATTGTAGAACCAGAAGGATCTATTTTAAATGGTGGTAAAGCTGGTTCACATGAAACAGAAGGGATTGGTCTTGAATTCATCCCGCCATTTTTAAAAACATCTTATTTTGATGAAATTCATACAATTTCTGATCGACATGCATTTTTACGAGTGAAAGAGTTAGCGCAAAAAGAAGGCCTTCTCGTTGGGAGCTCTTCAGGAGCGGCATTTCATGCAAGCTTACTTGAGGCAGAGAAAGCAGCACCAGGTACGAATATTGTAACGATTTTTCCTGATAGTAGTGAGCGCTATTTAAGTAAAGACATATACAAAGGATGGGAATAAAAAATGAGAGCAAAGACAAAATTAATTCATGGTATTCGCATAGGAGAACCTTTAACTGGATCTGTAAACGTACCGATTTATCAAACAAGTACGTATAAACAAGAAGCAGTTGGTAAGCATCAAGGATATGAATATTCACGTACAGGCAACCCAACACGTGCAGCTTTAGAAGAAATGATTGCAGTCTTAGAAAATGGTCATGCTGGATTTGCATTTGGTTCAGGGATGGCAGCTATTACAGCAACTATTATGCTATTCTCAAAAGGAGATCACGTCATTTTAACAGATGATGTTTATGGCGGAACGTACCGTGTTATTACAAAAGTATTAAACCGCTTCGGCATTGAGCATACATTTGTAGATACAACAAACCTAGAGGAAGTTGTAGAAGCGATTCGTCCAAATACGAAAGCGATTTATGTAGAAACACCAACGAACCCATTACTAAAAATTACTGATATTAAGAAAATATCTGCTCTTGCTAAAGAGAAAGATTTATTAACAATTATTGATAACACATTCATGACGCCATATTGGCAGTCGCCAATTTCTTTAGGAGCAGACATTGTGCTTCATAGTGCAACGAAATATTTAGGAGGACATAGTGATGTAGTTGCAGGCCTAGTAGTTGTAAATAGCCCGCAATTAGCAGAAGACCTTCACTTTGTACAAAACTCAACAGGAGGTATTCTTGGCCCACAAGATAGCTTCTTACTACTTCGTGGTTTAAAAACATTAGGAATTCGTATGGAAGAACATGAAACGAATTCACGTGCGATTGCCGAGTTTTTAAATAACCATCCAAAAGTAAATAAAGTATATTATCCAGGTCTTGAATCCCATCAAAACCATGAACTAGCAACAGAACAAGCAAATGGATTTGGTGCTATCATCTCATTTGATGTAGATAGTGCGGAAACGTTGAATAAAGTACTTGAGAAACTGCAATACTTTACACTTGCTGAAAGCTTAGGAGCAGTAGAAAGTTTAATTTCTATCCCATCTCAAATGACACATGCATCAATCCCAGCAGATCGCCGTAAAGAATTAGGAATTACAGATACATTAATTCGTATCTCTGTCGGAATTGAAGATGGTGAAGATTTAATTGAAGATTTAGCACAAGCGCTAGCATAATAAAAATGCACTGCTAATGTAGAGCAGTGCATTTTTATTATATTAATTTGTGAAACGTTTCACAAATTAGACATACACAAATGAAATGATTTCATGTATATTGAATTCATGAAATGTTATTCACGAATAAACTTGTGAAATATTTCACAAACAATGAGATTCATGTAGGACGGTAACTCTATTTTTTTTCGCTAATCGGGACTTGTTATGACCTATAGGGACTTATAAAGACCGTGATAACAGAATAGGAGGAAATTTACATGGTAGTCAAAGAGAAAGTTGTAAATGAAATGCAAGAGGTAAAAGAGATGATTGATACGTTAGTAAATAACGGTCAAGAAGCTTTACAAGCATTAGAAAGTTTTACACAAGAGCAAATTGACAACATTGTTCATGAAATGGCGCTTGCGGGTGTCGATCAACATATGCCGCTTGCGAAGTTGGCTGTTGAAGAAACGGGCCGTGGCGTATATGAAGATAAATGCATTAAAAATATTTTTGCCACTGAATATATTTGGCATAGTATAAAGAAAGATAAAACGGTAGGGATTATTCATGAAGATCCTCATGAAGAAATAATAGAAATCGCAGAACCTGTCGGTGTAGTAGCTGGGGTAACGCCAGTAACGAACCCAACATCGACAACAATGTTTAAAGCATTAATCGCGATAAAAACGAGAAATCCAATTATTTTCGCATTTCATCCTTCTGCACAAAACTGTTCCGTTGCAGCGGCAAAAACAGTATATGATGCAGCAGTGAAAGCTGGTGCACCAAAGCATTGTATTCAATGGATTGAAAGACCTTCTGTGGAAGCAACGAAACAATTAATGAACCATGATGGTGTCGCACTCGTTCTAGCAACTGGAGGGGCTGGTATGGTGAAATCGGCTTATTCTACTGGTAAACCCGCGCTAGGTGTAGGGCCAGGTAATGTACCATGTTATATAGAGAAATCGGCACATGTAAAACGTGCTGTTAATGATTTGATTTTATCGAAAACATTTGATAACGGTATGATTTGTGCGTCAGAACAAGCCATCATTGTAGATAAGGAAATCTATAATGATGTTAAAGCAGAAATGATTGCAAATAATTGTTATTTTGTAACAGAGGAAGAGAGAAAGAAATTAGAAAAGCTTGTTATTAATGAAAATACATGTGCAGTAAATAGTGATATTGTTGGGAAATCAGCACAGTATATTGCTGAATTAGTAGGAATTACTGTACCTGAACATACAAAAATGCTTGTAGCTGAAATTAAAGGCATCGGAGCAGCGTATCCACTATCTCGTGAGAAACTGAGCCCAGTGTTAGCTTGTGTAAAAGCAAATTCATTAGAAGAAGGATTTACATATTGCGAAGAAATGTTAGAGCTTGGTGGCCTAGGGCATTCAGCGGTTATCCATTCTACAAATAAAGAAGTACAAAAACAATTTGGGTTACGTATGAAAGCCTGCCGTCTCATTGTAAATGCACCTTCATCACAAGGTGGAATTGGTGATATATATAATGGATTTATTCCATCACTTACGCTTGGTTGTGGCTCCTACGGGAAAAACTCAGTTTCCCAAAACGTAACGGCGACTCATTTATTAAATATAAAAAGGTTGGCAAATAGAAAAAAGAATATGCAGTGGTTCAAATTACCACCCAAAATTTATTTTGAAAAACATGCGACAGCATATTTAGCAAACATGCCTAACATTTCCCGCGCATTTATTGTAACGGATCCAGGGATGGTTGAGCACGGTTATGTAGATACAGTTACGCACTATTTACGTAAGCATACAAATGATGTGAAAGTTGAAGTTTTCTTTGAAGTTGAGCCAGATCCATCAGATGAAACTGTATTTAAAGGTGCGGACATGATGAAAAGCTTTAAACCAGATGTAATTATCGCGCTTGGTGGCGGTTCAGCTATGGATGCAGCAAAAGGGATGTGGCTATTCTATGAGCACCCAGAAACGACATTCTATGGAATAAAACAGAAGTTTTTAGATATAAGAAAACGTACATGTAAGTATCCGAACTTGGGAAATAAAGCACAATTTGTTGCCATTCCAACAACATCAGGGACGGGATCAGAAGTGACGCCATTTGCGGTTATTACAGATAAGAAAAATAATATTAAATACCCGCTTGCGGATTATGAATTAACACCAGATGTAGCGATTGTTGATCCGCAATTTGTAATGACAGTACCACCTCATGTGACGGCAGATACTGGTATGGACGTATTAACACATGCAATTGAAGCGTATGTGTCTGTTCTGGCAAATGACTATACTGATGGTTTAGCATTAAAAGCAATTGATCTCGTATTTAAATATTTACCGAGAGCATATAAAGATGGAAATGATGAAGAAGCACGAGAAAAAATGCATAATGCTTCCGCAATCGCAGGGATGGCATTTGCAAATGCTTTCCTAGGTATTAATCATAGTTTAGCACATAAAATTGGACCGGAATTCCATATTCCGCATGGACGTGCGAATGCAATTCTTATGCCGCACGTAGTTCGCTATAATGCTATTAAGCCAAGAAAACACGCATTGTTCCCAAAATATGAGCACTTTGTGGCTGATGAACGCTATGCACATATTGCGAGAATGCTCGGGCTTCCAGCAAGCTCAACAGCGGAAGGTGTGGAATCACTTGTCCAAGCAATTATTGAGCTTGGAAAAAGCTTAAATATAAATATGAGTATTGCAGGACAAGGAGTTGCTAAAGACCAATTTGAAGGGGTTGTTGGATTATTAGCAGAAAGAGCTTTTGAAGATCAATGTACAACAGCTAATCCAAAATTACCGCTCATTTCAGAGCTGAAAGAAATCTATATGGAAGCATATAAAGGCGTATAATAGATAAAAAAGAGCCGCGAGTAAGCGGCTCTTTTTTACTTTGGAAAACATCTCCCAGATTGGTTCTATTTACTTGTCTTTAAGCTTGATAGAATGTGATAAAGTGAGGATGGGAGTGATAAGCAGATGAAAGAATTACAAGAAAAAATAGCAGATTATACCCGGTTTGCACAAGTACTTTTAGCTATAAGTACATTTTTAATGATCGGTTTATTAATTCCAAGTGGAATAAAAAGTATGGTACAGTCTTTTGTTATGATGGGGAGTATTATTGTATTTTTAGTTCTTGCTTTTTTCTTCTTTAAGCGTGTTAGAACGATGCGTGATCAATTAGAGGAGAGCGAATATGAAGAAAATTGTTAAATAGGGCGCTACGAAAAGAAGAAATCTTTTTGTAGCGTTTTTTCATTTTTGTAGAAAATGTATGCGTTTCATATTGACAATGATAATCCTTATCAATTAAAGTAGAATAGTAGTTAATGATTATTATTATCAATTAGAGGTGAAAGAATGAACAAATCTATTACGCTGTTCACAGCGATCTTATCTATTTTTTTCTTATTAATAGGTTGCAGTGCAAAAGAAAACGAAAAAGCATCCGCAACAAAAACAGACAAAGGAACAGACAAAATCGAAATTACCGATCTCTCAGACAGAAAGATAACATTCAATAAAGTTCCTGAAAGTTTTGCTACGTTGAGTATGGGAGACATGGATATTATTCATGCTTTAGGTGGAAAAATAGTAGGTCGTCCGGATACAAAATTAACTCTCCCAGAGGAATTAAAGAAAGCACAAGTAATCGGGAATGCACATCAACCGAATTTTGAGCAAATTGCTAGTTTAAAACCGGATGTACTTGTTGCTAACAATGGATTCCAAAAGAACATTCCAACGGTCGAAGGACAAGGAACAAAAGTAATCATTTCTTCAGCAAACTCTGTAAAAGATATTCAAAAGGGTATTGAAATGTATGGAACAGTAATGAAGAAAGAAGATAAAGCAAAAGAGCTTAACCAAAAAATTAATGATCAAATGAAGAAATATGAGAAAAAGAGTGACGTTAAAGCGTTGCTAGTTTATGGAGCACCAGGCACTTATTTAGCAGCATTACCAACATCTCTATCAGGGGATATTTTAGAAAAAACAGGCGGGAAAAATATCGCAGCTAGTTTTCCAGAAATGAAAGAGTATCCGCAATATGCACAGCTAAGTGTAGAACGTATTATTGAAGCAAATCCAGATGTGATTTATTTAATTACACATGGAGATCCCAATAGTGTGAAAAAAGCATTTGAAGGCGAAATGATGAAAAATGAAGCATGGAAAAATTTAGATGCAGTAAAACAAAATCGTGTAGTTATTTTACCACCAGATTTATTTGGATCAAATCCTGGGACAAAAGTTACAGAAGCGATGGACTTTATGTATAAAAGTATACAAGATGTAAGGAAATGATAAGTATGGAGAGTAGTGAAATAGTAAGAGAAAAGGAACATCCTTTTGCGAGAAAAAGGTGGATAATAACAGTTACTTTAGTCGTATTAACTGTTCTAGGTCTTTTTTATGGCCTTTTTGCAGGGAGCTTATCTTTTTCTTTACGAGACATTATAGAAGGTATACAAGATGAAGGTTCGACAGTTCATCGAATTGTATGGGATCTTCGTATACCGAGAGTGCTCGTTGGTTTTATAGTAGGAACGTGTTTAGCTGCATCAGGAGCATTATTGCAAGGGGTTATGAGAAATCCTCTTGCAGATCCTGGAATTATCGGAGTTTCATCAGGAGCAGGTCTTGTAGCAATTATAATCATGATTTTATTTCCTCAACATATGGCATTCTTACCACTAGGAGCGTTTTTAGGAGCTTTTATTACAGCAATGGTCATTTACGCACTATCATGGCAAAAGGGGGCGCCACCTTCACGAATTGTATTAGTAGGTGTTTCAATAAACGCCTTAATTGGTGCAGCGACTTCAGCGCTAATGTTATTACATAGCGACAAAGTACAATCAGTTTTACCGTGGTTAGCTGGTGGTATTGGTGGTGTTAGTTGGGCACATTTAAATATGATTATTTACTATGCGATATTCGCTATTATATTAGCTTTCTTCGGTATTAAACATATTCGAGTATTAATGCTTGGGGATGAAATGGCAAAATTATTAGGGTATAACGTGGAAAGAAGTCGGTTTTATTTAATAGTAGTAAGTACAATGTTAGCTGGAATAGCAGTTAGTGTTTCTGGTCTTATTGGATTTGTCGGTCTTGTTGTACCGCATATGTTACGTTTATTAGTTGGAAATGACTATAAATATTTACTGCCATTATCATGCCTTGGCGGTGGGATATTACTTGTTTTTGCGGATGCGATAGCTCGAAGTTGGTTCGATCCAATCGAATTGCCTGTTGGTATTTTATTGTCCTTCTTAGGTGGTCCGTTCTTCTTATATTTAATCCATAGAGGAGGAAAACAACGTGATTTCCGTTAACAAGGTGTTTTACGCACATTCTGAAAGATTTCAAATGCAAAATATGAATGTACATATTAAAGCTGGAGAAATCGTTAGTTTAATCGGCCCGAATGGATCGGGGAAATCTACTTTGCTTCGTTTAATAGCACGGCTACTTAAACAAAGCGAAGGAGACATCATTTTAGATGGGGAAAATATTTATACGATGAAGAGTGCAGATGTAGCGAAGCAATTAGCGATGTTACCACAAATGCACGATCATCAATTAGATTTAACAGTGAAAGAACTAATAGAGTTCGGAAGAGGTCCTCATAAATCATGGAGTAGTCGCTTAAATAAAGAAGATGAAGAAATTGTTGATTGGGCATTGTCTGTTACAAAGCTTGAAGGGTATGAATATCGTCTTTTACAATCCTTATCAGGAGGAGAAAGGCAACGTGCTTGGATTGCAATGACGCTTGCACAACGCACAAATGTCTTACTATTAGATGAACCAACAACCTTTTTAGATATCGTCCATCAGTTAGAAGTAATGGAACTTGTTAAACGATTAAACGAAGAGTTTGGTATGACGATTGTAATGGTTTTACATGATATTAATCAAGCGGCTCAATATAGCGATCGTTTACTCGTATTAAAACAAGGGAAGATTCAGTATGATGGCGTACCAGAAGAAGTACTATGTCATCAAATGTTTCAGCGTGTATTTGGAATTAAAGTTGATATATTCCAAGGGAGTAACAAGCCATTTTTTACACCGAAACGAATTTGTGAAAAGGGAGAAGAGAGATGCAAACAGACGAGCGTATTACCACTGAGTTAGTAAGGGAATTTGTTATGGCAGCTCACGGAGATCTAGAAAGAGTACAGGAGCTTTTGGCCGAATCACCGAGCTTACTTCATGCCTCTTATAATTGGGGTGGCTCAGATTGGGAAAGTGCCTTAGGAGCAGCGGCCCATGTAGGCCGTAAAGATATTGCTCTTTATTTACTGGAAAAGGGAGCTCGGATGGATATTTTTGCAGCAGCTATGCTGGGTGAACTTGAAGTCGTACAAGCCATTTTAGTAGCACAACCAGAAGCATTACGTGCATCTGGCCCACATGGCATCTCTCTTATTCAACATGCACGAATGGGTGGAGAAAAAGCTCAGCGTGTATTTGAGTACTTAACAGTACTTTCTTAATGACCGCAAAGTTCTTATGTGCGGTAAACTTTCCACTCAAAGGATTGGAAGGTTTACCGCCCGTTAGAACGGGATAAGTATCTAGTATATTTGAAAATCCTACACCCCCTCAATTGTAGTTTTCTTTATACTAGTTATGATATGGATGCAGTAGACACTCTTTTGTCTACTGCTTTTTTTTGATATAATACACTTTTATAAGATTGAATTTTCTTTCTTTTTGGTAACTTTCTTGATATGAATTATTCAACACTTACGTAGTTTGAAATATGTTGTTATGTAATGAGGTTCAAAATGATGGGAGTGAATAAAAGAGTGTTCCATACAGATCGCTTACAATTTCGCAAATATACAATGGATGATTTACCATTTTATGCTTCTTTATGGGGGGATGAGAAGGTAATGCGCTATATTGGAAATGGAACGTTAAAAACATTTATGCAATGTAAAAAAAGTTTGGAGGAGAGGGTACTTCCAAATTATAAAAATGGTCTCGGTTTATTTGTAATGATTGAAAAGGAAACAGGGATAAGAATTGGTCATGCAGGACTTGTCAAGCAGAAGGTAGATGGAAAAGAGGAAATTGAGATTGGCTATTGGCTACTTCCTAAATATTGGGGGAAAGGGTATGCGAAAGAGGCTGCGGCGGCTTTTCGAGACTATGGTTTTCAAGCATTACAAATGAATAAATTAATTTCACTTATTAATCCGAACCACCCAGCTTCAATATTTGTTGCTAGAAAAACAGGGCTTAGTTATGAGAAAACAACTTCATTTCATGAGATGGAAGTTCTCGTTTATTCCATTAAGCGGGTTGGATGAAAAAAGGTGAATTGCATTTTTTGGAGAATGGTATATAAAAAATAAAGGGAGGGATTACATGTATATTTATCATAATGGATTAATTATTCGTGAAGGAACGAATGGAGTGCCAGCATATGCGATTAAGACATTATTTGAAGATGCTGGCTGGAGTAATGATAATATCCCTTCTTGGCAAATTGAAAAGTTTACGATTGCATTTGAAAATTCAACATGGGCTTTCACAATTTGGGATGAAGAAGAAATGGTCGCGATGGTTAGAGTGATTTCTGATCAAATCATGGTTGCTAACATAGTAAATTTAGTTGTGAAGTGTGAGTATAGGGGGAAAGGGTTAGGTAAGAAACTTGTAGCTCTTTGTTTACAAAAGCTTCCGCATGGCGATTGGTTTGCGCATACGTCCGCTAACAATTTTGATTTTTATAGAAGTTGTGATTTTGAAGTAAGAGAGTTATCAAGAAATGGAACATGTGCGTACTATGGGTATCAAGTGGCCAAAGAGGAAGGGCATCGATAACTTATAAGGTAATAAAGAAAAAGGATTGCTATTTTAATAATATAAACTGAACTGAGACTCATTTTGTGATAAAATAAAAGAAAATTCAGTTTATTAAATGGGGGATAAAAATGAATGTAAAAGTTGGGGATATATTTAAATACGAAAGAAGATTTACCGAGGAAGAAGTTTTTGAATTTGCAAATATTACAGGCGATAAAGGTAGACATCATATGGAATATGATGAGAATGGACGATTAATGGTCCATGGTTTATTGACTGCTAGCATTGGGACGAAAGTAGGCGAAGAGTTACATTACATAGCGAGGGAATTAGTAAGTGAGTTTATTAGACCAGTTTTTACAGGGGATACGGTTACTTGTGAATTAACTTTAACAAATATTGAGCAAATGGAAGGATATAAAAAAGTTTCAATTGAGTCAGTTTATCGCAATCAACATGAAAAGACCGTACTAGTTGGGACGAGTTATGGAATTATAAGGGGATAAAAAAGAAGCCTGTTACGAAACAGGCTTCTTTTTATCGTTTAGTAAACACGTTTTCGATTTTCCGCATGACTAGAGATAAGTAATAATGCAGATTCTTCACCTATATTGCGAACAATATGAGGAACGCATGCATTCCAAGAGAAAGAATCACCTTCTTCTACAATCGCAATATCTTCTCCATGTTGAACTTCTAGTTTTCCGCGTAATACAAGATGACACTCTTCACCTTCATGAGCATTTGGTGAGTTTTCTTTCGGGAATCCGGCAGAAATTTCTACTAGAGATAGGCGGAGACCACCTTGCTCCGCAACATGCTCAATTCTTTGTTCATCTTTTCCATACACACTGTATTTACGCTCTTCTTTTTTTACAATTTTCAAACGATCTTTTTGTTCTAACAATAAATATGGAAGGGGGACATTTAAAAAATTAGCGATCATTTCTAAAGTTGAGATAGATGGTGATGTTTTATTGTTTTCAACCTGACTCATAAAGCCTTTAGAAAGACCTGTTCCTTCACAAATTTGGGCAATCGTAATTCCTCTACGTTGACGAATTTCACGAATCGCAGAACCGATATTCATAAAATCATGCTCCTTTTTGTAAACAACTATTTGTATCATAGCAAAAAAAAAATATTTTTTCTCATGAAAAATGAATTGACGAATAAAAATAATTAGTGTATGTTTTGTAATGTAAATAAAAGTTTTGTATAACAAAACTATAAAGGAGAGAAAGAAATGAATCAACATATTGGTAACTTAATTATTCGTATCGTGTTAGGGGTAACGTTCTTTATGCACGGTTTAACAAAATTCCAATCAGGAATTGACAATATTGCAGGGTGGTTTACAAGCATTGGTTTACCAGGAGGACTTGCATACGGTGTAGCAACAGTTGAATTAGTTGGAGGCCTATTGTTAATTCTAGGTTTAGGCGTAAGGTATATTGGCTTATTATTTGCACTTGTTATGGTTGGAGCGATTGTGAAAGTAAAATGGTCAGCTGGTTTGTTAGGAGACGGGAAAAATCCTGGATTTGAGTTAGAACTTGCATTATTAGCGATGGGTGCTTACTTATTTGTTGCGAAAGCTAATGGTTTTGTAGATAATTTCTTAAAAGAGAAAATGTTAAAGAAGGATTAATTAAAATGGGGGTATAACAAAATGGGCTTTCCACTTCATCCCGAAACAACACTTGGGGTTGTTCATTTATATGTATCAAATTTAAAGAAATCGCTAGAGTTTTATACAGAAGTATTGCGTATGAAGGTACTGGAAGAAAAAAGTACAATCGTTACGTTTGGTAATGAGGACAATGAGCCACTTCTCATAATAGAAGAAAAGGAAGACGCTCTTCCGAAGCAAAGAGGTCGAACTGGTTTATATCACTATGCAATTTTATTACCAAACAGACAAGACTTAGCAAATATTCTTCGTCATTTTGTTGAGAGAGTACACCCATTACATGGTGGGGCTGACCATTACTTTAGTGAAGCTCTTTATTTAGCTGATCCAGATGGAAACGGGATTGAAATTTATCATGATCGCCAAAAAGAAGTTTGGCATGATGAAAATGGAGAGCTACCATTTGTTAGTAACCCGTTAGACGGCGAAGGATTATTACAGCAAGGAAGTACATGGAATGGGTTCCCGGCTGGTACTGTGATGGGGCACATTCATTTACATGTAGCTGACTTAGAAGAAGCGAAACATTTCTATGTTGATGGCCTTGGTTTTGATGTAACGATTCCAGCTCGTAATGGAGCGTTGTTCGTATCAGCAGGTGGTTATCATCACCATATCGGTTTAAATACATGGCAGGGTGAAGGTATACCACCACAAATGCCAAATTCCGTTGGTTTGAAATATTTCACAATTGTACTAGCAGATGAAAAACAAAAAGAGCAAGTGTGTGAAAGTTTAAAATATATTGGCGTAGTTGCTACGTATAAAGATGGAATATTACAGGCCAAGGATCCGTTTGGACATTGTATACATTTTAAAGTGAAAGGAGAAGCCTAAAAAGGCTTCTCTTTTTTCACTTTCTTATAATAGCTTTTTCATTTTGTAAAAATAGTTCATCAAATTGCTTTGCAAGGTCAAAATCTAGTTTCGTTAAACCATTTGCATTCCATGATGACAAAGTAATAATGACTGCTTTATACTGGATAAGGATAAATGGGTGGTGATTATGTTCTTCTGATAGTTTGGCGGCTTCAGAGACAAATTCGACTCCTTTTAAGTAGTCGGAAAACATATATTTTCTTTCAATCCATTTTTCATCTTTCACTGTCCATTTATCCAGCTTTGTTAATTCCTCTTGTACTTCTTCATTAGTTAATCGTAGCATCATTTTTCACATCCTTTACCTGCAGTAACGCAAGACCATTGTTAATAAGACGTGTTACAGATTCTTCAGTTGTGAAAGTAGAAAGTTGTTGTAATAATGCTGCTGATGCTTCGTGTCCTTTGTTATGTTCTAAAAGCAATTCTAAAATTTCAAGACGAAGCAACCATTCTTTCGGATGAAATTTATTTAATACTTCTTGAATAGCTATTAATTGATCAGTATGAGTATCGTGTAAAATACTATCGTTACGTATATCTCGAACTGTTTGATACATACGTTCAAGCTTATTCAGTACAAGTGGATTAGGCGTTTCTTGTACTTCTTCATTCATCGGGAAAAATGCAGCCGCATCTGCCGCTCCTGGGAATACAGAAGTGATTTGTGAGCCGACAGCCATATCAAATGCTCCCCATGAAGGATCAAATAATAAGCGATCTTTATGAGTAACTGCACAATTTATAAAGGAGATAAGAGCAATTTTTTTATCATTTTTTACAATGTCTGTTACTGTTCCTTTTACATGAATGCCACTTGCAAAAGTAAACTCTGCACTGCTTCCAATTGTAATGCCTAATGATTGTAATTGTTCTTCTGTACAATTTTCTAATGCAATATCTCCATCTAGTAATCCGATTGGTGTCCCGAATCCATCGCTGTGCACAGATGTAGAATGATTTGCTAGTTGTTTATTATGAATTGCTAATGCAGTTGGTGAGCTTGTTCGTGTGTAAATAACTTCACCAGTATCATTTTTAATTGTCTCTGTAAATGTACCCGTAATTTGTAATCCACTACTTAGCTCAGTTGTAGCATGATTTTCGGAGCGGATTGCTTTTTCTAATCCTTCTGTTCCACCTGTTTTAAATGCCATCGTTGTAGAGAACTGCTCAAGGGCCTCAGTCAATTCTTCAAATGATTCACAAACAAATAGCTGTGGTTGCATTTTTGTTACATCATAAGTTGTCCCGGTGCAAGCTTCAATTGAGAATGGGACTTTCTTTACAGCGTTTGTTAAGCAATGCTTACTTTCACCGACAGAGGAAAGGAGACCAGCACCGTAAATTTTCGGATCATTTATATTGCCGATTAAGCCGTATTCCACTGTCCACCAGAATAAACGTGAAATTTGTTCTGCTTCTGATAAACCAGAAACTAAGTTTTGTTTTTCGATTACAGCATTTTCAGCAACTGCAACTTCTTCAGGTGTAGAAGTAGGGCTTTCTTTTACGATCGTTAATGTACGAACGGCTTCAAAAGCATCATGTTCTTCTTTTGTGGAGAAAGCTTTCGCTCCAATTTGTCCAAAGCGTTTCACATATTTTGCATATGTAGAATCAAGCAAAATCGGTGCGTGGCCTGCAGCTTCATGAACGATATCAGGAGCGGGTGTATACTCGATATTTTCTACTTTACGAATATCTGTTGCGATTGGTAGTAATCCATGCCCCTGAAAATCGAAGAATGCGACGCCGGGAATAAGTCCGTCAATCGTTACGGCACCCCAGCCGCTTGGTGCTAAACAGTCATTCATTTCTTCTACTTTTGGAATTGCATCTATATTAATACCAGATGATTGTAGTCCGTTAACATAGGATGGATGAGCAACATCTTTTAAGAAGCTATGGTTTTGTCTCATAATGTAACGCCAAACAGCGTGATTCACCGGTGTGTATTGATCATAATGCTGTGTGGATACGAATGGTTTTAAATGTGATGGAATTTCTTTTTTCTTTGTCATTTAGACGTCCTCCTTTTTCTCTATAAAAATGAATACCAGTTTTGTATAGCTTGTACCACCTCCTTTCAGAATTGTAAGCGCTTATAAAATTTTATCATAACATTCGAAATTCTTTAACAACTGTTTGCGTGAGAAATAGAAAAATCCCCTATCGGAAAATCCGATAGGGGCGAAAAAATCGCGGTACCACCCTATTTGTAAGTGAAAATATACTTACATCTCAACTAATGATAACGGAAAAATCCCGTCTTTTCCTTCATGCATAAAAGCACTACGAAAAAGAAGCTCCAGAATTGTAATTCGTACTTATATATGTGCTAATTCCCACCGACCATTAGCTCTCTGAAACAGGGATACAAGATACTACTGCGATTCTTTCAACGCGTATATATGAAGTTATTTAAAAGGGAAGGACGCAAAAAATCCCCTATCGGAAAATCCGATAGGGACGATAAAAATCGCGGTACCACCCTATTTGTAAACAATTAATTGTTTACCACTTACTTTAAGATAACGGAAAGATCCGTCTTTCTCTTCATGCATAAAAAGCATTACGGGAAAGAAGCTCCAGAATTGTAATTCACGCTTGTATATGTACTGATTCGCACCAACCATCAGTTCTCTGAGACAGGGATATAAGTCGCTACTAGTATTCCTTCAAAGCCGATATATAATTCGTTCAACTAAACTATGTTTTGTATTATAAAACTATATTTAAAAGCTTGTCAACAATAATTTTATTATCTCACTTCTAAATCGACGTTTAAATTAGACTTATTTCCAGCTGCATCGGTTGCTACAATATGAATTGTATTCTTTCCTTGTTGTAATTGACTACGATCGAAATAAATTTCATAGTTTTTCTCCCAAGGATTTAGGTATGCACTTTCCCATGCTCCATTTCCGTTAATTTCATACTGTATCGTTACGGGATGTCCTGGAGCAACCCATCCGGATTCTGCCATCCAATCCAAAAGTATATCATCTACTTTACCTCTAATTACGAGGTTTTCTTGATCTACTTCAGACGATAATTTCGGTGCAGTACGATCGACAAACACAGCTCCTGTCTGTTTCGTTTCTCCACCAGAGTTAGAAGCAACAGCTTCGATTTGGTATAAGCCATCAGGTAGAGGAGATCCGTCGGTTTTCGTACCATTCCATTTGAAAGATTTATAACCAGGTGTTTCGTTTTTACCTTGATGTATCATGCCTTGATATGTTACACGGTCTTTCGTAATTAAATTAGCGTGAAATGTTACATCCTCCACTGGTGTAACTAAATAGTAATTGATCAGGTTGTCATCTAGTATTCCATCATTATTTGGACTAAAAGTAGAATTAACGATTTCAAGACCATCAATACGTTTGTATTCTTTCGGATCAATGCTAAACGTAAATGGAATACGCATTTCTTCAGTCTTACCTTGCTCTTTCACATATAGATTTCCCGTATATACACCTTGTGGTAAGGAGCTATCTACATTAATAGTAAAAGGCTTTTCGATGTTACTATTAGGTTTCACACTAATAGAAGAAGAGAAAGAAGTCTGGACTTTTGTTTTTGTATCTAGTAATTCAATGCGAGTTGAAAAGTTTTTCTTTTTGTTAGAAAGATTTTGTAATGTAATATTTTGTGTTAACTTCACTTTGCCGCTATTAGGTTTAATAAGACCGAAACTTACATTGTTAGGTTTCACTAATGCATCTGTTTGGGCTGCTTTTGGAATGTTAATTAAACCAGATCCTTGTGCCATGACAGGATATGTATTTTCATTGACATCCTTTAATGTTTTTGCAGTGTTGGCAAGAGCTGCTTTCAATTGTTCTGTCGTCCAATCAGGATGCATTTGACGCAGCAGGGCAACGGCTCCCGCCACTTGTGGCGCAGCCATACTTGTTCCGTTGTGAGATTCATAGCCACCTCTCGGCACTGTACTAGTAATTTGTACTCCAGGTGCAACAATATCAGGCTTTATTAGCCAACTACCTTGTGATGGTCCTCTTGAACTAAAGTTACCAATAAGTTCTGTTTGCTTTGGTTGTCCAATTTTTATATTTTTCTTTCGTTTTGTAATTAAAGTTTTTAACTCTTCGCCATTTGTATTTGATAGTTGCATAACTGGAAGAGCTACATCTTCACGTACAAAATATTCGGGCATAAGATTAATTTCTTTTTCGTTAGAAATTAGTAGCACGCCAAGAGCGCCAGCTTGTTTCGCTTGTTTTGCTTTTACTAACGTGCTTGAAGTTCCTTGTAAAACAAGGGCGAACTTACCTTTCACATCTTGTTTAGCGTAATCACTTGAATTACCGTAGCCAACATATACAAGCTGAGCATCGTTGCCTACTTGGAAATCTGATTTTGATAACGGTAATCCTTGGTAAGATTTATTGGAACCAGCTACTTGGAATGTTGGAAATGGAATAGAAACAGTAGATGCACCAACAGAGATGACACTACTTGCGTTACCAGGAGCGTCAACAGACCAAGGTTTTGGTCCATCATTTCCATTTGAGACGACTGCAGTAACACCAAGTTTTGCTGCGCGTTCTAACGTCATTGTTACAGGTTGATCAGGTACATTCAAATCTTGACCAAGAGATAGATTTAAAACATCGGCACCATCTTGAATAGCTCGCTCAATACCTTGAATAATATCATCGGTCGTACCGGTACCACCATCATTCATGACACGGTAAGCGAGTATAGAAGCATTCGGAGCAATCCCCTTTATTTTTCCGTTACCCGCAATAATTCCAGCAACATGGGTACCGTGGACATTTCCATCCATCGGATCATTATCTTCATCGACTGTATCATAGCCACCGATATAATTTGCTTGTAAATCAGGATGGGTATAGTCGACACCTGAATCGATAATAGCGACTTTCATCCCTTTTCCATCAAGGGGTTTGCCAGTCGGATCTTTTAAATTCCAAGCTTCAGGTGCACCAACTGTAGGGCCTCCAACGTTTGGTGTTTCTTGATCTGCTAGGCTTTTTGACGTTTCATGTAATTTATATGTTAAGTTCGGATAAATTGCTTTTACTTCAGGTAAAGAAGCTAGAGCGGCAATTTGATCCCCTGGGATAGAAATAGAAAATCCAGAAAATAACGTACTATACGTTTCTTTTATGGTTGCTTTTGGTGCTTTTTCTTTTATTTTCTTTGTTGTATCCTCTTGTGCTTTTTTTAGTTGTGCATGGTATGATTGCACATTGCTATTTTGTAGGTCCGGAGCATGTTGAATGTTACTTTGTGAAGCGAGTGGAGCCTGCTGCAATTCTACAATAACTGAAATTTCTTTTGATGTTTTTGTTTCAACATTTTGCGCGATTTTGTTTTCTCCCCATTGTTCAATATTTGCTTTTAACTGTGGACTAAATTGCTTCTCTTTTTGCAGTGATTCAGCATGGGCGCTTAATGCTCCAAAGCTCGAAAAGACGAGCGCCATACTTAATAGTGTTGATGTAGTTTTCTTCATTGAAACTCCCCCTAATAAAAAGTGCCAATTTTCTGAAAATAAATATTACATTTTTATCGTTAATTATAGGAACGGATGTTGGCTGAACTATACATTCGACATAATTCATACCAATCCTCTTTGAATTAAAAATTTCTTGGGAAATTTTTTGGAATTATGTCGAATGGATAATATTTGCATATAGTAAGCGGAATATGAGGAATGCTAGAGGGGGAAATGGGGGTGCTATATGAAAAGGTTTATAGTAAGTGGAATCGTGGTTTTGTTCCTTTTTTTCTATTCAAGTTCTATTACTAGCGCAGAAAACAATGGAGTAAAAGTTGCCTTTATTCGTAATCATAATCTATGGATTAAAGTCGGTGAAAAAGAAAAACAAATTACAAAAGGAGAGTACATAACAGGACCGAAATGGTCACATAATGGAGAATGGCTTGCATATGCAAAAGGAAAGAAGCGAAATCACTTTGAACTGTATCGGCTAAAAGATGGAAAGAAAGTTAGACCATCTCAATCAGAAGTATCGAATTATCAATGGTCACCAACAGAGAATATAATTGCATTTGTATTTGCACGCACATTAAATACATTTGATGCTGAAAAAAAGAAAGCAGATTTTGAAAACATAGCTAATGGTGTAGGTGACTATGCATGGTATCCTGATGGTAAGAAGTTTCTTGTATCATCAGAAGCGTACTTGCTTCCAACAGGATGGACAGGTGCTCAGTTATATGAAATACAAAAGGATGCAAATATGAATCCTCATAAGATGAAGCATTTATCTGCACTACCGAATGAGCATGATGACTTTTTAGCATTAGTTGGAAGTGGATTTAATTGGTCGCCAGATCAAAAATGGATTTCGTTTTTGGCAGTACCAACAGCTTCTTTGTCAGCTGATAGTAATACCCTTTGCTTAATTCGATCAGACGGCAGTCGTTTTGAAACAGTAGATGAAATGTTATTAAACACACAATGGTTCAAATGGGCGCCATCAAAAAATATATTAGCCTATATTGAAGGAAGCGGGAGAGTTGCTTTAGAGAATAAGCATTTAAAAATAAAAGAATTGCCGGCTCTCCAGCAAAATACATTTACTCCAAAAGGCTATGTTGATTGGGATTTCACATGGAAGAACGAGAATGTAATTATCGTTTCAAGGGCAAAGGAAGCAGAGCTATCGGTCCCTCTAGAAAAAAGGCCACTACCATCTTTATATGAAATAAATAGTACAACAGATGAACAACATCAAATTACAAAGCCATCCAATAGCCAAGGCGATTATAACCCTATTTTTAGTAAGAAAAGCAACCAATTAATGTGGCTCCGTTCAAATCGTAAGAAAGCTGATGTATGGCTTGCTCATAACGATGGAAAACATGAAAAGAAATGGATTGAAAATATAGATGTACCAGAGTGGTATTATGAGAAATGGAATTGGGAAGATGTCGTTTCGGTTAAAGACGAGTAAAAAAACCTGCCTGAAATATAATTTCCAGGTAGGTTTTTCAATGTTATTTATGTGTTTTATTTGGCTTTTTTTTCGCAGGGTTTCCGTTCCCTTGGCGCTTTCTATTTTGTTCATCTTTTGCTTGTTTTTCATGTAATGTATCTAAAAAGTCATTTGTGTTACTCATTTTTATATCTCTCCTTTTTTCATTGCGTCCTAGTTACTATAACCATTTAGGAGGATAATCATGAGATAAAAG
The DNA here is from genome assembly GCF_038008665.1 of Bacillus sp. FSL R10-2201. Taxonomy (NCBI): domain Bacteria; kingdom Bacillati; phylum Bacillota; class Bacilli; order Caryophanales; family Bacillaceae; genus Bacillus; species Bacillus sp. FSL R10-2201. Next base: position 4,154,692 of record NZ_JBBOZP010000001.1, on the reverse strand, counting down.
TTAAGCGCTTAGTTTTCTTCGGTAGTATAAGTAAAATAGTCCATACGTAATGAATAACATAAGTAAAACTTGTAACTCTACATTTTCTTTTAAAATAGTTGCGACAGAAGATGGTAAGTAAGGTGATGTATCGCTCGTTCCTAAACCTAACCATTTGTTTAAGAGGTTAATGATACAAAATATGAAAACACCGGACCAGCTTGCGATAATTGCTTTTTGTTTCACGCTCATCATCTGTAATCCAAGGATTAGCAGTTTTATCACTATTAAAAAAGCCATTTATGTATCCCCATATGATCATTCCCATAAAGACGATAATCCATTTCATATTTGTAATCCTCCTCTTCTTGTAAAAAATATTTTACATATATAATTGTAATATTTTCCAAACGTTGATGTCAAACACTTTTTACATTCTACTTTTTAAAATAGCAGGAGTAAAGAAAAAAATAGGGAAGAAATATGTGAGACCATTTTCTAGTGAGAGGAAGAGGAGAATGAAACTTATTTTTGTTCGGCATGGTGAAGGTGAACATACGAAAGATTTACCATTAAGTTTACAAGCAGTGAATCCGCCATTGACGGGCGTGGGAAAGAAGCAGGCTGAATTGCTTCAGTGCGATGTACCATTACAAGAAAAGGATATATTAATCGCTAGTCCTACACTTCGAACTTTACAAACTGCGACAATATGGAGTGCGGAAGTTGCTTGTCAAAAAATTGTTCACCCATATATATCCCCGCGAATTTTTCCTTATCGGGAATCCGCCAAAACATTACCGTGCGATCAATTGTTAGATCGAAAGATAATACAAAACTTATTTCCACATTTTTCATTAGAAGAAAGTAGAAATGAATTGTTATGGAATGAGGGAGTCAATATCATCTTGGAGATGGAATTTCAGCAAATAGTAGATGAATTTCTGCACTGGTGCTATCAGTTAAAAGCAGAAAAAATTTGTATCGTTGCACACGATGGAACAATTACAGCGTATAGGCAATATTTACAGAAAGTCGCTTTAACTAGAGCTGATTTTTTGAAAGAAACGGGTATATATGAAATGGACTTATAGGAGAGGAAATTTGTAATGGAAGAGTTAGGAGAAGATGTGTACGACTTAAATGAGCCGAGAGTATACTTTAGCGTAGCGGAAATTAAGTAATATGCAAAATTGCATATTACACATATTGTAAATGGTTGGTATAAGTTTTGGGGGGTGAAACTAGTAGAATCCTTTTTATATAGTGGTGTAAAATCATATGTTGGATTGATAGATTATGTAGATGGAAATGTAGCACTTATGTTTACAATACGCCTATTTTACGGGTTTATTAACCATGACAAAACGTTAGAATAAGTTGTTCGAGAAGCGAGATTAACCGATGAGGAGACATGTACATTTGGAGTATATAAACAATATGAAACGGATTTATTCTATATTCGAATGAATGCGTTTCACATTTAACTCACAGTTTTTTTACATTTTCTTCAATGAAAATGATTATCACATGTGGTATGATATGTTCAAGTTTTTACAGGTAATAAAAGTTACTATATAAACGTTAGTATGTAATGTTTTTTATGTATGTCACAAATTATTCACGATTAACGTTTTAAAAGTAAGTAACTAATGTTATTATATTATCTGTAACTGAATTAATTACAACTTTAGGAGGAAGATATGATTATTCAATTTTTAAGAGAAAACAAAGCAGTTTCTTTTGTATTAGCGATAATTCGAGTGTATCTTGGTTACACATGGGTAATGGCTGGAATCGGTAAACTACAAGGGAAAGGCTTCGATGCAACTGGTTATTTACAAGGTGCAATTGAAAAATCTAAAGGAGCACAACCAGCTGTTCAATCTTGGTGGGCATCATTTTTACAAGATTTTGCAATTCCAAACGTTGATTTATTTAATACACTTGTGACGTGGGGAGAAATTTTAGTCGGAATTGGTTTAATTGTAGGCTGTTTAACAAAAACAGCGGTCTTTTTCGGTCTTGTAATGAACTTTTCCTATATGTTTAGTGGGTCAATTGGTGTGAACCCTGAAATGGTTATCTTATCCATGTTCGTTCTTGTTTCTGGTATGAATGCTGGAAAACTTGGAATTGATGGCTTAGTTATTCCAAAAGTACTAGGATCAAAAATTCAAAAACGCCAAAAGCAAGCTGCTTAATATATGAAAACGGGTATCTCAAAAGGAGATACCCGTTTATTTTTCAGCACTTATAGGATTTTTCTCGAAGAAATCTTTTACATACCCTACAAACTCTTGTGGCTCTTGACGAAATGGAGCATGATAACCTTTTTCAATAATATGGAAAGTGCTATTTTTTAAGAATTGATGATAAGTTTCTCCTTCTTTCCAAGAAACGCTACTATCATTTCTTCCCCATATAATTAAAGTTGGTTGCTTGATTTCAGTTGCATTGATTTGAAGACGCCTAGGCCATAATTTCATTTTATTATAATGCTCTTCATCATTACGCTTGAATTTAACTTTGCTCTCATCATAATCTGCAATAGAAGAAACGGCACTTAAATCAGTCGACAACTTTGGTTTTGGTGAACCTTGTTTATTAACGAACGTATGAGGGCCGCCTGTAGCATCAGTTAAAATAAGGTGGGTAACCGCTTCGGGGTATAAATATGTTAAATTAAGAGAAATTTCTCCGCCCATAGAATGTCCCAGTATTGCGAATGAGTCATACCCTAATTTTTTCATTAACTTATAATACAAATTTGCATGAGTTGGGAAAGAATAATAAAAATCCATCGGTTTAGAGGAACGTCCGAATCCTAAAGCATCAACAGAAATAATCGTATGATCTTTTGCTAAATCTGAGTAAACCTTTTGAAAACCATTGGATGATCCTCCAAATCCATGGATCATAAGTAAAGGTGGTTTTTCATCACCAATCTTTTTAAAGTAAATCGTTTGACCATCTATCTCTACCATTTTTTCCTCGGTAGCTAGTTTCGCTGTAATTGTATTTTTAACTTGTTTTACTTGTTCTACTGGCTTTTCTGCTGCACTACATCCTACTAATAGTGTAAGAGTAAGACAACCTACCATAAAATAGCTAAATCGCTTCAATTAGGTGTCCCCTTTCTAACATAACGCTGCATCTATCATAGCAAATAGTATATTACGATTTCCAGGAAGTTGATTACCATTCTTTATCATAAGAGGTGAAAGGAGCGTTTCCTGGAAATTTTCTGTTTGAAGAAATTGACGGAAAATGAATTGTGAGTGCGGAACATCAATGCGTATTGTCCCATTCCACGAGTTGCAAATTATTTCTAATAACTGAATAGCGTCTTTTTCTTTTTTTGAAATAAGTGGAGTGATACATAGTACATCTCCTTTTTGTATGCATAAAGCAAAAGCATCTATTTGATTATCCCGCTCTATTTTAAAGGAGTAAGTTGCTCTCGATAGTAGTGATAAATAAAGCTTAGAACGATCTGCACCAGTCGCAGTTTGATCAAGAAAAATGAGAGATTGAAGATCGGCTTGCTGAATTTGTTTTATGGGAAAAGAATTTGTACTTATATGAGCCGCTTGTTTTTCGAAACGATGAATTGTTGTTATTGATTGAAATCCATAAGATACATATAAGGATTCACCAGCTTTTGTTGCAATGAGTGTAATAGGGAGCGATGGATAAGTTACTTTTAAGCTATTGTTTAACAAAATACGGCCAATTCCTTTTCTTTGAAAATCAGGATGCACGATTAACATACCGATAGAAGAAAATCCAGGGGCAAACGAAAAGACCCCGCCCGCTGCAATAAGTTTATTCTCATGTACATAGCCAAAAATTGTGCCAATGGAAAGGTACATATGGAATTGCTCTTTCATAAAACTCGCATGCTGTAACCACCCAACTGATTCGCAAAGAGAGAGTAAGGCTGGAATGGAAGATTCGTCTAGTTTTACTGTTTTCATAAAGTTCACCATATTTCTATTTAAATTAGAAAAAATAAGAATAATATTAAGAAATGTAAAATAATAGGTTCGTATTAAAAGAAATCCAACATGTTTATATTTATCTTTGTAAAGGGGAGTATGCTTGATATGAAAAGACAAACTTATACAAATTATAACTTAAATTTACATAAGTTAACAAAAAATTTACATATAACTCATTTTCTCTTAACAGTCTTCTATTAAATTTGATAGTGGGAAATGAATAACCTAATTAGGGGGACAAGACAGTGAAAAAGTTTGTAAAAAAAGCATGGCCATTTGCAGTTGTGGCGTCGTTAGCAGTTACTTCGGTAGCAACATGGAATTTTACGCGTTCTAGTGAGGTTAATGCAGATGAGAACGGAAACAATGCAAAAATTAAAAATGTCATTGTATTAATTGGGGACGGTATGGGGCCTTCATATATGACAGCTCATCGTTATATGAAAGATAATCCAAAAACATTTGAGATGGAATCTACAGAATTTGATAAGCATCTTGTAGGAACACAAAAAACATATCCAGAAGATGAACATGAAAATATTACAGACTCTGCATCGGCAGCTACTGCGATGTCAGCAGGTATAAAAACATATAACGCAGCTATTGCAGTAGATAATGATAAAGCTGAAGTGAAAACAGTATTGGAGCAAGCGAAAGAAAAAGGGAAGTCAACGGGACTCGTTGCAACTTCTGAAATTACGCATGCAACACCAGCTGCATTCGGTGCACATGATATTAGTCGTAAAAATATGGACGCAATTGCAAATGATTACTTTGATGAAAAAATTAAAGGTAAGCATAAAATAGATGTTATGCTTGGCGGGGGCGTAAAGAACTTTGTTAGAAAAGACCGCAATCTTACAGAAGAATTTAAGAAGTCTGGTTATAGTTATGTAACAGATCGTAATCAATTATTAAATGATAAAAGCGATCAAGTTCTTGGCTTATTTGCACCAGGTGGTTTAGACAAAATGATTGACCGTACTGACAAAACACCTTCATTAGAAGAGATGACAAATGCAGCGATTGAGCGCTTGAACAAAAATAAAGACGGTTTCTTCTTAATGGTCGAAGGTAGTCAAATTGATTGGGCTGGACATGATAATGATATTGTCGGTGCAATGAGTGAAATGGAAGACTTCGAAAAAGCGTTTAAAGCAGCAATTGAGTTTGCGAAAAAAGATAAGAACACATTAGTTGTTGCAACTGCAGACCATGCTACTGGCGGATTATCTTTAGGTGCGAATGGTGAGTATAACTTTAAAGTAGATCCGATTAAAGCTGCGAAACGTACGCCAGACTTTATGGCAAATGAGATTGTAAAAGGTGCAAATGTAGAAGAAACATTGAAAAAGTATATTGATCTACAATTAACACCAGAAGAAATTAAAGCTGTAAATGATATAGCTCCATCAAAAGATGTAACAAAGATTGATAATGCAATTGAAGATATCTTCAATAAGCGTTCGGTTACAGGTTGGACAACGGGTGGACATACAGGTGAAGATGTGAACGTATATGCATTCGGACCAGGTAAATACTTATTCTCTGGCGTTCAAGAGAATACAAATATAGCTAAACGTGTCTTTGACATCGTTGGCGGCGGCGATCCGAATAAAGGAAGACGCTAATTATAAATGAAAGTGAGGCGAAATGCCTCACTTTTCTTTTTAGGAGATGGAAAGATGAGCGTTTTTTTAGGGAAATTAAGATTCCTTCTAGTATTCGTATTATTGCTAGTTGGATGTCAATCTCAAGAGAATAATATAGAACAAAAATCTGCTGGGAAAACTGAGGAAAAGGTACATATAACGAAAGAAGAAGAGAAATCCATTCAAGATGTTATTGAGGCATTTGTACGGACAACGAATGAAAAAAATCTTGCTGAACATATGGAGTTATTTTCAAAGAAGATGCCTAGTGCTGAAGACTTAAAAACACAAAAGGAAGCGGCATTTCAAAAGGGAAATAAGAAAATAGAGTTAGAACATATGAATATGAAAGCTCTTAAAGGTGGGCTTGTTATTGTTGAAACGGAGGAAAAAGAAGTAGATGGAGGGGTTACTCTTCAGAAGAAAATGCAGTACGCACTTGGAAAAGAAGAAGAAGGGTGGAAGATTGAAGAGGTTCGTACGATAGAGAAGAAATAAAGTGAAACTTTAATCAGTGGGAGTCTTACTGCCCGCAAATAGCGGGATAAAAAGGTTCTCATAGGAGAGAACCTTTTAAAGTGGTAATAAAATTTGATTTGAACATGCTTCAATGTCATCAATATCTTGACGGATTGTTGCCATCTTATTATCGAGGTCTTCAGCTTTCATAGCAGCGTCATGTAGTTCATCTTTCAAATAGTCAGGTATATTTCCTTCATATTTGTAGTAAAGCTTATGTTCTAAACTTGCCCAAAAGTCCATGGCAAGTGTACGTAATTGAATTTCTGCAAAGACATCTTTCGTACCAGAATTTAGTGACAATGGATATTTAATAATCATATGCAAACTTTTATAGCCATTTCCTTTTGGATTAGCAATATAATCTTTTACTTCTACAATTTCCATATCTCCACGATTTTCAATAACTTCTTTTAAATGATAAATATCTTCTACAAAGCAACATGTAATACGGATGCCAATAATATCTTGTAATTGTGTTTGAGCATTTTCAACTGTTGGTGATAAGTTTTTACGCTCAAGCTTCCTAATGATACTTTCGGGTTGTTTAAGTCTTGTTTTTATATGTTCAAACGGGTTGTAGTCTTCTAAAAATTGAGCTTCCCGGTTCATAATTTCAAATTTAGTTTTTAACTCTTCTAAAGCGAATGTATAAGGTAATACAAAAGCTTTCCAGTAGTTAACTGTTGATTGGTTATATTCCATTTATATACACACCTTTTCTTATTTACAAGTGAAGTTGTTATTATACTAAACACCAAATCATGTAGGCGCAAGCAGCAAATGATGAGATCATAAAGCGATATTTAGTTTTCATCTTTTCAACCCCTTTCAAATGAAATTATATATGAATAAACGTCATTGTTAGTAATTTCACTATGTACAATTCCTATAGTAATAGATTCATGTGAAATTCGTATGAACTAATTGTTTCAGCTTTTTGTCTTTTTGCTAATGGTTTTTGGTTTTGTTTGTTATAATTACCTTAAATTGTAATAAAGGAGAGGGTATGATGAATCCAAAAGATAAAGAAAGAAAAGAGAAAGTGGCTCATATTATTGAAATTCCAGATGAATATAGGCTTGTTGTAGATGATCAAGAAGGAGTGGATGATCCTCATCATTTATTATGGTGGGGGCATAAAGAGGATGAGGAGAAACAGATACAAATTTCATTAAATAGGCATACTGGTAATTTATTTGAATTCAGGATAGATGATGAAAATTATTTTTCGAGTGATAAAGAAGCGATAGAGGAGAATAAGGCAAGAGAGATTGCAAATGTATTTATAAAAAAACATGTGGAAGAAGGATTAGAATTTTATACGTATGTGTCAGTTAAGGATGACTGGCGTGGTTGGAAAGAAATAAATTATATGCAGGAAGTGAATGGATATCCATTGCCGAATACAGGATGTGTTGTGCGAATTCATCCTTCAGGTAATGTTGTGCATTTTCATTACAATGGACAAAAAGCTATAGAGAAAAAACCGTTATGGCCAATTGAAATTGTTGAGGAGAACGTCGTTTTAGAAACTTTGAGAGCTAGACAAGATATGAGACTTGTATTTGTGGATTTAACACATTCTTCATGTAAATATGAAAATGGTGAGGAAGTAAAAGGCTATCATCTTGTATATGAACCAGAACCTAGTCATGCGTTTATTGATGCAAGTACAGGTAAAGATTTGTTTGACCCAGATCATTATAAATTGCCTCCAACTGTAGCTGTTGAAAAACCGAAAAAAGGTAGTCAACAAGATGATATATTCGATTTATTTGACTGGGATAAAGAAAGTTTTACAAAAGTGGCTGAGACAGAAAATGAAGATGGAATAAGGATGAAATTTGTTTCGAAAGAGGAATTACAAAAACAGAAAGAAGAAAAGAATCCATATTTAATGAATGAATTCTTTAAAAAGCATTTACCGATGTTAAAATATAATAATTTAGTTGGCATTACGATTGATAAATCAACCAATGAATTAATTGGTTTTATAAAACTGGCAGACGATAAAGAAGTAAAACAAATACTGTCTAGAGAGGAATGTTTACAAAAAGCACTTCAATTTTTAGAACATGTTATTCCAGATGTTACACAATATCTTCGCCTTTGGGATGAACGTGACGAAGATGAAGGGATTGAAAGATTTGTCTTTTCAGTATATGTGAATGAAATTCCGGTAGAGTATAGGGAATTCATGGTCAACATTAATACAGAAAATGGTGCTGTGATGCACTACTCGGGAAAACCTAGCAATATAATAGAAGAGTTACTTGCACATGAAACAGCACCAAAAGTAACAAAAGAAAAAGCGTTAGAAATATATAAAGAGGTCATTCGAGTAAAATTAGAATGGTGTATAGATCATGATGCAGAGGAAATGAAATATAAACTGCTGTATAAACAAACGAGGAGTGAAAATCATAAAGAATCCGTCGATTGTAGTCGGGAAATTCGTTACATAGATGCGCAGACTGGAGAGAAAATTTGGAGTGAATATTAGTAAAAGCCAATCGATACGTTTCGATTGGCTTTTACTATGTTTATAGAAAAATTTAATGATTAGCGTTGAGTGATTTAAGAATGCCATTAAGTTAAGAGTTCCATATTTACATCGTACAGACACAAACAACCTCATGCCCACATACACATAGTAAAGACCACTATTTTGGCGGAGGTGAAAGGTTTGAGTCTATTCGCCGCAATTGGATATATGGTTCGAGAAGTGTTTGTATTTGTTTCTTATGTGAAGAACAATGCGTTCCCGCAGCCGTTATCATCAGATGATGAGAGAAAGTACTTAGAGTTAATGGAGCAAGGTGATGCTCAAGCGAGAAATCTTTTAATTGAACATAATTTACGGCTTGTAGCTCATATTGTTAAGAAATTCGAAAACACTGGTGAAGATGCAGAAGATTTAATTTCAATTGGTACCATTGGGCTTATTAAAGCGATTGAAAGCTATTCAGCAGGGAAAGGAACTAAGCTTGCAACATATGCAGCACGCTGTATCGAAAATGAAATTTTGATGCATTTACGTGTGCTAAAGAAAACGAAAAAAGACGTTTCACTTCATGATCCGATTGGGCAAGATAAAGAGGGTAATGAAATATCACTTATTGATATATTAAAATCAGAATCTGAAGATGTAATTGATATGATTCAGCTTAGTATGGAGTTAGAAAAAATTAAAGAGTATATCGATATTTTGGACGAACGAGAGAAAGAAGTAATTGTGAAGCGTTTTGGACTTGGGCTTGATAAAGAGAAAACACAGAGGGAGATTGCGAAGGCACTCGGTATTTCAAGAAGCTACGTATCGCGAATTGAAAAGCGTGCTTTAATGAAAATGTTCCATGAATTTGTGCGGGCTGAGAAAGAGAAAAAAGCAAAAGAATAATGTGTATTGTAAGCAGCTACACTTTAAAAGTGGCTGCTTTTCTTTCGGGAAAACGGAAAGAAAACGAGCTGTTCTAAGAAGAAATACATGTTCACTGTTGAAAATGGCGGGTTCTATCTGTAATATTAGAAGGTGCTAAACAATTTAAGAATAAAAATTATACTTAGTTTTTCTTCGTGTATAACGAGACGGCTCCATTCTATATGTGGGAATAAGAACCAATGTTACATATGATATAGAGAGAAAAGAAGGGGAAACTAAAGTTATAGGCTGATTAGGAGGTTTCGTAATTTGCGACGGACATTATATCGACTTATGATCGAACTTACAAATGGTCGTTTTACTTCTTATATATTACGTAAATTTGCACAATCTCGTTTGAGCTCTATCATTATTCCATCGTATGTGAAAGTTTTTCAAATTAATCAAGATGAGATGGAAAAGGGTTTGAAGGAATATGGAACATTGCATGATTTATTTACACGTAGGCTAAAAGAAGGAAAGCGTAGTATTGATACTGATGCATCGAGTATCGTTAGTCCTGTTGATGGTGTTTTTGCTGATCAAGGTCCTATTGAGGATACAAAAACATTCGATATAAAAGGAAAGCGTTATTCAATTGTGGATATGCTAGGTAATGAAGAGCGTGCAAAGCGATATGCAGGCGGTACATATATGGTGATTTATTTGAGTCCAAGTCATTATCATCGCATTCATAGCCCGCTTTCTGGCTCTGTGACTGAAAGATTTGTACTCGGTAGAAAATCATATCCGGTAAATGCAGTGGGTATGGAGTATGGGAAAGAACCATTGTCAAAAAATTATCGCTCTGTTACAGAAGTAAATAGTGACGGCGAACATATGGCACTTGTAAAAGTAGGTGCTATGTTTGTTAATAGTATCGAGCTCCTTCATGAAAGAAGTACTGTTCAAAAAGGTGAAGAGATGGCATACTTTACATTTGGCTCAACAGTTGTTTTATTATTTGAAAAAGATATGATTAAAGCAGTGCAGGAATTGACAAGTGGGCAAGAGCTGCGTCTTGGTGAAAAAATTGCAACCCGAGTATCTCATAAGTAAAGAAAAGGTTTTATAATATACTTATGAAGCTCTAATTAAGAAATGTGGACAAAGATGCTTAATGAAGAAATCCCCTAGATGGGAGTACTTGTTTATTCGAGAGCCATCGCAGGATGGCTCTTTTTACAGGTCAATCAGCAATCTATATGTACTCAAGAAGATTTGACGAGCTTGTCCTCTAACGAGCGTCTAATAATTTCTTGTTTTATAAGTAAAATGAAGTCGGGATTTAATTTTAGTTCTTTTGCTTTATAATAAGACTCAGTGAGTAAATCAGTAGATAACTGTTCCATATGTTTTGTTTTCAAGGTGAGTCACCTCCTAATAATATAAGGATTGATTCGTTGTTGCATTTAATGTACCAAAAAAATATGACAGTCACAAACAAGAGGTTATCCACATAACTCAGTGGATAAAATGTGGATGGATTGTTAGTAAATTCCAAATTGACTGAAAAATTAACGTGGAAAGTGTGTACAAGTTTATCCACAGGTTATCTATCGAAAAATGTTGTCGAAAAATTTTATGAAAAATCCTCAAAGAGGTGAAAGAAATTGAAGTTATTTTTACCAAATGAATATGTGAAAAATATATATCATATTCAACCAGAAGATTTGAAAAAACGTGGAATTAAAGGAGTTATTACTGATTTAGATAACACTTTAATTGAATGGGATCGTCCAAACGCAACGCCACAGCTTGAAGAGTGGTTTTTGAAAATGAAAGAAAATGATATTCAAGTAACGGTCGTTTCAAATAACAACGAGCAACGCGTTAAAGACTTCGCTGACCCATTAGGTATTCCGTTTATTCATAGTGCGCGCAAACCGTTTGTTCGCGCATTTAAGCGTGCGATACATGAGATGCACCTGCAGCCAGATGAAGTTGTAGTAATTGGAGATCAGTTACTAACGGATGTGCTCGGCGGAAATCGTGTGGGACTTCATACAATTTTAGTTGTACCGGTAGCGCAAACGGACGGATTGGTGACACGATTTAATCGGAAAATTGAACGAAGAATTATGAGAAACATGAAGAAAAAAGGCTTAATTAACTGGGAGGAATAAAGTTTGACTGAAACAATTAAATGTATTGGTTGCGGTGTAGAAATTCAAACAGAAAATAAAAATGAAGTAGGATACGCTCCTGTATCATCTTTAGAAAAAGAACAAGTAATTTGCCAACGTTGTTTTCGTTTGAAACATTATAACGAAATTCAAGATGTATCTTTAACAGATGATGATTTCCTTCGTATTTTGAACGGAATTGGACAATCAGACGCACTAGTGGTTAAAATCGTAGATATTTTCGATTTCAATGGTAGCTGGTTACCGGGCTTACATCGTTTTGTAGGGAACAATAAAGTATTACTTGTAGGGAATAAGGCTGACTTAATTCCAAAGTCAGTTAAGCATGATAAAGTAAAACATTGGATGCGCTATAGTGCAAAGCAACTTGGTTTAAAACCAGAAGATGTCTTTTTAATTAGTGCAGCTAAAGGACAAGGAATCGCTGAACTTGCTGATGCAATTGAGCATTACCGCGAGGGTAAAGATGTTTATGTTGTTGGATGTACGAATGTTGGTAAATCAACATTTATTAATCGTATGATTAAAGAGTTTAGTGATGAGACTGAGAATGTAATTACAACATCACATTTCCCAGGAACAACGCTTGATTTAATTGATATCCCATTAGACGAAACGTCATCTTTATACGATACACCAGGTATTATTAATCATCATCAAATGGCGCATTATGTTGGGAAACAAAGCTTAAAGCTTATTACACCGACTACAGAAGTTAAGCCGATGGTATTCCAATTAAATGAAGAACAAACATTATTCTTTGGTGGATTAGCACGATTTGATTATGTAAGTGGGGGCCGTCGTGCATTCACTTGTCATTTCTCAAACCGTTTAACAATCCATCGTACAAAGCTTGAAAAGGCTGATGAATTGCACGAAAAACACGCTGGAGAATTATTGAATCCACCGACACCAGAAGAATTAGAAAATATGCCTAAGTTTGTGAAATATGAATTTAATATTCGTGAGCCGAAAACGGATGTTGTATTCTCTGGATTGGGCTGGGTTACTGTAAATGAATCAGGAGCGAAAATTGTTGCTCATGTACCAAAAGGAGTAAGTGTTTCATTACGTAAATCTTTAATTTAATATGGAGAGGGATTTATGAAACAATTATATGGTGTAATCGGAAATCCAATTGGACATTCATTATCACCCGTTATGCATAACGATGCATTTGAACACTTGAATATGGATGCCCATTACCATGCGTTTCTTGTAGAAGAAGCGCTAGGGGAAGCAGTAAAAGGTTTGAAAGCATTAGGTATTTCAGGATTTAATGTAACGACTCCGCACAAAGTTGCAATTATGGAGTACTTGGATGAGATTGCCCCGTTAGCAAGGCAAATCGGTGCGGTAAATACAGTAGTTCATCGAGATGGAAAATTGATTGGGTATAATACAGATGGAATTGGTTTTGTTCGTGCCCTGCAGTCAATTAGTGAAGATCCACTTCAAGAGAAACGTATTTTATTAATCGGTGCAGGTGGTGCTAGCCGAGCTATTTACTTCTCGCTTGCCGATGTAGGTGTGAAAGAAATTGATATTGCTAATCGTACGAGAGATAAGGCGAAAAACCTTATCTCTGGGTGCATGGCAAATGTTAATTCGCATGCTCTATCGTTAGAATGTGCAGCAGAAAATCAAGGGGAATATGATATTATCATCCAAACAACAACGATAGGTATGCATCCACATGTTGAGTATACGCCGCTGGAAATTCGTTCATTGAAACAAGGAACGATTGTTTCTGATATTATTTATAATCCATTTGAGACGAAAATTTTAGGCGATGCGAAAGAACAAGGTGCAATAATTCAAAATGGAATCGATATGTTCGTTTATCAAGGTGCACTTGCGTTTGAAATGTGGACAGGGTGTGTGCCGAATATTGATAGAATGAAACAATTAGTAATGAGAGAGCTTGGAGGCTAATTATATGTTAACAGGAAAACAAAAAAGATTTTTACGTGCAAAGGCACATCATTTAACACCGATTTTTCAAGTTGGAAAAGGTGGCGTGAATGAAAATATGGTGAAACAAATTGGAGAAGCATTAGAAGTTCGTGAACTATTTAAAGTGAGCGTATTACAAAACTGTGAATTTGATCGTAGTGAAGTTGCAGAAGAGCTTGCACAAGGTGCACGAGCTGAAATCGTTCAAGTAATCGGAAGCACAATTGTTTTATACAAAGAATCAAGAGAAAATAAGCAGATTAAGCTTCCTCGATAAAAGATATACGTGAGTTATTTCGTAATGGACGCTTGATATGTAGAAAGCGAAACCAATTGAACTTTTATTAACAGTGGGCTCTCTTCGAATTTGTATGGGGAGAGTTGCTGTATGTAAAAGGAAGGAGCGTTTCTTTTGAGAAAAATTGGCATTATTGGTGGCACGTTTGATCCACCTCATAATGGGCATTTGTTAATTGCAAATGAAGTGTATCATGCTTTAGGGTTGGAAGAGGTATGGTTTTTGCCGAATCAAGTTCCACCGCACAAGCAAGGACGTAACATTACGAGTGTGAAAAGTCGATTAAATATGCTGCAAATAGCGATTGAGGAAGAAGCATACTTTTCAATTTGTTTAGAAGAGCTAGACAGAGAAGGCCCATCTTATACGTACGATACTATGGTACAATTAACGGAGAAGTATCCGGATGTGCAGTTTCACTTTATTATTGGCGGAGACATGGTTGAGTATTTGCCGAAGTGGTATAACATTGAAAAGTTACTTAAGCTTGTGACTTTCGTTGGAGTTGCAAGACCAGGTTATACATTACATACGCCTTATGATATCGTAAAAGTGGAAATTCCGGAGTTTGCAGTTTCTTCTTCTCTGTTACGTGAGAGATATATGACGAAGAAAACGTGCAAATATTTACTCCCCGAAAAAGTACAGGTATATATCGAGAGGAATGGGTTGTATGAATCGTGAGGAAGCACTTAGTATTGTCAAACAACAAATGCATGAAAAACGTTATATACACACGGTTGGTGTAATGGAAACAGCGATTGAACTTGCCCGATTATATGGTGTAGATGAGAAAAAGGCAGAGACGGCTGCTATATTTCACGATTATGCAAAATGTAGAGCGATTCCAGAAATGGAAGAGATTATTAAGGGAGAAGCTTTGCCAAAGGATCTACTGCACTATAACAAAGAGTTATGGCATGCACCTGTTGGGGCATACTTAGTAGAAAAAGAAGTAGGCATTACTGATCCTGAAATTCTACAAGCTATTACATATCATACAAGTGGTCATGAAAAAATGACAATGTTAGATAAAGTTATTTATGTAGCAGATTACATTGAACCAGGACGTAAGTTTCCTGGTGTGGAAGAAGCGAGGAAACTCGCATATAAAGATATAAATCAAGCTTTACTGTTTGCTTTAAAGCGAACAATTCAATTTTTAATGGAAAAAGATCAAACGATTTATCCATTAACATTCCAAACATACAATGAAGTTATCAAGGAGGAAATTAATAAATGAAAGATAAAGAGTTATTAGTATTAGCGGCAAAAGCAGCTGATGATAAGAGAGCAGAAGATATGGTTGTACTAAATATGCAAGGTATTTCACCGATTGCAGACTATTTTATTATTTGTCACGGAAATTCAGACAAGCAAGTACAAGCAATTGCACGTGAAATTAAAGCGAAGGCACATGAGTTCGAAATTAACGTACAACGTATGGAAGGCTTTGATGAAGCGCGTTGGGTTTTAGTAGACCTTGGTGATGTGGTTGCTCATGTATTCCATAAAGATGAGCGTAATCACTATAATTTAGAGCGTCTATGGGGCGATGTGCCGCGTGAAGATATTGCAGATGAGCTAGATCAATGAAATACGAACAATTTGCTTTGCTGTATGACGAACTGATGAATGATGTCCCTTATGATAAATGGGTGGAATTCACAGAGGAAAGTTTACAACAGGCATCTATGAAAGAGGCAAGAATCCTTGACGTAGCATGTGGAACTGGTAACGTAACACTTCCGCTTGTGCGAAAAGGTTATGACTTAATTGGTGTAGATCTTTCGGAAGAAATGTTAACTGTCGCGCAGCAAAAATTGGGGGGAGAAGGCTATTTTATTCCTTTTTACCAACAAGACATGAGAGAACTCGATGTTCCTGGTGAATTTGATTGTGTGACAATCTTTTGTGACTCATTAAATTATGTATTGCAAGAAGATGGAGTGCAAGAAACATTTAGAAGAGTTTTCCACCATTTACGTCAGGATGGCTTGTTTTTATTCGATGTACACTCTTTATATAAAATACATCACGTATTTCAAAATGAAACATATACAGTGAACGGCGAAGAAATATCACTTATTTGGAACTGCTTCCCTGGAGAAGAATCAGATAGTGTGGAACATGATTTGACATTCTTTGTACAAGATTCAGAAGAAGATGTGTATCATCGTTTTGACGAATGTCACGTGCAACGTGCGTATTCAGTTGAAGTGTTAACAAAATGGCTTGAAGAAGCTGGGTTTACAGTGCTTCGCGTCACAGGTGACTTTGAACGAATTGAAGTGACAGAACAAACAGAGCGCATCTTTTTTATGGCGAAGAAGAATGGATAAAAGAAAAGCAACCGATAAGGTTGCTTTTCTTTTATAGAAAAGATGTAGTTTTAGTTCTAGAAAAATAAAAAGATGATATGTGTAAAGTGTAAAAATGCTAGTTTTAGTGAAAATGTAGTATGAAAAAGATAAGTATTAATAAAAAGGGTTTGGGATTACGATGGCGTATTTATTATGTGTGTTTATTGAATTGCTGCTCAACGCATTTTAAATCTTCATCAAATTTCTCATGTGTCCGTTCGATTAATTTATGAAACATATCCCCAACGTGCTCTTCTAAAATACGAATACCTTCTCCTGTAACACCGCCTTTAACGCATACCTTTTCTTGTAAAGTAGGTAATGTAAAAATTTCTTTTTCAAGTAATTTCCCCATTCCAATGACCATTTCACTTACTAAAGTAGTGGCTTCTTCATGTGTAATATTTGTTTTATCTACAGCAGCGTTAATGAAACATTGTAATAAATAACTAAAAAAAGCAGGGCCGCAGCTTGCTATATCAGATGAAACGCGCGTTATATCTTCTTCTATAACAAGGGGAGTAGAAATGTTTTTGAATAGACGAAGTAGTTTTTGTTGCCATTCTTCAGAGCAGTTATTTCCAAATGTAAATAGTGATGCGCCGGATAAGGCGCGGTTTGTGATGCTTGGAATGATACGAGCGACGTGGCAAGGTATAAGTGTTTCTAATTGTGATGGAGATATGGGGCTTGTGATAGAAACTAAGCAATCTTCGTCTGAAAAATGGTCAGCGTATTTTTGTAGAATAGGGTATATATCTATCGGTTTTACGCAAATGAAAATAAGCTGGGATTGTTCGATTACCTCTTGGATTGTTTTGGCTATATGAACAGAAGGGTATTTTTCTTTTATATGATATGCTTTGGCAGGCGTCCGATTAATAATAGTAAGGCACGAAGGTTTGACAGCACGGGTTTCTAAAAATGCATCGATTAGTATACTCCCCATGTTCCCTGTCCCTATAATTCCTATGTTCAATGTTTCATCCCTCCTTCGTAACAGCTTTCTCCTAAACAATATGAATGATGTTATAAATTTATGATTAGAGGTGTAAAATGATGTGGGATTTTCCGAAAAAATGGTTGGGATTAGTGGTTATTATTGGCACTTTGATTTTTCTTTTTTTCTGGAAAACGAATCAGCAAACAGAGCGATCGCTCGTTACAACGGAAGTTCAAGTGAAAGATGTGGAGAAAAAAAGTAAACCGAAAGTATTGGATGCAAAGGAGCAGAAAAAAATAATTATAATTGATGTGAAAGGGGCGGTTTTTAAAGAGGGTGTGTATGAAATGAAGGAAGGGGACCGGGTGAAGGAGGCGGTTGAAAAAGCTGGTGGTTTGTTGCCGGATGCAGATGTGAAGAAAGTGAATTTGGCGCAAATGGTCCAAGACCAAATGCTTCTTTATGTTCCTAACAAGAATGAGCCAGTGCAAGAAGGGGCTACTTTTTCAAAAAGCGAGGGTAAAGTGCAAATAAATACAGCTTCTAAAGAGCAACTTGAAAAAATAACAGGCATTGGTTCTCGGAAAGCGGAAAGTATTTTGAAATATCGAGAAGAACATGGTCTGTTTCAGAAAATAGAAGATTTATTAGAAATTGATGGGATTGGTGCGAAGTCTTTAGAGAAAATAAAAGATCAAATTATTATTCCATAAAAGATTGACGAAGTTTTTCTTTTTTCGCTACACTACAAGTAGACAAAAAAGAAGGTGAAAAATATGGAACGAATTTCATGGGATCAATATTTTATGACGCAAAGCCATCTACTATCTTTACGTAGTACATGTACAAGGCTTGCGGTAGGAGCGACAATCGTTCGTGATAAACGAATTATTGCTGGTGGATATAACGGTTCAATTAAAGGTGGTGTGCATTGTATAGACGATGGTTGCTATGTCATTGATAATCATTGCGTTCGTACAATTCATGCTGAAATGAATGCTTTATTGCAATGTGCGAAATTTGGTGCAAAAACAGAGGAAGCGGAAATTTATGTCACACATTTTCCTTGTTTGCAGTGCTGTAAGGCGATTATTCAAAGTGGTGTTACAGCGGTTTATTATGCACAGGACTATAAAAATCATCCGTATGCCGTAGAGTTATTTGAACAAGCGAGTGTAACAGTAAAGCACGTTCCGCTAGAATACGATATTACATCGCTAGAGGAACAAGAGCGTCATTTACAGCTAAAGGAATTATTCGCAGCTTTAGAAAAAGATAATTTATCAATGGAAGAATTACAGCGTGTATTCACTAAAGCGAAAATGATGCTATAAGGAGTGAGTATGAGTTGAATGGGCAATGGGGCTATGTTGCAATCTCGTTTATAATTGGGATTGCAATTACCTTTTCCGCATCGCATTTGTTGGCTGCTTGTTGTTTCGTTTGTTATGTTTTATTTTGTTTATATCGTACTTCGCGTAAAACCTTCATATTTTGTATAATAGCGTGTTTTAGTGGCGTTATGTACACCACGTATGTTCAGAGTCTAAATAAGCCGCTAGGGGAGTCCTATGAAGTTACACGAGGGGTCGTGCAAAATACACCTCTAATTAATGGGGATCGTCTCTCTTTTCAAATTGAAGATCAGAATAAAAACTTAGTGCAGTTAAATTATAAAATACAATCTGCTTCGGAAAAGAAGCAGTTGCAACAATTACATGTAGGTATATCGTGTACATTTAAAGGGGAGGTGAAAGAACCACAAACTGCCCGGAATTTTCATGTTTTTGATTATCGTAATTATTTATATCAGCAAAAAATACATTTTATATTTGATGTGACATACATTTCTGAATGTCACAAAACATCGTTGTCACTCGTGCAATGGATTTTCCTTCTCAGGCAACAAACAATCTCGAAAGTTACAGAAATGTTCCCGGAACAATCAGGTGCATTTATGAACGCATTATTATTTGGAGATCGACAACAAATGACGTTTGAAGTAGAAGAGCAATATCAACAATTTGGTCTTATACATTTGTTAGCAATTTCAGGATCGCATATCGTACTATTAATGGTTATAATGTATTTTGTTTTGCTAAGAAGTGGTGTGACGAAAGAGACAGCAACAGTATGCCTTATAGTTTGCATTCCTCTGTATATGATCATAGCTGGGGCGTCGCCATCTGTTGTGAGGGCTTCTATAACAGGAGTTTTATTATTGGTAGCTTTCATGTGCTCTGTTCGCTTATCTAGTCTAGACGCCTTAAGTATAACAGCTATATGTATGCTTATATACGATCCGTATCTTATTTTCAACATTGGATTTCAATTCTCATTTGTAGGTAGTTTTTCTTTACTACTATCTGCGCCGATATTATTAGGGCGTAGTAATGGGATAGTTCGAAATTCTATTTACATTTCTATAATTTCACAGCTCGCTAGTACCCCCATCTTGTTATATCATTTTGGTTATTTTTCTCCTTATAGCATTTTCCTCAATCTTATATATGTTCCTTTTCTATCCATTATTGTATTGCCGTGTAGCATCATTATTCTTATATGTATGCCGGTTATTCCATTTTTCGCAAAAGGAATTGCATATGTACTTTCACTATGTTTAACCATTTCTAATGATTTTCTAAGTTACTGTGAAAGTTTCCCTTTCATCCGACTTACTTTTGGTCAAACTCCTTTATTTCTTGTGGCTATATATTGTTTTAGTATCGTTAGTATATTTGTGATTTGGGAAAGGGTAATAACGAAAAAAAATTTGTGCATAGTTGTGGGTGTGTTTCTTTTTATTAGTACTTGTCATTATGTATATCCATATTTTCGCGAAAGTGGGAGTGTTACATTTCTTGATGTTGGACAGGGAGATGCGATATTAATTCGTCTTCCATACGATAAAGAGGTTTATCTTATTGATACAGGAGGAGCCCTTCCTGTCAAGAAGGAAGCGTGGCAACAGAAAAAGCATGAATTTTCTGTTGGGCATGATATTCTTGTTCCTTTTTTACAAAAAGAAGGTATAAAAACGATTGATAAATTAATTGTAACGCACGGAGATGCGGATCATATAGGTGCTGCGCTGGATTTGCTGTCATCTATTATTGTAAAAGAAGTTGTATTTGGGAGAAAGGAACAAGATGCTGTATTGGAAAAAGTGGTGAAGAAAAAGGCGTTAGAAAAGAGCATGAAGATAAGTGTAGTAGGAGAAGGGGAAGGTTGGAGGGTAAATGAAGCGGAATTTTTCGTATTAGCTCCAAAGGGGAAAGAAAAGGGAGAAAATGACTCTTCGATTGTACTATGGGCCAGACTAGGGGGACTAACATGGCTATTTACGGGTGATCTAGAAGAAGAAGGAGAAAAGTTTATAGTATCAACATATCCTGATTTGCGGGCTAATATTTTAAAAGTTGCCCACCATGGGAGTAAAACATCGTCTACAGATCCATTTTTAAGCCTTGTACAGCCTGCTGTAGCGATTATTTCTGTGGGGGAGCGTAATAGGTATGGGCACCCGCATAAGGAAGTTATAGAGCGTTTTAAGAAGATGGGTATTGATATATGGCGTACGGATAAGCAAGGTGCTATTTCCTATGTTTTTAATGGAGAAAAAGGAACCTTTCAAAGTAAAATCACATATGATGAAACACATAGAAGATGAAAAAAAGAAGACTGCCGTTAAGCGGCAGCCTTTAAGAACCGATGAATTTAATAACAGTTGCAATAATGAAAAGTGTTGCGAAAAAACCAAATGAGACGATAAATCCTACCCCTGAATCAATAGCGTCATTGCGTTTACTTTGAACGTTTTGTTCAAAATCATTCATTTAGAATCCCTCCCCAACATTCCATTTTAGTATAAAATATTGTCAGAAAAAAATCTACAATTTCCATATGAAGTGAAATAGAGTATTTGTATACTTTTTCTAGTTAGTTAAGTAGCGTGAATTTTTCATTTCCAATCATGTTAACAGTTGGCACTTATACTAAGATTATTATTGTAAATAATAAAGGGAAGGTGATTACCGCACACCAATAAGAAATCCGGGGCTTATTGCGTGGCGTTTTATATAAATAAAGGGGCGGGTTATAAAGACCGTCCCTTTGTACTTGTAAAACAAAAGCTAGGGCATTAGTATAAATATATATTGCTAAGTTAGGGAGTAGGAAAAAATATGAGTGATATACATAAGAAGATTAAAAAGAAACAGTTCGCTCCGTTGTATGTACTGTATGGAACGGAAGCTTATTTTATAAATGAAACGATAAAGCTTATTACAACGGAAGCGCTTGAAGAGGAAGATCGAGAGTTTAATGTTGTGACATACGATTTGGAAGAAGCGTATTTAGAAGATGTAGTTGAGGATGCGCATACGCTTCCTTTTTTTGGAGAGCGTAAAGTTATATTAATAAAATCACCACTATTTTTAACGGCACAAAAAGAAAAATTAGAACAAAATATAAAAATTTTAGAAGAATATATTGGGGAGCCATCTCCTTTTTCTATTCTTGTTTTTGTTGCGCCTTATGAAAAATTAGACGAACGAAAAAAAATTACAAAACTATTAAAGAAAACAGCGGATGTAATAGAAGCAAATGCGATGCAAGTGCAGGATGTTCAGAAGTGGATTGTTTCTCGTGCGGATGAGGTGCATGTGCATATTGATAATGCAGCTGTTAGTTTATTGTTAGAGCTTGTGGGAAGTAATGTAACAATGTTAGCGAAGGAAATGGACAAGTTAACGTTATACGTCGGTATGGGCGGAGAAATTATGCCAAAACTTGTCACGGAACTTGTGCCGAAATCTGTTGAGCAAAACGTGTTTGCTTTAACAGAAAAAGTGGTGAAAAAAGATATCGCTGGTGCGATGCAAATTTTAGACGGATTATTTACACAGCAGGAAGAACCGATTAAACTGCTCGCTTTATTAGTAAGTCAGTTCCGCTTGCTGCATCAAGTGAAAGAGTTGCAACAGCGTGGTTACGGACAAAATCAAATCGCGTCCCATATTGGTGTACATCCGTACCGGGTAAAGTTGGCGATGAATCAAACGAAGTTTTTCTCTTTTGAAGAATTAAAAAAAGTTATTATAGAATTGGCGGAAGCTGATTATAGTATGAAGACTGGAAAGATGGATAAGAAACTTGTGCTTGAGTTTTTCTTAATGCGGTTAAATCATATGTAGTGACACAAAAAAGTTCACGTACTTAGTACGTGAACTTTTTTGTGTATATAAAAAACGATCCGAATGGATCGTTTTTTAAACGCCTTACGCGTTTACTTGTTTCGCTAAGCGAGATTTTTGACGAGCTGCAGCGTTTTGGTGGATAAGACCTTTACGAGCTGCTTTGTCAAGTTTTTTAGAAGCAGTTTTGAAAGCTTCTTTAGCATTTTCAAGATCGTTATTAGTAACTAAAGTTTCTACAGTTTTAACAGCAGTACGCATGTCAGACTTGATAGAAGCGTTATGTGAACGACGCTCTTCGCTAAGTTTAGCGCGTTTGATAGCAGATTTGATGTTTGCCATACTTTTCACCTCCCTGGTGCAATCGAATGACTCGATTCTTACATAGAACAAGTGATATTTTATCAAACGGTGAAGAGAATTGCAATAGTATATCAATGAAATTTCACGTAAAGGAAAGAATGACCTAATATAACTTGGGGAAATCTAACGATATTTACTATGAATTACGGAGGAGATACGATGAAAGAACCATTAGATTTAAGTAAATATAGTGTTAGAACTGACCTTGCTGTAGAGGCGCACCAAATGCTACAAGAGCGCCAAGAAGAACAAAAAGGGATACAGGGAGTTATTGTAAAAGAGAGGGAAGAAGAGGGAGTTACAATTACAAAAGTAACTATTGATGAAATTGCATCTGAGTCGATGGGGAAAAAACCTGGAAGTTATTTAACTCTTGAGGTGCAAGGTATACGACAACAAGATACGGAACTTCAGCAAAAGGTAGAGCGTATTTTTGCAAAAGAATTTTCTTATTTCTTAGAAGAGGTTGGAGTTTCAAAAGAAGCGAGTTGTTTAATCGTAGGTCTTGGGAATTGGAATGTAACGCCGGATGCACTCGGACCGATAGTTATAGAGAACGTATTGGTGACGAGACATTTGTTTAAATTGCAGCCTGAAAGTGTGGAAGAGGGGTTTAGACCTGTTAGTGCCATTCGTCCAGGGGTAATGGGAATTACAGGGATTGAAACGAGCGATGTCATTTACGGAATTATTGAGAAGACAAAACCAGACTTTGTCATCGCAATTGATGCATTAGCTGCGCGTTCTATTGAACGAGTAAATAGTACGATACAAATTTCTGATACAGGAATTCATCCAGGATCTGGTGTTGGGAATAAGCGTAAGGAACTAAGTAAAGAAACATTAGGTATTCCTGTTATCGCAATTGGTGTGCCAACTGTGGTAGATGCTGTTTCGATTACGAGTGATACAATTGATTTTATTTTGAAACATTTTGGCCGGGAACTGAAAGAAGGGAACAAACCGTCACGCTCTTTATTGCCAGCAGGTTTTACATTTGGAGAAAAGAAAAAATTAACAGAAGAAGATATGCCAGATGAAAAGAGTCGAAATATGTTTTTAGGAGCTATTGGTACGTTAGAAGAAGAAGAAAAGAGAAAGTTAATTTATGAAGTGTTATCTCCTCTTGGTCATAATTTAATGGTAACTCCAAAAGAAGTAGATGCGTTTATTGAGGATATGGCAAATGTAATAGCCAGTGGTTTAAATGCAGCGCTGCATCATCAGATTGATCAGGATAATACAGGGGCATATACACATTGATGGAAAGAGGCAGAAATAGCTTGAGTCAATTTACGCTGTTATGTATATGCGGTACAGTCTTATGTTTGCTTATGATGATAGCTGGAGTGGGACTCGCTAATCATGGTCTAAAAAGTATGAAGGGATATCGTCAGCTGTCATATGAACAAATTGCTCATATGACAGGAACAGAAGGCACTGGGGCTGAATCGGAAATTTCGGGAGAGACGTTTTCGGCTATTGAAAAACAAAAACAGTTAGAAAGCTTAAGAAGTTTTAATGTTGTAGAAGGTATCGGTATGGCGATAGCAAGTGTTGCTCGTGATATGACAAAGTTTGGAACGGATATAGTTGTTGGGGCAATAAAAGGAATTTTTAGTTAAGGGTAGCGGGAAGGATGGTTGTCTTATGTTTGTAAGAGAGCTGTCTTTTAATTTGAAAAAGGTTTGTCTCTTATGGTTTGTTCGCATAAGATATAGATAGAGTGATTTGTATTGTAAGCAGCACGAGTTTTCATTGAATCTTTGCTGCTCTATTGATATAATCAGTGCTAGTGTATATTGGCGAGACTATTAGGAGTTGAGAACATAGATGAATAAAGAAGAAAGAGCAAAAAGACAGTCCAAAATTCGTAACTTCTCCATCATTGCTCACATTGACCACGGGAAATCAACGTTGGCAGACCGTATTTTGGAGAAAACAAACGCGTTGGCACAGCGCGAAATGAAGGCGCAATTGCTTGACTCTATGGAGTTGGAGCGTGAGCGTGGTATTACAATTAAATTAAATGCAGTACAACTAACGTATAAAGCGAAAGACGGTGAAGAGTATATTCTTCACTTAATCGATACTCCAGGACACGTCGACTTTACGTACGAAGTATCTCGTAGTTTAGCGGCTTGTGAAGGTGCAATTCTTGTAGTGGATGCAGCGCAAGGAATTGAGGCGCAAACATTAGCGAACGTATATTTAGCGCTTGATAATAATTTAGAAATTTTACCAGTTATTAATAAAATCGACTTACCAAGTGCAGACCCAGAACGCGTACGTCAAGAGGTAGAAGATGTAATTGGTTTAGATGCATCGGAAGCTGTACTTGCTTCAGCGAAAGCTGGCATTGGTATTGAAGAAATTTTAGAACAAATCGTTGAAAAGGTACCAGCTCCAACAGGTGATTCAGAAGAGCCGTTACAATGTATGATTTTCGATTCTTTATATGATCCGTACCGTGGTGTAATTGCATATATCCGTGTTGTAAATGGAACGGTAAAAGTTGGCGATAAAGTACGTATGATGGCAACTGGAAAAGAATTTGAAGTAACAGAAGTAGGTGTGTTTACACCGAAAACGACGCAACGTGACGAGTTAACAGTAGGTGATGTAGGTTTCTTGGCAGCATCTATTAAAAATGTAGGTGATACACGCGTAGGTGATACGATCACACATGCGAAACGTCCGGCTGCAGAGCCGTTAAAAGGGTATCGAAAATTAAACCCAATGGTATTCTGTGGTTTATATCCAATCGATTCTGCACGTTATAACGACTTACGTGATGCGTTAGAAAAACTAGAATTGAATGATTCTGCTCTTGAATTTGAGCCTGAAACATCTCAAGCTTTAGGTTTTGGTTTCCGTTGTGGTTTCTTAGGGCTTCTTCACATGGAGATTATTCAAGAACGTATTGAACGTGAATTCAAGATTGACTTAATTACAACAGCGCCAAGTGTTATTTATAAAGTGTATTTAACAAACGGTGAAGATTTTATTGTTGATAATCCATCTAATATGCCAGATCCACAGACTATCGATCGTGTAGAAGAGCCGTTTGTGAAGGCTGCAATTATGGTTCCGAATGACTATGTTGGAGCTGTAATGGAAATTTGCCAAGGGAAACGTGGAACGTTTATTGATATGCAATATTTAGATGAAACACGTGTTACATTGACATATGAAATCCCGTTATCAGAAATCGTATATGATTTCTTCGATCAATTGAAATCAAATACGAAAGGATATGCATCATTTGACTACGAGTTAATTGGTTATAAACCATCTAAACTTGTGAAAATGGATATTCTTTTAAATAATGAACAAGTGGATGCTTTATCATTTATTGTACATCGTGATTCAGCGTATGACCGTGGTAAAGTAATTGTAGAGAAATTAAAGAAATTAATTCCAAGACAACAGTTTGAAGTGCCAATTCAGGCGACTATCGGAAATAAAGTTGTATCTCGTTCTACAATTAAGGCGATGCGTAAAAACGTACTTGCAAAATGTTACGGTGGTGACATTTCTCGTAAGCGTAAACTTCTTGATAAGCAAAAAGAAGGTAAAAAACGTATGAAGTCTGTTGGTTCTGTAGAAGTGCCGCAAGAAGCATTCATGGCTGTACTGAAAATGGATGATAACTAATGGAGTGAACTATAATTAGTGGGGATTTTTCTATTCTTCGCTAATTATTAGCCCGCACCAATCGTGATAAAAGTAGAAGCCGTTCGTTCGGCTTCTTTTTTATATGCTACTTTTTAGACATCTTAGCATCTCTCATTTACAATAGTGAGAGAGCTTTTTAGTGATTGATATAGAGTTAGGAGACTATTAATGTCCGAAAATATTCGAAAAGATATTCGAGAGAAAATACAAAAAGGTAATTTTAATTGCGAAAAGGAACTGACGCTTTCTATAATTAGTGGGAAGTGGAAAGTTGTGATATTGTGGCACTTAGGTGTGGAAGGTCCGCATCGTTTTAGTGAATTGCAACGTCTGTTCCCGAGCATTTCTCATAAAGTGTTGTCAAATCAATTGAAAGAGTTAATGGAGGACGGGATTGTTGATCGAACGGTATACCCGGAAATTCCTCCGCGTGTTGAGTACTATATGACGGAATTAGGTATGTCGCTTTTACCGATCGTTGAAATGATGTATGATTGGGGAAAAATGCGAATGGAACAAATCCGTAATACAGTAGAGAAGTAAAGAATCCTCCGGAGTGCGGAGGTTTTCTTTTTAGAAAGGTAGGAGTTATATTTGGTACAAGCTGCATATATTCATATTCCATTTTGTCAGCATATTTGTCACTATTGTGATTTTAATAAAGTATTTATTGAACGCCAACCGGTTGATCAATACTTACAATATTTAGAGAAAGAAATAATAAATACGGTTCAAAAAGTACCGTTTGAAAGTATGAAAACGATTTTTGTTGGCGGAGGAACTCCGACAGCTTTAAATATGGAGCAAACAAAAAAACTACTCGACATCATTAACCGTCGTTTGCGTCCATTTGCGCCGAATTGTGAATTAACATTTGAAGCGAATCCAGGTGATTTACCGAAAGAGAAGTTGAACGTATTGCTAGAAGGTGGAGTAAACCGAATTAGTTTTGGTGTGCAAACGTTTCGTGATGAGCTACTTGAGAAGATTGGACGCAGGCATACGAGAGAAGATGCATTCGTAGCAATTCGAGAAGCGCAGGAAGTTGGTTTTACAAATATTAATGTAGATTTAATTTATGCTCTGCCAGGACAGACGATAGAAGATGTAAAGGAAACATTAGACATTGCCTTTACGCTTGGTGTACAACATTTCTCGGCATATTCCTTAATTGTGGAACCGAAAACCGTATTTTATAACTTAATGAATAAAGGGAAATTAAGACTTCCAGGTGAAGACCATGAAGCGAAAATGTACGAAATGGTAATGGATGAAATGGAGAAACATGGTTATAACCAGTATGAGATTAGTAACTTCTCAAAAGGTAATAATGAAAGTAGACATAATCTCACATACTGGAATAATGAAGAGTATTATGGATTTGGAGCTGGAGCGCATAGCTATGTGAACGGGGAACGAATTCAAAATGTAGGTCCGCTCAAGCAATATTTCACTAAAATTGATGAGACAGGATTTCCATATTTAGATGTTCATCCAGTGACAGAGAAAGAAAAAATGGAAGAAGAGTTGTTCTTAGGACTTCGAAAAACAAAAGGTGTTTCTAAGTTAGAATTCCAAAAGAAATTTAATGTGGAGATGGACCATGTTTTTGCAAAGCAGTTACAAAGTAATCAAGAACAAGGATTACTTGAAAACAGAGATGGACATGTTTGTTTAACGAGGAAAGGGAAACTATTAGGGAATGAAGTATTCCAGTCATTTTTGATTGATTAATTAAATGTGCCATAAGCGTGAAAAATTTTTGTTATTTCGTGACGTTTCCGTTGACAATTGAATGTCAATTTTGGTAAGTTATTAATAGATTTAGCACTCGAAGACAAAGAGTGCTAACAGAGGTGATGATGAGATGCTTACGGAACGT
Source organism: Bacillus sp. FSL R10-2201 (assembly GCF_038008665.1). Classification (NCBI taxonomy): domain Bacteria; kingdom Bacillati; phylum Bacillota; class Bacilli; order Caryophanales; family Bacillaceae; genus Bacillus; species Bacillus sp. FSL R10-2201. Next base: position 4,126,289 of record NZ_JBBOZP010000001.1, on the reverse strand, counting down.
CAGCTCTTAATTTTACAAACAATTGTTGATGACTTTATTGGATCAGCGCAACCAGTTGGTTCGAGGACGTTGGCTAAGAAAGATGAAATTACGTTTAGTTCAGCTACTATTCGAAATGAAATGGCTGATTTAGAAGAATTAGGATTTATTGAAAAAACGCATAGTTCTTCTGGGCGTGTTCCTTCTGAAAAAGGATACCGATTTTATGTAGACCATCTTTTAGCGCCGCAAAACTTACCGACCGATGAAATTGTACAAATTAAAGATTTATTTGCTGAAAGAATTTTTGAAGCAGAAAAAATTGCGCAACAATCAGCTCAAATTTTATCAGAGCTTACGAATTATACGGCCATTGTTCTTGGTCCCAAATTGAGCACAAATAAACTTAAAAATGTACAAATTGTACCGCTTGATCGTCAAACAGCAGTCGCTATTATTGTAACAGATACAGGGCATGTGCAAAGTAAAACGATTACCGTTCCGGAATCTGTTGATTTATCAGATTTAGAAAAAATGGTTAATATTTTAAATGAAAAGCTATCTGGTATACCTATGGCAGAACTTCATAATAAAATCTTTAAAGAGATTGTTACAGTCTTGCGTGGGTATGTTCATAATTACGATAGTGCAATAAAAATGTTAGATGGTACATTTCAAGTCCCTTTATCGGAAAAGATATACTTTGGAGGAAAAGCAAATATGCTTTCGCAACCAGAGTTCCATGACATTCACAAAGTAAGATCTTTGCTGACGATGATTGATAATGAGGCTGCGTTTTATGACATTTTGCGTCATAAACAAGTCGGAATTCAAGTGAAAATTGGTAGAGAAAATTCTTCTACGGCAATGGAGGATTGCAGTTTGATTTCTGCAACGTATTCGATTGGAGAAGAGCAACTTGGAACAATTGCAATTTTAGGTCCGACGAGAATGCAATACTCTCGTGTAATTAGTTTACTGCAGTTATTTACAAGACAATTTACAGACGGACTTAAAAAGTAAATGAGAGTAATACATTCGCTCAAGTGATGAAATTTTCATTGCTGTGTGTAATATATAATGCTTAGGTAATCATGCTAAGCATGATACCTAATACCTTTTAAGGAGGTGAAAATTGTGGAAGAGCGTAACGAACAAGTGGTAGAAGAAGTGAAAGAAGCGCAAGTTGAAGAAGCTGTCACGCCAGAAAACAGTGAAAAAACTGTAGAAGAAAAAAGTGAGGCTGCTCTTTTACAAGAAAAAGTAGATGAGTTACAAGCGAAACTAACGGAAACGGAAGGTCGCACATTACGTCTACAAGCTGATTTTGAAAATTATAAGCGCCGTGTCCAAATGGATAAACAGGCTGCTGATAAATATAGAGCACAAAGTCTAGTTTCAGATATTTTGCCAGCTCTTGATAATTTTGAAAGAGCGATGCAAGTGGAAGCGACTGACGAGCAAACGAAATCCTTGTTACAAGGTATGGAAATGGTGCATCGTCAATTGCTAGAAGCGTTGACTAAAGAAGGTGTTGAAGCGATTGAAGCTGTTGGTAAACAGTTTGATCCGAATGAACACCAAGCTATTATGCAAGTGGAAGACAGTGAATTTGAATCAAACGCGGTAGTTGAAGAATTCCAAAAAGGTTATAAACTAAAAGACCGTGTGATTCGCCCATCAATGGTAAAAGTAAATCAATAATTTACATAAAAGTAGGAGGATTCGCCATGAGTAAAATTATCGGTATTGACTTAGGTACAACAAACTCTTGTGTAGCTGTTATGGAAGGTGGAGAACCAAAGGTTATCCCAAATCCAGAAGGAAACCGTACAACACCTTCTGTTGTAGCTTTCAAAAATGAAGAGCGTCAAGTTGGGGAAGTTGCGAAGCGTCAAGCAATTACAAACCCAAATACAATCATGTCTGTTAAACGTCATATGGGTACAGACTACAAAGTAGAAGTTGAAGGTAAAGATTTTACACCTCAAGAAATTTCTGCAATCATTTTACAAAACTTAAAAGCTTCTGCTGAAGCATACTTAGGTGAAACAGTAACGAAAGCTGTTATTACAGTACCTGCATACTTCAACGATGCAGAGCGTCAAGCAACGAAAGATGCTGGTCGTATCGCTGGTTTAGAAGTTGAGCGTATCATTAACGAACCAACAGCCGCAGCACTTGCTTACGGTTTAGAAAAACAAGATGAAGAGCAAAAAATCTTAGTATATGACTTAGGTGGCGGTACATTTGATGTATCTATCCTTGAGTTAGCAGACGGCACATTCGAAGTTATTTCAACTGCTGGTGACAACCGTCTTGGTGGAGATGACTTTGACCAAGTTATCATCGATCATTTAGTAGCTGAATTCAAAAAAGAAAATAGCATTGATTTAAGCCAAGATAAAATGGCACTTCAACGTCTGAAAGATGCAGCTGAAAAAGCGAAGAAAGATCTTTCTGGTGTAACACAAACACAAATTTCATTACCATTCATTAGTGCTGGAGCTGCTGGCCCATTACACTTAGAATTAACGTTAACAAGAGCTAAATTCGAAGAAATTTCAGCTGGTCTTGTTGAAAGAACATTAGAGCCAACTCGTCGTGCATTAAAAGACGCTGGTTTTGCTCCAAGCGAATTAGATAAAGTTATCCTTGTTGGTGGATCTACTCGTATCCCAGCTGTACAAGAAGCAATTAAACGTGAAACTGGTAAAGAGCCATACAAAGGTGTAAACCCAGATGAAGTTGTAGCATTAGGTGCTGCAGTTCAAGGTGGCGTACTTACTGGTGATGTAGAGGGCGTTCTATTATTAGACGTAACTCCACTTTCTTTAGGTATCGAAACTATGGGCGGTGTGTTCACGAAACTAATCGAGCGTAACACTACAATTCCGACAAGTAAGTCACAAGTATTCTCAACAGCTGCTGATAACCAACCAGCGGTAGACATTCACGTACTACAAGGTGAGCGTCCAATGTCAGCTGACAACAAAACGTTAGGTCGTTTCCAATTAACAGACCTTCCGCCAGCACCACGTGGAATTCCACAAATCGAAGTAACATTCGATATTGATGCGAACGGTATCGTTAACGTACGTGCAAAAGACTTAGGAACAAGCAAAGAGCAAACTATTACAATCCAATCTTCTTCAGGTCTTTCTGATGAAGAAGTAGATCGTATGGTACAAGAAGCTGAATCAAATGCTGATGCTGACCAAAAACGTAAGGAAGAAGTTGAACTTCGTAACGAAGCTGACCAACTTGTATTCCAAACAGACAAAGTTGTAAAAGATTTAGAAGGTAAAGTAGATGCAGCTGAAGTAGCGAAAGCAACGGAAGCGAAAGAAGCATTACAAGCGGCAATCGAGAAAAACGAACTTGAAGAAATCCGTGTGAAAAAAGATGCTCTTCAAGAAATCGTACAACAATTAACTGTTAAATTATACGAGCAAGCTCAAGCGGCTGCAGGGCAAGCAGAAGGTGCACAAGGAGCACAAGACGCTGGCGCGAAAAAAGATAATGTAGTAGACGCTGAGTTTGAAGAAGTAAAAGAAGACAAGTAATACAGTGAAATAAAATAAGTAAGATGACAAAAAGTCAAAGTCAAGCGTGCCTTGGCTTTGGCTTTTTTCACGAATAAGAAGAAATGTGTGAGGATCTTAAGTTTTTTATTTTGCATACTGTAAGTGAGGAAACTTTGTTGCAAAGCACTTTCTTTCGGTGTTAAAATTACGTTTATGTGAAAGATTCGGGGGTTGCAAATTTATGAATAAACGAGACTATTATGAGGTCCTTGGACTTAGCCAGGGCGCTTCAAAAGATGAAATTAAAAAAGCGTATCGTCGTTTGGCTAAAAAATATCATCCAGACGTAAGTAAAGAAGAAAATGCAATTGAAAAGTTTAAAGAAGTACAAGAGGCATACGAAGTATTGAGCGATGATCAAAAGCGTGCGCAGTATGATCAATTTGGTCACGCTGGTCCGAATCAAGGTTTCGGTGGCGGAGGAGACTTCGGCGGTGGCTTCGGTTTCGAAGATATCTTTAGTTCATTCTTTGGCGGTGGCGGCAGACGTCGTGATCCAAATGCTCCACGTCAAGGTGCTGATTTACAATATCAAGTTACTTTAGAGTTTGAAGAAGCTATTTTTGGTAAAGAATTAAACGTTGAGATTCCAGTGGAGGATCCATGTGATACTTGTAAGGGTAGTGGAGCAAAACCAGGGACTTCAAAAGAAACATGTAAACATTGTTCAGGATCAGGGCAAGTAAGTGTAGAACAAAATACACCATTTGGGCGTATTGTAAACCGTCAAGCTTGTGGACATTGTTCAGGAACAGGTCAAATGATTAAAGAGAAATGTACGACATGCCATGGTTCTGGTAAAGTTCGTAAACGTAAAAAAATCAATGTTAAAATTCCAGCGGGTATCGATAATGGTCAACAAATTCGTGTATCTGGAAAAGGTGAAGCAGGCGTAAATGGCGGACCGGCAGGTGACTTATATGTTGTTGTTCATGTGAGAAATCATGAATTCTTTGAACGCGAAGGGGATCACATTATTTGCGAAATGCCAATAACATTTGCGCAAATGGCACTTGGTGCGGAAGTAGAAGTTCCTACCGTTCATGGCAAAGTGAAGCTGAAAATTCCAGCTGGAACACAAACAGGAACAGAATTCCGCTTAAAAGGAAAAGGTGCTCCGAACGTACGTGGATATGGTCAAGGAGATCAATATGTAGTCGTTCGTGTTGTTGTGCCGACGAAATTAACTTCACATCAAAAAGATTTATTGCGTGAATTTGCAGGGCAAGAAGAGCAGGATGATAGCTTATTCAGAAAGCTTAAACGTGCTTTCAAAGGGGAATAATGGAAATAAAAAATGGAGTTGGTAAATTGTGAAATGGTCAGAAATTAGTATTCATACAACAGAAGAAGCAGTAGAAGCTGTCTCTCATATTTTGCATGAAGCAGGCGCTAGCGGGGTTGCGATTGAGGACCCAGCGGAGTTGACGAAAGAGCGCAAGCAACAATACGGTGAGATTTATGCACTTAACCCAGATGAATATCCAAGTGAGGGTGTTTTGGTAAAAGCATATTTCCCACAAACGGATTCTTTAAACGAAACGGTTGCAGGTGTAAAATCATCTATTGATGCACTACCATCTTTCGACATCGAAATTGGTAAAGGAACTATTACAATTAATGAAGTCGATGAGGAAGATTGGGCTACTGCTTGGAAGAAGTATTATCATCCAGTTCAAATTTCTGATACATTCACAATTGTGCCGACGTGGGAAGAGTATACACCGTCTTCTCCAGATGAAAAAATTATTGAATTAGATCCAGGTATGGCGTTTGGTACAGGGACACATCCAACAACGACGATGTGTATTCGTGCGTTAGAAAAAACGGTTCACCCAGGTGATACTGTGATTGATGTGGGGACAGGTTCGGGGGTACTTAGTATTGCTGCGGCAAAATTAGGTGCGGCTTCTGTTCAAGCGTATGATTTAGACCCAGTTGCAGTTGAAAGTGCAGAAATGAATGTGCGCTTAAATAAAACAGATGACATTGTCAATGTTGGACAGAATAGTCTATTAGAAGGTATTGAAGGTCCGGTTGATTTAATCGTAGCAAATTTACTAGCGGAAATCATTCTTCTATTCCCTGAAGATGCAGCGAGAGTTGTGAAGCCAGGTGGATTATTTATTACATCTGGTATTATTGGGGCGAAAGAAAAAGTAATTTCTGAAGCGTTAGAAACAGCTGGATTTTCAATTGAAGAAGTACTTCGAATGGAAGATTGGGTAGCAATTATTGCACGAAATGCGTAATATAGATTTTAGTCTATAAAGAACAGGGGAGTCTCTCACCGTATAAGGTGAGGGACTTACCGTTTGTTATATGAAAATGATAACGTTTCGTTCTTTTCGTAAGTGTTGACTTACGAAAGGAACGAAACTCTACTAAGGTGATTATATGCAACGTTATTTTGTAGAAGAGAAATATGTAAATGAGACAAGTATTCGCATAATGGGTGATGATGTCCATCATATCGCAAGAGTGATGCGTATGTCAGCTGGTGACCACATTTATTGCTGTGTAAATGGTAAAACAGCAGAGTGTTCAATTGCTGAAATTACCAGTGAATTTGTGGATACCACTATTGTAGAATGGGTAGAGGCGTCAAGCGAACTTCCTGTGTTCGTGACGATTGCAAGTGGACTGCCGAAAGGAGACAAGCTAGAGTTAATTTTTCAAAAAGGAACTGAGCTTGGGGCAGCTGCATTTTTACCATTTCAAGCATCTCGATCTATTGTAAAGTGGGATGCGAAAAAAGCAGATAAAAAAGTTGAGCGTTTGAAAAAAATTGTAAAAGAAGCTGCGGAACAATCGCATAGAAGTGAAATTCCAGAAGTACACGTTCCCTCATCATTTAAACAACTGCTGTCGATGAGTAGCGAGTATGATGTTTGTCTTGTTGCGTATGAGGAAGAAGCGAAACAAGGTGAGAAATCTAATTTTGCGAAAGCTTTAGCGACAATTAAACCAGGCCAAAAGCTGCTGATTGTATTTGGACCAGAAGGCGGTTTAGCGGAGGAAGAGATAACCGCACTTCGTGAACATAAATTTGTACCATGTAGTTTAGGACCAAGAATTTTAAGAACAGAAACGGCTCCGCTTTATGCGTTAAGTGCCGCTTCTTATCATTTTGAATTGATGGGGTGATAATCAATGGCAACTGTTGCGTTCCACACGTTAGGTTGTAAAGTAAACCACTATGAAACAGAAGCGATTTGGCAATTGTTTAAACAAGGTGGTTATGAAAGAACTGAATATGAAAAAAAATCTGATGTATACGTTATTAACACATGTACAGTAACGAATACTGGAGATAAAAAAAGCCGTCAAGTAATTAGACGTGCTGTACGTCAAAATCCAGATGCGGTAATTTGTGTAACTGGATGTTATGCACAAACATCTCCAGCAGAAATTATGGCGATTCCAGGTGTAGATATTGTTGTTGGTACGCAAGATCGTGAGAAGATGTTAGGATACATTGAAGAATTCCGTAAAGAGCGTCAACCAATTAATGCTGTCCGCAATATTATGAAAACACGTGTATATGAAGAGCTCGATGTACCATATTTCACGGACCGTACACGTGCATCTTTAAAAATACAAGAAGGTTGTAATAACTTCTGTACATTTTGCATCATTCCTTGGGCGCGTGGTTTAATGCGTTCTCGTGATGGAAAAGAAGTTATTAAACAAGCGCAGCAATTAGTAGATGCGGGCTATAAAGAAATCGTATTAACAGGTATTCATACAGGTGGGTACGGTGAAGATATAAAAGAGTATAACTTAGCTGGATTACTGCGCGATATGGAAGCGGAAGTAGGCGGATTGAAACGCCTTCGTATTTCTTCTATTGAGGCGAGTCAAATTTCTGATGAAGTAATTGAAGTGTTAGATAAATCAGAAGTAGTTGTACGTCATTTGCATATTCCATTACAGTCAGGATCTAATACTGTATTGAAACGTATGCGCCGTAAGTATACGATGGAATTTTTCCAAGAGCGTTTAGATCGTTTGAAAGAAGCGTTACCAGGTCTTGCGATTACATCAGACGTAATTGTTGGATTCCCAGGCGAAACAGAAGAGGAATTCATGGAAACGTACAATTTCATTAAAGAGAATCGTTTCTCTGAATTACACGTTTTCCCTTATTCGAAACGTACAGGTACTCCAGCAGCACGTATGGAAGATCAAGTTCCTGAAGACGTGAAGAACGATCGTGTTCACCGTCTAATTGAGCTATCAAATCAATTAGCGAAAGAGTATGCTTCTAGATTTGAAGGTGAAGTACTTGAAATCATTCCGGAAGAGACATTTAAAGATGGTGACCGTGAAGGTTTATATGTAGGTTATACAGATAACTACTTAAAAATTGTGTTTGAAGGATCTGAAGAATTGATTGGTAAGCTAGTAAAAGTGAAAATTACAAAAGCTGGTTATCCATATAACGAAGCGCAGTTTGTTCGTGTTCTTGAAGATGATGTAAAAAAAGAATCAGCAAGCGCATAAAATGAAACTTTAATCAGTGGGGGATTTTGTTCATTCACGCTGATTATCAGCCTGACCCCACCTAAGTTCTTTGCTTTCGCTGAATTTTGAGGTGGGGGTCTTACTGTCCTGGCAAATAGCGGGATAAAAAGCATGCAAACGGAAATAATTTGCATGCTTTCTTTTTTTTTGGGGAGAAGTTAAGTACTGAAAAGGCAGGTACGTTGAATGAGTAGTTATTTAATGCTTTCTTGTATTAAAAAAGGTGTAATGATAAAAAATATAGTTGTCTTCAGGGGAAAAGGATAATAGCTATCTACATAGCTTTTGAACAGGTAAGGGCATCTATTCTTCTTTTATTCTGCCAAATAGTTGACCTGAAGTGATAAAATGTATTATAATCGTAAAAGACATGCTGAAGAAGGGTTTCTTTTTGCATGCTGAAATTAGTATGTAAGTGTGATGTTTCGGAGGGAGGGAAAGAGAATGTCAAAAACAGTCGTTCGTAAAAACGAGTCTTTGGAGGATGCACTTCGCCGTTTTAAAAGATCGGTTTCTAAAACTGGTACACTTGCTGAAGCAAGAAAGCGCGAGTTTTATGAAAAGCCAAGTGTAAAACGTAAGAAGAAATCTGAAGCGGCAAGAAAGCGTAAGTTCTAAGAGAGGGTGTAAGTTATGAGTCTTCTCGGTCGTTTAAACGATGATATGAAACAAGCGATGAAGAATAAACAAAAAGAAAAATTAACCGTTATTCGTATGGTTAAGGCTGCTTTACAAAATGAAGGTATTAAACTGCAACATACTCTTACTGAAGAAGAGGAATTAACAGTTTTAGCTCGTGAAGTAAAACAGTATAAGGACTCCCTCCTTGAATTTAAAAAAGCTGGTCGTGAAGACCTTGTTGATAAACTGCAAAGTGAAATTCAGATTTTAAGCGCATATTTGCCGGAGCAATTAACGGAAGAAGAACTAGCGGATATAATTAAGCAAGTTATTTCTGAAGTTGGTGCTACATCTAAAGCAGATATGGGTAAAGTGATGACTGCTGTTATGCCGAAAGTAAAAGGTAAAACAGACGGATCACTTGTGAATAAGCTGGTTATCCAGCTATTAGCATAAAAAAGCGTCTCATTTCGTATGAGACGTTTTTTTATGCTTTTTTCAGTTTGGACGTGATATTACAAGCTCTTTTTTCATACATATGGGATGAGAGGGGGTCTTTTGAGATGAAAAAAATAGAACAAATGAAGAATTGGTTAACGAAGCAAATAGACCTGCCAGTGGATGTGTTAATGGATCTACCTCGGATCACGCTTGTTGGGCAAGTACATATCTATATAGAAAATCATCGAGGATTATTAGTGTTTTCAGATAAAGAGGTAAGATTGCTATTGAAACATGGTCAATTATTAATTAAAGGTCAATCCTTTGTTATTAAAACAATCCTTCCAGAAGAACTGTTGCTTGAAGGGATTATTGAACAAGTGACGTTTTTAGAAAATGAAAAGAAAGAGGAGTGAGGAGAAACTTCCGTTTGTGGAGTTTTTCTTCGTTACCTTGTATTAACAGGCGGTAACGTTCTGGCCTCAATATTCGGTTCGTACAAAGAGGATAGGTGGGAATTGAGTTCCACGTAAAAAATTGGCTCGTGAAGGTTAATAATTAGTGAGGATCAAGGAATCTGCTAATTAAAATTTTAGTACGAGCTAGTTTGATAATCGAATTGAAAAGTAGTGTATCTACTTTTAGAAAGGTAGTGGAGATAGTCGATGAAAAATAAATGGTTTATAAAATGGCTTGGGTATGTAAAGGTGCGAATTGAAGGTAGAGGAGCGGAACGCTTTGTTAACGAGTGTGTGCGGAAGAAATTACTCGTTTGGGATGTAAAGAAGATAGCTGATGAAACGTTAGTTTTTTGTATGTTATTACGAGATGTGAAAAAGATAAAACCAATTTATAGAAAAAATGAATGTAAATTATATTTTATTGGACGTTACGGTTTTCCTTTTTGGAATAAGCGTGTAATTAAAAATAGTGGATTTTTAATTGGGTTTTTAATATTTTTTTTCGGAATGATCGCATTGTCAAATATGGTGTGGAAAATTGAAATTACAGGAGCAAAACCTGAAACGGAATATATATTGATGAAAGAATTGGACAAAATGGGTATAAAAAAAGGTAAATTACAATTCCAAATGCCGAGTGTAGAAGATGTTCAACGTCATTTGACAGACAATATTAATGCGATTACTTGGGCGGGATTAGAAATAAGAGGGACAACATATCATTTTAAGATTGTTGAAAAAAATGAACCGAAAAAAGAAAGTGAACAACAGCCACAAAACTTAGTAGCAAAAAAAGAAGGGATTATTACAAAAACATTTGTGGAAGTTGGGAAGCCGGTTGTCATGAAAAATGACCATGTAGAAAAGGGGCAACTTCTCGTATCCGGGATGTATGGTAATGAGGAGAATCCGACAGTTGTTTCGGCTAAAGGGATTGTATATGGAGAAACGTGGTATAAATCTGAGGTGGATGTTCCGTTAAAGACACAATTTCAAGTGTATACTGGTAATTCATACAATGAACATTTCCTTAAATTTGGGAGTACTAAAATAAAAATATGGGGATTTCTAAAGGATAAGTATAAGCGCTCTCGTACTGAAAGTGTAAAACATGATGTGAAATTATTTGGATTTACATTACCAATTGCATACGAGAAAGATATTGTACGAGAAGAGGAAGAAGCGAACCGAGAATATACCGAAAAACAAGCAATGAAAGTAGCGAAAGAGATGGCAGAAAAAGAACTGAAGAAAAAATTGGATGAACATGCTATGATTGTAAGTGATAACATTTTGAGTAAAGAGGTTGAGGCGGATCACCTAAAGGTCACATTACATTATACAGTGATTGAAAATATTGCAGAGCCACAACCAATATCTGAATCCGATATTCAAGGAGACTGAGTAATGGCAGAACAATTAGTAGAAATGAACCAACAATTGGAAAATCCCAACGAAGCAATCGCTCTTTTTGGGGTAAATGATGCTCATTTAAAAGTAATTGAACGAGAACTTAGTGTATCGATTGTGACTAGAGGAGAATCTGTTCGTGTATCTGGGGCAGATGAAACTGTGGTGCTCGTAGAAAAAATCTTACAACAGTTACTTGTTGTTATCCGTAAAGGTGTATCAATTTCGGAAAGAGATGTTGCGTATGCGATTCAGCTTGGGCAACAAGGGAAAATTGCTCAATTCGAAGAATTATATGAAGAGGAAATTTTTAAAACGGCAAAAGGTAAATCCATTCGTGTAAAAACGATGGGGCAAAGACGATATATTCATGCAATGAAAAAGAATGATATTGTATTTGGGATAGGACCTGCTGGGACAGGAAAAACATACTTAGCCGTAGTAATGGCTGTGAGAGCTTTAAAGCAAGGGTATGTAAAGAAAATTATTTTAACAAGACCTGCTGTAGAAGCTGGAGAGAGCTTAGGGTTTTTACCAGGTGATTTGAAAGAAAAAGTAGATCCGTATTTACGTCCACTATATGATGCGTTACATGATATTCTTGGACAAGAATATACACAACGTATGATGGAACGTGGTGTAATTGAAATTGCACCTCTTGCTTATATGAGAGGGCGTACTCTTGATGATTCATTTGTTATATTAGATGAGGCGCAAAATACAACTGGTGTTCAAATAAAAATGTTTTTAACACGATTAGGTTTTAGTTCTAAAATGGTTATTACGGGGGATCCCTCACAGGTAGACTTGCCAAAAGGGGTAAAGTCAGGTCTTTCTATTGCTGCTAATATTTTATCTGGTGTATCAGGTCTTTCGTTCATAACACTGGAACAAACAGACGTTGTGAGACACCCATTAGTGCAACGTATTATTGAGGCATATGATAAAATGGAATGATCCTATTTGTCAGGATCATTTCTTTTTGTATGATAAGGTTGGCGAATGACATATTTTTTACTATCATTAAAGACGAGGGAAATAAACTATAGGTGATAGTGGATAAAAATGTTGTCCAAAAAGTATCGTTACCTAGAAGAAATGAAAGCTATAAATAGTTTCACTTTATTTCTGGAGAGGAGAAGGTATTGAAATCATGTCAAGATCTCAAGAAATTTCTAAGTGGTTTCGTAATTTACAACATTCGAAAAAACTAAGTTGGATTTCTTACGTTTTATTAGGGGCAGTGCTGTTTTTTGCACTTATGAATAATGTAAAACCAGAGCAATTAGATGTTACAACATATTCTATTGCGAAAAAAACAATCCATTCTCCTATTAAAATTGAAGATAAAGTTACAACGGACAAAAAGAAAAAAGAAGCCGCTACAAAAGTTGAAGATCAATATACATATAAAAGTGAGTATAAACAAAATAAAGTGGATATTGTGAATGACGTCTTTGCTAAAGTAGATGAAGTGATACAAGAGATTAAAGCGGTTGGACCGGATGAGCAAAAAAAGATTACTGATGCTGAAAAAGTGGACAAGTTGAAAAAAAAATTGCCTACTGATTTAACGAAAGAATTATCTGATTCAAACTTACTAAACTTAATTAATGCGGATTCGAACCAATTAGTATTAGCGAAAGATGCAACAGTTACAGCTATTAATAGTATCATGACTGAGCATGTTAAAATGGATGAATTGAAGGATGCGAAGGAACGATATGTAAGTGAGATGAATAGTGTTAATGTTGATAATGGTTTAAAGGAATCTATTAAGGCGTTAGGGAAATATGCGATTTCTGCAAACTATTTTTATGATCCGACCTTAACAAAAGAGAAGAGAAAAGCGGAAGAAGATTTAGTTCCACCTGTTTATATTCTTCAAGGGCAAGTCCTTGTTAGAGAAGGTGAAACGATTTCAAGTGATATGTACAATCAGTTGAAATTAGTTGGCCTGTTAGAAAAAGGGAACAGTTTTCAACCCTATGTTGGGTTAGCGGTACTCATTGGTGTGCTATTGTACTTTATGCATAAGCAGTTTGAAGTGTTTTTACAGCGGAAAAGAGAAGATAGGCCGTATGTCTTAGCGTATATTACAATTTTGTCTATCACGATTGTTTTAATGAAAATCATTAGTTTGTTTCAAAAGCTTGAGTATGCAGGAATCGCGTATGTTGTTCCAGTTGCAATGGGAACAATACTTGTAAAATTAATGATTGGTGATCGATTTGTATTTTTAACGAGTATGATCTTTTCTGTATGCGGAAGTATTATGTTTAATGAAGGTGTAACGAGTACACTGAATTATAGTGTGGGGATTTATGTTTTATTAAGTTCATTATCAGTTAGTATTTTCTTGAGAGAAAAAAATCGTCGTACGATGATTTTACAAGCTGGTATACTCGTTTCTGTATTAAATGTAGTCGTATTAGCGGCTTTGCTATTATTACGTAACGGGAATTTTTCGCCTCTTGAAATTGGGGTGCAATTATTAATGGCTGCTGTTTCGGGTATTATCTCTTCTGTTCTAGCTATGGGGATTTTACCGTATTTAGAAAGTGGTCTTGGGATTGTATCGAGTATGAAATTGATGGAACTTTCAAGTCCGAATCACCCGCTTTTGCGTAAAATTTTATTAGAAGCACCAGGTACATATCACCATAGTGTAATGGTAGCTAATCTCTCAGAAGCTGCTTGTGAAGCAGTTGGAGCAAATGGAGTATTAGCGCGTGTAGGGGCGTATTATCATGATGTAGGGAAAACGGTACAACCACAGTTTTTTATTGAAAACCAAATGGGTATTGAAAACCCGCATGATAGATTAGACCCTGTAACGAGCAAAGATATTATAATTGCTCATGTAACCGATGGGGTGAGAATGTTAGAAGAACACCATATACCTCAAGAAATTATCGATATTGCTGGTCAGCATCATGGTACAACGTTACTTAAATATTTTTATTATAATGCGATTAAAGAAGATAAAGAGAAATATACGGAGGAAATGTTCCGCTATCCAGGATCAAAAGCAACTTCTAAAGAGTCGGCGATCGTTGGTATTGCTGATAGTGTGGAAGCGGCGGTACGTTCGATGAACCATCCAACACCAGATCAGATTAATAATTTAGTGCAAAGTATTATTAAAGATCGCCTGCAAGATGGTCAATTTAGTGAATGTGATTTGACATTTAAGGAACTACAAATCGTTGGAAAAACGTTATGTGAAACGTTAAATGGTATTTTCCATTCCCGTATTACATATCCGGAACCGCCGGAAGAAAAGGAGAAAGAATGAGTTTATTAATTGATTTTATTGATGAAACAGAAGAAGTGAAAGACGAATATATAAGTTTGATTCGAGGTTTAGTAGAGAAAGCAGCCCAAATGGAGAACATAGAAGAAGGTGCAGAATTATCGGTTACATTTGTAGATAATGAACGTATTCGTGAAATAAACCGTGATTACCGAGATAAGGATCAGCCTACGGACGTTATTTCTTTTGCTATGGAAGAAATGGGAGAAGGCGAAATGGAAATTGTCGGTGCAGAGATGCCGCGTATGTTAGGAGATCTTATTATTTCTATTCCAAGAGCAAAAGAACAAGCTGAAGAATATGGACATTCTTTTGATCGAGAACTTGGGTTTTTAGCACTACATGGCTTTTTGCATTTGCTTGGTTATGATCATATGACAGAAGAAGATGAGAAAGAAATGTTTGGAAGACAAAAAGAAATTTTAGAGGCCTTTGGATTAGGACGATGAAAACAGGAAAACTTTTAGATAGTTTTGGATATGCTATAGCTGGTATATACTTTTGTCTTCGTCATGAACGAAATATGAAAATTCATTATTTAGCCGCAGTCATCGTTATATGCTGCGGCTTTTATTTCCATATTACAACAATGGAATGGATTGTCGTACTTATTGTGATAGGGATTGTAATGAGTTTAGAGATGGTGAATACGGCTATTGAAAAAACAGTAGACTTAGCAACCACCGATATTCATCCGGTTGCAAAAATTGCAAAGGATGTTGCAGCAGGGGCAGTTTTATTATTTGCAATTATAGCTGCTGTAATTGGTGCTATTATCTTTTTACCGTATATGGTATAGTTGCATTCCGAAGCTTTTATTAAGCTTTGGGAGCGCCGTGAAGGCCTTTAATGAAAGAGTGTATCTATTCACATCTATGAACGGAAAGGATGCGGGAATATGAATAGCAAACAATTAATTCAAGAAGCAACCGAAGCGCGTAAACGAGCGTACGTACCATATTCTAAATTTCAAGTAGGTGCAGCTTTACTAACTCAGGATGGAAAAATATATCGTGGATGTAATGTTGAAAATGCATCATATGGTTTATGTAACTGTGCAGAACGAACAGCTTTATTTAAGGCAATTTCTGAAGGGGATAACGAGTTTGTAGCTATTGCAGTCGTAGCGGATACAAAGCGTCCAGTACCTCCTTGTGGAGCATGTCGACAAGTTATGATAGAATTATGTAAACAGGATACGAAAGTATACCTATCAAACTTACATGGTGATGTTCAAGAGACAACAGTCGGAGAATTGTTACCAGGAGCATTTTTAGCGGAGGATTTACATGAATAGAAAAGGTTATAAATCAGGTTTTGTCTCTATTATTGGCAGACCGAATGTTGGGAAATCTACATTTTTAAATCGTATTATTGGCCAAAAAATTGCCATTATGAGCGATAAGCCACAAACAACTCGTAATAAAATTCAAGGTGTATATACAGAAAATGATTCACAAGTAGTTTTCATTGATACACCAGGAATACATAAACCTAAACATAAACTAGGCGATTTCATGGTGAAGATGGCTCAAACGACATTAAAAGAAGTTGATATTGTTTTGTTTATGGTCAATGCAACTGAAGGATATGGTCGTGGTGAGGAATTTATTATTGAGAAATTACAAGAAACGAAACAACCGGTATTTTTGGTAATTAATAAAATTGACCAACTTCATCCAGAGCAATTGCTGGAGTTGATTGATCAATATCGTAAATTATATGAGTTCGCGGAGATTGTGCCAATTTCTGCATTGGACGGTAATAACGTTGAAGCGTTAATCGGAGCAATTAAAAAGTATTTACCAGAAGGACCGCAATATTACCCGGATAATCAAGTAACGGATCATCCAGAGCGATTTATTATTTCAGAGCTTATTCGTGAAAAAGTATTACATTTAACACGTGAAGAAGTACCGCATTCTGTAGCGGTTGTTATTGATGCAATTCAAAAGCGTGAGGGCGGAGCGGTTTATATAAACGCAACGATTGTTGTTGAACGTGCATCACAAAAAGGAATTATTATAGGTAAGCAAGGGAAGATGTTAAAAGAAGTCGGTAAGAGAGCTCGTTTTGACATTGAAGCACTTCTTGGTTCTAAAGTATTTTTAGAAGTATGGGTGAAAGTGCAAAAAGATTGGCGTAATAAGATGTCACAGCTTCGTGACCTTGGTTTCCGTGAAGACGAGTATTAATATGAAGTAAAGTTGTGATCAGTGGATGTTTTGTTCATCCGCTGATTATTGGTTTTTATGAACCTTGATAAATTAGGAAAAATTTTTCTCACATGAAAATGAACAAAATGGGTCAACTTAATAACAACAAAAGAAATTGGTTTATAGGCTACGCTTATTGAGAAAGGTGGATTCTTATGCTAGATTTTACCTGGAAGTTTTTCTCCAAAACAGGAAGCATTGAAACGTATTTGCTTTTGAAAGAAATGGAAAAAGACGTAAACGATGAGATGGATCAACATGAAGAGGAGTTAGCGCATCTAGACTCTCCAATTTCTTGACCCGTTTTGTTCAAACCTTGGATGGTGACGAACATGTTTCAAAAAGTTGAGGGCATTGTTATCCGTACGACAGATTACGGAGAAACAAATAAGATTGTTACAATATACTCGCGGGAATTTGGTAAGGTAAGTGCAATGGCAAGAGGGGCGAAAAAGCCGAAGAGTCGGTTAGCAGCTATTTCGCAACTTATGACACATGGTCATTTTCTTATTCAAATGGGATCTGGACTTGGAACTTTGCAACAAGGCGAGATTATTTCATCTATGAAAGAAATTCGCGAGGATATATTTTTAACTGCTTATGCATCATTTATTATTGAATTAACCGATAAAGCAACAGAAGATAAGAAGCATAATCCGTATTTATTTGAAATGTTATATCAAACGTTGCATTATATGTGTGAGGGTGTTGATCCAGAAGTATTATCATTAATTTATCAAACGAAAATGCTTCCGGTATTAGGGATGCGCCCGTACTTTGATACATGTGCTATTTGTCATCAAGAAACAGATTTTGTCGCCTTCTCTGTCCGGGAAGGCGGTTTTCTGTGCTCGCGTCATGCGGAGCAAGATCCGTATCGTATTCCGGTGGGAGAGGCTGTTCATAAATTATTACGTCTCTTTTTTCACTTTGATTTACACCGGCTCGGTAATGTATCGGTGAAGGATAGTACAAAAAAACAAATGCGCACAGTATTGAATACATATTATGACGAATATTGTGGGATTTATTTGAAAACAAGGCGTTTCTTGGAACAACTTGATAAGTTTCAAATATAAAAAGGGCCGTATACGGTCCTTTTTACATACTTTCTTTTTCGAATAGCATATTTAGTATATAATATTTAAGAGATAGTATAACTTTTTTCGTTGTGCATTAAAGGTGGTGATTATCATAGAGCTGAATAAACGGCAAGAGCATATCATTCAGATTGTAAAAGATCACGGTCCTATTACAGGGGAGTCAATTGCTGGGCAATTGGGTTTAACACGTGCAACGCTAAGACCAGACTTAGCAATTTTAACGATGGCTGGTTATTTAGAAGCGCGTCCACGTGTAGGTTATTTTTATACGGGTAAAACCGGGGGACAGCTATTATCTGAAGCTGTTAAGAAAATTAAAGTGCAAGATTATCAATCTAGACCGGCTGTAATTGATAAAAATGTATCAGTATACGATGCAATCTGTACTATGTTTCTAGAGGACGTTGGTACATTATTTGTTGTAGATCAAGCTACTTTATTAGTTGGCGTTGTATCTCGTAAAGATTTATTACGAGCTAGCTTAGGAAAGCAGGATTTAACCTCTCTTCCGGTTAATATTATCATGACAAGGATGCCAAACATTGCGATGTGTCGCAGGGAGGATTCTTTATATGATATTGCGATGGAATTAATAGAAAGACAGATTGATGCGATGCCGGTTGTGAAGGATACGAAACAAGGTTTAGAAGTGATTGGACGAATTACAAAAACAAATATTACACGTGCGTTTGTAAATTTAGTAAATAACGAATAAGTGTAATTTGTTTAAAGTGAGGTAATGTAATGGATAATAAAATCGTATATGTCGTATCTGACTCTGTAGGAGAAACGGCTGATTTGGTTGTTAGAGCGGCAATGGGACAGTTCCCATTCGCTCCTGATATTAGGCGTGTACCGTATGTAGAAGATACAGGGACATTAAAAGAAGTAATCTCGATTGCCAAGAGCAATCAAGCGCTTATTTGTTTTACGTTAGTAAAGCCTGATATGCGTCAATATTTATTGGCAGAAGCGGCAAAAGAAGGAGTAGAGGCATACGATATTATCGGACCTCTTATCGATCAAATTGAAGAAATTACAGGGCAAGTACCAAGGTATGAGCCAGGTGTCGTTCGAAGATTAGATGAAGAGTACTTTAAAAAAATTGAAGCGATTGAATTTGCAGTTAAGTATGATGATGGTAGGGATGCACGTGGTATTTTAAAAGCTGATATCGTGTTGATTGGAATTTCACGTACATCAAAAACACCACTTTCACAATATTTAGCGCATAACAAACGTTTGAAAGTTGCTAATGTACCACTTGTACCGGAAGTGGATCCGCCTGAGGAATTATATCAAGTGGCAAAAGAGAAATGTTTCGGTTTGAAAATTATACCAGATAAGTTAAATCATATTCGAAAAGAACGATTGAAATCACTTGGATTAAGTGATGGAGCAACATATGCAAATATTAATCGTATTCAAGAAGAAATTGATCATTTTGAGGAAGTAATTAGTAAAATAAATTGTCAAGTGATTGATGTATCAAATAAGGCAATTGAAGAAACAGCAAATATTATTGTGAATGCAGTGCAAAACCAAAAAATGTTTTAGCACATTTACCAAAGGTGAATGTGCTTTTTTCGCTCGTGAGAAGGCGTTAGAGGAAGATGCGAAGTAGAGCATGAACTTTTGGCTTAGTAATAGAATATAGCGGAATGGTTATACTTATATTCTTCTGTTTTTTAATTATGCTAAAGGAACGATTTCGTTATCTTTAAGTGTAAGATGAAAATTAAAGGGATATGTAGCGTAGTTGAAGAAAATATATTATAATAAAAAATTGTGATAAAAACCTATATTTTACGTTTAGACTTTAATTTTTCAGAATAAACTAGGGATAGGATTTTCGAAAAAGACATGTATTTACGTTAAATCGACAAAATCTAGACAAGAAAACGCACATTATGGAAGGATTCACAGAAGGGATGTAGAATACAGAAATATGCAAAACATCAGATAAGATATTATTTGATGCAGATGCGTATCCCGTGAAGAATGCAATTGTGCAAGTTGGAACAAAATTTTATGTCGAAATTTTGTTTGTCGTATCCTATGCTCATCGTTCAAGAAAACAGCAAGGTAATTGGGTCTATGTAGATTCTGAGCAAGATGAAGTTGACTGTTATATTTATTAACATGCAAAAGCTACAGATCTCATGATCATACAGGCTATAGTGCTTCTTGCTAGTCTTCTTGTGAAAAAGGAGTATATGTATTGTCTCCAGGAGATACATTTGTAACAGATGAGCAAATGTATACAATTTTATATAGTAGTATGTATCTGCGAATTTACGCAGACTGGGGACTTATACGAAAGGTCCAAAATCGTTTACACAATGTGATCGACAGTACTTTCTAACAAATTTAGAAAAATATTGTCGAATTATAAAGGAATCTTTTAATTTATATCGAATACAAAATACGACACGGAGATGGAGTTATGGGGAACAGAATTCCTGAAGAAGTTGTTGAACAGATTCGGACATCATCCGATATTGTAGAAGTGATTGGTGAGTATGTTCAACTTAGAAAGCAGGGGCGTAACTATTTCGGCCTTTGTCCATTTCATGGTGAGAATTCTCCTTCATTCTCTGTTTCATCTGATAAGCAAATTTTTCATTGTTTCGGATGTGGAGAAGGTGGAAATGTATTTTCTTTTCTTATGAAAATGGAAGGACTTGCTTTCACAGAGGCTGTTCAAAAGCTTGGCGAAAGAAATGGAATTGCAGTTGCAGAATATAAATCAGGGCAAGGACAACAACAACAAGAAGACATATCTGATGACACTGTCATCATGCAACAGGCTCATGAACTTTTGAAAAAGTATTATCATCATTTATTAGTAAATACAGAAGAAGGAAATGAAGCACTTTCATATTTATTAAAACGTGGTATTACAAAAGAGATGATTGAGAAATTTGAAATTGGTTATGCATCACAAGCTTGGGATGCAGCAACGAAAATTTTACAAAAAAGAGGTTTGTCGCTATCTAGTATGGAACAGGCTGGCCTTCTTGTAAGAAGTGAGAAGGATGGCAGTCATTATGACCGCTTCCGCGGAAGAGTTATGTTTCCGATTTATACTTTACAAGGTAAGGTGATAGCGTTTAGTGGAAGGGCATTAGGCGATGACACTCCGAAATATTTGAATAGTCCTGAAACACCGATTTTTTACAAAAGTAAGCTGTTGTATAATTTCCACCAAGCAAGGCCGTTTATTAGAAAACGTGGGCAGGTTGTCCTTTTTGAAGGTTATGCCGATGTACTAGCCGCGGTGAAAAGTGGTGTGGAAGAAGCTGTTGCGACAATGGGAACAGCTTTAACTGAAGAACAAGCGAAACTTCTGCGACGTAACGTTGAAACTGTTGTTCTTTGCTATGATGGTGATAAAGCAGGGCGAGAAGCGACGATGAAAGCAGGGCAATTACTATTGCAAGTTGGTTGCCAAGTGAAAGTTACATCCTTGCCAGATAAGCTTGATCCTGATGAATATGTGCAACAATATGGGACAACCGCTTTTGAAAATCTTGTGAAATCAAGTATAAGTTTTGTTGGTTTCAAAATAAATTATTTGCGTTTAGGGAAAAATTTGCAAGATGAGTCTGGCAAAGAAGAATATGTAAAAAGTGTTTTAAAAGAGTTATCATTGCTACAGGATGCGATGCAGGCGGAATCATATTTAAAATCATTATCGCAAGAATTTTCGTATTCAATGGAAACACTTTTGAATCAATTGCACCAATATCGCAAAGAACAAAAGGTACAGCAAAAACAAATAAAGCAGGTTTCTAAGCCATCTCAAATTGTTCAAACGAAACCGAAATTAACAGGTTTTGAAAGGGCAGAAAGAGAAATTATTTACCATATGTTGCAAAGTGCAGAAGTGACAGTGCGTATGGAACCTCATATAGAAGATTTTTATACAGAAGAACATAAAGGGATTTTATATGAACTATACGCATATTATGAAAAGGGAAATGAACCTTCAGTCGGAACATTTTTAAGTTGGCTCTCTGATGAAAAGTTGAAAAATATTATTACTGATATTTCGACGGATGAATTTATTAATCCAGAGTACACAGAAGAAGCGTTACAAGGTCATTTGGAGGCGCTAAGACGCCATAAAGAAAAACTTGAAAAGATGGAAATTATCTTTAAAGTAAAACAAATGGAAAAAACAGATCCTGTAGAGGCTGCTAAATATTATGTGGCATATTTACAAAGTCAAAAAGCAAGAAAATAGCTTTTTCGATAAAGTTTTAGTATAATGAATGTTTGTATCTCGCGTAAGGAGGGGAACAGATGGCTGATAAACCAGCTCGTTCTAAACAAATTGAAACTGAAATGACCCTTGAGCAAGTGAAAGAACAACTCACTGAGCTCGGAAAAAAACGTGGCGTTCTTACATATGAAGAGATTGCAGAACGCATGAATGGATTTGAAATTGAATCCGATCAAATGGATGAATACTATGAATATTTAGGTGAACAAGGGATTGACTTAGTTGGTGACAATGACAACGACGAAGGTCCTAATAATCGTCAAATTACAAAAACGGAAGAAGAATTTGACCTTAATGATTTAAGTGTGCCGCCAGGTGTGAAAATCAATGACCCTGTTCGTATGTACTTAAAAGAAATTGGTCGTGTAGACTTACTATCTGCTGAAGAAGAAATTCGACTTGCGACACGTATTGAAGAAGGCGATGAAGAAGCAAAACGCCGTCTTGCAGAAGCAAACTTACGTCTTGTAGTAAGTATTGCAAAGCGCTACGTGGGCCGCGGTATGCTTTTCTTAGACTTAATCCAAGAAGGAAATATGGGTCTAATTAAGGCAGTTGAAAAGTTCGACTACCGTAAAGGTTTTAAATTTAGTACGTATGCAACTTGGTGGATTCGCCAAGCTATTACACGTGCGATTGCAGACCAAGCGCGAACAATTCGTATTCCAGTTCATATGGTTGAAACAATTAATAAGTTAATCCGTGTACAACGTCAATTATTACAAGATCTAGGACGCGAACCATCTCCTGAAGAGATTGGTGAAGAAATGGATCTTGCTCCAGAAAAAGTACGCGAAATCTTAAAGATTGCACAGGAGCCAGTTTCTCTTGAAACACCAATTGGTGAAGAAGACGACTCCCATTTAGGTGACTTTATCGAAGACCAAGAAGCAACATCGCCTGCGGACCATGCAGCGTATGAATTGCTAAAAGAACAATTAGAAGATGTGTTAGATACACTAACAGATCGTGAAGAAAATGTTCTGCGTCTTCGTTTTGGTTTAGATGATGGACGAACTCGTACGCTTGAAGAAGTTGGGAAAGTATTCGGCGTAACGAGAGAACGTATTCGTCAAATTGAAGCGAAAGCACTTCGCAAATTAAGACATCCAAGCCGTAGTAAGCGTCTTAAGGATTTCTTAGAATAGGCTACCTTTAAGTTTACTTCACTTTTGTGAAGTAAACTTTTTTGTTTTGTTAATTTTTGTTAAAATTTAGCTATCGGCAACGATTACAATTTCTTGTAATTTATTTTACAGAATTGTCTTTTGATTTGCAAATGCTCATTTTTCGATTTTTCGATTTATTTTGTTTATTATATACAAAATAATATGTAGAAAAGTAAAAAATATGATGAGAAACGTTAGTAATTATCGAAATAATATGCGATATAATAGTGAAAATCAATAAAATGAATTTACGGAATATTTTTAACAAGTAGTAGTTTGCTCTTTTCTGATAGGGCGTTTTCAAGTACAATATAAATGACTGAATCATCTAACTATTTAGCGGTATAGAGGGGGGAGAAGAGATATGAAACGTAATCCGTTGATTCCGTTCGCTCTTATTGCAGCATTAGGTATTATCGTTATGTTTGTATTTTCATTTCAGGGGCTAAATAAATCTAAAGAGTTAGCTGATGCAAAAAATGGTGGGAAACCAGCACAAACAGCATCAAAGCCAGAGGATATTGTAAAGCAAAGCTGTACGAGCTGTCATGGTGATCAGTTACAAGGAGCGGTAGGCCCTAATTTACAAAAAATTGGTGGGAAACTTTCAAAAGATGAAATTAAAGAAGTTATTTCAAAAGGAAAAGGAAATATGCCGCCAAATATAGTTCCAGCTGATCAAGCGGCAAAAGTAGCTGATTGGTTATCGAAGAAAAAATAAAGTATAGAAAAACAAGCCTTTTGCTTTTTGCAAAAGGCTTGTTTTTCTATACTATCTAAAATACGATTAGTAATAGAGAATTGAAGTATTGTTATGGACTTGCAACAACTACTATAAATTCATTATCATGGAGACAGACTGAGAAGAGAAGGAGTAATGGAAATACATGAATGAAGTAAAGCTTTCGAAACGATTAGAAGAAGTTGTGAGGGAGATTCCGGTAGGCTCTACAGTAGCTGATATTGGATCGGATCATGCGTATTTACCGTGTTATACAATTATAAATAATATTGCTACAAAAGCAGTTGCAGGAGAGGTTGTAGATGGACCATTTCGCTCTGCACAAGCAACTGTAGCTGAAAGTGGCTTACAAGATAAAGTAGACGTTCGTAAAGGGAATGGATTAGCTGTTATAGTGCCAGGAGAAGTAGATGTTATTACGATTGCTGGTATGGGTGGAGCGTTAATTCGTGACATTTTAGAAAGTGGTAAAGAAAAATTAGAAGGTGTAACACGTTTAATCTTACAGCCGAATATTGCAGCACACCATATCCGTGAATGGTTTATTGAAAATGGATGGGAGCTTATCCGTGAGAAAATTGTAATAGAAGACGGAAAGATTTACGAGATTTTAGTCGGAGAGCGAGGAGATACAGCAGTACCTTACTCTGAAAATAAACAAGCTGAATTGTTTATGGGTCCATTTTTAATAAAAGAAAAAAGTGAAGCTTTTGTTGAAAAGTGGGAAGGGGAATTGAAAAACTTCCAAAATATTTTAAAACAGTTAGAACGTGCAGCAGAGTCTGAAGAGACAAAAGCGAAGCGTGCAGAAGTAGAAGCGAAAATGAAAATGATAGGAGAGGTTTTATCATGAGTAAAATTCCGAATGGTCATGAAATTATTTCTTTGTTTGAAGGTATGTATCCGAAGCATTTAGCGATGGAAGGGGATAAGATTGGCTTACAGATTGGAGCGCTTAATAAACCTGTCCAGCACGTATTAATCGCGTTAGATGTAACTGAGGAAGTTGTGGACGAGGCGATCCAATTAGGAGCGAATATCATTATAGCGCACCATCCTTTAATCTTTAATCCATTAAAAGCGATTCATACAGATAAGGCGTACGGAAGAATTATTGAAACGTGTATTAAAAATGATATTGCGGTTTATGCCGCACATACAAATGTAGATATTGCTAAGGGCGGGGTAAATGATTTACTTGCTGATGCGTTAGGGTTACAAAATACAGAAGTATTAGCTCCTACATATGCAGAAGAAATGAAAAAAATTGTTGTATTTGTTCCAGTAACCCATGCAGAAGAAGTGCGCAAAGCTCTTGGAGATGCGGATGCAGGTCATATCGGTAATTATAGCCACTGTACGTTCGGTAGCGAAGGGGTAGGTACGTTTATCCCTCAAGAAGGTACAAATCCTTATATCGGAGAAACTGGGCAGTTAGAACGTGTGGAAGAGATACGTGTCGAAACGATTATTCCAGCTTCATTACAAAGAAAAGTTATTAAAGCGATGTTGGCAGCCCATCCATATGAAGAAGTGGCATATGATGTATATCCGCTTGATAATAAAGGTGAAACATTAGGTCTTGGTAAAATAGGGTATTTACAAGAAGAAATGACGCTTGAGCAGTTTGCTTTACATGTGAAACAATCATTACATGTAAAGGGTGCAAGAGTTGTTGGAAAGTTAGATGATAAGGTGCGTAAAGTAGCTGTACTTGGTGGTGACGGTAATAAATATATAAACCAAGCGAAATTTAAAGGAGCAGATGTATATGTAACAGGTGATATGTATTATCATGTTGCTCACGATGCGATGATGATTGGTTTAAATATAGTCGATCCAGGACATAACGTTGAAAAAGTAATGAAGCAAGGTGTACAAAAACAATTGCAAGAAAAAGTAGATGTGAAGAAATTCAATGTACACATTCACGCTTCGCAGTTACATACAGATCCATTCACATTTGTATAAGAAAAATAAAAACCGTTGCTCATGTAGGCAACGGTTTTTATTATTGTTCTTTTTTCACTTTTACACGAGGTAGTATCTTTTGAAGTGGTACTTTTCGAATTCTTTCCCATGTAGCTGGATTCATTGGGTCATATTGATCTAAGAAAGCAATAACTTCTTTTGTAATTGGCGTTGGAGTAGAAGCACCTGCTGTAACAGCTACGTTTTCTACACCTTGTAGCCATTCTAATTGGATTTCACTTACGTCTGCAACGCGGTATGCTGTCGTACCAGCGATTTCTTGTGATACTTGTGCTAAACGGTTTGAGTTGTTACTTTTCGGATCACCGACAACAATTGTTAAATCTGCAACATCAGCTTGTTTAGCGACAGCTTCTTGGCGAACTTGAGTTGCTAAACAAATTTCCTTGTGGAATTCTGCTGTTGGGAATTTTTTCTGAATGTCCTCCATTAAATGTTGAACATCCCATTGACTCATTGTTGTTTGATTCGTAACTAAAATTTTATCCGTTGGAATTTCTAGTGTTTTTAAATCATCAGCTTTTTCGATAAGATGAACGATATCAGGTGCGATACCAACTGCGCCTTCTGGTTCTGGATGATTTTTTTTGCCGATATAAATGACATGGTATCCTTCAGCTTTCTTTGCTTCGATAAGGTCATGTGTTTTTGTAACATCTGGACAAGTTGCATCAATTGTCGTTAAACCTTTTTCTTTTGCACGTTGTTTAACTTCTGGAGAAACACCGTGTGCAGTGAAAATAACAGTACCAGAATCGATTTTATCTAAAATTTCTAATCGACTTGGACCGTCTAATGTAATGATGCCATCCTCTTCGAAAGCATCTGTGACATGCTTATTGTGAACAATCATACCTAAAATATAAATGGGTCTCGGTAATGATTTATCTAATGCGGCGTTACGTGCAATAACCATTGCGTCAACAACACCGTAGCAATAACCACGAGGGGAAATTTTAACAATCTTCATGTGAGTAATCCTCTCCTTCTAAACAAGGGATACTTTTGTGCATAGTCCATTACATTATAAAGGAGGAGTGGATAGAAAACAAAGGATTGTTACACATATAGTTTTGGTTTTGTTGCTGATTGTTGAACGGGTTCTTTCGGAACCTCTTTTTCTATTACCGGTTCAAGCACTATTTTTTTTCGTTTCCTTTTTGGAGGTGGAGGAGGTGGAGTTGCTACCTCAACCTGTTCTGTTGCATCTTCAGTTTGATTTTCTTCCGTACTTTTTCCAGAGGTGAGGATTTTAACAATGCTTGGTAGACTACGCATAATGGGACCGTACTGTTCGACAACAGGACCGACAGATTGCACGACTTGAGATACTTTTTCGATATTATTTATCATATTAGTTGGGTTCGAAATTAAATTTGAAAAAAAACTACCGATGCCGCTGCTAGATGCCGCTGCAGTTGTAGCTGACGCAGCACCACGTGTATCATTTGATTCATACATTTGAGGTGGTATCATCTGCTCTGGATATTGCTGCATGTATGGCTGATATTGTTGTGTATATTGTTGTGTATATTGTTGTTGGTATGGCTGTTGCTGTTGATATTGGGGCGGCGGTTGTTGGTGCATCATCGGTGGCCCTTCCATTTGTCGATAAGGAGGGACCATTTGCATGAAAGGTTCGGTTGGATCGTGTTTTTTAAAGAGTTTAGCAAGGAAACCTTTCTTTTTTTGAGCCATCGGTGGTAGTTGTGGAATCGGATATGGTGTGTAAGATTGTTGTCCTCGATTCGGATACATTTGTCTTATAGGGGATTTCGGAAACATGTGGGAAATCCTCCTTTCTTCAGTTAGGTATATACACATACAATATGCAATGGAAGGAAAGAAGGTTAGTTTTTGAGATAAAAACCTAAACTAAAGATGGATTTTACTTGTAGATTTCGATATAATGTAGACTTGACTGATTTGTGCGCAGTAGAAATTTTAGAAAGAAGGTGTAACTTATGACACTACAAACTTTTACACAGTATGATTTTAAACCATTTTTAATAGATGCAGTTCGTGAACTACGCTTTACAGAGCCAACAGGAATTCAAAAGAAAATTTTCCCGGTCGTGAAAAAAGGTGTGAGTATAATTGGACAATCCCAAACTGGTTCTGGGAAAACACATGCATACTTACTTCCTACATTAAACAGAATTGATGCAAGTCGTGAAGAGGTACAACTTGTTATTACAGCGCCTACTCGTGAGTTAGCACAACAAATTTACGAAGAAATTGTGAAACTAACAAAGTTCTGTGCAGAAGATCAAATGATTACAGCACGCTGTTTAATTGGTGGAACTGATAAACAACGATCAATTGAAAAGTTGAAAAAACAACCTCATATTGTAGTTGGAACGCCAGGACGTATTAAAGATTTAGTAGAAGAAAAGGCGCTATTTGTTTATAAAGCGGATACTATTATTGTCGATGAAGCGGACTTAATGCTTGATATGGGATTCATTCAAGATGTAGATAAAATTGCGGCACGTATGCCTAAAAATCTGCAAATGTTAGTTTTCTCTGCAACAATTCCTCAAAAATTAAAACCATTTTTGAAGAAATATATGGAGAATCCAGAACATATTCATATTAATCCGAAGCAAGTTGCAGCAGGAAATATTGATCATTACCTTGTGCCTTCAAGACACCGTAATAAAACTGAATTAGTGAAAAATATGCTACTTCAATTTAAACCATATTTAGCAATTGTCTTTACAAACACAAAGAAGAAGGCTGACGAAGTAGCCGATGGATTAGCAGAACGTGGATTAAAAGTAGGGCGTATACACGGTGATTTATCACCACGTGATCGTAGAAAAATGATGAAACAAGTTCGTGATTTAGAGTTCCAATACATTGTCGCAACAGATTTGGCGGCACGCGGTATTGATATTGAAGGAATTAGCCATGTTATTAACTATGAACTTCCACCAGATTTAGATTTCTTCGTTCACCGTGTTGGAAGAACTGCACGTGCGGGTCATTCAGGTATTGCAGTGACGATTTATGATCCAGCAAATGAAGAAGCGTTAGATAGTTTGGAAAAACAACGTCATATCGAGTTTAAACATGTAGATTTACGCGGAGATGAATGGGCGGATTTAGGTGACCGTCGTCGTCGTAAGAGCCGTAAAAAACCAAGTGATGGACTAGATGTTATGGCAACAAAAGTTGTTAAGAAGCCGAAAAAAGTAAAACCAAACTATAAACGAAAACTTGCAACAGAACGTGACAAAGTGAAGAAAAAATATAGCAATAAAAAAAGATAAGGGATTTCCCTTATTTTTTTTTATCTCACTGCTTGAGAGAAAGTCGATTAATGTAGACTAATAATTAGTGAGGGGTAGAAAAAACGTTGACTAAAGTTTCGCTTTATTGGGTTAATTTAAGTATAGAGTTCAGATTGTTTGAATAGTCCGTTTAATTTATGTAGTGCCTTTTGTGTGAACAAACAATTCGCTACATATTTCTACAAATTATGCTATCATTATATCTATTGTATATTGAAGAGGTGATTGTATGTTAAAGATTGGATCTCATGTTTCTATGAGTGGTAAGAAAATGTTATTAGCAGCAAGTGAAGAGGCTGTTTCATACGGTGCAACGACGTTTATGATTTATACAGGTGCACCGCAAAATACACGAAGAAAACCAATTGAAGAATTGAACATAGAAGCAGGAAGAAAACATATGGAACTAAACGGTATTGAAGAAATTATCGTACATGCGCCATACATTATTAATCTTGGGAATACGACGAAGCCAGAAACATTCCAATTAGGTGTAGACTTCCTTCGCATGGAAATTGAAAGAACATCGGCATTAGGTGTAGCGAAACAAATCGTTCTTCACCCAGGTGCGCACGTTGGTGCAGGAGCAGATGCTGGTATTCAACAAATTATTAAAGGGCTTAATGAAGTATTAACGCCAGAGCAGACGGTTAACATTGCGTTAGAAACGATGGCAGGAAAGGGAACGGAATGCGGTCGTAGCTTTGAAGAAATTGCGAAAATTATTGATGGTGTGAAATATAATGAAAAACTATCTGTATGTTTTGATACGTGTCATACGCATGATGCAGGTTATGACCTTGTAAATGATTTTGACGGTGTGTTAAACGAATTTGATAAAATTGTTGGGATAAATCGTTTACAAGTACTTCATATTAACGATAGCAAAAATGTACGCGGAGCTGGAAAAGACCGTCATGAAAATATTGGTTTTGGTCATATTGGCTATAAGGCATTGCATCAAATTGTGCATCACCCACAACTTACGCACGTACCAAAAATTCTTGAAACGCCGTATGTAGGTGAAGATAAAAAAGATAAGAAGCCACCATATAAATTAGAAATCGAAATGCTGAAAAATGGTACTTTTGATGAAGGAATTCTTGAAAAAATTAAAGAGCAATAAGGAGGGGATTTTCCCCTCCTTATTTTAATAGCTGCTGAAATAAAATATTTACTTGTTGGGCAGTGGCAGGAGTAGTTACTTTAGCGATTTGTTTTAACAAATCTAGTCGCTCGGTATTATCGTAAATGTTAATGTTTTTCCCTTTCATAAGTAAAACGATTTTATCAGCTTGTGCAGTTGTGATTGGAACTTCGTATTCTTTACTATATTTCAATAGTTCTTTTGTAGAAATATGATTTAATTTTTTGTTCACAATTTGTTTAATGAGGTTCATCGTGTTGTCCTCCTTCACACGTTCTTCTATCGAAATATATGTAAGCATAGCTTGTACATATTCGTATCAAGGTGCATTTTTTCAATGGGGAAAAGAAGCTTATGTTATAATATAAGAACAAAACTATAGATAAAGAGTATAAGGAGGACTTATGGAAAAAAAGCAACATCGAAAAGAAAGTGTTATTCATCTTGTATATCGTTTAGTTATGATTGTCTTTGGGGCAGCGTGTGCGGCGGTAGCGATTGAACTGTTTTTAATGCCAAATAAAATTATTGATGGTGGAATTATTGGTATTTCTCTTATATTAGATTATCTTACTCCTAATATTTGGTGGTTAAGCTTTTCTACTTTAGTTGTTATCCTCAACATTCCTTTTATGTACTCCGGGTATAAGCAAATTGGAAAAACATTCATGTTATCTTCAGCATTTGGAATTGTAGCTTTAGCATTTATTGAATCAACGTTGCATGCTATCCCGCCATTTACAACAGAGCCGATTTTAGCAACAGTTTTCGGCGGTCTTATTTTAGGGATTGGTGTAGGACTTGTTATTCGTCATGGTGGATCGTTAGACGGGACCGAGATTATGGGAATTCTATTAACGAAGAAATTACCGTTTTCTGTTGGTGAATTCGTAATGTTTGTAAACTTATTCATTTTTGCATGGGCAGCATTTGTTTTTGGTGTTGAACAAGCGATGTATTCTGTTATGACGTACTATATCGCATTCAAAACAATTGATACGGTAATTCAAGGATTAGACGAAACGAAAGCAGTTTTAATAGTATCGGATCAATATGAGGAAGTATCAAATGCGATTTTACACCGCCTTGGTCGTGGAACAACAAAACTTGTTGCTAAAGGTGGCTATACAGATAAAGAAAAAGAAGTTATTTATGCAGTTGTAACACGTCTGGAAGTGACGAAGTTAAAATCAATTGTGCATGAAATTGATGAAAACGCATTTGTTACGATTATGAATACACAAGAGACAAATGGTGGTAAGTTTAAATCAGCAATTCACTAAAAAGTTAATTGTAATATCTTTTGAAAGCAGAGAATTATTCTCTGCTTTTTGTTATAATAATAAGGTTTCTTGAAATAAAGAATATATTTTAGGCAGATTGGTTTACAACTATAATAAGCTGTACTATAATTCAAATAGAGATAAATCGGAATCATTCTGAATTAAAATAGGTGAGATGCTATGAATAATATATTGGAAATAGAAGGATTAACGTTTCGGTATGAAGATCGCAACGTGTTAGAAGATATTAATTTGCAAGTTCCGAAGGGAGCTTTTTTAGGTTTAGTTGGACCGAATGGTTCAGGGAAATCGACTTTACTTAAATGCTTATTGGGTGTTTTAAAACCAAAGCAAGGAAGTATTAGATTGTTTGGCATTGATAGTAAGAAATTTAAAGAGTGGAATAAAGTTGGTTATGTATCCCAAAAGGCAAGTAGCTTTAACTCAGGTTTCCCGGCAACTGTTTTCGAGGTTGTTTCAATGGGGCTCGTTTCGAAAAAAGGGCTTTTTCGCTTTTTTACGAAAGACGATAATGCGAAAGTAGAAAAAGCGATTGCTGATGTAGGTATGAGCGAGTTTCGAGGTCGCAACATTGGAGAACTTTCTGGTGGACAACAACAGCGTGTATTTATTGCTCGTGCACTTGTAAGTGATCCGGAATTGCTTATTTTGGACGAGCCTACTGTTGGGATTGATGTGAAAAATGTGGCAAGTTTTTATGAGATACTAGAGGATTTAAACAAAAGATTGGGAATTACGTTAATTCTTGTTACGCACGATATGGGTGCTGTAACAGAGAAGGTGACGCATGTTGCATGTTTGAATCAGCATTTACATTTCCATGGGAATGTAGAGAAATTCCGAGAGTTAGAAGATGCAGAAATGTCGATTTTATATGGACATCATGTTCATCGCTTAGAACATGAACATGGGCATCACGGGAGGATATAATGATACAGGATTTTTTACAATATGATTTTTTACGTAATTCCTTATACGCTGGTATTTTAATAGGGCTTGTCGCACCACTTATCGGCGTGTTCGTTGTAATTCGCCGCATGTCGCTTATTGCGGATGCATTAAGTCATGTGACGTTATCAGGAATTGCAGCGAGTTTATTACTTGAAAAGACAATCTTTACCGGTGGGTTTTTAAACCCTTTATATATGGGGATGTTTTTTTCAATCGGTGGAGCATTGCTAATTGAAAAATTACGTACTGTGTATAAACATTATCAAGAGTTAGCAATCCCGATTATACTTTCAGCAGGGATGGGGATTGGAGTTATCTTCATCTCACTTGCTAATGGATTCAATACGGATTTATTTAGTTATTTATTTGGTAGTGTAAGTGCTGTAACAAGTGCGGATTTAATTATTATTGGTATAGTAGCAATTGTTGTTATTGCGACGATTGTTTTATTATACAAAGAGTTGTTTTTACTATCATTTGATGAGGAATACGCTGTATCAACCGGTTTAAGTGCAAAGTGGATTCACTTTATCTTCATTATATTAGTTGCTCTTGTAATTGCGGTATCAATGCGTGTTGTAGGTGTTCTTCTCGTATCATCTTTAATGACGTTACCAGTTGCAGCAAGTATTCGTATTGCAAAAGGATTTAAACAAACAATTTTCTTTTCCATTTTATTTGGTGAAATTGCAGTAATTGGTGGAATGTTTGCTTCGTATCAACTTGATTTAGCTCCAGGTGGTACAATTGTTATGATAGCGGTTCTTATTTTAATTGGTGCAATTTTATGGAAAAAGAAAAAAACTGCATAAAGTAGGGATAGGTATGAATCTAACAGAAGCTTTACGCCTAATGAAGGAAAAGGGATACAAACATACAGGGAAAAGGGAAGAAATGCTGAGATTATTCGCAGCTCATAATCGTTATTTAACTGCGAAAGATGTTTTAGAGCATATGAAGGGTGATTATCCAGGACTTAGTTTTGATACGATTTATCGTAACTTAACGGTTTTTGCTGAAGTCGGTGTTTTAGAGCAAACGGAATTAAATGGTGAAAAGCATTTCCGTTTTACATGCTCCATTATGGAACATCATCATCATTTCATTTGTTTAGATTGTGGTGGTACAAAAGAGATTAATTCCTGCCCGATGGATTTTATGAATAAAGATTTTAAAGGTTATGAGGTAACGGGGCATAAGTTTGAAATATATGGTCGTTGCCCAAAATGTGCAAAATGAGAGGGCTCGTCAGTTATATAACTGACGAGTTTTTAATTTGAATGTAAAAAAAGGTTGCTCACAAAAATTGTGGCAACCTTCTTTTTATTGTTCTTGTTTTTCTTTTTCTTTTTCTCGTTCGGCAGCCATTTCAGCAGCGATTACATCAATTTCTTTTTTCAGTTCTTCTACCATTGTTTCTTCTGGTACTTTACGAACGACTTGCCCTTTACGGAATAATAAACCTTCTCCGCGTGCACCGGCAATACCGATGTCAGCTTCACGAGCTTCACCAGGACCGTTTACGGCACAGCCGAGTACTGCAACCTTAATTGGAACTTTAAGTGTGGAGATGTATTCTTCGACTTCATTAGCAATGCTAATTAGGTCGATTTCAATACGACCACAAGTTGGACAAGAAATAAGTGTTGCGGCATTAGATGCAAGACCGAATGATTTTAATAGTTCACGTGCAACTTTTACTTCTTCAACTGGATCAGCGCTTAAAGAGATACGAAGTGTATTTCCGATGCCTTTACTTAAAATTGCTCCAAGACCGGCGGCGCTTTTTACAGTCCCAGCAAACAATGTTCCTGATTCTGTAATACCTAAATGTAATGGATAATCAAAAGCGCGAGCAGCTTTTTCGTATGCTTCAATTGCTAAGTTAACATCAGAGGCTTTCATTGATACGATAATATCGTGGAAATCTAAGTCCTCTAAAATTTTAATATGGTGCAGTGCGCTCTCGACCATACCATCAGCAGTTGGATATCCATACTTTTCTAAAATATGACGTTCTAATGAGCCGGCATTTACACCGATACGGATTGGAATGCCACGCTCTTTCGCTGCATTTACAACAGCTTCTACTTTATGGCGACGTCCAATGTTACCTGGATTGATACGTACTTTATCAATGCCGCCTTCGATTGCTTTTAAAGCAAGGCGGTAATCAAAATGAATATCAGCAACAAGTGGAATGTTGATTTGTTTTTTAATATCAGCAATAGCATTTGCTGCGCGTTCGTCTGGAACAGCAACACGAACAACTTGACAGCCAGCTTCTTCTAAACGTTTAATTTCAGCAACTGTAGCCTCAACATCATGCGTTTTTGTTGTCGTCATACTTTGTATAATTAATTCATTGTTACCGCCAATTGTTAAATTACCGACTTTAACTGGACGTGTTTTTGTGCGTTGAGTCATTTCATTCACGAATTGATCGCTCTCCTTATAAAAGAAGTTTCTTATTTTAGTCCCTTACATCAATGATAGTATGTGTGAGAAAGGGCTATAGAAACCAAAGTACTCGGTTTCACTTTTACTATTGTATCAGCGCCTTTATGTAATTGACAAGGATTAAGTGATTGCTTATTGATATAAGGGGAATTTATAAGACTTTCCAACTTGGATTTTTGTAGCAGATGTATTTTTATTTAATTGCTTAAAATCATCAATTACTTTTTCAATAGAAGGAATTTTTTTCTTATTAATCGCTTCTGTAATAGAAAGAACTGTATCGCCAGTTTTTACTTCGATTGCTTTATAAGCTGTATCCGTTTCTTTTTCTGTTTCTTTCTCTTTATTTTGTTTTGTATCTGTATTTTCTTTTTTTATCGTTTGGGCAGCAGATGTTTTTTTGTATGAACTTAACATCGGTAAAGTACCGATTTTTATGTCGTAATAAAATATATAACCGAGGACAAGCACGAATAAGAGTACACCTAATCTCTTCATATCCTTCACTCCTTTGCTAGGAATATATGCTTGTCCAAAAAAAAAATGCCTATTTAGGCATTTTTTTATAGTTCTTGTTTTTCTTTCGGCTTTGGAACTTCTTTAATTGTTAAGTATAGAACGATTAAAACAACTGCAATGTAAATGAATGTTGCGCCAGGTACGTTTATTTTGCATAAATCCATAATCATAAAGAAGATTGTTGGAATTGTGTAGCTGTAAGCAGTTAATGTCCAAACTTGTTTATAAGATAATTTGCGTTGACCGCTCATCGCAGAACCGATGAAGGCAAGCAATGTAACTCCTACAAAGGTAATAAATAATTGGAACAAGTACAGTAAGAACCCAATAACGAATAATAAGATTGGATAAATACTGTCAAATAACGAAATGAAATCTTGTAAATCTTTTTTCTCAAGAGATGCGCCTAATAAGTCATTATAGGAGTATGTTTGTGTTTGACCATTCCCCATGGAGACTACTTTATCTTTTAAAACAAATAAACCTGTTTTATTTTGATATTTTTCTAAGTCTGTTGAATTTGGATCAAATACGAAAAGGGCATTTCCATCTTCTTTTTCGATAGGTTGATCAATATCAGCTGTTAGCTCGCCATTTTCAATTTTAAAATCAGGTAAATCTTTTTCGATTACTTTATTTACCATGTTAACACCATCTTGAATAACGCTACCGTACAAGAAAGTTCTTGGAATAGTAGTGATTAGGCAAAGAAGCATAATATACAAAATGGTTTTACCGATTTTTTGAAAACGGAAAAGCGCCATATCTTTAGGCGAATATACGCTTTTTGCTAGCTGTGTAAAAATGGACATAGATTCACTTCCTTTATGTATGTATAAAATCATTGTAACGTACGAATCTAGAGAAGCTCAAGATATATTATATTTACATATAGTAGAGAGGACTAAATTCCTTCTTATTAATTTACTTCTTTTAGTAGAGAAAAATACAATTGACACTTTTCTTTCGTATATGGTAAATTTATCTTACATTTTTCAAACGATATATCCGATTGGAATTTAGTTGTTTTTAATGGTACATACATAATCGTGGACCCTTAGCTCAGTTGGTTAGAGCAGACGGCTCATAACCGTCCGGTCGTAGGTTCGAGTCCTACAGGGTCCATATCCATTTCATATGTTTATTATGTCAGCAGGAAGCTTCCTTGTAGAAGGAAGCTTTTTTTCGGAATATATGAGCATTTTAATTGAAAAGAAGTGGGAATTTTGCTACTTTAATGATAGCAAGACAAAGCGATTTATTTGTTTGCACCCTATGGCAATTAGGGTAGAATGAAGTTGTAGGTCACATATGTAGTGACAATACATAAACCGGGAGGAATATAACAATGGCAAAACACGAATTACCAAATTTACCTTATGCGTATGATGCTTTAGAACCTCACTTTGATAAAGAAACAATGAACATCCATCATACAAAACATCACAACACGTATATTACAAACTTAAACGCTGCTTTAGAAGGTCATGCAGAATTAGCTGACAAAAGCGTTGAAGAATTAGTTGCAAACTTAAACGAAGTACCTGAAGCAATCCGTACAGCAGTACGTAACAATGGTGGCGGACATGCTAACCATACATTCTTCTGGACAATCCTATCTCCAAACGGCGGGGGACAACCAGTAGGCGAACTTGCAACTGCGATTGAAGCGAAATTCGGTAGCTTCGATGCATTCAAAGCAGAATTCGCAAAAGCTGGCGCAACTCGCTTCGGTTCTGGTTGGGCTTGGTTAGTAGTAAACAATGGTGAGTTAGAAGTAACAAGCACTCCAAACCAAGATTCTCCTCTAACTGAAGGTAAAACTCCAGTTATCGGTTTAGATGTTTGGGAGCATGCTTACTACTTAAATTACCAAAACCGTCGTCCTGACTACATCGGTGCATTCTGGAACGTTGTAGATTGGAACGTTGCTGAAAAACTTTACCAAGAAGCAAAATAATTAAAGTTAATACAGCTAGAAAAAAGCTAGGGGGTTTTCTCCTAGCTTTTTTCTATGTTCTCCTTTTACATAATTGAGCTTGTTTTTGGAAGACTAGAACATGAAGTAAAGGAGAGTTGTGTATGAAGTGGAAACATGTAATCGGTGATGTTGAAGTGAATCGGGATTTAGTATTATTGCTCGTTATAGGAGGTTTATACACGCTCGCAATTTCTTTATCGAATACGTTTGTAAACATTTATTTATGGAAGCAAACACAAAATTATGTGAATCTGGGCTTGTATAATTTGGCCAGCGTTGTATTGCAGCCTCTAACATTTCTTGTGGGCGGGAAATTAGCGAAACGTATTGATCGCTCGATTTTATTGAGAATCGGTGTAGGCACGTTAGCTGTTTTTTTTATCGTCGTTTTAGTAGCGGGAAAAAGTGCATCTCACTATATTTTATTAATGGGAGCCCTTTTAGGAGTTGGTTATGGTTTTTATTGGCTCGCTTTTAACTTGTTAACATTTGAGATTACAGAACCAGAAACAAGAGATTTTTTTAACGGTTTTCTAGGACTTCTTACATCGTTCTCTGGAATGATTGGACCGATAGCAGCAGGATATACAATTTCACGTATGGAAAAATGGAGTGGTTATACTGTCGTTTTCTTCCTCTCGTTAATGCTATTTGCGGTTGCAGTCGTTCTAAGCTTTTTTTTATCGAAGAGGGAATGTGAAGGACGCTATGAAATTGTGCAAGTATTGAAAGAGCGGCAAGTTGATGAAAACTGGGGAAGAATTACGCGCGCTCATTTCTTCCAAGGTTTGAGAGAGGGAACGTTTATTTTCGTTATTTCGGTATATGTCTATTTAGCATCTGGTAGCGAGTTAGCACTAGGGAAATATAGTTTAGTGAATTCTGCAGTATCATTTGTATGCTATTATTTAGTTGCTCGTATGTTAAAGAAAGAATGGCGAAAAAAAGCAATTTTACTTGGCGGTATTATTTTATACGCGGTTGTATTTTTAGTTATTTTTAATGTTACATATACGAAATTACTTATTTATGCAGCATGTATTGCGGTTGCATATCCTATTTTACTCGTTCCGTACGGCTCCATGACATACGATGTAATTGGTAGAGCAAAACAGGCGAGAGAATGGCGTGTAGAATATATAGTGGTCAGGGAATTATGGTTAAATGCTGGAAGAATTTGTTCCATTTTAAGTTTTTTATGTGCTGTCATATTTTTTCCGCCTGAAAAAAGTTTACCTTTCTTACTATGTATTTTAGGAGCTGGACATTTCCTTATTTATTTTGCAGTTAAAAATGTCAAATATGATGAGGGGAATGTGAACAAAACCAGTGTTGTAGCGCAAGGGAGCACACAGAATCAAACTGAACCAGAAGGTTAACTTATCGCGTGTTTTATGCTAGAATAGAAAAAGATGTAAGACAGCAGTGAGGGCACCTGTATGAAGGTGTCCCTTTCACATTACATAGCTGTTGGTAGAGGGGGTTTGTATGAGCAAGAAGCAGAAAAAGAACCAGACAAAGAAAAAAACCCACGTTCCCTTTCGGTTAAACGTGTTGTTTTTTTGCGTGTTTTTAATGTTCTCCGCGGTTATTGTAAGGCTTGGATACGTACAAATTGTTCGTGGTGAGGAATATAAAAATGAAGTTGAGAAAAAAGAAAATTCAACGATAAGCAATCCTGTACCACGCGGGAAAATATTTGATCGTAATGGAGAAGCGGTCGTAGATAATGAGCCTATTCGTACAATTACATTTACAAAAATGAAGGGATCAACTGCAGCAGATCGCTTAGAAACGGCGAAAAAGTTAGCAGATTTAATTGAAGTCCCAACAGATAAGTTAACAGATCGCGATAAGAAAGATTATTGGCTTGCTTTACATAAAGAAGAAGCAGAAGCAAAAATCACAAAAAAAGATCGTGAAGATTTTAAAGCGAATAAAATTGAAGATAAAGAACTAGATGAACGTCAACGAAATCGTGTAACAGAAGAAGAGATTAATCAATTGTCAGCAAAAGATTTAGAAATATTGGCGATCAAAAGCAAGATGGAAAGCGGATATGCAATGACGCCGCAAATCGTTAAAAAAGGTGCAACAGAAGAAGAATACGCGATTATTAGTGAAAATTTAGCGAAATTACCAGGCGTAGATACAAATGTTGACTGGGAGCGAAAATATAAGTATGACGATATGTTCCGAAGTGTACTTGGTGGTGTAACTTCTTCTGATGAAGGGTTACCGAGAGAAAGGCTAGATTACTATCTTGTTCGTGATTATAATCGTAATGATCGCGTAGGAAAAAGTTACCTTGAGCAACAGTACGAAGATAGTTTACACGGCACAAAAGCTGAAGTAAGAAATGTTACAGATAAAGAGGGTAATATTTTAGAAACTATTAATGTGTCACAAGGACAACGAGGTAACGATCTAAATTTAACGATCGATATGAAATTACAAAAGCGCGTAGAAGAAATTCTTACAAAAAACTTAATGAGATTTAAAGGGAGCGAGCCTCTTTTAGACCGTGCATTCGTTGTAATGATGAATCCGAAAAATGGTGAAGTTTTATCTATGGCGGGGAAACAATTAGTGGATAAAGACGGCGAAACGAAAGTAGAAGATTTTGCATTAGGAACGATGACAAGTTCTTATCCGATGGGTTCAACTGTAAAAGGTGCGACAGTACTTACGGGGTATCAAACTGATGCGATTCAGCCTGGATCTGTACAGTTAGATGAACCAATTAAATTAAAAGGGACACCTACGAAGTCATCTTGGAAACAGATGGGGTATATTAATGACCTTACAGCGTTAAAACAGTCTTCAAACGTTTATATGTTTAAAACAGCGATGAATATCGCTGGGGTTCCATATGTACGAGGCGGTACGTTAGATATTCCGAAAAGTGCGTTCGATACTATGCGTTACTATTTTGGTCAGTTTGGACTTGGTGTGAAAACAGGAATTGATTTGCCAAATGAAACTGCTGGTCAAATAGGTAAAGGAAATCAACCAGGTTTCTTATTAGATTTATCAATCGGGCAGTATGATACGTATACACCACTTCAATTAGCACAATATATTTCGACGATTGCGAATGGTGGATATCGTATGCAACCGCAAGTTGTAAAGGAAATACGTCAGCCATCGGCGAAGCCAGAGGAAGTTGGAAAAGTTGTTCAATCCATGGAACCGAAAGTATTAAATCGCATTGATATGCCTGAATCGCAAATTAAACGTGTTCAAGAAGGATTTAGACAAGTGTTTAACGATACAGGTGGTACAGCTACAAAATACTTTGCAGGTGCACCGTATAAAGCCGCTGGGAAAACAGGTACAGCCCAAACTGTATATGGCGGAGATAAAGAGATTGGTAGAAATGCAAAGGGTGAGCGTGTTGAAACATATAACTTAACATTAGTAGGTTATGCGCCACTTGAAGATCCAGAAGTAGCATTTTCTGTTGTTGTGCCATGGGTACATGATGATAAAACAGGGATTAATGGATATATCAGTCGTGAAATAATGGACGCTTACTTTGATTTGAAAAAACAAGCATTAACTGGTGAAGCTCCGCAAGATGAAAAAGCGAAAAAAAATAAAAATCAAGATGATGAATAAAAAAGTTGTAAAAAAAGCACACTATCTGAAAAGATAGTGTGCTTTTTTTTATGCCTTACGCATATGGTTTAGTAAATGTGGACAAGCATAAAATATTGAAAAAACATGTAGTTTCAAAAACGATGAACACAACAAGATTAGTGCATACGCTCTAAGTTTGTTGTGTGTGATAGGCGATAGCAGTTTTATCCCGCGTTTGAGGGCGGTAAAACTCCCACCTCAAAATTCAGCTGGAGCAAAGAAGTTAGGTGGGAGCCCTGCTGCCCGTAAACGCCCGATTGGTGAGGGCTAATAATCAGTGGGGGGATGAACAAAACCCCCACTGATTAAAGTTTCGCTTTATGGATGATTAGAAAATTTCCTGCATCTAAAGTACAAAAGTGAAAATAAAGTTTGTGTATACAGTTGTTTTTGTGGGACTTTACAAAACTTTTACAAATAATTAAAACCGAATTAATAGTTTAGCAGTATTCTTATATCTGTAATCCTGTTATTTCCGGTTACTTCTAGGAGGAAGAACACGTGAAATGGATGAGCGCATCGATTAAAGTTTTGACATTATCGACATGTTTCCTTTGTTTTAATATGTCTACTGCATTCGCTACAAATGAAATGGGAGAAGTGAGAGTTGATGGATCCTCAACGGTTTTCCCCATTATAGAGGCAGTAGCAGAGGAATATACAAAGGCCCATCCAAACGTGAAAATTTCTATTAGTATTTCTGGGACAGGGGGAGGATTTAATCGTTTCAGTAAAGGAGAAGTAGATATAAACAATGCTTCGAGATTGATGAAACCGGTAGAAGAAAATGCAATGCAGAAAAAATTCATTCAATTTACACCATTTGAGGTTGCTTATGACGGTCTAACGATTGTTGTGAATCGTCAAAATACGTGGGTAAACAATATGACGATAGACGAGTTACGTCTATTATGGAGTGAAAATGGAAGATTGAAACGATGGTCACAAATTCATTCATCATGGCCTCGTGAACAAGTTAAATTTTATGCGCCAGGCGTAGACTCTGGTACTTATGATTATTTCCAAAATGTTGTCTTACAAAATAATCGCCTTGTAAAAACGGTTTCTTTGTCTGAAGACGATCAAGTTATTATGCAAGGGGTTATGAATGATAAAAATGCCATTGCTTTTGTAGGATATGCTTATTATATGGCCAATCGAGATAAGGTAAAAGCAATACAGGTGGATGGTGTATTTCCAACGAAAGAGACCATTCAGTCGGGTACGTATAAGCCATTATCTAGGCCACTATTTACGTATGTGAATCATGCATCTATCAGAAATAAAATTAATGTAGCAAATTATGTGGAGTTTATGATTAAGCATGTTGGAAGCCTTGCTGAAGAGGTCGGATATGTAAAATTACCAAAAGAAAAATATAATGAACAGCTGCGAATGTTAACAGAAATAAAAAGGTAATGTCAGGGTGGAAAGGGGTTTTCATCTTTGGCTCATAATGACAAAAGTCAAATTGCATTTTCTGTACAACATTTGATTGAGAGAAATACAAATAGAAGAAAAAAAACGCAGCGAATCAATCGAATTGTTCCGTTAATACTAAAAGCCATTGCTAGCGTGTCCATTGTAACGACACTTGGAATTATTATTACGTTGGCAAATGAAACAATCATGTTTTTTCAAAAGATATCATTGTATTCTTTTTTGACAGAGAAGGAATGGTTACCTTTTTTTGAAGATCCAAAATTCGGTATATTACCACTTATATGTGGAACAATCCTTGTAACAGCAATTGCCATGTTCGTAGCAATTCCTATTGGTTTAGGTTGTGCCGTGTTTTTAAGCGAATATGCTTCGAATGGCGCTCGGAAAATATTAAAACCGTTGTTAGAGCTACTAGCAGGCATCCCGACAATTGTATATGGTTTTTTCGCGTTAACAGTTGTCACACCACTTTTACAACGGGTTATACCAGATTTGCAGTTTTTTAATGCTATTAGTCCAGGTATTGTTATAGGGTTTATGATGATACCGACGATTGCGTCTCTCTCTGAAGATGCGATGAGAGCTGTAGCGAAAGGAATTAAAGAAGCCTCATTAGCGCTAGGAGCAACTCGTTTTGAGATGGTAAAACAAGTGGTGTTTCCATCGGCTTTTACGGGCATAATGGCAGCGATTATATTAGCAGCTTCCAGGGCAATTGGTGAAACGATGATTGTTGTTATTGCAGCTGGATCAACACCTAATGTATCGATAGATCCGACTCATTCTATTCAAACATTAACAGCCTATATTGTACAAGTGAGTTTAGGTGATGCTCCGCACGGAACGATTACTTATTACAGCATGTATGCTGTAGGTGCAACGTTATTTATGTTTACTTTTATTATGAATATCATTTCGCAATATATTATGCGCCGTTTTAGGAGGGTGACATAATATGCGAATGTTAAACCATAAGAACATACAAGAAAATATGGCATCTCGTTTTTTAAAGGATCGGATTTACAAGTGTTTGTTTTATATAGCAATTTTGTTTTCAGTAGTAATACTTTTTATATTGCTTTTTCAAATTTTTGAAAAAGGTATAAGTTATCTTTCAATAGATTTCTTTACAAACTTCGCCTCACGTAATCCGAGAGAAGCTGGGATTGTCGCTGCTTTGTCAGGGACAATACTATTTATGAGCATTGTTATACCAGTCTCTTTTATATTTGGAGTCGGAACAGCTCTTTATTTAGAGCATTATGCGAAGGAGTCCGTTTTTAAAAAGTTAATTGAATTAAATAATCAAACATTAGCAGGGGTACCTTCCGTTGTGTTTGGTTTACTCGGGTTAACTATTTTCGTATACGCTCTCCATTTGGGAGAGAGCATAATGGCAGCGGCACTGACGATGAGTTTACTCGTCTTACCAACTGTTGTTGTAGCTAGTCAAGAAGCGATTAGAACTGTGCCGAGCTCATTACTAGAGGCTTCTTACGGATTAGGTGCTACGAAATGGCAAACGATGTATCGAATTGTATTGCCAGTCGCTTTGCCAGGGATTGTAACGGGATG
Organism: Bacillus sp. FSL R10-2201; assembly: GCF_038008665.1. Classification (NCBI taxonomy): domain Bacteria; kingdom Bacillati; phylum Bacillota; class Bacilli; order Caryophanales; family Bacillaceae; genus Bacillus; species Bacillus sp. FSL R10-2201. The sequence goes on along the minus strand of NZ_JBBOZP010000001.1, from coordinate 4,082,119 downwards.
TACGTTAGCGGTATCGAGAGCAATTGGTGAGGCAGCACCATTATTAGTTATTGGGGCCCTTGCCTTTGCAAATTATGTTCCGTTCAGTATGTTTGATAGATTTACGGTTTTACCAATTCAAATTTTTAATTGGATGAGTAGACCACAAGAAGAATTTCAGTATGTAGCAGCAGCTGGGATGATTGTTTTGCTAGGATTGTTGCTCTTTATAAATATATTTGTCTTATGGTTACGAAATCGAAAATAAGTTGGAAGTGGATGAAAGGGGAATTCAAATGGTAGCAACAGTAGTAAATGTACAGGTGAAAAATGAGAAAAAGATTGAGACAGCACCAAAAAAAATAGTATTTGATACGAAAAATTTAAATTTATGGTACGGAGAAGACCATGCTTTAAAAGATATCAACTTAAGTATTCATGAGAATGAAGTAACAGCGATTATCGGTCCGAGTGGTTGTGGGAAATCAACATACTTAAAAACGCTAAATCGTATGGTAGAGTTAGTGCCTATCGTTCGAACTACGGGCGTTATCGAATATAGAGAACGAAACATATTTGATAAATCATATCCGGTTGAAGAATTACGTACGCATGTGGGTATGGTGTTCCAAAAGCCAAATCCATTCCCAAAATCTATTTATGAAAATGTAGCATATGGTCCGAAAATCCATGGTGTTCGTGACAAAAAAACACTTGATGAAATTGTTGAAAATAGCTTGCGCGGCGCAGCTATTTGGGATGAGTTAAAAGATCGTTTGCATGATAATGCATACGGTTTATCTGGTGGTCAGCAACAACGTCTATGCATTGCACGCTGCTTAGCGATTGAGCCAGACGTAATTTTAATGGATGAGCCAACATCGGCGCTAGATCCAATTTCAACATCAAAAGTAGAAGAATTAATTCAGGAGTTAAAGAAAGATTTTAGTATTGTTATCGTAACGCACAACATGCAACAAGCAGCACGAATTTCAGATAAAACTGCTTTCTTCTTAAGTGGAGAAGTTGTGGAATATACAGATACGAACAAATTATTTACAACACCTGCAGATAAGCGTACAGAAGACTACATTACAGGAAGATTTGGTTGATATCGCTAGCAAGGCTAAGAGTAAATGCCCTCTTAACAGAGGGCATTTCTCATTTTCACCTCATTTTAAATAGGGGAGTAATATTTCTCTTTTCTCAAGGCTTAATAAACATACAAGAGGCTGGGTAGGGGATTTATATAAAAGGGCACATAATATTGAGGGGGAAGAAACAATGGTAAGAGAACAGTTTCAATGTGATTTAAAAACGTTACAGCAAAAGGTGATCGAGCTTGGTGAGTTAGCAAGTGGAGCTTTATTGATTGCTATGGAAGGTCTTCACAACAGGGATGTAGAGAAAGCGTTAGAAGTCATTGATGGGGATTATCGCATGGATAATTTAGAAGAGGAAATAAATGACCTTGCGCTTATGCTTATTACAAAGCAGCAGCCTGTAGCAAGTGATTTAAGAAGAATTTTCATTTCAATTAAAACAGCGACAGATTTAGAACGTATTGCAGACCATGCTGTTAATATTGCGAAATCAACAATTCGTCTTGGTGAAAAAGAAGTGGTTGTTAGTTTGCATAATCTTGAGGAAATGTTTGAGATTGCTCATAAGATGTTAAATTTAGCATTAGAAGCATATGAGCAAGAAAATTTAACTTTTGCTAAACAAATTGCTGAAATGGATGATTCAGTTGATGAAATTTATGGGAAGGCGATTCGTGAATTTATTTCATCTATCCCTGGACAACCAGAAGCGATTACACAAATTACACAACTATCCTTTGTTGCAAGATATATTGAGCGTGTAGCAGACCATGTTACAAATATTGCCGAGAATGTATTTTATGTAGTAAAAGGAAAGCATTATTTATTGAATGAGTAGGGGGAAAAGTAGGTGATGAGAAATCACCTGCTTTTTTTAGTCAAAACATGACAAAAAAAGCTCGTTGTTTCCTTTAGTCTATGATGATAAGATGTATCATAATTAATGGGAAAATAAGTACATATATGTTAGTTACGTCTTATTAATTATTTTACCAAGTTAATGGTAAGCGCTTTCTTTTTGACGGGAGTTAAAAGGTACATTTATTTATAAAGTGAGGCTTTAATTAGTGGGGCTGTCTCTCGCTGATTGTTAGATCATATCAAACCGGACTTTTACTGCAGTTAATGTGGGGTAAATGATATACGGAGTTCTTGAACATTATATAAGTGGAGGCTGAAGTATATGAAGGGGGTTATTTTAGCTGGAGGAAAAGGGAGACGCCTTAGACCATTAACATGTAATACTCCAAAACCGATGTTACCATTGTTAGAAAAACCAGTTCTTGAATATAATATTGAATTATTACGTCAGCATGGTATTCGTGAAATTGCAATTACAGTTCAATATATGAGTACTGCCATTAAGCAATACTTTGGTGATGGTAGTAAGTGGGGAGTTAACTTGTATTATTTTGAAGATTCTCCTCCGCTTGGAACAGCAGGGAGTATTAAGCAAGCGGAAAGTTTTTTAGATGAAACATTTGTTGTTATTAGTGGGGATGCACTAACTGACTTTCAATTATCAGAAGGAATTGCATTTCATGAACAGAAGAAGAGAATGGTAACGATGTTTGTGAAAGAAGTAGAAAACCCACTTTCATTTGGGTTAGTTGTAATGAATAAAGAACAAGAAATTATACGATATATAGAAAAGCCGAGCTGGAATGAGGTAGTTTCTAATATTGTGAATACAGGTATTTATATAATGGAGCCAGAAATCTTTTCTTACATACCATCCATGGAATTTTCGGATTTCAGTCATGATGTGTTTCCGTTATTGGCAAATAAAAATGCTTTATTTGCATATTTATCAGAAGACTATTGGCTAGATATTGGTACATTTGATCAATATCGGCAAGCTCAATTCGATTTGTTGACGAAAAAATTGAAGGTGCCTATTCCATATACAGAAGTATTACCAATGGTGTGGATGGGAGAAGGTGTAACGATAGGAAAAGGGACGAAAATTCATGGTCCTTCTTTTATTGGGGAAGGAGCAATGATTGGTGCAGGGGTTGTAATTGAACCGTACTCTATTATCGGGAAAAATAGTATCGTTTCAAGTTATTCTCATCTTCAAAAAAGCATCATTTTTGCAAACTCTCATATAGGGAAAAATTGTGAGTTGTTAGAAACAACAATAGGAGATCATACAATGGTCGAAGATGATGTTACACTTTTTCAAAAAAGTATTGTAGCGGATCATTGTCATATAGGGAAAAGTACAGTAATTAAGCAAAAAGGAAAAATATGGCCATATAAGGAGATAGATAGTCATTCGATAGTAGGTTCTGCCGGTGTTAAAGAGAGTGAAAAGAGTGCAGGATGGTTACAAAAAAGCCGGATTGTAGGAAGGGGTAATGTTGAAATTACTCCTCAATTTATTGTGAAAGCTGCAATGGCTTATGGATCTCTTTTTGCTAAAGGAGAGAGTATATTGATTGGAAGTCAGGAAAATATAGAAACAACTTCCTTTAAAAATTTATTCCTCCATGCCATTCATGGCAGCGGGATTCATACGATGGAATGTAAAGAAATGAATGAATCGCTTTTTCAGTATGCCATTCATAATTTGCAATGTGCAGGTGGAGTTTTCGTTCAAGTGGAAAGCGAAAGAGGAATTGTTATACAACTGTATGGCAAGGAGGGCTCGTTTTTAACGTATAAGCAGCAAAAAGCGATAGAACAAGTATATATGTCTGAGTCGTTTTATTACGCTTCTGAGAAAGAAATGGGGCGAAATAAGCTAGTTCACGTTTCTGTAAATAATTATGTAGAAGCTGTGTTAGAGCGTATTGATATTAAAACGATACAAAAACAGAAGTTTCATCTTCTTATTAATAAGAGAAATGATATGTTACAACATTTACTTATGATCTTTCTACAAAGGCTTGGATGCACAGTTACATGGATTTACGCGAGTGAACAAAAAGATCATGTGAAAGCTCTGATGAAATCGAGTAAAGCAAATATGGCGCTTATGTTTTCTGAACACGGAAATCGCTTCGAATTATATGACACTCACAGTAATATTTACCAAGGAACTGATTTTGAAGAAGTAGATATTCCAGATTTATTACTCGAATCAGCAGATAATGTTTATCCAATGTCTTTGAAATTAGGGGAATGTTATCTCCTCTTTTATATGCATAACGAAAAAAACTCTTTTCAATTAAGATGGAAACGAGATATTTTATATCGAATTGGAAAATTATTCGAATTAATAGCGTTGCAAGGAAAAACATTACTTAGCATAGCAGAGCAATCACCGCCACTGTATCTACTTTATGATGAAGTTGTATGTTCATGGAAGGAAAAAGGGAAAGTAATGAGGAAATTATTGGCCGATATGGAAAGAAAAGAAGAAGGTATATTTGAAGGGGTACAGTTCAAATATACCGAAAAAGAGTGGTCTTATATCGTTTCTGATACAAAACAACCAAAAATTTTGGTGTATTCACATGCTAGAAACCCAGTAATAGCAAGGGAAAATATGAAAAATCTTATAGAAAAAATTAGACAATATCAAAAGGTGTAGAATTTTTATTTTAAAAGTGGTATTATAGTATAGTCTGATTTAAGTTATTAGTGACTGGAGGGAAATAAGAATGCGTGTGAATATTACTCTAGCATGTACAGAATGCGGAGATCGTAACTATATCTCAAAGAAAAATAAACGTAACAACGCTGAGCGTATCGAGCTTAAAAAGTATTGCAAGCGTGACAAGAAGTCTACGTTACACCGTGAAACAAAGTAAGCAGTAGGAATATTTTCCTACTGTTTCTTTTTTTTATGCGATTCCTACGTAAAAGTGATACACTATCTTCGTAGAGTAAAGTGTCACTGCAAGGGGGAAAAGTGTGTGAAAGAAGAGAAAATACGTTTACGCAAACAAATAATAGAACACATGAATTCTTTATCTGAAGAACAGTATACAACTTTATCGGAACAAATTGCAGTTTCGGTGTATGGACAAAAAGAGTGGGTTGAAGCTAAAACAATTGGAATCACTCTCTCGATGGAGCATGAAGTGAATACATATCCGATTATCGAAAAAGCTTGGGAAGAAGGAAAGAAAATTGTTGTTCCGAAGTGTAATAAAGGGACAAGAACGATGTCTTTTCGACAAATTAGTAATTTAAATCAATTAGAAACAGTATATATGAATTTACGTGAACCGATTCCAGCACTTACGGAAGAAGTGAATGCGTGTGAAATTGATCTTCTTATCGTGCCAGGAGTAGCTTATACACGCCGAGGAGAACGGATTGGATATGGCGGTGGCTACTATGATCGTTATCTCGTGCACTATAAAGGGAAAACGCTATCATTAGCTTATGATTTTCAAATTGTAAAACATATTCCGGTAGAGCCATTTGATAAAAATGTAGAAAAAATTATTACAGAAAAAGGAACAATGGTTATAAATGGGCTTGTATAGACAAATAAAAATTGACGAGACTTTTTCTTCTTGATTATAATAAAATATGTGAACGTTTTCTTATTATAATTTTTTTATAGTAAGTGAGCATAAAGGGTGATGAAATGATATCCATTTATGATATTCAGCAATTGCTAAAGAAATTTGGCACGATTATTTATACGGGTGATCGAATCGCTGATTTACAATTAATGCAAGATGAATTGCGTGAATTAAATCAATCACAGCTAATCGATCCACAAGACTATCAAACAGCTTTATTTTTGTTGAAGCAAGAAATTCAAAAAGAGATAAATAAGAAATAGATAAAGGTAGGTACGTAACATGGAAGAGAAATGGTTAGTTGGTGTTGACCTTGGTGGTACAACGATTAAATTAGCATTTATTAATGTGTACGGTGAAATTTTACATAAGTGGGAAATCCCTACGAATACAAATGAACAAGGAAAACATATTACACTTGATGTAGCGAAAGCTATTGATAAAAAGTTAGAAGAATTAGGTGAATTAAAAAGTAAGCTAATTGGTATTGGTATGGGAGCTCCTGGTCCTGTACATGTGGCATCTGGAATGATTTATGAAGCGGTTAATTTAGGATGGAAAAACTATCCGTTAAAAGATTTACTAGAAGTAGAAACGGGATTACCTGTTGTTATTGATAATGATGCAAACTTAGCGGCGCTTGGTGAAATGTGGAAAGGTGCCGGTGAAGGAGCAAAAGATTTAATTTGTATGACACTTGGCACTGGTGTTGGTGGTGGTGTTATCGCCAATGGTGAGATTGTACATGGTATAAGCGGTGCTGCTGGTGAGATTGGACATATTACAGTTGTTACAGAGAACGCTTTTCCATGTAATTGCGGGAAGTCGGGTTGTTTAGAAACGGTAGCCTCTGCAACAGGTATTGTGCGTGTTGCTATGCAACAAATACAAGAGACAGCTAAAGAAAGTGTTTTACGTTCTATGTTAGCAGAAGAAGGGCTTATTACATCAAAAGATGTGTTTGAAGCGCTTGGACAAGGTGACGAACTAGCAGGTGAAGTAGTGGAAAAAGTAGCTTCTTATTTAGGATTAGCTGTAGCGAACCTTGCTAGTACGTTGAACCCAGAGAAAATCGTAATTGGTGGTGGCGTATCTAAAGCTGGAGACGCACTATTAGAGCCAATTCAACGTTATTTCGAGCAATATGCTTTCTCTCGTGCTGTAAAGAGCACAAAGTTAGCAATTGCAATACTTGGTAATGATGCAGGTGTAATTGGAGGAGCGTGGCTTGTAAAAAAGCACAAATACGAGGCGAAGATGATATAAGTTGTGAATAATGAAAAGAGGAAGGGGCCCCCTTCCTCTTTTTATGCAAGATCTTGTTGGAGAATAAAAATGTAAATGGATTAAGCTGTTGGTGGGTACCCATTATATAGAACAGTCATGATTGTAAACCATCCGAAAACAAGTACGGTTGCAATAGCGAAGCCGCCCGCGAATAAGTTTTTTTCGCGAAGTGTTCTAAGCGTAGCAAATACAGCTAACAGAGTGACTAGCGTAAAAATAATAACAAGGCCCATACAATATCCTCCTCTGTCTACTCATTCCTTAGAATGAGTTTTTAGAATATTTACTCTTTTATATTGTACATGTTTTAAAAATGATTGTCGAGATAACACGCCTTCTTTTCCTAAGAGAAAGAAATGTTGTATCATTAAAAGTAAATTAAATAACTGGAGGAGATTTTCATATGAAATGGATACAAATGCCTTTAGGCCCATTACAAACAAATGCTTATATTTTAACGAATGATCAAAATGAGTGTATTATTTTTGATCCTGGTCATGAAGGAGAGAAACTTGTTACATATTTACAGGAAGCGCAGTTAAAGCCACTTGCGGTTTTATTAACACATGCTCATTTCGATCATATCGGTGCTGTTGATGCGGTGAGAGACGCTTTTCATATTCCTGTATACGTACATAAAGAAGAAGCGGATTGGTTAGGCGATGCAACTGTGAATGGCTCGCAAATTTTTATGATGAACCGCAGTATTACAGCAAAACCAGCAGATCATATTATTGACGAAGAGGGTACATTAACGATCGGTTCTTTTAGTTTTGAAATTTTTGAGACACCAGGACATTCTCCAGGAAGTATTTCTTATTATAGTAAAGAAGCGAATGCTGTATTTTCTGGAGATGTATTGTTCCAAATGAGTATTGGAAGAACGGATTTACCTGGTGGAAGTTTTGCTGAATTAATTGGAAGTATTGAAGAGAAATTATTTGTATTACCAGATGAAACAGCGGTGCTATGTGGACACGGTCCAGAAACAAGCATTGGTTTTGAAAAAGAAAATAATCCATTTTTACAATAAGGAGTCATTATGGGGATGGAGCTCAATTTAAGAGAATGGATGGGAAAAGAAAAGGATCATTCGATTTCATATAGTACGTATATGAACCTCGTATTATATGCAGAGGAACATGGGTATTATATGAGAGAACGTGAAAAAATTGGAAGACAGGGAGATTTTTTTACGAGTAGCAATGTATCTTCTGTATTTGCGAAGACTTTTGCTAAGTTTTTTATTCGGCTTGTTGAAAAGGGAGAAGTTTCTCCAAATATTTGTGAGATTGGTGGGGGAACAGGAAAGTTTGCCTATGATGTTTTACAAGAATGGAAACAATTATCTCCGGAAACCTTTATCAATTTAAACTATTCAATTATTGAAGTGAGCCCTTTTCATAGAAGGCTACAACAGGAGAGGCTTTGCTTATTTGATAATGTGTCGTATTATACATCTTATATTGAAATGGGAGAGTCTTTCGAAGGAATTATTTTTTCGAATGAATTATTTGATGCGTTTCCTGTTGAGATAGTTGAGAAAAGAAATGGAATTTTGTATGAAGTACGTATCACGTATACAGATGAAGGAAACCTTACAGAAGTATTTAGACCGATAGAGAAAAGAGTCGGTCGTTACTTATTGAAATATAACATTCATATTGCCGAGGGACAGCGATTTGAAGTGCCTATTGCAATGGAAGAGTATATAGAAGAGATTGCGAAATGGTTTCAGAAAGGTATATGTATTACAGTTGATTATGGATATACAAAAGAAGAATGGATGCATCCTGCACATCGTGAAGGAAGTTTAAGAGGATATTATAAGCACAAGCTAATTCGTAATCCTCTTGCATATCCAGGAGAAATGGACCTTACTACGCATGTTCATTGGGATGAGTTGAAGATGAATTTTGAGCTACAAGGAATTAATACGATATGGCATAGGAAGCAATCAGAGTTTTTGTTAGCAGCAGGAATATTAGATCAGCTTGCTAGCCATCAAGATACCAACCCTTTTTCTGAAACTCAAAAACTAAATAGAGCTATTCGCTCTATGATTTTGAACGGAGGATTAGGTAATGCTTTCGATGTTGTTATACACACAAAAGATATGAAGAATTTACTTTTGAATCAATATTTAACAATATGAAAAAAAACAAGACACAGTATTTTCTGTGTCTTGTTTTTTAATACGACTTTTAATTATGTAGCATTATATATTTTCTCTCATGATATATATTTATATTAAAGATATGAGATGAAAAATATAGAATACACTCTTTTTCTCTGTCTATAGGTCCCTAACCTAATAATACGCGAACGAGTTGAATGATTGTTTCGTTTTCTACTTTGTAGTAAATTTCCAATCCTTTTCTTTCACTAGAAACGATTTTAGCACTTTTTAACTTTGCTAAATGCTGTGAAATTGTAGATTGTGGCATGTTTAAGCCTGTGTACATTGTAGAAACGTTGCTTGGGCCACGTTCAATTAATCCCTTTACAATACATAAGCGAACAGGATGAGCAAGCACTTTCAATAATTCTGCATTGCTTTCATATAGTTCTATTTCTTTTTGAAAGGTTTCTAACATGTTCTTTTCCACCTCCGTGTGAGCTGTTATACCATACTATACATACCAAAAAATCAAAGAAAAGAAAACAGTTGTTGCAGAAAAAAAGTCCTAAAGTAAAGAAATTGTAAGAAAAGAGACCCTGATGTAAATAAAATAGATAAATTTGCACAGTTTTGTAAAATGACATTTTTGAGTGAAAATTTTGATGCGTTTCAAAAATTGAAAGATATAGATATATTCGTAACACAATTTTATCATGATTTTCTTATTCTTTCAAATGAATATACAAAATTTTTAAAATAATATGACAAAGGAATTATAATGTTATATATAGAATATATAACAGGTTAAAAGAAAAGAAGCTGATTATGATCAGCTTCTTTATGATGATAATGAAATGTTTGGATGTAACTGATAAATCTTAGAATAATCAAGTCATTAGTCATTTATTCTAGAGTTCATCTTTTTAAACAACTATTTTATTTCTTGAAGAGTTTTATTATTCGTACACAGCTTCGTTTCTTCCCTTTATGCATTTACAGGTTCTTCGACATAAGAAAGAGCATTTTCGAAATCGGATATTAAATCGTTAACATTTTCAAGACCAACCGATAAACGAAGTAATGAATTGGAAATCCCTCTTTCATCACGTGCTTCCTGTGATAAAGCTGCATGTGACATTTTTGCTGGATATGAAAGAATAGATTCAACAGCTCCTAGACTAACGGCAAAAACGGGTAGTTTAACTTTTGATAAAAATTGGCGCAGTGCATCTTCGGATTGTAAGGTGAAAGATAAAACAGCCCCAGCTGATGTTGCTTGAGTTTGTTGAATACTATAGCCAAGATGTGATTGTAATCCAGGGTAATAGACATTTTGAACTTTAGAGTGCTCTTGTAAATAATGTGCGATTTTGTTGGCACCTGCAGCTGAATGTTCGAGACGTACATGCAATGTTTTAATGCCGCGAAGCACGAGAGAACAATCTTGCGGTCCTAAAATAGCGCCGAATGCATTTTGTAAAAATCCAAGTTTTTGAGCGAGTTCGGCATCTTTTACAACTGCTAATCCGGCAGTAACATCACTATGACCGGCAATGAATTTTGTGGCACTATGAAGAACGACATCGGCGCCAAGGTCAAGTGGCTTCTGGAATAGTGGTGTCAAAAATGTATTATCAACAAATGTAAGAGCACCAATAGATTTTGCGAGTTTAGAAACCTCGCGAATATCTGTCACTTTTAAAAGTGGGTTAGATGGTGTTTCTACATAAAAGAGCTTCGTATTCGGTTTGATATTTTGTTTTATTGCCTCTAAATTGGTCATATCAACAAATGTATGTGAAACACCGTAACGAGAGAGAACTTCAGTTATAATTCGGTAAGTGCCTCCATATACATCTTCTGAAATAAGAACATGGTCACCTTGTGAAAGAAGGAGAAATGCAGTAGAAATGGCTGCAATGCCTGATGCAAAGGCAAATCCTTTTGTCCCGCCTTCTAATAAAGCAATGATATCTTCAAGAGCTTCACGTGTTGGATTTCCAGATCTACTATAGTCATACTTTCCAAAAGCATCTACATCAAACTGATGGAATGTTGATGTGTTATAGATGGGAACGTTAACAGCTCCTGTGTGTGAGTCATGCTTGTATTGATTATGCAGTAAAAGCGTATCTATGGAATAACTCATATTCTTACACCTTCTTTTACAAGTTTAATTGCTTGCTTTAAGTCTTGAATTAAGTCGTTGCTATTTTCGATGCCGATTGAAAAACGGAGAAGACGATTACAAACACCACGTGCTGTTCGAACATCTTCTGGAATGTCGGCATGAGTTTGCGTTGCTGGATAAGTCATTAAACTTTCGACACCGCCAAGACTTTCAGCAAATGTAATTAAGGATAAAGATTGTAAGAAAGGATTAATCCAAGTTTCATCTTGAAGGCGAAATGAAATCATACCACCTCTTCCTGGATAAAATACATCTGTCACACCATCTTCATCATTTAAATAAGCAACAATTGCATGAGCGTTTTCTTCATGCTGTTTCATGCGAAGTGCTAAAGTCTTCATGCCTCGAATTAATAGCCATGAATCAAACGGGCTTAAGACAGCACCAGAGGCATTATGATAATGAGCAAGCTCCTCGCAAAGAGATTTTCCTTTCGCAACGACAAGTCCGCTTAGTACATCGTTATGACCGCCTAAATATTTAGTTGCGCTATGAAGGACGATGTTTGCACCTTCTGTTAATGGTTGCTGTATATAAGGTGTATAGAACGTGTTATCTACAATAAGAAGTAGTCCGTGCCTTTTCGCTACACTTGCTACACTTACGATATCAGTTACTTGCATTAATGGATTAGTCGGTGTTTCTATGAAAATAGCCTTCGTTTGAGATGTGATTGCTTGCTCAATTTGTTTAATAGATTGTGTATCTACGTATCTACATCGAATATTCCACTTGTCTTCATGTTCGGAAAATAGACGATATGTTCCCCCGTATAAGTCTTCAGATACGATAAGCTCATCTCCGGAACGGAATAGTGAAAGGACAAGGAGAACAGCCGCCATTCCTGAACTACAGGCATACCCTTGCTCACCGCTTTCTAAGTCTGCAATTGCCTGTTCTAAAAGACCGCGAGTCGGATTTCCAGTTCTTGAATAGTCAAAGCCAGTAGATTTACCAATTCCTTCGTGACGATAAGCAGTTGAGAAATAAACAGGTGGATTAACAGTTCCTGTTGTAGTTTCGCTACGGTTCCCGATTTGTGCTAGTTTTGTTTCGATTGTTGACATGTGAAAATTCCCCCTTTTTAAAGTGAACGACTAAGTGAAAATAAAAAAAGCCTTCTAAGAAGAAGGCTTTCGGATTGAATAGAGTCTTCTTCTCATCTGTCAAATCTTTCACAATTTGCTGGAATTAGCACCTTATTAACGAATGAATGTTAATGGTTGCTGAGGCGTCAAAGGGCCAGTCCCTCTACCTCTCTAGATAAGAATGTTCGTATGAAATTTTATTATGGTTTTAACTTTACAACAAAAGATAATTGAATTGCAACTTTATTTTAAATAATTTTTATTTTTCCGCAAGTGTCATTGACTTTTATTTTAGTGCGTGCTAAATTTATAAAAAATTAACAAACATTGTTAAAAGGGGAACGTATTTCCTTTTAGCTACATAAATAAAATAATAAAGACAAACTCTTATTGAGAGCGGTGGAGGGAAAGGCCCTGTGAAACCCGGCAACCTTCAAACTAAATGTTTGAAACGGTGCTAAAACCTGCAAAACGTGTGTTTTGCATAATAAGAGGAGGAACAATTATGTCCCCCTCTTCAAAGTGAAGAGGGGGTTTTTATATTGATAGAAATGAGGGAGATTCGTGAAATTACTAGATTTATTATCAAAAGGAATTGTAATAGGTGATGGTGCGGTTGGAACGTTATTACATTCGCATGGTTTACAAAGTAGTTTTGAAGAATTGAATTTGTCTGATCCGGACTTAATTATATCGATCCATAAACAATATGTAGCTGCTGGAGCGGATGTTATTCAAACGAATACGTATGGTGCGAATGAAGCGAAACTCCGCATGTATGGTCTAGAGAATCAAGTTGTCCAAATTAATAAAGCGGCAGTGAATATTGCGAAAGCATCAGTAACAGATCGGAATGCAATTTTAGGGACAATTGGAGGTATGAAACATATTGGTGCTGTTACAACGACTGATATAGAGCGAGAATTTATGTTACTTGAGCAGGCAGGTGCTTTACTAGAAGAACAGGTTGATGGATTACTATTAGAAACTTTTTATGATGAATTTGAATTATTGCATGCCGTTAAAGTATTGCGTAAACAAACGAGTATTCCGATTGTTGCTCAGTTAGCGTTACATGAGGCAGGTACGACTCAAAATGGGAATGATGTCAATGAAATATTAAAACAGCTTTTGGATTACGGTGCCAATGTTGTTGGATTGAACTGTCAATTAGGGCCACTTCATATGACGGAAGCTTTCAAAATGATATCGATTCCTCAAAATGGCTATTTATCAGCATATCCGAATGCAGGTCTCCCGAATTATGTGGAAGGGCGTTACGTATATGAGGGAAGTCCAGCGTATTTTGAAGAGATGACACCGAAATTTATTGAACAAGGTATTCGTTTATTAGGTGGTTGTTGTGGTACTACCCCGGAACATATTGAAGGAATGAAACGTGCTATTGCAAATGTTGCACCTGTAATAGTAAAGGAGACGATTCAAAGGCCTAAAGTGGTCCATACACATGAGAAGCGTTCGAGAGCTCATGTTACTCTAGCAGAAAAGGCAAAGAAACAAACGACAGTTGTAGTGGAATTAGATCCACCGAAAACGTTAGACACGCAGCGTTTTTTTGAAGGGGCAAGAGCACTGAAAAGGGCTGGAGCGGATGCTATTACTCTAGCAGATAATTCATTAGCATCTCCTCGTGTTTCGAATATGGCTATGGGTGCATTATTAACGAAGCATGATATTCCAGTATTGACGCATTTAACGTGTAGAGACCATAACGTCATTGGACTACAGTCTCACTTACTTGGATTATCAGCATTAGGTATGGAGGAAGTGCTAGCTTTAACTGGTGATCCAGCGCGCGTTGGTGATTTCCCAGGTGCAACTTCTGTATATGATTTGTCATCGATAGAGCTCATTAAAATGATTAAAGAGATGAACGACGGTCGCTCTATTTTAGGGAAATCAATTGGTCCGGCAACAAGATTTTCTGTCGGAGGTGCATTCAATCCTCATGTAAGGCATTTAAAAGCAGCGGTCAAGCGAATGGAACGAAAAATTGATGCTGGTGCTGAATATTTCTTAACGCAGCCGATATATGATGTTGCTTTAATAGAAGAAGTATATGAAGCGACAAAGCATTTGGAACAACCTATCTTTATTGGAATTATGCCGTTAGTAAGTAAGCGGAATGCAGATTTTCTTCATTTTGAAGTGCCGGGTATTACTCTCCCTGAAGAGATAAGACAAAGAATGGATGGACATGAAACGAAAGAGGCAGCCATAGAAGAAGGGATTCGTATTTCACAAGAGTTGATCGATGCGGCGATGAAATACTTTAACGGTATTTATCTTATTACACCGTTTTTAAAATATGAAATTACAGAACATCTCGTGAAATATGTGAGAGAAAAGCAAGAAGTGAAAGAAGGTATTAATTGATGAAACGAATAGAAGAGAGATTACAACATGAAATTTTAATATTAGATGGTGCAATGGGAACGATGATCCAGCAAGAAGACTTAACAGCGGAAGATTTTGGAGGAGAAGAATACGAAGGTTGTAATGAATATTTAGTAAAAACAAGACCGGATGTTATTTTAAATATTCATAAAGTCTACATTGAAGCTGGAGCAGATATTATTGAAACGAATACGTTTGGTGCAACAAATATTGTATTAAGTGATTATGCATTGTCTCATTTAGATGAAGAGTTAAACGAAAGGGCAGCGCTTGTGGCGAAGCAAGCGGTTAAAGAAAGTGGGAAAGAAGTGTATGTTGCGGGAGCGATGGGACCAACGACGAAAGCGATTAGTGTTACAGGTGGTGTGACTTTTGAAGAGTTAATTGAAGCCTATACAAGGCAAGCGAGAGGACTATTAAGAGGAGAAGTTGATGTATTACTCGTTGAAACGAGTCAAGATATGCGTAATGTGAAAGCTGCGTACATTGGAATTCAATCGGCGTTTGAAGAACTAAACAAAATAGTACCTATTATGATTTCTGGAACAATTGAACCGATGGGAACGACTTTAGCGGGTCAAACGATCGAAGCCTTTTATTTATCGGTAGAGCATATGAAGCCATTATCGGTTGGATTAAACTGTGCTACTGGTCCAGAATTTATGAGGGAACATATACGTTCCCTATCTGATTTATCGGAGTGTTATATTTCGTGTTATCCAAACGCTGGTCTTCCTGATGAAGATGGGCATTATCACGAATCTCCAGCGTCACTTGCTGAAAAAGTAAAACGTTTTGCTGAAGAAGGATGGATTAATATTATTGGTGGTTGTTGTGGCACAACACCAGAACATATACGTGTAATGAAATCGGCGCTTGCCTCGATTAATCCTCGTGAGCATCATGAAAGGGTTGGACATGGAATTAGTGGACTAGAAGCGTTGCAATACGATGATTCTATGAGGCCTTTATTTGTTGGAGAAAGAACGAATGTAATTGGATCGCGTAAGTTTAAAAGATTAGTAGCAGAAGGGAAATTTGAAGAGGCTGCTGAAGTGGCAAGAGCGCAAGTGAAGAAAAATGCTCATATTATTGATATTTGTATGGCAGACCCTGATCGTGATGAAATAGAAGATATGGAAAGATTCTTGGCAGAAGTTACGAAAGTGTTAAAAGTACCGATTATGATTGATTCAACAGATGAAAATGTTATGGCGAAAGCTCTTACTTATATTCAAGGAAAAGGTGTTATCAATTCTATTAATTTAGAGGATGGAGAAGAACGTTTTGAAAAAGTGACACCCCTTCTTCGGAAATACGGTGCTGCGATAGTTGTAGGGACAATTGATGAAGATGGTATGGCAGTTAGTGCAGAAAGAAAGATAGAGATTGCTAAAAGAAGCTATGAATTACTAACGAAAAAGTATGGTATACGCCCATCTGATATTATTTTTGATGCGCTTGTGTTTCCTGTAGGAACAGGTGATGAAGAATATATAGGTTCAGCGGCAGCGACTATAGAAGGAATTCGTCTTATTAAAGAAGCGTTACCAGAATGTTTAACGATTCTAGGTGTGAGTAATATATCTTTTGGTTTACCACCAGCTGGACGTGAAGTATTAAACTCTATCTTTCTATATCATGCAACGAAAGCAGGATTAGATTATGCGATTGTTAATACGGAAAAATTAGAACGCTATGCGTTAATTCCAGAGGAAGAAAAACGTCTTGCGGATGCATTATTATTTGAAACGACGAAAGAGACGTTAGAAAAATTTACAAACTTTTATCGTGTTGCCAAAAAGAAAGATGTCGTTATACAAGAAACGCTAACACTTGATGAACGACTGGCAAATTATATTGTAGAAGGTACGAAGCAAGGACTACAAGAAGATCTAAGTCTCGCGCTTACAGAAGGACGAAAACCTCTGGATATTATTAACGGGCCGCTTATGACAGGAATGGATGAGGTGGGGCGATTATTTAATGGTAATGAGCTTATCGTTGCTGAAGTATTGCAAAGTGCTGAAAGTATGAAAGCTGCCGTAAGTTATTTAGAGCCACATATGGAATCTAGTGAGAGTGCAAAAAAAGGGAAAGTATTATTAGCGACTGTTAAAGGAGACGTACATGATATTGGGAAAAACCTTGTTGAAATTATTTTATCAAATAACGGATATGAAATTATTAATTTAGGAATTAATGTTCGTTCGGATCGAATTGTTCAAGAAGTACAAGAAAAGAAACCTGATATTATTGGCCTTTCTGGTTTGTTAGTAAAATCAGCGCAACAAATGGTAACGACTGCTGAAGATTTAAAAGCAGCGAATATTGATATTCCAATTGTTGTAGGTGGTGCAGCACTAACGAGGAAATTTACAGATAATCGTATTTCTCCATCTTATAAAGGGCTCGTATGTTATGCAAGTGATGCAATGACAGGTCTTGATATTATTAACAAATTACAAAAAGAAGAAGAACGTGAAAAGATGAAGCGAGATAAAAAGGAACGCCATCTTCATATTGTGAAACAAGAGGAGAAAAAAATAGAAATTCCCGCAGTTATTGAGCCGTTGCCAAAAGCAACTGTTATAGTGCCAGATTCGACGAAACGAGTTGTATTACGGGATATTCCTGCCCTTCATCTTGCACCGTTTTTAAATAGACAAATGTTAATTGGACACCATCTTGGGTTAAAAGGAAACGTAAAAAAACTCTTGCAAGAAGGGGATAAAAGAGCACATGAGCTAAATGATTTAATTGATGAATTATTACAAGAAGGACAATCTTGGTTACGCCCAAAAGCGGTGTATCAATTTTTCCCGGCGCAAAGTGATGGACAAAATATAATTATATACGATCCGGAAGATCACACACGTATTATAGAGCGATTTGAATTTCCGAGACAAGGGAAAGCACCATACCGTACTTTAGGAGATTATATATGCCCGATTGGAGATGAGATGGATTATGTCGCTTTCTTATCTGTTACCGTTGGAGAAGGGGTTCGAGATATTGCAGAGGAATGGAAGGCGAAGGGAGATTATTTACGCAGTCATGCGATTCAGTCGTTAGCACTTGAATTAGCAGAAGGACTTGCTGAAAAAACACATATGCTCATTCGTGATCGTTGGGGAATTCCAGATTCGCCTGAACTGACGATGGAAGAGAGATTCCGTACAAAATATAGAGGAATACGCGTATCATTTGGTTATCCAGCATGCCCAGAACTTGCTGATCAAGAAAAATTATTTCGCTTAATTCATCCAGAAGAAATAGGTATTTCATTAACAGAAGGATTTATGATGGAGCCAGAAGCGTCTGTAACGGCTATGGTATTTTCTCACCCTGAGGCAAGGTATTTTAGTGTACTATAGTGTAGAAGGGGGAGACGTATGAAAAAAATAGTCTTTACAGGTGGCGGTTCGGCCGGGCATGTAACACCTAATTTAGCAATTATTCCACATTTACAAAAGCAGAACTGGGATATCTCTTATATTGGTTCTCATCAAGGGATTGAGAAAACGATTATAGAAAAAGAAGGAATCCCATACCATAGTATTGCAAGCGGGAAGCTACGTCGTTATTTTGATTTGAAAAATATAAAAGATCCTTTTCTCGTGATGAAGGGTGTTATGGATGCGTACGTAACAATTCGTAAACTAAAACCGGATGTTATTTTTTCAAAAGGTGGTTTCGTATCCGTACCAGTCGTAATAGGAGGGTGGCTAAATAGGGTGCCAGTTTTATTACATGAATCTGATATGACACCTGGACTAGCAAATAAAATTGCGCTCCGTTTTGCCTCGAAAATATTTGTTACATTTGAAGAAGCAGCGAAACATTTACCGAAAGAAAAAGTAATATATACAGGATCGCCTGTACGTGAAGACGTACTAAGAGGAAATCTTGAAAAAGGTTTAAAGTTTCTAGGGTTTTCCCGGAAGAAATCAGTTATTACTGTTATGGGAGGAAGTTTAGGCGCAAAGAAAATTAATGAAACGGTTCGATCGGCACTTCCAGATCTTCTGAAAAATTATCAAATTGTGCATCTTTGCGGAAAAGGAAATCTTGATGAATCCTTACAAAATAAAGAAGGATATAGACAATTTGAATATGTACATGAAGAGTTGCCGGATATATTAGCAGCAACAGATTTTGTTATTTCACGTGCGGGATCCAACGCGATTTTTGAATTTTTAACAATGCAAAAGCCGATGGTTTTAATTCCGTTATCGAAATTTGCAAGCCGTGGAGATCAAATTTTAAATGCTGAATCCTTTAAAAGACAAGGGTATGCATCGGTATTATATGAAGAGGATGTAACGGTGAACTCACTTATAAAGCATATAGAAGAGCTATCTCATAATAATGAGACGTATAAAACAGCATTAAAAAAATATAATGGAAAAGAAGCGATTAAAACTATCATTCAACATATTTCAGAGGCATGATTAAACAATCATGTCTTTTTTAGTAGGATGAAAGATTCCAAGAATTGATATTTTTATGTTACAATAAAGTGAAACTTTAATCAGTGGGGGGTTCATCCCCACTGATTATTAGTTGAACCAATCGGGCTTTTACGGGCAGTTAATCCCACACCTAACTTCTTTGTTTTCGCTGAATTTTGAGGTGGGGGTCTTACTGCCCTCAAATAGCGGGGTAACAAATGGTTAATAGGGAAATTCCAATTGATTAAGCGTGAAAATACGAATGGATTAGGAGTGACTGTGTTGGAGCTAAGTCTCTATGAAAATACTGCACTTATTATATGCTTTGTGTTGTACGTTGGTAGTGTTATTGTTTATATTTCACGGAAATTTTCACAAGAACGAGAGCTTGAAAAATCAGAAATAACAGCTGAACTAGAAATGTTAGCTGATGAAAGTTATAAAAAACAAAAAATAAAAGAAGATCATGAGGCACCCCATCATTGAAACGCAAATAAGTTCTAAGGATGGGGATTTTTTTTGAAAAAATCCCATTAACGCTAAAAAAGGAGTTTCCCCATACATATTTAAGGAGTGAATATAAATGAAATTTTATATTGCTTCAGGATTTCAAAATAAACATCTTGTTCGTTTCGTATCAAGCCAGTTGAAAGAAGTGGGATGGCAGCATACATATGATTGGACGAAAAATGAAAGAGCAACCAATAGAGAACAATTGCAAAAGATTGGTGAAGAAGAACAAGAAGCGATACGAGAAGCTGATGTTTTCTTACTCATACTAGAGGGTGGGAATGGAAGTCATACAGAATTAGGGATGGCAATTGCTTTAGAAAAGAAAATTTATATATATCACAAGGGCAATGAGTTGCAAACGACATTCTACCATTTACGAGAAGTTGATATTTTCGAAGGAGAAATTGAGGGGCTTGTCTCATATATATTAAATAAAGTGGAATGTTAGACGTGGGAATGCAGCGAGAAATATTTCTTGCAAAAAAAGAGTGAAGGTTACCATTAGGCTATTTTGGGCACAGTTATTATAAGTAAAGCATATAAAGGAGTTATAAATATGAAATTAGAAAATGGATGGGAAACAAGTTTTTTAGAGGTTGTACAAAACAGTGAATTTAAGAAAGATGCAATTCTTAGTCAATTGCTTTTTGCGGATAGTGAAGAAGTAGAAGAGCTTGTTGATGATTACGGTTATGAAGAGATTATTGAACGCGAACATGATGATGAGTTAGCAGGAATTTTAGGAGAAGAACTTTTCAGTGAGCTGGAGCGAAACGTATTCTTATCTCCACAGCCAGAAGAAAAACTTATTTCATTCGTAAATGGATTAGGTTTTCATGTGTTAGATTGGATTGTGCTTCTTGAAACAGAATTTGGCATTGATAGCGCAAACTTCACATCGGATGCAGTGAAAATGTTAGAAAAGCGCTTTAGACAGTTTCCCTATATAGAAGAGAAGACAATTTTTGATATGACGTTTGAAGAAGCGATGGATGTATTAGAATCTGTTACAGGATTACAGCTGAAGGGGAAAATGAACGTATAATGAAAAAGAACGTGATAGCTTCACGTTCTTTTTTTTTTACATAATAATAATTTTATCATCTAGCTTTGTTTGTCCAGTAAGAAGTGCATTTAAATACTCTACTTTTCGTATGCAAGCTTGTATATGTCTTTCAACCTCTTGTAACTCTGCTTGGTGATGCGTTTCAATTGGATGAATTTGTACGTTAAATTTTTCGAATTGACTACTATATGTTATTTCTGCATAGCCGCTCATAATATCGGTTTCGTTATGAAATAAAAATTGCTTCGTTTCTTCACAGAATGATACATCCTGAAAGCCATATACTTTTAATGCTTCAATTACTTTGTTAATCATGTTTGTATTCATTTTTTAACCCTCTTTACGAAGTTCTACTTTTATATTATAACATAAAAAATTACGTAGAAAGCGCTTCCAAGTGTATTTTATTATAAACTTTACGTTTCAATCATAAAAATGAAACAAAGAAAAAATAATTGTAAAGAAGGAAGGACTCTTTTATTGTTTCGTCATATATATAGAGAAATAGTGCAATGAAAGGAAATTTTCCGAGGTGGAGATTGTATTTCCAATTTGAGCGCAGTAAAAGAGGTGAGAATCTTGAACTTTGATATTGTAGGACAAAAAGCATATATAAAAGATGGGCCGCATCGGAACCGAATTGGAACTGTAAAGAAAAATGAAAAACAATTAGAATCCCATTTTGCTATTGTAATTGGAGAACAAAGTATTGATGTAGAGCTAAAGGATATCGTGTTAGTTGGAGTAGATGTAGGACAATTTCATAAATGGTGCGAGCAAAATGGTTATTTGTGAAAGGGACGGGCTGTGAGATAATGAAATATATTTGAGAAAAGAGAATATGTTATTATATTCTCTTTTTCTATGTGTGGGGATACGGAAATGAAGTATAAAGAACAAGAGTTTACATAGGAGTTGAAAGAGAACATTAAATGTATGGAAAAGGAAATCGAGCGAATATCACTTGGGTTTTTTAAAGCGTATTCGCATTTATACATAGGGAAAAATATGAAATTAGATATGGGATTTGAAAGAGAAAAAGAGAATCCCTTTGAAATAGGATATTATTCATCAGTTTCTATAGCGATATTAGATGAAGAAGGAGAGATGATTGAATTTTACATTATTCCAATTTGGAGATGCGAAAATACTTTTTTAGGGATGCCAACTCAGTCGAGAGTTTGGGGGAGTAAGAAAGTAGGGGAACTTGTTGATGAATCTTGTTATGAGATTGAGGAAGAGTTAAAAGAGCAACTAGAAGAATACTTGGAGTGATAACTTTCAAGAGAAGATGTATAGAGATGGAACATAATAAAAAAGACGCTAACAGTATAAATTGTTAGCGTCCTTTTTTATTATGAAGCAATCTCACCAGTTTTTACATCATCTTGATTGTACGTATCCTGATCTAATTCACCAAGCCATTTACTAGAAATAAGACCAGCTGTCATAGAACCACTTACGTTAAGAGCTGTACGACCCATATCGATTAATGGTTCAACTGAGATAACAAGAGCGACAATGCCGATTGGTAAGTTCATTGTAGATAGTACGATTAACGCTGCGAATGTTGCACCGCCACCAACACCGGCAACACCGAATGAGCTAATAGCAACGACAGCGATTAAAGTTAAAATGAATTGTGGTTGTAATGGATCAATTCCTACAGTTGGAGCGACCATCATAGCAAGCATTGCTGGATAAATACCTGCGCAACCGTTTTGACCGATAGATACCCCAAAGGATGCAGCGAAGTTAGCGATTCCTTCAGAAATACCAAGCTTTTCTTTTTGAGCTTCAATATTTAATGGCATTGCACCAGCACTAGAGCGAGATGTAAATGCAAATGTTAATACAGGGAACACTTTTTTCAAATATTGAATTGGATTTAAACCAGATAATGCGATTAATAATAAGTGAATGATAAACATTACGATAAGAGCTACGTAAGATGCTAACACGAAGTTACCAAGTTTTAAAATAGCGTTAATATCGCTACCAGCAACTGTCTTTGCCATAAGAGCTAATACGCCGTATGGAGTAAGACGTAAAATTAATGTTACCATACGCATTACGATTGCATATACAGCATCAAGCATTTTCTTAAATAGCTCTGCTTGTTCTGGATATTTTCGTTTTACACCTATAAAGGCAATCCCGATAAAGGCTGCAAATATTACAACAGAAATTGTTGATGTTGGACGAGCACCTGTTAAATCAAGAAAAGGATTCGTAGGCAACAGTTCTAACAATTTGTCTGGAATTGTTGTCTTTTCAATAGAAGTAAATCTTTCTTCTACTAATTTCAGACGAGCAGATTCTGCATCACCTTGTTGTAATCCTGTTGCTGATACATCAAATCCTGCGCTTGCAGCTATACCGACAGCTGCGGCAATTCCTGTAGTAAGAATTAAAATTCCGATAATAAGACCACTGATTTTACCAAGGTTTTTCGTTAATTGTAATTTTGTAAATGCTGAAATAATAGATACTAAAATAAGTGGCATAACGATCATTTGAAGTAATTTCACATAACCGTTACCAATTAAACTAAACCAGGTATTTGATTCGATAATTACTTTAGAAGTAGGTTCATAAATAAATTGTAATATAAGACCAAAGATAATTCCGACTCCTAAAGCAGTAAATACACGTTTATTAAAAGATACATGCTTACGTTGCATATAATACAATACGCCAACTAAAATGAGCATGACTGTGATGTTAATCCCGACAAGCAGTGTATTCATGTTGATTCCCCCTAATTCCAATGTGTTATATAGAATATAAGGTAATAAAACCTATAAGTCAACTAGGGAATTGCGGAATTAAAAAAAAGATGGCAATTTGCCATCTCTTAATGCCCAGCTCCAGGGACAAGTAAAAATGTTGTGTACCATGTAAATCCGATGAAGAAAACGGTTAAATATGCCCCGAATACGTATATATACATACGCTCTGTTAATTTTAAATAACTTAAAAGTACGAAGAATCCTGTTTGTCCTAAAAATAGTAGTGCGGTCGAATGCATATCCCCTACGTAAAACATAACCGAGAAAATTCCAGTCCAAAAGCCGAGAACGCGAAACATGCGCTCCATGCCATCTCCCTCCTTTTCTAAAAAAAGTAAAACCTCTTTTCATTATAGTTTATTTTTCTAACTATTGTAAATATTCATTCATATAAAAAAGAAGCCAATTATAATATTGACTTCTTCTTAGTTGAAAAACTAAATTTGAACTTTATCCCGCATTAACGGGCAGTAAAACTCCCACCTCAAAATTCGGCAAAATGCGAGGAAGTTAGGTGGGAGATAACTGCCCGTAAAAGCCCGATTGGTGCGGGCTAATAATCAGTGGGGGAAGAACACCCCCCACTGATTAAAGTTTCACTTTATAGTTACAAGATTTGCATCCATCTAGTAGACTATCGTTTCGTGTTAATTCCACGTTCGGGAATAGGATTTCAAAAATCCCCTTCATCATATCTCCATGCATATTACAAATTTCAGTCGGATGATGCGCAGCAACTTCTTTAAATGGACAATTGTGTACATCATAGAAAATTTTTGTGCCATCTGTACTTAATTCAAAAGCAGGAGATAAGCCAGCTGTTGAGAATGCTTCTTTTGCGATTAGCATTTTTTGTTCTATCGTCAATGCTTCTGCACTTACATTTAAGCGATGCATATGTTGTTGCATTAATTCTTTGCCGAATTGTTTCCCTGTTTCATATAGCGCTTTTTCACCAGCACTACCTAAGCTTAGCAGTGAATTAAATGCTATCTGCGCTAATAATTGATAATCGCGAAATGGGAATTGTAACTGGATGACATCTTGAGACAAGACGTATAGCCTGCTTGGTCTGCCGCCTTTCCCAGTTTTTTTTGTTTCTGATTTGAGCATATTAACATCTTCTAATTTAGATAAATGTAAACGCGCTACGTTTGGATGAATGTTAAACTCATCTGCAATTTCTTGTACAGTTACGTAATTATGTTTTTGCGAAATATATTTATAAATATAATAACGAGTAGGGTCAGATAATACACCTGTAATTTTTAAAGCTTGTTCCATGAGGATCTCCACCTTTATCACTTTATCCAAGATATTAACATTATAATACAGATAAACTTCTATATAGGTAATTTCAGACAATAATTCGGAAATTGTTCATAATTTCACAAACATATTTTTCCTTTTTCTCTTAGTGAAAATACAAAATCTCTAATTTTTCTTGTGCATTTTTTTATGATATATACATAGTGAGGAGGGAAACTTGATGAATAGTGTCGAGCTTTTTGCAAATATGATTATGAAAGAAGCTTGTAGGGTGCGAGCATCGGACTTACATATTGTGCCCAGGCAGAAGGATGTGGCGATTCAATTACGTATTGGAAAAGATTTAATTACGAAACGGTGTATTGAGAAAGAATTTGGAGAAAAGCTTGTTTCACACTTTAAATTTTTAGCATCAATGGATATAGGAGAGAGGAGAAAACCTCAAAATGGTTCGTTGTACTTACAAATTGATGGACAAGAAGTGTATTTACGCCTTTCAACACTTCCAACAGTATATCAAGAAAGTCTCGTTATTCGCCTCCATTTACAAGCATCTGTACAGCCACTGTCTCATCTTTCGTTATTTCCAAGTTCAGCGGAAAAATTACTCTCTTTTTTAAAGCATTCTCATGGGTTACTCGTATTTACTGGGCCAACTGGTTCTGGAAAAACAACAACAATGTATGCGTTATTAGAAGTAGCTAGAAAATGGCAAACACGTCGCATTATTACACTGGAAGATCCAGTTGAGCAAAGAAAAGACGGTTTATTACAAATTCAAATAAATGAAAAAGCTGGTATCACATATAAAACGGGATTAAAGGCTATTTTGCGTCATGATCCAGATATTATTTTAGTTGGCGAAATTCGTGATGAAGAAACAGCAAAAGTAGCTGTAAGGGCCAGTTTGACGGGACATTTAGTAATGACAACCTTGCATACAAATGATGCGAAAGGAGCGATACTGCGATTTATGGATTATGGTATTACAAGGCAAGAAATTGAACAATCATTATTAGCAGTAGCTGCTCAGCGGCTCGTCGAATTAAAATGTCCATTTTGCAGAGGGAAGTGTGCAACTTTGTGTAAATCAATGAGGAAAGTGAGACAGGCAAGCATTTATGAACTGTTATATGGATATGAATTAAAACAAGCGATTAAAGAAGCAAGTGGAGAACATGTTACGTATCACTATAAAACGTTGGAAGCGTCGGTTCGAAAAGGGTATGCTTTAGGCTTTTTAGAAGAAGATGTATATGTTTAAGAGAAAATGGAGTTTAAGTGATCAAGCATTATTATGTAAAAGATTAAGTGATTTATTAGAGAAAGGTTACTCACTTTTGCAGGCGTTGGAATTTTTGCAGTTGCAACTACCATTAGGGAAGAAATTACAGTTACAGCGTATGATCGAGGGATTGAAAAATGGACAAAGTTTGCACGCTTCTTTTCACCAATTAATGTTTCACTCTGAGATGTTAAGTTATTTGTTTTATGCAGAGCGACATGGTGACATTTCTTTTGCTTTGCAACAAGGGAGCGTACTTCTTTACAAGAAAGATAAATATAGGAAAGATATGATGAAAGTAATGCGATATCCTATGTTTTTATCATTTTTTTTAATGATTATGCTTTCTGTTTTTAACCTCATTTTATTGCCTCAGTTTGAAATGATGTATAGTTCTTTACGTTCTACAGCACCACCACTTACGGAGCAAATTTTAGTTGCAATTAAATTATTACCCTACTTCATTTATATGATTGTTCTTATCGTTATAACGGGATTTAGTATATATATATTTTATTTCCGAAAACTTCCGCCTACTCAAAAGGTAAAGATTATGATCCGTATTCCCCTTATGAAAACATTTCTTATTTTAAATCATTCGCATTATTTTTCCACTCAATTAAGTGGTTTATTACACGGTGGATTGTCGGTACACGAAGCATTAACAATAATGATGAAGCAAAAGTATCATCCGTTCTTTCAGTATGAAGCAGACCGAATTGAGCGGCAATTAATTGCAGGAGAACCGTTACAATCTATTATTGATAAAAGCGGTTATTACGAGAAAGAACTTTCTTATATCATTACGCATGGACAAGCAAACGGTAATTTAGCAAATGAGCTTGGTGATTACAGTGAGCTCATTATTGAAAAGGTAGAACAAAAAATTAAACGTATGTTATTTGTGATTCAACCCATTTTATTTACATGTCTTGGGGTTATAGTCATTTTGATGTACTTAGCGATGATTATGCCGATGTTTCAAATGATGAATTCTATATAGGGGGCATTTACATGCAGAATGAGGAGGGCTTTACTCTTTTAGAAATGTTATTAGTTATGGTTGTCATAACTGTATTATTACTATTAATTATTCCAAATGTAGTTACACAGCGCTCATCCGTCCAAGGAAAAGGATGTGCAGCCTATGTGAAATCTATAGAAGCACAAATACAAGCATATCACTTGCAACATAATAAGATTCCATCAATAGAGGAACTTGAAACAGGAAAGTATATTACTTCAAAAACTTGCCCGAAAGGTGAACCAATCCATATTTCCGATGATGGTACGGTATCAGCTGGGAAATCGTGAAGCAAAAAGGTTTTACTCTTTTAGAAATGCTACTTGTCTTATTTGCTATTTCTGTACTGAGTGTTGTTACGCATTTTAACGTTACTTCATTACATGAAAAACAAAAAGTTGAGCAGTTTTTGAAACAGTTTTCAAATGATATTTTGTATATGCAGCAGTTGGCGATTAAGCGTCAACAACATTATACGTTACGCTGGTTTAAAGGGAAACAGATGTATTATATTTCGGAATCGGAGACAGACCTTTTAATTGTTAAGAGAGAATATGATAAAGATGTCCAAATGGATTTGCATACCTTTCCAAATCCAATGACATATAATCCGAGCGGGAATATTAATAGGGGTGGTACGATTTTACTTTCCTATCGAGGGTATAAATATGAGATTGTATTTCAGCTTGGAAGAGGGAGATTTACGTATCGTGAAGTGTCAAAAAGGATCAGTAATGGTTGAAATGGTTGTAGCGTTAAGTTTAATAATGATGGCAGCATCGTTATTGCTCCCGCAAACATTATTAATTATGCAAGAAAGAAAAAATATAAAAATGAGCTATAAAGCATTAATATTATTAAAAAAAGAAGCGGCCTTATTTAAGTATGAGAATGAGGAAAAGCGAGTAAAAGAGCAAGTCATAAAAGGAATTGTATATTACACATATTGGAGAGGAGATGAAGTTTGTACGATGTGGAAAGATATGAGAGGAAAAGCGATGGAGCAATGCCTTTATGCAAAGGAAAAATAAAAAAGAAGCGGGATTTACATTAATAGAAATGATTGCATGTTTGTTGCTTTTATCAATGTTCTTTTTACTTTTACCGCGTCTTCATATTATGGGGATAGAAAATACACATTCAAAAGGATTAAATGACTGGGAGTGGGATGTGTTTTTAGGACAAATGCAATTAGAGTTTCGTGAAGTATTAAGTGGGAGGAAGATAGAGCTAGAAAACGGTGGGAATATTTTACGCTTCCAACTTCGTAATGGTGATCAGGTGACGTATGAAAAGTTGAATAGTAATTTAATAAGAAAAGTAAATATGCGCGGAAGGGAATTTATATTACAAAGGATTGAAGCGATTTCGTATAAATTAACACCTCATTTGTTATATATATATGTGAAAGATATAAGTGGTGAAATATATGAAGGCGTGGCTGTGCGCTATAGTGAAATTGAGATAGAAACATGAGAAAACAAGATGGATTTGCAATGCCAGGAACAATTATTTTTCTTATTTTATTCATTTCTTTTTTGATGTACGAAACGAATATGTTACTTTCGGATAAAAAATTTTATTCTGAAATAGAACAAAGTTTTTTCATGGAGGAACTTGTTGATCGCGCTATTTCAGATATAAAAAGAGAGTTACAGCAAAAAGAAAAAGAGGATGTTTTTTTATTTCAGTATGAAAGAGGAGAAGTGAGTGGAAAGTACGTCTTTGAAAATGATGTTATTATCATTTCGTTGCAATGTGTTACAAAACAGAGAGTTTTCTATACAGTGAGCTTTCGGTATAGGGAAAAGGATAATAAAATATTTGATTGGGTAGAAGGATAATATGTAAAATATATGGAGAAGAACCATGAGTTTCTATTGTGGAGGGAGTCAATTTCTTTGAGGAAAGGGATAAGAATAATGGTCAAAAGTTTAAATTTTCTCAAAAAAGAGAAAGGTAGAAAGAATATGATATATTCATGCTATCCAATCATTTTTTTCTAGGGAGATAAGGAAATGACAAATAACAATCAAATAGGTGAAAATAAGGAACAAACTATTTTTGATCATAAAGGAAATACGATTATGACAGAGGATAGGGAAATACAAATTATTTCAAAATTCGAAGAACCTCTTATTGTCGTATTAGCAAATGTATTAAGTGATGAAGAGTGCGATGAATTAATTGAATTGTCTAAAAGTAAGATGAAACGTTCTAAAGTTGGTTCATCACGTGATGTAAATGATATTCGAACAAGTAGTGGTGCATTTTTGGAAGAGAATGAACTAACTTCGAAGATTGAAAAACGAATTTCATCTATCACGAATGTTCCTGTAGCGCATGGAGAAGGATTGCACATTTTAAATTATGAAGTAGATCAAGAATATAAAGCGCACTATGATTATTTTGCGGAACATAGTAGATCAGCTGCTAATAATCGTATAAGTACTCTTGTGATGTACTTAAATGATGTAGAAGAAGGCGGAGAAACATTCTTTCCGAAATTAAATCTTTCTGTACACCCTAGAAAGGGAATGGCAGTATACTTTGAGTACTTTTATCAAGATCAATCACTAAATGAGCTTACGTTACATGGAGGGGCACCTGTTACGAAGGGCGAGAAATGGATTGCAACGCAGTGGGTGAGAAGAGGTACTTATAAGTAAAAGTGAGCCAGCTTGTTTGATTACGAGAAAATAGTGAGTATGTTACGTTTTGTTCTTCATAGTATAAGAAGAACAAAACGTTTTTTTATTAAATAAAGTAACATCTTTCGTTATAATAACAAATAATAACGGATGATTGAGAGGAACGAAAATGAAATCTATATACATAACCGGCTATATGGGAGTCGGGAAAACAACAATTGGAAAAGCGTTAAGTAAAGAACTCCATATGGAAGTTGTAGATACAGATCAAAAAATCGAAGAGCAGAAAGAGAAAGAGATTCGGTATATTTTTGCAGAAGAAGGCGAAATGGCTTTTCGTGAATATGAAAGTGAAATGTTACGTTCATTACCGGTTCAGAATGTAATTATGACAACTGGTGGAGGGATTATTGAACGAGAGGAAAATCGAAAGTGGATGAAGGAAAATGGAACTGTTGTGTATTTATATTGCGATCCACATGTAATTGCAGAAAGGCTTCGTGAAGATACGACACGTCCACTATTTCAGAAGAAAGATATAGATGCATTTATAACGAAATTTGAATCGCGCCGAGCTTATTATGAAGAGGCTGATATTCATATCGATACGACAAATAAGTCGGTAAAGCAAATTATGAATGAATTAAAGCAAAAGATTAATGAATAAAAAAGTGGACATACTAATCAAGTAGAGGTGATGATAATATGTCTACTAATGATTATGTACGCTTTGTGACACAGCAATTTGTGTCATATATGGATGCTCCAAAAGAGGATCGAAAACAACAGAAACAACAACGTCGTGCGGAGAAAGAGCCATTCTTAAATAAATGGTTTGGTGTTATGCCACTGAGCGCTGCTTTGTTTTATCGAAATGTAAAAAATAAAAGAAAAAAATCAAGCTAACTTTTTCGTAATATGTCTGGCAAAATAAAGATCCCCTAGTGCAACAAGCTGCTAGGGGATCTTTATTTATTGTTGCACAGATTCTTTTTCTTCAGTAACCGCATGTATCTTATTATTTACCCATACAAACCCTATTCCGATGCAAATAGAAATACCCCAGCCAACAGCGGTCATAATAGCTCTCATTTCACCATATCCATCTACACCGAAAACAGAGATGAAATAGATTTTCAAGAAGCTTTTTAATATAAATTGAAGGCCGAAAAATAGTGTTAAATATTGCAGTGCTGGATATATACGACTATCACGATAAAGCTCACGACTTTTATCACGATCATGACCTTGCAGTGCTGAAATATCCGCTGCGAAATATAACATAAGTGGTTTTTTTATAAAGATTGTACATATAACGATGCAGCCAAGTACGATATGATAATATGCATCATTCCATAGCATTCGTTCCGCTGATCCAGATATTAAGTCTACGGTTGTATTAGAAATGAGTGTAATTAAAATAAAGAACCCTGTAACGTTAAACTGTTTTTCTTTTTTAAAGGTATACAGTGTATAAATAATCCCCGGAACAGAGGAAATTAACATTGCGTAATAAGGATCGATATAAGGTTTTGCAAATTTCCAAATGAGGAATGGGAATACGAGATAAAAGACAAGATCTAATATAGCTTTTTTATTTTGATTCATACAAATCCTCCTTAAGTCATACATATATTTTATAATATAATTTCTGAAAATTGTATAAGGTTTAATAAAAAAAAGAAAAGTAGATGATTAGTAGATTAAAAAAATTGTCCCTAGCGTAGTAAGTTTTTTTGGTATATAATAAAGGAAACGCTTTCATTTTTTGATTTGTTCACAAAATGGATGGAAAATCACATATTTACTATTGATATGTTACTTTATAATGAAACTAATTAAATATACATGCATACAATATTGTGAAATAAATAACATAAATAATCTATATAAATGTAAACGTTATCAAAAGAGAGGTGGAGACAATGAGTAAATTTTTCTTCAATCATAATCCAGCAACATTAGAGGATGGAAGACTGGTTAAGTATGCTGAAATTATTTATGGAGAAGGTGGCCGTTCTGTATTAGAAAATTTAATGGTGAAGGCATCTATCAGATTACGTGATCGTTATCCGAATAAATCTGACGAACAGATCTCGAACCTCGTAAATCAAGGCATCCATGATATGTTTCAAAAATACGTGAATGAGTAAGAGCAGCTACTGGCTGCTCTTATTTTTTTGTATAAGGATTGTGCCTCTAGCTGAAAATAAAGATGCATTTTGAAACATGCAAAAAGGAGGCGAAAAAGATGAGTAATGGAATTGGTCGTTCAAAAGAGAATCTTCCAACTGATGCAAACCATGTAAGTGCAAAGGATCGTGCATATCAGAAACGTATGACAGAGAAAAAACAGCAAGGGCGTAATGAAGATAGAGAATAGGCTGGGAACATATCTTAAAAGAAGCTCCTTCAATCTGAAGGAGCTTTCTTTAAGATAGAAAATGATTTGCGGTAACATAAAAGAGACCACCGTTTATAATTTGTATTGTAATGCGTGGTTCGTATTGTTCTTGTAATGCTTGCTTTTCAATTTCATAGCTTTCTGGAAGTTCATCGCTATCTTCGTAAAATCGATTTAAAAGGTCTAAATCGTGATTCCAACGCACTCTCGCTTCTTTTGCCCACGTGTGGTCATCTTCAGCGATTATACTTTTTAAAGCATCCTCTATACGTTGTAAGCCACTTTGTGGCTTAATGATAGGTGAGAGGGTAAAACAAAAGTCAGGTATTTTCGGTGTGAGTTTGATCTCTGCTAAAGTGTCATGAAAGTTTGCAATCATTGTCCCGGAAATAAGATGAATACCGATGGAATGAAGTATGTCTTTTTTTCGGTCGCATTGATAAGATACTTTTATATTTACACCAAGCCAAGGATGAAGGGGGGTATGAGTTGCCCCGCTATGTTTCACTTCCTCATATAAACGTATGTATGAACCTAGTTCTTTTGTTGTTTCAAATATTTGATGCAAACGGGGTGAACCGTAATGAATAAGTTCACCGTCGTTTTCTTCGTTTTCTGGATTTGTAATAAGAGTAAGGCGCATCGGGTTCGGAACGCCTCCTGTTTTTTCAAGATAGTGCCAATAGAAAGGGCGGTTCATTAATAATTTATCCATTTCAATTGTTAACTGCACGTCTAATAGGTGAGGGGAACGTTCTAAAATTTCGCAGTTATTCGCCTCAAAAAAGTTATATAAGTAATTATGAATTTCATTTTGCTGCATAGTCTTGCACCTCTGCTTCATTGCGCTTCGCAAAATCGATAATAGATGTTAAATTTTCCATCTTGATTCGAATTTCACCTTCGCTTTTTGAATGCGCGAAAATTTCTTGAATATGCGCATCAATATTTTTCATGTTGATTCTCGTTAAAATTTCATCGAGTTCACCGATTACACGTTCAAATAAATTAATTTTTTCATATAGTAGTTTTAAAATGTGCTCTTCAACAGTGTGCTTTGTTGCTAAGTTATAAATATGAACATCATTTTTTTGTCCAAGACGGTGAATACGTCCAATCCTTTGCTCGAGTCGCATTGGATTCCACGGTAAGTCGTAATTAATCATATGGCTACAAAATTGTAAGTTAATTCCTTCACCACCAGCTTCGGTCGCAATTAATACTTGGGCATGATTTTGGAAAAGCTCCTTCATCCAATCTTTCTTCCCGCGCTTAAATCCACCGCGAAATGGAACAGAGGAAATGCCATGTTGTTGTAAGAACCATTGTAAATACATTTGTGAAGCTCTATATTCAGTGAAGATAATGACTTTATCGTCAACTTCTTTTATAAGCTCTAGTGCTTTATTTGCTTTGGAGTTGAACGGAATATGATTAATTTTGTCCATCAGCACATCAATATGTGGGTCCTTTATGTAGTGCTCATTTTCTTTCTGTCTTTTTTCTACATGTTTTTTTAGTGAATAGTAAACAGCTTCACGACTACTACATGCTTCCCGTTTTAAAGTTAAGGATGAGAAAGCAGATGTGACGGCATCTTGTCCACGCCAATTTTCAATTTCATTATACAAAGCTTGTTCTTCTTCATTGAATTCAACGAAGATTGTTCGTACATGCCTCTTCGGCCAATCAATGCCAGTGTTATTGCGTCTATTTCGAACCATTACTTTATTGATAAGAGCTTTTAAATCTTCATCGGATTCAGTGGAACGATTTTTGGAAGCGTAATATTCTTCAAAATTAGATTGATTGCCTAAATGACCTGGTTTTAATAAAGAAACGAGGTTGAAGATTTCATCGATTTTATTTTGAACAGGAGTTGCAGTTAGTAATAAACAAAACTTCTTTTTTAATCGCTGTGCAAATTCATAGTTTTTTGTTTTATTATTTTTTAGTTTATGTGCTTCATCGATAATAATAAGGTCATACTCTAGGTTTAAAACGATATCGCGATGCGGTGAACGTTTCGCAGTATCGATTGATGAAACGATGACATCAGCTTGTTCCCAAGAATAACTTTTCTTTTGAGCGACCGCAGGAATAAAAAATTTTGTGTTTAGTTCATACGCCCACTGAGATACGAGAGAAGCTGGAACGAGAATGAGTACCTTTTTTACAAGTCCTCGAACCATATATTCTTTTAAAATAAGTCCAGCTTCAATCGTTTTTCCAAGTCCGACTTCGTCTGCTAGAATCGCTTTACCATTCATTTGTTCAATGACATTTTGAGCGACCTCTAATTGATGTGGAAGCGGCGTGAAATGTGATAAATGTTTCGGTGCTTGCAATCCATCAAAAGTAGGGACGAGTAACGATTTCTCTGTTTTATAAGCTAAATGATATAAATCCCAATTTGTCCAAGGACCATCTTCATCAATTCTTTTTAAAAAATTGTTTTGCCACGTTCGATCTACGGAAATATCGACATTCATTAAGACTCTCCCACCTTTTATAAACTAAAGTGATTATTTAAAAAATCTTTATTATAAGCCTCGTAATAAGGCGCTATCACAATTACTAAAAGTTAAAGAATAGGCAATGATAAAGGGCTAAATTTCAAAATTTGTATTTAATAAGATTAAGAATGAAAAATTCTAAATTATTTTTTATGCTAGAATATTGATGAAATATAGCGAATAATGTTAGGATAATGGTGTGAAATGTGTGGAATCTTTCGTATTTTATCCAAGAAAGTAACTTTTTATTTACGCTTTCATAAAAAAATATACTGAGATTCCGTATAACCTTATCTTTTCAGAATGAAAATGTTTAGATATGGGAAGCAACTTTTATTGATTTGTCAGAGCATAAGGGGGAAAGAGCATGATTACATTACAACGTACACCGTTATTTGATGTATACGCGAAGTATGGTGGGAAAACAGTCGACTTCGGTGGTTGGGAATTACCAGTTCAATTTTCAAGCATTAAAGAGGAACATGAAGCTGTACGTACAGGAGCAGGTTTGTTCGATGTATCTCATATGGGAGAAGTAGAGGTAAAAGGTGTAGATAGTTTAGCATTTTTACAACGTGTTGTTACAAATGACGTATCTACCTTAAAGGTAGGGGGCGCACAATATACAGCTATGTGCTATGAAAATGGTGGCACAGTAGATGACTTATTAATCTACAAACGTGGTGAAGAAGACTATTTATTAGTAATCAATGCATCAAATATCGAGAAAGATTACGAATGGTTAGCTAGCCATGTAATTGGCGATGCGAAAGTAGTCAATGTTTCTAGTGAAGTTGCGCAGCTTGCAATTCAAGGACCAAAAGCAGAAGGCATTTTACAAAAAGTTGTGTCAGAAGATTTGAAAGAAATTAAGTTCTTTAAATTTAAAAATAATATTCTTGTAGATGGAATTCCTGCACTTGTATCTCGTACAGGTTACACAGGTGAAGATGGATTCGAAATTTACTGTAAGAGTGAAGATGCAGCAAAACTTTGGGAGAAACTTCTTGAAGTGGGAGCAGAAGAGGGCTTAAAACCATGTGGCTTAGGTGCTCGTGATACACTTCGCTTCGAAGCAACACTTCCGTTATACGGACAAGAGTTATCAAAAGATATTACACCGATTGAAGCGGGAATTGGCTTTGCGGTAAAACCAAATAAAGAAGCAGATTTCTTTGGAAAAGAAACGTTAAAAGAGCAAAAAGAAAACGGTGCATCTCGTAAATTAGTCGGCATCGAAGTAATCGAACGCGGTATTCCTCGTACGCATTACCCTGTATTTATAGGAGAAGAAAAAATCGGGGAAGTAACGAGTGGTACACAATCTCCAACGTTAAAGAAAAGCATTGGTTTAGCACTAATTGATGTAAAATACGCAGCAGTTGATACAGAAGTAGAAATTGAAATTCGTAATAAACGCGTCAAAGCAGTAGTTGTTCCAACACCATTTTATAAACGTTCAAAGTAACGGGGAGAGGGGTAGATTTCATGTTGCATCGTTATCTTCCAATGACAGAAGAAGACAAAAAAGAAATGTTACAAACGATCGGCGTTCAAACGATCGACGAATTATTCTCTGATATTCCAGAGAGTGTTCGTTTTAAAGGGGATTTAAAAATTAAAGAAGCAAAATCAGAGCCAGAGCTTTTAAAAGAGTTATCTCAAATGGCTAGTAAAAATGCTAATTTAAAAGAATATGCTTCTTTCTTAGGAGCAGGTGTATACGATCATTACGCTCCAGTAATTGTTGATCATGTTATTTCTCGTTCAGAGTTTTATACAGCTTACACACCATACCAACCAGAAATTTCACAAGGGGAATTACAAGCAATTTTTGAATTCCAAACAATGATTTGTGAATTAACAGGAATGGATGTAGCAAACTCTTCTATGTATGACGGAGGTACAGCTTTAGCTGAAGCGGCAATGCTAGCAGCTGGTCATACTCGCAAAAAGAAAATTCTTGTTTCAGCGGCAGTTCATCCAGAATCAAGAGCGGTACTTGAAACATATGCAAAAGGTCAAAATCTTGAAGTTGTTGAAATTGATTATAAAAACGGTGTAACAGATTTAGAAGTATTACAAAGTGAAGTAGATGATACAGTTGCTTGTGTAATCGTTCAATATCCAAACTTCTTCGGACAAGTGGAAAAGTTAGCTGATATCGAAAAAATCGTTCATCAACAAAAATCATTATTTATCGTTTCTTCAAATCCATTATCATTAGGCGCATTAACACCGCCAGGAAAATTCGGTGCTGATGTTGTAATCGGTGATGCACAACCATTCGGTATCCCAACGCAGTTTGGTGGACCGCACTGTGGTTACTTTGCAACAACGAAAGCATTTATGCGTAAAATTCCAGGACGTCTTGTCGGACAAACTGTAGATTCAGATGGTAAACGTGGATTTGTATTAACGTTACAAGCACGTGAACAGCATATTCGTCGTGATAAAGCGACGTCTAACATTTGTTCAAACCAAGCGTTAAATGCATTAGCAGCTTCTGTTGCAATGACGGCACTTGGCAAACAAGGTGTAAAAGAAATGGCACGTCAAAACATTTCTAAAGCACAATATGCAAAACGTCAATTTGAAGCGAAAGGTTTCACAGTAACGTTCGCTGGACCATTCTTTAATGAATTTGTTGTAGATTGTAAACGTCCAGTTAAAGAAATAAATGATGTATTAATACAAAAGAATATTATCGGTGGTTACGACCTAGGCCGTGATTATAAAGAGCATGAAAACCATATGCTTGTAGCGGTAACAGAGCTTCGTACAAAAGAGGAAATTGACACACTTGTAAACGAAATGGGGGCTATCCAATGAAGAACCAAGACCAAGCACTTATTTTTGAAGTGACTAAAGAAGGACGCGTAGGATATAGCTTACCCAAATTAGATGTAGAAGAAGTAAAATTAGAAGATGTGTTTGAGAGTGATTATATTCGAGTAGAAGATGCAGAGCTTCCAGAAGTATCTGAACTTGATATTATGCGCCATTACACAGCGCTTTCAAACCGTAACCACGGTGTGGATTCTGGATTCTATCCACTTGGGTCTTGTACGATGAAATATAATCCGAAAATTAATGAAAACGTAGCTCGTTTCGCAGGCTTTGCAAATATTCATCCACTTCAAGATGAAAAAACAGTGCAAGGTGCAATGGAATTAATGTATGACTTACAAGAACATTTAATTGAAATTACAGGTATGGATACTGTTACGTTACAACCAGCAGCTGGTGCACACGGAGAATGGACAGGATTAATGTTGATTCGTGCATATCATGAAGCGAACGGTGACTTTAACCGTACGAAAGTAATTGTTCCTGACTCTGCTCACGGAACAAACCCGGCGTCTGCAACAGTAGCTGGTTTTGAAACAATTACGGTGAAATCAAATGAACATGGTCTTGTTGACTTAGATGATTTAAAACGTGTTGTAAACGAAGAAACAGCAGCACTTATGTTAACAAATCCAAATACATTAGGCCTATTCGAAGAAAATATTTTAGAAATGGCAGAAATCGTCCATAACGCAGGCGGTAAATTATACTATGATGGTGCAAACTTAAATGCGGTATTAAGCCAAGCACGCCCAGGAGATATGGGATTTGACGTTGTGCATTTAAATCTTCATAAAACATTTACAGGTCCGCATGGCGGCGGTGGCCCAGGTTCTGGTCCAGTAGGTGTGAAAGCTGATTTAATTCCGTACTTACCAAAACCGATTTTAGAGAAAACAGAAAATGGCTATCACTTCAACTATGATCGTCCAGAAGCAATTGGGCGTGTGAAACCATTCTATGGTAACTTCGGAATTAACGTTCGTGCATACACATATATTCGTTCTATGGGCCCAGATGGCTTGCGTGCAGTAACTGAGTATGCTGTATTAAATGCGAACTATATGATGAGAAGATTAGCACCATTCTATGATCTTCCGTTCGATAGACATTGCAAGCATGAATTTGTATTATCAGGTCGTCGTCAAAAGAAACTTGGTGTACGTACATTAGATATTGCAAAACGTCTGCTTGATTTCGGTTACCATCCACCAACAATTTACTTCCCATTAAATGTGGAAGAATGTATTATGATTGAGCCAACAGAAACAGAATCAAAAGAAACATTAGATGGTTTCATTGATAAGATGATTCAAATTGCTAAAGAGGTAGAAGAAAATCCAGAAGTTGTACAAGAAGCACCACATACAACAGTAATAAAACGTTTAGATGAAACATTGGCTGCTCGTAAACCAGTTTTACGTTATGAAAAGCTAGCACCTGTACAAGTGTGATTGCAAAAAAAAGAACTCGCTACATGCGGGTTCTTTTTTTTGCAACATTGGTGCAGCTAGAATGAAAAAAATGTTAAAAATTTATATTTTTTGTTTCATATTGCTGTAAAGATGCGGTTTTATAGGTGATTTTGTTGAAAAAGTCGGTTTGATAAAAGTATTTATTTTTGTTAGAATTTTATTGAAATTAAGAAGATGTGATGAGGTAGAAATTACTCATTTTTATGTATATGTGAAAAAACGAGCAAGACGGGGGTGGAAGCGTGGGATATCGATGTTATAGAATGGTATACCATTTAGAAAATGGAGAAACAATTAAAGATGTAAAAGAATTTTGTTACCGAGACCAAGGGAAAGTGTTAGAAAGAGTAGCACACCGTGTAATGGATAATAGAGAAGTGACAGCGATTGATAAACAAGGAACAATCATTTCAATAGCGTGTGAGGACATTGTAAAGGTAGAACTTGATTACATAACAGAAAGTTAACCTTGAGTCATATCGAATTATTCGATACAATATACTGTTGAATGGTGAAGAGAGAAGAGAGGAGTTTATCATGGGTAATACACGACACTTTTATATGTTTATTTTAGCGTTTGTTCTTGTTGTGGCGTTAACGATTTATTTAATTGTTGATAGCAGCTGGTACAATACAGTTCATCCAGCATTCCTTCTTTTTATGTATGTAGGAATTGCGGTTGTTAGTTTCGGAATGAGAGACGAAATGTTAGATCGCTTTGAAAAGTGATACATATACGAAAGACCAACAGGAAAATGTTGGTCTTTTTTTCTTGCCAAAAATAGGATGGTGTGTATATACTGTATATATAAGGTATACACAGTATATACACACACTGGAGGAAAACATGAATATTATTATTTCGAATTCTTCCCAAGACCCTATTTATGTGCAAATAAGAAAACAATTAAGCCAGCTTATTTTAAATGGTGGTTTAAAGGGTGGAGACCAATTACCGTCTATTCGTAGCTTAGCGAAGGAATTACAAGTTAGTGTAATTACAACGAAGCGTGCGTACGAGGAGCTTGAAAAAGAAGGATATATAGAAACTGTTGCTGGGAAGGGGACTTATGTTTCACGTAAAAATAATGAACTACTAAAAGAACAGCGGCTACGTCTATTGGAAAGTAAAGCGGAAGGGATTGTGAATGAAAGTAAAGCGTTGCAGCTTTCACTTGAAGATTTACAGCAGATGATTGCGTGTTTATATGAGGGGGAATAAGAGATGTTAGAGCTAAAAAACGTTTGTAAAACTTATCAAGATTTCTCAGTGAAAAATGTAAGTTTTACATTGCCACGTGGATATATTATGGGATTTATCGGACCGAATGGAGCTGGAAAAAGTACGACGATCAAAATGATTATGAATTTAATCAGAAAAGAGAGCGGTGATATAAAAATTTTTGGTAAGGACAATAAGAAAGCCGAAAAGGAAATAAAACAAAATATTGGTTTTGTATATGATGAAAATCATTATTACGAAGATTTAACGTGTGAGCAAATGAAACGGATTATTGCACCGTTATATAAAAAGTGGGACGAAATGCAGTATCAATCGTATATGCAGAGATTACAAGTTCCAAAGTATAAAAAGATTAAAGAGTTATCCAAAGGGATGAAAATGAAATTTGCGATTGCAATCGCACTTTCACACCATGCGGAATTTATTATTATGGATGAACCAACAGCAGGATTGGACCCAGTTGTTCGAAGTGAATTGCTTGATATATTGCAAGAAATAGTAATGGAAGATGAAGTATCTGTATTATTCTCAACGCACATTACGACAGACTTAGAACGTATTGCAGATTATATTACGTTCATCAATGATGGAGAAATTATATTTACTGGTGAGAAAGACGAATTAATGGAGAACTACGTAATCGTAAAGGGCAGTAATGACTTATTAGATCGAGAAGGAAAAGAACTATTTGTTGGATTACGAAAAAATAAATTTGGTTTCGAAGGTTTAGCAGAGGATAAACAAGCAATTATCGATTGGTTTGGAAATGAGGTTGTATTAGAAAATCCTACATTAGATGATATTATCGTTTACACTGCGAAAGGGAGAGGTGCCTATGCGTCAGCTCATATATAAAGATTTGTTCTTTTTTCGGGTAACGTGGTTAGTGAATTTTGTTATGCCTCTTTTGTTATTTATGTTAGAGCCAAGTGGTGAATTGTTATTTCCGATGAGTTGTCTATTTATAACCCTTTCCTCGGTTATGACGTTAATCTATATGGATGAAAGGAATAAAAGTGACATTGTTATAAATAGTTTACCGTTAAGTCGAAAGGATATCATAATTGCTAGATATATTTCCTGTGCGATATTTATTGTAGGTGGGATAGTCTCAACTATGTTAGTTGTTTTTCTTATAAGAGGTGTCGCTGTTATTGATGATATCGGTGTATACCATCCTAATTTGTATATTGAAATTCCGTGGTATGGAGTAGTAAATGGGGCTGTTTACGCTTTGGTTTTTGTTGCGGCTTTTTTTCCTAGTTATTACGGAACCAAATCAAAGGTAGCAAGAAGTATCTTGTCAGGAGCATCGATGGCAGTAGCTGGAATTGCATGGATATTTATAGGGGATGGACTGAACGCAACAGCACCTTCATTCATTGAGTGGATTATGAATCCATCACATCTTAGCTTATTTATAGTTGGAGGAATTATATTAGCTAGTGTATATATCGCTTCTATGTTTCTAACAATTAAAATTTATGGATCGCGTGATTTATAGAGAGGAGAATTCATATGCAACAGTTGATTTTAAAGGAGTTTTTCTTACATAAGAAGATGTTTCCTTTCTATTTTTTAATACCTATTTTCTCTGTTTTTAGGAATCCCGTCCAACCAATGGGGATTGCAATAGGATTATTTATAACATGTAGTACGATTATATATATTTCTTTTTATCATGAAGAGAAAAGTAAAGCAGAAAAAGTATTAGTGAGTTTGCCTATAACGAGAAAAGAGATAGTTATAGCTAAATATATTTCAAGCTCATTATTTATTATGACTGGTTTGAGTACAACTTTTATAGTCGTAATATTAGGAAATATTTTATTGAACAGAGACATAGCTATTCCTGGATATGCAATATTTTCAGCAATAGTAGCAACTTTGATCTATTGTGTTGTAACGATACCTGCTAATTACGTTGGAGGATATAAAGCTACTTCTGTTTTGAATGTTATTATGGTTTTGCCTTTAACGGGTATGATTGGCCTTATGTGCAATGTTTTTGGTGATAAAATAATTATGTTAAAAGTACTTCAATCTCAAGAGGCTACACTAGCAATGATTGTTCTTGGTATCGGAGTATTAGTAAGTATAGTCATATCAATGTTTCTCTCAATGAAAATGTTTCAGGAGGCAGAGTTATAGAAGGGACATTTTCATATTAGGAGGGGTAAAACATGATCAAGCAACTGGTCTTAAAAGATATAGTGTTGCAAAGAAAGTTAGGGTTTGTTTATCTTATATGTTTGTTTTTCCTTGCTATTGTTGATTTTCGTAGTGACAGCTTTCTTATGACGCTTAGCATAGCTATACCTTTTCTTGGTATGGTACTGTCGATGAGTTATGAGGGGAAAAATAAAAGTGAAATGATAGTAAATAGTTTACCGTTTGAGCGCAAAGAAATTGTCATAGCAAAATACATATTTTCAAGTATTTTAGTTGCTTTAGGTGGCATTTTCTCACTTGTAGTTGGTTTAATCCAGTTACAAAATGAGCATATAACTGTATTTATGCTATGGGGAGCGATTCTCGGAGGAATAACAGGTGGTTTTGTTTATAGCATGATCGTACTTCCTATTGAATTTTCAGTAGGATATAGCAGTGCAAAACAAATTGCTCCGTTCGCCGGACTTGCGTTGGGGTATTTAAGTGGACTGATTGTAAGTAAAGTGTGGTTAGATATAGAGAATGCCTGGAGCACGAGTCTAGTCGTAAATGTTTGTTTTATAGCTGGGCTGCTTCTTTTATATATCATGTCTATGTTATTCTCAATTAATTTGTATAGTGAGCGTGATTTGTAAGAGAGAGGAGAATAGTGTTGAAACAACTAATTTTAAAAGATTTCATCATTCAATGGAAATTTTTAATTTGGTACATATTGTATCCTGTTTTCTTTTATATGGCTTTAACAGATACGGAAAATCTGTTCATAATTATGTCAGTAATTATTACAATTGGGGCAACAGTAAAAACATTTGAAGCAGATAGTAAAAATGAGAGTGAAGTTATAGTAAGTAGTTTGCCAATATTCAGGAAACAAATTGTGTATGCGAAATATATAGTAGCAATTATTATTCTTTTTATAAGCGTAACGGTCGGTTGTTTCACGATGGGAATGAAGAATGGGGTTAACCTATTTGAATTTATTGAAACGACAATGGTTGCTAGTATTAGCTTTATTTTAGTGTATTTAAGCTTTGTTTTACCGATATCGTTTTGGCTAGGGTATAAAAAAACTATTTTTATTACGATAGTAATATTCATGGCGCCGATTGTTATTTTAGAAACTTTGTTTCAAATCAACCTGGAACAAATTCAACTATACAACAGCTTGTTATTCGTTAGTTCAATTTGCATGTTCATAGTATCTATCTTCGTTTCAGTGAAATTGTATGAGAAGAGAGAATTTTAAAAGGTGCCTCGTAAAAGGCACCTTCTTCAATAACGGCAATACGAGAGCAAAAGTTTATAAACAGAAAGGCTATTAGGCACATCTTTCGGAGTATGTAATATAAAGCTGAAAACGATAACGAAAATGAGAAAGAGGAAAAATAAAAATAGGATCTGCTTATGTATAGAATTTTGCATATAACCCACTCCTTTTTTAGGTAGTATGTCCAAAAGAAAGAAGGATATGAAAAATTTTAGGAGGGAGAATGATGAACAAAAGAAAATGGTTATATAGAATAGGAGTACTTTTATTTTCAATAGGTCTCATATTAGCAAATTTTTACTCAGATATACCACCGCTACTTCCTAGTTTGCATAAAGGGATTGGTATGAGTGTTGTCATAGTTAGTCTGCTTTGTCTTATCGCATCAAATTTCTATAGAAAATCTAAATAGACATAAAAAAGGACAGTTACTTCTTTTCAGAAGAACTGTCCTTTTTAAATAACTTGTTCCAAAGCTTGGCGATACTCCATATAATCACGATTGTAATGGAGGCAATAATTGACCAAGCGATAGATGCAATTTCAAGTGCCATGTTAGGAAGGAATGTAAGAATGGATAATACTTTATGAAACAGCCATTCTATTATATGAAAACTTATTTGTAATAGAATGATAATCCCGAGTGTGATCCATGTTAAGATTTGTTTTCCTTTTTCTTTCCACATGACATTCACCTCACGTTAGCCTAATAATTTTAAGCCAACAGCGCCGCATAGAATGCAGCTTAAGAAGGCAAGGCGACGCCAATCCGCTGACTCGCGGAAAATAAGAATCCCGAGAAGTGCACTTCCGGCAGTTCCGATTCCAGTCCAAATTGCGTAAGCAGTTCCCATCGGTAATGTGTTCATTGCAAGAGATAAGAAGAAGAAGCTTACGCCAAAGTTAGCGATTAAAATAACTTTTGGTGCCCAGCCTTTCTTTTCAGTGGCTACTTTCATAAAGAGTACACCAACAATTTCACAAATACCAGCTAGAATTAAAAATACCCAAGCCATTTTATG
The DNA here is from genome assembly GCF_038008665.1 of Bacillus sp. FSL R10-2201. Taxonomy (NCBI): domain Bacteria; kingdom Bacillati; phylum Bacillota; class Bacilli; order Caryophanales; family Bacillaceae; genus Bacillus; species Bacillus sp. FSL R10-2201. Next base: position 4,037,444 of record NZ_JBBOZP010000001.1, on the reverse strand, counting down.
CGGCCTCCTTCGCTTCTTTTTCTTCTGTTACTCGTTTTAAACCAATTACTCCGAAGAAGATTAAACCGATTAATAATACTTTTACGATAGAGAAAGGTTCTCCGAAGATGAAAATCTCTGTAAGAACGATTCCACCAGCTCCAATTCCTGTAAAGACTGCGTATACAGTGCCGACAGGTAAATCTTTATATGCTCTAAATAATAAGACGAAACTAATTGTAATTAATAGAGCAACACCAGCCCACTCAAGTGGTGCCTCCGCTTTTTTAAGTCCAATAACCCAAAAGATTTCAATAATACCAGCTATGATTACATAAATCCATGCCATATGTCATTTCTCCTTCCTACCAGTCGTTAGGTAAAGGGCTTAAAAACGACGCATTGCAAAGGAGCAATCCGTCAGTTTGAAAGGCCGCGCCAAAATACTTTCCAAGAAGCTTCTAAACGTGTCTCAAAACGATTTAAACCTGCGTATAGTAGTTCAACCATAAGGCCGTCAAGTAAGCATAAAAAAGCCTCCAAAGCATCTTTTACTTCAATGTTATGCAGTTCATCTTGTTCGCTTGCTCTTTTAAACACAGGGAATAAAAGTTTTCCGACATTTTCAATGTGTACATTCGCTTTATCAATAATTTGTTCGCGAAATGCATCCGGCGGAAAATAAGAAGTTCGTAACCAAAACATTGATTCTTCACTTTCACCAAATCGTTTTGCATAACCTTTTAACAGATTTACTAGCAATTCTTCAGTAGACGATTTTGAAAAATTTTCGATATCGCCTGTGAAGCTTTGCAAATCTTTTTGAAGAGCGGATTCCAAGCATGTAAAATATAGCTCTTCTTTTCCTTTAAAGTGTGCGTAAATCGATGGTTTTTTAATCCCAACTTCTTGAGCAATATTTGCTAATGAAGTTCCTTCATAGCCGTAGCGTGCGAAATGAGAAAGTGCTACAGCTTTAATGCGGTTTGCTGTCATTTTCATCCCCTACCTACCGTTCGTTAGGTTAATTATATGAGATGAAAAATATAAAGTCAATAGGTGAAGGGATAAAAAAGAGCGCTATAGTTAACGCTCTTTTTTAGACTGTTTTTCGCTCAATTAAATGGAATGAAAGTTCTTCTGTACTGCCGATAATTTGCTCGCTTTGAATTTGTTTATAGAATAAAGAAAAAGCATGTGAGCCCATTGTGAGACCGGGATGTTCAATAGTTGTAATTTCTAATGCTTTTGAAATTTCATGGTTATCAAATCCCAGGATAGCGAGGTCTTCAGGTATGCGAATGCCATGTTTTTTTGCCTCTGTTAATAAACCAGCGGCAACTTGATCGTTCGCTGTAACAATAGCGGTTGGGCGATTTTTCATACTTAAAATGCGATGGAGTACTTGTGCCCCGTCCTGCATCGTATAACATTGATGAAAAACCCAATCAGGGTGCACTGTTTTTCCTTCTTGACGAAGAGTATCGGCGAAAGCTTTTTCACGCTCGATTGAATTAGCACTTGTTTTTCTTGCTAAACAAATGCCGATTTTTTCATGACCTTTACTGAGTAAATAGGAAGTACCAAGGCGGAATCCTTCGTAATGATCTACATAGACAGATGAAATGAGGGGATGTTTCATTTTTTCACATGAAATAATAGGGGCAAATTTTGCGAACGGTTCAATTTGTTCCCATGAACTCGTGCGAGAGCAAATAATCATCCCGTCAAATTGCTTCATTTTCATCATTTCAAGAACGCGAATTTCTTCAATACTATCGTAATTCGTTTGGCATAAATTAATATGATATCCAGCTGCTAACGCTTCGTTTCCGATTCCTTCAATGATCGTGCTAAAGTACGGAAGATTAATAAAAGGTAGCATAACGCCAATTGTATATGTTTTACCCTTTATTAAATGGATAGCATTTATATTTTTTGCATAGTTCAATTCTTCAACTGCATCTAAAACACGCTTACGTTTTTCCTCTTTTACGTAAGGATGATTATTAAGGACACGAGAAACAGTTGATATAGATACACCAGCAGTTTTTGCAATTTGTTTTATATTGGCCATATGTATCACCTCTTTCCTTAATTATAAGGGGAAAATAATAAGAATGAAAAAAATCTTGACCTGAAAAGCTTTTCACACTCTATGTTATAAGCATGACTTCTGTTGTTCGCGTAACCTTTTTATTTGGGCGTAAGAATAGTGGGGTCTTTTTTGTATGTCTGCAAAGAATTTTTGTCAGAATGTGTGAGAATAACGTGGAAAGTTTTCGGAGGAGGCGTTTGATAACGCAGCGAATAGTAGAGAGTATAAACGCTTCACTCGTTAAGAGAGCGGTATGAAAGGGCGGAAACAAATTGAAAAAAGGAATCATTTGTTTCGTGTTTTCTAGTGTAATACTTAGCTCATGTTCATTTCAGCAAACGATGCAAGAAGAAAAAACATTTGTAGGAACAACAGGAGGGGCTAAGGACCGTGTTACTGATCCGATTCCGCTAAAGGAACTTCCAAAATATTTTCCGGCGAAGTTTAAAGTTCCAACGTTTTTACCTTATGACATTACGAGTGATGTGCAGGGAGAGGTGAGAACGATGGGAAAGAAGAATGCTGTCTTAACGATTAAATATAAGCAACAAGAGAAAGGAAGGCACGATTATATAGAATTAACAGTGGCCAACTTTTCTTACAGTTTTCCATACCTCGTAGAAGAGAATCGATTTCAAGAACAAATGAAATTGAATAATGGAGCACCTGCTTATTTTAAAAATAAGGATGATTACGAGCGAGGGGACGAATTTGCTACGCTTATATGGAAAGAGAAGGGGATTGAATATCAGCTATTATATCGTAATGTAGATGAGAAAGCTGAAGATGTGATTAAACAAAATCTGCTGTACATTGCGAACAATATGGAATGAAAAAACTAGCTGTATCGTGCAGCTAGTTTTTTGTATATTATTTCTTTTTAATTTTTCCTGACCAAGATTTAAATCCACCTTTTAATTGGTAGAAATCTGTGTAGCCTTGTTTTTTTAAGTATTGAGCTGCACGACCTGTACGGAATCCGCTTTGGCAATATAAATAAACCGGTTGATCTTGGCGAAGTTCTTTGTGGCGAAGGCGAATTTGTGATAATGGAATGTTACGCGCACCTAAAATATGTCCCGCGTTAAATTCATCCGCTTCGCGAATATCGATAAGCTGTGCTTTACGGTAGCCAGCGCGAAATTCATCTTCTGAAAGTGTTTTAATTAATTTTTTCTGATAGAAATACATCCATACAGTGTAGCCGATGAATGCTGCAATTGCGGCTAGTATAATAATCAAGTTTGTTGACACGATTCTATCGCTCCCTTTTTTCTTATCCTACTTTCAATATTATAATGCCCATATGTATTTATGCAACAGATTCATTTGTATATAAGAAGAAATTTCGTATTCTTTCACAAATTTTGTCGAATTTGGTAGACTAGAGAATGTGAAAAATAATTGGTTATATGAGGTGCAGGATGGGAAAAGAAAAATGGTGTTATATTAACTCTGGTCAATGTTCACCAGCATTTAATATGGCGTTAGATGAATGTTTATTAAATTGGCAAAGTGCAAAGAAAATGTCACCAACAATTCGTTTTTATGAATGGGAAGTACCAACATTAACAGTCGGGTATTTCCAGCGTGTTGAAAAAGATATAAATATGGATGTAGTTAACGAAAAGAAATATGGATTCGTTCGTCGTCAAACAGGCGGCAGGGGTGTACTACATGACAAAGAATTAACGTACAGTGTTATTGTGTCTGAAGATCATCCGAATATGCCAAAAACAGTTACAGAAGCATACCGAATTATTTCGCAAGGCTTATTGGACGGTTTTAAGGCATTAGGATTAGAAGCGTATTATGCAGTTCCGAAAACAGAAGCGGATCGTGAGAATTTAAAAAATCCGCGTTCAGGAGTATGTTTTGATGCACCATCTTGGTATGAGATTGTAGTTGAAGGAAGAAAAATCGCGGGTAGTGCCCAAACACGTCAAAAAGGTGTTATCTTACAACACGGTTCTATTCCGTTAGAAATAGATTTAGATGAGTTATACGACCTATTTTTATTCCCAAATGAGCGAGTAAAAGAGCGTATGAAAAACATGTTTTCTTCTAAAGCGGTAGCGATTAATGAATTAACAGACCGCACATTTACGATTGAACAGTTAATTAAAGCGTTTGAAACTGGATTTGAAAAAGGTTTAGATATAGAGCTTGTGCCGTATGAACTAACAGAAGAACAGCTTCATGAAGTTCAAACTTTAGCAAAAGAGAAGTATGAAAGTAATGAATGGAATTATAAAAAATAAGGAGATGGCGACCGCCATCTCCTTATTTTTATAGTAAATTAAGTACTTTTTCTACTTTGATTCCTTTATCTTGTAAAGAACGAAGGCGATTTACAACGTCCATAATTTCTTTGTCGAATGTAACGCTAATACCTTGGCTTTGTAGCTCTTTTTTTAATCCTTCAATAGAATCATCTATGTCGATGCCAAGCTCGTAATCTTGACAAACTTCAATTGTCTTTTTCACAAGTTTAACATAATTTTCTTGTAGTTTTGTATTTGTTTCAGTCAAAGCAGGTTGCTTCGGTTTTACAGGAGTAACCGGTGCTGTCTCTTGCTTTGTAACTGGAGTAGGTACTGCTTTTTTCACAGGTGCTGGAGTAGATAGTTCTGTAGCTGCTTCAACACTTACTGACTTCGGCGTTGGTACCGGAGTAGGTTTAGGTGCAGCAGGTGTTTCTACTCGCGTAATAGGCTTTGGAGCAGGTGTAACTGCTTTTGGAGCTTCTACAACTACTTCTTTTTTCGGAGTAGCTTCTACAACTGTTTCTTCTTGCTCAGCAGCTTCTTTATTTTCTTTGCTCCACATAACGCGTTCAACTTCTAGAGAAACATTGTTTTTGTTCATCGCTGTTAATGTAACTTTACCAACCTCAGCGTTCCCAGTGAAATCAACAATTTTATAAATAACACTCTTGTTCCAATCCACGTTTCCGCTCAAAAATAATTCTTCGTTACATTTTGGCGTTAAGCCCTCGATTTTAATTTCTGCGTTTACACCGTTTTCACTATATACCATAATTAGCGAAGCATTTACATCTTCGTCTGCTAACATTAGTTCACGTACCATTTTGCCGGTGCGTACTTGCGTTTTCTTCTTAACTGACATCAAATTTCTCCTCTCAAAAATTCAGTAATAATAAAAAAATCGTATAACGAAAAATAATTGCTCACGAAGATTTATGATACCGATAATAAAAGCATCACGTCAACAATTAACTTTAATTATTTTGCATTTTTCTTATTTTCTTTATGAAATTTTTCAATTTGTAAAATTATACAGAAGAAAAACAGCCGTTTGAAGGGCTGTTAAAAATTTGATTTTTTGTATAGTAATTTATATAAAATATAAAATAGAATAGCGATTAAAGCGTTTTGCCAAAAGGTTAGATGATAAATGAGATAAGGTTGTTTTTTGAAATAGACATTTAAAAATACAGCTGAACAAAATGGAGTAGCAAATGCAAATCCAAATAGAATCCTTCTTTTCCAATTCATCTTTTGATCAAAGGAATAGCGCTTTAATAAATATAAAATGAAAAGTATGCCTAGTATAATAAGTGAAACGAACAAAGTGGTTCCAGGGATGCTAAAAGCTGGGCTTAATTGTTCGATATTCTTCCCGAAGATTAAAATGAAAGTCGAAACAAGTGCATCTATTCCAAACTGTATAGCAAGAAGTAAGCTAATAATAAAACCGATTAAAGAAGTTTTTTCTAGCTTTGTTTGGGTTGGTAAAGCTGATATAAGTTCATCACAGTAAGATCGTAAATCATTTCCGAAAATATCATAAGCATTTTTATTTTCTGCTTGTGCTTCGATGAGATGATCTAATATTTCTAATAAAAGTTCTTCTACTTGATGTTCGGGTACATTAGATAACCGAAGATATACTAACATATCACCGTAAGCAGCTTCGTTTTCAGGTGTTAGAAATTCGCGTTTTTTATTGTTCAATTCAACCATGTCTTGCGCCTTCATCCCTATCACTCCCCTTGTAATAAGTTATTTACCGTCGTTGAAACCATTCCCCAACTTTTTTTAAATTCTTCAAGCTGTTCTAATCCTTTATCGGTTACGTGATAATATTTTCGTTTTGGACCGAGTGAGGAAGCTTTTAATGTTCCTTCAATAAGTTTCTCTTTTTGCATGCGTAACAATAAAGGATAGATGCTTCCTTCACTTACGAATGTAAAGCCGTGTTTATTTAATTTTGTACTTAGTTCATATCCGTACACTTCTTCTTGTGAAATGATATATAGAATGCAACCTTCTAGTACACCTTTTAACATTTGGCTGTGCATGATTTCACCACCTTTTATCCAGGTAACTTGCGTTGCAAGGTAGCTGTTATCTAAATTATAACAGTCAGTAACTTGCAACGCAAGTTACTGAAGTGGAAAACTTTAATCTGTGTTAATTTTCATGTGCTTCCCATACTAACGAGAGGAGGGAAGCACATGAAACCATTTATGCCAAAACTCGTTTACTTTGAACCGAGGGCACTCGAATATCCGCTTGGAAAAGAGCTTTATGAGAAGTTTACGAAGATGGGATTAGAAATTCGTGAAACGACATCACACAATCAAATTAGAAATTTTCCAGGGGAAAATGAATTGCAAAAGTATCGTAATGCAAAAGCAACACTTGTCGTTGGGGTGAGGAAGACGTTAAAGTTCGATACATCAAAACCTTCAGCTGAATATGCAATTCCGCTTGCAACAGGGTGTATGGGACATTGTCATTATTGTTATTTGCAAACGACACTTGGGAGTAAACCTTACGTAAGGGTGTATGTGAATCTAGATGAAATCTTTGAGAAGGCAAAGCAATATATGGATGAAAGGGCCCCTGAAATAACAAGATTTGAAGCTGCGTGTACATCAGACATCGTTGGAATTGATCATTTGACACATGCATTAAAGCGGGCGATAGAGTTTATCGGAGAAAGTGAACATGGACGTTTACGTTTCGTTACGAAATATTCGCATGTTGATCATTTATTAGATGCAAAGCATAATGGGAAAACGCGTTTTCGATTTAGTATTAATTCACGTTATGTGATTAAAAATTTTGAACCAGGGACATCGCCATTTGAAGAGCGAATTGAGGCCGCTCGTAAAGTAGCGGGGGCTAATTATCCTCTTGGCTTTATTGTTGCGCCAATTTATATGCATGAAGGGTGGGAAGAAGGGTACCGTGAATTGTTTGAACGATTGTACAATGAGTTAAAAGACATGACGATACCAAATTTAACGTTCGAATTAATTCAACATCGTTTTACGAAACCAGCCAAAAAAGTCATTCAAGAACGTTATCCGAATACGAAACTTGAAATGGATGAAGAGAAGCGGAAATATAAATGGGGACGATACGGTATTGGGAAATATGTATATCAAAAGGATGATGCAGAAGTATTGGAAGAAACAATACGAGGTTATATATATGAGTATTTTCCCGATGCAGAAATTCAATATTTTACATAAGGGGAATCTGGATTCTTTTTTTGTTTTATATATTTAGGCTCGTTTCCACCTTGTCACGTTATTCTTTCTGGTGTATCATTTTATTGATTGCTTCGTACGGAATAAGCAAAATGAAATTGGATGGAGGAAACCGATGCCTACCCCTAGTATGGAAGATTATATTGAACAAATTTATTTGTTGATTGATGAAAAGGGTTATGCCCGTGTATCTGATATTGCTGAAGCGCTTAGTGTACATCCATCCTCTGTAACAAAAATGGTACAAAAATTAGACAAAGACGAATATCTAATTTATGAAAAATATAGAGGGCTTGTATTAACATCAAAAGGTAAAAAAATCGGAGAACGTCTCGTATATCGTCATGAATTGTTAGAACAGTTTATGCGCATTATCGGTGTGGATGAAAGCAAAATTTATAATGATGTAGAAGGAATTGAACATCATTTAAGTTGGGAATCAATTGACCGTATCGGTGATTTAGTACAATACTTTGAACAAGATGAAGTTCGAGTAGAAACACTTCGTGGTGTTCAAAAAGCAAATGAAGAGAAAAGTAATTAAGGGGAACGTGTGGCGTTTCCTTTTTTATTTCAATCGAAAAGGACGGGAGAATCATGAAAGCGATTATTTTTGATTTTGATGGATTAATTGTGGACACAGAAACAATATGGTTTCACTCTTTCAGAGATGCTGTTCGTGAATACGGCAGCGAGTTACCTTTAGAGGAATTTGCGAAATGTATTGGAACGACAGATGAAGTGCTTTATGCATATTTAAAAGAGCAATTAAAAGAAAAGTTTAATGAGCATACATTAAAGGAAAAAGTAACAACTTTACATAAAGAAAAAATGAAAATACCGAAAGCACGTGACGGTGTAAAAGAATATTTAGAAGAAGCGAAAGAACTTGGATTAAAAATCGCATTAGCCTCTAGCTCATCTAGAGAGTGGGTCGTTCTTTTTTTAGAAGAGTTACAGATTAGAGAGTATTTTGAAGTGATTAAAACGAGAGAAGATGTCGAGAAAGTAAAACCAGATCCAGCTCTTTATAAAGTTGCGATAGAAGAATTAGGAGTTGAACCATCGGAAGCTGTTGTATTTGAAGATTCATTAAATGGATTGAAAGCAGCAATTGCAGCAGGATTAAAATGTGTCGTCGTACCTAATGATGTGACAAGAAATTTACAATTTGAAAACCATCACCTTCGTATCGAAAGTATGAAAGATAAAAGTTTGAAAGAAGTACTTCAACATATAAAGTGAAACTTTAATCAGTCGGGGCTTTTCTCATCCCCACTGATTATTTGCCCATACTAATTGAGATAAAAAAGACCGTATTTCCTAAAAGGAAGCACGGTCTTTCTTTTTGTTTTTTTTACCTTCAATGACAGTTAAATGAGATTGTTTTCTTTTTCTTTTCAACGATGGAGAATTACCCTTTTTCCCCTTGTCATCAGAAGCATTTCGTTTCAAGAAAGAATTACTTAGGGGTGCTACATTTTGTTTCCCGTGTTTGCGGTTCGATTGTTTCGCTGCACGCTTATATGAGCTTTGCGAATTTGCAGAACCACTAGAGTTTGTAAACATTTTGTAGAGTAAGTAAAAGATACCGACGACAGCTAACATGATACCAATGTTTTTCAATACTCCCATTGGATCTGTAATAACAGATGAAACAAGGCCGAATATTGCTAATCCGATAATAAGCACAAATATAGCGAATGTAAACGAACGACCGTTCATAAGGGACACCTCCTAAAAACATATATTAAAATTAGTATATTAACGATGAGGAAAGGAGTTGAACACCATTTTTAAATAATTATTGTTTGTTTTCTAAACGTAATAATTCTTCAAACGATGCGATTGCAACTTCCGCTTGATCATCTGTTGGTTCTTTCGTTGTTAATAGTTGCAGCCATAATCCTGGATATCCAAGTACTCGCAAAACAGGGACATCTCGTAATCGATTGGTAAATTGTAATACTTCAAAAGAAATGCCGAGAACAACTGGAATTAATAAAATTCTGTTTACTACCCTTGCCCAAAGTGGATCTGTAGGAACTAGGAAATAAACAAACATTCCAATAATGACTGTAAATATTATAAAGCTACTGCCACAGCGATAATGGAGGCGAGTTTGCTTTTGAACATTTTCTACAGTCAGTGGAAGGTTATTCTCGTAAGCATTGATTACTTTATGTTCCGCACCGTGGTACTGAAATACCCGCTTAATAAGTGGGGTTAAAGAAATGAAGTATATATAGCTCAATAATAGCATGAGCTTAATGACACTTTCGACAATGATTTGCCCTGTATGAGATGGGAAAATCGGTCTCGTTAATTCAGCTAAAAGTGCAGGAACTGCTGTGAAAATTACTTTACCGAATATGAACGATAAAACGCCAACTGCTGCAACTCCTAATACCATCGTTAATTTTGATTGTTCTTCTTTTTTATTTGCAAGTTGTTCATCTTCTTCTGGGTGGACATCAAATCGTTCTGAAGCAAAGTTTAAATGTTTCGCTCCATTCGCACTTGCATCCACAATAGCGGCAATACCTCGTAAAAATGGAATTTTCTTTAGTAGAGATAATGCTTTATTACGAACGCGTGGTAAACGATAAAATTCAATCGATTTATCTTTACGACGAACCGCTGTAACAGTATATTCTCTACCGCCAAACATAACTCCTTCTATGACTGCCTGCCCGCCATATATTTGTTTTGACTCTTCTGCCATGTTAACACCAACCTGTATTTGTTTCTCTCTTATGTAGAAAAAGAGGCAATTGTCATACTTGGTTTTGTCATCTTGAAATAAGACAATCACCGAGTTTCCTTTATTTTATCGACAAATACAGGCAGATGACAAGGGAAAATGTTACGAGAGTCGGACATTTCTTATTCTTTTTATAGACAAATTTTGCAGGATTTAAACATGCCTCAAAATAGTTTCGGGCATACTAGTGAGCGGAGGTGTCAATGTGAATCAAGAACAATCAACAATAAGAAACTTTGTACAAATTGGTTTATTTGGTGGCTTATTTTGGGGAGGTATATGGTATTTCCTTCATATATTCTCATTTACAGAAGCTGGACCTAACTATTTACTTTTACCGTTTGCATTTGGAGATTGGAAAGAAGGGGTTTGGGGAAATGTACTAGGTATCGTTTGTATGGGACTTCTTTCAATTTTAGTGGCATTTCTCTATAAAGCCCTTTTTAAAAAGTTTGAAGGAGTATTCCCTGGCGTACTATACGGTTTGTTTTGGTGGGCATTATTATTTTTGGGGATGGGGCTAATGGCACCTGTTATTAAAAGTGCACTCCATTTACCGAAAGAAACAATTGTAACGACAATATGTATCTTTATATTATATGGTGTTTTTATTTCGTATTCTGTAGCATTCGAATCGAATAATACAAATAGAGGAGAAGGGGTCGAGAAGACAAACTATTCAAATAAGTGATTCCTATGTTAAAATGTCGTATAGACATTTTTTAATATTAAGGAGTTTTAAGAAAATGAAAAAGTTACTCCTCGTAAATGGTCCTAACCTAAATCGCCTTGGCGTTAGGGAAGTAAATGTATACGGAAAAGGAACGTTAGCGACGCTTGAAACAGATATGAAACACGAAGCAGAGAAAATGGGAGTGGAGTTAGAATGTTTCCAATCGAATCATGAAGGTGCTATTATCGATCGTCTTCATGAGGCTGAAGATATATATGAAGGGATCATTTTAAATCCTGGAGCATTTACGCATTATAGCTATGCGATTCGAGATGCAATTGCGAGCATTTCGATTCCTGTTATTGAAGTACATATTTCTAACATTCACCAGCGTGAATCGTTCCGTCACGAATCTGTGACGGCGGCTGTTTGTGCGGGACAAATTGTTGGATTTGGTTTTTATGGCTATAAGTTAGCGTTATTTGCATTAATGGAGAAATTGAGGGAGGCATAAAGTAATGGAAAAGATCGAGAGATTAAGAAGTGCGTTTGATGAGGCTGGTATTGACGGTATCGTATTAACGAATGAACATAGCCGTAGATATATGGCGAATTTCACAGGAACAGCTGGTGTTGTACTAATTTCAAAAGAGCGTGCTCTATTTATTACAGATTTCCGTTATGTAGAGCAAGCTAGTAAGCAAGCGGTTGGATACGAAATAGTGCAGCATGCAGGATTAATTCTTGATGAAGTTGCGAAACAAGTTAAAGAACTTGGAATTCAAAAGCTAGGATTTGAGCAAGATACTCTTACATATAGCTCTTACGTAACGCATAATGAAGCGATCGAAGCTGAATTCATCCCAACTTCTGGGCTTGTAGAAAAGTTACGCTTGATAAAGACTGATTCAGAGATTAAGATATTAAAGGAAGCTGCACAGATTGCAGATGCTGCCTTTGAGCATATTCTATCATTCATTCGCCCGGGAGTATCTGAAATTGAAGTGTCAAATGAACTTGAATTTTTCATGAGAAAACAAGGAGCAACATCTTCTTCGTTTGATATTATCGTTGCTTCAGGTCTTCGTTCGGCATTACCGCACGGCGTGGCATCTGAAAAAGTGATAGAAAAAGGAGATTTCGTTACATTAGACTTCGGCGCTTATTACAAAGGATATTGCTCGGATATTACTCGTACGATTGCAGTCGGTGAACCATCTGATAAATTAAAAGAAATTTATAATATTGTTTTAGAAGCACAACTACGTGGTGTGAACGGTATTAAAGCTGGTTTAACGGGTCGTGAGGCTGATGCATTAACGCGTGATTACATAACGGAAAAAGGATATGGTGAATACTTCGGACACTCTACTGGTCATGGAATCGGTCTTGAAATCCATGAAGCACCAGGTTTAGCGTTCCGTTCTGATACAGTACTTGAACCAGGTATGGCTGTAACAGTAGAACCAGGTATTTATATTCCAGGTGTTGGCGGGGTACGTATTGAAGATGATATCATTGTAACAAGTGAAGGTAATGAAGTAATAACGAAATCACCAAAAGAACTTATTATTTTGTAATACACAGGAGGATTTTTTTACATGATTTCAGTAAACGATTTTCGTACAGGTTTAACAATTTCAGTGGACAATGCCCTTTGGCAAGTAATGGATTTCCAACACGTAAAGCCAGGTAAAGGTGCTGCATTCGTTCGCTCTAAACTACGTAACCTTCGCACAGGATCTGTTCAAGAGAAAACATTCCGTGCAGGTGAAAAAGTAGAAAAAGCACACATCGAAAACCGTCGTATGCAATACTTATACGCGAGCGGTGAGTCTCACGTATTTATGGATAACGAAACTTATGAGCAAATCGAACTTGGTGAAAACCAAATCGAGCGTGAATTAAAATTCTTAAAAGAAAACATGGGAGTATCTATTATGACATACCAAGATGAAATACTTGGTGTTGAACTTCCGAACACAGTTGAATTAAAAGTTGCAGAAACAGAGCCTGGTATTAAAGGTGACACAGCTTCTAACGTAACAAAACCAGCTAAATTAGAAACTGGTCTTGTTGTACAAGTACCAATCTTCATTAACGAAGGCGAAATGCTTATCATCAACACTGGTGAAGGTAAATACGTTTCTCGTGCATAGTAGAAAAGCACTCGTGATTATCACGAGTGCTTTTTTTATAGGAAATAGGGCAGATAGTAAATTGCAGTTATAGCAAAACTAACTGTGACGAGTGAAAGGGTACCCATAATATATGGAGTCAAAACAATTTGAAACGGGCGTATTTCACCAGTTTCAATACCGGTAAAAGTTTTATTCGTTGCATGATCCATATTGTTATTTCTAAAGGTACTCATAATAATTAACCACGTAATTGCAAATATTGCTAGACTGCCAAGGAAAAAGCTCTCCATAAATGACCAGCCGACCATTTTTGAAAAAAGATAAATAATAGCTAATTCTACTACAATTGTTAAACTAATTTTCAATCCTTTCATATTTTCCCCCCTCATTTTGTACTTCCAACCAATTTGAAAATTTTTCGCATGATACAACATGCAGTACGCAAGGTGATTTTACTTCTTTCTCCAAAGCAGCGTGTACGTCTGGAAATTGTTTTTCCACATGTAATGAAATGTAAGATAGTTTCTCTTGTGCTTTTAAAGAGCGAATGTTATTCGTTTTAGCACCGGCAAATACGTATGTAAGTTGCAAGTCTAAAAAAGCGATTTTAAAGATCTCTTTTTTCGCAGATTCGTTATATCCTCTTCCCCAATATTGATAGCCGAGCCAACTTCCAATATGTGAGTGCTTTTGTTCGTAATTAATATGTTTAAGTGTCGTGAGGCCAATTATTTCATTTTCCTCACTTACAATCACTCTTGATAAGGAGTGTTTTTTTCGTTCCTCTCCAATTGCAAAAAGAATGAACGCCTTTGTATCTTCCACTGATTCTACTTTTATCCCTAATGCATTTTTTACATGTGGATTGCTTGATAGCTCAAAAAGCACATTTGCATATCGTAAATCGAGTGGTAGTAAAGTAACTTGCTTCATCATCTATGCTCCTTTTCTATTAAATATACCATATATTAATGAGAATATTCAGTTTTCTATAAAGTCGATAGAGAAAAATTATGTTTTTACTTCTGAAATAGACAACCTCTGCATATGGTTGTACAAATATATTCTTTTTCAGAATAAGGAAGTAGTAACTGTTATGGGAGAAGGTGGGAGAATGAAACAGTGGCTAGCGGCAATGGAAACATCCGTGCTTGTTATGGGGTTACTTCGGTTGTTTTCAGGAAGCGCGGAAATATTCGCCGCTCTGCTTATGCTTTACGTGAATGATGCGAAGAAAGCATTGTTTATAAATGGTATGTTGGCGTTTGTTGGACCGACCGTATTAATTTTAACAATGACAATTGGCATAGCGAGTGTAGCAAGTGAGATTTCTTTCTTGAAACTCTTTTTTCTAGCACTTGGAATTGGCTGCATTTTTATCGCGTTGTTGAAATAGTAAGTCGAGTATAGTGGGGAGAAGCTTATGAAAGAAGTATTAGAAGTTTTACCGAAAACGATGAAACAGTTAGTTGAAGGCTGTAAACAATACGATACTCTAGAGGAAATTCGCGTTCGAATTGGAAGGCCACTAGAGTGTATCGCACATGGAGAAGTGTTTTTCTATGACTATATCGCTACAGCGGAAGATGCGATCCATTTATTGAATAAATTAAGCCAATTCTCAATTTATACGATGGAAGAGGAATTGAAACGTGGATATGTGACACTACGAGGAGGACATAGAATTGGCCTAGCTGGAAAAGTCATTACAGAAAAAAGTGCAGTGAAAATGATTCGGGATGTCTCTTCTTTTAATATTCGTATTGCCCGTCAAAAAATAGGGATTGCTGAGCCGCTTCTGCCATATCTTTATGAATCGCGATGGTTAAACACGATGGTAATTGGCCCACCGCAAACGGGGAAAACAACACTTTTAAGAGATGTAGCACGCTGTATGAGTCAAGGTGTAAGTGCTTCGAAAATTCCTTCATGTAAAGTGGGGATTGTTGATGAACGATCAGAAATTGCGGGTTGTGTGAAAGGAATCCCGCAATATGACTTTGGCGTGCGAGTAGATGTATTAGACGCTTGTCCAAAAGCTGAAGGAATGATGATGATGATTCGTTCTATGAGCCCAGACATATTAATCGTAGATGAAATTGGACGTAAAGAAGATAGTGAAGCGATTATGGAGGCGGTACATGCAGGTGTTCAGCTTTTTATAAGTGCACATGGATTTTCTTATGATGACGTTGTGAAACGTCCATCGTTACAGGCGGTGCTGGAACTTGGTGTATTTGATAGGTTTGTGGAATTATCAAAAGCGAGAGGGCCAGGAACAGTTATGCAAGTGAAAGATAGAGATGGAAAACCAGTATTATCCCATAGAAAGGTTCAAGGCGTATGGTGAAAATATTTGGTGCGGTATTAATAGTTGCTGTTAGCACTTTTTTCGGATTTTCATACGCTAAAAGGTACAGTGAGAGACCGCGGCAACTTAGGTTATTGAAGGCAGCATTGCAATCATTAGAAGCTGAAATTATGTATGGACACACGCCGTTATCTGAGGCTGCAGAGCGTTTAGTCAAACAAATGCCGAAGCCGTTAAATTGGATATTTCAAAGCTTTTCGAAACGGCTAGAGGACGGGGAGCAAACAGTTAGAGAAGCTTGGATTGATAGTTTGAAGGAGAACTGGACGTTAACGGCGTTTAAACAAACCGAGTATGAAATCTTACAACAATTTGGTGAAACACTTGGACAACATGATCGTGAATCACAGCAAAAACATATTCGCTTATGTATTACACATTTGGAGAGAGAAGAAGGAGAAGCGAAAGCATTACAACTACAATATGAAAAAATGATAAAGAGTTTAGGGGTACTAGCAGGGCTACTTATCGTAATTTTACTGCTATAGGGGGGAGAAAGGCGATGTCCATTGATGTTGGATTAATATTTCAAATCGCCGGAATCGGCATTGTTTTAGCTTTCATTCATACTGTACTAAAAGAATTAAAGCGAGAGGATATTGCAAATTGGGTTATCCTTGTCGGTTTTGTCGTTATTTTGTTTCATGTTGCATTTTTAATTAATACTCTATTCGACAAGATTAAAAGTGTCTTTCTCTTCCAGTAAAGGAGGCGGTTCGAATCGAAATTATACAAATTGTCGGATTAGGCCTCGTTGCTACATTTTTAGCTGCTGTTTTAAATCAGCATAAGTCTAGTATTACATCGTTATTTATTGTGTTCATTGGTAGCATGATGTTTCTTCTCTTAATCGATCAAATTCATTCTATTTTACAAATGATTGAGAGAGTGGCGAGTGAAGCGAAGGTTAGCAACGTATATGTAGAAACGTTATTGAAAATTATAGGGATTGCTTATATCGCTGAGTTTGGTGCGCAAATTACAAAGGATGCTGGTCAAGGTGCAATCGCTTCGAAAATTGAATTAGCTGGGAAAATCTTAATTCTCGTCATGGCAATTCCTATTTTGACGGTTGTAATTGAAACAATTCTCGGTTTTTTACCTACGGGATAAGGGGGAGTGAATGTTGAGGAAGTTTGGAGCTAAGCTATTATTTGCTTGCTTCCTTTTCTTTTCTTTACCGATTGTTGTACAAGCTTCTCCTATAGAAACAAACGTCGTTGATCAACAATTGGATAAGCTCGGAATTGAAGATGTGAAGCAATTTTGGGACGGGCTTGTTACAAAGTATGGAGGCTATTTACCAGAGAGTCAAAAAGGAAGCTTTATGGAGTTTGTAAAGGGAGAAAAAGAGTTCTCCATAAAAGAGTGGATGATAGGTCTACTAAAATATTTATTTCATGAGCTTGTTGCAAATGGAAAGTTACTTGGAACGCTCATTATGCTCACGATTTTCAGTGCATTGTTGCAATCGTTGCAATCTGCTTTTTCAAAGAGTAGCGTGAGTAAAATCGCTGATGCAGTCGTATACATGGTACTTATTATTTTCGCTTTAAATAGTTTTTATGTCGTCATGACATATGCAAGAGAGACGATACAAACAATGGTAGATTTCATACTAGCGTTATTACCAATTTTACTCGCACTCATAGCAACAGGCGGCGGTGTTGTTTCTGTATCGTTTTTTCATCCGATTATCATTTTCTTAATGAATACGAGTGGGCTTCTTATGAACTATATCGTTCTACCACTTTTATTACTTGCAACTATATTAAGTATTGTAAGCACGATGAGTGATCAATATAAAGTTACGAAATTGTCCAAGCTTTTGCAAAACGTTAGTGTTGGGATTATTGGTATCTTTTTGACGGTTTTTTTAGGCGTATTATCTGTACAGGGAACAGCGTCAGCCGTTGCTGATGGTATAGCTGTGAAAACGGCTAAATTTGTAACAGGAAACTTCATTCCTGTAGTAGGAAGGATGTTTACTGAGGCGGCGGATACTGTTATTAGTGCATCTGGATTATTAAAAAACACAGTCGGAATTATCGGGCTCGTTATTTTATGCTTAATTGTCGCTTTCCCAGCGATTCAAATTTTTTGTATCGCGTTTATTTATAAATTCGCAGCAGCAGTATTGCAACCGGTAGGCGGAGGAGCAATTATTCAATGTTTAGATATCATTGGACGAAGTATCATTTACGTATTTGCTTGCTTAGCTATCGTATCATTTATGTTCTTTTTAAGTATCACAATTATTATTGCTGCCGGGAACATTACTCTCATGATGCGGTAGGAGGTGAAGAGTATGCAATTTGTTACAGAGTGGATTAGAAATATTATCGTTTTTTTACTCTTAGCGACAATGCTTCATCTTATTCTTCCAAATTCAAATTTGCAAAAGTACGTTAAATTCGTTGTAAGTCTATTGTTAGTCGTATTAATTTTAACTCCTCTATTTAAGTTGTTACAAACAGATGTAAATGAAGTTATCGCAAATTTCAATGAGGAAAAGTACGTAGCAGATGGATCTGTAAAAAATTCGATAGATTCGAAGAAAAAAGAAATACAAGCTCTAACACGTGCATATAGTTTAGAAGAGATGGCTACCAAAATGAAAAAAGACGTAGGAAAAGAGTTTGAGAAAAAGTATGGTATGACAGTCTCTGAAATACAAATAGTCGCAGTGGAACATGCAGAAGAAGTAAAGTCAGCGAAAGATATTCAATCTGTTGTTGTGACGTTGAAAGAAAAAGAACGTAGTAAAAATGATGCAATCGAAACAGTAAAGCCAATTGAAATTAATATGAAAGAACCTCCAAAAAAAATAGAAGAAACGAATGTAGAAATGAAAGATTTCTTTTCAAGCAGGTGGCAACTAGAGGATAAACAAATCCAAGTTCAGATGGAAGGGAGGACAGGTAGCGTAAATGGACAATAAAGATAAAAATTCGAGGTTCTCATTTTTTCGAAACTTATTAAATGGGGATGGAAAAGAAAGTAATGAGAAGGGGAAAAAGGTAACACCTAAGTTTTTGCTTGTCCTACTCATACTTGGGATTGCGCTTATGTTTTCTAGTAATTTCTTATCACCTAAAAAAGAAGAAGTGCCTGTGTTTAAAGAAAAGACAAGTCAAAGCCAAGATAAAGATGTACCAACTTTCGGTCAAAAAAACAATGATAATATGTCAAATGTAGAAAAATACGAAAAAGCGTATGAACAAGAATTGAAAGCTTCTTTAGAAGAGATAGCCGGAGTAAAAGATGTAACTATTAAAGTGAACTTAGATTCATCTGAAGAAAAAATACTCGAGAAAAATACAGTAAAACGTTCACAAACGACAGGTGAAACTGATAAAGCAGGCGGGAAAAGGGAAGTAGAAGACGAGTCTCTTGATGAAAAGACAGTCATTATACGTGAAGGTGATAAAGAAACTCCAATTGTTTTGCGAACAGAGAAACCGAAAGTACGAGGTGTTCTGGTCGTAGCAAAGGGAGTGGATAATATACAAATAAAAGCAATGGTAAAAGAAGCTGTGACGCGATTATTAGATGTACCAGCTCATCGCGTTTCAGTATCACCGAAAAATTGATAGGGAGGAAATAAAGTGTTAAAAAAACAAACGGTTTGGCTATTAACGATGTTAAGTTTAGTGGTTGTACTATCTGTTTATTACGTAACAACTCCTGATAAAATGAATACAGCAGCACCGGCAACGGGTGAAAAGATGGGACAAGAAAAGCAAGGTGTTGATAAAGCAGTTACAAAAGAAACAACGAAAGAAACTACAAATAAAGAGACAACAAAAGAAAATACAAGCAAGGAAACTACAAATAAAGAAACAGACAAAAAAGAGAATGACAAAAAAGAAACAAGTAAAAAAGAGGCTAGCGTAACAGTTCAATCAAGCGATGAGAATTTTACAGCGCTACGTATGCAAATGGAAGATCAGCGTAGTGTAGAGAAAGAAAAGTTACAAAATGTAATGAAGTCATCAAAATCTTCAGCAGAAGAAAAGAGTAAAGCGAAAGATAATCTTGATGCAATCACTACGATGGAAACGAAGCAACAATTACTTGAGACAGTGATTAAATCTCAAGGCGGATATAAGGATGCTCTTGTAAGAGCTGATGGAACGGACATTAAAGTAACTGTTAAATCGGCAAAGCATTCACAAAAAGAAGCAAATAAAATTATTCAGCTCGTAAGAAGTGAAGGTGGTTCAAAAGATGTAGGTGTGAAATTTGATCCATCAGTAAAATAAATTGAAATTATAATAGGTGTTGCTGCTTCAAATTAGATAAAAGAATAATAGAAAAAAGCTATCGTTTTCGATAGCTTTTTTCTATTTCATCTTTGCAGTTGTATTTAGTATTTTCAATTGGAAACGGGGAAATACGCTGTGAGTAAAAGATTAATGGTTCGTGATGATGGTGATTAGTTTTTCCAGATTTGACGTGAATGAAGAGGACCAATGTCCAAATCACTACGGCAGGCAAGAACAGGATGAGCCATATCATATGTCCGCACCTCACTACAATAAATTTGCTACACTTTGAACATACTATTCTTTTATGAAGGAAGAATGAACGGCGCGTAAACAAAAAAATAATATTTGGTAAAAATATGTTTTTTTACCGTAGATAAAATGAAGAATGCTGAGGGAATTACGTTTTTACACTTTGCAGTTTTGAAAAAGTAAAGAATGTTTTTTAGGAAGTGGTCTTGCCAATTTCGTGTGAAACTTGGTATTATTACTAGGTAATAATTTTTTAGTGGAATAATATTTTTACAGGAATTTCGATTTATAATAAAGAAATATAAATTGGAATGTTTAAAAAATTTAGCGTAAGATGGGAATAGTAAATATTTCTATTAGTAAATGTCATAGGAATAAATCTTCTAATAGAATGCATCGTATTTTTACAGTAAATCAGTTTGATGCCAATCTGTAAAAACGGGACAAACAAGAGTATGGGAGTGGATTTTACATGTTTAAAATTCAAGAAGTTCGTGAATTAATTAAATTAATTGATAGCTCTAATATTGATGAATTTGAATACAAAAAAGACGGTACAACAATCAAAATGAAAAAACGTGGTAATGAAGTAGTTACTGTGCAAGCACCGGTAACGAAACAGGTAGTACAGCCAGCAGCATCTGTCGAAGTAGAAACAGCAGTAGCGGCAGCGCAAGTAGAAGCGCCAAAACAAGAAGAGAAGACAGCTGTTCAAAATGAAAACCTACATAAAATCACATCACCGATGGTAGGGACATTTTATTCCTCTTCTTCGCCTGATACACCTCAATATGTAAGTGTTGGGGACAGAGTATCGAAAGATTCTATCGTATGTATTGTTGAGGCTATGAAATTATTTAACGAAATTGACGCAGATGTAGAGGGCGAAATTGTTGAAATTCTTGTTAATAATGGACAGCTTGTTGAGTATGGACAACCGCTATTTCTTGTAAAAGCGTAATAAGGGAGTCTTTGTGATGATAAAAAAAGTATTAATAGCCAATCGTGGGGAAATTGCTGTACGAATTATTCGTGCTTGTAAAGAAATGGATATTGAAACAGTTGCAATTTATTCAGAAGCAGACAAAGAGTCACTTCATGTGCAAATTGCAGATGAAGCGTATTGTGTTGGACCAACGATTTCAAAAGAAAGCTATTTAAATTTGACGAACATTATTAGTGTTGCGAAATTAACAGGTTGTGATGCAATTCATCCGGGATATGGATTTTTAGCAGAGAATGCAGATTTTGCAGAATTATGCCGTGAGTGTAACTTGATTTTTATCGGTCCAAGCCCAGAAGCCATTTCAAAGATGGGCACAAAAGACGTTGCACGTGATACAATGAAAGAAGCAGGGGTTCCGATTGTACCAGGTTCACAAGGGATTATTAAAAATACCGAAGAAGCGATCGAGCTTGCTAATCAACTTGGATATCCAGTTATCATTAAAGCGACTGCAGGTGGCGGCGGAAAAGGTATTCGTGTTGCGCGCCATGAAGAAGAGCTTGTAAAAGGAATTCAAATTACACAGCAAGAAGCCAGTACCGCTTTTGGGAACCCTGGTGTATACTTGGAGAAGTACGTTGAAGATTTCCGCCATGTTGAGATTCAAATAATGGCAGATACACATGGAAATGCCATTCATTTAGGAGAGCGTGATTGTACAATTCAGCGCCGTCTGCAAAAACTATTAGAAGAAAGTCCATCACCTGCACTTGATGAGAATATTCGCAAGCAAATGGGTGAGGCAGCAGTTAAAGCGGCGGTAGCGGTTGATTATACAGGTGCTGGTACGGTTGAGTTTATTTATGAATATAAAACGAAAAGCTTTTATTTCATGGAGATGAATACGAGAATCCAAGTTGAACATCCAGTTACTGAAATGGTAACAGGGATGGATTTAATTAAAGAACAAATTCTTGTTGCTTCTGGAGAAAAGTTATCGTTACAGCAAGAAGAAGTACAATTTAATGGTTGGGCAATGGAATGTCGAATTAATGCGGAAAACCCTGCCAAAAAATTTATGCCATCTCCAGGTAAAGTAGAAATGTACTTACCACCAGGCGGATTTGGTATTCGCGTCGATTCAGCTGTATATCCGGGATATTCAATACCACCTTTCTATGATTCGATGGTTGCTAAATTAATTGTTCACGGAAAAACACGTGAAGAGGCAATTGCAAAAATGAAGCGAGCGCTCAGTGAGTTTGTCATTGAAGGCGTACATACAACAATCCCGTTCCATTTGCAATTGCTAGAGCATCCTGATTTTGTAAAAGGTGAGTTTAACACGAAATTTTTGGAAGAGCATGAACTTGTGACGCAGTGATACATTAAAGGAGGTTTTTTTCATGGCTGAACATATGTTAGATATGGGTCAAGATACAACTCTTGGAAAAGTAGAAATTGCACCAGAAGTAATCGAAGTAATTGCAGGTATTGCAGCTGCTGAAGTAGAAGGTGTAGCGGCAATGCGTGGTAATTTTGCTACAGATGTTGTTGAGAAGTTAGGTAAGAAAAATCATGGTAAAGGTGTAAAGGTTGAATTAGCAAACGAAGATATTATTGTTGACCTTTATGTTGTGATGTATTTTGGTGTAGCGATTCCGGTTGTTGCACAAAAAATTCAAGACAATATTCGCCAAGCACTCTTTACAATGACAGGACTTGAGCCAAAAGAAGTGAACGTTCACATCGTTGGCGTAACATTCGAAACACAAAAAACAGAAATCGAACCAGTGTAAGAGTGGAAAAAGGTGCCTAGTAAAATAGGCATCTTTTTTATCGTTTCATTTCTTCACAAATTAAAACTCTCTAATTATTATACTATTTCAAAAAAAAAGAAAAATAAAACGGTATGTTTCATTTTTCCAAAAAACGTACATTGTGATAAGATATGGAACTTGAAGTTAATCTTTTTATTATTTTTCAGCCTTGTACCCCGTGTGTGAAACGATAAATTGTGTTATTATCATTGTATTATAAGGTTGGAAAATCAATGAAAACTGCAAGAGTAAGTGAATTGACGGCTTATAAATTATAATAATATAACAAAACATAAGGAAAGACTTGAAGTATAAAGGAGAGTTACAATGAAACGTAGGACGGCTAGAGAAAGAGCAATGCAAGCATTATACCAAATGGATATTACAGGTGAATTAGAACCGAAAGTAGCGGTGGAAAATACGCTAGATGAAGGCGAAGAAACAAATGAGTTTCTAGAATCACTTGTTGTAGGATTTGTAGACAACAAAGAAGAGATTGACGCAGCAATTCGTCAAAATTTAAAAAAGTGGAAGCTTGAGCGTATTAGTATTGTTGATCGCAGTATTTTACGTGTAGCTGTGTGTGAGATGAAATACATGGAAGAAATTCCGCACAATGTAACAATTAACGAAGCAATTGAAATCGCAAAAACATTTGGGGATGAGGAATCTCGTCGTTTTATTAACGGCGTTTTATCTAATATAAAAGATACACTGTAATTTCTTTAAGGGGGAAACTTAAAATGGTAGCAGTAATCATCAAAGGAAATGAAGTTGCGGAGAAAAAACGAGCACAATTAAAAGAAAAAGTTGTGAAGTTAAAAGAGCAAGGGATTGTACCAGGATTAGCAGTTATTTTAGTTGGAGAAGATCCAGCATCTCGTTCTTATGTAAAAGGAAAAGAAAAAGGCTGTGAGCAAGTAGGAATCTATTCAGAGCTAATAGAACTTCCTGAAACGATTACTGAGGAGCGTTTGCTTGCTGAAATCGATCGCTTAAATGGAGACGACCGCATTAATGGCATATTGGTACAATTACCTTTACCAAAACATATTGAAGAAAAAGCTATCATTGAAAGAATTTCACCGGAAAAGGATGTAGATGGATTTCACCCAATCAGCGTAGGACGTATGATGACGGGACAAGACACATTCCTTCCATGTACACCGCATGGCATTTTAGAATTAGTAAAAGAAACGAATCTTGATATTTCTGGAAAGCATGTTGTTGTAATTGGAAGAAGTAATATTGTTGGTAAACCAGTGGGGCAACTGTTTTTAAATGAAAATGCAACTGTCACATATTGTCATTCTAAGACGCAAAATATAAAAGAATTATCGAAGTTAGCTGATATTTTAATCGTAGCCGTTGGACGACCGAAAATGGTAACAGCTGACTATATTAAAGAGGGTGCGGTTGTAATTGATGTTGGTGTTAACCGTTTAGAAACAGGCAAACTTTGTGGTGATGTTGATTTTGACAATGTATTAGACGTTGCAGGTTACATTACGCCTGTGCCAAAAGGAGTCGGCCCAATGACTATTACAATGCTTCTTCACAACACTGTGGAGTCTGCAAAGCGTGCAGGTGTTGTTTGTCAATAATTTGAATCGGCTATGAGGAGAGAGAAATGGAGAAACAATATTTAACCGTTACAGCATTAACACGCTATATTAAAACAAAAATAGAGTATGATCCGCATTTACAGTCTGTTTGGTTAAAAGGAGAAATTTCCAACTTTAAATATCATAGTCGTGGTCATATGTATTTTACATTGAAAGATGAAAATGCAAGAATTGCAGCGGTTATGTTTGCGGGTCATAATCGTAACATTAAATTCAGACCGGAAAATGGAATGAAAGTACTTGTAAAAGGAAAGATTTCTGTTTATGAGGCGAGTGGTTCTTATCAAATTTATATTCAAGACATGCAGCCTGACGGAATTGGAAACTTGCATTTAGCTTATGAGCAATTAAAAGTTCGTTTAGAGGAAGAGGGCTTGTTTTCTCAAGTTTATAAAAAAATAATTCCTCCGTATGCTAAAACAATAGGTGTAATCACGTCGCCAACAGGAGCAGCAATTCGCGATATTATAACAACAATTAAACGTCGTTATCCAATTGGAAATGTTATTGTGTTTCCTGTACTTGTACAAGGGGAGTCAGCAGCTCCCTCGATTGTACAAGCAATTCGTACAGCGAATGAAATGGGAGATATTGATGTTTTAATTGTTGGGCGTGGTGGAGGCTCTATTGAAGAATTATGGGCCTTTAATGAGGAAGTAGTTGCAAGAGAAATTTTCACAAGTGAGATTCCGATTATTTCGGCTGTAGGCCATGAAACAGATTTTACAATCGCAGATTTTGTCGCGGATTTACGTGCACCAACACCGACTGCAGCAGCTGAGTTGGCGGTACCTAATACTATAGAGTTACAAGAAAAGGTATTACAAAGAACTCTGAGATTGCAAAGAGCAATGAGAGAGAGAGTACATAAAAAAGAAGAAAAACTGCAAGTGTTACAAAAATCTTATGCGTTCCGTTATCCAAGGCAAGTGTACGAGCAAAAAGAAGAGCAGTTAGACAGGGCTCTTGAACAACTTGTTTTAGCGAAAGAGCGTTATATAGATAAAAAAGTAAATCAATTAAAGCAACTTTCATTTTATTTAGAAAAGCACCACCCATCTCAAAAAATTATACAAACGAAAACGGCAATTGAAACGTTGCAAAAGCAGTTGCAACGTGAAATGCAAACATTACTTCAAACGAAGGAGTTCGTATTTGTGAGAGCGGCTCAAAAGCTTGAGGTATTAAGCCCGCTTAAAGTAATGATGAGAGGGTATGGGCTTGTATACGATGAAGAGAAACAAGTATTAAAAAGCGTGAAAGATGTTAGCCTTGGAGATGCTGTTTCGGTTCAATTACAAGATGGAATACTAGATTGTAGTGTATCAAGCATAGAGGAGCGTGAATTGAATAATGGAAAATAAGTTAAGCTTTGAAGAAGCAATTTCGCAGCTTGAGCATCTCGTTTCTAAGCTTGAACAAGGTGATGTACCTTTAGAGGAAGCAATTTCTTATTTTAAGGAAGGCATGGAATTATCTAAGCTTTGTGATGAGAAATTGAAAGATGTACAAGAACAAATGGCAGTTATCCTTGGGGAAGATGGAGAGCTTAAACCGTTTACTGCTTTAGGAGATGAAGCATAGTGACACATATAGCTTTTGATGCTTTTTTGAAAGAGAGTAAAACTTTCGTAGAAGAAAAGCTTGTAAGCTATGCAAATGAATTACAATGTCCAAATGTGCTTCGTGAAGCGATGGCATATTCTTTGGAAGCGGGTGGGAAACGTCTCCGCCCGTTACTTTTATTTGCAACGTTACAAGCGTTTGGGAAAGAAAGAAATCTTGGAGTGGGTGCAGCTTGTGCCCTTGAAATGATTCATACATATTCGTTAATTCATGATGATTTACCTTGTATGGATGATGATGATCTAAGACGAGGAAAGCCTACAAATCATAAAGTATTTGGTGAAGCAATGGCAGTTTTAGCGGGAGATGGTTTGTTGACATATGCTTTTCAAGTTATTATGGCATATGAGCAAAAAGAAATCTCTGCTGAAAAAAAAGTAAGACTTGTACTTGAGCTTGCGAAAGCAGCAGGACCTGAAGGAATGGTTGCTGGACAAGTGGCAGATATGGAAGCTGAAGGAAAACGACTTACAATTAATGAATTAGAGTACATTCATAATCATAAGACAGGTAAACTGCTTGAGTTTGCTGTACTTGCAGGCGCGATACTTTCTGATGCTACAGAAGAGCAAGAAGAGAAGTTACTTGCATTTGCGAAATATATCGGTCTAGCTTTCCAAATTAGAGATGATATTTTGGATGTAGAAGGAACAGAAGAAGAGATTGGAAAACCGATTGGTAGTGATGCTTCCAACGAGAAGAGCACATATACGACGTTATTTACTGTAGATAGAGCAAAATCTATTTTAGAGGAGAAAATTGCAAAAGCAAAAGCTTCTATTAGCTCCTTACAATTACAAGATGAATATTTACTATCTATTTGTGATTTAATCGCAAAACGTAATAACTAATATAACAGCGTTTCCATTTGTTGAGTCATTCATCATTTTATGATATAAATGTAGGAAAAGGTTTTTCTTTTCTTGTTATTGGCAAAAATATATGTAGATTACATTGCCGTTATCACTTCGTGTTAGCGGCTATTTTTTTCATCACGTAAAGAAATATGATGTATAATATGATAAGTGAAAAAATGGAAGTGTTTTCTGAAAGCAGGACAAGATAAAAAGAATAGAAAAGATAATTTCTTGTGTTGTGTAAATGTTTCTTATAATATTTGACATGTTGACAGATTATGAAATGAAAGTGAGTGATCCATGTGGATCTAACGCAAATTCAAAACCCTAGTTTTTTGAAAGATATGTCTATCAGTGAACTAGAGGGGTTGAGTGAGGATATTCGTAAGTTTTTAATTGAAGAGCTCTCTCAAACAGGTGGACATATTGCACCTAATTTAGGTGTAGTAGAACTCACAATTGCTCTGCATAAATTATTTGATAGTCCGAAAGATAAGTTTTTATGGGACGTAGGACATCAATCCTATGTACATAAAATTTTAACAGGGCGTGCGAAAGAATTCGGCACATTAAGGCAATACCAAGGTCTATGTGGTTTTCCAAAACGCTGTGAGAGTGAGCATGATGTTTGGGAAACTGGTCATAGTTCAACGTCGTTATCTGCTGCAATGGGAATGGCTCTAGCACGTGATTTAAAGAAAACGGAAGAATACGTTATACCAATCATTGGCGATGGTGCATTAACAGGCGGAATGGCTTTAGAGGCATTGAACCACATTGGGCATGAAAAAACGGACATGATTGTTATTTTGAATGACAATGAAATGTCAATTGCACCAAACGTCGGTGCACTTCATAATGTACTTGGTCGTTTACGTACCGCAGGGAAGTACCATTGGGTAAAAGATGAACTAGAGTATATATTGAAGAAAATCCCAGCAGTCGGCGGGAAAGTTGCTGCGACAGCAGAGAAAATAAAAGATAGTCTAAAATATTTACTAGTATCAGGCGTCTTTTTTGAAGAATTAGGCTTTACATATTTAGGTCCGGTCGATGGGCATGATTATGAAAAGTTATTCGAAACGTTGCAATATGCAAAGAAAACAAAAGGCCCAGTACTTGTTCATGTTATTACGAAAAAAGGAAAAGGTTATAAACCAGCTGAAAGTGACGTTATTGGAACTTGGCATGGAACAGGATCGTATAAAATTGAGTCAGGTGACTTCGTTAAACCGAAAGAAGTTGCACCAGCATGGAGTGCTGTTGTTAGTGAAACAGTGCTTAAGCTAGCGAGAACGGATGAACGTATCGTTGCAATTACGCCTGCAATGCCTGTTGGATCGAAACTTGAGAAATTCCAAAAAGAATTTCCGGATCGCATGATTGATGTAGGTATTGCAGAGCAGCATGCTACAACAATGGCAGCTGGTATGGCAACACAAGGGATGAAGCCGTTCTTAGCAATTTATTCAACATTTTTACAAAGAGCATATGACCAAGTTGTTCATGATATTTGTCGCCAGAATTTAAACGTTTTTATTGGAATAGATCGCTCTGGATTAGTAGGAGCAGACGGTGAAACGCATCAAGGTGTATTTGACATCGCGTTTTTACGTCACTTGCCGAATATGGTGCTTATGATGCCGAAAGATGAAAATGAAGGTCAACATTTAGTATATACAGCGATGCAATACGAAGATGGGCCGATTGCTTTACGTTATGCACGCGGAAATGGACTTGGCGTTCAAATGGATGAAGAATTAAAGGCGATTCCAATCGGTACATGGGAAACGTTAAAAGAAGGCACACAAGCAGCAATTTTAACGTTTGGTACGACAATCCCGATGGCAATGGAAGCAGCTGAGCGTCTTGAACAAGCTGGAATATCAGTGAAAGTAGTGAATGCTCGCTTTATTAAGCCGATGGACGAAGCATATTTACATGAGCTTTTAGGGAAAAATATACCGATTTTAACGATTGAAGAGGCTTGTTTAATCGGTGGCTTTGGAACGGGAGTAGTTGAATTTGCTTCTGAGAACGGATACCATAGTGCTTTAATTGAACGAATGGGTATTCCTGATCGCTTCATAGAGCATGGTAGTGTAACAAAACTGTTAGAAGAAATTGGTTTAACAACAGATGCTGTTGTAGACCGTATTCATACAATGATTCCATCAAAACAAAAAAGGGCGTAACAAATGAGCGTAAAAAAAGAAAGAGTAGATGTACTATTAGTAGAGCGAGGGCTTATAGAAACGCGTGAGAAGGCTAAACGTGCTGTTATGGCAGGTCTTGTATATGCGAATGAAATGAGACTCGATAAGCCAGGGGAGAAAATCTCACAAGATACGGAGATTACGGTGAAAGGGCAAGTCATGCCGTATGTAAGCCGTGGTGGTTATAAGCTTGAAAAGGCATTAGAAACATTTCAACTTGATTTACAAGATAAGGTTATGATAGATATTGGTTCATCAACTGGTGGTTTTACAGACTGTGCGCTTCAAAATGGGGCGAAGTTATCCTACGCATTAGATGTAGGATATAATCAACTTGCGTGGAAATTGCGTCAAGATGAGCGTGTTGTTGTGATGGAACGAACGAACTTCCGTTACGTGACACCGGCAGATTTAGAGCGTGGTTTACCGCAGTTTGCAAGTATTGATGTTTCATTTATATCATTAAGGCTTATATTGCCGGTTTTAAAAACAATGCTTATGCCAAATGGTGATGTAGCTGCATTGATTAAACCTCAGTTTGAAGCTGGACGAGAACAAGTCGGGAAAAAAGGCATTGTTCGTGATAGAAAAGTACATGAAGCTGTCGTGGAAATGATTGTTGATTTTGCTCTTAAGGAAGGCTATAATATCGAAGGTTTAACATTCTCACCAATTACAGGCGGGGATGGAAATATTGAATTTTTAATTCATCTAAAGTGGCACGGTGAGCGTGAGAATGGCGAAAATCATTCTCCGGTTTCTATTGAGCAAGTTGTTACAGAAGCACATGATGTTCTAAAACAAAAAGGGAAAGGGGAATAACATATGTTGTTCCTCTTTTTGTTGTAATCGTATAATGATTGTAAAAACAATTGTGTACAAGTAATGGATTATACGGTAACATAAATAAATGAAGTATACCAATGTTTAAACTATGGTAAGAGATAGTGTGAGGTGCAAATGTATGAATAAAGGTCAGCGCCATATTAAAATCAGGGAAATTATTGCTAACAAAGAAATTGAAACACAAGATGAACTAGTTGATATTTTACGTAATGTGGGGTTTAATGTAACGCAAGCAACAGTATCGCGCGATATTAAAGAACTGCACTTAGTGAAGGTGCCATTACATGATGGCCGCTATAAATATAGCTTGCCAGCAGATCAACGATTTAATCCGTTGCAAAAATTAAAACGAAATCTAGTGGATTCATTTGTAAAATTAGACACGGCAGGACATATGCTTGTGCTAAAAACATTGCCTGGTAACGCTCATTCACTTGGGGCACTCATTGATCATTTAGAGTGGGATGAGATTGTCGGAACCATTTGTGGTGATGATACTTGCTTAATTATTTGCCGTACACCTGAAGATACAGGTGTTGTCTCTGATCGTTTCTTAAATATGCTTTAACAGAAAAATCTTGTTTACTTTCCTCTGTAAAGTGGAAAGTAAACAAGATATTTTTATTGGCGAAAAATACGGATTTTCAAATACAATACATTATTTTTTTTGAATGAAGTTAGAAAATAGGTGGATTGACCCGTAAAACGAATGTTTGGTACAATGGAGCGGGTTAGAAGAGTAATTTATACATACAAACATATAGTATAACTATTTGAATGAAGAATACTGAGAAAAGCCCTTAATAGGGGATTAGTTTATAACGAGGTGAATGGGGCATTGTTATCGGAATTATCGATCAGAAACTTTGCTATTATTGAGGCATTAAATATTTCTTTTCAAAAAGGTTTAACCGTTTTAAGTGGTGAAACAGGAGCTGGAAAATCCATTATTATTGATGCAATTAGTTTGCTTGTTGGTGGCCGTGGTTCAGCAGAATTTGTTCGATATGGAACAGAAAAGGCTGAGATAGAAGGCTTATTCTATGTAGAAGATGACAAACATCCATGTATCGCAAAGGCAGAAGAGTTAGATATAGAAATAGAAGATGGCATGATTATTTTGAAGCGTGACATCGCTGCGAACGGAAAAAGTGTCTGTCGTGTAAATGGGAAACTTGTTACACTCAGCATATTAAAAGAGATTGGAAAAACGCTAGTTGATATTCATGGACAGCATGAAACACAAGATTTAATGAATGAAGAGCGTCATATGTTTATGCTTGATCATTTTGATGGAAATCGCATTGTTAAACAATTGGGCATATATCAAAATGTATATACAGACTACGAGAAGTTAAAAAAACAGCTGAAATCTTTAAGTGAAAATGAACAACAAATGGCCCATCGTCTAGATTTAATTCAATTCCAACATGAAGAAATTCGTAAGGCGGATTTAAAAATGGATGAAGAATATGAATTGACTGAGGAACGATTAAAAATCTCCAATTTTGAAAAGATTTATAAAGCATTAGGAGATGCGTATCGTTCGTTAAGTGGAGACGGACAGGGATTGGATCACGTAAGAAATGCAATGGGACAAATGGAGAGTATTACGCACTTAGATGAAGCGTATCAAGAAAATCATGATTCTATTGCAAATAGTTATTACTTATTAGAAGAAGTTGCATACCAGCTTAGAGAAAAATTAGATATGATGGAATATGATCCGAAACGTCTAGATGAAATTGAAACACGTTTGAATGAAATCCGTATGTTAAAGAGAAAGTATGGAAATACTGTAGAAGAGATTTTAGCGTATGCTGATAAAATTGAACAAGAAATTTTTACGATTGAAAATAAAGACGTACATATTGAAACGACGAGAAAGCAGTTAACGAAATTAGAAGGTGTTATTGTAAAAGAAGCAACGTTGTTAAGTACTATGCGTCATGAGCTTGCAGATCATCTTACAAGCGCTATTCATCAAGAATTAAAAGAACTATATATGGAAAAAACGAAATTTGAAGTGAGAATTATGAAGAGGGTAGGAAATGTAGAAGAACCTCTCGTGGAAGGAACACCGGTAAAACTTACGGCGGATGGCTACGATCATGTGGAATTTTATATTTCAACGAATCCGGGTGAACCGTTAAAGCCACTTTCAAAGGTCGCTTCTGGCGGAGAGTTATCTCGTATTATTTTAGCTTTAAAAAGCATTTTTTCTAAGCATCAAGGTGTTGCATCTGTTATTTTTGATGAAGTGGATACGGGTGTGAGTGGTCGGGTTGCACAGGCTATTGCGGAAAAAATTTATCGTGTATCAGTAAACTCGCAAGTACTTTGTATTACGCACTTACCTCAAGTAGCTTCAATGGCGGACTCTCATTTATTTATTAGAAAACAAGTGGCGAATGATCGTACGATTACATCGGTTACTGTGTTAAGTACGGATGAAAAAGTAACAGAAATTGCTCGAATGATTTCTGGTGTTGAAATTACAGATTTAACGACAGAGCATGCGAAAGAGTTACTTACGCAAGCGCATCATTTCAAACAGACAGCAGAGGCTATCCAGTAATGGATAGCTTTTTTTTCTCAAATGACGATTTCTTAATTCTTCCGGTTATAAATAAAGCGCTGCAAGGAGAGATTAAAAAGTGAAGCCAAGAGGCTGAATGTGGGGTAGGAGCGAGGAGAGTGAACAAATTGAAATTAGAAAGATTTCGAAAAATAATAGGTCTTTGTCTCCTTGTTTCTCTAGTTTTTATTGGATGTTTTAAACCGCTTCGAACGTTTATTTCATCTCCGAAGCAACTTGTTGTTTTTGAAGGACAACAATCAGAAATAGCATCATTACCAGTTTTTAAGGCTGCATCTACAAATCGTAATGTATTTACTGTAAGTTCAAATGAACAAGAACTTATGGTAAATTCTCACCAAAATGGTGAAGCTGATATGGTGTTTCAACTTGCTGGTTTTCCAGTGAAAAAAGTAAATGTGAAAGTATTAAAAGATTTTAAAGTTATTCCAGGTGGACAATCGATTGGTGTAAAATTGAACACAAAAGGTGTACTTGTTGTAGGCCATCATTTAATTCAAACTGAAAAGGGTAAAGTATCTCCTGGTGAAACAGCTGGTGTACAGATTGGAGATATGATTACTGAAATCAATGGTAAAACAATTGAAAGAATGAGTGATGTAGCACCATTTATTCATAATAGTGGAGAAACAGGTGAACCGCTTAATCTTGTTTTATTAAGAGATGGAAAATATATTCGTGCTAAGCTAACACCACAAAAAGACAATGGTGAATCCTCTTACCGAATTGGACTGTATATTCGTGATTCAGCAGCTGGTATCGGAACGATGACATTTGTACATCCAGATTCCATGAAATATGGAGCGCTTGGTCATGTGATTTCCGATAATGATACAAAAAAGCCAATTCAAGTAGAAGATGGACAAATTATGCGTTCGACAGTAACGTCTATTGAAAGAGGAAGTCACGGGAACCCGGGAGAAAAATTAGCAAGATTTTCACCGGATCGTGAAGTGATTGGTAATATTACAATAAATAGCCCGTATGGTATTTTTGGGAAATTAAACACAGATATGACAAACGGCATAATGGATAAAGCAATGCCTATAGCATTATCCCATCAAGTAAAAGAAGGGCCAGCGAAAATATTAACAGTTATTGATCAAGATAAGGTGGAAGCGTTTGATATTGAAGTTGTTAGTACGGTACCACAAAAGTTCCCGGCTACAAAAGGTATGGTTATAAAAGTGACAGATAAACGTTTACTAGCAAAAACGGGTGGTATTGTACAAGGAATGAGTGGAAGTCCGATTGTACAAAATGGGAAAGTAATTGGTGCGGTTACACATGTATTTGTAAATGATCCAACGTCAGGATACGGTGTTCATATTGAATGGATGTTACATGAGGCTGGAATTAATATTTATGATCAAGAGAAAAAAGCGAGCTAATACATATTAGCTCGCTTTTCTTTTGAAAAATTCGTTGAAATTTTGTAAAAGCTCCGCAAGAGCTGTTTTTTGTTGTAAGATATAAGCAAAGGGTTGAACGTTTCGCTGTAATTCTATGATGGAATGTGTTGCGAAAGTAAAAAAATGAACGATAAACATATTTTTTTGTGATTTTATCGGAAAGTAAGAAACTTTAAAGGGAATTTTCACACAATTGTCGAACAATTCATGTAGCCTAGAAGCTTACACATGTCGGAAGAATCGATTCGGTAAGGGAGGAAAAACTGTGGAGAAAATTAAAGTATGTCTTGTGGATGATAATAAAGAATTGGTATCGATGCTAGAGAGTTATGTTGCTGCCCAAGATGATATGGAAGTTATCGGAATTGCTTACAATGGTCAAGAATGTTTAAACTTATTGAAAGAAAAGCAGCCTGATATACTCGTTTTAGACATTATTATGCCACATTTAGATGGTCTAGCTGTGCTAGAGAAAATGCGACATATTGAAAGGTTAAGACAACCTAGCGTTATTATGTTGACAGCATTCGGACAAGAAGATGTGACGAAAAAAGCGGTTGATTTAGGGGCATCATATTTCATATTAAAACCATTTGATATGGAGAATTTAACAAGTCATATTCGTCAAGTTAGTGGTAAGGAAAGTGCTACTATTAAACGTCCATTACCATCTTTCCGATCAGCAACAACAATCGATGGAAAACCGAAAAACTTAGATGCGAGTATTACAAGTATCATTCATGAAATTGGTGTACCCGCTCATATTAAAGGGTACATGTACTTACGAGAAGCAATCTCTATGGTGTACAATGATATCGAATTACTAGGATCTATTACGAAAGTATTATATCCAGATATTGCAAAGAAATATAATACAACAGCAAGCCGTGTCGAGCGCGCAATCCGTCACGCAATTGAAGTAGCTTGGAGCCGTGGGAATATTGATTCTATTTCGTCCTTATTTGGTTATACTGTATCCATGTCAAAAGCAAAACCTACGAATTCTGAGTTCATCGCAATGGTTGCGGATAAGCTAAGACTTGAACATAAGGCTTCGTAAATGCTGTAATATCAAGGTGTTAAGCGTATTTCATAACAAAATTTAATAACCAACGAATTACGTATGTAGGCAACAAAGTACATAGGTAATTGGCGGTTAATTTAAAAACCTTCTATTTATTGGATTGAAATTTTAATCCCAATAGCTAGGCGGTTTTTTTGTTGTATGAATAACTTTCAGATGAATGTTGAAAACTTTTTGCTTCATATTTAGAAAGAGAATTAAAAGTTACGGATGTTGATAAGGTAAAACCTCTTCATATTCGGACGTATATTAAATATTTAAGGGAACGTGGTAAATACACATTTACATCTAATACAGCTAGTGAACAAATTAATTATCCAACACGTAGAACTGATTATGGAAAGACCATTAGTGAAACAACGATTGCTAATTATCTTCGCAATATTATAGAACAGTATTGTGATAATACTGAAGCAAATTTAATAACAACGTATTTAGAAAGCCCACATTTATCATATAGAGATTTAGGATGTTTATACGGTATAAATCACCCTGAGAAAGTGAGGCGAATCCTTGAGTCTGCCAAGGAGAAGTTAAGGAAGGGTATATTTTGAAAGGAGGCATATTAAATTTTTATTAAAAAAAGCCAAGTGTTTAGAAAGGTGCAATAATTAAGCATGGTATAATTTCCTTATGAAATACTAGGAAAAGAAGGGGTATTATGGTTCGAGTGAAAAATGATTTTTCCTATCCACAGCAACAACTAGCAAGGGAGGATAACGCATGAGTTTAAATATGTATTTGGGAGAAGTACAAAACCAAACTCAAAGCATGAACGCTGTATGTACTGCTACTATTCAAGGTATGGAACAAGCCATTCAGTCGATTGACGCTTTTGCAATTGATACTGTGTTACAAGGGCAAACGTATAGCAGTGCAAAATCATTTTTTGTACAAACCTTTCGTCCTTTAGCACAAGGAATCATTTATCTGTGTGAAGAGTTAATTCGTCAGAATGATGCTTTTCCAAGTCAATTTCAATCACAAGTCGCTTCCACAGATGTAATCGAACAAGAAATATTAGAACAAATTCGAGAAATTGACCGAATGAAAGCAAGTATGGAAGCCATCAGTCAAGCTATGCCAATCCCAGGTATGGACGCTATGGCGAATCTTTTTACTGTCATGAGGAAAAAACTGCAAGAAAAATTAGAACATCTATATGAATTTAATTATACTTCTAGTAATTGGACGGTAGTTTAAAACTAAATCAACCTAAATAATCTTAATTGTTTTACTAATTGAATTATAAAGGAGTAAAAGGTATGAAAATTTGGCAATTAAAAAGTTTATTTGATAACTATAAATCTTTTCAACTATTAAATTTGAAAGAAGACCGTAAAAAATATTTTGATGAAAAAATTGATTTGGCAATAAAGCTATCTGATTCATGGGGAGAAATTCTTGTTGAATGTGTAGAAGGAGATAACCATAGTGATTGTCCTATGTTCTGGGGGGAACTTGGCACGCCAATGGTTAGTAGAAAAGCAAAAGAGGTATTAGAACCTCTAATTTGTAATAATGTTGAGTTCCTTCCGCTAACCCATGATGTTACAGGTGAAGTTTATTACCTAATAAACGTTTTAAATACAATTGATGCAATTGACTACAATAAAGCAGTTTTTGAAAAACTAAGTACAGGATTAATAATAGGTTTCGAAAAATACGCATTTTTACCTAATATAGTTGAGGGGCAGATAATATTTAAAACCTATTTAAATCAAAGATTACACTCCTCTACTGTTTTAGTGTCTGACGAATTTAGAAATGTAGTTTTAGAGAGTGATTTAGAAGGTTTTGAATTTGTAGAGGTATGGGATTCAGAGGCAAATATGTAAAAGAAAGTTCTAAAATAACTGATAGAAGTTAGTAACATGGACACAAAGGTTTCAGAAATTCTAAGAATGTTAGACAATTATGAGGGAAACGAGAAAGAAATATTTGAAATGTTAGAACGTGAAGTAACGGCTAGAAAAGCTTTGAGAAAATCAATAAAAAAGAGGTTGCAGTCAATTGAAAACAATAGTTAAAAATATAGGTGGTAAAAATATAATAGCTACAGCAGAAGAACATTTAAGCCCTCAAATAGAAAAATTATTATATTTGCTAACTAAAGTAGAAGATAACAAATTAGTTGATGGATTTTCTATACAAGTTGGCTGGTCTCTTTTTATTCTATCCAAATGTGAAGATGGGTATCGTATTATTGTCCCAGATTATACAAAAAATCCTTTTAAGGATACTACAGAAGATTTAACAATTGCTTTATGGGTGCAATTAGAACAAGTACATTGTTTACGTCAGTTAAATATTGAGGGTGAAATGATAAAGTTTAGCGATAAAATAGTGACTGCAAAGAACGTGTTGCAACTAGATGAGGTTTATTTACAAAGGGCTAGTGATTGTGAAAAAGGTGATTCTGGTTGGTATATCGGTCCTGTCGAAGAAACAGAAGATGAATTAGAAGCATTTTACGCATATCAGCTATTAAAAATTAGACCTTCAATTATTCAAGTTTTAGCCTTACCTTATGAATATCTGGTAGTTTTTGAGAAAGATAAAATCAAGGCAATTTTAGATGATAAAGATGTCGATGTTTGGAATGGCGTTATAAACTGAGATTAGTTAAATTCTAAAATAACTGACAGGAGTTAGTAACATGGATGCAAAGGTTTCAGAAATTCTAAGAATGTTAAACAATTATGAGGGAAATGAAAAAGAAATTTTTGAACAGATTCAAGCTGAAGCAATGGTGAAATCTAAACAATGCGAAGAAATGATAGATACGATACTGAATAATAAGTCCAAAACTGAAAAAGAAAAACATGAAGCTATAATGAGTATGATAGGACATATTTTCACTTGTGGCGTATCTTATGGGAGTGTTCAAGTTCCATTAGAAATGATTAAGAATCGTCAATCATCTATACATTGATTTATAT
This sequence comes from Bacillus sp. FSL R10-2201, assembly GCF_038008665.1. NCBI lineage: Bacteria > Bacillati > Bacillota > Bacilli > Caryophanales > Bacillaceae > Bacillus > Bacillus sp. FSL R10-2201. The sequence continues at coordinate 3,999,401 of NZ_JBBOZP010000001.1, read as the reverse complement.
TTTGAGATAAAGTCGTATCAGATAGTTGATGAAATGAATAATAGTACACGAATGTCATTTAATTTTATTGACGTTTGCCCCTGTGGTTATGTATCATATTCTTATACACATTAGTAACGTAATGTTACCAATGAATTAGGAAAAACTAAACCAATAAAGGGCGTGAAATTTAGCGTATTTATTGGACGAAAAGAAAATGTTAGAAACGTCTACATATCAACGTTTAAAGCTTTTGGTTATACTGTATCCATGTCAAAAGCAAAACCTACGAATTCTGAGTTCATCGCAATGGTTGCGGATAAGCTAAGACTTGAACATAAGGCTAGCTGAGAGGAAAAGTAGTAAGGGATTTAAGTTTTAGTAGAGCTTAATAATTCTTGAAATTTATACTCGATATCAATTTTAAAACCAATAAACTTTTATTTAATGACCAATGAATTTTAGAATTCGTTGGTCTTTTTATTTTGTTGAGAAAAAGAGGGAGAAGTGATATCGATTTTATCAAAATTATTTGGGTAGATAAAAAGGGTTGTTTGATATTATGGAAAATAAAACCTGTTTTTAGTAATATTACATATAAGTGAGTTTTTTAAGGTAATTAAATAGGTATACAGAGGGAGAAGGAAAATGAAAAACAAAATATTAACTTGGCTAGGAATAGTAGCAGCTATGGGAGTTCTTGCTGTTGCAGTTACATTTGGAATGTTAGAGCTTGCCGATAATCCAGTAGATAAAGAAGTGAGTGCTCAAATAGATAAAAAAGAAGACCCAACGATAGTAGGTAGAGAGGTAGATGGAGTCTTTGTTGATGTGTATGTTACTGAACATTCTACTGAAAGCGAAGTCATTACAGCGATGTATCACATGACTCATCAAAAAGTAGTGGCAGAACGAAAATCGGGATCCATCCCAATGATTCAAAATAACGCTGAAAAATTAAAAAAAATCATAAATAAGAGTAGTTTTGCGAAGAAAAATGAGCTTGTAGCAATTGCTGATAGATGGGCGAAAAAAGATTTTAGTAAAATTGTAGAAGATCACAATTTTTTCTCGGATGCTCAAGAGGGTAATGTTTGTAAAGCCACTAGAGCGATGGATGCGGTAGAAGAGCAACATTATATTTTAACTACATTCGGGGAGGAAAAAGCGAAAGAACTATACGAATCAGGGGATACTCCGCACATTCAATAAAAAATAATATGAAGGGCTTCTAGTTTTTTTATTACCTTGCTTTAAGGGGGCAATGGTGACTTGTGAATAAATATTCTGCTTTCTTTATGACTTGTAACAAAAAAGAAGATATATAATTCATTATTAAATGATGAAGTAAAGGCTAAATCGCATCGTAGTACATCTGTTAAAGGATTTTAGCGGGGAAGTCATCCATGATATAATAGATGATAATAAAAAGCCCTGCAAAACAGGACTATATTATTCTTCGTCTTTATTTTGTTTTTCTAATTCAACTAACTTTTGGATTAAAATATGCTGTGGCATATGCATAAGTTGTTCAAGTGGAACACCTAACGCTTTTGATAGGCGGACTGCAGTGTCTGGAGAAATTTGTAATGGTCTCATAGAAGTACCTCCTTTTTCGTATAGTATAGCATAAGATTGGGGGAGTGAGGATGACTCTTATATTTGCGCATCGTGGTGCGGCGGGAACGTATCCGGAAAATACAATGATTTCATTTGAAGCAGCAGAGGCTTTCGGGGCAGATGGAATTGAACTCGATGTTCAATTCACGAAAGATGGAAAAGTTGTCGTTATTCATGATGAAACGGTGGATCGGACAACAAATGGAAAAGGTGCGGTTCGAAATTATTTATATGAGGATTTATGTAAGTTGGATGCGAGTTATAAATTCGGTGACAAAGTAGGTTTTTGCAAAATACCTCTTCTAGAAGAGGTGTTAGAATGGCTCGCAAAAACGAAATTGCTACTCAATATTGAACTGAAAAATAATAAAATCCCATACAGAGGTTTAGAAGAAGAGGTTATAACACTTGTACGTAAGTTTAGTCTAGAGGATCGGATTGTGTTTTCTTCTTTTAATCACTACAGTATGAAGCGATGTCATATGATGGCTCCTGATATTCAAACAGCTATTTTGTATCGTGAAGGTTTGCATAGCCCGTGGGCATATGCAAAAAAGATGGGTGCTACTGCAGTACATCCGAATTATCGTTATCTTCAAGATGCTATCGCTGAATTAACGATGGGAAGTGGTGTGGAGGTTCGTCCTTACACGATAAATGAAGAAACGCTTATGCGTAAATATTTTGATATGAATATATCAGCGATTATTACTGATTATCCTGAAACAGCAAGAACTTTATTACCGATAAAAAAATGAGACCTAATATAATGGTCTCATTTTTTATTTATGATATGTGAAAACTTTGTTTTATCTTCTGAAGCGTGCTTGTACTTTATTTCTCTTACGATCTCTGTGTAAGACGAAGCCGCCGAAGATATAAAACCCGAGTGCGAAGCAAAGAGCGCCGATTAAAAATTGTAACCATAATATAGGGATTGGGGAGAACAAAATCCCAAATACAGTATCTCTCATTAGTTTAATACCAAGCACGGCTAATGAAATGGGGATGAGTGCTAATAATAGAGCGAGGTAACGCTGCATACATAACGCTCCTTTTCAGATTATTTTGTGTATTTTAATGATGTTATATGGAATGGGGGTTTGTCAAGAGGTTGCTGAACGAGTAAGATAAGAATGTGAAAAATTTTGCAGAGATACTTCGAGAGGAAGTGTAATGTATGAAACAAAATGTGTTAATTGTTGGAGCAGGTGAAGGTGGGAGTACACTGCTGAGTCTGTTGCAAAATTCGAATATATTTCAAATTATAGGAGTTATTGATAGTAATCCAATTGCGAAAGGATTACAAATCGCAAAGGAATATGGGGTTCCGATTGGTGATAGTGTAACTCCGTTTCTTTCTATGCATATTGATGTAATGTTTGATATGACAGGTGATTATGATTTACATAAAGTTTTATTGGGAAGCAAGCATAAAGACACCCTTCTTATACCAGGGGATATTGCAAAAATTGTTACGAGACTAGCGCATGAGAAGGAAAGCTTAATTGGAAAGCTAGAAGAACAGACGCAACAAGGGAATTTAATTTTAAATTCAACGCATGACGGTATGATTGTTATAGACCAAGAGGGACAAGTTCGTCTGTTTAATAAAAGCGCAGAGCGTATTACTGGATATAAAAAAGAGGAAGCAATAGGGAAATATATTTTAGAAGTTATTCCAACGAGTAAGTTGCTTCGTATTATACGCACGAAAAAAATAGAAGTGAATCATGAACTGACGTTAGAGAATGAAAAAAAGATTATTACAACGCGTATTCCGATATTAAAAGAAGGTGGAGAGGTTCAAGGGGCATTTGCGATTTTTAAAGACATTACAGAAGTTGTAGATTTAGCGGAAGAAGTTACAGACTTAAAAGAAATTCAAACGCTACTTGAGGCGATTATTAACTCATCTGAGGAAGCAATTTCGGTTGTTGATGAGAAAGGAAGAGGACTAGTTATAAACCCTGCTTATACGAAGTTAACGGGTTTGACTGAAGAAGAAATTATTGGGAAGCCGGCTACAACTGATATTGTGGAAGGTGAAAGTATGCATATGAAAGTACTTCGGACGCGCCGAGCGGTACGAGGAATACATATGAAGATTGGGCAAAAAAAGCGAGATGTAATTGTAAACGTAGCACCGGTTATTGTCGATGGAATATTGAAAGGGAGCGTCGGGGTAATTCGCGATGTATCAGAAATTCAAAAGTTAACAAATGAATTGAATAGGGCAAGACAAATTATTCGAACGTTAGAAGCAAAATATTCATTTGATGATATTGTTGGTGATTCAGATGAAACGACGGCAGCTATTGAACAAGCAAAACTTGGAGCGAATACACCGGCAACAGTATTGCTTAGAGGGGAATCTGGTACGGGGAAAGAGTTATTTGCACACGCTATTCATAACAGTAGTAATCGAAAATACAATAAGTTTGTACGAGTAAACTGTGCTGCTATTTCTGAGACCTTATTAGAAAGTGAATTATTCGGTTATGAGGAAGGCGCGTTTTCTGGAGCGAAAAGAGGCGGGAAACGAGGATTCTTTGAAGAAGCGAATAATGGAAGTGTTTTTTTAGATGAAATCGGAGAGTTATCTGCAAATACGCAAGCGAAGCTCCTTCGTGTGCTACAAGAAAAAGAAATTGTGAAAGTAGGGGGAACGAAAGCGATACCTATTAATGTCCGGGTAATTGCAGCAACACATGTGAATTTAGAAAAGGGCATTCTAGAAGGAGAGTTCAGAGAGGACTTATATTATCGTTTAAATAAAATCCCGATTCAAATTCCTTCCCTTCGTCAGCGTAAAGGAGATATACCAGCGATTGCAGAAAGGTTAATTCAAAAAATTAATCAAGATTATGGTCGTAATGTAGAAGGACTCACCGATTCAGCCGTTTCGTATTTGCAATCATATGAATGGCCAGGGAATGTTAGAGAACTTGAAAATATTTTAGGACGAGCTATTATCTTTATGAATTATAACGAAATATATATTGATGTACATCATTTACCGCCTTTACATAAAGAAGAACAAGTAGAGACGAAACAAAATAATTTATTACCTGAATTAGAAGAGAAGGCCCTTGAACACCTAGTGACAGAATTTGAGGGGAATATTATCCGTGAATATTTAGAGAAATTTGATGGGAACAAAACGAAGACTGCAAAAGCGTTAGGAATTTCAGTTCGAAACTTATATTACAAGCTAGAAAAGTATGACTGTGCAAAAAATAGCATGCAATAAATTGCATACCGTGCAATTTATTGCGTGGTATACAAAAAGCGACAAAACGAGACAGAATATTTCGTTGTTTTTCAAAGTATTGATTTTACTGCATTTTGAATGCGTTTTCATTATTGGTAAGACCACTTTTGAAAGTTGGCACGGTATTTGCTTAATGAATAGACGAGGGACGACGGAAAGGGTTGATTACAAAATATGAAGTTAGAACACTTAATTGATCAAGCAGCAGGACAGCCTAAAAAAACTGTGGCTGTAGCAGTAGCTGAAGATCATGAAGTAATTGAAGCTGTAGCGAAAGCAATCAAGTTACAGCTAGCTCAATTTCGTCTATATGGAAATCAAGAGAAAATAATAGGGATGCTACAAGAGCATGGGTTACAAACTTCAGAACATATTGAAGTGATTGCAGCAGCGTCAAGTGCTGAGGCTGCAGAACTTTCTGTTAAATCTGTAAGCAATGGCGAAGCAGATGTGCTAATGAAGGGGAACATCCCAACAGCAAATATTTTGAAAGCTGTATTAAATAAAGAGTGGGGACTTCGTAAGGGTAGCGTGCTTTCACATGTTGCAGCGTTTGAAGTTCCAAATTACGATCGTCTTATTTTTGTTACAGACGCAGCGATGAACATTGCACCTGATGTAACACAAAAAGCTGCTATTATACAAAATACTGTAGAAGTTGCCCAGGCAATAGGAATTGATTTGCCAAAGGTAGCGCCAATTGCAGCGGTAGAGGTTGTTAATCCTGCGATGCAAGCGACAATTGATGCAGCGATGTTAACTCAAATGAATCGCCGCGGACAAATTAAAAATTGTGTCGTTGATGGACCACTTGCTTTAGATAATGCAGTATCACAAATTGCAGCAGAACATAAAGGCATAGTAAGTGATGTAGCAGGTAAGGCAGACATTTTACTCGTCCCAACGATTGAAGCTGGAAATGTGCTATATAAATCACTCGTCTATTTTGCAAATGCAAAGGTAGGAGCGATGATTGCTGGCGCTAAAGCACCGATTGTTTTAACATCACGTGCTGATTCAGCAGAAACAAAAGTATATTCATTAGCATTGGCAGTTGCGACTGCTTCAAAATAAACCAAATAGGGTAAAACAATTAGGGGGAAACGACAATGACATTAGAAATCTTCGAATACTTAGAAAAATATGATTATGAGCAAGTGGTATTTTGTCAAGATAAAGAATCTGGTTTAAAAGCAATCATTGCAATCCATGATACAACACTTGGACCAGCTCTTGGTGGAACAAGAATGTGGACATATGATTCTGAAGAAGCGGCGATTGAAGATGCATTGCGTCTTGCAAAAGGGATGACATACAAAAATGCAGCAGCTGGTTTAAACTTAGGTGGTGCAAAAACAGTAATTATCGGTGATCCACGTAAAGATAAAAGCGAAGCGATGTTCCGTGCATTAGGACGCTACATTCAAGGACTAAACGGACGTTACATTACAGCTGAAGATGTTGGTACAACAGTAGATGATATGGATATTATCCATGAGGAAACTGATTTTGTAACAGGGATTTCACCATCATTCGGTTCTTCTGGTAACCCATCTCCAGTAACTGCATACGGTGTTTACCGTGGTATGAAAGCAGCTGCAAAAGAAGCATTTGGTACAGATAACCTAGAAGGAAGAGTAATTTCTATTCAAGGTGTTGGTAACGTAGCGTATCACCTATGCAAACATTTACACGCTGAAGGAGCAAAATTAATCGTTACAGATATTAATAAAGAAGCTGTACAACGTGCAGTAGAAGAATTCGGTGCAACAGCAGTTGAGCCAAATGAAATTTACGGTGTTGAATGTGATATTTACGCACCATGTGCATTAGGCGCAACAGTTAATGATGAAACTATTCCACAACTTAAAGCAAAAGTAATCGCTGGTTCTGCAAATAACCAATTAAAAGAAGATCGTCACGGCGACCTTATTCATGAAATGGGTATTGTATACGCACCAGACTATGTTATTAATGCAGGTGGCGTAATTAACGTAGCAGACGAATTATATGGATACAATAGAGAACGTGCATTAAAACGTGTTGAGTCTATTTATGACACAATTGCAAAAGTAATCGAAATTTCAAAACGCGATGGTATAGCAACTTATGTTGCAGCAGATCGTCTAGCTGAAGAGCGCATTGCAAGCTTGAAAAACTCTCGTAGCACATACTTACGCAACGGTCACGACATTATTAGCCGTCGCTAATCATTCATATATAACTTTTACAAAAGGTGTGGTTACCTCTTATGAGGTTTCCACTTCCTTTTAAATTTATTAGTGGAGGTAGCAACATTGTCTGTAAATCGAATTCTTGTTATTAACCCAGGTAGTACATCCACAAAGATTGGTGTTTTTGATAATGAAAGACCCGTTCTAGAAGAAACTATTCGTCATGACGTAGAACAGATTGGAAAATATAAGCGAATTATCGACCAATATGAGTTTCGTAAAGAAACGATTTTAGAAGTTCTACATTCTCATGGTATTAACATTTCAAAATTAAACGCTGTTTGTGGGCGTGGTGGATTACTTCGTCCAATCGAAGGCGGTACGTATACAGTAAACGATGCGATGTTAGAAGATTTAAAAAATGGGTTTAGCGGTCATCACGCTTCAAACCTTGGAGGCATTTTAGCATATGAAATCGCTTCTGGATTAAACATTCCTGCATTCATTGTGGATCCTGTCGTTGTAGATGAAATGGAACCGATTGCTCGTATTAGCGGTATTGCTGGTATGGAACGTAAAAGTATTTTCCATGCATTAAACCAAAAAGCGGTTGCTCGTAAAGTGGCAGATGAATTAAATCACAAATATGAGGATTTAAATTTATTAGTTACACATATGGGCGGTGGTATTACAGTTGGTGCTCATAAAAAAGGAAAAGTTATCGATGTTAATAATGGCTTAAACGGAGAAGGACCATTTAGTCCAGAGCGTGCTGGTACAGTACCAGTAGGACAATTAGTTGAAATGTGTTTTTCTGGTGAGTATTACCGAGACGAAATGGTTAAAAAACTTGTCGGACAAGGTGGACTTGTAAGTCTTATCGGTACAAACGATGCAATTAAAGTAGAACAAATGGTTGAAAAAGGTGATCCTGAAGCAACTCTTATTTATAAAGCAATGGCGTATCAAGTTGCAAAAGAGATTGGCGGAGCTAGTGCTGTACTTCACGGGAAAATCGATGCAATCGTATTAACTGGTGGACTTGCGTACAGTAAAATTCTTGTCGATGAAATAAAAGAACGTGTTCACTGGATTGCAGATGTTATCGTACATCCAGGAGAAGATGAATTACAAGCGTTAGCAGAAGGAGCACTTCGTGTATTACGTGAAGAAGAAGCTCCAAAAGAATATATTGTACGAGAAAAACAAACAGTAGCTAGGGGTTGAGATAATGGCAAGAGAATATGATTTAGTCATCGTTGGCGGCGGTACTGGTGGATATGTTGCTGCTATTCGTGCATCACAACTAGGGTTAAAAACTGCACTTGTTGAAAAAGAAAATCTTGGTGGTACTTGTTTACACAAAGGATGTATTCCTAGTAAAGCTCTTTTACGTAGTGCGGAAGTATACGCAACTGCTAAAAAAGGAGAAGAGTTCGGAGTTATTGCAAGTAATGTAGAACTAAACTTTGCTAAAGTACAAGAGCGTAAAGAGAAGATTGTAACGCAGCTTCACAAAGGCGTTCAGCATTTAATGAAACAAGGTAAAATTGATGTGTTTGAAGGTATTGGCCGTATTCTTGGCCCATCTATTTTCTCTCCAATGCCAGGTACAATTTCAGTTGAACTTGCAAGTGGAGAAGAGAATGAAATGTTAATTCCAAAAAATGTACTTGTTGCAACAGGTTCTCGTCCAAATTCATTACCAGGATTAGAGTTAGACGGAGAGCATGTAATGTCTTCGGATCATGCCCTAAAAATGGAAACGCTTCCTAGCTCAATCATTATCGTTGGTGGCGGTGTAATTGGTATTGAGTGGGCATCTATGCTTGCTGACTTCGGTGTAGAAGTTACTGTATTAGAATATGCGAAAAACATATTACCACTAGAAGATAATGACGTTTCAAAAGAAATGCAACGTCTATTCAAGAAAAAAGGTATTAAAGTGGTAACTGGTGCAAAAGTATTACCAGAAACATTGGTAAAAGATAATGGAGTAACAATTCAAGCTGAACATAACGGTGAGAACAAAGCATTTAAAGCAGAAAAAATGCTTGTATCTGTAGGAAGACAAGCGAATACGCAAAATATGGGCTTAGAGAACACAGATATTGTTGTGGAAAAAGGATACATTCAAACAAATGAGTTTTATCAAACGAAGGAATCTCATATTTACGCAATTGGAGATGTAATCGGTGGCTTGCAACTTGCTCACGTTGCTTCTCATGAAGGAATTGTTGCAGTAGAACATATCGCTGGTAAAGAAGTTGCACCAATTGATTATTCTATGGTATCAAAATGCGTATATAGTAGTCCAGAAGTTGCTTCTGTCGGCTTAACAGAACAAGAAGCAAAAGAAAAAGGCTATAAGTTAAAAGTAGGTAAGTTCTCATTCCGTGCAATCGGAAAGGCACTTGTATACGGAGAATCAGACGGTTTTGTAAAACTTGTAGTTGATGAAGAAACAAATGACATTCTCGGTGTTCATATGATCGGACCACATGTAACAGATATGATTTCTGAAGCTGGTCTTGCAAGAGTACTTGATGCAACACCTTGGGAAGTAGCACATACAATTCATCCGCATCCATCATTATCTGAGGCGATTGGTGAAGCTGCACTTGCTGTAGATGGAAGAGCGTTACACGCATAAAAATGTGGATTTAGGAGGTTATGAAAAATGGCAGAAGTAAAAGAAAAGCGCCATGAAGAGCTTGGCTTAAGTGATGAGCAAGTATTAGAAATGTTCCGTACGATGTTACTTGCACGTAAAATTGACGAACGTATGTGGTTATTAAATCGTGCAGGTAAAATTCCATTCGTAATTTCTTGTCAAGGACAAGAGGCTGCACAAGTTGGAGCGGCGTTCGCTCTTGATAGAGAGAAAGATTATGCATTACCATACTACCGTGATATGGGTGTTGTACTAGCGTTTGGTATGACAGCTAAAGAGCTTATGTTGTCTGCTTTCGCAAAAGCTGGAGATCCAAACTCTGGTGGTCGTCAAATGCCTGGTCACTTCGGTCAAAAGAAAAATCGTATTGTTACAGGCTCATCACCAGTAACAACGCAAGTACCACATGCAGTTGGTATTGCACTAGCTGGAAAAATGGAGAAGAAAGATTTAGTAACGTTCGTTACATTCGGAGAAGGCTCTTCAAACCAAGGTGACTTCCATGAAGGAGCAAACTTTGCTGGTGTACACAAACTGCCTGTTATTTTCATGTGTGAAAATAATAAATACGCAATCTCTATTCCAGTTGAAAAACAATTAGCATGTAAAAACGTATCAGACCGTGCAATTGGTTACGGTATGCCTGGATATACAATAGACGGAAACGATCCGCTTGCAGTATATAAAGCTGTAAAAGAGGCAGCAAACCGCGGCCGTCGTGGTGAAGGCCCAACTTTAATTGAAACAGTATCATATCGTTTAACAGCACATTCTAGTGACGACGATGATCGTGTTTATCGTGATAAAGAAGAAGTAGAAGAAGCAAAGAAAAAAGATTCAATTATAACATTTGCAGCTTATTTAAAAGAAGCTGGCGTGTTAACTGAGGAATTTGAAAAACAAATGTTAGACGAAATTATGCATATCGTAAATGAAGCAACAGAATATGCAGAAAATGCTCCGTATGCAGCACCTGAAGATGCATTGAAGCACGTATACGCAGAATAGGGGGGAACGTTTCATGGCTGTAATGTCTTATATTGATGCTATTACATTAGCAATGCGCGAAGAAATGGAACGCGATGAGAAAGTATTCGTTTTAGGAGAAGATGTTGGTAAAAAAGGTGGCGTGTTTAAAGCGACACACGGTTTGTATGATCAATTTGGTGAAGATCGTGCGCTTGATGCACCGCTTGCAGAATCTGCAATTGCTGGGGTAGCAATTGGTGCGGCAATGTATGGTATGCGTCCAATCGCTGAAATGCAGTTTGCTGATTTCATCATGCCAGCAGTAAACCAAATTGTTTCTGAGGCAGCAAAAATTCGTTATCGTTCTAATAACGATTGGACTTGTCCAGTTACAATTCGTGCGCCATTTGGCGGCGGTGTTCACGGTGCATTGTATCATTCACAATCTGTAGAAGCGATGTTTGCAAACCAACCAGGTTTAAAAATTGTTATCCCTTCTACACCATATGATGCAAAAGGCTTATTAAAAGCTGCAATTCGTGATGAAGATCCAGTATTATTCTTTGAGCATAAGCGTGCATATCGCTTAATTAAAGGTGAAGTGCCAGAAGATGACTATGTATTACCAATCGGAAAAGCAGATGTAAAACGCGAAGGTGATGATATTACTGTTATCACTTACGGATTATGTGTTCACTTTGCTCTTCAAGCAGCTGAAAAGTTAGCACAAGATGGAATCTCTGCACACATTCTTGATTTAAGAACGGTATATCCGTTAGATAAAGAAGCAATTATTGAAGCGGCTTCTAAAACAGGTAAAGTTCTTCTTGTAACAGAAGACAATAAAGAAGGAAGTATTATAAGTGAAGTGGCAGCTATTATCGCTGAAAACTGTCTGTTTGATTTAGATGCGCCAATCGCACGTCTTGCAGGTCCAGATGTTCCAGCAATGCCATATGCACCAACAATGGAAAAATTCTTTATGGTAAATCCAGATAAAGTTGAAAAAGCAATGCGTGAACTTGCGGAATTTTAATCGGGGGGACTATACATGGCTGTAGAAAATATCACAATGCCTCAGCTCGGGGAGAGCGTTACAGAGGGTACAATTAGTAAATGGCTCGTTAATGTTGGCGATCACGTAAACAAGTATGATCCGCTTGCAGAAGTAATGACTGATAAAGTAAATGCTGAAGTGCCATCTTCTTTCACTGGTATTGTGAAAGAATTAATCGCTGGTGAAGGTGAGACGTTAGCTGTAGGTGAAGTAGTTTGTGTTATTCAAGTAGAAGGCGCAGATGAAGTAGCAGCGACAGCTGTTGAGGAAAAAACAAAAGAAGAACCAAAGGCAGAAGTAGCTACGCCTGAAAAAGCACCGAAAGCAAAACAACCAACTGATGGAAAACCACGTTTTTCACCAGCTGTTTTAAAACTTGCAGGTGAGCATAATGTTGATTTAGATTTAGTAGAAGGTACGGGAGCAAATGGCCGTATCACTCGTAAAGATATTTTAAAGCTGGTGGAATCTGGAAATATTCCGCAAGCAGGTGCGAAGAAAGAGGAAGCGGTAGCAGCAGTAGTAGAAGCGCGTCCAGAAGCACCAAAAGCAGCGCCAGTAGCACAAAAAGTAGAAGCTGTAAAACCAGTTTCTGTACCAACAATGCCTGGCGATATCGAAATTCCAGTAACAGGTGTGCGTAAAGCAATTGCAGCGAACATGTTACGTAGTAAACACGAAGCGCCACATGCTTGGATGATGATTGAAGTAGATGTGACAAACCTTGTGTCATACCGTAATTCAATTAAAGGTGATTTCAAAAAGCGCGAAGGCTTTAATTTAACGTTCTTTGCTTTCTTCGTAAAAGCAGTAGCGCAAGCGTTAAAAGAGTATCCTCAAATCAATTCAATGTGGGCTGGCGATAAGATCGTTCAGAAGAAAGATATTAACCTTTCTATCGCTGTTGCAACAGAGGACGAACTATTTGTACCAGTAATTAAACACGCGGATGAGAAGACGATTAAAGGTATCGCTCGTGAAATTACAGAGCTTGCAGGAAAAGTACGTACGAAATCGTTAAAAGCGGACGAAATGCAAGGCGGAACATTTACAATTAATAACACAGGATCATTCGGTTCTGTTCAATCTATGGGTATTATTAATTACCCACAAGCGGCTATTTTACAAGTTGAATCAATTGTAAAACGCCCAGTAATTATGGATAACGGTATGTTCGGTGCTCGCGACATGGTTAACTTATGTTTATCACTTGACCACCGTGTACTAGATGGCCTAATTTGTGGTAAGTTCTTAGGACGTGTAAAAGAAATTTTAGAAAATACGTCAGAAAATAATACATCTGTATATTAATAAAAAGCTCGCTTATGCGAGCTTTTTATCATCTTATTTCTTCATTTGCATCCTACTATATGTACAACACTTTTCCCAGCAATCTTACAATGAACGAGTATGTATTAGAAATTTACGAAAATACATTGCTGATATATGGTATATAGATATAAAATAAGAAAAGAATAATTTTTTTGGCAAATCTTACTGACGAAACTGTAGTATAATATATTGTATTGTATGAAAAAGAGAGTTATTCTATATAAGTGTTTTATAGATAATGTGTAATCAGTCGTCAAAACATGAAGAATGTTGACTCCTGGTTTTTTATTTTGCTGTAACAATGTTTCAGGAGGATGTCATGAAAAGAAGTACCGAGTTTCTAAAAAGTTTAGATGTAAAATTAATTTTAATTTTGTGTGCATTTTGTGTTATAAGTATAACTGCTATATATAGCAGTCAGCAAACCGGACAGTATGGAGATGCAAACTTTGCTATGAAGCAGGGAGTTAACTACATAATTGGGGTTGTATTGTTACTTCTTGTTGCTAGCATCGACTTAGATCAGTTGCAAAAATTGTCTTGGCCGCTTTATATTGCTGGGTTTGCTTCACTTATTCTTTTGAAAGTATTACCACCATCAGGTTTCACACCTGAAAAGTTAGGGGCAAAAAGGTGGTTCGTTTTTCCAGTACTTGGACAAATTCAGCCATCCGAGTTTTTCAAAATCGCATTGCTTCTCGTAGTAGCAAGTATAGCAGTGAAACATAATGCACAGTATATGGCAAGGACATTCCAAACGGATTTACAATTAGTAGGTAAAATTATGCTAGTATCCCTCCCGCCTATGGCCGTTGTATATAGCCAACCGGATACAGGGATGGTGTTCTTATATGCAGCAGCTATCGCATGTATTTTATTTATGTCAGGAATTCAAAAGAAATTAATTGCGTTATGTACAGTCATTCCGGTGACCATATTGTCTACATTAATATTTATATTTGTAAAATATCCAGATTTCTTCTTTAATAAATTAGTTACTTTGTTAAAACCTCACCAACAATCACGTATTATAGGTTGGCTAAATCCATTTGAGAATGCAAATGAAGGCTATCAAACACAGCAATCGATTTTAGCTGTAGGTAGTGGAGGTATGGAAGGGAAAGGATTTGGTGAAGGGAACGTCTATATTCCAGAGAAACACACTGACTTTATTTTCGCTACAATTGCCGAAGAAGGTGGATTTATAGTAGCGGCGTTAGTTGTGTTCTTGTTCCTGTTACTACTATATCGAACAATTATTATCGGTTATTCTGCTGATAATTTATTTGGTACATTATTATGTGCTGGATCAATAGGAATACTAACGGTTCAAATATTCCAAAATATTGGTATGATCGTTGGATTAATGCCTGTAAAAGGGATTGCATTACCTTTCTTATCGTATGGGGGAAGTTCCTTATTCTCGAATATGATTATGATGGGGCTCATATTATCGGTACGGAAAACGTATAAAAAATATATGTTTTCAGTTAAGTAAAAAAGCTGGTTCGTTTTTAAACGAACCAGCTTTTTTACATATATGCTCCTAAACGTTGCAAACTAAAACAGACTAGCAGTTTGGGATGTAAGGAGTGCAAAGTGATGCATATGCATATTTTTGAAGGAGCACGGCATCTTTCTAATGGTGAATGGGTTGTTCGAGCTATTATAGCGTACACATTTTTAATATTAGTTGCGAAATCGATGGGACAAAGATCCATCGCACAACTTCGCTTTTTAGATGTTGTATTAGTGTTATTACTTGGTGGTAATATTTCTAATGCGCTATCTGATGAAAAGGTCGGATTACTCGGTTCAATGATTACAACTTTTATACTAGTTGTACTTCATATTATAAGCTCTGTTTTAATGTTGAAATGGGATAGATGGAGACGCTTTTTAGAGCCTGCACCTATTATTCTTATACACAATGGTGCCATTGATTTTAGCAATTTGAAAAAGGCGAGAATTACGGCGGAATATTTATTTTCGGAACTTCGCATGCGAAATGTGAGCGATATTCAAACGATTAAATTAGCATTATGGGAAGCAAGTGGTGTTGTTTCTATATTTCAGTATCCAGAATATGAAGCAGTTTCTCGGCTTGATCTTAAAGTGGCGGGGAAAAAATCTCCAGTTGCTTTTATTTTAGTGAAGGATGGAAGAATTCAGCAGGACGTTCTCGCTTTAGTAGGAAAAACAGAAGAGTGGGCGAAAGAGTTTTTAGAGAAGAATGCAGAAATTGAATCCATTATGTTAGCTACAGTAGATGAAGCACATAAAATAAATATTTTGTTAAAAAAATGAAAAATATACGCATTTTGTCGTTTCATACATATGATACAATAGTGTGGACAACGAAAAAGGAGGCGATACGATGGGATATGTAGAAGAATTACGAAAAATAGTTGGTCATCGCCCTTTAATTTTAGTTGGTGCTGTTGTACTCGTTATAAATGAAAGTGGATATGTATTATTACAGCAAAGAACAGAGCCGTACGGAAAATGGGGGTTGCCTGGCGGGCTAATGGAGCTTGGTGAATCACCAGAAGAAACAGCTTACCGTGAAGTATATGAAGAGACAGGAATAGAAGTAAAGAACCTCCGATTAATCAATGTATTTTCTGGAGCGAACTATTTTTCAAAATTAACAAACGGTGATGAGTTTCAATCCGTAACGACAGCCTATTATACCGATGAATACGAAGGGAATTTTGTTATGAATAAAGAAGAAGCGGTTCAGCTTAAATTCTTCCCGGTAACAGAGCTACCTGATTATATTGTAGGATCGCATAAAAAAATGATTGGTGAATATATGAAAATTATGGAAAAAGAGATATAATAATGGTGAAAGAAATACAAAAACACAGCTCTGGTTGGTAGTCCAGACGCATGATTTTATGTCAGTAACCTTCCCCTCCGGGATGTCCAGTATTTCTAATTTTTTTAAAGGAGGGGCTGTCAATGGATTTGACAGTATATCACGATGGTCAATTTTTTGTAGGAATTATTACATGTAAAGAAAAAGGGAAGTTGTATGGAGCAAGGTATATTTTTGGAACGGAACCTTCAGACGAAGAAGTACTTATATTTGTGAATGGTCCAATGTTAGCATATTTCCAGCATGTTGCAAAATGTGGTGTGGAAGTGGAAGAAAAACAGCGTCCCAAAAATATAAAACGTATCATACGACAAGCGGCAAAAGAAGTAAATGTAAAGCGTTTTACTAAGGCACAAGAAGCGATTAGTTTATCTTATGAATTGTATAAACAAGAAAAGAAAGTGCAGTCTAAAGAGAAGCGAGAAGCTGAAAAACAAAGAAGACGTTTAATTAAAGTACAAAAAGCAAAGCAAAAGCATCGTGGCCATTAAAAAAAAGGTGTTAGAGCAAGGGCTCTAACACCTTTTCTATGCCTAAATACAAGTAAACTTACTTGTATTTCATAAACATTAACTGGTAAGATACAAATAGATAGTTTTAGAGGAGGGAAAAGATTGATTAATTTTAACTTTTTTATGAATGATGTTGTCCGCCAAGCGCGTGAAGAGATTGTCTCTGCTGGATATACAGAATTGACGACGCCGGAAGCAGTAGAAGAAGCGTTTAAAAGAAATGGAACAACACTTGTAATGGTAAACTCTGTATGTGGTTGTGCAGGTGGTATTGCTCGTCCTGCTGCTGCGCATTCCGTACATTATGATAAACGTCCTAACCATCTTGTAACGGTGTTTGCAGGTCAAGATAAAGAAGCAACAGCAACAGCTCGTGAATATTTCGAAGGATATCCACCTTCTTCTCCATCATTCGCTTTATTAAAAGATGGAAAAATTGTAACGATGGTAGAACGTCATGAAATTGAAGGTCATGAACCAATGCAAGTTATTGCAAAACTACAATCTTATTTCGAAGAGAATTGTGAAGAACTATAAATATAAGCGAAAAGGCGGTACGTCCACAATGAAGTGGATGTACCGCCTTTTTTATTTAGTTTTTAAAATAATTAAACATGCAGGAAGTTGTTGTTTTATGCATGTTTTCATGCATTAACAACAGCTTTAATGCTGTTTTTTTATTTATTTTTATTTTAAATATTGCATAAAAATGAAAGTGCTGATACAATACAAACATCGAATAAATATTCTATTAAACTTTTAAATATACATTATTAGGGGGAAGAAAGATGAAGAAGTTGTTATCAATATCGTTTGCACTTATTTTAATTGTAAGTATATTCAGTGCTTGTAGTAATGGGGAAGAAAAGGCTACTGGAAAAAATAAAAAAGTACTCGTTATGGGGACGTCAGCAGACTATAAACCGTATGAATACGTAGAAGCTTCAAAAAGTGATGAAATTATCGGCTTTGATGTTGATATTGCCAAATATATCGGAAAAGAACTTGGATACGAAGTGAAAGTGAAAGACATGGATTTCGGCGGATTATTAGCATCTCTTAATTCAGGAAAAGTTGATTTCGTTATGGCGGGTATGACGCCAACTGCAGAGCGTAAAAATAATGCTGATTTCACAGATATATATTTTGTTGCAAAAAATATGATCGTTTCAAAAAAGGGCTCTAATATTAAATCGTTAGAAGATTTAAAAGGGAAAAAAGTAGGAGTACAAACAGGATCAATTCAAGAAGAAAAGGCAAAAGAATTTCAGAAACAAGTCGATTTCAAAGCTGAGGGACGTGACCGTATACCAGAAATCGTACAAGAAATTAAAGCTGGTCGTTTTGACGCTGCAATTATAGAAGACACAGTTGCAAAAAATTATTTAGAAAAAATGAAAGAGCTACAAGGAATTGAAATTCAAGAAGCACCAGAAGAAGTAGGTGCAGCAATTGCTCTTCCGAAAAATAGTGATAAAACAGAAGAATTTAATAAAGTAATTAAGAAAATGCAAGAAAATGGAGAAATGGATAAATTAGTGAAGAAATGGTTTGGCAGCGGAAAATAAGCTGCCTTTCACTTTTCTGTGAGGGGAATGAAAAGGATGAATCTAGATTTTTCGGCAATTACGCCTTCAATACCATATATATTAAAGGGATTAGAAGTTACATTGAAAATTGTAGCTGCATCAGCTGTGGTAGGATTTATTTTAGGAACGTTATTAGCACTTTGCAAAATTGCTAGAATACGAGTATTAAATATTGCAGCAGATATTTATACGTCAATATTTCGTGGCACACCGCTAGTATTACAATTAATGATTATTTATTTCGGTGTTCCGCAAATGATGGGTTATGAGATACCGGCCTTTTTAGCAGCTGTACTTGCATTTAGCTTAAATTCAGGTGCATATATGTCAGAAGTAATTCGTGCCGGCATTCAAGCAGTCGATAAAGGACAAACAGAAGCAGCAATGGCTTTAGGTATTCCGTACAGTAAAATGATGAGAAATATTATTTTTCCTCAAGCTTTAAAAAATATATTACCAGCACTTGTGAATGAGTTTGCGACACTTACGAAAGAGTCGGCTGTAGTAACCGTAATAGGAGCGACTGATTTAATGCGCCGTGCTTATATTGTAGGTGGTGAAACATTTAAATATCTTGAGCCATTACTTTTTGTTGGACTTATTTATTATATATTAGTAATTATTCTTACATTAGTCGGGAAAGCCATTGAAGGGAGAATGAAGAAAAGTGATTAAAATTGACAACCTTCATAAATCATTTGGGAAAAATGAAGTATTAAAAGGAATTACAACAACGATTGAGAAAGGAGAGGTTGTTGCAATTATTGGACCGTCTGGATCTGGAAAGTCAACGTTTTTACGCTGTATGAATGTATTAGAAGCGCCGACAGATGGTCACATTTGGATTGGAACGGAAGAAGTAACGAATCCGAAAACAAATATTATGCACGTTCGTGAAAATGTCGGAATGGTATTTCAACATTTTCACTTATTCCCTCATATGACTGTATTAGAAAATATTACGTATGCTCCTATCAATGTAAAAGAAGTAACGAAGCAAGAAGCTGAAAAAAAAGCTGAGAAACTTCTAGAAAAAGTGGGGTTATTAGATAAGAAAGATGCATATCCAAATCGTCTTTCAGGAGGACAAAAGCAACGTGTAGCAATTGCAAGAGCGTTAGCGATGGAACCGGAAGTTATGTTATTTGATGAACCTACCTCTGCGCTAGATCCAGAAATGGTGAAAGAAGTGTTAGAAGTTATGAAATCATTAGTTACGACAGGAATGACGATGGCAATCGTTACACATGAAATGGGATTTGCAAAAGAAGTAGCAGACCGTGTTCTCTTTTTAGATGGTGGAAAGCTCGTAGAAGATAGTAATCCGGAAGAGTTTTTTACAGCACCAAAAAGTGACCGTGCAAAAGAATTTTTGCAAAAGATATTGTAATATGTGAAGGGTACGTGAATAATAGGTAGAAAAGGATGACATTGCGTCATCCTTTTTTTATACTATTTTTAAATACATTTATACATATAGGAGTAATGATATGTTTAAAATTGGATATAGAACAGTGAAAACAGCGCTTGGAACGGGAGCGGCAGTTTTTATTGCTCAGTTATTAGGATTAGAATTTTATAGTTCAGCTGGTATTTTAGTCATTTTATGTGTGCAAAATACGAAACGAAAATCCGTTCAAGTATCGTTGCACCGTTTTTTAGCTTGTGTATTATCGATGGTATTTGCGTTTTGTATTTTTGAAACGATTGGTTATACACCACTAGCGATTAGCGTATTACTGCTTACCTTTATTCCAACTGCAGTTATGTGCAAAATTCAAGAAGGGATTGTCACGAGTTCGGTTATCGTTATGCATCTGTATTCATTAAAGCAAATTACATGGTCTATAGTTGGTAATGAAATTGCTATATTAACGATTGGAATTAGTGTCGCTTTATTAGTAAACATGTACATGCCAAGCAGTGAGAATAAACTGAAAGAGTATCAAGGAAAAATAGAAGAGCATTTCAGAACGATTTTGTTTGAAATGGTCGTTTATTTACGGAATCGAGATAGTAATTGGAGTGGGGCCGAATTAATTGAAACAGAAATGATGCTGAAAGAAGCGAAAGATTTATCATTTAAAAAACTTGAGAATGAATTTATGCGTGAAGATGACTATTATTATCGGTATTTTGATATGCGTATGCAACAATTTGAAATTTTGGAGCGCATGATACCATTAGCTGCATCACTATCTTGGACGTATGAACAAGCTGATATGATTGCAGACGTAATTGAAAATATAGGGAATTCTATTCGACCTGAAAGTACAGGGGTCATTTCGTTAAGACAACTTCAAGAAATGCGAGAAGTATTTAGAGAAATGCCTTTACCAGTCTCGCGAGAAGAATTTGAAATACGTGCAAAACTTGTTCAACTTGTTTATGAGATGGAGCAATATTTACTCATTAAAAGTCGTTTTAAGGGAAAGGATAATATAAAAGAACTTATTTAGAAGGTAGGAACTATATATGCCGTATCTTCTTTCTTTATTATTATGTCTTTCTCTATCACCGATCTGGCCTCTTGGTGATAACCCACGTGCTGGAGATCCTTTTATAATTGTAAATAAAGCAACGAATAAACTAGCTTACATCGATGATGGGAAGATCCAAAAGGTTTTTCCAGTAGCGACAGGGAAAACAAATGAATTAACCCCAGAAGGAACTTTTGACATTGTATTGAAGGCGAAGGATCCCTATTATATTGCGAAGGATATTCCTGGGGGCTCTCCAAAAAATCCACTTGGATCGAGGTGGATGGGATTTAATGCAAGAGGAACGGATGGAAGTAAGTATGGGATACACGGGACAAACCAGCCTAGTTCAATTGGAAAATATATTTCGCAAGGATGTATAAGAATGAAGAAACATGATGTGGAATATTTGTTTGATCGTATTCCAATTGGAACGAAAGTATCGATTGTGAAATCGAAAAAAACATTTCAGCAATTGGCGAAGGAAAAAGGGGCCATAGTATTTGGAAAAGTCAACGAAACGGTTGGCTTTTTCTTTTATTATAAGTTGTCTTGACATGTGTACATAACCATGCGTTAATGAGAATATATAAAGATAATTGAGTAAAGGGGTTGCTCATATGTATTTAAATCCAAAAATTTCTTACATGCAGTTTTGTGTTGGTTTTCTATTTGTTATTACATTCATATTGGCAACTTTTAATATATGTTCTTACGTTGTAGCGATTGTATTTATGGCATTACTCAATCTTACTTTTGTTATTGGGGCATTTCAGCAGAAACAATATACAAGTTTTGTAATAGCACTTGTAATGGCCTTTTCCTTTAGCATTGTAGCAATTGTAATATATATAAAATAAAATGTTCATTACAAGATAGACTATCTCGATTTCGAGATGGTCTATTTTGTATGTGTAAGCAGTAAAAAAAGGACGAGTGAATCGTCCTTTTTACCAAAACATACTTGCGCCAGTAAGTAATGTTGTTACAAGCATAGAAATTAGCATTATATAAACCATAATTTTTTGAGCTTTTTTATGCATCGTTAAACCTCCTTGCAAATCAGTACAATTTCATTGTAACGAGAAATGAAATTGTGGACAAGGGGAGAGAAAGGACAAAATTCGGGAAGGGGGTGCAAAATATTACAGGAAATTTGAGCATACGTAGAGAATATGTTAAAAGATAGATTATTAATTTTTTTTTATGCAAGCTGAAGAATGGAGATACAATGATGAAAATATACGAGACAGATCGTTTACATTTAAGAGAAATTGATGAGTCGTATGCGGAAAAAGTTCTTCAATATTACGACAAAAATCGTGAATTTTTAAAAGCGTGGGAAGAGTATAGACCGGAGGGGTTTTTCACGTTAGATTATCAAAAGAAAAAGTTACAAAAGGATAGAAAAGAGTTCGCGGAAGGCAAGATTATCAGGCTTTGGATTTTTAAAAAGGGTGATGATACAAAAATTATTGGATGTATTTCATTTAATCTAATTGTTCGCGGAATTTATCAATCTTGTGTACTCGGTTATAAATTAGATAAGGAAGAATTGAATAAAGGTTACACAACAGAAGCGCTTAGAAAAGCAATTCAAGTTACCTTTGAAGAATTTCATTTACATCGTATAGAAGCACCAATTATGCCACGAAATTTAGCATCTATACAAGTAGTGACGAAGATAGGATTTCAATATGAAGGTGTATCTCGAAAAATGCTAATGGTAAATGGCATCTGGGAAGATCATATGCGCTGGGTATTGTTAAACGAGTAATAGAAGGCAGATGGGTATCTAGATGTGTTAACCATCTGTTTTTTGTCTTGTATTTCGAAACTTTTGCGAAATTCTGTTATAATTAATGTTGTTACATACATAATGGTAGTGCAGGAGGCGCAGTCTTATGATTAATCAAGAACGTTTAGTAAATGAATTTATGGAGTTAGTACAAGTAGATTCTGAAACAAAATTTGAAGCAGAAATTTGCAAAGTGTTAACAGAGAAATTTACTGCTTTAGGTGTAGAAGTATTTGAGGATGACACGATGGGTGTGACTGGTCATGGTGCAGGTAACTTAATTTGTACTTTACCAGCAACAAAAGACGGTGTTGATACAATTTATTTCACTTCTCATATGGATACAGTAGTTCCTGGTAATGGAATTAAGCCTTCTATTAAAGATGGATATATCGTATCAGATGGTACTACAATTTTAGGAGCCGATGACAAAGCTGGATTAGCATCTATGTTTGAAGCAATTCGTGTCTTAAAAGAGAAAAACATTCCTCATGGTAAAATTGAATTTATTATTACAGTTGGAGAAGAATCTGGTCTTATTGGCGCAAAAGCGTTAGATCGCGAGCGCATTACAGCAAAATATGGTTATGCATTAGATAGTGATGGAAAAGTTGGTGAAATTGTAGTTGCAGCGCCAACACAAGCGAAAGTGAATGCGATTATTCGCGGGAAAACAGCTCATGCTGGCGTAGCACCAGAAAAAGGTGTATCTGCAATTACTATCGCAGCAAAAGCAATCGCAAAGATGCCACTTGGTCGTATCGATTCTGAAACAACTGCAAATATTGGACGTTTTGAAGGTGGTACACAAACAAATATCGTTTGCGATCATGTTCAAATCTTTGCAGAAGCTCGTTCTTTAATAAATGAGAAAATGGAAGTACAAGTTGCAAAAATGAAAGAAGCATTTGAAACAACTGCAAAAGAAATGGGTGGTCATGCAGACGTTGAAGTAAACGTTATGTATCCAGGATTTAAGTTTGCTGCTGGCGATCACGTTGTAGAAGTTGCGAAACGTGCAGCTGAAAACATTGGTCGTACGCCTTCTCTTCACCAAAGTGGTGGCGGAAGTGATGCGAACGTAATCGCAGGACATGGTATCCCAACAGTTAACTTAGCAGTTGGTTATGAAGAAATTCATACAACAAATGAAAAAATTCCTGTTGAAGAATTAGCGAAAACAGCAGAATTAGTTGTAGCTATTATCGAAGAAGTATCGAAGTAAGTAATAAAGTCAAAAAGACGTGTGAACCAATTATGGTTTACACGTCTTTTTTTATTTTGATTCAATTGCTTTCACAAGGCGGATAAGCCAATATAAGAAGACCCACGGAAGTACATAAGTTGTTGCAAAACGTATGAAATGAGAGAAGATTCCTAAAGCGTAAATGTTAATGTTAAAAAGGGGAAGTAACAAATAATTAATCGCAAGGATTACTATAATAATAATAAATACATAATTGAGTTTATTATGTTGTTTCATAACGATTCACCTCCTTTACAATAATATCCATTTGTTACGTGCAGTATAGCAAAAAATAGATAGAGAAAAGCCAATAATTATTATAACGTGTAAAGAAATTTGATATAATGAAGGAACAAATGTTCTTTAAGGGGTGAGTAGTATGCGAGAAATGTATCCGAAAAATGGACGTGTTATTTTACATGTAGATATGAATTGTTTTTTCGCATCTGTCGAAATTGCTCATGACCCATCATTACAAGGAAAGCCATTAGCGATTGCGGGGAATGAAAAAGAGAGAAAAGGGATTATCATAACATGTAGTTATGAGGCGAGAGAATATGGAATACGTACGACGATGCCTCTATGGGAAGCGAAGCGATTATGCCCGCAATTAGTTGTGAGGCACCCTAATTTTACATTATATCGAGAAGCTTCATTTCAAATGTTTCAAATTCTTTCCCGTTTTACAGAAAAAATACAACCGTTTTCTATAGATGAAGGGTATTTAGATATTACAGATTGCTATGTGCTCGGTTCGCCTCTTGAAATAGCGAAGATGATTCAACAAGCGTTACTAACAGAGTTACAGCTTCCATGTAGCATTGGGATTGCCCCAAACCTTTTCCTAGCAAAGACTGCTTCAGATATGAAAAAACCTCTTGGAATTACAGTACTTCGAAAACGTGATATCCCAGAAATTATTTGGCCACGATCAGTTGCAGAGATGCATGGAATCGGAGAGAAAACAGCTGAAAAACTAAAAGACATTCATATACATACAATTGAACAGTTAGCAAAAGGAGACGAGCATATCATTCGCGCTAAAATTGGAAAGCACGGTGTTGATTTACAAAAACGTGCAAAAGGTATGGATGACAGGGAAGTTGATCCGAATCAAATGGGACAACATAAAAGCGTTGGAAATTCGATGACTTTCTCAAAGGATATGGACGAAGAAAAAGAATTACTTGATATGTTAGAAAGATTATCGAAATCAGTAAGCAAAAGGCTACAAAAACGAACTCTCGTTAGTTATAACATTCAAATTATGATTAAATACCATGATCGTCGCACGGTAACACGGAGTAAACAATTGAAAAATGCAATATGGGAAGAACGGGTTATTTTCCAAGCAGCATCACGTTTATGGAAGCAACACTGGGATGGTGATTCTGTTCGCCTGTTAGGTGTTACAGCTACTGAATTAGAGTGGAAGACAGAATCAGTGAAACAGTTAGATTTGTTTTCATTCGAAGAAGATGCGAAAGAAGAGCCGTTACTTGCTGTTATTGATCAAATTAATGAAAAGTATGGAACACCTCTTTTACAGAGAGGTAGTCAATTATTGCGTAAGCAAGAAAAGTCGTTTCAGCAAAAATTAGAAAATAAGTTTATGTAGAAGGTTTTAGAGATTTAAACCCTTCTTTTTTAGATGGAAGAGAGGGTCCAGCCATTCGATGTCTCCATTGTCTTTCCATTCCGATGCAAGCTCCTACAATAATTGCTATAAATAACCTTAATACGATGTCATACCATATCATCATGGTTACCTCCATACATATAAGTACATGTTATATTTTTTGAGAATGAGTGAGAAATACCCACTCATTCTCATTTTTACAACCAGCTGTGGAATTTTTTAATATAAAGCTTTTTCAGGAATTGTGTTAAGAAAGCATAGCCTAATAATATTCCTATGAGCCACGGGAAGTAGCTTAGTGGTAATGCTTGTAAACCAATTGCTGCACCAAGTGGTGAGAATGGAATGTAAATTCCGATTGCCATAATACAAGCGGTTAATATAAGAACTGGTATTGATGCTGTACTTTGAATGAACGGAATTTTCTGTGTTCTAATCATATGGACAATTAATGTTTGAGTTAGCAACCCAACGACAAACCAACCAGATTGGAATAGCGATTGTTCTCCAGGTGTATTTGCACCGAACACATTCCACATGACAACGAATGTGATAATATCGAATATAGAGCTAATTGGACCGATGCCAATAATGAAGTTACGCAAGTTTGCAGTATCCCATTTTCTAGGCTTCTCTAGAAATTCCTTATCCATTTTATCCCATGGAATTGAAAGCTGTGAAATATCATAAAGTAAGTTTTGAATTAAGAGATGAATTGCAAGCATCGGTAAAAATGGAATGAAAGCACTTGCCACTAATACACTAAATACATTTCCAAAGTTAGAGCTAGCTGTCATTTTTATATATTTTAAAATATTGCCGAAAGTAGTGCGTCCTTCTAAAATACCTGCTTCTAATATAGTTAAACTTTTTTCAAGTAAAATAATATCGGAAGATTCTTTTGCAATGTCAGTAGCAGTATCAACAGATATTCCAACATCAGCATCACGTAGTGCAACGGCATCGTTAATACCATCCCCCATATAACCTACAGTATGACCATTACCTTGCAATACGCGAATGATGCGGGACTTTTGCATTGGATTTAGTTTTGCGAACACTGTTGTTTCTTCTGCCAGTGTTGCTAATGTTTTATCTGGTAAAGAATCAATTTCGTAACCGAGGACAGGCTCACCTATATTTAATCCCACTTCTTTACAAACTTTTTTTGTAACAATTTCGTTATCGCCTGTTAAGATTTTCACTTGTACGCCATGTTTTTGCAATGCTTGAATTGCAGAAGCAGCAGATGGTTTAGGTGGATCTAAAAAGCCGATATATCCAGTAAGGATCATAGTGGATTCATCTTGTACTGCATAAGCTTTATGATAAGGTTTGTTATCGTTCTTGTATGCTACAGCGATGACACGCATTCCTTCACTATTTAAAGTTTCGCTGAGATGTTTTACATTTACTCTCATTTCTTCAGTGAGAGGGACAATTTGTCCATCAACTTCAGTGTAGTTACAAATTGATAAAATTTCTTCTACGGCACCTTTACAAACCATTGTATGTTCACCTAAAATATTTTTCACGATGACAGACATGCGACGCCGAGCAAAATCGAATGGAATTTCATCTAGCTTTTGAAAAGCTGATGGATCAAATTTATGGTTCTCCTCTGTATGTTCAATAACAGCTTTATCTATTAAATTTTTCAATCCAGTTTGATAGAAGCTATTTAAATAGGCAAAGTGTAATACACGATCGCATTCATTTCCGTTAGGATCTAAATGACGAACTAGGACAACTTTATCTTCTGTTAAAGTTCCAGTTTTATCTGTGCAAAGAATGTTCATAGCACCTAAGTTTTGAATTGAGTTGAGCTGTTTTACAATTACTTTTTGTTTAGACATGTTCACGGCGCCTTTAGCTAAATTAGCAGTTACAATCATTGGCAGCATTTCAGGTGTAAGGCCAACTGCAACAGCAATAGCAAAGAAGAAAGCTTCTTGCCAATCTCCTTTTGTGAATCCATTAATGAGAAGGACAATGGGTGCCATAATAAGCATGAATGTGATTAAGAGCCAACTTACTTTGTTTACGCCTTTATCAAAGTTTGTTTCTGCACGTTTTCCGATAACCTTTTTTGCTAAAGAGCCGAAATACGTATCCGTACTAGTTGAAACAACAACAGCTTTTGCGCTACCGCTAACAATATTTGTACCCATAAAGCAAAGGTTTTCCATATCGAGCGGATTGTAATTTTTTTTCATGTTTTTCGGTAATATATGTTTATTTTCCGTATGGTAGCAGTTTTCGTATTTTTCTACAGGAAGTGCTTCCCCGGTTAAAGAAGACTGATTAACAAATAAATCTTTTGCGGATAAAATACGCACATCAGCTGGCACGATATCACCAGCTGAAAGTGAAATAATATCGCCAGGTACAAGTTCTTCAATTGGAATTTCTGTTGTGTAATTTCGATTTAAATTTGTTACGTTTTTTGTTTCGTGTACAAATCCATCTATTCTAAAGACACTCGCAGTTGTTCGAACCATAGCCTTTAACTTATCCGCCGCTTTCTGAGAGCGGAATTCTTGTAAAAAGCGAATCGTTGCACTTAGCAGTACCATTACAGATACGACAATTGTTCCTTGTATATCATCTGTGAAAAAAGAGAGTGCTCCAAGAGCTAACAAAACAAAAATAAATGGATTTTTAAATGCCAGCAGAAATTGAATGTACCACGGCAATGTTTTATTATGAGCGATTTCGTTCGGACCATATAAAGAAAGTCTACGAGACGCTTCTTGTTTAGAGAGTCCATCTTGTGTTGTTTCTAAGAGTTTTAACGCAGAGTTTACATCCTGTGTTGCAACTTCCACTAATAATTCGTTATTTGCTTTCATGCCATCTTGATCGTAAGCATGCTTCGTTTCTTGTTTTTGTAAATTTAACATTGGTAGTTCCTCCTTTTCATGAAGGAGGAAACAATCTGTTACTCGACTATTTTAAACAGGGAGGAACAGCTTCTTTCCTACCTACATGATGAAATATAAATGTAAAACATATGGGTATCTGGGCCGAATCATCACTTGACACTGTTCCTCACCTCCATACAATTTAATAGTTTCTGAATATGCTATGTTTGTTTCATAGTAGGGTGCATAAAGATATAAAAAAGACCTTTACTCAAAACGAGTAAAGGTCTGAATTCATAGTCAAAAAGAGTCAACAACAAAGACTGTTAGTAAACATAGATAAAAACAGTTTTTGTGTATGACAAAACATACGCACCTCTCCCTCGTTGAGTTTTAGCACTGTATAGCATAGGTACTGAAACCAGCTACGTTAAGAAAGGCCTTCATTCCGACCTTTCCTGTTGACCCATTGGCGTCTCTCGACATTTTTGGGCAGCAGCGTTTCTCTATACAGGAGCCTCACCTAACAGAGACCATATTCAATTACACGTTGAATATTAGCACTGTAAAATCGTAGTGTCAATATCTTTTTAATCTGTTTTTTTTGAAAAATCAAATAGATTTATGATGGCTATATAGTAGGAAATAAGCGGAGTTTTTTGAAATAAGGCGGGAAAATAAATACTTTAATGAACATAAATAAAAAGCACTGATTACAGTGCTTTTTATTATAGATTATGAGATTGTAGGATTTTCAAAAATAACAATTTCTGAGTTACTTGTTGTTGAAACGCGTTGTGCGTAATATGTTAAAGCTGAAGAAATATATGTTGGTAACGTCTCATTTGTATGTGATGTTGTATATTCATGGATTAATTCTTTTAAAGTCGTCCATTCTAATTGTGCTGGGTGATCAGAAACGAAAGAACTTACCCAGCGATCAAATGAAGATGAAAAATCAGTTTGTAAACGAAATACTTCTTTCATAATAAAACGCTCCCTTAAAATGTAGTACAATCATTTTACCACAAAATACGAACGATAGCTAAATTTTTTAAGTATAATGTTCGTGTTATATAGTTGTCTAGATGATTGGTTATACAAATTCAATTTGCCATTTGAAATAACATTCCGTAAGATGAAAGATAGATTATATAAAGAGCTGGAGGAAAGAAAGTGGAATTTGTATTTTTAGGGACTGGTGCAGGTGTTCCTTCAAAAGGAAGGAATGTTTCAGCAATTGCTTTGCAGTTGTTAGAAGAACGAGGACAGACTTGGTTATTTGACTGTGGCGAGGCGACGCAACATCAAATACTACATACGTCTGTACGTCCACGCCGCATTGAAAAAATATTTATTACGCATTTACATGGCGATCATATTTTTGGATTGCCGGGTTTATTGGGTAGCCGTTCGTTTCAAGGTGGAACAACAAAATTAACAGTGTACGGACCAAAAGGAATTAAACAATTTATTGAAGTGGCATTATTAGTAAGTACGACACATGTTAAATATCCACTTGAAATCGTTGAGATTACGGAAGAAGGTATTGTGTTTGAGGATAATGAATTTTGTGTAGAAACAAAAAGGTTATCACATGGAATTGAATGCTTCGGATATCGAATTGTAGAGAAAGATATACAGGGAGCTCTTTTAGTGGATAAGTTACTGGGAATGGGTGTGAAACCTGGTCCAGTTTTTAAACGCTTAAAAGATGGTGAAGTAGTTGAATTAGAGAATGGCACAGTGTTAGATGGAAAAGATTTTATTGGCCCGCCTCAAAAAGGAAGAGTTATTACAATTTTAGGCGATACACGATATTGCGAATCGAGTAGAGAGCTTGCGCAAGATGCTGACGTACTTGTTCATGAAGCGACTTTTGCGGCAGAAGATGAACAACAAGCGTATGATTATTTTCATTCCACATCTAAGCAAGCTGCGAGTATTGCACTTCAGGCAAATGCAAAACGCTTAATATTGACTCATATTAGTTCTCGTTATCAAGGAGATACATATAAGGAATTATTGAAAGAGGCAAGAGAGCTATTTTCTAATACAGAAATAGCTACGGATTTAAAATCATTTCCAGTAGAAAGATAATAATGTTGTGAAAAAATGGTGACGATAGGTTGCCATTTTTTTTATTTCTAAAAAAAATTAAAAATAAAACTGTTATCATTTTATTTTTATATAGGATGACACAGAAAGTTTTAATGATGTGAAGATATAGGATAAAAATACATAATGCCGATTATTTAGAAAAACTGTTATATAAGTCAGACGACATACGAGTGGTACAAGTAGCGAAAATGGATTTTTATTCAGAACTTTTAAAATTCATTAAAAGTAAGCGTTTTATTAAAAACAAGCTATAATGAGGGCAGATTATAATTTATTGTAGGCTACATGCGTTTTAGCCATTTGTCATAACAAGTGAAGTTGACTAAATCGTGAGAGAGCAACATGGAAATTATAATAGGAAGGATATTACTATTATTTGTACTAAGTCTTTTTTTCCTTTTTAGCTTTAAAATATCAAAAGGTATGAAAGCAATGGGAGTTTCACTTGTTTATGCTATGCTTGTAAGGGGTTCTGTGTTAAACTTTGGATTGCTACCAGACTTTATAGTGGACTATCTTATATTATTTTTAAATGCAGGTAATGCTAAGTTTCTTATTTATTATTATAACTGGTATTATTTCAGGATATATTGCTTCACTGTTATTCAAAAACTATCCAATTCTTACAGCGGAACAAATTCGTGGTACGACTGGAACAGCAACCGATTCGGTAGCTTAATAGAATAGTAAATAATTTTTTCATAGAGGTTTAGGGGGAGTTATGATGAAGTATCGCTCAGTGTTTGATATTATTGGTCCGGTTATGATTGGTCCATCAAGTTCACATACAGCAGGCGCGGCAAGAATGGGGCAAGTTGCTCGTCAGCTGTTTCGTCATGAACCAGAGAGAGTTAGCATTTCATTATATGGTTCATTTGCAAAAACATACCGTGGTCACGGTACGGATGTAGCGCTAATCGGTGGAATACTAGGATTTGAAACAGATGATTTACGTATTCCAAGTGCGTTAGATATTGCAAAAGAACGCGGGATTGAAGTGGAATTCATTGAAGAAGATGCAAATGCTCCGCATCCAAATACAGCGAAAATTCGTCTGTATAAAGGTGAAGAGGAAATTGAAGTTGTTGCTTGCTCAATTGGTGGCGGTAAAATTGAAGTTGTAGAATTAAACGGATTCGATCTTCAATTAACAGGCACGAGTCCAGCACTACTTATTGTAAATAACGATCGCTTTGGTGCTATCGCAGCTGTAGCTTCAATCCTTGCTAAGCATGAGATTAACATAAGTACAATGAGTGTTTCTCGTAAAGAAAAAGGAAGAAGAGCGCTTATGGTCATTGAAACAGATGAATTATTAGCAGATGAAGTAATTGCGGAAATAAATGGGCAACAAAATATTTGTCAAGTAACTATTATGGATTAATTGCAGGGGGGACACACCATGTTTCGGAACGCAGCGGAACTAGTGGCGCAAGCTAAAGAGCAAAATGTAAAAATCGCAGAAATTATGATTCAATGTGAAATGCAAACAAGAAATATCTCACGTGAAGAAGTAATTGCTGGAATGGAAAAGAACTTAGTCGTGATGGAACAAGCAGTAGAACGCGGTATTCGTGGTGTAAAATCACCGACTGGTTTAACTGGCGGGGATGCTGTGAAAGTCCAAGCGTATATGCAGAGTGGAAAAGGTTTATCTGGAGATACGATTTTGGACGCAGTGAGTAAAGCTGTTGCGACAAATGAAGTAAATGCGGCGATGGGAATTATTTGTGCAACACCAACAGCAGGATCTGCTGGAACAGTGCCAGGTGTACTGTTTGCACTGCAAGAAAAATTACAGCCGACACGCGAAGAAATGATTGAATTTTTATTTACAGCAGGAGCTTTCGGTATGGTTGTTGCGAATAATGCTTGTATTTCTGGCGCGGCAGGAGGTTGCCAAGCTGAAGTAGGTTCAGCAAGTGGAATGGCAGCTGCAGCAGCAGTTGAGATGGCTGGTGGAACACAAGATCAAGCAGCTACAGCGATGGCGATTTCATTAAAGAATATGCTTGGTTTAGTATGTGATCCTGTTGCAGGGCTTGTAGAAGTACCTTGTGTAAAACGTAATGCAGCAGGAGCTGCGAATGCCATGATTTCAGCTGATTTATCATTAGCTGGTGTAACTAGTACAATTCCATGTGATGAAGTCATTGAGGCGATGTTTAGAATTGGACAAACGATGCCAGTAGCACTTCGTGAAACAGCAGAAGGTGGCCTTGCAGCAACACCGACAGGTCGTCGTTTGCAAGAAGAGATTTTTGGTAAGAGTAATAACTAAAAGCATATCATATGATTAAAGTAAAAACGGAGCTCAAATAAAGTTGAGCTCCGTTTTTTATTTTTCTTTTGCTATTTCTTCTAATGTTTTTCCAAGATCGTGTGATCGTTTCGTTGCTTGTGTAATACATGAGATTAATGCTTGTTGAAAATTATGCTCCTTTAATACTTCAATACCTGCTTCAGTTGTTCCGCCAGGAGAAGTAATTTCTTTTCGCAAAATAGAAGGGTGTTTTTCGCTTGCTTTTAGCATTTCAGCAGAACCAATCATCGTCTGAAGAATAAGAGATTTTGCAACATCTTCTTTTAAACCAATTTTTTTTGCTGCCTCTTCCAGTGCCTCTACCACGTAATAAATATAAGCTGGTCCACTTCCAGATAATGCAGTGATAGCATGCATATCTTCTTCTTCTACAACAGAGACGAGACCAATCGTTTCAAATAAAGATGTTGCAGTACGAATATGTTCCTCCGTTGTGTGTTCTGAAGGTGAGATAGCGGTAGCGGATTTTAAAATGGCTGCAGATGTATTTGGCATTGCACGAATAATCGGAACGTCTTTTTGAAGTAGGTTTCTAATTGAATGAGTAGAAACACCTGCTAATAACGAAATAATAAGCAAGTCATTATTTATGTATTCTTTAAGAGGAATAACCGCTTCTGCGACATCTTTTGGCTTCATAGCTAGAAAAAGAATATTTGCATCAGCAAGTAATTCCTTTTTATTATGTGTACCTTTGACACCGTATTTTTTATGTAACTCCTGTAATCTTGTCTCGTTAGAACGATTACTTACAGTGACGTGTTCTCCCTTAACAACATTTGCGTTTAATAAGCCACCAATAATCGCTTCGGCAATAGAGCCTGCACCGAGAAAGGAAATGTTTTGCATAGACATGATGTGCCTCCTTTAAATTTGGTTAGAAATACTTATAAATGTACATACATTCGTTTTTTTATGGAAAAGACCTCTTTTTATCTGAAAATAATGACAAATTTATAGGGAAGTTGTAAACTGAAGAGGTATTCATTTTTGAACCGGAAAAAGACAGGGGGGCTAAGCATGACGGCGATTCATCGAATGGAGATTCCTGTTCCATTTGCAGTTGAGACAGTGAATGTGTTTTTAGTTGAGGGAGAAACATTAACGTTAATTGATACAGGGACAAATACAGAAGAAGCAAAGAAAGCACTAGAAAGTCAATTAGGTGCATTAGGATATAAGATAGAAGATATTGAAACGGTAGTGATTACGCATCACCATGCGGATCATTGCGGACTTTTAAATACATTTTCTGAAAAAGTAAAGATTATCGGACATCCTTGGAATGAACCGTGGATTACACAGAATGCTGAATTTTTAAAGAGGTATCATGAATTTTTTAAAGAGACAGCCTTGCAGTTCGGCGTTCCAGCAGTATTTCTGAATGGTGAGGCGTTATTGACGACGAAGACACTTAAATATTCTTGTAATAGATCGTTAACACATACCGTGAGAGAGGGAGATCGTATAGATTCGTTACCTGGATTTACAGTGATTGAAACCCCGGGTCATGCTTCCACTCATATTTCATTATATAGAGAATCTGATGGAATATTAATTGGTGGGGATGCTCTCATTAGTCATATTTCTTCAAATCCAATATTAGAACCACCATATGAAGGGCAAACAGAAAGAGCGCATCCCTTATTGCAGTACAATCAAACGTTAAAACGTTTAAGTGAAATGAATATTTCACGGATTTTATCAGGGCATGGGGAAGATGTTCTGAATGTGAAACAACTTATTGAAACAAGATTACAAAAGCAAGAGACACGTGCTTTTAAAGTGCTTGAACTATTAAAGGAAAAGCCAATGACAGCATTTGAGGTGTGTGTAAAACTATTTCCGGTATTATATAAAGAGCAATTACCACTTACTATCTCAGAAACTGTTGGACAATTAGACTTTTTAGCATATAATCAACAGGTGATGATTGATGAATCTTCACAACAATTGATTTATTATGCAAAGTAGGTGACAGCAATGACGGGACGTTTACAAGAAAAAGTAATCGTCATTACAGGTGCTTCTAGTGGAATTGGAGAGCAAGTTGCAATGCAGGTTGCAGAGCAAGGGGCGACGCCGGTATTAATGGCTCGAACAGAAGAGAAGCTACAAGCATTAGCAGACAAAATTAAAGTAACTTATAATACGCCTTGCTATTACTATGTATTAGATGTAAGTGAAGAAACGAAAGTACAATCTGTTTTTTCAAAGGTATTACAAGAAGTAGGCCGTATTGATATATTGGTAAATAATGCTGGGTTTGGTATTTTTAAAACGTTTGAAGATGCTTCAATGGATGAAGTAAAGGATATGTTTCAAGTAAATGTATTTGGATTAGTAGCTTGTACGAAAGCGGTATTACCTAATATGGTAAAAAGGAACGAAGGACAAATTATTAATATTGCTTCATTGGCTGGAAAAATTGCAACTCCGAAGTCGAGTGCTTATGCAGCAACAAAACACGCTGTATTAGGATTTACGAATAGTTTACGTATGGAGTTATCTAACACAAATGTGTATGTAACAGCAATTAACCCAGGACCGATAGAAACGAACTTTTTTGAAATAGCCGATCAATCAGGTACATATGTGAAAAATATGGGACGTTACATGTTAAAACCAACATATGTAGCAGAACAAATCGTAAAGGCGATGCAAACGAAAAAACGTGAAGTAAACTTGCCGAAGTGGATGGGAATGGGGCCAAAGCTCTACGCATTATTCCCAGGTTTATTTGAACGCGTTGCAGGCAAATCATTAAGTAAAAAATAGGAGATTTCCATATGGAAATCTCCTATTTTTTATTTTCCAGTCACATAATCGTAAACGATATCCTCAACAGCCTCGTATACATCAATTTCAGTATTTGAATGAATTATCATTTGAATATGTTTAATTAGCATTTCCTGATCCTCTTTTGAAACAGGATTACATTGATATTGCCGAAAACTTTTTATAATCATTTTCTCAATTAATTTTTTATTCATGTTTTTCCCCGCCTGTATGTATACATGTATTGTTTTATTGTACTTGAAGTGAAATGAAAATACTACTATGCAATATTTTTGCATAAAAATCCACTTGTGTATATTGTTTTTATAGCGAGAATAATATTTTGAAGTTTTTTAAAATTATAAATATTTAATTGACTTTATAATTATGCAATATTATAATCAAACTTAATTTAAAGAATAGATATGAGGAGGAGCTTATGAAAGTCGCAATTATTGGAGCAACTGGATATGGAGGTATTGAGTTAATTCGGTTATTAGAGCAACATCCATATTTTTCGATAGCATCTCTCCATTCTTTTTCACAAGTTGGTGAATTTATAACAAATGTATACCCGCATTTTCGAAATGTTCTTGTCCATACGTTACAAGAAATTGATGCGGAGAAAATAGAGAAGGAAGCTGAAATTGTATTTTTAGCAACTCCAGCGGGAGTATCGGCAGAGTTAACACCAAAATTATTGGCAGTAGGTTTAAAAGTAATTGACCTATCTGGAGACTTTCGTATGATAGATCCCTCGTCATATGAATTGTGGTATAAAAGGCCAGCTGCACAGGAAGAATTTCTTAGGAAAGCAGTATATGGATTAAGTGAATGGAAAAGGCCTGAGATCCAAAATGCAAATTTAATTGCAAACCCAGGATGTTTTGCTACAGCTGCATTATTAGCGGTAGCGCCGTTAGTACGTAGCGGCATAATTGAAGAAGCTTCGATTATTATTGATGCGAAATCAGGAGTATCTGGAGCGGGCAAAACGCCAACAACAATGACTCACTTTCCTGAGTTATACGATAACTTACACATTTATAAAGTTAATCAACATCAGCACGTTCCTGAGATTGAGCAAATGCTTGCAGAGTGGAATCATGAAACGAAGCCAATCACGTTTAGTACACATTTAATACCGATATCACGAGGGATTATGATTACACTTTATGCGAAAGTGAAAGAGGAAATGAAAATAGAGCAACTTCAAAAATTGTATGAAGAAACGTATGAATACTCAGCTTTCGTTCGAGTTCGCTCGCAAGGAGAATTTCCAAGTCCGAAAGAAGTAAGGGGCTCAAATTATTGTGATATTGGGATAGCTTACGATGAAAGAACAGAAAGAGTTACGGTCGTTTCTGTTATAGACAATATGATGAAAGGTGCGGCAGGGCAAGCAGTTCAAAATGCAAATTTATTAGCGGGGCTAGAAGAGACAACGGGTTTACAGCATATGCCGCTTTATCCATAAGGGGGAAATTATGATTAAAGCATCGTCTATTAAAAAATTAGCAAATGGTTCAATTGTTACACCAAAAGGCTTTTTGGCAATCGGTACTGCAAATGGTCTGAAAAAGGTGAAAAAGGATATGGGTGCAATCGTTTGTGAGGTGCCAGCATCATGTGCCGCTGTGTATACAACAAATCAAATACAAGCAGCGCCGTTGCAAGTAACGAAGGATAGCATAGCAGCAGAAGGGAAATTACAAGCAATTGTTGTAAATAGCGGCAATGCAAATGCTTGTACGGGGATGAAAGGATTGCAAGATGCTTATGAGATGCGAACATTAGGAGCGGAACACTTTGGAATAAAAGAAAAGTACGTCGCAGTCGCTTCAACAGGTGTAATTGGAGTACCTTTACCGATGGATATCATTCGAAAGGGAATTGAATCTCTTGTGCCAACAAAGGAAGTAAGTGAAGCTTATTCTTTTTGTGAAGCAATTTTAACGACAGATCTTATAACGAAAGAAACTTGCTATGAGATGATAATTGATGGGAAAGCAGTGATCATTGCTGGGGTCGCAAAAGGATCAGGGATGATCAAACCGAATATGGCAACGATGCTTAGTTTTATTACAACAGACGCCAATATAGAGCATGAAGTATTGCAAACAGCATTATCACAAATTACGAATCATACGTTTAATCAAATTACGGTGGACGGAGATACTTCTACAAATGATATGGTCATCGCTATGGCAAGTGGATTATCAGAAACGAAAACGATGAATATGGAACATGAAGACTGGGAAACTTTCGTAGTTGCTTTACAAAAGGTATGTGAAGATTTAGCGAAAAAAATTGCACAAGATGGTGAAGGTGCTACGAAGTTAATAGAAGTAAACGTGTTAGGGGCTAGAACAAATGAAGAAGCAAAGAAAATTGCAAAACAAATAGTCGGTTCCAGTCTTGTGAAAACAGCGATATACGGTGAGGACCCAAATTGGGGACGAATTATTAGTAGTACTGGACAGAGTGAAGTAATTATTAACCCAAATACAATTGATATCACTCTTCAATCTATCGCCGTATTAAAAAATAGTGAGCCTCAAATGTTTTCTGAAGAGGAAATGACAAAGAAATTACAAGAACATGAAATAAAAATTGATGTGTGTTTACATTTAGGAGATGAAACGGGATCAGCTTGGGGCTGCGACTTAAGTTATGAATATGTGAAAATAAATGCTTGTTATCGTACATAAGGAGAGAGAAGATGAGTGATTATATTGTAGTTAAATGTGGCGGTAGCATGTTGAATCGATTAAATAGTGTCTTTTTTGATTGTATAAAGAAATTGCAAAATAAGTATAAGGTTGTTATTGTCCATGGCGGTGGCCCAGAAATTGATGCCAAGTTAGAAGACTCTAATATCGAGATAGAAAAGAAAGATGGATTAAGAGTAACACCAAAAGAGGTTATGGATGTTGTTCAAATGGTGCTATGCGGAAGTACGAATAAAAAATTCGTAATGAATTTACAAAAACATGATTTACTTGCGGTGGGGCTTTCAGGATGTGACGGTAATTTACTTCAAGTTCAACCTGTTGGCGAAGCGATAGGATATGTAGGAGAAGTAAGTTATGTAGAAACAGCCCTATTGAAAGGGTTGATAGATATGAATTATATTCCTGTCATTGCCCCTATTGGGATAAATGGTAATGAGGTTTATAACATAAATGCAGATACCGCTGCAGCTGGAATTGCAGCCGCACTATCCGCAAAAGAACTCATTTTTATAACGGACGTAGATGGAGTATTACACGAAGGAAGATTGGTAAAGAAAACGGATGAATATGAAATTCTTACTTTTATAGAACAAGGCGTCATTACAGGTGGAATGATTCCGAAAGTACAGGCGGCACTTACATCGTTAAAAATGGGAGTGGAAAAGGCTAGTATCGTAAATGGTACAAAGGATTTTACTGAGGTTACAGGAGAGTGTGTTGGAACTACGGTAACAAAAGGAGTGAGTATCGTATGACAAACCATCTTTTTCAAACATATGGAAGAAGAGAAATTGAATTTCTAAAGGGCAATGGGGCTAAAGTTATTGATAAAAGTGGTGAGCAATATTTAGATTTCACTTCTGGTATTGGAGTATGTAACTTAGGACATTGTCATCCTACGGTTGTAAAGGCAGTAGAAAAGCAACTTAGAAATATATGGCATATATCTAACTTATTTACGAACTCCTTACAAGAAGAGGTCGCATCATTATTAACAGAAGATACAGCATTAGATCATGTGTTTTTTTGTAATAGCGGGGCGGAGGCAAATGAAGCGGCTTTAAAGCTAGCACGTAAGCATACTGGAAAATCTCTCGTAGTAACATGTGAGCAATCTTTCCACGGGAGAACATTTGGAACGATGAGTGCAACAGGGCAAGATAAAGTGAAAGAAGGATTCGGTCCATTACTTCCGTCTTTTTTACATATACCATTTAACGACATACGAGCATTAGAGGAAGTAATGAATGAAGAAGTTGCGGCGGTAATGGTAGAAGTTATTCAAGGAGAAGGAGGAGTAATATTAGCTGATCCATCCTTTTTGAAGGAAATTGAAAAACTATGTAATCAGTACAATGCTCTTTTTATTATAGATGAAGTACAAACTGGAATAGGCAGAACAGGAACACTATTCGCTTATGAGCAAATGGGAATAGTTCCTGATATCGTTACCATCGCAAAGGCGCTTGGGAATGGTATTCCAGTTGGAGCGATGATTGGCCGAAAAGAACTAGGTTCTTCTTTTACTGCCGGGTCACACGGTTCAACTTTCGGTGGGAATTATATTGCTATGACTGCAGCGAAAGAAGTATTGCAATTCATTAAGGAGCAATCGTTTTTTAAAGAGGTACAGGAAAAGGGCGAGTACGTATTAAAGAAATTGCAAGAAGAATTACGACACGTTGAATGTGTTCAAAATATTCGTGGTAAGGGACTTATGATTGGAATCGAATGCAAGCATGAGGTTGCAAATGTCATAGAACAACTAGAAAAAGCAGGACTTCTCGTATTACAAGCAGGGCCTAATGTTATAAGACTACTACCACCACTTATTGTAACGAATGAAGAGCTAGAACAGGCAATATATATGATAAAAAGAGTGGTTTGTACAAAAAATGCATCAATAATATAAGGGGGAAATTTCATGTCAACTGTACAAGTACCGAAATTAAATACGAAAGATCTTTTAACGTTAGAAGAATTGACGCAAGAAGAAATCATTTCTTTAATTGAGTTCGCTATATATTTAAAAAAGAACAAGCAGGAGCCTTTATTACAAGGGAAAATATTAGGTCTCATTTTTGATAAACATTCAACCCGTACTCGCGTTTCTTTTGAAGCAGGAATGGTACAGCTCGGAGGACATGGAATGTTTTTAAGTGGAAAAGAGATGCAAATTGGCAGAGGAGAAACGGTGTCAGATACTGCGAAAGTACTATCTCATTATATTGATGGAATTATGATACGCACATTTTCGCATGCGGATGTAGAGGAGCTTGCAAAAGAGTCCAGTATCCCAGTTATTAACGGTTTAACTGATGATCATCATCCTTGCCAAGCATTGGCAGATTTAATGACGATATATGAAGAAGTTCATACGTTTAAAGGAGTTAAATTAGCTTATGTAGGTGATGGGAATAATGTATGTCATTCACTATTGCTAGCGAGTGCAAAAGTCGGAATGAATATGACTGTTGCAACTCCTGTAGGGTATGAGCCGAATGAAGAAATTGTTAAAAAAGCATTAGCGATTGCTGATGAAACAGGGGCTGAAATTGAAATTTTGCATAATCCTGAATTAGCGGTAAGTGGAGCAGATTTTATTTATACTGACGTTTGGATGAGTATGGGCCAAGAAGGAGAAGCAGAAAAATATACTTTATTCCAGCCTTTCCAAGTAAATAAAGAGCTTGTTATACATGCAAAGCAAACATATCGTTTCCTGCACTGCCTGCCCGCTCATCGTGAAGAAGAAGTAACTGGAGAGATTATAGATGGGCCACAGTCTATCGTTTTTGAGCAAGCTGGTAACAGGTTGCACGCGCAAAAAGCTTTATTAGTGAGTTTATTTAAAAATATAGAAGAGCCTTCCTAAAAGGGAGGTTTTTTTATATGGAAATGTCGGATGTATATTTAGTTAATTATCTCTATATCATTTATAATAAAAAGAGCAAACTAAATTTGTTTTTCATATCATGTAAGGACATACTAGATAAAAAAATATAGTTAAAGAGATGATGAATTTGAAAACAACTAAGAAAACATATTCGTTTTTTCAGCGGATGTGGAGAATATTAAAGTTTCAATATTTTAAGTTGCTTCGATCGCCAGAAGGAGCAAAGAAAGTGTCGCTAGGTTTTGCTATTGGATTTGGTTTAGAAATGTTGGTGATTTATACGGCATCGCTCGTATATTTAATATTTTATCCAATTGTAAGGTTAGCAAAGGGATCTTTTCCAGCCGCAGTCATTGGTAATATTATTGGGAAAATATCGTTTCTCCCAGTATTTTTATTTCCGTTTGCTTATGCGCTAGGAAAAATGATTTACCCATTTCATGTACAGAAAATACATCATGAACCATTTACGATATCAGATTTGTTTTCGAGCCATATTTTTACGATGTTAAAGAGCTTATTACAGAGTGAAGTATATGTATTAATTGGTATGACGATAATAGGAATTGTGTGTGGGGTAATTTCATATTTCGTTGTGCATTATTTATATGAAAAGAATCGTAAGTTACGTTTGAAGAAAAGAAAGAAACAAGTGAGAGAACCACTTGTTCAAATATAAAGAATGTCACATTCATTTTCTCCTTTGAATATGTTTAAGAAAAAGGGGGAGAGAATGAATGTATTATTATTACGTACCGCAAGTATACCCATATGTAAATTATTATCCGGTTTATGATATGAGTAGACAATACGAGTTATATCGACAACAACAATTACAGCAAATACCACAAATACCACAACAACAGCCTACGCAAGAACAAAAACCATATTTAACGACATGGCCGTATTCAAATGTATACTATGGTAATTATTACGAATCATAAAGCTGCTTCTATTTAGAAGCAGCTTTATGCGTTTGTTTTCAAAATTAAATTTTGAATGGTTTTAAGAGAATAAATGAGCTTTTCACGCTCTTCCTCAGATAATGTTTGAAAATTTTCTTTTAGTTTGCCTAAAATGAATTGCTGATACTGACTTACTAACACTTTCCCTTCAGTTGTTAGGGAAATTAAAATGACCCTTCGATCTTTTTCGCTATAATGACGCTCTATTAGCTCTTCTTGAATAAGTTTGTTTAATAGAGGGGTCATGTTAGGCCGTGAAATCGCTAGCCGCTTGCCAATTTCTGAAACTGCTAATGTACCATTTTCATGCAAAAGCAGTAACACTTGCGTATGCGATGGCGGCATATGTCTTTGAGAAGAAAACTCTCCAGGAAGCATAAATTTGCGATAAAAAAGAGGCACTAGCGAAAGAAGATGATCAACAATACGTTCCCACTCGCGTGATTCCATATAACGGCCCCCTTCCACTATCATTGTAACAAAAAAGACAAGGTATAAAAATAGAATTGTTTCATGGTAGCCTTAATATTTGTAGGATAACACTTGCTTTGTAAATGTATTGGCAATAATCGCATAACCGTTATCATTTGGGTGTACTTGGTCAAATAGTAACTCTTTTTTATCATTCGATATTAATTTGCGAATTGGTAAAACGATCGACGGTTGATGTGCTTTTGAAATAGAATAAATAGAATCATTCCAACCGTCTAAAAACATATCTGCATAACTTGCGATGGAGTCCTCTAGTTGTAAAGGGTTATAGAGTTCAGAGAGAATGAGTAAAGCATTCGGATTTTGATCTCGAACGGTCTTTACAATATTTTTTACATCCGTTTCAAAACGGGCTTTTTCTTTATTTAACATTTTAATACCATCTATAACACCTACATCACGATTTAAGCGGAATAAATTATTTCCTCCAATACTAATAGTAATGATATTTGCTTCCCTAATTTTTTGTTGAACATCTTCTGATTGAACTTTTTTTGCGAGACGATCTGTAGTAAGACCGTTTATCCCAAGGTTTTCTACTGTAATTGGTTTGTGAATTTGTGTTTCTATTTGTCTAGAAGCTAATTCGGCAAATCCCCCTTGTGTAGATCCATATCCTTTTGCAAGTGAATCACCTAATACGAGGTGATAAAAAGAGTCATTCGTTTGCTTATAAATCCAACTGGGAGCAGATGTTTTTTCTGCTTTTCCTTCAGTTTCTTTTTGTTCTATCTCATCGTTCTTTTCAAAATTAGAACAAGAAATGATTAGAAGGAGGAGACAAACAATTGTTAAGATGATTTTTTTCATAAATTCATCCTCCTTGTAATT
Source organism: Bacillus sp. FSL R10-2201 (assembly GCF_038008665.1). NCBI lineage: Bacteria > Bacillati > Bacillota > Bacilli > Caryophanales > Bacillaceae > Bacillus > Bacillus sp. FSL R10-2201. The sequence goes on along the minus strand of NZ_JBBOZP010000001.1, from coordinate 3,956,172 downwards.
GGTAATTGTATCATATTCAGCAGTATAAGCAATGTAAGGGCATATTATATATTTATGAAAAATTCACAATAACTTTACAGAAAATTTGTAGAAGTATGTCAAAAAATATTGACGGTATGAAAGAACTTTAGATATGATAATGTCAGATAAGGTGAAAATCATCGCTCTAATAGAAGAAAAAGGTATGTGATTAGGGACTGATAGAGATTCATTTCATTATTTTGGGGTAATTGTATAAGGGGGATCTTTTGTGAAAAAGTCAAAAAAAATGCTAGCTGGAGCAACACTTGCTATTGGCGTTATAGCACCGCAAGTGTTGCCGACAACAGCTCATGCAGAGGAAAAAGCTGGGGAGAGTACAGTTAACTTACGAATTTTAGAAACATCAGATATTCACGTTAACTTAATGAATTACGATTATTATCAAACGAAAACAGATAATAAAGTAGGTCTCGTGCAAACTGCAACACTTGTGAATAAAGCACGTGAAGAAGCGAAGAACTCTGTCTTATTTGATGATGGGGATGCATTACAAGGGACACCGCTTGGAGATTATGTAGCGAATAAAATAAATGATCCGAAGAAGCCTGTGGATCCTAGTTATACACATCCATTATATCGTGTAATGAATTTAATGAAGTATGACGTCATCTCTCTTGGGAATCATGAATTTAACTACGGTTTAGACTATTTAAACAAAGTAATTAGTAAAACAGAGTTCCCGGTTATTAACTCGAACGTCTATAAGGATGATAAAGATAATAATGAAGAGAACGACCAAAACTACTTTAAACCATATCATGTTTTTGAAAAAGAAGTAGAAGATGAATCAGGTCAAAAACAAAAAGTGAAAATTGGCGTAATGGGATTTGTTCCACCTCAAGTTATGAACTGGGATAAAGCGAATTTAGAAGGAAAAGTGAAAGCGAAAGATATTGTTGATACAGCGGAAAAGTTAGTTCCAGAAATGAAGGCGCAAGGTGCGGACGTTATTGTTGCATTAGCCCATTCAGGTGTCGATAAGAGCGGCCGTAGCCCCAAAATGGAAAATGCTTCATATTATTTAACAGAGGTTCCTGGTGTAGATGCAGTATTAATGGGACATTCACATACTGAAGTGAAGGATGTATTTAATGGTGTTCCTGTTGTAATGCCTGGTGTTTTTGGAAGTAACTTAGGTATTATTGATATGCAATTGAAAAAGGTAAACGGAAAATGGGAAGTACAAAAAGAGCAATCGAAGCCGCAACTTCGTCCGATTGCTGATAGTAAAGGGAACCCATTAGTACAATCTGATCAAAGATTAGTTAATGAAATTAAGGATGATCATCAAGCGACAATTGATTATGTGAATACAGCTGTAGGAAAAACGACAGCGCCAATTAATAGTTATTTCTCATTAGTACAAGATGATCCTTCTGTACAACTTGTGACAAATGCACAAAAATGGTATGTAGAAAAGCTATTCGCTGAAAACGGACAATATAGTAAATATAAAGGAATTCCAGTATTATCTGCAGGAGCACCATTTAAAGCGGGTGGCCGAAACGGTGCTACATATTATACGGATATTCCAGCAGGGACGTTAGCAATTAAAAACGTAGCGGATTTATATGTATATCCAAATACGTTATATGCTGTAAAAGTAAACGGGGCACAAGTAAAAGAATGGCTTGAAATGTCTGCTGGTCAGTTTAATAAAATTGATCCAGCGAAAACAGAAGAGCAGCCACTAGTAAATATAGGTTATCCTACATATAATTTTGATATTTTAGATGGTCTAAAATACGAAATTGACGTGACGCAACCAGCGAAATACGATAAAGATGGTAAAGTTGTAAATGGAAATACGAATCGTATTGTAAATATGACGTATGAAGGTAAGCCTGTAGCTGACAATCAAGAGTTCATCGTAGCTACAAATAACTATCGTGGAAGTAGCCAAACGTTCCCTGGTGTAAGTAAAGGGGAAGTTGTATACCAATCACAAGATGAAACACGTCAAATCATTGTGAAATATATGCAAGAAACACCAATTATTGATCCAGCAGCAGATCAAAACTGGACATTTAAGCCGATTGTTGCAGATAAATTAAATACAACATTTGATTCTTCACCAAATGCACAAAACCATATAAAGAAAGATGGAAAGATATCATATGTTGGACCATCTGAAAATGAATTTGCTAAATATGCAATTGATATAACGAAGAAGAATGATGATAAGGAAACTGGTGGAGAGAATCCAACGATACCGCCAACAGGTGAAGGCAATAACGGAGAGAATCCAACGACACCACCAACAGGTGAAGGCAATAACGGAGAGAATCCAACGACACCACCAACAGGTGAAGGCAATAACGGAGAGAATCCAACAACACCGCCAACAGGTGAAGGCAATAACGGAGAAAATCCAACGACACCACCAACAGGTGAAGGCAATAATGGAAATGAACCAAAACAAGATGGAAATAATACAGGATCTGGACAAACTACAACGGATAATCAAAACTCAAAAGAAACAACAACTGTAAGTGAAAATAAAGAAGAACGTGATTTACCGAAAACAGGTACAAGTGTTGTTTCTACAATTGGAGCAGGTTTGGCGTTTGTTGGAGCGGGATTACTTCTGTTATTTAGAAGAAAGAAAGCGAATAGATAGTACAGTATTGTAAAAAGGATTACCGTAATCGGTAATCCTTTTTTTCGTATATATTATGAAACTGGTACTGTTTTTTCTTTCTTCCATGAAAGACCAAATCCAGTGAAACCAACAATAATTGTTAAGACCGGGCAAGCTAAACAGAAGATTGCGAATGGAACGTAATCAAATGTCGGAACGCCAAGGACGTTTGTTAAGAATACGCCACTTACACCCCATGGTACGAGCGGGTTAATAACTGTACCTGCATCTTCTAATACGCGTGATAAATTACGACGTTCTAAACCGACTTCATCGTATTTGTTAGCGAATGCTTGTCCTGTTAAAACGATTGATAAGTATTGTTCGCCAAGTAAGAAGTTTACACCAATTGCAGTTGAAGCAGTAGAAATAATTAAGCGTGTGCTATTTTTTACAAAGCTAGAGATAATATTCATCAGCTGCGCTATAATACCCATTCCTTGTAATAATCCTCCCATACAAAGAGCTAGGAAAATAAGAGCAATCGACATCATCATACTTTGTAGACCACCGCGAGATAGTAAGCTATCAATGTCTTTAATACCAGTTTTAGAAACGTAGCCGTCTTGCATAATTTTCATTAAATCAGCTAAAGAAGTGCTAGGTTTAAAAATAAAGAGAATAATAATTCCTACAACAATTCCTGCAAGCAATGTTGGAACTGCTGGAACCTTTTTAAATGCGAATAGGAACAGTAATAAAATTGGAATAAGTGTAACGATAGAAATCGTTGTGTTTTTTTCTAACGTGCTAATAAAGTTTGTGAAGTCAACGTCTCCACTAATACCGCTTCCTAAAATGAAAAATGCGATAAAAGCAATAATGAAAGCAGGAACTGTTGTCCAAAGCATGTTGCGAATATGCTCAAATAAATCTACACCCGTTACAGCAGGAGCTAAGTTTGTTGTATCAGATAAAGGAGACATTTTATCTCCAAAGAATGCGCCAGAAATAATTGCACCAGCGATTAGAGCTGGATCGTATCCGAGAGCACTACCCATACCCATAAAGGCAAGTCCTACAGTTGCGGCAGTTGTAAAGGCACTACCGATACTTGTTCCAACAATTGCACAAACTACAAAAACAGTTGGAACGAAAATTTTAGGAGATACAATCTGGAAGCCGTATACCATTAAAGTTGGAATTGTTCCAGCAGCGATCCAAACACTAATTAATACGCCTACAAGTAAGAAAATAAAAATAGATGGAATACCAGCTGAAATACTACTGATCATCCCTTTTTCCATAGTAGACCAAGAGATTTTTTTCATAAATCCAAATGCTAATAAAAGAACGATACCAAATAAAATTGGGATGTGTGGTGAAACTTCTAATTGGATAACACTAAAGCCAATACAGAAAAAGATAAATAATGTTAAAAGAACAGATTCAATTTTTGAAACCATTGTTTTTCCCTCCTAAGTAATCTAAAATAGCTCTTTTTTATATAAAATTAGCCAATATTGTATATTTCCTTCTAAAATTTAGAATTTTGTGACAAATTACCGGTAATTGTCAACATCTCAATATGATACGGAAATGATTGGATAAAAAAACGCCCCTGCATATAATTATGCAGGGACGAAGAAATCGCGGTACCACCCTAGCTTGTGAAAGGAATGTATCACAAAATAAAGGGTCATATGATATGCGCTCATAAAATAAAAACGCCCCTGCAATATATGCAGGGACGAAAAATTCGCGGTACCACCCTAAATTGTGAAACAGTTTCATTTCACCACTCTTTAGACATAACGGTCTAAACCGTCTTTCACTACTCCTCACGTTTCGTAAAAGAAGCTCCAGGGGGTAATTCATAAATCGCTCTGTACTGGTTCGCACCGACCACCAGCTCTCTGAAATCAGAAAACGAAATACTACTAAATCCTATCAACGCCGATTCATATGATGTTAGTTAAATTTTTATCATATATTCATCATACATGTCAATAAAAACATTCGATATTTTTTTAGGGAAATAAAGGAGAAATGTTTTTCATACTGTAAAAATGTGCGTTATAATGAATTTGAAAGGGGAGGAAAGAGTGAAGAAAAAAATAATTCTTTTTACCACCTTACTAGTCGTTGGCGGAAGTGCTGGAATTTACACAGCTTTTGCAGCTGAATCAGAGCAGTCGAAACAAAAGCAAATACAGCAGTCAGAAGTGAAGAAAGTGAAAGAAACTGAAGAGAAGAAATCGATGGAAAAAGCAGCTACTAAACTAGGAGTTTCTACTGAGGGGAAAACAAAAGAAGAGGTTACAAAAGAAGTAGATACCGCTAGATTTGAGCAGCGCCATGATTTGTTAATTGAGCATGCTAAGCAACTTGGAATTGATACAGAAGGAAAAAAAGATGAAGAGATTATTTTAGAAATTGGAAAGATACAACATGGAAAGTAGAACAACTTATCGTATGATAAGTTGTTCTTTTTTGAGAACTATTTTATTTAAAAATAATTGACAGTCATTTGTTTTTAATGTTAACTATATTTATAAATGAGTTAACATTAGGGGTGACAATTGTGGCTATTAATAGTAACACGAGTGAAAAATCGTCTTATACATATGAAGAATTATCGAAGAAGAATAAAGATTACGTATGGCACCCATTTACACAAATGAAAGATTATTTAGAAGAAGATCCTGTCATTATTGAACGTGGAGAGGGAAGAAAGCTATACGATGTAAATGGAAATGAATATTGGGACGGTGTTTCATCTATTTGGTTAAATGTTCATGGGCATCAAGTACCAGAACTAGATGAGGCAATTCGCGAGCAATTAAATAAAATTGCTCATTCTACTATGCTAGGACTTGCTAACGTTCCATCTATTTTATTAGCAGAAAAAATAATTGAAGTTGTACCAGAAGGTTTGAAGAAAGTATTCTATTCAGACTCTGGTTCTAGCGCCGTTGAAATTGCAATTAAGATGGCCTTTCAATATTGGCAGCATAAAGGAAAACCGAAAAAACAAAGATTTGTTACATTAAAAGAAGCATATCACGGTGATACGATAGGTGCTGTTTCAGTAGGAGCAATAGACTTGTTTCACCAAGTGTATAGTTCACTATTATTTGAGGCAATTAAAATGCCGTATCCATATACATATCGTTCTCCTTATGGAGATAATAAGGAACAAATTGTAAAGAAACATTTAGAAGAAATGGAAGAAATGCTACAAGAAAAACATGAAGAAGTAGCAGCTATTATTGTGGAGCCATTAATGCAAGGTGCTGGTGGGATGATTACAATGCCAAAAGGATACTTAAAAGGGCTTCGCGATTTATGTACAAAATACAATGTATTATTTATTACAGATGAGGTAGCGACTGGATTTGGGCGTACCGGGAAAATGTTTGCATGTGAACACGAGGATGTAACGCCAGACATTTTAACAGCCGGAAAAGGTTTAACAGGTGGTTATTTACCAGTGGCAATTACGGTAACGACAGATGAAATTTATAATGCCTTTTTAGGAGGCTATGAAGAACAAAAAACGTTTTTCCATGGTCATAGTTATACAGGGAATCCGTTAGGGTGTGCTGTAGCAATTGCAAATTTAGAACTATATGAAAAAACTAATTTAATAGAAGATGTTGCGTATAAAGCAGAATATGTAGCGGCACAATTAGAAGCTCTTAATGAATATAAGCACGTAGGAGATATTCGTCAGTGTGGGCTAATGGTTGGTATTGAACTTGTGAAGAATAAGGAAATGAAAGAATCGTTTGAATGGACAGAAAGAGTCGGCGTTCAAGTATGTAAACGTTCAAGAGAGCTGGGCATGATTTTGCGACCACTCGGTAATACGATTGTATTTATGCCTCCTCTTGCATCTACGGTGGCTGAGATTGATGAGATGTTACGCATTTTATATAAAGCAATCTCGGATGTTACGGAGGGAGAGTAATGAGTGGTTTCTTTATAACAGCAACGGATACAGAAGTTGGAAAAACGGTAGTGACAGGAGCATTGGCAGGTATATTTCGAGAGCGTGGACATAATGTTGGTGTATATAAACCGTTGCAAAGTGGACATGTTGCATCAAATCCTGAGGGTGATGCAGCAAGGTTAAAAGCATTATCGGGTGTACCGACAGAAGAAGATGAAATTTGTCCTTATTCCATTGAAGAACCACTTGCTCCGAGACTTGCCATGAAAAGAGCTGGAAGGACAGTAACGTTAAAAGAAATTACTGCTCACTATAATGAACTACTAAAAAAGTTTAATAGCCTATTTGTAGAAGGGGCTGGTGGGCTTGCAGTTCCATATACAGAAGATGCTTTAGTGATTGATTTTGCAAAAGAATTACAGCTTCCTCTTATTGTAGTAGCGCGTCCTACGCTTGGGACAGTTAATCATACTATTTTAACAATTTCTTATGCAAAAGCACATGGATTAAAAGTAGCAGGTGTAATTTTATCTGGATGTAAAGGATATGAAAAAGAAAGAGTGCAAGAAAATAAAATAATGATTGAGGAGTTAAGTGGCGTGCCGGTTTTAGGGTTATTACCATTCCTTGAAGGAGAGTTTACAAAGGAAGAATTATTAGGGGCGGCAAAAGAGCATATTATGATTTCAAAATTAGAGGAGCTCATCCAAAATGAATCAAATGTGGCGCACGCATCTTCAATCTAAAGTAGAACAATTAAAGGAGCAAGGGCAGTATCGTAATTTACATGTAACAGAGAAAGCGGAAGAGACATGGCTTATTCGAAATAAGAAAAAGATGCTAAATTTAGCATCGAATAATTATTTAGGATTAGCTGGAGATGAAAGGTTGAAAGAAGCTGCTATTGCCTGCACGAGAAAATATGGAACTGGAGCGACAGCATCTCGTCTCGTTGTAGGAAATTATCCATTGTATGAAGAGGTTGAGAAAATTATATGCAACTGGAAAGGTACTGAAAGAGCATTAATTGTAAATAGTGGGTATACAGCAAATGTAGGTGCTATATCTGCTTTAGCTTGTCGTCACGATATGGTTTTTAGTGATAAATTAAATCACGCAAGTATTGTTGATGGAATTATATTAAGCGGAGCAGAGCATAAAAGATATCGTCATAATGATTTGGATCATTTAGAAAAGATGTTGCAAATAGCGTCACCAGAAAAGAGAAAATTAATCGTAACAGATACGATTTTTAGTATGGATGGAGATATTGCATATTTGAGAGGCTTAGTTCAGCTGAAAGAGAAATACGGGGCAATCATTATAGTTGATGAAGCACATGCAAGTGGAATATATGGAATCAGTGGAGCCGGATTATCTCATGTAGAAAAAGATATTGCTCAAAAAATTGATATACATATGGGGACGTTTAGTAAGGCTTTAGGGTGTTATGGTGCGTATTTAACGGGCGATTCCATTTATATAGAGTATTTACAAAATATGATGAGAAGCTTGATTTTTACTACAGCTTTACCACCAGGAACATTAGGGGCGATCCGAAAAGCAATTGAAATTGTGAAAGAAGATAACGAAAGAAGAGAGCGACTTATAGAGAATGGTGCATATTTCAGGACGCATTTACAAGAAGCTGGTTTTGATATTGGGAATAGCTCAACTCATATTGTACCGATTGTAGTTGGGTCAAATGAAAATACTTTACGGTTTAGTGAAAGGTTACAAGAGGTAGGTATCGCAGCCATTGCAATTCGTCCGCCGACTGTTCTGGTTGGTAGTTCTCGAGTCCGTTTTGCAGTTACGTCACAGCATACAATAGCCGATTTAAAATGGGCTATTCAGCATATTATACGCATTGGTAAAGAAGAGGGGTTTTTAGTATGAAAGAGCTAAAGCTTATTTTTATTCCAGGATGGGGAATGGAAGAAGATGTTTGGACTTTGGTTCTGCCGTATTTTAAAGGATATTCTGTTCAATGTATAGATTGGCGTAACGTGAAAGAACAAAGTGAATTTGCGGGGCGAATAATAGATGTAGCGCAGGATGAAAATGTAATTTTAGTTGGATGGTCACTAGGAGCGTTAGCGGCAGTACAAGCTTATAAAAAGATTAAGGCCCAAGGTATGGTACTAATTGGTGGTACCGCTAAATTTACCAATACAAGTGACTATACAAGTGGATGGAATTCCTTGCATATAGAACGTATGAAAAAGAATTTAACGAGAAAAAAAGAAGATACTTTGAAGCGTTTCTATGAAAATATGTTTACAAAAAGTGAGCTGAGGGAGAATACGAGTTTTGAAGAGATTGCGCAGAAGTTTAAAGGAGACTCGATTCAGTCTTTACAATTAGGCTTAGATTATTTAATAGAAACAGATATGAGAAATGAAGTAATAGATATGAAAGCCCCGCTGTTACTCCTTCATGGAGAGCAGGATGTAATATGTCCATTGTCTGCAGCCCATAGTATGGCGAATAATACGAATGCCAATCTAAAAGTAGTAAGTGGTGCTGGGCATGCATTATGTGTAACGAATTTTGAATATTGCGCAAATGAAATTATTCAATTTGTAGAGGGGATACGACATGATCAACAAAACGTTACTGCAAAAACGGTTTAACGGGGCGGCTATATCCTACGATCAATATGCAAATGTACAAAAAAAGATGGCGCATTCGTTACTTTCTACATTGAAGGAACGATATAGTGAAACATCATCGATACGTATTTTAGAACTTGGATGCGGGACAGGATATGTAACAGAGCAATTATCAAATTTATTTCCGAAAGCTCATATTACAGCTGTGGATTTTGCTGATGAGATGATTGCAGTCGCGAAAACTAGAAAAAGTTTGGAAAATGTGATGTTTCGATGTGAAGATATTGAACAATTAAAATTAGAAAATCCATATGATGTCATCATTTCAAATGCTACATTTCAATGGCTTAATGATTTAAAAGAGACAGTGAAAAATTTATTTAACTATTTGTCTGAAGAAGGAATATTATTATTTTCCACGTTTGGTAATACGACTTTTCAAGAATTGCATACGTCTTTTCAGCGTGCTAAGAAAGAAAAGGGGATACACAATTGTACTTCAATAGGACAACGATTCGTTTCGAAAGAACAGTTAGTGAATATATGCAAAAATCCATTAGGAAATGTACATGTTTCTGAAACGTGTTACATAGAAAGCTTTACAGAAGTTAGGGAGTTTCTACATTCTATTCGAAAAGTAGGGGCAACCAATAGTAATGAAGAGTCTTACTGTCAAAGCCCTTCACTCTTTCGTACGATGCTTCGTATATACGAAAGAGACTTCACGGGAAAAGAAGGGATAATGGCAACATATCATGCTTTATTTACGTATATAACAAAAGAGGGGAAGAGATGAAATGAAACAAGTACAAACAAAAAGGGATTGGAAAAAACTTGCATACGACGTAGTAGAAGAGAAAATGATTACGAAAGAAGATGCAATTGCAATATTAGAAGCTGATGATACAGAGGTTTTAGAAATTATGAATGCAGCTTACATCATTCGCCATCATCATTTTGGTAAGAAAGTAAAGTTGAACATGATTATAAATACGAAATCTGGATTATGTCCTGAAGATTGCGGGTATTGTTCACAGTCTATTATTTCAGAAGCACCGATTGATAAGTATGCATGGTTAACACAAGAGAAAATTGTTGAAGGAGCGCACGAAGCAATTCGTCGTAAAGCAGGTACATATTGTATTGTTGCATCTGGTCGTCGTCCGACGAATAAAGAAGTAAATCACGTTATTGGAGCAGTTAAGGAAATTCGTGAAACGACAGATTTAAAAATTTGCTGTTGTTTAGGATTTTTAAATGAAGATCAAGCAGGTCAGTTAGCAGAAGCTGGTGTGCATCGTTATAATCACAATTTAAATACGCATGCCAACAATTATGATAGCATTTGTTCAACGCATACGTATGACGATCGTGTTGATACAGTCCAAAAAGCGAAGCAAGCCGGTATTTCTCCATGCTCTGGAGCAATTTTCGGAATGGGAGAAACGATTGAACAGCGCGCTGAAATTGCATTTGAATTACAACGTTTAGATGCGGATTCTATTCCATGTAATTTCCTTGTTGCTGTAAAGGGTACTCCGCTTGAAGGACAAAAAGAATTAACACCTGTAGAATGTTTAAAAGTGCTGGCGATGATGCGTTTTGTAAATCCAACAAAAGAAATTCGTATTTCAGGTGGTCGAGAACTTAATTTACGTTCTGTACAGCCACTTGGTTTATTTGCAGCAAACTCTATCTTTGTCGGGGACTATTTAACAACAGCTGGACAAGAGCCGACTGCGGACTGGGGTATGATTGAAGATTTAGGGTTTGAGATTGAAGAATGTGCGCTATAAGATAGATGAAAAGCAAACTCTTTAAAGGGTTTGCTTTTTTTTGTAAATAAAATGTAATAAAAGTCCATTAACGCTTGATAGTAGTCACTTTTGGACGAGAAAAATAATTTTGTGGACGAATTTTCCAAGCCCTAATTGTACATAGTAAAAATGTAATTTATATCGGGTTGGAGGATTTTACATGTACAAATACATATTAACTATTATGACCTGTCTGATTTTAATAAAAGCGATAAGTGCTGATCCAGTTAAGGCGGCTGAAAATCCTGAACAAAAAGAAATGCAACAAAGAATTGAACAGCATTTTCGAACGAAAGCTGAACATTTTGGGCTTGAAACAGAAGGAAAAGATTTAAAAGAAGTGAGGAAGGAAATTTCTATTATAGAAGAAGCGGAAAAGAGAGAAAATGTGTGGAGAACAGCACAAGCTCTTCGTATAAAAACAGAAGGAAAAACGATGGATGAATTAATAGAAGATGTACGAAAAAAGGTGAGAAAATAAAAAAAGAGGCCGTAGCCTCTTTTTTAAGCCCATTGTTTTGATAAATGAGCCATTTCGATCGCAGCAACTGCCGATTCATATCCTTTATTACCAGCTTTTGTACCTGCACGTTCAATCGCTTGTTCAATTGTTTCTGTCGTTAATACACCGAAAATAACTGGAATGTCCGTTTGTAGTGATAAAGACGCAACACCTTTTGCTACTTCATTACAAACGTAATCGTAATGTGTTGTAGCACCGCGAATTACTGTACCTAATGTAATAACAGTATCATATTTTCCGCTATTGGCCATCTTTTTAGCGATTAAAGGAATTTCAAATGCACCAGGAACCCATGCAACATCAATATCATTCTCTTCTACACCGTGACGCTTTAATCCATCTAAAGCTCCACCAAGTAACTTACTTGTAATAAACTCATTAAAACGTCCAACAACAACCCCAACTTTTAATCCTGTACCAACTAAATGACCTTCGAATACCATAATGTATCTCTCCCTTAATTATAAGTTTAGTAAATGTCCTAATTTGCTTGCTTTCGTTTGTAAATACGTTTTATTTTCTTCTTTTGTTGGCATTTGCAACGGTACACGCTCGGTTACTTCTAAATCGTAACCTTGTAAGCCAGCAATTTTTCGTGGATTATTCGTTAATAATCGTAAACTTTGTAAGCCTAAATCTTTTAAAATTTGAGCGCCAATACCGTAATCACGAAGATCAGCTGGGAACCCAAGTTTTTCATTTGCTTCTACAGTATCTAACCCTTCTTCTTGTAACTTATAAGCGCGAAGCTTATTCAGAAGGCCAATTCCTCGTCCTTCTTGTCTCATATAGAGAAGAACACCTTTTCCTTCACGCTCAATTTGAGCAAGTGCAGCATGTAGCTGTGGTCCGCAATCACAGCGGCACGAACCAAATACATCTCCTGTTAAGCATTCTGAATGAACGCGTACAAGTACAGGTTCGCCTGTTGAAATATCACCTTTTACGAGCGCGATATGTTCTTTCATATCTAATGAGTTAGAATAGCCAATTGCATGGAAAGTACCGAAATCTGTAGGTAATGTAATTTCCACTTCTCTCGTCACAAGTGTTTCGTGATGGCGGCGATAAGCAATTAAATCTTCTATTGTAATCATTTTTATATCAAATTGTTTTGCGCACTCTAGTAAATCAGGTACACGTGCCATCGTACCGTCCTCATTTATAATTTCGCAAATGACTCCAGCTGGTTCTGCTCCGCAAAGTTTGGCTAAATCGACAGCGGCTTCTGTATGACCAGCACGGCGCAGTACACCGCCTTCTTTCGCAATTAATGGAAAGATATGTCCAGGGCGATTGAAATCAGCGCCTTTTGATGCAGGGTTTAACAATTCTTGTATCGTAGTTGCACGTTCATGAGCGCTAATCCCTGTTGTTGTAGAAACATGATCAATGCTCACTGTAAACGCAGTGTGATGTGAATCTGTATTATGAGATACCATTGGTTCTAACTGTAGACGTTCTGCGTACTCCTCCGTAATGGGTACACAAACGAGACCACGACCGTGTGTAATCATAAAATTAATCGTTTCTGGTGTAATGTACTCTGCTAAAGCAATAAAATCGCCTTCATTTTCTCGGTTTTCATCATCACATACGATAACAACTTTTCCTTGTTTTAAATCTTCTAGAGCTTCTTCAATACGATGAAACATTGTGCTTCCTCCTTATAGAAATCCGTTTTCTTGTAAAAAGCTTTCGGTCATTGAACCAGTTCTTTTTGCGGGCTTTGAGATAAAGCGTTCAATATATTTTCCAATCATGTCACACTCAATGTTTACGATGTCCCCGGCTTGTTTTTCTCCGATTATAGACTCGCTTACTGTGTGGGGGATGAGTGAAATTGTAATTGAAGATTCGTCTATATCAAATATTGTTAAGCTAGTGCCATCAACAGCAACGGATCCTTTATGCAAACAATAGCGTAGTAATTCATCAGAAATTGCTATTTTGTAATAGATGGCATTGTAATGTTGTTTTTTAGTTAAAATCGTACCGATGCCATCGATATGTCCGGTGACGAAATGTCCACCGAATCGTCCGTTTGCAGCCATCGCCCGTTCTAAATTCACTTTGGCACTTGGCTTTAGCATACGAAGTGATGTTGCTTTCATTGTTTCAGGCATTGCGTCGACAGTGAATGAAGTAGTCGTAAAAGTAGTTACTGTTAAGCAAATGCCGTTAACTGCGATACTATCACCCAATTTGACATCCGATAAAATTTGCTTTGCGCTAATAGTTAGCTTCATTGCTTCACCACTTTGAGTCATGCTTGATATCGTTCCTAACTCTTCTACGATTCCTGTAAACATTCCGTCACCTCGCTTTTTAAGGTTGCAACAATTTTTATATCATTACCGATTTGTTTCATCTCTTGAATTGTTAAGGAAAGTGCATCTTGTAACTTCGAAAAACCAGCTCCGCCAAATAAGGTGGGGGCATCTTTTCCACCAATTAATTTCGGGCTTATATAGGTCACGATTTCATTAAAACTATTTGTTTTTAAGAAGTTTGCATGCACCGTTTGACCACCTTCAACGAACAGAGAAAGAATTTTTTTCTCACCGAGTAGGGATAGGACATCTTGTATTTCAATTTGCTGTGTTTTCATTTGGAATACAGCTATATTGTTAGATTCATAAGACGCTATTTTCTCTTTGCTTACATCCTTACCGACAATAATCCATGTCGGAGTTAAGCCATCTGTTATGACATGAGAAGATGGCGGCGTTCGTAAGTGGGTATCTAAAATAACGCGTATAGGATGTTTACCTCCGTTTGGAATTCGTGTTGTTAAGTGTGGATTGTCAGTTAGAACTGTATTCACACCGACTAGGATAGCATCATGTATATGACGATATTGGTGAACGTCAGCGCGTGCTTCTTCGCCTGTAATCCACTTACTTTCACCGGTTACAGTTGCTGTTTTTCCATCTAAGCTCATTGCTGTTTTTATTGTTACAAAGGGACGTTTCGTTTTCATATAGTGAAAAAAGTATCGATTTAATAAAGTGGCTTCCGCCCCAAGAACACCAGTAGTTACCTTGATTCCAGCTTCTTCCAATATTCTTTTTCCATTGCCGGAAACGAGTGGATTGCAATCAAGAGTAGCAATTACAACACGCTGAACTCCTTTTTCAATGAGTAATTCACAGCAAGGGGGTGTTTTTCCAAAATGGCTACACGGTTCAAGTGTTACATAAACGGTAGCGTCTTTTGCTCTTTCACCAGCCATGTGAAGAGCATGAACTTCAGCATGTTCTTCACCAGCACGCATGTGGGCACCCATTCCAACGATTTTCCCATCTTTAACAACAACGGCACCAACCATAGGATTTGGGCTTGTTTGTCCCGATGTTCCTTGTGCTAACTGCAAGGCAATCCTCATATATTCTTGATCTGTCATTCTTTTCACCTCTCCTGAAAAAATCAAAAAACCCCAAGGATTTTATATCCTTGGGGTTTGGGAGACGTGATTTCTAGAAATATAGTTCGAATACGAAAGTATAGGAAAGAAACCTAACGATGACTGATATTTTGGCATAAGGAAAAAACCTAGCAAAATATCAAATTCTTTCAACGCTAGTCGTATCTTTTTATTTCAGTATAGAAACATAACTATACAAAATAAAACATATATAAAGATTCAAAATGAAACTTTAAAAATATGCATACTGAAATAAAAGTGTATTCGCTATATAAAATTACTAGAAAACATATCCTTCTCCCATCCAGACTATACTGTCGGCCCTAGAGTTTCACTAGATCCACCGTTTTCGCGTTGAAAACGGGTCACGGACTTAGAAGCTATCGCTTCATCACCGCCGGTTGGGAATTTCACCCGACCCCGAAGGATGTTGTTTGCTCACATTATAGCACAAAAAAGAAAAAAGCATAGTAAAAAATGTTCGAATGTGAAGAATTGTTTGAAAATATATGCCGATTTGAATGGGGACGAAAGTAATAGAAATGTTGAAAGGGGAAGGGCTGTATAGGCTTTGATCAAAAGAAAAAACATACACAAATAAATGTGCATGCTCTTTAAATATTTATTCTGCCTCTGGTGCTCTAACAACAGACTCGAATTTGCCTTTATGCGAAGCATCGCAATAAGGCATGTTTTTTGATAAACCACAACGACATAAAGAAAATGCTGGTTTTGCTGGGAATACATTCCCTTGTGAGTCAACTAATTCCACGTCCCCTGTAACGCGAAAAGAGCCATTATCATTCACTTTAATTTGTACTTTTGCCAACGTTATCCCTCCTTTCCAAACGCTTACTCTCATCATATAATTAGGGAGAGTACTTGACAATATAAAAAGAGCACTTTGTTTGAGAGAGAAGAGAGTGTTATAATAGTTTTTATAACTGACTAGAGTAAGGTGACGAAAGATGGATAAAAAATTACACACACTACAAAATATTGCAAATGAGCGCACATGGGCATCATTTTTGAATGATAATCATCCATATAGTTTACTTCATTGGTCAATCGCAGGTGTAGGACAAGAACCGAAAGATGTTTGGTTACTTCAAGATGAGGTAACTTTTCAAACGACGGAATTCCCAACGCTAGACGAGGCAGTAAAGTGGATTTCTGAAAATATGGAACAAGTTACAGACGTTTTAGCGCAGTAAAAAAACAGGCTTATGCAAGCCTGTTTTTTGTTTCTTTTACATATGTGTTTAAAAATTGATCGATGGCATCTTCGTACTCTTCTTTATTTTCATTATAAGAGCAAGCGTGTGCACCATGTTCTGCAATATAAAGCTGTTTATTATTTTCTTTCGCTTCATAAAGTGATTTCGTCATATCAGATAAAATATAGTCATCATCTTTACTATGAATAAAGAGAACCGGATTGTTAATATTTTTTATACAATCAATTGGTGAAACTTCACGAATTGTATAGCCATCACGAACTTTTAAAAAGGCATTTGCTAAAGGTAATAAAGGCCATTTTGGCAAATGAAACTCAACTTTCAAACGATGTTGTAACTGTCCATAAAAATCAGAGAAAGGACAATCAGCAATATAAAAATCAGCACCATCTTCTACAAGTCCTGCATATTGAAGAAGAGTTGCAGCACCCATAGACTCACCATGAATTCCGAGTGTAATATTCGTTCCGAAACGATCTTTTAGCCAGTCAACTACTGACTTTAAATCATGTTTTTCATAATAGCCATAACTTGTTGTTTTACCACCGGTTTTACCATGACGGCGATGATCATAAATAAATACGTTATATCCTCTATTTAAAAATAAGTTTGCATATTTAACGGAATTCATTTTATTTACAGTCACACCGTGGCAAAAAATCATAAATTTATTGGAATGACCAGCTGGCATGTAATATCCGTGAAGTTCGTATCCGAATTGAGAAGGGATGTGAACCTCTTCTTTTTGAATAGCCTTAAAATCGTCCAAATGAAAATGCTTTTTCGTTTCGCGTTCTAAAACTTCTTCCTCTGTTTTTTTCTTCAAGTACATAACTTTATTTGTAAAGAAAATCCCAATCGCAGTTAGTGCACCTAGTATAGTAAACAATGCTGTAAAAAAACGTTTCATACTTTACCTCATCCTCCAAATACCTCTACATGTGATACACTAACATTGTATCACAATGATGTGAAAAGGGGAGAAATCGTGTATGGTTCATATACAAAAAATCACACCAGAAATGAAAGAAGCAATTCAGGATTTTATGTGTGAAAACTGGGGAAGCTCAATGATGGTCTCGCGAGGCAGAGTACATCAATTAGAAGAATTACCTGGTTTTATTGCACTTAGAAATAACAGAATAGTGGGAATTATAACATGTAAAGTGATAGAAAACATGTGTGAAATTGTATCGTTAAATAGTTTTGAGGAAGGGAAGGGGATTGGTACAAAACTGGTGGATTGTGTATTGCGAGTGGCAAAAGAGAACGAATGTAAAAAAGTGTGGCTTATTACGACGAATGATAATATGAACGCACTTCGTTTTTATCAAAAACGTAACTTCATGATGACGAACTTGTATATTGATGCGGTAAAGGAAGCACGAAAAATAAAGAAAGAAATTCCGTTTATTGGTTATGATAATATCGCGATTTCACATGAAATTCAGCTGGAGTATATTTTCTGAGTAGAGTGGAAATTGTGTAACAATTTTCAGAAATATAAAACAATAACCTTGACGAATGTTATATTTTGGTTTAATTTAAAATTGTAATCTATTACCATATTAAGGGGTGACGATGTGGCAACTATACGTGATGTTGCAAAATTGGCCGGTGTTTCAGTTGCAACCGTTTCAAGAGTCATTAACGAAAAAGGATATGTCCATGAAGATACGGTGAAACAAGTAAAAAAAGCAATTGAAGAATTACATTATAGACCGAATGCTACAGCAAAGCCTTTATTTAAACAACCTTCAACGGTGATTGCATTACTTGTAGATAATTTGCATAATCCATCATACATCACTTTGCTCCGTTTCGTTGAGGAAATAGCATACAAAGAAGGGTATCAAGTAATAGTTTGTAATATAGAAAATAAGAATAGATACATAGATATGTTGGAGCAAAATAACATTGCAGGCGTTATAATGACGAAATCTGTTTTTCGAAGTATAGGAGAAATCTCACTTCCTTTCGCTGTGCTTGAAGAACGACAATCTCTTATGAGCTATTATGAAAGTGGACAGAAAGCTGTTTCTTTATTAAAAGAGAAAGGCTGCCAGTTTCTTGCTTATATCGGTGAGGGAGTAGAGAGTGAAGAAATGGAAGAGCATGTGGCAGGATTTCTAGATACTGCTTGGAAAGAAGGACTTTCTTATCGAGAGGAAATTGTACAAGGGTATACGAATCAACAGTTTCTTGAATTGTTACAAAAGCATCCATACATAGATGGGGTTGTAGCTTCAAGTGATAAGGTCGCTATTGAGCTAATCAGGGCGGCGAAAACTCTTAATATTCATATACCAGGTAAGTTACAAATCATTGGATTTAACGGGAGTGTAGAGGGTGAATGGATAAGTCCATCATTAACGACGATTGGAAGTTATATCGAAGAAAATGGGGAAATAGCTTTTCAACAGTTAATAGGAAAAATAAAGAAGAAACAAGTGCGACAAGAAGAAGTGGAAACAGAATTTAGGTGCATTGAGAGAGAAACAACACTATAAAAGGTGCGTTTTTAAAACGCACCTTTTATAGTGTAATTGCGGCAATAAAGCCGAATATAAGTAACGGTATATTATAGTGAAGAAATGTTGGGACACATGTATCCCATATATGATGGTGCTGACCATCAGCATTTAAACCGGACGTTGGTCCAAGTGTACTATCAGATGCTGGAGAACCTGCATCACCAAGTGCACCAGCTGTACCGATAATTGCGATTGTAGCCATGGGACTAAATCCGAGCTGTACGCATAATGGTACGAAAATTGTTGTTAAGATTGGGATGGTTGAAAAGGAAGAGCCAATTCCCATCGTAACGAGAAGTCCAATAATGAGCATAAGAAATGCAGCAAGCGGTTTATTATTTCCGATTATATGTGCACTCGTTTGCACAAGAGATTCAACATGTCCAGTTTTTCGAAGAACAGCGCCAAATCCAGCGGCAGAAATCATAACAAATCCGATAAAGGACATCATACGCATTCCACTCGTTAAAATAGCATCGGCTTCTTTAAGAGGGAGGCTACCGCTAACTGATAAGACGATAATACCTGCTAAAGCACCAAAAATCATTGATTCTGTTGCTAATTGCACAGTTAATGTAGCGAGTATTGATAATAAACCCAAAGTAATGCTTCTTTTCGTATAGGGAACGATTTCATTCTGTGCAGAATGAATTTGTTCTGTTTCATATGTACGTGGTTTTCGGTATGTAATGAAAACCGCTACACATAATCCGATAATCATACCGATTGCTGGAATAGTCATCGCTTTTGGAATAAGTGCGACATCAAATGTAAGACCGCTTTGCGCAGCATTTGTTTGCAATACGTCATGATAAATTTTTCCGAACCCTGCTGGAACCCACATGTAAGGGGTAATTAACCCAAATGTAATAAGACATGTTACAAGCCTACGATCCACCCTCAGCTCATTTAATACTTTTAAAAGTGCTGGAATTAAGATTGGGATGAAGGCGATATGAACAGGGATAATATTTTGTGAGAAACAAGCCATTGTTAAAATGATAAATAATATAAGTATTTTAGAATAGACTTGTTTTTTCGTGTCTTGTTCGTTGCCGATCCATTTTAAAGCTGATTGGATCATTGCATCAGGAAGTCCTGTTTTTGAAAGGGAAATAGCAAATCCACCGAGCATTGCGTAGCTTAATGCGATAGGAGCACTGTTCCCAAGACCGGCTGTAAAAGTACTAATTGTTTCTGAAATACCGAGTCCGCCGATAAGTCCGCCTGTTAAAGCTCCAACGATAATGGCGACAATGACTTGGACACGTAACAAACTAAGCAGTAGCATGACTGCTACTGCGATGAGTACAGCGTTCATAATAAATGTAATCTCCCTAATTTTTATTCTGTTAAGGCAAGCAAGTGTTTGTAGTGACATATACTTGCGACATATCATTATAAAATGTTTTCTATGAAATGTAAAAGCGCCTTTTGTTATTAATGTTGAAAAGATAGTTCTTGTTTAATTGATTGTAAAGATTTAGCGAATAACTCAGGCTCTTCTAAATCTGGAGAATGTGCCGAGTTTGGAAACCAAATCATCTTTTTAATAGGAGCTTGAATGATATCGCAATATTGTTGAACGAGTGCATAAGGAGTTTGATAATCATAGCGACCAGAACAAAAATAAACAGGAATAGATAAACTTGAAATAGATGAAAAGAAATCGATTGTCAGCATCTCTTCCCATAAAAATCCGGATTTTAAATTTCCTGCGAGAAATTTGAACCAATCTAATAGCGTATATTCAGGAGAAAAGAAGCCTTTTCGTATGAAAGAAAAGGAAGATCCATTTTGGATTGCTCCTCCGAATGTACCAAGCCACTTTCTTTGAATAATGAGGCGTCTCGTATCTAAAAAGGGTGGTTTCCCTAATTTTAAAAGAGAAGCTAATGCCTTTTTATGGTCATGTTTTTTGGCAGAGCTAATTAAATGTTGATATAGTAATTCTTCATTTTGCTTCATATGTACGATTTGACCGATGCCGATGTATGCTTCTATATATTCGGGACATTGATTAGCGATTTGTAGTCCGATAATACTTCCCCAAGAATGACCTGCGAGAAATAGTTTTTGCTTATTAAAGCGTTTGAGAAGATATTGAATAACCTTTTTTGCATCTGAAAAAAATTGATCAATCGTAAGATTTGTTTGGATGTCCCGCCATAAAAAGGATTTACCTGCCCCTCGCTGATCCCAATTAATAACGATAAAGTGCTTTTCTAACTCTTTTTGAAAATGGCGAATAAAGCCGATTTGTGCCATACCAGGGCCGCCGTGACAGCATAATAAAATAGGCTGTTCCACGTTTTGACCGCGTATAAGGAGAGATTGTTTCCGGTCATTAATCATAACGCTTTCTATCGTAGCGATACTGTTAGGGATTAGTTGCTTTTTTTCGTTGTAAAACTGAGGGGTATGGCTACGAAAAAGCATATGTAAACCTCCTTTTCTTAAATGGTATGAATCGCACAGGCTCTTTCTTTTGCATATACTACTAGAAAATCATTGTATCATAACATACTGGTTTGATTTCAAGTTTAGGCGATTAAGAGAGGAGGGAGAATGTGACGATTGGAGAAATTATTGATTCTTTAAATAGACGCGAATCAATCGCTATTATAGCGAAACGGCTTGAAATGAGCCCATATACATTATCAAAGAAATTAAGGGTGATTGGATATGAATATGATGGAGAGCAGAAAAAACGTATCTTTATAGGTGATGGCGAAGAGCCACGTCATTTGCAAATCCAAGAAGCTACTGCCCTTCAATATGCAAAAACAGACTATCAATTACTAATTTATGAACAATTACAAAGCATTTATGAATTGCTAAGAAAAAGAGAAGAAGTAAGTGTTCAAATTATAAGTAAGAGCACAGAGAAAAAGAAACGAACCTTTTCGATTAATATAGAAGTATTAGCAAGACTAGATGTTATATCGGAATCAAAAGGGATTCAAAAGTCTAAAATTGTAGAAGAAGCACTACAGGAATTTTTGCAACGGTATGATGTTAATCATGAAACGTATCCAGAGAAATAAAAGAAAGGATACTATGTTCCATATAAGAGCGTGTATCCTTTCTTTTATTTCATTTTTTGTTTTGTTTCGAAAAGTAATATAGGAACCAAACGGCATGATTTTGTTCATCAGCTGCTGCGCGCCGAAATGTTTCTTTCACTTGTTGATTTGTCGTTTCGTCAGCAATTTCTAAGTAAAAATCAACTGTTCGTTGCTCATCTTGCCGAATTTCAAGGATTTGAGTTCGTTCATTTATGTCTGGAGCTAAAGTAGCTAATCTAGCATAAAAATGAATGGCGCTATATTCTCCATTAATTGCTTTCTCAATACTACGAATGTGTTTGTCGATACAATGTATCGTCATTGTTTGATAGAAATACATACAAATTTCCCCATTATAGTTTTCTATATACTACGAAGAAACAAGGGGCTATGTGCGTATCCTTTACTGCACTAGAAAAATGACAATACGTATGACTCTAAAAGAAGAAGCTCCTTGCATATAAAAGGAGCTTCTTCTTTCGAGTGTCACGCACTAGTTTGAATAGTATTTAATTGTTTTTTTGAATACGTCCATCAATAATCGGCTGAATTGGTTCTTTCACTTGTTTTACATAATCGACTAATGCTTCAAAATCGTTTGGACCAGTTTCAGCATTTTTTCCATTTTTAAAGGATACGAATCCATCACCGCCAGAAGCTAGGAAAGCATTTGCAACTACGCTATACGTTTTAGAGGGAACTAATTCTTCACCATTTGTTAAACGGATATTCGTAACCTTTTCGTTATTTGGTTTGTTTGCATCCCAAGTGTATTGAATACCTGAAATTTGAAGCATTCTCGTTGCTCCTTTTTGCCATTGTTGATTTAATATATCACGAATATCTTGACCTGTTAGATCTACTTTAATTAATTGGTTTCCGAAAGGCTGAATGCCGTATAATTCGCCCCATGTAATATCTCCAGCGTCTAGATCATTACGAATTCCACCAGGATTCATAAGAGCGATTTGTGTTTGCATAGTTTGGCGCTGGGCATCCGCAACTAAATTTCCAAGTGTAGATTCACCAGCATCGTTTTGTTTACGGTCGATAGGTGCTGTAGATTTTCCGACTACTTCATTTACAAGAGGTGCGATTTTTTCTTTATATTGATCTAACTTTTGTTTTACTTGTTTATCAGGCTCTACACCTTCATGGTACGTTGTAATAACTTCAGCTTTTTTCTTCACAATATCTTTTGTTTTTCTATCAATCGTTACATCTACATCAGAGAAAGCCATCCCGTAAGAGTTCGCTTGCACGATAAGTTTATTATTTACAGTACCATTTACGTACGTATGACTATGTCCGCCGAAAATAACATCAACTTCGGGATCTGTTTCATTTGCAATGCGAGTAAGGTCACCGTTTGTTACACCAGTGTCATCAGTTGTACCTCCAACGTGTGCAAGGACTACGATAGATTTAACGCCGAGACGCTTTAATTGTTGTGTGGATTTATTAATAGCCTCTACTTCATCAGTGATTTCTACATTTTTAAGCATAGTAGGCATAACGACATTCGGTGTATCCGTTGTAACAACTCCAATGAACCCTACAGGAACTCCGTCAACCATTTTTACAGTGAATGGTGGTAAAAATAAGCGGCCAGTTGATTTATTATAGAAGTTTGCAGCGACATAAGGGAAGTTTGCTCCTTTGAAATTCCCTGTTTTTTCATGATATCCACCATAAATGAGGCGTCGCATTTCATCAATGCCTTCATCAAATTCATGATTTCCAATTGTACCAACATCAAACTTTAAGTCATTTAAAAATTCAATAGTTGGTTCGTCCTGTAATAAAGCAGAAACTGGTGGGCTAGCTCCGACGATATCTCCAGCATGTACAAGAAGTGTATTAGGGTTTTGTTTTTTGCGTTCTTTTAAATAAGTAGCTAAGTAATCAGCACCACCAGCTTCTTTATTGTTAATTTTTTTTACAGTATCTAGTTGTCCATGGAAATCATTAATACCAAGCATTTGTACGTCTATGTATCGGTTTTGTTCGGCAGGAGCCTGAGATGGAGGAGCGGCGAATACGCTTGAAAAAGTAATAGTGCTTAAAACAGCAACAGCAGGAATAATTTTTTTCCACATAATTAATTTCTCCTTTTTTTATAATCTGACATCATACGACATAATTTTAATAGATTACTAGGATTATATCTATATAAAAATTTAGTTTTTTCGAAAAATTAACATATTTACAAAAGATAAATAATAGAGTAGGGAACCTTTTTTATTGTCGATTTCGCCGTGTATCCTCTATAATGGAGAAAAAAGTAAAAGGTGAATAGTATGAAGAAAAAGAAGCAAAGACAAACACAAAGACACTCTCAAATGAATCAACCAGAGAAAGAATCACTTACACTAGGTGATCAATTGAACGATTCGTTAATGCAACAATTAAAGAATAAGAAAAAAGAGTTGCAAGTGAGAGAAGAGAAAAAAGAGGCAGCAGAACAAGAAAGAAAGCGTAAAGAACAAAAAGAACGTGAAAAGAATAAATCATTTGAAGAACTGTTAAGTGAAAGTAGCCTTACTTGGAAAGACTTTAAATAATAAAAAGATGATCAGTGAAATGCCACTGATCATCTTTTTGACGAGTTTGTAAGAAAAGGGGAGTTAGAATGAGGAAAATTGTAGTCGTTCCGTATGAAAATCATTGGAGTGAGAAATTTCAAATGGAGGCCGAAAGATTAAAATCGGCGATGCCAGAAACGGTAAAAATCCATCATATTGGAAGTACGTCAGTGCCAGGACTAGCAGCTAAACCTATTATTGATATGATCATGGAAGTAGAAAGTATCGACAGAGTAGATCATTGGAATGAACGTTTTAAAGAGCTTGGTTACATCGTGAAAGGGGAAAATGGTATTTCAGGTCGTCGTTTTTTTATTCATGGAACTGAGGAGAAACGCTCGTATCATTTGCACGTATTTGAAAAAGGGAATATTGAGATTACAAGGCATTTATCGTTTCGTGATTACATGATGGCTCATTGCGAAGAAGCAGAGGCATATGCAAATTTAAAGAAAGAACTAGCGGAAAAATATACATATGATGGCACGATGTATACGGAAGGAAAAAATGAGTTTGTACGTAATGTTGATGAAAAAGCGAAAGAATGGAAAGGAAATAAAGTGAATGACTGAGTTCACTTTATTTTTTTAAATGTGTATAAAAGTATTATGTAAACTGTACGTATGCTTTGACTTTTTGGATGAATCTTGTTGAAATAAAGTGGTGGTTTATAAAAAATGTAACATTGAAAGGGAGAGCGAGTGTGCATATTCCAACAACTACACTTCATAATGGCGTGAAAATGCCGATGATTGGTCTAGGCGTTTATAAAGCGAAAGAAGGCGACGAAGTTAAACAAGCAGTAAAAACAGCGTTAGAAGTTGGATACCGTTCGATTGATACAGCAACTGTATATGAAAATGAAAGCGGTGTCGGAGAAGCGGTTCGTGAATCTGGAATCCCGCGAGAAGACTTGTTTATTACAACAAAAGTTTGGAACGACGATCAAGGGTACGAGGAGACGCTCGAGGCGTTTGAAAAAAGTTTAAAGAAATTACAAATGGAGTATGTAGATTTATATTTAATCCATTGGCCGATAAGAGGGAAGTATGTTGATACGTACCGTGCTTTAGAAAAGCTATATGAAGAAGGTAAAGTGCGCGCGATTGGTGTTTCTAATTTTCATAAACATCATTTAGAACTGTTATTACCAAATTGTAAAGTGAAGCCGATGGTCAACCAAGTGGAACTTCATCCGATGTTAGCGCAATTTGAATTGCGTGATTTCTGTCAAGGTGAGCAAATTCAAATGGAAGCGTGGAGTCCTTTAATGAGAGGCGGCGAAGTATTCCAGCATCCAATTATTCAGGCTATTTCTAAAAAATATGAAAAGTCACCTGCACAAGTTATATTAAGGTGGGATATTCAAAGTGGGATTGTGACTATTCCTAAATCTGTTACGCCATCTCGTATTAAAGAGAACTTTACTATTTTTGATTTCTTATTAACTGAAGAAGAGATGGATCAAATTAATACGTTAAATCGTAATTTACATGTAGGAACGAATCCTGATAAATATGATACGTTATAAAAAAAGACTGCCGCCTAGTGTTGGGGGGCAGTCTTTTGCTTTTATCGGTATCAATATTTTAGCGATGTAAAGCATATGAATCATACTTAACAATCTTTTGAAGTTGTACATATTCTTCTTTTGTTAAAGATAACTGTTGGCTAGCTTGTATATTTTCTTGCAATTGTTGAATAGAGCTTGCACCAGGTATAACAGCTGCAACAGTTTCGTTATGTAAGCAATATTGAATAGCCGTTCCTGTTAAAGAACTTTCTCCGATTATTTCTTTTACACTCGCGAGTGTCGAATATAACTCATCGTAAGAATAAGAGAGGTAATCTTTTTCTTTTACTCTTTCTATCTTTCTTGCATTATTGTTAGTTAAAATCCCTTTTGCAAGTGGTCCGCGAGCAATAACGCTAATTTGCTGTTCATTAAGAAGCGGGAACCATTCTTCAGGGCGACGATTTAAAAGGCTGTATTCCATTAATATGCTAACGATATTTGATCGTTTTGCATACTCACGAATGACATTTGGACGTATAGAAGAGATACCATAATGACGAATAATCCCTTCTTTTTTTAATTCTTCAAAGGCTTCAACTGTTTCATCTATAGGATCTTCAATCGTCCCGCCATGAAGTTGATATAAATCAATATAATCTGTTTGAAGTCTACGTAAACTCTCTTTTACTTCGGCCTTTATATAAGCTTTAGAAGGATCCCAAGACCAACCGTTTTTTTCTTCTGTCCATCGATTTCCAACCTTTGTTGTAAGAACAATTTGGTCACGTTTTCCTTTCAGAGCTTTTCCAACAAATTCTTCATTTAATCCATAATCGTATAAGTCCGCTGTATCAAAAAAATTAATTCCTAAATCGATTGCCTCATCGATAATACGCATAGCTTCAGCCTCAGATGCACCGAGAGACATACAGCCAAATCCAATTTCTGTAACATATAAATCTGAGTTTCCTAATTGACGTTTTTTCATAGGTCAACCTCCTTACCTTTATTGTACGAAAGGGGGAGGAGGTTGACAAACGTTTACTTTTTGCCCCGCATTAACTGCCCGTAAAAGCCCGATTGGTTCAACTAATAATCAGAGGGGATGCCCCCCTCTGATTAAAGTTTCACTTTATTTGCTGTAATCCACTCTTGTACAGTTGTATACTCTTTTCCATATTGTTTTAGCTTATGACGAATTTGCCATGCTTTGCCGACTAAAGTGACGCGATTTGGTAAAATGTAAACTTTCATTTCTATCACGCTCCTTTCAATGTGGTAAAATGTATGAAGAACGATTAGGAAATAGAACAGGGAGATGAAGTAGTATGAGTAATCTTGCAGAAAGAACAGTAAAAACTGAACCGATTTTTGATGGTAGAGTTATAAAAGTTCGTGTTGATGATGTAGTATTACCAAATGGAGAAATGAGTAAACGTGAAATCGTAAATCACCCTGGGGCAGTTGCTATTATTGCTATTACTGATGAGGGGAAAATTGTACTCGTTGAGCAGTATCGTAAAGCTCTCGAAAAGGCAATTGTGGAAATTCCTGCTGGGAAGTTAGAACCTGGGGAAAAGCCAGAGGTAACAGCAGTTCGTGAATTAGAAGAAGAAACAGGATATGTATGTGAAAATATGGAGCTTATTACATCTTTCTATACATCACCTGGTTTTGCAGATGAGATTTTATATGTATATAAAGCGACAGGATTAAAACAAAAAGAAAATAAAGCAGCTTTAGATGAAGATGAATTTGTGGAATTAATGGAAGTGTCATTAGAAGAAGCGATTGATCTTATGAAAGACCTTCGCATACATGATGCTAAGACGATGTTTGCAGTACAATATTTACAATTACAAAAATAAACACTCGCCTAAGGCGAGTGTTTTTAGTTGATTTTTGCATATACACGTGCATCGCGTAAGCTGCCATCGGGTGCTAGGAAATCATTTTCCATTGTACCTTCTAAAATAAATTCTAGACGTTCTGCTAAGTTACATGCGTTTATATTTGTTGCATCAGTACGAATTTCAATTCTTCTAGCTCCTAGTTTATCAAATGCAAATTGAATCGCACCTTTAATGGCTTCTGTCATATAGCCATGCTTTGTATAAGCGCTATGTAGCCAAAAGTGAAGTGAAAACTTTGGAATATCCCAGTTTTCAGGCTTGAGCGTAATAGCTCCGATGAATGTACCAGATACTTTATCGTATAAGTGGAAATCAAGTGTTTCACGAAGTAAAAACTGTCCGTGAGCTTCGCGAACAATTTCTTCAGCACGTTCTTCTGTTTCAGCTGTAATTGGCATCCATGGTAATAAGTCTTCTAGCGAAGCTTGGATTGCTTCATATACTTCTGTGCCATCACCTGGAAACGGCTTACGTACTTGCAAGCGCTCAGTTTGAAATAATGTTGGAAAATCTAATAATAATGGTTTCAAGAGAAATCCCTCCTATTCTCTACTTTTTAGTTTAGCAAAGTAGAGCGGAATTTCAATGCTAATTCGTCATACTTTTTTCTTTCTTTCATACATTTTTAGTAAGAGTGTGAACGGAGGGAAGGAAAATGTGGCGAAAAACGTGGCAAGACCGTGTAATGTCTCACATACAGGAAAATTCTTCACTATATATATTTAATGCGGTTTTATTACTGATGGGAGTAATATTTGGAGCGATTCTTGTGAATAGTTTACAAATAAACCAAAAGCAAGATTTATCATTTTATTTACAGCGTTTTTTTGGACAAGTTTCTAAAGGAGAATTTGCTGTCGCAGGCGAAATGTTTCGAGAAAGTTACTTTTCGCAATTAAAATATATCGGCTTTATTTGGATTTTGGGGATTTCAATTATTGGGTTGCCGCTCATTTTTATCTTACTATTTTTAAAAGGGGTAGTTGTTGGATTTACAGTAGGTTTTTTAGTAAGTCAGCACGGATGGAATGGACTATTATTAGCATTTGTATCTGTATTGCCACAAAATTTAATTATAATTCCTGTATTTCTCGTAATGACAACAATTGCTGCAAGCTTTTCCTTACGCATGATTAGGCATCAATTTATTCGGAAAATAACTGAGCCACTATTACCGTTATTAATTCGCTATACATGCTTTTTTCTCGTGATTGGAGCGGTATTAGCTATTGCTTCCAGTGTCGAAGTGTATGCATCACCAGTTTTAATGAAAGAAGTTGTGGAGGCTATTAACAAACAATAAATACTTTTTGAGAATAATTATCAATTTGTTTTTATTGTTTTTCTTTTGACAGGAGCCCTTCTTCTGATATAATGGTGTAAGAGTGGCGAGGAGGGAGTAGTACCGAATGGAAGAAAGAATTGAACGAATTAAGAAGCAATTACATGCAGCGAGCTATAAATTGACACCACAACGTGAAGCAACAGTTCGTGTGCTGCTAGAAAATGAAGAAGATCATTTAAGCGCAGAAGATGTATACCTCCTTGTAAAAGAAAAGTCGCCAGAGATCGGATTAGCAACCGTTTATCGAACTTTAGAGTTATTGTCTGAGTTGAAAGTTGTCGATAAAATTAACTTTGGAGACGGTGTTTCGCGTTATGACTTACGCCAAGAAGGTGCACAGCGTTTCCATCATCATTTAATCTGTACACAATGCGGTGCTGTACAAGAAATACAAGAAGATTTACTTGGTGAAGTGGAGAATAAAGTGGAACGAGACTGGAGCTTTAAGGTGAAAGATCATCGTTTAACATTCCATGGGATTTGTAAAAATTGTCAAGAAAATGAAACGGATGAAAAATAACCTTTTCCTATTTAACTAGGAAGAGGTTTTTTATTTGAATAAGGTATAAATTGGTGAAAGCTTGGCATATGTTGTAATAACTTATATTTTGGAGGAATTTACAATGCGCCGAGCTTTAAAATTAACTTTTGATGGGATGAAAGTATTTTTATTATTTACAAGTTGTACGATTTTGTTTTATTTCGCTATACTATGGATAAATGAAGAATATGAAAGTTACCATCGTTATGAAAAGCCAAAAGAAGAGACTGTAGAAAAAGTATCAGGGAATGAGGAGCCGGAAAAGGATGCTTTCGTAAATAGAATGATGTTTTTCTATGAAAATGGGGAGTAGTGTAGATTGGAAGATCAATTAAAAGATTTTATTCATTATATGATTGTTGAAAAAGGTTTAGCGAAAAATACAGTTGTATCTTATGAACGCGATTTAAAAAGCTATGTGAAGTATTTGCAAAATGTAGAACAAACGAAGACGTTTCATGAAGTGACACGCTTGCATATTGTTAACTTTTTGCAGCATTTAAAAGAAAACGGGAAATCTTCAAAAACATTGGCGCGTCATATTGCATCGATTCGTTCGTTTCATCAATTTTTACTTCGTGAACGAGCAGTGGAGCATGACCCATCGGTACATATTGAAACGCCACAAGGGGAACGGAAATTACCAAAAGTATTATCAATCGACGAAGTGGAAGCATTACTTCAAACACCGAAAACGGCAAGTGCTTTTGGGATTCGTGATAAGGCAATGTTAGAGTTGTTGTATGCAACAGGACTTCGTGTTTCAGAATTAATTGCATTAAATTTAGAAGATGTGCACTTAACGATGGGATTTGTTCGCTGTATCGGGAAAGGGAACAAAGAAAGAATTATTCCACTAGGAAGCTTAGCGACAGAAGCGATTCAAAAGTATATTGAAAAAGGAAGAAGAGAATTGATGGGTAAAAAAGCAGTAGATGCGCTCTTTTTAAACCATCATGGTAATCGATTATCGAGACAGGGATTTTGGAAAATTTTAAAACGGCTAGCGAAAGAAGCGAATATTGCAAAAGAGCTTACACCGCATACGTTACGCCATTCTTTTGCTACGCATCTATTAGAAAACGGGGCAGATTTGCGTGCTGTACAAGAAATGCTTGGACATGCAGATATTTCAACGACGCAAATCTATACGCACGTTTCAAAAACTAGATTAAAAGATGTATATAAACAGTTTCACCCGAGAGCATAGTCACTATGCTCTTTTTTCATAGATTAAGAAGAGTGAACCATTTCACAGAAACTTCACAAACATTTCGTACATTGTTTTCAGCAGAAGACTAGAATATTACAATGTATTTCCTCTATACTAAGGAAAGTATGAAGGAGGAAATGAAGATGAAAAAACTTATTATTACATTATTTATCGCGATGCTAGCATTGGCTGGCTGTAATACAAACAAAGAAGAACCGAAAAAAGGACAGAAACTTGAAGGTATAGACGTAGCGGTTCAAACGAATCCGAAAGAAATTAAACCTGGTGAAAAAACAGAAGTACAAGCACTTGTTACACAAGGAAAAGAAAGAGTAACGGATGCTGATGACGTAAAGTTTGAGATTTGGAAAGATGGCGACGAGAAACACGAGATGTTAGATGGTAAGCATAAAGGAAAAGGTGTTTATGCAGTAGAGAAAACATTTGAAACGGATGGAGTATATCATATTATTCCTCATACAAATGCACGTGATATACACGTTATGCCAGAACACAAAGTTGCTGTAGGGAATGCGAAAGTAGAAGATGCGAAAAAAGAAAGTGGTGATCATAATGCAGGACACGGTGATCATAAAAGTGACACAATGATTCATCTTATGGCCGGTGACATAAAAGCAAATGCTGAATCAACAATGAAAGTCCATTTAAAACAAAAAGAAGAAGCGTTAACTGGTGCTGAAGTACAACTTGAGATTTGGAAAGACGGCGTTGAAAAACACGAATTTATTCCGGCGAAAGAAGGGAATAAAGGGGAGTATGAAAGTAAACATACTTTCAAAGAGAATGGTGCTTATAAAGTGAAAGTTCATGTAAGAAAAGGTGAACTACATGAACATAAAGAAGAAACAGTAGA
The DNA here is from genome assembly GCF_038008665.1 of Bacillus sp. FSL R10-2201. Lineage (NCBI taxonomy): Bacteria > Bacillati > Bacillota > Bacilli > Caryophanales > Bacillaceae > Bacillus > Bacillus sp. FSL R10-2201. The sequence goes on along the minus strand of NZ_JBBOZP010000001.1, from coordinate 3,924,385 downwards.
AGTAAAATAAAAAGTAGCTCTTTAGAGCTGCTTTTTATTTTTATATTAGGAAATATGTTATAAAATGATTAGCACTTCTTTGCAGAATGGATTACAATAGAAGGGTAAAGAAAATGAGAAATTCTACGAAAATGTATTAAAAAGAAAGCGTAAACATGGTATGATATCAATATCAGATGTCTGACATCTGACTTAGAAAAAACTAGAAATTTTTTTGATTCGTTTGAAAGTAAAACGAAAAAGTTAGAGACTGGTTTAAAGCAGTACTGTTTGATAATGAGGACGAAAGATAATTCCCATTGATAACAGTTTCACTTTATAGCGTTTTGAACATACTACAAGAAGTAGAACTGAACATATAGGAGGTTGCAGTTATGAATAAATATAAACGTATTTTCCTAGTCGTAATGGACTCTGTGGGAATCGGTGAAGCACCAGATGCTGAGCAGTTTGGTGATTTAGGTTCTGATACAATTGGTCATATCGCTGAACATATGAATGGATTACACATGCCAAACATGGTGAAATTAGGCCTTGGTAATATTCGTGAAATGAAAGGAATCTCTAAAGTAGAGAAACCGCTTGGATATTATACAAAAATGCAAGAGAAATCTACAGGTAAAGATACAATGACAGGTCACTGGGAAATCATGGGCCTTTACATTGATACACCATTCCAAGTGTTTCCTGAAGGATTCCCGAAAGAATTACTTGATGAATTAGAAGAAAAGACAGGTCGTAAAATTATCGGTAATAAACCAGCCTCTGGAACAGAGGTACTTGTTGAGCTTGGTCAAGAACAAATGGAAACAGGTTCTTTAATTGTTTACACTTCTGCTGATAGTGTATTACAGATCGCAGCTCATGAAGAAGTAGTACCACTTGAAGAGCTATATAAAATTTGTAAAATCGCACGTGAATTAACATTAGATGAGAAGTACATGGTAGGGCGTGTTATTGCTCGTCCGTTCGTTGGAGAGCCAGGAAACTTCACACGTACACCAAATCGTCATGACTATGCGTTAAAACCATTTGGTCGCACAGTAATGAATGAACTTAAAGATAGCGATTATGATGTAATTGCTATTGGTAAAATTGCTGACATTTATGATGGAGAAGGTGTAACTGAATCACTTCGTACGAAATCAAATATGGATGGAATGGACAAGCTTGTAGATACATTAAATATGGACTTTACAGGTATTAGCTTCTTAAACTTAGTTGACTTTGATGCCTTATTTGGTCATCGTCGTGACCCACAAGGGTACGGAGAAGCATTGCAAGAATATGACGCACGTCTTCCAGAAGTATTCGAAAAACTAAAAGAAGATGATCTATTATTAATTACAGCAGACCATGGTAATGATCCAGTACATCCTGGTACTGATCATACACGTGAATATGTACCGTTATTAGCATATAGCCCAAGCATGAAAGAAGGCGGACAAGAGTTATCACTTCGTCAAACATTTGCTGATATTGGTGCAACTGTAGCAGAAAACTTTAATGTTAAAATGCCAGAACATGGAACAAGCTTCTTAAACGAGCTAAAGAAATAGGGGGATAAACAGATGAATCGTGAACTAATTACAAAATCAGCTTCATACTTAAAAGAGAAATTTCAAGAGACACCACAAGTAGGACTAATCCTTGGATCTGGACTAGGTGTATTAGCAGATGAAATCGAGAACGCAGTAACAGTACCATACAGTGAAATCCCTGAATTCCCAGTTTCAACTGTAGAAGGACATGCAGGTCAACTTGTGTTCGGTACACTTCAAGGTGTAACAGTAGTAGCAATGCAAGGACGTTTCCATTTCTATGAAGGATACGATATGCAAAAAGTAACATTCCCAGTTCGTGTTATGAAAGAACTAGGTGTAGAAACAGTTGTTGTAACGAACGCAGCTGGTGGTGTAAATACATCATTTGAACCAGGCGATCTTATGTTAATTTCAGATCATATTAACTTCATGGGTACGAACCCATTAATCGGACCAAATGATTCTGAAATGGGTGCACGTTTCCCTGATATGTCTACATCATATACGCCAGAACTTCGCGAAATGGCGAAACAAGTTGCAGCAGATTTAAATATTAAAGTACAAGAAGGTGTATATGTTGGAATGACAGGTCCTGTATATGAAACACCTGCTGAAATTCGTATGCTTCGTACACTTGGCGGAGATGCAGTTGGTATGTCAACAGTACCGGAAGTAATTGTAGCTCGTCATGCAGGTATGAAAGTACTAGGTATTTCTTGTATTTCAAATATGGCAGCTGGTATTTTAGATCAACCACTTCATCACGATGAAGTAATTGAAACGACAGAACGTGTTAAAGCTAATTTCTTAGCATTAGTAAAAGCAATTGTAAAACAAATGAAGGGGTGACTTCACAATGAGAATGGTGGACCTAATTGCAAAAAAACGTGATGGACATGCATTAACGACAGAAGAAATTAACTTTATCGTTGAAGGATATACAAATGGTAGTATTCCAGATTATCAAATGAGTTCACTTGCAATGGCAATTTTCTTCCAAGATATGAATGATCAAGAACGTGCAGATTTAACGATGGCAATGGTAAATAGCGGTGATACAATTGACTTATCAGCCATTGAAGGGGTAAAAGTAGATAAGCATTCAACGGGTGGAGTTGGTGATACAACGACACTTGTATTAGGTCCATTAGTAGCTGCTTTAGGTGTACCAGTTGCGAAAATGTCTGGACGAGGTCTAGGACATACGGGTGGTACAATTGATAAATTAGAAGCAGTACCAGGATTCCATGTGGAAATTGAAAATGATGAATTCATGCGTCTTGTAAATGAAAATAAAATCGCTGTTATTGGTCAAAGTGGAAACTTAACACCTGCTGATAAAAAGTTATATGCGCTTCGTGATGTAACTGCAACAGTAAATTCAATTCCTCTTATCGCTAGCTCAATTATGAGTAAGAAAATTGCTGCTGGTGCAGATGCAATTGTTCTTGATGTAAAAACTGGAGCAGGCGCGTTTATGAAAACGGATGAAGATGCAAAGCGTTTAGCAGAAGCAATGGTACGCATCGGTAATAACGTTGGTCGTAATACGATGGCGGTTATTTCTGATATGAGTCAGCCGCTTGGTGAAGCAATTGGTAATGCATTAGAAGTACAAGAAGCAATTGATACATTACAAGGTAAGGGACCGAAAGATTTAGAAGAGTTATGTTTAACACTTGGAAGTCAGATGGTGTACCTTGCTGGACAAGCTTCATCTTTAGAAGATGCACGTGAAAAGTTAATTGAAGTAATGAACAATGGTAAAGCGCTAGAATCATTTAAAACGTTCTTATCCGCGCAAGGCGGCGATGCATCTGTTGTTGATGATCCTTCTAAATTGCCACAAGCACAATTTAAAATTGAAGTGGAAGCGAAAGAAGACGGTTACGTATCGGAAATCGTTGCAGATGAAATCGGAACAGCAGCAATGCTTTTAGGAGCAGGGCGTGCAACGAAAGAGTCTGAAATTGATTTAGCAGTTGGTCTAATGCTTCGCAAAAAAGTAGGCGATAGCGTGAAAAAAGGTGACTCTCTTGTTACAATTTACGCAAACCGCGAAAATGTTGAAGACGTAAAAGCGAAAATTTATGAGAACATGAAAATCGCTAAAGATCACGTAGATGCACCAACTTTAGTACACGGTATTGTAACGAAGTAATAAAGTGAAACTTTAATCAGTGGGGGCTTTATCCCCACTGATTATTAGCCTTCACCAATCGGGCATTTACGGGCAGCTCGACCCAGACCTAACTTCTTTGCTTTCGCTGAATTTTGAGGTAGGGGTCTTACTGCCCGCAAATAGCGGGATAAAAAAAGCTGAGGAGATTTCTCCTTGGCTTTTTTTACTATTTTTTGTTTATAATAGTAATGGGTGAAATTATGATTAGAATTTGTGCAATAACGAAAAAAAATGAAGTTTTATATGATGTTTCGCTAGAAGAAACGAAAAAAGAGAACATCATATGGTATTGGCTTGATTTATATAAGCCAACGAAAGAGGAGTATACATATATTTTACAAGATCACTTCAAGTTCCATCCCCTTGCAATTGAAGATTGTGTAGAGTATGTACAGAGACCAAAGGTAGATTTTTATGATGGATATAACTTTTTAGTTCTTCATGCATTCGGAGAAGACGGATTAGAACCGCATGAAATCGATTTATTTATTAGTGATCGATATATAGTCTCTTTCCATTTCTCTCATAATAATGCGATTGAAAGAGTATGGAAAACGCTCGGTGAAAAGAAACGTATTAAGAAGAGTCCTTTGCATGTAGCACATACAATTATTGACCAAATTGTAGATGATTATTTCGCACCTGTTTATTACATCGAAGACCATTTAAATGCAATTGATGATAATTTAACGGGTGAGACAGCAGGAAGTGTGCTAGAAGAAGTATTTGATATTCGTGCAGATTTATCTAAGCTAAGGCGTACGATTATTCCGATGCGTGATTTATTGTATCGTATATTAAATTCAACACGTTTTTACGGTATAAGCGATCATGAAATTTATTTTAAAGATATACATGATCATTTGCTTAAACTGACAGAGATGATTGAAGCGAGCCGTGAATTAACAGCAGATATTCGAGATAGTTACTTTTCGTTGAATTCCCACCATATGAACAATATTATGAAAACATTAACTGTTTTCTCAACTATTTTCATGCCGTTAACATTTATTGCAGGGGTATACGGCATGAACTTCGCACATATGCCAGAGCTTGGCGGGAAGTATAGTTATTTTATTTGCTTAATTTTAATGGCATTAATTGGTGGCGGAATGATGGCTTGGTTTTATAAAAAAGGTTGGTTTAAGTAAAAAAACACCGAGGATTTCCTCGGTGTTTTTTTCTTAGCCAATAGCGTGTAATACGAACATGGCTAAGAATAAGCATGTAATAATATACATGGACGGTGCGACTTCTTTACGCTTTCCAAGTGCAACTTTCAAGATAGGATAAGCAATAAATCCGAACGCAATGCCATCAGCGATACTATATGTGAGCGGGATCATAACGATAATTAAAAACGCTGGAAATCCTTCTGAAAAGTCGTTCAGAGGAATTTGTTGAATGCTTGTAATCATCAGCCCGCCAATAATAATTAAGATTGGTGCAATGGCACTGTCAGGAATTATTTTGACAAACGGAAGCGCAAACAGTGATGCGAAGAATAACAACCCTGTAACGATAGACGTCAGACCTGTCTTTCCGCCTGCAGTAATACCTGCGGCACTCTCTACTGTTGAAACGGTAGGGCTTGTGCCAAATAGACCACATGTCATTGCTGAAATTGCATTTGCTTGGTAAGCACGTGGGAATTTACGATCATCTTCTAATAAACCATGTAAAAGTCCCATGTTCTCAAAAATAAGCACCATGCTTAAGGAGAATGTTGCAATCCAAAATGGCAAGGAAGAAAGTTTCCCAAATGACATAGCTCCAAACACATCGCCATAATTAGCGAATGAAAACGAACTATTTCCCATTTGACTCGTATCAACAAGACCAAACAGCCATGCAATACCAGTTCCAATTGCAATCGTCCATAAAAAGCTTCCACGTACGTTACGCGCAAATAGTACAAGTGCGACAATAAGAGTAAGTAGTGTGGCAAGAACGACAGGACTACTTAATTTTCCCATTGCAACAGCAGTATTAGGATGCGAAACGACTAAACCACCTTTTTGCAAGCCGATGAAAGCTAAAAACAACCCGATACCGACAGTGATCGCTTCCTTTAATGACTTTGGAATCGATACCGAAAGCACGCGAGCAATCGGTGTAAAAGCAGCAATTGCAAAAATAATACCGGCGATAAAAACAGCTGCCAATGCTTCTTGCCAAGTTAAACCGAGCGTATGCACAGCAGTGTACGTGAAGAATGCATTTACACCCATACCAGGGACAAGAATAGCAGGTGCATTTGCCCAAAATGCCATGAGTAGACATCCGACAAATGAACTAAAAACAGTTGCCAAAATTCCTGCCTCAAGAGGAATGCCGGCATCTGATAAGATTGACGCATTTACAATCATAATATAAACAATTGTGAAAAATGACGTGACTCCAGCTAAAACTTCTTGTTTTGGTGATGTTTGGTGTAAGTCTAATTTAAATGTTCTTTCAAGTATTCCTTTCATGTTAAACCTTCTTTTTCATATCCCTCTCCCACCCGTGATATCTCTTATGTAAGAGCTCACCGTCCTTTATTATATCAGAACATCATGTTTTTACAACAACGAAAATGATAACGGTTACTTATAAATGAGTTTATTTATAAATACGTAAAAATTGCCCGGATAGATGAAATGATTTCTAGTTCTCCTGATTGAATGGGCGGAGCTGCTTGCGCATGCAAAGTAGCATATGATGAGATCTCCCGTGGTAATTGGGCAGATTCTTCAACGAGTGAGAGGGGAACAGGATTAATATTTAAATTGTAGGTACTCGCAATTGTACGAGCTTTGTCTACTGCTTGTTGCAGAGCTTGAATGAGAGCTTGCTCATAATATTTATTTGGATGAGATATTCGAAAACGTAATCCTTTTGCTACGTTTGCACCATTTGTAACGGCTATATCATATACTTCCCCTGCTTTTTGCACATTTAAAACGGTAATTTCATACAAATGCTCCACACGGTAGCCTTGTAGTAATGCTTTATCATTTACATATTCGTATTGAGGAGTAATTGTATAAGAAATGGTTTCTATATCTTTATCGGCAATACCTAGCTGTTTGAGTGCATCAAGCAATTGTTTCGATTGCACTGCATTTTCTTCTTGCGCCTGTTTTACATTTTTACTATCTGTTCGAATGCCCAGTGTTAATATGACAACATTTGGTTTTGCCTTTATAATGCCTTCTCCTTGTACAGTAATAGTAGCTTCTTTACCAGTATTCGTCGTACGGATATTATGTAAATACGGATTCATTCCACTTTGCATTTATGCTCACCATCCTTTTTTATATGTATATGTGTGAACAAAAAAGAAAATCTTATGAAAAAAGTTACATAAATGAGAATGTTGAGGGAAGAAAGCATATACAATATAGGTATTTATAGATTATAATATGTGTAAATATGATAAAAAAGGGACGAGGCTAGTGAACGAAAATAGAGAAACACTGATTTTAGATCTATCTGCATCATTTCGAAAGATGATACGTTTATTACAAAATGATATTAATACACGTTTTTCAGAGCATATGCCATATAATGAATTCTCTGTATTACGTGCGTTATTTTTAAAAAGTCCACAGATGGCTTCGCAAATTGCGAGTGAAGTAAACGTAACCTCCAGTCATATTACAGCTGTAACAGATCGTCTCGTGCGAAAAGGGTTTGTTGAAAGAAAACGTTCAAATTCGGACCGTCGTATCGTATACTTAGAAATTACTGAAAACGGACGAGAAGTAACTGAAAAGCTTGAAGCTGTGCGTAAAGAATATTATAAAGAGAAATTTAAAGGTTGGAGCGACCAAGAGATAGAAATGGTTTTAGAACTATTTGGCCGCGTATTATAATAAATGAGGATAGGAAGCGAGAGCTTTCCTATCCTTTTTCTTTTGAATAAAAATATTTTGAAACTCCGATACTTTAATTAAACAGATCGGAGGAAAGATTATGAAATATATTGCTGCACTTACCATTTTACTTGGAAGTTTCTTCTGCTTTCATACATTCATGTACGCCGATACCCCTATCCAAGTGGTGCAAAAAGAAGTGAAGTACATTGAGAATGAGAATACCGTCTTGTATTCGAAATTATGGGTTCGTTCTATGCAAAACGCAGTATTATTTCATCATAGCGATAATGTTCGTAATCAGGACACTTTGCGTAATGTAACAAGTTCATCGCTCGTTAAAGCGAAGCAATTACCATTTAAGAAAGCATCAATGTACATTCCAAGATTATCGCAATACGTATCAAAAGCAGGGAAAGAAAATATTCAAGTGCACTACATTGCGGTGCACTATAATGTGAAAAAAGAAAATGCGTATCAATTAAATGGCATGAACTATTTTCTGCAAGTATTTGTGAAAGAGCGCGGCGAATGGAAAATTGCTGAAAGTGTAGTCGCGCCGACAGAGCAAATTGTGCAAAACGGTGATGGGTTTGGGATGAAAGAAGAGATGGTGTATGGGGATAGGAGAGAGAATGTAAAATAACCTCCTCTTAGTGAGGAGGTTATTTTATTTGAAATTCCAAGAGACCTTCAATCTCAATATTTTAGATAGAAGAAAATAGCTAATTATGCTTGTTCCGAACAAACCAATGTAAAAATTAAGCAACGAATGGGTCCCACCAATTATTAAACCACCGCTAATTCCAATACAGAAAATAGCGCAGACCATAAATGTTTTTTGAAGCTTTGGATATAGTAAGAAACTACCATTCCGCTCATTGACTGAACGAACATATAAATATATACCGAGTGGTAATAAAATAATTATATTTACAATAGGTCCAATCAATGTTTTTACTGAAGGAATTTTTGTAAAGTTTGGTTCATTATGACGCACTCCATCAGGATCGGTATAGGCATTTTGCGGATTATAATCAAATCTAATATGAAAATCTTCTGCTGGACCTGAAATGCGTATGTTTTCCATAACACGATGCATATTGCCATTGTCCTCATGAAAGTCAGTATTCGAGTGAACAGCGATGACTGCTGAGATAAGGGATGGAAATAACAATGGAAACATGAATATAGCTGCAGTGAGAAGTCCCTGCGAGAGAATATTCCCAGTAATTGTTCCTATACATAAAGCAAGTGTATAAATAGCAATTAATACAATTAACATGTATATAAAATAAGAATGAAATGGGGAAAATACTTGATACTTATTATGAAAAGTTGTTTTTTTCATAATGGCGAATAGTCCCCAGTTTAATACGATGATTGCTGCAATGTTGCAGATTCCAAACAACCACTTTGTTATATAGAGGTGTGAACGTTTAAAGGGCATAGACCACAACAAGTCACTAGAGTTATTTTGTCTTTCCCATCCGATTAATGTGCAGGCTAGAACGATAAGTACACTACCTAATAATATGACAGGGTCTATAAGTGTTAAATCAAAGTGGTAATGATATACATAGTTCCACTGTTTATTTTCTTTTAGAAAGTATAGCTGTTGAATAGAAGCCATATAGTATTTATATGATAAAGTATAGAAGCTAACGAACCAAAACAACCACACAACATATTTACTTTGTTGATATGTTCTTAGCCATAGTGCTTTTTGAAACATAGGCCCCCTCCTTTAAAAAACTTTATAATTTGTTAGACGTGATAGTACAACATAAGTAATGATTCCAGCGAGAAGCAAACTGATGTAATAGTTAAGTAAGAAATTAAATTGATTTATTTTATAGCCACCTAGTAATGCAAAATAAATGGTTGTCCCCCATATCCATATTCGTAAATGTTTTTGGAAAATAAATATCTTTTGACTATTTTCATTTGGAGAACGTTTGTATAAATATGTGCCAAGTATTAAGTAAAATATTGTATAGAAAATAGGGACTAACATGGATTTAGCCGAATAGTACCTATAAGATGCTGGATCTCTTAAAGTGGTTGAATCGTTTTCTTTTTCACGTGATTTTGGATCATAATCGTAATAAATAGAAAAATTATATATTGGTGCAACTATATTTGTTTTATTATTTATTTCAGAAAGACTTTCATATAAGGAAGAATTTCTATTATTCTGAGCATCTAAATGATTTATTGTAAAATTGTATAGTAATGAAATAAATGTAAGACCCATTAGTAACCAAGGAATACAAAAAACGATTTGTGAAACAACGCTTCCAGTAAAGGCACCAATACATAATGCAGCTGTATATACTGCAACATATGAAACAATTGCATAAAGAAAGTATCGATGAAATGGTTCGAATGATTGATAATCCAAATGAATTGTTGTTCTATAAATAAAGTACATAACAATCCAGTTTACAAGAAGAGACCCCACAATCCAGAATGAACCGAAAGCCCATTTAGATAAGAAAACATCTTTTCTTTTAAATGGCATTGTCATAAGTAGTGCATTAGACTGGTTGCTACGTTCCCATCCTATTAATAGACAAGCAATAGAAATAATAAGAATAGTTATCGAAAAACTATTACCTGTATTTGACGAAAAAACATAATCATAATAGAACGTTCCCTTTTCATGTAATTTATAATAATTAGCAAGTTGTTGCTGAGCTGCTTTATAGTATCCGAAAGATAGAAGATAAAGAGTATAAAAGAAGAACAGTAGTACAGTATATTTCCCGCGTTTCCAATTCCACATCCACAACGCCTTATGAAACATACCCATCCTCCTCAAGTGTCGTAACGAAGACATCTTCAAGTGACATTGATAATTCTTCAATGAGTATTGGTTGCTCTTTATAAAACTTCTCCAGTGTTGTAGCCACATTTTCCTCAATTAAGATTGTATATACTTTTCCTGTTTGGTTTAATATTTTAATATTGCTTAAGTTTTCTAGTTTTTGAGGTAATGAACGTTCATAAGCAACTTGTATTTTGGCAAATCGTGATTTTGCATCATCTAGTGATGTAATAGAATCTACTGTATGTCCTTTTAAAATAATGATTGTATCGGCAATTTTTTCAACTTCATCTAAATGGTGAGTGGAGATGAAAATTGTAATTTCTTTTTCTGCCACTTCTTCAACGAGAAATTGTAGAATCTGTCTTTTGACGATAGGATCAAGTCCGTTTGTCGGTTCATCTAAAATGACATATTCTGCTTTTGCAGCGAAAGCTAAAATGATCGCAAGCAGTGCTTTCATTCCTTTTGAGTAACTACGAATACGTTTGTTTGGTAAATTAAAACGTTCTAATATTTCATAAAAATATTGTTCATCAAATGCTGTATAAACCGCTTTATAAAACTTTACGATTTCTTTTACTGTATATCCGTTCAGTATGTTAGTAGAGTCTGGAACGTATACAACTTTTTGTTTAATTTCAGGATGCATATGAACATCTGTATTCTCATATGTAACAGTTCCTTCATCGGGGTCTAAAATGCCGACCATCGTTCGTAATAAAGTTGTTTTCCCCGCACCGTTTCTTCCGAGCAATCCGACGATACTACCTTTTTGTAATGTGAAAGAAACATCGTCTAAAATCGTTTGGTTATCAATTGTTTTCTTCAAGTTTGTCACTTTCAACATCTGTATTTCCTCCAATCTCTTTATAGTATGAATCTATCCAATCGTGAATTTTATCTTTCGTAATCCCAAGATAAGAGGCTTCTAGTAATAATTGATGAAATTGCTTTTCAACCATAGCGATTTTCCTTTCGTCTAATGTTGGGGTAATCGATTGGGCTACAAATGTTCCTTTTCCTCGTAATGTTTCAATAATCCCTTGTCGCTCTAATTCTTGATAAGCTTTACTTACTGTATTTGGATTTATAACGAGCAAAGAAGCAAGCTCGCGTACAGAAGGAAGTTTATCACTTGGAGCTAACATATTTTTTAGTACGAGCTCTTTTATATTTTGAACAATTTGTTCCCATATCGGAGTGTTGCTTCTTGGATCAAGTTGAATATGCAAGAGCAATGTCTCCTTCCTGATGAGTATTAAGTGTACTACTACGTGTAATACACTTAATACAATATAGGCAAGGAATTTATTTGTCAACTGAAAATAATAGAAAAATATGGTATTAAAAATGTATAAATTGGAAAAAATAAGTTTGATATAGAATGGAGGGTTAGTCATGAAGCGAGTTTTTGGAATACTTGTTTGTTTCATGTTATTGCTTTCTGGTACTTCAGTTAGTTTCGCACAATCTGAGAAAACGAAGCAGGAAAAAACAGAAGAAACCACGCCGAAGTTAGCGGAACAAGCGTCGTCAGCGATCGTAATTGAGCAAGATACAGGTAAAGTTTTGTTTGATAAAAATCCGAATGAAAAGTTACCACCTGCTAGTATGACAAAGATTATGACAATGCTATTAATTATGGAACAAGTTGAAAAAGGAAAACTAAAACTAAACGATAAAGTTAGAGCGAGTGAACACGCAGCTTCAATGGGCGGATCACAAATTTTTCTAGAACCTGGGGAAGAGATGACTGTAAATGAAATGTTAAAGGGCATTGCAATTGCATCTGGAAATGATGCATCGGTTGCAGTAGCTGAGCATATCGCTGGTTCAGAAGAAGGTTTCGTAAATATGATGAACAAAAAAGCGAAAGATCTAGGATTGAAAAATACACATTTTCAAAATCCGACAGGTCTTCCAGCGAAAGATCATTATTCTACAGCGAATGATATGGCTATTATGGCGAAAGAGTTGATGAAGTATCCACTTATTCGAAAATACACAGGTAAATATGAAGACTATTTACGTGAAAATACGGATAAGAAGTTTTGGCTTGTTAATACGAATAAGCTAGTACGTTTTTATCCTGGAGTAGATGGAGTGAAAACAGGCTTTACGACAGAAGCGAAATATTGTTTAACGGCATCGGCTGAGAAAAATGGTATGCGTGTTATTTCAGTTGTAATGGGAGCACCTACATCAAAAGAGCGGAACAATCAAGTAACGAAGCTTCTTGATTATGCATTTGGACAATACATGACAAAGAAATTATATACACGTGGTGAGAAAATTAAGACTGTACAAGTAGGAAAAGGTAAGGAAGAAAAAGTAGATTTAGTTGCGTCAGACAATGTGTCTCTTCTTATGAAGAAGGGCGAAAATATGGACAAAGTTAAACAAGAAGTGATTGCTGAAAAGAAAGTGAAGGCACCGATTAAAAAAGGTGATGCACTTGGCACACTTGTTATTAAAAGAGATAAAGATGTTTTATTAAAACAAACAATTGTAGCGAAAGAAGATGTTGAGGCAGCGAGCTGGTGGGAGTTATTTAAAAGAAGTTTTGGGATGTTTTCAACATCAAAATAGCGGCGGGAATTTTGATGTTTTTCTGTTCGTATTTACTGAAATAATTGCTGAAAGGTTTCACTTTATGACGAAATAGTTCTTCTTTTGTCAGTAGGAAGGATTCTGATTTTATATCACGAAAATCTTATGTTAATGAGTAAAGTTTGAGCATAAGGAGGAAATCGTGTGAGTCTTTCCATGCATTTAGAAGTAAAACGTGACGTCTTATGTGTGAGGCTAGAGGGCGAGTTAGATCATCATACTGCTGAAGAGTTGCGAACGAAAGTCACAGATATGATTGAGACACATGGTGTTCATCATATTATTTTGAGCCTAGAGAACTTAACATTTATGGATAGTTCTGGTTTAGGCGTTATATTAGGCCGATATAAACATGTAAAGGGATTAGGTGGAGAGATGGTTGTCTGTGCAATTTCACCGCCCGTTAAACGTTTATTTGAAATGTCAGGTCTATTCAAAATTGTTCGTTTAGAAGAAAGTGAAGCGCATGCGCTCGCGACGTTGGGGGTGGCGTAGATGAGAAATGAAATGAACCTTCAATTTTCAGCGTTAAGTCAGAATGAATCATTCGCTCGTGTTACGGTAGCTGCTTTTATTGCGCAATTAGACCCGACGATGGAAGAACTAACAGAGATTAAAACAGTTGTGTCAGAAGCGGTTACAAATGCAATTATTCATGGGTATGAAGGAAATGCAGAAGGTGTTGTTTATATTTCAGTGATTTTGGAAGAAGCGATGGTGAAACTCACGATTCGAGATGAAGGGATTGGTATCTTTAACTTAGATGAAGCAAGACAACCCCTTTTTACAACTAAACCTGAATTAGAGCGTTCCGGAATGGGATTTACTATCATGGAAAATTTTATGGATGAAGTAGAAGTTATTTCAAACGAATCTTTCGGGACAACAATCCATTTGACAAAATACTTATCAAATAGTAACGCTCTATGCAATTAAGGAGAATAGCCAATGGACATAGAGGTCAGAAATGAGAAGAAGAAACCTCAGTTAAAGGACCACGAGCTAAAAGCGTTAATTCAAAAAAGTCAAGATGGAGATCAACAAGCGAGAGATACAATCGTTCAAAGTAATATGCGTCTCGTATGGTCGGTTGTACAGCGATTTCTTAATCGAGGATACGAACCAGACGATTTATTTCAAATTGGATGTATTGGACTCTTAAAATCGGTAGATAAATTTGATTTATCTTTCGACGTGAAATTTTCAACATATGCAGTTCCAATGATTATCGGTGAAATACAACGATTTTTACGTGACGATGGATCAGTGAAAGTAAGTAGATCTTTAAAAGAAACAGGAAACAAAGTCCGAAAGATGAGAGACGAGCTTTCGAAAGAATTTGGAAGGGCTCCAACGATTAATGAGGTAGCACAGGCTCTTGAACTAACGCCGGAAGAAGTTGTTCTGGCGCAAGAAGCGAGTCGTGCTCCTTCGTCGATACATGAAACTGTGTATGAAAACGACGGAGATCCAATTACTATTTTAGATCAAATTGCAGATCAATCGGAAACGAAATGGTTTGATAAAATTGCTTTAAAAGAAGCAATTAGAGAATTGGATGAACGAGAAAGGCTAATTGTGTATTTGCGCTATTATAAAGACCAAACCCAATCAGAAGTAGCGGAGCGAATAGGCATTTCGCAAGTACAAGTTTCAAGACTTGAAAAGAAAATATTAAAACAGATGAAAGATCGAATAGATGAATAGCTATCTATTCGATTTTTTTGTTGTAACGTATGGTTGGTCGATAGCGGCAGCATTCCTTCTAGTCGCGTTAGTTATTGGTCTGAAAAAATGGAATGCACAAATACATTCAGACTCTGTCCAGCTTGAAAAAGAATGGAAGGACCGAGGTGTTTCATGATGAGTGGATCAGCGATTATGATGATGGTTATAGGTATGGTAGTCATTTGGGGAGGACTTGCATTAAGTATTGCAAATTTATTTAAGAAAAAGGCATAAGCTAAAAACATCTGTCCCGAAATGGTACAGATGTTTTTTTATGAAAAAATTGTATTAGAAAAAATTCCAATAACCATACTACAACTACGAGGAAGAGTGAAGGGGTGAATGAAAATTGGAACAAACGATTTATATTAAAATGCGCAATCGCTTAAAAGTGTCTCCTACGTATGAAGTAAAGCTGAGCGATGTTGCTCAACTTGCCGGAGATTCTTTTGTAGTTGAGTTGTTACAAAATGAAATAGTCTACAAAATAACAGCGCATGATAAAACACATGTTGTAATTGATGTTATGAAAGTGATTGAGATTATTCAACAAAAAGCGGCTCACATACAAATTAATTTACTTGGTTCTGGACAAACTCTTGTTGAAATTATATACGAAAAAAAGAAAGTGCATCCGGTTTTCTTCGGACTTGTATGGTTGTTACTTTTCATTGGAGCGGCCCTTGCAATAATTTATTTCCATGAGGATGTAAGTATGCAACAAGTACACCAACGGTTATATTACATGATTACTGGAGAATTTAAGGCGCAACCACTTTTATTTCAAATTCCTTATTCATTAGGTCTTGGATTAGGTATGGTCTTATTTTTTAATCATGTATTTCAAAAGAGAATTAATGAAGAGCCGAGCCCGTTAGAAGTTGAGATGTTTCAATATCAGCAGTCGCTTGATCAATATGTAATTGTTCATGAAAACAAGGATAATATGAAACAGATTGCTGATGATTGAGTGTGCATTTGTTGTATTAATTGGCTTAGCTGGAGGGATTGCAGTAGGTAGCGGATATGTCGCGTTTTTAGCTGTACTTGGTATAATCCCTCGTTTAGCTCAATTAACGAGAAGTGGAAAGCATATTCAATACTTTGAGTGGGCGGTCATTGCAGGTACTTTAACAGGGGCTTGGTGTAGTTTGAAAAATATTACATTTCAAACGTCACAATATTGGCTTGTTATATTAGGGATATTTTGTGGCACATTCATTGGAATGCTCGCTGCGGCGTTAACGGAAGTGTTAAACGTTTTACCTATTTTAGCGAAACGAGTAAGGGTAGAGGAGAAAATTATTGTTTTACTCGTTGCTCTTGTACTTGGGAAAGTAATAGGCTCGTTGTTTCACTGGATTTATTTCGTAAAGTAGGAGGCAATATATATGGCAGGGCGAAAATTGAAGGACGATTACATAAATAAAGTGAAGGAGTACCATCCAAAACCGAACTATTTCATAAATTGTGTGAAGGCATTTCTTGTTGGTGGACTCATTTGTACGGTTGGAGAAGTGTTGATGAAATTTTATATACATTACTTTCACTTTAGTGAGAAAGAGGCAGGAAACCCTACAGTTGCAACTCTTGTTTTACTATCAGCGATTTTAACAGGGTGTGGTGTATATGATAAAATCGGGCAGTTTTCTGGAGCGGGATCAGCAGTACCAGTTACTGGATTTGCGAATTCTATGGCGAGTGCCGCACTAGAGCATAGGAGTGAAGGGATTGTTCTAGGAATCGCTACTAACATGTTTAAGCTTGCAGGAAGTGTCATTGTATTTGGAGTCGTCGGTGCATACATTATCGGGTTAATAAGATATACATTTCAAATTTTAATGTCTTAAAGGAGGGGTGGGTATGAGATTGACAGGAAAACAAACGTGGGTATTTCAAAATGATATCTTCGTGAATGCAACTGGTACTGCTGTCGGTCCGAAAGAAGCTGAAGGCCCTCTTGGAAAGGATTTTGATATTTCATATTCTGACTTACATTGCGGAGAGGAAAACTGGGAACTTGCTGAACGAAGGTTAATGTCAGACTCAATTCAACAAGCGATGCAAAAAGGGAATATAAAAAAATCGCAAATTGATTTCTTTTTAGCGGGAGATTTATTAAACCAAACAGTGACAGCAAATTATGTTGCTCGTGAGTATGGTATTCCTTTTTTAGGGATGTTCAGCGCTTGTGCGACGTCAATGGAAACTTTGGCGATTGGATCAGCTTTTATAGATGGTGGATTTGCGAATCGTATTTTAGCTACAGTAAGTAGTCATAATGCGACGGCTGAAAGACAATTTCGTTCCCCAACAGAATACGGAGGACAAAAGCCAGGGACAGCAAACTCAACTGTTACCGGAGCAGGGTCAATATTAATTAGCAATGAGGAGAGTGCAATTAAAATAACAGCAGCAACAATTGGTAAAGTGCAAGATTTAGGAATTGCTAATCCTTTAGATATGGGATCAGCGATGGCACCAGCTGCTGCTCATACAATTCAACAACATTTTGAAGATTTGAGAAGAAGTGCAGCTGATTATGATCTTATTGTTACTGGTGATTTATCGGCTGTTGGGACACCAATTGCGAAACAACTTTTACTTGAGGAAGGGTATGATTTGGGGAATGTATACAATGATTGTGGATTAATGATTTACAATTCAAATCAAGAAGAAGTGTTTGCAGGGGGCAGTGGTTGTGCTTGTTCAGCTGTTGTAACATACGGCCATTTATTGAGTGAAATGCAAAAAGGGAATTTACAAAGAATTTTTGTTGTTGCAACTGGAGCTCTATTAAGCCCCATGATGATACAACAGAAGGAAACGATTCCAACGATTGCGCATGGTGTTGTGTTTGAAAGCGTTAAAGGAGAGTGAATTGTGGATTTTATATATGCATTTCTTGTAGGAGGAGCTATTTGTGTAATTGGACAAGTGTTGCTAGATTTCGCAAAGTTAACACCGGCACATTTAATGGCAACTTTTGTAGTCGCCGGAGCTATTTTAGACGGATTCGGATTGTACGATAAGCTTATAAAATTTGCAGGTGCTGGGGCAACAGTCCCTATTACAAGTTTTGGACACTCACTATTGCACGGGGCAATGCATGCGGCAGAAAAACATGGATATTTAGGAATTGGAATCGGTATGTTTAGCTTAACGTCTGCGGGGATTTCAGCAGCGATATTATTTTCATTTTTTGTTGCACTTATATGTAAACCGAAAGGATAAATCAAATGAGACGAAGGGTTGTTTTGGTCACAGATGGAGATGAATATGCAAAGCGGACAATTGAGCTGTTAACAAAGGAATTTGGGGGGAGGTGTATTTCAGCATCGCAAAGTAATCCGACCAAATTGACAGGGAAGAAAGTTGTTGAGCTTATTATGCAAACGCCATATGACCCTGTATTTGTCATGTTTGATGACAGCGGATTTATAGGAGAAGGATCTGGTGAAAAGGCGTTAAAGTATGTCGCAACACATAAACAAGTTGATGTACTCGGTATTTTAGCAGTAGCATCTAATACACATCATTGGGAATGGGCGCGTGTAGATGTAAGTGTAGATCGGAATGGGAATTTGACAGAATATGGCGTTGATAAATTTGGACTCCCAGATGGTGAAATTGGCAGGATTAGTGGGGATACGATTTATTGTTTAGATGGTCTGAATGTTCCTGTCATAGTGGGGGTCGGTGATATTGGCAAGATGTGCGGAAATGATGAATGGGAGAGAGGATCACCTATTACTAGAAAAGCGATTCAATTAATTTTGGAAAGGAGTGGGTTTTATGACGAAGCCTAAAAAAGTGAATATCCCGATTTCATCTTTTTTAAGTGATAATGAAAATTATTTAAAGCAAACAGTTGGACTTGGTGTTACATACGATGTTGGTATTCGTAAATTTCAAATTTTAAATAAAGAAATTGGTGTGTTATTTGTAAATGGACTTTGTGATACGAATTATATTATCCCTATTTTAGAAGAAGCGGTGGATACAAATGAAATAAGGGATGTAGAAGAAGATACAGTAAAGCTTTTAGAGAATCGTTTAATTCATCAACAAGTAAGTAAAGTAAAAACGATGGATGATGTAATGCTCCAAGTATTATCAGGACTCATTGTTATATTTGTGGAAGGTGAAACTGAAGCGTTCGCAATAGATGTTCGTAGTTATCCGGGCCGGACACCGACAGAACCAGATACAGAAAAGGTAGTGCGTGGTGCAAGGGATGGCTTTGTTGAAAATATCGTTGTAAATACAGCGTTAATTCGTAGAAGAATACGCGATCCACGTCTTCGAAATGAAATGATTCGAGTAGGGGATAGATCGCAAACGGATATTTGTATTACATACGTTCAAGATGTTGCAAATCCGGATTTAGTGAAGATTATAAAACAAGAATTAAATAATATTGAAGTAGATGGGATTACGATGGCGGATAAAACGGTAGAAGAATTTGTAGTGAAACAAGGTTATAATCCATTCCCGCTTATCCGATACACAGAGAGACCAGATGTAGCAGCAAATCATCTGTTAGAAGGACATGTGTTAGTACTCGTTGATACATCACCAAGTGCTATGATCACTCCAACAACATATTTTCACCATTTACAGCATGCAGAAGAGTTTAGACAAAATCCAGCTGTAGGTACATTTTTACGTTGGGTACGTTTTTTAGGTGTTATATTTTCGCTATTCTTACTGCCATTTTGGCTAGTTTTTGTTTTTGATCCGACTCTTTTACCGGAAAGTCTTGCTTTCATTGGACCAAATAAGATGACGCATTTACCGATTTTATTACAAATTTTGATGGCGGAAGTCGGACTCGAATTTTTAAGAATGGCCGCCATTCATACACCGACATCATTGTCGTCGGCAGCAGGATTAATTTCTGCCATATTAATTGGTCAAATTGCAATTGATGTAGGCTTGTTTGTACCAGAAGTTATTTTGTACGTAGCAGTTTCTATGATTGGAGCATACGCTACGCCAAGTTATGAGTTAGGGCTTGGGAATAAGATTGGAAAATTGTTTGTCATTATTTTAACAGGCATATTTCATGAAATGGGATTTGTCATTGGAATGACGATATTGATTCTATTTTTAACATCTATAAAAAGCTTGCAAACACCGTATTTATGGCCGTTTTTACCGTTTGATTGGGGCGCGTTAACGAAAATTTTACTTCGTCCAACTATGTCTAGTTTAAAGGTTCGTCCAAGTATTGTAAGACCTCAAAATGTGCGAAGACAAAAATAAGCGGGATTATGCTCCGCTTATTTTTATTGAAAATTTATTGTTTTTTTAACAAAAATCAAACATTTTTTTTGTACAATTAGAGTAGATATTGTGTATGGAAGGGGAAGAGGACATGATTAAACTATTTGTAAGTGATTTAGATGATACACTCGTTTACAATATGAATGATATGCAAAAAGAAGATGAACGAGCGCTTTGTTGGCTAGCTGAAAACGGGACAAATATTTGTTTTGCCTCTGGCCGTTTTACTCACCGAATTGATGAGGCGGTAAAAAGGTTTTCGTTCCCGTATTACACAACTAGTTTAAATGGAGCGACAATGATACTACCGGATGGAAAAGTATTTCATGAATCGAGTTTTGAAGATGGGGTTGCCCAGGAAATATATCGATATATACATAAAAAGGGACTAGCAGATATTGTTTGTGCAAATGAGCAGCGATATACAAAAAGGAAGAATGAACATCACCATACTTTTGAAGAGTATATGGGAGTGCATATTGCTGAAATCGAAGAGTTAGAAGAGGAATTTGGGAAGACTGTACATCCTGCGAAATTATTTGTTTTTGGCGAAGAAGAAAAAATTGTAGCATTAGATCAAGAGTTGAGAGATACATTTCATAGCGAAGCGGAAGTCTTTATATCGGGTAAGCGATATGTTGACATTATGCCAAGAGGTGTAAGTAAAGGAAGCGCTCTGAAGCGATTAATGGAACATTTACAAATTGAAGCAAATGAAGTTGCATGTATTGGAGATTCTTTCAATGATATTTCTATGTTTGAAGTAACCCCGCACTCCTTCACCCTCCATCATGCTCATCCGTATGTGAAGGAGAAAGCAAATTATGTTGTCCGTTCGGTTGAAGAAGCTATTATGAAATTACCGTTACTTGTATAAAAAAGAAGCTCGTCACTGGCGAGCTTCTTTTTTACTTGAATAAAGATTTAACGAAATCAATGATACTAGAGAAGAAATCTTTTACTTTATCTAGGAAACTTTGCCCTTCTTCAGATCCTAAGAAGGCAGACACATGGTCTTTTGCTTTCTCTAATTGGCTACCAACTTGGTTCCAATCGATATTAAGATTTTTCATTTTATCAAATAACGCTACTAGGCTATCCAACTGTTCATCTGTTAATGTAATACCGAGTTGATCAGCAATTTTTTTAATTAATGTACGTAAATCTTCAGTTGTTTTTGGCTGTTCTTTTGCAATTTCTTCTTTAATTTTTGCAACAAGTTGAACTGCTTTTTCTTCGCCGATTTTATCACCAAGCTGGGCTGTTTGTACCATTTCTTCATTGGCTACTTTTTTTACTTCTTCAGGAATGGCTTTGTTTGATGTTGTTTCATAGGCCTTCATTAAACCTGTTAAAGCAGCAGTTCCTGAAACTTTAAATGGTGCAGTAATTTGAATCTCTGCATCTTTCACACCTGCTGTAATAAGTGCATTTGTGTACATTGCATCTGTTATCGAATTAATGTTTTTTGAGCGTACAATGAGACCTGACCCTGGTTTTGTGTATGTAATCATAGAAGAGGAAATAGCTCTCGTACCAATTTGCGCTTTTGGAACGATGCCCTCTAGAAATTTATGTTCTTCCGCATTAGATACAGTAATAATTTGTGCATCTTTTGGTGCTTTCATTTCTTTCAAAAGATCTTGTTTCTGTTGTTCAGATAAGTTTTCTCCTAGTGTAACAATTGATTCTCCCTCAATGATGTCTGCAAATGAAGCTGTTGGCATAATAAATACGGCTACAGCTAATAGCAGAGCTAGTAATTTCGTTTTCACGAAAAATCGCTCCCTTTCTCTTTCTTAAATTTTCGGGCAACACAGTTATTATAGTATATTTTTCTTATTTGTCACCTAGCTTCTTCCACATTTCAAAAAAGAAGTATGCAGATTGTCGGATTCTTTTTGTTTCTCGTCATGAATATGGTAATATAGTGCTGAGATAGTTGAAAGGAGACATATACATATGAAAACTTTAGGATACATATTAATGGAAAATGGCGAAAAAATCGATTTAGAATTTTTCCCAGAAGAGGCACCAAAAACAGTAGAAAACTTTAAAAAATTAGCAGAGCAAGGATTTTATGATGGTGTGACATTCCACCGCGTTATTCCTGGCTTCGTAAGCCAAGGTGGAGACCCAACAGGCACAGGAGCAGGTGGCCCAGGTTACTCTATCCCATGTGAAACTGATGGAAATCCTCATAGACATCTTGTTGGCTCACTTTCTATGGCACATGCTGGCCGTAATACAGGTGGTAGCCAATTCTTTGTTGTTCATGAGCCACAACCGCATTTAGATGGCGTACATACTGTATTCGGTAAAGCAACAAGCGGTATTGAAACAGTATTAAACATGCGTCAAGGCGATGTAATGAAAGAAGTTAAAGTTTGGGAAGAATAAGTTACGAGAAAAGGAGAGCGATTTTGCTCTCTTTTTTTATTTCCTATAAACAGGGATTGGTATATATTTTAAAGTATATGACACAAATAGGGCGGCTACTAACGTTAAATTATATTGTTCATGAGAACAAACTTTTAACAAAATACATAGGATGGAGTACGAATTATATGCTTCAATAAATGTATTTCTCTTAACATATTGCTTTTGGTAGAACTACTTTGTTCAAAAGTGGTTAATAAGTGAAATGTGATGAGAAAGGGATTTTCCTTTTAGTTCCTATATAGTATTGTCTCTTTTTTGAGCGGTGTAATAGAAAGAAATAGCGTGGAAACATATATTTGACTTTCTTCTTAACGCTTTGTATGATTATCAAGTTGTTTCAGCCCCTTCTCACTCTGGTAAAAATATTGTAGAATGAATGTGATATGAAAAGAGTGATTGAGGGGATAAATAGTTTGTAACTTTTGTAAGAAGGGATAAGGGTTATGTTAATTCGTTTTAAAAAAAGTTATGAAAAAATTGCAATGGGGCTTCTTTCATTTATGCCAACTGAAAAAGATGTAAAAACATTACAATTGACAATGAAAGAATATGAAGCGAAAGAGGATTGGCAATTGTATTTGTGGAAACAAAATGAAGATTTTGTTGGGATAATGGGGATTATAAAAAAAGAAGATCAGGTATTGGAAATTCAGCATTTGAGCGTGAATCCGTCTCACCGTCATATGGGGATTGGGACGAAGATGGTTCAAGAGCTTAAGAGTAAATTTCTTGAGTTTACAATTTGCGGAAATGAGCAAACAGCAAGTTTTTGCAAAAAGTGTAAAGAGCTTGAACAAAATATACATTCATGAAAGCAGGGATAAGTAGTTTATTATCTCTGCTTTCTTTTTTGTAGTTGCTCGTGTCGCTCAGAAATGACTTCTGTTCGATCACGCAATGTGTGCTTACTTATGATGTATTCACCAGGAATGACGTTCACATCTTTCCAAGAGAGGTTTTGTTTCTTACATAACTGTATGCATTGTTTTTCTAACGATACGTCTAATAAGGGTAAAAATAACGGCGCAAAAATTTCCTTTTTGTGGATATAGTGTAATCTTTCATTTAATAAGAACATAAGTTGTTTATGATCTATTCCTAATTGATGTAAAGATGTACTGTTCTTTTCTAAAAGTGCTATTGCGCTTTTTATCATCTTCTCTGCACCATTCCAGTTGGATCGTCTGTGATGGTATAAGGAAACAGCAATTTGAATGAGACCGACTAAGTAATTGTCGCGTTCTCCTCTAGGTTTTAATTTCCAATACTCTTCTAATATTTCATGACATTCAAAATAATCATAGTCTCCGTGAAAATGAATTAAAAATTGTATGTACTCGGTAGGATACATTTTATTCGCTCCTGTCTAACGGTTATATGTACAGTTTATCATAGAAATATTAACAATAAGCGACTAGGGAAATATCCCTAGTCGCTTTATTGCGTCCTATTAGCAGAAGCAAGCTGCTCCTACAATGATTAGTAAAATGAACAGTACAACAAGTAATGCGAACCCACCGCTAAAACCGCAATCAACGTGACCCATAGTTTTTTGACCTCCTACATTGTTCTTACTACATTGTTATCATATGAAGCGGTGGGCATTATGACATGGGCATAGGTCTATTTTTAATTAAATTTCTTAAAAAGGTTGGATAGAACATGAGTATGCTCTATACTTATGGTGTTATAGAAAAAATGTGGTGGGATGCTTTGTGCAGTATAATTTTAAAGTAGAGGCTTTTGAAGGGCCTTTAGATCTATTGTTACACTTAATAAATCGTTACGAAATTGATATATATAATATTCCTGTAGCGAAAATTACAGAGCAATATCTATCTTATGTCCATACGATGAAAGAATTACAATTAGATGTTGCCAGTGAGTATTTAGTAATGGCTGCAACGTTATTACAAATTAAAAGTAAAATGTTGTTACCGAAACAAGAAGAAGATGTACCTGATAACGGTGAAGACTTTATAGATGATCCTCGTCAAGAATTGATGGAGAGGTTAATTGAATATAAGAAATATAAGCAAGTTGCTACTGAGTTAAAAGAAAGAGAACAAGAAAGAGCACAGCTATATACACGTCCGCCAATTGATTTTACATCATTTCAACAAGAAGAGGAGACAAGCTTACCTCTTGATGTTACGTTATATGATATGTTAGCGGCATTTCAAAAGCTAATGCGTCGTAAAAAAGCAAAAACCCCCGTAACAACGCGAATTACTCGCCAAGAAATACCAATTGCACAGCGAATGACTGATATTCTACAACAGTTAGAAGTAAGAGGCGGTCGTCAAAGCTTTTATGATTTGTTTGTTGATGAAGAACGTGAAATAATGGTTGTAACATTTTTAGCGGTTCTTGAGCTAATGAAAAATCAACAAATCATAATTGAGCAGGAACATAATTTTGATGAAATTTTCGTATCAAGCTCTAATAAATCCGTATAGAGTTGATGTGAAGATGGGATAGAAATATTTTATCTCATGTTAGGTTTTAATGTATCGTTTGGAACGAGAGAAGAAATATTGAACCGAACGCATTTACTGTGATTCGGTTTTTTTATGTGTGTTTTTTATGGGAAATAGGAGAAAGGAGTTCGTAAAATGGATAGAAAAGAACAAAAATCGATTATTGAAGGGCTTTTATTTGTTGCAGGTGACGAAGGGATTTATCCGGAACAGATAGCTAAAGTTCTGGAAGTTGAAGTGGAAGAAGTAATAAACAGTATAGAGGAAATGCAAAAAGAATGCGAAGGATCGAATCGCGGTTTGCAAATTGTACAATATGCAAAAGTGTATCGTTTTGCAACAAAGAAAGAACATGCTTCGTACTATCAAAAATTAATAGATACTCCAACCGCGGCTTCACTTTCTCAAGCAGCTCTTGAAACGTTGGCAATCGTTGCGTACCGTCAACCGATTACAAGGACAGAAATGGAAGAGATTAGAGGTGTGAAAACGGATAAGGCATTACAAACGTTAGTTTCACACTTACTTATAAAAGAAACGGGAAGAGCGGAAGGACCAGGGCGCCCTATTTTATACGGAACGACGAAAGAATTTCTAGATACGTTTGGATTGAAAACATTAGATGATTTACCACCTCTTTCGGAAGAAAATGAACAAATGAATGAAGCAGATTTATTCTTTGGTTCTTTACAGGAATTATCAAAATAAAAGCTTAGCATTTTGCTAAGCTTTTTTTGTATATCAATTACAGAGCGTGCCATACTAAATGAAAAAAGGAGACGAGTTATGAAAGGTGTACGGAGTATTCTATTGTTGGTTTCTGTTTTATTATGTTTTTCGTTAAACAGCGCATCGGCTAAAAGATATATGATGTCTATTCATACTGCGTCTTCTATACATATGCAGCGGCAACATTTCGGTAAAATGAAAGTGAGTTTTTTAAAAGTTGGACAAGGTGATGCGACACTTATTACATTGCCAAATGGTCAAACGATGTTAATAGATGGGGGTCCTTATGAAGCGGGAGAGGTCATTATTCAAAAACTAATTGAAAAAAGAATTAATCATTTAGATGTGATTGTAAGTACTCATCCTGATATGGACCATATAGGAGGACTTATTCCAATTGTAGAGCAAATGCCAGTTTCCCTCGTATTAGATAGCGGGAAAACATATAGTTCATTTACTTATCATACGTATCGAAATAACATTAAAAAAAGGGGCATTCCTTTCATTTCAGTGAAGGAAGGACAATACATACCGCTAGATCCACATGTTTCTATACAAGTATTAAACAATGGTAAATCGAAAGACGAGAATAACGAGTCCTCAATTGTGTTAAAGATTCGATATGGTAAAGCGGACTTTTTATTAATGGGTGATGCTGATATACGGACGGAAAATGAAATATTAAAGCAATTTGATGTACATGCAGATGTATTAAAAGTTGGGCATCATGGCTCGTATACTTCAACGAGTGAAACATTCTTAAAAAAAGTAGATCCACAATTCGCTATTCTTTCGTACGGGAGTAGAAATCCATATGGGCATCCTCATCAGAGTGTAGTAAGACGATTAAAACAGCGTGGTATAATGATATATGGAACAAACAAGCGAACTGTGGAAATAGAAACAGATGGTGAACATATTACTATGGGGGCAAGCGGTCTTATGCCATTACTTAAGTAACTAATTATATAAGAGGTTATTATCCATTTTGGTAAAAATGGATAATATATATTAGAATGAAAAAGAAATCAATTTCCTTTTTTCGCTGAACGAAGAGGAAATTTCATTAGAATGTATAGACAACTACTTGTGTGTATATTAAGATGGAATTAGGCGAATAAGGTAATAATAATAAGTAGGTATTTCATGGGAAAGGGTCGATGAAAATGAAAACGCAAGTTGTCATCAATGCCGAAATTTATACAGGTAAAGAAGTAGTGGAAAACGGATTTATTCGTTACACAGAAACAGTTAAAGAAATTGGTTTGATGGCTCAATATGTATCACAAGAAAATGAAACTGTGTTAGATGTGGCAGGAAAGATTGTGATTCCAGGTATGATTGATGTTCATATTCATGGTGGATACGATATTGATGCGATGGATGCAAATAGCGATGGATTAGTAACTCTTGGTAAAGAAATGTTAAAAGAAGGAGTTACAACTTACTTCCCAACAACAATGACACAAGCTCCAGAAGCGATTGAAGCGGCGCTAAGTGCTGCGAAGGAAGCGAAAGACAAAGGAGCACATTTCGAATATATTCACTTAGAAGGACCATATGTTTCAAAAAAACGTGCGGGTGCACAACCACTTGAACATATTGTTCCTGCGAGTATCGAGCAATTTAAACAATGGCAGGAAGCAAGCGGTAATTTAATTAAATTAGTAACATATGCACCGGAAGAAGAAGGTGCGTTAGAGTTTGAACAGTATCTTGCTGAAACAGGTGTTGTTGGCACAATGGGGCATACAGATGCAATTGATGCACAACTGAAAAATAGAAAAATTACACATGCAACACATTTATACAATCAAATGCGTGGATTACATCATCGTGAACCAGGAGTTGTTGGTCATGTGTTATTAAATCCAGATGTAATGGTTGAAGTAATTACAGATGGTATTCACATTCACCCTGATATGGTGAAATTAGCATATAAATTAAAAGGACCGAAAAAAGTAAGTGTCATTACAGATGCAATGCGTGCAAAAGGTCTTGAAGAAGGATTATATGAGCTTGGCGGACAGCCAGTACATGTAAAAGATGGCAGTGCCCGATTAGAAGATGGAACGTTAGCTGGTAGTATTTTAAAAATGGATCAAGCTTTCCGAAATGTAATTGAATTTACAGGATGTTCAATCGAGGAGGCAGTGTTAATGACATCAGTTAACCAAGCAGAAGAATTTGGATTAAATAATAAAGGCGCGTTAGCGGTAGGTAAAGATGCAGACTTTGTTGTTATGACTGAAGAATTACATGTATATGATACGGTTCGTTTAGGAATTCATATGAAGGAAGGGAAGTAATTAGATGAATATTCTAGTTGTAAAAACTCCAGAAGAATTAGCAGGAGCAGGTTATAAGTTAATTAAAGAGATTGTAAAATCAAAAGAAAATCCAACTTTAGGAATGGCTACAGGAAGCTCTCCATTAGGTATTTATGCAGAAATGCGAAAAAATAAACTTGATACAAGTCATGCAACCACTGTAAACTTAGATGAGTACGTAAATTTACCACACGAAGATAAAAACAGCTATCACTATTTCATGCAAGAACAGTTGTTTGATCATCTTCCATTTAAACAAACTTATGTACCGAATGGGATGGCAAGTGATTTAGAGGAAGAGTGCAAGCGTTATGAAGGCATTCTAGTAGCTAACCCAGTTGACTTACAGATTCTTGGAATCGGTGAAAACGGTCACATCGGATTTAATGAGCCAGGAACACCATTTAATTCTCCAACTAACATTGTAGAATTAACAGAATCTACACGCCAAGCAAACCTTCGCTTCTTTGAAAATGAAGAAGATGTGCCGACTCATGCGATTACAATGGGAATTGGAAGTATTATGAAAGCGAAACAAATTCTACTTGTTGCTATGGGATCTAAAAAGGCAGAAGCTATTAAAGAATTATTGCAAGGTGAATATAGTGAGGCGTGTCCTGCTACAGTTTTACAACGTCATCCGAATGTAACCGTAATCGCAGATCCAGAAGCTCTATCTTTATGCAGTGAGGCGATTGCTGATGAACATCGACAAGTATTCACCATTTCCGATTTATTATCAGATTCAAGAGTGGGTGAAACAGCTAATTGAGGAAGGCGAATGGAAGCCGGGAGATAAAATTCCGTCTGAGAATGAACTTTGTGATAAGTTCGAAGTGAGTCGTATGACAATCAGACAGGCGATTAATAACTTAGTGGAACAAGGTTATTTATACCGGAAACGTGGGATTGGAACGTTCGTCCAACTTCCGAAAGTGGAGCAAAAGTTGCAAGGAATGACGGGATTCACAGAAGATATGATATCTCGTGGTATGAAACCGAGCAGCCAGTTATTAAGTTTCCGCCTAGTTCCAGCTACTGCTAAAATAGCAGACCGGCTGAGAATACAAGAGGGAGAATCGGTTTATGAAGTGAGGCGTACGCGCTTAGCTGATGACGAACCGATTGCATTTGAGACGACATATTTGTCGCCAACTCTTGTGAAAGATATTAACGAAGAAATATTACAACAATCTTTATATGAACATTTAGAGAAAAAACTGGGCTTTAAGCTTGTTCGCGCTACTCAATCAATTGAAGCTTCAATTGCAACGGATAATGAAGCTGAACATCTGCATATTCCTAAAAAGGCGCCTGTACTTGTAATGCGTCAATGGTCATATTCAGAAGGTGAGTTACCGTTAGAGTATGTGAAATGTATTTATCGTGGGGATCGTTACAAGTTTATTACGAACATCGCACGTAACAAGTAATATATTTCAGTTTGTGAAGTACAGTGAACTTTGATGTTTTCAACATGTAAAGAAATAAAAATACGACTCATCCTTATAAGGATCGAGTCGTATTTTTATTTGCTTCTTCATTATAAACAAGTACTTGGTTAACGGCATCTTTGACAGCATCTACTACATAGTGAGCGTGCTCTTTTACCGCATCATCAGCTTGAGACATAGCAAAACTATGAGGAGTTAAGGAAAACATTGGAATATCATTGTAAGAATCCCCTATGCATGCAACCTCCTCTGGTTGTATTTGAAACTCTTGTAATAAAACAGAAATAGCAGAACCTTTACTAATATTTGGTGGCATTACATCTAAACATTGTTCAGCTGAAATGAAAGTACTAACTTTTCCATGGAATTTTTCATCGATCTTTTTTTGAAGGAGTTGTAAGTTTTCTTTTGTTCCACCGATAGAAATTTTATTTGGAAAAATTGTATCATCGATTTTCTGTAATAAATTTGGTTCTTCAACAGAAGTCATTGCTACTTGTTTTTCGAGTTCATGAATAAAAGGTGTCTTTTCTTCAATATAGTAATTATGCTCATCACTTACATAACGGAAATAAGGGTCTTGATTTGTCATAGCTAGTAAATCAGGAAGAATGCTGGAATCAAAATTTGCGGATAATAGTTGCTTATTTTCATTAGTGTATACAAACACACCATTTACACTAATACGATGGAAATTTGTATTTACAGCTTTCATTAAGTCTGCGATTTCATTATCAAGTCGTCCAGAAGCGAAGCAAAGAATAACATTTTGCTCAGCAAGACTGCGAAGTGCCGCAACATCCTGTTCATCAATCAGACCTCCATGCTGCATCATTGTACCGTCAATATCACTTACAAACATTTTAATCATGTTGCTATCTCCTTTCTATGTACAGTTGCTCTTACATTATACGCATCATATACAAACATGTCTAAAAAATGAATTTTTATCAAATGGTAGATGTTTTACATTGACGACAAAGAAGAATGTTCTGTAACATAAAAGTAGGCTATTTAAGTACGAGGGTGGTGTTATATGAGTAATTATCTAGAAATTAAAAAAGTTTTAAATAATAATGTCATCATTGCTAGCCATCCTGAACACGAGGAAGTAGTAGTGATCGGTAAAGGAATTGGATTTGGAAAAAAGGCTGAAGATGTGTTGGAGCAAGAACAAATTGAGAAAATGTTTGTTTTAAAAAATGAACGTGATCGAGAACAATACAAACTTTTAGTGCCGCATGTGAGTGAAAAGCTAATTGAATTGATGAATGATATTATGTTATACATTCAAGAAAAAGCGGAGTCTCCATTAAATGAACATATTCATATCGCTTTAACAGATCATATTTCTTTTGCAATTAAAAGGCTGAAACAAGGACTTACAATAGATAATCCTTTTTTAGTTGAAACGAAAATGCTATATCCAGAGGAATATGAAATTGCTGAAGGAGTTGTGAAACTTTTAAATTCTCGTTTGCAAATTACATTACCAGAAGGAGAAGTTGGCTTTATCGCACTCCATATTTATAGCTCGCTTACAAACTCTGATTTATCTTCTGTTAATCAAAATTCTCGTCTTATTGCACAACTTGTGTCTTTAATTGAGACAAACCTACAAATTACATTAGACCAAGAAAGCATTCATTATTTACGCCTTATTCGCCATTTACAATATGCTATTGAACGGGTGAAAAAAGGAGAAAAAGTAGAAGAAGCACAAAGTTTTGCTGATTTATTAAAATTAGAATATCCAGTTTGTTACAATTTGGCGTGGAAGCTAGTCAAAGTAATGCAGAACGAATTACAACTTCCTGTTTATGAAGCGGAGAGTATTTATTTAACGATGCATTTACAACGATTAGTGAAAGCAGAACATGTGTAAAAAGACATATATTTTTGTCTAAAATGAAAACGTTAAAAAAAATGATTGAATCGCTTACAATAGTTATGTATAATAACTATTGCAAAGTTATACAAAATTCGACAAACACATTAAGGTAAATAACGAAAACGTTTGCTTTAATTATAGTGAACTTATACGTAATCCTATTTTTGACACGTGTTACTGATTCGATCAGGCATGAGTGGAGAAAAGTTGGGAATGTAAGCTAAAGAAAGGGACATACTACCCTTTGTATAGCTATCGTTCTATCTTTTTTTTCCTCATGCCTTTTTGGCGTTTGTCGAAAAGTATCAATATAGATAAGAGAGGAAGGGTTTCCATGTTTAAGAAGATCTTTGGTGTTCTTCAAAAAGTCGGAAAAGCGCTTATGCTTCCAGTAGCGATTTTACCGGCAGCAGGTATTTTACTTGGATTTGGTAATGCATTTCAAAATCCACAACTAACAAATGTTATCCCTGCTTTAAAAGCAGATTGGTTCGTAATGGTTGCAAAAATTATGGAACAATCTGGCGATATTATTTTCGCTAACCTTGCGCTATTATTCGCAGTTGGGGTAGCGATCGGTTTAGCTGGTGGAGACGGAGTAGCTGGTTTAGCAGCGTTCGTCGGATACTTAATTATGAACAAAACGATGAGTGTATTCTTAGAAGTAGATAAACTAGTGAAAGTAACAAGCACTGGAACAGATCCAGTAAAAATTGGATTTTCAGATCCAGCATATGCAAACGTATTAGGAATTCCAACGCTGCAAACAGGAGTGTTTGGTGGTATTATCGTCGGGATAGTAGCGGCATATTGTTATAATAAATACTTCAACATTGAATTACCATCATACTTAGGTTTCTTTGCAGGTAAGCGTTTCGTACCAATCGCAACTGCAACATTCTCTTTAGTGGTAGGTATTATCATGTGCTTCATTTGGCCATACATTCAGGGTGGCTTAAATACGTTCTCACATCAAATGATTGATGCAAATAGAACGATAGCAGCATTTATATTCGGTTTAATCGAACGTTCATTAATTCCATTTGGATTACATCATATTTTCTATTCACCGTTCTGGTTCGAATTCGGTCAGTATACAAATGCAGCTGGCGAATTAATCCGTGGTGACCAAAAAATCTTTATGGCACAGTTAAAAGACGGCGTAGAATTAACAGCAGGTACATTTACAACTGGTAAGTATCCGTTCATGATGTTCGGTCTTCCAGCAGCAGCTTTAGCAATGTACCATGAAGCACGTCCGGAAAATAAAAAATTAGCAGCTGGTATTTTAGGATCTGCTGCATTAACATCTTTCTTAACAGGTATTACAGAACCGCTTGAATTTTCATTCTTATTCGTAGCACCAGTATTATTCGGAATTCATGCAGTATTCGCTGGTCTATCATTTATGACAATGCAAATTTTAGGTGTTAAAATTGGTATGACATTCTCTGGTGGTTTAATTGACTTCATATTATTCGGTGTACTACCAGGTCGTACGGCATGGTGGTGGGTAATTATTGTTGGTCTTGTACTAGCAGTTATTTACTACTTCGGATTCCGTTTCGCAATCCGTAAATGGAACTTAAAAACACCTGGTCGTGAAGTAGCGAATGCTAATGAAGGCGCAGGGAAAACAGAAGCAGGAGAACTTCCACGTGAAGTATTAGTAGCACTTGGTGGTAAAGAAAACATTGCTTCGTTAGATGCTTGTATTACTCGTTTACGCGTTCAAGTTAACGAACAAAAAAATGTAAATAAAGACCGTTTAAAAGAGCTTGGAGCAGCCGGTGTACTTGAAGTTGGAAATAACATTCAAGCTATTTTCGGACCGAAATCTGACACGTTAAAATCACAAATTCATGATATTATGTCGGGTCGTACACCTCATGTGGAAAAAGAAGCGCCTGTAAAAGTGGAAGAAGCTCCTCAACAGGTTGATGAAAATGAAACAATCGTTTCACCAATTGAAGGGAAAATCTTACCGATTACAGAAGTACCTGACCAAGTATTCTCAGGGAAAATGATGGGAGATGGATTTGCGATTGAGCCAACAGAAGGAACAGTAGTTTCTCCGGTTAATGGTGAGATTGTAAATGTATTCCCTACAAAACATGCGATTGGTATTCAGTCTGAAGGCGGAAAAGAAATTTTAATCCACTTCGGTATTGATACTGTAAAATTAAATGGTGAAGGCTTTGAAGCGCTTGTAGCACAAGGTGATAAAGTGAAGCAAGGACAACCATTATTAAAAGTAGATCTTGCATTTGTAAAAGAAAATGCACCATCTATTATTACACCAATCGTCTTTACGAATTTACAACAAGGGCAACAAGTCGAATTGAAAAAAGATGGAAATGTTAAGAAGGGCGAAAACGCTATTATTGACATTCAGTAGGAATTTGACGCAAAATGTTTATAATTATAATAGGCGATGTGGTTGACCGAACATCGCCTATTATATACAATAGATGATGTAGTACTCACGTCTATACAACTAAAAAAATACTGTATTTGAAGGAGATAAATTATCATGGAAAAAATCTTTAAAGTAACTAGCGACTCAGGAATTCATGCTCGTCCAGCAACTCTACTTGTAAACACTGCAAGCAAATTTGGTTCTGACATCAACTTAGAGTATAACGGAAAAAACGTTAACTTAAAATCAATCATGGGTGTTATGTCTTTAGGAATTCAACAAGGCGCGGAAATTAAGGTCACTGCAAATGGTGATGATGCAGCTCAAGCACTAGCAGCTATCGAAGAAACTATGAAAAACGAAGGATTAGGAGAATAATGACTCTTAACATTCAAGGGATCGCTGCATCAAGTGGGATTGCTATTGCAAAGGCTTTCAGACTTGAGAATCCTGAATTTAACATTGAAAAGAAATCAATTACAGACGAAGCTGCTGAAATTGCACGCTTAGACGCTGCGCTTGAGAAAGCAAAATCTGAACTAGAAGCTATTAAGGACCATGCTTTTGCTGAGCTAGGTGCTGATAAAGCTGCTATCTTTGAAGCACATTTATTAGTATTAAATGATCCGGAATTAGTAAATCCAGTAAAAGATAAAGTAAATGGCGAAAAAGTAAATGCTGAATTTGCAATGGATGAAGTTGCATCAATGTTTATTTCTATGTTTGAAAACATGGATAACGAATACATGAAAGAACGTGCTGCGGATATTCGCGACGTAACAAAACGTGTTCTTGCACATTTACTAGGAATTAACTTCTCAAACCCTGGTACAATTTCTGAAGAAGTAATCATCATTGCTGAAGATTTAACACCATCTGATACAGCTCAGTTAAATCGTAAGTATGCAAAAGGTTTCACAACTGATATCGGTGGACGTACATCTCACTCTGCAATTATGGCTCGTTCTATGGAAATTCCAGCTGTTGTTGGTACGAAAGTTGTTATGGAGAAAATCCAAAACGGCGATATCGTAATCATTGACGGTTTAGATGGAGAAGTAATTGTAAACCCATCTGAAGAAACTCTTCGTTCTTTTGAAGAAAAGAAAGCGAAATTTGAAGAGCAAAAAGTTGTATGGGCAAAATTAAAAGACCAAGCAACTGTAACAAGTGATGGACATCACGTTGAGCTTGTTGCTAATATCGGAACACCAAATGATGTACAAGGTATTATCGATAATGGCGGAGAAGGCGTTGGTTTATACCGCACAGAATTCTTATACATGGGCCGTGACAATCTTCCAACAGAAGAAGAGCAGTTCGAAGCGTATAAAGCAGTTCTTGAAGGTGTAAAAGAAGATCAACCAGTCGTTGTTCGTACACTTGACATCGGTGGAGATAAAGAACTTCCATACTTACATTTACCAAAAGAAATGAACCCATTCTTAGGATACCGTGCAATTCGCTTATGTCTTGATGAGCAAGATGTGTTCCGTACACAACTTCGTGCATTACTTCGTGCTAGCGTATACGGTAACTTGAAAATTATGTTCCCAATGATTGCAACTCTTGATGAGTTCCGTCAAGCGAAAGCAATCTTATTAGAAGAGAAAGAAAGACTTGTTAAAGCGGGTACAACTGTTTCTGATTCTATTGAAGTTGGTATGATGGTTGAAATTCCAGCTTCAGCAGTATTAGCTGATCAGTTCGCAAAAGAAGTTGATTTCTTCTCTATTGGAACAAATGACTTAATCCAATACACAATGGCTGCAGACCGTATGAACGAACAAGTAGCTTACTTATACCAACCATATAACCCATCTATTTTACGTCTTGTAAAAATGGTTATCGATGCTGCTCATAAAGAGGGCAAATGGGCTGGTATGTGTGGTGAGATGGCGGGAGATTCACTTGCTATCCCATTATTATTAGGATTAGGCTTAGATGAGTTCAGTATGAGTGCAACATCTATCCTTCCTGCAAGAACACAACTAAGCAAGTTGTCAAAAGCAGAAATGGAAACATTAGCAGAAAAAGCATTAACAATGTCAACTGCTGAAGAAGTTGTTGAATTAGTTAAAAGCATATAATAGTAAAAAAACCTGAGTCGATTTGAAATCGGTCTCAGGTTTTTTTGCTACATATACCTTAGGTGATTTTATTGTTTAAACTTATCTTAAAGAGCAATTGCGATAACATCTTCTGGGCAAACACGTAAAATCCCTTCAAATCTATCGTCATTACGATTGTTTCCATTCTTATCATCTTTGTTGTTGTCTTTGTCGTCATCTCTTCTTAATGCAGAGAATAGAGCAATACCGTTACAGAACCCCTCAAAAACTAAATTGCGGAATGTTCCATTTCCTTTTAGTTTAAGAAGCGAAATCTCAGTGCCTATAGAAAGATGTGCAAGTACGTTACATACAGCAGCTCGTTGTGGTCTAACTTCTTCTCTCTCTTTCTCGCGATGTTCGCGATGGTCACACTCTCTTTCACGATGATGACAGTCTCTAAAGTTATCACAGCATCCAAATGATCCAAACATAATCCTCATCACCCCCTTCACACTTATAATCTATGTAAGTTCGGTAGTCGGTGACTGGACAGATAATGAAAATTTTTCTAGGGGATTTTCTCATTTTAAATGACTAGATGGGTATTTAGTATGGAATGATGTTTAAAATAGGGGAAATATCACAAAAAAATGTAAAGACCACCTCAATGAAATAAATTAGGTAGCCTTTACACTTTTTTGCTTTTATATAAAACGATGATATATACAGGAAGAGCTAGGAGTAGTGGTGCAATGGATCGTGCAGTGTGTTTTTCTGCTTCTAATTGTAACGCTTCTTCTTTTGGGAATTGTAACACTGATATGTTTGCAGCATCGCCAATAAAATATAGCAGTAGTACAGTTACTATGTAACTTAAAAGTGCGATAAAGCTTCCGTATGAACTCAATGAAAATCCCTCTCTTGTTATCTATTTGTTATCATTGTATCACAATTGTAACAAAAATACACGGTTATATTTCAATGCTTTAACAAATTTCGACACAAAACGCCATATTTGTTTATAGTGATAGCGTAAAAATTACAATTTCTCTATGTGTAGATGTCGAATAATACATTGTAATATTACGGATGTGTGACAGAATATAAAAAAACGAAGGTAATGAAATTACCTTCGTTTTTATTATTTCGCCCATTCACTTACTTGTTCTACGCTCATGCGCGGTGCAGGGTGACCTTTTAAAGTGGATTCACCAATTGTAATAAGCATAATTGGTACGTAACGAGATGAAACATTAAATTCTTCCATTAGTGCTTGTGGGTTGAAACCACCAATTGCGCAAGTATCCCAGCCAGTTGCTTTAGCAGCAAGCATAAGTTGCATTGCTGCTAAAGCAGCATTTGAAAAGGCAGCATCTCGTGGGTATTGCTCACGAGTATATGCAGATTCAATATTTTTAGCTAAGCGCTCTTTTGCGTCTGCTTTCATAAATCCTTGTTCTACAATTGGACCGTAAACAGGTTCAACATTTTTATATGCCTCTAAATCACCTAAAATAGCGACTACGGCAGAAGCATCAAGAATTTGTTGTTGGTTATAAGCAATTGGGTGTAATCGTTTTTGTACATCTTCGCCTTGGAAAACAAGGAATTTCCAGTGTTGCAAGTTCCAAGCAGAAGGTGCTTGCGCAGCTGCTTTTAAAATTTCATGTAACTCTGTAGATGAAATTTCTTTTTCAGGGTTGAATGCACGTGTAGATGTGCGTTCATATAAAACGTTAAAAAAGTCATTGTTTGTCATTATATATCCTCCAAATTACATATCAACTTAATATAAAATAAATGTAATATACTCTACTTACATTTTGTAAGTTATTGAATTTAAGAATATAATACCTTTATTTTAATTGTCAAGTTTTAAATAGTAAGGCAGGGCATTCATACAAACGATACAATTCATATAATCATACACTAAAAAAGGAATTTCCAGAGCAGATAAGCGAAGATAACATTCTCAATTAGCTTGTTAATATGAGTTCCTCACAATTCTTTATAAAATGATTGTGAGGAATTCAGTAAAACAAGATATATGAAGTGAGTGAAGACTAGTGATGAACATACTACATTTTTTATTAGAGAATACTGTTTTCCAAAATGTATTACAAGATCTTCAGTTGAATGTCCTTTATATAGAAGATGGATGTACACATCAACAAACGATAGAAAACGTCCATCCAAAATGTATGTTTATAGCAAATAGTTTTGAAGAAGGAGAAATATTGTTTCATAGAACTAGACCACATATTGTAATTATGTACGTAACAGATTTTGCTCAAATAAAATATATAAAGAATATATATAATTCACAGAGCACATTCATTATCATTTGGGATCAACAGATAGATAATCAGTTTGCAGATTTACTACTGTTAGGAATACGTAATATTGTTATAGCACCAGTAACTCCACAAGTGGTACTAGAGGAAGTGAATAAGAGTTTATATCAACTTTCTTTAGTGCGGCAAGTAGGTTTACAACAAGAATTGCTTCAAACGATGTTTGATTTTCAAAATGATTTATTATTTATAGTAGAAGATGATGAGATTGTTGATTGTAATACGAATTTTTTACAATTCTTCGGACATGATAATTTATTTACGTATCGTGAACAACATTTAGTGTTTGCAGAACATCTTATTAGAGAGAACGGATATTATTCGACGACTCACGATATAACATGGCTGGATGATACTTTATCAAATGGAAGAAGAATTAAAATGTACAATTATGAAGGAGAAGCATTTACTTTTCTATTACGTGCGACACCATTACCAGAAGACTTATCGCGATTTATAGTAAAATGCACAGAGATTACAGAATTAGATGAAATCTATCAAGAGCAAGAAAGATTGGCTATGATAGATTCATTGACAGAAATATATAATCGCTTGAAATTCCAACAAATATTGGAGACAGAGTGGGAGAATGTATTACGTAATGATGAAAAAGTTGCACTTATTTTGTTTGATATAGATAATTTTAAATCAGTAAATGACACATATGGTCATGATTTTGGCGATTTAGCATTAGTACAACTTGCAGATCTTATGAAATCTAAAGTTGAAGATCAACATGTATTTGCAAGATGGGGAGGAGAGGAATTTATAATATTAGTGACAAATACGGTAGAAAAAGAAGCGTTTCAAGTTGCGGAATCATTGCGATTTTTCATTGAAACAAAGCATTTCTCTGGAATTTCGAAATTAACAGCGAGTTTTGGAGTTGCGTTATATGAGCAAGGGATTACAAGAGAAGAGTTAATGCAAAGAGCGGATATTGCGTTATATGAAGCGAAAAAAAATGGGAAAAATCAAGTATGTATATATAGAAAAGAAAAAATGTGATTTTTCGCAACAAATTGTTGCGATTTTTTTTTATTACTTGATAATAGAATATGGGGGACCATTTTAACCGAGAAGCTCCCACTTCAAGTAAGCTCGCAAGAGAGACTAAGTGGTGGGTAGTTCACATGAAGTAATTACGGAGGAACAATATGATAAAAAAAATAACGGTTATGGCTTCACTGTCTGCTGTAGTTTGCGGCGGAGTATACTATTTTCTCTATAGTCCCGATCCAAAGGAACAAGCAGTATTAACAACAAAGGTAACTCCTGCTATTGAGTCAGAGGTACAGGATAATATAGAAGAAGTACAAAAAATTGATTATGCTAGTATATCTCAAAAGTTAGATCAGTATTTAGTAGGAAAGCAATTTAATGGGACAGTTTTGGTGACAGATAAAGAGCATGTTATATTGAATAAAGGATATGGATATGCTGATGTTCAAAATAAAATAGAAAATACGCCTCAAACAAAATATCGTATCGGTTCTATTACGAAAACAGTTGTTGCTACATCCATTCTACAGTTACAAGAACAAGGGAAGTTAAATATCCAAGATAATGTAAATAAATACATTCCTTCATTTCCAGCAGATAAACACATCACGTTATATCACTTATTAACGCATACATCTGGTTTACCGGAAAATGGGGAAGGGAAGGTTAATGTAGCTTCACGTATAAATTTAGTAACTTGGATTGGAAGTCAAAAATTAGAGTTTCCACCAGGAACAGGTTGGAAGTATACGGATTATAATTATATGGTGCTCGCTTATATTATAGAAAATATAACGAAAAAGCCTTTAGGAGACTATGTAAAAGAAAATATATTTACAAAGGCCGAGATGCATGAATCAGGTATGGGAAATATGGTGCCTGGAGATAAAAACTTCACGAAGGGGTATGTGAAGAAAGATCAAGAGCTTGTACTAGCACAAAAATTAGGGATGGACTGGTTATATGGATCGGGTGAGATGTATACGACAGTAGGGGATATGAAAAAATTAGATGAAGCGATTATAAATGGAAAGCTTCTTTCTGAACAAAGTATACAA
Source organism: Bacillus sp. FSL R10-2201 (assembly GCF_038008665.1). NCBI lineage: Bacteria > Bacillati > Bacillota > Bacilli > Caryophanales > Bacillaceae > Bacillus > Bacillus sp. FSL R10-2201. The sequence continues at coordinate 3,884,126 of NZ_JBBOZP010000001.1, read as the reverse complement.
GCGATGTTTACACCTTCACAAGAAAGAAAATATGCATTTAGCTTTTACATATATCCAGATTATTTCCATAACCATGGTGTACTATCTGGTTGGAACACTTTCAATAATTTTAATAAAGAAAAAGGAACTTTTGTTATTTTATTTTCAAATGTGAAAAATAGTATGGATGATGATTTTAATAAAGAGTTCCGAAAGATGGTAAATGATTTATTAGAACAAAGGGGATGAGAAGATGGAAAATAAAAATTTATCAATAGGTTTCATTGGTATTGGTGTAATGGGAAAAAGTATGGTACATCATTTAATGCAAGGCGGTCATAAAGTATATGTATATAATAGAACGAAAGCGAAGGCAGCTTCTTTAGTGCAAGAGGGTGCGACTTGGTGTGATACACCGAAAGCGTTAGTAAAGCAAGTTGATGTTGTTATGACGATGGTTGGTTATCCTCATGATGTAGAAGAAGTGTACTTTGGGATTGATGGAATTTTAGAACATGCAAATGAAGGTACGATAGCAATTGACTTTACAACATCTACACCAACATTGGCAAAACGTATTAATGAAGTTGCGAAAAGCAAGAATATATATACATTAGATGCACCAGTATCTGGCGGGGACATTGGGGCTAAAGAAGCAAGACTAGCAATTATGGTCGGTGGAGAGAACAGAATATATGATATTTGCTTACCTCTATTTGAAAAACTAGGAACAAATATTCAGTTGCAAGGCCCCGCTGGGAGTGGACAACATACAAAAATGTGCAATCAAATAGCAATTGCTTCTAACATGATAGGAGTATGTGAAGCGGTAGCATATGCGAAAAAGGCTGGACTTAATGCAGATAAAGTATTAGAGAGTATTTCGACAGGAGCAGCAGGTAGCTGGTCATTAAGTAATTTAGCTCCTCGAATGTTAAAAGGAGATTTTGAACCTGGCTTTTATGTAAAGCATTTTATGAAAGATATGAAGATTGCTTTAGATGAAGCTGAAAAATTACAATTACCAGTACCGGGTTTAACCCTAGCGAAGGAATTGTATGAAGAGCTAATCGCAGATGGAAAAGAGAATAGCGGAACACAAGTATTATACAAAAAGTATATAAGGGGGTAAATGGAATGGATCTCCAAAAGTTTGACGAGATGATTGATGCTGTGCAGCGAGCAACTTGTGTACAGATTAATGATAAGCAAAAAGAAGCTTTTAAACAAAAATACGATTTTGGACCAGATTTTGAATATGGAAGAGATGAGAAAGGGCATTATGTTATCCGAAGCTCGAAAAAGATGTTAGAGGAAATGGAGTTTTATTTGGCATTGAAATATGATCGAGATGGAATTGTCCTTTATATGCATGCTGAGATTGAAGGGACATGTCATGTATCCGTTAGCTACAGTGAAGATGCACTTCATTTGCAAGAATTGTTTCAATTTCTAGAAGAAAATAAATAAAAAGTCCTCATTTGAGGACTTTTTATTTATTTAGGCAGGCATAATATTTAAGTTGGATAATTTATCCCGCTATTTGTGGGCAGTAAAACTCCCACTGATTAAAGTTTCACTTTATAGGCTGGAAGCGCGGCGGCATCGTTCAATTGGGAATGGAATAACTTGGGCAATGTGATTAGGGCCGAGCTGTTTCGCGCGAGCATGGCGTAGTATATAAAATGCGCACAGAATAGAAACAGGAATAGCACCATATAAACCGAAAAATAAAGCGCTTACACATGATGCAACAAAACCTAAAACACCAACTTCTAATTCTTCCATAATAGCTCCTAAAATGACAGGAATAGCTCCGCATGTAACTCCTAGTATAAGTGCGATAAGTAAACTCATGATTATCCCCCTCTGTTTGCAATATTCTTTTCCTTCTTATTAGTTGTAGTATATCATACGTAAAACAGAATTTTCAGAAAAATTTCAAAAAAAGTTCAATAAATGTTCAAAAAAAATTCCGAAATATACTTGATAAAGTGGAATTGTGATTCGAGATATTTGATTTAAACAAACGAAAGGGAAAAATCATTTTAGTAAATAAAAAATCAGGCTTACTTCAATGTTATGAAATAAGCCTGGTCCATAGGAGGATGTATATATGTAGAGTGAATAAAAGGTTGGAAAAGGGGTTCCAAGTTCTTTTATTCAACTAGCTACCTTAATAAATTGGAACCCAACCTTCTGTTGTAACAAAAATACGAATAGCTACAACTTGGCGATCATCTTGTAAGGTGAAATAGTGTCTTGCATTTTCAGGCACAGATATAAGATCACCAGGCTCGAGTTCAACGTCAAAGAATCGACCATCTTTTCCTTCAATAGCGAAGATGCCATGACCGCTGACAATAAAGCGAACTTCATCGTCAGTATGATGGTGTTCTTTTTGGAAATTAATTAATAACTCGTCAAGGTTAGGTGTGCTATTTGAAAGTGAAATCACATCATATGCTTTATAACCTCTGCGCTCTGAAACATCAGCAATTTCTTTTGAAAACAACGTTAATATTTCAGCTTTGTTTTCATCTGTTAAGGAGTAATTTTCTTTTAAATGAGTAGGAAGTTTAGAAATATTCCATTTCTCATATAAAACATCTTCTCCTTGTAGAAAGTTTGATACTGCTACTTCATTTTCAATACGAGTATTTTCCTCATGAATACGAATTTGCGCCATTAGAAACGCCTCCTTGAATTGATAATAATTTTATATGAAATTGGAATAAAAACTCATAAGCTTCTAATCTTTTTTTTGCATCAAAGCTATCACGGCCCCATACGGTAATGCCATGGTTTCGAATTAATACTGCTCCTGAATCTCCTTGTATATGCTTTCGGAATTTCTCTCCAAGCGTCGGGATATGAGCATCATTTTCGATAATAGGAATGTTAATCGTTGCACCTTCTTCCCAAATATCAAGAGCTTTAATAATCTCTTGATTTTGAAGGGTGACTGCATCACTATACAAATTTGTGATGACATTGTTATCAGTTGTATGAACATGAAGTACGCACCCGGCGTTCGTATTGTTATAAATATGTGTATGCAATATTGTTTCTGCCGAAGGGCGTAACTCAGTTTCTAAAACGGGAACTCCTTGATGATTTACTAATAAAAAATCATCTGGAGTGGTTTTGGTTTTATCTTTGCCACTTGCTGTAATAAGAAAAGTAAGGGGATCATGACTGACTTTTATAGAAATATTTCCACTCGTTGCTGGAAACCAATTCCGAGTTGTTAATTCTTTTTTAATTTCACTTAAGTCATACCATTGACGAAAAAGTTGTTTCATAATTTCACCTCCAACAAATGTTTTAGTTCAGCTAGAACATCGTGAAATGTTTCAAACGGTGTATAAGCAATACGATTTTCTTCACACTTTGTAATAAGGAAGTCACGGGCGAATACTTTATCTGCTTGTTTTGTTGCTTGTAAATCAGTAATAGAATCTCCAATCACAATATGAAAATCATCTTTAGAGCTTAGTTTACGAATTAATGATGATTTACAGAGACCACAACTATGCTGACATTGCTCGTCACAAGGGTGCGGCCATTTCACTTCAACAAATTCTCCTGAAAAGTCAGTTGCATTACAATAAATTTGTTCTTTAGGGATTATTTCTTGTAAGAGTGGATAGACGAAGAAATCCATTCCACCTGATATAACGTAAAAGGAAATGTTATTTTCATTAATGAATTGTATGAATTCATGAAAACCTGTACGGATTTCAGCAGTTTCTTGTAAAAACTGAATAATATCATCGTGTAGATTAATAGGTATTAATCGAAATAATTGAGAAACACCTTCTTGAATAGAAAGTTCTTGCGATAAAATTTTTTGCTTTATTTCCTCTGCTTCTGGTGGTGCGAATTTTTCCATAATGGACATGATATTATCGTTATTTGTAATCGTACCATCGAAATCACAAAATACTTGAATACTCATAATTTCACCTCATGAGAAGGATTTCCCCATATTTGTAGTGCGCTATGCAAATTTATTTCATCCACTTCATGGAGTGGTTTACCTTGTAAAGTAGCCTCAATTGCAGCACGGAAAGCTTTGCCACCACCTTGAGCTCCATTTGGATGCCCATGAATCCCGCCGCCGGCATTAATAACAACATCCTTACCAAAATCTCGTAAAATAAAGGGAACGAAACCAGGATGAATTCCAGCAGATGGAACAGAAAAACTTTTCTTGAAATAGTGGTCTTCCTCAGTTAATGCTTCTGTAATGAGAAGAGCTTCCTCTTTTTCTAATGCAACGTTGCCGTATGGTGATGGGAATAAAGAGAAATCAGCACCAGCGTAACGTAGTAATTTTCCAAGTAGTAATGGAGAAGAGAAACCGTATAGTTTCGATGATGAATATGCGCCACTTACAGCAGGGTGTGCCATAATAGGAATTGGAATTTCATCGTCTTCTACAAGTGCTTGCAGTACATCTAATCCATAAGAAAATACATTAAATAAAAGAATGTCTGCTCCAGCTACCACCGCACGTTTCGCGTTTTCTTTTAAATCATAAGTTCGACCTGTTAAATTTACTGCGTATAAAGTTTTATGCCCGTAAGTTTCGTATACAGATTGTAAAACTTCTTTCCCAGATTCAATTCTTTTTATAAGTGGTGTTAATGAGTTTTCGAATAAAATTTCATCATCTTTTACAATATCTACGCCTCCAATTGCCTGATCGCGTAGTTGAGTTTTTAAATATCCAATATTCCGTCCTATCATCCCTTTGAAAATACTCATTAGAAGAGGTCGATCTTGAACTTGTAAAAGGTTTCGGATGCCTTCAATTCCAAATTTTGGTCCAGGGAACTGTTTCTTTAATTCGTCTGAGAATGTTAAATCAATTAGTTTAATTTCTCCATCTAACGAAAGTTTTCCAAATGTTGTTGTCAAAATGGCTGGTAAGTCAGGGCTAAAGTTCAGCGATGGATAATGAATTTTAATGAGTCCACGTGATACTTTTTTGCCAAGGTAAGAGTTAATATGTTCTTGTTCGTCTAACGCTTCAATATGAATGACATTGCCTTTATGTTGTTTTAATTGTTCTTGTAATAAGTGTGGTAAATGAGTCCATGAACCAATTGTTAAACCGATTGCAATTTGTTCTGCTTTCTTTTCTAAGTTGTGAGAATCATCGTGGATTAAATATGTCGCTATAATTCCGCTCATTGTTATACCCTCCTAGTTAAATAAAAAAACCTCTCAGCTAAGGAGAGGTTTTTTTACAACCAGCTCCTTATCTGTCAGCGTAACGCTGCGAGAATTAGCACCGTGTCTACAATTGTAGATCGGTTGCCGGGTTTCGTCGGGCTCGTCCCTCCACCTGCTCTTGATAAGAAGTATTTAGAAATGTTTAAATTTTTAAGATAACTGAATTTTGTCAGATATTTTTTATGTTGTCAATGACTTTTTGAAAAAATTTAATTTATCAATTCGATTAATTGCTTCTCGTAATCTATCTTCTGTATGCAAGAGACCAACACGGACATACCCTTCGCCGTGCTCACCAAATCCAACACCAGGAGCAACTGCAACGTGTGCTTTTTCTAGTAAAATGTCAGAAAATTGCTCAGATGTATATCCTTTTGGAACAGGAAGCCATGCAAAGAATGATCCTGTTGGAATGTTTACTTTCCAACCAATTGAGTGACAAGCTGAAATAAGAGCATTTCTCCGAGATTCATAACTATTAACAAGATCTACCACACAAGACTGCGAGCCTAATAGTGCTTCGCGGGCAGCATCTTGAACTGCACCAAAAATACTAACATACATATGATCTTGCAATAGGTTAATAGTTTCGATGACACTTTCATTTCCTACTGCAAAAGCAATACGCCATCCAGCCATATTGAAAGTTTTCGATAAAGTGTAAATCTCAATACCTGTATCTTTAGCGCCGTCTGCTTGCAAGAAACTAACAGGCTTTTGACCATCGAATCCGATAGCACCGTAAGCAAAATCGTGAACAACTAATATATTATGTTTATTAGCAAAATGAATGGTTGCATCAAAAAAATCTTTTGATGCAGTAGCGCCGGTAGGGTTATTTGGATAGTTTAAAAACATTAACTTTGCTCGCTCCGCAACAGAGTCATCAATTTTTGTATAATCCGGTAAAAAATTATTTTCTGCAATAAGCGGCATTGTTTCAAATTGTGCTTTTGCTAAAGCAACTCCTGATAAATAATCTGGATAGCCTGGATCTGGAACGAGAATAGTATCACCAGGGTTTGTAAAACAAACTGGTAATTCTACTAATCCAGCCTTTCCGCCAAACAAAATAGCAACTTCAGTTTTTGGATTTACTACTACATCATATTCACGTTGATAGAATGTTGCCACGGCTTCTTTTAAGCTTTCGTGTCCGCGAAATGGCGGATATTTATGATGAATGGTCTTTTCAGCAGCATCTTGTAAAGCTTTAACGATATGCTGCGGTGTTGGTTGATCTGGATTACCTTGACCTAGATTAATAACATCGTGACCAGCTGCAACGACTTTGTTAACTTTTGCAACAAGTGAAGCGAAAAATTGTGTTGGCAATGATGTTACTATCTCAGAAGGTTGAAATAATTTCATACTTTCCACCTCTTTTGAAAGTTGTTACAATTCTAGTGACAAATGATATAATCTTTCCAGTATTTTGTAAAGAAAAAAATGAGAATGGGGCTGAAAAAATGAAAGTCGCATGTATTCAAATGGATATTGTCTTTGGAGATGTAGAAAAAAATATTGAGAACGCTAAAAAAAAAATAAGTGAAGCGATGAAAGAAAGACCAGATGTTATCGTCTTACCAGAACTATGGACAACAGGATATGATTTAACGAGACTTTCTGAAATTGCAGATACGGATGGATTAGAAACGAAAGAAAAGTTGAAAGAATGGTCGAAGCAATATGGTGTACATATTGTTGGTGGTTCCATAGCAAAGCAAACAGAGCAAGGGGTTACAAATACAATGTATGTTGTAAACAATGAAGGGAATCTAGTCAATGAATATAGTAAAGTACATTTATTTCAGCTGATGGATGAACATAAATATTTAGTTGCTGGTAATGAGACAGGTGAATTTAAGTTAGATGATGTAGAGTGTGCTGGTACAATTTGTTATGATATTCGTTTTCCAGAGTGGATGCGCGTTCATACTGCTAAAGGTGCAAAAGTTTTATTTGTTGTAGCAGAATGGCCATTAGTACGTTTAGCACATTGGCGTTTGCTTTTACAGGCGAGAGCAGTTGAAAATCAGTGTTATGTTGTTGCGTGCAATAGAGCAGGAAAGGATCCGAATAATGAGTTTGCAGGTCATTCTCTAATTGTGGATCCTTGGGGTGAAGTTGTGGTAGAGGCAAATGAAGAGGAATCAATTTTATTTGGAGAACTTAAATTCGAGAAAATTAAAGAGGTACGTAAAGGAATTCCAGTTTTTGCAGATCGTCGTCCAGAATTATACAAATAAAATGTTGACAAGTGATTTTTATTCTTGGTATAGTCTTCATCATAAAGTTAAAAATTCTAAAAATTATAAAACTCTTATCAAGAGCAGGTGGAGGGATTTGGCCCGATGAAGCCCAGCAACCGACCGTAATACCATTGTGAAATGGGGCGTTTATGACGCCAAAAGGCACGGTGCTAATTCCAGCAGAAAGTAAACTTTCTGGCAGATAAGAGGGGAGAAGATAAACTTCAAACCTCTTTCTTTGTGGAAAGGGGTTTTTCTATTTTAGAAAAACCTCTGAATGAAAAGGAGGAGAAGACGATGGGATATTATTCATTAACTGAAACAACAGCTATACAATATGCGAAAGAACACGGTTATTTTGAAAAGAAAGCAAATGTAGTTTGTCATGAAATTGGAGATGGAAATTTAAATTACGTGTTCAAATTAGATGATGGAGAGAAGTCTATTATAATAAAACAAGCACTGCCATATGCGAAAGTAGTTGGTGAGAGCTGGCCACTGTCTATAAAAAGAGCGACGATTGAAAGTAAAGCATTACAAATTTTTGCGAAGTATGTGCCAGATTATGTTCCGGTAGTGTACAGTCATGATGAAGAGTTAGCAGTTACAGTAATAGAAGACTTATCAAGACTAACAATTACAAGAAAAGGATTAATAGATGGAGAAGGATATCCACTTTTATCCCAGCATATCGGTCGTTTTCTAGCACATGTTTTGTTTTATACTTCAGATTTCGGTTTACAGTCAGAAGAGAAAAGGGTACTAGAAGGTACATTTGTAAATCCAGACCTTAGTAAAATTACAGAAGATTTAGTTTTTACGGATCCATTTGGACATTATGATACGAATGATTATGAGTCAGATTTACAGTCAGTGATTGATGAACTTTGGAGTGACAAAACTTTAAAACTAAAAGTAGCACAATATAAATATAAGTTTTTAACGAGAAAAGAAGCGCTTATTCATGGTGATTTACATACTGGTAGTATTTTTTCATCACCTTCTGAAACGAAAGTGATCGATCCAGAATTTGCAACGTACGGTCCATTTGGGTTTGATATCGGTCAATTTATTGCAAATCTATTATTAAATGCTTTATCTAGAGAAGAAGAAAAGAGAAGTGTACTATTTTTCCATATAGAAAAGACATGGAGTTATTTTGTAGAAAACTTTACGAAGTTATGGATTGGAGAAGGTGTAGAAGCATATACGAAAGAAAAACAATGGTTACCAATTATTTTGCAAAATATCTTTACTGATGCCGTCGGATTTGCCGGATGTGAACTGATTCGTAGAACAATTGGCTTAGCTCATGTAGCGGATTTAGATGGGATAGCAAATAAAGAAAATAGAATTCAAGCTAAAAAACAAGCGTTATCCTTAGGTAGAGAACTAATAAAATATGAAGCCAAGGGTGCTGATATTCAACTGTTTCGAACATTATTTCAACAGACAGTTGGAGGCGTAAAAGCATGAGTACAATTATTACTATTCCGAGATCTGTAAGTTGGAAAGGCGATGCAATTGCAGTATTAAATCAAACAAAGTTGCCGCATGTCACTGAATACAAAACATTAACGAATATTGAAGATGTATGGAAAAGTATCATTATGTTAGAAGTACGAGGAGCGCCTGCAATTGGAATTGTAGCTGCGTTTGGTTTGGCGCTTGCGGCAAAGAAATACGATGCTATAAATATCTATGAGTTTCAGAAGAAGTTTAATAGAGATTGTAACTATTTAGGAACATCACGCCCGACAGCAGTCAATTTATTTTGGGCAATCGATCGTATGAGAGAATCTATTCGAGAGATTACTACAATAAAAGAAGCTCAAAAAATATTAGAAGAAGAAGCGCTTCATATTCAGCAAGAGGATGAAATAGTGTGCCGAAGTATTGGAGAACATGCTTTAACATGTTTTAAAGACGGTGATAAAATTTTAACAATTTGTAACGCTGGAAGTATTGCAACTGCTAGATATGGAACAGCATTAGCCCCATTTTATATTGGGAAAGAGAAGGGTGTGCGTTTACATGCGTATACGTGTGAAACGAGGCCGGTTTTACAAGGTGGCCGTTTAACGACATGGGAATTGAAACAAGCAGACATTGATGTAACGCTTATTACGGATAATACTGCAGCACATGCAATTCGAACGAAAGAAATTAATGCGATTATCGTAGGGGCAGATCGAATCGTTGAAAACGGTGATACTGCTAATAAAATAGGAACATTAAATTTAGCTATATTAGCAAAGTATTTCGGTATCCCATTTTACGTTGCAGCACCGTTATCTACATTTGATACTACGAAACAAACAGGTGCTGAAATTGTCATTGAAGAAAGAGATGAAACAGAAGTTACGAAAATTTTTGGGAAACAAGTGGCGCCACTTGGAACGCCTGTATTTAACCCTGCATTTGATGTAACACCGCATGAATTAATTACGGGGATTATTACTGAGAAAGGTATTTTACGTGGAGATTATAAGCAAAAAATTACATCATTATTTGAAAAAATAAGCTAACTGCTCAGTCGCTATATAAAAAAACGGTAGAAAAGCATGTTTTTAAATGGTCGAGAGGGACTGGCTATGTATAGGAGCGGTAAGTGCCTGTTCCTACCACGCGCAACGTTTTAAAACAAAGAAAGGTAGCAAGGTGTAGGACCATTTGTATCTTCATGGTAGCAATCTATATGCTGAAAAATGAAATGTATGGCTGAGTAGTTAAAAAACAAGCTAATAAAAAATAGCTTGTTTTTTATGCCTTAAGTCTTCGTTTCCTCTTATTTATGTAATGAAGGGAGGAGAGAAAGATGGAAGAGTGGATCGGGATGATAGGTAATGTGGGCTTTCCAATTGTTGTAACGCTATATTTACTACATCGCATTGAAAGTAAATTAGACGGAGTGATTGTAGCAATTGAGAAGCTCCCTAAACAATTACTAAAGTAGGAAGATCCTCGCGATAGAAAGTAAAATAAAGTTTGCTCGCGAAGAGCAAACTTTATTTTTTATCCCGCATTAACGGGCAGTAAAAGCCCGATTGGTGAAGGCTAATAATTAGTGGGGATGAACAAAACCCCCACTGATTAAAGTTTCACTTTATTGAGCAGTATAACCACCATCGATAACGACAGCTTGACCAGTTATACCTTTTGCTTTTTCACTCGCTAAAAACATAGCATAATCAGCAATTTCTTGTACTTGTAGCAAACGCTTCTGTGGTACAAGAGGATAAATGACATCTTCTAAAACATTTTCAAGTGGTACATTTCGCGTAGTTGCTAAGTCTTGTAGTTGATTTCGTACAAGAGGGGTATCAACATATCCGGGACAAAGAGCATTTACAGTAATTCCATGAGTTGCTCCCTCTAAAGCAGCAACTTTTGTTAATCCAATTACACCATGTTTCGCACTATTATAGGCAGCTTTTCCAGCGAATCCAACAAGTCCGTTAATCGAAGCAACATTAATAATACGACCATATTTTTGCTTTTTCATAATCGGAAAGGCATGTTTGATGGCGATAAATGGAGCGATTTGCATAATTTTAATAAGAAGCTCGAATTTATCAGTTGGAAAATCTTCAATCGGTGAAACATGTTGCATTCCTGCGTTGTTAATTAATACATCTAATGAACCGAAATGACGAACTGTTTGAGAAAGTGCTGCTGTAATTTCTTCTTCAGATGTAACGTCACATTTTAAACCAATGGCTTGATAGCCTTCTTTTTGCAATTGTTCAGCAGCTTCTTTTGCACGATCTTCAAGGCGATCACTAATGACAACTTTCGCACCTTCTTTTGCGAAAGCACTTCCCATTTCATAACCAATACCGCTCGCAGCACCTGTTAAAAAGACAACTCGATTTGTAACCATGATGAAAAACACTCCTTCATAATAAAAGTTCTCTTATTGCTCTATTTAGAGAGGTGATAATAAAATCCCTGCAAACATTTGGAAAAATATCTTTAGCTATCTTGTTTTGCAAAATAGTCTCTGCTATACTATTTTGTAAAGCAAGGTACTTACGCTTATCTATCTTGTAAAACAAGATAGCAGGAGGATTTCAATTATGTCGACAAGTCAAATGCTGAAAGGGATTTTAGAAGGATGCTTACTTGCTATTATTTCTGAAGGTGAAATATACGGTTATGAAATGAGTGAAAGATTAGCGAAGTATGGTTTTACAATGGCGAGTGAGGGAAGTATTTATCCGTTATTAATACGAATGCAAAAGGAAGGGTTAATAACAAGTGTAATGAAGGAATCTCCATCTGGCCCAAAGCGAAAATATTATACATTAACAGAAAAAGGCGAGGAAGCACTGGATGAATTTATGGATCGCTGGGAAGCGATGCAAAGTAGTGTAGAGCGTCTACTTGAAGGGAAGGGGAGAAAAAAATAATGTTATCAAATGAAGCGCGAAATTTTTTATTAGATATGAGATTATTTTTAACTGCAAAGAGTGTGAAAGAAAGCGATATTGAAAGCTTTTTAGAAGATGCAGAGTTGCATTTAATAGAAGGTGAGGGTGAAGGGAAAAGTGTAGAAGATATTTTCGGAAGTTCACCGAAAGAATATGCGAATGAACTTGTAAAAGTGATGGAAAGGGATAGAAAGGAAAATTGGAAGCAAATTGGTTTTACGGTAATGAATATCGTATCGTTTTGGTTTATTACTTCTATCTTAATAGTGAATAACGGAATTCTACAGATTTCACTTATTCAGTGCATTGGCTATAGCTTTACATTGATCGTAGCTGTAATGGGTCCAAATTTTCTGCTTCGTAAAATGACATTTGTAACAAGTTTTACAAAAACGTGGTTTTCCATGTGGTTTTTAGTCATGATTGCGCCAATGTTTTTATTAGGAGCAGTTCCGATATTAGATATGATATATCCTACAACGATGTTTACGTTGACTCTAGTCCAAAGTTATATATTAGCTGGAGGGATCTTTATCCTCACGGTAGCTATAAATATATATTTTGAAGGATGGTTTAAAAATTTATATTTAATTATTCCGCTTTCTATTATGTTAGTTTTTAAAACGTTCACATCGGAAGATCTCGTGCCAATGTTATTTCAAATTATATGTTTATACGGAAGTTTGTTTATTTTAATCTTCCTTGAAATTATGATGAAGGCGAATAGAAAAGAAACGGTTAAATAAGGGAGGGGGGAATGGGATGCTTTCTCAAGAGTCACGAGATTTTCTGGCAAATACAAGTACTTATTTAACAGCAAAAGGGATAAGTGAAAAAGATATTGAATCCTTTTTAGAAGATGCAGAATTGCATTTAACTGAAGGTGAAAAAAGGGGCAAGAGTGTAGAGGATATATTTGGTGATTCACCAAAGGAATATGCAAATCAACTTGTAAAAGAAATGCAAGTTGATTATAAACGGAATTTAGGATGGCTAGCTACAGCTATTATGAGCATATTATGCTATTGGGCTGTTCCAGATCTTTTATTTCGAAATTTAAATGAGCCTTATACCATTTCTTTAATAGGGTTGATTGGATATCCGATTATCTTAGTGTTAATGATTGTGGGAGGAATTTTATTTTTAAGAGGTGCTAGTTTTCAAAGGAGTATGTTGAAAAAGGGTTTACTGCTATTTGGAGCAGTAATACTTACTTATTTACCAGTATTAATAATGTTTTTAAAAGATTGGTATAGTTTTCCTTCCTATGAAGTCCCTCAATTAGGAAGATATTTAATTGGAGGGGTTATGCTAGTGATAACAACGATTGTGAATGTTCGGTCTCTTGGTTGGAGTGGTTTGTTTGTGTTAGGAATTCCAATTTTTATGATAGTGATGGTTGAACAACTAGTAAGAGTGTTTTTCTAATGAGAAGCTCTAGAAATAAAAGAAGAGGATGAGCATATATGTAAATCATACTTATATGTATATTAACTATTATGTTTCTAGGATTAATGACTTTAGGAATTTATACTGCCTTCACCAAAAGAGCATAATGAATATTTTAAACATCACGATATATTTTATTCTTCAGTTTAATAGGAAAGTGGCTGCTCTGGATATACAAAAAATTATTTCCAAAGAAATACTATATTTTGATTTTTAGAAGGATTATGCTTAGGTGTATAGTGTATCCTTTGCAGCCGAAATCTGGTTTGTTGATTTGAATATATTGTTTTAAACAGTAACAATATCGTTACTGTTTTTTTCTTTGTAATAAAGGACTTTGTAAAGAGAGCGCTTTTTGTTCATTTGTTAATAATGAATTGATGTGAACGTTATTAGGGCTAGGGACTATAGGGTACATAAGGTTCGATGGTGAATGGTGATGTTCAGAACCGGTTGGAGAGTGGGGATCTGCGTGCGTAAGTTTTCCATGAATTCGTCTTGTAAATAAAATATGACCAATTTCGTGAGCGAGGGTGTATATATTTTTCATTGGAGCAGCTGAGTTTGTTAAAACGATGTAACCAGTAAGTTGTTGTTGTTTCGCTAGAGAGTAAGCGCAAGCGATTACTGCGGTTTCTTTGAAATAATCACTACCAATATAACAAATATAAAGGTCGCATTCAGGAGCTTCGTTAACACAAGTTTGAAAAAAAGATGATAATTTTTCCTGACTTTGAATGGAGTTTTTATAACTAATTTCCCGATTAGAAAAACGGAAAAGGTCGTTTAGTACAATTACTTCTTTAATTTTAAATGTAATGGGATGCCAAATTGATTCTGCAACTGCTAAATCTTTTGCAATACGGTCGTCAGAAATATCGGCGCCTGGAGTAATGCAAACACATATATTAACGTATGAATTCATAAGGAACACCTCAAATGAAAAAATTCTTTCTATAATATATGTGGGGGAAAGGTCCTATGTATGGATAAACGCCTTGTTTATTACACGAATATATAGACTATAAGTCGAAAAAATTTCATAGTTCTATAACGTAGTATGGTCTGCTTTTTGATATAGTAAAGAAAAGGGGGAGAATATATGTATACATTAAAAATCGTTTCAGACAGAGAAGCTCTGTATCAATTTGCGAGCTATGTAAGAGTTGTGCAAGGGGTTGAAGATGTATATGTGGAGGTGGGAGAACCTTTATATGAACATCCATTAATGAAGTTTTATGTACATATTACAATTGAAGAAACATATGATCAGCATAAAGCATTGCAAGAAATAGCTAGGTTAGTAGAATTAGGGCGTTTTACATATGTCCATTATCATAATGAGGAAATTGAAGAAGCTTTTGAAGTTGTAAAATACGAAAGCTTTAAGAAATAAAGTGAAACTTTAATCAGTGGGGGCTTTGTTCATCGCCCACTGATTATCAGCCCTCACCAATAGGGCTTTTATGGGCAGCCCGATCCCCACCTAACTTCTTTACTTTCGCTGAATTTTGAGGTAGGGGTCTTACCGCCCGCAAATAGCAGGATAACGGTAAAAAAAGGAAGTGGAAGCTTCCTTTTTTATTGAAAATTACAGCAACAAAAGAAAGAGAATTTTGTTATGATAAGGAAGGGTGAGGAAAGGGGAGTTTACATATTGGGGTATATTGAAGAGTTACGCAAAGTAGTTGGTACGAGACCACTTATTTTAGTAGGATCAGCAATTATTATATTAAATGATAATCAAGAAGTATTGCTTCAATATCGTTCAGATACATATGATTGGGGCGTACCTGGTGGGGCAATGGAACTGGGAGAAACGACAGAAGAAACTGCTCGTAGAGAATTATTCGAGGAGACGGGACTAAACGCGAAAATTATGCAATTTCTTGGCGTTCTTTCAGGAAAGGAAGTTTATTTCCGTTATCCAAATGGAGATGAAATTTTTAATGTGATTCATCTGTATCAGGCACATCATGTAAGCGGAGAATTAAAGCTCGATCATGAAGGGTTAGAACTTCAATATTTTCCAGTAGATAAGTTACCAAAATTGAATGAAACGACAGAGAAGATATTACAAAAATTCTTATACGCATTGACAGAATAGAAGGTTAATTCCTTCTATTTTTATTATATTAAATATTTTGATTTTTTGGTATGTTTATAGTATGATAATTTTAGACATACAACTTATGGAATTTCACCTACAAACTTACTAGGGTACATAAGAGAGGGGCAAGTACAAAATGCATAATGTTGTCATTACAGCTGCAGTTCGTTCACCAATTGGAACTTTCGGAGGAGCACTAAAAAATATAACACCAGTAGAATTAGCTGTTCCTGTACTTCAGGAAGCTGTAAAAAGAGGCGGAGTAGAGCCACATGAAGTTGATGAAGTAATTTTAGGTCATTGTATTCAAAGAACTGATGAAGCAAATACGGCAAGAACAGCTGCATTAGCGGCAGGATTTCCTGACACAGTTACTGGTTATACAATTCAACGTCAATGTTCTTCAGGTATGCAAGCAATTATGTCTGCTGCAATGCAAATCCAATTAGGTGTAAGTGATATTGTTGTTGCAGGTGGAGTAGAAGCAATGAGCTCGAGCCCTTATGCATTAAAACAACACCGCTGGGGACAACGTCTACAGCACGGAGAAATTCGTGATACGGTGTGGGAAGTTTTAGAAGATCCGATTCACCATATTATGATGGGTGAAACAGCGGAAAATTTAGTTGAACAATATGAAATTACAAGAGAGGAACAAGATGAAGTTGCGCTTCGTAGTCATACATTAGCGTTGCAAGCGATGGAGTCTGGATACTTTGACGATCAAATTGTTCCTATTACAATAAAAGAACGTAGAAAAGAAGTTGTATTTGCGAAGGATGAACATCCACGTGCAGATATTACAGCTGAAAAATTAGCAGGATTAAAACCAGCTTTCCGTAAAGACGGATCAGTAACTGCAGGGAATTCATCTGGTCTTAATGACGGAAGTGCAGTTCTAGTATTAATGAGCGAAGAAAAAGCAAAAGAAAAAGGCTTACAACCGTTAGCTCGAATTGTTGGATACTCAGTAGCGGGTGTAGATCCGAAAATTATGGGTATTGGACCAGCACCAGCAATTCGTAAAGGATTAGAAAAAGTAGATTGGTCATTAGAAGATGCAGATTTACTTGAAATTAATGAAGCTTTCGCTGCACAATATTTAGCTGTAGAGAAAGAGTTAGGGTTAGACCGTGAGAAAGTGAATGTAAACGGTAGTGGTGTAGGACTTGGACATCCAATTGGTTGTACAGGAGCTCGTATTACGGTAAGTTTAATTCACGAATTAAAAAGACGTGGATTAGAGAAAGGTATTGCCTCTCTATGCGTTGGAGGCGGTATTGGAGTAGCTTTATTTATAGAAGCATTATAAAAAAGAGGCAGCGATTGCTGCCTCTTTTTTTATGACTCAAATAAGTGATGAAATAATCGATCGCGATTTTCAAAGAAAAGTTTCGTCGTTTGGTAATGCTCCGTTTCTTCTAATGTCGATTCGTGAATCCCTTCTTGAGTTAAAGAGTATATAGTAGATTCAGGATAAGCCATTAAAATGGGAGAATGCGTTGCGATAACAAATTGTGAACCTTGTTCAGCTAGTTCGTGCATGCGAATGAGCATTGAAAGTTGTCTCATTGGGGATAAAGCTGCCTCAGGCTCATCTAAAATGTATAAACCTTGTCCTGAAAAACGATTCATAAATAATGAGAAGAAGGATTCGCCGTGTGATTGTTCGTGAAGTGAAACGCCGCCATAAGATTTTACAGCATCTATTTCATCGATATAAGAAGCAACGTTATAAAATGATTCAGCGCGAAGAAAGAAACCGTCTTTTGGTGTATTGAAACTTTTTGAAATTCGAATGTATTCATGTAAAGATGAATGTGAATCGTACGTGTTAAAACGGAAGTTCTTCGTTCCACCTTCTGCATTAAAACCTAAAGCAACTGCAATCGCTTCGAGTAGTGTTGATTTACCCGTTCCGTTTTCTCCAATAATGAATGTTACATTCGGATGGAAAAGGAGTGATTGTAATGTTCGTATAGCCGGTAAGCAGTATGGATATGCGGAAAAGCTAGGGATATTTTCTTTTTGTAATGAGACGCTTTTTAAAAAGGGTGTTTCAATCAATATATAAACCTCAATTCATAAGGGATTTTGTTTCTAAAAAAGCAGCGAATACAAGTGTAATACAACTTGCTAGTAATATTGTATATTGAAGTGCGCCAAAACCGAGCCCTTCCCAGCCGAAAGGCATTCTCTTCCATATGAAAATGAAAAGAACGCTCATAAAGCCAAAGAGAGCAGGCATATATTTTATGATTTTCAAGTGCTTCCATAGAAAGAAGCCAATGTATGTACTTAAAAACAAGGTAGACAGAACAAGAAAAAATACAAGTGTTAACGACACGTGATCCCCCTTATTTTCTGAATATTTTATGTGAATTATAACATTTAAACTATCATATTCCAATGTGAAAATAAATATTGCATAGAGATTATTCATGTCGTTATGATAGTATGTATTCTATTGGAAATATGAAGAGGAGTATTAATATGCCGTTTACATTCGCACATCCAGCAGCTGTTCTCCCTTTTGCTAAGAAACATTCTAGTTATATTTCGGTGACGGCTCTTATATTGGGTAGTATGGCACCTGATTTTGAATATTTTTTATATTTTAGGCCATACGGTATTATTGGCCATACATGGGTTGGTTTCTTCTATTTGAATTTACCACTCGTTTTTTTATTAGCATATGCATATCATCGTATTTTAAAAGGACCGTTTATAACACATTTACCTAAGCCTTTTGCTAGTTACTATAAATATGTAGTAGATGCGAAGTGGGGGCTGTATACTTGGAAGAATTTTTTTGTATTTTGCTATTCTGCTTTATTCGGTATGGTGACGCATGTCGTTTGGGATGCTTTTACTCATAAGACAGGCTATTTTGTTATGGAAATGCCGCTGTTACAGCAAGAAGTATATAGTATTCCAATTTATAAATTTTTACAGCATGGGAGTACATGTTTTGGTCTACTATTACTAATATATGTACTATGGAAATATAGGAGGGAAACTGATCAAGATACTAGTTTAACTGCGGAAAAAAAGAAATATTGGGCTTCATCTATCGTTGTGGCGGCCATTATATTTATCGTTCACGCGTTATTAGACCCCTATTTTCATATTTTCCAAATAGGAGGTATAATAGTATCTGGACTGACAAGTTCGTTTTGTGGACTTCTTATTGTTTCTATAGTTTACAAATCAAGGGACTAATTTATATTAATGAATGATAGTGTTAGGAGAAATTAAATGATGAAAGCATGGAAAAGTATTTTTGTTTTATGCAGTTTTCTTCTTATGTTAAGTGGTTGCTTCCAGCAAGAAGAAAAGAAGGCAGAACCTAAAAAGAAAGAATCTATTCCAGAAACAAAAGAGTATGGTGGGCGTGAGCTTAAAAAAGTAGGACAAAAAGTGAAAGAAAAAGGGTGGGGGACATTTGAATTAGAACAGATTCATTCTGTGAATCAGACATTTGAAGTAGCCCCAATGAAAATTCACGTACAAGATGTTAAAGTTATCTCATTATCACAAATGAGCAAAGAGGCAAAAAATACATTGAAAGTGTATACTGCATTAACTCCTGAAGAAGTAAAGCGTAGATTGGGAGATAAAGTGAGTCAAGAAGATGCTGAATTATATGCATCGTTAAGTGGAACAGAGATTAGCGATACGATTCGGTATGTTGAAATTACATATAAGGTAGAGAATAGTGGAGATAAGAACATGCAATTTTTCTCTATGAATGGTGTTGCTATAAATGACAAACAACATTTTAATGTAGCGACTCAAAACTTTTTATATGATGAAGATACGCTCGTTGGTACAAAGAGTGTTTCAAGGGAAGATTATAGGCCTGGTGAGACACGAGAAGGAATTATCGGTTTAATACTTGATGATGGAAAAGAAAAAGTAAAGGATATTAAGTTTACGACAGATGATTTAGCAGCAGGAGACACAAATGAAGCTGTTAAAGAACCGCAAACTTTTAATATTTCACTCTCTAAATAAAGTGTCTTTATAATAATTTAAGCAAAAACAGTCAGCATAAAAAGTTATGCTGACTGTTTTTTTAGCTCTTTCACATATGAATCTACACTTTGAAAAGGCACTGTAATTTTAAAAGCATCTTTTTGCTCGTTAAATTGTTTTTCATTATAAGGACCAAATCGTTTATTATGCTTTACATCGATAATCCAATAATGTTCAATTTTTTTATTTGTAATTGCTGCGTCAGGATTGTTTGGATCTGATTTTTCCTCAATTTGCTTTGTGATAATGTATTTATCGTCCCAAGCAATTTCTGTAATTTTTGCAGGGATGTATTGTGTAGCATATACAGCATCCTGCGATGGGAAAAGTTCAAATGCATCTCCAGAAGTATGTATGAGTTCATATTCATCGTTAATTGTATAGGTTAAATGGTTTGTATTGCCTGTGCAACCTGTTAATAAGAGTGCGGCAAATAGGATTATCCATCTTTTCAATATGGGAACCTCCTTTATAATGCTGTTGTAACACATTGTACAAGAAAAGTAAGCGAAACGCCAGTTTACAATGTTTTTTAGAAGTGGTACGATGAAACGGGTAAAGAAGGATATGAAGGAGTCGACACAAAATGAAGTTAAAGATGCATCGTCCAGCGCTTGTAATGAATCGCATAGGTGCTTCCCTTATTGACATGTTTTTAATCTCGGTTACGTACGGTGCAGTAGTAGCTATTATTACAGGAAACTATAGTGCTATTTTTAATCGTTTTAATATAAGTTTAGGTGACTATAGATATGACCTTACACTTGTTTTCGTATTAATGGCTATAAATTTTATTCTGTTACCTTTTCTTTGGAACGGTTCTACACTTGGTAAAAAGGTAACAAGAACAAAAATAATCTCGTTAACAAGTGAAAAACTAACGTTACAAACATTAATAATACGATTTTTGGTAGTATTATTACCAAGCATATTATTACTTGGAGTTCCATTAATATGCAATGTATATATGATGTTATTCCGCAAAGATAATTGTGGCTTCCATGATTTAATTGCAAAGACAAAAGTGATGAGTCTTGTATAATTAATATTTAGAGTATACGTGCTACTAATGAAATAAGACTTTTTATTGTTTGTATATAAAAAGTCTTATTTTTAATTTCATGAAAAATTCCATAAATGGAATTGATATAGGGCGGATATTTCCTATATAATACCCTCCATATTATTGATGGATGTTTAAAGAAGCGGTAGCTAATTCAAACATCCTATTTTCGTTTTAAATAGATTGAAAATTAAGAGAATGTTATAATGGGTATAAATAATATCGTTATATAACAAAGGGGGATTTGGAATGACTGGAGGTAGCTTAATATTTTGGGGAATTCTTATTTTTATTGGTTTAACCTTCGATCAATATAATAGTAAGAAAAAAAAAGAAACAAAAAAGTAATCGCTTACAAGCTGTAGAGTGAACTTTTCCTGCTTGCAGACTAATCTAATAAAGGAGTATACTGAATGACGGTAAGACTTATAGAAGGGGTAATGAAAATGAAGCTTGCAGGAAAGGTTGCCATTGTAACTGGTGGTGGCATCGGTATTGGACGTAGTACAGCTCTTTTGTTGGCTAAGCAAGGCGCAAAAGTAATTGTGACGGACATTGATCAAGAAAGTGGACAAGCAACAGCTGAGGAAATTACGGATTTAGGCGGAGAAGCACTTTTTGTATCCTACGATATGGGGAAACAAGGAGATTGGCAACGTGTTATTAGTTTTGCTATGGAGGCATACAGTCGTATTGATATGCTTTTTCAAAATGCTGGTCTATATAAAATAGATTCTATTTTTTCTCGCCAACAAGAGAACGATTCCAATGTACTTTGTATTAATGACGTTTGGATAGAGATAAAACAATTAACGTCATCTTTTATGAAACAGCAAGAAGAAGTGGTGCTTAGTGATTTACCTGTTTTTGGTATTATTAGCACGAGAGGACAATCATTTCATACAATAGAAGCCCTAGTATAATAATGGAAAACCGCCCCCAGTATATATGTGGACGGTTTTTTTGTATGTTCTATTATAGAACTTTATTTTTTAACGAATACGTTGTTCGGTTTGGCTATCAAAGAAATGTGCTTTATTCATATCAAAAGCAAGTTTAATTTGGTCACCAGGTGAAAAAGTATGTCTTGCATCAACACGTGCTGCAAAATCTTGATTTCCAAGTTTCATATATAAAATGGATTCAGCCCCTAACAACTCTGCAACTTCAATTTTTGTTGTGAAAGTAGTAGATTGTGAAGCTTCTAAAAATAATAGT
Source organism: Bacillus sp. FSL R10-2201 (assembly GCF_038008665.1). Taxonomy (NCBI): domain Bacteria; kingdom Bacillati; phylum Bacillota; class Bacilli; order Caryophanales; family Bacillaceae; genus Bacillus; species Bacillus sp. FSL R10-2201. The sequence continues at coordinate 3,862,340 of NZ_JBBOZP010000001.1, read as the reverse complement.
TCATCATGAATATCTTCTGGACGAATACCTAAAACAATTTCTTTATTTACATAGCCTTGTTCGCGTAATAACTTCATTTTTCCTTCAGATACTTTAAACTTTAGTGAACTGTCTATAACGAAATCGGTTTCAGTTAATTTTCCACGGAAGAAATTCATTGCGGGTGAACCGATAAAACCACCAACGAAAATATTTTCAGGTGTTTCATATACTTCTTTTGGAGTTCCAATTTGTTGGATTTTGCCGTCTTTCATAACAACAAGGCGTGAAGCCATTGTCATTGCCTCAGTTTGATCATGTGTTACATAAATTGTCGTTGTGCCAAGGCGGTGGTGTAATTTAGAAATTTCTGATCGCATTGCAACACGTAGTTTAGCGTCTAAGTTTGATAATGGTTCATCCATTAAGAAGACTTTTGCGTCTCGAACAATTGCTCTACCTAATGCAACACGTTGACGTTGTCCACCTGATAAAGCTTTCGGTTTTCTATCTAAATATTGTTCAAGCCCTAAAATTTGAGCTGCATGTTTCACTCGACGGTCGATTTCATCTTTCGGTATTTTTCGAAGTTTTAATCCAAATGCCATATTATCATACACACTCATATGTGGATAAAGAGCGTAGTTTTGGAAGACCATTGCGATATCTCGATCTTTTGGAGGAACATCGTTCATTAGCTTACCATCAATTGAAAATTCTCCTTTTGAAATATCTTCAAGTCCAGCTACCATTCGTAGTGTTGTAGATTTTCCGCATCCAGAAGGACCAACGAATACGATAAATTCTTTATCTTGAATGTGTAAGTTAAAATCTGTTACGGCTGTTACGTTATTATCATATATTTTATAAATATTTTCTAATTTAAGTTCTGCCATGATATTTCCCCCTAGAAAGTTTATGCAAACGTTTTCTTTGAATTTATTATAAACGAATAGATTCAAAAAAGAAATAAAAACACTATAAAAAAATAAAACGTTTTCATTATCCCTATGAATATATAATAAGTTCCACATGTTTTATTAGAAAAAGAAAATAAATATTGTAAGCGCTATTTTAAATTTGGATAGAATCTGTTATCATTCAGTAATGAAAACGTTTGCGCCTTGAAAAAAAGAAAAAAGAATCAATAGTATAGATGAAATGGGGTAGCATAATGGGAAAACAATGGTGGAAAGAAAGTGTAGTATATCAAATTTATCCTCGTAGTTTTATGGATAGTAATGGTGATGGTATAGGTGATCTTCGTGGTATTCTTGCGAAGCTAGACTACTTAAAAGAATTAGGTATTGATGTAATTTGGTTATCACCAGTCTATGAATCTCCAAACGATGATAATGGTTACGATATAAGTGATTATTGTAAAATTATGAACGAGTTCGGAACAATGGAAGATTGGGATGAACTATTACATGAAATGCATAAACGTAATATGAAACTTATGATGGACTTAGTTGTTAATCATACTTCAGATGAACATAATTGGTTTATTGAATCATGTAAATCGAAAGATAATAAATATAGAGACTATTATATATGGCGCCCTGGAAAAGAAGGGAAAGAGCCGAATAACTGGGGAGCAGCATTTAGTGGATCTGCATGGCAATATGATGAAATGACAGATGAATATTATTTGCATCTGTTTTCTAAAAAACAGCCAGATTTAAACTGGGATAATGAAAAGGTAAGACAAGATGTTTATGACATGATGAAGTTTTGGTTAGAAAAAGGAATTGATGGGTTCCGTATGGATGTTATTAATTTTATTTCTAAAGAAGATGGCTTACCATCTGTTGAAACGGATGAAGAAGGATATGTTTCAGGGCATAAACATTTTATGAACGGTCCGAATATTCATAAGTATTTGCATGAAATGAATGAAGACGTATTGTCTCAGTATGACATTATGACGGTTGGGGAAATGCCTGGTGTAACGACAGAAGAGGCTAAATTGTATACAGGGGAAGCTAGAAAAGAACTGCAAATGGTATTCCAATTTGAACATATGGATTTAGATTCCGGAGAAGGCGGGAAATGGGATGTAAAACCATGCTCACTTCTTACTTTGAAACAAAATTTAACAAAGTGGCAAAAAGCATTAGAACAAACAGGATGGAATAGCCTTTATTGGAATAACCATGACCAGCCTCGCGTTGTATCTCGTTTTGGTAATGATGGAGCTTATCATACTGAATCAGCAAAAATGTTAGCGACAGTACTTCATATGATGAAAGGGACACCATATATTTATCAAGGAGAAGAAATCGGAATGACCAATGTTCGATTTGAATCAATTGATGAATACCGAGATATTGAAACACTAAATATGTATAAAGAAAAAGTTATAGAGCGCGGCGAAGATATAGATAAAGTGATGCAGTCTATATATATAAAGGGCCGAGATAATGCTAGAACTCCGATGCAGTGGGATGATAGAGAACATGCTGGATTCACAACGGGTGAGCCTTGGATTGCGGTAAATCCTAACTACAAAGAGATTAATGTGAAACAGGCAATCCAAGATGAAGAATCAATTTTTTATTACTATAAAAAATTGATTGAATTACGTAAAAACAATGAAATAGTTGTGTATGGAACATATGATTTAATATTAGAAAATAACCCTTCTATTTTTGCTTATGTAAGAACATATGGAGAAGAAAAGCTTCTGGTGATTGCAAACTTTACTGCAGATGAATGTGTATTTGAATTGCCTGAGGACATTATTTATAGTGAAGCAGAGTTATTAATACACAATTATGATGTAGAAAATGTATTGATAGAAAACATTACATTACGACCGTATGAAGCAATGGTATTTAAATTGAAATAAGAAAAGCCTTATGCCACCCTGGCATAAGGCTTTTACTATTACCATTTTAAAATAGAGAATCCATACGGTGGAAGTGTAACTTGTAATACACTTGCTTCCGCTGAAAATTCTTCGTTTGTATAAATGTTAATTATTTTCTTCCTGGTAATATGAAGAGGGAGTGAAGTTGTAACTTCACTGTTAGTAGGATTTAAAACGAAAAAGATAGTTTCATCTTCATATGTTTTTGTATAAGAAATATAATTATGTTCATCATTTGCCTCAATGAATTGAAAAGTACCATTTCCTCCAAATGCTTTATGTTGTTTCCGTAATGAAATTAATGTTTGTATATGTGTAAATAAAAGAGTATCTTGTTCTTTTTCATCCCATATCATACATTTGCGGCAGTCAGGATCCATTCCACCATCCATACCGATTTCATCGCCGTAATAAATACAAGGAGAACCGATGAAAGAAAGGTGAAATACATAGAGTAACTTTAACTTATTTTTATCCCCGTTACATGTTGCTAAAATTCTAGGTGTGTCATGACTGTCTAATAAATGAAATGCCGCTTCATTTACATTCATAGAGTAGGAATGTAGAGAATCGGTAATTTGTTTCATAAATTCACTTGCATGAATGGATTCGTTAGCAAAGTAAGAAAGTAGAGCGTTTGTAACAGGATAGCTCATTACAGCATCAAATTGGTCACCTTGTAGCCATGGGAGTGCATCGTGCCAAATTTCACCTAAAATATATACTTCAGGATTTAATGCTTTTATTTCACTTCGGAATTCTCTCCAAAAACTGTGATCGACTTCATTTGCTACATCAAGGCGCCAACCGTCTATATTGAATTCTCTTACCCAATAACGCCCTACTTCAAGTAAATATTCTTTTACATCTGGGTGTGCTGTATTTAATTTAGGCATATACGGTGTAAATGCGAAAGTATCATAATTGGGAAGTGGCTCGGTTATAATTGGAAATTCATGAATATGGAACCAATCTTTATAGGCGGAATTTTCACCTTGTTCCAGCACGTCTTGAAATTTATCAAAGAAGTACCCGCTATGATTAAAAACAGCGTCGAGCATTACTTTTATACCATGTTTATGACACTCCTGAACGAGTTCTTTGAAAGTTTCTTTCGTCCCAAATTGTGGATCGATTTCCATGTAATCAATTGTGTCATATTTATGATTCGAATGAGCTTTGAAAATAGGAGTGAAATATATTCCGGAAATTCCAAGCTTCACAAGGTAATCAAGGTTTTGAATAATACCAGCAAAATCTCCGCCGAAAAAATTAGTTGGAGTTGGTTCGGTACTTCCCCAAGGGAGGGTGTTTGCTGGATTTAATGTGTTATCCCCGTTAGCGAATCGTTCCGGGAAAATTTGATACCATACTGTGTCTTTAATCCAGGATGGTGCCCTGAAAACGTCTTTTGCATGAACAAATGGAAAGCAGAAAAAGTTACCGACATCGTCATTTGGGATATTAGAAAAAAAGCCTCGTTCTGTATAAATAAAAGTTTCTACGTCGTTTTTTAATTCGAATCCATAACGTAAGCGTTTAAATTTTGGTTTGATTGAAACGGACCAATAATCAAATAACTCAGTAGATCCAGTTTTTTTCATCGGTGTACTCGCTGTAATCCATTTCCCGTCCTGCCATTCGTACGGGTCACCGTAGATGAGAGCGGCGTTGTGAACATCATCTCTTTTTGTGTGTATTCGGATGTGAATTGTTTTTTCGTCGTAAGCGTATGCATAATTATCTTTTGGCCTATGATAGATCGCTTCTTTAAGCATATAGAAAATCCCCCTTTAATATCTCTATACATATAGTTCCCTTAAACGAAATAATAAAGATTATGTTGCAAACGATTGCCTTCCACATAACTTTAATATTGCTTATAAGAGTAGTATTCATTTTATGTAAAGTCAATGAATAAAGAGTATGATAAGATTATTTTGAAAATTAATATTTGCAAAATGAATAAAAGGATGTATAATGATAGACAAATAGCGCAAACGTTTTCATAGATTTAGATATTGTTTGCGCTTCTATTAAACAATCAAATGCAAACGTTTTCAATTAAAGAGGTACATAGACAATTTAGGGAGGTTTTTGGGATGAAGAAAGCATTATCACTATTAACGATTTCAGCATTGTCAATTGGCATGTTATCTGCATGTGGACCGAAAGATTCAGGAAAAAAAGAGGAAAGTAAAGCGAAGAAAGACTATGATCTTCTCGTTTGGGAAGATGATAAAAAAGGTGTTGGTTTAGAACCAGCAGTGAAAAGCTTTGAGGAAAAATATAAAGTAAAAGTAAAAGTTGTTGAAATGCAAATGACAGATCAAGTGAAAAAGTTACGTCTTGATGGACCAGCGGGGACGGGACCAGATGTTGTAACATTGCCACACGATCAAATCGGAAATGCAGTAACAGAAGGCTTAATTTCTGAAGTAAAAGCAGATGATGCTGTGAAGAGTAAATTTACTGACTTATCAATAAAGGCACAAACATACAACGGGAAATTATATGGTTTACCAAAAGCAATTGAAACACCAATTTTTATTTACAATAAAAAATTAATGCAAAAAGCTCCAGAAACGATGGACGAGCTATTTAACTTCTCAAAAGACTTTACGAAGGATGGCAAGTACGGATTTTTAACATTAGGAGATAACTTCTACTTTGCTAACGCGTTTATGGCAGGTATGGGCGGATATGTATTTGGTGAGAAAGACGGAAAGCCAAATGCAAGTGATGTTGGATTAAATAATAGCGGAGCAGTACAAGGTGCTGAATATCTTCAAAAATGGTACAAAGAAAAGTTATTCCCGAAAGGTATTATCGGTGAATCTGGTGGACCTGCTGCTGACGGATTATTCAATGAAGGAAAAGCAGCATCTATTATGAATGGACCGTGGGCGTTCCAAGCGATGGAAAAGAACGGAATTGATTATGGTGTTGCTCCAATGCCGAAATTACCAAATGGTCAACCGATGAAAACATTTGTTGGGGTAAAAGGATGGCATGTAACAAGCTTCTCTAAACAAAATGATTTAGCTACAAAGTTCACTGAGTGGGTAACAAATGAAGAAAATGCAAAAATTCGATTTGAGAAGACAAAAGAGATTCCTCCAGTAAAATCAGTAATGGAAGATCCAATTATTAAAGATAATGAAGCTGCAAAAGCAGTTGCAACTCAATCAGAAAATGGAATTCCAATGCCGAATATTCCAGAAATGCAAGAAGTATGGAAACCAGCTGGAGACGCTCTTCAGTTAGTTGTTACAGAAAAAGAGGCACCAAAATCCGCGCTTGATAGTGCAGTGAAACAAATTAAAGGAAATATTGAGGCAAATCATAGTAAGAAAAAATAAGGTGAAATTCGTGCCTCTAATAGGAGAGGCACGAATTCTCTCCCTTCCAAGTAGGAAGAAAAAAGGGGGAAGGAACATGCAAACATCTATGGAACCAATGAAAGATATGAATGGTTCGAAACATAGGAAAATGGCGACCATGTTATCTATTATTCCAGGCATGGGCCAAATATATAATAAACAATTTGTAAAAGGTCTTATTTTTCTAGTATTAACAGGTTCATTTATTGTAGCATTTGCTGATTTGTTAAATATGGGATTATGGGGAATTGTAACGCTCGGTACAGAAGTTCCACGTGACCATTCTGTCTTTCTATTAGTAGAAGGGATTTTGGCACTTATTGTCATAGTGTTTGGACTCGGAATATATGGATTTAACTTATATGATGCATACCAAAATGGGAAGAAACGTGATATAGGAACACCATTAAACTCAGTAAAAGAGCAATACCGTAACTTATTAGATCAAGGTTTTCCATATTTAATGGTTTCACCAGGATTTCTATTACTAATCTTTGTAGTTGTATTTCCAATCATTTTTGTAATCTTAATTGGATTTACGAACTATGACTTATATCACTCTCCTCCAGCTAAATTAGTAGATTGGGTGGGCTTTAAAAACTTTATTGATATTTTCACATTACCAATGTGGAGAGAGACATTTTTAAGTGTATTTTCTTGGACTGTCATTTGGACATTTGTTGCAACAACATTACAAGTTGCACTTGGTATTTTCTTAGCGATTATCGTAAATCAGCCTGGTATTAAAGGTAAGGCAATTATTCGAACAATCTTCATTTTACCGTGGGCTGTTCCAGCATTCGTATCTATTCTTGTCTTCTCGGGTATGTTTAATGAAACATTTGGAGCAATTAATAATCAAGTATTAGCTTTATTCGGGATTGAAAAGATTGCTTGGATGACAGATCCGTTTTGGGCGAAGATTGCTTTAATTATGATCCAAACGTGGCTCGGTTTCCCATTCGTATTTGCAATGACAACAGGTATATTGCAATCGATTCCAGGAGAATTATATGAAGCGGCTACAGTAGATGGAGCAACTGCTTGGCAACAGTTCCGCAAAATTACATTGCCACTTGTTTTATACGCAACAGCACCAATTTTAATTACACAATATACGTTTAACTTTAATAACTTTAGTATCATTTATCTATTTAACGGCGGAGGTCCTGCTGTAGCGGGGCAAGATGCAGGTGGAACGGATATTTTAATTTCATGGATTTATAAGTTAACGATGACTTCAGCGCAGTACGGAAAAGCAGCAGCTCTTACAATGATTTTATCGTTAATCGTTATTACAGTTGCGTTATGGCAATTTAAGAGAACAAAATCATTCCAAGAAGAGGATATGATGTAAATGAATATTAAACGACAAAAGATGTTACGTCTTTCATTAAGTTATTTGGTTATCTTCATAATGTGTGCGATTATTTTCTATCCATTACTATGGATTATTGGTTCATCGTTTAATCCAGGAGATAGTTTGTCTGGTTCTAGCATTATTCCAAAAAATGCTACGTTAGATCATTATCGTAAGCTACTTGATCTTGATTCAAGTAATTACTTACTTTGGTATAAAAATACGTTAAAAGTTAGTGTTATGACGATGATTTTTTCGGTGTTAGCAATTAGCTTTACTGCTTATGCATTTTCGAGATATCGTTTTGTCGGAAGAAAAAATGGTTTATTAACATTTTTAATTCTACAAATGATTCCGAACTTTGCAGCGTTAATCGCACTATATGTATTAGCGCAGTTAACAGGATTAATTGATACACATCTTGCATTAATTTTAATTTATGTAGGTGGAGCAATTCCAATGAATACTTGGCTTATGAAAGGGTATTTTGATACGATTCCGAAAGAGTTGGATGAGTCAGCCCGCATGGATGGAGCAGGACACTTCCGTATTTTTTGGCAAATCATTATGCCGCTTGCAAAGCCAATCGTAGCGGTTGTAGCATTATTCACTTTCATCGGTCCATTTACAGATTTCATTTTAGCAAGTATTATTTTACGCACGCCGGAAAATTACACTTTAGCAGTTGGACTCTATGAAATGGTAGCGAAGAAATTTGGTAATGAATTTACGACGTTTGCGGCTGGTTCCGTATTAATTGCAATCCCGATTTCGATTTTATTCTTATCATTACAAAAATACTTTATTTCTGGTTTAACAGCTGGAGGTACGAAAGGATGAGAAATGGGACATTATGTCCCATTTTTCTTTTCATCTCTCTATAAAAAAATTATAGAGAGATGAAAAGAGATTTGACATCGCATATGAAAAGAAGTGAAATAAATAGTATATTATAGTATAGGAAAAAAGAGCTATATCCCTTACAATACATGGAGAGGGAGAATATGATAAGTTTTGCAAGATAGAATAAATAAATGACAGTTTATGACTTCTCCTATGACTTGCAACGGGTGCAAGATAAAATATATGAAAATGGCAGAGAAGTGAAAGGAGGGGATTTTTATGACAGTTACAATTAAAGATGTGGCGAAGAAGGCGAACGTAGCACCATCAACTGTTTCTCGTGTAATTGCTGATAATCCAAGTATAAGTGAAAAGACAAAGCGCCGTGTTCGAAAAGTAATGAGTGAATTAGGGTATCATCCAAATTTAAATGCAAGAAACCTTGCGAACCAAACGACGAAGACACTTGGTCTTGTTATGCCGAGTTCTGCAAGTAAAGCTTTTCAAAATCCATTTTTCCCAGAAGTTATAAGAGGAATTAGTTCATTTGCACATGTGGAAGGGTATGCGCTTTATATGTCGACTGGTGAAACGGAAGATGAAATTTTTAATGGTGTTGTAAAAATGGTACAAGGGCGTCAAATCGGTGGTATTATTCTTTTATATTCAAGAGAGAACGATCGGATTATTCAATACTTGCATGACCAAAACTTCCCGTTTGTTTTAATTGGAAAACCATATGATCGAAAAGATGAAATTACATATGTAGATAATGACAATTATACAGCTGCAAGAGAAGTAGCGGAATATTTGATTTCATTAGGCCATAAACAAATCGCATTCATCGGCGGTGGATCAGATTTACTTGTAACGAGAGATCGTTTGGCGGGGATGAGTGATGCTTTGAAACTAGCAGATATTCTATTGCCGAAAGAGTATATTTTACACTTTGATTTTTCAAGAGAGAGTGGTCAACAGGCTGTTGAGGAATTAATGGGACTAAAGCAACCACCGACGGCAATTATGGCAACGGATGATTTAATTGGACTTGGCGTGTTAAGTGCGCTTTCTAAAAAAGGATTTGTTGTACCGAAAGATGTTTCGATTGTAAGCTTTAACAATGCTTTATTATCAGAAATTGCTAGTCCACCACTTTCGACAGTTGATGTGAATATTTATCAATTAGGGTATGAAGCGGCAAAAGCTTTAGTTGATAAGGTGGAGCATTCTGAATCTACTTCAAAATGCATTATTATTCCGCATAAATTATTGAAGCGTCAAACTTGTGATCATTATGCAACAAAAAGCTAAGAGTTTAACTCTTAGCTTTTTTCTTTAGAAAGGCTTCTAAACGGTCACAGCCTTCTTTTAAAGTTTCAATACTGTAAGCATAGGAAAGGCGAAGGTAGCCTTCACCGTATTCGGAAAATGCGGTTCCAGGAACAACGGCTAGCCCAGCCTCTTTTACAAGATCAAGTGCAAAATCAAATGATGAAGATGTTAAATGTCCAACATATGGGAATAAATAAAATGCACCTGTTGGCTTCTCAACCGTTAAACCCATTTGAATGAGTCTATTATATACGTAATCACAGCGTTTTTTGTATTGATAGCGCATCATCTTCGGGGCATCTTTAGCAGCTGTTAAAGCTTCGATTGCAGCATACTGAGCGATTGAAGTAGCGCATGTAACATTGTATTGATGAACTTTTAATATGTGTTTTGCTAAATATTCTGGAGCAAATAAAAGTCCGATACGCCAGCCGGTCATAGAATGTGATTTTGATAAGCCGTTAATGACAATCGTCTTATCACGCATTTCTGGGAAATGAGCGATAGATGTGTGTTTTTCTTCATATACAAGTTCACTATAAATTTCATCAGAAAGAACGAAAATATTTTTATCTTTTAAGACAGATACAATATCTTCTAATTCTTCTTTTGATAAGGTAACACCAGTTGGATTAGAAGGATACGGTAAAACGACGCATCTTGTTCGTTCTGTAATTGCATGTTGCAATGCTTCAGCTGTTAAACGAAATCCAGTTTCGCGAACATCTATAAAAATAGGAGTTGCACCACATAGTCGAATAATCGGCTCGTAACCAGGGTAAATAGGAGCAGGTAAAATTACTTCCGTTCCTGGTTCTAAAATAGTTCGGAATGCAACATCGATCGCTTCACTAGCACCGATTGTAACAATGGTTTCGTTTTCAGGTGAATAATGTAAATTGTAGTTGTCCTTTACAAAGTTACAAGCTGCCTTGCGTAATTCTAGTAAACCAGCGTTATGTGTATAGCTTGTATAATTTTCTGTAATGGCCCGTTTAGCTGCTTCTTTTACTAGAGAAGGTGTAGGGAAATCGGGTTGCCCAATTGTTAAAGAGATAAGATTATCATAGTTTTGAATCATATTAGAGAACTGACGGATTCCAGAAATTTGGATGTCCTTCACTCTAGGATTAATGAATTGTTCCATTGTATCTCCCTTTCTTCCGTTTGAAAATTAAGTTCATTTTATCATATTTTCAACTATTACGCTTTGTTTATAAAATTTCCCCCGCTATTTGTGAAAGATAAGAATCGTATCTTAAAATTCAGTGGAAGTAAGAAATTATGTGAGGGTTCAAATATCTATAAGAGTATAAGCTGTGTGAGTTAATTAAAGTTTCACTTAAGCATAAACACAAAAAAAGCCGCTGCAAGCGACTTTTTAATAACCGTATTCCCAATCTATTTCATCTTCGTTCCAAAGTACGGAAGATACTTTGCCAAGATGGACAACGGATTCATTTACAGCACATGTACAGTCTTCGTCCCCTGCTTTATGTTGCAATTCTTCGTATACTGATTTTTCAACGTTTTCTAGCACAACCAAATTTTCTTCTTTTAAAACAAGCGTAGTACCCGCCATATTTATCTTCCTCCTACTAAAGTAATGATCACTTATTTGTAAACATAGATAGTATGGATTATATGCTGTATTTTGCGATAGTTGTCCGTCTAGTGAAGTGTTTTTTATTTTCTTTGTAATCCGTATTCATTGTATACTGCACGAAGGAAATTTGGTACAGGGTTTACAATCATTTCGGAAATTTGTAACATTTATTATTAGTTGTTAACAAATAATTAACAAAGATGTTAAGAAAAATCAAAATTTTGAAACAAATAGACTTATAAAATGATATAATCATATCAAAATACATATAGGGGATGAGAGGCTATGGAGCTGATTCGTGATTTAATGATCCAAATTGCCATCATTATTTTACCACTATTTTTATATGAAGCGATTCGTTTAAATCGTTATCAAGGAATGCTTCCGAAGCCTAATCGCTACTTTATTATGTTTTTATCTAGCGTTACACTCGTTCTCTCCATGACATACTCTATTTGTTTTGGTACCGTTTGCGGATACAATTTTCATCCAGTCCCAATTGTTAGTGGTTTTTTATATGGTGGGATTGTTGGGCTCATCCCTGCCATTATTTATGTTGCATATGAATGGATTTTTAAGGGGCTTAGTTGGTTGCCTATGGTAGAAGTTATATTTCTTTCGATAATTCCATTATTTTTGTCAAAGAAATGGTCTCTTTTTTCAAGAGATAAGAAGCTAATATTAGCTTTTATGATTGCATCATTTTATGTTCTTGTTTCATTAGTAGTCGGGATGTTGAATGTCCTTTTAGAAACAGGTTTTACACCGTACATATCTAATCTATATAGTGGGTATATATTTGCATCACTTATTATGGTTATGACAATGGTATTTCAAGTGTATTTGACTGAGTATTTAAACGAAAATGCATTATTGCGTACAGAAATGCAAAAATCAGAAAAACTTAATATTGTAAGTGAGTTAGCTGCAAGTGTTGCACATGAAGTTCGAAACCCTCTCACTGTTGTACGAGGGTTTATTCAATTGCTAGAGAGTACGGAAGACGTAAAAAACAAAGATTATATGCGTCTCGTATTAGCTGAACTGGATCGTGCTGAACAGATTATTTCAGATTATTTAAATTTAGCAAGGCCTCAAATTGAAAAAAAAGAACATATTTGTTTATCAGCACAATTAATTGAAATGACAACTCTTATGTCATCATTTGCAGCGATGCAGGGCGTTTATTTGCAAGTTGAGATTTCTGAGAGCCTTTATACTATCGGCGATAAGACGAAATTGAAGCAAGCTATTATGAATGTTGTTAAAAACGGTATTGAAGCAATTCAAGGAAACAAAGGGTATTTAAAAGTAACAGCTATTCAAAAAGATGAATTGATAATAATAAGAGTTAAAGATAGTGGTGTTGGAATGACAAAAGAACAGTTAGTAAGGCTTGGACAACCGTATTATTCTTTAAAAGAAAAAGGAACAGGATTAGGCCTTATGGTAACATTTAGTATTTTACAAGCGCATAATGGCACATTGGAATATAAAAGTGAAAGCGGAAAAGGAACTGAAGCTATTATTATATTGCCAGCTGTACGATATAAGGAATAAAAGTTACCGATAGAAGGTAACTTTTTATTTTATCGTGCATTAGAAAAAGATACAAAATTTCATTCATTTATTTTTTCTTGTTTTGTTCGAACGAATAAACTTTTAAATGATTGAAAGAAGCTTTGCTCTTTTGAGGCGGCGACTAATCTTTTTGTTTCTTGAATTTCGCGAATAACTTGCATAAGTTGTGTATCACGGTTGCTATCTTTATTGTAAATTTGATTGACAAGTTTATTCATTTTTTCTTCTTGTTTGGATTCTCGCTTATACATATGATTCATTAATAAGTCCATCTTTTCTTTTTGGAGTGCATCTGTTTGAGCGGCGTGAACAACTAGATCTTGTAACATTTTTTCTTGTGAGCCTTCTTTTACATAAACTTGTTGCATTAGTTCATCTAATTTCTCGTCTTTTAAACGATTTTGTGTAATGAGAGTAGAGTTTTGATGAATAATTGCTTCATTTAATTGAGCAAGCATTTCAAGTTTTAGCATGAACTCCTCAAAGTTACGCCCATCTTCTTTTGGTTGCACTTCTTGCTTATCTTGAATAACAGGTACAGGTGGGGCCTCTTTTTCTTTTAAAATAATAGGTATTGTTTCTGAAATGTCCTCTTGTAATGTAGCAGCTCTTTCATGTATAGATTTCAATAGTTTTAAATCATCCAATTTATAAATACGAGCATCAGCTGTTTTTGAAATGATATAACCGTGTTCCTCTAAGAGTTGGCTATATTTTCGGACTATATGTTTTGGGATACCTGTTTTATTTGTAACATCTTTCGTTTTATAAATAGCTTCCATGATAGTTCCTCCCCAAAAAGTATCGTATATATCATTTCAACCTTTTATGTGGACTTCCTTTGAAAAAGAATGTCGGAAGGTTATTAGTTTTCTACAGCATTAGTGAAAAGATGAAGAAAAATGAATGTTTTTGGCGGAATGGAGAGGAAGAGCTAAAATAATGTCTGAAAACATACATAGAAGAAGTTTGTTATAATAACTGAGGAAAAGAAATTGGTAGGAACACGGAGGTACACATGAAGCAATTTAAAGGTATTATCATTTCAATTATTGCAATTCTTTCTCTTTTGGTAGCGGTATATGAAGTACTTGTGCCAGAGGAGACAAGTACTAAAAAAACAACTACGTATGATCAAATTCTAGAGTTCCCGAAAGAACGATATCCAGAGACCGGGAAACATATAACGGATGCTATAAAAGAAGGACATTCGGAAATGTGTACAATTGATCGTAATGGTGCAGCGGATAGAAGGAAAGTATCGTTAGCGCCATATCCGACGAAGAAAGGTTATGATCGTGATGAATGGCCGATGGCGATGTGTAAGGAAGGCGGAAAAGGAGCTCATATTGAATATATAAGTCCAGCAGATAACCGCGGTGCAGGTTCTTGGGTAGGGAATAAGCTAGACAAATATCCAGATGGTACGCGTGTGAAATTTGAAGTGAAATAGTAATTGGCATACATTTCATAGTGGAGAGAGGGATAGTTATGGAATTAACAATTTCATATTCGCAATTAATGATAATGAACTATGATGGTCAGCAGCCTTATGTAGATTGGACTCCTGAAGATTTTGAAAGAGGCTATGCTGAGGTGGATGGAGCTATTATTTTTGAAGCAATCTCTGACTATACTTGTGAAGTGGAAGTTACTTGTGGAAATCATATTGAGAAAGAAGAAGTGGTTAGAACGATATCAGTTCCTTTCACAGTGAAGAATGAAGAAGTATATATAACAAGTATTCTTTCTAATAAATATCATATTCCTATTCCGAACGGGGAATATATGATAGTCTTGCAGGCAACTCCTCTTGAAGAGCCATCAGACGATGAATTGTATAAAGTACAATACGACTTCTATTTTGAGAGTGTAGAATAAAAAAACGTGTTATCCTTTTTGAAGGATAACACGTTTTTTTATTATGCGTTTGTTTTTAGGAGAGAACGAGCGTCTTTTGCTGCCTGAACCATGTGCTCTAAAGCAGGTATAACTTCCTCAGTTCTTCGTGTTTTTAAACCACAGTCTGGATTAATCCAGAAATATTTAGGGTCACATACTTGTAAAGATTGTTCTACGATTGTGAACATTTCATCTTTACTTGGGACACGTGGGCTATGAATATCATATACCCCTAGACCAATTCCTTTTTCATATGTTGTATGCTTTAATGTATTAATAAATTCTCCATGACTTCTTGATGTTTCGATAGAAATAACATCTGCGTCTAACGCTCGAATTGCATCTACAATATCTTCGAAGTTACTATAACACATATGAGTATGAATTTGTGTTTCATTTTCTACAGAAGATGTTGCTAAAAGGAATGATTGAACTGCCCATGTAATGTATGCATCCCAATCTTTTTCTTTTAACGGCATACCTTCACGAAGTGCAGGTTCATCGACTTGGATTACTCTAATTCCGGAAGATTCAAGTAACTCAATTTCATGACGAAGTGCTAATGCAATTTGATATGAAACTTCTTTTCTTGAAATATCATTTCGAACGAATGACCAATTTAAAATAGTGACAGGTCCAGTTAGCATACCTTTTACTACTTTCTCTGTTAAGCTTTGTGCATATACAGTTTCTTTAATAGTCATTCCACTTATAAAGGCAACATCACCATAAATAACAGGTGGTTTTACGCAACGAGAACCGTATGATTGTACCCATCCGTTTTTAGTAAAGGAGAAACCAGCAAGTCTTTCTCCAAAATATTCCACCATGTCAGTTCTTTCGAATTCACCATGTACTAGTACATCAAGACCAATATCTTCTTGGTAACGAATCCACTTTGCAGTTTCTTTTTCAATGAATTGATTATATTGTTCATTTGTAATATCGCCGTTACGCCACTGTTTACGTGTTTGACGAACTTCAGATGTTTGCGGGAAGCTACCAATAGTTGTTGTTGGTAACAACGGTAATTGTAAAGCTACTTGCTGTAGTTCATATCGTTTTTCAAATGGAAGAGGACGTGAGAAATCATCTTCTTTAAGTGATGTACGTGCCACTTTTACATCTTCACGATTACGTGCAGCTGATGAGCGGATTGCATGATGTGCATTACGATATGTTGTTAAATCGCTACTGATGCTTTCTACACCTTTAGTAAGAGCAGAATGGATAAGGACTAGTTCTTCTAATTTTTGATTAGCAAATGCAAGTGCATCAAATAATTCACTTGTTAAGTGCGTTTCTTCCGTTTTATCAATTGGAGTATGCAATAAGCTACAAGAAGGTTGAACAATTAAACCTTTTGCTGTGATTTGATTTTGTAATGTTGTAAATAAAGAAAGTACATCATCAAGATCAGCTCTCCAAATGTTACGGCCATCTATACAACCGATAGCTAAAATTTTATCAGCTGGGAATCCGTATTTTGAAATAGCATTTACATTACCTTCTTTGCCATGAACAAAGTCTAATCCAATACCAGAAACAGGGAATGCAATAATTTCTTCATAGTTCTCTTCTACACTGTCAAAATATGTTTGTAGAAGAAGATTAGCATTTGGAACCTCTTTATGAATAGCTTCGTAAAGCTCTTTCGCTTGATTAATTTCATCTTTTGTTAAAGAGGCGAAGATTGGTTCGTCAACTTGAATAATTTGTGCTCCAGCTGCGTGTAATTCAGAGAATAATTGTACATAAGGTGCAACTAGCTCTTTTAAAATAGTGGCAAATTGCTCTTCGTTATAACCTTTTGCTAGTTTTAGGAATGTATAAGGGCCTAAAATAACTGGTTTTCCATCAACGCCTAACTCTTTTTTCGCTTCTTCATATAAACGAAGAGGACGATTGTCTTTTAAAGAGATTTGTAATCCTTCTTCATATTCAGGAACAATGTAATGATAGTTTGTGTTAAACCATTTTGTCATTTCAGAAGCAACGTGATCTTTAGAGCCGCGTGCCATTGCAAAATATACATCAAGGTAAGAGGTAAACTCTGAAAAACGTGACGGGATGAATCCTAACATGTAGGCCGTATCCAGAACGTGGTCATAATATGTAAAATCGCCAACTGGAATTAATTCAATTCCCTTTTCTTGCTGTACTTTGACGTGTTGAAGGCGAATTTCTTTCATTGTCGTTAAAAATTGTTCTTCATCAATTTTATTGGACCAAAAAGCTTCCAATGTTTTTTTCCACTCTCGTTGTAGTCCGATACGTGGATAACCTAAGTTACTTGTTTGAATTGCCATTTTAAATTCCTCCCTAATTGAAAGTAAGCATTTCCGTTTACTCGGAAATACCTATAACAAAAAGCATAAAGGCATAGAAAAATAAGCCTTCCTTTTTGTTCTTAACACCTCATCATCATCCGTGAGTCTATCAGTGTTGTTAAAATAGGCAGGTATCCTGACTTATGCTTCATATAATTTCTTTCACCTTCCCGTTTTCACAGTGGCACAAAAAAGAAATCTCAGCATTTACAGTGGCGGGACCGTGTTGGAGTTTCACCAAACTTCCCTTTTAAACACGAAGTGAAATATTCGTGTACCTATTTTCCTTTTGAAAGGAATTTAACAAGCGATATGATATTGAAACAAATTCTAACACAATTTTCGGAATTTTGTCCACTGTTTTAAAATAAGAAAATTCTAAAGTTTTTCATTTCTTTTTATTCGGAAAATTAAGTTTTTTAATGTTTATTTATTATTAAAATGAGGGTGTTTTGAGTTGCGAGGAATAATTATAGTGTTAAGTTTTTCTAGAAGAGGAGGCACCTCTTTTAGAAAAACTTAATCATTATCTACACCTATTTCTGAAAGACGACCTGCAGTTGCATCTTGTAAGAGCGTGTTTAGCCAACGTAATTCAACATTAATATGCTCAATGACGCTTTGTAGAATATATAGTTGAGCACGAGGAACTAGTTGTTTATTATGATCGTATATCGTTTGCATTGTATGTAAATAGAGCATTGTATCATCTCTCTTTTTTTTCAAAATAGGAACTAGAGCTTGTTCGTCGCTAAAGTGAGCGAAAGAGAGCGCTGAATAAATAGGTTTATATATTTGGTTTTTCGCTTCAAATTGTTTTAATAATAAGGTGTGGAAAAGGGCTTTTCCTTCCTCTGTTATATGGAAGATTGTTTTATCTGGTCTATTCGTATCTCTAACAATATTGGTAATGCTAATCGCACCTTGTTTTTCTAATTGCTCGAAGGCGTAGTATAGCGATCCCTTGGCATATTTAATATAACAATCCATTTGTCTTTCTTTCATTATGTGCTGCACTTCATAGGGATGTTTATCTCCTTCGAGTAACAAGCCGAGAATGACTAACTTCATGCTCATGCTGTCTCAACTCCTGTATATAGAAACTTTATATATATTATAAACGGTATATCCTCTTTCATAAAGGGATATACCGTTTCGTTTTTCTATATTAGCTTACTTGTTTTTGTTTTTGCTTTGTTTTTGGTCCTGTTAAAAGACGTTCATTTCCCATAAGTAAAATACAAATTATACTTAGCGTAGCTGGGATAAGTGCCCAGAAAAATGTATTAGCAATAGATGTTGCAAGAGCCTCTTTAATTCCGCTCAGTACTTCAGGAGGTAGCTTTTCAGTAGCATTTGGTGATAATAAAAAGCTTGTGTCTCCACCTTTAGGAGCCATTTTTTCTAGTTCAGGAGGGAAGACTGCTTTTAATTTATCAGTGAAAACATGATTTTGAATCGTACCGAAAATCGTGACGCCAAGGGTCATTCCAAGTGAACGGAAGAATGAGTTCGTGGATGTAGCAGAACCGCGATCTCTCATTTCTAATTTGTGGATAGATGCCATACTTAAAACTGAGAAGGAGAATCCAACTCCAAGTCCAGCAAGCACCATAAACATTGTTACGAGTGTACGAGGTGTTTCCATAGTTAAAGTACTTAGTAAATAAATACCAAGAACGAAGAAAACTCCAGATACTGTCATGATGTTACGATAACTTGTTCGTGAAGCTAATTGTCCACCAGTTTGACTTCCGATTACAGATCCTACCATCATAGGTGTCAAAATTAACCCAGCATTTGAGGCTGAACCACCGAGAACACCTTGAACGAAGATTGGAATATAAACTGTACAGATGATAAAAGCTGCGCCATAGAAAAAGGCAACACCTTGGCTAGCTGCAAATAAAGGTTTTTTAAATAAATGGAAAGAAATAATAGGCTCGGTTGCGTTTCTTTCTACGAAGAAGAAAATAATAAGCAGAATAACAACAGTTGAAAATAAACCAATAATCACATTAGAGTCCCATGCATATTCTTTACCACCAAGTTCTAAAGCAAACATTAAGCAAACGATACTAATGACAAGCGTAATAGCACCAGCCCAGTCAATTTTTTGTTTTCGATATTCTAGAGACTCGCTATAGTATTTAGTAATGAAGAAGAAGGAAATAAGTCCTAACGGAATATTAATATAGAAGACCCAGTGCCAACTTATATAATCTGTAATGTAAGCACCTAATAAAGGTCCGAAAACACTAGATGTTCCGAAAACAGCACCAAATAGTCCGGTCATTTTTCCTCGTTTTTCAGGCGGGAATATATCATACATAATTGTAAATGCGATAGGCATAAGAGCGCCGCCACCAATTCCTTGAATGGCTCTATAAATACTTAGTTGTTCAATACTTGATGCTGTCCCGCAAAGTGCAGAACCAAATAAGAAGAGAATTAATCCGCCAATAAAAAAGCGTTTCCGTCCGTACATATCAGACAGCTTACCGAAAATAGGCATTCCGGCCATTGTTGCTACCATGTAGGCGGATGTGACCCAAACGAATTTGTCGAACCCTCCTAAGTCTCCGACAATCGTTGCCATCGCAGTTGCGACGATTGTGTTATCCATTGCTGCCATTAGAATACCAAGTAGTAAACCAGCAACAACAAATTTTGTTTTACTTGAATCGTTTTTTGATAGTTGTGCTTCCAAAAGTAGCCCTCCTTTAATAAAAATTAAACTAACTTAAGTTTTTTAGTGCAATGCATAAAAAAACTTTATGTACAGTTTGTATAGTTCCTCTTCATTTTATAAAAAATTGCACTGACATGATATAAAGGATGGAAATCATAAATTATATTATAGTCAAATTTGACTAAAAGGCAAATGTTTTCTACCGCCAAATTATTTTATCCCGCTTTAACTGCCCGTTAAAGCCCGATTGGTAAAAGCTAATAATCAGTGGGGGATGGACAAAACCCCCACTGATTAAAGTTTCACTTTATTATATTGACCAAAAGAGAGTAAGAATTTATTTTGTTATGTAGTCAAGGAAGGAAATTGTAAAAAAATATTTAATAAAGTATAACCTGTGTCAACCTATTAAAAATGGTTTTTTCTTTATATTGTCGAATAGGATAAAAGGAAAAGAAAAATTTAATATGATTTGTAACAAGCTAAATATTTTTTCTAAGTGTAGTTCATTGCATCGAGAGGCAGAATACAGTTGTATAGATGATATATCTGGAATGAGGTGAATATATTATGAAAATATGGAAACGAATTTCGGATCAAGGAAGGTATTCTATACCGTTACAGCCGGTTTTGTGGATTGATGGTTCTAAAAAGGACACGGAAGCATCCGATGTAGCAGTCACATTGCAAATCCGTAGTATGTATAAAGAAAAATTTTCGTATGAGATGATCTATGATGTTAATGACATACTAATTATTCGACTTGAAGTTGAAAATAAAGGCGTTGAAATGATTTCGCGAGTAGTTGTAAGTCATATGATTCGTGATTATTTCGCGTATATCCCAAACTCTTTAAAAGCAGATAAGGGAATAAGTGAGTTTTTATTTCAGCTTGTAAGGTGGCGAATCGATAATTTATCACCGAATGAAAAGGTAGAATTAATTTGTCAAATAAAAGCAAATAAAGATAAAGCTCCTCCCAATTCATTATTTCAGGCTACATATACATTTCAATATAAAGGTGTATCATATGGACCGCTACAAACAAATGAAGTGGTTGTCAGAAAATGATAAGAAGGAACCTGTGCGAAAGGTTCCTTCTTTAATGAAGATTGTGCTTCTTGAGTAATTTCTTTTGTTCCACTCCCTTTTTTCCAATATAGTTATTTTTGTATCCAAAATATAGAATGAATAGAAATGAAATAACATTTACTATAGCGTCAATTTGATCGTTTGTAATGAAGTTTATTCCGAAAGAGTTAAATAGTAATTTTAATGATAACAAAAAGCCAGCTAGTAAGCGCATAATATCTAATAGATTTTCTTTTTGAGGCATATAGGTCACTCCTTCCTAAAAACGATATATAGTATATATATGAAATAAAATAGAAAAGGTATACAAGCTTAAGTAGAAATGTACATTAAATATGTACATTTTTTATTTTATAGAAAAACATTATTGTTATAGAAACATATATTGGTATAAAAGGGGGAGAGTATGAAACATAAAGGGAAAATTAGTGGGTTATTACTTGGGAACACAGTTGCGGTTACAGAATGGATTGCACTTCAGGATGTAATTGCTGAGCTAGATTCGAGATCATTTTTAACCGTCTTTATTATTTATATATTGCAAATGATACTAAGCTATTATTTTGGACATTGGTACGATAAAAGAACGAATACGCGTGTAAATATTGAAGTAGGAGGAATGACGAATAACGATTTTGTCGTTGATTTTTTTGGAAAAGTAGCTGCTTTATCAGAAAGAGATTCTCGTAATATTACAGTGTATATTCTTTCCGTAAAAGAATGGGATGTATTAAAAGACACAGTGCAAGAAAAAAAGTTAGATGAGCTAGTCCAAAGAGTAGAACGTACAATTGTAAAGACAGTTCGAAAAGGCGATGTAGTTACGAGGTGGGATGAAAATAAATATGTTATCGTAGCTGTTGATAATGGCTATGAAAAGTCAACAATAACAAGTAGATTAATCAAAAATATTCAAAATGAAATAGCGAATGATTTATTAAGTGTCACACTATTATTTGGGGCTGCAAGTTATCCTATAGAAGGGAAAACTTTTGAAGATTTGTTTAGAAAGGCACAAAATCAATTGTATAATTATAGAAACTTGCAAAGTCATGAATGAAACTTTGATTTAAAGAAGTATGATATAAAGATTTTTTGTAACATTTTTTTATCTTTTGTTACAAGAAAACTTTTTTTTGTAACAAAAGTCTTTAAAAATATATGAAATCAGCATATAATTGTGTGTGGATGTGTCAATGCATTTTGCACAATGTTTTCAGTTTAAAAGTGTAGAGGAAAACATGCTCTACACTTTTCCTTTTTAAGAAATTAAAAGAATCTTTGTAAGAGTTGCGAGGTCCCCTTTGCACTATGTAAAATGGACAAAGAGGTTATTTGATAGAAAGTGAGAAAGGGAATGATAGACGTGAGAGGTCAACGATCATCTTTTATCAGGTGAAACATTATAGTGTTTCTTGCAGTAGGTAAGATTAAGGAAAATACCTTTATGTTTTAAGACATTACATAATTTTAAGTACGAAAATTGTACAAGCAGTATAAATAATTATTGATGATCTTCGTAAAAAGATGCGAGCGTGAAATAGCTAACGAAGTTACATGTTTTTCATGGGATTTTTGGCACGATGGTCGTTTATTAATAGGGGGAAAAGATGTTGAAATATAATAAATTAGCAATTGTAACTGCATTATCAATGACTTTACTAGCTGGTTGTTTTGGCCCAAAACCAGAAGAGGAGCTATATGTTGCATTTGAAAATGCTGCCAAGCAAGAAAAAACAATGTTTGAAGATGCGAAAAAATTAGAGTCATTAGAGAAAGAGGGTCAAGTATTATATAATCAAATTGTCCAAGAAGGAAAAGATAATAATCAGGCTGTTAAGGATAAGCTTGATCAAGCGGTGAAAAATACAGCTGAACGAGAAAAAGTTCTTATTAAAGAAAAAGAGGCGTTAAATAAAGCGCAAGAAGAAGTGAAGTCAGCTGATAAGCATGTGAAGAAAATTGAAGATAATAAATTAAAAGAACAGGCTGATAAAGTAAAGAGTACTTATGAGAAACGACATGATTCATTCCAAAAGATGTACGATAGCTATAATAAATCTTTAAAGCAAGAAAAAGAATTATATACAATGCTACAAGATAAAGGTACAAAATTAAAAGATATTAGCGAGAAAGTAAAGGTAGTAAACCAAGCATATAAAGATATTGAGACAGAAAAAGATAAGTTTAATGAATATACGAAATCATATAATACAGAAAAAGTTGCATTCTATAAACAAGCTAATATTAAAATTAAGGAAGATAAAAAATAAAACAGTTTGGCCTAATATTAGGCCAAACTGTTTTATTTTTTTGTATAGGTACGGCTATACCATGGAACTGGTTCGCTTAATTTTTTTTCCTGTTTTAATGCTTCAGGACCAATATAATCTTGAAGTGTTTTTTTTGCTATTGTTAAAGATAAGGTTGTTTTCGGATTTCGATAGGAGGATTCAAGGTGACCAAGATGCGGTAGGGTGCGAAAATCATCTTTCGTAGGAGGGATATGGAAAAAATAATCACCTAAACGTATAAGAACATCGGATTGTTGTTGACTAAAACGTGGATTTCTAGAAAAATGTAATCCTTCTTTGATAGCCTTTTTTTCAGTAATTAAGCGTTCTAAAGCAGTCTTTTTTAACCAATATAAGTACTTAGGGTTAGTTGCAGCTTTAGCATGACGATTCACAACGAAAATAGATTGAGCTAGTCTATTAATAGAATGTTGATTATGCAATGGAGATTGTGGTTGTGAAGGTTTCATATTGACTCTCCTTTCAATTTTTCCTTATTATAGCATAAATAAAATGGGTTTTTATTATATGCAAAAAGTAATTGTATATATTTTCAATATTAAAGCAATATTGTTACAAAAAACAACTATTTTGTATAATAGTGATAGAATATGTTTCAGAAATTTGATAATGAAAGAGTGAGAAGTTTGAAAGAAATATTAAAATTACAATATGCCATTATAGATATTGGATCTAATACAATGCGTTTAGTTATTTATGAAAAGCAAAATGGAGGTTTTTATAAAGAAATTGAAAATACGAAAGTGGTTGCTCGGTTAAGAAATTATTTAATCGATGGTGTTTTGAATGAAGAAGGTAAAGAAGTATTGTTACAAACATTATTTCAATTTCAAGAAAGTACAAAATTCCATCAGTTGCATCATGTACTTTGTGTTGCAACGGCAACAATTAGACAGGCTGAGAATCAAGAGGAGATTAAAAAACTTGTTGAAGGACAAACAGACTTTACTCTTAGAGTATTATCAGAATATGAGGAAGCACGTTACGGCTATTTAGCAGTTATGAATTCTACTTCGTTTTTGGAAGGAATAACAGTAGATATTGGTGGCGGAAGTACGGAAGTTACATATATTAAAAATAGAGAGATTTTAGAGTACCATAGTTTTCCTTTTGGTGCGCTTTCTTTAAAACATCTATTTATTAAAGGTGATATTCCTACTAAAGATGAATTAGAGGAAATTCGAGAGTATTTAGAGTGTCAATTTCGAACGTTACCATGGTTAATTGATAAGAAATTGCCTCTTATTGCAATTGGTGGTAGTGCGAGAAACTTAGCGAAAATCCACCAAAATTTAACAAACTATCCTATAGCGGGAGTACATTTATACAAAATGAAAGAAGAAGATATTGAAAATGTAAAAGGTGCATTGGAGAAACAATCGTTTATCGAACTTCAGAAAATGGAAGGATTGGCAAAAGATCGAGCTGATACAATTATTCCAGCGGTTGAAGTATTTCATAAACTTGTAAATATTACAGAAGCAACGGCATTTGTATTAAGCAAAAAAGGATTAAGAGAAGGTGTTTTCTATGAAGAGTTGACGAAAGATTTAGGGATTTCATATTATCCGAATGTAGTTGAAGAAAGCTTACATTTGTTATCACACGAATATGAAATGGATATG
Source organism: Bacillus sp. FSL R10-2201 (assembly GCF_038008665.1). Taxonomy (NCBI): domain Bacteria; kingdom Bacillati; phylum Bacillota; class Bacilli; order Caryophanales; family Bacillaceae; genus Bacillus; species Bacillus sp. FSL R10-2201. Next base: position 3,837,428 of record NZ_JBBOZP010000001.1, on the reverse strand, counting down.
GAATTTGTCATTCAACTTATTAAACATGGAAGATTGATTTGTAAACAACTCGAAGAAATGGGACTGATTTCTGTTTCAATAAAAGACTGGGAAGCATTCCATCAAGCAGCGAAAGTATTTAATATTGGAAAATATATAGACGAAGAAGCGAGTCGTTTACACACGTTTTATTTATTGGCAAATAAAACAATTGACGGCATGATGCATAAAGATCGAGTGAGGTTAGCGCTTATTGCATCTTATAAATCAAAAATGCTATTTAAACAACATTTATCTCCATTTGAAGGTTGGTTTGATAAAAGCGAACAAAAAAAAATCCGCCTATTAGGCGCTGTTTTACAATTTTCAGCTGCTTTAAATGTAAGACAAAGATCGCTTGTTGATACGATATCCATAACAGAAAATAAAGAAGGATTAACGTTTAGAATTTTATGTGAGCAATCGGCATTAGCAGAAAAAGTACAAGCTGAAAAACAAAAAAAGCAGCTAGAAAGAGTATTGAAAACAAATATTCACTTATCATTCGAATCAAAACGTTAAGTTGTACGGATGTCTTTACAGAAAATTAACACTTTGGAATATTGTAATTTGATAAAATGAAAGTAACTAAATTATAGTGAAAAAGTTTCAAAGGGAAGTGTGAAGAGAATGGAATTGCTAAAGGGGAATTTAGTAAATTTAAATGATACAGCGTATTATAATAATCGTGAATTAAGCTGGCTAGCATTTAATGAACGTGTATTACAAGAAGCGCAAGATGAAAATAATCCACTATTAGAAAGACTAAAGTTTATTAGTATTTTTAGTTCGAATTTAGATGAATTTTTTATGGTGCGCGTAGCAGGTTTGAAAGATCAAGTAAGTGCGGGATTTAATCAGCCAGAAAATAAAGCAGGTTTAACACCAAAGAAACAGTTAAATAAGATTGCGATAAAATCGCATGAGTTAATGACTGTGCAGTATGAAACGTTTAAAAATTATGTATTGCCAGCGCTTGAACTAGAGGGGATTGAGCGTTTAACATTTCATGATTTGACGAAAGAGCAAAGGGAATTTATCGAGGAGTATTTTGATGAACAAATATTTCCGGTTTTAACCCCTGTATCTATTGATGCGTATCGTCCATTTCCAATGTTATTAAATAAAAGTTTGAATTTAGCTACTATTTTATATGATGAGCAACAGGCTGAGGAAGAAAATCGTACGAAGTTAGGAATTGTACAAGTGCCTTCATTACTGGAGCGTTTCATATTTTTACCGAGTGAAGGGCAAAAACATAAATTTATTTTATTAGAAGATGTAATTAGTGGTTTTACTCATAAACTATTCACAGGATATAACGTATCACCTGTTACTCGTTTCCGTATTACACGTAATGCGGATTTAACGATCCATGAAGAAGGTGCACGCGATTTATTAAAAGTAATTGAAAAAGAATTGAAAAAGCGTAAGTGGGGAGCTGCCGTTCGTTTAGAAGTTGGTAAAGAACACATTGATGAAAGAGTGTTAGCGTTATTGTATGATGTGTTAGAAGTAAAAGATGAAGATGTGTACATGATGGATGGACCGTTAGATTTAACATGTTTATTCTCCTTATATAAAAAATTAGCGCCTTTATATGAACATCTAGTATATCCGGCTCTTATTCCTCAACCTCCTCAAGATTTAGGTGATGAGGAAGATGTATTTGAAAAAGCGATAGAACATGATATTTTATTACACCATCCCTTTGAGTCGTTTCAGCCAGTCGTTGATTTTGTCCGTGATGCGGCAGATGACTCGAATGTACTTGCGATCAAACAAACATTATATCGTGTAAGTGGAGATTCTCCAATAATTCAGGCGCTGAAGGTAGCAGCTGAAAAAGGAAAACAAGTGACGGTATTGGTTGAGTTAAAGGCAAGGTTTGATGAAGAGAATAATGTTCATTGGGCTAAAGAATTGGAACAGGCCGGATGTCACGTTATTTACGGAGTAAGTCACTTGAAAACGCATAGTAAAATTACGTTAGTTGTAAGAAGAAGAAACGGAAAAATTGAAAGGTTTGTACATCTTGGAACCGGAAATTATAATGATGCAACAGCGAAGTTGTATACCGATTTTGGATATATTACATCGCGAAAAGACTTTGGTGTAGATGCAACAAATTTCTTTAATTATTTGAGTGGTTATACAAAAAAACCGCATTTTCATCATTTATCTGTTGCCCCGTTTGATATAAGAGAGCAGTTTATGGAGTTAATAGATGAGGAAATCCGTTATCATAGACAATATGGAAATGGATATATTATCGCTAAAATGAATTCGTTAACAGATAAACCGTTAATAAAAAAAATGTATGAAGCATCACAAGCTGGGGTAAGGGTAGAGCTCATCGTTAGAGGGACATGTTGTTTAAGACCTGGGATTCCGAATGTAAGTGAAAATATTCGTGTAGTTAGTGTTGTTGGAAGATATTTAGAACATAGTCGTATTTATTATTTCCATCATAATGGAGATGAAAAAATATATTTATCTTCAGCTGATTTGATGACGCGGAATATGGAAAAACGAGTAGAAATATCCTTCCCAATTTTAGATATTGAAATGAAAGCGAGAATAAAGGCAATTTTACAGCTGGTTTTAGCTGATAATGTGAAAACACGTGAACAAAATAAAGATGGTGACTATTATTATATAATTAATAGTAGTATAGAAGAAATTGATAGCCAAGTGAATTTATTTAAGATGGCGTATCAAAATACAGACGCTGAATAGTGTGAAAAAAGTAAAAACCTCTTATTGAATTTAAGAGGTTTTTACTTTTTTTCTCTACTCATATATTCTCAAAATGGAAGGATGAGTAGAGAGAATAGTTTTTATTATAGGCGTGTGATGAGTCGGTTCGTTGAGAGAAAAACATTAGAAGAATGGTTGGTTTAAATTAATAATAGTATGGTTGTTGACAAGGCCCTCCGTAACAAGGAAAAGGTGCTGGTGGTGGGAAAGGCGGTGGATAAGGCGGATAAAACGGTCTAGGCCCGAAAGCTAATGCTCCACCGAGCAATCCTCCAGCAATTCCAGCTAGAAATGGAACACCGAAAAATGGAAAGAAGCGTGAGTCGCCTGCTGGGCCAAAAGGTGCTGAACGAACTGGGATTGGTTGATAATATGGATACATGAACAAACCTCCTTTACTGGACTCATTTTTATCATATGGTGGACCAAGCGTGGATGAGCGCGTACAAGGAAGGATATGTAAGGAAATAGGCGAATTGTTACGAATGTTGTAGGATGAAGAGTGTAATTTCAGGTTTTGACATAAAGCGGAATGGGACACGTGTTCTTCCAATACCTCGATTGACATAGAGAGTCAAACCTTGAATGTTATAGAAACCTTCAATATATTCTTTTGCAAGCGACGGGGTAATAATAGCACCTAAAAAAGGAATTTGTACTTGTCCCCCATGGCTATGACCAGAAAGTTGAAGATTGATTGGATATGTAGCGATTTGTGGCGCGATATCTGGTTCGTGAACGAGAACAATTGTATAAATATTTTGTTTTGCATGTTGTAAAGTTTCCGCTATTTTTGGTTTACCCAGTAGCATATCATCGAGTCCGAAAATAGAAATTTCACTATTATCCAGTAAACGAATTCGCTTTTCGCTATTTTGCAAAAGTTCAAATCCAGATTCGCGCATGATGTGATCATAGTATTCAGTTCCATATCCGCCATGGTCGTGGTTACCATAAATAGAAAATTTACCGAAGGGTGCCTGTATATTCTTTAAAATGGATGCAACAAAAGAAGCCTCGGTATATGTTTGGTAATCATCAATGAGGTCACCAGTAAAAAGGACAATATCTGGCTTTTCAGCATTAATCTTGGAAACGATTTGAGATAAATGTTGGAGAGAGAAATAGTATCCTAGATGTAAATCGCTAAATTGAAGGATCTTCATACCATGAAAACCTTTTGGTATGAGCGGTGATTTAAGTGTGTGTTGCGTAAAAGAAAGCAAATAGGGCTCTATATATTTAGCATAATAATAGCCGATGCTTGCGGTTATAAATGAATATAGACAAGTGCGTATTCCAGATTTTAAAAAATTTCTTCTTGTAATTTTCTTCATATACAGGTTACTCGAACCTCCCTTCAGTTTTTTAAAAATATATTTTAAATACTAAAAAAGTAGTATAGATTACGAAAAAAATGAACGAAAAGAAACCTCTTTACGTTAAAATATCAGAAAAATTGAAAAATATAAAGATTTCTATCAAATAAAGTGATAAAATGAATATGTATTCATTTTTTGGAGGGGATGTATGTGAAAGAGAAGGTAGTTATTATAACAGGTGGATCAAGTGGAATGGGAAAAGGGATGGCGATACGTTTTGCGAAAGAAGGGGCACGTGTTGTTATTACAGGGCGTACAAAAGAAAAGCTAGAAGAAGCAAAGTTAGAAATTGAACAGTTTCCAGGGCAAGTATTATCTGTACAAATGGATGTACGAAATACTGATGATATTCAAAAAATGATTGAACATATTGATGAGAAGTTTGGACGAATTGATATTTTAATAAATAATGCAGCTGGAAACTTTATTTGTCCAGCAGAGGACTTATCTGTGAATGGCTGGAATTCGGTAATTAATATTGTATTAAATGGTACATTTTATTGCAGTCAGGCTATTGGGAAATATTGGATTGAAAAAGGTATAAAAGGAAATATTATTAACATGGTGGCAACATATGCATGGGATGCAGGCCCAGGGGTTATCCATTCGGCAGCAGCTAAAGCTGGTGTACTAGCGATGACAAAAACTCTTGCTGTTGAGTGGGGACGTAAATATGGAATACGAGTTAACGCTATCGCACCAGGACCAATTGAGCGTACAGGTGGTGCCGATAAATTATGGATTTCAGAAGAAATGGCTAAGCGTACATTGCAAAGTGTTCCACTTGGTAGAATGGGTACACCAGAAGAAATTGCGGGTCTAGCTTATTATTTATGTTCAGATGAAGCTGCATACATAAATGGAACTTGTATGACAATGGATGGTGGCCAGCATTTGCATCAATATCCATTTTAAAAGGAAAGAAAAATGAATGATTCATTAATTTTTCTTTGGTGAAATGTGACGAAGTTGTGACACGTGAGAGAAATGTGTTTACAAAGGGGAATATATAGGTTATATTTAAGACCTCTTTTTTCTTCATAGTAGAATTGCTAATTCCCCTTAGCATTTTACCCCTCTAATCCCTTCAGGAAAACTGAAGGGATTTTTTATTATTTTTCCGTAAATATCGTGTTATAATTTTTGAAAAGTAAAGGGAGGGAAGCACGTTGATAGATGCATTAGATGTAATGAGTAACTTGGATAAAGTCCTTCCTTATTATCAAGCTATTTTTAGTGCTGATGAGCATACAGTAATTGGATATGAAGTTGTAGGACGTATTCAAACAGAAGAGGGCATACAAAGTTTAGCATCTTTCTTCCATGATGATTCTATTCCGAGTGAGTTCCAACTTGAAGCGGATAACATCATCGTAGAAAAAGCGTTAAATAGGTATTTAGAAACGGATCAAAAATTATTATTATTTATACATCGGAATGCTAATGTATTAATGAATGATGAAGATGAAAGTTTACTTCAACTTTTGCTGATGTATGAAGAACAAGGTTTGAACTTACAACGCATTGTTCTGGAAATAACAGAACATGAATGTAAAGAAGATATAGAACAATTTAATCATTTACTCATGTATTATCGTACATATGGTATTCAAATTTCGATTAATAAAGTCGGAACGGGTACAAGTAATTTAGAGCGTATTAGCGTGTTAGCACCGGATATTTTAAAAGTAGATTTAACAAATTTAAGGCAAACTGCACTTTTACAATCTTATCAAGATATTTTATATTCCTTATCTTTACTTGCTAGAAGAATTGGTGCGACATTGTTATATGAAGAAATTGATGCTTTTTATCAACTACAATATGCTTGGAAAAACGGTGGTAGATATTATCAAGGTAATTATTTGAAAGAATGTTTACCTGATTTTATTGAAACGAATGTTTTAAAAGAGCGACTTGGTAATGAATGTCATCAATTTATTCTGCATGAGAAGAAGAAGTTGCAAAAAATTTATAATTTAACAGAGATGTTACGTGATCGAATTGGTGATGTTCTGTCAAAACAAAAAAAGAATGAAGATATAAATGATTGGTTATTACAATTTAGCCAAAGCATATCACAATATAGTTTTCGGATATTTATTTGTAATGAAGATGGTTTTCAACAATCGGGTAATATTATGAAAAAAGATGGTGGATGGATCATTATGCCAGAGTATTATATGAAGAACTGGAGCTGGCGCCCGTATTTTCTAGAAAATATAATGAAAATGCGTTTTGAGAATAAGGCAAGACTTTCAGATTTATATGCTGATATCGAAACTGGTGAAATGGTACGAACATTTTCATTCCCGATTGATGATGAAAACTTTTTATTTATAGATTTATCGTACGAATATTTATATGAAGAAGATGTTTTATTTTAATGCACGAAGAAATTCGTGTATTTTTTTGTTTGTTTTTATCATAAATTGGTAATAGTGAAAATGATGATGAAAATGCTGTCTATCGTTGTAAAGATTTTACGAACGAAATCATCCCTTTCTTTGCATAATCATTGTTACAATGAATACTACAAAGACAAGCTCTTTTAAAAGGAAGGTGAAAAAATGAAGAAATATGGAATATGGTTTGTTCTATTTATATGTGTTGCCTTTCTAGTTGGCTATAGTGTCACAACTGTTTTAGGAAAAGAAGAAGTGAAAGTGGATCGGAAAGAAGTGTTTACAACGATACAAAAAGGTTATGAGACGCAATTTTCAATCCGCGGGAAGCAAATGCCTACGAATAAGATGATAGAGACGTTATCACCATATTTTACAAATAATTTCCTTCAAGTTTTTACAGATGAAAACAGTAGAAATGAAAAACAAAGTGGTGAATATTTACTTCCAGCAAAAGAAGCTCCATTTTCTTTTAATTCAGAAACAAAAATGTCTTATGATGAAGAACATAAAAATTTATATGTCTATGAGCGGACAAAGAGTGGACAATATCAAATTGTGACATTGCAAAAGGATAATGGAAAATGGAAATTAGCAGGGTATCATGAAAGTCAGGAACTGTTGACTGAAATAAAAAGGTTACAACAATTATGAGAATAGGAATAGGTGTCGCCTATTCCTATTCTATACCGAGTAGCTGTTGTAATTTTTCAATTTGAAAACCTGCCACAACTTCTTCATCAATTACAACTGTTGGAGTTGAATAGGATTCATAGTCATATAAAAGACGATTGCGTGCAGCAGCGTCTTTTTTTATGTCAAATTCTTCATATACAACGTTATTATGTTTTAAAAATTCTTTTACAATGGTACAAGGCGGACAATCAGGTTGTGTATAAACCTCAATTTTTTTCATTGTAATTCCTCCCTTTTTCTGTTGTTTATTATATTCTGCCAGTATAAAAAGCGCAATAAAGAAGTAAAAAGATGCTCTTTCATCTTTTTACTTCTTATTTCGACAAATTTTAGTTGAGTTTCTTGCCAAGAACCTTTATCCTAGATTGTGGAACGTTTTTTCTGTTATGACGGATAGAATGAGTATAGCTGTAAAACCTATTGGTAGGAAGATCAGAGAAAGGAGAGATTTCATGTCTCTACTCCAAGGAATTTTAACTCGACTTGTTAGTCTACAAGAACAAGCTGAAAGCGGTGAAGTAGCACAACGCTATTTTGAAGTGAACGGTGAGCGCAAATGTAGCGTGAAATTTTTCGATAAAAGTGAAATGTATGAGTTAGAAGTGTATCAACAAGGTGAAAAACCTCAAGTGTATCAATTCGATAACATCGATATGGTTGCAATTGAGATTTACGATATCATTTCTTGATACATATAAAAAAGGTACTGCCAAATGGCGGTACCTTTTTTAGTTATATTAATTAATGGGCTATATAGGTAGTAGAAGTTTCAATTTAAGTCGCGATTAAATAAAAGAGTTTTTATAAATGTATATGTATAGGAATTTTTCATTTTTCCTACAATGATAGTAAATATTAATAGGAGGTGCAAAGGATGGAACGCTTACCGATTGTTATTTGTCCTAATTGTCACAGTCATGCTGAAATTAATCACGTATTAACCGCCCAATCTAATCAAAATGTAATATATACATGTAGGTTTTGTAATTATGTAATTCGAAATATTGAAACGAATAAAGGGTAGTAAGTTATAATTTTTGTTTTTGTCCCATACAATGAGAATACGAAAAGTCTGTCTAATTGAAAGGACGTGACTATGTGGACGGTGAGCATACATTTTATAATGTTTCAGAGAGACATTTGAATTTTGATATGGTATTTAACCGTATTTGTAGTTTCATTGAAAAGGATCCGCGAAATTTATATCGATTATCTATTGGGACAGACTCACAAGCGCATCAAAAGGATACGAGGTTTATTACAGCGATACATATTCATCGTGTTGGAAAAGGAGCATGGGGATGTTTGCATCATAAATCAGTGAAAAATAAGCCAGCAACGTTGCGAGAGAAAATATATTTAGAAACACAGTTTAGTCAAGAAATCGCCTATCTATTTACTCCCAATCATATACAAGCGATATGGGATTTATTGCACCCATACGCTCAAGATGGAGCAGGATTCATAATGGAGATTCATTTAGATATCGGGAATGATGGTTTAACAAAAGAATTTATTTTAGATATGACGATGAAAATTCAAGCAATGGGATTAACAGCAAAAATTAAACCAGATGCTTATGCGGCATTTAGTTACGCAAACAGATATACAAAATAATGTGAAATGATGTCTATATATTCGCAGTCGTTAAGTATTTCTAACAAAAACTGAATATTACATCTGTTAAATAGACTGAAAAATTTATATAATGAGAGTGATGATGCGAGTGCAAGGAGAGGAGCATATGGAAAAGGAATTTGTTTTAACAAGAGAAGAAGAAAATTTATTGTTGGATATTCTGTTTCAGCAAAATTACGCGAGCGAAATTTTAGCGGTGGAGCTTACAGACATTGAGAATGGTTTAAAACAGATAGATGTGACGCAATATAAAAAAATCACAAGATTGTTTTACCGATTAAAAAATAAAGGGTATTAAGCACTACCGGAATGGTAGTCTTTTTTTTATGTTATATGCTAAAATAGTTATGTATTTTTATTAGAAGAATGTCAGGACAAAATAATAATATGAAAACGCTATCATAAAATGTGAATAGGACCGGAGAATATTAGCAGGAAAAAGGGAAAATGGGGGATGTAACATGATTAGTATTCCGAAAGACGAGTTTCAACAAATTCTTGTGAAGGATTTAATGATTTCATCAGATAAAGTAGCACATGTACAAATAGGGAATGGTCTAGAACATGCTTTACTCGTTCTTGTGAAATCTGGATATTCGGCGATTCCTGTTTTAGACCCTATGTATAAATTACATGGGTTAATTAGTACTGCTATGATTTTAGATGGTATTTTAGGATTAGAGCGCATTGAGTTTGAAAGACTTGAGAATATGAAAGTGGAACAAGTGATGAAGGAAGAGATTCCAGTTCTTATGTTAGAAGATTCTTTTGCAAAAGCTTTAGAAATGACAATTGATCATCCTTTTATTTGCGCTGTCAATGAAGAAGGTTACTTCGAGGGTATTTTAACACGGCGGGCTATTTTAAAATTGTTGAATAAAAAAGTGAGACAGCATAATCGATAACGTAGGGAAAGTGACTTCACAGAAAAGGCGAAGTCACTTTTTTTCGTGCATATCAGTTGTGTATGTATTATATTTAAAAAGACATAAAGCATAAGAAAAGTTTGAACTAACAAACCGTTCTAATGTATAAAAGTATGCAATTAAATTAAGGATGAAATACTTATTAAAATTAGGTGTATGGAAGCTAAGGAAAGAGGGAGAAAGTTGCAAATTGATGATTTTCAAATGATGGTTGTGTTAGCTCAGGAATCAAATATGAGAAAAGCGGCGGAACGTTTATTTGTTTCCCAACCTGCGCTTAGTCAACGATTACAATCTATGGAGAAACAATGGGGAATGAAATTTTTTATTCGTTCACAAAAAGGATTAACAATTACACCTGAAGGGGAAAAAGTTGCAAATTATGCAAAAGAAATGTTACAACGGGAAGAGGGTATTAAAAGTGAACTGGCTCTTTTTAGAACCGAAACATACGGTACGTTAAAAATAGCTGTTGCATCAGTCATTGGGCAATATTGGCTTCCACCTGTTTTGAAAAAATTTGTGCATAAGTATCCTTCTGTGAAGATATCTCTGTTTACTGGCTGGAGTAGTGAAGTGCAAAAGCAATTTTATGAAGGAGACGTTCATGTTGCTATACTGAGAGGATCACAAGAATACAAAGGGCAGAAACAACAATTATTTGAAGATGAATTATATTTAGTTGATAAAGAAATAAAAGATATTTCGATGTTAAAAGAGACAAATAGACCATTTATTCAATTTAAAAGTGATTCGACCTACTATGGACAAATACAAAATTGGTGGTATGGATTATTTTCAAATCCACCTAAGCGAACGATTGTAGTTGACCAAATTGAAACGTGCAAACAGCTTGTTTTAAATGGAATAGGTTATGCTCTTTTACCTTCGACTGTTTTAAAAGAAGTGCAGGAAAATATGTATAAAACACCTGTTCAATTAACGAGAGAAACATGGTTATTGACGAGTGACTCGGCAAGGCAGTTGAAGCAAGTACAAGCATTTTTAGAAATTATAGAAGAAATTCAAATGGGAAAATAAGATTATTGTCTTGCTACTCGCTCTATCGTTTGGTAGAGTAACATTATAAATGGATTTAGGAGGCAACAAGAATGAAAATGATGGACGCTAACGAAATTATTTCGTTTATTCAAAACAGTGAAAAGAAAACTCCTGTAAAGGTATACATAAAAGGGGATTTAAAAGAGGTAACATTCCCTGAAACAGTACAAGCATTTGTAAATAAAAAATCTGGTGTATTATTCGGAGAATGGTCTGAAATTAAGACAATTCTTGATGAAAATAGCAAGCACATTGTTGACTATGTAGTTGAGAATGACCGTCGTAATTCTGCAATTCCAATGCTTGATTTAAAAGGTATTAAAGCTCGTATTGAGCCAGGCGCGATTATTCGTGACCATGTAGAAATTGGTGACAACGCTGTTATCATGATGAATGCAACAATTAACATCGGTGCTGTAATTGGTGAAGGTACTATGATCGACATGAACGCAGTGCTTGGTGGACGTGCAACAGTTGGTAAGAACTGTCACGTAGGTGCAGGTGCTGTACTTGCCGGTGTTATTGAGCCACCTTCTGCAAAACCAGTTATTGTTGAAGATGATGTTGTAATTGGTGCAAATGTAGTTGTTCTAGAAGGCGTTACAGTAGGTAAAGGTGCAGTTGTAGCAGCAGGAGCTGTTGTAACAGAAGATGTGCCTCCATATACAGTTGTTGCGGGAACTCCGGCACGTGTAATTAAAGAAATTGATGAGAAGACAAAAGCAAAAACTGAAATTAAACAAGAGCTTCGTCAATTAAACCCAGAGAAATAAAAAATAAAAAGCGTAAGAGCATGAATGTGCTCTTACGCTTTTTATAGATAGAGGTGCAAAAATGACAGTAAGCAAATTTGTCCAAGTTCGTAGAGATTTACATAAAATTCCGGAGATTGGATTTAAAGAGTGGAAAACACAACAGTATATTTTAGATTATATAGGAACGCTTCCTAATGAATATTTGGAAGTGAAAACATGGAAAACAGGTGTAATTGTTAAAGTAAATGGAAAAAATCCAGAAAAAATAATAGGTTATCGTGCAGATATAGACGGTCTACCAATTACAGAGGAAACTGGATATGAATTCTCTTCTGTCCATGAAGGAATGATGCATGCATGTGGACATGATTTGCATGCAACAATCGGTTTAGGACTTCTAACAGCGGCTGTAAGCGAAAGAATAGATGATGATCTTGTGTTTATATTCCAACCAGCTGAAGAAGGTCCAGGTGGTGCACTTCCTATGTTAGAAAGCGATGAGTTAAAAGAATGGAAGCCTAATATGATTCTTGGACTTCATATTGCGCCTGAATACTCTGTGGGAACAATCGCGACAAAAGAAGGTTTATTATTTGCGAATACATCAGAGCTATACGTTGATTTAAAAGGAAAAGGTGGACATGCTGCATATCCGCATACAGCAAATGATATGATTGTTGCAGCGAGTCATCTCGTTACACAACTTCAATCAGTTATTAGTCGTAATGTGAACCCTCTTGACAGTGCGGTAATTACAATTGGGAAAATTACAGGTGGTACAGTTCAAAACATTATCGCAGAAAAGTCTCGTTTAGAAGGAACAATTCGAACGCTATCAGTGGAATCAATGAAACGTGTTAAAAGCCGAATTGAGGCAATTGTTGCGGGAATAGAAGCTTCTTTTCAATGTGAAGCTGTTATTGACTACGGAGCGATGTATCATCAAGTGTATAACCATGAGGAGCTAACGAGAGAGTTTATGCAATTTACACGTGAACAAACGACTATGGACGTAATTACGTGTACGGAGGCAATGACAGGTGAAGACTTTGGTTATATGCTTCGAGAGATACCTGGATTTATGTTTTGGCTTGGAGTAAATTCAGAATATGGTTTACATCATGCGAAATTAAAACCAGACGAAGAGGTTATTGAGAAAGCAATTGTATTTTTAAATCAATATGTGAAGTGGAAGGGAAATAGAAAGTGAACTTACTCGCTAATTGTGCAATAGTTTAGAGTGGGGACTTCTTAGTTCAGAGACGAAAACATCTTTCGTATTCGTTAGTGTTAGACATCTTCATACAAATGAGTAAAGTTAAATTTGACGTCTTAATAATGAGCAGGGGGTTTTTAGCCACTGCTCATTATTAATTATTGCTAATAGGGAAGATAATTATTTAACTACCCTATATATGTTTACTTTTAGTATGAAAAGTGTGTAAAATCAATGTGATACATAGAAAAAAGGGTGGGGAATTACGTGCAAATTAGCAGTGCGATTTTATGTTTCGTCTTATATGCATATGTTATTATTGCGGCGGTTTATTTTGGGATAAGTTTTTACGCCTATCGTTTAGCAAATAATAGTGAATATGAAGAAACATACAAATGGGTGAAAAGATATTTGTCACCTGTACTAGAAATTATGAATGGATTTGTTCTTTTTTTATTTATTGGATTAATTGCTTTCTCAACGAGTTTAGTAGGGAATAAGACTACGTTATTTGTACTAGGTATCATTATTTTTATGCTATTAGGAATTCGGATTGGTAATACGGTGTTTTGGAACGAAAGGAAAATAGATGGTTGGACAGGGATGTTTATTCCATGTATGTTAGCTGCAATTGTGACGAATATAGAACATGAATATTATCAATTACATTTTTGGCTTATCATTGTTTTAACAATCCTCTCTGTTTTGTATATAAGTACTGTCGTGCTAACATACATCGCAAATGAAAAAGGAGATGCAAAAGGTGCGCACTTCTTTAGAGGGCGTGCATTATTATGGAGTGTGCCGACGATGGCAGTTATAGGAATTATTGCGATATTAGTAAATGGATATCAATTTACTAATTGGCAATTGTTTTTAGAAACTTGGTGGATCTTCATTGTTTCGCTTGTAGCTTTTTTAGGCGCAACACATTATTTATTCCATCAACATCATTACATATTGGCACTGTTATTCGCATTTACACAACTTTTATTTGCTTTTTTCGGACAAGAAACGCTATTGTTCGTTTTTGAAACATTTAGTTCATTTGGAAATATATTTGTATTTGGTATGTTAATTTTCGGTATCGCGTTTTATTTACAACAGTATTTTTATATGCAAAAACAAAAATAAGAAGTATATACAGGTTTTTGTAGCGAATTTAAAGTATGTTACAATAAAAGTACATAGTATTTGATGTTATTGGAGGAATTCATGTGGGCGAAAAAGAGAAAGAATTTGCTGTTATTGGGCTTGGCCGTTTTGGTGGAAGTATTTGCCGTGAATTAGCTCAATTAGGTATGGAAGTAATGGCAATTGACTCAGATGAGGATAAAATTAATGAGTTTGCAAATATAGCTTCGCATGCTGTAATTGCAGATTCAACAGATGAGATGGTATTAAAAAGTCTTGGTATTCGTAATTTTGATCATGTAGTCGTTGCTATTGGAGATAATTTGAATTCAAGTATTTTAACAACGTTAATTTTGAAAGAATTAGGTGTGAAAAATATTACTGTAAAAGCTCAAAATGACTATCATGAAAAAGTGTTAAGTAAAATAGGGGCAGATCATATTGTGCATCCAGAACGAGATATGGGAAAAAGGATTGCTAATAATATCGCATCAAGTAATGTGTTAGATTATCTAGAGCTTTCAGATGAGCATAGTATTGTAGAGATTATCGCAAATAAAAAAATTGATGGGCACTCTTTAATTGAATTAGATATTCGTGCGAAGTTTGGTTTGAACATTGTAGCAATTAAACGTGGAAAAGAAGTTATCGTATCTCCTCGAGCTACAGAAAATGTTCAGGCGGGAGATATATTAATTGTAATTGGTCATGACGATGAAGTAGATCGTTTTAAGCATTTTTTAAGATAAGAGAAAAGGACAATGCCGAGGAGGCATTGTCCTTTTTCTTATATTTCCATAATGATTGGTAAAATCATTGGACGACGTTTCGTTTTTTCGTATAGGAATGGTGCTAATGTGTCTGTAATCTCATTTTTAATTTCAGACCATTGTGTTGTTTTTCGCTCCATTACTTTTTCTAAATGTGTTGTAATTAATGTTTGAGCATCGTTGATTAAATCGCTGCTTTCACGCATATAAACGAAACCACGCGAGATGATATCAGGTCCTGCTGCAACTTTAAATTCTTTCATATCAATGCTTACAACTACAATAACAAGTCCTTCTTCAGAAAGAATGCGACGATCACGTAATACGATATTACCGATATCTCCAATACCATTTCCATCGATATAGACAGAGCCAGATGGGATTTTCCCAGCTACGCTTGCTTCATCAGAACGTAAAGCAAGAACATCTCCATTATCCATAATGAAACAATTTTCTTCTGGAATACCACAATCATTCGCTAATTTCATATGCATACGTTGCATACGGTATTCACCATGAATTGGCATGAAATATTTCGGCTTAATAAGACGTAGCATTAACTTTTGTTCTTCTTGTCCACCGTGTCCACTCGTATGAATATTTGAGAGTTTACCATGGATTACATCAGCACCAGCGCGGTACAACATGTTAATTGTACGACTTACACTAATTGTATTGCCTGGGATTGGTGAAGAAGAGAAAACAACTGTATCGCCAGGGATAATTTGAATTTGACGATGTGTACCATTGGCAATACGTGAAAGTGCTGCCATCGGTTCCCCTTGACTACCTGTACATAACATAACAACTTTATTAGCTGGTAGGCGGTTTAGCTGAGCTGTGTCTATGAATGTATCCTTTGGACACCGGATATAACCAAGGTTTTGTCCGATTTCAATAGCCGCTTCCATACTTCGACCGAATACAGCTACTTTACGATTGTTTTCAACAGCAGCCTCAACAACTTGTTGTAAGCGATGGATATTCGATGCAAAGGTTGCGAATATAATACGACCGTCTACTTTGCGGAATATATCTTGAATACTATCACCAACGCGGCGCTCAGACATCGTAAAGTTTGGCACTTCACTGTTTGTACTATCAGATAAGAGACAAAGTACACCGTCTTTTCCGATTTCGGCCATTTTTGTTAAATCTGCTGGCTCACCTACTGGTGTGAAATCAAATTTGAAATCACCTGTATGAACGACTTGTCCTTGAGGTGTTTTCACAACAACTCCGTATGAATCCGGAATACTGTGAGTTGTACGGAAGAAGGAAACAGATGTCTTTTTAAATTTAATAACATCATCTTCTTGAATTTCATAAAGTTTTGCTTTACGAAGTAATCCGTGCTCTTCTAATTTGTTTTTTATTAGGGCAATTGCTAATTTTCCACCGTAAATTGGAATGTTTACTTGACGTAATAGATAAGGAATTCCACCGATATGATCTTCGTGACCATGTGTAATGAATAACCCTTTAATTTTATCTTCGTTTCGCACAAAATAAGTGTAATCTGGTATTACATAATCGATCCCGAGGAGTTCGTCTTCTGGAAATTTAATTCCAGCATCAATTATAATAATTTCATCTTGAAATTGAACAGCATATGTATTTTTACCGATTTCACCAAGACCACCGAGTGCAAAAACGGCAGCTTGATCATTTTTTAGGAATTTCATATGACTATACGATCTCCGCTAATATTAAATCAGCGTTTTGTTTTTCATATTCAAGATGAGCACCAGTAACAGACTGAACGAACTCGATATTATATGCGAACTTATTTAATTTTTTACGAACATCCTTTTGAGACGTAGCCTCTAAATATAAAACTTTTGTATTTTCACGTACTGGGACCTCAGTTAATTTTTCTTGATAAAATACTTTAAAAATCATTGGGAAAACCTCTCCTTGTCTATGTTTTGCATTATCTGTTACTTATTATAAAGCAAACAGTCACGATTTTCATGTTTTTTCGAATGAGAATGAAGAAAAAGCCCGAAATGGGCACAATTTAAGCGATTGTCTTCTTACGGACTAAATCGTTTAAATAACGCTTGAGCTTTTTCTTCAGCTTCTTCAGCATGATTACTCCTTCCTTTCCTTATTTAAAACATGCATATTACTAATGATAACTCTGTCTCCCATACAAGAAAGAAGATTAGAAGTGAATAGTGAATCTTGTTCTTTTTAGTATAGTGTAAGTTATCTTGTAGTAACGATTAGTAGCCGTTAGTTATAGATATAGTATGAGGAAGAATAGAAAAGAAAATTCATCCGAACAAGTATCCACATTTTTTCACTAATAGTATATGCACATTTCATAAATAAGGTCAGAAAGTGAACGCTTTCTTCACAGATGTTTAATATGTTATACTTTTTTTTGAAATTTGAAAAGTGATAATCAAAATAGGAATATAGAGTGCCAGAAAGGATTTTGACAAATGAATGATAAAATTGTCTTTTTTGATATTGATGGAACATTATTAGATCATGATAAGAAAATTCCGCAATCTACAAGAGATGCAGTAAGAGATTTACAAGAAAAAGGTGTGCATGTAGCGATTGCAACAGGGCGTGCGCCATTTATGTTTGAAGATATTCGTGAGGAACTCAATATACATAATTATGTTAGTTTTAACGGGCAGTATGTTGTATTTGAGGATGAGGTATTATTTAATAATCCATTACATCCTGATGCTCTACATAAGTTTACTCAGTTTGCAAAACAAGAAGGATATCCACTTGTATATCTTGACCATCAAGAAATGAGAGCGTCAGTGGAATATCATGATTATGTAAAAGAAGGTTTTGGAAGCTTACAATTCGAGCATCCGGCATATGAACCTGATTTTTATGAGAAACGCGATATTTATCAAACGCTTCTTTTTTGTGAAGTAAACGAAGAAGAAAAGTTTATTCATCATTATCCAGATTTTCATTTTATACGCTGGCATGCATATTCAATGGATATTATCCCTAATGGTGGTTCTAAGGCAAAAGGGATTGAGAAGTTTATTGAGAAAATAGGATTTAATCGTGAACAAGTATATGCATTTGGGGACGGATTAAATGATTTAGAAATGATTGAAGCAGTAGGAACGGGCATTGTGATGGGGAATGGTCATGAGGATTTGAAAAAACTTGCTAATTATGTGACAAAAGATGTTAATGAAGACGGTATTTATCACGGATTAAAGTGGGCTGGCTTGTTATAAGTAAGTGTGGAACCCATTTCACATAATAAAAAGGCGGAAGATTAACTTCCGCCTTTTTACTATTATCGCTCGAGAGGTTTTGAATCATCGGGAGCCACAAATGGATTGTCTTTATTAATATGGTCATAGAACATAACACCGTTTAAATGGTCGATTTCATGTTGGAATACAATTGCTGGTAAACCTTTTAATCGCAGTTTTACGTCTTCACCGTTAATCGTTGTTGCCTTTACTGTAATTCTCGTGTAACGAGGGACATAACCAGGTACTTCACGGTCTACAGATAGACAGCCTTCACCATTTTGTAAATATGTACGTTCAACAGAATGACTAATGATTTTTGGGTTAAATAATGCGTAGCTATATAACGTATCATTCGTATCAGTTACATGAACCGCAATCATTTTCTTTGAAATACCGATTTGCGGAGCCGCTAATCCGATTCCGGGGCGTAAATTATATTTTTCAGCCATTTCAGGGTCCTGGCTATTTATTACAAATTCAATCATTTCTTTAAGAGTATTTGTATCTTCCTCGCTAGCAGGTAAGGAGACCTCTTCTGCGACGTCGCGCAAAATAGGATTTCCTTCACGAATTACCTCATTCATTGTAAGCATATGTAATCTCTCCTTTCTCCTTTAGTCTACCAAAAGAGATAAAAAAAGTCATCGGCAAGTAAGGAAGAGCTACTTGGAAACAAATCTTCTACAGATAAGTTATGTAATAAAAAGAAAAGACGGCAAAGCCGTCTGTTTCTTTCCATAGTTGTTTCATTTTACATTAATTAGCGAATGCAAGCAGCACCAACGATAATTAAAAGGATAAACAACACAACGATTAAGGCGAAGCCGCTTCCAGATCCGCCACAAGAACCGCCATAACCGTAGGAAGGATATGAACAAGTTGTTGGATAGCAATATGAGTATCCGTACATGAGATGACCTCCTTTATCATTTCCCGCTAATACTGCGGTTACTATAATGTATGGAGGAATGATCAGAAATGTATAGGTATTTACCTATAAAAGGAAGAAGTGTTTGTATAATTTTCTTGAGAAGAGAGAAAAACTAAGGAGAATTAAATCGTTTACATATTATTCTAAGAGAAAAAATAAGTTAAAAAGGGAATAATATAACAGCAGGTTATTGCTTACTAATACAGATGTGAAAAATAAAAACACGTTTGTGTAGAGGAAACCGGCATATTATTTATAAAAAAACGTATTCAAAGTAATTGACATCGTAATTAGAATAGTTGTAAACTAAAAAACGTGATCAAGATTGTATTAATATGTTTTTGAAAAAACATTAGTACAGATTGTTAGGTACACAAAATTATTCTCAACCGACAAACAAATTTGTTGGTTTACATTGTTGCGCTTTCAGTCTAGCTAATAGATAGTGAAAGCGTTTCAGAATATGGTTCAAGAGAGGAAGAGGTGAACGGAATGGGTACTAAAACAAAAAAGACCCTATTTAATGTTGATGAGCAAATGAAAGCTATCGCAGCTCAATTTGAAACATTACAAATTTTAAATGAAAAAGGCGAAGTTGTGAATGAAGCAGCTATGCCTGAATTATCTGATGATCAATTAAAAGAATTAATGCGCCGTATGGTGTATACTCGCGTACTAGATCAACGTTCTATTTCTTTAAACCGTCAAGGACGTTTAGGTTTCTACGCACCAACTGCTGGACAAGAGGCTTCTCAATTAGCAAGTCATTTCGCACTTGAAGCAGAAGATTTCATCTTACCAGGATATCGTGACGTTCCACAATTAGTGTGGCACGGTCTACCATTATACCAAGCATTCTTATTCTCTCGTGGACATTTCATGGGTAACCAAATGCCTGAGAATGTAAATGCACTTGCTCCACAAATCATTATCGGTGCGCAAATCATCCAAACTGCTGGTGTTGCGTTAGGTATGAAATTACGTGGTAAAAAATCTGTTGCAATTACTTACACTGGTGACGGTGGTGCTTCACAAGGTGACTTCTACGAAGGTATGAACTTTGCGGGTGCATTCAAAGCTCCAGCAATCTTCGTTGTACAAAACAACCGTTATGCAATCTCTACTCCAGTAGAAAAGCAATCTGCAGCTAAAACTGTAGCACAAAAAGCAGTAGCAGCAGGTATTTACGGAATTCAAGTAGACGGTATGGATCCATTAGCTGTATACGCAGCAACTGCTTTCGCTCGTGAGCGCGCAGTAAATGGCGAAGGTCCTACTTTAATCGAGACTTTAACATTCCGTTATGGTCCACATACAATGGCTGGTGATGACCCAACTCGTTACCGTACAAAAGATATCGAAAACGAATGGGAACAAAAAGATCCAATCGTACGCTTCCGTGCATTCTTAGAAAACAAAGGCCTATGGTCTCAAGAAGTTGAAGAGAAAGTTATCGAAGAAGCAAAAGAAGATATCAAACAAGCAATTGCTAAGGCTGACCAAGCTCCAAAACAAAAAGTTACTGATTTAATGGAAATCATGTACGAAAAAATGCCTTACAACTTAGCTGAACAATATGAAATTTACAAAGAAAAGGAGTCGAAGTAAGCCATGGCTCAAATGACAATGATTCAAGCAATCACTGATGCTTTACGCGTTGAAATGAAAAATGATCCTAACGTACTTGTGTTTGGTGAAGACGTTGGTGTAAACGGCGGAGTATTCCGTGCTACTGAAGGTTTACAAGCTGAATTCGGTGAAGATCGTGTAATGGATACTCCACTTGCAGAGTCTGGTATTGGTGGACTTGCAGTTGGACTTGCACTTGAAGGCTTCCGTCCAGTTCCAGAAATCCAATTCTTCGGTTTCATTTATGAAGTAATGGATTCAGTTTCTGGTCAATTAGCTCGTATGCGTTACCGTTCTGGTGGACGTTGGACTGCTCCAGTAACAATTCGTTCTCCATTCGGTGGTGGTGTTCATACTCCTGAACTACATGCTGATAGCTTAGAAGGATTAGTGGCACAACAACCTGGTCTAAAAGTTGTTATTCCATCTACTCCATACGATGCAAAAGGTCTTTTAATCTCTGCGATTCGTGACAACGATCCAGTTATCTACTTAGAGCATATGAAATTGTACCGTTCATTCCGTCAAGATGTACCAGAAGGTGATTACACAATTGATTTAGGCAAAGCTGACATCAAACGTGAAGGTACAGATGTATCTGTTATCGCTTATGGTGCTATGGTTCATGCTGCATTAAAAGCTGCTGAAGAACTTGAAAAAGAAGGTATCTCTTTAGAGGTTGTTGACTTACGTACAGTTCAACCATTAGATATCGAAACAATCATCGCTTCTGTTGAAAAAACAGGCCGCGTAGTTGTAGTTCAAGAAGCTCAAAAACAAGCTGGTATTGCAGCTAACGTTGTAGCGGAAATTAACGACCGTGCAATCTTAAACTTAGAAGCTCCAGTTGTACGTGTTGCAGCTGCTGATACAGTATTCCCATTCTCTCAAGCTGAGAGCGTATGGTTACCAAACCATAAAGATATTGTTGAAGCTGTTAACAAAGTAATGAACTTCTAATTTTTAGTTTTTCATGTGCAAAAGAAATCAGCACATGCTGGTTTCTTTTGTACATATTCCATAATAATGAAATGAATCAGGGGGCTGAATTCCGTGGCATTTGAATTTAAACTACCAGATATCGGTGAAGGTATCCACGAAGGTGAAATCGTAAAATGGTTTATTAAACCAGGCGATGAAGTAAATGAAGATGATGTACTTCTTGAAGTACAAAATGATAAAGCAGTAGTAGAAATCCCTTCTCCTGTTAAAGGTAAAGTACTTGAAGTACTTGTAGAAGAAGGAACAGTTGCAATTGTAGGAGATACATTAATTAAATTTGATGCTCCTGGATACGAAAACCTTAAATTTAAAGGTGACGATCATGATGAAGCTCCAAAAGCTGAAGAAGCAGCAGTAGAAGCGCCAGCAGCGGAAACTACTCCAGCAGCAACTGCAGAAGTAGTAAATGAGCGTGTAATCGCTATGCCATCTGTTCGTAAATATGCTCGTGAAAAAGGTGTAGATATTCATAAAGTAGCTGGTTCTGGTAAGAACGGCCGTGTTGTGAAAACTGACATCGATGCATTTGCAAATGGTGGACAAACTGTAGCAGCAACTGAGGCTCCAGCAGCAGTAGAAGCTACTCCAGCAGCAGCAGCGAAAGAAGAAGCACCAAAAGCACAACCAATCCCAGCTGGTGAATATCCAGAAACTCGTGAGAAAATGAGTGGTATCCGTAAAGCGATTGCGAAAGCAATGGTTAACTCTAAGCATACAGCTCCTCACGTAACATTAATGGATGAAGTAGATGTAACAGAACTTGTTGCTCACCGTAAGAAGTTCAAAGCTGTTGCAGCTGACAAAGGTATTAAATTAACTTACCTTCCATACGTTGTAAAAGCTTTAACATCTGCATTACGTGAATTCCCAATGTTGAATACTGCTTTAGACGATGCTTCTCAAGAAATCGTTCATAAACATTACTTCAACATCGGTATCGCAGCTGATACAGACAAAGGTCTATTAGTACCAGTTGTTAAAGATACAGATCGTAAATCTATCTTTACTATTTCTAACGAGATCAATGAACTTGCTGGTAAAGCACGTGATGGTCGTTTAGCTCCAACTGAAATGAAAGGTGCTTCTTGCACAATTACAAACATTGGTTCTGCAGGTGGACAATGGTTCACTCCAGTTATCAATCACCCAGAAGTAGCAATCCTTGGTATCGGCCGTATCGCTGAGAAACCAGTTGTGAAAAACGGTGAAATCGTTGCAGCTCCAGTATTAGCATTATCTCTAAGCTTTGACCATCGTTTAATTGACGGCGCAACTGCTCAAAAAGCATTAAACCAAATTAAACGTCTATTGAATGACCCACAATTATTAGTAATGGAGGCGTAATAACAATGGTAGTAGGAGATTTCCCAATTGAATTAGATACAGTCGTTGTTGGTGCAGGTCCTGGTGGATACGTTGCGGCAATTCGTGCAGCACAATTAGGTCAAAAGGTAGCGATTATTGAAAAATCTAACCTTGGTGGCGTATGCTTAAACGTTGGATGTATTCCTTCAAAAGCGTTAATCAATGCAGGTCATCGTTATGAGAATGCAATGCATTCTGATGACATGGGTATCACTGCAGAGAACGTAAAAGTTGACTTTACAAAAGTTCAAGAATGGAAAAACGGCGTAGTTAAGAAATTAACTGGCGGTGTTGAAGGCCTTCTTAAAGGTAACAAAGTTGAAATCATTCGCGGTGAAGCTTACTTCGTAGATGCTAACACATTACGCGTAATGACTGAAGATGCAGCACAAACTTATACGTTTAAAAATGCTGTTCTTGCAACTGGTTCTACACCAATCGAAATTCCAGGATTCAAATACTCTAAACGTGTTATCAACTCTACAGGCGCTTTAAGCTTACCTGAAATTCCTAAAAAACTTGTTGTAATCGGCGGCGGTTACATCGGTATGGAATTAGGTACTGCATATGCTAACTTCGGTACAGAAGTTACTGTAGTAGAAGCTGGCGACGAAATCTTAGCTGGTTTCGAAAAAGCTATGAGCTCTGTTGTTAAACGTGCTCTACAGAAAAAAGGTAACGTAAATATCCATACAAAAGCTATGGCTAAAGGCGTTGAAGAAACAGAAACTGGCGTAAAAGTTAGCTTTGAAGTTAACGGTGAAATCCAAACTGTAGAAGCAGATTACGTATTAGTAACTGTAGGTCGTCGTCCAAACACTCAAGAAATCGGTCTTGAGCAAGTTGGAATTAAAATGACTGACCGTGGCATTATCGAAATTGATGAGCAATGCCGTACAAATATTTCAAACATCTATGCAATCGGTGATATCGTTCCTGGACCACCATTAGCTCACAAAGCTTCTTACGAAGGTAAAGTAGCTGTTGAAGTAATTAGTGGCCATGCATCAGCAATCGATTACATCGGAATTCCTGCAGTATGCTTCACTGATCCAGAATTAGCATCTGTTGGTTACACTAAGAAACAAGCTGAAGAAGCAGGAATGACAGTAGCTGTATCTAAGTTCCCATTCGCTGCAAACGGTCGTGCGTTATCATTAAACAGCACTGACGGTTTCTTACAACTTGTAACGCGTAAAGAAGATGGTCTTCTTGTAGGCGCGCAAGTTGCAGGTGCAGGTGCTTCTGATATTATCTCTGAGATTGGTTTAGCTATCGAAGCTGGAATGACAGCTGAAGATATCGCTCAAACAATCCATGCTCACCCAACATTAGGTGAAATCACAATGGAAGCAGCTGAAGTTGCTCTTGGAATGCCAATTCACATTGTAAAATAATTTAAGTAATGTAAATACCCCATCTCTTATTTAAAGAGATGGGGTATTTTTATTTTCATAAAATGACTTGCAAGGTCTTTATATGTACTTGTCGAATGAATATATAATACTTTAAATGAACCGTTAGCATATATGCCGTTATATAATATGTAATTGATTCAAACTTAATCCCATATATTAATAAAATAGAGCATGTCAAAGGAGAAGGTTCCATGAGAATATTACATGTTATATTTTATCATTTTCTATTATGGAGTGGTTTTTCCATTGTATTAACATTATCGAATGGTGATAAGTTTCATTATAAAGTAATTCTCTTTTTCGTATTTCTTTATTTGGCATATGTGATTGCATGTTTTGTATTACACGTAAGAAAGCAGGCATTATTCCTTACGTGTTCAAATTGCATACTTTTTTTAATCATATTCTCTATTTTTTAAATTAACGTTTATAGAAATACATTGTTCTTCCATTAAATAGTTGTAACTCTCCTTCTAATTTCTTCGCTAGAAAACGGCTAAATTCATTTGCTTTTCCTTTATCACCAAATGTTGCTGTAGTAGGCAAAGAAACCTGAATAAAAGATTGTTCCTTTTCTATTCCAATCCCAACATAAATAGAATCATATCGATCGTGACTCGATTGGAGTTTTAATGTTGTTGCTGATGTATCTAATATTTCATAAGGAAAAGCTGTATTTGTATAAGCATAATTAATTTGATTACCAGTCTTGGAAGTAACGGTTTTATAGTTATGAAAAAGGTGTTTAACATCTTCTATTGAAACAGATTGTTGATTGGATTTAGGTACAAGTGTGATAAAGGCGTGTTGCATACAAATTCCCCCTTAGCTTAGTAGAATAATATCATTCTACATCCTACTGAATTTTTTGACAATTAAAAGGAGTATTACTTTTTTTGTTTAATATATTAATGAGTAGGAAGTGTTATTTAGAAAGGTGGAAACTCATGTTTGAAAAATTGTATGATGAGCATGAAAGTGTGAAGGTACGATTTTTAGGATTTATGACGCATGATACACGTTATGATTTTGGAGTTATTTATACAAATATGTTTTTTGGAAAGCCACTTATTGTTTGTATGCAAACAGGGAGATCTACTTTGCTTGGGAGAGATGATGTAGAAAATGTTCCATATATACAGGAAACTTTTAAGTTAGGATCGGAAGAGGAGGCGGAGGAGTTAGCTCAATTTTTTAAATTTCTTGTTCCGTCTACTTCTTTGCATGCGGAGTATGAAGAATAATTAACAAGAAACAGTCGTACGTATGAGATATGGCTGTTTTTTTGTGTTAATATCGCATACTAATTTAATTTTAAAATATTTAATGTGTTATACTAAAAACCTATTGACGTAAAAAGTATAACATATTAAAATAAAGACAGAAAGTTAAGCGGTTACAAAAGTTTTTGGGATTATAAACTTAGGGGGAAATGAAAAATGGGAACAATCGTATGTCAAGATTGTGAAGGTACAATTGCACACTTCGAGGATGAGAAAGTAACGGTACTTTACGGGAAATGTGGATCTTGCGGATGTGATCACACAGAACATACAAAAGCCCAATAATTGATAGGAAATTGACAGCTAAAAGTTTTTAGGACCATAAACTTAGGGGGAAATGAAAAATGGGAACAATCGTATGTCAAGTTTGCGAAGGAACAATCGGACATTTTGAGGATGAGAAAACGACAGTACTTTATGGGAAATGTGGTTCCAATTGTGACTGTGCTAGTAGAGACAATGCGAAAGCTTAATCATATATAAGTAGATTATTCTTAAAAATCAGGGGGAAATGAAGATGGGAACAATCGTATGCCAAGTTTGTGAAGGAACAATCGCACATTTTGAAGATGAAAAATCAACAGTACTTTATGGGAAATGTGGATCTCATTGCGAATGTGACCATAAAGAACATACAAAAGCTTAATAATTAAGAAAAAACGCCTACACATGTAGGCGTTTTTTTAATAGATTGTAGTTGTATGTCCGACTGTTGCAACAATTGCATCATCTCTAATAGGAATAAATCCAATTGATGTTTGTGGCGTGTTAGGAGGGGCATATTGACTCATCATACGGCTATCAATACGAGTAATAAAATCGGTTAAATAAGCTGAAATAAAAGCATAAGGGATCCTTCGTTCATTTAATGAATAAATAATTTCCTCTTTCGTTTTTACGCCTACGCCATGTCCGTAAAAAAAGAAGTTTCCTAGATAGATTGTATTTTCTCCTTGCCACTCAATCGTAGCTGGATTAACTTGTGGGTTTTTAAAGTAAACGAGGTCACCTGGAACGATATCGCCACTCGTTTTTGTTATGAGCTTTAAGTCGCGATCGTAGTCCCATGTATAAAGTAAGAGGTTTGCGAATAGACGGTTGAAAGTTTTTTCCTCATATAATGATAGTAATGCTTTGTAAAAAATGATAATCATTGCGGTGGCACATTCAGTTCCATATAGTTTTCCGTTTTTAAAAATATCTTGGATGGCAATGGAAGGGGCTATGTTTGGAAGTAGTTGAAATCCGCCAAGTGATGTTCTTTCCCAAAACTGAGGATTGCAAAAAGATTGTTGAAACGTACGAAACTGAAATCCACTTTGAAAAAGTTCTAGCGCGGAAGTAATAATATTAACTCGTAAATTAAGATCAAAGCTGAGTTCATCGGCTGTTCGGAAGGAATAAACTTCTTGATTTCCCGCCATTATGGATAAAATCTGTTGTTTTTCAGCTGCAAATGGCTCATATTCATTTGTGATATAAGGGTGTACAATAGAACGGCCTATCACAATCATAATGGTATCCCCACCTATACGTTACAGATTTCGCGATACGGGAAAGCCTATATTGGACTTTAGACATAGGATGAAAGTATCGCTTTTTCATAGAAAAACATTTATCCCGCTATTTGCGGGCAGTAAGAATTCCACCTCAAAATTCGGCTGGAGCCCTGCTGCCCGTAAACGCCCGATTGGTGAAGGCTAATAATCAGTGGGGATGAACAAAACCCCACTGATTAAAGTTTCACTTTATATTTTGGTAGACTTTAACTACAGACAAGTACAAGTCTTTAAAACGCCAATGTGTTCTTTGAAAAAAGATAGCATAGGGAGTTCGATAGCCGAATTCAAGCTATCGGTAAAATGATATGTGTCGTCAAGAACAAGACGCTAAAACACCTGAACACGAATCTGTACGGTATGGTATAAGTACCGTAGCTCACGAACCTATACGATTTGTTGTGAGAGTGGTGATGGCACACCGCAATCTTGCACGTCAGCGATACCAGAAATGGACTTCGCCTTAGGTAGCAAGAATCCCACTGATGTTAGTCAGCTTGCCCCATTAGGGTGGGAATGTCAAATTCTTTAGTATCGTATGAAAAAAAGAGAAAAAAGGTGAAAGAAAAGCCTATCAACTGATAGGCTTGTACTCTTTAATAACACGTAATGTTTGTAATGTCATATCTTCAGGACCTTGTACAGGTAACCCAGCTTCTAAATTTTTAAGAATATACTCTAAGTTATCTTGTGTAATAATTTCCCCCGGAGTAAAGATTGGAATCCCTGGCGGATAAACCATAACAAAATCAGCTATAATACGACCTGCTGCGTTTTCAAATGGAATGACTTCTGTTTCTGAATAAAAAGCATCTCTAGGAGAAAGTGCTAGCACAGGTATTTCTGGTATTTCTACTTGTACTTGAACACCTTTGTCTGCTCTATTTCTATATGTTGCTGCTAAATCTTGTAATGCTGTAATAAGTGTATCTGTTTCACTTTCTGTATCTCCAAATGTGATAAGACAAAGTATGTTATATAAATCAGAGAGTTCTACTTCAATGTTGTAATGTTCTCTAAGCCATACTTCAGCCTGATGGCCTGTAATACCTAAATCTTTTACAGATACAATTATCTTTGTAGGATCATAGTTAAAAGTAGCATCTGTTCCTAGCATTTCTTTTCCGGGACAATAAAGATGCTCAATAGCATTAATAGCATCACGAACATGCTCAGCTAATTGTATTGTTTGTTCTATGAGAGCTGTTCCTTCTGTAGCAAGACGTTTTCTAGCAACATCAAGGGATGCTAACAAAATGTAAGAAGTTGATGTAGTCGTAAGCATGCTAATAATGGATTGGACATGCTTTACGTTCACAAGACCTTCTTTTACATTAAGAATAGAGCTTTGGGTTAAAGACCCACCTAATTTGTGAACACTTGTTGCTGCCATATCTGCACCTGCTTGCATAGCTGATATTGGTAGTTCATCATGAAAATGGATATGAACACCGTGAGCCTCATCAACAAGTACAGGAATATCGTAAGAATGAGCTAATTCTACAATCTGCTCTAAATCTGCAGCAAACCCAAAATATGTTGGATTTATAACAAGTAAGCCTTTCGCATCTGAGTGCTCTTCAAGAGCCTTTTTGACAGATTGAATTGTGATCCCATGTGAAATACCGAGCTTCGGATCAATCTCAGGATGCATGAAAATTGGTTTTGCACCTGAGAAAATAATAGCTGACATTACTGATTTATGCACATTCCGTGGCACGAGGATTTTATCCCCAGGACCGCACACGCTCATCACCATTGTCATAATTGCACCACTTGTACCTTGAATAGAAAAGAACGTATGATCTGCACCGAAAGCAGCGGCTGCTAAATCCTGTGCTTCTTTAATCATACCTTTTGGATGATGTAAATCATCGAGCGGCGCAATATTAATTAAATCAATTGCTAATGCATTATGCCCAATAAATTCGCGAAATGTAGGATCCATGCCCTGTCCTTTTTTATGACCAGGAATATGGAATTGAACTGGATTTCGCTTACTGTGCTCAACTAAAGCGGTAAACAATGGTGTTTCGTATTGGGACAATCTATACACCCCTTCTTCTTCGTAATATTTATTAGAGTTTGTTTTATATGATTTCATCTCATTCTAAAAGGAAATTAAGATGACAAACTTTTAGAACTTGACTTGTTTTTCTGCCATTCGCAAAAGCCTTTTTGGGGATGGTAGTCTCACTTTATTCTCTATAAAACAAAAGCATTATATCACCAATAATTATAGATGTATAGAAAAATCTCATTTTCAAGGTGAGTATGTTTAATAGTTATATTTTAAATGCTGCAAAGAGGAAGACAATTCCATTGAAATGGATAAATGGTGTATAATGCAGAGTGGCTATAGTGAAGAATAAAAGTTTGTCTTAAAGGTAGCATAATGGAAAAAGAAAGAATACTGAATGAGGTGCAAAAATGGAATATCAATATCCACTTGATTACAATTGGTCAAATGAAGAAATGGTAGCAGTTGTAAAGTTTTATGAAGCGATTGAAAAGGTATATGAAAAAGGAGTTTTGAGAGAAGATTTGATGGAATTATATCGTCGTTTTAAAGAGATTGTGCCATCGAAGGCAGCGGAGAAAAAAATTGATAAAGAATTTCAAGAAGTAAGTGGATATTCTATATATCGTACGATTCAAAGAGCAAAAGAAGTAGCAGAAAAAAAGATTGTAAAAATGTAAAAAGATTTTGAAAATTAAAATACAAAGTGCTATAATGTGATAACAACTAAAAACGGACAATATAAATTGTCCGTTTTCTACTATCGATTACAAAGTGCATATAAAGGAAGGAGTGGTTGCATCGTAGATTCAATCTTAGCAAGGAATTGTTCGTTGGTCATTGCTGAAAACTCCTCTGGTGATATATGAATACCGACTAATAATTCTGCTTTTTTCACAGTAGCTAAACGTTCAATCATCTTTTGTAAGTCTTCCGTTTCAAGCGTTTCATGTAATTTTACACCTGGTTTAGTATGGTCAATGGACCAAACGAAGTCATTTGGAATATTTGTTTTTAAATCATTTAAATGTTCTAAGAAGGCGTGAGCCGTCTCCACTTTTTGTGGACACTCATAGATTAAACCAAAGTATATGAAGGCATGAGTACCCCATAAACCAATTTGGAAGTGTGGTAACATTTTATATCCACGTTTATTTGTTGAAAAAGCAACCCAAGTATCGTTTGGTGGATTGACTTTGCGGCGTGCATGTTTTGCTACATGGTAGAAAAAGTTTTCGTCAGTTTGTTGTGATAAATATGCTGCAAACTGTTCCCCTAAAGCGTCTAGCTTAGGATGAATATTCGTTTTAATTGCGCTCATTCGTTCTTCAAGACCATCAACAGTAAAGACTTCAAAATCAGTTGATGTGAATGTTTGTAGTGTCATGATTGTTCCTCCAACTCCTATTTTGTTTTAATTTTAGCATAGCTTGTACTATTCATAAAAAAAACAGCACAAAAAAATTTAAATAAAAAAATATAATTTTGTTGCATAGATGATTTATCCAACATAGTATAGTATAAAACAAAAAATCAGAAAATTGAATCAATTCTAGTCCGAGGGCAGACGAATATTGGGAGGAGGCAAAAAAATGAGACAGGTGATTAATGCGTTAAAGAGAACAGATGCTGAAAAGAGAATTCCGGTGCTACGTTTGGAGCTAGATTATGAATTAGCAACTTTATATGATGCGATGATGGATAACGACAAACAGAAAAAAGAAGAGTGCGTACAAAAATTAGAAGTGTTAAGACTTGAAATGATCCGTTTAGAAGCGTAATAATAGTATATGTATAAATAATTAGTTGGTGCGAACCTTATAAAGGGTTCGTTTTTTCTGTGAACAGTATAGATCGGAGTGTTTAAACATGCAAGAAGTATGGAAAGACATCGATACACACGCGAAACAGTGGATTCGAGAAGCCGGAGAACAATTAATGGCGTCACTGA
Source organism: Bacillus sp. FSL R10-2201 (assembly GCF_038008665.1). NCBI lineage: Bacteria > Bacillati > Bacillota > Bacilli > Caryophanales > Bacillaceae > Bacillus > Bacillus sp. FSL R10-2201. The sequence continues at coordinate 3,806,260 of NZ_JBBOZP010000001.1, read as the reverse complement.
AAAAAACACTTATTATAGAAACAAAGTCAAATGCAGCTGATCTAGTAACAAATATGGACCGAGAAACGGAGCAGTTTTTAATTGGGAAAATTAAAGAAACATTCCCGGCTCATAACATTTTAGGAGAAGAAGGCTATGGAGATGAGATTACCTCTTCTAATGGGGTTGTTTGGTTAATTGATCCAATTGATGGCACGATGAACTTTGTTCATCAAAAAAGAAATTTCGCAATCTCAATCGGGATTTATGAGAACGGTATCGGAAAGATTGGTCTTATTTATGATCCAGTTCATGACGAACTATATCATGCGGTAAAGGGAGAAGGGGCTTTTTGCAATGATTTAGCTATTCCCATGTTGGAAAAAGGAACGGTAGAGCATGGAGTTATAGCTTTGAATGCGATATGGCTTACTGATAATCCATTGCTTAATATGGAAAAAATGATGATGCTCGTTAAGAAGGCGAGAGGTACGAGGTCATATGGTTGTGCAGCGTTAGAAATGGTATATGTTGCCACGGGAAGATTAGACGCATATGTAACACCGCGCTTATCGCCATGGGACTTTGGCGGGGGACAGATTATTGTAGAGGAAGTTGGCGGTAAAGTGACAACGTTCTTGGGAACGCCTCTTTCTATTGTAGAGAAAAGCAGTGTGTTAGTTGCAAAACCAGGAGTATACGAAGAATTATTACCATTTGTATCGCAATAATGAAAAAAGTAAGAGGCATAAAGAAGCTTCTTACTTTTTAATGTTATTGCGATTTACGCATTTTTCTTTTTGTTACAAAACCGTATCCAACTGTAACAAATGTGCCGATAATGCAAATAATAATGCCGATGGGACTATTTTCAGCAATCATAATTCCGATACCAATTAAGAAGATAACACCGATAATTGCTGTTAATAAAAAGCGATATTGAATGTGTTCCATTTCTTCACCCTCCAATCTTATTTTACTTTCACAAAAGTAAGAATACAACTATATTTTCATTCTTGATTTTATTTTGATTGCCATTGTATCCCCTTCGCTCTTATAATAGAGAAGGATTAAAAAGACATTAGGAGTTGGACATGTTGAAAAAACGACAAGATTTACGAAATATAGCAATTATTGCCCACGTTGACCATGGTAAAACAACACTTGTTGACCAGTTATTACGTCAAGCGGGGACGTTCCGTGCGAATGAACATATTGAAGAACGCGCAATGGACTCAAATGATCTAGAAAGAGAACGTGGTATTACAATTTTAGCGAAGAATACTGCGATTCACTATGAAGATAAAAGAATTAACATTTTAGATACACCTGGTCACGCTGACTTCGGTGGAGAAGTAGAACGTATCATGAAAATGGTTGATGGTGTTCTACTTGTAGTTGATGCATATGAAGGTTGTATGCCACAAACACGATTTGTTTTAAAGAAAGCTCTTGAGCAAAACTTAACTCCAATCGTTGTTGTAAACAAAATTGACCGTGACTTCGCTCGCCCTGATGAAGTAGTTGATGAAGTAGTTGACTTATTCATCGAACTTGGTGCAAACGAAGATCAATTAGAGTTCCCAGTTGTATTTGCATCAGCAATGAACGGAACAGCAAGCTTAGATTCAAATCCAGCAAATCAAGAAGAGAATATGAAATCATTGTTTGACACAATCATTGAACATATTCCAGCACCAATTGATAACAGCGAAGAGCCACTTCAATTCCAAGTAGCACTTCTTGATTACAATGACTATGTTGGTCGTATTGGGGTTGGACGCGTATTCCGCGGTACAATGAAAGTAGGACAACAAGTTGCATTAATGAAAGTTGACGGAAGTGTAAAACAATTCCGTGTAACTAAATTATTTGGTTACATTGGATTAAAACGTCAAGAAATTGAAGAAGCAAAAGCTGGAGATTTAGTAGCTGTTTCAGGTATGGAAGACATTAACGTAGGTGAAACGGTATGTCCGGTTGAGCATGAAGAGGCTTTACCATTATTACGTATTGATGAGCCAACATTACAAATGACATTCCTTGTAAATAACAGCCCATTTGCAGGTCGTGAAGGTAAATTCATTACTTCTCGTAAAATTGAAGAGCGTCTTCGTTCACAATTAGAGACAGATGTAAGTTTACGTGTAGATAATACAGATTCTCCTGATGCATGGATCGTATCTGGACGCGGAGAGTTACATTTATCAATCTTAATTGAAAACATGCGTCGTGAAGGTTATGAACTACAAGTATCTAAGCCTGAAGTAATTATTAAAGATGTCGATGGCGTAAGAAGTGAGCCTGTAGAGCGCGTACAAATCGATGTTCCTGAAGAATACACTGGTTCTATTATGGAATCAATGGGCGCACGTAAAGGTGAAATGTTAGATATGGTGAATAACGGAAACGGTCAAGTTCGCCTTACTTTCATGGTTCCAGCACGTGGGTTAATTGGTTACACAACAGAATTCCTAACATTAACTCGTGGTTATGGTATTTTAAACCACACATTTGATTGCTACCAACCAGTACATGCTGGACAAGTGGGTGGACGTCGTCAAGGTGTTCTAGTTTCACTTGAAGCAGGAAAAGCATCACAATACGGTATTATGCAAGTTGAAGACCGTGGTGTAATCTTCGTTGAACCAGGTACAGAAGTATATGCTGGTATGATCGTTGGAGAACATACACGTGAGAATGATTTAACAGTTAACGTTGTAAAAATGAAACAACAAACTAACATTCGTTCTGCGACGAAAGATCAAACTTCAACAATGAAAAAACCACGCTTAATGACTTTAGAAGAGTCATTAGAGTACTTAAACGATGACGAGTTCTGTGAAGTAACTCCAGAATCAATTCGTCTACGTAAAAAGATTCTTGATAAGAGTGAGCGCGAAAGAGCTGCTAAGAAAAAGAAATCTGTTGAAGCATAAAATAATAGAACAGCTACCTTTTATAAAGGTAGCTGTTTTTTTGTTTTATGTTTATTTTTTTAGAATATTTACTCTTTTTTGTAGACAGTATTTTTTTTGCGAGTTACTCTTGTATTAAGTACATAAAGAGAATTTGTTTCATGAGAAGGGGTGAAAGATAGTGTTAGAAAGAATGTCATTTTTCGCGAAACTTTGTAAAGTTGATGAAAATCCAGAGTTAGGGATGTGGTTACTTTATGGAACAATAATTTTATTAAGTGCACTTGTATATAATTTAGGATTTGCAAGGAAGCTATCGGTACTAAAAAATATAGTGATATATATTTCTTTAGCAATTGGATGCACGGTATTAACTTTTTTTGCAGTTTTTTTACCCGTTGGAGAGGGGCTCGTTGTAGCGGCAATTGTACTTGGAATTTATAGACTGCGTTTACGTCAAGCTAAACAACAAAAAACAGGGTGAAAAAAGGAGGGGCTTTCATGCGCTCAGTACAAGATGCATTATATAATTGGTTAACAATTAAAACGGTTGCGGAAGCACGTCCAGATGATAGAGCTGCACAAGAAACGTATGTATTATTTCAAAATATGATATATGAAGAGCATAAATTACGAAATGTAGAAGTTGAAAAGAACGAGGAAATGTATTTGATTACATATGAAATTGATGGAGAAATAAGGTGTGCAAGATTTCCGGTAGAAGCCATTGATTGTTTTTTGGATCAGATGAATCGTGAACCAGAAAAATACAAATAAGTCCTTATCTATATGATTAAGGACTTATTTCCGGTTTACCAATCGTCTTCTACTTTTTTATCACGATATAATCGGAAATTACCACTCGCATGGCGTTCCATAGTACGCTCTGCAATTCGTTCCGTACATTCCATGCACATATATGTATGAATAGGGCGATTACGCAGTTTTTTTGCCATAGGATTTTCGTCATCTAACATATCTTTTTTATCACAAATCATACATCTGACTCTCATTTCGTCACCTCAATACGAATTCTATCAGTATAAGTATATCATGGAAGCATAATGTTTTTGAATAATAGCGGGAAAAAATAATATTTTCGCAATTCGAAAAATAGGTTATGATAAGGATATATAAATAATATTTGGAGGTGGAAATATGGCGAATGTAGTTGAGCCTACATTGACAGGTGATTTAGTACAATCTTTGCGTAAAGAGTGTATCGTTATGATAGCAACAACAGATTTCGAAAAACAAATTCCTAACGTAAGTGCTATTTCTTGGGTATATGCAGTGAGTGAAACTAGTATTCGATTTGCGGTAGATCAACGCTCACGTATTGTGGGGAATATACGGCATAGTGCAGGGGTTGTATTGACTATAATGGCGAATGAATCCGTATTTTCCATAAGTGGTGAAAGTGAAATTTTAACAGATAGAATGGAAGGGATTCCTCTAAAATTAACGGTAGTAGAAGTGAATGTACAAGAAGTTCGTGATGTTATGTTTTATGGTGCGAAACTTGCTACTGAACCAACATATGAAAAAACATATGATCTTCGAGCAGCTAAAAAGCTTGATAACCAAGTATTAGTAGGAATGAAAGAATTATAAAGAAGATGAATAGGAACATCGTTCATAAACTTTTACAAGTGAGTATTGTGATTTAATGTGAAAAATTATAATAAAAAGTAATATATTGAATAGAAATGAATAAAAAATAAAGAAAAGGTTTAATTTCTATGAATTTCGATTCTACCTCGTTTTTACGGTACATATAATTATAACAATGGTTCGTCCATATTTTATGGATGAAACCCTTGTTCTACAAATTTAAAAGTGGAGTCAGGGGGTAACAGGTTGGATAAAATTTATGTGTTAGATACGAATGTACTTTTGCAGGATCCTTTATCTATTTTTTCATTTGCAACAAATGAAGTAGTGATTCCAGCAGTTGTATTAGAAGAGGTTGATTCGAAAAAACGTTATATGGATGAAGTAGGACGAAATGCTCGCTATGTATCTAAGTTAATCGACAAATTTCGCGAAATAGGAAAGCTGCATGAAAGTATTCCGTTAGAAAACGGCGGTACATTTCGTATTGAATTAAATCATCGCTCATTTGTTCAACTGCAAGATATTTTTGTAGAAAAAACAAATGATAATCGAATTTTAGCGGTAGCGAAAAACCTCTCTTTAGAAGAACAAGAAAAAGAGGACGGGAAATCAGTTATTTTAGTAAGTAAAGATGTACTCGTAAGGGTAAAAGCTGATGCAATCGGATTGCAGGCCGAAGATTATTTAAGTGACCGAGTAATCGAAGTGGAAAATATATATTCAGGATTTTTAGAAGGGTATATATCAAAAGAACAGTTAGATTATTTTTATGAAAAAGGTGAACTACCTTTATCTGAAATCGCAAATCATCCTTTTTATCCAAATCAGTTTGTTGTAATGAAAGATGCACTAGGGGGTTCTAGTTCTGCACTTGGGATTGTGGATCATTTAGGTAAGAAGGTAAAAAAACTTATTTTTCACAATGAACAAGTGTGGGGGATACGCCCACGAAACGTGCAGCAAATTATGGGATTAGAATTGCTACTTCGGGAAGATATTCCACTTGTAACGTTAACAGGGAAAGCCGGTACAGGAAAAACGTTACTTGCATTAGCTTCGGGACTAATGCAAACGGAAGATTTAGGGTTATATAAAAAACTACTTGTCGCGAGACCAATTGTACCGGTAGGGAAAGATATAGGCTATTTACCAGGAGAGAAAGAGGAAAAATTAAGACCGTGGATGCAGCCGATTTTTGATAATCTAGAGTATTTATTCAATACGAAAAAGCCTGGGGAGCTAGATGCTATTTTAGCTGGAATGGGTTCGATTGAAGTAGAAGCGCTTACCTATATACGCGGGAGAAGTATTCCAGACCAGTTCATTATAATTGACGAGGCACAAAATTTAACGAAGCATGAAGTAAAGACGATACTAACAAGGGTAGGCGAAAAAAGTAAGATTGTATTAATGGGGGATCCTCAGCAAATTGATCACCCGTATTTAGATGAATATAATAACGGTTTAACATATGTTGTAGAGAAGTTTAAAGAACAACGTATTAGTGGTCATGTAAAGTTTGTTAAAGGAGAGCGTTCTAATTTAGCACAACTAGCAGCGGATTTATTATAAAAAGGAGTGAGCTTAAGCTCACTCCTTTTTTGCCTTTTAATTATACAATTTAAATGATTGTAAATTTACGGATGTTACGAATCGGATTTTGTCTATTAGATCCATCATGGAAATATAGATGAACAGGCCCGTCTTCTCGTAATGGTTTACCTTCTTTTGAAAAACCGAGAATAGCTTTATGAGCTGTTTCTAACGGAAGTGTAATTGTATTGTCTGTGGTTTCAATTTCGACATGAGTAGCATCTTCTAAAATTTCAGCATTTTTTAGAAATGGATGAAGTGGTATGCCAAAGGTCCCGTTAATAAGCTGTTCTTTTTTATATTTCTTTACACTTTGTTGTATTGGCGGGAAGGCAGCACCATCACGGATTTCGCGATCCCAATGCTCTGAAGTATGTTTTAAGTATGTTTCTAATTCGGATGATTCTTCTCTAGTTTCATCAAAGTAGGTTGTCAAATCTATTTTTCGATCATCGAAAATCCATACAGTTGGATCGATAGTGATTGGAAAACGAACTTTTCCATTAATAAATAAAATTTCGCTCATTGTTGTTCCCCCATTTGTGTTATACTCCCACTTTTCAGTATAATAGTATTAGACACTGTTGTCACAAAAAATGTTTCTATTGCAATTTATTAAAACTATCGCTAATATTAATAGATATGAGAGAGTAGGACGGAAACGGAGGGAATCAATTTGGCGTCTGAGACAGTATCAAATCATCAGGAAAAGGCACTAGCCCTTCTACAAGCGGATGCAGAGAAGATTTTAAGACTTATTAAGGTACAAATGGACAATCTTACAATGCCGCAATGTCCATTATATGAAGAAGTTTTAGACACACAAATGTTTGGACTATCCCGCGAGGTCGATTTTGCGGTTCGCCTTGGTCTTATTGCAGAAGAACAAGGGAAAGCAATGTTAGGAGAGCTCGAACGTGAGTTGTCTGCACTTCATGAAGCATTTACAAACAAACAACAATAACGGGTTCAAATAAGGGGGCTCAAACTGAAATAGTTTGGGCTTTTTATTTGTATAATAAAGAAGGAAGAACCTATATACATATGGAATACAACAATAATTAAATTGAAACAGAAAGAGGAAATGAAATGAAAAAAGTATGGAAATCGATGGATTATTCCTTATTACTTCCTCTTGTTATCTTATGTGTGCTGGGAGTAATAATGGTATATAGTTCTAGTTCCATTGTTGCGATTTCGAAGCATGGGAAACCAGCGGATTTCTTTTTTAATAGGCAAGTATTAATTCTAGCTGTTGGAGCGATAATGTTAGCGATTATCATTGCTATTCCTTATAAACTTTGGAGGAAGCGAATAGTTTTAATAGCAATGGGAATAGGTAGTGTTGGTTTATTAGCAGCAGCCTTGTTTTTCGGTAAGGAAGTAAACGGTGCAAAAGGGTGGATATTAGGTATACAGCCCGCTGAATTTGTTAAAATATCGATTATTATTATATTAGCTCGTTTTTTTGCGAGAAGACAAGAGACAGATACTCCTGTTTTTAAAGGATCGGGACTTACGCTTGGTTTTGTTGGATTGGCAATGTTTTTAATTTTAAAGCAAAATGACTTAGGTACCGATTTATTAATTGCGGGAACGGTTGGAATTATGTTTCTTTGCTCGGGGGTACGGATTAATTTATGGATAAAACGAATCGTTTTAACTGCCATAGTGTGGATTCCGGCACTATATTTTCTCGGGAATTATGCATTAAGCAAGTATCAAAAGGCACGTTTTTCCGTTTTTCTTGATCCATTTAATGATCCTCAGAATGATGGATTCCAATTAATAAATTCTTTTATTGGAATTGCTTCAGGAGGGCTAAATGGTCGAGGATTAGGGAACAGTGTGCAAAAATATGGATACTTACCGGAACCGCAAACAGATTTTATTATGGCAATTATATCTGAAGAGCTTGGTTTTATAGGTGTAGCTGTCATTTTAATTTGTTTATTACTTATTATTATTCGGGCATTTAGAATTGCACAAAAGTGTAAAGATCCATTTGGAAGTTTAATAGCAATTGGAATTGCAAGTTTGTTTGGAGTTCAAACTTTTGTTAATGTCGGTGGTATGTCTGGGTTAATACCGCTTACAGGGGTGCCATTACCATTTGTTAGTTATGGTGGGAGTTCTTTGTTAGCTAATCTGCTTGCAATGGGTATACTGTTAAATATTGCTAGTTATGTAAAACGACAAGAGAAACAACAAAACAAATTGACTAACGAAATAGAACAAGGTGGACCGCATCTTGTTGTTGTAAAATAAAAAACACATTGAGCTCTAGAGTTCAATGTGTTTTTTATTTTGTTAGATTTTAAATGTGATACAATATTGATTGTTTTAAAATGAAAAGTATATTACATTTAAGTTAATGTGATATACAATATTGTTGTTAGAAAAGGAAGAGGTATGCTATACTATTTTTGTGAAACAAATTGATCAGAAAACTTATCATTTGTTGAAAAATAAGGTATGATGGATAAAAATAAAGTGAAGCTTTCTAAGTATAATATAATGTAGAAAGTGAAGAACTTCACGCTCTTTAGAGTGTGTATGTATTTTATCTCTAGAGTGGTAGGAAAATAGAGGGGGAAAATCATGACAAAGCTGCAACGTATTCAAAAAGTATTGGTAGCTAACCGTGGAGAGATAGCAATTCGTGTGTTCCGAGCATGTTCAGAACTTGGATTAAACACAGTTGCGATCTATTCTAAAGAGGATAGCGGTTCTTATCATCGCTATAAAGCCGATGAGTCCTATTTAGTTGGGGAAGGGAAAAAGCCAATTGATGCTTATCTAGATATTGAAGGCATTATTGAGATTGCGAAAAGTAATCATGTAGATGCAATCCACCCTGGATATGGTTTCTTGTCAGAAAATATTCAATTTGCAAAACGTTGTGAAGAAGAAGGGATTATCTTTATCGGTCCAAAAAGTAAGCATTTAGACATGTTTGGAGATAAAGTTAAAGCAAGAACACAAGCGCAGCTAGCACAAATTCCAATTATTCCTGGTAGTGATGGTCCAGTAAATTCAATAGAAGAAGTTGAAGAATTTGCTGAAAAGTATGATTACCCGATTATTATTAAAGCATCCCTTGGTGGCGGCGGTCGCGGTATGCGTATTGTACGTGCTAGTGAAGAATTAAGAGAATCGTATAATCGCGCGAAATCAGAAGCAAAAGCAGCCTTTGGTAATGATGAAGTGTACGTTGAAAAATTCGTTGAAAAACCTAAACATATAGAAGTACAAATTTTAGCAGATGAAGAAGGTAATGTTGTTCATTTGTATGAGCGTGATTGCTCTGTACAACGACGCCATCAAAAAGTAGTTGAAATTGCACCGAGCGTGTCGCTTTCAGATGATTTGCGTCAGCGTATTTGTGATGCTGCAGTAAAGTTAACGAAAAATGTAAATTATTTAAATGCTGGAACGGTAGAATTCCTTGTAAAAGGTGATGAGTTTTACTTCATTGAAGTAAACCCACGTGTTCAAGTTGAACATACGATTACAGAGATGATTACAGGAGTGGATATCGTTCAATCGCAAATTTTAATAGCTGATGGACATGCATTACATAGCGAAATGGTAGGTGTTCCTAAGCAAGAGGAAGTGGTTGTGCATGGATTTGCAATCCAATCTCGTGTAACAACAGAAGACCCACTTAATAACTTTATGCCTGATACAGGAAAGATTATGGCGTACCGATCAGGTGGTGGTTTTGGTGTTCGTCTTGATACAGGTAATAGTTTCCAAGGTGCAGTTATTACACCGTACTACGATTCTTTACTTGTAAAAGTTACTACTTGGGCACTTACTTTTGAACAAGCCGCTGCAAAAATGGAACGTAACTTAAAAGAATTCCGTATTCGTGGTATTAAAACAAATATTCCATTCCTAGAGAATGTAGTAAAACATAAAAACTTCTTATCAGGAGAATATGACACTTCATTTATTGACGCGTCACCTGAACTATTCTTGTTCCCGAAACGTAAAGACCGCGGAACAAAAATGTTAAATTATATTGGTACAGTAACAGTAAATGGCTTCCCGGGAGTAGGGAAAAAAGAGAAACCAATTTTCCCAGATGCTCGTATACCAAATGTGATACACTCAGAGCCAATGCAAAATGGAACGAAACAAATTTTGGATGAGCGTGGAGCGGATGGATTAGTAAAGTGGGTACAAGATCAAAAGCGTGTACTTTTAACTGATACAACATTCCGTGATGCACATCAGTCATTACTTGCAACTCGTGTTCGTACAAAAGATTTACATCACATTGCAGAGCCGACAGCGAGAATGTTACCAAACTTATTCTCAGCAGAAATGTGGGGCGGTGCAACGTTTGATGTTGCATATCGTTTCTTGAAAGAAGATCCATGGGAACGATTACTAGATCTTCGTGAAAAAATGCCAAACGTTTTATTCCAAATGTTACTTCGTTCTTCAAACGCAGTTGGATACAAAAACTATCCAGATAATTTAATTCAAAAATTTGTAGAATGTTCCGCGCAAGCCGGAATTGATGTGTTCCGTATTTTTGATAGCTTAAACTGGGTAGAAGGCATGAGAGTTGCAATTGATGCTGTACGAGATACTGGTAAGATTGCAGAAGCAACAATGTGTTACACAGGAGACATTCATGATCCGTTACGCAGTAAATATGATTTAAATTATTATAAAAATTTAGCAAAAGAGTTGGAAGCATCAGGAGCTCACATTTTAGGAATTAAAGATATGGCGGGCTTACTAAAGCCAAACGCAGCATATGATTTAGTTTCAGCACTAAAAGAGACGGTGTCGATTCCAATTCACCTGCATACACACGATACGAGCGGAAATGGTATTTTAACGTATACGAAGGCGATTGAAGCAGGTGTTGATATTGTCGATGTAGCGGTGAGTTCTATGGCTGGTCAAACGTCACAGCCGAGTGCGAATACATTATACTATGCGTTAGGTGGAAACGAAAGACAACCAGATGTTAATATAGACTCATTAGAAAAACTATCTCATTATTGGGAAGATGTACGAAAATACTATGCTCCATTTGAAAGTGGTATGAATGCTCCTCACACAGAGGTATATATGCATGAAATGCCGGGTGGACAGTATAGTAATCTTCAACAACAAGCAAAAGCGGTTGGTTTAGGAGATCGCTTTGATGAAGTTAAAGTGATGTATCGCCGTGTTAATGATATGTTTGGCGATATTGTAAAAGTAACACCATCATCTAAAGTTGTCGGTGATATGGCATTATTTATGGTTCAAAATCACCTAACAGAACAAGATATTCTAGAACGTGGACATGCTATGGACTTCCCAGGATCTGTTGTTGAAATGTTCTCTGGAGATTTAGGACAACCATATGGTGGTTTCCCGAAAGAATTACAAAAAATTATTTTAAAAGGGAAAGAGCCATTAACAGTAAGACCGGGTGAATTATTAGAACCAGTAGATTTTGATGCTTTAAAAGAAGAGTTATTCCACAAACTTGGACGCGAAGTAACAATTTTTGATGTAGTCGCATATGCATTGTATCCAAAAGTATTTATGGACTACGAAAAAGTTGCTGGGATTTATGGAAATGTATCTGTGCTTGATACACCGACATTCTTCTATGGTATGAGACTTGGTGAAGAAATTGATGTGGAAATCGAGCAAGGTAAAACATTGATGGTTAAACTAGTTTCCATTGGGGAGCCACAGCCAGATGGAAATCGTGTGCTTTACCTGGAGTTTAATGGACAACCGCGTGAAATCGTAGTGAAAGATGAAAGCGTGAAATCAACTGTTGCACAGCGTGTGAAGGGGAATCGTGAAAATCCAAATCATATTAGCGCAACGATGCCGGGAACTGTTATTAAAGTAGTTGTAAAAGAAGGCGATGAAGTGAAAAAAGGTGATTCCATGGCAATTACAGAAGCTATGAAAATGGAAACGACGGTTCAAGCGCCATTTAGTGGTAAAGTGAAAAAAGTATATGTAAATGATGGGGATGCAATTCAAACGGGAGATTTACTCATTGAATTAGATCATTAAAATAAAGAAAAAGAGCTGTGCGAAAGCAGCTCTTTTTTGTGTGTAAATAATACCTTGCCGAATTGGCAAGGTATTAAAGTTTTACTTTATTTTGTTTGCTTAGAAGTTGATTCAGTTTCTTTTGCATTGACTGTACTTCTTGTACCTATCATAACTAAATAGCATAGTACAGCAAACAGGCAAGAAATGAAGAGCGAATGTAATAATGCCATTGCTAAACTAGCATTTGTAAATACGACTAAAATCCCTACTATAGCTTGAAGTGTAACAAGGATAAATGAAATAATCCATCCCCAGTATACTACACGCTGCTGCTTGTAATGGCGAATAGCGATAATCATCGCATATAGTATCCAAGCGAAAATTAACATCGCTGCAACTCTATGTCCCATTTGAACCCACTCATGTAGTTGAGTTGGCATAGGTCTATTTTTGCTACATAAAGGGAAGTCTGGACAGGCTAAGGTAGCTCGTTCGTGACGTACTAAAGCTCCTGTGTAGACAACGATATAACTGTAAATTGTTACACCATAAATATGAAATTTCATTTTTTTGTCCATAATGAGTGAACGTGCATCAAATTTCTGATCAATTTCAAAAATAAGACACGTTAACAAGATGACAGAAGCAAATGAAATTAAGGAAATACCGAAATGAATAGCTAATACAGCAGGCATTTGACCCCAAACAACCGCCGCCGCCCCCATTAATGCTTGTGCAACTAAAAATACGAAGGATAAAATTGCTAACGTCTTTGTTTCGCGCACATGTTTATAATATTTCCAGGACAAGATACAAAGAAGAGTAACAAGGATTCCTGCTGATCCAGATGTTAAGCGGTGACTTAGCTCAATAATAGTCTCCATTGATAAATTAGATGGAACAAATTCACCGTTACAAAGAGGCCATGATTTGCCGCATCCTTGGCCTGAACCCGTTTTTGTAACTAAAGCGCCTCCTAGTAAAACTACTAATAAATCGAGACTTGTAATGACTGCTAACCATTTAATAAAGCGTTGCAATCTCTTTCACCATCTTTCTGCTATGAAGTTATTGCGAAATATTTTCATTCCATTATGTATAGAATAAAACGTGCTACAGTCCTATGATATATAAAAAATAATAAAATAGCAAAGAAATGGAGGGCGAGGACAACGTACGTATTATAAAGAAAAAAATGGGATTTAAAATACATATTTTAGGAGGAATTTAGGCTATTTTGAAAAGAAATGGGGAGAATACATGCTAAATATGACAAAATAGTTTATTATAGAAGATAACATCATGTTATGATAAGGATAAATTAGAATAAAGTTTTTTAATGTTCGACACAAAAAGTTCATGTTTTCTTCACAAAATGTTCGGGAAATGTGATTTAATATATTGGAGTATGGGCGTAGATTAGTAGTAGAATGGGTTAACAATATTTCTACTGTAATAATATTGCTATATAGAAGCGAAATATTTCACATGAAATATATGCTTAGAAAGATGATAGGTTTAAGAGGGGGTTAAAGTGATGAACCATGCAACAAGTGAGCTGCATGATGAGTCAGCTGTTTCAATTGTACCGGAAACAACTCGGTTACAAGATTTATCAGCGCTCGTTAAAATGGGGATTGTAAACTCAAATACACTTACTGTATTTACAGGATTTTGGTTGGCTTTACATTTTAATGGATTGAGTGTTATGGACAATCTAGATAAGTTATTTTTCACAATCGTTGGTTCGGCATTAATTATGGCAGGGGTATGTTGTTTAAATAACTACATTGACCGAGATATCGATCCATTAATGGAAAGAACAAAAAACCGTCCAACGGTAACAGGTAAATATAAACCTGGCTTTGCACTTGCATTTGGACTTGTAATTTTACTTCTTGGCTTTGCATTTTTATTACTTACTACACCGATGGCAGTGTTAATCTCATTTATTGGTGCCTTCACATATGTTGTTTTATATACGTTATGGACGAAGAGAAAATATACGTTAAATACTGTTGTAGGTAGTATATCAGGAGCAGTTCCACCTTTAATTGGATGGGCGGCAATTGATCCGTCTTTAAATCATCCAATTGCTTGGATGTTATTTTTAATTATGTTTATTTGGCAAATCCCACATTTCCTCGCATTAGCGATGAAGCGTGTTGATGAATATCGAAATGCAGGAATCCCAATGCTTCCTGTTGTACAGGGATTTGATATTACGAAACGTCAGATTATGATTTGGACAGTATGTTTATTACCACTACCATTTTATATGAGTGGACTTGGAATAACATTCATGGTAATTGCAACATTGCTTAACATCGGATGGATCGCATTAGGGCTTTATGGCTTCCGTCAGCAAGATGACATCAAGTGGTCCGTAAAAATGTTTGTTTATTCCCTGAATTACTTAACAATCTTATTTGTGTCAATGATTGTAGTTACATTCTTCTAAGACAACGACATGATTGGATTTCTTTACGTTGAGATTTACTTTACTTAACTATAAAGTACAATCTAATTCACAAAGAAAGTGGGGGTTGTTTGTATGAAGAAACAGTGGCGACTGCTTTCGTTCGTTTCACTGCTGGCTTTACTGTTAGGGGGATGCGGTAAAGCTTTTCAGTCTACTTTAATTCCGCAAGGGGAAGTAGCAAAAATGCAATATGATTTGCTCTTACTAGCGAGTGCAATCATGGTAGGAGTAGTACTTGTAGTTACTATTATTTTCTTATATGTAATTGTGCGTTTCCGACAAAAAAAGGGTGAGGAAGATTATATTCCGGAGCAAGTTGAAGGAAATCACAAACTAGAAATTATATGGACAGTCATTCCGATTATTCTTTTGTTAATCTTGGCTGTTCCGACTGTTACATATACATTCAAGCTTGCTGATGTAAGTGCGATGGAGAAAAAGAATATTGATAAAGATACTATCGTTGTTGATGTAACAGCGAATCTTTATTGGTGGGAATTTTCTTATAAATCAGAAAAAATAGTAACTTCTCAAGATTTAGTTATCCCCACAGGTAAGAAAGTGTATTTGAATTTGAAGGGTGCCGATATTAAACATTCGTTTTGGGTTCCATCTTTAGCTGGGAAAATGGATACAAATACAGATAATGTAAACAAAATGTGGTTAAAGGCAGATAAATCGGGCACTTATAATGGTTTTTGTACAGAATTTTGTGGCCCATCACATTCTTTAATGCAGTTCAAAGTGAAAGCTCTGGATGAAAGCGAGTACAAAAAGTGGCTTGCTGACATGAAGAAGATTGATGGAAAAAAAGAAGTAGCTTCTACAAAGGCGCAAGAGGGTCAAGAAATATTTAATAAAAGCTGTATTGGTTGTCATGCAGTTGGATCAAATGATAGTAGACCACCTTCTGCTCGTATCGCACCGAACTTAGCAAACTTCGCAGATCGCGATATGGTTGCTGGTATTGCCGAAAATAATGAAGAGAACTTAAAAAAATGGCTCAAAGATCCTGAAAATATGAAACCAGGTAATAAAATGACTGGTAAATATGGCAACTTAACGGATGATCAAATTAATGCATTAAATGCATATTTACAAACGTTAAAGATTGAAAAATAAAGAGGGATCATTTGCGAAGGGGAGGTTGAAAACGTGAGTTCTGTAGCAAAAAAACAGGGGATGGGTGCTGTCATATGGGATTATTTAACGACAGTAGACCATAAAAAGATTGCCATTCTCTATTTAATTGCAGGTGGATTGTTTTTTGTAATAGGTGGAATAGAAGCACTATTTATTCGCCTGCAGTTAGCGATTCCTAACAATGCTTTTCTTGTTGGGGATGCTTATAATCAAGTATTAACGATGCACGGTACAACAATGATTTTCCTCGCAGCTATGCCACTCGTGTTTGCATTTATGAACGCCGCTGTACCACTTCAAATTGGAGCACGTGATGTGGCGTTCCCGTTTTTGAATTCGCTCGGATTTTGGTTATTTTTCTTTGGTGGATTATTTTTAAATTTAAGTTGGTTTTTAGGAGGAGCGCCTGATGCAGGGTGGACATCGTATGCATCTTTAGCTTTAGCCTCTAAAGGACATGGTGTTGATTTTTATGTACTCGGCTTGCAAATATCAGGTATTGGTACATTAATTGGAGGTATTAACTTCCTTGTTACAATTATTAATATGCGCGCGCCAGGGATGACGTACATGCGCATGCCGATGTTTACATGGACAACATTTGTAACATCTTCACTTATTTTATTTGCATTTCCACCATTAACTGTAGGATTAGGACTTTTAATGTTAGATCGTTTATTTGGCACAAGTTTCTTTAATCCGGCACTAGGTGGGAACACGATTATATGGGAGCATTTATTCTGGATCTTCGGTCATCCGGAAGTATACATTCTTATACTCCCAGCTTTCGGAATATTCTCAGAAATCTTCGCCACATTTTCGAAAAAACGATTATTCGGTTATTCCTCTATGGTGTTCGCGACAGTATTAATAGGGTTTTTAGGATTTATGGTATGGGCGCATCATATGTTTACTGTTGGTCTTGGGCCTGTTGCAAATGCTATCTTCTCGGTTGCAACAATGGCGATTGCAGTTCCAACGGGTATTAAAATATTTAACTGGCTCTTTACAATGTGGGGTGGAAGTATTAGGTTTACAACACCAATGATGTGGGCGGTAGCTTTTATTCCATCCTTCGTTATGGGTGGAGTTACAGGTGTTATGCTTGCTTCTGCACCAGCTGATTATCAGTTTCATGATAATTATTTCGTAGTAGCACACTTTCATTATGTAATTGTTGGTGGTGTTGTATTTGGTTTACTTGCAGGTGCGCATTATTATTGGCCACTTATGTTTAATAAAGTATTAAATGAAACATTAGGTAAGATAACATTTTGGTTATTCTTTATCGGTTTCCATTTAACATTCTTTATTCAGCATTTCCTTGGATTGATTGGTATGCCACGTCGTTACTACACATATCTTGAGGGCCAAGGGTTGGAAATGGGGAATATGATTAGTTCTATCGGAGCTGTGTTTATGGCTCTTGGAACGATTGTTCTTTTATTCAATGTAATAAAAACAACGGTATCAAAAGAGAAGGCTGGCCGTGATCCATGGGATGGACGTACATTAGAATGGACAATGCCAGCACCTACACCGGAATACAATTTTAAACAATTGCCATTTGTTCGCGGGTTAGATCCGTTTTGGATTGAAAAACGTGAAGGTAATAAAGAGATGACAGCAGCGGAACCAGTTGGTGATATTCATATGCCAAATGCTTCATTTTCACCATTTATCATTTCTCTAGGCTTATTCATAGCAGCATTCGGTGCGATGTATATGCAGGGTGGCAAAGATAAATTTTGGTTATTAGTAGCGATTATCGGTTTAATCATTACGTTTGGTACAATGTTCCTTCGTTCAGTAATTGATGATCATGGATATCATATTCATAAGGAAGATTTAGATGATAAGGGGGGCAAGGCGTAATGCATGTAGATGAGAAATTAACGAATGAAACATTTCCAGCAGAGCCTGAAAAAGCAACCCTTGAGGGGAAAAATAAGTTTGTTGGTTTTTGGTTATTTCTTGGAGGCGAAACAGTGTTGTTCGCTTCCTTATTTGGCACATATTTAGCGTTAAAGAACTCTACAAATGGTGGACCAACATCTCAAGAGATGTTTCAAATGCCACTCGTTTTCATTATGACGATGCTTTTGTTAACAAGTAGTTTAACGAGTGTATACGCAATGTATCATATGAAAAATTTTAACTTTAAGAAAATGCAACTTTGGTTACTTGTAACAGTGTTGCTTGGCTTAGGATTTTTGGGGTTTGAAATATATGAGTTTTATCATTATACGCATGAATTTAAGCATACTATGAGAAGTAGTGCATTTGGTTCTGCATTTTATGCTCTTGTTGGTACACACGGGCTCCACGTGTTGTTTGGATTATGTTGGATTTTAACATTAATCTTTAGAAACGCGAAGAGAGGCTTAAATTTATACAACGCACCAAAGTTTTATGTTGCATCAATTTATTGGCACTTTATTGACGTAGTTTGGGTGTTTATTTTCACTGTAGTATATTTGATGGGAATGGTGGGATAAACAATGGCGGTTAAGCAAACGAATAATCCTAAGGTGGATCTTGTTTATCGGAAGAGAAAAAGTGCAGAGGAAATGAAGCACCAAGTTGTTACATTTTCACTAATGATTTTTTTAACATTAGTTGCATTTGCAGCGGTGGCATATCCGAAAACATTTAGCCCGATTTTTTCGGTTCCATTTATATTATTGTTAGCAGTCATTCAAGTTATATTTCAGTTATATTATTTCATGCATATGAGTCATAAAGGGCATGAAGCGGCGAGTTTCTTCTTGTACTCTGGATTGTTAATTGGTTTATTAACAATATTAGCCTTTATGACAATTGTGTGGATTTAAACAGTGATAGTAGGGGGCTCTGATATATCAAAGCCCTCTTTTTATATGAAATATAAGAATTTTGAAAAGGTAGGTGTGGAAATGGAAAACTTATGGGTATTTGGTTTTCAAGCTTTATGGAGTCCAATTTTTTTATTATTTATGATCTCGATTCTTATTAGTTATTTTTTAATTATTGGACCGTATAGAACGCGATTTGAAAATGCGACGAAGGTAAGTAAGAAGCAAATTTTTTATTTTACGACCGGGATTGTTCTTTTGTATGTTGTAAAGGGAGGACCTATTGATTTAATTGGTCATATCATATTTAGTGCACATATGTTTGAGATGGCAGTAATGTATATTGCGGTGCCTCCGTTATTACTGCTTGGTATACCTGTTTGGTTATATCGTTATATTACTTCTTTTAAGTTCGTTCAAATTGTGATAAAGTTTTTTGCTAAGCCGCTTATTGCGTTGTTTGTATTTAATGGCCTGTTTTCCTTTTATCATTTGCCAATTGTTTTTGATGCAGTAAAACAAAGTCAAATAGCGCATCCTATTTGCCTTGCTATATTGTTTTTTGCAGCAATGATGATGTGGTGGCCAATGTTAAATCCACTGCCAGAATATCAAACTTTAAGTGATATTAAGAAGCTTGGTTACATGTTTGCTAATGGTATTTTATTAACGCCAGCTTGTGCGTTAATAATTTTTGCGACTGCACCATTATTTGCAACATATACAGATCCGGCCGCTTGGATGAAGGCAATGGAACTCTGTGTACCGGCGGGTACTTTATCAGATTTAAATATAACTGGACCAGAATTTTTACATTGGATGCCGGTAGTACAAGACCAGCAAACAGGTGGTATTATTATGAAAATTGTCCAGGAAATAGTGTACGGTACGATTATCGGTTATGTGTTCTTTAAATGGGCACGTAGAGAGCGTGAAAAGGATAAAGAGCAGCTGCAAGAGTTACCTCCTTATTTGCAGACGAAATAAAAACTAGCGCATCGTGTTAATGCGCTAGTTTTTTTGTTATTCAATAATTTGAAATTCTTTTAACTCTTTTTCAATATTTTGTAGGAGTTGTTCGCTTTTTTGAAGTACATTCGTTGGAAAAATCTCATCATCGCTATATTCAACGCCATGAGGATAATAATGTTTTCCTAATAAGGGTGGCAATAGTTTTACTTGAGCGTGTCTGCCGCCGATGTCACCTTCAACAGCAAATCCTTGTACACGTAAATAATAAATATCCTTTAATATTTCAAATTTATAATCATATGTAACGCGTTCGTAATCCCATTGTCCGGCAAGTACAAAATGATTGTTTTCCATAATCTCAGTTAAAAGAGTTAGATCAACGACTGCATCAGTAAAGTTTGTATTTGTAAATTGCATAGAATACCTCCTTATTTTAATGTTAGTTCATTATTTTTATAATAGTACGAATAATAAGAAAGTGCAATTCGTATTGCAAGAAAAGGGATAATCCAGACTTTTTTTCGTGAAAATATGATATAGTGAAAAGAGTACGGTACACACAAAAAAGGAAAAAAAGGATTTGTGTATATCTCGATTTTATGCTTTGTTCAGGAGGTATATCGTTTGAAGAAATTATTGCGTATCGTAATGATTACATTTTTAATTTTAGCTGTTGATTTATACGGGAAGTTACTCGTGTCACAATATATATTAACCCCATCTCACTCTAAGCAAGAAAATAAAATTGTGAAAAAGAAGAAGCAAGTAAATGAAGAATCCACAGACACTGTTTTAAATATGATCGGTGGGGACTCTGAGAATTTATTAGCGAAGTGGGGCGAACCATCTCGAATAGAGCCGTCTGCTTATGGATATGAATGGTGGGTGTATAATCAAGATTTAGCTCAGTATGTTCAATTTGGAGTTGCTGAACGTAAAGTTGTAACGGCGTATGTTGCTGGTGAGCAAGTTAAGGTGGCTCCCTATTATATAAATGAAAAGTATGAAGAGGTATATAAAAAGAATCCACTTTCACATGAGATTTCATTAAAAAGAGGAAAGAATAGTTATCAATTTGAGTTATCTGATACGGAAGTAATGGAACAACCGCTAGTACCTGTAGAAGATGGATGGGCACAATTATACTTTGATCACTTTACACATGAGCTTGTTGGTCTTCGTTATATGGATGATGAAACGTTATTACGACAAAGACCATATCAACTTGTTTATTCAGGTGAATTAATAGCGGAACAGCCGCTGACGCCAGAAAAAATGAAGCAAGTAGAAAATGGAAATATGCAACAAATTCTCGATTTAACAAATATTATTCGGAATCGTCATCAATTACCGTTGTTAACGTTGGATCAACAAACTGCAGATGTTGCGTTTGGCCATAGTAAAGATATGAAGGATAATAATTATTTTTCACACGATTCACCTACTTTTGGTACGTTAGGAGATCGCTTGCAACGTGGGCAAGTGGCTTTTCAACTTGCTGGTGAGAATATAGCGGCGCAACATAGCGATGGAATTGCGGCGGTACAAGGTTGGTTAAATAGTGAGGGTCACAGAAAGAATTTATTAAATGAGCAATTTACTGGATTAGGTGTTGGGGTATATGATAAATTTTATACTCAAAACTTTATCCGAAAATAAAATGAAACTTTAATCAGTGGGGGACATCCTTCAATGATTATTAGCCTTCACCAATCGGGCTTTAACTGTCCACAAATAGGAAGATAAAAAGGTGCATGAATCGTCTAAAAATAGGCGAACCATGTGCCTTTTTTTTCTTACAATATAGTAGATATACATGAAGAGGTGAGGATTATGCCAACAACAAAAGGGCCGTTACATCCATCGGTTCAACAGTTTAAAGAGTTTGTAAACCATCACCCTAAAATGGTTCATGAGGTTAGAAGTGGTCAAAAAACTTGGCAGCAATTTTATGAAGAATGGTACTTACTTGGTGAAGAAGATCAAATATGGACAGCATATAGACCTGATGGAGCACCTGCTTTTTCTTCGGTAAAAGAAAATAAAGAAGAAAAAGAAAATCGAACAGAAGAGGAAAAAACTGCTGATGTGATGGGGCAAATGCTTTCTTTCTTTAAAAAGCTAGACGTAGAACAAATGCAACATCATTTAGCAAATGTAACGAGTGCGATTGGTAGCGTGCAACAAGTTATTCAACAATTTCAAGGAAACCGTGCGCAGCAAGAACAAAGTACTTCTGAAAATAATCCTTTTTTCTTTCAAAAGGATTAGGGGGAAAGAGAATGAGAGCAGAGCTTATGGAGTTTATAAAAGCTGATGAGGATTTAGCTCGCTATATTCGGGAACAGCCATACTGGTACCGGAAATTGACGCGTAACCCAGAAGAAAAAGAAGCTTTTGAGTTAGCTGCCATGCAGCATTTCAAAAAAACGATACCAGATAAAGTGGAAAAATTTCAAAATCAATTGGCCGTTGCTTCAATTATGATTGATATGTTCCAGTATATGAAGCAGCAAAATACGACGTAATTGGAAGGGAAAACTATGTCCGTTATGCAAAACTTTTGTTACAATAGAATCGGATTATTTAAAAAAGGAGTTGCAGCATGACGGAAATTTGTTTAGTACGACATGGACAAACTGATTGGAACTTTCAAGAGATTATTCAAGGGCGCGAAGATATTCCACTCAATGAAGTTGGGAAGAAGCAAGCGAGTCAAAGTGCAGCTGCCTTGCAAGCGGAATCGTGGGATATAATTATAAGTAGCCCGTTAATTAGAGCGCAAGAAACAGCTAAGGAAATTGCTGGGGCTATTGGATTACCATCTATTTTATTAGATGAGCGATTTATGGAACGTAATTTTGGCGAAGCTTCTGGGAAACCAGTTGCGGCCGTTAGAGAGTTAATTACAGAAGGTAATGTAGAAGGAATGGAGCAGGATGAAGAAATTGTAGAGCGCTGTTTTACGGCTTTACAACAGGTTGCAGCAGCACATGGAGATAAACGTATTATCATTGTTGCGCATTCACATGCAATAAAAGCTATTTTACACGCAATTGCACCAAATGAAATTACATTTAAAACGCCGTTAAAAAACGCATGTATTAGCTACGTGAAAGAGAATAGCGGGAAATGGGATGTTCTTAAATATAATATTGCGGAGCATATTAGTGTATAAGAGTGCAAGAAGATTGTATGAAAAGTAATTAGAATCATATCTTTCTTTTAGGTGAGACACTTCAATTAGTAGTTCTGTTCCAAATGTGTTATGATGAATACTCGGAGGTGTCTCTCATGATTGTAGCGACGCTGGAAAGCGTATTGATTTTAGATAAGGCAGAGCAGCTTGCAAAAGCGATCATCTGTTCAGATATAGCAGAAGATTACCGTAAGTATTATAAGGATTTACAAGAAGATATAGAAGTTCAGACGCTAATTCAGCAATTTACAGCGATGAAAGAGCGATACGAAGAAGTGCAACGTTTTGGTAAATATCATCCTGATTATACTTTCGTTTCGACGAAAATGAGGGAATTAAAGCGTTCTGTAGATATGCATGATAAGGTTGCGACCTTTAAAAGAGCAGAAACAACTTTACAGAAGTTATTAGATGAAGTTAGTGTAGCAATTGGTTCTGAGGTGTCTTCTTCCGTTAAAGTTCCAACAGGAAATCCGTTTTTTGATGCGGGTGGCTGTGGCGGTGGTTGTGGTACCGGAGGCGGTTGTGGTTGTAAAAAAACGGGGTAATTTACCCCGTTTTTTAGAATATAGAAGAAAACGTATACAGAGTTTGTTCTTTAATGTCATAAATTTATGATTGGTTTTCATAAAATATAAGAATATAAGTTTTTAAAAGGAGAAGATGGAGAAGATTATGTTCGGGCAACGACAAAGTATGATTGTTTATTTACATTCATTGAAACATGCCAAGATTTTAAGGAAATATGGTAACATTCATTACATATCAAAACGTTTGAAATATGCCGTTGTATATTGTGATATGGAACAAATTGAGCATATGATGCAAAAATTGAATAAACTTCCTTTTGTAAAAAAAGTAGAACAGTCGTATCGCCCATTTTTAAAAACGGAATTCGAAAATTCGCGTCCTGATCGGGCAAAAGAATACGATTATAGCTAAGTAAAAAAATCCCCTGCTAAATTTAGCAGGGGATTTTTTTACTTGAAATAACGTGTTATTTCATTGGAGGAATGAAATTGTTCATTCGTAAAATACCAATTAGATGATTAAAAAATAGTTCTTTTTCAGGGAAAGTTGTTGATGGTTTTACAGTAAAGGGAGTAACTTTTTTCCCTATTTGTTCCGCCATTTCTTCAAATAAAACGACACGTTTACTTTTTTTATTTTCAAGTACAGGAATGCCTTCACGACATATGTATAATGGTTGGAAATCACCAGTAGTTGTCGGTTTTAGTATTACAACAAGTGAACACACTTTTTTTTCGTTTTTTACAGTTTCGAATTGTAACATATGTGTTACACGTTCTTGGTTTGTTTTGGCAATTTCAAGTAATTCATATAAGTCAGAGTAGCCTTCTCCGAGTTCTATAAAGCGTTGAATCATATTTTTTCCTCCTCTTTCTTTTACTGTACCACCTGACTTTTTAAATGAAAAGTAGACAAATAAAAAAACCCTGCAAAGCAGGGCCCTTCTAATACTAGTATGTACTACTAGTAAGAAGGCAAAGGGAGAGGAGAAACCGGAGGAAGAACTTATGGGGAAACGTAAGTCTTCTCCGCGGTTGGCAACAACATCGAAAATGATGTTGTTATATTTATTTATGTCCAATCTAAAATGAAGATATACATAATGAAATTAAAATTTATGTTAGGCTTTTTATTTTTCTTTTTTTTATTTTATGATAGGATAAAAAAGGTAAAGTGGAACTGATGTACATAGAGGGTTGTTGCTTGCAAATAGTGAAATGGATATGAAAGAAATAGCGAGCGATTATTTTAACTGAGGTTTTCAATTAGTTAAATAACAGATTAATGAAAAAATGTATGAAATAGTATGAATCGGTAGCGGTTACCGAATTGAAATGAATTTGCTGTAATCGCTCTATAGATTGAAATAAAGGTAGTGACAACAGATGAGAGTAGTTTCAGGAAAATGTAAAGGGCACCCACTTAAAGCGGTACCTGGTAATACAACGCGTCCAACGACAGATAAAGTGAAAGAATCTATTTTTAATATGATAGGTCCTTATTATGATGGTGGTATCGCTCTTGATTTATTTGGTGGTAGCGGTGGTCTTGGAATTGAGGCCATAAGTAGAGGGATTGATAAAGCGATTTTTGTTGACCGAGATAGTAAAGCGATAAAAGTCATTCATCAAAATTTAGAAAGCTGTAGACTACAAGAACAAGCTGAAGTGTACCGAAATGATGCAGAGCGTGCGGTAAAGGCGCTTATAAAGCGTGAAATATCATTCGATCTTATACTAATAGACCCTCCATATAAAGCTCAAAAAATTGTGTCTTTAGTTAGTGTAATGGATCAACATGGATTGTTAAATAAAGATGGCATCATTATGGCAGAGCATGGGGATGACGTGGTTTTACCTGATTCTATAGGAGAGCTTGTAAAAGTACGGGCAGAAAACTACGGGATTACAGCAATTTCGATTTATAAGTATGAAGGTGAGGGGACAGAATGACAAGTATAGCTATTTCTTCAGGGAGTTTTGATCCAATTACCCTTGGACATTTGGATATTATTAAAAGGGGAGCAAAAGTATTTGATGAAGTATATGTAGTTGTTTTAAACAATTCATCAAAAAAACCATTCTTTTCGGTAGAAGAACGCCTAGAGTTAATTCGAGAGGCGACAAAGGATATTCCGAATGTAAAAGTTGATTCACATAGTGGATTATTGGTGGAATATGCAAAAATGCGTAATGCAAATGCAATATTACGTGGTTTGCGAGCAGTTTCTGATTTTGAATATGAGATGCAAATTACTTCAATGAATCGAAAATTAGACGAAAATATCGAAACTTTCTTCATTATGACAAATAATCAATATTCATTTTTAAGTTCAAGTATTGTGAAAGAAGTTGCGAGATATGGTGGGAGTGTAGTAGACCTTGTTCCTCCGATTGTAGAGCGTGCTTTAAAAGAAAAGTTTAAAACCCCGTTAAAGTGAACGGGGTTTTTCTTTATGAATGCGTAAAAACAATAAGATGACATACAAATATAAACAAAATAAGGTGAAGATTGGTCCGTAGTGTATAAATGATGTCCAAATATCAGTTAGTGTATAAGAATGATTCAATAAAAATACGGGAAGATCTTCTTGCGTAGGCGAGAAAGAATGAACTTTTTCATAAAATGGTCCCCAAAATATAAAAGTGAAAATAGGAGCGAGAATACTTTGGATAATTCGAGCTAAAAAATATGGTTTAAAGCGGATATCTGTCTCCGCTAATATGCTTGCTACTTGTGCCTGAATAGAAAGACCGCTAAATGCTAAAATGAAGCTTGTTACCATCGCTTGTTGAAGAAGTGTTGATTCATTAATTTGACTAATCATTTGGCTTCCAAGCGTCATTTCAAAAATACCGGATAATATCGGAATACTAAATTGGGATGTAAGTTGGAAGAATGATAAAATATGTTGCATAATAAAAGAAAGCGCTTCTGTAATTTTGAAAACAGTAATCATTTTATTTAAAACAGAGAATAAAATAATAAACCCACCAATCATGAGCAATGTTTGAATAGAAGAAACGATAGCGTCACCGAGTAGTTTTCCGATTGGTCTTTTTTCTTGCATACGTGTTTGGTGGAGGATGGAAAAAGGGTTTTGAAAGGCACGCTTTTGATTCGTATGTTTGTCTTTTATGTAAGTATCGTTATTACCATAAAAGCGCATAAGTAATCCGACGATAAAGTTACTTATATAATGTGCTGCTGCTAATACGAGTCCTAATTTCGGATTATTGAAAAAACCAATAGAAACCGCTCCGAAAATAAAAAGTGGATTAGAAGAATTTGTGAAAGATACGAGTCGTTCCGCTTCAATTTGTGTTAGTTGATTGCTCTTGCGTAGTCTAGCGCTTAATTTGGCGCCAGCGGGGAATCCTGAAGCCATTCCCATTGCCCAAACAAATCCGCCTACCCCTGGAACACGAAACAGTGGACGCATTAGTGGTTCTAATATAACACCGATAAATTTTACAATACCAATACTGATTAGAAGTTCCGCAATGATGAAAAACGGTAGTAGTGAAGGGAATACAACTTCCCACCATATATTTAACCCGCGAATTGAAGCTTGCAAAGCATCTTGGGGGTGAAGTACAAGAGAAAAGGTTAAAAACAACATTGATATGGTAAGAAAAGCAGTTTTCCATTTTTCGTACATGTAAGAAAATCCCCCTTTGTCCCAAAAACGTTCATTTCAGTATACGTGGATATGTGGTGAATTTAGACCATAAGTATGAAAAAGGAATGAAAAAAATTAAAGGGTGAGAAAAATGAAGGAACCAAAAATCGGTTTAGCGCTTGGATCCGGAGGTGCAAAAGGTTTTGCTCACATAGGGGTAATAAAAGTGTTGAGGGAAGCTGGCATCCCTATTCACATGATAGCAGGTAGTAGTATAGGGGCATTAATTGGTACATTTTATGCAGCGAGTTGTAACGTTGAAAGACTGTATAAATTGGCAGCTGTTTTCAAAAGGAAATATTATTTGGATTTTACAGTTCCTAAAATGGGATTTATTGCTGGAAAACGTATTAAAGATATGATTAAAATGTTTACATATAATAAAAATTTAGAAGAGTTAGATATCCCGACAGCTGTTGTGGCTACTGACATTTTGAAGGGGGAGAAAGTTGTTTTTACAAGTGGTCCGATTGCGGAGGCGGTTCGAGCTAGTATATCTGTACCAGGGGTGTTTGTTCCAGAAAAAATAGATGGCCGCTTATTAGTGGATGGAGGGGTAATTGACCGTATTCCAGTATCGGTTGTAAAAGATTTAGGTGCTGATATTGTTATTGCTGTTGATGTATCTCCAATTAAGGTGAATGGAGAGGTTACATCGATTTATGATGTAATTATGCAAAGTATTGAAATTATGCAACATGAACTTGTGATGAATCGGCAAATAGCATCAGATTTAATGATGCGGCCAGCAGTGGAACAATTTAGTTCGCGTGCTTTTACACATATTGAAGACATTATTAGGGTCGGAGAAGTGGAAGCGGAAAAACATATTTCAAACATTTATTTACTAATTGAGCAGTGGAAGGAGAAACATAATGTTTAAGCGTTTTCGGTTTATATATGCAATTTTAATAGGGGTTATATTGGCGATGCTACTTGTTTATGTGCGCTTGCCGTATTATGTGACAAAACCAGGTATGGCCGCGAAATTAGCGCCGTACGTGCAAGTTGACGGTGGAACTAAAGAGTCTGGCGATTTCATGCTTGTCACTGTCTCAATGGGACCTGCTAATGTGGTGAACTTAATAGCCGCGCAATTTAATAAATATACACACGTTTCGAAGGCGGAAGAAATATTGCAAAAAGGCGAGAGTGATGAAGAATATCAATTTCGCCAAAATTATGCAATGAAAGATTCGCAAAATGCAGCAATCTATAATGCTTATAAACGTGCAAATCGCTCTGTTTCTTTTGAAAATAAAGGTGTACTGGTTGCTGGTGTAGCAAAGGGTATGCCGTCAGAGGGAAAGCTTAAGCTTGGAGATGTTATTATAGCTGTCGATGGAAAAATATTCGACAAGACGGAACAATTTATTGAGTATATGACAGGGAAAAAAGAAGGGGACACAGTAAATATTGAATACAAGCGGGGCGGAAAACAGTTTAAAGAAAATTTAAATGTAAAGACGATCCCTAATGGGAATGGACGCGTCGGTATAGGGGTCTCTATCGTTACAGAAAGAGAGTTAGTAGTAGATCCGAAAGTGAAAATCGATTCCCATGAAATAGGCGGTCCATCAGCGGGGTTAATGTTTACACTAGAAATTTATAATCAGCTCGTTGAAGAAGATTTAACAAACGGACATGAAATAGCTGGAACAGGTACAATCAATGATAAAGGAGAAATTGGTCCAATTGGTGGTATTCAGCAAAAAGTAGTAGCTGCTAGTGATGCGGGAGCTGAAGTGTTTTTTGCGCCAAATGAAAAAGGTGTAGAGAAATCGAATTATAAAGATGCTCTTGAAGCTGCGAAAGATATTAAAACGAAGATGAAAATTGTACCGGTGGACACACTGGATGATGCATTAACTTATTTGGAAAAAATGGGTAAAACAAAGTAAACCTCTCTGAAGAAGAGAGGTTTTTCTTATAGGAATTTTTTCGTTATTTCATCATAACGAATTGGATGATGCGTTGCGTCTTGTTTTAGCAGTTGTGTCCGCAAAGGTTCTTGCATTATGGAGAAATATACAGCATTTGATTTTCGTTCTATGTCTAAAGTTGGATGTTCGAATGTTTTTGTATGAGTAAGGATTGGGAGTTCTATTTTTTTCTTATTTCTAGAAAGATAAGTTTGTCCTTTTTGTGACATTCCGAGAAGACGGATATACGGCGCATGTTGCTCTATATTTGCTTTGTGTATTTCTTCCTTCGTTGTATTTGTTAAAATATGTGTACAAGCTCTTTGCAATCTAGTCCATGTATAACGTTTTGTTTTTAATGCTTCCATGAATGAATAGAAAGATGAACTGTTTTGTATTTTTGATAAAATACGATGCTCTAAACCTTCTTCCATTTCATATATATGTTGTAAGTCCTCTGAAGACATCGTCATAAGTTTGTATTTAAAAAATGAAAAGTATTTTTCCCAGTTATGTAACGTCCCGTAGTTTTGCTTGTAGTTTTCTAAAAGAGAAGCAGTCATTTTCGGGATAAAAGGCTCAATAGTTGTAGAGGAACTGTTTTCATTAAATAGCTGTTTGCGAATACTTGTTGCACTTGCAATATGTTGATCGTGAAATGTTTCATCATGATAATGAGAGGCGAATCTTTTTATAGTTTGTGCTTGCATCGAACTGTTTTGTAAGAGAATTGCTTTAATGTACTGTAAGCCTAAAATGTTATTTGGTTGTGACATATCTACGTTTTTTTCGGGTGGTAAGATGTGTAGAAAGGCTTCAGATGTAGCTTTGGCATAACTATTACCTGCATTCATAAATCGCTTCACAAGACGATTAAAAGTCTCTTCTTCATTTTTTTGTATAGCGATGGTATTGTAGAAATTTTCAGCTTGTCCATCTTCACTACCGAAACAAATTTCAGAAACACCAAGGGCGTTTAAAATCGAAATTGCGCCATTTGCGAAAGTTTCGGCCTTTTGTGTTGCGAATGCATATGGAAGCTCTACAACGAGGTCTACGCCGTTTGTTAAGGCCATTTTGGTACGATACCATTTGGAGATGAGTGCGGGCTCACCACGCTGCAAAAAAGGACCACTCATAACGGCGATAATAATATCAGACTGTGTTAACTTTTTTGTTTGTTGCACATGATAAGCATGACCGTTATGAAAAGGGTTATATTCAACAACAATACCACTGGATTTTATGGTAATCTCTCCTTTCGATGTAGCATCTTTTTGGAAAACGTGATAGTCTATATATTATTTCCTATGATGACTTCATTATAGTGTAAAGAAAAAACATTGACAAATATAAAATGGCTAGCTATAATTTTGTTTGTTGCCTTGAGGTGATATGATATGAAATGGTCCATCCATCAATTGAATAAATTGAGAAATAAAGGATTGACATTAAATGAAATGGTAGATGTAAGTGAACTAAAAGAGGTCGAGAAAGATATTCGTGAAATTAATCCTGCTCATGTAACAGGAAGAGTTGATTTTGGCTCCGGTAAGTTTACGTTTCATCTACATATAACTGGAAGCATGGTTTTACCATGTTCTCGCTCTTTAGTAGATGTGACATTACCATTTGACATTAAAACAACTGAGGTGTTCCAAACTTCGGAAGAAGAATTTGAAACAGAAGCTGAAATTCATTGTTTAGAAGGAGAAGTACTTGACTTACTGCCCGTAATCAAGGAAAATATACTTTTGGAGATTCCAATGCAAATTTTCAGTGATGATGTTTCTGGTGGAGCACCGATGCAAGGTCAAGACTGGCAAGTGATTTCGGAAGAAAACAAAGAAAAGACTGTTGATCCACGATTAGCAGGACTTGCAAAGTTTTTTGACAAATAATCGGAAGACTGGTTTAGGCCTTCATATGAAAATAACTATTTCTTTTAAGGAGGTGGGAAGAATGGCTGTACCTTTTAGAAGAACTTCTAAAACAGTAAAAAGAAAGCGTCGTACGCATTTCAAATTATCAGTACCTGGTATGGTAGAGTGCCCAAGCTGTGGTGAAGCGAAATTAGCTCACCGTGTATGTAAAGCATGCGGTACTTACAAAGGTAAAGAAGTAATCAGCAAGTAATTGCGGGAAAATAAACGTAGAAGATATCTTCTACGTTTATTTTTTTTGTCTTATTCTTTATTTGTTGTATTCTATCTTTTCTAGTAACTGCATATGCTTAATAAAAAATGCATAGGGAGGACTAGAGAGATGGCGACAACAAGACAAGATGCTTGGACTGATGATGAAGATTTGCTTCTGGCAGAAGTAGTACTCCGGCATATTCAAGAAGGTGGAACGCAACTTTCTGCCTTTAAAGAAGTGGGGAGACATTTGTCTCGCACACCAGCAGCATGTGGATTTAGATGGAACTCTTATGTTAGAAAGCAATACAAAGAACGTATTGAAGAAGCAAAGCAACTTCGTAAAGTAGAAAATTATGAAGTGAAAGAGACAAAGGTAGAAGAGCCTACATCAATTACATTGAATGATGTTATTGAATTCTTGCGAAATTATAAAGATGAAAGCTCTTTAATGGTGTTGCAACAACAAATTGAATCGTTACAAACAGAGAAAGAACGTCTTCTGGAGCGATTATCAGTATATGAGGAAGAATATAGAACATTACTTGATTATATCGATCAAAAAAGAAGTGTAATGGTAGCGGAAAGAAATGGCGCTCGCTCGAATGGAGAATTAGAAAAATTAAAGAAATAAAAACAGCTGCGTAACAGCTGTTTTTTTTGTTTCTTATGCAGATTCTTCGTTTGTAATCGCATTCGAATTTGTTTCTGGATGCCAAATATAAAAATCACCATCAGTTACTGATACTGGCTGGAAACTTAATTTATCCCAAAAACCAGATGACTGGATACGTGCTATCGTTTTAATTGGGAATTGTAGTTGTTTCGCATAATTAACAAGCATTTGTCCGAATCCTTGTTTTTGAAAAGTCGGCAATACTTCAAGTTTATAAAGTTCTAGGTAAGTACCTGTAATTTCAAATGGTTCTCCACCGTTCCTTTTCATATATAGACTCATACGTGCGATTAGCGATCCACCATAATAAATCCCGTAAAATGGAGACTCACTATCATTTTCAATAATGTTTGCTTGTAATTCTTCCAACATGGATAGTTCTTGAGCTCCGCACCCTTTAAATTTTTTAAATTCATCTAATGTTTTATAATTGATGAGCAAGCGTTCAACTTTTGGGAATCCCATTACATCACGTCCTTTTCTTATCTTGTTGAATGCAGAAAAGTTAAAATATTTATAATAATATTATAACTCATTTTTAAATTTTTATGAAGAAGATAGAATATTTCTTTCATTATTTTTTTGAGGATTTGCTAAACTAAGAATAGAACTATGTATATAGGTAGTATATACGTAGTGAAAGAAGAGGTTGCATTTGTTAAAAGATAATTGAATCCTCAACTATGTAATTGTAATTTAATAAGATATAAAGGGGGAAAGGCAAGGGAACTTATATCACTTGTTAATATGAGTTCTTTGTGTGAAGATGAAAATTGGAATTGTTGGACCGGGAGCTATTGGTCTCCTATATACATTTTATTTACAAAAAAGTAATCAAGATGTTACGTTGTTTACAAGAAACGATAAGCAAGCAGAAGAATTAAACTTAACGGGTGTAACTTGTATTAGGAATGGAGAACGTGAAACGGTATTTCCATCTATTTTACCGATAGAAAGTATGCTGGATAAACAGTTAGATTATACATTTATTGCTGTAAAGCAATATCATGTAACTGATATATTACCTTTTGTGCAGGGAGAATCGTCATTAATCTTTTTGCAAAATGGAATGTCACATCTTCACGTTATGCAAAAAATAGGAAATGAACGTATAGCAGTCGGGATTGTGGAGCATGGTGCAAAAAAAGAGGATGGACATACAGTTCGTCATACTGGAATAGGTGTTACAAAGTTTGGTGTAGTGCGTGGTCAATCTAGTTGTTTTAAAAAGGTATTTAATTGTTTTCCTTTTGATTATTTTCCGATTCAGATAGAAGATGATTGGAAGGGGATTATGCGTAATAAATTAGTAGTCAATGTATGTATTAATCCGTTGACGGCATTATTGCGGGTTGAGAACGGGGAGTTAATTTCAAACCCGCTTTTTTATCAAATGATGGAGCAAGTATTTCAGGAAGTTGCATTTCTTGTTAAAGAAGAAGATAAGGAAATGCTATGGAAAATGGTATGCCAAGTATGTGAAAAAACATCCCATAATATTTCATCTATGTTAGCAGACGTAAGAGCGAATAGACAAACGGAAGTTAACGCGATTGTTGGATATGTATTAGAAGAAGCTAAGGAACAACAACAATCTGTTCCGACACTTCGATTTTTGTTCAATGCAATAAAAGGAATGGAATTATAAGTGTTTTTCTTTGCTTTTACGTGAAACATTGAATACAATGTGGGTTGGTGAGAGAACAGGATACGAAAGGAAGAATTATATGGAGATAAAAGAAATCTCTGTTCCACTACAAGGTGTTGTAGCGGACTATATGAACGGTAAAAAAGAGATACAGTCATGTTTTGATTATCTGTTAACAGAGGATGCTTTTAAACAGCGTTTACATGATTTACGTGAGAGAGAGTTTTTCCGTCAAGATTTAGTAACGCATTTATTAGAATATAATACACAATTGCAAGCGGGAGAATTTACAATTCAAAATATAAAAGCGCTTGAAGATGAAAATACATATGTAGTTATAGCTGGACAACAAGCTGGGTTATTAACTGGTCCGCTTTATACAGTTCATAAGATCATTTCAATTTTACAGCTTGCAAAAGAAAAAGAAGAGAGCTTAGGGGTTCGGGTTGTTCCTGTCTTTTGGATTGCTGGTGAAGACCATGATATGGATGAAATTAATCATACATTTGTAACGAAAAATAAAAAAATAAAAAAGACCATTTTTCATGATCGTTATCCGAAAAAGGCGAGTGCTTCTGAGTCTGAGTTTTCTATTGAAGACTGTAGAAAATGGGTCGAAGAGATTTTTAAAACATATCCGGAAACGAATTTTACAAAGGATGTATTACAATTTGTTGATGATGCTTTAGGTAAATCGCATACATATGTAGATTTCTTTGCGCACCTTATTACGAAAATGTTCGCAAATTCTGGTTTAATTCTTGTAGATTCACATCATCCTGCATTAAGAAAATTAGAAGTGCCGTTTTTACAACAAATTATAAGTAAATATAAAGAAATTCAAGTAGGGCTTCGTAATCAACAGGAAGTACTTAAGGAATTAGGATTTAAACCGATTATTGAAACGAAGACAAATGCAGTGCATATATTTATGGAAATTGATAATGAGCGAGTATTGCTTGAAGAGAATCAAGGGAAGTTTATTGGAAAAGATGGAGTGCATTCATTTTCGTATGAAGAATTGATGGAAGAGATGGAAAGAAGTCCAGAACGTTTTAGTAATAATGTTGTAACGCGCCCTCTTATGCAAGAATATGTGTTTCCTACGTTAGCGTTTATTGGCGGTCCAGGGGAGTTAGCTTATTGGAGTGAATTGCAACAAGTGTTTCATACGGCAGGTTTCCAAATGCCACCTGTTGTTCCGCGGCTTACAATTACTTATATGGAGCGAGATATAGCGACAGATTTATATGATTTAGATTTGCAAGAAATTGATCCATTTCTAAATAATATAGATAATCTGCGTGACAATTGGCTTTCTAATCAAATAGAGGAACCGATAGACGAGCGATTTATAGAAGCGAAAAAAGAAATAATGGATATTCATACATCATTACAACAATTCGTGAAAAAAATAGATCCAGGGTTAAATGAGTTTGCGGGGAAAAATGAACTGAAAATTAATGAGCAAATTGAACTGTTAGAAAAAATGTTGAAAAGAAATGTTGAGAAGAAACATGAGGTTCAACTGAATAAATTCCGCCGTTTACAATTCGCGCTTCGTCCATTAGGAGCACCGCAAGAACGTGTGTGGAATGTGTGTTATTATTTAAATCAGTTCGGCCTTGATTTTGTTGACCGGGTAATGGAACAATCTTTTTCGTGGGATGGAAAACATCATGTAATAAAACTATAGAATCTTGCTCTTTTGAGCAGGATTTTATTTTTATTCTGTTGAATTAACTGTGAAGTGAAATATTTCTGAATTATCCATCTTATGTTAATGTAATGAATCGATATGTATCAGGTATATATATATGACAAAATAGCACAAAATGTAAACGGATTAATATCTTTTTCGACAGGTTTTTGTTTAAATTCCCGCAAAAAATGATAAAATTTAGTATATAATAAAATAAAATAGCGATTTGTATAGCGTACTACCTTGTTGGAAGTTAAATGAGTCGTTCTTTAGTAGCATTTCATCCTCTAGTAGTAAATTGTGTTTGTAGAGTGAGAAATGTATTTAACATAATTAATTGGAAAAAGAGTAGGTGCAGCAATGTTCAAACACGTAACAGTACTTTTGAAAGAAACAGTAGATGGCTTAGATATAAAACCGAGTGGTACATATGTAGATTGTACACTGGGTGGAGGAGGACATAGTTCTTATTTATTATCTCAGCTAACAGATGGTGGAAAGTTAATAGCATTTGATCAAGATGAAATAGCGATTCAAAATGCGAAGGAAAAATTTTCTTCTTATGGTGAACAATTTGTAACAGTGAAGAGCAACTTCCGTTATTTATCTGAAAAACTACATGAATTAGGTATCACAGAAGTAGACGGGATTTTATTCGATTTAGGTGTTTCATCCCCACAATTAGATACACCAGAGCGTGGCTTTAGTTATCATCATGATGCACCGTTAGATATGCGGATGGATCAAGATGCCCCATTAACAGCATATGATGTTGTGAACAGCTGGTCATATGAACAACTCGTAAGGATTTTCTTCCAATACGGAGAAGAAAAATTTTCAAAGCAAATAACAAGGAAAATTGAAGCTTATCGCGAGAATAAGGCTATTGAAACGACAGGAGAATTAGTGGAATTAATTAAAGAAGGTATTCCAGCTCCGGCACGTAGAACAGGTGGACATCCTGCGAAGCGAGTATTTCAAGCGATTCGTATTGCTGTAAATGATGAATTAAAAGTATTTGAAGAAGCGTTGGAATCTGCAATTGATATGGTCAAGCCTGGTGGAAGAGTTAGTGTTATAACATTCCATTCTTTAGAAGATCGTATTTGTAAAACGACGTTTAAGCGAAATAGCACAACGCCGCAATTACCACAGGGACTACCGATTATTCCGGATGAATTTAAGCCGAAATTAAAGCTTATTACAAGGAAACCGATTTTACCTTCTGACATTGAATTAGAAGAAAATAATCGAGCGCGTTCTGCGAAGTTGAGAATCGCTGAAAAACGATAAAAAGGAGAGAGAGGTATGACTAATTTAGCTGTAAAGTATAAACAACAGGCGCAAGAAGAGGTACAAATTCAAGCGCCGCCACAGCAGATGGTTAAGCCAAAAGTTAAAACGAAAATTACAAGAATTGAAAAGCTATTGTACGTAACGTTTATTGGGTTTTTATTATATGCTTGTGTAGCTTTTATTGGGAATAAAGCGGGTCTATATCAAGTTAATGTAGAAGCAGCGACGATAGAAGAACAAATTGTGAAAAAACAAAAGGAAAATCAAGAATTGCAGGCTGAAGTAGAAAAGTTAAGTCGTTATGAACGTATCGCTGAAGTTGCAAAAAAACACGGGCTAGAAATTAATGCGAATAATGTGAAAGGCCTAAAGTAAGGCAAATAGGTGTGAAGAAAAGATGAAGAGAAATATGACCAAATTTCATACCAATAAGGGAGCAGGTTATTTTATGATATTTTTCCTCCTGCTCTTTTTGCTGTTATTAGCCCGATTTTTTTACATACAAGCAACAGGAACAGTGGACAATCATGATTTGAAGAAACTTGCTGAACAGAAACATAGTAAAAAAGGAGTTCTCGAAGCGAATCGAGGAACAATTTATGACCAAAATGGTCATGTGCTAGCACAAGACGCAAATTCCTATAAAATGGTAGCGGAATTAAAAGGTGCTAAGCCTGTTGAGGATAAAGAGGATACTGCAAAGAAAATCGCTGGAGTACTCGGAACGGGCGAAGATGCGATCTTAGCCGCTTTAAATAAAGATAGAAGTCAAGTGGAATTTGGAACATTAGGTAGGGGCTTGACGAAAGAAAAGAAAGAACAAATAGAAGCGTTGAAATTGCCAGGAATCTCTTTTATCACCGAAAATGCGAGAGTGTATCCAAACGGTGATTTCGCATCTTACGTCATAGGGCATGCCAGCCCTGATGAGAATGGAATCGCAGTAGGTCAATTTGGCTTAGAAAAGAGTTTGGATAAGTATTTAGGTGCTTCTAATGGTGAGGTAGCTTATACAGGGGACCGTAAAGGAGTATCTCTTGACGGTGGGAAAGTGAATGTAAAGGCACCTAAAAATGGAGATAATGTGTATTTAACGCTTGACCAACGTATTCAAAGTTATTTAGAAGACGCAATGAAAGAAGCGAGTAAACATTATGAACCAGAAAATTTAATTGGAATTGTTGCGGATCCAAAGACGGGGAAAATATTAGCGATGTCTAGTAAACCTGGTTATGATCCGAACCAGGGAAAGATGGATTATTATTATAACGATGCAATTGCAAATGCATTTGAACCGGGATCAACAATGAAGATTTTCACATTAGCGGCGGCCATTAATGAAGGTGTATACAATGGACAAGACTTTTATCAGTCTGGTACATATCAAGTTGGTAATCGCAAAATAAAAGATCACAACGGCGGCGCTGGATGGGGTTCTATTACTTTTGATGAAGGGGTAGAGCGCTCTTCAAACGTAGCGTTTGCAATTTTAGGTGATCAAAAACTTGGTCCAGATCGTTTCCGGAAATATATTCATAATTTTGGATTAGATGAAAAAACAAACATTGATTTACCTAGTGAAGGGTCAAATACAATTTTATTTGATCAACAAATACAACAAGTAACAACAGCGTTTGGACAAGGTTCTACAGTTACACCAATTCAACTTGTACAAGCTGCAACAGCGATTGCAAATGATGGGAAAATGATGAAACCTTATACAATTGATAAAATTGTGGATCCAATAACAGGTAAAGTACAGCTAGAGCATAAACCAAAAGAAGTAGGGAAACCTGTTTCCAAAGATACAGCAGCGCAAGTAAGGCAATTACTAGAACGTGTTGTTACATCACCGAAAGGAACAGGAACTGCATATAAAATTGATGGGTACTCAGTTGGGGGGAAAACAGGTACAGCACAAATTCCTGACGGGAAAGGTGGCTATATGACGGGAAGAGAGAATTATATATTCTCATTCTTAGGTATGGCACCGATGGACGATCCGCAACTTGTTGTGTATGTGGCAGTTAAACAACCAAAATTAAAAGATGATGAAAACGGGGCTAAGCCTTTAGCTGATATCTTTAAATATGTAACGAAAAATAGCTTAGAGTACTTAAAGATTAAGCCGAATGAAGTAAAAGACCCGAAAAAATATGTGAAAGAACAACAAACTGTCGTTCCAGATGTAACCGGAAAAACGATGGAAGAAGCGAAAAAAACAATTGATAAAGCAAAACTTCGTCCAATCGTATTAGGTGAAGGTAAAGTGCAGCAGCAAGTGCCAAAAGCAACTGAACAAACATTAAAGGGTGATCGA
This sequence comes from Bacillus sp. FSL R10-2201, assembly GCF_038008665.1. Lineage (NCBI taxonomy): Bacteria > Bacillati > Bacillota > Bacilli > Caryophanales > Bacillaceae > Bacillus > Bacillus sp. FSL R10-2201. Next base: position 3,767,578 of record NZ_JBBOZP010000001.1, on the reverse strand, counting down.
GTCTTCTTAGTAGGAGATAAACCTACAATGCCAAATATACAGGGATGGGCACTGCGTGATGTTATGAATTTAGCAAAAACATTAAAGCTTAACTTAAAACCTTCTGGTACAGGATATGTAACTGAGCAAAGTGTAGCGGAAGGGACATTGTTGCAACCTGGTACAGAATTAGGTGTAACACTCGTACCACCACTTGAACCGCAGCAAGAAGCAGAAAAGCCATAATGGTAATAGGGAAGAAGTTCTAATTAAATAAGTACAAGCATATATTGGAACAAGCTAGGCGTAAGGGAGGCTTGTTCCAATATGCGTGTATCAAATGTAACAGTTAGAAAACGACTTATTTTTATACTTATATCGGGTATACTCATTTTCACCATTATCGATATTCGTCTTGGATATGTGCAATTTTTTCTTGGAAATATGTTAACGGATCGTGCGAAGGATTCATGGAGTCGTAATATTACTTTTGAACCAGAGCGAGGGAAAATTTTAGATCGAAATGGTGTGGAGCTTGCTACGAATAAAAGTGCACCGACCGTCTTTGTTGTGCCGAGGCAAATTGAAAAACCAGCAGAGACTGCAGAGAAGTTAGCTGCAGTATTAGGTGTGGAAAAAGATGATGTTTATAAGCGGATTACAAAAAAAGAATCGATTGTAAGGCTTGATAAAGGCGGAAGGAAAATATCGCATGACAAAGCGAAAGAAGTACGCGGATTAAGTTTAAAGGGTGTGTACATCGCAGAGGATTCTATCCGGTACTATCCATTTGGTAATTTTTTATCACACGTATTAGGATTTGCGGGCAGTGATAATCAAGGGCTTATGGGACTAGAGAAATATTATGATAAAGAGCTAAATGGTGATAAAGGTCATGTGCGATTTTTTGCAGACGCGAAAGGACAGAGAATGCCTAACGTTGGAGATGATTTCAAAAAACCAGAAGCCGGCTTGAATTTAGGATTAACAATTGATTCACGCATTACGAGGATTATGGAAAGAGAAATGAATATTGCGGAATCAACGTATAATCCTGACGGTATGATAGCAATTGCAATGAATCCGAAAAATGGTGAAATTTTAGGTATGTCAAGTCGACCAAGTTTTGATCCAGCAGATTTCCAAAGTGTTTCTCCGGAAGTATATAACAGAAACTTACCTGTATGGAGTACGTATGAGCCGGGGTCAACATTTAAGATTATTACATTAGCTGCAGCCTTGAATGAAAATTTAGTAGACTTAGAGAAAGATACATTTTATGATGATGGGGCAGCTGAAGTTGGTGGAGCTAGATTGCGGTGTTGGAAAGCTGGAGGCCATGGTAGCCAAACGTTTTTAGAGGTAGTTCAAAACTCTTGTAACCCAGGATTTATTGAACTCGGTGATCGTCTTGGTAAAGATCGATTGTTTAAATACATTCGCAATTTCGGGTTTGGACAGAAGACCGGAATTGATTTACAAGGTGAAGGTAGCGGGATTTTATTTAATTTAGATAAAGTTGGTCCAGTCGAGCAAGCGACGACTTCATTTGGGCAAGGTGTTTCTGTTACACCGATTCAACAAGTAGCAGCTGTAGCGGCCGCTGTAAATGGTGGAACTTTGTATCAGCCATATATAGCGAAGGAATTTATTGATCCGAAGAATAATCAAGTTGTCAGCAAAAAGACACCTGTTGCGAAAAGGGAAGTTATTTCCAAGGAAACTTCAGAGAAAGTTCGTTACGCATTAGAGAATGTTGTAGCGAAAGGTTCGGGTAAAGGGGCTTATATTGATGGATATCGTGTAGGTGGAAAAACTGGAACTGCTCAAAAGGTGAAAGATGGAAAATATTTAGATAATAACTATATTGTATCATTTATCGGTTTTGCTCCAGCTGACGATCCGCAAATTGTTGTTTATGTAGCAGTGGATAATCCAAAAGGAGTCACTCAATTTGGTGGAGTTGTAGCAGCACCTATTGTTGGGAATATTCTTCGTGACGCACTTCCTGTAATGGGAGTGGAACCGAGAAAAGAGCAAGTTGAGAAAGAATATAAATGGGGCGATACACCAACTGTGGAAGTTCCGAATTTAATTGGTATGAAAAAGAAAGATTTACAAACGCAACTTGTAGACTTGAAGCTTGATATAAGTGGTGATGGTGGGAAAGTAATTAAACAATCACCAGAAGCAGGAGCTAAAGTAAAAGAGGGTTCAAAAGTTAGAATTTACTTCGGGAATTAAAGGTAACTGATTGTGTTTTATGGTACAATTGGTGGAAGTGAGTTCTTTATAGAAAAATTGCTTTACTTGAGACGATAAGTGTCTCATTAATAAATAAATCTATTGATTAGACTATAGTAGCACTTACCTCCTATTTTTATATAACTAGGAGGTAACGTGTTACTTGCTAAAATAAGAGATAAATAAACAATGTAGAGAGGGTTTAGTGAAATGAAGTTGCATACACTTGTATCATGTTTGCATGATTTTCCAGTTGTTCCAACAGAAAATCCAGAAATAACATCTATTGAAGCGGATTCACGTAAAGTGAAAGAGGGAAGCTTATTTATATGTATGAAAGGATATACGGTTGATAGCCATGACTTTGCTAAGCAAGCAGCCGCACAAGGAGCGGCTGCTATTGTTGCGGAAAGACCAATTGATGTTGACGTTCCAGTTGTACTTGTGAAAAATACTTTTCGTTCGCTAGCGGTTTTAGCTGATTATTTTTATGGCCAACCAACACACAAGTTACATTTAATCGGTATTACAGGTACAAATGGAAAGACAACAACATCGCATATTATGGATGAAATTATGCGCGCACATGGTCATAAAACAGGGCTAATTGGAACGATTAATATGAAAATCGGTGATGAAACATTTGAGGTGAAAAATACAACACCAGATGCACTAACACTTCAACAGACATTTTCAAAAATGGTTGAACAAGGTGTGGATAGCACAGTAATGGAAGTTTCGTCTCATGCTTTAGATCTTGGCCGTGTACACGGGTGCGATTATGATGTTGCAGTATTTACGAATTTAACACAAGATCATTTAGACTATCATAAAACGATGGAAGAATATAAACATGCGAAAGGGTTGCTTTTCGCACAGCTTGGCAATAGTTATCATCATAATCGTGAAAAATACGCTATATTAAACAGTGATGATCCAGTAGCAGAAGAGTATATGAGAAGTACAGCAGCTACTGTTGTAACATACGGTATAGATGTTGCAAGCGACATTATGGCACGAGATATCGTAATGACGAGTGGCGGTACAACATTTACACTTGTAACACCGTACGAAACTGTAAATGTTACGATGAAATTAATTGGTAAGTTTAATGTATACAACGTGTTAGCTGCTACAGCAGCAGGTCTTGTTTCAGGAGTGAGCTTACAAACAATTATTGATGTAATTAAAGAGCTTGCTGGCGTTCCTGGACGTTTTGAAGTTGTAGATGGTGGACAAAATTACACAGTTATTGTTGACTATGCGCATACACCTGATAGCTTAGAGAACGTACTAAAAACAGCAAAACAGTTTGCAAAAGGCGATGTATATTGTATCGTTGGTTGCGGTGGTGATAGAGATAGAACGAAAAGACCAATAATGGCAAGTGTCGCAACCGAATATGCAACTCATGCAATTTATACATCAGATAATCCAAGAAGTGAAGATCCGAAGGCTATTTTAGATGATATGGTAAATGATGTGAATGGGAATAATTATGAAGTAATTGTCGATCGAAAAGAAGCGATACGTTCCGCTATCTCGAAAGTAAAAGCAGAAGATATTATTATTATTGCTGGTAAAGGGCATGAAACGTATCAAATTATTGGTAAAGAAGTTCATCATTTTGACGATCGTGAAGTTGCTAAAGAAGCAATCACGGAGCGTTTAAACAACGAAGTGTAACAGCATGAGAGGAGGACTACATGTGCTTGAACAAGGTTTATTAGTAACGGCTGGGGTAGCATTTTTAATTTCTGTTGCCCTTTCGCCATTATTTATTCCATTTTTAAGAAAGTTAAAGTTCGGACAGAGTATTCGTGACGAAGGACCGAAGTCACACCAAAAGAAATCAGGGACACCAACGATGGGTGGTATTGTCATATATGTATCTATGATGGTGACTACGCTTATTATGGCGATTAAATTTAACAATTTAGGTGCAGAAGTATCATTGTTATTATTAGTTACATTTGGGTACGGATTAATCGGATTTTTAGATGACTACATAAAAGTAGTAAAGAAAAGAAATCTTGGTTTAACATCAAAACAAAAATTGATTGGTCAGCTTGTAATTGCTATTGCGTTCTTTTTAATTGGAAAAGGGCAAGCATTTCACACGTATATCATGATTCCAGGAACTGATGTTAAATTTGAATTAGGCTGGGCGTATTTTGTTCTCGTATTATTTATGCTTATTGGTGGATCAAATGCGGTTAATTTAACAGATGGTTTAGATGGTTTATTATCAGGAACAGCTGCTATTGCATTCGGAGCATTTAGTATTATTGCTGTAGCTCAAGAACAATTTGGGGTAGCGATTTTCTGTATGGCAGTCGTAGGAGCTGTACTTGGCTTTTTAGTATTCAATGCGAATCCAGCGAAAGTATTTATGGGGGATACTGGTTCTCTAGCTTTAGGTGGTGCTATCGCAGCTGTAGCGATTTTGTTAAAACAAGAATTGTTACTCGTTATTATTGGCGGTGTATTCGTAGCGGAAACTTTATCTGTTATTATCCAAGTTATTTCGTTCAAAACAACAGGAAAGCGTGTCTTTAAAATGAGTCCATTACATCATCATTATGAATTATGTGGTTGGTCAGAGTGGCGCGTTGTTGTAACGTTTTGGTCTGTAGGATTTTTATTAGCTGTGCTAGGAATTTATATCGGGGTGTGGATGTAATTGAAAACTGTAACTGAATATCAAAATAAAAATGTTCTTGTATTAGGTATTGCTAAAAGTGGTTATGCAGCAGCTACTTTATTAAAAAAGTTAGGGGCAAACGTCATTGTAAATGATGGGAAACCATTAGCGGGTAATGTGCTTGCAGCTGAGTTACAAGCGGAAGGAATGGATGTTGTGTGTGGTGGGCATCCATTAGAATTGCTGGAGAGAAACATTTCACTTGTCGTAAAGAATCCAGGAATTCCATATTCTAATCCACTCTTAGTGGCGGCGAAAGAAAAACAAATTCCAATTGTAACTGAGGTTGAATTAGCATATTCCATTTCAGCAGCACCGTTTGTTGGGATTACGGGATCTAACGGTAAAACAACAACGACAATGTTAACGTTTGAAATGTTAAAAGAAGGACAAAAGCACCCAGTTATTGCGGGGAATATAGGTACTGTAGCTTGTGAAGTTGCACAATTGGCGAAGGAAAATGAAGTTGTCGTTACGGAACTTTCATCGTTTCAATTGATGGGAGTGGAATCGTTCCAACCAAAAATTGCAGCCTTTTTAAATTTATTTGAAGCGCATTTAGATTATCACGGGACGAAGAAAGAGTATGGTTTGGCGAAAGCGAATATTTTCAAAAACCAAACTGAAGCAGATTATAGTATAATTAACGCAGATGATGCAGATGTCATGGCGTTATCGGCATATAGTAAAGGACAGAAAGTATTATTTTCGACGACGAAAGAAATTGAAGATGGTGCGTATATAAAAGATAACGCTCTTTATTTTAAAGGCGAAAAAGTAGTTAAAGTAAGTGATATTGTTTTACCTGGTAAGCACAATTTAGAAAATATTTTAGCAGCAATGAGTATTGCTAAATTACTAGGTGTTTCTAATGAAGCAATTACTGCTGTGTTAAAAAGTTTTACAGGTGTAAAACATCGCTTAGAATATGTAACAACGATTAATAATCGTAAATTTTATAATGATTCCAAAGCGACGAATATGCTAGCGACAGAAAAAGCATTATCTGCATTTACACAACCGATTGTATTATTGGCTGGTGGACTTGATCGTGGTAATGAATTTGATGATTTAATTCCATATTTTAAACATGTCAAAGCGATTGTGACATTTGGACAAACTGCACCAAAATTAGTAAGAGCGGCAGAAAAAGCAGGATTAGATGTAATTGAAAGTGTCGAAACTTTAGATGATGCAGTAGTGAAGGCTTATGCTCATTCTACCGATGGTGATGTTATTCTTCTTTCACCAGCATGTGCAAGCTGGGATCAATTTAAAACATTTGAAGAAAGAGGAGACATTTTTATACAAGCTGTGCATAAACTTATATAAAGTAAATCAAAACATCAGTAGGCTAACACCTACTGATGTTTTGTTACATAGGGCAAAAGGTTCTGCCCAAAGAGGTGGTGTTCATGGGTAATGAAGAAAACGCCTGATTTTATTCTCATCATCGTTACACTTGCGTTGTTAACAATCGGAATGATTATGGTTTATAGTGCGAGTGCGGTTTGGGCCTCTTATAAAATGGGGGATTCATTCTTTTTTGCAAAAAGACAATTGTTATTTGCAAGTCTTGGGGTAGTAGCTATGTTTTTTCTGATGAAAATTGATTATTGGGTATGGCGTACGTATTCAAAAGTAATTTTACTAGTTTGTTTCGTTCTTCTTATTCTCGTTCTTATTCCTGGAGTAGGTCTCGTTCGTGGAGGGGCGCGAAGTTGGATTGGAATCGGGGCATTTTCTATCCAACCGTCAGAGTTTATGAAATTCGCGATGATTATTTTCTTAGCAAAATTTTTAGCGGAACGACAAAAATTAATTACATCTTTTAAACGAGGTTTACTACCGGCTCTTAGTTTTGTATTTCTTGCTTTTGGGATAATTATGTTACAGCCAGATCTTGGTACGGGAACGGTAATGATTGGGACATGTATTATTATGATATTTATTTCGGGAGCAAGGGTCTTTCACTTTGCAATGTTTGGTTTGCTTGGTGCAGCGGGATTTGTAGGGTTAATTGCATCAGCGCCATATCGAATGAAACGCATCACATCATATTTAGATCCGTGGTCGGATCCGCTCGGAAGTGGATTTCAAATTATCCAATCGTTACTCGCAATTGGACCTGGTGGTTTATTTGGGCTTGGACTTGGACAAAGTAGACAAAAATTTCTCTATTTACCTGAACCACAAACAGACTTTATATTTGCAATCTTATCCGAGGAATTAGGTTTTATTGGTGGTTCATTTGTGTTATTATTATTTAGTCTATTATTATGGCGTGGGATTCGTATAGCATTAGGAGCGCCAGATTTATATGGTACGTTTTTAGCAGTAGGTATTGTGGCGATGATTGCGATTCAAGTAATGATTAATGTTGGTGTTGTAACAGGACTGATGCCTGTTACCGGTATTACTTTGCCATTTTTAAGTTATGGTGGATCAAGTTTGACCTTAATGTTAATGGCGGTAGGTGTATTATTGAATATAAGTCGCCATTCTCGCTATTAAACCCTGTTTAAAAGACAGGGTTTTTCGTGTGTGTGTGAAAATACAATATGTATATAGAAATAAATACGATTGAATAAGAACAGGGAAGTGGAGGAATCAGTAGTGCGAGTATTAGTAAGTGGTGGGGGTACTGGAGGACATATTTATCCAGCTCTTGCTTTAATTAGAGAAATAAAAAAACTAAATCCTGAAGCAAGATTTTTATACATTGGTACAGAGAATGGATTAGAGAGTACCATCGTACCGAAAGCGGGTATTCCGTTCCAATCTATTGTTATAAGTGGATTTAAACGAAAAATATCTCTTGATAATGTAAAAACAGTGATGCGTTTCCTAAAAGGTGTTCAAGATAGTAAACGATATATTCGTCGTTTTAACCCTGATATTGTGATTGGTACGGGTGGATACGTATGTGGGCCAGTTGTATATGCTGCGGCTAAATTAGGTATTCCGACTATTGTCCATGAACAAAATAGTGTACCTGGTGTAACGAATAAATTTTTAAGTCGTTATGTCGATAAAGTTGCAGTTTGTTTTGAAGCAGCTGCAGAACATTTTCCACAGTCAAAAGTGGTTATGACAGGTAATCCACGTGCATCAGAAGTAATGGACCAAAATGGAATGAAAGGAAAACGTTCGGTAGGACTATCCCTTTCTAAAAAATCCGTGCTTATTTTTGGTGGGAGCCGCGGGGCTAGACCGATTAACGATGCTTTTGTAGAAGCGATTGAACAATTTGGGAATAAAAGTTACGAAGTATTATATGTAACAGGCGAAGTACATTATGATAAAGTTATGGAAGCCGTGAAACAAAAAGGGAATCCGAATAATGTTATTATTAAACCTTTTATTCATAATATGCCAGAGGTACTGACGGGTGTAGATATTGTTGTTTCAAGGGCAGGGGCTACAACGCTTGCAGAATTAACAGCGTTAGGAAAGCCGAGTGTATTAATTCCAAGTCCGTACGTAACAAATAACCATCAAGAAAAAAATGCACGATCAGTTGTTGATAAAGGAGCAGCTAAAATGCTACTTGAAAAAGATTTAACATCTGAAACGCTTATTCGTGACATTGATGAGATTTTATTGGATACACAAACATTACAAAATATGAAACTGGCTACTAAGCAACTTGGTATTCCAGATGCAGCAAATAAGCTATATGAAGTAATGAACAAGCTTATTAAAAAATAACATTAGGTGAACGCCCTGCATATTACTGTAATAAGGAGACTTGATATGGGGGAGATTGTCTATGGAACAATTAGTAAAAGAGCTTTTAGAAGCAAATGTTGGTCGCGTGTTAGTTAATGAACCGTTAGCGCGTTACACGACTATGAAAATAGGCGGACCAGCTGATATTTTAATTGTACCAAAGCATGTTGCTGGTATTGAGAAGACTCTAGAGTTAGTAAAGAAGTACAAGACAGGGTGGACTGCAATTGGTCGTGGTTCAAATCTTCTCGTATCTGATCAAGGTATAGAAGGTGTGGTTATTCGTTTAGGAGAAGGATTAGACCATTTAGAAGTCGAAAAACATAGAGTAAGAGTCGGTGCTGGATATCCCCTTATTAAATTGTCAACTTTACTTAGTCGACAGGGATTAGCGGGCCTGGAATTTGCAAGTGGTATTCCAGGAAGTGTTGGCGGTGCAGTGTATATGAATGCAGGCGCTCATAAGTCCGATATATCGAGTGTATTAACGAAAGCTCGTATTTTGTTTGACAATGGAACAATTAATTGGTTGACGAATACCGAAATGGGCTTTTCTTATCGCACATCTGTATTGCAAATGAAACGCCCTGGTATTGTTTTGGAAGCTGAATTCCAATTGGAGGTAGGCGAACGCGAGGGAATTGTAAGAAGTATGCAAAAGAATAAAGAGTATCGCCGTGAAACGCAGCCTTGGAATCACCCTTGTGCAGGAAGTATATTTCGAAATCCAGTCCCCTATTTTGCAGGAGATTTAATAGAAAAATCAGGGCTTCGTGGTTATACAATAGGTGGAGCTCAAATTTCTGAAATGCATGGGAATTTTATTGTTAATACTGGTGTGGCCTCAGCGCAAGATGTATTAGACTTAATCGCATTGGTAAAGCGTACAATTAAAGATAAATTTGGTGTTGATATGCATACAGAAGTAGAAATAATTGGAAGATAACGGTTGTTCGTTCCGCTCATTATCATTTATGTTATAATAAGAAGATAAGAACGGCATGAGGAACATGCCGTTCTTTATGTTACATAGGGGGATCGTACATGAAAAATAGTAAAGTGATTAAACTACAAGATCGTGTACCAAAATTAAAGAATCAAAATAAAAAAAATAAGAAACCTGTTAATCATCGGTTAATTTTATACATATCGATTTTATTTTTATTAGTACTCTTTTTAATTTATTTTCGGTCTCCGCTTAGTAATATAAAAAAGATAAGTGTCTTTGGAAATCATTATATGACAGATGAACAAGTTATGAAGGAATCAGGTGTGACATATGATACGAGTTATTTCCGAGTAACAGCTCATAAAGCAGAAGAAAACTTAACGAAACGAAAAGAAATTAAAGAGGTAAATGTAAAAAAACGTTTCCCAAACAAAATTGATGTTCATATCGAAGAATATTTAACAATTGGCTATATAAACAAAGATGGGAAATTACAACCGTTATTAGAAAATGGGAAAACACTCGATGTACTTCCGAACGGAAAGCTTCCAGTTGCAGCACCAATTTTTGAACCATTTAAAGAGGAAAAAATGAAGGAATTAATTGCAGAACTAGAAAAATTAACGCCAACTATTTTAAGGTCTATTTCTGAAATTCGTTATACACCAACGAACGCAAATGAAGATCATCTTACTTTATATATGAATGAAGGATATGAAGTGAGCACCACTATTCAAAATTTCGCAAAGCGAATGGAAGCTTATCCACTTATTTTAAAAACAATTGAACCTGGTAAGAAGGTTTTAATTGACTTAGAAGTGGGTGCATATACGAAGGAACTAGGTGCTGAAGAAAAGAAAGAATAGAATGATAGTTTTTACTGCGTTATTACGTATGAAATGAAACAAACGTTCTTTTATATGGATGCTAATTTGCAAGAATGCTTAATTTGATGAAAAAAATGTAAATTTTCTTAGATTCATACTAGGATTGGTACAAGTTTCACTTTTCTACAAGTACATCTTAGTGTAGACTTATACTTGGCGGTAATCTTTACACTTGAAATATAATTATTTCAAGATAGAGCAGTTATTCACAGGTTACTGCGATATTCTTAAATGAATGTTAAATAAAAATAAGAAAAATATAGGGTTAAAAAAGGGAAACGTACAAAGACGTTGAATATTTTTCTTATAAATAGTAAAGTTGCGATTGTTGTTCCATATATTGAGTTGTATGGTATAAATAAAGAAGGAGGTGCCAAAGAATGAACAGCAATGAAATATATGTTAGTCTTGACATCGGTACATCCAATGTTAAAGTCATCATTGGTGAAATGGTTAATGATAGCTTAAACATTATTGGTGTTGGAAACGTAAAATCAAATGGTTTGAAAAAGGGATCGATAGTTGATATAGATGAAACTGTTCGATCAATTAAAAAAGCAATTGAACAAGCCGAGCGCATGGTGGGTATCCACATTGAGCAAGTTGTAGTAGGTGTCAATGCAAACCAGGTACAGTTGCTCCCGTGTCACGGAGTAGTCGCTGTTTCAAATGAAGATCGTGAAATCGGGAATGAAGATGTCTTACGCGTTCTAGATGCAGCGCAAGTTGTGTCAATTGCTCCTGAACGTGAATTTATTGATGTGGTACCTCGACAGTTCATTGTAGACGGTCTTGACGAGATTAACGATCCACGCGGGATGATCGGTGTAAGATTAGAAATGGAAGGTACACTTATTACAGGCTCGAGAACTTTACTACATAACCTACTTCGTTGTGTAGAAAAAGCAGGTCTTGAAATTGTTGATATTTGTCTGCAACCTTTAGCGGCAGCGACAGTTGCGTTATCTTCGGATGAAAGAAATAGAGGGGTAGCCCTTGTTGATATGGGTGGAGGATCTACAACCTTATCTATTTTTAAAGATGGAGAGTTGCAAGCAACGAGCGTATTGCCATTAGGTGGAGATCATATAACGAAGGATATAGCGATTGGGCTGAAAACTTCAACAGAAAATGCAGATCAAATTAAGCTGAAATATGGACATGCTTTTTATGATACAGCATCTGAAGAAGAGATGTTTACGGTTCCTATTATGGGAAGCGATCAAACAGAACAATATTCTCAGTTGGAATTATCGGATATAATAGAGGCTCGTGTAGAGGAAATTTTAATGTTTGTTCAAGATGAAGTGCATAAGTTAGGAGTAAAGCAAGCTGCTTCTGGATATGTACTAACTGGTGGGATAGCTTCTATGCCAGGTGTTCTTGATCTTGCATACGATATTTTACATGAAAATGTTCGTATAGCAACTCCTGATTATATTGGTGTTCGTGAGCCTCAATATACAAGTGGAGTTGGATTAATTAAACATTCTTATCAAAAAGCTAAATTACGTGGGAAAAATGTGCAGGAAAAGCAAGAACATTTTGAACCAGTACCAGCACCAATGCCGGTACAACAGCAACCTGCGAAACAAAAAACTCGTAATCAAAACAATACTAATCAAAATGATGACCGCATGATGTCAAAAGTAAAACGTGCATTCCGTTATTTATGGGATTAAAATTGGACACGAAAAATGAGGTTCTAGGGGGATTTCGACATGTTAGAGTTTGATACTACTCAAGATCAATTAGCGAATATAAAAGTTATCGGTGTCGGCGGTGGCGGAAACAATGCTGTAAACCGTATGATTGAACACGGTGTACAAGGTGTAGACTTTATCGCTGTGAATACTGATGCACAAGCATTAAATCTATCAAAAGCTGAAACGAAAATGCAAATTGGTGGAAAATTAACGCGTGGACTTGGTGCAGGCGCAAACCCTGAAGTAGGGAAAAAAGCTGCAGAAGAAAGTAAAGAACAGATTCAAGAAGCGCTTCGTGGCGCGGATATGGTCTTCGTAACTGCTGGTATGGGCGGCGGAACTGGAACTGGTGCAGCTCCAGTTGTTGCTCAAGTTGCAAAAGAACTAGGCGCGTTAACAGTTGGTGTTGTAACACGTCCATTTACATTTGAAGGGCGTAAGCGTGCAACTCAAGCTGCATCTGGTATTGCGTCATTTAAAGAAAATGTAGATACACTTATCGTAATTCCAAATGATCGCTTATTAGAGATTGTTGATAAAAATACGCCAATGTTAGAAGCGTTCCGTGAAGCAGATAACGTATTACGTCAAGGTGTTCAAGGTATTTCTGATTTAATTGCTACACCAGGTCTAATTAACTTAGACTTTGCAGACGTAAAAACAATTATGTCTAATAGAGGTTCTGCTTTAATGGGTATCGGTTCTGGTAATGGTGAAAATCGTGCTGCTGAAGCTGCGAAAAAAGCGATTTCCAGTCCATTACTAGAAACATCTATTGATGGAGCTCAAGGTGTTATTATGAACATTACGGGCGGCGCAAACTTAAGTTTATATGAAGTACAAGAAGCAGCAGACATTGTAGCTTCAGCTTCGGATCCAGAAGTAAATATGATCTTCGGTTCTGTTATTAATGAAGGATTAAAAGATGATATCGTTGTCACTGTAATTGCAACTGGTTTTGATGATAGTGCTTCGACACAACCACCAAAACCAATTATCCGTCCGACTGCGAATCACACGCAACAGCAACAACAACCAGTAGCTCAACCTTCAAAACAACGTGAAGTTAAGCGTGAAATGAAACGTGAAGAGCCGGTTGTGCATGATCGTCATACTGATTCAGATGACATCGATATTCCAGCATTCTTACGTAACCGTCGTAGACGATAAAAGAAAAGGAGCTTTCATGCTCCTTTTTTTTGTTGTCTAAATGGAAAAGATCTGCTAAGCAGATCTTTTTTTATTATTTTGCATATGGAGAGCCCAGTCCTATTTTTAAACCATAAGCTGTGATAAATAAATTGAAACTTTAATTAGTCGGGGGTGTTCATCCAAAAATGATTGTTAGCCCGACGCCCACTTAACTTCTGTACTTTTTTATAGCTGAATTTTGAGGCAGGGTCTTACTGCCCGCAAATAGCAAGATAAACTTTGTATATATATAATTCAATTATTATGTATACAAGTAAAAAATTTATATTATTCTATGAAAAATACACTTTTATTTTTTACCGACAGATTATGTCTAGAAATCACAAAATAACAAAAAAATCCCTCCACCAATTGACACACTTTCCTATTGGATATGCATTATACTAGTCTCAACTTAAAAAAAGAGGTGAATTGTTTGGTTGTTTACGCCGACATCGTTTGGTTGTTAAACGCCTGCATTGATTTTCTTTTACTTTTATTAACAGCCACCGTGTTAAAAAAGAGAATCAAAAGATGGAGGCTTGTGTTAGGGGCATTTATAGGTTCAACTATTGTTATTTTCGCCTTTACGCCTTTTGCTTCTATGATGACACATCCAATTATGAAACTATTGTACTCGTTACTTATTGTGTATACAGCATTTGGGTTTTCGACATTTAGAAATTATACACAAACTGTTTTTACTTTCTATTTTGTAACCTTTATGGTTGGTGGAGGATTAATTGGAACGCATTACTTTTTGCAAACGAACGAAATGGTAAATGGATTAGTTCAATCTAAATCAGTTTCTTACGGTGATCCAATTAGTTGGGTATTTGTTATTTTTGGTTTTCCAGTAATTTATTATTTTTCTAAAAAGCGTATAGAAAGCGTAGAGGTCACAAAGATACACTATGATCAAATCGTGAAAGTGGAAATTCAATTAGCTGGAGAGGAACTAGAATTAGCAGGTCTAATTGATAGTGGGAACCAACTTTATGACCCGTTAACGAAAACACCCGTTATGATTATGCATATTTCATCATTAGAACATTGTTTGCCAGCTTGGTTAACAGAACAAATTTATTCCAAAACAGAAATTCCTCAAATACCAGAAAATGATTCTGGATGGGCGACGAAACTACGTTTAATTCCTTTCCGAGCAGTAGGAGTAGAGAATCAATTTTTATGGGCAATTAAGCCAGATTGTGTGCGAGTTTATCATGAAGGTAGTTCGGTTGTTGTAAACAAAGTACTGATTGGATTAAATACACAACAATTATCTACTAATGGAGAGTATCAATGCATTGTACATCCGAAAATGTTGATTTCGCAAAAGATGGTAATTGCTTAATTATGAGAGGCGGGATAATATGGTGAAATTTAAATTTTATTTGGTATACCTTTGGTATAAAGTATTGCTGAAATTAGGAATTAAGACCGATGAAATTTATTATATTGGTGGAAGTGAAGCGTTGCCACCGCCGTTAACGAAAGAAGAAGAGGCAGTTCTTTTGAATAAATTGCCAAATGGAGATCAAGCTGCGAGGTCGATGCTTATTGAACGTAACCTAAGGCTTGTTGTATATATAGCAAGAAAATTTGAAAATACAGGGATCAATATTGAGGATTTGATTAGTATAGGAACAATTGGTCTTATTAAGGCAGTCAATACATTTAATCCAGAAAAGAAAATTAAATTAGCAACATATGCATCTCGTTGTATAGAAAATGAAATTTTAATGCATTTGCGTCGAAATAATAAAAATCGTTCGGAAGTTTCTTTTGATGAACCGCTTAACATTGATTGGGACGGAAATGAACTGTTACTATCAGATGTTTTAGGTACAGATGATGACATTATTACAAAAGATTTAGAAGCTACTGTAGATCGTCATCTTTTAATGAAAGCATTGCATCAATTAAATGACCGTGAAAAACAAATTATGGAGCTTCGGTTTGGACTCGCTGGTGGCGAAGAGAAGACACAAAAAGATGTGGCTGATATGCTTGGAATTTCACAGTCTTATATTTCTCGTTTGGAAAAAAGAATTATAAAAAGATTACGAAAAGAATTTAATAAAATGGTGTGAAGAATAAGACCAGTCGGTATCTAGACTGGTCTTATTCTTTTTTTGTGCATGAGGAAATATGATATTTGTGAAAAATGATGGAAAAACCGTATGCATAAAATCCCCTTCAAAGGAAATACTTTACACTGTACAGCAACTCCCGATAGGAGGGAACACTTTGACGAGAAACAAAGTAGAAATTTGCGGTGTTGATACAGCTAAACTTCCAGTACTAAAAAATGAAGAGATGCGTAAATTATTTCGTGAAATGCAAAGTGGAGAGATAAGCGCCAGAGAGAAATTAGTGAATGGAAACTTACGTCTTGTACTGAGCGTCATCCAAAGATTTAATAACAGAGGAGAATATGTTGATGATTTATTTCAAGTTGGTTGCATTGGACTTATGAAATCCATTGATAACTTTGATTTAGGCCAAAATGTAAAGTTTTCAACGTATGCTGTGCCGATGATTATTGGAGAAATACGCAGATATTTGCGTGATAACAATCCAATTCGTGTATCTCGCTCATTACGAGATATTGCGTATAAAGCGTTGCAAGTAAGAGAAAAATTGATTGCTGAAAATTCAAAAGAACCAACAGCAATGGATATTGCGAAAGTTCTTGAAGTGACACATGAAGAGATTGTTTTTGCACTAGATGCGATTCAAGATCCGGTTTCATTATTTGAACCGATTTATAACGATGGAGGAGATCCTATCTTTGTTATGGATCAATTAAAGGATGAAAAACAAAAGGACGAGCAGTGGGTTGAAGAACTGGCGTTGAAAGAAGGAATGAAGCGTTTAAATGATCGTGAAAAAATGATTATTCGAAAACGTTTCTTTCAAGGAAAGACACAGATGGAAGTTGCCGAAGAAATTGGGATTTCTCAAGCGCAAGTATCACGTTTGGAGAAGTCTGCTATTAAGCAAATGAATAAGACGATTCAAGGATAAGGACCTCACCAGTTATGGTGAGGTCTTTTTTATATATAATATTTTGCGCTCATAGTAGATTGGGTAGGTTCATATAATGAAAATAAAATGGATGTTCTATTAGTAGCGGTTATATACTGTTTATCCGCTTCGAAATTAGGCTGAAGTAAAAAGTTAGATGGAAGCGGGACTGCCCGTAAAAGTCCGATTGGCATGGGTTAATAATCAGTAGGGATGGGGATAATCTCACTGATTAAGGTTTCACTTTATTTGAGAGCGTACTTACGATTCATGATATAAGGGAGAGGATGAATATGATACGGATTTCGGAGTTTCAAATGAAGGATGTTGTAAATGTTTCAGATGGAAAGAGGCTTGGGAATATTAGAGATATTGATATTGATATAGACACAGGAAAGATTAGGGCGGTTATTATTTCTAAGCAGGCACGAATGCTTGG
This sequence comes from Bacillus sp. FSL R10-2201, assembly GCF_038008665.1. Lineage (NCBI taxonomy): Bacteria > Bacillati > Bacillota > Bacilli > Caryophanales > Bacillaceae > Bacillus > Bacillus sp. FSL R10-2201. Next base: position 3,750,717 of record NZ_JBBOZP010000001.1, on the reverse strand, counting down.
ACTCTTTGGGAAGGAAGTAGAATTTGTGATTCCTTGGGAGCAAATTATGAAAATTGGAGAAGATGTCATACTTGTAAAAGTAGATCATGTTAATTCTGTAACAGAATCAATACAAACACCGACAATTTCATAAAGAATATTACAAATTCCTCTTTTTTTTCTGTTGTCATTATGAAAAAATAAAAGTATGGTAAAATAGACAGGAAGTACCATACTTTTTTCTGTTATTTTAATTAAAAGGAGTCGCTTTATGAGAGAACCATTTAAATATGCGGACGGTATACTGTATTTACAAGCGTGGAAAGAACTTGGAAACATTACTGTTGGATTTACGACAAAAGATGGTGGAGTAAGTACAGGCTCCTTTCATGCGATGAATTTAGGATTACATGTGAATGATATCGTGGAGAATGTTCATGAAAACAGACGCATTTTAGCTAATAAGTTACAAAAACCATTAGAAAAATGGATTTGCTCTGAACAAGTTCATGACCATCATGTTGAGAAAGTAGGACTGCAAGAAAAAGGGAAAGGCGTTTATTCATATGAAGACGGTATTCCAAAAACGGATGGCATTTATACGACTAACAAAGATGTTCTCTTAACATCTTGTTACGCTGATTGTGTTCCGCTCTATTTTTATGCACCATCACATGATATGATAGGACTTGCGCATGCTGGGTGGAAAGGGACTGTAACAGAGATTGCGAAAGAAATGATTCAAAAGTGGAATGCAGAAGGTGTTTCAAGTGATGAAATTCATGTCGCAATTGGTCCTGCAATCGGATCATGTTGTTATGTTGTTGATGATCGTGTATTAACAGCAGCACAGCAAGTAGTAAACGGATCTGTTCCTCATAAAGTAATTTCTGATGGTCAGTATGCAATTAATTTAAAAGAAGTTAATCGTATATTATGTGTACAAGCAGGCATAAAAGAAGAACATATTGTAATGTCATCTCTTTGTACAAGCTGTGAAGAACAATTATTTTTCTCTCATCGTCGTGATCAAGGTAAGACGGGGAGAATGTTGAGTTTCATAGGTTTTAAGGAGGAGTGAAGTAAGTGACAGTGCAAGGGAATTTAGCAGATGTAAACGAAGTAATTAAAGAATCTTGTGTACGAGCTGGACGTTCGATGAAAGATATTAAGCTCGTTGCAGTTACAAAAACTGTAGGGATTGAAAAAACAAGCGAAGTAATTGAAACAGGAATTATTGATTTAGGTGAAAATAGAAATGAAGGTTTCTTACAAAAATACGAGCATTTCGGTTCAAAAGTGAATTGGCATTTTATTGGATCATTGCAAACGAGAAAAGTAAAAGAAATCATTAATGAGATTGATTATTTACATTCATTAGATCGTCTTTCGCTTGCAAAAGAAATTCAAAAACGTGCTGATAAGAAAGTTAAATGCTTTATTCAAGTGAAAACATCATCTGAAGAATCAAAGCAAGGATTGGCGATAGAAGAAACAATTTCTTTTATTCAAAGTTTGCAAGAATTGGATAAGATTGAAGTGGTAGGATTAATGACAATGGCTCCGTTTACAGGAGAAGAGGAAGAGATTCGTCGCTGCTTTAAGGAATTGCGCATGCTACAAACAGAGGTGCAGGAGCTAGAATTATTACATGCACCATGTAAAGAATTATCAATGGGAATGTCAAATGATTACACGATTGCAATTGAGGAAGGCGCTACATATATTCGTTTGGGAACGGTTTTAGTAGGAAAAGCGTAGGAGGAAGGAGAAAGTTATTATGAGTTGGTCAAAAGTAAAATACTTCTTTTTTGACACACCGGAAGAAAAAGAAGCAGCTCAATATAGTTATGAAAAGGAGCAAACAGACATGAAAAAGCAACAAGATCCCCCAGAACAACAAGATGTTCCGTTTGCGAAAGTGCAACCGAAGCAAAATGTAGTGAGTATTGAAACAGCGAAGCAATCTTCAAAAGTTGTTTTACTAGAACCACGTACATATTCGGAAGCGCAAGGCATTTCGGATCACTTAAAAGGTAGACGAGCTGTTGTAATTAATTTGCAAAGAATGTCTACAGATCAAGCTGTACGTATCGTTGACTTTTTAAGTGGTACTGTATACGCTATAGGCGGGGATATTCAAAAAATAGGCCCGAAAACATTTATGTGTACACCTGAAAATGTTGATATCGTTGGTGCGATTTCAGAGTTATTCGGTGAAGAAGAAGAGACAAATATAAAGAGGTGGTAATACGCCATGACAACAGTTTTAACAGTGTTACTTACTGCTATCGAGATTTACTCGTGGGCACTAATTATTTACATTCTCCTATCATGGTTTCCTGGCGCAAAGGAATCAGCTTTTGGAGATTTTCTTGCGCGTATTTGCGAACCGTATTTAGAGCCGTTTAGGAGGTTTATTCCACCATTTGGTATGATTGATATTTCTCCACTTGTTGCTATTGTTGCCTTGAAACTTGCTAGAGGTGGTTTAGTGAGTTTATTCAACTATTTTTTATAGTGTGAGGTTAAATACATGAGCATCTATGAGCATTTTAGACCTGATGAAGAGGTCTTTGTGGATAAAGTATTAGAGTGGAAACAGGCTGCTGAGTACCATCAAGTCAAGTTAACAGATTTTCTTGATCCAAGACAGCAACAAATTGTTTCTATGGTAATAGGGCAAGGAGATGTAGCTGTACGGTTTGATGGTGCGATGCCTGAAGCCGAACGGAAAAGAGCACTAATTTATCCAGATTATCTAGAATTAAATGAAGAGGAATTTCAAGTAGAAGTATTAGAAATTGACTATCCTTCCAAGTTTTTTACGCTAGAACATAGGAAAATATTAGGTGCATTCATGTCGCTTGGTTTAACAAGGGAAAAATGTGGTGATATTTTGCTTCAAGAAGACCGTGCCCAAATTGCAGTTGCCAAAGAAGTTGTATCGTATATTGAAATGAACTTACAATCAATAGGGAAAATGAAAGTCACACTCTCTCCTATACAAGTAGAGAAAATTTTGCGTGTAGGTGAAAAATGGGGAGAAAAATCTGGGACTGTTTCGTCACTTCGTCTAGATGTTTTATTAGCTGAAATGCTACATATATCTAGGCAGAAGGTACAGCCTCTTATAAAAGGTGGCTTAGTAAAAGTCAATTGGAAAACAGTAGAGCAAACTTCGTATGAATGTTTTCCAGGGGATGTTTTCTCGGTTAGAGGGTATGGACGAAGTAAATTATTTTCTGTAGAAGGTAAAACGAAGCGCGACAAATGGAGAGTTTTGTATGGTATACTAAAATGATTGGTTTTTTAGAAGGAAATTCTCTTATTTTGTCGAAGAAAAGATATAATTGAAAGAGGAAATTTAGATAACTACTTGGAGGTGGCGTTGTGCCGTTAACACCATTAGATATTCATAACAAAGAATTTGGTCGCGGGTTTCGTGGCTACGATGAAGATCAAGTAAATGAGTTTCTTGATCAAATCATCAAAGATTATGAATTAGTCATTCGTGAGAAAAAAGCTTTAGAAGAAAAGGTTGCACAATTAGAAGGAAAGTTAGATCATTTTTCTAATATTGAAGATACGCTGAACAAATCTATCATTGTCGCACAAGAAGCTGCTGAAGAAGTGAAGCGTAATGCACAAAAAGAAGCAAAATTAATTGTACGTGAAGCAGAAAAAAATGCAGATCGTATCATTAATGAAGCGTTAGTGAAATCAAGAAAAGTTGCTTTTGATATTGAAGAGTTGAAGAAACAAGCGAAAGTATTCCGAACTCGTTTCCGTATGTTATTAGAAACACAACTTGAAATGTTAAACAACGATGATTGGGATAAACTAATTGAATTAGAAGACGAAGTGGACGAACTGTTGAAAAAAGAAGAAACAGTGTAAGCTTGACGTTTTTCTCATTATTACATATAATTTTAAACAGCATATTTATTAAGAAAAACGAAGATAGGGATAAGTACCTTTTTCATACCTTATATAGCGAACTGAGGATGGTGTAAGCTCAGGATAAGGAGATAATGGGAATATCACCCTGGAGTTCCGCGCTGAACAAATTTAGTAAGCGTAGGCGTATATTCGCGTTAAGAATATAAAGAGGACCTTATGCATTTGTATATGGTCTACTAGGGTGGTACCGCGGGAGACTTTCTCGTCCCTTTTTGGGGATGAGAGGTCTCTTTTTTATTCCCTTTTTTAAGGTCTGTCGTTTATATATTTAAGGAGGAATTGAGCATGGAGTACAAAAATACATTACTAATGCCAAAAACAGAATTCCCGATGCGTGGGAATTTACCGAAACGTGAGCCTGCAATGCAAGAAAAATGGGCTGAAATGAATATTTATGAAAAGGTACAAGAACATACGAAAGGCCGTCCTTTATTTGTACTACATGATGGACCTCCATATGCAAATGGTGACATCCATATGGGACACGCACTAAATAAAGTGTTAAAAGACTTTATTGTTCGTTTTAAATCAATGACTGGATACTGTGCACCATATGTACCAGGTTGGGATACACACGGTTTACCAATTGAGCAAGCTTTAACAAATAAAGGTGTAAAGCGTAAAGAAATGACAGTTGCTGAGTTCCGTAAGTTATGTGCAGAGTATGCATATGAGCAAGTGGAACGTCAACGTGAACAATTTAAGCGTTTAGGTGTACGTGCAGATTGGGATAATCCATATATTACTTTAGAGCCAGCTTATGAAGCACAACAAATTAAAGTGTTTGGTGACATGGCGAAAAAAGGTTATATCTATAAAGGACAAAAACCAGTTTACTGGTCTCCAACAAGTGAATCAGCTTTAGCAGAAGCTGAAATTGAATATCAAGATAAAAAATCAGCATCTATTTACGTAGCATTCCCTGTAAAAGATGGAAAGAACGTATTAGAAGGTGATGAGAAATACATTATTTGGACAACAACGCCTTGGACGTTACCTGCAAACTTAGGTATTTCTGTTCACCCAGAACTTGAATATGCTATTGTGAAAGTAAATGATGAGAAATATATCATCGCTTCTGAACTATTTGAGACAGTTGCAAAAACGTTAGAGTGGGAAAATGCTGAAGTTGTGAAAACGGTAAAAGGTAGCGAACTTGAGTATACAGTTGCAAAACATCCATTCTACGATCGTGACTCATTAGTTATGCTAGGAGAGCACGTAACAACAGATGCAGGTACAGGTTGTGTTCATACAGCACCAGGACACGGGGAAGATGACTTCGTTGTTGGTAAAAAGTATGGCTTAGAAGTACTTTGCCCAGTTGATGATAAAGGTGTATTAACAAATGAAGCACCTGGATTTGAAGGCTTATTCTATGATAAAGCTAACAAGCCAATTACGGAAAAATTAGAAGAAGTAGGCGCGTTACTGAAACTAACATTCATTACGCATTCATACCCACATGATTGGAGAACGAAAAAACCAATTATTTTCCGTGCGACAGCGCAGTGGTTTGCATCTATTGAAGCGTTCCGTAAAGAATTATTAGAAGCTGTTGCGGAAACAAAATGGGTACCAGCATGGGGAGAAACTCGTCTTCATAATATGGTTCGTGACCGTGGTGACTGGTGTATTTCTCGTCAGCGTGCATGGGGTGTGCCAATTCCTGTATTCTATGCAGAAAATGGTGATCCAATTATTACAGATGAAACAATTAATCATGTAGCAGATTTATTCCGTGAGCACGGTTCTAACGTATGGTTCGAGCGTGAAGCGAAAGATTTATTACCAGAAGGATTTACACATACAGGTAGCCCAAATGGTGAATTCCGTAAAGAAACAGACATCATGGATGTATGGTTCGATTCAGGTTCTTCTCACCAAGCGGTATTAGAAGAGCGCGAAGACTTACAACGTCCAGCTGATTTATATTTAGAAGGATCTGACCAGTATCGTGGTTGGTTTAACTCTTCATTATCAACAGCAGTTGCTGTGACTGGTAAAGCTCCATATAAAGGCGTACTAAGCCATGGTTTCGTACTAGATGGTGAAGGACGTAAAATGAGTAAGTCGATTGGAAACATCGTCGTACCGAAGAAAATTATGGATCAATTAGGCGGAGACATTTTACGCTTATGGGTATCTTCTGTTGACTATCAATCTGATGTACGTATTTCAGATGATATTTTAAAACAAGTAGCAGAAGTGTATCGTAAAATCCGTAACACATTCCGTTTCTTATTAGGAAACTTAGATGATTTTAATCCAAGTGAAAATACAGTAGCGGTAGCTGAACTTCGTGAAGTAGATCGTTACATGTTAGTGAAGTTAAATGACTTAATTACAAAAGTAAAAGATGCATATGAAACATATGACTTTGCTGCTGTATATCATGCAATTCACAACTTCTGTACAATTGATCTAAGTTCATTCTACTTAGATTTTGCAAAAGACATTTTATACATTGAAGGTGCAGATCACGCGGATCGTCGTGCAATTCAAACTGTATTATATGATGTTCTTGTTGCATTAACGAAACTTGTAACGCCAATCTTACCTCATACAGCTGATGAAGTATGGCCATATGTTCCTGGTGCAGAAGAAGAAAGCGTACAGTTAACTAATATGCCAGAAGCTACAGAAGTAGAGGGTTCAGAAGCGTTAAGAGCAAAATGGGATGCATTTATGACATTACGTGATGACGTTTTAAAAGCGTTAGAAGTAGCTCGTAATGAGAAAGTAATTGGTAAGTCATTAAATGCGAGCATTACGCTATATCCGACTGCAGAAATGAAGGCTATGTTAGAGTCTATTAGCGAAGACTTAAAGCAATTATTCATCGTCTCTGAGTATAAACTTGGTGGTACAATTGAAGAAGCGCCAACAGAAGCACCAAAGTATGAGCATACAGCTGTAGTTGTAGCACAGGCGACAGGTGAGACGTGTGAACGTTGTTGGGTTGTTTCAGAAACAATTGGTAAAGATGCAGAACATGAAACATTATGTGAGCGTTGTGCAACGGTTGTTAAAGAAAATTATGTAAAATAATGAAAAAAAGCTGACTGCTCATAATAGCAGTCAGTTTTTTGTTGATGATATATCGAAATAACTTTCACTCTCTTTCCTATGAAGGAAAAATGTGTGTGAGGTAAGCGTGGAAATTTCGGACACACTAATTGTACATTGCAGCTGGGAGGAATGTACACGTGAATGAAATTTATATGGAAATAAAAGAAGAATTGCAATTGATGAGAAAAGAGTTGCAAGATAGATTGGCGAAAGAAGTAATGCACACATACTATATGGAATTTGGGCAAGAACTTGGATACGAAATAAAGGAAGAGACAAAGAAAAAATTGCTATTACATGATATAAAAGAGGATTTAAAAGATGTAGAACGTGCATTGTTTAAAATGGAAATAGATATGTACGGTATTTGTGAAGAAACTGGAAGAGCGATTTCTACAAAACAAATGAAAACAATGCCGACTGCTCGTACTATTCATGAATTTTTCTATGAAAAGGTAAATGTATGAAATACGCACAACGATATTATGTTACCTTTTTTTAATTTATTTTATTCTTCTACAAAGGTTCATTGTGAAAAGGTAGCAGCTATGCTAAAATTTTGAGGTACACTGTCTTTGTGGGGGAAATGAAAATGATATATTATGTAATAGCGTTATTTGTCATTGCCATCGATCAAATATCGAAGTGGCTAATTGTAAAGAACATGGAATTGGGTACGAGCATTCCGATTATCGATAATGTATTATACATAACATCTCATCGAAATAGAGGAGCTGCCTGGGGTATTTTAGAAAATAAAATGTGGTTTTTCTACATTATTACAGTCATTTTCGTAGCATTTATCGTATTTTATATGAAAAAATATGCGAAAACGGACAAGCTTCTAGGTATTTCATTAGGTCTAATTTTAGGCGGAGCAATTGGCAATTTTATTGATCGTGTATTTAGACAAGAAGTAGTGGATTTCATTCACGTGTATATTTTCTCGTACAACTATCCGGTATTCAATATAGCTGACTCAGCATTATGTATTGGAGTTGTATTAATTATTATTCAAACAGTATTAGAAGGAAAGAAAGCGAAGGAGTAATTGAATGAGTGAAGTAGTACAAGTAACAGTTGCAGAAGAACAAAAAAGCGAGCGAATTGATAAATTCGTTGCAGAAATAAACAGTGAATGGTCACGTTCACAAGTGCAGCAATGGATTAAAGATGCTGTTGTGACAGTAAATGGGAAATCAGTTAAAGGGAATTATAAAGTAAAAGGAAATGATGAAATTACAGTAACAATTCCCGAGCCAGAAGAGTTAGATATTCAACCGGAAGATATGAATTTAGAAGTTTATTATGAAGATGCCGATGTACTAGTTGTAAATAAGCCGCGTGGCATGGTAGTACATCCAGCACCAGGGCATACGAAGGGTACGCTTGTAAACGGACTTATGCATCATTGTACAGACCTATCAGGTATTAACGGTGTAATGCGTCCTGGTATAGTACACCGTATTGATAAGGATACATCTGGATTATTAATGGTTGCTAAAAATGATATGGCGCATGAATCACTTGTAAATCAACTTGTAGCAAAAACGGTAACAAGACGTTATAAAGCGATTGTACATGGTGTAATTCCACATGATAAAGGAATAATTGACGCTCCAATTGGTCGTGATAAAAAAGAACGTCAAAGTATGACTGTTGATGAAAATGGTAAGAATGCAGTTACACATTTCCAAGTGTTAGAGCGATTTAAGGATTTCACACTTGTAGAATGCCGCTTAGAAACGGGACGTACACACCAAATTCGTGTTCATATGAAATATATTGGTTATCCGCTTGCAGGAGATCCAAAGTATGGTCCGAAGAAAACATTAGATATGAATGGACAAGCACTTCATGCAGGGATTTTAGGTTTCGATCACCCTCGTACTGGTGAATATATTGAGTTTGAGGCACCGATTCCAGAAGTGTTTGAAGAAGCGCTAAATGTTTTACGGAAATAGTATTGACAAATCATAAGAAAACTGAGATACTGACAACAGTTAAATAATGATCCTTTAACACAGCCCCGTGAGGTTGAGAAGGTAACGGTTTGAAATACTTAGGGTATGTTGTACCCTTTTTTCAAAAGTCCTCTCGCACACGCTGAGAGGACTTTTTTTATACCATTACTCTCACGCAAGAAAAAAAGCTTGGAGGTGTAGAGCATGCAAGAGAAAGCTGTCGTTTTAGATGACCAAATGATTCGCCGCGCTTTAACACGAATTAGTCATGAAATCGTGGAACGAAATAAAGGTGTCGATAATTGTGTTCTTGTCGGAATAAAAACACGTGGAATTTTTATTGCACAACGTTTGGCAGAACGAATTGGTCAAATTGAAGGAAAAGAGATGGAAGTAGGAGAGTTAGATATTACGTTATATCGTGATGATTTAACACTACAATCGAAACATAAAGAACCACTTGTAAAAGGTTCTGATATTCCTGTAGATATTACGAAGAAAAAAGTTATCCTTGTGGATGATGTGTTATATACAGGTAGAACAGTTCGAGCAGCAATGGATGCTCTTATGGATTTAGGTAGACCATCACAAATCCAATTGGCTGTTCTTGTTGATAGAGGTCATCGTGAATTACCAATTCGCGCTGATTATGTAGGAAAGAACATTCCAACATCTAGTGAAGAGCGTATCGAAGTTGATTTGCAAGAGACAGATCAACAAGATCGAGTAAGCATATACGATAAGTAAAGCCCTTTTAAATGTAGTCCTGTGAGGCTGCCAAAGGGTCTTGGCTTTCATATGTCAAATTTGGCATACGAAAGTGTAGGACTCTTTGTGCACAGGCACAAAGAGTTTTTTTATTGCAAAAATTAAAACTGAAGGAGGATGTAACAATGGAGCAAAAGCCAGTGTTAGACATTCATGAAGTACCGAAACCGGGAAAATGGTTATTATTAAGTATACAACATTTGTTCGCGATGTTTGGATCAACAGTGCTTGTTCCGTTTTTAACAGGACTGAATCCATCAGTAGCTTTAATATCAAGTGGATTAGGAACGCTAGCGTTTCTTCTAATAACGAAAGGTCAAGTACCAGCATATTTAGGATCATCATTCGCCTTTATTGCACCAATTATTACAGCGAAAACAGCAGGTGGACCTGGAGCAGCGATGCTTGGAGGAATGCTTGCGGGACTTGTTTACATCTTAATCTCACTCGGAATTAAGAAATCTGGGTCAGAATGGATTATGAAATTACTTCCGCCAATCGTAGTTGGGCCAGTCGTAATGGTAATCGGTTTATCTTTAGCACATACAGCAGTGAACATGGCGATGAACGGTGCGGATGGTAAGTATAGCATTACACACTTTTCAGTAGCATTAGTAACATTAGCAATTACAATCATTTGCTCCATATTCGGAAGAGGATTTTTCAGTATCATACCAGTGCTACTTGGAATCATCGGCGGGTATATATTCGCTTACTTCCAAGGGCTAGTAGATTTAAAGCCAGTAGCTGAGGCAAAATGGTTTGTCATACCAGACTTCACAGTACCGTTTGTAACATATACTCCGGAGTTTTCATGGAAAATTGTACTCTTAATGGTGCCAGTTGCACTTGTAACAATTTCAGAACATATCGGACATCAAATTGTACTTGGAAATGTTATTAAAAGAGATTTAATTGAAAAACCAGGTTTACATCGTTCAATCTTCGGTGATGGGATAGCAACATTGATCGCATCACTAATAGGAGGACCACCGAATACAACGTACGGTGAAAACATCGGTGTGCTAGCAATTACGAGAGCATACAGTGTATACTTATTCATCGGTTCAGCAGTGTTCGCAATCATGTTTGGATTTATCGGGAAGATTTCAGCACTGATTCATTCGATTCCAACACCAGTTATGGGTGGTGTATCAATCTTACTCTTCGGTGTAATCGCATCAAGTGGTTTACGTATGATGGTAGACGATAAAACAGACTTAGGTGACAAACGAAACTTAATGATTGCATCAGTTATACTAGTAATCGGTATTGGCGGAGCGGTACTGCACGTAGGTGAATCGTTCCAAGTAGAAGGAATGGCGTTAGCAGCAATTGTAGGTGTACTATTAAATCTACTACTACCAGAGACAAAACAAACAAATAAAACAAAACAATCTAAGCAGATTGCTTCATAAAAATAACCTTTTAATTCAGTCCTGTGAGATAGAAAAGGGTGGCTACTTTAACGCACCCTAGTCTCAAAGACTAGGGTATTTTTATACAGTTATTGTTATATAAATTCAATGGTGTTATCATAAAAAACAGAAAGATGAGGGATGACGATGAGCCATTTGTTAACGATGAGTGAATTATCGGAACAAGAAATTTCAGAAATCCTAAAAGACGCAGAAGATTTCGCGAATGGAAAAGAGAGAAAAACGACAGAGCAAACATTTGTTGCGAACTTGTTCTTTGAGAATAGTACGAGGACGAGATTTAGCTTTGAAGTTGCTGAGAAGAGATTAGGACTTGAAGTATTAGACTTTTCCGCAGATGCATCTAGCGTACAAAAAGGAGAAACTTTATACGATACGATAAGAACACTAGAATCAATCGGAACAAAAGCGGTAGTCATCCGCCATGAGCAAGATCGTTACTTCGATGAATTAAAAGATCAGGTGAATATCCCAATCTTGAACGCTGGAGATGGATGTGGAAATCATCCAACGCAATGTCTACTCGATCTTCTAACAATTAAACAAGAGTTTGGAAGATTTGAAGGTTTGAAGATTGCAATAGTTGGGGATGTTCGTCATAGCCGAGTAGCACGTTCTAATGCAGAAGCATTAACGAAACTGGGCGCGACAATTTACTTTGCAAGCCCAGAAGAGTGGAAAGATGAAGAGAACACATTTGGAACGTACAAGAGTTTAGATGAACTTGTTCCAGAAGTGGATGTGATGATGTTACTTCGTGTACAACATGAGCGTCATGACCATTATGAAACAGACATTATGAAAGAGTATCACGAGCAACATGGGTTAACAGTTGAAAGAGAAAAACGTATGAAAGAAGGAAGCATTATTATGCATCCAGCCCCTGTAAACCGTGATGTTGAAATTGCGAGTGAACTTGTCGAGTGTGAACGCTCACGCATATTCAAGCAAATGGAAAACGGGGTCTACGTAAGAATGGCTGTACTAAAACGCGCATTACCAAATGTATTAGGAGGAATGAAACATGAATTATTTGTTTAAAAATGGTCGTTATATGAATGCAGAAGGAACAATCGTAGCAACAGATCTTCTCGTACAAGACGGTAAAATTGCGAAGGTAGCAGAAAATATTACGGCAGATAATGCTGAAGTAATCGATGTAAATGGAAAGTTAATCGCACCTGGATTAGTAGATGTACACGTTCATCTTCGTGAACCAGGTGGTGAACATAAAGAAACAATTGAAACAGGAACACTTGCAGCAGCAAAAGGTGGATTTACTACAATTTGCGCAATGCCAAACACACGCCCAGTACCAGATTGTAAAGAACATATGGAAGACCTGCAAAAGCGTATTAAAGAAAAAGCACATGTAAATGTATTACCATATGGAGCAATTACAGTACGTCAAGCAGGTTCTGAAATGACCGATTTTGAAACGTTAAAAGAACTTGGAGCGTTTGCTTTCACTGATGATGGCGTAGGCGTGCAAGATGCAAGCATGATGTTAGCTGCAATGAAGCGTGCATCGAAATTAAATATGGCAGTTGTTGCACACTGTGAAGAGAACACACTTATTAATAAAGGATGTGTACATGAAGGGAAGTTTTCTGAGAAACACGGATTAAACGGTATCCCATCAGTATGTGAATCCGTACATATTGCCCGGGACATCTTACTTGCGGAAGCTGCAAATTGTCACTACCACGTATGTCATGTAAGTACAAAAGGATCTGTACGTGTAATCCGTGACGCGAAACGTGCTGGAATTAAGGTGACAGCAGAAGTAACACCGCATCACTTAGTATTATGTGAAGATGATATCCCATCGGCTGATCCTAACTTTAAAATGAATCCACCGCTTCGAGGAAAAGAAGATCATGCAGCGTTAATTGAAGGACTATTAGATGGAACAATTGATATGATCGCAACTGACCATGCACCGCATACTGCAGAAGAGAAAGCGCAAGGGATTGAAAGAGCACCGTTCGGAATTACTGGTTTTGAAACAGCATTCCCGCTTTTATATACGAACCTTGTGAAAAAAGGAATCATTACATTAGAGCAACTGATTCAATTCTTAACAGAAAAACCAGCTGACACATTCGGTTTAGAAGCAGGGCGCCTAACAGAAGGTAGAACAGCTGATATTACAATTATCGATTTAGAACAAGAAGAAGAAATTGATCCAACAACATTCTTATCAAAAGGAAAAAACACACCATTCGCAGGTTGGAAATGCCAAGGTTGGCCGGTTATGACAATCGTTGGTGGTAAGATCGCATGGCAAAAGGAGAGTGCATTAGTATGAAAAGACAACTTATCTTAGAAGATGGAACAGTATTAATTGGAAAAGGTTTCGGAGGAGAAATAGAAAAGTCAGGTGAGGTTGTATTTACAACTGGGATGACTGGATATCAAGAAACTTTATCTGATCCATCATACTGCGGTCAAATCGTAACATTTACGTATCCATTAATCGGAAACTACGGCATTAACCGTGATGATTTTGAATCAATTCACCCATCTGTAAATGGTTTAATCGTAAACGAAATTTGTGATCACCCATCAAACTTCCGTAATGAAATTTCGCTAAATGATTACTTGAAAGAAAGAAATATCCCAGGATTAGCAGGAATTGATACGAGAAAATTAACAAGAAAAATTCGTCAATATGGAACTTTACGCGGACGTCTTTGCAATATGGATGTGGATGTAGAGGACATCGTTAGCCAATTGAAAGCAACTGTCTTTACAGATCATGTGAAACGCGTATCAACAAAAGATCCATATCCAAGTCCAGGCCGTGGACACCGAGTTGTACTTGTAGACTTCGGAATGAAACATGGTATTTTACGAGAATTAAATAAGCGTGATTGTGATGTAATTGTTGTACCTTACAATACAACAGCAGAAGAAATTCTACGCCTTAGCCCAGATGGAATTATGTTAAGTAATGGACCTGGGGACCCAAAAGATGTACCAGAAGCAATTGAAATGTTAAAAGAAATTATTGGTAAAGTTCCTTTATTCGGGATTTGCCTAGGACATCAATTGTTCGCCCTGGCATCTGGTGCGAATACAAGTAAGTTAAAATTCGGTCACCGTGGTTTAAATCATCCAGTAAAAAATCTTGCAACTGGAAAAGTAGCAATTACATCTCAAAACCATGGTTACGCAGTAGAAGAAGAATCAGTTGGAAATACAGAACTGGAAATTACACATGTTGCTTTAAATGATGGAACAGTAGAAGGTCTTCGTCATACGAAGTTCCCAGCATTTACAGTGCAATACCATCCAGAAGCTTCTGCAGGACCAGAAGATGCAAATGATTTATTCGAAGATTTCTTAGCAATGATTGAAAACTTCAAGAAAGAAGGGGAAGAGTTATGCCAAAACGCCTAGACATTAACACAATTTTAGTAATCGGATCAGGACCAATTGTAATTGGGCAAGCAGCAGAGTTTGATTACTCTGGTACACAAGCTTGTCAATCTCTTAGAGAAGAAGGTTACAAAGTAATCCTTGTTAACTCTAACCCAGCAACAATTATGACAGATACTGCAACAGCAGATAAAGTATATATAGAACCATTAACATTAGAATTCGTAAGCCGTATCATTCGTAAAGAACGTCCAGATGCACTCCTACCAACATTAGGTGGTCAAACAGGCCTAAACATGGCTGTTGAACTTGCGAAATCAGGCATACTTGAAGAGTGCGGAGTTGAAATTTTAGGAACAAAATTATCAGCAATCGAGCAAGCCGAGGATCGTGATTTATTCCGTACATTAATGCAGGAATTAAATGAACCAATTCCATCTAGCACGATTATTCATACGCTGGAAGAAGCACATGAATTTGTAAAAGAAATTGGTTATCCAGTTATTGTTCGCCCAGCATTTACAATGGGGGGAACAGGTGGCGGAATCTGTAATAATGAAGAAGAACTAATTGAAATCGTATCAGGTGGATTAAAACATAGTCCAGTAACACAATGTTTATTAGAAAAGAGTATTGCCGGTTGTAAGGAAATTGAATATGAAGTAATGCGTGATTCGAATGATAACGCGATTGTAGTATGTAACATGGAAAATATCGATCCGGTTGGGGTTCACACAGGTGATTCTATCGTTGTAGCACCGAGCCAAACATTAAGTGACCGTGAGTATCAAATGTTACGAAACACTTCATTAAGAATTATTCGTGCATTAGGAATTGAAGGTGGATGTAACGTTCAGCTTGCACTTGATCCACATAGCTTCCAATACTATGTAATCGAAGTAAACCCGCGTGTGAGTCGTTCGTCTGCACTAGCATCTAAAGCAACTGGATATCCAATTGCGAAGCTAGCGGCGAAAATTGCAGTCGGTTTAACATTAGATGAAATTATAAACCCAGTAACACAAAAAACATATGCTTGCTTCGAGCCAGCATTAGACTATGTTGTTTCAAAAATTCCACGTTGGCCATTTGATAAGTTTGAATCAGCAAACAGAACACTTGGTACACAAATGAAGGCAACTGGTGAAGTTATGTCAATCGGACGTAACTTAGAACAATCATTATTAAAAGCGATTCGTTCTTTAGAGCTTGGCGTTTATCACCTAGAGTTAGACCACTTAAAAGAGCTTGATAAAGAAACGATGAAAAAGCGTATTATAAAAGCTGATGACGAGCGTCTGTTCGTTGTAGCAGAAGCAATCCGTCAAGGTGTAACGAAAGAAGAAATCAACGAATGGTGTGAAATGGACTTCTTCTTCTTACAAAAAATTGAAAATATCGTAAACATGGAACGCGAAGTAAAAGCGAATGTAGGAAATATGGAAGTGTTACAATCTGCTAAAGAAATGGGCTTCAGTGACCATTACATCGCCAATGCTTGGAACAAAACAGAGCGTGAAATTTACGATATGCGTAAAGAAAGCAATATGACTCCTGTTTATAAGATGGTAGATACTTGTGCGGCAGAGTTTGAATCTGCAACACCATACTACTACAGCACATATGGTGACGAGAATGAATCGATTGTAACAGATCGTAAGAGTGTAGTTGTACTAGGATCTGGTCCAATCCGTATTGGTCAAGGTGTTGAGTTTGATTATGCAACAGTTCACTCTGTATGGGCAATAAAAGAAGCTGGATATGAGGCAATCATTGTTAATAACAACCCAGAAACAGTTTCAACAGACTTCAGTATTTCTGACAAATTATACTTTGAACCATTAACAATCGAAGATGTAATGCACATTATCGATTTAGAAAAGCCAGAAGGTGTTATCGTCCAATTCGGTGGACAAACGGCAATTAACTTAGCGGCTAAATTAGAAGCACACGGTGTAAAAATCTTAGGAACATCACTTGAAGATTTAGACCGTGCAGAAGATCGTGATAAGTTTGAAGCAGCTTTAACAAAGCTTGGTATCCCGCAACCAGTTGGTAAAACAGCAACGACTGTAGAGCAAGCAGTAGCGATCGCTGACAAAATTGGTTACCCAGTATTAGTAAGACCATCTTACGTACTAGGTGGACGTGCGATGGAAATCGTATATCGTCAAGAAGAATTACTGCACTACATGAAAAATGCGGTTAAAGTTCACGCAGATCACCCAGTATTAATCGACCGTTATATGGTTGGTAAAGAAATTGAAGTAGATGCAATTTCAGACGGTGAGAATGTATTCATTCCAGGTATTATGGAACATATCGAACGCGCTGGAGTTCACTCTGGGGATTCAATTGGAGTATATCCACCACAGAGCTTATCTGAAAAACTAAAAGAACAAATTATTGAACATACAATTGGGCTTGGAAAAGGTTTAAACATTGTTGGATTACTAAACATTCAGTTTGTAGTATTCAAAGATGAAGTGTATGTAATTGAAGTAAATCCACGTGCGAGCCGTACAGTACCATTCTTAAGTAAAATTACAGGCGTACCGATGGCAAATATCGCAACGAAAGTTATTTTAGGTCAAAACCTTGTAGAACAAGGATATGGAACTGGCTATCACCCAGAAGAGAAGGAAGTGTATGTAAAAGCACCGGTATTCTCATTTGCGAAACTACGCTCAGTTGATACAACATTAGGGCCTGAAATGAAATCAACAGGGGAAGTAATGGGTAAAGATTTAACTCTTGAAAAAGCATTATATAAAGGACTTGTTGCTTCAGGAATTAACATTCCAACGCACGGATCAGTAATCATCACTGTAGCGGATAAAGATAAAGAAGAAGCGCTGGAAATTGCAAAACGCTTCCATGAAATCGGCTATAACTTATTAGCAACAGCAGGAACAGCACAATCACTAACAGAACAAAACATTCCGGTGCAAGTTGTAAACAAAATTGATTCTGAAGACTACAACTTACTTGATATTATCCGTCAAGGGAAAGCGCAGTTTGTAATCAATACATTAACAAAAGGAAAACAACCAGCGCGTGATGGTTTCCGCATTCGCCGTGAATCAGTAGAAAATGGTGTGGCTTGCTTAACATCACTTGATACAACGAGAGCAATCTTGAGAGTATTAGAATCTATGACATTCTCAGCTCATTCAATGAAAGAAATTACGCAAACGAAGCGTCACGAGGTGGTACATGCATGATGCAAAAGCAAAATATGATCGTCGTTAACCAAAAAGAAATCGCAAAAAACATTTACGAATTAGTGCTTCAAGGGGATTTAGTGCAGCAAATGAACGATCCAGGGCAGTTTGTACACATTAAGGTAGCAGAGGGCATTACGCCTCTTCTGCGCCGCCCAATTAGTATTTGTAATGTCGATCAAGACAAGAACGAATTTACAATGCTATATCGTGCGGAAGGACAAGGGACAAAAACATTAGCGAAAAGAAAACAAGGTGAACTTGTAGATGTGTTAGGACCACTTGGTCATGGATTTCCTGTAGAAGAAGCGGAATCTGGACAAACGGCTCTATTAGTTGGTGGGGGAATTGGTGTACCACCACTATATGAATTGTCACAGCGTCTTGTAGCAAAAGGAGTACGCGTTATTCACATCTTAGGTTTCCAAACGAAAGATGTTGTCTTCTATGAAGAGAAATTCGCAGAACTTGGTGATACGTATGTTGCAACAGTTGATGGTACACATGTTACAAAAGGGTTTGTAACAGATGTAATCGATAGCTATGGAATTGACTTTGACATTCTCTACTCATGTGGACCTTTAGCGATGCTTCGTGCATTAGAAGGACGCTATAAGGAGAGAAAAGCCTACATTTCATTAGAAGAACGTATGGGCTGTGGTATCGGAGCATGTTTCGCATGTGTATGCCATTTGCAAGCAGATCCGAGTGGGCATTCTTACAAGAAGGTGTGTAGCGACGGACCAGTATTTCCAATCGGGGAGGTTGTACTATGAACAGATTGCAAGTTGAATTACCAGGGTTATCATTAAAAAATCCAATCATCCCAGCATCTGGTTGCTTCGGATTTGGTCGTGAGTATGCACAGTTCTATGATTTAAGTGTACTTGGATCAATTATGATTAAAGCGACAACAGAACAACCTCGTTATGGAAACCCAACGCCTCGTGTTGCTGAAACACCAGGCGGAATGCTAAATGCAATCGGGCTTCAAAATCCTGGATTAGAAAAGGTAATGAATTCTGAATTACCTTTTCTCGAGCAATTTGATCTTCCGATTATTGCAAACGTTGCGGGTTCACAAGCTGAGGATTACGTAGCGGTTGCGAAGGCGATTTCAAAGGCACCTAATGTTCATGCGCTAGAATTAAATATTTCTTGTCCAAACGTAAAAACGGGTGGTATCGCTTTTGGTACAAATCCTGAAATTGCTGCTGATTTAACGAAGCGAGTAAAAGAGGTTTCTGAAGTACCGGTATATGTGAAATTGTCACCGAACGTGGCAAACATTGTGGAAATTGCAAAAGCAATTGAAAATGCGGGTGCGGACGGTTTAACGATGATTAATACATTGCTTGGTATGCGTCTAGATTTAAAAACTGCAAAACCAATTTTAGCAAACCGTACGGGCGGACTATCAGGGCCTGCGATTAAGCCAGTAGCAATTCGTATGGTACATGAAGTAAGTCAAGCGGTTAACATTCCGATCATCGGAATGGGTGGTATTGAAACAGCGGAAGATGTAATTGAATTCTTCTATGCGGGCGCAAGCGCGGTCGCAGTTGGAACGGCGAACTTTATCGATCCGTTCGTATGTCCGACAATTATTGAAGAATTACCAGCATTACTAGATGAATTAGGATTTGATCATATTTCGGAATGTCAAGGAAGGAGCTGGAAGCAAACATGTCACAGTCGTTAATCGTTGCACTAGATTTTCCAGGGAAACAAGAGGTAGAACAATTCTTACACCACTTTGAAGGGGAAGAGTTATTTGTCAAAGTTGGTATGGAGTTGTTTTACAAAGAAGGTCCTGCAATTATTACGTACTTAAAAGAAAAAGGACATAAAATCTTCCTAGATTTAAAACTTCATGATATTCCGAATACGGTAAAAAGCGCTATGCGTAGCCTAGCTAGTCTAGATGTAGATATGGTAAATGTTCATGCTGCTGGGGGAAGCAGTATGATGAAAGCTGCGATTGAGGGATTAGAGGAAGGTAAGCAAGAAGAAAAAGAGAGACCGATTTGTATTGCAGTTACACAATTAACAAGCACTTCGGAAGCTATGATGAAAAAAGAGATTGGCATTGAGAAAACGTTAGAAGAAGCGGTTGCTCATTATGCAAAATTAACGAAAGAAAGTGGACTTGATGGAGTTGTTTGTTCAACACTTGAAGTACCAAAATTACGTGAAGTATGCGGAAATGAATTTGTAACAGTAACACCGGGGATTCGTCTTGCAAGCGATGATGTAAATGACCAAGTGCGCGTAGCAACACCGAAACGTGCGAGGGAACTTGGTTCAAGCTACATCGTAGTTGGACGTAGTATTACAAAAGCAGAAAATCCGCTTGAAGCGTATAAAACAGTAAAACAACAGTGGGAAGGTGTAACAGTATGAAAAAAGAAATCGCATCGCATTTATTAGAAATTGGAGCAGTATTTTTACAACCGAATGACCCATTTACTTGGTCTTCTGGTATAAAATCACCAATTTATTGTGATAATCGTTTAACTTTATCTTATCCAAAAGTACGCCAAGCGATTGCAGCTGGATTAGAAGAGTTAATTAAAGAGCACTTCTCAACTGTAGAAGTTATTGCAGGAACAGCAACTGCTGGTATTGCGCACGCTGCATGGGTAAGCGATCGTATGGATTTACCAATGTGCTACGTGCGTAGTAAAGCAAAAGGTCACGGTAAAGGGAACCAAATCGAAGGAAAAGCTGAAAAAGGTCAAAAAGTAGTAGTAGTAGAAGACTTAATTTCAACTGGCGGTAGTGCAATTACATGTGTAGAAGCACTTCGCGAAGCTGGCTGTGAAGTATTAGGAATCGTATCAATCTTCACATACGAGCTTGAGTCAGGAAAAGAGAAACTAGAAGCAGCAAACGTAGCATCATATTCTTTAAGTGATTACAGTGCATTAACTGAAGTTGCAGCAGAAAAAGGTATGATCGGACAAGCTGAAACGAAAAAATTACAAGAGTGGCGTAAAAATCCAGCAAATGAAGCTTGGATTACAGCGTAACACGAAAAAAGACGACCGCGGGGGAACGCGGTCGTCTTTTTTATATCATTGCTAAAATTTTATGTAAAGTTCCATCGATATCAAAGAAAATCATAGTACAATCTCCTCACTAATAACTACTTATTGTTTTCTGCAACTTCATATCCTCTCACAAACAATAGAGTCATATAAGAAATAATAAATGAGAAGATACTATACATACCGACCCAAAAGAAAAACTTTGGAGGGAAGGCGATAGCACCTACTATTAAAAAACTAGCAAACGTTACAATTGGCATTACATAGTACGTTCTCGTTCTACGTGTTCCAATAACAGAAACGATAAAGATAAGTAATGGACAAATTAATAAGACAAAAATCAATTCATTCATAGTTATGTCCCCTTTTCTAATTGAAGTAATCTGTTTCTCGTAAACGTTTTGAAATAAATACTCTCCTAATATAACTTCGCTAACATATACATAATCCCTTTTGAAAGTCAGTAATAAATGATTGATTTCACAATGAAAAACGTAAGCAAGAGAATACTCGCTTACGCTATAGAATAAACATCGCAACGATCGTGGTGACGATTAAGCCAATCACAACTGGTAAAAAGTTTCGGCGCGCAAGTTCAAAAGGATCTACTTTGCATATGGCAGCGGCAGGAATAAGCGCCCAAGGAATTAAAGTGCCACCGCCAGTCCAGATTGCTGCAATTTGCCCAAGTGCTGTTAATGTAGCTGTTCCATGCCCAAGTGCTGTTCCGAAAAGATTGGCAATCGAACCAGTAAGTGATATACCGGAAAAGCCAGATCCATCTAAGCCTGTTATGACACCAACGATAGTTAATGTTCCTGCCGATACATATTGGTTTAAAGGAACAATTTGAGATAAGGCGATTCCTAAGTCGTTAATGATTCCATGTGAACCTTTCGGTAAATAGTCCCCGATAATTTTCACAAAGCCGCTATCTCCTAAATAAAAGAGTGCAGCAATTGGGATAACTGGACCAAAGATTTTAAATCCAAATTGGAGCCCTTCTATAAAATAATCGGTCGTTTTATTCAGTCCATTACCTTTGTAGGCGATGAGAGAAATAATGATAATCATAATAACAGTCGTCCCGCCGATAAGTGCAGTTGCATCGCTTCCTTGTAGTTTAAATTGAATCATGCAAAGAATATCTATGGCATATACGATCGGAATACAAATAGCGAGCCATTTTTTTGTCTGAGGAGATAATGAAGTGAGCGTTTTAGAAGACTCAGTTGATGGAATAGATTCTTGTATAGATAAGCCTGTATGAAATTCTTTTCGTAAGAAGAAAAATGCGACGGAAGTTGTCACAATACCCATAACGATAACGAGGGGAACACTGGCTGAAACAACGCTGGAAACAGGAAGACCAGCAGCATCTGCAGTTAATTTCGGTGCACCTTGAATAACGAAGTCACCAGATAAGGCGATACCGTGTCCGAATAAGTTCATAGCGATTGCGACTCCAATTGGCGGAAGGCCGACGCGTACAGCGACTGGTAATAAAATGGCCCCCATTAAGGCGACAGCTGGAGAAGGCCAAAAGAAAAAGGAAATTGTCATCATTAAAAGACCGATAATCCAGTAGGCATGTGCAGGTGTACGAATCATCTTTGTAAATGGTGAAATCATCGTATCATTTATGCCGGTATGAACGAGTAGGTTGCTCATTGATACGATAATGGAGATGATTAATATAGTTGGTAATAGTTCGGTAATGGCGTAAATGAAACTTTGAAAGATACCACTAATGGCAAGAGGGATAGAACTTGTAGCGGTTAATGCTAATAAAAAGATAAAAACGATACAAATGATCGTCGTATCTTTTCTAAAAATAAAAAAGGTAATAATAGTGAGTAAACAAAGAATATAGAGAGCATGTAAAAGCGTTAATTCAACTCCCATAACATTCACATCCTTTAGGCATTCGTGTAGTTCATTGTATGGAAGCAGTGAAAGTATGTGAGTATAGGGAAAAGAAAAAAAGTGAAATTTCATGTACTGTAATGGTAAGAACAATAAATGGATGTTACAATACAATTAATCCTAAAAATGGAATTAAAAGAGGGCTTATGCGCAAAGAAATTGGATTTTGGGGATTTATCATATCTTGTAGTCTATTAATCATTTTAAATCTGCTTACAAACAATGAATGGATAAGTATCATACCTGTTCTCGGGTTTGTTTTTATACTGTTATATCGTTGGGATGACATGAAACAACATGGTAAGAAAAGTATTGGAATTATGATAGGTATCATTGTTGTTTGTTCATTTGTCGTAGGGGTTATTTTAATAGAGGGCCAAAAGCAAATGGAGAAAATGTCTATTTTTCAAGATTGGATGTCTTCTGCGAAAGGTCTTTATCTTGTAATTGTAGTCGTTATTTTTCTAAGAGTCATGATAAGAATAGCAAGTTACATATTAAAGGAGAAGTAGAATGGGGGAGTACGAATGAGAGAGAAAATAGGGTATTATGGTGTGCTCGGTTGTTTAATATTATCAGTTATTTCGGGGCAATTTCTTAAAAGTGAATGGGTACCAGTAATATTATGTATAGGAGTATTGATTTTTGCTCCTATGTATCGCTGGGATGAATGGAAAGCATATAGTCGAAAAAAGAAAATTGTTTTCAGCATCGAGTTTGTCATTATAATTAGCACGATTCCGTTTTTATTATTGAAAGGAAATGAGGTAATAGATGGAATTGTAATGTTTCAAGGGTGGTTATTTATTGCGAAATTGCTATATTTAATATGCATTTTAATATCGGTAGCGGTAGTGGCTAAAAAAGTAAACGAAAAGTTATTCGTTAATGAATAAAAGAAAATGCCACCTTATTCGGTGGCATTTTCTTACTTTACTGAATGAGCTTTTTGCATCTTTTTAATTAAACGAATTTGTCCGCGATGGTTGATCTCATCTTCAAATACGTGAAACCACTTAAAGTAGTTATGAAAAAACTCCTGTTAAAAAGTTCATGACTTTTAACAAGGGATAACAATTAATTCTCTATTCGCTTTTGTAATAACCTCATAGCCCTCTTTTGTGATGACAATATCATCTTCAATTCTACACCCGCCCCAGTTTGGTATATAAATACCTGGTTCAACTGTAACAACCATACCTTCTTCTAAAGTAGCCTTACTTTCTTGGGATAGACGGAGAGGTTCATGAATTTCTAACCCAAGCCCATGACCAGTAGAGTGGCCGAAATATTGACCGTATCCATGTTCTGTAATGTAATCTCTCGTTATATCATCGATACTTTTCGCCGTTTCTCCAGGTTTAATGGCTGCAGTTCCACGCTTTAATGCTTCTAATACAACATTATATATTTTTTTGAATTCTTCCGATGGTTCGCCAATCGCTACAGTACGTGTTAAATCGGAACAATACCCGTTATAAAGTGCACCGAAATCTAAGGTAACGATATCGCCGTGCTCGATTATTTTATTCGATGCAACGCCATGAGGAAGTGAAGAGCGAACGCCAGAAGCTACAATAATTTGAAATGATGAGGATGTAGCTCCTTTCTTTCGCATGAAAAATTCTAATTCATCTCGGACATCAGTCTCACTTATTCCTGGCTTTAGAAACGTAAGGATGTGGTGAAATGATTCGTCAGCAATATTAGCCGCAATTTTCATTGTTTCTATTTCAGGTGTGTCTTTAATAATGCGAATATCTTCGATGATTTCGCACACTTGCACCATTTCCGCATGTATGTATTTTTGTAAGTTTTTATATTGTTGTAATGTCATGTTATTTTCTTCAATTCCAAGTTTTTGAATGTTTAATTTCGATACTTGATTTGCGATTTCTTTTTCTAGATTTCCTTTATGCATAATAATTTCAGCTTCTTTTATTTGTGATTTCGCTTGATCTACATAGCGAAAATCAGTTATAAAAACCGCTTTATCCGCAGAGATTAAGACGACGCCAGCGCTACCTGTAAAGCCTGTTGCATATTGGCGATTTTCTTTTTTGGTAATAAGTAATCCGTCAATTTCATATTTTTGTAGTTGATTTTGGATTTTAGTAATTCTTAAATTCATGTTAATTTCCCCCTTTTCACAGTATTGAATAAAGCAAATAGCGTGCCAAAAGATAACTTTAGAGAAAGGATAGTGGGGAATATATATAAGGGAAGGTAAAGTAAAGTTCTGTCCGCTATTTGTGGGAAGGACTATTTGAAAACTACGGATTGCTTCAAAATATTAGTGAGCAAATGAAAAGAACATCGAATCGATTTTTTTACACACTGTAAAAAAATTTATACAAATACGAGAAAATAATGTCAAATTTTTTTGGAATATCGAAGTTAGGAAAGAAAAGGATAAGCGATGTTTAGAGTGTATATTTGAAAATAACATTACATTTATTATTTATTTTAATATAAAAATTAATATATAAATAAAAAATTATTGATACAATAGGTAATTGTTGGGTTTCTCTCGAAGATAGGGATACGTAACGAATAAATAGGATTAAGGAATGTGAGTATATGAAAAAATTAAGTAAAGTAATGTCATTTTGCTTGGTAGTTAGTATGTTTGTTCTAGCAGGTTGTGAAAAAAGTGAAAACAAAGTTCAAGTAAATGAAAAGATTGAACAGCTTGATGAAGCACCAGAAGTGACAGGAAAAGAAGCGAAAAAGATTGTACGAAAGAGCGTAGATAGGATAGCAAACGCTTTTAGTGAGATGGAAAAAGAAAATGGATGGAGCCGAAATAATCCTGGAGATATGGAGACAGCGAAAAAAGGAGTTAAGGGATTAGTTACAGATAAGTTTGTAGAAAATCAGCTTCCTAAGTCGCTTGACACATTTAATAGGTCTAGAGAGACGGATATGTTGCCATTCCCAATTCATATTGAGCCAGACGTGAGAATAACTTGTTCACAGAAAAATGATGTTTTAAAGATTGAGACGCTTATCCTTGCAAACGATATGGGGAATGAAGCGGAGACGTGGGAATTTGTTTTAGTTTATACCGATGGAAAATGGTTAATGGATAAATGGTCATCAAATACGCCAGTAGATTTAAAGTTAACTAAAGAAGAAGCTAACGAAATTCTTAGAGTTCAAGGTTTCAAGAATGTCTCTTTCGTTAGAGAAGAGAATAGTGGAAATAAGAAATATATTTTTAAAGAAAGTAACGGAGTAGTTGCTGTGGATGCCCAAACATCTGTTATTACTCACAATGTAGATGATGAAGAGCAAGAGAAGGTAACGAAACAAGATTTTATTCAAGAGCAAGAAACAGCTAAGGGAAATGATTCCAGTACGTATACTAGTTCAAAAGAAGAGAAGCAGCCAAAAAAAGAATCTTCTTCAGTATTAGGTAAAACTAAGGCTCTAAATGAGTTAGTTGCTCTAGAAAACGAAGAAAAACATACAAATGTTATGTCAACAAATGACATAGTAAATGAAATAGAAGGAAATTATCAACTATGGGATAATAAACTAAATGAAATTTACAGTACATTAAAAAATACGATGTCAGCTGATGCATTTCAGTCATTAAAAACAAAACAGATTGCATGGGTTAAAGAAAAAGAAAGTAAAGTTACAGCGATTGGTACAGATCCAAATAATGGAACGATGAGACGTATAGAGGCTTCGGAAGAGAAATATAAGATGACAAAAGAAAGATGTTACGAATTAGTTAATGGGTATATGAACTAAATTAAAGAATGCGTTGCTAGCTAGCAACGCATTTTTAAATTTACGCTTTTAATTTCATTACTGTATCAGCATCTGGTGTTACATATAATGTTTGTTGATTGTCATATGTAACAAATCCAAGTTTTGCACCGCTCGGTTTTTTGACATGGCGTACCTTTGTGAAATCTACAGGAACAGAACTAGAATCTTTTGCTTTACTGTAATAAGCAGCGATTTTAGCGGCCTCTTGTAAAGTCTCTTCCGTAGGTTCAAGAGAACGAATGACAACGTGGGACCCAGGTATGTCTTTCGTATGTAACCAAATTTCATCACGACGGGAGAATTTCGTTGTTAAATAATCATTTTGCTTATTGTTTTTACCGACGAAAATTTCTGTGCCATCACTAGCTAAATATTTGTCCAATACTGGTTTTGTCGGTTTTTTCTTTGAGTTTTTCTTCTTACGATTACGTACATAACCTTCTTCGGTCAGTTCTTCACGAATCTCTTCAATATCTTTTGAAGAAGCAACCTCCATTTGTTGAAGTAAGCTATCGAAATAAAGAATTTCTTCATTTGTTTTTACGATTTGTTCTTCTACAATAGCAACTGAATTTTTCGCTTTTTGGTACTTTTGGAAATAGCGTTGTGCATTTTCAGATGGTGTTTTTAAAGGATTTAATGTGATTTTTACAGTCCCACCATTTTCGTCGTAATAGTTAACGACTTCTATCTCTTTATCACCTTTTTTCAAAGCGTACATATTGGCTGTAAGTAGCTCTCCAAATAGTTGATATTTATCTGCTTTTCCGGCATCTTGTAATGTTTTTTCTAGTTTAATTAGCTTCTTTTCATTTTTTGTTTTTTCATTTTGCATAAAGCGTTCTAAATCGTGAGCTTGTTGTTTTACACGATCGCGCTCTGCTTTACCAAAGAAGAAACGATCTAATAATTCACTAACAGATGAAAATGTTTTTTCGTTTCCTTGTAAGTGAGAAAGAGGGAATAGGTAAAAGAACTCTTTTCCATTTGCTGTTATCATTGCTGGCACGTACTGATGTGTTAGCAAAGGTTTTTGCAAGCTGAAGAAAGCTTCAGATAATGCTTTTTCATTTGCCATACCTGCTTTTTTTACAACTTCTTTTGCAAATAATGGGGAAATTCCCATGAATGCTCCGACAAGTTGTTTGTCCATGTTGCCAGATAAAAAGTCTAGCGGTTTAATAAAATCATCTTCTGTTTCGATAAGAAGCGGATTAACTTTATGTTGTGCCGGTGGGGCAACATATTCAGCTCCAGCATATACAGTACGATGTCGGTTTACCGCTAAAGAAACGTGTTTTAAGCTATCTAAAATAACATTTGTTTTCGTATCTACTAAGATAATATTACTGTGTCGTCCCATTATTTCGATTACTAATGTTTTTACTGATTCGTCACCGATTTCATTGCGACTGCGGACTGTAATTTGAATAATACGTTCTAAGTCAATTTGTTCAATTTTTTCAATAAATCCACCTTCTAAATGTTTGCGAAGAAGCATACAAAACATCGGCGGTAGCGCTGGTGAATTGTAGTTTTGATTTGTTAAGTGCATACGCGCATATGTAGGGTGAGATGAAAGAATTAGTTTTTGGTTTTTTCCGTTTGCTCGAATATGTAATAAAACTTCATATTTTGAGGGTTGATATATTTTTGAAATTCTTCCTGTTTGAAGAGAATTTGCAATTTCATGTGTAATTGCTCTTGTAAATAATCCATCGAATGCCATGAATGAACACTCCTTTCTAACTAAAAGTTAATTATAGCATTTTTTTGGACGAGGCTGAATAAGCTTTCATTAGAGTATGTCTGGAATCAGGAGGTCGATGGCAGGATGAACTGGTATGAAATGCGAGCACATGAAGTGGAGGAAAGAACGAATACGAATGTGGAGGTAGGTCTTACAGAGCAAGAAGCAGAGGGCCGATTAAAGAAATTTGGCACAAATGAATTGCAAGAAGCAAAGCGGCCTTCTGCGCTTATGGTGTTTTTAGCGCAATTTAAAGATTTTATGGTACTTGTTTTATTTGGTGCTACAATTATTTCAGCTTTTTTAGGAGAGTATATTGATTCGATTGCAATTGTTGCAATTGTTATTATTAATGGTGTCCTCGGTTTCTTCCAAGAGAGGAAAGCTGAAAAATCGTTGGAAGCTTTAAAAGAATTGGCAGCTCCTCAAGTTACTGTACTAAGAAATGGGAAGTGGATAAAAGCGCCGTCAAAAGCGCTTGTACTGGGTGATATTATTAAATTTTCTAGTGGTGACCGTATTGGCGCGGATGTTCGCCTTGTGGAATCTTCAAGTTTATATATTGAAGAATCGGCTCTTACAGGAGAGTCATTGCCTGTACAAAAGAAGGTAGATGCGTTACAAGGTCAAGATGTTTCAATTGGTGATCAAAAAAACATGGCATTTATGGGGACGATGATAACGAGAGGTGCTGGAACAGGGGTAGTCGTAGCAACTGGAATGAATACAGCTATGGGGCAAATTGCAAATATGTTGCAAAATGCTGAGCAAATGGAAACGCCATTACAAAGAAGATTAGAACAGCTTGGAAAAATTTTAATTATTGTTGCTCTTATTTTGACGGCTCTTGTTGTACTAGCTGGTGTATATCAAGGGAATGAAGTGTATCACATGTTTTTGGCTGGGGTTTCGCTTGCTGTTGCAGCTATTCCAGAAGGATTGCCAGCTATCGTTACGGTTGCGCTATCACTTGGTGTACAGCGTATGATTAAAAAGAGGGCAATTGTGCGAAAGTTGCCAGCTGTAGAAACGTTAGGCTGTGCTTCTGTTATTTGCTCAGATAAAACAGGAACAATGACACAAAATAAAATGATGGTAACACATATGTGGTCAGGCGGAGAATTGTGGAAAGTAACAGGTCAAGGCTATGAGCCAACAGGTTCGTTTATGAAAGGTGAAGAAGTAATTGACCCTACTAAGACGAAATCACTGTATCAACTACTTACATTTGGCTGTTTATGTAATAATGCGAATGTTATTCAAAAGAAAAAGACGTATGTGTTAGATGGAGATCCAACAGAGGGAGCTCTCGTTGCTGCTGCAATGAAGGCGGGAATATCACGTGAAGCTCTTAAAGGAAAGTTTGAAGTCATTCGTGAATTTCCTTTTGATTCAACTAGAAAAATGATGAGCGTTATCGTTCGTGATCGTGAAGGTAAAAAATTTGTTATTACAAAAGGAGCACCAGATGTTCTTTTGCAGATGAGTCAAACAATTTTGTGGGGAAATAAGCAGCAGCCTTTAAGTGAAATGTATCGAAAAGAAGTGCAGGCAGCGATTCATAGTTTAGGAAGTCAAGCTTTACGAACGATTGCGGTGGCATTTAAACCGTTAAAAGCTACAGATTCAATTGAACATGAAAGAGAAGTCGAGCAGGATTTTATGCTTGTTGGAATACAAGGAATGATAGATCCGCCAAGACTAGAAGTGGCGCAAGCGGTGAAAGAGTGTAAGGAAGCTGGTATTAGAACGGTAATGATTACGGGAGATCATAAAGTGACGGCAATGGCAATTGCGGAACAGCTAGGGGTTTTACCGGCGGGTGGACGCGTTGTTGAAGGTGTAGAACTTACGAATATGGATGTAGAGGCATTAGAAGATATTGTAGAAGATACGTATGTATTCGCTCGTGTGTCTCCTGAGCATAAATTGAAAATCGTTAAGGCGCTGCAAAATAAGGGACATATAGTAGCTATGACAGGTGATGGAGTGAACGATGCTCCAGCTATTAAAACAGCTGATATAGGGATTGCGATGGGAATTACAGGGACAGATGTTGCAAAAGAAGCTTCTTCACTTGTGTTGTTAGATGATAACTTTGCTACGATTAAATCGGCGATTAAAGAAGGTAGAAACATATATGAAAATATTCGGAAGTTTATTCGGTATTTGTTAGCATCTAACGTTGGTGAAATTTTAGTTATGTTATTTGCGATGTTACTTGCACTGCCATTGCCGATGGTTCCAATTCAAATTTTATGGGTGAACTTAGTTACTGACGGTTTACCAGCGATGGCATTAGGTTTGGATAAGGCTGAAGGAGATGTGATGAAGAGAACACCACGCCATCCGAAAGAAGGGGTGTTCGCTAGAGGGCTTGCGTGGAAAATTATAAGTCGTGGTTTTTTAATCGGAGCAGTGACATTAGTAGCGTTTATTATTGCATTTAACCAGCATCCGAATGAATTGAAGTATGCACAAACGGTAGCCTTCGCAACATTAGTACTGGCTCAGCTTATTCATGTATTTGATTGTCGTAGTGAACATTCTATATTTCACCGCAACCCGTTTGGAAATATATATTTAGTAGGGGCGGTTATTATTTCTTTACTGTTAATGCTTGTAGTTATATATTATCCACCATTACAGCCGATTTTTAGCACAATGCCGATACAAGCACGAGATTGGTTGTTAATTGGAGGATTATCATCTATTCCGACCTTCTTATTAGTAGGATCCTTATTAACAAGAAAAAAGGGGAAAAAGAAAAAGCAGCTGTTATATAAGAAGGGATTAAACTTGAAATAGTCAATGATATGAAAATATGATATAATTTACAGAAGGTAGTAGAGTCGCATCTCTATTGCCTTTTTCATTGAGTTATTTCATGGCTTGGATGTGATAAAGATGATTTGTAGTATGACAGGATTTGGAAGATCGAAGGTAGAAAACGATACTTTTCAAATAACAGTAGAAATGAAGTCGGTGAACCATCGTTTTTTAGAAATGAGTATTCGGCTTCCGAAGCAAATGATGGCGTTTGAAGACAAGATTCGTAAAATAATTGCAAAGCAAGTTCGCCGTGGACGTATTGAAGTGTCTATTAGTATAACAGGCGAAGGGCTTGTTGAAAGAAAACTAACTGTGAATTGGGAACTTCTCAAGCAGTACCAATCCATTATGGAAGATATAAAAGGGAAATTTCAATTACAAGATTCTATTACACTCGGGCAACTAATGGGAATGCCAGAAGTAACGGCAGTTGAAGAAATAGAAAATGTAAATGAACAATTTGAAACCGGTTTATATGAAGCTGTTCGTCAAGCTGCTCATATGTTGAAAACGATGAGAGATGGCGAAGGAGAACGATTACATAAAGATATAGCATATCGTTTGCAAGAGATTCATAATTGTGTAAATGCAATTATTCCACATGCACCAATTGTTACACAAAAATATCGTGAACGATTAGAAAATCGCTTAAAAGAATTACATAACCAAGATTTAGATGAACAACGATTGCTGACAGAAGTAGCAATATTTGCAGAGCGTTCAGATATTCACGAAGAATTAGTTCGATTACAAAGTCATTTAGATCAATTTCGTGAAGCACTGCAAATTACAGAGCCTGTTGGAAGGAAAATGGACTTCATCGTGCAAGAGATGCATAGGGAAGTTAATACGATAGGTTCTAAGGCAAATGACTTAACAATTTCAAAATATGTCGTAGAAATGAAAAATAACCTTGAAAAAATTCGTGAACAAGTACAAAATATTGAGTAGCTTTCAAAAAATATATAAAGTTATACGTGGTGGAGAAATCGGATAGACTTACTAGGAGGCGCAAACTATGGCCATGCGGTTTTTAAATATTGGATACGGAAATATTGTATCTGCTCATCGAATTATTGCTATTGTAAGTCCGGAGTCAGCTCCTATTAAACGGACAGTACAGGAAGCGCGTGAACATAATGCTTTGCTTGATGCTACGTATGGGAGAAAAACAAGGGCGGTTATTGTTATGGATGATGGGCATGTAGTATTAAGTCCAATTCAGCCAGAGACGATTGCACATCGTTTGAATAATAAAGAAGATTTAAGTGAGGAAGGGTAGGTTTTACATATTTATGAGAAGTAGAAGAGGATTGCTCATCGTTCTTTCGGGACCTTCTGGTGTCGGGAAAGGAACGGTTCGAAAAGAGCTGTTTAGCCATGAAGACACACGTTTTCAGTACTCTATTTCAGTAACGACACGTAAACCGCGTGAAGGTGAAGTAGATGGTGTGGATTATTTCTTTAAAGAGAGAGAAGAATTTGAAGAAATGATTCGTAATGAAAAGTTACTTGAATGGGCTGAGTTCGTTGGTAATTATTACGGAACACCGATTGATTATGTTGAAAAAACGTTACAAGAAGGAAAAGATGTGTTCTTAGAAATTGAAGTGCAAGGAGCAATTCAAGTTAAGAAAGCCTTCCCAGCAGGTGTATTTATTTTCTTAGCACCTCCAAGTTTATCTGAACTAAAGAACCGAATTGTCGGCCGTGGTACAGAAACTGAAGATGTTATTGAAAATCGTTTAACTGTAGCGAAAGAAGAAATCGAAATGATGGACGCTTATGACTATGTTGTAGAAAACGATCAAGTTGAATTAGCTTGCGACCGAATTAAAGCAATTGTGGTTGGTGAACATTGCCGCCGCGAAAGAGTGGCAAAATACTATAAAGAAATGACGGAGGGTCTATAATTATGTTAAATCCATCAATTGACTCATTATTAACAAAAATCGATTCTAAATATACACTTGTAACAGTAGCTGCAAAGCGTGCACGTGAAATGCAAATTGCTGACAATTGTGTTATTGAAAAGCCTGTTTCTTATAAATGTGTAGGTAAAGCATTAGAAGAAATCGATTTAGAAGTATTAAAATATGTACCAAGCGATGACACAATAATTGATTAAGACATTCTTTTCGACAAATTAAAACATAGACTTTATAATTTTCTATGTAACGGTAACAACCTATTTACAAGTAGGTTGTTATTTTTTTACGATAGGGATGAAAAGGAATCGAAAAAGACGGAACGAAATACTGGTACTGACGAGCTGGAAATTCTATTTCAGTAGAATAAGTTTGAAAAAGAAAGAGGACGAGTCATATGCTAAAAGGGAAAAAGATACTTCTATGTGTAACAGGAGGCATTGCAGTTTTTAAAGCGGCTGCGTTAACAAGTAAATTGACACAAGCTGGCGCTCTTGTAAAAGTAATGATGAGTGAGTCGGCAATGAAGTTTGTTACGCCTCTTACATTTCAAGCACTTTCTCGCCATGATGTATATACGGATACGTTTGATGAGAGAGACTCCGCTGTTATTGCTCATATTGATTTAGCGGATTGGGCAGATGTTGTACTTGTTGCACCTGCTACAGCTAATTGCATTGGAAAGTTAGCTGGCGGTATTGCTGATGATATGATTACAACTACTTTGTTAGCTACTACAGCTCCAGTGTGGATTGCACCTGCTATGAATGTGCATATGTATGAAAATAAAATTGTTCAAAAAAACATGATGACGTTAAAAACATTAGGATATACATTTATTGAGCCTGGGGAAGGTTTTTTAGCATGTGGTTATGTAGCAAAAGGAAGACTGGAAGAACCTGAAGCAATTATTGGACGATTAGAAGAGGCTTTCTCGGAACAACAACCATTGCAAGGAAAACGAATATTAATAACAGCTGGACCGACACGTGAAAAGATTGATCCGGTTCGTTTTATGACGAATTTTTCTTCTGGAAAGATGGGGTATGCGATCGCAGAAGTTGCAGCAGGCTTAGGTGCTGATGTCATACTTGTGTCAGGACCGACAGCATTAGAGTCACCATTACATGTCACAACAATACAAGTGGAATCTGCACAAGATATGTTAGAGGCAGTCCTTCAGCATTATCAGAGTGTGGATGTTGTCATCAAAACAGCAGCCGTTGCAGATTACCGTCCGAAATATGTTCATGATAATAAAATGAAAAAGAAAAATGGCGATGCTGTAATTGAATTAGAAAGAACAGTGGATATTTTAAAAACGTTAGGTGAGAAGAAGGACCGACAGTTACTTATCGGTTTCGCAGCTGAAACGACAAACATAGAGGAATACGCAACGAGAAAATTACGTGAGAAAAATGCAAATATGATTGTTGCGAATGACGTGAAAGCGCAAGGAGCTGGGTTTGGTACGGATACAAATATTGTGACAATGTATAGAAAAGATGGAGAAATCATTGAGCTGCCACTTTTAACGAAGAAAGAAGTGGCTCGTGAAATATTAAAGCAAATAGAAATGATGTTAGAAGATGATTATGTATGAAGTTTGCAAGTGTAATTGTTGATGTACCTGCACGTCAAACAGATCGACCGTTTGATTATATTATCCCTAAAAAATGGGAAGATATCGTGCAAACAGGAATGCGTGTAGTAGTCCCATTCGGTCCGAGGAAATTGCAAGGTTTTATTATTGGCATAAAGGATTCGGTTGAACTAGAAAGTAAAAAGTTAAAAGCGTTGTATGAAATATTAGATGTCACTCCGGTTTTAAATGATGAATTATTAAAACTTGGGTATTGGCTTACAAGTGAAACGTTATGTTATATGATTTCAGCTTTTCAGGTGATGCTTCCGACGGCGATTAAAGCAACATATAAAAAGCGTCTGCAACTTCGTAACCGAGAAGAAGTAGCACCAGAAATTCTTTCTTTATTTCAAGGGAAGGAAACGATAGATTGGGAAGTTATCGAAGCACAGCCGCACCTATATCGCACTATTCAACAAGAAATTAAAAATGGTACGACTGAAGTGGTTTATCAAGTAAAGGATAAAGTGCAGAAGAAGAAACAAAGAGTAGTTCAACCGGAGTTGCCGGCAGATAAATTGGAATTAGCAGCATTTGAACTGAAAAGTAAAAAACAACAAGATGTACTCTATTATTTTGTAGAAAACTACAAAAGTGTACCGTTAAAAAATTTAACAGAAGAATTACAAATAACAGATGCTCCAATAAAAGCACTTGTTAAAAAGGGTCTAATCTCAGAAAAGTATGTAGAGGTATACCGGAGTCCGTATGACGATGATGATTTTGAACAAACGAAACCATTTCCGCTTACTGAGGAACAAAAACAAGTAATTACACCGATTTTGTCATCAATTACAAATGAAACTTACAATCCATTTTTACTATATGGTGTTACAGGAAGTGGTAAGACTGAAGTGTATTTACAATCTATAGCAGCGGTGCTCGAGAAAGGAAAAGAAGCAATTGTGCTTGTTCCTGAAATTGCGCTAACGCCCCAGATGGTAGATCGCTTTAAAGGTAGGTTCGGTTCGCAAGTTGCAGTTCTTCACAGTGCGCTTTCTGTTGGCGAGAAATATGATGAATGGCGAAAGATATTAAGAAAAGAAGTGAAAGTTGTAGTTGGTGCGCGTTCAGCTATTTTTGCTCCATTCGAAAATTTAGGAATCATTATTATTGATGAAGAGCATGAATCAAGTTATAAGCAAGAGGATAACCCAAAGTATCATGCAAGAGATGTAGCAGTGTGGAGAGGACAATACCATAAGTGTCCAATCGTTCTCGGAAGTGCAACGCCGACACTTGAATCGTTTGCTAGAGCGAAAAAAGGTGTCTATGGGTTGCTTACAATGGAAAAACGTATGAACAAACAAGCTTTGCCGACTGTAGAAATTGTTGATATGCGTGAAGAGCTTCGTGATGGAAATCGCTCAATGTTTTCAAAGGCACTGCATGAAAAAATAGCAGATCGATTAGAAAAGAAAGAACAAATGGTTCTCTTTTTAAATAGAAGGGGTCATTCTACGTTTGTGATGTGTCGTGATTGTGGGTATGTCGTACAATGTCCGCATTGTGATATTTCGTTGACATATCACAAAATGAACCATCGTTTAAAGTGTCATTATTGTAGTCATGAGGAAAATATGCCAACGGAGTGTCCTGCTTGTAATAGTACGTATATTCGTTTCTTTGGTACAGGGACGCAAAAGGTTGAAGAAGAAATCACAAAACTATTCCCTGAGGCGCGGGTCATTCGAATGGATGTGGATACAACAAGCCGTAAAGGAATGCATGAAAAATTATTAAAGGCGTTTGGTGAAGAGAAAGCAGATATATTACTTGGAACACAAATGATTGCAAAAGGGCTTGATTTTCCGAAGGTGACGCTTGTTGGCGTTTTAACGGCGGATACGATGCTTCATCTACCTGATTTTCGGGCGAGTGAAAAGACGTATCAGCTATTGACACAAGTGAGTGGACGTGCAGGAAGACATGAATTGCCAGGTGAAGTTGTAATTCAAACGTATACGCCGGAACATTACAGTGTAGAATTAGCAAAGAATCAACAATATGATGTATTTTATGAGCACGAAATGCAAATGAGGCAAATGAGACAATATCCGCCATATTACTACGTTGTACTTGTAACTGTATCTCATCCGGAGTTATTAAAGGCAGTCCAAGTGACGGAAAAAATTGTCGGTCATTTACGAACGCATTGTTCAAGGCAAACAATGGTGTTAGGGCCGGTTGCTTCAGCAATTCCAAGGATAAAAGATAGATATCGTTACCAATGCATGATAAAATACAAACGGGAACCAAACTTAAAGAACGTGCTCAAAATGGTAAATGAACATTATCAAGCAGAAATGCAAAAAGAGCTACAAATCTCAATTGATTTTAATCCAACAATGTTAATGTAGCGGAGGGAAATATGGCAGTTTTAGAAATTGTAAAGCATCCAAATGAAGTGTTAGAAACACCATGCGAAAGAGTAATTAACTTTGATAAAAAGTTAGTGAAATTGTTAAAAGATATGCATGAAACAATGTTAATTGCAGACGGAGTTGGTTTAGCTGCGCCACAAGTGGGTATAAGCTTACAAGTTGCTGTTGTTGATATAGGTGATGATACAGGTAAAATTGAATTAATTAATCCTGTTATTTTAGAAAAACGTGGTGAACAAGTAGGTCCCGAAGGCTGCTTAAGCTTTCCGGGACTTTATGGTGAAGTGGAGCGTGCAGATTACATTAAAGTACGTGCACAAAATCGTCGCGGTAAAATATTTTTATTAGAAGCGGATGACTTCTTAGCGCGTGCAATTCAGCATGAAATCGATCATTTACACGGTGTTTTATTTACATCTAAAGTGAAAAGGTATTATGAAGCAGGCGAATTAGAATAGGTTTAAAAGGAGCGGTTTTTGAATGATGAAAGTAGTATTTATGGGGACACCGGACTTTTCTGTGCCGGTGCTTCGTCGTCTTATCGAGGACGGATATGACGTAGTTGGTGTTGTAACGCAACCTGATCGTCCAGTTGGTAGAAAAAAGGTTTTAACACCTACTCCTGTTAAAGTAGAAGCGGAGAAACATGGTATTCCAGTAGTACAGCCGTTAAAAATTCGTGAAAAAGACGAATATGAAAAAGTATTAGCACTAGAGCCAGACTTAATTGTAACAGCAGCATTTGGACAAATCGTACCGAATGAAATTTTAGAAGCGCCAAAGTATGGATGTATTAATGTCCACGCATCATTACTTCCAGAACTTCGCGGTGGTGCACCAATTCATTATGCGATCATGGAAGGTAAAGAGAAAACAGGTATTACAATTATGTATATGGTAGAAAAATTAGATGCGGGCGATATATTAACGCAAGTAGAAGTAGAAATTGAAGAGCGTGAAACAACAGGTTCATTATTTGATAAGTTAAGCGAAGCAGGAGCACACCTGTTATCTAAAACGGTTCCTTTACTAATTCAGGGTAAACTAGAACCAATTAAACAAAGTGAAGCTGAAGTGACGTTTGCATATAATATAAAACGTGAGCAAGAGATAATTGATTGGACAAAAACAGGTGAAGAAGTATACAATCACATTCGCGGATTGAATCCATGGCCAGTTGCTTATACGACTTTGGCAGGACAAGTTATTAAAGTATGGTGGGGAGAGAAGGTCTCTATTACAGAGAAAGCTGAACCAGGTACAATAGTAGCTCTTGAAGAAGATGGATTTGTTGTTGCAACAGGGAACGAGACAGGCGTTAAAATCACTGAATTGCAACCATCTGGTAAAAAGCGTATGAGTTGTTCACAATTTTTACGTGGAACAAAACCTGAAATTGGTACGAAGTTAGGAGAAAATGCATGAGACAAAATGTTCGTGAGTTAGCTCTGGATGGCTTAATTCAAGTAGAAAAAAGTGGTGCATATAGCAACTTACTTTTAAATAATTTGATTGAAAAAAATACAATTGACAGAAAAGATATTGGTTTATTAACTGAAATGGTATATGGAACAATTCAACGTCGTGACACACTAGATTATTATTTACAACCATTTTTAAGAAAAAAGGTTGAAGCGTGGGTAAGAGTGTTGCTTCGCCTATCTCTATATCAAATGCTATATTTAGACCGAGTTCCAGAAAGAGCGGCTATTCATGAAGCAGTTGAGATTGCAAAGCGTCGTGGGCATAAAGGGATTTCAGGCATGGTGAACGGAGTATTGCGTTCAATTCAGCGAGAAGGTGTACCTTCGTTAGAAGAAATCGAAAATCCAGTAGAACGTCTTGCGATTGCAACGAGTCATCCAATGTGGCTTGTACAAGAATGGGCATCCGAATATGGTTTAGAGACAGCAGAGAAAATGTGTGAAGTAAATATGTTGCCACCTGTACCAACAGCACGTGTAAATGTTGATAAAGTAACGGTAGAAGAAGCGGTTGCGTTATTAGCTGATGAGGGTATAGAAGCAAAACGTGGTGAATTGTCAGAGGATGCAATTCAAATTGAAAGAGGAAATGTCGCACATACAGAAGCGTTCAAAAAAGGTTTCCTTTCTATTCAAGATGAAAGCTCAATGCTTGTAGCACGTGCTTTAGAACCGAATAAAGGAGATACAGTTCTAGATAGTTGTGCTGCTCCTGGCGGAAAAACAACTCATATTGCAGAGCGTTTGGACGGAACTGGTAAGGTAATGTCGCTTGATTTACACGCACATAAAGTACGTTTAATTGAACAACAGGCGAAGAGACTTGGTTTAGAAAATGTAGAAACGATGGCTTTAGATGCTAGAAAAGTTCAAGAGCATTTTGCAAATGAATCTTTTGACAAAATATTAGTAGATGCACCATGTTCTGGATTTGGTGTTATTAGACGTAAACCTGATATTAAGTTAGGTAAAGATAAGGGCGATAGTGAAAGGTTATCAACGATTCAACTTGCGATACTAGAAAAAATAGCACCATTGTTAAAACAAGGTGGTCGCCTTGTTTATAGTACGTGCACAATTGAAAAAATAGAAAATGAACAAGTAATAAAGCAATTTTTACAAGAGCATCCTGAATTTGAATGGGATACTACGATAAAAGATCGCATGCCAGAAAAGTTAAATCCGTATATTGATGAAGGTCAAGTACGAATTTTACCGCATTATTTTGCAACAGATGGCTTTTATATTGCTTGTTTAAGAAAGAAGGTGTAGCATCATGGAAACGACTGTAAAAAAACAAAAGAAAAA
Source organism: Bacillus sp. FSL R10-2201 (assembly GCF_038008665.1). NCBI lineage: Bacteria > Bacillati > Bacillota > Bacilli > Caryophanales > Bacillaceae > Bacillus > Bacillus sp. FSL R10-2201. Next base: position 3,710,834 of record NZ_JBBOZP010000001.1, on the reverse strand, counting down.
TCTAGAAACAAAGAAACCATCAATTTATTCTTTACAACTTCATGAAATGCAAGATTGGTTAAAGGAACAAGGAGAACCTAAGTTCCGTGCAGGACAAATTTTTGATTGGCTATATAAAAAACGTGTAAAAAATTATGAGGATATGTCAAACCTTGCTAAAGGATTGCGCGATAAATTGTCGAATTCCTTTGATATTACTACTTTAAACACTTTAGTAAAACAAACGTCTTCGGATGGAACGATTAAATTCCTATTCCAGTTATACGATGGATACTCTATTGAAACTGTACTAATGCGACATGAATATGGAAATTCCATTTGTGTAACAACACAGGTGGGTTGCCGCATTGGCTGTACGTTCTGTGCTTCTACACTTGGTGGGTTAAAACGAAACTTAGAGGCTGGAGAAATTGTAGCGCAAGTAGTAGAAGTTCAGCGTGCGCTTGATGAAACAGAAGAACGTGTAAGTTCTCTTGTTGTTATGGGAATTGGAGAGCCATTTGATAATTATGATAACTTAATGTCATTCTTACGCATTGTAAATCATGAAAAAGGAATTCATATTGGTGCAAGACATATGACAGTTTCAACAAGTGGAATTGTTCCAAAAATTTATAAGTTCGCTGAAGAAGATATGCAAATTAATTTTGCGATTTCATTGCATGCTGCAAATACAGAGATACGTTCAAAATTAATGCCGATCAACCGTGCTTATAAGCTACCTGATTTAATGGAAGCTGTTAAATACTATGTAAATAGAACAGGGCGTCGTATTACATTTGAATATGGCTTATTTGGAGGAGAAAATGACCAAGTTGAGCACGCTGAAGAACTTGCTGCGCTCTTAAAAGGTGTAAAATGTCATGTAAACTTAATTCCGGTAAACTACGTGCCAGAACGTGATTATGTACGTACGCCACGAGAGCAAATTTTCTTATTTGAAAAGACGCTAAAAGATCGTGGAGTGAATGTAACCATTCGCCGTGAACAAGGTCATGATATTGATGCAGCCTGCGGTCAGTTGCGTGCAAAGGAGCGCAAAGAAGAGACGAGGTGACTAGATGAAAGCCGTGTTTCTATCGGATAAAGGAAAAGTTCGTCAACATAATGAAGATAGTGCAGGAGTTTTTCGCAATTTAGATGGAAATATTTTAGCGGTAGTAGCAGATGGAATGGGAGGTCATCGAGCTGGCGATGTAGCTAGCTCGATGGCTATTCAATTATTCCATGATTATTGGAAGCAAACGCATAATATGAATGAGCCTAAAAAGGTAGAAAAGTGGTTACATACTAACGTTGGAATTATTAATGAGCGCATATATGCTTACTCTCAGCAGCATGCAGAATGTAATGGCATGGGAACAACACTTATAATAGCCATTTGTACATCGAATTTTGTGACGATAGGTCATATAGGAGATAGTCGTTGTTATATGGTATCAGAGGGGAAAATGACGCTTGTAACGGAAGATCATTCGCTTGTAAATGAACTTGTAAGACATGGCGAAATTTCAAAGGAAGATGCAGAATATCACCCGAAAAAGAATGTTTTGTTAAGAGCATTAGGAAATGAAGAAACAGTTGGATTAGATGTTAAAACATTGGTGCTTGAAGAAGATGATCAATTACTTCTTTGCTCGGATGGATTGTCTAACAAAGTTTCTATTGCTGATATGCAACAAATTTTACAATTGAATGAACAGCTCGAGGCGAAGGGAGAGCATCTCATTCAATTAGCAAATGATCGTGGTGGAGAAGATAATATTACCCTCGTTATTATTGATTATACGGATTCGACAAACGAAAGTAGGTGAAGTGCAACGTGCTGATTGGAAAACGCTTAAATGACCGTTATAAGCTGCTGAAAATGATTGGCGGTGGAGGAATGGCCAATGTATATTTAGCTCATGATGATATACTCGGCCGAGATGTAGCGGTAAAAATATTAAGACTCGACTATTCAAATAATGAAGAGTTTATTAAACGTTTCCATCGAGAAGCGCAATCTGTTACAACGTTGTCGCATCCAAATATTGTGAATATGTATGATGTTGGGGAAGAGGATGATATATATTATCTTGTAATGGAATATGTACCTGGACGAACATTGAAGCAATACATAATTGATCGAGGGATGTTACCGATAGGAGAGGCTCTTGATATAATGGAGCAGTTAACGTCCGCTATGGCACACGCCCATCATTTTGAGATTGTACATCGTGATATTAAACCGCACAATATTTTGATTCGAGATGACGGAGTGGTCAAAGTAACAGACTTTGGAATTGCGACAGCTACAAGTGCAGCAACAATTACACATACAAATTCGGTGCTCGGTTCGGTGCATTATTTATCACCAGAACAAGCGCGCGGCGGTATAGCGAATAAACAATCAGATATTTATTCACTTGGGATTGTTATGTTTGAATTGTTAACAGGAAGACAACCGTTTTCTGGTGAATCTGCTGTTGCAATTGCGTTAAAACATTTACAAAATGAAATGCCATCTCCAAAAAGATGGAATGACAATATTCCACAAAGTGTTGAAAATATTATATTAAAGGCAACTGCGAAAGATCCGTTCCATCGATATCAATCTGCTAACGCGATGAAACGAGATATTGAAACAGCACTATACCCAGAACGAATAAATGAACAACCATTTTACATACCAGAAGATATGGAAGCAACGAAAGCGATTCCAATTATTCAACAAGAACAACTATTTCAAAATGTAAGTGATGAAACGATTGTATTAAAAGGAAGTAAAGTGGATGAACAAGTAAGAAAAGAAGAGACCAAATCAGGTAAGAAGAAAAAGCGAAATAATAAATGGCTGAAAGTTTTAATTACAACATTTTTACTTTTAGCGATAGGGATAACATTAGCACTTACTGTTATTCCAGGCTTCTTTATTCCGAAAGATGTGAAGGTTCCTGATGTGGCTGGTATGAAATATACGACAGCTGTAAATACATTAGTTGAAAAAGGTTTTGAAGTTACTGAACCTAATCTTGTATATACAGATGATGTTGAAGCCGGAAAAGTGATAAAAACAGATCCTATAGCAGGAAGAGTAGTGAAAGAAAACTCTAAAATTACTATCTATCAATCAGGTGGGAAAAAGAAAAGTAAGATGCGTGATTTGACAGGAAAAGATTTCGAGAGTATAAGAGCTGAGTTAGAAGAAGAATATAAACAAGTTACAATAAATTATATTGAAAATGATAAGCCGAAAGGTGAAATTGTAGAGCAAATACCAACGCCTGATCAAATGGTTATAGAGACAGAACAAGAACTGAAAATTTGGGTAAGTAAAGGACCTTATCAAATAAGACCAGGTGATTTTTCAGGATGGACTGAAAATAGTGTAAAAGGTTATTTAAATGAAAGAAAGCTTGTTTCTGATATAAAAAGAGAGTATTCAGATACGGTTGATAAAGGTCTTGTTATTTCACAGTTACCAAAGCCTGGGACACCTTTAAAAGAAGGAGATAAAGTATCGATTGTTATCTCCGATGGTCCGAAGCCTAAAGTGACGAAAACGGTAAAAGTGGATAACATTTCTATCCCATATGAAGCTTCTGCAACAGGTGAGAAAAAGCCGCAAACAATAGAAATTTATAAAGAAGATATGCAGCAAAAAATGGATAAACCAGTTGAAACGAGAACAATTACTGAGTCAGCGATTATTTCTTTAGAATTTGTAATTCAAGAAGGTGCAAAGGGACACTATAAAATTGTCCGAGATGGAGTAACGATTATGGACAAGGAAGTACCATATCCAGCTCAATAATAGTGAATTCCATCGTCCTTATATAGAAGATGGAATTTATTACTCTTGCCTGTTATGCTGTCTACATCGTGGACTGTATAACAGGCAAAAATATATGATTCAAAAAGCTGTAAAAGTGATACTGTTGTAAATAATATTTCAAATTTGATGGTAGATTAAATATATGAACCTGGATATATATTTGGTGGGCTTTGAACTAATTGTTTAAAGAACGCTAGTCTATTCATATTTAATTGCAGTTTTATTTTATACAAAATAAAGGAGAATTATATGCCAGAAGGAAAAATTGTAAAAGCTCTAAGTGGGTTTTATTATGTGCAGAATGAGGAAGGGATTACACAATGTCGTGGGCGTGGTGTATTTAGAAAGAATAAAATTACGCCACTTGTAGGAGACCAAGTTGTTTTTCAAGCGGATAATCCGAATGAAGGTTATGTGTTAGAAGTATTTGATCGGAAAAATGAACTTGTTAGACCTCCTATTGCTAATGTTGATCAAGCTATTCTTGTTTTCTCTGCGGTAGAACCAGATTTTAATCCAGGACTGTTAGATCGATTTTTAGTATTAATTGAATATCATAACATTAAACCAATTATTTGTATTAGTAAGATGGATTTAGTAGATGAAAAAATGAGAGAAACTGTTGAATCTTATGCAAATGATTATCGTGAAATGGGTTATGATGTGTTGTTTACTTCAATAAATACATCGGAAAGTATTGATATTCTGAAACCATTCTTAGAAGGTTGTATTTCCGTCGTTGCAGGCCAATCTGGTGTTGGGAAATCTTCAATGCTAAACGTATTACGTCCAGATTTAGAATTGAAAACTAATGATATTTCTTCACATTTAGGACGTGGAAAGCATACGACAAGACACGTAGAATTAATTACAGTTGGAAGCGGACTTGTTGCGGATACACCTGGTTTTAGTTCGCTTGATTTCATAGATATAGAGGTAGAAGATCTTACATATTGTTTTCCAGAGTTGAAAGAAGCGAGCCAATACTGTAAATTTAGAGGGTGTACACACCTTGCTGAACCGAAATGTGCGGTGAAAGCTGCGGTTGAAGAAGGAAAGATTACCGAATATCGTTATAAGAATTACAAACAATTCGTAGAAGAAATTAGAGAGAGAAAGCCGAGGTATTAGTCATGATTAAAATTGCACCATCGATTTTATCAGCAGATTTTTCAAGATTAGGGGAAGAGATTAAAGATGTAGAAAAAGGCGGAGCTGACTACATTCACGTCGATGTAATGGATGGGCATTTCGTACCAAATATTACGATTGGACCATTAATTGTAGAAGCAATCCGTCCGATTACATCATTACCGTTAGATGTACATTTAATGATTGAAAATCCTGATAACTATATCCCAACTTTCGCAAAAGCGGGAGCGGATATTATTACTGTTCATGTAGAAGCGTGTCCTCATTTACATCGTACAATTCAGTTAATTAAATCTCATGACATTAAAGCAGGGGTTGTATTAAATCCGCATACTCCAGTTTCAACGATTGAGCATGTATTAGAAGATATAGACATGGTATTACTTATGACAGTAAATCCTGGATTTGGCGGGCAGAAGTTTATTCATTCTGTATTACCGAAAATCAAACAAGTTGCAGAAATGGTTAAAGAGCGAAATCTAGAAGTGGAAATTGAAGTTGATGGTGGTGTCAACGCTGAAACGGCAAGACTTTGTATTGAAGCAGGAGCGAATGTTCTTGTAGCGGGATCAGCAGTATACAATCAAAAAGACCGCGGTGAAGCAATTCGTGTAATTCGCGGATAAAGAATGAACGAACGAACCTTTATCCTAGTGAAGCTTCTAGTTCATTAAGACTTCACTATTTATACATGTTAGAGTGGCAAATAAGGAGAAAGGCAATCTACCGAATGGCAGATTGCCTTTTTACAATAGAAGGGGAAGGAAAAATGATTATTCATATTTTAGCGGGAGGACCTGCAGAATACTGCGCAGATTTTTCGCGGTATGAAAATGAAGAAGTAGTTTGGGCGGCCGTTGATAGAGGAGTGTACCGTTTGTTGAAAAGAGGAATCACTCCGGCTGTTGCGTTTGGGGATTATGATTCAGTTACTGATGAGGAATTAGCATGGATGAGGCAACAAACAAATGAATTACATATCGTCCCGCGAGAAAAAGATCAAACAGATTTAGAAATTGCAATTAGCTGGGCTTTAGAACAGAAACCAAAATTAATTCGTATTTTTGGTGCTACTGGTGGAAGACTTGATCATGGTTTAGCAAATATTCAGATGCTTTTAAAGGGATTAGAAGTAAATATAGAAATGTGTATTGTGGACAATAAAAATGAAATAATGGTGAAAAAGTTTGGTATGTATATAATTGAAGGAAACGAACATTTTCCATACGTATCATTTGTACCAGTTACTGAAAGGGTAGAAGGTATTACACTTCACGGTTTTAAGTATCCCCTTACTAATAAAACAATAGAGTGGGGATCGACACTTTGTATTAGTAATGAACTCGTTGAGGAAAAAGGTACTTTTTCATTCACTTCTGGCATATTAATGATGATAAGAAGCACTGATTGAAGAAACAATTTTGCTCCTTGCATCATATAGTGAACAAGTGGAGTAATGGGGATTAGGAGGGAAACCATGAGATTTTATACAATTAAGTTACCTAAATTTCTTGGTGGAATTGTTCGTGCGATGTTAAATACCTTCAAAAAAGACTAAAAAAAGCACCTATTACCGGTGCTTTTTCCAATGGTATAATAAAAAAAGAGCCTAGCGGCTCTTTTTTTTATTATTAAACACGTTCGATTTTGCCAGATTTTAATGCTCTAGCAGAAACGTAAACACGTTGAACTTTTCCGTCGATGCGTACGCGAACTTTTTGAAGGTTAGCGCCCCATTTACGTTTTGTAGCGTTCATTGCGTGAGAACGAGAGTTACCAGAACGAGCTTTTCTTCCAGTGATAGCACAAACACGAGCCATTTATATTTCCCTCCCTTAACTACCGTAACATACGTAATTTTTCAATATTAGTCTTTTATGCGATGCTAAAAACACTACTATAATTTAACACAACTAAAAAGAGAATGCAACACCGTAGGAAAAAGAAATCAAGAAAAAATACTTGACACTATATGTCAATGAAGAAAAGGTGAAATCAAGAAAAATTGCTTGACATATTATAGTGGTACATGTTGTATAATAACAATGGACTATTTTGCTCATCATAAAAAAATGTAATTTAAAACATAAAATATGAGAGTGAAAAAGAAAGAACGATGGAATTTTCTTTAAAAAGATTATATGATAGTAACTAAAGTAGTCTAGCTCACTTTCACCATTTATGAAGGGGGAAACGAGATGTCAATTGAAATTAAAACGAAGTACGGTCAAATTGATATTAGTACAGATGTAATTGCAACAATTGCTGGAGGTGCCGCAGTAGATTGCTACGGTATCGTAGGTATGGCATCAAAAAATCAGTTAAAAGATGGATTAACAGAGATTTTACGAAAAGAAAACTTCACTAGAGGCGTTATTGTTCGTAAAAATGAAGATGAAGTACATATTGATATGTATATTATTGTGAGCTATGGTACGAAAATTTCAGAAGTAGCACATAACGTGCAGACTAAAGTGAAATATACATTAGATCAAACTGTAGGACTAGCAGTAGATTCTGTAAACATCTACGTACAAGGAGTTAAAGTAATAAACTTGTAATGTGCATTAAGGAGGAAAATCTGTGTCAATTCAAAAAATTGATGGAAAACGTTTATCACAAATGATCATTCAAGGAGCCAATAATTTAACAAATAATGTTCAGCTTGTTGATGCATTAAACGTATTCCCAGTTCCAGATGGCGATACCGGTACAAACATGAACTTATCAATGACTTCAGGCGCACGTGAAGTGAAAGCAAATCCTTCACAGCATGCTGGTAAAGTCGGTGTAAGTTTAGCCAAAGGATTATTAATGGGAGCTCGTGGTAACTCTGGGGTTATTTTATCTCAGTTATTCCGTGGTTTCTCTAAATCCATTGAACAAAAAGAAGAATTAACGACAGTTGATTTTGCTGCAGCTTTAGAAGCAGGAGTAGAGGCAGCTTACAAAGCGGTTATGAAACCAATTGAAGGAACGATTTTAACGGTTGCAAGAGAAACGGGTAAATATGCAGTGACAGTTGCGAAAAAACAGCGCGACTTTGTTTTGTTTATGGAAGACGTTGTAAAAGAAGCAAACGCATCGTTAAATCGTACGCCAGATTTATTACCTGTATTAAAACAAGTTGGCGTTGTAGATAGCGGTGGTAAAGGTCTTGTTGTTGTATATGAAGGATTTTTAGCTGACTTAAAAGGAGAAACGATTTCTTCTAATATGCCTGCCCAACCATCTATGAATGACATGGTACGTGCAGAACATCACCGTAGTGTACAAAGCCAATTGAGTACAGAAGATATTAAGTATGGATATTGTACGGAATTCATGGTGAAATTAGAGCCTGGAAAAATGAAGGAACATAATTTCTCTGAACAAAAATTCCGTGAAGATATTAGTGTGTACGGAGATTCACTACTTGTTGTATCGGATGATGAGGTTGTAAAGGTTCATATTCATGCGGAACATCCTGGAGATCCTATGAACTATGGACAACGTTACGGTAGTCTAATTAAGATTAAAGTAGAAAATATGCGTGAACAGCATACTGCTTTATTAGATGAACCTACCATGGTACCTGAACAAACGAATCAGCCAATAGAGAAACAACCGTATGGTATTGTAACTGTAGCTATGGGATCGGGTATTAAAACTCTATTTGAGAGCATTGGTGCAACGAAAGTTATCGAAGGTGGCCAAACGATGAATCCGAGTACGGAGGATATTGTGAAGGCGATTGAAGAGGCAAATGCTGAAAAAATCATCATCTTACCAAATAACGGGAATATCGTGATGGCAGCAGAACAAGCAGCGTCAGTTGTAGAACAAGAAGTTATTGTTATTCGTTCAAAAACAGTTCCTCAAGGTATGGCTGCAATGTTAGCATTTAATCCAGTTGGAACGCTAGAAGAGAATGAAGAAAACATGAAAGAAGCTTTAACTCATGTGAAAACAGGTCAGATTACGTATGCTGTTCGTGATACGGAAATTGACGGTGTAGCGATTCAAAAAGATGATTTCATGTGTATTGCAGATGGGAAAATTGTATCTACAAATGCTGAGAAAGTAGGAGCTGCAAAGCAATTACTAGAAGCGCTAATTGATGAGGATTCTGAAATCGTAACGATTCTACAAGGTGAAGATGCAACAGATGAAGAAGTGGCTAAATTAGTTGCGTTTGTAGAAGAGAACTTTGAAGATGCAGAAGTAGAAGTACATGCAGGGAACCAACCGGTGTATTCTTTCATCTTCTCTGTAGAATAAGAAAAGATTCGATTTGAAAATAAATGGGTTACTTACTTGCTAATGGATAAGAAATAGTGATATGAAGTTTATTACTAGTTTTTATTCAAAAGGCTAGCATATTGATGATAGAAAAGAGCCTTGCTGCTAATAGTGAGGCTCTTTTCTTACGTATTGTACAACTTTGTTTTATCCCGCTATTTGTGGGCAGTAAAACTTCCACCCCCTATATTCGGCTGGAGCAAAGAAGTTAAGTGGGAGATTAACTGCCCGTAAACGCCCACTGATTATAGTTTCACTTTATATAGAGGGATTAGAGTAGTTTCTCTTAGAATGCCTATGATAGAATATATAAGGTGAAAGAGAGCGATTACAGATGTCAATGATAATAATGGATAATCAATAGAATGAATCAAAGAAAATAATGTGACGGAGCGTGAGAATCTTGAATGAAGTTGTACAAGTTCCTGTTACGGATGTAAAGGGAATCGGAGGAGAAACATCTGAGTTGTTACACGAGATGGGAATTTATACAGTTTCTCATCTATTAGAACATTTTCCGTACCGCTATGAAGACTATGCGATGAAAGATCTTGCTGAAGTAAAGCATGACGAGCGTGTAACGGTTGAGGGGAAAGTTCATAGTGCTCCTTTACTGCAATATTATGGGAAGAAGAAGTCACGTCTTACAGTTCGTGTTCTCGTCGGTCGTTATTTAATTACAGCTGTATGTTTTAATAGACCATACTATAAACAAAAGTTAAATTTAGATGAAACGGTAACGATTACTGGTAAATGGGATCAGCATCGCCAAACAATTGCTGTATCAGAACTGAATTTTGGACCGGTTGTACGACAACAAGAAGTAGAACCTGTATATTCAGTGAAAGGAAAACTGACAGTAAAACAGATGCGCCGGTTTGTTGCACAAGCATTTAAGGAGTATGGAGATTCTATAGTCGAAGTGTTACCAGATGGTTTGTTAAGTCGATATAAATTATTATCACGCTATGAAGCGCTCAGAGGGTTACATTTTCCAGTGGGACAGGAAGACTTAAAGCAAGCGCGTCGCCGTTTTGTATATGAGGAGTTTTTCTTGTTTCAGTTGAAAATGCAAACATTACGGAAAATGGAAAGGGAAAACTCGAAAGGGACGAAAAAGGAAATTTCATTAGTAGAATTGCAAGAGTTTACTGATGCGCTTCCGTTTCCATTAACTGGTGCACAACGCCGGGTTGTAGATGAAATAATGAAAGATATGATATCTCCGTACCGAATGAATCGATTATTGCAAGGGGATGTAGGTTCTGGGAAAACAGTTGTTGCTGCGATTGCTCTTTATGCGGCGAAATTGGCTCATTATCAAGGTGCTTTGATGGTTCCTACAGAAATTTTAGCCGAGCAACATTATCAGTCGCTCGCGGAGACGTTTTCACATTTCGGTATGAAGGTTGAATTGCTAACAAGTTCTGTTAAAGGTGCGAGACGTCGAGAAATTTTGTCGAGATTAGAACAGGGAGAAGTAGACATCCTTGTTGGAACGCACGCTTTAATTCAAGACGAAGTTATATTTCATAGGTTAGGTCTCGTTATTACCGATGAACAGCATCGATTTGGTGTGGCGCAGCGCCGGGTTTTACGTGAGAAAGGTGAAAGTCCAGATGTATTGTTTATGACGGCGACCCCAATCCCGCGTACGTTAGCTATCACTGCATTTGGAGAGATGGACGTTTCTATTATCGACGAAATGCCAGCTGGTAGAAAGGTAATCGAAACGTACTGGGCAAAACATGATATGTTAGATCGTGTCCTCGGCTTTGTGGAGAAAGAGATAAAAAAAGGAAGACAGGCATATGTTATTTGCCCTCTTATTGAAGAGTCTGAGAAGCTTGATGTACAAAATGCTATCGACTTACATAGTATGCTGACTCATCATTATCAAGGGAAATGCCAAGTTGGATTAATGCATGGGAGACTATCATCTCAAGAAAAAGAAGAGATAATGGGACAGTTTAGTGAAAATAAAGTGCAAATTCTTGTGTCGACAACAGTTGTTGAAGTAGGCGTGAATGTACCAAATGCGACTGTTATGGTTATTTATGACGCGGAACGTTTCGGTTTATCACAGCTCCATCAGCTGAGGGGGCGTGTTGGGCGTGGTAGTGAACAATCATATTGTTTATTAATTGCGGACCCGAAATCAGAAACGGGAAAAGAAAGAATGCGCATTATGACTGAAACAAATGATGGATTTGTATTGTCAGAAAAAGATTTAGAGTTACGAGGTCCTGGGGATTTCTTTGGAAGTAAGCAAAGTGGTCTACCAGAATTTAAGGTTGCTGATATGGTACATGATTATCGGGCGTTAGAAACAGCAAGACAAGATGCAGCGATACTAGTTGATTCAGAAGCGTTTTGGCATAATGATCAGTATGCTTCGCTGCGTACTTATCTTGATGGGACAGGTGTGTTCCAGGGAGAGAAGCTCGATTAAAAGTAGTCTGCAAAAGTTTTTGTTGCATTCTACTTTTAATGATTATATACTACTTTTAGTACCTAGTCATAAAAATGGATGGTGCGGTATGAAAAAAAGAAGAAGTAAAAAAGAAAGACAAGAATTATTACAACAAACAATAGAAACGAATCCTTTTATAACGGATGAAGATTTAGCGGAAAAATTTCAAGTGAGCATACAAACTGTTCGTCTTGATCGTATGGAATTATCTATTCCTGAATTAAGAGAACGAATTAAGCATGTGGCTACAAAACAACATGAAGAAGATGTGAAATCTTTACCGTTAGAAGAGGTTGTCGGAGAAATTATTGATATAGAATTAGATAGACATGCGATTTCTATCTTTGAAGTAAAGGTAGAACATGTATTTAAAAGAAATCAAATTGCTCGTGGGCATCATTTGTTTGCACAAGCAAACTCACTAGCTGTTGCGGTTATTGATGAAGAATTAGCTTTAACTGCAAAGTCCACCATTCGATATATTCGTCCTGTAAAATTAGGAGAGCGTGTTGTTGCAAAAGTACGTGTTGAAGATGTAGAGAATGATAAAGGACGGACGGTTGTCAAAGTGCGTAGTTTTGTTGGAGAAGAACTTGTCTTTACAGGCACTTTTGAAATGTATCGATCTAGTAATTATAGTGAGGAAGGTAACAACTTATGAAAATCGCAATAGATGCAATGGGCGGCGATCATGCACCAAAGGCTGTAGTATTAGGAGCAATGAAAGCTATTAAGGAATACTCAGATTTACATATTACGTTAGTAGGGAAAGAAGAGGGAATTCGTCAATATTTAACGAGTGAAGAGCGAATTACTATACTTCATACGGACGAAAAAATTGAATCGACAGACGAACCAGTAAGAGCGGTTCGTCGAAAAAAACAAGCTTCAATGGTACTAGCGGCGCAGCAAGTAAAAGACGGCGTAGCGGATGCTTGTATATCAGCAGGTAGTACAGGAGCTTTGATGGCAGCTGGATTGTTTGTTGTTGGTCGTATGGAAGGAATTGAACGACCAGCTTTATCACCTACAATGCCAACTGTTGATGGAGAAGGTTTTGTTATGTTAGATGTTGGAGCCAACGTTGATGCAAAATCAATTCATTTATATCAATATGCAGTAATGGGCTCTGTTTACGCAGAGAAGGTAAGAGGAATTAAAAATCCACGCGTTGGACTTTTAAACGTTGGAACAGAGGATGGTAAAGGAAACGAGCTTTCAAAACAAGTCTTTGCTATGCTCAAGGATGCACCAATTAATTTCGTTGGAAACGTTGAATCAAGAGATTTATTGCAAGGTGTAGCAGACGTTGTTGTATGTGATGGTTTTACGGGTAATGTAGCGCTAAAATCATTAGAAGGAACAGCACTTGCGTTATTCTCTATGTTAAAAGAACAATTAATGAGTTCGTTTACGAGCAAATTAGCAGCAGCGGTATTAAAACCAAAACTTATGGTATTGAAAGATAAAATGGATTATTCGGAGTATGGGGGAGCGGCGTTGTTTGGATTGAAAGCTCCTGTCATTAAGGCTCACGGTTCTTCTAATGACCAATCGATATTTAGTGCGATTCGTCAAACGAGAGAAATGGTAGCGAAAGAAGTAATTCCTACAATTTCAAGTGTAATGGAGAAGGAGCCGCTTCAATAAGAGGAGGATTTGAAATGGGAAAAATAGCATTTCTTTTTCCGGGCCAAGGTTCACAGGCAGTTGGAATGGGTAGACAGTTAGCGGAGAATAATAAAGAGGTTGCGAAAGTGTTTGCAAAAGCGGATGAGGTTTTGCATGATTCTCTTTCAGAAGTGATTTTTGAAGGACCGCAAGAAAAGTTAACATTAACGACAAATGCGCAGCCGGCACTATTAACAACGAGCTTTGCAATTTTAACAGCTTTGAAGGAGTATGATATTACACCTGATTTTGTCGCAGGACATAGTTTAGGTGAATATAGCGCTCTTGTAGCTGCTGGTGCATTAACATTCGAAGACGCTGTATATGCTGTAAGGAAACGCGGGGAATATATGGAAGAAGCTGTTCCAGGCGGGGAAGGTGCAATGGCAGCTATTTTAGGTGCGGATCCGGATATGCTGAAACGAGTTACAGAAGAAGTAACAAGTGAAGGATATGCAGTACAAATTGCTAATATGAATAGTACGAAGCAAATTGTTATTTCTGGAACAAAGCAAGGAGTAGAACTTGCTTCTCAAAGAGCGAAAGAAAATGGTGCTAAAAGAGCAATTCCGCTCAAAGTAAGTGGACCGTTTCATTCCTCGCTTATGAAACCAGCTGCTGAGAAATTCCAAAGTGTTTTAAATGAAATTACAATTCAAGACACGAATATTCCTGTTATTGCAAATGTTACGGCAGATGTTATTACGCGTGGTACAGATATTCAAGCAAAGCTAATTGAACAGCTCTATTCGCCTGTATTATGGTACCCATCTATTGAGTATATGGTGAATCAAGGGGTAGATACATTTATTGAAATCGGACCTGGAAAAGTACTTGCTGGTCTTATGAAGTCGATTGATTCTTCAGTGAAAGCATATGCGGTATATGATGAAGAGACATTAAAAGATACCATTTCAAATTTGAGAGGAGAAAGCTGATGTTAAAAGGGAAAGTAGCATTAGTAACTGGTGCTTCACGTGGGATTGGTCGTGCGATTGCTATTGATTTAGCGAAACAAGGGGCAAATGTTGTAGTAAATTATGCTGGTAATGAGCAAAAGGCGAATGAAGTAGTTGATGAAATAAAGAAATTAGGTTCAGATGCCATTGCAGTAAGAGCAGATGTTGCAAATGCTGATGATGTTACTGCAATGGTGAAACAAACTGTAGATACGTTTGGACAAGTTGATATTCTTGTAAATAACGCTGGTGTAACAAAAGATAATTTATTAATGCGTATGAAAGAAGAAGAATGGGATACAGTTATTAATACAAACTTAAAAGGTGTTTTCTTATGTACGAAAGCAGTATCGCGCTATATGATGCGTCAACGTCATGGACGTATTATTAATATCGCTTCTGTTGTTGGTGTAACAGGAAACCCAGGACAAGCAAATTATGTTGCTGCTAAAGCTGGTGTAATTGGATTAACAAAAACATCAGCAAAAGAATTAGCGAGCCGAAATATTACTGTAAATGCAATTGCTCCAGGGTTTATTGCAACTGATATGACGGATGTATTAGATGAAAATATAAAAGCCGAAATGTTAAAATTAATTCCTGCAGCTCAGTTTGGAGAAGCACAAGATATCGCAAATACTGTAACGTTTTTTGCTTCTGATCAAAGTAAATATGTTACAGGTCAAACGTTAAATGTTGATGGCGGTATGGTAATGTAATAAAAGAATCGATTTCAACTAGTTTTTTTGGACAATATTTTATATAATATTTGAGGGGAGGTGAATAGAATGGCAGATGTTTTAGAGCGTGTAACCAAAATTGTCGTTGATCGTTTAGGAGTAGAAGAAACTGAAGTAGTACCAGCTGCAAGCTTCAAAGAAGATTTAGGCGCAGACTCCCTAGATGTAGTAGAACTTGTAATGCAATTAGAAGATGAATTCGAAATGGAAATTTCTGATGAAGATGCTGAAAAGATTGCTACTGTTGGCGATGCTGTGACTTACATAGAGAGTCATCTATAATGCTTAAGTGAAGTCCCGTTTTTTAACGGGGCTTCTCGGCTTATATCTGGAGGGACCTATGCCGTACCGAAAACATAGAGAAAAAAAATACGAAGCAAAATATCGTGAAGCTTTTAAAGTATTTCAAGAAGAGATAGGTATTACGTTTACAGATGAAAAATTATTGATTCAAGCGTTTACGCATTCATCGTATGTGAATGAGCATCGAAAAAAACCGCATGAGGACAATGAGCGTCTTGAGTTTCTTGGCGATGCTGTATTGGAACTCACTGTATCACAGTATCTGTTTCAAAAATATCCGACAATGAGCGAAGGAGAGTTAACAAAACTACGTGCAGCTATTGTATGTGAGCCATCTCTTGTTCGTTTTGCAAACGAAATGTCATTTGGTAGCCTTGTTTTATTAGGGAAAGGTGAGGAAATGACGGGTGGACGTGAACGACCAGCTTTATTAGCGGATGTCTTTGAAGCGTTTATTGGTGCCCTTTATCTTGATCAAGGGCTAGAAACAGTTTGGGGATACTTAAAAGAAGTTGTATATCCAAAAATTAATGAAGGTGCTTTTTCTCATGTGATGGATTATAAGAGTCAATTGCAAGAATTGATTCAGCGTGATGGTAGTGGCAATGTTGAGTATCAAATTTTGCAAGAAAAAGGACCGGCCCACAACCGAGAATTTGTGTCCCGTGTAACTTTAAATAATGAGGCATTAGGTCTTGGAAGTGGTAAGTCAAAAAAAGAGGCAGAGCAACAAGCTGCTGCAGAAGCATTGAAAAAATTAAAAGAACAATCATGAGGAATCCCCCTTTGAATAAGGGGGGTTCCTTATGCATAGAATGAAACTTTCCTTTTATTTATAAATAAAAGGAGTGGGAAATCCGTATAGTAGTTTGTTTTCGTACAGACAACGTTTACAACAACGGAGAATAGGAGGAAGGCCTTTCGTGTTTTTAAAAAGATTAGAAATAGCAGGATTTAAGTCTTTTGCTGAGCGTGTATCTGTCGATTTTGTTCCAGGTGTAACTTCTGTAGTAGGACCTAACGGGAGCGGGAAAAGTAATATTACTGATGCAATTCGCTGGGTACTTGGTGAACAATCTGCAAAGTCATTACGCGGTGCAAAGATGGAGGATATTATTTTTGCCGGCAGTGATACGAGAAGAGCGGTTAATGTTGCTGAAGTTACATTAACTTTAAATAATGAAGACCAACGCTTACCGATTGAGTATAACGAGGTGTGTGTAACGCGTCGTGTATCTCGTTCGGGTGATAGTGATTTTTATATTAATAAACAATCTTGTAGATTAAAAGATATTATTGATTTATTTATGGACTCTGGTATGGGAAGGGAAGCTTTTTCGATTATTAGCCAGGGGAAAGTCGAAGAGATTTTGAGTAGTAAATCAGAAGAACGTCGTGGTGTATTTGAAGAAGCTGCGGGTGTGCTGAAATATAAACTTCGTAAAAAGAAAGCTGAAGGGAAATTGGCGGAAACACAAGAAAACTTAAATCGTGTACAAGATATTATTCACGAATTAAGTAGTCAAGTAGAACCACTAGAAAGACAAGCTTCTATTGCGAAAGATTATCTTGAGAAAAAAGAAGAATTAGAGAAAGTAGAAGCTGCGCTTATTGTACATGAAATTGAAGAATTACATGAAAAGTGGGAAGCGCTTCGAAATCAATTTGGGCATAATAAAGATGAAGAAGCTAAAATGTCGGCGAACTTACAAAAAAGTGAAGAAGAGCTTGAGGAATTACGCGGGCAATTACAAGCCGTTGATGAATCTGTAAATTCCTTACAAGAAGTTCTACTTCTGTCTAGTAAAGAACTAGAAAAACTAGAAGGGCAACGCGAGCTGTTAAAGGAAAGAAAGCAAAATGCAACGACACATTGTGCGCAGCTTGAAAAGCTAATTGTTGAGTTAACAGAGAAAACTACAAGTTATGATGGCGAAATTGAAACAAGTACAGAAGCTTTAATGCAATTTGTGAATCAAGTAAAAGAATTGGAGAAGAAATTGCATGATAACGAGCAATTACTTGCGACTTTTGCTGAGAATTTAGAGGAACAAATTGAGAATTTAAAAGGTGACTATATTGAACTTTTAAATCAACAAGCAAGTCTTCGTAATGAATTATCTATGATTGAAGAACAATCAAAACAGCAAAACTCTAAAAACGAACGACTTGATGAAGAAAATGAAAAGTATGTACAGATGCGTGTGGAAATTACAGCGAAAAAGGCGAAACTTGTAGACAGTTATGAGCAAGCGAGAGAGAAAATAGCTGGCATTATTTCTAACATACAGAAGACAGAAACGGCACTTGGGAAATGTAAGTCACAGTATAGTGAAAATGAAACGAAACTGTATCAAGCGTATCAATTTGTGCAACAGGCGCGCTCTCGGAAAGAAATGTTAGAAGAGATGCAAGAGGACTACTCTGGCTTCTATCAAGGGGTACGTGAAGTATTAAAGGCTAGAGAAAATAGACTACAAGGTATTGAGGGAGCTGTTGCAGAACTTCTGACTGTGCCGAAAGAATATGAAATCGCAATGGAAATCGCCCTTGGGGCAGCGATGCAACATATCGTAGTACAAACAGAAGAGCATGCTCGTAATGCAATTGCATTTTTAAAGCAAAATAAACATGGCCGTGCAACGTTTTTACCTCAAGCTGTTATTAAAAGCCGATCGCTATCATTTGATCAATTACGCATTGTGAATCAGCATCCATCGTTTGTCGGTGTAGCGGCAGAACTTGTGCAGTACAATAATAAATATGAGAATGTAGTTTCAAGTTTATTAGGTACAGTTGTTGTTGCGAAAGATTTACGCGGAGCAAATGAGTTAGCGAAACAACTGCAATACCGCTATCGTATTGTAACACTCGAAGGTGACGTAGTGAACCCGGGTGGTTCTATGACGGGTGGAGCTGTAAAACAGGCGAAATCCTCTTTATTGGGACGTCAACGTGAACTTGAAGAGTGGACTAAAAAACTAACTGACATGGAAGAAAAAACAACGAAGCTAGAAAACTTTGTTAAAGCAGTAAAGCAAGAGATTCAAGAAAAAGAAGTACAAATACGAGAGTTACGCCAAGGTGTAGAGACCGAACGTGTAGATGAACAGAAGCTAAGAGAAGAAATTAATCGTTTAGAATTAGATGAACATCGTATTAATGATCGTTTATCGATTTACGATTTAGAGATTGAAGGATTTTTACAAGATCAAGTAAAAATGCAAGGGCGCAAAGAAGAGTTAGAAAAGATTTTAGCGACTCTTCAAGCTGAGATTGGGGAATTAGATAGCAAAATCGTCGTTTTAACGAAACAAAAAAGTGAACAATATTCTTCAAAAGAAAAAGTTCAGAAGGAAATGACGGAGCTAAAAGTACAAGCTGCTGAACAACAACAACGTTTGTCTAATCAAAAAGAAAAAGTCGAACGATTGACGAAGGAAAAAGAAGAGACTGATGCGACGCTTGTAAAAACGAAAGAAGATTTAGCGTTCTTAAAGCAAGAGATGACATCTAATTCAAGTGGCGAAGAACAAATTACGAATATGATTGAGAAGAAAGCGTATGATCGTAATCAAACTTCGGAGTTAATTCGTTCTCGTCGTGAACAACGCGTATCATTGCAAGAAAGAGTCGAGCATTTAGAGCGCGGTGTGAAAGAAACAATAGGTAAACATAAATATATTCTTGAGATGCTGAAAGATCAAGAAGTGAAAATTAACCGACTTGATGTAGAGCTGGAAAATAGATTGCAACATTTACGTGAAACATATACTATTTCATTTGAAGCAGCAAAACTTAAGTATACAATGATGATGCCTGCAGAAGATGCACGTAAAAAGGTGAAACTAATTAAACTATCCATTGAAGAGTTAGGCGCAGTAAATTTAGGGGCAATTGATGAGTATGAACGTGTAGCAGAGCGCCATACATTCTTATTAGAGCAAAGAGATGACCTAGAAGAAGCGAAATCGACATTGCATCAACTTATTACGGAAATGGATGAAGAGATGAAAAAACGCTTTTCTACTACATTCGAAGGGATTCGAACAGAGTTTCAATCTGTATTCTCTGAATTATTCGGAGGTGGAAGAGCGGATTTAGTAATGACAAACCCAGAAGATTTACTAAATACGGGTATTGATATTGTAGCGCAACCACCAGGGAAGAAACTACAAAATTTAGGTTTACTTTCAGGGGGAGAGCGTGCTTTAACGGCAATTGCGCTCTTATTTGGTATTTTAAAAGTACGCCCAGTTCCATTCTGTGTTCTAGATGAAGTGGAAGCAGCTCTTGATGAGGCAAACGTTGCTCGTTTTGCGCAGTATTTAAAGAAATTTAGTGATGAAACGCAGTTTATTGTAATTACACACCGAAAAGGTACAATGGAAGAGTCTGATGTATTGTACGGTGTAACAATGCAAGAATCAGGGGTGTCGAAGCTTGTTTCTGTTCGTTTAGATGATGGCGAAGAACTTGTTGCAAGTAGATAGGAAGGATGGGAAGTATGAGCTTTTTAAAAAAATTAAAAGAAAAAATTTCAAAACAAACGGATACGGTAACAGAGAAGTTTAAACAAGGATTAGAAAAAACGAGAAATTCATTTGCTGATAAAGTAAATGAATTAGTGTACCGTTACCGCAAAATAGACGAAGATTTCTTTGAAGAATTAGAAGAAATTTTAATTAGTGCGGATGTCGGAGTTTCGACAGTGATGGAATTAATTGATCAGTTGAAAGAAGAAGTGCAACGTCGTAACATTCAAGATCCGAAAGAAGTACAGGCTGTTATTTCTGAAAAGCTAGTGGGCATTTACAAAGGTGACAGCGATTTTAGTAATGAAGTTAATATACAAGAGGATCAATTAACAGTAGTTTTATTTGTTGGTGTGAATGGTGTGGGGAAAACGACGACGATTGGTAAGCTTGCACATAAATTTAAATCAGAAGGTAAGTCTGTCCTATTGGCGGCAGGAGATACATTCCGTGCTGGGGCGATTGAGCAATTAGAAGTATGGGGCGATCGTGTTGGTGTAGAAGTAATTAAACAAGGGTCAGGATCTGATCCAGCGGCTGTTATGTATGATGCTGTACAAGCGGCAAAGGCCCGTAAAGTGGATGTATTGCTATGTGATACAGCGGGACGCTTACAAAATAAAGTAAACTTAATGAATGAGTTAGAGAAAGTGAAGCGCGTAATTGAGCGTGAAGTACCAGGGGCTCCTCATGAAGTATTACTTGTTATTGATGCAACAACAGGGCAAAATGGTTTAAGTCAAGCGAAAACATTCCGTGAAGCCACGAATGTTACTGGTATTGTTTTAACGAAGTTAGATGGAACTGCTAAAGGTGGTATCGTCTTAGCGATTCGTAACGAAATGGATGTTCCGGTGAAATTTGTTGGGCTAGGAGAGCAAATGGATGATCTGCAACAGTTTGATCCAGAACAATATGTTTATGGTTTGTTTGCGAACGTAGTAGAAACAGAAGAAGTGTAAGCGAAAGAAGCGGTATTTCCGCTTCTTTTTTTATAAAAATATGTGATGTTAAGAAAAAAACTTGACACTCTTTTATACTCCATGTAAACTAAGTCATGTAAAGGGAAATCACTTAACAAAGGATGATCCAACATGCTCGAGAAAACAACGAGAATGAACTATTTATTTGATTTTTATCAATCGTTGTTAACGCAAAAACAAAGAAGTTATATGTCGCTTTATTATCTAGATGATTTATCTCTTGGTGAAATTGCGGAAGAATTTGATGTAAGTCGCCAAGCCGTGTATGATAACATTAAACGGACTGAAGCGATGCTTGAAGAATATGAAGATAAATTAGTATTACTTCAAAAGTTTCAAGAGCGACAGCGACTTGTTGCAAAGCTAAAACAGCTAATCAGCGAAGAAGAGCATGTAAATGAAGAAATGAAACAAGTTGTTGAAGCTATCGAAAAATTAGATTAGGAGGGCGGCAATATGGCATTTGAAGGATTAGCCGACCGACTTCAACAGACAATGCAAAAAATCCGCGGCAAAGGAAAAGTTTCTGAAGCCGATGTAAAAGAAATGATGAGAGAAGTTCGTCTAGCTCTTTTAGAAGCGGATGTTAACTTTAAAGTAGTAAAAGATTTTATAAAGCGTGTGTCTGAGCGTGCTGTCGGACAAGATGTAATGAAAAGTTTGACACCTGGACAACAAGTAATTAAAATCGTACAGGAAGAACTTACAGAACTTATGGGCGGAGAGCAAAGCAAAATTGCTGTTGCTAATAAGCCACCTACTGTTATAATGATGGTTGGTCTGCAAGGTGCGGGTAAAACAACGACGACAGGTAAGCTTGCAAATTTGCTTCGTAAAAAGCATAATCGTAAACCGATGCTTGTTGCAGCGGATATTTACCGTCCAGCAGCGATTAAACAGCTTGAAACATTAGGGAAGCAATTGGACATGCCTGTTTTCTCCTTAGGAGATCAAGTAAGTCCGGTTGAAATTGCGAAACAAGCGATTGCGAAAGCAAAAGAAGATCATCACGATTACGTTTTAATCGATACAGCGGGTCGCCTGCATATTGATGAAGAACTAATGGGTGAATTAGCGAAAGTCAAAGAAGTTGCGAAACCGGATGAAATTTTCCTTGTTGTCGATGCGATGACAGGACAAGACGCGGTAAATGTAGCACAAAGTTTCCATGAACAGTTAGGATTAACAGGTGTTGTATTAACGAAATTAGATGGTGATACGCGCGGTGGTGCGGCATTATCTATTAAGGCTGTAACAAATACACCAATTAAATTTGCTGGTATGGGTGAAAAACTAGATGCAATTGAAGCGTTCCATCCAGAACGTATGGCATCCCGTATTTTAGGGATGGGCGACGTCTTAACATTAATTGAAAAAGCGCAAGCTACAGTTGATGAAGAGAAAGCAAAAGAACTTGAGCAAAAAATGCGTACGCTTTCGTTTACGCTTGACGATTTCCTAGAACAACTTGGACAAGTGCGTCAACTTGGACCGCTTGACGAATTGTTAGGAATGCTTCCTGGTGCAAATAAAATTAAAGGGCTGAAAAATGCACAAGTTGATGAAAAACAAATTGGGCATATTGAGGCAATTATTCGTTCTATGACTAAAGTAGAACGAGAACAACCGGAAATAATCAATGCTAGTCGTAAAAAGCGCATTGCCAAAGGTAGCGGTACAACGGTACAAGAAATCAATCGTCTAATCAAGCAATTTGATGATATGAAAAAAATGATGAAGACGATGACGGGAATGCAAAAAGGTAAGAAAAAAGGACTAGGTGGATTGAAGTTTCCATTCATGTAAGGAAAAAAGATGGCTCTGTTAAGAAAAAATACTTTACAAAGCAATAGTCTTTTTGCTAATATAATTATCTGTGTGAAATAAATTCGGAGGTGCTTTATAAATGGCAGTTAAAATTCGTTTAAAACGTATGGGAGCTAAAAAAACTCCTTTCTATCGTGTAGTTGTTGCAGATTCTCGTTCTCCTCGTGACGGACGTTTCATTGAGGAAATCGGTACTTACAATCCGGTTGCTCAACCAGCGGAAGTTAAGATCAACGAAGAAGCAGCATTAAAATGGTTAGGAAATGGTGCTAAACCATCTGATACAGTTCGTAACCTTTTCTCTAACCAAGGTATCATGGAGAAATTCCACTTATCTAAACAAGGTAAGTAATTGAGGCAATGACAATGAAAATGTTAGTCGAGACAATTGTTAAACCTCTTGTGGATCATCCTGGAGATGTAAAAGTTACACAGGAACTTTGCAACGGAGAAATAAATTATCGATTAACTGTACATCCTGAGGATGTTGGAAAAGTCATTGGAAAGCAAGGGAAAGTTGCGAAAGCGATTAGAATGCTCTTGTATTCAGTGGGACATCATAATGATGAGAACGTCACACTGGAAATTCAATAAACGTAAAAAGGGCGAGGAGTTATTTCCTCTCCCTTTTTTAACATTTAAAGAGAAATTGCATGTTCCATATATAAAATGGAAATGCTTAATTTATATAGAAACCAGGGGTGACATACTATTTATGACAAAATGGTTTAATGTAGGGAAAATTGTAAATACTCATGGCGTAAAAGGAGAAATTCGTGTTATTTCTCGTACTGATTTTCCAGAAGAGCGATATAAAGTAGGGAACACGTTATACATATGGGATGAGAAAGGTACAGACTATCTTACAGTGAAGGTAACTTCTCATCGTCAACATAAGACATTTGATTTATTAACACTTGAAGGATACAACAATGTAGATGAAGTAGAGAAGTTAAAAGGTTCTTTAATAAAAGTACCAGAAGAGCAGTTAGGCGAACTAGCTGAAGGTGAATACTACTACCATGAAATTATTGGTTGCAACGTTGTAACGGAAGAAGGAGAAGCGTTAGGGACAATTAAAGAGATTCTATCTCCTGGTGCGAATGACGTTTGGGTGATTAAACGTCCAAAGGGTCAAGATTTGTTAATTCCTTATATTGATGACGTTGTACTTCAAGTTAACATTGAAAATAAATTAGTAACCATTCATGTAATGGAAGGGCTACTATAATGAAAATTGACATTTTAACATTGTTTCCAGATATGTTTACGGGTGTATTTGGTTCTTCAATTTTAAAGAAAGCACAAGAAAAAGAAGCGGTAGAGCTTCGTGTTGTCAATTTTCGTGAGTATACAACTAGTAAGCATAATAGTGTAGATGATTATCCGTATGGTGGGGGCGCTGGTATGGTATTAACCCCACAGCCTATCTTTGACGCAGTAGAAGAGTTAACGAAGGAAACAGACCGTAAGCCGAGAATCGTCTTAATGTGTCCACAAGGAGAGCGTTTCACGCAGAAGAAGGCAGAAGAGCTTGCTGGAGAAGAGCATGTTATTTTTGTATGTGGCCATTATGAAGGATACGATGAACGAATTCGTGAGCATCTTGTAACAGATGAGATTTCTATTGGGGATTACGTATTAACGGGTGGAGAATTGGCTTCTATGGTAGTCACTGACAGTGTTGTACGTCTTTTGCCAGGAGTGCTTGGGAATCAAACGTCACAAGTGGAAGACTCTTTTAGCACAGGTTTGTTAGAACACCCACATTATACACGTCCTGCTGATTTTCGTGGTATGAAGGTACCGGATGTACTAATGTCAGGAAATCATAAAAACATTGATGAATGGCGCCATAAAGAGTCACTACGTCGTACGTACACACGTAGACCGGATTTACTGGAAGAACGAGAATTATCTAAGCAAGAAGAGAAATGGCTGAAACAGATTAAAGAAGACCGATAAGGGCTTGATATATTTTCTATTGCAACAGTCCTAACAATATGCTATTATAACATTTGTGCTACTGAAATCAGTAGCCGTATTAACGATGTTCCGCTGTAATTTAATAAGACTTTATAAGAGCATCTGTTTAAAGGAGAGAATTTAATATGCAACAATTAATCACAGAAATCACAAAAGGCCAATTGAAAACTGACCTTCCTTCATTCCGTCCTGGAGACACTTTACGTGTACACGTAAAAGTAGTTGAGGGAACTCGTGAAAGAATTCAGCTTTTCGAAGGTGTTGTAATTAAACGTCGTGGTGGCGGAATCAGTGAAACATTCACAGTTCGTAAGATTTCTTACGGTGTAGGTGTTGAGCGTACATTCCCAGTTCACACGCCAAGAATCGCGAACATCGAAGTACTTCGCCGTGGTAAAGTACGTCGTGCTAAGTTATACTACTTACGTAACCTTCGCGGTAAAAAAGCACGTATTAAAGAAATTCGATAAGACATGTATGGGAGCTTGTAAATACACAAGCTCCCTTTTTCCAATCTATATGAAATTTTGGTATAATACGAGCAGCTTACATAACAGTGGAGGGGAAAGCATGAAGAAAGAGAAGAGCTCACTTTGGGAATGGATCAAAGCAATTTTGATTGCTGTTGTATTAGCGGGCGTAATTAGACAGTTTTTCTTTGCCCCAATTCTCGTAGACGGTGTATCAATGTCGCCGACTTTACATGACCGTGATCGAATGATTGTTAATAAAATTGGCTATCACATAGGTGATCCGAAACGCTTTGATATTATTGTATTCCGAGCGACGGAAGAAAAAGATTATATTAAGCGTATTATTGGCCTGCCAGGCGACGAAATCGAATACCGTAATGATAAACTATATGTTAACGGGAAACCTTATGAGGAGCCGTATTTAGATAAGCAGAAAAAACAACTTGCTGACGGACCGCTTACATATGATTTTACTCTTGAAGAAATGACAGGAAAGAAAACTGTTCCAGAAGGTCAATTATTTGTTTTAGGCGATAATCGTCGTTTTAGTAAAGATAGCCGTTCGATTGGTACAATTTCAATGGACCAAGTGATTGGTAAAGCAAATATGCTATATTGGCCTTTAAAAGATGCACGTATTGTGAAATAAAAGAAAAAGAAGGTGGCAACATGGTAATTCAATGGTTCCCAGGACATATGGCAAAGGCTAGACGCCAAGTAACAGAAAAATTAAAGTTAATTGATGTTGTAATTGAGCTTGTAGATGCTCGATTACCTTTATCTTCTCGTAATCCAATGATTGATGAAATTATTACACATAAACCAAGGCTTGTTGTTTTAAATAAAGCGGATATGGCGGATGATCGTCTTACAAAGCAGTGGATTGCATATTTTGATGAAAGAGGTCAAAAGGCAATTTCAATTAATGCGCAAGCTGGACAAGGTATGAAAGAAATTGCAGCAGCTTGTAAAGTTCTTGTCAAAGAAAAATTCGATAAAATGGTTGCTAAAGGCATTAGACCAAGAGCAATTCGTGCTTTAATTGTAGGTATTCCAAACGTTGGTAAATCTACACTAATTAATAAATTAGCGAAGAAGAATATAGCAAAAACAGGAGATCGTCCTGGTGTGACAACGGCCCAGCAGTGGATTAAAGTTGGGAAAGAAATGGAATTATTAGATACACCAGGTATTTTGTGGCCTAAATTTGAAGATGAATTAGTTGGTCTTCGTTTAGCGACGACTGGTGCAATTAAAGATTCTATATTAAATCTACAGGATGTAGCTATTTATGCGTTACGTTTTATGGAAAAACATTATCCAGAACGTTTAAAAGAGCGATATAATTTAAATGACATTCCAGAAGAAATTGTGGAGTTATTTGATGCAATTGGAAAAAATAGAGGTTGCTTAATGGGCGGCGGAATGATTGATTATGATAAAACATCTGAGCTTATACTTCGTGAGCTTCGTGGTGGAAGATTTGGAAAAATGACATTTGAAACACCAGAAGAGTTTGCAGAGCAGGTAGAAGATGCGGAAAAAGTAGAAGAAGTATAAGACGTGCGTTTGTACGTCTTTTCTTTTTGGTTACGTTTAAAAGGAGTGTAAATAGATGCAAAAAATGACTATTCATGAAGCGGAATGTTTGCTGCAAGAAATTATGAATGAAGAAGACGAGCGTTTTCAAATGTTAGTGAAAGATGAGCGAAAAGGTGTTCAAAAATTAATTTTGAAGTGGTATAAACAAAAAGAGTTAGCGCAAAAAGAAAGAGAAAAATTTCTAGAAATGTCAAAGTACGAAAATGAGTTACGTGAAAAAGGGCTCACATACATTGCTGGTATTGATGAAGTGGGTCGTGGGCCGTTAGCGGGACCGGTTGTGACGGCGGCAGTCGTCCTTCCGGAAGATTTTTATATTCCAGGATTAAATGACTCGAAAAAATTAAGTGAAGCGAAACGTGAGCGTTTTTATGATGAAATTAAAGATCATGCAATTGCGATTGGAGTTGGAATTATATCACCACAAGTTATTGATGAAATAAATATTTATCAAGCGACGAAGCAAGCGATGTTAGATGCCGTTGCTAATTTATCATGTACACCAGAATATTTATTAATCGATGCGATGAAGCTTCCTACATCAATTCCGCAAACATCAATCATTAAAGGTGATGCGAAAAGTGTCTCTATTTCAGCTGCATCTATTATTGCGAAAGTGACGAGAGACCGCATGATGAAAGAGTTAGGAGGAAAGTATCCTGCATATGGATTCGAACAACATATGGGATATGGGACGAAACAGCATTTAGAAGCGATTGAAGTACATGGAGTATTAGAGGAACATCGAAAATCATTCGCGCCAATTAAAGATATGATTCAAAAATAAGCTGTATATTCACAGCTTATTTTTTATTTTGGTATATAAACATTATTATTTTCGAAAAAGAATAAAGCGATTTCAGTTTTCTGACACTTTATTGTAGACAGCGTGCCAATCATCTTATACAATGGCAATGTAATGTTTTTTAAACATTAAAAAACTTTTCGAGTAAAACAGGAAAACAGGGGAGGATGGGACCATGAATATCCATGAGTACCAAGGTAAGGCAGTCCTTAGAAGCTATGGGGTTAGCGTTCCGAATGGGAAGGTTGCATTTACAGTAGAAGAAGCTGTAGAAGCAGCGAAAGAATTAGGAACGGAAGTATGTGTAGTTAAAGCGCAAATTCACGCTGGTGGACGCGGCAAAGCTGGCGGTGTAAAAGTTGCGAAAAATTTAGAAGAAGTTCGTACATATGCAGAAAGCATTTTAGGAACTACACTTGTGACGCATCAAACAGGTCCTGAAGGTAAGGAAGTAAAACGCTTACTTATCGAAGAAGGTTGCGATATTAAAAAAGAATATTATGTAGGTCTTGTATTAGATCGTGCAACTTCTCAAGTTGTTTTAATGGCATCTGAAGAAGGTGGAACAGAAATTGAAGAAGTAGCAGAAAAAACGCCTGAAAAAATCTTTAAAGAATATATTGATCCAGCAGTAGGTTTACAAGGTTTCCAAGCGCGTAGAATCGCGTTTAACATCAATATTCCAAAAGAACTTGTAGGACAAGCTGTGAAGTTTATGATGGGCTTATACAGTGCGTTTATCGAAAAAGATTGCTCTATCGCTGAGATTAATCCACTTGTTACAACAGGTGACGGTAAAGTTATGGCGTTAGATGCAAAATTAAACTTTGATTCTAATGCGTTATATCGCAATAAAGATATTTTAGAACTTCGTGATCTTGAAGAAGAAGATTCAAAAGAAATTGAAGCTTCTAAATATGACTTAAACTACATTCCTTTAGATGGAAATATCGGTTGTATGGTTAATGGTGCAGGTTTAGCAATGGCTACAATGGATATCATTAAACATTACCATGGTGACCCAGCTAACTTCTTAGATGTTGGTGGCGGCGCAACAGCTGAAAAAGTTACAGAAGCATTCAAAATTATCCTTTCTGACAAAAATGTAAAAGGTATCTTCGTTAACATTTTTGGTGGCATTATGAAGTGTGATGTTATCGCAGAAGGTGTTATTGAAGCGACGAAGCAGGTAGGTCTTGAGTTGCCTTTAGTTGTACGTCTTGAAGGTACAAACGTAGAGCTAGGAAAGAAAATTTTAAATGAGTCTGGTTTAAATATTGTTGCAGCAGAATCTATGGCAGACGGTGCACAAAAAATTGTTTCACTAGTGGGCTAATAGAAAGCGGGGGAGAAAAATGAGCGTATTAGTTAATAAAGATACAAAAGTTATTGTTCAAGGTATTACAGGTTCTCAAGGGTTATTCCATACAAAGCAAATGATTGAATACGGTACGAAAATTGTAGGTGGTGTAACACCAGGTAAAGGTGGCACTGATATTGAAGGCGTACCAGTATTTGATACAGTAGAAGATGCTGTGAAAGCAACAGGCGCAAACGCTTCAGTTGTATACGTTCCACCCGCTTTTGCGGCTGATGCAATTATGGAAGCTGTTGATGCAAAGGTTGATTTAGTAGTATGTATTACTGAAGGAATCCCTGTATTAGATATGGTAAACGTAAAGAGATATATGGCGGGTAAACATACACGTTTACTTGGACCAAACTGCCCTGGTGTCATTACACCTGACGAATGTAAAATTGGTATTATGCCAGGATATATTCACAAAAAAGGTCATGTTGGTATCGTATCTCGCTCTGGTACATTAACGTATGAAGCTGTACATCAGTTAACGCAAGAAGGTATTGGCCAATCTACTGCTGTAGGTATCGGGGGAGACCCTGTTAACGGTACGGACTTTATTGATGCGTTAAAAGCATTTAATGAAGATGAAGAAACGCATGCTGTAATTATGATTGGTGAAATCGGCGGTACGGCAGAAGAAGAAGCAGCAGAATGGGTACAAGCTAATATGACAAAACCAGTTGTAGGCTTCATTGGTGGTCAAACAGCGCCTGAAGGCAAACGTATGGGTCATGCTGGGGCGATCATTTCTGGCGGCAAAGGAACTGCTGCTGAAAAGATTAAAACAATGGAAGCTTGTGGTATTAAAGTAGCGGAAACACCAGCTGTTATGGGTGAAACATTAATCTCTGTTTTAAAAGAAAAGGGATTATTTGAGACTTGTAAAAACTACTAATCTTTTTGAAAGACACCTTCTTATTAGAGGGTGTCTTTTTACACATTTTTTGTTTACATAATAAAAATTATGGGTAAGGAGAATTGAGATGAAAAGAGAACGTTTATTGCACCTTCATTACATGTTGGCGGATCATTGGAAGGCGATGGAGAGACTACTATATGTTGATCCAGAACTGAAGGGAATATACACTTTTAGTCCGGAACAATTTGAATATTACGCTGGAATATCCTCGGAAAAATCTTTAGAACTAGTAAATTTTCTTCAAATTTCAAATCTCCAACAATATGTATCCCAGTTAGAAAAAAAGAGAATATTTTATATAACAATATGGGATAAGGACTATCCACAATTACTGCGAGAAATACAAGATCCCCCTTTTGTTTTATACGGAAAAGGAGAAAGAGATTTTCTAAATAAAGTAAATAAATTAGCGATTGTTGGAACGAGAGAACCGTCTTTATATGGAAAGGAGAGTATGAAGTTTATTTTACAACCTTTACTTGAAAAAGAATGGCTTATTGTTAGTGGGTTTGCAAGAGGGATAGATACAATTGCTCATGAAGTTACAGTAAGGCAGCATTGCCCGACCATTGCAATATTAGGACACGGATTATCTTATATGTATCCAAAGGAGAATAGAGGTTTGTATGACACGTGGAAAGATTATATATTGTTATTGACAGAGTATCCGCCTCATTATGTGCCGAAAAAATGGTATTTCCCAAAAAGAAATCGAATTATTAGCGGTATAAGTAAAGGTGTTTTAGTTGTAGAAGCAAAAACGAGAAGTGGATCCCTTATTACTGCAGACCTTGCGCTAGAACAAAATAGAGAGGTGTTTGCGCTTCCTGGACCTATATTTATAGAGAGTGCAGCGGGAACGAATCATCTAATTCAACAAGGCGCAAAGCTAGTAAGAAATGCGGAGGATATCCTTGAAGAAATTTTAAATTAACCATATATTTTTATGTTTTTATTAAACAATTATTGACAAATGGTAGATTGTCGCTGTATGGTATATTCATTCTTGATTGACAAAAACAAGAGAAATCAATAAGATTGATGAAGACTTGAATCCACCTCTTAAGGAGGCACTAGCATGTCAGATTACCTCGTAATCGTGGAGTCGCCTTCTAAGGCGAAGACCATTGAAAAATATTTAGGGAAAAAATACAAAGTCGTCGCGTCCATGGGACATGTCCGCGATTTACCTAAAAGCCAAATGGGGATAGAAGTAAAGAATAACTTCACCCCGAAGTATATTACCATTCGTGGTAAGGGTCCCGTTTTAAAAGATTTAAAATCAGCGGCAAAAAAAGCAAAGAAAGTCTATCTCGCGGCCGATCCGGATCGTGAAGGAGAAGCAATTGCTTGGCATTTAGCAAATACGTTAAATGTGGACGTTGAATCAGATTGCCGAGTTGTATTTAATGAGATTACAAAAGATGCAATAAAAGAATCATTTAAATATCCTCGTGCAATTAATATGGATTTAGTAGATGCACAACAGGCAAGACGTATACTCGATCGTCTTGTTGGTTACAATATTAGTCCTTTATTATGGAAGAAAGTAAAAAAAGGATTAAGTGCAGGACGCGTACAATCTGTAGCAGTTCGTTTAATCATCGAACGTGAAAAAGAAATTCAAAGTTTTGAACCTGAAGAATTCTGGACAATTAAAACAGAATTTGTGAAAGGGAAAGACACATTTGAAGCAAGCTTTTACGGTGTAGATGGTGAAAAAGTTCAATTAACGAACGAAGCACAAGTGAACGAAATAATCGAAAAGATGAAAGACAATGCGTTTTCGGTTGAAAATGTAACGCGAAAAGAGCGAAAGCGTAACCCTGCATTACCGTTTACAACATCTTCCTTGCAACAAGAGGCAGCGCGTAAGTTAAATATGCGAGCAAAGAAAACAATGATGCTTGCACAGCAGCTGTATGAAGGGATAGATCTTGGAAAACAAGGGACTGTAGGTCTTATTACGTATATGAGAACTGATTCAACACGTATCTCAGAAACAGCTCAAACAGAGGCTCGTGATTACATTACTGAGGCGTTTGGTGCGGAATACATAGGAACAGAGAAGAGGAAAGAAACGAAAAAGTCGAAAGCACAAGATGCGCATGAGGCGATTCGTCCTACTTCGGTAATGAGAAAGCCAGAGGAACTAAAAAGTTTCTTAAGTCGTGATCAACTCCGTTTGTATAAACTGATTTGGGAGCGATTTGTTGCAAGTCAAATGGCATCTGCTATAATGGATACTGTTACAGCGAAACTCATTAATAACAATGTTCAGTTCCGTGCAAGTGGATCAGTTGTAAAGTTCCCAGGATTTATGAAAGTGTACGTAGAGTCGAAAGATGATGGTGCGGAAGAAAAGGATAAGATGTTGCCACCGTTAGAAGTAGGTGAAACTGTATTTTCAAAAGATATAGAACCAAAGCAACATTACACACAGCCTCCGCCGCGTTATACAGAGGCTCGTCTAGTAAGAACACTTGAAGAGCTTGGAATTGGGAGACCGTCTACTTATGTACCGACACTTGAAACAATCCAAAAACGAGGATACGTTGCTTTAGATAATAAACGCTTCGTTCCGACTGAGCTTGGTGGAATAGTAATCGAACTTATTTTAGAGTTTTTCCCAGAAATTATTAACATTGAATTTACTGCCAATATGGAGCAAAGCCTTGATGAAGTAGAAGAAGGAAATGCAAATTGGGTGAAAATTGTTGATGATTTCTACGTAGGATTTGAACCGCGCTTAGAAAAAGCGGAAAAAGAAATGCGTGAAGTGGAAATTAAAGATGAACCAGCTGGGGAAGACTGTGAATTATGTAGTCACCCGATGGTCTTTAAAATGGGTAAATATGGGAAGTTTATGGCTTGTTCAAATTTCCCGGAATGTCGTAATACAAAACCGATTGTAAAAGAAATCGGTGTTACTTGTCCGAAGTGTGATAAAGGGCAAATTATTGAACGCCGTAGTAATAAAAAGAAACGCCTTTTCTACGGATGCGGTACGTATCCAGAATGTGACTTTGTATCTTGGGATAAGCCGATTGGTCGTAAATGTCCGAAGTGTGAAGGTATGCTCGTAGAGAAAAAGTTAAAAAAAGGCGTGCAAGTACAATGTATTTCGTGTGATTATGAAGAAGAACAACAAATGTGAGCGTAACTGCTCACATTTTTTTCGGGAAGAAAAGGAAAGGTGATATATATGACAACACAAGTAGTAAACGTCATTGGCGCAGGTCTTGCAGGAAGCGAAGCAGCTTACCAAATTGCAAAGCGTGGTGTCCAAGTAAAATTATATGAAATGAGACCAGTAAGGCAAACACCAGCTCATCATACAGATAAATTTGCTGAATTAGTATGTAGTAACTCACTTCGCGCAAACACATTAACAAATGCTGTTGGTGTTATTAAAGAAGAAATGCGTCTAATGGATTCTGTCATTATTCGTGCAGCCGATGAGTGCTCTGTACCAGCAGGAGGTGCTTTAGCTGTAGACCGTCATGAATTCGCGGCGAAAGTGACTGAATATGTGAAAAATCATCCGAACGTAACTGTAATGAATGAGGAAATCACTGAAATTCCAGAGGGACCAACTGTTATTGCGACAGGTCCACTTACGTCTCCTGATCTTTCTGCACAATTAAAAAAACTAACAGGTGAAGATTATTTTTATTTCTATGATGCTGCCGCGCCAATCGTTGAGAAAGACAGCATTGACATGAATAAAGTATATTTAAAATCCCGTTATGATAAAGGTGAAGCGGCATATTTAAACTGTCCAATGACAGAAGAAGAGTTTGATCGTTTTTATGAGGCTTTAATTGCTGCTGAGACAGTGCCTTTAAAAGAATTTGAAAAAGAAATTTTCTTTGAAGGTTGTATGCCAGTAGAAGTTATGGCAAGTAGAGGAAGACAGACGTTAGTATTTGGGCCGATGAAGCCTGTTGGGTTAGAAGATCCGAAAACAGGGAAAACACCGTATGCGGTTGTTCAGTTACGTCAAGATGATGCAGCAGGAACATTATACAATATTGTAGGCTTCCAAACACATTTAAAGTGGGGGCCACAAAAAGAAGTGTTACAGCTAATTCCAGGACTAGAAAACGCAGAGATTGTACGTTATGGTGTAATGCATCGTAATACGTTTATTAATTCGCCTAATTTGCTTCGTCCAACATATCAATATAAACAACGTGATGATTTATTCTTCGCTGGTCAAATGACTGGTGTAGAGGGTTATGTTGAATCAGCAGCATCAGGATTATTAGCGGGTATTAACGCTGCTCGACTTGTACAAGGTGAAGAGCCAGTTGTATTACCACCTGTAACTGCAATGGGAAGTATGGCAAATTATATTACTGCGACAAATGCGAAAAACTTCCAGCCAATGAATGCAAACTTCGGTTTATTTACACCGTTAGAGAAGAAAATTAAAAAGAAACAAGAGCGAAATGAAGCATATGCTACACGCGCTTTGGAAACAATTCAAAATTTTGTAAATATTTAATTAAATTTCTTGCAAAGGCTACTAAGTTGTGATACGATTTAGTAGCCTTTATTGAGGTGAATTATATGGATGTGAATGTGAAGAAATTGTTACAATTATTCGTTGGATATTTACAAATTGAAAGAAATTATTCAAAATATACAATTGCAAGTTATCAAAATGATTTAGAACATTTTGTGCAATTTATGGAGCGAGAAGGCATATCCTCTTTTTTAGATGTTACATACGCGGATGTTCGTTTATACTTGACGACGTTGCACGATCAGAAGTTAGCCCGTAAATCTGTCGCAAGGAAAGTATCAAGCTTACGAAGTTTATATCGTTTTTTGATGCGTGAAGGTTATCAAAAAGATAATCCGTTTGCACTTGCGTCACTTCCCAAGAAAGAATTGTCAATCCCAAAGTTTTTATATGCTGAAGAGTTAGAGGAATTGTTTGAAGTTTCTGATACAGGGGCACCATTAGGTCAAAGGAATCAAGCTTTATTAGAGTTGATGTATGCAACTGGGATTCGTGTAAGCGAATGCGTTAATTTGCAACTTACCGACATTGACTTTGCAGTGGGAACAATTTTAGTGATGGGAAAAGGGAAAAAACAAAGATATATTCCGTTCGGAAGCTATGCACAAGATGCTTTAATTACTTATATAGAGAACGGGAGAAAACAGTTAGCTCAAAAGACTGAAGAACAATCTCATATGGTATTTTTAAATGCGAAAGGTAAGCCGTTAACAGATCAGGGTGTACGTTATGTTTTGAACGAACTCATTAAGAAAGCTTCACTTACAATGCGGATAAGTCCCCATATGTTAAGGCATACATTTGCTACACATATGTTGGATGAAGGAGCGGATTTACGTACTGTGCAGGAGCTATTAGGTCATGAGAATTTGTCAACCACACAAATTTATACGCATGTCTCTAAAGAAAGATTGCGTTCTGTGTACATGAAGCATCACCCGCGGGCATAAATTGCTTTTAAGGCTATAAAAACATATAAAGGAGTTTTTTCTATGGGAAATTTCCACGCTACAACGATATTTGCAGTTCATCATAATGGAGAATGTGCAATGGCTGGAGATGGTCAGGTAACGATGGGGAATGCTGTTGTAATGAAACATACAGCTCGCAAAGTTCGCAAACTTTTCCAAGGGAAAGTTTTAGCTGGTTTTGCAGGATCAGTTGCTGATGCATTTACTCTTTTTGAAATGTTTGAAGGAAAATTAGAAGAGTATAATGGCAATTTGCAGCGCGCTGCAGTTGAGATGGCGAAACAATGGCGTGGTGATAAAATGCTACGTCAGCTAGAAGCAATGCTCATTGTCATGGATAAAACAACGATGCTCCTTGTTTCAGGTACAGGAGAAGTGATTGAACCAGATGATGGTATTTTAGCAATTGGTTCAGGCGGACATTATGCACTTGCTGCTGGTCGTGCTTTAAAGCAACATGCAAGTGAACATTTAACAGCGAAACAAATTGCGAAGGCCAGTTTAGAAATTGCAGGCGATATTTGTGTTTATACGAACCACAACATAATTGTTGAAGAATTGTAGAATCGTAAGGGAGGCATTTTATATGCATTTACATTTTACTCCGCGTCAAATTGTGGAAAAATTAGATCAATACATCATCGGTCAAAAAGATGCAAAGAAAGCGGTTGCTGTAGCTCTACGAAATCGATACCGTCGCAGTAAATTAGTTGAAAATTTACGTGATGAAATTGCACCTAAAAACATTTTAATGATTGGACCGACAGGTGTTGGTAAAACAGAGGTAGCACGGCGAATGGCGAAACTCGTTGGAGCACCTTTTATTAAGGTTGAAGCGACGAAATTTACAGAAGTTGGATATGTGGGTCGAGATGTAGAGTCGATGGTCCGCGACCTTGTTGAAACGTCTGTTCGCATTGTGAAAGAGGAAATGGTAGTTAAAGTTCAAGATAAAGCAGAAGAGCAAGCGAATCAACGTCTTGTTGAAATTTTAGTGCCGAGTCCGGAGAAACAATCTGGATTTAAAAATCCATTAGAAATGCTTTTTGGTGGTAATCAAAATTCAAACCAAACATCTGATGCACAGGAAGATGATGAAATCGAAAAGAAACGTCAAGATGTGGAAAGAAAGCTTGCGGCAGGCCTTCTTGAAGATGAAGTGATATCGATCGAAGTGACGGAACAACAGTCTTCTATGTTTGATATGTTGCAAGGAACTGGCATGGAGCAAATGGGAATGAATTTCCAAGATGCACTAGGAAGTATCATGCCGAAAAAAACGAAAAAACGTAAACTTTCTGTAAAAGAAGCAAGAAAACTCTTGACAAATGAAGAGGCACAGCGCTTAATTGATATGGATGAAGTTACACAAGAGGCTGTTTATCGTGCTGAACAGCTCGGGATTATTTTTATCGATGAAATTGACAAAATTGCTGGTAAGCAGTCGAATAGCGTAGATGTATCGCGTGAAGGTGTGCAACGTGACATTTTACCGATTGTAGAAGGGTCGAATGTAGCAACGAAATACGGATCAGTAAAAACGGATTATATTTTATTTGTTGCAGCTGGAGCGTTCCATATGTCTAAACCGTCGGATTTAATTCCGGAATTGCAAGGGAGATTTCCGATTCGAGTAGAATTAACAAAATTATCGGCGGATGATTTTGTTAAAATATTAATCGAGCCTGACAATGCGCTAATTAAACAGTACACGGCGTTATTAGCGACTGAAGGTATAGAAATTGAATTTTCAGACGAAGCTATTCGTAAGATTGCTGAGATTGCTTATCAAGTTAATCAGGATACAGATAATATTGGAGCGAGAAGACTTCATACTGTTATGGAGAAGCTCCTTGAAGATTTATCGTTTGAGGCATCTGAAATTACGTTAGAGAAAATAACGATAACACCTCAATATGTTGAGGAAAAATTAGCGACAATAGCTAAAAATAAAGATGTGAGCCAGTTTATTTTGTAATAGTGTCATCAGGTGACTCGCCCTAGTTTCCAAGTGATGAAAAAATATGTAAGTAACATGTAGGAGGAAATTTTGAAATGGAATTATTAGCAAAAACGAGAAAATTAAATGCGTTATTACAGAGCGCAGCAGGAAAGCCTGTAAACTTTAGAGAGATGTCTGACACAATGTGTGAAGTAATTGAAGCGAACGTGTTCGTTGTAAGTCGTCGCGGTAAATTATTAGGATATGCGATTCACCAACAAATCGAAAACGAACGTATGAAGCACATGCTTGCAGAGCGTCAATTCCCAGAAGAGTATACGCAAAGTTTATTCAATGTTACAGAAACATCTTCAAATTTAGGTGTGGATAGTGACTACACAGCATTCCCGGTAGAAAATAGAGAATTATTCGGTCAAGGTTTAACTACAATCGTACCAATCGTTGGTGGCGGTGAGCGTCTAGGTACACTAGTATTAGCTCGTCTTGGTCAAGAGTTCTTAGACGATGATTTAATTCTTGCTGAATACAGCTCAACTGTTGTAGGTATGGAAATCTTACGTGAAAAAGCAGAAGAAATCGAAGAGGAAGCACGTAGTAAAGCTGTTGTTCAAATGGCGATTAGCTCATTATCTTACAGTGAGTTAGAAGCAATCGAGCATATCTTCGAAGAATTAAATGGAACAGAAGGTTTACTTGTTGCAAGTAAAATTGCTGATCGCGTGGGAATTACTCGTTCGGTAATCGTAAATGCACTACGTAAATTAGAAAGTGCTGGTGTTATTGAGTCTCGCTCTTTAGGTATGAAAGGAACATACATTAAAGTGCTAAACGACAAGTTTCTACAGGAACTTGCTAAATTAAAAACAAACTAATTTATAAAAAAACTCTCCTCGCTTGAGGAGAGTTTTTTGTTTTTTTAAGTGAATGATTTTGCTTACGTAAGGCGTCATGACAACATTCATTAGAAAACTATTAATTAACCTTCAATTCCTTGCTTAAAGGAATTGAAGGTTGGTAATACTAGAATTTGAGCGTGAAAAAAAGAAAGTTTTACATTGTTCGCATTTTCGACTTGATTGTAATATTTCAGTATGATATAGTAAGCAGTGGTGTCAGTACAAAGTACACACGTTTACTGATTTAAGTGTTGGTGCTACGTTCGTAGTTTCGCTTAGAGATGAAGTAAACGGAGGATATCAAAAAACCATTTAGGAGGAACTAAATTATGTCAGTAATTTCTATGAAACAATTGCTTGAAGCTGGTGTTCATTTCGGACATCAAACTCGTCGTTGGAACCCAAAAATGAAGCGTTACATCTTCACAGAGCGTAACGGTATCTACATCATCGACTTACAAAAAACTGTGAAAAAAGTTGAGGAAGCTTACAGAACGATGCGTGACATCGCTGCTGAAGGTGGAGACATTTTATTCGTAGGTACTAAAAAACAAGCACAAGAAGCTATTAAAGAAGAAGCAACTCGTGCTGGTATGTACTTCGTTAACCAACGTTGGTTAGGTGGAACTTTAACAAACTTCCAAACAATCCAAAAGCGTATCAAGCGTCTTAAAGATATCGAAAGAATGCAAGAAGATGGTACTTTCGAAGTACTTCCTAAGAAAGAAGTTGTTCAACTTAAAAAAGAGTTAGAGCGTCTTGAGAAATTCTTAGGCGGTATTAAAGATATGAAAGGTCTTCCAAGTGCATTATTCGTAGTAGACCCTCGTAAAGAGCGTATTGCAGTTGCTGAAGCGCGCAAATTACACATTCCAATCATCGGTATCGTTGATACAAACTGTGATCCAGACGAAATCGATCACGTTATCCCAGCAAACGATGATGCAATTCGTGCTGTAAAACTTCTTACATCTAAAATGGCAGACGCGATCCTTGAATCAAAACAAGGTGAAGAAACTGTTACTGCGTAACAAATTTGGAAAGGTGATAAGGGGTTCGGCCTTTTATCACCTTTTTTAAGGTATAAATACATATTTTAGGAGGATGAAAAACATGGCAATCACTGCACAAATGGTAAAAGAACTTCGTGAAAAAACTGGCGCAGGTATGATGGACTGCAAAAAAGCTTTAACAGAAACTAACGGCGACATGGAGAAAGCAATTGACTTCTTACGTGAAAAAGGTATTGCGAAAGCTGCTAAAAAAGCAGACCGCATCGCTGCTGAAGGTTTAACTTTCATCGAAACAAACGGTAACGAAGGTTTAATCTTAGAATTAAACTCTGAGACTGATTTCGTTGCGAAAAACGAAGGTTTCCAAGCGTTAATTAAAGAATTAGCTGCTCACTTATTAGCTAACAAACCTGCTAACGTTGAAGAAGCTATGGCTCAAACAATCGAAGGCGGCAAAACAGTAGAAGAGCACATCAACGAAGCAATCGCTAAAATTGGTGAAAAACTTACACTTCGTCGTTTCGAAATCGTATCAAAAACTGATGCTGATGCATTCGGCGCTTACCTACACATGGGTGGACGTATTGGTGTATTAACAGTTCTTGAAGGTTCTACTGATGAAGCAGCTGCTAAAGATGTAGCAATGCACATCGCAGCAGTTAACCCTAAATACATCGACCGCGATGCTGTAACAGCTGAAGAAGTTGAGCATGAG
Organism: Bacillus sp. FSL R10-2201; assembly: GCF_038008665.1. Taxonomy (NCBI): domain Bacteria; kingdom Bacillati; phylum Bacillota; class Bacilli; order Caryophanales; family Bacillaceae; genus Bacillus; species Bacillus sp. FSL R10-2201. The sequence goes on along the minus strand of NZ_JBBOZP010000001.1, from coordinate 3,670,856 downwards.
CGTCAAGTATTAACACAACAAGCTTTAAACGAAGGCAAGCCTGAAAAAATCGTTGCGAAAATGGTAGAAGGCCGTCTTGGCAAATTCTTTGAAGAGATTTGCTTACTTGACCAAACATTCGTTAAGAATCCTGACATGAAAGTTCGTCAATTCGTTGAGTCTAAAGGCGGAACATTAAAAGGATTCGTTCGCTACGCTGTTGGTGAAGGTATCGAAAAACGCGAAGACAACTTTGCTGAAGAAGTAATGAACCAAGTAAAAGGTAACAACTAATACAGATTAGGGAACACATTGTGTTCCCTTTTTTAAAATAAAGATGTAAGCAATTGGAGGTTCATTATGAGTAAACCGAAATATAATCGTGTCGTTTTAAAGCTGAGCGGAGAAGCTTTAGCTGGCGAGCAAGGATTTGGAATTAACCCAGCTGTTATTAAGTCAGTTGCGGAACAAGTGAAAGAAATTGCAGAACTTGATGTAGAGGTTGCAGTTGTTGTTGGTGGCGGTAACATTTGGCGTGGGAAAATTGGAAGCGAAATGGGCATGGATCGTGCAGGAGCAGATTACATGGGCATGTTAGCAACAGTTATGAATTCATTAGCTCTTCAAGATAGCTTAGAGAATATCGGAATTCAAACTCGCGTACAAACTTCAATTGAGATGCGTCAAGTGGCAGAGCCTTACATTCGTCGTAAAGCAATTCGTCACTTAGAGAAAAAACGTGTTGTTATCTTTGCTGCAGGTACAGGTAACCCATACTTCTCTACAGATACAACAGCAGCATTACGTGCAGCTGAAATCGAAGCGGACGTTATTTTAATGGCGAAAAATAATGTGGATGGCGTATATAGTGCAGATCCATCTATTGACCCAACAGCTACGAAATACGAAACACTTACTTACTTAGATGTATTAAAAGCAGGTTTAGGTGTAATGGATTCTACAGCTTCTTCTTTATGTATGGATAATGATATTTCATTAATTGTATTCTCGGTTATGGAAAAAGGTAACATTAAACGTGCCGTTTTAGGCGAAAATATTGGAACAGTTGTAAGGGGGAAATAAATTATGGGACAACAAGTATTGAAGTCTTCAAATGAAAAAATGGAAAAAGCAGTTGCTGCTTATTCTCGTGAATTAGCAACAGTTCGCGCTGGTCGTGCAAGCTCGTCTGTATTAGATAAGGTACAAGTTGATTACTATGGTGCACCAACACCAGTTGTGCAATTAGCGAACATTACAGTTCCAGAAGCACGTTTGCTTGTAATTCAACCTTATGATAAAACTTCTATCGGTGATATTGAAAAAGCAATTTTAAAAGCAGATTTAGGCTTAAACCCTTCTAATGATGGAACTGTAATTCGTATTGCATTCCCTGCATTAACAGAAGAGCGTCGTCGCGATCTTGTAAAAGTTGTGAAGAAATATGCTGAGGAAGCAAAAGTTGCTGTTCGTAACGTACGTCGTGACAGTAATGATGACCTTAAGAAGCTTGAAAAAGCTGGCGACATTACAGAAGATGATTTAAGAGGATATACTGAAGATATCCAAAAAGAAACAGATAAATATATTGCAAAAGTTGACGAAATCGCAAAAAACAAAGAAAAAGAAATTATGGAAGTGTAATAGCGATAATTTCGCAAATATGACCCTCTTCTTAAGGGGGTCTTTTTACACTTTTAGGCATACGTCTGCTTGTTGGAGGGTATGAATGATGTTTAAAAAGTTTCCTTTTTTTAAAAGTAAAAAGGTCACATCGTTTGATCATCTCATTGAAAAAGTGAAAAAAGGATATATCCCAGAACATATTGCTATTATTATGGATGGTAATGGAAGATGGGCAAAGAGAAGAGCCATGCCTCGCATTGCTGGTCATCATGAAGGTATGCAAGTTGTGAAGAAAATCACAAAATTTGCAAGTAAGCTTGATGTGAAAGTATTAACTCTTTATGCTTTTTCGACTGAGAACTGGAAAAGACCGAAAAAAGAAGTTGATTATTTGATGAAGCTTCCAGAAGAATTTTTAGGTGCATTTTTACCAGAGTTGATTGAAGAAAACGTACAAGTCCGAGTAATAGGGCAAAAAGATCGTCTTCCTACGCATACGCGCAGAGCGATGGAAAAAGCCATGGAAGATACGAAAGAGAATACGGGATTAATTCTTAATTTCGCGTTAAACTATGGAAGTCGAGATGAAATCGTTTCTGCTGTGCAACATATGATGAAAGATAGTGAGGAAGGAAAAATTCGTTCGGAAGAAATAAGTGAAGAAAAGATTTCTTCTTACTTAATGACGAGTTCTTTACCTGATCCAGAGTTGTTAATCCGTACAAGCGGAGAGCTACGTATTAGTAATTTCATGTTATGGCAAATTGCTTATTCGGAATTTTGGTTTACAGATGTGTATTGGCCAGATTTTACCGAGGAACATTTGCTAAATGCGATTACAGACTTTCAACATAGAGGGCGCAGATTCGGAGGCGTGTAGAAAGAGAGGGTTTGGTAGTGAAACAGAGAATTATTACTGGAGTGATTGCTGCCGCGCTATTCATTCCCATCGTAATTTACGGTGGCGTGCCTTTTACAGTTTTAGTGTATGCACTTGCTTCTATAGGTTTATATGAATTAATTCGTATGAACAAGCTTACGCTTATTTCGGTACCAACAGTTTTAGCTGCAGTATTATTGTGGATTATTTTAATTCCGAGTAGTGCATCAGAACTGTTTACGTGGATTGGGTTAGGTAAATTAGAAATCACATTTGTGATTGTTTTATTACTTTTATCATATACAGTCCTTTCTAAGAATACATTTACTTTTGACAATGCTTCATTTTTACTTATGGCAACGACATATGTTGGAATGGGATTCTTATATTTAAATGAAACGAGAATATTAGGAATCAAATATGTGTTCTGTGCACTATTTGTCATATGGGCAACTGATTCAGGTGCATATTTCATAGGAAAAGCATTTGGAAAAAGAAAATTATGGCCAGAAATTAGTCCGAATAAAACGATTGAAGGTTCATTAGGCGGTATTGTTTGTGGAATTGTTGTTGCACTTGTTTACAATATGTTCTTCCCAGTTGAAGCGAATGTAGGAGTTTTAATCGTTCTGACGATTATCATTTCTATTTTTGGACAAATTGGTGATTTAGTGCAATCTGCATTTAAACGCCATTATGGTGTAAAGGATTCAGGTACAATTTTACCTGGACATGGTGGTATTTTAGATCGAACAGATAGTTGGTTATTTGTGTTACCAATTCTATACTTCTTATTACAATACAATTAATAAATGAACGAGGGGTTGGAGTCATGAAAAACATTAGTTTACTAGGTGCAAGCGGATCAATCGGTACACAAACATTAGATGTGTTACGCTCGCACCCAGACCAATTCCGTCTCGTTGCTTTTTCTGTAGGGAAAAATGTTGATTATGCAGTAAAGGTAATTCAAGAATTTTCCCCGCAAATTGTCTCTGTGCAAAGAGAGGAAGATGTTTTAAAATTACAAGCTGTTTCTGGTAATACAAAAGTAGTATATGGTAGCGAAGGCTTATTAGAAGTAGCGCTGCACCCAGATACAGAAATTGTAGTGAATGCTGTTGTAGGTAGCGTAGGGTTGTTACCGACACTCCGCGCAATTGAGGCGAAAAAAACAATTGGAATTGCAAATAAAGAAACGTTAGTAACTGCAGGGCATCTTGTAATGGAAGCAGCACGAAAACATAATGTATCGTTACTTCCAGTAGACAGTGAACATTCAGCTATTTTTCAATGCTTGAATGGTGAAAATGAAAAAAGAATCTCTCGCTTAATTATAACTGCTTCAGGCGGAAGTTTTCGTGATAAAACGAGAGATGAATTGCATCAAGTGACCGTAGAAGATGCACTTCGTCATCCAAACTGGTCAATGGGTTCGAAAATTACAATTGATTCTGCTACAATGATGAATAAGGGGCTAGAAGTAATTGAAGCACACTGGCTTTTTGGTATCCCTTATGAGCAAATCGATGTTGTTCTACATAAAGAAAGTATTATTCATTCTATGGTTGAATTTGAAGATCGTAGTGTAATGGCACAGCTTGGCTCACCTGATATGCGAGTACCGATTCAATACGCGCTTACATATCCTGATAGATTGCCTCTTTCAGACACGAAACAGTTAAATTTATGGGAAATGGGAACATTGCATTTTGAGAAAATGAATCAAGAGCGTTTCCGTTGTCTACGTTTTGCGTATGAAGCTGGAAAGACAGGTGGAAGTATGCCGGCTGTAATGAACGCGGCAAATGAAGTAGCTGTTGAAGCTTTTTTACAAAAGAGAATTGGTTTCTTAACAGTGGAAGACCTCATTGAAAAAGCAATGCACCATCACACTGTCATTGCACGTCCGAGCTTAGAGGAAATTCAGGAAATTGACGCAGCCACAAGACGGTTTGTGATGGAACAAATTTAGCAAAGGTGGTTATGGAATTGAATACAGCGATTGCCTTTATATTAATTTTCGGTGCACTCGTATTTTTCCATGAGCTAGGGCATCTATATTTCGCAAAAAGAGCAGGTATTTTGTGCCGCGAGTTCGCGATTGGTTTTGGTCCGAAAATATTCTCATTTGAAAAGAATGAAACGGTGTATACGATTCGATTACTGCCCCTTGGTGGCTATGTAAGAATGGCTGGCGAGGATGCGGACACAGTTGAGTTAAAACCTGGAAAAAAGGTTGGACTTGTATTAAATGAAAAAGACGAAGTTGTGAAATTAGTTTTTGACGGACATGAAAAATATCCAAATGTTCGTGTCATTGAAGTCGAACAAGCTGATTTAGAGCATAATCTTACAATTTTGGGTTATGAAGAGTACGAGGAAGAGCTGCAAACATTCCGAGTAAATGAAAAAGCTCGTATCATTTCTGCGGGAGAAGAAATTCAAATCGCTCCGTACAATAGACAATTTGGCTCTAAAAAATTGGGCCAACGTGCTCTAACAATCTTTGCAGGTCCTGCAATGAACTTTATTCTAGCATTTGTTATTTTTGTGATTCTTGGATTTGTACAAGGAGTTCCTGTTGACAAACCAATGGTCGGAAAAGTAATGGAGAATAGTGCTGCAGAACAAGCTGGATTAAAAGAAAACGATACGATTCAAGCAATCAATGGGAAGAACACTAGTACATGGAAAGATGTTGTAACGATTGTACGTGAAAACCCAAATAAAGAAATTACGTTACATGTAAAGCGTGATAGTGAGCAATTTAATGTGAAAGTAACACCAACGCTTGATAAAGAAGGAAAAGACGAAGTTGGTAGAATTGGTGTTTATTCTCCTGTAGAGAAAACAGTGATGGGTTCTATTAAATCAGGGTTTGAACAAACATACGAATGGACGAAACTAATTTTTGATTCTCTTGTGAAATTAGTAACGGGTCAATTTTCTATTAATGAGTTGTCAGGTCCAGTAGGAATTTATAATCTAACAGATCAAGTTGTAGATTATGGATTTACGCGTGTACTAAGTTTAGCGGCAGTTTTAAGTATTAACCTTGGTTTATTTAATTTATTACCAGTCCCAGCTTTAGACGGTGGACGTTTGTTCTTCTTCTTAATTGAAGCATTACGAGGAAAACCAATTGATCGTCAAAAAGAAGGAATGGTTCACTTTATTGGGTTTGCATTATTAATGTTGCTTATGTTAGTTGTAACATGGAATGACATCCGTAAGTTTTTCTTGTAAAATAAGAAGAAGTTTATAATGAAATAGAGCTCATAGAATAAAATCCCTCACCTAACTCGAGGTGAGGGGTTTTATTGCGTGTAAGAGTAAAATGAAGAGGTGCGAATAAATGAAACAAAGTATGGTATTCAGTCCTACATTACGTGAAGTTCCAGCAGATGCTGAAATTAAGAGTCATCAATTATTACTTCGCGCAGGGTTTATGCGTCAAAATGCTTCTGGTATTTATAGTTTTCTACCATTTGGTTTAAAAGTGTTACACAAAGTAGAACGTATTGTTCGTGAAGAAATGGAGCGCGCAGGGGCAGTAGAACTATTAATGCCAGCTATGCAAGCTTCTGAATTATGGCAAGAATCAGGTCGTTGGTATTCTTACGGATCAGAATTAATGCGTATGAAAGATCGTAATGCTCGCGAGTTTGCGCTAGGGGCAACTCATGAGGAAGTAATTACAGATCTTGTACGTGATGAAATTAAATCATACAAAAAACTACCATTAACATTATATCAAATTCAAACAAAATTCCGTGATGAGCAAAGACCACGTTTCGGTTTATTACGCGGAAGAGAATTTTTAATGAAAGATGCGTATTCTTTCCATGCAACACAAGAAAGTTTGGATGAAGTATATAGCGGTTTATACAAAGCGTATTCTAATATCTTTGCTCGTTGTGGTTTGAATTTCCGTGCAGTTATCGCTGATTCTGGAGCAATGGGTGGAAAAGATACACACGAATTTATGGTGTTATCTGATGTAGGTGAAGATACAATTGCGTATTCTGATACATCTGATTATGCGGCAAATATTGAAATGGCTCCTGTTGTTGCTACGTATACGAAGAGTGATGAAGCCGAAAAAGCACTTGAAAAAGTAGCAACTCCAGATCAAAAAGCTATTGAAGAAGTATCTGCATTCTTAAATATCGCAGCGGAAAAATGCATTAAATCTATGGTGTTTAAAGTAGATGCGAAATTAGTAGTAGTACTTGTTCGTGGCGATCATGAAGTCAATGATGTAAAAGTGAAGAATGTATACGGAGCTTCAGTCGTTGAGCTTGCTTCACATGAAGAAATAAAAGAGTTATTAAACTGTGAAGTGGGTTCTTTAGGACCGATTGGTGTTACAGGGGATATCGAAATTATCGCTGACCATGCTGTAGCATCAATTGTCAACGGATGTTCAGGAGCGAACGAAGAAGGATTCCATTATGTAAATGTAAATCCAGAACGTGACTTTAAAGTAAGTCAATATACAGATTTACGCTTCATCCAAGAAGGAGACCAATCTCCAGATGGAAATGGAACAATTCTTTTCGCACGTGGAATTGAAGTTGGTCATGTATTCAAATTAGGAACTCGTTATAGTGAAGCAATGAACGCAACGTTCCTAGATGAAAACGGAAAAACAAAACCACTTATTATGGGTTGTTACGGTATCGGTGTATCTCGTACAGTGGCAGCAATTGCAGAGCAGTTTAATGATGAGAATGGTTTAGTTTGGCCAAAATCTGTTGCACCGTTCCATGTGCATGTAATTCCAGTAAATATGAAATCTGATGCACAACGTGAAATGGGTGGAAATATCTATAACTCATTACAAGAGCAAGGATACGAAGTATTACTAGATGATCGTGCAGAACGTGCAGGTGTTAAATTTGCAGATGCAGATTTATTCGGCCTTCCAGTTCGTGTTACAGTTGGTAAAAAAGCAGATGAAGGTATTGTAGAAGTGAAAGTACGTGCTACAGGCGAGTCTGAAGAAGTGAAAGTAGAAGAACTTCAAACATATATTGCTAATATTTTAAAATAAGAAGAGGTACCTCGTAATGAGGTACCTTCTCTTTCTTTGTAAACGTATTTTGTAAAAGAAGAAGGAAGAAATCTTTCTTTGTAGTACGTTTCAATTTATAATAGCAAATGGAAGGAGAGTGCTTATGTCATTAACAAATGAACAACAAGAGCGATTTCAAATTTTGCTCCAACAGTTGCAAATACCAGAAGACCTTATAAATCAATATTTACATGGCGGTGGTATTGAAAAGCTAGTTATTGATAAAGCGAATAAAAGTTGGCATTTTGACTTACAAGTGCCACGTATTTTGCCGACAGAATTATATGAGTTGCTAGAAACAAAGCTTAAGCAATCATTTTCTCATATTGCAAGAACAACATTTGCATTAGAAGCAGAGAATAAACAATTTACAGAAGAAGAAGTGAAGGCATATTGGCCGCTTTGTACAGAACGAATTACATTTTCACCTATGTTCGCGTACTTAAAGAAGCAACTTCCGCAGGTCAATGGCGTGAAGTTGCTATTAAATGTGAATAATGAGCTGGAATCTACTACTTTAAAGAAAAACGTTGCGAAACCAGTAGGTGATCAATACGAAGCTTTTGGATTCCCGCGTTTTCAGTTAGACACACATATAAAGCAAAATGCAGAAGAAATGCAAAAGTTTCGTGAGCAAACACAGGAAGAAGATCGTCAACGAGTTATACAGGCTATGGAAGAGATGGCTAAAAGGCAAGCTGAAGAAAGTGATGTTGTTCATGAAGGACCAGTTGTGCTTGGTTATCTTATTAAGCCAGATGAAGAGATTACGCCGCTGCGTGAAATTCAAGATGAAGAAAGAAGAAAAACCGTTCAAGGGTATGTTTTCCATGTAGAGACGAAAGAACTTCGTAGTGGACGTACATTATTAACTTTAAAGATAACTGACTATACGGACTCTATTATGATTAAGATGTTCTCACGTGATAAAGAAGATATCCCGATGTTACAATCCTTGAAAAAAGGAACTTGGGTAAAAGCGCGTGGTTCAGTTCAAAATGATACATTCGTGCGTGATTTAGTTATGATCGCAAATGATATAAATGAAATAACGGGACCTTCTCGTAAAGATAAAGCAAAAGAAGGGGAAAAAAGAGTAGAACTTCATCTTCATACTCCAATGAGTCAAATGGATGCTGTTACTTCTGTGTCTAAGCTCGTTGCCCAAGCCGGAAAATGGGGGCATGAGGCTATTGCAGTTACAGACCATGCTGTTGCACAGTCGTTCCCAGAAGCATATTCTGCTGGTAAAAAGGCTGGAGTTAAAGTTCTATATGGTGTAGAAGCAAATTTAGTTAATGATGGTGTGCCGATAGCATATAACGAAGCACATCGTCTACTTGCAGAAGAAACATATGTTGTCTTTGACGTTGAGACAACAGGGTTATCTGCTGTATATGATACAGTCATTGAGTTAGCTGCTGTAAAGGTAAAAGGTGGAGAAATTATTGATCGCTTTGAATCTTTCGCAAATCCTCATCAACCATTATCGGCGACGATTATTGAATTAACAGGTATTACAGATGATATGTTAACTGATGCACCAGAAGTGGACGAAGTGTTTAAAAAGTTTGAGGAATGGATGGGTGACCATACACTTGTTGCTCATAACGCAAGCTTCGATATGGGCTTTATTAACGTAGGTTTTAAAAAGGCTGGGATAGAAAAAACGAAAAATCCAGTTATTGATACGTTAGAACTTGCACGGTTCTTATTCCCAGAAATGAAAAATCATCGATTAAATACGATGTGTAAAAAGCTTGATATTGAATTAACGCAACATCACCGTGCGATTTATGATACAGAAGCAACGGGATATTTACTTGTGAAGATGTTAAAAGATGTGATTGAAAAGGGATTTGAATATCACGATCAACTAAACGATAGTATGGGACAAGGGGATGCGTATAAACGTGGGCGTCCAAGTCATATGACGTTACTTGCCACATCAGATGTTGGGTTGAAAAACTTATATAAACTTGTTTCATATTCTCACTTGAATTACTTTTATCGTGTACCACGTGTACCACGATCACTATTAAAAAAATATCGCGAAGGCATTTTAGTAGGAACAGCTTGTGACAAAGGTGAAGTATTTGAAGCTATGATGCAAAAAGCGCCTGAAGAAGTAGAAGAAATTGCACAGTTTTACGATTACATTGAGGTTATGCCTCCAGAAGTGTTACGTCATTTAGTGGAACGTGAACTCGTTCGAGATGAAGGACAGTTAAAAACAATAATTTCTAACTTAGTAAAACTAGGTGAGACGTTAGATAAGCCAGTTGTTGCTACTGGGAATGTGCATTATTTAGATCCAGAGGACGCGATATATCGGAAAATTTTAGTCAGTTCGCAGGGAGGAGCTAATCCGTTAAATCGCCATTCATTACCGCCTGTACATTTCCGTACAACAAATGAAATGCTAGATTGTTTTTCATTCTTAGGTGAAGACAAAGCAAAAGAAATTGTTGTGACAAATACACACAAGATCGCGTCATTAATTGGTGATGTTCGTCCAGTAAAAGATGATTTATACACACCGAAAATTGAAGGTGCTGATGATGAAACACGTGATATGAGCTATATAATGGCAAGAAGTATCTATGGAGATGAACTACCGGAAATTGTAGAAGCTCGTTTGGAAAAAGAATTGAAAAGTATTATTGGACATGGATTCGCCGTTATTTATTTAATTTCACATAAGCTTGTGAAAAAATCGTTAGTGGACGGTTATCTAGTAGGTTCGCGTGGATCGGTAGGTTCATCATTTGTTGCAACGATGATGGAAATTACAGAAGTAAACCCATTACCACCGCACTATGTATGTCCAAAGTGTAAACAATCAGAGTTCTTTAATGACGGTTCTGTAGGTTCTGGTTTTGATTTACCAGATAAAGAATGCCCAACATGTAATGTTCCATATGTGAAAGATGGGCATGACATTCCTTTCGAAACGTTCCTTGGATTTAAAGGGGATAAGGTACCGGATATCGATTTGAATTTCTCCGGAGAATACCAACCACGCGCCCATAACTATACGAAATTACTGTTCGGTGAAGATTATGTATACCGCGCAGGAACAATTGGTACGGTTGCGGAAAAAACCGCTTATGGGTATGTGAAAGGTTATGCTAATGATCATAACTTAACAATTCGAAATGCAGAGATTGATCGCTTAGTTGCGGGATGTACAGGTGTAAAGCGTACGACCGGACAGCATCCAGGTGGTATTATCGTTGTACCAGATTACATGGATATTTTTGACTTTTCACCAATTCAGTTTCCGGCTGATTCAATAGGTGCTGAGTGGAGAACAACGCACTTTGACTTCCACTCAATTCATGATAATTTATTGAAACTTGATATATTAGGACACGATGATCCGACTGTTATTCGTATGCTTCAAGATTTAAGTGGTATTGACCCGAAAACAATCCCAACGGATGATCCAGAAGTAATGAAAATTTTCTCTGGTCCAGAGTCTTTAGGGGTAACGGAAGAACAAATTAACTGTAAAACAGGTACACTTGGTATACCAGAGTTTGGTACGAAATTCGTAAGACAAATGTTAGAAGAAACGAAACCAACGACGTTTTCAGAGCTTGTCCAAATTTCTGGACTGTCCCATGGTACAGATGTATGGTTAGGTAATGCGAATGAATTAATTTATAACGGTACGTGTACACTGAGTGAAGTTATCGGTTGTCGTGATGACATCATGGTATATTTAATTTATCAAGGCTTGGATCCATCATTAGCCTTCAAAATCATGGAGTCGGTGCGTAAAGGTAAAGGTGTACCAGAAGAATGGGAAGAGGAAATGAGAAATAACAATGTACCAGGTTGGTATATTGATTCATGTAAGAAGATTAAGTACATGTTCCCTAAAGCCCATGCGGCTGCTTACGTACTTATGGCTGTACGTATTGCATACTTTAAAGTACATTTCGCACTTTTATTCTATGCGGCATATTTTACAGTTCGTGCAGATGACTTTGATGTAGAGGCGATGGCGAAAGGTTCAGCATCCATACGTGTAAAAATTGATGAAATTGCACAAAAAGGATTGGATGCAGCACCGAAAGAGAAGAGTTTATTAACGGTACTAGAAATGACACTTGAAATGTGTGAGCGTGGTTATTCATTCCAAAAGGTTGATTTATACCGCTCGCATGCAACCGAATTTATAATTGATGGGGATACTTTAATTCCTCCATTTAATGCAGTTCCCGGTCTTGGTACAAACGCAGCTTTCAGTATTGTTGAAGCTCGTAAAAATGGTGATTTCTTATCAAAAGAAGACTTACAGCAGCGTAGTAAGGTTTCTAAAACGATTATTGAGTATTTAGATGGTCAAGGTTGTCTAGGAGATTTACCGGATCAAAACCAATTGTCACTGTTCTAATAGGTAGGAAAAATCTTTGCAAATCAACATTTGCTATGGTATACTATAAACCGAGATAACCATGTCATGTATATTTTGTGAAAAAGAGAGTGGGGAAACCCACTCTTTCGTGTTACTATCTACATTTTGCTTATGTAGATAGTAAAGATATTTCTGTCGTATATACATATTTTGTTACAAGTTTTACTTCTTAAATTTGGTAATACTAAGACAGATATTCCCTGCTTAACGGCAGGGGCTTTTGTTAGCTAACGAGAAAGAATAAGATAGACCGTCTTTATGAACGGGATCTTTTCTTGTAAATGGTACATGGCGGCAGGAAGGAGGCTGTTTATGGATAAGAAAGTCACAGAAATTGTAGAAGCATTTGCGCAGCCAATCGTTGAAGAGTTAAATCTTGAACTTGTAGATGTAGAGTATGTGCAAGAAGGACAAGACTGGTTCTTACGCGTATTCATCGATTCTGAAAAGGGAGTCGAAATTGAAGAATGCGGTGCGGTAAGTGAACGTTTAAGCGAAGCTTTAGATAAAGAGGATCCAATTCCTCATCTTTACTTTTTGGATGTATCATCTCCTGGAGCGGAACGTCCATTAAAGAAAGAGAAAGACTTCCAGCAAGCGGTAGGAAAACAAGTGGCAATTAAAACATATAAGCCGATTGATGGTGAGAAGATGTTTGAAGGAAAGCTACTTTCCTACGACGGTAATACAATTACACTACTATTAACAATTAAAACACGTAAAAAAGAAATCCAAATTCCAATGGATAAAGTTGCAAATGCGCGACTTGCTGTTACGTTTTAGTAAGAAGGGGGATCTTCATGAGCACTGAGTTGTTAGATGCTTTGCTCGTATTAGAGTCAGAAAAAGGTATTAGCAAAGATATTATTATTGATGCGATTGAAGCAGCATTAATCTCTGCTTATAAACGCAATTTTAACCAAGCACAAAACGTTCGTGTGAGCTTTAACCCAGAAGTGGGAACAATTCAAGTTTTAGCACGTAAGGACGTTGTAGATAATGTGTTTGATCCACGTCTTGAAATCTCTGTAGAAGAGGCAAGACAAATTAATCCAAACTACCAAGATGGTGACGTACTAGAAATTGAAGTAACGCCAAAAGATTTTGGTCGTATTGCAGCGCAAACTGCAAAACAAGTTGTAACACAACGAGTTCGTGAGGCGGAACGTGGTGTAATTTATTCAGAATTTAGTGATCGTGAAGAAGACATTATGGTTGGTATTGTACAGCGCCAAGATGCTCGTTTCATCTATGTAAGCTTAGGTAAAGTAGAAGCTTTATTACCTGTAAGTGAGCAAATGCCAAATGAGCAATATAAACCGCATGATCGTATTCGCGTATTTATTACAAAAGTAGAAAAGACAACAAAAGGACCACAAATTTACGTATCACGTACACATCCTGGTCTTTTAAAACGTTTATTCGAAATGGAAGTTCCAGAAATTTATGATGGAACTGTAGAAATTCGCTCTGTAGCACGTGAAGCAGGCGACCGTTCTAAAATTTCTGTATATGCAGAGAATATCGATGTTGATCCAGTAGGTTCTTGTGTAGGACCGAAAGGACAACGTGTACAACGCGTTGTAGATGAACTAAAAGGTGAAAAGATTGACATCGTTCGCTGGTCGAATGACCCAGTTGAATATGTTGCAAATGCTTTAAGTCCATCACAGGTTGTTAAAGTACTTGTAGATGAAGCAGAGAAAGCAACAACTGTTGTTGTTCCAGACCACCAGCTTTCATTAGCGATTGGTAAGCGTGGACAAAATGCGCGTCTTGCAGCTAAATTAACAGGCTGGAAAATTGATATTAAAAGTGAGTCTGATGCGAAACAACTTGGTATTGTGACAGAAGAAGATAGCGTAATCGCATTCGGATTCGATTCAGCTGAAGACGAAATCGAATAGAGGTGATGAGTATGAGCAATCGAAAAGTTCCGTTACGAAAATGTATTGCGACGCAAGAGATGAAATCAAAACGAGAGCTAGTTCGCATTGTTCGTTCCAAAGAGGGCGAAGTGTCTATTGATTTATCAGGAAAAAAATCAGGACGAGGTGCATATTTATCAAAAGATAAAGAAAGCATTATTCAAGCCCAAAAGAAAAACATTTTGGAACATCATCTAAAAGCGAAAATCGACAGTTCTCTGTACGAAGAGCTTCTTGAGCTTGTTGAGAAGGAGTCGAAATAAGTGTCTGATTGGAAATCATTTTTAGGACTAGCAAACCGCGCTCGAAAAATTATTTCGGGTGAAGAACTCGTTTTAAAAGAAGTACGAAGTGGCAAAGCAAAGCTAGTATTGCTTTCTGAAGATGCGTCAGCGAACACTACAAAACGTATCATTGATAAAACCACGTACTACAACATACCAATGAGAAAAGTCGAAAATCGACAACAATTAGGGCATGCGATTGGGAGAGACGAGCGAGTCGTTGTAGCTGTTTTAGATGAAGGCTTTGCGAAAAAGCTACGTAGCATGCTCGATACAAATTGCCGGGGGTGAAGGTATGAGTAAAATTCGAGTACATGAATATGCAAAAAAAAATAATATCTCAAGTAAAGATCTTATGACAAAACTAAAAGAGATGAATATCGAGGTTTCGAATCATATGACAATGTTAGAAGATGAAGTAGTAAACAAATTAGATAATCAATATAGCGCTGGAGCGGAAAAACCTTCTGTTGCAGATGAGTTTGAAGTAGAAGAGAAAGTTGTTCGCAGTAAAAAGAACAGCAATAAGAATAAGAAAAAAGGCAAAGCAAATGAAGATAAACGTCAAGATAACTTTGCTGGAAGACAACAAACACCAATAGTAGAAACACCAGATAAAATCACTTTCTCTGGAAGCCTTACAGTAGGTGACCTTGCTAAAAAGTTAAGCAAAGAGCCATCTGAAATTATTAAAAAGCTCTTCATGCTAGGAATTATGGCGACAATTAACCAAGACTTAGATAAAGATACAATTGAGTTAATTGCTACTGATTACGGTATTGAAGTAGAAGAAGAAGTAGTTGTAAGTGAAACTGAATTTGAAACATTCATCGATGAGCAAGATGATGAAGAAAACTTAAAAGAACGTCCAGCTGTTGTTACAATTATGGGACACGTTGACCATGGTAAAACAACATTGCTTGACTCTATCCGTAATTCAAAAGTAACTGCTGGCGAAGCTGGTGGAATTACTCAGCATATCGGTGCATACCAAGTTGATGTAAATGATAAGAAAATTACGTTCTTAGATACACCAGGTCACGCGGCATTTACAACAATGCGTGCTCGTGGTGCACAAGTAACAGATATTACAATTCTTGTTGTTGCAGCTGATGACGGTGTTATGCCACAAACAGTTGAAGCGATTAGCCATGCGAAAGCAGCTGGAGTACCAATTATTGTTGCTGTGAATAAAATGGATAAACCAGCGGCAAATCCTGATCGTGTAATGCAAGAATTAACAGAATATGAATTAGTTCCAGAAGCTTGGGGCGGAGACACGATTTTCGTACCAATTTCTGCGATTCAAGGCGAGGGAATTGACAACTTACTAGAAATGATCCTTCTTGTGAGTGAAGTAGAAGAATATAAAGCAAATCCAAATCGCTATGCAGCTGGTACTGTAATTGAAGCCCAGCTTGATAAAGGTAAAGGAACTATCGCGACATTACTTGTTCAAAATGGTACACTTCGAGTTGGAGATCCAATTGTTGTTGGAACATCATTCGGTCGTGTTCGTGCAATGGTAAGTGATATTGGTCGTCGTGTAAAAGTTGCTGGTCCATCAACTCCTGTTGAAATTACAGGTTTAAATGAAGTGCCACAAGCGGGAGATCGTTTCATGGCATTCGCTGATGAGAAGAAAGCTCGTCAAATCGGTGAATCACGTGCACAAGAAGCATTAGTTGCACAACGTGGTGAGAAATCTAAATTCAGCCTGGAAGATTTATTCCAACAAATCCAAGAGGGCGATGTAAAAGAAATTAACTTAATTGTGAAAGCAGACGTACAAGGTTCTGTAGAAGCAATGGCAGCATCACTTCGTAAAATTGATGTTGAAGGCGTAAAAGTGAAAATTATCCATACAGGCGTAGGTGCGATTACAGAATCTGATATTATTTTAGCTTCTGCATCTAATGCAATTGTAATTGGATTTAACGTACGCCCTGATGTGAATGCGAAGCGTACAGCTGAATTAGAGAAAGTTGATGTTCGTTTACACCGTATTATCTATAAAGTAATCGAAGAAATTGAATCAGCAATGCAAGGTATGCTGGATCCAGAATTCGAAGAAAAAGTAATCGGTCAAGCGGAAGTTCGTCAAACATTCAAAGTAACAAAAGTTGGAACAATCGCAGGTTGTTACGTAATAGACGGTAAAATTACACGTGATAGTGGCGTTCGTATTATCCGTGATGGCGTAGTAGTCTTCGAAGGAAAACTTGATACGTTAAAACGTTTCAAAGACGATGTAAAAGAAGTTGCACAAAACTATGAGTGTGGTATTACAATTGAGAGATATAATGATCTTAAAGAAGGGGACATCATTGAAGCATACGTTATGGAAGAAGTGAAGCGATGATTATCGCTTCACTCTCATTCGAGTGTATGATTTACGATGTGCATTCTTTAAAAGAGAAACGAGCAATTTTGCAACGTGTGTTAACTCGTGTGAAACAGCGCTATAATGTAGCTGTTTCTGAAGTTGGGCATCAAGATGTATGGCAACGTACAGAAATTGCAATTGTTTCCGTATCCTCAAATCGTGTTGTCTGTGAAAAAGAAATGAATCGTGTACTTGAGTATATCGATTCATTTCCTGAAATTGAACGTACGATAACACATTTGGAATGGTATTGAATGAGGTGAAGAGTTATGAAATTACGTGCGAACCGTGTGGGCGAGCAAATGAAAAAAGAATTAGGCGACATTATCAGTCGTAAAATTAAAGACCCACGTATTGGATTTGTTACAGTAACAGATGTACAAGTGAGTGGAGATTTACAAATTGCTAAAGTATACATTTCTGTTTTAGGTGACGAAGAACAGAAAGAAAATACATTAAAAGGTTTAGCGAAGGCAAAAGGCTTTATTCGTTCAGAGATTGGCCAACGTATTCGTCTTCGTAAAACACCAGAAATTACCTTTGAGTTTGATGAGTCTATCGGATATGGTCATCGAATTGATACACTTTTACATGAAATTAATAAAGACGGTAAACGTGAAGAATAATGGATAGACATTTGTCTATCCATTTTTTCAATGTAAAATAAGTTTTGCATAATTGCAATTACTACAAAAGAATAATGATGAGGTGAGTATATGGAAGGTGTAGTATTATTACATAAGCCAAAGGGAATGACATCACATGATTGTGTGTTCAAATTAAGAAAGATATTGCGTGAGAAACGAATTGGTCATACAGGGACACTGGATCCAGATGTAACAGGAGTATTACCTATTTGCGTTGGGCGTGCAACAAAAATTGCGCAATTTTTAACAAGTGAAACAAAAACATACGAAGGTGAAGTGACATTAGGATTTTCAACAACAACAGAAGATGCTTCTGGTGAAGTTGTGGAGAAACAAGATGTAAATCGTGTCATTACACGTAAAGAAGTAGAAGAGGTACTAGCGGAATTAACAGGGACAATTGAACAAATGCCGCCGATGTTCTCAGCTGTAAAAGTTAACGGAAAAAAACTATACGAATATGCAAGGGCAGGACAAGAAGTTGAACGTCCAGTTCGTACAATTACAATTCATGAATTTGTATTACTTGATGAACGTGAAGTTTTTGAAGGGGAAAATATTTCATTTCGTTTCCGTGTAACGTGTAGTAAAGGAACATATGTAAGAACACTAGCAGTAATGATAGGTGAAAAACTTGGATTTCCATCACATATGTCTCACCTTGTAAGAACAGCATCTGGTGAATTTTTACTAGAAGATTGCATATCATTTGAAGAAATTGAAGAAAACGTGCAAAATGGAACAGTAGAGTCTATTTTCATCTCAATTGATGAGGCGCTAAGTAAGTTTCCAAAAATGGTTGTAGATGAAAAGCAAGCTGAAAAAATAAAGAACGGTATGTTCTTAAACAATGAATTAGAAACAACAGCACCATTTATTACAGTATTTGATAAAAATGATCGTTGCTTAGCAATTTATGAGCATCACCCAAAACACCCTGGAATGCTAAAGCCAATGAAAGTACTTGTGAATAATCAAGAACTAAAGCTATAATGAATTATTGGAAGGATTATTACAGAAAAAGGTGAATTCAAGCGTGAAACTTATTCATTTAACTCATCCACATGAACAAAATAAAATAGAATTACCACCTACTGTAATGGCATTAGGATATTTTGATGGCATTCATTTAGGACATCAACGTGTGATTCGAACAGCGAAAAAAATAGCGGATGAAAGAGGATGTAAAAGTGCTGTCATGACGTTCCATCCACACCCATCTGTTGTATTAGGAAAAAAAGAAGCGCATGTGGAGTATATTACACCGATGCGCCTTAAAGAAGAAATCATCGCAAGTTTAGGAATTGATATCTTATATGTGGTGAAATTCGATGAGCCATTTGCTGGATTATTACCACAGCAGTTTGTCGATGAGTATATTATTGGTTTAAATGTAAAGCATGTAGTAGCAGGCTTTGATTATTCATATGGACGTTTAGGAAAAGGGAAGATGGAGACTTTACCATTTCATGCAAGAGGGGAGTTTACACAGACCGTGATCGAAAAAGTTGAATATCAAGAAGAAAAAGTAAGTTCTACTTCATTACGAAAGTTAATTCGAAACGGTGAAATGGAACAAATTCCATCTATTTTAGGGAGAGCTTACACGGTAGAAGGAACAGTTGTACACGGTGATAAGCGTGGACGTCAAATTGGTTTCCCAACTGCAAATGTAGGTTTAAGTGATGAATATTTGTTGCCACCTGTAGGTGTATATGCGGTAAGATTGAAGGTTCATGATGAATGGCATGATGGTGTATGTAATATCGGATATAAACCAACTTTCAAAGAGAATGAGCGTCAATTATCTATTGAAGTGCATCTATTTGAATTTAATAAAGACATATACGATCAAAGTGTTACAGTGGAATGGCACATGCGTATAAGAGAAGAAAAAAAGTTTAATGGAATTGATGAGTTAGTTGCTCAAATCGCTCAAGATAAAAAGGTTGCCCAAGAATATTTTGCGAGCGTAAAGAATATACTTGCTTTTTCAAATGAAAAGTAGTATTCTATGTTATGTACTTTATGACAACCATTACTTGGCATTGCGACTCACCGATGCTTGCTAGGTAACTGGGGGTTTAATTATTAGGAGGTGAAATAGGATGGCTTTAACACAAGAGCGTAAAAATGAAATCATTGCACAATTTAGAACTCATGAGACTGATACTGGTTCTCCAGAGGTTCAAATTGCTGTCCTAACGGAGCAAATTAACACTCTAAACGAGCACTTACGTACTCACAAGAAGGATCATCATTCACGTCGTGGTCTATTAAAGATGGTTGGTAAACGTCGTAACTTACTTACTTACCTTCGTAATAGCGATATCACACGTTACCGTGAATTAATCACAAAGCTTGGCTTACGTCGATAGTCAAAGAAGCGGGAATATTCCCGCTTTTTTGTTAGGTAAAAATATATCTTCTACTCTTTATAGCTTACTTAATTTTCGGCAATACTAGAGGAAAGAATATTGTGATATACTATCCATTTACATAGAAGAATTGAATATTTTAAATTGAGAGGGGTACTTAAATGAGTCAGGAAAAGCAAGTCTTCTCGATAGATTTAGCTGGTCGTCAGCTAACAATTGAAACAAGTCAGCTTGCAAAACAAGCAAACGGAGCAGTATTAGTAAGATACGGCGACACAGCAGTTCTATCTACAGCAACTGCATCAAAAGAGCCAAAAAATGTAGATTTCTTCCCGCTTACAGTAAACTATGAAGAGCGTTTATATGCAGTTGGAAAAATCCCAGGCGGTTTTATTAAGCGCGAAGGCCGTCCAAGTGAAAAAGCAATTTTAGCAAGTCGTTTAATTGACCGTCCAATCCGTCCACTTTTCGCAGATGGTTTCCGTAATGAAGTACAAGTTGTCAGCATCGTAATGAGTGTTGATCAAGACTGTTCTTCTGAAATGGCAGCTATGCTTGGTTCTTCATTAGCATTATCTATTTCAGATATTCCATTTGAAGGTCCAATCGCAGGTGCGACAGTTGGTCGTATTAATGGCGAGTTCGTTATTAATCCAACAGTAGAACAGCAAGAACAAAGTGATATGCACCTTGTTGTAGCTGGTACGAAAGATGCAATTAACATGGTTGAAGCAGGAGCGGATCAAGTACCTGAAGAAACAATGTTAGAAGCAATTATGTTTGGACACGATGAAATTAAACGTCTAATTGCATTCCAAGAAGAGATTGTACAAGCTGTCGGTAAAGAGAAAACAGCAGTGAAACTTTATGAAGTGGATGCTGATTTGAACCAAGCTGTACGTGAAATGGCTGAGACAGATATGCATTCTGCAATTCAAGTGCACGAAAAACATGCACGTGAAGATGCAATTAGCGTAGTGAAAAAGCGTGTAATTGAGCATTACGAAGCTGAGGAAGCTGATGCTGATACATTAGGACAAGTAAGTG
This sequence comes from Bacillus sp. FSL R10-2201, assembly GCF_038008665.1. Classification (NCBI taxonomy): domain Bacteria; kingdom Bacillati; phylum Bacillota; class Bacilli; order Caryophanales; family Bacillaceae; genus Bacillus; species Bacillus sp. FSL R10-2201. The sequence goes on along the minus strand of NZ_JBBOZP010000001.1, from coordinate 3,650,195 downwards.
AGATTTTATATAAAATTGTAAAAGAAGAAGTACGTCGTCTTATTACAGTTGAAAAAATCCGCCCAGATGGTCGTAAAGGTGACGAAATTCGTCCTTTAGCATCAGAGGTTGGCATTTTATCTCGTACACATGGTTCTGGTCTATTCACACGTGGACAAACGCAAGCATTAAGTATTTGTACATTAGGTGCATTAGGCGATGTGCAAATTTTAGATGGTCTAGGTGTAGAAGAGTCAAAACGCTTTATGCACCATTATAATTTCCCTTCATTTAGTGTTGGTGAAACAAGACCAATGCGTGGACCAGGTCGTCGTGAAATTGGTCACGGAGCACTAGGAGAACGTGCTCTTGAACCTGTACTTCCATCTGAAAAGGATTTCCCATATACAGTTCGTCTTGTATCTGAAGTATTAGAGTCAAATGGTTCTACTTCACAAGCGAGTATTTGCGGTAGTACATTAGCGATGATGGATGCGGGTGTACCACTTAAAGCACCAGTTGCTGGTATTGCAATGGGTCTAGTGAAATCTGGTGAGCATTATACAATTTTAACAGATATTCAAGGAATGGAAGACCATTTAGGTGATATGGACTTTAAAGTAGCAGGTACTGCAAAAGGTGTAACTGCACTACAAATGGACATTAAAATCGATGGTTTATCTCGTGAGATTTTAGAAGAAGCATTACAACAAGCGAAAGTTGGTCGTATGCACATTCTAAATCACATGTTATCTGTTATCGCTGAACCTCGCATTGAGTTATCTGCGTATGCTCCGAAGATTATTACAATGGCAATTAACCCAGATAAAATTCGTGATGTTATTGGACCAAGTGGTAAACAGATCAATAAAATCATTGAAGAAACTGGCGTTAAAATTGACATCGAGCAAGATGGCACAGTATTCATTTCATCAATTAATCAAGAGATGAATGAAAAAGCGAAGAAAATTATCGAAGATATCGTTCGCGAAGTACAAGTAGGCGAAATCTACTTAGGAAAAGTTAAACGCGTTGAAAAATTCGGTGCGTTCGTTGAATTATTTAGCGGTAAAGATGGACTTGTTCACATTTCTGAACTTGCACTTGAGCGTGTAGGTAAGGTAGAAGACGTTGTGAAAATCGGTGATGAGATTTCAGTTAAAGTTATCGAGATTGACAAACAAGGTCGTGTAAACTTATCTAGAAAAGTATTGCTAAAAGAAGAGCAAGAAAAAGAAGCAGCTAAAGAAGAAGCAGCTAAAGAAGAAAACGCACAAGAGCAACAATAAGTGAAAGCCAGTATAGCTGGCTTTTTTTGTTATGTAAAAAATGTGATTCATTTAGATTTTTATGTGAGTATAGGTATAGTTTTCATCATAACGCTCAAATTAACAAAGATAAGAAGAAAATGGTTTCTTTTTTATAGTTAATGGGAGGGTTTATATGAAAGCTCGTATATTAGCGTACATATTTATATTTTCTTTATATATGGGTTGTGGCTCTTATTCCGTTTTTGCGCAGGATAACTTGTATGAAGAGATTCAAAAGCATGTAAAACAGTACGAGATTATGCCGCAAAATGCGATGATTGACAAGATTTGGAAGGCGACGCCTGGGTATAATGGAAAACAAGTGGATATAGAAGCGTCCTATAATAATATGAAGAAAATCAAGAAGTTTGATCAAAAACAACTTGAATTTAAGGAAGTATCACCGAGTGTTCACTTAGAAGATTTACCACCAGCTCCCATTTATCGAGGACATCCAAATAAAAAGATGGTGGGATTAACAATTAATGTGGCCTGGGGTAATGAGTATTTGCCACGTATATTAGAGATATTGAAAAAACATGATGTGAAGGCGACTTTCTTTTTAGAAGGACGCTGGGTGAAAGAAAACTTACGATTTGCCAAAATGATTGTCGATGCAAATCAAGAAGTAGGAAATCATTCTTACACACACCCTAATATGAAAACGCTGTCTACAGATGAAATACGAGATCAATTACAAAAAACGAATCGAATGATAGAAGCAGCTACAAATCAGAAAGTGAGATGGTTTGCTCCGCCAAGTGGAAGCTTTCGGGATGAGGTAGTAAAAATAGCGGATGATTTCCAAATGGGGACGATTATGTGGACTGTAGATACAATTGATTGGAAGCGGCCAGAACCGGGTGTGCTATTGCAGAGAGTAATGCGAAAAATACATCCAGGTGCTATTGTGCTAATGCATCCTACTTCATCTACAACAGAAGCGCTAGATACTATGATTAAAAATTTAAAGGAACAAGGATATAAAGTGGGGAATATTACAGAATTACTAGATGAAAAACGTGTGGATTAAATACATTTGCATGACATTCATCTCTAAACTTGTTATCATTAAATAATAGCAATTATTTAGAGAAACTGGCATTAGGAGGAAAGTTTTTGATTAAAAAATATACGTGTAAAAATGGTGTAAGAATTGTTATGGAGAATATACCAACTGTACGCTCGGTTGCGATTGGTATATGGATCCACGCAGGTTCAAGAAATGAAAATGAAAAAAATAATGGGGTTTCGCACTTTTTGGAACATATGTTCTTTAAAGGGACAGAAACGCGAAGTGCAAGAGAGATTGCAGAATCATTTGATAGCATTGGTGGACAAGTAAATGCTTTTACTTCAAAAGAATATACATGTTACTATGCGAAAGTGCTAGATGAGCATGCTAAATATGCATTAGATGTTTTAGCAGATATGTTCTTTAATTCAACATTTGATGAGGAAGAACTGAAAAAAGAGAAGAATGTTGTATGTGAAGAAATAAAAATGTACGAAGATGCGCCAGATGATATTGTGCATGATATGTTAACGAAAGCAACATATGAAACGCATCCGCTTGGATATCCTATTTTAGGAACAGAAGAAACGCTTGAAACATTTACAGGTGATACGTTACGTCAATATATGAAAGATCATTACACACCTGAAAATGTTGTTGTATCAATTGCAGGGAATATTGATGAAGCATTTTTACAAACTGTAGAGCAATATTTCGGTAGTTACGAAGGGACAACAAATCGTGAACAAGTACATAGCCCAATTTTCCATTTCAATAAAGTAGCACGTAAGAAGGAAACAGAACAAGCTCATTTATGTTTAGGATATAAAGGCTTGCAAATGGGACACGAAGATATTTATAATTTAATTGTATTAAATAATGTTTTAGGCGGTAGTATGAGTAGCCGTTTATTCCAAGAAGTACGTGAGCAACGTGGATTGGCGTACTCAGTATTCTCTTATCACTCTTCTTATGAAGATACAGGAATGTTAACACTTTACGGTGGAACAGGTAGTAAACAATTAGATACACTGTATGAAACAATGCAAGAAACGTTAAATACGTTGAAAAATACAGGTATTACAGAAAAAGAGCTTGTTAATAGTAAAGAACAATTAAAAGGAAACTTAATGTTAAGTTTAGAAAGTACGAATAGTCGTATGAGCCGTAATGGTAAAAACGAATTGCTTCTTCGTAAACATCGTTCTCTTGATGAGATTATTGAAAGTGTAAACACTGTAACAAAGCAAAATGTAGACGAGTTAATTCGCAATATGTTTACCGATGAATTCTCTGCGGCACTTATTAGTCCAGATGGAAAACTGCCAAAAGGAATGAAACTTTAATCGATCTTGTAATTCATTCGCTTTCGGAAATAACCGTATCTCTTTTATATGAGATACGGTTATTTTTTTTATATATGCAGAATAGGTACTTATTATAGGATAACCTTCATAAAAAGTAGGATAGGGGGAGATTTAATGCGTTTAAGTGAATTAAGTGGCAAAGAGATTGTGGATTTAGAAAGAGCAGAAAAAATGGGAGTTTTAGGTCATGCAGATTTAGAAATTGATGAGAGAGATGGAAAAATACAAGCGCTTATTATACCTGCTGGGAAATGGGGAGGTTTTAAAAGAGAACAGCAAGAAGTGAGAGTAGAATGGAGCAAAATAAAGAAGGTTGGAAATGATATGATACTTTGCGATCTTACGAACCATTCAAGATCATAGTGAAAGATGACCATTTTGGTTGTCTTTTTTTTATCTTTATATAAAGAAGATAAATCACGTGTGCTTTTTGTTTTTCAATCACCTCAAACTCGTACATTACATATGATGTGGAGGAAAAAGAAAAAGTAGGCATTTTTCTTATAAATGAAAGAAAAAGAAGGTGAATTAGGGAATGTTGACTGAGATGCATATTGCTGTCATAGGAGGAGATGCACGGCAGCTAGAAGTAATTCGCAAGCTAGTCGAACTGGACGCGAAACTTTCATTAATAGGGTTTGAACAGTTAGATCATGGCTTCACAGGGGCAGCAAAGGAAAGTATACAAGATTTAAATTTCACTTCTTTAGATGCAATTATTTTGCCGGTTGCAGGGACGAATGCCAGAGGAGAAGTAGATACTATTTTTTCAAATGAGAAAGTTTCCATAACGAAAGAACAAATTGAAAAGACACCAGAAAACTTCACTATATATTCAGGTATTGGTACACCTTACTTGGAAAATCTCGTAGCTACTACAAATCGCAAACTTGTAAAATTATTTGATCGTGATGATGTTGCAATCTATAACTCTATTCCGACCGTAGAAGGTACACTAATGATGGTTATTCAACATACTGATTACACAATTCATGGATCAAATGTAATGGTTTTAGGATTTGGTAGAACTGGTATGAGTGTTGCAAGAGCCTTTCAATCATTAGGAGCACATGTCAAAGTTGGAGCGAGACGTTCGGAACATATTGCTCGTATTACAGAAATGATGTTTTCTCCTTTTCATATGCAAGACATAGAGAAAGAAGTAGGTAATATCGATATTGTTATTAATACAATTCCGCATCTCGTTGTGACAGCGAATGTTATTTCAAAAATGCCAGCTCATACGCTAGTTATTGATTTAGCTTCTAAGCCAGGTGGCACGGACTTTCGCTATGCGGAGAAGCGTGGAGTGAAGGCATTATTAGCACCTGGTCTTCCTGGGATTGTTGCACCGAAAACAGCAGGACAAATATTAGCGAATGTTCTTTCTCAGTTATTAATAGCGGATGCAATCGCAAAGGAGGATGATGAGAAATGAGTTTGAAGGGAAAACGAATTGGTTTCGGATTTACAGGGTCACATTGTACGTATGAAGAAGTTATGCCACATTTAGAGAAGTTAATTGCAGAAGGTGCAGAAGTACGTCCCGTTGTTTCTTATACTGTCCAATCAACAAATACTAGATTTGGCGAAGGGGAAGAATGGATTAAAAAGATCGAAGAAATAACCGGTTTTAAGGCAATTAATTCAATCGTTGGCGCAGAGCCACTAGGACCGAAAATTCCACTAGATTGCATGGTGATCGCACCACTAACAGGGAATTCGATGAGTAAATTTGCAAATGCAATGACAGACTCTCCAGTATTAATGGCAGCAAAAGCGACGCTTAGAAATGGGAAGCCTGTTGTGTTAGCTGTTTCGACGAATGATGCGTTGGGGCTTAATGGAGTAAATCTAATGCGCCTAATGGCTACAAAAGACATCTACTTCGTACCATTTGGCCAAGATGCACCAGAGAAAAAACCGAACTCAATGGTAGCTCGTATGGAGTTACTTGAAGATACAGTATTGGAAGCGCTACAAGGAAAACAATTACAACCTGTTGTTGTAGAAAAATTCAGATATATGAATTAAAAAACGAAAAAAACGTACAATTTTTGTTGAAACCATCATTCTTACTGTAGAATATGATAAAATTAACGTTATTAAGATTAGAGGGGGCATTGTAAGCTCCTTCTAATTCTAAGTTATAGAAGGATTGGTATCTAGAAAGGGGCATAGTGATGGAAAAGCAAAAAACTTTTCATGTCGCTGTAGTTGGAGCAACCGGCGCAGTTGGTGAACAAATGTTAAATACTTTAGAGAAACGAGAATTTCCAATTGGGAAGTTAACGTTACTTTCATCTAAACGATCTGCAGGTAAGAAACTTGTATTTAAAGGCGAAGAATTTACAGTTCAAGAGGCAACTCCTGAAAGTTTTGAAGGAGTAGATATTGCACTATTTAGTGCAGGTGGATCTGTATCGAAACAATTAGCGCCAGAAGCAGCAAAGCGCGGTGCAATTGTTGTTGATAATACAAGTGCATTCCGTATGACAGAAAACGTGCCACTTGTTGTACCTGAAGTAAATGAAAATGATTTAAAAGAACATAATGGTATTATTGCAAATCCAAACTGTTCTACAATTCAAATGGTAGTAGCTCTTGAGCCAGTTCGCCAGCAATATGGTTTAAAACGAGTAATCGTTTCCACATATCAAGCTGTATCAGGTGCTGGTGCGGCAGCTATTGAAGAACTTCATGAACAATCACAAGCAATCTTAAATGGCGAAGAAGTAAAGGCGAATGTTTTACCTGTATCAGGTGACGAAAAGCATTTCCAAATCGCTTTTAATGCTATTCCACAGATTGATAAATTCCAAGATAATGGATTTACATTCGAAGAAATGAAAATGATTAATGAAACGAAAAAAATTATGCATATGCCTGAATTAGAAGTAGCTGCGACATGTGTACGTTTACCAGTTGTATCGGGTCATTCCGAGTCTGTATACATTGAAGTAGATAAAGAAGGCGTAACAGTAGAAGAAATGAAAAACTTACTTGCAAATGCAGAAGGTATTGTACTGCAAGATAATCCAGCAGAGCAGTTATATCCAATGCCAGCTACTGCAGTAGGTAAAAATGAAGTATTCGTTGGAAGAATCCGTAAAGATTTAAATAATGATAAAGGATTCCACCTTTGGGTCGTATCTGATAACTTATTAAAAGGCGCTGCATGGAATTCTGTTCAAATTGCAGAGCGCTTAGTAAAATTACAATTAGTGTAAACGGCTAAGAGAAGGTGCAAAATATGAAAATTATTGTTCAAAAATTTGGTGGTACATCAGTACGTGATGACAATGGGCGCAAGCATGCGCTTCACCATATAAAAAAATCGTTAGCTGCTGGTTATAAAGTAGTTACTGTTGTATCAGCAATGGGCCGTAAAGGTGAACCGTATGCAACTGATACGTTATTAAGTCTTGTAAATCAAGAGGAACCTAATATTTCTAAACGTGAGCAAGATTTATTATTATCATGCGGAGAATTAATCTCAGCAATTGTTTTCTCTAACATGTTGAATGAGAATGGTATAAAAGCAGCAGCATTAAATGGTGCGCAAGCTGGTTTTGTAACGAATAATGACTTTACGAATGCTAAGATTATTGAAATGAATTGCGATCGTATACATGAAGAGTTACAAAATGTAGATGTTATCGTCGTGACTGGATTCCAAGGTCAAACGAAAAATGGAGATACGACAACACTTGGACGCGGAGGTAGTGATACCTCAGCTTCAGCATTAGGTGTTGCGCTTCATGCTGAATATATCGATATCTTCACAGATGTTGAAGGTGTTATGACTGCGGATCCTCGTATCGTAAAAGATGCACGTCATCTTCAAACTGTAACATATAACGAGATTTGTAACATGGCTTATCAGGGTGCGAAAGTTGTTCATCCGCGTGCGGTTGAAATTGCGATGCATGCAAAAGTACCACTTCGTGTACGTTCTACGTATTCTGATAGTGAAGGTACGCTTATTGCGGCATATGATGGTGCTACAAAAGGGCAGGATGTAGAAGAACGTCCTGTTACAGGGATTGCCCATGTGTCAAACGTAACGCAAATTAAAGTGCTTGCAAAAGAAACTGCATATGATTTACAACAACACGTGTTTAAAGAAATGGCTAATGAAGGGATTAGTGTGGACTTAATTAACATTTCTCCTACTGGTGTAGCTTACACAGTAAAGGATAGTGTATCAGCGCGTGCAGTTGAGGTTTTAAAGCAACTTGGATATGATCCAGTGGTGACAGAGCATTGTGCGAAGGTTTCTATCGTTGGTGCTGGAATGGCAGGTATTCCAGGGGTTACAGCGAAAATTGTCACAGCTTTAGCGGAAAAAGGTATTCAAATTCTGCAATCAGCAGATAGTCATACGACAATTTGGGTTCTTGTAAAAGAAGCCGATTTAGTGGAGGCTGTGAATGCATTACATAGTGCATTTGAGCTTTCAAAAGAAAAGCAACTGGAACAATAAGGAGTGAGATCATGATAGATTTTGGGACAATTGCAACCGCGATGGTAACACCGTTTGATAAAAATGGTAATATCGATTTTGCAAAGACAACGAAATTGGTAAATTATTTAATTGATAACGGTACAACAGCAATCGTGGTAGGAGGGACGACTGGAGAATCTCCTACATTAACATCAGAAGAAAAAGTAGCGTTATATCGCCATGTCGTATCTGTTGTCGATAAAAGGGTGCCCGTCATCGCTGGAACAGGTAGCAATAATACGCATGCTTCTGTCGATTTAACAAAAAAGGCAACTGAAGTTGGTGTTGATGCAGTTATGCTAGTGGCACCGTATTATAATAAACCGAGTCAAGAAGGGATGTACCAGCACTTTAAAACAATCGCTGAAAGCACTCCGCTTCCGGTAATGCTATATAATGTTCCAGGACGATCTATTGTACAAATCTCCGTTGATACAGTTGTTCGTTTATCAGAAATAGAAAACATTGTTGCGATTAAAGATGCAGGTGGCGATGTATTAACAATGACAGAAATCATTGAAAAAACAGCGGACGACTTTGCAGTATACAGCGGTGATGATGGTTTAACATTACCAGCTATGGCAATTGGAGCAAAAGGTATTGTTTCTGTAGCATCTCATGTTATCGGGAATGAAATGCAAGAAATGATTGCTGCATTCCAAGCTGGAGAGTTTAAAAAAGCGCAGAAATTACATCAATTACTAGTAAAAGTAACGGATGCACTATTTATGGCGCCGAGCCCAACACCAGTAAAAACAGCATTACAAATGGTGGGATTAGATGTAGGTTCTGTACGTTTGCCACTTCTTCCATTAACGGAAGAAGAAAGAATAACGTTACAATCCGTAATGCAATCTATTCCTCGTTAATAAAAATGACCTAGTGTGAAACTAGGTCATTTTTATTTTGACTAACTATATGTAAGTGATGAAAATTAGCTATAGTTAATAGGCTGTAATAAGAAGGGGGTGGCAGGGGGGAGAATTAGTAAGAAACTGATTACAGAGATAAGATTTTTTAGTGAATATCGTTTCATGTTTATGTAAAGAATTTACATGAATATTTTTCCATCAAACTCTTATTACGTAGGGAAAATAGTAAAACTGATATGAATTTTGCCCTCTTAAATTATAATCTCATTTTAATGTCTTCTCTTGTCTTTCGCATAATTTAACTTGTGTTCTATTTCTTGTATCAGTTATAATATGGCTAAGTAGCTTAGTACGGGTATGCTTAGCAAAATTGGTAAAAATTAAGATTTAATGAAATTTTCATATCATATCGAATAAGATATTTGATTTATATAATGAAAGAGAGGTGAAACCTGGTTTAAAAAATTAACAAGGACATGATATCGCATAACGGTAAGGACATTCGTCTTGGACGGTGAATATATGGTGGTTGTAGAGTTTCCCCTGGTGTCTCTGCAATTTTAGTGAAATCAGTGTTTGCAAGATTTTTAAACCAGGCAACAACATGAAGAGAAAAGAGAATGAGTCTGTTAAAGTATTTGCTCTTGGCGGAGTAGGTGAAATCGGAAAAAACATGTACTGTGTTGAAATTGATTCTGAAATCTTTATTGTAGATGCCGGATTGATGTTCCCGGGAGATGAAATGTTTGGGATTGATATTGTTATTCCTGACATTACATATTTAGTAGAAAATCAAGAGCGAGTAAAAGGACTATTTATTACCCATGGTCATGAAGATCATATTGGTGGAATTGTTTATGTGCTTCGTAAATTATCTATTCCAGTATATGCGACGAAATTAACGGTAGGACTTATACAAGAAAAGCTTGGCGAAGCAGGAATGTTAGGCCGTGTAGACTTAAAAACAATTGACTCGAATTCAACAGTAGAGTTTAATTCAACAAATGTGTCATTCTTCGGAACGACACATAGTATTCCGGATTCTGTGGGTGTTTGTTTCCATACATCAAAAGGTGCTGTAGTATATACAGGAGACTTTAAATTTGATCAAACTCCAATCGGAAATAGTGGAGCAGATCTTGGGAAAATGGCGCAAATTGGAAATGAAGGCGTACTTTGCTTGTTATCTGATAGTACAAACGCTGAACGTCCTGGTTATACAGGTTCGGAAAAAGAAGTTGGTATAGAGATTTCTAAAGTATTCTATAGTTCAGAAGGGCGTATTATTGTTGCTTCATTTGCCTCCAATGTACACCGTATTCAACAAGTGTTTGATGCAGCTGCTGAAACTGGAAGGAAAGTAGCGGTAGTAGGACGTAGCATGGTGAAAGTGGTAGATATTGCAAGACGTCTTGGTTATTTAGATGTTCCAGAAGGTATGGTTATTTCATTACAAGAAATAGACAATTTCCCGGAAAAAAAGGTAGCCATCTTAACGACTGGTAGTCAAGGGGAACCGATGGCAGCCCTTTCTAGAATGGCGAAACAAGCTCATAAACAAATTTCAATTCGTAAAGGTGATACTGTTATTATTGCAGCTTCTCCAATTCCAGGAAATGAAGTATCTGTATCAAAAATTATTGACTTGTTATTTAGATCTGGTGCTGAGGTTATTTATTACGGTGAAAGAAAAGTTCACGTTTCAGGTCATGGTAGCCAAGAAGAATTAAAGCTGATGATAAATTTAATGAAGCCGAAGTATTTTGTACCCGTACATGGTGAGTTCCGTATGCAAAAAGCACATGCGTATTTAGCGGAAGATGTAGGTGTTGCGAGAGAGAATATCTTTATCGTAGAAAAAGGCGATGTAATTGCTTTTGGTGACGATGAAGCAAAATTAGCTGGTAAAGTGCAAGCTGGTAATGTTTTAATTGATGGATTAGGTGTAGGTGACGTCGGTAACATCGTTCTTCGAGATAGAAAGATGTTATCTCAAGATGGAATTTTAGTTGTTGTTGTAACACTTGGTAAGGATGAAAAGAAAATAATCTCTGGTCCAGAAATTATTTCACGCGGCTTTGTATATGTTCGTGAATCAGAAGCATTAATCGAACGATCCACAGATATTGTACGTATGATTGTTGAACAATCAATTAAAGAATATACAATTGAATGGTCTATGTTGAAACAAAATATTCGTGAATTATTAGGGCAGTTCTTGTACGAAGAAACGAAGAGAAAGCCAATGATTTTACCGATTATTATGGAAGTATAAAGAAGGTCACCTTTACAGGTGATCTTTTTCTTTTTTAACCCTATCGAATGAAATTCATAACTTAAGAAATAATAGTTATATACGAGTGAAAGGGGATGCGATATGACAGAACGTGATCGTTATACAAATGAAGAAAAAGAAGCTGAGCCGAAAGAAGTTCCAAAAGAGGCTTCTATAGTGGAGAAAATTCAGCAACTTGGACAGACAAATGTACCACAAATGAATGAATCGCGTATTCATTGCTTAACAATTGTTGGGCAGGTGGAAGGTCATATTCAGTTGCCACCACAAAATAAAACAACAAAATATGAACACATCATTCCGCAAATTGTCGCGATTGAACAAAATCCGAAAATTGAAGGTTTACTGTTAATATTAAATACAGTTGGGGGTGACGTTGAAGCTGGATTAGCGATTTCTGAAATGGTGGCTTCGCTTTCAAAACCAACTGTATCTCTTGTTTTAGGAGGAGGGCATTCAATCGGTGTACCGATTGCGGTCTCAACTGATTATTCATTTATTGCCGAAACAGCGACGATGACAATTCATCCAATTCGTTTAACAGGTCTTGTTATAGGTGTGCCACAAACATTTGAGTATTTGGATAAAATGCAAGAACGAGTCATTCGATTTGTGACAAAGCATTCGAAAGTAACGGAAGATCGTTTTAAAGAGCTTATGTTTGCAAAAGGGAATTTGACGCGAGATATTGGGACGAATGTAATAGGTGGAGATGCAGTGAAGTATGGTCTTATAGATGGTGTCGGTGGTATTGGTAGCGCACTTCGAAAATTAAACGAATTAATTGATGAACGCAAGGATAATAGTACAGAAGGGACAATGCTACAATGATTTTATATACAATTATGCCAGAGCAACTTGTGTATCCGGCCGATTATTCACAATGCGAAAGCCAAAAAGTTGTGAATATAAATGGCGTGGAATTAGTGGTTTCTGAGGAGGATAATCAATGTTACTCTATTGTACGTGTATTAAGTACGAATCCGTCTCACTACCTAGAGTTTGAGCCTGGACAGAAAATTACCTTTTAGCAAAAAGAAGGATTTTGTTTAGGAGCTATGGTATAATATAAAAAACAAGACGGTTGAGCAGCCATGAGTAGGCTGCTTTCTTCTGTTTATTTAACATTTTACAAGAAGTGTAAAAATAGAAGATATAAAGACCTGAAAAATAGAGAGAAAGACATGTAAGTAGAGCTTTTTTATAAGAAAGTTGTACTTAATTTTTAGAACACGAGGTGAAGAAATGGCAAAACAAAAGCAAAGAGGGACGAAGGCTAAGGCAAGACGTACGATAAAGCCAACTTTGTATTATGAAATCGTCGGGTTGACTCTTTTTGCACTTTCGATTATTACGATTTTACAGCTAGGTGTTGTAGGGAAATCGTTTGTGTTATTTTTTCGCTTCTTCTTTGGTGAGTGGTACATAATAGGTGTGTTAGGTGTAATAGCTTTATCTGTTGCGTTTGTAATAAAGCGGGGATGGCCCAACCTTTTAAATAAACGGCTAATAGGTGTTTATTTAATTGTACTAGCAATATTAATGTTTAGTCATATTACATTATTTAACCTGCTTACGAAAGATGGAGCTGTGCAAAATACTTCTGTAATTGTTAGTACAAAAGATTACTTCTTCCTTGAAATGAAAAAGGGCCCGGATAGTGTTCATTTAGGTGGTGGTATGTTCGGTGCACTGATGTTCGCAACGTGCTACTTCTTATTTGACGAAGTAGGGGCATATATCATTGGAATTATTTTAGTTATTCTTGGAATACTTTGTATAACAAATAAACATATTGGAGAAGTACTTGCTCCGATAGGGAGAATTCTTAGAAGTCAGTTTCAAGTAATGCAAGGGGATTATAAAGATTGGAAATCTCAAAGGGTCGCCGAGCAAACTGAAAAGAAAAAAACAACAAGAAGCAAGAGGCGTGAACGTGTTGCTGAACAAGAAGAAGCTATTGAGCCAGTAGAAGAAATAGAAATTGGTCCACCAATTATTTCGAATTTTACTGAGAATTATCCAGTACGTGAAGAGACGGAAAAGCAGATAGAAGAAAATGATTTAATTACTCCTCCGTTTATTGAAGAGGCAGTTCCGCCTGCGCCAGAAGAACAACCTCACAAGAAACGAGGAGAAAAAATCGTTGAATCGCTAGAAGGTGAAACGAAAGCACCTCCTATACAATTTTCTAATGTGGAAAATAAAGATTATAAGCTTCCTTCGCTTGATATATTAAAGTTTCCCCAAAATAAGCAAGTTACAAATGAAAATGCGGAAATTTATGAAAATGCTCGTAAATTGGAACGTACATTCCAAAGTTTTGGTGTGAAAGCGAAAGTAACAAAAGTACATAGAGGTCCTGCAGTTACGAAATATGAAGTGTATCCTGATATGGGAGTAAAGGTAAGTAAAATTGTTAGTTTAAGTGATGATTTAGCGCTTGCTTTAGCAGCGAAAGACATTCGTATTGAAGCACCTATTCCTGGGAAATCAGCTGTAGGGATTGAGGTTCCGAATTCAGAAGTTTCTATGGTAACGCTGAGAGAAGTTCTTGATTCAAAGGCGAATAACCACCCAGAAGAGAAGTTATTAATCGGTCTTGGACGTGATGTTACAGGAGAGGCTGTATTGGCACGTTTAAATAAAATGCCCCATTTATTAGTAGCTGGTGCGACTGGTAGTGGAAAGAGTGTATGTATTAATGGAATTATTGTAAGTATTTTAATGCGTGCAAAACCGCATGAAGTAAAATTAATGATGATTGATCCGAAAATGGTAGAGTTAAATGTATATAACGGTGTTCCGCACTTATTAACACCAGTCGTAACTGACCCGAAAAAAGCATCACAGGCTTTGAAGAAAGTTGTGAGTGAAATGGAGCGTCGTTATGAATTATTCGCGCATAGCGGTACGCGTAACATTGAAGGATATAATGATTATATTAAAGAACATAATAGCCAATCGGAAGCGAAACAACCTGAATTACCATATATTGTAGTGATTGTGGACGAGTTAGCTGATTTAATGATGGTTGCTTCTTCGGATGTAGAAGATGCGATTATGCGTTTAGCGCAAATGGCACGTGCTGCTGGTATTCATTTAATTATTGCGACTCAGCGTCCGTCAGTTGATGTCATCACAGGTGTTATTAAAGCGAATATTCCATCGCGTATTGCATTTGCTGTATCTTCCCAAATAGATTCTCGAACGATTCTTGACGGTGGTGGTGCAGAAAAGTTGCTAGGTCGTGGAGATATGTTATTCATACCAATTGGTGCATCGAAACCTGTTCGTGTACAAGGGGCGTTTTTATCAGATGATGAAGTTGAGAGAGTCGTAGAATCTGTTATTGCGCAGCAAAAAGCGCAATATCAAGAGGATATGATTCCACAAGATGTTCCTGAAACAAAGCAGGAAGTAGAAGATGAATTATACGATGAAGCGGTTCAGCTTGTAGTAGAAATGCAAACAGCATCTGTTTCTATGTTACAACGTAGATTTAGAGTAGGATATACGCGAGCAGCTCGTTTAATTGATGCCATGGAAATGAATGGTGTAGTAGGTCCTTATGAAGGTAGTAAACCAAGGGGAGTACTCATTAAAGATGTGCAAGAAAAAAGTTCTTAAAAAAAGCCTAATTGTTTTTACAATTAGGCTTTTTTATATGCTGTTTTTGTTATATACTATAGTCACTGACGAAGAAAGGGCTTACATCTTTAAGGGCCCTTTAGAATACGAATGCTTATCGTTTTGGTTTTCAAAACGTTCGATATTTAATGTAGAAAAATGTTGAATTCTGTTGACACATATGGGAGCAAGTGGTAAGATTACTTCGAAAAGAATCACTGCCTCATATAATCTTGGAGATAAGGTCCATAAGTTTCTACCTGGCAACCATGAATTGCTAGACTATGAGGGGAAAAGTGTGTAACAAAGGATGTAAGGAATCTTTGTGCCGAACTTTTTCTCTATATGAGAAATGTTTATGGTACAAAGTTTTTTTTATGGGATAAAGTGTGAAAATTTCATCTTGAAAAATTATTAATATTTATTCGATAATTACGATTATTTTTAGTATTTAGTAATTTATACTATGTTGTAAGTTGAAAAAAGAGAAAAGAAGTCTTACATCAGAGGTCGAATAATTGAAATGCGGGGGAGTCTTATGTCAGTAAAATCCGATAGTCGTCACCTATATTTGCGGGTGATTGATCACATCAAAGGGAAAATTAAAGATGGGGCTTACAAAGAAAAACAAAAGTTACCTTCAGAGTTTGATCTAGCGAAAGAACTTGGTGTAAGTAGGGCAACTTTAAGGGAAGCACTACGTATTTTAGAAGAAGAAAATGTTGTTATTCGTAGACATGGTGTAGGGACATTTGTAAATGCGAAGCCGTTATTTTCTTCTGGAATAGAGCAACTTTCTAGTATTACAGATATGATTTCTAGTGTGGGGAAAACACCAGGAACAATCTTTTTATCATCATCTACAACAACTTTAACAGAAGAAGAAAAAGAGAAATTTAATTGTGAAGATGCTTTTAGCGCAGTAATGATTGAACGTGTTCGTACAGCGGATGGGGAACCAGTTGTATATTGCATTGATAAACTGGCAAAAGAGATATTACCAGATTTATCGGGATACAATGAGGAATCGCTGCTTACAGTAATACATAATAATACGCACAAGCGTATCACATACGCAGTTGCTCACATTGAACCGATTGGTTATCACCCGAAAATTTCACCGATTTTAGAATGTGAACCTGAAACGGCACTGCTAGTTTTAAAACAAATGCACTATGATCAAAATGATGAGCCAATCTTATATTCTATTAATTACTTTAGAGCTGATAAGTTTAGCTTCCACGTATTAAGAAAACGTATGTAGGGAAGTTCCTTTTTAGGGAGGTGACAGCAAGAAGTAAGGGACAGCAGCGTATGAATCATTAGACAAAACATTTCAGGAGGGGTTTCTAGTATGAAGAAAAAAACAGGTCTTTTATTATCGTTAACGTTAGCAGCAAGTACAGTGTTAGGTGCATGTGGTAACTCGGATAAAGCGGATAGTGACAAAAAAGGGGATAAAGAGTTTAAGGTTGGTATGGTTACAGATGTTGGGGGCGTTGATGACAAATCATTTAACCAATCAGCTTGGGAAGGTTTAACAAAATTCGGTAAAGACAACGATTTAAAGAAAAATGAAGGATATCGTTACCTTCAATCAAGTAAAGATGCTGATTACATTCCAAATTTAACGAAATTTGCGAAAGATCATTATAACACAACATTTGGTATTGGATACTTAATGGAAAAATCAATTGAAAAGGTGGCTGAACAGTATCCAAAAGAGCAATTTGCGATTGTAGATACTGTTGTAAAGAAGCCGAACGTAACAAGTGTTACATTTAAAGACCATGAAGGTTCATTCCTAGTTGGAGCTGTAGCAGCGATGACAACAAAATCAAATAAAGTTGGTTTTGTTGGTGGTGTGAAGAGTCCGTTAATTACAAAATTCGAATCAGGTTTTAAAGCTGGTGCAAAAGCAGTAAATCCAAATATCGAAATTGTATCACAATATGCTGATGCATTTGATAAGCCAGAAAAAGGATCTGTATTAGCTTCAGCAATGTACGGTCAAGGCGTTGACGTAATTTACCATGCTTCAGGTGCAACTGGTAACGGTGTATTCACAGAAGCGAAAAACCGTAAGAAAAAAGGTGAAAATGTTTGGGTAATCGGTGTTGACCGTGACCAAAATCAAGAAGGCATGCCTGAAAACGTAACTTTAACTTCAATGGTAAAACGTGTTGATGTTGCAGTAGCAAAAGTAGCGCAAGAAGCGAAAGATGGTAAGTTAAAAGGCGGTAAAGTAGAAGAGTTCGGCTTAAAAGATGATGGCGTTGGTATTGCGAAAACAACTGATAATGTGAAAAAAGTAAACCCAGAAATTTTAACAAAAATAGAAGAGTTTGAGAAGAAAATCACTGCTGGTGAAATTAAAGTACCTGCGACTGATGATGAATATAAAGCATACGAAGCTGCTCTAAAGAAATAATGATAGAGCAATAGCAAAGGTTAGTTCTTAGAACTAACCTTTGTATATATAAAAATACTTTTAATAGAGTGTAATTGGGGAGTGTTCCCTGCTAGAAGGAGGAACAAAATGGAATACGTAATTGAGATGAACAATATTACAAAAGTATTCCCAGGTATTGTAGCGAATGACGATATTACGCTGCAAGTAAAACAGGGAGAGATACACGCTTTACTTGGAGAAAATGGTGCAGGGAAATCAACGTTGATGAATGTACTGTTCGGTTTGTATCAACCAGAACAGGGCGAAATTAAAATTAAAGGAACCCCTGTAAAAATTACAAATCCGAATATAGCAAATGACCTTGGAATTGGGATGGTCCATCAGCACTTTATGCTTGTTCATAATTTTACAGTTACAGAGAATATCATTCTTGGAAATGAGCCGAAGAGAAAAGGGAAAATAGCTGTTGAAGAGGCTGCAAAAGAAATTAAACAATTATCTGAACAGTACGGTTTAGCTGTTGATCCAAATGCAAAGATTGAAGATATTTCGGTTGGGATGCAGCAAAGGGTTGAAATATTAAAGACGCTTTATCGTGGTGCGGAGATTTTAATATTCGATGAACCGACTGCAGTGTTAACTCCTCAAGAAATTCATGAGTTGATTCAAATTATGAAAAAGCTTGTGCAAGAAGGAAAATCTATCATTCTTATTACACATAAATTAAAAGAAATTATGGAAGTTTGCGATCGTTGCACAATTATTCGTAAAGGTAAAGGAATTGGTACAGTTGACGTTGCGAAAATGGATGAACATAAACTTGCAGAATTAATGGTCGGACGTCAAGTGAATTTTAAAACAGAAAAAATAGGGGCCAAACCGAAAGAGGAGGTTCTGTCTGTTGCGAATCTTGTCGTTCATGATGCACGCCAATTACCTGCTGTAAAAGGCCTTGACTTAACTGTTCGTGCAGGAGAAATCGTTGGTATTGCAGGGATTGATGGAAATGGTCAAAGTGAATTAATAGAGGCGATTACTGGTTTACGAAAAGTTGAGTCAGGTTCTATTGCAATTAAAGGAAAAGAAATAACGAATTGGCCTGTTCGAAGAATTACAGAGGAAGGAATTGGTCATATTCCAGAAGACCGTCATAAACACGGGCTAGTTCTTGATTTTTCTGTTAAAGACAATATAGTTTTGCAAACATACTATAAAAATCCATTTTCAAAGAAGGGGATTTTAAACTTTAGCAAAATCACAGAGAAAGCAAAGGCGCTTATTGAACAGTTTGATGTACGTACGCCTAGCGAACAAACATTAGCGCGTGCTCTATCAGGTGGAAATCAGCAGAAAGCTATCATTGCACGTGAAGTAGATCGTAATCCAGATTTATTAATTGCAGCACAACCAACACGTGGTTTAGATGTAGGTGCGATTGAATTTATTCATAAAAAATTAATCGAGCAGAGAGATAATGGGAAAGCAGTATTACTTCTATCGCTAGAACTGGATGAAATTTTAAATGTAAGTGATCGAGTTGCTGTTATATATGAAGGTAAAATTGTAGCAATTGTCGATGCGAAAGAAACAAATGAACAACAGCTTGGTTTGTTGATGGCTGGCGGAACGGAGAAAGAGAAGGTGAATACAAATGGCTAAAAAATTTTTAACGGAGCGAACAATTAACATTTTAGTTCCTGTATTATCCGTTATTTTTGGTTTACTTGTTGGTGCCATTGTAATGTTAGTTAGTGGATATGATCCAATTGTTGGGTATGCAGCGCTTTGGGAAGGAATGGTTGGAAATCCGCAGGCTATCGGTGAGACGCTACGTACGATGATTCCACTCGTGTTAGCTGGTCTGTCTGTTGCATTTGCGTTTCGTACAGGTCTCTTTAACATTGGGGTAGAAGGACAATTATTAGTTGGATGGCTTGCCGCTGTCTGGTTTGGATATGCAGTATCGTTACCAGCATTTTTGCATATTCCGTTATCTATTTTAGTAGCCGCGATTGCCGGTGGTTTATGGGGATTTATACCTGGATATTTAAAAGGAAAGCTTAAAGTAAATGAAGTAATTGTCACAATTATGATGAACTACATTGCACTTTATGTTACGTATGATCTTATTAAACGTTTTATACATGAAGGTAATGAGAAATCTTATGATGTACAAGCGAGTGCTTCATTAGCTTCTGATTGGCTATCTTCATTGACAGATGGATCTCGTTTGCACTGGGGAATTGTTGTAGCTATTTTAATTGCTATTGTAATGTGGTTCGTATTAGATAGAACTACGTTAGGATATGAGTTGAAATCGGTTGGTTTTAACCAAAATGCATCGCAATATGCAGGGATGAAAGTCTCTCGTAATGTTGTATTATCAATGACAATTGCTGGCGCTTTTGCTGGAATTGGTGGGGCAATGGAAGGTCTAGGAACATTCCAAAGTATGACGGCAATGACATCGTTTACTGGTATTGGATTCGATGGGATTGCGGTAGCTCTTCTTGGAGGAAATAATCCGTTTGGTATATTATTATCGGCTTTACTGTTCGGTGGTTTGAAAAGTGCAGCCCCGCAAATGAATTTTGAAGCAGATGTACCTTCTGAGTTAATTAATGTTATTATCGCATGTATTATTTTCTTTGTTGCTTGCAGTTATGTTTTACGCTGGGCACTTACACGCATGAGCAAGGAGGGGAAATAAATGAGCTTTATAGATATTTTAGCCATTCTTGTGACTGGTACTTTATATACGGCAGCGCCACTTATTTTTACGGCGTTAGGTGGAGTGTTCAGTGAACGTTCTGGGGTTGTAAATATAGCCTTAGAAGGTTTAATGTTATTTGGTGCATTTACTGGTATCGTTACAACGTTATTAATGGGTGATACGTGGGGAGCAATGACTCCTTGGATTGCACTATTATTTGCAGCTATTGGTAGTGGGTTATTTGCACTTCTTCACGCAGTAGCGTCCATTACATTCCGCGCGGATCAAGTAGTAAGCGGGGTAGCGATTAACTTTTTGGCTCTCGGTTTAACAGTATTTGCGATTAAGAAAATCTTTGGTAAAGGACAGACTGATTTTATTCAATACCGAATTGAAAAAATCGATGTTCCAGGACTTTCGGATATTCCGGTAATCGGGAAAATCTTTTTCTCAAATGTACCGTTAACGTCGTATATTGCCATTATTTTAGCATTTGTTGTTTGGTACATTATTTATAAAACACCGTTCGGTCTTCGTCTTCGTGCTGTTGGTGAACATCCAATGGCAGCAGATACGATGGGGATTAATGTATATAAAATGCGTTATATTGCAGTTTGTATATCTGGAATGTTTGCAGGAGTGGGTGGTGCGGTCTTCGCAATGTCGATTTCTGGTAACTTCTCAGGTGCTACAATTACTGGACAAGGTTTCTTAGCACTAGCAGCTATGATCTTTGGTAAATGGAATCCACTTGGTGCTCTTGGAGCAGCGCTGTTCTTCGGATTTGCTCAATCACTTGGGATAACAGGTGGTACAATTCCTATATTAAAAGAAATTCCAAGTGTATTCTTAACGATATTACCGTATGTATTTACAATATTAGCACTCGTTGGTTTTGTAGGCCGATCTGAAGCTCCGAAAGCATTAGGAACGCCTTATGAAAAAGGAAAACGATGAGTATTTAGAAAGTATAAAAAAAGCTCGCACATTAGTGCGGGCTTTTTTACATAGAATATATTTAATACGGAATTTTACTATGTTCCTTACATATTAAAGTTTTTAGAAAGACTCAAATGTAAGCATAATAAGGAAGAAAATTTGATTTTTTATTTCTAAAAACTGTATATTGAAGAGGAATATTCCTACATACGTAAAGGAGGGCTATTAATGAAACTAATGGAACAGCAACTGCATGAATTAGGTGGCTTGCGAGTACATATTATTCCGACTGATAAATTTAAAACAAATACCTTTGTATTTCGTTTTAAAGCACCTTTAAATGAGGAGACGGTGACAGAGCGTGCCCTATTGCCGTACGTATTACAAAGTGCGACAGAAAAACTGCCTTCTGTAATTCGTCTTCGTCAATATTTAGAAGAATTATATGGATCTTCTTTAGCGGTAGATGTAAGTAAAAAAGGAGAAGACCATATCATCTCTATTTATGTAGACATTGCAAATGAAACATATTTACGCGATGCACCACCGTTATTTGAAAAAGCGCTTTCTATGTTATCTGATATTGTTTTACATCCAGCAACAGAAGGGGACGGTTTTCTATCTTCTATTGTAGAAAGTGAGAAACGAGCACTCTTGCAACGAATTGAAGCTACTTATGATGATAAAATGCGTTATGCAAACGAGCGTTTAATTGCAGAAATGTGCAAAGTAGAACCATATCGCTTAAGTGCAAATGGAAAAAAAGAAAGTGTTGCTTCTATTACAAATGAAAGTTTGTATCAATATTATCAAAAAGTGTTAGCTGAAGATGAAATGGATTTATATATCATTGGTGATATTTCAGAAGATGCTGTGGAGCTTGTAAATAAGTATTTTTCGATTTCACCTCGCGCTATGAAAGAGAGAAATGTACTTCTTCATAAACGAAATAATGAAGAAAAAGAAATTGTTGAAAAACAAGAACTAAAGCAAAGTAAATTAAATATCGGCTATCGCACATTCATTACGTATAAAGATGAAGATTATTTTGCATTACAATTGTTTAACGGATTATTTGGAGGGTTTTCTCATTCGAAGTTATTCGTAAATGTCCGTGAAAAAAATAGTTTAGCGTACTATGCAGCATCGAGATTTGAAAGTCATAAAGGTTTGCTCTTCGTTATGTCTGGAATTGAAGCGAAGAACTTTGAAAAAGCTGTTGAAATTATTAAAGAACAGATGAAAGCAATGCAAAGCGGTGATTTTTCAGAGGAAGAGATTCAGCAAACGAAAAGTGTAATTCAAAATCAAATCTTAGAGGCAATTGATACACCACGTGGTTTTGTTGAAATGCTTTATCACGGGGTGATTTCAGAGCGTACGCGTCCAGTTGAAGAATGGCTAACGGGCATAGAAAGCGTGACGAAAGAAGAGATTGTGAAAGTTGCTAATAATATTGAACTAGATACAATTTACTTTTTACATGGAACGGAGGGAGAATAAATGGAGAAAATTGTGTATGAGCAATTAAAAGAGACGCTATATTATGAAAAACTTCCGAATGGATTAGACGTATATATCTTACCGAAACAAGGCTTCAACAAAACATTTGCAACATTTACGACGAAGTACGGTTCTGTTGATAATACATTTGTACCGCTTGGAAAAGAAGACATGACTCGTGTACCAGATGGAATTGCTCATTTCCTTGAGCATAAATTGTTTGAAAAAGAGGACCATGACGCGTTTCAATTGTTTAGTAAACAAGGTGCTTCAGCGAACGCTTTTACATCTTTTACAAGAACCGCTTATCTCTTTTCCTGTACATCAAATGTAGAAAGAAATTTAAATACGTTGTTAGACTTTGTACAAGAACCGTATTTCTCTGAAAAAACGGTTGAAAAAGAAAAAGGTATTATCGGTCAAGAAATTCAAATGTACCAAGATAACCCAGACTGGCGTTTATACTTTGGGTTAATCGATAGTTTGTTTGTGAAACATCCAATTAAAATTGATATTGCAGGGACAATTGAGTCCATTAGTAAAATTACAAAAGACCTACTGTATGAATGTTATGAGACTTTTTACCATCCGAGCAACATGTTATTATTTGTTGTTGGAGCGATTGATCCTGAAAAAACAATGGATTTAGTTCGTGAAAATCAAGCGAAAAAAGATTACGAAAATCAACCAGAAATCGTTCGCTCTTTTGAAGAGGAACCAGAAGAAGTAAATGAAAAGAAAAAGATTATTTCAATGCCTGTTCAAACTCCAAAATGTTTAGTTGGTATTAAGGCAACGAATTTAAAAGAAAAAGGGCAAGCTCTGTTAAAACAAGAAATTGCACTTACATTACTTTTAGATTATTTATTTGGAAAAGGGTCAGTTCATTACGAATCTTTATATAATGAAGGTCTTATTGATGATTCGTTCTCGTATGACTATACAGAAGAAAATAACTTCGGTTTTGCAATGGTTGGTGGAGATACGAAGCACCCTGATGAATTGGCAGAGCGATTAAAAGGTATTTTACTACAAACGAATTATGATCAGTTAGATGAGACTGCGCTGGAACGGGTGAAGAAAAAGAAAATTGGCGGATTTTTACGATCGTTGAATTCACCTGAATATATTGCAAATCAGTTTACACGATATGCGTTTAATGAATCTAGTTTATTTGATGCTCTTACAGTGTTAGAAGGATTAACTGTTCAAGACCTACAACAAGCAGCAAAAACATTATTAATTGAAGAGAAAATGAGTGTCTGCCAAGTGTTACCAAAAAAATGAAGTAATATGTGAATAAAAAACGCAGTATCTATATCCCTCATCTAACGTTTGGTTATTGCCAAATGGTAAGATGAGGGTATTATTTATTTATACATAAAAAGATAAGAGAGGGAATTTATGAAAAAGTATGCATTAGTAACTGGAGGAAGCGGAGGGATTGGCTCTGCTATTTCGAAGCAGTTAATCGAGGATGGTTATACAGTCTATATTCATTACAATAAAAGCGAAGAGAAGATAAGGGGGTTACAAAAGGAGTTTGATGCAGTGATTCCTGTGCAAGCAAATTTAGCTTCTATCGATGGAGCAGAGAAATTGTGGGGACAAATCGAACATCCTATTGATGTTATTGTATACGCAGCTGGAAAGAGTATATTTGGATTAGTAACAGATGTTACGAATGAAGAATTAGATTATATGGTGGAGCTTCAAGTGAAGAGTGTATATAGACTTTTATCGATGGCGCTTCCACCGATGATCGGGCGGAGAAGTGGTAATGTTGTTGTTATTTCATCCATTTGGGGGCAAATAGGAGCGTCTTGTGAGGTGCTGTACTCAATGGTGAAAGGTGCACAAAATTCATATGTGAAGGCTTTAGCGAAAGAAGTTTCTCTAAGTGGATTGCGCGTTAATGCGGTAGCGCCAGGTGCGATCGAAACAGAAATGTTAAATGTATTTTCAGAAGATGATAAAAATGAAATTGCTGAAGATATTCCATTAGGTAGAATAGGACTACCCGAAGAGGTAGCAAAAACAGTATCATTCCTCGTTTCGCCAGAAGCTTCTTATATTACGGGGCAAATTATCGGAGTGAATGGCGGTTGGCATTGCTAAAAAATTCTTACATAAAAAACAAGAAATTGTACAAATTAAGCATGATTCTATTACTAAAATAGTGAGGTGCTTAAACATGTCAGTGTTAGATAATTTTGATCAGTGGAAGAGCTTTTTAGGAGAACGTTTAGAACAAGCGGGGGGAAAAGGGCTTGATGGTGGTGCCGTATCAGATATGGCATTTCGTGTTGGTGATTATTTAGCAAATGAAGTAGAAGCGCGCAACGATCAAGAAAAATTATTGTCTGAGCTTTGGAAAGTTGCTGATGAACAAGAGCAACATACAATTGCAAATTTAATGGTGAAGTTTGTACAACATAAGTAAAAGTAGAGAGGAGCTTCTCCTCTCTACTTTTTTTGTATAGTAATTAGGAGGAATAGATTATACATTTAGCTTCCCTATTAAGGTGAAATCATATAATATAGTACGTAGGTGTAAAGTAAGCGTAGGGGAGTGATCTTGGATGATTGAATGGTATTTTGAATATGAAATACATAAAAACCGACCTGGCTTACTTGGTGACGTTTCTTCGTTAATCGGTATGCTTGGCATCAATATTGTCACAATTAATGGTGTAGATAATGCACGACGTGGACTTTTGCTTATGTGTGATAATCAAGAACAAATCTCTAGACTTGAATCAATTTTAAATACGATGGATAATATAACGGTAACGAAATATCGTCCGCCAAAGCTTAGAGATAAGCTAGCAGTTAGACATGGTAGGTACATACAACGAGATGCAGATGATAAGAAAACATTTCGATTTGTGCGTGATGAATTAGGATTGCTTGTAGACTTTATGGCGGAGATAATGAAAAAAGAAGGTCATAAATTAATTGGGATACGAGGAATGCCTCGTGTCGGAAAAACAGAATCTATTGTTGCCGCAAGTGTTTGTGCAAATAAGAGATGGTTATTCGTATCATCTACTCTCATTAAGCAAACTGTTCGTAGCCAATTGATTGAAGATGAGTATAGCGACGATAATATTTTCATACTAGATGGAATTGTGTCGACAAAGCGTGCAAATGAAAGACACTGGCAGCTCGTTCGTGAAATCATGAGATTGCCTGCAACGAAAGTTGTGGAACATCCGGATGTGTTTGTGAGTCAGTCAGAATACACATTGGATGATTTTGATTATATTATCGAATTGCGTAACGATTATGATGAAGAAATTCAATATAATTTAGTAGATGAAATTGAGCAAGGTACGCAAAACAATTTCTCTATGTTCGACTTTTAAAGAAATATTGAGGTGTTAGTAGTGACGGAATTAGGACAAAAGCTGACAGAAGCAAGAGAAGCGAAAGGCTTATCTATTGATCAGCTGCATGAGATTACAAAAATTCAAAAACGCCATTTAGTAGCGATTGAAGAAGGCAATTATGATGTGTTGCCAGGAGCTTTTTATGCGCGTGCATTCATTAAACAATATGCAGATGCTGTTGGATTAAATGGAGAGGAACTGCTTGTGGAATATCAGAGTACGATACCACAGTCTGAAAAACGTGAAGTTCCACAAGTATCAACTGGACAAAAAACACAAGAAACAATGCAAAAATCTTCATCATGGCCAATTGCGGATCATATGCCCAAAATTTTGATTGCGTTGTTAGTAATCGCATTTGGAGTGGTAGTCTGGTTTGTTATTCAAGCGTTAACTGGAAAAGATGATAGGCAAGTTCCAAATGCTCAAAGTGAGAAAATTGAGGTTCAAAAAGCAAAAAATTCTCCGTTAGATACGAAGAAAGATGAAGCGAAAGCGGAAGAACCAAAAAAAGAAGAACCAAAGAAAGAAGAACCAAAGAAAGAAGAGCAACCAGCGCAACCAACTGGACAACAAGAAGTGAAGGTAGTTGGAACGAGTGGTAAGGTATCTACTTTGGAAATTCATAATAATAAAACATTAGAACTGGAAATTTCAGCGAAGGGTGCAAGCTATGTAGATGTTAAAGATGATGCGGGTAACGAAATTCTAAACACTACAGTACAAAGTGGTCAAACAGAAAAACGTGATTTATCAACAGTAAAAGAAGTGCGGCTTAATATTGGAAGTGCACCGAATGTTGAAATTAAACTGAATGGCCAAGTGGTTACTTTCCCATTAGATCCAGCAAAAGAATATCACCAAAGATTGGTGATAAAAAACCAAGGGATAGGGCAAGCTGCGCAATAACAGTCATCGCTTCGATGACTTTTTTCAATGAACAAATGTTTTTGACATGATGGAGGAATAGCTGTGAATTTACCAAATAAAATTACAATATCTAGAATCTTCTTAATTCCAATTTTTATGGTAATTATGTTAGCGCCCTTTGAGTGGGGCTCATTTATAATTGGTGATGTAGAGTTACCAATTCAACATTTAGTAGGGGCACTTATCTTTATTATTGCTTCGGCTACAGATTGGATTGATGGACATTATGCAAGAAAGTATAATCTTGTAACGAATTTAGGGAAATTCCTTGACCCGTTAGCAGATAAATTACTTGTTTCGGCAGCACTTATCACATTGGTAGAAATGCAATATGTACCTGCTTGGATCGTTATTGTAATTATAAGCCGTGAGTTTGCAGTAACAGGTTTACGCCTTGTACTTGCTGGGACAGGAGAAGTAGTTGCAGCAAATCAGCTAGGGAAAATTAAGACATGGACACAAATTATTGCGATTGCAGCATACTTATTACATGATGTACCGTTAAATCTACTTCATATTCCAGTTGCAGATATTTTCATATGGATTGCATTATTCTTTACCGTTATTTCAGGATGGGATTATTTCTGGAAAAATAAAGATGCTTTTGTAAACTCAAAATAGAAGTTTATGGGGGAATTGGGATGAATGCTGAAATTATTGCGGTTGGAACGGAATTATTACTTGGACAAATTGCAAATACAAATGCCCAGTTTTTATCTGAAAAGTTAGCTTCAATCGGAATTAACGTGTACTACCATACTGTTGTTGGGGATAATAACAAGCGATTACAGAAGGCAATTGAATTGGCTGAAGAACGAGCTGATATGCTCATTTTTACAGGTGGATTAGGACCGACAAAAGATGATTTAACGAAAGAAACAATAGCGTCTAGTTTAGATGAAGAGCTTGTGTATGATGAAAAGGCATTAACATCGATAAGCGATTATTTTAAGCGTACAGGCCGTGAATTTACGGAGAATAATAAAAAGCAGGCGCTCGTTTTAAATGGATCGACTGTATTTGCGAATGATCACGGTATGGCGCCTGGTATGGGATTAAATACGAACGGAAAAGTTTATATTTTATTACCAGGACCACCAAAAGAAATGAAGCCGATGTATATAAGTTACGTAGAGCCTTTTTTATGTAAGTTTACAACGGGGGAAAATATTTATTCTCGTGTTCTTCGTTTTTTTGGTATTGGGGAATCTCAATTAGAGGTGAAAGTTCAAGATTTAATTGATGGACAAACGAACCCAACCATTGCACCACTTGCAAATGATGGCGAAGTGACATTACGTTTAACTGCCAAACATCATGATGCTGATGAGGCGGAGAAACTGATTCAGCATGTGGAAGATTTGATTTTAGAAAGAGTAGGAGAATTTTTCTACGGATATGACCAAGATTTCCTTCATTACAAGGCAATAAGGCTATTGAAGGAAAAAGGGTTAACTTTAGCGTGTGCAGAAAGTTTAACAGGTGGTCTTTTTGGAAATCAAGTAACAGAAAATGCTGGTGTTTCATCTGTATTTAAAGGCGGTGTCATTTGTTATCAAAATGATGTGAAGCAACAAATTTTACATGTACCTGAAGAAGTGTTACGTACTGATGGCGCGGTTAGTAAACAGTGTGCTCGCTATCTTGCTGAAAATGTAAAGGAACTGTTAAAAGCAGATATCGGAATTAGTTTCACTGGGGTGGCAGGACCGGATGCTTCAGAGCATAAAGAACCAGGAACAGTATTTATTGGATTGGTGATTAAAGATGAACCAGCTGTAGTCTTCTCGCTTAATTTAAGTGGAAGTCGTCAACAAATTAGAGAACGCTCTACAAAATATGGATTTTATCATTTATTTAAAAAGCTAGAAGAGATATAAATTTCTTCTAGTTTTTTTTGTTGGAAAACCTAGTTTTATTCGATATAAAATAAAAAAAACGAATAAATGTTCGATTTTTGTTGGCAAATTGAATTGAAAATAGGTATAATAAGATTAGCAATTTAGTTAAGGAGGAATTTTGAATGAGCGATCGTCAAGCGGCATTAGATATGGCGTTAAAACAAATAGAGAAGCAATTCGGTAAAGGTTCAATTATGAAATTAGGAGAACAAGCGGAGCGTAGAATTTCTACAATTTCAAGTGGTTCTTTAGCACTTGATGTGGCACTAGGGGTAGGCGGATACCCACGTGGCCGTGTTATTGAAATTTATGGACCTGAAAGTTCAGGTAAAACAACAGTTTCATTACACGCAATCGCGGAAGTACAGCGTCAAGGTGGACAAGCAGCGTTCATTGATGCGGAGCATGCAATGGATCCTGTATATGCACAAAAATTAGGTGTTAACATAGATGAATTACTATTATCACAGCCTGATACAGGGGAGCAAGGACTAGAAATCGCAGAAGCACTTGTACGAAGTGGAGCGGTTGATATTATCGTAATTGACTCTGTGGCAGCTCTTGTACCGAAAGCTGAGATCGAAGGGGACATGGGTGACTCTCACGTTGGTTTACAAGCACGTTTAATGTCACAAGCACTTCGTAAACTTTCAGGTGCAATCAACAAATCAAAAACAATCGCAATCTTTATCAACCAAATTCGTGAAAAAGTTGGGGTTATGTTCGGGAACCCAGAAACAACTCCAGGTGGTCGTGCGTTGAAATTCTATTCAACTGTCCGTCTTGAAGTACGTCGTGCTGAGCAGTTAAAGCAAGGTAACGATATTGTTGGTAATAAAACGAAAGTAAAAGTAGTTAAAAATAAAGTAGCACCGCCATTCCGTGTTGCTGAAGTTGATATTATGTACGGAGAAGGTATTTCAAGAGAAGGTGAAATCTTAGATATGGCTTCTGAACTTGATATCGTTCAAAAGAGCGGTGCTTGGTACTCTTATAATGAAGAACGCTTAGGACAAGGTCGTGAAAATTCGAAGCAATTCTTAAAAGAGAATACGGATTTAAGAGAAGAAATTGCCTTCTTTGTTCGTGAACATCACGGAATTGGTGAAAACTCTGGTGTTGAAGACACGGAAGATTCAACTCGTCAAGATTAAAAAATAAAAGACACGGTCCCGTGTCTTTTATTTTTTAATCCACTATGAAAGCGTTGTATATAGCTGGAGATAAAATATTTATTCTATCCAAAAGGCTATGTGTAAAGGGGAATATTCATATATTTTAAGTGAATGAATTGGGATTTTCTAAGGTTTTCCAGGATAATATGCCGTCTGTTTTTTTAATCCATATAAGATTCAGGGCTGAAGGTAAAGAAAGTAAAAGTAGACAACGCTTGACAATGAAAATTGCGATAGATACAATGAGAATGTATATTTTTTCTTATATACGATATACTCTTCTCAAGAAGAGAAGTAATATTCGGAGTAAGACTTAAATCTTGCCGAAATAATAATATGACATTTTAATTGTGAAATGAAGAAAGTCCCTTAAAAAAGCGGGACGACGGTCTTTGCTGTACGTTGTAATTCAATGTACATGCCGACAGTCTTTTTTCATTCATAGCAAGGGGAGGTGAAATCATGAGTAGTAGTACAGTTTGGATACTCATCTCCATTTTGCTTGCAACAGTCGGTGCAGTTGTTGGCTTTTTTGTTCGAAAGTCTATTGCTGAAGCGAAGATTAATGGTGCAGCTAATGAAGCAAAACGTATTCTAGACGAAGCGAATCGTGATGCTGAAGCACTTAAGAAAGAAGCGCTTTTAGAAGCAAAGGATGAAATTCATACACTTCGTACAGAAGCTGAATTAGAAATTCGTGACCGTAGAAGCGAATTACAAAAACAAGAAAATCGTTTAATGCAAAAAGAAGAGAACCTTGATCGTAAAGACGAAACGCTCGATAACCGCGAGCGACAGTTAGAAAAGAAAGAGGAATCTCTTGTAGCGAAACAACAACAGATTGAAGAGTTGGAAAGCAAAGTGGGAGAGTTAGTTCAAAAGCAACAAACAGAATTAGAGCGCATTTCCAATCTGACCCGCGAACAAGCGAAAGCAATTATTCTTGGTAAAGTGGAAAGTGAAGTTTCTCATGAAATTGCCGTTATGGTAAAAGAAAGTGAAGTTCGCGCGAAAGAAGAAGCGGATAAGAAGGCAAAAGAGATTTTATCTCTTGCAATGCAAAGATGTGCAGCTGATCATGTTGCTGAAACAACCGTTTCGGTTGTAAATCTTCCAAATGACGAAATGAAGGGACGTATTATCGGACGTGAAGGTCGTAACATTCGTACGTTAGAAACGTTAACAGGTATTGACCTTATTATCGATGATACACCAGAAGCTGTAATTCTATCAGGATTTGACCCGATTCGTCGTGAAACAGCTCGTATCGCTCTTGATAAACTAGTACAGGACGGACGTATTCACCCAGCGCGTATTGAAGAGATGGTCGAAAAATCAAGACGTGAAGTGGACGAGTATATTCGTGAAGTCGGAGAGCAAACAACGTTTGAAGTGGGTGTTCATGGCTTACATCCAGATTTAATTAAAATTTTAGGTCGTTTAAAATACCGTACAAGTTACGGACAAAACGTCTTAAAACACTCTATGGAAGTTGCATACTTAACTGGACTTATGGCAGCGGAGCTTGGTGAGGATGAAAAACTAGCAAGACGTGCTGGTCTATTACATGATATCGGAAAAGCAATCGATCATGAAGTAGAAGGTAGCCACGTTGAAATTGGTGTTGAACTCGCAACGAAATATAAAGAGCATCCTGTTGTAATAAACAGTATCGCATCTCACCATGGTGACACAGAACCAACTTCTATCATTGCAGTTCTAGTTGCTGCAGCAGATGCATTATCAGCTGCAAGACCGGGAGCTCGTAGTGAAACGCTTGAGAATTACATTCGTCGTCTTGAAAAGTTAGAAGAAATTTCAGAGTCTTATGAAGGCGTAGAAAAATCTTTCGCAATTCAAGCAGGACGTGAAGTTCGTATTCTGGTAAAACCAGATACAATTGATGATTTAGAAGCTCATCGTTTAGCTCGTGATATTCGAAAACGTATTGAAAATGAACTGGATTATCCAGGACATATTAAAGTAACTGTTATTCGTGAAACACGTGCAGTGGAATACGCAAAATAAAGTGGTGAAACACCACTTTATTTTTTTGTGTTGGAATTGGGTAAAATAAAGAAAATTATTTATGAGCAGTATGCAAGTGAAAGAAACTTATAATAGATAAATTGTAACTGTTGTAAGGAAATAGCTTTAAGGTTATAGTATGGTAATAAAAAATGTAGTACATAGAAAGGGTAAGACATATGAGAATATTATTTGTTGGGGATGTAGTAGGATCTCCTGGTAGAGACATGATTCAACAGTACGTACCGGCATTAAAGAAGAAATATACACCGACAGTAACAATTATTAATGGAGAAAATGCTGCGGGTGGACGTGGAATTACGGAAAAAATATATCGAAACTTTTTAGAGTGCGGGGCACAAGCGGTTACGCTTGGAAACCACGCTTGGGATAACCGTGAAGTATTTGAATTTATCGATGATGCAAAATATCTTGCAAGACCAGCTAACTTCCCAGAAGGAACGCCGGGAAAAGGGCTTATCTTTGTAAATTGTAATGGAACAGAAGTTGCAGTTATTAACTTACAAGGACGTACTTTCCTTCCTCCAATTGATTGTCCATTCCGTAAAGTGGATGAGTTAATCAGTATTGCAAAAAAACGTACAAACATTATCTTTGTTGATTTTCATGCTGAAACAACAAGTGAGAAGCAGGCGTTAGGTTGGTATGTAGACGGTCGTGCTACAGCGGTAGTAGGTACACATACACACGTTCCTACAGCTGATAATCGTATTTTACCAAGCGGAACAGCTTATATTACAGATGTTGGTATGACAGGCCCATATGATGGGATTTTAGGTATGGATCGCGAAGCGGTATTGAAGAAGTTTTTAACGAACTTACCAGTGCGTTTTGAAGTGACGAATGGTAGAACACAATTAAGTGCAGTGTTAATTGATGTGGATCCTAATACAGGGAAAGCAAAGAAAATTGAGCGCATTTTAATTAATGATGACCAGCCATTTTTTGACTGATTTTTAACAAAAAGTTAGAGAATTCGTTATATTTTAATTTTTTAGAAAAATTACAGAAATTTAGCAGGAATACGTGCCATTCCTCGTGAATATAAGTTAAAGTGAAATAATTGCTATTACTTTTTATAGAAACGAGGAGGAAACGCGGAATGGAAATATTAAAAGTTAAAGCAACGTCGGTCCCTAATTCTGTAGCTGGTGCACTTGCAGGTGTTATTCGCGAACGCGGAACAGCAGAAATTCAAGCTATTGGTGCAGGTGCATTAAACCAAGCGGTAAAGGCAGTAGCAATTGCAAGAGGATTTGTAGCGCCTAGCGGTTTGGACTTGATTTGTATCCCAGCGTTTACAGATATTATGATTGATGGTGAAGAGCGTACAGCGATAAAATTAATTGTAGAACCTCGTTAAGTTGAAACAACCTGTTTGCATGTATGCAAACAGGTTGTTTTTGTAATGGAGGAATGAAAATGAAAATTTTTGATGCACATTGCGATGTACTCTTTCAGTTATGGAGTGCAAAGGGAAAAAAAGACTTTCAAAACGATTCACAATTACATATTACATTTGAACAATTAATGAAAAGAAAAGGAAGTATACAATGCTTTGCTATATATATACCAGAAACAGTAGCGTATGAAAAGCGTTTTGAAGTTGCGCTGCAAATGATAGATATTTTTCATAATGAAATTCTATCGCTACCAGGAATGAAGTTTATTCAGACAAAAAACGATATTAACATGCTAAAACAGGACGAGATTGGAGCATTATTAACATTAGAAGGATGCGAAGCAATTGGAAAAGAAGCGATGAAATTACGTTTGTTTTATCGCTTAGGTGTACGTTCCTTTGGATTGACATGGAACTATGCCAATCTGTTAGCTGATGGAGCGCTAGAGGCACGTGGAGCAGGTTTAACTACATTTGGTAGACAAGTTGTACAAGAACTTAATACGTTACATTTATGGACCGATGTGTCTCACTTAAATGAAAGAAGCTTTTGGGATGTTATTGAAATTGCTAAAAACCCAATTGCATCTCATTCAAACTGTTATCAACTTTGTGGGCATCCACGCAATTTAACCGATGAACAAATAAGAGCCCTTATAAAGAAAAATAGCATTATTGGTATTACTTTCGTACCGCAGTTTTTAACGAATGAAAGACAAGCGAATATAGCAGATATATTAAGGCATGTGGAATATATTTGTTCATTAGGTGGAGAAAAAAATATAGGATTTGGTTCTGATTTTGATGGGATTTTAGAAACTGTTGTAGGTGTAGAAGTATATAGGGATTATGAAAATATAATTAATCAACTGTGTAAAAAGTATAATGAATCAACTGTAGAGCGATTTTTGTATAAAAATTTTGTTGACTGTATAACGTTCTGAAAATTATATTTTAATAATTCGGAAGAGTTAAAATAAATTCACTTGAATTTATTGATTTTTTTAAGACCTAATACTAGAATGGTAAACGAAATAGCATTATACTAAAGATTCAGGGAAAACAGAAGAGGCATAATTTGCGTCCATTGTAGTTTATTTGCATAAAAAATGCTAAACTAATACTGTAAAAAAATACACTACAATGAATGCAGCCAAAAGGGGTGTAGGAGATGATTAGTCAACTTTCATGGAAAGTTGGAGGCCAACAAGGTGAAGGAATTGAAAGTACAGGGGAAATCTTCTGTATTGCATTAAACCGATTAGGATATTACCTATACGGTTACCGCCACTTCTCATCACGTATTAAAGGCGGCCATACAAATAATAAAATTCGTGTAAGTACAACAGAAGTACGCGCGATCTCAGATGATTTAGATATTTTAATTGCTTTTGATCAAGAAACAATTGATTTTAACTTCCACGAACTACGTCCGGGCGGAATTGTAGTTGCGGATGCGAAATTTAATCCGACAATACCTGATAATACAGATGTAAATCTATATGTGATACCGTTTACAGATATCGCTTCAGAATTAGGCACATCTTTAATGAAAAATATGGTTGCTGTTGGGGCATCTAGTGCGGTATTAGGATTAGACGAAACAGCTTATTTAGAGGTTGTTGAAGAAATCTTTGGTCGTAAAGGAGAGCAAGTCGTTCAAAAGAATATGGAAGCAATTAAACGCGGCTCTCAATACATGAAAGAATTGCTTGGTGAGAAAGTAAACATGATGCAGCTTGAAAAAGCTGACGGTAAGAAACGCATGTTTATGATTGGAAACGACGCAATCGCATTTGGTGCGGTAACTGGTGGCGCTCGCTTTATGTCTGCATATCCAATCACACCTGCATCTGAAATTATGGAATATTTAATTAAAAAGTTACCGAAAGTCGGCGGAACAGTAATCCAAACTGAGGATGAAATCGCAGCTTGTACAATGGCGATCGGTGCAAACTACGCTGGTGTTCGTACATTAACAGCATCTGCTGGTCCTGGTCTTTCTTTAATGATGGAAGCAATTGGTTTAGCAGGTATTACTGAAACACCGCTAGTTATCATTGATACACAACGCGGTGGTCCAAGTACGGGCTTACCAACAAAACAAGAGCAGTCTGACTTAATGGCTATGATTTACGGAACACATGGTGAAATTCCAAAAATCGTAATGGCGCCAAGTACAGTTGAAGAAGCTTTCTATGATATTGTAGAAGCGTTTAACTTAGCAGAAGAATATCAAGTGCCTGTTATTTTCTTAACAGATTTACAGCTTTCTTTAGGAAAGCAAACAGTAGAACCACTTAAGTTAGATAAAGTGGAAATTCGTCGTGGTAAGCTTGATTTAGAAGTAGAATTACCAGAACGTGAAAATAAAGCATACTTCAAGCGTTATGAAGTAACAGAAGATGGGATTTCACCACGTGTTTTACCTGGTATGAAAAATGGTATTCACCATGTTACAGGTGTAGAACATGATGAAACGGGTAAACCATCTGAATCAGCGTTAAATCGTAAAGATCAAATGGACAAACGTTTCCGTAAAATGGCGAATTTACAGTTTAATACCCCTATTTACAAAAATGCTAAGCATGATGACGCAGACGTATTGTTAGTAGGCTTTAACTCAACTCGTGGTGCGATCGAAGAGGCAATGCAGCGTTTAGAACAAGAAGGAATGAAAGTAAACCATGCCCATGTACGTTTAATTCATCCGTTCCCAACAGCTGAAATCGATCCACTTGTGAAAAAAGCGAAGCGTGTTGTAGTAGTAGAAAACAATGCAACTGGTCAGCTTGCTAACATTATGAAAATGAATCTTGGCAATGGCGAGAAAATTTCTAGTCTTTTAAAATACGATGGAAATCCATTCTTGCCGAAAGAGATTTACAACGAATGTAAAAAAGGGGTTGTATTAAATGGCAACATTTAAGGACTTTCGTAACAGTGTAAAACCAAACTGGTGCCCAGGTTGCGGAGACTTCTCGGTGCAGGCTGCGATTCAGCGTGCGGCAGCTAACGTTGGTTTAAATCCAGATGAGCTAGCTGTTATTTCTGGTATCGGCTGTTCCGGTCGTATTTCAGGGTATATTAATTCATATGGTTTGCATAGTATTCACGGACGTGCTCTTCCAATTGCACAAGGTGTGAAAATGGCAAATCGTGATTTAACAGTTATTGCATCCGGTGGTGACGGTGATGGTTTTGCGATTGGTATGGGACATACAATCCATTCTATTCGTCGTAACATTGATATTACGTACATCGTAATGGATAACCAAATTTACGGATTAACAAAAGGTCAAACTTCACCACGTAGTGAAGCTGGATTTAAAACGAAAAGTACACCACAAGGTTCAATTGAACCATCACTAAATGTTATGGAAATGGCTTTAACAGCTGGTGCGACATTTGTGGCGCAAAGCTTTTCAAGTGATTTAAAAGAATTAACGCAAATTATTGAAGCTGGTATTAACCATAAAGGCTTTTCATTAATTAATGTATTTAGTCCATGTGTTACTTATAATAAAGTAAATACTTATGATTGGTTTAAAGAGAATTTAACGAAACTAAGTACAGTAGAAGGATATGATCCATCTAACCGCATGATGGCTATGCAAACATTAATGGAAAAGAACGGGTTAGTAACAGGTTTAATTTATCAAAACACAAAGCAGCCTTCTTACCAAGAGCTTGTAAAAGACTATAGTGAAAAACCTTTAGTGCAAGCTGATTTGAATATGGATCAGAAAATGTTTGATGAGCTTGTTGCTGAATTTATGTAATGATCGGAGAGAAGGTTGCCGCTTGGTAACCTTCTTTTTGAGTGAATAAAAATAATTAATAGATTTGTTTACTTAGAAAATTCAGAATGATAAAATAATATATAAATCGTTGTATAAAAATAGCATGTTCATTAACTGTGAAATGAAATATAGGATAAGAAGCCTTCTTCGTTAAAGTTGGCTAAAGGCTCTATACTATGATAATGTGTATAGGGATAAAGCAATATACTTTTGGGTAGGACAAGATGAAATAAAAAAAAGGGAATGTCTATTTGTGTGGGGAAGACTTCATTCTTACGGATGATTAGATCGATTACTCAAGTTTCAAAGGGCAAGTTATCTCTCATGCTATCTAACATCATTGAGATGGGTCTAAGCGCATTAAAATGGACTACAGAGTGTGTGTATAGTTAAGGGTGAAAGGAGATTACCGATGAACGAGCAACAACGATTAGCAAGTCGACAAGCAAATTCCTCTACGAAAAAAGAAGAGAAAGATTATAGTAAATACTTTGAAAGTGTATACCAACCACCTTCCTTGAAATTGGCGAAAAAGCGTGGGAAAGAAGAAGTTAAAATTGAAAGAGATTTTGGCCTACCTGAAGAGTTTCGCAATTTTGGCGCAGGAAGAAAGTTTTACATTCGTACATATGGCTGTCAAATGAATGAGCATGATACAGAAGTAATGGCTGGGATTTTTACAACACTTGGATATGAGCCAACCTTTTCAACTGAAGAGGCAGATGTAATTTTATTAAATACTTGTGCAATTCGTGAAAATGCTGAAAATAAAGTGTTCGGTGAACTTGGTCATTTAAAATCATTAAAGCGAAGAAATCCGGATCTTATAATTGGTGTATGTGGTTGTATGTCTCAAGAGGAATCTGTTGTAAATAAAATTATGCAAAAAAATCAGCATGTAGATATGGTGTTTGGTACACACAATATTCATAGATTACCGTATATTCTAAAGGACGCAATGTTCTCAAAAGAGACGGTAGTTGAAGTTTGGTCAAAAGAAGGGGATGTAATTGAAAACCTTCCGAAAGTACGTCGTGGTGATATTAAAGCTTGGGTAAATATTATGTATGGCTGTGATAAGTTTTGTACATATTGTATTGTACCGTATACACGCGGAAAAGAGCGCAGCAGACGTCCAGAAGATATTATTAAAGAAATTCGCCATTTAGCTGCGAACGGTTATAAAGAAATTACGTTACTTGGACAAAACGTAAACGCATACGGTAAAGACTTTGAAGATATACAATATGGTCTTGGCGATTTAATGGATGAACTTCGTAAAATCGATATCGCGCGTATTCGTTTTACAACAAGTCATCCACGTGATTTTGACAATCATTTAATTGATGTTCTTGGAAAAGGTGGTAACCTAGTAGAACATATCCACTTACCGGTTCAATCTGGTAGTACAGATATGCTTAAAATTATGGCGCGTAAATATTCGCGAGAACACTATTTAGAGCTTGTACGAAAAATTAAAGAAACAATTCCGAATGCAGTGCTAACGACTGATATTATCGTTGGTTTCCCAAATGAAACGGATGAGCAGTTTGAAGAGACGATGTCGTTATATCGTGAAGTAGGATTTGATACGGCATTTACATTTATTTATTCTCCGCGTGAAGGTACACCAGCTGCAAAAATGCAAGATAATGTTCCGATGGAAGTGAAGAAAGAGCGATTACAACGCTTAAATACACTAGTGAATGAATATGCAGTTAATAAGAATAAGTGTTATATAGGTCAAATTGTAGAAGTATTAGTTGAGGGAGAAAGTAAGAATAATCCTGAAGTACTTGCGGGATATACACGTACGAATAAACTTGTAAACTTTGTTGCTTCAAAATCTTTAATTGGTCAGCTTGTGAAAGTAAAAATAACGGAAGCAAAAACTTGGTCTCTTAACGGGGAATTGGTTAAGGAGCCGATTGAGGTGAAATAATAGATGAAAG
The DNA here is from genome assembly GCF_038008665.1 of Bacillus sp. FSL R10-2201. Taxonomy (NCBI): domain Bacteria; kingdom Bacillati; phylum Bacillota; class Bacilli; order Caryophanales; family Bacillaceae; genus Bacillus; species Bacillus sp. FSL R10-2201. The sequence goes on along the minus strand of NZ_JBBOZP010000001.1, from coordinate 3,611,047 downwards.
TATATACGAAAGATGAAATTGTTGAGCAAGCGAAAGAATTAGCAAAAATGATCTCTGAAACAGAAGAAGTCGATTTCTTTAAGCGAGCAGAAGCACAAATTCATAAAAATGAAAATGTAAAGCGAGCAATTGATGAAATAAAAGCTTTGCAAAAACAAGCAGTAAACTTGCAACATTATGGGAAATGGGAAGCTTTGAAAAAAGTAGAAGCTGAAATTGATGCACTTCAAGATAAGTTAGATAATATCCCAGTTGTACAGGAGTTTAAATCTTCACAAACATATGTAAATGACTTACTACAGCTAGTTGCTAGTACCATTTCTAACAATGTAACAGATGAAATATTAGTTTCAACTGGCGGCGATGTGTTGAAGGGCGAAACTGGTGCAGCAGTAGAAAGTAAAAAAGGAAATTGTGGTTGTTAAAGAGATGTCTTATTGACATCTCTTTTTTTTAGTGGGTTATATCGGAAATTCTTCTCAAAAAAAAGAATGACACATTCCGCTATTGTCACGCATATGATTAAGTGAATAGTGATTGAGGAGGGTTACGAATGTCCGAATTTAGAGAGATTATTACAAAAGCAGTGGTTGGAAAAGGACGTAAGTATACAAAGTCAACGCATACATGTGAATCGAATAATGAGCCAACAAGTATTTTAGGGTGCTGGGTAATTAACCATTCGTACGAAGCGAGAAAGAATGGAAAACATGTGGAAATTGAAGGTTTCTATGATGTAAACACTTGGTATTCATTTGATGGAAACACAAAGACTGAAGTTGTAACAGAACGTGTTAACTACAATGATGAAGTAAGTATTGGGTATCGTGATAAAAACTTCTCTGGTGACGATTTAGAAATTATCGCTCGTGTAATTCAGCCGCCAAATTGTTTAGAAGCTCTTGTATCGCCAAATGGTAATAAAATTGTTGTGACGGTAGAACGTGAATTTGTAACAGAAGTAGTTGGGGAAACGAAAATTTGTGTAAGTGTAAATCCTGAAGGTTGCGTAGAATCAGACGAGGATTTCCAAGTCGATGATGATGAGTTTGAAGAATTAGATCCGAACTTTATCGTCGATGCAGAAGAAGAGTAAGAGAAAGCTAGGGAGAAGTTCTTCCTAGCTTTTTACAGTACATAAGTGGTTCTGCATGAACATGATTCCTTATGAAATGTGCTATAATGAGGAGAGACTCCTGGAATAGGAGATATGGATGTCCGTGAAGTGTGACATATATGAATATAGATTATTATGTAAGAATTATGGAGGAAAGACATGACGCAATATACGCCTATGATACAGCAATACTTAAAGGTTAAGGCAGACTATCAAGATGCCTTTTTATTTTTCCGATTAGGTGATTTTTATGAAATGTTCTTTGAAGATGCGGTTAAAGCAGCTCATGAACTTGAAATTACATTAACGAGCCGAGATGGTGGTAGTAGTGAACGTATACCGATGTGTGGTGTACCGCATCATGCAGCTAAAAATTATATTGAACAACTTGTTGAAAAAGGATATAAAGTAGCTGTTTGTGAGCAAGTGGAAGACCCAAAAACAGCTAAAGGTGTAGTACGTCGTGAAGTAGTACAACTAATTACGCCAGGAACGATGATGGAAGGGCGTACAATAGACGAGAAGGAGAATAACTTCTTAGCAGCATTAACACATTTCGAAGATGGATCTTATGCGCTAGCTTGTAATGACTTAACGACTGGACAAAATACAGTGACGTTATTAACTGGTTCAGTAGAAGATATTTTATTAGAAGTGTATGCGACTGGTTCAAAAGAAATTGTTGTAGATTCTACATTTTCAAAAGATGAATTAAATAAGTTAACTGAAACATTAAAAATGACGATTTCGTATGAAGATGCAACAACTATTCCAGAAGGATTAGAACATCTTGTGAAAAGTGTTTCCCAAGCAAAATTAATTAAAGCAATTGGACGCTTATTTAACTATGTGATAAGAACACAAAAACGTTCGTTAGATCACTTGCAACCAGTAGAAATTTATTACACGAATCAATTTATGAAAATTGATGTGCATTCAAAACGTAATTTAGAGTTAACAGAGACTCTTCGCACGAAGGAAAAGACAGGCTCATTATTATGGCTATTAGACAAAACAAAAACGGCTATGGGTGGGCGTATGTTAAAACAGTGGATGGAACGTCCGCTTATCCAGAAAGAAAAAGTTGAAGAGCGTTTAGAAATGGTTGAAACGTTTGTAAATGATTACTTCTTACGTGAAGATTTAAAAGAAAAGTTAAAAGAAGTATATGATTTAGAGCGTTTAGCAGGGAAAGTTGCATTTGGTAATGTAAATGCACGGGACTTATTACAATTAAGACGTTCTTTACTGCAAGTACCAGCTATTTTAGAAGCGATTAGTCTTTTAGATAATGCTTATGCAGCAAGGTTAATTCAAGGTGCAGATCCATGTGAGAGCTTAACTGAATTACTAGGAAGAAGTATTCAAGAAAACCCACCGCTTTCTATTAAAGATGGAGATATTATTAAAGATGGCTATAATGATAAGCTTGATCAATATCGTTACGTTAGTAAAAACGGAAAAACGTGGATTGCTGAGCTTGAAAAACGAGAGCGTGATATTACAGGGGTTAAATCATTAAAAATTGGGTACAACCGTATTTTCGGCTACTATATTGAAGTGACGAAGGCTAATCTTGCAGCACTTCCAGAAGGGCGCTATGAGCGTAAACAAACACTTGCAAATGCAGAGCGTTTCATAACAGATGAGCTAAAAGAAAAAGAAACATTAATCTTAGAAGCAGAAGAGAAAATTGTACAATTAGAATACGATTTATTTACAGCACTTCGCGAAGAAGTAAAAGTATTCATTCCGAAATTACAGCATTTAGCGAAAGTAATTAGTGAACTAGACGTACTGCAAAGCTTTGCGACAGTTAGTGAAGAAGAGCAGTTTGTAAAACCTGTTTTAACAAATAAGCGCGAAATCTTTATTAAAGATGGTCGTCATCCTGTCGTTGAAAAAGTATTGAACGGGAAATTGTATGTACCGAATGATTGTATTATGCCGGAGAAGATGGATGTCTTTTTAATTACAGGACCGAACATGTCTGGTAAAAGTACGTATATGAGACAATTAGCACTTGTTACTGTTATGTCACAAATTGGTTGTTTTGTACCAGCGACAGAAGCAGTATTACCTGTCTTCGATCAAATCTTTACGAGAATTGGTGCAGCGGATGATTTAATCTCAGGTCAAAGTACATTTATGGTTGAAATGTTAGAAGCGAAAAATGCAATTGCAAATGCATCAGAGAGAAGTTTAATTTTATTCGATGAAATTGGACGCGGTACATCTACGTATGATGGTATGGCACTTGCGCAAGCAATCATTGAACATATTCATGACCAAATTGGTGCGAAAACATTATTCTCTACACATTATCATGAATTAACAGTGTTAGAAGAAAGTTTAGACCAACTAAAGAATGTACATGTTTCAGCAATTGAAGAGAATGGAAAAGTAGTTTTCCTTCATAAAATTCAAGATGGAGCGGCTGATAAAAGTTACGGAATTCACGTTGCTCAACTTGCCGAGCTTCCAGAGAGCTTAATCGCTCGCGCGAAAGAAGTGTTAGCACAACTAGAAGGACAGGAAGAAATTGTTATTCCGAAACGAGTAGAAGTGAAAGTGCCAGAAGTCGCTCCAGAACCAGTTGTTGTAAAAGAAGAACCAGCAGAAATACAAGAGACGAAAGTAGAGACTGAGGAAGAATCGCAATTATCATTCTTTGGTGGAGAACAGTCTTCGAAAAAACAAGACAAGTCAGTTCTAGATGCAAAAGAAACGGCAGTACTTGCACAAATTAAAAAGATTGATTTACTCGATATGACGCCTTTAGAAGCGATGAATGAACTGTATCGTTTACAGAAAAAGTTAAAGAAAGGATGAGTAAGTAGATGGGGAAAATTCGCAAACTCGATGATCAACTCTCTAACTTAATTGCGGCAGGGGAAGTAGTAGAGCGCCCTGCCTCAGTTGTAAAAGAACTCGTGGAAAATTCCATCGATGCGAATAGTACATCTATTGAAATCCACTTAGAAGAAGCTGGATTATCGAAGATTCGCATCATCGATAATGGAGATGGTATTGCTGAAGAAGATTGTATCGTTGCATTTGAACGACACGCAACGAGTAAAATTAAAGATGAAAATGATTTATTTCGTATAAGAACGCTCGGTTTCCGCGGAGAGGCCCTGCCGAGTATTGCCTCAGTGAGTGAATTAGAGTTAATTACGAGCACAGGTGATGCGCCTGGTACACACCTTAGTATTAAAGGTGGAGACATTATAAAACAAGAGAAAACGGCAAGCCGAAAAGGAACAGATATTACTGTACAAAACTTATTTTTTAATACACCAGCGCGCCTTAAATATATGAAAACGATTCATACAGAGCTTGGGAACATTACAGATATCGTGTATCGTATTGCAATGTCACATCCAGAAGTATCGTTAAAACTGTTTCATAATGAAAAGAAATTGCTTCATACATCAGGAAACGGTGATGTAAGACAAGTACTTGCATCGATTTACAGCATTCAAGTTGCGAAGAAGCTTATTCCGATTGAAGCTGAGTCTCTAGACTTTACAATTAAAGGTTATGTAACATTACCAGAAGTAACGAGAGCGTCGCGTAACTATATGTCAACGATTGTAAATGGCCGTTACGTTCGAAATTTCGTATTAATGAAAGCAATTCAGCAAGGATATCATACGTTATTGCCAATCGGAAGATACCCAATCGGCTTCTTATCAATTGAAATGGATCCAATGCTTGTTGATGTCAACGTACATCCAGCAAAATTAGAAGTACGCTTTAGTAAAGAACAAGAATTGCTAAAGCTTATCGAAGAAACATTGCAAGCTGCATTCAAAAAAATACAACTCATTCCAGATGCTGGTGTAACAACGAAGAAAAAAGAAAAAGATGAAAGTGTGCAAGAACAGTTTAAGTTTGAGCATACAAAACCGAGAGAATCATCTATGCCTAACATCGTTTTACCAACAGGAATGGATGAGAAACAAGAAGAAACAACGACTGTAAAACAACCAGCACAACTGTGGCAACCGCCGAAGCAAGAATGGCAACCACCACAGTCACTCGTAAGAGAAGAGCAAAGCTGGCAGCCATCCTCTAAGCCGGAAACGGTTCGGGAGGAAAAGGAATGGACTAGCAACGATGACGATTTTGAATTAGAGGAATTGGAAGAAGAAGTCGGGGAGATAGAAGAGATTGAAATGAACGGTAATGACTTACCGCCGCTTTATCCAATTGGACAGATGCACGGAACATATATTTTCGCTCAAAATGATAACGGGCTATATATGATTGATCAGCATGCTGCGCAGGAGCGCATCAATTATGAATATTTCCGTGATAAAGTGGGACGAGTTACGCAAGAAGTACAAGAATTACTTGTACCGTACCGCATCGATTTATCTCTTACCGAATTTTTACGTGTCGAAGAGCAGTTAGAAGAACTAAAAAAAGTCGGACTATTTTTAGAGCAGTTTGGCCATCAATCCTTTATCGTTCGTTCGCATCCAACGTGGTTCCCGAAAGGACAAGAAACAGAAATCATTGATGAGATGATGGAGCAAGTCGTCAAACTAAAAAAAGTTGATATTAAAAAATTACGTGAAGAAGCAGCTATTATGATGAGCTGTAAAGCATCGATTAAGGCAAATCAATATTTAACGAACGATCAAATATTCGCTTTACTTGAAGAACTTCGTACAACAACAAACCCATATACATGTCCGCATGGAAGACCGATTCTGGTGCATCATTCTACTTATGAGTTGGAGAAGATGTTTAAGAGGGTTATGTAGGTATACTGTCCATAGAGAAAAAATGGTTCCTAGTTATTTTAATAAAATATAGAGAGAAATAAAAAGGAGCGATAGTAACAAGTCGCTCCTTTTTTTAAATTCATTTATAAACTAGAAATAACCTATTTGTAATTTATATGTGCTTTCCCATTTTTTTGTAAGGAAAGGGTTTTTAATTTACAGATTTATCAGAATTATGTAAAGTGTATATAAAACCATAAAATGGGGTGTTCTTTATGTGTACTAGTTTGACATTACAGACAAAAAACGGTCAGCATCTTTTTGCAAGAACGATGGATTTCACATTAGATTTGAATCAAGAAGTAATAATCATTCCTCGACATTACCAGTGGAATAATATAACTGGTGAAATCATTAATACGAAACATGCTACGGTCGGAATGGGGATTAATCATCAAGGAAGGGTCATTATGGCGGACGGAGTAAATGAAGCAGGTATGACATGTGCAACACTCTATTTTCCAGGATTCGCTACTTATAGTAAAAGTATAGATGATAACAAAACGAATTTGGCTCCATTTGATTTTGTGACTTGGAGTCTTACACAATTCAATTCTGTCAAAGAGTTAAAGAAGTCTGTAGATAGCATTACCTTTTTGGATATACCATTACCGGATTTAGGACTTACGCCACCACTACATTGGATTTTAGCGGATAAATGGGGAGATTGTATTGTACTGGAGCCGACAAATGAAGGATTAAAAATGTATGACAACCCACTAGGAGTGATGACTAATAGTCCGGAGTTTAATTGGCATTTACAAAATTTAAGACAATATATTGGCCTTAAAGCGCAGCCATTCGCGCCAACAGAGTGGAGTGATTTACCATTAAGTGCTTTTGGGCAAGGCTCAGGCTCAATGGGACTTCCTGGGGATTTCACCCCGCCATCAAGGTTTGTGCGGGCAGCATATGGCAAACAAAATATTCAAGATATAGATAGCGAAGAAGAGGGAGTATCGGCCCTTTTTCATATCTTATCAAATTGCGAGGTTCCTAAAGGTGGAGTAATAACAGAAGAAGGTACATTAGATAATACCATATATACAAGCGTAATGTGTATGGAGTCCGGAACATATTATTACCATACCTACGATTGTAGACAAATTATAGCCATTCATTTATTTCATGAAAATTTAGATACAGATGAGATTAAAGCCTATTCGTTCCAACGAAAACAAAAAATATTTTATGAAAACTAAGTAGCTTTGAAACAACGCTTAGTAAATTTTTAAATATATATAATAGAGCAATAATGACCTATAAAAAGTAGGAATCGGAAGGGATATAATTGATAATCTAATAAGTAACCCGAATAAATATCCCTTAAGAAAAAATAGACGCAAAATATTCAAGGTATTATATAAATTCAATACAACGACTTCTAGAAGGGCCATTAAAGTGCTATTATGCAAAGTAAACATGAGCGTACTCCATTTATAAATAGCAAAGAACAAAAAAGGTATGGAAAAAATCCATACCTTATATTTATAATTCAAGTTCTTCCATTATCTATGTATAAAAAAGCGCTGTATATCAGCACTTTTTAAAAGTACATGAGTTGTATAAGAAAGATTTATACATTAATAAAAGCATAACTATGCAAGGTCTAATATAGATTCTTATTTGGCACATTGTTACAAGGATTTATGCGGTTATTTATTTTTATTATTATTAATTTTTTCAGTATATAAAACCTGCTCTTTATAATGCTTTTTAATTGGGAAGTTATGTGTACCAGAGCCGTTTTTGAAAGTTTTATTGATGGGGTTTTTTAGAGGGACTGTTGTAGTTTCAGTAAATTCATATGGGTAATTTATTTTAGATTTATCTTCAAACATGAAAATGCCTCCTTTTTAGGATTTCCTGGATTCTTTACTATAACATGATATGCATATAGATTTTTTTTGGACTAGTTATTTATATAGGTTAATGGAATTTAATTACGTAACTACTGAAATATTTCAAAGGAAAACAATGTGAGAAATATATTATAATGATTTCTTTTATTTATTAGCGAAGGGAATCTTGCATATATATTCGTTATAGATTGTTTTTATAATATAATATATATATAGTTTTCCTGATAATATAATGTGGAATATTATAGTGTTATTAGGTTATTAGGAACATTTAATGTTGTTTCACAACTGAAAGGGAATTGAAAAAAAACTGAAACTTTTCTCATAAAAATTCAATCTTACTTGAAAAATGAAAGGAAAATGAAATTTTCTAAAAGGAATTCTTTGTTAAGATAAAAAGCATACATACAAAAAAGTATTGACATATCTCAAAAATGTATTTTCGAGATATAGTGGGGGAAAAGATGAGATTAGAAAAACAATTAATAAAAAAGATGTATTATGAAACATTCCTAATGGAGAATGAAACACACCCACCTCTTCAAGTACTTGGAGAAGCTTATGTAAACGAAGAAAAAAATGAGATTTCTGATGGATCTTATATTCGTTTTGCACAAGGTGAATTTTATTATCACCATCAAGATTTTGAAGCAGCTATTTTTAAATGGGAGAAAGTTAGTAATGAACTAGCACCATGGGCACAAAAAAATATTGCGGATGCTTACTTCGAACTTAACCAATTATCAGTTGCTGAAAATGTGTATACTTCCATTACTACTGATAACAAAATACTTATGACCGAAATTGTACTGCAATTACTGTCTCTTTACATCGAGCAAAATAATTTTGATTCAGCTTTCGCTGTTATAAAAGAAGCGGTTTCTTTAAATCCCGATTATCCAAGCGTCACAACAATTGCACGTTCCTTTTATGAAGAACAGCAAGATTTTGATAGTGCAGTAGAGCTTGCTGTGAACGAGTTAATTCGAACAGAATCTTATCCGTGGTTTGAGGTTCTAAAAGAATATATCGATAAAGGATTTACTAAAAATATTTCACCAGACTATTTTTATAAAGTATTAGTTACATTAAATAATGTAGATCAAGTACAATTTACGCAAATTGTTTCATCACTTTGGCACAGCTATAAAGATGAACAAAATTACTTATTATGGCTCAACACAATAAATGAATTTTTCATACATATCGAAATACATTCGTCCGATATATGGGACGAAATTTCTTCTCTTTACGAAGAAACATACTTTGAATTAATTCAAGGTCAATATATGCTTAGACAATTACACGATATCATTCCAAACCTGTTAACAAATTGGTTAAAGGTAGTTAATCCCTCTCATGCTGTATTTCCATCTGCAGCAGTATTGGCATGGGATGAGATTTTTCCTTCTAAAATAGATTCAGCGGATATAAAAGATGCAGAAGACCTACTGTCATATTCTATTAATCATGTGAATGGCTTAGAGTATAGTTTACATCTTTTTGAATCTATTACACACTGGGCACAAGAACATGATTTAGAAATGGGTAACCGATTTAGCTGGTTAGTTGGTGAGCTTGCAGATTTAAGAACAAATCGCCTATTAGTAACTGGAACTTCAGGGAACGGAAAAGCTTCATTTATTAACTCTATTTTAGGAGAAAATATATTAGAAAACTCAATCTCAAATGTAGTTGTTTTTAAAAATGACGCTTATACAGAAATTAACGCTATAACAGATTCGGAAATTACAACAACTGAGAATTTCTCTGATTTCCATAACATGATGGCAGTGCATCGTCAAACATATAGAGATAGAGCGTGTGTTGAATTTAAATTACCATGCAGGTTTTTAAGTAAAAATAAACTTACATTCGTTGTTACACCTAGCTTTAATAGGAACAATGACGCGAGAGATGAGGTGTTTGAATATTTAAACTCTGTAGATGAATTATTATTCGTATTGAATACGGATTCACCTTTTACTGACAAAGAACGTGACATTCTATTAAGTATCCAAGAACATACACCAAATCTACAAGTTCATTTCTTATTAAATAAAATCGATAACATTTACAATGAAGCAGAAGCAAAAAGAGTTATACAAGATACGCAAGTGAGAATAAATACATATTTCCCTAATGCAAGAGTTTTCCCTTATTCTTCGTTATATACAAATAGTAAACAACTAAACGATTTAACTGAGTTTATTCATTTTAACTTTAACCATAAAAATATCGATGCAGAACGTACTGAAAAGCTATTGTTTTTCATTCGAAAAACAATTACATATCTTTTGGATAAACGCGTCGAGAGAGAAAATAATCTAGTGGATTCTATTAATTGGAATGAAGATATGTTAGTTAAACTAAATGCTTGTATTAATAACCTTACTGCTTTTGAGAAGGAAAAAATTCATTTAATTACAGAAACATATCGTACAATGAAAAACGAAATTACTAATGATCTTACAGAACATATTCCGAAATTATTGCAGAGTTGTTCCGATTTAATTAGTGAAGAAAGTGATTTTGGGAACATTGATATTGAACTAAATACAGCGATGAATGAAAGGGTGCAACAATATCTAGAACAAACTGTATTACCTAATCTTGCTCGCTCGATGCAAAATTGGATTGCGACTTCTAATAACGAGCTCCTTCAAAGTCAATTGTACTTAGCAGAAACCAGTGAAGGACTTAATTCTTTATTTGGAGAAAATCGAATACAGTTAGAATGTGACTTTAAAGTAATTGATGACTGGCGAAGAGATACTGATAGAATGACAACTAGAATACAAATGGAAGAAGTAAATATTTTACGCCGATTTACGCCAGCACAATTTTTACTGAAAAGTGCCGGTAAATTATTTGGAGTTCTTCCTAAAAATAAAGCTATGCTATATAACAAATACAAACAGTATTTAGAAAATGAAGATTATACCGATGTAACGGCTTCTATTATGAAGAAATTTTTCTTGCAGTTTGAGCTATTTGAAAACACACAAGAGCGGGATATTAATATGTTCTTTAGAAATCCATTTGGCTCGTTGGAACAAGCTGTAAAAAACACTCATTTAGAAATAAAAGAAAAACAAGATAAACTGCATAAAATGAAATCAAACCCTGAAGTTTATCATGATCCTATAACGCTCTTTGAATTGAGATTACGTCAATGTGAAGTAATCTTGAATATAGGTGAGGATAATTCCTATACAGATTTACCTTTAGAAACAATCATAGAATAAACGTAAAGTAACTCCAAAATATACAATAAAAGTTGATTTTGGAGTTGTTTTTTGTTTACATCTGTATAATATGTACGTTCTTTTTAATAGCAGATTACATCATGTGTTATAAGAGAAGTAATAGGGAAAAGGGAGCAACAGTAATTAGTTGCTCCCTTTTCCCTTTAATTAGAGTATTTAAATGTCTGATAAATATTTTCCAACATACAGACCACTTGCAGCTGCTTGAGATAATGAATGAGTGACGCCTGAACAATCTCCAATTAAAAATAGCCCATTCATACTTGTTTCAAAATGGTTATTGATTTTTATTGTAGGAGCATAGAACTTTCCATCAATTCCATATAATAAAGTATCTTTATCGATAGGTTCTTGGATAAATTGTTCTAAACGTAATAAAAATTTTTTGAGTCCTTCAATATATAGTGGAGGAATTTCTTTATTCAAGTCTCCATAATCTCCGTGTAGTGTAGGCTGTATACGATTATGTTTCATGTTGTTCTCGGCTGTAGGTTGTTTCTTTATTAAGTCCTCTAAACGCTGTATAACAATCCGATCTCGTCCTTGGTTAATGCTTTTAATAATTGAACTTGCGTATACATTTGCTTCTTTGAGAGTTGGAAAATAGCGCGGGATAAATAAAGTGAAATTTAAGTTAGAAGTACCAGTTCCTTGCTCTCGAAAATTTTGACCGTCAGGCATAACTAAACCTTCTTCATACTTTCGAATAATGCGTCCTTTTGGATTCATACAGTAAGTAGTAGCCGTGAAATGTTCATGCTGATAAGAAAGTTTCGTCTCAAATGTATCTTTTAATATAGAACGTAATTGATGTTCTTTCATCTCTACCCTAATACCTAAATCTATACGGGTTTGTTCCTGTGCAATTTCAAGGGAAGAGCACATTTCTTTTAACCAATCCGTTCCAGAACGCCCAGTTGCAAATACTAATTGCTTAGAATGGACAGTTCCTTGATTTGTAGATATTTTAAAATGGTCTTGCTGCTTAACGACATGTTGTACATCTATATGAAATCGGATATCTATTTTGTTAAGTAAAAATTCATAGAGCTGCTGAAAAATGTTACTTGAAAGTGTAGTGCCAAGATGCCTTACTTCTGTTGTGAGCATTTGTAAACCACACGTTTCAGCTCTCTTATTAAGAGTTGGATTTTCTGTAGAATATTTTGAAACAGAATTTCCTCCGAATTGACATAGAATCTCATCTACTTCAGCCATAAGTTGTAAAAAGCCTTCTTTACCGACTTTTTGCTCAAGTTCTCCGCCAAATCCGTTTGTATAATTAAATTTCCCTTCAGATTTTCCTAAACCACCAAACCCGAAATATTTATCACATGTAGTACAATTACACACTTTTCCTTGGTCTAAAGGACAATGGCGATCTTCTAGCGCTTTACCTTTATCAAGAATTAAAACCTTTTTATTACTTTTAGCTAGTGAATAAGCCATAAAAATGCTACTTACTCCAGCTCCGATAATTGTAACATCATACATATTCTTTCACCTGCTAACGAATAGTTTGTTTTTTATTTTCTTAGTGTATAACACTTTTATGAAGTTAAGAAATAGCTTTTATTAATAAAGAGGGAGTTTTTGAACTTGATACTTTTCTAATTTCTCCGAGTGGTGGAGTAAATACAAATGTTTTTATTTGAAAGAAGAAATAGTTTTAAATGATCACTATGTCATATGATTAATAAAATCTTACATATAAAAAAACAGACCGCTTAAGTGAAGAGGTCTGCTAATCATTGGAAATAGTTGTTAAGTGCATAAATTTGAAGAGAATTATAGTTTTATTTAGCGAAGACGTGGTTACCGATTACCGCTACTGTTTGACGTGTCGTAATCCATTTGTTTGTTGAAGTTTTTGGATTATAAAAATAAAGCCAATCAGAATGTATTCCATTTGTAGAGATAGCCTCTTCTACTGCCATTTTTGCTTCTGCGCTTGCAGGCTGATTAATTCTACCATCGGTAACAGGAGTAAATGCATATCCGCGTTTAATAGGTTCATAAATAACACCTGTTATTGTATTTGGAAAACCATTTGCATTTACACGATTCAAGATAACTTTCGCCACCGCTACTTTTCCTTTATATGATTCGCCACCTGCCTCAGCAGTAACTAAGCGTGCCATTAAGTCTTTTTCTTTTTCTGAAATACTTGAATTGATTTTTAAATGTTGTCCTGTATAAAGCTTGTTTCCGACTGTATTGTTAATTTGTTTTATAGATTGAACGGTAACATTGTAACGCTTTGCTATAATTTCTAATGAATCTCCCGGCTGTACTTGATAAATAATTTGTCCAGAGATGTTCTTAGGTTTGTCGTTTTGATGAACAGTGACCTCATTTGATTTCATGGATCCTGGAATATGTAACTGTTCACCAATAAAAGTTTGATCTTTTCCTTTATTATTTACTTGTTTAATAGATTGTATTGAAACTCCATATTGTTTACTGATACCCCAAAGTGTATCATTCTTTTTTACTGTATGAATGGTGGAAGCCTCAGCTACACCTTGATTACATACGAATGTAATTGCTGCCGCAGATAAAGGAATTATATGTTTTATTTTTAATAATTTCATTGTAAATCCTCCCAATAAAAATTAAGTTTTAACTGTTGAGTAATGTAGTTCAGAGTATATAAGATATGTATTTATATTTTAATATAAGTATATTAGCACGTATAGAATAAATAATCATTATAAGTTTTTTATTTATATCATGTAGGACCCAAATATGAAATATTGCATATGAAAGCCCATTGAAGTTCGAGTTGTTGCTTACTATAATTTATCTAGTGAAAAGGGATATTAAATTTTTTTAATGCATTGAGATGAGAATATGTGGATGTTTTTAAATTTTACTTCTATGCAATATTCCATATTTATGAAACATTATTTATTAAGTAGCTTATACTATATTCAATAAGTTTGATATAAAACAGAAAAAGAGAGGGATAAAAATGAGCAATAAGAAGTTTATTTTGAAATTATTCATATGTAGTACTATACTTAGCACATTTGTATTTGCTTTCAATGATAAGCAAGCAGTTGCTGCTAGCGCTGGTAATGGGCTTGAAAACTGGTCAAAATGGATGCGACCTATACCCGATAACGTACCGTTAGCACGAATTTCAATTCCAGGAACACATGATAGTGGAACGTTCAAGTTGCAAAATCCGATAAAGCAAGTATGGGGAATGACGCAAGAATATAATTTTCGTTACCAAATGGATCACGGAGCTAGAATTTTTGATATTAGAGGGCGTTTAACAGATGATAATACGATAGTTCTTCATCATGGGCCATTATATCTTTATGTAACATTGCATGAATTTATAAATGAAGCGAAACAATTTTTAAAAGATAATCCAAGTGAAACGATTATTATGTCTTTAAAAAAAGAGTATGAGGATATGAAAGGGGCAGAAGATTCATTTAGTAGTACGTTTGAAAAAAAATATTTTCCTGATCCTATCTTTTTAAAAACAGAAGGGAATATAAGACTTGGAGATGCTCGAGGAAAAATTGTGCTACTAAAAAGATACAGTGGTAGTAATGAATCTGGAGGATATAATAGTTTTTATTGGCCAGATAATGAGACGTTTACGACAACTGTAAATCAAAATGTAAATGTAACAGTACAAGATAAATATAAAGTGAGTTATGATGAGAAAGTAAAATCTATTAAAGATACGATAAATGAAACGATTAACAACAGTGAAGATTGTAATCATCTATATATTAATTTTACAAGCTTGTCTTCTGGTGGTACAGCATGGAATAGTCCATATTATTATGCGTCCTACATAAATCCTGAAATTGCAAACTATATGAAGCAAAAGAATCCTACGAGAGTGGGCTGGGTAATTCAAGATTATATAAATGAAAAATGGTCCCCAATACTTTATCAAGAAGTTATAAGAGCGAATAAGTCACTTGTAAAAGAGTAAAGATTGTCATAGTAAGAAGCGATGAAATACATCGCTTCTTTTTTGTTTTCTAAAAATTAACATCAAATATAGCTTTACATATCGTACGTTCATGATAGAAAAAAATCGAAACTTAAGCTATAATTACTACATATAAAATTTGTACCTATAAATTTTACATGTAGTAATGAATTTGATTTATTGTAATGAAACGGAGGTATATATTATGAAGTTTCCACATGATTTTTTATTCGGGGCTGCTTCAGCTTCTTATCAAGTAGAAGGTGCATGGAATGAGGATGGAAAAGGTGTTACGAATTGGGATGAGTTTTCAAAAATTCCTGGCAAAACATACGATGGAACAAATGGTGATATAGCGGTTGATCATTATCATCGATATAAGGAAGATGTTCGTTTAATGGCTGAGATGGGATTGGAATCGTATCGTTTTTCGATTTCTTGGGCGAGAATATTGCCGACTGGAGATGGAGAGGTAAATGAAAAAGGAATTGAATTTTATAACAATTTAATTGATGAATGTTTAAAGTACGGGATTGTACCGTTTGCCACTTTATATCATTGGGATCTACCATTACCGTTAGAAAAAGATGGTGGGTGGACGAATAAACGAACAGCAGAGGCTTTTGTAAAGTATGCAGAAATTTGCTTTAAGGCATTTGGTGATAGAGTGAAACATTGGATTACTTTTAATGAAACAGTAATGTTTTGTGGATTAGGCTATTTAAAAGGTGCACATCCACCAGGAATACAAAATGATGTTCCAAAGTATTTTCAAGCGACTCATTATGTATTTTATGCGCATGCGAAAACAGTTGCGGTGTACAAGCAGCTGAAACAGTATGGGGAGATAGGGATTACACATGTTTTCTTACCTGCTTATAGTGTGGATGATCAAAAAGAAAATATACTAGCAGCAAATCATGCGAATGAATGTGAAACGTATTGGTACTACGATCCAGTTTTAAAAGGTGAGTATCCGTCTTATGTTGTACAACAATTAAAGGAAAATGGGTGGACTCCTAATTGGACGGTTGAAGAATTAGAAATCATTAAACAGAATGCCGAAAAAAATGATTTTATTGGCTTGAATTATTATCAGCCAATACGAGTAGAAAGATATGATATGGATATAAAGAGCGAGGAGCATTCTCGAGAAAACTCAACACTTGCTCCAGGTAATCCTTCTTTTGATGGTTTTTATCGAACAGTAAAAATGGATGATAAAACATATACCAAATGGGGTTGGGAAATATCTCCCGAAGGCTTCTTAGATGGATTGCATATGTTGAAAGCGCGTTACGGTGACATAAAGATGTATGTAACGGAAAATGGACTTGGTGATGAAGATCCAATCATTGACGGAGAAATTGTAGATGTTCCGCGAATTAAATTTATTGAAGAGCATTTAAAAGTAATGAAGCGTGCAATTCAAGAGGGAATTAATTTAAAAGGTTATTATGCATGGTCAGTTATTGATTTGTTAAGTTGGTTAAATGGATATAAAAAGCAATATGGCTTTATTTTTGTCGATCATAATGATAACTTAAAACGTAAGAAGAAACTTTCGTTTCATTGGTATAAACATGTGATCGAAACGAGAGGAGAAGAGTTATAACAGATAAAAGAGTATTTTAGGAGAAAGTGTATGAGTGCAAAGTATAAACAAATTGCAGATGTGTTAGAGCAAAACATTCGAGATGGGCTTTTTAATGAAACGAAAAAATTACCTACAGAAGAAGCGTTGATGAATCGATTTGAAGTAAGCCGTAATACGATACGTAAAGTAATTAGTCAGCTTGTGAATAGAGGTTATATTTTTCAAGTGCAAGGTAGTGGTATGTTTTTACGTGAAACTTCTGTAACAGATTACATTAATTTAGGAAGTTTACGTGGATTAACGAAAAATCTCGTTTCACAAAATATTGAAACGAAAGTGCTAGAGATTGAAGTAATAGAGGCAAATGAAGAGATAGTAGAACGGATGCAATGCGAGATTGGAACTAGGTTATATTTCTTGAAGCGCGTAAGAATTGTAGATGGGAAACCATTCTCTATTGAAGTAAGTTATTTCAAAAAAGATATCATTCCTTATTTGAATGAAGAAATAGCATTAAGTTCTGTATACAGTTATTTCATTGAGGATTTACGATTAAATATTGGCTTTGCCGATAAAGTTATTAGTTGTGAAAAAATAAATAAAGAAAATGCAAAGCTTTTAGAACTAAATGAAGGTGATCCAGCGCTTCTTATTGAAAATACAGTTTATCTTGTAAATGGAACAATTTTCGAGCTATCTCAATCAATGTTTCATTATGAAAAGACCAAACTTTTAAATCGAATTAATTTTAATTGAAAATGAATATAAGTAGCCTTGTAAAAAAGCAACTGGTCCTAAGTGAGCAGTTGCTTTTTATTTTTAAAGTGGATGAGCAAAAAAACACAAAAGTGGTTGGTCCGTTTTTTACAAACTTCTATTATGATAAGAGAAGAAAGGTAGTATTTTATTCATGCTTTAAAATAGACTGGCCTTAGAGAGGTGGAAGACAATGAGTTTTGCGATTTCACTAGTTGTTATTATTGTAGTTGTATCACTATTTGGGACCGTACTAGTCGCACGAAATGTAGAAGAGAATTACGGTAAGTCTACAAAGAGGAATGTAAAAAACTTATCTGCTATCTATATCATTCTTCTTTTAGGGCTTCTTGTGGGAGTTACTTGGTATGCGGTCGTTATTTTATAGAGTGTGTATATGATGAAGGAGTTAATGCATTGATGAAAAATGAGCGCCATGTTTTAGTTGTTTTCCCGCATCCAGATGATGAGTCGTATTGTGTGGCTGGCACAATTTTGGCTTATACGGAGCAGAAAGTCCCTCTTACCTATGTTTGCTTAACACTTGGTGAAATGGGGAGAGCGATGGGGAATCCACCTTTTGCAACTCGTGAATCTTTATATACAATTAGAGAGAAAGAGTTAAAGCGAGCTACAAATATTTTAGGGATTGAAGATTTACGTATGATGGGATATCGTGATAAAACTCTTGAATTTGAAGAGCCTGGAAAATTAAGAAGCTTGATTCAAAACTGTATTGAAGAATTGAATCCTTCTATAGTTATTTCTTTCTATCCTGGGTATGCAGTTCATCCGGATCACGATGCAACAGGGGAAGCAGTAGTAGAGGTCTTAGCTAATATTTCGGAAGGTAAACGACCAGCCTTTTATGCTGTAGCTTTTTCGAAAAATCATGAAGACGAAATAGGACCTCCAGATTTTAAAAATGAAGTGAAAAAATATGTTTCGAAAAAATTGGAAGCATTACGAGCACATGCATCACAATTTACAACTAAAGTGGATGAGCTGGAAAGGGAGTATGAAGACGGTATTTCAGGCACAGTTGAGTGGTTAGAAAGAGAACCGTTTTGGATATATTCATTCAAAGATAAAAATATGTGATGCTACATCTGAAGGTGATGAATATGTATTTTGAATATAAGAATCGAAAGATTTTTTACAATATAGAAGGATCGGGTCCTGTCATATTGTTTTTACACGGTCTTGGAGGAAATTCGAATAATTGGTTATATCAAAGAAAATACTTCAAGAAGACATGGACCGTAATCTCACTCGATTTACCTGGGCATGGGAAATCCGAAGGGATGGAAATTAGTTTTAAAGAATATTCAAATGTTTTATATGAGTTATGTAATCATTTAAAGCTAAAATCAGTAACAATTTGTGGTCTTTCAAAAGGAGCTAGAGTGGGTATCGATTTTGCTATTCAATATCCACGTTTTGTTTCTAGCTTAATTGTTGTAAATGCATTTCCCTATTTAGAACCGGCAGATCGTAAAGAACGACTTGAAGTATATGATTTACTTAGCTTGCAGGATAAAGGGAAAACTTGGGCTGATACGTTATTGAGAGCAATGGGAGTAGAAGATAATGATGCAATTGTCCGAGGATTTCATCAATCCCTACAAACGATTCATCCGACGCATATTCAAAGGCTATTCGCTGAATTAGTTGATTACGATCAAAGACCATACCTCTCTAACATTGCATGTCCTGCATTAATAATACGAGGAGAGAATGATTATTTTGTTCCGGAAAAGTATGTGAGAGAATTTGAAAAACACCTGAGAAACGTGACCTTCGTTGAGTTGGAAAATAGTGGGCACTTGCCTTATTTAGAACAGCCTACTAGCTTTAATGTGACGGTAGAGGCATTTTTAAATCATGCGCTTGATTAATACCATTTTTGCAGTGAATACTGTTATTAATGAGTTCAGGGCACCAGCTTGGAGAGGAGGGAACTAAATGGAATGGCAACCGAATCGTGAAGATAAGATACCAGTTTATAAACAAATTGCTGATTACATTGAAAGAGGCATTTCTACCGGTGAATTCCCTTCTGATAGAAAATTACCTTCCGAGCGTATGTTAGCACAGAATTTACAAGTGAACCGGAGTACGGTCGTAGCTGCTTATGAGGAATTGAAATCACTTGGGGTAGTAGAACGGAAAAAAGGAAGCGGCACTCGGGTGAATACAGATATATGGGGTGTGTCACATAAACGAATACCGAACTGGGGTAGGTACGTTGAGGATGGATCGTTCTTACCTAATGTACCACTTGTTCAACAAATTCGAACGGAAACACAAAAAGATGATTTAATCAATTTAGCGAGTGGTGAATTGTCATCAGATTTAATTCCGAGTGATAGATTTCGAACAATTTTGTCGGAGAAAACATTTATGGGAAATCTCGGTTATGACCATCCGCTTGGAAATGAAATGTTGCGAAAAACCATTGCGGCACATGTCGAGCAATATAAACAAATAGAAGCAGATTCAAGCTCTATTCTTATTACATCTGGAGCTCAGCAAGCACTTAATCTTATCGTTCAATGTTTGTTAAAGCCTGGAGATGCGATTGCAATTGAGGATCCCTCCTATTGTTATTCACTTCCGATGTTTAAATCAGCAGGTTTAAAAATATTCCGTTTACCAGTTGATCAGCATGGTATGAATCCAGATGACTTAATCGATTTGCACAAAAAGCATCGCATTCGTATGGTGTTTTTAAATCCGGATTATCAAAATCCAACTGGAACGGTACTTTCATTGGCAAGACGTAAAAAGGTTTTAGAACTATCTTCTGAATTTGGTATACCGATTGTAGAAGATGATCCGTATAGTTTGACTTCTTTTAATGGAGAAGTGAATCCAACATTGAAATCGATGGATCAAAATGGGAATGTTCTTTATGTGAGCTCATTATCAAAAATTGTTGCATCAGGATTACGTATTGGTTGGGTAATTGGCCCCACGCGCGTAATTGAGAGATTGGCAGATGCGAAGCAGCAAGTTGATTTCGGTCATAGTGTATTTACACAGTGGGTAGCGAACCAATTTTTAGAATCTGAGGATTTTCATACGCATATTACGTTGCTTCGTGGACAACTGAAACAAAGAAGAGATGAGTTAATTAGAAAGCTTGAAGAAATATTAGGGGATCAGATTGAATTTTTTGTTCCTGAGGGCGGAATACATTTATGGTGCAAAGTGCAAGGAACGTTTGATGAATATCATTTACTAGGTGAATCTATACAAAATGGTGTAGCATTTGTCCCAGGAAGCGTCCTAGGTTCGAAAAGTGAATATGTCCGATTTACTTTTGGCAGAGCGAATGTAGAACAAATTCAGCTTGGAGTTACAAGGTTTGCGGAAACATTAAATGAGATTTCATAATAGTGAAGCGTAATATGGAAATGAGGGAAAGAAATGAAGTACGTGACGCTTTTACTTCAAGTAGGCGTGCTATATGTGTTTAGCTTAGCTGGTACGTGGATTCAAGGAGTATTCCATCTGTCGATGCCAGGAAGTTTAATAGGGATGTTAATATTGTTTCTACTCCTTTCTACTCGTATTTTTCCATTAAAGTGGTTTGAGGTAGGGGCAGAAAAGTTAATAGTATTTTTGCCGTTATTTCTAATTCCTTCGACAACAGGATTAATGGAATATGGATCTTTTCTTTTAAGTAAGGGGAGTGTTATATTCCTTTTAGTAGTTGCAAGTACGGTAGTAACATTGATTGTTTCAGGGTATGTAAGTCAATTATTAGTAACATCAAAAAAATAAAATCGACAAGGTGCACGATTCAAATGGTCTTAATTATTATTACTGTAGTAATTTATTTATTGGCGACAAAGTTATATAAAAAATTTACGTTTCCATTTACGTTACCGGTATTAACAGTTACAGCAATTATGATTTGCTTATTTTTGATATTTGGTATTTCTCATCATGAGTATAAGGAAAATGGGGGAGACATTCTTTCAGGTTTTTTGAGTCCTGCAATTGTAGCGTTAGCCATACCTCTATTTAAAGAGCGAGAGATACTTATGAAAAACTTTTTAGCGATACTAATCGGCGTAGTGATAGGTATAGTGGCTTTAACGAGTATGAATGTAGTGATTGGTGAAATTTTAAATATAGATAAGGAACTTATATTAACAACTTTACCACAATTAGCGACAATGCCTATTGCCATTTCATTAGCGGATCAAATTGGTGGCATTCCATCTATGACTTCTAGTTTTGTAGTTGTTGCAGGAATAACAGGTGCTATTATCGGACCGACAGTACTTAAGTTTTTCCGAATAACAAGTACGATTGGAAAAGGAGTGGGGATGGGCTGTGCATCACATATTATTGGTGTGAGCCGTCTAGTGAAAGAAGGAGAGAAAGAGGCAACTATCGGTTCGGTAACAATGATTGTAACAGGGATACTTATTAGTATATTAGTACCTTATGGAGTGAAATTTTTATTTTGAAAATTAATGAATCGTAATAAGGAGCATAACACTACTCATTTTAGAGCGTAATGGAGATGATTAAAATGACAACATGGTTTATAGTTACATTATTTATTTTTGGTGCTCTTAAAGTACTAGTTTCTAGTATGCCAACTTCTGTTGTAGAATCAATTATTAGTAGATTTGAGTTACACCAAAAACTTGATGAGGAAAATACTACTGTAACGGTAGATGGGGAAAGTATAGAAGGAGAAATGAAACTTCAAGTTATTCATGAATTTAACGAGGCTTTATTTTTAGATAAACATTATTTTCCGCCGCAAGGGAATGGTACACCGATAGTCATGGAGACGAAGAAAGGAAAAAGAGAGATTAGATTTTCTATATATAGCTACGAGGAACACGTTGATGTAGTAAAGCAATATAAGAAGAAAGTAGTTGCATATCGTTTGCGATCAAAAAGCCTTCAAAGTCGTTCAGTAGCAGTGACTGAAGATTATGCTTAAGGAGAGACCGTTATAATAACGGTCTCTTTATTTTTGCATCCAAGTATATAATTTCCAAATAAGAGAAAAGAAAATGATATATCCAAATAAAGAATAAGCATGATGCCAATTCCCGTTATGTACAAATAAACCTAACCTCTCAGCAACTTGTTCAAAAATACTAGCACAAAGCCCTATTAAAATAATAAATATAGTTCTAGAAACTGCAGATAATGTTTTTGAAATTTGTATGAAAATGATTGTTAAAATTGGTAGCACAAACAACGTAAAGCCTATGTTAACTGAAAATATAGATGAGAAAGGTCTAACTGGAAAGGAATATATTTGTGTATGCACAAAGAAAGCATCTAAGCAAGTTCCAATAATAGAAGAAAGTAAGACTGTAACTAATAATACTAAAAAATCATTCTTCTTCTCGAAGGAGGACATTTTTCTTTGCGAGAATTGCGAGTTCAATTTTTTCGAGTGTTTTGCAGTAGTCTTCTGTAATTTTTCCATTTATATTTTCCTCCTTATCAACTAAATAATTTACAACTTGCCAATCGTTAAACCAATCTTCATTTTCAACTTCTTCATGTTTCATATCCCGCCATGCATAGATGAGTGCAGGGCTGTATATACGATACGCGTCACTACGTAACTGGCATTTCTTTATTCGGCGTTTATAAAACTCACGTGAAAAGGATTCATTTACACTAGAAAATAAATGAGGCCAGTAATCTTTTCTTGAGCCTGTATGTGGATGGTGATGAACCCAGTTTATTATTTGAGATAAAATATGTGTATCCCGAAATAACAATGAATACAACCGTTTTCCAAGTGAAATTCGTTCATGCAAAGAAGTGAAATGTTTCATTGTATCACCAAATAGTAATACTTTTTGCTTTTTATCATTTTCGTAAAATGGGAAAAGGATATGATTAAACTGAAAAAAATCAAAGAGTTTAAATCCAATACTATTTAATACAGTCTTTTTAAAGTGTGCATTTTGAATAACTCTTTTTTCTAAGTAGTTTTGTTCATTAATAATAGTTGCGATCGCTAATGTTTTTTTGTTACCTGTTTTCCAAAAATCGTTCCACATTGTTTCCATAAATGTAGAAACATTTAAGTGAGTGAGAAGGTGAAATAGCTTTTTTGATTTTTTTACACTTTGCTCATATAGTAAAAATTGAGGATATACATCTTGGAAAATGAGCCAATTTCCTCTTTCTAAAAAAGAGAAAAATGTAATTTGATCTTTCTCGGATAAAAGCCTCGTATATAAATCTCCCTTTAAATCTGTCATATTCCAGCCACCGTTACGTGATACGATATGCCCAAGTAGTGCCCAATGTATTTCTGGATATTGAATGTAAAATTGGTAGTATGCACGTGTTCTTGTGACGTTATTTTTATTTAGTTCTTTTGTCTGAGCTTTAATTTGATCGATGATAAGTTGCTCTTCTTTCGTTAATGTATATATGGTAACAGAAGAGATGAGATCGCTTTTTTGTTGTAACTCGTTTTTCACGTCGAATAGGGAGAGAGGGAGTGCTTTTGAGAATTCTTTAGATGTATTGTTTGAATTGCTTTGGTACATTCCATTACCTCCCTTTTCTATGAGTTTAAATGTGGTATTGGTTATGAATCATTCCATTTATCTCGCTATTAACGAGCAGTAAGACTCCCATCTCAAAAGTCGGCTAAAGCAAAGAAGTTAGGTGAGGGTGGGGCTGCTCGTAAAAGCCCGACTGATTCAACTAATAATCAGTCGGGGATGGACAAAATCCCCACTAATTAAAGTTTCACTTTATTTTATTACGAGCATAAGAAATAAATGAGCGGTGTTTTTTAAACCAGTAATATAGTTATCATTCAAACAGTATAAAGAAAATCTAATTGCTAAGAAGTGAAATGAAAAACAGAAACTATTAAAAAATAGTTTCTGTTTTTTTATTTTGTCAATTAAATGTAACAAACGACGATTATGATTTGAATCAATTGAAAATAATTCAATAACCTTAATAAATACAATTTGAATTGAAATGTATGGTAGGAGGAAAAGGAATGCTTAATAAAATAATTTTAATTACTGGTGGTACAGGTTCGTGGGGACATGAACTTATAAAACAACTATTAGAAAAATCACCGAAAGAAATTAGAGTTTTTTCAAGGAATGAAACGGTTCAGTTTGAAATGCAGCAACAGTTTATAAATGAAGAGAGATTGAAATTTATTATTGGAGATATTCGTGATAAAGAGCAACTAGTATATGCTTGCCAAGGTGTACATTATGTATTCCATCTCGCAGCTTTAAAACATGTTCCAGTATGTGAGTATTATCCTTATGAAGCTATAAAAACAAATATACATGGTACGCAAAATGTAATTGAAGCATCTATCCAGAATCAAGTTGAGAAAGTTATATATGTTTCAACTGATAAAGCGGCCGATCCATCAAATACGTATGGGATGACAAAAGCAATTGGTGAAAAGTTAATGGTTCATGCGAATATACAAACGAAGAAAACAAAATTCATTTGTGTTCGTGGTGGAAATGTTTTAGGGACGAGTGGAAGTGTGGTACCGCTTTTTAAAAAGCAAATTAAGCAATCTTCAAAAGTAGGGATTACCGATGCAAATATGACTAGATTTTTCTTAACCATTGAAGATGCTGTTGGATTGTTATTTAAAGCAGCATCTGAAGGAAGAGGAGGAGAAATCTTTGTTATGAAAATGCCAGCATGTAAAATAACGGATTTAGCAAGAATATTGATTGAAGATTCAAAAAAAGAAAACGTGAAGATAAAAGAGGTAGGGATAAGACCTGGTGAAAAATTAAGTGAAATGCTTTTATCTGAGGTAGAGAGTAAAACAAGTATTAGTTTTGATCAAAATTATTTTGTGGTACTACCGACTATTCCTATAGAAGGACTTCAAGAATATTATGCTAGTTATCCGCTTGTGGATGTGAAGAGTTTTAGTTCTCAACAAGACTTACTTACAAAACATGAGGTGAAACAAATGTTAGAAAAAGGAGGGTTTTTACGATGAAAAGAAATGCGAGCCTTTTAATAACTGGTGCAAATGGCTTCACAGGACGTCATGCTTGCCAATATTTTTTAGAGCAGGGCTTTCATGTAATTCCTATGTTTCAAAATCGTTCACATAGAGAAAAAATCGAAAATGGTATTACTTGTGATTTAACTAATAAGAGTGAAGTAATGAAGGTAATTAAACAAATAAAACCAGACTATGTATTGCATTTAGCAGGAAGAAACTCAGTTAATGAGTCTTGGACAGCTTCTCTGGAATATATAGAGATTAACGTAATAGGGACTTTATATTTATTAGAAGCGATTAAGCAGGAAGCCTCGCATTGTAAAACATTAGTTATAGGATCTGCATTGCAAGCAGATAGTATGAAAAACATAAAAGTTTCAAATCCATATAGTTTAAGTAAAACTATGCAAGTCATTATTGCGGAGGCTTGGGGCGGATTAATGGATTCAAATATTATCATTGCAAAGCCCTCAAATTTAATTGGTCCAGGAGTATCGAATGGTGTTTGTTCAATTCTCGCAAAAAAAATGATAGATATAGAATCGGGTAGAAGTAAAGCGATTATTGAAGTAAACAGTTTGAAAGATAGTAGAGACTTTCTAGATGTACGTGATGCAGTTAAAGCGTATCATGTGTTATTACGTGATGGTATAAATGGAAAACAATATAATATTGGATCAGGAGTAAAACGCTCTTTATTAGATGTATTGGAACAATATAAAGGATTAACACAGCTGAATTTTACTATAAAAGAAAAAGAGAATAGTGGGAGCAGCTCAAATGAAAGTTTAGTATTAGAGGATATAAAAAAGTTAGGTTGGGTTCCAGAAATCCCATTTCAGCAATCATTAAAAGATGTACTTGAGTATGCGAAGTGTCGTGACATCTGCATTTAATGAAAAATATAAAAGGATGTAAGAAATATATGAATTGTTATGAGACTATAAATAATCAAAATATGCTATCGCTTTCGATTGTTGATACGCTAGATTGGAAAGATGAAGAAGAACATGTTTTGCGCATCTATGAGGCGATAAATACATGTCGAGCATATGTGGAAAAGGTTAATCGAAACCCCAAAACAATATATACAGGAACTAGGCCTGTAATCCAAGTCTTTACTCAGTATGAATGTAGTGAGTATGGAAATGATTTTTATGAACTCATCAAAAATCTTTTGCAAGACATAGGTCTGGAGTTAAAGATTTATATAAATCATAGTAAGTTAATGTACATTTGAAAGATTACTATAAAGCTAGACTTTAAATGATAAAGGTGGATATAAGTTATGAATAAAAAGATTCTCTTTACTGGGGGCGGTACAGCCGGACACGTAATGATTAATATGGTATTGATTCCTAAATTTATGGAAAAAGGATGGGGAGTTGAGTATATTGGATCTCAAAATGGAATTGAAAAATTATTAGTTCAAAATGTTAAGTACAATAGTATTTCAACGGGGAAGCTCCGGAGATATTGGGATTGGGAGAACTTTAAAGATCCTTTTAAAATTATAAAAGGCTGCTTACAAAGTTATAAATTAATTAAGAAAATAAAGCCTGACGTTATCTTTTCGGCAGGAGGATTTGTTTCAGTTCCTGTAGTAATAGGGGCATGGTTAAATAGTGTACCTATCGTAATACGTGAACCAGATAGCACGTTAGGACTTGCAAATAAAATAGCATTACCTTTTGCTACAAAACTATGCACAACATTCCCTCATACAGGGAAGAATGTAAGTAATGAGAAAAAGGTTTATGTAGGACCAATTGTAAGGGAAGAAATTGAGAGAGGTAACGTATTACGAGGAAGAAGGTATTGTGAATTTCAGCAAGATAAACCGGTATTGTTAATAATGGGTGGGAGTCAAGGTGCTAAGTGGATAAATGATATGGTAAGGAAAAGTTTAGATACATTATTATTAAGTTTTAATATTGTTCATATGTGTGGTAAAGGGAAGGTGGATCCTTCTATCGGAATGGAAGGTTATATGCAATTTGAATATATAGGGGAAGAGTTGCCACATATACTGAATATGGCAAGTGTTGTAGTTTCCAGGGCTGGTTCTACTGCTATTTCTGAATTGTTATTTTTGAAGAAACCGATGTTGCTTATTCCGTTAACTAATGGTTCTAGTAGAGGGGATCAAGTTTTAAATGCTGACTATTTTTCTAGGCAAGGATATGCGGAAGTATTACTTCAAGATAGAATAAGCACCAGTACATTTACAGATGTGGTAAATAAGTTGTATGTAAATAAGGAGAGATATATTCAAAACATGAATGGATTTAAGAAAACAAATGAGGAGGGAATTCATCAATTAATAGATTTAATAAATGAAGTAGTTAAATAATAAAAAAAGGAAAGAAATTATTTTCTTTCCTTTTTACTATAGTTGTTCAAATTCATTATTACCTATAACGATTACATTCCGTATAGAGTTATATGCATTTTGATTTACTATGGACGAATACCGTTTTCTAACAGCTTAGTAAATGCATTGGCATAAATAGGTTTACTGTAATAGTAACCTTGAATAAACTGACATTTATTTTTTTGAAGGAAATTTACGTGTTCTTTCGTTTCTACGCCTTCAGCAATGACAGACATTCCTAATGTATTTGCTAATGTGATGATTGTTTTAATGATTTCCATTCCATCTTCACACGTTTCAGACATTGTAATAAATTCTCTTGGGATTTTTAACGTATCGATTGGATATAAAGGTAAGTAGGCTAGGGAAGAATAGCCTGTACCAAAGTCGTCGATTGAAATGTGAATCCCTAAACTTTTTAGTGTACGCAGTTTTATCAATGTTTCTCTCTCATCCATCATTGCAATTCGTTCTGTTAATTCTAGATCAAGGGAACTTGCTGGTAAGCCTGTAGTTGCTAAAGTAGAAGAAATAGATTTTACAAATCCTTCTTGTTCAAATTCTTTAGCAGATAAATTTACCCCTATTTTTAAATGCGAATATCCGAGTGCATGCCAACGTTTCATTTGCTCACAAGCCTGCTGTAATGTCCATTTTCCTATTGGAATAATTTGTAGTGTTTCTTCTGCAATCGGAATAAACTCGTATGGAGAAATAACACCTAATTCAGGATGATTCCACCTGATTAAAGCTTCTGCACCGATAATTTTATTAGATTCACTATCAACTTGAGGTTGATACAAAAGGAACAATTCTTCATTTTGTATTGCGTTTGGTAAATCTTTTTCTAATCGTAATCGTCTTTCGATTTTTTTAGCGATTACATCGTCATAAATAGAGACAGAGTTAAGCTCTTTTGCCTTTGCATCATACATTGCAACATTAGCGTTTTTCAGAAGTGTAGCGGTATCGATTCCGGAATGTGGATAAATGGAGATACCGATACTCAGTGATAAAGTTAATTTATGCTCATGTATGACAAACGGCTTTTCCATGCTTTCAAATAATTGGTTACATAACTCGAATAAGGAATATTCGTCAGTATAGTTTTCAATTAAGATTGTAAACTCATCACCACCGATTCTTGACAGATGAGTATGTGATGGAAGACATGATTGGAATCGCTTTGCTACTTCTTCTAATATGTAATCACCTGACGAATGTCCAAGTGTATCGTTAATTACTTTAAAGCGATCTAAATCTAAATATAATAATGCAAACTCACTTTGTGTTGTTTGAGCATTTTTTATAAATTTTCTTAGCTTCCTATGGAAAAAGGATCGATTCCCAATTTTCGTTACAGTATCGTGGAATGCTAAATATTTTATTTCTTCTTGTTGTTTTTTTAGTGCGGTAATATCCTTTACCATAATATAGCTTCCTGAAATTTGTCCATCTATCATAATAGGAACGATGGTAACGTATAAAAAATAAGTAAAGCCATCTTTATATTGAGAACTAAGTTGTAAGGATGCTGATTCTTGTTGTTTAACTTTTTCTAATGCAGATATCAGTTTATGTTTATCTGCATCTAAAATAATAGAAAAACATGTCTCACCAAGTAACTCGTTCGTTGGTGCTCCAAGTAGTATACTTCCTGCTTTATTTACATTTAAGAATATTCCATTTAAATCAATCGTAAAAATGGGATCAGGATGATATTCATATAATGATTTGAATTTTTGTTGTTTCTGAGATAGGGCCTCTGATTTATGGACTAAATCAGAAGTTCTTAAAGTAACTTTTTCTTCTAGTTGAGCATTAAATACTTGTAAACGTTTTGTTAGGGTGTCGTTTTGCATACGCACAATAGAATGGCGAATAAGTACGAAAACAAAAGCGATACAATTTCCTGTAATGAGAGTTGAAGACGATGTTTGTTCTTTTAATGTAAACCCGATTAGTATTGCAACAGCAAGATAGGGAAATACGACTAAAACTTTCTTTCCTAGTATAGGGTTTACAATGAAATAATTTTTATGGCTATTATCATCTTCTGAAATAGACCCAGCTATTGCGATAAGCAATATAGGTATTCTATATAAAAGACGTAAAAATGTTATAGTGTCAGTTGATAAATGGGTATTTAAGTAAAAATAAATATAGTTAAAAGTTGCAGAACTAATTAATACAAAAATAAAGATATAAATTTTCCGCTTGGACTTAAAAATTGTTGGGCGGAAAAAGAGACTAACACCTAGTAGAAGAAATAATAGATCTGCAATTGGATATAGAAATGAAAGGAAAATATCTGCGAGTGAAAGTGAGAATATATTTAAATTTGGCTGATTAAATAAATACCATTCCAATGTGAATATGGAAGTAAGTACTATACATATATCACAAATAAAGAAAGCTTTTTCCCATTTATTGCATTCTTTTAAGATCTTATAGCAAAAAGCGATAAGGCAGAAGAATAGAAAAAACATGTAAAATACATCAGAAATAGTAAAATGATGTATTGGAAGTTCGAAAAAGGTATCTTGATACGTATATACTACTTTTCCTAATAAAAAACTACCAATTGCAATTGTAATACATATCCAAAAAGGATTTGAACTAACTTTTTTAGAGTATATAGAGTAAATTAGCGATATAAATGTAATGACTTCAACGATGAGTGAAGCGAAGCGTACATTGAAATTTGAAAAATTAGTAGGGAACAGAAAGAAAAACATAAAATAGATTGAATAGCATATTAATGTTGTGATTAATATACATAGCTGTAAATTTTTATTTAATTTCAAAAAAATCACCTTCTTTAAGTATGTACTATATTCGTAATATCTATACGTAATAATATTACTTAAGGATTGTATCAGATTTCCTTATAAAAAGCATGCTTATAAGGAAAAAAACAAGAGTGCAATAATTCTTGAAAATGAAAAAACACTACATTTAATGATTTTTAGTGTATCAAGATTTTAGATGGGAATTGTATATTTAGTCATCCGGTATATTTTAAAGGTTTTTTAGTGCTTTGCAAGTGAAGATGCAAATTTGCATATAAAATGATGGGATTTTCTTTCTAGGTGAGTTTTTGATTGTTATAGGCTAGTAAGGAACACCTTTGTATGTATCTATTTTCATACTAATGAGGGATTTCAAAAATGTTTTAAGAATATACAATAAAATATAGTCATTCATTACGTTTTTAGTATGGGAGGAAAAGCATGAAAAATTGGGTGAAGTTTCGAATAGCACGTCCAACAGATAAGTTTGAAGAGGTTATAGCATTCTATGAAAAAGGATTAGGTTTAAAGCGTATAGGTGAATTTTACGGTCATGAAGGTTACGATGGCGTCATGTTTGGACTACCAGATGAAGAATATCATTTAGAATTTACAAGATATATAGATGGGAGCCCATGTCCAGCTCCAACAAAAGATAACTTACTTGTATTTTACATGCGAGAAGATAGTGAAATGAAAAAAGTGAGTAAAAGGCTGCATACAATGGGGTATGGTGAAGTAGAACCAGAAAATCCGTATTGGAAAGAAAAGGGGATAACGATAGAAGATCCGGATGGTTGGAGAATTGTATTGATGAAAATAGAAGAATGAGGTGTGGCGAAACTAGAGGAGAAAGACGTTTCGAGTTTTGATAGTGTAAAAGAAAATATATATAAGCTTCCTTGAAGGGGATAAAATCAAGGGGAAGCTTTTTTGTGAATTTATCTGAAAATTAACATTTGATAATTTGTTCTGGAAAGATATGAAATAAGAACGTATATTCTTATGGGTTGATAGTCATGTCTTTAAAGAGGGATATAGAAAAGGGAGGAATTATGAATACATATATCTATATGGTTAGGCATGGTGAATCGCCAAAATTAGAAGGAAATGAAAGAACACGTGGATTAACTGATAAGGGAATTTTAGATGCTCAAAGAATAACTGAGATATTAGAAACAGAGGGAATTAATACTTTCATTTCAAGTCCGTATAAGAGGGCTATGTTAACGATAGAAGAGTCAGCGAATCTCCATGAAAAAGAAATATTAGTATATGAAGGTCTTAAAGAGTGTAAGTTTTCAAATGAAAATAAAATTATATCGGATAAGGAAGTGTACCCACTTGTAAGGGAGATGTTTTTTAATCCAGAATATGCACTGACGGATGGAGAGTCATATGCGGATTGTCAGCGAAGAGTAGTGAGAGTGTTAAAAGAAATATTAATGAATTTTCAAGGACATAAAATTGTAATTGGTACACATGGGCTTGTAATGACACTAATGATGAACTATTTTGATAATCAATATGGACTTGAATTTTTAATGAATACATCCAAACCGGATATATATAAGCTAGAATTTAAAGAAGAGCAATTAATGAATGTAGAGAGATTATGGAGAGAAGAATGAAATGGGGTATATGGAGTGTGTTTTAAAAATTACTTTTAAAACACACTCTTTTGCATTAAGTTGAGTTTTAAATATTTTCACTAATACGTTCTTTGTTTTTGTTATTTAAAGTATGTAAGAGTTTTTGAAATACCTTAAATGAATGCTGGAATATTGGACTTTGAATAAAAGTGTATAGAAAAGTTACGATAAAAACAGGACCTCCTAGCATGTATCCAATGACTAGTACAAAGCATTCTACAATAATTCGAGCACGGCTAATAGATAACCCAGTTTTGTCAGAAATGGTAAGCATGAATCCATCGCGGGGTCCAGCACCAATGCCAGCCGCAACGTACATGCCGCCCCCAATGCCTGTAATTGCAATACCAGAAAATAAAATGAGTAAGTTTATCCATAAATAATCACTAGCGTTTGGAAGGATTTTTGATTGTAAGAAAAAGTCCATAATAGGACCGATAAGTAGTGCATTTAAAAATGTGCCCACGTTTATATATTTTCGATCTACTAGTAAAGAGATAAGAACGAGACATAATCCACATATGACACTCCAAGTGCCAATTGTCCACCCAAATCGTTGGTAGAGAGCCATATTTAAAACTTCCCAAGGGTGTAAACCGAGGAATTTAACTTTGACTGCGAGAGCATTTCCAAGTCCAAAAAAAATTAATCCTAGGAAAAAAAGAAAATAGCGAAAGAGAGTTAGCCTCATCTTTAAAACCTCCCAATATATAATGATGTATATTACATGTTTGAATTTAAATGTACAAATGTTATGTCTTTTTATGATTTATTAAAAATGTAAATGGATATATATTTTCACAGTCAAAAAAGTTAAAATATTTCGTTATAAGGATTATAATAGAGAGAGAACTATAAAAGGAGTGAACGAATTTGAAACAAGAACTTATTGAAAGATTTACGAGATATGTAAAGATTGATACACAATCAAATGAAGAAAGTTATACAGTGCCTACAACACCAGGGCAAATTGAGTTTGGTAAGTTATTAGTGGAAGAGTTGAAAGAGATTGGGTTATCAGAAGTGACGATGGATGAAAATGGTTACGTAATGGCAACACTGCCTGCTAATACAGATAAGGATGTTCCTGTAATCGGCTTTTTAGCTCATTTAGACACAGCAACAGATTTTACAGGGGAAAACGTAAAACCACAAATTCATGAAAATTTTGATGGTAATGCGATTACGTTAAATGAAGAATTAAATGTTGTGTTAACACCTGAACAGTTCCCGGAATTACCATCATATAAAGGACATACAATTATTACAACTGATGGTACAACACTTCTTGGAGCAGATGATAAAGCTGGTCTTACAGAAATCATGGTCGCAATGAATTATTTAATACATAATCCGCAAATTAAGCATGGAAAAATAAGAGTAGCATTTACACCGGATGAAGAAATTGGCCGTGGACCATCGCATTTTGATGTAGAAGCGTTTGGTGCATCGTTTGCTTATACAATGGACGGAGGTCCATTAGGTGGTTTAGAATATGAGAGTTTTAACGCTGCAAGTGCCAAATTAACTTTTAGAGGGACAAATACACATCCTGGAACAGCGAAAAACAAAATGCGTAACGCAAGTAAACTCGCTATGGAATTCGATAGACAGTTACCAGTAGAAGAGGCGCCAGAATATACAGAGGGATATGAAGGGTTTTATCATTTACTCTCTTTAAATGGTGATGTCGAGCAAAGTAAAGCTTACTATATTATTCGAGATTTTGATCGTAATCATTTTGAAGCGCGTAAAAATAATATTAAAGATATTGTGAAAAACATGCAAGAGAAGTACGGCGAAGATGCAATCGTTTTAGAGATGAATGATCAGTATTATAATATGCTTGAAAAAATTGAACCGGTGAGAGAAATTGTTGATATTGCGTATGAGGCAATGAAAAGTTTAAATATTGAACCGAATATTCATCCAATTCGCGGTGGAACAGATGGATCGCAATTATCATATATGGGATTACCAACGCCAAATATTTTCACTGGTGGTGAAAACTATCACGGTAAATTTGAGTATGTTTCGGTAGATACTATGGAAAAAGCTGTTCAAGTAATTGTAGAAATCGCAAGACGATTTGAAGAACAAGCTTAAAAAGAGAACCAAGTAGTAATGAAGTGCTACTTGGTTCTTTTCTATAGTAAAAATACAAAGTGAAACTTGTTACAAGACGTTTGTAAAAGGGGGAAATGTTATGAGTGAAAATCAGTTTCATGGTTATATAGGGACATATACCAAAGCAGAGAGTAAGGGGATTTATAAATTTATACTTGATACGAACATCGGAGAACTTAAAGGGATTGAATTAGCAGCTCATATAGGAAGTCCGACATATGTAACGATTAGTCATAACAACGAGTACCTTTATTCTGTTGCGAAAGATAATGGGTTAGGTGGAATTGCTAGTTTTTCTATTCATAATAAATCCGGTAATCTAAATTCGATTAGCATGCAAGTTTTAGAAGGGGCATCGCCGTGCTATGTAAGTGTGAATCGGGAGAATAGTATAGTAGTAGCAGCTAATTATCATAAAGGAACAGTAGAGTCCTATTTAGTGAAAAAGGATAATGGAAGTTTAAATGCTGCTACGGTAATTGTAGAACATAAAGGGTCAGGACCAAATAAGGAAAGGCAAGAAAAGGCACATGCTCATTATATAGATTTTACTCCTGATGAAAAATATGTAGTAGCAGTTGATTTAGGAATAGACAAGGTGATTACATATAAAGAAAGTGATGGAGAACTAATAGAAGTTACACGGTTATCTGTAAAACATGGTAGTGGTCCAAGGCATCTTATATTTCATCCAAGTGCGCAGTATGCATATGTTATGACAGAATTAAGTTCAGAGATTATTGTACTTCAATATGATGCAAAGAGTGGCAGTTTTAAAGAAAAACAATACATTTCTACATTACCTGAAGATTTTAGAAAAGATAGTTACGGAAGTGCAATTCACATTTCTTCTGATGGCAAGTTTGTTTACGCAGCAAATAGGGGACATAATAGTATCGCGGTTTTCCGAGTGAATGAGCACAATGGAGAGCTCGCTTTTATTGAAACAGTATCGACAGAAGGGGATTGGCCACGTGATTTTTCTTTAGATCCGGATGGAAAATTTTTAATTGCAGCGAATGAAAGATCTAATACTTTGACTTTATTTGCTAGGGATGAAATGACAGGGGAGCTAACGCTTGTACAGACGGACGTAAATGTTCCAGAGCCAGTATGTGTGAAGTTTTTACATGTGAAAAAATAGATAGGTTTCCCTATCTATTTTTTATTAGGAAATTTTAATATAGCACCCGCCACAAATAAAAAGTCGCGTAAGACTCCCAATTTGTCCAATTTGATGCAAATTCTTTTATTTCATTTTTAGTCGGTTTCTTTTCGGAACCTGTTATAAATTTAATTGCATTATGCAAACCAACATCATCAATTGGAAAAGCTGAAGGGAATCGTAAACAACGCATCAAAACATAGTGAGCTGTCCATGGCCCTATACCGCGAATGCTAGTTAATTGTTTTTCAGCTTGCTTCACATCTTGTATTTGTAATAGAGATTCTTTTGATAATTTACCTTCTGTAATGTGCTGCGCGACGTCAATTAAGTATTCGCACTTTCTTGTAGTCATTTTTAATGTTGCGAGATCTTCTGCATCTAAATTTGCTATTACTTCAGGTGATGGGAATATCCAATGTTTTCTACCGTTCCAATCTACATAATCGCCAAAATTTTCGACTAATCTTCTTTTTAGAGTATAGGCATATGTGAGGTTGATTTGTTGACCTAGAATCCCCCAGCATAGTGCTTCAAATAAATCCGGAATTCCCAAAGTACGAAGACCGTAAAATTCTTTAATGGGTTTTTGAAGGAGTGGGTCGTGTTTAGCTAATTTATAGAAGGGAGCTAAATCAGTAGTTAAATCAAACCACTCTTTTACATAGTTAGATACGGCATCGTGTGCCCATTTTTCAGAGACATATGATGCTCCTAAAAAACGTATTTGAATATTACTATTGGCATTCAAACCAATTTCAACTAATGGATTTATGTTTTGAACAGGAATGACTTTATAGATTTTATTGTTTTCAATATGAAACATACATTCATTTTTAGAACGCGATAGATAGCGTAAGTTTTCTTGAAAACTAAATTCTTTTGGAACGACTAAAGACAATATTTCATTACAATCCTCTGTCATATTTACTCCTCCCGAAGCGCTTCTAATTTGAGCAATTCTTTTTTCATTTCTAAACCACCTCTAAAACCGGTAAGTTTACCATTTTTCCCAATAACGCGGTGACAAGGAATAGTGATAAGCAGAGGATTTGCCCCAACGGCAGTCCCAACGGCACGTACAGCTGTAGGTTTTTGAATTCTTTCTGCAATTTCTGAATAAGAATATGTTTTTCCATAAGGAATTTCACGTACCGTATTCCAAACAGATAATTGAAATTCAGTTCCGTAAGCATCAATAGGGAATGTAAAAGTTTCTCGCTTGTTTTCTAAATACTCGATAACTTCTTTCGTATATGTTAGCAGGTAATCTGGATTGTGAGTCAATATATGCTGTGGCAGTTTTTTTCTAGCCCACAAATTTAGTTCTTCAAAGTTTTCGTCTTGAGATCCAATGAAACATAGTCCATTTTCAGTTGCAGCAATATGCAAGCACCAATTTTTATGTGTAATTAGCGCCCAATATATAGATTTATTTTTATAGGAATTCATTATTGTATCCCTCTTTCATTTCGTTCTTTTTTCGATATTCAGTAGGAGTAAATCCGGTTTTCTTTTTAAATAAAGTTGCGAAATACTCCGAGTTTTCTATCCCGACAGCAGTACTAATTTCCTTAACGGATTGATTTGTATGTGAAAGATATTCTGCCGCTTTTTTAATTCTGAATTGCTGTATATATTCTATTGGACTAATCCCTACAATTTTCTTGAAAGTGCGTTGTAGATGATAAGGGCTACCATGGCATATTTCTGCGAGTAAGTCGAGGGTTAACACGTCACAATAATGTTTTTGGATATATTCTTTAATTTGCTCTACCCATTCTTCATTAGGTAAAGTTAGCCCGTTTGGTTTACAACGTTTACACGGACGAAAATTTTCATGTAATGCTTGCTCTGCCTTAAGAAAAATACGTACATTGTTTTTATTCGGTATTCTCGATTTACATGATGGTCGGCAAAAAATGCCGGTTGATTTTACAGCGTAAAAGAATTTGTCATCATATGTGGAGTCATTATGAATAATTGCTTGCCAATACTCATTTGTTACTGTGAACTCTTCATTATGCACAGAACATCACCTCTGGCATTAGTATAACCTGAATAAAGTACGTATGTACGTATTTACGAATGTAAGAGCAAGATTACAAAGATGAAACTATGATAGGGTATCTATTTTGTGTTAGCATGAAAATTGAAAATGCACATCAAGAGGAGGAACATAGATGAAGTTGATTTCATGGAATGTAAATGGTTTGCGAGCAGTTATTGCAAAAGGTGGATTTCTAGAATATCTAGAAGAATCTAATGCAGATATATTTTGTTTACAGGAAATTAAATTACAAAGTGGACAAATTGATTTAAATCCCGAGGGATATTATACATATTGGAATTATGCTGTGAAAAAAGGCTACTCAGGAACGGCTATTTTCACGAAAAAAGAACCGATTTCTGTTACATATGGTTTAGGGATTGAAGAGCATGATCAAGAAGGACGAGTTATTACGTTAGAATTTGAAGATTTTTATATGATAACGTTATATACACCAAACTCCAAACGTGGATTAGAACGCTTAGATTACAGAATGAAATGGGAAGATGATTTCAGGGCCTATATTAAACGATTAAATGAAAAGAAATCAGTTGTTTTTTGCGGAGATTTAAACGTCGCACATAAAGAAATAGATTTAAAAAATCCAAAAAGTAACCGTAAAAACCCTGGATTCTCTGATGAGGAGAGGGAGAAGTTTACACGTACTTTAGAAGAAGGATTTGTTGATACGTATCGCTACCTTTATCCTGATCAGGAAGGAGCATATTCGTGGTGGTCGTATCGTATGGGAGCGAGAGCAAAAAATATTGGATGGCGTTTAGATTATTTTGTTGTCTCGGAAAGAATGAAAGACAAAATAACAGAGGCGAAAATTAACAGTGAAATAATGGGATCAGACCATTGTCCAGTTGAATTACATATAAATTTCTAAAAAAAGAAGTATCTCGCTAATAATAGGCGGATACTTCTTTTTAATTCAGTTTGTTAAAATTTTTCAAATCATTCTTGAAATAATTGCATATTAAATATATACTTAGTAACGATAATCATTATCATTGAAAAAGGTTATCGATGGATGAAGTGTAAAAGAATTATAGTTTAGGGGAAGTGAATGAGAATGAGTTCCGGATAAAATTATTAATCTAATGAAATATATGTTTGGGACAAGTTTCATGTAGTTAAGTTTTCATATAAAAATAATCTATTTACAAGTTTTGAGAGGAGATATATAAAGATGAACAAGAAGTTATTTACATTAGGGATGGTTACAGTTTTAAGTGTTGGTTTAGCAGCATGTAATAGTGCAGACAAAACTTCTGGGGAACAAAAACAACAGACAAAGGCTACGGAAACGAAAAAAGACGAAAAGCGAAAGATTACATATTTAGGTAAAGAATATACAGTACCAGCAAAAGTAGATAAAATTGCGACAGCTAGTTTAGAGTCAATGGAAGATGCGGCAGTACTTGGAATTAAACCGGTAGGTGCAATTACTGTAGGTGGTAAATTACCAAAGTATCTTGAAAAAGAATTAGAGGGTGCAAAATCTGTGGGTGAAAAAATGCAACCTAATTTTGAAACATTACTTCAATTAAAACCGGATGTTATTACATCTAGTACGAAATTCCCAGCAGAAACAGCTGAAAAGTTTACGAAAGTAGCTCCGACGTTCCCGGTATCACACGTTTCAACAGATTGGGAAGATAACTTAAAGTTAATGGGAGAATTAACTGGTAAAAAAGATAAAGCAGAAAAAATTATTAAAGATTACAATGCGGACGCTGAAAAAGCAAAAGCAAAATTAGGAGATAAGTTAAAAGACAAAAAAGTACTTGTAATTAGACTAAGAGCAAATGAATTATTCCTATATCCAGAAGGAGTATACTTCAACCCTGTAATTTATAAAGATCTTGGACTAACTGCTCCAGAACAACTTAAAACTGTAAAAGCACAAGAGAAAATTTCATTTGAAAAACTTGCTGAACTTAACCCAGATTATGTTTTCTTACAATATGAGGCAAGTGAAAATAAAAACCCGAAAGTGCTAGAAGAAATTGAAAGCAATCCAATTTGGCAAAGTATGAATGCTGCGAAAGAAAAGAAAGTATTTGTAAACGTTGTAGATCCAATGGCCCAAGGTGGCACAGCTTGGAGTAAAACAGCATTCTTAAAAGAAGCAGTGAAAAATTTATCTAAATAATACAATAAGTAAGGTGCGTTGAATGATATGCAGAAAACGAATGCGGTACCAGTAACCATTTTATGTATAGCACCCATATTGATTTTATTTACAGTTATACTTTCTGTTTTATATGGGGCGAAAAACATTGATGCTGAAACAGTGTGGAATGCTTTATTTCATTTTGATTCAAGCGATGTAAATCATAATATTATTATTACTTCACGTTTACCAAGGGTAGTTGCAGCTCTTTTAGTCGGAGCATTTCTAGCCATATCAGGAGCACTTATGCAGGGGATGACAAGAAACTATCTTGCATCCCCTTCTATTATGGGTGTGACGGATGGTGCAGCCTTTGTTATTACACTTTGTATGATTTTTCTTCCGGGAATGTCATCGATTGGTATGGTTTTATGTTCAATGATTGGCTCTGCACTAGGAGCCGGTATAGTGTTTGGTTTTGGCTCACTCCTTCAAAATGGCTTATCCCCTGTTAGATTAGCAATTATAGGGACAGTTATTGGAACATTTTTAAGTAGTGTATCGGCTGCGATGGCTTCATATTTCCAAATTTCTCAAAATGTTAGTTTTTGGTTTAATGCAAAGTTAGATCAAGTGGACCCTAATATCATTAAAATCACGATACCATTTGGGATAATTGGTATAATTTTAGCACTATTAATATCAAAATCTATTACCATTCTTTCTTTAGGAGAAGAAGTTTCTATTAATCTAGGTCAGCGTACAAAACTAGTTAAAGCGATGGCAATTTTATCAGTTATTTTTTTAACAGGAACAGCAGTTGCTTTAGTGGGGAAAGTTGGTTTTGTAGGTTTAATTATTCCACACATTACGCGCTTTATAATTGGGGTAGATTATAAGTGGATTTTGCCTTGCGCAGGCGTTATTGGTGGAGTTTTCTTAGCATTATGTGACATTTTAAGTAGATTTGTAAACTATCCATTTGAAACACCAATTGGAGTCGTTACTTCCTTAATTGGAATTCCTTTCTTCCTTTATTTAATCCGTACAAGAGGAGGAGAGAGACATGCTTAAAAGTTCAAGTCAACGTTTTGGAATGACAATGGGGATTAGTATATTTTTAATATTATGTGCTATTTATATTAGTTTAACGAATGGTACGTTTGATATTACGATTACAGATGTATTTAAAACACTCTTTAGAATAGATCCAGTACCAGACCACGATTTAGTTATTTTTGAGTTTCGCCTTCCGCGCATTGTAATTGCTGGATTAGTAGGATTAGGCCTCGGTGTTGCGGGTGCTGTAATTCAAGGGATTACGAGAAATGGATTGGCGGACCCAGGTATTTTAGGAGTGAATGCCGGAGCAGGTACAGCCATCGTAATTTTCATGTTCTTCTTTCAAGGGCAATTAAAGAGCACAGACTGGGTTTCTATTATGATGATGCCGATGTTTGGTTTAGTCGGTGGGCTAGGAGCCGCTATAATAATTTATCTGTTTTCTTGGAAAAACGGTAAGTTAGACTCGCAACGTCTTTTATTAACAGGGATTGCAATTGGATCTGGATTTGGAGCGTTTTCTATGTATTTATCGCTCAAAATGAAGTCAACTGATTTCGAGATGGCTGCAGTTTGGGTGTCTGGAAGCATATATAGTGCAAACTGGAAGTATATTGTTGCTATGTTACCGTGGCTTATCATTTTAATTCCACTTATACAAAAGAAAGCTTATTTATTAGATTTATTTCAATTGGAAGAAACGAGTATTACAAGTTTAGGTGTTGCAGTAGAACGAGAGAAATCCATTTTACTATTAAGTAGTATCGGACTTGTGAGTGCATGTGTTGCTGTTTCAGGAAGTATTGGTTTCATTGGATTAATGGCACCGCATATAGCGAAAAGGCTCGTCGGTATTCAGCATAAATATATAATTCCTACGTGTGGAGTAATCGGAATGTTCCTTGTAATAGCTTCAGACTTTATTGCAAAAACAGTTTTCACCCCTGTAGAGTTACCTGTTGGAATCGTTATTTCTATTGTCGGTGTACCGTATTTCTTATATTTACTTTATAAGGCGAAAGCGTAAGAGGAGGAATAAAAGTGAGTATTTTAAGTGCAAAAAATTTAGAAACGAGTTATGAAAAGCTTACAGTGTTTCGCGATTTAAATGTGGAAATACAAGAAGGAAAAGTAACGACAATTATAGGACCAAACGGGTGCGGGAAATCGACATTGTTAAAAACAATGGGAAGAATTTTAAAGCAAAAGAGCGGTAAAGTATATTTGCAAGGACAGGATTTAAATACAATTCCAACGAAAGAAATTGCGAAGCAGTTAGCTTTACTTCCGCAAACTCCAATTGCACCAGGAGAGCTTAAAGTAGAAGAGTTAATTTCTTATGGACGCTATCCACATCGAAATAACGTAAATAAGTTAACTTCAAAAGATAAAGAAATGATTGATTGGGCATTAGAAATAACGAAAACTTCTGAATTTCGAACGAGACAAATTGCAAATTTATCAGGTG
This sequence comes from Bacillus sp. FSL R10-2201, assembly GCF_038008665.1. NCBI lineage: Bacteria > Bacillati > Bacillota > Bacilli > Caryophanales > Bacillaceae > Bacillus > Bacillus sp. FSL R10-2201. The sequence goes on along the minus strand of NZ_JBBOZP010000001.1, from coordinate 3,568,857 downwards.
GTCAACGACAGAAGGTATGGCTAGCGATGGCTTTAGCACAAGAGACAGAAGTGTTGCTATTAGATGAGCCAACTACATATCTTGATATGTCTCATCAATTAGATGTATTACAAATTGTGGAGAAGTTAAATAAAGAACATAATTGTACGGTCGTTATGGTATTACATGATATTAACCATGCAGCAAGGTTTTCAGATGAAATTATTGCAATGAAGGAAGGGGAAATCGTTACAACTGGTAGCCCAGAAGAAATAATTACAAATGAAGTGTTAAAAGAAGTATTTCATATTGATGCACGTGTCATGATTGATCCGTATAATGGGTCTCCTGTTTGTTTCGGTTACGATAGCGTTGTATCTCAAGAAGAGAAAGTAGAAATATATGTAACGAGTTAAGAAGGGGGGATGTAAGATGAATACTACTATTGAAAAACAGCAGGTTATTACATTTAATACAGAACAGTGGAAAATGTATTCAAAATTAGAAGGTAAAGAATATCAAATTCATATTTCAAAGCCGAGGCAGCCAGCACCAGAGTCAGGATATCCTGTTATATACGTATTAGATGGCAATGCCTTTTTTCAAACATTCCATGAAGCGGTTAAAATACAATCAGTTAGAGCAGAGAAAACAGGTGTTTCACCAGCTATTATAGTAGGTATTGGTTATCGTATTGAAGGGGCATTTTCAGGAGAAGAAAGATGTTATGATTTTACGCCTAGCGTAATTTCAAAAGATGCACCTTTAAAACCAGATGGCAAACCGTGGCCTAAAACAGGAGGAGCACATAACTTCTTTACGTTTATTGAAGAAGAATTGAAACCACAAATTGAAAATAATTTTGAAATTGATAAAGAGAAACAAACGTTATTTGGACATTCTCTAGGTGGATTATTTGCATTACATATACTATTTACAAATGTAAATGCTTTTCAAAATTATTTTATTAGTAGTCCGTCTATTTGGTGGAATAATCAATCCGTACTTGAAAAAGAAGAGAACCTTATAAATGAATTAAACAATGCTAAGTTTGAAACAGGGGTATTCCTTACAGTTGGGTCACTAGAACGAGAGCATATGGTTGTAGGTGCAAATGAATTATCAGAGCGCCTTCTCCAAGTAACACATGATAAACTTAAATTTAAGTTTTATGAAGCGGAAGGGGAGAATCACGCATCTGTTGTCCCAACGTCTTTAAGTAAAGGATTGCGATTTATTAGTCAAGTGTAGAAGACGTATATGAAAAAAGGTAAGCAATTGCTTACCTTTTTTCATTATTGTTTTATTGCCACGTACCCATCAATTAAAAAGCTAGTGAAAAAACGAGTGATTTGAGTAAAGCCACATTCCTCCATGATAGTTAGTAAATCTGTTTCAGAAATAGGAAACATTTCTTTTTCAAAAGAATTTTCAAATCGTTCCCAATCTTTTAATGGAATTTGATTTTGCATCATATGGTTGCGCCAAGCATTTAATTGTGCAGAAAACATACTTGTATGGGGTATACCATTTATTGAAGAGAGAAAGAATGGAGCACCGGGCTTTAAGCGACTACTAATTTCATTAAGTAACTCTTTTTTCCCCTTCATAGTTGGGATGAAGTGCAGAACAAGCATACAGGTGGCAGCGTCAAATAATGGATTGGTTAATAATGAATGAACAGTTCCATGTACAAAGTGAATTTGATTTTGTATGCCTGCGTTTTCAATTCTTTTTTTAGCTAACTGTAGCATGCTTTCAGATGGATCAACACCTGTAAAATAAAAATTGCTATTTTGTTTGCCTATTGAGAGGATTTCTTGTCCACCACCAGCACCTATAATTAGTAACTTTGGATTCATATTTTCTTTAGGGAGTGTAGTAAATAAGAAATGATTCATCATTTCATATAGGGTAAAATATCCAGGGATTTTCAACGGAATTGTTCGTTCATACGTATGTACAGTACAATCATTCCAGCTCATTTTTTAACCTCCTCTTTTACAATAAAGTTTCACTTTATTATGAAATGAAATGGTTAGAGGAAACAATCCCATAAATCTGGGGGGAATAAAGATGATTTATGAACAGGCAACGAAAGAAATAACAGTGTTAATGAAAAGCGAGAGCTCAACTAGACAATTCCAAAAAGGGTTTTTAAATATATTAAAAAAGTTAATTTCATTTGATGCTTCCTGCTTCACCGCTATAGACCCACGCACATTTTTATCAACCGGGGCATATACAGATCGAATAATTGAACAGCTGCATTCGCAGTTATTTATGAATGAATTTTTAGAGGATGATTACAACAAATTTAAAGATTTAGCACGAAAGGCCCCCCATGTTGGCGCGATACGTATTGTCACAAATGATAATCCGATAAAAAGCGCTAGGTATCGAAATATTTTAAAACCAGCCGGTTTTATAGATGAAGTAAGAGTGGTTTGTATGAGTAAAGGAAAATGTTTTGGACACTTAAGTTTGTTTCGAGATAATACAAGAGTATCTTTTCAACAAAATGAATGTGAGTATTTATCAAAAATAAGCTCTATTGTGGGAGATACATTAAGAAAATCATTTATAACATGTTCAGAGGAACAAGTGGAAGTAGTAGGAACGGGTACGATTATATTAAATGAAAAATTTGACCTACTATATTGGGATCAAAATGGAAAGGCGTGGCTATCCACTCTTAGGACATATGAACAATTGAATGAAGATGACGTTCCAAGGCTAATACGTGCGGTTTGTTCAAGAGTGAAAGCCAACGAATCTAATAGGGAAGCAGCAGATGAAGGGGAAATGGTAGGTATTGGTTTATCTTGTGGACAATTTTTAGTTATTCGCGCGAGTAGGTTAGAAGGTTACGGTAGTTGTAATGATGGCTATATAGTTTTGTTTGAAAGAGCGAGGCCGGAAGAAGTTTTTCCCCTTATTGCAGATTCTTATAGTCTTTCTCAAAGAGAGAAGCAAGTGATAGTAGGGATTGTTAGAGGAATGTCAACAAAAGACGTGGCGGAAGAATTGCATATTTCTACGTATACAGTTCAAGATCATTTTAAATCCATTTTTGAAAAGGTAGGGGTATGTAGTAGAAATGAACTTATATGGGAGGTTTTTTCGAAGTTTTGTTTTTCTAAAGAGAAGTAATAATAGAAAAGAATCCAAAGTCATTTAGGATTCTTTTTTTATAATTTTTTTTTAGGATAACCGAAAACATTCAAATAAACATTTGAATGTTTTCGGTTAATAAGGTATACTGTATACATAATCAAATATATATTTGAATAAGAGGTGTTACTTATGAAAGAAGAACATTGTGAACTTTGTTATCACGATGAGCAAAAAGTAAAGCATGCAAGTGACATGTTGGAGAAAGAAAATATAAGTAGTGTAGCGAAAATGTTTAAGGCACTTGCAGATGAAACACGTTTGAAAATTGCTTATGCGCTGTATACGGAAAATGAGCTTTGCGTACGAGATGTCGCAAGTATTATTCATAGCAGTATTGCAACGGCATCGCATCATTTAAGACTATTACAAACAATAGGATTAGCGAAAAAGCGTAAAGAAGGGAAACTTGTTTTTTATTCATTAGATGACTCTCACGTAAATGGATTAATTGAATTAGCGTTTAGTCATAGTAGTGAAATGAACAAGAAAGAACTTGATATGTAATCATGCATTTTCATAAAGATACTTCTTTATGAAAATGCAACTTTAAAAGGAGAGGAGATAATAAGTATGGTAAAGCTAGTTTTAATACGGCACGGACAAAGTGAATGGAATGTTGAAAATCGGTTTACAGGTTGGACGGATGTAGACTTATCAAATGCTGGTCTTCGAGAAGCAAGAGAAGCTGGAGAGATTTTGAAAGCCGATGGATTCTCATTCGATATAGCATATACATCTGTTTTAAAAAGAGCGATGCGTACTTTGTGGATTACTCTTGAGGAAATGGATTTGATGTGGATACCTATTCATAAAACCTGGAAATTAAATGAGAGACATTACGGTGCACTTCAAGGATTAAATAAAGAAGAAACAGCGAGAAAATATGGTGATGAGAGAGTAACTTTATGGAGACGTTCAACAAATGTACGCCCACCAGCTCTTACAAAAGATGATGAGAGATATGAAGCGGCACATCCGAAGTATAGAGATTTAAAAGAAAATAAGTTTCCCCTTACAGAAAATCTAGAAGATACAGAAAAACGAGTTGTTTCATATTGGGATGAAGAAATAGCCCCTAATTTAAAAGATGGAAAAAAAGTGATTATTGCAGCGCATGGAAATACAATACGAGCTTTAGTAAAACATTTAGATCAAATTTCAGATGAAGATATAGAATATGTAAACATTCCAACAGGAACACCATTAGTTTATGAATTAGATAACGATTTAAAACCGATATGTCATTATTATTTAAGGGGAAAAGGAGAAGTGATAGAAAGAAAAATAGTGTAAAATAATCATTTCTGTATACCCTACCTTAGTATTGTATGAGATTAATGGAGGTAACAAATATTGTTACATTATACTGTTGTAAATAAAGAAACTTGTGAATCATGTGGATTATGCCGCTCTATAGCACCAGATATATATCAATTGGATTGTAAAAGTAAAGCATTTGGTGCATTAGATCACAATGAAGGAATAATTGGAATTCCAACTACATTTTTGAATGCAATGGTGGCAGCATATGAAAGTTGTCCGACAAATTCGATTCGAGTAGGAAAAGAGTCGTTTGAAAATCAAAAATTAGAAAATGGTATGAGAATGGATTAAAGCCGCGTTTCTATATTAATAAAAGCAATAGACAGATAGAAGTGGTGAATTTCAGAACAAATGTTAATAGATTAATAAAAGGAGGAATTTATATGGGACATCATCACGGTCACCAACATCATGGGCATTCCCACGGACATCATCATTTTGAAGAGAGTAGAGAAGGGAATAAGAAAGGTTTAATTACGGCATTAGTAATTACGGCAATTATTATGTTTCTTGAATTTTTTGGAGGACTAGTTACAAATAGTTTAGCCTTATTATCTGATTCAGGACATATGTTAAGTGATACAAGTTCGTTATTATTAAGTTTAATTGCCATTGGATTAGCAGCTAGAACAGTTACTTCTACAAAAACGTATGGATATTATCGTTTTGAAATTTTAGCTGCATTAATTAATGGAATTACCTTATTTGTTGTGGCGGGACTTATCGTGTGGGAAGCAATCGGAAGGTTTTTTGAACCACCAACTGTAGCGAGTGGTCCAATGATGTTAATCGCATCAATTGGTTTACTAGCGAATTTAATTAGTGCAGGGGCTCTTATGAGACAAGGTGATGTGAAAAATAACGTCAATTTACGTAGCGCATATTTACATGTTCTTGGAGATGCTTTAGGTTCAGTTGGTGCGTTAGTAGCTGGTGCACTTATGTCTTTATTTTCATGGTATATTGCAGATCCAATTATCTCAGTAATTGTAGCGCTATTAATTTTAAAGAGTGCATGGGGAGTAACAAAACATTCCATTCATATACTTATGGAGGGTACACCTGTTTCAATTGAGATAGAACAAGTTAAGCAAGCTATTAAAGAAGTAGAGGGTGTACGTGATATACACGATCTCCACATTTGGACAATTACATCAGGATTAGATGCATTAAGTGTCCATGTAATGATCGATAAAAAACAGGACGATCAAGAAGTGCTTCAAAATATTATTACTATGTTAAAACAGGAGTTCCATATTGAACACGCTACAATTCAAATTGAAACGCTTAAGATTAAGCATAGTGAAATGGTCATTTAATAAAATTGAACAAAAAGGCTATGGAGGAAATTCTCCATAGCCTTTTTGTTCACGTAAGTAGAATTGTCCTTTTTGAACGTTTTGTTTCAACTTTTCGTCTAAAGAGACAAAAAGTTGTCACAATTCCGTCACAATTAGCATAAACATAAAATAGACGAAATGAACTTACTTCCAAAAGGGCTTGGTTAATTCAATTTATGATTAGTAAAGCTGAAAAAGCGCGGATTTAAAGTTCACTATATTCTCAAGGAGGTAGATCGTATGAAAACTATTCTTGCTATCGCTGGGCTTATTTGGGTTTTATCACATGGCATTCCAATTTATGAAGGAGAACAAATTCGCAGTGCTCTGAATAAAAATTTTAATGAATATCATATCATTGATCGGCAAGATAATGTTGTGACAGTTCGTGTAAATGACTGTTTTCATACGGTAACCGTTGAAGGAACTTCAGTAGTGAATGATACAAAAGTATGTGACCAACAATAATTATATATAGGAAGAAAAAAGTCTCAATTTACACGTGTGAAAATTGAGACTTTTATATTTGTGGATGAATAATAAGCGGGGATGGACAATCCCTGCTTATTATTGTTTTTTTGAAAAAAAGAAAGGGTATCATATTAATTGAGACTGAGAAGCTAATGATGTGTTAAGAATAATCATAAAGCGAAAATATACTCATATGGGGTATCCTACATAGATATTTGATGATATAATTGGTATACTCATAAAAGCAATTGTTTTATTGGATGAAGAGAAACTTTAAGAAGGTGATAATATGGATCATAAGGACCATGAATCAGTAACACATAGATCAGAAAAAGAAAAAGAACAAATTATAAATAGATTAAAGAGAATTGAAGGCCAAGTCCGTGGTATTCAAAATATGATTGAAAATGATCGTTATTGCGTGGATATTTTAGTTCAAATTTCTGCGATTAATGCAGCGATGAAAAAAGTAGGAATGGGTGTCTTAAAAAATCATACGAGTCATTGTGTTTCAGGAGCTATTAAAAATGGTAATGGTGACGAAGCAATTGAAGAATTAATGACAGTATTTGAACGTTTTTCAAAAGCATAAAAGCCAAGCTAGTATTTGACTAGCTTGGCTTTTGTTTATATAGGAGAAGATATATAAATTCATAATTGGAGCAAAAAAATAAAGATTTTAGAAAAAAATAAAAATCATGATACAAAACCATTGATTACCTTAGGGGGGTATGGTAAGATGTAGTTGTGATTAATAAACAATGAATAAACAAGAGGAGGATTTTAAATGGAACAGTTAACATTAAAAGTTGAGGGTATGTCTTGTGGGCATTGTGTAAATTCTATTGAAAGTAATGTGAAAGAACTAAACGGCGTTGAACAAGTAAAAGTTCAATTAGCAGAAGGAACTGTTGAAGTTACTATCGACTCATCAGTTGTAACGTTAAAAGATATCGTTGCTGTAATTGAAGATCAAGGCTATGAAATTCAATAATAATTTTTAATATAGAAATAAATCGTACTTTATATGGAGTACGATTTATTTTGCTAAAAATTATACCTTATAAGGGTATATAGAGGTGAGAGACATGAATGAACAAAAAGAGGCCAATCTCCAAATATCAGGCATGACATGTGCAGCCTGTGCAAATAGAATTGAAAAAGGCCTGAAAAAAGTAGAAGGTGTTCATGATGCAAATGTAAATTTTGCACTTGAAAAAACAAAAATAATGTATGATCCCCATAAAACAAATCCACAACAATTTAAGGAAAAAGTTGAGTCGCTAGGATATGGAATTGTAAGTGATAAAGCTGAGTTTACTGTTTCAGGGATGACATGCGCAGCATGTGCGAATAGAGTAGAAAAGCGTTTAAATAAGTTAGAAGGTGTGAACGGAGCGACAGTAAATTTCGCTTTGGAATCAGCTACAGTAGATTTTAATCCTGATGAAATTAATGTAAATGAAATGAAGAGTGCAATCACGAAATTAGGATATAAATTGGAAGTGAAATCAGATGAGCAAGATGGATCAACTGATCATCGCTTACAAGAAATTGAACGACAAAAGAAGAAATTTATCATTTCGTTTATTTTATCATTCCCGTTATTGTGGGCAATGGTGAGCCACTTCTCATTTACATCGTTTATTTATTTACCTGATGTGCTTATGAACCCTTGGGTGCAGCTAGCTCTTGCAACTCCGGTTCAGTTTATCATTGGAGGCCAGTTTTATATTGGTGCTTATAAAGCGCTACGCAATAAAAGTGCAAACATGGATGTTCTTGTGGCACTTGGAACGTCCGCAGCTTATTTCTATAGTGTGTATTTAAGTATTAGGTCGATTGGTTCTTCAGAACATATGACAGATTTATATTTTGAAACGAGTGCGGTACTTATTACTTTAATTATTTTAGGTAAATTATTTGAGGCGAGAGCAAAAGGGCGTTCATCAGAAGCTATTAAAAAGTTGATGGGACTACAAGCGAAAACTGCCACAGTTGTGCGAGATGGAACAGAGATGAAAATTTTAATCGAAGAAGTGGTAGCTGGTGATGTTGTCTATGTTAAACCTGGTGAAAAAATCCCAGTAGATGGAGAAATTGTAGAAGGAAAATCAGCGATAGATGAATCGATGTTAACAGGCGAGAGTATTCCAGTTGATAAAACAATTGGGGATGTAGTAATTGGCTCTACAATGAATAAAAATGGATTTTTAAAAGTTAAAGCAACTAAGGTAGGAAGAGATACTGCATTAGCTCAAATTATTAAAGTAGTAGAAGAGGCTCAAGGTTCAAAAGCTCCTATTCAAAGGGTAGCTGATCAAATTTCTGGTATTTTCGTACCAGTTGTAGTTGTAATTGCTATTATCACATTTGCAGTGTGGATGCTATTTGTTACACCTGGTGATTTTGGCGGAGCACTTGAGAAAATGATAGCAGTACTTGTTATCGCTTGTCCGTGTGCATTAGGTCTTGCGACACCTACATCTATTATGGCTGGATCAGGAAGATCGGCTGAGTATGGCATTTTATTTAAAGGCGGGGAGCATTTAGAAGCAACCCACCGATTAGATACAGTTATTCTAGATAAAACAGGTACTGTGACAAATGGGAAGCCGGTGTTAACAGATGTAATTGTAGCAGATGGATTCCATGAAGAAGAAATACTACGTTTAGTAGGTGCGGCAGAAAAAAATTCTGAACACCCACTTGCAGAAGCGATTGTAGAAGGAATTAAAGAAAAGAAAATTGTTATCCCAAGTTCAGAAACATTTGAAGCGATTCCGGGATTCGGCATCGAATCAGTTGTAGAAGGGAAACAATTATTAATTGGTACACGTCGATTAATGAAGAAATTCGATATTGATATTGAAGAAGTTTCTAAATCGATGGAAGCGCTAGAACGAGAAGGAAAAACAGCAATGCTTATTGCGATTAATAAAGAATATGCTGGTATAGTGGCTGTTGCGGATACTGTAAAAGATACTTCAAAAGCAGCTATCGCAAGACTTAAGAAAATGGGTCTAGACGTTGTTATGATTACAGGAGATAATACACAAACTGCTCAGGCAATCGCTAAGCAAGTTGGTATTGATCATGTAATTGCAGAAGTATTACCAGAAGGAAAAGCAGAAGAAGTGAAAAAACTGCAAGCGCAAGGTAAGAAAGTAGCAATGGTTGGAGATGGAATAAATGATGCTCCTGCACTGGCTACGGCGGATATCGGTATGGCAATTGGAACCGGAACGGATGTAGCGATGGAAGCGGCAGATATTACGTTAATCCGTGGTGATTTAAATAGTATTGCTGATGCAATTTTTATGAGTAAAATGACGATTAGAAATATTAAGCAAAATCTATTCTGGGCGTTAGCTTATAACGGCCTAGGAATTCCAATTGCGGCGCTCGGTTTCTTAGCACCTTGGGTTGCAGGTGCAGCAATGGCATTTAGCTCTGTATCAGTCGTATTAAATGCATTAAGATTACAAAGAGTTAAATTGAAATCTTAAACACTTTCAGCTATAAAGCGAATTTAATATGCTTTTTTACAATAAACAATACTTTGTATAAGTATTGTTTATTGTTCGTTTAGAAGGAAAAGTCGATATAATATAGAAAGAGCAGAAGTAGAATCATATATAGTGGAAGAAACTGCTTCGAAAATAAACACGAAATAATTATCCGGATAACCGAAATAAAAGAGTTAGTTTGATAAGGAGTTTTACATATGTTTAAAGATATTAAAATTAGAACATTCCAGAAAGAGGATTTAGAGCAAGTATTACAATTGTTCTATGAAACGGTTCATACGGTGAATGCAAAAGATTATAACGAGTTACAGCTACAGGCGTGGGCCCCAGAGCGACTAGATAGAGAGAGATGGCTACAGTCTTTAGAAAAGAATATTTGTTACGTTGCTGATTATAAAGGTGTGATAGTGGGATTTGGGGATTATAATGATGATCATTATGTAGATCGCTTATTTACGCATAAAGATTATCAAGGACAAAGGATAGCATCATACATACTACAGAAGTTAGAAAAAGAAGCAGTGAACTTGCAGCATAGGGATATATATACAGAGGCGAGTATTACAGCAAAACCTTTCTTTGAAAGCAAAGGTTTTATTTGCATAAAGGAACAAAATAAGCAGCATAATGGTCAGATTTTTATTAATTATGTCATGAAAAAAATAGCCTTCTCATAAATGAGAAGGCTATTTTTCATTATTTTACAGCTTCTTTTAGTTCTTTACCAGCTTTAAAAGCAGGTACTTTAGAAGCTGCGATTTGCATTTCTTCACCCGTTTGTGGGTTACGGCCTGTACGAGCAGCTCTTTCACGAACTTCGAATGTACCGAATCCGATAAGTTGTACTTTTTCGCCAGCAGCTAAAGAGTTAGTGATTGATTCTACTACAGTTTGTAAAACTACAGTAGCTTCTTTTTGAGAAATCTCAGCGTTTTGTGCTACGTTTTTAATTAATTCTGTCTTATTCATGTTTTTCACCTCATATGTAAATAATGCTATTTAAGTTGTTATTATAACGTATAAAACATTCGAGAACAAGTGTACGTACATATATTCGCAAAAAAAATGAAATTTGTAATATTTTTTAGGACCAATTTATAGACATTCAATTTAAGCGGATACAGATTTTTTCTTTAATGCAGTTTGCTCTTTATTGGAAGGTAGTTTCTTATTATAAGATATGAAATAAGGTAATGCTACAAATAACATACCCCCTACTAAGTTTCCGAAGAAAACAAAAATGAAGTTTGGAAAATATTCAACCCAAGTTAAATGACCAGAAAAAATTGCAGCTGGGATGACAAACATATTGGCTACAACGTGTTGAAATCCAATCGCAACAAAAGTCATAACAGGGAACCAAATACCGACAATCTTTCCGATAAATTCTTTACTTCCCATACTGAGCCAAACAGCTAAACAAACGAGCCAATTACACCCGATTGCAGAAATGAAGGCTTGCAGTGGTGTATCTTGTAGTTTAGCTTGTGCAATAGAAACTGTTTTTGCTAAAAAAGCTCCCTCCGTTAAGCCGACGATATGACCAAAAAAATAAGCGACGAATATAGCACCTATGAAGTTGCTAAACGTAACAATAACTAAATTTCGTATGAAGTGAAATAAGTCGATTTTTTTGTGAAGCCATGCCATTGAAACGGTCATCATGTTGCCAGTTACTAATTCACCGCCTGCAAGGATAACGAGTATAAGACCGATAGGGAATACGGCAGCACCTAAAAAGCTAGTAAATGATCCCCAAGATTTTGGCATTGTTCCGATAACATGGATATCAAGTAAATATCCTAATGCTATGAAAGCACCACCAAAAAAACCGAGAATTAGCATAGGGAGCAATGATAAATGAGCTTTTTTTCTTCCAGAATTAGCAGCAAGTTCCGTAATTTCTTCTGGTGTAAATACAGACATGAATAATCTCTCCTCAATAAAATGATAGAATGAATAGAAGGAACATTTTAAAGAATCTATGTATGATAAAAATATGATATGACTTCTGTATAAATTTGTCAAAGTGAATGGGGATGAAATTGGATATAACGAACATTGTTCATGTTGTCACATTAATGTAACAATAAGGATTTAAAGTGATTTTAGAGGTGAAAACATGAATACGCATCATGTAAAAAAAGAACGAAAAAAATCAATCGTAAAGATATTTATTATTAGTTTCATAAGTATATTAATGATACCAGTAAGTTTGTATTTCTATGCGACTGAAATAGAAAGAAGACTAGTAACAGTTACGTGGAATGAAATAGAAGCTCCTACAATTCCTAAAGAGTTTAATAATAAAAAAATATTGCAGTTCTCAGATGTACATTTAGGACCAGATTTTACATTGAAACAACTAGAAAATTTGGTGGAGAAGATGAATGAATTACATCCAGATATAGTAGTTTTTACAGGAGATTTAATAGATAAGTTTGGATCCTATAGTGCGGAAAGAGAAGAAGCAAAGGTTATTTTGCAGAAAATTACAGCTCCCCTAGGAAAATATGCTGTGTTTGGGAATCATGATAGAGGTGGGGGCGGTAGTTTATTTTACAAAAAGTATATGGAGGAAGCTGGTTTTTCTGTGTTAGTAAATGAAGTGCAGAAAATTAAAGCGGAAAACGGCAAGTATATTACAATATCAGGTTTGGATGATTTTTTATTAGGGAAGCCACAAATAGACTCGACTTTAAAAAACTTAAGACAACAAGATTTCAATATGCTATTAATACATGAGCCGGATGTTGTAGATAAAGTATCTCGTTATCCAGTCGATTTTCAAATGTCAGGACATAGTCACGGAGGACAAGTTCAAATTCCTTTTGTAGGTCCTTTAATTACTACAAAACTAGCTGAGAGTCATGTTGAAGGTATGTATGAATTAGAAGGGAAGAGTAAGCTGTTACATTTATACGTAAATCGTGGTATTGGGACAACCCGAATGCCTGTTAGATTTTTGAGTGTACCGGAACTTTCACTATTTGTATTGAAGCAAAGTAGTGACTGAAGTAGAACGTTTAATATTTTGAAGAATTAAGAGTACTTTTAAAGAAAGTTCTCTTTTTTTATTGATTAAATACAGAATATTATGTATTTTTTATTTAAACTGTTAAAAAGAAAGGGGAATTTCTATGATAGAAACATGGCATAAAGAATTGGAAAGTTTATATAATCAAATGGTTTCGTGGCGAAGAGATTTTCATCAATACCCAGAGCTATCGTTTCAAGAAATAGAAACACCGAAAAAAATAGCTGAAATTTTAAAAAGTTTTCATATTGATGTGAAAACAGATGTCGGGGGAAGAGGGGTAATCGGCGTAATTGAAGGTGGAATACCTGGGAAGACGATGGCGCTACGTGCTGATTTTGATGCACTACCTATTCAAGATGAAAAGAAAGTTTCATATAAATCAAAGGTTCCTGGTGTAATGCACGCTTGTGGCCATGATGGACATACAGCAACACTTTTAGGAGTTGCAAAAATATTAAGTGATAACAGAGACCAACTTTCAGGAAAAATAGTCCTTATTCATCAACATGCAGAAGAGAAAGAGCCTGGCGGAGCAATTGCCATGATTGAGGATGGTTGTTTAGAAGGAGTAGATGTTGTTTTTGGTACACATTTATCTTCTCAGATGCCTTTAGGAATTGTTGGAACGAAAGCTGGAGCAATGATGGCGGCAGCTGATACTTTTGAAGTGAAGATTCAAGGGCGAGGCGGTCACGGCGGTATGCCACATCATACTGTAGATGCTATTATCGTTGCAACACAAGTTATTAATCAGTTGCAACTTTTAGTGAGTAGAAAAGTCGATCCACTTCAATCAGCAGTTTTAACAGTTGGTACATTCCATGCCGGGCAAGCCGATAATATTATTGCGGATACTGCTACGTTTACAGGAACCATTCGAACGTTAGATCCTGAAGTGAGAGAATATATGGAGAAGGAATTTAGACGAGTTGTTGAGGGGATTTGTCAGTCCCTTCATGCTGAAGTTAATATTCAATATAAACGAGGCTATCCAATATTAATAAATCATGTAGCTGAAACACGTCATTTTATGACGGTTGCGGAACACGATCTTGGCAAAGAAAGGGTCATGGAAGTACCACCTATTATGGGCGGAGAAGATTTTGCATACTACTTAGAACATGTTCCAGGAGCATTTTTCTTCACAGGTGCTGGTAATGAAGAAATAGGGGCAACATATCCACACCATCATCCTCAATTCGATTTTGATGAACGTGCGATGTTGGTTGGTGGGAAGTTGCTTTTAAGTCTTGTGAATAGTTATTCAAGAGATGGAAAAGAATTTCTTCATCATGTAGAAGTGAAAAAGTAATTTACATAAATAAAAAACAACAATAGGTCATATAAAACCTATTGTTGTTTTTTATTATTTTTGCAAGGAAAGACTATCAAAATATGTTCTATAGTTATTAGAGAATTCAAAGTTGTTTTTTGCATCCCAATTAATAGACCAAGACATTAGGCCACGGAATGCAGGATAGCCACTCTGATTTGAAAGTTTATACTTTCCTCCGAAAGGAATTCCTTTAATGATATAATCTAAAGCTTTTTTCATTTCAGTTGGAGAAATATATCCGCCACTTGGAGCGGCCGCTGGTGCTGCAGGAAGTCCAATCATGACTTGATCCGAACGAAGAGGCGGGAAAATGTTATTTGCATTACCACCTACAGGAAAACCATGTAAGAGCATATCTGCCATAGCGACTTCGTAGTCTGCAGTACCTTGATTGTAGTTATTACCGTCCATTCCAATCCCGCTACCAGCGTTGTAGTGTTGAACGTGAATGTATGTTAGTTTGTCTTTCACTCCGTAAATAATAGGTAAATATGCACCCCAGATGCTTCCATATGCGCTATAGCCGCCTTGAACATAAGCTGTTTCAGGAGCCATGCTTAATAGGAAATCTGGACCGTAATGGTCTGAAATCGTTCGAATTGCTGAGATAAGATTCACGATTTGAGGAGTTGTTGGGTTTTTAAAATTAGTGTCATTACCGTTTAAGTAAATACCTGATTCAAGGTCAATATCTATTCCATCAAAACCGTATTTATCGATTAGAGATTGTATGGAATTAATAAAACGTTGTTTAGCAGCATTGTCAGGAAGTAAAACGACCCCATTTTGTCCACCTATTGAAAGAACTACTTTTTTTCCTTTACTTTTTAAATAGGAAATATCAGATTTGAATTCTGCATCTGTACCATACACAGGGGAAAATTCAACAGTGGAACGATCACCACCAGTTTCACCGAAAGATACATTGAGTACATCCCATTTTGGTGAAACGTCTCTTAATTTAATAATGCCAGTACCGTTATCAAAGTTATGCCAGTATCCAACGAGTAATTTTGATCCTAAATTGTTTGCTGCTTGTGCTTGAAAGGGAGCTAGCGGTAGCAGTAAGAAAATTACTAAAGTACAACAAATGAATTTGAACTTGTTTAACATATCAACACTCCTATACAAAAAGTTGTCTATATGTATAATCTTGTTTATTTAATAATATCTGAAAATTCATTCTCTTGTAAGGTGACTATAATTTTCTCAACAATTGTGTATGGGAAATTATTAAACCTAATGAAATAATTTTTGAAGGAGGTCGAATTACGATTGTTAAATTCAGAATATTTTGATATATTTTAAAGTATAGGATAAGATTTTTCACATAATACTCTTACGTAAATTTCAAAATTAAGTTTGGAAGGGGATGTACAAGAGTTGGATAAAAATCTTAAGAAAGACCTCAAAATACGCCACATTACAATGATTTCCATTGGTGGCGTAATAGGAGCTGGTTTGTTTGTTGGAAGTGGTGCGGTTGTGCATTCAGCAGGTCCAGGTTCTATCGTTTCATATGCATTAGCAGGACTTCTAGTTATTTTCGTTATGAGAATGCTAGGAGAAATGGCAGCTATTAATCCGACAAGTGGTTCATTTGCAACATATGCAAGAGAGGCAATTGGTCCATGGGCAGGTTATACAATTGGGTGGCTATATTGGTTTTTCTGGGTAATTGTTATTGCAATAGAAGCTACAGCAGGTGCTGGTATTATTCAATACTGGATTCCAGAAATCCCACTCTGGTTATTAAGCTTAATATTAACGATTTTATTAACGTTGACGAATGTTTTCTCGGTGAAATCATTTGGAGAATTTGAATATTGGTTTTCATTTATTAAAGTAATAAGTATTGTTTTGTTCCTTTGTCTTGGACTAGCTGTTATTTTAGGATTTGTACCAGGAACGGAAGCACCTGGCACTTCGAATTTGGTAGGTCAAGGAGGATTTATGCCAAATGGTATAAGTTCGGTGTTACTTGGAATCACCGTCGTTATATTTTCATTTATGGGATCTGAGATTGTTGCAGTGGCCGCTGGAGAGTCTGCCGAACCTGTAAAGGCAGTCAAAACAGCAACAAATAGTGTAATTTGGCGTATTCTCGTATTTTTCATTGGATCGATCGCTGTAGTTGTTACACTCCTTCCGTGGAATTCGGCGAACATACTAAAAAGCCCATTTGTGGCGGTACTGGAACATATAGGGATACCAGCGGCAGCGCAAATTATGAATTTTATCGTTTTAACAGCTGTACTTTCTTGTTTAAATTCGGGTTTATATACGAACTCAAGAATGCTTTTTTCAATGGCAGAAAGAGGAGATGCGCCAAAGGCATTTTTGAAATTGAATAGTAGTGGTGTTCCAGTTCGGGCGGTTTTATTTGGAACTTTCTTTGCTTACATTGGAGTTGTTTTTAGTTACATATCTCCAGATAAAGTATTTTTATTTTTAGTGAATGCATCTGGCGGGATTGCGTTACTCGTTTATCTCGTTATAGCAGTTTCACATTTCAAGATACGTAAAAAAATGGGGAAAGCGGAACAACAAAATTTGAAAGTGAAAATGTGGCTTTTTCCATATGTAACATATGTTACAATTGCTGCGATTATAGCAGTTTTAGTTGCCATGCTCGCAATTGAATCTTTACGTTCACAAGCGCTTTTAACAATGCTTGTTACTGTTCTTATAATAATTTCTTATTTTATTTTTAATAGAAATAAAAATAGTACATTTTTGAATCCTAAAAGTAAGAATGAGGAATCTGTTCGATTCTAATTTCTTGTTTTAGAAGAGAGTTACACCCAATCATTGCTATAAAAGAATCATATATAATCATAGAAACAAGTAATTACTATTGTCATAGTGAATATAAACTTTTTTCTTGACTTTTTATATGAAGGCGAGCAAAATGGTAAAAAAGGAAGGGGGGATGACGATGGAAGAGTACGTATTAGAGCTGTATAACTTTTTATATACGACAGAATGGCAAGATATTGTTTCATTTCTAGGAATAATGTTTTGTATGAAAATTGTAATTGTATATATGGAAGAGCAAGGTATGTTCTATTCCTTCTCATCTCCGTTCGATGTGCAGCGCGAGCCGTTGCCAAACTATGCCAAGGTAAATTACGAACAATTTCCTTTTGTGATTTTCTTTATGATTCGATTTATAACAGCAATTGTAAAGAAAAAGGAAAGTGACGATGAAGAGTGCCACTCAACTTGTAATATAGCGACTGCTTTTTAAGCTAAATACAAGGAGGAGATTTATATGTGGTTTCGATTTCTTATGATTGGTTTCTTTTCATTAACAGCAATTTCATTAATGGGATATCAAGTGTCTGAAATATATCAAGCGTATAGCAGTACGTTTTTTAACAAAAACTAATCGCATTGCTATTTGAATAATAAAGCGATAAAATCCTTCTTAAGAAGTATTGTTAAGAAGGGTTTTTTCTTTGCCCTGTCTTACTGTGTCAAACTATTGTCACATTTACACTGTGAATAATATGTTAAAATAGTGAGGTTACGTATACATATTTGAAGGAAGAGGAGTGACCATTTTGGTGGATCAATCAACGAATCAGAAAAGCTATGCTCCTATTGTGATAACGCTTTCTGTAATTGTAAATGCGATTATTTTATTTTTGTTCTTTGGACCTGTTGGCTATGAAGGAGAAGTACATTTTGATGTAACAATTTTACCAATGTTAAATGCAATTTTTAATAGCTTTACGTTCGTATTCTTATTAGCAGCTTTATACTCTATTATTAAGAAGAATGTGAAAATGCACCGTGGTTTCATCCTAGCAGCATTTACAACGACGTTGCTATTTTGTGTTTCTTATTTATCGTATCATTACTTGGCGCCAGCAACACATTTTGGCGGAGAAGGATTCATTAAATATGTGTATTTCATCATTTTAATTACACATATTATCCTTGCAGCAATTATTGTACCGCTTGCATTGTTTGCACTTGTGTTTGGTTTTACGAATCAATTAACACGTCACCGTAAAATTGTACGTTGGACGATGCCGATTTGGTTATATGTAAGTTTATCTGGTGTTATTGTTTACTTAATGATCTCACCTTATTATCAATAAAAAAAATCTCAGCCTGTAGGCTGGGATTTTTTTATTAGGCAAATATTTTTGTGAAATGAAAAAATTGTGGTATACAAAAGTATAGTTGCTTTTTATATAGAAGGGATGGTAAAGATATATGCAAAATTTTGTATTTCGTAATCCGACAAAACTTATTTTTGGTAAAGGACAGTTAGAGCAGTTAAAAACGGAAATTCCACAGTTCGGTAAAAAAGTTCTTCTCGTGTATGGAGGAGGCAGCATTAAAAGAAATGGTATTTATGATAATGTGATTTCTATTTTAAAGGATATAAATGCGGAAGTATTTGAGTTGACAGGAGTTGAACCGAATCCTCGTTTATCAACAGTAAAGAAAGGGATTCAAATTTGTAAAGACAATGGAGTCGAATTTATTTTAGCGGTTGGCGGAGGAAGTGTAATCGACTGTACGAAGGCGATTGCTGCTGGTAGTAAATATGATGGAGATGTATGGGATATTGTAACGAAAAAATCATTTGCTAGCGAGGCGTTACCGTTCGGTACTGTACTCACTCTTGCGGCAACAGGTTCTGAAATGAATGCAGGATCTGTAATTACAAACTGGGAAACGAATGAAAAGTACGGCTGGGGCAGTCCAGTTACATTCCCTCAGTTTTCAATTTTAGATCCACTACATACTTCGTCTGTGCCGAGAGATCAAACGATTTATGGTATGGTCGATATTATGTCGCACGTATTAGAGCAATATTTCCATCACGGCATGAATACAGAATTACAAGATCGTTATTGTGAATCTGTTTTAAGAACAGTAATTGAAACAGCTCCTAAGCTTTTAAGTGATCTAGAAAATTATGAGCATAGGGAAACAATTTTATATTGCGGTACTATGGCGTTAAACGGCATTTTAGCGATGGGAGTAAAAGGAGATTGGGCAACTCATAATATTGAGCATGCAGTTTCTGCTGTTCATGACATACCGCATGGGGGCGGACTCGCGATTCTATTCCCAAATTGGATGAAGCATGTTATAGATGAAAATGTGAGTCGCTTTAAACAGTTCGCTATTCGTGTATTCGATGTAGAAACAGATGGGAAGACAGATAAAGAGGTTGCATTAGAGGGAATTGAGGCGTTACGTCAATTTTGGACTTCAATTGAAGCTCCAGTAACATTAGCTGATTACGCTATTAGAGAAAGTGAAATTGACTTAATGGCGGATAAAGCGATGGCTTATGGTGAATTCGGTAACTTTAAAAAATTAAATAAAGATGATGTTCTTGCAATTTATAAAGCTTCTTTATAAGTGAAGCGAGAGAAGAAACCTATTTGATTGTTGTATCAAATAGGTTTCTTTTTTTTGTTTATAACCGGTTTTGATTGATAGTGATTATTTTTGACTGTTTATGGTTGATTTTTGTGGTCGTTTTCATTATACTGTAATCAAAGAAGAGGTGAATAAAATGTTAACTCCTGAACGTCATCAAATGATATTGCAACTTGTAAAAGAGCAGAAGGTTGTTAAATTACAACAATTAGTTGAAAGAACAGAAAGCTCTGAATCGACAATTCGTCGTGATTTAGCACAATTAGAAAAACAAAGGTTATTAAAAAGAGTTCATGGTGGTGCCTCTGTTTTAACAGGAAAAGGACAGGAGCCAACGATGATTGAAAAATCATCCAAAAACATTCAAATAAAACAACAAATTGCCAAGTATGCGGCTAGTATTGTTGAACAAGGGGATTGCGTTTATTTAGATGCAGGAAGTACAACATTTGAAATGATTCCATTTTTAATAAACAAAGATGTTACTGTCGTAACGAATGGACTTATGCATATTGAAGCTTTAGTTGAAAATAATATTCGTGCGTATTTACTAGGCGGGATGATGAAGAGTAGGACGAAAGCTTTAATTGGTGCTATGGCACAGGAAAGTATGCAAAAGTACCGTTTTGATAAATGTTTCTTAGGAGCAAATGGTGTACATGAACAGCTTGGTTTTACAACTCCAGATCCAGAAGAGGCACTTTTAAAACAAATGGCATTAACATTTGCGAACGAAGGATATTTCTTAATTGATGAAAGTAAGTTCTCAGAAGTTGCATTTGCGAAAATTGCCAATGTTGAAGAAGCGAATATTATTACAAACCATTTAGAAATTGATTTAGAAAAATATAAAAGACAAACCAATGTAATTGAGGCTGATAAACAATGATCTATACAGTTACTTTAAACCCATCTATTGATTATGTAGTACAAGTTAATTCCTTCGATTTAGGCGCAGTAAATCGAGCAGAGAAAGATATGAAATTTCCTGGAGGGAAAGGCATTAACGTTTCTCGTGTTCTTCATCGTTTAGGTGTTGAAAATGTAGCGCTTGGATTTACTGGTGGATTTACCGGTCGATTTATTAAAGATGTATTACAGGCGGAAGGTGTAACAACAAACTTCGTCCAAGTAGACGGTGATTCACGAATTAATGTGAAAATAAAAGGGCAAGAAGAGACAGAATTAAATGGGCAAGGTCCTAATGTGACAAATGAACAATTTGAACAATTAATGAAACAAATCGAAAGTATGAGGCAGGGAGATTGTGTTGTACTAGCTGGAAGTGTACCGGCGTCTATCTCAACTACTTTTTATGAATCAATCGCAGCGCTCGGAGCTGAGAAAGGTATTCGCGTAGTAGTCGATGCAAGTGGAAGTGCGCTGCAGCATGTAATTAAAAATAAACCATTTTTAATAAAGCCTAATCATCATGAACTTGGTGAGTTATTCGGAGTAGAGATTTCAACAGTAGAAGATGTTTTACCGTTTGGAAGAAAATTAGTTGAACAAGGTGTAGAGCATGTTATCGTATCAATGGCTGGAGATGGGGCTTTATTATTTACGGCACAAGGTATATATGAAGCAACTGTTCCAAAAGGTGTTGTAATTAATTCGGTTGGGGCCGGAGATTCTCTCGTTGCAGGATTTGTAGGTAAATATGAACAGACAAAAGATATTGAAAAGGCATTTCAATATGGCGTTGCAACAGGGAGTGCAACAGCATTTTCAGCTGATTTATGTGAAAAAGAAAAAGTAGAAGAATTATTGTCGCAAGTAATTGTAACTAAGCGATAGGGGGAAGTAACATATGAAAATTACAGAACTATTAAAAAGGGATATAGTTATTATGAACTTGACAGCTTCAAATAAAGAAGCTGTCATAGATGAATTAGTTGAGAAATTAGACGGAGCAAATCGTTTAAATAGTAAAGCTGAATTTAAAGAATCTATTTTAAAGCGGGAGTCACAAAGTACAACTGGCATAGGGGAAGGGATTGCTATACCTCATGCGAAGACGAATGCCGTTAAACAACCATCGATTTGTTTTGGTAGAAGTGTAAGCGGTATCAACTATGAGTCGCTTGATGGACAGCCTGCACATCTGTTTTTTATGATTGCTGCGAGTGAAGGGGCGAATAATACTCATTTAGAAACGTTATCTCGTCTCTCTACGTTATTGATGGATGAAGGGTTCCGCAAGCAATTATTAGAAGCAAAGGATGAGGATGAGCTTCTCCGTTTATTTGATGAAAAAGAGAATGAAAAAGAAGACGAAGAAGAAGTTGAAGTAGCAAAGCCGGAAGGGAATGAGCCATACGTATTAGCTGTTACAGCTTGTCCGACTGGTATCGCTCACACATATATGGCTGCGGATAGTTTGAAAGCAAAAGCAGCAGAGTTAGGAATAGCGATTAAAGTTGAAACGAATGGATCAACAGGTGTTAAAAACGATTTAACGAAAGAGGACATTGAACGCGCAACGGCTATTATTGTAGCTGCAGATAAACAAGTAGAAATGAATCGTTTTGCTGGGAAGCATGTCATTCAAGTACCAGTCGCCGATGGGATTAGAAAAACTGAAATCCTTCTTAATCGAGCTATAAAACAAGATGCACCAATCTTTAAAGGGGTAAAAGAGGATGGGAAGGCAGAAAATGTAGAGAAAGAAAAAGGGCTAGGAATTTATAAGCATTTAATGAGCGGTGTAAGTAATATGCTTCCGTTCGTTGTTGGTGGTGGAATTTTAATTGCACTAGCGTTTTCGTTTGGTGGTATAAAAGCGGAAGGTCCTTTAGCTGAATTGTTCATGTCTATTGGGGGAGGAAAAACAGGTGCGTTTTTATTCCTTGTACCAATCTTAGCTGGATTTATTGCGAGTTCTATTGCTGATCGTCCTGGTTTTATGCCTGGTGTTGTAGGTGGGTTTTTAGCAGCACAAGCGAATGCGGGATTTTTAGGTGGATTAATTGCTGGTTTCTTAGCTGGATATGTTGTTTTAGGATTGAAAAGATTATTTTCAGGATTACCAGTACAGTTAGAAGGAATTAAACCTGTTTTGTTATATCCAGTCTTTGGATTGTTGATTACAGGAGTTGTTATGCAAAAAGTAGTAAATCCGCCTGTAGTAGCATTAAATGAAATGTTAACAGGATGGTTAAATGGTTTGAACGGTACGAATGCTATATTATTAGGTCTTATTTTAGGTGGTATGATGGCAATTGATATGGGTGGTCCAATTAATAAAGCGGCATTTACATTTGGTATTGCTGCAATAGAAGCGCAGAATTTTGGAGTGCACTCAGCAGTTATGGCTGGTGGTATGGTACCGCCACTTGCGATTGCATTCGCAACCACATTCTTTAAAACAAAATTTACAGAAGCAGAACGTAAATCTGGTTTAACAAATTATATTATGGGAGCATCGTTTATTACAGAAGGTGCGATTCCATTTGCAGCTGCCGATCCGGTTCGAGTAATAGTAAGTTGTGTTGTTGGTTCAAGTATCGCGGGTGCCTTATCTATGTTATTCCAAATTACATTGCCGGCACCGCATGGTGGATTGTTTGTTATCGCATTAGTGAATAAACCGTTGCTATATATTGTTTCTATATTAATTGGAACGATTGTTTCAGCTATTATGATAGGTGTTTGGAAGAAGAAAGTTAAATAAAAGATAAAAAGGGACAGCTAATAGGAGTTGTCCCTTTTTCGTTACAAAAAGTAATTTAATAATTGGATTATGATGGATTTTGGTAAAAGATGTAATGAAAAGTGGTTTTTTTGTAACAAAAAAGTAATACTGTAATTTTTTCTGGAAAAAAATTCTTATACTAATTTGTGAGAAATATATGAAAACTATTGCTAATTTTGGTAGAAATACAATTTTTTAATATGGAAATTTATGTTACAAATCATTAATCGTTTATTACGAATGCTTTGTAATTGTGTGATTTTCGAAATTCTACAAAAAACTGTTGCTATAATGAGAACACGAAAACAAAGCAAATGGAGGCTATTCATGAAAAAATTATTAGGTATAGCAACAGCAGCAGTTTTTGGTCTTGGGATTTTTGCAGGTTCTGCTAAAGCGGAAACGATTGTAACAACAGATGTATTAAACGTTAGAGAAAACCCAACTGTAGAATCAAAACTTGTAGGTAAAATGTTAAGTGGAAATAAATTAGATGTTATAAATACAGAAAACGGATGGTCCAAAATTAAATTAGATGGTAAAGAAGCTTTTGTAAGTGCTGAGTTTACGAAAAGTTCTTATTATGTAACAGCAAACGTATTAAACATTCGTGCTGGAGCGAATACTGATTCAGAAATTCTTGGCACGCTTAAAAAAGATGACTTGATTGAAACGACAAATCAAGTACAAAACGAATGGTTACAATTCGAATATGGCGGGAAAGCGGCGTATGTTCACATACCATTTTTAACAGGTACAGCACCTGTTATTGAAAGAAAAGAAGTTCCAGCTCAAGATGAAGCGCCAACTAAGGTGAAAACGGCGGTTAAAAATGATACATCAGTTAAGGAGAAAGCGCCGGCTAAAAATGATACGGCAGTTAATGGAAAAGAATCAGTTAAAAGTGGAGCATCAAGTAAACCAGTAGCGCAAGCGAAGCCGGCAACTAAGCCAGTGGCAAAATCTACTGAAACAAGTGAACCTGCTGGTCGTGAAATAACAGTAGAAGCGACAGCTTACACAGCTCACCCGAGTGAAAATGGCACATATGGTGGTCGTGTGTTAACTGCGATGGGGCATGATTTAACAGCGAATCCAAATATGAAAGTTATTGCTGTTGATCCGAAAGTAATTCCTCTCGGATCAAAAGTGTGGGTGGAAGGATATGGAGAAGCAATTGCTGGAGATACTGGTGGCGCGATTAAAGGAAACCGTATTGATGTTTTAGTTGGTTCAGATAGCACTGCTGATAGTTGGGGTCGTAAATCCGTTAAAGTGAAAGTTATAAAATAATTTATTAAAATAAAAAACGGCTGCTTAAAAATGTCTAAGCGGCCGCTTTTTTTATATAAGAATTATTGAAAAGGGTAAATTGTTTTACCTGTAATAATTTTATACGCGGTGCAAAATTGAGTTTGCATATACTCTGTATTTTTATTTTCTGGATGTAACGTTGTTTCTTGAAGAGTAGTATGAAAGGAACGTAGTAAACAATTTAGTGCGAAGTATAATTCTTCTTGTGAACAATTTTGTTCTTTTGTAGCAGTAGCTAAAATAAGGTCTTTTATTAATAATGGAAAATCGATAGTCGCTTGTTTCATAGTCATTGCACCCTCTCCGAGCTATTTTTAATCATGTATATGCAGAATTGGACAAGCTATGCTCTTTTTTTTGTGTAATTTCATGTACTGGATTCAAAGAACTTGCAATCATGCCGTTAAAATTGGTAAGATTGGGTATAATCAATAGATGGAGTATATTACATAAAGAGAGTTGAATGATATGGGAGAAGTGCAACGTGAAAAAGTTGCTGTCATCATTGGGCCAACTGCTGTCGGAAAGACGAAATTAAGTATCGATCTTGCAAAAGCGTTGAATGGTGAGATTATTAGTGGTGATTCCATGCAAATTTATCGTACGATGGATATCGGGACTGCAAAGGTGACGATAGATGAGATGGACGGAATTCCGCATTATATGATTGATATAAAAGATCCGGAAGATTCATTTTCTGTGGCGGAATTTCAAGAACGTGTCCGTAAGTGCATTCGAGAAATTACAGAGCGCGGGAAATTACCAATTATTGTTGGTGGAACCGGTCTTTATATACAATCTGTTCTATTCGATTACCAGTTTACAGATGAGGCTGGGGACGCTACATACCGAGAACAGATGGAAAAGTTAGCATTAGAACACGGTGTGGAATATGTACATAAAAAGTTACAAGAAGTAGATCCAGAAAGTGCGGAGCGTATTCATGCCAATAATGTAAGGCGTGTTATTCGGGCGTTAGAAATTTTTCACACGACGGGTGAAAAAATGAGTAACCAGCTCGAAAAACAAGAAAATGAGTTACTGTACGATGTTTCATTAATTGGCTTGACAATGGATCGAGAAATGCTATACGATCGCATTAACTTACGTGTTAACCTAATGATTGAACAAGGTTTATTAGAAGAAGTAAAAGGTTTACATGAAAGAGGAGTGCGAGATTGTCAATCTATTCAAGCGATTGGTTATAAAGAGATATATGATTATTTTGAGAATCGTGTATCTTTAGAAGAAGCGGTATCACAATTAAAGACGAATTCACGCCGTTATGCAAAACGTCAATTAACGTGGTTCCGTAATAAGATGGATGTCACGTGGTTCGATGTTACTGATGGTGAAAAAACGTCAGAAATTTTACGATACATAGAAGGAAAGCTACAACTAAAGTCGAATAATAGGTAAGTAGAGAAAAAGAGGAGGATTCGACATGAAGCAATCAATCAATATTCAAGATCAGTTTTTAAATCAACTCCGTAAAGAGAATACGTTCGTTACGCTGTACTTATTAAATGGTTTCCAGCTTCGTGGATTAATTAAAGGATTTGATAATTTTACAGTCCTGCTGGAAACAGAAGGTAAGCAACAGCTTATTTATAAACATGCAATTTCTACATTTGTACCACAAAAAAATGTTTCAATTGAATTAGAGTAGTAATGAATTATTGTACATAACAAAAAAAGAGCGAGTTTCTCGCTCTTTTTTTTATTTGTCATAAACAATAAATAGTGAAATTTAAGCGATTCTAAATACAGTAAGACGAATGTTAGTGTTTCCTGTTGCAGGGATCGTAATCTCGTTAAGAGTAGATTGGACAGAAATGTTTGCTCCAGCAGCTAATGTTTCGATTGTAGTAAATGAAAGTGAGTCGCCTATTAGATTTGAAGAGAAGTTGTCAGTAGCAACAGCTCCATTAATTGAAATTCCTACTCCAAGTGGAGCGCATCCTGGCGCAGTTGTAGAAATAGATACGCTAATTACATAAATACCAGCGTTAATAACAGTAACTGTATTTGTGCCGTTAAAGATAATATTGTTTACGTTAATTGCAGTACTAAAAATAAAGTTATTAAATTGGAGTACTGTTTGTTGGATGTTGTTTGTTACAACGATTGTTGCTACTGGGAAGCTAGGTCCAGTAGGTCCGGTAACTCCTATACCAGTAGCACCCGTTGGTCCTTGAACACCTTGAGGTCCGGTAGCACCCGTGTTACCTTGAACACCTTGAGGTCCAGTGGCACCGGTAGCGCCCGTGTTACCTTGCGCACCTTGAGGTCCAGTGGCACCGGTAGCGCCCGTGTTACCTTGAATACCTTGAGGTCCAGTGGCACCTGTGTTACCTTGCGCACCTTGAGGTCCAGTGGAACCAGTAGCGCCTGTGTTACCTTGCGCACCTTGAGGTCCAGTGGAACCAGTAGCACCTGTGTTACCTTGAGCACCTTGAGGTCCAGTGGAACCAGTAGCGCCCGTGTTACCTTGAGCACCTTGAGGTCCAGTAGCACCTGTGTTACCTTGAGGTCCAGGAGGCCCACCAGAAGGTCCAGTAGGTCCGGTAACTCCTATACCAGTAGCACCTGTGTTACCTTGAACACCTTGAGGTCCGGTAGCACCCGTGTTACCTTGAACACCTTGAGGTCCAGTGGAACCAGTAGCGCCTGTGTTACCTTGCGCACCTTGAGGTCCAGTGGAACCAGTAGCACCTGTGTTACCTTGCGCACCTTGAGGTCCAGTAGCACCTGTGTTACCTTGAACGCCTTGAGGTCCAGTAGCACCCGTGTTACCTTGCGCACCTTGAGGTCCAGTGGAACCAGTAGCGCCCGTGTTACCTTGAGCACCTTGAGGTCCAGTGGAACCGGTAGCACCTGTGTTACCTTGAACGCCTTGAGGTCCAGTAGCACCCGTGTTACCTTGAGCACCTTGAGGTCCAGTGGAACCAGTAGCGCCTGTGTTACCTTGAACGCCTTGAGGTCCAGTAGCACCCGTGTTACCTTGCGCACCTTGAGGTCCAGTGGAACCAGTAGCACCTGTGTTACCTTGAACGCCTTGAGCACCTTGAGGTCCAGTGGAACCAGTAGCGCCCGTGTTACCTTGAACGCCTTGAGGTCCAGTGGAACCGGTAGCACCTGTGTTACCTTGAACGCCTTGAGGTCCAGTAGCACCCGTGTTACCTTGAGCACCTTGAGGTCCAGTAGCACCTGTGTTACCTTGAACACCTTGAGGTCCAGTGGCGCCTGTATTACCTTGAGCACCTTGAGGTCCAGTGGCACCTGTGTTACCTTGCGCACCTTGAGGTCCAGTGGAACCAGTAGCGCCCGTGTTACCTTGCGCACCTTGAGGTCCAGTGGAACCAGTAGCGCCTGTGTTACCTTGAGCACCTTGAGGTCCAGTAGCACCCGTGTTACCTTGCGCACCTTGAGGTCCAGTGGCACCTGTGTTACCTTGCGCACCTTGAGGTCCAGTGGAACCAGTAGCGCCCGTGTTACCTTGAACGCCTTGAGGTCCAGTAGCACCTGTGTTACCTTGAACGCCTTGAGGTCCAGTGGAACCGGTAGCACCCGTGTTACCTTGCGCGCCTTGAGGTCCAGTGGAACCAGTAGCACCAGTGTTACCTTGAACGCCTTGAGGTCCAGTGGAACCGGTAGCACCTGTGTTACCTTGAACGCCTTGAGGTCCAGTAGCACCAGTGTTACCTTGAGCACCTTGAGGTCCAGTAGCACCAGTGTTACCTTGAACACCTTGAGGTCCAGTGGAACCAGTAGCACCAGTGTTACCTTGAACACCTTGAGGTCCAGTAGCACCAGTAGCACCCGTGTTACCTTGAACGCCTTGAGGTCCAGTGGAACCAGTAGCGCCCGTGTTACCTCTAGGTCCGGTCGCACCGGTAGCACCTGTGTTACCTCTAGGTCCGGTCGCACCAGTAGCGCCCGTGTTACCTCTAGGTCCGGTCGCACCAGTAGCGCCCGTGTTACCTCTAGGTCCGGTCGCACCAGTAGCGCCCGTGTTACCTCTAGATCCGGTCGCACCAGTAGCACCTGTGTTACCTCTAGGTCCGGTCGCACCAGTAGCGCCCGTGTTACCTCTAGGTCCGGTCGCACCAGTAGCACCTGTGTTACCTCTAGGTCCGGTCGCACCAGTAGCGCCCGTGTTACCTCTAGGTCCGGTCGCACCGGTAGCGCCCGTGTTACCTCTAGGTCCGGTCGCACCAGTAGCGCCCGTGTTACCTCTAGGTCCGGTCGCACCAGTAGCGCCCGTGTTACCTCTAGGTCCGGTCGCACCAGTAGCGCCCGTGTTACCTCTAGGTCCGGTCGCACCAGTAGCGCCCGTGTTACCTCTAGGTCCGGTCGCACCAGTAGCACCTGTGTTACCTCTAGGTCCGGTCGCACCAGTAGCGCCCGTGTTACCTCTAGGTCCGGTCGCACCAGTAGCGCCCGTGTTACCTCTAGGTCCGGTCGCACCAGTAGCGCCCGTGTTACCTCTAGGTCCGGTCGCACCAGTAGCACCTGTGTTACCTCTAGGTCCGGTCGCACCAGTAGCGCCCGTGTTACCTCTAGGTCCAGTAGGTCCAGTAGGTCCTCTGCCGAACGAAGCTGAATTAACTAGAGTAGTTTGTAACTCTGCAATTAATTTAAGGAGTTCTTGGAGTGTACAAGGATCAATTCGGAATAACTTTGTAATGTAAAGTAAATAATTAATTAAAATTTGAAGTTCAACAAATACAGCACTTGCTACGAAGGTTGGATTTTTTAATATAGTTATTAAGTTTTTAATGATGGCTAATCCTTGTGCTTTCAGAGCGGAAGTAGTGTCTAGTGAACAGATGAATTTGCTTAGTAGGTGCAATGTATCTATTAGATTCTCAATGTTTTTGGGAGATGGATTGGCGAAAAGTTTAGGGATTATTTTTATTAAATCGTTAATGATTGCACGGAATGTTCTAATTTGCGCTTTAGTAATTGGAATCGTTGGGGTAGTTGGAATTCGTCCAGCGCTAGTTGGAAAGCAGGGATTGGAGTATTTATTTTGATTGTCGTTAAAGCGAGACATTAAATCTCTCCTTTCTAATAAGAATGTGAACGAAACTCATCATAGTAGATGCAGGGGATAGCTAAATGGTCATAGTGAAATTGAGTGTTTCGAGAAAAAAATAAAAAAACGCCTTATTATAGGGCGTTTTTTTTATTTTCAGCATATTGATAATATCGCTTTAGTGAAATTTTTGATTTGAAGCCAACTAATTTTATGATTTCTGGCTCTGGGGTTTGTTTTTTTATTAGGCGTAAAATAAACGTGTTCCGGAAATGTTGTCCAGAAATGCCTTTACGTAAATTGGCTCTTGCTACTTCAAGTCGGATCATTTTTTGGATAGCGATTTCTGTTAGTGCTTTTGGTGCATCGTTTTCGTATACCCATCTGTATGTTCCGCGGTTAAAATCGAATGCAACAAACAACGGGTCATTACTATGGTATTTAGGACGAACTGGTTCTGGAATACTTTTATAATATGTGTACAGTTGTTTTTTGTCTTCGATTGCTAATGTGATTGTTCTTTCTACTCCTGCGGTTGCTGGAATAGAAAGTGTATTAGTTTCAAAATGAACGTGATGCATAGTTAATGCTGTAAGCTCTTGTAAGGATAGTCCGTAGTCGATTAATATATTTAAAATGGCAATATTACGATCCATTAATAATGGACGAACGGGACGTTGTTTTTCTGAAAGTCCTTCTAATGAAGTGACTATATGCTTTAATCTTTTTTCTTCATCGGATGAAATGAAATCTTCATTACGCAATGCACGGTTTGGTTGAATAGTAATTTCCATATCATTCAATGGATTTGGAATGTTAAGAAAATGATGCATTCTATTTAATACAATAAATACACGATGCATTGTTTTCTCAGAGTAGTGTCGATTCTTTTTTAAGTCTGAAAAGTAATCTTCATAGTCTTTTGTACAAAGTGTTGCCCATATATTACTGGAAGGGAGCTTTTTGTTTTTTTCTAACCAATGTCCAAAATCTTCAATGTCATAAACATAACGTTTAATGGTTGAAGACTTTCGGCCTTTATTCAATAAAAAAATAGAAAAGGCTTGTATTGTATCATGGAATTCCGTTGTTTCCATAGTCCCACCACCTTGATTATTTCTTATATTATAGCAAACTTTTCTGAAAATAGGCATTTGCAAGAGGGACTGGAATAATAATATTTGGTGAGTGGATAAAATGAGGTGATTGTATGGAACAATCGATGCGTAAGAAAAATAACAATCAAATTAATATTGTATTAAACCATCGAAAGAAAATTTCGTTACCGGCATCAGAAAATAAAACGGTAATTTCAAGTGAAACCACTACTAAACATGAGATGTTGCAGAGAATTGAAGAAGAGATGGGAAAGCTTGTTGGGATGGATGAAATAAAAAAGATAATAAAAGAAATTTATGCTTGGATTTATGTAAATAAAAAAAGACAAGAGATGGGGTTGAAATCTGAGAAGCAAGTGCTTCACATGTTATTTAGGGGGAATCCCGGTACTGGGAAGACAACCGTTGCTAGAATGATAGGGAAATTGTTGTTTGAGATGAATATTTTATCGAAGGGGCATTTAGTTGAAGCAGAACGTGCTGATCTTGTGGGGGAGTATATCGGTCATACAGCGCAAAAGACGAGAGATTTAATAAAAAAGGCCATGGGAGGTATTTTGTTTATTGATGAGGCGTATTCTTTAGCGCGGGGGGGAGAGAAGGATTTTGGGAAGGAAGCTATTGATACACTTGTGAAGCATATGGAAGATAAGCAGCACGGTTTTGTATTAATTTTAGCTGGATATTCAAGAGAGATGAATCATTTTCTTTCATTAAATCCAGGGTTACAATCTCGTTTTCCATTTATTATTGAATTTG
Source organism: Bacillus sp. FSL R10-2201 (assembly GCF_038008665.1). Taxonomy (NCBI): domain Bacteria; kingdom Bacillati; phylum Bacillota; class Bacilli; order Caryophanales; family Bacillaceae; genus Bacillus; species Bacillus sp. FSL R10-2201. The sequence continues at coordinate 3,537,323 of NZ_JBBOZP010000001.1, read as the reverse complement.
CGGATTACTCGGTAAATCAGCTGTTGGAAATTGGAAAGAGAATGTATGAGGAGCGTGAATATCAGTTATCTAAAGAAGCGGAGTGGAAATTTCGAGATCATTTACATGCGGTAAAGTATTCGTCGCAAATTACATCGTTTAGTAATGGGCGATACGTACGGAATATTGTTGAAAAATCGATTCGTACACAAGCTATGCGATTGTTACAAGAGGATACGTATGATAAATATGATTTAATTGGGATATCAAGTATGGATTTAATGCTTGAAGAGGAGACGCACAGTACGTAAACTGTGCGTCTGTTTTTATGCATAAGTTCGTTTACTCTTTTTTTGCTTTTTCTTGGTGAGTTTTATGAAGACGTTCCATTTTAGCGCTCTTTTCGTGCGCTGAATTTGGATCATGTCCAAATTGGTTTACTGAGCTTTTTTGAGCTCCTTTATTAACATGGTTTGTCATTTGCATTCACCTCGCTTTAAAAATTAGTATAAACATTATGTAAAGAAAAACTCGTTAGAAAAGAAAAACCTCTTTACGATATGTAAAGAGGTTAGATTGCTATTTATGCATTGAGCGCTCCTTTGTATCGATGCGTCTATGCGGTAAATGCCATTTGTAATGAATAGAAACCATGCGGAAGCAAACAATTAAAATGAATAAGGTGTATAGAGCCCAATCGCTAACGATGACTTTAGCGCCAATCAAAAAACCGGCTAAAATCGTCCAAAACGCATATACATCAGCTCGAAGGACGAGAGGTTTTCTACGTGCTAAAAGATCACGAATAATACCGCCGCCAATGCCAGTTAAAACAGCAGCTACAATTGTAGCGCTAATTGGTAAATTTAATTTTTGGGCGTATAGAGCTCCTTGTACGGCGAACGCTGATAAGCCGATGGCATCTGTGATGTTTTCCCACTTTTTCCAATGCTTAATTAATTTATTAGGAAAAAGAAAAATGATCGTCATTGATAATAGTGCGATTTGGAATAACATGTCTTGTTGCCAAAACGCGACGATTGGATAACCGATTAATAAATTACGAAGGGCACCTCCCCCAAATGCGGTTGCCATTCCTAAAATATATACCCCGAAAATATCATAATCCTCTTCCATTGCAACAATGGCTCCGCTTAGTGCGAAAGCGATTGTGCCTATGATGCTAAAAATCTCCCATGCCATGAATTTTCTCCCCCGCTAACTAGATGAAATGTGCTTCCTCTGCTATTATATTAGAAGGTTTAAATTTCGAAAAGGATGAGTGAACATATTTGATGGAAGAAAAAGAAAAAATCATATTAGTTGGCTGTCAATTGCCACAAGATGATGATGAAAAATTTATGCATTCCATGAAAGAGCTTGCATCGCTAGCGAAAACTGCGCGAGCGGAAGTGTTAGTATCAACGACGCAAAAGCGCCCGAAGTTTCATCCGGCGACTTATATAGGAAAAGGTAAACTAGAAGAGCTTGCAGCGTTGACGGAAGAATTAGAACCAGCTGTTATTGTTTTTAATAATGAGTTAACACCAAGTCAAATTCGGAATTTATCTTCAGTATTAGATGCGAGAGTGATTGACCGAACGCAGTTAATACTAGATATTTTTGCGCAACGTGCGAAATCGAGAGAGGGTAAGCTTCAAGTAGAATTAGCTCAATTGCAATATACAATGCCGCGCCTTATGGGACAAGGTCTTGCTTTATCGCGTCTTGGTGGTGGAATTGGTACAAGGGGACCAGGAGAGACGAAGCTTGAGACAGATCGTCGTCATATTCGATCTCGTATTGATGAAATAAAGAGACAACTTGCGGTTGTTGTGGAGCATCGAAAGAGATATCGTGAGAGAAGAAAAGATAATAAAGTGTTTCAAGTTGCGTTAATTGGGTATACAAATGCAGGGAAATCTACGTTGTTTAATAGATTAACGGAAGCTGATACGTTTGAAGAAAACTTATTGTTTGCAACGCTAGATCCGACGACAAGAAAGATGCCGTTACCTTCTGGTTATACAGTGCTTTTGACTGATACGGTTGGTTTTATACAAGATTTACCTACGTCACTAATTGCTGCTTTTCGATCTACGTTAGAAGAAGCTGGGGAAGCGGATGTTATTTTACATGTTGTTGATTCTGCAGATTCTAATTATGTAGGGCATGAGCAGACAGTAAAACAATTATTGTCGGACCTTGAAATTAATCGTATTCCTATTATTACGTTATATAATAAAAAAGATAAATTGCATCAAAACTTCATTCCATTTCCGAAAAGTGATTTCTTAATGACTAGTGCTTTTGAAGAAAGTGATTTATTGCGTATAAAAGAAGCGCTAGAAACGAAGATGAAGGAAGAAATGGATGATTATCAAGTGGAAATCCCTCCGAGTGAAGGTAGGTTATTAACGCTTTTAAAGACAGAAACAATATTAACTAAAATGGAGTTTCTAGAAGATAAATTTGTATATGATTGTACAGGGTATATATTTGCTCATTCATCGCTTAAGGGGCAATTAAAGAGATTTTTAGTGGAAGAAGGAGAAAATAATGTTTGATCGTTTGAAAAATGGAGAAAAAATTGCTCCAATCGTAAAAGAAGTAGAAAGTCAAATTATAGAAGTACATAAACATGTGGATGAAGTGATTGAGAGTAACCAATTTCGTGTATTAGAAAGTTTTCGTAAACACAAAATTAGCGATTCGCATTTTATTCCGACGACAGGTTATGGTTATGATGATATTGGTCGTGACACGTTAGAAAAAGTGTATGCTGATGTATTTGGGGCAGAAGCGGGTCTTGTTCGTCCGCAAATTATTTCAGGTACTCACGCAATTTCGACAGCTCTATTCGGTATTTTACGTCCAGGAGATGAACTGCTATACATAACAGGAAAACCATATGATACGTTAGAAGAAATCGTTGGTGTACGCGGAAAAGGTGTAGGCTCATTTAAAGAATATAATATTGGTTATAACGCAGTTCCGTTAACTGAAGAGGGATTTGTGGACTTTGAAGCTGTTGCAGCTGCGATCCATAGTAATACGAAGATGATTGGTATTCAGCGTTCAAAAGGATATGCTACTCGTCCGTCGTTTACTGTTTCACAAATTAAAGAGATGATTGCGTTTGTGAAAGAGATTAAACCTGATGTTGTTGTATTTGTAGATAACTGCTATGGCGAATTTATTGAAGAAGAAGAGCCATGTCATGTTGGTGCGGACTTAATGGCAGGCTCTCTTATTAAGAATCCTGGCGGTGGAATTGTTAAAACTGGTGGTTACATTGTTGGTAAAGAGCAGTATGTTGAAGCGTGTGCATATCGTCTAACATCTCCAGGAATCGGTGCGGAAGCAGGGGCATCTTTATACAGTTTGCAAGAAATGTATCAAGGTTTCTTCTTAGCGCCGCATGTAGCGGGACAAGCGCTAAAAGGTGCGATTTTTACAGCTGCATTTTTAGGAAAGTTAGGGATGAATACATCACCAGCTTGGAATGCACCAAGAACAGATTTAATTCAGTCTGTTCAATTTGATGATAAAGATCGTATGATTGCGTTCTGTCAAGCGATTCAATATGCATCTCCAATTAATTCTCATTTCACTCCATATGCAAACTATATGCCGGGTTATGAAGATGATGTAATTATGGCTGCGGGGACGTTTATTCAAGGTGCAAGTATTGAGCTGTCGGCTGATGGTCCGATTCGTCCGCCTTATGTTGCTTACGTGCAAGGTGGGTTAACTTATTCGCATGTAAAGATTGCGATTTGTTCTGCGATTGATGCGTTAATTGAAAAAAAACTATTAACAATTTCTTAAAGGAAAGCTGTCGATTTCGGCAGCTTTTTTCGTGTGAAAGTAATGATTTGTGCCATTAGAAAAAAATGAAAAAATTCACAAAAAAATCATGTAAGAAAAGCTAACATCTATTGACACTAAACATAACATGGTGTAAAATGAGAAACAGTTAAGGCGAAGGAGGAACTGAAACAATGAAAGAAGATAGACGTTCTGCTCCGCTGTTTCCAATTGGTATTGTAATGGATTTAACACAATTATCTGCACGTCAAATTCGCTACTATGAAGAGCATAATCTTATTTTTCCAACCCGTACAAAAGGGAATCGTAGATTATTTTCATTTAACGATGTAGATAAATTGTTGGAAATTAAAGATTTGTTAGATCAAGGCTTAAATATGGCCGGAATTAAACAAGTATTGCAAATGAAAGAAAATCAAACAGAAGCAGTGAAAGTAAAAGAAGAAACGAAAGAAATTTCAAAATCCGAGCTTCGCAAAATTCTTCGAGATGAACTACAACATACAGGTAGATTTAATCGGACCTCATTGCGACAAGGTGACATTTCAAGGTTTTTTCACTAAAGATAACTGATTCTGAAGGTGTTTAGAGGGACTAAGGAGGAATTTATAATGGCTAGGTACACAAAAGAAGATATTTTCCGTTTGGCGAAAGAAGAGAATGTAAAGTATATCCGTCTGCAATTTACGGACCTTTTAGGGGTAATTAAAAACGTAGAAATTCCAGTGAGCCAATTAACAAAAGCTCTTGATAACAAAATGATGTTTGATGGATCTTCTATTGAAGGTTTCGTACGTATTGAAGAATCTGATATGTATTTATATCCGGATTTAGATACTTGGGTAATTTTCCCTTGGACAGCTGAAAAAGGTAAAGTAGCTCGTTTAATCTGTGATATTTACAATGCTGATGGTACTCCATTTGATGGCGACCCACGTAACAACTTAAAGCGTGTGTTAAAAGAAATGGAAGCATTAGGATTCTCAGATTTCAATCTTGGACCAGAGCCAGAATTCTTCCTATTTAAAGTTGATGAAAAAGGAAATCCAACACTGGAATTGAACGATAACGGTGGATACTTCGACCTTGCGCCGATGGATCTAGGGGAAAACTGTCGTCGTGATATCGTTCTTGAACTTGAAGAAATGGGCTTTGAAATTGAAGCATCTCACCATGAGGTTGCGCCAGGTCAACATGAAATTGACTTTAAATATGCAAATGCAATTCGCTCATGTGATGACATTCAAACATTCAAGCTTGTTGTAAGAACGATTGCTCGTAAACATGGTTTACACGCAACATTTATGCCGAAACCATTATACGGTGTGAACGGTTCAGGTATGCACTGTAACTTATCACTATTTAAAAATGGTGAGAACGTATTCTTCGATCAAAACGGTGATTTACAATTAAGTGATGATGCTCGTCACTTCATCGCAGGTATTTTAAAACATGCGCCAGCATTTACAGCGGTAGCAAACCCAACTGTAAACTCTTACAAGCGTTTAGTACCTGGATATGAAGCTCCATGTTACGTAGCATGGTCTGCACAAAACCGTAGTCCATTAGTGCGTATTCCTGCATCTCGTGGTATTAGTACACGCGTAGAAGTACGTAGTGTTGACCCAGCTGCGAACCCATATTTAGTAATGGCTACATTATTAGCAGCAGGTCTTGATGGAATTAAAAATAAATTAACTCCACCAGCTGCAGTAGACCGTAACATCTACGTAATGACAAAAGAAGAGCGTGAAGAAGCAGGTATCGTTGACTTACCAGCAACATTAGCGCAAGCGTTAGTTACTTTACAATCTAATGAAATCGTATGTGGCGCATTAGGTGATCATTTACTTGAGCACTTCATTGAAGCAAAAGAAATTGAGTGGGATATTTTCCGCACGCAAGTTCACCAATGGGAACGCGACCAATATATGTCTCTATACTAAGAGAGAAAAAAGCCCTAATACTACGGTATTAGGGCTTTTTCGTCATTTATCTACAGTGAAAAAACGCGAATATTGTCGCATTTTTTTTAGTGTCATCAGGAAGTAATTTAGTGAAAATAATTTGTGTTGACTCGTTCTGTATAAAGAACTAAAATGGCATTAACTAGAAATGTTTGTATATTAAAAAGAATGAAAATATTGTTTTTTCTTAAGTTTTCGATGCCAATTTCAAGTTGAAGCTCATTGGTTTTAAATGAGGAGGGAAGTTATGGATAAGGAAATAAATTTGAAAAATCTATTTACTATTATACGGAAAAGAATTTGGATCATTCTATTATTTACAACTCTCACAACAGTAGCAGGAGCGATGTATACTATATATGTAAAAACACCATTATATGCCTCTTCAGCAAGAGTTATTGTTCAAGCTAATGCTGAAACGATGAATACATTGAAAGCGATGGTAAATGAGCCTGTAATATTAGAAAAAGTGGCTGCTGAATTGAATATTAACAGATCTGCAGGTGCATTAAGTGGACAAATAAGTACAGAAAGTGTGCAAGGGTCCCAGATTATGAGAATAAATGTAGTGGATATAGATCCTGTGCTTGCTCATAAAATTGCAAATACTACAGCCGCTGTTTATAAGAAAGAAGTAGCGAATATACTGAATTTTAATAATGTGAGTATATTACCAGAAGACCCAGTTCAAAAACATTCTATGCCTATAAATATAAATCACCTTAAGACGATACTAATTGCATTCTCTATAGGTATGGTGCTCAGTATTGGATTCATTTTTTTATTGGATTCACTTGATGAGAGAATCAAATCGGAACGGCGAATTGAACAATTGTTAGATGTCCCTGTTTTGGGCGGAATATCTAAAATGAATAGAAAAAATGTGAAAGACAAATTCAGTAAAAAAAATACGGTATTATTGGGGGAGGGAACGGAGTGGCTTACAAAAATAGACGAAAAACAAATAAAGTTAAAGGAGAAAGTATAATTGTACATACCGCTCCAAGATCGAAAATTTCGGAGCAGTATCGTTCGCTTCGAACAAACCTTCAATTATCTTCATCTATTCATAAAAGCAGAACTATAGTTATTACTTCTCCGAGGTATGGTGAAGGAAAATCAACGATTACAGTTAATTTAGCAGTCTCAATAGCACAAAAAGGTGAAAAAGTATTGGTAATAGATGCAAATTTACGAACACCAACGATTCATGAAATGTTTGGAGTAGAAAATACAATTGGATTAATTGATATATTGAACGGAAAAACAACTTTAGAGGGCGCCGTGAAAAAAACAGAGATGGAAAGTCTGGATGTATTAACTAGCGGACCAGTACCATTTAATCCATCTGAAGTGCTTAGTTCAGATGCAATGGATATGTTAATTCAAAAGGCGCTGGAACGATACGATATTATATTATTTGATTCTTCTCCTGTACTAGAAGTAACAGATACAAGTGTATTGGCTGATAAGTGTGAAGGTGTATTATTGGTGATACGTTATAATCATACTGTGAATGAAGATGCGCTTGAAACGAAAAGGGCGTTAAGTTTTACGAAAAGTAGGATATTAGGTGCGATTTTGAATGGAAAAGTATAAATAACATAAATGTACTTTAGAAAAATGAATTTAATATCCTTATATCAGGATGTTCTTTATAAAGAATTTTTTAAAGGGATACGATGTGGTGATGTCTCCTTACCGCTATCAACGGAGGCACTCGATTATGCTGTGGGTTGTGAAAACAACCTTAGATGCGAGTCATCAAGAGTGTAATGTGAGGGAGGGTTAGATGCCCCTATTTTATTAAAGTTTCTAACTATGTGTTTTTAATAAAGAGAATATAGTTAGAAACTTTAAATTTGAAAGAGTTAAGTATGGAATTGATTAAAGGAGGAAGTTACATGACGTATCGGCGGAGGATATCGTTATTGCTTTTAATGGATTCAATGATTGTGTTAAGTGCTATTTTCTTTAGTTATTTCTTTGTAAATGCTAGCTTTAGTGTTATCACTTTATCATCAATTATTAGCTCTATCACTCTACTAGTCAGTCATCATTTATTTGCTTTAATATATAAGTTGTATAATAAAGCTTGGGAATATGCAAGTATAGGAGAATTACTCATTATATGCAAAGTTGTTACATTTTCTATAATTGCTACAGCGGTTGTGCAGCAACTAATCATGCAAAAAATGTATTTTCGGCTGTTAGTTGTAACTTGGATGATTCATATTTTATTAATTGGTGGTTCACGTTTTATATGGAGAATGTACAGAGATATTTATTATGTAAAAAAGGGTGATAAAAAAAGAACGTTAATTGTTGGTGCGGGATCTGCTGGGACAATGGTTGCAAGGCAGTTGTTAAAGAATAGTGCTGCCGAATTAATGCCAGTCGCATTTATTGATGATAATGTAAAAAAACATAACCTTGATATTTGGGGTATTCCAGTAATTGGTGGTAAGAATCAAATTGAGTATGCTGTTAAAAAACTGAATATTGAAATAATAATTTTAGCAATTCCTTCATTAAACAAAAGAGAGCAAAATGTTATTTTGAAAAGATGTTTAAAAACAGAAGTGAAAACTCAAATTCTTCCGATGTTAGAAGACTTAGTAACGGGTAAAGTATCGGTGAACGAATTCAGGGATGTTCAAGTAGAGGATTTATTAGGGCGTGATCCTGTAGAACTTGATGTGGATATTATTTCAGATTATATAACTGACAAGGTTATTTTAGTTACTGGTGCAGGAGGTTCGATTGGTTCGGAAATTTGTAGACAAATTGCAAAATTTAGGCCGAAAAGGTTGATTTTACTAGGGCATGGGGAGAACAGTATTTATTCTATAGAAATGGAATTAAACAGAAAATATGGAGATATGAAAGGCACGTTTATTCCTGAAATCGCAGATATACAAGATGAAAAAAAGATGAATTCAATAATGAATAAACATCTTCCAAATGTTGTATATCATGCAGCTGCACATAAACATGTACCACTAATGGAGAATAATCCTGAAGAGGCTGTTAAAAATAATTTGATTGGAACTATGAATGTATCAGAGGCAGCGAGAGCACATGGAGTAGGAACGTTTGTTATGATTTCCTCTGATAAAGCTGTGAACCCGACGAGTGTTATGGGAGCAACAAAGAAATTAGCTGAGATGGTAATTCAACATAAAGATAAAATAAGTCATACAAAGTTTGTTACTGTACGCTTTGGGAATGTCTTAGGAAGTAGAGGGAGTGTTATACCTTTATTTAAGAAGCAAATTCAAAATGGTGGACCAGTTACAGTTACTCATCCTGATATGGTTCGGTATTTTATGACAATCCCGGAAGCATCAAGACTCGTAGTGCAAGCTGGTGCTTTAGCTAAAGGTGGAGAGATTTTTGTATTGGATATGGGAGAACCAGTGAAAATAGTCGACCTTGCCAAAAATCTTATTCGATTATCAGGAAATTCTGTGGATGAAATAGGAATAGAATTTACTGGTATACGCCCAGGGGAGAAACTTTTTGAAGAATTACTAAAAGAAGATGAAATGAATGAAAAGCAAATTCATCCGAGGATTTACGTAGGACAAGAAATGAATGTTCGTATAGAAGAAATTGAAGAGTTTATTTCAAGTTATACAGATTTAAACGAAGTAGAATTAAGAAAACGATTGTTAAAGTTAGTAAATCAGCGTAAAACTTTAAAACTGTTAATACCTGTATCAGGTCAATAGAAAAAATTTATATAAGACGGGTGCGTGGGATGGTGTCTAAAAAAGTTCTGTTTTGTGCAACTGTAGATTATCATTTTAAGGCTTTTCATTTACCGTATTTGAAATGGTTTTCAGAACAAGGATGGGAAGTACATGTTGCAGCGAATGGGAATATACATCTTCCGTACGTAACTCGAAAATATAATATTCCTATTCAAAGGTCACCTCTTAGTATACAAAACATCCACGCATATAAAAAACTAAAATCAATTATTGATCAAAATAAATATCATATCATTCATTGTCATACGCCTATGGGAGGAGTAATTGCTCGTTTAGCTGCTCAGAAAGCCAGGCAGCAAGGAACGAAAGTCGTATATACAGCACATGGATTTCATTTTTGTAAAGGAGAACCATTCATAAATTGGCTTCTATATTATCCAATTGAAAGAAGTTTAGCAACTAATACGGATTGTCTTATAACAATTAATCAAGAAGATTACAATTTAGCAGTTAAACATCGTTTTCAAGCGAAAGATATTAAATTCGTTCATGGTGTAGGGGTAGATATAAAGCGATTTGCCCCTGTAACTGAAACTGAAAAGCAAGAATTAAAACTACAATTTGGCTATAATCCACAAGATTTTTTAATGTTTTCTGCTGCTGAATTTAATAAGAATAAAAATCAAAGCTTTTTAATCCATGTATTAGCACAATTGAAAAATGAAATGCCACATGCGAAGCTTTTGCTTGCTGGCGAAGGACCGTTAATGGAAGAGTGCAAAAAAATAGCTACTCAACTAGGAGTGACTAACATGGTTCATTTTCTCGGTTACAGAAATGATATAGCTTCCTTACTACAGATGTGTGATCTTGCGGTTGCATCTAGTTACAGGGAAGGTTTGCCAGTTAATATTATGGAAGCCATGGCTTGTGGACTTCCGGTTGTAGCTACTGATAACCGGGGACATAGGGAATTGATTATTAACAATAAAAATGGTTGGATTGTAGATCGTGATGATATAAAAGCAATGGCTGACAGGATAAAGGGTATTTCTATAAATCCTAAAGTATTAGCTCAGATGGGGCAGTATGGATGTACTATTATTAAAAATCAATATTCAGTAAATGAAGTGTTAAAAGAGAAAAAAGAAATTTATACAACATTTATGGGGGAAATGGAGGATTTAAATTGGGCACTCCATTAAGAGTATTACATGTAGTCGTAAATATGAATAGAGGCGGAGCGGAAACTTTAATTATGAATTTATATCGCAATATAGATCGTTCCAAAGTTCAATTTGATTTTTTAACATGTAAAGAAGGAGTGTTTGATGAAGAAATAGTAAAGTTAGGTGGGGAAATTCATAGAATTCCATATATCACAAACGTTGGACATAGAGGATATATAAAAGCACTGGATAATTTTTTCACCTCTCATCAAGAATATAGAATTGTACATTCACACATGGATAAAATGAGTGGATTTGTACTTCGTTCAGCTAAAAAAGCAAGGGTACCAGTTAGGATTGCGCATAGTCACAATACTAGTAGTGAAGGTGGTGCTACTGCAAAAATCTATAAATGGTATGCAGGAAAATCTATAGGTACATGTGCAACGCATTTGTTAGCATGCTCAAATGCAGCTGCGAGATGGTTATTTGCAGATAAAGCTGATACAGCCAAAATCTTAAAAAATGGGATTGATTGTGATAGATTTTTGTTCCGTCCTGAAATAAGAAAACAAGTAAGAAAGGAATTACAAATTGAACAGGAAGCTTTTGTTATAGGTCATGTCGGAAGATTCGCTTATCAAAAAAATCATACCTATCTTATAGATTTATTTGCTCAGTTAACTCAATTTCGGCCAAATTCAATACTTTTATTAGCTGGAGAAGGGCCGCTTCGTTTGGAAATGGAAAAAAAGGTGAAAGATTTGAACATGGAGAATCACATAAGGTTTCTGGGGGTACGAAGTGATATAGAAAGGATACTTCAAGCATTTGATGTATTTGTTTTTCCGTCTATTCATGAGGGATTACCGGTCACACTTGTAGAGGCGCAAGGGGTTGGTTTACCTTGTATCATATCGGATGCTATTACGAAGGAAGTGGATTTGGGAATGAATTTAGTTGAACATTTTCCTCTAACGGATAAATTGGCATGGATAGAAAAAATGAAAAGACTAGAAACTAGTAATTGCTCGAGGAATATATCAGCTCAATTATTATTAGAAAAAGGATACGATATAAAGCATACGGCAGAATTAACCCAAGGTTTTTATTCCGTACTTTCGAGGTGAGTAATTTGGAAAATTTAACAATTTTCACCCCTACTTATAATAGAGCATATTGTCTTCAAAATTGTTATGAGAGTTTAAAACGTCAAACATGCAAGAACTTTGTATGGCTCATTATAGATGATGGATCTAGTGATCACACGAAAGAGTTGGTGAATAATTGGATTTTCGAGGGACATATAAAAATAAGGTATCATTGGCAACCAAATCAAGGGATGCATGGTGCTCATAATACAGCATATGGGTTAATTGAAACGGAGTTAAATGTTTGTATTGATTCTGATGATTATATGCCAGATGATGCCGTAGAGAAAATAATTTCTTTTTGGAATAGCTATGGAAGTGATGAAGTTAGTGGGATAATCGGACTAGATTTGTATATAGATGGACAAATAATTGGCTCGGAGTTACCAGAAAACCTTAAATATTCCACGTTGTTTAATCTTTACAATAAACATGGTGTCACAGGTGATAAAAAATTGGTCTATCGCACAGAATTGACTAAGAAATATCCATACCCAATTTTTAAAAATGAAAAATATGTTGGATTAGCATATAAATATTATATGTTAGATCAGCAGTATGAGATGTTACTGATGAACGAACCTCTTTGCTATGTTGAATACATGCCTGACGGTTCATCAATGAATATGCTAAATCAATATCGTAAAAATCCAAGAGGTTTTGCTTTTTATCGCAAGGAACTTATGAAATTGCCATTTACTAATCGAGTATTCAAGTATAGGCAAGCTGTACATTATGTATCTAGTAGTTTTATAGCGAAAAATAAAAGATTTATGCAAGAGTCGCCATGCAAAGGTCTTACGATTTGCGCATTACCACTTGGAGTTATTCTTTATAGTTACATTACAATGAAAACAAGAATGGAAGTAAATATATAGGGATTTACTTAGTAAGTAAATGAGAGGACATAATAATGACTATACTTTGGATGAATCTTTTTATCGTATTCATACTCGCATTTTTTGCAAGATATTTTACTGTGCCTGTGACTACGGGGACTACATTGATAAAACCGAATCAGTTTCTAATTTTGATAGCCGTTTTATCCCTTGTATTGGTATCTGGTCTTCGAAATAATATTGGGGATACTTATTTTTATATGCATGCATATAAGGTGGCTGAATTCAATTGGGAATATATCCAAAATAATAAGGACATGGGATTCAATATTTTTCAAATGATTTTAAAGGGATACACTAATGATCCTCAAGCTATGGTTTTTATTACAGCACTAATAACAAATTTATTAATTGTATTAACTTTATATAAATATTCAAGATTAATTGAGATAAGTCTATATGTATACATAACATCTGGGATGTATTTAGTCTCCATGAATGGAATAAGGCAGTATTTGGCTGCAGCTATTGTTTTTGCAGCAACAAAATATATTTTTGATGGTAACTGGAAAATGTATGCATTAATTGTACTTTTTGCTTCAACTTTTCATCAAAGTGCACTAGTGCTTATTCCTGTGTATTTTTTAATAAGAAGGAGAGCGTGGTCAGGGGTAACTTTTTTACTTCTTTTTTTAGCAGTACTTATAGTTATAGGATTCAATCAATTTACAGAGGTTTTATTTAAAGCAATAGAAGACACTCAATATAGTCAATATAAAGAATTTCATGAAGGTGGTGCCAATATACTAAGGGTTGCTGTGGATTCGACACCGCTTATTCTGGCGTATATTGGTAAGGATAGACTGAGAGAGATTTTTCCTGAATGTGATGTTATCGTAAATATGGCTTTGCTTGGCACGGTATTTATGTTTATTTCAACACAAAATTGGATTTTTGCAAGATTTTCTATTTATTTCGGATTATATCAACTGATATTAATTGCATGGGTAATAAAGTTATTTACAAAAAAGGATCGAAAATTAATTTATTATAGCATCTTGTTATGCTATTTTATTTATTTTGTTTATGAACATATTATTACTTTGGGAGTTATTTATAAGAGTAATTATTTTTGAGCTAATGTTAAAAGGGGATTAAGTGAGTGGAGGGAGTAATTTGGAAAATATACGGGAGAAGATTCCTCGTAAAATACATTATTGCTGGTTTGGAGGAAAAGAAAAGCCTAGTATAGTAGAAAAATGTATAAATAGCTGGAAGAAGCATTTACCAGAGTTTGAAATAATAGAGTGGAATGAAAATAATTTCGATATTAATTGTAATATATATACTAGGGAAGCCTATGAAAAGGGGAAATATGCATTTGTAAGTGATTATGTAAGAGTTCATGTGTTGTATTACTATGGTGGAATTTATTTAGATACTGATGTCGAAGTGTTTAAATCTTTTGATGATTTATTACATCACCATTCTTTTTGGGGATTCGAACAAGAAAATTATATAGCTACTAGTACGATAGGTGCAAGAAAAGGAAATCAGCTTATTAAAGTGTTTTTAGATTCTTATACAGATAAAAAGTTTATAAAACAAGATGGAACGTATGATGATTTGACAAATGTAGCAATTGTAACAGAAATTCTACAGAATTTAGAATTAAAGCTAAATGGAGAATATCAAGAAATAAAAGGGGCAGGAGTTTTTTATCCTCAAACATATTTTTCTCCATATGATTATATTAATTGTAGAAAATTTATTACTAAAGATACGTATGCAATGCATTATTTTTATAAAAGTTGGTTGCCGCTGAATGTAAGAATGAAGGTAAATTTAAAAGTTATTTTGTCTAAAATAATAGGTGGAGATAATATTTCGAAAGTAAGGAAAGTCTTTTCTAAATAATGGAGGGCTAATTATGAATTTAAATGTTGTGTATTCAAGTGATGATAATTATGCGCAGCATGTAGGGGTATCGTTGCTATCGCTGTTGCAGAATAATCAGCATTTTAATAACATTAATATTTTTCTTATTGAAAATAATCTTTCATCATATAATAAAAAAAAATTAAACTCAGTTTGTAAAAAATATAACAAAACTATTCAATACATAAATTTTAATGTTTTGTTAGATCGATTGAAACTTAATATTGATGATTCAATTGCAATAAATTCGTATGCTAGATTATTTTTAGCAAGTATCATTCAAGAAGAGGTGGATAAAATTATCTATCTAGACTGTGATTCAATAATCAATAGTAGTTTAAGTGATTTATGGAATATTGATATTACGGAATATTTTGTGGCAGGTGTTTGTGATACGGTTAGTAATCAAACTAAATTAAGAATAGATATGGATAAAAGTGATAGATATATAAACGCTGGTATGCTCTTAATAAATCTTAAGAAGTGGAGAGAAGAAAATATTGAAAAAAAATTTATGGAATTCATAAAGAAGAAAAATGGTAACGTATTCCACCATGATCAAGGAACTATTAATGGTGTGTTAAAAGATAAGGTTTTATATCTTCATCCAAAGTTCAATGCAATGACTCCTTTTTTCACTATGAATAGGAAAGAAATCATGAGTTATTATGAGCTAGAGAATTATTATAACGAGATTGAAATAGATGAAGCAGTAAAAAATCCTGTGTTTATTCATTATACTCCTGCATTTGTAAATAGACCTTGGATAGAAGGGTGTAAACATCCATTAACATCGCTGTATAAGAGCTATTTAGATATGACCCCTTGGAAGGGTACTGATTTATGGAAAGATAGAAGGGGGAAAGTGGAAAAGGTTATTGCTTTATTATATACTAGATTGCCATTTCGTATTGCACACCAT
This sequence comes from Bacillus sp. FSL R10-2201, assembly GCF_038008665.1. NCBI lineage: Bacteria > Bacillati > Bacillota > Bacilli > Caryophanales > Bacillaceae > Bacillus > Bacillus sp. FSL R10-2201. The sequence continues at coordinate 3,521,811 of NZ_JBBOZP010000001.1, read as the reverse complement.
ATAAGAAATTCAATTTTTAAGTAGATATTGATTTAGGGTAGGGGATGTAAGTGCGAAAAAAAATATTAATAAGTATGTATTCATTAAATATAGGTGGTGTAGAAAGAAGTTTAATAGGATTGTTAGAAACATTGGACTATAAAAATTATGATATTGATTTATTTTTATATAGGCAAGAAGGGGATTTTATTAATTTTATTCCTAAAGAAGTCAATGTATTACCAGTAATAAAACAGTATACAACGTTTGAAAGGCCTATAAAAAATATCATTAAAGAAGGTCATATGTATTTAGGAACTATGAGGATTCTTGCTAAATTAAAGGCGAAAATTAAGAATAAGGGGCAGAATATAGAGCAAGGGACATACAAGCAGATGCAATATACATGGCGCTATTCACTTCCAGTATTACCTAAATTGAAAAAAGAGTATGATGTAGCAATAAGTTTTTTGGGCCCACATGATTTTATTCTTGAAAAAGTAAATGCAGATATAAAAATAGGCTGGAATCATACAGACTATTTTACAGTAGTGAACCCAGATAAGTCATTAGATGAAAAAATGTGGAATAAGCTCAATTACATTGTTAATGTATCTAAGGAATGTCAAGAATCTTTTTTGAAGGTATTTCCTACTCTTAAGCAAAAAGCAATTGTTATTGAAAATATTTTATCTCCTAACTTTGTAATAAATCAATCAAAAAAAAGTGTGGAGAATGAGATGGATAGTGCTGGAGTTATAAAGATTTGTTCAGTTGGGCGATTAAGCAATGCGAAAGGTTTTGATCAGGCGGTATTGGCTTGTAAAAAGTTGGTTGAATTAGGATATGATGTGAAGTGGTATGTTGTAGGGTATGGGGGAGAGGAAACATATATAAAACAATTAATAAAAGAGAACGAGATGGCTGAAAGGTTTGTATTGTTAGGTAAAAAAATCAATCCATATCCGTATATTTTAAGTTGTGATATTTATTGTCAACCATCGAGATACGAAGGGAAAGCAGTGACGGTGAGAGAAGCGCAAATTCTAGGGAAAGCAGTAGTAATAACAAATTTTCCTACAGCGAAAGGGCAGCTTTGTCATAGCTTTGATGGATGGATAACTCCAATGGGAGTAGAAGGAATAGTCGAGGGAATAAAAATGTTAATTGAGGATACGGAATTGAAAACGAGGTTAATTAGTAATACGATGCAGGTAGACTATGGAAATAGTAGTGAAATTGAAAAATTATATGAGATTTTTAATCAATAACACAAATAGTTATAAGTGGCATAAAAAGCATCTGGTTATTTGGTGTAAATATGTGAGAGATTACATAGATTAAGCTAATTCAGAAGGGAGAGGAGGATGTGGAAGCGAAGGTAAGTATTATAGTACCAGTTTATAATTCTGAAAAATTCATTTCTAAATGTTTAGAGAGTATAATTCGACAAACGTATAGAAATATTGAAATACTAATTATAAATGATGGATCAAGTGATGAAAGTGAAACGATAATTAATGTATATAGAGAAATAGATAATAGAATAACATATTACTATCAAAATAATAGTGGTCCCTCTAAAGCTCGAAATAAAGGGATTTTAAATGCAACAGGAGAGTATGTAATTTTTCTTGATTCGGATGATACTGTTGATGAAAATTATGTTATGTATTTATTAAATGAAATGATTAATTCCAATTCTGATTTAGTTTGTTGTGGCTATAAAGATATTTCTAAATATGGTGTGTTGAATTGTTCAGATTTTAATTTTGAAAGTAGTATTTCTGTAAATTCCTTCATGGAGATGGTTTGTAAGGGAACTGGGGGGGTGTTATGGGGGAAAATATACAAAAGGGAGATAATTTCTAAATCCAACTTAAAGATGGATGAAGAGATATTTATGTGTGAGGACTTAGTTTTTGTATTGCAATACGCATCTCACTGTAAAAGGTTCAAGTATATAGAAGTCTATTTATATAATTACAATAGGTTAAATCAATATAGTATAAGTACAAATATTTCAATACATTATATGCAAAATTATATATTGGTTTGTAAGAGAATTGAGGAGATATTTAAATCAGTGGAGTTAGATGAAAATCAGATACATGAGATAATTACAAGGAGAATCCAAGATAATGTATTGAATTTAATCGAACAACAATGTATAAATATAAAATCAATAGGTATAAAAGCTTCTATATTAAATACAAAGAAAATTTTGTCTATTAAATACGTTAGAAAATATATTAATTCATTTTCGTCAGAAACTAAAGTTTACCAATTATATATATATATTATTAGAAGTAGATTTATAATGTTAAGTATTATATACGGAATATATTTAAATAAATTAAGAAATATTAAAGGGAAATTAAGAGGAGGGAGGTAAATAGATATATGAAAAAAAATATCCTCTTTGTTATTGATTCGCTAACCATTGGCGGAGCAGAAAAAAGTTTGATTTCTTTATTAAATTTAATTGATCCTTCAAAGTATGCAATTGATGTTATGCTCTTTAAAAAAGGAGGAGAGCTCGAGACTTATATACCTAATTATGTGAACATTTTGAAATCACCTTCTTATTTTCGTTATATAAATAATGAGAAGTTTCCTAAAAGTAAAAGGTTTACATATCTTTCTTATAGAATAAAAACCTCTCTCAACCTAAGACTAAATAATTATAGAAAATCTGCTTTACATAGTGAACAAGTGGTCTTTCGAAGTTTAAATAAAATCATTATGCCGATACAGAAAAAGTACGATGTAGCGATTGCTTATAGCCAGGGAATGCCTACATATTTTGTTGCTAATAAAGTTTCGGCATTACAAAAAATAGCATGGATAAATACTGACTATGCAAATACATTGTATGATAAAGATGTTGATTTTAAATCGTATAAGAAGATGGATAAAATAATTGTTGTTTCTGAAAATACTAGAAATTCAGTATATAAAATCAGGAAAGAATATTATGAAAAGGTTGATATTCTATTAGATATTGTGTGTCCCAGTATGATTCATAAATTAGCTCAGGAATATGAAGTCGAGGAGTTTGATAAAACGATTATAAATATTTTAACAGTTGGAAGATTGGTTACTGCAAAAGCGTATAGTAAGGCTATAGAAGTAGCAAAATTATTAAAAGCATCAGGTTATAAATTTAAATGGTTTGCAATTGGAGAGGGACCAGAAAAAATCATACTTCAAGAATTAATAGATAGATATGAATTGAATGGTTATTTTGTATTACTAGGAAAAAAGTTAAACCCCTACCCATATATGGAAAACTGCGATATATATGTACAAACATCTTTAAAGGAAGGGTTTGGACTTACAGTAAGTGAAGCAAAAATATTGAAAAAAACTATTGTGTGTACTAACTTTGCTACGGCAAAAGAAATTATTAATCATAATACAGATGGTTTAATAGTAGAACATGATATAGAGAGTATATACAATGGCGTGAGAAGATATATAGATGATAATGATTTTAGAGAAAAAATATTCAAAGAATTAAACTCTATAGAACCTTATAATTCGGTAAATCAATTGGAGAAATTCTATGATTTAATAGAAAATTGATGGGTGTTGATAATAAAATGAAAAAAGTGTTTGTTGACATTTATTTGATGTTTAATTTTGGAGATGATTTATTTTTAGATATCCTTGTAAAAAAATATCCAAATTGTTATTTTACAGTGAATCATTTAGGTTCAAATTATGATCAATTTATTTCTCAATATAATAATGTAAGCAGAAGAAAATATACACTGCTGAATAAAATTGGACAACGTCTAAAATTATCAGATAATATAACTAACTATGAAAAAATAGCAGAAGAACATGATGCATTACTATTTATAGGAGGATCTATTTTTAGAGAAGAAGCGTACCATAGCTCTTTATATCGAGATAGAATGAAAATGGTTATGGAATTTAAGAGAAGAAAAAAATTAGTATTTATAATAGGAGCGAATTTTGGTCCTTTTAAAACGGAAGAATTTCTTGATGACTATAGAAAGTTTTTTGAGTTATGTGATGATGTTTGTTTTAGAGATGTATATTCATATCAACTATTTGAAGATTTACCGCAGGTTAGGTGTGCATCAGATATTGTTTTTCAGATGAATACAGATGAATATAGGTTAGATTTGTCTGAAGAAAGAATTGGATTTTCAATAATAGATGTCAGACATAAACAAGGGTTAACCCATTATTATAATGATTATATACGTAGTACTATAAAGACAATAGAATTATTAGTGAACAAAGGGAATAAATGTTATTTAATGTCGTTTTGTGAACAAGAGGGTGATTTGGATGTAATTAACACAATTCAATCACGTCTTTCCTCTAATGTATTAGATAATATAGTAATTTATAAATATGGGGGCAATTTAAAAGAGGCTATCGAAACGATGGCCTCTTTTAAATTATTAATTGCAGCGAGATTTCATGCTAATATATTAGCGTTATTATTAGGTATTGGAATTATTCCTATAATATATAGTCAGAAAACCATCAATCTCCTGAAAGATATTGATTTTAATAAGACTCTAATAGATATGGAAAACCTGCAATTACAATATGATGAAAAGGTTATAGATGCATCCATTGATTATAAGTTTAATTTAGAATCTACAATAATTAAGGCAAAGAAGCAGTTTGAAAAATTAAATGATTTTTTAGGTAGTGAGGCAGTGAAATCGGAGGGAATATGAAAAAAAATATTATCTTTATGATCATTAATATGAATGTAGGGGGAACCGAAAAGGCATTACTTAATATGTTATCTGAAATTCCAAAAGATAAGTATAGTATAACTATTTTAATGTTAGAGAAATACGGTGGTTTTTTAAATTCTATTCCTAGAGAAGTTCACATTAAATATTTCGAAGAGTATGAAGAGATAAAAGATATATTAAATGAGCCGCCTCACATAATTTTTTTGAATTTGCTAAGAGAAGGAAAAATAATTAGAGGTTCAAGAATAATGCTTTTACATCTTTTAACGAAGTTTATAAAAGATAGAAGCCTTTTTTTTAAATATGTACTGCGAGAGTATCCTATAGTGGAAGGTGAATATGATATTGCAGTAGCTTATGCTGGTCCAATGGATTTCATAAGTTATTTTGTTATTAATAACATAAAGGCGAAAAAGAAATTTCAATGGATTCATTTTGATGTAACAAAAATCACATTTAATCAAATATTTTCAGATAAGCTATACAAAAAATTTGATCATATATTTGTTGTATCTAATGAAGCAAAATATAAGCTGCTTAGTATCATTCCTTCTATAAAAAAGAAAACAGAGGTATGTCCTAATATAGTTTCTGCAAAATTAATACAGAATGAAGCAAAAGAGGGGAAGAGATTTAACGATAATTTTTTGGGAATAAGAATATTAACAGTTGGTAGATTAACAAATGAAAAAGGACAAGATATTGCTATTAAAGTACTGGCAAGATTAATCAATGAGGGATATAAAGTTAGATGGTATTGTGTGGGAGAAGGTGGGGCTAGAAAAGAATACGAAAAATTAATAACAGAATATGGTTTAGAAAGAGATTTTATTTTGCTGGGAGAGTTATCAAATCCATATGGCTATATGGCAACTTGTGATATATATGTGCAACCATCCAGATATGAAGGGTTTTGTATAACGCTTGCTGAAGCAAAGTGTTTACACAAAGCGATTGTAACCACAAATTTTACTGGGGCAAAAGAACAAATTAAGAATAGGGAAACAGGAATGATTGTAAATATTAGTGAAAGTGATATTTATGAAGGTGTAAAAAGTTTGATAGATAATCGCAGTCTATGTGAAGTTTTTTCTGGGAATTTGGCAAATGAAAATTTTGATAAAACATTAGAATTGAAAAGAAATTATGAATTTTTTTAAAGATAAAACATTTAATTTTGCAAGGATAGTAATAAGATGGAAGTTTAATATGAGAGGGAATTTTTCAAATGAAAAGTCAAATTAAAGCAGGAGCAATATTATCATATGCGGCTCTAGTTATTAATAGTTCTATTTCACTTTTATATACCCCTATTATGTTAAAGTTACTTGGTCAATCGGAATATGGTTTATACAGTTTAGCTACGTCAGTTGCAGGGTATGTAGGAGTATTAAATTTTGGCTTAGGAAATGCAGTAATTAGATATACGGCGAAGTATAGAGCACTTAAAGATGAAGAGAATTGTTCACGCCTGTATGGAATGTTTAGTATTATGTATGGGGTATTGGGAGGAATAGCATTAATTACAGGTATTATATTAACATTAACTGCAGATAGTATATTTTCAAGTTCATTAAATGTGGATGAAATAAATAAACTCAAAACGTTAATGGTGATAATGGTAATAAATATATCTATAGGAATAGGCTTTGGCTTTTTTAGTGTTGTAGTATTAGCCTATGAAAGGTTTATTTTCCAAAAAATTCTGGGTATTATTGGGGCTATAGTAGTGCCTCTTATAATGTTACCGCTTCTTATAAAGGGCTACGGATCAGTGTCTATAGCGATAGTAACGACATCAATAAATTTTATAATAATTGCAATTAATATGTATTACTGTTTTAAAGTGTTAAGGATAAAAATAGTATTTAAAAAAATAGAAATTGGGTTATTGAAGGAAATCTTAGGATTTTCATCTTTAATATTTTTAAATTTAATAATAGATAAGATATATTGGTCCACAGATCAAGTTATCTTAGGAATATATAGTGGAGCAGCAGCAATTTCCATATATACTATAGGAGCATCTTTTACAGGTTATTTCTCTGGGCTTGCTGCAGCTATATCGAATGTTTTTTTGAGCAGAATTACAGGGATGGTTACAAAAAAGGCATCTGATAAAGAAATATCAGATTTATTTATCAAGATAGGTAGGATTCAATATATTATTTTATCATTTGTTTTAAGTGGCTTTATCGTTTTCGGTCAAGAATTTATTCATTTATGGGTTGGAAAAGAATATAATGAGGCCTTTATTATAGCTATTATAATCTTAGTTCCGATGATTGTATCATTAGTACAAAGTATTGGTGGAATTATACTACAGGCAAAAAATATGCAAGGGTTTAAATCGATTACATATGTCGTAACATCTTTTGTTAACGTAGTTATAAGTATAATATTTGTTCAATGGTGGGGGGCAATTGGTAGTGCTTTAGGTACAGCTGTAGCATTTACTATCGGGAATATAATCATTATGAATATTTATTATTGGAAGAAAATCAATATAGATATACCAAGGTTTTGGACAAATATTACTTGTATGAGCTTAGCTTTTGGGGCAAGTTTAGTGTTTGGAATGACATTAAATAGATGGATACTTGCAGACAAATGGCAGGAATTATTTGTGAAGATTATTTTATTTTCAATCGTATATATTTGTTTGATGTGGGTTACGGGAATGAATAAATATGAAAAGGATACGTTTAGGCAGGGTATTCAAAATATATTATACAGATTTAAAAGAAAGAAAGTCATACAAGATACTTCAAGTAATACGGACTGACAAAAAATATTTAGGTAATCGTGATTGTTAGGAAAAAAGTTCACTCCAGTGTTAATAATACACATGAATCTAGAATGTACATGCTTTATAAATATGAGATAGGAACATTTAAGGTATTTGTAGCACATTGCAATTAACATTTTGTGAGTAATTGTGGGGAATTTTAACTATAAATTAACTTGGAAAGAATATGATAGATATCTATACCGTTATTGATTTAAGTGAATATACTTCTATTAAGAATGGAGGTATGTTTTAAATAATGAGAAAAAATCAAGTTAGCAGTAAAATACGAGAAGAATTAAATGTATTAAGCCGAAATGAACTTGTTCTTTCAATTGATAATAGTGGATTGTTTGTGCGTATATTTAATGGTTTTACAAAAATTAATCTAAATACAAATGCAAATGTTAATTTTTGTAATCGTTTATGTAAGCCAGTGAAGATAGGTGAAATAATTGACTATTTATACTGTTGAACTTGAACGTTGGGGAATAAATAATGACGGTACAGCAGCTGTAAAGACGACACAGGGATTAAATGATGCACTTTTATGGGCGAATAAAGAAGGTTTTCAAATAGTGGTTTTACCAAAAGGAAAGTATCTTATAGAGAAAACTTCTTCTGTGAAACTTTGTAGTAACACAACGTATAGATTTTATGAATGTGTATTTGAGAAAGAAGCTAATAATCTTATAAAATATAACATATTGCTATGTGATGGAATAAAAAATGTAGAAATAATAGGTGCAATAGTTAAAGGAGATAGGGAAAATCATGATTATTCAAGTGGAGGTACACATGAGTGGGGGCATGGAATTGAATGTAAAAACTCATGTTATAACATTTATGTAAAAAACTGTGAAGTAAGTGAGTGTACTGGGGATGGGTTGGTAACATCTATGGACTTTTCAGCGATAGGTGGAATGTCACATCCGGATCACTTTGCAAAAGGTGACATTGATAGCAAAGGAAATTTAGACATTACTAAAGTTAATTATACAACAGTAGTTAAATTTTTTGATATTACTGGAGACATAGTGAAATCTGTTGGGTATTTTTACTATTCAGGGGATGGTTATGGTGGATATGGAAGTGGATGTAATTTAAATAAAGTTACTATAAAAGTACATTTTTATGCAGGTAATGGTTCATATTTAGGGTATAGAAATTTTAGATCTTATGAATTTGTATATTTAGATTCACTGCCGACTGGTACTACAAAAGTAAGGTTTTCATTTTTGCAAAATTATGACTTGATGAATAGTAATTTGCACTATGTAATGTGTGCTAATATTCCACAATACGTATATTTTTTTGGTTGTAAATCTTATAAAAATAGAAGACTTGGAGCTTCAATAAATGGTGGAAGATTTATCACTTTTGATGGGTGTGAAGTTTTCAATAATAGTAATGCAATGAATCGATCAATAGGGTGTAATCCTGGTTATGGGATAGATATTGAAGATGGATATATGAATAATCAAAAAATAACGATTAGAAACTCTGATATATATGACAATAGAGCTGGAGCGTTTGTGTGTATTAGTACTAGAGGTCTATATTTAGAAAGTAATAAAATGAAAGGAAATGTCTATCTATCTGGTAGCGGAGATGACTATTTTTCCATAAATAATATGTATTATGGTGCAATTACGGGGAGATCTATAACTAGTGGAATTGAGGCCGATGGAACATTTTGTACATTTAGAAATGATACAATATTCGGTCAGAATTGTGGGATTGTTGGAGGGAATACAACTTTAGAAAATTGTGTTTTTTCAAAAAGCACAATTGCTCTAAGTGGCGAGACAGTAAAAATAATCAATTGTAAATTTACTTTTGATGATCCTGATAAGGATGGAATTATTGATTTTAGGAGTAAGTATTTGGAGATACGAAATTCTTTATTTGATATAAGAAGGGCGAAAAGTATAGCGACAACTGGTTATGGTCAAACGGAAACGGCTATATTTTCTTCTGTAAAGTTTTTGACAAATGAATGTAATGGTGGACATTATATAGGAGCAAAAAATTTAATTGTAGAGGATTGCGAGTTTATTCATAGTGGTAGAACTGCAAACTATAGTCGAATGATGGCTGCTGAATCTATGAGAGTTGAGAAAACTACTTTTAAAAATCAATCTTTTAGGTTTGATGGTGGTGATATTTATGGTATTGAGAGCTTGGCGAAAGACAAAGGGTATATTACACATGTTTTTAGTAGAAATCAAATTATTTGGGACGCTCCTTATGGCCTAGCGGTTCATGAAGCTAGGGGAGCGGGAGTTGCATTTATTTATATACCAAGAATAGAAATTACGGATAATAAGTTTGAGGTGAATGGGAAGGATGTTTCTCTCGGTTCATTGCATACCATTAGGATTTTTGTAGAAAATTATTTGAAGCTCTGTGACAATACGATTATCACAAAAAATGATAGCGGTATAAATACAACAGGGAATATTACAATAGAAGGTGTGTATCGAAAGCAAAATTCAACACTTCCCGTGCCAAGAACTGCTATCCTAGTACAGGATAACAAGAAAATCAATTCTAATATAACATTTACAAACAATGTGAACAACCAATTGGAAAAGAATATATTAGGTAACCTTCCGCAGTCTTCTTTAGTATCATTAGAACCTACCTTTGGAACGTTTAGCCGTGGTGAATTACTGTACAATGATACCCCAACAGTAGGTGGATATATTGGTTGGGTCTGTATAACTGCTGGCACAGCAAATAAAAATTTTTGGATAGCTGAAAAAGAATATCAGATAAATAGTTTTATAAATGCCAATGGCAAAGTTTATAAATCTGTAGTGGCAGGTACTAGTGGTAAAATTGCTCCTTCGCATACAAATGGTACTAGTAAAGATGGAAATATACTATGGGAATACGTGGATGTCTTAGCAGTGTTTAAACGCTTCGGCTTAATCTCTGACTAGAATAGTTTTTATATTCTAGTTTTTTTATTGGAAAAGAATTAGATTAATTACCAGTAGAAAATTGTTTGTCCAGGCATTTTAAATAAAATGTGAGGAGTATGATTGTGAATGAAGCGACTTTTTGATGTGTGCGTATCCTTATTGTTATTATTATTATTTTCGATTGTTATATGCATAGTAGCTATATTAGTAAGAATAAAATTAGGCTCTCCCATTTTATTTAAACAAAAGCGTCCGGGAATGAATGGAATTCCTTTTTATTTATATAAGTTTCGCACAATGACTAATGAAATAAGTGGAGATGGAAATTGGATTCCAGATGAAGTCAGATTAACTAATTTTGGGAAAACGCTTAGAAAATATAGTCTAGATGAGTTACCCCAGCTTATGAATGTTGTAAGAGGTGATTTAAGTTTAGTAGGCCCACGCCCATTATTGATGGAATACCTACCCTTATATTCTAGTAAACAGGCTAAAAGACATGATGTAAAACCAGGAATTACGGGATGGGCACAAATAAATGGGAGGAATTCGATTACTTGGGAAGAAAAGTTTGAATTAGATGTATGGTATGTAGAGAATCGTTCTTTTTTATTAGATTTGAAAATAATTGTACTTACAATAACAAAAGTATTTAAAACAGAAGGGATAAATCATGTTGGGCATGTAACAATGGGGCGATTTACTGGAGAGAAAATAGAGATAAAGGGGGAGGGGAAATGAAAATTTTGATAATTGGGTGTGGTGGTCATAGTAAGGTTGTGAAGGATATCATCTTATCAAATGAAGGATACGAGATAGTCGGTTATTTAGATGATTTATATACAGGTATAACTATTATAGATAACCTTTATTTTGGGGGAATTGAAGATGCACGGGAAATTATCAACAATTTTAATGATATAAAGCTTGTTATTGCTATAGGGAATAACAAAATGAGAAAGATAATTTTCGGAATATTAAATCAACCTGTCGGCATATATGCTACATTAATTCATAAAACAGCAATTATAAGTCCTCATGCGCATATAGGGAACGGAACGGTAATTATGCCGAATGTGGTTGTTAATGCTGATACTATCATTGGTAACCATACGATAATAAATACGGGCTCAATAATAGAACATGATAATATAATTGATGATTTTGTTCACATTTCACCACATGCTACACTTACAGGTTCTATCACAATAGAAGAGGGGGCACATATAGGAGCATCAGCTACTATAATTCCAGGTGTTAAAATTGGGAGTTGGTCTATTGTTGGGGCGGGCTCTGTTGTAATAAATGACTTTCCATCTAATTGTACTGCTGTTGGCATTCCAGCGAAGGTTATTAATGTAGTAAATTAAGAGGGGATGAAGAATAATGATAAAAAATAAGGAGAAAATATACCTTTCCTCACCGCACATGAGTGGAAATGAACAAAAATATATTCAAAATGCATTTGATACAAACTGGATTGCCCCTCTTGGCCCAAATGTTGATGGATTTGAAAGAGAACTTGCATCTTTTGTAGGAGTGAAAGGTGGGGCTGCAGTTAGTTCAGGTACGGCTGCTATTCATTTAGCTTTGCGATTATTAGATGTCCAAAAGGGAGATACAGTGTTTTGTTCAAGTTTTACTTTTGTAGCGAGTGCGAATCCGATTGTTTATTTGGGAGCTGAACCAGTATTTATTGACTCAGAACCGGAAACATGGAATATGTCACCGAATGCATTGGCACATGCATTGTATGAAGCTAATAAAGTGGGGAAATTACCAAAGGCTATCATTCTTGTTCATTTATATGGTCAGAGTGCTAAACTAGATGAAATTTTTTCACTTTGTAATCAATATAATGTTCCTATAGTTGAGGATGCAGCAGAATCTCTAGGTTCTACATATAAAGGAAAAGCAAGCGGTACATTTGGTAGGTTTGGTGTTTATTCATTTAATGGAAATAAAATTATTACAACTTCAGGTGGTGGAATGCTAGTTTCTAATGATGTAGAAGCATTAGAGAGAGCGAAGTTTTTAGCGACACAAGCAAAGGATCCAGCGCCACATTATGAACATAGTGAGATAGGATATAATTATCGAATGAGTAATATTTTAGCTGGTATTGGTAGAGGACAATTAGAAGTGTTAGAAGATAGGGTGAAAGCTAGAAGGTCTATATATAAACGGTATTACGCAGCGCTATCTCACATGCCAGGATTTTATTTTATGCCTGAATTAGAAAATACACGCTCAAATCGTTGGCTTACTACACTGACAATTGATGAAAAGGAATCTGGGATCTCTATTGGGAAATTATTGAGAACTTTAGCAGAAGAGAACATTGAAGCGCGTCTTATGTGGAAGCCACTTCATATGCAGCCGCTCTTTAAAGAGAAGAAGTATTATCCGCATAGCAAAAGTGAAGATGTGTCGCAGTACCTATTTCAAAGTGGGATTTGTTTGCCTTCAGGATCTAATATGTTAGCTGAAGATCAACAAAGGGTAATTCAAGGTATTTTAAAAGCTGTAGAATGGAAGAATTAAAAGTAAGTAAAAGTGGAATTAGATTTGTATACGTACCACCATTTGTTCTTTATAGTGAATTCCAAAGGGGATTGTTTGGGGACATTCAGTTTCAATTGACATAAAAAAGGGATAATTATAGGCTTTTAATATCTATATCTTAGTCTGAAAGTAAATTTAAGCATGTAATTGAGAAAGTAATAAAACAAATAATTTCGTTCGTTAAAAAGAATGATAAAGAGGTATGTTTAACGAATTTAATATGTAAATAGTATTTGTAGTAACTTTTCATATATTAGGAGGAAGAAATGAGCGCTATAGCTGGCATTATTCACTTTACTAATGAGCCTGTATCAATTGAGCACGGAAGAGAAGTAATGAGTCGTTTATACAAATATCCTGCCGATGATATTCAAATATGGCACAAAGAAAATGCTTTTCTAGGATGTCATGCACAATGGATTACACCAGAGTCAGTTGGTGAACAATTACCCTTTTATAATTATGAAAAGCAACTGGCAATTACAGCAGATGCTATTATTGATAATCGTGATGAGTTATTTGAAAAACTACAAGTGGATTATTCGGATAGAAAAAACATGACAGATAGCGAGTTAATTTTACTCTCTTATCAGAAATGGGGGGAAGCGGCTCCAAAATATTTGGTAGGCGATTTTGCCTTTATGATTTGGGATGAGAAAAAACAAACTCTTTTTGGTGCCAGAGATTTTTCAGGAAGTCGGACACTTTATTTTTATCGTGGTGAGGAAAAATTTACTTTTTGTACTATTATAAATCCGTTATTTTCTCTACCATATGTTGAGAAGAAATTGAATAAGCAGTGGATTGCTGAATTTCTAGCTATACCTGTAAATTTCGAATCGGTAGATCCACAGTTAACAGTTTACAAATATATAGAACAAGTGCCTCCATCACACACTATTTTGGTAAAGGAAGGCGAAGTGAAGTTTTCGCGATACTATACACCAACTGTTGGGGAAATGCTTAATTTAAAATCAAATGAAGAGTATGAAGAGGCGTTTCGAGAGGTGTATCAAAGTGCAGTGAAGGCACGTTTACGAACACATCACCAAGTAGGAGCTCATTTGAGCGGAGGGCTAGACTCAGGTTCTGTCGTTAGTTTTGCTGCAAGTGATTTACGGGCTGAAAATAAAAAATTACATACGTACAGTTATGTTCCAGTAGAAGGATTTGAAGATTGGACACACAAAGGTAGAATAGCTGACGAAAGACCATTTATTCAATCGACTGTCGAGCATGTAGGGAATATACAGGATTATTATTTAGAATTGCCGGAGAGAAGCCCACTATCGGAAATTGATGATTGGCTGGAAACAATGGAGATGCCATATAAATTTTTTGAGAATACTTTTTGGTTGAGTGGAGTTTATGAAAAAGCATCTCAGAATGGAATAGGAGTACTTCTTAGTGGTCAAAGAGGTAATTGGACAGTATCGTGGGGACCTATTTTAGATTACCAGGCAATGTTATTGAAAAAGCTACATTGGATTCGTTTTTATCGTGAACTACATTTATATAGTAGAAATATAGGAGTGAAAAAATCACGTGTTTTTGAAGTGGTAAGACGAAAGGCATTTCCATTTTTGCATCAGTTACTTTTTTCAGGGAAACAAGATGCAAATTCCGCAATAATTAATCCGGAATTTGCAAGGGAAATGAATGTTTTTGACAGACTCAGAGAACAAGACATCGATATAACAGGCACCTCTATCTCTAATGCATATGACATGAAAAGAGAACAGTTTGAAAAACCATATTATTGGAGCATAAATGGAACGTATGAAACGAAATTATCATTACGTTATGCTTTATGGGATCGTGATCCCACAAATGACTTACGATTGATTCAATTTTGTTTGTCAGTTCCAGAAGAACAGTATGTTCAAAATGGTTTGGATCGAGCCCTGATTCGGAGAGCCACAAAGAATTTCCTTCCTGATAAAGTACGATTGAATCAACGGGTTCGAGGTATTCAAGGTGCAGATGGTGTTTACCGTATGGCTCCTTTTTGGAATGAATTTATTGAGGAAGTTGAAGAACTTAGTGTAGATCCAGTAATTTCTGAATTTCTAAATGTCGAGGTAATTAAGAAAGCTATCTCAAAAATTTGTAAAGAACCTCGACCAGAATATGCATTTGATTTAGATTTTAGAATTTTAATGCGTAGCTTAATCTTCTATCGATTTATAAAAAAAGCAATGTGAAAGGAGGTGATACGTATGAAAAAGGAATGGAAACAACCTGTATTAGAAGTACTTAATATTAATATGACTATGGCGGGGCCTGGGCATAAATATCCAGATGCTGTTCAACCTGACCCAGATGATCCAGTGAAGTACAGTTAAGTCATTGGAAAAATAAAGCTCTTATATAGCTTTATTATATAAGAGCTTTCAAAAAATTGACAATGTGGGGGGATAGGATGTTTGATTCTATGGGGAATGTGTTATATCAAGCCTTCGGGTTAAAAATAGTAAGTGAAATCCCATTACCTGAATTGTCTCAGCTGAATGAAAAAAAAGAGATGGCGGATGTTCAAGTTGAAATAACTGATTTGTCAGAACAGTGGGGTGAATATAGCGCAGAAAAGCAAAAAACGATAGTAGTGGAGGATGATATAGTTATGTTTCATGTTCCTCAAACTGCAATATTCGCTATACAATCAGGTGAGAAAATCACCTTTTCACCTATGGCAAATGCAGAAGAAGATAAAATTCGACTATATATTTTGGGAACTTGTATGGGGGCGCTTTTAATGCAACGTAAAATACTCCCATTGCATGGGAGTGTAATTGCTATAGATGGGAAAGCATATGCATTAATTGGTGATTCAGGAGCTGGAAAATCAACGTTAGCCTCGGCTTTTTTGAATAAAGGATATAAGCTTTTAAGTGATGATGTAGTTGCTGTGTCTCTTTTGAATAAAAATACTGCAATAGTTCATCCTTCTTACGCACAACAAAAATTATGGCAAGAGAGCATAAATGATTTAGGAATGGAAGTAGCGCAATTTAGCCCTTTATTTGAAAGGGAAACGAAGTATGCTGTTCCTGTGAATTCTCAATTCTTTCCTGATCCATTACCTCTTGCTGGTGTTATTGAATTAGTAAAAACGCAGGGAGAAGATATCGAGATGACCCGTATAGAAGGGCTCGCACGCTTGTATAAATTATACCGCCATACTTTTAGGAATTCTTTGATTTCTAAATTAGGATTGATGGAATGGCATTTTGAAACTTCATCTAATATTGCAAGTGGAATGGAAATATTTCAAGTAAGCCGCCCGGCTTCAAGATTTACAGCTCATGAGCTTGTGGAAGTTATTTTAAATACTATACAGAAAGGGAGTATGGTTGATGGTTGTCCACTCGAGAAAAATATCATTAGAACATAACGTTGTCCAAAGTAAGGGTAATATAGTAAGCGATATGGATGGAGAAAAAGTTATGTTAAATGTCCAGAAAGGAAATTACTATAACTTAGGTGAAATAGGCGGAGAAATATGGGAGCTTATTGAAAAGCCAATAATAATTAATCAGCTTGTTACTATGCTAGTATCTAACTATGATATTGAACGAAAAGATTGTGAAGAGCAAGTTCTTTCCTTTTTAGAGTGTTTGTTTCAAGAAGGGTTAATTCAAATAAAAGATCAGCCTAATAGATAGATTCGTAATTTCAAAAGAACTGTTAGGAAGGGATTAATAAATATTGTGAAAAGGTTAAGGATGTTTTTATCACTAAACATGAAAACAAAGCTCTTATTTTTAGAGGCTTTTATTTTTTTAGGATGGGCACGTGTACTAAAAAATATTACATTTTCCAAAGTTGCACCTTCTTTAGGGGATTACATGAGTGAAACCTCAAGTACTCATATTCAACCGCACGGAGATACGCTAAAAAAGGTGTCCGAAGCAATTTCTATTATGAGTCGTTATACTTTTTGGGAAAGTCAATGTCTCGTTAAAGCTATAGCTGGGATGAAAATGCTCGAAAAACGTCACATTGAGAGTACTCTTTATTTAGGAACTGCTAAGGATAGTCATGGTGAATTAATTGCGCATGCATGGTTACGGAGCGGTTCTTTTTATGTTACTGGATCAGAAGGAATGGAGAAATTTACTGTCGTTGGATCATTTGCAAAGAGGTTAAGTGAGGACACTATTAAAGGAGAATAAAATGGAGAAAGATTTTGGTCTTAATGTAGAGTTCATGTCTAAGGAATTGAAACTTCTTTTTACAATTTTGAAGTTACAAGATGACGAAACACTGCAAACTTATAGTAGTGAATGGTTCACAGATATTGATTGGGAGGTTTTTCTTGAGCAAGCCATGCATCATCGTGTTTATCCGGTGATTTATCAAAAACTTAAACAGGTAGATGAGGAACGAATTCCTTCACATGTTGTACAAACTTTAAATAGAAAATATAGAAATAATACATTTCAAATGCTTTATTTAAGTGCTGAAATGGAACGAATAAATAAATTTTTTAATGAAAATGAGATTCGTACGATGTTTCTAAAAGGACCTGTACTATCTCAGGACTTATATGGAGATATTTCTTTACGAACATCTTGTGATTTGGACGTTCTCATTCCTGTTCAAAAATTAGAAAAAGTAGAAAAACTACTTTTAGAGCAAGGATATGTGAAAGATGATTATATTCAAACGATATTAAGTGATTGGAAATGGAGGCATCACCATATAACATTTTTCCATCCAACAAGGCGGATCAAACTTGAAATTCATTGGAGGTTAAATCCTGGACCGGGTAAGGAACCTGGGTTTGAAGAGCTTTGGAAGCGAAAGAGAAAAAGTGCACTTACAAGTAATTCGGTATATATGTTAGGAAAGGAAGATTTATTTTTATTTCTTGTCTCTCATGGTGCTAGACATGGTTGGTCTAGATTGCGCTGGTTAGTGGATATAAAAAAAATTGTCAATCAAGATCTTAACTGGAGTGAGATTAACAAATTAATGAGAAAATATCAAATGTTTCATTTAGGAGGACAAGCATTAATTTTGGCATCTCAAATGTTAGGTGCACGATTAGATAAGAGGATGATGGAATTAGTAGCGAAAAAACGTTCAAAGCAGTTAGCTCAAGAAGCGCTGTTTTATTTCAAGCAAATGATAAACTTGCATACCGATCCTGTTCCTGAAGAAGTACTTGCTTATCATAGTAGGCATTTATTTTCACTGATGTCTAATCAGCAAAAAATTTTATTTATTATGAGCCAACTCTATCCTTATCCGATTGATGCAAAAACATTGCCGTTACCTAAATTCCTTCATTTTTTATATTTTCCTTTACGTCCGTTTCTATGTCTTTGGAGGAAAACAAAGAAGCTTGCTTTGTCATAGGGGGAACATCGATGAATCATATTATATATTTTATGAAGAAATTATATTCTTCTGCAGGGAAAATTCTGTATGTGAATTTGTTTGGTATGGTTTTAATAAGTTTACTTGAAGGGATAGGTATTATTTTATTAATTCCTATGATAAGTATGGCTGGAATAATTAATATAGGTGAGGAGACTGCTTTTATTGCACCTGTTTATAGATTTTTGCAGGATTTCCCTAAAACAACAAGCCTAATTTCTATTTTAGGTATATATATACTAATAGTGTTAGGGCAAAATCTATTACAACGAAACATAACGCTAAGGGATGCGAGAACGCAACAAGCTTTTGTACGAGAATTAAGAATAGAAACATATAGTATGATTCTAAAAGCGAAGTGGAGTTTTTTTTTAGAGAAAAGGAAAACAAATCTAATAAATATATTAACTACAGAATTAGCTCGCGTAAGTTATGGGGTTAATTTAATTTTACAATTGTTAGCTGTTATTCTGTTTACATTCATACAGGTGGGGCTTGCGTTTTTATTATCTCCCCAAATAACTATATTTGTTTTGGTCTTTGGCTTATTATTCTTAGTAGCTTCTCGTGCTTTTATAAAAAAAGCACGAATACTAGGCGGTAAGACCTCGAAATTAGCACAAGACTATCTTTCTGGTATAACAGATCATTTTAATGGAATTAAAGATATAAAGAGTAATACTTTGGAAGCATCACGTTTAGATTGGTTACAATCTATAACAGAAAAGATGAGTAATGAACAAATGGAGTATATGAGAATAAGGTCGAACTCTCAATTGTTTTATAAAGTTTCAATGGCTATTTTAATTGCATTTTTTATATTATTATCAGTAAGTATATTTAAAGCTCAACCCACCCAATTACTATTAATCATACTCATCTTTTCGAGACTATGGCCACGATTTATGACAATTCAGTCAAATTTAGAACAGCTTGCTGCAAGCATTCCTGCTTTTAAGTCATTATGGGACTTACAAGGGGAATGTAATGAAGCAATTGAAATGCAGGATATACATCAGCAAAAACATATAAAGCCGATTTGTATAGAGCAGGGTATTGAATGTAAGGGTATTTATTTTCGATATAATAAGAAGGAGCATTTGTATGCACTTCAAAATATTAATGTGAAAATACCAATCAATAGTATGACGGCTATTGTGGGACATTCGGGAGCTGGGAAGAGCACATTAATCGATGTTTTAATGGGATTGATTCAGCCAGAGAAAGGTCAAGTATTAATAGATGGAACTCCTCTTACAAGTGAAAATTTATTGTCATTGAGACGGGCTATTAGTTATGTGCCACAAGATCCTTTTTTATTTAATGCAAGCATAAGAGAAAATTTATTGATGATTGAGCCGAATGCGAGTGAAGAACAAATTTGGACTGCATTAGATTTTGCGGCGGCAGCTGAATTTGTACGAATGCTTCCAAAAGGGCTTGATACTCTCATTGGAGATCGTGGAGTGAGACTTTCAGGTGGTGAACGTCAACGACTTGTACTAGCTCGAGCTATTTTAAGACAACCATCCATT
Source organism: Bacillus sp. FSL R10-2201 (assembly GCF_038008665.1). Classification (NCBI taxonomy): domain Bacteria; kingdom Bacillati; phylum Bacillota; class Bacilli; order Caryophanales; family Bacillaceae; genus Bacillus; species Bacillus sp. FSL R10-2201. The sequence goes on along the minus strand of NZ_JBBOZP010000001.1, from coordinate 3,501,878 downwards.
TTAGTATTAGATGAAGCTACGAGTGCATTAGATACTGAAAATGAAGTGAAAATTCAATCAGCAATAGAAAGGTTGAAAGGAACGATGACTATTGTTGTTATTGCGCATCGGTTATCTACGATCCGCAATGCAGATCAAGTTATTGTTTTAGGAAAAGGTGAGATTGTTCAAAAAGGTGAATTTAATCAATTGGCTAAAGAGAGAAAAGGTGTATTTCGAAATTTATTAGGGTCACAAATGGAAGTGGGTTCATAGAGGAGAAAGATTGAATGAAATCTTGTATTATTGTAATTCGAGTTGAATGATAGCCCGGATAATGGTCAGTTACAAAAGGTCTTATTCGGGCTTTTATATTTGTGTTTTCTAAATTTAGGGAATAAATATAATTCAGTACCTTGCAATAAACAATACTAAGTGGTATATTATGGATAAAATAGCTACCGTTTATTGAACAGTACTAAAATGAGAAAGGGGGATTGTCCTTGAACGTTCAGTTTAAAAAAGGTGTGTTAGAACTGTGTGTATTGGCACTTGTAAAACGTAAGGATTGTTATGGATATGAACTTGTTCAGCAAATCTCTAATAAATTTTTAATATCGGAAGGTTCTGTATATCCGTTATTACGTCGTTTAACGAAAGAGGGATATTTTCAAACGTATTTAAAAGAATCCACGGAAGGACCGCCCCGTAAATATTATCAACTAACAGAGCAAGGAGAGATGCAACTTACTTTATTAGTAACAGAGTGGCGTGATTTTGCTAAAGGTGTTCAAGAAATTATTGAAGGGGTGGAATGGGATGAGTAAAGAGCAGTTTCTTAAAGAATTATCAAGTCATCTTAGAAAGTTACCAGAAGAAGAGCGACAAGATATTTTATTTGATTATGAAGAGCACTTTCAGTTTGGGATGGAAGAGGGGAAAACTGAATCAGAAATAATAAAGGGACTTGGCTCTCCGAAAGTAATTGCGAAAGACTTACTTGCGATGTATCGATTTGATGAAATGAAAAAAGATCCGTCGACTTCAAATGTGACAAGAGCTGTCATGGCAGCGGTTGGACTTAGTTTGTTTAATTTTATTATTGTGTTAGGCCCGTTAGTTGCAATTATAGCTTTTATATTTTCCTTTTGGGTCGGTGGGATTGCTAGTGTAGTGACACCATTTTTCGTTATTGTAAAAGTATTTATGGGCACTTTTATATGGTTGGATCTTTTCGTTAGTATAACGTTTGTCGGAGTAGGTTTGTTGTTATGTATTGTAGCTTATTATAGTACGAAGTGGTTTAAAAGATTATGTGTACGCTATGTAGTCTGGAACTTCAAAATGATAAAAGGGGAGTAGATGATGAAAAAGATATTATTAGTAGCTATCGCTTGTATCATTATTGGAGTAATAGGGATTTCACAAACATATGAAAAAGCAGTACAAACTGCAGAGAAAGGAGATAAAGAGGACGTAATTAAAAACGAAACGCTAAAAAATGTAGAAGTTAAGTTAGATGCTGGAGATATTGTTGTCCAAAAATCTCCTGATTCCTCTTTTTATGTAAAGCAAAAAGGAGACGTAAGTAAACAGGAGATTCGTATTGCTGAAGATGGTGATACATTAAAAATCATAGGGGAAATAGAAAAAGGTGTTTCATTTGATTTTTCATTTTACAATTTCGGATTTCAAACGCCTACATTGACTATATTAGTACCTGAACGTTCTTATCAAGAGATAAAAGTAAATTCATCCGCTGGACAAATAGAAATAAGTAATGTGAAAAGTGACCGCGTAAGCGTTGAAACACTCGCCGGAGAAGTGGATTTGAAACATGTAACAGCAAAGAGTGTGGAGGGGTCTACAAAAGCTGGTGAGGTGAATTTTAAAAAAGTAATAGGGAAAGTAACAGCAAAAACGGCTAGTGGGGATATAGATATTATTGATCATGATTCTAAATATGATTTAGAGGTAAGTTCAACTGCTGGAGATGTAGATATTACTTTATTGGAAAAACCACAAGATGCAGTTATAACTGGGCAAACTGCTGCTGGAGACGTGACAATTTTTAATGAAGACAATAAAAATATAACGATTGGTAATGGTAGTAAAAAGATTAGCGGTAAAACCGCTGCTGGAGATGTTACTATTGAAACGCGTTAATAATTAATGAAACGCATTCTTTTGAATGAACGGAAATCTATCAAAATATAAAAAGAAGATAATTACCTATATAAATAAGGGAATTATCTTCTTTTTATTATTTTTAATGTAAATCACGATATACGCCAATTACTTTTCCAATAACTGACACTTGTTTTAAAATAATAGGTTCTAGTGAAGAGTTTTCCGGTTGTAGACGGAAATGATCTTTTTCTTTATAGAAACGTTTAACAGTTGCTTCGTTATCTTCTGTTAAAGCAACTACAATTTCACCGTTGTATGCAGACTGTTGTTGGCGAACAACAACTAAATCACCATCAAAGATACCGGCTTCAATCATGCTATCTCCAGAAATGCGTAACATAAACACTTGATCTGCTCCAGCAACGATACTAGCTGGAAGTGGGAAGTGATCTTCTACACTTTCGACTGCTGTAATCGGTAAACCGGCAGTAACTTTTCCGATGATTGGAACTTGAATAACAGATTGTGTTTCCGTTCGGTTGTCACCTAAAATTTCAATTGCGCGTGGTTTTGTTGGATCGCGTCGAATATATCCCTTTTCTTCTAGTCGTGATAAATGTCCGTGCACTGTAGAACTAGAAGCAAGGCCGACTGCTTGACCGATTTCACGTACGGAAGGTGGATATCCTTTTTCTTGTACTTTTAGCTTAATAAAGTCGAGAATGTCTTGCTGGCGTTTCGTTAACTTTTCCATGTTTTCTAACACCTCGTTTTCTTTCATTTTTCTTATTATTAAGTATAACATGCGAAAAAACATTCTACAAACATAAGTTCGAACGAAAGGCAAATTTATGATACACTATAAGGAAAATATAGTGAGAAAGAAGGGTTCAAAATGAATGCAATTATTTATGCACGTGTGAGCACAACAAAAGAAGAACAGGAAACATCATTATTGCGTCAAAAAGATGAATTATTGCATTTAGCTGAGCGCTATCAAATGGATGTTACAAAGGTAATTGAGGAGCAGGCTAGCGGTTATACAATTGAACGTGATGGCATATTAGAAGTGCTAGATACAATTCGAGATGAACAAGTTGATGTACTACTTATACAAGATGAAACGCGTCTTGGTAGAGGAAATGCAAAGATTGCATTAATGCATTGTTTACATAAAGAGGGGATAAAAGTTTATACACACACACATAGTGGTGAATTACAGCTTTCAGATTCTGATTCGATGGTGCTAAATATAATTGGGATCGTTGAAGAGTATCAAAGAAAGATCCACAATTTAAAAATTAAACGTGGCATGCAAAGAGCAGTGGAGAAAGGATTTCGTCCAGAAAATAATTTGAAAAATCGTCATTTAAGCGTAGGACGTGAGAAAAAAGAAGTGCCAATTGAGGAAATTGTACGTTTGCGCCGGAATGAATTAACTTTTGAAGAAATTGCAGCAACACTTCGTGGTTTTGGTCATGATGTTTCAAAAGCAACTGTACATCGAAGGTATGTAGAATATACAAAGCAATTGCTTGATAAAGAGGACTAACTATTGTATGATAATAATCAGTTTTGAGTAGAAGGGGGATTCGAGATGCCAAGTCAAGAACTCATTGAACGCATTAACTTCTTAGCGAAAAAAGCAAAAGCTGAAGGCTTAACTGAAGAAGAACAACGTGAGCGCCAATCGCTTCGTGAACAATATTTAAAAGGATTTCGTCGAAATATGTTAAACGAATTAAAAGGAATTAAAGTCGTTAACGAAGAAGGCACGGACGTTACACCGGCGAAATTAAAAGCTTTAAAAAAGCAGGATAATGCAAAATTAAATTAAAAGATGGGCATAGCCCATCTTTTTTTATTTGTTAAAATTGTTATTTAATAACTTTCCAGTTTTCATTTTTCGTTGCTTCTATCCTTTTATGCTTCAATATATAGTTAGCGATAAGTTCAGACATATCTGTTGGTATGTCTTTTACTACTGGTTTATTTTGAAACATAAAGAAGTTCCCGCCACCGCTTGCACGATAATTATTCATAACAACGTCATATTCTTCATTCATATTAAGAGGAGCGCCTTTATACTGCAAAGACTCTACTCTCTCTCCAATTGGTTTTGAAATGTTTAAAACATACGAAATCCCTTCCCACATATCGTAATTATAGTGTTGTGGTTTTGGTTCTATATAGGTAGGGTTTACGATGATGGTTCCATCTGCTTTTAATGTGAAATAAGAAGCAGAGAGTTCGAGAGCATTTTTTATATCCGCTCCGGTTATTCTAATTACTTTTAATGTATTTGGATAAATATAATTAGAAACGATGTCACGCATTGTTACATGTTTAGGGAAACCTGGAGATGTATTATGAAACAAACTTGTACAAGAAATTGAAACATTAGCTATATCCATCTGTATTTTATTTATGAATTCAATAAAAGGATGGTCTTGCAAACGTGTTTGCATAGCATCGGAAATTTGCATATCCCCATAAATTATTCCAATAGGTTTATCAAGCCAATTTTGTGTTTTCTCTTCATAATTGGCAACCAAGGAAAGAACATCTTGGTCTGCCGCAATTCCTTGTACGGGCAATAACTCTGAATAACTCTCTTTTTTCACCCATTTTTGTTCTGCTTTTTCGAATGTTACTGTTACTTTTCCAACTGAGTGTCCATTGCATCCGGTCTGTAAAATTGTTACACCATTAATCACGGTGTGAGCGATTTCTCGGTGTTGGTGGCCTGTTAGTAAAATATCTATGCCTTCAATTTCATGGCACATTGCATATCCTTGGTTTTCACCTGTTAAAACTTCAGTCGGTACTCCGGTTTGTAAATCACGTTCAAATCCCCCGTGATAGGCTACGACTAGTAAATCTGGTTTTTCATGTTTACGGATGTAAGAAACCCATTTTTTTGTTGTTTCAAATGCATCTTCAAATTGTAAATCTTTAATATGATGTGCTTGTTCCCAATGGGGGATGTAATGCGTTGTCACCCCTAAAATAGCAATTTTTATATTTGATTCAATATGTTTTATTATATATGGTTTTCCGAAATAAGGTTCTTTTCTGTTTTTATCTAAAATGTTTGCTGATAGATAAGGGGAATTTGCAGTAGTCACAGCATTATTTAATATATCCATTCCGTAATTAAATTCATGATTTCCGATAATTGCAATGTCATACTCTAAGTAGTTGGCTAATAAGGACATTGGGTTTTCCATATCTTTTTCGTATGTAGCGTAATGATAAGTAAATGGTGTTCCTTGAATGAAGTCCCCGTTATCAATCAGAAGAACGTTTGCATTTTGAGAACGTTCTTTTTTTATGAGAGTAGAAATTTTAGCTAAACCAATTTCTGCTTTGGAGTTATCTTGGTAGTGAATTGGATACACAGTACCATGTACATCGCTTGTTAATAAAATATTTAAAGTTACAATTTGATTTTGATTCAACGCCATTCACCTTTTCTATAGTTATCTTTCAATTAATCATATCAAATATATGAAAAGAATTTTAATGTGAATGTATAGAATATGTAAAGATTCTGTAAATAAGCAATTATTTGTAAAAATATGTGATATATTTCTTCATGTTTATGGAAGGTTATTTTATAACAACGAAAAATGGAGGCATTAACATGTTGAAAAAAGTTTTTGCAATGAGCACAACAGTTGTACTAGCAGCGGGATTATTAAGTGGATGTGGAACGAAGGAATCAAGTGCAAGTAAAAATGAAGATACGAAAAAAGGTTATGTACCGAAGACACTAAATGTTCAATTTGTTCCTTCTCAAAATGCAGATACGTTAGAGGCGAAGGCAAAACCATTGGAAAAGCTATTAAGTGATAAATTAAACATTCCGGTAAAAGTTAGTATTTCAACGAATTACAATACAATTGTAGAAGCGATGGCATCTAAGCAAGTAGATGTAGGATTTTTACCTCCAACAGCGTATGTGTTAGCGCATGAGAAAAAGGCTGCAAACGTAATTTTACAGGCGCAACGTTTTGGGGTAGATGATGAAACTGGAGCTCCCACAAAGGATTTAGTAGATGTTTATAAATCAGAGTTTGTTGTTAAGAAAGATTCTAATATTAATAGTGTAAAAGATTTAAAAGGTAAAAAAATTGGCTATCAAGATGTAACATCATCAGCGGGTTATGTATGGCCTGCGGCTGTATTGTTAAAAGAGGGAATCGATCCGTTGAAAGATGTGAAACCTGTTACATTAAAAGGTCATGATCAGTCACTTATTGCTCTTTTAAATGGTGATGTAGATGCAGCTGTTGTATTCCAAGATGCTCGTAATATTGTAAAAAAAGATTATCCGAATATATTCGATCAAACGAAAATAGTAAAATTTACGGAGAAAATTCCAAACGATACGATTTCTGTACGTTCTGATTTAGATGCAGAGTGGAGCAAGAAATTACAGGATGCTTTCATTGAAATAGGAAAGAATGAGGAAGGGCACAAAATCATTAAAGAAGTATACTCACATGAAGGATACGTTAAATCTGATGATAGTAAATTTGATATCGTTCGTGAATATGGAAAGAAAGTGAAAACGCAATAATACATATGGAAATGGCGACTAACTGGAAAGTGTGTGATTTCAGTTAGTTTGCCGTTTTTCAGTTATTGATAATACATAGAAGGTAGGTAAGATGTGTGATAGAGTTTCGAAATGTTTCCAAAGTGTATCCGAATGGTACAAAAGGATTGAATAATATAAACTTGAAAATTCAAAAAGGTGAGTTTGTTGTAATGGTCGGGCTATCCGGTGCTGGAAAATCAACACTTCTCAGATCGGTAAATCGCCTTCATGAAATCACAGAAGGAGAAATCATTATTGAAGGGGAGTCTATTACTGCTGCAAAAGGAAAAGGATTACGACGCATGCGCCGAGATATTGGTATGATTTTTCAAAGCTTTAACCTTGTGAAGCGATCAACGGTACTGAAGAATGTATTAGCTGGGCGGGTTGGATATCATTCTACATTGCGTACAACGTTAGGTCTGTTTCCGAAAGAGGATGTGGAGCTTGCATTCCAGGCGCTGAATAGAGTGAATATCTCAGAAAAAGCATATGCACGAGCTGATGAATTATCAGGGGGACAACAGCAACGTGTATCAATTGCTAGAGCATTGGCACAAGAAGCGAAAATCATATTGGCAGATGAGCCTGTTGCTTCGTTAGATCCTCTGACAACAAAGCAAGTAATGGATGATTTGAAGAAAATTAATGAAGATTTTGGAATTACGACAATTGTAAACTTACATTCTATTGATTTAGCGAGGCAATATGCTACTCGTATTATTGGATTACATGCTGGTGAAATTGTTTTTGATGGATTAGTAGAAGAGGCAACGGATGAAAAATTCGCTGAAATTTATGGGGACGTAGCTCAGAAAAGCGCATTATTAGAGGTGGCAGCTAAATGAATGAAGTGACGATATATTCGAAATCGATACCGAAGCCGCCGAGTAAATTGAAACATATATTAACGGTTATTTTAGTTATTTTACTGTTGTGGGGTAGTAGTGTACAGGTCGACGCATCATTTTCAAAACTAGTAGTTGGTTTTCCGAATATGATGGATTTATTGAAGGAAATGGTGCCACCAGATTGGAGTTATTTTCAAATTATTACAACAGCAATGTTAGATACAATACGTATGGCGATTATTGGAACGACTTTAGGAGCGATTTTAGCCATTCCACTTGCACTATTTGCGGCAAGTAACGTATTTACTAGTGTATTTTTGTACAGTCCAGCTCGATTGATTTTAAATTTTATACGAACAATACCAGATTTATTATTAGCGGCTATTTTTGTAGCGATTTTTGGAATAGGACCACTTCCAGGTATTTTGGCTCTTACTTGTTTCTCCGTTGGACTCGTAGCGAAATTATTGTATGAGTCAATTGAATCAATTGATCCAGGTCCATTAGAAGCGATGACAGCTGTAGGAGCGAATAAGGTGCAATGGATAGTTTATGGGGTCATTCCGCAAGTGAAAGCGCACTTCGTCTCCTATGTACTTTATACATTTGAGGTGAATGTACGTGCAGCAGCTGTTCTAGGTTTAGTAGGAGCAGGTGGGATTGGATTATATTATGATCGTACACTTGGATTTTTACAATATCAACAAACTGCTTCTATTATTATTTATACCCTTGTTGTTGTATTGCTAATTGATTATATAAGTACAGCGTTGCGGGGGAAATTATAATGAGTAAAACGACAATAATCGTACCAAAACCGAAGAAACCGAGTATATATCGCTGGATTATTTTTATAGCACTTACAGTTATATATGTATGGGCCTTTTCAGGAGTCCCGTTAGAGGGAATAAAGAATACGGCGGGAGAAATTACAAAAGCAATTATGACAGGCGTATTGAACCCAGATTGGTCGTATGTATCTTTGCCAGATGGTGAAGATTTATTACACGGTTTAATTGATACGTTGGCAATTGCGATATTAGGTACATTTATTTCTGCTTTTATATCTGTTCCATTTGCTTTTTGGGCGGCAACGAATATGAGTAGTGGAAAATTAACTTCAGGAACTGGGAAATTTGTACTTAGTTTTGTTCGTACATTTCCTGAATTAGTTATGGCTCTTTTATTTATAAAAGCTGTTGGTCCAGGCTCTTTTGCCGGAGTTCTAGCTTTAGGGTTACACTCTATCGGAATGTTAGGGAAACTATATTCGGAAGGAATTGAAAATATAGATAAGGGACCGACGGAAGCGTTAATAGCAACGGGTGCAAATCGGTTTCAAATACTTTGGTATGCCGTATTACCACAAGTGTTACCGGATTTTCTATCGTATACGTTATACAGGTTTGAAATTAATGTACGATCCGCTGCGATTTTAGGTGTTATTGGAGCAGGTGGTATTGGTACGCCATTAATTTTTGCACTTAGTTCACGTAATTGGTCTCGTGTGGGAATTATTTTATTAGGTATCATTTTAATGGTAATTATAATTGATTTTATTTCAAGTTCTATTCGTAAGCGGATTATTTAATTTGTTTTAAAAGCATCTAATTCAGATGCTTTTTTGTATTTTTAAAGGTTATCAAAAAAGAGATATATCAGAAATTAGTATATTTGTATAAATATACAGATAATTATCTTTATTTTTAAAATAAAAACAATTAAAAAGTATGTCATATTGAATGCCCATACATTCCCTGAATCACTGTATTTTTTATGAAAAATCAAAAAAACATCAACATATTTGTCGATACATGTTGTATAATCTTGCGTGGGAAGCTATCATATAAATGTATAAAACGTTTACTAACATACGCGAAGGGAAGAATAGCATGTCACATTCAATCGAACAACTTTCTATCAACACGATTCGCACATTATCCATTGATGCGATTGAAAAAGCAAACTCTGGTCACCCAGGAATGCCAATGGGTGCAGCACCAATGGCTTATACATTATGGACTCAATTTATGAAACACAATCCAAATAACCCAACGTGGTTTAACCGCGATCGTTTCGTATTATCTGCAGGTCATGGTTCAATGTTACTATACAGCCTACTTCATCTATCTGGTTATGACTTAACAATGGATGATTTAAAGAACTTCCGTCAATGGGGAAGCAAAACTCCAGGACATCCTGAGTACGGTCACACAGCAGGTGTAGACGCAACAACTGGTCCACTTGGACAAGGTATTGCAACTGCTGTTGGTATGGCGATGGCTGAAAGACATTTAGCGGCTAAATACAACCGTGATGCGTATAATGTAGTAGATCATCATACATACGCTATTTGTGGTGATGGAGATTTAATGGAAGGCGTTTCTGCTGAAGCATCTTCATTAGCTGCTCATTTACAATTAGGTCGTCTTGTAGTACTTTACGATTCAAACGATATTTCATTAGATGGCGATTTAAATCGTTCATTCTCTGAAAGTGTAGAAGATCGTTACAAAGCATACGGATGGCAAGTAATCCGTGTTGAGGATGGAAACGATATTGAAGCAATCGCAAAAGCAATTGAAGAAGCGAAAGCTGACGAAAAACGCCCAACGCTAATTGAAGTAAGAACGACAATTGGTTTCGGTTCTCCAAACAAATCAGGAAAATCAGCTTCACATGGTTCTCCACTTGGTGTAGACGAAACAAAATTAACGAAAGAAGCATACGCTTGGACTGCTGAACAAGACTTCCATGTAGCAGAAGAAGTATATGACAACTTCCGTAAAACAGTACAAGATGTTGGTGAAACGGCGCAAGCTGCGTGGAACACGATGCTCGGTGAATATGCACAAGCATATCCAGAATTAGCAAACGAACTGCAAGCAGCAATGAACGGTCTTCTTCCAGAAGGTTGGGAACAAAGCTTACCAACTTATGAATTAGGATCAAAAGCAGCAACACGTAATTCTTCAGGTGCTGTAATTAATGCAATTGCAGAGTCTGTACCATCATTCTTTGGTGGATCAGCTGACCTTGCTGGTTCTAACAAAACATATATGAATAACGAAAAAGACTTCACAAGAGCTGATTACAGCGGTAAAAACATTTGGTACGGTGTTCGTGAGTTTGCGATGGGTGCAGCAATGAACGGTATTGCACTACATGGCGGTTTAAAAACTTACGGTGGTACGTTCTTCGTATTCTCTGACTACTTACGTCCAGCAATTCGCCTTGCAGCATTAATGCAATTGCCTGTAACGTATGTATTCACACATGATAGTATCGCTGTTGGTGAAGATGGTCCAACACATGAGCCGGTTGAACAATTAGCAGCACTTCGTGCAATGCCAAACGTTTCTGTTATTCGTCCAGCAGACGGTAACGAATCAGTTGCAGCTTGGAGACTAGCTCTAGAATCAACAAAAACACCAACTGCATTAGTGTTAACTCGTCAAGATCTTCCAACATTAGAAGGTGCAAAAGACGATACTTATGAAAAAGTAGCAAAAGGTGCATATGTAGTTTCTGCAAGCAAGAAAGAAACTGCTGATGTAATCTTAATTGCAACTGGATCTGAAGTAAGCTTAGCAATCGAAGCGCAAAAAGCTCTAGCAGCAGACGGCGTTGATGCAGCTGTTGTTAGCATGCCATCTATGGATCGCTTTGAAGCTCAAACTGCTGAGTACAAAGAATCTGTACTACCAAAAGCAGTAACGAAACGTTTCGCAATTGAAATGGGTGCTACAATGGGATGGCACCGTTATGTAGGTCTTGATGGAGATGTACTAGGTATTGACACATTCGGTGCTTCTGCTCCTGGTGAGAAGATTATGGAAGAGTATGGATTTACTGTAGAGAACGTTGTTCGTAAAGTAAAAGAAATGCTTTAATGATTTTAGAAAAATCTCTCCAGCATGGGGAGATTTTTCTATGTAATTGAGTTTTTTCGACAGGAAAAGTTTTTTCTCTCTCCGTAGTCAGACAATCATTGCAAATCTTCTCTTATATAATGTAGGGAAAAGGTTGTCCAGATCGGGAGGGGAAAAATGAAAACGTATGAATTGTATTTAATTCAAGAGGATATTGCGAAAGCTTACTTTGGTCGTGAATATTTGTTTTTTGATTTATTTGCTCGATTTTCAGAATCTGGGTTCCTTTCGGAGAAGAAAGTATTATATAAACAAATGACGTATATTACGATGCCGTTACAAGTAATGAAAATTCATCATAAATTAGAACAAGCTTTGCGTGTTCTTGGTAAATATGAAAGAACAAATCATACTCATACGCTTTATACAGGAGCCGAATACGGAGAAATAATGGTGAAACCACAATATATTCGAATAAATACTTCTGGAAATGTATCCATGGAAACAACTTTCTTTGAGGTGCTTAGAAAGTGTGAGTTAACATTTTTAGCGATGGATTATGAAAATAAAAAGTACGGTTGGTTAAATCCTCTCAAACAAGTACGAACATATGTGTAAAAAATGTCGAATAGTATCTTGTCTTATTGAAAAGGTTTTAGTACACTGTAAGGTAGACAACATGAAGGAGGAAAAGATATGCCAATGTGGTTAGGTATTCTAGTGGGCGTAGTAGCACTAGTAGCAGGCGTGGCGTTAGGATTTTTCATTGCCCGCAAATACATGATGAATTACTTACAAAAAAATCCACCAATTAACGAACAAATGTTAAAAATGATGATGATGCAAATGGGACAAAAACCTTCCCAAAAGAAAATCAATCAAATGATGAGCGCGATGAACAAGCAACAAACGAAATAAGCGCCAAAGGGCACTCTTACCGAGTGCCCTTTTCTTTTGGTTATAAAAGATATTTAAAACTTTTAAAAATTCTGTGTTTTTGGTAAACTGAAAACATCGCTCATTTTAAGGGAGGAGGATAAATATGAAAGTGTTTTTTAATTTAGCTTGGTTTTTTAAGCAAGAAAAACGAGCGTACATAATCGGAATTATTATGTTATTTGGTGTCGCGCTTCTTGAACTTGTAGCGCCAAGAGTACTGGGCATTGTAGTAGATGAAATTAATAATGGAACATTAACGTCTGAAAAATTGTTGAACTGGGTTATTCTATTAGTAGTTGTAGGAATTACGATGTATATATTACGTTACTTATGGCGTATTATGATTTTTGGATCTTCTTTAAAACTAGCTCGTCAACTGCGAAAGAATCTATATGAACATTTTACTAAGATGAGCCCATCCTTTTATCAATCACGTCGCACAGGCGATTTGATGGCACATGCGACAAATGATATTCAGGCGATTCAGCAAACTGCGGGGGCAGGTGTTTTAACACTCGTTGATTCATTAGCTGTTGGAGGATGTGTACTCGTAGCGATGGGATTTACAATTAGTTGGAAGTTAACGTTATTAAGTTTAATTCCGATGCCAATTGTAGCTATTTCTACAAATTATTATGGAACTTTATTGCATAGAAGATTTCATAAGGCACAGCAATCGTTTTCTGAAATCAATGATAAAGTACAAGAAAGTATGAGTGGGATGAAGGTAATTCGCTCACTTGGACAAGAGAAAGAGGATTTACAAGCGTTTCGGAAGAAATCTGAAGATGTCGTACATAAAAATATGCTAGTTGCACGTATTGACTCGTTATTCGATCCAACGATTTCCCTAATTGTCGGATTTTCATTTTTGATCGCAATTTGTTACGGATCATTATTAGTCGTACGAGGTGAATTAACTGTAGGGGAATTAGTAACATTTACAACGTACTTAGGGACACTTGTATGGCCAATGTTAGCGTTTGGATGGCTATTTAATATTATGGAGCGTGGACGTGCTTCGTATGATCGTGTGGAGAAAATACTTTCACAAACTTCAGATGTAGTGAATAGGGACAATGCTATAAATACTATAGCAAGTGGTGATGTTTCGTTTGCTGTTGATTCGTTTTCTTATAAAAAGAATGAACTATTAAACTTAAAAGATATTTACTTTAACTTAAGAAAAGGTGAAACATTAGGAGTTGTAGGGCGTACCGGTGCAGGGAAGACGACGTTATTAAAATGTTTAATTCGAGAGTATGATCATTTTAATGGTGAATTAAAAGTTGGGGAGCGGGATATTCGAGATTTAACACTTCACGGTGTGCGTTCTGCAATTTCATATGTACCGCAAGATCACTTTTTATTTTCAGCGAGTATTGGGGAGAACATTGCTTTTGGAAAGGCCGATGCTACATATAAAGAAATTAGCCGAGCTGCTGATATTGCTTGTATTCATAATGATATATTTCAATTTCCAGAAGGGTATGACACTGTAGTAGGTGAAAGGGGCGTTTCACTATCAGGAGGTCAAAAGCAGAGAATCTCTATTGCGCGTGCATTATTAACAAATGCTGAAATTTTAATATTAGATGATTGTTTATCAGCCGTAGATGCAAAAACAGAAGAAACTATTTTAACTGCATTGAAACGAGAAAGGGCAGAGAAAACGACGATTATTACTGCCCATCGTTTAAGTGCTATTCAGCATGCAAATCTTATTCTTGTTATTGATGAAGGTAGGGTTATGCAGCGAGGGACACATGAGCAATTAATGAAAGAAAATGGTTGGTATAAAGAAATGTACGAAAGCCAGCAGTTAGAGGCATTAGTAGAGAAAGGAGGCGTATGATGGCTGAGAAAAAACGGAGTGATTTAAGAAGGTTGCTTTCTTATATGAGGCCCTATAAAGGGTTATTGGCGGTAGCATTTTTATTTCTAGTTGGTGCAACTGTAACTGAAATGATGGGTCCTTTTTTAATTAAACAATTTCTTGATGAACACTTAGTGCCAGGTAACTTTGAACAATCAGCACTTGTAACCCTATTTGTAGTGTATATTATTGCTCATTTATTAAAAGTATTATTTACTTATTTAGACTTATTGTACTTTCAAAATATCGCTTTTAAGATTGTCCAAGATATGCGAGTTGAAGTGTATGAACATGTTCAAAAATTGTCATTAAGCTTCTTTGATCGTACGCCGATTGGTACGCTCGTATCTCGCATAACGAATGATACAGAAGCGATTAAGGATTTCTATGTTAGTGTACTATCAACATTCGTGAAAAATGTAGTCTTTTTAGTAGGGATTTTAGTAGCGATGTTTTTATTAGATGTAAAATTAGCGCTATTTTCGCTCATATTAATTCCGGTAATGTTTGCAATTATGGTGTTGTATCAACGGAAAAGTGCAGCTTTTTATTTAGAGGTACGTAATCAGCTGAGTATATTAAATGCAAAGTTAAATGAGTCCATTCAAGGTATGAATATTGTTCAGGTGTTCCGGCAAGAAAAGCGGATGAGAAAAGAATTTGAAGAAGTGAACAATAAACATTTTAGTGCTGGACGTCGTACATTGAAATTAGATGCATTACTTTTACGTCCAGCAACAGATCTTGTTCATATTGTAGCAATTGCGGTAGTACTTGGTTTATTCGGAATCGATGCTTTAAAGAGTCCTGTTGAAGTAGGGGTTTTATATGCTTTCGTTAACTATATTCATCGTTTCTTCCAGCCGGTAAATGAGATGATGATGAAACTATCTTTCTTCCAGCAAGCGCTTGTTTCATCATCGCGTGTATTTCATTTAATGGATGATAAAGATTTAGCTCCTGTTCAAATGGGGAGTGAACAGCCACGAGTAGCTAACGGGAAAATTCAGTTTAAAGATGTTACTTTTTCATATGATGGAAAGCGTGACGTTTTAAAAAATGTATCTTTTCACGTAAAGTCAGGGCAAACGGTTGCTTTCGTAGGGCATACTGGTAGCGGAAAGAGTACGATTATGAATTTATTAATGAGATTTTACAATATTAAATCAGGAAATATAGTAATAGACGGAGTAGATTTAGAGAAGTTCGAAGAACAAGAAATTCGAAAGAAAATTGGTCTTGTGCTGCAAGATGCATTTTTATTTGCTGGAAATGTAAAGCAAAATATTCGTATGTATAATGAAGAGATTACGGATGAAGAGATAGAGGAAGCGGCAAAGTTTGTGCAAGCGAATACGTTTATTGAAAAATTACCAGAGCAGTATGATACAGAAGTTGTCGAAAGAGGAGCTGCATTTTCTAGTGGTCAAAGGCAATTAATTGCTTTTGCTAGAACGATAGCAACCAATCCGAAAGTATTAGTGTTAGATGAAGCGACGGCAAATATTGATACAGAAACAGAGGAGGCTATCCAAACGGCATTGCAGCAAATGCGAAAAGGTAGAACAACGATAGCGATTGCGCACAGATTGTCTACAATCCAAGATGCGGATCAAATATTTGTTATGCATGAAGGGGAAATTGTAGAAAGCGGAACACATCAAGAGTTACTTAGTAAACAAGGACTTTACTACAATATGTACTTGCTACAAAATAAAGGGAGTTTGCAACAGGCCTTGTAGAATTACAAGGTCTTTTTTCTATTCTCTCAGATATTAAAATGTAATAAAATTTTCGAAATATGTGAGAGATTTGTCGTGTCCTTTAACTAGAGTTGTACATATTGTATATAGAATAACAAAATTTGATAGGAGCTTTTATATGCAAAATAGATCCAGTTCAAATATTACATTTATTGATGTGTCTCATTGGGAAGGAAACATTAATTGGAATGCTGTGAAGTCATCTGGCATTCCAGCGGCGTATGCAAAAGCGACGGAAGGTGTGAACTATATTGACCCTACTTTCGTTCAAAATGTACAAGCTGCGAGAGATGCGAATGTATTAATTGGTGCATATCATTTTGCGCACCCAGAACAAAATGATGCCATTTCAGAAGCGAAACATTTTGTGAATATATTACAGAGTAATCAGACGGACTTAATCCCTGTTTTAGATTTAGAATCGCCAACGGATACTAGCAATAGTAGTTTAACGGGTGCGACTATATCGAATTGGGCAAGAAGTTTCGTAAATTATGTGAAACAAGCTACTGGGAAAAATGTAATGTTATATACAGGAGTTTGGTATATTAATGAATTTGGAATTAGCGGGTTAAGTGACATTCCACTTTGGATTTCCAAATATTCTAGTATACCGCCTGCTGATGCTGGTGGATGGACAGAGTGGACAGCATGGCAGTACACAGATTCTGGGCAAATTTCAGGTGTAGGAAATTGTGACGTATCAGCAGCTGTTTCATTAGAAGCTTTACAAGGAAATGGAGCAAGTGGTGGGGGGAATGTTTCCACGCCTAATAATGCGACTCCAGTATACGGAGTTGCTGTAATTAATGGAGATAATGTGAATTTACGAAGTGGACCATCTTTACAGTCTAGTGTAATTCGCCAATTGAATCGTGGCGAATCATATGAAGTTTGGGGAGAACAAAATGGATGGCTCTGCTTAGGGACAAATCAGTGGGTATATAATGATTCAAGTTATATTCAGTATAAACATTATGTAGCAACTATTACTGGCGATAATGTGAATCTGCGAGATGCTCCATCATTAAACGGGAATGTTATAAGACAGTTACATCATGGTGAATCATATCGAGTATGGAGTAAGCAAGATGGATGGCTTTGCTTAGGGACAAATCAATGGGTATACTATGATTCAAGTTATATTCAGTATGGTGTACAATAAAGTGAATCTAAGAGGTATCTCGACTGAGGTGCCTTTTATGAAAAATATATAATTTTTACAAAGTATATATTGATAACATAGTATAATGTAATTGATATATGTTTAAAAATAATCGGAAATGAAATAAAGGAGTAATAATATGGAGTATGTGCTAATAGGTGGGATTTTAATATTATTAGCTGTAGTGTTTGTACTGTTTTATAAAAATAAACAGTTAGAATCAGAGAGTCAGCAAGTAGAGTTTGAAAAGAAACAAGCGATTGAAACGTATGAAAATGAGATTGCAGCTACGATTACAGGGCATAAAGAACAACAGGATACTTTAAAGAATATGGAACAGAAAAAATATAATGATTTACAAGTGAATACAGCTAGAGAACTTGAAAATATGCGTATGATGAAAAATCAATTGGCTGTTCAACATAGTAAAGAACGTAGTGAAATGCAAGATAAGCATAGTAGTGAAGTACATATGTTTCAAAATTTAATTGCGGATTTACGAGAATATACCAAAAATGGTGCTGAAGTGAATGCGCATGAAATATTACATTATATGAAGCGAGGTTTCGTTGAGCAAGGAATAATACTAGAAGAAGAGTTTCATATTATACCGAACGTTTTTATGATACGCAATAAATATAGAGATAAACGTGACATAAATGATAATCGAATTCATCACCTTATCTTATGTAAAACTGGTATTTATCTACTTGAGACGAAAGAATGGACAGGGAAATTAATCCATGGCTTAACGAAAGAAAATGCGGGTATATATTCATTTATGATTGAGGAAATTGGTAAGTATCAACATGAAATTGAAAAAGAAGAGACATTTGAATTTATTACGGATGGAACTTCATTAACTTTGCAAGTAAGAAATGAAGGGAATCCAGCGTATAAAGCGAAAGTGCTATCCCAAACTTTATATAATTGTTTGGAAGAAATGCAAGTAGATATTGTAAAGGAAAAAGTAAAACCAATTGTATATTTTGAAAATGAGAGTGGAAAAGAAGTTATTGATCTTTCTAATGAAGAATTGCCGAGATTTAAAGATAGAGAGCAAATTGTAACGTTTTTCAGAAATGAAGTTTTAACAAGTAAAGTAATATATACAGCACGAGAACTACAAAAGATTAGAGATATGATTGGCCAGATGAATTATGTTGCGAAGTGAAAAATAAAGTAAAACTTTAATTAGTGGGGGTTTATGGGCAACCCGACTTCTACCCTTTACAGCCGAATTTTGAGGTGGGAGTCTAACTGCCCGCAAATAGCGGGATAAAGTAGGTGTTATTTGGGTGGAGAAAGGTAAAAGCTCTATATTGTGGGGAATGTTGTACATTTATTTTTGTTTGCATATATTAATGTACATTGCGTTTATTTTCGTTATTGATATGGTTCATGTGTCATTGAGTGTAATGAGTATTTTGGTGGTAGTAATGCCTTTTATTTTATTAGTTATTATTCAAAAGTCTATCTTACATGTTTCGGCAAGACGTGATAAAGGTAAGAAACAACTGTTCACTATAATGATGGTAGGTCTCATTCCATTGCTAGTATGCACCGTACAATTAAGTATAAATAAATACACTTCAAATTTTAATCAGGATCGGTGGTTAAATTATGAAGAAAAACGAGTACATATGGTAGATGACCTATTACAGGAGCATAAATTGATAGGGAAATCAAACGAGGAAATTACAAAATTGTTAGGGGCCCCTACGAAAACAAGCAGTTTGGAAACGGGAATTACTACACTATACTATCTTGGGAATGAACGTGGTTTCATTCCTATAGATAGTGAATGTCTTGTTTTGCAATTTGATAAAGATGGTAGAGTTATAGAGTATAAGGTACAACGAGATTGAAATAGTGAGAGGAGAAGCTATATCTTTTATAGCTTCTTTTCTATATTCCAATATAGAAAAAGTAGGCAAATAGTAGTCATTCCTATCTATACGAATGAGATAGAGTTTGTTATATTGTAAAGGGTTATTTAGTTTAGAAGTTTGCTAGATAGCCTTAAATATTTTAGATTAGGGAGGGAAGTTAACACGAATTAAGATATAAACGTGTTAAATAATTAGTATGAAAAAAGAATTTTATAATGTTTTAGCTGCATCAATTGTATTTAGTATGGTAACGATTCCAAGTTTTTCCTATGCAGACACAGTAGAAAAGACCGTAACAATTTCAACAGACGAGCAAGCATTAAAAAGTATTGAAAGCCATATGAAAGATGAAGATGGACGTGGAGAGAGCAAAGGAATAACAAATGAAGTACAAGGAGATTTTTTTGTACATATAATAGGTTCAGCATCTTTATTTGATTCTGCTGAGTTACAAAAAGCGACAGGTGTTCAGCTTTCTAATCAAGTAGTGAAAGCCGAAAAACAAAAAGGAAACGCTTACTATATACAAACAGAATCTGGAGCTGGGTGGATACAAAGTAGTGAAGGAAATGTAGAGGTTAAGGAAGTTTATCACTTGGCAAACGAAAAATTAGTAATTAATGAAGATACAGCTACATATTCCGCACCATTTAATTCATATAAAGACGAGAAAGTGTTACAACCGCAAACAATTATTGCAATTGGACAAGTTGGAGAGTGGTTCCAAGTCCAAATAGATAATGAGGTGAAATGGATTTATGCACCTTCAGCAAAATTTGAGGGTACAAAAGCATCTCTTATTCAAAGCACAACTCCAACTCGTACGAAACGTGCAGCGGTTATGTATACTGCACCAATAGAAGAGAAAACAACGGATATTTACGGTGTACCATTAAAGGAAATGATTGTACCAACAGGTAATGAAAATATTCGTCCAGGTTATGCGATGAAACCAAAATACATTACAATTCATGAGACAGATAATTATAGTGTTGGAGCAAATGCTAGAAACCATGCACAATATTTATACAGTCAAGCAACAGGAACGACTGATCGTTCAGCATCTTGGCATTTTACAGTAGATGATAAAGAAATTTATCAACATCTACCATTAAATGAAAATGGTTGGCATGCTGGAGATGGATCAGAAGGAACCGGTAACAGAGAATCAATTGCAATTGAAATTGCTGTCAATCAAGATGGTGATTATAATAAAGCTGTGGAAAATGCTCGCAAACTAGCAGCCTATTTAATGGGGGAATTAAATATTCCTTTAGAAAATGTAAAAAAACATCAATTTTGGAGCGGAAAGAATTGTCCGGCCATTATGATAAGGAATAATGCGTGGGAGCCATTTTTACAGGGAACGAAAGCTTATTATGATGCGAATCATAAAGATGATATAACTGGCGGTTGGTATGAAGCAGATATTCGTGAATTAGATAAAAGAGGTATTATGGTTGGAGACGGGAAGGGTTCTTACTGGCCAGAACGTCTTGTAACACGTGGTGAATTTGCGAATTTAGTTTCAAGATCATTGCAATTACCAGAGGGGAAATCGAATTTCAAAGATTTAAGCACAGCTCATCCATCGCTAGTAGATGGTATTAATCGTGCAGCTAGTGCTGGGATTATAAGTGGACGAGGAAATGATATATTTGCTCCGAATGATACGATTAAACGTGATGAAGCTGTCATTATGATTGATCGTGCATTGCAATTCAAAAATATTAAAGGTAATTTAGTTCCATTACCATTTACGGATCAAAATTTAGCGTATGATAAACAGGCGGTTCAACGTGTTTATGGGTTAGGTATCGTAAAAGGGAATGAGAATAATGAGTTTATGCCAAAAGGTTCTGCAACACGTGGGGAATCGGCAGCATTTATTAATAGAATGTTAAAAGTAATAGAGAGTAAATAATGGAAAGGCATTCGCTTTGGCGAGTGCTTTTTTATTTTTCAATATGTTATAGAAAGGTGATGTGAATTTTGACTGGAATAAGGAATGAAAGCGGAGGTGATGCATATATTTAGATGCATTGGGTAGTTTTTTGTAATTTTGTATAAAATGAAAAGGAGGTAGGACGGTGAAATCAATACCGACTGAAGTCCTGAGTAAGGAATTGATGGAAAGAGAAGGGGTTATATCTATTACAGTGATGGAATTTGAAAAGATAGAAGTGGCCGGAGTAGTTGTTTCTGGTCCAGCTGTTATTTTAATTAATCAAGATTAAGTACATATTATCAATAAAGAAAAGTAGTCAGAGCATCCGCTTAGGGTGCTTTTTGTTTGTATAGAAGTGTGTATATGATAGATAATTGGGATATTGGAGGGGAATTATGTGGCAATTATTATAACAATGTTATTAATGGGAGTTTTATTAGGATTTGTCGGAGCAGGGGGAGCAGGATTTATCATCGCGATACTCACTCTAGTATTCCATATCCCTATTCATGTTGCTCTTGCAACATCTTTAACTGCGATGGCATTTACGACATTATCTGGAGTAGTAAGTCATTACCGAGAAGGGAATGTTGTGCTTGTAATAGGCGGAGTTGTTGGGGGATTTGGCGCGATTGGTTCCTTTATTGGTTCAAAGTTTGGTTCGTTAATACCAGCACATCTGTTGCATTGGTTTACAGCTGGTATGTTATTTTTATCGGCAATTTTTATGTTTATTCGGTTGATTATGTTTCAAAAAAGATCACAGTCGTCTTTAAAAGGGCATAAAGAACTTTCGAAAGATAACGTGATTAAATGTATATTCCTCGGATTGGTGACTGGAATTTTAGCAGGTGCATTTGGTATTGGCTCAGCACCTTTTATCCAACTCGGATTAATGGTTCTATTAGGTTTAACAATCCGTCAATCTGTAGGGACGACAATGCTCGTTATATTACCAATCGCAATTGGAGGTGGGTTTGGATATAGTTCGGAAGGGTATTTAGATTATGTATTATTAGTACAAGTTTTAATCGGGACAATGTTAGGAGCATATATAGGAGCTAAGTTTACAAATTATGCACCTCGCATGCTTCTAAGGTTTTCGATGATTATGACACCAATATTAGCTGGATGTATGTTGTTAGTAGATTAAAGAGAATATATAGAAATCTATTAATATATTTTACGAATGAATTATGTAAGTAATTCATATTTCTCATATAAAAGGATTTGCTTTAATATAATGAGTATAAAGTTCGAGTATTCGAAGTATTACTTGAATTATATCCCTATCCCTTTTCTAAAAATGCGAACAAGTTTTGCCCTATTCTATTCAATAGTTTATTGTATAGAAATATATTGTTCGATGACCATTATGGAACGCACATAATGGGTAAATCCCGATCCTTAAAGAGGATGCCCCTAATCTTCATGTGAAAATATGATCGGATAAGAAAGCTGGCCAATTTATGGTCAGCTTTCTTTTTGTTCAATGAGTAAGTCTTCTTTAATTTCTGTTTGCAATAATAAAGTTTTTCCGAAGCGACGTTTACATTCAGCTCGTACTTTTTGAATGGCTAGTAGCTGAGAAGTAGCAGGCACTGTGACAATGGATTGCCGAGGTTTTCGGTTTTCTTCACAAAAAACACATTCCACAACATATTTAGAAATCATAATTTCATCCTTCCGGTTTGAATTTCTAAGAAGGGACTGCTCATGAAGTTGATGTAAACTTTCGGCATCTTTTTACTTATTTCCTCTTTTTTTTCAAAGGGGAAATAAAAAAGAAGGTGAATTTTAGTAGGGGAGGGATGTATATGGAGAGATGGATAGGTACGGCAGCTATTTGTATGAATGAAAGAAATGAAATTTTAATGGTATTGCAAGGAAAAGAAGGGGAAGAAAAAAGGTGGTCTGTCCCAAGTGGAGGACTTGAAAAGGGAGAAACACTAGAAGAATGTTGTATCAGGGAAGTTTGGGAGGAAACAGGCTACAATGTGGAGGTTGTAAATAAAATATACGAAAAAGAAGGTATTAAATACGGGATTCCGGTGTATGTTCATTATTACTTTGTTAAAAAAATAGGCGGTAATATGAAAATCCAAGATCCGGATGAGTTAATACATGAGATTGATTGGAAAGGGATACATGAAGTTGGAAAATTATCATTAGCTTTTCCAGAGGATTACGAGCTAATATACCGATATGTAAATAAAAAAGCAAGTGTGTAAATACTTGCTTTTTTAGTGTATCCAAGATAAGAAAAGTGGAACGATAACTAAACTAGCTCCAGCTGTTAAAAGCATTGATAAACTTGCAATTGTACCTTCTACAGGACCGATTTCAAATGCTTTTGATGTTCCGGTCCCATTCGCGCTAGTACCTAGCATTATACCTTTTGCGAGCGCTGTTTTAATACGGCATATGCGTATGAGTGTAGGACCGAATAACGCTCCAGTTAAGGCAGTTAATACAACGAAAACTGCTGTTAATTGTGACATGCCGCCAATCATTTCTGAAATAGCCATTGCAATAGGTGTTGTTACAATGTGTGGTGCTAAACTTTGTTCTATTGTAGAGTCAATTTGAAAAAAATTAGCTAGTAGTGCGGAAGTAATAACAGATAGAAAAGAACCGACAATGACATTAATTAAAATAGCAGTGCCGTGTTTTTTTAATAGATCAAAATGTTTATAGATTGGCCATGCGAAAGCAACTGTTGCAGGTTTTAATAATTCTGTTAGCCAATGATTACCAGATTCGTAGGTTTCGTATGGTGTATCTAATCCAAGTAATAAAGCTATTAAAATGATTGGGCATACAAGAAGGGGAGAAAGCAGACTCCAATTCCAGCGTTGATACATTTTTTTAGATACCCAATATGTGAATAGTGTTAATAGTAAACAAAGAAAGCCGATCATTGTGTTGATCCTTTCCGCTTTAATAGCAATTCTGTTAAAAGTCCTGTTACGAGAGTAACACAAAGTGTACTAATCACGATAATTAAAATGAGATCGATTCCATATTGTGATAATGTATCTTTGTAACGAATGACAGCGACTGCAGAAGGGATGAAAAATAAAATAAGTTCTTTTAATAAAAAGTCTGCACCGTCTTGTATCCATTCTTTTTTCACTATATTAAATTTTAATGAGATTAACAATAAAAAAATACCGATTATACTTCCTGGAACTGGGAGGTGTGCCTGTTTTGCAATCCATTCACCTGTCCAAGCGAAACAAAATAATAATAAAATTTGTCCGCTTAACTTCCACCATTTCATACAGTAACCACCTCTTTGTTTTTTACATAAAAATTGTAAAAAAGAATTAACAATTTCTACTATACGTTCATTCGAAATATTTGTCTAATATATAAATTATATGTTATTAATATATTAGATGTATTAATCGAAAGTGAAAAGGGTGTCCAAAATGGAATTACGGCATTTGCAATATTTTGTTGTAGTGGCAGAGGAATTACACTTTGGACGAGCAGCTGCTCGTTTACAAATGACACAACCACCGCTTAGTCAACAAATTCAGCAATTAGAAAAAGAAATGGGAGTTATGTTATTTTCAAGAACGAAGAGAAAGGTTGAATTAACAGAAGCAGGAGAAATGTTTTTAAAAGAAGTAAAAAAAGCGTTTGAACAAATTGAAAAAGCAGTAGAAGTTGCACAAAGTGCTCAAAGGGGAGAAGTTGGATCACTTTCAATTGGTTTTGTAGGTGCGGCGATATATGATATTTTACCGTCAATCGTCAGAGAGTATAGAAAGAAATTTCCGAGAGTGTCTGTAGCATTACATGAATTGTCCACACCGGATCAGGTGCATGCACTTCATGATAATCGAATTGATATTGGATTTTTACGTCCGCCAATTCCAACGCAATTACTTGAGTTAGAACCAATTCAAAAACTTTCATGTACGTTATGTTTACCGAAGGCACATCCTCTTGCTGAAAAGGACGAAATACATATCGAAGATTTAAGGGATGAACCGTTCGTATTTATTACGAGACCAGTATGGCCAGCGTTATATGATACAATTTTATCGCTTTGCCGTGATGTAGGTTTTAGTCCGCACATTGTACAAGAAGCAACGGAGTATCAAACTGTTATGGGGCTTGTAGCGGCAGGTATTGGAATTACGGTAATACCTGTATCCGCAAATAAATTGTATAGAACAGAAGTTGTATATAAAGAGTTATGTGATTCTAATTTTGTTGCAGAAATGTCAGTGGCTTATAAAAAAATGAATAACAATCCAGAGTTGTTAGAGTTTTTGAAAATTGCAAGAGAGAAAAAAAGGATTGAAGTGGAAGATGCGAAGGCTGAATAGTTGATGAAGTTACAGGGTAGTCATGATAATTAAGTTATATAAAGATTCACCTCATTAAACAAAAAACGGAAATGTAACTAAAGTGCATTTCCGTTTTTTGTTTTTTATTCAATGCTAAGGAGATCAATATGCGTGGTTTCTAGGACTAAAGGCTTAGTAAAGATTCCGATTGAAGTGCGATGTTTAAAATGTCATATTTTTATACACTAGTAGTATAGAATGCGTATGTTATGAAGCAAGGTAGGGGGAAATTATGTCTTTATTTCGGTTAGCGAGAAAAAATATACAAACATTTGCTGCCCAAAGGTTAAAACAATTTATGTGGATTGCTATGAATACAATGCTTTGTTTTTTTATGATATCATTCCGATTCAATGAAGTTGTAATAAGTAAAGCGGAATATACACCTATATTTGTAAAGTGGTTTTATGCTATGTTTCTATTTATAGTTTTTGTGTGTATTTTCATTACATATAAAATGACAGCTTCTCTTTTACAGAGAAGAAAAGAGGAGTTTACATCGAATGAAGTGATGCATATGACAGGAAAAGAAATGTTATGTTTATTATGTCAGGAGCAATTATTAACTTACGGAGGAGCTTTTGTTTTCGGATTAATTCATGGTATGTTATTTTTGAAATTATTTATTATTATTTTTATGAAAGCAGTAGGAATCCAAGGGATAACCAATGCACCGATTACGATGTATGCGTTAGTGATAACAGCAGTTGTTATGATAACCGTCATTATAATATCAATGTGGCAATGTTGTAGGTTTACACAAAGGTTAAAGGGTGAAAAGTCATATGAAACGAGGAGAAAGGCATGAGAAATCATGGCTTTTTCTTCATTTTACACATGTTATTAATCATGATACAGTGGGAAGAACTGAAAAAAAGAGTTAAGAAGAAAGGTTGTATGGAATGATAAATGAGCAAGCGATCGTAAAAGTTGATCGATTAACAAAGCGAATTGGTTCAAAGACGTTAGTAGAAAATATTAGTTTTGAAGTGAAAAAAGGTGAAGTAGTTGGCTTATTAGGACCAAATGGTGCTGGAAAAACGACATTAATGCGAATGATGGTCGGAATGATTCGTATGACAGAAGGAGAAGTATGGATTGATGGTCAATCTGTAAAACAGCAATTTGAAAAAACTGCTGCGAAAATTGGTGCTGTAATTGAGACACCAGAATTTTATCCTTTCTTAAGCGGCTATGAAAATTTAACATATTTCGGACGAATGAATGGGAATGTGACTGAAGAGCGTATCGATGAAGTAGTGCAATTGTTAGGAATGGGACAAGTAATTGACCGTAAAGTAAAAGCATATTCACTCGGTATGAGACAGCGTTTAGGAATTGCTCAGGCACTTATACATAATCCAGATGTATTAATACTAGACGAACCGACGAACGGATTAGATCCTAGTGGTATACATGAAATGCGGATGTACATAAAGAAAATTGCGCATGAACAAGGAAAAGCTGTTCTTGTTTCTAGTCACTTACTCTCAGAAGTTGAATTAATGTGTGACAGGGTTATTATTATTCAGCATGGAGAATATGTCGCAACACAAAATATTCAAAGTGATAAAAAGGAAGAAAAAGAAGAAATACATATACGTGTAGATGATGCGAATAAAGCGGCAGAGGTTTTAGAATACGATGTTTTAGTAAAAGAAAACGAATTAATTATAAACGTGAAAGATGAAGAAGTTCCAAATATTCTTCGTACATTGATGGAGAAAAACATTCAAGTTTATCGTGTATATGAAGAAAGAAAAACGCTAGAAGAGCAGTTTTTAGAATTAACAGGAGGAAAAGATATTGTTTAATTTAGTTTATAACGAGCTGTATAAAATATTTAAGCGAAAGCGAACGATTATTCCTTTTGCAGTTATTGCGGTATTAATTATTGGATTAGGATGGGTTACGGTAAAATATTTAGAGCCAGAAACAAAAGGGTGGAAAGCGGATTATACAGAACGCACTGTAGAAATTGAGAAAAAGCTCGGCATGAAAAAAGAGGATATTTTAACAGAAAAGTCAGGAGACGAGCTTGTAAAGGAATACCAGCTTAAAATGAAGCATTTAGATACGAATACAGCGCCAGCAAGTAGTTCTCCGCTTTCATTTATGAGAGATACAGGTTTTATCGTATTTCCAATTTTACTTCCGTTTATTCTCGTATATGCGAGTACGATTTTTGCGAATGAATATAGCTGGGGAACATATAAATTTTTAACAATTCGTCCAGCGAGCCGATTTAAAATTTTAACATCTAAGTTTTTGGCAATCGTTATATTTGCGGCATTATTATTTATATTTAATATGATTTTTTCCGTATTATGCGGGTTGATTATTTATAAATTCCAACAACCAGCTTGGGCTGAATTTGTCGTTCAAAATGGAAATATAATAAAACAAAATATTTTCGTAGAAGCAAGTAAATATTATATTTTATCTTGGTTACCAACTCTTGTGTATGCTGCATTTGCCTTTATGATTTCCGTTTTAACGAGATCGAGCGGAGGTGCAATCGGGATTTCTTTATTTCTTGCATTATCAGGGGGAATAGCGCTAATTCCGGCAGCAAGATATGAATGGGCGAAATATTTATTACCAGCGAATACAGATTTATATGGGCTTTTAAAGGGTGGAAGCTTTATTGATGGAGTAACATTCCCATTTGCTTCTTGTATGCTTCTTCTATACTTAGCTGTATTTTTAGGGGTTTCCTATACTGTATTTATAAAACGAGATTTAACAGCATAAACAAAAAGCCGTTAAGGGTAACTTAACGGCTTTTTGTTTGTAATAATTGATGAATAGCTTCTTCGGCTAATAGGGCGAAATACTCTGCGCTAATAGGCAATGCTTTTTCATCTACTGTAAAAGCTGGATGATGCCATTCATGTGTACCACTTGTTCCCATAAAGACGAATGAACCTGGTATTTCTTGTTGGTAAAAAGAAAAGTCTTCTCCTGCCATTGATGGTGTAGGAGAGATAACGTTTAGATTCATTTTCTCTGCAATATGAATAGAAAAATCAGTGAGTACTTTATCGTTTTGAACAGCAGGAGGACCTGGATAAAATCGGAATTCTGTTTTTACACCTAATGCATCAGAAACGCCATTAATGATACGTTTCATTAATGCCGGAATCTTTTCACGTGTTTCAGCTTGGAATGTACGGACAGTTCCTTCTAATATTGCTTTTTCGGGAATAACGTTCCACGTATTCCCTGAATGAATGTTTGTTACACTTACGACAGCGTTATGAGAAGAACTAATATTTCGGCTTACAATCGTTTGAAGTGCCATAACGATTTGAGATGATGCAACGATAGGATCGACGCCGGCATCAGGCACAGCTGCATGTGTACCAACACCATGGATTTCAATTTCAAATCGATCAACTCCGGCCATTAGTGGCCCATCTTTAATACCGATTGTACCTACTGGTAAATCAGGTTTATTATGCATACCGAAAATAGCTTGCACGCCACGTAAATGCCCAGCTTCAATAACTTTGCAAGCACCATTACTACTTTCTTCAGCTGGCTGGAATATAAGGCGGACAATTCCATTAAGAGAAGCTTCTTTTTCTTTTAATAAGTAAGCCGCACCCAATACAGCAGCTGTATGAAAATCATGCCCACAAGCATGCATTTTACCTTGTATTTTTGAAGTGTATGGAAGGTCAGTTTCTTCCTGGATAGGAAGGGCATCGATATCAGCACGAAGCGCTACAACTGGTCCGTTTTTATTACCAGAAATTTCAGCGATAACTCCTGTTTCTAAATTGGAATCAATAATAGTGATATTGGCCTCGTCTAACCAATTTTTTATCGCTTTTGTCGTTTCAAATTCTTCGTATGATAGTTCTGGATTTTCATGTAAATGCCGACGAATGGAAATAAGTTTTTCTGTTAATTGATCAGGAATAGATGCCACTTATTATGCCCTCTTTCTTAAGTGAAGTATTTGTATTAATTATACAATAATAAAAGAGAGGATTTTCAAATGAAAATCCTCTCTCGTTTTATGCTGCAACTTTTTTATGAGTATGCTGTTTTCGATAACGCCCACGCATTGCGTATGCAATTTGCGGGATTGCGATACCGATTAAAATAAGTGATACACCGAACCATTGTGAAGATAGTACAGCTTCTTTTAAAACGAATACAGACATAATAGTTGTAACTGGTAGTTCTGCTGCACCAAGAATAGTTGCTAATCCAGAACCGATTTTTGGAATGCCAATTGTAAAGGCAATGGACGGAATAACGATACTAAATATTCCTAATCCTAAGCCGTATTTCCAAAGGCCTTGAGAGATCGCCCCGTTAAAAATAAATGTTGGCGGGAATACGATCATGACTAAAGTTAAAGCGCCAGCCATTAAAAGGACACCACGTGGTAAAGAAGGTACTTCAACGGCAACTTTCCCGCTTACGAAAATGTATGTTGCAAATGTAATAGCAGATAATAAGCCTAAAATGATTCCAGTCGTATCGAAATCACCAGCTGATGTTTCTAATAACCCACTTGATAAAAATGTACCTGCAAGTAAGAAGATTACTGAAATAACTTTTTCTCTTGAAGGTAATGTTTTTGTTGCGACTGCTTCAATGATAATTCCAACCCAAACGAACTGGAATAAAAGTATAATTGCAATAGAAGCTGGTACAGTTTTTAAAGAAGCGTAATAAAAAATTCCAGTAAAACTTGCAGACGTTCCTGCGACGAATAAAATTAACATTTGTTTTAGTGGAACACGATGTCTAGAAAATAGAAGTGTAATAGCAAGTAAAATAATCCAACCGAACAAATACTGGCTACCAATTACCTCTCCAAGTGAAAACCCTTCTGCATATGCAAGTTTAACAAAAATAGCTAAAACCCCATAACTACACGCTCCTAATAAAACTAAAAGAGAATAACGAAGCATGAAAAATTCCTCCCATCTATATGAAATTGTTCCGTAACGGACATATATAACTAGAGGGAAGTATACAAAATTAAAAATGAAGGGTCAAATGAAAGAAAAGTGCAAAATTTTATAGAATAATAATAAAAGTATGATATTTATGCATAATCTTGAAATTAATAATAATTAAAGTATTGTAAAATCAGCTTTATGTTGTATAAAGACAGCATTTGAAAAAAATTTTTAAGGCCAATAGGTGTGAAGTCAATTGTAATGTGCTAATCATTTGAGAAACTGTGGAACCTTTGTTATGTTAGTAACAATTAGAAAGAGTTTCATAATTCAATTGAGATTTTTCTATATAATAGAAGGGAATGAAAACGTTTTATTAGAAAATGTGTGAAAGGGTAGTTTTTCTTATTGTCATGTTGGAAAAGTGAATTCATGAAATGTCCATAGTATTTTTAATTGTTTTTGCTACAATATTGAAGAGGAGAGGAGTGGAATAATGCAAGATATTAGTATTTTTTTAGCGTTTGGAGCTGGGTTCTTATCATTTATATCCCCATGTTGCTTACCGCTTTATCCGGCATTTTTATCATACATAACAGGTATGTCGGTTTCTGAATTGAAAGAAGAAAATGCAATGCTTCGCAAAAGAAGTATGATACATACAGCGTTTTTCTTACTTGGTTTTTCAATTATTTTTATTGCAATTGGATTTGGTACAAGTTTTATTGGAGGCATCTTTACAAATTATAAAGATTTAATTAGACAGTTAGGCGGTATATTTATCATCGTGTTTGGTCTTATTATTGTCGGTGTGTTTAAACCGAAGTTTTTAATGCAAGACCGTAAATTTACGTTTAAAAATCGTCCGAGTGGTTATTTTGGTTCAGTTTTAATTGGATTGGCTTTTGCTGCTGGATGGACACCTTGTACTGGACCTATATTAGTGTCTGTAATTGGATTAGCTGCAACAAATCCAGAATCGGCAATGATTTATATGATTGCTTACATACTTGGATTTGCTATCCCGTTTTTCGTACTTTCATTCTTTATTACGAAAATGTCTTGGATTAAAAGAAATAGTATGAAATTCATGAAGATTGGAGGATACGTTATGATTGTCATGGGTATCTTCCTATATTTTAACTGGATGACGAAAATTATCGTATATTTCTCAAGTTTATTTGGTGGTTTTACCGGTTTTTAGTATTATTCTGTGAAAATGTTGGAAATACTAACGGAAAAGCATATAATAAAATTATATTTTGCATATAGCCACAAAAAAGGATGAGAAAATATGAACATAGTTCTGTTATCAAGTATCGTTGCTGTTTGTATGGCTGTCGGTGCGATGTTTATTCGTTTAAAAGCAGCTAAGAAACCTGCAACATTGAAAAAAATTATACTTCCCCCATTTTTTATGAGCACGGGAGCGTTGATGTTTGTTTTTCCTGAATTTCGATTAACTCCAGCAGAAATGTTAGAAGCAATTGGCGTCGGTTTGTTTTTCTCTATTTTTCTTATTAAAACATCTAAATTTGAAATTAGAGGACAAGAGATTTATTTGAAGCGTTCAAAAGCATTTGTTTTTATACTAATTGGATTACTTGTCGTGCGGATTGTATTTAAAACATACTTAAGCCAATCTCTTGATTTAGGACAACTTAGTGGCATGTTCTTCTTACTGGCGTTCGCGATGATTGTGTCATGGAGAATTGCAATGTACCGTTCCTTTACGAAATTACAGAAGGAAATGGAAAAAGAAGACGGTTTTTATAATGAAAAAGATATGAAGTTAACGTAAAGAGTGTTATATGTATAAAGAAACAACGTCTGATTAGACGTTGTTTTTTGTTAATCACTGAAAGGTAACTTCCTCAATTCTAGTTGTGATGTATAAATTGTCGACCATCGAAGAAGCAATTTAAGTTTGACGTTATGAATGGACCGATATAAGGAATACTATTTGGTTTGAAGTTTTATCACCGGTAATTGGTGGCTAAGTTAGATTAGGTTGGATCGTATAGGAGACGTTCCTTCATTAACAATTACTCCACTTGATGGTACTGATACAACATGAAAGTGGAATGTTAATGACGAAATTTCGCTTAGCTTAAGTGTCTTGAGCCGAATCTAATATTGCAAATATAAATGCAACAGGATGAATTGCTGCGAATACAACATATACCTCTGTAAATATTACAGGTACTGGTGATACGATTTATACGAGTGCTGTAGGGTTACAGATAGATTTAGCGAAAGCGAGATTAATTGCTACAAAATCAGTAACTGTAAGTTGAGCTTATAAAAAAGATTGCTATAAAATAGCAATCTTTTTTATAAGGAATAATGGGCTTACTTTGCAAGTAAAGTTTTATAGTTAGAATAATCAATCTCTTTTTCTTGTAGTTTCTTAATTAAAAATTTATGATCGCGCTTCGGTGTGGCAACGATATATCCTTGTATGATTAAATCTTGTGTAATTTTTGGAGCGTTTTCCTTTATTGCAAGTTCCCCAATTTTACCGGCAATTTTTGACTTAGCAACATCGCGAAATAATTCCGGAACGGGACTTACTAGTTCTTCTAACAATTGTTTTTGTTCGTCAGCCCATAAGTGTCTTGTTTTATTAATATAGTGATCTTCCCAATCCAAAATGGACATACCGTCTTCTTTCGGTAACCGTTTTAGGAATTTTCTGAACATGAAATATCCACCAATGGACATAAGCCCTAATAATACAACAGTCCAAACGACTATAAACCAACTAAACCATCCTTCAAGCAATTGTATGCCCTCCTTTAACGAAAGCAATATTTTGTATTTTATTTATATTATAAGCAATGAGATTCATAGAAAGCAAGAACGCTTGATCATTTTGACCAAGCGTTGTGATTTAAACGAAGTATAGTTGTTCAACACATAAAATATCATTGTCATTTTCTACATATTCAATGATGAGTGTGCCAACTTTACGATCTTTATCTTCAGTTGTGAAAATAGAGTAAGAAGTAAAACGTGTTGTTGATAGGCCGCTTATATGTGTAGGTAAAGGAATGTAGTCGTTATCGCGGAAGAATTCCATCAGTTCAATATCTTCAAATTCTTTTCGGTCAACTTGTTTGTTTGTATAGCGGCGTTGAAGTTGTTTTAAAGATGCATTCCAAGAAATTGCTTTTGTGTCGTATACCATTGTTCTATCTCCTTACTGTATGTAATTATTAAGAACATACGTTCTAATCTAGTATACTCCTTTTATAAGAAAAGGGAAAGCAAAAAATAATGTAAGCTTGGATTTCCAAGCTTACATTATTTTGCGTCCGTCATAATCTCTATTTTTTATTATAAGTTAGATAAGAATAAGAAACAAGATGATATATATCTTGTTGATAGTTTTCAAAATTCTGTTTATTATTTATGTAATACAGTACAAGGGAATGAGAGGGATGACATACGTAATTTCACTCCAAGGACCGATGGCAAGTGGGAAAACAACATTGGCAAAAAGGTTAGAGCAATATGAGCTTTCAATTATATACGAAAATCCATATCCAATTGTAGAAAAAAGAAAAGAATTACATTTAGATATGAACTCAAAAGAGGGGTTTATTACAAATCAAAAAATGTTTATTGAAGCAAAAATAAAAGAGTTTCAAAATGTGAAAAGCTCAGTCGTGATTTTTGATCGTGGACCAGAAGATATTGAATTTTATACACTCTTTTATCCGAAGATGATAGGGAAAGAGTGGGGTATAGAAACAGAATTAAAAGATGAATTGTATAAATTAAGAGAATGCCGTTCGGATGCAATTTTTTATTTAGATGTTTCGAAAGAGAGTTTGTATGATAGGAGAAATAATGATAGGACAAGAAATCGAAGTACATTTGAGGAACAATTTAAATTAGTAGAAGTTGAAAAAGAATGGTATAAACAATTTCCCGTAACTTATGTGGACACTAATATATTATCAGTGGACGAATTAGAGGCATATTTTATAGGGTGGCTAAGGGAGAAAAGGCTATGAAAAAAATATTATTATTCGTATACCCGACATTTGCAGAGTTTGAAATAACGGTAGCAACAGCATTGCTGAAAAAGAAATATGAAATCATTACAGCGGGTTTAACAAAAGAAATGATTATAAGTGAAACAGGCTTACAAGTACAGCCGCATATAGAATTAAGTGAAGTGCGTGTAGAAGAATATGAGGGGGTTATCATTCCGGGCGGAGATGAAATACATATGAAAGAGGCGAAACTGCTTTTTTCAGTTATTCGTCAATTTTCTGAGCAAGGAAAATTAGTGGCAGCGATTTGTGCTGGACCGTATGCGTTAGCAAGGGCAGGTTTACTAAAAGAAATCTCTTATACAGTGACCATAGATTATCAAAAATTAGATTGTTTTCCAGTAGAAAATTTTGTGTATACAGAAGTTGTACAGCACGCAAATATTATTACAGCACAAGGACATGCATTTGTGCCATTTGGACTAGCGATTGCCTCCTATTTTGGAGTAGTGAATGAACATAATACAAATTTTTATAGTGGAAAGGGCAATATAATGATGGAGAATCTTTTACCGGAAAACGTGTAAAAGCTAGCGAATGCTAGCTCTTTTCTTTTTTACATCGATAAATCACTAACGTTTTCGGATCGCGCCATATACCGTTATGAAATGATAAATCATTTTCTATTTCTTCTTTTAGCCATTCCTTCATTTCGGTGTGAAGGGACATATTATCAGGTATATTCAACGACGGGAACATGCTAGAAATATAGTTAACGATTGGAGTGGCATGATGAAAAACAAGTGCATTATGAATAATTGTTTCTTCAACAGTTGAAAAAACAGAGTGTAATAGATATTTACCATTTTCTAAACAAAATGGAGCTACTGACGGTGATGTTTTTGGTAAATCAAATGTGACTAACATTTTGTTACACATTTCATCTATACGAGGTAATGAAACTTTAGAATTTGTTGTAGCTAAAAGGGCGCCGCCAGGACGAATTATCTTATGGAATCCTTGAATAGTTTTTTCGACATCTTTCATGTGGTATAACATATGCCTTGCGATTAGCAGGTCATAACAATTAGCTTCGAAAGGAAGTTTACTAGCGTCACCGAGTTTCCATTCAATCATATTATTCGTTATAGCAGCTTCAGAAAGCATAGTTTCGGATTGATCAAAACCAGTTAGATGTCCTTTATGACCATTAGTTTGCAAAAGGGAAAGAAATTTTCCGTTAGCACACCCGACCTCTAATATTTTTTCTTCCCCTTGGAGTTGTAAATGTTCAATGACGACTTCATCTACATTCACTTGTTTTTCTTCGTAATGTTTATGCGTATCGATACGTGTTTGTAAATGGTTACTTACGTTGTATTGGCGTTTTACATCATTCATTTTTTCACATTCCACCTTTATGCAAAATTGCTGAATCGCATGTGTTAATACATCTGTTTTATTTAAACCTTCGTAATGGAGTGCGTCTTCAAACCTTGTAAGTAATTTTTCTTCAATTCGAAAATGAATATCTTTTCGCTTCACCACTGAAATTTCGCCCCTTTGCATCTGTTAGTGAGACTATAGCACGTCTGAAAAAAATCTGTAAATAAATTGTGTACACAAGTACAAGTATGAGAGGGATAAAAAATTGCTTGAATAATATTTTAAACTATTGACGATTTAACCGTTTTCATATATTCTTAAATTAAGTAATATTCAAATAATTCAAAAGAAATGAGAGAGTCACATGCTTCTTCAAGGAACACATCGAATTGGTCGTATGGCCATGCTGTTGGCACTTGCGGATGAGAATGAAAGTCCCGTATTATCTATTCCGAAAGGTTGGAAATATTGTACTGGGAAAGTTGGTTCTATGAATTCGCAAAAAGTAGTAGCAGCAATGGAAACAGCGGCTAAGAGCAACCGAGTTATTGAAACAGATGTTTACAGAGAAACACATGCACTTTATCATGCAATTATGGAAGCTTTGTACGGAGTGACGAGAGGTCAAATTCAGTTAGCAGACGTTCTTCGTACAGTAGGACTTCGCTTTGCGATTGTGCGCGGTACACCATACGACGGAAAAAAAGAAGGCGAATGGGTTGCTGTTGCACTTTATGGAACGATTGGTGCACCTGTAAAAGGATCTGAGCATGAGGCGATTGGTTTAGGAATTAATCACATATGATTTGCCCATAGTCTATTAGTTAGAAGGGGGCCTTATTTTTTAGGACAGAAGTCTGTCTTAAAAAGATAAGGTCCCCTTTTGCCTTTATAAGGAGGAAAAAGAATGATTACGTTAACAGGACACACATTGACAGTTGAAGAAATGAAGAGGTTGTTACTTGAAGGTGAAGGTGTAACAGCTTGCCCAACTAGTATGCAAAAAGTGGCAGAGTGCCGCGAAGTTGTCGAGAAAATTGTAGAGGACGGAAAAGTCGTTTACGGTATTACAACTGGATTTGGAAAGTTTAGTGATGTACTTATTCAAAAAGATGATGTAAAAGCACTTCAACACAACTTAATTCAGTCACATGCGTGCGGAATAGGCGATCCATTCCCTGAAGAAGTATCACGCGGTATGTTGATTTTACGAGCTAATACGATGTTAAAAGGAGTATCGGGTGTTAGACCACTTGTTGTAAACATGCTTCTTGAGTTTGTAAATCGTAAAATTCATCCAGTCGTTCCGCAACAAGGGTCACTTGGTGCGAGTGGCGATTTAGCACCTCTATCTCATCTTGCTCTCGTTTTATTAGGTGAAGGTGAAGTGTTCTACAAAGGAAAACGAGTTCATGCGATGGTTGCTCTTACAGAAGAAGGACTTGAACCTATTGAACTTGAAGCAAAAGAAGGTCTTGCGTTAATCAATGGTACGCAGGCAATGACAGCGCAAGGGGTTCTTTCTTATATAGAAGCTGAAGCAAGTGCTTATCAATCAGAATTAATTGCATCGATGACAATGGAAGGATTACGCGGCATTATTGATGCATTCGATGAAAATGTTCATAAAGCGCGTGGTTATAAAGAGCAAGTCGAAGTGGCAAGCAGAATTCGTGATATTCTTCATGATAGTAAACTTGTGACAAAACAAGGAGAACTTCGTGTACAAGATGCATATTCACTTCGTTGTATCCCGCAAGTTCACGGTGCTTCTTGGCAAGTTTTAAATTATGTGAAAGAAAAATTAGAAATTGAAATGAATGCAGCAACAGATAATCCACTTATTTTTGATGGCGGTGAAAAAGTAATCTCTGGTGGTAATTTCCACGGACAACCAATTGCATTTGCAATGGACTTCTTAAAAGTAGGGATGGCGGAGCTTGCAAATATTTCAGAGCGCCGTATTGAACGCCTAGTAAATCCGCAATTAAATGACTTACCACCATTTTTAAGTCCAGAACCAGGACTTCAATCAGGTGCCATGATTATGCAATATGCAGCGGCTTCACTCGTTTCAGAAAATAAAACGTTAGCTCATCCAGCGAGTGTAGATTCAATTCCGTCTTCAGCTAACCAAGAAGATCACGTAAGTATGGGAACAATCGCTTCACGTCATGCGCATCAAATTATTCAAAATGCAAGACGCGTTCTTGCAATTGAGATGATCTGTGCGATGCAAGCAGCAGAATATCGCGGAATTGAAAACATGAGTACAGTTACAAAAACGTTCTATCATCAAGGTCGTCAGCAAGTGCCTTCTATTACAAATGACCGTATATTCTCAACGGATATTGAAAATATCGCGCATTGGTTAAAAACGAATTATTCAATAAAGGAAAGATTGGATGTAAATGCAGCACTATAAAACGAGAAAAGGGAGAGATTGAAATGGAAAAAGTACAACAAACAATTCGTGCGGCAAGAGGTACTGAGTTACAAACGAAAGGATGGGTTCAAGAAGCTGCACTTCGAATGTTAATGAACAATTTAGATCCTGAAGTAGCTGAAAAACCAGAAGAATTAGTTGTATATGGCGGAATTGGCCGTGCAGCTCGTAATTGGGAAAGCTACCATGCAATTGTTGATTCATTAAAAACGTTAGAAAACGATGAAACGTTACTTGTTCAATCAGGAAAACCGGTAGCAATTTTCAAATCACATGAAGATGCGCCTCGCGTTCTTTTAGCGAACTCAAACTTAGTACCGAAGTGGGCGAACTGGGATCACTTCCGTGAACTAGAGAAAAAAGGTCTTATGATGTACGGACAAATGACAGCGGGTAGCTGGATTTACATTGGGACACAAGGGATTTTACAAGGAACATATGAAACATTTGGTGAAGCGGCACGTCAACATTTCGATGGTTCATTAAAAGGTACTGTAACGATTACTGCTGGTTTAGGTGGCATGGGTGGCGCACAACCGCTTGCTGTAACGATGAACGGCGGTGTTGTAATTGCTATTGATGTAGATAAGCGTAGTATCGATCGTCGTATTGAAAAGAGATATTGTGATAAGTATACAGAATCATTAGAAGAAGCATTGGCTATTGCAAACGAATATAAAGAGAAGAAAGAGCCTATTTCAATTGGATTATTAGGTAATGCAGCAGAAATTTTACCTGAGTTAGTAAACCGTAATATTATCCCTGACTTAGTTACGGATCAAACTTCTGCCCATGATCCATTAAACGGTTATATTCCAGTAGGTTACACAGTAGAAGAAGCAGCGAAGCTTCGTGAAGAAGATCCAGAACGTTACGTACAATTATCAAAAGAAAGTATGAAAAAACATGTAGAAGCAATGCTTGCAATGCAAGAAAAAGGCGCGATTACATTTGATTACGGAAATAACATTCGCCAAGTTGCTTTCGATGAAGGATTAAAAAATGCTTTCGATTTCCCGGGATTCGTTCCAGCATTTATCCGTCCATTATTCTGTGAAGGAAAAGGACCATTTCGCTGGGTAGCACTTTCTGGTGATCCAGAAGATATTTATAAAACAGACGAAGTTATTTTACGCGAGTTCGCGGATAATGAGCATTTATGTAATTGGATTCGTATGGCACGTCAGCAAGTTGAGTTCCAAGGTCTTCCATCACGTATTTGTTGGCTTGGTTATGGCGAGCGTGCGAAATTTGGCCGCATTATTAATGAAATGGTGGCTAATGGTGAATTATCAGCACCGATCGTTATCGGCCGTGACCATTTAGATTGTGGATCAGTAGCATCTCCAAACCGTGAAACAGAATCTATGAAAGACGGTAGTGATGCAGTAGCAGACTGGCCAATTTTAAATGCATTAATTAACAGTGTAAACGGTGCAAGCTGGGTGTCTGTTCATCACGGTGGTGGCGTTGGTATGGGTTATTCACTTCACGCTGGAATGGTTATCGTTGCAGATGGAACAGAAGCAGCGGCAAAACGTATTGAACGCGTATTAACTTCTGACCCTGGTATGGGTGTTGTTCGTCACGTTGATGCAGGCTATGACTTAGCGGTTCAAACTGCGAAAGAAAAAGGCGTTAACATTCCAATGATGAAATAAGGAGGAAGAAACATGCTGGACACTTTACTAATAAATATCGGTCAATTACTAACAATGGATCAAGAAGATGGCTTGTTAAGACGGGAAGCGATGAATACGCTTCCTGTTATTGAAAACGGTGCGGTTGGAATTGAAAATGGTGTAATTACTTTCGTTGGAACAGCGGAAGAAGCTAAAGGATTACAAGCAAAAGAGGTTATTGATTGCGGTGGGAAAATGGTTTCTCCTGGTCTTGTTGATCCGCATACTCATCTTGTATTTGGTGGATCTCGTGAAAATGAAATCGCGCTAAAACTACAAGGAGTTCCGTACTTGGAAATTTTAGAACAAGGTGGAGGTATTCTTTCAACTGTAAATGCAACGAAACAAGCGTCGAAAGAAGAACTTGTTCAAAAAGCTAAATTCCATTTAGACCGTATGCTATCTTTCGGAGTTACAACTGTAGAAGCGAAGAGTGGTTACGGATTGGATGATGAGACAGAATGGAAACAATTAGAGGCAACTGCACAATTACAAAAAGAGCATCCAATCGATTTAGTTTCAACATTTTTAGGTGCTCATGCAGTTCCGAAAGAGTACAAAGGAAAATCGAAAGAATTTTTACAATGGATGCTAGATCTATTGCCAGAAATGAAAGAGAAGCAATTAGCTGAGTTCGTTGATATTTTCTGTGAAACAGGTGTGTTCTCTGTAGAAGAATCAAAAGAATTTTTATTAAAAGCGAAAGAGCTTGGCTTTGATGTGAAAATTCATGCAGATGAAATCGACCCTCTTGGTGGTGCGGAAGCAGCGGCTGAAATTGGTGCAGCATCAGCGGACCATTTAGTTGGCGCTTCTGATAAAGGAATTGAAATGCTTGCGAATTCTAATACAGTAGCAACTTTATTACCAGGAACAACTTTCTATTTAAATAAAGAAAGCTTCGCACGCGGCCGCAAAATGATTGATGAAGGTGTTGCAGTTGCTTTAGCTACAGACTTTAACCCAGGTAGCTGTCCAACTGAAAACATTCAGCTTATTATGAGCATTGCGATGCTGAAACTGAAAATGACACCAGAAGAAGTTTGGAATGCGGTAACAGTGAACTCATCTTATGCCATTAATCGAGGCGATGTAGCTGGGAAAATTAGAGTTGGTCGTAAGGCGGATTTAGTTTTATGGGATGCTTATAATTACGCTTACGTACCGTACCATTACGGCGTAAGTCATGTAAATACAGTATGGAAGAATGGGAATATCGCATATACAAGAGGTGAACAATCGTGGAGCACGGCCACTATTTAAAGAAAAATGCAAAGTTTATCGATCGTGAAGTGACGAAGTGGAGCGAAATGATTAAAAATTGGGAGGAAGGTGTGGAAATATTCGGTGCTGCCTTAATTGGAGCGCCCCTTTCTAAACCATCTATTAGTCATTCAGGAGCATGTTTTGCACCAAAAACAATTCGTTCAATGTTGGATGCATATAGCACGTACGCAATTACAGAAGAACACGATATGAAAGAAAGTGTTCTTCATGATTGTGGTGATATTACGATGCATGTGACAGATATAAAAGAGAGTCATAACCGAATTGCGAAAACAGTTGGTCACTTGACGAAAGTAAATCCGAAAATGATACCAATCGTTCTTGGTGGTGACCACTCGATTAGTTTTCCGAGTATAACTGGTTTTGCAAATATTAAAGGGAAGGTCGGTATTATTCAATTTGATGCCCATCATGATTTACGTAATTTAGATGATGGTGGTCCATCAAATGGTACACCGTTCCGTAGTTTGCTAGAAAATGATGTGATTACAGGAAAACAGCTCGTTCAAATTGGGATTCGTAATTTTTCAAATGCACGAGCGTACCATGAATATGCAAAAGAGCATGGCGTGACAGTGTATACAATGAAAGATGTAAGAGAGCGAAAAATAAAAGATCTTATTTCAGAAAGTATTGAAGTATTAAGAAAACAAGATGTGACTTCTATTTATATTTCTCTTGATATGGACGTACTAGACCAAGCGTTTGCGCCGGGCTGTCCAGCAATTGGCCCTGGTGGGATGGATAGTACAACTTTACTTGATGCAATTGAATTCCTTGGTAAAGAGCCACTCGTTCAAGGGATGGATATAGTAGAGATTGATCCAACTCTTGATTTTAGGGATATGACGAGTAGAGTAGCTGCGCAAGTGATTATGAGTTTTCTTTTAGCGCGAGAAACGATTAGTAAACAGGTTAGTATATAAGCGAAGGATCGTGTGTGAAGTTTTGAAGCAACCGTTTTTGTCATTATATAAAAATACATCGCTACTTATATGTAGTGATGTGTTTTTTTTGTTTTACAAGGTATATAAAATTGGAGAAAATGGGTGTAGAAATGTAACAAAATCGCGGGTTTTTTAGTGTTTCTGTACAGCCTGAATTTTTATGTGTAAATAAATTGACATAGAAAATAATTTTGTGATATTATAAAAATTTTGCTAAAAAAATAAATGTGTGTTAAGATTGAGAAGGTTACCATATATGGAGGTGGATTATTTGTTTCAAATTGGCGATAACATCGTTTATCCAATGCACGGAGCAGGTATAATTAAAGCCATAGAAGAAAAGGAAATCTCAGGAGAAAAAAGACAGTATTATGTTATAAAAATGTCAGCTAGTAATATGGAAGTAATGATTCCTATGGGGAAAATATTGAGTTCAAATATACGACCAGTTACAGATATAAAGGCATTAACAAACATAATAGATATTTTTCAGCATGGGGAATCAGATAGATTACTTACGTGGAAACAAAGGTATAAATTGAACACTGATAAAATAAAAACGGGTAAAATACAAGAAGGTGCTGAAGTTGTACGTGATTTATTACGTATGCAGAAAGAAAAAGCACTTAATGCAAGCGAAAAGAAAATGTTAGATAACGCACATGAATTTTTGATTAGTGAGCTGGGATTAATTGAAGGTATCACAGAAAATCAAATAAAAAGCTTTTGTTAAGATTCATTGTAGATAATGTATTACATCCCAAAAAAGATCTTGAATTTTTTGGGAATATAATTATAGAAAATCAATCATTTCAAAGACATTCAACTCTTTCAAACCACTTTTAGAGCATTAACCTCTTTTGTTATTACTACAATTTAATCCATTTTTATTTTTAAATTTCTTTTACGAATGTTCGAAGTTTAATTAAATAACTCGATAAAATAGTTACTTGATTTTTGCAATCCTGATTCACACTGGCACGGACGAGGAGCCGTAAGGATGAAAGAGAGGTAGGGCTTTCATTGTTTTAGGTATATAAGTTATTATTTTTAGAAGAATACTGAACCACTCCCACTTCTATTGTTAAGAGATTTTCCATATGTGAGGAGATAATAATTGTTTATTTTCTTTATTTAAAAGAGATAAACGA
Source organism: Bacillus sp. FSL R10-2201 (assembly GCF_038008665.1). NCBI lineage: Bacteria > Bacillati > Bacillota > Bacilli > Caryophanales > Bacillaceae > Bacillus > Bacillus sp. FSL R10-2201. The sequence goes on along the minus strand of NZ_JBBOZP010000001.1, from coordinate 3,458,665 downwards.
ATTGTTAGCCTTATATGGTCAACTAAAAAAGGTTTCCTACTTAGGAAACCTTTTTAATTTTACTTATTCCATTTCAGGATATTTTTGTTAGTTATCGGGAAAAAGTAAACAAATGTTACTCCATTACGATAATAGGTTTAATCGTTTTTCCTGTTTTAGAATCTTCAAATGCTTGAGCAATTTCTTCAAAAGAATAGAATTGTACAAACTTATCGAATGGGAATAGTCCTTTTTGATAGAAATTAATTAATTTTGGAATGAATAGTTGTGGTACTGCATCACCTTCAACTACCCCTTTAATTGTAATAGCTTTTACGACAATTTCATTTGTTACGTTTAAAGTTAAATCCTTTTTACCAACAGCAACAGTTGCCATTGTACCTTTTACTCGTAAGCATTGAATGGATTGCAGTGTAACAATATTTACGCCAGTTGTTTCAAATGAGTAATTAGCTCCACCGTTTGTAATTTCTTTAATTTTGGCAACTGGATCTTCGTTTAAGCTATTAATCGTGTGTGTAGCCCCTAATTCCTTCGCTAATTCTAAACGACTATCATGAATATCAATGGCAATAATTGTAGTACATCCAGCAATTTTAGCTGCCATTAAGCCACTAAGGCCAACAGCACCGGTTCCAAATACAACTAGGCTACTACCTGGTTTTGGCTGTAATGAATTTAGGATCGTACCGCTACCAGTCATAATTCCACAACCAAGTGGTCCTAATAAACGTATATCAACATCTTTTGGTACTTTTACAGCATTATTCTCATTAACAACGGCATGGTATGCGAATGAAGATTGGCCGAAGAATTGAGAAATGTCATTATTGTTAAGATCGTGTATAGGTGTTACATGGCGTTTGTTTTTTCCAGAGAAGTTTAATTCAATCATATTTTCGCAAGCGGCAGCATTACCATCTAAGCAATTTTCACAATGACCACAGTAAGAAAATCCAAGTACAACATGGTCACCAGGTTTAACCGATGTTACATTACTTCCCACTTTTTCCACGATACCAGAACCTTCATGTCCTAAAACAACTGGTTTTGGTGTTGGCATTGTACCGTCTAAAACTGTTGCATCTGTATGACATATACCCGAAGCGATAATTTTTACTAATACTTCATCGTTTTTAATCTCGTCTAAGTATACTTCTTGCATATTAAAATCTTTTTCAGGTGTAGAAACGATAGCTTTTGTTTTCAATGTTATCCTTCTTTCTAAAAGTTAAATAAGAAAAAATACTTTCAACTATCTAGGAGTCTTTTATTAGTTCCTAAAATTTCGTTGGTATAATTAAAAAACAAATGAATTATTGAAACCTCGTTAGTGTAAGTTTGAACATAGTACATTGGAAACAGGTTCTTTTTGGTTAGTAAATAGTTAAATAATTAATTACCAATATATTCTATAGTAATAAAACTAGAAAAAAAGAAAACATCCACTTAATAAGTATTTTCCTCATCCACTTACTGGACATTAGAATAAACAGTAGATTCTTGAATTTCAGAACCCTTAAAGTTAAAAACGGTTAGTTTTATTATACGAATATTCCTACGTAAGAGCGTATAAATTGACGTTACTATCTAAAAGTAAGTATGATGCGATTATAGTTAGATTTTTTTAGGGGGAAGAAAAATGACAAGTTCGAATAATAAAGCGGCAAGTATTTATGAAGGAACAAATATAAACGCTTGGGGGTCTTTTGAAAATATTGAAGAAACGAAGTTATTTCATCCGATTCAAATTGGATCTTGGTCTCTTCGTAATCGCATAGCGATGGCACCGATGACGAGATGTTTTGCAAATAATGAGACTGGAGTCGTTGGTGCTGACGTAGTCGAATATTACCGAAAACGTGCTGCTGATGGGATTGGACTAATTATTACAGAAGGAATTGTCATTAGCCCGAGAGCAAAAGGGAATCCAGGAGTACCAGGTATTTATACACAAGCGCAAGTCGATTCTTGGAAACCTGTTACAGAGGCAGTACATAAAGAAGGCGGAACGATTATTGCTCAAATATGGCATGTTGGACGTATGAGTCATCACGAAATAATTGGTGATCAAATGCCGCAAGCACCTTCTGCTATTGCTGCGGAGGGGAATGTTCCGCGTTTTCGTAAACCGTTTGATACACCAGAAGCAATGACAATAGAAGAAATAAAAGAAGTTATCGGTCAATATGCACAAGCCGCAAAGAATGCGATAGAAGCTGGATTTGATGGTGTAGAAATTCACGGTGCACACGGATATTTAATTGACCAATTTACTTATGAATTTGCGAATAAGCGTATTGATAAATACGGCGGTGACTTAAAACAAAGGTTAACGTTTATGAAAGAAGTTGTTCAGGCTGTAATTGAAGCAGTTGGAGCTGATAAAACGCTTCTTCGCTTCTCTGCCTTTAAAGGTGATAATCCTACTTATATGTGGGAACATCCTGAACTTGCAATTGAAACGTTTGTAAATATGTTTAAAGAAGTTGGATTAACGATGATTCACCCTTCAACGATGAATTATACGCAAGTTATTGCTGACGGCAAGAATTTTCATCAATTAGTAAGAAAGTATTGGGATAGTACTATCGTAGGAGTAGGTAATTTGAATCCGAAAGAGGCAGAAGAAGCACTGCAAGAAGGAACAATTGATGTAGCGGCGTTCGGAAGACCATTAATCGCTAATCCAGATTTTGTTCAGCGAATTAAAAATGCTGAAAGTTTGGTTGAATATGACGCGAAAGAGCATCTTGCTACGTTAGTGTGAATAAGGATAAAAAGAGAACACATGGAGTGTTCTCTTTTTATTATGGAATTTCATATATAGGGGGAAGCGGAATGAGTGAAGCGCTACTCATTATTATTAGTATATTGCTCTTTTTGATGCTACTTTTAATTGTCTTTTTTATCATTACATTTTTTATTAAAAAACGGACGCATCATTCTATATTAAAACTGCATCCATACTTAGGTAGAATGCGCTATTTACTCGAAAAAATAGGCCCGGAATTTCGGCAATATTGGTTTGATCATGATACTGACGGAAAGCCCTTTTCGCGCTACGATTTTCAAAGTGTTATGTTTCTAGCAAAATACCGTTCTGAAATACTTGGTTTTGGATCAAAACGAGATTTTGAGGAATCTGGCTATTATATTGCTAATACATTATTCCCCACATTAACAGATGAATTAAGTGTGAATCTCACGCAAGAACGTGAGGGCAAAAAATATATGATTCATAAAGAAGGGTTATTTTCAAGAAGAGAAAAATTGACAGCGGATACAACAAACCTTTGGTTGTATGAAGAAGAAGATGCAATTATAGTGGGCGAAAATCGTAAATATCCATGGAAACTGTATGGGATGTTTGGAGCGTCAGCGACATCTTACGGTGCGATTGGAGAAAATTATATTTTATCAGCTGGGTTTGGTGCAAAAATGGCAGGTGGTTCGTGGATTAATACTGGGGAAGGGGGCGTCATTCCAGAACATTTACATACGGGTGCAAATATCGTTGCCCAAATTGGTCCGGGATTATTTGGATACCGTGACGAGGACGGGAATTTTTCGATGAAGGAATTTATGGAGAAGGCGAAAGAAAGTAATATTAAAGCGTTTGAATTGAAATTTGGGCAAGGAGCAAAAATACGTGGTGGTCATTTAGAAGGACAGAAGGTAAATGAGAAAATCGCTTCCGTTCGGAAAGTACGAGAAGGAGAAACGATTAATTCGCCAAATCGTTTTTCATTTATTAGTAGTGCCGCAGAGGCTTTATATTTTATTCAAGATTTACAAGAAAACGGTGGTAAACCAGTGGGCATGAAAATTGTAATTGGTCAACAGAAGCCTTTGGAAGATTTATTAAAAGCAATGAAAGAATTAAACATCTATCCAGATTTTATTACAATCGACGGTTCAGAAGGTGGATCAGGGGCAACATATAAATCGATGGCAGATAGTATGGGGCTTCCGCTTATACCGGCATTACTTACATTTATTGATACAGCAAATCATTACGGTGTCAGGGATAAATTAAAGGTGTTTGCCTCCGGGAAATTAATCACGCCAGATAAAGTGGCGATTGCTTTAGCTATCGGTGCAGATGCCGTAAATTCAGCACGCGGATTTATGATGGCAAGCGGTTGTATTATGGCACTTCAATGTAATTCAGGGCAATGCCCATCTGGGGTTGCAACCACGAATCCACACTACCAAAAAGCATTAGATCCGTATGAGAAAAAATGGCGAGTAATGAACTATGTTATTAGTATGAGATATAGTTTGTTTTCATTAGCGGCAGCAGCAGGGGTAAAGAGCCCGCGCCATTTAACGAGAGAGCATATTGTGTTTAAAGATGAGATGGGGAAAGTAGTTCCACTTTCGGAATTGTTTCCTTCCGTAATTGGGAAGTAAATATGTAGCTGAACAAAAAATAATCAAAAAAGTCATACATTTGTATGGCTTTTTTGGTTATGGGAAAAGTAGAAATTTATTACATGGATGTTCCCGTTTTTCGGTTGGTCTTTTTCAAACAAATTATTTGATGGAGATTAGTTGTCAGAATATTGTTTTTGATGAAAAAATGAAACGATATCTGCATTGACAATAAAAACTAATTAGACTATAATAAATCTCGAATTCAAGATATTTTTTGAAGGATAGTCAAAATCATAAAATCAATATTTAAAATATAATCATAAGAACTGTAGTTTTTTTTGTGAATTATCTCGAATTCGAGATAATTTTTGAACTAAATGAAATATGTTAGTTTTTTAGAGAGATACCTCAATTTTGAAAAAGATAGTATTGCGGATTGAACTTTATCATATGGACAAAATGAATAATGAATTTTAGCGAATAAACGTTTTTTGTAATGAAATAAAAAAAGGGGTGGAGAAAGTGGAAAAGAAAACGATGGGAATTCATCACATTACAGCAATCGTAGGTCACCCACAAGAAAATGTAGATTTTTATGCAGGTGTATTAGGATTGCGTTTAGTAAAACAAACAGTGAATTTTGATGATCCAGGTACGTATCATCTTTATTTTGGTAATACAGGAGGAAAGCCTGGAACAATTATTACGTTTTTTCCATGGGCAGGTGCTCGTCAAGGTATTATTGGGGACGGTCAAGTAGGCATTACGTCTTATGTCGTACCAAAAGGTACAATGGAGTTTTGGGAAAATAGATTAGAAAAATTCGACGTACCGTATACAAAAATGACTCGGTTTGGAGAACAGTATATAGAATTTGATGATCCACATGGTTTGCATATAGAATTAGTTGAAAGAGAAGAGGGCGAATTAAATAATTGGACTTTTGGGGAAGTTACGCCAGAAGTAGCAATTAAAGGATTTGGCGGTGCTGTTCTTTTATCTGCACAACCTCAAAAAACTGCTGAATTGTTAGAGCATGTTATGGGTCTTGAGAAAGTAGGAGAAGAGGGAGAGTTTATGCGGTGCCGTTCTTCTGCTGATATTGGAAATATTATCGATTTGAGATTATCAACAATTGGACGTGGGCAAATGGGTGTTGGTACAGTTCATCATATTGCTTGGAGAGCGAGTGATGATGCTGATCAATTAGACTGGAAAGAGCATGTGTCTCGCTTTGGATATGGTGTAACCCCTGTACAAGACCGAAACTATTTTAACGCAATTTATTTTAGAGAACACGGCGAAATCTTATTTGAAATTGCAACAGACCCTCCTGGTTTTGCCCATGACGAATCTTTAGAGACGATGGGTGAGGAGTTAAAATTACCGGATCGATATGAACAACATAGAAAACAAATTGAACAGACACTCTTACCATTTGAAGTGAGAAATCTAGATTAAAGTGATTGAAAGGGGAAAAGGAATATGATGAAACATGTTTTTCAAAAAGGAAAAGATACGTCAAAACCAGTGTTGTTATTGCTTCATGGTACAGGAGGAAATGAATTAGATTTATTACCGCTTGCAGAAAGAATTGATCGGGAAGCTTCTGTATTAAGTGTTCGTGGAAATGTATTAGAAAATGGGATGCCTCGTTTCTTCCGCCGATTAGCAGAAGGTATTTTTGATGAAGAGGATCTTGTTTTCCGTACGAAGGAATTAAATGAATTTTTAAATGAAGCAGCAAAAACATATGAATTTGATAGAGATAATATCGTAGCTGTTGGGTATTCAAATGGAGCAAATATTGCGGCGAGCTTATTATTCCATTACGAAAATGCATTAAAAGGTGCAGTCCTTCATCACCCAATGGTGCCTAGAAGAGGAATACAATTACCTAATTTAGCAGAGAAATTCGTATTTATCGCTGCTGGAACAAATGATCCAATTTGTTCACCTTCTGAGTCAGAGGAATTGAAGATGCTATTAGAAAATGTAGATGCTAATGTAACAATGCATTGGGAAAATAGAGGACATCAATTAACGATGAATGAAGTAGAGAAGGCAACAGAATGGTATGAAAAAATATTTTCACATGCATAAATAGTAGACTAAATCGAGTGTAAAATCATAAAGATTTTATACTCGATTTTTTTGTTGTAATTTAAGGGGTTAAAAGAGAATAGGAAAGTTATGTTAAAATATAAAGAAAATGTAGAATAATGGAGGGGGACTATTAGATGTCAAACTACGAAAATGAAGAAATGCTAACGGGAGGGAATGTCTCAAACGTATATCGTTCGGAAGATACTGTTCGACGAGAATTAAAGAAAGGCAGTACCCGAATTCATAAGCTATTAAACCATTTGGAAAACAAAGGTTTTAGTTATGCACCAAAGTTTTTAGGTATTGATGATAAAGATAGAGAGATATTATCATTTATTGAAGGAGAAGCTGGTAATTACCCTTTAAAAGAGTACATGTGGTCTAATGATGTTTTAAAAGAAATAGCGAAGATGCTCCGTCTTTATCATGATGCTGTGAGTGATTTCCCGTTATCAGATGATTGGAAACCGATGGATAATACTCCAAATAAAATAGAGGTTGTATGCCACAATGATTTTGCAATATACAACATTATTTTTAATAACGAAAAACCAGTAGGTATTATTGATTTTGATGTTGCTGGTCCTGGACCAAGACTTTGGGACATAGCCTATACTCTTTACACTTGTGTCCCATTAAGTAGAGTTTATTATAAGGAAACAGGTGCGGCGGTTTATTATAATTCATTACAGCATGCAGACCGCATAAAGCAAAGAGTTAAATTGTTTTTTGAGTCCTATAAAAGTGATGGCATCGCCGAGGATTATTTGGAGATGGTACTTCTACGATTAGAAGGATTATGTAAATACATGAAAAGAAAAGCACTAGAAGGCGAGATGAACTTCCAAAAGATGATAGATGAAGGGCATCTTGAACATTATGAAAATGATATTCAGTTTATTCGTAAACATGGAAAAGAGTGGATTTAATAAAATAAATCGTATACAAAAATAAAGCTCAGAGTCATATAGGGACTTTGAGCTTTTTAACGTATTAGTGTAGATGTTTTCCACAATAACCCGACTACTTATAACAGATGTCTTTTACTATATTAATGTAGCATAGTTAAGAGTTTGTTACAGGCTGAGCTGTAGCAATCGGTAATTGGATATCGACAGTTGTTCCTATGTTTAATTCACTGGAAATGAATAATTTTCCGTGATGCTCTTGAATGATTTTATAGCACATCATTAAGCCAAGGCCAGTTCCTTTTTCTTTCAAGCTATAAAAAGGTTCGCCAAGACGAGCCATGCGCTCTTCAGGAATCCCACAACCTTCATCCATAATGCGTATTGAAACAAAATCATTTTCTAACGAAGCTGTTTGAATGAATATGTTACCACCAGCAGGCATCGCCTCGATTGCATTTTTTAATATGTTAATCAAAACTTGTTTTAATTGATTACTGTCACATTGAATGTCAGAAATATAATCGAAATGATCCATGATGATATGAACGCTATGCATAACTGCTGTTGGTAAAATAAAAGTTACAACTTCTTCAATTAATGTTTGTACGTTGCATGTATGAATAGATAACACTTGTGGTTTAGACATCGCCATAAATTGGCTTGTTATAGATTCCATTTGTGAAATCTCACTCAACATAACGTCCACATACCATTTATTTTCCTCATTTATTTCTGGATGTAATAACGTTAAAAATCCTTTTAATGAAGTGAGCGGGTTTCTAATTTCATGGGCAATTCCGGCTGTCAGTTGTCCTACTACTGCAAGTTTTTCGGATTTCCGTAATAACTTTTCAGTTTCTTTTAGTTCGGTAACGTCTCTTCCCATCACTATAAGACCTTTGCGTGAGCCATCAGGATGGAAGAGTGGGACTTTTGAAATGCTTAAAACTAAGTCGAAATCATTTCTATGTATAATAAATTCCTCTCCGTGAAGAATTTGTCCTTTTTGCCATGTTAGTTCATCGACTTCTTCACAATGCAAAAAAGATTCGCGGTATGCTTCGTTATATTGAATGAGTTCATTATCTTTTTTTCCATGATAAGGAACGTTATGGAAATTGAAACAAGAAAGCGCATAGTCATTCGCTTCAAGCCAGCGTCCTTCATGATCCTTAAAAATAACAAATGCAGGCATTGAATTCATTAATGTGCGTAATCGTTTCTCACTCTCTTGTAATACTTTCTCAATTCTTTCTGATTTTTCAAGGGGTTTCATAATGGCGTATACACCTGTTAAACGGTTTTTAACAAAAATAGGAACTAATTTTGTTACGACATCTAGTAAATATCCGTCTTTATGATAAATAGAGACGATATACTCTTTTTGATTGTCAGCTGCAGCATTTTTTATGTATTGTAGCACTTGATCAGAAATATGTGCTTCTAAAATAGAAGTGATTGTTTTTCGCTCTAATTCGTTAGAAGTATAACCTAATATTCTTTCCGCAGAGGGGTTAATATGTAAAATAACTCCTTCTAAATTCAATGAAATAATACTATCAGGGTTATGTTCAAAAAGAGATGCATACATTTCTGCTAAAGAACGATTTTGTATATGGTTTCGCAGGCGTCCAGATACGTTCGGATGACGCTTTTTTTGAGTAGATGAATATTTTTTACGACTCATAATATTTCCTCCGTACAATTAGCATCTAAAAAAGATGGATCTATTAATAACTATAATATAGGTGTGACGTTTATTTCTATAAAAAATGGAAATTACAGAATAAATTTTCTTTTTTTATTATTAGTGGAAGGTATAAAAGGTAGTAATAAGAGAATCTTATATTGCTTAATTAATTTTCTGTAAGTTACATGAATGTGTTTTCGTTATACGATTAGACTAGAAGAGGGGGAAGGAATATGAAAAATTATATTCAAGGAATTGATCATGTACAAGTAGCTGCGCCCGTAGGATGTGAAGAAGAAGCGCGAGAATTTTATGGTAATAAAATTGGAATGGAGGAAATTCCAAAGCCGGAGGAATTAAAGAAGCGTGGTGGGTGTTGGTTTAAGTGTGGAAATCAAGAGATTCATATCGGAGTTGAGCAAAACTTTAATCCAGCTAAAAAAGCGCATCCAGCTTTTTATGTTTTAAAAATTGATGAATTTAAACAAGAGTTAATAAAGCAAGATGTTGAAGTAATAGATGATCATGCGCGACCAGATATAATCAGATTTTACGTGTCAGATCCGTTTGGAAATCGAATTGAATTTATGGAAAATAAAAACTAGGTGAAGGTCCACCTAGTTTTTTACACTTTTCTAAACAATCCTAATACTTCAACAGTCTCCGTAATATTAACGAATGCATGAGGATCAATTTCCGAAATCGTTAGTTTCATACTTGCTAATTCTTCACGTGAAACGACTGTCATAAGTACACGTTTTTTCTCGTTTGAATAAGCACCTTCACCATCAAGTAACGTAATTCCACGTACTACAGTTGAAAGAAGCTTTTTTTTCATTTCTTCTGCTTGATTTGTTACAATCATAAGTGTAACTTTACGATGTTTCGTATGAACGGCATCAATTACTTTACCAGTTACATAAATTGAAAGTAAGCTTGTAAGGGCAACATCCCAAGTGAAGAAAAATCCTGCAATGACAACAACAACAGTGTTTAATGCAATAAGGAATCCACCAAGTTTAATATCTCGCTTACGAGATAACAACATACCGATAATATCAAATCCACCAGTTGAACCATGGCAGTTAAAGACAAGACCAATACCAGCTCCGGCGATGACACCGCCAAATACAGATGATAAAAGTGGATCTGTTGCTACGACTTTTACTGGAACATAGTATAATGCAACAGATAATACAATTACAGAAACAACCGTGTTAAAAATTACTTTTTTTCCAAGACCTATGTATCCTAAAATAAGGATAGGTAAGTTCAATACAAAGTTAATAATACCTGTGTTTACAGGGGTTACAATCCCTAAAATAATAGCAATTCCGCCAATTCCACTACTTAAAATTTTATGGGGGATAAGGAAAAGATTAAAGGCAATTGCGATAATAATAGAACCAAAAATAACACCAAGAAATCTGACCATCTCTTTCCCGTCCTTCACTAAATAATCATATTATTTCAAGATTATATATGAAATTGAAAGTTTTTTGGGAAAACAGTTTATTTTGGAAAATTAGATTAATCTAAATAGTTCGAGTGTTTGATAAATTGGGAGGGGATACAGATATGAAGATAACGACGTATCAACAGAAGAGTCCTTTAAAACAAGAGTGTGAGGATTCATTTTTTTGTAATGAAGATAAAATGATTTACGGTGTATGCGATGGAGCAACACCGTTAGTTCCATTTTGTGATGAAGAAGGACATAATGGAGCATACATCGCTTCACATTTATTTGCAAGTCATTTTACTTCGCTACGAGAGATCAATAGTTTACAAGATGAAGTTGCAAAGGCGAATGAATTATTGCAAAACAAGATGCTAGAGTACAAGGTTGATACGAGAAAAAAAGACCATCTGTGGTGTACATGTATTGCAGCAGTTCAAATAGAAGGCGATAAACTTGAATATGCACAATTAGGTGATTGTATGATCGTTGCAATACTTCAGGATGGAGCGATAAGAGTATTAACGAAAGATACAGTTAAGGGAATTAGTAAACGCGCAAAAAAGAAGAGGGAAGAGGATCGTAAAAAAGGATTACCAGTCCCGGAAGAACACGTTTTTCAAGATGTTCGGGAGCAGTTAAAATACAATCGCTATCTTGCAAATATGCCAAACGGCTATTCAGTTGCAAATGGGATGAAAGAAGCTATGGATTATTTACAATATGGTGAATTACAGGTAGCTGAAGTAAGTGGGATTTTTATTTGTTCAGACGGATTGTTTCACCCAGAATGGTCGTTAGAACAAACTGTAGCATATATAAGAAAGAATAGTATAAAAGAATATGTAGCAATCATTGAAAGGTTAGAAGGAGAAAATAGAATAAGACCAGATGATAAAACAGTTATTATGATCGATTTGTAAGAGGAGGATGTTCATATGGAAATTAAATGTGCAAATTTAACGTTTCAAAATGAGTTAGTTCCTTTAGAAAAAGTAAATAAACTGATTATCCACCATACGTCAGAAGATGGCTGGGATGTGTATAAAACTCACGAATTTCATCAAAAGGTAAGAGGATGGAGCGGGATTGGTTACAATTATTTTATTGAAGAAGATGGAACTGTAGTCGAAGGACGAGGTTTACATATTGGAGCACATGCGAAAGATAATAATAGTAATACAATTGGAATATGTATGACGGGAAATTTTGATAAATATGATCCAACTACTGCACAAATGAATTCATTATATTCTTTATGTAAAATGTTTATGAAGCAGTTTGCCATAGAGAAAGGGAATATACTCGGCCATAGGGAGTTAGAAGGGGTTACAAAAACTTGTCCAGGAAATCGCTTTTCTATGGTAGAGTTAAGAAAAGTATTATCTTAAATATAGAGGAGTAACTCATGATGATGAACATAAAAATACCGACTGATAAAAAAGAAGAGCTTGTAGCACAAATTCAGCAATTTTTCGTTGAAGAAGATTTAGATGAAATTGGACGTTTCCAAGCAGAACGTTTAATAGAGGAAATGATTAAATTAGTTGGACCATTTGCATACAATCAAGCAATTGGAGATGCAAGAAAGCTTGTAAGTGAGAAATTAACGAATATTGAAGAAGACTTGTATGTGTTAGAGAAGAATGAAGGGAAGTAAAAAGAGCTATTTTGGTCGTCTTCCGTCAATTATAAAATAAGTATATGCCACGGCTTTTTTCCGATGTTTTGTTTGGAAAAGACCGTGAAATTGTTTTTGGACATATAAAATAAACCTCTTTTTTTCCAAAAGGGACCCTAGAATTAAAAAAACGTTATTCTTTCTTAACAAGCTAGATGAGAAAGAATAACGTTTTTTTTGATTGAGATTAAAAATATATTATCTTAATTTTATCTTTTTTTAATAATTTATTTATGGGCAATTTATAGTTGCTATTTATAATTCCTATATATAACAGCTATGGATACTACGAAAAAGAACTTTGGAGGTGTAACCAATTAGCTGTAATCAAAATTTAAAACATGAATTGTTCACATAGAATCTTCTTTTGGAAGATAAGTGGTGTAATTCTTTGTTAAATGAAGGAAGGGATTGGGAAGCTATGAATAAAACAATTTTAAAAACATGTATCATATCAGCAGTTTTAGGTGGAAGCCTATTAAGTGAAAAAAATGGAGAGGTGAAAGCAGAGGAGGTTACACCACAAACGAATCATACTGGTGTATTCAAAGATGTTCCAAAGGGGCACTGGTCATATGAGGCGATTCATCAATTAACAGGTGAGAAAATTATTTTCGGCTATGATGATGGAAGATTTGGTTTTGGAGATAACGTAACACGCGAACAAGTTGCAGCTTTAATGTATCGTTATTTTAATATGGCAGAAAACAAAAATTATCAGAACCCATATGGGGACGTAAGCGAAGATTCGACAAGCTATATAAAGGAAATCTTGTCTTTAACAGAAATGGGTGTTTTTAAGGGTGATGAGTATGGGAACTTTAGACCGAAGGCATCCTTAACACGTGCAGAAATGGCACAGGTTCTTACAAATGCTTTTCATTTAAAGGCAAAGAGTGATCATACTTTTAATGACGTTTCAACGAACTCATGGGCAAGAAATGCAATTAGTGCTGTTCAAACAAATAATATTGCAAAAGGAGTAGGAGGAGGGGAATTCGCTCCAAGTATGGATGTGACGCGTGAACAGTATGCACAATTTTTATACAATGCAATACAAGAAACTCAACAAACGAAAGGGCAGCTACTAGCTAGTATACTTGGTGAAACAAACTGGAAAGGGACAAAAGTCTATGACAAAGATCATAATGATTTAACGAAAGAAAATCAAAATTTCATCGGGTTTGTAAAATATGATGCTAAAACTGCAAGGTATGAATTTTTTAATGCAAATACAGGAGAGAGTCGTAATGATAGCGGTACCTATTTTATAACCAACGATGGAAAGAAAAGAGTGTTAATTTCTGAAACGCAAAATTATCAAGCAGTTGTTGAATTAACGCAATTAGACAAGGAGAAATTTACATATAAAAGGATGGGGAAAGATGCAAAAGGGAACGATGTAGAAGTATTTGTTGAGCATGTTCCTTATCAAGAAAAAGAGCTTTCTTTTACCCGACCTGATAAAAATTTAGAAAGCTCGACGGGTAAAATAGTTACAGACGTTGATGGAGATGAAATCTTATCTAGTACTCTATGGAACGGAACAGTGGTATTAGATGAACAGGGTAATAATGTAACAAACTACAACTCTAACTTAATCAGTCTAGCAAAATATGATAAAAATACAAATAAATATGAGTTTTTCAATATGAATACAGGGATAAGTCGTGGGGATTATGGTTTCTTCGATGTTGTACATGACAATAAAATAAGAGCTCACGTTTCGTTAGGAAATAATAAATATGGTGCGGTCCTTGAACTTACAGAGTTAAATAAAGATAAATTTACGTATACAAGAATAGGGAAAGATGCGAATGGAAAAGATATAAAAATCTTTGTTGAGCATGAACCGTATACAGGTGACCTAAAACCAAATTTCACAAAATAAGATGTAAAAGTAATCTTATACTCTAGCAAAGGCATTATGTTAGAAAATGTTAGTAAGGAAAAACCTGAGTGATTAGGATTAGGTAATTATACAATAGAAGTAAAATAGTTCTTTATAGACAAATAGATGCCTTGAGGCATCTATTTGTCATTTTAAAATGATCTTATGGGTAAATGTAAAATACAAACTCTCTTACTTTCTCGGTTGTATTTTCATTTTTGAGTAGCTGACAATCTTCTCAGATCTAGTAACTTACTACTTGCACGACCATACATCGTGGCTCTTTTTTATTTGTTCTCTTTATATTCATGTATTTTCTCTTTTACATTACCGACAGTATCTTTAGCAGTGCCTTTCACCTTATCCCATTTTCCCTCGGCTTGTAATTTTTTATTGTCAGTTACTTTCCCGACAACTTCCTTTACTTCACCCTTTACCTTATCAATGGCACCTTCTACTTTTTCTTTTAAACCATGATCATGTTTAGTCATACATTTCTCCTCCTTGTAGTTTGAGTAGAATTCTCTTTTCATATTGCAAGTTGAATGATGTATCTAGTAATAGCGTAACAAATTTATTTCGAATATTCAAATGAGTAACAGGATAGAAAGGTAATTGTCATAAAATGTATACATTCGTAATAGAAAGAAAAAGAAAGTTAATTATATGTCTTTCGCAGTCCATATTGATTTTGTATAAGCAATTTTCATATGGGCACGTTCCATATTATTTTGACTGCCGCTACCAAATCGAGCTTGTCCAACTATTAAATTGCAATTGGATGCAACAGCGGTCTCAATTCGTTTTTGAATTAATGCGGTATGACAACCTTTACGTTGAAATTCTGGCAAAGTAGCAGAAGCAGCTAATGAAGCAACACCTTTATTTATATAAAGTACCCCTATACTAGCAGGAGTGTTTTGAACTTCGGCTATGAAAAAATACCATCCTGGTTTATTGTAAAGAATTTCGTTATTTTGGTGCACACCATATTTTGTAAAGGATGGCATGTTAAATCCACGTACATATATGTCTGCAAAAATATTGAATTCATTTTCTTTTAGTTGGCGTACTGAAATGTTAGAAGGCAGCAGCGATGAGTCTTCTCTTGGTAAACTATATAAAGCGGTATGGAAGTTAGATTGATAAAAATTTTTTTGAGATAAGTATTGAAATAATTCAGTTGTACCTTGCGCTGGTGTAATTTCAAAACGGCAAGGGATTTGTAGTGATTGATAATAAGCGATGATTTCATCTATCTCACCTGTATTTGTAAATGTAATGCCCTTTACTGTATTAAAAGCAGGACCAGCAATTACTTTTGATGAAAAGGCAGTGGCACTCCCGAACTTTTTCGTTTGTACTTGCATTGGGTTGCCGCTTATTGTTTGTAGTGCCTCTAATCTAGAAGAAAGCATATGTATTTCTGCGTTTTCAATTTCTTGTGCTGTATTGACTGTCATAATTGTACTCATACGATTCCTCCGTCAATTAATATAGTTCATAGTACATATACGATTTTTCTTCTGAGATTCCTGTTGAAATGTAAGAGAATAAGAGGTTTTTTGGAAGGGAAATGGAAACGAACTGTCGAAGGGAGTGGAAACAGATTAAAGGTGGTGCTCTCATGAAACAGAAAGACGTGCAGACATGCTCTCATTGCGGTTCTCAAAACATAGGAGAAGGTGAGTTTATCGGTTATGCACAAATACGGAAAAAGGAAACGATGTTCACATCTTCACCAGTGGATGCTTATATTTGTACAGATTGCGGGAATATCCTTTCATTAAAGGTACGGAATTATGAAAGGTTTAAGCAGAAGCCGCTATGATTGTTGAGAAGTGGTCATATCCAGCGTTGTATACGAAACGTCTTATATTAAGGGAAATTAATATGAGTGATATTTTACATATATATGAGTATGCCTCAGATAAAGAAATGTCAACGTATACAGTATGGGATGCTCATCAATCGTTACATGACACACAAAAATATATAGAAGAAATTGTGAGTCAATATGAGAAAGAAAAGGTAGCTCCCTTTGGAATTGTATTAAGAGAGGAACAAAAACTCATAGGGACTTGTGGATTTATAAAATATGATGTAACTGAACATAAAGCGGAAATTGCATACGCCTTATCACGAAAATATTGGGGTAGAGGATTAGCTACCGAGGCGGCTTCAGCTTTTTTTAGCTATGGTTTTAATGAGTTACGTCTTAATAGTATTGAAGCAGGATGTAATTCAGAAAATGAAGCATCTGAAAAATTAATGAAACGTTTGAATATGGAATACGATTGTACAATTCAAAAGGATTTGTTCATTAAAGGTAAGTATCGTGATACGAAAAGGTATTGTATATCTAGGAAAAGATATATGAATCAATGAAATATTTTATATTGAAAACTCCTTTAATTGAATAAGGGGGTTTTTGTTTTACGTATAACAATAATTACCTTTAATTGTTATAATTGGTTATTGAGAAATATTGTTTTTCTTAATACCACAATCATAGAAGAAAACTAGCTAAATCGTATACAAAACCGCTATATAACACAATCGCAACCGTAAGTTGACAAAGTGCAACCACAGGAAGATAGAGATAAGAGCAATGTTTACATACAATTTAGTTAAGAAAACAAAGGGGGACACACATATGGAATTTGGTGAGAAGCTTTTTAAATTAAGAAAGGAAAAAGGCCTTTCTCAAGAAGCGTTAGCTGAGAAATTAAACACAACAAGACAAGCGGTTAGTAAATGGGAAAATGGTCAAGGTTTTCCTGAAACCGAAAAACTAATAATGATTGGAAATGTATTTGAAGTATCTCTTGATTACTTATTAAAAGAAACTGCTGAGCAAAGTAATGAAAAGGAAAATGGTTATTATGTAAGTAAGGAAATGGCGGAAGGGTATATAGTGTATGGGCAAAAAATTTCTAAATATATCGCATTAGGATTTAGCTTGCTTATTTTATCTACAATACCGTATTTATTATTTAAAGAAAATGCAACAATGTCTACATTCCTTGTCATTATCATTGCTGTCCTTGGAATTGGAGCGATGATGGTACCTGTAACGATAGAAGAGAGTCGATACAATGTATTAAAAAAAGAAGAATTACTATTTGATCAAAACTTTCTAAAAGAATTGACAAAAAGATATGAAGTAATTAAGAAGAAGTATGCTGCAGTAATGATCGTTGGATTTTGTTTTATAGCAGCAGGAGCGATACCATTTTTATTTGAGAAAAAGCATATCACTTCAGGAGAATTAGTGCAGTATTATCCGTACTGTGTTGTACTTATTGCTATTGGAGTCTATCTTTTTGTTCGTGTTGTAGGAGTGTGGGAGATGTATCGAATTTTAGTAGAAAATAAGGAATACAGTAATCGTTTTATTTTTAAAATGAAAAAGAAAGTAAGAAAAAAGGTAGATAGTTTATAAAAAATAAAAAACATGTTTCGAATCAATGTATTCAAAATATGTTTTTTATCGTTCTGAATTATTTCCAAAGAAATAATTCAGAAAATACAGAAAAAATATCGTAATTATTTGTAGAAGTCTGTTATAATATACAGAAATGAAAACGCTTTAAAGGGGGATATAACCAATATGATGATGAATGTACCGCTAACAATTAGTTCTATGATGGAAAGAGCAGAAAAACTGTTTTCAAAGAAAGAAATTGTTTCACGGACACATGACACAGTTACGACATTAACGTATAAGCAGTTAGGTGAAAGGACGAGAAGGCTTTCTAGTGCGTTAAAAAAATTAGGAATTAAAGAAGGCGAGCGTATAGGAACGTTAGCGTGGAATCATCATCGACATGTGGAAGCGTATTTTGCTATTCCTGGTATTACTTCCGTTTTACACACAATTAATATTCGTTTATCTCCTCAACATATTTCATACATTATTCAGCACGCAGAAGATCGAATTCTACTTATAGATGAAGATCTCGTACCACTTGTTGAAAATATTCAATCACAATTATCAACTGTACAAGCCTACATTATTATGACTGATAAAGATGAACTTCCCAATACTACGCTAGAACCTGTATATCATTATGAAAAGCTATTAGAAGAAGGCGATCCAACTTTCCAATTTGTAAAAGATATTGATGAAAATACACCTGCTGGTATGTGTTATACGTCAGCGACTACAGGAAACCCAAAAGGTGTTGTATATACGCATCGTAGTACTGTATTGCATTGTATGGCACTCGGTTTAGCGGATACAGCTGCTTTATCGGAAAGTGATGCGGCGATGGCAATTGTACCGATGTTCCATGTGAACGCTTGGGGGCTTCCTTTTGCAGCTACTTGGTTTGGAACTAAACAAGTTCTGCCAGGACCAATGTTTACTCCAAAAATTTTATTAGAGATGATTCAAGCTGAAAAAGTAACGATAGCAGCAGGTGTGCCGACAATTTGGCTCGGTGTATTACAAGAGTTAGAAAATAATAGTTACGATTTATCTAGTATAACGAGAATATTATGCGGTGGTGCAGCTGCACCGAAAAGCGTTATTAAAGCATTTGAGCAAAAATATAATGTTCCTTTCGTACATGCATATGGTATGACTGAAACAAGCCCACTCGTAACACTTGCACGTTTAAAAAGTTATGAAACAGAATTATCATATGAAGAGCAATTAGAAATCCGCTCAAAACAAGGATATCTTGTCCCTGGTGTAGAGATGAAAGTAGTCGGTACAAATGGTGAAGTGAAGTGGGATGGTACTGAGATGGGAGAGTTATGTTTACGAGCACCTTGGATCGCTGAAAGCTATTATAACGATGATCGTACTGTCGAAGGATTCCGAGACGGTTGGTTATATACTGGTGATGTTGTTACAGTTGATGAGGAAGGCTGCGTGAAAATTGTTGATCGTACGAAAGATGTTATTAAAAGCGGGGGAGAATGGATTTCTTCAGTGGATCTTGAAAATGCTTTAATGGCACATGATGCTATATTTGAAGCGGCTGTCGTTGCAATTCCTCATCCGCAGTGGCAAGAACGCCCAGTTGCCTGCGTTGTTCAAAAGAAAAATAGTACGGTTACAAAAGAAGAAATATATGAGTTTTTAAAACCGCAGTTTGCGAAGTGGTGGTTACCAGATGATATTGTATTTATGGAAGAAATACCGAAAACATCTGTTGGGAAGTTTTTAAAACAGGCACTTCGAAAAGAACTTGAGCATTTGCATAAAGAGAAATAATTGAATTTATATTTGTAAACCAATATTAAAAATAAGTTGACAAAAAGCTAGTGAAAAGATAATATAACTCCTATAATATGTTACCTAAAAAACATTTTAAGTTTACAAATAGGAGAAGCAAATATGAATACAAAAAACTTAGTTTTCGTCGCTTTATTTAGTTCTATTATGGGAGTGTTAGGATTAATACCCCCAATTGCTCTTGCTATTACACCAGTTCCGATTACATTACAATCACTCGGTGTTATGCTTGCTGGTGGATTGTTAGGATCACGTCTTGGTGCGTTAAGTCAGCTTATTTTCTTACTTATAGTTGGAGTTGGAGCACCATTACTTGCTGGTGGACGCGGTGGTCCAGGCGTATTTGTTGGGCCAAGTGCAGGATATTTACTTGGTTATATCGTTGGAGCGTTTGTCATTGGTTATTTAATTGAGCGTTTACGTGAAGTTTCTATAATAAAGGTATTATGTATTAATATAATTGGTGGTATTTTCGTAGTTTATGTATTTGGTATCATTGTCCAAGCTTTCGTAATGGATATTTCCGTATGGGAAACGATGAAAGTAAGTGTCGCATTTTTACCAGGTGATTGCATAAAGGCGACTATAGCAGCGATTCTTGTGACAAGATTACATCGCTCATTGAAACATATTATTACGCCTGCTTTGAAGAATAAAAAAATTACAAATGCAGGGTAAGAAAAAGGAGAAACACGTTACTTGCGTGTTTCTTTTTATTATTTTGTAAAGAAAGGACGTCTCATATGGGGATTACAAAAGAATATAAAAAGTATGCCTCTTTACAACCAAATAAAATAGCGATTAAAGAAAATGATAGAGTATTAACATATAAAGAATGGTTTGAGTCAGTGTGTAAAGTAGCAAACTGGTTGAATGAAAAAGAATCGCAGAATAAAACGATAGCAATTTTATTAGAGAATAGTATGGAATTTTTACAACTATTTGCGGGTTCCGCTATGGCTGGATGGGTTTGTGTGCCACTAGATATAAAATGGAAACGAGATGAACTTAAAGAAAGAATAGCGATTAGTAAACCGGATATTATTGTGGCGGAGCAGTATAGGCTTAGTGATATATCGTGCGAAGAAGGAAGGATTATTGAGATTGAAGAATGGAAAGAAATGATTGAGAACTATCTTCCTGCATATCATTCTGTAGAAAATGTACAAAACGCTCCTTTTTATATGGGATTTACATCAGGATCGACTGGAAAAGCAAAAGCGTTTTTACGTGCTCAACAGTCGTGGGTACATAGTTTTGATTGTAATGTACATGACTTTCATATGAAAAAGGAAAATTCTATTTTAATAGCTGGGACGCTTGTTCATTCTCTTTTCTTATACGGGGCAATAAGTGCATTGTTTTTAGGGCAAACGGTACACATAATGAGAAAGTTTGTACCAGTTCAAGTGCTATCTAGTATAAGGATAGAGAATATTTCTGTAATGTATACAGTTCCTACAATGCTTGAGTCTTTGTATAAAGAAAATAAAGTAATTGAAAGTGAAATGAAAATTATTTCGTCAGGAGCCAAATGGGAAGCTGAAGCAAAAGAGAAGATGAAGAATGTGTTTCCTTATGCAAAAAGATATGAGTTTTATGGTGCGTCTGAGCTAAGCTTTGTAACGGCATTGGTTGATGAAGAGAGTGAAAGAAAACCGAATTCAGTAGGGAAACCTTGTCATAATGTACAAGTTCGAATATGTAATGAAGCAGGAGAAGAAGTACAGACAGGTGAGATAGGAACTGTGTATGTGAAAAGTGATCAATTCTTTATGGGCTATGTATCGGATGGAGCTATAATCCCGCAATTGTCCGAAGGTGGCTGGATGACAGTGCAGGATGTGGGCTACCAAGATGAAGAAGGCTTTATATATATTGTTGGTAGAGAGAAGAATATGATTTTATTTGGAGGAATCAATATTTTCCCAGAAGAAATAGAAAGGGTATTACAGACACATCCAGCTGTTGAAGAAATAGTTGTGGTTGGTGTAGAAGATAGTTACTGGGGTGAAAAGCCTGTCGCTATCGTAAAAGGAAGTGCTACAAAGCAACAATTAAAAAGTTTTTGCTTACAACGATTATCATCTTTTAAAATACCGAAAGAATGGTACTTTGTTGATGAAATACCTTATACAAATAGCGGGAAAATAGCTCGCAATGCAGCAAAAAGTATGATTGAAAACCGGGAGAAGATATATGAATAGGGCGGTTATTGTAGAAGCGAAAAGAACACCTATTGGTAAAAAAAACGGGATGTTGAAAGATTATGAAGTTCAGCAATTAGCAGCACCACTTCTTACGTTTTTAAGTAAAGGAATTGAGAGAGAAATAGACGATGTTATATTAGGGAATGTTGTTGGACCGGGAGGTAATGTTGCAAGATTATCTGCTTTAGAAGCTGGGCTTGGTTATCATATACCTGGTGTAACGATTGACCGGCAATGCGGAGCTGGATTGGAAGCAATTCGTACTGCGTGTCATTTTATTCAAGGGGATGCAGGTAATTGTTATATTGCTGGGGGCGTAGAGAGTACAAGTACGTCACCTTTTCAAAATAGAGCGCGGTTTTCACCTGAAACAATTGGGGATCCAGATATGGGATTGGCGGCTGAGTATGTTGCAGAGCAATATAACATAACAAAAGAGATGCAAGATGAATATGCTTGTCTTAGCTATAAAAGAACGCTGCAAGCATTAGAAAAAGGATATATACAAGAAGAGATATTACCTCATTATTTTAATGGATTATTAGATGAATCTATAAAGCGGGAAATGAATTATGAAAGAATGATTAAGAGAACGAAACCTGTATTTTTACAAAATGGAACGGTAACAGCAGGTAATTCGTGCGGTGTAAATGATGGAGCATGTGCTGTTCTTGTAATGGAAGAGGGGCAAGCACAGAAATTAGGGTACAAGCCAGTTCTTCGTTTCGTTCGTAGTGCTGTAGTTGGCGTGGATCCAAATCTTCCAGGGACTGGTCCGATATTTGCGGTGAACAAATTATTAAACGAAATGAATATGAAAGTAGAGGACATCGATTATTTTGAAATAAATGAAGCATTTGCTTCAAAAATTGTTGCTTGTGCAAAGGAGTTACAAATTCCTTTTGAAAAATTAAATGTAAATGGTGGAGCAATTGCGCTCGGTCATCCGTACGGTGCATCTGGAGCTATGCTTGTGACACGTTTGTTTTATCAAGCACAAAGAGAGCATATGAAATATGGAATTACGACGTTAGGAATTGGTGGTGGAATAGGGCTTGCGCTATTATTTGAGAAAGTAGAAAACTAGAAAGGGACTAGTTTTCTACTTTTTGAGGAACATAAGCATTACTACCAGGTTTTGCTTTTATTTCATTCCAAGCAGCGATAGCATCAGCTTTTGATTTCCCTTTGTTATTTGGATCTTCGAAAAAGTCGCGAGTGAAACGATTGTATTCAAACTGCGCGCTGATAGTTGTTTTGTATGTAGGATCTTTTTTTCGTTCGTTTTCTTCATACCAAAACGTTATCGCGTCTTCATATGTTTTTCCAACATTCTCTTTAAAAAATTTTTGAAGAGCTACTGTAAAGCGGAAGTTTGCTCCGATTTTTTCTTTGAAAAAAGCACGAACATCTTCGCTACAGCGGTGATTGTTAGTAATAATCGTTTGAAGAGAAAGTTCTTTATAAGAGAGGGAAGCTTTACTCACCTTTTGACTAGAGCTGTTTTTTAATATTTTACCAGTATGTAAATAATGTGAGATACGCTCGGTTATTTCAATCTTAGAGCCACTAGCTGACAAACCATGCTCACGACAAAATGTTTGCAGTTCTGCTTTTAACCAATAAAAGTTTTGGAAATCTTCAAGTGATATAGACTTTGTTAAAGGTGGACGCATAGATGTAACAACTTCTTTCTTCCATAATTTTCTTTAATTATAAAACATATGTTCTTTTTGTGGAAGGATTAATTTGTAAATATAACGGGAAGAGGAGATTACATATGGAAAGTGTAATGCAAGTTCGTGTTACGGGAATTTTAATTGAAGATGAAAAAGTATTGCTAGTAAAGCAAAAAGTTGCTAATCGCAATTGGTCTTTACCTGGGGGAAGGGTAGAGAATGGTGAAACGTTAGAAGAAGCGATGATTCGAGAAATGAGAGAAGAAACAGGATTAGAAGTTAAAATTAAGAAGCTACTCTATGTTTGTGATAAACCAGATGCTAGTCCATCTTTATTACATATTACGTTTCTGCTTGAAAGGATTGAAGGTGAAATTACGTTACCTTCTAATGAATTTGATCTTAATCCAATTCATGATGTACAAATGGTAGTGATTAAAGACTTAAGTCATTATGGTTTTTCGGAAACTTTTATAACTCTTATAAGTGAAGGTTTTGCAAGTGCAGGGAGTTATCAAGGCTTGAAACAAAATATAGGCCTGTAAATAATTGAAGGATAGCCGTTAGCTACCCTTCATAAACATGTTTTACACTGCTGACTGTAAAGAAGAAACAAGTTGATTTAAAAACTCATCTCTACTCATAATTGCTTTCCCACCGCCACGAGCACTCTTTTTATTTCCTCCGCCTTTTCCTTCAATAGAAGGGAGGGCATCTTTTAAAAGAGCATTCATATCGAGTGTCACTGCTTTACCACAAGCAAGAATACATTGTAATTTGTCCTCATTTTCAATAACGAAGTATGTAATTGCGTGTTCTTGTTGTTCTGTAATAATGGCAGCTAGTTTTGCGACTTCTTGCATAGAGCGATTTGTAAATGCTCGAGAGATAAGTGTTCCAGCATGTATTTCTTCCGATTGTTGTAATAGTTCATTTGCTTCTACAAATAATAGTTTTTCATTCATTGCTTGTATTGCCTTTTCGTTTTCTTTTTGAGAGGTAAGAAGTTGTGCTACTTTTGCTGGAATATCAGTTTCGCTACTGTTCAATTGCTTAGAAACATCGGTTAATATTTGTTGATGTTGTCCCATTAATTTAAGAGAACGCCAACCAGCTATAAATGTTAAGCGTATACCACCTTTATTGCGCTCCCATCCTAGTACTTGAATAGGACCTACTTCACCAGTGTGTTTCGGATGCGTTCCGCCACAGCCGTTGTAATCATAATTTGCGATAATAACAACGCGTATATTTTCTGTCATAGTTGGTTCTTTGCGAAGGGGTAATGCTTTGGCCTCTTCTAAGTTCATCCATTTAATACGAATAGGGTGGTTTTCAAAAACAATTTGATTAGCAATTTGTGCGGCCTTCTCAACAGTTTCTGTAGAAAGATTGGCAGTTTCTAAATCAATGGTTATAGTTTCTTTTCCAAGATGGAACCCGATCGTCGGTATGTTAAAGTGATCCCAAAAAGCAGCGGATAAAATGTGCTGAGCCGTATGTTGTTGCATATGGTCAAAACGGCGCTCCCAATCTATTTTACCCTCTACTTCTTCTGTATGTAATTGTTCTATTATGAAATGACGAATTTCTCCATTTACTTCTTCAACGTTACTTACCGGAATACCATTTAAAGTTCCAGTGTCATGTGGTTGTCCGCCGCCTGTTGGATAAAATGCAGTTTCATTTAAGACAACATATAAGTTTCCTTCTGTATCATGCTCTTGTTTTATAACTTTAGTAGTAAAGTCTTTCTTATAAGCGTCGATGTAATATAATTTTTTCTCCAATTTTCTTTCCCCTTTCGTGTTAGCTAGTTTCATTGTAAAGCAATTGAAATTAGTTTCCTAATATTTCAGAAGAAAGAAACTTTTTTTAGAATTTTCTTGCTATAATAAGAAGAAAATGCGGGGGGGAATGAAAATGCCATATGAAAACGGCGTAGATAAGTTGCTTAGTTTAAGCAGAAATATTTCCGAATTATATCGAGAATTAAATGAGATGACCCGGATTTTAACGGATTGTAATCGAGAAAGTGTGAAATTTGATCGGTTATATGTAAAGGAGTTACTTTGGAAAAAAGAAGATGTCATAGAGAAGTATGAACAATTACTCGTCCAGCTTTGTATTAATGAATGCTTTGATTTAAAAAGTGTAATTACTGGCGAATATAAGTATACATATGAAGAAGTAGAAAGCATTGTTTTAGAATTTAATGAAAAGTATAATGTAGCTATTTTGATTAAAGATGTTTGTAAAGAACTACAGTTTACATACGGAATTGATATGGAAATAACGAGAACAGCTCGGGTATAAACATCTCAAGTATAGAAAAAGGAAAAAGAAAGCAGATCCTTTGCTTTCTTTTTTTATGTAAGAAAAGGGAGAGTAGGTTTAAAGATGAAGGGGAAGTTACAAAATATTCATCCACTTGGAATGAGTATCATTATAGGGACATTATTTGCTAGGTTTGCAACTTCAATGAGCATTCCTTTTTTAGCGATTTATTTAACGACTGTTAAAGACGTATCGGCTGGAATGACCGGTGCTATCATTGGAACGAGTGCGCTTGTTGGAGTGTTAGCTAGTTTTATTGGAGGCAATTTATCGGATCGATTTGGTCGAAAGATGATTATAATATGGTCCATGATTGTTTGGGTGTTTGTATTTATAGGATTTTCAGTTGCAGATCATGTTTTGAGTTTCTTTCTATTAAACGCTTTGAATGGATTATGTCGTTCTTTTTTTGAACCGACATCAAGAGCTTTATTATCAGATTTAACGAAACCAGAGTATCGTTTACTCGTATATAATTTGCGTTACGGTGCAATAAATGTTGGAGTAGCGATGGGTCCACTTGTTGGATTACAGATTGGAAGTGCAAAATCAACGATTCCTTTTTTAGTAGCCGCTGGAGTGTACATTTTATATACAGTTATATTAGCGTTTCAATTTAAGAAATATCCACTTGATAATAAGAAAGTAACTACAGAAAATCCGGTCACAATGTTAAGTGCGGTTCGGATTTTGCGAAAAGACATAGTATTTTTAGTTGCTTTAGTCGGAATCATTTTGAGTAATAGTGGTTTTTCACATTTAACGACGACACTATCTCAATATTTTGCAAACGCACATATATTTCAAGATGGAGTAAAGTTGTTCTCATATATGCTAACTTTAAATGCGGTTACAGTAGTAGTTATTCAATACCCTGTTATTCAAATGTGTAAAAAGTATACGCCGTTAGCATCTATTATGGTTGGAACGTTATTTGTGAGCGGGGGATTGTTTGGATTTGGACTAGTAGAATCTATGTTAGGGGCTGCTATATGTACAATTATTTTTACATTCGGAGAAGTATTAATGTTTTCAATGACAGATGTATTTATTGATGAGATAGCTGTTTCGCATTTGAAAGGGACATATTTTGGAGCTATGGGCTTTTCGGGAATTGGAGTAGTAATTGGTCCTTGGTTTGGCGGGATACTTCTCGATCATTATGGATATCAAAATGGCTTTATTGTATTTTTTATATTAGCTGTTTTTTCAACCACTGCATTTCCAGTCCTATTAGTTACAAAAAGCTTAATGAAAAAAAGATATATTAGAAATTCTAAAATAGAAATACATGCGAAATAACATAAGCCCCAGCAAACTAAAAGGTTGCTGGGGCTTATGTTTGTATTTATATTAATCGTTAATTCGAAAAAAGACTTTCTCTTCATGCGTGTTGGCAACTTCATTTTTGGAAATATGAATGGCTAAATATCCATTCTCTAAGCAGGCTAGCATCTTCTTATAAATAATATTAGCAGGTAAAGGAATTATCCGCTGTAAAGAATTATTTTTATGAAGTATGCAAATGTTTAGGCCTGTCTCCATCTTTTTAATGAGTACATCTTGTTCAGTTACATTTAGTACATCTGTTTCCAAAATGTATTCTTGTTCTGTTTCACAAAGGTCAATATGAATTTGATTTGGAAAACTAAAGTTACTATAAGAATCGGAACAAAATTGATCCATCCATTCTTCGAAACCATCAACATGAAAAAGACAATCCTTCTTTTTCTTGCCCATGAAAGACACCCTCCGTAAAATCTCAATTCATACTATGTTATGCATGAATGAA
Organism: Bacillus sp. FSL R10-2201; assembly: GCF_038008665.1. NCBI lineage: Bacteria > Bacillati > Bacillota > Bacilli > Caryophanales > Bacillaceae > Bacillus > Bacillus sp. FSL R10-2201. The sequence goes on along the minus strand of NZ_JBBOZP010000001.1, from coordinate 3,431,281 downwards.
ATAGAGGTGAAGAACAAATAGAAAAATATAAACATTTTATGTGAAAGATACAGTGTGTGTGAATACTTTTGCTTTACATATCATGATGTGCATGATTTTTTTGACGTGAATGATTACGGTTTTTAACTTTATGAGATCCACTTAAAGGCTCGGGCTGTCCAGAAGATTGCCCTTTTTTCTCGTTTTGACGATTAGATTGATTCTTGTTTTTACCCATTGTATTTTACACCTCCTCTCCCTATTTAGAATGAGAGAAGTTTGCGAATTTATACGAGAATGTTTTTTGAGAAATGGGTAAAGATAAGTAGGACTAACTCATATAGGAAGGGGAAAGTGTTATGCCATATCATAAAGATAAGCAACAGGCTTTTCAGGCCGCGCAGCAAGGGGTTGTTCAAGCGGAAAATATATTCAATAATATTGTGAAAAATGACCCGAATTACGGCCATGATTTAAAAGAGTTACGCCAAGAAGTGCAAGAGGCGTACGAACAGATTCAAAATGCACTTGAAGTAGCATCAGAAACGCAGCGTCCACAACTTGAGCAATATGAAAGTAATCTCCAAAATATTATGCGAAATGTAGATCAAATAGAAAAGTGAAAAAGGTTGTTGTGAATTCAACAACCTCATTACTTTTAGTGCTACTATGCTGAAACGAAAAATTATTCTATCAATTTTTTCTTTAATTTGTGCAGTACATATATTTCAAGTGGACAAAGTGGAAGCTAAAATGTTGTTAAGAAAAGAGCTAGAGCCAACTGGCTATGTAACATGGGAAGTGCCAAATAATGAAAAAATTATCGCAATTACATTTGATGATGGACCGGACCCAACTTATACACCGCAAGTATTAGAGTTATTACGTCAATATAAAGCGGAAGCGACTTTTTTTATGATTGGCTTTCGAGTTCAGCGTAATCCGTACTTAGTAAAGCAAGTGTTGAAAGAAGGGCATGAAATCGGAAATCATACGATGAATCATTTGTATGCGAGTAATTCATCAGATGAAAAATTAGAACATGATATTTTAAATGGAAAGAAATATTTTGAAAAATGGGTGAAAGAACCTTTATTGTTCCGTCCGCCAGGTGGATATATTAATGATGCTGTATTTACTACGGCAAAAAAAGCTGGGTATCAAATTGTTCTATGGTCATGGCATCAAGACCCTCGTGATTGGGCGAATCCGGGTACAGAATCCATAGTAAATCATGTTGTGAAAAATGCTAAAAGTGGAGATATTGTACTGTTGCACGATGGAGGAAGTGATCGTAGTCAAACAGTGGCGGCATTAGCAAAAATTTTACCTGAACTGAAAAAGCAGGGTTATCGATTTGTAACAGTTTCGGAGTTGTTACGTTATAAACATTAGAGAAAATCCCAAAAGGTATACCTTTTGGGATTTTTCGTTACTGATTCTTTTTTCGTTTCTTATTATTTTGTCGCTCTGCCGGAGTTAAAGGTTCATTTGCGAACTCTTCATTATAGCCAGTTCCTTGCCCTTGGGCGGATGCAGCATTCATTCCTGAAATAATATGATTGGCTTTTCTTTTACCCATTTTTCTCACCTCTATAATGTTTTTTATAGACGAACCATGAGTCGTTCATAGCATATATGAACGTAAAGTAAAACACTGAAAGAGTGCTTTACTTTATAGTAATAGTATTAATAAAGAGCATGGACACTATTCAAATTTAGAAAGATAAAGAAAACTTATGATAATCCATAAGTTTCTTATTATTTACTTATTTAGAAAGTTGTAATAAGATATTATCGTAAGGTATTGAAAAGTTTGTCTACATTTTATATTCAGACAAATTAGTCACGTTTAACAGGGGGGAAACATAATGGTCAAACATAATCCATTTCAATCACGTGCAACTTTTGAACTAGATGGAAAGACGTATCATTATTATCAATTGAAAGCGCTTGAAAACGCAGGGGTTGGCAACGTATCTCAATTACCATATTCCGTGAAAGTTTTACTTGAATCTGTACTTCGTCAAGTAGACGGACGCGTAATTACAGAAGAACATGTTACAAATTTAGCGAAATGGGGAACGAAAGATGTTCAAGATATCGATGTTCCGTTTAAACCATCTCGCGTAATCTTACAAGACTTCACAGGTGTTCCAGCTGTTGTAGATTTGGCTTCGCTTCGTAAAGCAATGGCAGATATGGGCGGAGATCCTGATAAAATTAATCCAGAAATTACTGTAGACCTTGTAATTGACCACTCTGTACAGGTTGATAGAGCGGGTACAGCGGACTCGCTTGCATTCAACATGGACTTAGAGTTTAAACGTAATGAAGAACGTTATAAATTTTTAAGCTGGGCACAGAAATCATTTGATAACTACCGTGCAGTTCCACCAGCAACAGGTATTGTACACCAAGTAAATCTTGAATATTTAGCACCGGTTGTTCATGCGGTGAAAAATGCTGAAGGTGACTTAGTTGCATACCCAGATTCATTAGTTGGAACTGACTCACATACAACAATGATTAATGGTATTGGTGTTCTTGGATGGGGCGTTGGTGGTATTGAAGCAGAAGCAGGAATGCTTGGACAGCCTTCATATTTCCCAGTACCTGAAGTAATCGGTGTGAAATTAACTGGTACACTTCCAAGTGGTACAACAGCAACTGACGTTGCATTAAAAGTAACACAAGTGTTACGTCAAAAAGGTGTAGTTGGTAAATTTGTTGAGTTCTTCGGTAATGGACTAAAGAGCATGCCTTTAGCTGACCGTGCAACAATTTCAAATATGGCACCAGAATACGGTGCAACTTGTGGATTCTTCCCAATCGACGATATTTCATTAGAATACTTACGTTTAACAGGTAGAGATGAAGAGCAAATTCGCGTTGTTGAAGAATATTGTAAAGCAAATGGCTTATTCTATACAGCAGACAGTAAAGATCCAATTTATACTGATCTTGTTGAAATTGATTTAAATACAATCGAATCTAATCTTTCTGGACCGAAACGTCCGCAAGATTTAATCCCACTTTCAAATATGAAAGAGGAGTTCCATAAAGCTGTTGTAGCACCAGTTGGAACACAAGGGCTTGGATTCAATGAGCAAGAGTTTGATAAAGAAGTGAAAGTTACATTGAAAGATCAAGAAGTAACGATGAAAACAGGTGGAATTGCAATTGCTGCAATTACAAGCTGTACAAATACGTCAAATCCGTACGTGTTAATTGGAGCAGGGTTAGTTGCGAAGAAAGCAATTGAAAAAGGACTTAAAGTACCTGGTTACGTAAAAACATCGTTAGCACCAGGATCTAAAGTTGTTACAGAGTACTTAGATAAGTCTGGTTTAACAACGTATTTAGATCAATTAGGTTTCCAAACAGTTGGTTACGGCTGTACGACTTGTATCGGTAACTCTGGTCCATTAGCAGAGGAATTAGAAGAAGCAATCGCAGCAAATGATTTATTAGTAACATCTGTTTTATCTGGTAACCGTAACTTTGAAGGTCGTATTCACCCACTTGTAAAGGCAAACTACTTAGCATCACCACCACTTGTTGTGGCATATGCACTTGCAGGTACTGTTGATATTGACCTGAAAAATGATGAAATCGGTAAAGATGTAAATGGTAATGCTGTTTACTTTAATGATATTTGGCCATCAGCTAAAGAAATTGAAGATGTAGTTCAAAGTGTTGTTACATCTGAATTGTTCAAAAAAGAATATGCACAAGTATTTAACAGCAATGAGCGCTGGAATGAAATCCAAACTTCAAATGAAGCTTTATATACTTGGGATAATGATTCAACATACATTCAAAACCCACCGTTCTTCGAAGGATTATCTAAAGAGCCAGGTGAAGTTGAAACGTTATCAGGTTTACGCATAGTTGGTAAATTTGGTGATTCTGTAACGACAGACCACATTTCACCAGCAGGTTCAATTGGTAAGCACACGCCAGCTGGACGTTATTTACTAGAAAACGGCGTACAACCAGTCGACTTTAACTCTTACGGTTCTCGTCGTGGTAACCATGAAGTTATGATGCGTGGTACATTTGCAAACATCCGTATTAAAAACCAAATCGCACCAGGAACAGAAGGCGGATATACAACATATTGGCCAACTGGTGAAGTAACATCTATCTATGATGCTGCGATGAAATATAAAGAAGATGGCACAGGCCTTCTAGTTGTTGCTGGTAAAGACTACGGTATGGGAAGTTCTCGTGACTGGGCTGCGAAAGGTACAAACTTATTAGGTATTAAAGCAGTAATCGCAGAAAGCTTCGAGCGTATTCACCGCAGTAACTTAGTATTAATGGGCGTATTACCATTACAATTTAAAGATGGCGACAGTGCTGAAACATTAGGTCTTGTTGGTGACGAGTCATTTGAAATTCAAATTGACAAAACGGTTAGACCACGCGATCTTGTAAAAGTAGTTGCAATCGATGCAGAAGGAAAAGAGAAGCAATTTGAAGTAGTAGCTCGTTTCGATAGTGAAGTTGAAATTGACTACTACCGTCACGGTGGTATCTTGCAAATGGTTCTTCGTTCGAAAATCGAAGAGTCTAAAGTGTCAAACTAAATAATTGAAATGAATGGTAAGGAAGCTAACATTTGTTAGCTTCCTTACTTTATGTACAGAGGGAAAGGGATGAAACCATTTGGTTTCATCCCTTTCCTTTTATTATGCAAAATTGGGGGAATGACAATGAATGAGTATAGAAGAATAATGTTGCCGCTGTTGCAAGAAAAGCTATTGCTAATTAGTGCGATTTGTAGCGGAATAGTAGCTGCCATTTTAAATTTATCCCGTCCGCTATTTATGGGGCTAATTGTAGATAACATTATTCAGCGGGAGTTAAAAGGTACGTATGTATATATTGCTTTGTTTGCGGGGAGTCGATTTTTGATGTGGGTGAACAATCTGTTATTTGATTATGTAAGCTCAAAAGTAAGTCAGCGAATATTACGAGAGAAGCGTATAGATGTATTACGTCATTTTTTCTTATTACCGTTTGAAGAAAGTGAGAAGGTAAAACAAGGGGAGTTAGAAACATTAGTCGTTTCTAATATTCCGAATTGGGTAAGGTTATATGGATCTATATTAATAGAATACATCCACGCCATTGCACAATTTATTGGTGCGTTCATAGCTCTACAACATATCGATGTACAGTTCATATGGTGGATAACCCCGTTTTTATTTTTAAGTGCAATTGTTCCAATGCTTATGGGGGGAAAAGTAAGAAATATTGCAAGTATTGCTCAAAAAAATCAATCAAGTGTTGTAGAGATGATGTCACAGTTTGTAAAAGGTATACAAGATTTACGTAGCTTACAAAAAGAAAAATGGGCAATTCATTTGTTTAAAGGAGTGACGGCACAATCTTATAAAACAGAAGTAAGGAAGACGATGATACAACATTGTATTGGGATAGTTGGAACGGTAATAGAAACAGGAGCATATATAGTTGTTCTTATTATAGGAGCAAAAAAATAATAAAAGGGGATATGGAAGTCGGTTCGCTTGTGGCGGTATTAGCTACAATTGAGATGTTATTTTTTCCTGTTCGTTATGCAAGTGATTTATTAATGATGACACAAGTTGCTATTGCTTCGGCAAATCGAGTTTTTTGTTTTTTAAATATAGGAGCTGAATACAGAAATGTAGAGAGAGCGATGGGAATGAGATTAACAAATGTTTCATTTCAAGAGAACGTCGAAGAGAGATGTAGAATTAAAAATATTCATTTGCAAATTAATCCTGGTGAACTCGTCATTATTGTAGGAGAAAGTGGTGCAGGAAAAACAACGCTTTTAAAATTAATAACGGGTGTGTATAAACCATCTAACGGTAGCATTGTTTATTATGGTAATGGGGCTCGTATGACTACAGTGTGGCAAGAACCTCGTTTCTTTCGGACGACAATAAAAGAGAATATGTATTTCGGTGAAGAGTATTTAGAAAACCAGTTAGCAAAAAATATTGAACTTGTAAATGTGAAGCCGATTATTAGGGATTTACCTGAAGGGATTCAAACTGTACTACATAAAAGCGGTGAAGAGTTTTCGGGAGGAGAGAGAAAACGTCTTGCGTTATTGCGAGCGATTGTATCAAATCCGAATCTTATTATTTTAGATGAACCGACTGCGGGATTAGATCCGAGCAATCAAGAAGTGGTTTGGAATATGCTTAAAGGGCTAGGGGGGAATGTAACGAGAATTGTGACGACACATGATGTAGAGAATGCGATGATAGCGGATCGGGTGGTTGTTATGAATAATGGGAGTATTGTGGAATGTGGGGATCCTAGAGAATTATTAAATTGTAAGTCATTGTTTAAAGAGATGCTAATAAAAAGATAAGAGCTACATAGCGCTCTTATCTTTATTCACTCTTATTAAGTTGATACGTATAAGACTCAGGATCGTTAGTACTAAACTCTTTTACTAGAGTAAGTTGATTTGTATCCGGATTATACTTGAAAATCTTGACTATACGTTCGCTACTTAGTGATGGATTATATTCTTGAATAGCAAATGTATTTTCAGCAATCTGTGTCATATTACTGGTGGAAATATTTTCTATGGAATCATGATTTGTAGAAATTTCAACGACTCGTTCACCGTTGAAAAATAAAAGAACGATTACTAAAATAACTAAACATATGCGTATATAGCGAAGTTCTTTACTAATAGGGTGTTCTCCCAAAACAATCATCCTTTCTGTAACTATTGTATAGTAGTGGTGGTAGTCATCGTGAAGAAACTAAGAATACCGAGACCAGCTAAAAGGATAAATGAGATTAAAGCGATATAGAGACAAATACGTCCCACTTGCTTTTTTTCAGGATCTTTACTGAAGAGCGAGATGATCCAAGTGATAATCCCGATTGGTGAAAATATAAAACTAAGAATATATAATAGTATTTTTTCAAATAAATTCATAAAAATCCCCCTTTTTGAAAGCTCTACATGTGCAGTTTTCTTCGTATTAGCGCTGCTGTTATGTAGGAAAGTACAGAATAAACAGCACTATAAACAATCCAAGCGTCTAAGTTTTGTAAAGCTAGGTGTATATTAAATTTAGAGACGATAATGAAAAATATAAGTGGAACAGTAAAAGAAATAATAATTGCAGCCCATTTGAATTTGTATAGTAAGGTGCTAAAAAAAATACAAAGTAATGGTAAAGTGAAAAAAACAAAAGTGAAAGGGTTGATAAGTAATTGTAAAATACATATCACCTCGCAAGTTTTGTATTTATTTCTAATTATATGATAAAAAGGGAAATATTTCATCTGGACTATAAATATTCTAACTATTTCGACTGTGAATATTTCCAAGCTTGTCCGTATAAGCTAAAATAAGGTATATAGTATTTTGGTGATTATGTAATAAGAAGATAAACACGTAAGGGTGATATAATATGTGGCGGAAGCTTACCATTATTGTAGTGTTACTTTGTTTAGCGGGATATGCAGCTTATGAACAGTTTGGTAAAGAGGATCAAGTAATGCAAGAAAAGCCTGCCAAAAGTGAAGCTGCTATGAAAGAGATTTTCGCAAGGAACGGTATTGAAATTGGAAAGAGCGCACCAGATTTTGAATTAGCAAAGATAGATGGAACGAATGTAAAGTTATCCAATTTAAAAGGAAAGAAAGTTATTTTAAACTTTTGGGCAACGTGGTGTGGGCCTTGTCAGCAAGAAATGCCTGATATGGAGGCCTTTTATAAAGAACATAAAGAAAACGTAGAAATTTTAGCTATAAACTATACTCCTTCAGAAAAAGGAGGGGGAGAAGAAAAGGTAAGGAACTTCGCTAAAGAAAAAGGAATTACTTTTCCTATTTTATTGGACAAGAACATTGATGTGACAACAGCGTATAAAGTAATTACCATTCCAACTTCTTATTTTATTGATACAGAAGGTGTCATTCAAGATAAGTTCATTGGACCGATGACGCAAAAAGAGATGGAGAAACGGATTGCTAAATTAAAATAACGGTGAAAAGGTAGAGGTGGAAAGTTACCATTTCTGCCTTTTCTTTTTCACGTAGTGATAGCAGCGTGTTATGATAAAAGAAATATAAACGTTTAGAGGTAAAGGAGTGTTTGGAGTGGGGAATATATCCTTACCATTAGATTATGTTGTAATTGATTTTGAAACAACAGGATTTAACCCTTATAATGATAAAATTATTCAAGTCGCAGCAGTGAAATATCATAATCATGAACTAGTAGATCAATTTGTTTCCTATGTGAATCCAGAGCGTTCAATTCCGGACCGAATAACGAGTTTAACAGGTATTACAAATTATCGTGTTTCAGATGCACCGACGATTGAAGAAGTATTACCTTTATTTTTAGCATTTTTACATACAAATGTTATTGTCGCTCATAATGCATCTTTTGATATGCGTTTTTTAAAAAGTAATGTAAATATGCTTGGACTACCTGAGCCTAAAAATAACGTTATTGATACTGTGTTTTTAGCGAAAAAATATATGAAGCATGCGCCTAATCATAAACTTGAAACGTTAAAACGAATGCTTGGAATTCGATTAAGTTCTCATAATGCATTTGACGACTGTATTACGTGTGCGGCTGTTTATCAAAAATGTGCAGCGGTTGAAGAAGAAGGAAAAAGAAAAGCGAATAAGGAAGTACTTGATGAAACAGCGGTATTTGAAGCAGTAAAAGAAATGCTTGTACGAAATAAACGTGATATTGAGTGGATTCGTTGTATGAATGTTGGGAGTTATTTAGATATAAAAGCCTTTTACCCAATTATAAGGTTAAAGGTCAAAGGGCGAAAGAAATATGTGTTAACAGAAAAAATGGAAGACGATGTAAGAGAAATTTGTACGAGCTTAACATACGAGGCAGCATTGAAAAGTGAGATTGGCAACACGAGAATTATGATTGACAGTGTAGAGGACATTTTGAAGCTAGAGAGCTACATTGTAGCAGAATACGATTCTGTATTACGAGCGCTGGATGAATATAGAGCAAATAAAGTAAATGCGGATGAAGAAATTAAAAAATATTTAAATACGATGGTGTAAAAAATCCCATGTGCAATATATGCGCATGGGATTTTTTATCAAAACATAAAATTTTCTTACAAATCTGATTAAAGAGTTTTTCATTTGCTCATACTATGTAATAAGAAAGCGTAGAAGAAAGGGTGAGCAACATGAGAAGAAGTCGCCGTAGATCGTTTGAAGAACTTGTAAATGAAAATAAACAACAATTATTAAGCGATCGTGATGCAATGGATCGAATTGAAAAACGAATTGAAAAACGTTATGAAATGAAACTTTTTAAGCAGGCTGAATAATTCTTAACACTAGTACGATACTAGTGTTAAGGAGGCGATAGTAATGGGTAATCCGAAAAAGAATTCAAAAGACTTTGCACCAAATCAAATTGGAACACAATCGAAAAAAGCTGGTGGCAATAAAGGAAAGCAAATGCAAGACCAAACTGGCAAACAACCAATTGTTGATAACGGTTAAAAAAAGGAGAATGTCATCATTCTCCTTTTTGTGTGTTTGGATAATATTATAAAAATATTTAAAAAGCTGACTTTCGTCAGCCTTTTTTCGTAATTGTAAAGTTTTCAACGAGTAAACGCCAATTTTGTGGGAATGGTAGACCGATCTTCCAGTAACTAATACCGCCAATGCCTTGTTCTTTCATTAAATTGAATTTACTTTGAATAGACCTCGAATCTTCAAACCAAACCTCGTGTTGTACGCCGTTTTCATCAAAGTAATTAAAATGTGGAGCTTGGGCTGTGAAATCATAGCGGATAGGAACATTGTATTTACGAGCAAGTGCAACAGCTGCGACAGAGCTAACTGCTTTTGCGGGTGGATTCCCTTGTTTGAAAGGAAGTTTCCAATCAAATCCATATAAATTTTGCCCCATCATAATTTTTTGTGGGGGCATTTGAGATTTTGCATATTGAAGTACTTCTTTTACAGGACCAATAGGGGAAATCGCCATCGGTGGTCCACCTTGCCAACCCCAGTCGTATGTCATAATGACGACGAAATCAACAATTTGTCCTTGTGCTTTATAATCGTGAGCCTCAAAAAATTTCCCTTTTTGATTTGAGCTCGTTTTCGGTACAAGTGTTGTACTTAATGTGTATCCGCTAGGTAAGCGTGTTTTCACATTTCGTAAAAAACGATTATACGCTTCGCGATCTTCAGGTGCCACACTCTCGAAATCGAAATGAATGTCTCGCATGCCATATTTTTCAGCTGTTTGCAAAATGTTAGTAATAAACTTGTTTTGAATTGTTGCATCGCGTAAAATAACCGAGGTCAGATCGGCACTGAAATTTCCATTTTCAATATTTGTAATAACGAGCATAGGGATGGTGTTACCTTGCGTTGCAATATTAGCGATTTTCGCTGTTTCCGTCGGTTCTTTTAAAGTGCCGTCTCTTTTTGCTTCAAAGCTGAAGTAGGCTAAATATGTTAAAAATGGATTAATAGCACGTGTAGCATTTACTAAACTTTCTTTTATCGGTATTGTTGAAGGCTGTAAATAAGCAATGGATTCTACTGCTCGTTTTGTTCCTTTCGGTATATATAATTGCTGTCCGACATGGAGAATAGATTTTAATGAAAGGTTATTAACTTTAGCTAAACTGGCGAGAGGGACGTTATACGTTTGAGAAATTCGATAAAGGCTGTCACCTGGCTGTACATAATAATTATTGCCTTTTGTATTAACGATAAGTGCCTGACCAACAACGAGTGTTTCAGCTGGATTTAGTCCATTGTCTTTTACAATTTCTTCAGGTGTAGATCCGTACTTTGATGCTAAACCATAAACACTATCACCGCTACGAACAGTTACAATTTGGATCATGTGCTTGCCCCTTTCGGTAAAAGATTCACTGTTTTTATTTTATTTTTGATTCCTCTGTATTATGATTAAATGTATGCAAGGTAGCAGAAGTGAAAGAAGGCGAATAGAAATGTTTGTAGCAGAACATGAAGTTGAAATCCGCTATGCGGAAACAGACCAGATGGGTGTTGTTTACCATTCAAACTATTTAGTGTGGCTAGAACTTGGGCGCACTAAACTTATACAAGAATTAGGATTTTCATATGTTGAAATGGAGAAAGAGGGAATTATTTCTCCTGTATTAGACTTGCAAATTTCATATCGTAAAGCGATGCGTTACGGAGAAAAAGCTATTGTGAAAACGTGGGTTGATACTGTGAGCCCGCTCCGCGTTGTATATGGATATGAAATTTATAATGGTGATGGCGAACTTTGTATTACTGCAAGCACGACGAATATTTGTGCGAAAAAAGAAGGGTTCCGCCCTGTATCATTTAAAAAATTATATCCTGAGTGGTATGCGAAATATGAGGAAATTAAAAAGAAATAAAGTGAAACTTTAATCAGTGGGGGTCTTACTACCCGCAAATAGCGGGATAAAAAAAGCGTGGCAGAAGCCACGCTTTTTTATTTTTCATAATTAAATTGAGGGAAATCATCACCGTCGTTAAGTGTAACTAATAAATTATGTCCATCGAAGAACCACTCATCATCGCCTTCAATAAAGAAGTTAATACCTTCTTCTTGAGTTTGAACAGCAGGGTGCGCAGGGTCATCTTTACGAATACCTAAAGAAAGTCCTTTTTGCACAGTACTGCAACCGCCGTATTGTACGAAAAGGCGTATTGTTTCACCCGATTGTAAGTTTAATTCGTTTTTATACCATTGTGCTGCTTCTTTTGTTACGGAAAGATTCATGTATAGTTCCTCCAAATTATGTTGCTTTTTCTTTTAGTATAAAAAATAACGCAAAAAGACGCTATTAATATGCTTCACGTTTTCTTTTTGCGTTATGTGGGTTACGATCTTATTTTTGCTTTTTTGAAAAGTTTGCTTTTGGTTCAGTTTTATTTATAATTCGTCCGATATTTGCACGGTGTTTATAAATAACCATACCTGCTAATAAACACATCGCAATAATGAAGATTTTATCCCCGCTAACAATGGATGCAATAACAGCAACGACAGCTGTTATCATAGAAGAAAGTGATACGTATCTTGTTGTAAATAAAAGGCTGAAAAAGACAACAGCTAATATTGCAAAAACAACTGGTGAATAGCATAATAGCACCCCAGCAGAAGTTGCAACTGCTTTCCCCCCGCGGAATTTTGCGAAGATCGGATAGACATGTCCAAGAACAGCGGCTAATCCAAACCATAGTGGGTGAATATCTGACCCGAAAATAATCGGTAGACCTGTTGCTAATGTACCTTTTAAAATGTCAGCAATTGTTACGATAAAACCTGCTTTTTTCCCTAATGTACGGAATGTATTTGTTCCGCCTAGATTACCGCTTCCATGCTCACGAATGTCGATTCCATAACCAATTTTTCCAACGACTAATGCAAATGGAATCGAACCGAGTAGATAGGCAACGATAAATAAAAGATATGTAATAACCATGAGTTCAGTCTCCTTTATACAAATGTGTTGATAAAGGGTAAAAAGAGTTTTTCCCATTTATTGTACCATACATTTGTAAAGAGCACATTTCTTTTTTATAAATGAAAAAGTCATTAATTTTTAAAAAAACTTTCACAGGAATGTTACATTTTTCACAGGAACAGAAGAACTATATGTTGTATGATTTTAATCAAAAGACAACAACATGTTGGTGGAGGGTTATGAATGTTGAAACAAAATGTACGTGGAGAAGAATTAATGAAAGTATTTGAGACAATTATCCACGGTAATGAACAAGATTTAATGCAGGAAAATGCAAATGTAGATGGTCGATCTCCAATGGGAGTAATGGGAACGTTCGCATCTGAGAGCGCAAAGTATTATGCAGTAGAAAAATTATTATCAGATCAAGTGAAAAAAGCGATAGATCAAAATATATTATATCCACATGATTTAGATTTTTATGCAACAGGAACGACGACTTGTTCGCAAATTCCGTTAGCGCAAATGCTAGCTAACGGTTTCCATACTGGACATGGACATATGAGACAACCGCAAGACATTAAAAGTGCGTTGGCGCTTTCTTCAATTATTTTTCAGGCGAATCAAAATATGCAGCACGGTGGTCAATCGTTTGCACTCTTTGATATTGATTTAGCTCCATATGTGAGAAAAACAGTAAAGAGACATAAAAAACGACTACAGTCATATCCGCTTACGAAAGAACAAATAGAGGAATTTGCATGGAAAGAGACAGAAAATGATACGTATCAGGCGTGTGAGGCTTTCGTTCATAATTCAAATAGTATGCATAGTAGGGGCGGGGGACAAGTACCATTTATTTCTATTAACTACGGAACAGACACATCGAAAGAGGGAAGACTTTTAATTAAGCAACTTTTAAAAGCGACGCAAGCTGGACTTGGTAAAGGAGAAACACCGATTTTTCCTATTCAAATTTTCAAAATGAAAAAAGGGGTGAACTTTGAAGAGTGTGATCCGAACTATGATTTATTTGAATTAGCGTTAGAAACGACCGCTGAGCGATTATTCCCTAACTTTTCGTTTTTAGATGCTCCATTTAATGCAGTGCACTATGATGGACGACCTGAAAGTGAAGTATGTTACATGGGATGTCGCACTCGTGTTATGTCTAATATACATGGAGAAGAAACGGCAATAGGAAGAGGTAATCTGTCGTTTACTTCTATTAATTTAGTGAAATTAGGGCTAATTAGTGGATCGAAAGAAGCGTTTTTTGAAGCGCTAAGTTATTATTTAGATTTAGGCGTTAAGCAATTATTAGAGAGATTTGCTTATCAATGTACAAAGAGAGCAAGAGATTTTCAGTTCTTATATTCACAAGGTGTATGGCGCGGTGGAGAGACGTTACAACCTGAAGATGCTGTGGCACCGATTTTAAAACAAGGGACGTTAAGTCTTGGTTTTATCGGTCTTGCAGAATGTTTAGTAGCGTTAACTGGAAAGCATCATGGAGAAAATGAAGAATCGTGGAAGCTTGGATATGAAATTATTTCCTTTATGAGAGAGAGAATGGATAAGGCGATGGAAGAACATCAACTCAATTTCTCTGTAATTGCAACGCCGGCAGAAGGGTTATCAGGAAAGTTTGTGAAAAAAGATAGAGAAGAATTTGGTGTAATTAGCGGTGTGACAAATCATAATTATTATACAAATTCGTTCCATGTACCGGTGTATTACAATATTCAAGCGATAGATAAAATTCGATTAGAAGGACCGTTCCACGCTCTTTGTAATGGCGGACATATTACGTACATTGAACTAGATGGTGCAGCTGTGCATAATCAAAAAGCGTTAAAGCAAATTGTACAAGCGATGGCGCAGTACGGAGTGGGGTACGGTTCAATTAACCATCCTGTTGATCGTTGTAAGTGCTGTAGTTATCATGGCATTATCGGGAATGAATGTCCGAGTTGCGGGAATGAAGATGAGAATGAAATAGAAAGAATTCGCCGCATAACAGGATATCTTGTTGGAGATATGTCAAAGTGGAATAGCGCGAAACGTAGTGAAGAGATGGATCGGGTGAAGCATAAATGAAAGTTATGAATATCATTCATGATAGTGTAGTAGATGGAGAAGGATTGCGGACAGTCGTGTTTTTTGCGGGCTGTCCGCATCGTTGTATCGGTTGCCATAATCCGAAATCATGGAATGTTTGCAATGGAACTGAAATGACGGTAGAAGAAATTGTGAAAGAGATTGAAAAAAATTCATTAACCGATGTAACATTTTCAGGCGGAGATCCATTTTTTCAAGCTGCTGAAGTGAAAAAAGTAGCAAAAGCAGTGAAGGATTTGAGAAAAAATCTATGGATTTATACAGGTTACAGGTTAGAAGAGATACAGAGTGCTCAAAATAATGATATGATAGAATTGTTACATTATGGGGATGTTTTGGTCGATGGAAGATTTGAACTTGATAAAAAAGATTTAACACTTCCATTTCGCGGAAGCTCCAATCAACGTATTATTCGATTGAAAGAGTAAAAAGGCGGGATAGGTTATATGAATAAAACAGTATTACTTGTTGAAGATGAAAGAAGATTACGTGAAATTGTTAGTGATTATTTTCGTAATGAAGGCTTTGAAGTAATCGAAGCGGAAGATGGAAAAAAAGCGCTAGAATTATTTGCTGAACATACAATTGATTTAATTATGTTAGATATTATGTTACCAGAAATAGATGGTTGGTCTGTTTGTAGACGAATTAGAAAAGAGTCAGCGGTACCAATTATTATGCTGACAGCACGTTCTGATGAGGATGATACATTACTAGGCTTTGAACTAGGTGCAGATGAGTATGTAACAAAACCTTTTAGTCCGAAAGTGTTAGTAGCTCGTGCAAAGACGTTATTGAAACGTGCGGATGGAGCGGTAGGAGTATCAGAAGAAAATACTATGTCTTTAGCTGGAATAGAAGTGAATCGACTATCTAGAACAGTTTTAGTAGATGGTGAAGAAATTATATTGACACATAAGGAGTTTGAACTTCTTGTTTATTTAATGGAGAACAAAGGAATTGTGTTGTCACGTCAACATTTATTAGATCAGTTATGGGGATATGATTACTACGGTGATGACCGAACGGTTGATACACATATTAAAAAACTGCGAAATAAGCTAGGAGATAAGGCGAAGCATATCGGCACTGTTATTCGAGTAGGTTACAAATTCGAAGAATAACCTTTAATTTACTATGCATCCCGGCTTTGGGATATAGCAAATTTACACTCTCCTTTGTAGGTGGAATGTACAAAAAATACTTTTCTTGTCTACAATGGTAGATAGGAGTATTTTTTTAATTGGATTTCACGATGAGTTCACAAGAAGGACACAAAATGTGACTATACTGAAAGTACGAATTCACCAGGGAGGGGAAATAAAACATGGGATATTACGACGGACCGAATTTGAATGAAGAGCATAGTGAAACGAGAGAAGTGAAAAAATCAGGTAGTAAAAAAGGATATTTTTTCACAGGTTTAGTTGGAGCTGTAGTCGGGGCGGTTTCGATTAGTTTTGCAGCACCGTACATGCCATGGGTGCAAAATAATGATGCAGCTGTTTCGTCATTCAATTCTAATAAACAAGTAGAAGGAACTGTAGTTCCAGTTGTAAATAAGGCGAAAAATGAAACTGATTTACCGGGAATGATCGAAGGCGCGAAGGATGTTGTTGTAGGTGTTATTAATATGCAACAAAGTGTTGATCCATTTGCAATGCAACCGACAGGCCAAGAGCAACAAGCTGGCTCAGGATCAGGTGTTATTTATAAAAAAGCAGGAAATAAAGCGTATATTGTAACGAACAACCATGTAGTAGATGGAGCAAATAAACTTGCTGTAAAACTAAGTGATGGTAAAAAGGTAGATGCAAAGCTTGTAGGGAAAGACCCTTGGTTAGATTTAGCGGTTGTAGAAATTGATGGATCTAATGTAAATAAAGTTGCCACTTTAGGTGATTCAAGTAAACTTCGTGCGGGTGAAAAAGCGATTGCAATCGGTAACCCACTAGGGTTTGATGGAAGTGTAACAGAAGGTATTATTAGTAGCAAAGAACGTGAAATTCCAGTAGATATTGATGGCGATAAGCGTGCAGATTGGAATGCTCAAGTTATTCAAACAGATGCAGCGATTAACCCAGGTAATAGTGGTGGTGCGTTATTTAACCAAAACGGTGAAATAATTGGGATTAATTCAAGTAAAATTGCACAACAAGAAGTTGAAGGAATTGGCTTTGCTATTCCAATTAATATTGCAAAGCCAGTTATTGAATCCCTTGAAAAAGACGGAGTAGTGAAACGTCCAGCTCTTGGAGTAGGTGTCGTTTCATTAGAAGATGTGCAAGCTTATGCAGTAAATCAATTAAAAGTGCCAAAAGAAGTAACAAATGGAGTTGTATTAGGTAAAATCTATCCAATATCACCAGCGGAAAAAGCTGGTTTAGAGCAATATGATATAGTAGTAGCGTTAGATGATCAAAAAGTAGAGAATTCACTTCAATTCCGTAAATATTTATATGAAAAGAAAAAAGTAGGCGAGAAAGTAGAAGTTACATTCTATCGCAATGGCCAAAAAATGACGAAAACAGCTACATTAGCAGATAATTCAGCTACAAAGAATCAATAATCGGAATAAAAGAAAGTCTCTTTCATGTTGAAAGAGACTTTCTTTATCGGATATACTAAAGGAATAGGAGGGATAAATTATGGTAATTGAAAACCCAACTCGTACGGAAATTGGTGAAGTATTAAAGAAAAGTAAAACGATTGCAGTTGTTGGATTATCAGATAAGCCAGAACGCACATCGTATATGGTTTCAAAAGCAATGCAAGATGCTGGGTACCGCATTATTCCAGTAAATCCAACAGTAGATGAAGTACTCGGAGAAAAGGCAGTTTCTTCACTGACGGATATTAAAGAACATGTTGATATTGTAAATGTGTTTCGTCGCTCAGAATTTTTAAAGGATGTTGCGAAAGAGTTTGTAGAGATTGATGCAGATGTTTTCTGGGCACAATTAGGAGTACAAGATGAAGATACATATAAACTATTACAAGAAAAAGGCTACACAGTAATAATGGATCGTTGCATTAAAGTAGAGCATGTAATGACAAAATAGTATAGATTTTAAAGATAGAAAGATTGATTCAGCCCTCACTTTTTACATAAGTAGGGCGGATGAACGAGGTGTTCATCATGAGATTTTTTAAAGGCTGTTTTTGGGGATTGTTACTTGTTATCCCATTTTGGATATTGATCATTTGGATCATGATAAAGGTTTGGAATGTATAATGTTGGAATACATATCCATTTCTCGTTGACAAACGATTATTTTTCTGAAATAGTAGCCTAGAGGAATCCTTGTGAAAAAAAACAAGGATTTTTCTATTGAAAATAGTATATAAAAGAGATAAGATAACTTGCCAAAACTATAGTCGAGGCGTTATTCTATAATAGAAACATATGTTCTGATTTGATTAGGAAAGGGGCAAGGAGTTTGGCGAAGCATCAGTTCCAATATAATGAAGATGCAATCCAAGTGTTAGAAGGACTTGAAGCCGTTCGAAAACGCCCGGGTATGTATATCGGGAGTACGGATAGCCGTGGATTGCATCATTTAGTATATGAAATAGTAGATAACTCCGTTGATGAAGCATTAGCGGGATTTGGCGACGAAATTTCTGTCGTAATACATAAAGATAATAGTATTAGCGTAATTGATAAAGGGCGAGGAATGCCTACGGGAATGCATAAGCTTGGAAAGCCGACACCTGAAGTTATTTTAACTGTACTTCATGCTGGTGGTAAGTTTGGCCAAGGAGGCTATAAAACGAGTGGTGGTTTACACGGTGTTGGGGCATCAGTTGTAAACGCCTTATCAGAATGGCTAGTAGTAACGATTAAGCGAGATGGTAGCATTTATGAACAACGCTTTGAAAATGGTGGTACTCCTGCAACGACGTTAGAGAAAATCGGGAAAACGAAAGAGTCTGGTACAACGATGCACTTCAAACCAGATACAACTATTTTCAGCACAACAAATTATAATTATGAAACATTATGTGAGAGATTACGTGAATCTGCATTCTTATTAAAAGGAATGAAAATCTCGATAAAAGATGAACGTAATGATTTAGAAGATGTGTTTCATTATGAAACAGGAATTGAGGCTTTCGTTTCATACTTAAACGAAGAGAAAGATTCGATTCATCCAGTTGTATATTTCTCGGGTGAGCAAAATGGAATTGAAGCAGAGTTAGCGTTTCAGTTTAATGATGGTTACTCAGAAAACATTCTTTCGTTTGTAAATAATGTACGTACAAAAGACGGTGGTACACACGAAGCTGGATTTAAAACAGCAATGACACGTGTGTTCAATGAGTATGCTCGTAAAGTTTCTTTATTAAAAGAAAAAGACAAAAATTTAGAGGGTACAGATATTCGAGAAGGATTAGCTTCGATTGTTTCTGTACGTGTACCAGAAGACGTACTCCAGTTTGAAGGGCAAACGAAAGGGAAACTAGGTACAAGTGAAGCTCGTTCTTCAATTGATGCAATTGTATCTGAGCATTTAGCTTACTTTTTAGAAGAAAACCCGGATGTAGCTACACTTCTTGTGAGAAAGGCAATTAAAGCAGCACAAGCACGTGAGGCTGCTCGTAAAGCGAGAGAAGAAGCGCGTACTGGTAAGAAGAAGAAAAAATCAGAAGGTACTTTAAGCGGGAAGTTAACACCTGCACAATCACGTAATCCTCAGAAAAACGAATTGTATTTAGTAGAGGGTGACTCGGCTGGTGGTTCAGCAAAGCAAGGGCGAGATCGTCGTTTCCAAGCGGTACTACCATTACGTGGTAAAGTAATTAACACGGAAAAAGCAAAGCTTGCTGATATTTTTAAGAACGAAGAGATCAATACGATTATTTACGCAATTGGCGGAGGCGTAGGGAATGAGTTCGCTGTTGAAGATATTAACTACGATAAAGTTGTTATTATGACCGATGCAGATACGGATGGAGCACATATTCAAGTGTTACTACTGACGTTCTTCTACCGTTATATGAAACCACTTATTGAAGCTGGTAAAGTATTTATCGCACTTCCACCTTTATATAAAGTAAGTAAAGGAAAAGGGAAAAGTGAAGTAATTGAATATGCATGGTCTGATGAAGAATTAGGTGATGTAACGAAAAAGGTCGGTAAAGGCTACATGTTGCAGCGCTATAAAGGACTTGGCGAAATGAATGCCGATCAATTATGGGAAACAACGATGAACCCTGAAACACGTACGTTAATCCGTGTGAAAATTGACGATGCATCAAGAGCTGAGCGCCGAGTTACGACATTGATGGGGGATAAAGTAGAACCTCGCCGTAAATGGATTGAGCGTAATGTACAATTTGGTATGCAAGAAGAAGGAAATATTTTAGAAAATGAAATGATTATGGAGACGGAGGTGGAATAACATGCAGGCAGAGAAGTTTCATGACCTCCCGCTTGAAGACGTGTTAGGTGACCGCTTTGCACGTTATAGTAAATATATTATTCAAGACCGCGCGCTTCCAGATGCGCGTGACGGTTTAAAACCGGTACAAAGACGTATTTTATATTCTATGTATGTAGAAGGAAACGTACATGATAAAGCGTTTCGTAAATCAGCTAAAACAGTAGGTAATGTTATCGGTAATTATCATCCACATGGTGATTCCTCTGTATATGAGGCGATGGTCCGTTTAAGTCAAACTTGGAAAGTACGTAATGTTTTAGTTGAAATGCACGGAAATAACGGTAGTGTTGATGGGGATCCAGCAGCGGCAATGCGTTATACGGAAGCACGTTTATCACCAATCGCATCTGAGTTATTACGTGATCTTGATAAAGAAACAGTAGAATTCGTGTCAAACTTTGATGATACGAGTGAAGAACCTATTGTATTACCGGCAATGTTCCCGAACTTATTAGTGAACGGATCTACAGGGATTTCCGCTGGTTATGCAACAGAAATTCCACCGCATCATCTTGGAGAAGTAATTGATGCTACAATTATGCGTATCGATCAACCGAATAGTTCTGTGGAGGACTTGTTAACAGTTATTAAAGGACCAGATTTCCCTACAGGTGGTATTATACAAGGGATAGATGGCATTAAAAAAGCGTATGAAACAGGTAAAGGTAAAATTATTATTCGCGGAAAAGCAGAGGTTGAAACGATTCGTGGCGGGAAGCAACAAATCGTTATTACAGAAATTCCGTACGAAGTAAATAAAGCGAATCTTGTTAAGAAAATGGATGAATTACGTATAGATAAAAAGCTAGATGGAATTGCTGAAGTACGTGATGAGACAGATCGTACAGGTCTTCGTATCGTTGTAGAATTAAAAAAAGAAGCGAATGCTGAAGGTATTTTAAATTATTTATATAAAAATACAGATTTACAAATTCCATACAACTTTAATATGGTAGCGATAAATAATCGTCGTCCGACACTTATGACATTACCTAAGATTTTGGATGCATATATTGGACATCAGAAAGAAGTTGTTACAAGACGCTCACAATATGAATTAAGAAAAGCAGAAAATCGTCAGCATATTGTAGAAGGTTTAAAGAAAGCATTATCAATTTTAGATGAAGTGATTGAAACGATCCGTGGGTCTAAAGATAAGCGTAATGCGAAAGATAATTTAAGTGCGAAATTTGGATTTACAGAGGCGCAGTCAGAAGCAATTGTTTCACTGCAATTATATCGTTTAACAAATACAGATATTACAGCGCTAGAGCAAGAAGCAGCGGAACTTAGTAAGAAAATTATAGAGTTACAGTCAATTTTACAAAGTGAAAAAAGACTTTTTCAAGTTATTAAAACAGATTTGAAGAGAGTAAAGAAAACATATAGTGATAATCGCCGTGCGATAATTGAAGAGGAAATTGAAGAAATTAAAATCGATGTGGAAGTTATGATTCCGCAAGAAGATGTCATCGTTACTGTAACGAAAGAAGGCTATGTGAAACGAACAGGTTGGCGTTCGCATAATGCATCGAACGGGAAATACTTCGGTATGAAAGAGGGTGACATCTTACTTGAGCGTTTCGATACAAACACGACAGAAACCGTTCTTTTATTTACGAACAAAGGAAATTATATTTATCTTCCTGTGTATGAAATGCCAGAAATTCGTTGGAAAGATTTAGGTCAACACGTTGCGAATCTTGTTTCACTCGAGCGAGATGAATCGTTAATTTGGGCAACAGTCGTACCGAATTTTGAAGAAGAAAAACGATTTATCGTATTTGTTACACGAAACGGTATGATTAAGAAAACAGAATTAAACCAATATAAAGTGCAGCGTTATTCACGGGCATTCGTTGCTGTAAACTTGAAAAAAGATGATGAAGTTGTTGATATATTTGCGACAGATGGGACAAGTGATATTGTTCTTGCAACACATGGTGCATATGCACTTGTATTCAATGAAGAAGAAGTAAGTCCAGTTGGTGTCAGAGCAGCTGGTGTGAAAGCAATTAATTTAAAAGAAGATGACTATGTTGCTTCTGGTAAACCGTTAAATGGTGAAAAAGATCAACTTATTCTCGTTACGCAGCGAGGTGCTGTGAAACGTATAAAGGCATCGGAAATTGAGAAATCAACGAGGGCGAAGCGAGGCCTTGTAATTTTTAAAGAGTTAAAACGTAATCCGTACCGCATTGTCGGTATTGAAATTGTTCGAGATGATGAATTAGTTTACATGAAGACAGAGAAACACATTGTAGAAGAAATTGATCCGAAAGCGTTTCGAAATAAAGACCGGTATAGTAATGGTAGTTTAGTACTAGATGTTAATGATACTGGTGAAGTAATTGAAACGTGGACAAAGAAAAGAACGGAATAAAGTGAAACTTTAATCAGTGGTTTTTTTTCCATCCCCCACTGATTATTAGCCTTCACCAATCGGGCTTTTACGGGCAGTTGGTCTCCCGCCTAACTTCCCTCGCATTCGCCTTCGCCTTATTTTGAGGTGGGAGTCTTACTGCGCGTTAATGCGGGATAAAGGGAGCATCTTGCTATGAATGATAGCAAGATGCTTTTTTCTAAGCAAATCATTATGTATATAAAAATAATCTTGTTATAATAATGAAATGAAATCGTTCTCATAAAGTGAAACTTTAATCAGTGGGAATTTTCTTTATCCCCACTGATTATTAGTTGAACCAATCGGGCTTTTACGAGCAGTTGATTCCTCACCTAATTTCTTTGCTTTCGCTGAATTTTGAGTTAGGAATCTTACTGCCCGTTAAAGCGGGACAAATGGAGGGGCAACATGAAAAAAATAGGTGTAGGGATTGTAGGATTTGGATTTTCTAGTACAACATTTCACATCCCGTTATTACAAACGATAGAAGAATACGATATTCGTGCTATTTTATCATCAAAAGAAGAAGTAGTGAAACAAGCATTACCAAATGCTGAAGTTGTTGGTACAATTGATGAATTAGTAAATCGAGCTGATATTGACTTAGTGGTCATTACTTCGCCGAATACAACCCATTTTCCATATGTAAAAGAAGCAATTGTACACGGTAAGCATGTTGTTGTGGAAAAACCATTCGTTGTTTCAATTGAAGAAGGAGAAGAACTTATTTCATTAGCGAACCGACATAATGTCGTTTTAAGTGTGTATCATAATCGTCGTTTGGATAATGATTTCTTAACGATAAAGAAATTATTACAAGAAAAAAGAATAGGGAATGTATACGCATATGAAGCGCATTTCGATCGTTTCCGCCCACATGTACGCGATCGCTGGAGAGAAAAGAACTTACCAGGATCAGGTATATTATATGATTTAGGATCGCATTTAATTGACCAAGCATTATCATTATTTGGGAAACCAGATGCGATAAGCGCAGATGTAATAAAGCAACGACCAGGTGCAGAAGTGGATGATTACTTCCATGTTGTACTTCACTATGGAGTGAAGCGCGTTATTTTACATAGTAGCAGTTACGTAAAGCAAGCTGGACCACATTTTACACTGCATGGAGATAAAGGCTCTATCGTGAAGTATGGTATGGATTCACAGGAAGAACAATTAAAGACTGGAATGAAGCCAGGGGATAATGATTATGGAGCAGACTCTGAAGAGAATTTTGCTACTTTAGAAACAGAAGAAAGCTTAGAGCGTATTCCAACAGAAGTCGGCTGCTATGACATGTATTATAAAGGCGTGCGAGATAGCATATTAAATGGTGAAAAGCTACCTGTAACTGCTCAAGAAGGTTTAGACGTTATTAAATTGATTCAATTGGCGACTGAGAGTAGTGAAACGGGTAGAGTCATTGCGGTAAAATAAAAAAGACACGAATTTCGTGTCTTTTTTATTAGGAACATATGAATATGACTCATTATTTAGTTTAATCGTTTATCATACATTAACTGGATTTGTATGCCGAAAGGATCTTCAATAATACCATATGCTTCACTAAATATATTTTTTTCTAATGGAGAGATTATTTTCACATGCTTATCGGAAATTAAATTATTATAAAATCTTTGTATTTCTTCTAAATTAGCACTTTGAATGCAAAGTGACATGTTATTTCCAACGCTATAACGTTCAGTAGGGTTCATTGTATCTTCGGCTATCATTAGCTTTGTATTCCCAATTTGTAAAACAGAGTGGGCAATATGATCTTTATTTTCATTTGTAATTTCAAAAGAACTATCTCTTTTGGCCAGTTCTTCATACGTAACAATCATTAACTTCTTGGCTTCTAAATTACGTGTATAAAAATTAATTGCCTCCTTTGCTTGCCCATCCATTGAAAGAAAAATAGCTATTTCTAATGTCATAAATATATAACTCCTTTATTAGTTAATAATTATAATATAGACTAAAAAGGTTTCAATACATGACACCTTTTATGGAGGGAAATATGAAAAAAACTGAACGAATAAATGATATGCTTATTTTCTTAAATAATAAAAGATATTTTAATTTAAAAGATTTAATGGTTAGATATGATATTTCTAAAAGTACCGCTCTACGAGATATTCAATCATTAGAAGAAATAGGTGTACCAATATATTCTGAACTAGGTAGAAATGGAAGTTATAAAATTATAGAAAATAGTGTGTTATCACCAATATATTTTAGTGTGGATGAAATGTATGCGTTATACTTTTCGATTCTTACATTAAATGGATACAAAACAAAGCCATTTAATATAGAAAGTATTGCGCTTGAAAATAAATTTAAACATGTATTACCTGATAATGTGAGTAAAAATATTTCAATCATGGAACGAACGCTTTCCTTTGAAGTAACAAATCATAGTAACTTTAGTCCGTTCTTAAAAGAACTTTTACAGGGGATTTTTGCTGAACGGGTTTATCGTTTAACATATTTGAAAAAAGATGAGGAGAAAGCATTGGTCGCCCAATTTATTCGAATAGAATCTAAATTTGGACAGTGGTATGCTAAAATTTTTAATTTTGAGACAAGTAATGTTCAAATAATTAGATGTGATAAAATTCTCTCTATTATGGAAACAAGCAATACTAATCCAAAAAAGCTCGAAGAACTATTAAGTTATCTTACTACTTTTCACAGAAAGCCTGATGCAATTGATTTTATTGTCATTGTTAATCAAGAAGGAAAAGACATTTTTGATAAAGAGAATTATCCTTCCATGAGGATACAAAAAGAAAAAGAAAATTACATTATAACAGGCTATTTTAACAAGAAAGAAATTGATTTTATTTCAAGTTATTTTTTGAATTTCGGAAAAACGATTATCTCAATTCAGCCTGTCATGCTGAAAGATTTAATCTATAATAAGGTAGTATCTATAAAACATCATTTAACTTCTTTGAGATAAAGTTAGTTTTAATAATTCTTTTCGACATGAAAAAGCCCTTGAGATTTAAATATCCAAAGGGCTTTTTTATGATTTTGTTTGTTCTTTAGAAAAAATTATTTTTCTGGGACGGAAAGTCCATAAAAAAACATCGTAACTACATCTTGTATATGTTTTTCTCGATCTCCTTCAAGAAGCTGTGCCCCGAAATCATCACCTAATTTAGTGAACATTTGAATGTAAAGTAACATCATTTCTTTTGAAAGGTGTGGATTAATTTCATTTTTGCGCTGTGCTTGTTCTAATATTTCTAAATACCAAGGCAAGATTTTTTCGTTTTGATAACTATAAATAAATTCTCGGAGCGCTTCGTCTCTTTGCATCATTTGTAGTAACATATCAGGCTGAAATAACCCCCCAGTATTCATTTTTCTTACAATCATTTTTTGCATCATATCATGAAAAGGTAATTTTTCTTCTGCAAGCTCTTTATAATATTGAAATTCAGATATTATAAATTCTTGTATAAGTTCCCTAAATAACGCATCTTTACTTCCGAAATGATTATAAATTGTCACTTGAGAAACGTTTGCTTTTTTTGCAATATGTTCTATTTTCACTTCATTAAATCCACGTTCTGAAAATAATTTAAAGGCCGCATCCTTAATGGCACGTTTTTTCTTTTCTTTCACTTTTTCAAAGCCGTTCAATACAATCACCTCATTTAAAATATACAAGAAAAAATAATTGAAAACAATATTTTTGAAATATGGACATATAAATATTTCAAAAAGTTGTTGCGAATATGAAAGATGAGGAGTACAATAATTTTGAAATATCACATGTTAAATATTTCAAAAAATGAGGTGGGTTTATGATTTCAGTTCAAAATGTCACAAAACAGTTTTCAAATGGAAAAGGCTTGTTTGATATTACATTTGAAGTGAAAGAAGGAGAAGTTTTTGGCTACTTAGGACCAAATGGTGCTGGGAAATCAACAACGATTCGTAATTTAATGGGATTTATAAAACCGACGGCTGGTAAAGCGACAATTTTCGGATTAGATTGTTGGGAAGATGCTGCGAAAATTCAAAGAGAAGTTGGCTATTTACCAGGAGAGATTTCTTTTATTGAAGGAATGAATGGATTAGAGTTTTTAAATTTGATGCAAGGAATGCGTGGGTTAAAAAATATAAAAAGACGAGATGAATTGATAGAACGTTTGCAGTTCGATGTGAAAACACCAATTCGAAAAATGTCTAAAGGAATGAAACAAAAAGTAGGTATAGTTGCGGCATTTATGCATGATCCAGAAGTGTTAATTTTAGATGAACCGACATCAGGACTCGATCCACTTATGCAGCAAGTATTTATAGATTTAATATTAGAAGAAAAGCAAAGAGGAAAAACAATCCTTATGTCATCGCACATTTTTACTGAGATTGAGAGAACTTGTGACAGAGTGGCTATAATTAAAGATGGTCGCCTTGTAACGGTTGAAAATATTCATGATTTACAAAGCTTGAGACGACAGGTAATAGATGTAACCGTATCATCTCAAGAAGAAATCGAGTCTCTTAAACAATGTGATTTGCAATTTGAAGGAGTGAAAGCTAGAGAGGCGTCAATTATTGTGCAAGGAAACTATCAAACTGTTTTACAAATACTTTCAAACTATAATGTAACTGCACTTCAAACGAGAGCGACGGATTTAGAACATTTATTTATGCATTATTACGAGAAGAAAGAAGGGGTAAAGCATGAATAAACAACTATTTTTAGCTAGTTTGAAAGAAACGAAAAAAAGTATATTCAGCTATGCTACTGGTGCAGCTCTTTATTTATGGTTATTAATTTGGATATTCCCATCGATGGTTTCAGCCAAAGGTTTAAATGAATTAATAAGTGCCATGCCTGATAGTGTGAAAAAAATTGTTGGAATGGAAAGCCCAATTCAAAATGTAATGGATTTTTTAGCTGGTGAATATTATAGCCTGTTGTTTATTATCATTTTAACAATTTTTTGTGTCACGGTTGCAACGCATTTAATTGCTCGTCATGTAGATAAAGGGGCGATGGCATATTTATTAGCAACACCTGTATCAAGGGTGCAAATTGCAATTACACAAGCTGCTGTTCTCATATTGGGGCTACTAATAATTGTAATTGTTACTTATGTAGCTGGTATATTAGGTGCAGAATGGTTTTTAAAAGATAATAACTTAAATCGAGAATTATTTTTGAAAATAAACATAGTCGGAGGGCTTATATTTTTAGTAGTTAGTGCCTATTCATTTTTCTTTTCTTGTATATGTAATGATGAAAGAAAGGCACTTAGCTACTCAGCCAGTTTAACAATCTTATTTTTCGTATTAGATATGGTAGGGAAATTAAGTGATAAGTTAGAGTGGATGAGAAATATATCTTTATTTACATTGTTTCGTCCGAAAGAAATTGCTGAAGGAACATATAATATATGGCCAGTAAGTATAGGCTTAACTGCTGGAGCGCTTTGTATCTTCATAGTAGCAATTGTAGTGTTTAGGAAGAGGGATTTACCGTTGTAAATTAGAAAGTCCACTTAATTAGTGGGCTTTTTTCGTTTGTAAATTCGAAGGGATATCTTTTAGAGAAACATTTAAGTAGATAGTCAAAATGGAATGTTTACATTTTTTCTTGTAGAAATATTCAAAAAGAAGTGAACCTTTTTCTAGGATACTCCGTCTAATATGTGTAAAGTTTAATTAATAGAGAGGCTGAAACAGGAGGACCAATTGTGAAAGTAATTCCTTTATATAAGATGATTGTAAAAGAAGAAACGGATGTTTCTTTAGCAAAAAAGGGTAATCATGAGGCTTTTATGACACTTATACATACAGAAAAAGTAAAGATGTATCGCATTGCGAAGGCGATGTTACGTGATGAGACGAATATAGAGGATGCAATGCAGGCAACAATTTTAAAAGCTTATGAAAATATAAAAAAACTGAAAAAGGAAGAGTTTTTTCAAACGTGGCTAATTAGAATTTTAATAAATGAGTGTAACAATATAATTCGCTCTTATAAAAAAGTAATTGTAATTGAGGATCATGATAGTAATATGGTGGCGTTCGATCGATATGAAGATATTGATCTTTGTAATGCTATTCAGTCTTTAACGGAAGAACTAAGAGCTGTAACTGTACTTTATTATTATGAAGATATGAATCAAGAAAGTATTGCAACGCTTTTAGAAATTCCAAAAGGCACGGTTAAATCAAGATTGTCACGTGCAAGGGAACAATTAGAAGAGCGATTAAAGATGGAGTAGGAGGTGGTTAAAATGGATAAAGAAAAATCATTTGATGAAAAATTAAAAAAGAGAATAGAAAAGGATAATACCGTATTGCCACAGGCACTAAATGAAAAAATTAATGATACACTTCATAATCTTCCTGTAAAAAGAAAGAGTTATAGAGTACATATGATGTTTATTAGTGCCGCTGTTCTAACGCTATCAATTGTATCTATGTCTGAGTTTTCTATACAGAGCTTTGCACAAAATGGAGGGATGTTTAATTACGTAAAGAAGAATGCGTTTTCTGATTATGAGAATGAAGAAGAAATAAAGTCGAACGTCAATCATCCAGATAAGGAGAAGATTCATCAAAAGATGCTTGATTCAATTGATCATTTCCAAAATGTTTCAGGGCAATTCGAAGAATATTCTAGCTCTACAAGAATTGCTACAACATATAAATATGTGATTGATACGGAGAAACAAAGTGGTATTTCATCTAAAGAAGACAAACTATCGAAAAAAAGCACGATTATTTATAACGAGGACGGAAAAAAAGAGTTTAATGATAAGAATAATACGTATAAAGAGACGAGATGGATCCCTAAAAAAAGAAATAATGAACTATTAAAATTAAGCCCTATGGAAAGGTTGTTGAGAAAATCAGGTGAGAAGAAACGGTATGATGACGAATATGTGGGATTCGCTAAGTACAGTATTCAATCAGAATTTGCTGATCTATTAATTCGATATAAAGATTGGAGTTATAAAGAAACGAAGTATCTTGGACTCGATTGCTACAAAATAGAAGGGGTAATAAACATAGAAATGCCTGTAAGTACATCTGAAGATTTGAGTGGGAAATTTGAAATGGTTGTAGAGAAAAATACGGGGATTATGTTGAAGTTCCTTAGTTTCCATGAAGGTATGATTCAATATTCGATTACGACTGAATGGATACAAATAAACAAAGGATTGAAAGAGAATGTATTTCAAAAGGATAGCACTAATTATGAAAAATTGAAAAACATATTAGATGAATAGAAAACGGAGGGAACTATATGGAGAATACCTCTCCTTCAAGAGAAAAGAAAAATAAACGAAAATATAAAAAGACAACGATCATAAGTGTATTGTTAGGAGTATTACTATTTGGCGGAGTGGGGTATGGTGCTTATGTATATATGAAAACTTCTAATCTCGTACAAAAATCTAATTTGAACTTATCGCGTGGTGAAAAATCAAATTTACGTGAGAAAGCTGTAAAGCCAATTACACACAACGTTTCAATGTTAATTATGGGGATTGATGAAAATCAAGAACGGCAAAAGGGCTATAATGGTGCATTTCATACGGATGCATTATTGTTAGCTACGTTTAATAAAGAAGATAAGACAGTGAAATTAACCAGTATACCAAGAGATACTTATACATATGTTCCAATCGAAAAGAAAAAAGATAAAATAACACACGCATATGGAAGTGGTTTCGTTAAAAACGGAAAGGATGGAGGGCCACAAGCTTCTGTTGAGGCAGTAGAAAAGTTGCTGCAAGTACCGGTAGATTATTTTGTGAAATTTAATTTTGGGTCATTTATTAAAATTGTCGATGGGCTCGATGGTGTTGAGGTAGATGTCCCGGTTGAATTTACTGAACAAAATAGTAAAGATGAACCTGATACGATTCACTTGAAAAAAGGGGTTCAAAAATTAACGGGAGAAGAAGCACTTGCTTTGGCGAGAACTCGTCATATTGATAGTGATGCAATGAGGGGACAGCGCCAACAACTTGTTATTGAGGCGATTTTAAGTAAATTAAAAAGTGTAGGGTCTATTACAAAACTGGAGAAAATGGTTGAGGCCGTCGATGGCGATTTTAAAACAAATTTAGCATTGGATGATATTTTATCTTTTTATAAATATGGTTTAGATTGTTCAGTTGAGAAGATTCAACTGAACGGTGATGATTTATATTTACCAAATGGCCCAAATGGGAAGCGTGTATATTATTATAATCCTAATAAAAAAGACTTGCAAAATTTGAGTAATACACTCAGAACACATCTTGGATTAAGTGAGAAGCAAATTGAGGGAAATTAAAGCGGATGTTATATCTGCTTTTTTTGTTTTTGTAGGAAAGAGATCTCTAGAATATACATTATTTATTAACGACAATCTACAGTCTATTTATTGGAAAGTATCATTAACACTATTAAATTAGTGTATATGTAACGATAATAAATGATGTTAAAAAACTATATGGAATTTTTATGAATATTACTGTAAGAAAATAATTTTTTAACAATTTTCAATAATAACACTTTACAAATTTTAAAAAATTAGTAGAATAAGAAGTAGTAAGAATCGTCTGATAAATATATAAAGAAAAACAGAATTATCAGAAAATTCTTAAATAGCTATCGTTTAGAATTAGGGAGGGTACAAAAATGAAAAAGAAAAAAATGAAAAAACTAACAGCAGTTGTAGTACCGGTTTTAGCAATGAGCATGGCATTAACAGCATGTTCTACATCAGGCGGAGATAAAAAGACAAGCACAAACTCAAGTGGAGATAGTAAGTCAGGGGAAAAATTAGCGGCAAAACAAGTTTTAAATCGAACAGTAACACAAGAGATTCCAACGATGGATTCTTCTAAATCAACAGATACAGTATCTTCACAAATGCTAGGGAATACGATGGAAGGGTTATATCGTCTTGATAAAGATAATAAGCCGATTCCAGCTGCGGCAGAATCTAGTACGAAAAGTGAAGATGGTAAAAAATATACATTTAAACTACGTAAAGATGCAAAATGGTCAAATGGTGATCCAGTAACTGCGAAAGATTTCGTATATGCTTGGCAACGTCTATTAGATCCAAAAACAGCTGCTGAGTATGCATTTATCGCATTCCCAATTAAAAATGCAGAAGTGGTTAATAAAGGAGAAAAACCTGTCGCTGAATTAGGAGTGAAAGCGGTAGATGATCTTACGCTTGAAGTTGAATTAGAGCAAGCAGTACCGTACTTCTTAAACTTAGTAGCATTCCCATCTTACTACCCATTAAATGAAAAATACGTAAAAGAAAAAGGGGAGAAGTTCGGCTTAGAGTCTGATACAACAGTTTATAACGGACCGTTCGTTCTTAAAGATTGGAAGCATGAACAAGGATGGCAATTAAAGAAAAATGATCAATATTGGGATAAAAAGACTGTAAAACTTGAAGAAGTTAACTTCAGTGTTGTAAAAGAGGCAGCAACGCTAATTAACTTATATGATAGCGGTCAAGTTGACTTTGCTTTATTAAATGGAGAGTTCGTAGATAAATACAGAAATAAGAAAGATGAATTCGGAACATTCTCACAAGTGAGCACGTACTTCATTCGTATGAACCAAAAACGTGATGGACAAGATACACCATTAAAGAGCAAAAAATTGCGTGAAGCAATTGCACTATCAGTTGATAAAAAGAATTTAGCAAACGTAATTTTAAATGATGGATCAAAAGAAGCTGACTTCTTAGTTCCAAAAGGATTAGCGACTGGACCAGACGGTAAAGACTTCCAAGAAACGTTTAAAAATGGTTTGAAACCAGATGCTAAAAAAGCTGCTGCATCATGGGAAGAAGCGAAAAAAGAGCTTGGTAAAGATCAAGTTACAATTGAATTCTTAAACTACGATACTGGTAATGCGAAAAAAGTTGGAGAATATATTAAGGACCAAATTGAGAAAAACTTAAAAGGTGTAACAGTTAACATTAAACTTCAACCATTTAAGCAAAAACTAAAATTAGAATCTGAGCAACAATATGATATTTCATACGGTGGTTGGAATCCAGATTATGCAGATCCAATGACATTCTTAGATATGTTTGAGTCTAAGCATTCTCATAACCAAATGAGCTTCTCAGATCCTAAATATGATGAAATGGTGAAAAAAGCTGGTACTGAATTAATGAGCGATGCGAAGAAACGTTGGGAAGAGTTAGGAAAAGCTGAAAAAACATTACTTGAAGAAGATGTAGCGATTGTACCTTTATATCAACGTGGGGATTCTTATGTTTTACAACCAAATGTAAAAGGTGTAGTAAAACATAATATCAGTCCAGAATTTAGCTTTAAGTGGGCATACGTGACTGAAAAATAATAGAGTTAAAAAAGCATTTCAAAGTAGCTTAGCTACTTTGAAATGCTTTTTTTAGCTCAGTTAAATAGAGAAGAATAAGGCGTATAGTATGTACATATAGTAGATGGGGGATAAATCATACTAATTTATGAAGATAAAAATCAGAATATTTAAAATAAAACTATTTACAAATACGAAAAATAGAGTAGAATAATATTAGTTATAATTTTCAGAAAATTAATTGTTAGCAAGGGGTCTCTCAAGGGTTGGTAATGTACATATAATTAGGGAGGGTACAAAAATGAAGAGAAAAAAGATGAAAAAGTTAACAGCGGTTGTAGTACCAGTTTTAGCAATGAGTGTTGCATTGACAGCGTGCTCTGGATCAGGTGGGGAGAAGAAAACGACTACTACATCTAATAGTGGGGAAGAAAAAAAAGCTGATATTAAATATGCAGCGAAGCAAGTATTAAATCGTACGGAAAATCAAGAAATTCCGACGATGGACACTTCTAAATCTACTGATACGTTAGGGGCACAAATTTTAGGGAACACAATGGAAGGATTATATCGTCTTGATAAAGATAATAAGCCTATTCCGGCTGCTGCAGAATCAAGTACGAAAAGCGAAGATGGTAAAAAATATACGTTTAAACTGCGTAAAGATGCGAAATGGTCAAATGGAGATCCTGTAACAGCGAAAGATTTCGTATATGGATGGCAGCGCTTACTTGATAAAAACACAGCGGCAGAATATGCATTTATTGCTTACTATATTAAAAATGCAGAAGCGATTAATAAAGGAGAAAAACCTGGAACTGAATTAGGAGCGAAGGCGGTAGATGATTATACACTAGAAGTAGAATTAGAAAAACCGGTACCGTACTTCTTAAATTTATTAGCATTCCCGTCATATTATCCTTTAAATGAAAAGTTCGTAAAAGAAAAAGGAGAGAAATTCGGTTTAGAAGCAGATACAACATTGTATAACGGGCCATTTGTAATGGCATCGTGGAAACATGAACAAGGTTGGCAGCTGAAGAAAAATGATAAGTATTGGGATAATAAGACTGTGAAATTAGAAGAAATTAATTACAGCGTTGTAAAAGAAGTGGCTACAAAAGTAAATTTATATGATACAGGATCGATTGACTTTACATTATTATCAGGAGAATTTGTAGATAAATATAAATCGAACAAAGATGAATATGGTGAGTATTCAGAAGCAAGTACGTTCTTCTTACGTTTAAATCAAAAGCGTAACGGACAAGATACACCGTTAAAGAGCAAAAAACTTCGTGAAGCAATCGCATTATCAATTGATAAAAAAGGTTTAGCAAACGTTATATTAAATAATGGATCAAAAGCAACGGATCAATTGGTTCCAAAAGGGCTTGCGATAGGGCCGGATGGTAAAGATTATCAAGATACATTTAAAAATGGTCTGAAATATGATGTGAAAAAAGGCGCAGCAGCTTGGGAAGAAGCGAAAAAAGAACTTGGAAAAGATCAAGTTACAATCGAATTACTAAGCTATGATGATGGAACTGCGAAAAAGATTGCTGATTACTTTAAAGATCAAATTGAGAAAAATTTAAAAGGTGTAACAGTTACCACGAAAATTCAGCCATTCAAACAAAAATTAAAATTAGAGTCAGCGCAAGATTATGAAGTTTCGTTTGCAGGTTGGAGCCCAGATTATTCGGATCCAATGACATTTATTGATATGTTTGAATCGAAGAGCCCGTATAACCAAATGGGTTATTCAAACCCGAAATACGATGAAATGGTACAAAAAGCAGGTAATGAATTACTGTCTGATCCGAAGAAGCGTTGGGAAACGTTAGGAAAAGCAGAAAAATTATTCCTTGAAGAAGATGCAGGATTAGTTCCTTTATATCAAACAGGAAGATCATATGTAATGAAGCCAAATGTAAAAGGAATTGTGAAACACAACATTAGTCCAGAATATAGCTTTAAGTGGGCGTATGTAACTGAGGATGGCGGAAAGAAATAATATGAAAGCATTTCAAAAGTGGTTAATATGCTTTTGAAATGCTTTTTTTGTATGAATATGAGAATAAGACACATGGGAATTTTGAGGTCACCTTTAAAATTCTACTGTAGGAATAGTAGAAGGGATTCAATAAAATAGCTAGTGATATCATTTTTATAAGAAAAATATAGAACTTAGCAATAGCGAAGAATAAGAGGAGATATGTTTACATATAGTAGACGGGGGATAATTCATATAGTAGTTAAAACAACAAGTTACTATCATAAAAAAATAAATATTTAGAAAGTTTACAAAACTACTTTACAAAACTCGAAAAAACAGTAGAATATTAATTAATAAGAATTTTCTGATAACGAAAGTTAATAGAGAATCTCTAAATGTTAATATCGTACATATAATTGGGGAGGGTACAAAAAAATGAAGAGAAAAAAGATGACAAAATTAACAGCGGTTGTAGCACCAGTTCTAGTAATGAGTATGGCATTAACAGCTTGCTCTGGATCAGGGGAAAAAGATAAGGCAAGCACAACACCAAAAAGCGGTGAAAAAGAAGGCGGAAAATTAGCAGCGAAGCAAGTGTTGAATTTAACAGAGAGCCAAGAGATTCCATCTATGGATTCTGCTAAAGCGACAGACCAAGTATCGTTTCTTGCTTTAAACAACGTAATGGAAGGTTTATATCGACTGGATAAAGATAATAAAGCAACACCAGGGGTTGCTGAATCATATAAAAAGAGTGATGATGGTAAAAAATATACATTTACATTAAATAAAAATGCAAAATGGTCAAATGGAGAGCCTGTAACAGCGAAAGATTTCGTATTCTCTTGGAAACGTGCGGTAGATAAAAATACAGCAGCGGAATATGCATACATTATGTTTGATGTGAAAAATGCAAAAGCAATTAATGAAGGAAAAGCAGAGCTTGATACGCTAGGCGTAAAAGCTGTAGATGACTACACATTAGAAGTAGAATTAGAAAATCCAGTTCCTTACTTTGTTGAATTAACTTCATTCGGAACATTCTATCCGTTAAATGAAAAATTCGTAAAAGAAAAAGGGGAAAAGTATGGTTTGGAATCAGATACAACGTTATACAACGGACCATTTACATTAACAGACTGGAAACATGAAGAAGGTTGGAAATTAAAGAAAAATGCACAGTACTGGGATAATAAAACAGTTAAGTTAGAAGAAATCAACTTTAACGTAGTAAAAGATAGCGGTACACGTGTAAACTTATATGAAAGTGGACAAATTGATCGTTCAGGACTTACATCTGAATTTGTTGACAAATATAAATCAAATCCTGATTTCTTTACACAAAAAACACCGTCAACTTACTTCTTACGTTTAAACCAAAAACGTGGTGGGCAAGATACAGTGTTAAAGAGTAAAGATTTACGTTTAGCGATTGCAAAGGCGTATGATAAAAAAGGTTTAACGAATGTTAT
The DNA here is from genome assembly GCF_038008665.1 of Bacillus sp. FSL R10-2201. Classification (NCBI taxonomy): domain Bacteria; kingdom Bacillati; phylum Bacillota; class Bacilli; order Caryophanales; family Bacillaceae; genus Bacillus; species Bacillus sp. FSL R10-2201. Next base: position 3,395,024 of record NZ_JBBOZP010000001.1, on the reverse strand, counting down.
TTTAAATGACGGGTCTACACCGGCAGATTACTTAGTACCAAAAGAATTTGCGAAGAGTCCAGATGGAAAAGACTTCCGTAAAGAAAATGGAGATATTTTAAAAACAGATTTGAAAAAGGCCAAAGAGCATTGGGAAAAAGCGAAAAAAGAGCTTGGAAAAGATCAAGTAACAGTAGAATTATTAAATTATGATGGTGATGGTGCGAAAAAAGTAGGAGAATTCTTAAAAGGAGAACTTGAGAAGAATTTACCAGGATTAACAGTGAATTTGAAAAATCAGCCGTTTAAACAAAAATTAAAATTAGAATCAGATCTAGATTATGATTTATCTTACGCTGGTTGGGGGCCTGACTACTTAGATCCAATGACATTCATTGATATGTTCGTTACAAACGGACCTCATAACCAAACTGGATATTCAAATCCGAAATATGATGAAATTGTAGAAAAAGGTAAAGGCGAGCTATTAACGAAAACGAAAGAGCGTTGGGATAGCTTACTGAAAGCTGAGAAAATGTTACTTGAAGATGCAGCAATTGCACCATTATATCAACGTGGTGATGCTATCGTTCAAAGAGCAAAAGTAAAAGGTATTGTTCACCACCCAGTTGGTGGAGATTATAGCTACAAATGGGCATATATCGGTGAGGAAAAATAAGCTGAGAGGGCGCGTGATGCGCCCTTTTTTCTATGCACTTTTCTTTCTTCCTTGAATATATAAAATAAAAAAGGGAGAATCCCATGGAACGAAATACTTACATCGATTTCTTAGCTTATTACGGAATAGGAAGTGCTCATCCTGGTGGTTTTACGTTAACAAAACAATTGCTAGCACAACTGCCTCTAAAACAAGGAGCGGATGTCCTTGAGATAGGTTGTGGTACGGGGAAAACAGCGGCTTACATGACAAAAGAATTCGGTTATAAAGTAACAGCGATTGAAAAGAATGAAATTATGATTCAAAAAGCGAAAGATAGATGGTTGTTTGAAAGATTGAATATACAATTGATCCAAGGTGATGCAGAGCGATTACCTTGTTTAAATGATTCATTTGAGTTTGTGCTTGGGGAATCGATACTCGCTTTTACAGATAAAGAAAGGGTTATCTCAGAGTGCTATCGTGTATTACAGAAGGATGGTAAGCTTGTTGTCATTGAAATGATTATTAATACACATATTGAGAAGAGTGAGGAAGAAAAAATTGCCCAATTATATGGCATGAAAGAATTATTAACTGAGAATGAGTGGATTCATTTATTTCAAGCAGCAAATTTTAAAAGAATTACAATTGCGGGTGGCGGAACTATTGCAGAAACAGTTGCAGGACATGTGGAAGAGCCAGAGTGGAATGTATCACCGTTTATTCCGGAAGAATTGTATGAGGCGTGGGTGCAACACGAACAAGTACTGCTTATGTATCAACATATTTTAGGGCATCGGATTTTTATATGTGAAAAATAGAAAAAGAGTTGGCTAAAGATAGTCAACTCTTTACTATGTTAGATGAAAAATAATGCAGCCAAAGTAATTCCAAAAATAAAGCCAAATCCGAGTTCAAGGCCCCAGCCACCGCCGCCACAACCACCGCAACCACGACCGCCGCATCCACAGCCACTAAATCCACCATCGAATCCACCACCGCATCCAAATCCACAGTTATCACATCTGCTAATACCACCGCAAATATCACATCCGCCGTTTGAATATGCGTTATAGTACCCGAATCCTGTATCAAAAGATGAGCGCTGTTGCATTGGTTCAATCCAAACAGAATCGTTTGTTACATCTATTATTTTGCCTAAGTGAATGCGACCATCCCGATCTTCAATTCGAACAACTTTACCGAAATAACGTTGGCATGTATCATAACATCTTTTTCTATGCATGTTCTTTCCTCCTTCCGTATTACCGTAATACGATATGTAAGCAGGACAAGTGCGGCTTGTACGAATGACCTATCTATCATAATTGTTATACGAAAGGGGAAATATACGAACAGGATACATAACGAGGAGGAAGAGAAATGAAATCTACAGACCAATTTCAGACGTACGAAATTCCTTGGGAGGAATTAATAGAAGCACTGCGAGGTGAAATGAAGAAACAAGTAGGGGCGGATATTATTGATACGGTCGTATGTAATTTGAAAGATGGTTTTGAAGTGTATACATATGTGCAGGGTGATTTGGATTTCGAGTATACAGAAGCTCTTGAACGAAAATATGGAAGTGACGGGAAAATCCCTAATTTGTTAACAGTTATGCTGGTAGCTAGCATTTATAATACGGGTGAAGAGAATATACGTTTACATGCAGATAATAAAGATAATCCAATTGTTGAGGTATATGTGAAGCAATGAAACGCGCTGTGAAAGGCGTGTTTTTTATTTATATGATAAAATGTTAGAAAATTAAGAAAGAAGGTGAGTGAATTGAAAATTAATCATCTTAATTTAACAGTTATAGATGTAACAGCTGCTAGAGAGTTTTTAGAAAAATATTTTAGTTTAACTTGTAGTGGAACAAGGGGGAATGCCTTTGCGGTTTTGCGGGATAATGATGGGTTTATATTAACTTTAATGAAAGGGAAAGAAGTTCATTATCCGAAAACATTTCATGTAGGATTTCCACAAGAAAATGAAGAACAAGTTAATAAAATTAATCAAAGATTGAAGGAAGACGGATTTTCAGTCGAACCGCCTAAACATGCACATGCGTATACGTTTTATGTCGAAGCACCTGGAGGATATACAATTGAAGTGATGTGCTAATTAAAAATCAAACTTTTTGTTAAGAGTTTTTAATTTTAAAAGTAGGAAAAGTCTGTTTTAAGGGTGGAGCTTAAACAGGCTTTTTTACTTATATAATTGGATAGAAAATGCTAGAAGGAATATTACCAAGTTATATATCTATTTACATAATAAAGTTATGGCTCGTTCGTTGTCCTAAAATACAAGTCATATATCTTGTTTCCTCTCATAAATTTAAACATAGGAATTTGTCTACAAAGGTGGCGAAGCCTCATCATGAAAATTCGAATTTGTGCCACGTTCATGCTGTTTCTATTTATATGTTTACCTTTTTCAGTTTTTGCAAAAGGAGAGGAGGCAAAGGAAAGGGTCGTTTCACTTGTATATGATGATTCGGGCAGCATGAGAAATAACGATCGCTGGAAGTATGCCAATTACGCCTTGCAAAGTTTAGTTGCGCTATTAGATGAGAAAGATAAATTTTCTTACGTTCCAATGAGTAAGCCGGATGCTCCATTAAACATTTCATTAACAAAGGATCAAAGGCAAACAGAAATTGAGGGGATTGGGGCGTGGAAAACATATTTAAATACTCCATTTAGCGCAGTAGAAACGGCGATGCAATCTATAAAAAAGGAAGCAGATATAGATGGGAAACGTGAATTTTGGCTTATTGTATTAACTGACGGGGCATTTAATGATTTGGAGAAAGATAAGATTGGCGGAAAAGAACAAATTACACAGAAGTTAGCGCAGTTTAAGAAAGAAATGGATTCGAAAAAGATCTCTTTACATCCAGTCTTAATCACGATGGAAGAGGATTTAGGGCAGCAAGAGAAGCTGCAGTTAAATACGTTTAAAGAGATTTGGAAAAAAGAAATGAATGGAGTTGTCATGCCGTCTAGCGGTGAGGATGGTATTGTACAAAGTGTGAATCAAGTGGCAGCATTAGTTGCAAATCGTGATCCATTTTCTTCTGTTGAGTCGATTGTCAAAACGAAAATAGTAGGGAAAAAAGTAGAGATTACAACACCGTTTCCATTAAAGCGTATGACGCTTGTACGACAATCACCTTCTTTGTCTAATTATAAAGTTATGCAACTTTCCAAACCGTTACAATTGCAGTCTTCTTTTTCTATACATGCACCAGGAGAAGCTAAATTATTCGGAAATATAGTGCATGTAAGTACAGCGAACCAGGAAGTGATTAAGCCAGGGACATATACGATAGAAGTGGATCAGGACATTGAGAAAGAGGGATTACAAGTACTTGTTGAACCAGCGCTTAATTATACTGTTTCTACGTACGACAAAGATGATAAAGATAGAAAAAATGTTGAGAAAATGTATGAAGGTGTGACAGCTGTTATTGAAGCGAAACCTACTGAATTACCAATTCAAACTTCTTATTTCGAAGCAGAAGTAGAAATAGATGGAAAGCAGTATCCGATGAAGTGGGATGATAAAAGACATGTGTTTTATTACGAGACACAGGTTGGTAAAGCGTTAGTACGCGGGAAAGTCCATATGAATATAAAGGGATTTTATAGACAGACGAAAGAATTCAAGATTGAACCAGCTGAAAAACCAAAATTAACACTTCAAGCTGTTACGAAAGATTATGAAGAAAAGGTAACAAATTTAGAAAATAGTAAACCATTTATTTTACAGCCCCAGTTAAATGGTAAACCGATGACAGAAGAGGCTGTAAAGAAACTATTAAAATCTACTGGTGTCACATCGAATCAATCGATCAACTATGAATTAAAACAGCATGGTAGTCAAGTTTATGTTTATCCTCGACCTTATTACTCCGACACATTCAATTTTACAGATACCGGCACCGTAGAGGCTACCATCACGATCAATGATTCAACATTACAAGAAGTAAAGGAAAAGATCGTACTGCACATTGAAAATGCGCCGTTTTTTGAGAAGTATGCGCTCATTTTTAAATTTGTAATTCCTATCACTTTATTACTTTTAATAGTAGGAATTATTATTTTAGGATGGATTGTTCGTCCGAGATTTCATAGGAAAGCATTACTATATTACGAATGGGATCAAGAAGTAGCGAAAGATTGGCTTTATCAATCTGAACCAGAGTTACTTAAAAATAAATGGTGGAAGCACTATTTTGGCATTCCATTCCGAGCAGAAAGAAAGACTGTGCAATCTGTAACATTAATAGCGAAAAAAGGATCGAAATCTATATTTGTAGCGAAAGAATCGCAAGTGGTTGGGATGATTATTGATGGGATGTTTATAACAGAGGAAGAGGTAGGAATGGAGCATAAGACGTTGTATCCAAATGAACTTTTAGTAATTGATAGAGGATATGGTAAGGAGATTTACCGGTACGAATGTGAATAGTAGATAGGGTGTAAGAGGGGCGGAGGAGGCCCGGCTCTCTTTATTCTTCTTTTCAAACAAGCAAGAATAGGAAGGTGGTTCACATGACATTACAAGTTCCAACAATTTTAATTGGCTTAGGTGGAATCGGTAGTACTGTCACACATCAAATATATGAAAGATTACCTGAGGAGCGTCGTAAAAAGGTAGCGATGCATGTATTTGATACAGATGTGAATACATTGAGTAAATTTGATCATATTCGGAAGTTTAAGACGCAAACGAGCTCGAGTAAAACACCGAGAGAGTATATTGCGGGAGATCCAACGATTCCAGAGTGGTTTCCGATGGACCCGACTATACTTGATAAACCGTTAACAGAAGGGGCTGGACAGTTACGCGTCATTTCACGGTTAGCGTTACGTGCTGCGATGAAAGAAGATAAACTCACATCATTTTGGCAAGAAATCGAGAAGATTTTTCCAGTTACAAGTGATCAGACCGAATATGGTGTACGTGTCATTATTGTAACATCACTAGCCGGCGGAACAGGCTCAGGGATGTTTTTACAAATCGCATTATATTTGCGTGAGATGCTCCGGAAGAAATTGCAGCATCATAACATTTTAATTCGCGGTGCGTTTTTAATGCCAGATGTTTTAGTTAAGACGAGAACGGTTAGTGCGAAAGAGTTTGAAACTGTGCAAGCGAATGGTTATGCATCGTTAAAAGAGTTGCACGCTATTACGCTTGGATCGACTGGTGAATTATCAAAACGAGGCGGCGTAACGATTGAATTAGAATATCGTCCTGATCAAGTGGATGAGGACGGAAGAACAAACCATACGATAAAGCAGCATCATTTACCGTACAATTATTGTTTCTTATATGATTATGAAAATTTACATGGGCACCATTTGCACAATTTATCGGATTATATGGAGCAAATGGCAAATACGATTTATTTACAGTTATTTAGTCCAATGTCTGCAAATCATTTTGCACAAGAAGATAATCAAATTCAGCAATTGGCAGAATCGAGTGGGAAAGGGAGATATTGTGGAGCAGGAACGGCAAAACTTATTTATCCGTATGAGCACGTTTTGAAATACTGTGCTTTAAAATGGGCGGTGCAAGGTTTAGATGAATCTTGGCTTCATTTAGATCAACTGTTTCAAGAAAAAAAGCAAAGATACGACCAAGATGTCAAACGTGGTATGCAGCGTGAAAAGCCAGAGCGCGGGAAAAGTTATTTAGAAGACTTAGAGCATCTTGCTACTCGGCCAGAACAAGCTCATATTTTTTATAGACAAATGTACCATGAAACACGTGAAGGGGCAGAGGGTGGTAAGCTCGGTGTTGCAAAATCAAAATTGTTTTTAGATGCTGTAGAGAGTTACGTACACCGTACAGTGCAAAAAGATGAGGAATTAAACCGCCTGCAGCATGAGTGCAAAATATCGGCTGCGAAGCTTAAAATGATGGAACAAATGAAGGGGGAAGTAGCGAGAGTTGATCATGCGGTTCGTTTATATGCTTATGCCATTCCGAGCCGTGTACATGAGCATGTTACTACCCTTTTATATGACATGATCGAATCAGACCGCTTTACACCGAGTGGCTCAGAAGGACAGTCTTACCAATTAAATACATGGTTTTTAAAGAAAACGGATCCAGTTCATCCAGTTGCAGCACGTTTTATGCTGTATGAAATTCGTAAGCAGTTAGTAGAGAAGATGAATCGACTACATGAAAATAATGAACAAAAGCGTAATTTAATTCAAAACTACGATAAGAAATTTAATGTGAGTAATATTGATGGAACTGTAACGGCTGTTCGCCGCGTTGAAATTGCGCAGCAACAAGGCTGGTTTGGAAAAATGATTAATAATCAGCAGCGTTTGTTTAAAAAAGAATTTGAAGATATTGTAACGCAGTACGTACACAAATTAAGTGAGTATCGTAAAGAAATGTTGTTAGAACTCGTGTATCAATCGCTATACCAAGCAGTTGATAAAATGATTCAATATTGGGAAAGATTCTTTGATAATTTATACGAAACACGTGAAAATTTATTGTTTGAAATCCAAAAGCGAAGCAAGGAATTTGAGGGGAAAACGAACCCGACGAATGTATACGTATTAGCTGAAGAGAAATTGCAAGAAAAGATTTGGCAAGATATGCAGCAACATTTAAATTTAGGTGTATTACCGAAAGATATATCGTCCGAAATTTATATGAGCTTGTACGGGGAATATTGTCGTGATGCGAAAGCCGAAGAAATTCAGTCGAAAAAGGTGGAAGACTTCTATCGTGAACATATATTGAGTTATTGTTATGACGAACTTCAAGTGCGCTATCGTGACAAATTAGAGCTTAATATCGTTGAAGCATTGCGAAAAGAAGCAGATTTCAAGAAGCGTGATCGTGATGAATACGTTCGTGAAAAAATTGAAGATCTTTTCCATTTAGCAAGTCCGTTCGTTCCGAAAGTTTCTCATCATAGAGAATTACAATATTGGGGCGTACATCCTTCTTTAAAACAAGAATTGCAAGAAGAGTTATTGCAAGAAATGTTTAAAGAAAAAGATACGGTAAACGAGGCGTTTTCACCATTTGAAGTGATTTGTTATCGTGCTCATTACGGATTATCGCTACAAGATTTTCCTAAGCTTTCATCTGGACATATTGCGAATGGTTTTATGAACGATAAAGGTGATTATTTTCAATCGTATTATCGCCGCGTGAACAAATTAAATAGTAAAAAATCTAGTTTGACGCCGCATTTAGATAAATATTGGCACTTACCAGCCTTTATGCCAGACTTGAATGCAACGCAAACGAAGTTAGATTACGACAAATGTAATCGTGCTCTTCTATACGCGTATATGTATCGCTGGATTAGCTTAGTTGCTGTTGATGGACAATTCGTGTATCAATATAATGGTGTTGGCCGTAGCTTTTTAATTCAGTCGATGGGGAAAAATATTTCAAGTGAAAGTTATAAGTTGCACAGAGCATTGCTTCATAATCCGTTTATTTATGAAAACATCTTGTCACGATTTGAAGAAGAACAAGAAAAGGCAATGATACAAGGTGGACATTTATATACACATGCATTTGTATTAGGCGCTCAAGATATAAGATGGCTCCGTAAAGAGCATGTTCATAATATTTTAGATATGATTTTAATGTATGACCGTGAGGCAAAATATGACCCGACGTTAGAAGAAACATCTGACGATTTGTTAAGGCTATTCCTTGATGAAATTGAGCTGTATTTCCAAAACTATTACGGAACAGGTGCAGATATGGTTGCGAAGAAAGAGAAAGAGATGTTTATGAAACAATTGTGGGATCGTTCATATGCGAAAGGGTATGTGGATCCAAATAGTGCGCCTTATAAAAAATGGCAAAATATATTACATGTTCCCGATGAAGAAGAAGTGCCAAAAACGAATGTATAATGAGTGAAAAGGGAATCCTTAAGAATGACAATACAACTTTAGAAATGAGGGATTCCGATGCCATTTTTAGGAAGTGTATATCAAATATTTGGATTATATCCAGAAATTTATTATGGAATGATTTCAGCAGAGCTGCAAGAAGAAGCTCAAAAGGAACATATCGATAATAATAGTACAGAAATTGAAGCGGAAGAATAAAGCGCAGATGAACATCTGCGCTTTTTTTATTGTCTTAAGTGAAAATACTGTTTGTAATTTGCAGGAAAGTTAATTGCTCTAATAAGATGAATAGTTATTTCTGTATAACAAATCGACTGATTTTATCATGTTTGCATACGGGGATTACATTGAGTTAAATGTATAAAAATGAATTTTGGAATAATGAAAATTGTATTAAAATGGGAATCATCAGTGTTCGTGAGTGGTATCGTATATTTTGGAATGCTATTTTATTTATAATTATTCAATTCGGGTGAATTAATTATATTGTTGACAATATAATTAATCCTGTGATAAATTCAATCAATCTTCTAAAAACAAGCCTGTTAACAAGCTTGTTTTTAGAAGATTGATTTTTCTGATTTTAAATTATGTAATTTGTGGAGTCTATATAGGGAGTGAAAGTAAAGCATGAATATTATTAATGTGTAATAGCAACAGTAATAAAGATTGTAATGAGTAAGGGATAATTTTGAAAAAGAGGTTTCTACGAATGAGTTTATTTATAAAGAAAGCAATGAATGAAGAAAAGAAAAAAGTGTTAAAGCAAACTTTAGGAGCAATTGATTTAACGCTTTTAGGAATTGGAGCAATTATTGGTACAGGTATTTTCGTATTAACAGGTATTGTAGCTGCGAAACATGCTGGTCCAGCAATTGTATTATCTTTTATGTTAGCTGCAATTGTATGTGCTTGTGTAGCCTTTTGTTATGCTGAATTTGCATCTACAGTCCCGGTCTCAGGAAGTGTGTATTCGTATACGTATATGACATTAGGTGAGATTTTTGCTTTTATAGTTGGCTGGTGTGTCATGTTAGAGTACTTATTAGCTACTTCTGCGGTGGCGGCGGGATGGTCAGCCTATTTTCAGTCATTGCTACTAGGGTTTAATATTCATATTCCGGCAATCATTGCTTCTGCACCAGGGATGGGGAATGGCGGGATTATCGACTTGCCAGCGGTTATTATTATTTTAATTGTTACATTTTTACTAAGTCGTGGTGTGAAAGAAAGTGCACGTATAAATAATATAATGGTTATTATTAAACTGGCTGTTATTTTAGTATTTATTATTGTAGGAGCAAACTATGTAAAGCCAGAGAATTGGCAGCCGTTTCTTCCTTTTGGATACCATGGTGTTATTGGAGGAGCTGCGACTGTATTTTTTGCCTTTTTAGGTTTCGATGCAGTTGCAACAGCAGCAGAGGAAGTGAAACGCCCACAACGTAACGTTCCAATTGGATTACTTGTCTCTTTATGCATTTGTACAATTCTTTATGTTGGTGTTTCATTCGTGTTAACTGGAATGGTTCCATTTACGGATCTGAATGTAGCTGATCCAGTTGCATATGCACTGCGTATTGTAGGAGAGGATAGAATTGCTGGTCTATTATCAGTTGGAGCGATAGCTGGTTTAACAACAGTTCTGTTAGTTGCTATGTTCGCATTTGTTCGAGTATCATACTCGATGAGCCGAGATGGATTGTTACCAAAAAGATTTTCGAGTGTTCATAAACGTTATCAAACACCATTTTTTAATACATGGATTACGGGTATTCTTGCGGCTGTATTAGCAGGTTTATTGGACTTGAATTTGTTGGCAAATTTAGTGAATGTGGGAACGATAACAGCTTTCATATTTGTATCTATAGCTGTAATTGTATTAAGGAAGACACATCCTAATTTGAAAAGACCGTTCCGTGCTCCGTTAGTTCCATTCTTACCTATACTTGCGATAGTAAGTTGTTTATATTTAGCATTAAATCTTTCTAAAACCACTTTAATCAGTTTTGCAATTTGGGTTATTGTAGGTATTTTTATTTATTTTATATACGCGAAAAAACATAGTAAGATTAGAAATAGAGTATAAGGTATTACAATTATGGCTGTAGGCTAAAGTTTTTTTACCTATAGCCATTTTTATTTGTGCGCACCTTATTTTCGTGTTAACATAAAGCGGATTTTTTAAGGGAGAGAAAGAGATGAAATGGATTTATTTTATTATTATCAACGTTATAGCATTTAGTATGATGGGGCTTGATAAGCGAAAAGCAAAGAAAAAGCAGTGGAGAACGCCAGAAAGTACGTTGTTTTTATCAGCTGCAGCTGGAGGAGCGGTTGGAGCTTGGATTGGTATGTATATGTTTCATCATAAGACACATAAAAGTAAATTTGTCTTCGGTATTCCAGTGCTCGTTATTATAACAGTAGGAGTGTTTTTATACATATAAAGGATTTGCAAGAGGAATGTCGAAAGAAATGCAGATTGAATATTGGTAAAGTAAGTATGTGAGACTTTATAATGAAGAAAAAAAGAGAAGAGGAGAAAAAGGAAGATGGGGAGTCAAACAGCAGAGCAAAAGCAGGGGATTATATATGCAGCAGGTGCGTATACGATGTGGGGAGTCCTTCCGATTTATTGGAAATGGGTGGAGGAAGTACCGGCAGATGAAATATTAGCGCATCGCATCGTTTGGGCATTTGTTTTTATGTTGTTAGTTTTAGGAGTAACGAAGAGGTTTCGTCAGTTTGGTGGGGAGTTAGTGGCCCTTTTTAAACGACCTAAATTATTAATGTCATTAACAATTGCTTCGGTACTTATTAGTGGAAACTGGTTTGTATACATATGGGCCGTAAATCATAACCATGTAATCGAAGCAAGTCTTGGGTATTATATTAATCCACTTATAAGTATTTTACTTGGTACAGTTGTTTTAAAAGAGAAGCTTAATTTTTGGCAATATGTTGCGGTTGGTTTAGCTGGATTGGGCGTTGTTATTTTAACGATACGTTTCGGATCAATTCCATGGGTTTCTCTTTCACTTGCTTTTTCATTTGGATTATATGGATTAACAAAAAAATTATTAAATTATGATGCAACAATTGGGCTTACGATGGAAACGATGTTAGTGACGCCATTTGCACTTATATATTTGTTTATGACAGGAGTTCATGGCTTTGGTTCGTTCGGTTCTATTTCGGCAATATCAACGTTTCTTTTAATAGGGGCAGGTATTGTTACAGCGTTACCACTCTTTTATTTTGCTAAAGGAGCACAACTTATTCCGCTCTATATGATAGGATTTTTACAATACATCGCGCCGACTATTAGTTTAATTTTAGGTGTGTTCGTTTTTGGTGAACATTTCACATCTACTCATATGATTGCGTTTTTCTGTATATGGATTGCTTTATTTGTCTTTTCAATGGCGAAAACAAAGTTTCTACTACAGAAGCAACCAAAATTTATTAAAAATAAATCAGCAAAAGTATCATAATGCGTAGTATTTTCTACGCATTTTTCTTTATACTTATATTATATAGAAATTCCATTATAGTCAGTGAGGAGCTGAAAAACATGGAAACAATTTTACATAATGATCCACTTATAGCAGCTATAATTTCTTGGTTTTTAGCACAGTTAACGAAAGTCGTTTTTAAATTAATAAAAACAGGCGAGTTTGATTTTGCTAAGTTCTTTGCTTCAGGTGGAATGCCAAGTTCGCATGCTTCGACTGTTACTGCACTTGCTACAGGTGTCGGAGTGGTGGAAGGTGTGGAGAGTCCAATATTTGCGGTTGCCGCTATTTTTGCCATTATTGTTATGTACGATGCTTCAGGAGTAAGGCTTGCGGTAAGTAAGCAAGCGAAAATATTGAATGATTTTTTTCATGGTAGACAAACAGAATATAAAAAGTTAAATGAGCTCGTTGGACATACACCGTATCAAGTTGTTGTTGGTGCACTATTAGGAATTGTTGTCGGGGTTGGGTATTGTTTGTAAGCAGAATGTGTGTAATGCACGTTCTGCTTTTCTTTGTTTTCATACATATTTAGATGAGTTTTCGAATATCGTATACGGACTTAGAAAGGGTGGGTGAGCGGTGTGCTACTATATGACAAAGTGCATGAGGAGATAGAGCGGAGAACGACTGCACTTCAAACGATGCAAAGGCAAGACGGAACGTGGCAATTTTGTTTTGAAGGAGCTTTGCTAACGGATTGTCACATGATTTTTTTACTCAAATTATTAGGGCGAAATGACGAAATAGAACCGTTTGTGAAAAGGTTAGTATCTCTTCAAACAAATGAAGGGACTTGGAAATTATACGAAGATGAAAAGGGAGGGAATTTATCCGCGACGATTCAAGCATATGCTGCTTTACTTGCTTCGGAAAGATATTCGAAAGAAGCTATGAATATGAGGCGAGCTGAAATGTTTATTAAGGAACACGGGGGAGTTTCTCGTGCTCATTTTATGACGAAATTTTTATTAGCGATTCATGGAGAATATGAATTTCCTGCGCTTTTTCACTTTCCAACGCCAATCTTATTTTTACAAGATGACTCCCCCCTCAGTATATTTGGGCTAAGCAGCTCAGCGCGTATACATTTAATTCCGATGATGATTTGTATGAATAAGAGATTCCGTGTAGAGAAAAAGTTATTGCCAAATTTAAATCATATTGCAGGCGGGGGTGGGCAATGGTTTCGAGAGGAGCGGTCTCCGCTGTTTCAATCGTTTTTAGGTGATGTGAAAAAGGTAATATCTTATCCATTATCGTTACATCATAAAGGATACGAAGAAGTAGAGCGCTTTATGAAGGAGCGTATAGATGAAAATGGAACATTATATAGTTACGCCAGTGCTACGTTTTATATGATTTATGCTTTGCTTGCATTAGGACACTCTATTCAGTCTCCAATTATTGAGAAAGCTGTGACAGGATTAAAATCTTATATATGGAAGATGGACAGAGGAAGTCATTTGCAAAATTCTCCTTCTACCGTATGGGATACCGCTTTACTTAGCTATTCATTGCAAGAAGCTAAAGTTACAAATGAAAATAAGATGATTCAAAGGGCGACGGAGTATTTATTGCAAAAACAACAAACTAAAAAGGTAGATTGGAGCGTACATGCATCATCACTTGTAGCTGGCGGTTGGGGATTTTCAGATGTTAATACGACGATCCCTGATATAGACGATACTACAGCTGCCCTTAGAGCGTTAGCGCGAAGTAGAGGGAATGATAGAGTAGATGATGCGTGGGGAAGAGGCGTGGAATGGGTGAAAGGATTGCAAAACAATGATGGAGGCTGGGGAGCTTTTGAACGAGGGGTAACGAGCAAGTTACTATCGAATTTGCCGATTGAAAATGCGAGTGATATGATAACCGATCCGTCCACACCAGATATTACAGGTAGGGTGTTAGAATTATTCGGAACGTATGCACCGAATGAGTTGCTTGAAGAGCAAAAAAAGAAAGCTATCAAATGGTTAATGGATGTACAGGAACAGAATGGATCATGGTATGGAAAATGGGGGATATGTTATATATATGGGACATGGGCAACGATGACAGGCTTACGTGCATTAGGAGTGCCTTCTACTCATCCAGCGTTGAAAAAAGCCGCTTCATGGCTCGAACATTTGCAGCATGAAGACGGAGGGTGGGGAGAATCCTGTCAAAGTAGTGTAGAGAAAAAATTTATTTCTTTACCTTTTAGTACGCCGTCACAAACAGCGTGGGCACTTGATGCACTCATTTCTTACTACGATCAAGAAACACCGATTATTCGAAAAGGAATTTCATATTTGCTCGCGCAGTCTACTATGAATGAAAAATATCCTACTGGTACAGGGTTACCGGGGGGCTTTTATATTCGCTATCATAGTTATGGACATATATATCCGTTACTTGCTTTAGCGCACTACGTAAAGAAATATAGAAAATAAACCGAGAGATACTCTCGGTTTATTTTGATGGGTAGTAGGTCCCTGTTGAAAAGAATAAGGAACGTTGTAGTTCCTTATTTTTCTGTTGATTGGCGTTTTTGACGTGCATCAGCGGCATTTGCACGTGCGTTTGCTTCTAAGTCATTGTGGTCAGCGAGTTCGCGAGCGAACTCAACATCAATGCCATCGGCAGCTTTGTTTCGATCTACATTCTTTTTTTTCATTCGAAACAATCTCCTTGTGTTTTATGCGGCGTTGCAAAGTTAGTTTGACACAAATAGACTTTTTTATACAAAGAGGATTTGGAAAGCATAGAGCCGAAATATACAATATAACTAATAGAAATGGGGGATAGGGATGGACTTGTTGAATGGGAAAACAGCTGTTGTAACGGGTGCTGCGCAGGGGATTGGAAAAGAAATCGCACGAGTTTTTGCAAAACTAGGGGCCAAAGTATTAATTAGTGATGTAAATGAAGAGAAGCTACAAAAAACGACACGTGAATTATCAGATGAAGGGTATGATGTGAGTTTATATCGATGTGATGTGAGTAATCAAAATGAAGCGAAGTCGTTAATTGAATATGCGGTGCAAAAATTTGGTACATTACATATTTTAGTGAATAACGCTGGAATTACAAAAGATGCAATGTTACATAAGATGGAGAAATCAGCTTGGGAACAAGTATTACAAGTGAACTTAACTGGCGTTTTTTACTGTATGCAGCCAGCGCTTCTTTATATGAGGCAACAAGGGTATGGGCGGATTATTAATATTTCTTCTATTAGTAGGGAAGGAA
This sequence comes from Bacillus sp. FSL R10-2201, assembly GCF_038008665.1. Lineage (NCBI taxonomy): Bacteria > Bacillati > Bacillota > Bacilli > Caryophanales > Bacillaceae > Bacillus > Bacillus sp. FSL R10-2201. Next base: position 3,379,698 of record NZ_JBBOZP010000001.1, on the reverse strand, counting down.
ATATTGGACAAGCAAATTATGCGGCTACAAAAGCAGGGGTTGTAGGTTTAACAAAAACAGCAGCGAAAGAGGTTGGAAGTTTTGGTATTACGTGTAATGCGATTTGTCCAGGATTTATGGATACTGATATGACAAAAACAATACCGGATAAAGTAAAAGAGAAAATGGTTGGAGCGATTCCAGTTGGAAGAATCGGAACGCCGGAAGATATTGCAAACGCAGCTGCCTTTTTAGCATCAGAGTATGCGTCTTACATTACAGGAGAGGTATTAAATGTGAGCGGTGGGTTGCAAGTGTAAATGAATACATAATGAAAAGAACCTGACCGAGTAGGTCAGGTTCTTTCTCGTTAATTTAAGTTAATCCAAACGCTCTTCACTTCTGTATAGTTGTTCAGCGCGTAAGATCCCATTTCGCGGCCAAGACCGGATTGTTTAAATCCTCCAAATGGAGATGCTGCATCAAAGACGTTATAACAGTTTACCCATACAGTACCAGCACGTACTTTACTTGCAACATAGTGTGCTGTTTTAACATTTTCTGTCCACACACCAGCCGCTAAGCCGAATTGTGATTTATTTGCACGTTCAATCACTTCATCAATATCGTTAAAAGGTATTGCAGAAATAACTGGACCGAAAATTTCTTCTTTTGCGATCGTCATTTCGTCATTTACGTCAGCGAATACTGTAGGAGAAACGAAGTAGCCTTGATCGAATGGATTACTTCCTCCGCAAAGTACTTCAGCGCCTTCTTCAATCCCTTTTTCAATGTAGCTCATTACACGTTTTTGTTGTTCTTCGGAAACGAGAGGACCGATTGTTGTTTCAGGGTTAAGACCGGCACCTTGATTTAGTTTTTTAGAATAGAGGACGAGATCAGCCATGACATTATCATACATTTTCTTTGGGATAAATAAGCGTGATCCAGCAGAGCATACTTGTCCTTGGTTAAACATAACACCAGAAAGTGCACCAGGAATCGCGCGAGATAAGTCGGCGTCTGGTAAAATAATGTTCGGTGATTTACCGCCAAGCTCTAAAGTAACACGTTTCAATGATTCAGATGCTTGTCGCATAATTTGTTTACCGACTGGAGTAGAACCAGTAAATGCAATTTTATCAACGAGTGGATGATTAACAAGTGCTTGTCCAGCTGATTCACCGAATCCAGGAACGATATTAATAACACCTTTCGGGAATCCAGCTTCTTCAATTAATTCAGCTAAGTATAGAGCGGATAGTGGAGTTTGTTCTGCAGGTTTTAAAACGATTGTACATCCTGTAGCAAGCGCAGCTCCCATTTTCCACATTGCCATAAGAAGTGGGAAGTTCCAAGGGATAATTTGACCGACGACACCAACAGCCTCATGGCGTGTATAGTTAAAGTAATCACCGGAAACAGGAATTGTTTGACCAACAATTTTCGTCGCCCAGCCAGCATAATAGCGCATATGCTCAATTGCAAGTGGTATGTCTGCCGCCATTGTTTCACGGATTGGCTTTCCGTTATCTAACGTTTCGAGCTGTGCGAGCTCTTCTTTATGCTCTTCCATTAAATCAGCGAGCTTGTACATAAGACGGCTGCGTTCAGCAGTGCTCATGCGTGACCAAGGACCTTCATCGAAAGCCATTCGAGCTGCTACCACAGCTTTATGAATGTCTTCGCGACCAGCTTCAGCAACGATAGCGAGTGTTTCACCAGTTGCTGGGTTAGGAGTTTTAAATGTTTTTCCGGAAGCGCTTTCAATGAACGCTCCGTTCACATATAGTTTCTTTGTGCCCTGAAGAAATTTCTCTACCTTTTCATGAAGATTTACAGCTAGTTGACTCATTGTATAACCCCCTTGAAAATATAATTTAAACGCAGTACGAGACGGCGTTTATTCCGAAATCAAGGATGTGGGAACTAGATGAAAAGCCTCTACTTAAAATCATAAATAAAAAATGCTGAAAATTCAAATTTCATTTTCGTTACAATTGTAAAAAATATGTAATGAAACATTGTATTCTATATAATTACAAAAAATCCTGCGCGTTTTTGTTTTCTAGTAGGAAAAACTAGAAAAACAGTGGTACAATTATACATCGTGAGAGGAGGGGGAAAATGAAGAATTATCATGATGATCCGCGCTTTCGAGTTGCCCATAGAGAAGCGTTAATTGGTCTTGGATTAGCTATTATTAATTTTATAATATGGTATGGATTTGCTTATGGGCTTGGAAGTAAGGATCCAAGTGAATATACATATGTATTAGGTTTTCCAGCATGGTTTTTTTATAGCTGTATCGTTGGATTTATCGTAATGGTTATTTTGCTTATTTTAGTTGTTCGTTTTTTATTTCAAGATATTTCACTCGATGAGGAAGAAAAAAGTGAGGAATGATAGATGAATTGGTATGTAATAATCCCAATGATAATTTCTTTTATCGTTGTGTTTTTAATTGGTGTATATGCATCAAGACGTGTACAAGCAACCGCTAATAATAAATTTTTACAAGAATATTTTCTTGGTGGGCGTGAACTTGGTGGCTTATTATTAGCTATGACGATGATTGCTACGTACGGTAGTGCAAGTAGCTTTATCGGCGGGCCTGGTATTGCTTACAATATGGGTCTTGGATGGGTGCTGTTATCAGCGATTCAAGTTGTAACAGGATATATCGTTTTAACGGTTATTGGTAAAAAGTTTGCTATTATCGCTAGAAAGATGGAAGCAATTACGCTTATTGATTATTTAAAGGGCAGATACAATAATAAAGCGGTAGTTGTTCTTTCTGCGTTATGTATTATAATTTTTTTGTTCTCAGCAACAGTAGCCCAGTGGGTTGGCGGCGGACGATTAATTGAGTCGCTAACAGGACTTTCCTACACAACGGCACTATTTTTATTTACATTTTCTGTACTTGTGTATGTGTTAATTGGTGGATTTCGTGCAGTCGCTTTATCAGATACGTTATTAGGAATCATTATGTTAGTCGGAACAACAATCATTTTAATTGCTACTGTCATTGCTGGTGGCGGAGTTGAAAAGATTATGCAGGAACTTATTCAAATTAATCCGAATCTAATAACACCGTTCGGAGCGGATGGAAGTTTAACGAAATCATATGTCACATCATTTTGGATTTTAATTGGGATTGGTGTCGTTGGATTACCGCAAATTAGTGTGCGTGCTATGTCTTATAAAAATTCAAAAGCTATGCACCAAGCATTAATCATTGGAACGGTTGTCGTCGGTACAATTATGATTGGTATGCATTTAACAGGTGTGTTTGCAAGAGTAGTCCTTCCAGGCATAACGGTACCAGATAAAGTAATGCCGCTACTCGCAATGGAAGTGTTGCCACCTTGGTTAGCTGGAGTTTTCTTAGCTGCACCAATGGCAGCGATAATGTCTACTGTGAACTCATTATTATTACTTGTAAGTTCGTCAATTATTAAAGATATATATGTGAACTACATAAATAAAGATGCCGCGGATAGTACGATAAAGAAAGGTAGCCTATTGATTACTGGTATCGTAGGATTACTCGTATATGCTGCCGCTATTAAGCCACCAGACTTTTTAATTTGGTTAAATTTATTTTCTTTCGGTGGTTTAGAAGCAGCGTTCATTTGGCCGATTGTGTTAGGTTTATATTGGAAAAAAGGAAATGCAACTGGAGCTCTCGCATCTATTTTAGTTGGAGTAGGTTCCTATATGTTTATTCACCTTTGCTACCCTAATCCATTCGGTATACATACAGTTGTTTTCCCGATTTGCTTTGCATTTATCTCTTATATAATTGGTAGTATGGTTACGATGAAAAAAGTAGCATAAAAATATAGAAAAACGTAGGAACTTCTAATATGAAGTTCCTACGTTTTTTGTTTATACAAAATTTATCTTTTTCATTCTGTATTCCGTCATGTATTCATAAAGTAATAACAATTGATGGGATGGAGTTGAGGTCTATGAAAAAAATATTATTTTTAGGAGACCCAGGAATTGATGACTCTTTAGCAATTATGTATGGATTATTGCATCCTGATATTGATATTGTTGGAGTAGTAACAGGATATGGGAATGTAACGCAGGAAAAGGCGACGAGTAATGCGGCGTATTTATTGCAAATGGCGGGCCGGGAAGATATACCTGTTATTAATGGAGCGAAAATTCCTTTATCTGGGGATTTTGTAACATATTATCCGGAAATTCATGGGGTAGACGGTTTGGGACCTATTAAGCCTCCTAAAAATTTTTCTCCCAATATTAAACCTTTTTGTGCATTTTTCGATATCATTGAAAAATATAAAGGAGAACTAATCATTGTTGATGCCGGCAGATCAACAACATTAGCGACGGCATTTATTTTAGAAAAACCAATGATGAAGTATGTGAAAGAATATTATATAATGGGCGGAGCTTTTTTAATGCCCGGAAATGTTACACCGGTCGCGGAAGCCAATTTTCATGGTGACCCAATTGCATCACAATTAGTTATGCAAAATGCGAAAAATGTGACATTAATACCGCTTAACGTTACATCAGAAGCGATTATTACACCGGAGATGGTGAAATACATTACGAAACATTCTAAAACGAATTTCAAGAAATTAATAGAACCGATTTTCGATTATTATTATAAAGCTTATAAAAATCTGAATCCTAAAATAACAGGGAGCCCAGTGCATGATGTAGTAACGATGATGGTAGCGGCAAATCCATCTCTTTTAGATTACGTGTATCGTCGTGTTGATGTAGATACGGTTGGAGTTGCGAAAGGGGAAAGTATCGCTGATTTTCGCCCGCAACCTGAAGCAAAAGCGTTGAAAAATTGGGTTAAAATTGGCTGGTCTTTACATTATAAAAAGTTTCTAGAGGATTTTGTGAAAATTATGACGTAGACATAATAGTAGCATACAAGTTAAAATAATGGAGATGATTGTTTAAATAATCATCTCCATTATTTTGTTTTTAAGAGATAAATAGAGAAGAGTTACACAATAGGAGAGGAATTTTACTTGAAAAAAACTATAGTATGCGCAGTGATTGTGGGTATTTTTGTTTTGCTGATATCAGGTAACTTTTTAGTGAAAAAAGTGTGGAGTTCAAATAATGATGATGCGCAGTACATAGCATCCTTTATTGAAGAACATAAAGATGAAAAGAATAGTGCACTTTTAATAAAAAGAAATGATAAAGTCGTGTATTCTGTAAATCCGGATGTTGTATTGCCAGTTGCTAGTACGATGAAGTTAATTGTGGCGCTTGAATATACGAAACAAGTTACAGAGGGGAAAATCGATCCGTCTAGTTTCGTTTCAATTAATGATGTGAATCGTTATTATGTGCCGGGTACAGATGGTGGTGCACAAGATAGATGGCAAAATTATTTGCAAAAAAAAGAAAAGATAACTGAAGGAGCGGTTTCTTTAGAAGAAGTTGCAAAAGGAATGGTTAAGTTTAGTTCTAATGCAAATACTGAATATTTAATGGAGGTATTAGGATTAGACAATATTAATCGGAATTTACAAAGTTTAGCACTTCCTGCACATCAACCGCTATTTCCGATTGTTTCATCTTTATACATTCCGGGATATTTGCATAAAGAATTACATGTTCCAAAATATAAAATAGAGAAAAAGTTAAAAGAAATGTCTCAAGAGCAATATCGTGAATATGCTATGATTATTCATGAACGCTTAAAAAAGAAGGGGCCATTATTACAGAAGGAAATTCCTCTGTATTTAGAGGAACGTTATGACAAAATTTGGTCGGATAGATTGCCGGCTGCTTCCGCTAACGATTATATGGTACTGCTTCAAAAGGCAAATCATCAAGGTGGTCTTACAGAAGCGGAAGAAAAAGTGTGGGCGAATATCGTTGAAACAGATATGAGCGCAAAGAAATATCGTAAAACATTCAGACATGCTGGACAAAAGAATGGTTATACACCATGGACGGTAACAAAAGCAGTTTATGCAATGGATAAACGCGGAAACTGTACAGAAATTGTTTTCTTGGCAAATAATTTAAATGAAGATGACAGTGCTGAAATACGTAAACATTTAGCAAATCTACACTTTCAAGTGTTGCAAAGTGATAAGTATGATGCGACTTTTATTAAATAAACTCGGTGCTATGAGCGCCGAGTTTATTTTTATGTACAAGCACTTTTTCACCATCCTTGGGTATGATGGGTAGTAACACTTAGGCGAAAGGGGAAAAGGTGATGAAACAGAGTAAAGAAGAGTTTATTAAGAATGAAGGCGCTGATTTCCCTGGGAAAACATATGTAGATTGTGTATTACAGCACGTATTTAATTTTCAGCGTAATTATTTATTAAAAGATATGTTTCAAGTGCATAGGGCACATATTACTATGTTAACTGAAGAGAAGTTAATGAAAAGAGAAGAAGCGAAAGTTATATTAATCGCACTTAAAAAAGTAGAGGGGATTCCAAAGGAGAAGTTGCTATATACAGAGCAACATGAAGATCTTTTTTTCTTAGTTGAACATTTGCTTTCTCAAGAAGCAAAGTGTGAATTTGTAAGTAATATGCATATCGGTAGAAGTAGAAATGATATGGGTGTAACGATGTATCGCATGAGTTTACGGCAATTTGTATTGCGGTTAATGGAACATCATTTATTGCTGCAAGAAAGTATGCTGGAGCTCGCCGGTGAACATATGGAAACAATTATGCCGGCGTATACACATACACAACCGGCGCAGCCGACAACATTTGGTCATTATATTTTGGCAATTTATGATACGATGCAACGAGATTTAGAAAGAATGAAAAAAGCGTATCATCTTTTAAATCATTCTCCAATGGGGGCAGCTGCGCTTTCTACAACAAGCTTCCCAATTAAGAGAAAACGAGTGGCACAGTTACTTGGGTTTACAAATGTAATTGAGAACTCATATGATGCTGTTGCTGGAGCAGATTATTTATTAGAAGTTAGCTCGTTACTAATGGTTATTATGACGAATACGAGTAGATGGATTCATGATTTTTTACTATTAGCGACGAAAGAATATGATGGGATTACTGTAGCGAAGCCATATGTGCAAATAAGTAGTATTATGCCGCAAAAACGAAATCCTGTTTCAATAGAACATGCCCGTGCTATTACGAGTAGTGCTTTAGGGGAAGCATTTACTGTATTTCAAATGATTCATAATACACCATTTGGCGATATTGTCGATACGGAGGATGACTTGCAGCCGTATTTATATAAAGGAATCGAAAAGGCGATTCGTGTTTTTTGTATGATGAACGCAGTTATTCGAACGATGAAAGTAGAAGAGGAAACGTTAAAAAGTCGTTCATATAAACACGCGATTACGATTACAGATTTCGCAGATGTTTTAACGAAAAACTATGAAATACCATTTCGGCATGCACATCATGCAGCAAGTGCGATTGCGAATATGTCATTGGAGCAGAAAAAGGAGTTACATGAATTAAATTTCAAAGAGATAAATGTATACTTACAAGAAAATTTGAAAGTAAATTTATTAGAAGAAGAGTGGAAAGAAATTATATCACCAGAAGCTTTTATTCAAAAAAGAAATGTATATGGTGGACCGAGTAAAAAAGAGATTGAGCGTATGATTAAAAATCGAAAAGAGTCATTTCAAAAAGAAGAAGAGGTATTTAAAAAGGAAAAACAAAGAATTTTACAAGCTGAAAATGATTTGAATACGTTAGCTTCGAACATTATTAAATCGTAAAAGAAGGATTTGATGAATTAATCGCCAATACTTAATGAAACTATAAATAGAGAGAAGAGATTGTCGATGATTCAACTACATGTATATGAAGAGATTCTTAATTTTACAGAAGAGGTTAAACCATTTTTAGAGAAGAATGAGCAGGAAAATAATCTCATATTAGGTGTATTACAAATGGTCCAAGAACCGATATTTATAGGAGTAGCAAAACAAGAGGAAGAAATTGCAGGTGTATTTCTTCAAACAGAAGAAAAGAAACAAATAATTGTTGCTACGTCTGAGATTTCGGCAGTAGCTATTAAGGAACTTGCAAAAGAGTTAACGAAAGTATATCCACATATTCCTGGATTGATTGGTAATAAAAAAATCGTACAGAAATTAGCGGAAGAGATTGCAGTGTTAGAGAATAAGAAAACTAATGTTGCAATGGAGCAAGGTATATATGAATTAAAACAAGTAAAGAAAAAGTGGAACGGAGATGGAATCTTTCGAGAAGTAAGTAGTGATGAGCTAACATTAATAGAGCAGTGGATATATCAATTTTGCGAAGATGTGAAGCTTCCTACTACGAAAGAAGAAGCGAAACAAACTGCTCATACATTAATTACTAATCGTTGTCTATTTGGTTTAGAAGTAGACGGGAAGATTGTTTCTGTAGCTGCAAAAACGAGACCGACTACAAACAATATAACAGTTAATTTTGTATATACACCGAAAGAAGCTCGGAAAAAAGGGTACGCATCTAGTTGTGTCGCTGCACTTAGTCAACGTATGTTAGATGAAGGCTACAAAACAACGACATTATATACGGACCTGGCAAATCCGACATCAAATAAAATTTATCAAGAAATTGGTTATGAGAAGATTATGGAGTCTGTACTTATATTTTTAGAGAAATAGAATGAAAAGGCACGCTATTATAGCGTGCCTCTTTGCTATTCATCAATTCGAATTACTTCACCCTGCGGGAAATTCTCAGTTTCTAGTAAGTTACGAATAGCTTTCGCAACATATTCAGGTGACAGCAGCTTTCCTTCTTCTTTTAATGCGGTGAATCGATCTAAGTTAATAAAGTCTTCCTTATTTGTTTCACGAATTTGTGCTTGCATATTTGTATCAACAACACCAGGTGCGAAAGCGACAGTTTTTACAGGATATTCTTTCTCCACTTCTTCAGTAGCTACGCACTGTGTAAACATATTTACACCGGCTTTCGTTGTACAATAAGCTCCCCATCCGAAATAAGGATTTTTTCCTGCTCCAGATGAAATATTTATAATGCGTTTTTCTACTTTCCAGTCTTTCGTATGTTTCATGAAAGTGGAAGTAAGAATCATTGGTGCGATTAAATTAATATGAACGTTCGTAATGAATTGTTCACTTTCTGACTTTTCAATAGGTTTCATTGGTGCAAGTGTTCCTGCATTATTAATTAAATGAATCGATGAGACATTGTCTTTTTGAATAGATGAAAAGACTTCGTTAAAATGAGTTTCTAAATTATGTACATCTTGAAGATCTATGGAATGGAAAATATAATTGCTGTCGTTTTGCTCTGCGAGTTTTGCAAGCTGTTTATTTTCTCTCCTAGAAATAGAGATAACGGTTGTATTTTCTTCTAACAATTGCACGGCGATTGCCTCACCTAAACCTTGTGAAGTTCCTGTTACGATAACGTAGCGCATAGTATAGTAAACTCCTCTCCATATATGTGGAATTTTGTTGGACAACGTACATTATATAGTTTGTCTACATTTTATAGTATAGAGCACTTTTTACTATAAATGAAATGAGATGATTGTGTGCCTTTTATGAATCGTTTTACAACAACAGTAACTGGTGCTGTCACGTTCACTGGGAACACGTTGGGACTAAGTCCTACATCACCTGCACCAAACAATAACTTCGGCACGATTGATGTGTTTACAACGATAAATACATCGCTTCAAGTGCCTGGATTCCCGGCAGGAACAACGAATGACTGGCCATTAAATTCTTCAAGTGCAATTTTGAACCTTCCAGCAGGGAGTAGTGTTTTATACGCAGAACTAGTATGGGCCGGCACATACCGAACCAATACAGAGGATGTTACAGCATTTTTAAATGATAATATTTCATTTACAACACCAGCAGGAACATTTTCTGTTGCACCAGATCCTGCAACTGCGCAGCAAGGTTCAGTTGGGAACCAGTTTTATTATGTTCGCTCTGCTAATGTAACGAATCTTGTAAGTGCAGGTGGGGCAGGCACATATACAACAGGTGCCGTGCCAGCTGCAAGAACTTCAGCTGATCCAACAATCAGTCGTTCAGTTGGCTGGACGCTTGAGGTAGTTTATCAAAATGCAAGTTTACCACTTCGGAATTTGTCAGTATATGCAGGTCAAGAGATTATCGATGCTTCATCCCCGCCAGTTGATGCTACTATTTCAGGGTTTGCTACTCCGGCAACAGGAGCTGTTACAGGAAGAGTGCTCGTAACTGCTCAAGAAGGTGATTCTAACATTGTTGGAGATCAGCTTCGCTTTGGACCGAATGCAAATGCTACAGTCGCATTATTCGGCCCGAGAAACCCCGCGAATAATTTCTTTCAATCACAAATTTGTAATGATAGTGGCAATCTAGATACGAGCGGCACATTTGGAGATTTGAATCAGCCGTTAGGAATCGCTTTAGCGGTCCGAAGACAAGGGTGGGATATTACGAATGTAGATGCCTCATCTTCTTTAGTAAACAATCAAACGTCAGCAACTGTTCGCTTTGTCACAAATGGAGATGGATACGCTGCAGCTGGTTTTGGTGTTCAAATTGATGCGACAGGTCCAATCATTAATCCTGTTAAATCGGTTAATAGAACAGTTGCAGGGGTAGGGGATACTCTCACCTATACGATTACGGTCCCGAACACAGGAACAGGAAGTGCAGAAAACGTTGTATTACAAGATAGTATTCCGAACGGAACGACATTTGTAGCAGGTAGTGTAACGGTAGGTGGAGTAACACAACCGAGTGCGAATCCAGCGAATGGAATTAATTTAGGTACAATCCCAAATAACACGCAAAGAATTGTTACATTTCAAGTTCGAATAACATCGTTCCCGAACCCAAACCCTATTCCAAATCGTGCAATGGTGTCATACCAATTCCGTCCTTTTGTTGGAAGTCCTCCTATCACAAGTACAGCTTCTTCAAATACAGTACAGACGACGGTAAATCGCGCAAATGTAAGTTTGCAAAAATCTGTAGATTTACAGACGGCAACACTTAATGATGTATTAACGTACACAGTTAATGTGACGAATAATGGGAATGTCGCTGCAAATAATGTGATTTTTGTTGATAGTATACCTGCTGGAACAACATTTGTCGCAAATAGTGTTACGGTAAATGGAGTAGCACGTCCAGGAGCGAATCCATCAAGTAGTATTAATCTTGGAAGTATTAATGCTTCACAAACGACTGTAGTACGCTTTCAAGTTCGAGTAACATCTAATCCGCTTGTAAATCCAATTCCGAACCGTGCAAGTGTAACATTTAACTTTACTCCAGTGCCTGGCCAACAACCAATTTCAGGTCAAGCGACAAGTAATACTGTATTTACTACTATTAATATAGCTGATATAAGAACGAGAAAAACAGTGGATAGAGCTTTTGCGACAGTTAATGACGTTCTTACGTACACCGTTACAATTGAAAATACAGGAAATGTACTTGCGACAAATGTTATTTTTCAAGATCCGATCCCAACTGGAACGACTTTTATACCAAATAGTGTAACTGTAGATGGGGTTTCACAGCCTGGAGCAAATCCTGCGACTGGGTTTACAGTAGCGAATATATCTCCAGGTGGAAGTAGGACAGTGACTTTTCAAGTACGAGTCACATCTACGCCATCAGGAGGGACGATTGCGAATCGTGGAAATGTATCGGCTAATTTCGTCGTTATTCCGAATCAGCCGCCAGTAACGATTAATAGACAAACGAATACAGTTGTAACACAAGTTAATACAGGTGGTTTAAATGTAATAAAGGAAGTGAATACAACGCAAGCGGCAGTAGGGGACACTTTAACATACACGATTGCCGTCCAAAATACAGGAAACGTTCCGTTAACAAATGTGTTTTTCCAAGACACTATTTCTTCCGCTGTTTCATTTGTTGCAAATACTGTAACGATTAATGGAGTACCGCAAAGTGGATTGAATCCGAATACAGGATTTTCTCTTCCAAATATTCCTGCGGCTCAAACCGTTGTAGTCACATTTGACGTATTAATTGTACAGGATCCAGAAAATGAAGATATTTTAAATCAAGCAAATGTAACAGCAAGTTTTCAAGTGAATCCGAGCGAACCGCCAGTAACAATCAATGTTCCTAGTAACATTGTGAATACAACTGTACAATCAGGGAATTTTGAAGTTGTGAAAGCAGTGAATACGGATGTTGCAACGGTAGGGGATGTTTTAGTATATACAATCGAAGTCATAAATGCAGGTAGTGTACCAGCTACAAATGTATTTTTCCAAGATTCAATTCCACAAGGGACATTATTTATTGAAAACAGTGTATTTGTTAATGGTGTTTTACAAGAAGGGGCAGATCCAGAACTTGGATTCCCATTAAATAATTTGCCTACTGGCGCGAGTGTAATTGTTACGTTTGAAGTATTAATTGATGAAATTCCCCAAGGAAATAATGTCGTAAATAATGCGAATGTAACTGGAGATTTCCTTGTAAATCCAACAGAGCCACCGATTACTGTAACAGTACCAAGTAATACTGTTATGACAGTCGTGAATTCTTCAGGGTTAAATGTAATGAAGAGCGTAAGCGCTACTGAAGCAGGTGTAGGAGATACGTTAACGTATACAGTTCGTATACAAAATAGTGGAACAGTAGCAGCAACAAATGTATCATTCCTCGATCCTATTCCATCTGGAACAACGTTTGTAGCAAATAGTGTAACAATAAACGGAACACCTCAGCCAGGTTTAAACCCAACGACTGGATTTCCGCTTGCCAATATTCCAGTAGGAGGGATGGTAACAGCTGCTTTTCAGGTGACAATCACGAGTGTACCACCAAATAGAGTTCTTCCGAATAATGCAAATGTGACTGCTGATTTTCAAGTAAGTCCTTTGCAGCCACCAATTACAATTGTAACAATTAGTAATATTGTTGTGACGCGAGTGAATGTAGGATCAATTAATGTAATAAAGAGTGTAAACACACCGCAAGCAGGTGTAGGAGATACGTTAACGTATACGATTCTTATTCAAAATACAGGAACTGTTCCTGCAACAAATATTATTTTTCAAGATCCGATTCCTGTTGGAACTGCGTTTGTAGCGAATAGTGTCACGATAAATGGAGTTGTTCAGCAAGGTGCAGACCCTGTGGTAGGTTTTCCAGTTCCGAATATTCCAGTTGGGCAAACCGTTACAGTTACGTTTCAAGTTATAGTGACGAGTGTCCCGAGTGGTGGAAATATTAGAAACCAATCAAACGTTACTGCAAGTTTTCTTATAAATCCAGCTAATCCTCCAATAACGACTGTTACGAATAGCAATTTCGTCGTGACGCAAGTAAACACAGCACAGTTAAATATACAAAAATCTTCATCTGTACAACAAGCGGCACTTGGAGAAATTTACACGTATTCTGTTGTCATTAGAAATAATGGAACGGTAACAGCAACGAATGTCTCTTTCATTGATCCAATTGCTCCAGAAACAACATTTGTAGCAAATAGTGTAACGATAAATGGAACTCCTCAACCTGGATTTGATCCAAATATAGGTTTTACGCTTCCTAATATAGCTGCTGGCACATCATTGACTGTAACGTTCCAAGTAACAGTAGTTGCGCCATCCACGCGCGGAGCCGTACTAAACACCGCATCTGCAACAGCCACTTTTTTATTAAATCCTTTACAGCCCCCTGTAACAACGACAAATTCAAGTAATACGACAGTAGTTACGATACCGTTACCTCCTCCTGGTGAAGTAACAGCAACCAAAACAGTTGACGTTGCAACTGGAGCGGTTGGGGATGTATTAACGTATACCGTGCTAATTTCAAACGTAGGAATTATACCTGTTACAGATGTGTTCTTCCAAGATGTCATACCAGAAGGAACGACATTTGTAGAAGATAGTGTAACGATAGGTGGGGTGCAGCAACTTGGTTTAAATCCAGAAATAGGATTTACAGTTACTCCATTATTAATTAATGGTGGAAGTATTGAGGTAACGTTCCGAGTGACGATTACAGAAATTCCAGATAATGAAGTCATATTAAATGATGCAGACGTTACATTTACTTCACAACCAAATCCGCAGGAACCACCGATTACGGAAACGATATTAACAAATTTAGTCGTTACGACAATTAATATAGCGTTTATTTTTCCGTTAAAACTAGTAGATAAAGAAGTAGCGACTGTAGGAGAAATTTTAACGTATGATGTATTGATTTTTAATTTTGGAACAGTGGCAGCGACGAATGTTCAATTTATAGATACTACTTCCGCGGGTGTAGCATTTGTACCAGGAAGTGTGAGCATAAACGGGGTACCAGCACCAGGATTAGATCCTTTTATCGGTTTTACAGTTCCAGATATACCTGTAGATGATTTTGTACTTGTCACATATCAAGAGATGGTAACGAGCATACCAGAAGGTGGAACAGTTGTTAACTTTGTAGATGTTACGGCTACATTTGCTGTAAGTGAAACAGAGCCGCCTATTACTGAAACAACGACAAGTAACACGACATTAACCGAAATAAATGAACCTGGTTTGAATGTTTTAAAATCAGTAAGTGAGCCAATTGTTGCAGTAGGCGATACAATCACATATACGACAGTAGTTCAAAATATAGGGACAGTGACAGCGACGAATATTCAATATAGTGATGTATTACCTTCCTCTATAGCATTCGTGCCGAATAGTGTAACGATAGGTGGTGTGATACAACCTGGGTTCAATCCTAATAATGGATTCCCACTTCCAGATATAAATTCAGGGGGAAGTGTAGAAGTCACATTCCAAGTAACCGTTGTTAGTGTTCCATCAAACGGAACAATTGCCAATACGGCAAATGTTACTGGAAGCTTTATATTAGTACCAGGAGAACCACCAGTTATAGTAAATCAGCCAAGTAACACAACGCTCACAACTGTAAATAGAGGACGCTTTAATGTTATTAAACAAGTCAATAGAGTTGCTACCTTAGTTGGAGATGTATTAACGTATACAGTGCAAATAACGAATACAGGAACAGTAACAGCTAACGATGTTCAGTTTATTGATACGATTTCAGCAGGAGCGTCATTTGTACCAAATAGTGTAACGGTAAATGGAACTCCGCAACCTGGTTTGAATCCGATTACTGGGTTTGGAATTGGCGATATACTTGTTGGCAATACGACTATAGTGACGTTCCAAGCGATAGTGACAAATATTCCATCTTCAGGAACGATAACGAATGTTGCAAATATAACAGGAAGTTTTACTTTAGTACCAGGAGAACCACCAGTTGTAGTAACAGAGCCGAGTAATACGACAATAACAAGGGTAAATAGAGGGCGATTCAATGTTATAAAAACTGTCAACAAACAGGCGACACGATTAGGAGATACGTTAACGTATAGTGTGCAAGTTACAAATACAGGAACGGTAACAGCGACAAATGTGCAATTTATTGACGTTCCATCACCTAGTTTAGAATTCGTTCCAGGGAGTGTACAGATAAATGGGATTCCACAAGTAGGTTTAGATCCTTTTGTAGGCTTTTCATTACCGGATCTTGCAGTAGGAGATAGCATACTAATCACATTTGAAGTAAATGTAATTGTAATTCCGCCTTCTAGTAGCATTATGAATACAGTGAGAGTAACTGGAGATTTTGAATTGATTCCAGGAGAACCACCGTTTACAATTACGAATTCAAGTAATACGACAGTCACACCAGTAAATAGAGGCAGTTTAGATATGCTGAAAGAAGTAGATCATTCAATTGTTGGAGTAGGAGAAACGGTAACGTACCGTGTTCGCATATTAAATACTGGTACGGCTGATGCAATGAATGTTCAATTTATTGATGTGTTATCTCCGGAAGCGGCTTTTGTACCAAATAGTGTAACGGTAAATGGAGTAGCACGTCCAGGAGTAAATCCGCAGGTTGGATTTACGATTTTAGACATTCCAGTCGGTGAGACGGCGATTGTAACATATGAAGCTACAATTACAAGTTTTCCAGATGGTGGTACAGTAGTGAACGTTGCTGGGGCATCGGCAGAATATATTTTAGTACCAGGGGAACCGCCAGTTACAGTGATGGACACGAGTAATACAGTTATTGTAACGGTAAATACTGCAATCTTATTTGTTGCAAAAGGAGCAAACTTTGAAGTAGCAATGGTAGGAGATGTTGTCACTTACGGAATTGCTGTTATAAATGATAGTACAGTTCCTGTGACGAATATTATTTTAACAGACATCATTGACCCAAATACGTTATTTATAAATGGCACGGTAACGGTAAATGATGTACCTTTTCCATTTGCCAATCCGAATACCGGTATCCTTTTAGGTGATTTTCAGCCGAATGATGCAGCAATTATTAATTTCCAAGTTGTAATAACAGGAGGGCAAATAAATAACTTAGTAACAAATACAGCTACAGCGAATGGGCTTGCAACTGTAAATCCTAATGAGCCGCCAGTAGTAGTTGAAGGCGATAGTAATACAGTTGTTATCCCGTTTATTCCTCAAAATGTTTCAACAACAGTCGTAAAAACGGCAGATCTTCAATCAGCAACAATTGGAGATGTTATTACGTTTACGACAGTTATTACAAATACGGGAGATACAGCGATACAAAATATTCGTTTTCAAGATATGTTAGATAGTAGTGTTCAATTTGTTCCTGGAAGTGTAACTGTTGATAATACGCCAGTGCCAAATGTAAGCCCAGTATCAGGGTTTCTTATAGGAAGTTTAAATCCAGGTGAAGCACGGACAGTTTCGTTCCAAGTAACAGTTCAGAGTGCACCAAGTGGTTCAGGAAATTATATTAATCAAGCGAGTATTCGCTTCGAACATCAAGTAGGCACAGTATTGCCACCTGTTACACAAATAATAGATAGTAACATAGTTGTCATTCCATTTGTTCCAACGATAGAACAAATTTGTGAAACAAACTTTAATTGTTTAGACAAAATTCCATTTCACTGTTCTCCGTGTAATCAGTTGCGAATAAATAAAAAATAAAAACAAAAAGAGCATCCTGAAAGAATAGGATGCTCTTTTTGTTTAGATCAAGTAGCTTCTTCTTCGGGAGAAGTGAAAAATTCGTTGACTTTGTTGGAGAGTAGAAATGGAATAGCTCCTTTTATAACGGAAATGTCCCAGTCCCACCATGCAAGGTTTTCTAGTTTTTCAATGATTTCTTGCGGGAAACGATATCGAACTAGTTTGGCAGGATTACCAGCGACGATTGCATATGGAGGTACGTCTTTTGTAACAACACTCTTGGCCCCGATAATGGCCCCGTTACCAATTGTAACACCAGATAAAATGCAGGATTGATAACCAATCCATACATCATTGCCGACTACGATATCACCTTTTGAAGAAGGATGACCAGTAATGTGTGCTCCTTCTTCGAAGAGGACATTAAATGGATAAGTTGTTATCCAATCAGCACGATGTTCACCGCCAAGTACGAAAACGACTTCTTCTCCTAATGAACAAAACTTACCTATTTTTAATTTTGTTTCATCATTCCAAGAAAAAATAATAGGGCCTACTTTACTGTAAGTATAATCACCGATATCATATTTATTATATTCAGGTTTTTGATTTAAATATAACATACCAATTTTAGCATCCTCTCTAAAGAAAGTAATGGATATGGAACATTATATGTAAGGTGAAGTAAGGCGAACTATGTTGTATGAAATAGTAATGTGCAAAAATGTTAGTAGGCAAGATGAATAAAAGGGAGTGAAATGTATGAGATACGAAATGGGATTATATAATAAACCTTTTCAGTCGATTCAATTAGGAAAAAAAGTATATGAAGTACGCTTATACGATAAAAAACGTCAACTTATAAAACAAGACGATGAAATTGTATTTACGAACCTTACGACAGCAGAAACGATGGCTGTAAAAGTAACGGAGATAAAACGATACGAAAGCTTTAAAGCAATGTACGAACAAATTGATAAAAAATTATTTGATTGTGAAGAACTTAGTATAAAAGAAATGTTAGAAAGTACATACGGAATATATACGAAAGAACAAGAAAAAGAATGGGGAACAGTTGCGATTGGTGTTGAGGTAATAAAGTGAGAAGAAATCGCGGTGCAGCTATAATTATACAAGGTGGTAAAATCGCTCTTATAAAACGTGTTCGAGAAGGTGAGATGTATTTTGTTTTTCCAGGCGGGGGAATTGAAGAAGGAGAAACGCCTGAAGAAGCAACGAAGCGAGAGGTTTATGAAGAATTAGGGGTACATATACAAGTGGAGCATCTGATTGCAAAGGTGGAGTATAAAGGTACGGAGTATTATTATAATGCCCATATTATAGGTGGAGTTTTCGGAAGTGGTAAAGGCGAGGAGTTCGAGCTGAAAGATAGAGGGAGTTATATTCCTTTATGGATGCCGGTAAATGAGTTGCCAAATTTAAATGTAAAACCTTATGATGTGGCCAAATGTGTATTTGATTATTATGGAATATAAGGTCTGACAACATACAAAAAAAACCATTGACATAGCCTTCTGATTTAAGTATTGTATTCGAGTATGTTTATAATCAGGAGGTTTATATGAGCAATCAAACTACTACACATCATGTGAAAATGACAACAGCAGATCCATCTGGAATCGGTCTATTTGGATTAGCGATGGTAACACTTGTAGCATCGTCTCAAAAGTTAGGCTTAACAGATGGCGTTTCACTTGTATTACCATGGGCAATCTTTTTAGGAGGATTTGCACAAATCTTTGCATGCATTCACGATGCAAAGCACAACAATACGTTCGGTACAACAGCATTTGGTGCGTACGGCCTATTTTGGTTAGGTGTTGGAATGACTTGGTTAATTCAACTTGGAGTATTTGGCGAAAAATTAGCCCAAACTGCAGATTCAAAACAGCTCGGTGTAGCCTTTATCGGATACTTGATTTTCACGATCTTTATGACAATTGGTGCAATGGAAACACATAAAGTATTATTTATGATTTTCGTCCTTATTGATTTCTTATTTATCGGTCTTTCATTAAGTACTTTAGGTGTTATGCCGCACGCAATGCATAATTTAGCAGCGTATTCTGAACTATGTATTTCATTATTATCTTTCTATGGTTCAGCAGCAGCTGTGTTAAATACACACTTCGGAAAAGTTGTATTACCAGTTGGAAAACCCTTTGGTATTTTTAAAAAGTAATAAAAAAGAACAGATGATTGTATAGTCATCTGTTCTTTTTTTTATGGAATAAAATAAAATAGCAAAAAATACAATTGAAATTGATTCTCATTATTAATATAATGAGAATGAGAATCATTTATTGTAAGAGGGGGATGCCAAAGTGGCGAAAATTTTAATAGCGTATGCAAGTATGTCAGGGAATACAGAGAGTATTGCTGATTTAATTAAAGTAAGTTTAGATGCCTTTGATCATGAAGTAGTATTACAAGAGATGGAAGGTATGGATGCTGAAGAATTATTAGCGTATGATGGAATCATTTTAGGATCTTATACGTGGGGTGATGGTGAATTACCATTTGAAGCGGAAGATTTCCATGATGAGTTAGAAAATATAGATTTAACGGGTAAAAAAGTGGCTGTTTTTGGATCAGGTGATACGGCGTATGAGCTGTTTTGTGAAGCGGTAACGATATTTGAAGAACGTCTTGTAAAATGTGGGGCAGAACTTGTACAAGAAGGATTGAAAATTGAATTAGCTCCAGAAGATAAAGAAGACGTTGAAAAATGCAGTGATTTTGCAATTGCTTTTGCCGAGAAGTTCTAGGAACGGGAGTGTCAACGTGGAAACAATGTTAAGTGCAACTGCTATTACAAAGTTAAGAGATGGAAAGCTTTTGTTAGCTACTACATATAATGGTTTATTCATTGAAAAAGATGGAGAATGGAAACAGGCTTTAACTGGTTTCCAAAAACGAATTCGAGATTTACATAGTGAAGGTAACGTAGTTTACGGAGTAGGAGACGAAGGAGTTTTTATTCGTAGTATGAATGGTGGAGAAACGTGGACGATCCAGCGCTTTCCAACGAAAGCAACGAGCTGGAATGTATGTAGTAATGAGAATGGAACAGTAATTGCTCATGGAGATAAAACACTGTATCATTCTAATAATTTTGGTTCCACATGGGAGACTATTCAGCCATTTCTTAATTACGGTAGTGAGGCACCATCTATTCGATCATTATTTTTATATAAACATTACTTATTTATCGGTACGAAAATACATACTAAATATGGTGGTGTTTGGCTTTTTGATTTAGAGACACGTAAATTAAAAAGGATTAAAATAGCGATGAATCAGATGATTTCTGCGTTGACTATACATAATTCCTATTTAGTAGCGGCAAGTGGATCGTGCAAGGGGATTAGCGGAAATATTTCTTTTTGCAGAATAAATGAGAGTATCGAAAGTGATAAAATAGGTTGGCATACATGTCAAAGTGAACAAAAAGCGAGTAGTTATTTAGATTTAAGTGTGGATCAACATGTGTTATATACAACGTCAACGCAAAATAAGGCGGGAATTAGCACTGTTTGCCGTGTGCTTCTTGAAGAAGGAATTGTTACAGTATGTGATTCGGTTAAAGGGCATGGTTGGCGCATTGTTAATGAAAAAGAAGGCTATGTTGTAGCTGGATCAGGTGAATTAAAAACGATGCAGTGGAAAAAAAAAGCTGTATAACTTTAAAAAAACTTTACTTTTATTATATTGGTATGATATAGTTACTTTAAACCATTTTACTTTTAATAATATAGAGATTTAAATGAGCTGTAACTTCCGAGGAGGATAGCAATGTTAAATCTCCTCTGGGGTTGCAGTTTTTTAATATATGATGTATTATTGTAAAGTGGTTGAAAATGAATATGTACATATAGGTACATTGTAGGAGGATTTTTTAAATGCAAAACGGTAAAGTAAAATGGTTTAACGCAGAAAAAGGTTTCGGTTTCATCGAGGTTGAAGGCGGAGAAGACGTATTCGTTCATTTCTCAGCTATCCAAGGCGACGGCTTCAAATCTTTAGAAGAAGGTCAAGAAGTTACTTTCGAAGTAGAACAAGGTAACCGTGGACCTCAAGCTACAAACGTAAACAAGAAGTAATTATGAAAAAAAGAAGGGCTTGCCCTTCTTTTTTTTTTGCGTTTTTATTGAATATCCTCCTATGTACATGTAATAATAAGACTGAATTTTTGATTTTTATGCGAAGTTTTTCATGCATAAAGTGCATTAATAAATAAATACTGAAAATAAAGTATGTGTGTGAAAAGGAATTTAGAAAGAGGTAAATAAATTGAAAAACGCTACACACTTCATTGTGTTTGATATTGAAAGGAATTTTAGGCCGTATAAATCAGAAGATCCGTCAGAAATAGTTGATATTGGAGCTGTAAAAATAGATGTGAGTACAATGAAGGTTATTGGAGAATTTTCAGAGTTAGTAAAACCAAGTGCCCCATTAACTCGTCATACAACAAAATTAACTGGAATTACAAAGAAAGATTTAATAGGTGTAGGGAATTTCCCTCAAATTATAGAGAAATTTATTCAGTTCATCGGAGAAGATTCAATATTTGTTTCATGGGGAAAAGAAGATTACCGTTTTCTATCTCAAGATTGTACATTATACGGTGTAGAATGCCCATGTATGGAAAAAGAGAGTAGATTTGATGTGCAAAAATTTGTTTTTCAGGCGTATGAAGAATTATTTGAGCATACACCAAGTTTACAATTAGCAGTGGATCAGCTCGGCTTAACGTGGGAAGGGAAGCAGCACCGGGCTTTAGCAGATGCTGAGAATACAGCAAATATCTTTCTGAAAGTATATGGCGAGAGAGATATTAACAAGCGATACAAGAGACATGGTGAGCTTGAACTTGTAAAGAACGGAAAACTAACAGAAAAAGCGAAAAAAAGGATGCGGAAATGGGTGTTTAAAGAACTGAGAAAAAATACAGAGCGTCCTTTTGTATGGAGTGCATTTGAAAGTAGTGACACGTGGGAAGGTATAACGGAAAGATATTATATAAGTGAATCAGCAGTAGAACTTCTGAAAAAACACTTTCCTACTGCGGTGAGAAAAGCGGAGCGGCAGCTTAGGTATTTGGCTGAGATGGAGAAAGTAGTAGAAGAAAGTTAGTAATAAAATTTATTTTATTCATATGTACAACTAGACTTCAGGATTAAGTTGCTGAAGTTTAGTTGGAAAATTCACGGCTTGTCCTGTATTGTTAATGGAATATTTTGTTGTTTTTAGTACGGATATACATAGAAAAGAGTGTAGTTTAATGGAAGCAATCTTTAACATTTTAACCGTTTTAGTTTTTTTGATAATATTTACCACACTATTTGCACTAATTACACTTCCTTTCATAGCAAAGAAGAAGAATTGGAAAAAGCTTAATATATCTTTAGCTCGTGGTGTATTAAAGATTAAAATCGAAGAGTAAGGTAAGAGTCTTATACAAGGGAGGTGTGATAGTGATAGACTTGGAAATCAAAGATGTCACCGTACAGATGGAATTAAATGGTGTCTTTTGGAATGAGGATGGAATTGCTGAAATGATGGTGACTACAAAAGCGGAGCATTCTCTTATTCTTCGTCTAGTAGTTGACTTAGAAAGTAAAACGATTCGTGCGATGAATGCCGAGATAGTGGGTGGGTTCTGTCCTCTATGTAAACAGAAAAGGAACGAATGTAGTGAACTTAATGACGTGCAAAATAAAATGGATATTTTAGAAGAAGCCTACGATTGGGTGAGAGAGCATCCGGAATATCGTTTTCAATTATCTTTTTACGAGTACAATAAATTTGAGGTAGTAAAGTGAAATTTTCATTTTAACAACATACATAATGACTAAAAGGAAAAACACCAAAAACTTATAGAAGGACTTGGTCAACTAGGGATATTGAAGTAGATGTCTCTCATGGAAATACGCTTGTACAACAAGGAAGGAATCTGCTTGATGCTACAAGAAATGTCATCTTGGAGCAAAAATATTTTTTAAAAATAAGCATATTTGTTATAAAGAAGAAAAACCGATTCTTAGTAGAATCGGTTTTTAGTATAAATGTCAACTATGTCCCAAATAAAAGAGCGCTTGTTAATAGAACTCAGTAAAAATAGGTATATGGAAGCATTTATTCGATCCCATTCGAATCATAAGAATACTGCTGTTTATTCTCAATCCGCTCAATTACGTCCTGTAATTCATCCGGCTTCAAAAACTCAATGGGAGAGAAGCCTTTCTCAAACGTAAGTGTATCAGCCTCAATCATTAATACATATCGGTCGTTTACCTTTGCAATATGTATTAGGTCTCCGAAATCAGCAAGCAAAGCCTTCACAGAGATATGATCTGCTTTTAGCTTTAATTCCACTTCAGGGGCGTGCTCGACGATTTGAGCGGTAGCTTCCATTACTTCTTCTGTTGAAAATTGTTCCATAATTTCGCGTTTCGGACTGGCAGCCCATACTTCCATCGCTTGGTCGAACTGTTCACGTTCTTCAGTACCTTCTTCAAATACATCTTCAATTTGGTCGTATACCATGTCCATTACTTGTGTTTTCATAATTTCAGGCATAGAGCGTTCGTATTCGACGAATTTTAAGAAGTCTTCAAAGTAGCGGGCGTGTGATGCTTGGTGTATTTTTAGTTCGCCAGGCTCCACCATACCTTCTTCAGGCATGTATGGGTACTGGATAGATTTCATATTCTTTGTTGTGATGGCCATTTCAACGTTACGAATAAGTGTTGATTCATCAGAAATGGAAGCAACCTTTGGTTCGAAGTCACATTTCATTACGAATACGAATGGATCATCAAAGTATTTGCGTAGTTTTGCTTGAGCGATTAAAAACACACCACCACGTACAGCGCTTGTGTCAAGGTATGTATAAACGAGAGGTTCGCTCATATCTTTGAAGTTTTCTTTTGTTTCTGCAAAGCGAATACGATTAAATAAGTTGTAATGAGGGTTTGAATCGAGTTCATGCCCTTCTTCTACAATAAAGCGACCGATCTTCGTTGGGGCTTGTTCTGTTTTTGCGTGACGTTCTACTTTTCGCTTTGAAATTTTTAATAATTCACCATTCAAAAATTCTTTTAAAGAGCTATCTTCATACTCTTCAGCGTCTAATGTTTGAAAATGTTTATAGCGCTTATCAACTGCTTCACCTTTTCCTTCTACTTGTACTACATAAAAAGAAAGAAAATTTATTTCAAAATCCATATTTATCACCTTGTTTCATTTCATTAACTCTTATCAGTATAAAGATGGAAAAAACTTTCGTCAATTTATATAAGGAAGGGGGAGCCCCTTCCTTATATATTTGTTATTTTCGAAATTAAAATCCGTCTTCTAATGCTGAAAATGGAATATTTAGCCTGTTTTCTACTGTACGTAAACGCTGATTTAAGCGGTTTAATCTACGCGTATGACGCTCAACTGTGTTTTCTAGTTGACGTACTCTTTGCTCAAGCTCATTTACTCGTCTTTCTAATTGACGGTTTCCAGTACCAGGGAAAGAGATTGGAAGTTGAAATTGTCGATTTTGATCATATGGATTAACTTGTTCTGTTTGATCTATATATTGTTGGTATTGTGCCTGTAAATCATACTGAGGTTGGTAACCATATTGGTTATATGGATCATAAGGATTGTAGGGATACATAAAAACATCCTCCATTTCTTTATAATAGGTTAAATTCATCATAATGTATGTGCAAAAGCGGAGTAGTGGCACGGCAAATACCTATATACCTGAAGTGAATGATTGTTTTTACCGCGAAAAGCTCGGTTTAAGTTGTTAATAATGATCACATATGAGAAAGCGGTATTGCGGTTTCTGAAGCATGCAGGTGAATAGAGAGGTGAAATGAAAGGGTGTTACATTTGTATTTCATCTGTTGAATGGTATATACTGGATGGAGATAGGTTGCATAAAAGTTACAATTTTATCAAACTCGAAAATTTATATAAATATGTATAGACATTTACAAAAGAAAAGAGTAATTTTAATAGAGTAAAAAACAACTTGTAACATTTTCTAAATATATTGTAAAATGATTGTAACAAAAGATACATAAAAATGAAATAATACATAAGAAATAATGTTGGGGAAAAGGAGAGAGTATATTGTTCCGAAAAATAAAGGGTATATTAGTAGGGGTGCTATGCGTAGCTGTAGTAAGTGGTTGTGGTACAAAAGTAAGTGATGTGGCATTAGTAAGTGATTTTGGTGGGAATGTTGTAGAGGCTAAGGCTGATGTACAGGATTCAATTAGCTTAGTGGATGGGCGTACTGGTACTGAAGTGAAAAAAATAGACTTATCGAGTTTAGGTTATTTTGAAGATGAGGCGAAATTCAAAAAATCCGTAACGAAGGTTGCAGGTGAAGTCGGGAAAAGTGTTGACAAAAAGATGGTCCCTTCACGTATAGCATCTGATGGATCATGGCAAGAAGGAAAGCCTTCTTTTGAATTAATGGAAAAAGAATTAGTAGATAAATTATTAAACGTTGGTATGTGGGATTCTTCATATCAGTTACCTATCGTTGAGAAAAAGCCTACCGCAACATTAAGTGATGCGCAAGGAAGTGGCACGGTAATTGGTAGATATGAAACGAATTTAGGTGGATCAGCAGGTGGCCGTATTGAGAATATTCGTTTGTCGGCAGCGAGCATAAATGGAGTTGTATTAGCAAAAGGAGACAGTTTCTCTTTCAATGCATTAATCGGTGATACAACGCCAGATAAAGGATATCAATTAGGTAAAGAAATTGTAGATGGTAAATTAGTAGATGGTTATGGTGGTGGCGTTTGTCAAACATCATCAACGCTATACAATGCAGCAGATCAAGCTGGTTTGAAAATGGTAGAGAGAACTACACATTCTAAAACAGTAGGTTATGTCCCTCAGGGAAGAGATGCTACAATTGCTTATCCATATTTAGACTTAGTATTTGAAAATACGAATGATGCTCCTGTTAAGCTTTATATGGGCATTCAAGGCGGAAAGTTAGTTGCTGAAGTACATAAGATGAAATAAATATGTAGTTAAAGGATAAGAAAGTAAAATATTTATAGTTTCTATAATTGAAGCCATCTCTTCTGAATTTCAGAGGAGATGGCTTTTTGTCATTAATGGCCTTCTTAAAAAACTATGAATTCTGATTTTTCTTATTTACATAGTGTGTTTTTAGTTGTATCCTTCATAGTAACGGCGATGTTAGTTTGTTTTGAAATAAAGGATTAGGAGAGGAAGTTATTAATGGTACAAATTCATCCGAAAACACGTATTGGTCATGTCGAATTTAAAGTAAAAGATTTAGAGCGTCAAATTGCTTTTTATGAGAATGTAGTAGGGTTAGAGGTAAGTAAGGAAGAGGGGAATAAAGCATATTTAACAGGAAAAGGTGGTAAGAATACGTTACTTGTTCTTGAGCAGTTGGAAGATGCAGCGCTACAAGAACCGCGTACGACGGGTATATATCACGTAGCCTTTTTAGTTCCGACTCGTGAAGCTTTTGCTTCGGCACTATTTGGTGTTATTCGCAATAAAAAGGTAATTGATAGTCCGGCTGAGCAAGAAGGGCGTTATACATATTCAAATGAAATTTTGCCAATTTCAAGATTTAATAGTGCAAGTGATCATACGTATAGTGAGGCGTTTTATTTACAAGATTTAGAGGGGAATGGTATCGAGATTTATGCAGATCGCCCTCGAGGTCAATGGGGAGAAGGGCCAGGGGGAAGTACGCCACTAGATTTAAAAGAACTGGCAACGCTCGTTAATTATGAGTTTGATGGATTACCTGCTGACACTGTCGTTGGGCACGTCCATTTACGAATAGCTGATGTAGAAAAGTCACATGAGTTTTATGTAGAAACAGTAGGCTTTGAAGTGCAGCAGCGTGAAGATGATTGCTTATTTATTTCGGCAGGAGGGTATCATCACCATATCGGTGCAAATACGTGGAACGGAGTAAATAATCCGTATCCACCAGCACATGCAACTGGACTAAAAGTGTATACGATAGTACTACCGCATAAAGAAGCGTTAGATGAAGTGAAAGAAAGATTAATAGAAAAACAACATGAAATAAATGAAACTACAAATGGATTTACTGTAGTAGATCCAAGTGGTATTACAGTGCAGTTTGAAATAGAAGCAGTATAAAGTGAAACTTTAATCAGTGGGGGCTTTGTTCATCCCCCACTGATTATTAGCCTTCACCAATCGGGCGTTTATGGGCAGTTAATCCCCCGCCTAACTTCTTTGTTCCAGCTGAATTTTGAGGTGGGAGTTGTACTGCCCGTTAACGCGGGATAAAACAAGCCAGAAAGTGTTTAATCACTTTCTGGCTTGTTTTTGATTATTTAGAGCTCAATCCAATACCTTCTCACAACATTCCCATCTTCTTCAATGAAATCATCATCACGGAGACCGCCGTTATGTAAAATCGTTTTCTCTGAAGCAGTATTCACCTCGTCGCAAACGACAAGTGCTTTCGTGATGTTTAATTCTTTCGTTTTTTCTAATGATAACTCTAGTAACTTTGTAGCATAACCTTTTCTTCTTTCAGAAGGGCGAATACCATAACCGATATGGCCTCCAGCATTAAATAAATGCTCCGTCAAACTATGACGAATATTAACAACTCCTACAATTTTATTTTCATTTGTAACAAGCCAATAAGTAGAATCTGGTACCCAAGTTTCAGGAATATTTATTCCGTTATGTGCGTCGTGTAATTCTTGAATCATTGCCGTGAAATTAGAAGGATTTTTTGAAATAACCCATGGAATCATCGTTTCACCGCTATCTTTCCATTCGTTATAAAAATCTAAGTATTCTTCTTGTAAATCAGTAGTAGGTGTAAGTAAAGAGACGTTCATTGTTAGTAAGCTCCTTTTATTTATGTTTTATTTCACAAAAATTATGATATAAAATGAAAGCGTTTCCTGAATTTCTCAACCTCATTTCACGCAACTCATATGCCATTTTTAACTGAAAATAAGTTAGACGTTGAACTTTAAAGTTTTTTTGTATGAGAAGTAGGTTGTTTCATTTATGTTAATATTTAAAATATTAACATAAAATCACTGGGATATTAAATGTATTTTAATAAAATGCTTTTATATCGATGGGTAGATGCATGTGATAATTTTTGTTTTATCTCTCTATAATGAATAAAAGGGGGAAGTGCTCGTGAGCTTACATATTGATTTTATTATACGAATCGGTGTTGCTGGTTTGTTAGGGGCGATAATCGGTATTGAAAGGGAAATTCGCTCAAAAGAAGCTGGATTAAAAACACATTTCCTAGTAGCCGTAGGGAGTGCTTTAATAATGGTCGTTTCGAAATATGCTTTTTCGGATATTGTGTTTGAAGAACATATGGCTCTTGATCCGAGCCGGATTGCAGCGCAAGTTGTTAGTGGAGTTGGATTTTTAGGTGCAGGTACAATCATTATTCAAAAGCAGGCAGTGAAAGGATTAACGACAGCGGCTGGTTTATGGGCTACAGCAGGAATAGGGCTAGCAATTGGAGCAGGTATGTATGTTGTAGGGATTGGAGCGATGATTCTCGTTTTGATTGGTTTAGAGATTGTAAGTCGTATTTTTAAGGTGCAATTTTTATTTCCGCAAAATATAACAGTGCAAATGTGTATAAATAAACACGAAGCGGTACAACAAATAGTAGAGACTCTACGAGTGAAAGGTATTCCAATACTTTCATATGAAGTTGAAGCTTTACAGCAAGATACAGAAATAGTTTATAAGGTAGGAATGCAATTGAAAAATATATCGTCAGAAGAAAAGAATGCATTTATTCAGCATATGCAAACATTGCCGGAAATTACGTTTATAAAGTTAAAATCATAGTGTTGAAATAGAGGATAGATGTAGTAGGAATTTCGCTATTATCTATCTTTTTTTGACATAAATCACATGTGAAGTCAAGTGTTAATTTCGCTTTGAGTGGATACATGTGTGAACGTTCCCTTATTTTTTCTCAATACAGAATAAATAGTCAGAATAGTAAAATAATGGAGCGGGACACTAAAAAATGTAAGGTAGGGGAGAGCATGAAAGGCTATTCAAAAAAAGTTTTAGTAGGGGTAAGTTTTGCTAGTTTAATGTTAGGGAGTTTTCAAGGAAGCATATTGGCGGAAGATACTAAGGGAGAGCAAGTTTCATATCGAAATGTGCTAAAAATGGAGCCGGTTGGTGTACAACTACCAGTGGAAGAATTAGCTCATTCATCGAAAGTATTAGAAAGCAAGTCTTTTGAGAAAAGGCTACAATTTGCTGATTTATCGCAAAGACCGCCTGAAGTAAAAAAGGAAAGTAAGCAATTAGCTGTAGCGAAAACTTATACAATTGCTGAATTAAATCAATTAAGCAATCAACAATTAGTAGATTTACTTGTAACAATCGATTGGGAGCAAATTACGGGGCTATTTCAGTTTAATAAGGACAGTCTTGCATTCTATCAAAATGATAGTAGGATGCAGGCAATTATTGATAAATTGAAGCAGCAAGGACAGGCTTATACGCAAGACGATTCAAAAGGGATTGAGACATTAGTGGAAGTTTTGCGATCAGGGTTTTATTTAGGGTTTTATAATACAGAATTAAGTAAACTAAATGAACGTAGCTATCATGACAAGTGCTTACCTGCATTAAAAACGATTGCGAACAATCCAAATTTCAAACTCGGTACGTTAGAACAAAATAAAGTTGTATCATCATATGGGAAATTAATAGGAAATGCTTCGAGTGATGTGGAAACGATAACATCGGCTGCAAAGATTTTTAAGCAATATAATGATAATTTTTCTACATTGGTAGATAATCTTTCAGCTGGAAATGCGATTTACGATATTATGCAAGGTGTTGATTACGATATTCAATCGTATTTGTACGATACGAGAAAAGCACCGAAAGATACAGTATGGTACCAAAAAATAGATAGCTATATTAATGAATTAAGTAGATTCGCGTTAATGGGAACGATTACAGAGAAAAACGGATGGCTTATTAATAATGGCATTTATTATACAGGTAGACTCGGCACATTCCATAGTACAGGGACAAAAGGATTACAAGTTGTAACAGATGCGATGAAAATCTATCCTTATTTAGGTGAGCAATATTTCGTAGCAGCTGAGCAAATTACGACGAATTATGGCGGGAAAGATGCAAACGGTAACGTTGTTAATTTAGATCAAATACGAGAAGATGGGAAGAAAAAGTATTTGCCGAAAACGTATACGTTTGATGATGGTGCAATTGTTTTAAAAGCGGGAGATAAAGTGACTGAGGAGAAAGTTAAACGTTTATATTGGGCAGCAAAAGAAGTGAAGGCACAATTCCATCGTACGGTTGAAAGTGACCAACCGTTAGAAAAAGGAAATCCAGATGATGTATTAACGATGGTTATTTATAATAGCCCGGCTGAATATCAATTTAATCGTCAATTGTACGGGTATGAAACGAATAACGGCGGTCTTTATATAGAAGGAACAGGTACGTTCTTTACTTATGAACGTACGCCAGAAGAAAGTATTTATAGTTTAGAAGAATTGTTCCGACATGAATTCACGCATTATTTACAAGGTAGATATGAAGTGCCAGGACTTTGGGGACAAGGTAAGATGTATGAGAATGAGAGGTTATCTTGGTTTGAAGAAGGGAATGCTGAGTTTTTTGCAGGTGCAACGAGAACGGACAACGTCGTTCCAAGAAAGAGTATTATAGGAGGACTATCTTCGAATCCAGCAGAACGTTATACCGCAGAGCGAACGTTAAATGCAAAGTATGGAACGTGGGATTTCTACAATTATTCCTTTGCTTTACAATTGTATATGTACAATAAGAGATACGATATGTTTGATAAAGTTCATGATCTTATTAGGAAAAATGATGTAACAGCATATGATGCATACCGCTCTGCTTTAAGTAAAGATGCGAATTTAAATAAAGAGTATCAAGACTATATGCAAATGTTAGTAGACAATCGTGAGAAATATAATGTTCCGTTAGTGTCAGATGATTATTTAGCAACTCATGCACCGAAACCAGTTTCGGATATTGCGGCAGAAATTACAGCGGAAGCAAAATTAAGTAATGTATCAGTTAAGAAAAATAAATCACAGTTCTTTAATACATTTACACTACAAGGAACGTATACAGGTACTACTGCAAAAGGAGAATATGAAGACTGGAAAACAATTACACAAAACGTGAATGATACGTTAAAGCGTTTAAGTGCAAAAGAATGGACAGGCTATAAAACAGTAACAGCGTACTTTGTAAATTACCGTGTGAATGCATCAGGACAATTTGAATATGATGTTGTATTCCATGGTATTAATACAGAAGAAGGTGCTGTGAATAAAGCACCAGTTGCGGTAATAAATGGTCCGTATAGCGGAAATGTAAATGAAGCAATCTCGTTTAAAAGCGATGGATCAAAAGATGAAGATGGGAAAATTGCTTCTTATAAATGGGAGTTTGGCGATGGTACTGAAAGTAGTGAACAAAATCCAACTCACGTATATACAAAAGAAGGAACATATACAGCCAAATTAACAGTAACAGACGATAAAGGATTAACTAATACTGCTACAGCAAGTGTAACTGTTCAAAAGAAAGAAGATAACAGTGTAGAAAAAGAGCCGAATAATTCATTCCAAACAGCGAATAAACTGCAGTTAAACCAATTGTTACGTGCAAGTTTAGGAAACGGTGATACAAGTGATTACTTTGAAATAAATGTGGAAACAGCTAGGAATCTCCAAATTAACGTAACGAAGGAAAATAATATTGGGGTAAACTGGGTTCTTTATTCAGCAGCAGATTTAAATAATTATGTTACGTATGCTCAGACGCAAGGAAATAAATTAGTGGGCAGCTACAATGCGCATCCAGGTAAGTATTATTTACATGTATATCAATATGGTGGGGGAACAGGGAATTATACGGTAGAAGTGAAGTAACAAAAAGGTCGCCATGAATGGCGACCTTTTTTATTATGCGTTATACCCGAATAATTTTAGATCTTCTCCGGAGTCTGAAATTATTTTTTCGAATCGCAATCCTACTTTTTCTAACAGATTGCCTGAAGCAGCATTATCTATAGAAGTAATTGCTACAATTCGTTTCATACCTAGCTTATGTACACCGTATTCGATTACCGCAGCAGCTGATTCATAGCCGTACCCTTTCGAACGGAATTTTTCTAAAAAGGCAAAGCCGATATCAACATCTTCTAATGAATCTCTTTTAATAAGGCCGCACATGCCAAGTGGAGTGAGATCTTCTTTTCGTTCAACTAAGTAAAGACCAAAGCCCATTTTATTATACATATCGACCGGACCGTTTAAAATATAATTTTGAGCATCTTCTAGGTTTCTAACCCTTTTATCACCAATAAACTGAATCCATGCAGGATCGTTTACTAACTCAAGAATAAACGGAGCATCTTGTATATCGAACCAACGAAGAGTGAGTCGTTCAGTTTCAAGAACTATCAATCTATTGCACCACCTTTATAAGTTATAATAATTAGTATGGATTGTGTAACACAAAAGCGCAACATATTTTAATAGAGTCCTGCTTGTTCACATAAAGTTCGATTGTTTTGTATAAAAGGATATTTTATAATTAGGATTGACTGTAAAGAGTGAGATGCTTATACAATGACTCCTAGGAAACTAGGAGTTTTTACTATATAACTATCATTATTACTAAATATGACACATTACACATTCTACTTAAGGAGGTACATAATGAAGAAATTATATAACGCATCGTTTACGTATTTAATTATTGGTTTACTATCAGGAATATTCGCTAGGGAGTATGGGAAATTTAAAGGAATACTAGGATCTACACTATTAAATCTTTTGCATACACATACGTTAGTACTTGGCTTTTTCTTCTTTTTAATTGCTTTAGGATTAGCGAAAGTATTCGCTTTTCATGAAGTGAAAGGATTTAATAAATGGTTTGTTTTACATAATATCGCATTAACTTTAATGTTAGGATCGCTGGCAGCGAGAGGACTTCTTCAACTAAATGGAGCGGACTTTAAAGGGTTAACTTATATTGTAGGGTTCTCTCATTCTCTGATGGCATTTACTTTAGTTTGGTTTATGATTTTATTGAAAAAATCGTCTAAAATATAGTTTTAAAAAAGAACTTGTAGGGAATACTGCAAGTTCTTTTTTGTATATGAAATTTCATAAATTTAACTATTCTAATTATTTTGTATAAAAATGGTATAATTAATGTAGAGTAAATAATATAAAAGGAGAGTATGTAATGGAAATAACAATTGAGCGTTTAGTAAATGAATTAAAGGATGTACTTCCTGAAGATCAAGTAGTGGTTAATAAGACAGTAAGAGAGTTACATAGTAAAGATGAATCTTACCATAATAGTAGTTTACCTGATGTAGTTGTTTTTCCAAAAACGATGGAAGAGGTTAGAGCAATAATGAAAGTAGCGAGTGAGCATAAAAAACCTGTCATTCCATTTGGAGTAGGTTCTAGTTTAGAAGGTCATATAATTCCTTATGAAAAGGGGATTACAGTTGATTTTTCATTAATGAACAAAATACTTGAAATAAGAGAGAAAGATTTTCTTGTGAAAGTACAACCAGGAGTGACTCGTTCTCAGCTCAATAAAGAATTGAAAAAGTACGGTTTGTTTTTTAGTGTAGATCCAGGTGCAGATGCAACGTTAGGAGGCATGGCTGCTACGAATGCGAGCGGAACGACAGCGGTTAAGTATGGCGTAATGCGTGATCAAGTTCGTGATTTAGAAGTGGTGCTTGCTGATGGGCAAGTGATACATACTGGCAATTTAGCGGCGAAGTCATCATCAGGTTATCATTTAAATGGTATTTTCGTAGGATCAGAGGGTACGCTTGGATGCTTTACAGAGCTAACATTAAAAGTATACGGCATACCAGAACATGTTATGGCTGCGAGAGCATCGTTTCCAACTATAAATGATGCAGTAGAAGCTGTTATTAATATACTACAAGCTGGTATTCCAATTGCGAGAATAGAACTTGTTGATGAATTATCTATGAAACAAGTAAATCATTACAATGAAACAAATTACAGAGAAGAACCAACACTGTTTTTAGAGTTTCACGGAAATGAAGCAGGGCTAACGCAAGATATCGAGTTTACGAAGGAAATTGTTTTTGATCATAAATGTAAAGAAGTTGCTTTTGAAACTGAAACTGCGGCAAGAAATAAATTATGGGATGCAAGACATAACTTAGCTTATTCTTACGTTCATAGTTACCCTGGCAAAAAGCTAATGAGTACAGATGTATGTGTGCCAATTTCAGAGTTAGCTGGCGCGATTCAAAATGCGAAAGAGACGTTAGATAAGGTGGGCCTTGTTGGTGGTATTCTTGGCCATGTAGGAGACGGGAATTTTCACGTGCTCTTAATGATTGATCCAAATGATAAAGATGAAGTGAAAAAAGCGGATGAAATAAATGAAAGTATTGTACTGTATGCTCTTAAGCGTGGCGGAACTTGTACAGGAGAGCATGGCGTTGGAATAGGAAAGCAGAAGTATCAAGAAGAAGAACATGGTGCGGCATTATTGGTAATGGAGAAAATAAAGAAAGCTCTTGATCCGCAAAATATTTTAAATCCGAATAAAATTTTCAAGCTAACAGATAAGGAATGATGAATTTTGGAGAAACGAATTATACACTTTGAAGGATTGGTCGTCTTATTAGCTGCGATTTATATATATGCATTATGTGGATTTAGTTGGTTATTATTTATCGTATTACTTTTTGCACCTGATTTAGCAATGGTGGCGTACGCTATTAACAAACGTGTTGGTGCACAAATTTATAATCTATTTCACACATATATCATATCAATATTACTTGTTTTAATAGGGGTCTATTTAAAGATGGATACAATTTTAATGGTTGGTTTAATATGGACAGCACATATTGGAATGGATCGAATGCTTGGGTATGGATTGAAGTATGAAACTGATTTTAAGGATACGCATATTCAGAGGTTATAAAAGTGATTTGAGAAGGGTGGTCAATTGAAACAATTTATTACTGTTGAGAAATATAATACACAATGGGAAAGTGAATTTTGTAAATTACAGACGTTGATTAATAACGTAATGGGAGAACTCATTTTTTCTATAAAGCACGTTGGGAGTACATCTGTTAAAGGCCTTGCTTCTAAACCGATATTAGATGTCGATGTTGTAATAGAAGATTATGATGTTTTTCCGAAAGTAATAAAGAGGCTTGAACAGATAGGTTATTTTCATCAAGAAGAGTGGAGTTTTAAGGGGAGAGAAGCTTTTGGGAGAAAGGATCAATATGTTCCGAGGGACGGGAAGAATACAATTTGGATGGAACATCATTTATATGTATGCGATAAGAATAGTGAAGAGTTAAGAAGACATGTGGCGTTTCGTGATTACCTTCGTGGAAATCCAAACGTTGTTATTGAATATGGAAAGCTAAAGAAAGAATTAGCAGAAACGGCGGAAAATCGCTTAAGTTATAGCTTAGGCAAAACGGAATTTATTGAAGCTGTATTAGAAAAAGCTATGAAGGATAGTTGAATAGAAGAGTTTGTATCAATACGAAAATAGACTAAGGTGGCAGAAATCATATAATGCCACCTATTGTTTTTGAAGAAGAGGTTTTACTATATGAACTGACCTTATAAAACAATTACAATCTGCCCCTGCCAAATAATAAATCTCGTAAATATAATGAGAAATAAGAAGATAAGAAAAGAGGGAGCTTATGTACATACCAAAACATTTCACTATACAAGATGAAGAGACGAAGTACGAAATTATTGAACAAAATAGCTTTGCAACTTTATTTTCTCAACATAACGGAGCACCGTACGCAACGCATTTACCGTTATTGTTAAATAGGGAAACACTTACTTTATCCGGGCATTTTGCACGTCCAAATGAGCAATGGAAAGATAGTGAAAATCAACAAGTGTTAGCTGTTTTTCAAGGACCACATAGTTACATCTCTCCGTCATGGTATGAAACAAATAAAGCAGTACCAACATGGAACTATGTTGCGGTCCATGTATATGGAGAGTTAGAAATTGTTGAAGATGAACAGGAATTAATAGATTCTCTTCAAGATTTAGTACATAAATATGAAAACTCAAAGAGCACCTACTCACTGAAGGATGTAGATCCGAATTATATGGAAGGATTAAGTAGGGGAATAGTTGGGTTCAAAATAAAGATAAATAATATAGAAGGAAAAGCGAAGTTAAGTCAAAATCATTCTGGGCAAAGACGGAAATTAGTTGTGGAGGAACTTGAGAAAGTTGGTAGTGAGGGGAGTAGGGGGATTGCTGATTTGATGAAAGAAATAGAGTGATTTCATATGAAGTAAAGGGATATTTCTATTTTTGTAGAAATATCTTTTACTTGAAAGAAAAACTGCCTCCGTAGCTCTAGAAGGGAAGAGCGCCGGAAAACAGTGTAGAACCGGGTCGCAAGGCGAAGGTTTCAGAAGCACCGAAAAGCAAATAAGCTGAGACAGGTGAAACTCCTGTCGGTGAAATTCCGTAGGGAAGCGTGTTCCCCTTAGCCTATGCTTACGAAAGGAGTACGGGTTCGAATCCCGTCGGAGGCATATAGAAAACCGTATATTAAGAAATAGTTTGTCTTTGTTATACTCATTTAATGGTAAAATTAAAGTTAGGATATTTTATAGTGGGAAACAAAATGGAAGTGTTTTTAGTAGCCATCTTTTCAGCGACTATCATAATGATGACTGTTTTTGTTATAACAAAGGCTTGTTTTACGGGGTACAAGAGGAATGATATATCATTTCGGAAATTTATTTTTTTATTAAGTGTTTCAATTATGATAGGCTGTATAGTATCATGGGTGTTACCATTTGGCTATGAAAAAATATTGGATTATATTAACTAAATAAGCGCATTTAAAAAGACCTTCTTAATTGAAGGTCTTTCATTTTTTAAAGTGCTTTTTCAGCTGTTGTCGTGTTGTAGTCTTTACTAACGTCAACTGATTGAACAAAATCAGGTCTTTGTGGTGCAGGAAGATCGGCATGACTTGCTTGATATGTAAATGAACTATTTATTCCAATAGACACAATACCAATAACAGATAATCCTAAAACGAGAGAACTAATTTTTTTAATCATTTTAGAGCTCCTTTCTCAAACGTTTTTTCTTTTGCTTGTAACGCTTTATGAAAATATTCACTCGCCTTTATATGATTATTTTCATCATAAAATTTAACAGCTAGTTTCTCTGAATACTCTTGAGTGTAGTTATATAAAGATTCTTTGTCGAAATAAGTAATTCCTTCAAGAATAATTTTTTCTAGATCTTCAGTTGACTCATTATTGTTAAATGAATTTAAATTTTTAAAATGAAGTATATATTCTTCATTATTTAGTTCTGTACAAACTTTTAATCCTTTTTTAATAAGTTCTTCCGCAATATTTATTTCACCAAGTTTAGAATGTTCTCTAGCTTGTAAAAAGGTCGCTTTAAAATGTGTAGGTATTTTTGTTGTAACTTCTGATAAATGTCGAATTGCTAGAGGAGAAAGGTTTTGACTTGCATAGAGCCAACCTAGATTATTGCGAACACTTAAAACTAAAGCATTCTCGTTGAATTTTTGTAAAATAGAAAGAGCAGAATTGAATTTTTCCTCTGCTTGTTCATATTGTTTTAAAAATACACATGAAGAACCAATTATGTTGTCACAAAGCGCTAATTTTATTTCAAATCCTTTTTCAGTAATGAAAATTTCTCTGGCTTTTGTTGCTTGCTGAATTGCTTCAATAGGTTTATAAAAATGTTGATTAAAGATAGCGAATCGATAATTGAATTCTGCTTCCTCTAATTTATCTGAAATATTGACTAATAGTTTCTCTGCTTTTTCATAATGTTTACTCGCTAAGTTATAATTTGTTGTTAAAGTAGCATAAATCGCTTTAAACAAATTATAGTAATAAGAAAGTGGATGATTAGATGAGATGGTATAAGAATCTATCTTATCAAAACTATCTTTAGTAATACTTAAACTAGCTGTTAAAATTTTATAGCGAAAATCTAGTAAGGAATAGTATAATGCTAAATTTTCGTCTTCTTTAAAATGTAGTTCCTTTTCCTCAATTTCATGCTTTAAATTCGTCGCCTGTGAAACATCTTGCTTTAGCATAGCTAAATACCAATCATTAAATAGTTTTGTAATTTGTTCATTACCTTGTAGTTGAACGTTCATGAAATCCCCTCACTTTTTGAATATTCTTATAAAACATATTATCAAAAATAATAATATTTAGAAATGGGGTTTTATATTTCTCAATATTTGTTTAGTGGATTTATTATTAAACAAATTGGAATAAAGTCAGTTTTGTTCTTTAGTTTAAGGGAGGGGAGTGTGGAATATAGTAAGGATAACTATAAGATGCTTCAGTCTATCTGTTTAAAAGGGAAGTGTATAAAAAAAGTGTGTTCACACAATTTGTATGAACACACCTTTTTACATATTAAACAATCACGTCCCACAAAAAGTACGATAAGGACGATTCGACGGCGCTGGAGGCGTGCAGTAATCCGCTTGTTCTTGAGAATATTCATAAGGATTTGCTAAAGCTTGAAGAAGTTTCTCCATTACGCTATAGTCTCCATTTTTAACAGCTGCTTCTAGTGCTTCTTCTACTCTGTGGTTTCGAGGGATGATTACTGGGTTGTTATTTTTCATTAATTTGTATGCATCATCTTTCGATTCTTTTTGTCTTTCTAACCGAGATTGCCATAGCTCGTACCATTCTTTAAATTCAGGACTTTCAAATAAAGGTGCATTTTCTAATATATTGTCAGTTAATGCACGGAATGTATTTGTATAATCTGCTTTATATTTTTCCATTGCTTTTAAAAGTTTCTCAATAAGTGATTGATCTTGCTCTTCATTGCTAAATAGTCCTAATTTCTTCTTCGTTCCGAGGAACCAATTGTTTTCGTACTGCACACTGAACTTTGAAATTTCATCTTGTGCAATTTTTAGTGCTTCTTCTTCATCTTCATGTAGTATCGGTATTAAAGATTCAGCTAAACGTGCGAGATCCCATGCAGCCATATATGGTTGATTTCCGTATGCATAACGGCCTTGTGTGTCAATAGAGCTAAATACTGTTCCTTGATTATAATTATCCATAAAGGCACATGGACCGTAATCAATCGTTTCACCGCTAATCGTTATATTGTCAGTGTTCATTACGCCGTGAATGAAGCCAACGAGTTGCCATTTTGCGATAAGGCTTGCTTGTCTCTTAATGACTTCTTGTAGTAGTGCGACATATGGATTTTCAGTAGATTCAACCTCTGGATAATGTCTTTTTATCGTATAATCAGCTAAAGCTTTGAGATCTTCGATTGAGCCTCGAGCTGCGGCGTATTGGAATGTTCCAACGCGTATATGACTGCTTGCAACTCTAGTTAAAATAGCTCCAGGTAACTTCGTTTCGCGATAGATTGTTTCGCCAGTTGAGACTACTGCTAAACTGCGAGTAGTTGGAATATCAAGCGCGTACATCGCTTCACTAATAATATACTCACGTAGCATTGGACCGAGTGCAGCGCGACCATCACCACGGCGCGAATATGGAGTTGGACCGGAACCTTTCAATTGAATATCAAACCGTTCGCCTGAAGGAGTAATTTGTTCTCCAATTAAAAGGGCACGACCATCTCCTAACATGTTGAAATGACCAAATTGGTGCCCAGCATACGCTTGAGCTAGTGGATGAGCTCCTTCTGGAATAGTATTACCAGCTAAAATGGCGATTTCAGCGTCCTTTTTTAGTTCCTCAGGATTAAAGCCAAGAGATATTGCTAAAGAATTATTTAGTTTAATTAACTCCGGTGAGTGTACAGGAGTTGGGGGGATTTCTGTATAAAATGATTGTGGTAAAGTCGTATAACTATTATCTAAATTCCAACCTGCTTCATTATTTTTAGTCATTTTATCTCCTCCTTGTTTATTTTTTTATTATGTATTTGTACGTATGTATTCTTTGTAAAATTAGCTAAAAGTATAATATGATATTTCCCCTTGAAATCTATTGTAAGGACTTCATTGCACTATGTCTATTTAACAGCAAATAATAAAACTCCATTTTAAAAAAATGGAGTTTTATTATTATTTGATTTTTACAATTATCTTTCCTTTTGCTCTTCCAGACTCTGAATATTCCATTGCTTTTTGAGTATCTTCAAAAGGGAAAATGCGATCGATTATAGGTTTGATTTGTCCAGATTCAATATACTTTGCAATTATACGTAATTGATCTCCGCTTGGTTTCATAAACAAAAACGAATATTGAGCATTATGCTTTTTTTCAAGTGCAGTAAGTTTTTTGCTTGCTAATGAAAATAAGAGTGTTTTGAAAAATCCTGAACCAAATTCTTTACCGAAGCGAGCATTCGGCATTCCTGAAACGGAAACAATGTTCCCTTCGCTTTTTATAATATCGAATGATTTTTCAAGTGTTGTACCGCCAAGTGTATCAAATACCGCATCATAATTTTTCAGTATATCTTCAAACTTTTCTTTTTTGTAATTAATAATTTCATCTGCGCCAAGAGACTTTACTAAATTTTCACCAGCTTCACTAGCAGTTGTTGCAACAGTGGCACCCATTATTTTTGCTAACTGAATTGCGAAAGTACCAACACCGCCGGATCCAGCGTGAATCAAAATCTTTTGTCCTTTTTGTAATTGCATGATGTCATGTAATGCTTGATATGATGTTAAGCCAACGAGTGGAATCGACGCCGCTTCCTCAAAAGTTAAATTTTTCGGTTTTAAGGCTATATCATCTTCATGAATGGCTATATATTCCGCAAAAGTACCGATCTTATCTTTTCTTGGACGTGCATATATTTCATCACCAACTTTAAATTGAGTCACCTTTGTTCCGACTTTTACAATGACACCAGAAAAGTCATTACCAAGAATAAGGGGCATTTTATATTTAAGTAACAACTTCACTTTTCCATCGCGTATTTTAAAATCAATTGGGTTAATGCTAGCTGCATGAATTTCTGCGAGCACCTCATAATCATTTATTTCAGGGGTGGGCATCTCAGTCATACGCATTGGAACTTTCCCGTACTTATCAATCACCATTGCTCTCATTTCTTATACCTCCAAAGTTCAATAAAAGTTTTGCAGTAGCTTCTCAATATCTAATACAAGATTTTTTAATAATCCTAATTTTGTACGTATGTCAATATAATAAAAGTTCTTTGTACCTTCTTTACGCATTAAAATAATACCAGCTTCTCGTAAAATCTTAAGGTGATGTGATACTGCTGGTCGAGAAAGGTGTGTTTGTTTAGTGATTTCGCCAACACGTAATCCAGTTTGACATTCTGTTTTCATTAGAACTAACAAAATAGCTTGACGTGTTTCGTCACCAATTGCCACTAATACTTTTTGACAATTAATAAAATCTTCTTTAATAACATTTAATTGTTCTTGTTTATTCATTTCAATCACTATACCTCCAATAATTAGTCGAAAGGTTTAAGATGATGAACCATTACATCGATACGGTAATGCTACATGAATGTTGTATGAGCTGCAATATTGAGAAAGAAAATCGAGACGAATCAATTTGTACGTATAGAAAATAATGGAGTAGTTATTATAGGGAATAGAAAATAATGGAGTTGAACGGTAGGAAATGATTTAACAATGCGTTGTCTGCCGAGGATAAAGGGTAGCCATTTAACAATAAAATAAGCGGTCGTAACCTTGTATAATTTACAAGGTTACGACCGCTTATAATGTTTTTATTAT
The DNA here is from genome assembly GCF_038008665.1 of Bacillus sp. FSL R10-2201. Classification (NCBI taxonomy): domain Bacteria; kingdom Bacillati; phylum Bacillota; class Bacilli; order Caryophanales; family Bacillaceae; genus Bacillus; species Bacillus sp. FSL R10-2201. The sequence goes on along the minus strand of NZ_JBBOZP010000001.1, from coordinate 3,337,785 downwards.
TTTTGATGTCTATATCAGAGAATAGTTCAAAGTAAAGTAGGGCCTTCTTTTTTATCCTTTCATACACACACAAATTAAGTGACTTGTAGATGTATGAAAGGATAGAAGTAATTTGGGGCGTAATCTATCTATATGATAATTCAAAATGAAATATAAGTCTATATTTTTGTTGGTTTTTTGATTATATTTATGTCACTGAGCTCAGAAGAATATATGTGGAGGGAAAATGTATGGAATCGAAACATGTACCAGTTTTAATTGTTGGAGGGGGATTATCAGGATTATCGTCTGCATTATTTCTTGCGAAACATAACATTGATTATGTACTTATTGAAAGGCATCCGTCTACTGCGATTCATCCGAAAGCGGGTGGAATTACATTTCGCACAATGGAATTATTCCGAGAACTGGGTCTAGAAAAAGGAATTAGATTAGCTGGTAAAGCATTAGAGAATTGTCACGGGAGAATTGCAGTTCAAACAATAGCTGAGGTAAAGCATGAAGAGTTGGAACAAATAAGGGCGGCGCAGTATGAAAATAACGAAAATTTATTTCGTAAAGTGGAAGAGATTAGCCCATCAAAACAAACTGCTTGTTATCAAATTACTTTAGAGGAGATGATGTTACAAGAAGCACAGAGATTAGGCGGGAAGCTATCTTTTTATCATGAACTAGTTTCTTATGAGCAAAATGGAAACGGAGTAATAGCAACGATTCGAAATCGTAAAACGAAAGAAGAGAGCATGATTCATTGTGATTATGTAATTGCAGCAGATGGAGCGAAAAGTAAAATACGTGAACAGTTAGGTATTTTAACCGAGGGCCGTGGTACAATCGGTGGTTATTATATGAACATATATTTTGAAGCGGATTTGAGTGAATTTATTAAAGGAGACGCATTCGGTTTTACTATGATACTTCATCCAGAAGTAATTGGTGCGCTTATTCCAGTCGATAACGAAAGTAAATGGATTTATCATGTAGCTTATGATCCAGTAAAAGGGGAGCGACCAGAGGATTTCTCTATAGAACGCTGTAAACAAATTATTCAAACTGCAATTGGAAGTACGGATATTAAGCCAGAAATAGTAAGTGTTTTGCCGTGGGAAGCGAGTGAAAGTACAGCGGTAAAATTTCAGGACAATCGCATCTTTTTAGTTGGTGACTCGGCGCATATTATGCCGCCAACAGGAGGATTCGGTTCAAATACAGGAATACAAGATGCACATAATTTAGCTTGGAAATTAGCGGCTGTTATAAAAGGGAAAGCAAATCCAAAATTGTTAGAAACCTATCATGACGAGAGATATCCTGTTGCAAAATTAACGACGGACCATGCGAGTAGTATATTATTTCGTGCTGCGAATAGAGAGGAAGGTAATTTGAGTAATATGGATAGTTTAGCTGTCACTGCTGGTTATCAGTATTGCTCAGAAGCAATTATAGACGAATGTAACACACCGCATAGAATGAATATAGTTGATTTGAACGGACGCCCGGGAACGCGTGCGCCACATTTTTGGGGAACTTATGAAGGAAAAGAAGTTTCTATACTTGATCTATTTGGTAGCAACTTTGTGTTACTTACTGGAGCAGAGCCTAGTACTTGGACTGAAGCTGCAAATGTTGTTTCATCTGGATTAGGAGTAAAGATAAAAGTGTATCAGGTAGGTTTAACTGGTGATTTTATCCATCAAGGTAACTTTTTTAGAAAACTATACGGGATAGAAAATGGAGGAGCGGTAGTAATAAGACCAGATGGATTTATTGGATGGCGTACGGAAAATGAGGTAGTAAAGCCGGGTATATTACTTGAAGAGATAATGAATCGTTTATTATGTAATTAAATATAAAAACACCGCTTGTATTTCAAAAGCAGAAGAACCACTGAATTATGGTGGCTTTCATATAACAACTATTACTTCTCAAAAGAGTAAGCATCTTTTAAGTTACACGAATATGATGCCAGTATACGCTAATAAACTACCTCATAAGGATGAGGCAGAGAAAATAGCGATGGATGTAATGGAAAAGGTTGATCGACAATATGCAAAGGGCCTAACTTTACTTCGTATAGAAAAACAAACTAGACATTATGTTGACGGGGGACAAACTGTGGAGTTTCCTGTTCTATGGATAAAGATGATGCATAATAACGGAAGTTTTAACTGGGTGACAATTGGTGGTGACGGACAAATCATTGAATTTGAGCGAGAAGTACGCTGGGATTATATGATGAGTCGTCGCCAAACAGAAATGTGGTATTACGATGATTGGGTATTGGCACGCACCGGGGAAGGACCACAATTATTGCCGCCAGCTGCGTTGGCTTAATATGTTAAACAATATGTGTACAATGGTAGGCGTCTATGTGGGGGAATGAAAAAGGAAAAGTAATTTTAGTGTTATTTATGCATCATTAGAATATTCGGGAAGCCTTTATATTGGCTTCCCGATATTTTTTATGTTGAAAAAATATTATGCAAGATGTTGGTAATATACTACGTATTTTTCTAATCCTTCAATCTCTTTCTCAGGAGGTTCAATTCCACCTTTTCGGCCGTAGCAAACATTTCTCAAGTATTCGCCGAAAATCATAGAGCGACTTTTCTCATTTTCCATCCAATTATATCTATTAATTATAAAATCACCATCAAAACTTGTATCAAATGTATATGGAATACAAGTTATATGTTTTGGTAAATGTTTTTTTAATACTCTATATTGCCGGCCTGCTCCTAAGCTTTTACATACAAATAGTAAACTATTAATTGTTGTAAAATCAAAGATATTCTTAGCTTCAATTACATTTGCGATAGAATGGAGAGAGTTTTTCTCGAAAATGATAGCATCTTCCGGTACACCGTGTTCAATTAACTTGTTAACAATTACTTCTGATTCTGATAAATCTCCATAATTCCAGTTTGGATGTTTCATTCCATGTAAACTAGTACCACCTGTGACGATAATTTGTGCACCTAAACCTTGTTGATAAGCATGTAAAGGAGCTTGCCAATTACCAGGATGGGAACCACCGAAAACGAAAATTGCATCACACTGTTGTGGTGTTGATTCTTTTAGGAAAGCGATTTCGGTTATTTCTTCAATTTGTTTTTTCGTAAGATGTGGGACTTCAGGGTATTTAGGGATTACCATATGAAAACCTCCTATATAGTGAAATGTTAAATTCATTATATAGCGATGTTGTTTAGTGGAAAAAGGGAAGTTTTTCATTTGACAGTTCCCCTTTTATGATAACTCTCCTATAAACAAAAGTTCTCCTTCATCATAAAATCCATCTTCATCCTTGATTATCTCTTGGAAATGCAATGTTTGGACACTGTTAGAAATTGATATTTTCCATTCATGCCCGAAGTCGGAAGCATTGGAGAGGGGAATCCATTTTTGAAATTCGTTATCTCTATTGAAAAAATTTTGAAAGTAGTCATCGTTTTTAAATATGATGATTTGTGAGTTCCATAAGCTTGCTATTTTGATCATAACAACGACTCGATATGTATTTGTATCGTTCGGTTTCATTGTCATTAATTGATTCGCTTGATTTAACAGGGTTTGAATGCACAATCGCTTTACTTTCCTAGGTGTTGTACTAGAATCGATAAAAGCTTGAGAGCCTGGTAAAGGCATATGCCAGTATTCATCGTTATAGAAAGTAGACGGAAATGCTTTAGTAGAGTCTTCAATTCTTTTTATAAGAGTTTTTGTTTTTCGTTTCATTCCGCGTATTTTTTTTCACGCATTGTTGATCATCTCCATAAATTTTTGCAAGGCAGCTGAGTGGAAAATATCTTTTCGAATAATAAAGGTAGTAGGAACCTTTCTAAAGTGATTTGGTAATGTATTTAAAGATAAACCATGTTCGTAATCTGGAATAATAGATTTCAGCATAATAGCCGTACCCATACCTGATTTTACACATGCAAGTATTGCTTCAATTGTTCCGAACTCTAGTATTCTTTTAGGTGAAATCCCTTCTTCTTGAAGCCAGTTTTCTAATAGTTTTCTGTAATAACATCCTTGACTAAAAGCGAGTAAATTCAGTTCTCCTATTGTTTTAAAGGAAGATAGAGGAGTCTTACTAATGAGAACGAGTTCTTCTTCTCGAAATAAAAGTGTATGAAGTTCAACATGCTGAATATTTCCAGCGATGAATGCTCCATCCAGTTGACGGTCTAAGACGAGTTGAGTTAACCGTTCGGTCGTATTTGTTTCTAAAATAAATTCGACTTCTGGATACTTTTCATAATAGGTCGTTAATATAGGTGGGAGACGAACGGCTGTTGTCGATTCTGTACACCCGATTTTTAACGTGCCTTTTGGCTCGGTTCCGTTACTTTGGACAGCTTGAATGGATTGATCGATTAGATGGATGATTTGTTTTGCATATGTTAATAAAATTTCTCCGTTAGAAGTTAAAGTAACGCCTTTTCCATTTCGATAAAATAAAGGCACACCTAACTCAATTTCTAGTTGTTTTATACGCATCGTTACACCTGATTGTACATAGTTTAAGTTTTTAGCAGCATGAGATATATTTCCTACTGTCGCAACTTCGTAAAAAACCGTTAAATCTTTTATGTCCATTTATTATCACCCCGAAAAAGGTATCAATTTTTTTGATGGATTCTATTATTAACACTTATTTTACATGATATCAGAACCTTCATACAATGAAAGGGATATGGGGGAGATAACGTTGATAAGTGAAGAAAAAATTGAAAAGTACAGTAGTTCTAATAAATGGATCATGTTAACTTTGGCAACGGTAGCACAGGCAAGTGCAACACTTATAACATATGGAGTAGGGGTACTTGCGTTATTTTGGAAAGAGAAATATGCACTTTCGAATATGCAGGTTGGGTTGTTAATAAGTGCTGTAAATATTGGTCCGTTGTTTTGTATGCTTTTTGCCGGAAGGTTACTTGATCGATATAATGAAAGAATATTAATTGGAGCGAGTGCTGTATTACTTGGTGGGGCACTGTTACTTGCTCATACGGCAAGGGGCTTTATTGGGTTATTATTTGTTCTTCTTTTAATAGGGACCTTTTATAGTGTATCTCAGCCAGGGGGAAGTAAAGTAATCTTGAAATGGTTTCCGAAAGAAATGCGCGGATTAGCTATGGGAATACGGCAAGCTGGTATACCTATTGGCGGAGCGTTTGCAGGAGTAATAATCCCTTTGCTTACAATTAAATTTAGTTTAGCTTATACGATAAATGTAATTGCAACTATATGTATAATAGGCGGGTTATTGTTTTTCATATTTTATAAGGAATCGTACGTACGAGAACACACGAGCCAAGAAAATGTAAGTATTTCTTTTTGGATGCAGTTAAAAAAGGTAATATGTAAAAAAGAGCTGTATCCAATTTTTATTACAGGTATTTGCATGATTTCTTTACAAATGATATTAGTCGGACATTTTATAAAATTTTTAGTCATTGAAAAATCGATAACACCTATTGTAGCAGGGAAAGTATTTTCAGTTATGCTAGTTGCAGGAATGATAGGCCGAATTATATTAGCTACAATAAGTGATACATATTACAAAGGTGATCGTCGTACACCTTTATTAATAACTGTATGTATATCTTTTTGCTTAATTTTCGTTGTTGTAATGAGTATAAACACAATGACACTTGAGGCATTGTTTGTGATGAGCGGACTGCTAGGATTCTTTGCGATCGGTTGGTTTAGTCTTTTTATGGTTGAAGTTGCTGAGTCTGCAAGTGAGGAATTGGTAGGTCTAACAGTGAGTTTTGCGCTTACACTTAATCAAATTGCTATTATCTTTGCACCTGCTTTGTTTGGTTATATAGTAGATGGAAAAGGCTACACATATGCATGGATGGGGATAGCTGCATTACTAAGCGTTTCAGTAGTGAGTTTATGTAAAAGTAAACGAATATTAAAAATGTAAATCTTTTATGAAGAAAATCTAAAGAAATGTCGTGAGAGTGACATTTCTTTTTTTATATGCTGTATAATCAATTTAGAAATGAGATTCGTTTTCATTAACGCTCATTTCCTCTTTTGAAATTACCTGTAATTTTAGCCATAATAAGCTGTTTTTCTTTTTCGTTACTTGCCCGATTTATTTTGTTTAAAAATTTTTCAGCATCATTTCCTTTTAAAATTATAATCTGTTTTCCGTAATATTCAATTAAATCTATATTGTTTTTTGTTACTCGATAATGAAACATCATATCATCTAAACGATTGCGCTTATCGGTCTTTTTCAAATTAACGCCTCCATTCTTGTTAATGTGTAACGAATGTTACATAAAAAATTAAAATTAAAGTTGGATGTATCCGATTGTAAGGTGGAAATTTTGTAAAAAAGAACTACAATAGAGAGTAGTTAAAATTTGAACGTTAGAAAAAGGAATCTAGTTTACTATGAGGAATAATAGAGTAGATAGATTATAAGATATTTAAAAACTAAAAGATATAGAATAGAATGGAAAAGTATAAAGTGAAACTAGATAAAAGAGGGTTCCCATATGTTTAAGAAATGGTTAATCGCTTTCTTTGTTTTTGCTATTTTTTGTGGGAGTGTCGCTGCACTCATACATGCAAATAAAGAAAAGAAATACAGTTTGAAGGCATTTTCAAATTTTGAGGATAAAGTTGGAAATGTTCAACCGAAAGTTGATGCGAATCAGCAAAAACGTTATGATATTGCAGCAACGAAACTCGATCAATATTTAAAAGATAAAGGATTTAACGGGACGGTTCTCGTAACGGATAAAAATAATGTGGTTTTACGAAAAGGCTACGGGTATGCGAATGTAAAAGATAAAGTTTTAACAACGCCAAGAACAAAATATCGCATCGGTTCCATAACGAAAACAGTAGTTGCAATATCTATATTACAGCTAAGAGAAAAAGGGAAATTGAATATTGAAGACAATGTAAATAAGTATATTCCATCGTTTCCAGCAGATAAAAACATTACGTTACGAAATTTGTTAACACATACGTCCGGGTTACCAGATCAGGGACAAGGTAGTGTTGATGCGGCATCACGTTTAAAGTTAGTAACGTGGATTGGAGCGCAAAAGTTGCAATTTCCTGCAGGGACAGGATGGAAATATACAGATTATAATTATATGGTACTTGCGTATATTGTAGAAAAGATATCGAATAAACCGCTTGCTGAATATGTGAAAGAAAACATTTTTACTCCTGTTGAAATGAATGAATCTGGTATGGGTGCAACTCTCCCTGAAGATATTTTCTTAGCAGAAGGTTACACGAAAAAAGATAATGAGTTAATAGCTACACCCCGCTTAAAAATGAACTGGCTGTATGGTTGTGGTGAAATGTATACGACCGTTGAAGATATGAAAAGATTAGATGAGGCTATTATGGATGGAAAGCTGATTTCTAAACAAAGCTTATCAGATATGTTTACAGTATCACCTGCGAGAAAATATGGATTTAGCTTCTATATTTACCCAGATTATTATCATAACCACGGTGTATTAGCTGGCTGGAACACTTTTAATAATTTTAACTGGGATAAAAGAACGTTTGTAATATTATTCTCTAACGTACAAAATGGTATGAATGATACATTTAATCAAGAGTTTAGGAAATTAGCGAATGATTTAATAGAAGGAAAATAATTATTTGAAAATCGGTATTGATATAAAATTATCAATACCGATTTTTTTATTTAGTGAACAAGCATGTATGAGAGGGGATTAGTATTAGAATAAATTTATGAAGGAAGTTAAATGATATGGATGTTAAATATAGGAAGTGTATTTTGTGAATGTCATCTATTTGTATTGAAATTATGTGATTATCATGCGGAAGAATAATTGGTAATTTTTACATTGATGAAAAAGCTTGAGCTTCACACTATGTTAAGCCTTACAGTATTGTAGACATGAACAGGAGGTTGAAAAATGAAAAAAATAGTAAAGTTTTGTTTAATAGCTACATTATCTACAACGATTATTAGTGGATGTTCTTTTGAAGGGAATAATGAAAATGCCAAAGGGAAAGAGAAAGAGGATAAAAAAGTAGAGGTACAGAAAAACGCTGGAAAATATACGATGCCGGATGAAAAAGATAAACATGAAGGTACATGGCTACAATGGCCTCATGAATACACATATGGTCAAGAGTATAAACAAGAAGTTGAACCTATTTGGATTAAGATGGCAAGTGCTTTAACTGAGGGTGAAAAAGTCCACATTGTTGCATATGATGAGGAAGAGAAAGAGCGAATCAATAAGCTTTTAATAGATAAGGGGCTGAATATGGATAAAGTTGATTTCTTTATAGCTCCTACTGATGATGTGTGGGCAAGAGATAGTGGACCGATTTTTGTTTATGACAATAATAAAAATCTAAAAATATTAGATCCAGCATTTAATGGTTGGGGAAAGAAAACTCCATATAAAAATGATGCCCGTATACGTGAGAATGTTAGTAAACAATTAGGGATTGAAAGAATTGATTGGGGGAAATTTGTCCTTGAAGGTGGCGCAATTGAATTAGACAGCAATGGGACTGCTTTATTAACTCGAAGCGCAGTAACGAATAAAAATAGAAATCCTGATTTATCAGAAGCGGAAATTGAAAAATATATAAGTGACCTTGGGGTGACAAACTTTATTTGGTTAGATGGAGTGCCTAATTTAGATATTACTGATTTTCATATTGATGGATTTGCTAAATTCCATGATAAATCTACAATCGTAACGATGGCAGAAGATGACTTGGCTGAATGGGGCTTGTCAAACAAAGATATGGATAAATTGTTAGATGCAAAAAATGCTTCAGGACAGAAATATAAGTACGAATACTTACCGCTTAGTAAAGATAAAGTTACTTTAGAAGGTGGAAAAACTCTAGATTATAAGGGGTCGTATATCAATTATTATGTTGGGAATACAGTTGTATTGGTTCCTAACTATAATGATCCAAATGACAAAATCGCAAACGATACGATTCAGAAATTATACCCGGATCGTAAAGTAGTGGGAATTGATGTGAGAGAGCTTTATAAAAATGGCGGAATGATCCATTGTGTGACACAGCAACAACCGATTCAATTGAAGTAATCGATGATAGTTTCGTTATGTTGCTTTATAGACAAAATAGGTGAAATGCTATCTTTACTTATTTTGTCTTGTTTTAACATCTGTAACAAGGATATAATGTATAATTTTGATGTAACGATAATTGAATAAAAGTATATTGTCATTATTGGTTTATATGGAAAAGGAGAAAAATGTTTGTGGTAAAGAATTTTAAAAAAGTATTTTCGTTTTTCCCTATCGTTCTACAGTACATTATAAATGTAGCTTTGATCTGTTTGGGAATTGTTTTAAGTGTGTTTCTTATGAAAGAAGTCATTCAATTTATACAAGAACTTAAATTAAATAGTGAGGAATCTAGTTATCATTTAATTGATAGCATTGTCGTATTCTTTTTATATTTTGAATTCATCGTAATGATTATAAAGTATTTTCAAATGAACTTTCATTTTCCATTACGTTATTTTATATATATAGGTATTACGGCTATTATTCGTCTAATTATTATAGACCATGATAGTCCAATGGATTCATTGATATATGCTTGCGCGATTCTTGTATTAATTAGTGCTTTATTCATTGCAAATTCTAAAATAATGCGTCGTGATTTAGAAGAGTGAACGTTTGTTGTTTAAATCAAAAAAGATGTTTTATCTTTTGGTAAAAAGGAGTAACAGTATTGAAAGAAATAATCTTAACCAGTTTTATAATAATAGGGTTTATGATTCTACTATTTAATTGTATACTTTCATAATTTAAAAGAATAAAAGGTTAATAAGGAAAGAGGTTTTTGTAAGTATGGTTCATTACAATAATCAAAATAGTTTACATCAAATATTTACATTAAAGGGAACAGTTATAAGAGATATTTTCCCGCAAATTTTATTATATATATGTATTTCAACGATAGTAACTGTGATTAATTATTATTATGTAGAAATAAAAATTAATCAAACTCCTTGGGTAATTGTTGGAGGAGCTTTAGGTCTACTGTTAGTTTTTCGTACTAACACTGCCTATGATAGGTATTGGGAAGGTAGAAAGTTATTTGGCACGGTTGGTGCTTGTACTAGAAATTTGGCAGTTAGTTTTTTATGTTATTGGGAGTCTGAAGGGAAAAAGACGGATCAGGAAAAATTAAAATTTTTACATTTGTTAATTGCTTTTCCAAAGATAGCGAAAGGACATTTGAGAGACGAAAAAGATTTATCCGAAATAAAAGCATTGTTTGATATTTGTTCTGAGAAGGAAAAAGAAATGTTGGCTGAGTCTATTCATTTACCGATTAGTATAGTTTTTATGTTAAAAACTATACTATCAAAAGGTTTGAAAACGGGTCAAATTCACCCAAATGCAATAATTAATATGGAAGCTGATTTGAATACTCTGCTTACGGCTGTGGGTGGATGTGATCGGATCAAAACAACGCCTATTCCTTTTGCATATTTTGCTCATATTAAAATTTTACTGCTCATATTTTGCGGGACTTTATCGATTGGTCTTGTTGATAGTCTTGGATGGTTTACAGTACTTGCAACTACGTTTATAAGTTTTGCATTTATAGGGATTGAAGCAATAGGAGTTGAAATTGAGGATCCATTTGGTCAAGATCCAAACGATCTGCCGCTAGAAGGGATTTGCATTGGTGTAGAAACGCATTTAGTGAATTTATATAATCAAAACGCTCTATTAGAAGTAATGGATTTGAATCTTGATAAAAAAATCATCTAATCCTTCATTGTGTACGACGATTAAAATTTAAAAATCTTGTCAAGAGTCAGTTTACGGCTTAACGACGTCTTTATATTTTTTATATAAATATATAATATTTCTCCGTGCTATAATCCATTCATGAAATGTGCACGTTTCAAAAATTGTAATGAAAAGAGAAATGAATTGGGGAATAGTTGGCTTATTGAAAACAGTTATTCAATCATTATTAAAAAGCGAGGTAAGTAATATGGAACAAAAACATAGTGGCATTATTTTTACTGCAATACCAGATGAATCGAATGAATATTATCGACCATTTTATGAAGACATTATTTATTTTAATGAATACTTAAATGAAAATAAAGCATTTACCGATCAACTTATATCTTTATCTGTTGAAGAGCAAGACTTTCATACAAACTTTTTTGAGTATGATGATATTTGGCTAAGAGATGTTGCACCAGTTGTAACAAATCATCTAGTTAAATTCAAATATCAACCGAATTATTTACCGAAAGATCAAGGACGATATTTAGATCAACAATTTAATAAATGGTTGAAAAAGAACGATTTTGAATATGTGACATCTCCATTGATATTAGACGGTGGAAATCTTATTTGGAATAAAAAAGATACCGTTATATTAACGGAACGCATATTTGATGATAATTATGATTGGACGGAAGAAGAAATTATAGAGCAACTGGAATGGGATTTAGATGTGAGTCGGGTTATTATTATTCCTGCTGAAGAGGGAGATGTACTTGCACACGCAGACGGGATGGTTAAATTTATTGATGAACATACAATGTTTATTAGTGATTTTTTAGGGGATCATGAATTTAGATATAAGGTTCAAGAGATTATTCAAGAGCAAATGCCAGAGGCTGAATTTATAGTTGTTCCTTCGTCATATACAGAGAAGGGTCAATACGATGAAGAGATAGCGTCAGCAAAAGGTTTATATATAAATATGTTAGAAACATGTGATACGCTTTACGTTCCTAAGTTTGGATTAGCTAAAGATGAGGAAGTTTTAAGATATATTCAACAGCATACTGAGAAACAAGTTATTCAAAGTCATGTAGGAGAAATATCGACAATGGGAGGCGCGATGAATTGTTTAACGTGGTATTGTCCTAGTCATTTGTTACCTTCAAAAATGAAAAGGCTGAACGATCAGAATGAAGGTTCTTCAATCAGAAAAATATTTGATTGGTTTTAATAAATAAGCTTATATATAAGAGAATGTATTCAAGGGGTATTTATATGTATACAATTACTGAGTTTTCGCGGATTTGTAAAATGAGTACACGGATGCTAAGGCATTATGATAAAGAGGAAATATTGAAACCAGCATATGTGAATCCGGTAAATGGATATAGATATTATGAGCAAGGGCAGCTTGAAATAGCGCTGAAAATTAAAAAGCTAAGGGAGTATAAGTTTCCTTTACCGAAAATCAAAATAATTCTTCAATCATCAGATCAAGATTCATTTATTAAACATATGCAATCACAAATTATAGAGTTGTCTCAAGAGGTGAAACAAAATTTACAGGTTATTTCAGAAATGAATGAAATGGTAAATATGAATTATGCTTTAAATACTGCTTGTCATAGAAATTACGATATATTTATTGGAATGAGAAATGAAATAACAGTAATTGCTCAAAGACTGCAAATAAATATAGATGATATGGATGATTATTTTTATGACTTATATGAAAAAGTACAAAAGCATAACTTACAAATGGTCGGTTCGCCCTCTACGGTCTTTTATGATGAAGAGTATATTCCAAATGAAAGTGATGTTGAATTAAGGATTCCGGTCATGCATGGGAACAATAAAGATGTAGTACAAGAATATGAAATAAAAAAATTAAATCCACATCAAATCGTTACTACTATGCATTATGGAAGTTATGACTATATAGGCTACGCTTATATTGCGTTAGAAAAATGGATTGAAAGAAATGGTTATGTAATAGATGGTTCACCATATGAGGTCTACATAAAGGGACCTGAATGTGATTGTTTAGTAGAGGAGTATGTGACACAAATTTGTTTTTTAGTTATGAAAATAGACTGAGAATAAGGATTGACATTAACATTATGTCAATCCTTATTCTATTTATGTAAGTAATTCATCATAATAAAAAGGAGAAAGAATATGAAAAGAACAATCATGATTATTTGTCTGATTCTAAGTATGACATGGTTTTCAGCGTGTACTCCTGGAGTAGGAGAAGGTGAGAATGGTAGCCTCGTTCTACCAAATCAGTTGCCAAAAAATGTAGTGTTTAAAAATGGTACAATCTATACTTCAAATGACAAGCAAGACATTGTAGAGGCTGTAGCCGTTAAAGAAGGGAAAATTACATTTGTTGGTTCAAACAAAGATGTAGAAGGATTTATAAATGAAGATACGAAAGTGGTGGATTTACAAGGACGTTTTATTCTTCCTGGTTTTGTGGACAATCACAATCATATATTTGAGGCGAAATCACCAGCAGCAGGGAATTGTAGTGTTTCACCGGATGCTTCGCTGCAAGAACAACGCTCGTATTTAAAGGCTTGTAAAAAAGATGTGAAAGATGGCGAATGGATAAGCGGAACAGGATTTAGTTTGGAAGAGCTGTTAAAAGATATGGACGAAAAATCAGAACAACAAACGCCATTACAAGTTCTTGATGAGTTATTTCCTAATAACCCTGTATTAATTATGGAAAGAACTTCTCATTCTGTATGGGTTAACTCAAAAGCATTGGAAGTAGCGGGAATAAATAAAGAGACGAAAGATCCGCAAGGCGGAAGAATCATCCGGGATCCAGAAACAGGAGAACCTTTCGGGCTTCTGTATGATACAGCAGGGGATATCGTGATGGAAAAAGCATGGAATTCCCAGCCCAATCTCTTTGAAAAAAATTATGAAGGTTTGTTAGATGGTTTAGATGAGGTTGCGAAGAATGGTATTACTACAGTCGGCGATGGACGTCTTTATTGGAAACGAGGCTGGTTAGATGTTTGGAATAAAGTTAATGATGAGAAAAAGTTAACGTCGCGAGTAGTACTTCGTCCGTGGGTATATCCGAACTTAAATGAAGCAGAGCAAATGGAGTATTTCAAAAAAATTAAGCGTGATGATGTATCATCTAGAATGCTTATTAATCAAGTGAAGATGTATAGTGATGGAATTAGCATTAACAGCACAGCTAAAATACTAGAAAAATATAAATTTGAGTGGTTTAAAGGAACACCGTACGGTTTGAACTATATTCCAGAAGAAAAAATGAAGTGGTGGTTGAGTGAACTCAATAAAATTGGTTACGGTGCACTCATCCACACAATTGGAGATGGCGGAGTAAGAGAAAGTTTAAATGCAATTGAAGCAGCGAAAAAAGAAGGGGCGAATCAACCTTATACGCTTACACATGTGGAAATGGTAGAAGATAGTGATATAAATCGTTTTGCTAAGTTAGGTATTAGCGCTGATTTCCAAGTAGGTCATGATTTTGCAGAAGATCCTAAACAAAGCTGGGCAAGTGCGTATTTTACAAATCAACAGATGAAACGAATTATGCCGTTAGGACGCATTTGGAAAACAGGAGCAAATGTATCGCTTAGTAGTGATTGGGACGTAAACGAACTGAATCCACTTGTGACAATTTCGAATGCGTTAAGTATTGAAGAGAAAGGCTTATCTGATATATATGCAGCTATTGATGCTTATACAATTAAGCCCGCCAAAGCATTAGGCCTTGATAATATTACTGGTTCAATTGAAGTAGGTAAATCAGCCGATATGGTATTGCTAAATGAAGATATTACTAAAATGAGTGTCGATAAGATTCCGAATGCGAAAGTTTTAGTGACGGTTTTACAAGGAGAAGTAGTGTATCACAAGGAAAAATAAAGAATCAGTTTATGAAGTAGTTAATATATTTCTGTTGACCTTAACACGATGTCAAAGTTTAGACTGAACTTACATTCGAAGAAGGGGTGAACACGTATGAGAAATATAGAAAATAGTTTGTTTTATATGCCTGCTGAGTGGGAAAATCATGAGGGGACATGGCTCCAATGGCCTCATGATAAAGCTCATAGAGGTGAAGGTTACAGATCTAAGCTAGATGATATTTGGGTAACGATGGCAAAGGAGCTTCATTACGGTGAGAATGTGCATATTGTTGTATTTGATGAGGAAGAAAAAGTACATGTACAATCGAAGTTAATTGAAGCGAATGTAGATATGGATAAAATTGATTTTTTAATTGAAGAAACGGATGATGTTTGGATAAGAGATAATGGACCGATCTTTGTAAAAGATAAGGAAGGCAATCTCTGTTTAACACACTGGGTATTTAATGGTTGGGGGGATAAATATCCGTATGAAAATGATGCTGTTATTCCGGAAAAAATAAGTGAAATGTATAGCATTCCAAAAGTTAAATCTAGTGTCTGTATAGAAGGTGGAGGAATAGAGATAAATGGAAATGGCACCTTAATGGCGGCAAAAACTTCTATTATAAATGAAAATCGAAATCCTACACTAAATCAGGAAGAGATTGAAATAGAGTTAACGAAGTATTTGGGAGTAACGAATTTTATATGGATAACTGGTATTCGCGGAGAGGATAATTATGATGAAGATACAGATTACCATATTGATGGGGCAGCGCGTTTTGTAAATGAAAATACAATTCTTTATGAATATGATCCTTTTGGGGAAGGAGAGTCGTACCTTTTGGAGGCGCAGGAAAAGCATTATCAAGAATTGCGACAAGCGAGAAATATAGATGGAAATCCATTTCAGCTCATACCAGTACCGGTGACAAGAAAAGTGGTAAAAGAGGCAGACTGTAAAGGCTCGTATTTGAACTTTTATATTGGAAATGAAGTTGTATTGGTTCCTATATACGGTGATGAACATGATAAGTTAGGACTTCAAATCATTGAAGGGCAGTTTCCAGGAAGAAGAATTGTCGGTGTTTATGTAAATGAACTGTATGCGTATGGTGGTATGATTCATTGTGTGACGCAGCAACAAGTGAATAAATGAAATGTATATTTTATATGAAAAAGCATGCAGATTCTATAATCTGCATGCTTTTTTCTATAATGCTGAAAACTCTTCAACAAGTTGGGTGAATCGATTTAATGCACTTTCAATCGGTTCTGGTGTAGTTAAATCAACGCCAGCTTTTTTCAGTAGGTTTAATGGATAGTCAGAACTTCCGCCTTTAAGGAATTCAATATAGTTTTTCTGAGCATTTGGATCACCGCTTAATAATTTATCGGCGATTTGAATGGCAGAAGCGAATCCAGTTGCGTATTTGTATACGTAAAATGGACGGTAGAAATGAGGGATTCTAGACCAGCCATATTTTACTTCTTCGTCAAATACGAGAGAGTCGCCATTATATTCTCTAAATAAGTTTTCGTAAATTTCACTAAAGACTTTGGCATTTAATGGTTTACCTTGTTCGGCCATTTCATGTGTGATTTTTTCAAATTCTGCAAACATGATTTGTGTAAAGAAAGTACCTTTAAAGCTATCGATAAAGTAGTTAATTAAATGATTACGTACGTTCGTTTCTTTTGCTTCTTTTAATAAATAATGAATTAATAACACTTCATTTACTGTAGAAGCGACTTCTGCAACAAAGATAGTATAGTGTGCAGAAATTCTTGGTTGGTATCCGTGTGAGTAATGCGTATGCATACCGTGCCCGCATTCATGAGTAAGGGTGAAAAGGCTATTTAAATCATCATGATGATTTAAAAGAATGAAAGGATGAACACCGTATACACCAAAGTTATAAGCGCCAGAACGTTTTCCTGGTGTTTCTCTCACATCTATATAGCGTTTATCTTTAAAGTTTTTTAATGTTTCGATATATTCTTTACCTAAAGGAGCTAGTGACGCGATCATTATATCAAACGCTTCGTCGTATGTAATGTCTTGTTTTACACCTTTTACTAAATCAACACTCAAGTCGTATTGTCTTAGTTCATCTACATTTAATTTTTCTTTTCTAAGTTCATTATACGTATGTAATGATTGAATGTTTTTTTTCGTTGTCTCAATTAAATTTTCATATACTTCTTTCGGAACCATGTCGCCAAATAATGATTTTTCTAAAGCTGATGGATATTTTCGTAGCTTTGAGACAGTAACATTGTTTTTAATAGCTGCGGACAAAGTAGAAGCGATAGAATTCTTTAATTGAACGTATGGTTTGTAATAAGCTTTATAGGCTTCTTCACGTTTCTCACGATTCTCATCTTCTATTAGCTTTGAATACATTCCACGTGTTAAATTTACTTTTTCTCCATCATCAGTAGTCACTTCACCAAAAATTATATCTGCATTATTTAACATGCCAAATGTATGCTGCGGGGAGGAGAGTGCTTCACCCATTTGTGATAAAATCTCTTCTTGGTCTTTATTCAAAACGTGTTTTTTATAACGGTATAGCTCAAATAAGTCTTCTTTATAATAGTGTAAGCCTTCGGTTTCTTCTATGTAAGAATATAATGTGTTTTCATCTACGCTAAGTAAGAATGGAGAAAAGAAAGATTTAGCCGCACTTACTTTCACGTGTAATTGTGATATTTTGTCGACAAGGGATTGAGCGTCAGTATCGCGTGTATCAAGATCAGATTGTAATCGTGCATAAGCGAACATTAAAGATATTATGCTAGATATTTCTTCACTCTTTGTTAAATAAGCTAATAAACTATTGCCGTCATGAATATTTCCATTAAACTTGTGTAATTCATTCGTTAATACTTCAATTTTATGAAAATCGCTTTCCCAATCTTCAATTGTATGATAAATATCCGTTAAATCCCATTTTTCTTTATCAGCTACTTGTAGTCGATCTTTAAGTTCAGTCATAATCATTTCCTTTCTAAATATGTAGTTATATTCCTATATAACTATGAAATACAACAAATTGCAAAAAATCCCTGCTGGAAAATGAAAAGCCTTGCCGGAAATGGCGAGGCTTTAAAAGTTATAATGTAATGCCGAACGTTGAATGAAGGAGGTTTGTATATTGCTCTTTTGTAATTGTTTCTTTTGTTTTATTTCTATTTTTCGTTACTGTAAGGCTATCTTTTGTTAATGATGCGTGCCCGTCATGAGTAAGTTTTACAACAAGAGGTACTTTGTTAAATGGTGAACCTTCATGTTCAACAATAATTTTTTGTGCTGCATTTGCTTTCGTTTCATCCACTTCTTCCAAGTAAAATGCATAACCTACTGTCCAATCATCAGTAGAAGATTGATCTAGAAACTCATTGCTTTTACGCATTTCTAAAATATAATTACCTTTTTCAGTCGTTTCTTTACGAATACGATAGTGGCCTGTTACAGAATGAACGATCTCACCTGAGAAAGGAACAGGGGAAAGGGGTAAATATGATCCGAAACCTACTTCAATTAAGTAAAGTTCATTATGATGTTGTAAAACAGTTGCGATATGCCCTGAATCTACAGCCCATATAGAATTTGCAGCGTTATAAACTGTTCCTGAAACGAGATGGACATCGAATTTAGAGTCTTTAAGGAAGTAATACATAGCCGGATTCAATTCATAACAAAGGCCGCCACGGTTGTTTATTAAAATTTTTTCTTTTAGATTTTCTTTTGATATTTCTTTAAAGTTGTTTTCGAGAATATTTAAGTTTTCAAAAGGGACAGTTTGTGCCATTGCGTACATAATGTTAGGTAAATCTTCAAATGAAACTTTGTGTTTTTCTTCTATATTTAATCTTGCAAAAAATTGTTTTTGAAAGTCGGTCATAGAAATCCCTCCGTTATGCTTTTATAGATAAATTGTAAACAATTTTGAATCCGATGTGAATTTTAAACTATATGGGGTACTTGTGGAATAGTTGAATTCATATTTTGAAAAATAATGTGAGAGATTAAAAGATTGTTACTTTACTAACTGTAGAACGAATATTATAATAACTTTAATAAATTATGCAAACGTTTTCTTGAAAGGGATGGTGTAAATATGTTGAAAAGGATTACGGTAGTCTGTTTATTGTTTATTTTGCTTTTTCCTAATATATATGAGGGAAATAAGGCAGAAGCAGCAACAGTGAACAATGGAACATTAATGCAGTATTTTGAGTGGTACGCTCCGAATGATGGGAATCATTGGAATCGTTTGCGTTCCGATGCTGAAAGTTTAGCTCATAAAGGAATCACATCTGTATGGATACCACCTGCATATAAAGGGACTTCGCAAAATGATGTAGGGTATGGGGCCTATGATTTATATGATTTAGGGGAGTTCAATCAAAAAGGAACGGTGCGGACGAAATATGGGACAAAAGCACAGTTGAAATCTGCAATTGACGCTTTACATAAGCAAAACATCGACGTATACGGTGATGTAGTTATGAATCATAAAGGTGGGGCTGATTATACTGAAACCGTAACAGCTGTTGAGGTAGACCGTAACAATCGAAATATTGAAGTATCAGGTGATTATCAAATTAGTGCATGGACGGGGTTTAATTTTCCAGGGCGCGGAGATGCTTATTCTAATTTCAAATGGAAATGGTATCATTTTGACGGAACGGATTGGGATGAAGGAAGGAAATTAAATCGAATTTATAAATTTAGGGGTGTAGATAAAGCGTGGGATTGGGAAGTGTCTAGCGAAAATGGAAATTATGATTATTTGATGTATGCAGATCTTGATTTTGATCATCCTGATGTTGCGAATGAGATGAAAAATTGGGGAACATGGTATGCGAATGAATTAAATTTAGATGGCTTTCGTTTGGACGCTGTTAAACATATTGATCATGAATATTTACGCGATTGGGTAAATCATGCCAGACAGCAAACGGGGAAAGAAATGTTTACAGTAGCTGAATATTGGCAAAATGATGTTCAGGCTTTAAACAATTATTTAGCGAAAGTCAATTATAATCAATCTGTGTTTGATGCACCGCTTCATTACAATTTTCATTATGCTTCAACAGGAAATGGGAATTATGATATGAGAAATATTTTAAATGGAACAGTAATGAAAAATCACCCTGCACTCGCAGTTACTCTCGTTGAGAATCATGATTCTCAGCCTGGGCAGTCATTGGAATCTGTAGTAAGTCCGTGGTTTAAGCCGCTGGCATATGCATTTATTTTAACTCGTGCAGAGGGCTATCCTTCAGTTTTCTATGGTGATTACTATGGGACAAGCGGAAATAGTAGTTATGAAATTCCAGCGTTAAAAGATAAAATTGATCCAATTTTGACGGCACGAAAAAACTTTGCATATGGTACGCAGCGTGATTATTTAGACCATCCAGATGTGATTGGCTGGACAAGAGAAGGCGATGGTGTACATGCTAATTCTGGTTTAGCGACATTACTCTCGGACGGACCAGGAGGATCAAAGTGGATGGATGTTGGAAAGAATAACGCTGGGGAAGTATGGTACGATATTACGGGTAATCAAACAAATACTGTAACAATTAATAAGGACGGATGGGGGCAATTCCATGTAAGTGGAGGCTCAGTTTCCATATATGTTCAGCGGTAAATTGGTGATGAAAAGAAGAGGTAGACTGAAATATAAGTTTCCTCTTCTTTTTACATTGATATCATTCCTAAATCTTTATTTTAATAAATGAACTAGTCGACTTTTGAAACAACAAGAGATGCATTGGAATAAATAATGTCACCCGTGGCTTCTCTTATTCGTACTCGAAGGACATCTCCTTGGTTTAAAGGTAATAGATCAGTTCTAGCGGATGTAGTTCTTACCCCAGAACCACCACCAACTCGTGTTTCAATGGCGAATTGAATGGAATCATTTATTGTAAGGTTTAATATACTAGACGAAATAGCTTGTATCACAAATACAATTGAAAAAGATACAGAGTACACACCAGTGGTATCAATTGTAATGGAGTTGTCTACTGGGGTTAGAGTAGTTCCACTAACAGGTCCTGGAATTGTCAAATTAACATTTGTATTAACTACTGCTGAAAAACCGATACCTACTTCAGAAGTTATTGTTCCAAATACCGGGAGAATTCCTAAACCGGTCGCTCCAGTGGGACCGGTTATTCCGATTCCTGTAGCGCCGGTAGGTCCAGTTATTCCGATTCCAGTAATTCCTGTAACACCAGTAGGACCAGTTATTCCAATTCCAGTAGGTCCTGTAATCCCAGTGGGACCAGTTATTCCAATTCCAGTAAAACCTGTCGCACCGGTAGGTCCTGTGATTCCAGTAGGTCCGGTTGGGAATGTAAATGGTGGAATTGGTGGAAGTGTGGGGCCAATTAAATTTGGTTCAAGAGCAGGTCCATGTAAAATAATATTTTCTTTGCTCATATAGTAACCTCCTATGATTGCTTGTCATAATTATTAAATGTATTAGGGAAAGTAAATGACATTCGCAATAGCGGAGGCGCTTATTTAATTTTTTCGCAACGAAATTAAAGTTATTACTTTAAAGTTGATACAATAAAAACCGTACTGTGATTGCTATAGAACTAAATATTAGTATGTTTTTAACATGATTTTAATAGATGTTATATTTGCTTTACGATAAAATGATTATATTGTAAAATTACACTATGATTGTAAAGCGATAACAAATGGGTGTTTTTACACTTGTGGTTATTAGGGCTTTCTAAAGCAAGATGATGAGTTTTTATTATTCAAGTCAGCGAAGACAATTTGATGTAGCGGTTATTAGAAGAAGTTCTTTATATAAATCGTAATTTAAAATCCATAAGGACATTTCTGTATAGGCAGTAGTAGCAAAAGGAGACGCAAGATGAAAAAAACAAAAATGATATATATCATAATGTTTAGTTTATTCCTATTAACATCATGTGATATATCGAATGAAGAAATTGAACAAAAAGCACAAAGTTATACAAAATCGGAGTATGGTATTTCTGTTAAACTAAACCAAGTTGAAACACTGGATAATGGAAAGGATTTCCTTGGTCCAAAGGGACGGATAGCTTTTGTGCAGCAAGTAGATGAACCGTATTTGCAATTTCAACTTTATTTCGATGGACAAATCTCTCCAGAAGTAAATAATGATAACTATAAAATAAAAAAGGAAACAAATGATTTACAAGAAAAATTTAATAAATATTATGGGAAGAAAGGGAATAACACTATAATTAATTTTGATCAAATGCAGACAGGGGATACTGTTTTCGATAAAAATGCTGAGAAAGAAATAGCGAAGAAAAAATTGAAGCAGTATTATACGGCAGTTTTTAGAAGTGATACTGTTTTAGATGTAAATAATCCTTCACATATGGAAAAATTAGCGGAGGCTGCAAGAAGTATTCAGGAATTTAATAAAACAATTGATAATAATAAGAGTAGTGTGGAAGATATAACGATTCAGCTGCCAGACGTTAATAAGGATGTATTAAAAAATATTGCTATAGACTATATATTAACGGCTGAAGATGCGAAAAAGACCCTTGAGAAAAAGGCTAATTATATGAAAGTTTTACAGTCTACAAAATGAAAAAAGCATTATCCGAAAAAATTGACCTTCCTCAGGTGTGAAAGGCAATAGTCTGACACCTTTACTTCTTACAAAACATATAGTATGATGATTTCAATAAATTAGATTTCAATGAACATAAAATATAAATTAATGAGAGGTGCTTTTTGTGAGTGCGGTAGGTACTAAATAGGAAAAATTTAATGAAATAAATCGGATAAGACCAGGGGATTTTTATGTATATCATACCCCTAATTTTGTCATGCATTTATTTCGAAACCTATGAAGATACCTACAATACTTTATAAAGCGTGTAATAAGGGGAGTGCCATCCGTTTTTATGGCTTATTTCCTCATATGTTATTACTCATGCCTTGTAAATGTAAAAGCTGCGGTATCCCCGCAGCTTTTTTGTATATATTTATGATGTATAAAAATGGTAATTGAATAATGTAGAACTCATTGGAATCTAATGAGTAGGTATCTTCATTTATGATATAAATCAATCATAGTGAGGAGAAACAAAATGAATACGATGACTTTTGAAAAGTTACAATATAACGAATTAATGGAAATAGTGAAATCATATTGTATAAGTGGATTAGGTAAGGAATTATTAAATAAATTAGAGCCGAGTACGAGTATAAAAGTAGTGAGAAATCGCTTAAATGAAACGACAGAAGCACGAGCTATAGTAGATGCAGAAGGGCATGTTCCTTTCTTCGGAATTTCCAATATCGCTAGTACAATTCAAAAATTAGAAAAAGGGATGATTTTAGATCCAGCAGAGTTAGTGAGCGTTTCAGACTTTTTACGTGGGTGCCGAAAGATTAAAAAGTTTATGCTAGATAAAGAATTCTTTGCGCCAGTATTATCTTCGTATGCAAATTCAATGTCTGAATTTAAAAGTATCGAAGAAGAAATTAACTTTTCGATTAAAGGAAATGGCATTGATGCAGCTGCTAGTAAAGAGTTAAAACGAATTCGAAATAACATTGATTCTGTAGATGGAAAAATAAAAGAACGTTTAACAAAATTTTTAAATAGTAGTGCAAATAAGAAGTATATTCAGGAATTCTTTATTAGTAAAAAGGATGATCGCTATACGATTCCAATCAAATCTACCTATAAAAATCAAGTTGCGGGAAGTATTGTTGAAGCTTCCGCTAAAGGTTCTACTGTATTTATAGAACCACATACGGTTACAAAGTTAAATGCGGAGCTCGCAAGTTTGAAAGCAGAAGAAGCGATGGAAGAGTATCAAATTTTAGCGACTTTATCAGGAATGGTATTAGAAAATATTTATCATATAAAAATTAATATGGAATTGATTAGTCAATATGATATGGTATTTGCGAAAGCGAAGTTTAGTAAATCAATCGATGGAATAGAGCCGAAATTAAATGATCATGGCTACATTCATTTAGTGAATTGTAAGCATCCGCTTTTAAGTGGGAAAATAGTACCATTAAACTTTGAAATCGGTCAAAACTACCGAAGTTTAATTATTACAGGACCGAATGCGGGCGGGAAAACGATTGTGTTAAAAACAATCGGATTGTTAACATTAGCGACAATGTCAGGCCTGCACATCGCTGGAGATAAAGAAACGGAAATTGCTATTTTTGACAACGTATTTGTAGATATTGGTGATAATCAAAGTATTGAAAATGCACTAAGTACATTCTCATCGCATATGAAAAATCTATCCGAGATTATGAGGATGTCAAATAATAATACATTACTACTATTTGACGAAATAGGAAGCGGCACAGAACCAAATGAAGGTGCGGCTCTTGCGATATCTATTTTAGAAGAGTTTTATCTATCGGGATGTATTACAATTGCGAGTACGCATTACGGTGAAATAAAACGATTTTCAGAAATGCACGGTGATTTTATGAACGCAGCAATGCAATTTAATAGTGAGACATTGGAGCCTCTTTATAAATTAGTGATCGGTAAATCTGGTGAAAGCAATGCACTTTGGATTGCAAATAAAATGAATGTAAAAGAACATGTACTGCAAAGAGCGAAAGAGTATATGGGAAATAAAGAATACGCTATAGAAAAAGTGAATGAAAGTAAAATTAGAAAACCGAAATTCGTGCAAGAAAAAAGAGAAAATGACTATGAATATAAAATTGGCGACCGTGTGAATTTGTTAGATCATAACGATTTCGGGATTGTATATAAGGAAAAAGATAATTTCTATAATGTTGTTGTATATTATAACGGTGAATTCGTTGAAGTGAATGTAAAACGTATTACTTTAGAGGTAGCGGCGAAAGAATTATACCCAGAAGGATATGATTTAAATATACTATTTGTCGATTATAAAGAAAGAAAAATGCAGCATGATATTGAGCGCGGATCGAAAAAAGCGCTTCGTAAAATTGAAAAAGAAATAAGAAAGAATAGAGGATAATATAGAATGGTAACGATTAGACAAGAACAAAAAAATGATTATAGAAAGACAGAAGAAGTTGTAAAAGAGGCATTTTTAAATGAAGAATTTAGTGATAAAAAAGAGCATGAACTTGTAAAACGTATTAGAGAATGTGACGCATTTATTCCGGAGTTATCTATCGTTGCGGTAGATAAGGAAACAGTCGGTCACATTATGTTATCGAAAATTACAATAGAACAAGATGGGACTACTGTAGATTCATTAGCACTTGCACCAGTTTCAGTAGCACCAAGCCATCAGAAGAAAGGAATTGGTGGAAAGCTTATCACGGCTGCTTTAGAAAAAGCGAAAGAATTAGGATACGGGTCAGTTGTAGTATTAGGGCATCCAGAGTACTATCCGAAATTCGGATTTAAAAAAGCAAGTGAGTGGAATATAAAAGCACCATTTGAAGTACCTGAAGAAGTGTTTATGGTAATGGAATTAACAGAAAATGCTCTTGAAGGTGTAGAAGGAATTGTACAATATTCGAGTGCTTTTGCTGAGTAGGAGTATCGGTTAAGGAATAATCATAAAAGATGCTATCTTTTTGTAGGGATATACAGAAAGGTAGCTTTTTTATTAAGACGATTCACTTACGTATATTTTGCTCAATGAATAATTAAGGTGGTAAAATTGATATAGAAATGTAAAGGGAGAGAATATGATGAAGAATCGAGAAACAGATAGCAATGAGAATGTAGTTACGTTATATGTTACAAGACACGGAAAAACAATATTAAATACGAATCATCGCGCGCAAGGCTGGGCAGACTCCCCGTTAGTAGAAAAAGGTGTGGAAGTTGCCTCTAATTTAGGAACGGGATTAAAAGATGTTCATTTTATGAATGCATATAGTAGTGATAGCGGCCGAGCGATTGAAACTGCTAATTTAGTATTAAAATATAGTGAGCAATCAAAGTTAAAACTTGAGAAAAGAAAAAAATTACGAGAATTAAATTTTGGTATTTTTGAAGGTGAAAAACTTGAAAATATGTGGGATGTGGTTGGAAAAGCTGCAGGCGTTGCATCACCAGAAGAACTTATGAAGTTCTCTATTCAAGAAGTGATTAATCTTATTAGAGCAGCAGACCCTACGAAACAAGCGGAAGATTGGGAATTATTTTCTACTCGCATAAAAACAGAGATTGATAAAATTAGTGAAGAAGCTGCTAAAAATGGAGGTGGCAACGTTTTAGTTGTCGTTCATGGGCTTTTGATTACTGCCTTAATAGAAATGTTAGACAGTAGTAAAACAAAACTGGGAGTAGAGAATGCAAGTGTAACGAAAGTTGTATATCAAGATGGGGAATATACAGTAGAATCGGTTGGAGATATGAGTTATGTTGCAAAAGGGAAAGAAAGTGTGGAAATTTAACAGGGTGTATTACGATTCCTTTTAGATTTTCAAAATGAGGGAATAATGGATTTTCAAGATTTGATGGAATTTAAAGGATATATATATTTAAACAAATTGTTTGAACCTGAAGAAAATTTATTGAGGGTACTTATTGATAGGTGCAAAGTTAATAAAACTAAGGGACTTATGAAAATTAAAGATGAGGTTGAAATAGAAGCATCATCCATTGATGTTGATGACAATCTGCCAATTGTGCAATTGGATTTTGAATCGTATATTGCTTACTCCGTTACTAATGAATCGTTTACTGTAATGGATGACTACGAAATTTCAGAAGGTAGAATTTTTAGAGTTTACTCAAAATCAAGATATTTGGATTTTGTTAAAGCAGGAACAATTGCTGAATTTATATTTCCTGAAGAGCAGTTCGTTCACTATCAAATTCCTTGTTTGAACCATATCATCGACATTATTTCATATGATGAGCCGAAAATTACTGGAATAAAAAGAAACTAACAAAATTCCATACTAAAAGAGCATCGGAATCGATGCTCTTTTATATGCTTATCTTTTCTTTTTTTTATTGTAAAGATTACGGAATTAATAAAATCTTCCCAGTACTTTTTCGGCTCTCTAATAATTCATGTGCAAGAGCACCATCTTGTAAAGAGAATGTAGTAGGACTCGCGATGTTTAATTTTCTACTAGCAATCCAATCAAATAATTGAGCGGAGCGCTGCTTACGTTCCTCAAAAGTAGTAAGTACATTCCAAAGGTCTCCACCTGTTAAAGTCTTTGAAGTATCCATAAGCATACGTGGATCTACAGGTATAGGATTACCGCCGGCCATTCCGTAAAATACGACAGTACCGCCAATTTTAGTAGCGTTAAAACTTTCCACGAGTGTAGAACCTACTGATTCATACACAACATTTACTCCGGCACCATTAGTCACCTCAAGTACTTTCGTATGCCATGCTTCAGTATATAAAAATACGTGATCAGCACCAGCTAACGTAGCTACTTGTGCTTTTTCTTTTGATGATGTAAGACCGATTACTGTTCCGCCCAGTAGTTTAATCATTTGAACGAGAAGTTGACCAACGCCACCAGCTGCAGCGTGTACTAAAGCTATATCGCCTTGTTTTATTTGATAGCTATCTTTCGTTAAATAATGTGCTGTTAATCCTTGTAATAAGACAGAAGCGGCTGTTTCAAAAGAAATAGAGTCTGGAAGTGTAATTGCTTTTTCAGATGGAACGGCAACTAATTCTGCATTTGAGAATGGAACGTCAGCAAATGCAATGTGGTCTCCGGGATTGATAGTAGTAACGTTAGCTCCTACTTTTTCAACAATACCAGCGCCTTCATAACCTAATATATAAGGCGGGTTACCAGCGAGATGATAATCGCCACGGCGTCTATAAATATCAGCGAAATTTAAACCGATTGCTTGCATGCGAACAAGAACTTCATTTGGATTTGTGATTGGATCATGTATTTCTTTATATTGTAGTACATCTGGACTTCCAAACTGTTCGAAACAAAGTGCTTTCATATGGAATACCTCCATTTTATTGTTTGTCGATGATATTTATCATACAATACAAATATCAATAGACAAAGAGGATTATTTCGATGAAATCAATCGAAAATACCGATTGAAAAGAGGGATGATAAATGGAGATAAAACAATTAATTACATTTAAAGTAGCAGCGGACACTTTGAACTTTACGCAAACTGCGAAGAAATTGAACTTTGCTCAATCGAGTGTAACGGCGCAAATTAAAACGTTAGAGGCTGAGCTAGGTACGCCATTATTTGAAAGATTAGGAAAACGTCTTTTCTTAACTGAAGCAGGCAGGAAGTTTCAACTATATGCTGATAAGATGATTGTACTCAGTAACGAAGCGAAAATGGCTGTGAAAGATGATGAGGAAATAGCGGGTACGTTAATAATCGGTGCACAAGAAAGTCAATGTACATATAGGCTTCCATCTATATTAAAGAAATTTAAAGCACAATTTCCCCAAATAAAGCTTATATTTAAACCTGCACATTCCAATAAAGATGCGAAGGAACAATTGATGGAGGGGAAAGTAGATCTTGTATTTATTTTGGACGAATGTAAAACAGAGGATGTGTTACATGTGGAGCCACTTATGAAAGAAGAATTAAAAGTAGTAGCTGCTCCTACGCATCGTTTACGTGAACAACCTTCCGTTTCTACAAAAGATTTAGAAAGCGAAACACTTTTACTAACAGAACTAGGTTGCTCGTATCGGACTTTATTTGAAGAGTTATTTCGTGCGGAAGATGTATACCCAGCAAATAAGATTGAATTTGTTAGTGTCGAGGCAATAAAACAATGTGTCATTGCGGATTTAGGTATAGCTGTGTTACCAGCGATAGTAGTAGAAAAAGATATACGAGAAGGAACGATAAAGGAATTAGTCTTAAAGAATACAATCACTCCGATCTATACGCAAATTGCTTGGCATAAAGATAAATGGATGACAGCGCCGTTACAGCAATTTATTGAGGTGACGAGGGAGTATTTTGCAAGGAATTAAGTGGAGAAATATTTGTTTTATATGTAAGAAAAAATGGCACTTTTGTATAGAGAGAACCGATACTTGGATGAAACAAGTATCGGTTCTTTATAGCATATTTTTATAATCATTTTTAAGTATTGCCATAATAATTTCATCCGAGTACGTATCATTATAAAATAAGGATTGACGTAAGGTTCCTTCTTTTACAAACCCAACCTTTTCATAAGCTCTAATTCCACGTAAATTATGGCTAAATACTTCTAACTGTAAACGATTGAATGTGAGTTGTTCAAAAACAAATCTTAAAACTATTTTCATAGCTTCAGTTCCGTAGCCTTTCCCTGTTAATGAAATAGAAAGCATAGATATTCTGAATCCAGCTCTTTGGTTCTCCTCATCGATATCTAAAATCGATAACTCTCCAATCATTTCGTCAGTGCTGTTTAAACAAATAGCGAAATCATAGCGATTTGAATCATTATTTATATTATCTATATGTGCTTTAATTTGCTCCAATGAAAAAGTAGGCTTGGTTCCAGTCATATATCTTATTTCTTCATCCATTGTACTTTCTAATATAATGGGCGCATCTAGCTCGCAAAGGGGCCTTAAATAAATTCTTTCACTCTCTAATCTCATTATAAATTTCTCCTTAAGGTTGGTGATAGAGTATATAAATATTTTTGATATACATTGAAGAAGAGTTTTATTTTGTGTATTGTTTGAAAAGTATGTATCTTAATTTGATGTTACATGAATTTTATAATGGTATGGTATACCTAAAACAAATAATAAAAGTTTTATACACAACAAAATGTATCAACAAGTTTTTTGATAATACTATTATTATTGCTTATCATTCCACTTTTAAATGAACATGAATTTTTTATAAATATTTTTAGTGGAAAATAAGCCTTTCCCACTAATTTGCACCGTAGTTAAACAAGAATTAAATAACGTTATTGTCACTTTACAAGAGCATGTTTTGATTGGTTCTCAAAACATGCTCCTTCTTTTTGTTTGTTTATCCCGTATTAACGGATAGTGAGACTCCAACTTCGAACCTTGACCGAAGCAAAGTAGGTAGGAGTCGGCCTATCCAGAAAAGCCTGATAGAGTAGGGAGGTTCCTTTAATGTTTTGGAATAATTTAGCATAAGTGATTTTCATATCTCTAAATTTATGCTCTAATTAAAATAAAGGAGGCAAGTAAATGGGGAATGAGATTAAACGATATGTAATACGAACTTTTATATTTACATGGATACTATGGGGGTTATTAATTAGCTTAATAAAATTAAACATTACGACATTTGGTACACCGCTAGCGATGATATTATTTGTTTTCGGGGGAATCATGCCGGCAATCGTTGCAACTAGTTTAAAGAAAAAATATGGATCAAAAGAAGAGTTCAGAGTGTTTATTAAAAATATTGTTAATCCTAGGCATCACTTTGTATGGTATGTTCTAATCGTTGTTCTAGCTTTTATTAGCTGTTATCTTCCAACGATATTTGGTGGAGCAACGATGCAAAAACCATTATACGTGGCATTACTTAGTTTTCCAACAATGATCGTTGGTGGTGGTCTTGAAGAAATTGGATGGAGAGGATTTTTACAACCTGCCCTTCAGAAAAAAAATTCGGCATTTTTTAGTACGGTTATTGTGAGTGTTATATGGGCTATTTGGCACTGGCCGTTATGGTTTATTCCAGGCACGAATCAAACTCAAAGGGATTTTATAGCCTTTATAATTACGACAATTGCCGTATCTTTCTTATTAACTACAATTTTTAACGCAACTAAAAGTATTTTTATGTGTCTAATTTTTCATGCGCTTCTTAATTCTTTTTGGAGTGTGTACGTGCCAAATGATAAAGTGTTACCAGCATTTTCAACTTTTATTTTCGGAATTTTCGTATTTATCGTGTATAAAGTCATAATAAAAAGAAAGAACCTCTTATTGATTAGGTAACTGAAATAATAAAAGGAAACATATTAATATATTTTTTATGGATATGAAACTAATTAATAAGAACACGACACAAACATAATTAAAATATAATACAAGTTTGTGCCGTAAAAAAATTTGCAAAACTATAAACAATATCAAAAAGAATGAAGAGCCTTTCCGTATACATAAACAATGCTAACGACAGTTATAGTAATTCATTTGTTAGAACAATTGAATTAACTAAGGTCTGTGTCAGGAGGAGTATATCCAAGGTGACGAGTCATTGATACAATTTGGCCTTTATGATGAAATTCATGTGTCTCCGTATGAGTTAAAAGCCATAGTGGAGTTGTGCTCCAAGGTTCTTTTTGCCATTTCACTTCATTTGCTATATTTTCGAGCCACCGGTCATTGTATTCATCTAAAAAGCGTTGTACAGTCTCATCTACTATCTTAAATCTAGCACGGACTTGTGTGACATCTGCATGTTCAATTTCATAATCGCTAGCAAATGAGAAATCTGCTCGTTTTTGGTTAAATGCGAATGTTCCAAGCCAGTATCGATAGCAATCGGCTACATGAATATGCGTCTTCATAATGCTACCGCTTCCGAAATTAGGAACTGTGCTGTGCAATTTTTCTCGTGGGATTTCTTCTAAAAACGAAAATAGAGTTTCTCTTGTAGAGCTAATAAGATTATATTGCTGTTTTAAAACATGTAACATGCAACTACACTCCTCTTTTATTTACTAAACTATTTGTGTAGTAAGTAATTCTATATTTACGAGGGGTGAACCTTTTATTATTTTTACTAAGCATATTAGATGTTTTTCTTAATTGTTTCTGATAGATTAAACAAGGTGAAACTTTAATAAGTTTAACATCCTTAGTTCATAATAAATTGTACATAAAAAAGGAGACGATAAAATGAATAGAATAATTGGTTTAAAACAATTTGAAATAACGCGTGGGGCATTACTTCAATTTATGGAAACGTTAGATGATAAAACTGCGGATACGCAGCCGGAGGGCTTTAACAATACAATTCGCTGGCATATCGGTCACGTGTTAACGGCGGCAGAAACTTTCATGTTTGGAAGAGAATTTAAACAATTACCAACTGAATATCCAGGTATGTTTGGGTATGGATCAAGACCATCTAAATGGAAAACAGAAGGGCCATCATTAGAAGTGTTAACGGTTCAATTAAAAGAACAAGCGAAGCGCATTCAAGAAATTCCAGCAGAAGCATTTGAAAATAAACTTCCAGAGCCATTTTTAGGGTTGGAAACAGTTGGAGAGCTTTACGGTATGATGCTTTATCATGAAGCAGACCATATTGGGCAAATGAAGGCGATGGAACGTATTATTAAGGCTCTTTAGTTTTTGGTAATGTTAAATAATATATAGACAAAAAAGGGTAGATAATTTATTATCTATCCTTTTTTGTTGTTGAACTTCTTGAAGGATTAAGGATTATGAACGCTAATCATCGTGATGCTGATGAAGAAGGAAAGAAAACCAACCAATTAGGATAAAGAAACATCCTAAATTTTATGGTAGTTATTATTTTTTTTGTATTACTTAATAGAAAAATATTGAAAATAATACAGAAGAAAGTATAAGGTTGCAAAATCTGTATGAAATAGGGTATTCCTAAATATGGAATATACGTATAATAAAAGAGAGGAACTAGAAAATGGGGGAATACTATGATTACATTGGAACAAAAGTTGGAGCAATACACATATACATATGCACAGTTAAAGGGAGAACTAAAATGGAAAACGAGTGATTCTCGAACAGGTATGATGATTGCTGCTATGTATGCAGGTAGTGATAAACTGTTTGATCTCGGACGTTTTTTAGAAATTAGTAGTTATATTAAGAATCAGGTAGGGATGTTTTCATACTTAAAGTCTTATCATCGCTTTGTGGTGGCCGCAACATTAGATATTCACTTTACAAATTACAAGGAAGCTTTTCGGAGGTTTTTAGATTTATATGAACAATTGGTCGCTGGTGGCTTTAGCCGGAGTATATTTACTTATCTCGCAGCAGCTGTGCTTTTAACAGAAGAAAATGAACAGCATGGCACGCACATTCAGCGTTCGATGCAAGTATATAAACGGATGAAAGAGGATCATCTTTTTCTTACAGGTACAAATGATTATCCGCTCGCGGTTTTACTAGCAGGACAATCAGAGAATGTAGAAACACTTATGGACCGAGTGGAACGTCTGTATCAGAAACTAGCGAAAGCTGGTTTGCGTAAAGGGAATGATCTTCAGTTTTTAAGTCATATCCTCTCACTAAAGAAGGATGTCCGTGAAGAAATGTTAGTTGCAACATGTACAAGCATTTGGAAGTTGTTAAAACAAGAAAAGGTAAAAGTGAAACAGATGCATTATCCAGCTATCGGGCTACTAGCGTTACTTGAGGATGGAGAAAAAGAGATTCATTCTATTCGAGCATTCATTGAAAAATTGCAGGGGGAGAAATTATTCCGTTGGCATACAGATACGAATATTCTTATTGCTATTCAACTGTTCGTAAGTCAGAAAGGTGAGGAAAGTAAAGCTACCAACACAGGTTTACAAACAATGATAGAAGTCCTCATACAAGCACAACAGGCAGCTATGATAGCAACGATTGCCGCTTCATCTGCAGCAACCTCTTCTGCTAGTACTAGTTCATAATGTGCAACTGCTTATGCTCTCGTAAATTATGATGAACCTATAATGCCTTTGATGAGGACGGTTTAAAAAATATTATTAAAAAAGGCCTATCACTCTCTAATGAGTGATGGGCTAACTGTTTTTAAACTGTTTTTACATAATCGGCATTATCTTTTCGACTGCTTCAAATGTTTGAGTTGTGTAACAATCATAATGCTAATAACAACGAGTAAAAACCATGAGCTAATTTTGCTTAAGTGAACGAGGCTCCATGTTTCCCGTTGATTTGGATATTGCCATGCTCCGAAGAAGGTAGCGATGTTTTCTGCAATCCAAATAAAGAATCCGATAAGGAAAAATGAGAGTACGAGCGGCATTTTATATGTAACGCCTCGTAATGAAAATTCCACAAATGTGCGAAAGAAAACAATGAATAAAATTAAAGTTAATACCCATCTAAAGTCATATAGAAAATGATGTGTAAAAAAATTAAAGTAAATCATTGCTCCTAGAGGTATTGTAAAAATAGCTTTCGGCCAATGATGCATTTGTAAATGCAATCTTCTCCACGCTTGGCATATGTAACTTGCGACACTCGCATACATAAAACCGCTGTAAAGCGGAACTCCGAAAACTTTTGAATACGCCTCTTCAGGATAACTCCATGAACCGAAATGTACTTTATATATTTCTAGTAAAAGGCCGATGAGGTGGAAGACAGTAATTACTTTTAGTTCATCTTTTGTTTCAAGACCTGTTTTGTACATAATCCACTGCATAAGAAGGCATACGATGAGTATGAAATCATATCGGTACAGCCCTGGAATCGAAATGATTTTTGAAAGAGCAAGTGTTAAAAAAATAATGACAGGGAACAAACAGGATAATGCTTGTTCATAAGTAAAATAGAGTAGTTGTTTTACATAAAACATGTTTTCACCTTCAGGATTATTATTTGAAAAATCAAAATAATAACTTAGTATACTACAAATTTGAAAATAAAACAGTACGTCATTTTGCATGTATTTGGAAGTTTTAGAAGGGAATTGTAATAAGTATTTTGATAGTTTAACAAAGTAAAAAAATAGTTTGCTATTTAAAAAAAGTGGGGATATAATATCTAAATGAAAATGATAATTATTATCAATAATGATTGTAAATAAAAAATAATTATAAAAAAGAACTGAATATAAAGGATGAAATGAAACATGTTACATAAGTCTACTGTACATGCTGGCAATAATCGCTGGATACATATTAAGTTCATATGTTTCATGAGCTTAACAATTATATGTTTAATTGGAGCTATATTTTTAGCCGTTGCATTTGGTGCAAAGGATATCCATTTGCAAACTGTGTGGGCAGCGGTTTTTGATTATAATCCGAAATTAACACAGCATCAAATTATTTATGAATTAAGGCTCCCAAGGGTAATTGGCGCAGCAGTTGTAGGAGCTGCTTTTGCAGTCGCTGGAGCTGTTATGCAAGGGGTAACACGAAATCCTTTAGCTGATGCAGGTGTACTCGGAATAAATGCAGGTGCGATGTTTGTAGTAGCACTTAGTTTTGCTTTTTTCCCGCATATGCCGTATTCCTATTTAATGATTGTCTCCTTTATTGGAGCAGTTTTAAGTACAGTACTCATTTTTATTATTGGATCAGCAACATCAGGCGGGCTAACGCCGATGAGGTTAACGATTGCAGGGGCAGTTATGGCCGCGCTTTTACATTCGTTAAGTTCAGGTGTCGCGATTTATTATGACTTAAGCCAAGATTTAGCGTTTTGGTATGCTGGTGGTGTTGCGGGGGTTAAGTGGGAACACTTGAAATTTTTAGTGCCTATTATTCTCATAACAATTGTTTTTGCGACAGCGCTAGGGCGATCTATTTCACTCATATCCATGGGGGATGATGTCGCTACAAATTTAGGTGTAAAAACGAACCGAACGAGAATACTCGGGATGATTATGGTAGTGATTCTAGCAGGTGTTTCTGTTTCAGCTGTTGGTTCCATTGGATTTGTAGGATTGGTCATCCCGCACATTGCTAGAAAATTAGTAGGTGTTAATTATCAACTTATTATTCCTATGTCAGCATTATTAGGAGCTATTTTATTAGTTTTAGCTGATTTAGGAGCAAGAACAGTAAATCCTCCTAAAGAACTTGCGATAGGAATTATGGTAGCTCTTGTTGGAGTTCCGTTCTTCCTTTATATAGCACGTAAAGTTGGGAGGGAGTTATAAGTGAAGGATCTTTTTAGCACGGATAAAAAGAGAGCTATTACTGTAACTACAATTTTCGGATGTATAAGTATCGCTGTAATTTTGATTAGCTTAAATACGGGAACGCTGAGCATCGCACCGCTCAAAGTAATTCAAACGCTTTTTGGCTATGGTGATTTTGAGAGTGCAACCGTGCTATACGATTATCGTATGCCAAGAATTATAATCACAATGTTAGCAGGTATTGGCCTTGGGGTTTCCGGTGCGATTTTGCAAGGATTATCTCGTAATGCACTCGCAGATCCGGGGATTCTTGGATTGCATTCAGGTGCATCTTTCGGGATTATTGTATTCGTTACTCTCTTTCATTCTATTAACGAGAGTGCATCGATTTTAATACCGTTATTTACATTTGGCGGAGGAGTGTTAGCTGCATTTCTTATTGTTTTGCTTGCGAGTGATCGGTCAAAAGGTTTACTTCCCATTAGACTTATTCTTGTTGGTATTGCAGTTTCAGCTGGTTTTAGTGCACTTTCGTTATTTTTCTCGCTCAAGTTAAATGATGAGACGTATACATTCGCTTCTAGGTGGTTAGTTGGTAACGTGTGGGGAAGAGATTGGATTCATGTCCTAGCATTATTACCTTGGATTTTGATACTAACTCCGTACGCATGGCTGAAATCCAAAACGTTAAATGCACTGTCACTAGGTGATAGTGTAGCAGCAGGACTTGGTGTATCTGTTCAAAAAGAACGGTTACTGCTTTTAGCTACAGCGGTAGGATTGTCTTGTGCAAGTGTATCAATGGCAGGGGGAATTGGCTTTATCGGCTTAGTTTCTCCGCATATCGCAAGAAAGTTAGTAGGTAGTACATATCAACATTTCCTTCCGTTAGCTGGCATAATTGGAATGATTATTTTAGTACTCGCGGATACGATAGGGCGATCTTTATTTGAGCCAAACTCTATTCCAGCTGGCGTAGTAGTAGCGGCTTTAGGTGCGCCATATTTTCTTTATTTACTTACAAAAACAAAATAAATACTTCAAAGAGGAGAACATATGAAAAAGAAACTTACTATTTTATTTAGCATTATGTTTATTTTAGTATTATCAGCATGTGGTCAAACGAAATCTAGTGAAGAGGCAACTAAAAAAACTGAAAAAAGTAATGATCCAAAAATTGCTTCTATGTCTATTCATTTAACGAATAACTTACTTGCATTAGGAATTACACCGGTAGGTTCTGTAATTGGTGGAGATTTAAAAGATTTCTTACCTCACGTGAAAGAACAGTTGAAAGATACGAAGAAACTGGGCGTTGTAACAGATCCGAATATGGAAGCATTACTACAATTAAAGCCATCTGAAATTTATGTGGATGAAAAATATGCTGGCAAAGATTTAGCGAAATACGAAAAAATTGCAAAAACACATACTTTTAATTTAGATGAAGGTACGTGGAGAGATCATTTAAAAGAAGTAGGTAAACTTGTAAACCGTGAGAAAGAAGCAGATAAATATATTCAAGACTATGAAGAACAATCAAAACGAGTAAAAAGTTTAATAGATAAAGAGTTAGGTAATAACGAAAAAGTAATGGCAATTCGCGTTACTGCAAAAGAATTACGTGTATTTAGTACGAAAAGACCGATGGGACCAATTCTATTCCAAGACTTAGGATTACAACCTGCAAATGGTGTAGAGA
This sequence comes from Bacillus sp. FSL R10-2201, assembly GCF_038008665.1. Classification (NCBI taxonomy): domain Bacteria; kingdom Bacillati; phylum Bacillota; class Bacilli; order Caryophanales; family Bacillaceae; genus Bacillus; species Bacillus sp. FSL R10-2201. Next base: position 3,300,557 of record NZ_JBBOZP010000001.1, on the reverse strand, counting down.
AAATTGATGGAAACCGTCCTTTCGAAGTAATTTCACAAGAAGTATTACCTGACTTTGATGCGGATGCTATTTTCGTTGTCGTAAACAGAGACGATAAAGCAAAAGCAGCATTTAAACAACTGCAAGAAACACCAATTTGGAAAGACTTAAAAGCTGTTAAAGGTAAGCACGTATACATTATTAATGATCAACCATGGCTTGACTATTCTGCTTTAGGTAACAAAATGGCAATGGATGAAGCAGAGAAAATGTTTACGAAATAATACAGTTTTGCTATTAGGAAAGGCCCTCTAAATTTGGAGGGTCTTTTTATTGTTGTTATTGTTAGAATAAATGAAAAATTATACAATGAAGTTAATTCAATGCAAGGGAGATGTGCCAATGTCAGCGCTTATTGTAAGTATCCCGTTAATGCGGGATAAATAGGCTAGAATTATTGTCCCCGCTATTTAAAAAAGGGGGAGTTTTAGATGACGATGAATCTTTTTCAAAATAAAACTATTAAGTTATCAGCTATTAGAGAAGCAGATGCTGAAGTAATGGCTATGTGGCAAGAGGATAGTGAGTACTTAAGAAATGTAGATACAGACTTGGCATTCCCGCAATCGTTACATGAAATAGCGAGTGATGGGCTATTAAAGGGACGGAGATCGAATAGTGTTTCTTTCATGTTAAGAACAGTTCAAGATGATCGCTTAATTGGTTTTGTTGCAATTCACGGCATAGAGTGGAATAACAGAACAGGTCTATTAGCAATTGGTATAGGAGAGGCAAATGATAGAGGAAAAGGGTTTGGGAGAGAAGCAGTGCATCTTATTTTAAAGTATGCGTTCTATGAAATGAATCTACACCGCGTCGGTCTCGATGTTATTTCTTATAATAAAGCAGCCATTGTACTGTATAAAAAGATGGGATTTCAGATGGAAGGATGTATGAGGGAAGCAGTTCAAAGAGATGGAAAGTGTTTTGATCGTATGATTATGGGGATATTGCGTGATGAATGGATAGAGCTGCAGAACTAGCAAAAACATACAGAATAATTGTGTAGTGTAGAGTGAAAAGTTGTAATATTTGGGTAATGATGAGCGGAGGAGTGTACTAATGGAAGGTTTATCTTCATTAAGAGAGTGTTTATATCAGCTAGAGGAACGATTACTTAAACCAGGGGTTCGCACATCTCAAAAGGAGCTTAAAAAGATACTTGCCGCTGATTTTTTTGAGTTTGGGAGTTCTGGTAAAGTTTTATATAAAAATGAGGATATCGATAAAAATGGAATTGGTGTGGTAAAAATGACTTTGAGTGATTTTGAAGTACATCCATTATCCAAAGATGTAGCATTAACTACTTATCAAATATTCAATGAAATGAATAATCAACACTCGTTACGTAGTTCGATATGGAAATTTAGAGAAGGAAGATGGCAAATGTATTTTCATCAAGGTACACCTGCTAAATTTTAGTGAAGCTTTTTGTATGAAAAAGAAACTATAAAGAATAGAATTGTTGAATATATTAGTCCTATATATATATATGAAGAACTAATGAAAGTTGTCTTTCTAAAATATCTAAATTTGTTCTTAAAAGGGTCTTGTTAATAAAGGTACATTCCATATTATATATGTAGTATGCAGGAGATATAACGATAATTGGCGAAAATTTACAGTGAACTGATTGAATTTATAAGGAGTTATGCGAGATGAACTTAGAAAAAAGTAAGCCAGTAAATGAAGAGGTCGCTGAATTAAAAGAACTAATTAAAGAACTACACGGAAGTGTACATCAACTTCAAAGTGAAGTGCAGCAACTAAGGCACGAAAGACCAGTTGTTGAAGTGAGAAAAGGTGTTCAACTATCACCAACAATCATCGGACAAATTGGTGGTATGATTTTAGGTGGATTAGCAATTATAGGTATATTTTGGTGATGAAAAAAGGTTTGTAGCATAGTGCTGCAAACCTTTTTTATTTGACGACATAATTTCATGCAATACAACTTCTACATTAAATAACGTAAATAAATGTAAGCATGTGATAACAATAGCGCAATGATCGTTAAGGGGAAACCGATTTTTAAGAAGTCCATATAAGAGAACCCATGTCCTTCACGTTTTGCAATACCAGCAACGACTACGTTTGCTGATGCTCCAATTAATGTTCCGTTGCCTCCTAGGCAAGCTCCAAGTGATAACGCCCACCATAGTACTTCAATTTGCGGAGAATCGACAGATAGTCCGAGTCCTGTAGCTAAATCTTGAATAAGTGGAATCATCGTTGCGACAAATGGGATGTTATCAATTGTCGCAGATGCGATGCCAGATACCCATAAGATAAGTATAGCAGCGAAACCGATATCGCCATTTGTTACGTCGAGTACTTCTTTTGCGAGTGAAGAAATAAGTCCGATATCAATTAATCCGCCAACGAGAACGAATAGTCCAGCGAAGAAGAAAATTGTTACCCATTCAACGTGGGCAAATACATCTTCAATATCATGTTCTTTCACACCGATTAACATAAGAAGTGTAGCACCTGTCATCGCAATAACGGCAGCGTCTACATGAATAATAGAATGAAGTACAAAGCCTAAAATAGTTAGTCCTAAAATCGTAATGGATTTTAAAAGGAGGCTCTGATCTTTAATATAATCTTTTTCATTTAATGCCATTAGCTTTTCGATTTGCTCAGGCGTTGTTTTTAGTTTGTTGCGATACATGAAGTAAATAATGCCAAGTGTAACGATAGAAATAATGATTACGATTGGAGCTAAGTTTAGTAAAAAGGCATTAAAGTCTAAATGCTTATTAGCTGATCCAATCATAATGTTCGGCGGGTCACCAATTAATGTTGCTGTTCCGCCTATATTTGAAAATAGTACTTCTGAAATTAAATAAGGAACAGGATTTACTTTTAAAATACGTGTAATGGATAGTGTAACAGGTACGATTAATAATACGGTTGTTACGTTGTCCAAAAATGCAGAACCGACAGCAGTTAATAGGGATAGTAATAATAAAATGCGGATTGGTTTTCCGCCAGCTGCTTTTGCTGCTTTTATGGCTACAAATTCAAATACGCCTGATTGACTCGTAATATGTACGAGAATCATCATCCCAATTAAAAGGGTAATCGTTTCCCATTGAATATGCGATGTGAAAGCAGTATGTAAATCTACAATTCCAAAAATAATCATAATAGCAGCACCGAATAGTGCGATTACAGCACGATTCAATTTCTCAGAAATAATAAAACCGTACGTGACTAAAAATACGGCAATTGTAAAATAATATTGCCAATTTGCTACTTCATGTGCTGATTGTTCCAATCATGTCACCTTCTTTAAAGTATGTATTCAATTGTCGAAATGTATCTCGCTGTATTAATACGGGATAAAATATATTGTAGCAAATTCAAAAAAGAAAGAAAACTATTTAACAAAGTGAAGGAAAAAATGTGATTTTTACATATCATATAAAAAATATAAAAAACACAGTGCAAATTATTAGGAAAAGTGGGCGTTGTCCTCTAATATAGAGATAGCAATTTACATTATTTTTGCGTAAAATGGTTTAAAGAGGTGAATTCCGATGGAAATAGTAAAAGATAGTTCTCTTATTCAAAATGAAATTGAACGTTTTGTAAATAAAGATGTATATATTCATTTAGAAACGACGAATGGAGCGTATGCGTCACACTTTAATGAAAAGATGATGACAGTAGGAGCATTCATTCGAAATGCAATTATTCGCTTTGAGCGTGGGAAAATAACTGGAACAAACCCATACCGAGTTGGTTTGAAAATGGATCATGGCTGGGTATATGCAGAAGGCATTACGCACTGGGAAGTAGACGATAAAGAGCGTTTATTACTAGCAGGGCATGATAACCAAGGCCGCTTAGCGGTAGCGCTTGAGCTAAGCTTAACGCCATTTAAGTAAGAAGGAGGGAAACTTATGGAGAGACATGTACTTGTTGTATTTCCGCATCCAGATGATGAAGCATTTGCTGCGGGAGGAACAATTCGCTTATTAACAGATCAAGGAGTACCTGTAACGTACGCATGTGGTACTCTTGGACAAATGGGACGTAACATGGGGAAAAACGTATTCGCTAACCGTGAAACGATTCCAAATATACGTGAAAAAGAATTAAAAGATGCATGTGAAGCGATGGGGATTCAAGATTTAAGAATGCTCGGTTTCCATGATAAAACGTTAGAATTTGAAGATGTTGATTTTGTTGCCGATAAAATCGAAGCGATTATTCAAGAAGTAAATCCATCTCGAATTATTACATTTTATCCAGAACACGGCGTACATCCGGATCATGATGCATTTGGCCGCGCTGTAGTTCGCGCTGTATCACGTATGCCTAAAGAAGAACGTCCAGCCATTCATGCGGTTGCGATTACGAGAAATCGCGAAGCAGTACTCGGTGAACCGGATGTTGTAAATAATATTAGTGAAGTATTTGAACATAAATTAGCTGCACTAGGCGCGCATCGTTCACAAACGGAAGCGATGCTAGAAGAAACGCATGCAAAAATAAAAAACAAAGACGCAGCAACATTAAAATGGCTGCAACTTGAACAGTTTTGGACTTATAAATGGGAGTAGGCTAGAAGGGTACCTTCTAGTAGCTCTTACATAGAAAAAGCGCCGTCACTTGTGATGGCGCTTTTTGTGCTATTGTTTCGTATTAGCCAAATACATGAGCATGTGGAATTTTTCGTCTCTTACATGATAATCGAAATAAGGTCCTGGATCTGTACAGTAACCGATATTTTCATTTTGCATGATTTGAAATCCGTTAACTGATAAATTTTCTTCTAAGTATTTTGGATGTAAAATATGCTCATGGGAATTTGGATATAAGGCTGAAATATTTTTCAAGGATTTGGCCGAGTTATCATAATACGAGTATCCACCGACAATTGTTGAACTGTTATGTAAATAGTTTTTTAGAACATGACTTGGGAACTCTGGGTTGAGCAGTGAAAAATCAGTTATTGTAAAACTATCCACAAAAACATCGATGCTAAGCGGTTTCAATGGTAGATTTAAATCGGAATTCAAAATATAAAGGACGCGTGGCTTCGGATTCACACGCTCAATTCTATTTCTCACCTTCTTGAGCATTGCAAGCGAATAGCCACTGAATACATAGTTTGCGCTTGGTTCAAGAACATCGATATATTTAGGTAGTGATACAAAAGCATCAACGTTTGTTTCCACAATTAATTTGTTTTTCAAATCTATATTTTGTAGAACTTTTTGAAATCGAAAATTACTTTTTTCAAATAAGTTAATCATTTTGGGATTGATCTCTTTAATCGTTTCTTTATCGTAAAAATAAGATGGATAAGGAGACGTCTCGTACAAGTTCGCGGTAATAATAATACCCTCCTCGATAGCTGCTTCGTATCCACAGCTACAAGTTAAACTCCCCGTGTGAATGTAGACTTTTTTAATCGTTACATCTTTCATTTCAAGTGGAATGCGGCATTTTGGACAATAGAGAAAATTTACAAAGTCAAGCGGGATTCCTGTAATACTTTCTTCTTTGGATGAAGGCGAGCTAGTTTGAACCGCTTTTTCAATCAATTGGATAGCTTTTGATATGTCTTCTTTTTTCTTGGTTAGCTCGTCCTTTTTATCAATGAGCGAGTTGTTGTAGTAGTCGATATCCTCATGGTCCGAGAAGTTTGTGACACGTCGATATGATAAAATTCGTTGGATTTCTATCAATGAAAAATGAAATTTTTTCAGCTCAGTAATAAAAGCCATGTCGTCGAAACACAATTGGTTCATTTGATACTGAGTGTTTTTTTTGTCTGGTATTAATAATCCTAGTTCAATGTAATAACGAACGGTATCAGTCGTAACATGAAAAAGCTTCGCAAATGTACCAATTTTCATAGATGTACCCCCCAATGAAAAAAGTGGAGTTACTCCACTTTTTTCGCAAAATGAATTCAAAAAACTCTCAAATAGCTATTGACTTGGAGGAAACTCTAAGTCATATTATTAACTCAATAAGTTTGAATATTAAGAATATTTTTGACTGTATTGTAACATACATGTCACGAAGGGAGAAGGATTAGCTATGGATAAGATGGATCATATGGATACACTCTCACTATGGACAGCGACTGCAAACAGATATGACAAAGGAAAACCTCTTGAAGGAAATGAAGAGGCGGATGTTGTCATTATTGGCGCAGGTTTCACAGGTCTCTCTTCTGCATATCATTTGCAAAAGTTAGGGAAGAGTGTCATTGTCCTTGAGCAGGAAACAATCGGATATGGCGCAAGCGGTCGCAACGGCGGGATGGTATTGCCAGGCTATAAGTCAACGATGCAGGAGCTTGCCAAGAAGTATGGTGCCGAAGAGGCGAGGCAGCTTAACGATCTTTCTCTGCTTAGTGTTGAATTAGTTAAAAACATTATTGACGAGCATCAAATCAACTGTAACTTCAGAAAGACAGGTCACATTGTGGCGGCTTACAAAGCCAAGCATTTTGAAGGGTTGAAACTTGAAAGTGAATACTTAAACAAAAATTTTGGATATGACTGTAGCGTGCTTAATCGAAGTCAGTTGCATCAAGAAATTGATTCCCCGCAATATTATGGTTGCTTAGTCGACGACTCGAGTTACTCGTTCCAACCACTGAACTATGCAATTGGTTTGGGAGAAGCAGCTAAATCGATCGGTGCAAAAATCTTTGAGCATTCGAAAGCACTATCTATTGAGTACGGCCGAAATAGTGTGAAAGTTATTACAGAAAAAGGTACTGTTACAGCGAAAGACATTATTGTGGCTACAGATGGTTACTCCGGAAAAATTATGGCTGAATTGAATAAAGGCGTACTGCCAATTTCGGCACGTATTATTGGTACTGAACAGCTTCCAGAATCATTGGTGAATAGCGTCATTCCTAAAGATCGCATGGTTTTTGATACAAGCAGTTTCCTTTACTATTTCAGGCGTACACCAGATAATCGGATCATATTTGGCGGTGGCGATATTCGTCCAAACTTAGGTGATGCTGTTTATCAAAATGTTTACGATGCCATGGTTAAAATAATGCCAAAACTAGAAGGAAGCAAGATTGATTACAGGTGGGGTGGATTTATCGGGGTTACAATTGATACGTTCCCGGTTATCGGTAGATCCAAAGAAGGCGCATATTTTGCAACGGGTTATACGGGACATGGCGCGTCTCTCTCGACATTGTTTGGTAAGTTATTGGCACAATGGATCGTTACGGGGAGTGCAGGTGGATATCGATTTGAAAAAGAACGCCTTAAATCATTCCCATTCTATAATCAGAAAACGATGCTGGTCAATATAGCACATATTGGTTTCAAACTGGTAGATATTATCGCGTAAAGGAGAGGTGTTTATGAAAATTAACATGTTCATTGACGGGAAATGGGTAGAAGCATTATCGGGTGCTAGACGAAACATTATCAATCCTGCAACCGAAGAGGTTATCGCAACGTCTGCTCATGGATCAGCAGATGATGCGAAGATAGCAATTAAGGCGGCTCGTAAAGCGTTTGATAGCGGGATCTGGTCGGATTTATCGGCTGATGAAAGAGCTGACTATCTATATAAGATTGCAGACCGTCTTGAAGAGAATACAGCTGAAATTGCCCGTTTGGAAACTGCAAATAACGGTAAGGTTATCCGTGCAACAACCTATGTAGATATTCCTGTATCGATTCAATGCTTCCGCTATTATGCTGACTTGATTAAAGGTATGAAAAAGGAATCTTACACTCGTGATGATGCTTCAGAAACGATTATTATTCATGAACCGATTGGTGTTTGTGGACTTATTGTACCTTGGAATTTCCCGCTTATGTTAGCTGTTTGGCAAATTGCTCCTGCACTTGCCGCAGGGAATACAATTGTAATTAAGCCTGCTGACGTCACTCCTGTAAGCGTATTCAAATTATTTGAAATTATCGAAGAGGTTGGACTTCCGGATGGAGTAGCAAACTTAGTATTGGGACCTGGTTCAAAGGTTGGGAATGAGCTTGCAGAGAGCCATGATGTCGACAAAATTGCCTTTACTGGTGGAACAAAAACAGGTCAAAGTATTATGCGCGCAGCTGCAGGCAATATGAAAAAAATCACACTTGAACTAGGTGGTAAATCTCCACTTATTGTGTTCGACGATGTGGATTTTGAAACCGCAGTTGATAATGCGATGTTTGGTATTTTCCACAACGCTGGGCAAGTTTGTTCAGCTGCATCTCGTTTACTTGTACAAGAGACTATTTATGATAAGTTTGTTGAAAGATTGGCCGAGCGTGCGAACAAAATTGTAGTTGGCAACGGGGAAAGTGAGAATATTGAAATGGGAGCGCTTACAAACGAGTCTCATATGAATGAAGTTTTACATTATATTCAGAGAGGAATCGAAGAAGGTGCAAAATTAGTTTGTGGTGGTAAGCGCTTAACAGAAAATGGGCTCGATCGAGGGTTTTTCATTGCACCAACAATCTTTGCTGATGTAAATGAGAATATGTGTATTGTGAAGGAAGAGATTTTTGGCCCAGTCCTTGTTGTACAGAAATTTAAAGATGAGGAAGATGCCATCCAAAAAGCGAATGATTCTATTTATGGATTAGCCGGTGCTGTATTTACGGAAGATATGGACCTGGCAAAACGTGTCATTAGTAAATTGCGTGCGGGAATTACTTGGATTAATAGTTATCATCTCGCTTATGTGGAAGGTCCTTGGGGAGGGTATAAGCAAAGTGGCATCGGCAGAGCGTTAGGTGTTGCCGGACTGGAGCACTTTATGGAAACGAAGCAAATCAATATCCACCAGCATGCAAATCCGGTAGGGTGGTATGCGAATTAATTGAGCAAAACGTGCTATATAAATTATTTATAAGGGGATATGCTCATGAAAATAGTGGACAACGGTCCGTCATCAAAAATAGAGCAACCAGAAGTAATGAATAAGCCGGTGGATGATTCAGTGCTAGGAACCAAAAGTATTCCGTTACTATATTTACGGTTTGCTTTGGCGGGAATTATGGCTAACGTAATTTTAGGAGTTGTATCGGTTGTTGATGGCTATTTCGTCAGTGGCTTTCAGGAGCTGGAAGTCGAAGGGATCGGAATTGGATTTACGGTCATGGTTATTACCCGTATGATTGGTGTTCTTTTAGGTGTGGGAGCCGGAGCGGTCATTTCACTTCGACTGGGGAAAGGGAAAATCGAAGAAGCTAGAAGTATTATGGGACAAACTTTATGGTTTACTCTTTTCCTATCTTCTTTGTTAGCTATACTTGGGTTGGTCTTTGAAAATGATATTATGATTTTATTCGGAGCAAGTGATGAAGCACTTCCGTATGCGGTGCAATATAGCCGACTGCTATGGATTTCGTTGCCATTAACGATATTGGCCGTTGTATTAAGTATTTTAGCTAATATCGATGAAAAGCCTATATTATCAATGAACAGTTGGTTAGTCGCAGCGGTTGTTGCTGGGACTATGGAATGGATTATGGTAGTGAAGTATGACATGGGGATGATGGGTTCTTCATGGGCTAATACGATTTCGCAATCGATTCCTGTTCTCCTAATCTTTTATTTCTGGTTTGGTAAAACAAAACTTAAGCCAAAAATGAAAGATATGATGATTAATCTCAAGAAGATTGGTGAAGTGGTTTGGACGGGCTTTGCATCTTTCTCGAGTCAGTTCATGATGTTTATTGCAATTATTTTCACCAACAACTTACTGCAAAGCTACGGTGGTGGTCTACACGTTGCAGCTTTCACGATTCAAAACGGTTATATTACAAATCTCCTCGCCTTAGCAGCGCTTGGTGGGATGACAGGGCTTCAACCGATTATTAGTTATAATTACGGTGCGGGCAACCTTGATCGTGTGAAACAAGCAATTAAGATGGGACTCATTTTTACAGTTTCCTTCTTTGTAATCGTGACAGCCATACTAGTCATTTTTGCAGATCCAATTGTGTCATTTTTTTCCGGTGGTAATCCTGAATTGCAAAAACTGGGCATTTGGACGACAGTTGTATTCAATTGTTTGTTTACGCTTAGTGCAGTTAGCCTGCTTATCTCCGGTTATTTCGAATCGCAAGAGAGAAACTGGTCCGCAACGTTTATTAGTGTAAGCAAAATATTGTTGTTCATGTTACCGTTTCTATTTATTTTCCCGAAATTCTGGGGTGTAGAAGGTGTATGGTACGCTGCTCCTGCTGCAGAAATTCCAGGTGTTCTCATTGCCATATACTTTATGAAAAAAGAGTTTAAACGTTTAAAAAATCCAAGTGTTAAGGCAGTAGATTTATAGACTTATTCCTTCAAAATTATCAATACGAAAGAGAGAGGATTGTCATGTTTTTTGCGAAAAAACTTACAGCAGAAGAAGCAGAGCAACTAGGTGCCAACGCATGGGAACCGTGGGTAGGCGAACCGAATAAAGGAACGTGGCATGTAGAAGATCAGGAAGTTTTCTATGTGACAGATGGTGAAGTGTTTATTACTGTTGATGGGGAAAAGTATCATATTACAAAGGACTGGATCGTTTCCTTGGCTAAGGACCTTGTTTGTGAATGGGATTGCCCAGTATTTTTGAAAAAGAATTATAAGATGAACCATGAGATCCATCTGAAATAATGTGAACTGGGGAGTGGACAAATGCTAAGCAGATGACTGCTCCTGCGTATTCAATGAATAAGATTAATAATGTTGAAGAAATGTATGTAAATAAGTTTACATACCGTCAAATGAATGCGCTTTCTTTTTAGGGGCGATAACATAGGACGGTTATCTTAAAATAGGAGGCTTCACCATGGTAGTAATGAAAAATGTACAAACGTTGAAAAATTATATTGGCGGACAATGGATAGAATCCACAAGTAAGCAAGTTGAAGATGTACCAAATCCAGCAACAGGAGAGATTATTGCTCGTGTGCCTCTTTCGACTAAAGAAGATTTAGATAGAGCTGTAGCAACTGCGAAAGAAGCATTCAAAACATGGAGAAAGGTCGCTGTGCCTCGGCGTGCTCGGATTCTATTTCGCTATCAACAGCTATTGATTGAAAACTGGGAAGAGTTAGCTAAACTCGTAACCTTGGAAAACGGAAAAAGTTATAAGGAAGCATACGGTGAAGTGCAGCGGGGGATTGAATGTGTTGAATTTGCCGCAGGCGCACCCACTTTAATGATGGGAGAGCAACTTCCCGATATTGCTACTGGTGTTGAATCAGGGATGTATCGTTATCCGATCGGAGTAATCGCAGGAATAACGCCATTTAACTTTCCGATGATGGTGCCATGCTGGATGTTTCCACTCGCGATTGCATGCGGGAATACATTTGTATTAAAACCATCTGAAAGAACACCGCTATTGGCTAATCGCATAGCTGAACTGTTTAAAGAAGCAGGTCTTCCAGATGGAGTACTAAATATTGTGCATGGTGCACATGACGTCGTTAACGGCATTCTTGACAATGAGGATGTGAAAGCTGTATCTTTCGTTGGTTCTCAACCTGTGGCTGAGTATATATATAAAAACAGCAGCAGCTAACGGTAAACGTGTACAAGCTCTTGCAGGGGCAAAAAATCATTCGATCGTATTAAAAGATGCGGACCTTAGTTCTACAGTGAAAGAAATTACAAGTGCTGCCTTCGGTTCAGCTGGTGAACGATGCATGGCAGCGGCTGTTGTTGTCGTGGAAGAAGACGTTGCGGATGAGCTCGTTAATAGACTGCTTCAAGAGGCTAATGCAATTAAGATTGGTAATGGTCTGGAAGAAGGTGTTTTCCTTGGTCCCGTTATTCGTGAAGTACATAAAGAGCGGACACTCGGATACATTCAATCCGGTGTAGAGCAGGGAGCGACACTTATTCGTGACGGACGTGAAGACGATGTAGCAAACAGCCAAGGTTATTTTGTTGGCCCAACGATTTTTGATAACGTGACAGAGGAAATGAAAATCTGGCAAGATGAAATTTTCGCACCGGTTCTTTCTATTGTACGCGTAAAAGACTTGATGGAAGCGATTCATGTTGCTAATGCATCACCATTCGCAAATGGTGCATGTCTGTACACAAATAGCGCGAAAGCTATTCGTGAATTCCGTGAAGAAATTGATGCAGGTATGCTTGGGGTTAATCTTGGAGTTCCTGCTCCAATGGCATTCTTCCCGTTCTCAGGTTATAAGAAATCTTTCTATGGTGATCTCCATGCAAATGGAAAAGATGGCGTAGAATTCTATACTCGCAAGAAAATGCTTACGGCTCGTTATTGAAAGAGTGATGTAAAACCATAAAAAGATAGAATGGAGCTGGTGATTGTGCAAGCGACAGAACAAACACAAAGTTTGAAAAAAACAGATGAAAAGTACCTTTGGCATGCGATGAGAGGAGCAGCCCCTAGTCCAACGAATTTAATTATTACAAAAGCAGAAGGGGCATGGGTGACGGATATTGATGGAAACCGTTATTTAGACGGTATGTCTGGTCTTTGGTGTGTGAATGTTGGATACGGCCGAAAAGAGCTTGCAAGAGCGGCGTTTGAGCAGCTTGAAGAAATGCCGTATTTCCCTCTGACTCAAAGTCATGTTCCTGCTATTAAATTAGCAGAAAAATTGAATGAATGGCTTGATGATGAATACGTTATTTTCTTTTCTAACAGTGGATCGGAAGCGAATGAAACAGCGTTTAAAATTGCTCGTCAATATCATCAACAAAAAGGTGATCATGGACGCTATAAGTTTATTTCACGCTACCGCGCTTATCACGGTAACTCAATGGGAGCTCTTGCAGCAACAGGTCAAGCACAGCGAAAGTATAAATATGAACCACTCGGGCAAGGATTCCTGCATGTAGCACCGCCTGATACGTATCGAAATCCAGAGGATGTTCATACACTGGCAAGTGCTGAGGAAATCGATCGTGTCATGACATGGGAGTTAAGCCAAACAGTAGCCGGTGTGATTATGGAGCCAATCATTACTGGGGGTGGAATTTTAATGCCTCCTGATGGATATATGGAAAAAGTAAAAGAAATTTGCGAGAAGCACGGTGCGTTGCTCATTTGTGATGAAGTTATATGTGGATTTGGACGAACAGGGAAGCCGTTTGGATTTATGAATTATGGCGTCAAACCAGATATCATAACAATGGCAAAAGGTATTACAAGTGCGTATCTTCCTTTGTCAGCAACAGCAGTTAGACGAGAGGTTTATGAGGCATTCGTAGGTAGTGATGATTATGATCGCTTCCGCCATGTAAATACATTCGGAGGAAATCCTGCTGCTTGCGCTTTAGCTTTGAAGAATTTAGAAATTATGGAGAATGAGAAACTCATTGAACGTTCCAAAGAATTGGGTGAACGACTGTTATATGAGCTAGAGGATGTAAAAGAGCATCCAAACGTAGGGGATGTTCGCGGAAAGGGCCTTCTTTTAGGCATTGAACTAGTGGAAGATAAGCAAACAAAAGAACCGGCTTCCATTGAAAAGATGAACAAAGTCATCAATGCTTGTAAAGAAAAAGGTCTAATTATTGGTAAAAATGGTGACACTGTTGCAGGTTACAATAATATTTTACAGCTTGCTCCTCCATTAAGCATCACAGAGGAAGACTTTACTTTTATCGTTAAAACAATGAAAGAATGTTTAGCTCAACTTTAATTAATTATTGATAAATCTTGTTAAAAAGCGGATGAGCCTATTAGGAGATGTAACTTTAAATACTGAATGAATTACTCGAAAAGAGTAATTCCGAAAGGGTTGAGTTTATGAAAGCTGATGTTGTATTGATAAATGGAGAAGTTATTACAGTAGACCAAAAGAATGCAGTAGTCGAAGCTGTCGCAATAAAAGATAATCAAATCGTAGTTGTTGGCTCAAATCAGGAGGTTAAGAGTTTTATAGGAGAAAACACGGATGTAATTGACCTGCAAGGGAAAACGCTTCTTCCTGGATTCATTGATTCCCATCTCCACATCATTTCTCATGGACTAAATCAGTTGGCTGTCAGTTGTAAAGCTGAACATATTGATTCTATCGATGCTTTATTAGATGATCTGAAAAAGAAGGCCTTAGAAACGCCAAAAGGTGAATGGATACGTGCTTGGGGCTTTAATGAAACCGCTGTGGAGGAAAAGCGTTATCCAACAATTACTGAGCTGGATGAAATTTCAGTTGAACATCCTATTATTATAACTCGTACTTGTCACCACATAAGCGTGGTGAACAGTAAAGCATTAGAAATTGCGCAAATTAACGAGAACACACCGGATACGAGTGGGGGAGTTATTGAAAAGAATCAGGCAGGAAGGCTTACAGGAAAGTTAATTGAAGCAGCAAATATGAGTATGAGCGAGGTTGCAAGTTATACAGAAAGTGAAATGATGAAGGCTGTGAAAATTGCATCAGATCATTTCGTTGCAGCTGGCATAACAAGTATACATGACGCAGGTGGAGATGGACCGGAGAGTTTTCGTTTACTACAACGAGCTGTGAAGAGTAGGGATATTCGTGTCCGAATATATGCAATGATATGTCAAATAAATAACTCTCATGAATTTGTTAATAAAATGGTCGAAGCTGGTGTGGTAACTGGTACCGGAGATGAAAGATTCAAAATCGGACCAGCTAAATTGTTTACAGATGGAAGTAGCACGGGGCCTACAATTGCAACCCGTAAGTCATATTCAAGTGACCCTAACAATTACGGCATTCTTTATTATAGTGAGGAAGAAATCTATAAGGTTTTAGGTGAAGCGCATAAAAAAGGCTATCAAATCACTGTACATGCACAAGGTGATAAAGCTATTGAAATGTATTTGAATTGTGTAGAAAGGGCGCTAGAGGAATCACCAAGAAAAAATCACCGTCATCGAATCGAGCATGCGGGAATTTCTTCACCAGATTTACAACAGAGAATGAAAAAACTCGAGATGATTCCTATTCCAAATCCTCCATTTCCATATGAATTCGGAGAGATATATGTAGAGCACTATGGTGATCGTGTTAATCACATGTACGCTGCTCGTGATTTTATTGATCGTGGCATCATTGCAGCAGGTAGTTCGGATGCACCAGTTACTGACTATAATCCTTTATTAGGAATTCATGTTGCTGTCAATAGAAAAACTAAGTCTGGAATAGAGGTTGGTGCTAATCAATCTATAAGCGTAATGGAAGCTATTAAACTATACACATGGAATGGTGCTTATGCGAGTTTTGAAGAAGAGATAAAAGGAAGCATAGAGGCCGGAAAACTGGCGGATTTAGTTATATTAAATGACAGCATTTTAAGTGTCAATCCAAACCAAATTAAAGATTTAAAAGTAGAAACAACAATTATTGATGGTGAAATTATTTATCAAAAAGAACAATCAGTGAAAATGTAGCAATAAAAAAACGCCCCTTCAATTGTGAGAATGATTTTAACAATTGAAGGGGCGTTTCAGTTGTTTAGTTGCGCTTTTCAAATCGTATTAATTTTCCGAGAGAATTGAAAGGATATTCGTCTACTAACAAATATTCAGATTATGAACACTAGAAAATGAACACAACCTATCATATAATTGAAAGACTATATTTTAAAATCAATGTTAATATTACCCTCCTATAAGTATTAACATGCGTAATTGAGGTGTTTTCTTTGTTGTTTTATGATCGAATTTCTATAATGGCCCCTCCTGTTCCATAGCTAAGGAAAGTCTATTCATTTCTGAGATTTTCAAAGTTATAGGAGGGTATTAAAAGTGAAAAAAGTCTCAGTACCATCACTTTGGTTAATGATTATTCTTGTGGCATTTCCGCAAATTAGTGAAACAATTTACACACCGTCTTTACCGGATATTTCAAAGGCGTTGCACGTAAGTAATAATGAGGTACAGTTAACGCTTAGTGTTTATTTTGCTGGATTTGCTTTAGGTGTATTTTTTATTGGATGGTTATCAGATATAATTGGTCGTCGCCCAGCAATGTTATTTGGAATTGTAGTATATGGCGCTGGAAGTTTCTTATGCTATATTGCAAGTTCCATTGAATTTTTATTGTTAAGTCGTTTTATTCAAGCGTTTGGAGCAAGTGCTGGCTCAGTTGTGACACAAACGATTCTTCGTGAAAGTGTAGAAGGGCATAAACGTCATGTTATGTTCGCTCAAATTTCGGCAGTCATTGCTTTTACACCAGCGATAGGTCCGCTAATTGGGGGCTTTCTGGATCAAATGTTTGGATTTAAAATAGTATTTTTAAGTTTAGTTGTTATGAGTGTGGGGATTTTTCTGTATACTTTTGTTTCTCTTCCGGAAACAAAAATGGACTCAGTAACGAATAAAATAAATGTCTTTTCAGTGTTAAAAAGATTAATTACAAATCCGAAAGTAGTAACATACGGTCTATTAATTGGAGGAGCGAATGGTGTTTTATTTAGCTACTACGCAGAAGCGCCGTTTATCTTTATTGAATACTTTCAGTTATCACCTAGTATGTACGGATTTCTAGGAATTGTAGTTGCGTCTGCTTCTATTATTGGAGCGAAAGTTTCAAAACGGTTACTGCCTATTTATAAACCGGAGAAAATCATATATATAGGTTGTATTGTAATGACAGGGGGAGCAGTCATTTTATCTGTTATTACTTATGTTGGATCAAATCCCAACATAATATATATGATTGGATTTTTAGTAGCGATGTTTATATTGCTATTAGGAATTGGGATAGCGTTACCTAACTGTCTCAGTCTAGCATTAGTAGATTTTCAAAATGTCATTGGTACAGCAGGCGCATTATTTAGCTTAGGGTACTATATAATAGTCACGCTGACAATTTGGGGAATGAGCCAGCTGCATACAGGTTCCTTAGTAGTCATGCCCCTATATTTTTTAGTTATTGTAGTAATTATGGTGGTTTTCACTCGAGTATTTATTTTGAATGATAGAGCTGAAAATTCTGTTTAAATATATAAAAAAGAGAGTCTCATTGAAAAATGAGACTCTCTTTTTTATAAAAATTATCATTCGTGCTGATAATTTTTAGTACTACAGTTTTACAAATTTTATTTATTAAACAAGAGATTTTTTAGCAACTGTTTTTTATCATCTACAATAAATTGTGAATATAGTTGCCATGTGGGGGATATAAGATTTTATCTAAAACCTGGTATTGGCCTGTGTTTGTTCTACGTTTGGTTTATATTTGGTTTATGCTTGGTTTATATTTGGTTTATGTTTCGTTTTCGTTTGGTTTATGTTTGGTTTCATTAATTACAAAATCAGTTACAAAAGTTACAAAATCTATTTTTGTTATCAAAATAGACTTATATTACGGAGGAGAGCGTGAAAAAATGTCTTTAGGAGGGGACAAAAAATTTTGGTGAATAAAAATGTATTATCAAACTTGGACATACTCATGTTATGAATCTAAACATAAAGGGAAATAGTATGAATAAACCAATAGCATTTAAATGAAAACATTATTACTCAAAAATTTATGCTCATTTTAAGATGGCAGATATGATACAACATAAGATTTCGAGATTTGATAGGGATGATGAAATGTTGTAATTATTTCAATTACAACGTTATCAGTAATTGCTTAGTTTGTAAATATTAAAATTAGTAAAGATAATAGGGAAATATAGATTATTTTTTGTTTGTACAATGATTATAAACTAGGTTTATCAGTATGATTTAGAATTAAATAGTTTATATAAAAGTAAGAAGATAATAGATTTACTTATAGCGTGCCGTTGATTCAGAAAGAAATACAATTGATTTTTATTTAGGTGAAACAAGAAAACATAAGCCCGCATAGCTTTTTTTTAAGAAAGCTTTGCGGCCCTTTTTATAGTTTAAACCTTTGTATTATTACTCTATACAAGTATGCGGTTGATCCTAGGGTATTTCAGAACGAATCCATCATTGTAATAGGGAATTGTTTATTGTTTCTAGTTGGAAAATTTATATTGGGAGTCTTAAAGATATAGTAAATATAAAGGAGATGGGTTAAATAATGAAATACACACTTAAAGATCTTATAAATATAAACGAGTTTAAGAATATAACAGAGCAATTTTATAATTTAACTAAAGTTCCATTCTGTCTCCTTGATAATAATCAAAATGTTATATTTTCCAAAGGTGACCCTTTTTTTCATAATCCAAAAATCCAATCGTCCCAAGAAATGCATATTCCGATCATTATTGAGCAGGAGCATATAGCAACCTTTGTTATAGGAACAAGTATTAATAAAGGGGGGATTGTGGATTCTCATATAAAATATTTTAAATGCATTGCAAATCTAATTGAAGAGATGGCAACACAACAATTACACCTTAAAAAAATTCATGAAAAAGATTCACAAATGAATGCGATAACAAATCATGAGGAAAATTGTTTAGGTAGTATATTACAAAATATGCCAATTATGATTAATGCTATTGATGAAAAAAGAAATATTATTATGTGGAATCGGGAATGTGAATTAGTAACTGGATATAATGCAGATGAAATAATTAACAATCCAAAAGCGATGAAATTGCTACATCCTCATAGACCTAATCGTAACGATTTATTGCAAAATGGTCACGATTTTAGAGATTGGGAGATGGATATCACATGTAAAAATGGTGAGATAAAAACTATTATGTGGTCTGATATTTTACATAGTATTCCAACTTTGGGATGGAGTATCGGAGCAATTGGAATTGATATAACTAAGCGTAAGAGGATGGAAGAGAAACTTAAACAAACCTCGACTGAACTAGAATTAATTTTTAAAGCAATTCCTGATTTGTATTTTTTGTCGGACCTTGATGGGACCATTAAGGATTGTAAAGTGAATTCTATATCCAAATTTTATGTTCCAATTGAAGAATTTATAGGGAAAAAATTCCAAGAGATATTACCAGTTTCTATTATAAAACAATTTGAGAAGGCTATTAATCAAATAAAAACTTCATCTGCTCCTGTATTAATAGATTATTCTCTACAACTAGATGATGAAATTTATTATTTTGAAGCAAGACTTTTACCGCTTTTTGAGGATAAAATTATGATTATTGTACGTGATATTACAGAGCGTAAAATAACGACGGAGTTATTAAAGAAATCAGATACCCTTAATGCAGTAGGACAATTGGCAGCTGGGGTCGCTCATAAAGTTCGTAACCCATTAACAGTAATTAAAGGGTTCGTGCAATTATTGCAACAGGAAGTAGGGAAGGATAAAGAATATTTAAGCTTAATACTTTCTGAAATTAGTAGTATTGAAACAGTTCTTCAAGAATTTTTATCTATTGCAAAACCGAATGCTGCAGTATTTGAACCGAAAAACCTTTGTACTATATTAGATAATGTAGTCGACTTAATAAGTACACAAGCAATTATGAAGAATATTCGTATTGCATTGAATATGGATGATGAAAACTTATTGATTGAGTGTTGCGAAATTCAATTAAAACAAGTTTTCTATAGTATTTTACAAAATTCTATTGAGGCTATACAAAATGGTCAAGAAATCATCATTAATGTGAAAAAACATAATAGTACCGAGGTTAAGATTTGTATTTTAGATAAAGGGGTAGGTATTCCTTCAGAAAGAATTAAAAGACTAGGTGAACCTTTTTATAGTACAAAAGAAAAAGGGACGGGTGTTGGGCTCATGATGAGTTATCGAATTATTGAAAGTCATGGTGGGAAAATAAGTATAAAAAGCCAAGTTGGGAAAGGAACTACTGTTACTCTATTTTTCCCAATTTATAACGGTGGCTCAGTTGGTGATGTTAGTCCAAATAGCATGTAATCATAACTAGCAAATAAATCTCTGAAAATGAATAATTAAACGATTATCTTGTAGAAACATAGGTAGTCTGAAGTGATTTGATCAGGCAAAGAAAAATGGATTTAATAGGGATAATGTAACTTGAATTTGAAGTACAACTCCTAATTTTATTAGACGTTACATTTTATGCATGAAGTAAAAGGATTCTTTCAAAATTTACTTAATAAGTTAGATTGATAATTCATGATGTAACAGAAGATAAAAAAGTTAATTTAGGGAAAAGAAGGTCGCTCTAAATACCATTTAGGTTAAGTTGCATGTATGTCTTAAAAGTGAAAAGTTTCTTTTTCTCGGCTATAGAAAAAGAAACTTTTTTACTTGAGTGATAATTTTTTATGATAGTTGTGAAAGGGTTTTGTTATATTTTCGAAAGAAAAATGCAATGTATATAAATTAAGATGAATTTACGCATATTGATTTTATATCATTCGCCATTGATGAAGGAACAGAGGAGATTTAATGTATGAAAACAAAAATTGCAATTATAGAAGATGAAGATAATATACGAGAGATATGTAAACGGTACTTAGAAAGAGAAGGGTATGAAGTATACACTGCTGTGAACGGAACAGAAGGGTGGAATGTATTTCAACAATTTCAACCAGATTTAATTATTTTAGATTTAATGATGCCAGAAAAAGATGGATGGGAACTATGTGAGGAAATTCGCCAACATTCCAATGTACCTATTATTATGTTAACTGCGAGAGGAGAAGAAAGAGAACGGATTTTAGGATTAACAATGGGAGCGGATGATTATGTAACAAAACCCTTTTCACCTCGTGAATTAGTATTAAGGGTACAAATTATATTAAGAAGAGGAAGTCAAGTAACAATTCAAGGAATAGAGCCTACATCAGGAATGATAGAGTTTCCAGATTTGAAAATTGATCCAACGAAAAGAAGTGTATTTGTTTGTCAATATGAAATAGAGTTAACTGTGAAAGAGTTTGAGGTGCTTTATCTCATGGCAAAACATCCTAAACAGGTGTTTTCAAGGTCTCAACTTCTTGAACAAATTTGGGGATTTGAGTATGAAGGTTGCACAAATGCAGTAACTGTATTAATGAGTCGTTTACGTGAGAAATTGGAGAAGCATACAACAAAGAACCGTTGGATTCATACGGTTTGGGGCATCGGTTATTGCTTTGAACCAGATGGAGGGAATGATAAATGAAGTTACGAAATCAACTTTTATTGATGAACCTATTAAGCACGGGTATCATGGTAATTTCTATATGGTATAGTGAAAGGCAAATGTTACTTAGACCAGAACAGACACGGTTATTAATAGTAATAGTAATTGTAGCAATGATTATTTCTACGATTATTTACTGGTTAATGACACGCCCTATTATGAAATCTATTCAAAATTTAATTGCCTTAACCAAACAATTTAGTGATAGACGATTTGGGACGATGTACATAATAGGGAAAGAACCGGAAGAGTTTAAAGAATTAGCGACAGCTTTTCAAGAAATGGCTAAAAAACTAGACGAAAGCTTTGCTAAGTTAGAAAAAGGAGAGAAAGCACGTACAGAGCTGATTGCGAATATTTCCCATGACTTACGAACTCCCATGGCTAGCATACAATTGATGACAGAAGCGTTACAAGATGGATTAATTGAAGACCCTGATATGAAACAACAATATTTAACGACAATCCTAAATGATATACAACGATTAAGTGGATTAATTAATAACTTATTTGACCTTTCTAAGTTAGAACTTGGACAAGAAGTTTTTCATCCAAGTTTAATACATGTAGATAGCATTCTATTAAAAGTAATAGATTCACATGCTATCTTATTGCAAGATAAAGAGATTGATTTGCAATTGCACGTTTCTGAGACATTACCAAGAATTTGGATTATGCCATGTAAAATAGCGCGAGTTATCAATAATTTGTTGCATAACGCGATTCGGCATTCTCCTACATGTGGAACAATCGAATTAATTGTAGAGGAAAATAAACAGAAGCAGCAAGTCCAATTCACTTTGTGTGATGAAGGGGAGGGGATTTCTCCAGATGATCAATTGCGTATATTTGAACGCTTTTTTAGAACGGATCCATCAAGAAGTTCACAATCTGGAGGTTCTGGACTTGGTTTAGCTATTGCAAAATCGCTAGTTGAACTGCATAAAGGACAAATTGGTGTTCGGGACCGCCAAGATGGGAAACAGGGATGTGAATTTTGGTTTACTCTTCCTGTTACATCAGAAAAAAATGAGGCGATTGAAAGACTTTTGTAACATTTACGAAAGGAAATTGAAAGATATATATAATAAGATTACTGTATCGAAGGTGATTATATTTTAATCTGAAGTGAAAAGTATAAGTATAAGTATAATTTCATCTTTTGTAATCTTGTAGATAGGATGAAAGAGAGGAAGAAATAAAATGGTTTAAATGAAAAAAAGTAACTCCTGCAACCTTAGTATTTGCTTGTTCTAGTAGGTCCAGTATCTTCATCTTCTAGTTTGATAACTGCCGTTGAAAAAGAAAACCCGTCATTAAATATAAAAAATGGACAGGTGCCAGAAGAAAGTTTCAATTTCAACAGATGTAATTAAAACAGATGATTAAAAACTAGTTCATTCAGATGTACTAGAAAAATAAAGTGGTATGGAAAAGGAACCTTATTTTCTAAACTGCCTTTATAGAATGAAAATAAAGAATCACATACATAAAAAATATACGGAACAGAGGTAACTACACGATGATTTTAAAACTATTATTTATACTTTTTGGCGTAATCTTAGTATTATGGGGTATATATAGAATGAAAACGGATGAAGCATTTATAGGAAAAACACAAACAAGAAAAAATATTTTTAATTTCTTTATTTTAGGAGAAGCAGCGGGACTAGGACAATTCTTAAGCGGAATTGCATGTATAATTATAGGGATTTTATCTTTTATAATTAAATAGTTTATAAATAAAAGGAACACAACTTTAAAATAAAAGTAGTGTTCCTTTTATTTTTGTCACCTGTCAGATTTACAATTTATCAGGTAGAAAAGTAAAACAGGGAGCAAGCATAGAAAATTTCTTTTTCCTTTTTGTAGAGCTTCGTACGCCAAATACAGATGATCTTGAATCATGTAAACAGCTTTATATTCGCTTAATTTTTTTTACTTTTTCTGTAGTAACAATTTTCTCATTTGAGGAGATGCGCGAGACATGTGTAAATTCAGTGGAATCCAATATTTCCTATTTGGGTATGATAGAATAGTAATATATCTAAAACGGAGGAAAGACAAATGGACTCAAACACAAAGCAGTTTATTTATGATATCCGGCAAAGAAAGAACAATTATATGGACGATGTATTAACAGCAATACAGCACCCTAAAAAAGAGCAATCTAAACAGGTCATTCAAAATATAGTAGAGAAGATGGATATGATGATCAGTTTAGTTACTACTTACATGGCGATTGAATCAGAATCTATGAAAGAATTAAAAGAGCTTCAAGAAGAAATTATTCATGCTCAAGCATATATTCAAAAAAGAAAATTTGAAGAAACACAGAGATAATATCCTGTGTTTTTATTCTCCTGTTCAATCAATTTCTGAATGCCCAATTCATAAATTAATTGAACAGGAGAAAAAGGAATTAGTATTTAACACCTTAAAACAATTTACATACGAAGGAAAAGTAAAAAGATCTACAGTAAGAGAAATTGAAACAATTTTCAAAGAAGTAAAAGAACTAAACGAGTTAATACGTAAGGGAAGAATAAAACGTAAGAATAATGAGGCTGAGACATATATTTGTTCTTACTAAATAATAAGTTTATATCTATAATTTGTTTGTTTCATCCCTGCACATTGTGTGAGGATTTTTTTCATAAAGAAAAGACACTCCAATGAGTGCCTTTTCTTTACTAGTAAGTAAATCAGCAAAAGCAACTAGCTTCAACTATGATTAATAATATAAAGAGCACAATGATTAAACTTTATTTTAAAGATACAGTAAAAAGATAAAACCAGAACGATTGGAGAACCATTTATATGGTCAATTGATTGCAATGTTACTCTGTTCTTCTATCATGTTTCAAATGCTCCAATTACTCCTCATGAAGAAAAAACGTCATCCTTTCTAATCTAGCTTGTTTAGAAAAGATAACGTTTTTTGTATTTAAGAGTATTAAAATCTCTTAAGTTGAGGGGCATGTAGGGTGCCCTCTGTTAGTTCAATAAGAATTAAATGACTTTATTATTCATTTATACTTGAATCGTCTTTTTTGTATGTGAAATTTTCCCTTAATGTACAATATTTTTTGTCGTGTCGAGCTAAATATAGCATACATAGAAAAAGGGAATGCAGTATAGACCAGCATTCCCTTGTTATCATCATGTTATTATTTTAGTATGGCATTTTATGTCCCCAATAGTCGAAGTGATAATCTTTACCGTCGATTTTAAACCAACCGTCTGCATAAAGTGAACCATCTTCTCTAGCACAATACCAAAGGTATCCGTATGCAAGAGGAAAAGGTCTATATCCACCACCAACTTGGAACCATCCTGTTTTAGCTGCCCCATTCTCATCGAAGTAATAATATTTATTATCGATAGTTTGCCAGCCCGTTTGTGCTACGCCGTTATTGTCGAAATGGTATAGCTTACCATCGGTTTTTTCAAACCCTGCTCGGTTAACTGATCCGTCTTCATGAAAATAATATTTTTTACCGTCAATGTCTTTATAATCATTGAACGTATCATTGAATCCATTTGTGAAATAGTATCTTTTACCGTCTATAATTTTCCAACCGGTATAGAAAACTCCATCTTCTAAACTATAATATGCCAGTGATTTCTCGTTTTTGTTGATCCCTGTTTTCAAAATCGAACCGTCTTTATTAAATGCTAATATTTTGTTGTCAAACTGAACATTAACAATGCTGTTTATAGCTTCTCCATTTAGATTAGAAACGCTCTCAAGCACACCTTTGTCGGAAAAGTGAAGGATAACCTCTTGATCTTCTATACGTATTTCCTTTTTATTTACATTGTAATTTTGGAAAAAATAAATTTTACCATCTATATCTTTCAAGCCTTCTTTAATAAACGCTCCAGAAGCATCGGAATAGGTATCACCTTTCAAGGCTGATTTTTGCAAGGAACCATCATCATTGAAGTGATAGTACTTATCATTAATATATGAGTTAGATGAACCTCCCGTGACCATGCCAGAATTATCTGGACTAAAATAATACGTCTTACCTTCAATGTCTTGCCACCCCGTCAAGAAAATCCCATCAGCATCTGCAAAATAATACTGATCACCTCGGTTTACCCAACTGTTCTTTATCACGTTTCCAGAGGAATCTTTTGCACTCCATTTAGTAGGGTCCTGTTCATCAGTTGCAATCTCTATTCCGTCATACTTCTGCTTCTCATTTTCTTTACCCGGATACCACTCTTTTAACCAGTTATGAATTTCATTGTTGTTTTTTCCAGGGAAACGAATTTCGGATTTGAAACTCCAATCAGTACCAAATTGTTGAACATTTTGATTACCAGCCAAACTTACTCCATTCTTGTTTTTCAAATGGAACTGGAATTTATCATCATGAGAATTGCCGGTCTGAACAAGTTCAAACAATTCATCATCACCAATTGAATCGGAATATTGAAGTGTATTTCCTTCTTTCCCTGAAAGATATTTTGAACCTGTTTTTACCAATACTTTATTCGTCCCTTTTTTATAGGGGATAATTTGATAAGGTTTACCATCATTTAGTGTAGTAAATGGTAGTGCGATAGGTGTCTCTAGGATGCTAGTACGATCTGCCAATATATCAGGTAACCGATTATTAAAATCTGCAAGAGCTTCGGAGTTATTCGTAACATAATTAGAAAGAACATCTTTGCCTACTGGCTGTGAAGTAATTGTTGCTAATACTCGTTTTTCTTCTGGTAGTTTACTAAAAAGATCTTCATTAACATAACGAATATCACGTAAACCAGAGCCATTAGTAAGAAAATATCCTGGGAATTCTTGACGTTCAAATTCAGCTGCTAAAACATTTTTACCACCGCTATTGTCACTTTTTAGATAATAGGTTTTGAAATTCGTAAGTGAAACACCCGTATTTCCTTCATCTAATTGTTTTTGTGTAATATACAAAATATCATGTTTAGATAGTTCTGGTTCATCAGGAGTTAAGTCTACTATTGTACCAGCGCCCTTAATACGAATTTGTTCTCCATGCTTGATTGTTTTATATTCAACTTTCCCATTGGTATAAGCAATTTTAATTTTCTTGCTAAAATTCTGATCTTTATAATAATCAAACACACTAATACCAAATTCCCCTTTGTTAAAAGTAGGAGCTTTATAAGCAACATTTTCTAAACGAGATGCATAACTGTTTTTTGCATCTTGTTCTTCTAACCATTTCCCAAATGGCTCTTTAAGAAACGTGTCATATACATTTCCAAATGTTGTAACAATCGTTGCGAATGTATCAACATCTGCTTTCACTTTATATTCTGTTACGGGGCTGGCGCTGAATAAAATCCCCATTGCAATCCCTACAGGAAGGACTTTTCGCATACTTTTTTTTGCATTTCCATTCATAATTGTGCTCCTCACTTTGTGCTACCTTATTTTTTCTATTTGTTAAACTGCATTTAACGTTCCGAAGTTTATCTTAGTATAAACACCTTTCAAATTTCTTTCATAAATGTTACAAAAGTCTTGCATGAATACCGTATAAAATTCTGAATTTTATACGGTATTCTATATTTTTTCAACCTGACTCCATGCTCATTAAGCGAGGATTTTTAAGTATCCCAAAATAAAATTTTCATTTGTAAAATGAATTAAGTAGTAAACAAGAAAGGCTGGCAAAATGCCAACCTTTCTTGTCTTTTGGGTCTCAATTTTTATTTTAATAAATCAATAATAACTAAAAGGAATAGTTTATATCGTTCTTGTTATACAAAGGCCTTTTTATTAAACTATCTATTTTATGGGGTACAGTTCATTTCGTATTGGGTTATTTGTTAGCCTGATGGATATGTAGCGAAACCCAGGACAGTAATACCTAAAAAAATAGGAGTGTTATTACAATTTAAAATGAATGCATAAAAAAAGACACTCTTAAGAGTGTCTTTTCTTAGCAGCCGAATCCGCTACAGCTAGCTCCAACTATGATTAATAAGATAAAGAGCACAACTAGTAAGGCGAATCCGCCACCAAAACCACAGCCGCCACCGTAACTATCACCATATCCCATAATACTTCCTCCTTTACGTAAGAGGGGAAAACATTGTGTCACTCTTTTGTTTTAACGGGTTTACATTACTTTATGCATTTTTAATGATGAATGAGTAGGTCCTTTGAGAAATGATTAAAGAAAAACAACGTACAGGAATAAAGTTACTAGTATAGTAATGGGTTGTATTCGATTAGCATATAACGATCTACCAGAAAAAGTAATTGTATTTTTCAGATAAATGAATTATTATAAAATAAGCAATTTTACAATTGCACAAGGTGGGGAAGATGAAGAGGGTTAAACGACTTAATAAGAGATGCAAAACAATTTTTAAGTTTGTTTCAACATAATACTTGCTTCATCATTTTCATACCTGAAAAGAATTAGGGTATAGCTTGAAATCACGGCAATGAATCATCTAAGAGGGGGAAGTGAAGTGGCAAACAAAGAATTGAAACGAGGTTTAGAAGCACGTCATATTCAAATGATTGCTTTAGGCGGAACAATTGGTGTTGGTTTGTTTATGGGGTCAGCCAGCACGATTAAATGGACAGGTCCGTCAGTAATGCTTGCATATGCAATCGCAGGTGTTTTCATCTTCTTCATTATGCGTGCCATGGGAGAAATGTTGTATATGGAGCCAAGCACAGGTTCATTTGCGACATTTGGTCACAAATATATTCATCCGTTAGCTGGTTATATGACAGCGTGGAGTAACTGGTTCCAGTGGGTTATTGTTGGGATGTCAGAGATTATCGCAGTTGGAGCGTATATGAAATATTGGTTCCCGGATTTACCGGCTTGGATACCTGGTATTATCGCGATGGTTATTCTTGGTGCGGCTAACTTAATTTCTGTTAAGTCATTTGGTGAATTTGAATTTTGGTTTGCGATGATTAAAATCGTTACGATTTTATTAATGATTATTGCCGGATTCGGCCTCATTTTCTTCGGAATTGGGAATGGAGGAGAAGCAATCGGCATATCTAATCTTTGGGCAAACGGCGGTTTCTTCACAGGTGGTTTTTCAGGATTTTTCTTTGCATTATCACTTGTAGTTGGGGCGTATCAAGGTGTGGAATTAATCGGGATTACTGCTGGTGAAGCGAAGAATCCGAAGAAGACACTTACAAGAGCGATCCAAAGTACAATTTGGCGTATTTTAATTTTCTATATTGGTGCTATTTTCGTTATTGTAACTGTTTATCCTTGGGATCAATTAAGTTCAATTGGTAGTCCGTTCGTAGCAACTTTTGCGAAAGTTGGTATTACGGCAGCTGCGGGACTTATTAACTTCGTTGTTATTACAGCCGCAATGTCTGGTTGTAACAGTGGTATTTATAGTGCTGGACGTATGCTTTATACACTAGGAGTAAATGGACAAGCACCGAAATACTTTACGAAGATCTCTAATAACGGTGTACCTTTATTCGGTACAGTTGGTGTAATTATCGGTTTAGCGGTTGGTGTTGTTTTAAGTTATATTGCACCAAAAAACTTATTCGTATATGTATATAGTGCGAGTGTACTTCCTGGTATGGTGCCATGGTTTGTCATTTTAATTAGTCAAATTAATTTTAGAAAAGAAAAAGGAGCAGAGATGAAAGATCATCCATTCAAAATGCCATTTGCTCCTGTTACAAACTATTTGACAATTGCCTTTTTAATTATGGTATTAATCGGAATGTGGTTTAACGATGATACGCGTATTTCATTAGTTGTAGGTATTGTTTTCTTAGCTATCGTCACAATTAGTTTCTATGCTTTCGGAATAGGGAAACGACCTCCGTTAGATGTTCAAAATGATCAAGAGATTTCAAGTAAATAAAGATAGTAAAAAGTCCGATTTCCCGTTTAGAAATCGGACTTTTTATTATTAAAATTTCTCTAAAACGATCTTTCCAATTGTACGCCCACTTTCAAGTTGTGCATGTGCTTTCTTTATGTTTTCAGCGTTAATTGGTGTGAATGTTTCATTTAATGTAGTCTTTAAAATGCCTTCATCTAATAGTTCGCTTACTTTATTTAATAGTTCGTGCTGCGTACTCATATCACCAGTTTCATACATCGCTTTTGTAAACATAAACTCCCAAACGAATGTAGCACTTTTACTTTTTAAAATTCCCATCTCAAGAGGGTGTTCATTTTCTACGATAGAGCAAATTTTACCTTGTGGTTTAATGATGTCACCCATCGCGTGCCAATGCTGATCAGTATTGTTTAAGCAGAAGATATAATCTACATCTTTTAGCCCAAATTCTAATATTTGATCTTTTAAAGGTTGGTGATGATTAACTATATAATCGGCACCGAATTTTTCCACCCAGTGTATAGTTTCGTTGCGGGATGCGGTTGCGATTACGTTTAGTCCAGCCCATTTAGCTAACTGAATAGCAATCGAGCCAACACCACCAGCTCCGCCGATAATTAAAATGTTTTTAAATGAATTTTCATCTTTCTTATTATAATCAATCCCTAAACGTTCAAACAAACCTTCCCATGCGGTAATGGCTGTTAAAGGAAGTGCTGCAGATTCAGCATCACTTAACGTTTTTGGTTTTTTACCAACAATTCTTTCATCAACTAAATGGTATTCACTGTATGTACCTTGCCTTGTAATGCTTCCAGCGTAAAATACTTCATCGCCTTCTCTAAATAATGTACAACCTTCGCCAGTTTGTACGACAATACCACTAGCATCCCAGCCAAGTATTTTCGCTACTTCTTCTTTTTTATCTTTCGGAGATCGGACTTTTGTATCAACTGGATTAACGGAAATAGCGTTAATTTTAACAAGTATATCCCTTCCTGTGGCAACAGGTCTTTCAACTTCAATATCAATTAAACTGTTTTCTTCTTCAATAGGTAAGTATTCATGTAAACCAATTGCTTTCATTTTTATTCCCTCCATTAAAGTAAGAGTCTTTTTCTCTTTTATTATAGTAGGTAAAGTGTCATTATGTAAAAAAGTTGAGTCCTTTCCATTTTGTTAAAGGCTGGTTTCAGCCTCATTTAGAACTTTGTAAATGGAGAGGAGCCATCGTTTTGATTTTATAAGCGTCGGATGAAATATATACTTATTTTTCCAGTGTACCTTGCAATGAACAATACCAAGTGTTATATTATACTTGTAGTTACTTATTATAAAACAGTACTAAACAATAAATAGTAGTAGATGCCAATTAGAATAGGGTGAATGAATATTGAATGTACAATTTAAAAAAGGAGTTTTAGAACTTTGTGTTCTTGTTTTACTTGATAAGCAAGACCGTTATGGGTATGAATTAGTTCGAAGTATTTCCAATCAAATTGAAATATCAGAAGGGTCTGTTTATCCTCTACTTCGTAGATTAACTAAAGAAGAATATTTTACAACGTATTTACAGGAGTCTTCAGAAGGGCCTTCAAGGAAGTATTATAAACTGACGGATAAAGGTAGAACGTATTTGTACCAACTTTTGGAGGAATGGAATGAGTTCTCACAAGGTGTCAATCAATTAATAAAAGAAGGTGTACGTAATGACGAAAGATAAATTTTTACAACAATTAAACGTATCTCTAAAAAGATTATCTGAAAAAGAACGTGCAGATATTTTAAAAGATTATGAAGAACATTTTACTTTCGGATTAGAGGAAGGAAAAACTGAAGAAGAAATTACAGCTTCATTAGGTTCGCCAGCTCAAATCGCCAAAGAGTTATTAGCAGGTTATCATATTGAGAAAGTAACAGCGAGTGCAACAACAGGGAATGTTTTTCGGGCAATTTGGGCAGTAATTGGATTAGGATTTTTCAATTTAGTAATCGTGCTTGGACCTGCAATTGCAGTAGCCGCATTGATTTTTTCAGGATGGACTCTAGGAATCTCATTTTTGTGTTCACCACTGCTTGTTATTGTTGATACCATTGTGCATCCAAATACATTCTTACTTTTTAACCTTTTCGTTTCTTTAGCACTTTGTGGACTTGGATATTTCATTGTAATCGCTATGTTATCTTTAACGAAGCTAGCAAAGAATGGATTTGTTCGTTATTTAAAGTTCAATATAGCACTAGTAAAAGGTGGTTTTAAGCATGATAAATAAAAAGAAACTTTCAATCATTGCAGGTATTATTTTCATTATTGGGATTGTGGGAAGTCTATTCACTTATCGTTCAATTGCCACAGTACCAATTTCAGAAGAAAAGGTCATTAACAATAATAATGTGTCAAGCGTCATTATCGATACGAATAACGTGCGTGTTAACATCAATCCTACAACAGAAAGTAACATGAAAGTAACATTAGATGGGGAAGTTAATCCTAACATAAAAAGAACATTAGCTACGGATGAAAAAGATTCAACGCTTCTCATTTCTTACAAAGAAAAACAACAGATTTGGTTCAACTTCAACATTTCTGAAGTATTGGTCCCATTAACATTAAATGTGTATCTACCCGAAAAACAATATGATTCATTAAAAGTTTCTAATAGTAATGGTTTCGTTTCTATAAAAAAATTAAACACAACGCATTTTGATATCAATACAAGCAATGGGCGTGTTGAATTAAGAGAGATCAATTCGCAAAAAATTAATGCGGAAACAAATAATGGAAGTATGGACTTTAAAGATATAACGGCGCAAAATATTCATGTGAAATCGAATAATGGACGAATAATGCTAGATCATGTTGAAGGTGAACTAGAAGGGCAATCTAAAAACGGAAGTCTTTCTCTTAAAACAAATGAACTTGATCGAAATCTCAATTTTACGACTCACAATGGCAAGATTAATATTGAAACTGAAAAAGAACCAACTAATGTTCAATTTAATGTCTCTGTCGACAATGGAAAAGCGAATATCCTGAATAAATATAATGGAAATGCAGTTATTGGGAAGGGAGAAAATCAAATTAAATTAAACACACATAACGGAAGTATTTCAGTGAAAAAGCATGGAAACTAAAGTAGCATATTAATCTTGGGAATTTTCGCTCATCACATATAAAGAGCATGCAAATCAATAATAAATAAGCAAAATAGCCGACTCCTTTTTTTAAACATGTAGGTAGTCGGTTATTTTATGTCCAAAATTCGTTTTAACGTCTTGGTTTCGACGACTTAATTCATTCTCTGAAAATATAAAATATATTCTGTTTTCAGAGAATGGAAGTGTTATTATAAGAAAAAGTGATACTTTTATCTTATATACTTAAAGGAGGATTGGATTTCTGCATAGGCTTTCCAGTATCACTGGATTTGGAATGAAAAGTTGTGAACAATTGAAAAGATAATAGTTGAAATAATGAAAGGTGAGAAGGAGTTTATTTCTCATAAGCGAAATATAGTATTGTTTTATCTTAAATTATTTGTAAAGGTGGATACATAATGACAGTAAAGAAGCTTTATTTCGTCCCAGCAGGTCGTTGTATGTTGGATCATTCGTCTGTTAATAGTACGCTCACACCGGGGGATTTATTGAACTTACCTGTATGGTGCTATTTATTGGAGACAGAAGAGGGGCCTATTTTAGTAGATACAGGTATGCCAGAAAGTGCGGTTAATAACGAAGATCTTTTTAACGGTACATTTGTTGAAGGACAGATTTTACCAAAAATGACTGAAGAAGATAGAATCGTAAATATTTTAAAACGCGTTGGATATGAACCGGAAGACCTTCTGTATATTATTAGTTCTCACTTACATTTTGATCATGCAGGAGGAAATGGTGCTTTTACAAATACACCGATTATTGTGCAGCGTGCTGAATACGAGGCGGCACAATATAGTGAAGAATATATGAAAGAATGTATATTGCCGAATTTGAAATACAAGATCATTGAAGGGGATTATGAAGTCGTACCAGGAGTTCAATTATTGTATACACCAGGACATACTCCGGGGCATCAGTCGCTATTAATTGAGACAGAAAAATCCGGTCCTGTGTTATTAACGATTGATGCATCTTATACGAAAGAAAATTTTGAAGATGAAGTGCCGTTCGCTGGATTTGATTCGGAATTAGCTTTATCTTCAATTAAACGTTTAAAAGAAGTTGTTAGGAAAGAGAACCCAATTGTTTTCTTTGGACATGATATAGAGCAGGAAAAGAGTTGTAAAGTGTTCCCTGAATATATATAAATAGAAAAAGTCATGGGCCTAGTAGCTCATGACTTTTTCTATTAAATAACCTTTTTAAATAAGTTATATACTTTTTTTGAATTACCTTCATTTAATTGATAATAAGTAAGGTCTACGTCATCAGGAGTGTTTTGATGGGCAATCATAACTTCACTACTGTTGTTATCTACTATCCAAATTAAATATTGTTTATAAGTTCCATCTTGGAAAGTAATCCACATATTACAATCTACTAAATCAGAACCTTCTTCATCTAGCGTTAAATCGCCTTTTTTTGCTGTATCCATACTGTTAATGAATGTTTTTAATTCATCTGTTTTTGTAAGGAAGATAGATTTTTTTGTCTTAAGCGACTCTACATGTATATCTTTTATTTCCTGCTTTCCTAAAAAAACAGGAGGTGCATTTGGGTCTCTTTGAGTTGAAATAATAGTAGCTTTCTTCTTTGGTTTACTTGCTGTATAGAGATCTTGAATAGATTTTCCAGAGTTTAAAAACCATACGGTTCCAAAAACAATCAATGCGCTACCTATCAATAAAATGATTTTCTTAATAGGGTATTCTCCTCTCTATGGCTTCATGTGAAGAGCTTTTCTATTAATATATGATAGGTAAGCGTAAAGTATTATAGTTGAACGTGGTTATGCTTCACGGTTTTTATAGGGCGATCAACGAGTAAATTGTAAGTGAGCCCTATTAATACGAGAATTCCACCGATAATTTTTCCGGTTGATAGTTCGTGTGACAGGAAGAAATCGATGATAGTCCCCGTAAACAATTGTCCGATAAAGATGAGTAATGTTAAATAAAATGCTGATATTTTAGGAGTAATATAGTTTGATAATGAGATGACGATAACGCCTACTAATCCGCCTAAGTATACAGCGATAGGTATGGATTGTAACGTATGACTAGAAATATACAACGAATCTGAACTGAAAATTAAAAATAACATGGAGAAAAATAATCCAGTAATATAATTGAAAAATGTGCCTTCCCAATTTCCAATTTCCTTTGCTAAATTCGCGTTAATAATTCTAGCAACAACGATAGAAACACCAGCTAAAATAGCGATACAAATATATAACATTTTCTTGCCTCCATTAATAAATTGTCATGACTATAATTCCAGAAGAGATGAATAATAATCCAATTAATTTTTTCTTATCAAACTTCGAAACTTTCATTCCTAATAAACCAAAATGATCAATAACTATGGAAGCGATGGATTGACCAAGTAAGCTTAATGCAATCGTAATAGAGGCACCAAGAGCAGAGAAACTTATATTATTAAAAAGAACAGTGAATACTCCAATTGCCCCAGCGCTATATAAAAAAAGTGGAATACCTTTATCAAAATGGATTTTATTTTTGTTAAGGATTAAAACGAAAATAACTGCTATTAAACCGACAAGATGAATGACAACACTCGCTGTATAATTACCGCTTATTTCAGATAAAATCCCATTCAATGGGAGCATAATGGCAATAAGGACACCAATAAAGACAGAAAGAAAGTTATACAATGTAATATCCCCTTTTTATATTTCATATTTGTAATGACTGTATCATGCTGAAATTGTGTATTACTATGACATATGTCATAGTGAAAGAAGAAAATTTTGTTTACAATTGGGATGAGTTGTAAAGGTGGGGGACTATGAAGAAAGTATGTAATTCTAATAAATTAGCAGAGTATATGAAACAAAATAATATTGATTCATTTTTTAGTAGTGATATGAAACCATATATGGAACTTATATTTTTTAAAAAGAATGAGTTCATTTGCAGAGAAAACGAAGAGATAGATTATTTATATTTCTTTGTTGAAGGAAAAGCGAAAGCGTTTAACACATTAAGTAACGGGAAATCTGTATTATTATGTTTTTATGACAGTTTGCAGTTGCTAGGAGATGTAGAGTTAATTCACTCTCAAAGAATCAATTCAAACGTACAAGTTATGGCAGACTCATATTGTGTTGGGCTACCTTTAGGGAAAGTGAGAAACCAATTATTTCATGATGCGAAATTTTTAAGATGTATTTGCGGTTCTTTAGCCCATAAATTAAATCGACTTTCAAAAAATAGTACAATTAATTTACTGTATCCACTTGAAAATCGACTTGCGAGTTACATGTTAGCAGCAGGGGAACGGGCGGTTCAGCACGGAAATAGAATTGTGTTTAGTGGGAATTTAACGGAAATAGCTGAATTGTTAGGGACGAGTTATCGGCATTTATTACGTACATTAAATGTTTTTTGTGATAAAGAAATTATAAAGAAAAATAATGGTTGCTTTGAAGTGATGAATGTAGATGTTTTGCGGGAATTGGCGGCGGATGTTTATAAATAGGAGGGTATTATAAATGATTACACCTATATTTAGAATTTTTGATATTGAAAAGGCTCAGTTATTTTACTTGAATTTTTTAGGGTTTAAACTGGATTGGGAACATCGGTATGAGGAAAATATGCCATTATATATGCAAATTTCGTTAAATGATACTGTAATACATCTATCTGAACATCATGGGGATGCTTCACCAGGCGGTGAAATTCGTGTGAAAATAGAGGATTTAAAAAGTTATTATGCTATTTTATCAAGTAAAGATTATGCGTATTCAAAACCTGATATAGAGAGAACACCTTGGGATACAATTGAATTAACTGTGATTGATCCGTTCTCAAATAGAATTACATTTTATGAGGAAAGGGTTTAGAAATTGAGGTGTTATAAATAATTTATCAAAGTAGGGGTTACAATGAAGAGAAAAATAGCGATGATTTCAGATATTAATGGGAATAGTCACGCTTTAAAGGCGGTATTAAAAGATATTCGAAATGATAATAAATTTAGGTGATAGTGTGTATGGGCCGTTAGATCCTTTGGGGACAATTGAAATATTAATGAGTAACGAGATGATACATATTAAGGGGAGTTTACTTTATAGTGAACTGCTCTTTTTTATTTTGGATAGATATTGAATTATAAAAAAATAAAATGTTATGATTATGGAAACGTATGAACATATGAACATGTATTCATGTGTTTGTGAGAAGGAGGAATTGGAATGAAAGATATAATTATCGTTGGAGCTGGTCAAGCTGGATTAACAATGGGATACTACTTGAAGCAGGAAGGATATAGTTTCTTATTACTTGAGGCGGGAAACCGAATTGGCGATTCTTGGAGAGACCGCTATGATTCTTTGCAGCTCTTCACACCAAGGGAATATAGTAGTTTACCAGGTATGATATTAAAAGGAGAAGGGAGTGGATTTCCATGTAAAGATGAAATTGCAATTTATTTAGAAGAATATGCAAGGTATTTTCAATTGCCGGTACAATTACAGACTCAAGTTTTAAAAATAAGAAAAGAGAAAGAAATATTTGAATTACACACTCCTACAGAAATTTTACAATCGAAAAAAGTTATTATCGCATCAGGTGGTTTTCAGCAACCATTCATCCCCTCATTTTCACAACATCTTTCATCACATATTTTTCAAATACATTCATCACAATATAAATCACCATTACAAATTCCAAAGGGAAAAGTACTTGTAGTAGGTGGTGGGAATTCAGGCATGCAAATAGCAGTAGAACTTGCAAAAACTCATGAAGTTACAATGGCTATAAGTCATCCGTTAACCTTTTTACCGTTATATCTTTTTAGAAAAAGCATTTTTAATTGGTTAGAAAAAATGGGTTTATTGTATGCCGAAATACATACAAAGAGAGGAAGGTGGTTTCAGAAGCGAAAGGATCCCATTTTTGGTTTTGAAGGTAAGGAACTTATTCGTAGTGGAGCAATAAAACTACAGGGAAAAGTGGTAAGTGCATCAGGAAATAATATTATGTTTCAGAATGGTGGCACGTATAGTGCACAAAGTATTATATGGTCCACTGGTTTTGTTCAAGATTATAAATGGATTGAAATAGAAAAGGCAGTGAATATGAATGGATTGCCTAATCATACAAAGGGAATGAGTCCAGTAAGAGGATTGTATTATATTGGACTGCCGTGGCAATCTCAAAGGGGTTCTGCGCTTATTTGTGGTGTAGGAAAGGATGCGGTGTATTTGCTTTCTGAAATCAAAAAATAGATCAGTAGCAACAGCTACTGATCATCCATATGTACATGAATTAGGAGAGGTCAAACATTTCAAACGTTTATTAGCTTTAGTATAATAGATTTTCATGAAATAAAAAACTGAAAATTATAATTTTTTGTTGAGAAAGTTTTTTGTATCGAAATATATAAAAAAACGGGGATTTCTATTGAAAGAAAATATGATATTTATATTTTAGTAAATTATGATATAGTCTATATAAGATTCTTTTCCTTAAATTAGGTTTTTTGTATAGTAATTACATTCGTAGTTGGAAAGGGGAAAAAATTGTGAAGTTTGATGATCAACGTCTACTAGGAATACGATTAGGTTCTGTACTCATAACAGAAGAAAATCAATATTTAGTAATTAAGAAGAAAGATCATTATGCACTATTAAACATACATAATTTAGAATGCACACATGTCGAAGTGCAGTTAGAGCATATTGAAGAACTGCTGCATGAAGATTTCCAAGAAAGTATAACTGAAATTATCGCACCAGAACATATTAAAATTGTGGTGAAAAATGTTATATAAAGAAAGAAGCTGGGAGAATCAGCTTCTTTCTTTGTTTTACTTCGTTAATTATAAGGATAACATTTTTAAAATCTCACCAATAATCCCATCCTTTTGATGAACACCTAAATCCGAGTTCGTTATAATAACAGCGCCATTACCTCGGTATGGATTACATACCATCATACATTGAAATCCAACACCCCAGCCAAGTGAATGAATTTGTAAGTCTTCATTAGAATACTCTAGAAAAACACCTAACCCAGTCCATTTGGTGCATCCTTGAGGAGAAATCATATCTTGTACTGTTTTTTGAGAAAGTTCCAGTTTGCTATTTCCCTGTAAGGACTGAATGATTTCAATAATTAAAGTTGATAAGTCAGTTGGTGTTGTCCAAATGCCTGAAGCAGCTGCGAATGGATAAAATGGATACTTCTCATTTGTAACGGTGCCATCTTTATTATGTCCACAAGCAAATGTATCTAATTTATTTATATCTTCAGTAGGGAATACCGTACTATTCTTCAGTTGAAGTGGTTGAAAGATATATTCTTCAAGTAAAAGGTTGAATCGTTTTCCAGTTATATTTTCAAGTAGTAGTTCGATAATACAAAAATTTGCGTCAGAGTAGTGGAATTGGCTTTCTGGTGCATAAGTTACTTCTATAGGTACTGGGCAATATAATGTTTTACCAGCAAGGAGCTTAGGGATTTTAGGTATTCCTTGCACTAGCTTATAATGTTCAAAACTATTGGGAGGATCAATGATTCCAGATTGGTGACTTAATAAGTTTCGCAGCGTGACTTTTTTCTGTGAAGTAAATAGATTGGTAGGGATGTTCCAAGATGTGAGTTTATCATTTACGTCTTCATCTAAATATACGATTCCTTGATCTGATAACGTTAGTACAAGCATTGAAGTGATGAATTTGCTAATAGAACAAGAATTGAATATGGAATCCGTAGTGACAGTTCTAGTTGTTCCAGATTCAAGTGTTCCGAAAGCAGTAGCTTCATCAAGTTTACCGTCACGTATAACGGCAAAGCTTAACCCTGCAACAGAATATTGGTTCATTTTCTCATATATATTGTTACTTTTTAAGTTCATAGTGACTCCTTTCTTTTAAAAACAGAATATTAACTTTATTATACAGTAGTAAATAGAGAGAAAAGGAAAACACTTCATCTTTTATCGATGAAGTGTTTTCTTAGTTTAAGTTAATTCGAAGTAAATGCTTTAAAAAATTTATCTCTGTACATGTACATAAGCCATGAGGCTGTTATAAAGGAAATAAAGATTTGTTTGTTTTTAATTGGTGCATTGAAAACAAGCCAACCAACTATATCAAATAACAAATGTAGTGCAATTGAAAGAACTACAAATTGTAGTAACGTCTTAAAAAATCTCTTCATAAAGTGTCCCCTAAAATAAAAGGTTTTATCCCGCATTAACGGGCAGTAAAACTCCCACCTCAAAATTCGACTGGGGCAAAGAAGTTAGGTGGGAGTCGGGCTGCCCGTAAACACCCGATTGGTGAAGACTAATAATCAGTGGGGGACGAACAAAACCCCCACTGATTAAAGTTTCACTTTATCAACAATGTTGTATATTACTATTATACATTAAACGTGTCATGTGGTAAAATTTACATAAATTACTTAAATAAAACAATGCTAGTGAGGAGGAACAGTCTTGGAATTTTGGATTGTCATACCGATAGCGGCCTTTGGATTTATGTATCTCGCTGAAAAATTAAATAAAATCGAAAAGAAAACAGATACGCGTTTAAAGAGGATGGAAGATAGATTACAATTAATTTCGAAAGAAATGGGAATTGTAGATAGAGAACCTGAAATTAATAAAGAATTACGCCAGCTTGTGGAAGAAGGAAAAACAGTTACAGCAATTAAGAGAGTAAGAGAGGCTTTTGGATTTTCATTGTTAGAAGCGAAGCAATATGTTGATAAGTTATAAAAAAGATCATCCAATTGGATGGTCTTTTTTTACTGAACCATACGTGTATTTACATAAGCAGCGATTATAACGTGGCCAATAATAATGATGGGAAATATAATTTTAACATTAGGAGTAATGAAGACACTGCCAATTGTGGCAATAACACCAGCAATTAAATTATAAAGACCAACTATTTTTGATAACTTCACTTTGTCAGGTACACGGCGTTCATTGAATCCTGATAAGAGCCAAGTGTATTGTTTTACTCCGATGAAATAAGCTAGTGCAAATGAAATGATGGCTAGTATGAATAATGATGGCGAAGCGAAGAGAGTCATTGAGAACACCTCCGTTAAAGGGCTATAAATAAATTATATTATGAATGTTATAATTTAACAAAATACATTTTTGATTTTAAGTTTATTAAAAATGAGATATTTACGATGAAGGGAGATTACATATGAATATTTCGGAATTCCAGCAATATGTATCGAGTTTCAGTAAAGAAAAAGGATTTCAAGATACAACAATTGAAGAGCGTACGATGTATGCGATGGCGGAATTAGGTGAATTAGCGGAAGTTATATTAAAGCGTGATAAAATACAAGATTCGAAAAGAGAGATTGGTTTAGAAATGTTTGATGTAATTTGGAATGTATGTGATTTAGCAAACAAGTTAGAAATTGATTTAGAGAAGGCGTTTGAAGAAAAAATGATGATTAATAAAAAACGTGAATGGTAAAAGGAAGGTTAAAAAGCGCACAAAATTTTGTGCGCTTTTTATTAATGGTATGAAAAATATGTAAAAAAAGATGGAACAAACATTTGAGACGAATTGTCTAATATAGGTAATAACTATTTAGTTTGAAAGAAAGGGTGGAGAAAATGAAAAAGAATACATTATTAAAAGTAGGGGTATGTGTTAGTTTACTAGGAACAATTCAATTTGTTAGCACAATTTCTTCTGTGAAAGCGGAACAAAAGCTAGAGAAAAAAGTAATAAAGAATGAGACAGGAACTATTTCAATTTCTCAGTTAAACAAAAATGTATGGGTTCATACTGAGTTAGGTTATTTTAATGGAGTAGCAGTTCCTTCGAACGGTCTAGTTCTTAACACTTCTAAAGGGTTAGTGCTTGTCGATTCTTCTTGGGATGATAAGTTAACGAAGGAACTAATAGAGATGGTAGAAAAGAAATTTCAGAAGCGCGTAACGGATGTTATTATTACACATGCGCATGCTGATCGAATTGGCGGGATAAAAACGTTGAAAGAAAGAGGCATTAAAGCGCATAGTACAGCATTAACTGCGGAACTAGCAAAGAAAAATGGATATGAAGAGCCACTTGGAGACTTACAAACAATTACGAATATGAAGTTTGGAAATATAAAAGTAGAAACGTTCTATCCAGGGAAAGGGCATACAGAAGATAATATTGTCGTATGGTTACCGCAATACAACATTTTAGCTGGAGGCTGTTTAGTGAAATCTGCGGAAGCTAAAGATTTAGGGAATGTTGCTGATGCATATGTAAATGAATGGTCGATATCGATTGAGAATGTATTGAACCGATATGGAAATACGAATTCCGTAGTACCTGGTCATGGTGATGTAGGTGATAAAGGATTGCTTTTACATACACTGAATTTGTTGAAATAAGAAACAAGAAATAAAGTAATAATGAAGCGAATTGTAGATTTAAGAAATTTTTGGAATACAAAAGAGAGGAGAAAACTATTTCCTCCTCTTTTTCTTTTAACTATATTGAAATGCCGAAGCTATTGATTACGCCTGCATAAGTTACTGAGATTTTAATTCTAAATATACAAATACCAGTACCGTCATAATTGCTATAACAACGTAAGTAACATCAAGCATTATAAGTGTCTTTAAAGTTTCAGTCATCCTAATTCACCCCTGTTATAAAAATATAACATGACCTCTTATCAATTAAATAAGAGATCATAAAGATAACAATGTACATGAAATTTCTTAAGTAGTTTCTATATAAATATATCATATAAATAATGTAAAAAATGTTAAGATGGTGTAAATGTATTGTAAATAAAGAGGTTTCCTATAAAATCTTTAATCAAAAAATTGATAGTTCTTCAAAATGAAAAAACGCTATTCTTTCTGTTGAATGATAGAATAGCGTTTTTGTATGCTTATTAGTTGCTAATAGTTCTCTAAATCAATTATCTAGCTATTTGAAAGCATCAACAAAGTTGTCCATTTTTCTGTATGTTTTTTTGATGTCAATAAAAATATTATGTCAGCAATATGAACTGTCACAAATTTATATATATTATTGTGATTGATATCACATCCCTTTTTCTCAATGGGTATTATGCTTAATTTGTAACGAATGATTGGGAGAGGGTGGGATGATATGTTTTGTTATCAATGTGAACAAACGCCAACAGGCGGATGTAAAGTGATGGGTGTTTGTGGTAA
This sequence comes from Bacillus sp. FSL R10-2201, assembly GCF_038008665.1. Taxonomy (NCBI): domain Bacteria; kingdom Bacillati; phylum Bacillota; class Bacilli; order Caryophanales; family Bacillaceae; genus Bacillus; species Bacillus sp. FSL R10-2201. Next base: position 3,258,302 of record NZ_JBBOZP010000001.1, on the reverse strand, counting down.
GAATGAAACAATTGCAAGTTTACAAGATACGATTGTGTTCGGATTAAAAGGAATAGCGGCTTATCGTACGCATGCTGCGCAGCTAGGGTATACAGATGCATTTGTAGATGCTACAACTCAAGAAGCGCTATATATGACATTAACAAATTCTAACTTTAATGAACAAGAACATATTGATATGGCTATGAAAGTAGGGAAATCGGCTTTACGAGTAATGGAGTTATTAGATGAGGCACATACGAATCACTTTGGTGTTCCGGAGCCTGTTCAAATTACGCAGAACCATGTAGAAGGTAAGGCAATTGTAGTTACTGGTCATAATTTATTTGCATTAGAAGAGTTATTAAAGCAAACAGAAGGAAAAGAAATTAATATTTATACGCATTCTGAAATGCTACCAGCACACGGATATCCACAACTGAAAAAATATAAACATTTAAAAGGAAACATCGGTAAGGCATGGTATGATCAACGACGCCTTTTCGAAAAATTTACAGGTGCCATATTAGCTACAACGAACTGTGTTATGCCAATTAAAGGATCATACTCTGATCGATTCTTTTCATATGATATTGCAGGTTTAGAGGGTGTACAAAAAATTGAAAATGATGATTTTGCACCATTGATTCAAAAAGCGCTTGAACTTCCAGAAGTACATATGGAGTCGGATGAGCAGTTAGTAACAGGGTTTCATCATAATACAGTATTATCATTAGCTCCGGAAATTATTAATGCAGTAAAAGAAGGAAAGATTAAGCGTTTCTTTGTCATCGCAGGTTGTGATGCTCCGGGAAAAGGCGGAGAATATTATCGTGAATTAGCAACGTCGCTTCCGCCAGAAACGGTTATTTTAACAACTTCTTGCGGGAAATTCCGCTTTAATGATGTGAGTTATGGTGTTGTACCTGGTACGGAGATTCCGCGTTACATTGATTTAGGACAATGCAATAATTCAATTTCTACAGTGAAAATAGCGGCCGCTTTAGCAGATGCTTTCCAATGTGAAGTGAATGAATTGCCAGTAAGTATTGTCTTATCATGGTTTGAACAAAAAGCGGTTGCTATTTTACTTGGGCTATTTAGCCTTGGTATTCAAGATATTCGCATTGGTCCAAAGGCGCCTGAATTTATTTCACCTGGCGTGCTTGATGTATTACAAGAGACATTCGGTTTAAAACTAATTACAACCGCAGCAGAAGACATGAATATGATGTTATCGTAACAAAAAGGATGTCCTATATGTAGAGTTGACTTTATAAAGAGTTTGTATGTATTCGCAAGCTCATGTATTAGATGCACAGGTGCATTAGTAGAAGAACAAAAGAATGATCCGTCTTTTTAATAAGGAGAGCTATCTACATTCATTAACTTCGGAATATTATAACGCCCAAAATAAAAATGCGGAATTTTTGTTTTGGGTATTTCCTTTTCTTAGCTGGATAGGTATGTGGTGAGATTTCTTAAGAAGAAAATAGGCAGTATCCAATAGATAATAGCGGATTTAAGAAAAAATTTAAAAATCGAGTTGACATTCCATCTACATAGTCATACAATGTAGTGGTAATGAGTAATACTGAATAGCGTAGTTTTTAAAAATATATTCAGTATCCAATAGGCAAAAGCGGATTTAAGAAAAAATTTAAAAATCGAGTTGACATTACATCTACTTAGTCATACAATGTAGTTGTAATAAGTAATACTGAATAGTGAGGTTTCTCAAAAGCTATTCAGTAAAAATTAGCCTTAGTACTCTGTGATACTGAATATAAGTCAGACAGAATAGGGGGTAAAGGAGGATCAGAATATGGAAAATTTAACTGAAATGTTGAAAGGTTCGCTGGAAGGATGTGTTCTGGAAATCATTAGCCGCCGTGAAACTTATGGCTATGAGATTACCCGCCACCTTAATGAGCTTGGGTTTACTGAAGTCGTGGAAGGAACGGTCTATACCATCCTTGTGCGATTAGAGAAGAAAAAACTTGTGAATATTGAAAAGAAACCGTCAGACATGGGGCCGCCTCGCAAGTTTTATTCACTAAATGAGGATGGCCGTCAGGAGCTTGAATCATTTTGGAGAAAATGGGATTTTGTATCATCAAAAATTAACGTCTTGAAGTCAAACTAGCCTCATAAGATTAAATATTCGGCCGATATTTTGGGAGTTTCTTGTTCTGCTTTATAAAAAAGGAGGAAAAATAATATGTTGGAAATGTTCAAAAAATTAATTGGTGATAAAAAAGAGTACAAAATGATGATGGCACGTGTTGGAGCTCTGCCAGAGGACTATCAGTTTGTGTTTAAGAAAATTCAAAACTACATGTGGAATTTCTCAGCTGGTAACGGGATGGATATGCTACACATACAGTATGAACTAATCGATTTGTTTGAAGCCGGTGCGGCGGAAGGCAGACAAGTGCTAGAAATCACTGGGGAGGACGTGGCATCCTTTGCTGACGAACTAGTGGCAAACGCTAAAACTTATGTTTCCAAGTATCGTGAAGATTTGAATGAAAGTATCATGAAGCAATTGAGAAAAAAATAAATGCAACAGGTAATACCGACTGATTAGCTGGTTACAAATGTGAATTGACGCCATTGCTATTCAGTTATATTTTTAAATCAGTACTAAGTAATACAGATTATCAGTAATACTAAATAGAGGGTGTAGGCAGTCTATCTTTACAAAACATTTTTTAAGGAGGAAAAAAGCATGACCAATACAGCGATTTCTGTAAAAGGATTAAAAAAATCCTTTAAAGATAAGGAAGTGTTAAAAGGGGTAGATTTTGAAGTGCAGCGTGGCTCCATTTTCGCACTGCTGGGCTCAAATGGAGCGGGCAAGACGACGATAGTCAATATCCTCTCGACGCTGATGAAGCAAGATGGCGGCGAAGTAGGTATTTGTGGTTTTGACGTTCAGCGTCAACCGGATCATGTTCGTCAAAGTATCAGTCTGACAGGGCAGTTTGCAGCTTTAGACGGAATGCTCACGGGGAGAGAAAACTTGATAATGATTGCCAATTTGCGTGGAGTTTCTAGTCCTGCTCAAGTCGCTGATAATTTGCTTGCAAGATTTAGCCTGACTGATGCAGCCAACCAGAGGGCAGACCAGTATTCAGGTGGGATGAAGCGCCGGCTTGACATCGCGATGAGTTTGATTGGGGCGCCAGCAGTCATTTTTCTCGATGAACCGACGACAGGGCTTGACCCTGAAGCGCGGATTGAAGTGTGGGATACCGTCAAGGAACTTGCCGGCGGCGGCACAACCATCTTGCTCACGACCCAGTACCTCGAGGAAGCCGAACAACTGGCGGACCGTATCGCTATCTTGCATGGCGGAAAAATTATTACGACTGGTACTCTTACAGAACTTAAAGAGATGTTCCCGCCAACAAAAGTGGAGTATATCGAGAAGCAGCCGACATTGGAAGAAATTTTCCTTGCGATCATTGGCAAAAAGGAGGAGATGTAAATGAAGAGCAAAACAGGGGTATTATTAGGGCGTTTAATGCGCAACATTATGCGCAGTCCGGATACAATTATTACGGTAGCGATTACGCCGATTATGATGATGCTGTTGTTTGTCTACGTATTTGGCGGCGCCATAAAGACAGGAACGGATAACTACGTCAATTATTTATTGCCGGGAATCTTGCTGATGGCTATCGCATCCGGTGTCGCTTACACTTCCGTACGGTTGTTTACGGATGTAAAGAGCGGGCTGATGGCACGTTTCATTACTATGCCTATCAAGCGTTCGTCGGTATTATGGGCTCACGTATTAACATCACTTGTTGCTAATGTGCTTACTATCGCGGTGGTTATCCTTGTTGCGCTCTTAATGGGCTTCCGTTCCAGTGCTAATATTCTGGATTGGCTCGCGGTAGCTGGAATACTCGGGATGTTTACGCTGGCGCTGACATGGTTGGCTATCATTCCTGGGTTGACAGCGAAGTCTATGGAAGGGGCGACAGCCTACTCGTACCCACTAATTTTTCTGCCCTTTATTAGTTCGGCCTTTGTTCCTACCGAAACTATGCCAAAAATTGTTCGTGCGTTCGCTGAAAACCAGCCTGTGACTTCAATCGTGAATGCGATTCGTGCCCTCTTATATGAAGGGACTGTTGGCAACGATATTTGGATTGCACTTGCTTGGTGTGTGGGCATTATGGTTATCGCTTACTTCTTCGCCGGCAAAGCATTTAAACGTCAGTTAGGGTAACACCACCAGTTCGGTGCACAATGGCAACTAAATCTTCTGGAATAATATATATATGGGAAAATGGATTTAAATCACATTAATCTTAGTTATTGCTATAATTGTTAGTATTCTTACTGGTTATGCAGTTGGTACGTAAGTAGGCTCAGACGTTGAGAAAAAGCAGACTGAGAGAGTTAAAAGGGAAGAGATAATATTTTGACCTCAATTCTAATTGCCATATAATAAATGCAATTTTTATACATGAAAAGCCCACCTATTTCCGTAGGTGGGCTATATCTTTACTACACAATTCGAAAGGATACTCTCTTTTTCTGAATATGTAATTATCCATATTTAGAAAAAACTACACTTAATAAATATTACATATAGTAAATGGAAACTTATGGTGTAATTCTTTTAACAGGCTTAACATGATAACCATTATATAAGGTGCGTAGGCTCCTTTGAAAAAGTTCTTCTTTTCTGAAAAATGAATATTGATTCGTTATCTGTAATAAAAATTCATGATAATAATTTTATGTTTTCTAAATTTATTCCTTTACATCAATGTGTATTATTTATTACAACAGCTTTCATGTCAAAGATAAGATGTGAAAGCAAAGGGAAATATAAGTATCTTTATAACGAGTTCCTAATATAATCAATGTGTTAACGAAAGGAACTCTGTATTATGTTTGCTTTTCTATTAACTAATACAGCTTCAAAAAATAGACACAATTGTTACATACCAATTGTAATTTATTATCTATTCATAATTCTGTTTATTCTGTCTTTCTAAAAATAAAAAAATATTAGACTCGCAAATATAAACGTTATAATGAGGGCGTCGAGAGGTAACCGATTACCTACGAAGAAAATATCAAACATTTTAAAATTGGACAGACTGAAACGATTAATTACAGAAAGGTGTGTGACCAGAAGGGGAATTTCTTCAAAATAGTTTAGTAGCAGCGGACATCGTATTAGCTGGTGTAAACAATATCATCAATGGAAGTATAGGGTTGGAGGATAAATGCCTCGCACATTAAGAGAGACAGCTTTAGGTGGAATCGTTTACAATATGGCGCATCTAGTAAGCGGTTCATTTTTTAAGAATGGTCTATATTCTTAAGCCTAAAAAGAGACGTAAGAATAGGATACAAGGGGGATTTATTATATGAATGGGAATACTGCAAAAAAAATAGAATTTCAAGCTGAAAATAATGCAGTGAAAAATGAGAACTATCTAGATCCTAAAAAGTGGCATAAACAAGATACTACTTGGGCATTGAGCCTTTTTGGAACAGCAATTGGAGCAGGAGTACTCTTTTTACCTATTAATGCAGGTTCAGGTGGTTTATTATCATTACTGTTAATTACGATACTTGCATTTCCTGTTATGTATTACTCACATAGGGCGCTTGCTAAAATGATATACGCTTCTAATTCTGCTGATCAGGGGATTACAGGTACAATTAGAGAGTATTTCGGAAATAAGGCAAGTATCATTTTTAACATAGTATATTTCGGCTCAATTTATACAATCGTACTGATGTATTCGGTTGCGCTTACAAATACTGCAAGTAGTTTTATCGTGCATCAATTGCACATGCCGGAGCCTCCAAGGGCCATTTTATCGCTTGTATTAGTGCTTGGTCTTATCGCTATACTAAATTTTGGTCAAGATATTACTGTAAAGATCATGAGTATGCTAGTGTATCCTTTCATAGCTTCTTTACTTTTTATCGCAATATCTTTGATCCCGCAGTGGAATACGTCAATGCTTAGTTTTTCAAGTGTTTCTACTGCTTCAACAGGAACAGGATATTTTGGAACGATATTGATGATACTACCAATCATCGTATTCTCATTTAATCATTCACCTATGATTTCATCATTCGTTGTGAAACAGAGAGCTACGTATGGAATAGAAGCTACTGATGCCAAATGTGCACAAATACAAAAGGTTTGTTATATCATGACATTCGTGGTTGTTATGTTCTTCGTCTGGAGCAGTACATTGAGTTTGACTCCAGAGGATCTTAAAATGGCAAAAGAGCAGAACTTATCGATCCTTTCATATCTTGCTAATGAGCTTAATTCGCCTGTAATCACTATTGCAGCTCCTATCATTGCTTTTGTGGCTATTACAAAGTCTTTCCTTGGCCATTATATAGGGGCATATGAGGTAATGCGTGACGTAATTATCAAGTTTGGAAAAACACGCGGAAAAGCTATCGAAGAAAAAACAGTTAAGACAATGATTCTTTCTTTTGTCGTATTAACATGCTGGTATGTTGCTTATGCAAATCCAAGTATTCTTGGAATCATTGATTCCCTTAGCGGTCCGTTAGTTGCTGCTATCTTATGTCTATTACCAATGTATGCGATTCGTAAAGTACCTGTACTAGCTAAATACAGAGGAAAAATGAGCAATGTGTTTGTCATTGTTGTAGGTATACTTACTGTCCTAGCAAGTATTAAGTCATTATTCTAATTCGTTATTGTTAGTTCAAGTGCTAAAATAGTGGGATATGAATAAAGAATGAAAGAGATTATGGATAAGATAAATCCACATTCGAATTTTAAACAAGTAATTTAATGAGGGTTAAACTCTAATATAAAAAGACATGAACAAAGATTAGTTCATGTCTTTTTTGTGTTGGCGTTATTCTTAGAAGAGCGTTTAAAGTAGCGGTAGTAAATAAAATGTTTTTACTAGGTATTTGAATAGAAGTAACTGGCATCTAGTCAAACTCAATATTATTTTGGGTTTAACTGGTCACTGCTTATGGGCAGTATAAACATAATCTCTCTTTTAAACCTTCTAACACTTCTTCAGGCACTTCCTTGATTTTGATATCTTTACCTAGGAAAAGTAGCCAATTTGTTATTTCTGTTAATTCATCGAGATTGTTAACATTGATAAAAGTCTTTAGAATGGCTGTGGATTGGTAAGGATTAGTATAGGAAATAGAAATTTTTATAGGATGGTATTTTTTGAACTGGGCAATCGCTTTTGGACCAAGTTCAAGTACAAGGTTGATTGCCTCGTCCTTCTTACTTAGTTTTTCTAAAATTTTTTTCTTACTTAATCTCTTTTTCGTCGTATAGGGTTCGACATTGATGAGATGATCGACAGGGAGCATCTTCTTTTTTTCTTCTTTTATGTCAAAGCCTTCAATTATCCAATGGCTTTTTTCTTGATAAAGGTGTAGTAGATAAATTGGATAAGACTTGGTTTCCTCCTCTTCTTTTACGGTAATCAATAAATGGCTATCCAAAAGAAGGATTTGGATGAGTTTTTCTAACATAGGATGGGGGAGGTCAGAAAGCTCAAGTAGGTCAGGATTATGAGGGTTAGTCCCTTCAAAAAGCAAGATTTGATTTAAAAGAACAAGGTCATCCTGCTGGATTTCTGAGATGAGTCCTAGTAATTTTTCGGCTAAAGACTGACGACTCTTTAGATAGGGAAGTTGTTGATTTCTTGTGGCCATAAAGGCAATAAAAAGAGCTTTGACCTCATTATCAGTAAAGCGAACAACGGGCAGGATAGAGTTATGCATGACAAAATATCCTCCATCCCTGCCAACTTCAGCGACGAGCGGCATCCCCATGGCTTCAATTTCTCTAATGTCTCTAATAGCTGTCGATCGTGAGATGTTAAATTCTCGTATGATTTCAGAAATTGTAAAGTGGGAGCGGTTGTTAATATAGCGCATGATCGTATTAATCCGTTCAACTTTTTTCATGTTGGTCTCCTAAACAGTATCATTTTTTGACATGATTTAAAGATATTATAAACTCATCAAGTGAAAAGATAAATCGCTTGATTAATTTAAAAGTGAGGAAGGTTTTAAATATGAAAAATTATACAATAGAAGAAAAAGATAGCTTTATCGTGTTAGGTATTGGAACTGAACTTAAGAGCCACTATACAGACTTTGCGGGCATAAACAAGGAAAAGGCAGACTTTTGGCTGGCCGTCGAACAAGATGGAAGGTTGGACACTTTAAAAGCTTTAGCTACAAATGATTACATTTTTTCTGTGAGTGAAGCGGTGAATAACAAGATGATGTATTACGCTGGTGTCATGACAGAGGCAACGATACAAGAAGAATCTAGAGTTATCCAGTTTCCGAGGGGAGAATACCTAGTAGTTAAAGGGGAAGGCAATACAGCTGAGGAGCTAAGTAATAAGCTTACTGGTATTGCATTTGGTCAAGCATTAGCAGAAGAAAAAGATTTTGCCTATGTTGGTGGGCCAAATACAACAGTTGAGATGGGGCAGCGAAACGGCTTAGTATTTGGTGAAATATGGATTCCAGTTGTTAGGAAGTAAAGTATTAAAAGGAGAGATGGAATTGTCCGATATCGTTGATTTTAAAAACGTAACTACAGCTGGCATGGAGTCTTCACCTGTAGCAGAAGCACTTGCTGGTTTACGTGCCCATGAAGCACGTTACTTTATGAATAAATACAAGCATGAATTTACGGTTGTACCAGCTAGTGAAAGCGAGAAGACTCTTGATTATGTGAACCGCATTTTGAAAGAAGAACGTGATATTGAGTTTGCGGCAAAACCTTTAGAAACATCGTGTTTTCAAGTGGAAAATATTAAATTTGCCTATGTCTTCTATGAGGATGGTCTTGCAGTCAACGTCATGTATACGTTGGATAACCCAAAGAAGCGGGCCGTTGGATTTAAGCTTTCTGAGGGAATGGAGATACCAACGGAGTTAGTAGAGAAGTTTAAGTTTGCTAGACAGAAGTCTAAACTTGCTGGAACAATTCGAGGTTCGTTTTTTGTAATAAAAGGAGAATATAGTGTAAGTTGAAGAATCATTCATTTGTTATATTGAGTTATTTTTTAAAAGGCGCGATTAAGGCTAACAATCTTAAATTGTTAGCCTTTTTTTACATAAGTATAATATTCATAGTCTGCTACACACTACGTTCAGATAAAATAGAACGAAAGGAAATTACCGTAGGGTGGTGGTGGCGTGAGCAAAAAAAGGCTATTTGAGTTATTCTTAGTAACTTTTGCTTTACTATTCCTTCATGTAAGCACATTTACTAATGAAAAATTGAATGATAAATTTGGTAACTTTACCTTCTTTGTTGTATTTCTCATGTTTTATATCAACGTTGCATTTATAGAACGGTATTTTGATGATATACAAAAGTGGATTCGAAATATCACATTTCTTCTTGCCTTGTTAGTAGTAACTTTAATATCACTATGGATAGGTTACTTTTAAAGCCTTGTGATTAAGGAAATTTTGTTTTGTTATCTTTCCTTAACAACAAACAAGACGCCAACCAGATCATGGTAGCGCCTACTATAATATAATCTCTTTTCTAGATATGCCTTTATCAAGCATCAAAAAACTTAATACCACTTAGTACAAAAGCATCAGAACTTGGGTTATAACCAACTAACTTTCTTGTTCCTTCAATATCAATTCGTTTAAACCTGTTGTTAGATACACCATGTAAAATTGAAAATGGAGGTAAGTTCTCTGCCGTCATCGATTTTAAGAGAAGGTCCATAAAATCTTCTGGGCTTAAGTATGCACTCATATCTCTAGCTGTTAGTGGTTTACCATATGGATTATAATCATCATATGCACCTATACGAATAGCAAGACTTTGTAACCCTTCTTCATAAGCAAAATAAGAAGCAACAGCCTCTGCAAAACACTTACTTACCCCGTACATATTTTTGGGCCTCGTGGGTGAATAAGCATGTGGTTGATAATCCAAAGGATAGCCTTCAATTGTTTGAGCACTGGAAGCAACTATCACTTTGGATACATTATTATCACTAGCAGCTCTAAAAATATTATAGGTTCCCTTTATATGATTTTCTAATAAGGAGCCATAAAAATCAGCATTTGGTGAAGGATTACCTGCCAAGTGTATAACTATATCTATACCTTTCGTAAATTCTTGACAAGCAGCTAAATCAGAAACATCTAAATATATGATTTCATGATTTGTATCTTTAAAAGTTTCTAAAGCAGATAAGTTAATATCTGCTAGCCGTAACTGGTAATTCCCTTGCTTATCTAGGAATCTTGTAACATCTTGGCCAATCTTACCTGCAGCACCTGTAACTAAAATTTTTTGCATTTCACTTCATCCTTCCATAAAAAATACATCCCTTGTCAAGGGTCATATAATAGAGCATGCACTTATTGTATGTTGGTAATGGCATTAAATAAAACGAAGAAATATAATGGAGACATGAATAAAATTCATGAGGAGGACCATAGTGACTTTAACAAAATATGAAATATTTAACAAAGTGGCAGAACTCAATAGTTTTACAAAAGCTGCAGAAGTGTTAGGTTTCACCCAATCTGCTGTAAGTCATGCAATTAGCAGTTTGGAAAAAGAGTTTTCCTTTCCTTTATTTATTCGTAATCACTCTACTTTAACATTGACCAAAAATGCAGAGGAGCTTTTAATTACCGTTCGGAAAATTTTATACTATAACAACATGCTGAAGCAGGAAGTAGCCGCTATCAATGGGTTCCAAAAAGGAACAGTAAGAGTGGGGGTTTTTTCGAGTATTTCTAAAAACTGGATTCCTGGTATTCTTAAAAAAATGGAGGGAAAGTTTCCAAATATTGAAATCGAATTACTGGAAGGAAACTATGCTGAAGTTGAGAATTGGTTACAAAACGGGAGATTAGATTGTGGATTTATTAATAATGATACTTACTTTGAATCCTTTGAAAAATCCTTTGAAATCGTACAATTGAAGAGGGATCGACTTTTATGTGTTGTATCTAACCAATCCCCATTATGTAAGGAAAACCAAGTATCAATGCAACAAATAGAAAATGTACCTTTTATTATGCCAACATATCAGTGTTATGATGATATTCAAAAAATATTTAGGGAGAATAAAGTTAGCCCCAATATTCGATTCGAAAATATGAATGAATACTCAGTGATCTCCATGGTGGAGAATAATCTAGGAATTAGTATATTGCCAGAAATGATTATACCGACATCAAAAATTTCTTTTGCAGCAATTCCACTTGAAAGTGATAGCTATCGAACTATTGGATTAGCTATAAGAAAACCAACCTCACTCGCGACTAAGAAATTTTCTGAGATTACTAAAAGGTGGGTATCATTTGAATCAATTTAATTTTGCCAAAATCTGAGTTATTTAAACTGATATGGTTCTTCTTGAACGGAGCAGATTAATTCAATAAGCAATGAGAAAAAGTTATATATTATGTGTCGATGTAGAACTATAATATACAAAAATCAGGAGGTGATTATATAGTAATATATAAATTGTACGACAGAACACCCTAATAACTTTGACTAATTACTAAACCTATATGAATCTTTATGATGGAATTCACTTAAATTAACAAGTAATGATTTGGAACGAATGTGCAATCAAAGTTGATACGCCATACACATTTGATGAAAAATAATTAGTGGGTATGGGACGTGTTATTTCAGATGGTGTAATTACTGGAGTAGTTTGGGGAATATGCGTTCTATCAATCTATCTGTCCGAAGGAATCGCCGCCATGTACAAATCGCGCTGGGCAATTGAATCATTTTTCCGCTGGATTTAGCTGAATTTGAACGTTCCCGTATTGTTTGGCACAATATCCAATGCGTTGTTCAATCAGTTATTCACAGCTATAATTGCCTATGCTTTGCTGAAATTTCTTCGTGCACAAGGCCAAAAGACAAAATAAACGCTTGTCATTTGCAGGTTTCACACGCCTGTTTCTTTGTGAAGCCTTGTCAATTGAGTGGCAAATTAGTTTGAAAGAAACACTTGAATTCTACAGGTCGATAAATCAAGAAACTGTATTACTTTGGTTAATCAACATACGTGTTAATTTATAGTATAATGATTGCTTGAAATAATGCGGTGGAAAACAGGGAAAAGAGGGAACCGATGCCTACTATACTAGTTGCTGACGACGATGCGAACATTCGCGAACTCGTCTGTTTATTTCTACGCAACGACGGATTCGCAACAGCTGAAGCAGCGGACGGCAAGGAAGCACTGGCCGTCTACATCTCAACGAATGTCGATCTTGTCGTACTTGACATTATGATGCCGATTATGGATGGTTGGACGTTAAGCAAGGAGCTCCGAAGAGCCAATCCTGATCTACCTTTACTTATGCTGACTGCGAGAGGAGAAACATGGGAGAAAGTGAAAGGTTTCGAACTTGGGACGGACGATTATTTAACCAAACCATTCGATCCGTTAGAGTTGACGGTTCGTGTTAGGGCACTACTCAAACGATACAAGATTGGCTCCACGCAGACGATCCATTTAGGGAACGTCATCCTTGATCGACAGACCTATAAAGTGATGAAAGGGACGGAGTCGCTTACGTTGCCGCTAAAGGAGTTCGAATTGCTGTATAAGCTCGCTGGAACACCCGGACAAGTCTATACGCGCGTGCAGTTGATCGATCAGATTTGGGGTATCGATTACGCCGGAGATGATCGAACGGTAGACGTACATATTAAACGGCTGCGTGAACGGTTCGCGACAACACCCGATTTTCGGATCGAAACGGTGCGCGGGCTTGGGTATCGGCTTGAGGTTTATGAATGATCAGATCCTTATATATACGTGTTGTCCTGACATTTTTAGTCTCCATCATCGGGGGCACGATCATTTCTTTTTTGGTGTCAACTTGGATATTCGAAGATAAATTGAACGAAAATGCTCAAATCAACTTACGTAACTTTGGCCAAGACATCGTCCGGATTTACAAGACCTTTCCGTTACGTGAAGCGGACTTGTTCGTAAGTGAAATGAAGCAGCTCGATTCTTATTATATTCGAATCTACGAAGCAACGGGTCAGTTCAAGTCTTACGGTAAACTTCACGGACACAAACCTGCGCCTGTGACGATGGAGCAACTAAAGAAAGTATTAGATGGAGGTGTTGTTCAGGACACTCCTAATGGTATTGCCACGGTCCTCTTAGGGTTGCCGTTGAAAACGGAAATGGGAACGAAAGCGATATTTTTGGAAGCGCTCGCCCCTCCTTCAGCCTCTTTTGTCACAAAGTGGGCATTGGTCTTTGCAACATGTTCGTTGATTGCAGGAAGCTTATTGATTCTAGTTGCCTCTGTATTCCTGGTAAGACCGATAAAAAAGCTGACAAAAGCGACCAAGCGGATAGCATCTGGAGATTTCAACGTCAAGTTGAATATTAAGCAAACGAGTGAGCTGGGTACTTTGGCTCGCAGCTTCGAAGAAATGATGCACGATCTGCAGCAACTTGAGCAGATGCGCAGGGAATTCGTAACGAACGTGTCGCACGAGGTTCAGTCTCCGCTCACTTCGATATCCGGTTATGCTCTAGTGCTTAAGCAAGTTGACCTTTCAGAATACGAACGAAGCCGTTATCTTGATATTATCATCGCTGAAGCGAAAAGGATGTCCAAAATGAGCGATAACCTGCTAAAGCTGAGTTTTCTTGAATCGCAGTCAAAGCAACTGCGGCTCGTCACACTCAGCCTCGATGAACAAATCCGACGGATAATCGTGGCGCTCCAGCCACAATGGTCTGCTCGCGATATACATTTCGAGCTTGATTTACAGACAGTTAAAGTAACGGCTGATCATGACCTGTTAAATCAGGTATGGACGAATATCCTCAGAAATAGCATCAAATTTTCCGAGGATGCCGGCGTGATTAACGTAAGCATCAAACAAGATATCAAAAACGTGACAATCCTAATATCCGACACTGGTATTGGTATTCACCTTGACGACCAGAAGCGTATATTCGATCGTTTTTTTAAGGCCGATCGTTCCCACAGTCGTAAGTATGACGGAAGTGGTATGGGACTCGCTATCGTTAAACAGATCGTGTCGCTTCATCAAGGTGACATCCGAGTGAAAAGTGAACTTGGTCAAGGAACGACCTTCATTGTCACCTTGCCAATCACTACACCAACAGATTAGTTAGATTCATTCTCTATGCTACGACTCATATGCAAGCTTACTTGCATATAGAGCCGTAGCATTTTTTTTGGCAGTTCATATTCAGTTCATATTGTCGTCATGGTGAGTACATCTTCATTGGTTAAGTTTTCATTACAGGCACATGAAGGAAGGCAAACAGATCAGGACAGGAGAAGATGAAAGTGACACAACAAGAGGAAAAGAAAACGCTGAGGGGAATGAAAATAAAGAAAGTGCGAAACATCTTACTTAAAACCATAGGAGCAATCGTTCTAGTCATTGTACTTTTTTTAGGTATTGTTTATATCGTAAATGTGATGAGTAGTCATTCGGAGCAAAAACGAATAGTGCCCTACGGGCAGCACGTATCTGTAGACGGGAAAAACATGAATGTGTTAATTCAAGGCGAGGGCGAGGAAACGATCGTGCTCCTGCCTGGTTATGGAACAGCTACTCCAGGGCTTGATTTTAAGCTTCTTATCGATGAATTATCTCCATTTTACAAAGTTGTTGCGGTAGAGCCTTTCGGTTATGGATTAAGTGATGAAACTGTAAAAGAGCGAACCACGGAGAATATGGTAAGTGAAGTTCATGAAGCTCTACAGCAGCTTAATATTAACAGATACATGCTCATGGGCCACTCCATTACAGGCATTTATGGAATTGATTATGTGAACAAATATCCAAACGAGGTGACTGCATTTGTCGGAATCGATAGCAGTGTTGCAACACAACCGGGTATGGATATCAATTTCCCATTAAAAACGTTTGCATATCTCAAAAAATTAGGTCTCTTAAGATTGGCTATGAAAATCAGTGCTGACCCCTATACTGGACTGGCATTTGATGAAAAAACCGTAGAGCAAATGAAAATGATTTCGAATAAAAACATGTATAATGACACAACCTTGAATGAGATGGATCATATTTCGTCTAATTTTAAAGGGGCTCAAGGTTTAATCTTTCCTAAATATCTTCCACTTCTTCTCTTTGTACAAGCGAATAATGAAGATGTAGCAGGATGGATACCTCTGCATGAAGGGCAGATCAAAGACTCGGTACATGGAAAAGTAGTAACCATGGATGGATCACATTATTTACACCATACCAAATTCAAAGAAATCGCTGAAAACGTTAGACTATTTATGAAAGAAGTAAAGTAAGTGTTCAGAGAAAGGTTCATTCGTTATTTTATGCATTTGTCTACAGTCTGCAAGACCATCATTTCGATGGTCTTTTTTATGTCCAAACAGTTGTATATTTCCAAACCAAGATTATACTTTCGCCTGAAAGACATTGGGTTTCATTTTCATATTAACTAACGAGGTAGGTGTGCGGCCGATCCTAGGTCGTATCATATAACGGGTGGGATTCCCGTCGAGTAAGAACTAGCCATTCGCTCGTAGCGAGTCTTGGAGGGCTAAAGGTAACTTTAGTCTTTAAGCGTAGACAGTTAGGTGGCGGATTTGCTTTACTGATCGTTCTATTCATCCTGTTAATCATTATAGGATGTAGTTGTTGGGGCGGCGGTAGCGGCGGATTCGGTTACTAAAAAAAGGGGCACTCATAAGAGTGTCTTTTTTCTCAATATAAGAACTCTAAGAATATGATATTATTTTAATGCAAATTCCCTTTTGTGCAATGAGATAGTAATGCCTAACAAAAAAACCACCTATTTCCGTAGGTGGGCCTTATCTTTATTACACAATATCAAAGTATACTCTCTTTTTCTCGTGAATTTTATGTAATTATACATATTTGTAAAAATTACATAAAATAAATATTACATGTAGTAAAATATAAATTGTGGACACGTTCTATAAAGCTGATTCTCCGATTAGAAGGCGTAACACATCTCAACCATATAGGTGTGGTGTGGCGTTGCTTTAATCTAGCCAAACAAACGATCTCGATTCTCTTGTATTTGTACACTAACAATCTGTTGAAAATAAATGATTCTGTTTTATAGGACGTGTTTACTTAATGTCCAATACATATTATTAAATTAAAGTGGTTCAAGTCGGAGGAAGGCACCTTAGGGTGTCTTTTCTTTATGGGGTCTCACCACATCGGTATCTGACTTATTTTTTATGTTTATCATGCAATTTTTTGTTGTTGCATTTATTGAGGAAATCTTTTTTCGTGGATTTATGCTCAAAATGTTGTTTTCAAAGGGGATAAAAAAATCAGTTTTGATTTCAAGTTTTTTGTTTGGTATCACCCATTTATTACAACTAATTGGTGGGCAGTCTATTAAAGATACCATTTTACAAATCATATATGCATTTTTAGTTGGACTTGTTCTGTCCTTACTTATCGTAAATAAGCAATCAATTATTATCACCATTACTTTCCACGCTTTTAATAATTTCTTTAATTTTATGGGGAATGTTCAAGCCTCGTCGCTTTTTGCATATATTATTATTGCAATTTTATTCTTCTACACCATATATTTATGGAAACGTGCTAATAAAAAAGAGTGTATTCGACAGGAAATAAATATAGCAGTTTGAGTTGTGATATTACCTTTTCAGTATAGAGGGCAGCCTGGTACCACAATATTACCTTTAAAGGGGCTTGCTGCATGCTCATCAACTTAAGAGATTAATTATTCCCCTAAAATGAAAAAATACGGTATTCTTTCTGTAGAATCATAGGAAAGGATGGCGTTTTTTTCATTCTAGGGGGCATTTCTTTTTTATTAGCTTGATAGCGATGTGGCGGTACCCCATTAATAGAAAACTACTGCAAGAGTTATAGTTTTATGTTTTCATTTCCCTTTTGGCATTTATCTTTTAATCAGATGAATGCTTTTTTTAGTACATAATAAAAAAATAACCAGAAAAACTGTCACAAAATCCGTTTTTCTGGTTTCTCTATAATACAGGCATCAAATTGAAAGTGAGGTTTAAACTAACATGTTAACCATAGAAAATGAAGAAAGTCATGCTTCTGATATACCTTTTGAAGATTTATTTAAGCAGTACTATGCTTATGCTGTGAAACAGATTATATGGATTGTTAAAGATCAATCTATCGCTGAAGAGTTAGCACAAGAAGTGTTTTTACAATTATATCGTAGCGACTGGAAAGTAATTGAAAACATACCTGGATGGTTGATTAAATCTTCTACTATTTATACGCGTTGTTACTATACGCTAAGGAATAGTAATAAAAAGATGATGCCGATAAAACTATATAAAAACCAAAAGAATCCTAAGATGGGGAATGTTTTATGAAAATTAAGCATGGTAAACCTCCTTGGGTATATAAAGGATTATAATACATCGTTGGTCTATTTAGAATACTAACCATGAATTGGAGGGCATTAGGCATGGTTAAACTAATAGAAATGATACATTAAACGTATTTAATGAGTCTGCTAGGTATAAAGATAATTGATAATCATACAATGATATGGAAGGGCCTTTTCTAACGTGTTAGTTACCTCAACGTATATGTATCTCTTGGCGCCTGGGCGAGGGTGCTTTTTTTATTGCACATTATAATATGGACAAGCATAATATTATGTAACAGGACGAGTTCTTCGTGTCCTATTCAATGCTCAGGATAAACCCCAATTCACATTGAGAGCACCAATAGCGAGGGTGCTCTCTTTTTATTGAATCTACATTTATTTTTATGCCTAATGAATTCGCTAAGTGGATACTATTTCATGTAAAATGGTGATTTTATTTATATTCTGGATAGATTTCTTGCGAAATATGTAACTAGAGCCGTATTTAAATTGAAATATGATACGATAGTTGTATATATACATTTAGATGGTAAGAGGGGATAAAAGTTGATGAAAAACCATATAAAAGTAAATGGAAAACTCCTTCAAACAAATATATACAATTTTAATTTTTTTGGAGGCGTTCTTCAATAAGTTTTGCTTTTTCATTCACTTTTGTTGTATATGTGAAATCACCGTAACAATATGGATATCTAAAATTTTGTTTATTTCCACCACAAGTGTATGTAGCTGGATTCTGATCAACTTTCAACTTAGAAAACTGTTTAGCTGTATCTTCCGAGTGTTGTTTAGCTTCTTGATTGGCAATAAAATCAATATAGCCTGGCCCCATATTATAGCTTTGAATAATTGTATCCATGCTAACACCTTTTTCTTCTCCATATCTATACATTTGAACAAAGTGCTTTACCCCTTGTTTAATGCTCAAGTTTATCTCTTGGATTTCATTTGGCTTTAATCCAAGTGATTCGGAAGATTGCATAGGGTCGTTGCCCTCACCCCTACTCTCGTGGTACATAATTCCTAGTAAAATTGCTGTTTTTTCTCCCAAATTATATTTTTCTAATTCTTTTTTCATGATGGGCTCATATTGCAATAAACGTTCCTCGGTAGCAAACGCTTTATTTTTTTGAGTATTGGTTTTGTCATTAAAATATAGTATCCCGATTATTGTTCCTAACCCTAAAATACTAATAAAGAATAATATAATAGTTTGTACTTTTCTCTTATTCTTCAAATATTACTCCTCCTTTTACAAGAAACCCTATTTTCAATGGTGGCTGGTTATTAAAAAAATTCAATAATTCTCTATTTCCCAGCTTTTTTAGACTCGAAAATTTTTTTCTAAATGCTAAGTTTAATAGAAAAATTTAAAGATAAGGTAAAGATAAGATAAAGATAAAATAAAGTCTATTTTTTAGGGTATCCATTATGTGTTCTAAAGGCTCCAGATTCAAGAGATATATTATCTACATAACCCATAAGAGAGAAGGAGGTAAGCAAAATGTCACTTGAAACAGACATAATTCTTTCTTTATTAGATATAAAACTGTGGATGGCCCATCATTCGGAAATTAGTCGCTTAAAAATAAAAAAAAAATTAAAATCAGAACCGTACCTCAATAAGTCTTCAAGTGTTAATAAAAGAAAACTATATAAGGTGAGGGAATAAAGATTCAACACCAATGATTATCAATAATTGAAGTGCTAATGATTATAATAAAAAGAACCTTCAATAGGTTCTTTTTTATAGTTGGTAAATATGTTATCAACAATAGATGGTAATAAAGATAGAAATTTAGACACTTTTTATTAATGGGCTAAGTTTTCTTAGGAAGAAATCTATTTCTCATGACTGATCGCTAGATATAACAGGATATATCATTTATTAATTTGGGTGGGTGATTTAGCTTTTTGAGTTTACCACACTAAAATTTAAATTTTGTTTAGGGACAAAATGTTAAAGTGTTACATTCTGAATTAACAGAAAATTAAGGCGGTAAAAATCCTATTAAATCTTTTATCAGGTAACTCATATTTCTTTGGCCTTATTTTCATGGTATTACCGAACGTTTATATGTCTCTAAGGGAAAGAAATACTTTAAGTTTTATTACCATCTAATGTTTGATTAAGATGGTAACATGAAAATAAAACGTTTACAACTAGAAAATAAAGAAAAAATATAAAAATTCGACTTTTTTCGACATTATTACTATGAGAGAAAGAATCTAAATTAAGTAAATCTTATATTTAGAGGGGATATTTACCTTATACATAACGGTTAAAACATTTGCAAATGTTTCACGAGTAATTAAAAACGTCGAATATAAAATTATATTGTGACAATTTTAAACGAACATACTTTATAATTCATACTTAGACTAATAAATTAATTACTAATAAATTAAATACGCTATATTTAATAGAGTATAATACGGAATATTTAACTTTAATGTTCCATATTATATATAATTATGAATCATTTAACATATTTGTTGCGGAAAATTTTGACATAAGATATTTTAAATATTAAGCACAGAAACATTTCAAAGAAAAAGAGCTATTTTAAAATGTACCCTAAAAACGTTTTTCCTAAAAAGTAGTAAGATTTTGCAAAACGTTTCTGTGCCTAATTAGATGAAAATAATATAATAAATTGTTTAAAAGAGATAAAAATAAGTTACTTTTATGGAGAAATATACATCTCATACTATTAAAATTATGTCAAATTGTATTTTGCAAATTACATTTCAAAGTATAAAAGGGGCATTTATTGCAGCTCGAATATCTATTACTGATTTATTGCATAAAAAAGTAGCTGCACAAAAGTACAGCTACTTTTTTCTTGAAAACATTATTATGCAAATAGCATACTTAACGTAAACTTGCGCTTAACGGTACTTGTGAATAAATTGTGAAATTGCTGCTCTATGTTTCTAACTAACATTTTTGCACCAGAACCATATAAAAAGAGGACGAATAGTTACGTCTTCTTTTTATATGGTTATATTAGCTACAAAATAATATCATTTAAATAAATCTTCTATTATATTAGCAGGGGATAGTGATAGAAAAGTGTGTTCCTTTTCCTAGTTCACTTTCTATCTCTATATCTCCGTTTAATTCTTTAATAATACTGTACGCAATCATAGTACCAAGCCCAGTACCTTTTTCTGTTGTTGAATAAAATGGCAAGGCAATACGTTTTATTTGTTGGGAAGACATTCCTATTCCTGTATCAATAATATCAATTACAATATTACCTTTTATTTTTTGTATATTTATTTGTAATACGCCACCATTTTTCATAGCCTCAATTCCATTTTGTATGATGTTGGTTAGACATATTTTAAATTTTTCAGTATTAGCATTTATGTAAAGGGAATCTGTTGTAATATGCTGTTTTATTTCAACATTATATGAAAGAGCGAGTGGTGAAATATTATCTTTCACTTGATTTAATATGTAATTAATATCTAGTTCCTCTTTTATAATGTTTTGTGGTTTGGTTAAAGATAAATAGTTATTAATAGTAGATTGTATTTGCTGCATTTCAAGTAACATAATTTCTAAGTACTTATCTTGAGACATCTTAGCACTCTCATCTTCATTTAGTAATTGAGTGAATCCACGTACCGTGGTCAGTGGATTATGAATTTCATGCGCGATCGATGCAGCTAGTTCGCTAGCTATATAAAATTTTTCTGCTCTTTGCATTCTTTCTTTTATTTTATATTTCTCGATCATTCCTTCTATTAAATAAACTGATAATAATACTGTGAAAATATTTATGATTATATAATTGAATAAAAATTCAATGAGAGTAGAGTCAATTTTAACACCTGTATTTATTTGCGTTACAATACCGCAGATAGAAAGGGAAGTTGTACATATCAAAATAAGTAGAATACTTAATAATATCTTCTTTTCCTTGAAATAAGTAGGTGACAAGTAACGAAACATGATTGTAATAACAGAAATAATAGTAAAGATAATAAATGATGGGAAGACTCCGCTTCCACCTAAGTAAAATCTATAAGAAAGATATAAAACTCCAATACAAATAATGCTCTTTGTATTTCCATATAGAAAAACTAATATAATGGGAATAAAACGTAAATCATAAATGAACCCAGCGTGTAAATGAAAAGGAAAAGTCATACAAAAAATAATTGCAATGGAGGAAAGTACAGAAATTAATATATTATTACATGCCATTTTTTCTTTATGTTCTAGCCAAAATACTTGGTAACTAAGGATACAAATAATAATAATAAATGTATTTAATAATAGTGTAGGAATTCCCATAGTTTATACCTCTCTGAGAGTTTGTAAGTAGGATTATGTATGTGTTTAATCTAGGTGTTTGATTTTATTAGATTTTCTATCTTTAAAAAAGAAAAGGAAGGGCACTTGAAAAAGTGCTTTTTTACCATTTATATTAAAATCGATGAGGAAGATAGAAATAAAAAGTTACTTTTACTTATGAACAAAAAAATTGAAAGTAGCCCTTGTATAGGTAAAAGATAAAGCAAATTACAGAAATAGTTACGTTTCTCTGGAGTGAATATTCCGAAAAAACATTGTGTATGGCGAAATCCATTTTATAACCTTCGCCATATTAACATGTAACTTATTAAATTACAAAGAAAAAAATTAAAAATTATTATTTTTTTGTTATTTTAATTTATTTAAAAACGTAAAAGTATTCAAGAGGTTACCATTGAGATGCTAGGGTACTTAGACCAATATTCGAACTTAGTAATAACGTTGTTACTTTTTTACTAATATTCTTAATACTAATTTTAGTATAATTAATTGATTGAAAGTTCTAATAATTATCTACGTGCCCCTTTTTTTATATCATTTTATATTAAATACAATGATATTTATTGTCACATAATAATGCAAATTTCCAGTAAACTAATAGAAAAAATCCTATAAAAACATAATTTACTATCTTTTATATAAACATTGCAGGTGTAAATGCAATAAAATTTCATTATTAATACATATATTCAATCTGAAAATATCTGTTTACATATTAAAATATCTTTGTAGTGGTCCTTCATGCCAAGAATCGTTTCCGTACTCCAACTACCGTTATTCTAGTATTTTACCAAGTTTCTTATTTTGCTAAGGTATCCTAATATTGTTACTTTTGCGAAATGGAATGTTTTAATATTATAATTTATAGTGGTTGTTGAGAAAATAAATAATTTGTAAAAATAATATAATATTTGTAACTTTATGTCTTATAATATGAAATATCTTCGTTGTGATTATTTTAAATATTTGAATAATACATCGGATTCATTTTATCTAGGGAGGTTTTAAAATTGGGGAGAAGAGTTGTTAAAAGAGTTTTTGCATTATTATCAGTACTAGCATTATTCTTTAATGTGTTTCTACCGAAGGCAAATGCCGAGGTTATGACGCATGAAAAGTATTCAATGAACTGGAGTTATAGCAACAGTTTAGGTAAGTACATTCGAACTGAAATTATTAAAAATTCAAGCGGTCAAATTGCTTATTGTTTAACTCTTGGCTTAAAATCACCAAATGGTGAAGATCTTCCTGAAATGGGGAAAACAGATAATGTAGTATATAGGGTTCTATTAAATGGTTTCCCACAAAAAAGTATAGAACAACTGGGAGTAGCTAATAAGAATGAAGCACATTATGCAACTCAGCTTGCGGTTTGGAATGCATTAGGTCAACTTGATGTAAATGAATTAAAGCATGAAAATAAAAATGTTGAAAAAGCGGCTAAGACAATTATTAATGCTGCAAATACAAGTGAAGATATTCAAGATATTTTTATGAATGTGATTCCTGCTGAAAAGCAAAAGGCAGAATTAAAGGGTGAGTTTTTTGAAACAAACCTATACACAGTACAAACAAATGCTAAGAGTGGTTCTTATAAAGTAGTAGCGAAAAATGCACCTAATGGAGTTAAAATTGTTAGTGAAAATGGAGAAGTGAAAGATCAGCTTTCACTTGGGGAAAAATTCCGTATCCAAATTCCTAAAGATACAAAAACAGGTGAATTTAATCTAAGTGTTGCTACAAATTTAACTAAAGTTCAAGCAATTGCTTATCGCGGTACTGATACTGTTCAGAATGCTACAGTGCTACTAGAAAGAAATGAGGAAAAGCTTAGTAGTGACCTTGCAGTAAATTGGGAAGCTGCTGGTTCTTTAAAAATTAAAAAGGTTGGGGAAAATGGAGAAATATTAGCTGGTGCAGTATTTGAAGTCTTTAATGCAAATAATGAATCAGTTGGAAAAATCACGACGGGTGCTGATGGTACTGCAGAATTAAATAACCTACCAATTGGTACCTACATAGTAAAAGAAATTAAAGCACCAACAGGTTATGTTTCAGGTGATAAACCACAAACTATTGAAGTTAAGACAGGGGAAATAGGAGCTGTTCAAGTAGTAAACAACAAAGTAAAAGGTAACATCGAAATAAAAAAACTTAGTGATTCAGGTAAGATGTTACCTAATGTTGAATTCACGGTCTTTACTGAAGATGGAAAAGAAGTGAAAAAAGTAGTAACAAAAGAAAATGGAATTGCAAATGTTGATGGTCTTACGTATGGTAAATATTATTTCTTAGAGACAAAAACACCTAATGGATATATTGGAAATAAAACAAAGTATCCTTTTGAAATTAAAGAGCACAATAAAACACTTACTTTTACAGTGGAAAATACAGAAGTGAAAGGTAGTGTGAAATTACTAAAAGTAGATAATGAAGATATCAGTAAAAAATTAGAAGGTGCAGTATTCGAGCTAAAAGATGCAAGCGGGAAAGTAATTGGGGAATATAAGACAGATAAAAATGGTGAAGTTAACGTCAAAGATTTAGCGTATGGTAAATATTCATTTGTAGAAAAGGCTTCTCCAAATGGTTACGTTCTTATTACAGAACCGATTGTGTTCGAAATAAAGGAACACGGAAAAATTATTGAGCTATTAGCAGTTAATCATCTTATCAAAGGTAATCTAGAAATTACAAAAGTTGATGTAGCTGATGGAAACAATAAGCTTCCGAATGCAGAGTTTACTATTTATAATGAAGCAGGAAAAGAAGTAGTTAAAGGGAAAACAGACGATAAAGGTATCGCGAAGTTTGAAAAGTTACCATTTGGAAAATACACATATAAAGAAACTGTTGCACCAAAAGGTTATGTATTGAATGAAGAAATATTCTCTTTTGAGATCAAAGAGAATGGTCAAATCATTAAACATATTGTCAAAGATGAAAAGATTCCATCAATAAAAACAACAGCTACTGATAAAACCGATGGTACAAAAGAAATGCACACTTCTAAGTCTGTAACAATCCAAGATAAAGTGGAATACAAAGACCTACAAGTAGGTAAAGAGTACACTTTAAAAGGTAAATTAATGGATAAAGAGACTAATAAACCATTAGTTGTAAATGGTAAAGAAGTAACTGCTGAAACTAAGTTTACACCAAAAGAAGCAAACGGTTCTATTACACTAGATTTCACTTTTGATGCAACTGGTTTAGAAGAAAAAGAAGTAGTAGTATTCGAAGAGTTACTGAAAGACGGAAAAGTTGTTACTACACATGCTGATATCAATGATAAAGGTCAAACAGTTAAGTTCGTTAAGCCATCAGTAAAAACAACTGCTACAAACAAAGCTGATGGTGGAAAAGAGATTCATTCAAAGGATTCTATCACTATTCAAGATAAAGTAGAGTATACTAACTTAGTTGTTGGTAAAGAGTACACTGTAAAAGGTAAATTAATGAACAAAGCTATTAACAAACCATTATTAATTGATGGTAAAGAAATAACAGCAGAGACTAAGTTCATTGCAAAAGAAAAGAATGGTTTTGTAACATTAGACTTTACTTTCGTTGGTGCTGAACAGCAAGGAAGAGAAGTAGTTGTGTTTGAAGACTTATTGCATGAAGGTCAAGTAATTGCAACTCACGCTGACATTAACGATGTAGGTCAAACAGTTCGATTTGTAGAGCCTTCCATTAAAACAACAGCTACAAACAAAGCTGATGGTTCTAAAGAGTTAGACGCTTCTAAATCTGTAACAATCCAAGATAAAGTGGAATACAAAGACTTAATCGTGGGTAAAGAGTACGTTGTAAAAGGCAAACTAATGGATAAAGCAACAAACAAACCATTATTAGTTGATGATAAAGAAGTAACAGTAGAATCTAAGTTTACTGCAAAAGAAAAAAATGGTTCTATCACATTAGATTTCACATTTAATGCTTCTGCATTACAAGGTAAAGAAGTAGTAGTATTTGAAGAACTGTATCAAGATAATATTTTAGTAGCTATTCACGCTGAATTTGAAGATAAGGGACAAACAGTGAAATTCAAAGAGGTAAAACCGGAACAACCTAAACCAGAACAGCCGAATCAAGATAAAAATACTCCAACATCAGAGCAACCTAAAGAGCAAGTAAAAGAGCAACCACAACCTAAGAAAGAAATTCAATCTAAAATTGGATGGTTACCCCAAACAGGCGCTGACCTTACAAGTTGGATCTCTATGGCTGCAGGTGCATTATTGTTAATTGTTGGTGGAGTGATTTTCCTAAAACGTAAAAATGCATAAAAATTAAAAAATAAGCACATCTGTTTTTTTACAAGATGTGCTTATTTTTTATGTTAATAATTTAGTCCTATTTACAGTATTTTAATCTATTTGCTTATTTTTGAGTTGTTGTAATAATTCCAGGACAGCAAAACAGTCAGCAGCTGCTCGGTGTTTAATCGTTAATTCCGTTGCTCCAAGCCAAGTTTTCTACCATACAAAAAGCTGGGGCATCACTTCATAAACAAGCGGTAATGGCTGATGGACTAATTAATAGTGTCTCAACGCATGTTGCAGAAGCTCAACAAGCATTCCCAACCTTGCATACAGATATCATGTCTGGATTAGATGCTGCCAATAACATTATGGACTCTGCTATAAGATTTCAGGCTATAAAATAGATACGTCTAATATAGCTAAAAATGTTGGAAACATGGATGGTTTATCTACTCGCCTCAAAGATTTTGGTGTACCACCTGAAAAAATGGAAGAGTTTTTGGCAGAACAGAAGCGTACAAATGAACTTGGATCGATGTCACTTGATTTCATTCCAGTTATTGGGCAAATCAAACAAGGGCTACAACTCATTAACGGCAAAGAATATTTCACTAATAGAGAGTATGACAAAAATGACTATGTATGGGGAACCGTTTCTACTGTTTTTGGTGGGGCTCCTAAAGTTATTGGACGTGTATTCGGTAAATATGGTGAGTTAGAACAAAAAGCGAAGGATTTAGGAAAAGTATCAAAGGTAACTGAAGAGATTGGATGGAGTATGCCAAGAGGCGGAGGGGTCATTGATGGGCGTAAGTATACTGAACATGCTCTTGAAAGAATGGCACCTGATACAATTCAGGTTCGGGCAGAACTTACGAAGCGTGCACGTGAAAGAGCTGAAAGGAATGGTTACACATTCGGATCAAAAGAATATATGGAGGAATTAAAAAAAGTTGATCCGCGAGGTGTAACACCAAGCGTAGTAGAAGAAACAATTAAGCATGATACTAAAAAACCAGGAAATAAACCTGGTCTATGGCAATACGATGGGAAAGATGTTAGAGTCGTATTGAATGATAGTGGCGATGTTGTTTCCGTTGTACCTAATAAATCGTGAATATTATAAATAAAGTAGATTGAGACCATTCACGAAAGGAGTTGTTAAAATGAATATTCAATATGATGAATACGAATTATTAGAAATATTCGAGAGTGAACCAGAAGATTATTTTATTCCTGGTGCAGGTGCATATATATATAATAAAATAGATAAATTAGGATTTGAATTAGTAATGATTATGTGTTATTACGAGGAAACTGTTGAATTACAATTGTATTACAAAAATAAATGCATATTTGAAACCAAGATACATTCGGCGAAACGAATCTATACCCGTAATGACTCATTATATGTCCAAGGCGGCGTAGAAAACAAAACAATCGAAGTAAAATTCAAGCCACATTTTACAGTTCAAATAGAGAAGTTCTAGATAGATGAAATAAGAAAACACCTTATGCATATAAGGTGTTTTCTTATACAAAAAGCGCCTACATAGACGCTTTTTGTGCCACTTAAAAGGATTTAAGATACGTTTACTTGAGTTCTTTAGGTAGCTAGGGTTTGAAATACTAACTTAAAAGAAAAATGTTGAGCAGTTCATCTTTATTATTAATATATCTGAATTAAAGATGCAATTTTGCATCCCAATTTCTGCGGCATCAATTACATGCTACCCTCACAAATATAGAAAAAGGTGCGAAGTCAATTCTATGACTTTGCACCTTTTTATTTCACTTGAACTTTGTTTAAGCGCGTTTATCTACTCATTGTTACGCGTGAATTGCGTTTAAAATCGACACTTTATTCGTAGTAAATAATACATAATTTTGTTTTACAGTTTTAATTAATATACGATCAGTTGTCCCATATGCTGTTCCGATACGGATTGCACTTGGTTCTTCAACACCGGCATAGGTAGCATCTTCGGTAACCTCAATCACATCACGTAAAGGAATCGTGACCTCCGCAAATTGCCATGAAATAATTAACTCTTCTTTTGTTTTTTTGACATCAATGCCTAGCATTATACCAAGACCTTTCTATAACAGAATGCTACACTTCTTATCTTATTATACAAATTTTTAGATTATTTTTCTACATGTATAAATAGAGCTGATATTTTAAGGGTATCAAAAGAACGGGAAGATATACTATCAATCTATTAAGGAATGCGTTATGAAGAAAAGTTCACAAGGAATTAATATGGATTTGATATGGTTGAAGTATGATGAATGAGTAACAGTAGGAGTTGCAGGAAGGAAATGAATGATGAGACTTAAATTAGTAGGAACCTTAACTTGTATAGTAGTAATGCTAGGTATCTTTATCATTTACACCAATATATCTATTGGTAAAGAACCATATAAGACAAACCATGAAACTAGTGAAAACTCCATAAATAAAGAAAAAAATAGTAAGCAAAATGGGACTTCAAATAAGATAGCAAGTTCCTTTGCTAGTATACAGGCTGTAGTAAATAAGGAATATGGTTTACCCGAAGACTATATGCCAGAGGATTTAGTTGTACCAAATGTACCGTTCTCATTTAGTGGAACGGTAGAAAAGAGTCATCTTCGTAAAGAAGCAGCGGAAGCGTTAGAAAAACTATTCCTTTTAGCTAAGCAAGATGGGATCCAGTTGAATGCTGTTTCAGGATTTCGTTCCTATGAGTATCAAAAAGGTCTGTATGCCAACAATGTTAAAAAGAAAGGGCAAGAGCATACGGATCGCTTCTCTGCAAAGCCAGGGCATAGCGAACATCAAACAGGGTTAACGATGGATGTTTCTTCTAAAAGTGCGAACAATGAACTAGAGCTATCCTTTGCGAATACGAAGGAAGGAAAATGGCTGAAAGAAAACGCGCATCGTGCAGGGTTTATCATTCGTTATCCTAAGGGGAAGGAAAGTATTACGGGTTATGCATATGAACCTTGGCATATTCGCTATGTAGGAGATATTGCTGAAAATATATATAAGGAAAAACTGACTTTAGAAGAATATATGAATCTGTGAAAATAGAATTGAAGAGTTAAACTGTATTCATTGTTTATGAATGCTATTTTTTCTATTAAAAAGCCTAATTTCTCAATGTTTTGTAGAGAAATTAGGTTTTTTTCATCACTTCATTAGAGTTTTTTAGGCTTCGTTCGTTGGTATACTTCACACAATATTATAAAGGAAATAGAACTTACTGAAGATAACATATGAATGTTTTATAAATGTATCAAAAAAGTGAACAAAATCGTTATTTTGCACAACAAGGTAGTCAGCTTAATGAAATAACTGCTTGTAAAAAAAGAAGCCCTACAGGAAATATTACAGGGCTTCACCAAGTTGAGTTATGTCGTATTCACAAGGGATTTTAACATGATATTTGTGTTGAATAAACTGGTAAATGTGTCCAAGTAATTTGGAGCTATTTTATAAAAAAAGAGAAGCGCTTAATCAGGACGCTCCTCTTAATGCCAATACACAATAACTATCCCATTATACTATATAAGCGTAAAATATTTAACAATTACCTTCATGGTAAATATTTCATTTTGTCTTAGTACCTTTAAATCACGAAAAAAGGTTCTGCTGTTTCCAACAGAACCTTTCCTAAAATGGCAAAGAGTAACTCTTACCTTACTCTTTGTTCATATACTACAGGAGTTTTAATGAAAATCCAAGGCTCCTTATATTGAGAAATAAAGAAGAATCATTATAAAAAATTTTATCTTTTTTCATAAATAAAAGAGCAGCTAGCAAAAACTAACTGCTCAATACAAGGAGATACAGAGAAAACTAAATGGATTTTGGCATACAGCCTATCAACATTATGGACATAATATTGATTTTTATTCGAAGGAATTCATGTTTTACAAATCAGATTATGATAGTCGATATTCTCCATATTGACCAGAAAAGAACCAAGAATTCTAGTGAAATTCCAAGTGTTCTTTTCCTAGTTTTTTGAAATTCTTTTGCTAAATAGCCAATAGCGCTAATTGCTAGAAGAATGAAAAGAATAAGTTCTAGTGTAACTGGCATTTGATCTACTCCTAATCCATTATTTTAATTTAGTATATAACGATTATAAGATATTTTTTGTGGTTAGTGGTGAGAAATTAAACAAAACCATCTCTTTACGAAAAAAGGTCCTGTTGTTTCCAACAGAACCTTTCCTAAAATGGCAAAGAGTAACTCTTACCTTACTCTTTGTTCATATACTACAGGAGTTTTAATGAAAATCCAAGGCTCCTTATATTGAGAAATAAAGAAGAATCATTTAAATTGTTTTTGAGTAGAAATGAAAATAGGGGTTTGCCTTAAACATTTATTATTAATCAAGAATATGAGTATAGAAACAGGCTTAAATTTTGTAATGGTGGAGGGGATTGTTGTGGACATAACTCAAAGTGTGGTAAGAATAGTGGTTAATGGGAAAGACCTTCCGTTCACTTCAGTTCAAACCTCTGCATGGAATCATGGACCTGTAAATGATTTAATCGTTTCGATGAATCAGAGAGTGAATGAGCTTTATCAATTCATGTGGTCACAAGTACCAGTTACGATCTCGGTGTATTTTCTTCAAGGGGCGGACTTAATGAGATTCGCTAGGATCGCTGGAATTAATGAACGTGTAACGGGAGAATATATATATCATTTCATTTGGGGATAAGAAGAATTCAAAGTAGCTTAACAGCTGCTTTTTTATTTTGCATAGAAAAAGGAACCATAATAGGCTCCTTAATTTGATTCAGAAGTTGTGTAGTTTTTCTTGATGATATCTTTTATGTTGATAATTAAGGATATAAGGAATCCAGCAGCTAGGATACCGTTTACCCAGTAATATGTATTCCCGGATGTAAATTTATTATAAAAGGAATCGATATTATAATACACTAAGCCTGCTGAAATGACGGTAGAGATTACTAACGTACCAAAACTTTTCATGACGCTTCCCTCAGGTTCTGAAATTTTAGACTTTTAATACAA
The DNA here is from genome assembly GCF_038008665.1 of Bacillus sp. FSL R10-2201. Classification (NCBI taxonomy): domain Bacteria; kingdom Bacillati; phylum Bacillota; class Bacilli; order Caryophanales; family Bacillaceae; genus Bacillus; species Bacillus sp. FSL R10-2201. Next base: position 3,227,222 of record NZ_JBBOZP010000001.1, on the reverse strand, counting down.
TTATACATTTAAATAAAAAGGTTTACAAAGGAATTACCATAAGGAGGAGTTATAACGAGTTTCTTCCAATTGATGGTTTTTATTTTTGAAAAAATAACTATTTTATAAAAAATATTTTTTTGACCCCCATAAAATTATTTGTTCCTTCGAATATATATAAGTAGAAGAAAAAGCTAAAATTACCAAAAATATAGCGAAGAGTTATTCAAAGATTGCAGCTAAAATAGAAAAGAGCAAGAAGAACAAGTGGTATTGCAAAAGAAAACAAGAAAGTAATACAAAATACAGACTTCACTTTAGTACAAGTGGAAAAAATAGTCATATAAAAAGTCGGCCTCGAAAAATATGAGCACCAGCAAGAAGACAAGCCCAAAGAAAAGTACTAAGAAAATGTGGTTAAATGGTCACTTGTTTAGTGGCCATTTTGCTATTTGAAGCAGAAGGAGGCAGGGAGATTACTAGTGTTGAGTTTAGTAATGAAAATCTTAAAAAAAACGAAAATAGAAGATATCGTATTTAACATACAAAACAACGGAGGAGATAAGGAAGCTTTTATCGTACAGTATCAGCCGTTTATTAGAAAATCAATCTCGTCTGTCTGCCGCAGGTACATTACAGAACAGGATGATGAATATAGTATTGGATTGTTTGCGTTTAACGAAGCAATTGAACAGTATTCATATAAAAAAGGAAAATCTTTTCTAGCGTTTGCTGATCTTCTTATAAAAAGAGATGTAATTGACTATATACGCAAGGAGTCTAAGCATAATCTTGTCTTTTTAAAAGAAGATAAGCAAGAGGAAATATTAGAAATACAAGTATCGCTTACGGAGTATATGAAAGAGATGGAAAATAGTAACCGTAAGGAGGAAATTCTTCATTTTCAAAGTGTGCTAGCTGAGTTTAAAATCACATTTTCAGAGCTTGCTAAGGAATCCCCTAAGCATCGTGATACGCGTGAGCACTTAATAGAAATTGTAAAGATTATTATAAAAGACGAGAAAATGATGGAAGAGCTGTTCCGAAAGAAAAAGTTACCCCTTAAACATATTGAACCACGTGTTAGGGTAAGTCGTAAAACGTTGGAGCGACATCGAAAATACATTATTGCGATGTGTATTATCTTTGCAAACAACTATACATATATTCTGGATTATATAAGAGGGGAGAAGCATGATGAATAAAGGAATTGTGATGGATATAAAGAAACATAACGTAGTTGTTTTAACTCCAAATGGAGAGTTTATTACGTTTAAAAGAAAAGTACACTCTTACATGATTGGAGAGGAAATCTCGTTTAACGAACAAGAGCAAAGAGCACCGCGTTTTTCAATCCCTTCTTTCTTAAAGCCTGCATCATTACTTGTTACTTGTTTTCTATGTGTGTTGCTGTTTTTCTACAACCAACCGGAAGAAAAAGTATTTGCTTATGTCTCAGTTGATATAAATCCAAGTTTAGAGGTGAGCGTAACAAAGGATCTTCGTGTTATAGATTTGCGAGCTTGTAATGATGATGGAAGGCGTATTTTAAAAGAAATGAAAGGGTGGGAAAATAAGTATCTGCAAGACGTAATACGTACTATTATAAAGCAGAGTCAAGGGGATAAGTACTTAACGAATGATAAGCAAGTTATGCTAACAGCTGTTACAAAGGACAAGTCGTTAGAACCACAGTTGGAAAAGGTTATGCAGGAATTAAAGAAAGAGTATGAGATAAAACATATTACAGTTGAATATCAAAGCAGTACGATGCAAATGCGGGAGGATGCCAAGAAAGCAGGGGTTGGAACGGGCGTTTATATAAAACAAGAGAATGAGAAGCAAAAATCGCTTACTCCACCTGCACCTCCGTCTAATCAAGAACAACAAAAGTCATCTTCTGATGCATCATCGGACGCATCTCCTGTAAAAGAAGAAAGCAACGAGAAGAAAGAGCATATAGAACAAAAGCAATCTAAGGAACAACAACCGAAGCAAATAAAAGAAAATAATGGGAATCAGCAAGAGAACAACGGAAGAGGATCACAAGGAAATAATGGGAATGGGCAAGGAAACAACGGCAGAGGGTCACAAGGAAATAATGGAAATGGGCAAGGAAACAACGGCAGAGAGTCACAAGGAAATAATGGAAATGGGCAAGGAAACAACGGCAGAGGGTCCCAAGGGAATAATGGAAACCAGCAAGGGAACAACGGAAGAGAATCGCAAGGGAATAATGGACATCAGCAAGAAAACAACGGTAGAGGTCCACAAAAAGAAAATAATGGACACCAGCAAGAAAACAACGGTAGAGGATCCCAAGGGAATAATGGGCATCAGCAAGAGAATAACGGAAGAGAATCGCAAGGGAATAATGGAAATGGTCAAGGAAACAACGGAAGAGAATCGCAAGGGAATAATGGGAATGGTCAAGGAAACAACGGAAGAGAATCGCAAGGGAATAATGGGAATGGTCAAGGGAACAACGGAAGAGAATCGCAAGGGAATAATGGGCATCAGCAAGAAAACAACGGTAGAGGATCGCAAGGGAATAATGGGCACCAGCAAGGGAACAATGGTAGAGGGTCTCAGTAAGGAAAGCTCCTACCACATAATATCGAGTGAAAGAAAAATCTATAGAATATTGAACAGAGGGATTCCTTCCATCTGAAGGAATTTCTTAATATTTTTTAAAATGACGGACATAAAATCGTATATCCTTTCGAATTATATATATGGATATCATTAATATTTATATAAAAGGGGAGAAAAAATATGAAAGAAATGTATGAAGAAATCACTGAAGTATTAAAGGTGTTGGCGCATCCTGTCCGTTTATCATTAGTAAAAATAATGCTTGCAAAAGGTCCTATTAACGTAACGACAATGTATGAAACATTACAAATGCCTCAAAGTACAATTAGTCAACATTTATCTAAACTAAAAGCTACTAAAGTCGTTACAGGTACTCGGAAAGGATTAGAAATTTATTATGAGGTAACAGATAATCGTACAAAAGCGATATTATTAAGCTTGGCTTAAAGGGTAACTGTTTAGATTTCAAAATTAAGTAAGCAATTCAGCGACTATAATTTTCTTATTAACATTAGTCGTATGTGTTGTTGTTTTTAATTTGTTTAATACATTTCTTTATTAGGGTCTTGCCGTATCACTATCAAGCTAAAGTTTAAATGGATTATAAAAATGAAAGTTTTCTTATTAGGGTCTTTTTGTTAGCTTGATAGTGATGTGCCATTCCCACTAGTATGTAAAGAATTTGGTAGTTTTTTTAGTCATGTAATCTTTTGATCTGATGGTCTTTTCCCCATTCAAATAGTTCATCCATAATTTGCATTAAAGATTTTCCATGTTCGCTTATTGTGTACTCAACCTTTGGTGGTACTTCTTGATATACAGTACGATGGATAATCCCATCAGCCTCAAGTTGCCGAAGTTGCTGTGTGAGAACTTTTTGTGTAATGTTTGGAATTTCTCGTTTTATTTCATTTGTTCGCATTTTTCCATCCGCCAAAACACATAAAATATGAATTTTCCATTTTCCACCGATCACGTCGAGTGTCGTTGCGATTGGGCAATTATCATTTTGATTCATATAACACCTCCAAAGGTACTTTAAGGTTCCTATAGCACTTTAAAGTACGTACTTTTCAATTATATGTGACTCACTCATACTAATACGTAAAGGATTGAATAATTTAAAAAGGGGATGGAAGATGATGAGAACACTTGTAATTGTAGCACACCCTGATATTGAAAAATCAAAAATTAATAAAAGATGGATCGAAGAACTTGAGAAACATTCGGATGAAATAACGGTGCATGAATTATATAAAGCGGCACCAAATTGGGAGTTTAATATTGAAGAAGAGCAAAAGCTATTAGTAGAACATGACAGATATATATTTCAATTTCCGCTTTATTGGTACAGTTCACCACCATTATTAAAAAAATGGTTCGATGATGTATTAACATATGGATTTGCCTACGGATCAAAAGGGGATAAAGTGAAGGGGAAAGAATTTGGTGTAGCTATTTCTATAGGTGGGTTAGAAAAAGACTATAAAAATAGCGGAATTACAATGGATGAATTAACGAAACCATTCCACGCTACGAGCTTATATACAGGAATGGAATTTATAGCATCATTTTATTTATATGGTGCGGAATATGAAATCAGTGATGAAGAGATTGACAAAAGTGCACCTGAGTATGTGAAATATGTGATGAATAAGGAGTTTTCTAATATATAAGGAGAAATAGCCATTTACTTGTTAAGTAGATGGCTATTTTTGTTTATCCCGCATTAACCGCCCGTAAGGTGTGGACTAATAATCAGTGGGGATGAACACCTCACATCGACTAAAGATTCACTTCATTTAAATTCACTAAGTTTAATCTTTAGTAAATTAATAATTAATCTGGTAAAATAAAAACCCTAACACATATAAAGGGGAGTTTTACTTGAGAACGATGCGACAATTATTACAAAAAAGAGCAATGCAGTCACCAAATTTGGAAGCGCTTATCGGTGGAGAGAAAAGGTATTCGTTTCAGCAGTATAATGAACGAGTAAATCAGCTTGCACATTATTTGTTACATACCGGTATGGAAAGAGGGGATCGTATAGGAATTCTATGCAAAAATAATCATCCGTTTCCAAGCGTTATGATGGCAAGCTTAAAAATTGGAGCGGTATTTATTCCGCTTAATCATCAGCTTACTGCTTATGAATTAGAATCGATTGTAAAAGAAGCGAGATTAAAAGTATTAGTTATTGATGATGAATTTAGTGAAGTTGTATTAAAGATTAATGGAGTTAAAGAAATTCCTTATGTAATTGAGACGACAAAAGAAGGATTTGGCTCATTTGAATTAAAATTAAAGGAACAGCCAATAACAGAGCCGAATGTGGAAGTTCATGAAGATGATGATGCCATTTACTTATTTACTTCAGGAACGACTGGACAGGCAAAAGCATGTGTAATTGGTCATAAAAACTTACACCATTATTTTACTGAAATTGCGGGGCAAAGAGAAATTCCAGCAGGTGAACGCTTTTTATCAGTGCACCCATTGTTTCATATGAGTGGCGTGCTTTCTATTTTAAATTGTATTTATCATGGCGTTACGATGGTCTTTTTAGCTGATTCGAATCCTACTCTTATTTGGGATAAGATTGAAGAAGAGAAAATTACTACGATGCTTGCGTTCCCAGCTGTTTATAGTTACATGCTTGATGAATTAGATAAAAAAGAGCGCAACATTTCGGCCTTTAAAGTAGCGCAAAGTGGTGGTACAAAGGTGCCAGAAACACTCATTCAAAAATATATGGAAAAAGGCATTTATATGGTGCAAGGTTATGGGAGTACAGAAGGTTGGGTAGTAACTTCTTGGCATCCAAATATGGGAAAAGAAAAAATGTCTTCTGTAGGGAAAACTTTGAAACATGTAGAGCTGAAAATTGTTCATCCAGAAACAGGTGATGAGCTAACAACAAATAAAGTTGGAGAGATTCACGTGAAAAGCCCGTACATGTTTAAAGGATATTGGAATAATGAAGAGGCAACAAAGAAGGTAGTAAAAGATAATTGGTTTAACATGGGTGATGCCGGTATGATAGATGATGATGGATTTCTACATATTATGGGAAGATATAAAGACGTTATCGTACGCGGTGGTGACAACGTATATCCAGATCAAGTAGAAGATGTAATTCATGAAATAAATGGCGTTTTAGAAGTTGCAGTAGTTGGGATTCCAAATGACTTTTGGGGGGAGGTTCCAACAGCTTACATTGTAAAGGACATTCAAACGTCTTTAACAGAAGAAGAGATTATTCAGCATTGTAAAGAAAAACTAGCAAGCTATAAAATACCAGAAGTTGTATTTATGGACGAATTACCGAAAAACGCTTTAGGGAAAGTGTTGAAGAGGGAATTAAGGGATGTTTTTCTTGTGAAATAAAAGGTTATTAAATAATGAAGAATCCAGTTATGTAAAAAGCATAACTGGATTTTTGTTTATAAAAAACATAATGATTTACTAGATTTTGTATTTTGTGTAAGATAATAAAGAATATTCAATTAACAATTAAAGGAAGAGATATAAATGAAGCTGCCACTATTACAAGTAGAGACAGAGAGACTGATTATTCGTCCATTTCAAAAAGAGGATTATGAAAGTTGGTTAGATGGATTCAATAAGAGGTTACCATCTCAATATAAATACGATGATGGCTATCATGACATGTCGTCTTCAACGAAAGAATGGTTTACGGAATGGATAAGAGGATTTGATGAGGCGGCAAGACGGGATGAAATGTACGTTCTAGGTATTTTTCAGAAAGAAGATGGCGCCAATATTGGAAAGCTAGAACTTATAAAAATTTTACGTATGGACTATCAATGGGCGATGATGGGTTACTCTATTCATAATCAACATTGGAAAAATGGATACGGAGCAGAAAGTGTAATAGCTGCGCTGCCGTTATTTTTTAATGGCCTTCAATTTCATAGAATCGAATTACATATACATATCGATAATGAGCCATCTATTCGTCTTGCAGAAAGAGCTGGTTTTTCATTTGAATGTACGAGAGAGGCATTTTCTATGGGGAATGGTAAGTGGGTAGATTTTCTTATTTATTATAAAAATAATGAAACGAACAAATAAGGGGATAAAAAATGAAGACTATAAACGTATTTCATTACGACGCATTTACGAATAAATCAAATATGGGAAATCCAGCAGGTATTGTATTAGAGGCGGATGGATTAACGGAAGAGGACATGCAGCGTATTGCTGAAAAAGTTGGATTTAACGAAACATCTTTCGTTCTTTCTTCAGAAGTAGCAGATATAAGAATGCGCTATTTTACACCAGGGTTTGAAATGGATTTATGTGGTCATGGGACAGTTGGAACTATATATGCCTTGCGTGAAAGAGGTTTATTAGAAGAAAAAACAAACCTTACGATTGAGACGAAGGCAGGTATTTTACCAATACAAATAGGTGCAAATGAAAATGGAGAAACCTTTATTAAAATGAGGCAGGCAGCACCTCAGTTTAAAGATTTTGCAGGTTCAAAAGAAGAATTAGCTCATAGTATCGGGTTAGAAGTAACTGATTTAGATGCAAGTGTACCAATTGTATATGGAAGTACGGGGAACTGGACTGTAATTGTACCGATTAAAAATCTAGATGCATGTGAAAGAATGAAACCTAAAAATGAGGCGTTTCCATCGGTATTAAAAGAAATACCTAAGGCTTCTATCCATCCAGTTTGTCTAGAAACTTATGATGAACAGGTGCAAATGCACGGTCGTCATTTTTCATCACCTTATTCTGGAATGATTGAAGATCCAGTGACAGGAACAGCTTCAGGGGTAATGGGAGCGTATTATGCGACGTATTTGGAGAAAGATTTTGACCGTGAATTGGAGTTAATCGTTGAGCAAGGACAGGAAATAAATAAAGATGGTCGTGTAACGGTTTATGTAACGAAAGATGTAGAAAATGAGAAGTTACAAATAGATATTGCTGGAACAGCGGTGTATGTGAAGGAGTTTGAAGTTTCAATATAAAAGAATGAAGCCCAGTATATAAACTGGACTTCTTCTTACCTGTTCAACACTTCAATATACGAAGCATCCCCAGCTGTTCTAATAGTAGAGCGGAAATTATTGTTTTCTAACGTTTCAGCAACTTGTTTTAATTGCTGTGCATCATCGTGATGAATAATTAAACTATCTGCACCACTTTCTTCTATATGAATATGCTCAACATTTCCAATCGCTTCATGTATAGCTTTTAAAAATTCAGGTTTCATATTGTCCTCCTATATGTATGTAACGTCGTTAAATAGTATTTCCTTATTTTTGAAATATAAAAGTAAATGAAAGGAGAAATGAAAATGAATATAACGCAGTTCAAAGAACATATTACATCACTTTTTGAAGAGCATCTTAATAAATACGGTGATGACGAGTATGGCTTCACTCACATTAGTAAAGAGGAATTTCACAAAATAGGTTACACGACAAATTTGACGCTAGAAACAATTGAAGAAGCGTATAGAAATGGTGTCGATATGATAGTTACACATCATGCACCGTGGAGTTTTCTATTCGGTATGGAAGAGGCTTGTATTGAGAAATTAAAAGAATATGAAATGAATCATTTTTGGATTCATTTGCCGTTAGATTTTGTAAAGTTTGGCACGTGTACGTCGTTATTTAATGAAATTGGGATAGATACAATACTGGAATATTCCACGTATGAGGAAGAAGAGCTACCGGGAATAGGAGAATATAAAGAAGCGATTCCGTTTTCAAATTTAGTTGAAAAACTTGAAGAGAGAATGGAAGAGAAAGTGAAGAGCTGGAAAAATCATGACAGGCCAGTAAAACGGATTGCGATATTAACAGGTGCAGGAAACAATACAAACCTTATTGAGCGTGCGCTAGAAAAAGGTTGTGATACGTACATAACGGGAGAAAAAACATTATATACAGTGCAACATGCGAAATTTAAAGGCATCAATTTGATTGTAGGAAGCCACACATTTACAGAAGTATTTGGTGTAGAAAGTTTGGCTCGTAAGTTAAAAGAAAGAGATCGTGCAATAGAGAATATTAGATTAAATGAAGAGCATTTGGAGTGAGGGAAATGGTAACTATATGCGCAAATTATGGGGAATCAAAAGTGAGGTTAACGTGGAAAAAAGATTGTATATTGCCAGAATACGAAAGAATCACGAGTGTTCACGGTTTTTGTTTTCATAATAATAAGGTTTTACTGATAGACCATGAGCAGCGTGGTTGGGACTTTCCTGGTGGGCATATAGAAGAAGGGGAACTACCAGAAGAATGTTTTAAAAGAGAAGCGTGGGAAGAAGGTTATGTAAAAGGAGAATGTACTTTATTTGGATATATTATCGTTGACCATAGTGATAATCCAAATTGGAATGAAAATAGTCCGTATCCAAAAGTAGGGTATCAGCCGTTCTACCGGATGGAGATTAATGAAGTGCATAAGTTTGACGGTGAGTATGAATCCGATAAAAGGATGTTTGTTAGAGTAGAAGAGAGTGCAGCGTATCATTATAAATGGAATGAATTATATGATGAAATCTTGAAGGAAGCCGTTTTGATAAAATGAAAATTAATTTCTGCAATATTAAGATGTTAGAAGGGATTCTCTTGCGATTGTCAAATAATAGTAAAGTTGTCTTTTGAATTGAGGGAATCTTCGGAATTAAAGGGTGAGAGAATGGACATTTCAATAATTGCTGCACAACTAGTTAAGGAGAAAGTTATTTCAAATTATCCAAATAGCGTAAAAGCGTTGAACGGAGGAACGACAAGTACTGTATATTTGTTGGACGAAAAATATGTAGTAAAGTTGAATGAAGCGGAAGTAATACGTGAAGAAGCTAATTTTCTCTCATTTTATGAGGAGAATAGTTTATTTTCAAAGCTTTTGTATAAGGAACCTTTACATACATATTTCGTGTATTCTTTCCTTGAAGGTAATACTTCGTGTAAACAAGGATATAAACGAAGTACGCTTCGTACACTTGTAAAAGAAGTTATCAATAAGTATAAAATGGTTCCAGAGGCAGAAGGCTGGGGATGGAAAGAAAGTCCGGTTCAATGTTGGAATGAATTTTTAACGGCAAATGTGATGGAAGCTTATGAAAATGTAAGACGTTACATAAGTGAGGAAGATTATAGAATTGTTCTTAAACTAGCAAATAGGGATGCCGGAGTAAATCAGCCATTTTTATTACATGGTGATTTCGGATTTCATAATTTTATATTTCGGCAGAATAGGTTACATGGGGTAATTGATCCGTTACCTATTTTAGGAGATCCTTTATATGATTTAATTTATGCGTTCTGTTCAACTCCGGAAGATGTAACGAAAGAAACGATTGATTATGTGATGAAGCAATGTGTATTTCATAAAACAGAACGAGATTTATACGAAGAAATAGTAATAGGATTATATTTGCGTATAGATACATGTGTAAGACACCACCCGAAAGATTTAGAAGATTACTTAATAGCTTGGCGTTATTGGATGGGCGAAATTGAGCCGGCTTTATAGTACAAATAGTTTGGGGGAGATAGTGAAATGAACATAGCAGAAGCAAAACGAGATTTAGCACAAAGAACGAAAAAAGGATTTCCAGTTATAATAGCTGGTATTTTATTTTGGGTTGTAGCGAGTATAACGGGTGTTCTTCTTTCAGAAAAGCAAGTTGTGTGGGTGTATTTAATTGGTATGGGGTGTGTGTTTCCTTGCGGCCTAATGATAGCTGCCATATTAAAAATTGATATGTTTGCGAAAGGAAATCCGCTCGGGACTTTAGCAGGAGTAATTGGCGGGATAAATGTATTAAATATTCCGTTTGTGTTACTTGCCTATTTTCAATTTCCAGAGTGGTTACCTTTTGTAGTAGCGATGTTAATAGGTGTTCATTTTGTACCGTACGTATGGATTTATGAAAGTAAAAGTTATGGTTTACTGTCAGTAGGGACCGTATTCGTAACGTCAGTTTGCGGGATTCTTTTTGCTGACAATGGATTTACTGTAATTCCATTGTCAGTTACAGCTGTCTACTTACTAACTCTAATAGGTTTATTAATTGAAAATAAAAAAATAGATCATTATCAACAAAAATCAGCTTAATAAAAATATATGGATAGGGGGAATTATTATGAAAAATTTCGTTTGTACAACGTGCGGCGTACAGTATGCAGCGAGTGTGGAAGAACCGGTAAGTTGTGTTATTTGTGATGAGGAGAGACAATATGTGAATCCGAAAGGGCAGTCTTGGACGACTTTAGAAAACTTGCGAACGAGTGATACATATAAAAATGAAATAATAGAAGAAGAGCATAGACTTTATAGCATTACGACAAAACCTAAATTTGCGATCGGTCAAACAGCATTTGTCATAAAAACAGATTCCTATCGTTTATTATGGGATTGTATTACTTATTTAGATGAAACGACAATTGGGAAGATAAAAGAGTGGGGCGGGTTAGATGCGATTGCACTATCTCATCCTCATTATTATTCGATACAAGTAGAATGGGCAGAAACGTTTGATGTACCAATTTATATACATGAAGACGATAAAGAGTGGGTAGTACGCCCGAGTAGTCGTATTATTTATTGGTCTGGTGAGTCTTTACAATTAGCGGACGGAATTACTATTCATCGTCTCGGAGGACATTTTAGCGGCGGTTCTGTATTACATTGGGAAGAAGGAAATGATGGGAAAGGTATTTTATTAACAGGTGATATTATTCAAGTCGTAGCGGATCAGCAGTGGGTGAGTTTCATGTACAGCTATCCAAACTTAATTCCATTGCCAGCGAGAAAAGTGGAGGAAATGGCGAATCGAGTGAAGCCATTACAGTTTAATCGTTTATATAATGCTTTTCACGGAGTAGTGAAAGAGAATGCAAATGAGGCAGTGGAACGTTCTGCTGAAAGATATATTAAGGCGGTAGAAGGAAAGTTATTTCGTACGTGAAAGGAGAATTAGCTCTATGAAAACGTTAGTATGCTTCGGTGATAGTATTACAGCTGATGAAACGTTTTTTGATGGAACGCCAAGGTTAACACCGCGTCTGCAAGAGATGTTTCCAAATTGGAAGGTGGTAAATGCGGGGGGTCCGGGCGATAATACGTTCGATGCGTTACATAGGGTTGAAGATGATGTACTATCACATAAACCAGACTTTGTAACAGTTTTTCTTGGTACGAATGATTCGGTGTTATTTGATCCAGTGCCATTACAATCTTACAAAGAAAATTTAGAGAAAATTGTAAGTGCGATTTCATCAGAAAAAGTATTACTTATTAGTCCTGCACCAGTTGATGAAGCAAGGCAATATAATAGAACGAATGAAGTACTCGGTCAATATGCAAATGTGGTTGAGGAAGTGGCGAAAGAAACAGGAAGTCATTTTCTAAATTTGTACGCTGAAATGATTCAAGAAAAGGATTATAAGAGATTTGTAGAAGATGATGAAAAGGAAGGTTTACACTTCGGACCACAAGGTTATGAATATTTAGCGAAGTTAATTTGTGAAAAGTTAAAAGGGATTTTGTAGGAAGCAAAGCGTGGGCGCTTTGCTTTTTTGTTCGCGTATTTCCTCCTACAATGCAGTAGCTTTTATTATGCTAATTATATTTCATAGTAGCACATGTAAGAATGAAATGAATAAAGTGAAATATAATTAGACCTTACCAATTGGGTTATTAAGGGGAGCCCGACTTCGACCTAACTTTTTTGCTCTTGCCAAATTTTGAGGCGGTGCACTCAAATAGCGGGATAAAATGTACTTTAAAGAGGTGGTTAGCCGTAACACTATGAGACATTCGTACAAAAGAAAATGATTTGTTCCACTAATGGAATGTATCCAAGACTTAACAGTTGATTAATTGAACTGTAAAGTTTAAAATTACAGTATAGTTTTTAGAAGTGAGTTGCTATTTTTTGTGAAAAACAGATAAATTAAATATTCTCGAATGAATAATATAACGTGTATTTCATTCTGAACTGTAATTTTTTTTAATACATTTCAATAATCTATATAATAATTTAAAAAGTAAAGGAGTGTGTAAAATATGGTGATTTTATATACGACAGCAAGCTGTAGTTCATGCCGAAAAGCAAAAGCATGGCTTGAAGAACATCAAATTGATTATACCGAAAAAAATATCGTATCAAATTCTCTTACAGTCGATGAACTTAAATCCATTCTTCGTTTAACTGAAGATGGTGCTACTGAAATTATTTCAACTAGATCTAAAACTTTTCAGGAATTAAATATAAATATTGAGGCGCTTTCGCTTAATGAGTTTTATAAATTAATAATTGAGTATCCTCAAATGTTACGTCGTCCAATTATGCTGGATGAAAAAAGATTACAGGTTGGTTTTAATGAGGAAGAAATTCGCAAATTTTTACCGCGTAGCGTTCGAACATTTTTGAATATAGAATTGCAAAAAATGGCTAATTAATAAGTAATATTTTGAAAGGAGGAAACAGAAGTGATTGAAGTATGTGTTACAGTTAATTATAAAGATAGAAACTATCACACAAATGTTATTGTGAGTAAAGATACGATTTGGACAAAAATTAAACAATTGGCAGAAGAACAAGTTAAGAAACAGTGGACTGTTTAAATTTATTTGCAACTTAAAAAGCTAAATGAAGTTAGGAGATATAGGGGAGTTCTGATAGAATATAAAGGAATTTATTTTTTCATGCTAAGCATGCTTCTTATATATTTTAACGTTTGACTAACCTATCTGTAATATTTATGGCTACAGTATGTTACTAAACGAGAAATCATATTTTTTATCGTAGGAGGACAACAATGAACAGCGACTTTACCTTGGCCATTCACAGTTTAACTTATTTAGCTTTACAGCCAGATCGGATGTCAACAAGTAATGCTATTTCCGAAAGTGCAGGTGTTCATCCAGTACGCATTCGCAAAGTGCTAAGTTTGTTAAAAAAACATAAGTTTATACAATCAAAAGAGGGAACGGGTGGAGGTTTTATTTTTGCCCGTGATTTAAGTGAAATTAATCTTTGGAATATGTATCAAATAACCTCTGAAGGGGCATTGCAGCCGAAGTGTCCAGAATCAAATGATCAGTGTATTGTAGGTTCGAACATGCGGAAAGTTCTTTTTGCTATTTTCTTAGGTGCGGAAGAACATCTAGGTGAATATTTAAAGAATTATACAATGAAAGAAGTTGTTGATCTTATTAATCAAGAACGTTAAGCGGCTTAATTATTATGTAGCCGTGAGTTCTTAAAAAATAAATGTAATAAAAAACATTACAGTTTAAATTGGTTTTTATATCTTTTTTATCGTTACAAAAAATATTTATAAGCAGGTGAAAAAGTATGATGTCAAATAATAATCATGTTTTAAAAGTGGGAGATTGGGTTCGTGGAATATCAAATGAGGGTGAATTCATAGTTGGTTACATTGTATCACTTGATGAAGTGGGAGCTGTAGTTACAGTTAGCATTGTGAAACGTGACGACAAGTACACAATGAACGAAGCGATTTTACTCTTTAGTAAACATGTTAACAAACTCCCTGAATCAAAGGTAATAAATAAGGAGCAAATCCTTTATCTTATAGACCTTGCATTATTAACAGGGGATGAAGAATGGTTTATTGAGCTCTCTGCAAAATTAAACTTGATAAAAGAGCTAGTTAATGAGGGGTTTTAAAGATTACATTATTCGTTTTTAATAGGTTGGATCGTGCAATAAGCAATAATATCATCTAAAAGGAAATGAAATAAAACCCATTCAATACAAACATAGAAATATCCCTGAAGAAGAGTTGAAAAAACTAAAATTAAGATGACATTGAAGTGATTCGTTTGCCCACTCCTAACAATGATAATGATGTAAATAAGCTGTCCATATGGGCAGCTTATTTTATTTTTTCGTTTAGCGAAGATTTTTGCAAAATGTTAGCGGTTCTCTTATTGTCATCAAGTTAAAATATGTATTTTCCTAAAAATGTATATGAATGCAATATTGATAATATATAACCTAAAAATTGGTTTATGTATTTAAAAAGAAATTTCTTTTTAACCACGTTAATTATTTATTAGAATATCTTTTTTAAGTCAAAATAAAATTTTTAGATAAAGAAGAATATAAATATTTTTAAAATGAGTAGCTTGAATAAACAATATTTTACTGTGTTTTTTGCTGATTAATTCCGTTATAAGCGATAGGAACAAGGGTTGCATGCTAACTGTAAATTATTATCCATGTAAAATTATATCCATTAAATATTTCTGGAAATATAAAAATATTAATTTTATAAATATACACGTTATAATGAGGGCGTCGAGAGAAATTTTATGATCTCTGGAGAAAATATAAAAAATGCGATTAATAGAAAGAAAGGCGTGTGATTAGAGGCGAAATGTATGTAAAGTGCTTCAGTGGCTTGTGTAATCAATACCATAAATGCTGCCGAAGTTATGAAAGTGATGTATAGAATTGAGAAAGAAATGCCTCATAAATGAAGAGAGGCCGGTTTATCTAAAATTACTGTTACAAGTAAGTAAGAGAAACCATTAAAGTAACACACTGTTATTAGAAATGTTGCAACGTATTTATGAAGTCTATTCAATATTGTTCTCTTAAGCGGTCTTTATATAAAGAGCGGATAGTACGAGTAAACTTTTTTGTGAACGCTAACATTTATGTTAGGACGCTAACTAGCGAATGTTTCAATTTGGATTCATTATGATGAAGGACATACAATGTGGGGCAACTTGTAAGGAATTTATTTTCCGAAAAAAGGGAATGTTCGTTAGCTATAAAGAGATACGCAAGAATAGGATACAAGGGGGAGTTATTATATGAACGGGAATACTGCAAAGAAAATAGAAGTTCAAGCTGAAAATATCGCACTAGAAAATGAGCAATATGCAGATCCGAAAAAGTGGCATAAGCAGGATACTACATGGGCATTGAGCCTATTTGGAACTGCAATTGGAGCAGGGGTGCTCTTTTTACCGATTAATGCAGGTTCAGGTGGTTTATTATCATTACTACTAATTACATTGCTTGCATATCCAGTTATGTATTACTCACATAGGGCACTTGCTAAAATGATATACGCTTCTAATTCTGCTGATGAGGGGATCACAGGTACAATTAGAGAGTATTTCGGAAATAAAGCAAGTATCATTTTTAACATCGTATATTTCGGTTCAATTTATACAATCGTGCTAATGTATTCGGTTGCGCTTACAAATACTGCAAGTAGTTTTATCGTGCATCAATTGCACATGCCAGAGCCTCCAAGGGCTATTTTATCACTTGTATTAGTTCTTGGTCTTATCGCTATACTGAATTTTGGTCAAGATATTACTGTAAAGATCATGAGTATGCTAGTGTATCCTTTCATAGCTTCTCTACTTTTTATCGCAATATCTTTAATTCCACAGTGGAATACGTCAATGCTTAGCTTTTCAACTGTTTCTACTGCTTCAACAGGAACAGGATATTTTGGAACGATACTGTTGATTCTACCAATCATCGTATTCTCATTTAATCATTCACCTATGATTTCATCATTTGTTGTAAAACAGAGAGCTACGTATGGAATAGAAGCTACTGATGCTAAATGTGCGCAAATACAAAAAGTTTGTTATATCATGACATTCGCTGTAGTTATGTTCTTCGTTTGGAGTAGTACATTAAGCTTGACTCCAGAGGATTTAAAAATGGCAAAAGAGCAAAACTTATCAATCCTTTCATATCTTGCTAATGAGCTTAATTCACCTGTAATCACGATTGCAGCTCCAATCATTGCTTTTGTGGCTATTACAAAATCTTTCCTTGGCCATTATATCGGAGCATTTGAAGTAATGCGTGACATGATTATTAAGTTCGGTAAATCACGTGGGAAAGTTATTGAAGAAAAAACAATTAAGACAATCGTCCTTACTTTTGTTGTATTGTCATGCTGGTTTGTTGCTTATACAAATCCAAGTATTCTTGGACTTATTGATTCTCTAAGCGGTCCATTAGTTGCTGCTATCTTATGTCTATTACCGATGTATGCAATCAATAAAGTACCAGTACTAGCTAAATACAAAGGGAAAATGAGTAACGTATTTGTTATTATTGTAGGTGTACTTACTGTTTTAGCAAGTATTAAATCATTATTCTAATTCACGATTGTTAGTTCTAATGCAAAATAAAATAGAACGATTTTGGGACAGACTTCTCCGTTTGGAGAGTTTGTCCTTTTTTAATGCGTAACAATTTTATCTTATTGATTTTATGAGATATTTCCGCATAATTGTAACTAAGGGAGATGATTCCAAGTTGAGTAAGCTGAATATAAGCACAACAGTTTCAGGAGATATAATTGTTACCCATCTTATTGGCAAGATTAAAACAGATGATGTTTATGAATGGTTTAATGGCTTCGAGCAGGTTTGTCAGCAATTCATTTCCGAGGGTCGGAAATACAAATTGCTGGTAGATAGAAAAGGGTACACGCCAGATCATTTTTCTGTTCAAAAAGCATGGAAAGATAAGTTTTTCAATGAAACGATTTTGAATCACAGTAAGGCAATTGCTTTTCTCCTTGAAGAAGGGGAGATACTGAATTATTTACAACAGTCCAATACAAAAGAATCTGTGAAATTTTTTGATGATTATGAACAAGCATTAGTTTGGTTGAATGGATATCCCATATGAAATTGTTAGCGAACCAGTTGCCTAAGTAACTGGTTTTTTTATGCTTGTAAGAAATATCCGGAAGAAAACTTCTATACGAGATGTTTAGTACGAAAGGACATACTTTTTTAAGGCGTTAAATATAATTCATAATAGCACCAAGAAGAAAAGAATACGCTTTACGGTATTAGTTATATGGAAAGGCCGTACGATAGAGTCACAGAAATTCAAAAATATCAATGTGGCATAAAGTGAGTAAGGGGGATAAACATATGAGCGCTTCAAATTTGAATGAAATAAGTAAGCAAATTTTAATAGAGGAGGAAACACTTCAATTTTCCTCTTTTACAAATGAAGATGCACTGCAAATAGGTTTATTTATCGTTGAAACGGCGAGGCAAGAAGGGAAATTGATTGCTGTTGATATAGCGAAAAATGGTGTGCAACTATTTCATTTCAAGATGACAGGGACAACTGCGGAAAATACGCAATGGATTGAGCGTAAAAAACGAGTTGTTTCTTTGCATAATCATAGCTCGTATTATATGCAGATACAAAGTGAAATAACGGGCGTTCCATATAATGAAAAGTATCTTTTAGATAGGTCGGATTATGCTGCGTTTGGTGGCTGTGTTCCTGTCCAAATAAAAGATGTAGGAGTTATTGGAATGATAACAGTTTCAGGATTACCACCAGAAGAGGATCATGAATTAGTTATAAGGGCAGTTAAAAATCATTTGAAACAATAGTAAAAAGGCAAAATCGAACAAGAATATGTTCGGTCTTGCCTTTTTATTATTCAGTTCATGAACATATTTCTAATAAGATGTTACGGAATTAAAATTTTTAATTCGAGACACTTTTCTTGACGATTATAATCTATGTAGTTAATATGATAGACGTAACGTAATTAAATTACTAAAAGTAATTAAGTTATTTTATATAAGTTAAAGTAAGTAAGTAGCATGTGGTAAAAATGCTTTGAATTGCCACTATTAATATTGGGGACAATTAGAAAGCGACAAATATAAAAAATTAGAAGTTAAGAAGTAAGGTTGGATCAAAAATAATAGTAGCTTCTGTACAATGCATTTTTACTAAGGTGACAATGACTATACATCACGAGGGGGACTGAAATTGGAATCAATGACCTTTGTTTTATTTGGAGCAACAGGAGATTTAGCTAAAAGAAAAATTTACCCCGCGCTATATAACTTATATAGAGATCAAAAGATTCCAAAGCCAATATCCGTTATTGGGCTTGGAAGACGTGAAGTATCTCATTTAGATTTTCAAAAAAGAGTAAAAGAATCCATAGACACTTTTTCTCGTCGCAAAGATGAAGGTACTCCGAAAATAGAAGATTTTTTAGAGTATTTTCGTTATTGTCCCTTAGATGTGAATAAGCCAGAAGATTATAAAAGGTTATTACAAGTAGTTCGTGAAAGGGAAGAAGAACAAAATATACAAGGGAATAGAATGTTCTACCTTTCAGTTACTCCTGACTTCTTTGAGACCATTGCTTTAAATATTAAGGAAAGTGGACTCGATGGAACGGATGGATGGAAGCGCCTGATGATTGAGAAACCGTTTGGTCATGATCTTACATCTGCCCGAGAGCTGAATGATAAGCTTAGTCGAACGTTTGAAGAAGACGAAATATACCGTATTGATCATTATTTAGGTAAACCGATGATTCAAAACATTGAAGCACTTGAATTTGCAAATCCTGTTCTCCAATCGATTTGGAATAAAGAACATATAGCGAATGTACAAATAACAGCTAGTGAAACGGTTGGGGTAGAAGAAAGGGCAGCATATTATGATCATGCAGGAGCCATTCGCGATATGGTTCAAAATCATATGTTGCAAATATTAATGATGACTGCTATGAATCTGCCGGAAAAGATAAATGCATGTGAAATTCGTGAGGAAAAACGAAAGGTAATGGAAACTCTTCGTAAAGTGAAAAAAGAAGACGTTCAGAACCATATCATTCGCGGACAGTATGCTTCAGGAGAGATAAAAGGACAACAAGTTGTAGCGTATAGAGAGGAACCAGGAGTAAATCCTTCTTCTCAAACAGATACATATGTTGCGGCTCGCTTATGGATTGATAACCCATTTTGGACTGATGTTCCTTTTTACATACGAACAGGAAAAAGAATGAAAGAAAAGTCTACTCGTATTGTAATTGAGTTTAAAAATACATTAAAACAGCAATATCAAGATAGTAATCCAAATGCAGAGCCTAATTTGTTAATCATTGAAATTAGCCCAAATGAAAATGTTTCACTCCAATTAAATAGTAAAAATCCATTGAACAATGGAGAGCTAGAACCGATCCGTATTCATTTTACTTGTGAGCAAACAGGAGTGGGAATACCTGAAGCCTACGAAAGGCTTATCTATGATGCTGTATGTGGAGATTCTACATTCTTTGCACACTGGAGAGAGGTTGAATTGTCATGGGAATGGGTGCAGCCAATCCTTGAAGCGTTCGAAGAAAACTTGTTACCTTTTCATGAATATGAGTCTGGCTCGTATGGTCCGGATGCTGCTCATGCTCTATTACAAGAAAGTGAATTTAAATGGTGGTTAGATGAGGGATTGAAAAAATAAGTACATTCTTATAAGTAAAGCAATATGACAAAAGATATTCATCATTTTATTAACATGTATTTATGATGAAAGGTAATTCAAGGAGGAATTGTATTATGAGAGTAGGATTAATTGGTTTAGGTAAAATGGGATTAAATTTAGGGAAGAATTTAATTGATCATAAACATGAAGTAGCTGCATTCGATTTAAATACGAGTGCAGTGGAAGAAATGAAAGCGTATGGGGCTACAGGTACGTCTAGTTTAAACGAACTTGTTCAATCATTAGAATCACCAAGAATTCTATGGGTTATGGTTCCGCACGCTGTTGTTGATTCTGTTATTAATGAGGTTACACCGCTGTTATCAAAAGGAGATATTTTAATTGAAGCTGGGAATTCACATTATAAAGAGTCTATTCGCCGATATGAGCAACTAAAGACAGATGGCATTCACTTTATGGATGCAGGAACTTCTGGCGGAATGGAAGGTGCTCGTAATGGTGCTTGTTACATGATCGGAGGAGATCAAGAAGCTTGGGACATCGTTGAACCTATTTTCCGAGATACAGCTGTAGAAAATGGATTCTTATATGCAGGAAAAGCTGGTAGTGGTCACTTTTTAAAAATGATTCACAACGGAATTGAATACGGAATGATGGCTGCCATTGGTGAAGGATTTGAGGTTTTAGAGAAGAGTGAATTTGACTACGATTATGAAAAAGTATCAAGAGTATGGAACAACGGTTCAGTCATTCGTTCATGGTTAATGGAATTAACTGAAAATGCATTTTCTAAAGATGCAAAACTGGATGAAATTAAGGGCGTTATGCATTCTTCTGGTGAAGGAAAATGGACAGTAGAAACAGCATTAGACCTTCAAACAGCAACTCCTGTTATCGCAATGTCTCTATTAATGCGCTACCGCTCATTAGACAATGATACATTTACAGGAAAAGTTGTAGCAGCACTGCGCAATGAATTTGGCGGACATGCAGTAGAAAAGAAATAAAAATTTTAAAATTATAACTCGTTAGCGTTTAAAAAATGGAGGGAATGAATCATGAAGTTTTTTATTGATACTGCAAATCTTGAGGACATAAAAAAGGCATATAAACTAGGGGTTTTAGCTGGCGTTACAACGAATCCTTCTTTAGTAGCGAAAGAGGGCATTAAGTTTGAAGACCGTATTGCAGAAATTTGTCAGGCAGTACCTAACGTTGAATCTGTTTCGGCAGAAGTAACTCCAGATGTTGTTGCAGCTGAAGAAATGATCTCTCAAGCAGAAGAACTAATTAAAATTAACGGTGGTGATAAAAACATCACGATAAAACTTCCGATGACACTAGCAGGATTAGAAGCTTGCCGCTACCTTACTGAAAAAGGTGTGAAAACGAACGTTACACTTATTTTCACTGTGAACCAAGCTCTTTTAGCTGCTCGAGCAGGTGCAACGTACGTCTCTCCATTTTTAGGACGCTTAGATGATATTTCTGAAGATGGCGTATTATTAGTTGCTAAAATTGCTGAATTATTCGATGTTCATCAATTAGATACACAAATTATTGCGGCTTCTGTCAGACACCCAGACCATGTCACTCGTGTAGCGATGGCAGGTGCTCACATTGCAACAATTCCTTATAAAGTCATTGAACAACTTGCTATGCACCCATTAACAGATCAAGGTATTGAAAAGTTTGCTGCGGATTGGGCGAAAGCGCCTAAGTTATAATGAAATGAAGATTTCACTTTTCAAAATAGCACTATAGTTATGAAAAGGACCTCCTTATGAGAGAGAAGTTTATTAAAACGTAGCTCTCATAAGGGAGCGTCTTTTTTGTATACATCATGGTGCTCTTTTGTTATAGGAATAATTTGAAAGGGGTTACATAGTGAGCTCGAAATATATGATTGGTGTAGATATTGGGACAACTAGTACAAAATCAGTTTTGTTTTCGATTGATGGATCAGTTATTGCAAGTCATGGGATTGAATATCCTTTATATTCTCCCGCACCAGAAACAGCAGAACAAGATCCAGAAGAGATTTTTCAAGCGGTCATACATACGATTAAAGAAACTATACAATCAAGTAATGTGCAGCCAGTTGATATTCTTTGTGTTTCTTTTAGTTCGGCAATGCATAGTGTCATTGCTGTAGACGAAGCAGGGAAGCCGTTAACGAGATGTATCACTTGGGCAGATAATAGAAGCGCAAGCTGGGCAGAAAAAATAAAGAATGATATGAATGGTCATGAAATTTACCTTCGTACTGGAACACCAATCCATCCTATGTCACCACTTTCGAAATTAGTTTGGCTTAAGAATGAACATGATGAGTTGTTTGCAAAAAGCTATAAATTCATCTCTATTAAAGAGTATGTTTTCTATAAGTTATTTAAGGAATATGTAATTGATTATTCTATTGCATCAGCAACAGGAATGTTCAATTTGAAATTTTTAAAATGGGATGAGGCAGCTCTTCGTGTCGCAGGAATTACCGATAAAAAGCTATCTACAGTTGTTCCAACGACGCACAGTTTAATAGGGATAAATGAAGAACTTGCAAGAGAGATGAATGTACTTGTTACTACTCCTTTTATAATCGGTGCGAGTGATGGGGTACTATCGAATTTAGGTGTAAATGCAATAGAACCTGGAGTAGTTGCTATTACAATTGGTACGAGCGGTGCAGTGCGAGTTGTCACAAATCATCCTGTAACGGATCCGAAAGGTAGGACTTTTTGTTATGCGTTAACTGAGGACCTTTGGGTAATTGGTGGACCGGTTAATAATGGTGGTATGATTTTTAGGTGGGTTCGCGACCAATTATGTACGTTAGAAGTTGAGCATGGGAAGCGTTTAGGAAAAGATCCATATGAAGTGCTTACGGAAATAGCGGCAAAAGTGAATCCTGGATCTGATGGTTTATTATTTCATCCGTATTTAGCAGGCGAAAGAGCTCCTTTATGGAATGCAAATGCGCGGGGATCTTTCTTTGGGCTTGGACTACATCATAAGAAAGAGCATCTTATACGTGCTGTTTTAGAGGGAATCATTTATAACTTGTATACAGTTCTTCTTGCGTTAAAAGAACTAATTGGCGAACCGAAAAAAATTCAAGCGACAGGTGGTTTTGCAAGGTCAGAACTTTGGAGACAGATGATGGCAGATATTTTTCATCAAGACGTATACGTTCCTGAAAGTTTCGAAAGCTCTTGCCTAGGAGCGGCAATCCTCGGTTTATATAGCTTAGGTGAAGTAGATACATTACATGTAGTTTCTAATATGGTAGGTGCCAATTTTTATCATGAGCCAAACATGGAAAGTGTGGAGAAATATAAAGATTTAACACCGATCTATATTCGTTTGGCCCGTCACTTGGAAGAAGAATATGAAAGTATAGCAGCTTTTCAGAAAAAGTGGGTTTAGAGGCTATTTGGCAGAAAAATATGGTAGCGTATAAAGAGGTACTCCGATTTTTTAGGATATTCTTTCAATGAATAATAGTTTTAGGTTGCTTAGTAAGAAGTGTGATGAACAAAAACTATAGGGAGAGGGTTATGAAAATGACGGATAACAAAGAGTTTATTGGATATGTTGGAACTTACACGAAAGAAAATAGTGAAGGAATATATACTTTTACTTTACATACGGAAGCGCAAAAAGTTAGTAATGTAACACTTGCGGCTAAGCTGGATAACCCTACATATGTAACGATTAGCAAAAATAATCAATATCTCTATTCTGTTGTAAAAGAAGGAGAAGCTGGTGGTGTAGCTGCTTATTTGATTAATAGTCATACTGGAGAGCTAGAGGAACAAAATAGACAAGTAGTAGAAGGGGCTTCTCCTTGTCATATTAGTGTGGATAGTGGAAATCAAACGGTAGTTACAGCGAATTACCATAAAGGAACGATTGAGTCTTTTGAAGTAGATGAAGAAAATGGAACTGTAAATCCTGCTTCATCTATTATGGCACATGAAGGTTTAGGTCCAAATAAAGAAAGACAAGAAAAACCACATGCACATTACGCGGGATATACTCCTGATGAAAAATATGTGGTAGGTGTTGATTTAGGGATTGATAAAATAATTACATATGGAATAAAAGATAGTACATTAAAAGAAGTGAATAGCTTGTCTGTGAACCCAGGAAGCGGTCCGAGACATATTGCTTTTCATCCAAATGGAAAGTACGCTTATGTGATGACTGAACTTAGTTCGGAAGTCATTGTGTTAACATATTATCCGGAAGAAGGATCCTTTACAGAGTTGCAGTATATTTCTACAGTTCCAAAAGAATTTGATGGAAATAGTCAAGGAAGTGCTATTCATATTTCTTCTGATGGCCGTTTTGTATATGCGGCGAATCGTGGGTATAATAGTATCGCTGTTTTCAGTGTAAATCAAAACTCAGGTGAACTTACATTTGTTGCACATACATCTACAGAAGGAAATTGGCCGAGGGACTTTGTGTTAGATCCTACTGGAAAATTTCTTATTGCTACAAATGAAAAGTCACATAATCTTGTGCTATTTTCAAGAAATGAAACGACAGGGAAGTTAACACTGTTACAATCTGATGTTGTTGTACCAGAGCCTGTTTGTGTTAAGTTTTTAAATGTTTAATTTGTGATTGGTAGAATTTCTATATACCCCAGAAACAGAAAAAAGCAAAGCGATATCGCTTTGCTTTTTTCTATTTCTTCTTCGGTCTACGTACTAACTCGCCGCCACAATTTGGGCAAACGTTTTGTCTTTCCTCTGTACATGGTGCACAAAATGTACATTCATACACGCATATGTATGCTTCAGAATCAGGCTGAAGGGAATGGTCGCAAATTTGACAGTTTGTTTTCATTTCTAATGCCATCGTAATCCTCCTCGTTATTTGAAAGTTCTTAATTTAATTATAATTAATATTGTAGTGGGTGTCCTTTTTAAATGAAAAGAAATAGACGGATTATGTTGTTGTTTGAAATGAAATAGGTCCATTTGTTTTAAAATTGATTATTTAGTGCAGTTGGAATATTATGAAATAGTCAAAAGACAACAGGGGGTATATATTTTGACTAATCATAACGACTATTTTCGTGTAGAAGAGGATGTAAATTACAATAGTTTAAAAGCGGATTGTGAAAAATGTTTTGGATTATGTTGTGTAGCATTACCGTTTGCAGCATCAGTAGATTTTGCGGTGAATAAAGATGGTGGTAAACCTTGTACAAATCTACAATCAGATTATAAATGTAGTATACATAGAGATCTTAGAGGAAAAGGCTATAAAGGTTGTACAGTATTTGAATGTTTCGGTGCTGGACAAAAGATTTCTCAAGTTACGTTTAAAGGAATTGATTGGCGGACAGATGCCGAGCATGCGAGAGAAATGTATGATGCTTTTCCGGTTATGCATCAGCTTCATGAAATGCTTTGGTATTTGAAGGAAGCTATTCTATTAAAGGCGACGCAGACAATTCATAAAGAGCTGAAGGAAGCAATTGAAGAGACAGAGCGTCTTTCTAATTTAAGTTCAGATGAGTTAATGGAAGTAAATGTGCCATTACACCGTGCAGAAGTGAACATTCTCCTTTTAGAGACGAGTGAATTAGTATGGAAGGAAATGAATGTTGCACGTAAAAAACGAATCAGTCACCGCGGAGCAGATCTTATGGGAGCTAACCTTAAAAAGAGGGATTTACAAGGAGCAAATTTAAGAGGAGCTTATCTTATTGCGGCTAATTTACGAGATGCAAATTTAAGGGGAGCGGATCTCATCGGAGCAGATTTGCGAGATGCAGATATTCGCGGGACAGATTTTACAAATAGTATTTTTCTTACGCAAGTGCAAATTAATGCGGCGAAAGGGGACAAATATACGAAATTACCGAAAGTGTTGTCTCGTCCAGTTCATTGGACTACGTAAAGAGTATGGAGTGAAATAGTTTGGATATTTTTCAGTATTTAGAGGAAATGCAGGAAGCCGTATTTTCGTTATCGGTATCTCAAATAGAATCGAAGTATTATGATATTTGTCGCACACTAGCGTCAAGTGAGGATGCGGAGCGAATTAAATTGATTCCATTAGATTCATACAGGGAAAGTATGAGGATAGGTTTGAAAGAAGCTTTAGAAATTACTGCAAGTGAAGAGGTAAAAGCAATTTATTTTGAGTATGATTTGGATAATGAATGGAATAGTCAGTTCTATGTTTGTGACGATTACATTCCACTTGAGGAAGAGGATGATGATTGGGCTTGTGAATGGACGTATGATATTGAGGGACCGAGGTCAGTAGAATTAGCAGATTTGTATGCTGAAAATGGCTTTGATTCAGATAAAAAGGCTGTAGGTATTACTTTATATTTAATTGCAAAAACAGTGTGTAGTTTTATAAGTGCATGTAGTGGAGTACAAAGCAGTATACCAATTTGTATAGGGTTCCATGATCAAGACCCAATTATACGAACAGGCAGAGACTAAGTCTCTGCCTGTTTTTTATACTATTTTCGCTTTTCAAAAGTAGTAATTATAACACTACATATAATAAGGATACCACCAATAAAAAAGTTACTGCTTAACGTCTCATTTAATAAGAACCAACCAAGTAATGATCCAACGATAGGTTGAAAGAAGAAAAATAATGAGCCGATGCTAGCATCCATTAATTCTAATCCTTTATTCCAAAGAAAAAATGCACCTGCGGTTGAGATGATTCCTAAATAGAGTACGCCTAATACTACATACATGTTCATATGTTCAATAGGATTTGTTTGGAATTCCCATACCATAAAAGGTGTAATGAAAAAGAGTGAAAAAAATATTGCGTACGTTGTAATAACTAAAGATGAAAATCGAGCAGAAGCGATTTTTACATAAATGGACAGTAAAGCCCACGTAATAGCGGCCCCAACTAAAATGATTGTACCGATAAAATAGGAGCCGATTTCAAAATCCCATCCGATAACGATAACGACACCGATTGTCGCTATTATAGTTGATAAAAGTCTACGAGCAGTTAGTTTCTCTTTTAAAATGAGCGCTGCAAATATAACCATAAATGCAGGTGTAGCTGATGTCACTAAGGAGCCTGTATGAGCATCGGATAATTTCGTTCCGATAAATTGACATGTGATCGAAATGAAATAACCTACGAATCCGATCCAAGCGAATAATAGCCAATCTTTTTTGTGTATGGTTACGTTTTTCTTTTGCTTTTTTTCAGTTGTTTTCAAAATCACATATAAAACAACAAAAGCGATAATAAAGCGTAGCCAAACGAGTGTAAGCGGCGGGATAAAGTCGAGTACGTATTTACTAACGACGTACATACCGCCCCAAATACTTGCTGCTAGTGATAAACATATAGCTCCTAAAATGGTTTGTTTCATTTGAATGACCTCCGTCTATTTTTAGGGTTATGATTTATTCCCTAAGACGAGGCATGGTGCACTTGTTATATGGATGCCCGTCTTAGATTATAGACGGCCTACAGGTTGATCGTTTTCGAATGAAGTGTTGTAGTACATGAACGTAGCCTCCCTTCTTCTTTTAATGATATTATAACTTAATTTTCTGATTATTAAAGAGTGTTATGGAATTGTGCATAAAATGTGAATAACAAACCGTCACGTTTGACTGTACAGTTTATGTATTGTATGATAATAGTAATATAAACAAGGGGGGAAGATCGTTGGGAAGGTGTATCGAATCGGACAGTTGGCTCTCATGGCTCACGTGTCGAAACGAACGATTGATTATTATACGAATCTAGGAATCTTAAAAGCGGAGCGATCTCAATCTAATTATCGCTATTACGACGAAACAGCATTTGAGACATTACAATTTATTGAGAAGTGCAAAGAAATGCATATGCCGCTTTGTGAGATTAAAGAGAAGATCGAGGAGAAGAAGCTGCTCGGTATCAATGAACACGTTTCGAAACATGTGAATGAAGTGACAGACCATATTCATAGATTAGAAGCAGAACTAACAGAGTTAAAGCCTCTTTTAGATGAATTGACTGATTCACAACGTGAAAAAATATCGAAATCTTTATCTGGTCAAACGACAGCTTTAATACAGACACTTGCTCTATTATTATAGAATAAGTGAAATCCGACCTCTTTAATTTTTGTATCGGGCTATGTTTTCTAACGAACAAATAAGAAAACATTATAGTATACAGGAGGTGGACACCTTAGTTTTTTAACTAAGGGGATTCATTGGAAATATTTAATTTAGTCATGGTTGCGATTTTAATCGCATTTACTGGATTTTTCGTAGCAGCAGAGTTTGCGATTGTTAAGGTACGTTCAAGTCGCATTGATCAGCTTGTTGCGGAAGGGAAACGCGGCGCATTAGCAGCGAAAAAGGTAACAACAAATTTAGATGAATATTTATCTGCTTGTCAATTAGGTATTACAGTTACAGCGATGGGATTAGGTTGGTTAGGTGAACCGACAATCGAAAAGTTATTACACCCGTTATTTGAGAAATGGAACATAAATCCTTCTATTTCATCAGTATTAACTTTTGGTCTTGCTTTTATGCTAATGACATATTTACACGTTGTAGTAGGGGAATTAGCTCCGAAAACGCTGGCAATTCAAAAGGCTGAAAAAGTAACGTTGTTATTGGCAACTCCGTTAATGATGTTCTATAAAATCATGTATCCATTTATTTGGGTATTGAACGGTTCAGCTCGTGTTATAACTGGTTTATTCGGTTTGAAACCAGCTTCTGAACATGAAGTAGCTCATACAGAAGAAGAATTACGTCTTATTCTTTCAGATAGCTATGAAAGTGGCGAAATTAATCAAGCTGAATACAAGTATGTAAATAATATCTTTGAATTTGATAATCGCATCGCGAAAGAGATAATGGTACCGCGTACAGAAATCGTTGGTTTCTATCTTGAAGATTCAGTAGAAGAACACATGAAAGTAATCCAAAATGAACGATACACACGTTATCCGATTTTTGGAGAAGATAAAGATGATATTATCGGTATGGTCAACGTAAAAGATTTCTTTATTCGATATATGAACAACGATCAAGAAGATTTATCATCGATTCGCACGTATATGCGTCCGATTATTGAAGTTATGGAAACGACTCCAATTCATGATTTATTACTGCAAATGCAGAAGAAGCGAATTCCAATGGCTGTTTTATATGATGAGTACGGAGGAACAGCTGGAATTGTAACGCTTGAAGATATATTGGAGGAAATCGTCGGCGAAATTCGTGATGAATATGATGAAGATGAAGCACCACCAATTCAACATGTGAACGAGTATCATAAAATTGTTGATGGAAAAGTGCTTATCTCAGAAGTAAAAGATTTGTTTGGATTACACATTGAAGAAGACGATGTGGATACAATCGGTGGATGGATTATGATGCAAAATCATGAAATCGAAGAAGGACAATACGTTGAAGCAGAAGGCTATGAATTTAAAGTGTTAGAAAAAGATGCTTATCAAATTAAACGTGTTGAAATTCAAAAAATGGAACAAGAACAAGAGAAAGCAGCAACTGTGTAAGTTGCTGCTTTTCTTCTGACACATAATAAAATGTGAAATTAGGAGCGGATATTTTGATTCAAGTAGCCTTACGTGTATATCGATTACAATTGTATACGATCTTTAGTGGTTTACTACTAATGTGGGCGGTTACTCCGTTTGGGAAACAAGTGACAGGGTTCGGTATCGGTTTAGCAGTTAGCGCATATTGTCTTTGGCTATTAGCTCGCAGAGTGGAGAAATTAGGAAGAAGTATCGTGATGAAAGAAAAGGCTCCTGGATTAGGAGTTCTAAACCGATTTGCAGCCGCAATATTAGGGGCTATCATTATGTTTGAAATTGAGCATGAAATGGAAATGTGGGCATTCGGTACTGGAATATTGGGTGGACACTTTTTAATGATTGCGAATTTAGCCTATGCAAATATGCAGCTAGTAAAAGAAGAAGAGAAGCAAAAGGAAAATGCTTCGAAAAACATAGAACTCTGATGAAAGGGACCTAATCAGGTTCCTTTTTTGCGTTTAAAAATAAATGATATAATACGAATGATTTACTGGTACTTATCGAATTTATGCCAAACATAATACGCTTATTTTTGGGGCATTTCAATAGTATGAAAAAAAATTAAAAAAAATTAAAAAACCCATCGATTTCTAAAGCTTATGTATGTTATCATGACAAAAGAATTTGCGAAAGAGGTGGATACCAATGTTACAAGCTTTACTTATTTTTGTGCTTCAAATTATTTACGTTCCAACTTTAACAATCCGTACGATTTTGCTTGTAAAGAATCAAACAAGATCCGCTGCAGGTGTAGGATTGTTAGAAGGGGCTATTTACATTGTCAGTTTAGGTATTGTGTTTCAAGATTTATCAAATTGGATGAACATTGTTGCCTATGTCATCGGCTTTAGTGCGGGACTATTATTAGGCGGTTATATAGAAAATAAATTAGCAATTGGATATATTACGTATCAAGTTAGTTTGCTAGACCGTTGTAATGAATTAGTAAATGAATTACGCCATTTTGGATTTGGCGTTACAGTATTTGAAGGTGAAGGAATAAATTCTATACGTTATCGCTTAGATATCGTTGCAAAGCGTTCTAGAGAAAAAGAACTGTTAGAAATTATTAATGAAATTGCACCAAAAGCATTTATGTCTTCTTATGAAATCCGTTCGTTTAAAGGTGGATACTTAACGAAGGCGATGAAGAAGAGAGCGTTGTTGAAGAAGAAGAAAGATGAACATGCATCGTAAAAAAAAAAAGGAGTAGTATGGCTTAAAAATAAGTTTATAACCATAATCCTATATGAATACGAAAATGTAAAAGAGAGGAATCTATTTTTTGAAAAATTCCTCTCTTTTTTTATGATTTCTCGTATAATTCTAAAAAAATTATGTATGATTATTTTTTATTGCTCTTTCTCAAATTAACAATTAGCCATATAGATTGAATAATTATCGGTAATATAAATGCAATTAATAAAACGATAAATGCCACTAATTTAAGCTCTGGTGTTTGAGTCACACCAGCACCATCAACCTCTCTTAGCCAAATGATAGCTGCCAATATCCCAAAAATGGTAATCCAAAATATGTTACCAATCCACCAAAAAATCCATCGTCTTTTCATATTAGCACCTCTTATATTTACCCTCTGTTAAAAGTATATTTTCGGTTGTTATATTTAAATGAAATAACTATAAAACTACTTTTTTTCAACTGTATATCTAACTTGTTTAAAGGTTGCCATGTCTCCATCTTCGTTATCATCTTTCGTTTGCAAAAGTTGAACTCTTGGCTTGTAGTCTGTCCTATGAGCGTGCTCGATATCTTTAATGTTAAGTTTGTAGGATTCACCATTATTTATTTTTTGTTCCAATACTTTTTTATTGGCTACATAAATAAAAGTCACTTTATTTTCATCAATGCCCTCGGTCTTAATTTCTAATTCATTATCTTTTGTTGTAATCGTTGGTGTTAATAATTCAATACTGCCGCTTCCGGTTTCTAAAGAATTTTCTACTATAGTTGAACATCCGGATAAAATGATTCCGATGAATAGAAGAACAATTAATTTCTTTTTCATAACATCCCCCAATTTCAAGTGATTTTTGATTTTGGTATTGCTAGACAGCTAGTGTGGAACGTAAATGTTTAGCTAGCACTTTTTATTGTACCATAATATGTAAATTAATATAGGTTATATATCCAATTTAAGGGAGATTGAAAAGTTTACTTATTGTTGAGAATCAGTATTTTTACAGTAGGTATTTATTTTCTTTACAAAGCGGTGTTGATAAAATCATTACGAATTGGATATCCAAATATATGATGAAATGTAGACAGGAGAAAGAGCTTAATACGAAGCAATCTTATTTTTATAGAAATTACAATTTTTACATATTAAAATAATGATAGGGAATAGATGAATTCATTCACTTCGGAGGTAGTTACTTGAACATTAACAAGAAGGCAATTGAAATGTTTGAACAAAATGAATATGAGGAAGCAATGGAAGAGGAAGTGGATATTCCGAAAGGGTATTTTGATATTGTATATTCCATTTATGCATTAGGTTGGACTTCAGATTTAGGAAAAACGTTGGAACTGATTCATTCATATGTAAAGCCAGGAGGAAGCTTTGTTTTTAGTTGGGAGCATCCGGTATATTCAAATTTACAATATGGTACAGAAGAAATTGCTTTTAAGTCTTCTTATCATGAGGAAACTCCTATTACGTTTGAAACATTTAAAGGAGAAAATGTACAAGCGACATTATATAAGAGAAAAATAAGTACATACATAAATGAGTTAAATAGAGTGGGATTTACAATTGAGAGAATAGAAGAGCCTGAACCGTCTCGTGTATTTGATGAAGAAGTAGCTACACCTTCTACGAAATATTATTCTTTATATAAAGCTAGAATGGTACCAACTACTTTTATTATTAAGGCGAGGAAGTAAAATGCTTTATAAAAAGAAGCCTATCATTTCAAATAAATGAAATGATAGGCTTCTTTATTTTTAAAAAATGAGGTCAAAGATGTACTTTTCATATAAAAATGCATTTCATATAAAAAGTGTAATTATTTTGGGGAAGGGGGATTGTTGTGCGTCATCATAGAAAGTGCAAAAAATTTGGAGTGGCACTGCCTCTTCCGCTTGAAGGAGCAACTGGCCCTACTGGTAACAGTGGTCCAACAGGCCCAACTGGAGGGCATGAAGGTCCGGTCGGGCCTCCGGGAATCACTGGACCTAGAGGAGCAACTGGTCCACAAGGTCCTCAAGGTATTCAAGGAATCCAAGGTCCACAAGGGATAACGGGGCAGGCAGGAGCAACTGGATCGACGGGAGTAACAGGTCCACAAGGAATTCAAGGTCCACAAGGTGCCACGGGAGCAACCGGAACAACCGGGGCAACTGGAGTAACAGGTTCTCAAGGAATTCAAGGAGTGCAAGGTCCACAAGGAGTGACCGGATCGACTGGAGCAACTGGATCGACTGGTTCAACAGGTGCGACTGGACCGACAGGGATACAAGGAATAAGAGGAGTAACGGGTCCAACAGGTGCGACTGGCCTAACGGGCTCAACCGGAGCAACTGGATCATCTGCTATATCAACAGGTGGTGGGTATTTCTTTTCTACATCAACAAGTACAATTGTAGCAAATGCCAACATTCCAATTAATTCAGGATCTACTGTATATGGAACTGGTGTATCTTTAACTAGTGCTACAACTGTCACAGTATCCACACCAGGAATATATTTAGTAAGCTACTATTTCCAAGGGGATGTAAGTGGTGGGAATGAGACAGTATCTGTCAGATTGCTATTAAATGGAACTCAAGTAACAGGGAGTTTTATACAAAATGTAACGACATCAACTGTAGTAATCGAACCAGCTATTTCAAATACACTTCTTGTGAATGTCGCGAGCGCAAATTCAACGTTAATATTACAAAATGGCCCATTAGGTGTTGGGCATGTGACCACTATAGCAGGCACGATTACAGCAAGTTTAAATGTAGTGAGGATATTATAAAAAGTATAGGGAATATAAAAAACACAAGGAATGTCTTTATAGACACACCTTGTGTTTTTTAATATTAAATAAACATTTTCTTTATCTTTTCGGTTGAAAAATATGCTGAAAGAAGTATTTGTGATGTAAGTTATCTACAACTTTATTTGCTTGATATGTGCGGTGTTGTTCGAGTCGAAGTCTTTGCTCCATCATTTTTATTGCGTGATCTGATAAACGTAACATTGTACCAGTCTCCTTTTCTATAAATATAGTTTTCTGATTGATATCGATTCCATATTTATAACTAAGGAGGCAAAGTGTGTAACATAGGCAAAAAGCACCTTCCTCTCCCATTACGCTTACGAGGTTAGCTGTCGGACTCGGGAAGTGAGAGTTTCCCTACTTAAAAAAGATTCGCCCCAAGTAGCATAGCTACAAAAATGGTTCCCCCGCTCCAAAATTTGGATTCAGCAAAAGGTTGTATAAAGTAAAAAATAACATAAATAAACAATTAAGTCAAACTATTTTGTGTTTTCTGTCTTTTTAGTTGCGTAAGGATCATGCCATCAGGTAGTGTTGTATCTGTTACTTCAATGAAGCTGTGTTTTTTATATAATGCGAGAGCTGGAGTATTGGCTTTACCTGTTTGTACAATGTATGTCATTGAAGACGAGAACATGTTAAATATATAAAGTAGCAGTTTCGTTGCGATTCCTTTTTGAAAAAAATTGGGCGATACAACTAATCTGTGGATATCGATTAGTTCTTCTTCTTGTATAAAAGAAATAAAGCCGACGAGTTTATTTTCAGAGAAATATCCATAGAATGTTTCATCACAATTTTGAATATCGTTTACAGTATCATATAAACGAGGTATTGCAGTACTGTTTAAAAAGTCTGCTTCAATTTTATAAGCTGGAAGTTGAACATTTAAAATGGATGTTGCTACTTCATAAGAAGTGGGAAGTAATTTATGAATCATAGATAATAACGCCTCCTTTAAATATGATATATTAATATAATTGATTTGTGGGTAAGTTTGACAATTTTTTTCTTTTTTGCATATAATATATGTATCTCCATACATAAAATGTTCGTAGGTATATTTCTATAGTAGGATATGGTTAGCGTAGATAAATACGTAATCTTATATAAGAGTTTAGCTACTCTTGTATTTGATAATACAAACTATAATAGAAATGAGGGACTAAAAATGGGATGGATTATTACATTAATAGTTGGTGCTATTATAGGTATAATTGCTAGTTCTATAACGGGTAAAAATTTTCCAGCTGGTATGTTTGGAAATATAATTGCTGGTTTACTAGGAGCTTGGTTAGGTAGTAGATTATTTGGATCTTTTGGGCCATCATTTGGTGGGATTCATGTCGTGCCAGCATTATTAGGTGCAATTGTGTTAATTCTTATTGTATCATTTGTAGTAAAAGTTGCAAGAAAATAAAGGTTATTACTGATTGTTTTATAAAGCCCTTTTAGGGCTTTTCCTAATTAGAGAGGTGGTACATTTGGAGAAAGTAAATATAAGAAAAAGAGATAAGTTGAAAAAGTTTTTTAAAGAACAAAATTATTTAGCTGTACTACTTGGATTCGCGTTGCTGTTTGTAAATATATTATTACTTACAAAAATATCATTCGTCTTTACACCGTTCGTCGTATTTTTAAAAACAATCTTTTTCCCAGTATTATTAGCGGGAGTACTATTTTATATATTGCATCCATTCGTTTCTCTTTTAGAAAGAAAAGGTGTGTCGAGAATTGTGTCAATTGCCTCGATATATATAATTGTTCTTGGATTATTTGTTTTTCTTGCGGTCACGGTTATTCCAATTATTAAAGATCAAGTAAATGCTTTAATAGATAACTTGCCATATTTCGGGCATGAAATCGAAAGGGCAGCACGTAAATTTGGAGAAAGTAATGTAATTGGTAGAATGCAGGAAAGTTTAAATGTTGATTTTGCTAATATTGTAAAAGATTCTACAATGAACTTTACAAAATCATTATCATCAGTAACAGGAAATGTAACTGGATTTTTAAGTACAATTACTGAAGTTGTTTTAACATTTGTAATGGTTCCATTTATTTTGTTCTATCTTTTAAAAGATGGTGAGCAATTACCGAATCATTTTTTAAAGTTTATATCTGAGCAAAGACAACCAGCTGCGAAGAGAATACTAGATGATATGCATTATGCGATTAGTTCGTATATTAGAGGACAAATTATTGTTAGTTTATTTATCGGTATTATGCTATTAATCGGTTATCTTATTATTGGTATTAAATATGCGGTACTACTTGCTATTTTAGCGATGATTGTAAATATCGTTCCGTACGTAGGACCAATCATTGCAATTACACCAGCTTTAATTATCGCATTTATCGACTCGCCATCAATGGTGTTAAAAGTAATTATCGTTATGATGATTGTACAATTAGCAGAAGGTAAATTTATTTCTCCGCAAGTCATGGGGAAAAAGTTAGATATTCACCCGATTACTATTATATTTATCATTTTAACTGCGGGGAATTTATTTGGAATTATGGGGATTATTTTAGCAATTCCAGGGTATGCGATATTAAAAGTTTTAGTTACGCACGGTTATAGATTTGTGAAGTTGAATACGTGAAAAAAGAGCTAAAACAGAGAAACCTGTTTTAGCTCTTTTTCATTAACAATTGATTTGTGTATTGGCGTGCCCATTGATCAGCTTCTAATATATCATCGAGTGAAGGATCTTTTACGTTATGATGAGCTTCAACTGTATTGTAAATTGTTTTTTCGATATCGAAAAATGCAATTTCATTTTTAAGAAATAGTGCATTTGCAATTTCGTTCGCTGCATTTAATACGGCTGGAGTTGTACCGCCAATTTTTCCACATTCAAATGCATATTGTAGACAGGGGAACTTCTCTAAATTTGGTTTTTCAAAATGCAAACTACCAATTTCTAATAAATTTAATTTTTCATAGGATGAAGGTAGTCGAGTAGGGTAGTGAAACGCATATTGAATCGGCATTCTCATATCAGGAGCACCGAGCTGTGCCATGACTGATCCATCAATAAATTCCACTAAAGAGTGAATGATACTTTCTTTATGAATCATAACATCAATTTTTTCATAAGGAATATCGAATAGCCACTTAGCTTCCATCACTTCAAACCCTTTATTCATTAACGTGGCAGAATCTATCGTTAGTTTTGCGCCCATTAACCAGTTTGGGTGTTTTAAAGCATCCTTCGCTTGTAATATTTTCATTTCTTCACGTGTTTTATCACGAAAAGCGCCGCCAGAAGCTGTAACAATTAATTTTTCGATTTCCTTATTATTTTCCCCATTTAAACATTGGAAAATGGCTGAATGTTCACTATCAACTGGAATTAGGCGGCATCCGTTTTGTTTCGCTAGTTCGGTGACGATATGTCCAGCTGCAACTAAAGTTTCTTTGTTAGCGATAGCGATATCTTTCTTCGCCTTTAATGCTTCAATTGTTGGGAGTAAACCTGAAACACCGACAACTGAACTTAATACAAGATTTGTATCAGGATGGGTAGATACTTCAAGTAAACCATCAGTTCCATATGTAATTTTTGTATTTGTTGAAATACGAGAACGTAATGTGTCCGCTAATTCTTTTGTCGCTACGCTTACAATACGAGGCTGAAAAGATTCGATTTGTTTTTCGAGAAGATCGATATTATAATTTGCGGTTAAACCGACGATTTTAAAATGTTCAGGATGAGCGGAAACGACATCTAATGCAGATGTGCCAATGGATCCTGTTGAACCTAAAATGGATATATATTTTACCATGAAAAAACCTCCAAAGTTGTTTCGAGTATTTCTGCAAACCTATATATTATTAGACAATTAAGGTGGAAATTCCTGCTATATAAAACAAAAAATTAGGGTTTAATTGGAAAGGAAATGTGATAAACTGTAAAAAAAACTAAAAAGCAATGAAAGAGAAGAGTACATATTCAAAACTTTTCAGAGAGCTGATATTTGGTGGGAATCAGTAAGTGATGAATATGGAATGGGCTCTGGAGCTTCTAGCTTAAATGAGTAGGCGAAGACGGTTACTTCACGTTAAGAAGTTGAAGTGAGCTATAATATAGCTAATTAAGGTGGTACCGCGGGAGTCTCTCGTCCTTTTTTTAGGATGAGGGGCTCTTTTTATTTTGAGAAAGGAGGAGTTAGGATGAGCGAGAAAATTATGTTAACAGGAATTAAACCAACAGGTTACCCGCATTTAGGCAATTATATTGGTGCGATTAAACCTGCATTACAAATGTCAAAAAACAAAGAAGGAAAAGCGTTATATTTCATAGCAGACTATCATGCGTTAAATGCTGTGCATGATCCAGCAAAGTTCAGTAGTTACACGAAAGAGGTAGCAGCTACATGGTTATCACTCGGACTTGGAGAAGATGTTATTTTCTATCGACAAACAGAAGTGCCAGAGATTCTAGAATTAGCTTGGATATTAGCTTGTCTAACTCCGAAAGGACTTATGAATCGTGCCCATGCATATAAAGCGAAGGTAGAGCAAAATAAAGAAGCGGGATTAGAAATTGATGCAGGTGTGAATATGGGATTATATACGTACCCGATTTTAATGGCGGCTGATATATTATTATTTCAAGCTACTCATGTACCTGTCGGAAAAGATCAAATTCAGCATATTGAAATTGCTCGTGACATTGCGACGTACTTTAATCATACATTTGGTATGACATTTACGCTTCCAGAGTATGTCATACAAGAAGAAGGGGCAATTTTACCGGGACTTGATGGAAGAAAGATGAGTAAAAGTTACGGAAATGTTATCCCATTATTTGCAGAGCAAGAAAAACTTAGAAAGTTAATATTTAAAATAAAAACAGATTCCTCACTTCCGAATGAACCGAAAGAACTAGAAACGTTATTTATGATATATAAAGAATTTGCGAAGGAAGACGAAATTCAGGCGTTACGCGAAAAGTATGAGACTGGAATCGGATGGGGCGATGTGAAAAAAGAGTTATTCCGCGTTGTAAATCGTGAACTCTCAGGACCTAGGGGAAAATACGGAAATTATATGAATGATCCACATTTACTATATGAAGCGTTAGAAAAAGGTGCTGAGAGGGCGCGGGCTATTGCGAAGGTGAATTTGGTGGAAATTAAAAAACAGATTGGATTTGAGAGGGGACGCTGAGCGCTCCCTTGTTTTTTTCTATGTGAATCTTAATTATTTATTCGTTTTATCTGCATGTAAAATGAGGGATTCGCATTTTTTACTGAATTTATTAATTGCATATTAATAAAAATATGTTAATATAGGGTTACTTATTAAACGTGTTTAATAAGTAACATTAAAGTCACTTATTAAACTGATTTAATAAGTTTGATTCATTCGATAACGAAGGAGATGATTAGATGAAAACTGAGAAAGAAAAGATGTTGGCGGGAGAAATGTATATTGCGGATGACGAAGAATTAGTAGCTGATAGGATTGAGGCAAAACGTTTAACACGCCTTTATAACGAGGCGATGGAGACTGGTGATGAAAGCCGCTTTACCTTGTTAGAGCAGCTTTTAGGTTCTTCAGCTGACGGAAAAACCCACATTAATCCTGATTTTCGTTGTGATTACGGCTACAATATCCACATTGGAAAGAGCTTTTTCGCAAATTTCAATTGTGTTATTTTGGACGTTTGTGAAGTTCGAATCGGTGATAATTGTATGTTTGCACCTGGTGTCCATATTTATACGGCCACTCATCCTTTACATCCGGTAGAGCGGAATTCTGGAAAAGAATATGGAAAGCCTGTAAAGATTGGTAACAATGTTTGGGTTGGTGGGGGAGCTATTATTAACCCTGGTATTTCAATTGGAGACAACGCTGTAATTGCTTCAGGGGCAGTTGTGACAAAAGATGTACCTAATAATGTAGTAGTTGGTGGTAATCCAGCCAAAGTTATGAAAATGATAGACTTATAGAAATCATTTTTCACGGATGCATGAATAAACTGGTGTCGTATCGTATAGACAATGTGAAAGGTGTTTCATATGAAGAAAAATAGTGCGTATAATCATACAAAGACATTACTTGCCTCTCGAAATGCTCTTTTTCTCTTATTTGCTTTGCCAGGTGTCGCGTTTGCTACATGGATTTCAAGAACAGCAGCTACTCGAGATATGTTAGCAGTGTCAAATGCAGAAATGGGCTGGATTTTATTCGGACTATCTGTCGGTTCAATAATTGGTTTACTGAGTGCAAGCCGCTTCATTGACTGTAAGGGAGCTAGAGACGTTATTATAGGCAGTATGTTTTTTATGATTGTTGGATTGATTTGTTTAGGTATAAATATTTATTTTGTTTCTAGTATGGGGGCTTTTAGTAGCTTACTAGTATTTGGAGTAGGCTACGGATTGGCGGAAGTCGCATTGAATGTAGAAGGTTCTTCCATTGAGCAGAAATTAGGAACAACTCTTCTTCCGAAATTCCATGGCTTTTTTAGTGTAGGAACTTTAGTAGGCGCGCTCAGTGGTTCTGTCGCAGCGTCGCTTCACATCCCGATTCTGTATCAGTTTCTTGCGATTTCGGTCGTGTTTGTATTACTTGTATGTATGGTGTATCGTTTTCTTCCGCATGGAACAGGAAAGAAGGAGAAATCGTGGAACAAAAGGAGAGAGAAGCATACGACCTTACGTATGGAAAAAAAGGTGCTTTTAATTGGTCTTTTTGTACTCGGAATGGCATTTGCAGAAGGTAGTGCAAATGATTGGCTACCTATCGTGATGGTAGATGGACACGAGCAAAGTATAGTGGCAGGTTCTATTATGTACACAATTTTTGTATTAGCAATGACGTTAACTCGTATGTGTAGCAGCTATTTCCTTGATCGATTCGGTCGTGTCGCTGTCGTACGTGCCACCATTATGATGGCGATTCTAGGAATTTCAATCGTAATATTTGGGAGTAATTCGTATTTTCTAGCATTTGGTGTAGTACTGTGGGGGATTGGTGCAGCGCTAGGGTTCCCAATTGGTCTGTCAGCTGCTGGAGATGACCGTGAAAATGCGACTTCTAATGTTGCTGCAGTTTCTATAATCGGTTATACAGCATTTTTAGTCGGACCACCATTCTTAGGTATACTGGGGGAAGCATTCGGGATACGCAATGCCTTGTTAGCTGTTTTATTATTTGTTCTCTTGTCTGGAATTGTATCGTCTGTTACGAGAGAGAATAAATCGAGCTAAATAAGGAGTGCATGCCAGCGGAAATGTATCATCTCTATTGCTTTAGAAAATGATGTATGATATATTGTCAACGCAACTTATTAAAAGTGTTTAATAAGTATGTTGATTAAGGTGGTGAGCGATTTGAGTGAACAATTTGTTACTCAAAAATCGATTAAAGAGACGATCCTTCGCGGCATTCGTACAGCTCTTCTAGAGCAAGGTAGTGCAACGAAAGTTGAACTTAGTAATACATTAGAAATCAGTTTTCCAACTGTGAGTAAATTTATAGAAAAAATGAAACAAGACGGAGAAATCACTCTAGTCGGTTTAGATGATTCAAGTGGTGGAAGAAGAGCAAAACGATATGCGTATAATCCGGAATATATGTTAGGTTTAGCGATATTTTTAGAAAAAAATGAGACGAACTATACAATTTTTAACTGTTTAGGGGAAGTAAAAGAACAAGGAAGTACTTCAAGTGTATTAATTGATACTGGCGTAAACCTATTATCTAAACATATAGAAAGTCTTATAGCTACATTTCCGAAAATAAGCTCTATATCAATTGGTGTGCCCGGTTCGGTTGATAATGGTCGTATTTTTTATATACCTGGTTATGAAAAGTTTCAGAATTTTAATTTGAAAAGTCACTTGGAGGACCTGTTTTCTATACCTGTAGTAATAGAAAACGATATGAATGCCGCAGTCCTTGGCTATTATAAAAACACTGGAAATGATGATAATTCATCTCTTGTATATTTGTATTCAGGTCAAAATGGTCCAGGTGCAGGTATTATGATAAATGGAGATGTGGTAAGAGGAAGTACCTTTTTCTCAGGAGAGATATCTTTCGTTCCGCAGTATGATAATAAAAATTTCTTACAAGCTTTGAGAAGTGGAGATGAAGTGAGAGATTCTAATAATCCAGAGAAATATAATATAGATGCTATTACCCGTTTAATCTCTGCATTTATAGCTATTATTAATCCTCATGTGTTTATTTTCTGTAACGATGAAGTGAATCAATTTGTAATAGATCAAATTGTAAAAAGTTGTCCGAAGTACATTCCAGCGGAACATATTCCAAAAATAACAGTGAGCGATTGGAAAGAAGATTATTTATATGGATTAAAAAGTCTTGGACTTGATCTGATGATAACAAGAACAAGCAAAGAAAATTAAATATCAAATTGTTGGTTGAATACTGTAAAAGAAAAGGTGTCGATTATGAAAATTGAACATGTAGCAATTTGGGTAAATGATTTAGAAGGAATGCGTGATTTCTATAAACAGTACTTTGGTGGTGAAGAAAATAGCTTATATCACAATTCGAAAAAGCAGTTTGAATCTTATTTTATAACTTTTGAAGGTGGAGCGCGTCTAGAACTTATGAGACAAGTAGGGATAGACGGTAAAACACAAGTACAAACAATAGGATATGCGCATATTGCTTTTTCTGTAGGTAGTAAAGAAAAAGTGAACGAATTAACTAATACATTAAGAGAAGCAGGATACCCTGTGTTAAACGGCCCGCGTACTACAGGGGATGGTTACTATGAAAGTGTA
This sequence comes from Bacillus sp. FSL R10-2201, assembly GCF_038008665.1. Lineage (NCBI taxonomy): Bacteria > Bacillati > Bacillota > Bacilli > Caryophanales > Bacillaceae > Bacillus > Bacillus sp. FSL R10-2201. The sequence goes on along the minus strand of NZ_JBBOZP010000001.1, from coordinate 3,184,984 downwards.
GTAAGTGATCCTGAAGGAAATCAGATTGAGATAACAATCTAACATTATATTTATTAATAACTGATAAAAAATAAAACTTTGTTGTTCCCCAAAATGTTTACGAGAAACCTATTATTTCTTCAGAAAGGGGGACATAACAGTGAGTGAATTCATTTTTATTTTCTGTATATATCCATTGCTTATTTTTATTTTTTCAATAGCTGGGACATATAAATTAGGTACATTTTATGTGATGCCAATGGTAATATTTCTCATTTTTCTTATGTTAAATGTTACATTGTATGATCCATCATTTTTCTTTTGGGTGGGCATGTATACTATTTTTTCATTCATTACTTCTTATATAACACTCTTATTTGTAAGGGGATATACAGCTGTAGAAAGTGAACGTTAATATCATTTGGTTATTTTTGGGGGAATAGGGATTTATGCTGAACGATAACAACCTCATTTCGCGTTATCATGACGGGAAATGAGGTTGTTTTATTTCTATATACAATATGTAATGTTTTTTAATTGGAGTGCTGAAACTCCCTAATAATACGTTCAATAACTGGATGAAGAGTAATAGGTAACTCATCAAGCGGAAAGAAGCGTAATTCTTTTGACTCAGTTTGATCACATATAAGCTGACCGTGGAATTCTCGGCAAATATAAACAACGAGTACACCATGTACTTGATCGCCGTTTGGATAGATTTGAAAGAAATCAGGTCCTGAGTATGTACGGAATAGTTCTGGATTTTTAATGATAAGTCCAGTTTCTTCATATACTTCTCGTTGTAAAGCGTCTTCTAACGTTTCGTTATATTCTAAGGCGCCACCAATAATGCCCCAGCGATTAAAATCTGTACGGAGCTGCAATAATATTTCATTTTTCTCATTTAATATAATGGCGTGTGATCCGATTAAAATGAGTGGATGATTTCCTACTAGATTTCTCATGTCCTCAATATAGCCCATAATTCTTCTCCTTATATTTAATAATAATTAGGCAGTTCTTTTAACATTTTTTCTGTTTTACGTGCTGTAAATGCTAAGTTATGATCATCTTTTGTTCTAAAAAATAATGTGCGTAAAAAGATTTTAATGTTTGCGCATAAAATACAATACTCATTAAGGGAAAGGCGTTTTCTAATTTGAGGAAGCCTTTTTATTTTTTTATAAATAATTGAAATTAACTCATCTTGCGGGAAGTCATGATATAGCATAGATAGTAACGGTGTAACAATTCGTTCATCTTCATTATTATGAAAAAGATCCGATGGGATGAAAATTTTATTTAATAAACAATGAATTAATTCCTCGTACCATTCAAAGGTCGTATAGGAATTGTGAACAATTTCAGAAAAGGCATCAGATACGTGGGCAAGACAATGAGCCCATCCTTTATTTTCAATATAGCCTCGAAAATCCATTTCTAAGTTTGTGTATGTAATGAGTTTGTTTTTTATTTCTTCGATATCCTCCTCTGTAAAAAAGTAGTGCGAGTTAGCGAATTGGAGTATTAATGCAAGTAACGAAACAGTATAAGAACGTGTGAAAACCCCATCTGTAAGTGGGGAGTGAATGTCACAATATAAATACTCATCACTTAAACAAGTTTGTAGAAGTAATTTCAACTGATCATCCATAAGGAATTCATGATGAATGAAATGTGCAAAACATTTATATATAAGTTGGTAACGAACGTAACTATCAGTTGTTCCGATATACTGAAGCATATTGAGCGTTAACTCATTAATATCTATATGTTGCAGTTGCGTATAGTCATTTTGTTGTATAAGCTCTAACTGTTGTTGCAGCGCTGTAATATCCAATGGAGAACCTCCTCCGCACTTTAAAGATGCGATGTTTTCTAGTATTCTATATATTCAAGGACAATCCTGCTCATGCAAGGAGAACAAGTAGAAATTCGAGTATGACATAGATGAGGGAAGTATATGATGACTATAGAACAGTTAGAAAAACATTTTAAAATAAGAAAAAATGCTTCTTCTATAATGATAAAAGAAAATGATGCAGAGGTTTTTACAGAAGAGCAATTAGAAGAGATAATGCAATATTGCGTTGCTGAAGCTGAAAAAGATGGAATAGAAGAATTTCAATTTGAGATTTCTTCAAAAAGCCCAAATTATGATGTGTATAAGAAATGTTTCGAAACGTATTCATTTGAATATATTACTGAAAACATGATTGTATTTAAGGATATATATGAAGTGGAAGATATAAAAAGTGATATTGATTTTAAGCTTATTGAAGAGATGGGCGAAGACGCTTTTTATTCACTGTGGAATGAAGTGACGGGAGAACAAATCGATTATGATCAATTTGTAAATACGATGCTACAAGAAATAGGTGGGCAATGGAAAGAACATTGTTTAACAGCAAGTATCGATGAAGAGCCAATAGGAATTGTAATCCCGCATATTGAAAGAGGTACGTTAGAAGAAGGAAAACTTATGTATTTCGCAGTCGCTCCAAATATGCGAAATAAAGGGTATGAAGCAGCATTCTTTACAGGGGCAATGTTTGTCTTAAAAGAAATAGGCGCATCTTATTATATTGGCGAGACAAATGTACAAAACGAGTGGATGAAGGATGTCTTTGAAAAGAACGGATGTCAGCAGCTGAGCTCTACTGAGCGATATGTGAGAAGGTTTTAGAAGGATGGATGGCTTACTCTCTCGAACTCATTTAGCGGGAATCCGTGTACAACTTATGAACAAGTAAAAGAACTTTTTGCATGTTTGTAAGATAAAAAGAAAAATCGAAACGACAAAGTAAGCGTTCCTATAATACAATAGAGAAGGATTAGACTATACGAAGAAAGCGTTGGTGAAAGTATGAAGCAACAAAGAAATTGGCTACAAGCAACTGTAGAACGAAATGAAGATAATACGTTACATATAAAGTGGGAAAATAATATAGAAGAAGTTCGTATTTATTGGAGTACTTCACCAAATCATATTGAAGAAAATGGAGAACTACTTGTAACAGTAAGTGGGGATTCAGCATGTACAATTGAAAACCCGAGTGAAAATGAGCGTCCATATTTTAGGTTAGTAGGAAGTAATGGACAAGCAGTGACAGTAGCTGAGCGTAGATTACCATTACAAGGTGCGTTTAACTTCCGTGATATGGGAGGATATGAAACGACTGAAGGCCGTAAAGTAAAATGGGGTAAATTGTATCGTTCTGAAGAATTAGCAGGATTAACAGAATGGGATATCGAGTATTTACAGAAGTCTAGCTTAAAATTAATTTGTGACTACCGTACAGATTTTGAAGTGAAGCATAAGCCGAACCCAAGTGTTACAGGTGCTCGTCAAGTGTGCTTACCAGTTATGCAAGACTTGGCGAAAGACTTGAATATAAATGAATTTTTCCAAGTTGGTGACCTTTCTATGTTAGGGAAACCAGGCGAGTATCTTGTGAAAATGAATCAAGATTTCGTAAGTGGTAATGAAGCATTCGTGAGCTTCTTAAAACTGGCGCAAAACCCGGAAAACTTACCGTTAGTAAACCACTGTACAGCTGGAAAAGACCGTACAGGATTTGGCTCAGCATTATTATTACTTTTACTAGGTGTACCGGAAAAAACAGTAATGGAAGACTACTTACTAAGTAACGGTTTCCGTGAAAAGTTAAATGAAAAAATGATGGCCTTTTTAGGTGTGAAATTACAGAACGACGAAAGTAGAGCAATATTAGGTGCAATGTTTGAAGCACGTGCTGAGTATTTACAAGCTGCGATTGATGAAGTTAAAAAGCAATATGGATCAGTGGAAGCATACGCTGAAAAAGCTCTTGGCTTTACGAAAGAATCGTTAGAGGAAATGAAAGTGTTATTGCTAGAAGATAAAGTGAAACTTTAATCAGTGTGGGGGCATCCACACTGATTATTAGCCTTCACCAATCGGACTGCCCGTTAATGCGGGATAAATAATGAGGAGGGAGGCTGATTGGATTAGCCTCCTTTTATTATTGTTGCTATAATTAAGCTATGAGAATATAGGAATTGAGGCGAACATCATGAAATACAAAGTAATACTATTCGACGTAGACGATACATTATTAGATTTCCCTAAAACAGAAAGAAACGCATTACATAACGCGTTTGTACAATTTGGCATGCCTACAGGGTATAATGATTATCTTGCAAGTTATAAAGAGATTAGTAATGGATTATGGAGAGATTTAGAGAATAAAATGATTACGCTAAGTGAATTAGCGGTAGATCGATTTAGACAATTATTTGCTCTTCATACTCTAGAAGTAGATGCGCAGCAATTTAGTGATGTATACCTTGAAAACTTAGGAAAAGAAGTACATCTTATAGATGGTGCAGTGCAATTATGTGAGAACCTTCAAGATTGCAAGTTAGGTATCATTACGAATGGATACACAAAAGTGCAACAATCGAGAATTGGAAATTCGCCTTTATGTAACTTCTTTGATCATATTATTATTTCTGAAGAGGTCGGCCATCAAAAACCAGCGCGTGAGATTTTTGATTATGCTTTTGAGAAGTTTGGGATTACTGATAAATCAAGTGTACTAATGGTTGGAGATTCGCTAACTTCTGATATGAAAGGCGGAGAAGATTACGGTATTGATACGTGTTGGTATAATCCGAGTTTAAAAGAGAATACGACGAGTGTTAAGCCGACTTATGAAGTGGAGAACCTGCTACAAATTTTAGAAATTGTGGAAGTGGCGGAAGAAAAGGTAGTCTCATTTTAATCTTGTTAAGATTTGTCGAATAGTTGATATATTGTAAGTTACGGTAGATGTATTTGAAAATCGTGCATATAATTTCATATACTAAGATATGAGACAAAAAAGATGGCACCAAGTCAAAACAATTTTACTGAAAGAAAACAGAAATAACACAAAATAATATATTTAGCTGTTTGTAATTGGTCATTACAAACAGCTAAAAAAAACGATTGCCTCTTAGGATCCAAGCAATCGTTTTTTTATTTTTTTCGGAGATGAAATTTGTATTTTTATACCCTATCTCCATCAAGTTTAAAAAATGTTTGTTCCCCAGTAATGAAAAAAATGAATTTAATTCTCATAAATAACTGTAAAGTGGTAAAAATTTCGTTTTGGGTGTAATTCAAAATCTTAAGTTAATGGGCATGGAGTGGAACCCTTTCCTTGTTTAGACCGGATATCCGCCTGTTGGCGGTGGCCAAGCACTAAATAATCTGCGAATCAGCACAATTTCTCCTAAATGGTAGGAGTTATGAGATGCAATATTCCGTAGAACACCGCCAGGGGTTTCACCAGGCCATTCCTTCAATGTTTTGTCCAATTGAACAGTTTGGGCGATCGTGCATGCCTGTTCAATCCCTTGAAGAAAATACTGAATAATCTGTTGCCACTCTTCCTCACTGCCAGGGCATTCTTCTTCAGGCCAGCTCTCTTTTACATGGGCAGGCAATGTAGGCTTCTTCCCCTGAGCGGATAATAAGAGAAAATCTTGCCAATAGGTCATGTGTTTCACTAATTGATAAATAGAATAAGGCAGTTCCTCTCTGCGTTTTCCCGCAAGCGCCACGTCTATATCCGATAAAGCATTCTTGATGGGAAGATGTCCTCGTTCTCCTCTTAACGATTTTACTAATGCCTGGCTAAACGCTTTATTTGATTGCTCCATAATAACTGACTCCCATCCTGTTTTATTTTCTAATTTGCTGATGTTATGATTCCGTCTTTTTTATATGTACTAAATAAATTATAGAAGCTTTACGACTATTAAGAGAAAGTAAAATAAGGCAAGAATCACTGAATTCTTAACGTACAGGAAATCGTAGGTTTTTATTTGATTAGTACCTTAATGTACAATTGTATTAACAGATAAATCAAAGGTTCGAATGACAACATTCAGGTCTGCGTTAATGTCAGCCACTTTTGATTTTAGCTTTTCCGATCCCTCCTGAATTTTATCCAATTGATTTTATTGTGAATGAACTATGAGTTGATTATAATAATTAGAGTGAACTCTAAGTCAAGAAAAAAATAATAAAAGGATAGTTATTCTATTATGAGGGAGTTCGCGAAGCAAAAATAGCGCTACTATACTAAGGTCTTTCACGTGTTATAATGCGATAATTAAATATTCATATATACATAGTTTCTCAGAGTGATGCGATGTCATGTATGAGCTGTGTAACAACTAGAGGTGAGTGAAGGATGTTAACGTTTTTATTTGAGTTAGACAAGGCTATCCCGCAGAAGGATGAGCCACGGTATGCCGCTTATGCAAATGGCTTTATTGAAGGGGATTTAACAATTCGCGTGAGTGACAGCGTATTTTTTCAGAAGTCATGCATGAAGGTTGCAGAGCTTGGCATTTATTTAGGACAGTGGATGGAACAAGTGCAACATGGGCAGAAAGAACAATTGAATTATGAAACGAGTGACCGTGAGGAAGTAATTCTCGGATTCGTATATGAAGAGGAAGGTCAGTGGAGAGTTTTTTCCAGTTGGCAGCAATTTGAACTTCAAGAGCGTATATCAACTACAACATTAGTAGAGAGCGTTCAACGCTATTTATATGAGCTAAATAAGGAACTGCGCGCGATAGGATATCCTGTGACGTTTGATCAGTACTTAAGAGGAGAGCGAATGATGCAGCTTTCTTATAAACGACTGTGTGATAGTAAAGCGGATACGACTTCGATAGAGGTTTACAATGGAAGCGAAGGAGTAGGCGCAGTACGGGGCTATTATAAAAATACGTTGATGAAAGTGCTAGACTTCATTCCGAAAGTCGGTAGTAATATCATTTATGAAATAAAGGATAGTAAGAACAATATTCGCGTCATTGCAAAGGATGTAAGTAGGCAGCGTCAAAGAAGGATTTTAGTAACGTACATCGATAATAATGATGCAGAGCATGAAATACTTGTATGTGACGGAAAGTTATTAGATGCAAATTTCTTATTTACTTTTACATATAAGACAGAAGAATATGTTGTTCACAAAACTTCAATTGGGCTTGGAAAATTATTACGAAACGGCTATGTAATCGCAGATTGGAATATTCGTCTTGAGGAAGATATGTATTATATCGAGATGGATGTATATGATGAGGATTATATAGAGGATCAATACTTACTGTTAGGTGTATTTCATGCTGTTTTGTATGGGTGATAAAGTGAAACTTTAATCAGTGGGGGTCTTATTGCCCGTAAATAGTGGGATAAATGAGAAGTACCGGTATTCTTCATGGAAAGAATACTGGTATTTTTTATGTGGTTCTGGAAAAAGTACGGTATTTTCGTTGCAACATACTGGTCGCTTTGATGAATGTAGTGATAAAAACCATAAAAAATAGGCGTATCAAGCAAAGTGTTGATACACCTTAAAACTACATTGTTAAACAACATGCGTCGTCTAGTATATCTTTAATTACTTTAGATTCAGTATTATATATTAAACTTGGTGCCCTTTATTAATCCTCAAAAATAAAAACCTCATCAATCGTACTATGAAGTGCTCTCGCTATATCATGAGCAAGCTGTAAGGAAGGGTTATACTTTCCTTTTTCGAGATGGCTAATCGTTTCACGACGTACACCAACTTTTTTCGCTAAATCTTCCTGCGTCATATGTACTTTGGCGCGGTATTCTTTTATCTTCGTTACGAACGCCATGGTGCATCTTCCATTTCATCAACTGGTTTATCGTAAAAGAAGGTAGAGAATCCGAATGTAAGAATGAGTGTGCTGAAAATAAGAGCAATATCAATCTCTTGTAGTGTAGGATTCGGAAATAACATTTCAATAAAGATAATGATAGCGGTAGTTAATAACGTAACGATAAAGGCGTTGAGGCAAGATTTATTGACGATTTGTTCAAATAGTTCATCGTGTTGAACTTTTCTATACGTCGTGAAAAAGGAGAAGAAACAGAACATAGTAAACAATCCTTTTTCATAAAAAAATCCGAGAAACCCAAAGAAACCGAGAAATCCTAAATATTTTATCCAAGTCGTTTTCATGATAGATTCTCCTTTCGATGTTAGAAATAAAGTGAAACTTTAATCAGTGGGGGGTGTTCATCCCCCACTGATTATTAGCCTTCACCAATCGGGCGTTTACGGGCAGCAGGGCTCCCACCTAACTTCTTTGCTCCAGCCGAATTTTGAGGTGGGAGTCTTACTGCCAGTTAATGCGGGATAAATCACTATATGTTATAAATATATCACATATGGAAATTCATAGTAATAATAGTTTTGCGATTTATTTCATAATAATAGTAAAAAAGGTTAAATATTCTGTAAAATAAAAAGGGAAATATCGTAAAATGGATGTAAGGAGGGGGAGGACGAAATGTTAACTGGGATAATGATCGTTATATTACTTGTAGTTATTACTGTAATTGGAACGGTGTTAATTGGGCGAAATGGTGATGCGAATTATAGTAAAGCGACAAAAGGAAATATTAAACGACTTACGATGATTTATATAATACTAGCCGTTGTTTTAATCGTTGGATTAGGAATTTATATTTATTTTAAAGGTTAAAAAAACTGAAAAATGTAAAAATCTAAAAATATAAGTATGCTATAATATTAATATAGTTAATTGGTAATTAAGGAAAGGATTGGATGTAATGATCGAAATTTTGAATGTGTCAAAAAGTTATAATGGATCTACCTATGCAGTAAAAGATTTAAGTTTATCTGTACCGAGTGGAGAAATATTTGGGTTTTTAGGACCGAATGGTGCGGGTAAATCAACGACAATTAAGATGATTACTGGTATTCATGGGGTGGACAAAGGAACCATTACAATCAACGGTAAAGATATTATGAAAAATCCGATGGAAGCGAAGAAAACATTTGGCTATGTTCCAGATAGCCCGGATATGTTTTTACGATTAAAAGGGATTGAATATTTAAACTTTATGGCTGATATGTATGAAGTACCGAAGGAAGTAAGACAAGAACGAATAGAGTCATTAGCGAAGAAGTTTGATCTGTACAATGCTTTATCTGATCAAATTCAAAGTTATTCACACGGTATGAGACAAAAGATTGTTATTATCGGTGTGCTCGTACATGAACCAGATGTGTGGATTTTAGATGAACCGTTAACAGGTCTTGATCCGAAATCTGCATATATTTTAAAAGAAATGATGAGAGAACATGCAGATAAAGGGAAGATTGTATTTTTCTCGACACACGTATTAGAAGTAGCTGAAAAAATATGTGACCGCGTCGCGATTATTAATAAGGGAAATCTTCAGTTTAAAGGGAATTTAAATGAAATGAGAGATCATTTTGAATCCAATGAATCACTTGAAAAAATGTTCTTGGAGATGACGGGCAATGAGTAAAATTTTGACGTTAACGAAAGTATTATTGAAATTAAATTATGCAGATTTCATAACAGATAAAAAGAAAAGATGGGCGTATTTATTTTCATTTGCAGCCATTTTATTTGTAGGTTTTTTAATATTTGGTTCGATGACCCATGGAATATATGAAGGAATGATACACCTCGGACAGGATCCAGGAATTGTTATTGCGATGGGATTAGCAGTTGCTAGTATATGGGTATTTTTGATGAGTATTATGAACATTTTAACAGTGTTTTACTATAGTAATGATGTTGAAATGTTGCTACCGTTACCGTTAAAACCAGCGCAAATTATTTCGGCAAAGTTCTTTACAGTGTTAATTACACAATATGTAATGAGCTCGTTTATTTTATTGCCTATCTTTATTACTTACGGTTTAAAGAGTGGTGCTTTCATTACATATTACATTTATATGATTGTCATTTACTTATTCTTCCCGATCATTCCGCTAGTTTTAGCTTCGTTAATTATGACAATTATTATGAGGTATACGAATATAGCGAAAAATAAAGATCGAGGAAGTATATTTATTGGAATCGTAAGTATACTATTTATCGTCGGAATCAATGTATTTATGCAATGGAGAAATAAAAGTGCAGTATCTGGAGCTGGAGATTCAGTTGCGAATTATCTTACAAATAATCAATCCTCCCTTTTCATACAAATGACAAATTATTTTCCAACTACATATTTTGGTGCAATGGGATTAGTAGAAAATGCATCGTGGAAGGGAATATTATACGTACTAATATACATTCTTATTTCTATCGCATTTTTCGGTTTGTTTTATTACATTGCAGAGCGTACATATTTAAAAGGGGTTATTGGACTTTCAACGAGTACAGCAAAGAAAGAGGTAATTTCAGCAGAAGGTTTACAGAAATCAACAGTACAAAGTTCTCATTTAAAAGCATATGTGAAAAAAGAATTTAAAACGTTATTCCGTACGCCACAATTTTTCTTAAATTGTATTGTGCAAACTTTCGTTATGCCAATTATGCTGTTCTTTGTTTTGTTTGTACAAGATGGAAATTTAAAATGGATTACGGAATATATTGATAATCCAGAATCAGCAGGTTTCGCAATTGGTGTTGGCCTTTGTGCATCCTTATTTTTAATGGGGAGTAACGTTATTGCAACAACGTCATTCTCACGAGATGGAAGCTCTTGGTTTGTGAATCGTTACTTACCAGTAAAGGCTTCGGATATCTTTTTTGCGAAAGCGATAACGGCCTGGTTAATTAATGTAGTCATTTTAGGAGTATTCGGTATTACAATGGCATTTGTAGCAGGTATTTCGCCAGTCTTCATGATACTTTGGTTCTTACTAAGTGCGAACGGTTTATTGTTAATTAATTTAATCGGTACACGCTGGGATGCACAAACTGCAGATATTCATTGGGATACAGAACAGAAATTATTTAAAAGTCGATATACAACTTTGTGGAATTTTTTAGCTAATATTTTAATAGCTTTAGTTATTGTAGCGGGTGTAAGTGTATTATACTTCTTCCTTCAAGTAGGACTTTGGATTATGTTTATCGTTTTATTTGTAATGTTTACGATTGTAAATTATATCTTTATTAAAATTTTAAAATTAGGCGCTGAGCGTATATTGTCAAATATTAATTAAAAAGGTAGATCCTCTGTATTCGTGCAGGGGATTTATCCATAGATGGAGGAGAAAAGGTGAAGAAAATAGCAATTGTAACAGGGGCAACTCGTCTGAATGGAATTGGTGCAGCTGTATGCAAGGTGCTTGCTCAAAATGGGATAGACATTTTTTTCACGTACTGGCCTCGGTATGATAAAGCGATGCCATGGGGAATGAATGATCAAGAGCCCTTTTTGTTGAAAAAGGAAATTGAAAGTTACGGCGTTCGATGTGAAATGGCAGAAATCAACTTATCGCAGTCTTATTCGCCTAATCGTGTATTGTATATGGTATCAGAACGTTTAGGGGATCCATCTATTCTTATTAATAATGCGGCGTATTCTACTCCTACGAAAATTAAAGAGTTAGATGTAGAACAGCTAGATAAACATTATACGGTTAATGTTCGTGCTCCTATGCTATTAAGTTCATTATTTATTAAACATTTTTCACTTAAAACGAGTGGAAGTATTATAAATCTTACTTCTGGGCAGTCATTAGGCCCGATGCCAGATGAACTAGCATACGTAGCAACAAAGGGAGCAATAGAAGCATTTACAAAGTCAGTTGCACCAGTTGCTATGGAGAAGGGGATTACAGTCAATGCTGTTGATCCAGGACCAACGAATACAGGATGGATTACAGAGGAATTACAGCATCATTTAGTATGGAAATTCCCGCAAGGAAGAGTTGGAGAACCGGTGGATGCGGCACGCTTAATTGCTTTTTTAGTAAGTGAAGAAGCGAAGTGGGTTACTGGGCAAGTCATTCATTCGAACGGTGGTTATTCATAAAAATATTATGTTGACAAGTGTTGAGAAATAAAAAAATTAGTAATTATTTTGTTTTTTGTATAAATAAAATGTCAAGAAAGATAAAAAATTGATAGGGGAGTATGTTGTCATTTGTAGATTGTAAATCTTCATGTGACAACATACTCTTTTTCTTTTGCTACAGAGGAGGAAAATGTAGTAGAAAAAACTCGAATATTAAAATGAATTTATCGTTTTTTGTACGTATTATTATGAAGATTACTGTCGGAAAGATGGTGATTCGTATGAAAAGGGATTTTTTAAGGGGAAATAGAATCGTAAAGAGAAGGATAAAATTGTAAACATAGGGGGATTTTTATGAAAATGAAAAAGGTCGCTATCGCATCAGTAGCAATTGGTACAATGCTTACAATGGCAGCTTGTAGTACCTCCACAGATAAAGATGCAGCGAAGAAGGATCAGGCAACTGCACAAAATGAAGAGCAATCGAAAACGACAAGTGCAGATGAAGCGTCAAAAACAACAAAAGATACTGAAAAAGACACAAATACTTCTTCGAATGAAAAAACAGATAAGGATGCAAAAAATACAAAGGAATCATCAGGAACAGAAAGTAACGGCAAAACAACAAAAGAAAAAGAAACGACAGGAAAAACGAATGATCAAACTACTAGCGGAAAAACAACAGATCAAAGTACAAGTACAAACAACAACGGAAAAACAACAGATCAAAGTACAAGTACAAACAATAACGGAAAAACAACGAAAGATCCGAAGAAAAGCGTCGCTGTGAAAACAAATGTAAAAGAAGTCGTTACATTAATTGAAAGCTTGGACAAGCAATTAGCTGCAAATCCTAAATTAGAAACAGTTAATAAACTTGGAAAACAAATTAATGAGAAGTGGGATGTCATTGAAAAAGAGTTAGAAGCATCACATCCGACTGAATATAAAACAATTGGCCAAAGTATGTATCCGTTAATTGTAGGAGCGGAGAAAGAAAAGATCGATATTAATAAAATGAAGTCATTAACGACGAAAACGAAAAAAGATTTAAATCAATTATTAACGAAGCTTTCATAGTTTCAAAAGCCTACTCGTGTGAGTAGGCCTTTTTAGTTTGTTGTACATTCTCGTTGGGTGTTAAGAAATAAAGACTTCATTTAAAAGGAACATCACAATGATAAAAAAGAGTGATAACTATTAAAGATATTTTTTGATAGGGAGTCATATAAAACGCTCCCTTGTATTTATATTTGCAATTTAGTAGTTTTTAAAGTTCATTATTTTCTACAAAAATTTCATTTTGTAGAAAAGGAGAATGAATTGAGATGTACGATAAAGAGGAAGTTTATGATGAAGAAATTGCACCAGTATCGCAGAAAATCCTAGAAATATGTAAACGAGAAGAACTTCCAATGGTCGCACAATTTTATTTAGCGGAAGAGACTCCATACAGTGGCTGTTCAACCATTATATTGTTCGTCAGCAATTGTTCAGGGAGAACATAATGAAGAAGAAGGCATTCAGCAGTTACAATCAATTGCTCAAATTATGAAATACGGAACAAATGGACCACCAGTAGTAATGACGGCAATGATTCGAAAATAAAAAAGCAGCTAACAAAAGCTAGCTGCCCGACTCTCCAAGGGGGAACAAGGAGAAAATCTAATGTCATGTATAGTATTGACGGAATATTGAATTTTATTCAAGGGGGGCTTATTTTTAAATGTAATTTAGGGTTGGTTCCAGAAAAGTGACATACCACAAAAATATAAAATTATTAAAAGGACAATTACTATGAAAGAAATTAAAGAAACTTTCTTCCATAAATTTTTCATCAGTAGACCTCCTTTATGAAGAATATTAACACGTTTCCAGAATCTGACCCAAATAATCCTTTTACTCAAAAAAAAATCGCTTGTATACTAAGAGGCAATCTTTTTTGAGTTGTTTGTAATGGCTAATTACAGGTTTTAAATGCTATTTAGTGTTATCTCTACTTTCCAAAACCTGCTCCATATTATTAGTCGCCCATTCCATCATTAAAAGGATAATTGGACGTAATGACTCGCCAAGTTCAGTTAACGAATATTCTACTTTAGGAGGTACTTCACGATATACCTCCCGATGTACGATGCCATCTGCTTCAAGTTCTCTAAGTTGAAGTGTTAGCATTCTTTGGGTGATATTAGGTTTTAATCTTTTTAATTCATTAAATCGTTTCTTACCATCTAATAAATGATAAAGAATAACACCTTTCCATTTCCCGCCAATAACCTCGACGATAGCTTCTACTGGACAAGAATATTTATTTAAAAATGGATAATTTACATCATCTTCTTTTGAACTAATCATAAAAAGACTCTCCCTTAACAATAGTATCTTTTTTGATACTATAGCACATAAATGTGCGTACTTGTATCATTGTTACTTTAAAAATATAATTTGGTTAAATAATAATTTAATGAAAAGGGGATCTTTTATGACTAACACAAAACAAAATACAAAACAAAAAATTATTGAGGCTTTTAACTTTAGACATGCATGTAAAGAATTTGATCCTATGAAGAAAATTTCAGAAGATGATTTTAAATTTATTTTAGAAACAGGAAGATTATCTCCTTCTTCTTTTGGATATGAGCCTTGGAAATTTATTGTGGTTCAAAATAAAGAATTAAGAGAAAAACTATTACCATATTCATGGGGAGCAGGTGGGCAGCTTTCAACAGCAAGTCATTTTGTCATTGTTCTTTCAAGAAACATCAAAGATATGCACTATGATGCAGAGTATATTCAGCACATGATGAAAGATATTATTGGATTGCCTGAAGAAGCCCAAAAAATGAGATATGAATTCTTCAAAAAATTCCAAGAATCGGATTTTAAATTGTTAGACTCCGAACGTGCTGTATTTGATTGGTCATCAAAGCAATCTTATATTGCTTTAGCTAATATGATGACTAGTGCAGCTCAAATCGGTATTGATTCTTGTCCAATGGAAGGATTCGATAAAGAAAAAGTAGATTCTTTACTTCGTCAAGAAGGAATTTTAAAAGATGATAATCTTGAGGTATCAGTTATGGTTGCATTTGGATACCGTAAAGGAGAACCAAAATTTAATAAAACAAGACAAACTATGGATACTATTGTTGAATGGATTTAATAAGATAAATTTGTATCCATATAACGAAAAAAACGCTACCCTTTCTATAGAAAGGATAGCGTTTTTTTATGTCTGTTTTTAAATTTAGCGAGAATGCTTTGTGAATAGTTGAAGTGCTTTTTCAGGTACATAGAATTTCTCGTTGCTTTCTACAACGATGCCTCCTAATTCATAATCTTTCCCACCAATATATATAATGCTTTTATTAACAAACAATTTGGCCTCCGTATTATTGCGTTTTACTACAAGCACCGGGTTTCGTGCATCTTTTTTGTCAATCGTTACAGTTGCACCAATTTGTTTAAAGGATGTTTCAGCATCTAAGAATAATTTCTTAGATAATTCTCCTAATTGAAAGCCCATTGCTTTGGCCATTATTTTCGCAATGTCTGTATTTTGGACTAAACCGTATGGCTTTTGAGGACCGTAAGAGTATAAGAATACATCTTCACCCGTATGACCACCAGTTGTAAAACCGATGTTCGCACGGTTGGCCAATAATTTAGTAAGGATTGGACCTACATCAGTTTTCTTTTGTGCAGCTTTTAACAGCTCTTTTTCATTATCAGTTAGGTCGTCTAAACCGTAAAGTGCAGCGACCTCTTTTATATTAGATAAATCATCTTTTAGTTTATTTGTAGCACCTTCAAGTGTCATTTTCGCCTTTTTCAGTGGGGCAATGTAAGCTGATACTGGTGTAGTATCATAGCCTTTTGTGGTATTGCTGTTACCAATGGAAATACCGCTATTACCATGATCCGCTAAAGCAATGACCATAGTGTTACCGTCTTTCTTCGCAAATTCTAATGCTTCTGTAACTGCATCATCAAATGCCAATACATCGCTAATCATCCCGATTGGATCATTTGCATGTGCTGCCCAATCTGCCTTACTACCTTCTACAAATAAGAAGAAACCATCTTTATCTTTTGATAATGTTTGAATTGCTTTTCTCGTCATCTGGGAAAGAGTTGGCTGCTTAGGATTGGTTATTCTACGATCCATATCGAACGCAAGGGCAGTATTAGAGAAAGAACCCCAGATTTTATTTAATTTGGAGTTTAATAACGCATCTTTTGTTTCGACAAAGTCGTACCCTTTGTCTTGAATCACTTTTACTAAATCTTCGTTGTCTTTACGAATTCCGTTGCTTGTCGTAGGCTGAAGTGCTGCTTTTCCACCACCTAATACAACTTCTATATTTTGATACACTTGCTGTTCACCAAGTACTTCGAAATCTTTACGGTTAACGTGGTGGGCAGAGAAACTAGCCGGAGTAGCATGTTGAATTTCTGATGTAGCAATGATTCCTGTCGCGCGGCCGGAACGTTTTGCGCCTTCTAAGACGTTGGCAACTGGACGAAACTTGCATTCTTCTTTCACTGGTTCTAAGCCAGGTGAATTCACAACAGAAGGTAATACGCCCACGTAGCCTGAATTTGATTTATTTCCTGTCGCTAAAGCTGTGGCTGCTGGTGCAGAGTCCGTAATAGCCGATTCTGCTGAGTATGTACGAACACCTCCGGATACAATTTGATCTAGCGCAAGAGGTGAACCTTTGTACCACCGGGCTAATGTTGTAGCAGAAGAACTTGTCCCATCTATAACCATGAAAATCACATTTTTAGGTTGCTTTCCTGCTTTTTTTACCTCAGCTTTTACCTCATTATCGTTCATTATGATTCCTGTTGCTAATGTAAATAGTGCTACCGTTCCCGCTAATGTTAGTCCCATTATTTTTTTTCGAAGAGTAGTCATTGTGGTTCCTCCATAGGTCGTTTTCGATATCCCAATCTAACGTTCGTATGTAAACAAGATTTATTATTAGTAGTACCCCATTGCAACGAAACTAACAATAACGATTGAGTCAAAATGTTGGGCACAAAAAGTTAAATTAAAGCTATTTCTTCAGCAAAATATTCTCTTCATATAAAACCTCTTTGCACCCTTAGTTACACGGTCTTTCCTATAAAAAGAATCTTCTCTTTATTTTATGGGAAACATTTAAAAAAGGATGGTGGGGACATGACAATTGATCGAGTTTGTACAATTGGGCCAGCGAGTAATAATGAAGAAACGTTAGCGCAGTTAATAAACAATGGTATGAAAATTGTTCGGTTAAATTTATCACATGGTACGCATGAAAGTCATAAAGACATCATTCGTTTAGTAAAATCGTTAGACGATTCTATTAAAATTCTAGGGGATGTACAAGGTCCTAAAATAAGATTGGGTGAAATGAAAGAAGAACAAATTACACTTGAAGCAGGGGAGTTATTTACTTTATATACCAATCCAGTGCAAGGGAATAAAGAAGAAGCAAGTGTTGATTATGTGGGGATTGCGAATGACGTAAAAGTTGGAAGTAGAATTCTTATTAATGATGGAGAAGTTGAGTTAATCGTTGAAAAGATAAGTTCGGAAAAAATAGAAACAAGAATAAAAACAGGTGGCAATATTTCCTCTCATAAAGGGGTGAACTTACCAGGTACAATTGTTAGTTTGCCAGCTATTACGGAGAAAGATAAAAAAGATATTCAATTTCTTCTAGAAGAGGAAGTTGATTTTATTGCGTGTTCTTTCGTTCGAAAACCTAGTCATATAAAGGAAATACGAAGTTTTATACATGAACATAAAGAAACTTCCCCAAATTTAATTGCAAAAATAGAAACGATGGAAGCAATCGAGAATTTTCAAGACATATGCAAAGAAGCGGATGGCATTATGATCGCAAGGGGAGATTTAGGTGTGGAATTGCCGTATCAATTTATTCCACTGTTACAAAAAATGATGATTCGTGAGTGCAATCGAACGAATACATATGTCATTACAGCGACACAAATGCTTCAATCTATGGTAGATCATTCTATTCCTACAAGAGCTGAGGTGACAGATGTATTTCAAGCTGTACTGGACGGGACGAATGCTGTTATGCTTTCTGCTGAAAGTGCGTCAGGAGATCATCCAATCGAAAGTGTGAAAACGTTACGTCTCGTTTCTGAATTCGCTGAGCATGTAAAAAAAGACGGTCCTTTTGCGATGAAAGATGTATTGGAATTGCTGCATAAGTCTCTTTAGTTTATATAGAAGGATTTATCTCTCATCCTAAAAACGTACGGAAAGGAATCAGGATAGGAGGTGCTATTTTAGTATTTACTTACAGATTGAAAGGTGGCATTCCAGCTGCCTATATGAAAGAACCATTATGGAACATGGAGGTCTTTCGGAAATCTAAAGAAGGATTTTAAATTAATTAATCCAATTATCTCATTTAAAATATGTTCATTCCTATTCATAAATGATATCCTTATAGTTGAATACTTTTGCTGAATCAGCAAGAATTTGTTGTTCTTTCTGTATGAATTCAACTTTTTTATGGAAAGATATGTTAGTAAGTGTGCAATTTGAACGTTTTATTTTTTAGAGTATGATAGGAGGAGAATGAATATGGAAGCAATTGAAGTAGGCGAAATTTTTAGTCTTACCGATGAGAATAATGAAGAACAGGAAGTTGAAGTGCTTGGAGCGATGGATGTCGAAGGTGCAGAATACATTGCGGTTGCCTTTGTAGAAGACATTCAAACAGAAACTGAGGAAGACATTGATATCTTCTTTTTAAAAGTAGAAGAAGATAATGAATTCTCATACATAGAGAATGACGAGGAATTTGAAAAAGTATCTGCGGCGTTCGAGAAGATTATGGACGAGCAAGAACAAGAATAATAATAAAAAGAGTTAGAAAAAAGAGGGAGATGCATATCTGCCCTCTTTTTTTATATGGTTGAAAATTACATTTATAGAAATCAATAATTATATTATGTAAACTGAATGACTCTTTATTTATGCACTAGAAAAACCACCCGAATGAGGGTGGCGCTTATTATATATAGTTATTAAATGTGTTATTTTCCAAGGAAGAGAGGGGAATCTTCACTTCAGTACCTTCCTTCATATTACGCAATACAACTGTTTCTGTAGATAGTTCCTCTTCACCAATTATTAGCACATACGGGATATTTTCTTTATTTGCATAATTAAGGGCACGTTTCAATTTACGTCCGGCTAGTTCAAGTTCGACTTTTAAGGAAGTAGTAGAACGTAATTGCTGGGCAATTTGTAAGCATTGTAATTCTGTCCCGAGTGGGATGATAAATAAATCCGCTGTAGATGATATGGTTTCTTTCTGTGATAGTGCTGTATAAATAACGTCTAAACCGAATGAAATACCGACTGTTGGATAGTTCATATTATCACCACGGAATGCTCCGATAATATTATCGTATCGACCACCGCTACCGATGCTAGATGTAATCGTGCCATCTTTTAGAAAGATTTCATACACAGTGCCTGTATACATTGTGAGTCCTCTTGCTAAAAACGGATTGAATATCGTATTTTCATTTATTCCGAGAGCGAGTAAGTATTGCTGTAGTTGTTGCAATTCGTTTACTCCATCGGCGAC
The DNA here is from genome assembly GCF_038008665.1 of Bacillus sp. FSL R10-2201. NCBI lineage: Bacteria > Bacillati > Bacillota > Bacilli > Caryophanales > Bacillaceae > Bacillus > Bacillus sp. FSL R10-2201. The sequence continues at coordinate 3,165,550 of NZ_JBBOZP010000001.1, read as the reverse complement.
AAGTGTATTATTGAAAGTGTCTTTAAAGTCGGCTATAGGGAGCTTTAGGCAAGATAAAACAGTATTACATATTGTATCGGACATTTCTACAGTAATCCCGCGCTCCAATACATCTTTTCGTACACCATCAATCCCAATCTTTTCAATTTTATCCAATGATAAAATTACGTCACTCGTTAGTTCAGTAGGGATGTTAATAGACTGGAGAATACCGTTTAACAATTTTCGGTTATTATATTGGATCGTTACTTCTAAGTTTAACGTTCGGAACAGCTCAAACGCCATGCTCATGAGTTCAGCTTCCGCCATGACTGATTCTACACCGACTATATCAACGTCACATTGAATGAACTCACGGAATCTTCCTTGTTTAATTGGCCCATCTCGAAATACTTTCCCAATTTCATAGCGTTTAAAGGGTAGGCGGATGTTCGGATTCATCGCCACGACTTTTGCGAATGGAATTGTTAAATCATAACGTAAGGCAAGATCGCGTTTTCCTTGATCCTTAAGTGTATATATTTCTTTTAAAATTTCATCGCCACCACCGTACTTGTAAGACATAAGCTCATACATATTTAACGTTGGTGTCTCTAAAGGTTTACAGCCATAACGTTCAAACGTATCTTCACAAGCTCTTTTAATTTTATTTCGTAGTACTTGTTCCTCTGGTAAATAGTCTTTTGTCCCTTTTACATTTTTCATTTCCACCATAATCACTCCTCTTTTAAATTAAAAAAAGCTATGCGGGTATAAAAATACCCACATAGCTTTATGAACGCTTCGTGGGTCAACAGGAAAAGCCCTGTACCCACGAAGAAAAATTTTTCTTCGGATACACGGCGTTACGTATGATGATGAAGTTGGAAAGACGTATTGAAAGTACACATATGAAATCTCTCCTTAATAAGTTTTTTACAAAGTATAACAAATGATTTTTGAAATATCAATATTTTCAGTTTTGAGAGAAACATATTAATTTTACAGTACCTACAGAATGTTTTCCGTTCGTGCCATTTTAATTGCTTCTTCACGGTTGTTGACACCAAGCTTTGAGTAGAGATTTGAACAGTAATTCCGAATCGTTCCCTCCGATAAAAGCAGTTTAACGGCAATTGATTTGTAGCGTAGCCCGTTTGATAGATGCTCTAAAATTTCCATTTCGCGTTTTGTAAGTCCGTACGGGTAAGTTTGTTTAGTCAATCTGATTTTTTCTAATTGCTCACGTTGACGTTTCATTTCCTCAAAAACTCGCGTAGCAACCGATTGGTCAATCCAAGTTCCTCCGTTATAAATAAGTTTCAAAACTTCGTTCATTTCCTGTGGATGAATAGATTTCAACATGTATCCTTCAGCGCCATGCTCTAGTGCAGTTGCTGCTTGTAAGGAATCTTCAAACGTTGTCATAAGAACAATCTTCATATTAGGCCACCGTTGTTTCATTTCAAGTAAAGCTTCAATACCATTCATTTCTGGCATTTGAATATCCATTAGTACAATGTCAGGCTGTAACTGTTCACACTGTTCTAATGCTTTAAGTCCGTCTTGTGCTTTACCAACAACAGTAAAATTCGCGTGTTGTTCTAAAACTTGCTCTAAACTATTCGTAATAAGTGCCTGATCATCGACCACCAATAAGCGGATTGTGTCATGTACAAGCTCTATTTGCAATGGAATATTACAAATGATGAATGTTCCTTGCTCAGCACTAGAATGAACCGATAATGTACCGTGAAATTGTTCAAGTCGCTCCTTCATTCCACTGAGTCCAAAGCCAAATTGAATTTCTTCCATTCCAATACCGTTATCTTCAATTTGTAATCGAAGCTGTTGTCCATCGAAATGCAATTGAACAGATATAGCGCTCGCTTTGCCGTGTCGAACCGCGTTTGTTAAAGATTCTTGAAGGCAACGATATAAACAAAAACTGATTTTTTGGATAACGAGAGTTTCACTACCAATTACACGGAATGTAACGGTTGTACCTGTTGATTTCATAAAGTCTTTTGTTAATTGTTGCAACGATTCACTTAATAAGTTGTTTAATGGATTATGAGATAGCTCGTGTAGATGTTTTCGGATGTCATCTAAACTATGCTGGGCAATACCGATAAGTGAATCAATCTTTTTAAACTGTGAATCTGGTACTGATGATCGTAGTGATTCGACACCGACGATGAGCGAGGTAAGCGTATGACCAATCGTGTCATATAGCTCATGTGACAGCCGATTACGCTCTTCTATAAGGGTAAGCTCCTCAATCCTCTTAATATGTTGTTCTAGCAATAGCTTTTGCTCTTCAATAATTTGAGATTGCTTATGATACTGAATTAGTATATTAAAAGCAATGCCAATGGCAAAACCAAGACTGCAACTAACGATAAGCTCGTATGGAAGGCGGTGGGCAATCCAAGCGTTCAATGCTGGAAATACGAATCCGCAAAAAATACCAGTCCATATATAATTTTTTTGGTTGCTACATAAACCAATAACGATTACGAGTAGAACGAAAGACCAAAGTAATTTCGGAGCTACGTATGCTAAATAAAGATAGAAGCAGCCCGCGGCGATAATATCGACTGCAGGGTACCAGCCTTTTTTTTTATAACGGATCATTAATGGAACAAGATAAACGACGAAAGCAAGAGAAAGCACAATCAAAACTGACGTATTAATTAATGGTGGAAATATAAAATTAGCACCGATAATAACGAATAGCCAAAACGTTCGTACTAATATAAATATCCAATCGTACCAAAACCATTTTTTTGTGAATGAGAACATAAATTATGCACACCTACTTGTATTTTTGGAGTAATTATCTAGCGATTCAGACTTATCATGTAACATAACTTTCAATTCGTCAATAGAAAGAAGGGGAGAAGATTAGAAGCACAGTCTGTAAAGTATGTCATATGAGACAGTTGACAATTTATCACATGAATCATGTGACAGACTTGCGGACAGTGTCATGAAAAAATTAAATCATTTCGTCACTATTCTATTTAACAATATCGGAGTTAAGGTGAGTGTGTGAAGCAATAGAAAAATTCAAAACAATAGGAGCGATGCATTATGAAATCATTCATCATTAAAAAAGGAACTGCACTTACCTTAACAGCAACTATATTAGTTGGAGCGCTAGCAATACCTTCTTATGGAAACATACAAGCGGTGAATAAAAAGACATCAACCGAGCAAGCTGTCGATAAAGCTGCCGATACGAAAAATATTCCAGGGGTCATTGTTACTGTGAAAAATGGAGAGGCAAGTTGGTCATATGCTTCAGGTGAAGGGAATATTGAGAGAAATCATAAAGTAGATGCTGATTCTGCTTTTAGAATCGGGAGCACAACGAAGTCGTTTGTGGCTACAGTAATGTTGCAGCTTGCGGGAGAGAAGAAGCTAAGTCTTGATGATACGGTAGAGAAATGGTTGCCAGGACTTATAAAAGGGAAAGGCTATGATGGTAACAAAATTACAATTCGTCAATTATTAAATCATACAAGCGGAATTGCAGATTACTTGACTCCAGATCTTAAAGCGAAATTAATAGAGAATCCAAGTGAGAATTATAGATCGGAACAATTAATTTCCCGTGCCTTAGAATTAGAACCGGTAAAAGGCTGGTCATACTCGAATACGAATATGGTTATTGTAGGATTGATTATTCAGAAGATAACAGGGGAATCATATGCCGAGCAGATAAAAAAACGAATTATTGAACCTCTTAGTTTAAAAGAAACGGTCCTTCCTGGAAGTTCGATGGATATTCCGAAAAAAAATGCCCGTGGCTACTTGAATACGGGAGATAAATTAGTAGATATTACTTTGTTTAATCCATCATTTGCTAATGCTAGTGGTGAAATGATTTCGACAGGAGAAGATATGACAACGTTCTTCCATGCCTTATTAAGTGGTAAACTACTGACACCGGAGATACAGAAGGAAATGGTGACTAACACAGTTGATACCCCATTAGGAAAGTATGGGCTTGGCATTCACGCAACAAAATTGCCAGACGGTACTGAAGTATGGGGACATGGTGGTGGTATTCCTGGTTTTACTAACTTTGCTGGTGGAACGGAAGATGGTCAACATGTTATCTCGATAAACATTAATGTATTAGGAGCGGAAAAACAGATTAGCAATATTTTAGCTTCAGAATTTGCAGCAAAATCAAAAAAGGAACCTACGGATAAGGAAAAGAAAAGTAAGCATAGAGAAGAAGTTAAATACGTAATGGATCGAGTAGTAACGAATAAAAAAATCCCAAGTGTTATAGCTGGCGGATTAAAGGATGGAAAACGGTGGTCTTACGCTACAGGGACGGCAAGTTATGAAATACCACGCCCAGTGGAACCGAATTTTTCATTCCGTATCGGAAGTATCACTAAGGCATTCACAGCTTCTGTTGTACTGCAATTGGCTGAAGAGAAACAATTAAACCTTGATGATTCAGTCGAAAAATGGTTGCCAGGAGTCGTACAGGGTAACGGATATGATGGAAATAAAATTACAATTCGTCAGTTGTTGAATCATACAAGTGGAATTGCAACCAATATAGATAAGGATATGCGAGATTTTACACTGCCCCAAAACCCATTTCGTTACTATAGTACCGATGAACTTATCAGTTTAGCACTTGCAAAGCCGCCTGTATTTGCACCAGGGGAGGGCTGGGACTATTCGAACACAAATACTGTTATAGCTGGGAAGATTATTCAAAAGGTAACAGGAGATACGTATGCGAAGCAAATTAGAAAAAGATTCATTGAGCCACTGGGGTTAAAAGAGACATTCGTAATGGAAGCAAGTTCGCACATACCAGGTGAACATGCTAATGGGTATAATATGGACAGATCGGGTCGTTTATATGATTTGACAGAAATAAATCAGTCATGGGCGAATGCAGCTGGAGATATGGTTTCAACAGTGAAAGATTTGACTACCTTCTTCAGTGCACTGTTGGGCGGAAAGCTTCTAAATCAAGAGCTAATGGATCAGATGTTCAAAACAGTAGATTCACCTATAGGTAAGGTTGGACTAGGAATTTATGAAGAAAAAACACCGGACGGACAATCATATTGGGGGCATGCTGGTGGGACTTATGGATTTGAAACGAGGGTCGGTGGACCAATTGGAGGAGAGCATATTTTAGTAACTGCTATCAATGCAGTAGGTCCGGAGGTTATTGAGGGGAGGGATAAAATATTTAATAATGAGTTTGGACGTTAAATGTAAAACCGACATCAAGCCTTTTATTTGAAGGTGAGAGTCGGTTTTCTTTTTGCTCTCTTAGTACCTTTAAGTTGAGGATGTTTAGAGTCAAAATCTAATAATTAAAGTTTTAATTTAAATTGAACAATATGTGAAGTTTTGTAGGAGAATTTGAAAAGGTGTATAATAAAAGGAAAATTAATGATATGAAATAAATTTCTATGTATTAAAAGGAGAGCGTCATGAAAAAAGATAAAACAAATGCGATGCGAATATTAGATAAAGAAAAAATTGAATATTCGATGATGTCATATGATCCGGACGATGGGAAAATTGATGGCGTATCAGTTGCTGGGAAAATTGGTAGAGAAGTGAGAGAAGTATATAAAACACTTGTCGCTCAAGGGAATAGTAAGGATTATCATGTGTTCATTATCCCAGTAGATGAGGAACTAAATTTAAAAGCAGCCGCAAAGGCGGTCGGTGAAAAGAAGATAGAAATGATCCCTGTTAAAGATATTACGAAAGTTTCAGGGTATATTCGCGGTGGTTGTTCACCAGTAGGAATGAAGAAATTATTTTCTACATGTATTGATGAAAGTGCCCAATCACTTGAAACAATCATTGTAAGCGGCGGGAAAATCGGCGTGCAAATTGAGCTTAAAGTTGAAGATTTGATGAAAGTGACGAGAGCGCAGTTTGGAGAAGTAACGAAATAAATAGTGAAATTAAAAGGGATATAGAATCCTTACATATTTGAAAAAAGAAGTGCTAGTAAACCAGTGAATTTGAAATACAATCCTTATTAAGGCTTACTTTCTAAAGAACACTTTAATTTAAATCCCACAGCATATTTATAATATGTTGTGGGATTTTTCTATTTGAACCTCTAAAATTGAACAACTTCATTATTTTTAAAATAACGTGTATTGAAGGGAAAAGATAAAACTTTTAGTAGGTATAACGTTATATCACTTCAAAGAGAACTCATTGTACGCCATATTTTTGATAAATGAACTAATTATAGTTTAGTACATGGATTTCAAGTTTTAACGTTTTAATACATCGAAAAACAATTATTTTCATTTTTATACTATTAAAAAACGAACATTTTTATAGATTTAAATAAAAATGTTCATATTTTTGTTGTTTATTCACTAATAGTTTGTTATATTATCAATATAATAATTTTAAATAACATCACTCGTATATACTCGGTAATATGGTCCGAGCGTTTCTACCTAGTTCCCAATGAAAGAACTGGACTACGGGTTAAAGTATTCGGTCGTTCGGTGTATTGAGCCGCTACCGTTCTATAATTTAGCAATGGCCTTATCTTTTGCTTAATTAACTTTGACTACCGTAGTTCTAGAAAGTAGAGATTTTTCTACAATTTCTAGAGCTTTTTTCTTTGGACCAAAACATCGAGTATAGAAAACAACAAGAGAAAGAGGAGATTATTTATGAAGAAGAATACGTTGAAAAAATGTGCTGCCCTAGTAACTACTGTTGCATTGTCATTCTCAATACTTGCGGGATGTAATGCGGGTCCAAAACAAGTTGAGGCAAAAAGTAATCAAAAACCAATCTTAATTCAAGGTCCAATGCCAATAGAAGCTGAAAAATTTGCAAAAAGGTTAAAAAATGTGAAAGAAGAAAAATTTGGAACTTTTACCTTTTATAAAGGAACTGTAGACAATTATCCTGTAATCGTTGCGAAAACAGGTAAAGGAATGGAAAATACAGCAGCCGCTACAGCAGTGGCTATTGAAAAATATAAGCCTATAGCGATTATTAACCAAGGAACATCAGGTGGACATGATCCTAATTTAAACGTATTTGATATTGTTTTAGGAAAACAAGTCGCGAATATAGGGTCATTAAAAACAACAAATATGGATGAGAACCAAGGGATTGAACCGGCAAAATGGATATCTATGGACTTAATGGCTTCTGAAGGAAGTGCAGGAGAAGATCCAAATGCTGAGAAAATCCGATACTATGAGGGAGATAAGGATTTACTTGCAGCAGCTAATGCAGTGAAAGATAAATATACAAAAGGTAAAGTGGTGGAAGGTACTATAGGTTCAGCAGACGTTTGGAATAATGAAGTTGATAGAATTAAATGGTTCCATACAAAATACGGTACATCTGTAGAAGAAATGGAAGGTGCAGCAGCAGCGCAAATCGCAAAAGCTTATGACGTACCATTCTTAGGGATTCGCGTATTATCTAACAATAAAACAAACGGCGGAAAATACAACCCAAATACCGCAGCGGCAAATCAAGAATATGTATATGAAGTAGTTAAAAAGTATATAGATTCGATACCAAATAAATAGTAGTAGTTCTGTCTCAATATAAAAATGTTATCATTACTGCACAATGTGTTGTGAACTCAGAATTACCAAAGTTTCTTTAATTAAAATAGATTGGTGCCTTACATGGTATCCAATCTATTTTTGTACTTATTCTACAGAGGAAGAAGGGTTTTACACAAAAAATAAAGACAGTTATAGAAAAAAGAAAAGTCGAACGATTTATCAAATATGCATAATTGCATAAAAAAATTGAAATTTATAAGTTAACATTAAACTACTTTTTAATTGTAAAGAATATTTTAATAATCTTTACTAGAGAAGGATATTCCTTGTGAAAAGTAGATAAACAAAAAGTGTGGAAATAATACAGACTCAATAGAGTTTTGTATTAAATAAAAAGAAAAGGATGGGTATGGCTTTCTAAAAGTTTTTGGGAGCTAGAAAGCATTTTTTAGTTAATAGCTTCAAATTATATTTTAAAGGGGAAATGGGTATATGAAGTTTAGAAATACAAGGCTTGCTATGGTTACACTATCTTCATTTTTTATTTTAGGTACTGCATCTCTATCATTCACAGATATCATACACGGTGAAGTAGCTTCTGCATCACCACAAGAGATTATTGTAAAAAGCTATGACGATACATATTATAATAATGCAATAGGAAAAATGGGTTTAGAATTAAAGAAGGAACTTCATAATATTATTGATGATCATACAAAGTTATCATACAGTGCGGTTTGGGAAGCACTAAGAGATACTGATGAAGATCCAAATAATAAAAACAATGTGCTACTCTTATATACTGGGCGTTCGCAAGGGAAACTTACGAATGGTTCAGGAGTTGATAATTGGAACCGAGAGCATGTTTGGGCAAAATCTCACGGTGATTTTGGAACGACTGCAGGAGCTGGAACAGATTTGCATCATTTAAGAGCGACGGATGTATCTGTAAATAGCTCACGTGGAAATCTGGATTTTGATAATGGTGGTGTGAATCATTCAGAAGCGACAGAATGTAAGTACGATAGTGATTCTTGGGAACCTCGTGATAGTGTAAAAGGAGATATCGCTAGAATGCTATTTTACATGGCTGTTCGTTATGAAGGAGACAACGGCGAAATAGACTTAGAATTAAATGAAAAGGTGAATAACAATAAAGATCCATACATGGGTAAACTATCCGTTTTACTAAAATGGAATGAACAAGACCCTGTCGATGATTTAGAGCGAAAGCGTAATGAAGTGATTTTTACGAAATATCAACATAATCGTAATCCTTTTATTGATCATCCAGAATGGGTAAATAAAATTTGGAATTAAAATATTTAAAGGTATTTTGCTTTGAGAGAAGGGATTGATCACTATGATCAATCCCTGTTTATATCTATACTAGAATAAGTGATTTTTATAGGATTGGAGAATAGAATAGATATTTTATTAAGTTAAGTATAATATGATTCTTTTAATACGGTCCCCACTCAATATTCACGCCAACAATAAGAAAAATAAGTCCAATGATAAACCAAATGAATGCAAGTGGAGCCATGAAGCGAATCCATTTTCCATAAGAAATGCCGCTCGCTGCGAGAACGCCCATTAAAACACCGGAAGTTGGATTGAGGCAGTTCACTACACCTTCTCCAAGCATAACAGCCTGTACTGTAACTTGGCGTGTAATATGCATGAAATCGGCTAATGGAGCTAATATCGGAATGAAAATAACAGATTCTCCTGTCCCGGATGAAATGAGGAAATGTAATGCGGCACTACTTACATACATGCCGAGAACGCCAAATACAGGGCTATGTCCTTCGAGAGACTGTGCGAGTTGATTAACGATTGTATCAAGTAATTTGCCTTGTTCTAAAATGACTGAAATACAACGAGCCATTCCGACGATCAAAGCACCGTATATGAGATTTTGGCAGCCTGCTAGAAAAGTAGAAGCGATATCGTTTGCTTTCATACCACCTATTATTCCCGCTGTAATTGCTATGAATATAAAAGTAGCGGTCATTTCTGCGTCCGTCCAATGTAGACGAAAAGCGCCTATTAAAAATGCAATTAATGATAAAGCTGAAACGAGTAAAATTAATTTATGACGTATTGTCCAAGGAACTTCTGTTTTCTCTGTTTCTTTCTCACTTGAAAGAGCATTACTTGGAAACCAGTTATCTCCGAGTATGCTTCCTTTATTCGATTTTTTTAAGCGTTTTACATACCAATTAATATACAAAATGGTAGCAATTAAAAAAGAGATATAAATTGCCGTACGTAAACCAATTCCTGAAAACATCGGGAGTTCTGCGATTTTTTGTGAAATGCCTAAAGGTGAGGGAGATAAAATAGTAGCATTAAAACCAGCATAAGTGCCTAAATAAATAATTGCTACGCCGACGATAGCGTCCCATTTTAATGTGCGTGCAACGATGATGCCGATGGGGATAAAGCCGATAACTGAGTTCACGATAATACCAGTCGTTCCGAGAATAGAAAAGAGTGCGGCGACAATACAAATGAAAAGTAATTGCTGATTCCGAAATTTGTTAATTACATGATAGATTAAACCGTCAAGAGCACCTGTTTTTTCAAGAATTGCAATGGCTCCACCTGTAAATAAAATTAAGAAGATGATAGGAGCAGCAAGTGTCATTCCTTTTTCAATAGCGGTAAAAAAAGAAACAAACCCTACCGGCGATTGTGGAACAGAATGATAACTTCCTGGTATTGTCGTTGTAACAGTACCGTTTGTGACTCTTTTAAATTCTCCAGCAGGAACGAAATATGTAGCTATTGCACAAAGTAAAGCAATAAAAAATAGTAGTACGTACGCGTCAGGCATTTTAAACTTTCGTTTACTAGGCTGTTTTTTTGCCTCGGTCTGTAATTGCATAAAACCCCTCCTTTTTCACTTGGTTAATTTTTAATATTCTGAAATTTATCTGTGAAATAGATTATAATAAAGGTGGCTTCTTAAGGCAATAGTTTTTCTGTCCTTTTCTTACACATACAAATTGTTGCAACATTAGACAGGGAAACGAAAAAAATCCAAGAATATGTAATATAAAAGGAAAAGAAAAGAGGGAAAGAGATGTGGAAAACTACGGATCTATGTGATGAATTTGAAAAGGAATTACAAATATGTCGCCAGTCTTTTCAATCTTATGGGAAGAAAGAACAATTCTATGGAAAAATCGCAACGGTAAAAGTGAAGGATGATAATGTACTAGTAAAAGAGGGGTTACAAACACTGCCAGAAGGAACAGTATTAGTTGTTGATAGCGGAGCTTCTAAAAATTGCGCGTTACTCGGTGATAATTTAGCAGCTATTGCGGAAGAAAGAAACTTAGCAGGAATTATTGTAAATGGATATGTTCGTGATTCTAGTGAATTAAAAAATATTAATATTGGTATTTTAGCGTTAGGGACGATGCCAAATAGAAGTGTAAAAGAAGGAAAAGGAGAGCGAAATATTCCGGTGCAATTTGGTGAAGTTGAATGGAAACCGAATGAATATGTTTATGTAGATGAAGATGGAATTATTGTTAGTGATAAAAGCTTACATAGTGAGGGATGACTTCTAATAATGGAAGGCTATTAAGCTATTATTCTTAGAAAATAAATCCGATAAAGCATGGACAAAATTCTTTGTCAATAGTAAAATAATACAGAAAATCAAAATTTGTAGAATGTATAGGTTTATCGTATTTACGATAAAGTGAAATTTTAATCAGTGGGGATTTTGTTCATCCCACTGATTATTAGCCTTCACCAATCGGGCATTTACGGGCAGTTGATCCCTACCTAACTTCTTTGCTTTCGTTGAATTTGAGGTGGGGGTCTTACTGCTCGTTAATGCGGGTAGGAGGTGTTGTACATTTTTGTTCGACACTTACAAAAAGAGAGTGTCAACCGCATACCCTTAAAGGGTCTTTTTTTGTGTGAATGTTAGTAAAGGGAGGGAATTTTGGGATGGCAATGTTAAAGAAATGGCTGCTTACATCATTAATGGCAGTGGCACTTGTATTTGTTTCTTTTGCGAATACAGTACATATTACGTTTGCTGAAGGAAAGACAGCGAAACTTGCAATTATTGGTGAATCACAAAAAGGAATTATGTTATGTCCGAAAGAAGTTTCCATTGAAGATGGAGAAACAGCTTTTAGTTTGCTACAAAAAGTTATGGGTGACAAAGTAACATCTGAAAGTATGTCATTTGGAACGTATATAAAGGGCATCGATGGATTAATGGCCGGAGCAACGAGCGGTTGGTTGTATGATGTAAATGATAAATCTGCAGAAGTTGGGGCGGATAGTTATAAATTAGAGTCTGGGGATGTTGTTGCATTTCGTTACGTTGCAGACTGGAGCAATATGAGTCAACAAACGTTGCAACAAACGTTAGATAAATTTGGCACTTGTAAAACTGTAGAAGAGCCAAAACCAGAGGAACCGAAAACAGAAAAGCCAGATGGTAAACCAGAGGAATCGAAAACAGAAAAACCAGATGGTAAGCCAGAAGAACCGAAAACAGAAAAGCCAGATGGTAAACCAGAGGAACCGAAAACAGAAAAACCAGATGGTAAACCAGAAGATAAAGTAACAGAACAACCAAAGCAAGAGAAAGTCGAAATTCCAGCAGCACAATTAAACGAAGCGATTTCTAAAACGTCAGAAAAGATGTTACAAGATGGAATTGGTAGTGATTGGGTTGCGATTGGACTTGCTCGTTCAGGTGTAAATGTTCCGCTTGAAACGAAAATAAACTATGTTAAGCCAGTAGCTGAAAAGGTTAAGAAGCGTTTAAATCGTTTTTCAGCAACAGATTTAGCTAGAACGATTATTATGATGAATGCAATGAATGTCGATCCTACAAAGGTAGAGGGACAAAATTTAGTACAAAATTTATTTGAATCAGATAAAGTGAATTCCGTTACAGGATACGCATTTACATTACTTGCATTAGATACAAAGAAATATGAGATTCCGGCCGAAGCAAAATGGAACCGAGCTGCTTTAGTACAAGCACTTTTACAAGCGCAGCATACAGACGGTGGCTGGACATATGATAGTTCAAGTAGTAAAGAAAGTGCTAGTAACGTTGATGTAACAAGTATGGTATTAGCAGCGTTAGCTCCTTATCAAGATCAAGCAGATGTAAAGCCAGCTATTCAAAAAGCTGTTGATTATTTATACAAGCAGCAGCTAGGTAATGGTGGTTTTGTCGCTGATGGACAAGAGAATTCTAATAGTACTGCACAAGCAATTATTGGACTATCGCTAGTTAAAGATGTAGATCAAGCTCGTCTTAATAAAGCAGTACAAAATTTAATGTCATACCAACTTCCAAATGGTGAGTTCAAATGGTTACCAAGTGATCAAAAAGGTAGCGGAATGGCTACAGAGCAAGCATTTTTAGCTTTACTTCAGTTTAAAGATCTTGGGAAATCGATTTATGATTGGTCAAATGTAGTAGAGAATGAAATTGATACGAAACCAATTGTAGAGCCAGAGACAACTGTAGAAGAAAAAGAAGTTGTAGAACAGCCGAAACAACAAGAAGAGTTACAAAAACAACCAAAAGATGAAAATCTAAAAGTTGTTGTAGATAACGAACGAGTTAATAAAGAAACAAACAAGAATAAGAATCAATTACCACAAACAGGAGCGTCTTCTCATAGTGCAGCTACACAAGTAGGTATGGGTGTATTATGTATCGCTTCTGCATATGTATTATGGAGACGTAAAGCAGCTTAACAAAAATTAGGAGCAATCATTTGCTCCTAATTTTATTATAAAAGTGAGGGCTAATAATGAGTGGGGATGAACAAAATCTCCACTCATTAAAGTTTCACTTTAATATGAAAGGTGAGGGACAGCATGAGTAAGATGAAATGGTTCATTTCTTTAGTTCTTTCATTGGGATTATTAGCTGGATGTGAAGAAACGGCTGTAAAACCTGAGAAGAAGGCAGAACCGAAGCAAGAAGAGCAAAAAGAAGTAGCGAAACAGGAAGAACAAAAAGATGTACCGAAACCAGAAGAGAAGCAAGCTGAACCGGAACAGAAACAACAAGAAGAGCAGAAAGATAAACAAGAACAAAAAGTAGAAGAGAAACCGAAAGAAGAAAAAGCGCAGGAACAACCTGAAGTAAAGAAAGAAGAGAAACCAAAGGAACAGCCTGCTGCAAATAAACAACCAGAGCAACAAAAAGTACAAGAAGAGAAACCCCAGCAGCCGAAAGCACCTGAAGTAAAAGAAGAAGCAAAGGTTGTTAATCAGCCCAAAGAAACACCGAAGCAGGAGCAAAAGAAAAATCCAGAAGAGAACAATAATCTACCAGCTCCGCCAACACCGGTACCACCAGATGTAGTACCAGTACCAGTACCTAAAGCAAAACAAGTTACTATCTCCGTAAAAGGAAATGAAGGGTACTTATTAGGTGCGAAAAAGGTTGATGTACAAGAAGGCGACACAGTTTACAGTGTGCTCACGGGCACAGGATTAGAGATTGATGCAATGGGCTCTAAAGGTGATATTTATGTAAAAGGTATTAATAATTTATACGAGAAAGATATTACTGCTACTAGTGGCTGGAAATATCGTGTGAACGGTGCTTTTCCAAACTATAGTGCTGGTGTAGTTAAAGTAAAACCAGGCGATACAATCGAGTGGGTGTTTGTATTAAAATAGGAAAGGATCTTCGGTAAAGGACTATGAAAATAAGCTTTTCTTCTTTACATCCTTTTGTTAATTTTTTCTATTATATTGGGGTGATGATACTATGTATGATGTGTCTTCATCCTCTTTTTTTAATTGGAGCGATTATACTAATTATAATCTTAAATATAGTACAGGGAAATGGTGAGAAAATAAGAAAGATGCTACCTAGTACTATCGTATTCTTTTTGATGGTTATTTTATTTAACTCTTTATTAACGCATAGAGGAGCGACTACGTTATTTTATTTAGGAGATAGCCGGATTAAGCTTGAGGCCTGTATGTATGGACTTGTTATGGGTTTATTATTAGTTGCGATTATGTTTACGTTTGCTTCTTATAACGATATTATTTCGAGTCATAAATTTTTATATTTATTTTCAAGAATTTCACCGAAAGTAGCATTGTTAACGATGATTACAGTGAGGTTTGTTCCTTTGTTTATTAGGCGGTTAAAGAAAATTACACTCGTCCAAAAAACGAAAGGTGTGCAATTAGATTCAGGTTCACTCATTGAGCGTATAAAAAATGGAATGAAATTACTGCAAGTGTTATTAGTTTGTTCGTTAGAAGATGCACTACAAACAGCAGATTCTATGCAAGCTCGTGGGTTTGGTGTAACGAAACGTACGACATATATTCGATATAGAATGGAAAGACGTGATTTGTATACGCTAAGTTATTTAGTTTTTCTATTAATAACTTCATTTATATTTAGTTATTATGGCGGAGGGAAATTGATTATCTATCCGAAAGTGGAATCAATACTGTTCCAGCAATACGATGGAATTATGTTTATATTATTTATGATGTTTGTTAGTTTACCAATTATGATGGAAGGAAGGGAATGGATATGGTGGCGCATGCAGAAATGAAGAATTTATCATTTATATATATTGATGAAAATGAAGAAGCGTTACAGCATATTTCTCTTTCTGTTCAAAAAGGAGAATTTATAGTACTTGCTGGCGGTTCAGGTTCTGGGAAGACAACTTTATTAAAACATTTTAAAAAGGAGTTACTTCCAATTGGCACGCGTTCTGGACATACATATTATGATGGTGCTTTATTAGAAGAAGTACCAGATTTATTATCTGCCCAAGAAATTGGTATGGTATTTCAAAATCCAGAAAATCAGATCGTAATGGATACCGTTATTCAAGAATTAGCATTCTCTTTAGAAAATATCGGATTACCATCACATATTATTCAACAAAGAATAGCGGAACTCATTAGCTTTTTAGGATTTCAAGATTTGTTACATCAATCTGTTCATACTTTATCTGGTGGTCAAAAACAACTTGTAAATTTAGCTGCGGTGTTAGTCATGCAGCCGAAACTATTATTACTGGATGAACCGACAGCACAACTAGATCCGATTGCTGCGAAAGAGTTTTTAGGATTATTAAAACGTATTAATGAAGAACTTGGAATTACGATTATTTTAAGTGAACATCGTTTAGATGAAGTTATACCGCTCGCAACACGCGTTGTTTGTATGGATAATGGCAGAATCATTTATGATGGTACTTCTAAAAGTGTGATAGCGAACATGTGGGAAGTAGAAAAATTTCGTCCATTCATTCCGCAAATTCCAAGATTGTTTTTAGAGTGGAATGTGAAAGAGATTCCATTTACAGTGCGAGAAGCACAAATGAAAATGAATGATTTTTCAGCGATATCATATAGGAATGGGCAAGTAGAACAATGTGAAAAGCGAGATGTAATTTTAAGTGCAGAACATATATCTTTTCAATATGAAAAAAATAGTCCACTTATTTTACGAGATTTAACAGTGAACATCGAAAAGGGGAAATGGACAGCTCTAGTTGGGAAAAACGGAACCGGGAAGTCTACACTGTTAACGATTTTAGCAGGATTGCAAAAAGCTAGAAGAGGTAAGGTAAAGTGGAATGGGAAAGTGGTACATAAAATTGATTCGAAAGAACGATTTAAAAGTATAGGGTACGTATCGCAATATCCGTACTATCATTTTACTTTTGATACAGTATGGGAAGAGGTTTATGAGCGTGCGCGTGAATTATATGGTGAAGAGGGAAAAACAATAGCAGAAGAAATGTTGAAAAAGTTCTGGTTAGATTCACTTAAAGAGCGCCATCCACATGATTGTAGCGGCGGAGAGCAACAATTACTCGCATTATGTACAACGTTATTATCAAAGCCAACTTTATTATTACTTGATGAGCCGACAAAGGGACTAGATCCATGGAAAAAGGAAAGAGTAGGAGAGCTATTTAAACAGTTGCAAAAAGAAGGTACAACAATTGTAATGGCAACGCATGATATTGAGTTTGCAGCGAAATACGTTGATCAGTGCATGATGTTATTTGACGGGAAAGTCATTATGAATGATGCACCGAAAGAGTTCTTTAGTGGTAACTTCTTTTATACAACATCTATTAATCGATTCATCCGTAGAGAGTTGCCATTTGCATTAACGTGGGAGGATGTGTACGAAGCGTGTCCAAACGATATGTTGCATTCATAATATTTATTTTTGCTGTTGTAATATGTACACTACTCTTTACGACTTTTATTATGGACGGGTATTACATGGTAAGTAGTTTGTTTTTATTAGCTGTCATTATGTTACCTTTCTATGTTCGTTTTGAAAGGAAGGCGTTTGTTTCACGTGAAATTGTTATCGTTGCTGTGTTAGCGGCGATTGCAGCGGTTAGCCGGGTACCATTTTCTATTTTACCAAGTGTACAACCGACTTCTTTTGTCATTATCGTTTCTGCAATTGTTTTTGGGAGTGAAACTGGCTTTATGATTGGGGCAACGGCGGCTATTGTATCTAATATTTTTTTAGGACAAGGTCCGTGGACGCCGTGGCAAATGTTCTCTTGGGGCATGATCGGGTTTATAGCAGGACTATTACGTAATACATTTTTAATGAAAAAACTGTGGGGAAGACTGTTGTACGGATTTGCCGTTGGATTTCTATTTGGCTGGATTATGAATTTTTGGGGTCTTCTTGGTTTTATACAGGAAGCAACGTGGGAAACAGTTATTGCTTACTATGTCGCAAGTTTTTACTTTGATCTGAGTCACGCGATATCGAATGTTATTTTCCTTCTGCTATTTAGTACGTCATGGATTACGATCCTCACAAGATTTAAAAAGAAATACGGTATATTAGATGAGCATAACGTGACATAGAAAAGCATACTCATATAAGGTAGGGTCGCGACTTACATATTCGTTTGCCTCTTTCATGCTTCTTACATATTGTAAGGAGCATTTTTTATTGTCAAAAAATAGATTCAATATATGTCCGTTATTATATGAATTTATTTGTATAATAGTAGGTGAGAACTATTTTCAAGAGGGAGGTGTATAGTTAATGAAGTTAGTTATTCCGAAGCAACATGGAGCATGGGCGATGCTTGTCATACCATTTCTATTAAGTGTATTACTTGGTAAACCTACTTTTTATCATATCCCATTGTTTTTAGCCTGGTTCTTTATCTATCTAGCTACTTATCCATTTCTCATGTACATAAGGCAAAGACGAAAAAAAGAATTTCTACACGCTGCAATTATTTATTTTATCATTGCATTTGTATTTGGGATGATTTCTTTATTATATGAATGGCGAATTCTTTTATTCGCAGTATTAATGATTCCATTGTTTATTGTAAATATGTATTACGCTCGTCAAAAAAATGAACGAGCATTACTAAATGATGTTTGTGCGATTATAGTGTTTTGTATAGGTGGTTTAATCAGTTATTATTTCTCCGTGAAATTCATAGATAAAACAGCATTATTCATTGCGCTTATTTCATTTCTATATTTTTTAGGAAGTACGTTTTATGTAAAAACGATGATTCGTGAAAAAAATAATCCGAAGTATCGTTTTATATCTTGGGGATACCATATTGTATTAACGGTAATTGTATTTGCTATAAATCCATGGTGTTCACTCATATTTGTACCAAGTGTAATTCGGGCCATTATGTTGTATGGCAAAAAGATTTCTATATTAAAAGTAGGGATTTTAGAAATTGTTAATTCTGTATATTTTTTAATAATAACGGTAATAATGATGAAGTATGCCATTTGAAAAAAACTTCCCATCTTTTGATGGGAAGTTTTCATTCTTGTTCTAAAATGTGAACGGTGTAATCGCAACGTTGAAGAGCTTGCTCTACAGCGTAAAGGGATTGTTCAATACGTGCGCGATTAAAATCTTCTTCAACAGTTTGTAATGCATCTTCTAAACAATGTTTCGCTTCTTGTAAGGAATGAAAAGAATCTTGTACGTATCCACGAGCATTCTTTTTCAAAGTAGTAGCCTCCTTTTGTACATCTTTTTGTAGTATGAACAATAAAGAAGAAAATATAATTTTTTATATTTATTTGACAATTATAATAAAATTACGTATAGTTAAATTTAAAGTGAATATTTTCTTATCCAGAGAGGTGGAGGGACTGGCCCGATGAAACCCAGCAACCGCGATGCAGGTGCTAATTCCAGCAGAACATATTTGTTCTGGGAGATAAGACGAAGATATACGTAACTTCTTCTTATCGGAGAGGTTTTTTTGTTGCAAAAAAACCGATTACGAAAACATATAATAAGAAGAAAGGGGTTGCGAAGTACTGTGACACTCGAAAAATACGTAAAACTGCGTAGTACAGTTTATGAATATATGATAGAGCAAGATAAGCCAATATCATTGTTAGATATTCAAGAACATATCGTTTCGCATCATGAAGGAAAATTCACTAAAAAAATGTTACATCAATTTTATTTATCAAGACTATTAGATGAACTCAAACTGGATGGGAAAATTACTTTAGCTGATGATGAATATCGCTATGCTGAAAAAGGGGTATTTTATAAGGCGGGAAAAGGGAGCTGAGCTCTCTTTTTTTTGAAGTATGTAGAGTAAAAGACTGCTAAAGCAGCCTGATACAAGGGAATGGTGTTGAGTGTGTAGTGTCAAAGATTGAATGTGCCTGAAAGAGGCACTTCATATCGGCTGCAAATGAAAAGAGACACCTCCGCCGAATAGGTGTCAGTCGTTTTGTCACGTAGACTCGCTACTTGACAGTTATTAGAATAACATGCAGGATTTTGGAAGTCAAAAGGGAATTAGAGGAAGAGGTGTTGTGATGTATGCATACTTATTAAAAGATATAATGAAATGGATTCCAAAGTACATTATAGATAGAGGATATGAATATTATGAAGAGGGACATGTAGAAGATGTTGAAATACACGACAAGAAAGTATTTGCTTTCGTTACTGGAAATGCAGGGAATTATGAAGTGATTATTGATCTTGAAGATTTTGCAGAAAGTAGCTGCGAGTGTCCTTATGAAAATTATTGTAAACATATGGCGGCAGTTGTGTATGAAATTCAAGGTACTGGTGAGAGTACAGTTAAAGAGCAATTGAAAGGTTTAGAAAAAGAAGAGCTACTAACAGTATTAAATCGTTTGTTACAAAGTTCGAAAAATGTGCAAATTGTAGAGAAGATGTTAAAGAAGGGGAAACTTTAACTAAAGAGGGAGTTGTTTTGTAGTGAACGTACTAATTATATACGCTCATCCTAATCCTTCAAGCTTTAATGGGGCAATTTTAGAGCATGTGCAAAAAGGACTTGAGGAAACAAATCATTCTGTTACGCTACTTGATTTATATAAAGAACAATTTGATCCAGTGCTTGTATTTAATGGAGAGAAGAAAAGACGTGATTTACTAAATGAAGAAGAGACGAAGCGATATAGAGAATTAGTGCAGAAAGCGGATATTCTTCTTTTCATATATCCGATATGGTGGTGGAGCATGCCTGCTATTTTAAAAGGATTTATCGATCGTATTTTTATAGCTGGATTTGCTTATAAATATGAAGGAGCTTTACCGAAAGGGTTATTGAAAGGAAAGAAGGCGTGGGTTATTAATACGTTAGACTCACCGTTATGGTACGTGTCCCTATTATATCGATCAGCGGATTGGATTATGATGAAAAGAGGGGTTTTACGTTTTTGTGGTATTCGCGATATAAAACGTTCTACTTTTCAATCTGTGAAAACGAGTAAAGTAACGAAGCGTGAAAAATGGCTGTTACAAATAGAAGAAGCGGCTCGTACATTATGAATGAAATCGATCGTATTATAAAGTGTTGCAATTATGATGACGAACTTTTGCGTACGTATATTAATTGTTTAGTCCAATTGAAGAAATACAGTGAAACGTTTCAACAAATTCAAATACAATTAAGAAATGATTATTTAATAAGAGGGATTTGTGAAAGAGAAGTTGATGAGGTGATAAAGGGAAGTAAAGAATATGAAACATATTTTCTTCCTAAAGTATTGCAGTGGAATTTCCTTAAGAACAATCCTCATATGATTGAAAAAGTATGTGAAGATTTGTTTACATATGAAGCATTAAATCATGCAGAGGTAGAGTGGAGAAAGGTAATAAGCTGTATAGATAATGAATGATTTATTATATAAAAAAGCTAGTATAAAACTAGCTTTTCGTTTAAATAAATAAGAAACATAGACTAATGATAAATCCTGCATATAGTAAGTTAACAACACAAAATCCCATAATATCACGCGCGCTTAAACCAGCTATCGCTAATGCCGGTAATGCCCAGAAAGGTTGAATTAAATTTGTCCAAGCATCGCCCCATGCAATTGCCATCGCTGTTTTCGCGGCAGGTACACCAAGTTCAGCGCCAGCTGGAATCATAATTGGTGCTTGCACTGCCCATTGACCGCCTCCAGATGGAACGAAAATATTTACAATGCCAGCACTTAAAAATGTAAAGAGCGGGAATGTGGTTTCATTTGAAATACTAATAAAGAAAGTAGAAATAGCTCCTCCAAGCGAAAGACCTTCACTATTTACTCCAATCATCATCCCCATAATTCCAGCATAGAACGGAAACTGAAGTAAAATACCTGAAGCACTCTTAGTTGAGTCAGAGAAAGCGCGAATATATTGAATCGGAGTACGGTGGAAAATAAGACCGGCAATTAATAACATAAAAATAACGATATCAAGTGTAAGGTTAAAGCCTTTCGTACTAAAATAGTTAAAAATATAAATAAGACCTAATAATCCGATGCAAAGTGTAATAATCATACTATTTTCCATTTTTTCAGCGAACGTATTGTTCCCTACTTCTTGAGCGGCAGCTTCTTCATGGAATACGCTAGGATCTACAGTAATTGTATGCTTTTCATCTGGATGCATGGCCCGGTTAATGAGAGGCATCGTAACGAGAAAAATAATAACTGGCACGAGTGCGTATGGTGAGAATAACGTTTCTGTTATTGGAATCGCTTCTTTAATACTTCCAGCTGTCGTTTTAATTAACGTTTCGCCGCCAGTTGCTAACGTAAGAGGGATAGAAGCAGAAAGGCCTGCATGCCAAATGAGAAATCCAGAGTAGGAAGAAGCAATTGCTAACCTATAATCTAATCCTTCTAACTGTCTGGCCACTTCTTTTGCATATAAAACCGATACAACAATACCAAATCCCCAGTTTATGTATGCTCCTAGTAAACTTACAATTGAAATTGCGATAATACCTTGGCCATTCGTTTTCGGTAGTTTCGCTGCTTTCGTTAATCCTTTTTTAATAAGTGGGGCATTTGCTAAAGCAGATCCTGTCACGAGTACAAGAGCCATTTGCATAGAAAAGGCGAGAAGTCCCCAAATTCCATTACCCCAGTGATTAATCATTTCTACAGGTGTTTGGCTCGTTGCAAACATACCGAAGAAGATAACGAAAACAGTTAATAAACATGATAAAATAAACGGTTCTGGCAAGAAACGCTGCACAAGGGCAACACATCCATTTGTAAATGAACGAAACAAAATAGATCAACCTCCTTATGTATGTTTATTACAATGTTCGAGGTTGTTTGGGGGATAACCTTTAATTTACGGAAAATTCAGACATTTAAGATGATTGTAATTTATTGATAGATTGATATTATTAATAAATGGATAGGCTTATACTAAGTTGGATAGATTAAAAAAGTGAACCTCCGATTATTAGACTGTGTCTAATAAACGGAGATGCACTTTTTTTATTTACCTTATTGAACTAAAGCATCTGTTAGCATAATAGCAAATGATTAAAATCCACTATTTCTCCCAAAGCTCAATCAATCGCCCTTCAGGATCTTTAATCCAAATAAACTTTCCAAATTCACTAATCTCTTCTTTCTTTTCAAGAGGTACGCCAATTTGTTCAAGATGCTGAATAGTCTCGTTTAGATTATGTACTTGGAAATTTAACATCACTTGTTGTTCTGTAGGAAAATAACTATCATTCTCGGCAAAGAAAGAAAAGATAGTCTCAGTTCCTAATTCGGGTTTAATCACAGTCCCGTTCCAATTTTCTATTTCAATCTTCAACACTTCACTGTACCATTTTTTTATAACATCAAGATTGTTAGTTCTCCAAAATATTCCTCCGAAACCTTTTATCATCGTATTTAACTCCTGTCTGTCTTTTAATTTTTAATGTGACTATGTATTCAATATATCAAAACAAAAGAGTAATAGTAAGTGGGAAATAGGGGGCCAGGAAAAATGAATAAAGCAATGATAAAAGACCGCACATGAAGTAAAAGCAATGTGCGGTCTTTTAAATATCGTACAGTATTACGAAGTTTCGCTAATTTTAGTCTCTGTATGAGTGTTATTAGCAATTTTTTTCTTAATCTTAAAGTGATAGTATGTGTAGCAAAAAATGATAAATGGTACAGTGCAATAGATTCCTAGTCTTTGACTTGGGATAAAGATAAGACTTATTAATATAATGCCATACAATCCAAAACCAAGAATTGGTACAAGAGGATAAAGTGGAGTTTTAAATTTTAAGTCTTCTAATTTTCCACCGTCGGCTAAATAATGTTTACGGAAAAAGAATTGAGAAACACAAATTGACATCCAAACAATAATTGTAATGACTCCAGAAATTGAAATGAGCCATAAGTAAACAGTTTCAGCAGCTACAACGCTTGTCAAAAGAGAAAAAGCAGAAATAGCTATCGTTAAGATTAAAGCGTTTAAAGGTATCCCTCGTGATGATAATTTCTTTAAAAAGGCTGGAGCCATATCATTTTTTGATAATGACCAAAGCATTCGAGTTGCAGCGTACAGTCCTGAGTTTGCGACAGAAAGAACAGCAGTAAGAATAACAAAGTTCATAATATCAGCTGCATATGGAATACCTATATTATCAAATACAGCAACAAACGGACTCTTTGTTAATCCTGCCTCTTCCCAAGGAATTAAAGCCACGAGAACAAAGATTGCTAAGACGAAGAAAAACATCGTGCGCCATATTATATTTCTAATAGAACGAGGTAAAGTCTTTGCTGGATCTTCACTTTCACCTGCTGCGATTCCAACAAGTTCTGTACCTTGGAAGGAATAATTGACTGTAACCATTGTTAATAAGATAGCGGCAAGTCCATTTGGGAATAAACCACCATGATTTACGAAATTTGAAAGAAGCGGAGCGGGTTCGTTTCCTTTTAAATCAATAAAACCGAACATAGCGGCGCCGCCAAGAATAATGAAAGCAATAATGGCAGATACTTTTATACTTGAGAACCAAAATTCTGTTTCTGCATAACTACGAGCGGATAATGCGTTAATAGTGAATATTGTAACACCAAATATTAAACACCAAACCCAGACAGGAATATCAGGAAACCATCGCTGCATTGTAATACCAGCAGTGGTAAATTCAAGACCAGTCGTATTCGCCCAGCTTAGCCAATACAACCATCCGATGGTAAACCCAGTTGCGGGATTGATGAACTTAGTGGCATATTCCTGGAAGGAACCTGAAACTGGCATTGCTACAGCAAGCTCACCAAGACATAGCATAACGAGATACATTAATAATCCACCGGCCATAAAGGCAAGTACGGATCCACCAGGTCCAGCTTGACTTATAATAAAACCAGATCCGTTAAATAACCCCGTTCCAATCACACCACCGAGTGCAATCATGAATAAATGTCTACCTTTCATCGTGCGCTTTAATTCATTGTTTGTATTGTTTACTTGCGTCATTGTTTTCCTCACCTTCATAATTGGTAGTATGAAAATTGATGTTTTTCCGTATTATGGAATGTATTCCGTGATGTGAAATCTTGTTCTAATTTTCAGATAATTAAAAAGAAAAGTCAATATTTTTTTGTTTGCGTTTTCATTTTTTTGATAGTGTTATATCTCTATTTTTAGAAAATTAAATAAATTAATTGATTTCAGTTTGGATTTTTGATAAATTGATAGGTAATTAGGCTAAACATACTACAAGTAAAGTTGAGGCGAGTTATGGTACAGTCCATTGATCGAGCGATAGGTATTATTAAGTTACTGAATTCTACAAATGAAAAAGAGTATTGGGCTATTTCTGATATAGCTGATAGAACACATCTCCCGGTTAGTACAGTACATAGGTTACTGAACTCTTTAATGGAGCATGGATTAGTTACGCAAATTTCAGAAACAAAACAGTACAAGATTGGACCAATGTGGATGGAAATAGGATTACGTCAATTGGAGAAGGTAGACTACAGATCTGTTGCAAGAGAAGTAATGAAGCGTTTGGCCTCTGAAGTTGAAGAAAGTGTTTATTTGAACATTCCAAATGGAACACATTCTATTATCATTGAAAGAATTGATAGCCCTTTAAAAATTCGAGTTATCGATAACTTAGGGGAGCAGATTCCACTTTCGATTGGAGCCGCAAATAAAACGATGCTTGCCAATATGAACACGAATGAAATGGAACACATTGTAGAACATTTACTTTCTTCTTTACCAGAACAAAAGCAAATTCTTTTCGATCAAATAAAGCAGATCAGAAATGAAGGGTATGCTGTGAGTTATGGTGAAAAAACAGAGGGGACAGCTTCAGTAGCTGCACCTATTATAGGATTTAATCATAAAGTAGTAGGAGCATTAAGTGTTGGGTTAATTAGTCATCGAATTAATGATGATCGACTATCTTTTCTTATTAGTAAGGTAAAACAAGCAGCTCATGAAATATCAGTAAAAATCGGCAGTACATCAGAATTATAATTTTGATAGCTGTCGTCATTTTTTATTCATATATTGGAATTGATTTTCATAATGTGGAAAAATAGGGGGATTTATATGTCAAAGTGGCAATCTAAAGAACAATTGGTTCAATTATTAAGCAATCTTGTTGAAATTCCTAGTATTACAGGTTCAGAAGCTGAAGTTATATTGCCAGACTTTGTTGTAGAACAATTATCTGACTTACAGTATTTCAAACAAAATCCGCATCATTTACAAAAAAATCCGACGGGGGATGGACGATATTTTGTTACAGCTCTAGTAAAG
Organism: Bacillus sp. FSL R10-2201; assembly: GCF_038008665.1. Taxonomy (NCBI): domain Bacteria; kingdom Bacillati; phylum Bacillota; class Bacilli; order Caryophanales; family Bacillaceae; genus Bacillus; species Bacillus sp. FSL R10-2201. The sequence goes on along the minus strand of NZ_JBBOZP010000001.1, from coordinate 3,139,897 downwards.
AAAAGTGATAGTACGAAAAATACTGTAATTCTTGTTAGTCACTTTGATGTTGTAGATGTACAAGATTATGGAGTGTGGAAAGAAGATGCATTTAACCCTAAAAAATTAACATCTATGTTTTATTCTCATAAAGATGAGCTACCAGATCATGTACGTGAAGATATTGAACAAGGAGATTGGCTATTTGGTAGAGGAACGATGGACATGAAATGTGGTCTAGCTTTACAAATGGCGATGGTTGAGCAAGCTTGTGAAGGAAGATTTGATGGGAATGTTCTTTTATTGGCTGTTCCAGATGAAGAAGTGAACTCTGTAGGGATGAGAGCTGCTGTTCCAAGATTATTAGACCTAGCAAAAGAACATGACTTAGAGTATAAAACGGTCCTAAATTCAGAGCCTATGTTTTCAAGACATCCTGGTGACCAAAATAAGTATATTTATACTGGTTCTATTGGGAAGGTGTTACCTGGTTTCCTTTGCTATGGAAAAGAGACACATGTAGGCGAACCTTTTGCAGGATTAAATGGGAGCTATATGGCTGCATTATTAACAGCTGAATTAGAGTTGAATACGGACCTTTGCGATATTGTAGATGGTGAAGCAAGTCCTCCACCAACTAACTTGCTTCAAAGAGATTTAAAGGAGGATTATTCTGTACAAATTCCTCATCGTGCAGTCACGTTATTTAACTTGTTTTTACTAGAAAAAACGATGACAGATGTAGTTTCATTGTTACGCCAAAAAGTAACGAAAGTAGCAGAGAAAATTGAAGAATCGTATGAGGAGCGAGCGTATCATTTTTCTAAGTATAATCCGTTCATACCGCCTAATCTTAAAGTAAATGTATTAACGTATGAAGAGCTTATCGCTTATGCAATTGAACAACATGGAAGAGAAAAAATAGATGAAATTCAATCCGATATTATAAAAAATAGAGAAGATAAAGATGATCGTGCAGTAACTATTGATTTAGTAGACAAATTAGCTATCTTATGTAAAGAAAAGGCTCCAATGATTGTACTTTTCTTTGCGCCGCCATACTATCCAGCTGTGAGTTCACGCAACAATCCTTTAATTAGAGAGGTAGTTGTAGAAATGGAAAAGTATGCCCACTATAATCATAGCATTACATTTGAAAATCAAAATTATTTTGGGGGAATTTCAGATTTAAGCTATGTCGGCTTACAAAACCCATTGGATTCAATGAGTTCTCTTGTCGACAATATGCCATTATGGGATAAAGGTTATTCGATTCCACTTCAGGAATTAGAAGAGTTTGACGTTCCAGTATTAAATATGGGACCAGTAGGAAAAGATGCACATCAATGGACGGAGCGTCTGGACGTAAATTACGCATTTGAAACGTTATTAGATATGTTACCTATATGTATTGAAAAACTACTTGTTTCTAATAAAGTTACACAGTCATAGTATTTGCATAAGAGCGAGAAAAGGACCGTAGTGATACGGTCTTTTTTTCGTAATGAATAGTTTGAAACCTTAGATTTATGAAATTGTGATGTAAGAATTCTCCTTAAAATAGATTCGCAATAAATTATTTAGAGAGAGTAGATATGGCTTGTACACTTTTTGTAACGGTATTTGCTGAGTTTTTGTATAATATAATTATGTGAAGTTAACATAACTTATTGTATCAATAATATATATTTGCGTAGAATATCCATTTTAAGATTTTGAAGTACCCCCCTAAATGAAAAATTTATTTCGCTAAAGTTAGTTACTTAGTGAAGTCTGCTCATTTTTTTCGTATTAGGGAAGAATGTACTTTTTAACTTGATGGGTATGGGGGAGTACCCCTTGTAGCAAAACCGGAGTGGAAATGATGAGTATAAATAGTTTTGTGAGATTGATAAAGGACGAATTATTAAAAGAGGTAAGCATAAGAAGTGAGGATGAATTCGAGCCTATAGTAGTTAAAGATATTCCTAGACTTTGGAAGTGTTTAGGGACAGGTAATTATGCCGCAGTATTTATGCACAAAGAATACAAAGATTGGGTAGTGAAAGTTTACGCGCGAGAAGGAGAAGGAATTGAAAAAGAGGCAGAAGTATACCGAAGAATCGGAAATCATCCTTCTTATTCGAATCTTATATATAAAGGAGAAAATTTCATAGTATTGAAACGTTTAAAAGAAATTACCTTATACGATGCTATTCATAAGGGGATTAAAATTCCTAAGCAGGTAATCCTTGATATCAATGAAGCTATAGAGTATGCAAGGGAGCAAGGATTAACTCCTTGTGATGTTCACGGAAAAAATGTGATGATGGAAAATGGAAGGGGATATGTAGTCGATGTATCTGATTTCTTAAAAACAAAAGAAGATAGTAAGTGGAGAGACTTAGAAAAGGCATATTTTACATTTTACTTGCCTTTCATTTATAAATTGCCTTTCCCTGTTAAAATACCGTATTTCATGTTAAACATTGTTCGACGTTCATATAGAAAATATAAGAAGCTTAAAAAGAAATTCAAATTGTAAAAGGACCACATACTTATCTTTAGGTTAGATAAGTGAACCACTAGTAAACAAAAGGACCGTACATTTTAGATATGTCTAATATGTACGGTCCTAATTTTATAACTTCATGAAGTAATTTATTTATAAAATGATTGTAACAATAGAATATACCCATTTCAGTACATTTCATTTTAAACATATTGATGTACTATAGTTCTAAACAAATCACAATAATGGATTAGAAGGGGAATAAACTATGTACACAGACGCAATTGAGTATTAAAATTTCAATCTAATTTACCTTTGCATAGATGCAGGTATCAGTTAGTTTTTTACCGTCAGCTGAAAGATCTTCATTACGTAATATCCCTTCAAGCTCAAAACCTAGTTTTTCAGGGATCGTACGACTTTTAGTGTTAGTAGATTCACAGCGTATTTCAATCCTTCTAAATTTGAGTAACTGAAATCCAAGGTTTGTTAATTCACTTACTACCTCTGTCATATATCCATTGCCACTAAATTGCGTATTAATCCAGTATCCAATTTCACATTTAGAAATTTTCCAATTAATTCCGTGAAGGCTAGCAGTTCCAATAAAATCATTAGTATCCTTATGATAGATAAGATAGCGAAAGCTTTCTCTTTTCAAAAAATCTATATGGGCATTTCTCAGGAGAATTTCCGTTTCTTCAACAGTAGGAATTGACTGAAATAAAAGCAACCATTGTTTTAACTCATTAATTGAATCCTTAATAGCTTGGTGTACGACATTCCCGTCACCAGCTTGAAGTGGTGCTCGAAGAATTAGTCTGTCTGTTTCTATTTGTAACGGAACATCTAATAAAATAGAATTCATATCATTTCTCCTCTCGAAAACTTTAAATTATGACAGAATGAAACGTATATAATAAAAAAACTTTCACCCAAAAGAAATAATTCTTGAGGACGAGAGTTGCAATTTCATGGCACGTTATTATGATAAATAAATTAAAAAACACCCTATCTCACTAACAGGAGATCCCGTCACAGCATTACTATAAGTTATTACAGAACCGTGCGAAGCTCTTAGTCTTTCTTCATTAAGAACTTGATATGTAGCAATACAGTAAAGTTTATCTCCCATAAAGGGACCTCCCAAAAATTAGTAAACAATAAATATATATTCAATTAATCACTTAGAAATCCCTTTTCACATATTGAAAACCAAACTGCCAGTTGGTACAAAAAATGGCTACCGAAGCAGCCTTAGGTTGTTTAACTCATGCATGCGTTAGTTGAATAAGGAATTATTATTTTTTTATCTATTGGCTTACAATTTTTATCTTTTGCATTTCTTAGCTTGATGGTGATGGGGGGGGTACCCCTACTAGAAAAATTGTCTCCGCGTGAACGTGAAGAACTTGAAAAATTTAAAGAAAGCACAAGATGCTTTTGATAAACATGAAATCGGGAAAGCTATGAATAATGTTCAAAAGGCAAAAAGTGATGAAAATAAAGAATTAACAAAGCAATGCATTGCAAGGTGAGATTCAACAAGAATTTTTAGCTACATTTAATAAGCTGAACATGAATGATATTACTGGCGATGTAAAAGAAGCCCGTAAATCTTTAGATGATCTTATGGATTGGATACAACAATCTGACTTATTAAAATCTCAAAAGGATTTTGTTGATACGTTACCTGAAAAAGAAGCGAGTATCTCTAAACTAGAGGAAAGTAAAAAATAAAGAAAAGAGGTTACCTAAAAGTAACTATTCAGCGACTTTTGGGACAACCTCTTCTTTTCGTTGTAGATTTTCAAGAAAATTTAGAATAAAATAAAAATATAACCATCTACCTATTATTTACTAATGAAAAGAAAAGGGGTAGCGAAATGCAACTGAAGTATGGGAAGCACATTAATATATTATCTATTGTTCTAACTTTGTTCTCTTTTTCCGTAATTGTAAGTTTCTCTACCTGGTTGAGTGGATATTCAATTCCCAACCTTTCTACAATGCTTAAGGTAACAATGTGGAGTGCATTTATTCTTGGAATTATAGGGTTTAGACAAGAGAAAAGCGCACTAGCGATTATAATTATGGGAATATGTGCCTTTGCTCTAGTCGTTCTATATACTTATGCGGTTATAAGTTTTTTTGGGGGATGATTATTATAAAATAGCCTCTTCTAATGATTGAGTGCTGAATCCAAGAATTGATTTTTGAGTGTTATTCTCATGATCTTTTACAATGATATATGGAACGCCCTGTACGTTAAAGAATTCAAACTCTTCTTTTCCTTCTGGGGTATTAGAGGGGTACCACCCACATTTTTTACTGAAAAAGAAATTGTATTTATAAAGCGAAAAAAACGCTATTCTTTTTGTAACAATATACAGAAACGCCATCCTTTCCTATGATTCTACAGAAAGAATAGCGTATTTTTTCATTTTAGGGGGCATTTCTTTTTATTAGTTTGATAGCGAGGTGACGATACCCCTTTATTGTTTTTCAGACTTCGCTTGTTCTAAAATGTATGCTTCTTCTTGTTCCGGTGTCGCTAATTCGTATGCTTTACCAGTGCTGCTATTGTCCCATTCCCATAATAAATTATGCTCCTCAACCGATTGAGAGAAATCGCCTTCATACCAACGAACCAAAATCTTAAGGTACTGTTCTTTATGTTGTAAGGTTCCACTATTACTTTCATCAATCGCTTGACGTACTTTTTCGATGTTTTCTGGAGTCATTTTGATAAATCCTTGCTTTTCGTGGGATAATACTTTTTGATGAGTCATTTTGTGCATTGCATTGATTATATGATGATCAGAGTTGAGGTCAAGTATTACCTTTTCCCCTTTAATTCTCTCAGTCTGCTTTTCCTTAACGTCTGAACCTGCATACGTACCGACTTTGTAGCCAGTAAAAATACCAACTGCTATAGCAATAACTAAGGTTGATGTGATTTTAATCCACTTTTTCAAACCTCTTACCCCCCTTTTATTGAAGTGTACCATAAAAGAAGAACTGTATGCCCATATCTATCTGTGAGGTCTACATAACGTATCATTATCAATAGTCAACGATGTATAAAATTTTCGTTATGGGGGTAGTTAAAAATATTAGCTTGATAGCGATGTGGCGGTTCCCCTTAATGGGCATCTTTTTCATATTCAGCAATAAATTTCATAGTATACTAATATTTAGGTATTTATATTGGGAGGATTAAAATGATGAAGAAATCAGTATTAGCAGTTGGTTTATCGGTTGCAATGTTAGCGGCTTGCGGCGAAAAAGAAGTGGTTCAAAAAGAGAAGCCAAAAGCACAACAAACAACTGCGAAAACAGAACAACCAAAAGATGAGCAAACACGAATGATGAAAAGTTTTGAACGTAGAACCAAAGAAATTAAAGAATATTTCGGCGGTACTGTTACAGCGGGTGAATTAAAAAAAGAAAATAACTTGTATGTCTTATATGTTTTCGTTGACAAAACAGCATTGTCAAATGCAGACGAAGGCCTACGGGGAAATTTCGGCTACAGAACGAGAACAAAGTTAAAAGATGCCGTTGCGCAGAGTGGCTTGCAAGAATACGGCAAAACAACCATAAGATACTTCACATCAGACAATAAAACAGAAATTGAATTTGAATAAGTATTCCTGCGGGAGTGCTTTTTTATTTTATTTGCAGGAAATTATCACCATTTGTCGAATTATATAAGCTGAAGGGTGATAAAAATGAGACATAGAAATCTTTTTATGCTGGCAATGAATACGTAAAAACAAAAACATTCACTTATAACGGTTAATAGGAGGAATTATCATGAAAAAATTAGCTACAATTGCATTAACAGTAGCTTTAGCTTTAGGCGGTTTGACGGTTATGAACATTAACACACCTGAAGCACAAGCAAGTGAAGATTGTCATTACATCTGTGGTCCTAGCGAAACGGTGAATGGTGTTACAGTTCAAGTTCACGCTACGGAATACACTTTTGGTGGAAACGTAATTGCAAGAATTACAAATAACCGAGCTGAGGACATTCATTATAATGTCAGCATCGAAAAGAAATATGGAGACAACTGGGGAGAATATGATACTTTCTTCCATTGGCAAAATCAATGGGTTCCAGCTGGAGCAAATGATGAAATTTCAACTTTCACAGGATATGGAGAAAACATTTACGACAATGGAACATACCGTTATAAAGTTGAAATTGTAAGTGCTGACGGTTCTGTAGATACAATTTACACAGCAGCAATGACGGTAACAGGGCGATAGCTCATGACTGAGCTTCATTATTTATGATTGTATTATCAATAATATCATTGATAATTGCGTTGATATTATTATTAAAATAAGCTCTTCGGAGCTTATTTTTTTATATAAAAATTGAATATTAATATTCTATTATTGAGTTTTATCCTCTGTTCATAAACATAAGATTTTCTGGACAGATGTCTCTTAACGGACAGAAAACGCTTAAAATATGTCCGGATTGTGTCTAAACGTACAATTTTCCCGAAATGGTATGGTGAGACCACATCCATCAACTTAAGAAAAGTAAACACCCCAAAAACAAAAAAATGAGCTAACTTCTCAAAAAAACTAACTGTAGAGAAAGAAAATTTTCATTTAGGGGGTACTTCAAAACCTTAGCTTGATGGGCTTTTTTCTTTTTTCTAAAGATCCAGTGTAAGTTCTTTAAATATTTTCATACCAGATAAACCCTATTGGGTTTTAATTTTTTGGATTACGCTACATGCTTGTGAGGCATAGAAAGGTTATATACGACGCCTAAGATATCAAAGACGGTTTCTTCTCATACCTATGGGATTTTCGTCCGTTTTTCTGTAAGAGATCAAACAGACGAAACAATATCTTTGTTAATTCTTTGGTGTCTTTTTGTAGAGATTCATAAATAAGTAGAAAATAATCTTTTATGATATAAATCGTTTTATATTCGCTTAATTCTCGTTTTCTCTTGATGAGAATTAATTGGCAGATTTGAGACACAGAAGCTATTTTGAACGTAAGGGATTTGTAAGGAATAGGTAAGGAAAAAGAGATTTTCATTGTGTATGATGAAAATATAAAGAAGCATGAAAGGAGGAACAGATATAACTTATATATGAAAAACAAACCAGTTAATAAGAGCGTTTCATGGAAAAGAAATAAATTCTGAGGTTAACATACATGCAAAAAGAGGGATTTACCGTTTATTAGGACAGAATGGAGCTTGTAAAAATAATCATTATGAAGATGATTACGAATTCAATGTTGACTTTTTGTCATCGGTAGAGATGATAGCTGTGTGGTGAGTATGAAATATCAAGCAACCACCTATACAATATGAATAGAGGAGAGGAATGCCTTATGAAAACACGTAGTCAAATTACATTTGCAAGTCTGGCTCTTTTAATAGCTGGAAGTTCCCTGTTATATACAACGCCAGCCTCAATTGTAAAAGCAGAGCCCACTCAAAATGTATCTAGTTCGTTACAAACAAGCACTCAACGAGATCGTACTTCCGTCAAGCAAGCAATGCGGGATACATTGCAACTTGGATACCCGGGGATACTTGCTAAAACTTCTGAGGGTGGAAAAACGTGGAGTTATGCCGCTGGGATAGCGGATCTGAGAACCAAGAAACCAATGAAAACAGATTTTCGCTTTCGCATTGGCAGTGTGACGAAGACGTTCACAGCAACGGTTGTACTTCAATTAGTCGGAGAGAACCGCTTGAATCTAGACGACTACATCGAAAAATGGTTGCCTGGTGTCATTCAAGGAAACGGATATGATGGTAACCAGATTACTATCCGGCAGATATTGAACCATACAAGTGGTATCGCTGAATACTCAAGGTCAAAAGACGCTGACTTTACGGATACAAAAAAATCGTATACGGCTGAAGAGTTAGTGAAGATGGGGATTTCTCTGCCCCCAGACTTTGCCCCAGGAAAGGGCTGGTCTTATTCAAACACAGGATATGTATTACTAGGTATTCTTATTGAAAAAGTAACCGGAAACAGCTATGCGGAAGAGATTGAAAATCGGATTATTGAACCGCTTGAATTGTCGAATACATTCCTACCTGGCAATTCAAGCGTTATTCCAGGCACCAAGCATGCCCGTGGATATGTCCAACCAGACGGAGTAAGTGAGCTAAAAGACGTTACTTATTATAACCCAAGTGCAGGTAGCTCAGCTGGAGATATGATTTCTACTGCTGACGACTTAAATAAATTCTTCTCTTACTTGCTCGGGGGTAAATTACTGAAAGAACAGCAACTAAAACAAATGCTTACTACAGTTCCTACAGGAAAAGAAGGAATCGATGGATATGGTCTTGGAATCTATGAAACTAAGCTTCCAAACGATGTCTCGATATGGGGACACACAGGTGGCATTCTAGGGTTTACTACTCTTGTTGGAGGTAAACTTGGAGGCAAGCATACGTTGGTCGTCAATTGGAATAGTTTGGGTAGAGCTGACAGTCCTAATCCTTTTAAAAATATTTTACTTGCTGAATTTGGTAAGTAGGTAAAAAGGAAAAACGGATAAATTTTGTCATATTTTTTATAGTTAAACAAATAAGTGATGAATTCGATTACTTATCTAAGGAGGCAATTCTCTCATGAAAAATAAACTATCTGGGGTGTTAGCCGCTACATTAGCGCTAACGATGATCCTACCAACAGGGGCGATAGCATCTTCAAGCAGTAAGACTCCGGTTGTAGCTAACCAAGAAGTTGCTAACCAAGAACTGGGGAAGATTGCGGCAGAGAAGGCTGCGCTACTCACGAAGTCCTATGGGACGACTAGCGTGCAGTATGCGCTAATTGATAATGGTAAACTTATTTTGTCGGGTCAGACAGGCAAGAACGATATGGAAGGAAAACAGCGGCTGAACAAAGATACTCTATATGGGATTGGTTCAGTCAGTAAAATGTATGCAACAGCGGCTGTAATGAAATTGGTCGACGAAGGAAAAGTCGATTTGGATGCTCCTGTTGTCCACTATGTTCCTGATTTCAAGATGAAAGACGAGCGGTACAAACGCATTACGCCACGTATGCTGTTAAACCACTCCTCCGGCTTGCAAGGTTCCACGTTAAGTAATGCATTTTTATTTAACGATAATGATACCTATGCCCATGATGTCTTGATGCGGCAATTGTCCAACCAAAGCTTGAAGGCGGATCCTGGCGCGTTCTCGGTATACTGCAACGACGGCTTTACGCTGGCCGAGATTTTGGTGGAAAGAGTCAGCGGTATGAGCTTTACCGAATTTATACATCAACGGTTTACAGAACCCTTACAGCTGAATCATACGAAAACGCCGCAGGACAAATGGGAAGACGATAAGCGGGCTGGACTCTATTTTCCGGCGTACCAAGGGAAGCTTCCCATTGAATCGGTGAATGTGATTGGTTCGGGAGGGATCTCTTCCACGGCAGAAGATATGGTACGATTCTCCCAATTATTTATGGGACAGGGAAAAGGGATCCTCTCTGATAAGGCAGTCAAGGCGATGGAGCAAGAGGAATATAAAAAAGGAATGTGGCCGGGGGATGGAGGTAATATTTTCAACTATGGTCTTGGCTGGGATAGTGTGAAACTATACCCATTCAGTGAATATGGGATAAAAAGCATGGCTAAGGGCGGCGATACAACACTGCAACATGCTATACTGGTCGTGCTTCCGGAACAGAAGATGGCAGTGGCTGTGTTGTCATCCGGCGGCCAAAGCTCTACAAATCAACTACTGGCAACTGAATTACTGCTCGCCGCGCTTAAAGAGAAGGGCACAATTAAGGACATCAAGCCAAACAAATCCTTTGGCAAGCCGGTCAAGGCCAAGATGCCTCAAGACGTGACGAAGAAAGCGGGCTTTTACGGCAATAGCGAAAGTCATTTCAAAATAGAAATTACGAAGAATGGAGAACTGTTCTTACCATCTAATCGAGAAGAAAAATATGTATATACTGCGAATGGAAGCTTTATTAATGAGAAGGGTACTTCCAAGCTCAACTTCGTCACTGAGAAGAATGGAAGCACTTATTTGAAGGTGAGCACATATAAATCGACGCCAGGCTTAGGGCAAAATGTGATGACTCACTATTTAGCCGAGAAACTAGAAGACAACGTGCTATCGAAGAAAACCGCTGCCGCATGGGCGAAGCGGGAAGGCGTCAAGTTCTATCTCGTGAACGAGAAATTTAGTTCTATTGAATATCTCGTTCAACCGAAACTTATTACCACACAAATTACTCGCAAGGAAGGCCTGGAGGGCTATTGGGACGGCAGAAAAATTACAGGTCCGAACACCGCGGCGCATCAGCTCCAGATCCCCGTGATGAATGGCCGTGATACGACGGAAACTCATTTCTATACAGAAGGCGGCAGTGAATATATGGAGATGGCCGGATTGTTATATGTAAGTGGATCCAACGTAAAACCGCTTGATGCAGGCCAATCATCCAAAGTTACGCTACAAGCAAATGGGCATGCGAAATGGTTTACGATCCCACAAGCGACAGCAGGGAAAACGATGAGCGTGACGTTGTCATCGAAGAGTTCATTCGCGGTGTATGATGAGAAGGGAGTATGCGTCAATTTTACCGTTGTGAGCGGCAATAACAAAGTAAAATTGCCGAAAAACGGATCGGTTGTATTTGCTGGCGCGCCGAACTCGGAATTTGCAATCACGTTGAACTAGCTACAATTCAAGATGGACTTCAACAAAACCAGTACGACACAGAAAAGGTGTTTTGCTGGTTTTGTTTGTATTTACGCATTATCTTTACGAAGAGGCTTTCCACGAATAATATCACGCTCAAACTCTGCAAGAACAGCTATCATACCAACTTTTTAGCTGTTAAGAAACTTTGCAACAGAACCAGACATGTACTCCTTCATCACTAAAAACAGCCAGTTTTGATTTTAAATTTTTTTATTTATTGACTATGAAGTAACCACATAGTTTATAGTATGAACATTATTCCTTATAGGAGGCAATATAATTAGATGGATAGCTATAAGTTAACTAAAAGTGATGTAATTAAGATTTTTAATACTACGAAAGAAACACTTCGATTCTATGAAGAAAAAGGATTAGTTCAGCCAAAGGTAGGTAAAAATAACTATAGATTGTATGGAAATGAAGACCTACAAAGAATTAGCCAAATCTTCTTTTGTAAAGATATGGGTTTTTCAATTGAAGAAATTGATTTAGTAATAAATAAGAGAAATATAATAAACAATATGAATACCAGGATTTAGTACTTTTGCTGGAGGTATACTTGGAGGTAAGCATACGTTGGCCGTCAGTTTGAACAGTTTGGGTAGAGCTGACAGTCCTAATCCTTTTAAAAATATTTTACTTGCTGAATTTGGTAAGTAGGTAAAAAGGAAAAACGGATAAATTTTGAGGTTTTTGGAACTTTGACGGTAATCCAGCGCTATTAAGCTAATAAAATAAAATCCTCCCTAAAATAAAAAAATACGCTATTCTTTCTGTAGAATCATAGGAAAGGATGGCGTGTTTTCATTTTGAGCAAGATTTTGCTTTTCCAGCCTGAGAGAAATGTGGTGGGAACATATACAGAATGAATTTAAAATATAATGGGGAGGGAATTTATGAATATAATAAAAGATTGTAATTTTTATCTGGTTAAAGTTATCTCAAATGAAGAAATAGGACCCAATCATGAGTCCTATTTCTTCATTTGCAGGTATTGGTGGTTATATACTATGATTCTGTGTCTCTGTATTTATCAATAAACTTTTAGACATAACAGTTCTGCAATGTCACCTTATCCTTAAAAACCTTCAATTAATCCTTTTTTAATCCCTTTTACGACTGCTCCAACTCTTGAATCTACACCCAGTTTTCTAATAATTGAAGAAATGTGATATTCTACAGTTCTTTTACTGATTGAAAGGTCCGTACTAATCTCATAATTTGTTTTATCTTTTGAGATTAAGAGTAATATTCTTTGTTCAGCAGAAGTTAGTGCTTCAATATTATTTCCCATAATCTGATTCTTAGAAAATAGTATATATCCCATGTGACTTTGACGAATTGCGTTAGCTAGGTCAAATGCTGATCTTTCTTTCGTAATGTATGCACTTGCTCCAGCTTCAAAGGCCGCATTATAATATTCTTCATGATCATATCCTGATAGAATTACAACCTTTACATCCGGAAATTTTGACAATAAATCTTTTGTAAGTTCAATACCATTATACTGCTTCATCCTGATGTCTGTAACAATTACATCAGGACGGGTATCTTCCACAGTTTTAATTAATATGGAAGGATCGTGAACGGTATTAATCACCTCAATATCTTCCTCAGATTCTAGTAGTCTTTGGATGCCTAGCATAACCAACAAATGGTCATCCACTAGTAGTGTATGTATACTCATTATTTTCCTCCCAATTTACTGGTATGGTAAATGTGACTAATGTTCCATGTTCTTTTTCAGAAGATATTCTCAAATTTCCGTTCAACTCGGAAATTTGACGCTGGATGGTCATTAGACCAAGGTGGTTGCTTGTACTAAATTCAGAAAAACTGTTCGGAACACAAAAGCCTATGCCGTCATCTTCTACAGTACAAACATAGCAGCCTCTTTCTTCTATGATATGTATTTGAACATTATTCCCCTTGGAGTGCTTAATAGCATTATTCAGTAGCTCTTTTATAATACGATAAATCTGTATTTCGAGATTTTTCGAGAGAATTTTTAATTTGCAATTAAATTGTATATGAATGAGAATGCGATAATTTAATTCGAACTCGCGTTTTAGTGTGTGTAAACTTGCTTCTAAACCTAAATCTTCTACGATAATAGGGTGAAGATTATGACACATTTTTCTAATGCTATAGATAATATCTTCAAGTTGCTCATCCATTGAATTTAATATGTCTATAGAAAAGTTTCTTTTGGTCTGAAGCATTCTTATTTCGTTTAATTGCAAAATAAGAATTTGAAGAATTTCATCATGTAAGAAAATCGAAAGCCTTTTCCTTTCATTCTCTAGAGATTGAATAATCTGATAGTTAAATTGTTTCCAGTTTTGAGCTTTTACCTTTGCTTTTCGAATTTCTTTTTTATTACTATTGAGGGTATTAACACTTAATAGTAAATTTGCCGAGTTTATTACAACCTCTTCAAGTTCATTAATTTCTTGAGGTTTAAATAATGTATAATCATTTTTTTCACCAATAATAATAGCTCCCTGCATGCCTTGGTAAATGAGTATTGGAAAACAAATTAAGTGGTATTTTTCAAACTGAATATGAATAGGAGTAGTACCTTCCTTTAGTAAGTAATTCTGTTCAAGTTGATTCAATTGGTTAAACAGCTCAAATTTATCCATATCCTGAAAAATACCTGTCTCATATAATGAATGATAAATACTATTTGAATTCCATATTATGGAAACGCCGTTAATGTTAAACATCTGGTTAATAAGCTGTCCGACTAATTCTGCAAGTTCTTTAGCATGTTTTTCCTTCGAGAGTGTTTGAAAAAGCTCAATCTTATGTAAACCTGATTGTGCATCCTTTTTTATGTTTAAATACCTAAATAATGAGAGAATAAGTTTATATATATATACAGAGAGTACAACAGATAATACACTTAAGCCGCATAGTATAAATATTTCTTTTTGTGACAAATCTATGAATTGCTCAACCGAAAAATTTAAAAATAAGAAATTGAGCAAGTAAAAGAGTAAGTTTGTTAGCCATTTAGAAATTCTAATCTCAAATTCGATAACTTCTTGCTTTATTAATAAATAAGAAATAGTTAAAGGAAATATAATAATACTAGGTAAACAATATGTAAATGGAATTTTAGATTCCCCAAAAAGTAGACCGGGAATCAGATTAAGTAGAACAATAGGTAAAAAACTAAGAATAATACCAAAAATCAGAATATATAATTGACTTTTCACCTTAAGGTTATTTTCTCGTAAATGTAATGAAACAAGAAAAACACAGATGCTAATACTCAGAAATAGGTTAGTAATTAGTAAAACTTTAAATAAAAAGCTAAAATTATTGTTAGACATATATCCAAAACAACAATAAATTATATAAATAATTGTCAATCCTGTTGAAATTACAAATGATACAAGGTTGAATATTTTTACATATTTTGGTTTGGTAGATACAGGGAAATTAGAGAAAAAACTTATTAAGAGATAAGAAAGTATAAAAATACTACTCACCTCTATAGCTTTAAAAATATTTATATCATAGCTAGATAATAAGGATGTTAAAATAGCTATCCCAAAGACTGATGTTAGAGAAAAGAATTTTTTTGCTACAATAGATTGTCTTTTTTTTAAAAAGCTAATTAATCCTATAGTAAAAAAAATAAGACTAATAACGCTGATCATATAAAAATGACTAATTAATAAAGAGTTAACGCTTTCTTTAAAATTACTAGAGTGAAAATAGTAAGTATTTATTAAAAGTATTAATAAATATAAAATGCTTAAAGGTATACAGAACCAAATATTACGCATAGGAGTGACCTCTGCCCATAACCATCATTTGAAAATAAGTCATTTCGTCTTTAGAAAGAACAAAATGCATTTCTAAGAGTGCAAATGCTTTTCTATAATATAGTTGAGATAGGATACGACAATAGTGAAGTGCTCCAGATTGTTCTATGTAATCCCGGACTAATGCCCGAACTTCAGGTGACGAAGATATTTGTTCATCCGTTAAATTTTCAAAAAAATTATCCTGTGTTTTGCAACTATATTCATAAGCTTTTAAAAAAGGAAGATAAGCCTTTAAGTCCTGAAGGTCATTTTTATTATCTGTCATGGCATCATTAGCATCATTTCTTAGCTGACCAGCTATCCCTATATAAGATGTAATTTCTTTTAAAATTCTATTTTCAGGATTAATAGTTCGAAAGATAATTTCTGTGAGTAGACCGGATTTCTTTTCAATAAGTTTCATATATTCTTCTTCACTTAAAATTATTTTTTTATCTATTGAAAAACAAAATTGGATATCTTTCCATTCTCCACAACACGAATGTATCAATTGTTGGAGAAGATCTCGTGTTGCAGTATCTTTTGTCTTATAAGTTAAGTATATCAGTCCTTGCATAAGTAAATATTGAGAAACTAACAAAAAACGAGGATATTCGTTTTTAAAATATAATGGATCTAATACGTCTCCATCACACAAATCATCTATTATATCCGCTGATAAAAAGATAAATTCAACCCCCATTGCCTTATCTAATTCTCTTTTTGTTATTGGTTGTCGTTTGGTCAAAAAAGAAAGAGCTAGATATAGCTCTCCCCATGAGAAGCCAGAATATTCAGGATTTAAAACCTTTCCTTTATGAGAAAGACATTTCTGAATAAGTAGAAGTATTTCAGATTCATCACTTTGATTACGGTAGGAGATATGGTAATCAATATGATTGATTAAACAATCTTTAAACCCACTGATTTCCACCATCAATTTTCACCCGGAAATCCTTTGCATACTCATCTAATACAATTCGCTCTTCAACTGATAGTGTCTCCAATGAAGGACATAATTCATAAGTTTCAAAGGTAAGTTTGTTTTTTTTCATCTCCATTAAAAATTCCCATATTGCTTTATTCATAAAAATAACCCTCTTTCCAAATATTCTGTATTTTAGTTCTATATAAAAAAATACAATAAAAATGGGATATTTTCAATATAGTCCTTAAATTTTTAATACTTAATTTACATATATTTTTTTTATTATGCGTGAATTTACAATATAAACTTGCGGAATATACGGATTCTACTAGGATATTTATCTGATAAATTAGACACATAAGACATAACGTCTTAATAAAAATTTTAGGGGGAAAAGAAAATGATTAACGAAAAAAACCTTTTTGATTTGGATGTTCAAGTAACAACAGCTTCAGGTGATGTAGATCCACAAATTACAAGTATTTCAGCTTGTACGCCTGGTTGTGGAAACACAGGTTCATTCAATAGCTTCTGTTGCTAATTGCTACATAAGACATATTGTCTTAAAAAAACTTTAGGGGGAAAAGAAAATGATTAACGAAAAAAACCTTTTTGATTTGGATGTTCAAGTAACAACAGCTTCAGGTGATGTAGATCCACAAATTACAAGTATTTCAGCTTGTACGCCTGGTTGTGGAAACACAGGTTCATTCAATAGCTTCTGTTGCTAATTGCTACATAAGACATATTGTCTTAAAAAAACTTTAGGGGGAAAAGAAAATGATTAACGAAAAAAACCTTTTTGATTTGGATGTTCAAGTAACAACAGCTTCAGGTGATGTAGATCCACAAATTACAAGTATTTCAGCTTGTACGCCTGGTTGTGGAAACACAGGTTCATTCAATAGCTTCTGTTGCTAATTGCTACATAAGACATATTGTCTTAAAAAAACTTTAGGGGGAAAAGAAAATGATTAACGAAAAAAACCTTTTTGATTTGGATGTTCAAGTAACAACAGCTTCAGGTGATGTAGATCCACAAATTACAAGTATTTCAGCTTGTACGCCTGGCTGTGGAAACACAGGTTCATTCAATAGCTTCTGTTGCTAATTGAATGCCAAAAAAGAGGGAACACAGATGTGTCCCTCTTTTTCTCCTATTATAATATTTGATTAGAACAGAAGGGAAGATTCCAAATGATTACAGAAAAAAGGAAGACTATTCATACATCAAATAAAACCGCATGTAATAATATATTTGAACCTCTACCATTTTTTATGATTAGATCCCCGTTTTTACCATTTAACGCACTATATCAAATTAAGGATCAAGAATTATTGATTGAAAAATTAAGGGAATATGCAGAAATGGATTACATTAAGGAAGCCATTGCCATTGCAAGTCCTTCATTGCTTGAATCTCTTAAATATATACATGGTGATTTAAGTAATAGGAAAACACAACAAGTAATATCTTCTGTATTACGATATATGTTAAGAATGACAACACGCCCAACACCTTTTGGAGCTTTTTCCGGGGTAGCATCCGGAGAGTTTAAAGAAAAATCTTTACTTGAAATGAGCCATTTTGAACAATTTAAGAAAAGAACTCGGCCTGATATGGAATGGTTATTGGGAGTGGTTTCATCACTTGAAAAAAATCCTTGTATTCTCCAATTTTTAATGGTTAGTAAAAATCATGCTACTTATCGTGTCGGAAACCGCCTATATTTACCTTTTTCAACTGAATGTGGACAACTTCGTAAGAAAGATATGGAGAAAAAAGAAAATATTTCAATTACATATAGTGAAGTTGTTAAGAAAGTTTTAGATTTAGCTGAAACACATATTACAGTGAAAGAGCTTCTCCAAAAGTTGAATAATGACTATCCAGGCACAGATATAAAGGTAATGGAAAACTTTATTCTCCAGTTGGTAGAGCAAGAATACCTTATAACTGAGCTAAGACCGCCACTTACATATGACTCCCCATTTGATTATGTGATTGACAAGTTAAAAGTAAGAGTTGGTGAAGATCGAATATGGGAAGATTTACTGAAGGTAAAAGATTTAATACTTGTTTATGACCAATTACAGCTTGGAAAGGGGCTTTCTATATACAACGATCTTATCCTATTAATGAAGGGGATTTATGAAGTTTCAACGCCTCTTCAAGTAGATTTCGCTTTAAATATGCATGATTTAGCTATAGGAAAAAACGTAGCAAATGATGTTAGTAAAGCAGCTCAAGTGTTATGGAGCATAGCCGATAGCGGAGTTGGATTTCCTCATCTCCAAAAATATCATATTGAATTTTTAGAAAAATACGGAACAACTAGGGAAGTTCCATTGGTAGAACTTTTAAGTGAGGAATTAGGGCTTGGAGCACCCGCGACATATAAAAATCCAAAAGGAAATAGGGATGGAGAAAATTTTACGCCGCCTTTAGATGAAGAACGTAATGTCCAATTATCATATATGCTTATTGAAGCTATTCATAATCAGCAAAAAGAAATTGAAATTACTGATGAAATAATTAGCAGAATTGGAATAGAAAAAGATACTCGATACGCTCCAGATTCATTTGAAGTATATGGAGAATTGTATGCTACTTCGCAAGAGGAATTAGACAATGGAAAGTATAATTTATGCCTAAGCCCAAATCCAGGATCTCATGCAGCAGGAAGCACATTTGGTCGATTTTTAGATATCTTACATCCAAATGTTAGACGTGAAATTCAGCAACAAGAAGCGGAGATTGACCATCAATTTAATAATGATATCGTTATGGTAGAGGGAAGTTTTCTTCCGGCAACTGGCCGTTCAGCGAATGTGGCAATTGGAAAAACTACAAGAGAAGTAACTGTAACTCTTGGAACAAATGGAGATGAAGATACTTTGCAAATTCCAATTGATGATATTGTCGTTGGAGCATCATTAGAAAACTTTTATCTGAAATCTAAAAAATTTGGGAAAAGAATTAAAGTGGTAGCTGGTAATGTACTAAATTACCAAAGTGGCCCTAATATTTATCGCTTTATGAGAGAAGTTTCCCTAAATGATTTAGACCACTGGAGAACATTCAATTGGGGTAATATGACATCTTCACCTTATTATCCAAGGATTCGTTACAAAAATATCATTCTGTCTCCTGCAATTTGGAAGTTAAATAGAGAAACTATTGGTATGAAAAATAAACCTAAAAGTGATGATGAATTTTTAATCCTATTTGAAAAATGGAGAGTGAAATGGGCTGTTCCACGCTATGTATTTATGACGTATAGTGACAATAGGATTTTAATTGATCTTGAAAATATTCTTCATCTTCGAGAATTAAAGAATGAACTTTTTAAGCAGGGTAGATTACAGTTGAGAGAATCATTACATGACATCAATAAAAATTGCCTTAGCAGCCCGCTGGGTAGTCATGCAATGGAAGTTGTATTTCCGTTGAAAAAAATGAACGATGTCGCTAAAAGGAAGAGTTTAGGAGCTGTTGAAGACGGAAAAAAAGAGATGGTTAGTGAGAAAATGATTTATCGTTTGCCCGGAAGTGAATGGCTATATGTTAAGCTCTATGTTCCACAAGCAAGAGAGAATGAATTTATTTCAAAATATATGACATCATTTGCTAATAATATTGTACAAAATGGTTTAGCTCAATCATGGTTCTTCATGCGATATCGTGATCCAGATGCTCATATTCGTTTGCGATTTTATGGAGATCCCAAGAAGTTGAATGCATCTGTTCTTACTCATTTAAGGGATTGGGCAAATAATTTAATGAACTCTGGATTTATTCATAAAATGACGATTGATACGTATGAACGAGAAATAGAGCGATATGGTGGTCCGTATCTGATAGAATTGGCCGAGAATTTCTTCCATTACGATAGTAGGTCAGTAACAATGCTTCTTAATGTGATCGGACAACAAGCTGAACTGCCAGTACATGCACTGGCATCCTTAAACATAATTGAGATTATGGAGAATTTTGGTTTAACTTATGAACAACAATTGGAAACTATTGAAAGAAATACAGATAAATATGAATTCATGGATGAATTTAGACCAATGAGAAAATTATTAAATAACATTGGAAATCCTGAAGGTGATTGGAATAATTTACGTAATTACAATTCATCAATTGGACTAGAGATTTATAAAAGTCTATTAGTTCGGAGAGAATCATTAAAAGAATATTTTTCCAGTATTCAAAAATATAAAAATGAAGACAAGCTCTGGAATAAACAACAAACAATTATGGGAGCAATTATTCATATGCATTGTAATCGACTATTGGGAGCTAATCGGGAACTAGAAAAAAAAGCACTTGCCTTTACGCGGCATATCTTATCAAGCCAGCGATATTGGAGGAATCAGAATGAAACAGATACTCAATCACACACCTGAAGATGAGAAACTATCATTTTCAAATATTTTAAAGTCTTTTCATTATTGGCCTGGTTTATTTAAACTTTTATGGGAAACGCACAGAGGATATTTCTTCTGTGTGCTTACCTTAAATTTTGTAAATGGATTATTACCTGCAGCATTGATTTTGACAATCCAATACCTTGTTAATACAGTACAAAACATCTACCAGAATGGGTACAAGGATGATTATTTTACTCATGTTTTACCGTTTTTTATAGCCTTTGCACTAGTTACAATTTTAACGGGTGTTACAGGATCAGTTTTGGAAACATATAAACAGCTTTACCGAAATCTTCTTTCTAATAAAATCAATGTAAAATTAATAGAAAAAGCAAAAAGATTACCTTATTCCAGTTTCGAGAACCCAGAAATTTACAACAAACTTCAAAGGGCGCGCCAAGATTCCACATATAAACCATTTGCTATTTTTGAAGAACTTATGGGGATTATAAAAAGTGGAATAACTGTGATTTCTATTTCTGGTATCTTAATGATTTGGAACTGGCAGTTTACCCTAATTTTAATTCTATTACCACTAATCTCTTCCTGGTCAATCATGAAAATTGGAAAAGAAATTTTTTTAATTAGTCATAAGCGTGCCGAAGAAACAAGAAAACAATTTTACTACTACTATTTGCTAACGACAGACATCACAGTAAAAGAAGTGAAATTATTTGGATTGGGCAATTTACTTCTAAAAAATTATTCAAATATGTTCAATCGATTTTATCTGCAAGATAGACGTCTGCTTTTAAAAAAAATGAGGATTGACCTGTTTTTTCAATTAATCAGCGTGGCTTTTGTAATGTTTGTGCAGTTTATGGTGGTTATGGATGCTGTAACAGGGATTATTGCTATTGGAAGTCTTATCGCTTATTTTCAAGCTGTAAATACTACACAAAAAACATCTAATGAATTAATGTATATGATTTTTAATATGCACCAAAACAATCTTTATATGACTCAACTATTCTCATTTTTGGACGTTCCTGAAGAAAGGGATGTTTCAAATAATGGAGACAATACTTATTTAGATAGCATCTCTTTTGAGGAAAAAGGTATTCGATTTATAAATGTCTCTTTTAAGTATCCTGGTCAAAAAGAGTATACATTAAAAAAAGTGAATTTTCACATAAAACCAGGTGAAACATTGGCTCTTGTCGGATCTAATGGTTCGGGTAAATCTACGATTGTAAAGTTAATTACAAAACTTTATACGGACTTTGAAGGGATTATTCTATTAGATGGAAAACCCATTCATCAATACAGTACAAACGAATGGCAGGATAAGATTAGTGCTATTTTCCAAGACTTTGTTAGATATGAACTAGATGTTAAAGATAATATTGGCTATGGTGACTATAAAAAAGCCGATCAAGTAATGGCTATACAAGCTGCTGCTAAAAAATCTGGAGCATTAAAGATGATTAATAGTTTGCCTAACCAAATGGATACACAACTTGGGAAAACTTTTGCGAACGGAATTCAGTTATCTGGAGGGCAATGGCAAAGAATCGCCATTTCAAGAGCATACATGAGGGATGCGAGCCTATATATTCTAGATGAACCTACTGCCGCATTAGATCCAGAAGCAGAAGAAGAGGTTTTTAGAGATTTTAAAGAAATTACAAAGAATTGTATGGGGCTCTTTATATCCCATCGGTATTCAACTGTAAGGCATGCTACAAAAATTATGGTCCTCGATAAAGGTAGAGTCGTGGAACTAGGTACTCATAATGAACTATTAAAGATAAAAGGAATATACGCAAGACTATTTGAGTTACAAGCTAAAAATTTTATAGATTATTCCAAAATTCAAGTGAATGTTTAATTAGAGAGGAGAAAAATATGCAATTAACTACAGAAAAAAAGTCATTTTGGTTACAGGGAATTAGTATTGAAAAAAGAAATAAAGCATTAAAGTTAGTTCGTGATATAGCAGAGCAATTAAAGGATCCGATGTATGTAGAAAAAATTGTTATGGAGCCTGATAATATACCAAATGGAGGAACACTTCATCCATGGGACCCCATTACTTTATCCCATGGTTATCCAGGTACTATAATGTTATTTGCAGAATTAGATCGACAGTTTCCAAAAGAGGGATGGGATCTTATTGCACATAGTCACTTGGTAGAAATACAAAAGGCAATAGAAAAACAAGGTGTGAATAGTATTTCTATGTTTGGCGGTGTTTCTGGTATTGCGTATGCGACATCGTATGCTTCGCGTAACTATGAAAGATATCATATATTTTTACAAAAGTTAAATGAATTTGTACTTTCGCAGTTACATCTTGTATTGAACTACGGGAAAGAAGAATGTGGTGTTCATCCATTTATGTACGATACAATCCAAGGTGCTACTGGAGTAGGGCGTTATTTACTGCAAAATATTCAACTTGAATCAAATTTGGAAGCACTCAAACAAATTCTCAATTGTTTTATTAATATGTCTAATGACATTGAGGTGAATGGAGAAGTTCTACCTGGTTGGTACGTACCGTACACCAATCAGTTTTTGGAAACAGATAAGATACTATTTCCGGATGGGAATTTCAATTGCGGCCATGCTCATGGAATGCCTGGCCCACTTTCCTTGATGGCGTTGGCTATCGAACAAGGAATTGAAGTTCCTGGACAAAAGCAAGCGATTCGTAAAATGATAGATTGGCTAATAAAATGGCAAGATGAAGGTTCGTGGCCTGCGAGGCTTAGTTTTAAAGAAGTGGTCAATGACCAATCATACCACGTGTATCCGAAGCGAAAAGGCTGGTGCTATGGAAATCCAGGAGTAGCAAGAGCTCTCTATCTGGCTGGGAGATCCTTGAAGGATCAGAAGGCCATGAAAATTGCATTAAGTTCTTATCAAGATACACTTTTGCAAAGTGAGGAAGAATGGGATTTATCTTCTCCAACATTTTGTCATGGAAGAGCGGGATTATTACAAATGTCTATTAGGATGGCAAAAGATGAAGATGGGGAAATATCGATGCAATCCATTACAAAATTAATAGATTATGTAATGGATGCATATGATCCTCAAGCACCATTTGGCTTTAAAGACTTACAATCCAATGAGCAGACTTCAAACGAGCTAAACAAGGTAGGACTATTGGAAGGTGTAAGTGGTGTACTTTTAACATTATTAAGTCTAAGCGCAGTAGAGGAACCATGGTGGGACGGAGTATTTCTAATTTCCTAATCAAGAATTGAGAGGATGTTACAGTATGAACCAAATGAATCAATTGCTTAATTCTAAGAAAATATTAGTAGGAGTAAGCGGCTCTATTGCAGTAGCTGGAATTTTTCAATATTTAGCTATATTGAAAGCGAATTTTAGTGAAGTAAAGGTTATCATGACAAAAAGTGCAATAAAACTTATCCCTGCAGAAACCGTGAAATTATATTGTAATGAGGTATTTATCGATGAGGAACTTACCCTAAGTGGTAAACCAGGTCATGTGGAATTGGCTAGATGGGCAGACTTACTAATGGTATTACCAGCTACAGGAAATACTATTTCAAAAGTAGCTCATGGTTTAGCTGATGATTTATTAAGTACAGTCATTCTTGCTCATGATAAACCAGTTCTCTTTTTTCCTAATATGAACAAATTAATGTGGGAGAAAAAAGTAGTTCAGAATAATGTTAAACTTTTAAAAGAATATGATCATATAGTGATTCCGCCTTTGAAAACAACAGCTTTTGAAATTGCGACTATGTCTTTGAAACCGAACTATGTTTTACCTAATAATCAAGAAGTATTGCATATACTCTTTAAGGAATTTGAGAAAAGAAAGTCAGTAACTGTACATGAAACGGTTGAAATGCACTAAAACTCACATTTTTGTGAGTTTTTTTCTTTTCTTTATTCTTTTCTTTATTTTTTTTCTTTTCTTTATTTTTTTTTAATATTTGTCTTCTATATTAGTCCATAAGGAGGGATTTTATATGAATAATGAAATAGTTTTAGAAGCAAATCACTTAACAAAAACTGTAGGTGGCAAGACAATAGTAAATGATTTTTCAACTAAAATATATAAAGGAGATATTTGTGGTTTTCTGGGGCCGAATGGGGCAGGAAAAACAACTGTTATGCGTATGTTTACAGGATTAATTCGCCCGACAAAAGGAGTCATAAAAATAAGTGGTCAAGATGTAAATCAAAATAGACAACAGGCTTTGATGAATATGGGCGCAATTATCGAATCACCAATATTCTTCCCGTATATGACGGGTAGAAAAATGCTACAAAATTTAGCGAGATTATACCCTGCTCTTTCTCGAAAAGAACAATTGGAACAAGTAGAAGCAATACTATCTATTGTAAGGTTAACTGACGATGCAGATGTGAAAATTAAAAATTATTCATTAGGAATGAGACAGCGACTCGGGATTGCACAAGCTCTTCTAGGTGATCCAGATGTTATTTTATTAGATGAGCCAGCCAATGGTCTGGATCCTATGGGCATGAGAGAGCTAAGGGAATTAATTCTTGAACTTCGTGAAAAGAAAAATTTAACCTTTTTTATTTCAAGCCATTTACTAGATGAAATTCAGCAAATGTGTGACCGCCTTGTCATAATTAGAAATGGAAAGCTTATCACCCAAGGAAGGAAAGAAGAGTTAATTACAGATCCAACAAAAAGGTTGGAAGATGTGTTTGTGGAGATGATGACATCATGAGGGGGCTTTTTATTTCTGAATTTGAAAGGCTTTGGACGCAAAAAATAACTTGGATAATCTTGTTTTTCTTACCTTTAATGGTAGTTGCGTCAGTTAAATATTATCTAAACTGGAATCAACATACTTCTCCTGGAAGACCAGATTACGTTACTGCTTTAAATTTTCCTATAATAAGTATTTCTGAGCATCTTGTGGTTTCGTTTAATATTATCGCTATAATACTGATTTCTACTGTTATAGCGCATGAAGTAGAAAATGGACAATTAAGAATGATTTTGATTCGTCCATTTTCTACCTCACAACTTTTTGTAGCTAAGCTTGCTACTATATTAACTACCATGTTCCTATATTTAACTTTGTTTTGGATTTTTAATTCCATAGCAGGCTATTTATTCTTTCCAAAAGTAGATACATTAATAACATTTATAGATGAAACCAAGGTTTCTATTGCAGGGGCGATACTATATAACTTAAAGTATTTCTTTGCATGTTTCATTACTATGATTTGTATTGTTTCTGTATTTACATTAATAGGGGCGTTAAGTAGAAGTACGATGATCACTCTTGGATCAGGGGTGGCCTTTATTTTCTTTGCTATTGCAATTCCACAGATTTTAGAATTCTCTAGCCAAACGATAATTAGCGCTAATACTGTACTACATCTTATGTACATGTCAATCGTTAAAATTCAGCATACAGGTATAGCATTTCTACTTTCATCAAGTAATAGTATAAACATTTACATTGTTATAGTGGAAGCGATTTATATTTTCTTATTTGGAATGTTCGCATACTTGTCATTTGTGAAAAGAGATTATTTTATTTGAAAACTAGGAGGGAGTTCAATTGAAAGCATTAGTTATAAGTGAATGGGAACGACTATGGAATCAGAAAAAAAGTAAATGGATGTTGGGGATTTTTACTGTTATTGTTTTTCTTCAAGCTTGGTTTTTGAAGTACTATGGGGTTGGGATTTATAATGATGGGCAACAAGTGCCACTAAATTCTTGGAATTTTTCATGGTTTTTATTAAAGGAATCTTCTTTCTTAATTACTTTGATTTTCATGCCTGTATGTTTCTTGAATAGCTTAAATGTAGAATACAACTCAGGAGCATATCGTCTATTTTTAATTAGGCCTTTTCAACGATTAACCTTTCTTATGTCAAAATGGTTTTCTCTTTCTGTAATGGTATTACTCTACTTATTTGTTGTTCTTTTTATTGGCATAGTACTTGGGTTGGTGTTTTTTAAAGCAGATGATGCTTTTACTTTCTACGGTCAACAAAAGACCTCTATAGAAGCAATATTCTATACGGTACAAGTATATGGATTGTTTTTTATTATTCAAATGTGTGGTTTAGCTATTGCTAGTTTAATAAGTATCATAATTTCAAATGCAGTTATTAGCTTTTTCCTTCTGATTGGAATTTACATCGGCTGCTTGTACATAAGTCAGTTATCGTTCTTTTTATTATCCGTTCAAAGTATCTTCCATGCTCTCAGCACAGGAAGTAACAGTTTATACGTCCTGATTCTAGGTATCATGATTATTAGTGTTAGCGTTTGTATAAGCATTTGGAATAAAAAAGAATTTACATGTTAATAAAAGGATAGAAGGGAGGTTTACCATGATTATGTTAGAAGCTAAAGGAATTGAGAAAGTTTATAAAACTAATTTCCAAGAATATCCAGTTTTAAATAATGTCAACTTAACTGTTCATGAAGGAGATTTTGTAGGGATTATGGGACCTTCAGGGAGTGGAAAGTCTACACTTTTAAATGTGCTTTCCTCTCTTGATTTTCCTTCAAATGGAGAAATTACAATTAAGGGACAGAATTTAACTAATATGAATAGTGATCAATTAAGCAATTATCGTCGCGAAAATATTGGTTTTATTTTTCAAAATTACAATTTGTTAGATCACTTAACAATTGAAGAAAATATTCTTCTACCCGCAGCTTTAAGAATGGGGAGCAAAAAGGGTGTTAGGGATAAACTCGAAACATTAGTGAATGAACTAAATATTGAACCGCTTTTGCCAAAGTATCCCTATGAAATCTCTGGGGGACAACAGCAAAGAGCTGCTATTATTCGTTCGTTAATTAACGATCCTTATCTGTTATTTGCTGATGAACCGACGGGAAATCTAGATTCAAAATCTGCTTATGATGTATTGAATATACTAAAAACATTGAATGAAACACATAAATCAACAATCTTAATGGTAACTCACGACTCTGTAGCTGCTAGTTTTTGCAACAGGGTCATATTTTTGAAAGATGGCAAGATTGTTCATGAGATGCAACGTTCCCATGAAGAAAAGCAATTCAGTTTCAATCAACGTATACTACTCTATATCTCTAAGGAAGTGGGGGAGAATGATGTCAATATTTTCACTCGCACTTAAAAATATAACTCGCAATCTTTCACTGTATATAGTGTATCTTGTAAGTTGTATTCTATCAGTTACAATTTTTTATATGTACGCAGCATTTCTTTCATATCCAAAAGTTTCTGGAATAGAGCAACTGTTAATTGCGTGTGAATTCATCATCTTGCTATTTTCATGCTTTTTCATTTCATATTCTTATGACCATTTTCTTACTGAACGGAAAAAGGAAATTGGTATTTGGAAAACATTCGGAGCTTCAAAAAAACAATTATTTATTATCATAGTTTTAGAAAATTCGATAATTGGAGCAATTTCTATCTTAATTGGGATTATGATTGGTATAGTACTATCCAAAAGCTTTTTTGATTTCATCGGGAAATCTCTCTTCTTAAGCGAGTCATTTTCCTATTTCTTCTCTCCAATTGCTACCTTTTTTACAGTTATTTTGTTTGGAGTTCTGTTCTTTTTTGTTTCATTGCGTAGTTATTATAAAATCGGACGCATTTCTGTTTTGGAATTATTTCAAGAGACAAGAAAACCAAAGGATTTACCTAGGTTTTCAAAGAAGAAATTCATTATTTCCCTGTTAATTTTGGTTATTTCTTATGTTTTTATCCTTAATGCATCTTTACCCGTACTATTATTCTCTTTTCTACCTGTAGCTGCTCTTTTATTATTAGGAACGTACCTTTTTTGTTCGCACGGATTAGTAGGAACTGTGTCCTATTTAATCAATAAAGAAAAAAAGCATTTAAATGGCATTCGAATGCTAATATTTATAAGTCTAAGGAAAAAACTTTATTATAATGCTAAAATTATCTTCCTTGTTTCAATACTCTTATCAATGATAATGATATTAATCAGCTCCATATATTTATATTCAGAGTTGAATGATCAAAGAATGCGAAATAGCCACCCACAGCCAGCTATATTTATTGTTGATAAAAAACAAGAGAATACACTAGAATCTGCTTTAGAGAAAAGCTTCAAAGGAGAGGTTGAGGGATTTCATAAGAAAAAATGGGAAGGTATATTACTGAATTCATCAAAGGGAGAAGGTAAAACCTTTATACTACAAACAGATTCATTCTTTATAAAGGACTGGACAGAAACAAAAAAAGATAACCTGTTATTTAGTAAAAAAAATGAGAATATCGATAAGTTGCATATCCAAACAAATAACGGTAATACAGAATTGATAGTAAAAAATATGGTCGAAAAACAGGCGATTAACTCGGTATCTCGGATAGATAATGTAGCTTTTGTACCAGCAGATACTTTTAATGAATTAGAGAAGGGATCATTACCTACTCAACATGTTTCATTTTACACATTAGATTTCAAGGAAAATAATAAGGGTTATAGTGCACTAAAAAAATTATTTGAGACACTCCCTTTAGAGATAAAGGAACAGTCCAGTGTTCGTCTTCTACATTATGAAAATACAGTTCAATTAACTTCAGTTTTATGGATAATAGCATTATTTATCGGTTTTATCTTGTTAATTGCTTTATCCAGTCTTCTTTGGTTTAAGTTATATGAAGATATATCTAATGATAGAAAAATATTTCACTCTTTAAGAAAAATCGGTTTGAATTTCAATGAAATAAAAAAAACATTAAGGGTTCAAATTGCTATAATTTTCTTTGTACCAATTATTCTGGGGGGGATAAATCTATTTATAGCAATCTACGCCTTGCAAAATATATTGGGAGGAATTAAAATTTACTCAATAATATTAATATTTTTTATTTTCTTAGTCTTCCAATTAATATTTTTCTTCATTTCAAACCACTATTACTATAAAAAAGTTGTTCATGAAAAGAATATTAATTAACAAGAAAATATATTTTACAAAATAATAAGATTTTTAATCTAAACTAGAAAGGAGTGTTTTTTTATGAATGGAACGATTCTTGTTGTAGATGATGAGTCAGAAATTGTAGATGTACTCTCTGATATATTCTCTGATCGTGATTATAAAGTTCTCAAGGCCTACAATGGAGAACAAGCGCTAGATCATTTAAAAACACAAGTTGATTTAGTCATTTTAGATATTATGATGCCTAAAATGGACGGTTTTGAATTTTGTAAGGTCGTTCGTGAACAAATAAAATGCCCGATTCTATTTTTGAGTGCTAAACATTCAGAAATAGATAAAGTAAAAGGCTTTACTTTAGGTGGAGATGACTATATTACAAAACCATTCCAAGTTAAGGAGCTAATTGCACGTGTTGAGGCCCACTTGAGGCGTGAGAAAAGAGAACGTGTAAACTTGCAAAATCAACGTTTCTTAGGAAACTTGACCATTAACTATTCACAGCATGATGTTTTCATTGATGGAGTAAAAATAGATGTAACGAGTAAAGAGTTTAAAATATTAGAGCTTTTAACGGTAAATCTAGGACAAATCTTTTCTAAGGAACAAATTTATGAAAAAATTTGGGGGCTGGATGCAGTTGGGGATCTCAATACAATAATAGTACATATTAATAACTTAAGAGCTAAGTTAAGTTTAGGTATGTCAACTTACCATATTAAAACCGTATGGGGAGTTGGCTATAAGTTGGAGAAATGTTAATGTTAAAAAAATTATCGTTGAAAAACCAATTTATTCTAACATTTGCAGCTGTAATATTTTTAAGTATTGTCAGTACGGTTTGTACGTTAATTTTAATATACTCTTTTCTTTTTATTTATAATGAAAAATCTGTTTTACCTGCCAACCATTATGAAAAACAAGTGCCCAGCATTGAAAAATTTGTAGAAATGAATGGGGATAAAATAGTAGATTTATCCTATCAAAAAAAACTAGAGAAAGTGATTCCAATGCAAGGAATTACTTATCAAGTTATGAATACGAATGGAAATAGATTATATGGTACATTGAGCGATGAATTATTGAAAAATGATAAAGAAGTGTATCATAAAATAAATACATCTACTCAAAATGGTAAACTAATTACAAAATACATTCCAATTATAAGTAATGGTAAACTAGTTGGTGTGCTTGCTGTACGATACATATTAGCTGCATCTATTGATTATTACATAGAATATGTATTTATTATTGCTTTTCTTGTTCCTTTTATATTTTTAACGCTTTATTCTTATTTATTAGCTAAGCGTTTAGGAAAACAGTTGAATAAACCTATCAAAGAGGTAATAATGGCCTCACAAAAAATTAAAAACAAGGATTTAGACTTTGAAATAAAATATGAAAGTGAAAATGAAATAGGTATATTAATTGATTCTTTCAATAGTATGAAGGAAGAATTAAAAAATTCATTGTATGTTCAATGGAAATTAGAACAGGAACGTCGGGATATGGTTGCTTCCATTGCACATGATTTGCGAACACCGTTAACTATTATTTTGTCTCATGTAGAAGTATTAATGGAACCCATGCCAAATAATCAAAAACGGATTCATCACTACTTGCAAACAATTAAGAATAATACAGAAAGAGTATTGCATTTAACAGAAGAAATGAGGAGAGTCTCTGAAGTGGACAACCCTGATTTCACTCTTATGATTTGCAATATAGCTCCAGCTGAAATGATTCCAGAAATGCTTGAAGAGTTTAAGGAATTGGCAGAAAATGAAGATATACAATTAACCTATACTTTACTTATTAAATCAGAAGAAAAAAATCTTAAGTTTGCACTTGATCCGAATCGTTTGCATCAAATTCTTACGAATATTATTTCTAATAGCATTCGTTTTACTCCAAAAAAAGGAAGAATTGATGTGCAAGTGGAGGTGAAAAAAGACGTTATGTCTTTTTCTATCTCGGATTCTGGAGTTGGATTTAATACAAAAGATATTCCGTTTTTATTTAGTAAATTCTACCAAGGTGACCTTTCAAGGTCAAATCAACTACATCATGGACTTGGTTTGTATATCGTGGAAAAATTGGTTAAAAAACACGGTGGAGAAATTCATGCTGAAAATAATGAGATTCAAGGGGCATGCATTTCATTCACGATACATTCTCTTTTTAGTAACGAAAAAAGGAACTATGAATTGTCATAGTTCCTTTTCATTATTTAATAGCATTATATACGTCCAGCTGTCCGTTCCCCCAAGAGGCTTTATCAGGTGCTATATCTTTCTTTATTCCGTTTTTGTAAAGGTGTGAAATTGATCTTTTCGGTTGATTTTTAAAATTATAGTGATTGATAATTAGAGCTAGTGTAGCGGATACTTTCGGAACTGCCATTGATGTACCAGCGGCAAATAAGTATCTTCCAGTATTAAAAGTTGTCAGTACTTCCTCTTGTCGGAAAAGACCAGTATTCCACCATACCTCTTCGCCATATTGTTGCCATAAACGATAATCTCCTCCTGGAGCAGATATGTCAATGACCCCTTCTCCGTAATTAGAGAATACAGAACGTTGTCCGGTTGGACCGGTTGATGATACTGTTACTACACCTGGTAATTCCCCAGGTGCTTCTATTCCTACACCAGTAAATATTTTCCCCTCTTTTTCATATTTTTGTTTAAGAAAGTTATTTAGCTCCTGTTTATTAGCCACGTTTACAGAATCATTTCCTGCAGAAGCTACTACTACACTACCATGCTGATTGGCATATTCTATAGCACGTTTGTAACCTTCTACTTCTGCCCATCCATTGTCTACAAGTTTTCCATTTTCATAGACTTTTCCATTTACATAATAGGAACCAAGACTAAGGTTGATAACATCTACATCATCCTTAGCTGCTTCGATGATGGCATTAATGACCCAGGCTGCATCAGCTGATTTATTTCCAAATACACGATATGCTCTGATTCCCGTATCAGGAGCAACGCCTTTTAATTCCCCATTTGCAGCAATAGATCCTGAAACGAGAGTTCCATGGCCATTGATATCATTTATATTATTAATATCACCTGTCTCTTCAGGTTCAGTACCTCTCAATCCTCCCTTTGGAACGAAGTTTTTAGATCCAGGAATAAGATTTTTTACTAAGTCAGGATGATCCACATCGACTCCCGAATCAATAATTCCAACAACCACATTATGAGAGCCAGTTTCTTTTTTATAACTTTCTCCATTATGAGTAATTTCCTTCATGTCCCATTGCATATCCCATAAGGGAGGTAGGTTTGTATCTAATGTTTTTGTTGAGAGAGTTGATAAATTAGGCATTTTTATGGAATGAGGAACCTCTGGTTTTTCGACTTGCAAAGAAGGATTAACTGATTCAAATAAGGGAGATTGATTTTTAGAAATTTGTGTATCTCCTTTGAATTGAATGAGTCCTATCTCCGGGACAGTATAAGTAATTTCTCCATTCTCCTTTTTTATCTCAGTGATGCCTTGCTCAAATTTTGATGGGTCTTTTAATAAAACGGTGTAATATTGCTTAGGTTTTTCCTGAGCATGTCCTACATTAGAAAGTAAAAAACACGTTAACGCGGTTGAAATGACAGTGATTGCTTGTTTTTTCATAATTATCCCCTTACTTTTATAAATTGGAGGTAGAATTTGAAGATGAACCGCAGAACAAGGCCCTATTGCCCACTTTATAATTCCACTTAGATCCTATAAATAAGGTAACAAATCATTCGGAATTTTAAATCTGTATATACCGTACATATAAGTGGTATTTAGCGCAATATTACTTTCTTTGGAGTTACTTTAAAAACAGAAGCATAATTCTTTTGGTGGAGAAGCCATCAATTTTTTGTTCTAATGAGTGAATGAAATTAAAAAAGTATCCTAAAGTAAATAGGGGGTATCTGTATTTAGGTCTTTATTCAGTAGGGAACTTATTGTTTTTGTATTTGAAGGTTATAAATATGTATAGCAATAGCAATAAAAATGAAATGTGAATTTAAATATTTAGGAGAGTGTATGATGGGATATTTAAGAGTTTTCACCTTAAGGGATGGTCGTGAAAAAGCAATAATAGTAGAGCCATGGCGTTTATTTAAAGAAGAAATGAATGTTTTAGGAATCAAAGATTCGGATGCGTTCTAAATTCATCTAATCGAGTATAAAAAAGAAAAGCAATTTACTAGACAGAATATGAGACAGAAATGAATCGTGTTATGTATAAATATCATAATTACGCACATGTTATATACGAATAAAATGGAGGTGTAATTATGAATATTCAAAGACACGAAAACAATAATAATGAAATTCATATTTCCGCTGCTGCAAGTGCAATCGAGCAGATGAAATGTGAATTTGCTCGTGAACTAGGGATTACACTTGGTCCAGAAACATCTGCGCGTGCTAATGGTTCTGTTGGTGGAGAAATTACTAAGCAAATTGTTCAAATGGGTGAGGAACAATTAATGGGACAATATAGATTGCATCAACATACCATATAAGCAATTAAAAAATATCCTTTCTTTAAACGAAAGGTATTTTTCCTATATTTTTACATTGATTTCAAAAATATAGAATCTATACAAAAAAATGAAGGGTCATATTAGTTTATAACGCATTATAGGTATCTAAATGTCTTGAATTCGTTTTGAGGTAAAATGAATGGTTTGAAAGGTTTTAAAACATGAATTGTCTTTCCCTGTAGTTAAAGTGTATGTTTTCACTTATTTTGAACAAATTCCCCCTTTAATTATTTGCATGTTATTCTTTATATAGACAACCTAATGTTTGTATAATATATTTCTACTTATCTGTTAATTATTACATCTTTTCATTATATATGGGGTGAGGAGGGAAGGGGTACACATGCATATGAAGCTCTAGACACATTCGTAATTTCGCAAAGTTGATTTACAGTCATATTTCCTTCTTTATATAGCTTTACTGCATAATTCATTCCTGCGTGATTTTCATGATACTTCTTTAAACGACCTTTAAACTTTCCTTCTTTTTTTGCAAACTCAATCCCTTCACGTTGTCGCATACGAATAAGATCTCGCTCTAATTGGTTAACACCAGCCATTACAGTAATTAAGAACTGGCTGTATCGATTATCTTCTGATAAATCTAGCTATGTATCCTTTAGTGATTTTAAGCTCGCTTTTTTACCTCGTATAAACTCAATTAATTTAAACAAATCCTGTGTGTTACGAGTGATCCGAGTTAAGTTTGTAACATAAATAATGTCACCTTCCTGTAAATCCTCAAACATTTTTTGAAGTTGCTCGCGATCCTTTGTTGCTCCAGAAACTTTTTCTTCAAAAATAATATCCATTCCAATTTCGTTCAGTTGCTGAAATTGCCTTGAAGGGTTCTGGCTAGTCGAACTGACATGTATATAACCGATTTTCCGCAAAACATCACCCCCTTTTTTGAGATTAAGTCTTATGAGACGCTCTTAACTAAGATTTTATAAGTCTACTATAATTGTATCAATAGAGTACACTCTATTGGGATGGATTTAAAATATATACGATTCAAAGACCAGTTTAAATATGGAGTGCTTCTAATTTGAAAAAGTAAAAAAACAACTTGGATTCGCTAATAGATTAGGATTTGCCATACAAATTGCTTACTTACGTTTTCCAGGAAGACCATTATCTGAGAATGGAAAATATGATTAATGCTACTCTTATTAACAATGCAAAGGGAACCTGCTACATTCTCATATGCAATATTACATATAAGAATGTATTGATAATAATGTAAGCGCTTACTATAATAAAAACATAAAGATAAATCACATCTTAGCAACAACAAAAGAGGAGGAAATAATATGGAAATCGCAATGGCAGTTTTGAAATTTTTAGGTGGAGTAATTCCATTAGTTCAAGAACTTTTAAAAGTATTTATGTAAGTTTATTATTCGGCAATTATTTATAAATAATTATCATACCTTAATACGAAAAACAGAAGGGTATATTTTTTGAAAATTAAGAAAAACAACAAAGGAATAAAATTTCTAACATGTTTATTAGTTAGTTTATGCACTATTAATTATTCATCTATTTCCTTCGCGGAAACACAAACAGGTAATGCAAATGATGCAACAAAAAATGCTAGTGGCATTGATACTGGCATAGCAAGTTTAAAGTATGATAGTAGAGATATTTTAGCAGTAAATGGTGATAGAGTAGAGAGTTTTGTTCCGAAAGAAAGTATCAATTCAAATGGTAAATTTGTAGTAGTTGAACGTGAGAAAAAATCACTTACAACTTCACCAGTCGATATTTCGATTATTGATTCTGTGGCTAATCGTACTTATCCAGGAGCCGTACAACTTGCAAATAAAGCTTTTGCAGATAATCAACCTAGTTTATTAGTGGCTAAGAGAAAACCTTTGAATATTAGTATAGACTTACCTGGCATGAGAAAAGAAAATACAATAACTGTTCCAAATCCAACATATGGTAATGTGTCTGGAGCAGTAGATGATTTAGTATCTACTTGGAATGAAAAGTATTCTAAAACACATACGTTACCTGCAAGAATGCAGTATACAGAATCTATGGTTTATAGTAAATCACAAATCGCAAGTGCCCTTAACGTTAACGCTAAATATCTTGATAACAGTCTAAACATTGATTTTAATGCGGTTGCAAATGGAGAGAAAAAAGTGATGGTAGCGGCATATAAGCAAATATTTTATACCGTAAGTGCTGAACTACCTAACAATCCATCCGATCTTTTTGATAATAGTGTTACTTTTAGTGAGTTAACTCGTAAAGAGGTAAGTAATGCGGCTCCGCCTGTTATGGTGTCAAATGTAGCTTATGGCAGAACAATTTATGTGAAGTTAGAAACAACATCTAAGAGCAAAGATGTACAAGTTGCCTTTAAAGCCTTACTTAAGAATAACAGCGTGGAAACGAGTGGACAGTACAAAGATATTTTTGAAGAAAGTACTTTTACCGCTGTAGTAATAGGTGGAGATTCAAAAGAGCATAACAAGGTTGTTACAAAAGATTTTAATGAAATACGAAATATCATTAAAGATAATGCAGAATTAAGTCTTAAAAATCCAGCATACCCAATTTCATATACAAGTACTTTTTTAAAAGATAATGCAACTGCTGCTGTTCATAACAATACAGATTATATTGAGACTACAACTACAGAATATTCAAGTGCTAAAATGACGCTTGATCATTACGGTGCATATGTTGCTCAATTTGATGTATCTTGGGATGAATTCTCATATGATCAAAATGGGAAAGAAGTACTAACACATAAAACTTGGGAAGGAAGCGGTAGAGACAAAACTGCTCATTTCTCTACAGTCATACCACTTCCACCGAATTCAAAAAATGTAAAAGTCGTAGCGAGAGAATGTACAGGTCTTGCATGGGAATGGTGGAGAACAATTATTAATGAACAAAATGTTCCGTTAACAAATGAAATAAAGGTTTCAATTGGAGGAACAACATTATACCCAACTGCTAATATTAATCATAATTAAAGGCAACGTATACGTTCGAAGCACCCTGTTTACAGGGCGCTTTTTTACTTAGTTGAAAGTATATCGGCGTTTTTCAAATATATCATAATCAATTCGCAAATCTTATAATCATATTTTTTGATGGCTGCATGAATGTTTTCAATGATTTCATTCCTTATTATTAAATCCCTATAAATTTAAATTAGCCTATCTTTATTAATTCATTATGTATCAGCATTTGGATTTTTTATAAAGAAAAGGCACTATCCTCAAAGTACCTCTTCCTACTTAATCCACAATGGGATAGCAACACATCGCCATCCTTTCTGTATATTTCTACAAAAAGAATAACGTTCTCTATGAATTATAGATATAAATTTATCTTAGGTTGATAGTGATTTATGATGCCTCCATATACATAAATACATTTTGTCGAAATTATTAAAAAGGGGAATTTTTCTATTTGAAGAACTAATAATTGATTGTCAATATGTATTAGAAATCTCAATCTAAACTAAAGGAGAACAAAATGGGACAAAACAATAAAGGCTTTTCTGAAACAGGATTGCGCAAAATGCGCAATGTACTGGCGCAGCATGTCGATTCTGGAAAGATTCCTGGGCTCGTCGCCTTAGTCAGCCGAAACGGGGAGACGCACGTCGAAGCGCTTGGAACAATGAGGCATGATGGTGGCGCACCAATGCGTCGGGACACGATCTTTCGATTGGCGTCCACTAGCAAGCCGATCGCAGTTTCACCAGTAATGGTTCTGCTCGACGAGTGCAAACTGCATTTAGACGACCCAGTAGACAAATGGCTGCCCGAACTCGCTGACCGGCAGGTGTTGAAACAGCCCGATGGTCCACTGGAAGAGACCGTCCCAGCACGGCGTCCTATCACTGTACGAGACCTGTTGACCTCCACATTCGGTCTCGGAGTGGATCTCACGTTGATGGGTTCTCCGATCATGAACGCGTTCTTCGAGAGTGGGATATTCGACACGCCAGGGCAGGATATGCCCGATCCAGATGAGTTTATGTGTCGCCTAGGTGCACTTCCGCTAAGCTACCAGCCCGGAGAGCGGTGGCAGTATCATATCAGTATTGAAGTGCTCGGCATTCTTGTTGCCAGGGTCACGGGTCAGACATTCGAGTCGTTCCTGCGCGAACGCATATTCGATCCACTGGGAATGAAGGACACTGGTTTCTACGTGCCTGAGCTCAAGATTGACCGGCTTCCACCTGCCTTCAACCCCGATCCGCAGACAGGTGAGTTCATCGTGTGGGATGAGGGTGCAGGCGGACGTTACAGCAAACCTCCAGCATTTCAAGCAGGCGGTGGTGGGCTGCTCGCAACCATCGACGATTATCACGCGTATTTGCAGATGCTGTTGAACAAAGGGATGCACGGAACCAAACGGATTCTGTCTAGGCCCGCAGTCCAGCTGATGACCACCAACCGTCTTACTCCTGAACAACAAGTATACCGAGACGATTTGGCCAAAAACAACGTCCATTTGTCGTTTGGACAAGGGATACAAGGTGGCTGGGGCTTTGGGATGGGGGTGCGTACCTATCTTGGAGACTACGCGTCTATCGGTCAATTCGGCTGGGATGGCGGAACTGGCACTACAGCTTACGCTGATCCAGACAAACAGTTTATTGGAATTCTGTTCACCCAGGTTGGGATGTCAACTCCGGCCCCATCGCATCTTATCCAAGACTTCTGGACCACGGTCTACCAAGCAATCGAAGACTGAAACCGAACTTAGGTATTGTTTAAAGGAAAACTCCAAGACAAATTATACGCATGATGGCCACCATCAACACCATGGTTAAAAGCTATGGCAGGACGGGAAGTGTTGGAAGTACTAGGAGAACAGTTTGGCATTATTAATAAGAGCCCAATAAAAAATCCTCTTGGATGCAAGAGGATTTTTTATTGGGAATAGTAAGGATGAGGGGAGGTGCATTACATATGGGAAAAGGTAGAAGTAATAATGCTGGTAAAAAGCAACCGAATTTCGATGATTCATCTAATTTCGCTAAACAAAGCCAACCGACAGAAAAGAAGAAATAAGAAAAGGATCTCTCTTTATTAAGAGAGATCCTTTTTTAAATATATTGACGTTTCAGCACAACATATCGATTGCTTAACCAAATAGTCATAAATACAAGGCTTAAACTCCTGCGAATGGAAGCCAATTTAATATTATTGTCCTGCTTTTTCTAATGGGTGGAATGATTGCTCAAATTGTAGCCTTGAGGAACCCTCAGCGAGTTCTAAGTATAACTTTGATTGCATCAAGTATTTTTGGCTCTGAAGACAACAAACGGAATTTGCCTCCGATCGATGAGAAGATACTCACTTACCATGCTAATGGGGCCAAACTAAATTGGTCGGATGAAGAATCTGTTGCAAATTACTTGGTTACAGGATCAGTGTTACTCTGTGGTTCAAAGCATAAGTTCGATGAGAAGAGGGCTTATAAGCAGGTAGAAAAAGAAATAAAACGAGCAAATAACCTACTCAGTATATTTAATCACTCACTTCTTAAAGGCGATGATTCTTATGAGGGGAAGTTAAAAGAAATTAATATACCTACTTTGGTTATCCACGGTACAGAAGATACGCCGGTGAATCTAAAATACGAATACGCTTGAAAACAGAAGTGTATGGAGAAGAAATTGGCATAGATGTGGCCAATTTTTTGCTTAGTAGTTCGGCTAGTAGGTGTTGTAAAAGTTGGACGGCCGCCTTATTAAACCGTTGATTCAGTCCCTCAGGACTGATGAGTACTTCTGTTGATGCTTCTAAACAGCTAGATAACTGAGTTAAAGAAGTCATAGCTACATTTTGGCTCACCCATACACATAAAGCTACTAAATCTTTTGCTTGGTACTTACTGGTTCGTTGTACAAAACCAACATCTCTAGCAAGATCCCGTAAGGTATTTGGAGATAAAAAACTTTGAATCTCTTGAGCGAATAGTTGTAATTCGTCAGATACAGAAACAGACATAAAAAACGCCATCCTTTCCTATGATTCTACAGAAAGAATAACGTATTTTTTTCATTTTGAGGATATTTCTTTTTATTAGCTGGATAGCGACGGGGTACTTCAAAATCTTAAGTTGATGGGCATGTATGGTACCCTAATATAAACTCAACATTAATTTGAGAAGACTCTTCAAAAAAAATATTTTTCAAAAAATCTTTTTTGATTATCTAGTTTTTGAAACAATGTGCTTGCTTCTTGACCATAATCTCTAAATATACCTCCAGTAACAGGATCGTTTACTTCATTTAACTTTAATTTTTTTCAAGCCATATATTTGCTAATTTACAGATACCTTCAGTAATCTCATGTTCACTTAAGTTTCCTAAACCTAATTGAATATGTGGATATTTAGGTGCTTTTTTAACAAAATATTGAGAGCATGGATAAACAGTAACGCCATTGCTAAATGCTTTATTTATCAAATCTTTCTCGCTCATTTGAGTTTTGACTTCAATAACTACATAAATACCAGAGTAGTAACCCTTGATTTTTATATTGTTTTTAAAATGCTTATTGATCTCTTCGCATAGTACTTTTATTTTACGTTTATAAAGAGTTTTCATTTTCCTTAAATGTGCATACCAATATCCCTCTGATATAAAGTAGGCTAGCGTTCTTTGATGAACAGAAGAAGCAGTTTGTTCTAGTAAAGGCCCAATTTTCTCATACGTAGGAAGTAATCGTTTAGGTAATACCATGTAACTTACACGGATTGAGGGTAATAATGCTTTAGAAAATGTGCTTAAATACACAGTTCTATCATTAGAATCTATACTATGTAAAGAGGGGACAGGTTGATGAATATAACGAAATTCACTATCGTAATCATCCTCAATAATATATCCATTAACCTGTTCAGCCCAGTTAATGAGTTGTAACCTTTCACTAACAGGCATCGTTAATCCATATGGAAAATGATGAGTTGGTGTAACGTATACCAATCTTGTGTCTGTTGTACACAATTGATCAACGTCAAGGCCATTTTCAATAACAGCTATAGGTTCAACGGAGAATGACTGTAAGGAAAAAAGTTCCCTTGCTCCATTGTAACCAGGGTCTTCTACAGCTATCCGATGAAATTCTTTTTTTAAAAGAAGGGTCAAAATCAATAACAAATGTTGTGTACTGCTACCAATCAGTATTTGCTTATTAACAGCACTTACACCTCTTGATTGAAACAGATAATCTGATATAGCTGTCCTTAACAACATGTCCCCTTGTTTTTCCCCGTAGGAATACATGATAGGATCCATTAAGACTTTATTTGTTAGGCTTCTCCACTTTGCAATAGGAAAGTTCTCCCTGTCCACCGTACCAATTTTAAAATCAATGGTTTTTCTTATATCTTTTTGTCTTCCTCTAGGAGTTACTACAGTAGGCTCATATGTAAGTACTTGATTAGACATATTTGCCTGTACAAAATAGCCCTTTTTATTTTCACTTCGTATATAACCTTCTGCTAGAAGTTGTTCATAAGCCACTTGTGTAGTATTTCTACTTACATTTAAAAGTTCTGCTAATTGTCGAATAGAAGGTAGTTTTGTATCATAGGTAATTTTTCCTGATAATATTTGCATCCGTATATAAACATATATTTGCTGATACATTGGAACATTACCACTCTGATCTATATTAAAAATGAGTTCTTTCACTTAATACACCCCAACTGTCATTTTAAATTATTATAAACTGTACCTTTTACAAATGACAGTAAAGATTAGTATTAAGTATAGGAATTCATACAATATTTTTTAAGAGGAATGATGATAAGTTGGTTAAAATTATGTATTTATTTTGTTTAATTGTTTGGGGACTTAATTTTATTGTAGTTAAGATTCAAGGTACACCAGTTAGTCTAGAACTCTCGTTATTATACCGTTTAGTTCTAACGGCAATCTTATTTTTAGTTCTCATATGGTTTATTAAACCTAATGGAAAACCTAATAGAAAAGATATTCCATTTGTCGTTTTATTTGGCATTTGCAATTTTGCATTGAGTTACCTATGTCTCTATTATGCTACTATAATGAGTTCTGCCGCTATCGTAACTTTGATTTTTTCATTGAAAGTTATTTTAACTCCAATTGCCCTTCGAATTTTTTTGAAAGAGAAGCTACATTCTCGTGTTTTAATTGGAGGAATTCTAGGAGTGCTAGGCGTATGTATTCTTATCTATCCGAATATAAACAGTTTTAAAGGATTTGATGATGTAAAAGGAATTATGATGGCTATTCTAGGTACTATTCTTACAGCGATAGGAGATGCTAGCTCTGCAAGAAATTCAAAACATAAGGTTAATCCCGTATATGCAAATTCAATTGGCTTTACAGCAGGAAGTGTATTGATAGGAGCGATTGTATTACTTCAAGGAGAAAAACTAGTCTTTCCAACATCTATTTCATACTTATCTGCTTTACTATACTTAACCCTAATTGCTTCTTTTGCAGCATGGTTATTCTATTTGAAACTTGTAGATAGAATTGGAGGGGCAAAAAGTGGTTATATGGTAGCACTTTTCCCTGTAATTGGAGGAATAGCTTCTGTGATAATTGGCGAATCAGATTTATCTGTATATTTATTTGCTGGCTGTCTTTCAAGTTGTATTGGAGCTGCTATTGCTTTAGGATTTGGAACAAAATATCAAAATATAGAATTACGGATAAAAAAGACTAGTTAAAAATCAGAATTTAGTGTTGATAATGGTTGGAAGCGGAACATGGTTATTTATTAGGGGGCACTATACATGCCCATCATGCTAAGGTCTTGAAGTACCCCCTAAACGGAATTTTTACTTTTCTACAGTTATTTATGTGAATTCAACTCGTTTTTTTCGTTTTGGGGGTGATTGATTTCTTAGGTTGATAGCGGTGTGGCGGTACCTCATTTAGAAGACTAGTATATACTGCTAGTCTTTTTTTGAAGTAAAAAGGCCACCTATTCCCTAGGAGGCCCTTTTATTTTATATAACTACAAGAACTTGCAACGATGGTGTTTTACAATAATGTCGCTAAGATTGCAAGTAAGCATGATCCAGATCTTGCTACATTATTACGCCGCCTTGCCAAAGATGAGACCCTTCATTATGTTTTTTATCGAGACGTCATTTGAACACATTTGGAATTGGAACTTAACTATTGCTATCATATTGCCAATATAATTAGAAATTTTAAAATGCCAGGTGCTGTCATGCCTGATTTTGAAAATAGAATGGCTGTGATTGCAAAAGAAGCGAATTATGGACCATTACATCCAGTACTTGATGTAGTGGTTGATTATTGGGGTTTAAAAGACTTACGACCAATTGCACCTCTAGCTGAAAAAGCAAGAATTGAGATTATGGAGTACCACACAAGATTGAAAAAAATACGGGAGCGATTTGGTCGTTTTCAAGGGAAAACTGATCTATGTTAATGAGTAGAGATTTCAGAATATAAGTGGGGAATCTGACACACTCCCTATTGTTTTGGGGGTGTTTTTTACTTAATTTAATTTTTACCAAAAAAGTAGTTGACTACAAAAAAGATTTTATGATATTATAAAATATTTGATAAAAAACAACATATATGTTAAGGTTAAGAAGGTTACCATATATGGAGGTGGATTATATGTTTCAAATTGGCGATAACATTGTTTATCCAATGCACGGAGCAGGTATAATTGAAGCCATAGAAGAAAAAGAATTCTCAGGAAAAAAGCAACAGTATTATGTTATAAAAATGTCAATCAGTAATATGCAAGTCATGATTCCTATGGGGAAAATATTAAGTTCGAGTATACGCCCAGTTACTGATATACTTGCATTAAAACACATTATACACATTTTTCAGCATGGAGAATCAGATAGATTATTACCGTGGAAACAAAGGTATAAAGTGAACACGGACAAAATAAAAACGGGTGAAATACAAGAAGGTGCCGAAGTTGTACGTGATTTAATACGTATGAAGAAAGAAAAAGCACTGAATACAAGCGAAAAAAAAATGTTGGATAACGCACATGAATTTTTGATTAGTGAACTAGGATTAATTAAAGGGATCACTGAAAATCAAATAAAAAGTTTCTGTTAAGATTCATTATAGATAATGTATTACATACCCCGAAAATATCCTGAATTTTTCGGGAATATGATTATTATTAAAAGTAAATCATTTCAAAGATATTCAACTTCTTCAACTCACTTTTTGAGTAGAAACCTCTTTTGTTATTACTTCAATCTAATCCATTTTTATTTTTAAATTTCTTTTACGAGCGTTCGAAGTTTCATCAAATAACGCGATCAAATAGTCACTTGATTTTTGAAATCCTGATTCACATTGGCACGGACAAGGATCCGTAAGGATGAAAGAGAGGTAGGGCTTTCATTGTTTTAGGTAATATATTATCTAAGTCATTATTTCTAGAAGAAAAAACAATCGATCTCACCGCTATCTCTTTAAGAGTTCCTTACATCTACTGAGACAGTGAATAGGTAATTGTTTATCTCTTCTTTACGTAAAATTGATAAACGAACTGGTAACACCATATGGTCAACTACAAAAAATGGTTTCCAGACCAGGAAACCATTTTTAATTTCATTTACATAACAATAATAAATTAAGCAGTAAGAAGGAGTGCACACATGAAAAAAATGTTAACAAAAGAATTAAGTAATGAATTAAAGAAGCGGGAAGGGGTCATTTCTATTACAGTTGAGCCTTATGAAAAAATCGAAGTTGGTGGAATTCGTGTAGATGGACCAGCTGTTATTCTAATTAATCAAGAATAGTTGAATGCATGAAGAAAAGGATCAGCCTTTAAAAGAAGGGAGGATCCTTTTTGTTTGCTACTTTTATCTGATGTGTTGGAGTTAAAACGGAAGGAGAGGGTCGGGATTATCATGGTGGAAAGCTTAATATTGGTAGGATTTCTTTTTACGTTATATAAATTAGTTGATAAAAAAACAAGCTAATTATTTAAAAAGATATATTGTTTCCCTTTTAAGGGCGAGATTTATTTGATAGTGAAATG
Source organism: Bacillus sp. FSL R10-2201 (assembly GCF_038008665.1). Taxonomy (NCBI): domain Bacteria; kingdom Bacillati; phylum Bacillota; class Bacilli; order Caryophanales; family Bacillaceae; genus Bacillus; species Bacillus sp. FSL R10-2201. Next base: position 3,094,998 of record NZ_JBBOZP010000001.1, on the reverse strand, counting down.
GATAATGTAAAGGAGGAATTTAGATGGATGCAAGGAAAGAACGCATAAAATACGAGAAGATGTCAAAGAACTATGAACATATTTATTTAGTTTCGTTGCTCCTACTAATTGTACTTGTTTGTAGTAGTGTGGTTATCATAGGAGCTACAGGGGGAACATATGGAGTGTTTTTGTTGTTAGCAATTTTACTTAACGCACGTATTACGAAAGAATCTCAAAAAAAGTATGAGCACTATTCTAATAAAGGGCGTATTTAAAATGATACAGAGCCTGAAAGGAACAACCTAGATGTACATGCAAAGTATCCCTATAGCATTACCTATTAACTAGTAAAAAAGAATCGTATATAAATAATTTTTTAGTAATTTAGGAATAGAAAACGTAACTTATTAAAATGTTATTTTCGTTCATATAATGAATTATCCTTCTAGCATATTTATAGGATTTATATCATATAGTGAGAGAAAGAATGTAAGTTAGAAAGGAGTCTTATAGAATGAGTTGTTTGGAGGGAAATGACTTTAGTGAATAAAATATGGTAAGTGTACCTAATCCCTTAATTTGATTTATAATAGATTGGCGTCATAGACGACCAAATAAAAACACAGGGTTTTATCTCTGTGTTTCTTCAGATTTTCGTTTTTGAATATATGCTTGTGCATGAATAATTTCTTCCTGAAGCTCTTTTAATTCTTTCATAGATTCTGATTCAATAACCATGTAAGTAGTAACTAAACTGATCATCATATCCATCTTCTCTACTATATTTTGAATGACCTGTTCAGATTGCTCTTTTTTAGGGTGTTGTATTGCCTTTAATACATTTTCCATATAATTGTTTTTTCTTTGCTGGATATCATAAATAAACTGTTTTGTGTTTGAGTTCATTTGTTGTTCCTCCGTTTTGGATATACTTCTATTCTATCATATTTGAATAGAAAATATTGGATTCCCCTAAATTCACACCTGTCTCGTACATCTCCTCAAACAAACTTAGCTTGATGGCCATGGGGTACCGCCACATATCCATCAAGTTAAAAAACTATTTATCCCCCAAAACGAAAAAAACGAGCTGAATTCACATAAATAATTGTAGAGAGATAAAATTCCGTTTTGGGGGTACTTTAAGATTTTAAGTTGATGGGCATGGGGTAGCACCACATCACTATCAAGTTAAAGTTTTATAATGCCCTTAAAATGAAAAATACGTTATTCTTCTTGTAGAATTATAGGAATGGGTGGCGTATTTTTCATTTTGTTTTGCTAACTTGATGTTGGTGTGGTGTAACCTTAAGTATTTAAAAATTAAAACAAGGTCCCTTAATCATGTTAAAGGGACCTTGCTCACGCAAATAATCTGTAAATCAATTTATCTTTGATATACAGATCATTTGTATGATAATTTTTGTGAATAATTGCTAAATAGTGAACTTACATAAATGCTTTTAGAAGTTCTTGAATTAATGGGATTGCTCCACCTATAAATTTTAAAACTGCCATTGCGATTTCCATATTATGCTCTCCTCTTTTTTCGTATTAAGATGTGATAAATCTTTATAATCTTATTATAGTAAGCGCTTACAATTATAACAATGAATTTTTGTATGCAATATTGCATATTTATACATTAGATGTCTATTATTCATTTTTTAATGGTACTATAGCGAGGTGAGAGTCTTTAAGGGTTCTCCTTAATAGGAGGAAATATGGAAAGAGTGCAGGCGATTTACAGTAATCAAAAATTTAAGAGTTGGGTTAAACAGGTATTAGCTGTAGGAGGAGTAATAGGGTGCTGCTATTTGGTGTTATATGTTTTCTGTTTCTTAGTTATCATGTAAATATTATACAACTAAACTAGTAGAGTCTTGCCTAGAGAGGTAAGGCTCTTTTATTGTATTACCTGGAGATGGGCAAACAATATACAATACTTCTTAGGTTTGTCAGATTACTTTGTATCGTGCTTTGTTTCTCTATATTCTAGAACACTAACTCCTATCATTGAGAGTTAATAAACTTCTATTTAAAGTTTCCATTTATATTGAAAACAGAATTCTATTGATAAAAAATATGTTTTTACTAGATACATATTAAAAAGACAAGCATAAATTATATTAGATTTTAGCAAAATCTTTTTGCCTTGGAAAAGGATTTAAATCTTACTTATAGATTTGATTCCTTTTTATATACCATAATCCTTATATTACTACGTAAATATAATACAGTAAAAATGATTTAAAAGCAAGAATATTATTAGGGGTACGTTCACATCACAATCAAGCTAAGAAAAGCAAATACACCAAAACGAGAAAATTGAAACTTCCAGATGAAAATGTACAATTTTTTGTTTTGGAGCGTTATAAAATTCTTAAGTTGATGGGCATGATATGGTGACCCCATATAGACAACATTCACCCTGATGTTTCCATTTTTATTGAAATATACTAAAATATTACAGGGGAGGGTGTTATGAAAAAAGTAGTTGTGTTTTTTCTTATTGTAGCTTCTATATTGTCAGGTTTTATTGCATTTCAACAAACGGATCATAAAGAATTTGAAAAAATGGAAAAGGTAGAACAGAGGATAGGTAAAGAGTTTGTCATCCCAGATGTACTGGGTTTTGCGAATCCTAGTGAAATTTATCCTATATTACTCGAGGCAGCAAAGGAGTCACATACAAATATTTTTCGTACAAATGTTGCGTATCATGAAGATGAACAGGCAGAAATTTTGAAGTATGTGTTACTAACAACTGAAACGATATATTTTAAACAGTTTCAGTTAAGTGGGGGGGATGTGTTAAAGCCAAAAGACACATTCCAAGGTAATGCTTTTTTATCGACAGTACATACGAAAGATACAAAACAAAAGGGAGTAATAAAAGATTTTGGAGATAATCATGTGATTACAATTAAACCGCTTCAAACGTCGTACGAACATTTACCTATGGCAGGAAGATATGTTGTAGAAGGAGTAGATGATAAATCATACGATGCATTTTTAAAGCTTTTCTCTAAAAAGTTAAATCAGCATTTTAAGCCGAAACAGTATATTGTTGCTGACGATTTTAAACGGAATCTTAGTAATAACGAAGAAGCTCTCGATTCACCAATTAATTCTTTATCCTATATTCAGTATATGGTGTTTATCGTGCTCCTATGTTTTCTCATTTATTATGTATTTAACGAAGCGAAAAGGATTGGCGTTATAAAAATGCACGGGGTATCGAATTTGCGTTTATGGTTTATCGTTATAGGTAGAACTATTGCGAGTATGTTTGTTTTATCGATAGGTATTTCCGTACTTGCAACTGCTTTCGTAAAAAATGTAACTTCAGGGTTTATCTACACCATTATGTTCGATCAATGTAAAACGTATCTCATTATTACAATATTATCTCTCGTTTCATATTTTTATATTTCTAAAATTAAAGTCAATCAAATGATTAAAAATAGAAAAGATACAAAAGGTATATTTGTATTCAATACGCTGTTGAAAGTTACTTGTTCTATTATATTTGTTTTATTAGGGACGTCTATTTTAGAACAATATATTACAGTGAAAGAAAAACAAGTGAATTTAAAAAACTGGGAGAAAAACAAAGATTATGGTGTCTTTTATCCGCTTTCTGTAGGGAATGATGAAGAACAACAAGGGATGCATAAAACGGAGTCAAGTATAAATGGTGATTTGTATCCTATTTTGAATAAAATGGGAGCGGTATTAATTGATTCCAAGGAGTATGAAGAAATAGAATTGTCTAGAAATAAAGATTATAAAGGAATTTGGTCAGTTACCGTAAATAATAATTACCTTCGCGAATTTCCGCTATATGACATACATAATCAGCGCGTGCAAGTTTCAGAAGATACGGAAAACTGGATTTTATTAGTACCTGAAAAATATCAGAACAAGGAAAAGGAAATTCTTCGCTTTTTTGAAGAACGGAGAAAGCCAGCAATAGAATATGAAGAAAAAAGAATGCACAGAGAGGTCCCGAATCATTTACGCAATCGAAAAATAGACATTATTTGGATAAAGAATAATCAGGAAATCTTTAGTTTCAATCCAGATGTATATAAATCTGACAATAACAAAATTAGAGATGAAATTATTGAAGTAATGACAGAAAAGAATAGTTTTGTTGGAGAAAGAGATCTTATATTAGGCGGAGGGGCGAAGGATCCTTTAAAAATTAAGTTGATAAAGCGAGATGCAGGATTAACGTATAAGACACTAGAGCCAGAACTTAAAAGATTAGTATTAGATGATAATTTAAGATATCTTGTAACAGTTGACCAATATATTTCAAAAGATATATACAATCTGCAAAAAACAATGAAAATACTATTGACGGTTACTAGTGGACTAATTGTCGGCATATTATTTTTGGTAACACAGAATATTATTGTGTATTTCAATAAAAATCAGCAGAAAATAGTGGTGCATCGCTTATTTGGCGTAGATTTTTTTAGAACATATAAGGGATACATGTTGCAATTTGTATTAATGTGGATCGTACAACTATCAATTTGCTTCATCGTAAAGAAAGAGTTTGATTTGAAATTACTTACAGTGGTGGCAATGCTTATTTTAATTGAATTTACCGCCTCAATTATTGCATTAATCACGATGGAACGAAGAAATAAAAAAACGGTGATAAAGGGAGGTTAATATAAACGCATGCAATATATATGTGAACTAATAGATGTTTGTAAAAGTTATGGAAATCATGCAGTTTTAGATGAGTTCAATTTAAAAATTTATGAAGGGGAAATGGTTGCGATTATTGGAAAAAGCGGATCTGGTAAAACAACGATTCTAAATATTATAGGAATGCTAGAGAACCCAGATAGCGGAGTCGCTAAATTATTTGGTGCAGAGAGTCCTAATATGGGTTCTAGTAAAGCAAATAAGCTTCTGAGGACAAGAATGTCGTATCTCTTTCAAAATTATGCACTCATCGACAATGATTCTGTAAATAAAAATTTAGAAATTCCCTTGATTTATGCAAAAAAAACAAAGACGGAAAAGAAAGAATTAAAAGCAGCCGCCTTAGAAAAAGTTGGACTGAGCGTATCATTACAGCAAAAAATACACGAGCTTTCAGGTGGTGAGCAACAAAGGGTTGCCATAGCAAGGATACTTCTAAAGCCTTGCGAGTTAATATTGGCCGATGAACCAACAGGCTCTTTAGATGATAACAATAGAAATGAAATCATACAAATTTTAAAAAATCTAAATAAAGAGGGAAAGACAATTGTTATTGTCACGCATGATCCATATGTAGCACAAGTATGCGATAGAGTCATAGAATTATAATTTTTGCGAGAATGAGATTATAAAGGGAGAGGAAAATATACATATCGAACAATTCAAGCAACACATTGAAGAACTATTTGGAGAACATTTACTATTAAACAAATTCCAGCATAAACTAATGTGAATTTTGTCACGCTAAGAAAACCTAACAACAGAAACAAGTATAAATTTTTCTCTAACTAATTGATTATAGCGAATATGACTTCGGTATAGTTGATAGATGAAAATTTATTAAGTTTATCTATATTAATTTACCAAACTTTATGTCACCGTTACAAAAATACGCTATTCTTTCTATAGAATCATAGGAAAGGATGGCGTTTTTTATGTCTGTTTCTGTGTCTGACGAATTACAACTATTTGCTCAAGAGATTCAAAGTTTTTTATCTCCAAATACCTTACGGGATCTTGCTAGAGATGTTGGCTTTGTACAACGAACCAGTAAGTACCAAGCAAAAGATTTAGTAGCTTTATGTGTGTGGTTGAGCCAAAATGTAGCTATGACCTCTTTAACTCAGTTATCTAGCTGTTTAGAAGCATCAACAGAAGTACTCATCAGTCCTGAGGGACTGAATCAGCGGTTTAATAAGGCGGCCGTCCAACTTTTACAACACCTACTAGCCGAACTACTAAGCAAAAAATTGGCCGCATCTATGCCGATTTCTTCTCCATACACTTCTGTTTTCAAGCGTATTCGTATTTTAGATTCAACTGCATTTCAACTCCCGGATGTATTTTCATCGGTTTATCCAGGTGCAGGAGGATGCAGCCATACGGCTGGGATAAAAATTCAACTTGAGTATGATTTGTTAAGTGGACAGTTCTTACATATTCATACAGGTCCAGGTAAACAACATGATCGCACTTACGGCTCTCTGTGTGCCCCAACTGTGACAGCGAATGATTTATGTATCCGAGATTTAGGTTATTTTCATTTAAAAGACCTTCAATATATACAAGATAAAGAGGCCTACTATATCTCTCGTATCAAGTCGAATACACGTATTTATCAAAAAAATCCTAACCCTGATTATTTTCAAGACGGAAGAATTAAGAAAGGTACAGAGTATATACAGATAGATATGGAGACGGTAATGAGCTCCCTTCAACCAGGACAAACATGTGAAATAGCTGATGCTTATGTAGGAATGATTGATAAAGTGCCAGCTCGTGTAATTGTTCACCGATTAACAAAACAACAGCAACAAAAACGATTACAAGATCAAGCTGTAAGAGAAAAAAAGAAAGGAATAAAGTATTCTCCTCGTAGTAAACGACTCAGTGGTATCAATGTATATATGACAAACACCCCTACAGATATTGTTCCGATGGGACAGGTACATGACTGGTATTCTTTGCGTTGGCAAATCGAAATTTTATTTAAAACGTGGAAGTCATTCTTTCAAATCCATCATTGTAAAAAGATAAAACCAGAACGATTGGAGTGCCATTTATATGGTCAATTGATTGCCATTCTACTCTGTTCTTCTATCATGTTTCAAATGCGCCAATTGCTCCTCATGAAGAAAAAAAGAGAGCTTAGTGAGTATAAAGCCATATATATGATTAAAGACTATTTTCTTCTTTTATTCCAAACTATACAAAAAAACGCCCAAGAGCTATCAAAGGTGTTACTTCGCTTGTTCAAACTCCTACAGCAAAACGGGCGGAAATCTCATCGATATGAGAAAAAAACGGTCTTTGATATACTAGGTGTCGTTTACAATTGTACCATGTCAGATAATCAAGCCGCTTAATTCAAAAAAGTGAAACTCGTTAGGGTTTATTTCGTATGCAAATCTTTCAATCAACTACACTTGCCCTTTAGAAAAAAGAAACAATCTCGCCTAAAATTGACTTTGCATAAGCTTAGCTTGATAGCGATGGGGTAGCACCAACAAAACACAAATTTCGTACGCTACGACAGCGTAACGATTTTATGCTACCAGTAAAAAACTGATTAGTGAGAGCTCATAATCTGCGGGGGAGGGACACCCCCGCGAATTTAAGTTTCACTTTATAAAAAAAGTAAGGATCGACCGGTACCGCTCGTTATTGGACTATTACTTTTCCATCCATTCCTTTCAAGTAGTGGAACCGACATATTAGTTCATATGTACCGGGAGTTTCAGGTTTTACGGTAATTGTTATTTCTTTTCCTGACGGGACTTCGGCGTCAATTCCGAGTTTTTTCACTGTGAAGGTATGTTCTCTATTTCCTTTGTTTTTCAATAGCAACGTCGTCGTTTTCCCAACCGGAACAGTGATGATACTCGGATTAAAGTAATCATCATTCAATTCAACCTCAATAGGCTGTCTCACAACGTCGGATTCGGCAAATACACGGAGCGAACCTAAAGTAGTCATAACTACAATCATCGCAAGTGAAATGATTAATCCAGTTAATAGCTTTTTCACAGACATTCACAATCCCTCCTTTCCTAAGCACTAGTGTTTTCAAATTACTAAAATATTATCAATATAAATGGGGTTTAGGCGTGGCTTAAATAGTAATTCTTTCGGCAACTCCTACTAACCAAGTACTAACTGGAATAGGATTTGGGTAAATAAAAAAAGCCTCCACTACTGTGGAAGCTTCTCCAAATGATGTGCAATATCAATATACATATCGGAATAAACCGAATGGATTTCATTACTAGGCGCAGCGTTAGAAGAGAAGTGGACGATTACCATACTTGCTTTCGGATCAATGTAAAGAGTTTGTCCGTAACTGCCTAACACTTCGAAAGCACCTTGTTCATTGTGCGGAATCCACCATTGATTATGATAAGAAATGGAAGCACCATGACCAATTGCGAGCTCACCTTCTTGTACATTTTTCACACTTTCTGTAATAGAAGAAGGGACGATTTGTTTTCCGTCATATTGACCATTATTTAATAGTAATTGTCCGAACCTCGCCATATCTCTAGCAGTTGCATTTAAGCCAGCGCTTGCTTGTTCTACTTTTGTTTCATCTGTAACGTAATACGCGTTTTCTTCCATACCAATTTGAGACCAAATTCGTTCGCTTACATTTTCAGCTAACGATTTCCCTGTAATCGTTCGGATAATCCAAGCGAGTGTTTCAGTTGATCCGTTATTGTAAGAAAAAGCTGAACCAGGTGGTGCAGTTTCTTCTGCTTCTAGTAACATATCATAAATTTTCATAGGCCCCTCGTAATTTTTACCTCGGGGTAAAATATTACTAGCTAAATATAGTTGTGCATCTTGATTTTCTAGTCCTAGCTGCATATATCCGTGAGTAGGGTATTCAGCGGAAACTTGCATGTCCATTAATTGCTGAAGTGTTGCTTTTCCAAACGGTGTATTTTTTAATTCTTTTATGTAAGTGTCAGCTGTTTTCTCTACATCAATAAGATTTTCTTCAGCGAGAGATTGTATGATTGCACCAGTAAACACCTTTGCTAATGATGCCATTCCATGAGGTTCACTCTCGTTATATCCATTGAAATATCGTTCATAAACAAGTTGACCATTATGTACAACGACAAAAGCATCTGTTTTGTTTTCGTCTAAAAGTTTTTTTAGAGGAGTCTTATTTCCAAATCTACGCTCCACAGCAAAATCGTCTAAGTTTTGTAACGCGGTAGGGAAGGGAGCAACTTGATCAGGATTGTTTTTCACTTCATTTATTAAAGTGAATTCTTTCATATGTGTATACGACCAGCGTAAGTAAGGATCGTCTAACCAGTTTTCTTTTGTGACATTTGCTTTAGTGGGGGTCGTTTTATTATTTTTAAAAAAAGTAAACCCAAGCCCTGTAACTACGAATAGTAATACTAGTAACAGTAATAGCAGGGGAGATTTCTTTACATTCATATAGGTACCTCCTTTAGTTTCTATTATAAGTATACGCTCGTCTTAAAATAAATACAAAATAAGGAAAGTAAACGGGTAAGTTTACTTTCCTTATGAACGTTAAGCAGATATTTGTCCGTCTGTACTTTGTTTCTTGAATTTTTGTTTTCGTCCGTGTAATCCATAATATAGAAGTAAAGTGAACGCAACGATAATAGCTGCGATAAAATACATATTATGATAACTTGATTTGGCAGCGACTATACCTAAAATGAAAGAACCGAAGCCAATGCCACTATCAAAGAACGAGTAGTAAGTAGCTGTCGCAGAACCACGTCGATGGTTTGGAGCGGCAGAAATTGCAATCGTTTGGAAACTTGGAATTAATGTTCCGTATCCTAAACCGATTAACATACCTGCGCCAAGGAACCAAAATGAAGTTTGCGCTTGGCTTAAAATGAACATCCCAATTGTGAAAATAATAATAGCGGGATAAATAAGTACATTTTCACCGAAACGATCAAATATTTTCCCTGTAAATGGACGAGAAATGACCACAACAAGTGCGTATAAAATAAAGAAGTAACTTGCAATTTCGCTTAAACCGAGTTCTTTCGCATAAATAGGAATAAAGGATAAAATGCCACTATAAGAAAAGGCTAAAACAAATCCTGTTAGAGCGATTGGAATAGAAGATGGTTCAATTAAGTCTTTCCATTTCATTTTTTCTCGTTTTTGTTTGTTTACTGGTGCTTCATGCGGAATATTGACTAGTAATCCTAATAAAAATGCGAGTAATGAAAATACTGAACAAACGATAAATAGTACAGTAAATGAAAAATGAGAAATAATTGTTAAACCTAAAAAAGGACCAATTACCATCGGTAGACTCATAAATACGCCGTAATAAGCAAGTGCTTCGCCGCGTCTATGAGCTGGTGCTACATCAGTTACAATTGTTCCAGTTGCTGTTGTTGCCATTCCGAATCCAATACCATGTAAGAAGCGAAGGGCAAGTAATAAAAATAAACTTTGCGTACCGAAATACATAACAGTAGCGGCTAAAAATAGTGAAAGTGAAATAAATAATATTTTCTTTCTTCCTAAATCATCGAGCCATTTTCCTGTGAATGGTCTACATAAAACAGATGAAATAAGAAAAACAGTTGCAACTAAACCAATTTCCTCAGGTTTTCCTTTTAGGCTGTCTATAACATAGACAGGCAGAGTAGTCATAAGCATGTAAAATGTTAAAAAGAGAAACAGACTACTAAAACAAGTTCCGAGGAAATCCTTCGTCCAAAGTTTTTCACTTTGCATCGTCATCCCTCCATATTAATGATCTAAATTTTTGATAATTTGTTGTAACAATTGAAAAGCTTCATGTAAGTCTTCTTCTTTAATACCTTCTAGCGTCTTTTCTTCAAAGGAATCAACTTCTTCTTGCCATAGTGGAATCATTTTTAGTGCAGTATCAGATAATGAAATCAACTTTTCACGGCGATCTTTTCCTTCAGTACGAATAATCCAGCCCATCGTTTCCATACGTGTTAACGTACGAGTCATCGTTGGTGATTCAACATTTAAATATTGACATAATTCTGTTTGGGTACAAGATCCAGTTTGATTAATGCGGAAAATAACAGCCCATTGCGCACTAAATAATCCTGTTGGAGATACACGTTCATTAAATTTCTTCGTAAACTTACGAGAAGTTTGACTGACAATGTGGAAAAAATGTTGTTTTTCGTCCATGTATTTTGATCCTTTCAAATTAGTTACCTAGCTAACTATATACCTTTTTATTTTACTTGTCTAGTAATAGACATGTTGTTTTATGTGGAAATTTCGTATAGATTTTGTATTGAGAACGTACATTCTACATGGTATTCTTTAATTAAGTAAAGAATTTTCTTTCTATTAAAAGAATGGGGGAACTTGTGATGATTAAGCCTGCAACAATGGAGTTTGTTTCACTATCGAACGGAGAAACGATTGCGTATCAGGAAGTTGGAAGGCAAAATACAGAAATTCTTGTACTCATTCACGGGAACATGACATCGTCACAACACTGGGATTTAGTTATTGAAAAGTTACAAGATCAATACCATATTTACGCTCTTGATTTAAGAGGATTTGGCCAATCAACATATAATCAATCGATAGATTCTTTACAAGACTTTGCAAGAGATGTAAAACTATTTATCGATCAATTAAAACTAGAAAAATTTTCATTAATGGGCTGGTCAATGGGCGGTGGTGTTGCGATGCAATTTACAGCGAATCATCCAACATTTGTCGAAAAGTTGATTTTAGTAGAATCAGTGGGAATGAAGGGATATCCAATTTTTAAAAAAGATATTAACGGGCAACCGATCGTATCAAGTTTAGTAAAGACGAAAGAAGAAATCGCGCAAGATCCCGTACAAATTGCTCCAGTGCTAGATGCGATAAAAAATATGAATAAATTATATTACCGTACAGTATGGAATCTATTAATATATACACATAATCAACCTGAACCGGATCGTTATGAAAAGTATTTAGATGATATGTTAACGCAACGTAATTTCGTAGATGTGAATTATGCGCTCATTACATTTAATATTTCGGATGAACATAACGGGGTTGTAGAGGGAAATAAGCAAATTCATCATATTAAAGCTCCAACACTCGTCATACAAGGTGACAGAGATTACGTCGTACCGCAAGTAGTCGGTGAGGAATTAGCAAAACATTTGCCAAATGCAGAGTTGAAGATATTAGAAGATTGCGGACACTCACCGTTTATAGATTGTTTAGATGTGTTTATAAAACATGTAGAGGATTGGTTAGACAATAAATAATTCCCGAAATATAAAACTTGCATATACTATAGCATTTGTATGTATAAGGGGAGAGAGTCAATGCATAATCCATTTTTAATATATCATTCTCCATATAATGATCATCAATATATAAAAATGATTATAAATCCGATGTATATGGAAGTTTCATCAGCTGTAGTTCCTTTGCAAGTGCAGCAATCAATGGTCCATACACATCCGATTTTATTTGGGCCTTCATTTTATGAAAATCCATATTTTAAGCATTTTCATTACAATGTGAAAGCGCAAGTATGGGAAGGATAAGAAGCTAAAAGGTTCATTCTTTTAGTTTCTTTTTTATTATGAATATTCGTACACGCATTTGAAGAAACAGTTTATAATGAAAAGTGGAAAGCGTGAAAAGGAGAGGGAAAGGGATGTCGATGCGTTTTACTTTTTGGATTATGGTTGGAATTGTAGCAATCTCAGGTTTGTCACAAGGGATGCTTTTACCTGCCATTGCAATGATTTTTGAACAAGAAGGGGTTAGTTCAAGTATTAACGGTATTCATGCGACGGCATTATATATTGGGATATTAGTTATTTCACCGTTTCTTGAAAAACCGATGCAAAAGTTTGGAATGAAGCCAATTATCGTTATTGGTGGGTTTCTCGTTATTATTTCATTATTCTTTTTTACACAAACTTTTTCATTTTGGGTATGGTTCGTTCTTAGATTTCTAGTTGGAGTCGGAGATCATATGCTTCATGTCGGAACACAAACATGGATTACGACAACATCAGACTCGAGTAAAATAGGTAGACAAGTATCGATATACGGTGTATTCTTCGGAATTGGTTTCGCAGTTGGCCCGTATTTAGCAAGCACTGTTCAGTACGGTCTTGCAACACCATTTATCGTATCTACTATACTTTGCTTAATAGGATGGCTTTTACTACTACCAACGAAAAATGCATTTCCAGCACAAGATGAGGCAAAAACTGAAAGTGAATCATCCTTTTCTCGTTATAAACAAGTCGTTGGATTAGCTTGGATTGCGCTAATTGGTCCGCTCGCATACGGCGTACTTGAAGCGATGTTAAATAGTAACTTACCAGTATACGCGCTTCGTAAAGGATGGTCTGTATCGGAAGTTTCCTTCTTATTACCAGCATTCGCAGTTGGAGGTATTATTACACAAATCCCGCTCGGTATATTAAGTGATAAATACGGAAGAGACCGTATTTTAACGTGGACGTTCAGTGTAAGTACGGGCATTTTCCTACTTGCAGCAGTATTTGATCAATATTACTGGATCGTCTTTGCATGTATGCTTATAGCAGGTATGGTCATTGGCTCGTGCTTCTCACTAGGGCTTGGATTTATGACAGATTTATTACCGAGACACTTACTACCAGCGGGTAATATATTATCCGGAATCGCCTTTAGTATAGGAAGTATTATGGGACCTGTATTAGGAGGCGTATTTATAGAAAAAATACAGTATACAAGCTTTTTTATTGCGGTTATGATTATAATGGGAATTCTCGCAATGGTATATATGGTCTACATGAAGAATCAATTCGCATCAAGAAAAATAGAAAGTAGGTTAGGGCATGACAAAACAACCTAATAAAAAGAAATTTGAAGTACTCGAAAACGAAACAATTACAGACTGCTTAGCGCGTATGGAACAAGAAGGATATGCACCGTCTCGTCGCATGGAAGAACCAATCTTTCATGAAGTGAAGAAAAACGGCAAAACAGAAGTTGAACCATGCGGTAGAAAAATTGTTTTTGAGGGGAAATTGAAGTAATCTCATAACAAATAGCCATCCAATTCATTTGAGTTGGATGGCTTGTTTTTTTACTGAACAATGAAAGGCTTAGCTAGAGATCTTTGTTAGTGAAGGTAGTATAGAGAGAAACTAACTACATGAAAATGTAAATTTAAGGATGATTAATGTATTGAATTTTAGGATTGGGACATCAGTTATAGAGCTGGATACCTATACATTTGAAGGAAAGAACAATTATACAAAAGTAGGATGTTTAAAAATATATTAATTTGTATGATAAAAACAAAACATATTTTAAAAAAATTAGAAAGGAGGGAGAAATATATAATGATACAAAGCATATATGAAACTCATTTACATGTCAGAAATTTAGAAAAGGCAATAGATTTCTATCAAAATAAGTTAGGTTTAGCATTAGCAAAGAGACTATCGAAAAGACGAGTTGCGTTCTTTTGGGTAGGAGAAAATAAAAAACAAATGCTCGGATTATGGGAAGTACATATAAATGAAGAATTTGAGACGAAACACTTCGCTTTTCGTGTAGATTTAGAGTTTTTAAATGCTTCAAAATTATGGTTAGAGAAGCGTGGAATAGAGGTAGTAGGGAGTCAAGGGAAAGGAAATCGAGAACCAATTGTCCAAAGGTGGATGCCAGCTGCAAGCGTATATTTTCTAGATTGTGATGGAAATAAATTAGAGTTTATTTCTATGTTATATGATGATCCAGATGAACTAGAATATGCAACGTATTTAAGTGAATGGAATGCGGAGCACTAAGAAAAATAAAGTGGAACTTTAATCAGTAGTAGTTTTACAGCTTTGTATTATGTTAAATAGATAGAAACAAAATAAAATCCCTCAAGAAAAGGCACGTTCTTGAAGGATTTTTTTATGCTTTATATATTTTATATTGCTTGTAACGTATTAATGATGTTCACTTTTAGATATTTCAGCGCGTTGAATATAACCATCAGAGAAGCTGAAATAAAGAGAATAGCTTCCTCGATTATATATAAAGCCTTCACTAGTCATATCCTCTCCAATTCCATCTGGCTCACCAAACCACTCTTTTAATTCATCGATAGTGATATCCATTTTTACCCATATATATCTAGCGTCCGAAGGGTACATATCAATATTATAATCTCCATATACCGCTGTAGTAGGTGCATCACATTCTGTACATGGTGCTTGCTTCCAAACATCAGGCACTCCAAATTCTTTTTTTACCTCAGATATATCTTTACCCAGTACATCTAATTTAAATGGACCAAACGTCCCATCCTGTAAAGCTGTTGCTAACATTTGTTTCAGTTCTTCTTTTGTATTGATGTTGAAATTATAAGATCTGTTCTTTGCTATTGCATTATAGAAAAATTGTGCATACTGCTCACGTTTCACAAGCATGTTGCCATTAAAATTACCAGACTCGTCACCTTGGGATATCCGGTTACTACGTAGCGTATTTACAGATTCATAGGCCCAATGACCTTTTGGTACATCTTTAAAGTTCTCTTGTCCTTTTGAGTTTAATTGAAATGCCTTTTGCAATACTACTGCCATCTCATACCGATTTAATGCGTCATCTGGACGAAATGCACCTGTTCCATCACCTGTCATAATTCCAGCTTGCGCAATGGCTTTGATATCCTTTTCAAACATATGATTTGTAATATCACTAAACATATTTCCCTGTTTATCATCTGCTATTAAACCTAAATGTCGATTGACTAAAGAAGCAACCTGTCCTCTAGTAATGTTGTCCCCAAAACCAAATTTTCCATTTCCATATCCCTTATAAATCCCTGCTGCTGCTAAGTAATCAATAGCAGTTTTTGACCAGTGGTCCTTTGGTACATCTGTAAATACAGTGTTCGCATTGCCAGCTACTTTATAGTTATTCGTAGTTGTTTGTGCGTTTGCTGTGCCTACCATCATTGTAGTTGCTAGTGCTGTGGTGATTACGAATCCCAAAATTTTTTTAGCTTTGCTTGTTTTCTTGCCCATTTGAGAAAGCCTCCCCAGTTTAATTTAACTTTATTAAATATACGTATTACACATATACATCTAATACAGCTAAATGTACACATCGTAATTATAACATGTAAATGATGATCATTTGTAATTAATTCACTTAATGTGGATAAAATTCCAATAATCTATATAAAACTATAATTTTTAGATAATAAATATTCATTGCTATTTAATTGAAGAAAAATGCGAAACCTTTTTATAAAATATGGAAATGTTAAAACCCCTTTGATAGAATAGCAATATGCAAAAATAATTATTTATAAATTCTCAATGTAATGAATATTCATGTTTAAATATACGAATTTAACTACATAGTTATTGTAATAAAGGGGGAGAAAGATGTTAGATGAATTATATAATGCTTTTTTAAATGCATCGGGTTTTACAGAAAGCGCGAGGAAACGAGATCAGTATGATAAATTACATGATTATTTAAAAGATCAAGAAAGAGAGTTAAAACGATTCATTCAAGATGCTGAATCAGCGAGGAGAGATTATGAGAGTAAAAGTAATGGCTTAGAAGCTAATAAAATTCCGGCAGTTGAATTTGAACAAAAACGTCATGAAAAGGATGAAGAATTAAATACAGTACTATCCTATTTTAAAAGTGCATTAAGCGATGTTGGATCTGCGATAGGTACAGCTTATGCAAAGTATTTGGAATATAAAGCGAAAGCAGAAGCGGAGAAAGCGTCCGCATACAATGCAGCGACCAAGGCTTTTGAAGAAAAGAAAAAGGAAATTGAAAATCTTATCCATTAAACATATAAAGAATGGGGGAACCCACATGAGTGGTAAAGAGGTTGAAATTATAGGAAGTAACACTGCAAGTGCCATTTCTTACGCGCAAAATATTGAAAATGGTATGAAGGATTCTTTAAACCAAGCGAAAAACTTAAAAGCATACGTTACATGTGCGAACTGGAATGGAAAAACGAGAGATGCCTTTTTAAGTTATCTAGATTTAATCATTCAATATAACTCAGAAATGGTAGAGGCATTTGAAGGACATACGAAAGCTTTGAAAGAGTTAGATAAAAGTATTCAGACGTACGGAGATAGACCGGAAGTAAGGGCGATAAAACAGTTGTGATGGAGAAATGAGGGATAAAAGAATGGGAAAAGAAATGAATTTTGCACCTGCTGAATTATATGTTCTCGCAGGTGCAGCTGGGGTTACGGATATATTTGGATTGCCAAACCGTGACGTAATTATTTTACTTGATGAAGAATGTGTCACAAAAGCAACTACGAGTTTAAAAGAAAAAGGCTTACTTACAAGCGAAAATGGAATTACCCCTGCAGCTTTTCAAATTATTGAGCTATTAAAGGAATATGAAAATTGTCATGAATACACGAGAATTAATAATGTATTAATTGGTTTTTTGAAACATGATAAAGATCGAGTGGCTGTATTAACAGAAGTAGAGCTAAATAAAAAATACGAGATCGACTACATACCAAAGCCAGACGTATATTTTTCATTATTAACACGCATCCCTTTCTTGTTGAGAGAACCGAGGGAAATAGAAGATACATTTTTCTCAAAGAGAATGACAGAAACAGAACAACAAACATTTGAGGAAAAAGATTTATCAAATAAAGACGTTATAGCGATGGAAACGTATACGAGGCCTCGGAGTAATAGAGGAGGAAAATGGGAATGTTTCTTATATTTCACTGAAGGAGAAGATTTCGTTCAAATAGATGTAGATCGTAATCGATATGACTGGGTGAGCCTCTATGCGGTTAATAAGAAATTGTATGACGTGTTAAAAATGCCGTATAAAAAATTAATTGACCCGAGACAATTCTCGTTAGGAGGTATTGAATAATGCAAGTATCAATGGGAGATGGCGGTTCTAGTGGTGGAGAAGAAGTATTAGTTAATTTTCAAGAACTACTTGATATAGTAATGAAGTTAGAAAACATATATACAATCCATGTAGACGTCATTGGAACGAATATTGAGAGTTTACTAAGCTGTGATTTTTATCAAAAAGGTGAAGCGATGAGAGTAATTGAAAAATATCCTGATATATTACATAAAACACTTGAATTGGCTGAACACTATTCTAGATCGGCGAAAGTTGTAGGAAATGTATGCGTGGAAATGCTTGAAAAGGACGAACAATTACGTGAAAGATTAAGTAAGTTGTAGAAATCACCATACGGCTGGGGGATGAAAACAAAATGGATGTGAAATATAGACCTGAACCATGGCAAGACATGGGAGATGGTATGAATCGAATTACAAAAGATGCTCTCATGAAATTACGGGACGCAAATGAATTATTAAAAAGAATTGATGGAAGAATACGAGATTCAGATTCGGATGGTAGTATACATTTTAACCCAAAAGATCAATCGCAAAAAATCGGAGAATTACTTGATAGCTATTCGACATTACAAAAATATTGCGGAGAAGCAGGGCGAGTAGTCTCTGAACATATAGATAAACCTTTTTTAGTAGAAATGGATAAATTCGCTCAAAAAATGAGAGATACATCTATTCTCAGTTTCGAAACAAATAACCGAATTGGCTCTACAACAACGACAGTATTACCAGATGCGCACGCAGGGTACGGAAGTATACCACAAACAATACAGACGAAAAAAGATAAAATAACAGTAGAAGATATTTTTAAAGATTCACCTGCATTTGATAACGTACTGAGAGGGGAATACAAAGAACTAAAAAAACAAAATCCAGATGCAAAACTAAATTATGAAGAATACAAGAAAGTAGTCCCATCCACACGAGGATTTGAATACAAATCGATAGAAGATGAACAGAAAAAACTAGAAATGATACGAGACATAGGAATAGGCGTAGGAATCATCATCACAACAATCCTTTGCCCACCACTCGGGGCCGCTGCCGCAGTAGTATACGGCGCTGTACAAATAAAAAGCGGTATCGACGGAGAAGACTGGGGAACACACCGGAAATTGAGCCAAGAAGAACGCACAGCAAACATTATTTTTGGCGGATTAGACGCAATCCCAGTTGTTGGAGCAGTAGGAAAAGGAGTAAAAGCATTCAAAGGCACGAATGAATTAGCTGATTTAGCGAAATTATTAAAATTCAAAGAAGGAATGCCTGGTTTCAATCCAAATTTGGGTAAAAATGTGGTACAATCATTGCGTGATAATAAAGCTATTATGCTTGACCGTGCGAAACTAGCAAGTCTTAAAATGGAGAAATCCGGAAATGAACAGATGTATCAACTTGGTGAAAAAATGGCCAAAAGCATAGATGATATGACAGCGAAATCGAAAAGCTTTGAAGTTGACGGAAATGGCTTAATAATATCTAAACAAGGTGGTACAGATTTACAAAGCTGGGTGAATAAGCATCATACAGCAAGTAATAAGATTATAGATGATGAGATTAAGGGTGTAGAGGCTTCTCTTACGAAAAAGAATATTCTTCCGAGTGAAAAATTAGCAGAACAAGAACTTATGCTAAAAAATAGTGAAGAAATTCTAAATGATGTAGGATTAAATGAAGAGAGTATAGCATGGTTTTCTAACTCTTTAAAAAATGAAAAGATTCATCCAAATGACTGGAAAGGGAAACTTACATGTGTCAGCGGTGATGGAAAACATTTAACTGAGCGTGAATTAAAGTATATAAATCAAGAGCTAAAAAAGGGGCATGATGTAAATCTTGATCAGATAAAATCTTTGAGAGAACAAGCGAGTCAAATAGCTGATGATTATGCAACTAAAATAAGAAGTGATGAAAAATGGACGCAATTAACTAAGGAACATGCAGCGTCTAAACAGCCTTCTACAATACTTGGTCATGAATTGGAAAATTTAGGTGTGAAAAGGTCGCCCAAAAATGAAGCACACCATATTATTCCTTATAATCAAGGGAAGTTACGGAAGTACATAGAGAAATATGGTATAGATGGGAACGCGGCTGCAAACGGTGTGTTTCTGCCTCAAAACTATCACCCTAATTGGCCAGGGCAGGTTACTCATAGTGCATGGAATAATTTGAATGAAAAAGGGAATATGATGTTTAGACATGGACAAGAATATATAGATTATTTAGAAAAAAGGTTGATAGAGATAGATAAATTAGATGAAAGGATCCTCTCAAAAGCAGGTAAAAAACAAGAAATTCTATCTTTCATTGCAGAGATAAGAAGTGGTTTATTAACAGGGAAAATACAATTCTTGTACAAAGATTGAGAATAAGGAGAGTTTACATGAAAATATGGCAACTAACAAATCTATCAGGTTATGATGAAGTAACTACTTATAGTGAAAGTGAACAAGAAGTATTTGATGATGGATTTAATGGTACACCTATGCTTAGTACATGGAAACCGATTCAAATGAAAACATATAAACATAAGGAAAAAGCCGATTTATTAAGTTTTGAAGGAGAGTCATTTCCTAACCCACCTATTTTTACAAAAAAAGCTATACATATTTTAAATGATTTAATAGAGGATCAAGTAGAGTGTTTGCCTCTGTTACATGAAACATATAGTTGTTATGCTGTAAATGTAACGAATATTTTTGAGTGTGTGGATCATAGAAAATCGGTTCCTACTAAATACGGTGGTTACGATGAGTTTATCTTTATCCCAGAAAAAGTAGAAAATCAGCATATATTTCGCAATAGCAACACGCAGCATTCGTTAGGAGATTTCCCTATTACATCTGTAGAAATATTTGTATCAGATGCTTTTAAAGAAAGAGTTACAAATAGTGGATTGAAAGGGTTTCGTTTTAAATTAGTATGGGAATCTGATGAGAAAAATGATGAACAAGAAATAGAAAATAATCCAATGATACGCCCAACGTCAATAGAAGATTTTAAGTCACATATTCAGCAGCATTATGGAATGATTACGAATCATATAGAAGCAAATACAAAAATGATCACCGATGTAGAATTATATGATGTTGGACCAAATAAAATGGTTGATTGTCATACAGTAGTAACGTATCGAAATAGCTATTTCCGTATGCCAGCTCCATCAAGTGTAGATAGTGGTTATGCAGAGCTTGTCATGCATCTACCGAAGGATTGGGATGTATCAGTATCCGCTTTGGCGAGTTCGAAATACGCTTGGCCTTTACGCCTTTTACAGAACTTTGGAAAAGATGTAATGCGAAATGGATATTGGTTGGGGCAGTGGCTTGTATTTCCAAATCAATCAGAGGAATATTTGAAAAATTCATATGTAGCCCAGTTAGGTGGAGCAGAACAAGATCTAAATGCGCCAATTCATCCATATAGTGAAGAGACGAAATTTTCTGGTGTTATGGTTGTACCACCGCTTCCACAATGTTCAGGTGCATTCAAAATGGAATTTCGTGAGGATGGTAAAAGAATAGAGGGTGACTGGCCAATCTACTTCCATACATTATTACCATTATATAAAGAGGAAATCCATTGTTATTATGCAGATGGGCTTGATGTATTATTACAAAAGTTAATGAAAAATGGCGTTGAAGCAGCATTTGACTTTAATCGAGAGAATACTTGTAAGTAAGGAAGAGTAAGTTATCAAAAGATACTATAACAGTTTGGAAGAGTCAATAAAAAAAGAATTTAAAGATAACTATGAAAGTATGGTGTATGGTAATGAAGCTGTTAGTGCATATAGTAATAACATGATGAGAAATTACACCAATTTTAGAACTATCATAGATTATAAAATAATTGTTACTTTATAGTGCACCAAATGGTTTGACTTAGTAAGCGATAATTGGTAACCCAGTTATCGCTTTTTGTTTTAACTAAGGGTACGGGTGAAGCTACTAGACTTATTCCAGGTACCCCTGGAAAGGTTACAGGAGGTAGTTCTACAAAATTAGGGCAAAATTTATTGGAATCCATGGGGCTTCCACGTTCTGCATCACGGAAAGGATATCAGGCGCAACATATAATACCTAAAAATTTAAGAAATCATCCGGTATTAAAGAAAATTGGAATGGATATGGATCATGCTGATAACGGGATATTTTTACCGATACCAGCAAAAGATCCAAGTGCTTTGTCTAGGCATAGAGGATTTCATAGTGTATATAATAATGTGGTTAAAGATCAGTTAGATAAATTAAATATCAATCAAAGTATTAAGGAGTTGGAACAACAAGTATTTGAATTGCAACAAAAATTAAAAAAAGGTACAGAAAGTGGCTTGCCATTATACAAATCAAAGGTATTAGAAATTGGTATTGAGAAGTTTTACAAAACAAAATTAAATGAAGAAATAAAGATTTGGCAAAGAGGTGGCGGTGCTACTGAAGAACTTTGGGAAAGGTGGATAAATAAATGAAGTACGGAAAAAACACTCAATTAGTCGAAGAGGTTATTAATTTTATTACAAATTTACAACTTTTTCATAATGAAAACCTTCTAAATCGTGATGTTGTTATGGTTAATGAGTATGAAAGAGCACAAGAATTGGCATGGTCTCAAGATTTGGATGAGGTTGAAAACGTTTGGGAAGATATTAAATCCTCAGAAGGTGGGGAAATAATAGGACAATTATATGAGCATGATTTAAACTCTATGGAGCGTCCTATAAGGGAGATTATTCAATCATCTGAGAACTATCCAGGTGATTTTGTATTACAATATATTGATATTTTTGAAGAAATAATTGGAGATTTACATATGTGTGCACTAAATCGTTTAGTAAATGGAAAAGTTGATAATTTTTATGAAAGAATCTTTGAGGTTTATAAGCTTGGGGGATGGCCTTGTGGATGGGAAGGTGAATATCCACAAGGGAGAATAATTGTATATTCACCAGATAAAAAATAAAGTATATTTGTAGTGGAAAGAAAAACAATAAGTGGTTTAAAAGTAGAGACCCATGATGGTTGTACCATCATGGAGTATTACGTACAATGATAGAACAGAAAACGAGGTGCGAGCTTAGGTGAGATGACATTTTACCGAAAGATGAATATAAACGCATGGAAGAGACATAAAATTAACGAACTCGTACAAGCTCGTTAGTTTTAAATTAATATTTGTCACGATATATATAAGGTGTCATACTATTATTATAAAACTTATAAATTAAAGCTACTTAAAAACAGATGAACTTAAAGCGCTTGATTGTCAATTATGGCAACAAGTGCTTTTTTGCATTTTAGAGTAGAAATAAGTTGGTAAACGTATAATTTTATAAATGTATTAAGTGTTAAATTTTATAAACTGTAGTGGCTTTGTACAGTGTACGACACTACTAGAGAAAAAAATATTGTAAAAATAAAGGGTTGTATTATGTTTTGAAGTCATCGTAAAGTACGTTTTAACGGATTTACGTTACGAACACGTTATCCGCAAAAAAACGGATAAACGTTACAGGGACTCAAATTACTGTAACGGGAGGGGATTTATGATGGGAAAGAAAGTAGTTGGTTACATACGAGTTTCAACGGAAGGACAAGTACGTGATGGGTATAGTTTAGCGTATCAAATAGAAGAGATTGAACGTTACTGTAACGAAAATAATTTAGAACTACTTCGTGTGTATGAAGATAGAGGATTAAGCGGAGCGACTGTTGATGAAGAGGGATTAACAGTTGAACGTGATGGACTACAAGAGCTATTGTCGGATATGGCGTTTAAACAAGTAAGCTATGTTGTTGTGTTGAATACATCACGATTGTGGCGCTCTGATATGGCGAAAGTATTAATACAACGAGAACTAAAGAAACATGAAGTGGATGTGAAGGCAATTGAACAATCAAGCTATAGTATTTACACACATGATCCAAATGACTTTTTGGTGAATGGCATGTTAGAACTATTAGACCAATATCAACGACTTGAAATTGCGTTGAAGTTAAGTAGAGGTAGAAAGAAGAAGGCTGAACGAGGTGGATATGCAGGTGGTGGCGTACTTTTTGGCTACAAGGCCAAAAAAGGACAAAAGGTGTTAGAAGTAGATGCTGGGAAAGCAGTAGTTGTACGTAGACTATTTGAGTTAAGACACATTTTTAAACATTGGTCACTTACCCAATTGGCAGAACAATTGAATGTAGAAGGATACTGCACAGCGAAAGGTAAACAATTTACGAAAGTACAAGTGAAACGCATGTTAGATAGAGAGAATTTTTATCGAGGGGTATATACATACGGGCAAATACAAGCAAATGGGAAACATCCAGCAATTATTTTATAAACTCACTTAAAAAATTAGCTCATTTTACTATACATACTACTAGAGTTATGAAAAATGGATAGGCTTGCGTACCTATGCGCATCGAAAGATGAACGCTCGAACTAAGGTTGCCGACATTTTTGTATATGACTAAATCATTGAATAGAGGGATGAGTTATGCATAATAGACAGAACTATTTGTATGTAGGAGTAGATTTACATAAGGAGCATCATACGGCTGTTATAATTAATTGTTGGCAAGAGAAATTAGGAGAAATACAATTTGAGAATAAACCATCGGCATTTTCGGAGTTTTTATTAGAAGTAGAGACATATGTGAGTAATGGTTTATCAGTTGTATTTGGTTTAGAAGATGTTGGTGGTTACGGAAGAGCGTTAGCGAAATATTTAGTAGATCATGAACAAGTAGTGAAAGAAGTAAATCCAGCTTTATCATTTTTAGAACGAAAGAGCCAAGTGATGATACAAAAAAATGATAGTTGGGATGCGGAATGCGTAGCCCGTATACTAATAAATAAGTTAAATCAATTACCAGATGCAAAGCCAAACGATTTATTTTGGTCGATACAACAACTAGTGTCAAGAAGGAATGCATTAGTAAAAGCACAAAGTGCGTTAAAGAACCAATTACATATTCAATTAAACCACCATTATCCAAGTTATAAAAAGTTTTTCTCAGAGTTAGATGGAAAAACAGCATTAGCATTTTGGGAGCAATATCCGTCACCCTCTTATTTAGAGGGGATGAATATAAAGCGATTAACAGCTTTTTTATTAGATGTTAGTAACAATACATGTTCAGTAAGGAAAGCAAGTGAAATATTAAGGCTTGTGAAAGAAGATGGACAAACAATGAAAGAGTATCAAGAAATGCGAAACTTTTTAGTAAGAAGTATTGTACGGGAGATTGAGTTTAAAAAGAAGGAAATGAAATACATCGAAAGAGAATTAAAACAGCTAGTAAATCTACTAGATTATCAATTAGAGACGATGCCGGGAATAGAACTTGTGACGGCATCAGCATTAATAGCTGAGATAGGAGATGCAAGGCGATTTCCAAATGCCAATAAATTAGCACGATTTGCGGGGATTGCGCCTGTTTACTTTGGTTCTGGTGGGAAAGATAAGACACACAAAAGCAAACAAGGAAACAGGGCGTTACACGCTTTATTTTATAATTTAGCTGTACAGCAAGTGCAAGTAGCGAAAGGAAGTAAGTTACCTAGAAACCCAGTGTTTCATGCATATTATCAAAAGAAACTTAAAGAGGGAAAAACAAAAGGACAAGCATTGGTATGTATTATGAGAAGGCTTGTAAACATTGTATATGGCATGATGAAATATAAAACAGCTTATGAGTTGCCGGTAGTGGAAGAAAAAGAAGAAGTTTAATAAGGTTTACGTGGTTTGTTTTTTTATTGTGAGGGTTTAAGATTACAACATAGGGTACGGGTAAAGTTTCTAATAGTGGTGAAAGTTTAAGTAGAATAGAATATTTGCGTAATAAATATGGTCGGTTTACTCACCAAGAATTAAACGATAGGATTAATTTGCGTGATGCTGTAGCGAAAGAAGTTGAAAGATTAAATAATCTAGGCCTTTCTAACAGGGAGATGGGGCCTGCGGTTGCTGGAACTTTTGACAAAACAACAGGTAAGTATTACTTTGGAATCAATAATACTTTAGGTAAGATTCCAGAAGAGTTACATCCATTAATAGAACAACGGATTACCAATATGCCAAAAAATATTAAAGAGGGATATACATTTACGTATGGGGAGGGATCTCACGCAGAAGTTTATTCATTAAATCAAGCGTTACTTGCAAATTCACAAGCAAGTGCTTCGAATTTTATCACTCATGTAGTACGTTCTGGTAAAAAATTAAAACCGGCTGGTATGATGATGCCAACCTGTCCACATTGTAATTTTATTACTGAAGGATTTGAATTTAGTTCAGAGGTGAAAAAGATTGGAAAATCAAATTGATATATTAAGTAAAGAATATGTTATAGAACATGGAACTGACTTTGACGAAGATTTATGGTTTACATCTTATAGTGATGAAGTTTTAGATAATCCGGAAGACGAGAACGGTAAACCTTTTACCGGTTTAGCTTACGAATTATATGATAATGGTAATTTGATATATTATACAAATTATGTAAAAGGTTTTATAGAGGGTGAGTTAATAGAATTTTATAAAAATGGAAATTTAAAATCAGTGAAAAATTTGATTCATGGACAAAGTAATGGTACCGAAAGAATCTGGTATGAAAGTGGAGAATTAAAATTTGAAGGAGAATATAAATTTGGGATAGCTCTCCATTATACAGAATGGGATGAAAAAGGTCGTATCATAAAACAAAAAATTTTCCCTACAGAAACAGATTTAAAATTGATTGAATCTGTTTCTAAAAGTGATACCTAATGAAGAATTTAGATTTAAATAATATGAAATTGATAAATGAATTTACCGACATTCAGAATGAATTGTTATCCAAAGTAAATCTTGAGAATAGATTTGACGTTAATGAAATCAAAACCATTGCAGGGATAGATTTAGCTTACTGGGATGTAAATAATAAAACGTATGGTACATGTTGTATCGTAATGATTGATTATTATACAAAGGAAGTTGTTGAAAAGGTATATAGTTATGGAGAAATAAGTATTCCTTATATATCAGGATTTCTTGCTTTTCGTGAGTTGCCTTTAATACTTGAAGCCGCGAAGAAATTATCTAATGAACCTGATTTATATATGTTTGATGGAAATGGGTATTTACATTATCGTCATATGGGAATTGCTACCCATGCTGCAATGTATTTAAACAAACCAACAATTGGCGTGGCAAAGAGCTATTTGAAAATAGAAAATGTCGACGCTACGATGCCTAAAGAGGAAGTAGGTTCTTACACTGACATTGTAATTCATGGTGATATATATGGTAGAGTTTTGAGGACTTCGTATTGTGTAAAGCCAATCTTTGTTTCATGTGGGAACTGGATTGATTTAGATACAAGTACTGAAGTTGTAATGAACTGCATAAATAATGAAAGTCGATTACCTATTCCAGTTAGATTAGCAGATTTAGAAACACATAAAATGAGGAAGAAGTTAATGGAAGGATAAAATAGTGTATTCTATACGTATTAGGATACAACTATAATGACATGTGGAAGACAATAAACTAACGAACTCGTACAAGCTCCTATGTTAAAATACATTACATTTCAAAGCGTATAAGAGGTGTCATACTTTCACTATAAAGTTATAAAACTTACAAACTTAAAGAGATTTATACATTTAGAAAACATATAAGTTTAAAGCACTTGATTGTCATTTATGGCAACAAGTGCTTTTTTAATTGAAAGGTATACTATAAATTTAAAGAAATTATTTTTATGAATTAAAGCTAACAGAAATTACTAGTATTATATAATTGAAAATACATTAGCAAAAGTTGTGGACTCCGTATCTCCATTCGTTAAAGGTATAGAAATACTGCCAGATGGAAGTGTCGCTAGAACTGGAACGAACTATAGCGGGAGATTCCAAGAAGCCCATGATGCCTCAAAGGCGAGTATTCAGAGTAGGATCTCGAATTTGGAGAGTGGTGGGGTGGGGTTAAGGGTACGGGTGAAACGGTTAAGAAGATAGGTGATATTAATGATCCTATTAGAACATATCGTGGTGCTGATTTAGGTAAGCTAGAGGCTAAATATACTGCGGATCCTCGGTTAACTGTTAAGATGCCCTAAGTTGGTAAAAGGCAAAAAAACACCAATGCAGAGGGGTGGTTACTCGATAAAGATTTTTATTGGAAAGAGATGTTAGAGAAGTACCCAGAAGCGTTTAATAGGTCAAATAGACAAAAAAAGAATTAGGATTCGCACCTATAAACAATCCAACGTTTAGAAAACATTTTCCCCAATATGATTTAAAAGAATTATATAATGACACTTTAATACATCATCACATTGGTGGAGGAGGTCAAGCTGTGGCTGTACCCTCAAAGCTATATCCAGGTTTAGAATGGATTCATAATGCTGAGAAAAGCGCAGGAGTTTGGGGAAATGACCAAAAATATGCTGAACTATTAGAAAAATCCTTAGAAAAGTAAGGGTGATTATTTTGGTAATGAAGGATGCTGTGAGCAAATATTTTAATTTAAGAAAAGAATATTTTGATAAAGGGGTAGATTTTTTATTTAAAACGCCATATAACGAAGAAGTGGATTCATTTATATATCAGGGTGAAATGGATGATGAAGAAGAAATTTCATGGAAACCTATTGAAAAAAATAAAAAGAATGATTTAACGACGATTGAGGAAAGATTTGAAATTAAACTGCACACTTCAATTGATGATTATTTTAATTCTTATTGGTTTGCTGATTTAGATGGATTTGTTGGTAATCATTATATTAGGCTAGAACCTGTATTACCAAATATTGAATTGGATTCCTTCGAAAGTAATTTAGAAGGGTATAAAAACAATCATAATAAGGTTGATAAGACTCCAATAGGTGTAGAGGGGAACGGTTTGATAGTTGTTTTAGATAATGTAAGTGGTAAGGTTGAAGTGGAGGATTTTGAACGAGGTTCGTTTGAAGCGCTTTCGGATAGTCTAGATGAGTTAATTTCTAATTTAAAGTTACAAAAATAATATACTAAGAACGTTTATATGAAAAAATGTCTGATATGAAGTGTAGCCCAAGTGTTAGATACAATTGGACTGCAGTTTTTTATAGAAAGATGTAATATAAGATCAAGCTAAGACCTACAAAATTTATGCTATTTAAAAAACATATGAACTTAATGCACTTGATTGTCTACGAAAAGGCAACAAGTGCTTTTTTAATAGGTAGGCATGTTATAATTTTATTAGGAGATTATTTAGACTATATAAATAATTTAAATTCAATTAATAGAAATGATAGATAACATCATAGTAGAATTTGAAAATGTAGAAACTACCAAATCGAAGCAGACAGATCTTTATGTTCCTAAACAAGTAGCTGTTAGGAAATTGATAGTATGGGGGATAAAAGGATAATTTATTCCTTAGGTAATCAATGGCGGTATAGAATGGATATTACTGATAAACACATTAAGAAAATAGCAAAAAGCATGGCACCAGAACAACAAAAAAATAATTATTTGAATGTAAAGTTAACATAGTGGAGGAGTTTAAGTGGAGCAATATTTAAAAGATTTTAAGTTACATAATAAAGTTTCGAGTGAAATCATTGAAAAGTATAAACATGTAGTACCTAATGAAATAATAAATTTATGGAGTAATTATGGATTTGGTACATTTATGCAAGGGTATTTTAAAAGTGTAAATCCAGAGGAATTTAAAGAGATTTTGGAGGAGAGTAGTCAAAGATATAAGGATTCAATAGTATTATTTGCTACGGGTATGGGAGACTTGGTTATTTGGTCAGATGGATATGTTAGATTACTTAATTACAGGTACGGTATAGTAAAGACCATTATGTTTACATTTGAATTTTTCTTTCAAAATATTGCTGATTTAGAATTTAGAGATGAAGATTTATCTTGGCAACCTTATCCCGAAGCGCTTAAACAATATAATGAGTTAGATTACGAGGAGTGTTTTGGTTATACACCTCTATTAGGTTTAGGTGGAGCAGAAAAAGTAGAGAACTTAAAAAAGGTCAAATTAAAGGAACATATTCTTATTATTACTAGTTTTATGGGGTCAGTACAATAATAGAATAAGTAGATATTTTATCACTAGGTAAATAGAGATATAGGATTCGTTCAAATGAATTAGACTTACTACTTAATTTATATTTTACAAGCAAATATGATAACGAAACACATTAACACATATATAAATCAATGAAAAACAAAGTATATGTGAAGTAGATAGAAAAAATAAAAGGGTGTTTGAAAATATATACTCCATGATAGTCATACCATCATGGAGTACTGTGTGCAATGATAGAATAGAAAACGAAGTACGAGCTTAGGCGAGATGACATTTTACTGGGGCATGAATATAAAAACACATGGAATGGACATAAAACTAACGAAAACGTACAAACTCATAAGTTTTAACGTTGTAGTTGACATGACATACAAAAGGTTTCCTACTGTTATTATAAAACTGACAAATTTAATGTTACTTAAAAACAGATGAACTTAAGGCCACTTGATTGTCAACTAAAAGCAACAAGTGCTTTTTTACGTTTTAGCGTAGAAATTTAATAGAAAACTATAATTTTATTATGTAAACTTTTTCTGTTTTTTTTACATAGTGTATACAACTAACGAGGAGATAAATATTCACTATTACTTTCATTCCTGTTATAAAAAATTCTACAATAGAAGACAGAACGTATATTTGGTATAATCAAAACATACTATATGAAATGATGTACATGAGTTTGAAATTCATGTAATAAGGTAAGTACTACATAACAATAACTAATATTTAAAGTTCTCGTACCTATAGGATTCAGTTCATGTTATACAAATCAGTTGTTAGAAAGGAAAAGATGTAATGAATCAAATTTCATTTGAAGATTTATTTGAAGAAGAAAAAGAAAAAGTGGAGGTAGCTGAGATACCAGCACCTTTATCGCCCTTGCAAAAAGATATTTTGGGATTATTTAATTCTGAAGAAATAAGTGCACTTGAGCTATGCGAACAATTAATACGATCTGGTAAAATATCAGATGAAAGATTTACAACGAATAAGCCTAAAGCCTTTGGACAAGTATGCTTAATATTAGAAGGGTTTGTTACAGAAGGAAAGCTTACTTTTATCAAAAATGATGAGAAAAGAGATAGGGTTTATAAATTGAATGAAGAAATTTTTAACATATAAGTTGTCCAGAATTAAATGAATGTTTTCTACGGAGCTAGTTCAGTAACCAAAGTAAAAAGGGGTATCAATCAAGAAAGATTGATACCCCTTTTTGTTTTTTTACATCTTACATATTTACGTTTGAAACCGAGTCTTTCTCTATCAAGTTCTAAATGCATATTTTCGTAAGCATTTAGAAAGCTGCTTTTTTCTTGTTACGTTTTACTTCAACTATACCAACTTCTTTTGCAGTCTCGACTGCCTTTTCATGTAGTGGCGCATATGAAATCCTCACAGTGTTTAGAAGATTATTCATAGCGGATTTTGTTCGTTCTGGAGAATCCTGAATCTTATTTTTCACAATTTTATAGTTTTGTAAAAAAAGTATATTAAAAAATGCACTAATAAATTATTCTCCTTTTATTTAGGCTGTTTTCGTATAGATTGTTGCTCTCTATCAACGAGTAAAAAAAGGGATATTCCACATACAACACGTTAATAACTTTCATCGCCGCTTGAAAAGATGGATGGAACGATTTCAAGGCGTTTGTACGTATTATTTGGATAGTCACCTCTACTGATATCGTTGGCTTGAGTTACATAAAAACTTAGCATTTGAAAATTGGATAGAGCAAATACTTATTTCAGCTTGCCAAAAATCTAAATATTTCACAGTTGAAGCATTAAGAAAAGATAAAAAGCATCATTAATCAGATGCTTTTTAGGTAGATTCAGTGGTTTATTGTTATTTAACTAATGGAGTAGTTTAGTTGAATAAGAAAAAAAGAGTAATGCGTATTTGACTTAAAATGCGATACAAAAATGAACTGTACAAGGATGACAATTCATTTAATAGGTAGGTATTATTTCACATTCTTTAGAGGAGAAATTACCTTGTTATAAAAAAAACTTTCCCATTTAGCTAACAAACCGTTCCCATTTTCACCACGTTGAATTTCAATTTCGTGTTTTTTATGAAATTCTGCTATTCGTTTATTATGCTCTTTGTGCAATTGATGGAGAGCTACTTGTTTCATTATTATCCCTCCTTTCGATTAACCATAATTATATATCCTGGGTTGATTATAGCAAAGTATTCTACACGTTTTGTAGATTAAATCTGCCTTTTAGTTTTAGCAGTAACAATCTTTGAGAAAACAGCCTTTATTTATGACGATCGCCGTAAGGTCATTGCCCAGAATAAAAGAGCACAAGCACTAACAGATGCACCTAATATACAAACTCCGTTCCATCCGTAGCTTGCATAAATGTTTGTGGAAAGAATTGCACCTGTAGCACTGCCGATAGAATAAAAAATCATATAACTAGCAGTGAGCCGACTTCGCGCTTCGGGACGCACTGTGAAAAGTATACTTTGATTGGTGACATGTACAGCTTGCACAGCTAAATCTAAAAGGATAACACCGATAACTAGTAGGAATAGAGAATGGTTCATTAATTTAATTAGGAGCCATGAAAGTAATAATAAGGATAAGGCTATGCCAGTAGTTCTCTCTCCGAATCCGCGATCAGCAAGTTGTCCGGCTTTAGTGGCAGCTAATGCACCAGCAACTCCAGCAAGACCAAATGCTCCGATAGCTGTATGTGATAGATTATATGGTGCAACACTTAGAGGTAAAACTAATGAAGTCCATAAAATACTGAATGAAGTAAAAATAAGCAATGCTAATATTCCGCGAATACGTAAGATCCTTTCTTCTACAAATAATAAGAGAACAGAACGTAATAATTTACGATAGGTCATAGCTGTTTTTTTATGTTCAAGACTAGGTAAATTACGATATAACAAACCAATTACGAAGAGCATAAGTACAGCAGAGGTAAGATAAACGGAACGCCATCCCGCTAGATCTGTTAATGTTCCGGCAAATGTACGTGCAAGTAGAATTCCTATTACGACACCACTCGTGACGAAACCTACTATTCGCCCACGGTCTTCTGGGTTAGCTAAAATGGATGCGTATGCGACGAGTGTCTGCGTAACAGTCGCAAGAATTCCGACTAAGGCCATACCTATAAAAAGTACGGTACTTGAAGGAGCGACTCCGACCACAATTAAAGCGAAAACGGATAAAAGCATTTGAACAATAATAAGTCTTTTTTGGTTTAACAAATCACCAAGCGGAACTAATAAAAGTAATCCGAGTGCATAACAAACTTGAGTAATCGTAATAACGACACCAATAGTTGAATGGTTGATCTTAAACTCATTTGATAAAGAATCAAGTAGAGGGTGAGCGAAGTATATATTCGCCACAGCCATCCCGCAAGCTATTGAAAATAATAGAGTTATATAGCGGGGCATGATTGTATTGATAGGTGATTGGAACTGATCATTATTCTGTGTAAGAGCAGTTGTCATTTTTTCTTTAGCATCCATAATATCATCTCCTTTTGTTTTTAAAATAATGTACCGAACGGTATTTTATTTCGTAAGTCAAATATAATCAGGGATAAGTTGCTATGTCAAGTGAATTGTAAATTAAATTCAGTTTCTTTTGACATATCATTTATAATTTAATACGATATATAATATACTGATTAGTACATAAAAACGTGATTTATAATTTAGAAAACAGGTGAAAAAAGAGGAGGGATTAAATGGCTCGACTACGTGAATTTGATAAAGAAAAAGCTTTGGATGCTGCTATGCAACTTTTTTGGGAGAAAGGATACGCTGCTACTTCATTAAGTGATCTAACTGCTAAAATGGAAATACAAAGACCGAGTTTATATGCGGCATTTGGTGATAAAGAAGGGCTATTTGAAGCTGCATTACGGAGATACACGAATTTACACGCAGCTAGCATTCGAACAAAACTTCAAAAAGAAAGATCTGTCAAAGAGGCTATTCGTACATTTTTTGAAAATATGGTGGAAGAGGAATATAAAAAAGAATCAAATAAAGGCTGTTTTTGTATTAACACAATGGTTGAGATTGCCCCTCATAATGAAAAATTTGAAGTGCTGACTAGAGAACATCAAATGTATCTTTCAGTTATATTTCAAGAATTAATCGCCAAAGGTATTCAGTCTGGAGAACTGCAAAGTGATGTGAATGCTAAAGCATTGGCACAAACGCTAGTCACTTCATTAATTGGATTAACGGTGTTAATGAAATCTCGCCCAAAACGTTCAGTTGTAGATAATTCGGTATGTATCATATTATCGTTACTAAAATAAATGTAACAGAATTGTATTTCAATCAACTATGTCGATTATAGACACTTTTATTTATAAGCTTTTAACTTTAAGCACTGAATTGTCTACGAAGGCAACAAGTGCTTTTTATTTTCGTTTAAATATGAGCAGGTGAATCATAATGGTTGTCTGCAATATATGAAGATTGTTGGAGACATTTGTAATTAGGCATCGGATAAGAGAGGAATGAAAACACTATATAAGCCCCTTCAAAGCCCCTTATAAGCACCTACCAAGTAATAAATCACTAAGAAAAAACAAAACAAAAACAACTACAAGAACAAAACAAGCGCGAAAAAATAAAACCGGCGTAGTAGTAGTTAAAAAAATTTGGAATTCAAATGCAAAAATAAAGCCCTCATTCCTATATGTATATTGAAGGATTGAAATTTGCCTTTTTATGAATAAAAGGAGGTGGGAAACATATGGCGGTGTACCGTAATGTGCAGGTGAACTTTTGGCAAGATGAATTCATATTAGATTTAACGCCAGAAGAGCGTTATTTTTACATATATTTGTTAACTGGTACGAAAACGAAGCAATGTGGTATTTACATATTACCGAAGCGTTTGGCAGAGCTTGAAACTGGTTACAGTATGGAGACTGTTGAGAAGTTATTGAACCGGTTTGTGGAATACGGGAAGATTTTATATGATGCGGAAACGAAAGAGTTATTCATTATAAATTGGTTACACTATAATCCTATTTTTAATACGAACATAGAGAAATGTGTATTACGTGAGCTGAAAATGGTGAAAAGTAAAGAGTTCCTACATAAGTTTTTACGTAAATGTCTTGAAGAAGAATGCAAGATTCCATTATTACTTCAGTATTTTGGTATGCCAGAGGAAGAGGTTAGTAGTAATTCACAACAAGCAATTATTCAAGAGAAGGAAGAGGTAGAAAGAGTAGAGGATGCCACTCCGCATAGTGAAGTTTATAAATTTTACGAACAAAACATTAGTAGTCTATCTCCATATATCGCGAAGGAATTAAAGGAATGGATGCAAA
This sequence comes from Bacillus sp. FSL R10-2201, assembly GCF_038008665.1. Classification (NCBI taxonomy): domain Bacteria; kingdom Bacillati; phylum Bacillota; class Bacilli; order Caryophanales; family Bacillaceae; genus Bacillus; species Bacillus sp. FSL R10-2201. The sequence continues at coordinate 3,059,967 of NZ_JBBOZP010000001.1, read as the reverse complement.
GAGTTTCAGGAGATAAAGTACTAGAGGCACTTAAAATTGCGTTTGAAAATAATAAGGGGACACTTGCTTATGTGAAGGGGATTTTGAGGAATTGGTGTAAGAAAGGACGAGTAAGCTTTAATAAAGGAAAGGAAATAGTGCGTAAGAGAGAAGTATTCAGTTTGTATGATCCATAGCATGAGCAAGTAATGATTTCTTCTTTTCTAAAAGGTTCTTTCACAATAGAAGCGAATAGATTGAGAGAGGAGGGATTGTATGGAAGTCGTCATAAAAAAGAAACGAAATAGGGGAAAAAGAATTTTTATTTGGTCTAGTAGTATCGTTCTTTTTTTGTTTATTTGCGCTATGATTTTTTTGAACATATATACGCTGAGATCTATGCCAAAGATAGATGGAACGATAAAGCTAGAGGATATACAACATGCTGTTACGGTGAAGCGGGATGGTAAAGGTGTACCGCATATTAAAGCAGAAAATGCGCATGATTTATATTTCTCGCAAGGGTATGTACAAGCGCAAGATCGTTTGTTCCAAATGGATTTAAGTAGAAGGCAAGCTTCTGGAATGTTAAGTGAAGTTGTTGGAGAAGCAGCTGTTGATCGAGATAAGTTGTTTCGAACGCTCGGTTTACGGCGAGCAGCAAAAGCGTCTGTTAGTCAATATGACGGAGAAGCGAAATATGCCCTGCAGTCATTTGCTGATGGAGTGAACGCTTTTATACGTGAGGCAAAAGAGGAAAAGAGATTGCCGGTTGAGTTTACTTTATTAGGCTATGAGCCTGCTGAATGGTCAATCGTGGATTCTTTGACGATTGGAAAGTATATGGCGTTTGATTTAGGAGGACATTGGCACGGGCAGGCGTTTCGATATTGGGCGCTGAAAAATCTTTCGAAAGAGCAAGCAAATGAGCTATTTCCTACATATCCGAAAGATGCACCTAGATTGCTAGCTGAACTGAAAAATACAAATGTGGATGTAGCACAAAGTTTTGCAAAAACGGTCATTCCACCAGAGTTTAATGGTAGTAATAACTGGGTGATAAGCGGTGAGAAGAGTGCGTCTGGTAAGCCGATTTTAGCGGATGATCCTCATTTATCTCTTGCGACACCTTCCATATGGTATCAATCGAAACTTGAAATGAAAGACTTACATGTGAGTGGCGTTATTTTCGCGGGAGTGCCAGGTGTTATATTAGGCCACAATGACAAAATAGCATGGGGCGTTACGAATACAGGTCCTGATGTGCAAGATTTATATATTGAAAAGAGAAATCCTACTAATGAAAATGAATTTCTGTATAACGATAAATGGGAAAAAGCTACAGTTGTTGATGAATCTATTAAAGTAAAAGGCGGGAAAACAATTCCGTATAACGTGACGGTTACGAGGCATGGTCCAGTCATTTCAGAGTTTGCAGATAAAGGGAAAGAGAAAACGAAAACAGTATTCGCTTTGAAATGGACTGCTTTAGAGCCATCAGCTGAATTAAAGGCTGTATTAAATATGAATAAAGCGAAAGACTGGAATGAGTTTGAAACTGCTCTTCAAGATTTTCATACACCAACTCAAAACTTTGTGTTTGCATCAAATGACGGAACCATTGCTTACAAAGCGAATGGAAATATACCAATACGTAAAAAAGGCGATGGTAGTTTGCCAGTTCCGGGGTGGACAGACGAATATGAATGGGAAGGGTATATTCCGTTTGATCAGCTACCGAAAGTAATAAATCCAAAACAAGGGTTTATTTCAACTGCAAATAATAAAATTGTTGATGATAATTATCCGTACCATATTAGTAATACGTGGGCGCAACCGTACAGGCAAATGCGTATTCAAGAGTTTTTGCAAGAGAAGGAAAAGTATACGGTGAAAGATTTAGAAGAGTTACAGATGGATCAAAAAAATTTATATGGGAAAGAATTTGCTCCTATATTTTTAAAAGAGTTAAATAAAGCATCTTTAAATGAAGTAGAGAAAGAAGGCGTAAAACAATTAACAAAGTGGAATTTTTACGATAGTAAAGATGAAGCGGCACCATTAATATTCCATTTGTTAATGAAAGAGATTTCGAATACTTTATTTTCAAAAGAAATACCGAAAGATGTGATGGAGTTATTTGAAGGGAAGTCACAAGTTGTTGATGAATTGATTCGAAAAGAAGTAGCAGGAGAAAATAGCGCTTGGTTTACGAAGTACGGAGGGTTCACGAAAGTTGTGCATACATCGTACGAGAATGTAATGAAAAAATTACAGAAGGAATATGGGCCCGATGTTGCGGAGTGGAAGTGGGGCGATTACCATCAACTTGCTTTTACACATCCAATTTCGAGATCATCTAGTATGTTAGCATTACTTGCATTTAATCGTGAGAAACCAGTTCCAATTGGCGGAAGCCAAGTTACCGTTCAAGCTGCGAGTTATGGAGATAACGGTATTGTAAATCACGGAGCTTCTTGGCGATTCGTGATTGATACTAAAGATATGTCAAACGGTTATCATATCGTAGGGCCAGGACAATCAGGAAACTTTAGAAGCGATTGGTATCATGATCAAATAGATGATTGGGTAAATGGTGAGTATCATACGACTACACTGAATACGGATGGAATAGAGGGGAAAGTGTTAAATTTACAGCCGCGATAATGTTAGAAGAGACTCTTACTTTAAGTAGGGGTCTCTTTTTTTATTTACCTTACTATTTTTAGGGGGATTATATGGATACCACTTTTATTAATGGAAATGTATTTAATTTTTTCTGGAATATATGTGAAATATTGTATAAAATAATCAAGAAAGCCAAAAATTATGGGGGAAAGTTATGAAAAAAAATAAGAGTTTAATAAGTTTTTTAGGAGTGTGTATCATGTTGTTTTCTTTTTGTTTCCAGGGAAATATACAGGCGGATGTAAATACTGTTCAATCTGGAAAAATAAAATCAGGAAACGTAACGGTATGGGAAGTAGGCAATGTAGCGAAAGTGTTAGCAGATGTAGAGCGCTTGAATTTAAATACGGTGAATGTACCTATTCAAGTAGATATTCCGGATGTGAATTCGGCTAATATGGTAATTAATCAGGCGCAAAAGAAACAAGCTATTATTTTAATTCAAGAATTATTAAAGCGTAATATACAAGTTATTTTGGAGCCGTTTCCGTTTATTCAGCAAGGAAATATTGGAGAAACAGAGTGGAACCCTAGTAATATTAACGATTTCTTCTGGAATTGGAAAACGGTTGTTTTACAAGATATTTTTAATTCCATTACAAGTAAGTACAATATTTATGGGCTGAAAATCGCTTCTAATTTCGTGAATATGGAATATGCAGAAGGATATTGGAATGATACGATTAATTTTGTTCGCCAGCAGTATAAAGGAAATGTTTTGTATCAAATGAATTGGTGGTTAACTGCAAGTTGGGATCCTTCTTTTGAGGCGAAATTTAAAGAGAAAATAAATCGCCCGTATTTAAAAAAGGTGGACATCGTAAGTATTGATAGTTGGTTTGAAGTTTCAGGAAAAAGAAATCCATCATACGAAGAAGTAAAACAAAGCTTATTTGCGACGACAGTATACAATCGGGGCCAAAATGTTGTTCAGCAACTTGAGACATTACATAAAACAACTGGAAAGCCAGTTTATTTTGGTGGATTTAATGTGCCAGCACGTGAACTTGGACTACAAAGCCCGTGGAACCCAGATATTACGAATGTGTTTTCAAAAGATGTACAACTTAACGGGTGGCGTGCTTACCGAGATGTATTAGAAGCGAAGCCATATTTTAAAGGTTTTTCAATTTGGTTTATCGGATCTAATGATAGTAATCATTCATATCAAATACATAGTAAAGAAGCAGAGACAGTTATTAATGGCTGGTATCGAAAATAAATTTTATAAAATAGGTAAGTTTTAGAATCCATTACATATATTTTAGTGAAAGGCCTTTCACCATCTTATCACCTAGGGGGCAATCATAATGAAATTTTTGTCATACCTTACAGTAATTTTGGTGATTCTTGGCGGTTTGAATTGGTTGTTTGTGGCGTTAGATTATAATGTAGTTGAGAAATGGTTTGGTTCTATGCCGGCGCTTGTGGATACTATTTATTGGCTCTTTGGTCTTTCAGCTATTTATCAAATTTTCGATCGGTTCTTTACGAGTAAGTAGCTATTATACTTAATTACTAGAGTGTTAAGTACGATTATGTACTTAACACTTTTTTGTGTGTTTATAAAAAGCAGGGTGCACATGCAAGCGATTCCATTGCGTCTTGCACCGTAATAACGGAAAACAAATTGACCGTTTATTGTATATAGGTTATAATTCAGAAAGTTTAAAAAATAATAAAAATGAGAAATAGGGAGGTTATCTGGGTGATGGAGAGAGTGTATAATTTTTCAGCAGGACCATCTATACTCCCTTTGCCAGTTTTAGAGAAAGTGCAAAAGGAGCTTGTAAATTATAACGGGACAGGCATGTCTGTTATGGAAATGAGCCATAGATCTTCTTATTTCCAAAGTATTATTGATGAAGCAAGTAGCTTACTTCGTGAATTAATGAACATTCCTGATGAGTATGAAGTTTTATTTTTACAGGGCGGTGCGTCATTACAATTTTCTATGATACCGTTAAATTTAATGAGTACGTATAAAAAAGCTGGGTACGTACTGACAGGTTCATGGTCTAAAAAGGCGCTGCAAGAAGCCGGAAAAGTAGGAGAAGTAAAAGTGATTGCTTCTTCTGAAAAAGAGAAGTTTACTACGATTCCTAAAATGGATGATTTACCAAATGATGAAGAACTAGATTATGTACATATTACAACGAACAATACAATTGAGGGGACAAAATATGTGGATATTCCACATTTAGAAAGAGTGCCGCTCGTTGCGGATATGTCCTCAAATATTTTATCAGAACAATATGATGTTACGAAGTTTGGTCTCATATATGCGGGTGCGCAAAAGAATTTAGGGCCAGCGGGTTTAACGATTGTAATTATAAAAAGAGATTTAATTGGCAGTGCAAATAGTGCTTGTCCTACGATGTTAAACTATGAAACTTACAGTAAAAATAACTCCCTATATAATACACCGCCATCCTTTAGTATTTATGTAGCAAAACTTGTACTAGAGTGGTTGAAAGAACAAGGCGGGGTATCTGCGATTGAAGAACAAAATAGAATGAAATCTTCACTTCTTTACAATTTTTTAGATGAATCTAAATTGTTTACTTCACCAGTTGATCCCACGTATCGGTCACTTATGAATATTCCGTTTACAACACCGTCAGAAGAGCTTAACAATCAGTTTTTACAAAAATCGAAAGAGCGCGGTTTCGTTACGCTAAAGGGACATCGTTCAGTCGGCGGTATGCGCGCTAGTGTTTACAATGCGATGCCAACCCAAGGTGTACAAGAATTAGTAGACTATATGAAGGAATTTGAGCTTGAAAATAGATAGGGAGATGGGGATATGTTTCGTGTTCAGACGTTAAATCAAATTGCCGAAAAGGGTTTGCAAATTTTTGATGGGAATCGCTATGAAATTGGAGACAAAGTAGGTCATCCAGATGGTATTTTACTTCGCAGCTATTCTTTACATCAAGAAGAGTTTTCAGAAGATTTAAAGGCGATTGCAAGAGCTGGTGCCGGTGTAAATAATATTCCTGTTGAGCGTTGTACGGAAAAAGGGATTGTAGTATTTAATACGCCAGGGGCTAATGCGAATGCAGTGAAGGAACTTATTATCGCAAGCCTTATTATGTCTTCCCGTAATATTATAAATGGAGTGAGCTGGACGAAAGAGTTGGATGGAGAAGAAGTACCACAGCTTGTTGAAGCTGGGAAGAAGCAATTCGTTGGGTCAGAAATTGCAGGGAAACGTTTAGGTGTTATCGGTCTTGGCGCAATTGGTGCTTTAGTTGCGAACGATGCGTTATCTTTAGGGATGGACGTTGTCGGATACGACCCATATATATCTGTTGAAACAGCATGGCGTCTTTCTACGCAAGTACAAAGAGCGTTTAGCCTAGATGAAATCTTTGCAACGTGTGATTATATTACACTTCATATTCCTCTTACGAACCAAACGAAGGGGATTATTGGTGAACACGCTATAGAGACGATGAAAAAAGGAATGCGTCTATTCAATTTCTCAAGAGGAGAGCTTGTAGATGAAACAGCTCTTCAAAAAGCGTTAGAAGAAGATATTATTACACATTACGTAACGGATTTCCCGAATGAAAATGTGATAAAGATGAAAAATGTAACAGCAACGCCTCACCTCGGTGCATCTACGTCTGAATCTGAAGAAAATTGTGCAGTAATGGCTGCACGTCAATTACGTGAATATTTAGAGACAGGTAATATTCGTAATTCAGTAAACTATCCAAACGTAGAACTTCCGTACATTGGAAAAAAACGAATTACAATTATGCATCAAAACGTTCCGAACATGGTAGGACAAATTACAGGATGCTTAGCAGAACATCATATTAATATTGCGGATATGATTAATCGTAGTAAACATTCTTGGGCGTACACAATGATTGATATTGATAACGGAATTGATGATATAATGAAAGAGAATATTGTGGAAAATATAAGCAAAATCACAGGTGTTGTAGCTGTTCGAATGATTGTGTAAAGGAGAGAGAAACTTGGCAAAAATCCGACCGTTTCGTGCTATTCGTCCAGTAGAAGGTAAAGCAGCACAAGTAGCAGCTTTACCGTATGACGTATTAAATAGTGAAGAGGCAAGAGAAGTTGTAAAAGGGAATCCATATTCTTTCTTACACGTTGATAAAGCAGAAATTGATTTAGACCCGGCACTTTCACCGTACGATGATCGCGTATATGAAAAAGCGGGTGAAAATTTAAAGCAATTTATACAAGAAGAAGTGTTCGTTCAAGATGAGGAGCCAGCGCTTTACATTTATGAACTGACGATGCAAGGAAGAACGCAGTCAGGCCTTGTCGTTTGTACATCGATTGACGAGTATGAAGATGATACAATTAAAAAACATGAAAGAACGCGTCATGAAAAAGAACTTGATCGTATTCGCCACGTAGATGTGTGTGACGCAAATACGGGGCCAATTTTTTTAACGTATCGTACAAAAGAAGAAGTGAAACGTTTCATTGCAAGCTGGAAAGAAGAACATGCGCCAATCTTTACATTTACAGCAGAAGATGGCGTTAGGCATGTTGCGTGGAAAATTGCAGATGAAGAAGTAATTGCCACTTTAGTAAATGCATTTGAAGATATTCCTAACTTGTACATTGCAGATGGACATCACCGCTCTGCATCAGCTGCAAAAGTAGGGCTAATGCGAAGAGAGCAATATCCGAATTACACAGGAGAAGAGGAATTCAATTTCTTCCTATCTGTTTTATTCCCTCATGATGAATTATCAATTTGGGACTATAACCGGGTTGTGAAAGATTTAAATGGTTTATCAGTCGAGCAGTTTTTAAAGCAAATTACGCAGTACTTTTATGTAGAAGAAGCAAATGGTTCTCCGTATAAACCAAATGAACCAAAATCATTTGGCATGTATGTAAACGAAAAGTGGTATAAGCTCACTGTGAAAGAGGAAACGTTTGATGCGAATGATCTCGTTAAAGGTTTAGATGTATCTATTCTGCAAGATCATTTATTAAGCCAAGTACTTGAAATACATGATCCACGATCTGATTCACGCATTGATTTTGTCGGAGGAATCCGCGGATTAGAAGAATTAGAACGCCTTGTAAAGAGCGGTGAGTATAAAGCAGCGTTTTCATTATATCCGACATCAATGGAAGCTTTATTATCAATCGCAGACGCAGGGGAAGTTATGCCGCCAAAATCAACGTGGTTTGAACCGAAACTGCGCAGTGGGTTGTTTGTTCATTCGCTAAAGTAAATATAGACTTCTACAGTTTGGAAAAACCGAAATGATTATAGTTTCGGTTTTTCTTATTTTGGCTCAGTTAACGTTTCATGTTGATTTTCATGTTAAGATTGAAATATGTAACGACAGGTCGCTACAAAAAACGGAGGAAATACGATGAAAATGCAACTGCAAGAAAGTTTTTATGTTGAGTTGAAAAATGCAATTCGTTGTCATTATAACGAACTTATAACTAGGTGCGGTGTTGACACAATATATGGGTACTCCATATTAACAGACGATTGTGTCAATAGCATTGGACCAGTGGCTAATAAAGAAAGACTAATCAAAGTTAATAAGTCGGACCCTTTATACAATTATTATAGATACGGAGCTGTTGAGTGGAGCGAATGGGACGATTTTGGAATGTTTGATGAAGTGAACAAAATTATCAAGAAATATCATGATATCGTCGAAGATGACTTTAACATACGAGTAAATACACTGTTGAAAGAAACGTTAAATGTGTTAATGGAACTTGAATCAGAAGGCTTGTTTGGAGACAGAGATGATAATCGATTTATTGTCATTTGTGTAACTGATTCATCGAACGAAATCATGATTGAATCAGCTCGATTGCTTAATACATTAAAGACATACGAAGAATATGCTTCAGAATTTGCATAAGAATGAATATAAGTAAAACTGCGCTCTATAAGAGGCGATTTTCATTTTATCAAAAGTCACAAATTAATAGTAACAATTCGTTGTGACGTAACTATTGAACAATTTGAACCCGATGAAAAACATCGCACAAAAATTATTGCAATGTTTATATGTAGAAATCAACTTAAAAAAGAAGTTATGAAGGGGAGTTTTTCGGGGATTATTCTTTAGTTAGTAGGAAAAGTAATGAATAGGTGGGGGGCACATGCCTCTCGGGCTTAGATTTTTAATTCCACCATAACGAAAATTTTATGCATTGCTGAATACTGATAATAAGACGTTATGTAATATACTCTGTTCTTTTCTTAACTAATAGAAGAATAGTTGAATAAGCTCGTCAACAAAAAGGACATTCCTAGTATTACAAGAAATGTCCTTTCCACTATATTATAGGGTATTTTGCTAAAATTCAAACTCTAAAATCAGTTTACTAGTTTGACCTGTAAACTGATAATTATAGGACCCTCTCAGATTTTCTAAGTTACCGGTAGCTTTAATGATTGTTCCTGGGGAATCTAGATTTCCTTTATCAAATATTCCTTGCTCTATAGCTGTAAATGTCCCTTGTTGCCCTTTATAAATTCCTTCAAAGTGTAAAAATCCAGAAATTTTAGCAGTAGCCAAGTGACCATCATTTATATTTGAGTCTAAATAATATAATAAGTATTCAACAAAAGCTTTTCCTTTTAATTCACCATCAATATCATATTCAACATGGGCAATATTAATAGGAAAATCTTTTCTAGTATCATCGATTAGTTTTTCATCCCATTTACTTACTGTAAATGTTACTTCCATACACGTAAGTCCCCCTTTATCATTAGATAAGTAATCTTCATATCATTTAAAAAGTACCAATTCACAGTCATATCTCATAAGAGTGTTTTTATTTATTTGAGCCCTGCCATATCGCTATCAAGCTAACAAAAAAATACTCCCCAAAATGAAAAAATACGCTATTCTTCCTGTAGGATCAGGGAAACATAATAATAAAACTTATGGCTATACTTATTTCAAGTTTCACTTTATTCCACGCCACTCTCTAAAATAGAGAAAGCCCCATTTTCACAATCAATTTCTGCCAAAGCGCCGTAAGGTAAAATAAACTTTGGCTCGGTATGGCCGAAATTTAAATTATAAAGAATCGGCAAATCTTCTAAATTGTGTTCCTTCATAACTTGCAGTATTTCTTGTTTATATTCTTCATAATACTTTTCGTCTTTTGGTTTACCAAAAATAATGCCTTTTGCTTTTTGCAGAATGCCTTGCGCTGCGTAATTTCGTAACCAATACTTTATATAACTTGGTTCTGGATGATCTTCAGAGGTTTCAAAGAAAAGGATACTATTCGCCCAATGTTTTTTCTCAGGCCAAAGTTCCGTTCCTTTTGCAAATTCCAGTACTTCTATACAACCACCAATTAAACGCCCTTGTACAGTGATAGAGCCTTGAAGTAGCTCATATCCGTTGTTTTGCTGCATTGTACGCCTTTTATCTTTATTTATCTCTATCCATTCTAAACGCTCACTCGTCCATTCATGAGCTGGTTGAATCTCGCCAATATTCTCATTTGAAAAGAGAGTTCGATTCACCATTTCAATTGTATATGGATCCATCTCCACATTTTCGGCAAAATCAGTTAAGATTGCTGGACCGTAAAAAGAAGAAATTCCTGCTTTATGACAAAACAAGTGTGAAACGGTAACGTCAGAGTAACCCATAAAAATTTTCGGGTTTTCACGTATCACATTAAAATCTATATAGGGAAGTAAACGGATGCTATCTTCTCCGCCAATATTTGCAATGATTGCTTTCACGCGCGTATCTTTAAATGCTGTCATTAAATCTTCCGCACGAGCCTCGGGGTTGTTATAAAGGTATTCGCTACCTTTTAAACTATTTGGCATTGGGACAACCGTAAGACCGAAAACTTCTTCTAATCTTTTTACTCCTTGTTCATATCGCCATTTTAGCTCAGAATCACCTGCTCCTCCCCATGAAGGACTTACTGTTGCCACAATATCTCCTGCCTGTAATCTCTTTGGTTTTATTAACATTTTAACTCCGCTCCTACATAATGTAATTAACTACGACTATACAAACCGTAGAGTTGAAGAACATAGTACATGACATATACTTTCGCCACCATTAACAAATAGACCTGCTGTTATTTATGAACCTAACACTATTGCTGAATATAGGAATAAGATACAATAAATCTTTTTATCAAACTTTATATTTGAAAATTACAGTATGCAACATTGCATAAGAAAGATGGTTGCTATTTTCTATAACCTGTAACTATAATAGTTACAGGTTGGTCGTATCCAATCAAAAAATATAATCATCATGAATGGAGAGGTTACATATGGGTATGAAAAAAATAATTTTAGCAGGTGCTTTAGGGATCGCAGCATTATCAGGAACGAATTTACCAGGATTAGAACTGTCAAAAGCGAGTGCTGCTTCTATTGAATCGAATCTCTCGACGTTAGAAGGGCGAGTAGTAGAAGTAGATAACGGTGTAATTGTCGTAAAATCTAAGCAATATGAGGAACCTGTTAGTGTGTATATAGATTCCCTTTCAAATGTGAAAGTAGGGGATGAGGTTAAAGCTACTGGATCTATGATGCGTAATTTTACTGAATATATGATTGCAAATACAGTTGAAAATACGTCAAATAAATTAGGTATGCACATGAAAGAAGACGGTTCTCCTGATTATGTGATTGGGGAAGTATCAAAAGTAGGAACGATGAACGATGAGGGAGACGATTCCACTAAATATGTCATTGTTCAGTATCCATCAGTAAATGGAAAGAAAGCTATTATTGATGTTTTCTTAACGAAGGGACAAGTATTTAATATGGGTGAGAAAGTGAAAATTGATATGAAGTATGTAGGTTGGGGCGGAATTTCTATTAACTACAACACAACGGATCATATCGAAAAAATTCATGAGGTAAAGAGCAACGTTGAAAATAATGATGATGTTTGGATTTGGTCTTAATTAGACGCTTGTAAATAACAAATGTATCATGCAGTACCCATCGAATCATCATATGTATGATAATTCGATGGGTACTTTTTTGTTTTATGTTTTTTTGAGAATAATGGATTTCCGATTAGAATATGATGTTAACACTGGAGCGAAGGTGAAAAAATACAATATTGAAAGAGGTGTTTAAGGGTGGAGCGAGATGAGGTTTATTTACGAGCTAAAAAAAGAATGGAGAATTTAAAAGCATTTTATATTCATTTAACGGTTTATATACTAGTGAACTTAATGCTTTTTATTATAAATATAAGTTCTGATTCAAGTAAATTATGGTTTTTATATCCACTTGCAGGTTGGGGGATTGGTATCGTTATACACGGATTGACAACTTTTCCATTTGGGATATTCGGAAAAGAGTGGGAAGAACGAAAGATTAAAGAATATATGGAGAAAGATAAGTAAATTTATTTCTGGAATGTATAAATATAAATCTCTGTGGTCAAATGTTTGATGCGAAGTCTATTATATAGCTTCGCCTATTTGCTTTGTATTCGAAGTTTGTGCGAGTGAGTATTCATATTCATTTTTTTAGCAATAATTGCATGTGAAATCAAAACTTTATTTGTAGTACATAGTCAACTACCCCCACTGAGATGAAGCGTTTCAGTGGGGGCTTGAGTTAGAACGCTAGGTCTTGTCGTCTATCGCTAGACAGTTGACGCTCTAACATTCATGCCACCTTACGGTAACACCCCAAGTAAGTTTTTGGTTGGTACTAGAAACGAACAATCGTTTCCCCACTTGCACCACCCTTTTGAAAAAGAGCAGTTCTTCCTTATGGAAGAAGCCACCACTCAGATGACTCCGGCGTGTGCTACAAGCCCCGACAAGTCGAGTACACATGGATGGTTGACGCACCCACTAAGCTATGCGCGAAGCAACAGCCTTACGTTTTTGCACTTCTAATAGAATCGGCGTTTTCACTTTGAGGTTGTCATCCAATTCTACAACTCTTGATTTTTCCAATGTATTCAACGCACCATTAATATCAGCATGGATACATGTTCCTGCTTTACTTTGGTACAGGCCACGAGTGATTCGTCTGCCACTAAAGCGATAATGCGCCCTATCATCCTTAGACCAAACTGGAATCGGATCTTTATCCAGAAAACTAGCTTTTGAAGTATAGCTTTCTTCTTGTTTCAAAAAACGGATGCCTTCTTTTATACATTTATTCTCAATCGCTGCAATCAGTTTATGAAATGGAATTTGAACAAACTTTTGATTATTCTTTTTTCCCATATCAGATTTTTGTTTCCAACCCGTGTTATACCCTACGACAATAGTATCTATATCGAATGCTTTCACTTTTTTGAACAACAAGCCTACAGTTTGTGAAATATAACCGTTTACTTGTCTTTCTCGTTTATGCCAAAGTGCGGCCATTCTATTCGTTACAACGCGTTTTGAAATTCCATTTTCTATATTTTTCTGCTGCAAATTACGTATCTTTTTGTTGAAGTATTGGTTAATGGATTTTAATTTTTTTCCATCAATTAAGAATGTATCACCTGTATTTGTTACGCAACTTAATAATCTATCTACACCTAAATCGCAACTCAAAGCGTTACTAGTAGTCGTGGATTGTTGTTTCATTTGAGAAACGTGCATTTCATATGTGTAATGCACCTCAAAGAACCGACCTTTTTGCTTCGGTACAATCTCAATGTAGGAGATTTTTTTATTTCTTAAGTTCTTTGGCATACGTATTTTAATGGAACCGAATTTTTTCCTGAATGCAACATTCATCGGGATCATCCAATACCCGTTATCATCCACTTTTGGAACTTGATAGATTTCAATAATTCGTTTGTCCGTTGAACGAGAATAATTTGGAAACTTAGGACGACCTGTGAAGGTTTCAGGATTTTTCTTCCACTGTTCCCATGCTTTAAAAAAGCTCTTCACTTCTGTAAATAAGGCTCTACGAATCGCTTGAACAGAGTTTGATTGAATGCCCCAGTAGTTCATATCAGCCTGCATGGCATTGTCCACTTCTTTTACAGTAGCCATTTTATTATGGTTCAAATAACTTTGTTTAATCTTGTACAATCCAACATTTCGCAATGCTTTTGAACTATGTGACGTGCGTTGCAGTAAACGAAATTCTTTAGCTGTGAGGCAAGCCCGTCCGATATTCTGTTTCTGCGTGAATCGTTGTATGTTTTCTCTTTTCTTTTGTTTACGTAATACTTTCACTGCTTTCTTTTTAACCATCGTTTTCACCACCTTTCTTAGAGAGTTCATTAAAAATATTTTTGACAAATCAATATTTGGAACGAAACGGAACAAAATATGAACATGTTCTTCAGCGTAATTCCATTCTTCTACAGTAATTCCTTTTGGCTCAAGTGACCGAATGATTATTATTATCCAATTTCGTTGTCTTACGATATATTCCCTCTTTATCTACGACATATCGTAAGACAAAAAGAAACAAATATTCGTCCGCAAAAAATTGTTATGAAGGAAACAAAAGAGTTCAGTCTACCTTCTGACGGCAATTCATCACCACCTGAATTGTTGGGTTTCACCCCTAGCACAATTCAGGTGGAGTCTTCTTGCCGAAAAGGATAAATAAAGTTGTTACCCTTTTTAAATTACATGTGGATATAGGATGAAGTTGATTTATTACCCTATATTAAAATAAAAATAAACCACTGTTCGATTTGAATATTCCACGATATAATGGTGAGAGTTTATGACAGAATAAATATTTACATAAGAAGTGAGGTACTGTATGAAAAAAAGAACGACAGACATTATTTTTATTATTATTGGTGCATTTCTTTTTGCGTTAGGTGTCAATTTGTTTGTTATCCCGAACGAGTTTGGTGAGGGCGGGGTAACAGGTATCACGATTATTACGTACTATTTATTTGAATGGTCACCAGGCTTAGTCAACTTAATTTTAAATGCAATATTGTTAATAGCCGGTTATAAATTTTTGAATAAGATTACAACAATTTATACGATTATCGCTGTAGTTACGAACTCGCTATTTCTTCATTTAACAGAAGGTTGGACGATTGCTTCGGATGAAATGCTCGTAAATGCCATTTTCGGAGGAATATTTATTGGGTGCGGGATTGGTCTTATTATTCGCGTTGGCGGAACAACAGCAGGTACTACCATCTTAGCAAGGATGACGCATAAATATTTAGGGTGGAGCATTAGCTATGGTCTACTGTTCTTCGATTTAATCGTTGCGTTTTCATCTTATTTCATCATTGGTGCAGAAAAACTGATGATAACAATTATTATGCTATATGTAGCAACGAAAGTGATGGAATTTGTAATTGAAGGTTTAAATCCGAAGAAGGCCATTACGATTATTTCTGATAACCCGAATGAAATTGCCGGGAAGGTGACTACCTTAATGGGCAGAGGAGTTACCGTGTACTCAGGTCATGGCTATTACACGAAAACTCCGAAAGAAATTCTTTATATTGTTATTAATAAGCAAGAAGTAGTGAAGCTAAAACGGATTGTTCAAACTACAGATCCAGCTGCGTTCATCGCTATACACGATGTTCGTGACGTATTTGGAGAAGGATTTGTTGATATTTCTAAGGCTTAGAACTTATTTTTCATTAAAATAATCTTAATACTAAAACGTAAGAATCTATTTTGAATAATCTTTTTTCAAAATAGATTCTTTTTATTTATCTTAAAATGTTGGTTCGTTTTTCTTTTTCTTGCAAAAAAACCAATTGTTTCTTAATGTAAGAATGTAGAAGGATGAACAAGAGAGGGTTTAATGAAGATGATACATATTTTATTAGCTGATGATGACAAGCATATTAGAGAGTTATTACATTACCATGTACAAAAAGAGGGGTTTAAAGTTTTTGAGGCTGAAGATGGAAAGGTAGCTCAAGGCATATTAGAGAAAGAAAATATTCATCTTGCGATAGTGGATATTATGATGCCGTTTATTGATGGCTATACGTTATGTGAGGAAATTAGGAAGTATCATGATATACCTGTAATTTTATTAACCGCGAAAGATCAGTTAGTTGATAAAGAAAAAGGATTCATTTCTGGCACGGACGATTATATTGTAAAGCCATTTGAACCAGCTGAAGTAATTTTCCGCATGAAAGCATTATTGCGTCGTTATCAAATGCTTAGTGCTGATATTATTAAACTCCACGGAACGACAATTGACCGAAAAGGGTTTGAGGTGAAGTGTAACGGTCAAACGATTTTACTACCGCTGAAGGAATTTGAGTTATTATCACAACTTGCTAGTTATCCTGGAAGAACATTCTCGAGAGAAGAATTAATTGAATTAGTATGGGGAATGGATTTTGAAGGGGACGAACGAACAGTTGATGTTCATGTAAAACGTCTTAGAGATCGTTTCTCAAAACGAACAGATGATTTTCAAATTACGACAGTGCGCGGGCTCGGTTATAAGTTGGAGTTGAAATAAGATGAAATCATTGTATTCTAGATTTGTTTTTATGACGGTGGGGATTATGCTACTTAGTAGTGTAATTGGCTTTTTATTAACAAATGTATATTATCAAGTAAAGTTAAAACCGTACAATAGTGAAAAGATTTTAATGTATGCTGAGGAAGTAAAATCATTATATGAAAAGCAAAGTGAAGAAAATAAAGAGGCATACTTACAGTCTATTGCGAAATTAGGGTATGAAATTTATATTGTCGATGATCAAAAGAATGGAAAACGTATCGGTAATGCGTTTCGTAAGACGTCTATTAGTGATGATACCGTTCATAAAGTATTGAATGGCGAAACGTTTAATGGTGTTTCTACGTATCCAACACGTCTCTTTATTACAGGTTTTTTCGATAATGAATTAATAAATAGTGTCGGCGTACCAGTGCAACACGGTGATAAACAGTACGCTTTATTTATTCGTCCTGACATTCAGAACCAATTTGGCGAGATGCGAATTTTCTTAGCGGTATTACTTGGGTTTATCGTACTATTAAGTATTATCTTTATAGCGATTGCAGCAGGTTATATCGTTCGTCCAATTCGAACATTTACGAGAGCGACTCAAAAGATTGCAAGTGGTGAATATGATATCGAATTAGATGAAAATCGAAAAGATGAAATTGGTACACTAGCGACTAATTTTCAAAAGATGACAAAGAGTATTAAAGAATTAGATCAAATGAGACAAGAGTTCGTTTCTAACGTTTCTCATGAATTCCAATCTCCGCTTTCTTCCATACAAGGTTTTTCGAAAACATTACAATCGGAGAATATGAGTGAAGAGGAAAGAAAACGTTACTTGGAAATTATTGAGGGCGAAAGTAAGCGGATGTCTAGTTTATGTAAACAGTTACTTACGCTCGCTTCATTAGATAAAGAAGAGAAAGTTCTACAAATGAAAGAGTTTCACCTACAAAAGCAAATTAAAGACGTCATTTTTATGCTTGAATGGAAATGGCGTGAAAAAGATATCGCTGTCGAATTTGATGTGCCGGACATCGTTATAAACGGTGATGAAAACTTACTTCATCAAGTATGGAGTAATATTTTTACGAATAGCATTAAGTTTTCAAACGATGGCGGAACCGTTGAATTTGTTGTAGAAGAATTAGAATCCAGTATTGTTATTTCTATATCAGACAACGGAATTGGTATGGAAAAAGAAGAAATGGATCGTATATTTGATCGTTTTTACAAAGTAGATACAGCAAGGGCAAGAAACATAGAAGGTAGCGGTTTAGGGTTGTCAATTGTGCAGAAGATTGTTGAACTGCATCAAGGAACCGTTTCGGTATATAGTACGAAAGGGGAAGGGACGACTGTTCGGGTTGAGCTTCCGAAATAAGTGTAGGAGAAGAGGCTGTTTGGAAACAGCCTCTTCTCTTTTGTCATTTTTTTGTTGGTTAGTCGATATATTTTCACTTACGTGTAAAGTGAGAAAAGGTGTTTAATTTGCAATGGAATTGTTAAAAAAATGCGAGTCATTCTGTTCTACAATTGGACTAGTTTGTGGAATAAGATTAGCAGGAAGTTTATTTGGAAATGTAGAATCCCTACAGAGTTATAAGGGTTTTATTGAAACTGTAACTATTTAGGGAGGAGATTACTTTGAAACGAATTGACTTGCTTTTAAACGCACTAGATTCAACATTCGATAAAGAGAGTTGGTATGCACCGTTTAAACATGCTATAGAAGGACTTACAGCTGAACAGGCTATCTGGAAACCACCTGGAGAGGGAACGAAAACCATTTGGGAGAACGTTAATCATCTCATTTATTACAAAGAGAGGCTTGCAGCAAACTTGGAAGGCCGTGAATGGACACATAATCTCGACGGTGATGAAACCTTTTATCTTACAAATCAATCTAATGATGATAAGGAATGGAAGAAAGTCGTTGAACGTTCTGAAGATGCTCAACGTAATTTAAGACAGGTATTGAGTGCAATTTCCGAAAAAGAGCTTGAACAAAATTCATTTGAGGGTAAATTACTGGACATCATGCTTCATGATGCGTATCATACAGGCCAAATTATTCAATTAAGGAAGATGCAGAGGGTATGGCCATCAAATCGTTAACTGAACGTTTTAGTTATTCCATTAAAGGGCGCTATTGTTGAATAAAACTTAGATTTTTAAACAACTTTATTGATATATTTTTTAGTGAAGTGAAGTGAAGTGAAGTATCTTACATACAAAATGAAATAATTATATTTTTAACCCCGTCCTATATTTAGAACGGGGTTATGCTTATTTGAGATAATAAAATTAAATAATTTTATTATCACTACACATTACGGATTAGATAATATTTTCTTTCTGCTATAAAGCCGCACCTTTCCCGCGTTCTTCCTTAAACCGAAGCCCAAAAGTATCCGCTGTAATTTCATCAGCTTTCGGCAAAGCCCTTAATTTCGGATGAAGTAGCCATACGAGAGAAATAAATAAAATACCGATGCTAGCGAGCGCGAAAATGAGTTGGCTACTAAATACATTTGCGGTGTATCCACCAATTAAAGAACCGAACGGCATAGCAATTTTCCCCATACTTCCTATGACTGTATTGATGCGTCCGATATATTGATTTGGAATTACAATTTGACTAATTGTCGCGAATAATATGTTGGTCGCACCAATTGGAATCCAAGCTAGGCCGAATAAGATAATAGAGAGCCATTGAAACGGTACAATCGTAGAGAGAAACCAAAAGATAGCGCCAGTCGCAAAGCCAATAATAGAGACACGGCCAACGTTACGTTTGCCAACCCATGAACTGAATAATGCACCGATGAGACTACCTGCTGATATAGCAGCTAAGAAGAAGCCATATGATTTCACGCCTCCTAAAGAATCAGCGAAAGAAGGGAGTATTGCCATTGTCATACCAATTGAAAAATTAGCGACTACTGAACCGATTAAGAATACGCCCATTAATGAACGAAAGACGATGGAAAAACCTTCTTTTAAATCAGAGAAATATTGTTTAGTTGAAAGTGATGTATTGGTTTCTGCTTGCTGTGGCATTTTCAATGAAAAGAACAAAAGGGCAGTAATCGCGAATGTAAAAGAGTCGATTACGTATAAAGTGATTGCGCCAAGTAGTGCTACTAATATGCCAGAAAGAGTCGTACAAATTAAGTCAATGCCTTGATACGCAAATGAAAAGAGAGAGTTTCCTTTTAATAATTGTGTTTTATGCAGTAGAAGTGGTAAAGCTTTCGATTGTGCGGGATAGGCAAATTGTTCGATAAAGGCTACGATGGGCATGATGATGAGTAGTAGTTGGACTGTTAGTAGGTCGAAGTAGTGTGTAATGGGAATGATTAAAATAAGAATGCATTGCAAAATTTGTGTAATGACGAGGGTGTTTTTGATTGACCATCTATCAACGAATGGACCGGTAAGAAATTGAAGTGTAGAAGGTAATAACGTAAGAAAACCAGCCAATCCAGAATAAAAAGGATTACCACTCAGCTTGTATACGAGCCACATCGCGGCTACATAATACAAGCTATCTCCTATGTTTGTAAAAATTCTCCCTAAAAACATTAAGAGGAAATTCCGGTTTTTCAATATGTCCATTTAATCTACTCCTTTATAATAAATTTATTCGGTAAAATAAATTTGACCGTTTATCCCGCATTAACGGGCAGTAAGACCCCCATCTCAAAATTCAGCGGAAGCAAAGAAGTTAGGTGGGGGGGATCAACTGCCCGTAAAAGCCCGATTGGTTCAACTAATAATCAGTGGGGGATGAACAAAACCCCCCCACTGATTAAAGTTTCACTTTATGTAAAAAAAATCGTATTATGATTTTTCTTCTTTTTTAACAAAGCGCTGCATTGCTCGCTCGTCGATTTGAAGTGCAGTAGTAGAAATGTAATAAGATTTACTATTTGGATCTTTATCCGCGTCTTTTGTGATTTCGTTTAATTCAGCCATTAATTCATGAAACTTTTTCACCCACACTTGAAATTGTTCTGGCGTAGCATCAAATTCCCAGCAGGATGAAACGTAATTCCAATCAGCTGGGTCTTCGCTTACTTTTCGTAATGTAAAAGCTTCTTCTGGCGCAGCGAGAATATGGCTTTTCGTCATTTCCGTCATTTGTAAAAAGATTTGGCGACTTGATTCGCTTAATATTTCTAAATGAGGTAATAGGTTCGCGGCAGGGGTGAAGCCTTTAGCGACAGATTGATAAAACTTTTGAACGATGCCATTCTTTTCTTCTGTATACACAATTTCTATAAAACCATTCTTTTCTAATTCTTTTAAATGATAATGAATTTTCGCCCTTGGAATGCCGAATTTCTCAGATAGTAGTTGTCCTGTATAAGGACGTTCACATAGACGCATCATCATTTCGACACGTAGTGGATCGCTTATTGCTTTTAGTTGGCTATAAGTAGTTAGTGTTAACATGGGCTTCAAATGATCAACTCCTCAAATTAAATTACTCGGTCAAGATTATTTGACTGAATTGTATCAAGGATTTTAATTGTTTTCAATACTTTCTGAAAATTTAATTTTCATTCTGTAATCTTCCGTTCATATTCCGTTCATATTTCTTTTTTATGATAAGTGCATAGAAAGTAATAGGAAGGAGCGAGCGAAATGTTTTTAGCTCTGCGTGAATTAAAACAATCAAAATTAAGATACGGATTAATCGGACTTATTATGGTGTTATTATCATTTTTAGTCCTTGTAATTTCAGGATTAGCAAATGGATTATCATATGATAATGCTTCATCGATTCAAAATATGGAGGCAAATAAGTTTGTATTAGCAGATGATGCAGAAAATAAATTACTTCGTTCACAAATTAAGAAAGATGATGTAGATAACGTAGTAAATCAAGTAGGCGAGAAAGAGGCCGTTCCGTTTCGTGTGAAAGTTTCAACGTATGAAAAGAAAGATAGTTCGAAAAAAGTTGATGTCGCTATTTTCTCAAGTGAACGTGATTCATTTTTAGAACCGAAAATTGTAAAAGGTGAGAAATTAGGTACAGCAAATAACGAAATGGTTGCTGATGAATCAATTAAAGAAAAAGGAATTGATATTGGGGATACAATTATCGACCCTGTTTCAAAGAAAGAATTTACAATCGTTGGATTTACGAAAGATCAAATGTTTAGCCATACACCAGTCGTTTATGTAAATGAAGATGTATGGGGTGCTATCTCACAACCAAATCAAAAAGATTATAGTGCAATTGCGCTTAATACAGATAAAGAAATTAAAAATGCACATGTTATCGACAAAAAAGAAGTGCTACAAAGTATTCCAGGATTTAAAGAAGAGCAAGGAACATTAACGATGATCATTGCGTTCTTACTTGTTATCGCTGCGTTACTAATCGGTGTATTCTTCTACGTAATTACACTGCAAAAAACACAGCAATTAGGTGTACTAAAAGCAATCGGTACGAAAAATTCTTATTTAGCAAATAGCTTAGTCGTGCAGGCGTTATTCTTATCAGTCGTTGCGATGGTAATCAGTATTGTTCTTGTACAAGGATTAGAACAAATTTTACCAGCGGGTATGCCATTCTTATTAACAACACCAATGATTGCACAATATGCAGCAATCTTTATCGTCATTAGTATTTTAGGAACACTTATTTCGTTATACCAAGTATTAAAAGTTGATGCATTAGAAGCAATTGGAGGCGGGATGTAATGACTTCATTATTGAAATTAGACAAAGTAAGTAAAGTGTACGGAGAAGGGAATACGGAAGTAACAGCCCTTCATCCGATGTCGCTTGATGTGAAAGCTGGAGAATTTATCGGAATCGTCGGTCCTTCTGGATCAGGGAAAAGTACGTTATTATCAATCGCAGGTGCTTTATTATCACCGTCAAAAGGGGATATTTATATTCGTGAGCAAAATATTACGAAGTTATCAGAAAAGGAAATGACAGACATTCGTTTGAAAAAAATCGGCTTCATTTTCCAGTTCGCAAATCTTGTTCCATATTTAAATGTAAAAGAACAATTGCTTTACATTGCAAAGTTAAAAAAAGACAGCAAACAAGAATCGGAAAAGCGTGCGGATCACTTGCTAGCAGCATTTGGATTATCTGAAAGAAAAACTCATTATCCAAATCAACTATCGGGCGGGGAAAAACAAAGGGTAGCAATCACTCGTGCTTTCATGAACAACCCAGATTTAATATTAGCGGATGAACCAACTGCAAGCTTAGACTCAAAACGCGCACGTGAAGTCGTGGAAATGATGAAACGTGAAGTGAAAGAAAGTCAAAAAGCAGCAATTATGATTACGCATGATGAAAGAATGCTTGATGTATGTGATCGTATATTGACACTTAGAGATGGACAGTTAATATAAAGAAAAAAGGCCAACCGTACATATATGTGCAGTTGGCCTTTGTATGATTATTTTAAAATAGATATAATGGCTTTATTTTGAGAATAACGTTTTAATTTTATTTCGTGTTACTAATAAAAGTCCACCTAAGACAGATAACATTCCTAAAGGCACGTTACTTGATTGCTCACTACCAGCGTTAGGAAGTTCTCTAGCACTGTTTTTCGCTGGAACAGTAGTATTGTTATTGTCTGTTTGCGTTTGTTTCGATTGTGATACTTCATTAATTTTGTTATCTACATTTTGCTTTGTTGTATGTAACTCAGCTAATTTGTCATCAATTTTTTTCTCAGTATGTTTAAAATCGTTTATTTTAATATCTAAGTCTTGTTTTTTCTTTGTTAAATCATCTGAAACAGTTTGTTTCGCTTGTTTCATTTCGTTTATTTTATTTAGTAAATCTTGTCTAGCTTCTTGTAATTCAGCTAGTTTGTTTTTTACATCTTGTTTAGCTAGTTCTAAGTTAGCGGAAAGACTATCTAAATTGCCTTTAATTTTCTTAAGCTCCTCTAACGTGTTCCCAGTATTCGGCTTATTTTCTTTTAGCTCAGCAAGTTTGTCCTCAGCAGTTTGTTTCGCTTTCTTTAACTCAGCTAATTTGTCATCTACCTGTTTTTTTACTTCCTTAAGTTCATTAACCTTCTGATCGATGTTCTCTTTATGTTGCTTAATTTCATTCACTTTTTCATCGACAGTTTGTTTATGTTCTTTAATCTCATTAACCTTTTCATCAACAGTTTGCTTATGCTCTTTAATTTCAGCAACTTTTTCATCTACTTGCTTTTTATGCTCTTTAATTTCAGCGATTTTATCTTCGGCGATTTGTTTGTCTTGCTGAAGTTTTGCATCTAACTCTTGTTTATGTTGTTTAATCTCGCCAATTTTTTCATCTGCAACTTGTTTACGTTCATGTAGTTCATTCACCTTTGTATCAACATTTTCCTTAACTTGGTTAAGTTCATTTAATGTTTGATCCACATTTTCTTTGTGCTGCTGCAATTTCGCATCTAACTCTTGTCTATGTTGCTTAATTTCAGCTAAGCGATCTCCCGTACTTTGCTGGGGAGTAGCATCAGTTACTTCCGCATGAGTAGAGTTTGCGCCAGCAATCATTGCTAAAGCTAGTGTAGACGCAGCGATTGTTTGTTTTGTTTTCATATTTTTGTACCTCTTTTCTTTCATATGCATGAGCTGTTTTGTGTAAAATTGAGCATATAGAAGTAGATTATTTTATTATTATATACCATGTTCGGCGCCTAGAGGAAGTATTTGCATAATAATCTATGATTATGTGATTCTTATAGTCTCTTATTTTGGGATAGGGGACAAATCTTCAGCAAGATGAACAATTTCTTCTATAGTAGATTTTACATCTTTACTATCGCGAATAACAAACAAATAATCAGCCTCATTTTCTACAGGATCTACCACATCTTCATGCAGTGATTCGGCCTGTTGGCGATTGAGTACCTCTTTGAAACTAGAATAGTTACCTCTAAATATATTTGTACTTCGCTTGCTACGAGTCACTCTTTCATAAAGAACATCATCTGGGATGTCAAAATGAACTAATATGCGTACATATTCCTCTTCCTTAAACAGCTCATTCAGCAAATACATTCGTCCGTTTCGGGTTCTATTTGAGTTGCAAATGATAAGGTGTAAATTTGTATATTCTTTTGCATAATCGACAATGAATTTTGAAAGGCCATGCTTTAGTGTATTCGGTCCTTCTGTCGGCTGTAATTTTTCATAATATGTGTTAATAAATTCAGCTTGGTTGTCTTGATCCATAATGAAAGAGTGGGGTAACTCTTTTTCTAGTGCTTTAGCGAATGTAGTTTTTCCGGTGTGCGTTTTTCCTACTGTAATGATAACTAATCTTTTCATAATGGCCTCCATTTATATTGTTATAAACAGGAGTATTCTGTGCGAGGTAAAATCTTCCTGCTAGAGAATATACAAATTGTTGGAGTGGTGGCGAGGAACAGCAAGTTCAATCTAAAATGTGCTAATATGCCACGTGAAGAAATTGTGAAAAAACGGTAGTGGTAAAATCATTTTGATAAACTTAGAGTACAAAGTGAAAACTCCTCTCGTGGTTTGTCTCGACAACAATTACGATACGGGAGTTTTTGCTTTTTTTATAGTCTTTTATAGAAAAAATTTAATACTCCTTAATTCAATCCCGAGTTGTGGTAATTAACCTATGATTATGAAATTATTAAACTTTCTTTTTTTGCTATGGGGTAGGGAGCTAAAAAATCACTTTACAATTATCAATGGACGAAGGGTAGGCTTTCAGCGAATTTCGGTTTTTGTTAAAAAACAGCTCTATATTCAGTTGCAGAGCTAAAGCTCGAGTGATAAAAATGAAGAATATAAAATATAGTGAAACGAAAAATTTACGTCTCTATATATCTTTTTTAATTATTTGCACTAGAACTCATAAAACCCCCTTAAATAAAGTCAATCAAGTTGACTTTATTTAAGGGGCTATTGTACTATGCATAATATAGTCAACCAAGTTGAGACGTGGTTGCAGTATAAAGGGGGTTTTTAAATGAAAGTAGAAGTGTGGTCAGACATTGCTTGTCCATTCTGTTATATTGGGAAACGTCGTATCGAAGCAGGACTTGAGCAATTTGCTCATAAAGATCAAGTGCAAATTGTTTATAAAAGCTTTCAACTGAATGAAAATGCGAAGAAAGATACGGAATATGATGCGTACGATGCGCTTTCCACTAGGTCTGGAATGAGCCGTGAAGCAGCAAAGGAGATACACGAGAAGCTTGCCAAACAGGCTGAAGAAGATGGTTTGGACCTTAGATTTGATACGCTGCAGATGACAAATACGTTAGACGCTCACCGTCTGCTTCACTTTGCGGCGCAGCATGGCAAAAATAATGAGGTAGCTGAGCTGTTGTTCAAAGTTTATTTTACCGAATGTAAGCATGTCGGCCGTTATGAAACGTTGATTGCGATTGCCGCTGAAGTAGGACTTGATCCGAAAGCTACAGAGGAGATGCTGAAAAGCGATCAGTTCACCGATGAAGTGCGAGCGGATCATCTCGAGGGCATTCGTTTGGGTGTAAGTGGCGTACCGTTTTATGTCATCGATCGCAAATATGCTGTTTCCGGCGCGCAGCCGGCGAATGTGTTTCTCGAAGCGCTTGAGAAAACATGGGCTGAATCACTGGTCATGCTGAATCTTACTTCAGCCGAAGCCGGTCCAGTTTGCGAGAATGGCGTTTGCAAGAACGAGTAGTTTCGATTTTGAGCGATTGGAAAGACGTGTGAGTTGACAAAAAAACTTATTTATGCTATAATTTACCAATATAAAAATAAAGTGTATAATAGGGTTCTCCTGGCCAGGGGAACCCTATTTTTGTTGTGAAAATGAAGGAGAGTGTATGTGCGTGAAAAAAGGTGAAGCAAGTGTAACGTCGTTAGTATCAGCTTTCGGAAGGGCGTATCATAGTGAATTTGATAGTTCTAAAATCTTTGATGATTATGTAGCTAAAGATCTTATTTCACAAAAAGAACGTAATGATATTGAAACGAACATGGTTCAAGGAATACATTTTTTCAATAAAGGCATTGCACAGCAGTTTCAAGACAATCCGAAAGAAATTTTAAAATGGATTACACAAGTTCAATTATCACCAACACCTTTGGCACGCGCGGCATATTGTGAACGAGTATTACTACATGAAGTTACTTTAGGAGCAAAACAATACGTTATACTCGGTGCGGGCTTAGACACATTTAGTTTTAGACATAGAGAGTTAGAGAATGAAATAGAAATATTTGAAGTGGATCATCCTTCTACGCAAGCATTTAAAATACAAAGAGTGAAAGAAGCAGAGTATGAAATTCCAAACAACCTTCATTTTGTTTCGATGGATTTCACTAAAGATTTCTCGAAGCAAACATTAGTAAATGAAGGATTTGAAAATAAAAAGACGTTTTTTAGCCTATTAGGTGTTACGTACTATTTAACGAAAGAGGAACTATCTAGTTTAATAGAACGTTTATTTGCGATGGTTCCAGAGGGAAGTTCTATCGTTTTTGATTATCCGGATGAAAATTTATTTACGGAAAAAGGACTGTCCAATCGAGTTGAAAATATGGTGAAAATAGCTGCAGTAGGCGGAGAACCGATGAAATCGTGTTTTTCTTATACAGAAATGGAAGCACTATTAGAGAAGGCGGGCTTACTCATTTATGAGCACTTATTACCAGAGGATATTGATAAGTTATACTTTGAAGGACGAAATGATTATTTAGAAGCTTTTGAGACGGTGCATTATGTGCATGCGGTGAAGAAGTAGGTGATTATTAGTGTGAATTTAAAATAAAGTCACGATGTTTTGAATAAAGTTTCGATTTTTCTGAAAGATATGAACCGAAATATCTTAATAATGAAGAGGTCTTGTTTTTTTGTACACACGGATTAGTTTACTTTAATAGTTAGATTAAAATAAACTGTGATATGATTAGTATTGGATTTATTAATAAGGGGGTTTTCAAATGACGCCAGAACAAATTGTTAGAAAATTTTTTGAAGAAGTACGTTCAGGGAAGAATCCTGACTATTCAAATCAATTGATGGCAGAAAAAGTATTGGCACATCAAATTGTATCTGAGGAAGAACAAACAGTTTGCAGAACACCTGAAGATTATGCTGAACATGTAAGAGAGATGATTGAAGTATATGGTGATTTTTCTTTAGAAATACAAGAGTTTTTAGTACAAGGAAGTAAAGTATATGTACGTTGGAAACAAGTAGGTATACACTTAGGAGAAATCGATGGGTATCAACCTACAGGACTCCCAATAATTCAAATGGCAAGTGCTGTGTATAGAATAGAAGATGGAAAAATAGCAGAGTATTGGATTCAAATTGATAGGTCAGGAATTCAAAATCAATTTGAGTGCAATAAAAATATTCAGTAGTTAATTTTTAAGAGTAGTAGAAAAATAAAAGCAAGAAACAACATCTTGTTAAGCGAAATGCTTCTGTTGTATAAGGTGTACAAAATAATTAAACTTTTTTCGGGATAATTATTCGAATTATCATAAAAATATCGTATTTTGATTGACCGTTTTTAAAAATAAGCTCTTTTCTTTTGTTTATTAACGTTAATGGTATTATTTCAATTAAACTTTATTTTAAAGCTACAATTGGGCATGGGGAGAAATCTCTGTGTCTTTTTTTGTGGGAAAAAGGAAATGGGGTGTAGTGATGGAAAGTATTAATTGGAAGGAGAATTCGATAGTTTAAAGAATACGCAGTATGAATGTAAAAGATTAAGTAGCAATGCTAAAGGAGAACATAATGTACACAATTGGACAAGTTGCTAAATTTTTAGATGTATCTAGAGATACTTTGAAATTTTATGAGGAAAAAGATTTGGTCAAGCCAAAGCAAAATATTGAGAATGGGTATAGAAAATATAATCATTTTGATATATATGATATAACAACGGTCAATTTCTATAGGGAAATGGATATCGAAATAAAAAAGATTCAAGAATTAAGAAAAAGTAAGAGTATAGAGGGAATAAAATCATTGTTGGAAGAGAAAGAAAAAGAAGTTTTAAAGGAGATAGAGTATAAAAAACTTCTTTTAAAAAAACTTCAAATTGTAAAAGAAGATTGCGAAAAAACAAAGCAATTCTTAGGGAAATACGTAGTAAAAGAAATGAAGCCTTTAGAAGTAAACGGAGAAATAGAGCATTATACTGCGTATGAGGAATATGAATCTTTGAAAAAGAACACTGACAGCTTAAAAAAAGCAGTTACTCTAACATCTTTACGTAGAGTTATAAGTTTTAATGAAGAAGGTATTATAGAAGATAAATTTATTATTGTAAGAAAAGTAGAGGACTTTGATAAAGAATTAGAAGGTGAAATTCTATCTCATCCAAAATGTATTTATACAGTTATTGAAGATGGAAGATGGTCAACTGGGGGGAAAAGTATTGATCGTAATGTGGAGTCAAGTTTAAGAAAAGTTGCAATAGAACAAGGATATGAACTTTTGGGGCTAGTGTATATAAATATATTACTTACCACGTATGAAGATGAACTTGAGCGTATATTTTTAGAGATTTATGCACCTGTAAAATAATGCAGACATGTATTGACCTGTGAGTAGCCCTCAGGTTTAAGCTGGAAGTATCCGTAAATATAAATACTATTATGTTTACGAAATACTTAGTTTGAAATGGGGATTGTGCATGAACAGGGAAAAGAAACTAAAAAAACCAGTAGCGAGTTTTATTGTACTAACCAATATCATTTTTCTGCCACTTTTTTTGCTTGTAGGAGCTATAAGTATGTTGGGATTCCCTGCATGGGTTTTTGATGTAATGTTTTGTATATCGTCTTGGTCCTCAACTTTTGCTTTTGCTGTGCTATTTAAAAAAATCTATCCAGGGCAGAGTTTTATACAATTTGTAAAAGACAAGTTCAAGAATAAACTTAAAGTTTCTGTAATTCTTATTGTGAGTATGATTCAAACTTTCATATTTTTAATGATTTTGTTTATCGTGTCTAAAAATAGTGAAGTAGACTCTATTTTTACTGTCTCTTCATGGGGAATGCTAATCTATTTCTTTGTTAAAAACTTTCTTGCGGGGCCATTGGGAGAAGAAATAGGATGGAGAGGTTTTGCACAAATTGAACTCCAAAAGAGGCATTCACCATTAAAAGCTTCGCTAATTATAGGATTTTGGTGGGGGACGTGGCATCTACCTATATGGTTTACTACAGGATTTGTAGGAATTGATTTATTTAAATATATTTTATTTTTTATGATTTCTATCATATCCATTAAAATTGTCATGACAGCATTTTATAACTTAAATCAAAATTTAATCATTCCAATCATTATCCACCAATTCTTTAATTTTTTTATCGGCATAATAAACGGGAATTTAATCGATTTAATTACGTATAACGCGATTTTTTATTTAGTAGTTGCAGTTTTTATGATTGTTATAAATCCAAAGAGAGTACTGTATGGAAGGAAAGGAGAAATAAAAGATGTTGAAATTACAAGGGAAATACAATGAAGCGAAGGTGTTTACTAATAACGTTGAAGAAACTGCAGCAGGTCAAATTATTGATCTGTGTAATCAAGAGTTCGTAAAGGATAGCAAGATTCGTATTATGCCAGATACACATGCGGGCGCAGGTTGTACTATTGGGACAACAATGACAATTCAAGATAAAATTGTTCCTAATCTAGTTGGGGTTAACTAATTCGGCTCCAACTTTAAAAAACTCGCTCAATTGCTGGAAACCCTAACGTAAAGGCGAGGGCAATCAGCAGCCAGTGGTTATGGCGACATAATCGAATGGTTCAGAGACTTGTATCATGTTGGCAGACTAAGATACAGAATTATTCCTCATCCATTTTGAGGTAAAGAGGAATAATTAATACGGTGAGCCTACAGTAGAGACTGCATATCTCGATGACTGTAGAGAAGGTATAGTCCACTCTTTCAGGAAACTGGGAGGTAAGTACGATATTGGTTGCGGCATGGAAGTAGTAGTAATCGACAAGAAAAAAGAAGAAATCAACTTCGATCACTTAGACGAAACGATACGTAAATTTGTCCCAAGTGGTTTTAGTATTCGAGATAAGGAACATCGATTTTCAAAAATGATTGATTTTGATAGTGTGAGGGCGCCATTTACATTACAACGTGCTCAAAAAAGTATTGGCACACTTGGTTCTGGAAATCATTTTGTCGAACTGAATGAGGACGATAAAGGAAATGTATACATTGTCATTCATAGTGGTTCTCGTAATTTAGGGAAACAAGTAGCAGAGTATTATCAAAATCTTGCTTACGAGCAACTTATCAATGTTAAATCTATTAAAGAGGAAATCATTGAACGTTTAACAAGAGAAGGCAGACAACAAGAAATACATGAAGCTTTACGTGAAATTAAGAAGCCGACGATTCGTAAAGAGTTAGCTTATTTAGAAGGCCAAGGGTTTAAAGATTACATGAATGATATGAAAATTGCTCAAAAGTATGCGGAGTTAAATCGTAAAGCAATGATTGATGAAATTATTACTAGAATGGATTGGAAAGTAAAAGATCAATTCACTACAATTCATAACTACATTGATATGGAAAAAATGATTTTACGAAAAGGTGCTATTTCAGCGCAGAAAGATGAACGAGTAATTATTCCAATTAATATGAGAGACGGTTCAATTATTGCATTTGGTAAAGGGAATCCAGATTGGAATTTTTCTGGACCGCATGGGGCAGGACGCATTATGAGCCGTAAGAAGGCTAAAGAAGTACTTAACTTAGAGGAGTTTCAAAATACAATGACAGCGGTTTGGACTACATCTGTTGGAGAAAGCACTTTAGATGAAGCTCCAATGGTTTATAAGCCGTTGGATGAAATTGTTGAAAATACAAAAGAAACAATTGATATTAACCATATTATTAAGCCGATTTACAATTTTAAAGCGAACTAAAAGGAGAGTAACGTGTATCTCGCCTTAAAATGAGGGAGTTAGGGAGGAGGAAGGGAATTATGAGAAATTATATAAGTGCTTATATAGGACTAGTAGCTGCTATAAGTATCTTTATCCTTTCAATTGTTTTTCTATATTTCAATCCATATAGCGATCAAGTGCTTGATAAGGAAGTATATATCACTGTATTTTTCATGTTCTTACTTCCTTCTTTTCTAGCAGTAATTGCGGCAGTGGCAAGGAAAAAGGCTTTTATGGTCGTTTGTTGCATGTGGATGTTGCCAGGAACTCTTTATTTAGGTGTAGCGACGATACCTAGTTTATGGAATGCATACGTTATATTTTTAATAATGTATTGTTTAGCTATTGTTTGGATGGAGAGGAGAAATGCTTAAAGAAAGTAGTTCTCTTTTTTTATTCATGTATTGAAACGGTAGTGAAGGGACGAAGGTGTAATGAAGCGAAAACTGTCGGAATTAGCGGATGTACTAGTCAATCATTCTACGAAAGTGCAGCCTGGTGATCAAGTGTTGATCCAAAGTGTTACAGAAATAGATCACGCAGTCGTTCGTGAAATTATTAAGTCAGTCGAAAAAGCAGGGGGATATGCGCATGTATCAATGCGCGATGTTTCTGTTACAAGGCAATTAATTCTATCAGGATCTGAAGAACAATTTAAGTTATTTGCAGATTGGGAGTGTTATCGATTAAGTAAGATGCAAGTATATATTAATCTCCGTAGTCCTAGAAATGCATATGAATTAGCAGATGTGCCAGCAGAAGAAATGAAATTATATCAAAAGATATTTGGAAAGGCACATAGTGAGGCAGTGTATAAAACGAGATGGGTGACAACAAGAATTCCGAATGCGGCTTCTGCGCAAGAAGCGAATATGAGCACTGAGGCTTATGAAAAATTTTATTATGATGTATGTACGTTAGATTACAATAAAATGTCGAAAGCAATGGAGCCATTAAAAGAATTAATGGAAAGGGCAAAACGAGTGAGGATTATTGGAGAAGGGACGGATTTGAATTTTTCAATTGAAGGAATAGGCGTTTTAAAGGGAGATGGTACGGATAATATCCCTGATGGCGAAATATATACAGCACCTGTTAAAGATTCTGTAAATGGAGTAATAACGTTTAACACAGTATCTGTTCAACAAGGTTATGCGTTTCAAAATATAAAATTACATGTCAGACAAGGGAAAATAATAGAGGCATATGCAAATGATACAGAGCGAATGCATCGAATTCTTGATACGGATGAGGGAGCAAGATATATTGGAGAATTTGCACTAGCTTTTAATCCGTATATAATATACCCGATGAATAATACGTTATTTGATGAAAAAATAAATGGTAGTTTTCATGTAGCAATTGGAGATTCGTTACAAGGTGCAGACAATGGTAATAAATCAGCAATACATTGGGATTTAGTAAACATTCAAAGGCCAGAGTATGGCGGGGGTGAAATTTGGTTTGATGATGTACTGATTAGAAAAGATGGACGTTTTATTTTACAAGAGTTGTTCGGATTAAATGAAGAGAATTTAAAAAGGTAAAGTGCTTTATTGAAATTGTGTAAAGTTGATTAAAACACAACATATCAAACTAAGCGATTGATCGCATAATTTTACACTCATTTAATATTAATAGGTAAATAGAAAAATTGACGCCAATTGTTAAATGGATAGTGTAAAAAAGACAAAATCTCTTAAAAAACACTTAATTTTTTACTTCATCAATCTTTACAATCCCTCTCTATAATATGAATTGGACAAGCACCTAAGAGAAAGCAGAACATGTCAGATTATACATTCTATTATTAGGGAGAGAATTTGTATGAAAAAGACAGTAGCTTCATTGGCTGTTATGGCAGCTTTATTACCGACACTTTCGATGCATGCGGAAGGGAAAGAGCAAGTTCGAAAATCAGCTACAACTTTTAACGTTATTAGTGACATTCAAGGGGATTTAGGGGATTTTGATCACGTATTAAAAGATATGAACAAAGTGACACCACTTTCTAGAGCGCTTATTATGAATGGGGATATAACGCCAACTGGACAGCAGTCACAATATGATGATGTGAAGCGTGTGTTAAACAAAAATAAGCATCCGGAAAATGTATGGTCGGCTATTGGGAACCATGAGTTTTACGCTGGGAAATGGACAGCTGATGGAAAGTTATCTCAAAGTACATGGCCAAACGGTGTAGCAGAAGATACGCTATTTAATCGATATTTGAAATTTAGCGGACAAGAAAAGGTGTACCATAAAAAAGAATTAGATGGTTATCCACTATTATTTTTAGGGACAGAAAAATATATGAGGTACCATGATTCAAAAATGTCAGATCAAGTGTACTTAAGTGAGGAACAATTAGGTTGGCTGAAACAAAATTTAGAAGACTACAGTCAAAAAGATAAAAATAAGCCGATTTTTATTTTTTCTCACCACGTTTTACCTGATTCTGTATCTGGTTCAAGACAATCACCGTATTTAAATGACTATTTAAACGTGGATAAATTGTACGATATATTAAAAGATTACCCGCAAGTTGTCTTTTTCACGAGCCATACGCACTGGGATTTAAATTTACCAGACTGGGCTGGTAAAAAGAAAATTGCAGGCGGAGATGAAAAAGGATTTACAGTTGTAAATACGGGCGGCATTGAAACAGGATGGAGATCAGCTGGTCCAAATGGCGGCGAGATTCATGCTCCGGATGGATCTTCTTTCAAACAAGGATTGCAAGTGAAAGCATACGGTAACGATGTTGTCGTAACGGCTTACGATTATAAACGGGATCGGGATAAGGGCATAAAGAACTTATTAATTAGTGACGCAAAAATTGCACAAATGGCACCAGATGTAACAGCAGATGATAATAAAAATGTAATCGTTGGTGCTACTGAATATATGGAGTACTCTGTAGAAGGAACGAATGAGTGGCATACGTATTATACAGCAAACCCGCCAAAATTTGATGGGGACAAGATTGTATATGTACGCCATAAAGGAGAAATGAATTTAGAAGCAGGATTAACGCAACTTCTTCGTTTTTCGGCAAATAAGTGATTGGAGAGAGCCCACATTTAAATGTGTGGGTTCTTTTTTGATTGATGAGAAACGGGCCTCTATTTGTATATTTTTGTCGTTGAATCGATATATTAAGAAAACCGTTCATATAATTTCATTTACCGTACTGGAGTTAAAAATCATTGATATAAATTGCATTTACCGAATTCTAATACATTTTTAATCCAGAAAGGTGACTTCATCATTTTTCCATGTAATAATAGTATGGTTACATTTACTGTGAAAGAGTATAAAAGGAGCGTTATTGATGAATTTAGCTAAATTCCCGAGAAAAAAATATACAGAATCATATACACCAATTGAAAAGTTAAACAATTTTTCTGAAGTACTTGGTGGGCCGACTATTTATTTTAAACGAGATGATTTACTTGGTTTAACAGCTGGCGGTAATAAGACGAGAAAGTTAGAGTTTCTAGTTGCGGATGCACAGGAAAAGGGTGCAGATACGTTAATTACAGCTGGTGGTATTCAGTCAAACCATTGCCGTCTAACACTTGCAGCTGCGGTAAAAGAAAAAATGAAATGTATTCTTGTGTTAGAGGAAGGGCTTGAGCCAGAAGAAAAGCCAGACTTTAACGGAAACTATTTCTTATATCATTTATTAGGTGCTGAAAACGTAATTGTTGTACCAAACGGAACAGACCTTATGGAAGAGATGCATAAAGTAGCGAAAGAAGTCAGTAAAAAAGGAAATACACCATATGTCATTCCAGTTGGTGGATCGAACCCTACTGGCGCAATGGGATATATTGCTTGTGCGCAAGAAATTATGGCTCAGTCATTTGAGCAAGGAATTGATTTCAGTTCAGTTGTTTGTGTAAGTGGTAGCGCTGGTATGCATGCTGGTTTAATTACTGGTTTTTCCGGAACACAAAGTAAAATTCCTGTAATCGGAATTAACGTAAGTAGAGGAAAAGCGGAGCAAGAAGAGAAAGTAGCAAAACTTGTAGATGAAACTTCAGCTCACGTTGGTATCCCAAACTCTATTTCACGCGAGGCAGTTACATGCTTTGATGAATATGTAGGACCAGGATACGCGTTACCGACGCCAGAAATGGTAGAAGCAGTTCAATTACTTGCGAAAACAGAAGGTATTTTACTTGATCCAGTTTATACAGGTAAAGCAGTAGCAGGATTAATTGATTTAATTAGAAAAGGCAAATTTAATAAAGAGGACAACATTTTATTCGTACATTCAGGTGGCTCACCAGCTTTATATGCGAATACGTCTCTGTTTGCGTAAGTGTAAAAAGCATTGGGTATCCAATGCTTTTTGTTTTGAATTAATGTTGAAATTTGATACAATTTCGTGAATATGCGATGATTTTTCAACATTCAACGGTAAACAACGATATATAAAGGAGATTGATGTATGACAGAGTTTTGGGAAGCAAGTTTTATAGAAAATCAAATGATGTGGGGATTTGAAGCTGCAGATTCCGCAATTTTGACGAAGGATTTTTTCCTTGAAAAGAAAGTGAAGGATATATTGATTCCTGGTATTGGATATGGAAGAAATGCAAAGGTTTTTATTGATAACGGAATACATGTAACAGGTATTGAAATTTCAAAAACAGCGATCGAATTGGCGAGGGAAAATGAAATTAATGCTAATTTATTCCATGGTTCAGTTACGGATATGCCTTTTGATAACAAACTGTATGATGGCATATTTTCTTATGCACTTATTCATTTGTTGAATAAGGATGAGAGAGAGAAGTTTATTAAAGATTGTTATAGTCAGTTAAAACCAAACGGATATATGATTTTTACTACTATTTCTAAAGATGCCCCAATGTTTGGGAAGGGGAAACAACTTGGTAAAGACTACTTCGAGATAATGGAAGGGGTAAAAATGTATTTTTATGATGTTGACTCGGTACAACAAGACTTTGGAAAATATGGACTGATAGAAACTACGGAAATTTTGGAGCCACATAAAAATATGGAAAGTAAACCTCCATTTAAATTTATAATGATCAAATGTCAAAAAACACTATAATTACAATTGTGTAAAAAATAGTGAAAGGTTACTTAATAAGCTTGATGTGTAAGCTACTCACTAATTATTCTTTAAAGGCGAAGTAAGGGAAGTCAAATGGCATCCCTTACTTCGCTTAATTTAGTTTAAAACATGTTTTAAACTTCCAACGAATTATTTGTTATATAATGGAATTGTTGAAGCGTGAGAGGGGTGATTATATGAGTACAACATTAAGAGGGGTCATATACACAATACTCAGTATTTCTATAATATTAATAATTTTTTTAGGTTACGGATTATATTTGTATTTTAAGTGAAATGGTAACCAAACCAAAGGAAAATAAAATAATTGCTGTGTTAAATAGAGTAAAACACAAACCGCTAATATAATTGCTATAACCGCAAAAGTTACTATGAAATATGCGAAAGGAACTACGTAATCTACTCCAACTCTTTCTAAAATAGGGAGAAAGAGATTAATATTTTGTTTGCTTCACTTTTTTTCGGCACTCTACAGCTAGATGGTATTACTGACACGTACAAGTTATCAACAATCTTTATGTTGAAAGAATCTTAGCGTACGAAATTCGCGTTTTGTTGGTGCGACCACATCTCTATTAAGCTAACAGATGCAATCACCTTCAACTATCCCTTATCAGATAGAAGGTAACAGATGTTTTTATAATTTGAAAGACGAGGAAACGAACTTGGAGGGAGTATTGGAAGCATACAATAAATACATTGAGGGGGCATGTTTGAGAAGATTAAATCAATGGAAAAGGAAATGATTCTTAAGTCTGGGCTATGGACCTATCCTCCCGTTCTAATTAACTAGAAGAAGAACTTCCCCATACCGATTAGACTACTAAGCATTCCTATTCCATTCATGGTGCCTTTTCCTACTGTAAGTAAGTTTCCAAGCATTCCTGCCTGACCGTTACCTCCATTATTCCCCCATCCCATGGGACTTACCTGTCCTCCCCACCCTGGAGGGTTTCCAAAAACACCCCAGTTATTGGTATTAAAATTAAAAGGCTTGGCTGGCGGCGATAGTAAAGCGGCAAGATGACCTTGTGCGAACATCCCTGTATGATTGAATGGTTGGGCCCAGGGGAAGGGATGTTTTTGAAAATTAAAACCTGCATGGCCTGGTAATGGAATCCAATTAGCAGGATGTCCTTGGGGCATCATCCCTGCATAATGGATTGGCTGACCCCAAGAGAAGGGAGGGGGTTGGGGATTGAAACCCGTATAATTGGTTGGTGAATCCCAACCAAATGGATAGACTCGACAACTCCAATTCTCAGGAATCTTCAGACCATTCATTTCCTCAGCTTTAGTTATTTGGGGCTGTGAATTTAATGATGACATTGAAATTTGGTTATTATATTGCCCACCGTTTCCCTTTGAATCCAAATACCAATATTGGTGCATAAGCTTATTCCCCTCACTTTAAAAATGTAATGTTAGACTTAGCCTATGTAATATTCCTTTTTATGGATGGTTACATAACTAGATTTACAAGCCCGTATTTAAAAGAATGGGTGTGTGGTCTTGTTGATTTATCCCGCTATTTGTGGGCAGTAAGACACCGCCACCTCAAAATTCAGCGAAAGCAAAGAAGTTTGAGGGGGGGGACTGCCTGTAAAAGTCCCACTGAGTAAAGTTTCACTTTATTTTAGAAGGGTATTTTCAGTTGCTCCTTTTGTTTATTTCAGCCTAATTTAATTTCGGTTAAAAAACGTGTTTAAATATTCATTCAAAATCTTATTTAAATGTTTATAAAGGTTTAATCAATAAAAAAGATTTTAAAATGTTATGTTGAGCAAATAGAATTGCTAAAAAGAGAATATCCATTCGAAGAGTTTGGCAAAATACTGCAAGGATAATGTATTCTTGTGCAGATATGCAAACGATTTAAACTAATCAATGGAATTTATAATGAAGGGGCAAATAAATATATGAGTGAAACATTACATAAAAGAAAACCACCATATTTAATGCTTGTAATACTTTTTATTGGGGCATTTGTTTCATTTCTAAACAACTCGCTTTTAAATGTAGCCTTGCCATCAATAATGAAGGATTTAGACATTAAAGATTATTCAACGATCCAGTGGCTTTCTACAGGGTATATGCTTGTAAGTGGTATATTAATTCCAGCATCAGCATTTTTAATAACCCGCTTCTCCAATAGGAGCTTATTTATTACATCTATGGTGATTTTTATTCTTGGTACGGCCTTAGCGGCTTTAGCACCGAACTTTGGTTTATTACTTACTGGCCGGATGGTTCAAGCAGCAGGTTCTTCAGTCATGGGGCCTTTGTTAATGAATATTATGTTAGTAAGCTTTCCAAGAGAAAAAAGGGGAACAGCAATGGGGATTTTTGGATTAGTTATGATTACAGCTCCAGCAATTGGACCGACACTATCAGGTTATATTGTAGAGTATTATGACTGGCGTTTGCTTTTTGAAATGATTTTACCGTTAGCAATCATTAGTTTACTGTTAGGGATTTGGAAATCTGAGAACGTCATGAGACAAAACAAAAATGCAAAACTTGATTATCTCTCATTACTATTATCTTCTGTCGGTTTTGGCGGTTTGTTATATGGATTCAGTGCTGCAAGCTCCGATGGTTGGACGAATAAAGTTGTCTTAACAACCTTAATCATAGGCGCTATTGCCCTAATTACTTTCATTATCCGTCAATTAAAAATGAATGAGCCGTTATTGGATTTACGTGTTTACAAGTACCCAATGTTTGCACTTGCGTCTGTAATTGCAATTGTCAACGCGGTGGCTATGTTTTCGGGTATGATTTTAACACCAGCTTATGTACAAAACGTCCGTGGCATATCGCCGCTGAACTCTGGGCTGATGATGCTTCCAGGTGCGGTAATAATGGGGGTTATGTCACCAATTACAGGTAAACTATTTGATAAATATGGCCCTCGGATTCTTGGCATAGTAGGACTTTCCATTACAGCTGTTTCAACTTATATGTTGGCAAACCTGCAAATTGACTCTAGTCACACACATATTATTCTTATTTACACACTGCGGATGTTTGGGATGGCAATGGTGATGATGCCACTTATGACAAATGGCCTTAATCAATTGCCAACTCGCTTAAATCCGCACGGTACGGCTGTTAATAATACAGCTCAACAAGTGTCCGGTTCGATTGGTACTGCTATTCTTGTTACGATTATGAATTCTGTAACAACAACAAAAGCTGAAAGTCTAATGTCGGATGTAGATCCAACAACCTTCACAGAAGCTACGAAGGTAGTATTAACTCAGAAGGCTTTATTATCGGGAATTCAATATTCATTCTATGTAGCGCTTGGCATGAATGTTGTTGCACTGCTATTAGTTTTTTTCGTTAAACGTGTAGATACAAGCGCGGAAGCTGTCGAGAGGTTAAATGGATAGAGAAAAATAAAACTCTAGATAATGATTCCTACAAGTTTTTTTGCTGATTAGTTAGACAAGGAAGCTTTTATCTGGTAGTTATCAAATCAAAGAAACTTCCAGTGAAATTTGCATTGGAAAATATTTAAAATAGGAGTGAGTGAAAAACGTAGGGGATTCCTCTACGTTTTTTTATGTGAACATTAATAAGGTGTTCAACACTAGCCAGGATAATGATCTTTTCACCTTATTACGGGTAGTGGCAGCTTCGCTGGTACTACCCGTAATATTGAATTTGAAAATAAAAAGTGAAACAAACTATCTCATAACTTGAATCGGAGCAAACACTCTAACCACGGGTTGCTTTTATTATATACCAAACCTTAACATATGCCCTTTAGATATTTGGAAATTATGTGAATTTTAAAAAAGAGAACAAATAACTGTTTTAAGTCCCTAAAAATTCCAATTGAACATTTTGAACAAAATATTTTAAATCAATATATATTTCATAATAAATTATAAAAAATGTAGATATAGGTAAATAGAGAAGAATGTCCTTTATTGGTAAATCAAAGAGGGAATTTTTATAATCCAAAAACGTTATCAAATCAAGTAACAGACATGATAAAAAAGACAAATCTAGATTTTCTACAGTATCGTGAAAATCCTGTAACGGCACATACATTCCGTCATGCATTTGCAATCATGGCAGTTGAACAAGGAAATGCGGATCTATATCATTTAATGCAAACGCTGGGCCACGAAAATATCCAAACAACAAAAATCTATTTAGAGAAGCATATGAAACGGGAGAATAATGTGGGTACTTCATGCGGATGAGCGGATATGTTGATGTGAATTTGAAACACTCCAAACCTTATTTAATTATGTATTTTTTATATAATTAAATAAGGTTTTATTCATGCGGGAATATAAATGGATAATTATTGGTAAAGAAATAAAATTATAATTTCACCTGTTATTGGGTAGATAAGTATAGAGACAGCTAGTGAATTAGGAGACATTTGGGTTAGAGGGATTCTCACATGTAAATAGTTCTGTAGGTGGAGAAATTACGAGATATTTATTTTGAATTAGAAAGGAATAATTATCAGATGAAAAGACTTGAAACTGTCTTCTGTATAGTGATAATAAAGA
Source organism: Bacillus sp. FSL R10-2201 (assembly GCF_038008665.1). NCBI lineage: Bacteria > Bacillati > Bacillota > Bacilli > Caryophanales > Bacillaceae > Bacillus > Bacillus sp. FSL R10-2201. The sequence goes on along the minus strand of NZ_JBBOZP010000001.1, from coordinate 3,019,265 downwards.
CGTGTAATTCCAATATAGACAACAATAGCGTTATTACATATTGAATGTAGTAACGCTATTTAAAGTTTATTAAAACAGAATTTATCTTTCTAAAATTATCTATCAAAAATGATATTCAATAAAATTCGTAGTTTTATCCTTTACGGCATCTTGTAACTACAGCTTACTTAGCTCTAAAGAAACAACAAACATTTTTCTTATTCAATAACTCCAATTTCTAGAGCCTTCTGGACAGCTTCTTCCTTGTTACGCACCCCTAACTTTGTGTAAGCCGAGGAAGCATAGTTCCTGACTGTACCACTCGACAAATATAACCTTGAAGCTATTGTAGTGTATCGGAGTCCTTTTGCTACTAGCTGCAATATTTCTATCTCTCTGGTTGTTAGCTCATAAGCAGTAGCTTTTGATTTTGGTGTCTCGATTTGCTCATCAAACTTCTCAAATATTTTGTGAGACATTCCCTGATCAATTAGTGTCCCACCTCTGTGAATAAGTCGGATCGTATTAGCTAGCTCCAATGTTTCAATAGATTTAAGTAAAAAACCATCCGCACCGTTACGAAGCGAGTCCAGCGCCTGTTCCGTATCCTGAAACGTTGTAAAAATCAATACGCGGATATGTGGCCATTGTTGCTTTATCTTTTTGGTTGCTTCGACTCCATCCATGTGCTGCATATCTAAATCCATAAGTACAACGTGGGGTTGAAGGTGCCCACACAAATCGATGGCTTGATTGCCATCCTCAGCCAAACCGACTACATTTAAATCTTCATATCTATCGAGTAGTGTCCTCAAACTTTCCCGAACAAATGGCTGGTCGTCTACAATTAACAAACGAATAAGTCCATCTCTTATTTCAGTTTGTCGCGGTATGGTACATGTAACAAGCATTCCTTCCTCTGGCTTTGTATATACAGACAATTGACCTTGTAAATTCATTGCCCGCTCTTTCATAGCATTCATACCGAAGCCTTCCTGCCATTCTACATTTCCCTTTCCATTATCTTGAACTTCCAGCCTCGTATATTGTTGTTCAAACTGCAATGAAACTATAATTTCAGTCCCCTGACCATGACGTACTGCATTCGTAAGGGACTCTTGTAAGCAACGAATAAACGCTATCTTCGCTTGCCGAGACAGTTGGTATTCTTCTCCGAATGCTCGAAAGCTTACATTCACCCGAGCGTGCTCCTGAAATTCGGCTCCAAGATTTTGTAGAGATTGAATCAAGGAAGGCGATTGACACGGAGACTCCATTTGATGTAGATAACCTCTCACGTCCTCGATGCTTTTACGTCCCATTTCAAGCAGAGAATCTAGCCTCTGAATACCCATTTCGGTAGCAAGCTCGGTGCGCAACGTTTCCATCCCCATAATAATAGAAGTATAAGCGTGACCAACTGTATCATGAAGCTCGCTCGACAGCCTGTTTCGTTCCTCTGCCAGTGTAATGCGTTCGATTTGAGACATATATTGCTCAAGTACCGCGTTTTGTTTACGAATCGCTTCATTTTGTTTATGATTGACGATTAATAAATGAAAAGCAAACCCCATTACATAAGAGAGTCCGTAGTAGGTGACCATAATCCAATAGTTATTACTTGGCGCAACTGCATAAAAAATTCCAGTTGTTATAAAAACTGTTGTTGGAGCTGTCCAATAATAGGACGAATGCTTACTATTCGCAGCGATAAGAAATACCGATATAAGAAATGTGTTGTAAGCTTCCGGAAATAAAGAGGTTAAATATATAGACAGTCCACCATATAGCAGTATTTCTGTGAACAAGTAATATTTATAATTGAACAGTAAGGCTACCCATGGAATAGAGAAGGCAACAACCTCCCAAAGAATAATAATCCAAAGTGGCAATGTTAAACCATCCTGAAAATTTAATGTAGCTAGGATGATAGACACACTGGCAATTAGACGGACCCCTAACATAATCCAATCATACCAAAACCAATACTTAACCATATCTAACAAGTTATTTACCCCCTAAGTAGCCTACCTTTTTACTTCTTATATTATAAATTAATCCTTTATGCATTGTTATACTTTTTAATTTTACACTGCGATCCTCTCACAGACTGCAAACTTCTATCGATTTAGTTGCCGAATCATACTACGTGTATAACCACCAAATTTCTTTGTCAAACCATCTACTATTCTAATACTTATGGCGATAGACACTATACCCATAGACATGACAAAGAGTGACTTGGAAAAAGTATCTATCTGTATGAAAATAATATTCATATCGATGTATCGATACAGTAGTGGTGCCAACAGGAACATAAGTGGCATTATATAAAAAATGATTACACTAATGAGACTGAAAATGCCAATCACAAATTTCTGCATTAACCAAAAGACAGCAGACCAGGTGCGACGATCCGTAAGTCCTAATTTCACCTGAGCCCAGTTTGATGTATCCGTTGTTATACTTCTATCGTAAGAGTCAGTCGAAATATCGGTATAAATTTTCGTCTGTATACGCTCGAATTGGATAAAAGGTGTGGTAGTCTGTAGTACTCGTATAACTAATGGAATCCCAACTACCGTAAATGAAAGGGTGAAACTGAATAGCAAAGCTATTAGGTAAAAACAAAAATAAAACAATCCTGTAACGAAAGTTAGCAATAAAAAATAACCATTCTGGATGAATCTTGATTTCATAAAGTTCATCGCTCCTCTCTGTGTAATAACCGCATCATACTGCTTTTTTTGTCAAATTCACCAGTGTAAAAATGTCATATGACATTTTTAAATGATGCTAAAAAGGGGAGAGTAACCTACTTCTGGTTAAAAAAGATGCTTATATTAATCTCCATAAAACAATCCCGTTCTTGCAGATGCAAGAACGGGATTGTTTTGTACTTTTATTTAATATGAGATGGACTTGTTTTTCGAATGTGAAAAATAATATCAAATTGCTCACGCAATGAAGTATCAAAGTATAACGAACCGTTCGGGAGGAGTTGTCCCCCAATACTCAGTAATGGCCTTTTTTCTCTAACCCATTTATCTGCTTGCCCTTTAAGGTGACGGTTATCTAACAAAAACATTTGATATGGGACTTTTCCAAGGGTATAATTGAAACTATTTACATCTTGTGGAATAGTATCCGTTGCAATCTTACCTCCGGTGGAAGGATTATATTCGCTGTATAATGTGAATTTCCCCTCCGTAGTTGTACTACCAATTGTGACATAATTATTCTCTAAACGTTCCTTCAAAAACTGCCCCGCAGCATAAGGATATAATTTCTCATCGATAATTCCTTTAGCTATATGAATATTGTGTCCCCATACCATAGTTTTACCACCCAATGTCTCTTGTGCCCACATTGCTTGATCGGCCATGTATTGCTCATGTAGCTTTATCATACTTGGATAGTCATTAGGAAGCAGCATTGTGGTGAATTTCTCTATTGCATTCGCTGTTGCTTTTACCCAGATGTACTCGGATGAAACTATTTCTGTGTTTGCCTGCCCATTATCATCTTTAAGTAATTGGGCTACTTTCTCAGCGTTTGCCTTGAACTTTTTTTTCATTTCAGGAGCAAGCGTCATGTATTCCTGTACACTTCCAGTGAAAGATGACAGTTCTTTATAATTTTCTTCTACTTCTGCCAGCAAATCTGGTCGATGCAGCTTTACATAATCAATTACTTTATTAAAGACACTTTGGTCCAGCGTCTTTAAGTCTAGTCCAATAAATTGGATCTTTTTTTTATTGGAAGGATTAGCATTATAATCCTTCATCCATTCAATCATGGCAATAATTTCATCAGTAGGATATAACAATTTTAAAAATTCCCTAGGGTTTCCTTTTCCTGTTTGGATATATTCATTTAGTTTTAAGCCGTTTCCCCAATCTTCTTCCATTCCAAAATTCGTAAAACCCATCTCAGTAACCAAATATTTCACAAGGCGAAATTTCATGGTGAAAATTTCAGAGCTTCCATGAGTATTCTCTCCTAATCCTACATATTGTGCGCTCCCAATCATGTTCTTAAGTGGTTTTAAATCCTCAAATGGTTTTGACGGTTCTATCGTTCTTAATGGGTTAGCCTGTGATTGTATTGATTTAACTATATTTTTTTGGATTGATTGGCCTGAATTTTCGACTGCTACTGTTTGAGCCTTTCCTACTTCTCCACATCCTGTGACTAATAAAGCTGTACTAACCATTGCAATTATTCTTTTCTTATTCATTTTTTTCCACCTCAATTGAATTGTTTTTAAAAGCGAGATTGATTCATGTACTTGCACGAATCAATTGCCTTAATTCAATTGTTATCTATCCCATATCATATTTTCTAGTTACATATTGTCATAAGGTTAATTGACACAGGTCATAGACTAATCATTACACTTTTGTACTATCGGCTATGACAACTTATAAATAATAATTACATTGATGAGTCGCAAGTAAGACTAGATTATAAATTTGAGAGGGGTTTTAAAGATGGATTAATCTATATGCCAAAATATTTTCATTCTAAGTTGAATTTGTTGAAATGACAGGAAGTCGGTTCGATAAACAAATTAATAAAAGGGGAAGGGCGGATTACAATGATATTACATGCAGAATCATGCCGCAATAAAGATAAAGTCCAACGTGCAAAAAGAGGACTTCGACTCTTTTTAACTATCTTGTTCATTACTTCTATTATTCTAAATTTAGTAGTAATGATTACTAAAAGTATGCCGCTTATTGTGGTATATATGTTTACCCCAGCATTTTCTTCTATTTTGACTCGCATAATACTGAAAGAAGGGTTTAAAGATGTATCTTTTAGTCTCGGTAACTTAAAGATATGGAAGGGAATTGGTCTTGCTCTGCTAATACCTATGATTATTTGTGGAATTACTTATTCTATCGCCTGGTTGAGCGGAATTGCGAAGTTTCAGCATCCCGAAGGTGGTATGTTAGAACCAATCTACAATATACTTGGACTTCAGTATCTATCGGCACCATTCAGTTTCATTTATCTAGTAATATTGAGCGGCATTTTAGGAAGTTTGCTTAACTTAATCCCAGTTTTAGGAGAAGAAATGGGCTGGCGAGGTTATATGCTCACAAGGCTAGTCGATGCAGAGTTTTCAAGGCCCATCCTTATTAGTGGATTGATTTGGGCAACGTGGCATGTTCCAATTGTTATTGCTGGTCTATATGTAGAGGGACCATCTGTCTTTCTTTCAGTACTTGGCATCTATTTTTGTATTGTACCATTCAGTTATATTACAGCTTATTTACGACTTATCACAGGTAGCATTTGGCCTTCGGTTATCATCCATACTACTTGGAATGCCATTATTCAAGGACCTTTCGCACGTGCAAGTACAGGATATCAAACTGAGATTTGGATTGGAGAATCTGGATTGATAACCGCCCTTATTATCTTGATTACGGCAATAATTGTGTCTCGGATAATAAGATTTACTAAATATTGATTTTTTACATAAATTTTAAAAAAATGATTGTGAATCAGAAAAACGGACTCTCAGATTGCTTTTTAAGGGTTTTTAGTGGTCATGTGAATGTCATACGTATCGATAAGGATTAAATTCCACACGATTAAAAACAGGGTGTTTAAACGATATTTTGTTTTTATTCGTAATTTTAAATCTGAAATACTGAAGCCAATGTAATACAATTTCATTGGCTTCAGTATTTTGATTCTTAACTAAAAATAGAGTGGGAAATTAAGGGTGTCATATATATTAATTAAAAGTAGCATACAAAGAATGCTTAAGTGACATTTCTTTTGTTATAGAATAAACAAATCCTGATATTGCAGTAACTATTATTTTGAGGTCAATTTACAGTGAAATAAGTGTCTAATGTCTACTATTACTTTGGATTTATGTTACTGCACCTCTTAATTAGAGGTGTTGTTTTTGTTAATTAATAGCCATTGTACTTAGAAAATAAATAATATGTTTATGTGATGGAGTAATAAAGCTAGGTAGCATAAAGACTGATACTACAAAGATTAACAACATATAAAAAAATTATTTATATGTTGTGTCACCGCTGCTATTCCTAATAATTTTGGAATCTATTTATTTCTTCCGCTTTTGCGGAAACTAAAACTAATGTTGCGACCAGTAATATAGTGCCAATTAGATAAAAATAGTTGGACCTATATCGTCAGTATTTTTAATATTCCATTCGCTTTTTGTGTTTTCTATTTTTATTTTTGTACTGATGATAAGACCTTTCCCTCAATTAGATCTTTAAATAACGTAGACCTATTTGGTGCTTGAATTTCTTCCAACGTGAATTTTCCGAAGCATAGTGGTTCAGAAATAGCTTTATCATTTTCATCTGCTGTTAAATTTTCGACTTCTTTATTATCTTTGTCAAAAATTTGGAATACAGCAGTTTATCAGTTTTATATTCGAATTTGCAGCATCCACTTTTTTAATCTCAGTTTGTCCAAGTGATTGAATTTTTGGCTGTTAGTTCTTACGGTGATACAGTATCTCCTTGGACTTTCACTGTATTTTTAATCTTTTTTCCAGCTTGTCCCTCGCATGGAGTACCATTGTATGCCACTCTGTATGTGTCACATCCCAAAATTCTTCGTTTTCTTTTCCTACATTAAATTTACTTTTGTCTGTATCGAATGTATCTGTCACTGTTTAGCCTACTATTTGTAATGTACCTGGGGCATATTCTAGTTCGTCTGGCAATGTATCCGCAAAGGCTAGATTTTTCGCAGGATTAGCAAGAAGCTATTACTTACTAGAGTTGTATACTCCAATCATCCCTTGTTTCTGTATTTTGTAGGTTCTTCACTGTTTTCTCAAGTTCTATGATTAGATCTTGGAGAATTAAGAAACGACCCCCGCTCATTTCATTGTCGTTTAAAAACTTATAAGAAAAGAATCTATTTCTTTCACACTTTTCCTAACTTCTCCGATATGTAGATGCTAATTACAAATAAATAATATATGATTTTCATAAAAAAGATATAGTAATATTTTGTCGTGAATTGTACTATTTTGATATTTTATAGTAATATTTTGTCGTAAGTTATACCTGACGGAAAATAATTTATGAATTTATACCGTAAAGATGTAAAAATTTATCAGTTAATCTAATTAAGAGGAGAAGGTAATGAATAATTCTATCGATATACAACACTTGTGTGATCTCGCACATAAAGCCTTTAATGTACCTGTTCATATTTTATCTACAGACAAAAAAATTTTATATCAGTCTATTTCTGATGATATTTGTAGTCCTTTTTATTCTTCTAAAGAAGAACACCTTAGTGACATTTATCAAGAAAATGATCCCGATAATTTGCCACTTTTCAGATGTAACAGTTATCTTGAAAATTTCGTTCTAATTCATATAGCAAATCATGATTACATAAAAGGGACTATTATAATCGGTCCCACTATACATCCAAAGGGCTCAGATGATATAACCTTTAAACTTCGGAAAGAATTTAACTTAAATAATAATATTCAAGAAAGACTAGCCTATTATCAGTGCCTACCTGAGATTAAAAAAACTACTTTAATTGATATGGGAGTTTTATTACATTACATGATTTTCAATGAAAAGTTAGATGTAGATATTGTTTTAGAAAAAAATAAAGTGCTAGAGGAAGTTCCCTATAAAATTGTGAAACCTGATCTATATATTTTAAAACGCCAACAAAATAAACCTAAAACTCACAACATGGCATTAGTACATAATTATTTTTCAGCAATCAAAGAAGGAGATAAAAAGAAGTTATTGCAATATATGTATGCAGTTTCGCAGGAAGATACTGAATTAATTTTAACAGCGGATCCACTCAGAAACCAAAAAAACCATGGGATTATTGCGATTACTTTAGCTACTCGATATGCGATAGAAGGTAATCTCCCACCAGACATTGCTTTTGCTCTTAGTATTTTGTATATCCAAACCATGGAACAACTAGATAACGTGGACTCTGTAAGGCGATTGTCGGGAGATGCTTTACGTACTTTTGCAGATCGGGTGAAAGAATTCAATGCGCAAAAATTTTCAAATGCGGTTACTACATGTATGAACCATATTAGTAAAAATGTTTACGATGGAATATCTCTCAATGAACTCGCTAATCATTTGGATATTACGCCTACTTATTTATCTAAATTATTTAAAAAAGAAGTGGGAATTCCTTTAAGTGAATTTATTCAAAGGGAACGAGTGGAAGAAGCAAAAAAATTATTAACACTCACTACATATCCATTATCAGATATTTGTGCTTGGCTTAATTTTAACGACCAAAGTTATTTTACAAGGGTTTTCAAAAAATCAACTAACATGACCCCTAGACAGTATCGTGAAAAATATACCGTAATATAAGCTTAGTATCAGTTTCTTGTGCAAAAACTTTAATATATGCCCAAGTAACTCTAAAACTTGAGCATACTGTTTCTTTTACTCTAGAAAGGGTATGTGATTGATCTAGAAAAGGAATATGTATTCAAATAGATCTTGAAGAGTCCATGAAACATATAGCCAAGCTAAAGGACAATGGAAAGATTTATACCATGTTGTTAATTTTAAAGAGTACACTAACCATCATTTTTCTAAGGAAACAAAAAACAGAAGGCTGCAAAGGTTCTTTTCGAGAAAGCTTTGCGGCTTTTTTTAATTTTAAAACCTATAGTAATAACGATGGATAAGTTTATAGATTAATATCTTCATGTTAAGTATTTATTAATGGTGATATTAGGGGCTATTACATAAAATTTAACAAAATAACATATATCACTTGATATATCTATATTATATGCAATTATACATAACCAAATAAAGGAAAGAAAGTATAAAAAAACCTATTAAATTATTCTATAAGTATTTTTAAAAAAATAAAACTGCACGGTTAAGCTCAAATAGTTATTAATTAACCGTATACACTTTAATTTGTAATCATTACAATTACAGAGATAAAACTCCTAATTGATTATATTGGTATAATATTTTCAACTCGATTTTTTACTTGATAGTTAAATTATCGGGCGCAATCGACAAAATTTTGCTATTTACGCATCGAAAATTTAATGTTTTAATGAACAACATAACTGGTATGACCAGACAGAAAGGAGAAGATTACGCTAATAGGAGTATAGTGAAGTTGCAAGTAACATCATGTTAAGTTTAATTTTCTTAATAATCAGTTAATTTATCAGGAGGTCTAGAGTCTCAAAAGGATCAAGTTTGTAATAAAAGTGTTTTAAGTTACTGCATAACAAAAGTGAATTTATTCCGCAATAAAAGTATAAGCAATGTACAGTATAATTTCATCTTTTGTAGTCTTGTAAGGCTATTGCTGACAAAACTAAAAACCATATTATGAAATTGATATTAAAAAAAGGTCATGACAGGATTAACTCTAGAAGCAATAGTTTATCTATCTTCACGGCTCTGTAAGTTAGCAGCTCTAGGGGAGAAATAATATTTTACTACTCATTGGGCAGCTAATTCAAATATAGCTGATGAATTTTTATCGTTTCCTATTTGAAAAATAGAGTATCTAAATGAGAGGGAAGTAAAATCTTTAGATCCTATTAGAAGTAAATAATAACGATAACACCCTATCCGAAAGACTTCCCCTTCCTCATGCGTGTGCAAGGAGAGAGCCTAGCGCTAGGGCGTACAAGTTATATGAATCGAGTTATAAAAAACAATGGTAAAGGAGTGTACGGAATGAAAAATAAAATAATGACAGGATTTTTAATAACATCCATTGTAACTGGAGCAACTATTCCTATCAATACTCTCGCAACACCAATCGTTCAAGCAGAAACTCAACAGGAAAGCATGGATATTTCTTCATCATTACGAAAATTAGGTGCGCAATCTAAATTAATCCAAACGTATATTGATCAATCTTTAATGAGTCCTAATGTACAGCTAGAGGAAGTCCCAGCTTTAAATACCAATCAATTCCTAATCAAACAAGATATGAAGGAATGGTCATCAGAACTCTATCCACAGTTAATTCTATTAAATTCAAAAAGTAAAGGATTTGTAACGAAATTTAATAGCTATTACCCGACATTAAAATCGTATGTAGACAATAAAGAAGATAGTGAAGGGTTTTTGGATAGACTTGAAGTTCTTCAAGAAATGGCTATGACGAATCAAGAAAATGCGCAACGACAAATTAATGAATTAACAGAACTTAAATTACAGCTTGATAAAAAATTGAAAGATTTCGATACTGATGTGGCAACAGCACAAGGCATACTAAGTACAGATGGAACAGGGAAAATAGATCAGTTAAAAAATGAATTATTAAATACCAAGAAAGCAATTCAAAATGATTTACAACAAATTGCATTAATACCAGGAGCTTTAAATGAGCAGGGATTTGCTATATTCAAAGAAGTTTATAGTCTTTCAAAAGAAATTATTGAACCGGCTGCTCAAGCAGGGATGGCAGCGTATAACAAAGGAAAAGAAATTAACAACTCTATTCTAGAAGCAGAGAAAAAAGCAGCGCAAGAAGCGAAAGAGCAAGGTAAAACTGCTCTAGAAATTGAATCAGCCAAAAAAGCAGCTCGTGAAGCAATTGAGCGAAGCAAACAAGGTGAAATAGCTGCAGCTGCAGCCACAAAAACGCAAGAATATGATCTGATGAAAGCCATTGATACTGAAAAGATTAAGAAAACACTTGGTGTCTTCGCTGAAGTAAATAAACTAACAGCAGAACAGCGAGCATATTTAGATGATTTAGAGAAACAAAATCAAAAAATATATGATTTAACAACGAAACTATCAATAGCAGATTTACAAAAATCAATGCTTCTTCTTTCACAAAATGATTTGCATACGTTTGCAAACCAAGTAGATGTAGAACTTGACCTACTAAAGCGCTATAAAGAAGATTTGGATCTAATAAAAAATAACATTACAAAATTATCTACTAATGTTGATGCAACTAACGAGCAGTCTCAAAAAGATACATTAAGACAATTAAAAAATGTAATAAGTTACCTTGAAGAACAGGTATATAAATTTTGATATTACGTTTTTGAAAAAACTATAAAGATTATAAGAATCTAGCGAAAGAAGGAGAATAGTTATGAAAAAATTCCCATTCAAAGTGCTAACTTTAGCCACTCTGGCAACGGTTATAACTGCTACTACTGGTAACACTATTCATGCATTTGCACAAGAAACGACCGCTCAAGAACAAAAAGTAGGCAATTATGCTTTAGGTCCCGAGGGACTGAAGAAAGCATTGGCTGAAACAGGGTCTCATATTCTTGTAATGGATTTGTACGCAAAAACAATGATTAAGCAACCGAATGTAAATTTATCTAATATCGATTTAGGATCAGAAGGAGGGGAGTTGCTCAAAAATATTCACCTTAATCAAGAACTGTCACGAATCAATGCGAATTATTGGTTAGATAAAGCGAAGCCACAGATTCAAAAAACAGCTCGTAATATTGTAAATTACGATGAACAATTTCAAAATTATTACGACACTTTAGTAGATACTGTACAAAAGAAAGATAAGGCAGGTCTAAAAGAGGGCATAAGTGATTTAATTACTACAATTAATACAAATTCAAAAGAGGTTACAGATGTAATTAAGATGCTACAAGACTTCAAAGGGAAACTATATCAAAATTCTACAGATTTTAAAAATAATGTTGGTGGTCCAGATGGGAAAGGTGGATTAACTGCAATATTAGCAGGTCAACAGGCAACGATTCCGCAACTTCAAGCTGAAATTGAGCAACTTCGTTCTACTCAGAAAAAACATTTTGATGATGTATTAGCATGGTCAATTGGTGGTGGATTGGGAGCAGCTATTTTAGTTATTGCAGCTATTGGAGGAGCAGTTGTAATTGTTGTAACTGGTGGTACAGCAACACCAGCTGTTGTTGGTGGACTTTCAGCTCTTGGAGCAGCTGGTATCGGTCTAGGAACTGCGGCGGGTGTCACGGCATCTAAGCATATGGACTCCTATAACGAAATTTCTAACAAAATCGGAGAATTAAGTATGAAAGCAGATCGTGCTAATCAAGCAGTTCTTTCGCTTACTAACGCGAAAGAAACATTGGCATATCTATATCAGACTGTAGATCAAGCGATATTATCTCTAACAAATATTCAAAAGCAATGGAATACAATGGGCGCAAATTATACAGATTTACTGGATAATATCGATTCTATGCAAGACCACAAATTCTCTTTAATACCGGATGATTTAAAAGCTGCTAAAGAAAGTTGGAATGATATTCATAAAGATGCAGAATTCATTTCAAAAGATATTGCTTTTAAACAGGAATAGAACTGAAAATTAAAACCTAAATTGGAGGAAAATGAAATGATAAAAAAAATCCCTTACAAATTACTCGCTGTATCGACGTTATTAACTATTACAACCGCTAATGTAGTTTCACCAGTAACAACTTTTGCAAGTGAAATTGAACAAACGAACAATGGAGATACGGCTCTTTCTGCAAATGAAGCGAGAATGAAAGAGACCTTGCAAAAAGCCGGGTTATTTGCAAAATCTATGAATGCCTATTCTTATATGTTAATTAAAAATCCAGATGTGAACTTTGAAGGAATTACTATTAATGGATATGTGGATTTACCTGGTAGAATTGTACAAGATCAAAAGAATGCAAGAGCACATGCTGTTACTTGGGATACAAAAGTAAAAAAACAGCTTTTAGATACATTGACTGGTATTGTTGAATATGATACAACATTTGACAATTATTATGAAACAATGGTAGAGGCGATTAATACAGGGGATGGAGAAACTTTAAAAGAAGGGATTACAGATTTACGAGGTGAAATTCAACAAAATCAAAAGGTTGCACAACAACTAATAGAAGAATTAACTAAATTAAGAGACTCTATTGGACAAGATGTTAGAGCATTTGGAAGCAATAAAGATCTCTTGCAGTCGATTTTAAAAAACCAAGGTGCAGATGTTGAAGCCGATCAAAAGCGTCTAGAAGAAGTATTAGGATCAGTAAACTATTATAAACAATTAGAATCTGATGGGTTTAATGTAATGAAGGGTGCTATTTTGGGTCTACCGATAATTGGCGGTATTATAGTGGGAGTAGCAAGAGATAATTTAGGTAAGTTAGAGCCTTTATTAGCAGAATTACGTCAGACCGTGGATTATAAAGTAACATTAAATCGCGTAGTTGGAGTTGCTTATAGTAATATTAATGAAATGCACAAGGCACTTGATGATGCTATTAACGCTCTTACTTATATGTCCACGCAGTGGCATGATTTAGATTCTCAATATTCGGGCGTTCTAGGGCATATTGAGAATGCAGCTCAAAAAGCGGATCAAAATAAATTTAAATTCTTAAAACCTAATTTAAATGCAGCGAAAGACAGTTGGAAAACATTAAGAACAGATGCTGTTACATTAAAAGAAGGGATAAAGGAATTAAAAGTGGAAACTGTTACTCCACAAAAATAGGGAAATATTAATTTTGTTGCAAAGTGAACCATAACATAGAGAGTCTATGATTACACTGTTAAACAGTAAAGCGATAATTAATAAATCCTTATATATTAAAAAGGCGGAGTCTCATTAAAGACTTCGCCTTTCACTTATATATAAGTTTTATCCAAATAAAAAGATAGCCATGTAGTTTACTTGTTTTTAAAAATTTGTAACAGAATCGATTAATAGGGGACAGTTTATATAGATTCGCTTAATAATATCGAATCTATGCAACTACATCGTCTTTTAATAAGAATAGGACTTGAAATCATACTCTATACAGGAGGAATAAGAAAAGATGAAAAAAAAACCTTATAAAATACTGGCTGTATCAGCATTTTTAATTATGACAACTACCTATGCAGTCACACCAGTAGCAACCTTTGCAATTGAAACTGAACAAACGAACACTGGAGATATGTCTCTTTCAGCAAATGAAGAAAAGATGAAAAAAACTGTACAAGATGCTGGGTTATTTGCAAAAGCTATGAATGAATATTCTTATTTGCTAATTAATAATCCGGATGTGAGTTTTGAAGGAATTTCTATTAATGGGTATGCAGATTTACCTAGTAAAATTGTACTGGATCAAAAGAATGCAAGAGCACATGCTGTTACATGGAATACAAAAGTAAAAAAACAGCTTTTAGATACATTGACCGGCATTATTGAATACGATACAAAGTTTGAAAATTATTATGAAACATTAGTAGAGGCGATCAATAATGGAAATGGGGATACTTTAAAAAAGGGGATTACTGATTTAAGGGGGGGAATTCAACGAAACCAAAAGTCTGCAAAAGCATTAATAGAAGAATTAACTAAATTTAAAAACGCTATTGGAGAAGATGTTAGAGTATTTGGAAGCCATAAAGAGACCTTGCAATCGATTTTAAAAAACCAAGGAGCTGATGTGGAGACTGATCAAAAGCGTTTAGATGAAGTTTTAGGACAAGTAAACTATTATAAGAAATTAGAATCTGATGGATTAATAATGGTGAAAATACCTTTTATCCCCACGCTTATTTCTGGTGGCATAATGATAGGTACTGCTAGAGATAATTTAGGTCGATTAGAGCCTGCTTTAGCAGAATTACGTAAAAATGTAGATTATAAAATTACATTAAATCGTGTAGTCGGAGTTGCATTTCATAATATTAGCGATATGCATAGTACGATTGATAGTGCTATTACTGCTCTTACTTATATGTCCACACAATGGGATGATTTAGACTCTCAATATTCGGGCGTACTGGGGCATATTGATAAAGCTGATGAAAAAGCTGATCAAAATAGATATAAATTTTTAAAGCCTAACTTGAATTCAGCTAAAGATAGTTGGAAAACATTAAGAACAGATGTTGTCACATTACTAGAAGGCATAAAAATTGCAGAGAAGAAAGAACAGGATTTTATGAATCTACTTCGTCCATCAAACGTTTTTTACTTTTATAAAAAAATCCATAACGCATACACTTTTGAAATAAAGACTGGAACAAATGCACCAAATGCGTCTTATAAAGTTATGAATTTAACTAAAAACACTGTTCATCATATGTGGAGTGGAGGTGCTAATACAAGCATGTGGGCTGACTGGCTTTCATTCAATCCAAATGATGAATTTGCGGTGGTAGCAGTAGTGGATGGGAAAGAATATGTTGTGTATAAAGACAAAGTAGAAAATATAATGAACTGAACCCAAAAAAATGCATTAATTGGGGATGGTACACATCGCTATCAAGCTAAGAAAAACAAATACCCCCAGAACGAAATTTTGTGCTAACTTTTAACAGAAAAGCTCATTTTTTCGTTTTGGGGTGAATCTATTTTCTTAAGTTGATGGGCATGGGGATGGTACACTAAACTAGACACCAAGTTAAGTGAAAAATTGAACAGCATAAGGCTCCTTATTTCCTAGAACACCTAGCTAAAGCAAAAGAATTTGTACAGTAAAAAAGTGAATATTGAATCAAGGTGCTGGTTGCTTTATGTGTATGGCTTAACCAAAAGATTGCGAATACATTAAAAGAGCAACTTGTAATAAAGATATTGCAATATTTTTAAAGCGAAAAGCCGAAATTGAGGAATTTGAAGAATTGTAATAGTGAAGGAATTGATTAATTTATAAAAAACATAGGAATTAAATATTCCTACGTTTTTTTGTACATAACATTTAAATAAAAAGAGGGAATAAACACCTTATTTTTGGGGTGTTTGAAGGTTCAAATGGAAGATTCCCTGGTTTTCGATTTGAATCAATATGATACTATTTACATGTACTGTCATGTAGGGAATTATATTTTTTACACCTGAACTGTTTGTACTATTTGTAGGATTTTCTGTTTTTTTGTCGAATATATCTTTAATGCAAGGAGGGACATTACATGATTATTAAAGACTATTTCATCAATCTTTCTATTTTTTCTTTATTAGTTAGCGCAGCGATATTTATTCAAGTGTTTTTGATTCATTCCAGGCGATATTTCGAAAAATTCTATGGAGGGATTATTGCAGTTACTTTGATGCTCTTTTCTTTTCCATACATGGGATTTTCCTACGATCTTCGAGTTGTTCCTCTTATTTTATCTTTTATTTACTTTGGTCGCATTGCTGGTTGGATTACATTAATTAGCATTATTATCATGCGTATCTTTTACATTGGAGGTTACTGGGAACCTCCTGTGATTGCTTATTTAGGTTTGGGTATCCTATTTGTTACTTTTAAAACATATTTTAAAAACCTTCATCCTTTTAAAAGTGCATCTTTATATTTTTCTGTTTTTGTTGGAATCAAGTGGTTAGTTGGTGTATTCTTTAATACTAAGTTACTTTACACTGGAGGCTTATTATATATAGCTTTAGGGCTTTTAATTGGGCTATTTCTTATGGAAGCCTACCAGAGATTATATTATTTAACACAGGACTTATCTAAAATGAATCGGGAATTAAAAAAATCCAAGCAAGAACTCACAGATACCGTACATGAGCTTCAAGGAGGGATTTTTAAATTTAAAAAAGTGGGTAAGCACTTTATACACACTTTATGTGATGGACAGTTTTATTATCAAAAAGGATTTTATTCTGAACAGGTGGTAGGGAAAAGCTTACGGACTATTGATGCTTCTATTGTTCCACCACATTTAGTTCCACAATTGATGAAGTATTATCTTCAGGCATGGGAAGGGAAAGAAAATATATTCGAATTACCCTGGCCAGATGATAAAACGATTATTCTTATTGCACTTAGGCCGATTAAACGAAATGGACAAGTTATGGAAGTTGTTGGTTCTATAGTCGATATAACCGAAAGGAAAAAGGTAGAATCAGAATTAAGAGCTACCAAAGAATTACTAGAATCATTTATAAAGCATAATGTAGATGCTATTACCATTTCTGATCGAGAAGGGCATATTTTACAAGCAAATAAAGCTTATGAAAAGATATTTGGATGGTCATTACAAGAAATCATAGGTAAGAGATTACCCTGTGTACCAGATTTCTTAATGGAAGAATCACTTGGAAATATTCAGAAAATTCTAACGAAAGAATCCGTAGTTACTAGATTAGAAACTGTTAGACGACGTAACGATGGAAGTCTTCTTGATGTCAGTCTGACAGTTTCTCCTATACTAGACGTAAGAGGAAATGTGTTAGCTTTATCTGCAATATGTAGAGACATCTCTGAAAGAAAACAAGCAGAAAGAGAACGACATCGATTACACCAACAATTAAAAGATAGTGAAATGAAGTACCGTGCACTAATCGAACAAGCAACTGATGCAGTATATGTAGTAGAGCTGAATGAAAATCATGTTCCAAGTCGATTCATTGAGGTAAACCCTGTTGGTTGTAAAAGATTTGGATATAGTAGAGAAGAGCTGCTCTCGTTACCATTTCCAAATGTAGTACCACAAGATTCTAAAATGATTGTAAGGTTGTTAAAAAGAATTAGAGAGGGACAAACTTCCTTCACTTTGCAAGATGAATATGTTTTTCCAACAGGAAAAATAATAACAACTGAGTTTAGTGTCCGTGTTTTTAACTTAAATGGTAAAAAAGTTTTCCTAAGTATTTCTCGTGATATCACTGAACGGCTAAAAACAGAAGAATTACTACGGAAATCTGAAAAACTTGCTGTCGTAGGACAATTAGCGACTGCAATGGCTCATGAAATTAATAATCCATTAACCGCAATGAAAGGGTTTATGCAATTACTAAAATCAACGGAAACTGAGAATAATCGGGGTTATATAAATATAGTATCATCAGAGATTGAGCGTATAGAAAGTATTACTAATGAATTTATGGCGGTAGCCAAACCACAGGTGGTAAAGATACAACCTAATGATATTGGTGTGCTAATGGATCAAGTTTTGACGCTACTGCAACCTCAAGCAATGATGAATAATATACAAATTAGAATCGATTTTACACCTGATATTCCATTGATTCCATGCGAAGGAAATCAATTAAAACAAGTATTTGTTAATATTTTAAAAAATGCAATTGAATCCATGCCAACAGGAGGAGAAATTTTGATTCAATTTGATAAACTTGATAATAATCAAATAAGGATTCGCTTTATCGATCAAGGATGTGGGATTCCAAAAGAACGTATACCATATTTAGGAGAACCTTTTTACAGTATTAAGGAAGAGGGAATCGGCTTAGGATTAATGGTCTGTTATAAAATTATTGAAACACACCAGGGGAAGGTATTTATTGAGAGTGATGTGAATAAGGGGACTATAGTTGAAGTCACTCTCCCAATTTGCACACTTCAAAATTAATACATTCTTTTACTGAAATTTTATAAGTTAGTGAGCAGTTAGCTTTGGCTAGCTGCTTTTTTGTATATATTGTAATCGATTCTTCATATTACGGCTTTTTGATGTTTCATATAGATTTTATGGCTTTTAAAAACTCTGTAAGTGTTTTGTAATATTTACGAGAGACTTTTTTAACAGTTATGAGAGAGAAAAGAAAGATTTGTTATATATGATGAAATTAATCTTACTAGTAGGTGTTCTAATGGACCTAGAAACCAAGGAGGAAAAATAACAATGAAACAATTGAAGCCAGCAATTAGTGTATTAGGTAGTGTATCGATGGCACTGACTTTAGCATCTCCTGCTTTAGCAGATGTAAAACAACCGAATCCAGGAGGTACAGTTGAAATATTCAAAGAGAATGCAAATGTAAAAAAAGAAGATAAGAATTTCACGCTCGGATCTGATGGGGAAATAGGTTCACTCATTACACAAAACATTGAAATGGCAAACAACGATTGGGATAAAGATGGTATTTCCAACGACTTAGAGATTAATGGATATAAAATTGAATTCAATTCACAAACTGGAAAAAATGAAGCGAAAGCATGGGATCCCGAGAAGGATAAAGGGAAACCAAAATTTATATCGAATCCTATGAATGCAAATACGGATGGTGATCCTTTTACTGATATGTATGAGGTTGAGAATTATAACAACGATTCTGATACTAATTTCAATCCGATAGTTGCCAACATGCCGAATTTGCAAATTGGTGTCAAACGAATTGAAGTAATTCCTATTGCAACCATTACGGATAATAATGGTGGATCAGTTAGTAGAGGATGGGAAAAAAGTGTATCTACACAACATTCATTTAATGTAGGTTTAAGTGGTTCAGGTGGTGCAGAAGGCTCAGCAGCCGGTCCTGTTCCTTCCGGAAGTGTTTCAGCAAATGTGGGATACGGATATTCAAAAACAACTACGGAAACGGAGAGTTATACAAATAATTTTGATTGGTCTACTGCAACAACTGTGGATACAGCGAACGCAGCAAAATTACGGGTACATTTGGAATATAAGAATGTAGGAACAGCATCCGCTGAAAATGTTTCGCCTCATTTTAATATTCGTTTAGGAAACAAAATTATTAATACTGTAAAGGCAACACAAGATCGTTATAAAGCAAACTATTTAAGTACAGAAAAAGGTGGACGGAATAAAACAGAAGTAGTAATTGACAGTTTAGAAGGACAAGCAGATGCGAATATTGTCTTATCTTTGGATGAATTGAAAGCTGTTGAACAAGGGGAACTTCTTTCGATTGAAGTTTTACCTACAAGTACAATGGATTTATCTATTGAAAAAGGTGAAGAA
Organism: Bacillus sp. FSL R10-2201; assembly: GCF_038008665.1. Taxonomy (NCBI): domain Bacteria; kingdom Bacillati; phylum Bacillota; class Bacilli; order Caryophanales; family Bacillaceae; genus Bacillus; species Bacillus sp. FSL R10-2201. The sequence continues at coordinate 2,999,616 of NZ_JBBOZP010000001.1, read as the reverse complement.
ATTATGCATTTGGGGGATTCAGGGAGATATGAGTCTAGAGTAAATGCAGCTACTGAACAATTAGAAACAGATATAGGAAATATACCAAAGTTTAGGGTATATACTCCTAAAGACAAATCTCTTGCTGATAAGCCAGTTTTATCCTATAACGAAGTTTTTCAACAGGTAAATATAGATACGAAAAAAGTAAATCATATTGTAAACAAGGCTAAAAGTACTAATAACGTATCAGTGGTTTCAGCTAATAATGGAACTGATGCATTGAACGATTTAAAAGCGGGACAGGGAGATCGCGGTTATTTACATAAAGACTCTGTACACGGAGCTTTTGCAAAGCTACAGCAACCAACATTAGTAGAAGGTAGTTATGATTCTGTGACGCAAAAGATTAGGGCAACAATTTTACCTGGTTTATTTGGAGTGAGTAAAGATATTCCTACTACTTATAGTAAGAAATGGAATGCTCCGTCACAAACAGTAACACTGGTTAAACGTGAAAATGGATTTACATATGAGTCTAGAGAAAATATACACCCTATTAAATCTGAAATTGCTGCGCACAGAAAAGTTACATTTGAAATCAATGACGCACACAATCTAACGCCTACACAAAAGATTGATACTGAAATTAAAGCTAATAAAGAATTTGAAGATTATGTAGTAGATAATTCAGGTGAATTTGTTACAGAAGGAGTTCCTTATACCGTGGCTTCATATGGAAATACAGCTTATTTGGGAAGTCATCATGCAGGGAATAAATGGGAGTATCTTTGGGCTGAAAAATCTAGCGATGAAAAAGTGAATGTAATTATTGAAAGAGTAGGTCAACCTAAACCTGGAAAACCAATTAAAAAGGATGAAGAGGTATTAATTAAATTTCAAAATCCTATTTATTCAGATTATGCATATTTAAAACTTCAAGATAGTTATATCCATTTAGATCAAAAACAGAACGCAAGTACTTTTAAATTTAATCATGCATATCCAAAGAATTTCACTGGACACCATAAGCAATGGAACATACTATCTAATGGTAATAAGTTAAAGGTAGGATATTTAATCGATTATATGAAATATGGTAATGGAGAGAATGGGACTGATACTATAGCATGGAATCTATCAAGAGTTCAGTAATAGGTAACAGTTCTGTTGCTAAGTTTGGAAAGAGAACTGGAAATGAATTGAATCCGAAAAGTTAGATACAATAATTTAGGTTACTAATAAGGAATGAGCTCGATGGTGAATCGGACTCATTCCTTTTAATTTATATAATTTAGAAACTACTATTTTAAATACTTATCTAGTCATATAAGTAATCAAATGTTAAGATTACTATCTGTATTACATGATTTATTTTCCGAATTTTCATTCGTTTCGAGGGTGAAATGTGGAATTCTGATTTATTTATGTGATTAGTTTTTATATCTTTACCTATAAAGATATTTTTATTGGATAATAGAAAAAATAAATTTTTTGTTATTGGTGAAAAAGAAGTGAGGATAGTATATGAAGAAAAGAATTTTAATCGTAGAAGATGAAGAAAATATTCGAGAAGTATGCAAACGGTATTTAGAAAGAGAAGAATATGAAGTTTATACCGCTGTAAATGGTAAAGAAGGTTGGGATTTATTTCTTACACATCAACCAGATTTAATTATATTAGATTTGATGATGCCAAAAAAAGATGGATGGGAATTATGCGAGGAAATTCGTCAACAATCAAATGTCCCTATTATTATGTTAACTGCTAAGGGAGAGGAAAGGGATCGAATTTTAGGCTTAACAATGGGGGCAGATGATTATTTAACAAAGCCATTTTCCCCTCGTGAATTAGTATTAAGGGTTCAAATTATACTAAGAAGAGGAAGCCATGTACAAATACAAGCGAAAGAATCCTTATTGGAAGTGATAGAGTTTCCAGATTTAAAAATATATCCAAAGACAAGATATGTACTTGTTTGTAATAAGGAAGTGGAGTTAACGGTGAAAGAGTTTGAGGTACTTTATCTCATGGCAAAGCATCCAAAACAAGTATTTTCTCGCTCGCAGCTTCTTGAATTAATTTGGGATTTTGGACATGAAGGAGCATCAAACACAGTTACCGTGTTAGTGAGTCGTTTACGTGAAAAGCTCGAGAAGCATACGATAAAGAATCGTTGGATTCATACGGTTTGGGGTATAGGATATCGCTTTGAGCCAAATGGAGGAAATGAAACATGAGATTACGTATTCAATTGTTACTCATGAATCTATTAAGTACTAGTATTATGGTAATTGCTATATGGTATAGTGATACGAAAATGTTACTTGAACCGGAACAAACGCGGTTATTAACAGTAATTGCATTTGTGGCATTCATTATTTCAACGTTTATTTATTGGTTAATGACACGTCCTATCATGAGATCTATACAAAATTTAATAAAATTGACGAAACAATTTAGTGATAGACACTTTGAAACGATGTATATAATTGGGCAAGAACCACGTGAGTTTAAAGAATTGGCAACAGCCTTTCAACAGATGGCAAAAAAATTAGAAGAAGGGTTTACTAAGTTAGAGGAACAGGAAAACTCTCGTAAGGAGCTAATTACCAATATCTCACACGACTTACGAACACCTATGACTAGCATGCAAATGATGATAGAAGCATTACAAGATAACCTGATTGAAGATCCTGAAATGAAAAAGCAATACTTAGCAACGGTTTTAAAAGAAATAGAAAGATTAAATGGATTAATTAACGACTTATTTGATCTTTCAAAGTTAGAGTTTGAGCAAGTAGATTTTCACCCAAGTTTCACACATTTAGATAAAGTTCTATTAGATGTATTAGAGTCACATTCTGTCTTATTAGGAGACAAACAAATCCATGTGCAATTGGATGTCCCTGATACATTACCTCGACTTTTGATTATGCCTTGTAAAATAGAAAGGGTCATAGGTAATTTATTACATAATGCAATTCGATATTCTCCTATCTCTGGAACAATTGAATTGACTGTAGTGGAAAATAAACCAACTCAACAGGTCCAATTCACTTTGCGGGATGAAGGAATGGGAATTTCTCCAAATGATCAATTACGCGTATTTGAACGTTTTTTTAGAACAGATCGATCAAGAAGTTCACAATCTGGAGGTTCCGGACTTGGATTAGCTATTGCAAAATCATTGATTGAAATGCACAAAGGGGAAATTGGTGTAAGGAATCGCGCAGATGGTAAGCAGGGAAGTGAATTTTGGTTCACTCTTCCCATCACATCAGTAAAAAAATAAGACGGCTGAAAGACTTTTGTAACATTTACGTTAGAAAAATGAAAGACCTTCTTGTTAACATACTACTACACAGTATGTTACAGGAGGTTTTTTACTTTATGAAAAGAAAATATGTATGGCTTATAGGTGGTTTGATAATTGTATTGGGGATTTTATGGTCATTGTTCCGACCAGAGAAATTATTTATTGATAAGCACGTAAATGAATCATTGCCACAAGCAGAGATACAATCAACTGAAGTAAGGCAACAAAGTGATCGAGTAATAAGGGAAGGTCAGTTTCAAAACGGTGTCCATGAAACAACTGGAACGGCAAAAATTTACCAATTAGCGGATGGAAAACGTGTTTTACGACTTTCTGATTTTGCAACATCTAATGGGCCAGATGTACGAGTTGTATTAGTTCCTACAAATCGTTTGAAAAATAATGAAGACGTGAAAAACTATCAGTATATTGAATTAGGAAAATTAAAGGGAAATAAAGGAGACCAAAACTACGAAATTCCTGAAGGGATAGATGTAAGTGAATATGGTTCGGTTTCTGTTTGGTGTAAAAGATTTAATGAAAACTTTGGTGCGGTTTATTTTAATAATTAAATATGAACTTAAAATTTCCTCTTACAGGCAAAATTCATCGGGGTAATGATAATAGTTGCAGCGGACTTAGTTGCTAAGAAGGGCACTCATAAGAGTGTTTTTTTCATATTCTTCAATATTTGTATATTTTAGAGCTATTGGACGTTTACGGAGAGATTTTATTTAGTGTGGAAGCGTACTGTCTGTGAATAGAAGGATGAATAATATGTTACAGGAAAACATAACTCTTTTATAACTTAATTTTGAAGGAACATATACTTTTTTCATTTATCGGCTTGTAAAGAAGTATGGAAATTAAAGTTTATAATTTAAAAGTCAGCTTAAAGATGCAATAAGCAATTTGAATAGTAATCTTAAGTAAATAAAAAAGAGAGAGGAGCATCGATGAGCTCTTCTCTCTTTTTAAATCTAATTAGGGTTTCCATAACTGTAAAGGGGATGGTGTAAATTGTTGGATATCACCAAAATATTACTTTAAATTAAGGTTATAAAAAAAGAAGTTCCTTTTTTCCGAAAAATGAATGTTAATGCAAAATTAATGATTAATATTCAAAAATGATTTTATAGTTCATTAATTTATTACTTGCTATCTATATTAATCATTTATTGCAACAGCTTTCATGTCCAAAATTAAATGTTTCAACAAAGGATAATATAAGTATCATTATAATGATTTTCCAATATAATCAATGTGTTAATGAAAGGAACTCTGTGTTATTTTTGCTTTTCTACTAACTAATACAGCTTCAAACAAAGGACACAATTGCTACATGCTAAGTGTAATCTATTACCCATTCAAGATTCTGTTTATTCAATTTTTCTAAAAATAAAAAAATATTGTACTCATAAATATACAAGCTATAATGAGGGCGTCGAGAAAGAATTTATTACCTCTAGAGAAAGTATCAAACCTAGTTTTTTTGCAAAAATCCTAATGACATTGTAAATAACCTTTTAAATTTGGACATACTGACATGATTACTCTAAGAAAGGTATGTGATCAAAAGGAAAAGTGTATTTGACACGAGAATGAAAGCGCCTTCAATAAGGTCTTGTTTTGAATCAGTCATTTTAGTAACTTAGATTCAACTGCAATTAAAAATAATAAATTATGGGGGTGCTTATATGAACATGAATGTAGCATCTATTAAAGAAAAAAAGGTTGTTAAATACAAAAGTTGTTTTGATGTGATTGGGCCCATAATGATAGGTCCTTCAAGTTCACATACTGCAGGTGCTTTGGCTATTGGAACAGTAGCCAATAAATTATTTCAAGGTCTTCCAAAAAAAGTCGTGGTAAGGTATTATGAATCATTTGCTGAAACCCATAAAGGACATGGAACTGATTTTGCGATTATTGCTGGGATACTAGGATTTGCAGCCGATGACAGCGAAGTGCCAGATGCTATTAAAATAGCAGAATCTAAAGGAATCGACATTACCTTTATTGAAAAAGCGGGTGATAGTCCTGCTGATCATCCAAATACGGCAGATGTATATTTAGAGGATGAAAGTCGAAGTATTAGAACGATGGGTATTTCTGTCGGCGGTGGATTAATTGAAATCAAACATGTTGAAATTGACGGATTTAGTTTAGATCTGCAGGGGCCATTGCCAGTCATTATTGCAATTTCCGAAAGAGCTGACTTTGAATTTGTTTTACGCAGGATCTTTAAACAATATGATGTAGAAATTAATAACTTTCATAGTTTAGAAGGAAATAGGAAATATTTATATGCATTCGCATTGGATTCGCTATTGCCTGGTAATCTCCAGGAGGAATTAGGAAATTTAAGCAATATAGCTAAGCTCATTATTCTTTAGTTACATTAGGGAGTGAAAAAATATGTATATGGCCATAAAAGAAATTGTGGATGCAGCTAATAAAAGCCAAAAGACAATTTATGAATTAGCAATTGAACAGGAAATTGAACAAACTAAATCTACTTATGAAGAAGTTTGGAGTAAAATGGAACGAAATTTAGCGACTATGCAAAATGCTATAAATAAAAGTATCGAGGGCGACGGTGTATTTTCTCCAACTGGTTTAACCGGAGGTGATGCTGTTAAAATTAAAAACTATCGAGAAAATAGGAAAACCCTTTCTGGAGATTTGATGGTGTTAGGGATCCAAAGTGCTATCGGTGTTAATGAAGTAAATGCTGCATTAGGAGCTATTTGTGCAACTCCAACAGCAGGTGCGAGTGGGACGATTCCGGGAGTCCTATTTAGTATTAAAGATACGTTGCAGTTAAGTCATGAAGATATGATTCATTTTCTATTTACTTCAGCGTTATTTGGAACGATAGTCGCAAACAACGCTTGTATTTCAGGAGCGTACGGAGGATGTCAAGCTGAAGTAGGCAGTGCCTCAGCGATGGCGGCTGCAGCTGCGGTAGAAGCTGCAGGTGGAACGCCACAGCAATCTTCTGTAGCTTTTTCGATTGCATTACAAAATTTACTCGGTTTAGTTTGTGATCCGGTCGCTGGTTTGGTAGAAATTCCTTGTGTAAAGAGAAACGCCATTGGAACGGCAAATGCTTTAGCAGCAGCGGACATCGCATTAGCCGGCGTAAACAATATCATCAATGCTGACGAAGTTATTGAAGCGATGTATAGAGTTGGAAGACAGATGCCTCGCGAATTAAGAGAGACAGGTTTAGGTGGAATTGCAGCAACACCTACAGGGATTGCCATTAAAAATAAAATCTTTGGAGAGAAACAATCAAATCAATGAACAATCATCGGGTATATTGTGAAATAGTTAACAATCTATTCTCTATTGTTCGCCTAAGGATGTCTGTATATTGGGGGAATTACTAATAAAATATACTACTATACAATTGGAATATTTTGCAAGTTGTAACGCCCCCGTCAGATTGATGCTTCGCTAATTTTTTGATTTTGATTAACTTAGAAGAAGGATATACGATGTGGCGCACTTTATAAGCAATTCATTTTTCAAGAACGGTCTATATTCCGATGCCTTAAATAGAGAAGTAAGAATAGGAAACTAGGAGGAATTATTATATGAATGGGAATACTGCAAAAAACATAGAATTTCAAGCTGATAATACTGCAGTAAAAAATGAGAAATATCCAGACCCTAAAAAGTGGCATAAACAGGATACTACCTGGGCATTGAGTCTTTTTGGAACAGCAATTGGAGCAGGAGTACTCTTCTTACCTATTAATGCAGGTTCAGGTGGTTTATTATCATTACTGTTAATTACCATACTTGCATATCCAGTTATGTATTACTCACATAGGGCGCTTGCTAAAATGATATACGCTTCTAATTCTGCTGATGAGGGGATTACGGGTACTATAAGAGAGTATTTCGGAAATAAGGCAAGTATCATTTTTAACATAGTATATTTCGTCTCAATTTATACGATCGTGCTGATGTATTCGGTTGCACTTACAAATACTGCAAGTAGTTTTATCGTGCATCAATTGCACATGCAGGAGCCTCCAAGGGCCATTTTATCGCTTGTATTAGTACTCGGTCTTATCGCTATACTAAATTTTGGTCAAGATATTACTGTAAAGATAATGAGCATGCTAGTATATCCTTTCATTGTTTCTCTACTTTTTATCGCAATATCTTTAATTCCACAGTGGAATACGTCAATGCTAAGTTTTTCAAGTGTTTCTACTGCTTCAACTGGAACGGGATATTTTGGAACAATATGGATGATACTACCAATCATAGTATTCTCGTTTAATCATTCTCCTATGATTTCGTCATTCGTTATGAAACAGAGAGCTACGTATGGAATAGATGCTACTGATGCCAAGTGTGCTCAAATACAAAAAGTTTGTTATATCATGACATTCGCTGTTGTTATGTTCTTTGTTTGGAGCAGTACTTTAAGTTTGACTCCAGATGATCTTAAGGTGGCAAAAGAACAGAACTTGTCAATCCTATCATATCTTGCTAATGAGCTTAATTCACCAGTAATCACTATTGCGGCTCCTATCATTGCTTTTGTGGCTATTACAAAATCTTTCCTTGGCCATTATATCGGAGCATTTGAAGTAATGCGTGACATGATTATTAAGTTCGGTAAATCACGTGGGAAAGTTATTGAAGAAAAAACAATTAAGACAATCGTCCTTACTTTTGTTGTATTGTCATGCTGGTTTGTTGCTTATACAAATCCAAGTATTCTTGGAATCATTGATGCCCTTAGCGGTCCGTTAGTTGCTGCTATCTTATGTCTATTACCAATGTATGCAATTCGTAAAGTGCCTGTACTAGCTAAATATAGAGGGAAGATGAGCAATGTATTTGTTATTGTTATAGGTATCCTTACTGTCCTAGCGAGTATTAAGTCGTTATTCTAATTTACTATTGTTAGTTCTGATGCAAAAATAGTGGGATATGAAAAAAGAATGAAAAATTCCTAGCGGAACTGAATTAAATATTATTAAACCAGAGCGATTATGGTATTGGACAAACTTTTCCCCTTGGGGAGTTTGTCCTTTTTTGATTATAAGCATAACTTCTATTCCAGCAATCACTTTCTTAGCTGTTTGTAATGAGTTTAATTCAATCATATTATGGTGCCAATTAATGTACATCAAGCTAGTATTTTGAAAGAATCCTTCTTATTTTTCGTTCTGGAGAATATCCGTTTCTTAAGTTAATGGTTTTGAAGTCACCCTTAAATGAAAATTTTCTGTCTCTACATTTAGTTATTTTGAGAAGTCAGCTCATTTTTTGTTTTGAGGCGTTTCTTTTTCTTAAACTGTTGGATATGAGTACCCTCTAGTATAAATTTTACTATTGAAACAAGTGATTTTAACAACGTTAGGAGTGTTCCAGACAGCACGATGTAATTTGTGTTACATAGCAAGAAAAATAATCAAAATTTAAAGCGAGAAAAAGAAGCACCAAAGCAAATAACATCGGTGTTTCTTTTTTTGCGCTTTCGGGCACAGAGGTTCCTACAGCACTATTATAAAAGCGATTCTGGATGTAAGGGATTTGTAAGGAATAGGTAAGGAAAAAGAGATTTTCATTGTATATGATAAAAATATAAAGTAGCGCGAAGGGGGAAACAGGTACGACTTATATATGAAAAACAAACCAGTAAAAAGAGTGTTTTAAAGAAAAGAAGTAATTTCTAGAGTTAACATACATGTGGAAAAAGAGGGAGAAGGCATTTTATATTAAAGTTTGTTTATAATAGCTTTTTAACCTGTTAGGGGGGATCGTAAAGTAAATTATTAATTACCTTGAAAATTTCTATTTCCTTATAGTACTAGGCATGCTGTATTAAAAATTTTAATTGTGAAGGGAGAATTAATAAATATGAGCACGAAAAAAAGAATAGGGAGTAAGTTATTACTTGTCAGTGCAATTTGTGCGATAACTATTCCTTCGGTTTCATATGCGGAGGAAGTAATTTCACCTAAAAATTTCGAGGATTATTCAAACTTGTTCGAGGGACGGAATAAGGACGTGTTGAAAACAAGTTTATATCCAAATACATATAATACCCCCTTCAGCCACCCATTTAAATCGACATTAAAGGAAACAAACACAAATATAAAAAAAATAGACAATATTGAAGATGAAAATCCTGTTATATCTACTACTCTTTCATTTATCCGTTCTATGCATGCTGAAGATTATAAATCTGCATTTGGTTTAACTTCTCGATCATTACAGAAAATAATATCCGAAAAATGGCTGAAGAACTATTGGGAGGAACTTCCTACGCAATTACAAAAAGGTTCTTTTATAGAAATTGGAGAGGTTACACAAAAAGAGACAAATTCTGTTCATACAAATGTAGAGATTAAATTAGTTTTTGAACAAATTACTGTACCTTTACTAATAAAACTAGATCCATCTGGAAAAATAGATGATTTTCAACTCAGTATGTCGTTTAGTCCTGTTGCAGATCGGCCATCATATAGTAAACCTGAATCATTTATTGATAAAGAAGTAGTAGTTGGAAGTGGTGCATTTCCATTACCAGGAACATTATCTGTTCCAAAGGGAAAGGGCCCTTTTCCAGCGGTTATTCTTGTTCATGGAGCTGGAGCAGTCGATCAGGATTCAGCAACGTATGCTTTAAAACCATTTCGCGATCTAGCTGAAGGTCTTGCTTCGAAAGGAATTGCTGTCCTTCGCTATAATAAACGAACCTATGAACATGGATTGAAAACAGAACTTAGTCCTTTTTATACAGTTGATAAAGAGACAACAGATGATGCTCTTTTGGTGACTCATTTTCTTCAAAATGAACCTATGATAGATAAGAATCAAATTTATATTCTTGGTCATAGTCAAGGTGGAATGATGATTCCGAGGATAATTGAAAAAAATCAAAATCAAAATATTGCTGGGGCAATTGTGATGGGAGGGGCGGCCAAGGCATTCATAGACAATGTTTTAGATCAATTTGAGTATCGTCTTTCTATTGGAGAAATGAAACCAGAAGAATATAAATTTTACAAATCGCAATTTGAATTATTAAAGGATCCTAATTTCTCTAGTCAGAATCCTCCAAAGGATTTTTCTTTAGGACCACCAGTATATTGGGATTCAATCCGTAAAATTAAAGCAGCAGAAATGTCAAAAGAACAAAAAACACCGCTTCTTATTCTTCAAGGAGAAAGAGACTATCGAGTTCCTTCAAAAATTGAAATTCCCTTTTGGAAAGAACAATTAAAAGAGCGAGATAACGTTGATTATCGACTATATCCAAAGTTAAATCACTTCTTTACAGAAGAAGATGGAGAATTAAGTAAATCGGATGAATATTATAGTCCTGCTAATATCCCTGAGTATGTTATAAATGATATTGCTACTTGGGTGCAAGGAAGATTGAAATAAAATTAGCAACTATATTTTTAAATAGCTATTTTCAGTCCTTAAGATAGAAATATATATAATTATATTATGATGTAAATAACTATAACGAACGGAGTAAAGTTTCTTATTCAAATACTTTAGATTCTCATACCTGGGGGCATCATCCATGCTAGCGTCTTAATATTTGGAAGTATATACAAATACTCTAAACGAAAAAACGGTATTCTTTCTATCTAAGATGTAGAAGGATTATCGTTTATTTTTTTGAAATGTAAAAAAAATTAACATTAATAACAGAATTATATAAACTAATAATGTAAAAGTTTTTGGCAAAATTAGGGGTGATGTTCATAAAAATGGAGAACATACTTCGTATTTTACGTAAAGAGAAAAAGCTTTCACAAGAGATTTAGCTAAATCCCTTGGTGTAACAGTTGATTAAAGTTTCAGTTTATTACTTGTAAAGGGTTATTCAATGTATCGTACTATTGAAAAACCCGAATTTAATTAATTAAATGCGATAAAATCTTTTTAAAAATAATGAAATTTTAGGAAAAATAAGGTACACTAGTCAATGGTTTTAGTTTAAAATCGATTGACGTTAATGTATACGGGGGAAAGATTGATGAACAATAATCCAATAAATGAATCAGTTGAAGAAGTTGAGAGAAAACGAGTAAGATCAAGCAAACGTTTTACAAATTGGAAGCTTATTGCAGCGGGTGTTGGTGTAATTGTACTTCTCATTGGAGGAATGAGTTATTATCAGACAACTCACTTCAATTCAAATGTTACGATTAATGACACAAAAGTCGGTGGTCTGAACGCTGATCAGGCAATACAGAAATTAAAAACATCTGGACTAGAAAACAAAGTCTATGTTGATCAACAACAAATTTTAGATGAAAAAGATACAAAAACGGAACTTACGGAAAAAGATTTGCCTCAAGTTAAGAAACTATTAAAAAGCCAGTGGACATTTTTCCCTTCCTCAAAGGAAAAAAAATATTCAGTGCTACCGGAAAAGGCGGATCAGTATCGTAGTGAAACGATGAAAAAACTTGTAGAAGAAAAGCTCATCTCTATGAATGAAAAATTAAAAGCGCCTCAAGATGCTATGGCGAAGCTTGAACAAGGAAAAGTTGTTATTTCGAAGAGCGTTGATGGAAAACAGTATGACGTTACTAGTCTACTGAAAGATTACGACAAGCAGAAGTATAAAAGTGAAATTCATCTGAAGTCTACATACATACAGCCTATTAAAGAAGACGATCCGATTGTCAAAAAAGAGGAGAAAGCACTACAGAATCTTCTTGGGCAGTCTGTTGAGTATAAAGTGCAGAATGAAGTGTATCCTTTAAAAGCGAAAGATTTAATTCAGAATGCCTCTATGTCAAAGGATATGAAAGTTACAATCGATGCGAGCGACATTAAAAATAAGATTGCTGAAATTAATAATGCTAAATCAACATTAAATAAAAATTTCAGCTTTAAAACCCATTCCGGTTCGGTCATATCAGTAAAAGGACAAGGCTACGGCTGGGCACTAGATGTTGAAAAAGAAACAAAACAAGTTCAACAAGCTTTTGAAAAGGGTGAAAAATCGCTATCTGCTTCTAATATCCATGGAAATGGTTGGGAGAAGGAAGGTATCGGTTATGAAACAACATCGAATAATGGCATCGGAGACACGTATGCGGAAGTTTCAATTGCAGATCAACAAATTTGGATTTATAAAGATGGGAAATTAGTCGTCACAACAAATGTAGTAACTGGTAAACATAGCACGAGTGAAGATACATCACCAGGTGTGTGGTACGTCTTATATAAACGAACACCATACACGCTCAAAGGCAGCGCAGTAGGTAAAGCTGATTATGCAGTTAAGGTAGATTACTGGGTTCCATTCACAAATAGCGGCCAAGGATTCCATGATGCAGGCTGGCGAAAAGACTGGGCAAATAATGCTTATTTAACAGGGGGATCAGGCGGGTGTGTAAACCTTCTTCCTAATGTTGCAAAAACTGTATATGATAGTTTGAACACTAATGATCCAGTTATTGTGTACTAGAAAATAGCTACGTATCAAGAAATAAATAAAGCAGGAAATCTTATCTGATGGTACATGAAAAACACCTCTTGAATTCGCATATTTAGTGTGCAAATTCAATGGAGGTGTTTTTGTTTGAAAACAAGAGTTCATTGCCTATAAGAAACGAAGTAGAAAGAGATTGAGATGATAAATAGATATTCAAATAGTCAATAAAATTGACACTGAATATCATTTTCATTTATTATGAAATCGTCGCATGTAATTGGACATGATTTTTGTGAAAAAGTTTACTTTTTTATTAATATAATAGATTTCTATTAAGGTGTCCCATTTAAGAATTTAAGCGTAGGAAAGGGTAAAATAAAAATGAACTGGAAAAAAGGCGGATTATGGATTATTATTTTTTTCATTGTAAAAGGTACGATTTCTACACTTTTAATAGTTACAGGTGCCAAATATTTTGATTTATCATTTATGCAACTTTTCGTACTAATACTGATCTTATTACTGATTTCTCTCATAAGTCGAAAATTGCTGCATAGACATAAACAAAACAAAAAACAAAAAGAGCTAAATATATAATGAAGCCCCAGAGACCTTTGGATTTCTGGGGTTTTACTTATTCAATAGTGAGTTTTAGGTCCGCGATACGAATGATACACTCCATCAGTTTTATTGGTTGTAAATTAAAAAAACATTAATTTTATTGAATAAATAGAAAACACTTTTCTTTTTCTTTTATTTAATTTAATATCAATAAGGGCACCAAAAAAATAGATAGGGGTGCTAGAATGTACGGTATTATTAATTACGAAGTGTTTTTACTAACAGGGATTTTATTAAATCTAATTCCTGGCGCAGACACCATGTATATTGTGGGAAGAAGTATTTCACAAGGTAGAAAAGCAGGTGTGTATTCTGTTTTTGGTATTATTACTGGTTCTTTAGTTCATACATTATTGGTTGCTTTTGGTTTATCTATTATACTTACAAAATCCATTGTGCTATTTAACACCATTAAGGTTATAGGTGTTATCTATCTTGTATATTTAGGGATTAAAATGATACTTGATAAAACAAATGTAGCTTTCCAAGCCTCATCCAATAAATTGAACATTAGAAAGATATATTTACAAGGACTCTTAACAAGTCTCACGAATCCAAAAGTCTCTTTATTCTTTATTGCGTTTCTTCCGCAATTTATAGATACAAAGGCTTCAGGCCCTATGCCTTTTATCATTTTAGGAATTACTTTTACAGTCACTGGATTATTGTGGTGTTTATTTGTTGCTTATTTCTCTTCATATGTCACAAAAAAATTAAGAGGAAATCAAAAGGTAGGGATGATTCTAAATAAAGTAACTGGAATGATTTTTATTGGTATGGGGTTAAAGTTGCTTCAAACGAAGGCTCCTCAATAAACCTGAATAATATAAAAATGCCCCCTTTTCAAGAAATGTTATCTTTGATTTAAGCTAATTTCTATATACTAAAAAGCCCCTTCAAATTTGAAGGGGCTTTTTGCTTGTTATTTTGGTTTATCTAAAAATTTATTTCATAGTGCAGGATTTATTTTAATTAATTGTCATGAATATATGTGCCCTCCAATGACAAGGTTAAATCTTTTCCAGTATTACATTTAGAAAACTAGAATAGAGGAATCTAGTTATACCAACTAAATGCAGTCTAAGACATTTTTTAACTGAACATTTGGGAAAGAATGTGTTTCTTAACTTAATAGCGATGGAGTAGCACCCCATACCCATCAAGCTGAAAAGGAAAAACACCTTATAACAAAAAAATTCTGCACTATTTAAACTCTGGTAACAATTCATATGATCAAGAATAATTGAGCTAACAGATTTCGTTAAGTTATTATAATATAAAAAAATTAAATTCACCTTCTGCAATCCATTCAAATGGCTCAATTTCCGCATCTTTTGAATTCCCTGAAAGTGCTAAACCTAAGCAAAATAATTAACTATCTCATGCAAGAAAGTTAGGCTAGTTAATCGCATATGTTTTATTGAAGGGATGTGATTGAATTATGGAACGGCCGAATTGGGGAATTGGAGGATTAGTATTCGTTGGCTGCATGTTTCTTGGCGGAGGAGTGGGATCTATATTAGGTGATACTCATGCTGGATGGCTAATAGGGATGGGTGCTGGATTTATTGGGATGGCTTTAACGAGACTGATCAGAAAGTAATATAACGGGGATTATTCTTCCGGTAAATAAGGAAATATGTATGTAAGTAATTCATGGTATAAGAGCTCTATAAGTTATAGTTAGAAGTTTCTCTTTTCTAAATTTCTCCATACATAGATATGATTCTCAAGTCGGAGGATGGCACCTTAGGGTGTCTTTTTTATGCTCTCTAAAAATGTCTTAACATATATAGCCGAGTTAATTCAAATGATCAAGAATAATTGAGCTAACAGTTTTCGTTAGATTGCCATTATCTTTTTTGTAATAGAATAGATTCATTACCGTTTCAGACCTATGTATTCATTCATAACCTAACAGTAAAAGGGGGGATGATTGAAGGTATGGCGATTAATGAGGAATCAATTTGTCAACAGTTTGCAAGAATTATCGGCGGCCAAGAAGGATTCGTCGGTGGAAAATGCGTGGCAACAATAAATCGAGATGAAATACAAGCAACAATCTTGGGGAAACGTTTTAGAGTAACAACTTCCTTCTCATTCGAATCACGAGATAATAAAACTGGACGGGCATTATGTCTAGGGCGGGTAGCACTCTTACAAAAGGAAGTCACTGAATTTGTTGCTACAATTATTAAACAAGGAATAATTGTTTCGTCTATACACAATGAGTGGTTATGTGATGATCCAAATTTAATTTACGTTAATATCGAAGACGTTGATGATCCACTAATTTTTGCAAGGAAAGTCAGAAGAGCATTATGCAATTAACCAATTTTTTTAGTTAAATGAGTGATTGTGCTGATTAGAATATTTCAGATTGTTGAATGGTATACTTGGAAAATAGATTTAAGTAGATGGTTTTATAAAATCTCATATATTGCTAAAAAGAGTAACTCCATTTTGATCGCTTTTTTTCAAAATGGAGTTTTTGTATTTACTTTTAAATAAGGACTGAAGAGAGATTTTTAATCAATCTGTATTCTAAAGCTAAAACCGAGCATACATTATGCTCGGTTTTCAATTGGTAGTTTAAATGTAAAAGTACTGCCTTCTCCTAATTCACTTTTAACGGTAATTTCTCCTCCGTGTAGTTCTATAATCCATTTTACCATCGACAATCCTAAACCTGTGTTTCCATTGTTTGAAGATGTTCGTGCTGCGTCAACTCGATAGAAGCGGTCCCATATTTTCGCAATATGTTGCTCGCTGATGCCTATGCCATTATCGGAGACTTTACCTATTATGTTGGTTTCATCCCGGAACAGTTGCATATTCACAGTGCCGTTCGCTTTGCTATAAGCAATCGCATTCGTTAGTAAATTCATTAATAAACGCATCATCAATGTTTGATCTGCTTTAATAAACAGGTCTTCCTCTATATGTGTTGTTATATTAATCGAAGCTTCTTGAACCATTAATGAAAGCTCTTCTACAACGATTTCCGTTAATTCACTCATATTGATACATTCAAATTGAAAAGTATTATGCTTTTCTTGGTCAACTCGTGCTAATAATAAGAGTTGCGAGATTAACGCGGACATTTTACGCGATTGCCTTAAAATTACTTCTAACGATTCTTCCATTTCTTTCGGATTATTCCTCTGCGATAAAGCGTATTCGCATTGCGAAATAATAACAGATGTTGGTGTTCTTAATTCATGAGATGCGTCAGATGTAAATTGTTTTTCACTTTCAAATGATGTCTCCAATCGCTCAAACATTTTGTCAAAGGTTTGTGCTAAATGATACATTTCGTCTTTCGATGACCCTTGTAAATTAATTCTCTTCGAAAGGTCTTTACCATCACCAATTTCACTGGCTGAATCACTCATTTGTTGCACAGGTCGAAACGCTCTTTGCGTAATAAAATATCCTCCCACTGCTGCAATGAGAATAAGTAATGGAAATGAGATGAGTGTTACCACAATAAGCGTATTCATGGTCGATGATAATTGATTCATGGTCATTATGCCACGAACCCAGACTTGCTCATCGCCGCCTACATTATGGAGAAAATCATATACTATCCATTCCTTATTACCGTCTTTAATGGTTTGTATTTCATCGGATTTAAGCGATACCTTTTTATTAAAGGTTGTTGGATTATGTCCTGCCAGCAGCTCACCTTGTTTACTATAAATGATGATATTTACTCCATCTTCTAAGGCTTCAAATTCATCGTCAATCTTTAACTGTCCATGCTTATATTCGATATCTTCAATGCTTTCTTTTACTGTGCTCTTCAATTGATTTTTCATATTAAAAAGCAAAACTTTATCTGAAGAAGTTAAAATAAAAGCTAACACGAGTGCCATAATAATTACAACTAGCCCCGTATACCATAGGGTCACTCTCATTTTTATTGATAGTCTTTTCATGATTCTACTCGCAATACGTAACCAGTTCCTCGTACTGTATGAATTAACTTCGTTTCAAACTGGCTATCAATTTTTTTGCGAAGATAGCGGACGTAAACATCAATAATATTCGAGCCACCTTCATAGTCGTAATTCCACACATGTTGCTCAATTTTATCTCGTGTCAACACAACTTCTTTATTACGAATCATATATTCTAAAATAGCAAATTCTTTACTGGAAAGATTGATAACTTGATCTCCTCTTGTTACTTTATGCATATTGCAATCCACCACTAGGTCAGCGATTTCAAACACATTAGATGTATTTCCTGTTTTTCTTCGCATCAACACTCGAATTCTTGCTAACAGCTCATCAAAAGCAAAGGGCTTTACTAAATAATCGTCCGCACCTAAGTCGAGTCCTGTTACGCGATCATCAATTGTATCTTTAGCTGTAAGAAGCAAGACAGGAGTTGTATTATTGTCCGCACGTAATCTTTGTAATACTTGTAAACCATCTATTCCGGGAATCATAATGTCAAGCACAATCAAATCGTAGGTAGCCATGCTTATATAATCCAAAGCATCTTCTCCATTCCCACATCCATCGACACTATAATATTCTGCATTTAATCGTTTTACCAATATATTTTGTAAGTCTTTTTCATCTTCGACAATAAGAACTCGCATTAACATTCTCCTTTTCTTCTTATTTATATGTATCACTATAATTCCGAAACATTAAAGAAAGATTAGAAACTATTTAATTATATCATTTTATCCCGCATTAACGGGCAGTAAGACTCCTACCTCAAAATTCGGCGAATGCGAGAGAGTTAGGTGGGAGCCCTGCTGCCCGTAAAAGCCCGATTGGTGAGGGCTGATAATCAGTGGGGGATGGACAAAACCCCCACTGATTAAAGTTTCACTTTATTTTTTGGCACATTAATCTTCCTTTAATGTTTGTTCAGTAATATAAGGACATGGATAAGGTGCACATGTAAAGGGAGGAGAACATAATGGGAAAATGGATGATGATTGGAGCAATGTCTTGTTTATTCTTAACAGCTTGTTCTACTCAAGCTGATAACGATACAGAAATACAACAACTGAAAGTAGAAAACGATACATCACAAAAAGAAGGTACGCAACTACAACACGAACCACACAAAACAGGGCCTGCTATGAATGATACTAAGCAAACACAAGATTTCAAAAACGAAGTCACATCTATTGTAGAAAAGGCAAATAATACGAAACCAGTTGGAGCAAAAGAAGATAACTTAAATACGTACTTAGCAGCAAAAAAAGAAATTGACCAATTAGATGACAAGATAGATCTATCTGATGATCAGCTAGAAGCAGATTTTCACGCTGGGACGATAACTGTTGAACAATATCAAATACAAGAAAGAGAACAAGATATACTTGAAGATCAATTAGAGCAAGCAGAAAATGTAATTGAAGCAAGATTTGGAATAAATGATTAATTATTAAGGAGTGGATGGAAATGTTAAAACATAAAAAGAAAATAATTATAAGTGTAATTGCTATTTTAATAATCGGTATCGCTATTGTTGGTGGATATTATGGTATGGGTTACAATTATGCGAAAAAGAATGAAAACTATACAGAGAAACAAGTTCGTGAAATTTCTTTAGCTCATACAAATGGAGAAATTATTAATGTGAAAAAAGAATTCGAATTAGAAGATGACAACTTAGCACAATCTAAATTTGAATATGAAGTGGAAATCAAGACACCTGAGAATCTATTAAATATTTTAAAGGTTAGTGCTAGAACAGGCACGATAGAAATCAATAATGAAGACTGAAGAAATATTGATAAATAAAATATCACGTATTTTAAAAAACTTCTAACAAAATTTGTTAGAAGTTTTTTCACGTTTATACTCTACTATTCTAAAAGGGGCCAGCTACATCGCTATCAAGTTAAGAAATACACTCATCTAAAAAACAAAAATATAGACTGTATTCATCATTTTCTACTCCTCACAAAATGATTGTTTTTTAATCTGGGTAAATTTTTAGGTTGAAGGTTACGGTTCTTCAAACCATTGCTGCACTTGCGAAAAAAGGGGCCAAAATTCCGGCTCCTTTTTTTCGCTATTTGTGGGCAGTAAAACTCCCACCTCAAAATTCAGCTGGAGCAAAGGAGTTAGGTGGGAGCCCTGCTGCCTGTAAACGCCCGATTGGCGAAGGCTAATAATCAGTGGGGATGGACAAAACCCCCCACTGATTAAAGTTTCACTTTATGAAGACCTAGTTAGTTTGGAAGTTTGAAAATGATGAGGTGATACAAGTGCAAACAGGAGTTATTTGTAAACAATGTAATAATGAATACCAACATCTAAAGCAATATGATAAAAGGTTGGTGGTCCTCCATGCCCATCAACCTTTTTATTATGAAGTAACACCTAAACGTATTATATTATTTTTTTTATTAACAGACATAAAAATAATTTGTTTTTATTGATAATTACCAAACGCCATTGTAAAATGTTTGTATATATATAAACTAAATAGATTTTCGTTTGATTTTAAGAGGGGAGGTAGGAAGTGTTAATAATAATAAAATAATGGTTATATCACCTACAAAGAGCCGTAAAAAGAATGGAACCAGTACGGAAAAGATACTTTTGTGAAAAGTTCAAAAAATAATAATTATTTACTCTTGAAGAAAATTTACAACCATATGGAGAATAAGGTTATGCAAAAAAAGTCTTAAAAGGGGGACGGAATTATGGAACAAAGAAAGTTTTCAGTAACACCTCAAGATCGAATGAATTATGTATTAGGTCTTTATTCTGCAGATCAACAAATTAATGCAGTTCTTTATTTTCCTGTAGGTATATCAAAGGAAATACTTGAACAATCAGTAAGGATAACGTTACAATTGCAGCCGGTTTTGAACAGCCGGTTTGTAGAAAATGATATCCCTTACTGGGAGGAACATTCATCTGCCACTAACTCACCTATTTGCCTTTTTGCAGAAGGAAATAATCAAGAACTTGAAATAATGGCAATAGATTTTATTAAGGAACCCGGTGATCGTATTCAGGGGCCTATGGTTCAAACAAAATTATTACGAGGCACTACAACAGATATGTTAGTTGTGAAATTATCTCATCTATGTTCAGATGGCGCAGGGGTCAAGGAATATATTAATTTGCTTGGAGCAATTTATACTCAACTTTCCTTGGGACAATCTAAGAATCAAATTATGAAGGAATTTGGTGAGGGAAATGAGAGTTTTCGAGATCAATCACATGTATTCAAATATGCTGGAATATCGGACATAAAAAGCGCGTATCGTCCTAGCCAAGAACAACAAGCATCGTTATGGTCTTTTCCATCTCAACCCAACAAAAATAAATCCCCTCAAATGTCTGTACGGCGGTTGAGCCATGAGCAATCTCTACGTCTAACCCAATGGACAAAAGCACAACAGGCTACCTTGAATGATGTAATCATGACTGCCTACTTCCGAGCTTTATCACATTTCACTGTGTATGCAGAACCTCGCACCGCAGAAAAAATGATCGGTTTAACAATTGATTTACGTCGATATCTGCCTAATTATACAACTGGTGCTATTTGCAACTTATCCGGCATGGAAATGCCAGTGATTAAAATGGAGGATAATGAATCATTTAATCAGACTCTCGTTCGAATTAAACAATCAATGGATAAAATAAAGTCTCAAAATCCAGGTCTGTCTTCAGCAGCAGGAATGGAGCTACTGGCAGGTATGAAGCTATCTGTGGTGAAGGAAATGTATAATCAGCAATACGAGCAGGCTTTACAGATGGGGATGGCGTTGCCGTTACTGACAAATTTCGGGGTGATCGCTGATGAACCTATTCAGTTTGGTGAAGTTCAAGCTGAGGACGGGTATATGACATCACCCATTATGTATGCGCCATTCTTTTCAATGGGTGCAAGCTTTTATAATGGGAGACTTACATTTACGATTGGTTATCATACACCGGATACATCAAAAGAAGAGGTAGACAAATTTTTGGAAAGTGTTGTTAATCAACTATCATAAATAAAAGGGAATATAGAGCGGAAATTTCTAGCGGAATTGTATTTTAGGGGCTCGTCCCCATGTTCATCAAGCTAATATTTTGAAGTATCCCTAAAACGAAAATTTTATATCACTACAACAGTTATTTATGAGAATTCAGGTCATTTTTTTCGTTTTGGGGTATTCGCTTTTCTTAGCTTGATGGTTATGGGCGGTACCCCAGTAAAGAAAGAAATAGGGAAAACACCCTATTTCTTTTTATTTCTATGAAAAAATATAATTATTAAGCCGAAAGTAACGATAATAATTAGAAGTAACAAGTGTATAAGTGCATCAGTTTTTCCATTTAATAAAGACTTTATAAAGAAATCCCATTCTGTTTCATAGGGGGCTCTGCCCAATTTCGTTGCAGTCCTACATACATTCCATTTAAGAAAAAGACGATACTTAATAGAATCCTTCCAATAAATACGGCAACTACTTTTATATTCCAATGCTTTATCATGATTACATACAGGATTGGGAATAGTATAAGTATCCAAAAAACAATAATATAGATTGTATTTATCATTCCTTACTCCTAACAAAATGATTGTTTTTTAATCTAGGTGAGTCTTCAGGTTGAAGGGGTTTTTAATACTGTATACTTGACAGGGATAAGACCAAATTCCGGCTCTTTTTTATCCCACAAAAGCCCGATTGGTGTGGGATAAAAAAGGAGGAATGGACACCCACCTGATTAAAGTTTCACTTTATCTCTCCGTCTCAAAAAACTCAATCCACTCTCCGTCAGGGCCAGCGAAGAATATGTAACGTGTTCCATCTGGTAATGTTTCAATTTCTTCTCCTAGTAGAAAGGTTACTTTGTGTTTCTTTAGTCTTTCGATTTCATCCTCTAATGAATCCACTTTAAAGCAAATGTGATGTACTTTTCCTTCTGCCGGAAGAGAAGAGTTGTAGCCTTCAATGAGTTCGAGTATCGTTTCCTTCGATTCTTCTACACCTAAAAAAGCGAGTTTTAAGTCTGGATTCGGGTGCCCCATACGTTTAATGAGCTGTAAGCCGACTACTTCTTCATAAAATGAAATAGATGTTTCTAAGTTTGCAACCATAAGTCCAACGTGTTCGATTCTTCTAACTGGCATGTAGATTCCTTCTTTCTGAAAATTATATACAATATATTATTGAAAATTAAGAAAATAAGCAAGATAAAAACCTTACAAATTTTAGCGTGTTATATGGTATAGTGAGAAAGTATGTTTGGGGAGAAGGAAGGAGATTATACGATGAATACAACTACTCAAACTCCTTCATTATCGGAAACAATGAAAGAGTGGCATTATGCGTTAGCATATGAAATTAAACATTGGAAAACGATAGGTGGTAGTAAAATCTCTATCATTAACGGTCGTTTTTTATATACAGATTATGAAAGTACAGTATACGTATTTCAGCTTATTTCGGAAGTAAGCTTACCTGAAGGTTCACCAATTCGAATTGAGTTCGATGGTGAGGAAGCGACAGGGGAAGTATTATCTGTACATGGATTAGAAATCGAATTGAAGTTAAATGATTATATACAAGGCGAAATACGAGAAGCCGTTTTATACAGTGAACCGTGGCAATTGTTAGAGCAACTACAAGAGCGATTGAAAGAGGCACATAAAGATAAGCTAAAACGTAATCGTATAAAGCGTCTTGTTGATGGGACGAGCAGTCCGAAACATATTGAAAAGATGAAAAATACGAAAAATGAATTGGCGTATCGTTCTTTTTACAATCCAACAACGTACGTGTGGGGACCACCGGGAACAGGGAAGTCGTACAATTTATCACGTATTATTTCGGCTCATTATCAAAAAGGAAAATCGGTACTTGTGTTAGCTCATAGTAATGCGGCAGTAGACGTATTAATGAGTGAAGTAACGAAGCAAATTGAGAAGAAGAAGAAATGGACGCCTGGCGAAATTGTTCGTTACGGTTATAGTCAACATGAACATATACGAAATCATGAAACGTTACTTGCATCGAAGTTAGTTGAAACGACGAATGGATCTTGGGGAGAAGAAAGACTCTATTTAGAAGAGACACGACAAGATCTTCGTGAAAAGATTTTATCATATAAAGCGACTTCTGCTGATAAGAAGCGTATACAAGAGATTGAAAGTGATCTTCGAAAGCAAAAAGCGAAAATTAAAGAAGTAGAAAAAGAATACATTGAAAATGCGAAAGTAATCGGTGCGACTTTATCGAAATGTGCAATTGATTCACTTATTTATGAGCGTACATTTGATTTAGTTGTCGTAGATGAAGTAAGTATGGCTTATGTTCCGCAAATCGCATTAGCTGCTTCACTTGGGAAACGTATTGTCGTTTGTGGTGACTTTTTACAGTTACCTCCGATTGCGATGGCGAACCATGAACTCGTTCGAAAATGGCTCGGTGAAGATATGTTTTATCATGCAGGGATTGTTGATTCTGTAAATAAATCAGAAGCACATCCGAACCTTTTTATGCTGCAGGAGCAAAGACGTATGCATACGGATATATCGAAGTTTACGAATTCATTTATTTATAAAAATAGAGTGTACGATCATCCATCTGTTTCAGAGCGTAAAGAACTTGCGAAACTGCAACCGTTCGCAAATGAGGCGAGTGTTTTATTTGATACGAGCTTAATGGGAGCCTTTTCTTTAAAAGACGCAGCTTCCGGTTCTCGTTTTAATATTATGTCTGGTTTAGTAGCGATGCAAATGATGTTAATTGGATTGTTAGACGGTGTTCAATCTATCGGTGTAGTTACGCCTTACAGGGCACAGTCCCGCTTTTTATCAACGTGCATTAGAGAAATGTTGCAGAAAACGAAATATCAAAACATACCAGTTTTAGCGGCGACAGTTCATAAGTTTCAAGGGTCTGAAAGAGATATGATGATTTTTGATACGGTAGATAGTTATCCGCAAGAACGACCTGGCGTGTTATTCTTTGACCATAAAAATCATCGCCTCGTCAACGTTGCAGTTACGAGAGCGAGAGGGAAGTTCATTCAATTATCAGATTGCCACTACATGCGTAAAAATCTTTCGAGAAAACAAGCGTTATCACAATTAACAGCTCATATAGAACGTCACGGAGATGTATATGATCGCACGACATCAAGACAATTGTGGGAGCGGAAAATTTCGAAACGTTTACGCTGGTTTATGGAAATGAATCTTGAAGAGCCGAAAGGGTTATTGAAAGATATTTTAGCCGCAAAACGAAAAATTATTATTTCACTTCCAAGTACAAAGCAAGTGGATAAGCGAGTCTGGCAAGCGTTAATGCGGACAAATGCGCAAATAACAGTGTATAGTGATGGACCAGTTCCGTTAAAAAATGTAAAGTTACAAAGACAAAATAAAGCATTCCCGTTTATCGTAATCGATGATGAAATCTTTTGGGCAGGAGCACCTCTTACATCTCAAATGATGTTTGAAGGTAGTATGGAATTTCCGTACATATGTGCAAGATTACAAGCACCTGAAACAATTGGCGTATTAAAAGGGTTTTTAGATATTCGGTAAATTCATATAGGAATTCCTTGACTTTTGTCTGGAATGAACTTAGAATGAAAATAATTTAATACAATTTTATGAAAATTCTTATCACGAGAGGTTGAGGGACTGGCCCTATGACACCTCGGCAGCGGATTCTTTATGAATACTGTGCCAATTCCAGCAAGGTAACTTGAAAGATAAGAAAGAAGCTCATTTTGACTGTATATACAGAAGCCTCTTTCTATCTTTTAGAAAGAGGCTTTTTTACGTGGAAATAAAAGGAGGAAGAAAAATGGGAGCGACAGGAGTAACGTCACAAAGAAAAACAATTGAAGAGAGTATAGAAAGAAATAAGGAAAAGTACATAGAAACAAGTCAAAATATTCATGCGAATCCGGAGATTGGTAACCAAGAGTTTTACGCATCAAGAACGTTAAGTTTGTTGTTAGGAAGCGCAGGATTTCAGTTGCAGCACAATATAGCTGGTCATGAAACAGGATTTATCGCGCGGAAAAGTTCCGGGAAACAAGGACCAGTTATCGCATTTTTAGCTGAGTATGACGCTTTACCAGGACTCGGTCATGCGTGTGGTCACAATTTAATCGGAACAATTAGCGTTGCAGCAGCGATCGCGTTATCAGAAACGCTTGAGGAAATCGGCGGAGAAGTTGTCGTGTTCGGAACACCAGCAGAAGAGGGCGGGCCAAATGGTAGCGCAAAATCGAGTTATGTGAAAGCTGGCTTATTTAAAAACATTGATGCGGCGCTTATGATTCATCCGAGCGGAAAAACAGCTCCAACGAGTCCGTCACTAGCAGTTGATCCACTAGATTTTCATTTTTACGGAAAAACAGCTCACGCAGCGGCCTCACCAGAAGAAGGAATTAACGCATTAGATGCGATTATCCAGCTGTATAACAGTATTAATGCACTTCGCCAACAACTCCCATCAGATGTGAGAATTCATGGTGTTATTACTGAGGGCGGGAAAGCACCTAATATTATTCCTGACTACGCCGCAGCAAGGTTCTTCATCCGCGCAGCAACGAGAAAAAGATGTGCGGAAGTAACAGAGAAAGTAAGAAACATCGCACAAGGAGCAGCGTTAGCAACAGGTACAAAAGTAAAAATTCATCAATTCCAAAATGAAATCGATGAACTACTCGTAACAAAAACATTTAATGACGTTGTAGCGGAAGAGTTAGAACTACTAGGTGAAGATGTAAACCGTAAAGAAAGAGTAGGAATTGGCTCAACAGATGCAGGAAATGTAAGCCAAGTCGTACCGACAATTCATCCGTACATTAAAATCGGTCCAGATGACTTAATTGCACATACGAATGAATTTAGAGAAGCGGCACGTTCAGAATTAGGAGATAAAGCGCTAATTACATCCGCAAAAGCACTAGCAAATACGGCGTATCGATTAATTACAGAAGAAGGTTTGTTAGAAAAGGTGAAGGAGGAGTTTAGGGAGGAGCAGAGGAATCAGGGGTAGGTGGTTAAAATACAGTTGAGTGTTCTCTTTTCGAAGAGAAATCTGATTAATAAGTGAAAATGCAATAAAAAAGAACATTGATTTTTCAATGTTCTTTTTTATTTACTAATCATTTATTTCTTCGTTATTTTGATAACAAATTTCTTCAGCAATTTCTTGGATGCGATCTAGTTTAATACCATCTTTTTGTTCAATAGATAATGGATGGTCTGTTAGTTCGAGTTGAATATAAGGTTTGTAACCGATTTCTCTAGTATGAACCATTGTTTTTAAACTTACTGTATCTGGATAACAAGGAAGTTGGGTAGATAACCAACCAAACATTGGCTCTAATTCGTTTTCTCTTCCTTTCGTTTCCCAGTAATCAAGCGTCTTTTGGAAGTTTGTTTCACTTAAAGATACCCATACATCCCATATAAAAGGTCCCTCTCCATCTAAAACTGGAATTTCAATACAACCTTTCATAAAGAAATATTCATCATCAATTACACATAGATCTTCATCCATTTCAACTCGACTCTCTAGCTCTTCTTCAGGGATATAGTAAAAATAATCGGGAGCCTCATTCCCATAACATATAGGGAGTTCATCGTGAAATACTCCGCAAAATTTACAAACATAGCCTATTTTTTCGTTCATTAATTTTCTCCTAACCATCTATAACAATTGTGTTTGATCATTTGATTTTAAATAGATTATATCATTTGTTTTTTTGATTTCTCTCACAAAGAAGCAACTTTTAATGTTAGCGGAGGTTAATACGTATCCTTTTATCAGAACGACAATTTCTCTTCAAATTCACTCTTTAAAACAATTAAAGGAGATGATAATCCAAATTGCATTAAAGAGTCTAAAAATGCAGCGAGAGAATCCATCGAATCGCTCATGACTTTCATCATATAATTAAATTCCCCGCTAATTCGATATAAATCTGTTACTTCAGGAGCGGCATTACAATATTGGATAAAATCAGAGCATTGACTCGTTTTGAACATAATGAATGCTTGGATGTTTTTATTAATTTTGGAAGGCTCAAATTTCGTTCGGTAAGCAGCTATAACCCCTTGATCTTCAAGCTTGTTAATGCGTTCTTTTACAGCAGGCTGCGTCATGGATATAATACGTCCTATTTCTGAAACAGAAATTCTCGCATTTTCATACAACAAGTTCATAATTTTATGGTCAATTTCATCTAGTTTTACTGCGTTTTGCATTGGATAGCCCCCCTTTTTATTTTCTAAAGTAAATCGTAAATTATAACTATAATATCATAAGTGAAGGAACTAAATTACCTATAAATCTATATTTAAAATTATTAGTATTTGCTTAAAAATATAAGTATAGGATTTATCAAACGAAAATTTAGGAAGGGTGGAAAAAATGAAGAATCTTGATGGGAAAGTAGCGTTAGTAACAGGGGCGAGTCGCGGTATTGGTCGTGCGATTGCGATGAGATTGGCAAACGACGGTGCATTAGTTGCAATTCACTATGGCCGAAATAAAGCAGCTGCAGATGAAACAATTAGTGAGATTGAATCAAATGGAGGAAAGGCATTCTTAATTGAAGCGGATTTCAATTCAATTGATGGTGTCAAAAAGATAGTAGAACAATTGAAGAATGAATTACAAATAAGAGTTGGTACATCAGAGATTGATATTTTAGTAAACAATGCAGGGATAGGTACACAAGGAACAATTGAAAATACGACAGAAGAAGTTTTTGATGAAATTATGTCTGTAAATATTAAAGCACCGTTCTTCTTAATTCAGCAAACATTACCGTTATTACGAGCGGAGGGACGAGTTATTAACATTTCATCAGCTGAAGTAAGACTTGGTTTTGCAGGGTCCATTGCATACGGTTTAAGTAAAGGTGCACTAAATACGATGACACTTCCTCTAGCTAAACATCTTGGAGAAAGAGGTATAACAGTGAATACAATTATGCCTGGATATACGAAGACAGATATAAATGCGAAATTGCTAGATAATCCGGAAATACGAAATTTTGCTACGAATTCATCTGTGTTCGGACGAATAGGGCAAGTTGAAGATATTGCAGATGTAGTAGCATTCCTTGCTTCTTCTGATAGCCGCTGGGTAACAGGGCAAATTTTAGATGTTTCTGGAGGATTTTGTTTATAGGGGCACTACTTCATACCCATCAAGCTAATATTTTCATATCCCCCTAAATTAAAATTTTCTTTCTCTACAGATAGCTATTTTGAGAAGCCGCTCATTTTTTCGTTTTGGGGGCATTTCTTTTTCTTAAGTTGATGGGTATGTATGGTGACCCCTATTAGACGATAGTGAATTAACAATTTCGGGGTTCAGTTCCACTTTATTCAAAATAAGATTTTTTTGCAGTAAAATCAATGTTAGTGGAACTTTTTTAATCAAACTTTTTTCTAAATTAACATAAATCCTTGCAACATTTAAATTAGTACTATATAGTTCTAGTTATGACAAAGGTAAAATTAATGAATCAAAAACGTGTGATTGAAGTAGCTGCAACATTATTTTTAGAAAAAGGGTTTGCTTATACAAGTATGGATGAATTAGTACGTGTAAGCAAAGTTTCAAAGTCTAATGTGTATTATCACTTTTCTAATAAGGAAGTATTATTAGAAGGGGTCGTTGATTATTGGATTGGAATGTATCAATCTGCAATTGATGACGTACTTTCTCAGAACCAATTTTTAGTTGAAGATCGTATCCAACTGTTTTTAAAGCAATTATCACAAGGAGTTCAGTCGAGAGAGTATAAGGGGAGCTGTCCATTTATTACTCTTTATATTCAAAGTCCTACACAGGCCACGCAAATAAAAGAAAAAATAGGTCTTTTTTTTACAGAATTACAAAAGAAAGTTTCTCTATTACTTAAACAAGGGGTAGAGAATGGAGAATTCAGAAATACGATTAATATTGATGAGGTTGCATCACTTTTTATTACAAATCTTGAAGGAGCGTTATTTATTTCAGAAACATTGAAGGATGCAACTGTAATCACGAAAACAGCAGATCATTTATTTAACTTGCTTCGATAAAAGAAGCTTTTTTTTTACATCAAATTAGTACTAAATAGTACTAAAAAGGGGATTTTATATGAGAACAGTATTTTTAATTGGTGGAACAGGCTTTATTGGAAAGCAATTAGTGAAAGAATTAGCTAAAGAGGATGTTAAAATTCTTCTTTTAGTGAGGTCGAAAAGTAAAGCAAAACGCATTTTTCAAGAAAGAGGCATCTTAAAAAAGGCAGTTATGCACTTTATTGAAGGTGATTTGACGGAAATAGATTTAGGTCTAAGTGCTGAAGATAAGGAGAGGATATTGAAAACGGATGTGATTATTCACGCAGGAGGCCCCATGGATATTCAAGTGACAAGTAAAGAGGCAGCTTCCGTATTTTTAAATGGCGCCAAACATATTAGTGAATTAGCTAAAAGTATTCATCAATTGAAGGGCTTGCAACAATTTATTCATGTTGTAGGTTATATGAGTCCCTTTGATGATAAAAATAGCAAGATTGCAATTGATGTGTTTAAAGAAGGACACAATTATTTGAAAATGAAAAATCCATATGAGAGAACAAAATTTTTAGCAGATCTTTATATCCGTCACCAGGCATCAGCAGTAGGTTATCCGCTTTCTGTAATTAATCCGCCAACTGTAGTCGGTAGTAGTAAAACAGGGAGTACAGAGCAGATAGCAGGATTAGGTTTGCTTGTGATGAGTATGCGAAGAGGGCTCATGCCAGTGATTCCTGGAGGTAAGGGATATAGGTTACCACTTATTGCAAACGATGAGCTTGCGAAGTTTATTGTGCAGGTTTTCAGATTGGAGCAACCGACTATTCAAACATATACACTTGTTGAAGACAAACAGCACGATCAGAACATTGCTGAATTATTAAGTATTATGTCGGAAAGTATGAATATGAGGGCACCAAAAATCTCTGTCCCAATGCCACTTATGAAAGCAATTATGAATAGTGGAGTCAGTAAAATAACAAAAATCCCTTCGGATGGACTGAATTTTATTACAAAACGAAAATTTTCAAATGTTTCAGCGAAAAAAATTATGGGAGGAGATTGGTTTAAGAAGACGAGTGTAATGAAATTTTTCCCTGCCGTAGTAGCTGATTTGGATTATCGAATGATGCATCAAAATGGCCAGCATAATCATTTATTTAAACGAACATTATGCGATAACACTACCCTTTACCAATTACAAGGAGAGGGTAAACCGTTTATTTTATTACATGGTTTATTGAGTGATGGAGAGGATTTATTTCCTTTAGCACAAGAGCTTCATGAAAAAACTGGTCAACCTGTATGGATCTTGGATCTTCCAGGTTTGGGACGTTCTCCTTTTAAACAAGAGAAAAATCTTCTAGATATCTATTTGAATGTAGTGAAAAAGTTATTGGAGAAAGCTACTAATGGTGCACATCTAATTGGCCATTCATTCGGTGCGTTTATTCTTCTGGAAGCATTGGTACAAGAGTACATAGATAAGAAGTATTCAATCACTTTACTTCAGCCACCTGTTGCTAAAAAAAATGCTAAATCGCTAAATGTTCCCCAATTTATGAACAAATGGGCATTAAAATTGGCAACTACTAATTTGATAGAGCGTTATTTATTAAGTAATGGTTTGTTTGAAAGTATGGAGAGCATCCCTGAACATTATATCGAAAAAATAAGTAACAGTTTTACTTCTCCTAGAATTTTAAATACTACGGTTCAGCTTAACAGTTTACTACTGAAAAACGATCAAGGTGATTTCAATGAAGTAACAAAGTATAATCTTCACATTATTTGGGGGGATTATGACAGAGGCTATTCTGCTCCATCGCATCTTGGTAAGGTTGATTTTGTTCCATATGGCCATCATTTTCCTCTTAGCCATCCGAGTGAAACGGCAACATTAGTAATAAAAAATAGTAATACTAGCAGATGAGTGTGTGGGATAAACAGTGTGTAGTAAGATCGTTGTGTCTTTGAAATAAAATCGTACTGTTAGGGGTCCCACCCCATACCTATCAAGCTATACTTCTGAAATATCCCCAAAACGAAAATTTCATCCTTTCATAGTTGTCCATAGGATCTTAGGTCGATTTTCATTTTTGAGAAGAATACATTTCTCAAGTTGATGGCAATATGGGGGGGGAATAGTGTTACGATGTTTATAAAAAAGTAGTTAGACTAGTGTGTTTTACTCCGATTCATTTCAAAATATAATTGAAAATCCATCTTTAAATTAAAAAAGAAGGTGTTACCTTTATATATTAATAACTTCGAAATATTGTATAATAGGTAATTTTTATGCATTATTGATTAGCATTGCTTATTGTGCTAACGAATCAGGATAGTGTGGCGACCGACAAACTAAATAGTTGCTTATCCTCAATTATTAGAAGGAAAGTTCTATCATTTCGAGAATTTATTAGACATAGACGAGTGCTATAATTTTCTATATCTACATATAAGAGGTGACTACGCATGAATCAAAGACCGTCAGAAGAAGAATACGCCGGGGACTCCGGCGAATATATCCGTTTGGTGCCGGACGGTAATATCATCGACATTCTGCTCGCCCAGGAAAAGCAAATGATCGAGCTCCTGGCATCGTTGACCGAAAGTCAGTACGCGTATCGGTATGCGGAAGGAAAATGGACGCTGAAAGAAGTCGTGGGCCACATTGCAGACGCGGAACGCGTCATGACCTACCGCCTGCTTCGGTTCGCAAGAGGGGACCAGACGTCTCTGACTGGTTTCGATCAGGAATTGTTCATGCCTCCTTTCGGAAGCTGGACAACCGAGCAATTGGCCGAAGACTACCGGGCCGTACGGCAATCAACGATCACATTGCTGCGCGGGCTACCGGCGGAGGCGTGGACCCGAAAGGGCACAGCCAACAACCTAAGCATTACGGTGCGCGCCCTCGCGTACGGCATCGCAGGACACGAACTTCATCACATGGGGGTCATCCGAAATCAGTACTTGAGTTAATCGTTTGCTGAGGCCTTTGGAATGGAACTAACGGGGGATTTTAACAAAATAAGGAATACAATTAAACACCCTAAGCGGCTTTAGTTCTATATTCCATGGAGCTGAGGCTGTTTAAACATTTTTGGAATCGGTCTAATTTTAAAACTGAATGTACTCGTCTATCGCTTGATTTAGTTCCACAAACGTATCGTATTTATGTAAAAGCAGGCTTATTTAAAGATATTGATGCGGCGCGTTCAGAATTAGGAGATAAAGCGTTACTTGCATCTGCAAAAGCACTAGTAAATACGGTGTATCGATTAATTGTGGAAGAAGGGCTGTTAGAGAGGCACAGAGAAATCAGGGATAGGTGATTAAAAGGAGTGGCTTTAGCCACTCCTTTTTTATGAGTTTTTTAGGAAAGAACATACTGATTAATTTAGGAATTTCAAAATAAAAATATCTTTTTTTCTATTCTATGTATAATGAAAATATGGGATATTTTGTGATTTTAGCAAATATAAAAATGGTATCAATATAAATGGAAGTTTGATCCTACAGTAGAAGGAATGCTTCGAATGCTAGATAAAATTCATAAAGAGTTTTATAAAGTAAAGGATGGGTTATTAGAAGTATTACGTGGAAAAGAATGTCCAATTTTCTTCACATTTAAAGATTTAAATAACATTGGATCAGGTGAAGAATTATATATTAAAATGAATGCCCGTGGCCGAGCTTTAAGCGATTTTGAAAATTTTAAAGCGCAATTTGAACAACTATTAGAAGTACTAGATTATAACGATAAGGCAAAAGAATTTTCTTTTACATTAGATAGAGAATGGACAGATTTCTTATGGCCTTATTTAGATGATTCGAAGACATTAGATAAACCATTTCTGAGATTATTTAATTTCATTTCTTCGAGCAAAATCTCAAGGATAGGTACAGTTGCGCCTAATACGTTTAATAAAGATTATACTAATTTTAAAGAATTGAGAACCATTTACAAAGAGGAAGAAAATGTTACGTTTCTTTTTGACATCTTTACGATATGGAAAGATGCAGAACAGATTGAAAGCGAGTTTTCTTCTATACACGAACAAATTCATTTATTTACAGATGAAAGAAATTACTTTAAAGCATTTAAACGCCAGTTAGGGTAAGTACACCATCGGTTTGGTGTCTCGTGGCAACTGAATCTTCCAAAATAAAATATATGTTTAGAAAAGCGTGGGAAGATTTTCCGCGCTTTAATTATTTGTCATGTAACTCAAATTTTAAAATTGAAAGTCAACTTTTTATCCCGCATTAACGGAAAGCAAACCCCGATTGGTTCAACAAACCATCAGTGTTGAAGAAAGTCGCCACTGACGGAAGCTTCACTTTAGCAGTATGGTCAAGATAGCAACAATTCTTACGAAAACAGCGTATATTTCATATCTAAAATATAGTGACTTTTCCTTTTTTAAATTATATAATTTAAATATTGTTTTATTTTAAATTTAAGATAGGAGAATTTCTTTTATGCAACCCGAACTTACGCAAGACAAAGTGTATTCAGTTTCATGGTGGGGGGGGATTTTGGCTGTACTGTTTGCGGTTTTGGGGACGAATATTATCGTAGGAGTATTTATTGGCATTCCGTCTACGATTTATACAGAGTTTATTACTATGCAAGAACCAACTGCCCTTCACGTATCTGTCGGAGATACGGCGTTTAGATTTGGAAGATTAATTGTATTACTGTTATTCATTTACGCATATGATCCCATTAAAAGATTAGTCATACCAGCTTTTAACTTCCATGTGTTAAAAAAAATCAATATGTATATATATGTACTTCTTTTCCTTGCAGCAAGTTGGATTATATATTTATATGTTCTTGAACCACTATTTCCTCATGCAGGAGAAGAACAATATGTAGCTTTAAAATCAGAAATGCTAGATCAATATCCCATTCTTTTATTTCTCAGTAGTACAATACTTGCACCCATTGTTGAGGAAATAACCTACCGCGGTATCATCTTACGCTTGTTCCAAGAGCGCTTCCCATTTTGGATTGCCGCAATTGGATCAAGTTTTCTTTTCAGTATCGCTCACTCATATTCAGTTGGTGTGATGATAGATACTTTCATTGGTGGGATGTTCATGGCGATATTATGTAAGAAGACGAATTCCATTATTCCAGCTATTTTACTCCACATACTGAATAATGCACTTGGTTAAGCGGTGACTTCCTTTCATATACACCAATAATTTAAATATAAAAAAGGTAAGTGGATACACAAAAAATTGTACATTTTCACCGGGAGATGCCAATATTATCGTTTTGGGGTATTTGCTTTTCTTAGCTTGATTGTGATGTGGTGCTACCCCATCGCTATCAAGCTAAGCTTATGCAAAGTCAATTTTAGGCGAGATTGTTTCTTTTTCTAAAGGGCAAGTGTAGGTGATTGAAAGATTTGCATACGAAATAAACCCTAACGGGTTTCACTTTTTTGAATTAAGCGGCTTGATTATCAGACATGGTACAATTGTAAACGACACCTAATATATCAAAGACCGTTTTTTTCTCATATCGATGAGATTTCCGCCCGTTTTGCTGTAGGAGATTGAACAGGCGGAGTAACACCTTTGATAGCTCTTGGGTGTTTTTTTGTATAGTTTGGAATAGAAGAAGAAAATAGTCTTTAATCATATATATGGCTTTATACTCACTAAGCTCTCGTTTTTTCTTCATGAGGAGCAATTGGCGCATTTGAAACATGATAGAAGAACAGAGTAGAATGGCAATCAATTGGCCATATAAATGGCACTCCAATCGTTCTGATTTTATCTTTTTACAATGATGGATTTGAAAGAATGACTTCCACGTTTTAAATAAAATTTCGATTTGCCAACGCAAAGAA
Source organism: Bacillus sp. FSL R10-2201 (assembly GCF_038008665.1). Taxonomy (NCBI): domain Bacteria; kingdom Bacillati; phylum Bacillota; class Bacilli; order Caryophanales; family Bacillaceae; genus Bacillus; species Bacillus sp. FSL R10-2201. The sequence goes on along the minus strand of NZ_JBBOZP010000001.1, from coordinate 2,964,343 downwards.
TACCAGTCATGTACCTGTCCCATCGGGACAATATCTGTAGAAGTGTTTGTCATATATACATTGATACCACTGAGTCGTTTACTACGAGGAGAATACTTCATTCCTTTCTTTTTTTCTCTTACAGCTTGATCTTGTAATCGTTTTTGTTGCTGTTGTTTTGTTAATCGATGGACAATTACACGAGCTGACACTTTATCAATCATTCCTACATAAGCATTAGCTATTTCCCATGTTTGTCCTGGCTGAAGGGAGTTCATTACCGTCTCCATATCTAACTGTATATACTCTGTACCTTTCTTAATTCTTCCATCTTGAAAATAATCAGGGTTAGGATTTTTTTGATAAATACGTGTATTCGACTTGATACGAGAAATATAGTAGGCCTCTTGATCTTGTATATATTGAAGGTCTTTTAAATGAAAATAACCTAAATCTCGGATACATAAATCATTCGCTGCCACAGTTGGGGCACACAGAGAGCCGTAAGTGCGATCATGTTGTTTACCTGGACCTGTATGAATATGTAGGAACTGTCCGCTTAACAAATCATACTCAAGCTGAATTTTTATCCGAGCTGTATGGCTGCATCCTCCTGCACCTGGATAAACCGATGAAAATACATCCGGGAGTTGAAATGCAGTTGAATCTAAGATACGAATACGCTTGAAAATAGAAGTATATGGAGAAGAAATTAGCTTAGCTGAAGATAACTTTTGGTTTAGAAGTTTGGCTAAAACTTGTTGTAGAAACTGGACGGCTGCGGCGTTAAATCTTTGATTTAGTCCTTCAGGACTGATGAGTACTTCTGTTGATACTTCTAAACAACTACATAACTGGGTTAAGGAAGTTTTTGCTACACTTTGGCTTAGCCATACGCATAAAGCTACTAACTCTTGTGCTTGATACTTACTTGTTCGCTGTACAAATCCAACATCTCTAGCTAGATTCTGTAAGGTATTTGGGGATAAAAGACTCTTTATCTCCTGTGCAAATAATTGTAAGTCGTCAGATACAGAATTAGACATACAAAAAACGCCATCCTTTCCTATAATTCTACAGTAAGAATAACGTCTTTTTTGCTTAATGAATAGTGTGAAACCTTAGCTTTATGGTAATGTGACCGTACCTCATGTAGTCACAGTTTTTATTTGTATTAAGACATTCGAAATGATTTGCCACGTAAAGCTGCTATGTAGCAAATAATAACTACTAAGCATAGGCTAACCATCACCAAATACAATTGTGGTGCAAAATGGATAATCAACCAGCCACCAAGCACTGGGCCTAAGAAGCCACCTAAGTTTTGAAATTGCATAAAACCAAGATATGTTGCTTTTTGATGCGCGGGTGCAATCATTTCGACTATAGCACTCGTCATTGGGAAAACAAAAATTTCACCAAGTGAGAACACAACCATACCGACAATAAAAAGTGTCCAATTATCAGCGAAGTGGAAGATTAACATACCAAGTGCTAATAGTCCGCCCCCGAAAATAAGACTTGTTTTGATTGCTACTTTTTCGCTTAAAATGCCGAGTGGCAATTGAAGAATTACGATTGTTGCAGCATTAATCACAATTAGAACTGAATATAATGCTACTCCGTCTGCCATAGTTAAATTAAGCAATTGTGGCATTGTTGCCTCTGTTTGCATATATACGAAATTGCAAATAACACTCGCAATAATGAGCAACATAAGTGTGCTATCTTGTAAAAGAACACGCATCAAGTCGCCAATATCTTGCGTAACATTGACCGTATTCTGCTCCTCTATAAGTCGTAAAGTGATGACTAAGAAAATCGCATACAATAAGTACATCGTTGCAGTAATAAGGAATGGAAAACTTATTGATGATGCTTTTGAAATGACAATACCGAGCAAAAGGCCGATCACAGCTGATAAATTGATGGCAGTATATCGAATTGAAAATAGGCGACGACGCCTATCTTCGTCAGTATAGTCAATCATCAAAGCTTGTGAAGCTGGTTCAAAAAATGCACGACAGATACCGTTGAGAGCATTGCATAGAACGAATATCCAAACAGAGTTTGCGAATGCAAAGCCATAAAAGACTATACTCCAACAGAACATCGATATGATGATAATTTTTTTTCGGCCAAACCGGTCAGTAAAGAAACCACCGAAGAAGCCACCAAATGTCGCAGTCAATTGTGAAATACCGACTGCTAAACCAATCATAATTGGTGAGGCATGTAAATCATTTTGTAAATAAAGTGCTAAAAATGGTATCGTCATAAAGCTAGCTGTGCGGGCGAAGGTCGTACCACCGAGCAGCTGCCAGACGAGGGGGTGAAAATAATCCATAATAAAAACCTCCTGTATTAACATGCGTTTGCTTATGCTAGTATGAAGTGTGGAGTTAGTCTATAGTCAAGAGGAGTTTTTAACTTGGAGAGAAAAAACCTTAAAACCTTAAGTACAGGAGAATTTGCTAGTTATTTTGGGGTGAAAAAAGACACCTTGTTTTATTATGATAGAATCAATCTTTTTAAACCTGCCGGTAAACTTCCCAATGGTTATCGATATTATACCTACGATCAAATTAATACATTCTCAACACTCCAATCTCTTCGGAAAGTGGGAGTTTCGATTGAGGAACTAAAAGAATATCTTAATTCTCCCAACACTTACAAACTTGTTGAAATGGCAAAACAGCAGACAGTTCTGGTGGAAGAAGAAATTGAGAAATTAATTCAAATTCGTCGTTTCTTTAAGGGTATTATTTCAATGGAAGAAGAAAGAAAAAACGTTGAAGTTGGGAAGGTTTATATCCAAAAGACACAGAAAAAATCTATTTTCTTAAGCGATGTAAATTCGAAAAATAGCATGACCGATTTCGATTGGGTAAAACATTTTAGCAAGCAAATAGGCTTGTTTGTTCCTGCTCCTATTGGATCTGTGATAACAAGAGAGAGCCTGATTCAAGAAAGATATGAGGAGGTAGATCACTTATTTTGTTATAGTGATTTAGAAACAGGTCAATCAAAACCAGGAGGAATTTATGTCATATATTATCACCAAGGATCTTATAAAGATATTGAATCCGCATACCACAATATCACGGAATTTATCAAATCAGAGGGCTATGTTATTGAAGGAAATGCCTATGAAGATTACTTCTACAATCCATTAAGAACTAATAATAAGGAGGAATATCTTACTAAAATTAGTATACAGGTAACAAAGTGTTTAAAGAGTTAAAGCTATAATGTTATCTTTGTTTAGTAAAAATTAAAAATAGGAAAAACAATTGCAGCGAGTACTTTTAAAAAAAGTGATAAAAAGAGAATCGAACTTTATGTTTAGTAGGGCATACCCCATCATCAAGTTGAAATTTTAAAATACCCCCAAAACGAGAAAATTGTACGTTTTAATCTGGAGACGTCAATTTTCTCATTTTCGGGTATTTGCTTTTCTTAGCTTGATGGTGATGTGGCGGTACCCCGAATAGAGTAAACATCAAGTAACTCTAAAATATACAATAAAAATAGTAGGTGGGGAATATTTGACGCTTACACGAAAAGCATTTTCCCTATCGCCATCAAGTTAAAAAACTAATTATCCCACAAAACAAAAAATCGAGTTGAATTCACATAAATAACTGTAGAGAGATAAAAATTTGGTTCTGGGGGTACTATAAAATATTAGCTTGATGGGCATGTGGTGCTACCCCTGTTAGTAGTAATTTTAATATTACTATAGATAAATTATTTTTAGAACTTTACTTCCGAGAACGAATTGTATGTTTTTGCTTAACGTTGTTTTTTCAAAAATGCTGGCAGTACCCCTTGTTCATCAACCTAAGGTTTTTAATTATCCCCATAACGAAAGTTTCAACTTTTTACAATTATTTATGAGCATTCAGCTCAATTCTTTCGTTATGGACAACCATCAATTTCTTCAGTTGATGGTGATGGGGCACTACTCTATAATGGTCAAATTAAAATTTAAAACAGTTATAGAGACTCCATCCCTCGGAAATATTTTAACTATTAAGTTGTAAAAAGATATGATGCGAGGAAGTTTTTTGTAAATCAAAAAAAATTGATTGATCAGTTGCATAAAGAACTAAACAGCGTATATACTGTAAATATCAAAAAAAGTTGATGAAGGGAGAGTGAACTAAAATGGCACAAGATTTTAAGCTCTATGAGAAAAAATTTAAAGCATTAGCTGATCAGAAACGGTTAGAGATTATGTATGAGCTTTGTCAGCGAGGCCAGACGTGTGTATGTGATTTAACAGAGATTTTTGAAATGACGCAATCTAAGTTGTCATATCATTTAAAGATTTTATTAGATGCAGGTTTAATTGTAAAAGAAACAAAAGGCACGTGGAGTTATTATGATTTAAATGATGCGGAAGTAAATAATTTATTATCAGAAGAATTGTGCTGTATTTTTAGAAAAACAGGAAAAGGTAGCTGTTGTTAAAATTTTATACTATTAATCAAAAAAAATTGATTAATAACATATAAAGAGGAGGAGTAAGCTATGAGATATGTTCATGTTGGTATAAATGTTACGGATTTAGAGAAGTCTATTGAATTTTACGAAAAGGTATTTGGTGTGTCACCAGTTAAGGTGAAAATGGATTATGCAAAATTTTTATTAGAGAATCCAGGGCTTAATTTTACGCTAAACGTACGAGATGAAGTGAAGGGAAATCAGGTAAATCATTTTGGTTTTCAAGTGGATACAGCTGAAGAAATTACATTTCATAAAGAAAGATTAGAAAAAGAAGGGTTCTTTGCACGTGATGAGATGGATACGACTTGTTGCTATGCAGTTCAAGATAAGTTTTGGGTAACGGATCCTGATGGTAACGAGTGGGAATTCTTTTATACAAAAGCAGAAAGTGATGTTCATAAAATTGAAGATCCATCTTGTTGCACGACTTCTAACGTAGTAGATAAAAATTCTTGTTGTTAATAGGAGATGGAAAATAAAATGAAACGTTTATCTTTTCTAGATCGATATTTAACACTATGGATTTTTCTAGCTATGGCTGTTGGGATTGGTTTAGGGTTTGTGTTTCCTAGTGTAGTAGATGGACTAAATACATTACAAGTTGGAACGACGTCCATCCCGCTCGCTGTCGGTTTAATTGTCATGATGTATCCACCGTTGGCGAAAGTTCGTTACGAGGAAATGGGCCGGGTATTTAAAGATGTAAAAGTATTGGTTTTATCTTTAGTGCAAAACTGGATTATTGGTCCTGTACTTATGTTTGTTTTAGCAATTATTTTTCTTCCAGATAAGCCAGAATACATGGTCGGGCTCATTATGATTGGTTTAGCACGTTGTATTGCAATGGTAATTGTTTGGAACGATCTTGCAGATGGGGATAAAGAGTATGCGGCAGGTTTAGTGGCTTTTAACTCGGTATTCCAAATGTTATTCTTCTCCGTTTATGCATACGTGTTTGTAACAGTCATTCCAGAATGGTTAGGAATTGAAGGGGCTATTGTCGATATTACAATGGTAGAAGTAGCGAAATCAGTATTTATCTATTTGGGAATTCCTTTTATAGCAGGTATGTTGACACGCTTTGTACTCGTTAAGTTAAAAGGAAGACAATGGTATGAAAAGGTGTTTATACCTAAGATTAGTCCACTTACATTACTTGCATTATTATTTACAATCGTCGTTATGTTCTCTTTAAAAGGGGAAATGATTGTTAGCGTACCACTAGATGTAGTAAGAATAGCAATTCCGTTATTAATCTATTTTATTGTGATGTTTTTTGTTTCTTTCTTTATGGGAAGAAAAATTGGTGCAAACTATCCGGTGACTACAACGTTAGCATTTACAGCAGGTAGTAATAATTTTGAGTTAGCAATTGCTGTAGCAGTTGGTGTGTTTGGTATTCATTCAGGCGCAGCATTTGCAGCTGTTATCGGGCCGTTAGTTGAAGTACCTGTAATGATTGCACTTGTAAACGTTGCTTTTTGGTTTAAGCGTAAATATTTTAATGATCAACCAGTATAATTTAAAAATAAAGGCGGAAAACAACATGAAAAACAAAAAGACAATCTATTTCTTATGCACAGGAAATTCATGCCGAAGCCAAATGGCAGAAGCATGGGGCAAACAATATTTAGGCGATAAGTGGAATGTATATTCTGCAGGAATCGAAGCACACGGAGTAAATCCAAATGCTATTAAAGCGATGAAAGAAGTAAATATCGATATAACGAATCAAACATCGGATATGATTGATTCAAATATTTTAAATAACGCTGATTTAGTCGTTACGCTTTGTAGTCATGCAGATGCTGTGTGTCCATCTACTCCTTCACATGTGAATCGTGTTCACTGGGGATTTGATGACCCGGCAGGAAAAGAATGGTCTGAATTTCAACGTGTTCGCGATGAAATTGGGGAACGTATAAAACGATTTTCTGAAACAGGGGAGTAAATAAAGGAAAGAGCCAATTTTCTATTGTATAGGGGATTGGCTCTTTTTCTATACATAGTCACTACTGCATTGGTTTACAACAACTATCTCAACGAATGCAGAATATTATGTAAGAATGATATAGTTAGAATGGTAGTCTGTCTCTATTAAATTTATATATAGAAAAAAACACTATTGGTAATTAACAATGAATAAAATTTTGGTTTTTAGAGTAATCGAGATAGTAATCATAAAAAATAGCGTGTAATAAAAATTTTTTCACATGAAAGGAAAAAAGGGTGAAACACATAATAAAAGACGTATTAATAAATTATTTTAAAGAAATTCATTCACTAGCAGTGGAAGAAGAGCTACATAAAAATAGCTGGAATACAGATTTACACTATAAAATTATGGTGAATGGAAAGCGATATTCCGCACGGTTTATCAATAGCAAGCGAACAATCCATCCAGCTTTTGGGGCGTTATCAAACGAACAACTGATAGAGCAAGTACGTTTTACGTATTATTTACGCGAGCATGGAGTCCTTTTTATGCAAATTAATAAAAATAGGTCAGGGGAGTCATTTACATTAGTCGCTTGGAATGATGAACAATACCGATTTATATTGTCTAATTGGATTGAAGGAGAACATATTACACTCTGTACGGAAGCTATCGCAGAAGCATTTGGAAAGGAAGCAAGAAAGGTTCATGATATTTCTAGTGCATTTCAAAGCGCGATTTTTCAGAAGAAATCTCATTTGGATGGGTATGTTGAGTTTATTAATATGTTAGAAAGCAAGACAAGCGCATGTAAGGAATTGCGGGAGTATATAGATCTTGCTAAATATCATATAGACTGCGCATATACGAGTGAATTAGAGTTTATTGTACAAACAGACTTAAATCCTTTGAATGTTTTATGGGGCTCAAGTCAACAGGTAAAAGGAATTGTAGATTTTGAATCTATTAGTTATGTTGACCGTATTGAAGGGTTAGCCTTTTTAATAAAATGGTACTCTCGAACGAAAGGAATACAGTCGCATAAAGTATGTCCGGAAGTTGCTAGAGCATTTTTAGAAGGGTATAAAGCTAATAACATTTTAACTTCAAATGATTATAAAAGACTTTCTTCGTTGCTATGGTTATCCGGTAGTTTAAATTGGAACTTCGTTAAAAAGACGATGAGTCTATTAGGTGACGGGAGAGAATTAGAGGAACATTTGAAAGTTTATAGAGTAAGGGGAGAAAGGTTGTCTTCATTGTTTTAATTTGTAGATAACATTTCTTCTCTTTTGGGATTTATAAAACAAAGCATATGAGGTGTTCTAAAAATGAAAATACAAATTGTAGTGTTTGACGGTTTTGGAGAGCTTGTCTCCTTTGCACCTTTTGAGGTATTGAAAAGAGCGATAGAAGAAGGGGCTCCGTTTACGGTTGAATTAGTTTCTAGTGAACCAAAACAAGAGGTTACTACTTCGTTTGGAGTTACGGTTAAATTACATGATTTTTTACGAATGGATAATCGTCCAGATTTGTTAATTGTACCTGGTGGTGGCTGGAATCATAAAGCTGAACATGGGGCACGAAAGCAAGCAGAGCTTGGTAATTTGACCAAAATGATTAGAGAGATGCACGATGAAGGAACAATTGTTGCTGGAGTTTGTACAGGAGGTATGTTACTAGCTGTATCCGGTATATTGAATGATAAAAAGGCAACAATGCATCATTTGGCGCAAAATGAAATTAGTCAATATGGAGCAGAACTTCTTCATTACAGAATTGTGGATCAAGGCGATATTATTACTGCAAGAGGAGTTACTTCAGGAATTGATTTAGGTCTTTGGATCACGGAAAGGTTTGCAAGTCCAAAAATTGCAGCTGCTGTTGAATATAGAATGGAATACGAGAGGCGAGGTGTTGTTTGGAAGTAATTTGAATTCTTTTTTATTGGCGTAATAATAGGGTGCTTGCTGTAGTGAAGTGAATCCGAATAGTGGTACATGAAAAAACACCTCCTGAATTTGCATATTAAGTATGCGAATTCAGGAGGTGTTTTTCGTTTGAAGACAAGAGTTCATTACTCTGAAGAAATAAAGTGGAAAGTGATTCAAATGAAAAAGAATGGGTATTCAAATCGTACCATTATAGAGACACTTGGAATTAAAAATACTACAATTGTGTGCGAATTCAAGAAAAATCAAACCACCTATCCCCTAAAGAATATAGGGAACAGGTGGTTTAGGTATTTTGATATGTGTTCCGATTTTGGGGGTCACTTCAAAAAAAGATAAGTGCTTTTTATTTTTTAGCAACCAGGTAAGACAATCTCCACATTAAAATCAAAATATATATAAGAACTATCTCGACGAATGCTTACTAAAGTTGCTGTACCATTTACTTGTGAAAGTCCATTTACACATAATAGAGGTAAAGATCCATCACAGTTATAGCAAAGAACATTGTTTATTTGTACAACATCATTTAAATATGCACTAAATCCTGTTCTTGGACCTGTACATGGAAAAAATTGAGCTGGAAATCCAAAATAGAATGGTAAATTTCCAACTGCAGTAATTTGAGATACAGAAACATTACATTCTATAACACCACAAGGAGTAGTTACAGATGCTTGAGCATCACATTGAGCAACATTAAGTTTTAAATAAAATGGATCTGTAATTACAGGGAAAGTATCACCAACATGTAATGGCTCTGGAAAAATAATTGATGAAGGATTACTCGTACCGGCCGTTAATCTAATTGTCCCAGAAGTATTTATGACGTTTTGACAAGGAGTAGAACAGTCTAATAATTGTTCTACATCTGATGTACTTTCATTATCTATCTGAATTTTTTCAGAAGTGTTTAAAACTTGATTTAATTCCTCCATTTTTTCACACACCTTTAATTCATTTTTAATCTGCCTTAATAAAAAATGAAATTAAATAAGAATTAGTACATGTATCACTTGTTTTTGGATGTGAGGTATTAGTTCCTAAATAAAATTTTTCTTTTTCTGCAGTGGATTTCTTATAAAATGAAATCAATCATAGAGTCCCTTGCTCCGACTTGAACAATCTTAATTTTACATCACATCGCTATCAAGCTAAGAAAATAGAGCTACCTCCAGAATGAGGTTTTGCCCTAACTTGCAATAAAAAAGCTCGTTTTTTCGTTTAAGGTGGATCTGTTTTCTTAAGTTGATGGGCAGGTGACGGTACCACATTTAAAGAAATTTAGTTTTGTTAGCTTAATAGTAATTCAACTTTTAATTTTTCACTTTACTATTATTAGATTTGTTAGGAGGGGTATCATTTATTTGATATAATTAATGGATGTGAATCAAGAAATAGAAAGAAAGATACTTCTAGTGATTTTATACTTAAAATGTAGGGAGATTGAACAAAGTTATGGGGAATGAAAAAGAAATTAGTTCCGCTAAATTAATATGGAAGATGACGAGGCCGCATACATTAACGGCGACGTTTTCTCCTGTAATTTTAGGGACAGTGGCATCACTTTATGTTGCCGAAATTCATTGGCTTTTATTTATTGCGATGATGGTTGCATGTTTAGCGTTGCAAATAGCAACGAATTTATTTAACGAGTACTATGATTTCAAACGTGGATTAGATACCGCTGATTCTGTTGGCATCGGTGGTGGAATTGTCCGTCATGGATTGAAGCCAAAAAATGTATTAACAGTTGCGCTTTTATTGTATGTGGTAGCAGCATTTATTGGCATTTATATTTGTATGAATAGCAGCTGGTGGTTAGTTGTCATTGGTTTAATTGGGATGGCGGTTGGCTATTTATATACAGGTGGTCCATTACCAATTGCGTACACTCCATTTGGAGAATTAGTTTCTGGATTGTTAATGGGGACATGTTTTGTACTCATTGCTTTCTTTATTCAAACGAATACTATAACGATTGAAAGTATATTGATTTCCATTCCAATTGGAATTTTAGTAGGTGCAATTAACATGTCGAATAACATCCGAGATATCGAAGAAGATATTAAAGGTGGAAGAAAGACGTTGGTAATCCTCCTTGGGAGAGAAAAAGCAGTGGTAACACTAGCTGTAGCCTTTTTAATTGCTTATTTATGGATTGCCGTAATTGTGTTGATGGGTTATATAAGCCCTTGGGCATTAGTTATGTTCCTAGGTTTGAAAAAGCCAATCTCTGCTATTCAAAGCTTCCAAAAAGGAGCAAAGGATCCCGGGTATATGCGCATCGCAATGAAATCAACAGCGATGACAAATACGATTTTTGGCTTCTTATTATCAGCAGGACTATTAATTAGTTACTGGTTTTAAATAAAAAATATTTTTAAGTGACTAAACCCCGATTTCTCGATTTTAATATAGAGAAATTGGGGTTTTTATTTTTGTATTTCTTTAATAATGATCAAACTCTTTTATAAATCTACATTATTTAATAGATTAGTTGAGATAAAGATCAGGATAGTGAGAGGAATGCTTTTTATATTTGTCTAAGTTATAGAGATTTTCAATAAAAAAATAGTAAAATACAATATTTTTTTATTGAAAAACGATAAATGTTATGTTAATCTTTAAAAAAAGATAGACAAGGATGAAGAAGAATGAAAAAAATAGTTTTAGTTGGACTTTCTACCATAACTTTAATTATTATTGGTTTTGTCTCTTACATTACATTAACAACGAAAGATCCATTAAGTGACAAAGAATTTCCAAAAACTCAAGAAAAAGCAAAGGCAACTGCTATTGAATATTTTCAAAAAGAAAAACAGTTAGATGTTGTTATAACTAAAGTTGGAGTAGTGGGAGAAATAGGATATAAAGTTTGGATCGAAGGACATGAGCTGAATAATGAACAACAAAAAATTGATGCAATTATAGATGTTGCAAAAGAAGATAAATATAAAGTAATAAGTTCTAATATCGATTAAATATCGATTATTACGTATAGTTGATATTACTTTATTAATATAATTTATCATAGAATGCGACCTTTAAAATGAAAAAGCGCTATCCTGTTTGTAGAAATATACAGAAAGGATGGCGTTTTTGTATGGATTTTTTGATTCAAGATGAGTTTCATTATTTGTTGAAGAATTACAGTTATCTCTGCATTTTATCTTTATATCAGTATGCTATTATCTTGATATAACTATGTTACATTTAGTAGTGACAGAAATAGTGAAAGATTTCTAATTGGTTAAAATATAAAATGAACTATTTCTTTATAAAAATAAAATTAATCGTGGGGAAGATGAAATATGCAAAGAACAATTTTAATTGTAGAAGATGAAGATATTTTACGTGAAATCATGAAGGATTACCTACTAAACGAAGGGTATAACGTCTTAGAGGCGATTGATGGGAAAGAAGCGTTATCTATATTTGAAGAACATGAGGTACATTTAATTATTCTAGACATTATGTTACCGGAATTAGATGGTTGGGCGGTTTGCCGGCGAATTCGGAAGAAATCTAATGTACCTATTATTATGCTAACGGCTCGGGTGGATGAAGATGATACCTTACTCGGATTTGAAATGGGAGCGGATGATTATGTTACAAAACCATATAGTCCTCCTATTTTATTGGCAAGGGCAAAACGATTAATTGAAAGCCGATATTCTTCCACTATTAATGTATCTACTGAAGACACATTAACTAGTAGTGGTATCCATGTACATTTCCCTTCTCGTACAGTAACTGTAGATGGGGAAGACATAAGTATGACACATACAGAATTTGAAATATTAACGTATTTCATGCAAAATCAAGGGATTGTGATTTCGAGAGAACAACTAATCACTAAAATTTGGGGTTATGAATTCGCTGGGGATGATCGTACTGTTAATAGTCATATCCGTAATTTGCGTCATAAATTAGGACAAAAAGCGACTTGTATTGTAACCGTTGTGCGAACTGGTTATAAATTTGAGGGACAGGTATGAAAAAAGGAATTGTATTAAAGTTATTTATATTAACTACGGCATTATGCACACTTATTTTAGTGACTATTTTTATTGGACAAACCATATTTTTTAAGCAATATTATTCGAATCGAAAAGTTAATGATATTAAAACGAATATTCAATCCTTTGAAAAGGCATATATAAAAGCTGGAGATGACGCGAAAAGGATTCAAGAGTTGGAACAAAATTTCTACCAAGATAATGCGACATGGATTACAACGCTAGATAGGGTAGGGAATATAAAATATGCAAGTGATTTTTCTTTAGAAATTCAGTTAGATCCTAACGGAAATAACACCTTTTCTGAACGTTTAATTCAGATACCGTTGTATAGTTTTGTTAATTTAGAAGATATACAAAGGATAAAAGATAGTTTAGAACAGGGGAGTCATATTATTATCGATGGAGTGCAGGAAGGTGATGCAGTAGTCCCTGCGATGTTAACAATAAAAGAGAAGAATATTGGTTTGGAGAACAAGCAGTTGTCAGAGAAGTTATATGGCCCAAAAGTCGCATCTTCAAAAGAAAATTCACAGTTATATTTAGCAGGAAGTATTAAGAACGTGCAGTTACCGGAGGGTACTGTAGGAACTAACTCTATTTATGGAAATCGTGTGTTAATAGATAGAATAAAACAATTTCAGGTTGATTTAATATTAAATCAAAAACCAAATAATATTACTTCTACAGAAATAGTGGATTATGAAGAAAATGATATTAAATATAAACTATTAATCAAACCAACAATAGATGCAGATGGTAAGGTAAATTATATATTTGCTATGACATCATTGCAACCAGTTGATGAAGCTGTGCAAATGATAAAGGATTATTATGTATATTTAATTATCTTTGTTTTGATTTTAATCGTTTTGATATCGTTCTATTATTCAAATAAAATCGCCAAACCACTATTACAAATAAATGATACTACAAAAAAAATCGCTGGTTTAGATTTCTCAGAGACGATACCTATTACTACAAAGGATGAAATAGGTGCTTTATCACAAAATATTAATACACTTTCTAAGGCTTTGCATTCGTATATTAATCAATTGCAGCAAGATATAGAGAAAGAAAAGCAATTAGAAAATACACGTAAAGAATTTATCGCGGGTGTTTCACATGAGTTAAAAACACCTTTAAGTATTATGAAGAGCTGTATTTCAATTTTGGAGGATGGTGTTGCTAGTAATAAAAAGGATTATTACTTTAAAGCAATGTCAAAAGAAGTAGATAAAATGGATATGCTTATTATTGATATGCTGGAGTTAGCAAAATTCGAGTCTGGTACGTATAAAATGGAAATGGATGTTTTCCATATTGATGAGATGATTGATTATATATGTGAGCAATTAACCTCGGATATAATAGCTAAGCAATTACATGTGCATAAACAACTTTCTAAAATTGAGGTAGTTGCAAATCCACATCGAATAGAACAGGTGGTTACTAACTTTATTACGAATGCGATTCGTTACACACCAGAACAGGAGAATATTATTATTTCTACAATAGAAGAGAATGAACGTGTAAAAGTATGTGTAGAAAATAAAGGAGCACATATTGAACTAGAACATTTAGAGAAAATATGGGATCGTTTTTATCGAGGAGATACGTCTCGTCAACGCTCCAAAGGTGGAACAGGATTGGGCCTTGCTATTTCAAAAAATATATTAGAGCTGCATGGTGCGGAATATGGTGTTTCGAATACAGAAGATGGAGTGTTATTTTTCTTCTACTTAAATAAAAACGTGTAGAATTTTCATTCTACACGTTTTTATCATTTTTAAACAAAATCGACATTATCTGCATTTTATCTTTATCAGCATTCATTAATATCTTCATTAGAAAGGGAATGAAAAGCTGATAAGGAGATTGTTAAAATGAAAAAAAGAGTGACATTGCTTTTATTTATAATATTAATAATGGGCACAGGAGTTAGTTTCATACATGCTAAGGGGCATAAAAATATATCACAAGAGGATTTACGATTAAGAGGAAAAACAATTGTAATTGATCCAGGGCATGGTGGAGGAGATAGAGGGACGAAAGGAAAGAAATTTGGAACGATTGAAAAAGAGCTTAATTTAAAAGTAGCACAAAATATAAAGAAAGAATTAGAAGAAAGAACGGATGCAAAAGTTATATTGACGCGTGAAAAAGATGCGAGTTTACTTTCAGAAACAAAACAAAAGGAAGAATTGCAAGCGCGTGTCAAAGTAGTGAAAGAACATGCGGCGGATCTTTATATTAGCATTCATCATGATGCTTTTGAGGATACAAATGTAAAAGGAATAACAACTCATTATGGATCTAATAAAAGGAAAGATAAAAAATTAGCTAAGATCGTACAAGAAGCTATTTTTGATCAAAATATAGACAGCCGAGATCGAGGTGTTCATGGCAGTGATTTTCTTGTCTTACGAGAAAATTCTTCTCCGGCTATCCTAATAGAATTAGGGTTTACATCTAATGCGAGTGATGAAAAAAGAATGAATTCAGAAGAATTCCAAGCAAAATCGCAAAAAGGAATTGTGGATGGCATTATTAATTATTTTACGATGTAATAAAATAGGCAAATAGAAAAATACTATTCTTTCTAAATCTTAATTAGGAGGAGTAGTATTTTTTATTTTGGGTGTATATCCAGTTTTCAAATTAAAAACAAATATTTTTCTAAAGAGTGGATGCAATACGCTATTCTTTAACTGATTTCGACATTATCTGCATTTTATCTTTATCCATCTCTATTAATCTATTTATTGTAAACACCGGGTGAAATTAATGATTCAGTCGAGTAAAGGCTCAGCCTTATAAATAATGAATATGAAAATTAATAGGGAAAGGATCGAAAAATAATGAAAGAATCACAAAGTAAGAAAAAAACAAGTCGATTAACTAAGGTAATAATATCTCTAGGAGTTGTTTTAGCAACGACCTTTTTCACTTTCTTTTTAATTGGAAAATGGCACTCTATCCCAGCGAAGGGAGTAGCTAATGAAAGTATGAAACAAGTTAATACGCAACAACAAGAAAAGAAAAAGGAAACATCACCAGCAAAACAAAAAAGACCTGATGGAAAACCGGTAGGAAAAGTTGTCTATTTAACATTTGATGACGGTCCTAGCGAATTGACTGGGAAATTTTTAGATGTACTAAAAGAGCAAAATGTTGCCTCTACATTTTTTATGCAAGGTAGCAATTTACAAAATACAGGTTTTCAGGAAAATGTAAAACGAGCAGTAAAAGAAGGACATTATATTGGTGCACATAGTATGACACATAATAGTGATAAGCTATACAAAAAGGGACAATTTGTACCAGAGATGAAAGAAACGTTAGATCTTATCCATAATATTACGGGTACAACTCCTAAACTGGTCCGTCCGCCATATGGATCTGCACCAGGATTAAAGGGAGAGGAAATTCGGAATCAAATTGTAGAAGCAGCAATAAAAGTTTGGGATTGGACAGTAGACTCAAATGATTGGAAATTAAAAGATAATCCAACTCAGATTATCGAAAATGTAAAAAAACAGACAACAGAAGAAGTAGAAGTTGTTTTAATGCATGAAAAAGCACAAACATTACAAGCTCTTCCTGAAATTATTAAATTTTATAAAGAGCAAGGGTATGAATTTGGGGTATATAATGATGAGGATCATTTTCGTCTAAACTTCCAAAAAGATCAACGTCTATAGTATAAACATAGTTATTTTAAAAGGTGTTTTTATTACTAAATCAATAATTAAGCCAAAAGTCGATTTCCTATACGATAAAGAAATCGGCTTTTTCTTTATGGAATTTTACTTTGTGTATGAAGCCTGTGTTTTAGGATGAATATATTGAACTCATTTTAAAACGGCATTTGAGGGCTCGTATTATTTTTTCTAAATTTATTAGTTAAGATTATTCGACAATTATATAAATAATCATTTAAAGTATAAAATATACACATCTTAGGGAGGGCATATATGTGAAGAAGTGGATGAAAATTGTTCTTTACTCTTTACTAGGTATTTTACTTATAGGAAGTATTACGTTTTTGACTTGGTCTCAGTTTACTTATAAACCAACGAAAGAGGCTTTGTCGTTAGTAGATGATAAAAAAGATGAAGGTAATATAGTATTTGGAGAGAAAGATGCTAAAATAGGGGTTATTTTTTATCAAGGAGCTAAAGTAGAAGCTGAGGCTTATAGTTACTTAGGAAAAGCTCTTGCAAAAGAGGGGCATGTTGTAGTAATGCCTAAGTTACCATTAAATTTAGCGATACTTGGAATCAATGCAGTAGACAGTGTAATTGAACAGTATCCTGAAGTTCAAAAATGGTATGTTGCGGGGCATTCAATGGGAGGAGCTATGATTTCTAAGTATGCCTTTCAACATGAAGACAAGGTAGACGGGATCATTTTCTTAGGTTCGTATCCTGCAGATGATTTCTCTACTAAATCGATTCCAATGTTATCAATTTATGGGGAAGTAGATGCTTTAGCAACTGTAGAAAAAATAGAGAGCAATAAAAAGTTAATGTCAAAGAATACAGCTATGCACATGATAAAAGGCGGAAACCATGCTCATTTTGGCATGTATGGTGAGCAAAAAGGTGATAATGCGAGCTTAATTACGTCAAAAGCACAACGAGATGAAACAGTGAAAGTAATTGAAGAATGGTTATTAAAACAATGATAGCGAATGTAATAAATTTACCGAAAGGATTCTCCCATCTCAAGCATGTGTAGGAAGATAGCCTAACGGTAGGTGGGAGAGATAATAAAGAGCCAACTCGTACGAATTGGCTCTTTTATTTATTTGCTATCTCCAATTGGCCCCTTATTTTCTCCGGAATGTCCTTTTCAGAAATAATGTCGTAGGAATAGACATACTTACCTTTCACATGAATTTTTAAGTAAGTTTTTCTTATAAAATCATTAGGAGTGTTCGTTCCTACTTTATATTCCTTCTCATTCCTTAATTCATCAACACCTTTTAGCGAGTACATAGCTCTTCCTTTATGATGGTAATCTGGAACGCCATATTCCTCCGTAATAGCGTATACATTTTTTTCTTCAGCAATCGGATTAAATCTGTCTAAATCTCCGCGTAATATGAAAGGTAGTAAGTATATAGGGAGGCCTATTCCTATTATGTAAAGTACAAATTTCTTCATGATTGTTTCTCCTTTTACGTATTTACGTTTTTCAGTATAGAAAAAACTTCTTATGAATATAGCGGGGAATTTCTTAAGTTTTTCTTAAAAAAATTTTTAAAGTAAGGTTATTTTAACCAAAATTTTCATGAAAATACCTTTAAAAAGAACGTTAGTTCGTATATAATAAGAACAGACGTTCTTTTGTTAGGAGTGATAACCTTGTATGATTATTCTCTTTTACCAAATCGCATTATTCTTTGTGTAGATCTTCGTAGCTTTTATGCGAGCGTATCATGTATTAAAAAAGGACTTGATCCACGTTATACAAAATTGGCTGTCGTAGGAGATGTAAACCGCAGTGGATCAATTGTATTGGCAGCAACACCGCCATTAAAAGCGTTAGGAATAAAGAAGATGGCTCGTTTGTACGAAATACCGAAGCGGCAAGATATTATTATTGTGAATCCAGTTATGCATACGTATGTGAAATGTTCAAATTACATAACGGGCTTAGCTTTACAGTATGTTGCGCCGGAAGATTTTCATCAATATAGTATCGATGAGTTTTTCATGGATATGACTGCAAGTATTCATTTATTTGCGAGTAATCCGTGCGAATTCGCATTAAAGTTCAAGAGAGAAATATATGAACGTACACGGATCGAAAGTACGATTGGTATTGGTCCGAATTTATTATTGAGTAAAGTAGCGATGGATGTTGAGGCGAAAAAGAATAAAGATGGAATAGAACAGTGGACGTATGACGATATACCCGAGAAGTTATGGAGTATTAGACCACTCAGTAAATTTTGGGGTATATCGTATAAAACTGAAATGAAATTGAATCGAAAAGGTATACATATAATTGGAGAATTAGCTCAGTATCCTTTGAAATATTTAAAGCAATCTTTCGGTGTAATAGGGGAAGAATTACATCTACATAGTAACGGGATTGATTTTAGCAGAATAGCAGAGAAATACGTTCCAGCGACAACATCTATAGCGAAAAGCCAAATATTATTACGGGATTATTCGATAGAAGAGTTCATAGTTATTTTATTAGAGCATATAGAAGAAGTTTGTTATAGGTTGAGAAGGGAAAAGAAATACGCGCAAACGATACATTTTTCAGTCGGGTATAGCAAGGAATACGGAGGAGGAATAAAAAAAGCATATACGTTAAACAGAGCAACAAATTTAACGATGGATATTTACAACGTTTGTACATATTTTTTATACGAACGGCATACAGGAGAGCCGATTCGCTCGATAAGTCTTTCCTTAACAAATTTAATATATGAAGGAGAAGAGCAAATTTCGCTTTTCGATAACATTATACAAAGAGAAAAAGAAATGAGATTAACGAAGGTTATGGACGAAATTCGAACACGATTTGGTAAGAACAGTATTTTACGTGGGGTTTCTTACACAAGCGTCGCAACAGCAAGATATAGAAACACATTACTAGGAGGGCACAAATCGTGAAGAATGCTAATATGCCAAAAGGAAGAGGAATGGTAAAGTGGCAACCGTTTGCTAGTATGCCAGAACAGTTCGTCTGTATTAAAGAAATGATACAGGAGCAAACAAAAGTCCCGCGTCCAATTTTAACGCAAGATGCAAAAGAAAGGATTGAAAATAAGCTGTTAATTTCATATTTAGGTGAAGAAGAGGTTTTACTTACATATTATAAAGAGGGCTATCTATATAAAAATTACATAACAGTAGCTGATATAAATCCATTAAATAAGACGATTACTTGTACCGATGCTTTTCATAATCAAAGGATGTTTAAGTTTGTTGATGTAATTGAAGTGAATTAGAGGGGGAGAAATAAAAAATCATCTCTTCCTAACTTAATTATATCATGTAAATCAAGTTCGAAATAGACTGTTTATTCTCATTTACTACTGCTACAATCAAGAACACACACATAGTAAGGAGAGATGTTACATGAGTTCTTTCGTTCTCGATTTTCAGGAAATAGAAAAAACGCAGCTTTCGCTCGTTGGCGGAAAAGGATTGAATTTAGGGGCATTATCAAACATTCAAGGTATACAAGTGCCAGAAGGTTTTTGTGTTACAACGGTAGGGTATGAAAAGGCCATCGAGCAAAATGACGAGCTTCAAACTTTGTTGCAGCAGCTAACAAAGTTGAAAATGGAAGAGCGATCCCAAATCGGTGGAATTAGTAAGAAGATTAGAGAAGTCATTATGGCAGTAGAAATCCCTTCTGAAGTAGTGGAAGCGGTAGCTCATTATCTCTCACGTTTTGGAAATGAACATGCGTATGCCGTGCGTTCTAGTGCTACGGCTGAAGATTTACCGTATGCCTCATTTGCTGGTCAACAAGATACGTATTTAAATATTATCGGAGAAGAAGTGATTTTGCAGCATGTAAGAAAGTGCTGGGCTTCTTTATTTACAGAGCGAGCAGTTATGTACCGCATGCAAAATGATTTTGAACATAATCAAGTTTCTATATGTGTTGTCGTTCAAAAAATGGTTTTCCCTGAGGCTTCGGGCATTTTATTTACTGCTGATCCGGTTACTTCTAACCGAAAGGTAGTATCAATCGATGCCAGTTTTGGACTTGGTGAGGCATTAGTATCAGGACTGGTCTCTGCCGATAATTATAAAGTAAAAGAAGGCGAAATTACCGGAAAGATGATAGCAACTAAAAAATTAGCTATTTATGCTTTAAAAGATGGCGGAACGGAGACGAAACAGATTGATCCGGCTCAGCAAAAGCTTCAAACATTGTCTGAACCACAAATATTACAACTAGCACAGATTGGAAGACAGATTGAAGCTTATTTTGGTTGTCCGCAAGATATTGAATGGTGTTTAGTGGATGATACATTTTATATTGTCCAAAGTCGCCCAATCACGACTTTATATCCAATACCAGAAGTAAATGATGGGGAAAATCATGTGTATGTATCAGTTGGTCACCAGCAAATGATGACCGACCCCTTGAAGCCATTAGGAATGTCTTTATTCCAGTTAACATCTTTTGGACAGAGGTTTCAAGCTGGAGGAAGGTTGTTTGTTGATGTTGCACAAAGATTGGCTTCGCCTACTAGTAGAGAACTTTTATTAAATATGATAGGGAATTCGGAACCGCTTATTAAAGATGCATTAACAACTGTAGTCGAGCGAGATGATTTTATTACATTGTTACCAGATGATGAAAAAGAAAAGAGTGTTGGTAAAAGTGGACCACCTGCAAGTTCACAACCAAAAATCGAAAACAATCGATCAATCGTTACGGATTTAATAAAGATGAATCAAGCATCAATCGAAGAGTTAAAACGAAACATGCAAACGAAATCAGGGGTGGATGTACTTGATTTTATTTTGGAAGATATGCAGCAATTAAAGAAAATATTATTTCATCCGCAAAGTATGGCTGTCATTATGGCAGGTATGGATGCTTCAACATGGATCAATGAAAAAATGGAGCAATGGCTAGGCGAAAAGAATGCAGCAGACACACTTTCTCAATCAGTACAAAACAATATTACGTCTGAAATGGGGCTAGCATTACTCGATGTTGCTGATGTGATTCGGCCATATCCAGAAGTTATTGCGTATTTACAACATGTAGAAAATGATAACTTTTTAGATGAATTCGATCAATTTAAAGGCGGAGAAAAAGCTAGAGATGCCATTCTAACTTTTCTAAATAAATACGGAATGAGATGCAGCGGAGAAATCGACATTACGAAAACGCGCTGGAGTGAAAAGCCAACAACCATTATCCCGATGATTTTAAATAATATAAGAGATTTTGAAGATGGTGCTAGTAAACGGAAATTTGAAGAAGGACTGCAGGAAGCTTTGAAAAAAGAAGAAGAGTTAGTAGATCGATTGCAGCATTTGCCGGATGGTAAACAAAAAGTAGAAGAGACGAAGCGAATGATTCGTAACATCCGGAATTTTATCGGTTATCGTGAATATCCAAAATACGGTATGATTAATCGCTATTTCATATATAAGCAGGCAATATTGAAAGAAGCCGAGCAACTCGTGCAAAATAAAGTTATTGATGAAGTAGAAGATATATACTATCTAACTTTTGAAGAACTTCACGAAGTTGTCCTTACGAATAAACTAGATTACGAGCTTATTCATAAACAAAAAAATGATTACAAATTATATGAAAAACTAACGCCTCCACGTGTAATGACGTCTGATGGAGAAATCATTACTGGGAAGTACAAACGAGAAAATCTCCCGGCTGAAGCAATCGTAGGTCTGCCTGTTTCTTCAGGAGTGATTGAGGGGAGAGCACGCGTTATTTTAAATATGGAAGATGCGAATTTAGAAGATGGAGATATATTAGTTACTGCCTTTACTGATCCTGGCTGGACACCATTGTTTGTGTCTATAAAAGGGTTAGTCACTGAAGTTGGCGGACTGATGACACACGGAGCAGTTATTGCACGTGAATATGGATTACCAGCAGTCGTCGGGGTAGAGAATGCTACGAAATTAATAAAAGACGGACAACGAATTCGGGTACATGGAACAGAAGGCTATATTGAAGTGTTGTAATGAAATAAAAGATCATCCGCTATTATAGTGGATGATCTTTTATTATATAGCGGACTTATTTCTTTAAACCAGCCGCATAAAAAGGTCCATGGACTGCGATTGTTGATAAAATACGAGCAATCTCCTCAGGTGTTTCTTTTTGTCCGTTATTTAACCATTGTTGAATGACACCTATATGAGCAGATGCCATATAAGAAGCTAAGTATTGGCTTGGGACAAGTAAATTCTCCTTATTAATGAGAGGACCATTCGTATCTTCAAATAGTGTTTTCCACATAAAGTCTTTCAGTTTCGTTTGGAAAGATAAATCTCCTTTTGGGCTTAGTACAGCTTTCATAAAATCACTATTTTCATTTAGAAATTCAAGAATAGAAGCGATAAGTATAAATGGCATTGTTGGGGAAGGGCTTGATCCAAGATCAGCAATAACTTCCGGTAATCTCTGTTTAGCAATGCTAGAAAATTCATGCATAATTTCTTCTTGGCATTTTGTCATTAAATCAAATTTATCTTGGTAATGTGTATAAAATGTACCACGATTTATGTTTGCTTTCGTAGTAATATCTTTCACTGTTATGGCGTCAAAACCTTTTTCCTCAATTAATTCCACTAATGCATTTCGTATGGCAGTTTTCGTACGAATAACACGTAAATCTAAATTACTATCGCGCAAAGTATGTCCCTCCTTAATTTTAGCCAACACATTTCAAGGATGTGTCTTATAACCGACACATTCACGATTTTTGATTATTGTATAAGGTTCAACTCGAACATATAATTCAAATATAAATAAACAACACGTTGTTGGTTATTATAAATCAAATTAAAGGAGGAGAAAAGAAAATGTTTAAAAACAAACTTTTATTGTTATCTCCAGTTATTGCACTACTTGTTGTTTTTATTTTTTCATTAACATTATTTCCAACCGTTCAACCTAAGCCGAAAAACTTACCAATCGCAATTGTAAATGAGGATCAAGGAGTAGAAATTCCGAATCAACCGAAGATGAATATGGGGCAAACGATTGTTGATAATATGAAAAAGACATCAAAATCAGAGGAAGAACCTGCGGTAAAGTGGGTAGAAGTGCAAAATAAAGAAGCAGTTCAAAAAGGCTTAAATAATCAAGAATATTATGCAGCATTGGTTATTCCGAAAGACTTTAGCACAAAACAAGCATCATTACGAACACCACAGCCATCTTCGCCAGAGGTAGAAATATTCATCAATCAAGGAATGAATACAGCAGCATCAACTATGGCAGGACAAATGTTAAATGCGATCGTTGATAATATGAACAATACTGTTCGTACACAACTATTAGAAGGATTGAAAGCAAAAGGAGCTACATTAACAGCAGACCAAGTTTCAAATGTAGTAACACCTATTACGAAGAAAGTGACAAATGTGAATGAAATCGGCAAAAATAGTGCGAACGGTAACTCGCCAATGTCTTTATTCCAGCCGTTATGGATTGCAAGTTTAGCGAGCGCAGCAATTATCTTTATTGCGATAAGTAAAGCGCAAGTGGGTACAAGAAAAGAGAACTTCGTATTGAAACTAAAACAAATAGTAACAGGAGCAATTGCTACACTTGTAATTGGATTTGGTCTTACATGGATTGCGGATGGAATGGTAGGATTAAATATCCCGAATTTCACGGATACGGCTTTGTTCTTATCCATTACTTCTTTTTGTTTCTTCTTAATGATTTCTGCGGTGCTTTCATTAGTTGGACTAAAGGGTATAGGTATATTCGCTCTATTACTTTTCTTTGGGGCACCGCTATTAGCATTAGCGCCTGAAATGATGTCACCATTTTATCAAGATTGGGTGTACGCATGGTTGCCAATGCGATTTATGATTGAAGGGCTTAGAGAAATATTCTTCTTTGGAAAAGGATTAGCTTGGAATACTCCTCTTACTGTACTCGTTTGGATTGGTGTAGTAAGCGTGGTTATTATACTTGGAACAGCTTTCAAACGTAGTGTAGTAAAGGAGCAAAAAACTGAAGTGAATGCATAAAAATAAGTAAAGGAAAAACCGTTTCACTAGTAGTGGAGCGGTTTTTATGTTGAAATACAAGTAAGGGTACAAAATATATTGATATAATGAAAGGAAGTTAGTTATTTGTGAAACTAACTGTCACTTAGCTAGGCTTGATATGAAGGGATCCTACTGTAAAATCTGTTGTACTATATAATTATTATCTCTGATATACTTTAGTTTTGTTAGTTTTTCTACATTTTCTACCATAAAATGTGAAATCGTAGAGGGTGTTGCAAAGTTAACAAAACATAAACATGCAAAAAAAATGCAGAAGAAATATAGTACTCGAAGTTATCTCTAAAAAGTAAGAATCTCATAATAATGTTCTTTTAAGATGATATAAACAAAATAGACTAGTTTAAAATTGGACGTATGAAAAAGGAATGAGGGGAAGAGCAAAATGAAGCAGATTTCAATTTTAATAGCGGATGATGAGGTGGAAATTGCTGAATTAATTGGGATACATTTAGAGAAAGAAGGTTATCATGTTGTGAAAGCTACTGATGGAGAAGAAGCTGTTCTTATTATTCAATCGCAACCAATTGATTTAGTTACTTTAGATATTATGATGCCAAAAATGGATGGTTATGAAGTAACGCGACAAATTCGTGTGAAGTATAATATGCCAATCATTTTTCTAAGCGCGAAA
Source organism: Bacillus sp. FSL R10-2201 (assembly GCF_038008665.1). Classification (NCBI taxonomy): domain Bacteria; kingdom Bacillati; phylum Bacillota; class Bacilli; order Caryophanales; family Bacillaceae; genus Bacillus; species Bacillus sp. FSL R10-2201. The sequence continues at coordinate 2,939,531 of NZ_JBBOZP010000001.1, read as the reverse complement.
ACATCTGATTTTGATAAGGTGACAGGTCTTGTACTAGGTGCGGATGATTATATGACAAAGCCTTTTGCCCCAATTGAATTAGTTGCGCGTGTAAATGCACAACTACGTCGATTTCTTACGTTAAATCAACCGAAAGTAGAGGAGAACAAATCCGTTTTAGAAGTAGGCGGAGTGGTTATTAATCTTGAGCAACGAAAGCTAAATGTATACGGAGAACAAATTGAATTAACCCCAAAAGAGTTTGATATTTTATATTTATTAGTGAGCCATCCGAAAAAAGTGTACAGTGTGGAAAATATCCTTCAGCAAGTGTGGGCGGATGATTATTATGATGGGGGAAGTACAGTTGCCGTACATATTCGTACTTTACGAAAAAAAATTGGGGAGGATACAAGAAAGAATAAGTTAATAAAAACGGTATGGGGGGTAGGTTATACTTTCAATGGCTAACATGATGAGAAGTTTTCGTTTTAAAATGATTGCTTTGTTTGCGCTAAGCATGGTGTTAGCAGCTGGCGGAACATATATAATCTATAAAGTATTACAGCTTTATTATAGAACGATGGTACATTACGAAGATTACTTAGCCCAATTTAGACCAATCGTAGATATTAAATTCTTTTTAATGTGTTTTATCCCACTATCTGTTGTATTCTTTTTCTTTTTAACAAAACCATACTTAAAATATTTTAATGAAATTTCTAACGGTATTCACCATCTTGCTAACGGTGATTTTACAAAGAAAGTTCATATTACTTCAAATGATGAATTTGGCGAGATTGCGCGTGAAATTAATATAGCGAGTGAAAAATTAAAAGAGGCGGTTGAGAGAGGTGATTTTGCAGAAAGTAGTAAAGATCAGCTCATTGTTAACTTAGCACATGATTTAAGAACGCCTTTAACATCAGTTTTAGGTTATTTAGATTTAATTCTTAAAGATGAGAATTTGTCAAAGGAGCAGATTAAACGTTTTTCTATGATTGCATTTGCGAAATCGCAGCGACTTGAAAGTTTAATTGATGAGTTATTTGAAATTACGCGAATGAATTATGGCGTGCTAAAGTTAGATAAAAAAACAATTAATATAAGTGAGTTGCTTATACAGTTAGATGAGGAATTGTATCCATTATTGGAGAAACATCATTTAGAAGCTAGGTTGAATGTTAATCCTCATTTATATATTTACGGTGACGGGAATTTGTTAGCTCGAGTATTTGAAAATCTTGTAACAAATGCAGTTAGATACGGAGATAATGGACAATTTGTTGATATGAATGGATATATTGATAATGGAGAGGTTATCGTACAAATTATTAATTACGGAGATAGCATTCCAGAAGAAGATTTGCCTTATCTTTTTGACATGCTTTATACAGGTGATAAAGCAAGAACAGGGCAGCAGGGCGGTACGGGCCTTGGGTTATTTATTGCTAAAAATATTGTTGAACAGCATAATGGGACGATTTCAGTAGAAAGTAATATAATTAGAACAATATTTGAAGTAAGATTGCCAAAAGAAGAGAGTTCAAGAATTTAATAAAAATTTAATGTTTACCCCACTTTTTATTTAACTAGTTTTTTCTATCCTATACGTATGTTAGGTCAAGGAGGAACTGGTAATGAAAAAGTGGGGCTTTTTATATTGTACATAGTATGTACGGGGCTTTATATATCAAAAACTATTAAAGAAGAGGATATACAGTTTCTAAAAATAAAACACATGAAAAAGTGAGGATATTATGAAGAAAGCAAAAAAACTAGTCATCGTTGGTGTAATTACAATTGGTTTAGGGGTCGGGTCTTATATGACATTTGCAGGAGAATCTGAACCAGTTAAAACTTATAAAATATATGAAGTGACAGAAAAACAAATAGAGAATGAGAAAAAATTAGGTGGCGAAGTTATCCCAAATGGTATAGAAGCAATTTCATTCGATCCAACAAAAGGTACGAATGAATTAGCTGTTAAAAAAGGTGATGAAGTAAAAAAGGACAGCTTCTTTTTAAATATAATGACCCTATTACTAAACAAGGTGTAACATTGCATCAGAAACAAATGGATGCAGCGAAGCAGAAACTAAAAAAAGATAAAAACGCTGGCCTTCCTGAGGAAGCGTTAAAAGCATCAGAAATCGAAGTGCAACAATTAGAATCGCAACTTGAAATGAAAAAGTTTGAAGTAGAAAAAGCTGATGAAATAATTAAATCAGCAAAAGAGAAAGTGAACACACTTTCTGTAACGAGCCCGGCTGATGGTGTAATTGATGGCATTGTCAAAAATAATGATGCTGGTATGAGCGGAATTACGCTTCGTCACGCTGGTCCATTTAAAGTAAAAGGCCAACTGTCTGAATATGAGCTTGCGAGTGTGAAGATTGGGCAAGAAGTAACAGTTTCATCAAAAACTGTATCTAGTAAGACGTGGACAGGAAAAGTTACAGAAATCGGATCCACACCATTAAAAAATATGGATGAAAATAAAACAGTTTCCAGCTATCCATTCACTGTTACATTGAACGATAGTGAAGGATTACAAATCGGTTTCCACGTAAACGTGACAAACAAAACAGGTGAAGCAACAGGTACAATCGTTCCGAAAAGCAGTATGGTGAAAAAAGGTGACAAAGATGTTGTCTTCGTTGTAAAAGATGGAAAAGTGAAAGAACAAGTGGTTACGGTTGAATTTGAAACGAATCATGAAGCAAAAGTTTCTGGAGTGAAAAAAGGTGTACAAATTATCTCTGAACCTATGAAAAATGTAAAAGATGGTATGGAGGTTAACACAAAATGATTCATTTAAAAGGCATCATGAAATCTTTTCAAAACGGTACAGAGTCCGTCCAAATATTACATGGAATCGATATAATACTGAACCAGGGGGAATTCACTTCCATTATGGGACCATCTGGTTCTGGTAAGTCAACCTTAATGAACATTATCGGTTGTTTAGATAAACCAACGGCAGATACGTATGAGCTAGCTGGTCAAAATATTTCAACCATGTCTGAAACAGAACTTGCACACGTTCGTAATAAAGAAATCGGCTTTGTATTTCAAAATTTCATGTTACTACCAAGGCTTACAGCACTTCAAAATGTAGAATTACCTCTTATTTATGCAGGAGTTGATAAAAAAGAAAGACGTGAGCGTTCGTTAGCTGCTTTAACGAAAGTTGGGTTAGCTGACCGTGCTACCCATCTTCCAAGTGAGCTATCAGGTGGTCAAAAACAGCGTGTTGCTGTAGCGCGTGCGATTGTAAATAATCCGAAATTTATTTTAGCCGATGAACCAACTGGTGCACTTGATACGAAAACGAGTGAACAAATTATGGAGCTCTTTTACGAATTAAATAAACAAGGTTCAACGATTATTATGATTACTCACGATCGTGAAATCGGAGAAGCAGCAGTACGTCAAATTGTAATTCGTGACGGCAATATCGTACAAGATTGGAGAGAATAAATTTGAATACGAATGAAAATATACGCATGGCCATATCTTCTATTTTTGCGCATAAAATGCGATCTATATTAACAATGCTAGGCATTATTATTGGAATCAGTGCAATTATTACAATTATTTCAATGGGAGATGGACAGACTGCAAAGATGCAAAAGGAACTTGCAGAGAATCAGCATATGGATGAACTTAAAATAGAATACTTCAACCCGGATTCTCCGACAGAAAAAGCAAAAATTACACCACATATGGTAAAGCAATTGCAAGTGATACGAGGTGTAAAAGATGTGTATCCCAATGTGCATATGGACGTAAAAGTATATACGGGATCAAAAAATGTTTCCTTTAGTTTAAATGGGGGAACAGGAAACTTTATGCAGGACTCTAAAATGAAAATGGTACATGGGCGAGAGTTAACACCGGATGAACTAAAAAAGCCAATTCCTGTTGTAATTGTAGCTGAAGATTTATTTAAAACACTATTTGATAATTGGAAAGATGATTTGTATATAGATATAAAAGGAAAACCATATAAGGTTGTTGGGGTGTACAAATATGAAGACGGTTTTCAACGTCAATTTAAATTGTATGAAGGATATACATCTATCGACAATGCACCTTTAATTGCAGGGATTGAGGAATACGATACAGTGAAAATTAAGTTAACTTCTCCAAGTGAGCGAGAGGCTGTAGAAAAACAAGCTATATCTGTATTGGATGAATTGAAATCCCCAGAATTTGAGCATTCTTTTACAGTCGAGGATACGAAAGCATATGGTCAAAAAATAGAAGAGTCAACACGAACGATGAAAATAGTATTTGCTAGTATTGCTGGAATTTCCTTAATCGTAGGTGGTATTGGTGTGATGAATATCATGCTTGTATCCGTTACAGAGCGTACACGTGAAATAGGTATTCGAAAAGCGCTCGGTGCAACGAGAGGAAAAATATTAACACAATTTCTCATCGAAGCATGTATTTTAACGTCATTAGGCGGGACGGTTGGTTTTGGATTAGGTATGTTTTTTGCTTGGATCGCTTCGTCAATAGGTGAATGGCCACTAGTTATTTCTGTAAGTCTTGGATTACTCTCAGTTGGAATATCGATGTCAATTGGTATTGTCTTTGGCATACTGCCGGCTAATAAAGCGGCTAAATTGGATCCGATTGAGTGTCTGCGGTATGAATAAGTGAAAAGGGTAATTTTTTTGAAAACAAATCATTGATGTAATGTCTTCCATTTCTGGAGGGATGGCTGGTGACCTTATCTAGCATTGCCCTTTGTAATATTTTGCATCAATCATTTCCTGGAGGTTAAGATAAATGAATTTATTTAATATAGTTCAACGTAACATACGGCGTAATTTTAAAGAGTATATACTCTATTTTGTATCGTTAGCTTCAAGTATGCTTATCTATTTTATATTTGCATCACTTCGATATAGTACTCAAATAAAAAAAGAAATGGTTAATAATGTGATGATTAATAGTGTTCTTCAATCTTCAAAAGTGATTCTCATTATTTTTATAGCTATATTTATTATTTATTCTACTAATTTTTTTATAAGGAAACGAAAAAAAGAGGTAGGATTATATTCTTTACTAGGAATAACTAAAAAACAAATTGGTACGATGTTATTTTGTGAGACTATGATAATGGGAGGCGTTGCTTTAGTAGTTGGCATACTGATTGGCAGTATGAGTTTTAAGTTATTTTTAGAACTGCTAATGAGTTTAATGAAATTAAATGTACCTATTCATTTCGAGTTATCTATAAAAGCGATAATAGACACGTTCATCGTCTTTTTATCTATTTTATTATATACAGCATGGAAAAACTCTCGCATTATTTATAAATTTCCATTGATTGAAATGTTTCAAGCTAATCATCAAGGAGAACGGATGCCAAAAGGTTCTGTACCTAGGGCGTATATAGGTCTTATTTTAATGGGATTAGGATATATACTAGCAGGCTTCTTCCGTGAAGTAGTAAATATTGTGCGGAATCCCATTGATCCTATGAACCCTATTATAAATCCTATAATGATTCCAGTTTTTATTTTGTTTTTAGTTGTTTTTGGGACATATTTTCTATTCACTTCTTATACAGTTATTGTTTTAAAGAAAATTAGAAGTAAAAGAGAAATATTTTATAGCGGTATAAATATAATAAACATTTCGCAATTACTATACCGAGTAAAAGGAAACGCTAAGTTACTTGCAATAATTGCTATATTAAGCGCTACAGCTTTAACTGCAATTAGTACAGTCGCAGCAGGGTATTATGTAGGGCAATCTGAAACAAATGGAGATTTTATGCAACTGTATGGAGTTGCGTTATTTATTGGAAGTTTTTTAGGGGTTATATTTGTATTGGCGACAGGTTCAATTATATATTATAAACAATTATCTGAAGCGTATGCTAATCAGAGATATTATGAAACTCTTCGTAAAATAGGTGTTACGAAAAAAGAGGTAAGAAAGTCAATTTCGAAGCAAGTTAGCTTTAGTTTTATTTCACCTCTAATAGTCGGACTTGTTCATAGCTTATTTGCGATACCAATAATAAACAACATGCCTATATATAACATCATTATTCCTATTTTAATTAGTAGTGGTGCATATTGTATAATTTATGTTGGATATTATGTGTTAACTATTTATTCGTATTTTAAAATTGTGTATAAATAAAATGGAATGATACGTGTAATAGATAAAAAACGGTTCACTAATAGTGAACCGTTTTTTTTGGTGAACTCATTATTACTCTATAAGAAAATAAAGCAGTGATAGATAGGTTCTTCAATATTTTAAAGGTAATCGAAGAGTTTGGATTTGCGGTTCTTTTTTGTATACATGCTCCTACTATTTCAAAATGCATAAAATGTTATGCGAAATAATGGAGGGGATACGATGTATAATTCGAATTATGATAATTGGTATAGACAGAATGATAAGCTAATTAGTGATATTGAAAAAGCTATAAACGGAGAGTATAGCGCTATAAGTTGCTATGCAAAATTAGCTAACATGGCTCCAAATCAAGTAGAACAAAAACAAATTCTTGAAATCCGTAATGATGAAATAAGGCATTTTCATCATTTTGTACAAATCTATACGAATTTAACTGGCAGACAGCCGAAACCACAGATTACGGAAAATTGCCCTAATACGTACTTACAGGGATTAGAGTTCGCTATACAAGATGAGCAAAAGACCGTAGATTTTTACTTGGAAATTTCAGATGAAGCAGCAGATGCATCTATGAAAGAGTTATTGCGCAGAATAGCTGCAGATGAACAAAATCATGCGGTGTGGTTTTTATATTATTTTGTGAAGTCGAAGTGAGTGTTAAAAATGAATGGCTGATGTGCTGAACATATTAGAAATTATTTTAAAACGCAGTGCAATAATTTAATGAAAAACTTAAATGTAAGTAGAAAGAAACCGTTTCATAAGTAGTGGGACGGTTTTTTCGCGGTGAAATACAAGTTACATAGGTATCGACAAAATATAGTAGTTGAATTTGGTATATAATGTATGGAACGAAAATAAATAAGCTAGGAGCAAACAAATGAAAAGAGGAATTTTTGTAGATATTCCAAATGAAAATGATAATTTACTTTGGAAAGTGTTAAAGCCAATTGATATTACTTCATTTGATTGGCGAGTGGAAAACGAGGAATCTTATTTCATATTGCCTGATGGATTAGGAACAGAATTATTTTCAGAAGATAACAAGGTAATGAGTGGATTAGAATTGAAAAAATTAATAAAAGACAACATATATTATCTCATTTTTGCAGATTTAAAAGCGTATCCAAAAGGAGAGGAAGTAGTAGATATTGAAACATATGAAGAATTTAAAGAGAGTAAGTGTAAAGTAGTCGTATTAGTAGCGGATGGTGATTACATACAGGTTTATGCGAAAAACCAAGAAGAGATTGAAATGATGTATGAAAACGCAATTGATCAAGGGTTTTATGTTGAATATGTTACAGACGAGAATGATGGAAGGACTCGTATGTCAGTATGGTAGTAATTTGAAGGGGGAATGGCAATATGGAGAGAAATATAAGTAAAGAATATACAATTCGAATTGCTGCAGAAGAAGAAAGTAATAGCATTATCACTCTATTAAAAGAAGTAGCACAATGGTTACAACATAAAGAAGTGGATCAGTGGCAGTATCTTTTAGGAGGAGAAGCTACCGCTGAAATATTAGAAGGTATAAGAGAGAAATATACGTACGTTATTGTGAAAGAAGATGAGATTGTCGGTACGGTTACCGTATCACCTAAACAAAATGATTGGGATAAATATATTTTTGGTAAAGAGGAAATTCCTAATTCGTTATATATTCATAGATTTGCGGTGAAACGGAAGTATAAGAGGCATGGAATAGGAGAATGGATTTTGCATTGGATAGAAGAGAATGTGCAAAGTGATAAAGAGTATTTGAAGTTAGATTGTGTTGGGCATAACCAAACGTTGAATGGTTTTTATAAGCGATGCGGTTTTGAATATATCGGTAGTACGGATGGACTTAGTAAGTTTCAAAAGAAAAGAGGAGAGTGAATGAATCAAATTAACGTAAGTTTAGTTGAACAGTTAATACAACAACAGTTTCCTGAATGGGCCCATTTAGAAGTGAAACCTGTAAAGCTTAGCGGTCATGATAATAGAACGTTTCACCTAGGGGACGAGATGAGTGTCAGATTACCAAGTGATGCAGCATATGCACCGCAAGTAGAGAAAGAAAATAAGTGGCTTCCAATATTAAGTAAGGAACTTTCTTTACCAATTTCTGCACCAATTGTGAAAGGGAGTCCATCTGAAGAATATCTATGGCCTTGGTCTATTAATAAGTGGATCGAGGGGGAGACCGTTACGAAAGAAAATGTTCGTGACTTAAATGAATTTGCGGCGGACTTAGGCTCGTTTTTAATAGAGTTACAATCAATTGATGCGAGTAACGGGCCAATAGCTGGAGAACATAATTTTTACCGAGGCGGGCTTATATCTGTATACGATGAAGAAGCGAGAGTGGCTATTGAAAATAATAAGGATGTTTTTGATGAGACATTATTAAAGCATCTTTGGAATGTAGCACTTCGTTCAACATGGGACCACAAACCAGTTTGGATTCATGGAGATGTTGCACCAGGAAACTTACTCGTTAAGGATGGAAAACTTTGTGCCGTAATTGATTTTGGTATTTTAGGAGTAGGAGATCCGGCTTGTGATGCAGCGATGGCCTGGACATTTTTTGATAAGAATAGTAGAAACGTATTTAAAGAAGTATTACGCATGGATGAAGAAACGTGGAATAGAGCGAGAGGATGGGCGCTTTGGAAGGCGTTAATTACATATGATGCGAATAAGACTAGTAATAAGATAGTGGCAGAAGAATCTTATCGTGTAATTCAAGTAATTGTGGATGATTATAAGAGGTAATAGAAAAAGCTTATTTTGATTGTATATTTCAAAATAGGCTTTTTTACATGATTAAATATTCGAATTAAAAGAAGGAATCCGACGTTAATATACAGAATATTTAGATAATAGGAGGTGTCTAATTTTGAATGAAATTGAATTAAAAAGTAATGTAATTAAGACAGGGCGAGAGAAGGGGATTATACTTCGCTTTATACTTGCTAGTCTAGTTGGTGTGTTTATGTTTTTTGTTCCTGTTACGATAAACGGTGCTTCGTCTATTATGATTGATCATATCGTATCATGGATTAGGACTTCGGTTCCGAGCGTAGTACCTTATTACGCACTACTTGTTATGGCAATGGGTGCGATTTATCCGTTTTATACGAAGAAATGGAATGCATCTATTGTAGACATTTGTTTTTCTATTTTAAAAGTAGTAGGTGTTGTTTTCGGCGTATTATATTGTTTGAAAGTAGGACCAGCATGGTTCTTTGCGCCAGATGTTGGACCGTTTTTGTATGAGAAGTTAGTTATATCAGTAAGTTTACTCGTTCCAATTGGCTCAGCATTTTTAGCGTTATTAGTCGGGTACGGATTGCTTGAGTTTATCGGCACGTTTTGTCGTCCAATTATGAGACCGTTATGGAAAACACCTGGGCGATCAGCAATTGATGCGGTTGCTTCCTTTGTAGGAAGCTATTCGTTAGCCTTATTAATTACGAACCGTGTTTACAAAGAAGGAAAGTATACAACGAAAGAAGCAGCAATTATCGCAACAGGTTTTTCAACAGTATCCGCAACATTTATGATCATCATCGCAAAAACATTAGATATTATGCATTTATGGAATGTTTACTTTTGGACTACTCTTGTTGTAACATTCATCGTGACCGCTATCACCGTAAGAATCCCGCCTCTTAGTAGAAAACCAGATACATATATTACGAAAGAAGGGTTCCCAGAGCCCGTTTATAAAGAGAAAATGTTAGAGCGAGCTTGGGAAGATGCATTAGAAGTATCGAAGTCTGCGCCAAGTATTATGAAAAATATCGCAGTGAATTTAAAAGACGGATTTATAATGACGATGGGGATTTTACCATCAATTATGTCAGTAGGATTAATTGGTATCGTCTTAGCAAAGTTTACGCCAATATTTGATTGGGTAAGTTACATTTTCTATCCATTTACGTGGCTATTACAATTACCAGAAGCAGACCTAGCTGCTAAAGCAGTATCAGTTGGTATTGCAGAAATGTTTTTACCTTCTCTTTTAGTTGTAAGTGCACCGCTTGTTACAAAGTTTGTTATTGCGGTTGTGTCCGTTTCATCCATTTTGTTTTTCTCCGCATCAATCCCTTGCATATTATCGACAGATATTCCGTTAAAAGTATCTGAACTTATTATTTTATATGTGCAAAGAACGATTTTAACGTTGCTTATTATTACGCCGATTGCTTATTTGTTGCTTTAAACATGTAGAGTTAAGTTTCTGAAGTTATGCCATTTTCTGATTATTAAAATCAGAAAATGGCATAACGTTAATTATGTTCTAAAGTAACTCTAGATGATTTTTTCATAAATAACGTATGAGCTAAGTATATAATCATACCAATACGTGTGATTAATACTCCTGCGAGTAGAAAAACTCCGCTTACTTTTATCCATAGGGCTAAAAGTGAACCTAATGTAGGTGAAATCACCATAGCGCCGTGCACCATTGTATTTGCGGTACTAGTTACTCTTCCCATTAATCTTGTAGGGGTTTGAAGTAAGTAACTATAGCATACAGAGATAGAAGCGATAAATATACCAATAAAAAACCAAATGATTAACGATAAAAATAAATTACTCGATAAAAAGCCGAACCCTCCAAGTCCAGTAAGGATCAACATTCCTCCAAGTAATATAGCTGAACCGTTTAAGATATTCATTTTGTTTACTGTATTTCCCTATTTTCCAATGGTTATAGCTCTGACTAAAGTGTCTAACCCAACGATACTTATAAAGATTCCAAACAAACTATCACGTATGTCCATTTCTTTTGCCAATAAAACAACTAAACTATCAAATAAAAATATGAAAAAAAATACTGTAGCGTTAAATAGTATTAAAAGTGTTAAAGCTTTCTAGGACCAGATAAAAACAAAGCCTTCGCGGAAATCGTTCCAAAACCCACTGACTAAAGCATCACTTTATCGTAAAACATAGGCTTGTGAAATGTTTTTAATCCATTTTTATTATTAAGTAACGATTTGGTATTACTTTAGTTTTCGAATATTCCTTGACGGGAATATTCCTATTTGGTTATAATCGATTCAACAGGAAAAAAATATTAGTGATGATATTGATGTGTTATAACCGGAGACCATCACTTAACGAGGTGAGTGATATGTCGGGGAAAATTCCGGGCGTGAATATGACGACGTTGAGCGCTTTATCTGAACCGAATCGTATGAATATCGTTGAACTCTTGCGTGACGGTCCCTTAACCGTTGGGGAAATCGCCGAACATTTGGGATTAAGGCAACCACAAACTTCGAAACACCTAAAAGTGTTAAGCGATACAGGGATTGTGGAAGTGCAGGCTGAAGCTAATCGCCGGATTTACAAACTCCGACCTGAGCCTTTCCAAGCACTTGATTGTTGGGTGCAGTCATTTAAGCGTGTGATGGAAGAGAGATTCGATAATTTAGATGAGTATTTGAAGGAATTGCAAAACAAGGAAAAGTCATAAAATCAGTTCATATTTAAGGAGGAATTAACATGTCAAACAATACAATGGTATCAAGAGTAGAGAACGATCGGGTATTAGTACTGGAGCGCGTTTTCGATGCGCCGCGTGATCTTGTATTCAGTATGTTTAAAGAACCAGAGCATTTGAAACATTGGTGGGGACCAAGAGGTTGGGAAATTCCAGCATGCACTGTCGACTTCCGTCCGGGAGGCGTTTGGCACTACTGTATGAAGTGTGTCAATCAGAACTTGGAGCAATTTTTTGGTATGGAATCATGGGGAAAAGCAGTCTATAAAGAGATTATTGAGCCAGAAAAAATCGTCTACACTGATTACTTTTCAGATGCTGAAGGCAATGTAAATGATTCTATGCCGTCAACCGAGATGACATTGGAATTCATCGATTTAGGTGGAAAGACAAAGCTAATAAACCGTGCTGAATATGTTTCCGAAGAAGCCCTTAAGACCGTTATGGACATGGGCATGCTACAAGGTATCACCGAAACTTGGGATCGTTTGAACGAGCGATTAGAGTCGCTGAAATAGATTTTTGTACCGTAATTTTATTTTCGATGATAATAAAGTTTAAAACATTTGGTTTAATAAAAATTTTTGTAAGGGAGAGTTAAAATAGATGATTAATAATGTTGGTCAAATTATGTTGTATGTGAATAACCAAGATGAAGTGAAGGAATTCTGGACAGAAAAAGTAGGATTTATTGTAATTTCAGAGGAAGATAACGGTCAAGGAATGCGATGGATTGAAATTGCTCCAACTAAAGAAGCTGAAACAAGTATTATTCTCCATAATAAGGAGTTAATTGCTAAAATGCAGCCTGAGTTAAATCTTGGTACACCTTCCTTAATGTTCTTCTCAAAAGAATTCGATCGTTTATATAGCGATTTAGTAAACAAAAACGTTACAGTCGGAGAAATTGTAAATATGCCTTCAGGTAGAATATTTAATTTTGCAGATAGCGAAAATAATTATTTTGCAGTAATGGAAAAAAAGTAAATTTCAATTCAATTTATGAGTGCGATGCTTGAATAAAGGCATCGCATTTTTTATTTTAAAGATATATTTTATTCCTTAACATAAATATAATTATGTGTTCTTATATAACGATTTAACGGTAGTAGAGTATGATATAGTTACAACAAAGGGGGCTTAAAAATGGAAGTAATTCACGAAAGAGCAAAGTTACGGTTAATGGATAGCAATGATGTCGAAAAAATGTTTTCAATCGTGGAAGGAAATCGAGATATTTGGGCGTATTTAATCTCTAAAATGGATACTGTTCAAGATATGCAGCAATATGTTCAAAAGGCGATAAAAGCTTATGGGGCAGGGAAGGATTTGCCATTTGTTGTTGTTGATCAAAAGACAAATGAAGTAGTAGGAAGTACACGCTTATATAACATTTCAGTTGAAGATAAGACGGTGGAATTAGGGAAAACGTGGTATGACCCAAGTGTGCAACGTACGAGTATGAATACAGAATGTAAGTATATGTTATTACAATATGCTTTTGAAAAGTTGCATATGCGGAGGGTACAAATTAAGACGGATGCACGAAATGAAAAAGCACAAAGAGCAATTGAAAGACTCGGCGCAGTAAAAGAGGGTGTACTTAGAAACGAAAGAAAATTACCGAGTGGGCATGTTAGAGATGCAGTTGTATATAGTGTTATTGCAAATGAATGGCCAGCTGTAAAGGAAAGGTTATTAGAAAAATTAGAGTCATATACAGAAAAACGATAATTCATATTATTAAAGGTGTATTGATCGTCAAGATGAAAAATATACCTTTTTTCTTACAAAACAGTTACTTCTTTTGTTTCATCATTCCATTATGATAAAAAATTCGTTACAATGTAGTTGTATGGTAATAAACTTATAAATTACACAAATGTAATGAAAACCGCAAACGAAAAATGAATTGATAATCCTCAATTTTAAATGAAAACCCTTTAATGCATATATATGATAAGAAAAATTCCTTCTTTTAAACAAATTCAAACAAAATGATTTGATATATACGTTTTTATATAGAAGTATGGATGATGTACGGAGGCAGTTATAAATGAAAGAAAATAAGAAAAGTAAGAAAAGAAAAATCTTGCAAGTATTCTTGCTTATGATTTGTTCTATTATTTTATATGTAAGTTATGCAGCTTACGATATTTGGAGTTATCGCTTTAAAACAGATGATGGTGTGAAGACAGATGCTGGTATCGTGCTGGGAGCAGCTTCATGGAACGGAAAACCATCTCCTGTATTTAAAGAAAGAATTAATCATGCAATTTCCTTATATAAGAACGGTAATATTAAAAAGATTATTTTCACAGGTGGTACAAAGTTTGAGGCAGAGCTTGAGGAAGCGCGTACTGCTAGAGTGTATGCACTGAAACATGGTGTGAAAGAAGAGGATATTCTAATTGAAACAAAATCCCTTTTCACAGAGGACAATTTAAAGAATGCAAAGCAAGTTGGAATAGAGAACGGAATACGCACATATACGATTGTGAGTGATCCACTTCATATGAAACGTGCAATGAAAATTGCAAAACATATTAAAATTGAAGCGTATGCATCACCAACTCCAACGTCAGCGTATAAAACGTTAGATACAGAAATCCCTTTCTTTTTTAAAGAATTATGCTCGTATATTGGATATGTAACCTCTTTGCCATTAAAGGCATTGAAAGGGGATTAATATAAGAAAAGAACCTATCCTTTTTATAGGAACTTTTCTTATTGTTCAAAAGCATTGTATTTTTATCGGAATAGTGAAACAATAGAGAAGTAACTTCATATAATCATAATGACAAAATGAACGGTTTATGAATCGAACATAAAGGAGATTATGTATGGCACTCTCATTTGTTGAAACAGAAGAACAATCTTTAGTTATTGAGAAAATAAATAAATTGATTCCGAAGTTCATGGAAAGGGAGCATCAACTAAGTGAATTAGGATCATTTCCGTATGAAAATATTAATAATTTGAAAGATATCGGATATACGAAATTAACGTTGCCAAAAGAATTGGGAGGCAATGCGATTTCTTTATATGACTTCGTTTTATTTCAAGAGAAAATAGCAGAAGGCTGCGGTGCTACCGCATTATCGATTGGATGGCACCTTGGCATTGTAAAGGAATTAGCTGAAAATCGTTCTTGGAATGAGGAAATGTTCACTTGGTTTTGTGAAGAAGTACGTAATGGTGCGCTTTTTAATCGAGCAGCGACAGAGCCGAATACAGGTAGTCCTACGCGCGGCGGGAAACCAGAGACGTTAGCTGTCAAAAAAGGTGAGAAGTGGATTATAAATGGAAGAAAAACGTTTACGACAATGGCACCAGTACTTGATTATTTTATCATTTCAGCAAGTATTGAAGGCCAGGAAGATATCGGAGAGTTTGTCATTCCAAAGAATACGCAAGGCGTGACAATTGAAGAAACGTGGGATAGCATCGCAATGCGAGGAACTGCGAGCCATGATCTCGTTTTACAAAATGTAGAGATACCAGATCGCTTTTTCACTGATATAAAGGGTTCAAAAGTTAAAGCTAAGGGTATTGGCTGGTTGCTACATATACCAGCATGTTATTTAGGAATTGCACAATCAGCAAGAAATTATGCAGTTCAGTTTGCGGTATCATACAAGCCAAACAGTTTAAATCATTCTATAAGTTTATTACCGAATGTTAGAAGGTTAGTTGGAGAATTAGAACTTGAGCTTATGCAAGCTCGTGTCTTTTTATATCAAATTGCGAAAAAATACGATGAGGCAGAAGATAAATTATCATTGCAAGCAGAACTTGCGGCAGTGAAATACGCGGTAACAAATGCGGCGATATCTATTGTAGATAAAGCAATGCGCATCGTAGGAGCGAAAAGTTTATCAGAAAAAAATCCGCTTCATCACTATTATTTAAACGTCAGAGCAGGACTACACAATCCGCCGATGGATGATGTAACACTGTCTATGCTGGCGGATGCGGTGTTTCGGTCGTAATGAAGAAATATAAAGTCTGTTCCGTTCAGGAACAGGCTTTTCGTTGTCGGTGAATCGTTGATATAATTCCATGTATTATGTCATTGTTCAAAGAAGAGGGAATTCTCGTTTTACAAAATAAAAAGGCTATCCTTTTGATAAGAGGATAGCTTTTTTATTTTGTTCTATTGTGGCTGCACTTCAAGATTCATACTACTTTCAGAACCGTCTTGATTATGTGCAAATAATGAATACTCACCTGGTAAAGGATTGGCGATGAGTGAACGTAAAGGAAAGGATTTACTTTCATTTGGCTGTAACGTGTGTTTTACTAAACGATCTTCTTTGAATTTAATTGAGAAGATGAACGAAAGGTTTGAGTTTCTTCTTTATTGATTGATGAAAGGGTAATCGTTTCTGTTTCTATACTTGAAGGTGAGGAAGCTAGTTTTGTATTTGGTTTTGTTAATAAAGTAATCGCGCAAAGTGATGCAATTACAATAAATGAACTAGAGATAACGAACCGTTTTTTTGTAAGAAGTATATATTTCTCTCCTTTTATAAGAATATAAGAATGTATAATTTTAAGAAAAACATAACATATATGATATTTATTATCAATTCAATAAATCTTTCTTTTCATTCTTCTTTTTGTAGTTTTATAGTGGAATGCTATGTTTCTTATTTCACCTACTGTATAATAAGAAAAAAGTACGAAAAGAGGTTATCTCATGCTAGAGGTTATTGCAACTTGTTTAGAAGATGTGAAGCGAATTGAAAAGGCTGGTGGAAATCGAATTGAACTCATTTCATCATATACAGAAGGTGGTTTAACACCGAGCTATGCTTTTATAAAAAAAGCAGTAGATGCAGTGCAAATACCAGTTCATGTTATGATTCGTCCGCATGCGAAGTCTTTTACATATACGGAAGAAGAAATTGAAATGATGAAAGAAGATATTGTAGTTGCTCAAAATCTTGGAGCTGCTGGTGTTGTATTAGGTGTGTTAAATGAACAAAATGAAGTTGATGAAGAGAAATTAGTAGATTTATTATCTGTTGTAGATGGAATAAATGTAACGTATCACCGTGCGATAGATGATACAGAAAATCCAGTAGAAGCGATGAAAGTTTTGAAGAAATTCAATAAAGTTACTCACGTTTTAACTTCAGGCGGACAAGGAAATGTAGTAGATAATATTCCGGTTCTTGCAGCAATGCAAAAGGAAAGTGAAGGGAATATACAGCTTGTTGTCGGAAGCGGAGTAACGAAAAAGAATGTAAAACAATTGCTAGATGAAACTGGAATTTCTCAAGCTCATGTCGGTACAGCGGTAAGAGAAGGGAAATCATGTTTTTCTGAAATTGATCCTAATTTAGTACAAGAATTAGTTCAAATAATAAAATAAACACTTAAGAAAGAGGAGAAACGATGAAGGAA
Organism: Bacillus sp. FSL R10-2201; assembly: GCF_038008665.1. Lineage (NCBI taxonomy): Bacteria > Bacillati > Bacillota > Bacilli > Caryophanales > Bacillaceae > Bacillus > Bacillus sp. FSL R10-2201. The sequence goes on along the minus strand of NZ_JBBOZP010000001.1, from coordinate 2,922,460 downwards.
AATACGAAGAAAGAATTATTCTCATGGGCTAAAACGATAGGATTTACCCTTGTATTAATCGCTATTATTCGCGGTGTTTTATTTACACCTTCATTAGTACAAGGGGAATCGATGATGCCAACTTTAGAAAATAATGAGCGAGTTCTCGTGAATAAGATTGGTTATAGTATAAGCGGGTTAGACCGTTTTGACGTTATCGTCTTCCACGGAAAAGAAGGGTACGATTTAGTAAAACGAGTAATTGGTTTACCAGGTGATACAGTTGAGTATAAAGATGATGTTTTATATGTAAACGGAAAAGCGATGGAAGAACCGTATTTAAAAGAATTTAAAGAAAAGGCGTCAGGTCGTGTATTAACTCCTGATTTTACGTTAGAACAAATCACAGGGAAAACGAAAGTGCCAGAAGGCCAAGTGTTTGTTTTAGGAGATAATCGTGAAGTATCTAAAGACGGTCGTATGTTTGGGTTTATTTCAGAAGATGAAATTGTCGGAAAAGGACAAGCTGTTTTCTGGCCATTGAAACAAGTGAGAGCGTTATAAAGTAAAGCGAAAGTATGGGAGAAATATTCTTCCATACTTTTTTGTTTGTGAAAAATATATTGATAGAATTGAAAGAATATTTTATAATTTTAAATTATAGGTTTGTTTCGAAAAACGGAATTTAAGTTCCGAAATTCGGAACTTAAAGGAGATAGGATGAGTATAAATAAAACGGCAGTTAAGACAATGGATATTTTGGAGTTGTTTTATGAGCATGAGGAGCTAAGTTTAACAGAGATGGTTCAGCTTACGAATATGCCGAAAACATCTGTTTATCGTTTAATTGGCTCGTTAGAAGAAATGGACTTTTTACAAAAAACAGAAAAGGGGAAGTATCGTCTCGGAGTCGTTTTTTTACGATTTGGTCAACTTGTTTCACAAAGGTTATCCGTAAGAAATATTGCGATACCTTATATGAAAGAGCTTAGAGATAGTTTAGGGCAAGCAGTAAATTTAATTATTCAAGATGGTAATGATGCAATTTATGTTGAAAAAATGGAAGGAGCTCAGCCGGTACGTGTTTATACGGCGGTTGGAAGAAGGGCTCCTCTGTATGCGGGTGCATGTCCGAGAATTTTACTATCGTATTTTTCTGAGGAAGAGAAAAGAAAGTACGTAGAGGAAACAGATTTAAAGCAGTTTGCGGATGGAACGATCGTGAATAAGGAGCATTTGTTAGAAGTATTGCATATGGCGAAAAAAGAAGGGTACACAATTAGCTACTCTGAATTAGAAAATCATACAGCAGCTATAGCAGCACCAATTTTTGCAAGTGATGGAACGGTTGTAGCTGGCATTAGTATTTCGGGATTAGCAATTGAGTATAGCGAAAGTAACATTTCATATTTTACTGCGAAAGTGAAAGAAACAGCATACCGTATTTCGAAAGAACTCGGCTTTTGGGTATAGAAAGAGGGAGTGGGATGAAATTTTCTGCGTTAGGGGATCAAGCAATTATTGTTACATTTGGTGAAGAAATTGGGATGGATATATACGAAAAAGTACAACGATTATTTCAAGCGCTGAGGCGGCATCCGTTTGCAGGAATGGTTGAATGCGTTCCATCGTTTACTTCATTAGCGGTGTACTACAATTTGTACGAAGTATGGAAGCAAAACGAGAGAAGTGAAAGGCCATATGATCACGTTTGCCAGTATATACAGGAGCTGTGTGATTCTTATAAAGAAGAAGTGAACCGAGATGTGAAACATATTTCTATACCGGTGTGTTACGGGGGAGAATATGGACCTGATTTAGAAGAGGTTGCATATTATCAAGGATTACAAGTAGAGGATGTTATTCGAATACATAGTGAAACAACATATTTCGTGTATATGTTAGGTTTTACACCTGGGTTCCCATATTTAGGCGGATTACCGAAAGAACTAGAAACACCTAGAAAAGAAACGCCGCGGTTACAAATTGCTCCTGGTTCAGTAGGTATTGGCGGAAATCAAACAGGTATTTATCCGCTTGAAACACCAGGAGGCTGGAATATTATCGGCCGAACACCTATTTCTCTATTTAATCCAAAAGAAGAAACACCAACATATATTCAAAGTGGTATGTATTTACGATTTATACCAATAACAAAGGAAGAGTACGTATCGCTTGAGGGGGCTAAAGAATGGATGTAGAGGTTTTGCATGCAGGAATGTTTACAACAGTCCAAGATTTAGGACGATCTCATTATCAACAATACGGTGTACCTGTTGGCGGGGCTATGGATAAAAATGCGCTCAGGATGATTAATATGTTAGTAGGTAATGAGGAGAATGAGGCTGGACTCGAAATTACAATAATGGGACCTAAATTGTTAATCAAGAAAACGACTTTGCTCGCGATTGGTGGAGCAGATATGGAACCGTTGTTAAATGGAGAACGCATTCCATTATGGCGTCCCATATTAGCTGAAGAAGGAAGCATGCTTTGTCTCGGAAAAGCGAAAAGCGGTTGCAGGGCGTATGTGACTTTTGCGGGTGGTATAAATATTGATCGTACGATGGGAAGTAAAAGTACTTACATACGTGCTGCTCTTGGCGGTATTGAAGGGAGAATGCTGAAAAAAGGAGATTATTTTCAAATTGGTACAGGGGCAGAAGTTGGGAGTCGTTTCATTCGGAATTTACAAGAAGAAGAGCGTATAAAAACGAAGTGGGCAATTTGTAACAATACTTTACCAAAATATAAGAAGCAGCCTATTCTTCGCGTCATAACAGACTTTGAATATGATCAATTTACAGAAGAAAGTATAAAGTCGTTTTTTTCGAAAGAGTATAAAGTATCCAATTATGCTGATCGCATGGGATATAGGCTTGACGGAGATGTTTTAAATAGAGTTGAAGAGATAGAAATTTTATCGAGCCCAGTTACATTCGGAACAATTCAAGTACCGAATGGTGGACAGCCTATTATATTAATGGCGGATAGACAAACGACAGGTGGTTATCCGAGAATTGGAAATGTAGTTTCAGTAGATTTACCTCTTCTAGCGCAGCTGAAACCAGGAGACTATGTAACTTTTGAAAAAATAACTATGGAAGAAGCTGCACACTTATATATAGAACAGGAAACAAGTATGAGTCTATTAAAGAAATTCATCGCTTTACGAAGCTGAGATTAGGAGGAAAACATCGTGACTACAATCGATTTGAACTGTGATTTAGGAGAAAGTTTTGGAGCTTATAAAATGGGGAATGATGATGAAATTCTTCCGTTCGTTTCCTCTATAAACGTTGCTTGTGGTTTTCATGCGGGTGATCCGGCCGTTATGAGGCAAACGGTTGAAAAAGCTCTGCAGCATAACGTAGCAATAGGAGCGCATCCTGGATTTCCTGATTTAATTGGATTTGGAAGAAGGAATATGCACGTTTCAGCAAGTGAAGTGTACGATTATGTTTTATATCAAATTGGCGCATTAGAAGGATTTGTTAGAGCTGCCGGAGGGAAAATGCAACATGTAAAACCGCACGGTGCCTTATATAATATGGCGGCAACTGATTCGGAAATTGCGGATGCAATCGCAAAAGCAATTTATCATATTAACCCTGGATTATTACTTTACGGATTAGCGAATAGTGAGGCATTTATAAAGGCAACAGAAAAATATAATATAACTCTCGTACAAGAAGCTTTTGCTGATCGTACGTATAAGCAGGATGGAACTTTAACGAGCCGTACAGAAGAAAATGCTCTTATAAAAAATGAAGATGAAGCGATAAAACAAGTACTTCAAATGGTGAAGGAAGGGTATGTAGAATCGGTTAATGGGGAGAAAGTAGCAGTTCAGGCGCAAACGATATGTTTACACGGGGACGGAGAGAAAGCAGTACAATTTGCGGAAAAAATATACAGAACATTCGAACTTAACGGTGTTTCTATAAGTGCACCGAAATAATAAATGAGGGGAAGTGCTGGAAATGATTAAATTAATTGGGATACTACTTGTTGCAGTTGGGTTTTTATTTAGATTAAATACACTGTTAGTAGTAATGGTTGCGGGTATTGTTACTGGTATGGTTTCAGGCTTAAGCTTTTATGATGTGATTAGCATGTTCGGTAAATTTTTCATAGAAAACAGATATATGTCTATGCCAATCATATTAACTTTACCGGTAATCGGAATTTTAGAGCGTTACGGTTTAAAAGAAAGAGCAGAAGCACTTATAACGAAATCAAAAGGAGCAACAACTGGAAGAGTATTAATGTCATATTTTACGATAAGAGAATCATCAGCAGCACTTGGACTTAATATCGGTGGTCATGCGCAAACAGTGAGACCGCTAGTTGCGCCAATGGCAGAAGGAGCTGCACAAGGTAAATATGGTAAACTCCCTGAAAAATTGAGAGAAAAGATTAAAGCAAACGCAGCAGCTGCGGAAAATACAGCTTGGTTTTTCGGAGAGGATATTTTCATCGCAACTGGTGCCATTTTATTAATGAAAGGGTTCTTCGATTCAGTAGGTATGCATGTCGGTGTATGGGATATGGCGCTTTGGGGTATTCCAACTGCGATATCTGCCCTTATTGTGAGCTGGATTAGGTTTAGAAGGTTTGATAAGTATATAGAGAAAACAATGAAGGCAGAAGAAAAACAAGAGAAGGAGGCTATATAAGATGAACATCATAACAATGGATACAATTTATTATGTATTAGGAATAATCGTTGCATTTATCGCTGTTCGTATTGCATTTGATCGTGAACATCCAAACCGATTCGGTTCTAGCTTATTTTGGGCATTGTTTGCAGTTACATTTTTATTTGGAAATGTAATACCTTCGTTTTACGTTGGCTGTATCGTACTCGCTATGGTCGTGTTAGCTTCATTAAATAAAGTAACAAAATCCGAGGAGAAAGAAGTACCAGTGCAAGAACGTGTGAAACATGCTGAGAAATTAAAGAATAAAATTTTTATGCCTGCACTGTTAATACCTATTTTTACAATTATCGGTACACTGACATTAGGGAAAATCAAATGGGGAAATGTCTCTCTTGTTGATCCTGATAAAGTAACGTTAGTTGCATTAGCGTTAGGTGCATTACTCGCATTCGTTGCAGCGATGCGTATTACAAAAGCGAAAATAACAACGCCTGTTCAAGAAGGAAGCAGATTACTACAGGCTGTCGGCTGGGCTGTTATTTTACCACAAATGTTAGCAGCGCTTGGCGGTATTTTCGCAAAATCTGGCGTTGGCCAGGTCGTTTCTGATTTAGTCGGACAAGTGTTACCAACAGAGTATCCATTCGTTGCTGTTATGGCGTACTGTTTAGGAATGATGCTATTCACAGTTGTAATGGGAAATGCTTTCGCTGCGTTTGCGGTTATTACTGGCGGAATTGGCTTGCCTTTAATTGTTCAAATGCACGGCGGGAACCCAGCAATTATGGCAGCACTCGGTATGTTTGCTGGATATTGCGGAACACTGATTACTCCAATGGCGGCAAACTTTAACATCGTTCCGGCAATGCTCTTAGAATTGAAAGATAAGAATGCTGTCATTAAGGCGCAAGTACCAATTGCTCTGTCCATTTTCATTATAAATATGTTTATAATGTACGGCCTTGTATATCGTTTCTAATTAGGAGAGTGAAACTATGAAAACAGTATTAGTAACAGGATTTGATCCGTTTGGCGGAGAAAGCATCAACCCAGCTTGGGAAGTCGCAAAAAGTTTACATGAAAAAACAATTGGAGAATACAAGATTATAAGTAAACAAGTTCCAACGGTATTTCATAAATCGATACAAGTATTAAAAGCGTATATAGAAGAGTTGTCGCCTGACATTATTATATGTATTGGACAAGCTGGGGGCAGACCAGATGTTACGATAGAGCGAATAGCAATTAATGTTGATGATGCAAGAATTGCTGATAATGAAGGGAACAAGCCGGTGGATATGCCGGTTGTAGAAGAAGGACCTATTGCGTATTGGTCTACACTTCCGATGAAAGCAATCGTGAAAAAACTTCGCGAAGAAGGTATACCGTCATCTGTTTCACAAACCGCAGGTACATTCGTTTGTAATCATTTATTCTATGGTCTCATGCACGAACTAGAGAAACATGATAAGAAAATAAAAGGCGGATTTGTTCATATTCCGTTCTTGCCAGAGCAAGCGAGCAATTATCCAGGGCAACCGAGTATGTCACTTTCTACGATTCGTAAAGGGATAGAGTTGGCAATTGAGGTAGCGACGGAAGTGGAAGTAGATATTGTAGCGTGCGGCGGTGCGACGCATTAAGTAAAAAGCATGTTAATTAAAGAGGGCTGATGCAGCCCTCTTTGTGTGTTTGTATTTTGTAATTGAAGATGCAGTATAGAATATAAAGGGAAAGGTTGCAATGGGAGTATTCTAACAAATATGGAATTGTTCCAAATAAAAGGAAACTTTTTAAATAGTTTCTTAATGATGTAGAATTTTCGTCTATATGAATGGATAAAAAGTTAAGTTCTGATAAACTCAAAGATATACAAAGTAATGATTTTAAAATGGTGTGATAAAAATATCACACCATTTTTATGTAAAACAAACAGAGTGAATTTTTTCCATTAGTAAAGTATAACTGGGTAAGAGATAATCATCAGAATTGTTAATTGTACTATGATTTTTCAAAACTGATAAATTTAAATATAAGTACGGTAAGAATGCAATATTTATCTAACCTTTACAAAAAAGAGTAACCCGTTTGGCTACTCTTCACATAGAAACTTGTATTTGTTTATTTCAATAAGAGACCGTTATTGAAGTCCCTTCATGAAACTTTGGATTTTTGATGATAATGCAAACAGCAGGATGCTAACTAAAATGGAGATAGCACCAATAACACCAAAGTAAATTGATTCTGTTGCAGGATTATACAGTTTAACAACTTGGGCATTTATTGCTTGCGCAGACGCAGTTGATAAGAACCATAAGCTCATGGTTTGCGAAGAGAAAGCAGCTGGAGCCAGCTTCGTCGTTATTGATAACCCTGAAGGAGATAAACAAACTTCTCCAATTACAATTAAAAAGAAGCTAAGGACTAACCACATAGGGTTCACTAAAGAGTGAGTACCGTTGATTAAAGCCGGAATAATCATAACTAAGAATGATAAACCTGCAAATAGCAATCCAATAGCGAATTTTTTTGCCGTTGAAGGCTGCTTCTTGCCTAACTTTATCCAAATCCATGCAAAAATCGGTGCAAGCGTTACGATAAAGATTGGACTTAATGATTGGAACCAAGCGGAATGCAATGTAATTCCATTGAACTGTAATTGAGTTCGTTGATCCGCGTATGTCGCTAAGATAATAGCACCTTGTTCTTGTATAGACCAAAATATTGTAGCTGCAATAAAGAGTGGTATATACGCAAGAAGACGAGATTGCTCTATTTTTGTTGTTTTAGGACTACGATACATATAAATGAAATAATAGGCTGGAATAACAATCCCTAAGATACTAATCAGGAATGTAAAACGATTTATAGTTAACAACCCAGTTGGAATTGTAACCACACCTAGCAATATTAATACAACCAGACCAACACTGAAATACTTAATAGTCTTTTTTCTTTCCGAATCTGATAATGGATTAGGTACTTGTGTACCGATTAGACCAAGGTTTTTCTTTTTTGTTCCAACAAATACCCCTAACCCAATTGCCATACCAATTGCCGCAACTCCAAAACCAAGGTGGAAATTATATTGCTGACCTAATGTTCCGACAACTAAAGGTGCAAGTAAGGCACCTAAGTTAATACCCATGTAGAATATGCTGAACCCTGAGTCACGACGCGCATCTGTTTCACTGTATAAACTTCCTACGATGTTCGATATGTTAGGCTTTAACAACCCTGTTCCTAGAACTAAGAAGACCATAGAGATAAATAACGCACTTTTACTACCCGGTAAAGCTAAAATAAGATGGCCAATCATAATTAAAACGCCACCAAAGAATACGGTTTTACTTGGACCAAATAAACGATCCGATATCCATCCACCGATAATACTAGACATGAACAGTAAGGAACCGTAAATTGCCATTATCGAGGTTGCGGTAGATTGATCAATTCCTAATCCACCTTTTGAGACCGAATAGTACATATAATACAGTAAAATAGCTCTCATCCCGTAATGAGAAAACCTTTCCCAAAACTCAGTGAAGAATAAAGAGAATAATCCTTTTGGATGCCCAAAAAATCCTGTTTGCGGAATACTTTGAACAAGTTCGTTTTTTTCTTTCATAATGTTAATATTACCCCTTATTAATTTTTTATATTATACAAGTATAACTTAAGAGGTTCCCAGTAGTCCATAACTATCTAAGCCCGTCGATGAAGAAAAGCAGCCTTCTGGCTGCTTTCTAAATGAATTGAAAAATCGTCATTTACTCATTAGACACACCTTTCACTGAATCTACCTCTAAACAATCCAGAATTGATTGTGAGAGTGCTTTAGCTATTAAGAATGCTACGCCATTACTAAAATAAGTGTATATTGTTGATTTAATGGTATATGAGGCGGAATAACGTATGTATCTGGAACACTCATTAATCTTAAGCATTCTCGAACGGTTAACCTTCTATTTTCTTGTGGATGAATAAACTCTCTACCATCCTTTGCAATATGAGAAGTGATAGTGTAGGATGGTTGATCCCAAGATAACTTTCTTACACCATTAAATTGGTTTGGGTTTAGATAATGCAACGTAGTAAGTAAACCGAATTGTACAACACCTACTGTAAACAACTGATATAATAAGTATAGGAAAATACATAGAGGTGATTTTTGTGCAGCAATATGAGGAAGTACGTTCGATATTAGAAAAAGCAAAGAAAATTACAGTGTTAACAGGGGCTGGTGCAAGTACGGAAAGTGGAATCCCTGATTTTCGTTCAGTAAATGGATTATATGCTGATGCGAATATAGAGATGTATTTGTCTAGAGGCTATTATAATAGAAATCCGAAAGAGTTTTGGAAGCATTATAAAGAAATCTTTCAAATTAATACGTTTCATCAATATAAACCAAATCTTGGGCATCGCTTTTTAGCAGAGATAGAAGAACAAGGAAAAGACATAACGATTTTAACGCAAAATATTGATGGTTTACATCAAGTAGGTGGTAGTAAACATGTAATTGATTTACATGGAACACTGCAAACAGCGCATTGTCCAAAGTGTAAAACGGGGTATGATTTACAATATATGATTGATCATGAAGTGCCGCGTTGTGAGAAGTGTAATTTCATACTAAATCCAGATGTTGTTTTATACGGAGATACGTTACCTCAGTATCAAAATGCGATCAAACGTTTATATGAAACAGATGTACTTCTTGTAATGGGGACGTCACTCAAAGTACAGCCTGTCGCGTCATTCCCAGAAATCGCAAAGAGGGAAGTAGGCGCAACAACAATTTTAGTAAATGAAGAATTAACGGGACAAGAATACAATTTTGATTTTATTTTTCAAAATAAGATTGGTGAATTTGCCAAAGGGTTATCTTCGATTAAATAAGTTTTTGTTTTCGTAAAGAAACTGAGGTGGATGATGTCCACCTCAGTTTTTTTGTATGAATTATATTCATGTTATTGCGTATTAAGGGGAATGGTAATAAATAGGATATAAAATACAAAAACTGAAAATTAAATCTTTTATTTCTTTTGTAATTAATATAAAATTCTATATATATCATAAAATTAAATTTGATACATAATGATGTATTTGATTGCACTGTAGTGAACGTATGTTTTATGTAGAGAAATGTTAATAGAATGAAGCGAGGGAGCAAAATGAGACAGAAAAAGGAGAAACAGAAACAGTCGAAAAAGAAAAAGACTCATATTCCATTTCGGTTAAATGTACTATTTTTTATCGTTTTTCTTTTATTTTCAGCTATTATTATTCAATTAGGTAAAGTACAAATCATCGACGGAGAAACGTATCGAAATGAAGTGAATAAAAAGGAAGATGTAACGGTGAGTACTCCAGTTCCGAGAGGGAAGATGTTTGACCGGGAAGGGAAAGTTATTGTAAATAATAAACCGTTACGAACTGTTACATATACGAAGATGAAAGGAGTGGACTCAAAAGAGGTTTTAATAGTGGCAAGAAATTTAGCAAAGCTAATTGAAATGCCGCAAGAAGATATGGACAAGTTAACAGAGACAGATAAAAAAGACTTTTGGATGCAGTTAAATGAAAAACGTGCAGCAACAAAAGTAACGAAAGAAGATGAGAGTAAATTTAGGAAACAGGAAATAGAAGGGAAAGACTTAGATAAGAAAGTAGAAGAGTTGAGACGAGAAAGAATTACACAAGAAGAATTAAACGAGCTTTCGAAAGAGGATATAGAAGTACTAGCAATTAAAAGCAAAATGAATGCGGGATATAAAATGACGCCACAAATCGTCAAAAAAGATGTAAGTCAAAATGAATATGCAGTAGTGAGTGAAGGATTATCGAGCTTGCCAGGCGTAGATACGACTGTGGATTGGGAGCGCGAATATCCAAATGACAAAATACTACGTTCTGTACTTGGTAGTGTTTCTACTGAGAATGAGGGATTACCAAGGGAGCAATTAGACTATTATTTAGTGCGAGATTATAACCGAAATGATCGTATTGGTAAGAGTTACATCGAAAAACAATACGAAGATGTGTTACATGGAACGAAAGAACAGTCTAAAAATATTACGGATAAAGCTGGAAATATTATTCGGACTGAAAAAGTGACAAAAGGAAAAAGTGGAAATAATTTAATGTTAACAGTTGATATGGATTTACAGAAAAAGGTGGAGGAAAGTCTTGAAAGGAATTTAAGGGCATTTCATTCTTCTGAACCGATGATGGATCGTGCATTCGTCGTTATGATGAATCCGAAAAATGGTCAAATTCTATCATTAGCAGGAAAGAAAATTGTAAATAAAGATGGCGGGATGCAAATAGAAGACTACGCTTTAGGAACGATGATAAGTTCTTACGAGTTAGGATCAACGGTGAAAGGAGCTACGGTATTAGCGGGATATCAAACAGAAGCGATTAAGCCATATACGCATTTCTTTGATGCACCAATGTACTTTAAAGGAAGTTCGAAGCCGAAGAAATCGTGGAAAGACTTTGGAGATATTGATGATTTAAGAGCATTGCAAGTTTCATCCAATGTCTACATGTTTAATACGGCGTTAAAGATTGCGGGGATTGATTATGTACCAAACAATCCGTTAGATATTAGGCAAGAAACATTCAATAAAATGCGCTATTACTTTAGACAATTTGGTTTAGGTGTACCAACCGGTATTGACCTTCCAAATGAATCGATTGGTCAAATGGGTAGAACCGATAATATACCTGGTTTTTTACTTGACTATGCCATTGGACAATATGATACATATACGCCGCTTCAGCTTGCGCAATATATGTCAACGATTGCAAATGGTGGTTACCGAATGAAACCACAAATTGTACAAGAAATTAGAGAGCAACCGAATAGACCAGAGGAAGTCGGGAAAGTTATGCAATCGATGGAACCAGTCGTGTTAAATCGAGTGGATATGGATCTTTCATATATAAATCATGTGAAAGAAGGGTTTAGAAGAGTTTTCCAAGAGGTAGATGGGACCGGTGCTGGAACTTTTAAAGGTTTACCGTATAAACCGGCTGGGAAAACAGGAACAGCAGAAACAGTGTACGGTGGAGAAAGTGATATTGGAAGAGATGAAAACAACTATCGAAAAAAATGTTATAATTTAACTCTCGCCGGGTATGCGCCATATGATGCTGATCCGGAAGTTGCTTTTTCTGTTGTTGTGCCATGGGTAAATAATGATAAATCAGGTATTAATTCTGCAATTGGTAAAGAGGTTTTGGATGCATATTTTGACTTAAAAACGCAGAGATCGGGTGCAAGTCCAGTCCCAGTAGCACAATAGCCGAGTAAGGCACAATAAAAACTTCAAATTGTAGCATATCACTGCGCAAATGAACAGGTGCAGTGATATATTTTTGAGTTGAAAAGTGTTTTGATAAGGTGGGAATGGATATGAAAGAGGAGATTAAGAGAGGTTGGGGAAAGTACATACTATTTATATTTGTCCTAGTAGGAGCGTACCAGTCTTTTACTTTATGTAAGGTGGAAGGAAAATCAATGCAGCCAACTTTACATGAAGAAGACTACGTATTTGTAAATAAAGCCGCTGTACACTTTTCTAGCTTACAGCATGGAGAAATCGTCATTATTAAGGAAGAGGATGAGTCGAAATATTATGTGAAACGTGTAATAGGGCTTCCTGGTGACATAATTAACATAACGAATGGAACTGTATACGTAAATGACAAAAAGCAAGATGAACCTTATATAAATAAAGATTTATATAACAATACACAAGTGTTTTATAATTTTCAAAAGACAAAGATTCCGCCAAATAAGTTATTTGTAATGGGAGACAATCGTGAACAAAGTAAGGATAGTCGAAATGGTTTAGGATATATTGAAGAAGATAATATAATAGGAAAAGTGAAATTTGTGTACTATCCTTTTTCGAAAATGAAAATCATAAAATAAGTGGGGATTCACAAAACCCCACTTATTAAAGTTTCACTTTATCTTCTTTAAAAAACCTTTTGGATTAAATGATATGAAAAACTTATGTTTAGATTCATCGATTATGAAATTGCTATTTTTAGTTAAAAACTCTTCCACAGCTTCCATTGGGCCAGGGCCCCAATCAGGAAGGAGAGGATTTCCGTTAATACTTGTATCTTCTACAATAATGTAACTGCCAGTGGTTACAATAGATTTATAAAGTAAGAGTTCTTTCGATACATGTTCTTTACTATGATCAGAATCTAAAATAACTAAAATCACATCATCAGGTTTGCGCATACTTAATATTGATTGGACGGCCTGTACAGAAACAGATGAAGCTGTTAAATACGTAATTCGATTATGGGATGGCCGATTTGGTTGCGGAGTTATATCGATAGTAAGTACGTGACCTTTTCCAATTAAATCTAACATAGAAGCTAAAAACAGTGCACTACCACCGTAAAAAGTTCCGCATTCAATAATTAAATCAGGCTTTAATTCGTATAATATTTCTTGATACAAAAAGAGATCAGAAGGAAGTTTGCAGATTGGAACCCCGAACCAGTGTGTACCATGTAACCAAACGTTGCTGTCGTAATATTGTTTTAGAAATTCGCTACTAATGTTATCGATTTTGAATTCTCCTTTCTAAAAAGGATTCTTTCATACGTAAAGAGTTTACGTATGAAAGTTGTACTATATATTATGTGGTAAGGGATTATAAGGCGAGTGTTTTCACGTGAAAATAAGCCAAATAACACATGTGGAAAATGAATTGCTTATAAAAGAAGATGTAAATGAAAGGAAATGATCGTATGTATAAGTACACAATTTGCTTCATTAGAAAAGGAGATAATATACTGCTATTAAATAGAAACAAAAAGCCGACAATGGGAATGTGGAATGGTGTCGGAGGGAAAATAGAAGAGTATGAAACGCCATACGAAGGAGTTATTAGAGAAACGTTTGAGGAAACGGGAATAGAGCTTCCAGGTGTAACGTATAAAGGGAATGTTATGTTTCAAGTTAAAGACGAACCTTTGGGTAGTGAGGGAATGTATGTATTCCTTACTGATTTACCAGATGGAGTACATATTGATACGCCAGTAAGCACAGATGAAGGTATATTAGAATGGAAGTCAATTGATTGGATATTAGATGGTGATAATAGAGGTGTAGTTAGCAATTTGCAAAGATATTTACCAAGAGTATTAAAAGAAGAAAACAATTTAGAGCATACATTCACATATGATAACCGGAATATTATTGATTACACAACTACACTTTTGACAGAAGATGATACGAAAAAACGATATGAAAAACATCTCATTTCTCAATAGGATAAGATGCGTTAAAATAATAAGAAAAAGCCAAGTCCTTTATTGGGACTTGGCTTTTTTGTAGGGAATGCTAATTCAAATTTTACTCTTCATAATTTGCTTTAATAATAAAGCGGTGTTGCTTCACATCGAAATATCCTTTTTGCAAGATGATTTCATGTATGCGATACAATTCCTCGGTATAGCTGTCTACTGTAAATTCAGGAATTTGCCACGGAATTGCTTGCAAGTAATAGACAACAGAACCGACATCATAAAAACGCTGAAGAGGGAACTCTTCCTTCGCTTCTAAAATTGTAAATCCGCTTTTTCTCAATTCACTACATGCCGTTTCGAGTGACCAACTTGAAAATTCGCTATTCAGCGGTGTGCCAAACTGCTCATTCAGTTCCGCACAATCAAGACCACCGACTTGTTGTGTAAGAAATGTTCCATTGGTGGAAAGACTTCTTTTCACTTCAGAAGCAGAATAGGATTCATGTTGATTCACAATTAAATCAAACTGACCATCTTGAAATGGTAAAGCAGTATCATCAGTCACTTCTACGACTATAACTCCTAAAGGTTCTAATTTCTTTCGTGCAATTGGGACATTCGGAGCATAGCCCTCAGTCGCATAAATAGTTGACGGGAACGGTTGTAACATAGATAAAAACTCTCCGCCACCAGTCCCCATATCTAGCATTGATTTTGCACGTTGCATAAGCTGGAAAGCAGTGCTACCGTATGACCATGATAGGGGCTCGCTATTCATACGGCCAGTTTCTGAAATGAAAGAAAAATCCCAGCCGCTAAAGTTAGTCTTTGCACTTTCTAATAGTGCTGAAAATAATGGATCACGTTTCATAATATGTCCTCCTATTTCGTTAATGAATGATATAGTAAGAACAGAGAAATGGAGGACCTCTTGTAAAGATGAAGAGGTTTTACGTTTCGTGTTCGAATAGATTCATACAAATTCGCTCCTTGCGAGAATAATTATTTATATATTCGGGATAATCGAGTGAAAATCCTTTGAACTATAAAGGGAAGGTAGATATTTAATGAAGAATTGGATTGAGTTTACAGACAAAGAGTACGACCGAATATGGGATAGGGTATATAGTGATTTTGAGTTTTCACCAAGTATGTCTATATTCCCATCATTTAAGGTGCCAAGTCCTTTTATAACATATGATATTTCTCATTACTTTGGAGAATCGGTAGATTTAAATGTATATGACGATCTGGAAGAAAAAGCATTACTAGTTTTTAAAGAGAATACAGTATCGAATGAATATATAATGGCACTTGATTGGCAACATGAATGTTACTGGGTAAATTCACATTTAAAGTTCGATAGAAATGAATTTGATGAGTGGACAATCCCGATTTTTCCAACTGGAGATTACTATTTCTTTATTCAGAAGGACTTTAAGTGGGGGTATTTAGGGCATCCGTGGGAGGAGAGTATAACGATATTTGGAAAAGAATTAATAGATGCTTTTGATCAACATAAACCGGAAATGTTTCATAAGATTTTAAGGCAGGGTTAATGTTTAAAAGAGAAAAAACGTTTATACTTCCAAATGAAGTATAAACGTTTTTATTATTAGCTGTTTTCATATAGATTGTTGCTTTCTTTACAAATACTTAAAAATAAAAATCTTTTGGTAAAGTGCCATTTTTTATCACCGTTCTTAATCCATGTTTCATAATCCAAGGATTAACAGGATGGTTTTTATCGAGTAATTCTCGCAACCATCGAAAAACGAGTTCTTTATCTTCTTTCGTAATATCATTAATGTGATTGGCTACAGATTTTTGAACATAATTAGAAGGGTCATTCATCAATGGCTCAAGAAGCTTTAAATTATTTCTGAAGTCACCTTTCAAAGCTCCTATTTTTTTTGCCCAAGGAAGTCTTGGCCTAGTACCTTCTGAAGCTAATCTTCTAATGTGGCTGTTTTCATCACGTAACCATTGCTGCAATATGTCCAAGGTTTCTTCATGGTATTTTTCAAGATAAGGACGAATGGCATATTCAGCAGTATTTCTTTTTGTTATTTCATACATTGCGTTGAATGAGGAGTCAAAATCGTTAAGCCCATATTTTTCAACGTATTTTGCGATAGGCATATACATATAACCCTTTGTAAATGTGCCGACTTCTGTTGTATTTTCTGGTCCTAATGTTTTCAGTAATATATGTATTGCTTCATTAAAATCTTTTTGTAATGCATTGTGTAATTCATCTGCTATTACTTCTATACGTTGCTTTAACTCTAAATTTTCAACTTTATATGTTACGGTAGATACAAAGTTTCTTTTAGAGAAATTAGGATCGTGTTTACAAATAGAATCAGCCATTTTTTCTGCTAATTCTTTGTTAAATAAAAATTTTAACGGAACATATTTGCCCATTTTTTCACCCCATTGGTCGGATAAAAACAATGTTTATTTTTTAATCGACAATCCATACACCAAAGTCTCACTAGGAGTCGTAATACTAAAACCTGTCGTCTTATAATCAAGTTTCACCGTATCACCAGTGTAATCTGTCGTGAATGAATCCATTTGTACGATAAGCTCCGCATCTTCATATACAACATCATCCGCATTATATGTATCCCAAATTAAATCGACATCAACGAAAATACTGCAAGAGTTTGTCATAGTTCCTCTAATGCGAATGATCTTTTTGTCTTCACGTACTAGTCTATGTATAGCTGCTTTTGCTTCATCAGTAATACGAATGTTCATGTAATCCCAACCTTTATTTATATTTCCTCTATTATTGCAAAAACAGGAGAAATAGGGAAGGGAGAAGCATTGCATTAAAAAAACGAGCAAACAATTTTGTTTGCTCGTTTTACTTTATTTCAGTTCACATTTATCAAGTGGAATGACTTTCGTTTTCTTAGTAAATTTATAACCTAACCATAGTACTAAGAAGAGTGGTAAACCGATGTAAGAAACGAGTACACCGTTCCAGTCGATAGATGCTCCTGTAAATGCTCCGTAGTTTTGACCTAAAATAACAATAACACAAAGTGTAAATGCAAAGATTGGACCGAACGGGAACCATTTCGCTTGATATGGTAAATCTTTCAAATCTTTCCCTTGTGCAATATAGGCTTTACGGAAACGGTAATGACTAATAGCAATCCCTACCCAAGCAATAAATCCTGACATCCCAGAAGCATTTAATAACCAAATGTATACAACACCGTCACCGAATAAAGAAGCGATGAAAGCGACGCTACCAACTACTGATGTTGCGATTAATGCGTTAACAGGTACACCGCGGCTATCTAATTTCCCTAAGAACTTTGGTGCTTTTCCTTGGCGAGCTAAATCCCAAAGCATACGAGTTGATGCATACATTCCAGAGTTACCAGCAGAAAGTACTGCAGTTAAAATAACAGCGTTCATAACAGAAGCAGCGAAGGCAACGCCCGCTTTTTCAAATACAAGTGTAAATGGACTTACTGTAACATCACTTGCTGCAAGGCTTTCAGTCGTATAAGGAATTAATAAACCGATAACGAGAATTGCTAAAATATAGAATAATAAAATGCGCCAAAAGATAGAACGAATTGCTTTCGGAATATTGCGTTCTGGATCAGCAGTTTCACCAGCAGCTACTCCTAATAATTCAGTTCCTTGGAATGAGAAACCAGCAGCCATAAATACACCGATAATTGCCATGATGCCGCCATTAAATGGTGCATCTGCAACAGTGAAGTTTTTAAAGCCAACAGATTCGCCGCCCATAATTCCAAAAATCATCATAAAACCGACAATTAAAAAGATAATAATAGTAACTACTTTAATAAGTGCGAACCAATATTCAGATTCACCAAAACCTTTAACAGATAAATAGTTTAAGAGAAAAATAATAGCTAAACAAAGTCCACTCCAAATAAGAGAAGGGGTATCTGGGAACCAAAATTTCATAATTAATGTTACGGCCGCTAGTTCAGCTGCAATCGTAATCGCCCAGTTATACCAATAGTTCCATCCAAGTGCAAAACCAAGTGATGGATCAACAAATTTTGTTGCATAAGTACTAAAAGATCCAGTAACAGGCATGTAAGCCGCGAGTTCTGCTAAGCTTGTCATTAAAAAATAAACCATAATTCCAATTGCGGCATATGCGACTAATGCACCGCCAGGACCAGCTGAATGGATAACACCACCACTGGCAAGAAATAATCCGGTACCGATTGTACCACCGAGAGAAATCATCGTAAGGTGACGAGATTTTAATCCGCGTTTTAATTCACCTTGTCCTTGTGTAGTTTGCGTTTTAGAGGTAGATTGATTTGTTGCGCTATTCATGTTCAACACTCCTTTTCTTGTAGGTTAGGAAGGAGCGGGGGAGAAAAATACAAAAAACCGCCAAAGGAATTAGGCGGAACGTTTCACAAATAACCACCCCATCATACCCTTCCGTTAAGATAGCACACCACGTTTACACGGTAATTTTGTAAACGTGACAGTTCTGTTCCTTTCGGAGACAGCCCCAGCTCATATTTCCAGAGAAGAAATATAAACTTCGGCAACTTTTCCTTTCAAACGGAGTCAGTGACATTCGCTGTGTCTCGTCCATTTTACTTTTAAAAATCGCAACCTCTACCTCATCGGATTGATGAGGATTTATATATTGCTAAGATATTTAATATATGGCAATTGTAATGACTTTCTGAATATATTGCAAGGAATTTTGTTAGGAAAAGTCAAAAAATATCGGTTATTGTATAGGAAACGCTTGCAAAACTCCACCCGAACCTACTATTATGTAGCAATAAGCAAAGAAAAAATTGTTATACAAATGTTTCGCAAAAAATATTGAAAAACCCTTTAAAGTTAAAAGAAAATTCAGAAAATATAATTCGACATAACTATCAGAAGGGGATTATTCCTTAAATTCGTTTCAAAGAATAAGTATAAATTCGATAAATAGAATGAATATTCTTTTTATTTCTGATAAAATTGAGGTATTGTTTAATTGAAAAGGGGATATCATTATGAAATTAGAAACGGAAAGATTATATATAGTACCGTGTACAGAAGAATGGATTCAAATTGCGGATAATCAAGGATACAATAGTGGTCCGCATATTGTAGGACATATAGAAAATATGAAACGAGATGCGGCTTCATTACCGTGGGGACCGTGGTATGTTATTCGGAAAGAGGATGATGTTGTTCTAGGTGATATAGGATTTAAAGGGAAACCGAATGAGCAACATACGGTAGAAATTGGTTACGGATTTATTGAGAAATATTGGAATAAAGGGTATGCAACAGAAGCAGTTAGTGAATTAATGAAATGGGCTTTTCAAACAGGGGAAGTGGAAACGATTATAGCGGAGACACTCCTTGATAATTATAGCTCTATTCGTGTCTTAGAGAAATTACATATGAAAAGAGTAAATAGTACTGAAACGATGGTCAATTGGAAAATAGAAAAATAAAAAATACCGCTCGAAGTAAATCGGGCGGTATTATTATTAATTATGGTAGCATTTGTTTTTGATCTTTCGGATAGCCGGCTGTCGATACGTTAGAACGATTGGAATGATTACGAACAGCAATAAAAATAGATATAATAACGACAAGACCAACTGCAACGTAAGAAAGTGAAATAATAGTTGGATCTACTTTAAATGTAGTAAGCAGTGTACGTATATTCGTAAAGATAATAAGTCCGCCAACGAGTACGCCAAGTAAATGAGAAGGAACGATGCGTACTAACCATGCGGCGATTGGTGCGGCAACAATACCACCAAGCATGAGGGCAAATACCCAAACCCAGCTTACTTGTTCCCAGCCAAGTGAAATGAAAAAGCCAATCGTTGCAGCGAGTGAAACAGGAAATTCACTCGTATCTACAGATCCAATAACTTTTCTAGCTTCATTTCCTCTTGCAAGAAGAACAGGTGTCGTAATCGGCCCCCAACCACCGCCGCCAGTTGAATCGACGAATCCAGCGAATAAGCCAAGTGGTACAAGTTGTTTAGCAGACATACGCTTATTTGAAGAAACAATTTGTTTTTGAATGATGAATCGTAATAAAATATAAACCCCTAAAGTAAATAAAAATATGGAAATGTACGGTTTAATTACATCACCAGGTAAATTGCTTAAAAAACATGCCCCAATAAATGCGCCAATTGCTCCTGGTAATGTAAGTCTGGAAACTGTATATTTATCAACGTTTCCAAATTTGATATGAGATGCACCAGAAGCGGCGGTTGTAACGACTTCAGCTAAATGAACTGATGCGGAAGCTACAGCTGGTGCGATACCAAACATTAATAATAGTGAGGTAGACGTTACCCCGTACGCCATACCAAGTGCGCCATCAATCAATTGAGCGAAAAATCCAATAATAGCAAAGACAATTAATTTCTGCATAAATAATCCCCCTGTAATAATAAATGAAAAAGACACTTTTCCCGTATGAGAAAAGTGCCTTTGGTTTTTCCAATCAGCAATAATTAAATTTGTTTTATTATAATACACATTAATCGTATAAATCAACTGGGTTTTAAAGTTTTTTGAATTGAACGAAAGAAAAATAAAATATACAATAAAAGGATGGAGAGAAAGGGGAGAAAGACTATGTTAGCATTTGATCATCTCGTTCACGCAGTGCATTGTACACCGGAGGAAGCGGCAAAACAAATGCAGGAGCATGGATTTCATACTGCATTAGGCGGTGAGCATACGACTTGGGGTACTTGGAATAGTTTATGTTATTTTGATTTATCATATATAGAATTTTTAGCAGTTCAGCATGAAGAAAAAGCGAAAGAAGCAGAAAATCCATTAGTACAAGAAACAGTGGTGAAATTAAAAAATGGAGAAGGGATGCTACAAATCGCAATTCGAACAGATGCAATTGAAGAACTAGCAGTTAAATTTAGTAAGCACGGCTTACATACGATAGGACCATTTGAAGGGAAACGGATGAGAAAAGATGGCCGGCTTTTAGAATGGAAAATGTTATTTGTAAAGCAAGAAGAGAATGGACCGAAATTACCATTCTTTATACAGTGGAATGAAACGGATGAAGAAAGAAGAAACGATTTACGTAAAATAGGGACGATCACTGAACATAAAAATAAAGTACAAGAAATTGAAACGATTCATTATACGGTGAAAAATGTTCGAGAAACAGTGCGGAAATGGAAAGAAGTAATGGAGCTAACTGCAAATTCAATCATACAAAATGAAGAATGGAATGCTGAGTGTCAAAGTGTATCGTTTGGTGATGTTCATGTGCAGTTTTGTGAACCAGTTGGAGAAGGGCTAGTACTAGAACGTTTGAAGCATCATGGCGAATATCCATTTGCAGTGGAGTTTAAAGGGGAAAATAAACGAGAGTATGAAGTGTTAGGTAGTTTGTTCGTATATTAATAGAGGTGAGTTTTGTGGAAGAAATGTTAAGAGAGATAGAAAGAAAACTAGAGTGGTCACGTATTGTAAAATGTACAGTTATTACAAAAGGTTTTTCACATGAAGAGAAGTATAAAATTGACCTAGAGAATCGAGAAACTTATTTTGTAAAAGTGTGTGATTCTTCTAATTATGAACGAAAACAAGAAGAATATATGTATATGAAACAATTGGAGTTATTACATATTCCAACGCCGAAGTTAATTCATTTCATAAAACTTGAGGGATTAAATAAATGTGTTCAAGTATTTGAATGGACCCAAGGTGTAAATGGTCAAGAGAGCTTAAGCAAGCTATCGGTGGAAGAACAGTATAATGCAGGAAGAAAAGCAGGGGAAATATTAAAGAGAATTCACTCGATAGAAAGAGAAAGTGCAAGTAATAAATGGGAAATATTTAGGTGGAATAAGTATGAAAGGTACATAGAGGCATTAGCAGATTATGAGGTGAATTTTCTGGATTTGAAGCCAGTATTAACCTTTGTAGAAAATCATAAAGACTTATTGAAAAATCGGCCTATCACATTTTTACACGATGATTACCACCCAGCAAATAGTATGATTCATAATAATGAATTTATCGTTATCGATTTTAGTGGATATGATTTTGGCGATCCAATACACGATTTTTATAACGTAGCGATTTTTACTACAAGAATAAGCAAACCATTTGCGGTTGGACAAGTTCACGGTTATTGCGGAGGCGATCCGTCAATCCACTTTTGGAAACTGTATTCATTATATGCAGCGATGACATTCCCAGCGGATATCGTATGGACAAACCGAACTACACCACATTTAGTAGAGGATATGAAAGAAAGATTGAACCGAATTATAGAAGATCATAATCATTTTTCATCTTATATTCCAAAATGGTATCAATCACAACATGAGGATATAATAAACAATAAATAACGGAGGGATTCATTTGGATAAAATTGCGGTAATTTCAGATATACATGGTAATATTCCGGCATTAGAATCAGTACTGAAAGATATTAAATTAAGAGGAATCGAACGTATTATTTGTCTTGGAGATTTAGTAGGAAAAGGTCCGCATTCTAGCGAAGTAATTGAAATCGTTCGTAAAGAATGTGAAGGAACCGTAATGGGAAACTGGGATGATTTCATTACAAAACCGACTGAATTTGAAGCGTTAAAATGGCATCAAAAACAATTGTCAGAAGAACAAAATGAGTATTTAAGAAGCTTACCATTTTCAATCGAGTTTTATATGAGTGGGAAACTGATTCGTATGTTCCACGCTTCACCGAGAAGTTTGTATGAAAGAATTCAACCACATGCAACAAGAGAAGAGCGTATTAGTATGTTCGAAAATAGTGAGCTCACAGAGAATATAGAAGGGGAAAGAAAGCCAGATGTCGTTTGTTACGGTGACGTTCATCAGGCGTATGTGCAAAATTTTAGAGGGAAAACGTTATGTAATGCTGGTAGTGTAGGTAATCCACTTGAAATTACACAAGCTTCCTATTTAATTTTTGAAGGAACATACAATGAAAAAGAAGCAGCAAGCTTTTCCATTCAACTCGTACGTGTACCATATGATATTGAACTAGCCATCCGATTAGCTGAAGAGTTGGATATGCCAGAAATTGAGGAATACAAGCAGGAGTTACGGACTGCTTTATATCGAGGGTTTAAAGGGAAATAAGGAATATGTATATCAATAAAAATATACCGACAAGTAGTGACATTTTTATTTATCATAATTTTGTTATGTAAACAAAAATGAGGAGGTCATATCGTGCATCGCCAAAAACGAATGAAAGAAATTGCTGATCATATTTTAAATTTAAATTTAACTCATCCAACAAGAGTTGGAGTGAGTGGTATTACAGCTTCAGGAAAGACAACATTTGCAAACGAACTGGCAGAGGAAATGAAAAATCGGGGAGTACAAGTAATACGCGCCAGCATTGACGATTTTCATAACCCTAGAGTGATTCGCTATACACAAGGCAAAGAATCAGCAAGAGGGTATTATGAAGATGCACACGATTATACAGCTTTCAAAGAAAGGCTATTAAAACCTTTAGGACCTAACGGGAATTTACAGTATGAAACGATTTCTCATAACTTAATAACGGACATCCCTGTACATAATACGCCGCTAGTGGCCTCGCCAAATATGGTGCTAATAGTAGATGGAACATTTTTATTGAAAAAAGAAATTGAGTATCTATTTGACTATAAAATTTTCATAGATACAGATTTTGAGATTGCGAGAAAACGTGGTGCAGAGCGCGAGACTGAGGCTTTTGGAAGTTATGAAGAAGCAGAGAAAATGTTTATAAACAGATATCATGCGGCTTGTAAGATGTATATAGATGAGCATAATGCGAAAGAATGTGCAAATGTTATATTTCAGAATAGTAATTTTGATGATCCGGTAGTTGTATTTAAAGGAATTTAAAATCTTTTATATAACAAAAAGTTCGTGAAAGGGGATGCGTCGGGTGGATAAAAAAGATAATCCGAACGATTGGCCTGTATGGGCGAATGAGTCAGTAGAGATAGTTAATGCAAATCCTGATTGGCAAGATAAAGGCCGATATGAAGAACAGCAACTTTATGAACTGCTTACTCCTCTCGGTATTAGCAAAGTAATACATATAGGAAGTACATCCATACCTGGTTTACCAGCAAAACCTATCATTGATCTAATGGCTGAAACAGACTCATTTGATAGAGTGCTCGATATTTCAGCAAAATTGGCTATATATGATTGGCATTATGTAGGCCCGGAATTAGATGAAAGACCTTGGAGAAGGTTCTTTGTGAAAGTGAAGAATAATAGGCGTGTAGCTCATCTGCATTTGATGGTTAAAGGAACTGAACGATGGGAGCAACAACTTTTATTTCGTAACCGCTTACGAGAAAATCCACAATTAGTTTATGATTATTCAAATCTAAAGCAAGAGTTAGCAAAAAAGTTTAACCAAGATAGAGAAGCATACACAAAAGCTAAAACAGAATTTATTAAACAAGTTCTAAAATGATTTAATTTTTGATTGTAACTGCGTTTGAATATAAATGAAAAAAATACTTTATTTTATAGCCTAAACTTACATGAAATGCATGTAAACAAAGTGAGAAGCTTTGGTGTTCCAATGTATTTCCTTTTATTTCTCGGGAGAAATTTATATAATTGAATCAAGTTCATAGAAAGATAGGGACTAAAACTATATTAAAAGTCGACTTAATTTATGAGGGGAATTACAGGGGATAAGGCGAAAATAAGTTAAAAAACGTAAAAAGGGGACAGGGAATATAATGACAGAAGTGCTAGAACTAAAAGAAGAATTACAACAAATTCAAAATAATAATTATGCTGTGCCAGAAGACGTAGACGCATATCCATATGCACAGTGGATGTTAGATTATATCGGATCACCTGATGCTGAATTACGTGATGATTTGATTTATAGTACGCTTCACAAATGGATTACAAATGATGTATTTAGACAAAAAGAATTACGAGGATTAATGTTACAAGCAATTAGTCCTGATTATTTATTTTATAAAATTGGTGAAAAGGGCACAGATTCTGTTTTTAAACGTGCGTTCTCTGTTTTAATTCCACCACTTATTTTATCTGTTCATGAAAGAGAACCATTGTTATCTGAAGAACAACTGTACAGTGTAGCAGAACAAGTTCTGGAATATGTCTATTTAGAAGAAGATGTAAGGGGTTACGTAGAAGGAAAAGGCTGGGCGCATTCTACTGCACATGCGGCAGATGCACTAGATGCTTTAGCACGTACAATACAAAATCGTGAGTTTTCATATGCAATACTAGCTGCTGTTCGTCAGAAGATTCGATTGAATGACTACGTATACATACACTTTGAGGATGAGAGATTAGTAACGCCAATTATGTCGTTGCGTAACCAAAATATTTTAACTGAAGAAGAGTGGAGCAATTGGCTACATAGTATAGCAATTGTTGAAGATATCCCACATCCTCAACATGATATTTTAGTACAAAATATTAGAGCTTTCTTAAGAAGTTTATATTTCAGAGCTTTAGAGAAAGAGGGCGCTACTGCCTTTATAGATGATATATTGGAGACTTTGGAGAAATTGCGTAGGTATTAAAAATGACCAATACTTTAGAAACAAAGAGAAAATAATAATTTTCAAAAATTTATTAGAAATTTATTTTTACATTGTACCCTTTCAGTATAAGTTGAAAGGGGTGTCAAATGAAAAAATTATTGAAGATAGGAAAGATTATATTTTTTGTGTGTATTAGCATTATTTTTCTTGGAATAGGCGCTGTATTTATATATCATAACTATCAATTAAGAGTGGAATCGAAATTAATTAATAATGAAGGTGAACTTGTTAATTTCAATAATAAAAATGTGAATGTTTATAATGAGGGGAGCGGTAAGGATACGTTTGTATTTATGGCCGGATCTGGAATTGCCGCTCCTGTTTATGAATTGAAAGGCCTATATAGTAAATTTTCGAAAGAAAACAAGATTTCTGTAATTGAGAGAGCTGGTTATGGATACAGTGATGTTTTTCATGATGATAGAGATATTGATAAGATATTAGAACAAACGAGAAAAGCGCTTATTAGAAGTGGAAATAAACCTCCCTATATTTTAGTGCCACACTCTCTATCGGGTATAGAGGCTATTTATTGGGCACAAAAATACCCAAGTGAAGTAAAAGGGATTATTGCGTTAGATATTGGTTTACCTAATCAGTACGTAACTCATAAAATAGACGAGGTTGATTCATTAAGAATAAAAGGAATGAATATTTTAACGAAAATTGGTTTTCAGCGATTAGTTCCTTCTATTACTTATAATCCCGAAGTAATTCAGCAATCCTTTTTAACCGAACAGGAAAAAAATATTTATAAAGCGCTCTCATATAAACAAGCTTTTAATGATGATATGAAGCAAGAACTTTTACAAAGTTACAATAACAGTAACAAATCTAATTCCTTATCATTCCCAAAAGAAACACCAATTTTATTTATAGATGCGATTGCTAGGGAAAATAAAAACTCGAAATATACAAAGCAAAAAAACAGAGATTATGAGGAGTTTGCTAGCAAGTTATTGATAGCTGATGTGAAAAAAATTGAAAGTACACATAGTATTTATTTACACGCTCCTGATGAAATATACAAACTTGCTACGGATTTTATTAATAATAAAGTAGTGAAGAACTAAGCTATTGTTATTTTAGTGATGGAAGGTCTACATAATGAAAGAATATAACATATTAATTGTTGAAGATGATTTGATGATAGGAGATTTATTACAAAAAATTTTGCAGCGTGAGAAGTATAAAGTGTATTGGGAGAAAGAAGGAAAGAATGTTCTTGATGTAATTCATGAAATAGATTTAGTCATAATGGATGTTATGTTACCAGGTGAAGATGGTTATCAAATTACAAAGAAAATAAAAAATCTAGGATTAAATATTCCAATCATATTTCTATCAGCTCGGAATGATATGGATAGTAAACTAAAAGGTCTTATCATTGGAGAAGAATACATGATAAAACCTTTTGATCCTCGAGAATTATTGTTAAGAATTCAGAAAATGTTAGATAATCAATATGGTACTTTCACGCAAATTAAACATTTATTTATAGATGCAGAATATAAAAGGGTTTTCATTAATGGTTTGCGTGATGAAGTTGTGTTTACAGCGATTGAGCGTAAAATATTTTTCTATTTGTATGAAAATAGGGATAGAATTCTAACAAAAGAACACTTCTTTGATTACTTATGGCAACTCGAAGATAGAAATCAAAATATCATGAACGTACATATAAAGAAAATTAGGACCAAAATCGATGATAAAACAGGTAACATTATTCAGAACATATATGGAGAAGGGTATAGATTAAATACCTTTATGAAGAAATGAAATTAAAGAAGAAATATCAGTTACTACTATTCTCCGCTATTGTTAGCGTACCACTGTTATTGTTGTCGATTAGTATCTTTGTATCAGTTATTTATAATGTTGTCTTTAAAACTAAAAACAAAAACATTCCTTTTCACGAATCCTTTGCATATCCTACTATGTTAATCATATTTTTATTATCACTATTAGTATTAGCTTTTTTATTTTCAAAATCGATTAACTCATTATTAAATAAAATTAATGTATTAAATCAAACGATTCGAGATTTAGCAAGTGATAAAAAAATCCCTAATATAATAGATGTCAAAATCGATGATGAGATGGGGGAACTGATTAAATCAGTAAACTTGCTTATAGAAAGAACGACTTATCGAGAATTAGAACTACAACAACAGGAACAAATAAAAAAAGAACTATTAAATAAATTACGGCATGATATTAATACACCCTTAACTGCGGTTAGATTACAATTATATTCTTTAGAAGGTGAGTACGAGGAACAAGCACCAGTACTTGAATCACTGTATGAGCAGATACAATATATAAGTAATTTAACTAACGAATTTAATATTCAATCTACAGAGACCTTAGAGAATACTTATATTGTGAACGATGAAGTGAATATACATAATTTAATAGAAAATATGATGAAAAAATGGAGCTATTTGTATAGCATTCATAAAATTGAATTAGTATATAATCCACAAGATAAAGAGTTGATATGGGATAGTAATGAGTTATGGATTCAAAGGCTATTCGATAATATTTTTCAAAATGTGCTTAAACATTCACAAGCTAAAAAACTCAAAATCATTATAGATGAAGATATTGTTTCCTTTAGAGATAATGGAATTGGCTTTGATATAAATGTCAAAGGAACGGGAATAGGATTAAAAAATATTGAAGATATATCAAAGATGTTCAATATAAAATACACTTTACAATCAAATAGTGAGGGGACGATGCTTTCTTTTAAAAACATTCAAAAAAATATATAAATTTCATTTTGAATTTCTAGTTTAAGTTTTATTAATAACGCCTATCATGTCGTTACGGAACCCAAACCTTTTTACTGAAGCAGAGGGGGATACTGCCTTTACAGATGATATATTGGAAACTTTGAAGAAATCGCGTAGGTTTTAAAAAAGGGGGAATATTTGGTCCATCACTCGATCCCATCATAAATGAGCATTTTAGCAAAGAATAAGAATTAAAAAAACGATCTTTTCTGTAGGTTCCTACAAAAAGGATCGTTTTTGTAGTTAAATTGAAATTTCAGACTAAATAAGATTGCTGTTAAAATAGAATGTTGATTTCTGCCGAGTGCTTTGGAATTTATGCAGTACTTCTGTCTTTTCGAGAAGATTTCTTTCTTCAAGTTTTGTTGCAATAAAACGATATATTACTTTTATTAGACTAGAAAAGAGCACTTCCATCTTGATAAGAAGTTTATAAATAATAAATTATTGCTGATAAGATAAATACAAATAATACATAGTTAAATATTTTCGCTGTGCCATTCATTATTTTCACTATATTACTTAATAATCCAATTGTACAAAGACTGAATATCACCATTGTGGATCCTATAAAGTCAATTGAATAACATTGATATATAGATGTTATATTTTAAACAATTTATATAAAATTACAATAATTTAATGTGAATTATTTTCGTATCAAAGGGTACACCTTTTGAAGTGGCGTGATTTCTATGAAAAACAATGTGTCAAAAAGTTGGAGATAACATTTTGAAGTAGGGGTACCTCCACATGCCCATCAACCTAGCAGAAGAGCTTGTCCCAAAAATGATAAAAACGAACTTTGTTTCTACAAAAGACATAAAACAATAAACACGTACTTCATATTTACTTTTGTTGTGGACGATAAAAAGCATCTACCAATTGATTATACTCGCTTCTTGAAATTTCTTTATTATATAGTTTAATTAATAACTCTTTATGCGCCTTCGAAAACGCTATTTTATCAATAAATTTTGGATACATACGATCATTTTCTCCCTGTCTGATAAATTATTCTGTTGAATTCCGTCTATTTCCCCTGAATATTTTAAAAAATAAACCAACAATGTTTTATGAAATATTACATATCGAAATGATTGGACATTTTATAAGCGCTTACTATTACGAAAATGACAACAACCCTTCATTTCTCCTATGAAGAGGGTGAAGCAAAAACATTAAACTATTATATTTAAAGTTTAATCTACATGAATCGACATGGAAAGACTTTTTTAGACGAAATTATACATAATTTTATGTAATTGTACATATCCAAATAAAGTAAAAATGTATTTAAAGTATCATTGGTCTTAATATCTCATGGCACTGGTGGTTCACCATTAGTTTATCGAACGATTGCTCGTCACTTGGCTCGTAACGGATTTGTTGTGGAAATGCTTGAGCATCCATTCAATAATCGAAACGACAATACAGTGGAAGGTACAGTCGATAATCTAACTATTAGGCCAAAACATATTTCTATGGCGATTGATTGGTTCTTTAATAGTGAAGATTTTACAAAGGTTTTAAAACCTGATTCTGTTTCAGTCATCGGACATTCTATGGGAGGATACACAGCATTAGCAGCATCAGGAGGAATATCAACCTCTTTCCCTTATGAGTCTTTTGATGAGAAATCTCATCTTATCAATGTTACACCTGATTACAGAATAAAATCTTTAGTTCTTTTAGCGCCAGCTTCAGTTTGGTTTAAAACAAAAGGGGCTTTGGAAGGCATAAACATCCCTATTTTGATGCTTGTTGGGGAGAAAGATCGATTTACACCTTATTTTCATGCGGAAATTATATTGAACGGGATAACTGACAGTACTAAAATTCAACATAAAATAGTTGAGAACGCAGGACATTTTTCGTTTCTTAGCCCGTTTCCAAAAGAAATGACGAATGCGTCTTTTCTTCCGTCGCAAGATCCACCTGGTTTTAATCGAGAATATTTCCATCATGAACTAAATGAAGAGATTACAGAATTCTTATTAAAGAATATACAATAATAAGAGACGTTTGATAAAGATTAGGACTATGTATCTGAAAAAACAATTGATCTATTCACAAAGCATTCTCGTTAAACAAATGGAACCATAAATTTTCTCATTTTACTTTCCTGATCCTACATGAACATGTAGAAACTGACCACTTGGTAAAGCATACTCTAGTTGAAATTTTACACTAGCATTTTGGCTACTCCGATCCAATCCTGATATGTAGAAGCAAATTCATAAAATCTTAAAATATTTTATAATACAGTGTAAAGATATGGTGAAAATAGATTGTTTACAAAGTTGGAATTTTGCTTGAAGAACAAAATTGCTGCTGAAGTAAATAGTGGTATAAATCCTTTTAAACTATACACAATAAAAATACTGAAAAGTCTTTTCGAGGGGAGTCAATGTTGTGTTTTCTATATTTAAATTTTTAAAACAAGGACGTTATTCTATAAATGATTCGGAGAACAGAAATTCAAATGTTCAGAAAGAAACTATGGGAAATCATAATATCAGCTGTGACTTATTCCAAAACACAAATGATCTTCAAAAGCTTTTTCAACAAGCTCCTGATTTGGTAATTCGTCAATTTCAACTAGTAAATAAATCAGAAGCCGCTTTGATATACTTATCTGGATTAACAGATAAACAATCTATTCATAATAATATACTGCCCCCTTTGATGCATAACCCATTTGATGTTAGTAATGGTCTACCTGTCACAATAGGAGAAATTCAAACAATCAATACTTGGAATCAAGTCGAAAATGCTATTTTTCAAGGGGATAGTATTTTATTAATTCACGGTCAAAACACAGGGTATCAACTAAATACAAAAGGATGGCCACAAAGAGATATAACAGAACCTAGAAATGAAATATCTCTAAAAGGGACGCATCAAGGGTTTGTAGAAACATCTAGTCAGAATATAGCTTTAATACGAAGATATATTCCTAATAGAGAGTTAGTATTAAAAGAGGTTTTAATTGGAAGTAGAGGGAAGACCAAAGTATCTATTTTATATTTAAGAGATGTAGCTTCTCAAGATGTACTTAAGGAATTGGAAACTAGATTTCAAAATATTAAGGTGGACTCGATTATTAATACTGGCGAAATAATTGAATTTATTGAAGATAATCCATATTCACCCTTTCCGCAGTTTATCTTGACCGAAAGACCAGATTCAACTGTATCACACATCCTTCAGGGGAGATTCGCCATTGTTGTGGATCGAAGTCCCAATGTTTTGATTGCCCCCATAAATTTCATTTCCTTCTTTCAATGGGTAGATGACTACAACACACGTTGGTTAGTATCTTCCTCTGTTCGATTACTACGTTTTATAAGTTTTTTTATAGCCTTATTGTTACCTGCAACATATGTAGCGTTTATTTCATTTAATTATGAAGTTATTCCTGTACAGCTCTATTTATCAATTGCAGAATCGAGAGAACGCGTTCCGTTTCTTCCGGTGATAGAAGCTTTACTTATGGAGATTACCTTAGAAATGATGAGAGAGGCTGCCCTTCGTTTACCCACTCCCATTAGCCAGACCGTAGGGATTGTTGGAGGTATTGTGATTGGACAAGCTGCTGTTCAAGCAGGGATTGTGAGTAATATCATGATTATTATTGTTGCTATTACAACTATAGCTTCTTCTATTGTTCCTAATTTTGAAATGGGTTTGGCAATAAGATTACTGCGTTTTCCTATGATGTTATTAGCTGCTTTATTTGGAATTGTAGGAATTATTATCGGCTGGATGACTATAATTGCACATCTTATAAGTTTAGAGTCTTTAGGTACTCCTTATGGTAGTCCTTTGTCACCTTTTCGAATATCAGGTATGAAGGACACGTTCGTTCGCTTTCCTTTGTGGTCAATGAAGAGAAAATCTAAAAATATTACGAAGAATCACAAAGAAACCAATCCTGATAAAGGGTGAAAATATGAAAAAATATGCATATAATGACATCACTGTCATGCAATACATCTTTATTATTAATGCCTCACAAGTAGGAACTGGAATTCTGTCCCTTCCAAGGGTACTTGCAGAAAAAGCTGGAACAGATAGCTGGATAGCACTATTTATTGGTTGGTTTTGCGCTATGACTGCCAGTATTTTGCTAATTCAAACAGCCAAACACTATCCAAATGATACCTTATATGAAATTCTTATTCGATTGTTTGGGAAAATCATTGGTACCATGGTAATTATTCTTTATATGATATATTTTGCTTTTTACGCATGGACAGTTCTAATTAATGGCATGCTTTATATTAAGGGCTGGCTTCTTCCAAAAACACCCGACTATATTATTTTGTTTCTATTCTCTATTCCAACCTTTTTGGTTGCACGCAATGGTGTTCGGATAATAGGTCGATACTGCGAATTATGCTTTTATATGACAATGTGGATTCCATTTTTTTTCTTCATACCATTAAAAGATAGCAATTGGTTACACTTTCTTCCAGTATTAAAGGAGGGTTGGAAACCTGTCTTTTCGGCTGTTCCGTCTACTATCTTTTCCTTTATAGGATTTGAAATTGCATTTTTTCTTTATCCTTTTTTGCAAAAAAAGCAATATGCAACGCAAGGAATTATTATAGCAAATACCTTAACATTTATATTTTATCTATTTACTATCCTTATCTGCTTTTCGTACTTCAGTCCAGATGCAATTTTAGAGTTTAATCAACCTGTACTAAACTTGCTTAAAGTTATTGAATTTCGTTTTTTAGAACGGTTTGATATGATTTTATTGGCTATTTATCTAATTGTCGTCTCTACTGCATGGATTCCTTGTGTATACGGTGCTGTATTTTGTTCTAGTCAACTAATTGGAAAACAAGATCATACTCTTCATGTAGCTATTTTATTATTGGCAGTAATTATAGTAACGTTTTGGATCCATCCCTCATGGAATGAATCTGAACTATTTCAAAAGCTTACATCGAAAGCTGGACTTGTATTAGCTTTCTTATTCCCTGTATTTTTATGGATATATAACTTAATCCACAAAAAATACTTTCGGAGGGAAGCACATTGAAGCAGAAAATATTATGCAGTGTTTTAATTCCGCTAATATTGCTCACTGGGTGTTTAGACCAAATGAATGTAGAAGATGTTACACTCACGCTTATACTGGGTTTAGATTTGGACGAAAATGATAATTTGAAAGTATACTTATCCAGTCCTGTTTTCAATAAAGAAGCCAAGATTAAAGAGGAACAATATGGTGTGAAATCTGTTACAGTGCGAAACTCTCGTGAAAAATTCGACACCATGGCTATGGCTTTGACATCGGGAAGCAAGACACAACTTATTTTGATTGGTAAGCGACTTTTAAAACAAAAGAAGTGGGCGGATTATTTAGATCCTTTTTATCGAGATCCCAAAAATACGGTTACTACAAGAATTGTTGCTGTGGATGGACCTGTTTCAGACATAATTTATTATGCTCCCAAAAATAAACCACGTCTTCCTATATATTTGGCAAAATTAATTGAGACTGCACATAGAAGAAATATTACTGTAAAAACTACTCTTCAAGATTTTCATAACCAAACAAAAGAAAAAGGAATGACGGCGAGTGTTAGCGCACTTAAAAAGAATAACAATATAAAGTTGATAGGTTCAGCATTACTTGATGAACAGAATAGATATAAGCTAACTATTACACCAAAAGAAAATTTATTATTAAGTATCTTACAGAATCACATACAGGGAGAATTTCCATTTACTATTGCCATACCGCTACAATCTGAAAGCAAAGAAAAACATTGGTTAAGCTTTAATACTCAAAGTACCAAAGTAAAAACAAACGTACAATACAAAAATCATTTTATGTTTAATATAAATGTACATATGAGAATTTCAATTTCAGAACGACTGTTTCCTTTTAATGTTAGGAATGATGGAGAAAGATTAGAAAGAAGCATTGAAAAACAGTTAAAAAGTGATTTAGAACGTTTAATAAAGAAAATACAAAAAGCAGAAATTGATCCTATAGGATTGGGGTTGTATGCACGAGCTTATACATATAAAGATTGGAAAAGAGTCCAAAAGAAATGGGGAAAAGCATTATCGAAGGCTGATGTTAAAGTTAATGTACATGTTAAAATTGGTGGAATGGGTACAATCAAGTAACAAGAACTCAGAGTAATAATTTTTTTTAGAAACTTCCTGGGTAGCATCACATCTCCATCAGCTTAAAGGTTCATAGCGCCCTTAGAACGTAATTTTTTGTTAGTCTGTAACAAAAAAGTACATTTTTTTCTTTTTTGGGGTGTTTACTTTTCTTAAGTTGATGCGCATGGGTCACCATACCATTTCGGGGAAATTGTACGTTTAGACACAATTTGGACGCAAATTAACCGATTCCCTGTACGTTAAGGAATCGGTATTTATAATACAGGTTAAAATAAACAGCACTGTAGACTAATTGCTATGGTGTTTTAGCAGATGAAATAACCCATACTTTATATAGCTAAGGTTCATTATTTACGTCTATTTCTGTATGAACTTTAAAATGAGGGACCTCAGCCAATAGAACATAGGCAATCTTATAATCAGGTGTTACATAACCATCAT
Source organism: Bacillus sp. FSL R10-2201 (assembly GCF_038008665.1). Taxonomy (NCBI): domain Bacteria; kingdom Bacillati; phylum Bacillota; class Bacilli; order Caryophanales; family Bacillaceae; genus Bacillus; species Bacillus sp. FSL R10-2201. Next base: position 2,887,519 of record NZ_JBBOZP010000001.1, on the reverse strand, counting down.
AAACACGTCCATATATTTCATTCCCGATTGAGTCCGTCCATACTTCAGCTTCTCTCAATGTCTCAAATATAATGTTTTCACTATTCCATTTGATATTCATCTGAACAGCTCTATTTCTTAAATGTTTTCGATATAATATTATCAGTTTTGAGTATCTTATATTGAGAGGTACTCTATAAAGTTCTAAAATAAATTTGTAATAGATTGAAAAATTATGATCCGGGTTATCTTTTTGAGGGAGTGTATTTTTGTGAACTTGATGGAAGAAGTACATAAAACCAATACCTTCCAAACATACTAATAAAATATTTTGGAGGTGAGTTTTATGGATAAAAAAGACTTTCAAAAAGTTTATAATGAATACTTACATCAAGGAGAAGAGCAAGCTCAATTGGAAGTAGTCCAGGACCAGGAAGTCGATTCGGGAGCAGAACAAATTGTTGCCGTTCGTAAAAATGATGATGGGGATTTAATTGCTTTTAAGACAAGTAGCGGGAGAGAGTTAGATTATATTACTGCTCTTAGTGAAGCGAAATCAGGGAAGTTAGTTCATGTGGACGTATTTCATAAGTATGGTAGAGATATTATACGTAGTGAACCTGATGGAATAAAGGAAAATAACTTAGATAATTTACCTTCATTTTAAACAGGTAAACCTCAAGAAGAGAATGTTCATTTGGATATTCTCTTCTTTGTTTTGCGAAGTTTTCCTTGCAAATAGACGGTTCATTTTTAAAGTGCGACTATACTTTTAAAGAGCACTCTAAACTTCTCTTTATCTTCTGCTGTAAATGGTTTCGGTCCCTTTGTACGTTTACCGCTTTTTCGAACCATTGCACTTAAATACCGTGTTTGTAACAATTGTTCAATGTTTTCATTCGTATACTTATAGCCTTTATGGTGTAGAACGATACAGCCTTTTGCTAAAGCTAGCGAAGCAAGACCATAATCTTGCGTTACGATTAAATCTTCTTTTTTGGCTAATTGCATTATTCGGTAATCCGCAGCATCTGCTCCGGAATCAACATAAATTGTTTCTACACCTTTTGGTTGTTCCGCATTAGAATAATGAGAAAAGCTAGTAACGAGGGTAACGGGAATTTCTGCATTCGTAGCCTCTAAAATAATTACATCTTTTACAGGACAAGCATCTGCATCAACGTAGATCTTCATTTTATCACTCCTATGAATAGGTTCGTGTTGATAATAATGGTAGATTTTGCTTTTGTCAAACGAGACTTCTTTACATAATGTTATTTCCCACAAACCAAAATAGCCTCACGCAAACGAGAAATACCTTTTTCAATTTGATCAATATTCACTTTCCCGTAAGATAAACGAATATAACCGTCTTTAGCACCGAAAATACTACCCGGCATAAAGGCAATTTCTTGTTTTAAGCTTTGCATAATGAGTTGTTTTTCATTTATCGGTTCGTTTAATTTTCCCCATATGTATATACCACCGGTCGGGTTTGAAAAAGAGATTTTATCGTGAAGTTGCTCGTTTAGGGCGCGAACGATAATGTCTCTTTTTTCTGCTAGTTGTTTTCGTAACGGTACGATATGCGACTGAAATGGTACAGTTTCGAAAAATTGTTGTATAAGCCACTGCGGGAATATACTCATTCCTAATTCCATTTGGTGACGCGCATCTGATAATCGCTCTATGACAGACTGCGGAGCGACAAGCCAGCCAACTCGTAACCCTGGTGCAATCATTTTAGATAAGGAATGTACATAAATGACTGTTCCATTTTCATCAATTGATTTCAAAGTAGGACAAGGTTGTTTCTTTTCTAGCGTAAGTAAACTGGATGGATCATCTTCAACGATTGCAATTCGTAGGTCTGCGCAAAGTGATAACAGTTTTTTTCTACGGTTTGGATGCAACATTGTGCCCGTAGGATTTTGGAAGTTTGGATTTAAAAAGATCATTTTTATACGATGCTTTCTATATAATTCTTGCACATCGTCTGGATTAATACCGTGTTCATCGACAGGTAACGGGAAAATACGAATACCTGCTGATTGGAATAGCGGTAATGAATAACAGTGTGATGGACTTTCGAAAGCGACCGCATCACCTGGGTTTAATAAACATTGTACGATAAGGTGAAGTGCTTGTTGGGCGCCGGATGTAATCATAATCGATTGTTCGGTCGCTTCAACTTTTAAATATTCCTTCATATATTTTACTACCGCTTGTCTTAGCGGGAGATACCCCTGGGGATGATCGTAACTTAATGACTGCGTTAACGGTTGTTCTCGCAAAATTGTTTGTAGTTGATCGTGAGGATAGAGATTACAACCGAGCTCTCCGTTTGCGAAATCTATAATGTTCTCATTTTGTTGTACTTCTGCCCGAATATGGCGAAGTAACGGTAAGTTTGGTAAGAAAGTACCACCTTCTACGAAATTTCTCCAATTCGGCGTTAATGTTGGAGAAACGCCCCACATATGTGTACTCACACGTGTACCTTTACCAGTCGTACTTTCTACAATTCCCATAGCACGTAGTTCATTATAAGCAGTCGTTACCGTACTTCGGTTTACATTTAACTGCGTAGCTAATTTCCGTTCTGAAGGGAGGAAGCTACCTGGGGGAAGTTCTCCGTATGTAATACGTTTTTCAATAAAGTCAACAACTTGCTGATAAATTGGGATTTTACTGTCGTTATCTAGCTTCCATTCCATACAAACGCCTCCGAAAATCTTATATACATTAAGTATAACAAATTGGCTGGGTAAAAAAACAGCCAATTGGACGGTGTTATATCCAGCCAATTTTACTATGCTAAATAGGGAAGGGGAGATTCGGATGAAACGATGGCAAATGGAATGGCTCCTAGTATCAGTAGCATTAGTATGGGGAGCAAATTATACAATTGGAAAGTATGGCGTGGCATATATGTCATCCATTCAATTTAATAGTTTACGATTTTTAGTAGCATCACCGGTATTATTACTTATTACATTTTTAATGGAACGCTCATTACGTATTGAAAGAAAAGATTGGTTACGATTACTAGCAGTCGGTATCGTTGGAACGACAATGTATCAAACGATGTTTATGCTATCTGTGAAATATACTTCAGCAACGAACGCCTCATTATTAATTGCGATGTCACCTATATTTACAGGGATATTAGCAGTATTGCACAAACAAGAACGTTTTTCGATGAAAGTACAAATTGGTTCAATAGTAGCGTTTATTGGTGCAGCATTCGTTTTATTAACAGGGCATACGGGAGGAGCTACATACGAGTATGCGTGGCTCGGAAATGTAATTGGATTAGTCGCAGCAATTGCGTGGGGATGGTATCCCATTTTAGCGCAACCACTTATCACAAAATACTCCGCAATGAGAGTCACATCATGGTCTACTTTAATTGGAATTGTACCTCTCGTTATATACTGTTTATTCAACGTAAATACATTAACGTGGCCAGTAGATACGCCAAGCTGGGGATCACTAGCATATTCAATCGTCTTTGCGACAATCTTCGGACTTGCAATGTGGTATGTCGGTATTAGTAAAATCGGTTCAACGAAAGTAATGGTTTATATGTATCTCGTACCATTGTTCGCAGTTATCTTTGCAGCTGTAACAATTGGAGAGCAAATCAATATGATGCAACTTGTTGGCGGTCTTATTATCTTTATCGGTTTATATGTTGTAAAAAAAGGCGGAATCAAAAAGACAGCTCTCAATTTGAAAAAAGTAAGCTAACAGTAAAAAGGATCTCTTTCACATAGAAGGAGATCCTTTTTTATTTAGTAGTAAAAGTGCTTGTTCAACAGCCCATTTTTGATGATCATGAATTAAATGTTCTATAGCAAGCGATGGAGACATCCATTGTAAAATATGGTCTTATTCATGAACTTCAACTTCATGAATCTTCTTTTTCGGCATAAAAATATCGTGCTGCATTACCGATAGAACGATCAATTTCAATCGCCCAACCTAATTCCTCTAGTAATTCACGATGTAAACATGCTTCTTTCGTTTCCGTACTTTCCATACCGTCACCAGGTAAAAAGTAATGTTCTCCTTTTTCGATGATAGCTATTTTTGAGCAAGTATTGTTAAAAATAACCGCATAGCAACTAGGCCGTAATACATACTGGACGGTAGGGTTTTTATAGATAAATGTCGGTTTCGAAATCATAAAACACGACCTTTCTCTATAAAATACATAAAAGGGATATTAAGGTAAATCTAGAATTATGTAAGTATAATCTTATATGAGTGGAGTGATATCAACATGATAAATCGAAAGTGTTCACGATGTAAAGAAATAACAGGTACATTGCATGGTGGTAAAAAAATTAAAGAAGAATTTCTATGTGAAGACTGTTTGCAAAAAGGAATTGCGAGTGGGGAAATCGAATTATCACAAGTGGAGCAAGAACAAACCTCGTATCTTTCTATAAAAATATTAAAAATAATGAGTGTTATTTATTTAATAGTATCTATTATAACTGCTTTTTCTGCTGGAGCACTTATACAGGATCCAGGGCTTGGTGGAATATCATTTTCAATAACAGGTGCAGTTGGTGTTATGGTAATTGGATCGATATTCCAGTCTGTTCTTGTATTTTCAGGTATTTGGGTATTCATTCTGTTAGTCGAAACGGTTATTAAAATATATGAAAAAATGAAGTGAGTGAGAGGGAGAAATACATGCGAGTAAGAAATATTCAAGGGGAAGATTATGTAAAGATTCATTCTGTATTAAATGATTGGTGGGGCGGAAGAGATATGGCTAGTATGTTGCCGAAGTTGTTTTTCGTCCATTTTCAAGAAACGAGTTTTATCATTGAAGAAGATGGCGAAACGTTAGGTTTTCTATGTGGTTTCTTTTCACAAACGCATAAAGATGAAGCGTACGTTCATTTTATCGGTGTAAATCCGAAGTTTAGACGAAAAGGAATCGCATCGACGTTATATTCTTATTTCTTCGATAGCGCTCGTGCAAATAACCGTAAAGTTGTAAAAGCAATTACGTCACCAGTTAATAAAAAGTCAATTGAATTTCATCAAGAAATCGGATTTCGAATTGAAGCTGGGGATGATGAGATAGATGGTGTATCCGTACATACAAATTATGATGGGAACGGCGGGAGTAGAGTTTTATTTTTAAAAAATGTGTAAAGTAGGCTGACGTAAAGTTAGTCTTTTTGTTGTGAGGAGGGATAAATGTGGAGAGTTCTCAAAGTAGAAACGAGTATTTACGACGTGTTTATAAAGTGCAAGACTATATAGAATCACATATAAATGATTCACTTTCAATTGAAGATTTAGCTAATGTGGCAGGCTTCTCAAAATTTCATTTTCATAGAATTTTTAAAGGGATGATGGATGAGCCGTTATCTCGGTATGTGAATCGTTTGAAATTAGAGAGGGCAACACACCTTCTTACTTATCGTACAGATATGACGATTACAGACATTGCGTATTACTTCGGGTTCACAGATTCAGCAGTTTTCTCCCGGACATTTAAAAGTTATTACGGAGTAAGTCCGTCTCACTATAGAAATCACAATAGCAAGAATTGCAAAGACGTAAGTGAAACTTCTCAATACAATGAATGTAAGAAGGTTCGAGGAAATGTTGAAATTGTAACAGCGGACAACGTAAACGTCGCATACATAAGACATGTAGGTACATATAAAGAGTTAGCTATAGCTTTTTCAAAAATGATAGAAAAACTATTTCGTTACGCCACAGAGCAAAACTATCATGTATTCGAGGATACGAAAGTATTAACAATTTACCACGATCATCATGAGTTTACAGAAGACTATCAGTTAAGAACAAGTCTATGTATAACAATTCCGAATGAGTCCGCAGTAGAAACGAGCGACATTGGAATAATGGTAATACCTTCAGGCAAGTATGCGGTAGGTCATTTTGAAATATTCCAAGATGAATATAAAGGAGCATGGAATTTCTTATACGGTGAATGGCTGCCAAATAGCGGATATAAGCCGAGAGATTCGTACCCTTTTGAAGTATATAGAAATGATCCAAGGCAGCATCCCGAACATAAACATATAGTTGATATATATGTACCTATCGAACTTTTTTAATCATATATTAAGGGGGAAGAATGATGAAGACTGCTGAACAGTTAGATTGGATTATAAAAGAAAACTATAAAAATATAAATGGTGTATTAGTTGTACAAAAAGGTAATGTTACTTTTGAAAATTATTATAATGGTTACGGTCCAGATGATGCATGTCATGTAGCATCAGTAACAAAAACGATAATCTCCGCGTTAATTGGGGTATGTGTAAATAAAGGGTATATAAAAAGCGTTGATCAAAAAGTAATAGAATTTTTCCCAGAATATAATTGTAATTCATCTGAAATAACAGTAAGACACCTTCTTACGATGACAGCGCCACATCCTTTCGTAGATTGGCAGGAACCGTTAGAAGAATTATGCACACAAAAGGATTGGGTGCAGTATACGTTAAATAGGGTAGGGAAAGGCGGAGAAATTGGATTTTTTAAATATTCATCTGCAGGAGCTCATTTATTATCAGCAATTATTACGAGCGCAACAGGAAAAAGTGCGCGTGAATTTGCGAATGAATACTTATTTCAGCCGCTTGGCATGAGAGAAATTCCAAACTACAATATGAAATCTTTTGAATTCGATGACTTATTCGGAAAAGATGTGAAAGGATGGGTTCACGATCCAAATGGTATTTCGACGGGCGGCTGGGGACTAACGTTAACAGTTAAAGATATGGCTAAGTTTGGACAGATGTATTTGAATGAAGGTATTCATAATGGAAAGGAAATTCTTTCAAAATCGTGGGTACAAGAATCAATAGCGATGAATTCAAATCAATACGGTTACTTATGGTGGTTACGAGAAGAAGATGGGGTCTTTTCATACTGTGCCATGGGTGATGGTGGGAATATGATTTGTTGTATTCCAGAGAAGGAATTGGTGGTGGCGATTGCATCTGAGATTATACCGGAAGCGAAGGATATATGGGGGGAGCTAATTTCAAAATATATTCTTTCTAGTGTACAGTCAAATAATTAAATTTAGTTTAAAATATGGTATGAATTGGAATTTTATACCATATTTTTTGCTATTATATATAAGTAAGAGATTTCACTAGATGGATAAAAGACGTTGTTTGAAAGGTGAGGGTATGATGACAAAGTCTAATGTTGTAGAAATCATTTCAGCTTTAGTAGCTATTATCGGTGTGTATGTACTAATAAATGCACCAGAAATGGGGAGTAAGGCAACAAGTGAATCTGTTGCAGAGCAGGGCGGTCATATGGATACAAGTACGTATTTAGCTTTATTACAAGGATACGGAAATTCTTATACAATTCTAGGCGCGACTTGTTTATTTATGGGGTTGCTCAGTTTAATTTCGATCATTTCAATTCAAGTATATAAAAGTAAATAGAGGTTGAAAAAACAATGCTCCTGCCAAATTGACAGGAGCATTGCTCGTATAAATAAGTATTTTCGTAGATGTGTACTTATCACTATGACTTAGTTGAAATATTTTTCAACCCCTCTTTATCGTCTTCATTACTGTCGAGTTCGATAAAAAGTTATGTCACAAGTTGTAAATTTGGATGACGTTATATTAACTATAGAAAAAAATGAAAAATACCCGTAACTTTTTACAAGGGAAAATCGTTAAACAAAAGAAAAGGTTTTTAATCATGCGCTTGATTGAATGGGGGAAAAAGAATGAAGATTCTAATACTGGGCGGTACACGTTTTTTAGGAAGGGCTTTCGTAGAAGAGGCTTTGAATAGAGGGCATGAAGTTACATTATTCAACCGTGGAACAAATAAAGAAATTTTTCCTGACGTAGAGCAGTTAATTGGTGATAGAAATGATGATGTTTCAAGTTTAGAAAATCTAAAATGGGATATGGTCATAGATACATGTGGATTTTCTCCTCATCACATTAGGAATGTAGGAGAAGTACTTAAAGATAATATAAAGCACTATACATTCATCTCAAGCCTTTCCGTATATAAAGATTGGATCCCGCATCACATAAAAGAAGATTATAAATTACTACCTGAACCACCAAGTGATAAGGTAAAAGCTGTAGAGAATGGTGAAATATCTCCTTATGAGTATTACGGTGCGCTTAAAGTATTATGTGAAAAAGAAGCAGAGAATTATTGGCCGGGTCGTGTTTTACACGTAAGAGCAGGACTTCTTTCAGGAATGTTTGATTATACAGATCGGCTTCCATACTGGATTCAGCGCGTAGCAAAGGGAGGAAAAGTGTTAGTTCCAGGAAGGAAAGACCGTCCAGTGCAGTTCGTTGATATAAAAGACGTCGCAAGCTTTGGACTAAACATGGCAGAAAACAATAAAGTAGGTACATTTAATGTAACGGGTCCGAAAGATGAGCTGACGATGGAAGAGCTATTAAATATGAGTAAAAAGGTTACGAATAGCGACGCTGCATTCGTTTGGGTTGATGAATCGTTTATGCATGAGAATAAAGTACAGCCATGGACGGAAATGCCATTGTGGCTTCCAGAAACTTTTTCATTAGAAGGTGAAACAGATCCGTGGAAAGGTGGATTCTCTATTAATATAGAGAGCGCAGTTAAAGAGGGTCTTACTTTTAGAAGGTTAGAAGATACTGTTACAGACGTGTATGCGTGGATGAAGAGTATGGACGAATGGGAATTAAAAGCAGGTATTTCAGGCGAGAGGGAGAAGGATTTGTTAGAAAAGTGGTATCAATAAATTTAGAGGAGCCACATTGTATATACTGGATTGAACATAAGGGACCGCAAGGAGGAAAAGGTTATGTGGAAAAATACCATTCGCAGTATTTCATCAAACTTAAGTTTGAAAAATCCCGCTACGAAGGATGAACTCGCTGAAGTTCAAAAAAATTTGCAGTTGGAGTTACCGAATGATTTATATCAATTATTACAGGAAACAAATGGTATAGAAGGTGAATATGGACAATTTATTTGGGATGCCTCAAAATTGAAAATATGAATATGAGAAATATAGTTGATTTTAAAGATTTATATATGCCTTTTGACTGTTTATTATTTTTTGCTGATGGCGGAAATGGTGATTTGTTTGGCTATTCCATTTTGAATGGAATAGTGCAAAGAGATGATATATATGTATGGAACCATGAAAATGATAGCAGAACGTGGGTTGCGCCTTCTTTAAAGATTTTTATGGTGTGGTGGGAGAGTGGAAAGATAACAATTTAAACATAGTATCAAGAAAAAACGCCTTGTTAATAAAGAAACAAGGCGTTTTTCGTATATAAATCTACCACTCAATCGGTCTTTCTCCATACATTTCCCATAGCATAGGAAACATCTTTTTCAATCCTTCCTCGTCACCTTCATACCAGTCTAACTTGATATCAACTTCCTCAGATTGTTCTTCTGTTTCAAACTCTTTTGCTTTCACACTACCAGCTGTGCCAATTTCTCCGTAAAACACAACGTAGTCTTTATACCGCATTAGATAGCAGTAAGACCTCCACCTCAAAATCGAGCAAATACGAGGAAGACCCGTATAAATAAGTTGTATGAATTACATTTATTATTAGATTGTGTTTGTGACTATATTTTGGAAATTTTCTGTTGATTTACAATGTACGATAGTATATATTGTATATAAAGTATATATACAATATTTTTAAAAAGAGGTACTTGCATGCAAATCGTTATTACGAACACTTCAAAGGAACCTATTTATGAACAAATTGGTGTCCAAATAAAAAAACTTATTTTACTAGGTGATTTAAAGCAAGGAGATGCTCTTCCTTCAATGCGTCAGTTAGCAAAAGATTTAAGAGTAAGTATTATTACAACGAAAAGAGCATATGAAGAACTGGAAAAAGAAGGTTTTATTTATTCAATTGTCGGAAGGGGGTCCTTTGTAGCAGAACAAAACATTGAAACTATGAAAGAAAAAAAATTAAAGACAGTTGAAGAAAAGTTGTGTGAAGCGATTCAAAATGCTAAACAAATGGATGTTTCTTTAAATGATCTAAAAGAAATGCTTACAATTTTATACGAGGAGGAAAACTCTTGGAAAACGTAATAGAACTTCAAAATGTCAGTAAATCTTTTAAAGGATTTCAAATTAAAAATTTTTCGATGGAAGTAAAAAAAGGATTTGTTACGGGTTTTATTGGGGGGAATGGATCAGGTAAATCTACAACGATTAAAATGATTATGAATCTAATGAACCCGGATAGTGGAAATGTCTCCTTATTTGGCATGAACTATTCGACTGATGCGAAGCGAATTAAAGAAAGAATTGGTTTCGTTTATGACGATAATGTGTTTTATGATGAACTCACATTAAAGGAAATTACTAAAATTATTGCGCCTGCTTATAAAAAATGGGATTTTAACCAATTTACATATTATAAAGATCTGTTCGAATTACCATTAAATAAAAAAATGAAAACATTCTCCAAAGGAATGAAAATGAAAGCCTCTCTTGCAATTGCCCTTTCACATCATGCTGAACTAATTATTATGGATGAGCCTACTTCCGGACTCGATCCGGTATTTAGAAGAGAATTATTGGATGTTTTACAAAATATTATGCAGGATGGTGAGAAAACTATCTTTTTCTCATCTCATATTACAACGGATTTAGACCGCATTGCCGATTATATTACATTTATTCAAAATGGGAAGCATATTTTTACAAAAGATATTTATGCCATTGCAGAAGATTATATTTTGGTCAAAGGACCACTAGATATGTTAGATTTTGATACTGAGCGTGAATTTATATCTGTATGTAAGGCAAATACAGGTTTCGAGGGATTGATTGAAAATGTAAATTCTATCGAAACTTTATTTAATAAAGAAGTGGTGATTGAAAAACCAAGTTTAGAGGATATTATGTATTTCATGAAAAAGGGGGAGTCAAGATGCTTAATTTAATTAAAAAGGATTTGATTTTACAAAAAACTTTTTTACCTGCTTATCTCTTATTTCTAGTTACCTATTTGTGGGCCGGCATGGATGTAGCATATGTCATAATCATTTGTAGTGCCGTTTTTGTAATTAACACATATCAATCTGATGATAAAGATAATGCTAATATTTTAGTAAACTCATTACCGTATACTAGGAAGGAAATTATAAGTTCAAAATACGTTGGAACCTTATTTTTTACAATAGTAATCATCCCATTTTGTTTAGTTGGAAAATATTTCATTTTAGACAGCATGGAATTTCAACTTTCCTTAGAAAGTTACATCCTAGGCTTCTTGGCAGTCATGCTGATTACTGCATTTTACATCCCATTTTTTGTTGCATTTAAAGTGAAAACACTTGTACCAGTTTTTATACTTTTATCTATTGGAGTTATATATTTAATGCGAAATACTCCATATTTATTAAATAAATATGCTAATGGCGTACTGACCTTTTTAAAAGAGATTTCAGAGTTGAAATTATTTCTTATATTTGCTGTCATAGCAGTGGGGTGCTATGGGGTTTCATGGATATTATCTATTCGTATCTATCAGAACAAGGCTCTTTAATAGCAAGTTCTAAAAGGAGGATCATTTAAATGAAATCAAAAAAAGGGCGTCCTATTCGAATACGAAATTGGCTGAAAACTCTTGGAGCATTTTTCGTTATGCAACTAATTTTTATCATCCTTGATATGAATTCGTGGATACCGAACTTCAAGGAAGGAGGAGTTGGGGAGCGTCTCGTTAATTCAGAGTTCTTTACGGAATGGTTCGCTCCTTATAAAACAAAGCAATTTAACGTATTAACGGTAGTTATGGCTATTTTATTATTCCTAAATGTATTAACAAGTGCAATAAAAGACGCTTTTTCTAGAAAAAGAATTAATTAGCACATAAGTTGACCTTGCGTCTTTTTTAATAATGTCTTAACAATATTTAAAAACAATAGGGGAAAGATAAAAACTCCATTTATTGAAGTTTTACTTTATCTTTTATAATGATTCCTTAGAAATTATTTGATTTTTCAGTTTTATATATTGACCATGTTTCCATTCGTCCCCCATAATGCTTCTCTAGTGTGTGCAGTGATTGTGACATATGTATTTATACTTGTGATGACAAATGATGCGTATTGTTTTTGGAAAGTTAAAAAATAATTGAATGAAATAGAAAAATTTAGTAATCTTATTTGTACAGCACATACATAATAGTTTTGTAATGATACATTGGAGGGGTTTGTTGTGGATCTTACGTTTAAAGTAGAGGAAACATGTTTTAATTACCGAGTCGGAGCAATTTGTAAACAAGGTAGTAAAATACTTATCCTTCAAGATGAAGGTGAAGAGTATTGGTACGTACCAGGCGGAAGAGTGAAAATGCTAGAAAATAGTGAAGATGCATTAAAACGAGAGCTTGCAGAAGAACTAGGCGTACCTATTGAAGTGAAGAGATTAATATGGTCAGTAGAAAACTTCTTTACACTTTCTGAGCGAAAGTTTCATGAGATTAGTTTTTATTATGAAGTAGAATTGCATGAATTACCTGCAAATGGGGCGGATCAATATATTCTTGAAGAAGAAGGTAGAAAATATTTATTTAAGTGGGTGCCGGTAGAAGAGTTACATGCATATAACTTACAGCCAGCGTTTATAAAAGATAAAGTAAAGGATGTATCAGTTCATACAGAACATATCGTTTTACAAAAGTAAACGTGTTTGGAGGGGGAAACGGTGAAGGGGACTAAAAAGGAAATACATATAGACGACAAAGTCATTCGTTACACACATATCGAAAAAGGTTCTAATACGGTTTGTTTTATGTTTTCAGGTTCCGGTTACAATTATGATAAACCATTATTCTATTATGCAACGATGCTTATGCTTGAAAATAAAATAGATGTAGTACATATTCATTATTCCTACGATGGACAATTAATGGAAAAACCAATGGAAGAAATAACGAAAATAATGATGGATGATATTAATCCAATAATGAATGAAGTAACACAAAATGAGCAGTACAACTATACTATGTTTTTAGGGAAATCACTTGGAACGATTCCAATTGCGAATGATTTAATGAAGAGAGAAGAATTTTTACGGTCAAAAATGATGTTGCTTACACCATTACTAACTTTTGATTCTATTTTTGATTCGATCTTACATAGTCATCACGAAGGGCTTTTAGTAATTGGAGATAAAGATCATCAATATAATGCAAATCAAATAAATCAGTTACATAAAACGAATTTACAGATTGAAGTTGTCAAAAACGCTAACCATTCTGTAAATGTTGGAGAATTTGAAACCGAGAATTCGATCGAAGCGATAGCAAAAATAATAGAAAAACTTAAAGAAGTTGTTAGGAAAAACTAACCTATCAATACATGCAAAAAGAGGTGCGAATGGCACCTCTTTTTTATTTAATAAGCCTTCAAAACACGAAGCAAATAATCCTTCCGATTTAGCGGATTAAAGTCAACACGTTTTCGAGTAGGGAAGGGAGCCTTCAGTTTATTGTAACCAGATGGCTTCGTTGTGAAGATACCTTCTCCTTCAGTAAATGAATGGAGCATTCGTTTAAAATCCTCTGTTTTTGCAACAGGTAATGATCCTGTTAACTGGTAAGAATCATTATTTAATATAGGCTCTACAAAAGTTGCTGGTATGGCAGCGAGCTTATACATTGTGGTACTAATTGCGTGCTCTGGTACAGTTAATTCAAATTCGTTTAATGGCTCATATACACATGTTTTGGCTTGTTTTAAAGCATCCATTAATACGAGCGGTGTTAAATTTCTAAAGTCACTCGCTGTTGTAACAGGACTGGCATAGCCGGTATGTGTTAATGTGACGATAATGTCCGTAACTTCCCATCCAAATAAACCTTGTTTTAACGTTTGAAATACTGTATCTTCAATCGCTTTATGAAATGCTAAAGGCAGTGATCCAAGTTCAACACCTAAGTTATACGTTATGCCAGAGTTAAGCGCGCCACGTTCAACTTTGAACCCAATTGTTGCGTAAAAAGGATTTTCTTTTTCACCCATTACTTCAACGCTATTCCCTAAGTCAATTGGTTTTTCAATACATACAACTCGCGTGTTTGAAAAGGTAACTTGTAGACGGTATTTTTCATAAAGTGTTGTTTCAATAACTTCTTTTTGCACTTCACCGAAAAGGCGAATGTATAGTTCATTATGAACATTGTCTTTCCAAACCTTAATGAGAGGATCTTCTTCGCATAGCTCCATAAGTGCAGCGTATAAATCATGAATTCGTTCTTTAGGCACTGCTTCAATAGCAGCTTCCATTTGTGGTTCGGCAAAGTGAATATCCTTTATATAATCCGTCCGCTTACCGATAATATCACCAATTTTAATATTCGTAAGTCCCCACACTTTGCAAAACTCTCCGCTTTGAACAGTAGAAGATTGAACGGCATCTCCATTATGAAACATGCACATTTTTTTAATCTTTTCCTTATGTGGTAGAGACTCTCCACGCTGTATATCAACATATTTTCTAACGTGTAAACAACCAGAAAATAGTCTTACGTAAGCAATCTTTTCGCCAGAAGATTCACGTTCAATTTTAAAAACAACACCGGATAATGTTTCATCTTGTGCCGATTTAGTAGCTGGAATTAAGGCTGAAATATTTTTAAGTAATTCAGTTACTCCTATACCTGTCATTGCTGAACCAAAAAAGATAGGAAACACATTTGCTTGCTGTATTTGCTTTTCGAGTTCTTTTCTTAATAGTGCATCCGGTATTATTTCGTTATTTACATATGACTCAAGCAATGATTCGTTAAATGGTGCTAATCGTTCAATACAATCGTCATAGGATTTATATTCAATAATCCGAGCGTCCTTTGTACCTTCGTTTTCTACAGAGTAGAAGGGGGATGCTTCATTTGAAAGAAGCTCTTTTATTTGTTTCACAACTTTTTCAGTATTTGCGCCACTACGGTCTATTTTATTAACAAATAATATAGTAGGTATGTTTAATTTCTGTAATGTCCGCATTAAAATCTTTGTTTGTGCTTGCACACCTTCAACGGCAGAGATAACTAAAATCGCACCGTCTAAAACGCGGAATGATCGCTCCACTTCAGCGATAAAATCAGCGTGTCCAGGTGTATCAATGACATTTACTTTTAAACTGTCAATAAAGAAAGAAACGACCGATGCTTTAATCGTAATTCCGCGTTGTCTTTCTAATTCCATTGAGTCAGTTTGAGTATTACCACTATCTACTCGGCCAACTTCTTTAATCACATTCGTTTCATAAAGAATACGCTCAGTCAAACTCGTCTTGCCAGCGTCTACGTGCGCGACAATCCCTATATTTATTGTTGTCATATATAAATATCCTCATTTCATTTTCCATGTTCATTTCCTCATTTCTATTTGTGTATTGCCGCATTACAATCACTCTCCAGTCATTTGAATTATTACTATTATAATGTAATTTACATTTTTTGTAACGTCATAAAACGTCTTATTTTGGAAAAATATTAATAGACGAATTTCAAAAAAATAAATAGTGAAAACAAAATGCTTGCATTATAAATCGATATAGATTATATTAATTGACATATCAACTATTGATACATCAAATATTTTTGTTTTGCATGTAAAGGAGGGGTAATTTGACAAGTTCATGCTCAAAAGAAGCAATAATTTTATATAAATTACACTTTCTAAATAAAGAAGTAAGTTCGAAGTTTGAAGGGTGTACGGGTATGAGTCAATCTAGACTAGAGCTTATACTTCAGTTATATGAAGTAGATGAAATTAGTCAAAAAGCACTTCAGCAAGAAGTGAATATTGATAATGCCGCGATTACGAGGCATTTAAAACAGCTGGAAGCAAACGGAATGATTACAAGACGTAAAAATCCAGATGATAACAGAATTACGTTAGTTTCTCTTACAGAAGAGGGGCGAAATAAAATTCAAGTGTATCAAGAGGAAAAAGAGCGTTTCGCTACTTCAGCATTTAAAGGATTAAGTGAAGAAGAACGCGACAATCTTTTAACGATGTTAGACCGCATTCAAGAAAATATAAAAGAACTTTAAAAAAGGGAGAATACAACTATGACTAACTCAGTAAAAACAAATGATTTTAACGAAATTTTAACAGGACGTCGTTCAATTCGTAAGTACGATCCTTCAGTAAAAATTAGCAAAGAAGAAATGACAGAAATTCTTACAGAAGCAACACTTGCACCATCTTCAGTAAACATGCAACCATGGAGATTCCTTGTTATTGAAAGTGACGAAGCAAAAGCAACACTGGCTCCACTTGCAAAATTCAATCAATCTCAAGTAGAAACATCTTCAGCGATGATTGCTGTATTTGGTGACTTAAACAACTTTGATAACGCAGAAGAAATTTACGGTACAGCAGTAGAGCGCGGACTTATGCCAGCTGAAGTAAAAGAAGATCAAATGAAAAAACTTTCAGGTTACTTCTCAATGGTTACACCAGAAGTAATGAAAGATACTGTACTAATTGACGGTGGTCTTGTAGCGATGCAATTTATGTTAGCAGCACGTGCTCACGGCTATGATACTTGCCCAATTGGTGGATTTGAAAAAGACCAAATCGCAGAAGCTTTCGGATTAGACAAAGAGCGTCACGTACCAGTTATGTTAATTTCAATCGGAAAAGCTGCTGACAGTGGTTATCCATCAGTACGTCTTCCAATTGAAAAAGTTGCTGAGTGGAAGTAATTTTATAAAAAAACAGAAATAAGTGAGATATGAGAGGGGAAACACCATGATTATTATTCACGCAATATTTCAAGTAGATCCAGCAAAACAACAATCATTTTTAGAAGAAATTCAGCCACTACTTCATGGTTCAAGAGAAGAAAGTGGAAATGTATCTTACGATTTATATAAAGATACTGAAAAAGAAAGTGTTTATACGATGGTAGAAGTATGGAAAGATGAAGTAGCAGTTGCGAGTCATAATACGAGTGAACACTTCACATCTTTCGTTAGTAAAGCATCACAGTTTTTAACTGCTCCGCTTGATATAAAGGTTTATAGCGGTGAACTAGTAAAATAATATGGTTATAGAAGATGACTTTGGCGTATGCTGAGGTCATCTTTTTTATTTACTTATATTTAATTGCATGTTAATGTATACTTAATTTTTTAATATCTCTACCAATGGAAAAAGAATATACAAGCTATATGGAACTCTTTGTAGAGTATTGCTTCTTTAATTGTTCATGAGTATATCTTTGTTTTATTAATATAGAATGAAAAAAGGATACGTTAGAGCTAAACGATTAATGGGTAGCATGTTAATAAAAAATTACATGAGTTTAGTAAAAACTTATAATTTATTTTTAAGGGTGTGAAAATATAATGAAACCGGTATTGAAAAGCATACTTATTTCCTTTGCTTTTTCTGCAGTAGGGATGTGTTGGTTGCTGTTCATGTTATTTAGAGGAGGCGGAGACTGGTTATTGTCTTGGATAGGTGTATTAATGGCATATTTATCTTTATACACTTTAATAGATTTATATTGTAAAAATACATACGAAAAAACATTAAATATAGTGCTTATAAAATCAACAGTTACTACCTTTAGTTTTGGAGTATTAGGAATCATATTTGGTATAATACACGAGCTATTAACACCATGGAGTCTCAGTTTAATGGTTTGGTATTGGTTGCTAACTCTACTTTTATTTTTAACGACCATAATATTATTAGTTATTTTAGTATTTGTAAATCGTAAAGATCAAAATTTCCCCGGGGTATATAGATTACTTATACTTCTAAATTTACTTCTTACGTTAGGACCAGTATTGTGGCCACTATTTCTTACTATTATTGGAAATGGCATGAACGCTAGTGCAGGATGGTAAAAGTGAATGAAATAAAAAGTTGATATAGGGTTTTAAGTATGTAAGAGAACGTGTTCTGATAAATTGAAAACACGTTCTTTTTTATTGTTAATCTTAATATGAACTCCTTAAATTTATAAGATAATTCGATTGGGAAAAAGATATGTTATTGGAACAAACATATATGTACCTTTGAAACGAACACAATTAATGAATCATCTTAAAAATAATAAAGACGAGGTGAAATGAAAATAAGGGCAGTTAAGTGGCTGTCCTTATTTTATATGCCCTTTTTATTTTCATGCATAGCTCTTTCTCAGTTTATCGTATCAAAATTTGAACGTAAGTATTTCGTAAGGAATGGATAAGAAAAAAGAGAGTTTTATCATATAGGATTAAAGTATAACTTGAATTAATCCTATATTAATAGAGGAGAGGGAGTCTTATGAAAAAATGTAATTCAATTAAGTTAGCAAGTTTGGCAGTTTTATTAGCGGGTACTACTCTATTCACACCAGGTTTTACTGTGAAAGCAGAGTCTGTTCAAAATTTATCTAGTCCGTCACAATCACATGATCAAAAGAATCGGAATGGTTGGAAACAAGTAATGCAGGAAACAGTACAGCTTGGAACCCCAGGAATATTAGCGAAGACGTCTAACAATGGAAAGATTAGTAGTTATACTGCTGGCGTCGCGGATTTAAATACAAAGAAAACAATGAAATCGGATTATCGTTTTCGGATTGGGAGTGTGACGAAGACTTTTACCGCTACGACTGTTCTTCAATTAGTAGGAGAAAATCGCGTGCAACTTGACGATCCAATTGAAAAGTGGCTACCGGGTCTCATTCAAGGAAATGGGTATGATGGCAATCAAATTACGATACGTCAACTTTTGAATCATACGAGTGGTATAGCTGAATATTTAAAGTCAAAAGACGCTGACATAATGAATTCGAGAAAAACGTATACAGCAGAAGAAATAGTGAAAATAGGACTTTCTCTACCCCCAGATTTTTCGCCAGGTAAAGGATGGGCGTATTCAAACACAGGATACGTAATATTGGGAATGCTTATTGAAAAAATAAGTGGCAATAGTTATGCAGAAGAAATTGAAAAACGAATTATTGAACCTTTGGATCTGTCAAATACGTTTTTACCAGGGAATTCACCCGTTATTCCAGGAAAGGATCATGCTCGTGGGTATATGAAAATAGACGAAACAAGTGAATTGAAAGACATGACGTATTATAATCCGAGTTTAGCTAATGCAGCTGGAGATATGATTTCAAATGCGGACGATTTAAATACGTTCTTTGCATCTTTACTCGGTGGTAAGTTACTGAAAGAACGCGAGCTAAAAGAAATGCTTACTACAGTTCCTATAGAAGGAAAAGGTCTTGGTGATGGATATGGTCTTGGGATCTATGAGACGAAACTTTCAAACGGTGTTTCAATTTGGGGTCATGGAGGGTCGATTCCTGGATTTACAACTTTTGTTGGCGGAGTAATTGGAGGCAAACATACATTGGCTGTCAGTATTAACTCTTTAGGTGCGATTGATATTTTAACACAGTTTAATAAAATGATGCAAGTTGAATTTAAGAAATAGATGAAAAGAAAGCGAATGGAATCCGGCTTTAGTTGTAAATAAAAGAGATGCTTTTTAATTTTGCAAATAAGGACAGTATTAGCATTCATGGTATGGCAGCAATCAAGTATATGTAGAACATAAATACGGATACAAGTGTAATTCACTCTTATAGTCTAGTATAAAAAAGATGTCAGTTGCATGACATCTTTTTTATTTTGGATCAAAGAGATATATTATAAATTTAGAAAATTGTTATTTTTGTAATCATTCCATATAATAAAGAGTATAGGGGATATACAGGGGAGTTAGGAATGGATAATACTTTAGTTAGTTAATTATTTTTGTTTTAATAAATAAAAGTAAATTGATGTGGAGTGAAATACATTGGGACAAAATCAGTTTAGATGGAGTAACACACAATTACGAGAACATGTTGAAGTAATAGATGGCACAAGAAGCCCGCACATTTTATTCAAGAATGCAACATATTTAAATTCCTATATGCGCGAGTGGGTGCAAGCAAATATTTGGATCTATGATGACCGCATTATATATGTAGGAGAAAAACTACCAGAGCAACTACACGAATGTGAAGTCATTGATTGTGATGGAAAGTATGTAGTTCCTAGTTACATAGAACCGCATGCACATCCATATCAATTATATAATCCTGAAACTTTAGCAAATCATGCGATGCAATTTGGTACAACAACTTTCATTAATGATAATTTAACTTTGTTTTTCACATTACAACGGGAAGTAGCGTTTCGTTTATTAGATGAATTTAAAAAGATTCCAGCAAGTATGTATTGGTGGTGTCGTTTCGATGGACAGACTGAACTACAGAATGGGGAATCTTTATTTAATAGTGAAGAAATAATGGAATGGCTGAAGCATGAAGATGTTCTTCAGGGCGGCGAGTTAACAGCATGGCCGAAACTATTACATGGCGATGATGAAATGTTAAATTGGGTGCAGGAAACAAAGCGGTTACAGAAAAAAGTAGAAGGTCATTTTCCCGGTGCGTCTGAATCAACGTTAGCGAAGTTAAAGTTACTAGGTGCTGATTGCGATCATGAAGCGATGACAGGACAGGAAGCATTAACACGCCTTATGCAAGGTTACACCGTTACTCTTAGAAACTCTTCTATCCGTCCAGATTTAGAAGTTTTACTGAAAGAATTGCTGGAATTAGGTGTCAAGAAATTTGATAGATTCATGTTCACAACAGATGGTTCACATCCGTCATTTTATGAAAACGGAATGACGAATAGGATGATAGAAATCGCGATAAAGCAAGGAATACCAGTAATTGATGCCTATAATATGGCAAGCTATAACATTGCTCGTTATTATAATATGGAGCATTTACACGGCGCGATCGCGACAGGAAGAATTGCAAATATTAATATTTTGGAAAGTAAAGAAAATCCGATTCCAATAAGTGTAATTGCAAAGGGGAAATGGATGAAGCGTGACGGAATAAACAAAAATGCATCATTACATATAGACTGGAGTAAATTCAAAGTAACTCCATTATCATTAGACTGGTCTTTAAAGAAAGAAGATATGATTTTTTCTGAAACAACAGGTATAAAATTATTAAATGATGTTATTTCAAAACCATATGTAACTGAAATCGACTTAAACGGTGAAGAACTTTCTATTGAGCATGATGAATGTTTCCTTATGATGATTGCTCGTGATGGCACTTGGCGAGTGAATACAGTTGTGAAAGGTTTTGCGAATGGATTAGGAGGTCTTGCTAGCTCTTATTCTGGTACAGGTGACATCATTCTTATTGGAAAAAGGAAAGAAGATATGCTTACAGCTTTTCATAGAGTAAAAGAGCTTGGCGGGGGAATGGTAATAGCGGAAAGAAATGAAGTGTTACACGAAATTGCATTACCATTGCTCGGGATTATGTCTAATTTAAAAATGAGTGAATTAATACAGGAAGAAAAACAGATGGTGAAATTGCTACAAGAGCGTGGCTACGCGTATGACGATCCGGCATTTACGATTTTATTCTTTTCTGCGACGCACTTGCCTTTTATACGAGTAACGCCTATAGGATTATATGATGTGAAAAGTAGTAAGGTACTTGCTTCGCCGATGAAATGTTAAATATAACCCCCCTATAAAAATCAATTTTATAGGGGATTTATTATTTACAGCATAAGAATAGAATCACCTCAAAAACAAATAATATAGTATCTAAATCATTTGAGGTGATACTTAAATATGAAAAAACTATTGTATGTTTTAAGTGTATTTATTTTGTGCGTATCTATACAGCATGTGGTACATTCTCAGTCAAATGCACCAAGGTTATCTTCAGATTGTCTGGAAGAAAGTAAAATGCGTGATGAAAAGTATGTGAAAAACATTATGAATGACATCATATCTACGTTTGATTTAAATATTGATGAAAATAGTTTTATGGAAGTCAGCAAAAGAGATCTAGAGGCTGCACATTTGATGTATGGTGGGCGGGTTGATGATTCTTATTATAATTCACTAACTAAAATTTATGATAGTGGTGGATATAGAGGAGAGCCTAGGTTGTTTGTGAAGGCGCAAGAAGCATTTTTACTTTATAAAGAAATTGACGATACTAATGTAATGAAACGCTTAAACCTTGAAAAAGGGGAATGGATTGTTACCGAAACGAAAAAGAAGCAAGGGAAAATCGTGGAATACAAACCGTTACAATGTGAAAAAGATTATCTGAAAAAGAGAAATGAGTACCATAATATGAAATGAGATAACGAAAATCTTGAAGGGGAAAGATTTCGTTAATAAATGTACAGTGGTCGATAGAAATCACTAGTAAGTTCGCCATAAAAAAACGTCATTTTCATCATTAAAAATGACGTTTTTTATATTTTTAAAGCCTTTGCATCGCACTCTCAATCCTATTCACCAAATCAGCTGACACTTTATAAAAATACCCTAAAACTACCTTTCTTATATCCTCAGATATAACTTTCAAATCACTAGCTAAGTTTTCGGCAAGATGTTCTTTTTCTATCGGTTGTAACTTCACATAAAATTCACCAGCCTGCTTAAAGTCATCTTGTTTAGTTATAGAAGTCCTTTCGAGTTTACCTTCAATGTACCTTCCGTCACCGCTTGTTATTTGGTTAGCTGGTGTCCAATCTTGCTGCTGGTTAACCTGTAATTTACGAAATTCAGCCCCAATTCTTCTTCTTTGAGAATCACTATAAATGTTAGCACGGCCTTGCAGTATTTTATCATCAGATAATTCTGTGCCGTCTAGTAAATTAGAAGGGGAGAAGGCGACTTTTTCTACTTGTTCCATATAATTATCAGGATTTTTATTTAATACCATTTTGCCTACTGGTATTAGGGGATACTCTTTTTCATCCCATACTTTTGTATCGTCTAAAGGATCATAAGAAAGATTTGCTTCATCCTTAGGGTCCATAAGCTGAACATATAGGCCATATTCCACCGGTTTGCCACCCGCAATCGCATCGTATAAATCTTTACCAGCGTAATCAGGATTTTCAGCGGCTAGTCTATTTGCTTCTTCGCGACTAATGTATTGTACACCTTCAAATGGGTACCAATGGTATTTAACGTACTTTCTAATACCTTGAGCATTTCTCCAAACATATGTATTTACACTATGTCCTGGAATGTGGCGAAGACTTTTTATCGTACCAGCATCAGAGTATAAACGTACAATAAAATGAATCGATTCAGGCGCTCTTGCTACAAAGCCCCAAGACCTATCAGGATCAATTAAATTATTTTTAGGTGAAGGTAAGAATGCTTTAATAAATTCTGGGAAACGCATCGGATCACGAATAGAAAAGACAGGAATGTGATTACATATAAGGTCAAAAATGCCTTCTTCTGTATAAAATTTTGTAGCAAAGCCACTTACATTTCTAGATGTATCAGGTGTTCCTTTTATACCGACAGCTAAAGAAAAGCGAACCATAACAGGAACTTTCTCATTAGAATTTTGTAAAAATATTAGTTTTGTATGCTCAGACATCGGATATATCGTTTGGAAATAACCAAATGCACCAAATCCTTTTACATGAACAGGTCTTTCTAAAATTTTTTCATGAATGAATTCTTGTAACGCCTCGTGCAGTACACTATCTTGCTTTAAAACAGGTCCACGTGAACCAACTGTTTGAGAGTGAAGTTTAGCTGGTTCATTAAGTTCTCGATTTTGGTTAAAGTCTTCTCCTAATAAAGATTGCCTCTGTTTATCATATTTTTCATTCATCGATTTAGCCTCCAAATTTTTTTCGTCGATTGTTACTAAATATGATTCTTTAGCCTTGATTATGTATTACATACAAAGTTCAAATTGTTAACATACCGCTAGATGAAAAAAACGCACATGCAGTGGACCTGTTGAAATAGAAGAAATTATGGAAAAATGAATATCGGGAAGAAAATTACTATTAAAATTACAATCTTAAAAATGAATTTATACATGACTTTATAGAGAATGAACATAAATAAACAGGGAAAATAACTAGGAGGAATTTAAAATGTCGGATTGGTTTCAATTAGATAAAGAATATATGATGCCTACGTATTGTCGTACGAAGGTTGCAATAGAAAGAGGAGAAGGGTGCAAGCTTTATGATGTGGATGGTAAAGAGTATGTAGATTTATTTTCTGGTGTCGGAGTGAACGTATTAGGGTATAATCACCCGAAAATCGTGCAAACGACAATGGAACAAGTTACGAAATCTCTGCATCTTCCGTTTCATTTTTTAAACCCAGTTGCGATTGAGTATGCAAAGAAATTAGTTGATTGCTCTTTAAAAAATGGAAAAGTCTTTTTTACAAACTCTGGTACGGAAGCGACAGAAACAACGTTGAAATTAATTGATAAATATAGAGCGAATACGCATGAGGAACGTGAAGGAATCGTAGTGCTGAAGAATAGCTTCCACGGGCGTACGTTAGGGGCACTTCATTTTACGAGACAAGAAAGTGTATATCAAAATTTCCCTAAAACATCGATTCCTGTATATGAAGTAGAGCGCGAGAATATAGAGCAATTAGAAGAAACAATTGTTAAAGAAAATCCAATTGCGATTATGCTAGAGCCTGTATTAGGTAGCGGGGGGATATACCCTTTATCGGGTGAATATTTACATGGTGTTCAAAACTTATGTGATAAATATAATGTCATTCTTATCGTTGATGAAGTTCAAAGTGGTATGGGGAGAACTGGTAAACTATTTGCTTATCAAAATTTCAATATTACACCGGATATTATTCAAATTGGTAAAGGAGCAGGAGGCGGGATACCGCTAGGGGGAATCATTGTAGGTGAAAAGCTATGTGATGTATTTTCACCAGGAGATCATGGTACAACGTTTGCTCATTCTTCAATGGGAACAGCTTTAGGGTTAACGGTTTTAAATACATTGATTGACGATGGTTTAATGCAAGAAGCTTATGAAATGTCACTATATCTAAATGATAAATTGCGAGAAATTCAGAATGAAAATTCTTATTATATTCAGGAAGTACGTCATGCTGGAATGATGTTTGGAATTAGTTTGAATGATACGAATACAAATGTAAAGAAATTACAGGTAGAGCTAATGGAGAAAGGGATGTTAGTTGACGTTACACAAGGGAACATCATCCGTTTACTTCCTCCATATATAATTACAAAAGAAGAGATTGATGCATTTATTTATGAGTTTATCTCCTGTATTCATAGCTTATCAGCTATAGCAAGTGTTTAAAAAGCTTTATGAAAAAGCACCTTATTTTTAATTCAAATAGGAAGAAAATAGGGGTGAAAAAAATAAATTTACATATTAAAATAAAAAGCTGAAAAAGGTACTCGTATAGCGCCTTCTTCAGCTTTTTAAAATACTAAATTACTTAACCTAGGGATCATCTCATTGGACAAATAATTAATTATGTGAAACAATAATAACAGATAAGGAGACGTTGCTTTTCCTTAAGTGCTTCGTATTGAATTTATTCTAGTAAGAGAAGGTGTGCTTAAAGAAGTTAAATTAAATAAGGAGCTGTTTTACTATATGCAACAAAATAATGATTTAAATTTTGAACCTCAAGACGTTAATATTGTCAATCCTAAACAAGCGAGGAAAGCAGTTGTTGCTACTGGCATTGGGAATGCAATGGAGTGGTTTGACTTTGGATTATACGCGTATTTAGCGGTAATATTAAGTCAATTATTCTTCTCAGGTGTGGATAATAGTGGTTTGCAACTTGTACTTACATTTGGTACATTTGCAGCGGCCTTTCTCGTTCGACCAATCGGAGGTATTTTCTTTGGTAGAATAGGAGATAAGTATGGCCGAAAGATTGTTTTAAGTACAACTATTATTTTAATGGCACTTTCTACATTATTCATCGCATTACTACCAACCTATGAACAAATTGGTGTATGGGCACCAATACTACTTTTAATTGCTCGAATGATTCAAGGCTTCTCTACAGGCGGCGAATATTCAGGTGCAATGGTTTATATCGCAGAATCTTCTCCAGATAAAAAGCGTGGTATACTCGGTAGTGGTCTTGAAATTGGAACACTCTCAGGTTACATTGCTGCCTCGGTAATTGTTACCATTTTAACGTTATTATTAACAGATGAGCAAATGCTCAGCTGGGGATGGCGTATTCCTTTCTTAATTGCTGCACCAATTGGTTTGGTCGGTTTATATTTACGACGTCATTTAGATGAATCTCCAATCTTTCAAGAGATGGAAAAAGCACAAGAGGAATCTGAAGACAACGAACAATTTTCATTTATGGATATATTAAAATATCACAAAAAAGACTTCTTATTAAGCACAGTAATTGTTGCCTTCTTTAACATTACAAACTATATGATCCTTTCGTATATTCCTTCTTATTTAACACAAGTACTAAAAGTCAAAGAAACAACGGGCTTATTAATTATTTCAATTACGATGGCACTTATGATTCCACTGGCACTTTATTTCGGTAAATTAAGTGATAAAGTAGGTAATAAACGCGTAGTACAAATTGGCTTACTTGGTTTAGCATTATGTTCAATTCCAGCATTTTTATTAATTGGTAACGGACATATTGTAGCCATGTTTGCGGGTATTTTCATTTTAGGTTTCTTCCTTAGTGTATATGAAGGAACATTGCCTTCGTTATTACCAGCACTCTTTTTCACCGATGTACGTTATCGTGCGCTTTCTATCTCCTTTAATATTTCTGTATCTATATTCGGTGGTACAACGCCGCTTGTATGTTCATACTTAGTTCATGCTACTGGTAACCCACTGGCACCAGCATTTTATTTAACTGGTGTAAGTGTAATTGGATTAATTGTGTTTAGTGTACTGTTTGTCACAACATCAGGACGTGCACTAAAAGGTTCTTACCCTACTGTCGAATCGAAAAAAGAAGCACATCAAATTGCTAAAGAGGATCCTGAAGAAACACTTTGGTGGCATGAAGAATCTTTAGAAATTGAAGCAGGAAAAAAAGCATAATTTGTGAAAAGCAACGTGGACTTTTACACAAAAAGACTCCTAGTTTAATAGGAGTCTTTTTGTATACATCATTTTCTCTTCTTCAAACTCTTCTGATACGCATAAAGCTTATAAACCTCTTCCTTAAATTCATGCAGAAGTACAGTGTTTTCACCATTTGAATAACGCACTGCATTATACGCGTCTATAATAATATGACTCTGAATATTTACCTCTTCTTCATCATTAATTCTCTCTAGCCAAGCTTCAACAGTTTCTCCTCGTTCTCGGTTTAAAGGAGGAGATAGCTTACTCTCGAGTTTGAAAATTTCTTTTCGAATTTCGTTATGTGGTGGTTTATTTCGTTTGAAGCGTTTTTGGCTAATGCCTTCTTTATCAGTAATGATTGTAGATTCAAAGACAGGCATATTTGGTAAACTTAAATGTTTTCGTTTTTTTACTATTTTCCAAACGACGTAAATAGCGATGGCTGTACAGGCTATTATTGTAATGCTATTTATGAGAGTTGGATCAAAAGGACGCTGCCCCAATTCTTCTTTAATTTGAGGATCTTTTAAATTTCCTTTATTCGACCAAAAGTCGTCTGTATCTTTTAATGCAGCTGCCGAGAACAATGGATTTAAAGCATAACCAAATCCTAAGGCAACTACTTGTATGATATAAGAAAAAAGAAGCCGAATATAAGGAAATACCGGAATAAGTAAAGCGCTAATTATTCCAATCGTAATAATAGAAGTGAAACGTAATAGCTGTTGATTACGATTGGAACCTGTTAACCAAAATGTAATCATAATGTGTAAAGTTAATAGTAACAATTTCCACAATGGCGGAAAGGGGGCATAAAATATAGCTGAAACGACAAACCATACAATACCGCCTAACGATTTTTGTACTGGATATCCCGGTCCAACAGAGTGTACGATAAAGAAAAACAGTGGTAATAATATTGTGCCTAAAATAGAGAAAGGTAGAAATAAAGAACAACCGATTATTTGAATAACTAACAGTAGTACAAAACCTGTCGTTTTTTTCTTCATAAATTTATGAATAAGAAATACTCCTACATAACCGGTCACTAAAAATATAGCAATACCAATGAGCTCATCTCTTTCCGTTAATAATGAAAGAAGGAGGAGCAGAATAAAGTCATTAACGTGATAGAGCCAAGTTTTCAAGCTTTTCCACCATCCCTTCATTATTAATGAGGAACGTAGGTTGAGATAGAAGAGGGAGCTCCTTTTTCTGCAAACCAATGTATATCATTGTAGATGAGCGTTCCCTTTTTCTCGTTACATAGTGAAGAAATCCTTGTTTCGGAAGTAGCGTACTATCATCTGAAATACGTGCTAATTCTTCTAACGCTTTGGCGTAATGTGTTTGTCCTTCGTTTAATGGTAAAAGCAAAGGGCCACCTTCTGCTAAAACGCTAATAAATAACTCAAACGGAATTTGATGCTTCGTTGCGAATTGACAAATGTACGTTGTAAATGAAATAAGGTCTTCTACATTTTCTTTCCAACCAAACCCACGATCAGCAGCTAAAGAAAGACAAATCGTCCAACTATAATTTTTTACAGGTTCATATTGCTTCGCTTGTAACGCCTGCATTTTAGCAGATGCTTTCCAATGAATAGAGCGGAAAGATTCACGTTCATATCGTTTAACACCGATAATGGATGTTTCATCATTGTAAAAAGAGAAATTCGTTCGATACGAACCTGTTAATAGTTGCTGAAGTTCTTGTAAACCGGCTACCTCTTTAGGAGAAGGGTACACAATAATTTCAGTCTTTAACTTATCGAAAACAGGTAAATGTACAGTTAAAAGATGAAAAGGATCTTTTAAAACACATTCGAACTGTTCAATTTGAAACACACCACGCTTCGTTGCGGTTAATGTTAAATCCCATTTTTGTGCTGAATGAGCAGGTTGTGAAAATGGGAAAGAAAATAACGTTTTCGATATTTGTTCAATCCCTTGATCCTTATGCGGTATAAGAGATGAATTTAAATGAAAATAACAAACGCCGTTAACGAGTGGTATATTTGCACCATTTTTTAAATGAATAAAAAACTGTCCAGATTCATCAGGGAAAAGCCGAGTTGTTTGTTTTTCATTTATAACTTGAAATCTTTTCTCTATGTAAGCGACATATTTATAAATGAAAATCGCAAATAAATAGTAGAAGAAAAAGAGAAACATAATAATTCGTTGCGGCAGAAAAAACGTAAATAGTATAGCGCCTGGCACAGTTAATTGAATAATATGGAGTTGAAAAAATAAAGGTACAGTTACAACGCGCTGTCCATTCATGCTTGTTCAATCTCCACAGGTACGTCAACTTCTTTTAAAATCCTTTGCGTGATTTCATTTTTTGTCGTGCGTAAGGCACCTTCCATTGATAAGACGATACGGTGATTCCAAACAGAAGGAACTAAAAATTGTATATCTTCAGGTGTGCAATATTCTCTGCCGCGTAAAAAGGCTAGTGCTTGAACGGCACGTACTAAAGCTAATGTAGCACGCGGGCTTACACCGTTAGCAATGTAATCATGATTTCTTGTAGCGTGAGCAAGCTTAATAATGTAATGTTCTAACGGTTCTGATACGAAAATTTCTTTCACTTGTTTCTGTGCTTCTAAAATGTCTTCTAAAGAAATGACAGATGTGACGCTTTCTAACGGTGCATTGTTACGAAAACGGCGCATCATTTTTAATTCATCTTCAGGAGACGGATAACCAATTGAAATCGTCATTAAAAAGCGATCAAGTTGTGCATCTGGAAGAGGGAAAGTTCCTTGTGATTCAATCGGGTTTTGCGTCGCAATAACAAAGAACGGTTTCGGAAGAGGAGTAGACTGCTTTTCAAGCGTTACTTGTCGTTCTTCCATCGCTTCTAACAAACTAGATTGTGTTCTCGGCATCGCGCGGTTAATTTCATCTGCGAGTAGTATATTTGTCATAACTGGTCCAAGTCTTAATTCGAATTCACTAGTTTTTGGATTGAAATATTCAATACCTGTTACATCACTCGGAAGTACATCAGGGGTAAATTGAACGCGAGAAAAATTACCACCAATGCTTTTAGAAATTGTTTTTGCTAGTAATGTTTTTCCAGTACCAGGTACGTCTTCAAGCAGTACATGTCCATCAGCAAGCAGTGAAACGAGGAGTAAAT
The DNA here is from genome assembly GCF_038008665.1 of Bacillus sp. FSL R10-2201. NCBI lineage: Bacteria > Bacillati > Bacillota > Bacilli > Caryophanales > Bacillaceae > Bacillus > Bacillus sp. FSL R10-2201. The sequence continues at coordinate 2,857,363 of NZ_JBBOZP010000001.1, read as the reverse complement.
CAATTACATTTTCCTTACCGACAAAAACAGATCCTATGTTTTCTTTCAATTTATTTATCATATGTATCATTCCTTTCAAAATAAAAGCGGATATTTCTATATTTTAACAAATTATTCAGAAAATTGATATGATTTTTTAATTCAAAGAAATGGATATTTAATTTTAATATTACACTTGCATATTTTGGAATATGATTATACAATATCGTTATACGATGTATCGTGAGTCGATATATCATGAAGCGATGTATCGGAGGTAGTTATAATGAATGCGAAAGCGCAAAAATACATTCCATTAACTGAGGCGACATATTACATATTGTTGTCACTTGTAAAGCCAATGCATGGTTATGGAATTATGCAAATGGTAGAAGAGATGACAAATGGGGAAGTAAAGCTCGGTCCTGGTACTTTATATGGGAATACTACGAAGTTATTAAAAGAGAAATTGATTGTTGAAGTTGCCTCTACAGACAGAAAGAAGTGCTATGAGTTAACACCGTTTGGGAGAGAAGTGTTAGAGCTAGAGTATAACAGGTTACAGAGATCTGTAAGAAATGGAAACAGTATATTAGGGGAGTGAATGGAAGATGGAGACAAAGAAGATATTCAAACCTTTCGCGGTATGGAGCGTAGAAAAAGAAGAAGCTTTTTTACGGAATATGCACCAACAAGGCTGGGCATTACAAAAATATAATATAATGTATACATTTAAGAAAACTAAGCCGAAAGATGTAGTATATAAAGCGGATTTCAGATTGGATTATAAAGATTCAAAAGAAAAACAAAAAGAATATATTGATATATATGAAATGTGTGGGTGGAAACATGTAACGAGTTTTGCAAAATGGAATTATTTTTGTAAAGAGGTAGAAGATGATAATGAGTTACCTGACATTTACTCAGAAAAAGAGACGAAGGTACAAAAAATGAAGGAATTACTACAATTTTTTGCATTTATTTCAATAACTATATTACCCTCAATGTATAATGCATTTTTAAGTTCAACAGAATCAAGAGTGCCAATTTGGGCGAAAGTTATGCTGGGGTTTGTGGGTTGTATGTATATGTATCTCTTTATAAGGATCTCTTGGAAAATTAAGAAATTGAAAAACGAAATATTATAATAAAGAGTGGATTTTTAAAGAAGATGATATGATTATCGGAATCATCTTCTTTAATTTTTATGTAATTCTATTTTGTTCGTTCTTTTTTACACAATAAAAAACTATATATTTAAGACATAGAATTAACAGTTACAAAGATAATCCCAGTAACAATACCTAAAAAAATCATAAATGAAGAAGAAACGATTAATAATAATGAACTACCGATTAATACTATTTTATTAGAGTTTTGATGTTTAAAGTGGTAATAAAGTAAAAAGCCGCAAACAGTAGAAATAATCCATATAGCTAGACCGTAAGGAGTCGAGATCTTCTTCCAATCGAAGATCCAAAAGTAAAGTATGATCATGTGGCAAACTAATAGTAGTAATGCGGATGGAATCATTAATCTGTTATTAAATATCATTTATTTCACCTCTCTTATGTAAATATTACCAGAAGAGTATGGAGTTTAAAATATAATATGGAAGTGAATAAGGTTTTCACTTAAAGAAACTACGAGATGAGCAAGAGATATTTCTAAATCAATTTCCATTTGTATGGGAATTTAATTGGAAAAAGAACCATATAAAATTATGAAGGGAGGAGAGTCATAAAATGCAGAGAATGAACAATTATTTTCGTGCTCGTGCGAGTATGGTATACATGATGACTAATAATGAAGTAATGAATCACATTGTTGCTTTTCATATGGATACGAATGGAATGCTCACCTTTGTGGGTTCTTACCGAACTTACGGAAGAGGTACTGGTATAAAGGAAGTTTCTACAGAAACGGCAAACGATGGTATAGATCCTCTAGCATCACAAGGTTCTCTGACTTTTTCCCGTGATGGTCGTTTCCTATTTGCAGTTAACGCAGGCAGTCATAGTATCAGTAGTTTTATCATAGCAGATAACGGGGTGCCGACTTTCGTGGATGTAAAGCCATCAGGAGGTGCTCAGCCCAATAGCATTGGTGTGTATGATAATCTTCTCTATGTCTCCAATGTAGGTAATGCTGCAAACAATTTTGCATCAAATATTACTGGATTTCACATAGATGATAAGGGAAACCTTACACCTATTCCACGATCCACTCATGCTCTCAGTACCTTTAATGCTCAGCCCGCACAAGTTCTCTTCACCCCGGATGGTAGTAAAATTGTTGTCTCCGAGCTTACATCAAACCATCTCAGTGTCTTCCATGTAAATAAAGATGGTACGGTCACAGGACCAATTGTTAATGATTCTTACGGTAAAGGCCCATTGAGTGCTTACTTTCTATCGTCCGGAATTCTCTTAGTTACAGAAGCAGTTTCAAATGCGTTGTCATCTTATTCATTGAGCAATGATGGTACTCTTCATGTAATCAGCGGCTCTGTACAAAACGGATATAAAACTGCCTGTTGGGTTATAACAACGAAGGATGAACGTTTTGCTTACACTACGAACACTTTAAGTGGCACCATCTCCACCTACCAAATCGCCCCCAATGGAGTACTGTCAGTAGTAAGGCATATTACTAGTACACCGCCGGGGACAGCACCGGGTCTTCCGATGGATGTTGGAGTGAGTAAAGATGGACGACATTTTTACACCCTTAATGGAAATCAGGGCACAGTGTCAGTATTTAATATTCAAAGTGATGGTAGTCTAGTAAGGTTGCAGGTTGTTGCTTCATCAAATTTTCCTTACTTTGGGTCGCAAGGCTTAGCTGTTCTTTGATTCTATTGGGCCGCTATATTTGTGTGGAAAAGAAAAATATATGAAGGTGTATGAATAGTAGACATGTAGATGAATTAGGAACCTTTGATTAAACAGCAATTGTCCACCTTGCTTACGTAAAACGGAAAAACCCCCTATAGAAAATTGATAGGGGGTAGGGAAATGTTTAAGAGAAAGACTGATTTTGCGCAGGTTTTATAAATTGTTCTGGGTTTTCAACAAGCCCACATACAGCACATTGGACGCGGTAAGTAGGTCCTTGATAAGCCATATGAAAAGCGTTCATCGTTTCATTCGTGTATTCTTCTTCTACATGACCAGTTTGTGGATTTAATTTTACTGGTTTTACTTGTTGCTCGAGAATATTAAAGCGAGTTCGGTTCGTTTTACAACTTGGACAAAGCATTGGTTCCATATGTATACACCTCCATTTGTAGCATTTCTTAAGCGGTATGATTTTATGCAAGTAAAAAAACTTTCTCAACATAAATAGGTATTTATTATATTTAAAATTCAGAAAAAATAAAATATAATGAATGTAAGAACTGGTTATGTCCAAACCAAATCTCCTGTTTTATGCCAATAAGCTGGGGGGCCGAGAAATCGGCCTCATTTTTTTGTGCTCATCTCAATAAGGTACAAGGTTTTTAAAAACATTTGTCGAATTTTTAGAGGTGAAGGTTAAGGGGGAATAATTATGAACTTAAAAATGAAATACATTATTTTATATGTGGAAAAGTTTGAGCAATGTCTTCAGTTTTATAAAGAAATTTTAAGATTACCAATAAGAGCAGAGCACGGTACATATATTGAATTTGAAACAGGAGCAACAATTTTAGCGATGAATACACGAGAGGATGTTAAGGAGTTAACGGGACTACCTCTTACAGAAGGTGTACTACAATCTTCTCATTTTGAGTTAGGGTTTGTTGTAGAAGATGTAAAGGGAACGATTGAGAAATTAAAAGAACAAGGGGTTAAAGTTCTAGTTGAGCCAATCGTAAAACCGTGGGGACAAACAATTGCTTACATTGCCGATCCAGACGGTAATTATATTGAAATTTGTAGTTCATTAGAATAGAAGGAGAAAAAGAGGATGGGGTTTCCAAAATTAGAGACAGAACGTTTACTATTAAGAGAACTTACACTATTAGATGCAGAAGCGATGTTCCATTATTTTTCAAAAGAATCCGTTATTCGTTATTTCGGAATGGACTCTTTCGAAAATATTGAGCAAGCGAAAACGACTATTCAAACGTTTAGAAAGCGTAATGAAGAGGGAAGTGTATTTCGCTGGGGAATAGAGAAGAAAGGCACGGATCAATTAATTGGTACGTGTGGGTTTCATTTAATTAACAATCATCATAAACGAGCTGAAATTGGTTATGAGCTAGATGATACATATTGGGGACAAGGATACGCAACCGAAGCACTGCAAGCAATGCTAGCTTACGGATTTGAAACGTTGCACTTTATAAGAATTGCAGCTGTCGTATATATAGAAAATGAAGCTTCCCGTAATTTATTAAAAAAAGCCGGATTTCAAGAAGAAGGATTACTTCGAAAATATATGATTCAAAATGATGTTGCTCATGACACGGTCGTTTATTCATTATTAAAAGAAGATTGGAAAAAGTAATGAGCACAAATGAAATAATGAAAGTTATTAAGGAACATAAAGATGAGCGATTTATACTAGGTATAGACGGACTAAGTCGTTCGGGTAAAACAACTTTGGTTAAAGAGTTGGAAGCAGATATGAAGCAAAGTGGAATCCCGTTTCATATTTTTCATATTGACGATCACATTACCGAGCGTAACAAGCGATATAATACTGGATTTGCAGAATGGTATGAGTACTACAACCTTCAATGGGATATAGAGTGGTTGCAGCGAAACTTTTTTTGGAAGTTACAAAGCGATATACAAGTACAATTGCCTTTCTATCATGATGAAACAGACATATGTGAAATGAAAGAAATACAGCTTCCTTTAGTAGGTGTAATAATTGTTGAAGGTGTTTTTCTGCAGCGAAAAGAATGGAGAAATTTCTTTCATTATATGGTGTATTTGGATTGTTCAAGAGAGACAAGGTTTCTTCGCGAGAGTGAGGAAACGCAGAAGAACCTTCCAAAGTTTCAAAGTAGGTATTGGAAAGCTGAGGAGTATTATTTGGAAGCGGAATTGCCGAGGGATAGGGCGGATTTAGTCGTTACAAAATGAAGCTAAGTATAAAGAAGTGCATGAAAAATTTGATAGCAAGATGAAAACTGCATTATCAGAGGAGAAAATGAAAGATCTTACGCCTGTAATTGAAAAAACTGGTACATTCGAAAAGATTGAAAAAAAGTCGATTGAAGAAAAAGATGGTTTATATACAGTTGTTCTTGTAGCGAAATATAGTAAAGAACAACGTACCTTTATCGTAACTTATAATGATAAAGAAGAAATAGCAGGTTTATATATTAAATAAAAAACAGATAAAGTGGAAGTGTCCGCTTTATCTGTTTTTTATTATTTTAACCAAATTATGGTTATTCATGCTAATATGAACTCATAGCTATATAGAAGGGGTGGGTAATTATGAAAACAGAAATAGTTTCCAAAAAGAAGTACAGCATAATAAGCTATATATCTTTACTCATCGGAATTATGTGTTTTTTATTCGTTTTTATAACTCCGACGAGAATAGCGAATGCGGGAAATATAGTTGGAGATTATGTAACGATTACTCTGACAGGGGTAGGTATTATACTTTCAATAATCACAATGACGAAAAAAACAGAGAAGAAGGGGATTGCTATTATTTCATTAGTACTGTCCTCATCATTTTTTATATTTTGGATTATCGCGATTATCTTATTGTTTACTGGTCAAATAAATTTTGCGCCGTAATGAGCAATAAAAAGAGTCCTTCATACAAGAAGGACTCTTTTTTATTCGGTATCTTCAGGTTGATATTCTAAAATATCCCCAGGTTGGCATTCTAATGCTTTACAAATAGCATCTAAAGTTGTAATTCTAATTGCTTTTGCTTTTCCATTTTTTAATATAGAAAGGTTAGCCATTGTAATTCCAACCTTCTCTGAAAGTTCAGTTACGCTCATTTTTCTTTTCGCTAGCATTACATCAATATTAATTATTATTGCCATGTTATTCACCTCAGACCGTTAAATCATTTTCTGATTTTATATCTATCGCATCTTTTAAAAGTCTTTGGAGAACGGCAGCAAAGACTGCGATAACCATTGAAGCAAAGATTAGGAGCATGCCAAGTATAATAATACCTGGTGCATCATCTCTTTCCGCCACAAGATAGAAGAGTGGCATACCTACCACATATAAAATACTGATTGTTACTGCACATTGTTTTATCTTCTTTAAAGCTCTAACAGATAATTTCGAGAAAGCGTTACCCTTATCAATGAAGCTTACAAGTTTAAAAGCTTGATACAGAGCGAAATAAAAAGGTACCACCGTTGCATACAGATTGATTAAAATAAGATATTTTATATATGCAATATCGGGATACAATTCCGCTGCATAATTCCCTATGTTAGGAACTAAAAATATACACAAAGCAAGAACAGGGATTCCAATCAGAATAATAGCTGTCTTTAAAAAGAGTGTTGATCTTTGTTTCATATAAAGCACCTCATTTATTAATTATCTATTTAATCTAACATGAAATTTATCGTTTAACAATAAATTTTTATTTATTATAATCGTGTTTTTATTGTTAAGTAAATTTGAATTTCAGATGAAAATAAAAAGTACTGCTCTTTATAAAAAAGGGTGCCAAACAAATAGACTTCTTGTAATAAAAAAGTATGGTGAATATGGTGATATATACCATTGTTCCTTTGACGAAATATAGTACAGATAATCGTTCCTTCTTTCTGTAAATGATGTTATGTTAAAAGTAACGATTAAGTCGTTCTAATAATAAGAGTTTTTAGAAAAACAATATTTTTCGTAATTTGAAGAGGTGTTAATGAAATGAAATCGTACACGCAATTTGAACGTAGAAAACACATACTAGATGAGTTAGAAAAGTACAACCGAGTTATGGTAAATGATTTAGCGAAGGTACTAAATGTTACAACAGAAACGATACGAAGAGATTTAGATATGTTGCACAAGGAAGGGCAGCTTACGAAAATACATGGTGGTGCAATTAAGAAAAAAGATCAAACACTAGAATTTCATTTTGATAGGCGCCGAGCTGAGAATATTGAAGAAAAACGAAAAATTGCAATGGAAGCAAGTAAACTCGTAGAAGATAATGATATTATCGCAATTGAAATTGGGACAACCACAATGCAAATTTTGGATTACATACACGATAAAAAGAATTTGACGATTTTAACAAACTCGATACCAGCTGTTAATAAAATTATTGAGCTTAAAGAACAATATGATTCCTTTGATTGCAGGTTAATAGTCATTGGAGGAATATTGAATACAAATTCATTAGCATTGTCTGGAGAAATGACGTTAAACTATCTTGACCATTTCACTGTTAATAAGTTATTTGCTTCTTGTGATGGAATTTCTTTAGAAAAAGAACTAACATGTTCGTATATTGAAGATGCACAAATATATAAGCAGTTAAAGAATAATGCAAAACAAGTTGTCATGATGGCTGATGAGTCAAAGTTTAATTTAACAAAGTTCTATAAAAGCGGGAATTTCAGTGACATCGATGCATTATATACAAACGCTAAGCTCGATGAGGCGTGGCACAATGTGTTAACAAGTAATGGGGTAGAAGTAATAACAGTATAGAAAACAAAAAGAAGACTATTTCTTAGTAAGTTGAGAAATAGTCTTCTTTTTGTTTATATGTTGTTTTATTTTGTTTATTTGTTGTTTTTACAATTAGTTAACAAATTAACAACATTGTGTTAATAATATACTCGTACAATATGAATTAGGAGGTGGCAAGAATGCAAATAAAACTATCAAAAGCTGTGTTCTTTTTACTACCAGTTGGAATACCTCTAATATTGTTTTGGATTATTCCGAATTTCATTAGCTTAGGTATTAGTTTTACTGATTGGGATTTTATGACGAATGATTTTAACTTTGTTGGTTTAGAAAACTATTTCAATTTATTTACACAAGATTCTTTTATGCAAGCATTGCTAAATACGTTTTATTTCGGAATTGGAACAGTGATTCCAACGATTGCATTAGGTTTAGGATTCGCATTATTCTTCCGAAAAAAATTTAAAGGTTCTGCATTGTACCAATTAATGATTTTTTCACCTTGGGTAACGCCAACAATAGCTGTATCCATTGTGTGGTCACTTTTATATGAACCTCAATTTGGAGTTATTAATAAAGTTCTAAACTTTTTTGGGATACCAGGTTTGGACTGGCTTCAAAGTAGTCAAACAGCGATGTTAGCAGTCATTATTGTGACAGTTTGGAAATTAGTTGGTTGGACGATGATCTTCTATATTGGCGCATTAGAAAAAGTTCCAGATAGTTTATATGAAGCAGCTAGTATTGATGGAGCAAATTCATGGCAGAAATTTCGATATGTAACACTGCCAATGGTTTCATCAACAACTTTCTTCTTAGTTGTTGTCAATACAATTTCTTCAGTGCAGGCTTACGATCAAATAAAAATTTTAACACAAGGTGGACCTAGTGGTTCGACGCGTACGTTACTTTATTTATTCTTCCAACAAGGGTTTGAACAATTTGATATGGGATCTGCAACAGCAATCGCATTTATCATACTAATCATTACAATACTACTATCTGTTATAAACAAAATAATAGGTGACAAGTGGGTGAACTATTAAGGTGAATAATATGAAAAAAGGTCCATTAATCGTAAAGCATCTCTTTCTAGCGTTATCAAGTATACTATTTATTTTTCCATTCATATGGATGGTGCTTGGTTCGTTTAAAACATCTAGTGAAGTATTACAAGGAGGTTTTTGGCCTAAAGAATTTCACTGGGAAAATTATCAGCAAGTATTAGATATACTTCCATTTAGCACATATTTATTTAATAGTTTCTATACTTCTTTCATCATTACTATATATGTACTTGTTTCGTCAGCGCTTTTTGCTTATATGTTGGCATTTTATAAGTTTAAAGGCAAGAATATTACGTTTAGTGTTGTGATGGCAACCTATATGATCCCTGGAGCTGTATCGTATGTTCCTGTATATGTAATGTTAGGGAAATTTGGTTTGCTTGATTCACATTTTGGATACATGATTTCTATGGCTGTTAGCGTATTCGGTATTTTCTATTTGAAACAAACGTTCCATAAAGTTGGTTTTGAAATAGTAGAAGCAGCCAAAATTGACGGAGCGAGTGATTGGAGAATTCTTTGGAAGATTATTTTTCCAATGACACGATCATCATTTGTAACTCTAGGATTGGTCACATTTATTGGTAACTATAATAATTACATTTGGCCAGCTCTTATTTTGAAAGATAATACACAAAAACTAATTACGAATGGAATTGCTGATTATTTCATTAATAGTTCTTTAGGACGAGATTGGTCACACATTATGGTTGCAAGTACAATCGCAACGGTGCCGCTCTTAATCGTATTTTTAATTCTACAAAAATGGTTCTTATCTGGTGTTACTGATTCAGGAATAAAGGGGTAATTAAATAGTAAAGGAGATATGTGGGATGAAAAAACTATTCATGCTTCTAACAGTTTTAACATTGTTTGTTAGTGCACTTGCGGGTTGTTCAGGTGGAAAAGGAAGTACGGTTAAAGCGAGTAAAGAAGGGGAGAAGGTTGTTGTTCCATTCATTAATGGAGTAGGGGGCTCTCTTGCAGATCGTGTAGATAAGATTGTGGAAGAATACAATAAAAGTCAGGACAAATATGTAGTGAAAACGACAAAAGCGGGTAGCTACGATGAGTCATATCAAAAGCTACAAAGTGGATTTGCAGCGAATAACCAAGAAGCAATTGCATTACTAGGTTCTGATGTCATTCAAGAATATGCTAAAAAACAGTTAATCGTACCTATAGATGAATATGTTAAAAATGATACTAATTTAAAAAAGGAAGATTATGGAAAAGGATTTATAGAGCAAGCAACAATTGACGAGAAGTTATATGGCATTCCGTTTTACGGTACAACGCAAATTTTTTATTACAATAAAAAAGCATTGGCGGAGAATGGCTTTACAAAAGAGGATTTAAAGACGTGGGAAGGTGTAGAAAAGGTAGCAAAAACAGTCGCAAAACGTGGTGAAAACGGAAATGTTTCATATGCTGGCTGGATGCCAATGTGGGGGACGTCAAACTTAATTGATGCAGTTCGCAGTGCTGGCGGTAATGTATTAAGTGAAGATGGTAAAAAAGTATTAATTAACGATGATACTTGGGTTACGGTATGGGAGGAATTCCGCACATGGCTTCATGAAGATAAAATTATGAAAATACATTCAGGTGGTACTGGATGGGAATATTGGGATAAAACAGTAATTGATTTAGTAGAAGGCAGAACATTAGGGTTTACAGGATCATCTGGTGACCAAGGATTTGTTTTCAAATCATTAGGTAAAGGAATGACGGAAGAAGAACGTCTTAACACGTTTGACGCATTGCCACAACCAGCTTGGGGTAATAATAAACCAGCGCCAAAATTAGAAACATATTTATTCACATTAACGAGAAATATTGATCCAGAAGTAGCGAAAGGTGCATATGACTTTATGAAATTTGCGACAAGTACGGAGAAAACGGCTGAATGGTCAATGGCAACAGGCTATATTCCTGTTCGTAACAATGTAACAGAGTACGGTCCATATGCTGAATTTGTTAAAAAACAACCACAAGCATTAGTTCCGTTAGAACAAGCCAACAATAATGGAGTGGGACCATTTGTAGATCCAACGGGCGGAAAAATCAATGACGCTTTAAATGTAGCAAAAGATAAAGTAGAGATTGAAGGGGTTCCAGCAAAGAAAGCATTAGATGAAGCAGCTAAAGTTGCGCAAGAAGAGTTAGATAAAGTTTTGAAAAAGAAGAAGTAAACCTGTTTGTAGTACGAACGTGAGGTGCTTTTGAACGAAGGAAGTGCCTCTAAAATTCACTTGAAAAGGTGTGAGAACTATGATCGAAATAACAAGTACGATAACACTCTCTCCATTCGTAAAAAATAAACACTGTTTCCAAATGGATGAAACTGATATTACAAACTTTACATTAACAATTGATCAAGGGGATAGCCGAAAAATTCCGCTTTTACTAATCTTAAGAGATCCTAACGGTTATGTACGTATACAATATCAAACTCCAATTGTAAATGAAAAACTAGTCGTTTCGAAAGATTCAAAGTTTTGTTCTGCTGGTTGTATTGGAGGAGACATACAGTCAGGTAATTGGGAATTAGAAGTCGTATATATCCCTCATTGTGTAAAGAAAGTAGTGGAATTTACTGGGGAAAAAGTTGACTATACAGTAAATATAGAAGTGAATGATCAGTTGGAGCGAAAGTATAATAGAGAGCATTTTTGTAAGGGCAATGTTTTTATCGATGAAGACCGTTTTAATAAGGTAGTAAATGAAGAACATCGCTGGTACAAAGGGGATTTTCATGAACATACAGATTTAACAGATGGCGAGATAGATGATGAACTTGGAATGGGAGTATGTGAAAAACAAGAATTAGATTTTTTATATGCGACGGAGCACAATATTGTTATGCCATCATATCAAAAAGGAAACACATTAATTATACCATCTATGGAACTTACAACTACTTATGGTCATTACAACATATTTGGTATAAGAGAATTCATTGATTTTACAGAGTATATAGATGAATCATTTAGCGCTGAAAAAATGAATGCACTATTTTCACTCATGAAAGAAAAAGGCTATTTATTGAGTGTGAATCATCCATTTATGAAGCCTTGGGCGAACCAAGTTAATATTAATTTAGAGAATGTTCATACGATGGAAATTATGTGTGATCCAACTTATAAAAAAAGTAAATCATCTACTTTAGAAGCTTTACGTTGTTTCGATCAAATGTGGTCAAATGGTCTTAAAATCTGGGGAATAGGAGGAAGTGACTCTCATTTACATCCGTCTAAAACATTCCCAGGATCAAAAGACCCATCCATTTACGGTGATCCAGGAACATATGTATTATGTAACGGTTTATCAATTAAAAACTTGAAATTTGCGATCAAAAACGGAAGAATTTATTTCTCTCGATTTAGAAAACTAGCGATAGATATTCAAAACGAAGGTGAAACGATTGCTGTCGGCGATGAGGCTAAAGGAAATATTGTTTATAACGTTCAAACAGATAAACCGTGTGAGTGGAGACTACTTATAAATGGAAGAACGATTGAAAAAGAATACGGCAGCGATGCAACTTTTGCATTCTCTTTAAATGAAGGGGCGTACGCTAGAGTTGAGGGATGGGAAGAGGACGAATTAGTAGCGTTTATTAATCCTATTCATAATAAAGTTCAGATTAAAAATATAAAAACATGGAATGAAGTTATAGGGGGAATAAAAGGTGAATAAAGCGATTATTTTTGATAAAGATGGAACATTAATACAGTTAGATTCAGTTTGGTACAAAATTGTGCATCGTGTGTTAGATGATATATTTCAAACGTATCCAAATGAAAAAAGTAAACGAGATGACTACTTAACGATTATTGGTATGAATGATAACGATTTTGAGAGTACGAGTTTACTAGCTTGTCGCACAAATTACTTTATTGCGGCTGCATGGTATTCGTTGCTAGAAAATCAACATGTGAATAAAGAGGGTTTTATTCAAAATGTATGTCTTCTATTCAAAAAGTACTCTACTGCAGATGATCTTGTATTTACAGAAGTGGAAGGTGCAAAGGAAACGTTACGATATTTAAAAGACAATGAATATATTATTGGGGTTGTTACGGCAGACAATGTTGATGCAGCTATTCATTCTCTGAAAATGACTGAGTTATATGATTATGTAGATTTTTTAGGTGCAGATGATGGTGTGAATAGAACAAAACCTGAAAGTGACTTTTATCATATGTTTAAAGAAAAATTTTCACTAACTGAAGAAAATGTGCTTATGGTAGGTGATACATTAACAGACGTTACATTTGCAAGAAATAGTAACATTAAAGTAGTGGGCGTCTTATCGGGTGCGAGCAGGAAGGAAGATTTAGAAGGAAAAGCGGATTATATTTTAAACAGTATGAAGGATATTTCGAAGATTTTATAATTCATGTCATCATAATTTTTAACAATATCTATAAATATAGCTCGAATTCTAGGAGGATATTATGGCTCAACTATCATTCAAAAACATTTACAAAAAATATGATCATGATGTGACAATCGTAAAAGATTTTAACCTAGAAGTAAATGATGGAGAATTTATCGTTTTGGTTGGCCCTTCAGGGTGTGGGAAATCTACAACATTACGTATGATTGCAGGACTTGAGGAGATTTCAGAGGGCGACTTTTATATTGATGGAAAGCGTGTAAATGATGTTACACCGAAAGATAGAGATATTGCAATGGTATTTCAAAACTATGCGCTTTATCCGCATATGAGTGTGTATGAAAACATGGCGTTTGGATTAAAACTACGAAAATATAGTAAAGAAGAAATTGACCAGCGTGTGCAACATGCAGCAAAAATTCTTGGACTTGAGCAGTATTTAAGCCGAAAGCCAAAAGCACTTTCAGGTGGGCAACGTCAGCGTGTTGCCTTAGGCCGAGCGATTGTTCGAAATGCAAAAGTATTTTTAATGGACGAGCCTTTATCAAACTTAGATGCGAAGTTGCGTGTTCAAATGCGTGCTGAGATTACAAAATTACACAAGCAGCTGCAAACGACATCTGTATATGTCACGCATGATCAAATAGAAGCTATGACGATGGCGACGCGCTTAGTTGTACTAAAAGATGGGATTATACAACAAGTCGGTACACCGAAAGAAGTGTATGATAATCCAGAGAATGTATTTGTCGGCGGATTCATTGGCTCTCCTGGAATGAATTTTTTCAAAGGAGTATTAACAGATAATGTAGTTATGATTGATAAGTGGAAAATTGAAGTGCCAGAAGAGAAGATGAAAGGCTTGCGAAATAAGGGCTATACGAATAAAGAAATCATAATAGGAATACGTCCAGAAGAATTTTATTATGGAAAAGAAATCGAGGATTTACCATATAACGCAAAAGTAACGGTATGTATTGATGTAGCAGAATTAATGGGGGCAGAAACATATCTATATTCTAACATTAATGGCCAATCCTTTGTTGCACGTGTGGACACATCTTTAGATGTGCAAAGTCAATCTAATATAGATCTAGGTTTAAACATGGACAAAGTGCATTACTTTGATTCAGAAACTGAGAAACGAATTGTTTTTTAGATAATAATTAATATGATTATACCTTTAGAATTTCTTCAACTACTACAAATAAATGAATAGCAAAAAGCCGATTATCCTTTAGATTACAGGGAATCGGCTTTTTTATATAAAAGATTGCTTAGCGTATATTATCAAGACCTAAATCCAAAAAACACTTAAAATATCACGCTCCTAACATATTGTATATGACTAATATGTTAGGAGCGTTTATTTTGGTAATGAGTTTTGAAACTGAATTTGAATAGTATTTTTCTCAATCTGGATAAAAATAAGGAAAGTACCATAAACGGTCGTTTTGGGTACTTTCCTTAATTCTTTGTAGGTTTAAATTAAAGCTCGATCAAAAACATGTATTAGAAACATATAATTTTTCTTATTTAATTAACAGCGGATAGGTGTCTGCAAATAAATTATATCAATCAGAAGTTGTCTACAAAGAAATATGTGATTCTAAAATTGTTGCGGAACTAGCCGTTGCATACCGAAAGACGAATATAAACCCAGAGTTACAAGAGTTTTTGAAAATAGCGAAAGGCAAGGCGATGAACACATTTACAAAATGACGAGAAAATGACAAAACTGTAAGAATGCACGAATGTATGTAAGAAAGTTCGATGTTTTCCTTTTTCTTTTTTTATTATAGTGAAAAAGAAGAAAGAAGAAGGAGATGTCATACTCATGGTGATGCCTATTTTTATGAAAGTAAAAAAAGCGTGGGAGGGGAAGGAAGATGACGTTTTCTCAGCTCGCGTTTAAAAACGTTAGTCGAAATATACGTACGTATGCCGCTTATTTTCTAAGTGAAAACGTCATGTTAGAGGAAGAAACAGTACATTCACATAGTTAAGAAGTAGTTAAGTCCCATTTAAACCTTTTTTCCCATAATAAAATTATAAGCGTACAAGAAGGTTGGTATTTTTAGATGAGTACAATAATCAAAACTATTCGTGTAATGAAGGTATATGGCAATGAGTTAAACACCTTACTATAAAGGAGGGATTTGAAAATGTCTTTTTCTCAATTCAATATTGATATTTTTCGAGCAATTAATGATTTAGGTAAACAATATTCATTCCTAAACTCAGCCATGGTATTTTTGGCAGAATATATGGTATATATTTTTGGTTTAATTATTATAGCTTATTGGTTTACCGGGTCCAGAAAAAGTAGGATGATGGTTATTCAAGCGATGGTTGCTTTTGTGATTGCTGAGGTGATTGGAAAAATAGCAGGGAAATTTCATTTGAATTATCAACCGTTTGCAGTATTGCCTGATGTTAATAAACTTGTCGACCATGCTGTAGATAATTCATTTCCTAGTGACCATACGATTCTCTTTTTTTCGATTTGTTTTTCGTTTTTGCTTGTTCGTAAAAAGACTGGATGGTTATGGATTATACTTGCATTTTGTGTAGCAATCTCTCGTATTTGGGTAGGGGTTCATTATCCTTTTGATGTTGTAATAGGGGCTTTAATAGGATGTGTTTCAGCGTTATTTTCGTATTGGTTAGTACCGGAATTTTCTTTTATCAAGCAATTGCTTACTCTATATGAAAGAGTAGAGAAACATGTTTTACCATCCAAAAACAAATCAAAGGGATTTTGAGTATACAAGTATAAAAGTTAGCGTGAAAGATACAGATGCTGACGACCTATATATGGAATGTATTCATGTTGCAGCTATTGCTGAACAAATTAAAGAGCAACAACGAATGAAGAAGGATTCTTAATTTTGTGTGTTTGTGGATGTGATAAGCGCCCAGGTTTTAGGCAGTGTTGCGGTTCTCTTTCGTTGCAAAGTAAACGTCAAGTAACTCCAAAATATACAATACAAGTTGATTTTGGAGTTATTTTTTGTTTGCTTCACTTTTTTTCGGCACTCTACAGCTAGATGGTATTACTGACACGTACAAGTTATCAACAATCTTTATGTTGAAAGAATCTTAGCGTACGAAAATCGCTTTTTGTTGGCAGTGCCCTGTCACAATCAAGCTGAGAAAAACAAATAATCCAAAACGAGAAAATTCTTAAGTTGATGGATGTGTGATGCTACTCCTATGTTAAGGTTCGAGTCATTTGAAACAGCACCCTCTATATTGAGTGGTGTTAAAGCGACGTATATGATAAAAAAGATGTATCGCTTGTAAAAAAAATGCATCACCTTGAATGAGCTAATACGACAAGAATCCGTTTCGGGCCTAATTAGGGAATGCAGTACAGATCAGTATATAGTATACAAGCATTCCCTTTCTATAAATACGGTATGTTTTTAATATAATTAAAAGAAAATTTTTGTGTTCTTTAATATGATGTCACATAATACCAGTTTTTTTCTATTTTTGTGATTTCTTTATATTCATTATTAAAGTCGTATTTGTTTGGTCTAGTATCATTTGGTGTATAAATAAATCCTGAAAAATTATCTAATATACCACGATAAGTAAAAAAGAAAACAGAAATACCATTTTTATTTTGTTGAATAATTACATCCCCACCGTTTTTGGAAGTGGATGCAAACTGTTTAGGTAAATGAATTTGTCTACTATCATAATGAACATTAGGAGTTAACTCTTTATGTTCTATAAGTGCTATAACTTTTTCACGGTCTTCTTTATAGATAATAAAATCTAAATTTATATAAATCTCATTAAATGGTATACATATCCAAGTAATTATTATGATTAATTGAATAATTAACGGTTTCCAGTTTTTGTATTTGATAAGATGTATGATTGTGAAAATTAATATTAAGAAAAACAATCCATGAACTATTATTGAAAGAAATGGCATAACAAATGGGGTAAGGAATTCAACTAAATACCATTTGAAAAAATGATAAAGTATGAGAGCGAGACCGCTTATTAATGTAATTTTGGTTAAATTCTTATTCAAATTTTGAATCTCCTTTCTATACTAAAAACATATGATTTTAGTATGAATATAAAATGTGTTTTTCATAAATTTCCCTTAGTTTCATTTTATTAACTTTGTTTGATTAATATTTTGAATATATCATAGATTTGAAATTAAATAAACGGACATTAAATTTTTACATTTTATATAGAATAAAAGTGAGGGAAGTTTTCAAAATAGACTAGTTTTTTATTTGAAATGTAATTTGATTAGTTTCATGAAATAGATCCAGTTCCGGTAAAATCAATTGCAACAAGTGAACATTACGAAACTAAGAGGAGCATATCAAAGTCGGTGACACTGACTTATGGGACAGTTCACTTCTGATTGTGGAAACGGGGCAGTACAGAAGTGGAAAAATTCTGTGTTTCTTTTTAATTAATATATTTATTGGGAAAAACTTCGAAATTTCCGGCACAAATGCTCCTTCTATCCTATAATAGAAGCTATTCTGGACGTAAGTAATTTGTAAGGAATGAGTAAGAAAAAAGAGATTTTCATAGTATAAAATATTTATTATACCTACGTATAACACCTACTACTAATAATGTGTTATAATACAAATTAGCAACATAAAGGAAAGGAATTAGAAAAAATGACCTTACAAAATACTAAAAATTTAAAAAAACAAGTTGCTCCTTTTGAAAAATCAACGGCAAAAAAAAGTGTTTGGCAAATCATCAATACGGTAGTGCCATTTATTATCTTATGGTACCTTGCTTATAAAAGTTTGTCCGTTTCTTATTGGTTAGCATTAGTTCCAGCTGTGTTAGCCGCGGGATTTATGACACGGGTTTTCATTATTTTTCATGATTGTACCCATCATTCTTTCTTTAAAAGCCGTCGTGTAAATAGAATAGTAGGGACATGTATGGGTGTTTTAACTTTATTCCCATTTGATCAATGGGGGCATGAGCATTCCGTTCATCACGCTACAAGTGGTAATTTGGATAAGCGAGGTACAGGAGATATTTGGACACTTACAGTGAATGAATATTTGGCAGCGCCATTTAGACTCCGTTTAGCATATCGTTTATATCGCAATCCATTGGTTATGTTTGGGTTAGGTCCGATTTATGTTTTCCTACTTAAAAATAGATTTAACAGAAAAGGTGCTAGAAAGAAGGAACGCATGAATACCTATTTGACGAATGTTTTAATCGTTGCTTTAGTAGGGTTACTTTGCTGGACACTCGGATGGCAATCGTTTCTTTTAGTACATGGTTCCATATTCTTAATAGCAGGTTCAATAGGTATTTGGCTGTTTTACGTACAGCACACATTCGAGGATTCTTATTTTGAAGAAGATAAAGAGTGGGAATATGTGAAAGCGGCAGTGGAAGGAAGTTCTTTTTATAAACTACCTAAAATCTTGCAATTTTTAACTGGTAATATTGGATTTCATCATGTTCACCATTTAAGTCCAAGAGTACCTAATTATAAATTAGAAGAGGCACACAATAATACGCTTCCTTTAAAGAATGTACCAACGATTACTCTTGCTACAAGTTTGCGGTCACTCCGTTTCCGTCTTTGGGATGAGCAAAACAACAATTTTGTTAGCTTTAAAGAAGTTAAAAATTTAGTGAAAAATAATGTTTCTATTCCAGTGAAATCAGAACTATAACTTCATCAAATATGACTGACTCCCCTTAATCATTTTCGATTTAAGGGGAGTTTTTGTTTAACTAGTAGATGCACGATATGGAGAAAACTTAAATGATTTAAATTGTAATGGAGGTGGATTAAGAAATAGTAATTAATATTAGAGGACGATAAAAATATTATGTTAACAATTTGAGGAGATTGATATTACTTTTTTCAATAGATATTATACTTAGTCTCTGAGTATATTTCATCTGGTGTGCATCATATCTTACAAGAAACTTAATACAATCTGCAGCAAATACATATGAAAATGATGTTCCCTTAATAATAAAAGGGTATTACGCTATAAAATAAATGATAATAAGAGCAGTTAAATTATTTTAAGATAACAAAATACAAAACGGACAAACTCAATTATCCTTGAATTTGTCCGTTCAGTTACTGGTGAAAAAGGAGGAGTATGTAAATGAAATGTACATATAGTCTAAAACTATTTAAAGATATGTGAATGTATTTAAAGTGGGTTTCTTTACACTAATTTATTACTTTTTAGTTTGCCTAGATAGTTCAACAGATTTTTGCGTACAACGCTGCATAGCTGAAATGATGGCTGTTCGTAAGCCTTTTTCCTCTAATGTTGCTACAGCTTCTATCGTTGTTCCGCCAGGAGAACAAACCATATCTTTCAATTCACCTGGATGTATGCCTGTTTCTAGTACCATTTTTGCAGAGCCTAACACAGCTTGAGCAGCGAATTTATATGCTTGATTTCTTGGCATACCATCTAATACAGCTGCATCTGCCATCGCTTCTATAATCATATATACGTATGCTGGCGACGAACCACTTACAGATGTTACAACGTCCATTAATTTTTCGCTTACGATCTCTGTTTGACCAAAGCTATTGAAAATGTTTAGCACATCTTCTAAATCTTTTTCTGTCACCATTTCATTAGGGCATAACGCAGACATTCCTTCTCCAACAAGAGCAGGGGTGTTAGGCATTACTCTTACAACCTTTAATTTTTTAGCAAAAGCCTCTTCAGTACTTTTAATGCTTTTCCCGGCAGCGATCGTTACGACGATAACATCGTTTTTGATTATTTCTTTTATTTCGTTAATGATTGATGCGTATAGGTCTGGTTTAATTGATAAAATTAAAATATCAGCATTTTTAGCTACTTCATTGTTGTCAGTAGTTGTAGTTAGCCCATATTTTTCACTAGCATTTTTTAAATTCGTAGTGTTTAAATCCGAACAAAGAATATTATTTGCAGACACTATCTTTTTGTTTAGCATCCCACCAATCATAGCCATTCCCATATTTCCGCAACCGATGAATCCAATTTGTTTATCCATAATAACTCAATCTTGCTCCTTTTATAATAAATTATATCATTTTGAAATTGTTATCTTAAAATAACAATAACATCTCCATGCAATATAAAGAAACATTCTAAGAGAATATATTCCTTTTTGCAACACCAAAAGTTGAAAATCAATTATATTCGACAATATGTAAATATATACACTTTAATTTTAGGTTTTATGTTGATGAATATGAGTTAAACTTATATCGATTTGTATTTTCATTCAGTAGGGTAATAATTTCATACAAGTAACTTGCCGCTCTATTTATTTTTAAAAATACTTCTTGACACCAAATCAAATTATATCGCATAATATAAAAAATTAAACCGAAAATCGTTGAAGGGAAATAGTACATATGTCTTCTTGCGAAAGAGAGTGGAATTCACCGGCTGAAAGATTCCTCGTATAGAATATATCGAACCTATCCCTGAGTCTTAAATGAAAGTTTAGGCGTTCGCCTGCGTTATAGGCGCCAAGTGGATATCTATGTATATCAATTAAGGTGGTACCGCGGAACAATGACCGTTTCGTCCTTTTTATTTTATTAAGGGCGAAGTGGTCATTTTTATTTTGCTCTTTAATAGGCTAGGTGCAGCACTGATAAGAATAGAAGCCGCTGTAAGCTGTATGAATAGAAGTGAAATTTATAAAAAACTTTGATTTTAGACTTGGGGGATACAAAAGTGAAAAAACAACGAATTGTTGTAAAGATTGGGAGTAGTTCCTTGGCAGATAGTCACGGAGGCATTTCTAAAGAACAACTTTCAGATCACGTTGCCGCATTGGCTCGATTGAAAGAGGAAGGGCATGAAGTTTTACTAATTACATCCGGGGCAGTCGCTGCAGGTTTTTCTGCTCTAGGGTATCCTAGCAGACCTGTGACAATTAAAGGGAAACAGGCTGCTGCGGCTGTCGGGCAAAGTTTATTAATGCAGGCATACACGGAGGAATTCCGTAAATATGGTATCGTTACTGCACAACTTTTACTAACGAGAAGTGATTTTTCTAGAAAAGAACAATACAGTAACGCTTACGCTACTTTAAGAGAGCTACTAAACCGTTCTGCTCTTCCTATAATCAATGAAAATGATTCCATTTCTTTAGAAGAGCTAACGTTCGGTGATAATGATATGCTGTCAGCTTTAGTAAGCGGACTTGTTTCGGCAGATATGCTCATGATTTTTACAGATGTGAACGGTTTATATGACCAAAATCCTCAGAAAAATGCGGATGCGAAAAAATATCATTTCCTTCCTGAGGTAACGGAAGAAATTGCTTCTCTTGCAGGAGATGCTGGTTCAAAACTTGGGACTGGCGGTATGAAATCAAAAATCGATGCTGCAAAGACGGCACTATCTCTTGGAGTGAGTGTATTTATCGGAACGGGATGTGGACAGGAGAAGTTTTTAGATGTTATGAAGGGCAAAGGTGATGGAACATATATCGGGAATGCTCCTCAAAAAGTGATTAAGATGAACAAGCAATGGATCGCCTTGCATTCGCTTGTTAGCGGACAAATTGAAGTAGATGCGGGGGCAGCTTCTGCCATCATTCAGCATGGTAAGAGTCTTCTGCCTGCTGGTGTTACAAATGTGTCAGGGTTTTTCCAAGTGGGTGAAGTCGTGGAAGTAATCACGCAACAAGGGCGCGTAATAGGAAAAGGACAATGCACATATAGCGCAGAGGAACTAAGGAATTTAAAAGGTATGCAAAGCCAAGATATTCAAGCAAGAGGCGAAAGGCATAATTATGAAGTCATCCATAGAGATCACTGGGTTTCATTTTAAGAAAAGAGAGCACTCAAATTTTAATGGGCAGGAAAGATTTAGATACTGGTGTTAAATAGTTCTCAAATAAAAACTGATTAACCTTAAAAAGGAGGAAATAAAAATGAATGAAGTGTTGGCAAAGGGGAAAAAGGCGAAAGAGGTTGCTAGAGAACTTGTGCTTAAATCTACAGATCAAAAAAATGAAGCACTTGCCGTAATTGCTGATCAGCTGATATTAGAAACAGCTTATATTTTAGAGGAAAACAAACGGGATATTGAAGAAGGGAAGACAAAAGGATTTTCTGAGTCACTCCTTGATCGTCTTATGCTGAATGAACAGCGTATCATTGATGTGACTGAAGGTATTAAGCAACTAATTGATTTACGTGATCCTGTTGGAGAGCGTGTTAGTGCATGGGAACGACCAAATGGATTATCTATTCAGGAGATGCGCGTACCACTTGGTGTTGTCGGAATGATTTACGAGGCAAGGCCGAATGTGACAGTGGATGCTGCTACAATTTGCTTAAAAACGGGAAACGCAGTAATACTACGTGGTAGTTCTTCTGCTATTCATTCTAACAAAGCCATCGTTAGCGTTATTCACAGGGCGCTCAAACAAACAAGCTTGCCTTCAGAAAGTGTGCAGCTCATAGAAGATACAACGCGCGATAGTGCAAAGCAGTTGTTTACATTGAATGAGTACTTGGATGTTCTTATCCCAAGAGGTGGCAAACAATTAATTGATACTGTAGTGAGAGAAGCATCTGTTCCAGTACTTGAAACAGGTGCGGGAAATTGTCATATTTTTATTGATGAAACAGCGGATAAACAAATGGCATTTAATATTATTATAAACGCAAAAACGCAGCGTCCATCTGTATGTAATGCAATTGAAACGATTATACTTCATGAGAATTGGGCGCAGCAATTTGGTAGCGAGCTGTTTTCTTCCTTGAAGGAAAGAGGCGTGGAGCTACGTGGTGATAATAAAGCATTGGCAATTGATTCTTCTATTGCATTAGCTTCAGAAGAAGACTGGGAAACAGAGTTTTTATCTCTCACACTGGCAGTTAAAGTGGTTTCCACTACGGAAGAAGCGATTCATCATATAAATACGTATGGATCCATGCATTCCGAAGCGATTATTACAGAGAACGAGGAAAACGTCAGCAAATTTTTCACATCTGTTGATGCCGCGGCACTTTATCATAATGCATCGACTCGTTTTACGGATGGATCTGAATTCGGATTCGGCGCAGAAATTGGCATCAGTACACAAAAGCTACACGTAAGGGGACCAATGGGGTTACCTGCATTAACTTCCACAAAATATGCGATTCGTGGGAATGGACAGATTCGGGGATAAGAATTATAAAAGAACAAGTAATAAGATGAAGACACCCAATTCAGTTTAAGTGTCTTCATCTTATTACAATTATTCATTTACCATACAAAAAGCCCCACAAGCATAGCGCTTAATAAGGAAACAGCCATTCCGCTAACAAGAAGCTTCCAAACATTTTTACCGATTATTGATGATTTTTCCCCGCCAAATAATGAATTGTAAGTTCCATAAATCATACCTACTGTACTAAAGTTTGCAAAAGAAGCTAGAAATGTAGTTGCAACCGCAATTGTATGTGGTTGTAAAGACTTTAGGTTTGATTTTAAATCCATCATTGCAACAAATTCATTCGTTGTTATTTTTATCCCCATTAATTCAGCTACATACATAGCATCTTTTCCTGATAAACCGAGTAAAAAAGCAAAGGGGCTAAAGATAATAGAGAAGATTTTTTGAATTGTTAAGCCTGTTACAAAAAAGCTTAAAATACCATTTAAACATGCTGTTAATGCTACATAGCCAATTACCATCGCTAAAATAACAATAACCATATTCATCCCAACTAACATACTGTTTGAAATAGTAGAAAAGAAATCTTTTTTTTCATTTTTTGAAGGTGAATAAATAACATCATCTTCTTTAGTAACTTCTACAGGATTTAAAACATTAGCCAAGATTAATGCGTTAATACAGTTTAAAGGAATAGCGCTGAAAATATATGTTGCTGGAACCATTGATAGATAAGCACCAAGAATGGATCCGCTGACGCTACTCATACTCATAATTCCAAAAGTCAACAAACGATTTTCTTTTAACACAGATAATTGATCACGAACAACTGCAAGTGCTTCCGTATTTCCTAAAAACATCATTTGAATGGAAAAGAAGCTTTCTAACTTTGGTAAACGAGAAATCTTTGAAATGATTGCACCAACTTTATCGATAATCCAAGTTAAGATTCCAAAATACGAAAGAATATCAAAGAAAGTGATAACAAAAATGATAGGAAGTAAGGCGCTAAAGAAGAAATCAACTGTTTGATTTTCCATAGCTGAAGGAAATACAAATCGAATTCCTTCATTCGCACATGATAGTAGCCAACTGAAAAATGACGCAATTTTATTAATGATAATACTGCCCAATTTCGTGCCTAACATAAACCACGTAATAAAAAGCTCCAATATTATTAGAATAACAATTGGTCTCCATTTTATTTTTCTTTTATTAGGCGAACATAGGAAAACGATTAATATTACAACGAAAATCCCTAACATATTTAATATGAAATGCATGTCAACAACTCCTTGAGGCTTATTATTTGTATATAAAAAAGCCCCTATTCTTCCAAATTTGGATTATAATCAGAAGTTATGAAGAATGTAAATTATGTTTGGGATTAGTCTATTTCAATTTATGTAGTAAAAATTAATGTTTTTTCGCTTTATAAAGGATATGTATTAATAAGGTAAAGCAACAAAATAAATCTATTGGTAGAACGAAGGACAATTAATAGCTGCATCCATTTTTAAATTGTTTAGGTGAAATACCAGTATATTTTTTAAAGATCTTTGTAAAATGACTTTGGCACGCTGAATATATTCATTTAGAGAAATTCTAACTTCCTTTTTGAAAAGGGAAGATAGATAACTTGGATTTAATGTGACTATTTCTGCTAGATGGGATAGTGATGCTTCTGAAATGATGAACTATATGCCATTACGAGCATTAGTGAACTTTAGCGCAGGTGCTTTTACAGAAGAAATGTTGAATGAAATAATTGGGCTATTGAACGATGCACAAATGAATTAATAAGCGGTGAATGCAAGGAAGTTAGGCGGGAGATAATGGTCCGTAAATGTCTAATTAAAGTTTTACTTTATCCATTGAACATTCTTTGTTGAATTTTAATTAAGCTTAATAAATCATTGCAGGACGTTTCTCCAGCATGCAAAAAGGCAAATGAGAGTTAGAATCTCATTTGCTTTTTTTGTACTTATTCTGCTAAATGTAGAATCATATACTTATCTATCATCTTTAATCATTGCTTATCCCGCTATTTGTGGGCAGTAAAACTCCCACCTCAAAATTCAGGTGGAGCAAAGAAGTTAGGTGGGAGATCAACTGTCCGTAAACGCCCGATTGGTGAGGGCTAATAATCAGTGGGTATGGAAAAAAAAACCACTGATTAAAGTTTCACTTTATAAATATGAACGATGAGATGGCCATGAACCTTGGAGTTTACGAAGTTGTATAATTTGACCTGTATGATAAGCATCATGCAATAGGATATTCAGATATTGTTGCCAAACTGGTAGAGAAGGACATGGTTGATCCAGTTCTGTTTCTTGAAGGGATGTTAATGAAGATTGTAAGGCATCATGTACTTGAAGCGTTCGCTTCACTGTTTGTTGCCACGCTTCATCATCATTAGGTCCACCTTGGACAAACGTGTCATCATTATTTTGTGGAGCAACAAATGTGTCATCTTGATGTAAGCGGGAAAGTAAGCGCTCTTTAAAGATTAGTAAATGGTTTGCATTTTCCCAAATCGTATTACTGGCCGTTCCTTCTGGGTGCCAACATGCTTATGCAGCGGTAAGATTCTTTAACGCTTCTGATATCGGTGGGTACCATTCTTCTTCGTAAAAAACTTGCTTGACCCCATTTTGTAATATTTCTTTTTTACTCATTCGTATAGCCTTCTTAACTATGAGATAGACCAACAATAAGTATTAGATAAATTAGGTAGAAACGTACCTACTTATCATCTGATTGATGTTTAGAAGGTTCTAAAAGAACAATACGGCGCCGTTGTAGTAATTGCAGAAACAAACTTAGGCTTTCTAAATCATTTTTCTTACTGCAATAAATTCTCCTTTCTCTTCAATAAACCTGCCTCATAGTTGAACAAGAAAATTAACTGTAGCTTAAATTTAAAAACTTGTAGCAATATAAAGTTTCAGAAAGTTTTAAAATTCTAAAAAATTAGAAGGTATAATTCGATAAATATAGAATTTAATACATAGCAAATAAGGAGGGGATAATATGGAAGTCTTTCACGTGACGAGTAGAAAGAGGGAAACGTACAACGTTCAAATGAAGTATTCGATACTTTTCGAATGCGCACTTGGCATTGCGGCAGTTACTCATAAAAGGTTAATCGACACGCTTGAAAAATCTCAAAGTGAATGGGAAAAAATTAGACAATCATTATCGGTAGAGATGAGAGAGCATTTACAGTTCGTAGAAGAAAATAATACATGGAAAGCATTACTTCAGTTATTGTATGAGGGAGATTTTCAGGATCTATCACAGTTTATTGCAAATATCGATTCACTTTCAGAAGAAGATTTAAAGTATATATGTTTACCGTTTTTAGGAGAAGCGTATCAAGCGAAAAGACGTTTAGCTGCAAGCGGAGAAGTATCTGTAATACATGAACTAAAGGAACTGACACATGATCATCAGTTTTTCTCTACGTATATAGAGTTTGTATGTCATGCCGATGTGCGCGAACTAAAAACACATTTAATCGCCGTTATGACAGGTTGGTATGACAGTGTTGTAAAAAAAGAGGCAGAAGAAATTGTTTCTATACTACAGCGAGATTATGAAGCGAAAAATGAAATGAATAAAAAGATGAAACCGGAAGAGTTTGTCGAGTGGGCTACAGGTGGAGTTACATATATGCCAGAGCCAAGTGTTCATCACGTACTTCTTATCCCGCAAATTACATACAGACCGTGGAACATAGAAGCTGATATTGAAGATACGAAAGTGTTTCATTATCCAGTCGCAAATGAAAGTATACATCCAGAAGATCCGTATGAGCCGAGTTATTTTTTAGTTCATAAACATAAGGCGCTCGGGGACGAGGCAAGGCTTCGTATTGTAAAACTACTATTTGAACAAGAGCGTACGCTGCAAGAAATAACGGAAAGATTACAACTAGGAAAATCGACAGTACA
Source organism: Bacillus sp. FSL R10-2201 (assembly GCF_038008665.1). Classification (NCBI taxonomy): domain Bacteria; kingdom Bacillati; phylum Bacillota; class Bacilli; order Caryophanales; family Bacillaceae; genus Bacillus; species Bacillus sp. FSL R10-2201. The sequence goes on along the minus strand of NZ_JBBOZP010000001.1, from coordinate 2,830,149 downwards.
TCATCATTTGAAACTTTTACGTTCAGCAAAGTTAGTTGATATTCAAGACGGAAAATATGTGTTGAGAAAGAAAGCAGTGCAGTCTTTAGCGAAAGAATTAGATGCATTTTTGAATAGATAATATACAACGAGAATGTACATAAAGGGAGGAATTTAATAGAAAAGTTGGTGAGCTATAGTGAAGAGTGTATTGAAAAACCGTTCATTCTTTTTTATGTGGATAGGTAGTGCGATTTCGGAATTAGGCGGGGCTTTCGGGACGTTATGTAATTCAATTCTCGTTTATGAATTAACAGGATCAAAAACAGCATTAAGTAGCATGTGGTTACTATATTTTATCCCGTCGCTCATACTACAACTTATAAGCGGTCCATATATTGATAAATGGAGCCGAAAGTGGATTATGATTTTTTCACAATGGATACGAGCGTCCGTATTTTTACTACCTTTGGCGATGCTAGTTACAGGTAATATAGAAGTTTGGCACATTTATGTTGTTCAAATTATAGTTGGACTTATTACACCGCTTTATACACCTGCAAGTCAAGCAATTACACCGAGCATTGTAAGTAAAGAGCACCTTCAAAATGCAAATGGGTATATTGATGGGATGACTCGTCTTATGATGTTTCTTGCGCCAGTATTAGGTGGCATCGTTATTCATTTTATTGGAATGAAGCTAACACTGTTCTTTGTGTGTATTTGTCTATTCATTAGTGGAGGGTTGTTGCTTTTCATTAGAGAAAAGAGGATAAAGCAAGAGCTTAGAAAAACGTGGCTAGAGCAGTTTCTTCATGGATTTACATATTTTTTCACAAGACCAGTTATCGTTTGGCTTGGTATCTTTCTAACATTCGTTCAATTTGGAGTAGGAGTAACGATGGTTACAAATCTTCCTTACATTAAAGATGAACTATCGGCAGGGTATGCTGAATACGGTTATTTTATGGCCGGTTTCCCACTTGGCTATGTAGTTGGATCAATATTAGTCGGAAAAGTAACATATAAAAGCCGGCGAATACTTATGCTTGGAGGATTGTTTATAGGTGGCCTTACATACATTTCTCTAGGGTTCAATCACAGTATTATAATTGCGGTAATTATTGAAGTAATTGCAGGTATTTGTATTTCATTTTTCAATGTTCATAATACGACGATATGCCAACAAACAGTACCAAACAATATGATAGGGCAAGTATTTTCAGTGCGATTATTTTTCATACGATCCGCTATGCCGTTAGGTGTGTTATTAGGAGGCATACTAAGTGAAATATGGGGAGTTAGAGCACTATACTTTATCATAGGTGCGATTATATGCGTCACTTCTTTAATAGGAATATTACTTCCATATTTTAAATTTTTAGATGAGGCAGTTGAAGAGAAAACAGCATAATTCAAAAAATTTAAAACTTTATAATTGAAAATAATTATCATAATCAACTATAATAGAAGAATACTAGTATTCGTATTACAAAGAGGGAGTGGGATATATGTTTATCGAGACTAAAACATTTACAGTAAAAGAAGGTACATCAGATATAGTTGTAGAGCGTTTTACAGGAGAAGGCATTATTGAAAAATTTGAAGGGTTTATCGATTTAAGTGTTCTCGTTAAAAAAGTGAGACGCGGAGATGAAGAAGTAGTAGTTATGATTCGCTGGGAATCAGAACAAGCATGGAAAAACTGGGAAACAAGTGAAGAGCATTTAGCTGGACATAGAGCGGGCCGTGGTAAACCAAAACCAGATCATATCATTAACGTTGAACACGGTGTTTATTATGTGAAATCATCGAAATCGGCTTATCAACAGTCGTAAAATATAATTAGAGGTAGAGGATATTTGTTTATTAATAAACAAATATCCTCTTTTTTGATTTATAGTAAAATATGGATGTTATATATATTTATTTGTTTAGTTATAAATGGAGGTAAACGAAGTGAAAAAAATATTACTAATGGCAGCTTTAGCAACGACATTATTATCAGTATGTAGTGATAATAATGTGAAAGAAGATGTATCTAAGAATGAGGAAGAAAAACGTAAAAGCAGTGCAAAAATAGTAGAGCAGAAAGAGTATATCGTTATTGATAAGAATTATAATGAAATATTTCTAAAAGATGCTAGCTCAAATAAAGAAGAGAGCGTGAAAGTAAGTTTAAGTAATTTAAACCCAATAAAATGGAAGGCGCCTAAAAGAAACGGTAGCTTAGATATAGGTGATCATATCTCTTTGGAAAAAGAAGAGGGTAAATATACACCTACATTAGTAAAAGATCTTGTAGGTGAAATAAAGTATGATGGTTCAATTAAATATAAAATTTTAGAAGCAACTAATAAGTCAGTAAAGTGGTTACCACTAAATAAAGAGAACAATGGAGGGAGTGTTCCACCAGAGATGGTAAAAGTGGTGAATGCTTCGAAAATAAAAGGTGGAGATATTGTAACGATTCAAGATAAAACAAAAAGCAGTAAAGACGCAATTGTATATGAACTGACAATTGTTGAATAAGTATGTAGAAGATTAAAGGTATTAAGAGAAGTAAAATATATTTAGGTAACGAATAAATCTATAAGAATGTGTTTGGAGGTTACAAATGTTAGAAACACAAATATCTATTAAACATGAACGACATAAAAAATTAGTGAAAACAATAGTAGCTGAAATCTTATCTATAGATAAGGTAACTGGATGTATGCTTATTGGTTCTGTCGCAAGAGGTGATGCATATCCTGATTCGGATTTAGACTTATATATTCTTTTAGAAGACGGACAAAAGAAGCGATTTTATTCTGAAACGAGAGAAGATATTTTAGTTGAATATAAGAGTGCAGATTTTAATCTAATACAAGTAAACTTTAAAAACAATCCGATGGAACTATACTCATTTTTAGAAGGGAAATTTTTATTTGATAAAAGCGGTGAGTTGAAAAAGTTAAAGGAAATAGCTAAACATGAATTTGAAAACTACCGTGTTTCTAGTGATAAAGTAAAAGGCGTTTCTCATTGGTTACATAGTTCGCTAATTAAAATTAAGACTGCTCTGAAGGCAAAAGATGAGTTAAAAGCATCATATATAGTTCAAACATCAACTTGGACATTGTTAGAGGGAATATGGGCTATTAATAACAAGCCAGTACCGCCAGCTGGATCTGTTTTGAAATATATTGAAACATTATCTAAAGTACCAACGAATTTTGCAGGTTTTATAAATAAATTGTTTTTAGGTGATACGACAGAGCGCATCTCTTCAGCAATTTTCTTGATTGAGTGGGTTTTACTTAATTTGGAGAATAAATAATATGGCTATAACACTTGTCAATTTATATAGGTAAATCGATACTCCATGTCGAATTGTTCATATGATTGCATTCATTTCGAAAAACGTTCTAAGCTATAGGAAAAAGCATAAGACTATTAAAAAATAGTCTTATACGGAACACTTGAATATCTTTCCTTACATATGTAAGTGTTATTAATATGAGTATATATACCCTCTGCTTAAAAGGAGATGAGTGAATGAAGTTGAATCATTTAAATCTATGTGTTGATGATTTATCAGAAGCTAGACATTTCTTTGAAACATTTTTTGATTTTCAATTTTTGGAGCAAAAGGGAAAGGCACTTGTAGTAATGAGTGATGAGAGTGGATTTATACTTGTGCTAAGTGATCCAAAAGCATTTAAGGGGAATAAGGAAGTTATGTATCCTGAAGCTTTTCATATTGGTTTTTTAGTGGAAACTTCAAGTGAAGTTGATCAATCATATAATCGTTTAGTAGCTGGTGGTATTGAAATAGGCAAGGAACCTTATACGATGAGAGGTAGTAGTTATGGTTTTTATTTTACAGTATTTAATGGCTTATTAATCGAAGTGTCTTGTATTGATTATAGAGACGGTAAGAAAGTTTCAAAATCCAATGACACTCATCAAGAGTAATTGTTTGAAGGTGTATATGTAGCCCCTTATCCAGTTTGGAAAGGGGCTTGATACCATTTTAATCCTCTTTTTTAATGGAACACTAAAGTGAAAAAGAAGCGTCTTTTAGTCAGAAATCCGACTTATGAGACAGTTCCTTTATTTTTGTTTTCATATTTTATTATAACTGAAACAATTCTCATTTTTTACAATATAATCAATTAATTTAAATATTTAGAAAAATAGGATGTTTATGTGTTAAAATAAATATAGAAAACCATTTATTAACTATCGGCAGGTTAATAGAAAAAGGGTGTAAATAGTTAATAATGTCACAATTAAAATGCAACTAGATAGTTAGGAGGAATGATTATAATGGATACTACACAACAAAACAGTAATGCATGGGATAAGAAGGTTGAAGAAGGTTCTAGATACACTCAACCTGTAAGTAGTGAGGTTATTGAAAAAAGTAAATCAGGTGAATGGGAAATCACAGTCACCACAGAAAAATCAGTTCCTAGAGATTGGTTTCCAAAGTCATTAGAGGGATTAAAGATACTTTGTTTAGCATCAGGTGGAGGGCAACAAGCACCAGTACTGGCTGCTGCTGGGGCAGATGTAACAGTTACTGATATATCTAAGAAGCAATTGGAACAAGATGAAATGGTAGCGGAACGGGATGGATTAACTTTAAAAACAGTACAAGGAGATATGTCAGACCTTAGTGATTTTGAAGATGAATATTTTGATATTGTCGTAAATCCTGTTTCTAATTTGTTTGTAAAAGATGTTCATCTTGTATGGAATGAGATTTCAAGGGTTTTAAAGAATAAAGGTATTCTTATTTCTGGATTTACAAATCCTTTACTATGGATTTTTGATGACAACCAAGAACAAAAAGGTATTTTGGATGTTAAACATTCAATACCTTCATCAACATTGGATTATTTACCAGAGGATGAAGTTCAAGATTATATTAATTTAAATCAAACAATAGAATACGCACATACTCTAGAAGATCAAATCCAAGGTCAAGTTGAAGCTGGTTTTGTTATAACGGGTTTTTACGAGGATGATTTTGGTGGAACAAGGATATTAGATAAGCATATTAAAACTTTTATTGCTACAAAAGCTATAAAGTTAAAGGTTGATTAAAATTTTTGGCTCGTTAGTCGAAGAAGGAAACTTGAAAACAGTAAAAGTTCAATGTATGTCAAAAAGGATGGCAAGTGCCATCCTTTTCCTTGTGTAGTTTGAGTGTCAAAACAAGTTTTACTCCTCTTAACTGAACCCGTTATAATAAATAGTCCATCTTTTCACATTAATTTTTCACATCATTATATAGTTCCAGCGCCTCTTTCACATTCAATCTATTTTTTACAATGCCATGAATCGCTTGAATCATCGCAGTTGGATGTTCGGATTGCCATATGTTTCGGCCCATGTCTACTCCGATTGCGCCTTCCTGCAGCGCATTGTACGTAATGTTTAATGCGTCTTCGATTGAATCTAGTTTCGGTCCGCCCGCGATTACGACTGGAGCAGGGCATGTGCTTGTGATTTTTTCGAATCCTTCGCAGTAGTACGTTTTAATAATATCAGCTCCCATTTCAACACATACGCGGGAGGCGAGTGCTAGAAAGCGAGCTTCACGTTTTTGTAGTTCTTTCGCAACGGCGGTAATACCGAGTACTGGCAGGCCGTAATCGTGAGCTTCAGAGACTACGTTTGCGAGATTTGAAACAGTTTGTGTTTCATAGTCTGATCCAACAAAGACAGAAACGCCGACGCCAATTGCGTTTTGTTTTACTGCTTCTTTCACAGGTGTAACAATTGTTTCATTTGCTAAATCTTTGCCTACTACAGTTGCCCCGCCTGATACACGCATAACCATCGGTGTGTTGCAGTTTTCAGGAATACAGGAACTTAATACGCCTCGTGTTAAAAAGAGGGAATCAGTATATGGAAGCAAGTTTTTAACTGTTTCTAACGGTTGTTCAAGTCCGTGAATTGGCCCTAAAAAGTAGCCGTGATCTATCGCTAACATAACCGCTCTGCCGTCAGGTAAAATTGTGTTTAATCGATTTTTAAATCCCCAAGTCATTAGGAATCACTCCTTCGTTAATGTTGGATTTTCAGTTTGTACAGTATCTTTATTTGGTAAATGTGGTGACTTTATAAAAACAGCTTTAAAAGGCTTATCAGAATGGTTAATAAGATAATGGGATTCATGAGGTCGAACTTGCAAGACATCCCCTTGTTTGATCGGAACTCTCTCGTTATTCACATAGAAATCTATTTCGCCTTCTAACGCATAGAAGACCTCTTCGCACGTTGTATGATAGTGATTTTGAAACTCTTGCCCAGGCTGAATCACGACTAGGCCAAGATCGATATTTGGACCTTGTATTAAATATTTAGGCCCATTATCACCGAAGCGATAGGAGAAATCATTTTCATTCGCTTTTAACATATATTTCACTCCTTTATGTAATGTGTTACAGAGCACCGGGTGCAATCCACATATGTGAGGTGATCCCTTTATCGGCTAAAGCGAGCTGACTGTTATACACAGTTTTCCATGTTTCATAGAATTCCTTATATAGTTCATGATTTTCAGTGACTGGCTCAAATGTTTTTTCCCACTGTACAAACTGTTCGGCAGTCGCTGCCATAGATGAATATATGCCAGCACCAACCCCAGCAGCAATTGCAGTTCCTAAAGCTGCCGCTTCTTTTACAACTGGTACTTTCACTGGGATTCCAAGAACGTCTGAAAGAATTTGCGGCCAAAGTTTTCCTTTAGCAGCGCCGCCAGCAAAAATCACTTCAGAAGGAAAGTTACCTGTGAGAGCCTCTATTAATTTCAAGTTGCCGAATGTAACGAAGGCGGCATTTTCTTCTATTGCCCGGAACATTTCTTTCTTCCCACATTTATCAGCATCTAAGCTCAAATTTAAAAAGGATGGTGCAGCATGTCGCCAAGAAATATAATTCATTACATTTGAAAAAGTGGGGATTATGCCATGTGAGCCTACAGGAACTTCTTTCGCTTGTTCTTCTAGTAATTCATAAGCATCTACACCGAGTTTTTCAGCGAGCCGTTTTTCTTCATGGCAAAAGGCATCTCGAAACCACCTCATAACAAGGCCAGGGAAGAAAGCAATTGTTTCGTATTGCCATAGGTTAGGAATGACGTGGCAATTAACACGAATCGCCGCATTTGGATCAGTTTCTGGTTTTGTTATATTTACTTCTTGTTGCCAAAAACTGCCTCCGCATATAAATGTTTGTTCAGGCTTTACAACTCCAGTTCCAAGCGATGCCATTTGTGCATCTCCGCCGCCAGCAACGACCGGTGTTCCTTCATGTAATCCTGTTAACTCAGCACTTCGTTTTGTGATATTCCCGATAACTGTACCAGCTTCATTTACTTTTGGAGAAAAGGCTAGAGTAAGACCGCATTGCTCAGCAACCCAGTTATCCCAAGCTCTATTTTGTAAATCGAATATACCGGACGTACATCCATTTGAAGAATCAATTTGCAGTACGCCGCACAATTTATATAAAATCCAATCGTTTAACATCGTGAAAGAATGAATGTTTCTGTACACGTCTGGTTCATGCTTTTTTATCCAAAGTAAGCGAGGTAAAGCACCTAATGAAAAAGTTTGACCGGATTTTCTATATAAATCTTCTTCAATTTCGGAACGGATTTTTTTTAGTTCACTAACTTCCGCTGACGCGCGGCCATCAACATTTGCACAAGCCCATATTTCTTGCCCGTTTTTATCGTATAAAACAAAGCCTTCACGCATACTCGTTGCACTAATACCTTTAATAGAAGAGGAGGACGTATTACTTTTTTGAAGAACCTCTTTCGTACATTTTTGAACGAGCTGCCAGTTTTCAGTTACATCAAAATTCATAGAACCAGGGTAACGACTATCTGATTTATGAATCCATTCTTTTTGACTAACAGCAAGTTGATTACCGTTTAAATCAAAAAGAACTGCTCGAATGCTCCCTGTACCAGCGTCGTAAGCTAAAAGAGTAGACATTAAGAGTCACCTTCCTTTCTTATTAAGGAGAGGGCAGTTTCTTCATCGGTAATTAATGTATGAATGAATCTCCCTTTTAAGGCGCCGTAAATTGCATCGATCTTTTCCGTGCCGCCAGCTACACCGACGACATGTTTCATATTTTGAAGAACAGAGAGTGGTGTGCCGATAAGACGGTTATGATGGGGAAGTTCTAATTGTTTTCCATCAGTATTATAAAATTGCCCTAAAATATCTCCTGCCCCGTTTTGACTACGTATATATGTCATTTCACGTAGTGTTAATTTTTCTTCTTTCACAATTGTGGCGTCTTGAGATAAACCGCCAATGCCAACTACTGCTGTATGAGCGAGTGAAGCGACGTGAAGCATATCTTTCACGCTCGGTTCAGATAGAATAATTTGCGTCATTTCGTTTGTAGATGTTAGAAAAGGGGTAGGAATAATATGAAGATCGCCTTGCATGTAGTTTAAATAGCTTTGGTTTCTTGGAACATAGTGATTTACGCCTCCTGTAAGAGTAACGATTGAAAGATTCATAGAGCTATCAAAATGAATGTTTTCTAGCATTTTACTTATCGTCTCTCCCCAGCCAATCCCAAGTAAATCTCCTTGTTGCAGATGAGTTTCTAAATATTGTGCGGCAGCTTTTCCGAGTGAAAATGCATAATCTTCTGCTGGCGTTGGAATAACGAAAGCATCTTTTAGATGGAATTTTTTCATAAGGTCACGTTCGATGCTTAAACAGTGCAAACCAGTACCTTTTACGTGAAATGTGACGACACCTTCCGTCCGTGCTTTATCTAACAACCGAACGACTTTATTTCTTGAAATGTGAAGAAGGGAAGCAATTTTTTGCTGGGTTAATTGATCTTTATAATAGTACCAAGCTACTTTTGTTAACAAATTGTCTTCAAAGCTCAGCTGTGACATACTCTTCATCCCTTTCAACAATTGACCACTGCTTAAACATATGTGTTCGTTATTTTGTTTATTCCAGTTGAAGCGATAAATAGTCCAGTGAAAAAAGTGTTCTAGATATGAAAAAAGAAATATACAATGCTACAAAACAAGTAGAACAAAAAATCATTTTCTCAAAAAATGTTCTGCATAAAGGCAGGTGACAACATGTGGAGAACGTGCCCTTATTACAAGTTACAAAGATGAGTAAATCATTTGCAGATCAACTCGTATTAAAAGAAGTGAATTTACAATTAGAGCCTGGAGATGTATACGCTTTAGTCGGAGGGAATGGTGCTGGGAAATCAACGTTAATGAAAATATTAACGGGCTTGTATTCATACGATGCTGGCAAGATGTATGTGAAAGGGAAAGTACAACAGTTTTCAAACACAGCAGAAGCACATCAACATAGCATATATTTAATACCACAAGAGCCACTCATCTTTCCGCATATGACAATTGAAGAGAACATTTGTATCGGAATGAAAGCGAAAAAGAAAGAACTTCGAAATAAAATTAATAAGTTGCTAGAAGGCTTAGGTTGGAACATTCAACTTCATAAGCTAGGGTTATCGTTATCCATTGCCCAGCAACAATTAGTAGAAATATTGAGGGGATTAATAAGGGAAGCTGAGATTCTTATTTTAGATGAGCCAACATCGACATTAACAACTCACGAAATTAAGAGTCTTTTTGTGTTGATAAAAAGCTTAAGAGAAAAAGGAATTGGCATGATATACATTACGCATCGTTTTCCAGAAATCTTTGAAATTGCAAATAAAGTAGCAATTTTGCGTGACGGTATGATTGTAAGTCAAGGGGATGTATCAAGCTATACATATGACATGCTAATGGAGGGGTTATTACCGAAAGATTATAAACTTGAGGAGAAGAAAGAAATCGCGCAAGAAGAAATAGAGCATTCGGAAAAAGTATTAGATGTCATGAATGCGTCTAGTTATGCTTTTCAAAATGTATCATTAACTGTACACGCTGGAGAAATTGTCGGGATTTCAGGTATTGTCGGATCAGGTAGGACTGAATTAGCTGAATCAATATTTGGATTAATGCCTTTGAAATCAGGTTCCGTTTTATTAGAGGGAACATCCATTACGAAGTATTCGGTACATAAGCGAATAAAGGAAGGTATGGTGTATGTACCGGAGGACCGGGCAGGGAATGGTATATTTTCAATTGCGTCTGTTAAGGAAAATATAACATCTGCATCTTTAAACAGTATGAGTAGCTTCTTTTTAAACAACAAAAAAGAAAGCGCTTTATCAGAGTTGTATATAAAACAGTTTCGAATTGTTGTCCCTCATATGAATGAGAAAATGACGTCTTTATCAGGTGGGAACCAACAGAAGGTCGTGCTAGCAAAATATCTTGCATGTAATCCGAAAGTGATTATTCTTGATGAACCGACCCGCGGTATTGATGCGAAAGCAAGACTAGAAGTATACGAAACGATACAAAGTTTGAAGAGAGAGGGACTTGCGATCATATTAATCTCTTCAGATGTAGAAGAAATTGTTCAATTAGCGAATCGGGTATATGTGATGAGAAACGGAGAATTCGTCTCTCATTTAGAGAAGAAGGAAATTTGTATTGATGAAGTTACACGCCTTGCGTACGGAGGAAAGAGAGGTGTAACGGAGTGAAACGTTTATTTAAAATGCATGAGACGTCTATTATTATTTTATTACTTTTTTACATAGCCTTCGTTGGAGTAATGAATCCGAGTTTTGTGCAGTTTAGCTCTTTATCTTTAATTATGAAATCAAGCGTTATTTTAGTTGTTTTGGCAATTGGTCAATCTTTCGTATTGTTTACGAAAAATATAGATGTATCAGTAGGGTCTATTATGGGATTAAGCGCTGCGGTTTGCGGGATGTTGTTAACAGATGGATACAGTGCCTTTATTTCGATATTTGCGGCAATTATATTTGGCGCTCTTATTGGTATGGTAAACGGAATTGGCGTTACGAAATTTCGAGTGCCAGCTATCATTATGACATTAGGAATGCTCGGTATTATTAGAGGTGCAATGTTAATATTTACGGGCGGAAAGTGGATTGAAGATATTCCGAATGAGTATAAACAAATTGCTTCTATTATGATGTTAGGCCTTCCGATAACGGTATGGACCGTTCTTATCATATTACTACTACTATATTTCTTTTTAATGAAAGTTCAAATTGGAAGATATTTTTATGCGGTCGGTGATAATGAAGATGGTGCAAGGCTTATTGGAATACATGTAGATAAAGTGAAAATATACGCGTTTATCATATCAGGCATAAGCGCTGGGCTCGCTGGATGTATATTCGTAATGAATATTGGATTCGTTCCAAATCAAACAGGTACAGGAATAGAATTGCAAGTTATCGCCGCTGCTGTTTTAGGTGGTATTCATTTAAAAGGAGGAACAGGCTCTATATTTGGAGCGGCATTAGGTGCATTCTTCTTAGAAGTGATAAGCAGTTCACTCGTCTTTTTAAAAATACCTGCATTTTGGAATAGTGCTATTTCAGGATTTTTACTTCTACTCATCATCGTATTAGATAGTGTCTTAAAAAAATGGAAGAAACTCCGGCAATTAGAAGAAAGGAGGGTGAATCTATGAAAGGAATACGTAGCTTGTATAGATGGGAAGGGGTTCTTCTCATATTGCTTCTCGTAGAATTCATTCTCTTTAGTTTCATAAATAGTGATTTCTTAAACATTAGTAACCTCCTTTTTAGTATGAACGATTTCCTCATTATTTCAATCGCGGCTATTCCGATGACATTTGTCATTGTAACTGGTGGAATTGATGTTTCAGTAGGATCTATTATGGGGCTTACTTCGATTCTTATCGGAGTACTTTGGATGAATGGTATGCCTATACTGTTGGCTGTTATCATTGCGCTCGTAGTAAGTTGTATAGCGGGCGGATTAAATGGACTTATTATAAAAATGACAGATGTAGAACCTCTTGTTGTTACACTTGGAACGATGTTTTTATATGCGGGAATCGCCCTTGTTATTTCAGGTGGTTCGGGTGCAGCGGGCTATGAAGGAATAAGTGGTTTACCAGATTCGTATGTGCAACTGGCAAATGGTAGTTTTATCGGTATACCTAATCTATTATGGCTCCTTGTCATTTTAACGATAGTATTTACGATATTGTTTCACCGTACAACATATGGTCGCTACGCAAAATTAACTGGCGTAAATGAAAGTACGGCGAAATATTCCGGTATTCGAACGAAGAAAGTGGTGATTATTGCTTACGTACTTTCTGGGGTAGGAGGTGGATTAGGAGGAGCTTTCTTAACAGCTTATTTTGGTTCTGCTCGTGCTGATATTGGAAGTGAAACGATTTTGCCAGTTATTACGGCAGTTGTATTAGGCGGCACACTTATTACGGGCGGAAAAGGGAGTGTTATTGGGACGGTACTAGCAAGTATTTTTATAGGACTCATGCAGTACGGTTTGCAAATGACGGGCTTAACGAATGAACAATCAAATGTAGTAATAGGTATTATCCTTATTATTTCTGTTATTATGAGACATTTCAAATTACAACGATTCACCACGGGGAAAAGAAGGGATTTGCATAAGGGGGAAATGTCATGAAGAGAAAATTGGGGATTGTTATGATTATGTGTATTTGTTTAATCGGTTTAATTGCTTGTTCTAGCCAAACAGCGGATAAGAAAAAAGTAGATGATGTAAAATTTGCGTTCATTCCGAAATTAACGGGAGTTGGCTTCTTCACATCAGGCGGTGAAGGTGCAAAAGAGATGGGAGATAAGTTAGGTGTACAAGTGAAGTACGATGGACCGTCTGAGGCAAGTGTATCCGGGCAAGTAAAATATATAAACAATTTTATTAACCAAAACTATGATGCGATTATGGTTTCATCTACGTCAGTTGATGGTCTCTCGCAATCATTACAACGTGCAAAGAAAAAAGGAATGACAGTATTAACGTGGGATTCTGATGTGAATCCGAAAGACCGTTCGTTTTATATTAGCCAAGGTACACCAGACCAACTTGCAAACTTATTAATTGAAATGACTTCGAAGCAAATTGGAGATAAAGGAAAAGTAGCATTCTTTTATTCAAGCCCGACTGTAACAGATCAAAATCAATGGGTAACGAAGGCAAAAGAGATTATTAAAGAGAAATATCCGAATTGGGAAATTGTAACGACGCAATATGGTGAAAATAATGCGCAAAAATCTTTATCAGTAGGAGAGAGTATTTTAAAAACGTATCCAGATATTAACGCAGTAATATGTCCAGATGCAACAGCACTTCCAGCGATGGCGCAAGCAGCTGAAAATTTGAAAATGGATAAAAAAGTAGTCGTAACTGGTTTTTCGACACCGAACGTTATGCGTGATTATGTAAAACGAGGAACGGTACAACAATTTGGATTATGGGATGTAAAACAACAAGGTGCACTCGCAACGTATGTCGCAAATGAAATTGTTGTAAAAGGGAAAAAATTAAAAGTAGGGGATAGCTTCGAAGTAAAAGGAATCGGCAAAGTGAAAGTAGAACCAAACTCTATTCAAGGGTATGACTATGAGGCAGAAGGAAACGGTATTATCGTACTTCCTGAACGAGTTGTATTTATGAAGGATAATATTGATAAATATAATTTCTAGTTGAGAGTTAACGGAGATTTTTCATTTCTTGTCGAATCGCTGATATAATTTTAGTCACTATATTTCTTCGTCAGACATAATAAAAACGTCCGAATATATCGGACGTTTTTATTATGTCGTTTTTTTAATCTATTCATTAATTGTGAACAGCTTCTTTTTCATTTAACCCAAGTGTGCGCCCTGTTGAAGCGTGAAGCTCTTGGAACAGTCTTGGATTTTCCGTAAGTGACACGCCGTAAGAAGGGACCATTTCTTTTATCTTTGGCTCCCATTCTAGTATACGTTCTGGGAAGCATTTTTCTAATACTTCAAGCATAACGTGAACCGCAGTAGAAGCACCTGGAGAAGCACCAAGTAACGCAGCGATTGATCCGTCATTTGCACTAACAACTTCTGTACCAAATTGAAGTGTTCCTTTACCACCTGCATCAGTATCTTTAATTACCTGCACACGTTGTCCAGCAACGACAGTATCCCAATCTTCACTTTTAGCGTTCGGAATAAACTCACGTAATTCTTCCATACGCTTTTCGTGTGATAACATAACTTGTTGGATTAAGTATTTTGTTAATCCCATTTCTTTTACACCGGCTGCTAACATCGTTAAGACGTTATTCGGTTTTACAGAACCAATTAAATCAAGGTTTGAGCCAGTTTTTAAGAATTTAGGTGAGAAGCCTGCAAATGGTCCAAACAGTAAAGCTTTTTTATTGTCTATATATCTCGTATCAAGGTGAGGTACAGACATTGGTGGAGCACCAACTTTAGCTTTTCCGTATACTTTTGCATGATGCTGCTCTACAACTTTTGGGTTTTTACATACCATAAATAGTCCACTTACTGGGAATCCTCCAATATGTTTTGACTCAGGAATACCAGTCTTTTGAAGTAGAGGTAGACTACCACCACCGCCGCCGATAAAGACGAATTTCGCAGTATGATGTTCAATTTTGCCACTATTCATATCATGTACTTTTACTTCCCACAAACCATTCTTCGTGCGTTTAATATTTTCAACACTATGTTTGTAGTTTAGCTCAACATTTTTAGTTTTTAAGTAATCAAATAACATGCGCGTTAACGCACCGAAGTTAACATCTGTTCCAGAGTCAATCTTCGTTGCAGCCATAGGTTCATTAGAATTACGACCTTCCATAATGAGTGGAAGCCATTTTTTTAATGTGTCAGGTGCATCAGAAAATTCCATTCCTTGGAATAGAGCGTTTTTTGAAAGCGCTTCAAAACGTTTTTTTAGAAACTCTACATTTTTTTCCCCTTGCACCAAACTCATATGAGGTAGTGGCATAATAAAATCTTGTGGATTACGAATTAAGTTTCTTTTTACAAGATAAGCCCAAAATTGTCTTGAAAGTTGAAATTGCTCATTTACTTTTACAGCTTTACCAATATCTATAGACCCGTCAGATTTTTCGGATGTATAGTTAAGCTCACATAGCGCAGAATGTCCTGTACCAGCATTATTCCATTCGTTAGAACTTTCTTCTCCGGCATTAGCGAGTTTTTCAAATACTTTAATTTCCCATTCAGGTGCCAATTCTTTAAGTAATGATCCTAACGTTGCGCTCATAATTCCTGCGCCAATTAAGATAACGTCTGTTTTTTGCTGCATGTTGCTCATGATAATCTCTCCATCCCCTATATTGGCAAAAAAGAGTAGGTGTTTTTTATATCTAAGCCGTAAAAAGAAAACACCGCCTAGGCCCCACCTAGGTACTTACCTTTTTTGTCTCAATTATATAACCATCTCATAGTCTATTATAATAATTAATAGACTAAAATATCTAGTGTTATCTGATAATTTTAAACTATTTAACGTTTTATTTCATAGAATTCTTCTGTCATAAGGGTAAAAAGCATAGTAGTAAAGCGGGATTTGGAGAAGAATTCCAGTTTGATGTTATGTCAAAAAAACTTCTATTTTTATGTTTTATCTTTGGAAACTAGTAAAATTCTATTTTCGTGACATCTAATTTGAAAAAATAGAGTAAATAACAAATAAATGATAAGATTATTCTGAAAATAATTAAGGAGGGATACCAATGCTTACAAAAGAACAAGTCGCAAACTTATTTCGGAATTTTTCTGTGAATGAATGTAAAGGATCTAGTGACTTATACGAATATTTATCAATAAAAATTTCTGAAGATGAGGAAGTTCTTACGTTAGCTTCCTACGCACAACCTGGTCAACCAGTCCCAAACTTATTATTAGGTGCAGTCCATTATTTATTGTTAAAAGGAAAAGAGCACAGTTTAAAAAACTATTATCAAAGTTTAGTTGAAAATGCTGATATAAATTTTGAAAATGCCTTTTACCAATTTAAAGATTTTTGCCATGTATATCGAGAAGAAATTATCTCTTTATTACAAACGAAACTTGTTCAAACGAATGAAGTAAGAAGATGTGCCTATTTATATCCAAGTTTCTGTTACATATTTAATAAAGTGAACAAACCATTGGCGTTAATAGAAATTGGTACAAGTGCGGGATTACAACTATTTTGGGATCAATATCGTTATTCATATGGAACGGAAGAAATGTATGGAAATAGACAATCAAATGTTCATTTACAATCAGAAATAAAAGGGGAGAAGAAGCCCTCCTTTTTAGAACAAAGTCCACCTGTTATGGAAAGAATCGGACTAGATTTACATGTGAATAATTTAAATGATGAAGAAGATTATTTATGGTTACGCGCGCTTATTTGGCCAGAACATAAAGAAAGACTTGAACTATTCGATCAAGCAGCAACGCTTGTAAAAGAAAAATCAGTACAATTAATTGAAGGGGACGGTGTAGCACTTCTTCCAGCCATTGCAAATCAAATAAGGGAAGATGCTGAAATCTGCATTTTCCATACACACGTCGCAAATCAAATACCTGAAAATGTAAAACATAAGCTAGAAAAACAAATTAAAGAAATAGGTGCAAAACGTGATGTATTCCACCTATATAACAACATGTGGGACCGTGACCTTCATATTGATTATTATATTAACGGAAACGAATATTGTGAAACTGTTGGGGAAACGGAAGGGCATGGGAGATGGTTTAGTTGGGGGCTTGGGGATAAGCCGCTTTGTTAATGTAATCCTATATAGGATGGGGCCATTTTGTTTTAAAATTATTTTTTTTGATTAATATGATAATAATTTATGATAAGTTGTATATAAGGATAAAATAAAAAGGATGATAAGCATGCAAAAGAGACCAGAGGCAAATGAATATAACCCGTATTATTCAACGTACATAAACTTAATACCAGATGGAGATATCATACATATTCTAGAGCAACAAATGAAGGAAACGAATCTTTTGTTGAAGGATATTTCTGATAGTGAGGGACATTTTAGATATGCTCCTAATAAATGGAGTATAAAAGAAGTAATCGGTCATATTGCGGATACTGAACGTATCATGGCGTATCGATTGCTTTCCATAGCAAGAGGCGAGACAGCAGAACTTCCTGGATATAACGATGATATGTATGTTCTTAGAGCAGCTTTTGATAAGCAATCTATGCAAGATCTTCTTGAGAATTTAACAGTTGTTCGCCAATCTACTATGCATTTGCTTAAAAGTTTAGATAAAGAAGCTTGGTTACAAAGGGGAATTGCGAACAATTCTGAAGTCACGGTTCTTGCATTAGCAAACATTATTGCTGGTCATGAGCTTCATCATCGTCAACTTATAAAAGAACGTTATTTGGGTTCTAATGCATATCCAGCATGTTAAAATATGAAAATAAAAAGAGAATGATTCATAGGGAATTTCTGAATTATTCTCTTTTTATTTTTCTGCGTATCAGTGGAATTATAAATGTTTTTTTACAAGGTCTATTCCTTCTCGTTGATGCTAATCGGGGGCACTATACATGCCCATCAAGTTAAGAGTGGGTATTGGGGTTTGTGTAGCAATGAAACCAAATCACGCAATAAGCATTAGCGAACATTAGAAATAGTAAAAATGCCACTTTTTCCTGTTAAAACGGGGTGATTTTAAATTTCAAATTCTTCTTTTACAACAGTCGCTAGTCCATCAATTGATTTACGTAAATCTGTTTCCCCTTGTGTAAGATATACTTTTTCTATTGTGATTTCTGACGGCTTATTTATTAGTAAATTCATCGGGAGTCCAAGTAGCGATTTCATTCCCAGGTGCAGCAACTACAAGCCAATCATCAAATTGGACCCCAGCTTGCCAGCATTCATAATAGTCATGAAAACCATTTACAAACATGATTTGCCCATTTTCAAATGTAATAATTAAATGCGGAGTTGCCTTACCTAGTTGTATGTCTGTAACTTTTTTTCTTCTCATTTCAAATATTCTCTTATATTCTTCTTCCTCAGTATAATCGTCAAATTCACCCTCATTAGATGGATATTTTTCAGGTGGAGTATGAAATAAACACCATTTCGATTCGATGTTGACATATAATTGCCCGTCATAATCAACGGTGGCTTCAAAATCTGTAAAATGAATTTTTATAGTTGCTGGAGAAATACCAAATTGCAATCCATCAACTTGTGCTCCTATGAAGAGATGTTTTAATACATTTTCAGCATAAAGTTTGTCTTCTTTGTTCATTATACGAATCATCCTTTCTGTAAAATATATAGTATATCTTTATTGTAATAAATAAATTTTTATGTAAAATGAACCTTTTGTGAGAAACGGGCGAATATAGTGTGAAAGCTCATGAGAGGGGAACGTAATTTTGGATGAAGTAGAATTAAAAGAATGGCTGTATAAAATGGAGTCTGGGGACCAAGAAGCCTTTCGAGTTATTTATAAATTAGCAAGTAAAGATATTTATAGACAGTAGTATTTTTATTAGGGAATCAAAAGCAAGATGTCAAAATTGATGAATGTACAGCTTGGTAAATAGTTCAATATTTTTGATTTTTCTCTGGCTGCATAAGTATGATGTTTGTAGGAGGGGATCATATGAGTATACACAAAAAAATCATAGCGATTTCAGGAAGTATTAGGGAAGGATCATCCAACACAAACATATTAAAAACTTTAGCAGCATTTATTCCAGAAGGTATAGATTACACTATTTATAATGGGATAGAGGAACTACCTCATTTTAATCCGGATGTAGATCGAGTTGGAGCACCGGTTGTTGTTGAAGAATTTCGAAAGACATTAAGTGAAGCACATGCACTTATTATTTGTACACCAGAGTATGCAAAAAGTATTCCAGGAGTTTTGAAGAATGCTTTAGAATGGCTTGTTTCATCAGCGGAACTTTATAAAAAGCCAGTGGCTATTATAACAGCTTCACCATCAATTGCGGGAGGGGATAAAGCCCATGAATCTTTATTACTTACACTAGGTATGCTAGATACAATTGTCGTTCAAAATGGCTCGTTATTAATCCCATCTGTGCGAACTAAATTTAGTGATGATGCAAAAGTAACAGATGAGGATACAAAGAAAGCTCTTATCTCTTTAGTTCAAAGTGTAGTAGACGAGATAAAGAAATAGTGATTTAGTTCGTATTAAGGTGAAAATGGGACTTTTATAATAAAAAAAGATAAAGGCAATGCTACGGTTAGTTCAAATGTAGCATTGCCTTTTTATATAGTTAAATATATGTACTCAAAATCTCCCCAGGCAATCCATCAATCTCGCAAACTTTTTCAGATGTAAAACCAACGTTTAGTAAAATCTTCCGAGAGGGGGTATTGCTCGGATCGATAATTGCTTTTAGTACGCTTACATCTGTCTGCTTCGCTATTTCAATTAATTCTCTTGCGATATAACTACCATATCTTTTTCCCCAGTGCTCTGGCAAAATCATATACCCAATTTCAGCTTCTTTTACATTATCTTCATTCACTGTTACATGTCCAAGGCCGATAAATTCATTTGTTGCACTGTCATAAACTTTATAAGACCCAAACAGTTTATGCTTTTCATTGCGCCTTAACAATTTTTCATAGTCGTTTTGTGCCTCTTCTAGCGGAATAGCACGCTCTGTAATTTGTGCCATCACTCTTTCATTTGATACGAGCTGGAAATATGGACTAAAATCTGTTGCTTCAAATTTTTTGAAATGCAGTTTATGCATAGGGTTCCTCCAAACGAATTTTTATTAGTTCTTCAGAAAAGATAAACGATAGTTAAATAGTGATCTCTATTTGATTACCTTCCGGATCACTAATTACACTTTCGTAATAGCCATCTCCAGTGAAACGTGGTCCATTTAATAAAGGAGAACCAGCTTCTTTTAACGTTTTTGTTAGTTCATTTACACGTTCTTCACTACCAACAGAGAAAGCCATGTGTGCATAGCCAGTGATATTTAGGTTAGGCTCGTTTTCTATGCCTTTCTTACGCATAATTTCAAGGCGCGCTCCAGATTCGAACGTAATAAAATAAGATTCAAAGTGTTTCGCTTCATTATGATATAAAGAGTTTGCTTTACCGTTAAAGTACTTTGTATAGAAAGTACGCATTAATTCTAAATCATTTACCCAAATTGCTATATGTTCGATTTTCATTCGTTTCACCAACCCATTCTTTATGTAAATTAAAAAATATGTACTCTGTAATAATTAGCGAAATTCAACAACACTAATTAGATGTTCACTTTATTAAATTTGCATGCATATTGCAAGAAATAAGAATGGACGTTAGGAAAAAGCGGATTGTAATGAAAAATTTTTATTAATGGTATTAGATAATTTTTAAGTCATAACATGCATACAATGTCTAATTAAGTGAATTACGTACGTCAAAATTTCAAATAAGGAGGGACATTTGTGGGGCAATTTGAACAAATGGTGATTGTCGGTATTTCCATGTCTTTTATACTGTTTATTATGATATTAGGGTCTACGTATTATAATCCTCGCCTTTGGTTAAATGATTATCCGAAAGATATTCAAAAAGTAGTTTTGCCAAAATCGATAAATGAAAAAAAACAAACGTTTTATTTCGGAATTATTTACAATATTATTCTCTTCGGAACGCCTTTAGTTTCTACATATATACTACATCACCATGGAAAATTATTGTATATTGAGGCCTATTTACATACTTTTGGGATTGTAATGATTTTCAATTTAGTAGATTTATTAATAATCGATTGGCTTATATTTTGCTGGATTACTCCAAGATTTGTTGTTATTCCTAGTACTGAGGAAATGAAAGGATATAAAGACTATAAGTTTCACTTAAGAGGTGCAATAGCTGGAACGCCATTTTTAGCAATTGTAAGTTTATTTTTGGCAGGAATTGCGACAACTATCTAGTGTGAAGTAGAAGGTCATGAAGAGTTTATAGAAGATAAGTAGATTTATAATGTATAGAATTAGAAATGAAAATTTGATAATATTGGAGTAGGAAGTTTTAAAAACAGTATATTAAGTGGTATTAATATACTGTTACAAATGTTTTGATACTCTGTGGAATTCCCTAATTTTATGGAAGCATTTGATAGAACTCAAAAAAACGCAATGGAGGCTAATATGAAAAAAATAATTGGCGCAGCAACAGCAACAGTTCTTGGATTGGGGGCTTTTACCACATCTGCTATCGCAGAAACTATCGTAACAGCGGATGTACTTAACGTACGTGAAAAGCCAACCACGGAATCAAAAATTGTCGAAAAAGTAAAAGAAGGACAAAAGTTAAAGGTCATACATACTGAAGAAGGATGGTCAAAAATTGATTTAAATGGTAAAGAATTGTTTGTAAGTTCGGAGTATACAAAAGATATTTATCATGTAACAGCAAACCTATTAAATGTACGTACTGAAGCAAACACAGAATCAGAAATTCTTGGCAGACTGAAACAAGATGATGTAATTGAATCAACACATCAAGTAAAAGATGGATGGCTGCAATTTGAGTATAAAGGAAAAACAGCTTATGCAAATGTTTCTTTCCTATCAAGTACAGCACCAATTGAAAAGAAAGCTGAAGAGAAAACGAAGCGAGTAGCGAAAGTACAAAAAGCAGTTAAAGCAAAGGAAGAAGTAAAAACGCAGAAAGAAGCAAAAGTACAAGAAATAGCAAAAGCGAAAGAAACAACAAAAGAGCAGAAAGAAACGAAAGCAGAAGAAATAGTAAAGCCTAAAGAAGAAGCGAAAGTAACAGAGAGAGTAAAAGTTAAGGAAGAAACGAAAGCAGAAGAAATAGTAAAGCCTAAAGAAGAAGCGAAAGTAACAGAGAGAGTAAAAGTTAAGGAAGAAACGAAAGCAGAAGAAATAGTAAAGCCTAAAGAAGAAGCAAAAGTACAAGAAATAGAAAAAGTAAAAGAAGAAGCGAAAGCGCAAGAAATAGCAAAAGCTAAGGAAGAAGCAAAAGTACGAGAAATGGAAAAAGCAAAAGCACAAGAAATAGCAAAGGCTAAGGAAGAAGCAAAAGCGCAAGAAATAGCAAAGGCTAAGGAAGAAGCAAAAGCACAAGAAATAGAAAAAGTAAAAGAAGAAGCGAAAGCGCAAGAAATAGCAAAAGCTAAGGAAGAAGCAAAAGTACAAGAAATAGAAAAAGTAAAAGAAGAAGCGAAAGCGCAAGAAATAGCAAAAGCTAAGGAAGAAGCAAAAGTACGAGAAATGGAAAAAGCAAAAGCACAAGAAATAGCAAAGGCTAAGGAAGAAGCAAAAGCACGAGAAATAGAAAAAGCAAAAGAAGAAGCAAAAGCAAAAGAAGAAGCAAAAGCGCAGGAAATAGCAAAGGCTAAGAAAGAAGCGCAAGCACGAGAAATAGAAAAAGCGAAAGAAGAAGCGAAAGCACAAGAAGCAACAAAGACACAAGAAGTATCTAAAAATAACACACAGTCTGCTAAACGTGAATTAACGGTAGTAGCGACAGCATATACTGCTGATCCAAGTGAAAATGGTACATATGGTGGACGCGTTTTAACTGCGATGGGTCATGATTTAACGGAAAATCCTAATATGAGAATTATTGCAGTAGATCCGAAGGTAATCCCATTAGGATCTAAAGTATGGGTAGAAGGTTATGGAGAAGCTATTGCTGGTGATACTGGTAGTGCTATTAAAGGAAATCGTATTGATGTTTTAATGGGTTCAAAAAGTAAAGCTATGAACTGGGGAAGACAAACTGTTAAAGTGAAAATTTTATAATAATGGTTATCCAAATAGAAGTCAGTTCTCTTTATTGAGACTGGCTTTTATTTTTTACCTTAATGTGATTCATTGAAAAAATTTGAAGGATATGTAAAAGAATAAAACCTTAATTTTGCTGCTGAGTACCGTGAGCAGTAAAATTAACCCTATTGAATTATATAATCCTTATTTGTATTTCTGACAACCATATTGTTCTTCTATCACTATTAAAATACAATTAGATAAATAGGAGAAAAATATTCATAAAATAGTAATTGTTTTATTTAGTCTTATACTAGGGTTTATAACGTTCCAAATCCCTATAGTGTCAGAATGGATACAGAACTCAGTCTTCTTGTAAATTGTTATTATTTTATTATCGTATTCATACCAAAAAGATAACGGTGATAAGAATGAGAAAAATGATGATTAGCAACAATAAAAAATGTTTTATGTACCGAAAGTTATTAAAAGATTAGTATCGAGGATTACCTTTATAAGCGAGAAGAGGATAGAATATGACAATGGAATTATATGGCGAACATTGGGATGGAATAAAAGGGTATAGAGTAATGGAAGGGAAAGATTCATATAATCATTATTTCGGTGGTCAAGATTGTGAAGTACCATTGTGTAAGTTATGCGGTGAGAAAATGCATCAAATTTTTTGTTTTGATTTGAAAGATGAGAAACTTGCTGAACTTAAAAATGATGAATTGATTGTATTACCATTCATCTCTTGCTTGAATTGTGCGATGGTGTGGGAGCCGCAATATTTTCAATTAAGTAATGGGGGCAAAACGGTACAAATAATAAAACAAGACAATACGGAAGAGTGGATTATGGAAGCTGAGTATAAGCTACCGGTCAATCTTCCAAAAACTAATGTAAAGCTAACGAATATGAAAAATGAAGATATACCTACTGATGAAGATAGTTACTGGGAAGCTTTTGACTTATTCGGTTCGGAATATGTATGTAGATTGGTAGGAGCGCCCCTATACGATGATGTTCCAGAAGATTTAGGATGTCCAACTTGTTCGAAAGAGATGAAATATGTTGCTACAATTACACAAGATCTTGAAGAACGGGAACTTATTTCAGTAGTTGATTTCCAGTTTGGGGAAATGAATATATATTATTATGTATGTAAAGATTGTTCCGTTATGAAAACTGAAATTCAAGGAATATAAAAGAATAAGACTGACATAAAAAGTCAGTCTTATTTTTGATGTGTCACATCATTAAGAATCGCATGAAAGATGTCTTTTTGAATGAAATCATCTGTAAAAATAGTTTCTTTATCAACTTCAATTGTATCGTGCGGGTTATACCATTTCCTCAATAAATCTTCTCCAAATTCAAGTCGTTTTTCTCTCGTATTATGCCGTTTAATTGTTTCATCTAGCGATAAATCGAAGTAATATGTATATGCGTTTCCGTCAAAATAATGTATTAATTCTTTCAACATATCTCCATATCTACGACTGTTTAATATACCTTCTAAAATGACAAATTCACATTTTCCTTTTCCGTACTTCGTAATCTCAAAAATTAAATCATGAGATAGGTTGCCCAATGTGTCGTGAACTTTTAGCATTTCCCTACGAACGACATCTTGAGAGACTAGAAGTGTTCCGTGACCGAAATGTTCTTGTAATTCTTTTGCGATTGTTGTCTTACCGCTTGCGGAGTTCCCTCGAAGAATGATTAATGTTGATTTCAAAGTCTCATCTCCTATGTGTTTTTATTAGACAATTTTCAGTAGGGCTATATTAGATTTTCAGAATAAACTCGTTTACAGAGCTTATTTTAGCTTTGTAAACGAGTGGTGTTATGCGAAGAGTTATTGTACGAATGTATTTTGTCCAGATGCAATTTTCCACGTATCTTTTTCTTTAACCATAACATACATAGCGAGGCTACTTTGTTCATTTTCTATTATCGTTCCTTCAGAAGTTGTTGGATATTGTTTAATGTGTACGATAGCTACATCGGAACGTATGAAATGAATGTCTTCAATTTCATACTGTGCATAAGAGTTGTGAAGTGGTCCTGCTAAAAGAATTTTGTGAGCTTCATTGATTTGTTTCCAGCCCGAGAGGCGAATTCCTAAGACATTTACCCATGAAGCGTGTAATGTAAAGTGACGATCAAGTTCATCGGCATCATGTTTATTGAATGCAGCTTCAACTTCATGAATGGTTTGTTCAATGTGCTTCATCCCTAATTGTAATTCTTCTTTGGAATTATAGTATTTAGTCATGTGAATTCCTCCAATTTATTGTTTATTACTTTTATTTTATTACGGGAAAATCACATTATCCTCCAACGATAGTAGTATTTATTTTAATTAGAATATAGGCGGAAGTATGATTTGTAGCAAGGGGAATGAAATGAATTTTTCGATAATTAAATAAGGTTAAGTATATAATCAATGTAATGGATAATAAAGAGGGATGTTAAATAGAGTAAGTAACAAAAAAGGCTCAGTCTTTTTGGAAGCGAGACTGGGTATGCACTCTTTTTGCATTTCTTGTTATGCAATTCATATTTTTCTTCTGTGACTTAAACTCATGGTGGCCTCCGAAATTTAGTGAAGGGGGATTATTTGAAAGAATTATGAACTCACAGTTCTTTACAGAAACATTTGCTCCGTATAAAACTTCACAATTTAACTTGTATACAGCATTTTTTATCATTGCATTACTACTATATATGCATTAATAGGCACAATTAAAGATTTAACATCAAGGGAAAATACAAAGATTTAAGCTATTAACAAAGAGGTGTAATATGCTATTTCAAAAAGAAAATTTATCGGTTAGATACGTAACAAAAAACGATGCATCTATCATTTCAAAATGGTTAACAGATCCAGAAGTCCTGCAGTACTACGAAGGAAGAGATAATCCGCAATCTATAGAGAATGCACTTGAACATTTTATACATAATCCAAATAGTAATGAAAAACGATGTCTAGTAGAATTCAATGAAATATCGATCGGTTATATACAAATGTATCCTGTTGATTCTGAATGGAAAGCTTTATATGGATATGAAGAATCACAAAATATATGGGGCATGGACCAATTCATCGGTGAACCAGTGTATTGGGGAAAAGGAATTGGCACAAAACTTGTTCAATCAGCAAGTACATACATTATGGAGAGTTTAGGAGCAGAAGCGATAGCGATGGATCCTAGAGTAAATAATGAACGTGCGATAAGCTGTTATGAAAAATGTGGATTTAAAAAGGTGAAGATTTTAAAGGAACATGAGTTACATGAGGGGAAATTAGAAGATTGTTGGATGATAGAATTTAAACTATCATAATGAATATGCAAAGGCTTATACAAACAAAGGGAGCTGTGTGAAATGAAAAAAGCATTAATAGTTATTGATGTGCAAGTGGGTATGTATACAGCAGGAATGCCAGTACATAATGGGGAAAAGTTTTTAGAAACATTACAAAATCTTATTGAGGAATGTCGTTCAAATAGTATTCCGATTATTTATGTACAACATAATGGGCCAAAAAATCACCCGTTAGAAAAAGGTACAGCTGGCTGGCAAGTACATGCAGCGATTGCACCACAAGATGGTGATAGTATCGTTGAAAAGACGACGCCAGATTCATTCCATAAGACAAACCTAAACGAACTGTTACAAGAAAAAGGAATTGAGCATGTTATTATTTCAGGAATGCAAACAGAGTACTGTGTTGATACGACAACGCGAAGAGCGTTTAGTGAAGGGTATAAAGTAACATTAGTAAGTGATGCACATAGCACATTTGACACAGATGTATTACGCGCTGAAGATATTGTAAAACATCATAATGTTGTATTTGGATCATTTGCAGATGTTATTACGTTAAAAGATTTAAAAGTAAAAGCGTAATTACAGAAGTTGCTGTCTCTTAATGGGGCAGCTTTTTTATTTGAAGATAGGCTATCAAACTTTGTCGATAAATCGATATTTCTTGTCGAATTGTTGATATAATTTCATTCACCGTATTGATATCACAAAAAAACAAAAAGGAGTACCACATTATCAACAAGGGTACTCCTTCACCAAAACGTTATTTCTTCTTATCTTTATCCAACACATTCTGTTCTTCAGCAAACTCGGTACCATATGCAAACCGGCGATTAATTCGAATGTTATCATTGCTGTGCCTTGTGTGGGAATTAGAAAAGCGATGGACGATTACTTCTGATAATGTAAAGACGATGGCAGAAAGGATACTGCCCCATGCAATTTGCATGTAGTTGTCTAATAAAATATTACCGAAAATCCAAACACTTAAGTACGTAAGTAAGAAATCCGTCATAATGGCAGCGGAATTGCCAATTCGATTTAAAATAATTTTATCAACAAACATATAAGAAATGATTGTGACGAAGAGACTAAAAGAAATGATTTGGACGAGCGTTGCTGGGAAAAATAGAGCTAGTCCGATACTAAAAGCGATGATGCATGATATAAATTTGATAAGTATTACAGTAATATCATTCAATATTTACACCTCCCATTTATACATAGTTTTACAATAAATACAGGAGTTCATACATTGGAACGGTTTAATTTATATAAAACTTTATCATGCTGAAATTTTATCTAAATATTAAAAAAATAATCAAAAAATGTTATAGTGAAATGAGAGCGTATGACATTTTTAGGTAAGGGGGAATCCGGGATGTGGATAACTTCAGAAGTAGAAATTCCAGATGAGTTAATCGATCACCTTGAACAAGGTAAGTTAGTATTATTCGTTGGAGCAGGAGTTTCTATGAAGGGGAAATCAAACTTACCGAATTTCGATGATTTAGTTGATGAAATTTCGAAAGCTTTATATGTCGAAAGGCGTGAGATGACAGAACCCCACGATTATTATCTCGGTAAAATTGCGAAAACGAAAGATGTGCATCAAGTTGCAAGAGACCTCGTTAATATAGAAAAATCAAAACCAAATCCATTACACTATGCGATTCCAAGGCTGTTTCCGTTAGATACGGATGTTCGAATTGTAACGACAAACTTTGATCAACATTTTACGTCTGTAATTACAGAAATGAATAGAGAGCTGAATATTTATTATGCACCTGCTTTACCGACAGGGAGAGCGTTTAAAGGGTTGGCTTACATACATGGGAATGTAGAACAAGAGAAAGAAGCTTTAATTTTAACGGATGGTGATTTTGGAAGGGCTTACCTAACAGAAGGGTGGGCGAGACGATTTTTAGTTGATCTATTCTCAAATTACACTGTTTTATTCGTTGGGTATAGTCATAATGATCCTGTAATGAAATATTTAGCAACAGGCTTACCACCGAGTACAAGGCGTTATGCTTTCGTCGCACAAGGTGATAATACATATCATTGGGAGCATTTAGGGATAAGACCGATTGTGTATCCGAATAAAGCAAATAATCATCAGGCGCTTGTGAAAGCGGTGAAGCGGTGGGCGGAATTAATGGGGGATAATTATATTACGAAAAGAATGCGTATTCGTGATATTGTAACCGTTCCTCCATCAGTAGAGCAGGAGCAATTATCCTATATAAAACAGTCAATAAAAAAAATTGAAACCGTTCGGTACTTCGTTGAATTTGCTCGTGATTATGAATGGGTGGAATGGCTTGAAGCAGAAGGGAAACTAAGAAATTTATTTCTGCTTACAGCAAATTATGATGAAGTAGATGAATTGCTTGCGGAATGGTTAGTGGAGCAATTTCTATTTAGTCATCAAAAAGAACTATTTCAATTGATTTTTAAAAATCATTCTAAAATATCCCCGTTATGGTGGCGAACAATTTGTAGTTACTTAAACGAAACGAAAGAAACGATGGACCCTTTGTTGTTTGCAAGATGGACATTGCTTTTATTAGAAACAGCAGAGAAAGATAGTAGCTCTATTGAAATAATCACATATTTATTGCAAAAATGTTCTTTCCCTGAGCATAAAGAAATTGGCTTGTTGCTATTAACGTTTATTTTAGATGGGAAACTTAAATTGAAGCGTGTAAGAAGATGGGGAAATGATACGCAAGAGTCGATTGAACTCGAGGAATCGAGTCGTATACCGATGCCTATTTTTTCTCATGTGGAGCGAATTTGGAAAGAGAAAATGAGACCACATATCGCTTACTACGCAAATCCGATTATGGTTACGGGGTTAGAAAAGATACAACTATTGTCATTAAGACAAAATGCACTGAAAAGAAGAGATAGAGAAATTTCAGAGCAGGAGTTACAGCAAAATGATTTTACATTTTTAATTCAAATTGTAAAAGAGTGTCTTACATATTTATGTGAAAACAATGAGAAAAAAGCAAATCATTATATTACAGAAATGATAGAAACTGATAGTGTACTTCAAATGCGAATTGCAATTGAAGCAATGATTAATAATGTATTCGTTACAGCGGATGACAAACTGAAGTGGTTGTTACATGTAGATGTTCTGTTAGATTTCACATGTAAACATGAAGTGTTTCAACTTTTAAAGAATTATTACGCAGATGCTTTAGAGGAAACGAAAGAAGAAGTAATTCAACATGTATTAGAGTATCTTGCAGAAGAGAGGGCGTTTGATGCTTGTCTTGTATTAGACTTACTATTCACGTGTGATTCGAATAGTAAGTGTACGGCGGAAGGATACGAGCTAATGAAACAGAAACACCCCCATTTTTATTCAGATCTATACAGTGTTCCAAAGAAAGAGGCAAATGAACAACGTATTACATGCAATGTAACAGCTGATGGATTACTACAGCTGAAAGACGATGAAATAATGGAGCAAGTTCGGCAATTTTCAAGAGACGGTGTTTTTGAACAACGCCATTTTTTAGAGATGTTATCAAAAGCGTGTAAATTGAATGTAGAGTGGAGTATTTCGTTTGCTTATCAACTAGTAGGCGTGCACGAAATTAGTAATGAAGTATGGTTTGTGTGTATAAGAGAGTGGCGAAATAACCGGAATTTGACGAATGAACAAATTCAAAAAATCATTCCGTTATTGCAGAAATTTATTAGAAATACTGCTTTTCATTGGCTAATTAGTAGTTTTCTATATGAAATTAGCAATCGATTAGAAGAGCTAGAAGAAAACAGTATACGGGTTGTAAAGAGCTTTGCTTTTTCAGTATTTCCACATGTTATGAGAGGGGAAACAGATTTTAAAATTGGAAAACAAGAGTTTTACAATGAGTCTATACAGCATCCTGTTGGGAAGATGACAGCTGTATTGCTAAAACTGTTAGCGTACGATCACTTATATGATCGCAATGTATATGAATATTTATTTTTATTTGAAGAACAGGTAAGGGTTACTTCGGAACGAACGAACTTTATGTTAGCTCGTTTAACAGCAGATATTACGTTTTTATACCATATTGAGAAGCAATGGTGTCGGAAAAATGTACTACCTTACTTAGATTTAAAGAAAGAAAGTGAGCTTACGAAATATGCGTGGGCGGGATTATGTTATACGCAAATTAATCTACCTTTGTTTACAGAAATAAGACGATATATTAAGTATGCAGTAGAACATTTAGATGCACTACATCCATATACGAGAGAAGCATTTTTAAAATGGCTTAGCTTTGTATTTATTAAATGCGTATTATATTGGGAGCAAAAAACAGATTGGTTATATCCACTTTTGATGCAAGAAAACGAAGAGAATAAAATTAAATTTATGCAGTATTTATGCTACTACGTAAAAACGTTAAGTGGTAAGGAACAACAAAAATTTTGGACAGCGTGGCTTAGTGTGTTTTTAAGAGAACGTCCGAAAATGGGCGTAATAACAACGAGAGAATATATGATGCTTTTACGTATTGTTTTATGCATGGATGAGGTTTTAGAAAAAGGATTAAATATTATTTCTAGTAAATTTCAAGATGTGGAAGGACAATCTAATCAAGAAGAAATGAAACAGTTGTTTATAGAGATACTTGAAAAGAAAGAGCGTATGAAAGCGTATAAAGAATTGTATGCAAATGTGTTTTTCACTTTACTGCAGACGTGTCAAGAAGCCGATTTACTTGAAAGTGAGATCATACAAGTAAAAGAACTATTAACCAGGTATGAAGTAGAAAGACATGTATTAAATTTAATAGAAAATGAAATAATTCGCATCGGAATCGTAACGGAGAATTTACAAGAGGAATCATAGGGCGGAAGTGGAATTTTAAAAAAATATATAAAAAGTTATTGACAGTGTTTTGAAAAGCGTTCTATAATACGAATCATACTTATTCAATTTCAAAAACATTTGAATAAACAAAGTGCAATGAAGAGATCACAGTAGTGGTTAGTCTTACTGTAACAGAGAGCTGGTGGTTGGTGTGAACCAGTACAGGGATAATCATGAATTACAGTCTTGGAGCATCTTTTTCGTAGTAAAGATACTATTGTCTTTATGAAGGAAAAGCGGTCAAATGATCGTTAACAGTGAAGAGAGGTAGACAGAAATATAGTCTACAACTAGGGTGGTACCGCGATAAATATCGTCCCTACTGATTTATTCAGTAGGGACTTTTTGTATTTTAGTGGTCCAACTTGAAAATAAAATAGTCATGCATTGAAAGGAAAAGCAGTAGTTGTTGTTTCCCTGTAACAGAGAGCTGGTGGTTGGTGTGAACCAGTACAAAAACAAGAGCGAATTACAGTCCTGGAGCATCTTTTTCGTAGTAAAGATAGTTATTGTCTTTATGAAGGGAAAGACGGTCAGATGATCGTTAACAATGAAGAGAGGTAGGCGAAATAAGTCTACAACTAGGGTGGTACCGCGATAAATATCGTCCCTACTGATTGAATCAGTAGGGCTTTTTTGTACAAAAAAGTGGCTTATTAACTAGTAGTTAGTGTCTTTATGGTAATTATTAGTTTAAAATAAGAAGAGGTATCGATTCCACTTTAAATTTGTATAATTAACCAGTTCAGAAAATAGAGAATTTTTTATTCTCTTACTATACTTTTAAAACATTAGAGGAGGATTTCCAAATGGCAAATCATGAATTAGATCAATTACGTAAACAGGTAGATGAAATTAACTTACAACTATTACACCTATTAAACAAACGCGGTGAAATCGTTCAAAAGATTGGGGAGCAAAAACAAGTACAAGGTACGAAACGCTTTGATCCAGTACGTGAGCGTGAAGTACTTGATATGCTTGCAGAGCATAACGAAGGACCATTCGAAACGTCAACGATTCAACATATTTTCAAAACGATTTTCAAAGCAAGCTTAGAATTACAAGAAGATGATAACCGTAAAGCATTACTAGTTTCACGTAAAAAGAAAAAAGAAAATACAATTGTTAATGTTAAAGGTGAATTGATTGGAAACGGAACACAAACGTTCATCATGGGACCTTGTGCGGTAGAAAGTTTAGAGCAAGTTCGCCAAGTAGGGCAAGCGATGAAAGATCAAGGACTTAAATTAATGCGCGGCGGTGCTTTCAAACCGAGAACGTCTCCATACGATTTCCAAGGTTTAGGAGTAGAAGGTTTACAAATTTTACGACAAGTAGCAGATGAGTTCGACTTAGCGATTATTAGTGAAATTTTAAATCCGAATGACGTAGAAATGGCGCTAGAATACGTTGATGTAATTCAAGTTGGAGCACGTAACATGCAAAACTTCGATTTACTACGAGCTGTAGGTAAAGTTAATAAGCCAGTATTATTAAAACGTGGATTAGCAGCAACAATTGATGAGTTCATTAATGCAGCGGAATACATTATTGCACAAGGTAATGACCAAATTATTCTTTGTGAGCGCGGTATTCGCACATACGAGAGAGCGACACGTAACACATTAGATATTTCAGCAGTACCGATTTTAAAGAAAGAAACACATTTACCAGTTATCGTTGACGTAACACATTCAACAGGACGTAGAGATTTATTATTACCAACAGCGAAAGCGGCACTTGCAATTGGAGCAGATGCAGTAATGGCTGAAGTTCATCCAGACCCAGCAGTTGCGTTATCAGATTCTGCGCAACAAATGGATATTCCAGAATTCCATAGATTCATGGATGAGTTAAAAGGTTTCAAAAATAAATTATCTTAATTCCATATCATAATTCCATATCATAAATGCGCTGAAGAGGAAACAGTAGTGCTTATCTCACTGTTAAAGAGAGCTGATGGCCGGTGTGAATCAGTACAAAGGTAAGCATGAATTACAGCCTTGGAGCATCTTTCCCGCCAACTTTTGGAGAGAAAGACGGTCAAACGATCGTTAAAGAAGAAGAGAGGTAGACGAAAGAAGTCTACAACTAGGGTGGTACCGCGATAAACATCGTCCCTACTGAGCGCTCAGTAGGGACTTTTTTGTACAAAAAAATAGTAAAGGGGCAAGAGAAATGAGATACATTACAGCTGGAGAATCACATGGGCCGCAGTTAACAGTTATTTTAGAAGGTGTACCAGCAGGTTTAACATTAACAGCGGAACATATTAATAAAGAATTATTAAGAAGACAAAAAGGGCATGGGCGCGGAAGACGCATGCAAATTGAAACAGATACAGTTGAAATTGCAAGTGGTGTACGTCACGGAATGACACTTGGTTCACCAATTACGTTAATCGTAAAAAATGATGATTTCAAACATTGGACGAAAGTAATGGGTGCTGAACCAATTTCGGAGCAAGAAAGTAAAGAAATGAAACGTACTATAACGAAACCACGTCCAGGACATGCGGATTTAAACGGGGCAATTAAATACGGCCATCGTGATATAAGAAACGTATTAGAGCGCTCTTCTGCAAGAGAAACGACAGTTCGTGTTGCTGCTGGTGCAGTTGCGAAACAAATTTTGAAAGAACTAGGTGTGGAAATCGCAGGACATGTTCTTGAAATTGGTGGGGTACAAGCGAAGCGTATTTCAAACTTACCAATTGAAGAAATTCAAACGATAACTGAAAATTCACCAGTTCGATGTTTAGATAAAGAAGTAGAACAAGAAATGATGAATGCGATTGATGATGCGAAAAGTAGCGGAGATTCTATAGGCGGTATTGTCGAAGTCATTGCAGAAGGAATGCCAATTGGAGTTGGTAGCTACGTTCATTACGACCGCAAATTAGATGCAAAACTTGCCGGTGCTATTATGAGCGTGAATGCGTTTAAAGGTGCTGAGATCGGAATTGGTTTTGAAGCGGCAAGACAGCCGGGAAGTAAAGTGCACGATGAAATTTTATGGGATGAAGAAAAAGGATACACGAGAAATACGAATAATGCCGGCGGTTTAGAAGGCGGTATGACAACAGGTATGCCAATTGTCGTAAGAGGCGTAATGAAGCCAATTCCTACATTATATAAACCGTTAGCAAGCGTAGATATTGATACGAAAGAAGCGTTCCAAGCGAGTATTGAGAGATCTGATAGCTGTGCAGTACCAGCAGCAGGTGTTGTAGCTGAAGCTGTCGTTGCATGGGAACTTGCCGGTGCACTAGTCGAGCAATTCGGAAAAGATCGCATGGAATTACTAAAACAAAATATTTCGCAACATAACAAATACGCAAAAGAATTTTAATGAAAAGGTGGATTTAACATGCGAGTAAAAGATCAACTATCATCATTACAACCGTATAAACCAGGTAAATCACCAGAGCAAATGAAAGAAGTATACGGGAATCATTCATTTGTTAAGTTAGCATCAAATGAAAATCCATTTGGCTGTTCACCTCGTGTTTTAGGAGAATTACAAAAATCGTGGCAGGAACATGCTTTATATCCTGACGGAGGTGCTGAAGTACTCCGACAAACAATTGCAGAGAAATTACAAGTGCAAATGGAACAAGTGCTTTGTGGTAGTGGACTTGATGAAGTCATTCAAATTATAAGTCGTGCAGTGCTCTGTAAAGGAGATAATATCGTAACTGCTGGCGCGACATTCCCTCAGTACCGTCATCATGCAATTATTGAAGGCTGTGAAGTGAAAGAAATTGCTTTAAAGAACGGTGTATATGATCTAGATGAAATTTCTTCAGCAGTTGATGAACATACAAAAATCGTATGGATTTGTAATCCGAACAACCCGACAGGCACATATGTGAATGAGCGAAAATTGACTCAATTCATTGAAAGCATTAGTGAAAATACGTTAATTGTCATTGATGAAGCGTACTATGAATACGTAACAGC
Source organism: Bacillus sp. FSL R10-2201 (assembly GCF_038008665.1). Taxonomy (NCBI): domain Bacteria; kingdom Bacillati; phylum Bacillota; class Bacilli; order Caryophanales; family Bacillaceae; genus Bacillus; species Bacillus sp. FSL R10-2201. The sequence goes on along the minus strand of NZ_JBBOZP010000001.1, from coordinate 2,795,263 downwards.
AAAAGATTTCCCTGAGACATTACCGCTTCTAGAAAAACATAACAACATTCTTGTACTTAGAACGTTTTCTAAAGCGTACGGATTAGCTTCTTTCCGCGTTGGTTATGCGATTGGACAGGAAGAGTTAATCGAGAAATTAAATGTCGTACGTTTGCCATTTAACGTATCTTCATTAGCGCAAAAAGCAGCGACGATTGCTTTTAACGATGAAGCGTTTATTGAAGAAATAGTTCGTGTTAATACAGAAGGATTACAACAATACGAGAGTTTTTGTACAGAAAATGAAATTCCATTTTATCCGTCGCAAACGAACTTTATCTTCTTGCCGGTAGATGATGCTGGGGAAATTTATGAAGCTTGTGCGCATGCAGGGTTTATTATTCGTCCGTTCCCAAATGGTGTTCGTATTACAATCGGAACTAGGGAACAAAATGAAGGAGTGATTTCAGTGTTAAAACAACACTTTGAAAATAAAAAAGGTAAGTCTCGAGATGAGGCAAATGTGTAAAAAGGTAGTATTAATCGGTACTGGATTAATAGGAGGCTCTCTTGCATTAGCGATTAAAAAAGAGCACGATGTAACGATTATCGGTTATGACATATTTAAAGAGCAAGTAGAGCGCGCAAAAGAATTACATGTAGTTGATGAAGTAGCAGTAGATTTACAGCGTGCATGTGAGGAGGCAAATTTAATTGTATTTGCCTCTCCAGTTGAAGAAACGAAAAAGTTGTTACACAAACTTGCATCATTTCATTTACGAGAAGATGTCATTGTTACCGATGTAGGAAGTACGAAAGGGACAATCATGAATGAAGCAGAAGCTTTATTAACAAAGCAAGTTTCATTTATCGGCGGACATCCGATGGCAGGTTCTCACAAAACAGGAGTTGAAAGTGCGAAGGCGCATTTATTTGAAAATGCATTTTACATTTTAACACCGATGAATCATGTATTAGATGAGCGAGTAGAAGAGTTGAAAGAATGGTTAAAAGGAACAGGCTCTCATTTTCTTGTATTAAATACAAAAGAACATGATTATATAACAGGAATAGTTAGTCATTTCCCACATTTAATTGCAGCAGGATTAGTAAAACAAGTTGAGAAACATGCTGGTGATAATCCGCTTATTCATCAACTAGCGGCAGGCGGATTTAAAGATATAACACGTATTGCATCAAGTAGTCCGAAAATGTGGAGTGATATCGTAAAGCAAAATCGAGGGCATTTATTGGAACTATTAGAAGAATGGATTTCAGAAATGGAAGAGCTATATAAGACGGTTTCTAAAGGAGATGCAGGAGAAATACAAAGTTATTTTGCAGATGCGAAAGAATATCGTGACTCTTTACCAGTTCGAAAAAGAGGGGCGATTCCTGCCTATCACGACTTATACGTCGACGTTTTAGATAAAGTAGGGGCATTAGCCCATATCACAAGCATTCTAGCAGAAGAAGAAATTAGTATTACGAACTTGCAAATATTAGAAGCGCGAGAAGGATTGCTCGGAGTTTTACGAATTAGTTTCCAAAGAGAAGAGGATCGAACGCAGGCAAAAATTGCGCTCGGAAAAGAAGAATACCAAACGTATGAAACAATTTAATGAGGAGGGTGACAACGTGAAAGAAAAAACAGTACAAACTGTAAATAACGGATTGAATGGCAAAATTACAATCCCTGGAGATAAATCAATTTCCCATCGCGCTGTCATGTTTGGCGCAATCGCGGAAGGTAAAACAACAATTAAAGGATTTCTTCCTGGTGCGGATTGTTTAAGTACTATTTCTTGTTTTAAAGAAATGGGAGTAGAGATTACACAAAATAGAGACGAAGTTACGGTAATTGGAACAGGATTAGAAGGTTTACAAGAGCCAAAAGCTGTATTAGATGTTGGTAATTCTGGTACAACGATTCGATTAATGTCAGGAATACTTGCAAACACACCATTCTTTTCTTGCGTGCAAGGTGATGCTTCAATTGCGAAGAGACCGATGCAACGTGTAACAAATCCACTAAAGCAAATGGGTGCAAAAATTGATGGCCGAAAAGACGGAACGTTTACGCCGCTCACAATACGAGGCGGGAATTTAAAGGCGATTGAATATACTTCACCGGTAGCAAGTGCGCAAGTGAAATCAGCTATTTTACTTGCAGGCCTTCGCGCAGAAGGTGTAACAGCTGTTACAGAACCTCATATTTCCCGCGATCATACAGAAAGAATGCTTGAGGCGTTTGGCGTTACAGTAACTCGCGTGGGGAAAACAGTGAAACTAGCAGGAGGACAGAAGTTAACCGCAACAGATGTTCAAGTGCCAGGTGATGTATCATCAGCGGCATTTTTCTTAGTAGCAGGTGCAATTATTCCAAATAGTAAACTACTATTACAAAATGTGGGAATGAATCCGACTCGTACAGGTATTATTGATGTTCTTGAGAAAATGGGCGCTACGTTTACTGTAGAGCAGATTAACGAAGGAGCATCAGAACCTGCTGCAAATATTACAATTGAAACATCGCCGCTGAAAGGAATCGAAATCGGTGGAGATATCATTCCACGACTGATTGATGAAATCCCAATTATCGCTTTAGCGGCAACACAAGCAGATGGAATTACAGTCATTAAAGATGCACACGAGCTAAAAGTGAAAGAAACGAATCGTATCGATACAGTCGTTGCTGAACTAACGAAACTAGGAGCTCGTATTGAAGCGACCGACGACGGAATGATTATTTACGGTAAATGTAAGCTAAAAGGAAATACAGTACATAGTCACGGTGATCACCGCATTGGAATGATGCTTGCGATTGCCGGCTGTATAGCTGAAGGAGAAACAACGATTGAAGATGCAGAAGCAGTAGGTGTATCGTATCCTACATTTTTTGAAGAACTGCAAACGTTAGCTAAATAAAGTGATGAGAAGCAGATATGCAATGTATCTGCTTTTTTATGTTGGCTTTTTTCTTAAATAATGTTGCTTTATTACGTAAGAATTTTATCCTTATTGATTTTATGAGATTTTTACGCATAATTGTAACTAAGGGAGATGGTTCCAAGTTGAGTAAACAGAATATCAGCACAACAGTTTCAGGGGATTTAATTGTTACCCATCTAATTGGCAAGATTAATACAGCTGATGTTTATGAATGGTTTAATGGCTTCGAGCAGGTTTGTCAGCAATTCATTTCCGAGGGTCGGAAATACAAATTGTTGGTGGATAGAAAAGGATACACGCCAGATCATTTTTCTGTTCAAAAAGCATGGAAAGATAAGTTCTTCAATGAAACCATTTTGAATCACAGTAAGGCAATTGCGTTTCTCCTTGAAGAAGGGGAGATAATGAATTATTTACAACAATCCAATACAAAAGAATCCGTAAAATTTTTCGATGATTATGAACAAGCATTAATTTGGTTGAATGAATATCCAATATAAAACCTTTATTGAACCAGTTTCTCTCAATCAACTGGTTTTTTTTATGCCCGTAATGTTGCCGTTGTCATAAGTTTCATCACTTTCAATGGTACCTCTTAGCTTCGCAAACCCAAGAGAACGCAAGGCGTTTAATATTCTTATGCCGCCAATAGAAAGCAGTTGAAAAGAGCCTTTATGTTAGATTGTTTCTAAATCGATATCTTTTGTTGAAACATCCTCGTAATTTCACTTACCGAATTATAATAGTTTGAATTGTGGTATAATTCAAACGAGGAATGGAGGAGAAATATATGAACGTTATACAATTAAAAGAAGATAAGTTTAGAGAAGCATTACGTTTATCAGAATATGCTTTTCAATATAAAGCAAATGAAGAACGAGTAGAGCAGCAAATTACACGAATGAAGGAAAGCCATCAAATATACGGTATTATGGAAGGAGAAGAGTTAGCTGCAAAGTTGCACTTAATTCCTTTTCATATTTACATAGGAAAAGAAAAGTTTAAAATGGGCGGCGTTGCGGGGGTAGCGACGTATCCGGAATATAGAAGAAGTGGATATGTAAAAGAGTTACTTCAGCATTCACTACAAACTATGAAAAGAGATGGATATAGTGTATCGATGTTACATCCATTTGCAGTTTCATTTTATCGTAAATACGGCTGGGAACTTTGTGCGAATCGAATCGTATGTCAGATGACAAAGAGCGATTTAATAATTAAAAAACAAGTGAATGGTACAGTGAAACGTTTTAGTAAAGATAATCATCCAGAAGAAGTAGAGAATCTATATGAAACATTTGCAGAACGATTTTCTGGTATGTTAGTTCGCGGACGTAAATGGTGGCTACAAGCGGTGTATCATGATTTAACATTGGCAGTTTACTATGATGAAAATAAAACGGCGGCTGGTTACATTTTATACAAAATAGAGAATTCTAAAATGACAGTAAAAGAATTTGTCCCATTACATAATGAAGCGAGAAATGGCCTTTGGAATTTCATTTGCCAACATGATTCTATGATTAAAGATCTAGAAATGATACTAAGTGAGACAGAACCACTTCTTTACACATTACAAGAACCACGAGTAAAAGCAGAAGTAACTCCATATTTCATGGGAAGAATTGTAGATGTAGAACAGTTTTTCAAACAATATGAATGGAACTGGAACAACGAAGAGAAAGAAGTAATTTTACATATTACAGATTCATTTGCTCCGTGGAATAACGTAACGGTTCAACTTAAAAATAATGAAATAACAATCGTTAAAGAAGAAACAGCAAAAGAAAATGGAATTCAAATCGATATTAATGCGTTATCTACTATTATGTTTGGTTACAAGCGACCGCTAGAATTAAATGAAATAGACTTAATAAGCGGTAGCGAAGAGGAGATACGTGCATTTGAGAATGTAGTGCCGGTGCGTAAGCCGTTTATTTATGATTTCTTTTAATTAATGTCATGTGCTATGTATGAGTAACAAAGTACTATAATGATAAACTTTTTATTATAGTACTTTTCTATTTAATAGAGTGAAATCATTGTTTTAGGAGGAAAAGTAAAATGATTAGGCAAGCCGTAGGTGCGGTCGTATTCCAACACAGTGAATTTTTATTGGTACATAAGGTGAAAATTAGCGACATAGATGGAGAATATGCTATGTCAAAGGGGGAATGGGATTTTCCTAAAGGTGGAGTGAAACATACAGATAATGATTTAGAGAGTGCTATTTTGAGAGAGCTGGAAGAAGAAACTGGATCTACAAAGTTTAAAGTTATAAAACAATTTGAAGATAAAATTTGCTTTGGCTTTCCTGAAGAACTCAAAATGAAAATTGGATATGAAGAGCAAGAAACTACTATGTTTTATGTAGAATATATAGGTGACAGAATAGATTTACATCCAAAAGATAATGAAATAAGTCAAGTTCAATTTTTTAAGATACAAGATGTATTGAGGGTTTTAAGTCATGATGATACAAAGAAATTTTTTGATGGGATAACGCAAAAAATGTATTAATATCTTAATTGAGTGTGTTATTTGATAAATGTTTCAATAGCGTATTTACACACTTGACTTTTAATCCATGTAATTTATAATTATAAACGGAATGAATTTTCATTCCTGAAAATTGAGGTGAGAAAAATGGCTAAAAATAAGCAAGAGGATATTTTTGATGCTGCTATAAAACTTTTCGCAGAGCGTGGTTACGATGGTACGACAATTCCGATGATCGCTGAAAAAGCAAATGTCGGCGCTGGTACTATTTATCGCTATTTTGAAAATAAAGAGGCACTCGTTAACTCATTATTTTCAAAAAGCATGCTACAGCTATCTGAAACAATAAAAACTGATTTTCCTGTTGAAGCAAATATTCGAGAACAGTTTAGTCATACGTATAACCGTTTATTTGAATTTGCGAGAAACAATGTGGATGCTTTTCTTTTTACAAATTCGCACTGTGATAGTTATTTTCTTGATGAACAGAGTAAGAAAATATTTGACGATTTTATAGGCTTCTTTATGAATATTATTGAAGATGGAATCGAAAAAGGTTTTCTTCGTCCATTGCCTATAATTGCTTTAATTATTATTGTATATCAACCGCTTGAAAAATTAATAAAAGTAATGGCGACAGGGCAGTTAGAATACTCAAAAGAATTAGTAAAAGAATTGGAAGAGAGCTCTTGGAATGCTATTAGAATCATTTGATTCTATAGCTTTATAAGGACAGGAATGAACATTCATTCCTAAATAAATATAAAAACGATTACAGGAGATGATATGTCTGTACAATTAAAGGAATGAATATTCATTCCGCAGGGAGTGATTTAATAGAATTGAAAAATAATTTAATAGGATAATAGGAATGAACGTTCATTCCGAAATGATGTTTTCAAAAACAGGGAATGAATATTCATTCTCTATGCACCATGAAACTCTAATAACAGGAGATGATTCAAATGAGCAAGCTAAAAAGTTGGAGAAGTTTATCTTTTCTATTATGGATAGTTATTACTATTGCAATGATCGTAACGATGCCTAATATGGATCAGTTAGTGAAGGAAAAAGGGCAAATCACGATTCCTAATACAGAACAAAGCAGTATTGCTGACAAGATGATAAAGGAGATGGATAAAGAAGGGGCTGAAAAGTATGAAATTATAGCTGTCTTTAATAGTGGAAGTAAGAAGGCTTTAACAAATGAGCAAAAAGAGGAAATAACGAAAACGATCAATGCCCTGCAAAATGAAAAAGAGCAATTAGGAATTAAGGAAGTCGTTTCACATTTAGATAATAAAGAACTGGAGAAACAATTAGTTTCTAAAGATAATACGACTATTTTAACGCAAATATCGGTAGATAAAAAACATGGTAAAATACCAAAAATTGTAAAAAATCTTCATAAAAAAGTACAAACGAAAGGAGTTACAACGTACTTAACAGGAAGTGATTTAATAGCGGGTGATTTTCTTACATCCTCTCAAGAGGGCGTGAAAAAGACAGAAGTTATTTCGATCATTTTCATTCTTGTAGTATTAATCATTGTATTCCGTTCACCAGTCGTTCCGATTATTTCTCTTCTTACAGTTGGTGTTTCGTATTTAATTTCAATGGGGATTATTGCCCATCTTGTTGATCAATTTAATTTTCCGTTTTCAAACTTTACGCAAGTGTTTGTAGTTGTCGTCCTGTTTGGAGTAGGAACAGACTATAACATTTTATTATATACGAGATTTAAAGAAGAATTAAGTAAACAAGAAAATGCATATTTAGCTACGAAAGAAACGTTTAAATCGGCAGGTAAAACCGTTTTATATAGCGGGATAGCAGTACTAATTGGCTTTGCATCTCTTGCTTTAGCAAGTTTTAAATTATATCAATCTACTTCAGCGGTAGCAATTGGTGTCGCAGTACTACTACTCGTATTAACCACTTTAAATCCATTTTTCATGGTGCTTTTAGGAAAAGGAATGTTTTATCCAGTTAAAACATTTAAAGGACATGAGGATAGTCGTTTATGGGGATTCTTTGCGAAAAATTCAGTAGCAAGACCATTTATCGCTTTAATTATCGTATTCGTGATATCGATTCCATTCGTATTAAAATATTCTAACACGCTTAATTACAATGATTTATTTGAAGTGGATAATAAATATGAATCAAAAATGGGGATTAACGTAATAGAAGAGCATTTTCCGCCTGGTTTTTCTTCACCAAGTACGTTAGTCATTCAATCGGATAAAAAGTTAGATGAGGCGAATTCTTTACAAACTTTAGATGAACTTACTGATAAAATCTCGAAAGTTAAAGGAGTCTCAGAAGTATATTCACCGACGCGTCCAACTGGAGATAAGATTAAAGAATTATATATAAATAAACAAGCCGGAGAATTGAATACAGGCTTAGGAGATGCAAATGGTGGCATAAAAGAAATTAATGAAGGATTAACTGATGCGAAAGATAAAATGGGTAGTAATGACTCAAATAGTCTTGCAAATGTTCAAAAGTTAATTGATGGAACAAATGAAGCGAAAAATGGCGTATCAGCATTAGGGACAGCTTTAAATCAATTATCGAATGGAATAAACAATGGAGCACAAGGAGCGAAGCAAATAGAGGATGGGCTAGCATCATTAAACGGAAATATCAATGCCCTGTCAAATGCAACTTCGCAGCTTCATGCTGGTTATGCTCAGTTAGAAAAAGGTTTAAGTTCGTACGATCAATATTTCGGAAGTATTTCTCAAGCGATTGATGGTGCGAAAAAAGGATATGAACAAATTGAAACGTTAATGAACAATTTCATTCAAACAAAACCAGAATTAGCAAATGATCCTAATGTGCAGCAAACATTAGGAATTGCAAAAGAAGCTCAGAAGCAATTGAGTGTTCTTTCAAATGAATTAAATCAATTAGCGACGCAGCACAAAGCAGCGATGAGTTCATTTAAAGAAGCAAATCAATCATTATTAAAAGTAGATAATGGTTTAAAGGAAATGAACAATGGAGTAACGCAACTACAAAAAGGAGCTGCTGAACTGAAAAATGGATTGAACGAAGGAGCTACAGGTTCAAAACAAATTTCGAACAAATCGGCTGACTTACAATCTGGATTAATGAAAATAAACGATGGGCAAGGACAGTTATTAACTGGACTGAAAGATTTACAAGAAAAGATGGGGCAATTGCAATCAGGTTTATCTAAAAGTACAGAGGGGTTAGGAAAAGTAAGTAACGGTCTAGGTGACGCTCAAAAATATTTAGGAGAGTTAAATGAGTCGAAAAGCTCTGAGAAATTTTATATTCCGAAAGAAGTTTTAGAAGGAGAAGATTTCCAAAAAGCATTGAATACGTACATGTCACATAATAGAAAGATTGCTAAAATGACAATTATTTTAGACGTAAACCCGTATTCAAAAGAAGCGATGCCTATCATTCAAGAAATTAATAAAACGATAGATGGTACGTTAAAGGGAACAGAACTAAATGATGCGAAAAAAGCAATTGGCGGGACAACAGCTAGAAACGTTGATTTAAAAGAAGTAACCGGGCAAGATTTCCTACGTACTGCTACGATTATGTTATTAGGGATGTCGCTTGTATTAATCGTGATTACACGCTCATTCTTAAACTCAATCTTTATTATTGGGTCGTTAATTTTAGCGTACTTTGCATCACTTGGTATAAGTGAACAAATTAGTGCACATGTATTAAACATAGGGTCATTAAGCTGGAATGTTCCATTCTTTAGCTTCATTATGATTGTCGCTTTAGGAGTGGATTATAGCATCTTCGTTATGATGCGATACAATGAGCTAGAAGGGGATTCAGTAACGAAAATTGTAAATGCATCTCGTCACATAGGAGGAGTCGTATTATCAGCGGCACTTATTTTAGGAGGGACATTTGCAGCGTTAATTCCTTCAGGAGTATTGACACTTATACAAGTAGCATCCGTTGTTGGCGTTGCTCTTTTACTATTAGCTTTAATTGTAATGCCGATATTGTTACCTGCTTTAATAGGATTGACGAGTAAATTGAAGAGTTATAAAGAGAAAATAATGAATACGAAATAAGAAAAACCTGTAGGGAATGTTTTCTCTACAGGTTTTTTGTATATAAAATATGAAATGAAAAAATGATTCAATGTATTACAGAATGAGAAGCGAATAGGGATATTAGAAAGAAGTCGATGATATACAAAAAATAGCTAGGGGAATGGATAAAAACTATTCGATTTCGTTGTAGAAAGCTAATCAACCGTTGCTATTCATCCAGCTTCTACTATATAATAGCTATAGTCTACAATAATTGAGTCGTAATATGCGATTTTTTAAGACAATCGGTGAGAAAACGCTGAAATAAGCGGTATTAGTAGGAGGACACAAATGATTACAGTAAGTAACGTTAGTTTGCGTTTCGCAGATCGCAAATTATTTGAAGATGTTAACATAAAATTCACGCCAGGTAATTGCTACGGTTTAATTGGAGCAAACGGTGCTGGTAAATCAACATTTCTAAAGATTTTATCTGGAGAAATTGACCAATCAACGGGTGACATACATATTACGCCAGGTGAGCGTCTAGCAGTATTAAAACAGAATCACTTCGAATATGAAGAATTCCCTGCACTAGAAACAGTAATGATGGGTCACACACGTCTTTATAAAGTAATGCAAGAGAAAAATGCAATTTACATGAAAGAAGACTTTAGTGATGAAGATGGCATGCGTGCTGCAGAACTTGAAGGTGAGTTCGCTGAGCTAAACGGTTGGGAAGCTGAGTCAGAAGCTGCAATCCTTCTAAAAGGGTTAGGTATTGGTGAAGATATTCATGATAAAAAGATGTCTGAATTAACAGGGGCAGAGAAAGTAAAAGTATTACTTGCTCAAGCTTTATTCGGTCAACCTGACATTCTATTACTAGATGAGCCTACCAACCATTTGGACTTAAAAGCGATTCAATGGTTAGAAAACTTCTTAATGAACTTTGAAAATACAGTTATCGTTGTATCCCATGACCGTCACTTCTTAAATAAAGTATGTACGCACATGGCTGACCTTGATTTCGGTAAAATTCAATTATACGTTGGTAACTATGACTTCTGGTACGAATCAAGCCAATTAGCATTAAAACTAACGCAAGATTCTAACAAGAAAAAAGAAGAAAAAGTAAAAGAGTTACAAAACTTTATTGCACGCTTTAGCTCAAATGCATCTAAAGCGAAACAGGCAACTTCTCGTAAAAAATTGTTAGATAAAATTACATTAGATGATATTAGACCATCATCACGTCGTTATCCGTTCGTTGGTTTCACACCAGAACGTGAAGTAGGAAATGACCTATTAACAGTTGAAGGTATTTCGAAAACGATTGATGGCGAAAAAATATTAGATAATGTGAACTTCACTTTAAATAAAGGTGATAAAGTTGCATTTATCGGACGTAACGATATTGCGATGACAACATTATTTAAAATTCTTATGGGTGAAATGGAGCCAGATAGCGGTTCATTCAAATGGGGTGTAACAACATCTCAAGCTCATTTCCCAAGAGATAACTCTGAGTACTTCGAGAACAGTGATTACACTTTAATTGATTGGTTACGTCAGTTCTCTCCACAAGATGAGTCAGAAAGTTTCTTACGTGGTTTCTTAGGCCGTATGCTATTCTCTGGTGAAGAAGTAAAGAAAAATGTTTCTGTTTTATCTGGAGGAGAAAAAGTTCGTTGTATGTTATCTAAAATGATGTTAAGCGGTGCAAACGTATTAACACTTGATGATCCGACGAACCATTTAGACCTTGAGTCTATTACAGCATTAAACAACGGTTTAATCACATTTAAAGGAACATTACTATTCACTTCTCATGACCATCAGTTCGTACAAACAATTGCAAACCGTATTATCGAAGTAACGCCAAACGGTGTAGTTGATAAGGTAGCAACGTATGATGAGTTCTTAGAAAGTCAAGAACTTCAAAAACAAGTTGATGCAATGTACAAAGGTCAATAATAATTGATTAAAACCCTCGCTTTCTATTATGAGAGCGGGGGTTTTTTTAAGTAAACAAATATTCGTTTTAATATAAAGTGGGGGGAGGATTAAAATGGATAATTATTCAAAAATAACATTAGCGATGGTAAGAAATTTTTGAAGCGTGGATAAACCCTGAAATGATGAAGAAATGGTTTTTTACATTGGAAGGGACGGATAAAGTAACGGGAAATACTCCTGAAGTAGGAGGGAGTTGGGAAATTATTGATCATCGTGGCGAAAAAGATTATCGAGCAATTGGGGAATATATCGAAATGAATCGTCTTAAAAAAATTAGTATTTACATTAAAAACGCCGCAGTTTAGTGAATTATTAGATAAAATCACAGTTGAAATAAAAGAGAAACAACAAGGATTTAAAATGATATTTTCACAAAATATAATCGTTGCTCATGAAGAAGATTGGACAAAATATGATGTTGAAAAAGCTTTAAAGGGGTGTCATGCTGGCTCTGAGCATGATTGGAATGTAATATTCATGGGACTGAAAGAATTGGTTAAAAGAAGAGGGAATAGCTACAAAGGATGATAAACAGTAGTCGAAAAAGTGTAGTTTGAGCAAATTGCCCAAACTACACTTTTTATTTTATGAAATTGGGTAGTTTACATGAATGTACCAAAATTGGAGATAGGTTAGTTTGCAAATGAGGAAATAAAGGATTATAGTTTGTGGAGTCATAATTAGTGGATGGGCCCCTGGGAGAAAACAGGAAATGTTACAAATGTATTTTGTTAAATAGAAACCAAGGTCAAAATGTTTAAAAAGAAATAGTTGAATAAATAAAAGCTACAAATTATAATTACTAATATTCTTCATATAGTTAAACAAATAAAATCTATTTGAAGAAGAGAAATTGAATAGAGAGACAGACTTATATAAAATAAGCCTTGGATGATCAAAAGAGGTGGAGAGATGCAACAATTTTTATTGAAGAGTAAACGAGTATTAAGTAATCATTTTGGATTTTTCGTATTTGCTGTTATTTTACTTTGGTTAAAAACATATGCTGCATATGTGACAGAATTTAATTTAGGGATATCGAACACAATACAAAAGTTCTTACTGTTTTTCAACCCGTTAAGCTCAGCAGTTCTATTTTTAGGACTCGCATTATTCGCAAAAGGGAAACGAGCTTACATTTGGTTAATTATTATTAATTTGCTAATGTCTATACTTTTATACGCAAACGTAGTATATTATCGCTTTTTCAGTGACTTTATTACGTTCCCGACATTAACACAATCGAATAACTTTGGAGATTTAGGTGGTAGTATTTTTGCATTGCTACACTTATATGATCCACTATATTTCTTAGATACAATCATTTTAATTGTTTTAGTCGCAACGAAATTTGTAAATCCTAAACCAATCCGTGTTGCGAAGCATAAATTATCTCTAGTATTTGTAGCAGGTATTTTATTATTTAGCGTTAACTTAGGTCTGGCAGAATCTGACCGTCCTGAGTTATTAACTAGAACATTTGACCGCAATTATATCGTGAAATATTTAGGGGCGTACAACTTTACGATTTATGATGGTATTCAAAGTGCGAAAGCATCAACAGAACGAGCATTAGCGGATGGAGATAATATGACAGAAGTTAGAAACTATCTTACATCAACTTATGCAAGTCCAAATCCTGAGTATTTCGGTAAAGGAAAAGGAATGAACGTAATTTATATTCATTTAGAGTCATTCCAAAACTTTTTACTAAACTATAAACTAAATGGTCAAGAGGTTACACCATTCTTAAACTCATTTACAAAAGATGCGAATACGTTATACTTTGATAACTTCTTCCATCAAACAGGACAGGGTAAAACATCTGATGCGGAGTTCATGTTAGAGAACTCAATGTTTGGATTACCACAAGGATCTGTTTTTACAAATAAAGCTCATAACACGTATCAATCAGCACCAGCTATTTTAGGTCAACAAGGATACACATCAGCAGTGTTCCACGGTAACTACAAAACGTTCTGGAACCGTGATGAAATTTATAAATCATTTGGTTTTAATAAATTCTTTGATGCGTCATACTACGATATGAATGAAAAAGATGTAGTAAACTATGGCTTAAAAGATAAACCGTTCTTTAATGAATCAATTCCGTTATTACAAACGTTGAAACAACCGTTCTATACGAAGTTCATTACGTTATCGAACCATTTCCCTTATCCGATTGATAAAGCGGAAGCAACGATTGAACCAGCTAAAACAGGTGATTCATCAGTAGATACGTACTTCCAAACAGCACGCTATTTAGATGAATCTGTAAAAGGATTCATTGATTACTTGAAACAATCTGGTTTATACGATAACTCAATTATCGTTATGTACGGTGATCATTACGGTATTTCAGATAATCATAGTGCAGCAATGTCTCAAATAATGGGTAAAGAAATGAACGCATTTGAAAATGCTCAATTACAACGTGTACCATTAATCATTCGCGTACCAGGAATGGAAGGCGGCGTACAACATCAATACGGCGGAGAAATTGACGTTCTTCCAACGTTATTACACTTACTAGGTACAGATACGAAAAATTATGTCCAATTCGGATCAGATTTATTATCACCAGAGCATAAACAAGTCGTTCCGTTCCGTAACGGTAACTACGTAAGCCCAACAGTTACTGCACTTAACGGCAAATACTATGATACAGCGACTGGGAAACCTGTAGAATTTACAGATGAAATAAAACAAAATGAGCAAATGGTTCAAAAATCACTAAAATACTCCGACCAAGTTGTTAACGGTGACTTATTACGATTCTACACACCAGAAGGATTTACACCGGTAGAACCTTCTAAATATAACTATAACAATCGTGATAAAGATAAAACGAAGGTGAAGACGACTGAAGACGGGGAAACGAAATAAATAATAAAAAATCCTACTCGTATAGAAAACGAGTAGGATTTTTTGTTTTAAGATTTACTTTCGGATTTTTGGAGTGCTATTTTTTTAGGCATAAAACATGCAATAATCAAAGCTACAAAGGATAAGACTAACATAAATACGTACGCATCACTTGAGCTGAAGATAGAAGCTAATTTCGTTACTTGCATAGCTGATATGCTTCCGTTCTCACTAGATAACTGTGAAGTATGTGAAGTGGATTGAATTGTATACACAGTAATAATGACTGCTGTTCCTATAGCGCCTGCTAATTGACGTACGGTATTATTCACTGCGGAACCATGTGAACCCAGTTCTCTTGGTAAAGCGTTTAAACCTGCTGTATTTAAAGGCATCGAAATGAAACTTAGTCCAATGCGTAGAATAATGGTACGAACCATTAAATACATATAAGTGGTGGATTCGGTCAAATCAATTACACCCCACATCGATATAATGATACATATTAAACCTATAATAAAGAGTGGTTTTGCCCCATATTTATCAAACATTTTACCCGTGATAGGTGATAAGAATGCATTAATTACAGCTCCAGGTAATAGAAGTAAACCTGATTCAAAAGCAGTAAAACCTCGTCCGTTTTGCAAGTAAATCGGTAAAAGAATTAAATCAGCATACATAATCATCGTAATGAGTACGTTAATGACTGATGTAAGAGTGAAAATTTTATACTTAAATACGGATAAATTTAATAGTGGATCGCTAGACTTTATTTGACGTAAACAAAATAGAGTTGTAACAATTATTCCGATGATAATTGTAGTAATAACAATTGGATGATCCCATCCTTTACTTCCTGCACTACTAAATCCGAATATAATACAACCAAAGCCAATCGTTGATAAAATGACACTTACGATATCTAATTTTGCTTTTGTTGTCTCAGCAACATTCATTAAATATTTTAGCGCGAGAATAATAACGATTAATACAAATGGAGCGAATCCAATAAATAACCATCTCCATGATACATATTCAATAATAAAGCCAGATAATGTTGGAGCGATGGCTGGCGCAAAAATTATGGCGAAACCGATGGTTCCCATAATACTGCCACGCTTTTCACTAGGGTATAAATATAAAATAACTGTCATCATTAGTGGCATAATAATTCCTGCCCCAACTGCTTGAATCATTCTTCCTGTTAACAAAATGCCAAAATTCATGGCACATGCACAAAGAACAGTCCCGATAAACAAAGAGAGCATCGAGCTAATAAACAGCTGCCTTGTTGTAAATCGTTTCATTAAAAATGCAGTAATTGGCACTAGAACGCCATTTATGAGCATAAAGCCTGTTGATAGCCATTGCACGGTTGCAGCTGTAACATCAAATACTTCCATTAAATTACTCATCGCTACATTTAATAGCGTCTGATTTAATGTTGATAAAAAACAACCGGAAATGAGCACAATTAATATAATTTTTTTATTTCTTTCTGATATTTCCTTTTGCATTGGTAAACTCCTTCATTGTCGTCTTGATTTATCGACATTGTGTCGATAAAATTAATGGTAACAAAATAAATTTTCTTTGACCATGAACAGTTTTGTTGAAAATGTTCACTACTCGACATAGAAGGTATGCACTGTCGAGTAAGTAAAGAGAAAATCTATAAAGGAGTTTCAAAATGTCTACACCTAAAAAAGAAGATCCTCGTACAGTTCGTTCAAGAGAAATGTTTAAAAATGCTGTTTTTTCTCTCCTATGTGAGAATCCTAGTATTTCAAGTTTAACGGTTCAGAAAGTCGCAACAAAAGCAGGATTAAACCGAACAACCTTTTACTTACATTATCAAGATATTCAAGATTTACTAGACCAAATCACGAATGAGATTTCAAATGAACTTTCAAATAAAATAGCTGATTTAATACATGCAAAAGATTTATCAGAAAAACAAAAGCTAACACAATTACTTGATTATTTATATATCCATCGAAATTATTTATTTATATTATTTAAAATGAATCAATTTGAGGAGCAACTATTTTTATTTTTAAAAGAGTTAATAGAAACGAGAAGAGAGAATACGAAAAAGGATCTGCCTGATGATTATGTTGCGGTTGATATTAAAACAGCTTCATTGGTAGGTATTATCATGTGGTGGATAAGGAATGGACTTCACTTTAGTTCAGATTATATCGCAAATCAAATTTATTTCATGTACAGAGGGTAATGAGTTAAAAATATTTTATGTATCAATACATTGTATTATTAAGTGCGACACCTAAAGAAAAAAGCCCATATCGCTTCGTATAAAGTAGAAGTTATCACATCACTTACTTCATACAGAAAACTGCCCATGAAGGGTTTCAGGAAGAACTGTCGCACTTAGATTGACAAATTGTCTTTAAAATAAAAAATCGTATTGTATAATTTCATATGCCGCATGTATATAGTAAAATTTTTAAATGAAAGTACAATCATTGCACTGTGCATAAACAAGAATTTGGACTTAATTTTAGAAGAGATACAAGATAAGATATTAATAGAAAGCGATTTCAAACTCTAATTTTGCAAAGTTAGTATCTATACTTGCAATTCTATTTAAGAACAAGTATAGAAAGGGTGTATATCATATATGATATTAGATAATCGAAGTATAAGTATTTTACAGCAAATTATTCAAGCGGATAGCTATGTTTCTGTATCTCAATTAATGGAAGTCATACAAGTTTCAAAGCGAACAATTTATTATGATATGAAGAAAATAGAAGATTGGTTAGTTGCAGAGGATTTAAATTCATATGAATATATTCGCCCTTTAGGCTACTGTTTTGATAATGAAACGAAGCAAAGAGTGATAAAAAAGTTAAATGGATTTACAACAAGCCAATATGAATATTCTCCACATGAACGAAAAATATTGCTGGTTCTTTATATACTAACAATGGAGAAAAGGATTCTATTAGAAGACTTAATAGAACTTGTGCAAGTCAGTCGTAATACTGCTCTTGCTGACTTGAAAAAAATAAAAGCAGAGTTAGTGAAGTTTAAGCTCGCATTAAACTTTAATCGTAAACATGGCTACAATATTATAGGGAATGAACATGGAAAACGAAATATATTAATCTTAAATCTTTCACAAATAATTTCAAAGCATGGATGGGAATATTTAATATCGCATGTGAAATATATTACGAATGATAATAAAAATGTAAAAGGTAATAAAGATCACGAGGAACTTCTTATAATAAAAAATATTTTATCAAATTGTGAAGAGCTTTTAGGGGTCCAGTACACAGATGAGGTACTTGAAAGTTTAAGCGTTTACATGTATTTATTCCGCAATCGTATTGTAAATGGAAAATGTGTTGAGATGGAAGATGCTGAAAAGGATGTACTAAGAGAAACAAAACAATTTGAAGCAGCAAAATATATTGCAAAACAGTTTGAAAGAGTATTTTTCGTGGATTTTCCAATAGATGAAATTTATTATATTACGACTCATTTGTTAGGAGCAAAAGTAAATGCTCAACAAAAAGACTTTGAAAAAAGTGAGATTGATGGAATACATTCAATGGTCGGATATATGATAAAGGATTTTCAACATTATGCTTGTGTTATATTTCAAGATTTTAAAGGACTTGCTTCAGACCTATATCTGCATATGAAACCGGCATATTATCGTGTAAAGTACGGGATTGAAATAGAAAATCCATTACTTTATACAATCCAGCAAAATTATGAAGAAGTATATACTCTTACAAAAAAAGTAATTCATCATTTTGAAGAATATGTTGGAAAAATAGTTTCAGATGATGAAATGGCATATATTACTATGCACTTTGGTGCTTGGATGAGGAAAGAGGGAATCGTTCCCAGCCCAAGAAAAACCGCGCTACTTGTTTGTCCAAATGGTATTGGTACATCACGTATGTTGCAGTACCAATTAGAGCAAGTGTTTTCAAGTGTAGATATTTTAAAAGCCATTTCAAAGCGGGAATATGAATCAAATACATTTGATGTAGATTGTATTATTACTACAACTGAACTGGAGAAGGGGAAAATTCCTATCTTTATGGTAAATCCAATTTTGACCGATTCCGAAAAAGCATCGTTACTACGAAAAGTCAATGTAGCTTTATATGGCGAAAATCAAAATGATTCAGTTGATATGATGATGGGTATTATCCAAAAATACACAGACATTTTAGATGAAAAATCTTTAAAAAATGAATTGAGAGAGTTTATGAGTGGTCCGGTACATATTGATAAGGAGGAGAAATATAAGCCTATGTTAAACGAGCTATTAACTAGAGAATTTATAGAGCTTGAGAATCACGTTGAGACGTGGGAGGAAGCAATTCGTGTTGCGTCGGAACCTTTATTACAAAGTGGACATATTTCTGAAGAATATATTTCTGAAATGATTGCGAATGTAAAGAAGTTAGGCCCGTATATTGTAATTGCACCTAAAATCGCTATACCTCATGCTCGTCCAGAAGCAGGTGTCAAAAAATTAGGGATGAGTTTATTACAACTAAAAGAGGGTGTGTTATTTTCAGAAAAACAAGAGCATGCTGTAAATTTAATTATTGTATTAGCAGCTATAGATAACGAGACACATTTGAAGGCATTGGCACAATTAAGTGAGATGTTATCTGAACCAACGAACATAGAAATGTTAATGCATTCAAATTCAAAAGATAAAATGCTAGAAATGATAGCTAAATATTCTAATTAAAGGGGAGATTGAAATGAAAAAAGTATTAGTTGTATGTGGAAATGGATTAGGAAGTAGTTTTATTATAGAAATGAATGTAAAGAAAATATTAACTGAACTTGGTATGCAAGCTGAAGTTTCTCATACGGATTTAGCATCAAGTAAATCAGAACAAGCAGATCTATATTTAGGTGCGAAAGATATCATTTGCAACCTTGAAGATGGTACTCGCACAGTTGCTGGATTAACAAACATTCTAGATTTAAATGAAATTAAAGAAGCATTACAAAAACACCTGATGTAGAAACGGTGAAAGGGGAGTAGTGCTATGTTTGATTTAATAATGAAAGATATTTTGGGACAGCCTGCAATATTAGTTGGATTGTTTGCTATGTGTGGTTTACTATTGCAAAAAAAGAATTTTGCAGATACAGTTTCAGGAACATTAAAAACAATTATGGGCTTCGTCGTTTTAGGAGGCGGAGCCACTATATTAATAGGGGCTTTAGATGTTTTTGGTAAAATATTTGATAAAGCATTTCATATTAAAGGGATTATTCCAAATAACGAAGCTGTTGTTGCGATAGCACAGCAAACTTTAGGAACAGAAACGGCATTAATTATGGTATTTGGGATGATTGCTAATTTACTAATTGCACGATTTACAAGATTTAAATATGTATTTTTAACTGGTCATCATACCTTATTCATGGCATGTTTAATTTCAGCTGTATTTTCAACTACAGGGATGAAAGGCGCTTCACTAGTTATTAGTGGGTCTATTATTTTAGGATTACTTATGGTCATTTTTCCAGCTCTACTTCAACCGTATGTTAGAAAAATTACGGGAATGGATGATATCGCAATTGGCCATTTCGGTTCAGTTGGGTATTTAGCAGCAGGATTTGTTGGTAGTAAATTTGGAAATAAGGAAAAATCTACAGAACAAATTAAAGTACCGAAGTCATTAGGGTTTTTACGTGATACATCAGTTTCTATGTCATTAACAATGGCTGTGTTATTCTTTATTGTTGCACCATTTGCTGGGAAAAACTTTATCGAAACAGAATTAAGTAACGGACAAAATTATCTCGTGTATTCATTCATGCAAGCAATTACATTCGCTGCGGGTGTATATATTATTCTAGCTGGTGTCCGTATGTTGATTGCAGAAATTGTCCCTGCATTTAAAGGGATAGCAGATAAACTTGTACCAAATGCCAAACCAGCATTAGATTGTCCAACAATCTTCCCATTCGCGCCAAATGCGGTTATTATTGGCTTTTTAACAAGTTTTATTGCTGGATTACTATCTATGTTTATTCTTCCGTTTATCGGATTAAGTGTAATAGTGCCAGGATTAATCCCTCATTTCTTCACAGGGGCAACAGCTGCTGTATTTGGAAATGCAACTGGAGGAAGACGAGGAGCAATACTTGGAGCTTTTGTAAATGGATTATTAATCTCATTCCTACCAGCTATATTACTACCTATATTAGGTGGATTAGGATTTGAAAATACAACATTCGGTGATTCCGACTTTGCTGTTGTTGGTATTTTAATTAGTGAAATTGCGAAATTGCTAGGGAATGTTTTCTAAATAATAGAGCATAAAAAGACTTGAATTCTAATTATGAATTCAAGTCTTTTTATTTAAATATTAAAGTGTAAGAAAGTGAGGGAATTTGAATAAAAGAAATAGGGATTGGTTTGAAAAAAATGTGTTATGATTGTTTGTAAAATCTTTTGATTTTCCTTGAGGATCAATATTGAAACAGAAAAGTATATTTTCAAAATAGGGTAAAATAAAAGGAGTCTATGCATGAATTTTCAAAATGAAAAAATATCATTACATTTAGAGGTTGTAAATTACCAATATGCAGATGCAAAAGACGAGTGTGATAGAAATTGGTTAAGAGTAAAAGCGAAACTATCAGAAGAAAATAAAGTTTTTGAAACGATGGATCCTTTTTTACAAACATACGATTTACAGTACATGATAAAATGGTTTGAATCTTTACCAAACCCTAAATATAACGAACTAGATTTCATAGAACCAAATTTAGCGTTTGAATTTATTGGGGGAAAAGCAGGGGAGTTTAACATTGTTATTCGCTTATCGCTGGAACTTAACCCCACATGGTGTAAGGAAGAAGAATACGAATTTTCTATCGGTATAACTCAAGAGGATAGGGAGAATATTATTCGTTCTATTGAAGAGCAACAAAGGAAATTCCCAAAACGATAAAAAAAGACTTGATAACCTACAAGAGGGAATCAAGTCTTTTTATTACATACGATTATCATGCCAGAAGTTTAATGGGAAGTGTTCGTTCTCATTATAGGCTTCTAATTCATATCCTCTTTCTTTCAGCCCTTTAATAATACCAGGTACTGCTTTAACTGATTGTGGATGAATATCATGCATTAGAATAACTTCTGTTGGGTTTGTAGCACCATGTAGAACGTTTTCTACGATTTTAGCAGATGCAGCGTCTACTTGCATTTTGTTGTATTTCCAGTCTAATGAATCAATTGTCCAATCCCAAACTTTTAAACCATTTTCAACAACTTTGTTGCGAAGAGCTTCATTTAACCCTGGCATTGAGCCGTAAGATGGACGAGTTAATACTGGAGATTTTCCTAGAACGCCAGCGATTAAGCCTTGGTCTTCTTTCATTTCATCAACGTAATGACCTTCTGTGTAAAGTTTCTTGTAGTTATGAGTCATACTGTGCATCCCAACATAGTGGCCTTCAGCATCTTCACGTTTTACAAGATCAGGGAAAGCTTTTACGTTTGAACCAATTAGGAAGAATGTTGCTTTTGCATTTTCACTCTTTAACATATCTAAAAGCTCAGCTGTGTATTTTCCAGGACCATCGTCAAATGTTAAGTAAGCGACTTTTCTAACTTGCCCGTTATAGTGCTTTGGAGCTTCTTTCGGAGCAAGGGACGTTTGAATTTCACTTACAAGTTGAACAGATTTCGCTTCATCCTCTGTACTTGCTAGAGCGATATGTGTTGATCCGTAAGCAGCTTCGTATGTAAATAATACCCCAGCGCAAATCAACAGAGCCCTTTTCACTAAAGTTGTCATCCGAATTCCATTGTGCATAATTTTCCTACTCTCTATAAAAGTTCTACTCTACTATATTAGCAATTTTAGAGGGGGAAATGCAAAAAAACTTTTTTACAAGCGCAAAAAAGTTTGTTAAAAAGCATGTAAGATTTCACTGTTTTGCAGGTTTGAAAAAATGAAACAAGAATTAAATGAATGGAACTGCATGTAATAATGGTTCATTCACGTTTTTTGTTTTAGAAAGGGAGGAAAAGTATGAAAAAATTAGCTTGTTTACATGCTCATCATTCAAATATTGAATACATTGACCGAGCATTGCAATCTTTTGGAATCGAAATACTCCATTTTGTAGATCCCATCTTATCACGCATATTAAAAAAAGATTGCGATTTTGAAAAAGAACAAGCACGGAGTAATTTAAAAGATATTATAAAGTATATAGCCAAAAGTGATATAGATACACTTTTATTAACTTGTACAGATTATATTACGCTATTAGATGAGAATTTCAAAATAGACATACCTATATTGAAAATTGATGAGCCATTTTTTGAAATGATTTGTCATATTGAAGAGCCACAAACAATACTTTTTACAAATAATCGTACGGTTTCAGGAACGATGGAACGTTTAAAACAATACGCTCGGCAGAATAATAAATCCATACATGTAAAAGTAGAAGTGATAGAAGGGATATTTGAGTTAATTATGCAAGGTCGTAAAGAAGAGCATGATGTTAAATTAGAAAAGTATTTATATGAAATTATGAAAGATAGAAACGAAATGCTTTCAGTTGCACAATTATCTATGGTAGATGCTGCTACAAGGGTAGAAAATATAATAGGAAGGAACATAATAAATCCGTTGAATGCGCTTGTGGAGTATTGTATACAGAGTGTGAATGAACAACCGTGTGAAAAATAAGGAAGAGGATGTTTTTTATTTTAAAGAACATCAATAAAATTTCACATACCGTATTTTAAAAATAAATATAGGAAAACCAAAAAATAATGTAGAATATATCGTACATACATATGTGAAGGCAACAAAATATATAAAAGAGGTGGATCTATGTTACTTGAAGAAGTAATGCAGCAACTAGAAGAATATGGAACAGAACAAAACCGTAAAATCTTTAAAAATCATGGGGCAAAAGAGCCGTTATTTGGAGTTAGTTTTGCAAATTTAAAATTGTTGAAAAAGAGGATAAAAAAGGATCATGATTTAGCAATCTCATTATGGGAAACGAAAAATATGGATGCAATGACTTTAGCAACGATGATTTTAGATCCGAAGAAACTAACGTCAAAACAACTAAATAGATGGGTTCAGGATGTTGATTACTATTGTTTAATGGACGTTCTTATGACAGCTATATGTACGTCACCAATCGCAATAGAAAGAATGGAAGAGTGGACGAAGTCTGATGATGAATGGATTGGAAGAGCAGGTTGGTCTTTATTAGCAAATATAGCGATTAAAAATAAAACGTTACATGATGAATTTTTCACTCCGTATCTAGAAGAAATTAAAGCAAATATACATAATGAAAAAAATAGAAAAAAAGAAGCGATGAATAGTGCTTTAATCGCGATAGGGATTCGAAATGAAGCTTTAGAGCAACAAGCAATTGAAATTGCACGTGAAATTGGAAAAGTAGAAGTTGATCATGGTGCAACGTCATGCAAAACACCAGACGCAGAACCGTATATAAAAAAAGCGAGAGAAAGAGCTGAAAAAAAGAAAGTGAAATAAGAAAAGGGGAACGGTTATGAAACCAATGGAAGCGGCACAAAGCATAATTACATCACAATTTTCGAATTGTGATGTTGCTTTACTAGGGGGAAGTGTGGCTAGAGGAGAGGCTACGAAAACATCTGACCTTGATATTGTAATATTCGACCAAAGTTTGTCATCTTGTTATAGAGAATCCTTCTATAGTAATGGCTGGCCTGTTGAAGTATTCGTACATAATTTTGAAACGTATAAAACCTTTTTTAAAAGTGATTGTGAGCGCGGGAGACCTTCATTACCTCAATTAGTTTCAGAAGGGATTGTGCTAAAAGGAAAAGATGAAATTGTAGAGACACTTAAAAGAGAAGCGAATGATTTATTAAATAAAGGACCAAAAAAATGGTCAGAAGAAACGATGAAGCAGAAACGCTATTTTATTACGGATACCTTGGATGATTTCATTGGTGCAACAAAGAGAGAAGAAGAATTGTTCATCGCCAATTTATTAGCTGATTTAGTACATGAATATGTTTTAAGGATAAATGGTCAATGGCTTGGAAATTCAAAATGGTTTATTAGAGTGTTAAGAAGGTATGACGAGCAATATGCAGAACATTTTGTAGCGGCTTTTGATCATTTTTATAAAACAGAGGAGAAAAATGAATTAATTACTTTTGTAGAAAACACGCTAGATCAATACGGAGGAAGAATGTTCGAAGGATTTTCTATAGGGAAATGAAAAGGGGATAGCAAAGTGAATGTACCATTCGTTCAATTAAGAGAACTGACAATAGATGATGTAGAAGATCGATATCAATGGTCATTAGATACAGAAGTAACCAAGCATTTAGTTGTACCAGATCAATATCCACCGTTCACTCGTGAAGATACGAGAAGGTGGATTGAAGCATGCATAAGTCGAGGGAATGGTTATGAACAACGAGCTATCGTTACAAAGGAAGGTATACACATTGGATGGATAGACCTAAAAAACTTTGATAATACAAATAAAAATGCTGAACTAGGGGTTGCCATTGGAAATAAAGAATATTGGGGTAAAGGATATGGAATGGCAGCACTATACAGTATGTTACAAATTGGCTTTTCTGTATTCGAATTAGAAAAAATATGGCTACGAGTAGACGAAGATAATTTACAAGCTAGAAAGAGTTATGAAAAAGCAGGATTTGTTTGTGAAGGAATAATGAGAAATGATCGGTTACGTAAAGGGAAGTTCATTCATCGCTATCGTTATAGTATGTTAAAAGAAGAATATCAATCTTTATTTAATAGTCTATAAAAATGTTATGTAAACTAAAAGGGGGATGGGGAAAATGATTAGATTACTTACGAAAGAAGATGCGGAAAAATATTGGGACTTACGTTTACAAGCTTTACAAGTAAATCCAGAGGCATTTGTAACAACTTATGAAGAGGCGATTCGCCAGGAAAATCCTATTAAGCGAGTGGAAAGTAATTTAACAGCTACTACTAGTTGTACATTTGGTGCATTTAATGAAGAAAATCATTTAGTTGGAGTTGTCACTTTACTAACAGAAGAGAGAGAGGCGTATAAACATAAAGGTCATATCGTTGCGATGTATGTAGATGCACAAAACAGGCGGAACGGATTGGCACGTGAGTTAATAACAAATGCCATTCAAAGAGCGCGAGATATAAAACTAGAGCAATTGACATTAGGTGTTGTATCTACAAACGAACCAGCAAAAAAATTGTATGAATCAATGGGCTTTAAAACGTATGGAATTGAAAAAAGAGCTATAAAGGTGAATGGTGTGTATAGTGATGATGAAAATATGGTGTTGTTTCTTTAAAGGAAGGATATTATCATGAAAGATCTCCATTTAGAAAAAGATATGAACCCCAACGTGGCAATTTTGTATGCAACGGTTACTGATACATTTAAACGATTGCAAAGGTTAGTCGAAGGTATTGAAAAGAACGAACTATCCTATAAAGGGTCTGAAAATAATGAAAATAACATTGGACAGCTACTTCAGCATTTAGCAGTAGTCGATTTACACTGGGTGTACCGTTTAAAAGGAGAGGGAGTTCCGCCTGCACTTGAAAATAAATATGGACCAATGTTGAATGAAATGGGAAAATTGCCTAGTTTAAGAAAGTACAAATTACAAGAATTAATGCAAGATTATGAAGCTGTGCAACATATGTTTTATGAGGAATGTATGAAACTAACAGAAAATGATTTAACACGAGAAGTTTTTTATGAAAAGGGAGAAAATGCGACTATAAGGTGGGGAATATGGCATATAGCCGATCATAATCGGTACCATCAAGCTCATATTAGTCGATTACGAAAGTTATATAGAAGTAGACCGCATGTATGATTAAATTTTTGAATATTAATTATATTCATTTTGTTATATAGTAGAAAAAGAAACTATATAAGGGGTTTTATAATGAAAGCTATTGCAGTAGGGATATTGGCATCGTTTTTCTTTGCCTTTACCTTTGTGTTAAACCGGTCGATGGACTTAGGGGGCGGGAGTTGGATTTGGAGTGCATCACTACGGTATTACTTTATGGTTCCAATGCTACTACTTATTGTCATGTATAGAGGGAATTTAAAACAACTCTTGCAATATATGAAAAACAATCCGAAAGAGTGGTTGTTATGGAGTATTGTAGGGTTTGGTCTCTTTTATGCACCGCTTAGTTTCGCGGGTGCGTTTGGACCGGGGTGGCTTGTCGCTTCGACTTGGCAAATTACAATAGTTGCAGGGATTTTGTTAACACCATTTTTTGCGGTAGACCCATTACATAAAAAACTTCCAATGAAAGAATTAGTAATGTCAGGCATTATTTTATTCGGTGTTGTTCTTATGCAAGTAGAACACGCTTCTTCTTTAGGGATTCGTGAAACCATTTTATGTGTGGTTCCTGTACTCATTGCTGCGTTTGCATATCCACTTGGAAATAGAAAAATGATGCAAGTATGTAAGGGCGAATTAGATGTCTTCCAACGAGTTCTCGGTATGACATTAGCAAGTTTACCATTTTGGTTTTTACTATCTGGTTATGAAGTATCAACAGGCGGACTACCGTCAAGTAGTCAAGTTTTCCAATGTTTTATTGTAGCAGTTAGTTCAGGGTTAATCGCAACGGTATTATTCTTCTTTGCGACAGATCTTGTAAAAGATGATCCGCAAAAATTAGCAACAGTCGAGGCGACACAGTCTGGTGAAGTTTTATTTGCATTAGTAGGAGAGCTGCTCTGGTTATCGGCTCCAATTCCGTCTTCTTTATCGTGGGTTGGAATGAGTCTTGTAATTGTCGGAATGATACTTCATAGTTATGTAGCTGTAGTTGTGAAAAAAGAAGAGAAAATAACGGCATAAAAAGATTAGCTCTTTTTCAATAAAGAGCTAATCTTTTTTCATGAGAAAGGATGGAGATAGGATGTTACAACGTGTTGAGCATTTAGAAATAGATCCCATTAAAAAAGTATTAAAGCATGCGACCGGTCCGAGTGAAGCAAGCTTATTTAAAGCAGTTTCAATGTATAAAAATGATCAGGCAGTGCTATATAAATATGGGAATAAGGGTTGCATAGGTATAGCGCTAATTCATACAAATAGAGCGAGAATGTGTCACATAGCTGTTGATGAAAAATATCGCAATCAAGGAATTGCACTTCAAATGATTAAAGAAATAATTAGGGAATATGAGTTAACATATATTGAGGCTGAGACAGATACAGAGGCAGTCGGATTTTACAAGAAATGTAACTTTAAGATTGAAAGCTTGGGAGAGAAATATCTGGGGGTAGAGAGGTTTTATTGTTATTTAGAGAATGAATAAAATAAATAGCTCATCATTTGTGATGGGCTATTTCATATTAGTATAAATTAAGATTGCTAGATTGAAAGTTTTTGATTGTGTTTACCTTTCTATATTTATTTTAAATTAATATACAATAATTTAACTGTTTCCGATATGATAAAAACGACAGAGGTATAGTAATTGGAATGATTAAGTTAAAAATTAAGAAAAATATGATAATATATGTATGTATTAGTTTAAAGCAAAATGGGGGAACAATCGTGAAAATGAATGACATAGTGGCGAATACACAATTTCCAAATACAATCGAAACAATTACAAATGATTTAAAAGCATTAGGGATAGAAAAGGGAATAACAGTTATTGTACATTCTTCATTAAGTTCAATCGGTTGGATATCAGGCGGTGCAGTTGCCGTAGTAGAAGCGTTAATGAAAGTTGTTACAGAAGAAGGAACGATAATTATGCCGACGCAATCTTCGGATTTATCCGATCCAAAACATTGGTCAAGACCACCTGTACCAGAAGAATGGTGGCAAATTATTCGGGATAACGTCCCAGCATTTGATCCACGTATAACACCAACAAGGGCAATGGGAGAAGTAGTTGAATGTTTTCGTACATATCCGAATGTATTGCGCAGTAATCATCCACTCAGTAGTTTTGCAGCATGGGGGCAACACGCAGAAGAAATTACAGCGAATCATTCACTTTCCATAAGTTTTGGTGAAGAATCGCCATTACGAAAAATATACGATTTAGATGGATACATATTATTACTTGGTGTTGGTTATGACTCTAATACGTCTATACATTTATCTGAGGTACGTACAGGTGCACGCGAGTTAATAAAGGTAGGAGCACCTATTATAGAAGAAGGTGTAAGAGTATGGAAAGAATTCGTTGAAATGGATTACGATTCTGATACGTTTGTAGAAATCGGAGTTGAATATGAGCTTAAAGGAACAGTTACGCGTGGGAAGATAGGGAATGCGACGTGCCGTTTTATGAGGCAGCGTGATGCAGTTGACTTTGGAACAGAGTGGTTTCGTGCGAAAAATCAGTAAGGGATGGTTATTATGCAGGAGAAAAAAGTATTAATTACGAGCGGCGGCTGCCTAGAAAAATGGGATCAAGTACGTGGACATACAAATTTAGCAAAAGGTACGATTGGAAGAATTATTGCGGAAGAGCTAATGACAAAGGGCGCACATGTAATATATTTGCATGGCTATTTCGCTGAGAAGCCAATGGATGTAAATAACCAATTAGAATTGCACCCATTTGAGGGGATTATTGATTTACAAGATAAGATGAAAAGTATTATTACACATGAAAAAGTAGATGCAGTTATTATGGCTGCTGCTGGCTCAGATTGGGTTGTCGAAAAGATTTGTGATAAAGATGGAAATGTTCTTAATATGAACGGAAAGATTTCAAGTGACATCGCTCCAATTATTCATTTTCAAAAAGCGCCAAAAGTATTAAAACAAATAAAGAGTTGGGATCCAGAAACGATACTCGTTGGCTTTAAACTTGAAAGTGACGTAAATGAAGCAGAACTTATTGAAAGAGCAAGTAAAAGAATGGAAGATGCAAAAGCAAGTGTAATGGTAGCAAACTCACCGCATTCTTTATATTCTCGCGGTGCTGTGCATCACGTTATTGGACAAGACGGTAATGTGAAGTTATGTAATGGGAAAGATGAAACTGCAAAAGAAATTGTCAATATGTTAGAGCATTTATGTAATCGTATCACTGCGATGTAAATTTAAGCTTTTAGAAAGAGATGCAGTCGCATAGTATGTAATGGAGTTAATATTAAATTAGTGGGGGAACTTAGCCCTCACTAATTATTAAATTGAGTCAATGGAATAAATAGGCCATTAGCTGCTCGTAAATGTGTAATACATGATATATGCATAATGAACATTTTGTGAGGAGTGGATTGTATGGAACATTTATTAAAGCAAGCTATTAAACTTAGAAATGAAAAGAAATATGCGCAGTCTAGAGAGATACTTATAGGATTAACAAACTTTACGAGGGATGCAGAAGTACTATATCAATGTGCTTGGATACATGATGTAATGGGTCTTGAAACGGAGGCGGTTCCGTATTATGAACAGGCAATTGCGAACGGACTTGATGGTGAATCCCTTTGCGGTGCGTATATCGGTCTTGGCAGTACGTATCGTTGTATAGGGGAATATGATAAAGCGATTACTTTATTAGAAGCAGGGATAAAGAAGTTCCCGGAAAATGACGTGATGAAAGTGTTTTTATCATTAGCAAAATATAACGTAAACGAACATGAAGAAGCGATGAAATTACTGTTAGAGACAGTTGTGAAAGTAGATGAGATAAAAGAATTTGAACGTGCTATTTCATTTTATAAAGACCATTTAAATGAGGTTTTTGAATAGAGGAGAGAAGGAATGAATCCATCAATTTCAAGAAGGAAAAAAGGCATTTGGATTGGACTCGTATCTTTAATTATGTTATCAAACTATTTATTGTATGCCCTGCCAATAGTGCCAGCTGCCCCGAAAGAAGTAGTCCTCGGTTCATTATTAGATTTTATGTTTGTAATTCCAGTCATCACATATTTCTTTATTATACGGAAAAGATATTCGTTAACGTATATGTTTCCTGTAGTTATAGCTGGATATGTATTCGCAAGATTTATAATTCCTAGTGATTATTTACAAGCTTTTTCATTTGTTTCGTATGTAATAGTTGCTGGAGAAATTGTGTTCGTATGTTTTGAACTGTTTCTTATATATAAAATTATAAGAGTACTTCCTAAAATAATAAAACGATATAAAGAATATAGAAGTGAGTATTCTTCATTTTCTTATGCGATTGATGCAGCGTTTGATGCTACTATGAAAAGAAGTAAGGCTGTAAGTATCATTCTTACTGAGTGTAAATTAATCTATTATGCATTTTTATCGTGGCGTGAAAAAGTACCAGATGGTGAATGCACATATTCCTATCACAAAAAGACCGGCGCTATAGGTGTTTATATTATGATTATTCACGCAACATTAATTGAAAGTATCGGTTTTCACTATTTACTTCATCAATGGAATCCAGTAATAGCTTGGATTTTACTCATACTAAACGTATATGCGATGATTTATTTTTTAGCTGAAATACAAGCGATGCGTAAAAATCCAATTGTCGTAACAGAAGAACAAGTTATCATTCAAATTGGATTAGGAAAGAAAGTTGTATTGCCATTTACACAAATTGATAATATTGCATTCTACAAGGGGGAACCCCTAACAGCAAAAGAAGAAAAAGAGGTGCTGGATGCAACTGTTATGGAGTTCATAAAAGAACCTGCTACTTTTGAAATAACGCTAAAAGAGCCAGTGAAAGTGCAGTTGTTGTATGGATTTACTAAAACAGTAAGTCGTGTTCACTTAAATGTTGATGAGAAACGAAAATTTTATGATGCGGTTACTGAAAGGTTAAAACATATGAATGGTGGATAGTGAAAAACTCCTTCTAAATAAGAAGGAGTTTTATTGTGTAATTGTAGACCGTACACTTCTTTATCGCTATATAAACGGATATAATTAAGACTAGAAATAGCATAAGGGGAAACAAAAAAATGAATAAATTACGAACACCTAAAAGTGAAATTATAGAAAGAAAAATCCGATATGACTCGACAATAGTAGATCACAATTGCTTAATACTTGAAAAGAAATCGCAAAGTATCGTGTTATTTTATGAGGTTCAGTATTCATTTACGATGAATACAAATGATTCGAGTTTAACAATCCCAAAAGGAAGTTACACCATTGCATACTACTGGGAAAATCGTCCGTACAATTTATACATATGGAGAGATAAGAACGGAATGTATTTAGGCGCTTATTTTAATGTTGTAAAAAATACGCAAATAACAGACGAACTAGTGTCATTTGAAGACTTAATTATTGATATTATGGTAATGCCAAGTGGAGAATGTTTTATTTTAGATGAGGATGAGTTACCTGAGCCCTTAGAGAGTTTTGAAGGTAGCTATGTGGATGAAGCTCTTTATGTATTAAAGGAAATAATTCAAAAGTCGCTTCCTCAAATGATTGTAGAGACAGAAATGGTGCGGCTAAAATAAAGTTTAATCGATTTGAAAAGAGAATACGTGTTTAATGAAAATGAGTAGTCTCAAGTTATATGATCTAACTTTTTTGATAAATCTAAGGTTAGAAGCATATTTCTTGGGATTACTCTTTTTTTGTAGGAATTTTGTTGCTTAGTTTCTAAATTGATTTTTAAATTTATCAAATAAGATTGACTGAATCGAGTTCAGTCGTTTATGATTGAATCAGATTCAGTCGTGGTAAAAAACATAGTAGGAGATGACGTATGAAAAGAATATCAAAAGAACCCGATATAAGACGCCAAGAGTTAATGGATATTGGTTTTGAACTATATATGAAAAATGGTATGGGAGGATTTAGCATAAAAGATGTTGTTAGTCGGGCTGGTGTAGCAACAGGGTTGTTTTACTATTACTTTAAATCTAAAGAAGATTTTGTTGATGAGACTTTAAATAGCTTCATTGTGAAAAATATGGAGTTAATTGAAGAAATACTTATTTCAAATGAACGGTCTGTAATGCAGAAGATGAAAGATTCTCTAGATATATTTTGGACATTTATTGAAAAATTAGCACCCTATAAAAATGTGAGTTCGTTTCAGACGGAACAACATTTTCAACTGGAACAGAAATTATTCACACGAATTCAACCATTAATTCGACAAGTAATTGAAGAAGGAGTGAAAACGGGGATTTTTTATACTGACAACTCCTCATTAGCTTCTGGATTTATTTTATACGGTCTTAGCAGTATTGCTCATTCAGAAGTAAAGTTGAATCTAGATACGAAGCAAGAAATGGTTAATTTAGTATTAACTACACTACGATACGATCAAAAAGAAGGTGAATGTATATGAAGATTATTATCGATGGAAACAATATTTCGCAAGAGCAACTTACAAAATGGAAAAGAGAACGTATTAAAAAAGCATTAAATACATTAGGACATAAAGGGCCTGAAATAAATGATACAGACGTCATGATAAAAAAGCTAACGGAAGTAAAGTTGAAATATTCATATAATGAAATGTATGATAAACTGAAATCAAAACTTAGATTAAGTGGAATAGGTATGCGTATCTGTACTGTTTTATCTGGTGATAGACGAAAATTTTCAAAAACAAGCATCTATTTAGATGGGATTACAGCAGAAGAAGCTATAAATGGAATTGATAGTTTTATGCTTGAACAATCACGTGAAAATAATCAAGTGAATTTATCGGCTTGTCCTGATCACTATGTACTAAGCCCCTTTGGGGAAAATGAATTAGAGGTTATCGAAACTACAGGTAATTCTCCGTTCCCAGTTCAATTTTTCATTGTTTTTGGTGACGAAACGGGATTGAAAACACCTAGAGATAAGTCTTACCAATACCAATCAACAGGTGTTGCACGTATGAAAGATGGTACTATTATTGGTGGAGTTCGGCATCAATTTAAAGATATTGATACTGGGATAGAAGTAAGTCTAGTTGTTGAGTTCCCAGCACTTTGTCCTAATAGTCTTATTAAATCACATCAAATGCATTTAGCATGTGAGTTTTCTTATTGGTTACAGCGGATTAAGGACCATAAAAAATAGTAAGTGAAAAATACCTTTCAAATAAAGAAATATACAATTTTTATGAATATAAATCGAACTGTATTTCAAACAAACAGTAACGATGTTCAAACGAATCATATGTGTCTTTAAATAAAGACTAGTTAACTTATAGGAAATGTTTTTATAATATGTAGTTAATTCTATAACGTATCGCTGATTGGAAAAACCGAATCCATTCATTTATATGAATCAGTTCAAGGAGGGGGAAGAAGTGGCAGAACTGTTATTCCCTTTATTAAAAGACGAGAAGCAACAAGAAAATAAAATCGTTGGTGAAATGATAGCTGATGCATATGCTTTAAAAAAATAGTGAGAAATAAAAAACTCGCAAGTTTTTAAGCTTGCGGGTTTTCATCGTAAACAATTAATAAATATGATAAAATTAAGAGGTAACTTATGGTACGGTTGGTTGTTCAATTATCACTTCTCCAAAGTAGGAGGGGGGTGATAATTCGTGAGTGAAATTGCGTTGCTGCTGCAAGGTGGACTGTTTCTCGTTGCATTGTTAACGTTTATTGTCGTCTTAATTGACAAGCTCAAAAAATAACAACCCACCTATGCCTATAGAAAGTGGGTTGTTGTGTTTGTACGAAACAAATAGGATAAATGAACAATCCAATCTGCTAAGTTACGTGGACTAGTGTGTAGCCGCACACTAGTCTTTTTTATTTATATACAGGTTTTAATTGTTTTATGTGATTGTATTGTTCTTTTCACACTCATTATAACACAGTGTCTTTTCATGAAGAAAGGAGACCGTATGTTCCTATATGGATTAAATAGAACGTGTAGTTTCTTTAAATAGCCCATCCATATACTGTTTTAAACTTTCCACAAAAAATCCTTTTTTGTCTACATTATTTACGCCGACAATTGGTGATGGAAGATTGTATCTTTTTTCTGATAAATGAACAACAACATCAAAAATATCAAATAGGCGAATGAAGCAGAATAGACCGTCTTTATCACTAAGTAAAATAAAGTAATGGTTTTCGCTCGTTGTATTTAATGTATTCCATAAAGAGCTTTTGCTTAAGTCACGAACGATACTCTTTTCCTTTAATTCCATGAAATCGGCATTTAATAGAATGGTAGAAATATCAATCGCATCTGGATCGTCAAAGTAGCCATCAATTGTTTGTACAGCAAAAGTATAAGCCATTTTTAATACACTCATTTTATATTTACGGTTATCTAAAAGCAATTCACGTTGAATAGAACTAGCTACTTTTGTTACGCGCTCTTCTTTCCAAATTTCATTATGTAATGAAATATCGTGCTTTTTACATAGTTTCATAATTAATGCATTGGAATAAAGTATCTCATCACTTACTTCGACTACATCTGTCTCAGCGGCTGCTAGCTCCTCACCATGTTCATTCGTATAGAGAGGGGAATCGATTTGTTTTTTCATTTGCTCAATCTTATATTGACTTAATTTATGTCTAATTAAAGGACGATCAATATTTGTTGTCATATGTTCATGACATGAATCACAAATTGAATTTATGAAATAATATCCACATAATATCTCTGGAATGACATATTGTTCACTAAGTTCTTTCGTATCTTTTCTGCAAATGATGCATTGTGTCATATTTATCACCTTTACCTGCAAATTTGTCTGTAATCTCATTGTAGTGTATTTAATGGGATTTTGGAATATTGTAAAGGAAAATATTATGTGAAATCTAAGTTTAATTTGGTACAATGAAGAGAAGTGCTAGTTTAAAGGAGGACGTTTTTTTGAAATCGAAAGTGCACTTTTGGACATTAGAAGTGCTGATGGTTGTAGGAATTATATTTATTTGCACAAAAATATCGTTTCTATTTCAACCGATTGGTATCTTCATATCAACATTATTTTTCCCAATTTTAATCGCGTTATTTTTATACTTCATATTTAACCCATTGTTAGTCTTTTTGGAGAATAAAAAAGTACCTAGAGGTTTAGCGATTTTACTACTGTATCTTTTTATCATCACATTAACTGGAGTTGCTATTGGAGTAGTTGTTCCAACCATCTCACAACAGTTAATGGATTTAGTAAAAAATATGCCGACTTACATAAAAGAGGGAAAAGTATACATACAAGATCTATCCCATCATAGATTATTTGAATGGCTATCTACACAAAACTACGTTTCCATTGAGACAATTGA
This sequence comes from Bacillus sp. FSL R10-2201, assembly GCF_038008665.1. NCBI lineage: Bacteria > Bacillati > Bacillota > Bacilli > Caryophanales > Bacillaceae > Bacillus > Bacillus sp. FSL R10-2201. The sequence goes on along the minus strand of NZ_JBBOZP010000001.1, from coordinate 2,759,657 downwards.
GAAAAATGCAATTGAATACTTAAAGGAAATACCAAACACACTTACGTCGAGTGCAACGGCTTTATTTGGTATTATCACGAACGTGGCGTTAGTTATCTTTACAGTACCGTTCATTTTATTTTATATGTTTAAAGATGGACATGCATTTCCAGGAAAAGCTGTTAGTGTATTACCAGATTCTTACCGTGAAGAAGGACTTCGTATCATAAAGGAAACGAACGAAACATTATCTGCATATATTCAAGGTCAAGCGCTCGTTTGTATGTTTATTGGTGCCTTTACATTTACTGGTTATTTAATCATCGGTTTACCGTATGCTTTCGTTTTAGGAATTATTGCAGCATTTACAAATATAATTCCGAACTTAGGTCCATTTATCGGAGCAGCACCAGCTGTCATTATAGGTCTGTTCGTATCTCCGATGCAAGCTCTGTACGTAATTATTATAGTAACAATCGTACAACAGTTTGAAAGTAACATCATTTCACCGCGTATTATGAGTTCAAAATTAAATATCCATCCGTTGACAATTATCATCCTTATTTTAGGGGTAGGTAATTTCGCGGGAATTATCGGAATGATTTTAGCAGTACCAGCTTATGCGGTAACAAAAACAGTTGTTTCGAACTTAGTGAGATTGTTTAAGACGAAACGAAGTAAACGGAAATAGAATATGTTGAGAAAGATACACCGCTTAATAAAAAGGGGTGTATCTTTTATTTTTTAGTGTATGAAATACTTATTATTGTATATTTTTTACACATCAAATCAGGCGGTGAATTTTTGTTAAATGAACTATGTGGAATCCCTCTGAACTATCCAAATCATTTCTTTACACCGCGTTATTAACATCATAATCGACTCCTTTCATTTCTAATATAAGTTCAAACAATTATAGGTGAGTGTAGTACTTGCTTCTACGATCACGAATTTCATCTATAATCTTTTTATACTGTTCCTCTTGTTTTACTTCATTTGCAGATATAGTTTCTTTTTGAATCGTAATGGTTAAAAAGAAAAGGTGAAACTTCATACATGAATTCCTCCTTTCGAATAGGAATTACAGGTGACTACAATAATGACTTTGTCGTTCTTTTACGTTGTACATAGCCTGCTCAATTTGTCGGTCATGAAGCATATCAGACTCAGACAGTTTGTTTTTTTGAATGGTAATTGTTAAAAATAATACTCTGAATTTCATTGGATATTACCCCTTTATAATTTATTTAGTAAAGACGATTGTAATAAGAGGACTGACGCTCTTTCACATCATCCATAATATTTTTAATTTGTTGTTCACGAGAAATTTCATCTTTTGAAAGTTTACGCTTTTGAATGGTAATCGTTAAAAAGAAAGCTTTAAATTTCATTAGGAAATTACCCCTTTATAATTTATTTAGTAAAGACGATTGTAATAAGAGGACTGGCGCGCTTTCACATCATCCATAATGTTTTTTATTTGTTGTTCACGAGAAATTTCATCTTTTGAAAGTTTGTGTTTTTGAATGGTAATCGTTAAAAAGAAAGCCTTAAATTTCATTAGGAAATTACCCCTTTATAATTTATTTAGTAAAGGCGATTGTAATAAGAGGACTGACGCTCTTTTACTTCGTCCATAATAATTTTAATTTGTTGTTCACGTAAGATTTCAGCTTTTGAAGATTTACGTTTTTGAATGGTGATAGTTAAAAAGAAAGCTTTGAATTTCATTAGGATATTGCCCCTTTAAAAAAAATTTTAATACATTTGTGTATAATACGAACTTTTAATGTCCGTTATTTTATCCATAGTTTGTTTTAATTGTTGTTTACGAAAGATTTCAGCTTCAGATAACGTTTTTTTCTGAAGTGCTGTCGTAAAAAAGAAAATATGAAAAGTCATGGACGAATTCCTCCTTTCGAAAAGGAATTACAGGTGATCGCAATAAAGCACTTGGCGCTCCTTAACATCATTCATAGCTTTTGTAATTTGCTCATTATGAAGAATTTCAGCTTTGGAAAGTGTATTTCTTTGAATCGTAATACTTAAAAACAATACGCTAATAGTCATCGAATGTTGCTCCTTTCTTTAAAAAATAATGTATGAGACTAAAAAATCGCACGAAAAAGCCACAGGAAGATATCGTTTTCCTATGGCTGGGCGTGAAAAAGCCACAGGAAAGTATACGACCTCCTGTGGCGAATTTATGAATTAATAGAAATAAAGTACGATTTTCAATTCTCCGTTAGGGTGGTCGAATTCATATTTAATTGTCCGAAAAACACAGGTGCAGTTAACGCTAAAGTTAAAGCATGTAATTGTAATTTCATCATTTCCTTCGACCTCCTTTTAGAATATTTTTCTTACGTTAGTAATTATATACAATTAATGGATAATTGTAAACGTAAAAAGTGAAAATTTTTAATTTTGATTAAAATGCGTATATTTAAAAGGGCTTTTTAAAGGATACATTGTATGGATTGGATAATAAATAGAACGTGGGGGTGTCTAATGAAGTATATGAATAGAATAGCAGGTGTTATGCTAACAATTTTATTAGTTGTTACTGCTTGTTCTAATGGGGAGCAAATAAAAGAAATATCACATATTGAACCTGGGGCTTTTAAAAAATATATGGGGACACACGTTGGAAATAATTCCGATGTGTTTGCGATTGTTACAAACTTACCTGGTGGTGAAACAGTTCAAAGTATAAATTTGAAAAATGAGAAGATCGCGGTGAAATACGGTGAGAAAAAGAACGGTAACTTAACAGAAGATATCATTGAGACGTATTGGTTTGACGAAAAGGATACGATGAAAAAGAACTTTCTCTTTAATGCTATTTATCTTGCAGTTTTAGTACCGAATGCGAAAGGGTATGAGTTTCAGATTGAAAATCAAAGTTTTGCATTAAAAAGAGAAGAACTTTTACCCATACTGTATAAAGAATTTAATGATTTGCCAAAGGATGATCTTATATGGAATAAGGGAATCGTAATGAATTTCTTTTACGGTAATCAAGAAAAAATAGAAAAGCTAGTTAATAATAAAGATTTTCGAAAGCAATTTTTTAATGAACATCCTGTGCGGAAATCTAAGTGATATGGAGGAAGATGTGGTTATTTTATGATTGAAAATACGGACATTTTTTTAAGGGAGTCATTCAGTATTGAATGATTCTTTTTTTGATGAAAATTACGGAAAAAAATATAACGTTGTGCTATGGTTAATTACATAAGTAATGAACCTATGAACCTAAGGTGGTGAAATCGTGAAACCTACTCTAGAACAAAATAAGTTAATATACATACAAATTGCAGAAACAATTGAATCTGATATTTTAAAAGACATATTACTTGAAGAAGAACAAGTTCCGTCGACAAATCAATTTGCGAAGATGTTACAAATTAATCCGGCTACAGCTGCAAAAGGAGTAAATCTACTAGTAGATGAGGGGATTTTATATAAAAAGAGAGGGATCGGGATGTTTGTTACAAAGGGAGCAAAAGAAGTCGTACTAAAAAAAAGACAAAATACTTTTATGACCGAGTATTTACCTAAAGTGTGGGAAGAAGCAAAAGTACTAGAAATATCAAAAGACGAATTGATGGACATGATACACAAAATTACGAAGGAGGGGAAAGAGGGATGATTGCACTTGAAACGAAAAACTTGTCTAAAAAATATAAAAAGAAATTAGCTGTTAACGAAGTAACTATTTCATTGGAAGAGCATAAAATATATGGTTTGCTTGGAAGAAACGGAGCGGGGAAAACAACTTTATTAAACATACTCGCAGGTCAGATTATTTCAAGTAGTGGAAGCGTATCTGTATTTGGTGAAAATGTATTTGAAAATAGTAAAGCGATGCGAAATATTTGTTTCGTAAAGGTGAAAGAAAACATTAATTTAAGTAGTAAGGTAAAAGATGTTTTTTATTTGTGTAACATGTTTTATGAAAATTGGGATCAAGAATATGCTGAGGAACTTATTAAAAAATTTCAATTGAATGCAAAAGAAAAATATTATGATTTATCCCATGGTATGCAAACAATTGTTGGTATTATTAAAGGTTTAGCTAGTAGAGCACCAATTACTATTTTTGATGAGCCGACTACCGGTTTAGATGCAGCACATCGAGAGTTGTTTTACGAATTATTATTGGAAGATTATAGTGAATATCCACGAACAATCATCTTATCAACACATTTAGTTGAGGAAGTGTCCCATGTTATAGAAAATGTAATCATATTAAAAGAAGGATCATTAGCTGTTCAATCCTCTGTGGAAGATTTTTTAGAAAAAGGACACATAATATCAGGACATAAAGATAAAGTGACAAATTTTTTAATGGGGAAAAATGTTGTAAAACAAGAGTTGTATGGGAATAAAGAGATTTCTGCGATATGGGGAGATCTTTCTGCTAGAGATTATGAGCTAATAGAAACTGAAGGGTTAGAAATAGACAGAGTAACACTGCAAAAACTATTTATTTATCTAACAGATAATGAGGTGAAATGAAAATGCTTTTAAAACAATTAAAGTTACATATGAAATTTCATTATAAGGCTATTCTTATCTTTTGGTGTGTGGCATTACTTATAAAATGGACAACAACTGCAACTGATATAAAGGGACTAAAGGTAGCATTTTTACATGATATCTTCAATAATTCATCTATTGCAATTGCAATATTTATTGTGGCAAGTGTTTTTCTTGTTCAAGATGACATATTTCGTACAGTTGTCTCATTTGGCGTTACTAGATTACAATTCTTTATTGGTTCAGTATGTTTTATCATATTACAATCAGTAATTTTTTCATTTCTACAAGTTTTGCTTTTACAAGGTACATTTTATGAAACGAAACATATAAATTTAGGAGCACATACAATCGAACAATTCTTTGCACAGTTCGTGTTCTATCTATTATTAGCTAGCTTATTTCAATTAACAACTATTTTTCAGAAAAGATTTAATTGGATAGGCTTTGCTTTTAGTGTGATTTTTTTCTTGGGGTTGACGAGTACAATTTATGGTAAGGTAGGTTTGAAAGAATTGGTATTTATTGATAGTAAATCGTTAATTGATATACCTAATTTTATATCAATTTCGATAGTACTTATTTTAATATACTTTATAATTAGCGCTCTATTTATTCGTAAAGTTTCTTTTGAGGATACGATTTAAGCACAAATACTTTAAGAGAGAAGGAAGACTGTATGGGAGATACTTCTTCACTAATAACCGTCTTTTTATGCGTGGCACTGCTAATTTTTTGGCGACGATATCGTTCTATGTATAAGCCGATAAAGGGAACGGGAAAACGTATTTTGTGGCCATTACTATTTTTAACACCGGGTATTTTATTGTTTTTTGGTCCAGTACATCCAGCTATATTACAAGTGACTATAGCAGCATCCATTGGGGTGATTTTCGCAATCCCACTTATATTTCTAACAAACTATGAGCGAAGAGAAGACGGAAACATTTATACGAAAAAAAGTGCTGCCTTTTTAATTACTTTTATCGGAATTGTTATTTTAAGATATAGTTCAAGACAATATATCGTTGGCTTAGATCCGCAAATAATTGGTTTATTATTTTACGTCGTTGCGGTGTCTTATATTATTCCGTGGAGAATTGCTTGTTATATAAAATTCAGGAAAGTTTGGCGCGGGAATAGTAATCATGTGATATAAAAATAAAAACTTCTCATTTGAGAAGTTTTTATTTTTATGGGCTATTTGCTTGTAATACAAGTTTCGAAACATCTTTAACAGAACCTATTTCAAATGCCCTCATACGAGCATTTACTGCACGTTTAAATTGCTCTGTTTGAGGTGTCGCTCCTGTAACAGTTGGGAGAAAACATAGCACAGAGTTAGCAACTGAAATAGCGAAGGATATTCCTAGTTTTCATGAGAAGTTAAATTGTGTAATTGATAGAATTAGTGTGGAACGAATTGGTGAGAATGGAGAATCAATTATTGAATTTGAAGTACCATTGCAAAAAATCTGACAAAAGTCAGCTTTTTTATTTCGAACTATGAAGTAAAGCACCAATTGCACCACTATAACCGCCGTCTTGTAAAAAGACTGGTATTTTGTTTTGATATTCTGTATAGCTACTAATAATATTTTGAAGATGTACGTTATTACATAGAGTAGAACCGATGTAAATGATATGGTCAATATTTTTTGCTTCGGCGAATTGAAGACTTAATGCTGTGACGACTTCACCGACAAGTCCTTGAACGGTAGCTAGTATATCTGAACTACTATAATTTGAGTCTGTAATGGTCGCTTTTCCGAAATTGCTAGCAGTTAAGTTATTATCAAGAGGGGAGAGAATCCCGCCATAAATATCTCCAACTGTAATATCTAGACTGTTTCTTGAACCAATTTTCGTAAGCGGAATCACGTCTTCAAAATGATCTATATTTGTTAATAGTTTTGAAAGACCCATAATAGTACCACCGCCAACTCCAGTTCCACCAGCGCGAACATATTGCTTGTCGTGAACATAGTGAATGGAAGTACCTGTACCGATATTTGTTAATACAAAGCTGTTTATAGCACGTTTTTCTTCTTTTAGTATGTATCGTACTCCTGCTAAAGTAGCTTCAAACTCGTTTAATTCTACTATTTTATATGAACTTGAAAGGAGTTGTTCTAACTGTGTAGCTTTACCACCTGTAATGCATAATTGTGTAATTGAATTATTATTATGAAGCCATTCTTTAATTCTTTCATGTTCATATGAATAAAATTTTTCAAAAACTAATTTGTTCATTTCGTTAAAGTAAGCAATTTTTGTTAATGTTCCCCCAGCATCAATACCAACAACATTCCGCATTTCCCTACCCCTTACTATGTAATCTGTTTAATCAGCTTGATATATTAATAGCTTTTCAATGGTAACGATTGATTGACCGTTTACAGAGGCAATTCCTTTCCCAAGAACAAAACCTCGTCTGTTACGTGTTAATTCATAATGTAAGTCAAGTTTATCACCGGGATACGCATTTTCATGAAATTCCACCCCATCTAAAGAGGAGAGGAAACCAAGTCCTTCAGATTCACCTGTACTTACAAAAGCACTAAGTTGAGCCAGTGCTTCTACAATTAGCATATGAGGCATATAGTTTTGATTTTCATTAATAAACCACTCGTTATTTGTGATCAGTTTGTATCCTGTAGCTGATTGAGATTCTTTAACGTTTGTAATTTTATCAATCATTAAAAATGGATAGCGATGGGGAAGAGTATCTTTAATATTCATATCGTACCTCCAGGAATAATAATACCCCTGCTAAAGTTAAGCAGGGGAGTTATTATTAATTCTTAACTAATTCTTCTATTTTTTCAATAGAGAAAATACCGCTATTTTTAATGTTTTCAACTGCTTCTTGTAATACTACTTTATCTTGAACAAGTGCAATACGTACAAAACCTTCGCCATGAGGACCAAATGCATGGCCTGGTGTGACAACGACATTTGCACGATCCATAAGTGCATAAGCGAACTCTAGCGAAGTCCATCCTTTCGGAATTTCAGCCCAAACGAACATACTTCCAGCTGGTTTATTGACATTCCAACCGAATTTGCGGAATCCGTCCACTAAAGTATCTCTACGTTCTTGGTAAATTCCACGGTTTTTTTCACAAAATGCAGCGCCGTGTCGTAATGCAGCGGATGCAGCTTTTTGAATTGGTAAAAACACACCGTAATCTGTATTAGACTTAAATTGCGTAAGCGCGCTGACAATTTCTTCGTTACCAATCATATAACCAATACGGCTACCAGCTAAACTATAACTTTTAGATAAAGAATTAATTTCAACGCCAACTTCTTTTGCACCAGGTACAGATAAGAAGCTAATTGGCTTTTGACCATCAAAATAAAATTCAGCATAAGCAAAATCATGGACAACGATAATATTATGTTTTTTCGCGAATGCGATTACATCTTTAAAGAAATCTTCATGTGCCATTGCTGGAACTGGATTTCCTGGGAAGTTCAAAATCATCATCTTTGCTTTATTGGCGATTTCTTCAGGGATAACTTCTAAGTTAGGTAAGAAATCATTTTCTTTTTTTAATGGCATGTAGTAAGATGTTGCACCGGCCATTTGAATTCCTGTTTCATAAGCTGTATATCCTGGATCAGGAACTAGTATTATATCTCCCGGATTTGCAAAAACCATAGGTAAATGAACGAGTCCGTCTTGTGAACCCATTAATAATAAAACTTCTTTTTCAGCATTTAATATAACGTTATGAGTGTTGTTGTAATATTCAGTTACAGCTTCGTGAAATTCTTGAATACCAGATAATGTATATCCGTAACTTTCTTTTGCACTTGCTGTATGTACCATTTCTTCTCTCACAAAATCAGCAGGAGGCATATCAGGATTCCCGATACTTAAATCGATCATTTTATGACCTGCTGCAATTTTCTCTTTTTTATAGGCCCCTAATTCACTAAATATAGAAGATTGGAATGCTTTCATTCTAGTTGCTAAAGTGTAAGTCATCAAAACCCCTCCTAAAAACAGTGTTTTCTTTCTGTATTTTTAATTATTCTGAAAACACATGTTTACATTTTATCATTTTTTTATGAAAATTAAAACGATTGACAAATTTAGAGGGAGGATAATAAGGGGAAATATAAAAATAACGTAGAAAATATTTTCTACGTTATAAATGAAGATTAATTGTTTGTTTTTTTATATGTACATGTGTTTTCAGTTGTAAAAAAGTATACATTTAATTCATTATCGACAACTTTTAAAGATTGATCCGATGTAAACGAGTTACCATAATCAATACGATACACGTTAGAATTTTTAACAAACGATCCTTTAAATAAATCCTCTTTTTTATTTGTTGTTTGCATTTCCACTAAATTGTGAACAACCTTTTCTTTCTTTTCTTCTTTCACAACTGTTTCAAATTTATAATATACAGGGCATTCACCTTTTTTATTATCAATGACTTCCCAAGAGCCGTATATATCATTATTGCTACATCCACTAAGTAGAACGATTAATATAGGGAAAATAAATAGAAACTTTTTCATTGTGTACTCCTTTCTTATTCGTTTTTATAAACGTGCGAATACGATAGGAATATTGTAAAAAATAAAGTTTAAATTTTCATAAAGAATTTTTAAATTTCACATAAAAATTTGGAGAAAGGTGAGATTTTTAAAATGAAAAGGCATGAATCTAGTGTAATGCTAGATTCATGCCTAGTACTCTATCTTATGTTATGTTTTTTGAGGATAAATGAAGCGGAAAGAAGAATGACAATTCCATTTACAATATATACATTTAAAATAACGAAGACTAGGTTAGCTACTCCCAAACCACCTTTATCGAATATAGATGTGAGTGCTGTAGTAGTCAAAAAGATAATGGGAGTTAACAATAAAAATAGGAAACCTGCAACAATCCTTCTTTTAAAGTTATTTTGAGATAAGGAAATGGCTAAAAAATTAAGGACGCCAAACATGACCAATGAAAAAAGAAGGATAATTAATAATTGGATGCCATAAGACATTTCCACAGCTCCTTTTTGAAAAATCTATAATTTATTTTATTCGAAAGTAGTAGGGGATACTCCTTTAAATATTTGAACTACATAAAGAAAATAGATTTTAATCCTTGAAATTCAAAAAGAATGGACCCAGTAAAATACGGGATCCATTCTTAAGAAGTATTAGTTTTATATATTCGCAGATTGTGACGTTTGTTTTTTAAATTGTTTCTGCTTAGATAAGGAAATAAAAATAATCAACAACGAAATAACTCCGAAGATGAGAACCATATATTGTAACCCAATCGTATCTAAGAAGAAGCCAGTTCCAAGTAAGACAATTTGGAACATAACTCTTTCAAACATATTACGGAATGAGAAGAGACGTCCGTGATAGCTTTTTTCGACTTTCGTTTGGAAAATTGTCGACATAATAGGGAAGAAGCAGCCTACACTAAATCCAAACAAACCAAATGAGGCAAGTGCCATCCATTTAATATCGCTAAAGAACAACGAAAGGTGTGCAAAAGCGGTACAAATTGCGAAGAAGTATAGTAACTTTTCAGGTTTGAAATGATCAGATAAACGTTTAATAACGAAGGCACCTAACATAAATGCTACACCTTCAATTGTATATATGAATCCTTTAATCGTTGGGTCATGTTGCATTTCGCTAATGTTAATAACCATTAAATTGAATCCAGCTATAAATAATAGAGGGATAATACTTAATATAAGTGCTGTAAAAGCAATAGGAATTCCTTTTAAAATACGAAATACTTCCATAAAACTATTATCTTTAGCTGATTGTTTACTTGATGTAGCGGATTTTTTATCTTCAAATTGTAGGAAGAAAGTTGAGAGGAATAATAAAGCGTATGCTGCCATTGAGAAGGCATACATATACTGTAAACTCATTACAACTAAAAGAATGCCACCTAGAGAAGTACCTGCAATACGAGCGATTGTACCGATATTCATATGTACACCGTTCATTTGTAATAGCTCATGTTCATTAACGATGAGTGGAATTACAGATTGTAATGCAGGGAAATAAAATGCCGCGGAAATTTGAAGTGCAATCATAAATGCAATCATGAAAGCGATACTTTCATATTGAATAGCGAAAAACATGAAAATAACACTAATAACACGACCAAATCCAGCGTAAAGAAGAACTTTCTTTTTTTCATATTGATCAATGACACGCCCAGCCATTGGACCGACTAGAACACCAGCTAACAGTCCGATAAATAATATAACGGATTTCATAAAATCAGAAGGGACGTATTTTTGCATAAATTCAAGATTACCAAGAATACCAAGCCATAACCCTAGACCAGCAATAAACTCCCCAATTAATACGATCCAAACATTTTTATTACGCCACATAATTTAAACCTCTCAGTCTTTTAAAATTAACAACTCGTATATAAAACCTCCTAATTTATTCATTATTTTTTAACGCGCTTTTTTTAGAGTCAGAGTCTATATTACGTGTTTCATTAGTGAATTTCAATCTTTTTGATTTGTTGAAAATTTGATTAATTATATGATGAAATAAGTAATTCAAAATGTGAAAAACTCTTGATTAAATACAAATTGAAAATAAAGAAAAACATAGAGAAAATAAAAAAGTGAGAACGTAGTTACTACGTCTCACTTTTCTCAAATGCAACATCAAACAATAGATTCCTTTAGCAACACTTATGATCTTGTCCAATAGCTAAACCACTAAAAGATAGAGGGCCAACAACGTCTGCACTTGCAGCATTTGTTAGATTTTCCACAGTTAATGAATATTCGTGAGTCCCGCAGCTTACATCTTTATCAATAGCTTGAAATGTTTGAGCGTAGAATTGCTCTGAATCTGTAGATTCAATACCTACTTGCGTGTTGAAAATTTCAGTGTTGTCACGGAAAATTCTAAATAATATTTGTGATATATCAGTTATACCTTTAACTCCAACTGTAGCGATTAATTCTACTCGATTATTACGTGAATCGCTTCTTGAAATTTTTAATTTAATATTTGCTAGAATTGCTTTGTTTGGGGAATGAGGAATTACAAAAGTTGTTTCACCTGTTTTATTTATTGGTTGAGTAGCTTGGTAATCAATGATATGAGTCATGTTCGTCACCTCCTCATATACTAAAATATGAAAGTAACGATGAATTAGCTTGGACATATACTATAAGATGTTAATAGAATTGAGGAGTAATGTTGAATAAAGAGAGATAATATAAAAGCATCAAGAAAAAACCCAATTATGAGAGTCATTTTTTGATGCTTTTCATACTTTAGGCAGAATATTCTTCTTTACGTACTTCGAAGAATTCATTCCGGCGTAAGTAATTAAAAATTTTTTCCGAAACCTCTTCTTCATGAGACACTAAGAATCGTTGATCAAAAGCATAGAAAGATTGACCTTTAATTAGTTTTACGTAGTATATTTTACACGCCTCCTTTAAATTAGGATTCTTAAATACTTTATATTATGATGACCTATCTGGTTGTTAATAATACTTAAAGTTTCAAAGGGGAGAAGTATAAATTCAAAAAAACATTGAAATAGCTTACAAATCTGTAATGTTTTTGTCACCTTTACCGATAGTTAAAATTAACCAGTATCTTCTATACTACAAATAGGTTCCATAAAACAAGGGGGTAGAAAGATGGAGGAAGTAATTGGAGAAGTTGTAGCAGGGATTTGTGAATTTGTAGTTGAAGTTACGGTGGATGTTTTAGGAGATTTAGTTTCCGGAAATGATGAAGAGAAAGAAACATTATAAAATTTGTAAAAAGGTTTAAAGATAAACAATGTGTAAAAGCTGATTTCTAAAGGGAAGTCAGCTTTTATATTTTTTACATTATATTAATAATATCTAAATATTAACCTGTTACGATATTAATGAAATCAATAAAGGAGCTGACCGATATGAATATGCCGAATTCTAGATGTGATGTACCTGATTCTAATACGATTGTAGCGAATATAAATGAAAAAGAATATCACTTTATAGTTCGTATACATCCACTTGCAGGAAAGATGATAGCGCTATTTGAAAATGGGAAAGAATATGGATTGCTTGATAAGGAAATCGCTAGTAGGGATAAATTTATTAGGTCAGAGCTTACTAAGTTGAAGCATTTCAACATAGATATTCTTTATGATAGTCCTGGGTGGATATGGATTGGCATGGACCAATATGGATTGCATGCAAGAGAGGCTACTAATAGCGAAGTAGAAGTTATTGTGAAGTTACAGGGGGATTAGACGTGTAAGAATATCCTCAAATTTAAGAGATACTTTGTGGGGTTGTGGGATAATTCCCCATAACCTTTTTTGTTTTGTGCTTAAAAATAAAAGAGTTAAATTTTTTTGATAGAAGGTCTCTAGTACAAGAGACGAGACTAAACTAAAAGAGGATTTGAAATTATATAAAGAGAACTTATAAATTAAATATAATACTTTATAGAAAGAAGATGATAAAAGTGAGTAAAGAAGAACTTGTGAAACAACAATTTGGTAGTAATGCAGAGAAGTATGTGAAAAGTAAAATTCATGCAAAAGGACTGGATTTACAATATGTAGTTCAGCAAGTTGAAACTCGTCATAATACTCGTCTTCTTGATATTGCTACTGGTGGTGGACATGTTGCTAATTTGTTAGCCCCAATGTTCAAAGAGGTAGTCGCTCTTGATTTAACAGAAAAAATGTTAGAAAAAGCAAAAGGTTTTATAGAAGGGAACGGACATGAAAATGTATCATTTGTAGCAGGACATGCAGAAAGGTTACCATTTGCTGATGAATCCTTTGATACAATTACATGCCGAATTGCAGCACATCACTTTGTTGATCCTTTGCAATTTATTTTTGAAGTAAATCGAACGTTAGAAGATAATGGATTATTTATATTAATTGATAACGTTTCACCAGAAAATAATGAGTTTGATACATTTTATAACTTTATCGAAAAGAAGAGAGATCCAAGCCATGAACGAGCTTTGAAAAAAACAGAATGGATTACTTTATTAGAAAAACATGGTTTGCAAATGCAGTCATGTCATACTTTTGACAAGAAGTTCGATTTTGATTGGTGGTGCGATATGATGGATGTTCCTATGCAAAAACGTGTAAAGTTAACAGAGTGTATGATGAAAACATCAAATGAAATGCAAGAATTTTTCAAAATTCAATTTGGAAACAATAAAATAGAATCGTTTTATACTGAAATGGCACTGTTCGTATGTAAAAAAAGTTCAACATTAAAAAGATAAATTTCTTGCAGTCTTTCTGATGTACGATATACTTAGTACAGAGAAAATGAGAATTGAGGAATAGTAATAATGATTCGTGTACGTATTGAGGGAACTGAGGAAGAGATGCTTGAATTTTTAGAGAAAATGCCTGACATTCCTGGGTTTGAAAAAACACATATGAGAGAACCGAGAAAAGGGAATAATCCGAAATATGATTCAAGCAAAAGTGTACTAGCATATTTATCTTATAAAAAGATTGAAGTCGCCAATAAATAGGCGGCTTTTTTAATTATCTCTGTTTCACCGCCTTGTCTTTTTCGCATAATAATAATAGTAGATTATGCTGGAGAGGGGTGAGGAAAGTTAATAAAAAAATAATCTTTTTCGGAGATTTTGGTATTGATGATGCAGTAACGTTAATTTATGCGAATAAAACATGCAAATTAGATATTATCGGTATCGTTGCAGAGTATGGAAATGTATCAAGAGAAATTGTTACGGAAAATGTTTATTTTTTAGAAAGATACTATGCTACAAAAGTGAAGATTATTGAAGGTGCCAGTAGACCAATGACAGCTGAAGAACCTTTGTTTTTCCCTGAAATTCATGGGGATCACGGTTTAGGTCCAATTATTCCACCGAAAATGAGAATTTGTGACAGAGAAAATTTTTGTGAATTGATTAAATTAATTGAGCCTTGTCCAGAAGATATTATTATAGTGGCGACGGGACGATTAACAACACTTGCAACATTATTTTTATTGTACCCCAATTTAATGAATCGAGTATGTTCTTATTATATAATGGGCGGTGTTTTTCTATTTCCGGGAAACGTTACACCTGTATCAGAAGCTAATTTTTACGGCGATCCAATTGCCGCGAATATCGTTATGAAATATGCGCAGAATGCTACAATATATCCGTTAAATGTAACGCAGCGTGCTCTTATTACCCCTGAAATGGTCGATATTATTGATAAAGAAGGAACAGGGCAGGCGAAACTCATAAAGCCAATGATCGATTTTTATTACGAGAACTTTTACAAAAAAGAATATCCAGGTATTGCTGGGAGTCCGATTCACGATTTACTTCCGTTCATTTCATTTATAAATGATGATATTTTTGAATATAAAAAATCAGCAGTTTGGATTAGTACGACGAATGATGTAACGAGAGGTCAAAGTGTTGCAGATTTTAGAAAAATAGCTGAGCCAACGACGTTTGATAATCGTCCTATACAAAAAATTGCCGTTGAATTTAATTATCAAGCGTTTAAAGACGAATTTATGAGAACAATATTGAAGCCAGATTGTCCTTAAAAGGGTGAGCAGATTTGAATGATTTTCATAAGACGAATAACTTACGAAAAATGTAACATAACTAATGGTAAGCAATTGTTTCTGATTATAATTTTTATTGGTCAATTATAAAGGAGGAAATGATATGATTTGGTCTTTAATCGTTGGTGGTATATTAGGATGGTTTGCAAGTTTAATTACTGGGAAGGATGTACCTGGTGGTGTAATCGGTAATATTATTGCAGGTATTGTCGGTTCTTGGCTTGGTACAGCGTTACTTGGTAAATTCGGACCTGTTATAGGCGGATATGCGATTGTTCCGGCTTTAATAGGCGCCATTGTTTTGATTTTCATCGTAAGCTTTATATTCCGTGCAATGCGGAAATGAATACAGGGGACTGTCTACATTTGTAAGCAGTCCCTTTGTATTATGTTGTCTAATCTGTTATGCTACTGTTATACAATCAGGAGGTGTCAGCATTGAAATCATTTACAGTAAATTTTCATCAAGAGGATAATGCAAAGGCAACAACAGTACATAAATTAAGTGAAGAGGACTTCGAGAAAGCAACAGAAAAAGGTACTCGTCATCTATTTGATTTAGATACAAACGTTGGTTTCTTCGTATTCTTTGATGCTGAAGATACAGAAGGAAACGAGCAATACTTAATGTTACAATATGAAGGAGATCATGAAGAACCAAGTGCTTGCTACGGATTTGATTTGAAATTGTTCTATCAATTTTTAGCACTATACTTAAATGATCTTGAATTCCAAGGTGAGACAAATGAAGAAGAGGAAGAAAATGGTCCAATTCATCATTTAGCGCACTTACTTTACCATATCGTTGAAGACGGTAAATCTATCGAAGTGTAAAAATACATATTTGAAGCTGTCCTTTAATAGGGCAGCTTTTTTAATTATATAAATAGTTAATCTTAATGGATTTCTGATCATGACAAATGATTTGAATAAGATTCAGAAGGAACAAAACATTAAACCAGCAGAGAATGAGTATTCACTTTCTGCTGGTTTTTTGCATTTAAAGGAGATTTTGTAGCAGTTTAATTCAAGTTACAAAAAGGATATAGCGAGTATGGAGAGAAGGTGTATACAAGGAGATGAATAAGATGATTAACAATACAATTCCAAGCTTTTTGAAGCTTTTGGAAAGCGATGATATAGGATTACATGACTTGAACAAATATTATGATATGCACCCAGAGGCATTCGAAGAGTATTTTAAGTTTCACTGTCCTAAGACAGAAGAACGTCTCTCTAGTGCGATTGAAAGTATCCTGCAAAACTAGAAGACATTCGTATTATTTCAGAAATTTTACCATCAATTATTCAAGAAGTTAGTAAGGACTATCGCATTCAATTTGGTAGTAATATAGATGTAACTTTTCATATATTTGTAGGTGGAGTTGGTTCTAATGCATTTGTGGAAAGGGAGATTATTGGGGATATATTTTTTGCGGCTGAGAAATTATCTCCTGTAAGGGAGCACCTCCGTGTTATCGTTGCTCATGAAATCGGACATATATATCATAATGTAGCATTACAAGAGAATGGAATGATGCCCTGGTAAGTTTATATCGTGAAGGGGTCGCGACCTATTTATCACAACTAATAGTTAAAGGTTTAAGTGAGTCCGTTTACTATTCATATAGTAGTAATGGTGATCCATCGTTACAATATTATAAAGAAATTGAAGAGAACATTAAGAAACGTTTTTTACAGGATTATGTTGAAGGATGGACAGTTGAAAAAGAGAAAGAATGGTTCCGTCTATCAGGAGGGACTTATTTCGGATACAACCGACTCGGTTATTTTTTAGGAAAATCATATATAGAGTATATGGTTCGTACTTTCGGAGAAACGGAAGCACTTACTTTTTGGGGGAAAAATAATTTGAGGAGTAGTGTTATGGAATGGTTACAAAAGTGAATATATTGAAGAGGGAGGTTGAAAATGATGAAAGTATATATGAAAGTACTTATATTTTTCCTAACTTTAACGTGTGTAGCGGCTTTAACCGCATGTACTAACGCTGAGGAAAAGAAGCAAACTAATTCAACATCAGAAAATAGTACGGAAAAAAAGAGCGATACGTCAGAAATGAGTAAAAAGAATGAAGAGACTGCTCCCAAAAAAGAGAATGAACCTGTGGAAAAACCAAAAGGTCAAGAATCGGTAAAACCTTCAACGGAGTCTAATACGAAAAATACAGTGCTTAATCAAAAATCAATTAACCATGTAAAAGATTTATTTGAGCAAGCGAAAGAAGGTAAAGTACCTAACGTACCATATGCAGCTCATACAGGAGATATTGAAGAAATAGAGAAGGCATGGGGAAAGGCAGATAAGACTGAGCAAGCAGGAAACGGGATGTATGCAACTTTTACAAGTAAAAATGTAGCATTTGGCTTTAATAAAGGATCACAAGTCTTTGACGTACGCTCTTACCATTCAGAGCTCAAATCGATTACGTTACAAGAAATCGAAAAGGCTTTAGGAAAACCAGCGTCTGTTAAAGAAAATGGTAATGATAAAATTTATGTTTATAAAGTAAATGACCAGTTTGAATTGAAATTCGTAATTCCAAAATCGACTGGTAAAGTACATCATATTTCTGTGTTCTCACCGGAGGATAGTATTAATAAAATGGCAGGTTAAATGAAGAGCTGTTCCTATAGGGACAGCTCTTTTGTTTTGTTTCTTTCTAACGATTGAACAAAAAAAGCTTGAATGATACCACCGATTATTAATAAGAAGGCACAAATATAAAATAGAGTACTACCGCTTAATTTACTTAATAACAATGCACCTACAAAAGGCCCACAAGTTCTTGAAATATCCCAATGTATACCGTATATAGAAAAATATAATCCGCGTCTATGACTTGGAGCGATTTGTGAAACGAATCGTAGTAAGTGATTCAAAGCTATACTTTGCCCAATTACTAAAAAGAGCAATGTGAAGAATAATGACCATATTGTTGTGGAATAACCGTAGCCAATCGCAGCTAACGTATAGCAAGTATAGGAAATAACAATGATTTTAGGCATAGAAAACTGTTCAGACCATTTCACAAGGGAAATTTGGAGAATCACTTCCATGACAGCTTTACAAGTTGAGATAAACACGAGTACAAATAGAAAATTTGGAAATACACTTTCGGCGAATATACGATAATTTGATTCGGTTTGGGCGTAGAAAAAACTAATCGGTAGCGTAGAAACCATAAGTCCAAACACAGCGTAATGCTTTGAAATAAATTGTTTTGGCGAATATACTTCTTTAGTTTTATTAACGTTTTTCATGAGTGGAGCTGTTTCAGGAAGCTGCGTCCAAACGAGAATAGCATATAGCGTAAGGGCTACACCTTGCAAAATAAATAAATACTCAGGGTGACTAGTATAGAAAAAGGCGCCGATTAATGGGCCAATTACAGAGCCGATTGCTCCCGTACTATGCAGAACAGCAAATATTTCTGCCTGTTGTTCTTCCTTCGTTAAGTCAGCGATTTGTGCTCGCTGTGCCGGAATATATAAAGAGCGTCCAATACCATTTACTACATACAATAAGGCGAAAAAGGCGACCGATTCAGCAAAAACGAATCCGCTTACGGCAAAAGCTTGTAAAAGTAATCCGAGTAACATTATTTTCTTTCGGCCGTATTTATCTGTTACACCCCCAGCGATTAATGTAAACACAATATCAGCGAGGGGCTGTAATCCGAAAAGAAGCATTGTAACGATGACATTACCATTTAACGCTTTATTAACGTGAACAATAAAAATGATAGCTAACATCGCTTCAGTCGTTCGGACTAACAATTCACCGAACAATCGAATGAGAATAGGCTTATTATAACGTTTTAAAAGATACTTCATTTTTATTTCCTCCTTTCTATATTTAAATGATAAGATGGAAGCCAGAAATGAAAAAGGGTAGAATAAAAGAGGAAGATTTTTCATCTTTTAGGGGGCGTTTTATGATTATTTTGGAGCAATATATGCACCTGTGGCTCCAGTATGGAAATGGGAGAGCAGAGGGAGAACAATTAGAAATAACAATACAAAATATATCTGAAACTTTATTTTGTACAGAGCGAAATAGTAAATTAATAATAAAAAAATTAGAAGAATTTAATTGGATTATGTGGTTTCCAGGCCGAGGGAGAGGAAATCGTTCAAAGTTGTTATTTCAAAAACATCCACTTTCTTTAATTTTAGAAAGAGGAAAAGAAATAACGAAACAAGGGGATGTAAAAAACGGGAGTGCATTTATTGAAAGGTATAGCTCATATTTTCCATCGCTTCAAACTCAATTTCAAACTTGGATAGATTCGATATTCGGGTATCAAGTCGAAAGGACATCTAAAGGGAGAAGAGATGTACTACGTTTGCAAGTCCAAATGAATCTAGATATTGCATTAGATCCTGTATACGCTACGATGCGTTCGGAATGTCATATGGTAAAACATATATACGACACGTTAGTGTATATAGACGGAAATACAAACAGTGTAGAGCCAAGACTTGCGTTTTATTGGGAATATGATGACCAGAAATATATATGGACCTTCTACTTACGAAAAGGTGTTCAGTTTCATAACAGGAAAGAATTTACTGCTTATGACGTTGTACATACATTTAAACGATTCTTGAAAGCGAAAAATAATCCGCATGCGTGGATGTTACAGCACGTTGAAAGTTTACATATTCTTGATGACTACATTGTGCAGATTCGTTTATCTACAGATAATAAGCTGTTTTTACATGCTTTAAGTACAGAACAGTGTTCTATTGTAAATGAAGATGGAGATGGAAGGTTAATCGGTACTGGACCGTTTCGATTATGTGAAAAGAATGAGGATGTATTCGTATTAGAAGCAAATGATTTATATTTTCGCGAGCGACCATTTCTCGATCGAATTGAATTATGGAATGTAGAGCACAGCGTAAATACGTGCGATATTTTAGCGAAAGCACACTATAACAATATAGAAAAGCATCATAAAGAACTAACTAGACTTGAGTCGAATGTAACATACATTACATTAAATACCGCAAAAGAAGGACCTATGCAAAACACGATGTTTCGGAAAGCTCTATATAAAATCATTCATAGCAATGCGCTTATCAAGGAATTGCAAGGAGCGCGCGGAGAAATAGCAGAAGAATTGGTTCTAACAAAGGGTGGCACTATACATATAAATGAGGAGATATATACGCTTATTAAAGAGAGCTCTTACCGTAATGAAACACTGCGACTATATACATTTACAGAACAAGATCATGTTGAAGACTCATATTGGATACAAAAAGAGTGTGCGAAGTATGGCGTCACTATTGAAGTCATTTTTCTTGAAACAAAAGAGTTATTGCAAACAAGTACGATACAAAAGGCTGATATAATACATGATAGTGTGACAATTAGTGAGCGTATTGAAGAAAGTTTACTATATATGTTTCTTACAAAAAACAGCTTTATTCATCAACATAGCAATATAAAATTTAACGAAGTATTGCAGTCTTATTTTATAGAGAATCAATTAGAGAAACGGATGACACTGTTACACGATATTGAAGACACATTGTTACGTCAAATTCATATTATTCCTTTATATCGTAACAAACAGCAAGTAAGTTCACACGAAAAAGTGCAAAATATAATGATCAATCCACAAGGTTGGATTGATTTTTATCAAATATGGTTTAAGGCTTGATATATAAAGGTTTTTATGCATTTTTGTAAGATGTGTAAGAACCTTTTTTGTATGGAAATGAAGTTTGTTTTGCACATTGTTACGCTACATGTTATAAAAGTTCATTTACAGCGTAACAGTGTTATGTTACATTGTTATTAGGAAGGAGTGATATACAGTTGATTACAAATTTAATTTCAAAAAAAGATTTATTAGAGTTAACTGGTATTTCATACGGACAGTTATATAGGTGGAAGAGAAAAAATTTAATACCGGAAGATTGGTTTGTACGGAAGTCAACGTTCACAGGTCAGGAAACATTTTTTCCGAAAGAAAAGATATTAGAGCGTATTGATAAAATTCAAACGATGAAAGAGGAGCTATCGCTTGATGAATTGGCAAATATGTTTTCACCAAGCGTAACAGAGATTCTTTTAGCAAAGGAAGATCTTATTCGTAAAGAAATTACATCAGAACCTGTTTTACAATTTTTCATGGAGCAAACGAACAAAACGGAAGATTTTCAATTTGCAGAGATTCTTTATGTATACGTGTTAGAAGAACTTCTTCAATCAGGAGACGTTAGTTTAGAAGAGGGGAAAATGGTCTTACAAGTTTTACGTGAAAATTACGAAGCGATTAAGCATAAAAATTGTGACGTAATTATCGTTCGAAAGTTAGGGATTTCTACATGTTTCTTAGTTTCAAATGTGGATGATTTAATTTTTGAAAAGGGAACAAAAATTGTTTTACGTGAAGCGATTACGAAATATACCGAAGCATTAAAAACTAAACTGTTGTAGTGGAGGAGAAATCATGCGTACAGAAAATTTAATTATAAACGGTTACGGTACATCGAATGGCGGTGAGTTTCACAAAGTACAGCTAAACGGAAAAGGAACTGTTAATGGAAACGTTGAATGTGAGCAATTTGAATGTAATGGTTACGGTGCAGTTACTGGTGATTTGAAAAGTAGTAATGCAAGAATTAGCGGATCGGGTAAAGTTGATGGTACAGTTAGCACAGAAATGATGCGAATCGATGGGAAAGGGACAATTACACAAGATGTAAAGGCGACCACTTTAAAAATTGCAGGAAAAGGTACGATAGGTGGAAATGTCACCGGTGAAGAATTTAAAATCAATGGCCAAGCGACGATTGATGGTAATTGCGAGGTTGATGTTTTTTCTTCAGAGGGACAGTTTACGGTAGGTGGTTTATTAAGCGCAGATGAAATTAATATTAATATTCACGGTACATGTAGAGCGAAAGAAATTGGCGGTCAAACAATTAAAGTAAGACATAGATTGAGTACTTTTAGTAAACTTTTTAAAACAGTATTTGGCCTGCAGTTAGAGGCTGAATTGTTAGAAGGTGACAATATCGATATTGATTATGCTCACATAAAAACGGTAAGAGGAAACAATGTTACAGTAGGACCGAACTGTGAGATTGAACTCATTGAATATACCGGAGTTCTTACTGTTGATAAAAGCGCAAATGTAAAAGAAATTAGGCAGGTGTAAAGAAGGGAGCAATCGATATGGAAAATCAACATAGTCTTACTGTTAATGGATCAGGTAGCTCAGCGGGTGGGGATTATAACAAAGTAAAGATACGCGGCGAAGGAACAATTTCTAATCATATGAGTTGTAATGAATTTAAAACGTACGGCACGAGTGATGTACGTGGTAATATGAAAGTTAAAAATTATGTCGTGTATGGAGATAGTGGAGTACAAGGAAACGTAGATGCGGAATGTATAAAAGTATATGGCAATACACAAATGTATGGTGATGCTCATATAGAAAAAACAAAAGTAAGAGGTATGATTGAAGTTAAAGGAAAGTTTTCAGGTGATTTCGTAGATGTGAAAGGCGCTTTAAATGTGAAGGGAGATATAGAAGTAGAGGAATTATTACTAACTGGTGGTCTTGAAAGTGATGGTTTGCTTAATGCTGAAAATATTGAAATCTCACTTCGTTATGAAGGAAGTAAAGTAAGGGAAATCGGTGGCAAAAAGATTACAGTACGTAAAAAAGTGAGATTTAATCCTTTTACAAGTCATGCTGGAAACCTCCAAACATCAATTATTGAAGGAGATGATATTTATTTAGAGCATACAATTGCAGACGTAGTTAGAGGAAATCATGTTATAATTGGCCCTGGCTGTGAAATTAGTGTAGTAGAATATCATACTAGTTTTAACCTGAAAGGGAATTCAGTCGTAAAAGAACATAAACAAATATAAGTAGTATGAGGGAGAGCAAGGTTATGGTTGAGAAGAATAATAAACTCGGCTTCGTTGTTGCCGGTTTATTGCTAGGTATCTTAATGGCATCAATGGATAATACCATTGTCGTAACAGCGATGGGAACAATCGTTGGTGATTTAGGAGGTCTTGAAAACTTTGTATGGGTTGTTTCTGCCTATATGGTTGCAGAAATGGCAGGTATGCCGATTTTCGGTAAACTATCAGATATGTATGGTAGAAAGAGATTCTTTATTTTCGGTTTAATCGTCTTTATGATTGGTTCGGCACTTTGTGGTACTGCTGAAAATATTACACAGTTAGGTATTTATCGTGCCATTCAAGGTATTGGCGGCGGGGCACTAGTGCCGATCGCATTTACTATCGTTTTTGATATTTTCCCTCCAGAAAAGCGCGGGAAAATGGGTGGTTTATTCGGAGCAGTATTTGGTTTATCAAGTATTTTCGGGCCATTACTTGGCGCATATATTACGGATTATATTAGCTGGCACTGGGTGTTTTATATTAACTTACCACTTGGAATTTTAGCACTTATTTTTATTACATTATTTTATAAAGAGTCACGAGTTCATAGAGAACAAAAGATTGATTGGTTTGGCGCAATTACTTTAGTTGGTGCAGTAATTTGTTTAATGTTCGCCTTAGAATTAGGCGGACAAAAGTATGATTGGGATTCTAGCTTTATTTTAAGTTTATTTGCTGGGTTCGCTATTTTAGTAATTGCTTTTATTGTTATTGAACGAAAAGTAGAAGAACCAATCATTTCATTTGAGATGTTTAAACAACGTCTATTCGGAATGAGTACAATTATTGCCTTATGTTACGGGGCGGCATTTATGTCAGCAACTGTGTACATTCCGTTATTTATTCAAGGCGTATACGGTGGTACCGCAACAAACTCAGGATTATTGTTATTACCAATGATGTTAGGATCAGTAGTTACAGCGCAGTTAGGTGGATTTTTAACATCGAAACTTAGCTACCGAAACATTATGATTATTTCTGCTGTAATTATGCTAATCGGATTATTCTTATTAAGTACATTAACGCCAGAAACAAGTCGTATATTATTAACAATTTATATGGTTATTATCGGTTTTGGAGTTGGTTTCTCATTCTCTGTACTAAGTATGGCTGCTATTCATAACTTCGGTATGGAGCAACGCGGTTCTGCGACTTCAACGAGTAACTTCATTCGTTCATTAGGTATGACACTTGGTATTACAATCTTCGGAATGATTCAAAGAACTGGTTTCCAGGATCAATTAGAAGAATCGTTTAAAGGTATGAGCGGGGGAATGAATACAAACGCTTTAGGAGATTCAAGAGCTATTCTATCAGAATCGGCAAGATCTCAAATTCCGCCGCAAATATTAGATAAAATTATTGAAGCTCTCTCTAGTTCAATCGTTCAGACATTTATGTGGGCGTTAGTCCCCGCAAGTTTAGCGTTCGTATTCGTTTTCTTTATGGGAAATGAGCGCATGGTATATAAAAAAGAACAAAACAAGGTGAAAAGTGAAACATCAAAAGCATAAAGAAAAAGCTCCTTTCAATTTTGAAAGGAGCTTTTTCTTATGTACGGAGTCGAATTAGCCTTCGATAATTTCGTATTCTTCGTCTGCTAATAATAAAATTTGTGTTTTCTTACCTTTGTTTTGAACTTCGATTACATCATATGTACCTAAGTCTCTTAGCTTGCTTTGAGAAGCGTTAACCATAACTTCCATAGAATCAATTAAGATATCTTCTTCAACGTATGATTCAGGTAATGCCATATCTTCAGTATCTAATACACATGTATATAGATTTTGTAAGTTCTCAGCAGTTGGGTTTTGTTCCTCAACATCAATAATGTTTTTTACTGCTTCCATATTTTCTTCTTTTACTTGATATACTTTAATTTTAGTCATTGTTTTAATCTCCTTTATTACGTAATCTTAGAGGCTGCACCTCATTATAACGCTTTTTCATTGAAAGATGAAATTGTTATATGTATTTATAGTAAAAATTATGTGTTATTACTTATTATTGGTGTAATTTCCATATTGATGTTAGGCGTAACAAATTATATCCTTACGTTAAAATTATATTGTCCAAGCTTTTCATATATCCCGCTCATATTATGTGTATTAGATAAAAACATATAGGGAAGGGATTGAATGTAAGTGGATTGCGAGCCGAAACGAAATTGTCAATGTTGTCAAAATAGTATATGTGAATTTTTGAAAAGTTTAGATCCTTATTCTAGGATTGAGAGTATCACAATAGACGGAAACGAAATAGTTGTATCATATTTCATTTCATTTAATGAGATAAAAGGTATAGTTTCATTTGCACAAGAAGACAATGAGGTAATATTTGTAGATTGTTCAAGGATTGATGCGATTCGAATAGGAAAAGTGTGTAGTTGTAAAGCGAAAGTTAAATTTATTGAAGAGGATTTTAGTCTCCTTGGAAATGTTTGTCCACAGTGTTTAACGGAGGGAAGTACACTCTTTTTCGATTTTTATAATTCTGAATTGAATTTATCTCTACAAGCAAAAACAATTGATACGCCTAGATGTATTGAATTTACAGATGAACTTGGGAATGTAGTAAAGCAAATTACAATAGTAGGTGAAGCGATTGTTTCTAAAGATTTTGTTCAAGTGCCAGAACTACTAGATTTCCGATTGCTTTTATCGCATCCAGCTGGGGATCCTTTGAACTATGGATTGCTATTTATTAATTTCCCTGATGTTACTTTTATTATTATTTTAGTATCAAGCGGATACCTTTCCATTTCGAACTGTTTAAAAATAGAGAGTGGAACTGGCAATGCCGAAATAGAAGAAATGAAAAAAATGATAGTGGATGACAATAATACGTACAAGTCGATTATTAAGTTGACCAAAATATATAAAAATGGTGCGACGGAATCTTTTATTTCTAAGAAGGAGCTATAACGTACCTATTGATTAATCCTCTTAAAATGTACGAGGCGGATTGTAGTAACGGAAGAAATCGCTTTGTTAGTATGGATGTTAGAAGTAAATAGGATGGCTAGTTGTACTAATAATTGCTATTTGTAATTTAAATATAGTGACGGAGGAACATACAATATTGGTAAAGCAATTAAGAAAAGGGCTATTAAAGCAGCCCTTTTCTTAATTATGTAAAATAGCTATTGGTAGTGTTTATTGAGTTTACATAATTAAGAAAAATTGATATCAAGTTTAATCAAGAATTAATTTATTTACTAAATTCTTTTTGAGCCCCCATATAGCTTCCAATGATATTTTGATAACTTGGAAGATGCTTAGCAAGTAAAGCTCCGAAACCTTCAACATCATTTCGCCAGTCACGCTGTAATTCTGCTGCAACGCTAAACCAGTTCATTAGTTGCACCCCTCCATGAGCCATACGCATAAGAGCGGCATCAGCAACTTGTTTACTAAAAGTTCCAGATGCATCCGTTACAACAAATACCTCATACCCTGCATTTATAGCTGATAGAGCTGGGAACGCAACACAAACATCAGTAACGACACCTGCGATAATTAACTGTTTTTTACCCGTTGCTTCAATAGCTTTTACAAATTCATCATTGTCCCACGCGTTAATTTGTCCAGGACGCGCTATTTTAGGCGCATTTGGAAATAGTTCGATTAATTGCTGCATGAGTGGACCATTAGGACCGTCTTCGAAGCTAGTTGTTAAAATAACAGGTAAATCAAAAAACTTAGCGGTATTCGCAAGAGCTAAAACATTATTCTTGAATTCATCAACACCATAGTCACGCACTAGACTGGAAATAAGACCTGTTTGATGATCCACTAGAAGAACCGCGGCATCACTTTTTGAAAGACGAGAATACAAATCAGACATTTTATAATCCCCCTTAATAAGCTTATTTACAAATCAATCTTACAGTTATTTATCTTGATTTGGTATACATGCAAAAATTTATCAACAAATAGTTTTCATTAGAATATTGGGATGTATGTATTTTTATATTGAGGAATTACAAATTTTTCGTTTTGGGAAACAATGTATTAATTGAGTGGATAGCTATGTGGTATGGTCCTAATGCTATCTATTATTTGTGAATAATAATGTTTTTACCTGTAAATAGAAAATGAGATATGAGGACTAAAATGAATCTGAAAATAGCAATTCTTGATTGGTAAATCATTTCAATGAAATTAGATGTTATAATAAAATTTAATTTACGTATAATTTATAATTATTTGACATTTTAGAGTTGAGTTTCATAGACATTTACTTAGATAATAAATAAGTGTGTATAAGAATACTAATAAAAGTTAACTCATGAAAATGTTGAGTCTAGTTGATTTTAAAGAAAGCGGGAATGTAAATGATATATGAGGCAAAAATACATACAAGAAAAAAATTAGTTTCTATGTTCGAGGATTTTAATAATGTTGTTCTACTTTCTTATTTACAAGGACATATGGGCAATGCCTGGGTGAACGATCTT
Source organism: Bacillus sp. FSL R10-2201 (assembly GCF_038008665.1). Lineage (NCBI taxonomy): Bacteria > Bacillati > Bacillota > Bacilli > Caryophanales > Bacillaceae > Bacillus > Bacillus sp. FSL R10-2201. The sequence goes on along the minus strand of NZ_JBBOZP010000001.1, from coordinate 2,732,099 downwards.
GAAAACCCGACAGTAGCGCAAATTACGGTAGGGATTTTCACATTTTACGCTGGGGATCCAAATGCAAAAGAGACAGAAGAGTTATTACGTAACATCCCTGAAAGAATTTTAGTAATCGTAAATAGTGATCAATGGAAAAAGCGTTTAGAAACATTCCATGAAAGAAAAATAGATAAGTTTTTACGATATAAATTTAAAAGAAATACAGAAGTGTTTAATCGCTCAAAATTACAATCTTTTATAACTGCACTTCCAAAAGGATATGAATTAAGAAAAATAGATGAGCATATCGCAAATAATCCAACATTACACAACGTTTCTGAAGATTTTACAAGTCAATTTCGATCAATAGATGATTATGTAAATCGAGGTATAGGTTATAGCATTTTGTATAATGGAGAAGTCGTATGCGGTGCATCATCATATAGTATTTATAATGATGGTATTGAAATTGAAGTTGCTACTGATCTTGATCATAGAAGAAAGGGATTGGCAACTGTAGTTTGTGCGACCTTAATATTGGATTGTTTAGAAAAGGGGAGGTATCCAAACTGGGACGCAGCGAATAGTACTTCTGTCAAATTAGCAGAAAAGCTAGGGTATGTTTTTGATAAGGCATATGATACTTATTTTGTAAATAATAAGTGAATGAACGGGAGCGTGTACGGATTGTACAACGTCATAAGACTAGTAAATTAACGTTTAGTAGTCTTATTTTTTATAATTGCAAACAAAAACTAAACTATCCAAAGATAAAAAGGTATTAAAAGAGATGTTAATAAATGAAATTAAGGGAAAAGAATGACGACAAGATTGGTTTCCTAAGAAGAGTTGATAAATTTTAGTGAAAAATTTGAGAATAAAACAATGATATTAATGATAAGGATGAAGGGATTCCGCAAGAATTTGGGTATAAAAACCGACTTTTTTTAGTCGGTTTTTATTTTTTTCAACAGTAGAGTGATACTAATATTGATTTTTCTTCTATTACTAGTGAATATAATTAACACATCAGTTCCTACTTCCACGATGAGGGTTCAGAAATTCTCTTTTTATATAGGTAGATAATCATAAAGGCTTAATATATTAAGTTATGTGTGCTTAACTAACAATAAATTTGCTATTTTTTTGTAAATGATGAAAGTAACTATTATACAAACCCACGCATTAATAGAAGAGATACATATACAGTATAGAGAGTTAAAAAACTCCAAAATATTGTATAAAGGAGATTATAAAATATGAGCGAACAATGCCCAATTAATGTACCATGTCAGGTAGATGGACAAACTCAAACGCCATTAAGTGATGCAGCTGCAACACCAATTCTTACTCCAGGAACACCGATTGTAAAAATACCAGTTGTATTAGCAGAAAGAACAATTCAAATTGTTGTAGAATCTGATATTTCATTAGATCCTCCAGCAACTGAGATTAAACGTGTGTTAAAAAATGTATTTTTAACACAATGTAAGTTAGTTCCTGTAGCATTTACTCCAGTACCAGGTACAAATTACCGCCGAGTTACAAGAGCAAAATTATTTGTACAAGGATATATTCGTAAAAATATTGAATATGCAAATGATGAGTGTAATGGAGTGCTATATGATCGTATTGCAAATGTTCCATTTTCTGGTTTTGCAGATTTAACAGCAGCTGATTTTCTATCACAAGCTGTAGTAGCTTCTTCCTCAGATACTACATCTCACTTTATTAATCCTAAAAATGGTGATTTACCACGTTTAGACAAATACTTCTTCGAAAATACAGTTTTTTATAATGAACAACCATATTGTGAATTAGTAAGCGCACAATTTTTCGAATTAGACTTTTCACCTTGTCCAACAGAATTAAACGAGCCATTTGGAACTCTTCGTGAAAAAATTGTACTAGATCTTACTTTAAAAGTTTTACAAGTACAACAAGTACAAGTATAAGACTAAAAAAGCATTGTCTTTAATAAAAAGACAATGTCTTTTTTATTATTATAAAACATATATAATGATGGAATGGTCGCGTACAAAAAGCATATTTTTATGAATTTCATCAGATGGGGGGATGGTGATGAATAAGCCATGGGTTGGTAAGGAAATATGGAACAAAGTTTACAAATGGAAAATGCTGAATGTTCAAGATGATTCGCGCGAAATAAGAGAAAAAAAGGAAAGTAAAGAAACAGAGTCAAAAAAAGAAGATAAAGCAATGGGGATAGAGAAAGAAAGTAAAGAAACAGAGTCAAAAAAAGAAGATAAAGTAATTGGAATAGAGAAAGAGAGTGAAAAAACTGGATTAACAAAAGAAAATAAAGCGATTGGATTAGAGGAAGAAGAGGTGAAAATTGAATCAGTAAAAGAATATGAAGAAAGAGAATTAGAGAAAGAAGAAATAGCAATTGAATCAAACAAAGAAAGTGAAGAGACTGAACCAGCAAAAGAAAATAAAGTGATTGGATTAGAGAAAGTAGAAGTAGCAAATGAATCAGAGAAAAAAAGTAAAGAAACTGAATCAAAGAGAGAAAGTATAGGTTTAGGATCAAAAATAGAGACTTCAGTGCATTCAATGGTAGTGAAAACGCCATTTTCTATTATTTCAGAAGTGTCTAGCTTTAAAGTATTTCCAAAAATAAATGTGAAAAATCAAGATGCATTTGTATTTCGAAATGAAAAAGATGCGGAGGGGCGTGAATTAGATTCTAAGTTATTAACTACAGTGCAACAGTATCATTCGGAGGCTTATTGTAAATTAGTTTCTTTAAATCTTCATGAAAAGAGAGTGCTTGTTGAATTATATAATCAAAAAGTTAAAGGGAATAATGAAGAGAATAAGGTAGAGACATCTTCATGGATTCCTATTCACAGCATAATATTAGAGAGTGAAAATGGGGGAGAAGTAAGTAATTATATAACAGCCAGACTACCAATAGAAATAGGAAGATATAAAGGTGAAATTAGTTTACGAGAAAAAGTGGTATTTACAGAAAAAGTGATAGGAATAAAAGAGGTGGAACAGGAGATTATTTTGACAAAAACCGAATTTTTAGTACCAAAAGTAAAAAAGAATGGACAAAATAAATTTACAGTTGAAAAAGGGAGCCTATTGGTAGAAGGATATATATATCAATGTATTGAATACATATCAGAACAAAGTACATTTCATGACAATGTGTATCAGTTAGTACAAAATATTGTATTGGAATTAATCATTCAAGTGATACAAGAACAGGAAGTACAAGTGCGAATTACATAAAAATGATTATATTCCCTTGATTAGCTCATTATTTTTATTCGTAGCGTATCAATGCGTAATCTTTTGTAAATCATTCAGTGCTATAGAATATCCTCCAAACGGTTTATCCTCAATGAATTCATTTTAATATTTATGAAGGATGATATTATTGCTAGCTAGGATAGTTACTTAATTGTATGGATTTCTTCAGGTTTAAGTTTTAAAAAGGTGCTAACAAGTTTGTCAACGAACTTGCTAACACTTATTTAAAACGGACATAAAATTGGCGTAAATGTTGTTTGATTAATGAAGCTAATTAAATAACATAGATAATTACATCTTATAACCTAGGGTGTAATATAAAGTATATTCACTCCTTTTTTACAAAACTCACAATTTAAATAGTAAAACATGTTTATCGTAATTTTCCAAACACCAATTATATTTTTTTAGAATAATTGGGTGGACGTCTTCTTCTGTAGTATCGACTTCAGTATAGCCGTATTTTTTATAAAAGCTTTCTAGTTCTTCAAAAGGAAGACAATACACATTTTGTATTTGTAATTTTTTCGCAGTTTGTACTAAAAATGAAACAAGTTCTCCAGCTAATTGTAGACCCCTGAATTTAGGAAGAATGAAAATTCCACCCATTTCAATTGTATCTTCATCTATTTGGACTAAACGTCCAACACCCGCATACTCTTTGTTGTATGTAATGATCGCAACCTTATCTCGTGATAAATCACTCGGTACAAATCCGATTGATTCGTATTGGTTATTAATCCATTCTATATCATTAGGTATAGCTAGTTGAATTCCCATTTTTAGGCCTCCATTTGAAATGTTTTAATATTTCTATTATATAAAGAACGATACGAGTTGTAATTCATAATTGGCACAATAAATTATGAAAATAGGAGAAAACGGTATCATTTTTAATAATAGTTCAAGTTTTGAAGAAGAGTGCATATAATATAAAGTCTTTTCCTTTCTTCATTTAAGTTTTACGTATATAATTTAAAAGTACTATTTTTATTTTATATTTTTTATATTTATAACAGAATAGAGGTTTAAAAATGGGTGTTAAAATCATTACGGATAGTGCGGCGGATTTACCGGTAGAATTGCTGCAAGCATATGATATTGATTTAATTCCACTCCGTGTATATGATGAAGCAGAAACAGAGTATTTAGATGGGGTTACATTAAAATCGGTTACATTACTGCAAAAAATGAGAGAAGGTGCAGTGTATAAAACGTCACTGCCTTCACTTGAAACATTCCAAGAAAAATTTGTTTCTTATGCAAAAGAAGGTAATCCTTGTATATATTTAGCTTTCTCATCTGAACTGTCCGGTACATATCAATCGTCAGTTCTCATTAAAGAAGAAGTGAAAGAAACATACACTGATTTAGATTTAGAAATTATTGATACAAAATGTGCCTCACTCGGTCAAGGTATTGTCGTATTAGAAGCTGCAAAAATGGCGAAAGAGGGCGCATCAAAAGAAGAAATATTAAACCGTGTCGCTTTTCTAATGAACCATATGGAACATATCTTCACTGTAGCTGACTTGCAGTACCTAGTGAGAGGTGGGCGTTTAAGTAAAGTAGCTGGTTTTATCGGTGGTTTATTAAACATTAAGCCGATCTTAAATGTGGATGAAGGGAAACTTGTACCACTTGAAAAGGTAAGAGGGAAAAAGAAAGTATTAAGCCGCATTGTTGATATTATGGAAGAGCGTGGGAAAGACCTTAAAGGTCAAACAATTGGTATGACTCACGGTGATGATTTAGAAACTGCCGAAGCATTAAAAGCATTAATTACTGAAAGATTCGGCTGTGAAGTATTTATCGTAAATACAATTGGAGCTGCAATCGGAGCGCATACAGGACCTGGTGCGTTAACATTGTTCTTCTTAAATGAAGTAGAGTAAAGGATTGATCTTTTGATCAATCCTTTTTTTTATTCTATTATAATTGTTTTATGTAAATAAAAAATATGTAATTATTTCTTCACTTTCTCTTTAAAAGGTAAGAAGGTAGATAGGAAAGTAATGATAACTAGTCCAAAGCTGACTCTTTCAGTTTGATCAATTACTAAGTCATTTTTCCACTGATAAAGGAAAGAAGCGATTATTAAAAGTAAAGCAGCGCCTCCAACATATCTTACTATTTTTCGTGCGGATTCATCTTTAAGTCTTACAATCATGTTTATCATCCTTTCGAGTTTACTAAATAATTCGACAAACTAATTACTAGGAAGTGATATTGATAATTCATCTATTAAGCTTAATTAATTTATTTTGATATACAATAGATGTCTTTCATGTACTAGGTAAATGTAATTAACCATACGATCTAATTTAAGATGGATAGTTTACATGTCGTTAAATCTTTTCATTAAGTTTATCGTAATTCAAGTATATGACGCTGTCTTTGTTAATAACAAGTAGTAAAATTGCATGAAAAAAATGGACAAAAAAACCAAATTTTAACCATTAAATTTAACAAAGTATCTAGAAATAATCATAATATGAATGTAAAATTAAAATGGGTGATACATTTTTTTACATTTGTGAAATTATAAAGTTTATTTAGTATGAAAGATTAAGAAATACATAATGACTTAATTAGTAAAAAGCATGAAATGGTTAAATAGGGAGAGTAGAGAGATGGAAATTGGGGAACGTATTCGGCAAGTTCGTATGCATAAAGGATTAACACAGGGGGAGCTCGTATCAGAAATATGCTCAGTAACCTATTTAAGTAGAATTGAGAGTGGGAAAATCAAACCATCATCTTCTTTTTTAAAGAAAGTTTCTAAGAAGCTGGATGTTGATGGTGATTATCTCATAGAAGGTAATCACGAGGAGATAAAGCTTACTATTCTTGAAATATGTAATAAATATAAAAAAGATAAAAGTATAACTAAAGCTGAATTATCCTCATTAGAATTATATGTGCGTGAAGTGGATTCAATCCCTTTATTATTAAAGGTATATGGTGTACTTATATACTATCATGCCCGACAAAAAAACTTGTTATATGTGAAGTCGCTTGTAGATCAAGCTTCGCAAATGATACCAAGTCAGGTCGAAATGCAAGATCCTGAAGATTATATTTATTATTTAAAATCTCGAGGTTATTATTTTTATAATAAACAAGACTACATTGCTGCGCATGATATTTATGTACAGGCTGAGAGTTTACTTGGAGTAGAAGAAACTGAACAACATGCTCATATATACTATAATTTATGTCATGTATATAAGGAGCTTTATAAAGATAAAAGTATTAGTCGTTTGTATGCCTTAAAAGCTTTCAATATATACAGAAAAAACGGTATGCAGAAAAACGTAATAAATGCACTTTTAATGCTTGCCGTATTGTATATTATGGATGAGTTATATGACAAGGCACTTGAAATTTTACAGCAGGTAGAAAATAGTTTGGCTACTAATGGTGATTCAAAGTATTTACCTATCATTTCTTATGATTACGGGAAAATTTATCAAGGTTTGAAAGACTATACGAATGCCATTAAATACTATGAAGAAACTTTGGAGTTAAGTGAATTTTTATCGGAGAAAGATCAAAAGGTGTATGCATTACGAAATATGATAGAGGTGTACATAGAACTTAAAGATTGGAAAAATGTTAATAAAGTTATGGATGAAGCATTTCATTTTATATCGATTTATGATGTACCAATTGCACATGTCCAACTATATGGTTTGAAAGCTAAAATATTCAAAATACGTGGAGATTATTATGAATATGAGAAAAATATACAAAAAGCAATTGACGTGGGAGTAGAAAAAAAGCAACATCGCTTAGTTGCTGAATTATCCTATGAGTTAGGTAACTTTTATAATGAAAATCGCTCTTATAAATTATCTGCGAAGTACTTTAAAATTTCAGCTGAAAATAAAATGGATTAAAACAGGTTTTCAGTAATATGTTTTCTCAGATTATTAATTAAAAGAGGTTCCCACGCATTAATGGTTCTGTATGGGAAGGAATCACAAAATAAGAATTTCGTATAGGAAGAAATAGAAAATGAAATATCAAATTACATTCATATAAGTTTGAACATTTCAAGATATTAAAATTTTGATAGTTCATATATAATAGTGAAAAGAGTAGATTTTTGTAACTATTTGTAAAAAAAGAAGGGTGCAAAATGAATAAAATAATACAAGCCCAATCTCAATGGGATTTGGACAGGCTATATCCTCAAGAACAAAACTTCACGTTTTCTATAGAAACGATAGAAAGATTAAAAATTGAATATAAAGCAACAAAAGACTCAGTAATCCTTTCACAACTTATAGAGGCTATCGAAAAAGCAGAGTATTACTTATATTGCCGTGCTGCTGAAGATGAGAAGCATCCTGAAAATACTTTACTAAGTGTAAAAGTAAATCAATTAAAGAAAGAAGTTCAACTATTAATAGAATCTAGTAAGGGACAAAGTGTTAATACAAATCATTCAAGTATTAAACTAATAGAAAATGAATTAAAAGCTTGGGAAGATATGTATACACAATTAAGAAATAAAATAGAAGTAATACACGATAAAGAGACTTTATCATTTGGACAAGCAAATTACGTTGCGATGAATAGTGATGATCATAATGAAAGATTAATAGTATTTGATTCTCTTACAAATGCTTTGAATAAGGAAAAAGATATCTTCGCTACTGTATTGAATCAAATAGGAAGATTACGTCATGCTAAAAGTGATGAAATGGAAGGGACAGAGATTTTAAAACAATCACTACAAGCAAATGGCATCTCTGAAACTGCATTATCCCAAATGTGGAATGCAACGGAACAAAATCTTACGAAGCTAGTAATTGCGTTAAACGGTTATAAAAAAGGAAAGAATTCAATTACATGGTACGAGCTAATGACATGGAAAGAAAGTAATGAGACTGTTATTCCTTTTTCAGTAGCAGTAAAAAACATATATGATGCACTAAAAAATATAGATGAAGAATTGGCACAGTTCGCACAGAATGCAATAGCAAATGGATGGGTAGATGCTGAACCGAGAGATAATAAACCACCAGGTGGGTTTTGTGCTCCTTTTTTCAGTGAAAAAGAATCCCGTATTTCAATGCGTTATGATGGAACAATTGATAGTGTAAGAGTACTTGCTCATGAATTAGGACATGCTTGGCATTTTTATGTTATGAGTTTGGAACAATCTACTTCATTTTTAGATGATTACCTGCCAATGAGTACAGCAGAATCAGCGTCTATTTTCTTTGAGATGGTGCTCGTAGATCACTTAATAAAAACAGCAGAATGTACAGAAATGAAAAAGGCATTGCTTAGCTGGAAAATTAGAAATAGCTTTAATTATGTTATGGCAATTCGTGCATCGTTTCAGTTCGAAAAGAGTTTTTATGAAAAAAATAAAGAAGGTCCTATAAGTGCTGATGAAATTGAGAAATTATCTATAGCAGCGCAAGAAAAGGCATACGGAAATGCACTAACAGAATATCAGCCATTTGTTTGGATGAAATACGTTCAGTTTTATATAGCAGACGTTCCTTTTTACAATTATCCATACACATTTGGGTATTTAGTAAGTTTTAGTTTACTAGAATTAGCGAAAGAAAATAAAAGTGAATTTCATTTGAAGTATAAAGAATTTTTGCGAGAAACGGGAAAAGCTCCAGTTGAAGAACTTATGAAAATACATTTTGAAATTGATCTAACAAATTATGAATTTTGGAATAAAGCTTTTATACAAATAAATAAAGATATTGATGAATATTTGCAGCTTATGTAGGGGGAGAACAAATTAATAAAGGGGACTACATACATGAACAGAATCGGCATTATCGGAGCAATGCAAATCGAAATAGACTTACTATTAGAAAAACTACTTATTAAAGAGGAACATACTATTGCGAGAATACCTTTTTATAAAGGAAACTTCATGGATACAGAAATTATTATTACGCGATGTGGTGTAGGAAAGGTAAATGCTGCCGCATGTACACAAATTTTAATTAATAAATTTGATGTGGATTCTATCATTAATACAGGTATTGCGGGTGGATTACATCCGGATGTGAAAATTGGTGATCTAGTTATTTCTACAAATGTTACGCATCATGATGTTAATAAAAATCAAATGAAGAATCTATTTCCGTTTCAAGAAGTGTTTCATGCAAGCAAGGAATTAAGAGATTTAGCCCGAAAAGCTGTTAATAGTAGTAGTTTAAATATTACTGTTCATGAAGGAAGAATCGTCAGCGGAGAATGCTTCGTCGAGGATTCAAAATTAAAGGAGCAATTAGTCACTGAATATGTACCTCATTGTACAGAAATGGAAGGGGCAGCAATTGGACATGTTTCTTATATAAATGACATACCGTTTCTCGTTTTGAGATGCATTTCTGACAGTGCAGATGATTCAGCGCAAGTTTCATATGATGATTTCGCGAAAACCGCAGCGAATTATTGCTCAGAAATTATTGTTGAGATGCTTAAAAATATTTCGATTAAAGCTGTATTGTAGTTCATAAGTAAAGAATGGGAGAGAATATCATGTTACAAGCACTAATTTTCGATATGGATGGAACTTTATTTCAAACAGATAAAATTTTAGAGTTATCACTAGATGATACATTTGATCATTTACGGTCACTACAATTATGGAATACGATAACACCAATTGATAAATATCGTGAAATTATGGGTGTACCTTTATCTAAAGTTTGGGAAGCTTTATTACCTAATCATTCTAATGAAGTAAGGGAACAAACAGATGCATATTTTTTAGAAAGACTAATTGAAAATATAAAGAGCGGAAATGGTGCTTTATATCCGAATGTAAAGGAAGTTTTTAGTTTTATAAAAGAAAATAATTGTTCTGTTTACATTGCTAGTAATGGTTTAACGGAATATTTACAAGCAATCGTATCTTATTATGATTTAGACCAATGGGTTACGGAAACATTCAGTATTGAACAAATACACTCGCTAAATAAAGGTGACTTAGTAAAAAGTATTTTGATGAAATATGATATAAAAGAGGCAGCGGTAGTTGGGGATCGTTTATCGGATATTAATGCGGCAAAAGATAATGGTCTAATTGCAATTGGATGTAATTTTGATTTTGCACAAGAAGATGAACTTGCTCATGCTGATTTAGTAATTGATGATTTAATGGAACTGAAGGGGATATTACCAGAATTGAAGAATACGTACATAACAAAATGAATAAGTTCACATTCAAATGAATGCTCAGGATAATATATTCTTGGGCATTTTTATTTTTCAAAAAGATACATTTGGATAGAGAAAGTGGGGGATTAAGCTGGAAGATATACAAATTAAGCAGATTGAAGATTTGTTTAAATATGAGATTAATCACCTTATTCAAGAAAGTACAAAAGAGGGATTTAACTTCTTAATAAAACTAATAAATGAATATGAAAGTAAAAGAAATACATTTAGTAAAACGGGCGAATGTTTATATGGCATTTTTCGAGGTGATACGTTAATTGGAATCGGGGGATTAAATCAAGATCCGTATACGAAAGTTAATAAGATTGGCCGATTGAGGAGATTTTATATTTCAAAGGATTATCGGCGCATCGGATTAGGGAAGTTGTTATTAAAGAAACTATTAAGACATGCGGAAAAGTATTTTCACGTTGTTGTTCTACATTCGGATACAAAGCAAGGTGAGGAGTTTTATAGCGCAAATGGATTTGTAAAAATCGGAAATTATAAAGGTTCAAGTCACCTGATAAGATTGTAGAAAGGTTCTATACTCAAGTATGGAACCTTTCTTATGCAATTACATCTTAACATTCATTTGTTTCAATAAACCCTTAGGATCACCTTTTACATAATAAAAATGCGGATTATTTTCATCATCGTAAAGCATAATATAAGGTTTTTCATTAAGCGGGAGAAGAATAAGTACCTCATCAATTGTTGTATGTAACCATTGATTTGTAATAGAAACTGGTTTAGATAAAGGGATTTTTATCATGTGACCATCTTTTGGAACGACGTTTAAGTTTTTGAACGGGCCAGTAATGTATTTAGCATATTGAACAGCTTCTTTTTGAATAGCTGGATCTAAAGATTGTTTTTGAACGACCATTTCTTTTTTACAATCAAATACTTCAATTTGTTTATTTGTATTTGCGAACGCATTTGTTGATAATAAAAAGAAGAGAAGAGTAATGACTCCTATTTTTTTGAACATGAAATAACACCTCACACTTACTATACCCTCAAACGTTGTAAATATTTTTATGTCACATTGATGTAACAAAGAAGTTGTATGATAAAATTGATATTTGTTTATAAGTAATGGAGGAAATGTAATGAAAGTATTAATCGCGGATGATGAACAAGATATGCTGAAAATTTTAAAAGCATATTTTGAAAAAGAAGGCTTCGAAGTTTTATTAGCAAAAGATGGAGAGGAAGCACTTCAAATATTTTATGATGAGAAAATTGACTTAGCTATTTTAGACTGGATGATGCCGAAAAGTAGTGGTATTACTGTCTGTCAGGAAATAAAAAAGAATTCGAGTGTAAAAGTATTAATGCTTACTGCGAAAAGTGAAAGTGAAGATGAATTAGCAGCTCTTCAAAGCGGGGCAGATGAGTATGTGAAAAAACCATTTCACCCAGGAGTGCTAATTACGCGAGCGAAAAAGCTTGTACAGCATGAAGATGTTATTCAAGTTCAAGATTTAAAAATAGATTTCACCAAAAATAAAGTATATAAAAATGAGAAAGAATTAGACATTACAAAGACAGAATTACAATTAATAAAGTGCTTTTTAAATCATAAAGGCACGATTTTAACGAGGAAAAAGTTGTTAGATATCGTCTGGGGATTTGATTATTTTGGGGAAGAGCGAACGGTTGATACGCATGTAAGAAGATTACGTAAAAAAATAGGAGAAAATATTATAAAGACACATCGCGGTTTAGGATACAGTTTGGAGGAAGAGTGTGAATAAACTCGGTAAAAAGTTATTTTTCAGCATCTCTTTAACAGTCATCCTTATTTTTGCCATCTCTTTATTATTAATCAACTATTTTTTACCAAAATATAATGTGCACAAAACACGCGAAAGCTTAGAAGGCATTACAGCGCAAATCCAGTCAATACCGCGTAAAGAGCTGGATAATGCTATAAATCATATTGAAAATGAAGGTAATGTTACGATTGCTTATACATCAATAAATAGTTCAGAAGATGCTATTAATGAAGAATTACGCATGCAACTTACAAAAAAGAGAGTTGCATTGAATAAACTTTGGATTACAAAAGAAGAAATTACGAAAGTGAAGAACCTCGGACAATCGAATAAAATATATGATCAAGAAAAGATAAAATCTAGTTTTTTTGCGAAATACATTGCGAAAGATGATATGTTGATTTTAGTAGGAGTTTCTATCGCACATTCAAATGAAGTAATTAAAACGCTTAACTCATTTTATTTATACATTTTGGGATTCTCACTATTTCTTATTATCGTGCTCGTCTGGATTTTTTCAAAAACAATCACTACGCCACTGAATGAATTGAGTGATGTCGCAGAAGATATTTCACGTCTGAAATTTAAACGGACGAAAGTTAAAACGAATGATGAAATAGGTGATTTAGCAAATAGTATAAACATTATGAGTGATAAATTACATGAAGCACATCAAGATTTAACAGATCGAAATGACCACTTAAAACGATTTATGGGCGATGTAACTCATGAATTAAAAACACCAATCGCATTAGTAAAAGCATATTCTATGGGAATAAAAGACGGTTTAGATGATGGCACATATGTTGATACAATCATTAAACAAACAGATCAAATTTCAAATTTAATTGAAGAGTTATTGCGATTTTCTAAACTAGAAAGAGATATTTTACAAAAAGAAGAATTCCCTATTGAACCACTAGTACAAAGTATAATAGATAAGCATAAGATTGAACTAGAGTCGAAAGAAATCAAGTTGCAAGTGAACTATAGTGTTGGTGACACGATTGTTTATGCTGATTTAAATAAAATGAGAATGGTCTTTCAAAATTTAATTTCTAATGCGATAAAATATACAACGAATCAAAATATAAAAATCACATTAGAAGAGAAAAATGGCATTGTGTATTTTCAAATTCAAAATGGTATTGCTGCTGAGGTAATTAAAGAGGTAGATAAAATTTGGGAGCCTTTTTACGTATTAGAATCTTCTCGCAGTAAAGAAAAATCAGGTACTGGATTAGGATTAGCGATTGTAAAAAGTATATTAGAAAGACATGGTTTTGAATACGGAGTTTCGGTAGAAGATGGAGAAATACAATTTTATATGTATATAGAAAGGAACTAATTGTTATTAGTTCCTTTTCTATTATCTTGAAAGATTCGAATGTTTTACAAATTTCTCAACTTTCCATAAAATATAAACTGAATTTTCTGCAATTTTAATGTATAGTAAAAGAAGGAATATATGGGGAGGGAAGGGCATGAGGAAAAAGAAATTAGCAATAACACTTTCAGCTATATTATCTTTAACAATTACTTCAGGAGTTTCTAGTATGACTGCACATGCAGAAAATAAAGAAGGGAGCTCTGTAAAAGGGAGTGATATTAAGTTAAATGGTCAAATTTCAGAAGCTTTAACTCCAAACACAAAAATTCAATTGGAAAATGGGATGACAAAACCAATCTATTCTCTTGATGAAGCAATTATTGAAAATTTATTTGTAGAGACAGAAGTCGATAGTGATAGAGATGGTAAGAAAGATCGAGTATCAATTAAAGTTATGCGTCCAAAGACAGAATCAAATGTAAAAGTTCCTGTTATATATGAAATGAGTCCATATCGATCTGGATTGAAAGATGTTCCTGTTTATAATGTTGATGAAGAATTGTATGCGTATGAAGGAAAACCGTATGCAGCGGTTAATCTTGGTTCATACGGCAATTATTATGTTCCAAGAGGATATGCAGTTATTTTAGGCGAAAGCATCGGAACTGGAAAATCAGATGGATGTCCGACAACCGGAGATGAACAAGAAATACTAGGGACGAAGTCTGTCATTGATTGGGTAAATGGGCGTGCAAAAGCATATACAGAGGATGGTAAGGAAGTAAATGCAAATTGGTCTTCGGGAAATGTAGGAATGACAGGAGTTTCTTATAATGGTACGTTACCAAATGCTGTCGCAACGACAGGAGTGGAAGGGTTAAAAACAATTATTCCAATCGCAGCGATTAGTAGCTGGTATGATTATTATCGTGCAAATGGGGCGGTTATTGCGCCAGGTGGATATCAGGGAGAAGATACAGATAATATGGCAGAAGCAGTACTAACAAGAAAGAACCCTGAAGTTTGCGGGCAAATCATTAAAGAACTAACAGCTGGACAAGATCGTAAAACAGGCGATTATAACGATTTTTGGGATAAACGTAACTATGTAAAAGATGTTAAGAATGTGAAGGCTAGTGTGTTTGTTGTTCACGGTTTAAATGATTGGAATGTAAAAACGAAGCAGTTCGCACAGTGGTGGGAAGCTCTTGGCAAAAATAATGTTCCTCGTAAAATGTGGTTACATCAAGGTGGACATGGCGGAACATCAAGTAATAACTGGCAACAAACCCAAAATAAATGGTTCGATTATTGGTTATATGGAATTGAAAATGGAATTATGGATGAACCGATGGTAGATGTACAACGTGAAAATAAATCGTGGCAAAAAATAAAAAATTGGCCAGATCCAGCAGCTGTACCATCAAAAGTCCGTATGTATTTAAGTAATAAAGCAGTCAATCTACCATTAAGTATGGGATCAGTAAACAATGTTTTCTCATTAGTAGATGATGCTAAAATAAAGTCAAATCAACTAGTAGAAAACCCTGAGTTAGAAATAGCGAATCGATTAGTATATACAATGCCTGTACTGCAAAAAGATATGCGAATAAGTGGTACGCCTAAAATTTCAATAACAGGAAATATTGATCGATCTGTTTCAAATTTAACAGCTTTACTTGTTGATTATGGCGGAGCGAGGCCTGAAATTGTAACGAGAGGTTGGATGGATCCGCAAAACTTAAATAGTATAGAAAATTCAACAGCGATTCAACCTGGTAAAGATTACACATTTACATGGGACATGCAGCCAGATGATTATGTATTTAAAGCAGGGCATCAAATGGGGGTCGTTTTAATCGCAAGTGATTACGATTATACAATTAGACCGAAAGCAGGAACGAAGCTAACGGTGAAATTGAGCGAAGTGACATTGCCGATTGTGAAATAAATAGTTTTTGATAAAGAGCTTACTATAGTAAGCTCTTTGTTTATAATCGGAATTTTCAACTATTATATGTTCAATCGCGAGGAAATATTATACAATGTAAATATATTACATGGAAAGTGAGTGATAAATTATGACAGTCAGCTCTTTCGAATTCTCATTAAAATTTGAGGTACGGAAAGATTAAGTAAATTAGAATCTTCCGTACACATAAAACGGAGGAGAAAATAAATGTTTAGTTTTTATAGTACACTTTGTACAGAACTATATGATTTTACAAAACCTGTCGGTTATTCTTTAAATGGTGATATTGAGTATTACCAAGAACGTTTAAATAATTGTGGGGGAAGAATTCTCGAAGCGGCAGTAGGATCAGGGCGTGTCATTATTCCACTTCTTGAAGTTGGATTTAAAGTTGATGGGATAGATTATTCAACTGAAATGCTAGATTCTTGCCGTAAGCGTTGTAAAGAGAGAGGCTTAAACCCTAATTTATACCAAGGAAGCTTACAACAATTTTCATTACCATATAAATATGAGGCGATAATAATTCCTACCGGATCCTTTTGTTTAATTGAAAATCGTGATGATTCTATAAACGCTTTGAAATGTTTTTATGAACATCTTAATCTAGGCGGGCGTTTAATTGTAGATCTTGCGCTTCCATATGACTGGAAGACGGGTGAGATTCATACATCGACTTTTTCCTTACCAAGCGGGGACGGAATTACATTAGAAAATAAATCAATTGAAATAGATTGGCTTAACCAAGTAACTGTATCATATTTAAAATATGAAAAATGGAGTAAAGGACAGTTAGTACAAACTGAACTACAACGTTTTGCAATGCGGTGGTATGGAATAGAAGAGTTTAAACTCCTTTTAGAAAGTATAGGTTTCACTGACATTACTTGCTCTGCTGACTATGTTTATGAAAAGCAACCGTCAAATGCAGAACAAATTATTACTTTTGAAGCTGTACGAAAGTAATAATATAGGAACTATTCATGAAAATAAGGCAATCGACACAACATCGACTGCCTTATTTTCAATTTTAGGATATGTTTTATTTAATTGTTTATAGAGAAAAATCGGAGGAAAACAAATGAAATTCATCTTAATATTTGGCCCGCAAGCAGTCGGGAAAATGACGGTCGGGCATGAGTTAGAAAAAATAACTGATTTAAAGCTATTTCATAATCATATGACGATTGATTTTGTTAGCTCGTTTTTTGATTACAGTACAAAGCGGAAGCACAACGGTTAGTAAGTTTGTTTCGTAATGAACTATTTGAAGAAGTGTCTAAAAGTGATTTATACGGAATGATTTTTACATATGTATGGGCATTTGATCTTCAATCGGATTGGGATTACATAAACCATGTAGTAAGTATTTTTGAATCAAAAGGCGCAGCAGTATATTTTGTAGAGCTCGAGGCAGAATTAGATGAAAGATTAGAGCGAAATAAAAGTCCACATAGACTAGAGCATAAACCGAAAAAAAGAGACATTGAATGGTCTGAAAAAAATTTAAAAGAAACGATGAAAAAACATAGATTAAATTCATTTCATGATGAAATTGAAAAAGAAGAGTACATAAAAATTAATAATACTCATTTGAGTGCTAAAGAAGTAGCTGTAATGATTAAGGAAAAATTCCGATTGTAAAATACTTAAATGCTGTTACGTTTTCATTGTCCAAGCATTCTCCTACTAACTACATATACTATTTATATTAAGGACGGTCACTAATTTATTGAGAAACCGTCATTTATATATAAATGACAACTTTGGAAGGAGGTAAGAAAAAATTGGAAAATGAACAGCCAGGAAGAATTGAAAATCAAGTGTATTCTAATCGAGTTGTAAGATCAGAATTTGATAAGCATTGGGAAACTTGTATTTCAAAAAGTGGTTATGTAATCTATGTAGCGACAAGTGATCATGCTGAAGTAATAGTACTTCTTTCAGATGGTTCAAGTAAATTGTTAATCTTCGAAAAAGGCGGAAAAGTAGTAGTGGGTGGTGGTGGAACAAGTCATTACAGCAAACCGCATATTGCAAGAAATATTTAATGTGAAAAATGTTAATCGAGAAGATGCTGGTAGCCTTATAACCTTTAATTTATATATAAAAATACAAATCATAAAGTAAGTTTTTTTAGATTCTGGCGTTTTTTGTAACAAAAATAAGATGAAAAAGATCTTTAACGTATAAAGGTCTTTTTTGTTTTATTATAGCAGGGATATACTGTATACATAAAAAAGTGTAGTGAAAAACAATCAGCCTTTCATGTACTATACATGAAAGGCTGATTGTTTTTATGTGTTGAAGGAGTCTTTTAGAAGAATTGTAGTTTTTAGATTGATAGTTAAAACTGTAACAGCTTATGTATAATTAATATCATTTTGTCAAATGAATGTCACATAAAAGTCTTATAGTGTATATAGAAAGTGAAACATATACAAAACAGGAGATGAAATGATGAAAAAGGCACTACAATATATATTCATATTATTTACGTTAGTTACTTTAAGTTATGTAATTTATATTAACTATGAAAAGCAGAAAGAGATTAAAAATAATAAACAAGTAATTAGTGAAGTTGCAAAGAGGTATGATATTCCAGATTGGATACCATTATCTATTGCTGATCATGAAACAAAATTTGATCGAAAAGCGATAGGGGATAACGGAACATCTTTCGGATTATTCCAATTACATCGTGGTGGATTAGCACCAGCGCAATTATCGGAAGAGAGTTTAGTGGATTCGCGTATAAATACAACGATAGCAATTTCAAGTATGGTCAAATCGTATGAACGTGGTGTGAAAAAAGGACTGCAGGATTGGGAGTTGCTTAAATATGTTGCTAATACATCAGGGTGGCCAGGAAACTTAGGAGGAGAATGGACAGATAATAATACGAAATATAATAAAGGGCTAGAACAATCATATCAATTATATAAAAAAGAGAAGTAGATATAAAAAGGCATTTTCAATTTGGGGAAATGTCTTTTTTATGTTATAGTATAAAAGTGTTTGGGTGTTATGTTATTTCGATATATCTTCAAATTTGTTGTGTAGTATTTTTATATTAAATAACTACTAAAATCATTTTTTTATATAAGGAGTAAGAAGTAGGGATATGAAAAATATAGATTTTATACTAGAAAGTGATGAAACATTAAAACCGTCAGAACGATTAGTACTATTATTATTAGAGAAGCATAGAATGTTATATACGAACGATCTATTAGCTCTTTCAAATTTATCATATAAAACATTAACAGATTCACTAACAGCACTCGTTTTAAAGTCTTATGTTTTAAAGGATACAGGTAAGGGAAGAAGGCAGAATTGTTATAGATTAGTATGATAAGAGTACTGCTATAGATTCTTGCTATATATGTATTTTTCAAATGTAAGGATAAATTCCATTTTTATTTTCAAGTGATAAAAAACTATTAATTTAAGTAAATAGCCGGTTTTGAATATATAAAGAGTTCATGGCTGCTAAATATATAATTTCATTTCATTTTTATTAATGTTTATTAGTTGTAAGTGAAAATGATATTTTTTTAAACAAATATAAAAATGAAATTCAAAAACAATCTACTCATTAGAGTGGGTTGTTTTTTTATTAGGATAGCGAATTATAAAAATAATATTATTATGTAAACTTAATTATTTAGAAAGGAACATGTGATTATTAATGGAATTTATTAAGGGGTACTTAACATTTGTATACATGGAGGTTCATTATGGAACAAATCATATCAATATCACAAGCAGTCATAAGAGGGGAAAAAGAAAAGGTAGTAGAAATCATTAATACGGATCCAAGTGTTGTTAACTCATTTAGTGAAGATGGATGGACACCGCTTCACTTAGCTGCTTATTTTGGACAGAAAGAAATTGCAAGTTTCCTTTTAGAACAGGGAGCAGAAATACATATTAGAGCAAAAAACGAAAATGAAAATACACCTCTTCAAGCAGCAATTGCGAATAAGCAAAGCGAGCTTGTAGCTTTCTTAATTGAAAAGGGATCAGATGTGAATGCTGTGCAAAGTGGTGGCTGGACAGGACTTCATGAAGCGGCGTTATTAGGAAATGAAGAAATCATTATATTACTTCTTGAAAATGGTGCTAATAAAATGATTAAGAAAAATGATGGAAAAACCGCATATGATATTGCTTTAGAAAAAGGGTATGAATCCCTATTACATCATTTGCAAGAGGAAGTGAGCTTATGATTAGCCACTGGAATGTAGGGATTTTTCTTTTTAATGAAGTGGAAGTGTTAGATTTTGCGGGTCCATTTGAAGTTTTTTCCGTTACAGCAACAAGTGAAGGTCAACTATTTACAGTTCATACTGTTAGTCAAGATGGAGAAATGATTACAGCGAGAAATGGATTAAAGGTACAACCGGACTATAGTATCGAAAACTTGCCTCCAGTTGATATTTTAATTATTCCTGGTGGGTTAGGTGTTAGAGAAAACGAAATGAAAAATGAAATAATAACAAATTGGATCCGCGAGCAAATGAAAGAAGTAAAGTTAATGACTTCTGTTTGTACCGGTGCGCTTTTACTTGCGAAAGCTGGATTACTCGATGGCTTCAAAGCGACAACACATTGGGCAAGTATTGAAAGTTTTAGAAATGATTTTCCGAATGTGGAAGTATTAGAGAATGTAAAGTTTGTAGATGAGGGGCATATTATTACGTCTGGAGGAATTTCAGCTGGAATTAATATGTCATTTCACATTGTGCGAAATTTGTTGGGTGCTCGGGTTGCTGAAGAAACAGCGAAGAGGATGGAATATGATATAGATTTAAAGTATTAAAAGTAAAACAAGACCAGCAGTTGGATATTTCCAGCTGCTGGTCTTGTTTTATATTGACTGAATATGCGCTAATTCCTCATCTGTAAGAATCGGACGGATAGACGAGTCTGCATTTTCTTTCGCTTGTTTTTCTGTTTTTGCGCCAGGAATTGCGACCGATACCGCTGGATGAGTGAGGACATAACGAAGTGCAAGTTGCCCTAAGGTTTGATTTTCATTTGAGAGTAATCGTAGTTTCTCTACTTTTTGTAAATCTTCTTGAAACCACTTTTCTTTTGGCCATTCTTTGCGTAAATCTCCGTCAAGAAAAGTTGTTTTATTTGTAAATTTTCCAGTTAATATCCCCATTTTTAAAGGGCCGCGTATAACAGCTCCTAAATTGTTCTCCTGTAGGTAGGGCAGTATGTCGTTTTCCGGTTTTCGGTTTAATATGTTGTAATCAAGTTGCACAACATCAATTTCATTGTTTTTATTGAAGTGTTTTATATATTGTATGTCGTGAGTTGAAACACCAACAGCTCTTACTTTTCCGTCCCGTTTTAATATTTCAAATGCTCGTAAAAATGCTTCTGTTTCTTCTTGTTTATCCCACCAAATGTGACAGAAATAAACATCAATATAATCTGTTTCTAGGCGCAGTAAGCTAGTTTCAAATACTGCGATCACTTTTTCTGCAGTATTATAAACAGGCTCTCCACTTGGATCATAGTGATGACCAATTAAACCGCCTTTCGTTGATAAAACGATATTATTACGGTGCTCTCTTATCGCTTGAGTTACTAACCTTTCACTATGTCCTAATCCGTATACATCAGCAGTATCAATAAAGTTTACGCCACATTCAATTGCTTTCTTCATAGCGGTTATAGATTGTTTGTCGTTAACAGGACCCCATTCATCGCCGCCAATCGCCCACGCTCCAAAGCCAATTTCAGAAACAGTAATTCCAGTTTTACCTAATGTACGGTAGTGCATCATTTTTCCTCCTTGTAAGCATGTTATAACATCGGTATGCAAAACTAGAATTTATATGTGTAAAAATGTTTTCTACAATTGGGGAAAAAGAATAACATAAACTACTATTTTATAGCAGCATAAATAAAAATTCTCATTTTAAATACAGAGATGTCGTCGAACGCTATCTCTAATTGGTTAATTTGTGAGATTTTTTTGTGAAGGAGGTTATTTTATAAGAATAGAATTTAAGTTAGTAAGAGATCGTGCCTATGGTAGTGAGAAAATATGGGTTAGGGGGATTTGAAAATGAGGAAACTCAAAAGAGTCAATGTTCCTAATATACCAGAGCAACTATCACAGCCTAACGACAAGCGAACTATAAATAAGAAGAAGTTAAGGCGTTTTATTTTCATGTTCATTTTTATTGCTGTGACTACTTTGTACGTTCAATATATTTTAACGAAACAACAAGAAGTAATTAATGGCAAAAAAAATACAATAACAAATCAAAAGAAACAATTAGTTTCTTTAAAGAAAGATCAAGGTTCTTTAAAGACTAACATTGAGAATTTAACCGATAATGAAGAAGAGATTTTAAAGTTTGCTAGAAAAGAGTATCAATTTTCTAAGTCAAACGAAACAATATTCGTATTGCCAAAGTGAAGTGGTGGAACAGTTAGCGATAGCTAACTGTTTTTTGATGTATGAGGGAAAAGTTGTTTGTAGTGTGAATGTCATGGTACAAGGAGAAATGACATATTGTAAAAATGAGAAGTTTGAGCCAATTTTAATTGTTTTAAGAGATTTTCATAATTATGGAATATATGTCAAAATAAATATTGTTAAAATTCTGTCAATTGTATATAATACAAGGTAAGCGGATACATTTTTTAATCAACGTTGAGTTAACAGCTTATACGTCTGTTAAGAAAACCGTTATCCTCGTATAAGAAAGGAAGATAGCTGTGTACGCTTCAAATACAATTTACGTCGTAGGGGATGCGAAAGCACCTCAAAATAATCCCATTACCGAAAAGTTCAAAAGTTATTTTGTAGCATTTGTACTTGAGAAGGATACAGGGGAAATTGTAGATGCAGATTGCTCAGCCACAATTGCATTAACATCTCAATTTGTTAAATATTTGTTTCTACATAAAAATATTAATGACCCAGCATTAGTAACAGAAATAAAAAATCGGTACTTCGGTTCGTGTCAAAAGGCGCTACTTGTAGCGCTAAAGGATGCACAGAAAAAATATAATCAGATCGCTGCTTTGTCTACCCATTCATAGACAAAATCCAGCCGTAAGAATCTTCTTATGGCTGGATTTTTTTGTTTCGCATTAACGGAAAAGCCACCCGGATATTAAAGTATCACTCTATAAACAATGAAAGGATGAACAAAATGAAAATTACCGATGTGAAGGTAAACCGCCGACATGTAAAGCTTCATACACCGTTTAAAACTGCACTTCGCACTGTAACGGAAATCGAAAGTATAGATGTGTTTATTCATACAGATGAAGGGATTGTTGGAAAAGGAGCTGCTGCAGCAACACCGGTTATTACAGGTGATTTTGCCAACGGGATTGAGGAAGCAATATTAGGGCCAATTCGCTCCGTATTAGTTGATAAAGATGTGCTGCAATTTCAAACGTTATTGTTACACATTCAAATGAGCTGTATAGGAAATACAAGTGCGAAAGCGGCGGTAGATATGGCTTTATACGATGTATATTGTCGATTTCACAACATACCGTTATATGCATTGTTAGGTGGGAAGAAAGAGATTTATACTGATATTACAGTAAGTGTTGATGAGCCTTTATTAATGGCAAAAGAAGCGAAAAAGCATATCGAAAAGGGATTCCAAACATTAAAAATTAAGGTGGGTAAAGAGGCACATTTAGATTTAGAACGCATAGAGGCAATTCGAAATGTAGTACCAAAGAATACGACGTTACGTTTAGATGCAAATCAAGGATGGAAACCGAAAGAAGCGGTTTCTATTATTAGAGAAATGGAGAATAGAAATTTAAATATAGAATTTGTAGAACAACCAGTTCATGCGAAAGATTGGGAAGGATTAAAGTACGTGAAGGACAATGTACAAACGCCTATTATGGCAGATGAAAGTATGTTTTCGGCAAGAGACGCATTAAAGATTGTCCAAGGAGGATATGCAGACCTACTTAATATTAAATTAATGAAATGCGGCGGCATACGAGAAGCATGGAAAATTGCGGATATTGCGGAAGCAGCAGGTGTGAAATGTATGGTCGGAAGTATGATGGAATCTTCACTTTCAGTTAGCGCTGTTGCCCATTTAGCTGCGGCTCATCCGAATATTCATTACTTTGATCTTGATGCACCGTTATGGTTAGTAGAAGAGCCAGAAGGGATGACTTACACTGGTCCAAAGGTAAACCTGCATTCTATAGTGAATATACAATCTTAGAAGTAGTACCTAGTAAACTATCTTATAAGGGGGATATATATGAAAAAAGTAGGAACTGCATTTTTAACAACTTTATTTATATTTTCATCGTTTACTTCGGTGAATGCTGAAGAGAAGAAGGATAGTAAAGCATTTATAGATGTATCTGCTGCAACGTTATGGACTGCACCAGATTCATTACGACCAATTGATGCACCGAGTGCGACAAATCCAGTTGATTTATGGAAGTGGACGAAATCAATGACGCTAGATGAGAAGCTTTGGTTAACGAGTGCAAATAAATTAGAAACGCAAGCGCTACTCGGTCAAGAAGTAACAGTAATTGATAAAAAAGGTGATTGGGTAAAAGTACTAGTGCACGGACAGCCAACGCCGCGAAATGAAGAAGGGTATCCAGGGTGGATGCCTGAAAAACAATTAACGTATAATCAGGAATTTGCAGATAAAACAAACGAAGCTTTTGTATTAGTAACGAAACCGACAGCAATTGTATATATTAACCCTTCTGAAAAACATAAATCGCTAGAAGTCAGTTATAATACGCGTTTACCGCTATTAAGTGAAGATACGATCTCATACCGCGTATTGTTACCAAATGGTCAGAAGGCGTGGCTACGGAAAAATGATGGAAGTGTTTACCATTCTCAAAATGATATTCCGACTCCAACCGCTGATGACTTAATAAACACCGGAAAAATGTTTTTAGGATTACCGTATATATGGGCTGGTACAAGTGGTTTTGGATTTGATTGCTCTGGATTTACACATACGATTTATAAATCACATGGCATTACAATACCGAGGGATTCTGGGCCACAATCAAAAGCAGGAATTGCGGTTGATAAAGAAAACCTACAAAAGGGTGATTTAATATTCTTTGCACATAATCAAGGAAAAGGTAGTGTTCATCACGTTGCCATGTATATTGGTGATGGAAATATGATTCACTCTCCAAAGGCTGAAAGATCGGTAGAAATTATACCGCTAAATACACCAGGATATATAGAAGAATACGCTGGTGCTCGTCGTTACTTACCTTAAAAAAGATAGGGGGGCTTTATATGAAAAAGGTTGTTCGCTACTCATTAGTTAGTACTCTACTTGTATCTTCATTTTTAGTAGGCTGTGCTAAAGAAAAAACAGCTACAAAGCCGAAAGATGAGAAGAAAGTATTACAACTACTAGAAACGGGTGAAATTCCATCATTAAATTCAGGGAAAGTAACAGATGCGGTATCATTTAACGTTTTGAATAACGTAATGGAAGGGTTATTCCGTTTATCGAAAAATGATGAAGTGATTCAAGCGGGAGCACAAAAATATGAAGTGAGTAAAGATGGTAAGACATATACATTCCACTTACGTGATGCGAAATGGTCTAACGGAGATCCAGTAACAGCTCATGATTACGTATATGCTTGGAAGCAACTTATAAATCCAGATACAGCCTCTCAATATGCATATATCGCGTACGATGTGAAAAATGCGGAGAAGATAAATAAGAAACAATTAGGCTTAGAAGAATTAGGTGTGAAAGCAAAGGATGATAAAACGTTCGTTGTAGAGCTGGAACATCCTGTACCGTATTTTACGAAACTACTCATTTTACCATCTTTCTATCCAATTAATGAAAAATATGCGAAGGAGCAAGGTGATAAATACGGGTTAGAGGCAAATAAAGCGATATATAATGGGCCGTTTACATTATCAGAGTGGAAGCACGAAGCGAGCTTTACAATGAAGAAAAACGATAAATATTGGGATAAAAAAGAAGTGAAGTTAGATGAAGTAAACTATCAAATTGTTAAAGAAATTTCAACTGCGGTAAATTTATATGAGACAGATAAAGTTGATAGAGCTGTCATTTCAACAGAATTCGTAGATAAATATAAAAATAATAAAGAGTTGAAACAATATACAGATCCGGTTATGTATTTCTTCCGTTTCAATGAAAATGTGCCGATTCTTAAAAATAAAAATGCACGTCTTGCGCTAAGTACAGTGTTTGATAAAAAGGGCTTGGCGACATCATTTTTAAATGACGGATCAGTTGCTGCGAATTATTACGTACCAAAAGGATTTTTAAAAGGACCAGATAAGAAAGATTTTAGAAGTACGGCAGGTGAGTTTAATAAGACGGATGTAAAACAAGCGAAAGAATATTGGGAAAAGGCGAAGCAAGAGACAGGCACAAATGAAGTGACGTTAGAACTATTAAACTATGACTTAGAGAACTTTAAAAAGGTAGGCGAATATATTAAAGAACAGCTTGAGAAAAACTTACCGGGGCTAAAAGTAAATGTGAAATTACAACCACATACGCAAAAATTAGCGTTAGAGAAGAAAAAAGAATACGAAATGTCGTTATCACGTTGGTTA
This sequence comes from Bacillus sp. FSL R10-2201, assembly GCF_038008665.1. Lineage (NCBI taxonomy): Bacteria > Bacillati > Bacillota > Bacilli > Caryophanales > Bacillaceae > Bacillus > Bacillus sp. FSL R10-2201. The sequence continues at coordinate 2,705,919 of NZ_JBBOZP010000001.1, read as the reverse complement.
CCTGATTATCCAGATCCAATGACGTACTTAGAAGTTTTCCTTTCGGGAAGTACCGTAAATAATACAGGATATGCAAATCCAGAATATGATGCGTTAATTAAGAAGATTAAAACAGAATTAGGTAATGATGAAAAAGCTCGTTGGAAAGCACTGCAAGATGCGGAAAAAGTGCTCCTTGATGATGCGGTAATTGCACCAGTATTCCAGCGCGGTCTTTCTTACTTACAAAAACCATATGTGAAAGAATTATATGTACATCAATTCGGTCCAGCTACAAGTTTAAAATGGGCAGATGTACAAAAATAAAGTGATGGAGAAACAGACTTCACGTATGTGATAGTCTGTTTTTTCTTATAGATTCAAATGAATTATAGACATTTTATAAGTTTTTTCATAGCTTAAAAATAAAATTATTACATAAATTCCAGTGTGAAATTTATGTAGAATCTTGTATAATTAACATGTTTCTTTGGAAACATTTTCTTTCTCTATGAATGTATGAATTTGCAGAGAAAAGAGAGGAATACATACATGTATACAATAGATAAATAGAATGGGACATGTATAGAAAAAAGGAGAAAAATGATGACGTGTCATAAACAAGGGTTACAATTTATTAGCAATAGAAAGAGGAATAAACGATGAAGATGAAGCATGCTTTCGGACCAATTATTTTAGCCTGTGTACTCTTTTTCATTGTATTGCTTATTCCATCTAAGAGTTTAGTGTCACTAATAAGCGATAAAAAGATAGAAGATGCAGCAACTTCCTTACAAAAAGAGAAATTACAAAGTGTTTTCTTGCAACAGAAAATGTTAGAGAATTCGCAGTATTTACCGATGTATGGTTCATCAGAGTTTTTACGAATGGATGCATATCATCCATCTAACTATTTTAGAGTAAATCCAGCAGGTTTTACTCCATTTTTAATAGGGACTGGTGGTACGCAAAGCTTGGCTCATATATTAAATATGACGTCTACAATGGATGAATTAGAAGGTAAAAAGGTAGTCTTTGTTCTTTCACCACAATGGTTTACAAAAACCGGTGTATCACAAGGGGATTTTACAAATAATTTCTCCAAACAACAAGCCTATCACTTTATTTTTAATGACGAAATAAAGCCTGAAATGAAGAAAAAAATCGCGAAACGTTTACTAGATTATAAAGTTGTTCGTAAGGATGCGATATTAAGTAGTTCGCTAGAAAGTATTGTATATAACGATACAAAACATAACATAAAAGCTGGACTAGCTAAACCGCTAGCTTATATGTACCGGAACATTTTAGATCATCGAGATTTATTTAACTCTCTATTTAAGATCGAACCGATGAAAGAGGAAACAAATATGGGATTACGTTCGCTTTCTTGGGAAGATGCACGTAAACATGCGGAACAAGAAGGTAAAGTAGGATCCACAACAAATACATTCGGAATTGAAAATCCATATTATTATAAACATAATTTAAAGAAAAAATTAAAAGGTTTAAAAAACTTTAGAGCAAATGAATCGTATGATGATTCACCAGAATATGATGACTTACAAATTGTTTTAGATCTTTTCAAAGAAAAAAATGTAAAACCACTCTTTATTTCTGTGCCTGTAAACGGACCGTGGTATGATTACGCTGGTTTCCCAAAAGAACGTCGTGATGTGTATTACAATAAGGTTCGCGATCAAGTTGAGAAAGCAGGATACCCAGTAGTCGATTTTTCTAGCCATGAATATGATAAGTATTTCTTAAAAGATACGATTCATTTAGGCTGGAAAGGATGGATCTATTTTGATGAAGCAGTGCAGAAGTTTTACTCTGAAAAATAATGCATAAACAATAGAAACAGGAATGGCAATAAAGCCGTTTCTGTTTTTTAGTATAGAGGATTTTGGTGTGGGCAATTTGGAAAGGCGTGTATATCTTGAATTTGTCTAAAGTCATAATGTTTCATGGCGAACTGGGCTTGGTAAAGGTATTCGTAAACAAATAATTGATTATTTTGAACTCTGCATAAAACGCCGGATGTCCCTTGCCCATTAATGAGAGAAACACCAACAGGGCGTCCGATTAAGTATGGTACTTTTTGCTGCCAATGCATAGGGAATCAATCCTTTTTGAGTTACTATACGTATTTTATGGTGGAATTGTTGCTCATCCATGTAAATCTTAGACTGGAGGGTTTTAATGAAATGTCTAGAAATCATTAATATGAATGAATTATTAGTGTGGAAGAGGAGTGCATTATGGAGAAAGGAAGGATTCTGGAAGAAAAGTTAAATCTAATAGAATGGTGCCAAACATTGAATGGAATATCGGAGGATATATGGTTTCAACCATTTAAAAAAGGTTCATGGGCAATTGCGGATGTAATTTCACATTTTATTGTTTGGGATGAGTTTCTAATGAAGTATAGAATTTCATATTTTGTAAGCGGGAAATCTGTACATATCGTTCCAACAGATGTTGAGGGAATGAATAAGGGTGCAATAAAATATGCAAGGTCTGGTATTTCAAAGGAAGAACTAATAGATCAATTTAGCTTTACTCGTAAACAATTAGTAGACCAAATTGAGCGAATTCCTGCTCGGAATTTTAATAATGACTATCAATTTGGCACAAAAAAATTGAGGTTAAATAATTATTTTTCATCACTTATCGAGCATGACTTAAAGCATAAAAAAGAAATAATACAATTTCTAATACATGATCAAGCCGATAATAAAAACCGCTATAATTCTTAATGAATTTATAGCGGTTTTTATTATAATCTTAAGCAAGATTTTTACGTTTTTTTGTCCACTTTTTTATTACGAAATATAAAAGTATAAGTACAACGCCACCGATAGCGAACGATTTCACATACGGTCCAGCAATATCGTTAATATTCTCCCAATTTTCACCTAGTTTCTCACCTAAATAAATGAAAATGATAGACCAAGGGATGATCGCAAGTGCTGTTAATGTAGTGAAACGTAGTAATGGCATTTTTGTAATACCAGCAGGAATTGATATCGCATGACGAACGATAGGAATGAAACGTGCAGTGAAAATTACGCCAGTTCCGTAACGATTAAACCAATCTTCAGCAGCATCCATTTGTTTTTTATGTATGAAAATATACTTACCGTAACGTTCTAATACAGGGCGACCACCATATCGACCAATCCAGTAAACAAAGATTTGGGCAATAACCCCACCAATTGTACCGAATATAACTGCGCCTACAAATGAGATACTACCATTGAATACTAAGTATCCCGCATAAGCAAGGACAATCTCACTTGGAATAATTTCAATCATAAGTCCAAGCATTATGCCCCAATAACCTAATCCCTCAAAAAATGTTAATACTGAATGAATAAAACTACTTAACATTGTTGCACCTTCTAATTTATGAATTTTGAATATAAGCCCCTTTATTTAACAATGTAAAAGGTTCACTATATGTAGATTATACCTTATTTATATAGTGGATTGCCATTTCAATTCTTTTATGTCTCTCATAAGTATTATAGTAAAGGATATAAGCCCAGTTTTCATGAAGAGATAATGAAAAGATTATTAAAAATTTCTCATATATTAGTGAGAATAAAGGTGTCTACATAAAACTTTTTTAGTCTCCGAAAAAGTTCATGAAGGGCAATTTCGAATTTCATGTGAGCTTAATAGTACAAAAGATATATTGATATAAAAAAACAGGAGCAAATCTGCTCCTGTTTTTTAAGGTTTCACATCTAAATTTTGTAAAAATAATGTTGCTGTCACATATCGTTTCGCTAGCATTTGTACATAAGCGGTATGTACAGAAAGTGTGGCGATAATAATAGCGTTACGAATTGCTTCGCGTTGTTCGTTATTAATTTGATCGAACTTACTTGCTATTTTATCAGCTTTTTCTTTTACGATATTTTCGATCGTATGAACTGTATCTGTAGCATTTAGTTGTAAGCAATTCCCTTGATTCAGTTCTTCAAATAAAGAAGAATAAGCTACATATAAATGAAGAGGATTAATTAAATCATCACTTCGATCGGCCGGGTCATTTACGATGAGTCGTAATAGTTTGCGAATAGATTCAAAATCAAGCGCTGTTTTTAAATCTTCGACAATGAATAGTAATGCTGCTTGTTCGATTGAGTATTTTTTCCCTTTTTGAGGTGAGCCAATCATTTCTTTTATATCTCGTTTCACCCAGTTTTGCATAGCAGTTACAGAGAAACTCGTGTTTTCAATCTGATTGCCAAGCGCAACTATTTCATTTAAAGAAAAACCGACATCCGTATCGTCAATCTTAATCAATTTTTCAAAAATAGGTGAAAGTGCGGTTGTAATAAAAGCAGTAACGCTTTGTCCGCTTTCAATATCTTTTTTATGTGACTTTGCCCAAGCTTCTTGTAAAATGCCGAGAGGCTTCTTCGTATTCCATCCTCTTAGTGATAGAAGGAGCGTTGCCATTTCGTTTCGTGTGAGATGAAATGTTTCCATCTTTTCACCTCCAAAATTATAAAAAGTTCTTATGAACTTATAATATGTTTTGTTTCATTTAAAGTCAATTCCGTTTTGCTTAATTTTTCCTATGTCATGAAATTGTCGTAAGTAAATAATGCTTGCATATTTCGACAAAAGTTCATATAATAAGTTCATAAGAACCTTTAAAATGGTTTTAAAACAAATCTATCATTCTGAATTTACTAGAAAGATAGATTTCACATATATCTATATAAAAGGAGAATGGATATAATATGTTGAAAAAACTTGTAGCAGTAATGACAGCATTCATGGTTATCTTTGGGGCTAGTAGCTTTATGTTCGTAGATCATGCGGCAGCGAAAAGTTACAAATCTGGTAAAAAATCATATACACCAAGTTCAGGTCAAAAGTCAAAAGTTGATTTAAACAAAAAAGATTCTAATGTGAATTCACAAAAAACGACAACTGATTCAAAAACAAAAGCAACAAACACAGCGCCAAAAAGTAATAAAGGTGGCTTTATGAAAGGCCTATTACTAGGTGGTCTTGGTGGTTTACTAATGGGTAGCTTATTTGCAAATATGGGAGCACTTGGTTCTGTATTAGCGTTTATGGTAAATATGTTAGTAATGGCTGGTATCGTAATGTTAGCAGTTCGTGCATTTAAATACTTCAAAGATCAACGTAAGAAAAAGGCAGATGAAGTAGCATGGAAACAATAAAAATTTCTGAACAAGAACTTATAAATGCACTTTGCGTATATATCGCTGAAAAACGACAAGTTGGTCCAGAAGAAGTTTCAGTTGAACTAATGTATGATGATGACTACGGTTTCTCTGCAGAAGTAGAGGTAAATGGTCGCCAGCAAATTTTAATTCAAGCAAACTTAATCGAAGCACTACGCTTGTTGCTTGATCGAGAATACAACGTCAATTCATTTGCAGCAAGATTGCAACTTGAATTAGATGATGAAGAAGGCATCTACGCATTAGCGAAATTTAATAACTCGGACGAGTAGTGAAAAGAGCTGTTGAGAGTAATCTCAGCAGCTCTTTTTAGTATGTGCATATGTAGAAGAATAATCACGCCAAAGTTCATTCATCTTCCGTCTACCAACATCAATCATTGGATTAAATTGAATCGCTGCTTTTTGACGAACAGAGTGAACGTTTTGAATTGCTTGTTGTAATTGTTGGTCGACTACGTCAAGTTTCTCACTTGCATGTTTAGCGACAGATAGACCTGCAACTGTCCCTTGCACCATCGCGATTTTTCCGCTTTCAATGCCAGTAATATTTCCAGCTACAAATAAACCTGGAAGAGGGGTTTCCATTTCTTCTGAATGAAGTGGAACATGTCCGCCTAATTCTGGAATGTAATGGAAAGGGCATCCTGCTACAGCGGCAAGCTCAGCAAGCGGATATAAACCTCCGGCTATACAAACGAAGTCTGCCTCATAGATCTTTTCTGATCCGTTAATAATATTCCCTTTAGAGTCAATGTTAGCAACACGTACACCCTCTACTTGATCTGTACCGATAATTTCAAGTGCAGCTTTACGAAGATGAAGCGGCGTCCCGTTTATTTTCATGCCGCTATTTGGATAAAATGTTAATCCAGCTTTTCGAATCCAATCATATTTCATAAAACGGCTACCTATACGTAGGAAGGGAGATGGGGCGAGGTGAGCCGCATTTAAGAGCGATTTTAAAACTTCTTCTGGTTCACCGGCCTTTTGGCTTAACTCGCTTTTTTCAGGGATTACAATATGATCCACTGTGATGCCAGCTAATTGCAATTCGTTTAAAATGGCGAATGACAAAATATTAGCACCGATAATGATTCCTTTTTTACCAACTTGAACGCGGTGAACATTTGTCATAACTTGAGCTGCGCCAATTGACATAACCCCTGGAAGTGTCCAACCGGGTAGGGGAATAGAATACTCCGCAGCCCCAGTAGCAATTAGTACGAACGGTGCTTCTAACGTACCGATATTTGTATGCACGAACCAACAACTCTCATCTTTATCTAAATTATAGACGGAAACACCGCACCGAATATCGACTGAAAGAGATTTTGCTTCTTCGTGAAGACGTTTTGATTCTTCTATTCCGTTCCACCATTCCCCAGTAGGCTCTTGATGCAACTGTCCTAACAATCTCCCGCCCGGCTTCATAAATTCATCAATAACAAGTACGTTAAGTCCAAAACGTGCACAAGAGATGGAAGCTGATAATCCTGCTGGTCCTGCACCAATAATAATTACATCGATCATCGCTTTTTCACCATCTCTCTCACGATATTTGGATGCTGTTTTCCGCTGTCAACAACCATATCGTTTTCAACTACAGTTAAGCAAGCTCGTACATTCGTTTGATTGTTTACAGTCACGCGGCATTCAGAACAATGCCCGATATTACAATAAATACCTCGCGGAGTTCCGCTATCTTCATGTACTCTTAACGTTCTTATTCCGTTTGCAAGTAGAGCGGCCGCTATCGTTTCATGTCCATATGCTTCATATTGTTGACCATTAAATTGAAAATTGATACGCTGACTACTATTTAAACTACCTAAAATAGGGTGATGTGTAATTCTACTCATTGATTGTCACCTACCGCTCCAAAAGTAACTGCACGCACTGGCGGTTGATATTTTAATGGAATTTCATTTTGGGATATGTTAGGATTCGCATTTTCTACCATTCGTTCTATCGTCATTCTACATGTTCTACCGCCGCAAAAACCCATACCAGCACGTGTTCTTAGTTTTAGCTCACGAGCTGAGCAATTATATTCAGCAATTGTCGATTGAAGTTGTCCGTATGTAACTTCTTCACAACGACAAACAATTAAGTTCTCTTTATTCGTCATATGTATTCCTCCTCTAGTTCGGTTTACATAAATTATTATGCAAAAACTATGCCAATATAGAGGAGGAGAGGGGTTATTGTAACCCTAGTCTTTTTAAACGGTTATATAAAGTGGCCCTCGTTACCCCAAGTTGTTTCGCACATTCTAATTTATTACCATCTAAAATGCGTAAAGCTCTTTCAATTACCTTTTTCTCGTGCTCATCCATTTCTTCTTGTAAAGAAAGAATCGTATTATTATTGCTGATTAATAAGGAATGAGCCGTATGATTGTCTAAAGTATCATTTGTATGAAACGGTAAATATTCTTGTTTTATAATGCCGTCTGTCGCAAATACGACGAGTCTTTCAACTACGTTGCGGAGCTCGCGAATATTACCAGGCCAATTGTAATGAAGCAGTTCATGCATAATATTTGAAGGTAAGTCTCGAATAGGCCTGTTATAGTTTATTGAAAAATCGTTTAAAAAGGAGTACGTCAATTCGATAATATCCTCTCGTCTTTCGCGCAGCGGTGGAATAAGCAAGCTAACTACATTTAAGCGATAGTATAAATCTTCTCGGAAAGTTCCTTTTCTCATTTCTTCTTGTAAATCACGGTTTGTAGCAGCGATAATGCGGAAATCGATATGTATTTCTTTTTCTCCACCAACTCGGTAATACTTTCGTTCTTGCAGTACACGTAAAAGCTTCACTTGCATATCGAGCGGCATTTCACCTATTTCATCGAGGAACAAAGTACCGCCTTGTGCGAGCTCTATTTTACCTTTCTTACCTTTACTATTTGCACCAGAAAACGCCCCGCGCTCGTAACCAAATAATTCACTTTCAAATAACGCTTCTGGGATTGCGCCGCAGTTAATTGAAATGAAAGGGGCATTTGCTGTCTCACTTGCTTCATGAATTGCTTTCGCAAACACTTCTTTTCCAACTCCGCTTTCTCCGAGTATTAAAACCGTGGATTTCACTGAACAAACCTTTCTAGCTAATTGAATCGTTCTTTGTATAACAGGGCTTTTTCCATTCATCGCAAGGAAAGGATCGGATGTATCTTTATATTTTGCTACTTCTTGTTCTAAACGGTGCATTTCATGCGACATATTAAATAGTTTTTCATTTAATACGACTTGATTTGTAACATCCGTTTCTGAAACGACTGCTCCAATAATTTTATCGTTGCAATAAACTGGGTTTGAATTAATTAATACGAACAAATCTGGACGTGGCTGATGGAACTGAGCAATTATGCTTTTTCCGTCATGTAATGATTGCAGAATTTCTAAATCTTTATAATCAAAAAAACGGGTGATGGGTTGTCCGATAATTTCATTATGGTTCACTGAAAAAATCTTTTCAGCGCCATCTGTCCAAGTACGAACGCATTCTTTATCGTCGATGACTGTAACAGAAGAATCAGACGTTTGAATAACAGTGTTATAAAAAGCTAGTAGTTCATTGTAATACTTATAAAGAAAAGGAATCATTTGCTGAGCAGTTATACAGCATAAAGGCTCTTGATTTTCTTTAATGATGACAACGGCTAGTTCATGAGAAAATGCGTCGATTAAAGTAGTGAAAGAGTCAACTTCATAAATAACTGCGCAACTACATTCTTCAGTAGATGAAGGAAGGTAATAAAAATTTTCACCTTCCTGTTTCATGTGCTGAATGGTGCTTGTACGATCAATTGATAAAATTTTTATAAACTCTTTTATTGTTGGAAATGAAAATGTCATAGTGTCCTCCTGGTATGTATAAAAATTTAGACAGTGATAAAGAAATAATACACCTATTTACGATAAATTTAAAATATTTTTACAAATAAAAATTATTTCATATAAATAGTTCTGTATGTAGAGTTGGCACACCAATTGCATGAATAAAAAGTGAGAGATTTAGGAGAAAGGAGGAGTGCTATATATGAGGCACTGTGACGTTTTAATAATAGGTGGTGGAATTATAGGATGTTCTATCGCTTATTACACTTTAAAATACGGAAGAGGCGTAACGATCATTGAAAAAGGAGAATTTGTAAGTGGAACGTCTTCACGGTGTGACGGGAACATTTTGGCGATTGATAAAGACCCAGGGTTTGATAGTCAAATGTCGTTAGTAAGTCAAAATTTAGTAACTGAATTAAGTGAAGAATTGGAGCACTCATTTGAATATAGAGCGCCAGGAAGCATTCTCGTTTGTGAATCAGATGAAGAGATGGAGGCAGCGCAGCAATGGGTAAATCGTCAAAAAGAAGCTGGATTACCGTTTCGAATGCTTGATAGGCAAGATATAAAAGAAGAATCACCATTTTTTGCAGATGATTTATTGGGTGGTTTAGAATGTGCAACGGATTCAACTGTAAATCCATATCTTCTTGCTTTTTCACTTCTTGCAGAATCGAAGAAATTTGGTGCAAAAGCTTTTAATCATACAGAAGTAAAAGAAATGAAAAGAGATATAGATGGTTCCTTTATTGTAGAAACAACAAATGGGACGTTTACTGCGAAGCAAGTGGTGAACGCAGCCGGTGTGTGGGCTCCTAAAATCGGACAGATGTTAGATGTGAATATCCCAATTGAACCGAGAAAGGGACATATTATTGTAGCTTCAAGGCAACAACACGTAGGTTGCCGTAAAGTAATGGAATTTGGTTATTTAATTTCTAAATTTGGCGGAAAACGAAAAGTGGATGCTTTAACTGAAAAATACGGGGTGGCACTTGTATTTGAACCGACAGAAAGCCAAAATTTTTTAATTGGTAGTAGTAGAGAGTTTGTAGGCTTTCATACGAGGATTAACAATGAGGTTATTAAATGTATTGCGAATAGAGCAATTCGTTTTTATCCGAAAATGGCAGATATGATGGTGATTCGTTCATATGCTGGTTTACGCCCGTGGACAGAAGATCATTTGCCAATCATTTCAGGAGTGGAACATATTCCGAACTACTTTATAGCAGCAGGACATGAAGGTGATGGAATTAGTCTTGCAGCAGTAACCGGGAAAGTAATTGAAGAGTTATTAAATGACAAAGAAACAATCATTCCTATTGAACAACTTCGTTTGAGTCGTTTTACAGAAAGGGTGTTAAACGGATGAGGTCACAAAGAGTCTTTACGACGATTGATACACATACGGGCGGGAATCCAACGAGGACATTAATTAGCGGACTTCCTAAGTTAATTGGGGAGACGATGGCAGAGAAGATGTTACATATGAAAAAGGAGTATGACTGGATTCGTAAATTGTTAATGAATGAGCCACGTGGTCATGATGTAATGTCAGGAGCACTATTAACAGATCCGTGTCATCCTGAAGCTGATATAGGTGTTATATACATAGAGACAGGTGGATATTTGCCGATGTGTGGCCACGATACAATCGGTGTATGTACAGCTTTAGTTGAATCAGGTTTAATTCCAGTAATTGAACCGGTTACTTCTTTAAAGCTAGATACACCAGCTGGCTTAGTTGAAGTAGATATTTCTGTTCAAGATGGGAAAGCGAAAGAAGTCTCCTTCTGTAACATACCAGCTTTTTTACTGAAAAATATTTCTGTACACGTCGAAGAAATTGGAACTGTAGAGGCTGATATTGCGTATGGAGGGAATTTTTATGCCATTATCGATGCGAAGTCAGTAGGTTTAGAGTTAGTACCAGAAAACGCATCTACAATCATTGATAAGGCTATTCATATTAGAAATACAATTAATGAGAAGTTTGAAATCATTCATCCAGAGTATTCGTTTATAAGAGGATTAACACATGTTGAATTTTATACAGATCCTACTCATGAAAGTGCGCATGTGAAAAATACAGTTGTTGTTCCGCCAGGAGGAATTGATCGATCTCCATGCGGCACAGGAACATCAGCGAAGTTAGCTGTATTATATGCTCATAAAAAAATTGATATCGATGAAGAATTTGTTCATGAGAGTATTGTAGGTTCTTTATTTAAAGGGTGTGTTATGAATACAACATATGTAGAAAATATTGAAGCTGTAGTAACGAAAATTACGGGATCAGCTTGGCTTATGGGTATGCATAGATTTTTTTACAATGAAAAGGATCCACTTAAAGAAGGCTTTTTGCTAATTCCGCCGATGGAACATGAAACGGAGGATGTAAAATGAACATTCAAAAAATGTATACAGCAGTAGACGTACACGTAAATGGCGAGGCATTTCGTGTAATGAAAGACGTACCATGTAAATACTACTACAGTTTGGAGCAATTAAACGAACAATTTTCAGGTGAATTAGCAGAAGAAATGAAGCTTTTATTAAATGAACCACGTGGTTTTATCGGTTTAAATGGATGTATTGTCGTTCCTTCTATTCATAATGAAGTGGATGCAGCTGTATTGTTTTTTAATCATGAAGGATCCATTCCTCTTCATTACGGAGGCATTGTCGCAGTAATAACGATGTTACTAGAAAGCGGGTATTTAAAAAAGAGAGAGTCTAATCAATACAAAATCGAAACGCTATCTGGCATATTTTCAGTGAATGCATATGTAGAGAATGATGAAGTTGTATCTGTTTCGTTTGAAAGCAAACTATGTTATATGATTGAGAAAAATTTAAAGGTTGGTAATATAAGTTACTCTCTCATACAGGCAGATAAAGTATATGCAGTTGTAGAAAAGGATACGTATTCGCCAGAAATCAGTATTGAAAACATCTCTAAATTAAAAAAATGGGGTGAAGCTACACTTCAAGCTATACAAAAACAGTCATTAATAAAAAGACTTATTTTAGTAGATTCTATGCAAAAAGAAAAGAACCATATAAAGTCGATTACATTTCATGAAGATAACTTTATAGTACGTTCACCAGGTTTTGTTTCTACTATTGTGTCTTATGTTCATACATTATTTAAAAATGATTATATAGCGGATAAACCTTTTAGAAATGAAAGTATTTTTAATAGCTTTATAACAGTAGAAAAAGTGAAGAAAGAAGAACTCGGATACATTTTTCGATTTGAAAGTAGAGGGTTTATTACAGGTATGCAAACATTTATATTAGATCCTACTGATCCGTTTCCAACAGGTTTCTTATTAAAATAATATGTTAAAGGGAGAGATAAAGATGCAAAAACTTAAAGGGGCATTTCCAGTATTAATAACACCGATGGATGAATTTCAAGAGATTGATTGGAAAGGCGTAAAACAAAACGTAAACTACTTTATTGAGCAAAAGGTAGCTGGAATTATTATTAATGGAAGTACAGGGGAATTTGTTAGTTTATCAAAAGAAGAACGATTTAACATGGTAGAAACAGTATTAAAAGAAGTTGATGGCCGTATTCCTGTCATTGTTGGAACTGCTGCAGAGACGACGAAAGAAACGATTGAATATACGAAACATGCAGAAGCGCACGGAGCGGATTGCGCATTAATTATAAACTCTTACTATTGTAAACCGAAGGAAGAGGAGATTTATTTTCATTTTAAAGAAATCTCAAACGCTGTAAATATACCAATTATGCTATACAATAACCCATTTACTTCTGGTGTTGATATGAGCACAGAGTTAATGCTCCGTATTGGAAAAGAGTGTAAAAATGTTACACATATTAAAGAATCTAGCGGAGATATTCGAAAAGCGAGAGATTTAGTAAGACAAGGTGAAGGTGCTTTCCAAGTCTTCTGCGGATCTGAAGATTTAGTTATGGAATCTTATTTAGTTGGTGCATCGGGATGGGTTTCAGTAGCCGGAAATATCGTTCCAGGACTCGTTACGAAAATGTATGAGCATTTTCAAAATGGTGAATTAGAAAAAGCGTGGGAAATGAACGATGCTATTTTACCTCTTTGTGAGTTTCTTGAAGGATCAGGAAAGTATGTGCAAATCGTTAAACGTTCAATGGAATTACATGGGCAAGTCGGAGGACCTTCACGTTATCCGAGATTAGGATTAACTGAAGAAGAAGATCAAAAGCTTCAAGCTATTTTACTAGAAATTGCAGCTCATGCAGCTGTTTAAATAAGGAGGAGAGTATATATGTTAACGACAAACATTGAGCTGAAACCAAAAGTGAAAGCGTTTTTAAATGAAGAAATTAAAATGTTTATTAATGGTGAATTTGTTTCTTCAATAAGTGGAAAGACGTTTGAAACATACAATCCAGCAACAGAAGATGTTCTAGCAGTCGTATGTGAAGCGCAAGAAGAAGATGTTGATGTCGCAGTAAAAGCGGCAAGATTTGCTTTTGAATCAGGCCCGTGGGCAGAGATGACTACTGCTGAAAGAGCACACCTTATTTATAAATTAGCAAATTTAATTGAAGAGCATAGAGAAGAATTAGCACAGCTGGAAGCTTTAGATAATGGAAAACCATATCAAGTAGCACTTGATGATGATATTTCAGCGACTGTAGAAAATTACCGCTATTACGCGGGATGGGCTACAAAAATTATTGGTCAAACCATTCCAATTTCAAAAGACTATTTAAATTACACACGCCATGAACCGGTTGGCGTTGTAGGTCAAATTATCCCGTGGAATTTTCCGCTCGTTATGTCTTCTTGGAAAATGGGAGCCGCTCTTGCGACGGGTTGTACAATCGTATTAAAACCAGCAGAGCAAACGCCTTTATCTTTACTATATACAGCGAAGCTTTTTAAAGAAGCTGGTTTTCCAAACGGTGTTGTAAACTTTGTACCAGGTTTCGGCCCTGAAGCAGGATCGGCAATTGTAAACCATCATGATATTGATAAAGTAGCTTTCACAGGTTCAACAGTTACAGGGAAATATATTATGCGTCAATCTGCAGAAACAATTAAACATGTAACGTTAGAACTTGGTGGTAAGTCACCAAACATCATTTTAGAAGACGCTGACTTAGAAGAAGCGATTAACGGTGCGTTCCAAGGCATTATGTATAATCATGGTCAAAATTGTAGCGCAGGATCTCGAGTTTTCGTTCATCGGAAACATTATGAAATAGTAGTAAATGAACTTGTGAAAATGGCAAATAACGTGAAGCTAGGGGCAGGTATGGAGGCGGAAACTGAAATGGGACCGCTCGTATCTAAAAAACAACAAGAGCGTGTGCTAAATTACATTGAACAAGGAAAATCTGAAGGTGCTACTGTTGCAGCTGGTGGTAAACGTGCATTTGAAAAAGGTTATTTTGTACAGCCAACAGTATTCACAAATGTTACAGACGATATGACAATCGTTAAGGAAGAAATTTTCGGACCAGTTGTCGTTGTACTCCCGTTCGATTCGACAGAAGAAGTAATTGAAAGAGCAAATCGCTCGTCTTACGGGCTTGCTGCGGGCGTATGGACACAAAATATTAAAACCGGACATCAAGTTGCCAATAAATTAAAGGCAGGAACAGTGTGGATTAATGATTATAACTTAGAAAATGCAGCTGCACCATTTGGTGGATATAAGCAATCTGGTATCGGACGTGAATTAGGTTCATACGCCCTTGATAACTATACAGAAGTGAAAAGTGTTTGGGTAAATATAAAGTAATAGAGAGTCTAACTGTTAATAAATAGAGGGATGAAATAATGAGAGATGCGGACAACTGGAAGGTTTAATAATAGTTGTCCGTTTTCTTATATATAAAATTGCTTTTTCAAAAGAATTATAAGGGGGATTTGGATGGAGCAGTTAGTAGAATGGTTAGTAGGGCAAGTTTGGAGTATTGGCTTAGTTGTTTTCGCATTAGGAGCAGGAGTGTATTTCACAATTGCAACTCGTTTTTTACAAATTCGCTATTTTAAGGAGATGATTAAACTATTATTTGAAGGGAAGAGCTCGGAGACTGGGATATCATCCTTTCAAGCATTTTGTTTGGCGTTATCAGGTAGGGTTGGAATTGGTAATATCGCAGGAGTAGCGACAGCTATCGCTTTCGGCGGACCTGGAGCTGTATTTTGGATGTGGGTGATGGCATTATTAGGAGCAGCTAGTGCATTTGTTGAATCAACATTAGCACAAGTATATAAAAGTAAAGTAGGCAATGAATACCGTGGTGGTACGCCATATTTCATTGAGAAAGGCTTGAAAATGAAATGGTTTGCGGTCATTGTAGCGGTCGTTGTAACACTATCATATGGCGTTTTATTACCAGGTATTCAATCGAGTAGTATCGCAGTTGGATTTGAAAATTCTAATGGTATTAGCAAATATATAACTGGTATATTGTTAGTCGTATTATTAGCAGCTATCATTTTTGGTGGCGTAAAGAGAATTGCGGGCGTTTCTCAAATGCTAGTTCCATTTATGGCAATTGGTTATGTAATTGTTACATGTATCGTATTAATTGCGAATGTAACGGAAATTCCAAGTATGTTTGCTTTAATTTTCTCAAGTGCTTTTGGTGTAAATGAAATGTTTGGCGGCATCGTCGGCGCAGCTATTGCATGGGGTGTAAAGCGTGCTGTATTTTCAAATGTTGCTGGTGTTGGAGAAGCAACGTATAGCTCTGCCGCTGCTGAAGTATCTCATCCTGCAAAACAAGGGCTAGTTCAAGCGTTTTCTGTATATATTGATACAATTGTAGTATGTACAGCGACAGCTCTTATGATATTAATAACAGGTATGTATAATGTAATACCTGAAGGGAAAAGCGCTATTGTAAAGAATATGGGAAATGTAGATGCAGGTCCAATCTATACACAACAAGCAGTTGAAACTGTTATGACAGGATTTGGTCCATTATTTATTTCAATCGCAATCTTCTTTTTTGCATTTACAACTTTACTCGCGTACTACTATATCGCTGAAACGACACTCACTTATTTAGATCGTGACCTCAAATATAGCTGGTTAAAACCAGTTTTGAAAATTGGGTTTTTAATTATGGTTTACATCGGTAGCGTAGAATCAGCTTCGCTATTATGGAACCTTGGAGATTTAGGAATCGGTAGTATGGCATGGTTAAACTTAATCGCGATTCTATTATTAAGTAAAACGGCATTAAAAGTGTTAAAAGACTATGAAACGCAGAAAAAAGAAGGGAAAGATCCAGTGTTTGATCCTAAAAATGTGGGAATTGAAGGTTTAACATTTTGGGAAGAAAGAAGTAAAGAGGTTGAAAGGAAAAATTCTAAAGAAAAAGTGTCAGTAGATAATGGGCTGAAACTGTAGATGTGCAAATTTAAAAGTAAAATAAACTGAAAATTCATTCTATTTTTTAAAGTAAATATTTGTATATGTCCTTTATTTTATCTCATACTAAAGTAAGTGTGAATAAAATGAATGGAGGATATACGATGGAAAATCAACAATATGGCTCTATAAATGATGTATTACTTGATTATAAAGAAGGTATAGGGAATTTTACGCAACAAATCCCTGAAATTGCAGAAACATATAACGCTTTTACACAAGCATGTTTTCAGGAGGGTACATTAACTAAAAGAGAAAAGCAGCTCATTGCATTAGGGATTAGTTTAGCAACACAAGACGAATATTGTACGATTTATCATACGAAGGGCTGTATTGACCAAGGATGTTCTGATAAAGAAATTTTAGAAGCTTGTGGTGTTTCAGCCGCGTTTGCTGGGGGAGCTGCAATGAGTCAGGCAGTAACCTTAGTACAAGAATGTCTGGTGGAATTGAAACATCAAAATCATTAAACAAGAAAAAGCCCTCCTTAAAATATTCTTTTAAGGGGGACTTTCTAGTTTAGTCTAATTTTTTTGAAAGAGTTTCAATTGTTTCATATAGTCGATAGCTTTTGTTTTATTACTCTGTTTAGAAACATAGTGTGCCTCGTTTAAATTTCTATAAAAACTATTAAATATTTCTTCAGAAAGTATGCCGTCAGAGATAGCTTTTTTTACTGCACAGTGTGGTTCATTTGTATGCGAACAATTAGAAAATTTACATTTCCGAGATATACCCGCAATATCTTCATATCCAAAATCAAAGTTACCTTTATGTTCTATCAAGTCAAATCCCATTTTAATATTCTATATTTTTATAAATCGATGTCTCTATATTAGGGAGAAGTGTGTATATGCTCTTACCAATTAAAGATTCTAATTCTTTCTTAATTGCATAGAATCCCTTCCAATGTAAAGAAGTATGAGAGGTTGTGCCATGACGTAAACCAACTGAAACCAATCTTTTTTCAAGAGTATTAAAACCTTCCGCATCAGCAAGTGCGTCACAAAGGGTAATCACCTTATTGTATAAGTCGTAGTCACTGTTTTCATTCAATATTTCAATTAATCGGCTTTCCATATAATCAGGAACAATGCTCCACTCTGCCGCGATATCTAAATGCTCATTTTTGCAAGGAAATGAATGCGTCACACATATAATGGCGTTTCCTGTATACCCTAAATCATTCATATACATATAACCATCATAGGAATGAATAACAGATTTAGTAAAACCTTTATATCTTCCTATGTCATGCAGGAGGGCAGCGTTGTATGCTATATCAGCATTTAGGTCGTACCCATTATTAATAAGTTCAACAACTATCTTTTCAGTTGCAAGGGCAACATTACGTGAATGATCGAACCACGGACCTGGGTTTTGTTCATATGCCCACTGGAGTAATTCTCTTGCATATTTCCTATCTAATATATATTTCATATAGGTATCCTTTCTTTAAAAAATCATATATTTAATAATTTCATCTTAGTATTTCATTATTCCTGCTTTAAAAATTGTTACAATGAAACAAAAGGGGGAAAAGGAATGCGAAGTATAGTAATAGAAGAAATTAAACGACTTGATGAAGACCTTGAAGAGCTTTCTGAACTGTTGAAAACTGTAGTAAATGATGAGGCGTCAATTGGTTTTTTACCTCCACTGGAACAAAAAGAAGCAACAAATTATTGGCAAACTGTATTAGCACCAGAAGTGATATTGTATGTTGCTAAAATAAACAATGAAGTGGCAGGGAGTATTCAATTACATTTAGTTACAAAGCCTAATGGGATACATAGAGCTGAAATTTGCAAGTTAATGACTCATCCGAATTATAGACGAAATGGTATTGGGCGTTTACTTATGCAAAAAGCAGAAGAACGGGCAAAGCGAGAAAACAGATCTCTTTTAGTATTAGATACTAGAGAAGGAGATTCTTCCAATAGATTGTACAAGTCATTAGGCTTTCAAGAATCCGGTAAAATACCGGGGTATGCAATTTCTCCGAATGGTGAGTTAGATGCAACGGTTATTTATTATAAAATGATTTAGTATTTTTATTTAAAAAGAAGGATATTTTCAAACCACAAAGTTGTTATTAGGTCTGAGTATTGATTTATAAAAAGATTGATAAACCCCTGTATAATAGGGGTTTTCTTTTCATTCATTAACTTTATATTGAATGTTCAATTTGAGGGCCAATTTGTATAAGGTTTTAATAGGTTTATAAGAGGTATTATTTAAATAGGAATTTTGAAGTCTTTTGGTGAATATTAAATGTTAATCTAAAAGATGGAGGTTGCTGTGATGTTGAAACTGTTTCAATATAACTGGCAAGTTCGTGATGATTGGTTTACATTGTGCGAAGACATGTCGGCTGAAGAACTGGTAAAGAAACGGGTCGGTGGGTTCGGCAGTATACTACATACCCTATTTCACATTGTAGATGTGGAATATATGTGGATCTTAGGTTTGCGAGGTGAACCAGTGCCTGAGGAGCCATTGTTTGAAGATTATGCTAGCTTGCAAAAAGTGAAAAATCTTTCGGATCAATACCACGAGAAAGTGAAGCCATTTGTGACCTCTTGGACAAATGAAATGGATTCTCGGAAACTTTCAGAAACTGATTTCAATGAAGAACCGATTAGCTCTAGAGACGCCCCAATCAGGCGCCGAGTCATTGAATGTACACACGGAGAGATAATACGTCATGTCATTGTCCATGAAATCCACCATATCGGCCAGTTATCTATATGGGCACGTGAGATAGGAAAGGAGCCAGTTTCCGCAAATCTGAGAGGGAGAGGGCTATTTGATAACTAGACTACCTTTGCCAATTTCGTAATTTATTTATAAACGAATGGTTTAATTGAGTATATTTAAAGCGTGTTTAGATCAATCTTTTTCAAAACACACTTTTTCTTTGTATTATTTTATCTAGGTTTATAGAGTTAATGTAATCAAACTTTTTTCGAAGCTACACTGTGATATATAATTGTAAGTAATTATTAACTACTTTAACGCCGTTTGTATTTTCAGACGGTGTTATAAGTATTTAACAGTAAAACGACAAAATAAATAATAGATTTGATAACTGGTAATTAAAATGCGTGAAGAATTGATATTTTTGTAGCTAGAAGAATTTGAGAAAGTTTTTAGAGGGTTCTTTTAGTAATACTCTTCCACTTATAATGGATGTAGAGAAGATGACTAGGCAACTATAGTTATTTTCATTTCATTTTTGGGAAGGGGATGAAAGAATGAAAAAGACAAGTTTACAAAAGGTGAAGAAGGTTATATTAAGTGGCGGGATATTACTTACGGGGTTATTAACATTTGGATTTTCAGAAAAGGCTTCAGCTCATGGGTATGTAGAATCACCAGCGAGCCGATCTTATTTATGTAAGCAAGGGGTAAATGTAAATTGCGGTCCAGTTCAATATGAACCACAAAGTGTAGAAGGAATAGGGGGTTTTCCGCAATTAGGACCTTCTGATGGACAAATCGCAGGAGCTGGCCATTTTCCTGCTTTAGACGTTCAAGCAGTTGATAGGTGGAAGAAAGTTACGTTAAACGGCGGGATGAATACATTCAAGTGGAAACTAACCGCTCCACATAGTACGAAAGAATGGAAATACTACATTACAAAGAAGGATTGGAATCCAAATATGCCTTTAACAAGGTCTAGTTTAGATTTAGTGCCGTTCTATGTAAAAAATGATGGCGGAGTTAGACCGGGGACAACAGTAACGCATGAAGCAAATGTACCAACTGACCGTAATGGCTACCATCTTATTTTAGCTGTTTGGGAGATTGCGGACACTGGAAATGCGTTTTATCAAGTTATTGATGTGAACCTTGTGAATAATGGTTTAAATTCCAATTTTGCTTTTAACAATGTAGTGCAAGTTCCTAAACTATTTTAAATTAAATATACATTTTGATCATCTAATTCATTTTAGATGATTTTTTTTATGAAAAATATAGAAGAAACTGCAATTATTTATAAAAAAATGTGTCTAAAATATTGTCATATTTGCTTCTTTAAGATATCCTTTTCATGAAGAGGTGGAAAACATGGAAAAAGTACTAGTTTTCGGGCATAAAAACCCAGATACAGATGCAATTTGTTCTGCGATTGCTTATGCAGAATTGAAAAAAGAATTAGGAATGAATGCTGAGCCTGTACGTTTAGGCGAAATCAGTGGTGAAACTCAATTTGCGTTAGACTCTTTTAAAGTAGAAGGACCGCGTTTTGTTGAGACAGTAGCAAACGAAGTGGACAACGTTATTTTAGTTGACCATAACGAGCGTCAACAAAGTGCTAACGATATCGAATCTGTTCGTGTGTTAGAAGTTATTGACCATCACCGTATTGCTAACTTTGAAACAAGCGATCCTATTTACTACCGTTGTGAGCCAGTTGGATGTACAGCTACAATCTTAAACAAAATGTACAAAGAAAATGGCGTTACAATTCGTAAAGAAGTTGCTGGTTTAATGTTATCTGCAATCATTTCAGATTCTTTACTATTCAAATCTCCAACTTGCACAGAACAAGACGTAGCAGCAGCTCGTGAATTAGCGGAAATCGCTGGTGTAGATGCAGATAGCTACGGCTTAGAAATGTTAAAAGCTGGTGCTGATTTAAGCGGAAAAACAATGGAGCAATTAATCTCTCTTGACGCTAAAGAATTCCAAATGGGTAACGCGAAAGTTGAAATCGCACAAGTAAACGCTGTTGATACAAACGACGTTCTTGTACACCAAGCAGAACTTGAAAAAGTTATCACTACAGTAGTAGAAGAAAAAGGTTTGGACCTATTCTTATTCGTTGTAACTGATATCTTAACTAACGATTCTGTTGGTCTTGCGATTGGTAAAGCAACAAACGTTGTTGAGAAAGCTTACAACGTAACATTACAAAACAACACAGCTACTTTAAAAGGTGTTGTATCTCGTAAAAAACAAATCGTTCCTGTATTAACAGAAACATTCCAAGCTTAATATTATTGAGTATGGATAAAAGAAAGGACAAGTAGTCATATTGGCTACTTGTCCTTTTTATTATAAAATTACAGAAGAGCCTATTGGATGGAAATAAAAAAGGATAGCAATAGCTATCCTTCTTATCATTTATTCATAAGATCGTTTCTTATTTATATAAAATGTGATAATAGCTGCAATAATGAAAATAGGTATTGCGTACGCTTGCCCAACAAAGAATTTCCAACCTACAGTATTATAGCCCTCAGATGCTGGAATGATAATCGCGATGATACAAACAATAATATAAGCTAATAATGCTGGGAGTATATTTTTCATAGTTGTTCACCTCCTTTTTATACTATATTTATATATTGTGCTATTGAATAGAGATTGGGAGATTAAGTGTACTTGATTTTACGAAATCTTTACAAATTCACTAAAGGATGAGGAGTCTGCATGCTGTATGAAAGTGACTTTAGTACGGTGTGTTTATGTAATAATACATATGCTTAATAGACTGTTCTGAAATAAATTAAACCAAATATAGGATATAATGTAATTTTATCTTTCGAGATAAGTATATAGTATTCTGTAAAAAAATGTACTGAAAAATTGATATTTCATAAGAAATATAGAATCGAGGTAAGAAATAACGATGAAAAGGTTATGCATAATTCCATGCGGAAAGAAGAAAATTTGGGATAAGTACTCAGATTACAGAGAGGCAGAGGCAAAAGATGTATATATTAGTCCATTCGGAAAAGCATGCCAGGCGTATGCAACTGAGTTTTTCGAGAATTGGGTTATATTATCAGCAAAGCATGGATTTTTAAGACCAAATGATATTGTAAAGGGAAATTATGATCTTGCATTTGATTCAAATAGTAATGAGATTATTAGCATAGATCAATTAAAACAACAGATGATTGATAAAGATTTACTTCAGTTTGATGAAATAGTATTACTTGCAGGGAAGAAGCATAAAAAAGTTGTGACGAAGCTATATCCAGAAGAAATCATTACATATCCATTAGAAGGGTGTAAAGGAATTGGGTATATGTTGCAGAGGTTGAATGGGGCAGTGGAAGCGCAGAAGGAAGTATAGGGATAAATTAGTAATATAGATTCAAATTATACCAAATTAATACATTTAAAATAGACTAGTAAACAAGCCTTTTTACGTTTTTAAACATAGAATATGATGAACGCTATTGAGGGGAGAGTCATATTCATGTGTAATAATTGTGGTTGTAGACGCAGAGATTGTAATAGATTTTGGGATGATTTAATGTTTGGAAGATGTAGACGCAGAGATTGTGATGATTGTGGTTGTAGACGTAAACGTGACTGTGATTGTGATGATTGCCGTCGCAATCGTAAACGTGACGACGATGATGATAAATGTCGTAAGTGGTAATATTTTAAAAAGAGTACTTCGAAGTAAGTACTCTTTTTGTGTATAAACCTTTTAAATTCCATCTTGAACAGATTTTTTTTCAATTTCCCATGAATCCTGTTTTATAATCTTTAAAGCTACATTAGTACCATTAGATTCCTTATAAAAGATATATCCGTGGTTTGATTTAACGTAAGTTAAAGGCTCGCCAATGCAATCTTTAGAACAAGATGTGTTGATAAGTTCAATTAAGGATAGTTCGCTAGGATCGGTTTTACTAGCATCTATAAGTGTATCAAGGTTTGTTTTACGAAAACCTTGTAAGTTTACATCGAAATTCTTTTCTATTTCTCCAGTAACGCTAGTATTCATTACTTCAACTGAATTTTTCTTTTCTAGAAGAAAACCATTTCCATAAAGGAATTTTGTATAACCAAGCCAGGCGATTAAAAATAGTATAAAAAACATACCAGTTGTTTTAAGTTTTCGAAGCCGTTTACTTACGATTGATTCTGAATATTTCATTCAGCCTAATCCTCCAATGTTTTTATTTTAAAGTATGCTTGGGTATATATATTTAGAAGGAGATGAAAGTTAGAGAGTTACTGATTCAAAAAAAGAAAGCATCTGAAGTTAGGTGCTTTCTTTTTGAATACTGTCCGCTATCTGTTAGTTACTTGTTTCATAAGCGGTCTTATTTCTTTAACAGGTGGTTTTTTATCATAGGCATCAACGTAAGAAAAGTAATAATTTAAGTTTCTAAGAAGTCCCTTTCCTATTTTTGTGCTTAAGAAGGGGAATACTTGTCCAGTATAATCATCGAGAGATTTACAATAGTATTTTTCATCTAAGTATATGCTGTATTTACATGTTAGTTCTACTAATGAGTTACCTTCATCATCAAATACTTCTTTAGAATCAATAATGTCTATTAATGCGAATTTTTCATTCAGATAAACTTTCTTCTTTTTCTCGTGCTTATTTGTGAGAATAAATACGAGACCAATTGCGTTAATCAAACTATTTCCTCCTATAAAAAACGGATATTAATAAAATATATCGATATACGTTAAATGTAAAGAGGAGTAGTGAAATATCATTGATAGAAAACTAAATAAGCCGATTTGTTTTTTCAAATCGGCTTATTTTTATTGAAATACTTGCGGAAATTGTTTTACGATTGCGTCTGTTATCATGTCGGCCATTTCTAATGCTTCTTTTTCAATTTTATCGTATAGTTTTACACTGGCATCATAATCTTTATTTAGGAAGGCAAGTGCTTCCGCTTTCGTTAACGCTAAATGCTCATAAAACATTTTTCTAAATTCTTCTTTTTCTATATGTGGATTGATACTAGTTAGAAACTCAACAATTTCGTCTCCATTAGCGTACCATTTCTTTTCTATAGCGGCCGCTTCGTTTTGATCACCAGCTTTTGCGGCTTTAACAAGATCAGCAGCGATTGTTAAGTGGTCTTTAATTAATGCACTATATTTTTTTACTGCATTTTCTCCGTAGAATGGTTCAAGTGATAGCCCCATGTGTGTTGCATTTTGTAGAAGACGTCCAACGGTAACGTTTACATCGGGCAAGTTAAAGATGATGCCTATAATGGCTAATCGTGTCCAAGCAACGTGTTGTTCCCATAAAGAACGCATATATCCTTTTAGAAAGTTTTCGTTTTTACTAACTCGGTAATTTCGTACAAATGAATCGAAGTTTCCATTAGTGATATGATAAGGGGAGTAATACGATTGCCAATAAGTATACATAAATAGTTACACTCCTTTGAACATGTATATCTCACAATATGATAAACGTTATTTTTAAGTTACGTGTCCAAGAGATTTTTTGAGAGTTGGAAAAGGAGAAAGTTGAAGGGGAATAAAAAACACACTTATGATATATATGAATAAAAAGAATTTTAAAATAATAGAGGTCCTGCAAGGGAAATTGCAGGACCTCAAAAGGGTATTGCCGAGATGTCGGACTCGACTAAGTAATATTAACATAAAATTCTTTCAAAAAAACCTGGTAAATGTGTCCAAATGAGAAGGGTGCTTTTTAATAAAGTTAAAGGGATCTGCTTCCCGCGGCAGATCCCTTTAACTAGATAATGTTGATGAGCAAAAACTCATCTAGAGTACTTTTATAGTAACAAATGAAATTCACTTTGTGTATTGAGAAAAAATGAATTGCTTGTATGAATGTAGCGGATTTATATTTTGCTTTTTGGAATTATAATCATTTGTGGAGAGCGGAATAGGGTTCTAAAATGGAGAAAAGACTTTTCAGCCAGGCTACGATACATTGCAATATGTAAGTATAAAAAAAGACCTGCTAATTTAAGCAGGTCAACATAAGGGGTTTATCTAACAGATTATTATATATGGTAACAACTGTATTGTAGTAAGTCTATAAGTTATATGTTGAGAAAATTTGTTTGAATGATATATATTTGGCACATGTATTAACGTTTAAAAAGTTGAGAAAGGAAATTCATAAGCTTGCTATAAGAAAATAAGGGCTGATACTTATAAAATGATTCATATTTCCACGCATCATTATTAGAGAATTGGAGTTGTTTATTTGATGCTTTAGGTTTGTTGGAATTATTGTAACGACTCTTCATAATTTAACCTCCTCAAATTCATATGTATACGATTAGTAGTATTCTAGGAAGGTAAATTAAATGAATATTTATTTTGAAATTCTTTCTTCTTGTGTACTAGATTTGTTTTTTATATGCTGTAAAATGTAGAAAGCAACTAAAACACTGATACTAATTAATATCCAAAATGAAGAGAAACTTAGAATAATGAAAAAGCATAGCGTGAATCAGTTTGATACGTGATTATATATAACTCTTTCATTCAGCACTTTCATGACGCATAAGTGATGATATAATAGTAATAGATGAAAGATAAAGAAAAGCAGGTGACTCTTTTTTGTTTACAAAAGCACAAGAACTTTTAGCGTCTTATTTCGGTTATTCGTCATTCCGAAGAGGACAAGATGAAACAATTAAAAATGTATTAGATGGGAAAGATACAGTCTGTATTATGCCTACGGGCGGTGGTAAGTCAATTTGTTATCAAATTCCCGCATTAGTATTTGAAGGAACGACATTAGTTATCTCACCTTTGATTTCACTTATGAAAGATCAAGTAGATACATTAATACAAAACGGTATTTCCGCTACATATATTAATAGTTCTATTTCTATTACAGAAGCGAATCAACGAATTCAATTGGCGAAACAAGGGCATTACAAGTTGCTTTACGTGGCGCCTGAGCGTCTTGATTCTATGGAGTTTGTTGATCAACTTATCGATATGAAAATCCCGATGATTGCAATTGATGAGGCGCACTGTATTTCGCAGTGGGGACATGATTTCCGTCCTAGTTATTTACATATACATCGCGTATTAGATTATCTTCCAGAAAAGCCGCTCGTATTAGCGTTAACTGCTACGGCAACACCACAAGTTCGTGAAGATATTTGCAACACGCTTGGAATTAATCAAGAAAACACGATTATGACAACGTTTGAGCGCGAGAACTTATCATTCTCTGTCATTAAAGGACAGGATCGTAATGCTTATTTAGCGGATTATATTCGTCAAAATCAGAAGGAATCTGGGATTATATATGCAGCTACAAGAAAAGTTGTCGATCAGTTATATGAAGATTTAGGGAAAGCAGGAGTTTCTGTATCGAAATATCATGCTGGTATGAGCGACCACGATCGAAATGAACAGCAAGAACTCTTTTTACGAGATGAAATAAGTGTTATGGTGGCAACATCTGCATTTGGAATGGGTATAGATAAATCGAATATACGTTACGTTATCCATTATCAACTTCCAAAAAATATGGAAAGTTACTATCAAGAAGCAGGACGTGCTGGTCGTGATGGATTAGATAGTGAATGTATTTTGTTATATTCTTCTCAAGATGTGCAAGTACAACGCTTTTTAATCGATCAATCAACTGGAGAATCACGTTTTTCAAATGAGCTTGAAAAACTCCAAGATATGACCGATTACTGTCATACAGAACAATGTTTACAATCATTTATTTTGCAATACTTCGGAGAAGAGCCGAAGGAAGATTGTGGTCGCTGCGGTAATTGTACGGACGACCGTGAAAGTATCGATGTGACGAGAGAATCCCAAATGGTACTATCTTGTATGATTAGGACGAACCAACGATTCGGAAAGCAAATGATTGCACAAGTATTAACTGGATCTAAAAATAAGAAAGTCATTGAATTTAATTTTCATACTTTGCCAACGTACGGTCTTTTATCAAACCGTAGTGTAAAAGAAGTCAGTGAGTTTATTGAGTTTTTAATTTCAGATGAGTTAATTGCAGTTGAACATGGTACGTATCCAACATTAAAAGTAACGGAAAAAGGAAAAGAAGTATTACTTGGTAAAGAGAATGTTTTACGCAAAGAACGAGTAGAAACGAGACAAATTGTTCAAGACCATCCTTTATTTGAAGTGCTTCGTGAAGTGCGTAAAGAAATTGCACAAGGAGAAGGTGTACCACCGTTCGTTATTTTCTCTGACCAAACGTTAAAAGATATGTGTGCGAAAATGCCACAAAGTGACTCCGAACTCCTAACTGTAAAAGGAATCGGAGAACACAAACTTGTGAAGTACGGGTCTCACTTCTTACAAGCAGTTCAGCACTTTATTGAGGATAACCCAAACTATGCGGAAACAATTAAGACTGAAGTTGTTTCAGAGAGTAAAAAATCAGGAAAAGCGTCAGCGAATTCTCATTTAGAAACGTATGAAATGTATAAACAAGGCATTGATCTAGATGAAATTGCTAAAGAACGTAGCTTATCAAGACAAACAATTGAAAATCATTTAATTCGCTGCTTTGAAGATGGAATGGAAGTAGACTGGAACAGTTTTGTTCCTGCAGAATATGAATCACTGATTGAAACTGCCGTGCAAAATGCAGAGGGTGGTCTGAAATCGATTAAGGACCAACTTCCAAATGAAGTGAGTTACTTTATGATTCGTGCTTATTTACAAATTAGAAAGTAGAGACATATAAAGGGGATAGGGATTTATGCATCACGTTTTCGTGTATGGCACGTTAAGAAAAGAGCAAACGAATGCTCATTTTATGCAAGGTGCAATATGCATCGCAGACGAAGCATGGACGTATGGTAAATTATTTGATACATACGAAGGGTACCCTGCGATGATTTGTTCAAATGAGGAAAGAGTATACGGAGAAGTTTATGAAGTAAATGATGATGTTCTGCAAAAGTTAGATGAACTTGAAGAATACACAGGTAATACAGAGAGTGATTTATATGACCGAATCACCGAAACGATTTATTTAGGTGATAGAGAAATACGTGCATTTGTGTATATTGCTCAAGATAAAGAGATGCTAAAGAAAGTCATCATTTCTGGTGATTGGGTGGAGTATCAACAAGGAAAATAAAAGCAGCTATAGAGCAGATAGTGGAATCGACCATTATCTGCTTTTTATATTGGTAATTTCAAAATTCTTATTATTTCGATAAATCATAAATATAGAGAAATAAAAATGGTTTTTTTCATGGGTGTCAGAAATTTAGTTTCTCACCTGTAGCAGAAAAATCTAGTGCAGGAGGAGAATAATAATGAACGAATTAAATGTGAAGGAATTTTACCAAAAACAATTCGAACTGTCGAATTACGATATCAATACAGAAAGCTGGTTAGAGCAGGTTGCTAAAGAAGTTCAAGAACAAGTTGGTCATCCATTTCAAGCGATGTTAGAACTAGGAGCAGGAAATGGTAGATTTGCAAGGGCGATGTCTAGGTTACAAGTGAAAATGACTACGGTTGAACTTGTACCAGAGTTAGTTATGTTTGCAAAAGAACATTCTACTAATAATATAGATATTCATTGCGCTGACTTTTATAAAATTAACTTTGAAGAAAAATTTGATGTGGTTAGTTATTTAGATGGATTTGGTGTAGGAACAAATGATGAGCAATTGTTTCTACTAAAACGGATTAAAGATTGGATGAAGGATGATGGATGTGCACTTATTGATATTTATCAATTTTTGTATTGGAAAAAGGTAAGTGGACAAGAGATGCCATTAAGTTCAGCTATGCGAAAATATGAATACGATAGTATAAATGAAAGAATGTTAGATCATTGGTGGGATCCTAATCAACCTAATGAGATTGTGACACAGTCTTTACGTTGTTATACAGTTGAAGAGATTAGTGATTTATGTGCTAAAGCAGGTTTAAGTATTGTAGGATTCTTCCCAGGGGGAGCATTTGATTTTGAACAATGGAAATATAAAGAACTGGCAAGTTTAAATGAATGTTTGTCATATAGAATTAAAGTAAAGAAGAGTAGAGATTAATCTCTACTCTTTTATATTTTAGAAAATTCTTACTTAAACTATTGACTTTATGAATGGATTTTTAATACAATTGTATCTCGACTGAAAAATTGGAACGGACAGGAGGGAATCATCAAATGAGTAACATATTTGAAGAAGAATTACAGAAAATGAAAGATATTTTATGTACGATGGATGAGCAATTAGAGCAACTTGAAAAAATCCCAGTTTATTATGGAGAAGATTTTAAAGAGCAAATTCTTGAAAGTATGAGGGAGTCTAATAGACAAAGCTTACGTATTGGTGTACATGAGCCGTATTTTGGAAGATTAGACTTTCAGGAGGATGGCAAGGAAGAAGTTATGCCGATTTACATCGGTAAAGTAGGTGTTTCAGATAAAGATACGATGAAACCAATTGTAATTGATTGGCGTGCACCTGTCGCAAGTATGTTTTATTCATTTACCGGTGGTGATGAATTAGCATTTTATCATTCACCAGACGGATTAGTAGAAGGCGATGTTTATTTAAAGCGAAATATTTCGATTCGAAAGAGAGAATTAGAACGTGTTGTTGATACATATGTGAAAGGAAATGAAGATGTCTCGCATGCTGATGATTTTCTTCTATATCGATTAGGCGAGAATAAAGATAATAAATTGAAAGATATCGTTTCGACTATACAATCGGAACAAAATGATATTATTCGTGCGGAAAGAAACTTACCATTATTAATTCAAGGGGTTGCAGGGAGCGGAAAAACAACGATCGCTTTACATCGCCTTGCTTTTTTAATTTATGAATATCGTGAACAACTTGAAGCGGAGAGAATGATCGTATTCGCTCCAAACAGTTTGTTTTTAGACTATATTTCGAGTGTACTTCCTGAGTTAGGGGTAGGAAATATTAGTCAAACAACGTTTCCAGATTGGGCATTACGTACGTTAGATGGTTCGGTGAAACTAAAGCAGACAGAAGAAAAATTGAAAGAAGCTTTTTCAATTAATCGCGATGAAAAAAAGGTTATGCTCGGAAAATTAAAAGGCACGCTGGAATTTAAGTCGTTTATTGAAGAAAGAATGATTCAATTTGAAAAAGAATTAGTACCGACAAAAGATTTTGAGGCATGGGATAAAGCAGTTATTCCAGTGGAAGACGTTAAAAAATGGATACAAGTTGAATATAAACATTATCCATTAAAGAAAAGAAGAGAACGTTTAGTCGGCCGAATGAAGCGCTGGATTGAAATTGAACTTAAAAAGTTTGGAGAAACAAACGAGAAAAAGTTACTAAAAAAAGAAGCAACAAAGAGATTAAACACATATATGAATTTTTGGCCAAAAATGAGCCCACTTTCACTATATAGTTCGATGATGAAGAGTAAAGAAATACTCGAAGTATTACCTGAAGAACTTGTTCAAGAAACAGAAAAGAATTGCCGTAAAAAAGAAGTATATGTAGAAGATTTACCAGCTTTAATTTACATACACCATCGCATAAATGGAATTGAAATCGGACAGAAGTTTCATCACGTCGTTATTGATGAAGCACAAGATTTTTCACCATTCCAAGTGTATGTATTAAAAGAAATTACACTAGGTAATTCTTTCACCATATTAGGTGATTTATCTCAAGCGATTTATGATTATCAAGGAATTGAAGACTGGAATACTTTTAAGGAAGTATTCCAAGAAACAGGTTATTATGAACTGACGAGAAGTTATCGTTCTACAAAAGAAATTATTGAATTCGCGAATGAAATAATTAAAAATGCAGAGATTCCAGTAGGACTCGCAACACCAGTTTTCCGTAGCGGTGAAGACGTGAAAGTAATCCGGGCAGAGGACCAATTTACTGAAGTTTTAAAGACATTACAGCATTTGCAAAATGAAGATGTGAAAACAATCGCGGTAATTGGTAGAACAGATGATGAATGCCGTGATATATATGAGAAATTAACAAATGTAGGGTTGACAGTTAATGTCATTGAAGCAGATCAAAGCAAGTATGAAGGTGGTATTTCGGTAGTGCCAGTATACTTGGCGAAAGGGTTAGAATTTGATGCCGTACTTCTAATCGACGTTGATGAAGAACATTACAAAAATACAAAACATGATGCGAAATTATTGTATGTCGGATGTACAAGGTCGCTTCATGATTTATGGATTTTCTATAGCGGGGAAGTATCACCTTTAATTAAGGGATTAAAATAAATAAAAAAGAGGATTTTCTAGTAGTTCATGAAAATCCTCTTTTTATAGTTAAAAGGTATATGAATTAACAATCTAAGCTGTTTTTTAAATAATAAAATATCATATTCTCAAATTCCTGAATCTGCTCTTTTCCCATAGACGAACAGCATCTACCGGATTTTGTGTATTCTTTAACCAATCTAGAATTAAGTCTAGTTGCTCTTGTGTTTGCCATATTATTTGTTCTTTTATGTTCTCATCCCGAATTCTCTCAATTAATTGAATCATATAGGGAAGTTTTTCTTTACATTCGTTTAAATCTCCGCAATAACCTGATGGAAATTCATGCGTACCAAACTCTAAGCTACTTATATAGTAAGAAACAAGATGTATCATTGCCTCTTGTTCTGTATCGCCACCTAATTCAATGGTTTTTTGGAGAAGTTGTTCCAAATCCTCATCAGTATTTCCGGAACCCATATAAAGTCCCATCCATCTAAAAGGTCTTGAATCAGATGGATCCTTTTCTATCCATCGATATAGAATGTCTATTAGAAAACGATTTAGTGGGAAAGTTAACACTTCATTTTTTTCGTTTGATGTATCTAAAATAGTAAACAGCATAATAGCAAACTCTTGTTGTTCTTTGAGTTCCCATTTCTTTGCATTTGAAATAAATGTTTCTAAATGCTTAAAAGCTAATTTTCGTAGTCCTGCTTCGAGCTGCTGACAGTAAGAAATAAAATCATGCCAGTTCTCATTTGTATTCATATGTATAATAATGGCTTGTAGTGCAGTGTGATTTTTACTCATTAGTTATGTATCTCCATCCCGATAAAATGCTATTTTAATTGAATAACGTAAGCATATAGAAAAAATTCACTGGAGTTATATGATTTAATATGTGCGTTTAAGTATAAATCTTGGTGATGGAAGTGTTTCTTGTTCTGCTTCAAAATACGCAACTTGATTTGTAATTGAGTATAGAATAGAAGGCATTCCCATTCCAACAGCAGCCTCTAATGCGTCTAGCAAAGGGAGGGTTTTCCCATCAATTTTTGTGTCCCATGATATGGCGTAGCAAGAATCATCGGCCCCATGTTTTTTTAACAGACGACCTATATCAATTGGACACGAATTAGGTTTAGGAATTTCAATCATATATTCTTCACGTAACGTAGTTCTGTAATTATGGCAAAGTCGACCTATCGCATCTTTACGTTTTTTAGTAGAAGAAAGCTCAAACATGATTCTATCTTGAATTCGTTTAGTAAAAAATGATTTTACAATGATCTCTTCTAATTTTTTATCCATTATAAGTCTCCAATCTATTAATCATGTGTTGAAAATTTTAGTAGTATTATATCATTACATATATTAAAAAAGGAGAGTAACTATGATTACAAAAGTAATAACAAAAAGAAATTGGGGAATCGCGAAAAACATTGGAGAGATTAATGAAGCTTCACTTAAAGAAGAGGGATTTATTCATTGTTCATTATTAGACCAAGCTTTAAAAGTTGCTCAAAAACATTTCAATCATGAAAAAGATGTTTTATTACTTACAATAGATCCATCTCTTGTAAAAGCAGAAATAAAATATGAACTTGCTTCAAACGGTCAAGAATACCCGCATGTATATGGAGTAATTAATGTTGAGGCGATTGTAGAGGTTGTCCCATTTTCTAAAGAAAAAGGAGAGTTTATATTACCAGAGGTACATAGTTAAAAGTATTAATGGTATTTAAGTTTGTTAGTGAGCTGCAAGAAAATAAGAAAAGCACAAATTATATAGTTTGTGCTTTTCTTATTTTCTGATTTTTATAAAAATATATTGTTTTTGTCACAACTATACTGTACGATACATAGTATAAAACATATACTGTATGACATATAGTAATGCAAATGAGGTGGGTAAATGGATACTTTATTAAATTCATTAATTACTGAGCTAAGAAGAGGGACGTTGACATTAGCAGTTTTAAGCCAATTAAGAACACCGCAGTATGGTTATTCACTTGTCCAGTTATTGGAGCAATCAGGAATCATGATAGATCAAAGTACTTTATATCCACTACTTCGCCGATTAGAAAAGCAGGAGCTAGTGACGAGTAGTTGGGATAAAACGGAGAGTAGACCTCGTAAGTATTATGTTTTAAGTGAATATGGATTAGATATATTTTTGCAATTGAAAAAGGAATGGATAAAGGATTCGAAAGAACTTTATAACTTATTAAAGGAGGAGGACGAGAATGAATTTAATTGATATCTATATCCAAGAAGTTGCGAAGAGATTACCTGAAAAAAATCGTGAAGATATTACATTAGAACTCCGGTCAACTATAGAGGATATGTTACCTGATGATTATAATGAAGAAGATGTAAAGAGTGTCCTTGAAAAATTGGGGAGCCCAGTTTCATTGGCTAATGGGTATTTGGATAGACCGATGCATTTAATTGGACCGCGTTATTTTGATGTATATACGACATTATTAAAAATGATTATACCAATTGCAGCTGTTATCGCACTCATTGCAATGGTTGCAGAAAATTTTATAGGCTATAGTGGTGATCAAGCAGTATTAGATGTTATTTTAAAATTGATAGGTAAAGGCATTGGGGAAATTGTCGAAGTAGGCCTCCATGTATTTTTCTGGTTGACACTTGTATTTGCTATTTTAGAAAGAACAGATAAAGACAAAGGTACCCAACCGTTGACGACAAGTTTAAAAAAATGGACTCCTGATGATTTGAAAAATATCTCGTATGTTCCAAAGAAAAAGTCGATCTCGAAGTTTGAAGTTTTTGGAGGTTTGATGTGGACGGCAATATGGGCTACATTTTATTTTTATGCAAATCACCTTGTTGGTGTATATGAAGGTACTGAAAATGGCCTGAAATTTGTAGTGCCAACGTTTAATCAAGATGTTTTACTTCAATACTGGCCAATCGTTGTGGTTATGATCGTTTTCGAAGTAGCTATATCTCTTTATAAGTTAGTACAGGGACAATGGACGACAAGATTGGCAATTGGAAATACAATTCTTCAAATAACCGGAACAATAGTATTCATTATAATTGTAGTAAATCCTCATTTATTTAACGAAGGATTCATTACGTATGTGGCAAATGTGTTTACTATTTCTCTAGAGGAATTTAAAACGTGGTTAATCGGTGGAGGTATTCTCATTTACATTTTATCTGCTGCATTAAATATATTTGATGGTTTCCGAAAAGCTAGTGTTCGTATGTGGAAATAAAACGGAAATTTCGGTAAAATAAAATTATTAAAAAGATAGCGAAAGAAGATTAACATTATGAAAGGAAGAAAACGATGATCAGGGAAGCAACTAAAAGAGATGTAGCATATATTTTAGATATTTATAATGATGCAATACTTTATACAACAGCTGTATATGCGTATAAACCTGTAACCCTTGAAAATAGAATAGATTGGTATGAACAAAAAAAGGCTGATGGCTATCCAATTTTCGTATACGAACTAGATAATAAAGTAGTAGGATTTGCGACATTCGGCCCATTTAGAGCGTGGCCTGCCTACAAATATTCAATTGAACATTCTGTGTATGTTGATAAGGAGTATAGAAAAAATGGTATTGGGTCCTCTTTGATGGAAGAATTAATCACATTTGCAAAAGAAAGAGAATATATGACCTTAATTGCTGGAATTGATGCGGAAAATGAGAAAAGTATTGCCTTGCATCAAAATTATGGATTTGTTCATGCCGGAACAATACAAAAAGCTGGTTATAAGTTTAATAGATGGCTGGATTTAGCCTTTTATCAATTGGAGCTTAACGGGCCTGAAAATCCTATAGAAGAATAGAGATATTTATTACGGTACAAATAAATTTAAAAAGAAATTGTATATATTTCAAAAGATAGTATGAAGAAATCTCATGCTATCTTTTTCTTATTGTATTCATGATTATCATTTAACAAAAAAGGATTCTTATATTCTATATCGAATTTTGAGAAGATGATAAAACGATATAAGAAGAGGGATGAATATGCAGGCTGTCATTAAAAAAATAAAAGAAATATAAATTGGTCAAGTTGGAATACTTGTTTATTTAACAAAGAATGGAAATATAGTTGCTACCCATAACAATGAGCTATACGTTCCTTTAGCATCAGCAGCAAAAGTGGCAATTGGATTTGCAGTAGCGAGGATGGTAAAGGACAAACAAATTAATTGGAATGATACACTTCATCACATTAAGTTTAATCCAAATGAGGATAGTGTGCAGTTATATCCTCATTTACAAGGAAGAACTACATTAACACTTAGTAAAGCGGTTGAAGTAATGATAGCTTGCCACGACAGTTATATTGCTCACTCGGTTGTAATGCACTGCGGAGGATGGGAAACCGTCAGAGAAAATGTTTTAACGTACTTTTCAAAGATTCATATACAGGAAAACCCTAGAGATGAGCAAAATGTCGGAGAGTTAAATCAAGTTCTTTCACTTTTAATACATATTTTTCAAGGATATAAATCAGAACCAGAATTATGGGAACCCATTATTAATGGAATGGTAAGGCAACAAGGTGATTATGAAGGGATACCGTATTATCATTTAGCTCATATGACAGGTGGTTTATCCACCGCTATAATAAATATTGGTATAATAGGAATGTTTCATGAATTTCCGTTTCTTTATGTAATTGGGGGAAGAGATTTACCTAATCGATTTGATAATAAAGAGGTTGATGAAACAATTCTAGAAGCTTTGAAGTGCTTATATAAAGAATATAAGATAACAAGTCAAACAAACGTTGTAACCGATAATTGAATAAAAACGTTATTTTAATAGCAGGGAGGGGAATAGTGCACCTAAAGGAGTATACCGTTTACAAAAGTGAATCGCTCATATGTATCGGGACTATAAAGAAATGCGCTCAGCATATGGGAGTGTCTGGTGATTTCTAACATAAAAAGAGAGCACAAAGGCTCTCCTTAATGGTTTTGTGATCCGCCAGCAAAACGAAAAGATTCAAGTACTTCAATACATTAGAAATTTTGTGAACATGAAGTACAAGGTCCACCAGTCGGCTGAAATACAACATTGTCAACAAAAGCTGTTGCGCCTTGCCCACCTGTAGCAATATTTTGGAAAGCAACACATGCTGTAGTCACACCAGGAGGTATACACACAACAAGAATATAATGTTGGAAAAGGGATTGCGGTTGATTCGCAACAGGTATAATATGTGGAATATTTCCAAGAGTTATTGGGAGAGGAGGACATCCATGTCCAAGTTCTGGAAAAGATACAGAAGCTATAAGAAATGCATTATCCCTTACATCTGCAGCAAAAGAAAACGTAAAACAACAGCCTTCGTCAACATCAACTGATTGATTAATACTTCCACCTGGTCCAATTGACACAGCTAAGAGACTAAGTGTCCCATCTGAAAGGATACGACCACTATGAGCGTTTGGAACACCTACCTCTGTAACATCCCCAGTTTGATTCCAACCAGGAACTGGATCGGTTACTAATGGTAGTTCGTCAAATCCAGGGTTGTCAAGAACATTAGTACATGGACAACACGCTACTGCAGTTGGTCCTGTTGGTCCTGTTGGTCCTGTTGGTCCTGTTGGTCCTGACGGTCCTGTTGGTCCTGTTGGTCCTGTTGGTCCTGTCGGTCCTGTTGGTCCTGTTGGACCCGTTGGACCAATTTCAGGTGGAGGTAAAGGGGGACCAAAACATTCGCATGGAATATGAAATTTCTTATTAAATTTACTCATTTTTACACCATCCTTATCATTAACCCAACTTACATTATATAGTTTATGAGTTAGTTAACACGCAAGTATAAGGAAAAAGCCTTTAAAAATAAAAATAGGCATATACCCTTATGTCACAGATATAAATCTATTCCATTAATTGCTAGTTATACTGTCATAAGTTATGCAAGAACAGGGTATGTATCAATGCCGGAGTTAATTAGTTTTTCATGTTTTGTTACATATGGTAGATTTGTATTGATTAATCTATTGAAATGATACAATAAAAATATGTAAATATTATAAGAATTGAAAGGAAGAAGTATATATGAAACATATAGAAAACGGTACTCGCACTGAAGGTGAATACATTAAAAATAAAGTAATTCAATATAATATGTCTATCTTAACAGATGAAGTAAAACAGCCCATGGAACAAGTAAGTTTTGTAGTGAAAGATGAGGAAGGAAAAATCTTTGGCGGGGTAACAGGAACGATGTATTTTTATCATCTTCATATAGATTTTTTATGGGTTGATGAATCTGTTCGTCATGATGGTTATGGTAGTCAATTGTTACATAAAATAGAAGGAATTGCGATGGAAAAAGGATGTAGACTTATTTTACTAGATTCATTTAGTTTCCAAGCACCAGATTTTTATAAAAAGCACGGATACCGAGAATATGGTGTTGTTGAAGATCATCCTAAAGGGCATAGTCAACACTTTTTAGAAAAGAGATTATAATAATATTATGTATACTGGTTGAGGGGAGAAAAAATGTACACGTATAGATTACAACATGAACAACCAATCTGTGTAGAAAAAATAAAGAAACTTTACGATTCTGTAGGTTGGTGGCCAGAAAGAAAAGAAGTCGATATTCAAAAAATGTTAAAGAATAGTATAGCAATTGGAGTATGGGAAGAAAACGAATTAATTGGATTTGCTAGAGTTGTTACTGACGGTGTTTTTCGGGCGTATATTGAAGATGTTGTCGTACATGAGAGTGTAAGAAACAAGGGAATTGGTGAGAAGATGCTTACAATGTTACTTCGAGAGATATCTCATATTGATATTGTAAGTCTATTTTGCGGCGAGAAACTAATAAAGTTTTATGGTGAACAGCAATTTAAAGCGACGAAGCAAATTGTGATGCATCGTAATCAAATAGTGAAAGAATAAGAGGTGCCAATTAGAATGAATGCAACAAGAGCGTATTGTTTATCGAAAAGAAAAGCGACAGAGGATTCTCCAGATGGCTGGAGTGCAACATGTATGAGGCTCAATAATAAAATATTTGCGATAGTGAACCATGAAGAAGGGGAAAAAGCTGCGATTACATTAAAATGTGATCCAGAACTCTCTTTACGAATAAGAGAAGATTATCCAGAAACAATAATTCCTGGATATCATATGAATAAAAAGCATTGGAATACAGTGTACATACATAAGGATGTGGGGCAAGAACAAATTAATAAAATGATAGATTGGTCGTATGATTTAGTATTACAATCATTTTCAAAGAAAAAGCAGCAAGAGTTATTGGATTAAATACAAAGTGAAGTCGACTATAAATAGCTAGTAAAATGATTATATTTTACTAGCTATTTGCAGTTTTACATTATATATTAGGGGATTTTGAAATGAATACGAAACGAAATAGATTACTATATGCGGTGTTTACTATAGTTGTTATTATTTTAGGTCTTAGTTCAAGAAAGTTTGCTTTTGCGTTACCAGATTTGTTAAATGAGTACTTAGGTGATGCTTTATGGGCATTAATGATTTTTACTGGATTCGGATTTTTGTTTCCTAAAATAGAAATGAAGAAATTAGCTTTTATTAGTTTGATATTTTGCTACGGGATTGAAATTAGCCAATTGTACCATGCGGAATGGATTGATAGCATTCGCGCAACGACTTTAGGTGGACTCGTATTAGGTTACGGATTTTTATGGAGTGATTTAGTGGCTTACACAATTGGTGTTGGAGTAGGAATGCTTGGTGAGTTTATGCTACGGAAGAAATAAAAGATGTAAAAAGGGGTATTTATGAAAAAAATAATATTAATAGGTTCTGGTGGTTCAGGAAAATCTACATTAGCAAAACAGTTAGGGAATAAATTAAATATTAAGGTGCATCATCTTGATGCACTATTTTGGAAACCAAATTGGGAGGGTGTACCGAAAGAGGAGCAAAGAACGGTTCAAAATGAATTAGTTAAAGGGGAAAAGTGGATTATTGATGGGAATTATGGCGGGACAATGGACATAAGAATTAACGCAGCTGATACAATTATCTTTCTTGATATTCATAGAACAATTTGTGTTTATCGTGCTTTTAAAAGAATTGTGCAATATCGGAATAAAACAAGACCGGATATGGGGGCTGGATGTGAAGAAAGATTTGACTTGCAATTTTTCAAATGGATATGGGAATATCCTAAGTCGAAAAGACCTGCAATTTTAAAAAGAATCGATCAATTCAATAAGGATAAAAGAATTATTATTTTAAAAACACCAAATGAGGTTCAACGATTCATAAAGGAAGTGCAGTAAGTATAAATTGATGCACTAAAAACATTAAATTATGTTCCATTTTGAATGGAGGAATAATATTGAATGAAATAATTCGCTTGATTGATTCTTATATGGTAAAAATCCCAGCAGGGGAGATAGTTTTAAGAGACGATCGAATTAAAAGAGAATGGAAGGCCCAAATTAAGCCGTTTCTTCTTGCGCAATATACTGTAACGATGGAATTATATTATACTGTTATAAATGAATCATCAAATTCTTTTTTAGGCAATCATAAACCCGTTGTTAATACTTCTTGGAATGATGTGATTATATTTTGTAATTTACTTTCAAAAAAAGCGGGATTAAAAGAATATTATTCTATTAGTGATGGCGGTCAAAAGGTTAGTTGTAATGTAGAGTCCAACGGCTACCGATTACCTTCTGAGGGAGAGTGGCAATATGCATGTAAAGCAGGGACTACTGGGTATACATATGGAGAACTTGATAAGATAGCTTGGTATAATAAAAACTCGGATGGGAAAATTCATGAGGTCGGTAAAAAAGAACCGAATGCATGGGGAGTATATGATATGTTAGGGAATGTTTGGGAATGGTGTTATGATTTGTATGATGAAAAGGTATATGGATCGTACCGAATTTTCCGAGGCGGTAGCTGGGCTGAAGAAGCGAGAGGGTGCGGTGCTACTTGTCGCCGTCGTAGTCATCCTACATTTCATATAGATGATCTCGGTTTTAGGCTTGCTAGGTCAATTTAGCAGGAAAATGATACATATAACTCCGTAAAGAGTATGGAAAGTATCCATACTCTTTACAACATAGAAATTTTAAAATTTAAGGAGTGTTTTGAATGGCACGTGTTTTATTCATTAACGCTGGATCAGAAGGACATATAAATCCAACATTACATGTTGTAGAAGAACTGATTTCTCGCGGTGAAGAGGTAGTTTATTTTTCAATAGAGGCTTTCAGGGAGCGTATTGAGAAGACAGGTGCTACTGTACGAACGATTGATGATGAAAAATTTATAAAAGCATTTCTTTCCGGTGGTCGAAATTATTTACAGGAAAGAATAAACGGCCTTCTACATACAGCTGATATTGTAATACCTAGTGTTCTAGAACAAATTGAAGGTGAACATTTTGATTATATTATTCATGATTCGATGTTTGGCTGTGGTCGCTTAATTGCCCAAATTCTTAATCTTCCAGCCATAAATTCATGCACATCTTTTGCACAAGATGAAAAATCATTTAAACAAATGTTAGACCATCTTTCTAAAAATATCCCACTGGAAGTTCAGGATAGAATACATAATGATTTTGAAAACTTAACTAATGGAATTACAGAAAAATATGGTGTTAATATAAACTCACCGTATGAAGTTTTCTGTAATCCAGCTTCACTTACTATTGTGTATACAATTAAGGAGTTCCAACCTTTTGGGGATACATTTAATGAAACATTCAAATTTGTGGGTCCATCTATCTCTACACAAGTGAAAAATGAAGGTTTTGATTACACTTCAATTGAAGAAAAAAGCCTGATTTACATTTCATTAGGTACTGTTTTTAATGAAGCGCTTGATTTTTATAAACTTTGTATGAAGGCGTTCGAGAATAGTAAGCATACACTTGTTATGTCTATTGGCAACAAAACGGAAATAAGTGATTTAGGTAATATCCCTAAAAACTTCATTGTGAAAAACTATGTACCACAAACTGAACTTCTCAAATATACGAAACTATTTATTACACACGGCGGTATGAACAGTACGCATGAAGGGATATATAACGGTGTTCCACTCGTTGTAATTCCGCAAAGTGCAGATCAGCCAGTAATCGCAAGGCAAGTTGAGAATCTCGGAGCAGGGGTTACATTACAAATGCAAGGATTAACGGAGAGTCAACTACGTGAGAGTGTAGATCTAGTATTAAATAACTCTTCATTCAAAGAAACTGTTTTGAATATGAAGGAGTCTTTCCGAAAATCAGGTGGGTATAAGCAAGCTGTTGATGAAATTTTTAAATTTACAGGCTGTTATTAAAACTATACATGTGAAAGGGTGTCTATATTAAATGATATAGACACTTTTATGTTATATGAAGCGAGGAATTGATGAAATGGAAAGAATGAAAATACTAGATGTAAATTTTGCTGATATGACAGCTACACCATTTTTTCAAGTGGAGGCGAAAAATAGAATTAGATTCGATATAGAATTATTTGAGAGTAATTTGAGAGGATTAAGAGGGATTTTGACTGAACTTTTTAAAAGTCCTGATACAATTGATGTTTCATTTATTTCCGGTTACATAACATATGGTAAAAGTAAGAGAATAAATGAGAAAACAAAAATTGGGAGGTTCATGAAGATTAAGAATTGGACAGAAACGAAAGTAGACGTTGATGATCTTGAAAGTACAATCATATTTACTACGATTAAAGGTGTACATGAAGATGAAGTATATAAGTATTGCAAGTATGTCGTTAATGGTGGTCAGCAAGCGTATATTTCTTTTTATAACGATACTTATTTATTGTATATAAGTACAGACGTTATTGACATTGTTTCACCAGATACAAGTTTAATAGAAAAGTTAAAACTTCAATACAGTGAAGAATATGATAAGTTTTATGAAACTATATTGACGGATTCGGAAATGTTTACAAGTGATAAGTAATTTCAAAGTATTGATAGAAAGATATATGGAAAATGGAGATGGCACGTTGTTTTAAAATAATGTGATCTCACATTGCCATGCGTTTTAAGTTAACGATGAAGGGTTTCAAGACGACTTGGTGCAATTCATCCATATATATACCTAAAATTTTTCATTACAAGTACTACAATTTCTATTGCTCACTTTTACTTTATAAATTTAGGATGTAGTTTTACGTGTTAGTAGTAATTTCACTATTTCTGCACAACTTCTGCACACATTTAGGTGATTTCTATGTCATGATATATTCCATAAGTGAAATATTTCACAAGAAATGAAATGTTTCTTTACGACGGTGTATGCATATTTACGCATACACGAAATAAGATTGACTCTTGTTATTCTTTTACATC
Organism: Bacillus sp. FSL R10-2201; assembly: GCF_038008665.1. NCBI lineage: Bacteria > Bacillati > Bacillota > Bacilli > Caryophanales > Bacillaceae > Bacillus > Bacillus sp. FSL R10-2201. Next base: position 2,663,121 of record NZ_JBBOZP010000001.1, on the reverse strand, counting down.
AAAGCCCACATTACACTACGAAGTATAACAAGAAGGGGACAGGAACATGAATAATCGATTTTTAAAACAACTACAAAACTTGAAAATGAACAAAAAAAGTATAGGAGCTGTTGCATTAACAGCTGGAATTATCAGCACGACACTTATTCCTCAAAATGCATACGCGCACGGCTTTGTTGAAAAGCCTGGTAGCCGTTCCGCTTTATGTAGTCCAACTTATGGTGCTCTAAATGTAAACTGCGGAAGTGTTATGTATGAACCACAAAGTTTAGAAGCTCCAAAAGGATTCCCACAAGGTGGCCCAGTTGATGGGCAAATCGCTTCTGCAGGTGGAAAATTTGGCGGTATTTTAGATCAACAAACAGCAAATCGTTGGTTTAAAAATACAATCACTGGTGGGGAAAATACATTTACTTGGAAGTATACAGCACCTCACTTAACAAGCAAATGGCACTACTATATTACAAAAAAAGGATGGAATCCAAATAAAGCACTAACAAGAGCAGACTTTGAGCCAATTGGCACTGTACAACATGATGGTTCTGCAGCTTCAAATAATTTAACTCATAAAATCAATGTACCTACTGACCGTAGTGGATATCATGTGATTTTAGCTGTATGGGATGTAGCTGATACAGCAAATGCGTTCTATAATGTAATTGATGTGAATCTCATCAATAATGTGAAACCAGACACAGAAGCGCCAAGTATTCCAAATGGAATTCAGGCGCAAAAAGTAACAGCGAATAGTATAGAATTAACATGGAACGTTTCTACGGATAATGTAGGAATAAAAGGGTACCAAATCTTCCGTAACGGAGAGATGATTGACATAGTACCAGGCACTTATTTTATTGATAAGAAATTACAACCAAGCACAGAATACACTTATACTGTAAAAGCAATTGACGCAGCTGGCAATGTATCGAAAGAAAGTACAGCGCTTACAGTGAAAACAACAGTTGAAGCTCCTGATACAGAAGCACCAACACAACCAAAAGGATTACATAGCATGGGAACAACAGCGTCAAGTGTGGATCTAATGTGGAGCCCATCTGATGATAACGTTGGAGTAGACTATTACGATATTTATAGAGAAATAGAAGGAACAATGAAAAAAATTGCAACATCCAATACGACTTCTTATATGGATAAAAATTTACTCGCTAATACTACTTATAAATATGCAGTGAAAGCAGTGGATGTAGTTGGAAATGAATCCGTACAAAGTGATACGTTCACAATTACTACAAAAACTGAAAGCGCTTCATATGAAGCGTGGGATGCAAAGAAAGCATATAAAAAGGAAGATAGAGTTTTACACGAGGGAAAAGTGTATGAAGCAGTCCAGAATTATGAAGGACATGGGGATCCAAACTGGATTTTTGCTTTATCCTTATGGAAAACAGTGTAAGCTTTACCTCAAAATGAAATGAAAGATGATGGGCTTTGATGCAAAAAAAGGAAGTTTGAGAGTTAACTTTTCTGCTTATAAAAAAGACGACGTATTCAGCGTCGTCTTTTTGTATTAATCTAGAATATTCATTAAAGAGACTTTCAAACGAATAAGCTACAGAAAGGTTACTATACGAATACATAATGTAGAATCATATAGTAACCTTTCTATTATGATAACACTTTCGTCATAAGAATATGTGGAATTCCATCTTCCATAAATACGTCGGAAGAAGTTTGATAGCCTAATTTTTCATAAAACCCTTCAGCTTGTGTTTGACCGTGTAGTTTAACTTTGTTTGCTTCTTTGTTACGAGCAATCTCTTCTAACTTTTGAATGATTACTTTTCCTAATCCGTATTTGCGATAGTCTTTTAAAATACAAATTCTTTCTAGTTTACCCATTCCGTCAACGAATCGTATACGGCCAGTTCCTACAGGAAGTTCATTATAATAAACTAATATATGTTTGCATGCCTCGCCAATTTGGTCATATGTATCGAATTCATCTTCAAGAGGGACACCTTGTTCTTTTACAAAGACTTCTTTTCGAATGTGAAAGGTAGTTTCTAAATCTGTAAGTTCTGTTATGAGTTTGGATTGCAAATTGTTCAGCCCTTTCTAGTGTGATATGAATGTGTTTTCATAGTATATCATACTGTAATGCTATAAAAGAAAAAACTGACTTGCAAAAGTCAGCCTTTAAAATGCTTAATATTCTTTTATACCGTTTTTTGTTCCGATGATCGCTTTGCTCGTCATATTGATAAATAATCCTGTTTCAACTACACCGGTAATCATCTTTAACTCTGTATGTGTATCATTTGGATTCAATATTTTGTTTGGAAAAATACAATCAATAATTAAATTGCCGTTATCAGTTATAAATGGTCCGCCATCTTTCATACGTAAACGCGTTTCGCATCCTAAAGATTGAATTCTTTTTTCAGTTTGCTTCCAAGAGAAGGGGATAATTTCAATAGGAAGTGGAAAGGTACCTAAATGTGAAACGAGTTTGGATTCATCTGCAATAATAATAAGTTCTTTAGAGGAGGTGGCAACAATCTTTTCGCGAAGTAATGCACCACCGCCACCTTTTATTAATTGTAAATCATTATTGATTTCATCTGCTCCATCAATTGTGAGATCAAGTATATCAATTTCATTTAAAGAGATTAGCGGAATAGATAATTGTTTTGCTAATACTTCAGTTTCTTTTGATGTCGGTGCAGCTTGAATAGATAACCCTTCTTGTACACGGTGACCTAACTTTTGTATCGTCCAATATACGGTTGAACCCGTACCAAGTCCAATCGTCATACCATCTCTTACAAAGCCAGCAGCATATTCGCCTGCAAGCTGTTTTAAATTCATCATTTTACTCCGCTGGGCGTGGTCCAGCATCTAAACCGGAATTTTCAACTGTAAGTATAGGGCGAACGGTAATATCTTTATGTACACGCATTTGGCACGATAATCGTAAGTGGTCTTCAATTCCTTTTTCCGTAATAGCTTGTTTTTCATCATTTGTCGCCTCACAAAAATCACCTGCAATGACTTCAACTCTACAAGTTGTACATCTTGCTTTGCCACCGCAACGATGAAGAATGTGTACACCGTTATCTTCAAGTGCTAATACTAATTTCGTTCCTTCTTTAATATCGAAAGTTCCGGTACCTTCAACTGTTAATTTTGGCAAATTGATTCCTCCTCATGTAAAATGCTATATAACATATTTATGACCCGTATTCATGAACATAAACATAAAATTAATTATAAGCCCCGTAACTTTTTTATTTGTTCAATCGTTTATTAAGTAAGCGCTGAAAAGGAGTGGTTATTTTGTGCACAAAAGTAACTCAGGTTTTAAAGGATCATATCGATATGAATCATTCAAATATAAATTTTTTAATTACACATTATGCAGAGGTAAAAAGATACTGTACGTTTTTGACGAAAAACAAATGGGATGGGGAAGACCTTGCCCAAGAAGCAATTTGCAAAGTTCTTCAAAAGTATAGTGAGAAGGAAATTTGTATAACGCTTCTGTATAAAATTGCTCGAAATCAATGGTTAGATCAAATGAAATCAAAATCCGTTCAAGAAAAGTTAGAACAGCAAAATACATTTGAAGAACCACATGGAAAAATTGCAGATTTGCATGAAATGGTAGGGAAAGTATTGTCTTCGTTAAATGTGCAACAATCCGTAATTTTATTATTGAAGGATGTTTTTCAGTATAGTATCGCGGATATTGCAAAAATATGCTCTGTATCAGAAGGGGCAGTGAAAGCATCTTTATTTAGGAGTAGAAATAGGCTGAAAACTGTAAATGAAGAAGGCATTGAAATAGTGGAGTACACGGATGATGTTGAAATCGTTGTAACTTCTATTCGAGAAGAAAGACCTGAATTGTTGACGAAACTTCTCCCAACAATAGATTTCACTAAGTTACCATCAATACAACCAGTGTTATTCTTCAGTATGAAACAATCTTCTTCTTACAGTTGTATGCTTAATGCGGCATAAAACAGATGGAGGGATTTATAATGAGTGTAATTCCATACGTAATAGAACAAACGAAATTAGGAGAACGCTCCTATGATATATATTCAAGATTATTAAAAGACCGAATTATTATGATTGGTTCAGAAATTAACGATCAAGTTGCCAGCAGTGTAGTAGCACAATTATTGTTTTTAGAAGCGGAAGATGCAGAAAAAGATATATTCCTGTATATCAATAGTCCGGGTGGTTCAACGACAGCGGGATTTGCAATATTAGATACGATGAACCTTATTAAACCAGATGTGCAAACACTTTGTATGGGCTTTGCGGCATCGTTTGGTGCGCTTTTACTATTAGCTGGTGCAAAAGGAAAAAGATTTGCGCTCCCTAACAGTGAAATCATGATTCATCAACCGCTCGGCGGTGTAAAAGGGCAAGCAACGGAGATTGAAATTACAGCAAAAAGAATATTAAAGTTAAAACATGATATTAACAAAATTATATCTGATCGAACAGGGCAACCAGTAGAAAAGGTAGCTCATGATACAGAAAGAGATTATTTTATGACGGCAGTAGAAGCGAAGGAATATGGAATTGTTGATGCAGTTATTGAGAAAAAATAACGTAAAACAGGCTAGAGAATATACTAAATTCTCTAGCCTGTTTTTGTCATTCTTTATTCTTTTATCCATTCATCAACTAAAGCTTGATTCTTTTTTATCCATTTTCGAGCAGCTTCTTCTGGATCTTTCGTTTTATTTAACATGACCATTAATGTACCAAGTTGTTCATCGTTCATTTTCCATTGATCAAAGTATTTCACAATATCCGGATGATCTTTTTCGAAACCTTTACGAACGGAGTAATAAATGTCATCTTTTTCACCATATACTTTCTTAGGGTCTTTTAAATATTTTAAGTCAAATTCTGAAAAGCCCCAATGAGGATTCCAAAGCGTAACAGCGATTGGTTTCTTTTTCGTATATGCCTTCTTTAGTTCGCTCATCATCGCAGCTTCTGAAGATTGGACAAGTTTTAGTTTTATATCATATTCCTTCATTGCTTTATTCGTTAAATTCATTAGGCTACTACCAGGTTCAATCCCAACAATTTTATTATCTAGCTCATCTTTATGTGCATTTAAATCTTCAATACTGTTAACGTTTTTCACATAAGAAGGGACGACTAAACCAAGCCCAGTACCTTCATACCATTTTGATTTTAAGACGAAGTCATCTTTGTAACGGGCATTTAATGGTTTATCCGTAACAGGAAGCCATACTTCTAGATTCGCATCAACATCACCACGTGCGACGCCAGTCCATATCGCAGCTTTTTCTAAATACATGAGTTCAACTTTATAGCCTTTTTCTTCTAATAAAACTTTCCACATATTTGCGGTTGCGATATTTTCTTTCCAACTTGTTACACCAAGTTTAATTTTTCCTTTCGAATTTGCATTTGTTGCATTACAAGAAGTGAAAATCATACTAATAAATAGTAACAGACTTATAATCCATATTTTTTTTCGCATTCAAAACCTCCTGTGAAGCTTTTGCTTTTTATAAATTAATCTATAAGTGAACCTTCTTATTATGAACGGAAACAAGAATTTTTAAAGAAATCTTATATATGTCATTTTTATGTAATATTTCTCTGTAAAATCGCAACACTATGTAAATAGATGGGTAGAAAAGGAGTAGTGACATGGATAATACAAAGGTACGTGTTGAAAATGTAACAAAAGTCTTTGGGAAACATCCGCAACGGGCGCTTACCTTATTAAAAGAAGGAAAAAGCAAATCGGAAATTTTAAAGGAGACAGGAATGAACGTTGGTGTGAAAAAGGCAACGTTTGAAGTATACACTGGAGAAATTTTCGTTATTATGGGTTTGTCTGGTAGTGGGAAATCTACATTGGTTCGAATGCTAAATCAATTAATTAAACCGACAGCGGGGCATATATACATAGATGGTGAAGACATCGCAACGATGGGAAAAGAAGAATTGCGAAGAGTAAGAAGGACGAAAATGAGTATGGTTTTTCAGAAGTTTGCTTTATTTCCACATCGTACGGTAATACAAAACGTTGCGTACGGGTTAGAAATTCAAGGAGTTCCAGTAGAGGAACGAGAAAATAAGGCGTTAGAATCGCTACAGTTAGTAGGACTCGATCATCATAAAGATAATTACCCCAGTCAACTTAGTGGTGGTATGCAGCAGCGTGTTGGAATTGCAAGGGCACTAACGAATAATCCAGATGTATTACTAATGGACGAGTCATTTAGTGCATTAGATCCACTAATTCGAAAAGAAATGCAAGATGAATTGTTAGAGTTACAAGATAAAATGGAAAAAACAATTATTTTTATTACACATGATTTAGATGAAGCTCTTCGAATTGGTGATCGTATCGCATTAATGAAAGATGGAGAAATTGTCCAAATTGGAACACCGGAAGAAATTATGATGAGCCCTGCAAATGAATTTGTAGAGAAATTCGTTGCGGATGTGAATTTAGGAAAAGTAATTACGGCAGAATCTATTTTAAAAAGACCAGAAACGTTATTAATCGATCGTGGGCCGCGTGTAGCTTTGCAAATTATGAGAAATGCAGGTGTTTCTACGGTATATGTTGTGAACAAAAAGTATGAGTTTTTAGGTATTTTAACAGCGGATGATGCAAGTAAAGCAATGAAAAAACAATGGCCAATTGCTGATTTATTACTTAACGATATTCCACACGTTTATCTAGATACATTACTGGAAGAAACGTATGCAAAAATGGCGGAGATGAAATATCCATTACCCGTAATTGATGAAAAGAAAAGGTTGAGAGGAATTATTAAACGTGAAAGTGTCATTCAAGCTCTTGCAGGTAACATTGAGGAAGAGGTGAAAGACGATGAATAATATTCCGCGCATTCCATTAGGCGAATGGGTCGATTCATTTGTTGCAAGTTTATATGAGCACTTTGAAGGCTTGTTCCGAGGATTCTCCTATATTATCGGTGGATTTGTTGATTTACTCACTAATTTTTTAACAATAATACCAGCCATAGTGATGATTATCATCTTATGTTTCCTCATTTGGTACACAACGAGGAAATTATCTTTAGTCATTTTTACGCTCATCGGATTATTATTTATTTTAAATATTAACTACTGGGCACAAACGATGCAAACATTAGCGCTCGTACTTACGTCAGTTATTATTTCAATTATTATCGGAATTCCCATTGGCATTTTAGCATCTCAAAATGAACGTTTCTCAAAATTTTTAAAGCCGACATTAGATTTTATGCAAACAATGCCGGCATTCGTCTATCTCATTCCCGCGATAACATTTTTTGGAGTAGGCGTCGTACCAGGCATTATTGCTTCCGTTATTTTTGCTATGCCACCGACAATCAGATTTACAGACTTAGGAATTAGACAAGTTCCAGAAGATTTAATTGAAGCTGCGAATGCATTTGGCTCTACCGCATCACAAAAATTATTTAAAGTACAATTACCGCTCGCAACCGGAACGATCATGGCTGGCGTGAATCAAAGTATTATGCTTTCGTTATCAATGGTTGTAACAGCTTCACTTGTAGGAGCGCCAGGACTTGGCGTCGATGTATATCGCTCTGTAACACAAGTAAATATCGGAATGGGATTTGAAGCTGGACTAGCTATCGTCGTGATTGCGATTATATTAGACCGAATTACGCAAGGGTTTTATACAAAAAGAAAATAATTCAAAAAACACACTTTGTAGTATAAAGTGTGTTTTTTGAATTCGAATTACATCCGAACAATAACAGAGCCTCCAGCAGGTGCACAAACTTGGTTTTGCTGTTGTTCCATTGATTTTATTAATTGATTATTTTCTTCGATTAATGAGATTAATTTAGCTAATTGGCTTTCAAGGCTTGCGATGCGCTGCATCATGTATTGCGAATCATAATGCAGTGTATTCCTTACTGGATGGGGGGAGTAAGCATATTGTTGATTTATATTTGGATTCCAATGAGGATACATTTGAATCGTTCCTCCTTCAATAAATTACTGATCTTTCTTATAGTAAATGCCTATGTATATGTAATGGTGACTTAAAAATTCTTTCAAACGAAGAGGATTATGTAGGGGGAATGGAAAAGTAATAAAGTACATTTTCTGGAAATTTCCAAGCGGAATAGCAAATATATTAGGAGACAGCAACGTTCATGTAAATGGATATTATATGGGGAGAAATTATGAGAGGAGATGCTATTTTGGCTAATAATAAAAAAAGAAATGATGCTATGACAATTGGTGTCGCTATAGGTGTTGTAATCGGTGTAATTCCTGGTGTATTTACTGATAATATAGCAATCGGAATAGCGATTGGGATTGCAGTTGGAATGGGGATTACGCTTTTGAAGAAATAATGAGTTGTAAATTATTTTAATGTGAAAATTCTTGTTTTAAGAGATTGAATTTTCGAAATATAAAACCTATTTTCCCTTTTTTTATGATATTATATATGCAAAGGATGGTGATGGATATGCCAATAAACAATCAAGCAGAACAAAACTGCTTCATTTGTGAAAAACATAAAGGGAACATTACAGTTTCAGGTGGAGCTATTTACGAAGATGAACTCATTTACGTTGGACATGTCCATTGGGATGCAGAAGAAACATATCTTGGTTATGTAATGATTGATATAAAGAGACATGTACCTGGTCTCGCTGAATTAACTGAAGATGAGGCAAAGGCATTCGGACTGATAACAAGTAGAGTAAGTAAAGCGCTTAAAGAAAGCAAAGGTGCAGAACATATTTACAGTTTCGTTTCAGGTAATGGTGTACCACATTTGCATATGCACATTATTCCACGTTATCCAAATACACCAAAAGAGTTTTGGTCACCGACTGAAGTAGCAAATTGGACTGGTGCACCACATGGAGATTCAGAGAAAATTAAAAAACTATGCGAAAGAATACGAAAGTATATGGTAAATGAGTATGCATACAACAAATAATACACAATATTCATGGGTTGGAAGTAGGGAAATGTGTTTAGACGAAGTTTCAGTAAAGCAATATGGTGATATCGTACTTGGTAGATACGGCGGGAATATAAGTGCCGGAGCAAAAAAGAATGAAGACGGTGCATTAGTTTTGTCGAATGGTGATTGGGAATTCGCCGTTATATTAGACGGGCATAATAGTGCAGAAAGTGTTGAATTAGTAGTAAATACAATCCAAAAAGAATATGAAAATATAGAAGTGATTATGAAAGAATCAATTGAAACCGTATTTCGATCTGTTGAAAATTATATACTTACGATATTTCAATCCCGCTCATTTAAAGAAAAGTGCGAAAGGGTAAAAGGTGAAACTGCTTGCTTAATATGCGTAAGAAAAGAAAATTACATATGGTGGCTTTCCATAGGTGATTGCTTAGTTTATGTATTTCATGATGAATTACATAAATTAGGACAATATACATTGAATCAACGCCACTTTTACGAATGGATTGGAAATGTAAACACATTTGATTTACCCGTTCCTTGCTATTCATCAGGAATTCGTGAATTACGTACTGGAAAGAATCGAATTGTAATGGTGACAGATGGGGTATTAGAATGCGGGGAACGCCGTTATGAAACTCCATTAAATCTTTATAATGATATGAATGGAAATAATGTAGAGCTTAAAGAACATGTTCACAATGTTTTAGAACACGTTCATCATCAATTAGGACGAGATAGTGCGACCATTATTAGTTGGGACCTAGAAAACAAAACAAATGCTACGTATCCGAGTGATCAGCCGGAGAAAATTAAAGTAAAAAAATAAAAAGGAGAGGGTTTTCTGTCCGTTACAAAAATATCCTTATTAATTTTATGGGTGCTATCTTTATTGGTTTTTGAAAGAATAGCGAGAAGACAGTTAAATATACCGAAACAAAAAGGATGGAATAACCAATATGTGAATGATACACATAAGTGGGGAAATAGAATTATCATTTCCTCTTATATAGTTGTTATTGCTATAAGCACTTTTCTTCCAAATTGTATATATATGGGCTATGTACCTCTTTTATTTTTTATTACGTTATATGGATTTCAATCATATATGGAGTGGAAATATGATAAGGAATCGCGGGAGTTTTTGATTTCATTATTAGGAGTTGTAGCATTAATAATAACAGGGTTCATACTAAAATGATTATTGATGGTACAAATAATGAGATAACTAATTAATAAGAAACCATTCATCTATACATGAATGGTTTCTTATTATGTGTACGAAGTTCGGTCTTCGCAATTTAATCATTTATTTTAGCCAATATGGATTTAATGAAATTTGTTTTATCCTCTGCATATTTATGCTTATCATTAGGGTTAGCTGTTGAAAGTTGAATCTTTAACTGTTCATACTGCATACGAGAAGTTTTATTGTCTATTAAGTAATCTCTGAATTTTAATTGTTCTATTAAATATGGATTCCCTTGTTCATACATATGAATTTGATGAGTTCTTGGCTCACCTTTATTGAAATAATACCTTTCGGGTAATACATCTTTTCTATATTTATAATTTAATTGTTCTAGGTTCGTAATACATTTTAGACCACTTTTGGAATCTCTTAATTCCATCGCAATATCAATAATAGGTTTTGCGCTTAAATGCGGGATGGAAGTACTTCCAATATGGTGTATCGCTAAAATATATTTTCCAATGTGTTCCTCAATTAATTGTTTTTCTTTTGAAAACTCAAATTCCCACTCTTCGGACCACGGAACTAAAAACACTTTACCATAGGGTAAACCTAGCATTTAATTAGCACCTCCTTACATATTTTTTCAATAAAGTTACTTACATCTTCTTAAAACTCCTCAATACAAGAAACTCCCACAATCTCCAAGGAAGAACCTTCTTCGCAAAGATCATAAATTTTACACCTTTCCCAATTGGGTATCGTAATGTAGTACGCCTTGCTTCAGCAATTTCTACGATTTTATTTGCAACATCCATCGGATTACCAAGTGTATCGTTGCCATTGTTTATGTGCTTTTGTATTTTATCCATATATTCTTTGTAAGGAGAGGTTGTATCAGATTGGTTTTCAGCTAATTGTTTACCAACTTCCCATATGTTCGTGTTATAAGAACCAGGTTCAAGTAAGGCAACGTCTATTCCGAAAGGCTTTACTTCTAAGCGAAGGGATTCACTCCAGCCTTCTAATGCATATTTTGAAGAAACGTAAGGAGATAGACCAGGGAATCCTACTTTCCCGCTAATACTGCTTATATTAATGATTTTTCCGCTTTTCTGCTTTCTCATATATGGTAAGACAAGTTGCGTGATGGATATAGCTCCAAAAAGATTTGTTTCAAATTGTTTACGGTAGTCCTCCACTGGGATTTCTTCGATAAAGCCCCCATTTGCATATCCTGCATTATTTATGAGAATGTCTATTCTGTTTATTTCGTTTAAAAATAATTGGAAGTTATGTATAGAACCTTGATCTGTTACATCTAATTGTTGAACTTTTATATTTTGTTGTAAGTCGAGTTTAGTAGCTTGAGATATTAAGTCTATTTGTTTCTCAAGATTGCGCATTGTAGCAATGACAAAATAGTCTTTTTTTGCAAGTTCAAGTGTCGTTAAAAGTCCGAATCCACTTGATGCTCCTGTAATAATCGCGATTTTTTTATTCATTGTTCGCTCGCTTTCTTTTTCTTTTATCATAACGAGTTATAAAGAGAAAATCTATTTATTGTATAAAGATATTTGATATAATTGAAAATAATTATCAATTAAATTTTGGTTTTTACATAAAAGGAGTGTGGGTTTCATGGAGACTAACGGTTTTCATGATATTTTTCATAAATATTTTTATGGTTTACAAGTTGTAGAGGAAAGACATATGAATGTTCCAAAAACAATAGGTATGGGTGAAATACGAAGATGGACTTCATTTTCAGGTATGGAAATTGTGTTATCAAATTATCAATTTCATAATAACCATCGCATCCAGTTTGCATCTGATGCAGCAATGGTGGAGCTTAATTTTTGTTTACAAGGGTTCGGAGGAGTGCAAGTTGGTCATTCTTCGTATGAATTAATGACTGGAAATAGCTATTTATATTTTATGAATGATTTTGATGTAGTATTTGAATATGAAAAAGAAACGCCTCTATATTCATTAGCGATTGGGATTCCTGTACAATTGTTTAATCATTTCATGATGAATAATGCTATTGAAAAAAGTCTTGATTTTCATTCTATATTAGGAAATCAATCTTTTAAAAAGTTTCAAAATCCAATTGATTCTATAACATCTAATCTTATTAAGAGAATGATAGAGCATCCCCAAAAGGATCGTATTAGTCAACTAGAATTAGAAAGTAAAGCGCTCGAATTGCTTTCTATACATTTGGGGAGAGTGTTGCTTAATGATTGTGACGCAAATAAAAGGAGTCAATTATCAAAACAGGATTTGAATAAAATAAAACAGGCTGAAGAAATTTTACTTCAACGAATGGAATCACCCCCATCATTATTAGAATTAGCTAAAATAGTAGAGTTAAATGATTATAAATTAAAAATTGGGTTTAAAGAATTATTTGGGATGTCCACATTTGCATATTTACGAGAAAAGCGTATGGAGCATGCGATAGATTTACTGCGTTCGGGAAATAGTAATGTGACCGAAACGGCATTTGCAGTTGGATACAATAATGTCAGTCATTTTTCAGAGTTATTTCGTAAAAAGTATGGAATGAATCCATCAGAATTTTTACGTATTTATTAACGTAAAACAGGAATAATCCGCTATACCGTAAATTCCTCCGTCATTTGGTAGTTGCTTTTTGTAATGGTCATTATAATTACAAACAACATCCAATTGGAAATAACTTTTTATGGAGGAATTTAAATGAAAGAACGGAATGAAAGTCATTTTTGGATATTTGTATTAACAGGAATGTTTCTTATTATAACAACGACGGGTTTTGCACGTATGGCATATGGAATTATATTGCCGTTTATGCAAGAAGGACTCCATTTATCTACAGCTCAAGCAGGTATGTTAGGAACCATACTCTTTTTAGGGTATTTATTAACAGTCGGAACATCTGGAATACTTACTATCCGTTTTGGAGCAAAATCAGTTTTATTAATAGGGAGTTGGCTCGTCGTTATAAGTTTAATAGGATTAGCATTTGTCTCCTCATTTTGGATAGCCTCTATTTGTATGTTATGTGCTGGAGCTGGTAGTGCCCTTGTATATACACCACTCATGTCAATAACAGTAGGATGGTTTCCAGAAAAAAGAGGAACTGCAATGGGGCTATTATTAAGCGGTGCTGGCATAGGCATGCTATTTAGTGGAATAATTGTTCCTTATATAGTACGTGCATTTCCAGAGTATAGTTGGCGTGGTTCATGGCTTTTGTTTGGAGTTATTACATGTATTGTTGTATTCGTTGCCTCAATTGTTTTGAAAAATCCAGAAGTTACTGAAGATGAGGGGGAAAGGAATAATAAGTCGTTTTTATGGAAAACGAAAGAGCTATACATCATTGCATGGATGTATTTTATTGTGGGCGTTGTTTATTTAATTCCAAATTTATATCAAACTAGTTTTATGATTAATAATGGTATTGCGGCATCAATTTCGGGAACTGTTTATGCGATTGCAGGAATGTTTTCAATCGTAGGAGCTCCTGTCTGGGGATTGATTTCGGATCGGGTTGGTATAAAGAAGACGTTATGTATTGCACTTTTATTAGCTGTAATAGGTGATATGATTCCAATTATATTTGGACATACCATTGGCTTTATCATGTCGGCAATTATTTGGGGTTCCAGCCTCGGAGGTATCCTTTTATTAATTCAAGTTGCTGCTTCAAAGCAAGTATCTCCGAAATATGTCTCAATGGCAATTAGTTTTATATCCGTTTTCTATGCAGTTGGTCAAATGATTGGACCAGGACTTGCAGGATGGATTATCGGGGAAAGTAGATATACAACAGCTTATGGATTAGGTGCTTTTGGTTTCTTTATGTGCATATGTTTGGGATTAAGGCTAAAAAGAGGGGATCTGGCAAACTCAGCGTATATAGAGAAGTGAGTATTGTCTTGAAATGAATCTTTTTAATGGGGGGAAGCAAAGTGTTCCATGTTAAAGACGTATTAGCAGATCAGTTATTAGCAAATGCGAATGATCCCAGTTGGTATATTCCATTTTCAGATGCAGTTAAGGATTTATCTGAGAGAGAAGCTTTCTGGAAACCGAATGAAGAGTGTAATAGTATAGCTGAAATTGTACAACATTTACTGTATTGGAATACGACGTGGCAAACTAGGTACAAAGAATCAAATGTTAATGCTGTGCCCGCTATTGGTGATAATAACAAAAGTTTTATGCTATCAGATAATCAAACATTTGAAGAGTTAAGAGAAAAACTATTAGAGAAACTGTTACAATGGCAAAGTCTCATAAATGAAGACAAGGTTGAAAGTGATGTAATTGGATTTCCTGTATCTGCGAAGTGGTGGGAAGTATTAGCTAATGTAACGACTCATAACGCGTATCACATTGGTCAAATTATTTACATTCGGAAATTACAGAAGAGTTTTGATAATGAATAAGATAATAATTCTCAAATTAGGTGAACAAAAGTGGACAAAACGAGACAGATGTCTCATTTTGTCCACTTTTTTATTATGAAAGAAAAGAGAAAACCTATTAAATCAGGGATTAGAATTTGGCACAGTACTTGCAATATAAAAGATGAACAAGAAAATAGGAGGGCTGGACATGTTAAAAACAACTGAAAGTAAAGGGAATGAAATTACGAAAGAACAAGCTCGTTGGATGTATGAAAAAATGTTAGAGATTCGTAAGTTTGAAGACAAGGTGCATGAATTATTCGCGCAAGGCGTTCTGCCAGGTTTCGTTCATTTATACGCTGGTGAAGAAGCAGTAGCAGTTGGTGTATGTGCCCACTTAACAGATAGTGACAGTATTACAAGTACGCATAGAGGTCACGGCCATTGTATCGCAAAAGGTTGTGATTTAAATGGCATGATGGCCGAACTTTTTGGGAAAGCGACAGGGTTATGTAAAGGTAAAGGTGGTTCAATGCATATTGCCGATTTAGATAAAGGAATGCTTGGTGCAAATGGGATTGTAGGCGGAGGTTTTCCACTTGCTTGCGGTTCAGCATTAACAGCTAAATATAAAGGAACGAAAGATGTAAGTGTTTGCTTCTTCGGTGACGGAGCAAATAATGAAGGAACATTCCATGAAGGGGTTAATTTAGCAGCGATTTGGAAGTTACCAGTTATTTTTATCGCAGAAAATAACGGTTACGGTGAAGCAACAACATTTGAATATGCTTCTAGTTGTAACTCTATTGCTGATCGTGCAAAAGCATATAACATTCCGGGTGTTC
Organism: Bacillus sp. FSL R10-2201; assembly: GCF_038008665.1. Lineage (NCBI taxonomy): Bacteria > Bacillati > Bacillota > Bacilli > Caryophanales > Bacillaceae > Bacillus > Bacillus sp. FSL R10-2201. Next base: position 2,647,716 of record NZ_JBBOZP010000001.1, on the reverse strand, counting down.
AAGTAGATGGAAAAGATCTATTAGCAGTATATAAAGCGGCGGAAGAGGCTGTTGAGCGTGCACGTAATGGCGGTGGCCCAACTTTAATTGAATGCATGACATATCGTAATTACGGTCATTTTGAAGGAGAAGCACAAACGTATAAAACAGCGGAAGAAAAAGAAGAACATTTAAATGAAAAAGATGCGATTGTGCATTTCCGCAAGCATTTAATTCATGAAGCTTTATTAACGGAATCCGAACTTGTGGATATGGAAAAGGCAGTAGATGAAGCAGTACAAAAATCAATTGAATTTAGTGAAAACAGTCCATATCCAGAGGATGAAGAATTATTAAAAGATGTATACGTTTCTTACAAATAAGAGGAGGGTGAAAAATAATGACTAGAACAGTAAGTATGTCAACTGCAATTAATGAAGCGATGAAAATATCAATGCGTCGTGATGAAAACGTAATTTTAATCGGAGAAGATGTTGCAGGCGGTGCACAAGTGGATCACTTGCAAGATGATGAAGCATGGGGCGGTGTACTCGGTGTTACGAAAGGACTTGTACAAGAATTTGGTCGAAATCGTATTTTAGATACTCCAATTTCAGAAGCGGGTTATATGGGAGCGGCGATGGCAGCTGCTGCAACAGGTTTACGTCCGATAGCTGAATTAATGTTTAATGATTTTATCGGTAGTTGTCTTGATCAAGTATTAAACCAAGGTGCAAAGTTCCGCTATATGTTCGGTGGAAAAGCGAAAGTGCCAGTTACAGTACGTACGATGCACGGTGCTGGATTTAGCGCAGCGGCACAGCATTCACAAAGTTTATATGCGTTATTTACGAGCATTCCAGGTATAAAAGTTGTCGTTCCTTCCACTCCTTATGACGCAAAAGGCTTATTATTAGCGGCAATTGAAGATGACGATCCAGTAATCTTCTTTGAAGATAAAACACTTTACAATATGAAAGGCGAAGTACCAGAAGGGCACTATACAATTCCTTTAGGAAAAGCAGATATTAAACGTGAAGGTTCTGATGTAACAATCGTTGCAATTGGAAAACAAGTTCATACAGCACTTGCAGCTGCAAAGCAATTATCGGAAAAAGGACTCGAAGTAGAAGTAATCGATCCACGTTCTTTATCACCGCTGGATGAAGATACGATTTTAGCATCTGTTGAAAAAACGAATCGCCTGATTGTTATTGACGAAGCAAATCCAAGATGTAGTATCGCAACAGATATTGCGGCAATTGTAGCGGATAAAGGATTCGATTTGTTAGATGCACCTATTAAACGAATTACAGCACCACATACACCAGTTCCGTTTTCGCCACCACTTGAAAAGTTATATTTACCAACGCCGGAGAAAGTAATTGAAACTGTATCAGAAATGATCGGAGACCAATCTTTATTACATGTGTAATGAAACGATGAGAAGGGAGAGAGAAACATGGCTGTAGAAGTTGTAATGCCGAAGTTAGGTATGGCGATGAAAGAAGGTATTATTACGAGCTGGAATATTAAAGCAGGTGATAATGTAGAAAAAGGTGAACTAATTGCTAGTATTAACTCGGAAAAAATCGAAACTGAAATAGAAGCACCAGCTGATGGAACTGTTCTTGATATAGCTGTAAGTGAAGATGAGGGAGTGCCGCCGGGTACTGTAATTTGCTACATCGGTAAACCGGACGAAAAAGTAGAAGTTCATGAAAACATACATGTTGTAGAAGAAAAAGCATCTAATCCAGAACCTAAAAAGGTACAACATCCAGAACCATATGCGATAGATGTGACGAAGCAAAGAGTTAAAATATCTCCAGTAGCAAAGAAAATTGCAAAAACTGAAAATCTCGATATTAGATCATTAATTGGTACAGGACCTGGCGGAAGAATTACAAAGGTAGATGTATTAAAGGCGCTTGAAGAAAGAGTAGCAATTCCAGAAGTACTTGAACAAGAAGAAAGTAAAGTCATTCCTATTACTGGTATGCGAAAAGCAATTGCGAACCGTATGCATGCAAGCTTACAAAATAGTGCGCAATTAACATTAACGATGAAAGTAGATGTTACAGATTTAGTTGCTTTACATAAAGAAATAGCGGAAGTTGTACAAAAACGATACGATAACAAACTAACTATTACTGATTTCGTTTCTCGTGCTGTTGTATTAGCGCTAAGAGAGCATAAAGAAATGAACAGCGCGTATATAAATGATGTCATTCATCAATTTGAACATGTTCATTTAGGTATGGCGGTCGCGTTAGAAAAAGGATTAGTCGTTCCAGCTATTCGCTTTGCTAATAATCTATCTTTAGTAGAGTTATCTAAAGAGATTAAAAATGTGGCACAAAAGGCACGAGCAGGCAGTTTAAGTAGTGATGATATGCAAGGGACAACATTTACAATTAGTAATTTAGGTAGCTTCGGTATTGAATATTTTACGCCAGTATTAAATACACCTGAAACTGGTATTTTAGGTGTAGGTGCAATTGAACATGTTCCTGTATATAAAGGGAAAAAATTAAGAAAAGGAAGTATGTTACCTTTAAGTTTAACATTCGATCATCGTGTACTAGACGGTGCACCAGCAGCTGCATTTTTACGCACAATTAAACGTTATTTAGAAGAACCTGTAACAATTCTTTTATAAAGAGAAGGTGAGAAAATGAGTAATTTAGTTGTTATTGGGGGCGGACCTGCTGGTTATGTAGCGGCAATTACCGCGGCTCAAAATGGAAAAGATGTCACTCTTATTGATGAAGCTGATCTTGGCGGGACTTGTTTAAATGTCGGTTGTATGCCTACGAAATCATTGTTAGAAAGTGCGGAAGTATACGATATTGTTAATCATGCGAATCGTTTTGGAGTATTAGTAGATAAGCAGAATATATCAATTGATTGGAAACAAATACAGACGAGAAAATCACAAATTGTTACGCAACTCGTACAAGGTATACAATATTTAATGAAGAAAAATAAAATAAAAGTTATACAAGGTAAAGCGAAATTTGAAACGGATCACCGTGTGCGAGTTACACATGGTGATAAAGAAGATGTAGTAGTTGGAGACCAGTTTATTATAGCGGCAGGATCAGAACCAACTGAATTACCTTTTGCTCCATTTGATGGGAAGTGGATTTTAAATAGTAGTCATGCAATGTCCCTAGAAAATATACCAAAATCATTATTAATCGTTGGTGGTGGTGTAATAGGTTGCGAGTTTGCAAGCATTTATAGTCGTCTTGGAACAAAAGTTACGATTGTTGAAATGGCATCGCAATTATTACCTGGTGAAGATGAAGATATCGCACAAATTTTAAGGGAGAAACTAGAAAATGATGGCGTAAAAATATTTACAGGAGCGGCTTTAAAAGGATTAAATAATTATAAGAAGCAGGCTTCATTTGAATATGAAGGAAGTATCCAAGAAGCCAACCCGGAATCCATTCTCGTTTCTGTAGGTCGAAAACCACGTGTACAAGAATTAGCTTTAGAAAAAGCAGGCATTCAATTTTCAAATAAAGGAATTTCTGTGAATGAACATATGCAAACAAATAGATCACATATTTACGCAGCGGGTGATGTGATTGGTGGAATACAGCTTGCTCACGTTGCCTTCCATGAAGGAACGACAGCGGCATTACACGCGAGCGGAGAAGATGTGAAAGTAAACTATCATGCTGTACCTCGCTGTATTTATACAGCTCCAGAAATTGCTAGTGTCGGTTTAACAGAAAAAGGAGCAAGAGAGCAATACGGTGACATCCTCATCGGAGAATTCGCATTTACAGCGAACGGAAAAGCGCTTATTATTGGAGAACAAACGGGGAAAGTAAAAGTTATTGTGGAACCTAAATATCAAGAAATTGTAGGGATTTCTATTATCGGTCCTCGTGCAACCGAACTAATCGGACAAGGAACGGTGATGATTCATACAGAAGTAACCGCTGATATAATGAGAGATTATATTGCAGCACATCCAACTTTATCTGAAGCGATTCATGAGGCATTATTGCAGGCAGTAGGACATGCTGTACATGCTTGAAGGTAAAAAGACCAGTCTAATAGGACTGGTCTTTTTAGTAAATAATATTTAAGTAGCAATATGTATAAAAAGATACTAGAAAAATCACTATACTCTCATGTTTTTTTAATCGATGAGAGTATAGTGATTTTGAAATTTCTTCGCTTATTTAATTGAAATGCGCTGTTACTATTTGATTTCAATTGCTGAAGTTATGTCGTTCCAATCCGCTGCTAAATTAGCAGTTTGACCATACCAATCAGAGTGTCTAAAGGAGACACCTTTTCCATATCCTTGAGTTGAAGAATGTTCCCATAGCGTTGTTGAATAACTTGCAGAAGGTGAAGCTGTACTTACAGAAGAAATTCTGTCGTTCCAGCTAGAAGGTAGGTTTTTAAAGCCACTGCTCCAATAAATATACTGTCCACCTTTATTTTGATGCTCATAAAAATCGGTACTACCAGCACCACTACCTAAAGGGTTAATTTGATTTTTAAGTACCTTTTTATCCTTTTCAATAAAAGCATTCAATGTTTCTCTGCTAGTAAAGCCATAAGCTAACCAATCTCCATTTTCATTTTGCTTAGGTAGTACCATAGTAATTTGGATGTCTTTTTTTGATTGATCGCTTAATTTTGTAAATGAATTAACATTCTTTTCATCAACTTTTAAATAGTCAAATGATTTAATTGTATTATCTTTTTCTGCAGCACTTACTACTCCTAATCCTCCAGTTAATGCAAAACCTGCTACTAATGTCCCTGCTACTAATTTCTTCAACATATAACCATCCCTTTTTGTTTAGATTTTTGTACAGGTAAAACTTGTACATGTAAAATGTATTCCAATTTCACATTTTTGTAAATATTCTGAAGTTTCAGAAATAATAGGCGGAATATTTACAGTTTTGCATTTATTCTTTAGAAAAAATAGCTATTGGAATGATATAATAAATAGATATATTGCTTTTGTTGGATGTTAAAATGTTTTAGGAGAGATATCATTGAAATATTTTACAAGAGATTGGTATAAAGAAATGCAACTTTCAGGATTTGTACATTTCATAGAATCAATAGAAAAATGTAAAGAAATAGATCCCGATTATTTACAAAGTTTGAAAGATGAAGTAGAAGAAAGGAAAGAAGATTTATTAAATTATCTTCCTGAAACGCTACATTCATACTTTTATAACAACACTATTGATTCAGAATATCCCCCTAATGAATTAAAGAAACTTTTGTTAGAGTGGACAGCAGATTATGAAAAAAAGAATGACACAATTAGATCAATCATACTTAGAATATTTTAATTCCATTAAGAAAAAACTTCCGTCAAACGTTGTTCAATTACATGAATTCTCACTGCATGATAGTGTGATTAAAGTAGTAAAGTGTAAGTCAGAATATACTTTGTCTATCGTATTAGATTGCACTGGTACTTTTAGGGATTTCAATAAACTTCAAGTTTCTTTTACAGGAGTGACCAAATGTTCTATACCTGAAAATTTTGAAGGTGCTTGGTGGCTATACCATGAAATAGAGCTTACTGAAGACGGTTTCGAACTGGGTGTTTTATTTGACTGTCCATTTAGAGAAGTGACGATTTGTGCAACGAATTTATTACTTGAAAAGAAATAATATCATGCCTTTAAATTACAAATGTTTGACATGATGAAAAAATGAAGATATTGTAGATACATGAAGTCTGCAATAGGAGCCGTATTATGAAATATTCTAAAGCTACAAATTACGCTCTTCACACAATGCTTTTTCTGGCAGAGGCTACGCCAAATAAGTTAGTTAGTGTTCATCAGTTAGCGGAAATGCAGAAAGTTTCACCAACATACTTGTCTAAAATACTAACTAAATTGACGAAGGAAGGCATGATTCATTCATCATCAGGACCTAAAGGTGGTTATTCACTTAGCAGTAATTGGGAAGATATCTCTTTTTTAGATATTATACATGCTATTGAAGGAAAAACATCATTGTTTGAATGCTGTTTACATCAGGAACCTGGATGTTTAATTAATGAAGTAATGCTTGCGGCAGAGGGAAAAATGGAAGAAGAGTTACGAAATCAAAAAATCGTAGATCTTGCGAAAAAAATAAATGTGGATTTTTAATCCGCTTTTATTTTTAAATTAATTAAGGATAAAAAGACTCTTTAATATCTATAATTATAGTTAAATGAGTTAAGCTTATTCATGGAGGATGTTTATTTATGAAATGTATTGACTGTGCAGTAATAGGTGCAGGTCCAGCAGGGCTTAATGCAGGTTTAGTTTTAGGGAGAGCTCGTAAACAAATAGCGTTATTTGATAATAAAACGAATAGGAATCGTGTAACGCAAAAGTCTCATGGATTTATTACACGTGACGGGATTAAACCAGAAGAGTTTAAGGAATTAGGGTTAAATGATTTGAAGAAGTATCCATCGATTCATTATTATGAAAAAACAGTTTTAACGATAACGAAGCAATCGACTGGTTTATTTGAGATTATGACATTAGATCATAAAAAATATTTGGCGGAAAGAGTTTTATTAGCAACAGGTATACAGGAAGAATTTCCATCCATCCCTAAAGTACGGGAATTCTATGGAAAAAGTTTATTTAGTTGTCCGTATTGTGATGGATGGGAATTAAAAGACCAACCTCTTATTATTATTTCTGAAAACGAAGATTATACGTTGCATATGACAAAATTAGTTTATAACTGGTCTACGGATTTAGTAATCGCAACAAATGGTAATGAGTTAAGTAAGCATTTCATGGATGAACTGTGTAATAAAAATATAAGAGTTATTACAGAGCCTATTCGTTCACTACAAGGTGAAGAGGGTTATTTAAAGCGAGTAGAGTTTCATTCAGGTTTGCACATTGAAAGAGCCGGTGGATTTATAGTACCTACTTTTTTTAGGCCAAATCAATTTTTAGAACAACTTGGTTGTGAACTGCAAAGTAATGAAACTTTTGTAATAGATGATTTTGGTCGTACTTCAGAAAAAAATATTTACGTAGCAGGAGAAACAACGACTCAAGGTCCATCGTCGTTAATTATTGCTGCATCACAGGGAAATAAAGCGGCGATTGCTATTAATAGTGATATTACAGATGAGCGGTTCTAACTAGCATTTAGAAGGAGGAGAAGAAGATGAATAACATGTGGGATGATCGATTTAAATCGGATGAATATTATTATGGGGAAGAACCTAATACGTTTATTCAAGAACAAGCATTTCGTTTAGCAAATTATAATAAAGTAATAGCTTTCGCAGAGGGAGAAGGTAGAAATGCTGTTTTTCTAGCAAGAAAAGGCCACGAAGTGACTGCTATTGACTACTCTGAGAGTGGATTAGAAAAAACAAAAAAGTTAGCCGAGAAGTATGACGTAAACGTGTATACAAAAAAGGTAGATTTATTAACTGATAGTTTGCCAGATAATGAATTCGATGCGGCAATTATGGTATTTGGACATTTTCATGCTGACAATCAAAAAATGGTATTGAATAAAATGATTTATACGATTAGGCCTGGTGGATTAATAATGTTTGAAGTTTATTCGAAAAAACAATTAAATTATGGTACTGGTGGGCCAAAAGATATTGATATGCTGTATGATCCAATTGATATTCTTACTTGGTGTGAAGGGCATGAGGTTATTCATTTCTTTAATGGAGAACAAGAGCGAATTGAAGGGAAAGGAAAGGACATACTGGCTTAGCTCATGTTATTCAAGTTGTTATTAGAAAATCAATATAAATGTTATTGGAAGTTGAATACTTGAATGTAAAAAGACCAGTCATTTAAGACTGGTCTTTTTATTTAGATACTAGATTATCAAGCTTCCAATATGTATTTGTTAATGGAGCAACTTTACTATCAATATACAAATACATGTTATTTAAGTCTTTAGGAGAAGTTTTCATTTCAAATACAACGTCAGTAGTTAAAGAGAATTCGTGTGGAACATTTTTATAGTGCTCGTCACCTATCGGATGAGCTTCACCTTCATATTTCTGACCAGTTTTTTCATCTTGTATGAAATATTTTATTTCCGAAAGATCAATAGTTTGTCCATCGTCTCGAACATTATTAATCATAACACGAGTTGTTAGGCGCCACTCTTTGTCTATTTTTTCAAATTTTGCATTTTCAACTGTTGCTCTATAGTATTCATTTTTAACAATTTCCCCATAATGCATTGCGTTTTTTTCAAAAGTGCTTTTTTCTTTTTGGGGTGTAGAATTACCGTTACATCCTGCCATGATTCCTGTAAATATTAATGCTGTACAAGTTACTTTAATTATAGATTTCATAGTAATCCCTTTCTGTATTAAAAAGTAAAACATAGGAATAATTTTACATCAATAGGAAGGTAAATGGAAGTATGTTTGTGGAATATGCAAATATACATTTATTTCGTTTTCAAGTTAATGGGATAGAAATAGGGAGAAAAACTGTATAAAGCTGAATAAATAAGAATTGAAAATATTGTAATACAGAAAAAGCATGCATATAATTAAAATAAAGATTAAATTTCTGAATCTTCAATAATGGTGGTGATAACATGTTCACTGAAGAGCGTAGAGAGAAAATTTTAGAGTTACTTAAGAGAGATGGAAGAGTAATCGCAAAGGATCTTGCGGAAAGTTTTGATATGTCTATTGATTCTATAAGAAGAGATTTGTCTATTATGGAGAAGGATGGTTTATTAAAAAGAACGCACGGAGGTGCAGTTGAACTTACGCGAGTGAGAAACTTAGCTGCCGAACCATCGAAACGTTATCGTGATAGTTCAATAGATGAAGATGCGATTGCGAAAGTTGCTGTATCCTACATACAAGAAGGAGATTCCGTTTTTATTGGAGGGGCTTCCATTCATTATGCCATGTTAAAGTATTTACCTGAAACATCATTTACAGTTATTACGAATGCTTTAGAAATTGCTAGTAAGTTACGGGAATATAAGAACATTGATACGTACTTAATTGGTGGAAAAGTGAAACCATCAGGAAATATGACAGATACACTTGCCTCTGAATTGATAAGTAAATTCTCTATTGATCTTTATTTCTCTACAGGTGGCGGTATTTCATTGAATGGTATAAGTACTGCGACACCGGAAGTTGCTTATTTTGGAAAAACAGTAAGTAAAATTGCTAGAAGAAATATTTGTTTAGCTCCTCATACTAAACTTGGAATAGACTGCTTTATAAAAGGAGAGTCACTGATAGAAATTGACCTTATAATAACAGATGAAGGGGCTAGTAAAGAAACGATTCAACAATTTGAGAAACAAGGTAAAGAAATTGTAATAGCGTCAATAGACCTCATTTAAAAGGAGTTTGAAATGATTATAAAAGGACAAGAGTTTCATACGAATGGATTAACTTATACAGTTCGTTCTGCAGTTCAAACGGATGCTGAGCAGTTATCGGAAATTAGAGTTCAGATCGATGGAGAAACTGAGAATATGGATAGAGAAGCTGGAGAGGGATTTATAGATAAGATAGGGTTTCAAAAAATAATAAAAACAGATAGTGAAGAGATGAAGAATCTCTTTTTAGTTGCAGAAGTGCACAATCAAATCGTTGGATTTTCAAGATGCGAAGGATCAAAGTTGAAGAGATTAGCCCATAAAGTAGAATTTGGTGTTTGTATTTTAAGAGAGTTTTGGGGATATGGAATGGGTAAGAGTCTATTGCAACAATCTATTCAGTGGGCTGATGAAAATGAAGTGAAAAAGATATCATTGCAAGTGTTAGAGAAAAATGAAAAAGCCATCCAACTTTATAAAAAATTAGGTTTGGAGGTAGAAGGTATTCTAAAAAATGATAAAAAACTGTCGGATGGTAAGTATTATAATACGGTAGTAATGGGAAGGTTTACTGATACTTTTCATAAAAGAGGTGAAGAAGTATGTTTTACAGAAGGAAATACTATGTAGTAAAAAATGAATTCATAGAAATATTTAATGATCATTTCAATGATACTAATTTACCTAATCAAATAAAATATGGTTCTCGTTTAATAGGACGCTGGATGAAAGATAATAATGATGGTACGACTGAAGTATTTGCAATATGGGAATATGATAGTTATGAACAGTATAAAGAAATTGAATCAAAAATTAGAAGCGACAAGATACATGTTAAAAGAATACATGATTGGTATGAAAAACATGGCGGGAAAGAATATGTTTTACAGGAGTACATATTAGAGTTAAAAAATGAAGAGTTAGTATGTACTGTAAAGTGATAGAGAGGTGAGGAATAATGGGAATTAAAACAAAATTATATTTTAGTTTAGCATCCACCATTTTATTTGCAATAGCGGTGATAGTTTTCTTTATAAACGGCAATCCACAAAAGTGGTTTTGGTTAAGTATTTTCTTTGCGTCCATTATACAAAATATAGTTCTACTAAAAAAGAATAAAGAAGGTCATTAAGATATTCAAATTATTAACATATTTGTGTCATCTTTCTAGTTGTATTGAAAACGCTTTTATTCAGTTTTATAATAAAAGTATGTTTTATAAATCTCCAAAACAATTAATAGGGGAGATGATACAATGTTAGCTTCACCGTTTTACTTACATACATGGAAAAAGTTTGTTGATGAAGGAGTCCTTGATTCGAACCGTATAAACGAAAGAATTTCAGAGTCATGGCATCGATGTAAACAAGCAAATGTGAATCCTCATATGAATAAAGGTCAGAAAATTTTGTCTTCTGATATTTTTCAGGATCAAAAGAAAAAGAGTGAAATCTTCCTTGATATAGCAATACCTCAAATACAAAATATGAGAAAAACCATTGATGAACTGCAAATGATGGCATTATTAATTGATCCAGATGGTTATGTTCTATCATTAAGTGGAAATCAGCAAACGTTGAAACGAGCGAAACATATTAATTTTATTGAAGGTGTGAAATGGACGGAAGCAGCTGTTGGTACAAATGCGATAGGAACAGCGTTACAGATTGAAGAGGCTATTATGATAAGTGGTACAGAGCATTATTCTGTCGCATCTCATAGCTGGAGCTGTGCGGCCTCTCCGATTCATAATGATGATGGGAAATTAATTGGTGTTCTAGATTTCTCCTGTCCAATTGAGTTTTCACATCCATATATGCTCGGAATGGTAACTTCGATCGCGCATGCGATTGAACGTGAATGTAGTATTCGAGTACATCAAAATGAACTGGATTTAATCCATCGTTTTTTAGATGTAATTGACAGTGATGAACAAGTTGTTATTTGTAACCATCGTGATGTTATCGTTTCTGCGAGCAAGAGGGTTCGTGAACGAGTATGTAATTGGTCACGAATGAAACTTGAAGATTTAATGCACAATGGATTGAAACCTAAATTAGAGGTACCGGTATATAGTAATGATAGAATGATTGGGAAATGTATTTACTTAAAGGAAAATAAACAAGAAAATTTATTTTCTACTTACCCGTTTATAAACGGAATTACTTTCCCTGGAGTTATTGGGACAAGCAGCGTATTTCAACATACTTTAGAAGAAATTAAGCTTGTTTCACCAACTGACGCTAGTGTATATGTTTGTGGAGAAACAGGTGTAGGGAAAGAATATGTAGCGAGAGCGATTCATGAAAATAGTCCAAGAAAAAATGGTCCTTTTATAGCTGTTAACTGCGGTTCATTACCGAAAGAATTAATGGAAAGTGAATTATTCGGTTATGCTGAAGGTGCGTTTACAGGTGCGCGGCGCCAAGGATATAAAGGGAAATTCGGACAAGCAGATGGAGGAACAATATTTTTAGATGAAATTGGTGAAGTACCGCCAGAGATGCAAGTGGCATTATTGCGTGTTTTGCAAGAACGAACAGTAACCCCAATTGGTAGTTCAAAAGAGGTACCAGTAAATATTCGTATTATTACTGCGACACATAAAGATTTACTACGATTAGTAGAAGAAGGGAAATTCCGTCAAGATTTATATTATCGTTTACATGTTTATCCGCTATATGTTCCGTCCTTAATAGAAAGAAAAGAGGATATTCCGTACTTCATACAACATTTTTGTGAACGAAAGGATTGGAATGTTGTATTTCCAAAGAGTATTTGTAATCAATTTTCACAGCATACATGGCCCGGAAATATTCGAGAATTATTAAATGTATTAGAACGCATATACATTTTGTCGCAAGGACGGGAAATATGCGAAAAACAAATCTCTTTTTTATTACAAACAATGATTGGAAATCAACATCAACTTGAAATGCAAGCAGAAAATAAAACGGAGCATACATTAAATTTCCGTGAAAAAATACAGCGTGATAGCATGATTGAAGCGCTAGAAAAGACGAACGGAAATGTTTCATTAGCTGCAAAACTATTAGATGTGCCACGCAGTACATTTTATAAACGTATGCAAAAATTTAGGCTATAAAAGTAGATTTTTGTAATCTACTTTTTCTTTATGGGCTCACGTTCTGTCGGAATGTGCGCTTGCCAGGGAAATAATAGAATAATTAGAAAGAAGATTTCCTGAAGGGGGTTAGCATGTGAAGTATATTGAAATTGGAATCGGGAATAGGTGGTTCATTCGAACGGAAACCGAAAATAAAGATGGAACTGAATTCGAGGAACGAGGAATTATTAAACCAATTTATTTTGAGTCTTTATATGTACGGATTTGGTTTCGGAAAACGTGTTTTATTTTTGATACGAAAGAGGGCTTTAAGAAAGTAAGAAAAAGTAGAGCTGAGTATAAGTTTATTGTTGGAATGGTGAGTAGGTTAAAACAATAGAATCAAATAGGGGGTGTTTTTATGATTAGAATTATCACATTCATACTCGCTTTTATTATAATGGGCTATTCTATTTACAGTTGGAATGATGATTCGAAGCAAAGTATGCTCATTTTACAATTACTTTTAGGTTTTATGCTTGCCGGTATGGGGATACACAACGTTAAGAAGGATGAAAAAGAGAATAAGAATATGGGGCTTTTGCTATTACTTACATCACTTTTTTGTATTATTGTATCGTTAATAAAATATTTTAAATAAACCGTTACTAAGCATATTGAGTAACGGTTTTTTGAGGTTATAATGTGCTATTTATATAACCCCGTCGTATACATTACCGTTAAAGTATGTACAATTTCTTCTAATTCTAGTTCTTTATCATTTTGCACGATTGTCCAAAGAAACGTTTCATTCATAGAGAACCAGCCGCATGCGACAATCTCTTTATTTAACTCAGTTCGTACTAATTCATTTTCCTGGGAATGGGTGATGTCTTGTATAATCCGTGTTACAAAGCGTTCGCGAATCTCATCCCATTTTTGACGTATTTCTTTTGAGGTTCTTATTGCTTCTTCAACAACTTGTAATATAGCTCTTTCTTCTTGTGCTAACTGTAAAAAAGCGCGCACTTGATTCTGAATCATATCTAGTGCTTCGGCCTTTGTTTGAGGGGAAAAAGAGCGATCAGCAATATCATAAAAGCGATTCATAACATCTTCCATCAAAACGACGAGGAGAGCATCTTTGTTTTTAAAATATACATATGCTGTTCCATAACCAGTTTCTGCATGTTTAATAATTTGCGTGATTGTAGTTTTTTGAAATCCGTTTTTTATAAACATAGTATAACCGGAATGTAATAGTTTCTTTTTTGTTTCTAAGGAGCGGTGTTTTCTTGTTGAAAGAGTAGAATTTTTCAAGGAATCACCTCTTTATACTGAAATATCTGAAAATATAATTGTATTGTAAAAGAAGTTCGTATATAAAGTCAACTGACATAATATCATTGACGTTATATCAATTTAAGTGATATATTTCAATTAGTTAGAATAAAAAGAAAATTAAAAGAAGGTGACACCATGTATAAAGAACCATTTCAACCAACTTATGAGTATGCGCTTGAATGTGATAAACATGATGAACTGAAAGATTTTCAATCTGAATTTTATAAAAAAGAAGGAACAATATATTTAGATGGTAACTCTTTAGGGTTGCTTTCAAAAAGAGCAGAGAAATCGTTACTTACCTTGCTAGATTCATGGAAAGAGTTTGGGATTGATGGATGGACTGAAGGTGAGCATCCATGGTTTTTCCTTTCGGAGAAATTGGGTGAATTGACAGCACCTCTTATTGGATCTTTACCGGAAGAAACGATTGTAACCGGTTCCACGACTGCGAATATACATCAAGTTATTGCGACGTTTTATGAGCCGAAAGGAATACGAACAAAAATTCTTGCGGATGAATTAACTTTTCCGTCAGATATTTATGCACTTCAGAGTCAAATTCGTTTAAAAGGCTTAGATCCAGATGAACATTTAGTACGAGTGAAAAGCCGAGATGGAAGAACACTTTCTGAAGATGATATTATTCATGCGATGACCGATGATATCGCTTTAATATTATTGCCTTCTGTACTATATAGAAGTGGACAAATTCTTGATATGAAGCGATTAACAGCTGAAGCTCATAAACGTGGTATTCATATCGGTTTTGATTTATGTCATTCAATCGGCTCCATTCCGCATCATTTTAAAGAGTGGGATGTAGATTTCGCTGTATGGTGTAATTATAAATATTTAAATGCAGGTCCTGGTGGTGTTGCAGGCCTTTATGTAAATAATAAACACTTTAATAGACTCCCAGGATTATCTGGTTGGTTTAGTTCTAGAAAAGATAAGCAATTTGATATGGAGCATTCATTAACTGCGGCTGACCATGCTGGAGCTTATCAAATAGGGACACCTCACGTATTAAGTACTGCACCATTAATCGGTTCTCTTGAAATTTTTAAAGAAGCTGGTATTGAAAAGTTACGTGAAAAATCATTACATATTACGAGATATATGCTTGATTTAATTGAACATGAATTAAAAGGCTTTGAATTTACAATTGGAAATCCATTAGAGGATGAAAAACGAGGCGGGCATATTTATTTAGAACATGCTGAGGCGGCGCGTATTTGTAAAGCGTTAAAAGCAAATGGGGTTATTCCAGACTTTAGAGCTCCAAATGGAGTTAGACTTGCGCCTGTTGCTTTATACAATACGTATAAGGAAGTATGGAACTCTGTACAAATTTTAAAGAAAATTATGAAAAATGAAGAATATAAAAACTTTGAAAATAAGCGAGAGGTTGTGGCGTAAGCATGAAAACATCGCAGTGGATTGATATTTCACAACCGCTAAATAATGATATCGCGACATGGCCAGGGGATACACCGTTCTCGTATGAAGTTTCATGGTCAAAAGAAAACAGTGGTTCAGTAAATGTCGGAAAGTTAACGATGAGTATCCATACAGGTACTCATATTGATGCACCTTTTCATTTTGATAATGACGGTAAGAAGGTGTTGGATTTAGATATTCAAGTTTATGTTGGCCCAGCGCGAATCATTGACGTTTCTAATCTTGAAAGCATCGGGAAAAAGGAATTAGAAAACTTTCATTTAGAAGGTGTAGAACGATTGTTATTACGTACATCTTCACATGGTAAAGCAAATGAATTCCCAGATGTAATCCCGCATTTACGCGCAGATATTGCAGCCTTTCTTTCTGAAAAGGGAATTCGTTTAATCGGAGTGGACGTACCATCTGTTGATCCTTTAGATGATAAAGAACTAGCAGCACATCATCAATTATTTAAACATGGAATTCACATTTTAGAAAATGTCGTACTCGATCACGTAGTAGACGGCGATTACGAACTTATTGCATTACCACTTGCATTAACAGATGCGGATGGGAGTCCAGTTCGAGCTGTTATTAGACCAATATAAGTAGAAATGAACACAAAGGGGCGTTTGGCTAATATGAAAGAAAATGAAAAGGTAATTATGGAAAAAGGGATTCATACGGATTTTAAGGAGAATATGACGTATGGAGAGTATTTACAGCTAGATAGCTTATTATCTAGTCAACAAAGATTATCAGATCATCATGATGAAATGTTATTTATCGTTATCCACCAAGCGAGTGAGCTTTGGATGAAACTAATTTTACATGAATTGAATGCTGCAATTGAATCTATTAAACAAGATAAATTACCACCAGCTTTTAAAATGTTAGCACGTGTATCAAAAATTCAGTCGCAAATTATTCAATCTTGGGATATTCTTGCGACATTAACACCATCAGAATATATTGAGTTTCGTGATTCACTTGGTCAGGCTTCAGGTTTTCAATCGTATCAATATCGAATGATTGAATATGCACTTGGTTATAAAACACCACATGCATTAAAGATTTATGAAAAGGACCCAGAATTACATGCTCGTCTTCATAAAGCACTTCATACACCAAGTTTGTATGATGTGGCGATACAAGCGCTTGTTAAAGAAGGATTCCCAATTCATAAAGATGTGTTAAATCGTGATATTACGCAGCCTTACGAAGAGGATGCAACTGTAGAAGCGGCTTGGATAGAAGTATATGCGGACGTGCAGAAATATTGGGATTTATATCAGCTTGCAGAGAAATTAATCGATATTGAAGACTGGCTACAACAATGGCGTTTCCGTCATATGAAAACGGTAGAACGAATTATTGGTCATAAAATGGGAACAGGTGGCTCTTCTGGCGTATCTTATTTAAAGCGAGTGCTTGATCAATGCTTCTTCCCAGAGCTTTGGAACGTTCGAACGAAATTATAAAAATAAACTTGTCAGCTATTAAATGCTGGCAAGTTTATTTTTTGTTTTAATAACAAATATGATTTAATAGAGAGAACGAAATGAATAACAAATATTACATAACCATTTAGATGGAGGAAGATTTCTTGAATTTCGAGCAATTACAAAATAAATTTGAAAAGAAAAAGGTTAATACATTTCTTGTTTATCAAAAGGGGGAATTAACGACTGAGTACTATAAAACGATAGACTGTGCAAATGACTTATTTAAAATTAATTCGATTACAAAAAGTATCGTATCTATATTAATTGGTATCGCAATTGATAAAGGATTTATAAATAATATACATATACCAATCACAACATGGATTCCCAATGTGCCGGAGGAAAAGAGGGAATTAACGCTGTATCATTTATTAACGATGACAACAGGAGAAAATTGGAAAGAGTTCGGAAATGGGGTTGTTTTCCCGAATGATTTTGTGGAATCAGACAATTGGGTGCAATACATTTTAGAAAAGCCGTTCATTGAAGAAATAGGTACGAAAATGAATTATAATTCAGGTTCTTCTCATTTACTTAGTTACATCATTCAAGAAGCAACTGGAATGTCGACGGAGCAGTTCGCGAAAAAGTATTTATTTGAGCCGTTAAACATTACGGAGTATGAGTGGCAACAAGACCCGCAAGGTATATATGTTGGCGGATTCGGTATGAAAATGAAATCTATAGATTTATTAAAGTTAGGAAAAGTATGTTTGAACAATGGATATTGGAAGGGAAATGATATTGTATCATCGAAATGGTTAGAAGAATCAGGTGAGGCTCTATTTGAAACGTATGAACATGTCGGAGCATATGGATATCACTGGTGGGTATTAAATAATGAAAGATTTCACATACCGTATTGTATGTATTTTGCTATGGGATACGGAGGGCAATACATTATTATCATTCCGCAGTTAGAGCTCGTAGCTGTAATTAGTAGCCACATGCCAAAACGTGGCCTCGTACCATTAAAGTTATTTATAGAGCATATAAAAGAGAATTCCAATCATAAATAAGTAGAGAAATGAGGTGTTTTATGAGAAGTGCAAAAATGATAGCGATTTATAGACTGTTATTAAGTCTTCTAGCGTTTAGTGCACTTATTACTCAATTTGTTACAAGGGCACAAGTGAAACCGTTCAATCCAGTTAACTTTTTTAGTTTCTTCACAATTGAAAGTAATATTTTAGTTGCGGTAATTCTACTATTTAGTAGTTTGGGGACAGCCCTATTTGGACGTTCCGAGCAATTTGGAGTTCTTCGCGGTGCAGCTACAGTATACATACTGACAACAGGACTTATTTATTTTTTGTTATTAAGGGGATTAGAAGAGTCACTTCAAACAGCGATACCATGGGTAAATACTGTACTTCATTACATCATGCCATTAGCGATGATTTTAGATTGGGTTATAAATCCACCTACGAAGACCATTACATGGAAACAGGCTGCGAGTTGGCTTGTTTTCCCGCTTTTATATGTTGTCTATAGCTTAATACGCGGGCCATTCGTGAATTGGTACCCATATCCGTTTTTAGATCCGAGAATAGGTGGATATGGGAGAGTATTTTTATATAGTATAGGGATATCTGTTGTTATTGGAGCTATTTGCGGATTAGTAAAAATGTTAGGTAATCGATCTTTGCATATAAAAAATAATCCTCCTTATTAAGGAAGAAGTACATAAAGAAACCTCTGTCTGTATGTAAAGACGGAGGTTTTTTTGTTTTACCGACTTGTCTTCTGAAAGGACATCTTTAAAAATTCCTCTGTTTTCGTATCAAACTCTACATCCACAAAAACACCATACTCTTTTCCACCCTCACGTAGCCATAATTTAAACTTTTCAACTGTTATTTGAACAGTTTTTGGTTGTCTACCTATATGAAGGTAATCGATAATCTCAGCTTTCGGATATTGTTCTTTCGTTTTTTCAACGGCTAGTTTACCCCATTTTGCATATGGCGGCTGTGCGTGAACAATAGATGGGTCGGTATATATATTTGAACATGTTGTTATTAAAAAAAATATAAATGCTGTACGTACGAAGAATCGCTTCATAATAAGCTCCTTTTATTCTTTTTGTATATTGTTTACATATTTCTTCAAGCATATAAGTTTGGATTTTTTTGTCTTCTTTACATAAAAGCGAGGGTTTTACAAAACATAACCATGAAATCATTTCCGTAATTAAGGAGGGAAATACATGCGTCAAAAAGCTGTTTTTAAAATAGCGATTTTGCTTGTCTTTATCGGGCTATCTTTAATGGTAAGTAGTATACAGACCAAAAATGTGGAAGCCTTCTCTAATCAAGTGATTCAAAGAGGGGCATCTGGAGAAGATGTCATTGAACTGCAAACTCGTTTGAAATATAACGGATTTTATACGGGGAAAGTTGATGGTGTTTTCGGATGGGGTACATATTGGGCACTTCGAAACTTTCAGCAAAAATTCGGATTGCCAGTTGATGGTTTAGCGGGTGCTAAAACGAAGCAAATGCTTGTAAAGGCAACGAAGTATGATAAGTCGACCGCTAATAAAGATACTACAACTAATAAAGGGAACAGTGGTGGAGGTAAACAGGAAAATAAGCCGCCAAAAAGTACAGGGACAAATGTTCCAAACGGTTATTCTCAAAATGACATTCAGTTAATGGCAAACGCTGTATACGGAGAATCCCGTGGTGAGCCGTATTTAGGACAAGTTGCAGTAGCTGCGGTTATTTTAAACCGTGTCACAAGTGCATCATTTCCAAATACTGTTTCAGGAGTAATCTTTGAGCCGAGAGCATTTACAGCAGTAGCAGATGGACAAATATATTTAACGCCAAATGAAAATGCGAAAAAAGCCGTATTAGATGCGATCAACGGATGGGACCCAACTGGGAATGCATTATATTATTTCAACCCAGATACTGCGACAAGTAAATGGATTTGGACTCGTCCACAAATTAAAAAAATTGGTAAGCATATTTTCTGTAAATAGAGCGGAGGTGGAAACATGTTACGAGGTATTATCATCGTATTGTTAACAGTAGGTGTAGTCGGAACAGGGTATTGGGGCTATAAAGAGCATCAAGAGAAAAATGCAGTATTAATTCGAGCGGAAAATAGTTATCAGCGTGCGTTTCATGATTTAGCATATGAAGTTGATTTATTACACGATAAAATTGGAACAACACTGGCGATGAATTCACGTTCCTCATTATCGCCAGCTTTAGTAGATGTATGGCGTTTAACATCAGAGGCTCGTTCTGATGTAGGACAATTACCTTTAACATTAATGCCATTTAATAAAACGGAAGAGTTCCTTGCGAATATCGGTGATTTTAGTTATCGTGCAGCGGTTCGTGATTTAGAAAAAGAACCGTTAAATGATCAAGAATATAAAACGTTACAAGGTTTATATTCAAATGCAGCAAATATACAAGATGAACTGAGAAAAGTGCAGCATCTTGTATTGAAAAATAATCTTCGCTGGATGGATGTAGAAATGGCTCTTGCGTCAAACCAAGATCCAGCAGATAACACAATTATCGATGGATTAAAGACGGTAGAAAAGAATGTAACATCATACTCGTCCACAAACTTTGGACCGACTTTTACAAGTGCACAAAAGAATAAAAAAGGCGGATTTGAAGCAAAAGGAAAGGCGATTTCGAAAGCGGAAGCGGAAAAAATCGCGAAATCATTTTTAAATTTAAAAGGGAATGAAAAAGTAGAAGTTGAGAAAAGTGGAAAAGGTGCAAAAGAATCATTCTACAGTGTGAAAATTCAAGATCCAGCAACGAACAATGAGTATTATATGGATATTACCGGAAAAGGTGGATATCCAATTTGGGTAATGAACAACCGAGAAATTAAAGAGCAAAAAATCAGTTTAAATGATGCAGGAAGTAAAGGATTAACATTTTTAAAGGATCACAAGTTTACAAATATGGAGCTGTTTGATAGTTCTCAATATGATAATATCGGTGTGTTTACGTACGTTGTAAATGAAAATGGAGTGCGTATTTATCCAGAAGCAATCCAAATGAAAATTGCCTTAGATGATGGGTCGATTGTTGGTTTTTCCGCAAAGGAATATTTAGCATCACATCAAAAACGAACGATTCCGAGTGCGAAGCTAACCGCTGCTGAGGCGAGAAAGAAAATTAACCCCGATGTAAAAGTTATGGAAGAACGTAAAGCTGTAGTAGTAAATGACTTGCATAATGAAGTACTTTGTTATGAATATATTGGTACTTTAGGGAAAGATACGTACCAAATTTTCATTAACGCAAATAGCGGTGCAGAAGAAAAAGTGAAGAAGATGCAAGCTGTTGAGAAAATTTATGATTAAACATCAATGATAAAGTGGTGAAAATAATGAAAATCATTATATATATGTTAATGCTTTGTTTCGTTATTACTGGATGTAGCATTGGAAAAAAAGACAATCCTAATGAAAAGCCAGAACAAAAAAATGTCTCGATGAAAAATGTTACGTATACAAATAAATCAAATAAGCCAAATGAAAAAGCAGCTGATCATCTGGCATCTTTAGCTGCAAGTATACCTGGTGTAAACGATGCGACAGCAGTAGTAGTTGGGAAGTATGCTGTTGTAGGTATTGATGTGAAAGCAAAACTTGATCGAACTCGCGTTGAGTCAATTAAGTATTCTGTTGCAGAGAGTTTGAAGAATGACCCAAACGGTGCAAATGCAGTCGTTGTAGCAGATGTTGATACGTATGAAAGACTAAAACAAATAGGCAAGCAAATTAAAAAAGGTAAAACTGGTGAAGGCATACTTGATGAATTAGCAGCAATTGTTGGCCGAGTAATGCCGCAAGTTCCAAATGATATGATTGAAAATAGAGAAACGAATCCGATTAAAGATAATGATAAACAATTACCAAAAGATGAAGAACAAGAACTACGAAAAGAACAAGAAGATCAGTCAAATAACCATTTGAAAAAATAGTGAAAATCCCGTACTAAATTGTACGGGGTTTTTCTTCAAGATTAAATATTCAGTTTATTTTTAAGGGAATATATGGTTTAATAATGAGGGGAGGGACAGCCGTTATGATGAAAAAAAGCGCACTCATATTAGGTAGTTTATGCATAGGTTTTAGTATGACAGCGTGTGACCAGAAGAAAGAAGTGAAGAAGAAAACAGCTATGTCTTCTACTATAACGGAAAATAAAAAGCAAGAGACCATTAATATAAATCATTTCTCAAATATTAATGAAGGAATGACTTATTTAGAAGTGAAAGATTTAATCGGTTTTGAAGGGGATTTACTCATAGAAGAAGGGGAAGAACATTCTACACGAATTAAGCAAATTTTTGCTTGGAAAGGAAACGATCCAAAATCATTTGCTAAAATAACATTTTTGGATGGAAAAGTGCATTCTAAAACACAGCAAGGTTTAAGTTAATAACTTGAAGGAATGGGAGAGTTAAGCATGAACATACATACAGGAGAAATACAATTAGTGCCGTATAAGGAGCAATATAAAGAGATAATACAATCATTTACTTTACCAAGTGAACAAGTTCAATTTACGGCGAATCCAGGTGAATTACTGGAGAAAGCGAAAAATGATCGAACGAAAAATGTAGTTGTTATTTTAGACTATAACGGAGTACCTGTCGGTGTATTTATATTACAAACAGGTGATAGGGTACAGGAGTTTACAGAAAATAAGGATGCCATACTTTTAACTTCTTTTTCCGTTAATCACAATAAACAAAATAAGGGATATGCTAAAAAATCATTGGCGTTATTACAAGACTTTGTAAAATATTATTATCCAGTAAAAAATGAAGTGATTCTTGCTGTAAATGAAAAAAACATTCCGGCACAAAAGTTATATGAGAAAGTTGGATTTCAAGATAAAGGGTTTAGAAGAATGGGACCAATTGGACAACAATTCATATTACATTTACCTATAACGAGATAATGAGATAACAAAGCTTACTCTTGAAAAAAATCATGTAGTAAGTTTTTTAATTTGAGATATTTTCCGTACATGATATGTTAGATGTATTAAAGTAAGTATTCGAGAAGCATGAAGGTGCAAAACAATTCGATAGTTAAGCATTTAAATACGTGAGGGGTAATCATATGACAATTTATATTGCACTACTACGGGGAATTAATGTAGGTGGACATAAGGTAATCAAAATGGTAGATTTGAAAATAATGTTTGAATCCATAGGGTTAAAAAGAGTGAAAACATATATTCAAAGTGGAAATGTAGTGTTTGAGTCAGAAGAAGAGATAAGTTTTTTAAAGGAACGAATTGAATGTGAAATTACGAACGTTTTTGATTTCAATGTTCCAGTCATGTTACGAGCAAATGATGAATTTATTAATATTATTAAAAAGTGTCCTTACGAGACCCATTCGTTATTAGAAGGAGAAAGTGTACATGTGGCCTTTTTAGCTAATCCACTTTCTGAAGAAGACAGTAAGCGGTTACTTATGTACAAAAGTGACATAGAAGATTGCCATATCGAAGGAAGAGTAGTGTATTTATTTTTCAAAAAAAGCATTCGTAATTCTAAACTAATGAACCAGTTTCAAAAATTACATACGCCAGCTACAGTAAGGAACTGGCGGACTGTGAATAAGCTGAAAGCAATAGCAGAAGGTATTTAAACATAAAAAAGTGGTTTTCTGCATTTAGAAAACCACTTTTTTTATTTATATTGTTTGGCGACAATGAGTTCAACAATAGGGAAAATAAGAAAGGAAGAACAGAGTGCAATAAAGAGTGGAAGGTTTTTTACACCATCCAAATTGGAACCCATAGAAAATCCTTCCGAGCAGAGTAATATAAGGAACATAACACCTACAAGCACAAAATACGCGATTTTAAAGCTTTTATATGTAATTTGTTGTCCCATCTCATCTTGACTTTCTTTCGATACTCCGTTTGGATCTCCCCATGTAATATGATTAATTAAATTACTAAGTATTAAAGAAGCAGCGAAAATAGTCCCACCCAAAATTGAACCTTCAGTTATGTATTTGTATGTGCCATGTACAAGTATAGCGATTAAAGATAAAGTTATGATTACAAAAATAATTTTTTTAGTATTCAATATATAATTGCACCTCCACTTTTGTAAAAAACTCTTTACATCCATAGTATAAAATTGGAAAAGTTTTATGTCAAACATTTTTTACATATGAAGTGAATGTTTATGATATTTTGTTTAAAGGATGAAGAAAAAATTACATTACATTTGAATGTAAAAGAATGGGCTCGCATATATTTGGAAGGGATGTCAGATTAATTTAGGGGGTAGTTATGTCTATTCTTTTAAAAGCTGGTGCAGATGCAGGAAATAATGGTTTGAAGTTAATGGTGAAAGGGCAGGAACCTATTTTTATTCCGAGTATTTATTCCTTATATATAGGTGAGTCTACGGGGTTGTTAGATGAGGGTGAAGTTTCATCGTCAGAATTAGAGAATCACATTGATGTGACCATTAGTTCTCCATCGCTAATGTTAAATAATGTACGATACATCGTTGGAGAAAAAGTGATTCAAGATCAATTAAAAGGTACTGAAGTGGAGAAAAAATCAAATAAATCTACTGATGAGTTAATGGTCATTACAATCCTTTCAGGTTTAGCGATAAGTGCTATGCGTCAAAGCCCTACTTCAAGTCATATTAATATTCGTTATGATTTATCTGTTGCTCTTCCAATGCAACTTATTACACAGGAAATTGCTGCTGAAAATGCGAAACGGTATATGGGTAATCACAAGGTCATATTCCATTATCCAAATGGACGCGATGTTACGATTAATGTTTCTATTGAGTTTTGTAAATGTCTACCTGAAGGCGCTTCTGGGACGTGGGGGATTGTATATGATGAGGAAGGAAATGTTGTGAAACATAAAATAGAATGTGAACAAAATCAAGTTTCAGAAATTGATTTTGTAGATAAAACTTTATTGTCTTTTGATATTGGCGCGGGGACAACGGAAGAAGTTGTTTCATTAGGGGTAAATTTCCGTCCGCAATTAAGTAAAGGATTATCGTACGGTGTAAAAGAAACGTTACTACAAATTATTACGAGATGGAATCGGAAATATCCTACGAAAACAATTGATAGCATTACAGAATTTAACCAAATTTATTTAAATGAAAAGCACCCAAGAAATGCATTGTTAGTTGAGGAATCGCAGCCAGCATTTTTAGGTTTAGCAGCACGTGTCGCAACGGATATTATTAACAAAATTGATGATATGAAAGACGATCCATATGTATTTATTTATGGTGGGGGCGCAGTTATTATTAAAAATAGCTTAAAAATGATTTTGAAACAAAAAGGACGCTTGAAAAATGTGATCTTTGTAGATAACCCGTTATTCACCAATGCTCGTGGGTTATTAGTATATACATGCTCGCCAAAATATAGAGAGCATAAGCAAAAAGAGTTAGGGTTTACAAACTTAACGATAAGTTAGTTGGTGGAAGTATGCGATCTAGGCGATATAAACGTGGTGATCGAGTGAAAATTAACATTAATAAATCAGTATCGCCTGAAATGATTGCTTGGCTTAATAAACAATCTAATCCAACTAATTTCTTTTTCTTTGCGGCCCAGCAATTATTTAAACAAGTAGGAGATATTGATGTATCAAAAACCTTGCCAAGTAGCCATGTTTTTTCTTTATATATAGAACCATCATCTCTATTAAAAGTTGAAATGAATCCATTTAAACACGTACCACTAGAAAATAGTAAATCCACCGAAAATGTAAAAAAAAAATCGTGGGAATCTGTTGACCAGTTAGATTGTCCATTTTTTTAAGCATAGAAAAATATAGGTAGAGCCCATCACTATACATACGAATGCAGTGATGGGTTTTTGATATTGTATCGTAATCTTTATAAAGTGAAACTATAATCAGTGGGGGTTTTGTTCATCCCCCACTGATTATTAGTTGAACCAATCGGGCGTTTACTGCCCACAAATAGCGGGATAAATAGAAGGGGCAAAACAATTTGTGCCCCTTCTAATAGTTGTTCTTATCTTATACAGGATATATGTTCTGAAACTGCTTTAATAATTTTATCCCAGTCATCGGGATGAATCTCGTGCCCTGTACCTTCAAGGGATAATAGCTTTGAGTTCGGAATTTCATCAATAAGTGCGAGTCCATGTTCAAGTGGAAGAGCTGTATCGTCCGTACCATGAATTACTAAAGTAGGTACTAGTAACGACTTTAGTATACCTTCATAAGAATCATCACCTGTAAGGAGGGCGTGATTAAACATACTTAATAGATTGTTAGCACGTTCTATTTCTTGCTTTACTTGTTTTAAAGTTCTTGCTTCATCAAATATACGCTTTGATCCACAGAGTAGACGTGATCCTGTAATTAAATATTTCGCTATAACATCTTTATTTGTCCAATCTAAATTTGCACCATTAGCATGATGTGTCAAAATTCTTTCATCCATTGGAGGCAAATCACGAGTATTGTTATCAGATCCAATAACGCTTGTTGCTAGTAATGTTAAGGTCAAAATTCTTTCTGGGTGTTTTACTGCAGCAATTTGAGCAATCATACCTCCTAATGACATGCCAAAAAGGTGTGCCTTGTCAATATGATACGCATCGAGTACTCCGATTGCATCTTCAGCCATATCTGCTACAGTGTAATTGGAAGTCCCAGGCTCATATGTAACAGAACGCCCAACATCACGGTTATCATAGCGAATGACAAACCTTCCTGTGCTAGCCAACCTTTCACAAAATTCTTCATCCCAATAAACCATTGAACACGTAGCTCCCATAATTAATAATATTGCTGGGTTATTAGGATTTCCAAAGCTTTCTGTACATATATCAATACCGTTTACTTTGAAAACTTGTTCACTCATAGCACACTCTCCGTTTCATTTAAAGGTCATTAATAAATAAAGAGAAATATAACTTTGGGTGTTTCTTAGGCGTAAATTAGATTGTATTTAAGTGAAATAAATGTTTTTTGCACTCATGATGCTTAATTAGTAGAGTAGCATAAATATCACCTCCTAACATATTTATTGTCATCCAAGGCGGAAAATTTTGAAAAATAATTGTTTGTTATTACAATAAACAACAAGGAGGAGAGGAAATGAAAGCAATTGTTATTAATCAATATGGTAGTGTTGAAGCATTACAAGAAAGACAAGTTCCTAAACCAGTTGTTAAATGTAATGAAGTATTAATACGTATACACGCAACATCTGTCAATCCTGTTGATTGGAAAATAAGAAAGGGAGACTTACAAGAAAAGTTGCGATTTTCATTTCCAATTACATTAGGATTAGATGTTGCTGGAATAGTTGAAGAAGTTGGAGAAGATGTGAATCATTTTAAAATAGGAGATAAAGTGTTTACGAAACCTGAAAATACAGGGAAAGGTTCTTATTCTGAATACATTACAGTGAAATCAAATTTAGTAGCGCAAATGCCTAATAATCTTAATTTTGAAGAAGCAGCATCTATACCTCTTGCAGGACTAACAGCTTGGCAAAGTCTTGTTGATTACGCACAAATAAAAGAAAATGATCGAGTATTAATTCATGCTGGAGCGGGCGGAGTAGGGAGTTTTGCAATTCAAATCGCAAAATCATTTGGTGCCTTTGTCGCAACAACTGCAAGTAGTAAAAATGAAGAGTTTTTAAAGTCTTTAGGTGCTGACCTTGTTATTGATTATAAAAAAGATAAATTTGAAGAGCTACTATCAGATTATGACATTGTGTTAGATACAATCGGTGGAGAAGTACAAGAAAAAAGTTTTCAAATTATTAAATCTGGTGGTGTTCTAATTTCTATCGTTCATGAACCATTTCATGAAGTAAAGGGCATAAAATCAGGGTTCTTATGGTTAAAACCAAGTGGAAAGCAATTAGAAGAATTAACTAGTTTGATCCAAGATGGAAAGATAAAACCGATTATTAGTAAGGTTGTTCCGTTTAGTGAACAAGGAGTTAGAGAATCTCATATTTTGAGTGAAAGTCAGCATACTAGAGGGAAAATTGTAATTACGATGGAATGATGTTTACATAAATACACGAGTGGTGACTATAAAAAATAAAAATTGTCACCACTCATATAAACTATAATTTTTGCATGACAAAAGTAATTGCATTCGTATTTAATTGAATGTGTGTACCGTTTCGTACAATATCATACGCTAAATTTTTTATTTCAACTTTTACTTCTTGCCATTCGGTATAAACGCCTTTTAGTGTACGTATCATTTCTTCCGTAGAAAGGTTAATTTCAATTAAAGCATCTAATTCTTGATTCGTTTCCAAGTCAATTTCTTGAATGTTAGAGTTAACTATTAAACAATTGATACCATCACTCTTTGTCCCATTTTTCATAGTGTGAAGCACTTTTTTAAAATCGTCTATTGATCTAACATGTTCTAAACTTGATACTGCAACGATGTAGTCATAAGTATTAGGAGCAATATAGTAGTCTTCAATTGCTGATTGTTCCGTTTTTATGTATTCAAATACACCATATTCTTTGCTATAAACTTGTAACTTCATTAAAGCCGAATCAAGTAGATCAACACAAGTAACAGTGCCGCCACTATTCATGATTTTTTGTGCAATCGGAATACTGTTTCTACCGACACCAGAGCCAAGGTCAAGTATTTGTAGGTCTTTCTGTCCTTCAAAATAGTTCAGCATGCCCATAACTGTTTTAACAGGTTTATACAGCCAAGATCCTGCTTCGAATAATTTGTATTGTTCATAGCAAAGATCGTGATACTTTTTCTCTTCTTGTCTTATGTAATCGATTCTGTTCATAGTGTTTCAGCTCCAATAGTTTCATGGCGAAATGAATAGGTTGGACAACCTTTAACATTCATTTGAATTCGAAATATACCACCAGCATGTGGGTACTGTTTTAATTCCGCATCAGTCATTCTTGTTCTGGCTGTTGTGATATATAAATCGGTCAAATTAGGTCCTCCAAATGTACACGACGTTACATATAAAGCAGGAATCGGAATACTTAAAATCTGTTCTCCAGTCAAGGGATTCCATCTAGTAATCTTCGAGCCTCCCCAATGTGCAATCCATAAACAACCTTCTACATCAATTGTCATACCATCGGGTAGACCTTCATTTTCAGGGAAGATGATAACATCTGTTGGATTGCTAATTACACCAGTATGTATATCATAATGAAAACGGACTACTTTTTTTTGTAGGTGTATCAATAAAATAAAGGTATGTATCGTCAGGAGACCATGCTATGCCGTTTGATGTATTTACATGTGATACCTTTTTCTCTACTTGGAGATTATTATTTAAAGAATACAAGGAACCGGCGCCACTTATACCATATAAGTCAGTAGTGCCTGCCCAAAAGCGGCCAGCCGGATCGCATTTCCCGTCATTAAAACGATTTTCTATTAAATGTGGTTCAGGATCATAAATATGTGTAAGCTCTTCTGTATTTAGATTAAAAGAATAAAACCCTTTTTCTAGAGCTAAAAGTACTACATCATCTAGATATGGAACGACACAGCCGATTTGCTGATTGAGGGCAATCACTCGGTTTGAATTATTAGCGGGGGTATAAATGCATAGTTTTTTCTCCATAATATCAACCCAGTATAAAAGCTGCTTTTTTTCATTCCAACATGGTCCTGCAGCTAAACTTGCTTTAGCATCTAAAACTAATTCTATATTACTGAACAAGATGTTCACCTCGCTTTATAAGATATTTATATAATTCGATAAGAATAGAGGTAGACCTTTTGTGAGAGATTATTAAGATTTGCAATGTCGAAAACAGACCTTTTCAAGTTATTAAAAAAATGTATAAACACTGTGAGGAAAATGCATATGCTGTTTTATGAGATTGTTTGCTTTTCGTGTAAAAATATATTCCGAGTATACGAAGGAAGTGAAAAATATAAGCGATTTAAAGAGAAACCGAAAGGGACATATTGTTGTGATGAGTGTAGCCACAGAATTCAATTAGAAGCGATAAAATGTTTTTTTAGGTAGTTTTATATTTTTGTTCAGAAAAATTTGACAATATATACGTTATAAATTATCATATGTAAAAACTAATATTCAAAATGGCATTGAAGAGAAGAGTAGTTAAGAAAGAATACGTACAGAGAGCTCTGGTAGCTGAGAAAGAGCGGTATACATCTTAATGAAAAAAGACTTAGAGCTGCGCAAGGAACTAATTCATTTAGGGATGGTGCGACGGGTTCTCCCGTTATAGAGATAGGGTATAAGCATGTTTTGCCGTACCTGAAGAGGTTAATATGGTGACGTATTAACAAACTGAGGTGGTACCGCGAAGTTAATAACTCTCGTCCTCAAGATGAATAATCTTGGGGGTGGGAGTTTTTTTATTGCATAAAACTGAAAATGTGAAAACAAAAATACAATTGAGGTGAGTAACATATGCATTGGGCGTATGAAGTAGCACATGAATTGATTAGAAAAAATCCAAACAAAGAAACTTTTGTTTGTGCAGCTGGAATTAGTCCATCTGGTTCTGTTCATATTGGGAACTTCCGTGAAATAGTAACGACTTATTTCGTTGTAAGGGCTCTGCAAGATTTAGGGAAAAAGACTCGTTTTATCTTTTCATGGGATGATTATGACAGGTTTAGAAAAGTTCCTAAAAATATTGATCCATCTTTTGCAAAATATATTGGTATGCCATACTGTGATATTCCTGATCCGTATGGGTGTCATAACTCGTACGCAGAGCATTTTGAAAAAGAGTTTGAGAAATCGCTCCAAGCATTTGGGATTGAAGTGGAATTCATATATCAACATGCTGAATATAGAAGCGGAAGGTATAACGAAAACATATTAGAGTCTTTGTATAAAAGAAAAGAAATATATGATATTTTAATGGGGTTTAAAACAGGAATATACCGAGAAGAAGATAGAGAAAACTTTTATCCCGTTACGTTATATTGTGAGAGGTGCGGGAAAGATACAACAACTATTACACATTTTGATGAAGTATTAAAAACAGTTCGGTATGACTGTGAATGTGGAAATCAAAATAAATTATCCATATTAAATACAAGTCAAATGAAACTGAATTGGAAAATCGATTGGCCGATGAGATGGATGATAGAGGATGTTATTTTCGAACCGGGCGGAAGAGATCATTCATCGGAAACTGGTAGTTATAATGTATCAAAAGAAATTGCAAGAGAAATATTCAATTGTGAAGCCCCTCAATACGTTGCTTATGATTTCATTGGAATTAAAGGGCATCATGAAAAAATGTCCAGTTCTTCAGGGAATAGTATTACACCTAGGGACTTATTAAAAGTGTATGTACCAGATGTGATTCTTTTTATGTTTGCAAAATATAGGCCCGGCGCAGCTTTTCATATTGGAATTGATGAAGATGTGATTCGCAATTATACAGAGTATGAGAGATTGAAGGATAGTTATGAAAATAAAACACTCAAAAATGAAGATTTATTTGATGCAATTAAACTTTCTAGACTTGATAGCCAATTTAAAGAGTATCCAAAGTTTAATCAAGTAGCAGGAACTTTACCGTTATTAAATTTTGATTCATCTATTTTACAAGATATATTAGAGAAAATAGATAGGAGCTATGCATTACCTGAAATGATAGCGATAAGTAATCGTGCTGAGTATTGGATAAGAAACTTTCAATCTAAAAAATTAATTGCGGTAAATAAAGAGAAAAATACGGAGTTTTATAACACATTAGATGAACGGCAGAAAAAATGGCTAGTAGAAGTTTGTAAAATAATTCGTTCTAATAACGATCATTCTAAACTAATGGAGCAATTGTATACGATTTGTCATCATGAAAATAAAAAAATAATGAAAGAAAATCAAAAACAATTATTTACCATTTTATATAGGCTCATTATGAATCAATCAAGTGGTCCACGTATACCGTTATTAATACATGTGGTAGGCGCCAGAAAATTCGTCACATTATTAGATTTCTAAAATATAGTTAAAAGCAACGCAAGTACTCAATAGAATAAGTACTTGCGTTGCTTAATTTTTACTATCTTGAATACATTTTTGGACATTCATCACCACTTGGTTCGTAAAAGCAATGGCTTTTAAATTGCCCTGCAAACGGCTGATTATACCATTCGGGTGGACAAGCTCCAACTGGACGAAAATACCAAAGAGCCCATCGTGCTGGCCAGCGCCATTCACCTTGTAAAACTTTTCTTGCGATTTCTTTTTCTGATTCACGGGCACGTTGATAAAAGTAACCGTATTGAACTGCTTCGAATCCGCCAGGGCTTTGATATACTGCATCACGCACAGATCGAAGTTGTTTAAAATCTAAACAATCACAAAACACACGATTTACGACAACACATCCAACAAGTTGTTCACCTTGTCGTCCTTCACCTTCAGCTTCAGCTCGAATTAAACGAGCTAGTAAATCAACGTCACTTTCGTTGTATGGAATAAGGGGCATTGTAATACCACCTTTCTTTACCTGTTATAGTAAAGAGTGTATGTTTCAAAATGAGCTAAGTGCATTTTTCTTGAAAATAACTACTAATTTTAAAAAGGAGCTTATACGGAAAAAAGCTAATTATTATATGGAAGATAAAAAACGAAAAAGGAGAGGTACTATGCATCGTATACATAAAGAACATATCATTTACGCAATGTCACCAGAAAATAATCCATGTATTGAAGTAGAAATTGGGAGCCGTCTTATATTTGAAACATATGATTGCTTTGAAAATCAAATTGATTCTGAAGATGTTGTGTTTCAAGAGTTAGATTGGAATCGAATTAATCCAGCGACTGGACCTGTATATATTAAAGGCGCAGAACCTGGCGATATTTTAGTCGTAATGATTGAAAAAATTAAAATTGCAGGGCAAGGCGTTTTAACGACAGGTGCGAACCTTGGTGTAATGGGTGATAAGTTAAATGAAAATACAGTAAAAATTGTCCCAATACATAATGGACATGTTTCATTTTCAAATGAACTGCAAATTCCAATTAATCCAATGATTGGTGTGATTGGTACTGCACCGAAAGAAGAGAGTATTTCATGTGGTACACCGCATGATCATGGCGGGAATATGGATTGTAAAGAGATTAAAGAAGGAACAGCATTATTATTACCTGTAAATGTTCCTGGTGCTCTTTTAGCATTAGGTGATTTACACGCTGCGATGGGTGATGGTGAAATTGGTGTTAGTGGAGTAGAGGTTGCTGGTGAGGTAACTGTAACTGTTCAGACTATAAAAGGAAAGAAATGGCCATTACCATTGGCTATTCAAAAAGAAAAAATAATGACGATTGCTTCAGAGAAATTGCTAGATGATGCAGCGAATCGTGCTGTACGTAATATGGTGACATTTTTACATGAAGAATTAGAAATGTCTAAAGCTTATGCAACTCTTTTATTATCAGCAGCAGGTAATTTAAAAATTTGCCAAGTTGTGGATCCACTAAAAACGGCGCGGATGGAACTAGGAAGGGAATATGTGGAGAAGTTAGGATTTTCTCTAAATGCATTTCATATTAAATAAGAAAAATAGAAAAAGGATACTTTTGTATAAAAGTATCCTTTTTCTATTTTACGGATTTTGTGAAAAGAGGTAGTATTTATTTATATAAGTATATTTGAGATTGTGGATCAAAAAGGAGTTCAGAGATGGTTAAAATTATGATTGTTGAAGATGATATGAAAATTGCGGAGTTATTATCAACATATGTTGCGAAATACGGTTACCAAGGAATTATTGTAACGAATTTTCAAAATGTGTTAGACATATTTTTAGAAGAACAACCGGAGTTAGTTTTATTAGATATTAATTTACCAAGTTTTGATGGTTACTATTGGTGTCGTCAAATTCGCGGGGTTTCCACATGTCCGATTTTATTTATTTCGGCCCGTGAAGGTACGATGGATCAAGTTATGGCGTTAGAAAATGGTGGCGATGATTTTATTCCGAAGCCGTTTCATTATGAAGTTGTAATGGCGAAAATTCGTAGTCATTTAAGACGTGCTTATGGAGACTATGCACCGAAACTAGAAGAACGAATGATTGAGCAACAAGGTCTTAGTTTATATCCCGAAAGACTTGTATTAAAACTTAGGAACCAAGAGATTGATATAACGAGAAACGAAGCCATTTTATTAGAGATGTTAATGAAAAACTATCCGCGTGTTGTGAGTAGGGAAGTATTATTAAATAAATTATGGGATAGTGAATCTTATGTTGATGATAATACATTAAGTGTAAATACAACACGTGTGCGTAAAAAGTTAAAAACGTTACAAATTGAAGGAGCAATTGAAACAATTCGTAGTGTTGGATATAGATTACATATTACTTGGGATAATGGTATGGAAAAATGATAAGGTTATTTATACGTGATCATATACCACTTATTTGTTTTACTGCGATCCAACTACTAGCCATATTCTTAGTTTATTGGTTTGATGGGCATAATCATATTTCAACGGCATTATATGCAATGTTTTTAGGTGCTTTTTTTATGGTAAGTTATTTAGTATTTCGTTATTTTACACATCGTTCTTTTTATGAACGTTTAGCAAATCCGTTGCAATCTTTGGATGAATCTGTTCAAAAATCTGATTTTGCAGTTTTATCTACTGCTCTCCAAGATTTGCTCGAAGTACAATATCGACATTATCAAAATCAGCTCCAGTTACAAGAGAGGAAAAATAATGATCATTTAACCTTTATGAATCAGTGGATTCATCAAATGAAAACACCTTTATCTGTAATAGAATTAATTACACAAGATGAAGTGGATTCACGTTTTGAAAGTATTAATGAGGAAACAGATAGGTTAAAAAAGGGGTTAGAGATGGCACTGTATGTCGCACGTTTAGAAGCATTTACACAAGATTTTTATGTAGAAAGAGTACAACTACATAAAATAGTGAATGATTCCGTGCATGAACATAAACGCTTTTTTATTCGGAATTTTGTATACCCAGAGCTTGAAATTGATAAGAGTATTACTGTAGAAAGTGATGCGAAGTGGTTACAATTTTTAATTGGACAAATAATATCGAATGCGATTAAATATTCATCAGGTAGTAGAGAAAAGATTAAAGTGAAAGCATGTAAGGAAGGTAATACAGTTGTACTTGAAATTACCGATAGTGGCGTAGGGATACCGAAGCAAGATTTACCAAGAGTATTTAAACCTTTCTTTACTGGAGAAAATGGTAGAGATTTTAAAGAATCAACAGGAATGGGGCTATATCTTGTATATGAAATTACAAAACAATTGGGACATAGTGTAGAGATCCATTCAGAAGTTGGTAAAGGTACCGTTGTACGAATTAAATTTTGTAATATGTAAAAAGTGATTCAGGCTAAAGAACTTTTGAGATAAGTTTTTTAGCCTTGTTTTGTACCCTTGATAAAATTAGGGAATGAAATAATATATACCTAAGAGAAGCAAAACGGACCTGATAAGAATAAATGAAATACTAGATACATAAACACTTTTTAATAATAAAATAGATTGTAACTGATAGGGGGGATTGAAATGGATATTCGGAAAATGAGGTATTTCATAACGGTGGCAGAAGAATTAAACTTTAGTCGTGCAGCAGAACGCCTTATGATGGCACAACCTCCTTTAAGCCAAGAAATTCGTAAATTAGAAGAAGAATTAGGGGTCCAACTTTTTCATCGAACAAAAAGAATTGTTGAACTTACCGATGCTGGAAAAATATTTTTAGAAGGTGCGCGACAAACGTTACTTCAAGTAGATAGAACCATTAAAGAAACACAGCTCGCGGATGAAGGGAAGATCGGGCATTTAATCATTGGTTTTGTCGATTCTACAGAAACAGTTATAGACATATTAAAAACATTTCGAGAACGATTTCCTAAAATACAGCTTATATTACGCGAGATGACAACAGACCAGCAAATAAAAGCGCTCTATGAAAAACAAATTCACATTGGATTTATTCGTTCTAAGCAGAATAATGAAATATTAGTTTCCGAAGTTTGTTCTGAGGAATGTTTAAAATTAGTTTTGCATGAAGAGCATCCTTTAGTTTCGTTACGTAACATTTCAATCAAATCATTAGTAGATGAACCATTTATTTTATTTCCTCGTCATTTCGGTACTAACTTTTATGATTTAATTATTAGTTACTTTTGGGAACATGGAGTAAGTTTAAATATTGTTCAAGAGGCGATCCAAATGCAAACGATTGTGAATTTAGTTGCTACAGGAATGGGGATTTCTGTCGTTCCATCATCGGTGGAAAGTTATAAAAAATCGTGTGTCATGTATAAAGACATTCAAGAAAATACACCGAAAATAAATTTATATGTTGGATGGAGACAAGATGAAAAGTCTGTCGTGTTAGAGAACTTCTTAACAGTTGTTAGAGAGGTTTATGCGACTTCACAATTTGAATTTGAAAAGTAAAAGCCCATCTTGATAGGATGGGCAGTGGAAATTTGGAAAGGGAAACTTCTATTTTTATTTTAAAGTCACTGATGATTCAACCTGTTTTACTCGGATCGTACTCAACGAAACCTTTTAGTACGCTATCAATTTGATCCATAATTTCAGGTTGCAATTTAACACTAGAAGCAATTACGTTTTCTCTTATTTGCTCCGGGTTTGAAGCGCCAATAATTGCAGAGGAAACAGCTGGATTTTGTAGTACCCAAGCAACTGCGAGTTGTGGTAGGGTAAGATTAGTTTCTTGCGCGATGGGATTGAGTTTCTGAATTGCGGTGAGTACATCATCACTCATCCAACGTTGCACGAGTTTGTGGAAAAATGGTTTACCAGCATCTGAATTAGCACGTGATTGAGTCGGCAAGGGTTTACCAGGTTGATATTTTCCTGAGAGAATACCTTGTGCAAGGGGAGACCAAACAACTTGACCAAGCCCCTCACGTTGACATGTTGGTATTACATCAGTTTCAATAACACGCCACAACATCGAATATTGAGGTTGGCTAGCGATAAGTGGAATGTTCAATTCTCGTGCAAGTGCTGCACCGCGGGTAATTTGTTCTGATGTCCATTCACTTACGCCTAAGTAAAGGACTTTACCTTGTCTTACAAGATCAGCAAAAGC
The DNA here is from genome assembly GCF_038008665.1 of Bacillus sp. FSL R10-2201. NCBI lineage: Bacteria > Bacillati > Bacillota > Bacilli > Caryophanales > Bacillaceae > Bacillus > Bacillus sp. FSL R10-2201. The sequence goes on along the minus strand of NZ_JBBOZP010000001.1, from coordinate 2,610,878 downwards.
TAACATCGTTTCCTCAAGGGGAGTTGTTGAGTCAAATCTATGTGCATAATAGACATCAATGTAGTCTGTCTGCAACCGCTGTAACGATGCATTGCAATTTTCTATAATATGTTTTCTCGATAATCCACGATCATTTTTTCCAGGTCCGGTCGGATGGCATACTTTTGTACATAGTTCTATGCTTTCTCGTCGTATACCTTTCAAAGACCGGCCAAGTACTTCCTCGGCTATCGTGTCCGAATAAACATCAGCAGTATCGAACGTTGTAATTCCGACATCCAGTGCGGCTTTCACACAATCATTTGCAATATCTTCATTTACTTTCCCGCCATGGTTTATCCAGTTCCCATATGCAATCTTACTTACTGTTAATCCACTGTTTCCTAGTTTGCTAAATTCCATTGTAGAATCCCTCCTTAAAAATGATAACTTTATTATAAGAACTGAAATGTAGTATGTATAATATATAATTAATCATAAATTTATATAAAAATTATATAAGAGGGAGTACTTAGAAGTTTATTACTGGGGAAATCTAAAGAAATTAGTACAACAAATGTAATTTATGCTTGTTCAATATGAAGTTAAGAAATGATAAATAGACCTAGAAGACAGTAATCTTTATGACAGCACATATAATTGCATTTACTCATACCATACTAGTATGGTACAATATGGTTACTTATGATGGAAAGGATTGATGGGTGGACGATGATTAACTAATCTTATTTTTAAATGTTGAAATTAAATAAATTTCAATTTCTAAAAAATAGGATTAGTCTGCCCAATTTCCATACAACGGTATTGCTATTTATGTTGTACAATAGCTTATTTGGGTATAAATATTTTAATGACTAATCCTGCCAAATTTATTTGGGAGGATTTTTTTATTCTCCCTTAATGAAAGGGATCGGTATTATGAAAGAACTTTTAAAATTAAATGATGTTTATGTTGAAATAAAGGAAAATACTTTGTTAGAGAAAATGAATGTGACAGTTAAACAAGGGGATGTTATCGGATTAATTGGTAAAAACGGTGCCGGTAAATCAACGTTACTTCAATTAATAAATGGGAAGATTGAGCCATCAAAAGGGATTGTTGAATGGCAGCAAATGAATATGACAACGGCATATGTTGAACAAGAAATAGAATCTTTTATTAGTAATGATATGATTGCAAAAGAAGCAGAACTTCTTGCGAAATGGGGCGTGCCAACGAACGATTTTCTTACTTTAAGTGGTGGTGAAAAGCTGAAAGTTCGACTAGCAAAAGGATTTGCCGAAAATCCTAATTTATTAATATTAGATGAACCGACAAATCATTTAGATGAGATGAGTACGGAATTTCTCATTAAGCAAATAAAAAATATGAAGGGTACAGTTATCGTTGTATCGCATGATCGATACTTTTTAGATGTTGTCGCAACTAGAATATGGTCAATTGAGGATAAGAAATTAATTGACCATATCGGTAATTATACGAGTTATATGAAAGCACGTGAGCATAAAAGAATGACGCAGCAGCGTGAATATGAAAAACAACAAAAAAAGATAGAACAAGTAGAAACACATATAAAAGAATTAAGTTCATGGTCACAAAAGGCACACGCACAGTCTACAAAACAAGAAGGAGTTAAAGAGTTTTATCGTGTAAAAGCGAAGCGAATGGATGCGCAAGTGAAGTCAAAACGAAAACGTCTCGAAAAAGAGCTGGAGAAAACGAAAGTAGAACGTCTGAAAGAAGAGTATTCAGTGGAGTTCTCTATTCAAGCGAATAAAAAAGTAGGAAAACGCTTTTTAGAAGTAAAGAAATTAAAAAAAGACTTTCATGGAAAGACATTATTTGAAAACGTTAATTTTACAATCCAGCACGGTGAGAAGGTTGCGATTGTTGGACCAAACGGTAGCGGGAAAACAACATTACTGAAGATGATTATGGGAACGGAAACTGTACAAGGAGAAGTATGGATTTCACCATCTGCAAACATCGGTTATTTAACACAAGAAGTATTTGATTTACCACTGGATAAAACACCAGAAGATTTATTTTTTAAAGAGACATTTGAAGAAAGAGGAAAAGTCCAAAATTTAATGAAACATTTAGGATTCCAAGCTTCTCAATGGAAAGAGCCGATTGAGCATATGAGTATGGGGGAACGAGTAAAATGCAAGTTAATGGCTTATATTTTAGATGAAAAAGATGTACTTATTTTAGATGAACCGACGAATCACCTTGACCTCCCTTCACGTGAACAGCTTGAAAATACATTAGCTGAGTATAATGGAACACTCGTTATAGTTTCTCACGATCGATATTTTCTAGAGAAAACAACTAACACGAAACTCGTGTTTTCAAATAATACGATACAAAAGCAGCTAGAGGAACCTATTAAAACAAGAGATGATATTGAAGAGCTACGTTTAACGTTAGAAACAGAGCGACAAGAAGTATTAGGTAAATTAAGTTTCTTAACTTCTAACGATAAAGAATATAAAGAACTTGATGCACGTTTTATAGAACTTACGAAGCAGATTAAGGCGCTTTAATATAATTAAGGGGGATTAACATGGGAGAAGAGAGTTCGACTAATTTATTTAGAATAGACTGTGGAGATATATACTTGCAAGAGTTTACTATCAAAGATGCGGAGAGTATTTATAAAATATCGAATCAACCGGAAATAGAACAGTTTTTACCAGACTGGAAATCAACGAAAGAACAAAGGATTGACTGGGTTATTAATGATGAAATACCAGCAAATAAAGCATTTCTTAATGCAGTGAAAAATACATGTAACATAGATGATCATATATTAAAGCTAGGAATATTTAATAAAGATACAAATGAATTTATTGGATGGTGCTGCACAAGCATTAAAGAAGAACTCCCTTCACCAAATAGAGAAATAATGTATGCTATTTCAAGCGAGTATCAAAGCGATGGTTACGCTACGAAAGCGACTAAAGGGTTAATTGATTATTTGTTTAAAAATACAAATGTAGATGTCCTCAACGCAATTGCTTTAATTAACAACGTACCATCAAATAAAGTTATTGAAAAATGTGGATTTACTTATTTGAGCCAACAGACGATAGAAAACCAACTATATAATCATTATTTATTAAGCAAATCAGAGTGGATAAAAAATATTGCTCTTTAAAAGGAGTTATAATGGAATGAAATGATTTTAAAAAAGCTTAGAGCTAAAGCTCTAAGCTTTTTTATGTACTATTTACTTTTGGATTATACTTATGAATTATAAGTTATTATTCATCGTTTTGAAGTTCTATAGTTATTCTTTATAATATATTTTATGTTGCTAATAAAGAATACAAGGAATACAGCAACTTTTAATGATGATAATCGTTTCTTAAACCCACTTTTATTTATATATTTAATAGGCTTACAAGGTGTCCTGGCAACCAGAAATAAGTAGCATTGTATTTTATGCTACTATATAGATATTATAAGATGAATAATCGTTAATTATAGTTTGAAAACAGTTTTGTTATCAGTTTTTTTAGAAATCTTACAAGCGTGTAAGATAAATGAAAGATGAATCAATATGTGCTATAAGACAATTCATTTACACTATATTGTGAGAAGTGCAAATGAAGGGAGAATATAAATGGAAATTCTACATGCAAAAAGTATTAGTAAAGTATATAAAGGGAAAGTACCTTTTAAAGCATTGGTAGATATTGATTTATCAATTCAAGAAGGTGAATTTATAGGGATTATGGGGCCATCAGGGAGCGGGAAAACAACGTTATTAAATATGGTATCTACTATCGACTCTCCAACATCGGGAGAAATATTAATAAATGGTACAAATCCTTTCCAGTTGACATCAGATAATTTGGCTTTATTCCGTAGGAAACAATTAGGATTTGTTTTTCAATCATTTAATTTACTTAGCACACTTACAGTAAAGGAAAATATCGTATTGCCGATGACATTAGATGGTGTTTCTGTACAAGAAATGAACAAACGAGTTGTAGAAATTGCAGAGAAATTAAATATTACAGATATATTGAGTAAAAGAACTTTTGAAATTTCAGGGGGGCAAGCTCAAAGAACAGCAATTGCTCGTGCAATTGTTCATAAGCCGCAATTATTACTTGCAGATGAACCAACAGGGAATTTAGACTCTAAATCTTCAAATGATGTAATGGAGATGCTAGATACTTTGAATAAAGAAGAAAAAGCTACGATGATGTTAGTTACACATGATCCGTATGCAGCGAGTTTTTGCAGCAGAGTCATATTTATTAAAGATGGTCAACTATATAACGAAATTTATTGTGGTGAAAGTAGGCAAGCATTTTATCAAAAGATTATGGATGTCCTTTCTTTGTTAGGAGGGAAAAGGCATGACTTTTCGTCAGTTCGCATTTAATAATATTTTTCGTAATAAGCGTACATATGCAGCTCATTTTTTAAGTAGTGCATTTTCTATTATGATTTTCTTTACGTATGCTCTTTTATTATTTCATCCTGATTTACAAGGTGAGTTGAAATCGACAAGTGCAACAATAAGTGCATTTGGTACATTGGGATTTTCAGTTTCGCAAGGCTTGATTTTTGTATTTTCATTTTTCTTCATTCTATATTCAGTTAGTTCATTTTTAAAAACGCGTAAGAAAGAATTTGGGATATTAATGATGCAAGGTATGTCAATGAGACAGCTTAAGAAATTATTATTAATTGAAAATATGTTGATTGGACTTGGCTCAATTTGTATAGGAATTCTAATTGGACTCGTATTTTCTAAACTAGTTTTATTGATAAGCGCAAGTGTATTAATGATTAGTAATGGTTTGCCTTTTTATATACCAGTGCAGGCCGTATTATTAACAGTCATCACATTTCTTTTATTATTTTTAATTGTTTCGCTCGTTACATTTAAAATGATAAAAGTAACAGAACTTGTGGAACTTATACAAGCAGAGGAAAAGCCAAAGCCAGAACCGAAAGCATCAATTTTATTATCGCTACTTTCTTTAATTAGTATAGGGTATGGATATTTTTCAGTATTTCGCTTTATCCCAAGTACTAATTTTATTACGCTTGGAATAGGGGTGCTCCTAGTAATTATAGGAACGTACTTTTTATATACACAGTGTAGCATTTATATATTGCACCTTGCGAAAAGGAGAGAATCTTTCTTTTTAAAGAGAACAAATATATTAACATTTTCTGAATTAATTTACCGTATGAAAGATAATGCAACGATGTTTTTTATAGTATCTATTGTTTCAGCAGTTGCATTTACAGCGATTGGTACAACAGCTGCAATTGGAAATAGGGATTTGGTAAGGATGACAAATCCCTATACATTTTTGTATGGAAGTTTTGAAAACGACAAAGTATTAAATAAAAATCTTTCTATTATAAAAAAACACCTTTCTGATGCTAATATTCCGTATCGAATGGCTTCATCTTCATATATATACACGGAAAATGGTGTAGATGTAATGAAGTTAAGTGAATATAACGATCTTGCTAAAGCACTAGGCTATCAACAAGAAACAATCGAAAAAGAAGATGAAATTTTATTAATTCCTGGAGTCGTATCACAAAAACAAGAATTTAAAAATGGCGAGTATAAAAAGAATATAGAAGTCATTCAAGGAGATTGGACAAAGACATTTCATGTGAAAAAAGCCGTAGAAAATTTAGTTTTACCACATGATTCTAGAACTATTTATATCGCTGTTAAAGATCAGGTATATGATGGAATACCTCTTACTAGTGACCCAGTTAATAAAGACATTCAATATCGTACTTACGGATTTGTTGTAGACGATTGGATGAAAACGAAGGGAATTTCAAACGAATTAATTAGTAGATTTGAGAAAGATACTAGAGTAGGTAATTTTCAATTTCGGGCTTTAACTATAGATTTGTTAAGTGCAAAGCAAACGAATGGATTATTACTTATGGCAAGTGTTTTAGTCGGAATCGTCTTCTTCACATTCGCTGCTAGTTTTATTTATTTCCGATTATATACTGATTTGGATCGCGATCAACAGCAATATAAAATGATTTCGAAAATGGGATTAAGTAAACGAGAATTAAAAAAAATTGTAACGAGACAGTTATTATTAATGTTCTTCTTACCGATTGTTGTTGCAGTGATTCATACTGTAGTCGCTTATACGGCATTACAGCAATTAGTCGATTTTTCTATAATTAATAGCTCTATCGTTATTTTAATTTCATTTATATGTATACAAGTATTATATTTCTTTATAACCCGTTGGCGTTACCTGCAAAAGCTTTATAAGGTTATGGAGCAATAGAGTTTATTAGCTTGTAAGACTACATTAAAGTATGTGGAAAAAATGAACTGTATGATGAAAGGAAACGCGATGAAAAGAACTTTAACTATTTTTATGTTAACGATACTACTATTAATAAGTTTTAGTGCATGTTCTAAAAAGGAGAATCCATTTCCTGCAAACGGTTTATTAATCATTGGAAATGAAAATAAAATTTCACCAATTATTAATCGTTATCAAGAAATTACGAAAGAAAATGAAGTGTTTTCTGTGAAAACAGGTACTTATGGAAACGGACAGGTATTAATTTTAAATGAGTCTACAGCACAAGCATTGATTAAAGCTAAAGTTTTCCGTAAACGAGATAATGGCTCCAATTTTATGCCTGTAAATACGTTACCGAAATTCCCAAAAGAGGGTTCTCTACTGTTTGCACAAGAAGACGAAAAGACTTTGAAAAGTATTAAATTAGAAGGAAAAGAGGTCCCTGTCATATACAATAGTGACGCTTGGATAGGTAACAAGCGTAATTATCCAACGCAATGGTATGTGATTGTATCCAAAAATAATATATATAAGGAAATAAAAGCAAATGAAACAAAAATGCATCTTCTTCAATTAAAAAAATCTTTAGGTGACGAAAAACCTAAAATGTCGACAGATAATACATTGGTTAATGAAAATGTAAAAGTAAGAAAGCTAATTAAAGATTTTGAGGGAGAAGTATCAGTTCAGTTTTTAACGATTGAAGAAAAATCTTAAAAAAGAGTTCAAGGTTGATAAAGTTTCTATCAACCTTGAACTCTTTTTAGTTATAGACCATTCAGATAACATAGTTTACATGACTTCATTTAATCGAGTCTCGCTCGTTTCTTCAATCGCATTTGAATGTTGAACCGAACCATTTTGAGATTCCTTTTCTTTACGAAATTTCTGTAACATTTCTAAAATCATCCATAAAGGTACACCTTTGTCTTTTAGCATTTTCCATAAGTCTAATTCGCTAAATTTATGATCCGCTTGTTTCATTTCTTGTTCAGATGTACGAATATCAAATTTGATTAGATCATTAGATTTCTTATCTTCATGCTTAGTAGAAGAGATAGTATTATGCTCAAGATTAGATGGGGTTATTTTAGAAGGTTGAGCTAATGTATGAATGTTTAATCCGACTTGCATGCTTTTTTCCTCCTTTTCAAGCAATGAAATTAGTTTTCTTATGATTTTTAAATCCATTTAACATGAGGAAACTATATTTAATTATAAATTCAAATAATCAGATTTACAAGTTGTGTTATAAAAAGTAACTGCTTACTAGAATTAATATTTATCAACATTTGTATATGTTTTCTATATATACAACGTATATAAAATACTTTACATTATGTTTAAGTTAAAAACTGATTGTGTCAATCTTTTTCACAGAAAAATGAAAGCGTTTAATTAGGGGGAGAAAGTATGGGGAAGTTATTTTTAAAAGTATGTTTTTTTACATTAGTGACTGTTTGTTCATTCGCAGCGAAAACAACTTACGCTGAAGAGAGACAACAAAATAATTATCCTATCATTTTAGTGAATGGATTTGCTGGATGGGGTAGGGAAGAAATGCTAGGGGTAAAATATTGGGGTGGTGTTCATGATATACAGGAAGACTTAAAAAGAAATGGTTATACAGTTCATACGGCTGCTGTTGGCCCTGTTTCTAGTAATTGGGACCGTGCATGTGAATTATACGCGCAAATTAACGGTGGAACAGTAGATTATGGTGCGGCACATGCTGAGAAACATGGACATAATCGTTTTGGTAGAACATATAGTGGTTTTGCACCGAATTGGAGTGAAACAAATAAAGTTCATTTAGTTGGGCATAGTATGGGAGGACAAACGACGAGAACATTAGTACAGCTATTAAAAGAAGGAAGTTATGAAGAAAAAAATTATATGAAAAATCATCCGAACACAAAGATATCACCACTATTTGAAGGTGGTAAATCGTATGTTCATAGTGTTACAACATTAGCAACTCCTCATAATGGGACAACACTTGCAGACGGGAGTCTTCTATTGCCATTCGTTAAAGATTTTCTCATTACAGCTGCGAGTTTAGGAGGAAACAATAATTTAACATTATATGATTTTAAATTGGATCAATGGGGTATGAAAAAATATGCTGGAGAGTCCTTTTTCCAATATACTGATCGTATTTTAAATAGTTCAATTTGGGAGAATACAAAAGATATTAGTCAATGGGATTTAAGTACTGATGGAGCAAAGGAGTTAAATAATTGGGTAAAGACGCAATCGGATGTATATTACTTATCCTATAGTGGACATGCATCGCAAGCAGCACCTATCACAGGTTTGCATCTACCGCATATAACAATGAATAAAGTGCTAATGGGGAATGCATTCTTCTTAGGCTCTTATGCAAGATATGAAGAAAACCGACCATTAATAGATACTTCTTGGTGGCAAAACGATGGTGTAGTAAATACAAATTCTATGATTGCGCCTGCGTCTAATACTTTTGTAAATAATAATGAGTCTTTACAAATTGGAAAATGGAATCATATTGAAACGAAAGCAAATTGGGACCATCTTGATATGGTAGGGCTTAGTGTTTCAGACACGTTAGGTTTTTCTAACATTCAAGAGTTTTATAGAACAATTGTTGGAAAATTATCACGTCTACCGAAATAGATAATATAAAGCGCTCTCGATGGAATTCGAGGGCGCTTTATATTATATTGAAAGAGGGATTTGGTATAAAAATATGGGGGGATATTATGAAAATTCAAATTGTATTATCAGGATATGGGACAGTAGGAAGAGAGTTTATAAAATTATTAAATGAAAAATATTTATATATAAATGAAACATATGGAATTGACTTAGTTGTTATTGGAGTGATAGGAAGAAATATTGCAATACATAACGGGAAAGGTTTGCAGATTAATGATTTATTGACGTATGGTGATGGTTCTGCTGCAATTGAAAAATATATCGAACATTATCCAGAGGAACGCGGAACGATTAATATAAATGGTACTGTATTGGTTGAATCAACTGCTACAAATCTTAAAAATGGAAATCCAGGGAAACAGTATATGAAACAAGCTATTGAAAATCAAATGGATATAGTAGCTATTTCAAAAGGTGCACTTGTTACAGCTTGGAGTGAACTGAATACAGCAGCACGTATTTCAGGCTCACGCATTCGATATAGCGGTGCAACTGCCGCGGCGTTACCGACATTAGACATTGGACAACTAAGTTTAGCAGGTTGCCATATTGAAAAAATAGAAGGAATATTGAACGGGACAACAAATTATATTCTTACAAAGATGCATGAAGAATATAAGACGTTTGAAGAAGCATTGCAAGAAGCACAAAATAAAGGAATTGCGGAGACTAACCCGTTATTAGATATAAGCGGGATGGATAGCGCTTGTAAATTATTACTTTTGACGAATAGTTTAATGGGAAACGATTATTCACTCAAAGATATAAAAATAAACGGAATAGAGCACGTTACAACGCAACAAATTCAAAATGCAAAGGAACAAAATAAATCAATTAAATTAATTGCATCAGCATATAAAGATGATAATGGAAAAGTAAACCTTAGTGTACAACCTTGTAATTTAGAGAAAGAACATCCGTTAGCAAATATAAATGGCACGGAAAAAGGAATTACGTTCTTTACAGATACAATGGGACAAGTCACTACAATTGGTGGAGCTTCTAATCCACGCGGAGCTGCAGCTGCTGCTTTAAAAGATGTAATCAATTTATATCGAAATGATTTACAGGCTTTATAACCGTACCGCTATTAATAAAAAATACATATGTAGTGGACCTTTTGAGAATGAAATAAATATGCAAAAATAATTGCAGGGGGTAAGAAATTGTTTAAAGATTTTAAAGTTGTAAAAGATCGTCCCGTTTATATTCAATTAAAGGATTATTTAAAAAAGATGATTATGAAAGGGCATTTGTTGGGGGACCAAAAAATCCCATCAACAAGGGAACTAAGTGAATTATTATCAGTGAGCAGAAATACAGTACTCTCTGCATATGCGGATTTAGAACAAGAAGGACTCATTTATGCAGTTAAAGGAAAAGGAAATTTCGTTGCGAAGGTGGATATAAGTAACACCTCGTCTGTTGAAATAGATTGGAAAAATAAACTTAATACAGTTACCACATTAGCGGATGAATTAGACTTAATGAAGCATGGAGTTCGCTGGGAAAAAGGAATGATTGTTTTTAATAGTATAGCCCCGGACGAAAAGCTATTTGATGTTGAAAATTTCAAAAGAGCTTTTCTTACTCGTATGTCCATTGAAGGGGATATCGTATTGAACTACGGATATGCAAAAGGTTATAGACCGTTAATGAATTATTTACTTCATTACATGGAAATGAAAGGTGTAGATATTTCGAACAAAGATATTCTAATTACAAATGGATTTACAGAAGGATTAGATATTGTGTTATCTTCTTTATCGAAGAAATCAGGGCGTGTTATTTGTGAGAACCCAACTCACCATGCTGCATTGAAGCTTTTTCGTTTACATGGACTTGAAGTTCATGGAATTAATATGAATGATGATGGTATTGATACGAATGAAGTAGAAAAAAGTTTGCGTGAAAAGGATTTTGATTTCGCGTATTTAATCCCTTCTTATCATAATCCAACTGGTATTGTTACGAGTTCGGAGAAAAGAACGGAATTGATGAGGTTATTTTCAAAATACAAGATCCCTATTATAGAGGATGGGTTTAATGAAGAATTACGTTATTCGGGTTCACATTTATCGCCATTATTAACTTTTGCAGGGGCTGGTAATAATGTGATTTATATTAGTAGCTTTTCAAAGGTACTTTTCCCTGGTTTACGTGTAGGTTGGATCATTGCAGATAAAGAACTGATACATTATTTAGAAAGTGTTAAAAGAGCCAGAACCATTCACACATCTACGTTAGATCAAGCTGTTCTGTTTCAATATTTACATGAAGGATATTTTGAAAAATATTTAAAAAAAGCAAGATCTGTTTATAAGAAAAAATATGAGTTAGCTGTTGGGGCGTGTAATCAGTACATTCCGTTTAAAAGAATGACTGGAGACGGTGGACTTCATTTGTTTATAGAGTTGGAAGAAAAAATTCAAGCCCGCACACTTTTACAAAAGTGTTATGAGAAAGGAGTTACGTTTTCTCCTGGAGATGTTTTTTACTCTGATGGAGGAGGAGCGAACACATTCCGATTAGGATTTTCACGTTTGAAAGAACAGGAAATTGTTAGCGGGATTCAAATAATTGGTGAAACTTTAAAAAATGAAACTTGGAGTTGAGAAAATGAGAATTGGCGTTATTATGGGAGGAGTATCCTCTGAAAAACAAGTATCAATTATGACTGGGAATGAAATGATTGCACATTTAGATAAGAGTAAATATGAAATCGTTCCAATTACGTTAAATGAAAAAATGGATTTAATTGAAAAAGCGAAAGATATTGATTTTGCATTGCTAGCATTACACGGAAAATACGGAGAAGATGGTACGGTTCAAGGGACGCTTGAGAGTTTAGGTATTCCATATAGCGGCAGCAATATGTTATCTAGCGGTATATGTATGGATAAAAATATTTCAAAAAAGATTTTGCGTTATGAAGGAGTAGAAACACCAGATTGGATTGAACTTACAAAAATGGAGGATCTAAAGCTTGAGGAGTTAGATAAATTAGGATTTCCGTTAGTGGTAAAACCAAACTCTGGCGGCTCAAGTGTTGGAGTTAAGATTGTCTATGATAAAAATGAATTAATCTCTATGCTAGAAACTGTATTCGAATGGGATTCTGAAGTAGTAATTGAGAAGTATATAAAAGGTGACGAGATTACATGTTCAATTTTTGATGGGCAACAGTTACCTATCATTTCGATTCGACATGCTGCTGTGTTCTTTGATTACAATGCAAAATATGATGATACTAGTACAGTTGAAGAAGTTATCGAACTTCCAGCTGAAATAAAGGAACGTGTAAATAAAGCGTCACTGGCTTGTTATAAAGCATTAAAATGTAGTGTTTATGCAAGGGTTGATATGATGGTGAAGGAAGGAATTCCATATGTAATGGAAGTTAATACATTACCAGGGATGACACAATCAAGTTTACTGCCAAAAAGTGCGGAAGCAGCGGGAATTAATTATAGCAAACTATTAGATATGATCATTGAAACTTCATTAAAAGTAAGGAAAGAAGAAGGTTTTTAAGGTAGTTATATAATTAATTCTTTTGACAGTTCCACGAATTATGCTATGATAATTACAATACGACAACTAAATATTTGTCCACTAGGGGGGCCTTTTATAGGCTGAGATCAGATGAAATTTTGAGACTCTTAGTACCTGATCTGGTTAATGCCAGCGTAGGGAAGTGGGAAAGACGTTGCTATTTAACGAATAAATACTGTCAATTTCACTTTCTTTACGCCTGTAAAGAAGGTTTTTTTATTTTACAGCTTTAATAATCGTGGATAAATACGTATATTTTTTACATTATTTGGAGGTAATTAAATGACTTTTTCACAATCATTACGTAAAGAAGTAGATTCAATTTGGGAAGCAAGTTTTAACCATCCTTTTGTAAAAAAACTAGGCGAAGGAACATTAGATTTAGCTAGTTTTCGATATTATGTGCTTCAAGATTCTTATTATTTGAGTCATTTTGCTAGAGTACAAACGTTAGGTGCTGCAAAGGCTCTTGAATTAGAAACGACAGCTCGTATGGCACACCATGCACAAAATACGTATGAAGCTGAGTTATCATTACATGAGAATTTCGCAAAGAAATTAGGGATTACAAAAGAAGAAAAAGATAATTTTATTCCTGCGCCAACTGCATATGCATATACATCTCATATGTATCGTGCAGCTTATGAAGGGCATTTAGGAGATATTATTGCGGCTATTTTACCTTGTTATTGGTTATATTATGAAATCGGTGAACGATTAAAAGAATGTCAACCAGAAGAGCCAATTTATCAAGAATGGATTTCTGCATATGGATCTGATTGGTTCCGTACTCTAGTAGAAGAGCAAATCACACGATTAGATACGATCGCTGAAAAAGTAACAGAGGCAGACCGTAATCGTATGAGACAACATTTTATTTTTAGTAGTCAATATGAATATTCATTTTGGGAAATGGCATATACATTAGAAAAATGGCCGGTGAATGAAGAAGTAAAAGGTGTTATTTAATTAAGAGTGTATAAAGGGTATCGCTATATAAAGAGGCGATACCTTTTATTATATTTAGTTTCTGTAATTTTTTTGTAAATCATAGATAAAAAATATAATAATTAATTATAATGATTTTATAATATAAAGTCCCATAAGGAGGTAGTTATATGTTAATAGTTACTTTATATTAATTTGATTTTAATAATGTTTTATTTGTATAATCAAATGTAATTTAGCTATTTCCTTTAATGTGCTTGGTTAAAAATTGATTCGTTAATGCTTAAAAAATTGGTATCTTTTCTAGTATTACTCATGATCAATATAAATTAAGAGAGGAAGTATTAATAATATGGAAAAATTACAGTTATTAGCATTTAAAAATATAGTAGAACCCCTCTATAATGAGAAAGTATCGTATATTTATTTTCCTATTGAATGGCTTGAGATTGTAGAGATACATTATAGAACATTTTTATTAACGAGCAAATTAAAACTTGTAAATGAAAGATTGTATGAAATGTTTTCTGATATATTATTCATTCAGCATAATCCATATATATTAAAGGAAGATACGCCCTGGATTGTAGCAAAAGAACCAATGAAACAAGAACAGTTAGACTATATTTTCCAAAGCTGGTATGAGGTTATTCATGATTGGAAACCTAATAAATTAATAGATCCACCACATTTAGAATGGCAGTATGATTTAATTAGTAATTTACCAGCATTACATGATAAAAAAACGTTTTCTAAATGGGTACCAGCTCTAATTACTCATATTTTTTGCGAACAGCCTTTACGTATGGAAAATAAAAATGAGGAAGAAATATATTTTTCACCACTGCGATCACAACATGTTTCTGAAGCGATGTCTGAGCCAATTAAAGATGAAGAAACACATGATTATTTCTCTTATGTATATCGGTTTGAATACGTAACTCGTGGAGGTGAGAATATTCCGCTATTAAAAGTATCTGTAGGGATTAGGAGGTTTTATCAACAATATAATCATAAAGATATCCCTATACTTTTAGGGCGAAAGCGGAGCCAAATACTGATTTCAACTCCTGAATTTGAATCAAATAATAAAAAGCAAAGATTTGTAAAGTTAAAAGTACAACAAGCTGTAAAAGGAATAAAGTGGATTAAACGTTTTAGAAATTTAAAAGATGATTATAGGATAGGGGGAGAAGTTAAATTAGAGAACATTCTCCAATGTCCGAAAGAGTATATTAGAGGAACAAAGATAAGAGTGCTTCTTCCATATAACGAAAATATATATAAAGTTCAAGGAACAAAAATAAAATTTGGTATAAAAGTAAGAGAAAAAGAGGAACTTTTTAATGAATTCCAACGAATATGCCCATATTTCACGTTACTTCCAGAATGTGAAAATGTATTAACTAATAATGAGAATGAGTTATTACCTTTATTTGCCCCAAAGGGATTAGACTCAATTACGTTAGAAGTATGGTCAGATGATATAGTAATAGAGATAGAACAAGCGTTATTAGATAGCAAAATAGTTTTAGCTCAAAACGGAGATTCCTCCTATGTATTAAATGCAGACAATCCGGTGTTGTTAAAAATAGTAAGATATAACATTAGGAAATTGTTACAAAATCCATATAGAATGCAATATAGCCATAAAAACAAAAAGAAACTAGTAGACGATGTCGTAAAAGCTGTACATGCTACGGCAGGTGAGCAAAATGAAATGAAATTAGCATTAATTGCAATAAAAAATTGTGATGGTCGCGAAAAAATTAATCCAAAGCAAATTATTCGGGAAGGATTCGCTCAAACGGAACGTATTTCAGCATTTATTAATTTATTTATCGGACAAAGTGTATCTAAAAAAGAAATTATTAATGCCATTCTTAGTTTGTTAGAACAAAAGGGGTTCTTAAAGTGTAGTTGGAATAAGATAAAATTACCGGGGATAATTGTAAATTTATCAATTGAGAAAATGTCTAAATATGATTTCTTACCTATTTTTTCAAAAATAAATGGGAGAGAAATATTATATAAATTATATGGTCAAGAAGAATGGGGCACAATTGATCATACTTTATTAAATATAGGTAATAATAAAGTGTTTTTACCACAACCATCAAAAAGGAATGATATAGGAGTCAGTTTTAAACAATTTATGTCAGAAACATTAGTTGAAATTTCACAAGATGCACATAAACAAAATAAAGAAGTTTATTTTATTGTAGATGCCAATATGAGGAAATATTGGATAGAGGAATTGCAAAATAAAAGCGTTAATATTGGGGTTTCACCTGAAATAATCTCAAATTTAAAAGAGGATATAAACATAATTAGAATTAATACTAACTCAGATGTACCGAACTATATTGTTAGAGACCAAGAACATGTTATGAATGAAACGAGATTATTTGTAGATCAAATGGGAATTTACTATAGCACGGCTGCATACGAATTAGATTGTAATGAGATAGTACAGCAGTACATACTCGAAGTTATCCCGCTTGGTGTAAAATCTGAAGAGAGAGAAGAAATCGCCAAAATGATACATTACATGTGCTGTAAATCAACCTTGCTCTCAGAACAAAATACTCATAATACGTATGTAATGCATATGGTTAAATTAATTAAAAATTATACTACCGATATTGATTCAAGGGAGTTTAAAGAATTCAATGACGAATTAGATGAAGATGTAATAATTTTAGAAAAAGAAGATACATTGATATTAATATAAATAATAGTGTACAAATCCTGCTAGTAATAATGAGCAGGATTTGTCATTTTTTCATGTAAATAAGGCTATCCTTTGTCATGTATCTTTTCTTTTACGTATTTACTTTATTTACATACAGGATTAAGATGTTTTTTAGAAATACAAAAACTACATCATATGGAAAAGCGATTTTTATTAATTGAAAAGAAAATTTGAAAGGAATGGGGAATTGTGAAGAAATTAGATGTATTATTAATGCTACTGAGCGGCCTCTTTCCAATTGCAGGAATGTTAAAGCAAATCCCTCTTGAACAATCTTTATTTATTGGAGGACTTTTATTTTTTACTAGTTTCGGTAGTTACTTTGCGAAAAAGATATATTCACGTATATGTAGCTGGATAGCGTATGCACCATTTATAACATTACTGTTAGTCATTTGGAATCAGGATATTTCAATAAGTTCAATAATAGCGAACGCGAAAATCGCCGCTTGCATTGCGTTAATTCCGTGTTTATTCCGGTTTCGTACATACGGGCTTACTTTGGGCTTATTCTCATTATGGACCGCCTTACTATGGGATATAAAAGAAGTACAGTCGTTAGTCATACTTGAGCGTATGACTAGTTTAATGACAAGCCATTACTTATATATTCTCCTTTTAGTTGGAGGACTTATATTAGGTGGATTACTTGCGATGTTATTACATCGAAAAGAAAAAGATAATAAAGTTGAAAATACAAATATATTTAAACAAAAAAAGAAACGCAACAAACCAACATTTAAAATTCGTATTCCTAGATTACCAAAGTTTAAGATAAAATTATTAAAGTTTGGTGGGAAATCTTCTAAACGAAAAACACCAGAAACAATTTATGAGCGTAATTATGATGAACCGGCTCAATCAAATCAAATGATAGAGCAAGAACCGCAATATAAAGTAGAAGCTATCCAAGGACAAACAAGGATGGAACGTCGAAGAAATAGGCATAATGCATAGTAAAATTAGTTAACCCCTTAATGATTTATCGTAGAATTGATAAATCATTAAGGGGTTTTATATATTCCTCTGTGTGCTTTTTTATCTCTCACATGTTTATTAGCAATTATCCAGTGAAATATATAAACTACTAGTACTTACATAATACATTTTAGTAATGAGAAGAAATTAATACTTAACAAATCTTTATGTATGGCGGTTTCTGGGTAATCAGAAACTGCCTATTTTATATGGTTGCAAACATCGACTATTTGGAAAATCCCTTTGTTTTATTTGATGGAGATATAGTACCGCATATTGGTCATTCTTATTTAGGGCTATTTATTTCGATGAAGAGGATAGAGTGATTCGAAGCAGTCAAAAAAGAGCGTATGAAATATAAATAAAAAAGGACAAGCAGTCGTACCTACTGTCCATTAAAGGAGAAAAACATTTTGGTTTAGAACTACGAATAAACAGAAAATCTGCTTGTAATTATTGTTAACCTAAGTGTATTTATCTATACAATAAAAAAGGGATAAGTAAAATATACTTATCCCAAGAAAGGAAATTCAAAACACCAAAATGGCTCGTATTGGTCTACAGGTTCAAAACTAGTATATGTAAAATATAAAATCTCATACACAAAGCAGACAGCAATTTTAGTTGTCTGCCAGTTAGTCGAATGAGTTAGTCAATTGTGATAATTTGCTTTCCCATTACAAGAAGAGTGAAGTTGATAGTTCAAACAGCTTGTAGGTAGTGTTTACGATGTTTTTAAAAATATACAGAGAAAGCAGATAAGTGAAGAACCTATCTGCTTCGCTGTAACAAAAGAAAGAAGTACCAGCCGTGGATACAGCGGCTTGAAAATAGTATGTATTGTTTTTTTGAAAAGTATTCAAGGAGTGAAGTCTGGTGGAATATATTCTATATGGTGTATATGAAATCACTCAGTTAATCAGTGAAGCAAAGGGGAAAAAAATAATGAATATCACACAATTACGTGGAATATAAAAGAGGCTAACTAATCGAAAGCACTAAATATGGCGATCAAGGTAGCCTTGTAGATGAATGATATGAGACTAATAAAAGAATAACGAACTCAAGTCACATACGAAATTGACGATATCATCGAGCGAAAAGATAGACGTTGTTATTACAGTCATTCAGCTAATGAATAAAGCGTGCCCAACTGGTGAAGAGTTACACCAGTTGGATAGATCCCTTGATATACAACCGAAAAAAAGAGGTGGACAAGAAAAAATACCGATTTGGGAAGATAAAGAAGAAGTGGACAAGTGAAGGGAAACGGTATGAGAGAAATTAAATAGGATGAAGAAAATGCCTGAAACCGTTGACGTGAAAGTTATGTCGGATGATGAGTTTCTAAAGAAATATAAGGGCACATTTAAAAAGGAAAGACACCAATTCAAAAACTACTATAAAGATTGCAAGCAGAAACATAACGGTTTGTTATAGAAATTTCATTTTGGTCAGATAGATTTTTGTTTGGAGTTTTAAGACTGTTGCATTTTTTTTATTTTTTTTGTTCCCAAAACACAACTAATAATTGCAAGTAATGCACTTGAGGAGATGAAATTTACGGTCCAATAAATTCCTGTTCCAGTAATTAAGTCGATAATTACAAATTTTTTAATTGCCGAACTTTTTATTGTATGAAAAACAAATTGATTGTTATTGTTATCCAATGTTGTCACGTCCCTTATCTTTTTTAAAACATATGACAAGGTATGCTTGTTCTAGTCATTTAATCTCAAGAGAATGATAAAGAACCATAAAAAGAACAGCTAGCAAAAGCTAGCTGTTTCATAAATCAAAAACAAAAAATCAGATTGGTTTTGAAAAATGATTGAGACGAATTATTTAAAATGTTGTAGAGAATTTAGTAAGTCATTATGGATACGTAATAAGGTTTGGATATCTTCTTCAGACAGTTGTTCTAGTGCTAGTTCCATTGCTTTATAAGAAGTAGAGTTTTCAATGGATCTCTTAGATATTTCTTGTCCTTTTGTTGTTACTTTTAATTGTATTTCTCTACGATCTTCATGTGATTGTTTTCGCTCAATTAATCCTAAATTAACTAACTCATCTACATTTACACTCATTGTGCTTTTAGGAACTGAAAGGCGTTCTGAGATATCTTTAAGAGTAGTATTAGGAGTTGCATAAATTGAATTTAAGATGCCCATTTGTTGAACTGTTAATCCTAACGTAGAAGCGTTTTGATGAGTAAACTTTATAATTTCTTTGTTTATTTTTACAAATGAATGGACAATTTCACTGGCTTGTTTGATACCTTGTTTATGTAGACTCAAAGTAATAACTTCCTTTCATTTTAAAATAATTCAACTCGAAATTGTTCATTGCTGAACTATTTTATTTTGAATCAAATTGTAGGGAAAGTCAATAAACGATATTGATAAAAAACCTAATAAAAAATTCATTTTGTAGAAATAAAAAAAGGTGATGAACGTCGCATCACCTTTTGATAAAGCAGAGCACTTTCAAAAATAAAGTATTCAAAATTAAAACAGAAGTTATCATAAATTTCTTTAATCTTTGACTTGAAACTTATCTTTAATATTAATAAATAATAAAAATAATATTATGGCAGATATTAAATTAGACAAGTAGAAATCTTGGTGGAACAGTAGTTCAAAGATGACATCGAAAGTGTATAATAAAGCAACAGCAGGTAATATGCAGATGAACATAAATCTCCAATTTTTTAAATAATGTTTGTAATAAGTATGTACTTTTTCCATAGATATTGCTCCTATAATTTTTATTTTCTATATAAATATACATTTAAATAAAAGAATTTACAAAGCGTTTTAAAAATAAATAAAAAATATCGTGAAAGTGATGTGTAATAGAAGAAGTGTACTGAAATGTTAACATCTATACGAAATAAACATAAATTAACGCTAATATATCACTGTACTAATATGAAATTATAATTAGATATAATCTATAAAAAACTTTAAAACACCGTTACTAAAATGATACACTATAATCTACGTTATTTTAGTAATGAATAGAGGGATTTACATGATAGATAAAATCAAAAATGTTGTAGAGGATATGTACGAAGATGAAGCAAAACATTTACTGCAAAGCATTCTTATACAATTAGATTTATTAGAAGAGAACTATAGTGAAGATACGATTAAACACTTGATAAGTATACCTAAGCAACTAACGAGTAATACATCTTATAAAAAGAATGTAAAAGAAAGTACACACATTCATATCGCTTTTGATGATTCAACAACTGGGTGTTTAAAATATATGTTAAGTCAAGAAGAACTATTTGAGGAGAGTGTTGTTGCATTCTCTGAATTCTTTTCAATTGGACCGATTAATCAATTACATACGAATAAAGGGCAACTCGCAAGACAGCAATGGTTATTAAACAACTTAACTTCTTATGATAGTTATTTTGAAGAAGAATATTTACCAAAATTTATGGAAACTTTAGAAGAGCTACATTCTATTCCTAATGAAACACCGATTACCATTTGGAAGGCAGATAACGCACATGAACATGTAGGCCTTTGTTTTGTAATGGCGCAATTAAAAGGTAAGAAAAATATTCGAATCATTAATACATCTGAAATGAGTAGAGAAATATTAAACCAAGAGTATGATATACGTGGAACGGGAGAATTATCGCCCGAAAGTTTAGCTACTTTCCAAAATAGTTTTGCAGAATCACCGTTTTTAACTAAAAAAAGTAGAGTGAATCTTGAACACGAGTGGGATAGTTTATCGAATAGCATGGAATTTTTAAGAGTTTGGAAAGACAATGAAGTGCATTCTGTACAAGAAGAATATTTTGACCAATTCATTATTGAGTGTGCGAAAAAAGTAGGTGCTGATAAAGACTTCCTTAAAGCTCCGAGAGTAATTGGTGAAGCGCTTGGCCTTGTAGAGCAATTAGTTGGGGATACTTTCTTAGAGTATCGCTTGAAAGTATTAATTAAACAAGAGGTATTTGAATTTGAAGGTTTATTAGAGGAAATGCGTTTTTATAGTGTGAAGTTGAAAAAATAATAATATATTCCGTTTATAAAAAAGCTCGTATTTTTGAAAAAAAGATACGAGCTTTATTTTTTTAGTTTAATTTGGGCTATACATAAGCTTCCGATAGGTGTCATATCACATATGAATGTTAAAGGTAATGAATGAAAAGAAGGTGATTTGTTAATATGTATAACGAACAAAATTATCCATATGATCAAACGATGTATTATAATCCACAACAATACGGATATGAACCTGATATCGAAGTTAGAGAGGTTGAACTAGAAGATTATAGACCAGATGATGCGGAAGATGCTCCAACGTCACCACCACCGTCACAAGCTCCGTCTTTACCATCCACATTTGCTTCTCCAGCACAAGCAGGGAATATGAAATCATGGATGTGTAACTGTCTAGGAAGATGGGGCTATTTACGTTTGCATCGTCCTGGACCTTTCGGAAGAGACTTATGGTTTTTTCCGACAGAAGTAAGAAGAAGTGGGGTATCCGGCTACACTTGGCAAGCTGGTCGCCGCCGTAAAGTAAGTTATCGATATCAACAAATTAGTAATTTTATGTGCTTTGCATAATGGGAAGTGAGAGGGTAGAATGATTTTACTCTCTCACTTTTTTATTTTTCAATATTAGAAGTAAGATTTTAATTGAAAATTTACAATTTTTCAGTTCTTATTGAAGTATAATTCAAATATTGGGTTGATTTTTAAAAATAATTGAGAGTGAGGGAATGTAATGTCAATTAAAAATAAGGTTGGCCGAAAAATAGAAGATGGCATTAATTTAGCTTCTGCTCAGTTTAAAGAAGATGCATATGAAATTTATAAAGAGTCACGAAAAATGCAACCTATATTATTTGTAAATGAAGTTGAAATCGGTAAAGAATGGCTCATTACAAGATATGAAGATGCTCTGCCACTTTTAAAAGATAATCGTTTAAAAAAAGATATGGCAAATGTGTTTTCTCAAGATACAAAGAACATGTATCTTTCTGTTGACAATAGTGATCATTTAACAACGCACATGTTAAATTCAGATCCACCTAATCACAGTCGTTTACGATCTTTAGTTCAAAAAGCTTTTACACCAAAGATGATTTCACAATTAGACGGAAGAATTCAGAGAGTAGCGGATGATTTAATAAATGAGATAGAGCGAAAAGGTACATTAAATCTTGTGGATGATTATTCATTCCCATTACCGATTATTGTAATAAGTGAGATGCTTGGAATTCCAAAAGAGGATCAAGCGAAATTTAGAATTTGGTCTCATGCTGTCATTGCATCGCCAGAAACACCTGAAGAAATAAAAGAAACCGAAAAACAACTATCTGAGTTTATTACATATCTTCAATATATAGTTGATGTAAAACGAAAAAATCCAAAAGAAGATTTGGTTAGTGCGCTAATACTTGCAGAAAATGAAGGGCATAAACTTAGTGCTCCAGAGCTATATTCAATGATAATGCTGTTAATCGTAGCAGGACATGAGACAACAGTGAATTTAATTACGAATACGGTATTAGCACTTCTTGAAAATCCGAAGCAATTACAATTATTAAAAGATAATCCGAAATTAATTGATTCAGCTATTGAGGAAGGATTGCGTTATTATTCTCCAGTTGAGGTGACGACTGCAAGATGGGCGGCTGAGCCGTTTCAAATTCACGAACAAACAATCCAAAAAGGAGATATGGTTATTATCGCATTAGCTTCAGCAAACCGTGATGAAACAGTATTTGAAAACCCAGAAGTATTTGATATTACACGAGAAAATAACCGTCATATTGCCTTTGGGCATGGTAGCCATTTCTGCTTAGGCGCTCCACTTGCTAGGTTGGAAGCAAAGATTGCTATTACTACTTTGTTTAAACGGATGCCATCGTTACAAATAAAAGGTGAGCGTGAAAAAATTAATTGGCAAGGTAATTATTTAATGCGTTCTTTAGAGGAATTACCATTGTCTTTTTAGAATAGTTATATTGAGACATGCATACATGACAAATGATTAACATAGAGTATGTATGTGTTATTTAAATTCGAAACGGAAGGGTGAAAACATCCCAATGATCAACTAATTCTATTTGTAAGAGATCTTCGTTAAAAAACGAAATATTCTTCTGAATAGGATTAGTATGTGCATGTATAGAAAAGGGATGTGTTTCGCACTGCGAATATATAGTCTTTTCATATGATTTGTGCTGCCTCCTGTTCAGAACACGAAATAGGAGGATTTTTTATGTCGACGACTGCAGAAACGAAACAAAATCATGGGGTATCACAAGTATTAAAAAATCGATTTGTGCAAGGGATTCTAGCATCAGCATTATTTTTACAAGTTGGTATTTGGGTTCGTAACTTTGCGATATTACTTTATGTTATGGAAATGACGAAAGGTGATGCTTTTGCTATTTCGATGATTTCGGTTGCTGAATTTGCTCCCATTTTTATTTTCTCATTCATTGGTGGAACTTTTGCTGATAGGTGGAAGCCAAAGAAGACAATGATATGGTGTGAGACGTTAAGTTCTATTTCCGTATTCGCTGTATTAATTACTCTTATGTTTGGAACGTGGAAAATCGTGTTTTTTGTGACGCTTATTTCTGCAATCCTTTCGCAGTTTTCTCAACCATCTGGTATGAAGTTGTTTAAACAGCATTTATCAACGGAACAAATTCAATTAGCGATGTCTATATATCAAACAATATTTGCGATTTTTATGGTGTTAGGACCGATTCTTGGAACATTTATTTTTCATAGTTTTGGAATTTATATTTCAATCATCATAACAGGTATCGCTTTTTTACTTGCAGCAGCTGTGTTGTTATTTCTTCCGAAAGATCTTGAGAATGATAATGAGAAGAAAGAAATTACGCTGTTACAGGAAATGCTGGATGGTATTAAATATGTAAAAAAGAAAAAAGCATTAACTTTGCTAGGGTTTTGTTTTATGGCAGCTGGACTAGGTATAGGTTTAATTCAGCCACTAGGCATTTTTATTGTGACTGAGCAGTTAGGGTTATCAAAAGAGAGTTTACAATGGTTACTAACAGTAAATGGTGCGGGAATGATTGTTGGCGGGGCTTTAGCGATGGTATTTGCGAAAAACGTTGCTCCCCAAAAGATGTTAATTGTAGGGATGCTCGGTCAGGCAATTGGAATTGGTATTATAGGCTACTCCACAAATTTATGGGTGACACTTACGGCACAACTTTTTAGTGGTTTAGCTCTTCCATGTATCCAAATTGGTATTAATACGCTCATTATTCAAAATAGCGATACCGATTTTATTGGTCGCGTGAACGGCATTTTAAGTCCACTATTCACCGGTTCAATGGTAGTAACGATGAGTATAGCTGGTTCCTTAAAGGAGATGTTTTCATTAGGTACGATGTACGAGGGGACGGCTCTACTATTTATAATTGGATTATTGTTTATTTTACCTATATACAATTTAAAGCCAGTAATAGCAGTAGAAAGTGAAATGAATGGTAAAGGAAGTGCTGTGCAACATGA
This sequence comes from Bacillus sp. FSL R10-2201, assembly GCF_038008665.1. Lineage (NCBI taxonomy): Bacteria > Bacillati > Bacillota > Bacilli > Caryophanales > Bacillaceae > Bacillus > Bacillus sp. FSL R10-2201. Next base: position 2,586,077 of record NZ_JBBOZP010000001.1, on the reverse strand, counting down.
ATCCTAATCCAAATGTTAAATATCCTATTGAAGGAAATCAAAACGTTCATTTTATAAAAAATACAATAACGAAATCTAATATATTTGTTGGTGACTATTCTTATTATGATGCGAAAGATGGAGAAACATTTGAAGATCGAGTATTATATCATTATGAATTTATTGGGGATAGGCTTACCATTGGAAAGTTTTGTTGTATTGCAAATGGAGTTACCTTTATTATGAACGGAGCGAATCACCGGATGGATGGATTTTCGGCATATCCATTTAATATATTTGGAAATGGGTGGGAGAAGTATACACCTAGTTTGTCTGATTTACCTTACAAAGGTGATACAGTTATAGGAAATGACGTTTGGATTGGTATGGATACAACTATTATGCCCGGAATAAAAATAGGGGATGGTGCAATCATTGCAGCTAAATCTGTCGTGACTAGAGATGTCGTACCATATACAATTGTTGGCGGAAACCCTGCAAATAAAATAAAGGAACGATTCACAAATACAATAATAGAAGAATTATTGCAAATTCAATGGTGGCATTTTGACATTGAAAAAATAACCGAAAATATAGATGCTATTGTACAAGGAGATATTGAACCATTAAGAAAGTTAAAAAGGTAATAAAAAATGCATGACAAAGAGTATCATACCTCCGAATTTTGTTAATGATAATAGAACAAGGAGGTGTGATACTATGGCACAAGACGTTTTATGTGAAGTAAACAACTGTAAATTTTGGGCTAACGGCAATAAATGTAGTGCAGATGCAATTTATGTAGTAAGTCATAAAGGTAAACATGCATCTACAACTGAAGAAACAGATTGCAAAACTTTTGATCCAGAAGTATAAATTTTTGAAGGGTAGCCAAATCGTGGTTGCCCTTTTATTAATTATAGTATTGATAATAAATCTCATTTTCATTCATTGTTTTTAACTTTTCTTTTTATTTTTTCATATTTTCTTCATAAGTGATGCAATCCAGAGCAATTCATGTTCAATACGTGATTTACTAAATTCAATGACTTCTGTAATAAAAGATGAGCTAACATGTAAAGATTGAATAGCAGTAAGTTGTTTATGTAGTACGTCTTGGCGTATTGTTAAAATTTCTTTTCTAGCTTCGTAATCAAGTTTTTCAAATAGCGCGATACGCACAAGGAACTCAGCGTTATTTGTCGCAATCTTTTCGGGAAACTCTCTTAACATTTCAGAAAAAATTTCTTCTCCTGTTTCAGTTATGTCGTACATATTTCGATTCGGCTTTCCGACTTGTTTATGTATTTGTTTAATTATAGCCCCCATATTTTCGAAGCGCCGAAGAGCGGGATACAGTGTATTATGGGGTTCAGCCGAGATACGTGTAAAAACGGGTCATAAGCTGTAATATATTTCCATTATTGGTTTTTTAGTTAAAAATATCTACCTCATGATTAACAAAAAGCTGATTACCTATGCGCTATAAATGAACTGCCCCCAATTGTTAAACAAAACCTAGCAATTGGGGGCAGTTCATAGTTATCATTTGACTCTTCTAGTGACTTTCTCAAGTAAAGCACCCTTTGGTTGAATAAGATTTATTTATTCATTCCCATCAATCGCTTAATTGTTCTTATTTGTCCACGATGATTAATTTCGTCTTCCATAACGTGAAACCACAAGTAGTAATTATTATAAGGCACACCATTATCCCACTTGTTTTCCTCGAATAACCAGCTATCTTGTTTTGATTTCAGATATGTTAGTGTATTTTCTCTAACTTGTGATAATTCATTCAAATAATAATCTAAAGATTGCTTTTTTATTCCTTCCCTTGCTTTGTCTCCAAGTTCTAAAGAAATTCGCCACTTTAGATATTCACTTTCAGTTAAATCTCTTTTTTCAAACGAGATAACTTGATGAACAAACTCCATCGCTGCAATATGTGATAAGAGAGAACCAATAGTGTTTGAACTACCGTTTGGTAAGAAATCTAAATCACTTTGGTTTAAATTGGAGATTTCGCTCAATGTAACATCTCTTGTATGTTCAAGCATTGTTACAAGCTCTCCAATCTTATTTGAATAGTTTTCTTTTGAAATTATTCTATAATCTATCATATATATCCCTCCAATTCATGCTAAGCATAAGTTTACCAATAAAATAAAAAAAACAAAGTCTGAAAATTCATGTAAAATAATGATATAATTTAATTGAATATAAAGAAAAAGGAAACCTGTTTTTATCAGTGTTACCTTATCCAAGACTAAATTTTACCCATACATCATTTTTTTGATGTAGCTCTTGAAGATAAAAACTATTTAATTTTCAAGGAACAGTTATTAACTTAAAACTTATTATACGAGGAGGGTGTATCATGAAAAAAATATGCTTTGTATTAATTGTCGACGCTGGTATAAATTATGGTTCAATATTTTCTCTACCATTTTTAAGGAATCAGGATGATTTGAAGGGATATTTTTCTAAGTATTATGATGTTTCAATTAATTATATTAGGGATAAAAACTCAGTTGACTATTTGGTAGTTCCCAAACCGTGTCCACCTTTTGATAATGAAAATAATCTTCCAATAATTGAAGTACCAGCAATCTTATTTATGGAAAAGGATTTTGAAAAAATAAAGACTTATATAGACAATTATTTTTCTAATAACTCATAAAGAAAATAAAAGTACAGTAAAAAGAAGTCCGATAAAAAACGAGTGGCGTAGAATATTTCTATTAATCATTCGTTTTTTATTATATTTACATATCAGTCTATCGCAAATGAACTTGTACAAAATATCGGAAAATATAGTGAGGTTAATATCGTTGAAGAGTTTGCTGCACCTTTACCTGTTACCGTCATATCCGATTTATTAGGAGTGCCAACAACGGATCGTAAAAAGATTAAAGAATGGTCTGATATTTTATTTATGCCATATAGTAAAGAAAAATTTAACGATTTGGATGTAGAAAAAGGAATTGCGTTAAATGAATTTAAAACGTACCTGCTTCCAATTGTTCAAGAGAAAAGATATCATTTAACCGACGATATTATTTCAGATTTAATACGAGCTGAATATGAAGGTGAAAGATTAACCGATGAAGAAATAGTTACTTTTTCTTTAGGTTTATTAGCGGCAGGTAATGAAACAACTACAAATTTAATTATTAACAGCTTTTATTGCTTTTTAGTAGATTCACCTGGAATATATAAAGAGTTAAGAAAAGAACCTACGTTAATTTCAAAAGCGATTGAGGAAGTTTTACGCTATCGCTTTCCCATAACATTAGCTAGGAGGATTACAGCGGACACAAATATATTTGGACCTTTTATGAAAAAGGATCAAATGATTGTTACGTGGGTTAGTGCAGCAAATTCAGATGAGAAAAAGTTCTTACAAGCTTCTAAATTTAATTTACACAGAATAGGAAATGAAAAGCATTTAACCTTTGGTAAAGGTCCTCATTTTTGCTTAGGGGCGCCACTTGCACGTTTAGAAGCTGAGATTGCATTAACTACCTTTATAAATGCCTTTGAAAAAATAGAGTTATCTCCATCGTTCAATTTAGAAAAATGTATATTAGAAAATGAACAAACATTAAAATACTTACCTATTCTTTTGAAAACTAGGTAAAACGTTCAGCAAGGTACAAAATTACTGTACCTTGTTTTTTTATTTCTCAATTGTAAATTTTTAGTGGTCTATTTAGTATGGAAGTGTGTGAAAGAAGAGTGGAGGAGGATGCTTATGTTAACGTGTAATGGAAGTGAAACGTTTCAAACATTTATTAAAGCTGTAACGGATTTAATTGATAGTAATTTATTAGAAGATCAAATTGTTTGTGCGATTGAAAAATTACTAGAAGAACTTTTAGAAAAAAAAACATGGCTTCCGCTAGAAAAACAGAAGGCGAATTCGGCTCAATATGCACGACACTTGTTATATGAAGATCCTTTAAAGCGATTTGAAGTATTAGCTCTTGTATGGAAAGATGGACAATCTACACCTTTACATGATCATGATGGTACATGGGGAGTAGAAGGCGTTTTTTCAGGAAGGATAATGGTGCAGAACTTTATACAAACTAAGCAGCTTGAAAATTCACTTGTTTATTTAACCCATACAGGAAATCTTTATTTGGGAGAAGGAGAAACAGATAAAGTCATTCCACCAGCTGATTGTCATATTCTTAAAATAGCTGAATGCGAAAGCGTTGTCACGATTCATATTTACGGAAAACGTTTAGAAAAGTTTGAAGTATATTTCCCAACTGAAGAAAAGAATGTGTATATGTGTGAGACAAAATATATTAGTTATAGTTCATAGTTTAAAATCAAAAGCTTTTCTTTAAAGAGAAAAGCTTTTGATTTTATTTTTAATTATTTCTTGACCTGAAACGCTTTTCATAAATTATAAATAAGAAGTACTTAACGAGCTCAATATGAAAACGATACCTTTTCGTTAAATAAATCTCGTGTATTTATAGAAAGTGGTGAAGAAATAATGAAATTAATAGCAATTGACTTAGATGGAACCCTTCTTTCCGGTAATAAAATGATAAGTAAAGAAAATGCAGAAGCAATTCGAAAATGTCAGGAAGCAGGCCATGTTGTAGCTATTTGTACAGGGCGTTCTATCGTTGATATTGAACGATTATTGTTCGAAGTTAATTTAGAGTGTCCAATTATTGCGGAAAATGGTGCCCTTATTTATAAAGATAAGAAAATGATGAAGAGATATCCAATTCAAAATATGCAGGCACTTGAGATTGTAGAATATCTTGAAGAGAATGGCTTGTATTATCAGCTTTATACTAATAAAGGTGTGTATGTACCGGATTATGGCGTAGAGAGTGTACGAAATGAAATCGAGTATGTAAAGAATTCAAAAGAAAATTTCAACTTGAAAGAGTTAGAAACGATTGCTGCATTATACCTTGAGCATACAGCATTTCATAGTACAGAAAGTTGTAAACCAATTGTAGAAATGGATATACATGTGCATAAACTTTTACCGTTTTCTTATGACATAGAGAAATTAAAAAAATTAAAAGAAACATTTCTGCATAATACGGATTTAGCTATTACATCTTCCTATTGGCATAATTTAGAGATTAATCATCGAGATGCTCAAAAAGGAAATGGATTATATACTTTAGCAGAACATCTTAATATTCCAGTTGAAAACACTGTAGCAATAGGCGATGGCTTAAACGATGTTTCTATGATGGAGAAAGCAAATATATCAATTGCAATGGGAAATGCAGTTGAAGAAATAAAAGTGATGTGTCAATACGAAACGTTAACAAATGAAGAACATGGTGTCGCACATGCTTTATATAAATATGTAATGTAATAAAAAAAGAAAAAAAGAATCCAAATAGATTCTTTTTTTCTTTTTATTAGGGGTAAGGTATTCTATGAGATTCATAGAAGCCTTATTACAACTCATTGTATAGAATATATTGGAATAAATGTTTATATTTTTCATGAAAGTTGTGAAACTTTTGTGAATTTTACGGTTATTGTATTTTTATACTGCTACTAGCAGCGCGTAACAATCCCATATTATTTTCTGTTTTTAATTGAAAAATAGAATTTGTTTGAATAATTATTCGACAGCTATATACCTAGGGGCACTTTCTTCGTATAATGAAGAAGTATGAATTTTTAATTTGTATAAATTTTACATATCGAGGTGAAAAAGGAATGAATGCGCGGCTAATGGAACTTATTGATGTGAGTACAATAGAAACCATGGCAGAACAATTTTATAAATTAACCAACATATCACATCAACTTCTTGATGCTGAAAACGAATGTATATTTTCATTTGGAATTAATGAAATGAAAGTATGTAAACTTCCCAAAATCGAAATCCCCCTTTTCTTATACAATCAATATTTAGGATCTTTTGTTGTATGGTCCAAACGAAGCGAAATTTTCAATTGCCAAAAATATTTTGAAATGCTTTCTAACCTCATTATAGCTGGGGTGAAAAAAGCAGTTCAAAGTAAAAATACATCGTTACTTTCTCGAAAAGAGGAAGAACTACATACGATCTTACAAAACATGCCTGTTATGGTTGATGCGCTTGACTATAATGGAGATTTTGTTTTGTGGAATCGAGAATGCGAGATTGTAACAGGTTATACTGCTGAAGAAATAATTGGGAATCCAAACGCTCTTCAATTACTGTATCCTGACCATAATTATCGCCATCAAATACAAAATAAATTTTTGACTCGTGGAAAAAATTTTAGAGATTGGGAAATGAGTTTAACATGTAAAAATGGTGAAATTAAAACGATAATGTGGTCCAATATATCTGAGCAGTTTCCTGTAACAGGATTTAGTTACTGGGCTGTTGGGGTAGATATTACACATTTAAAAACGATAGAAGGGCAATTAAAACAACAAACCTCTGAATTAGAATTAATTTTTAAAGCTTTACCAGATTTATGTTTTTTAACAGAAGACGATGGGACAATTATAGATTATAAAGCAGGATCTCCTACAAAATTTTACGTACCCGCAGAAGCTTTTATGGGAAAAAAGTTTTACGAAATATTACCGTCTCCAGTAGCACAGCAATTTCAAGAAGCAATTCGCCAATTGAAAGAAGAAGGAAAGAATGTAATTGTAGAATATCCTCTAACAATTAATGGAAGTATCGATTTCTTTGAAGCTAGATGTTTACCATTATTACAAGATAAAATTATGATCATTGTCCGCGATATTACAGAGCGGAAAAAGGCAGAAGAATTGCTAAATAAATCAGATACACTTGCGGCAATTGGTCAATTAGCAGCCGGTGTAGCTCATGAAGTGAGAAACCCATTAACGGTAATTAAAGGATTTATACAGTTATTCCAAATTAATAAAGAAGATCAAGAAAAATATTTTGACCTTATGCTTTCCGAAATAGAAAGAATAGAAGCAATCCTCCAAGAGTTTTTGTCGATTGCTAAAACTGATGAAATAAATACAGAAAAGAAAAATATTTATCAAATTTTTAAAAATGTCGTATCATTAATTAATACAAAAGCAATCATGACAAATATTCAAGTTGAACTATTTACAGATTCCAAAGAGATAATCATTGAATGCTCAGAAAATCAATTGAAACAAGTATTTATTAATATTTTGCAAAATTCAATTGAAGCAATGCTAAATGGGGGGGGAATTTCAATCCATATAAAAGAAATACATAAAAATGGTGTCGTTATTAGTGTAATAGATGAAGGAATAGGAATACCTGAAGAAAGAATTAAAAGATTAGGTGAACCTTTTTATAGTACGAAAGAAAAAGGTACCGGTATTGGATTGATGTTAAGTTATAAAATTATTGAAAGTCATCAAGGAACAATAAGTATAATGAGTGAGGTTGGTGTCGGGACAACTGTAACGATGTACTTGCCGAAAATTCAGAGTAAACAATCTCTATCAAATTGTGATGATAGATGTATTTCAATACGTTCTAATATTAATTCCTAAAATACCTAATACCCAATAACAAAGCTAAGCTTTTGTTATTGGGTATTTTTATATTTAATTTAGTAAACTTTACTTTTTCTTTATATTTGTTTTAATTTCTATTAAGTTTTAAACGTTATATTAATATACGTACAAAGTAATGTGTGGAAATTGTACATTACTTTTAATATAGAGAGCTAAAAAATATTTAAAATGTTGTAAGGAGGAGATTATGACAAGGTGAAAAAGAAAGAGAAAAAGAGTGGTAGAGCACTACCTATACGGTTAAATATTTTATTCTTTTGCGTATTTTTATTATTTTCTGGAATTATAATCCAGTTAGGTAAAGTACAAATTTTCGATGGAGAAACATATAAGAATGAAGTAGAAAAAAGAGAGAATGCAACTGTTAGTCTTACAGTACCACGCGGCAAAATTTATGACCGTGAAGGGAATCCAGTAGTGGACAATAAGTCTTTACGTACGATTACATATACAAAGGTGAAAGGTGTAAAATCGGAAGAAATGCTAAAAACTGCAAGACAACTTGCAGAAATAATTGAAATGCCGCAAGAAGATATAGATAAGTTAACCGAGACGGATAAGAAAGATTTTTGGATGCAGTTAAATCCAAAACTTACTCAAGATTTAGTATCTAAAAAGGAAATAGATAAGTTTAGAGAAAAGGATATTAACGGAAAAGAGTTAGACAGAAAAATAGAAGAGTTAAAAAGAAAGCGAGTTACAGAAAAAAATCTTCAAGAATTAACAGCAAAAGACATAGAAGTGTTAGCTATTAAAAGTAAAATGACTTCAGGTTATCAAATGGCACCTCAAATTATTAAAAAAGATGTTAGTGAAAAGGAATATACTGTGATTAGTGAAAATTTAGCAAATCTCCCAGGTGTAGACGCATCAGTTGATTGGGAAAGGCTCTATGTAAATGATGGCTTATTCCGTTCAGTTCTTGGAAATGTTTCGAATGCTGATGAAGGATTACCACGTGAACGATTAGATTATTATTTAGTGCGTGAGTATAGCCGGAATGATCGTGTTGGGAAAAGTTACATCGAACAGCAATACGAAGATGTACTTCATGGTACGAAAAAAGAAGTAAGAAGTATTGCTGATAAACAAGGTGATACAATTAGAACAGAAACAGTTTCTGAAGGGAAAAGCGGCAAGAATTTAACGTTAACAATTGATATGGAATTACAGAAAAAAGTAGAAGAGAGCATAGAAAAAATATTAAAGGCCTATAAAGGTTCAGAATCGATGTTGGACCGTGCTTTTGTTGTAATGATGAATCCGAAAAACGGCCAAGTATTATCGATGGCTGGGAAAAGACTTGTAGAAAAAGACGGAAAAATGGAAGTAGAAGATTACGCTTTAGGTACGCTGACAAGTTCATATGAGCTTGGATCAACTGTTAAAGGTGCTACAGTATTAACCGGATTTGAAACAAAAGCTATAACACCGGGAACACATTTTTATGATGCACCTATGAAGTTTAAAGGAACTAAGGAGAAAAAGTCATGGAAAGATTTTGGAGATATAGATGACCTAAGAGCTTTACAAGTTTCCTCTAACGTTTATATGTTTAACACAGCATTAAAAATTGCTGGTGTGGATTATGTAAAGAACAGTTCACTAGATATTAAACAAGAATACTTTGATAAGATGAGATATTATTTCAGACAATTTGGTTTAGGTGTTCCAACAGGCATTGATTTACCGAATGAAACAGCGGGGCAAATTGGGAGAAAAGATAATCAGCCAGGTTTCTTATTAGACTTTTCCATTGGCCAGTATGATACGTATACACCACTTCAGCTTGCACAATATATTTCAACTATTGCAAATGGCGGGTATCGTATGAAACCACAAATTCTTCAAGAAATTAGAGAACAAACCGTTCAAAAAGATGAGGTCGGTAAAGTAGTACAATCAATAGAACCCGTTGTTTTAAATAGAATTGATATGAAAGAAGAATATATCAATCAAGTAAAAGAAGGCTTTAGGAAAGTATTCCAAGAAGGGGATGGAACGGGAGTAAAGGCGTTCCAAAAAGCACCCTATAAACCAGCTGGAAAAACAGGAACTGCACAGACTGTATACGGTGGAGAAAGTGATATTGGGAGAAATGAGAAAGGCGATCGTAGAGAATGCTATAATTTAACATTAGCAGGATATGCGCCATATGACGATCCAGAAGTAGCATTTTCTGTTGTTGTGCCATGGGTTATAAATGATAAATCAGGTATTAACTCTGATATTGGAAAAGATGTTTTAGATGCTTATTTTGATTTGAAAAATAAGCGATTAACTGGCGAAGCACCAAAAATAGATGACTCTAAAGAGAATTAAAATATACGAAACGTCTCTAGCAATTATATGAACTAGAGACGTTTTTTACATACGAATAGATTAGAAATGAGGTATCTATGAAGCAATTGATTCTAAAAGATTGGAGAAAAATATGTAGCTATATTTTAATTATAATAGGAATTATTTTTATTAATAAGTTATTTTTATTTTGTATGGTAGAAGGAATTTCGATGCAACCTACTTTGAATGAGAATAATCGCATACTAGTTAATAGGGCTAGCATCTATTTTTCTTCTTTTCATCATGGTGATGTTGTAATAATAAAAAAAGAAGACTCGCCTACATACTACGTGATACGAATTATTGGATTACCAGGGAATAACATACAATTAAGAGACGATGAGGTATATATTAACGGTAAAAAGCGTGATGAGTCGTATATACAGTTAGATATGTCACAAGTATCAAATCGTTTTTCAAACTGTAGAGAAATGAAAGTTCCCACGCATAAATTATTTGTGTTAGGTGATAATCGAAATCATAGTAAAGATAGTAGGAATACGCTTGGACTAATTGATGAGTCAAATATAATAGGTAAAGTGAAAATGGTATATTATCCATTTGATCAAATAAAATGGATAAAATAATTCTATTAGATTTGCACGTTTTATAAAATAAATCATATATTGATAGCATAGGACAAGCAGAAAAGCTTATCCTAACCTCACAGAACACTCCTTATCACAGTTAGGCATCTACATTTTATGTAGATGCCTTTTTCAATGTCTGATAATTATTTATCAACCTAAAGTAGTAAGTATATTGGGACTATTAAGGGAAGGTTGCTTGTAATAATAACAGTACGATTAATAAGAAGATTGAATTGTAAGGAGTGAGAAATAAGTGATGAATATTTTAATAGTTAATTTCCCTGCAGAGGGACATGTAAATCCTACATTAAGTTTAGTAAAGGCCTTTACTGAAAGAGGTGATAACGTACACTATATTACAACGGAAAGCTTTAAGGAAAGGCTTGAAGTTTTGGGAGCCATTGTACATACTCATCCGGATTTATTAAAGGAGATTTCTATTGATAATGAAACTTCATATGGATTAAAATCTTTCTTTCATGTACATGTTCAAACTTCTTTATACATATTAGAAATTACGAAACGATTATGTAAAAGCATTAATTTTGATTTCGTAGTTTATGATATATTTGGTGCTGGAGAGTTAGTAAAGGAATATTTACAAGTTCCAGGCATAGTTTCCTCTCCTATATTTTTAATTCCACCAGTATTATTGGAAACCTTGCCTTTTCATCCAAATGCAGAAATACAATTCCAACCCGATGAACTCTCTGAAAAGTTACTGTATCAAATGGAACATGAATTTGGAGTAAAGCCCAAAAATAATCTTCAATTTATGCATAATAAGGGAGATATTAGTCTCGTGTATACAAGTCGTTATTTTCAACCTAATAGCGATTCGTTCGGAGAAAACAATGTTTTTATTGGACCGAGTATTATAAAGCGCAAAACAAATGTAAAGTTTCCACTTGAATTGCTTTCAAAAAAGAAAGTTATTTATATTTCAATGGGAACACTTCTCGAAGGGCTCGAACCATTTTTTAATACTTGTATTGATGCTTTTTCAAATTTCGAAGGGATTGTAGTAATGGCGATTGGTGATAGAAATGATATTTCAAAAATTAAGCAAGCGCCAGACAACTTTATTATAACCCCTTACGTACCTCAATCAGAAATATTAAGTGAAGCAGATGTTTTTATTACACATGGTGGAATGAATAGTGTGCACGATGCAATCCATTATAATGTCCCATTTGTGATAATACCGCATGATAAAGATCAACCTATGATAGCGCAAAGATTAACTGAGCTGGAGGCAGCACATAGATTATTGAAAGAGCATGTTAATGTGCAAACTTTAAAAAAGGCGGTAACAGACGTTCTTTCAAATGAAAAGTATAAACATGGCATTCGAAAACTGAATGAAAGTTTTTTAGAGTGTGGTGGTTCCAAAAGAGCCATTGCAGTTATTGATGCTCTTTTAAATAAATAGTTCGGATAATATAAAAGCATAGAGGCTCTACCTGTATGCTTTTATATTATTATCCAGCAAATTGTACAGCAGTATTCGCATGTAAATAAGCAGTATCAAAAACAGGAACAGATAGATCATTTTGGGAAATGAGCAAAGGAATTTCCGTACAGCCAAGTAGAATTCCTTCAGCCCCATTATTAATTAATGAATTGGTAATTTGTATTAGTTTTTCTTTTGATGTTTCTGAAATAATTCCTCTACTTAATTCATTTAATATGACGTGATGGATAAAAGTTCTTTCTTCGTCATTTGGGATAATTGTCTCAATGTTATATTTTGCTAGTCGTGATGTATAAAAATCTTCTTCCATTGTTTGTTTCGTTCCTAATAATCCGATCCGTTTTATATTCTGTTCTACCATTTCTTTAGCACTTACATCACCGATATGAAGAAGTGGGATTGATATTGCTTGTTCTACTTCCTCAGCAAATAGATGTACAGTATTAGAACACATTAGTAAACATTCAGCTCCAGAGTATTCTACTTTTTTTGCTACTGCGACTAATTCATTTTTCACTTCTTCATATTGATGATTTTGTAATAATGTAGTTACTTCACCAAAGTCCATACTATATAAAACAAGCTTCGCATTTTGATCATATTGAGAGAGAGTTAGTGTATTAATATGTTTATAATATAACGATGTTGATTCCCAACTTAGTCCGCCAATTAAGCCAATTACTTTCATCATGCATTCCTCCCGTAACAATTTTGAATTTATTATTTCACAATTCCGATAAGAATACAATGATTTAGTTGAACTATTTATCGAAAAATAAAAATAGTAAGAAAAGTATTGAAATTATTTATTGTTAGTGCCATAATACAGATTACAAATACATACTTATCCAGAGAGGTAGAGGGAACGGCCCTATGAAACCTCAGCAACCCCTATGTAATTACATAGGAAGGTGCTAATTCCGCAGAGGACACTATGTGTCTTTTGAAAGATAAGGGGATTCTTGTACGTGAAAGAAAATGACCTCTTATTAAAGAGGTCATTTTTTGTTGTATAGAAAGGAAGTGTCGATGCATAATTCATTTTCAAAATAAATATAGAGTATTAAAAGTTGAATAATACGAGAGGGGAATTGTAATGAATAAATTAACGACAAAGCTAGTAGTAGCTATTGGAATTGGAGCAGCTTTATACGGGGTATTAGGGCTTTGGGGATTTTCTATCGCACCGAATACATTTATTAAACCCGCATTGGCTATTTTAACAGTTTTTGGAGCGTTATTTGGCCCGGTAGCAGGGCTTTTAATAGGACTCATCGGTCATACCGTTACAGATACGATCGCTGGTTGGGGTATTTGGTGGGGATGGGTTATTAGTTCAGGTATTATTGGTTTTGCAATGGGACTCATACAAAAAAGATTTGGTTTTAGTGTAAAACATGGAACGTATAATAACCGTGATATTTCTTATTTTGCAATTGCAGGGTTAATTGGTATTGTCATAGCTATTATATTTGCTGGAGCATTCGATATTATTGTGATGGGAGAACCGTTTGACAAAATAGTTATACAAGTACTAGGCGCAACAATTGCAGACGTTATCGTATTTTTAGTTCTTGGCTTACCAATCACGATCGGCTTAGCGAAATCAAATAAGAAACATACACATTTAAAAATTGAAAAGTAGGGATGAATACATGCAACCAATTATTTCTTTTGAACAATTTACCTTTCAATATAGGCATGCTACGCAGCCTACTTTGAAAGATATTACATTTCAAATATATCCTGGGGAAAAGGTACTTATCGCTGGACGAAGTGGTTCAGGTAAGTCAACATTAGCTCATTGTATAAATGGGCTAATCCCATTTTCTTACGAAGGGATAAGTACCGGTAACATTTTAATAGCTGGAAAGGATCCGAGAAAAGGTAGTGTTTTTGAACAGAGTAAACACGTAGGGACAATATTACAAGATCAAGATGCACAATTTATAGGCCTTACTGTCGAAGAGGATGTAGCATTTGCATTAGAAAACGATTGTGTAAATCAAATAGAAATGAGAAAGATTGTTACGGATTCTTTAAAAAAGGTAAGCATGCAGGACTTTCATACACAAAGTCCGCATGAATTATCAGGAGGTCAAAAACAGACAGTCTCTCTTGCAGGTCTGCTAACGACGAATGCAGATATATTATTATTTGATGAACCGTTAGCTAATTTGGATCCTGCATGTAGTTTGAATACAATAGAACTCATTAAAAATATACATGAGAAATATAATAAAACAATTGTAATTATTGAACATCGAATAGAAGAAATTTTAAACCTTGATTTAGATAAAATTATTTTAATAGATGAGGGAGAAGTTATTGCCGTTGGTTCACCGGATAGTATTTTAAATTCTGATATATTACCAAATATCGGACTAAGAGAACCTATTTATATAGAGGCGCTAAAGAAATTAAATTTTGATAGTAATAATGTTAAGGTATTTCCAATTGAAAATCTTCGTAATGCAGGCGTTCATAGCCTATTAAAGAACTGGATGCATAAGCAAGTTTCATCAAAAAACAAATATATTAAAAAAGTTTTATGCAAGATAGAAAATTTATCATTTACGTACAATAACAAACATACAGCCTTAGAAGATATCAACCTTTCAATAGGAGAGGGAGAAATAATAGCCTTATTGGGTCATAATGGAGCAGGGAAATCGACATTAGCTCATACTCTTATAGGAATAAATAAAACAAAGAATGGGAGAATAACATTCGATGGAGAAAATATAAATTGTTGGTCTATTCGTAAACGCGGGGAAGTTATTTCTTACGTTATGCAAAACCCAAATCAAATGATTACACAGCCTACTGTTTTAGAAGAGGTTTCATATTCATTACAATTAAAAAAGGTTTCTAAAGATGAGATTGAGACAAGAGTCGAAAAAGCTTTAAGAATTTGTGGATTATATCCATTTCGTAACTGGCCAATTCAGGCATTAAGCTATGGACAAAAAAAGAGGCTTACTATTGCATCTGTACTTATAACAAACCCAAAACTTATTGTATTAGATGAGCCGACAGCTGGACAAGATTATTACCATTACAAACAGTTTATGTCGTTTATTAGAAAACTGGCTGAAAGGGGCATATCCTTTATTATTATCACACACGATATGAATCTTGCTTTAGAATATGCAGATCGAGCGGTAGTTCTGCATGAAGGGAAAATTATTGCGGACAATACTGTATCTGCTGTTTTAGGGGATCAAGGAACGTTACAAAGAGCTAATCTACGGGAGATTTCATTAATAAAACTAGCTAAATTAAGCGGAATTCCAACTCCAGAAACATTTGTGAAACTTTATATTGAAGCTAATAGGAGGGAGGAATATGCATAATACGTATTTTTATCGTATGGATGGTGCAATTAAATTATCTTTATTTATATTTTGTATGACACTTACTTTTTTATTTTTTGATTTTCGTATATTGCTAATTTTATTTATTGTTGGATGTATCGGCCTCTTAATTGCAAAAATTCAATTGCGTAAAATTATAGTTATTTTCAGCGTTATATTTACATTTAGTTTATTAAATTCCGTTATGATTCTTTTCATTACGCCCACCCATGGATCGGAATTAACGGGATCGTATACCTCTTTTTTTTATATAGGTTATGCAACAATTACATATGAAACTTTATTTTATGCAGCTACACTTTCATTGAAATATTTTACGTTATTACCATTTACACTTCTTTTTATTTATACAACTCATCCAAGTGAATTTGTGAGCAGCTTAAATAAATTTGCTGTTCCTTATAAAATTACATATGCAATAAATATTGCACTACGTTATATACCAAGCATTCAATCTGAATATATAATCATTAGACACGCACAGGAAGCAAGAGGCGTACCTTTTGAAAAAGGAGAAGCGAGCTTGTGGATTCGTATGAAAAACCGTGTTTTAATTTTTTGGCCACTTATTATTCATTCATTAGAAAGGATTGATACTGTTTCAAATGCAATGGATTTAAGAGGTTTTGGAAAAAAGGATAAACGAACGTGGTACTATGCAAAAGACGCACAAAAGGAGGATTACATCACACTTTTTGTTGGTATTATCATTTTGATTATTGCAGTTTACTTAAAGCTGAATGTATTCCAAAGTTTCTGGTACCCATTTTAAAGCACTCTCAATAGAGTGCTTTTACTAATTTTTATGAAGACATGCTCAAAAAAAGGAGATACACATACTGTATAATACGAACCAGTTAAAATGATCAACTACCTATTAGTTTTCAAACCAAAAGGAGGAGAAAATATGAGTTTCGGTGGTTCTTGTGGTTTTGGTGGAGGTTTCGCTTTATTAGTTGTGTTATTTATTTTATTAATTATTGTTGGATGTAGCTGTTGGAGCTAAGGGTACTAATTTCTAATTAGTCTCTTCTAAATGTAAACTAAAAAAACATAGCAGATACTTTTTGTATCGAAATAAAAAAGGAGCCATTATGCTCCTTTTTTATTTATTATGCAACGTGCTCTCATTATTATATTTTGGGAATGTAATAGTTAAAGTAGTTCCTTTATTAACGATACTTCGGATTTTTAAACTGCCTCGCATCGTTTCAATAATTTTAACAGCAACCATCGTTCCTAAACCCGTACCTTTCGTTTTTGTACTAAAATATGGTTCGCCAAATCGATTAATTTGCTCTTGCGACATTCCAATTCCACTATCTTGAATCCGTATTATAACTTTATTATTACTAACAGATGCAGAAATAATAAGATCACCGCCACATGGCATTGCTTCTATACTGTTTTTTATTAAATTTAAAAAACATTGATGGAAGTGCTGTGTATTACCAATAATTGTTCCCTCTGAGAACTCTTTTGTAATATTAATATTATTCATGTTACAAAAAGGTAACATCATATTAATAACTCGATTTAACTCGTGCTCCACTGAAATATGATCTAGTTTTTCTGAAGCCGGTTTGGCAAAAGTTAAGTAATCATCAATAATTGCTTGTGCACGATTTAACTCTTCAAGAATATGTTCAATATACTCATCTTTGGATTGTTGAGTTATATTGGGTGTTTTTAAAAGTTGTGTAAATCCTTTTACAACAGTCAATGGATTCCTTACTTCATGTGAAATACTTGCAGCGAGTTGGCTGACAATCTCCATTTTTTCGACTTTTATTAATTTTGATCGCATAAATATTGCATCTTTTAAAACCTCATTAAAATAGACCATAAATAATATTAAAATAGTTGGTAATAGAATGAAATAAATAATGTACAAATTATTCACTTCAAAATCTGATAGAGTTAAAACAATTACTGTTGTAAATATTGCAAGGAAAAAAGTTAAAAACATAGATGAAGTTACTTTTATTTTCCTATTGTATGTATTAAATTTTGATGATGCGAATGCTGTAATTATTAACATCGTTCCATAAACAATGATTGTTAACAGGCTAAAACCATAAAACATAAAACGTATTATTAATAAAATCATGAGTAATGCAATACCGACTGGAAATCCACCATAAAGTGTACCAATTAAAAAGGGGATTTGTCTTAAATCGTGAATATAATTTTCATCCATATAGATGGGATACCGCATACATAAAATTAGTGGGATACTCGTACAAAGAATGATAAGTAGTTTCTTATATTTCTTCCCGAAGTACCCACTATCATAAATAAAATAAAAAACAAATATACTGCTTAAAATATAAAGAAGATTATTTAAAACATTTTGATTAATGTAAACAAAGTTCATAATACATGCCCCGTTATCCTGAATTTCAATCCCATATGTATTATACATTATAAAAGTACAAGTTTTACATGTACTTTTACAATGTATGTAGTTTTTATAGATTTTCAGTGTTATAGGCTTTTAACCATGCATTATTAAACTCTTCCATTGACGCATAGCGCTCACTACGATTTTCATTTACAGCACGGTATGCTACTTCATATAAGCCTTCACTAGCTTCCCATTTCATAAAGGAACGATCTTGCCCGCCACCTAGTAGTGCAAAAGCTATAGCCCCCATATTAAATACGTTTGTTTGTCCGTCTATTATAGAGTTAAGTTGAAACTCTTCAGGTGACATAAAACGAGATGACCCCCACATTCGTCCCATCTTATTTACATACGGCTTTTTACTGTATAAATCAATATCACAAATTTTTGTTTCATTAGTTTTAAAATTGTACAAAATACTACCGTCATAAAAATCAATAGCTACATAGTATTTGTGTTCAACGTAAGTATGGAAATTAAAAATAGAATTTAATGAAATCAGTCTGTCTTTAACGGATAATTTCTTATATTTATAAAATGGTGAGTTAGGATCATTGTATTTTGCTGGGGGTGGGAAACTCCAGTGCGGGTGAAGACATTCACCGTCAAACCAATCGAAAATTAAAACATATCCATGTTGTACAGGGTAGTGATCAATTAAACTGATAAGAGAAACGTGTTTTAATTCATTGTATATAGTAACTGAGCTTTTTAATCTTTGTATTGCTTCATTTGTAGAAGCATTATATGCGAGTGTTTGTGCCCCTGCATATTTTATAAAGTTCTTTTTCCCATTCTTTTCAACACCAAAACTTATATTACCGGAATCTTGTTGGTCAAAAACCGCAAATACTGTACCTAGTTTTGTAAGCCAATCAAAATTATGATGTTTTTTTAGTTGGAATGTTATAGTATCTAACTGAATTTTAACTGGAATATCTTTCATAATTCACCTCAAATTTAATATAATTAAGTTGTCCATTACAGTATTCGACATATTTTGTGAAATCCCTATATTTATAAACTTAAATTTTATAAATATAATAATATACAGTTATAAGGAGGAAAGCAAATGGATGGAAAAATCATAATTAAACCGTACCAACAATATTGGCATACAGAGTTTTTAAATGAAAAAAATAAAATTGTGCCGTTACTCCATGAAGAAATTATTGCTATTGAACATATCGGAAGCACAGCCGTAGAAGGGTTAGGGGCTAAACCTCTTATTGATATGATGATCGGCGTAACAAATTTACAAATTACCGAAAATTGGAGGGAAGCCCTAGAAGAAATTGGCTATGAATATGTTCCTAAAAAAACACCTAATTGGCGTTTTTTTAGAAAAGGTAAATGGAGAGCTGGTACCCACCATTTACATGTTTATATTTATAATAGCGAAGAATGGAGGAACAACCTTTTATTTCGAGACTTTCTAATAAATCATGAGTGGGCACGTGAAGAATATAGAAAATTAAAAGAGATGCTTGCTGCTACCTATCCTTTTGATCGTGTTTCATATACAAATGCAAAAGCACCGTTTATTCAAAATATATTAACATTGGCCAAAAAGAGTATTAACAAAGTATAAGTAGTATCAATTAAAGTCCTTCCTACAAAAAAAGTGTGGGGAGGATTTTGTTTTTTCATCATAATGATTTTTATTATTTTCCAGTTGTTACAATCAGATTATTTTATTTATTTCGATATTTTTAGTACATTAAAATTATTAAGGGGGATTATTAATGAAAGCTATTGTACATCAACATAAAAAAGGATTAGAAGGTTTAGAATATAAATTATCACCTGAGATAACTCCTAACATTGGAGAGGTTAAAGTGAAATTAAAAGCAGCAGGTTTAAATCATCGTGATTTATTTATAATGAATAATAGAAAAGAAATGGAACTACCATTAGTTTTAGGGTCAGATGGTGCAGGTATTGTTATAGAACTAGGAGAAGGAGTTTCAAATATTTCACTACATACCGAGGTTATTATTAACCCTAGTATTGGATGGAATAATACTCATGAAATACCAGAGTTACCTGAAGTACTAGGTGGACCAGCAGATGGAACATTTGCTGAATATGTTATTGTACCAGCAGAAAATGTAGTGGAAAAGCCATCATATCTTACGTGGGAAGAATCTGGCGTTTTATCTTTATCGGCATTAACTGCATATAGAGCGCTTTTTACAAAAGGTAGATTAAAACCTGAAGAACATGTCCTAATTCCGGGAATCGGCGGTGGTGTAGCTACTTATGCTATGTTATTTGCTAAAGCAATTGGAGCAAAGGTGAGTGTTACTTCAAGGATAGAGGACAAAAGAAAGGCTGCTGAAAAATATGGAGCAGACTTTTCTTTTAATAGTTCTGGTAATTGGGACGAGTGCCTACATGGAGAAAAAGTGGATTTAATTATAGATAGTATAGGTCCGGCGACTTTCTTAAAATATTTTGATATATTAAAACCAAATGGAAGAATCGTTAACTTTGGTGCAAGTTCAGGAGATAAAATCGAATTACCGTTACGAGCATTATTTTATAATCAAATTGATATTATGGGAACATCAATGGGAAGCCGTGAAGAATTTAATGAGATGGTTCATTTTATAGAGAAATATAATATTAAACCAATTATTGATAAAGTATATCCATTAGAAGAAGCAATCCAAGCTTTAAATCGAATGCAGCAAGGAGAACAATTCGGTAATATTGCCCTTCGTATGGAATAAGAATATGATTTCGTAACTAATATATTTAAATGAATATGTTATGTATTATATCCATGCATAGAGTGTTCACCATACTATTTAAAATGGTTTACAACCTTTATACATATTTAGCTCGTGTAAATAGTTACGCCATTGTCAAATGAATAGTAGCAAAATGAGAATTAGATGAGAAAAGTTTAAGCCCATTTTCATATTGATGTTGTATACTGTGTAAATCAAGAACACTTGTATCTTTATTTAAAGTACAATGAGTAATAATAAGGAGAGAGTAATATGAATTACACAGTATTTCAATGGATTAATAACTTTGCTGAATCATCCAAGCTATTAGATACGCTAATGATCGCTATTACAAATAGTGCTGCATATGTAGCTATACTATTTATGCTTATCCTATGGTTCAATAATGGAAAGAAAGAGAATGCAATTAGAAAACAATATACAGTGTTATATACGACACTTTCAGTTAGTATTGCATTATTAGTAAATGTTCTTATACATGCGGTATATTACCATCCGCGTCCTTTTATAACACATCATGTAAATCAATTAGTACCGCATGCAGCAGATTCATCATTTGTAAGTGATCATTCTGTACTCGTATTTTCGATTGCTTTCGTATTTATTCTAAGAGGAGAAAAACTTAAATATATCGCGTTAATATGGGCAATATTAGTCGGTGTATCACGCATGTACGTAGGCGTTCATTATCCTCTAGATATACTGGGTGCTGCGTTCTTAACATTTATTACAAGTGGATTAGTGATGCAAAGCGCACGTATATTTGAACCGTTAGCAAAATTTATTTTCAAAATGTATGCACTAGTAGCAAAACGAGTTCCTTTTTTAGCGAAATATAACCATATAGCTTAATAAAAAGAACCTACAAAAAGTAGGTTCTTTTTATTTGAAAATTCTTAAATTTCACTTACCGTATTTTATGTTAAAAAACATAGAATTAATAAAAAACAAATAGCAACAGAACTGGTTTTCTTATTGTTATAGAGGAATTAGTAAAAAAACTTCGAAAAATATAGTATCTACTATATTAAAGAACATATTTAGTAGCGCATCTTCGCATTAATGCATTGTAAAGGAAAGGAGATTAGTATGCATAAACTTCAAACGAATAAAGGCGCTCGATATATGATGATTGCTTTTATTGTTTTGTTTCTTACTATGCTTTTACGTATGTTTTATATTCAAGCGGTAGGAGTCGTGCATAATGTTAATGTAAAGGATCTTGCGAAGGAACAACAAAACAAAAATGGAGTTTTAGAGGCAAATCGCGGGACAATTTATGATCAAAACGGTAAAGTATTAGTCCAAGACTCAACGACATATCGCATCGTTGTAAACCTAAAAGGAAAAGATAAATTAAAAGATAAAGAAGATACCGCACAACGTTTAGCAGATGCGCTTGAAGTTGATAAAGAGGAGATCATGAAAAATTTTCACGAAGGACGTACGCAAGTTGAAATTGGTAAAATTGGACGTAACTTATCTAGAGAAGCGAAGGAAGAGATTAATAATTTGAAAATACCAGGTGTATCTTTCACAACAGAAAAAGCCAGAGTATACCCAAATGAAGATTTCGCCTCGTATATACTTGGTTTTGCAAGACCAGACGATAAAGGTAATGCGGTGGGGAAGTTTGGGCTTGAAGAAAGTTTGGATAAATATTTGCGCTCTACAAATGGTAATGTTTCATATGTAGGTTCAAGAAAAGGAATCCCACTTACAAATGATATAGGAAAAGTAGAACCTGCTAAAAATGGAAATAACGTATATCTTACGCTTGATAAACAAATTAATAGTTTTTTAGAAGACGCGATGAATAAAGCGGCGCAACACTATGATCCTTCTATGTTAGTAGGTATTATTGCGGATCCAAAAACAGGTAAGATTTTAGCAATGTCTAGTAAGCCTAGTTATAATCCTAACAAAGGAGACATTGAATATTTTTTAAACGATCCAATTGCGAATGCATTCGAACCAGGGTCTACAATGAAAGTTTTTACATTAGCTGCTGCAATTAATGAAGGTGTATATAACGGGAAAGAATATTTCCAATCAGGAAAATATGCAGTTGGTTCAGCAGAGATTAAAGATCATAATGGCGGCTATGGATGGGGTTCAATTACATTTGATGAAGGGTTTGAACGGTCATCGAACGTTGCTTTTTCTATTTTAGAAGATCAGTTACTGAAACCAAATAAATTCAAGCAATATATGAATTTATTTGGTTTCAATCAAAAAACAGGGATAGATTTACCTGGAGAAAGTAAAAATACATTATTGTTAAATACTCAAATTCAACAAGTTACTACATCTTTCGGCCAAGGCTCAACTGTAACTCCTATTCAAATAGTACAAGCGGCCACAGCTATAGCAAATGACGGAAAAATGATGCAACCTTATATTGTTGATAAGGTTGTAAATCCAACAAATAAACAAGTTATTATGGAAAATCAACCTAAAGAAATAGGGAATCCGATTAAAAAAGAAACCGCAGATAAGGTAAGGAACTTAATGGAGCGTGTTATAACATCATCTAAAGGAACGGGAACGATGTATAAAATTCATGGTTATCCGATTGGTGGTAAAACAGGGACAGCGCAAATTCCGAATCCTGAAAATGGACGATATATGGAAGGGAAAGATAATTATATTTTTTCATTCTTAGGAATGGCTCCAATTGATGATCCGCAATTAGTCGTATATTTAGCCATTAAGCAACCTAAATTAAAGGGGAATGAATACGGTGCTCAGCCTCTTGCTGAAATTTTTAAACCAGTTATGAAAAATAGTCTAGAATATTTAAAAGTGAAACCATATACAGAAAAGAAAATGGCAGATGCAACAAAGCAATCTGAAATAAAAGTACAAAATTATGTAAATCAAACAATGGATACTGTAAAAAATATTGCAGAAAAAGAGAAACTTCAGCCGGTATTATTAGGAGAAGGAAAGATAATAAAACAATATCCAGAGACTGGCGAAGTAATGAGTGAAGGAGATCGCATATTTCTAGTAGGAAGTAATGTGAAAATGCCTAACCTAAAAGGTTGGTCAATGCGTGATGTTATGTATTTCTCTAAGTTGTTGAAATTAGATTTAAAAACAACAGGTACAGGGTATGTAACGAGTCAAAGCATTGAAAAGGGAGAATATATACAAGAAGGTGATACTTTAAAACTAGATTTGGAACCGCCTCTAGAACCATTAGCAGAAGCGAGTACAAATTAATATCGAATTTTGTAAGAGTCTATAGTATAATAGGCTCTTTTTTTTTTAGAGTTACAAGCAATTTCACGCACCGTATTTTTTAATAAATAAAAAATCAAGTTACAAAATTATAAAGGCTGCTCACTTTTAAAAAAACTGATTATTCTTTTTAATCATTTACAATATAAAACCTATGTGATAATATGGAAAAAACCAAATGCAGTGAAGAGAAGAGTAAATAAAATGAATTTTTCACAGAGAGCTCTATTTAGCTGAAAAGGAGCAAAAATTCTTTATTGAACCAAGCCTCTGAGCAGCACATCGGAACCTTTTAAAAGTGGATGGTGTGACGGGAGCTCCCGTTATAGAGATAAGGTATAAGCATGAAAATAGTGCAGTACCTGATAAGGTTAATATGGTGACATATTAACAAACTAGGGTGGCACCGCGATGATAAATCTCGTCCCTAAGACTAAAAGTCTTGGGGACGAGATTTTTTTATTGTTTTAAAACAATTTAGAAAGCGGGTGCCTAAAGTGAAAAAATTACTTGAAGATTGGAAATATCCTTTATTACTATTGTCCGGAGTTGGTATTGCGAATTTAGGTGCATGGATTTATTTAATCGCACTGAATGTACTTGTCTATAATATGGGTGGCTCAGCCTTAGCTGTCGCTACTTTATATGTGATAAAACCATTAGCCACTTTATTTACAAACGCTTGGTCAGGAAGTATGATAGATCGTTTAAATAAACGAAAGTTAATGATTCACCTCGATATATATCGAGCAGTATTTATCGCTATTTTACCCTTGGTTCCATCCCTTTGGATTGTCTATCTCTTAGTATTTTTTATAAGCATGGCCAGTGCGATTTATGAACCAACTGCTATGACATATATGACGAAATTAATTCCAGTAGAGCAAAGACAACGTTTCAACTCACTACGTAGTTTAATAGGATCTGGTGCATTTTTAATTGGTCCAGCAGTAGCGGGGATATTATTAATAACTGGTACACCAGAGTTTGCTATATATATGAATGCTATAGCATTTCTGTTATCAGGGTTAATTACATTACTTTTACCTGATCTTGATAAAAAATACGATTCTAATACATCAAGTGATAAGTTATCTCTAACTGTACTAAAAAAAGATTGGAACAGAGTTTTAAATTTCAGCAAAAAATCTGTGTATATAGGATGTGTTTATTTCCTATTCCAAGGAATGATGGTTTTAGCTACCGCTATAGATTCACTTGAACTATCATTTGCGAAAGAAGTTTTATTGTTAACAGATAGTGAGTATGGCTTCCTAGTTAGTATCGCTGGAGCGGGTTTTATTTTAGGAGCCATAACAAATACATTTTTATCAAAAAAATTAGCACCTTCATTTCTAATTGGGATAGGATCATTATTCATTGCAATCGGATATTTGATTTATGCTTTTTCAAGTGAGTTTTTAATAGCTGCTATCGGATTCTTTGTTTTATCTTTCTCTATGGCATATGCAAATACGGGATTTTACACATTTTATCAAAATAACGTTCCGGTTCATATGATGGGACGAATCGGGAGTATATACGGGCTCGTTATAGCTGTTTTTACAATTTTTATAACGATTCTGTTCGGCGTTGCAACTCAATTCACTTCTATACAACTTGTAGTCATTGTAGGAGTATTGGTAATGCTACTTATTACTATCATATTGTGCGTGTTTACTTTATTACCATCGCGGTCTAAGGTATATTCCGCTGAATCAATAAATTCGAAATAGTTCCCTTGGTTTTTATTTGAAAATTAGGGGGTTGAATAGGAGGTTTCTTTCCCCTATATATGGAAAAATAATAAGAGGAAAGAACAATACCAATAAATAAGGGTGGTTATTATGATAAAAACAAAAGATCAAATAGAGAAAATTGTAAAAGAAATACATCGGAATATAGATTTTTCTGGGGTAGTCTTAATAAAAAAAGATGATGATATTATTTATGAAAATTCATTTGGATATGCTAACCGAAGTGAATGTATAAACAATACACTACAAACAAGATTTGGAATTGCCTCAGGATGCAAATTATTTACTGCTATCAGTATCTGTCAACTTGTTGAAAGAGGTGTAATTACTTTTCATACAAAGTTAAAAGATTGTCTACATATTAAATTCCCAAACTTTAATGAAGATATTACAGTACATCAACTTTTAACGCATAGTTCGGGTATTCCAGATTATTTTGATGAAAGTATCATGGATAACTTTGAAGACCTTTGGAAACAAACTCCTATGTATCTATTAAAAAGTTTAAAAGACTTTTTACCATTATTCCAAAACAGTAATATGATGTTTACACCAGGAAGTAAGTTTTACTATAATAATGCAGGTTTTATTATACTTGGATTAATTATAGAACAGCAGACAGGACTTGAATTTACGGAATATATAGAAAGAAACATATTTGTTCCAGTTGGTATGAATGATTCAGGCTATTTCTCTTTAGATAATTTACCAAAACATACTGCTCTCGGATATATTAAGGATGTAAATAGTCAAAAATGGAGAACAAATGCATACTCTATACCCATAAAAGGAGGTTCTGATGGCGGTGCTTACATTACTGCACCAGATATGGTGAAATTTTGGGAAGCTCTATTTAACAACGAAATATTAAGCCGCGAATATACGAAGTTACTTTTAACTCCTCATATTTTGGTGAATAATAGCCAGTCTTACGGCTATGGAATATGGATTGAGAAAAGACAAGAAAATATTTTTAAATATCATGTAATGGGATATGATCCAGGCGTGAGTTTTCGCTCGGCCGTATACCCGGAATTAGGAATTACATTAGTTATTCCATCAAATAAAGGGGCAGGACCTGAAAAACTAATGGTGGAAATAGAAGGAGCTTTTTAATTACATGGATATAAAAATTAGAGCATATAAAAAAGAAGACGAAATAGGCTAGGTACGTTGCCGTGTGTTATCTTTTTTAGATACAGCTTATTATGACAATGTACTTAGGGGGAAAGAAAAATATGAAAATCCCGCAATTGAACTAGTTGCTATACATGAAGAACAAGTAGTAGGAGACGTACGAGTAAAAAGTACGTCTTTTTACTTTTATAAATAATGCTTAAGGCTGATGGGAAATCACATTCCATATTATACAAATTAAAGTAGCTATCGTATTTCAAACAGAGACGAATATAATTTTCAAAGGTAAACAAGTATATAGGAGGACTCTAAATGGATATTCTATTTGTTATTCTACTTGTTATTCTTATAATTGTATTAATTCAAGGTAAGGAATACAAAGTGAATATTAATCGTATTTGGCTCATTCCGGCTTTGCTGTGCTTTGTAACAATCCAGTCCATTATTCATATGGGACAATTAAATATATTGCACGTACTACTATTCGTTGCAATGCTCGGAATGGGATTGGGTCTAGGAGTTATTAGGGGAAAAGCTTTAACATTTCGATTAGATAGTGAAACAGGTCATGTATTACGAAAAGGAAATTGGTTAAGTACAATTATTCTCCTTGTTATTTTAGGTGCAAAGGTTTTGATTAAGCAAAGTATGTTTCCTGGCAGTACTCACCACACATTAATGGTTGTAACAAATGCCTTTTTATGTATCACATTAGGTACCGTAATTAGTAGACGCTATTATATTTGGAAAAAATATAATGAATTAACACAAAAAGCGTAAATACATTCGTCCCTTGTTTAACAACGTTGTGAACGGTAATACTAAATAATATTGAACTTTTACAACAAGGGATGATAATATGATATTCATTTACACAGATTTCGGTGGAACGCATACAACCTCGCTAGCTGCAGCTTATCATTTGAATAAATTACCAACGGATCGGAAGTTAACGAAAGAAGAAATTTTAAATGTAGAGTACTTTAATAAACTGAAAACAGAAGATATGGGGAAAATTATTTTTCATGGACAAGATGAATATGGGAATCCAGTATATACAATTGGATGCGGGGCATCAAAGGTCGTTGTACCTGCCATGAAGCATTTAGGAGAGATTCTGCAAAAACATTATCAAAACAATGATAAGATTATTTTTTCTAATACATCACCAACAGTTCCATTGCCAATGACTTTAGGCGGTTTGTTTTCTAGAAGATTTCATATTGATTTTATTGGTGTACCGTTACTCGTATGGGGAGCAAAAATTTGCTGTGATAACATCCAGCGGCTTGTCAGTTATACGAAAGAAGCGGGGCGAATGACGAATGATTATGTTGTTATTTTAGATAACGAAACATTTAAGTAATGTAATGTTAAAAGAAGGCCGGAAAATTTTGTGGTTTTCTTTTTTTTTGATAAATAGACAAAAAACATTCACATTTATTATACATCTACTATAGCCAAAATAATAAAGTCCTGTTACTATTACAGGGGATATTCTCTTTTCGTAAGATAAATATATAGAAAAGTCAGAAAAGAGGAACAGAATAAGGGAGGAACAACATGAAGCGTGTTGCTTGGTTTACTGATAGTACAACTGCGAGTTTTACAACAGATGGTGATAACTTTGTTATCCCAATTGAAGTTATTATTGATGGAGTGTCTTATAAGGATTGTGAAGAAGGAGTTCATAAACGTCTTTATGAAGCGTTAAATGATGGAAGAACCGTTACTACTTCGCAACCTAACATAGGGGAAATGGTAGAATTATTTACTAAATGCAAAGAAGAATATGAAGAAGGCTTTGCAGTTGCTATTAGCGGAAAAGTAAGTGGGACCTATCAAAATATGAAGTTAGCTGCTGATATGGCAGGTTTCCCTTTAACTGTATTAGATAGTGAAACGACAAGTTATCCAATGGATGAACTTCTGAGAAAAGCTAAAACGTTATACAATGATGGTATGACTTTACAAGATATACATAAAACATTAGTAGATGAAAAAAGAAGGCCTTTTTATGTATTTCCAAAAAGCTTAAAAGGTTTATATGCAAGTGGTCGAGTAAAGGGAGTTCAATTTTTACTTGGAAGTTTATTAAGTGTCAACTTAATCTTAGAAGTAAAAGGCGGAGAACTTTTACTTGAAAAGAAAGTGCGTAAAATCCAAAAATGTAGAGAATACATTAAAAATGAGCTTGAAAAAGAATTACCAAAAGTACTTCATATGTTCTATGCTAACGATAAAGATGGAGCTGAAGAATGGATTTCAGATATTAAACAAGCATTCCCTGAAATGGATTTCAAGCTTTATCCATTGCCAATTTCATTTGCTGTACATGCAGGTGAAGGTACAATAGCAATTAGTTATTAAGAGGAAAACCCGTGAATAATTCGCGGGTTTTTTATTTTTTTCTACAACAAATATGAAGTATCCATTGAATCTACCCCATACTAGATAATTATGTATAGATAAAAGGATTTCCTACTATTAGAAAAGAAGTATTTATAAACAAATACTAAAATGGTAGTGATATTATGAAAATCGGTAAATTTGGAGAAAAAAATAATTTAAGTATAGATGCGATTAGACATTATATGGATCTCGGGCTAATTATCCCCGAAAAGAAGGGTGGCCATTATTTTTTTGATGAGTATTGTCAAAAAGATGTAGAGCTTATATTAGAGTACAAATGGCTAGGATTTAGTTTGAATGAAATTAAAGAATTTTTTCTTTATAAAAGTTTAGCAAAATCTATAAATTATGAAAAAGATACTTTTTACCAATCTTTATTTAAATTGAAATATGAAAAGGTGGAACATGAAATAAAAAATTTAAAGGAAAGAAGAGATAAATTAAAGGCAGCGTTAATTGATTTATCTATAACAACTCAGATTTCTAATTCAATTTTAGGGATAGATTTAAGGGTACTTAATTTTCTTACATGTTTTAAGTGTAGCGGGAATTTAATTCTTCAAGATGGAATTATTAATAGCAATCAAATTACGGAGGGGAAATTAACTTGTAATTGCGGCGAAGAGTATGTTATTAATTCAGGGATTTTAACAGCAGGTAAATCGTTTGAAACGTCTGACAGGGCTTCTTTTGAAGATCCTATTTCAAATTATATCCATGAAACTGATTCTTCTTATTTGGAGAATATACATAGAGTAGGAGAATGGGCGAAAAAGAAACTAAAACAACTAGATTTAAATGACAAGGTAATACTTGATATAGGATCAGGTCTTGGATTCTTTTTACGAAATATTTATGAAGAGCTGCCAGAGGATTGCTTATATATTGCTGTTGATCGAGATTTGAATAAACTTCTATTTTTAAAAGATGTAATTGAAAGAAGAAATTCCAAAAGAAACATTCTTTTTATTTGCGCTGATTTTTTAAGTATACCTATTCAGAATCATTCTGTTGATATTGTAATTGATCAGTCTGGTACAAGTAATTACAGTTTTGAGCATGAAAATTTTTTATTACATGAATTAAATTCCCTTTTAAAACCTGATTGTTATTTATTAAGTTCATTTATTTTATTTAAAAATTTCAGCATAAATAGCCAAATTACAACTAGATTTCGAGATAATTTTACGTCTTCAAAAGTGAAGAGAGAAATCCAAAAGCTACAGTTTAATTCCATAGATGAAAGAACTTCAGAATATATAGAACGAGGAGGAAAATACGAGGATTTCTTTGTTCAAGGAGAAGAAATTTATACATATTCATTTTTCGGAAAAAGATGGGGTTAACCCCATCTTTTTTAATTTTTCTTTTAAAAGTTTTTAATACTAGCATATTGATATTGGGTTGACCCGAGAACTTACACTATACGTAATACAAAGTTAAGTGGGAGGGAAAAGTTATGGAGCGTTTACGAATACATTTACAAAATGAAAAAAGCAATCAAGAACTAAGAAATATTTGTCTCTATGTAATTGGGAAAACAGTATCAATATTTGGTAGCTCTATTTATAGTTTTGCATTAGGATTATATGTTTTACAAATAACCGGATCAGCATTAAATTTCGCAATAACACTCATTTTAGGAACGATTCCAATGATTGTTATGAATCCATTTGCCGGCGTAATCGCAGATAAGGTTGATAAAAAGAAGCTGGTTATTTGTATGGATCTACTAAATGGATGCTTATTAATTGCTGTTTATATAGTAAGCAGCAATTATGGATTAAACTTATTCATCATTTATGCTACTACCTTTCTTATGTCGGTATTTACAACATTCTTCGGAATAGGATTAGAAGCCGCAAAACCAAATATCGTCTCTAAAGAGAAGCTAATGAGTATTAACTCTATAAGTAAAATTATCGATTCTGTATCTTTGATTCTCGGTCCTATGTTAGGTGGCATCATTTTTGCTGTATTAGATATAAAAACTTTTATAATTATAAATGGTATTTCATTTATTCTTTCGGGCATATCCATATTGTTTATTCACTTTAAATTGTTCGAGTACAACATAAAAGATGGATGTTCAAAAAGAGAAATTAATTTTATTAAAGATATAAAAGAGGCGTTTTCTTACTTAATTGAAAGGGAAAGCTTAAAAAATACGTTTCGTATTTTAACTGTACTTAATTTCTTCCTAGGTTTTGCTGTAATCGTCCCATTACCATACATAATAAACACAGTTCTCAATCTTAGTTCGAAGCAATTTGGCATGATTCATGGGACTTTTCCAGTAGGAATGATAGTTGGTGCAATATTAGTAAAAAAGATAACTGATCGTTTTTCTTATTCCTATCTTTTAAAAAAATCAAGTTTTATGTTGGCAATTTTTATGATAATTTCAGGGATTCCAATTTCATTCAAAAGTATTGAAGTAGATAATTTTGTATACGTTACTACGTATTGCATTATTATGTTCTTTTTAGGGCTAATGATAGCACTAATTGATATTCCTTTAACTTATTTCATGCAAAAAGAGATTCCCGATGAATATAGGGGAAGAGTGCTCAGTATTGGATTAAGTATAGGTAAAATGATGCAGCCAATAGCACTAGCATTATCGGGTCTATTATTAAATTATATTCCAGCCTACATGCTTCCAATTGCAGGAGGGATAGTATTTCTTATTTTAAATAAAGCTTACTCAAATAAGTTGAATTTAGAAATTCATTCAAAAGATTATAGTGTTTTGCGTAGCTAAGTGATATTGTTAAATGTTTAAAAAGCACAGGAACATCATCCTGTGCTTTTCTATCGTAATTCAGCTGTCTTTCTAATGACAATCTTATCAATATCATCTTCTTCTTCACCAATAAATAACCCGCGCTCTTTTAAATATGTTTCAAAGTATAAATCTGCTTCTGCACGTTCATCATATGGCTTTACAGATAGAACGAAACCTAATTTATTTTGCTCCTCTAAATGAGAAGTGGAGATGTAAGCCGGTACATTGTGGCGTAAAAAGAGCTCTTTAACAGGAATGATCATATCTTTCATTAACTTCGTTAACATACCCATTTCAAACTCAAAATTAAAGCGATCTATACTAGATAAATCCGCGAATACTACACCAATAAAACCTGTATTAAATACTTCTTGATATTCTACTTCTTCGTTACCGTAAAAATTCTTTTCGATTAAATAATTTATAAAGTAAGCAACGCCATCACTTTGTTCAAACGGTTTTGTTGAAAGAACAAAGCCGATTTTCTTTTGTTTATGTAAATACACACATGACATGTGTGCGGATATATTATGTTCTTTAAATAATGCACTCGTTGCCCCAGATAGACCATCTAGTACGTGATGAACAATTTGAAGTTTTTTACGAGCGAAATAATAGGATTTCTTTTGTAACTCCAATGTATCAATAAAGACAGAGCCGATAAAGCCTGTATTTGAAATAATAGGTGTTTGCTTTTTTCTTCCTCTGCGCTTTGCTTGAGTCATTGTTGAAATCATCCCTTCATGTACAAATAAATTAAAAGAACGTTTGTTCGTATATTTATATTTTACTATTAAAACGCACTAAAGTAAAGGGTTTTTGACGAAAAAACAATAAAAAAGACACCTATAAAAGGTGCCTTAAACGTTGCAGGGAAGAGGTTTCATCCCATTATTTATATTAAGATACAGATACAATCTCTTCTGTATCTTCTACATCTAAATGACAGTCCATAGTACGAACATCTTGATCTTCATGACTTCCGAAATAAATAGTAATTTTCATATGTATCGCTCCTTTATTCTAGGAATACCTAAAATAATTACTAGTAATGTTAATATTTATTATATACCACTTTTTTCATTCCGACAACGTTATATCATTTTTAATTCTTTTAGGGCGCAAAGAGTGATTTATAGAGATATTTTTATAGAAATAGGTACATTTCTTATATGATATATTTAATACTGAAGGATTCGAATACGAATTTTTATGAAAGGAGCAAAATGAATGAATTATAAACAGTTACTAATAGACAATTTTACATATAAAACCTCATATATTGCGCGGCAGGTAAATGGAATGGATGTAAAAGAAACGAAGGATTACATTACTGTCGACTGCGGATTACCTGCAGATACATTTAATATTATCACACTACTAAATAGTAATGTAACGGAAGGAATCGAGAAATTATATAAGGAGGTAGAATACTATAATCAAAAGAAATTTCCAATGAGTGTTTGGTTTTGGGATGATAAGCAAGAACAGACTATAAAAAGCGAATTAATCAAACTTGGTTTAAAAGAAGCTGAAAAGAATATCGCGATGGTAGCAGAATTAAAAACAATTCATCCAAGAATAAACATGCCAGTAGGTTTTACGATACAAAAAGCATCTTCTTCAGGACAAATCAAAAAGTTTGGAGAAACGTTAGCTAATCTATTTGGTACATCAGAGGAAGGTAAAAATGTACAAGCATACTATAATCAAATTTCTTCTTTAAGTTTATGGAATAGCGATAACATGAAACTATACTTAGGTCTTTATAAAGGTGAGGTAGTATCTGTTGGCTCTTTAGTATGTACGAAAGATAGTGTCGGTATTTATGATATAGCGACTAAAGAAGAAATGAGAGGACAAGGATTCGGCTCTACTATGTTTAATTTCTTGCTGCAAGAAGCTGAACAACTAAAAAATACGTATTGCGTATTACAAGCTTCACCTGATGGAATAAATATTTATAAAAAATCCGGCTTTCAAGTTGTAGGACAAATGACTGTTTTTGAAAATCGGCATTTATTTGAGTAAATCATCCAAGTCAAATTGTTTTAAATATAGGAGTTAACATACCGTTATGAAAAAAACAACTATAATTACAATCATTTGTTTCTTCATAGTAATAAGCATCTTTGTTTTTCAACAAGTAAATGAACATAATTATATAAAAGCTACTAATCAATCAAATCATATAAAAAACATTGCGCATAGAGGTGCTTCTGCATATGCACCAGAACATACAATAGTTGCTTATACATTAGGACAACAATTAAAAGGTGACTATATAGAAATAGATCTCCAAATGACAAAAGATGGACATTTAATAGCTATGCATGATGAAACATTAAACCGTACAACAAACGGTGCGGGCTTAGTAAAAGAGCATACATTAGAAGAAATAAAGAAACTAAATGCAGGATCTTTTTTCAATAAAAAGCATTCTAATTTAGCAAAGAAAGAATTTGAAGATGCTACAGTTCCAACAATAGAAGAAATTATTGAAACGTTTGGACATAATGCTAACTATTATATCGAAACAAAATCGCCAGATAAATATCCTGGAATGGAAGAAAAACTATTAGAAATTATTAATCATTACCAAATAAATGATAAAGTTATTATTCAATCATTTATTGAAGAAAGTCTGCGAAAGATTCATAATTTAAATGCCAATATACCGCTAGTACAATTATTATCACATAAAAAAGCAGTTCAATTAACAGAATCAGAAATAGAAAAGTATAAAACATACTGCATAGGTCTTGGTATGAATTACAAATATATTGATGCAACCTACGTAAAAAAAATAAAGAATTATGGATTAGAAGTTCATCCATTTACAGTAGATAATGAAAAAGATATGAAAAAGTTACTAGTATGGGGTGTAGACGGCATGTTTACTAATTATCCGGATCGTTTACATTCAATATTGGATTTGAAAAATCATAAATAAATAGAATTACCCGATAGGAAATGATGTACGGCTGTTTTCCTGATGGCAACATAATTGAATACATTGAGCCGAAGTTTAAATAACTATGCAAAAGAGAAAACAAAAAGAATCCAATAAAAATATTGGATTCTTTTTATTTAGTTCTATGCACCCATCGTGAAACAATAGGATAATGAAATTCTTTATTTTGTAATTCATATAAAATCCCTTTAAGTGGTCCTAAAATTACGGCGGCTAAAAGTATTATATATAGTGGAATTGTTCCAAAAATAACAAATAAGGAATTTGTACTCAAGTCAATGTGTAATAAGGAAAGCATGATCGTACGGATTACTACGAAGTTCCAAAGAAATACAGCGAGCCATACTCCAAATTGGAAAAGGGCTGATTCTAGATTCATCTCTTTTATACTTTGTGATTTGAAAACGAAATAAAGTATGAGCGGTATAAAGAAAAGTGTATTACCAAAGAGGAAAAAGGCCAAGAAAGATAATAAAGTAATTGCATGTATCACTAGTTTAATGTTTTTATCTTGTGATAGTATCATTAAAATCCTCCTATATTTAATTTAGATGGTAAAAAACAATATAACCCATTATATCATAGGAAACATGAAATCTAAATAATCACACTATTCTCTGTATTGAGCATAATTTTTCATAAGATTACTCAGAAAGTAATCAAAATGCAACTAATTTTCCCTCTGTTTTTTATATTTTTTTGATACACTGGCTACGAGAGGAATGCCAATTAAGGTAGGTAAAAACCAAAACCATATAGGCGGCAGTAAATTAATAATTGGAATATGAATTCCGACGTTTACTAAAAGTGCGGTTACGGCACCGATATAGGAGCCTAACATACCTCTAATATGGTGATGAACCCAATTTTTCCAACGCTTTTTTCCTGCAAGATAGCCATAAATCGCAAATGAATAAGAGAAAATTGCTACATAAAATAAATATGCGATTTTATCCCAGTTTATAATGGACAATATAATTGCAGTAAGAGTTATTACAACGTAAGATGCATGATATATTTCTCCCCATTCTGTATGTTTCCCTTTCTTTTTTTGAGCAAGCATCGCTACAATTCCCGTAATTAAACATATGGTTCCAAATAATATGTGAATGGTCAAAAGGATATTGAAAATGCTCATATTAATTTCTCCTTTTTATTCTTATAGTATTGCAGTATAGGAGAAAAGTTGAATAATATTGTTAGTTCGACTTAATATATTGAAATAAGGGTATCCGCTAAAGATTGACGGTGATTCTTATGAAGAACTCATTTTATTAGGAAACGAAATGCGATTGTGGTAAATAAGATATAACAAAAATCCTCTTTACATTAAAGAGGATTTTTGTTATTCCATCAACCCACGGATCAATTCACTTAATATATAAATTCCTCGATTGATTTCTTCAGGGGAAGCATATCCATACGATAAACGTATATATTGATCTGATTCTTCTTCATAAATACGTCCTGGATTTAAAAGAATGCCCTTCGATAATGCTTCTGAAAATAGTTTTTTCATCGAAATGTTAGGCACTACCCTTAGCCATATAAAAAATCCACCTCTAGGAATATCCCATGTAGTAATGTCAGCACAGTACATATTTAATGCTTGTATCATTATTTGTCTTCGTTCTTTTAGATGAATCCTTACATTGGCTACGTGCTCCTCATAAAAACCTCTACTCAACCATTCTGCAGCAACTCTTTGAGATAAAGAACTTGACCCATAGTCAGTTTGCATTTTTATGTCTGATAATCTCTCAATAACAGGCTCTGGTCCGATAATCCAACCAATCCTAAGTCCTGGGCTAAGTGTTTTAGATAGACTACCGATATATAAAACATGTCCATATTTATCCATCGACTTTAAAGGAGGGGGCGGTAGTTCATCCATCCATAACTCACGGTAAATATCATCTTCAATGATAGGCAATTGTTCTTTTTCGCATATTCTTAGTATTTCTTTTCGTCGATTCTTGGACATTAATACACCCGTCGGATTTTGAAAACAAGGAATCGAATATAAAATATTTTTCTTTTGACTATAATTAATTCTTCTTAACAAATCATTAGGGATAATTCCATGTTGATCCATCTGTATTCCAGAAAGGTGAATATTAGCCGATTGAAATACGTGAAGAGAATATAAGTAAGAAGGTCGTTCAAGTAAAACAGTTGACTCTCTATGTAAAAGACCGATTGATATTAATTGTAATGCCTGTAATGCACCAGAGACTATTAATATAGAGCTTGGTGATGTATTTATTCCAAATGATTTTACATAATTACTTATTGCTTCACGTAAAGGGAGATATCCTTTTTGTTCTTCATATCCGAAATAATCTAGTTCCTCACATACGTTACGCATAATGAATTGCATAGTTTCTAACGGGAAAAGATGAGGTGCAAGTTCTCCTTTACTAAGATGAATCAATTTTTTATTTGCTTCTGCTTCATTTATTTCTCGTACCATTAACTTGCTTGGTTTATGAATACCAGCCTTTACATATTCACTCCAATCGGGCGGGGGATTGGTGGCTAATAATGACCATGTATTATTCGTTACAATTGTTCCTGACCCGATTTTCCCTTGAATTAAGCCATCTGCCATAAGTTCTTCTAGTGCAATTATTACAGTACTACGATTTACATGAAATAATTTCGCTAACTGCCGCTGGCTAGGAACCTTACTTCCAATTGGCCATTCTCCGTATTCAATTTTTTCTTTCATATAGTCTATTATCTGCCGATATTTAGGCAGTTTTTTATCAGTAGACATATTAAAAACTCCCTCATTCATTTTAAAAATGCAAAGTGGTTGGTTTTTTCGAGGATTAACTGGTTGAAGACATTGTATCAACTATTAAATATGATGAAAAGAAATAATTGGTAATTAGAAAATGGCTGGTTTATTGGAGAGGGAGAGAATATATGCATAATAAAAAATGGGATTTTCGTATTGTATGTGCTCACGCTTTTACGATTCTTATATGGGGAACAGCTTTTCCAGGAATTCGGATGGGGCTTGAAGCTTACACCCCTGAACACCTTACTTTGCTACGATTATTAATCGCTTCTTTGATTCTTTTTCTGTTTTCACTTATATACAAGTTACGTTTACCTGATTTGAAAGATATTCCAGTAATTTTTATATTTGGTGCTCTTGGATTTACAATTTATCATATTGCACTGAACTACGGTGAAAAGAGTGTGAATGCTGGACCTGCTAGTTTAATTGTATCAGTAACACCTATATTAACGGCAATTCTTGCTTCTATTTTTTTGAATGAAAGAATGAAATTAAATGGTTGGATCGGTGGTGTAATTAGTTTTGTAGGAATTGCTTTTTTATCGTTAAGTCAAGGAGATTCCATTCAATTGAATAGTGGGGGATTACTAATATTATTGGCGGCAATTTCAGAAAGTCTATTTTTCGTTTTTCAAAGGCCATACTTAAAAAAGTACGGTTTCTTGCCATTTACAATATATACAATTTGGTCTGGCACTGTATTTATGCTTATTTTTTTGCCAGGGATTTATCAAGAAATCGTAACAGCTCCTATAGAAATTACTTTGAGTGTTATATATTTAGGTGTGTTCCCGACAGTACTGCCGTATATTGCATTAGCATATATTACATCCCATGCCAGTGCTTCTGAGGCAACAAGTTCTCTATATTTAACACCAGTAACTGCATGTATTATCGCTTGGATATGGTTAGGTGAGGTGCCAACCTTTGTTTCGATAATTGGAGGGGGAATTACTATACTTGGAGTTGTGATTGCTCATTTAACATTTAATAAAGATGATTATAAGCAAATTGAGAGTGAAAAGGTATGGTAAGACATCCCTACGAGTATTTGCAATTTGAATGCAAAATTTCGGATTAATAACAGGTTTTCAATTCTATAAATATAGTGAAAAAAATCTATATTAAAATCAGTTAGTCCAATATTTGTACGAGATTTAATTAAACTGGTAGATTATTTATCTGCAAAAGAACTAGCATAATGCTAGTTCTTTTTTATCAATACATTACTCACCATTAATATTTGCTTAGAACTGTATAGATTTAATTTTTTTCCACATATACATAATTATCTTACCTATGAAAGGAGTGCATTTCTTGGAGAAGGTTTTATTTTTTGGAGACCCAGGTATTGATGATTCGTTTGCAATTATGTATGGCTTACTGCATCCTGAAATTGAAATTGTTGGTATCGTAACTGGATATGGAAATGTTGAACATATACATGCCGCTCATAATGCCGCATATATTTTACAGTTAGCAAACAGACAAGATATTCCTGTAATTAGCGGTGCAACAGGCCCACTTACAAATGAAATTACAACGTATTACCCTGAAATCCATGGACCAGAAGGATTAGGACCCATCCATGTACCGGAAAGTGTGTTATCTATTCCTATATACAATTTTGGTAGTATTGCTGCGATTCTTGTAAAGTATGGAGAAGATTTAACAATTGTCGATGTAGGAAGATCTACCTCGTTAGCGATTGCTTTTAATTTATGGAACGAATTGATGTTAAATATAAAAGGAATTTATTTTATGGGTGGTGTCTTTTTAGAAGCAGGGAATGTTACTCCATTAGCAGAGGCAAACGTGTACGGAGATCCTATAGCAAGTCAAATTGTATTTCAGCAAGCGAAAAATATAACGTTATTCCCTTTAAATGTAACAAATAAAACGGTTTTAACCCCAAGTGTATTTACTTACATTTTAGTTAATACACAAAATCCATTTAAGTCGATTATGAAACCCATGTACGATTATTATTTATCAGCATACCAAAAACTCAATCCATCTATTGAAGGGCCATTATTACACGATGTACTTGCTATAAGCGGTTTAGTGAATCCTACATTTTTAAATTATACATCCCGAAAAGTGACTGTGGATATATGTGGCGAAACGAAGGGACAAACTTTTGCTGATTTTCGCCCACACTCTAAATCTGAAGGGGCGCGTATAGCGTTACAATTAGATGAGGAAAAATTTATTCAGGATTTTATGAAAATCATGTTATAAGTTGATGTCGAAAAAGGGAATCATTTCACTCCGTTGAATATAAAAGATAAATTCTCTTTTTAAAGGAGCTTAAAATAGTGAACGTTCAATTAAAAATTGTTACGAGAGAAAATTGGGAAGACGCATTAAAGTTACGAGTTAAAGAAAATCAAATCCATCTTGTTCCCGCAGTGGCAGTATCACTTGCTAAAGTATACATAAAACCAGATGGTGAAAATGTCGAATATATTCCATTCGCTATATATGATGGTGACCTTATAGTTGGTTTTATTATGCATGCTTTTGTACGAGAGTCAACAGATATGTATTGGATTAACGGATTTATCATTGATGAAAAAGAGCAAGGAAAAGGATATGGAAAAGCAGCATTACAGGAAATCATTAACTTAATAAAAAATAACTTTAAAGAGTGTGAGGAAATTAGATTAACTGTCCATAAAGATAATATTTCTGCAAAGAAACTATATGAATGTTATGATTTTAAACCATTAGGAAATGTATATGACGGTGAGGAAGTATATCGCTTATTGTTGTTGAAATAAAGATGTACTGTTTTGAAACAATAAGTTGTTCCGTTAAAGGGTC
The DNA here is from genome assembly GCF_038008665.1 of Bacillus sp. FSL R10-2201. NCBI lineage: Bacteria > Bacillati > Bacillota > Bacilli > Caryophanales > Bacillaceae > Bacillus > Bacillus sp. FSL R10-2201. Next base: position 2,545,672 of record NZ_JBBOZP010000001.1, on the reverse strand, counting down.
ATATTGCGGAGAATTGGTTGTACTAATTCATATAAATTATCGCAAACTCAATTCACGCAATTATTTAAACATTTTATTATAAAACAGTATTTATATATACTTAAACTATCATTAATAAAAACATCAATGGAGGAACTAATATGAAAGAAAGCAATAAAAAAGAGTTGTCACTAGAGCAACGTGAAGAATTACTACAAACATTGAAAGATCGTTTTGAGAATAATATGAACCGTCATAAAGGTTTAGAATGGGCTAATGTTCAAGAAAGGCTGGATGCTAATACTGAAAAGTTGTGGTCGCTCAACGAAATGGAACGAACTGGTGGCGAACCTGATGTTGTTGATTTTGGTAAAGAAAAAGGCGAATATATTTTTTATGATTGTTCAGCAGAAAGTCCTAAAGGTCGTAGAAGTGTTTGTTACGATCTTGAAGCGCTAGAATCAAGAAAGAAACATAAACCAGAAAATAACGCTATTGATATGGCAACTGCCATGGGTATTGAACTATTAACGGAAGAAGAATATCGTACATTACATAATCTTGAAAATTTCGATATGAAGACGTCGAGTTGGGTGCAAACACCTTCTGATATTAGAGAACTTGGCGGTGCCCTTTTTTGCGATTATCGCTTTGGACATGTCTTTGTGTATCACAATGGAGCAGAATCCTACTATGCCGCAAGAGGTTTTCGTGGTTCGTTAAGAGTCTAAAATTTGTACAGGCAGGTAAATTTGAAGTAGAGAATAGATTTGCTTAGGGAATAGTAGTGATTGCATACTTTAGCTACGGCTTCGATTTTGAGGCTGCAAAGAATAGGGCTAATCAAACCTTATTGTAAAAGAATGAATCAACTAAAAATATTAAGAGTATGTTTTGATAATTTTCTTCATAAACATACTCTTTTTTAGAATCATTTATCAAAATTATTAGTTTTAATTAACGTATAAACGAGAACTTGTAAAAGGTACTCTTGCAATTATCAATGAAATTCACCCATATGAAACACCTATGATTTATATTATCCCGCTTTTAAATGAAAATTTTCGAGCAAGTATAAAGTGAATGAGTAGGAGGAATACAAAATGAAAAGTAAATTCCATCATATTGTACGAGCTATCATGATAAAAGATGAAAAATTACTAGTTGCTGAATACATAGGCCATCACTATTTTTTACCCGGTGGTCATGTTGAAATTGGGGAATCAGCAGAGAATGCACTAATAAGAGAGTTACGAGAAGAACTTGGAGTAACTTACAGTATAAAACAATTTTTAGGCGTCATAGAAAATCAATGGCAAGCCAAAGAAACCCTCCACCATGAAATTAACCACATTTTTGAAATAGATTCAAATGAGTTAAAATCCGATTTCACTCCAATATCTAAAGAGTCCCATTTAGCATTTCACTGGATTGATTTTAATAAAGAAAATATAAATTCCTATACAATAATGCCGACACCTTCAGTAAAAGAATTACTAGAAAAAAAATTAAGTGATGAACTATTAACTTGCTGGATTAGTAATTTTTAATTGTCTCTATTTATATTAATTCCGTCCACTAAAAGAATATAAAGAAAATAGGCTCATAAACAAGGTACATCACCTAGTGTAAAGTCATATTTTGTTGATGTACGCATTTAGTCTATAGCCTTATTTCTACTTTATTTTTAAAAGTAAATAAACTCGAAAATTTGGACGGAATTTACATTTGTAAATGGAGGGTTTCATAATGAATGAGTTTCAACAAGAACTACAAGCGTTAAACCTTAATGCTTATCAACCTGGTAATGTTGTGTATTGGGATCAGCAACAAAATCAATATCCATATTACTACATTCAAGACGACGCACGTCGTTGTGGCGGATGCGGTGGCGGCGGACGTTGTGGCGGTTGTGGTGGTCGCTGTGGTGGTTGTGGCGGCGGACGTTGTGGCGGTTGCGTAGGTTGTGTAGGCTGTGTTGGTTGTTTCAGCTGTTCTAATTGCTGGAACTGGTGGTTTATTTAAGTATTATAGATCTATAATATTTCACATGAAAGAAAAGTGCAGATGCAAAGTTATAATGTATTGAAACTTTTCTTTCATGCTGTTATTTTTATATGTTTTAGGGGGATATTTATTTGTACAAATATGAAAAATTAATTTCATGGGTAGAAAGCATTAAAGAGACCAATCAAAGTTCTGCGGCAGCACTTTGTATTATTAAAGATAATAAGATTGTACTAGAGCATTATAGTGGAACGCATTCAAATACTCCTACTAGTAAAAAAGTAACTATATCTTCACAATTCAATGTCGCTTCCGCAAGAAAAAGCTATTTAGGATTAATGGTAGCTTATGCAGTTTATGAGGGGAAAATAAAATCTCTTGATGACGAGGCTGTAAATTATTTTAAAGAATATGATCCTTCATTACTTGGAAAGACAACGATAAGACATTTAGTAACTCATTCACACGGTTTAAATGAAACCGATGATGGGACAGCTTTTCGTGAATTTGAGCCGGGACAAGCTTGGGCGTACAGAGATATTAATGTAAGAATGGTGACGCAGCTTATTTATCAACTGTATAATAAGAGTTTTCCTGAACTATTAAAGGAGCGTGTATTCACACCTGCTGATTTCAAAAAAACTGGATGGAGAATAAAACAAGATGATAATTTAGTTAAGGTTGTTGTAAACCCAGATGAAGATGCAATAAGTAGTGTTGGTGCAGTAGATGACGGCTCCGAGAAAAATCTCTTTGTCTCTGCGAGAGAATTTGCATTTTGGGGTAACCTTCATTTAAATAAAGGGTTTTTAAATGGTAAACAAATTGTGCCAAAAGAAGTTATAGCACTTGCTACGAGCTTACAAAGTCCAGAGTATACAAATAAAGAACTACCTCAAAACGGGTTGTTTTGGTTCGTTCAAAATGAACCTGCTTTATTTAGCGAACTTGGTGAGCGAGTTCCTAAAGGTTCCTATCAAATATTAGGAATTACAGGACCAACGATATTAGTCATTCCAGAATATAATGTCGTCGTTGCTAAAATGTACAATAAAAGATACAACTATGGTGGGGATAATTATTTATATTATTTACGTGAATTTAGCAATTTAGTCGCTGATACATTTAGTAGCAGTAAAAATACTATGGTTAGGGTATAACTACTCCTATAATAAAAAGGAGTGAACTTTAATGAAAAATGAAGTGAATAAAAATAAAAAGCAAAATATAAAGGATGTAAACACAGAACAAAACGCGATTTATAGCGATCCGAAAGATGCAGCTAATATGCAAACTGTACCGCAGCCGAAAGACTTTGAGGAAATTGAATATTAATTTTCTCTCCGACTTATTTATGAAAGAAAAATACGTCTTAAGTCTCATCACTTTCAGCAAATTATTTGATAACATATATACATAAGCATTCGAAAATGTCTTATCTTAACAAAGCTTTCTTTAAATGCTGTATATAACCTACAAAAAGGCACTTCTTGATGAAGTGTCTTTTTGTGTAAGCTAACTCAATTTCCATTTTCCGTACAGTATCTTGCAATTTATCATGGATATACTAACTGTGAAAATTCATGTCATGATAAAAGAAGGGGACAGTTAGCATGAAACAAACATCTATAAATCCATTGCTAATTGTTCTAGGTACAATCATTGTTCAAATTGGCCTAGGAACAATTTACACATGGAGTTTATTTAATCAACCCCTTGTAAGTAAGTTTGGATGGAACCTCAATTCAGTCGCGATCACGTTCTCAATTACGAGTTTTTCTTTATCATTCTCAACTCTATTTGCAGGAAAGCTACAACAAAAATTTGGACTTCGTAAACTTATCGCTACTGCAGGAATTGTTTTAGGACTCGGTTTAATACTTAGTTCACAAGTTTCCTCATTACCATTACTTTATTTATTAGCCGGTGTTGTCGTTGGATACGCTGATGGAACAGCATATATTACATCACTATCTAATTTAATTAAATGGTTTCCAAACCGTAAAGGACTTATTTCTGGTATATCTGTTTCGGCATATGGAATGGGAAGCTTAATCTTTAGATATGTAAACGGAAATCTTATCAACAGTCTTGGAGTATCACAAGCATTTTTATATTGGGGTATTATCGTCTTACTATTAGTGTTGATAGGATCATTCTTCTTACGTGAAGCAATTGTAAGTAACACTGCAACTGAAACATTACACAATGATTATACGCCGCGTGAAATGATGAAAACGAAACAAGTATATCTCTTATTTTTCATGTTATTCACATCATGTATGGGCGGACTGTATTTAATCGGTATGGTAAAAGACATCGGGGTGCAGCTCGTTGGTCTTAGTGCAGCGACGGCCGCTAATGCCGTCGCAATGATTGCAATCTTTAATACAATAGGTAGAATTATTCTTGGAACGTTATCAGATAAAGTAGGCCGATTAAAAATCGTCTCGGCTACATTTATTATTATTGGATTATCCGTCTTCACTTTAAGTTTTATTCCACTAAATTACGGAATTTATTTTGCTTGTGTAGCAAGTGTTGCCTTTTGCTTTGGTGGTAACATCACTATCTTCCCAGCAATTGTGGGAGACTTCTTCGGATTAAAAAATCATAGTACAAACTACGGGATTGTTTACCAAGGTTTCGGATTTGGTGCACTTGCAGGATCATTCATTGGAGCACTACTTGGCGGATTTCAGCCAACCTTCATTACAATCGGTGTTCTATGTGTTATATCTTTCGTTATCTCTATAGTAATCCGCCCTCCAAATGCAGAAAAGAAGAAGGAAATCAAATCGTTAAATCGAAAAATAGCTTAATGCTAAGAAAGAGTCCTTATACTAGGGCTCTTTTGCTTTACAAAAAAATGTATAAACAATGAATGACATTCAAAAAATCTAATTTTTTCCCTGTACTTATTTCATAATCTAACATTAAAGAAGATAGGAAATTCCGATTATTAAATTGAATAAATAATGTAAAGGGGCGTGATAGTTAAAATGCAAATAGTAAAGCAATGGGTACAAGAAGATAGTGATTACATAAGAGAAAAAGTAATTGAATATAACCAAAAACAACTTTCAAATGAAGAAAAAACACCTTCAGAAAAGATTAGTTTTATAGTGAAGAATGAAAAAGAAGAAATAGTAGGAGGGATAACGGCAATCACATTTTGGCACCATGTATATGTTGACTTCCTATGGGTTTCTGAAGAATACAGGCATGAAGGTTATGGAAGCAATTTAATGAATCTTATTGAAGAATTTGCAATAAAAAAAGAATGTAGGCTAATCAAATTAGATACTTTTAGTTTCCAAGCCCCTAATTTTTATAAGAAGCATGGATATAAAGTGATAGGGGTAAGTGAAGATTATCCTAAAGGGCATAATCATTACTATTTAGAAAAAAGGTTATAAATGAATCATTAAAGAGTGTATTATGATTAATCTTTTTCAAAATATGCTCTTTTCTTTTGTGTGTCTATGAACACGATATCGTTTCGTATTAGTTATTTACTCAAATTACTTTTTATGAATCAAAACAATTTAATGATAGAATAAAATAAAGACAGAAAATTTTCACCATTCAAGGGGGTTACATATGAAAAAAGTAAATGTTACATACGCACTTCTATATGATGAAACTCATGAAAAGCTATTAATGGTTAAAAACAAAGGGGAAAATGGTTCTTATTACACTTTACCAGGTGGAGCAGTTAAATTCGGGGAAACGTTAGAAGAGGCAGCAATTCGTGAAGTGAAAGAAGAAACAGGGCTAGACATATCCGTAAAAGGGGTTTGTTCCATTAGTGAAGCCTTTTTTGAGGAGAGAGGACATCATGCAATCTTCTTTAATTTTTTAGGAGAAATAACCGGAGGGGAAATCTGTATATCACGGCCAAAAGAGATTGAGGAGATTACCTGGATGGAATTAGATTCAGCAGAACCTTATTTACGTATACCAGAACACTTAAAAAGCCTTTTACAAAAGAAAGAAACAGTTCCTTATATTTTTAATGGAACTATTATTCATCAATCTTCATAAAGATAGTATTTCATTTAAGGCGGGGGAAAAATGGAGTTTATCGTTAATCACAAACAATTTACACAAGCTCTTTCAGAAGTAAGTAAAGCTATCTCAACAAAAACTTTAATTCCTATATTATCCGGAATAAAGATAACAGCAGATCAATCTGGAATTACTTTAATCGCAAGTAATTCGAATATTTTCATTGAAAAATTTATACCTATTTCAATTGAAGACGAACAAATTACAACTATTTTAAAAGCAGGAAGTATTGTTGTACCAGCAAAGTATTTCATTGAAATTATTAAGAAAATGCCAAGTGAGATTTTAATAAAAAGTATGAATGAGCAGTTGATTACAATTCAATCAGATGAAATTACTTTAAACTTAAATGGACTCTCGGCAAATGAATTTCCTAATGTACCATTTTTAGACTCACATACAGAAATACAAGTAGAAACGGAACAGCTGATTGAGGTATTCAAACAAACTGTCTTTGCAACTGCTAAAAATGAATCTAGACCAGTTCTTACTGGCGTACATTTCGTTATTGATCATAACAAATTAATTTGTGCTGCTACTGATTCGCACAGACTGGCTTTACGTGAAATACCCATTTCTTCACATGCGAAATTAAATTGCATTGTACCAAGTTCCACTATTAGTGAACTACTAAAATTAATGAGCAGTAATTCAAATTTAGTATACATATATCTTTCAGAGAGTCACATTATTTTTAAATTCGGTACAATTACGTTGTATTCAAGGCTTATTGAAGGGAAATATCCTAATATATTCGGCCTAATTCCAAATGAATCCCAAACGATTATTAATATAGATAGAAAAAAGATTTTACAAGGTGTAGATCGGTCAAGTTTATTGGCTAGTGAATGGGCAAACAACAACGTTAACTTAGAAATCATCGACGAATGCACAATACAAATTTCTTCCAACGCTTCTCAAATTGGTAAAATATCCGAGACACAACAAATAGATGCGATTCACGGTGAAAAGCAATTAAATATATCTTTCGACGGACGATATATGGTCGATACTTTAAAAGCAATAAAAGAAGATAGAGTTACTTTAAGTTTTGGCGGTTCCATGAGACCGATATTAATTGAAGCAGGTGAACAATCTGCAGCAGTATATTTAATATCGCCTGTTAGAACTTATTGAGAACAAAGGAAGGAATTAAATTATGTACAAGCACACTTTATGTTTTATAAAAAGAAATGAAGAAATACTTATGCTAAATAGAGAATATGATCCTGTAAAAGGATTATGGAATGGTGTAGGAGGGAAGATAGAAAAAGGAGAAACACCGTTAGAAAATGCAATTCGTGAAATAAAAGAAGAAACAAATATAGATGTTGAACAAAATCAAATTCAATTTAAAGGCATTATTAAATGGGAGGATCCCTCATATTCTGGTGGCATGTATGTCTATTTAGTAAAGCTACTTAATGAATTTACATATCACACTCCAAAAAAAGTCTCAGAAGGAATTCTAGATTGGAAAGAGGTATCTTGGATTCTAAGTGACTATAATTACGGCGTAGGAGAGATGATACCTAAATTTTTAACTGAAGTACTTTATAATGAATTAATATTAGAGCACTCTTGCGTTTTATCAAATCATAAATTAGTAGAGTATAAGAATAAAGAATTAGCTAAGCAGACCAGCCCATTAGATTCAATACATAAATTAGTGTAAGCAGTAACAGAAAATAGCTAATGTAGTCGAAGTGAAACTAAAGATAAAATTTAACGTGAGGGAGAGTATTTTAAATAGCAGGAAAGCAAATATAGTAAAGTAGTAATTAGGGGAGATTAGTATGTAATAGAAGGAGGAGCTCATGAAAAAAGGAAATCAATTATTTTGGATATATATAACTAGTATTACTATTATAATACCTTTAATTATTTACTTAGCATTGGCAGCCTCTAGCGAAAAAGATACTCTTACTCAAGTGAAAAAAGCTCCCAATATCCCATCGGCTATTCAAGATTCAAACGATATGGAAGACCCTACAGGATATTGGACAACAGAAAAGATGAAAAATGCAATTCCAGTAGATAAAACAAAGAATTTTAATAGATGAGTCATAAATGAATAAAAAGCGAACCATCAATATTAAATTGGTTCGCTTTTTATTATACTTACACTTCTCGCCACCAAGCAGCCGTAGGATAATCTTTAGATTGTAACGTAATAGCTTCACCGATTTGTGGCGTTGCAATATTAACCCCTAAACGATTTGCTTCTTTCGTAACACGTTCAATTGGATCACTCCATTCATGTAATGCTAACGTAAAAGCACCCCAATGAATAGGAACAAGCAATTCTCCTTTAACGTCAATATGAGCTTGTACTGTTTCTTCTGGCAACATATGAATAGCAGACCATCTCGTATCGTACTGCCCGCATTCCATTAAAGTAAGATCGAATGGACCATATTTCTCACCAATTTCCTTAAAGTGAGGCGCATAACCGCTATCACCGCTAAAGAAGACTTTAGTTTCTTGACCAAGAATAAGCCATGAACACCATAAAGAACGATCTTTATCTGTCATACTTCGTCCAGAGAAATGCCTTGCAGGAGCGCAAACTAACTTAATATTATCAAACGTAATTTCATCCCACCAATTATGTTCACTAATTTTATTAGGTGAAACACCCCATTTAATAAGATAACGCGCAACTCCAATCGGGACATAAAAATGCTTCGCATAATCTTTTAACCGCATAATACTTTTGTAATTTAAATGATCATAGTGATTATGAGAAATGATAATCGCATCAATTTCTTGAAGTTCATCATGTTCTAAAGAAAAAGCACCACTATACCGCTTACTATTAAACACAGGAAATGGGGAAGAGGCATCTCCAAACATAGGGTCTAATAACAATTTTTTACCTTCTATTTTCAAAAGAGAAGCAGAGTGCCCAAACCATGTCACACTCTCTAAAGATTCATTATTTTTATTCGATAAAACAATAGGTAAATTCTTTACAGGACGTAGCTTTGTTTTCATTTTAAAGTAATCAGTCATTAAACCGATAATATCTTTCGGATTAAAACTTACATCAGTCGGAATTTGATTCATATATTTCTTTTTCATTAGTTCTCCTTTTTACGTTTAACAATATACGTATGTTGTTATTGTAGCTAATTGTAGTTTAAACGAAATCATTTTACCTTTCAGCTTAAATGCAGTACATTTCATAAATTCTTCAAATTTATTATTTATATATAAAAAATAGAATTCATTTAGCAGCAGCTAAAACTAATATTATGTATTTGTGAATTGTTTTGTTTAAGTACATTCTTTCTTATAAACAACAAAGACCGCATGTTTCTTTATATGTTATAGAAGCAGATAGGTAACTAATTATCCACAGGAAGGAGAATCTATAAATGCTAGAAGAAAGAAAAAAGAAGTCTAAATGCAAACTATTAAATAGCAATAACTAAATATAGAATTCTAGATAACCTTAGTATAGGTATCAACATAGCTATACTAAGGTTTTTTATTTGAAATCATTAAAGGATACTAATTTTTATTTATAGAACATAGTAAATACATAGGTTTTACAATTAAATTACTAAAAAAGAAGGTATTTTAAAATGCTTGCTAATTATACTCCGGAGAAAATACTTAAAACAACTTATGAGACAAAAATGATTTCATAAGTTGACAATTATCCAACTTTAAAAATAAGCGGAACAAACCTTCAATATTTACTTGTAATGCTCCATCTGGGCATAGAATCAAATACTATAAAAACGAAGCTAAATTGGACTAACGAGGAATTCGAAAAACAAATGCACGCATTAGAACTAGGAGGTTTATTGAATGAGACAGAAGGGAGTTACTATCCAACATGTATGGTTATAACAGCTAATGAAGGAGAAAAACTGTATAACCTATGTGAGCCTCTAATTAAAACTGCACTTAACATAATTGAAAAGCATTCTAATCAAATTGATGCTATGTCTAAAAGAATCGAGACATTTAATCATTTACCTAAAGAATCGTATAGTCTTTTACTATATAGTGGTGTGTTATTAGATTTTGGACAAATAATTAACATTGAGGAAAACTATTTAGAAACAGAACGGCCTTTGAGAAACAATAAAAGATATTATTATGCGATTATAGAACAAGAACAAACAGACAAAGAGTCCTTTGGAATGTATGGTAATACGTATTTGGATTTAGGGGAATATCAAATTGGTCTTTATGGAAACACTCGATATACAACTTTGAATTTAATAACTGCGAATAAAGAAACGTTTGAAGAATATTTTCACGATGCTATTACTGATATTAATTATACAAAAAACAATTAGTTAAAAATTTTGTAGCAGTAGATAGACAAGTAGACTTAAATTCAAATGTATTATACGAAAAATTAGGCTTATATAAAAATTCACAACCTGTTATCCCAGTGTTTACAGCCGTAGATTTATCTATACTTAACGAAATCGCGAACACAATCAGTAAAGATTTGATCTTATTATGTAAAGAAAATGAGAAACCTTTAAAAGAATACTTTGCAAGCAGCAGATACGCAAAAGAAATAACTTACGAAGAATTTTTTATTTGGTGGTATCACTTTTTCTATACAAAAATAACTGAAGAATTAATAAAACAAGGCATAATTAGTATCAGCACTCAAGAAAATCAAACATATATAATCTATTAAATACCTAATTTTATAAATATAAGCAGCGTATTATAACTCCACATATGTAGCAGAAGGATATGTGAAAAATCATTTGTAAAATAGATATTCATCTAAAATCAAACATGAAGAAAATACGATATAAATAGGGGAGATGCACCTTGCAAAAGAAATTTATCAACCCGGAAACTATGCCAGCAACTTTTGGATACTCACATATTGTTGAGGTTAGTAACGCTACACGGACAATTTACATATCAGGACAAGTAGCGATTAATGTTGATGGTCATATAGTTGGGCATGGAGATTTAGGTACGCAAACGCGCCAAGTATTTGAAAATATTAAAGTAGCATTAGAAGCTTCAGAATTAAATTTTAATGATGTAGTAAAATTAACATTTTTCTTAACAGATATTTCTCAAATGGCCATTGTTAGAGGTGTTCGAGATCAATACATTGATACTAAGAATCCACCAGCAAGTTCAGCTGTAGAAGTTAGAAAGTTAATTAACGATAACTTATTAATTGAAATCGAAGCAATTGCTGTAGCAAACTAATTTTAAAAACTTATTCTTAATCATATCAACGCAATTCGTTCACTTTAAACGAATTGCGTTTTTTATTAACTAAAATATAAATTATACACGGAAACATTCTTATCAATAACACAACATAAATAACTTAAAAAACAAATAACCACACAATCTACAACACATTATGAACCAAATTAAAAAGGGGAGGCTAACAACCATAACTAATATATAATAGGTTTATTACTTTTTACTAGTTAACATAATATATATTATACGAAGTTATATAGAGTAAGTGTTTATCTGTATCAAAAACCAAGTAAACTATACTTAATGAGACGAAACGGGGGTTTTTAATGAGATTCATATAAAATCTTATCTAAATGAATTTCTACAGTTTTTATCGTTTATTTTGCTATAAATTAATCACAGCAAATCTTAATCGATTAATTATCGTTTAACGAATCAAAAATAATTTTGATTAGCACGGAATTTTTTTTATGCGAAATAAATTTTTCTATACAAATGATAAATTTCATTTTATGTTTTGCTTTATAGATTTATTGCTAATTACATATGTTTTATTATTTTATATTTTTGTTGTTATTTCTTTTATTTACGCTTGACTTTCATTGTATTCTTCATTCTAGTTAACATAACGTTTATTTTTAACGTAAAAAAATCCTCCTCACCTTCAGGAAGATTTCTTTTGCTAGCTAGTAATCCATTTATCTATTTTTAGTAACAATCCCAATTGTAAATAACATTGGAAAAATCTAGATTTAATAAATCGTCTTTCTTTATAAAGAAATTAGCAACACCAGAATCTCCCCACATAATATTTAATGAATCATCTGTATCGATTTGCAGCAATAATATATCATGTTGCTGGTATTTTTCTTCCCATTCCCTTGGATCTGTCTGTGTGAAAAATGGATAACCACCAAATTTATGCCCTTGATCTTTACATAAATCATCATACAGTTCGCCTAATTCTGTATTATTTTCTTCATCAACAATTTCTTCCCAATCAATTTCCTCACTAAACATCTTTTCAAATCGATAATCCCTTGATGTTACGGGCTGATAACCCAATTCAAACTTTAATTTCGCTGCTTCAGGTATGATAAAGTCCTCTAATTCTGAAGTGTTTAAATAACTAAAATCAATAATAACCTTATTTAAATCTTCTATAATTGTAGAATGATAAATAATTCGAAAGTCTTTTTGGATTGTTGGATGATCAAAATCTGCTCCGTAAAGCTCATCTTCAGCACTTACGAAAAACTGTAGCATACCCTTTTGAGGCATATATTCAACATGCGGCATTTCTTCAAAGTTTAGCTGCGCAAGTAACATCATAGGTTGTCCATTTGAATCTTTAGGATGCTCTTGATCTATAGGTAAATACGGATAACCACCAAATTTACTCTCAAAAAGCGTTGTCTCTGCTAATGTTCCAGACACTTTAATATAAGGTTTCACACTTTCTTCTAAAATACTACGATACTGCTCTAGTTCTTTCGGAATTTGAAGTTGATACGTATTCTTCATTACATTTGCCTCCCCTTAATAATGAATTGAAAATGCCCTACTTAATTAAATAGCAACAGATAACTTCATTGAAAATCGTTAAATATCCGTTTTAACCCTCATTTTTTGCGCACTTGGCGGACAAAGTAAATTATGTTCTGAGACCTTTTTATTAATAGTTGTAATTAACATAGCTGCTTCTACATTATCCGTTAGTTCTTTTAAATTTTCTTTTAGATGATCTATTTCCTTTGAAAGTTCAATCCACCTAGGCAAAACATGATTATTTTTCAAAGTTCTATAAAGTTGCTTGTCAGGATTATACGAAAGATCTTTATCAAGATTAAGAGGTTTCCCTTTCCCAGGTAAATCATTAAACGCTCCTGTCTTTTCTGCCTGTTTAACGATAGAGCTAATATGATCCTCATACGTGAACGACCAAACTTTTTCATCTTTAACTAAAATTTCTTGTTTTTTAAGTTTTTTATCTAGCTCATCTTGATTCATAGATTCTCTCTCCTTTTTATTTTATAGTGTGATTTTTGTATGTTTTAATGCTTTCAACCCATCAAATAACTTTTCTCGCCACCAAACACCGTCATGACCGCCTTGAAACTCTTCATAAGTAATTTGGTATCCTTTTTCTTTTAAAGCTTTATACAGGCGTCTATTATCCGTTAAAAGAGGTTTGTTTTCAAGTTCTCCTGCTGCTATGTAAAAATGAGGTTGACTCGTATTAGAATCTATAGATGAAATTTGATTTTCAATCCAAGGAATTTGATTTTCATAACCATCCTTTTTCCAATGCACGGATCCAGACATTGACAACACGTTTCCGAAAACATGTGGATTTTGAAGCGCTGCATAAAAAGCTGCTAAGCCACCAAGACTGAAACCAGCAATTGTTGTATGATTCTTTTCTTGATATACGTGATACCTAGCTTGAATCCATGGAAGTAGTTCCTCCGTTAAAAATGTATTCATTTTATCGTTATAAGTTAGCTCTTCTAGTCGATCAACGGGTTCTATTGCAACAGCAATACAAGATGGGATTTCTTTTTCGTATATTAAATAATTGAGTGTTCTTGCGATTGAAAGGTTATTAATGAATGAATTCCCATCAAACACAATGAGAAGTTCTTGAAGATGTGAAGTGTGAGAATAGTCATGAGGCGTATAAATATAAATTTTACGTGTGTCATTTAAAATCGTACTATGAAAAGAATATGTTTCAATTTTTCCAGATGGATAATGATCTGAAGGAAAACGACTGCTATACTGTACTTCCATTCCTATGTTTAACACAGACGCTTTATTGGCATCTTCTCCAAATGTATTTTTATTAAATCGATCTAGTTGGTACTTTTCACTGCGCTTTATCCAATCATTTTCGAAAAAATCGTTTACTGAAAAATAGTACGTTGAAATAAAACTCTCATCCGTCCTAAACGTTACATACCAAATATCTGTCTGTAACAACCGTTGTAGTTGATTTACAGACAGATCCCAACCAGGAAAACTACCGAATACATAAACGTTTTCAGTTTTTTGATCCCCTAACCATATATACGTTATAAACTTATACTGATTTTCTACAGGACATTGTTCTATTAGTGGCGTATTATTTGACTTTATTTCATGCAAAAAAGTATAAATTGCTTTCTCGTTTCCTTTTTTTAATTGATTATTAAGCTCCTCTAACTTAGGACTAATTATTGAAGTCACCCATCTGCCTCCTTTGTATTTCTTTCTTTTCACTAGATTGCTTTTATAAAATTTTAGAAGGTTTATCAATTGCCTGAATAGAAAGTTCCAACGCTTTTATTCTTCTTTCTAAAAGTGTTCTTTGAGGACTACCAGCCTTAGACTTATCATAGGCTCTCTCAATTGATGGAAGCAAACCAGCAAGGATATTACGAGCTTCTGCTAACTCTTCTTGGCTATACCGATGACTTTCTTGATTCCACACGTTCTCTAACACTGCTAGCCCTATACAAACGGCTTTAAGCCTTTTTTTCACTAAGGTAGTATTTGCTCCCTTTTGAGTCATCTGTGAAAAAGCATTTTCAAGTTTACGAATTGTCGATTGTAAAGATTTTATTGATTCCAATTTATCTATATTTGACACGTTTTCCATGTTACTATTGTTCCTCCTGGCTTAACTTATTTAATACTGGATATAATAAGTACTTGATTTCACTCGAAATATTTTATCATAAATAACTAACTATATTCGAATTGGATAATGGATTAAAGGAAAACGGTATCTAAACGCCTCTCCCTCCTTTACATCATTCTATATGTACTTCTTTCTTCGTATTAGAATCCCTATATAAACAAGGTATTAAAATTGTATTTTTTATGAACAAAAAAACGCACAAGCAGCATAACTTGTACGTTTTTATTTTTATTCAGTAAGATAATACAGTAATAGTTTCCGGGCCTTCTCATAATTCATGAAATCTCTATACAAAATGGGATACTTCACAATTTCTGTTTCTATAAAACGATATTGCGGAAACCATTCAAAAAACGATTTCTTTAGCCACTTTATTTGATCAAACACAATCTCCTTTTCGTTGTTATTAAGTATGTAACTTAAAGTACCTGCTGTATGCATCCAATAATAATTTAAATCAGCGCTTATGCAATCATCTTCTGTAAACATATTATTAAAATCTTTTCGTATTTTTCGAAGGTCACAATTCGGAAACGGTTTAAGCAGCGGACTATGCATTTTCTGCAATTCATTAAAAATAACCTTTTTACCTAATAGCAACTTTCCACCCCTTTATTTCTCTATCCAATTTAATAATTTTTCATAATGATATTGAGCATCTGTATAGCCGAGATTATATAGGTTAACAAGTTTCTCTTTATTTCTTTCTATTCCGCTTATAGGAAGCTGTGCGCTTGGCTGAATTACATAAAAATTATCTTTTTGTTCGTTGTGATTCATATAAGATACAGTTTCATTATAAAAACGATAATGTTCTACTAAATGCTCTGCGATTTTTGGATATCTTCTATATAAAATTTTAGCTAGTCCAGAAAATTTATTACGCTGCTTCTCGTATCCTTCTGGCTTTGTCATTATAACAACGTTTTTTAAATAACCATCATTTTGCGCTTTAAAAACTGGAATAGGATCTATAATCCCTCCATCTAACAATTTTCGATTATCATATTCTACAGCAGGTGCTATAAACGGCACAGAGCTTGATGCACGAATAATTTTTAAAATATCATTTCCATGTTCTGTTTTATTATAATAAACTGCCTGTCCTGATTCACAATCAGTCGTTCCGATTACAAACTGTTCATTTGAATTTAGGAATGTTTGAAAATCAAACGGTACAATTTTGTTTGGTACTTCATCAAATAAAAAATCCATTCCAAATAATTCACGTTTTTGAATTAAGTTTCGATAAGATATATACCTGTGATCTGCTACTAGCTCTGTATTCACTTTTTTATTTCTTCCTTTTTGACGTGACAAATATGTTGCTCCCATACACGCTCCGGCGGATACACCGACTACATACGGAAAGAATAAGTCCCTTTCCATAAAATATTCGAGTACTCCTGCAGTATATAATCCTTTCATTCCGCCGCCTTCTAATACTAAACCGATATTTTTCATGCTATATCCCTCTACTTCTGTTTTCTTAATTATATGTTAGCACAAGATTTTAGGATGAGGTTATATAAATTGGTTGCAATAATAACAAAAAACTATTGAAGCAATGTCATAATCTATTAGCCATTCGCATGGTACAATATAAGAAACTCATTCCACATATTATAAAGGAGGAATTTCATATGGGTTTATTTAGTGGTATTTTAGGAAATGCATCAAGTGCGAGTACAGAAAGCGTTGAACGTGATTTAGAAAAGATTATGCTAGACGATGAGAAAGTTGAGCATGCTTATAAATTAATTCGTGATTTAATCGTATTTACAAATCGTCGTCTTATTTTAGTAGATAAACAAGGAATATCAGGTAAAAAAACAGAGTATCATTCTATTCCTTATAAAAGCATTACACAATTTAGCATTGAAACAGCTGGGCATTTTGATTTAGATGCAGAGCTTAAAATTTGGGTATCTAGTATGGATGATCCAATTACGAAAGAATTTAAAGGTGACGATAGTATTTTAAGCATTCAAAAAGCGTTAGTAACATATACGACGAAATAACGCCTTTCCGCATATTTATTCATTATAGAAATTACTAACCCGAGTATTTTGGAAGAATATGCGTTGTTTTTGTATATTTAATCTAAAATAACATAAAAAGGTAAAGCGTATTTCAAATGCTTTACCTTTCTTTTTTGTAATAAATAAGTGTAGTTTTATCATTTAATTTCTTTATTACTTCTGTTCTTTTATACCCCATTTTTTCGTATAGAAAACAATTTCTTTCTTCTTCTAAAATCGTAGCAAGTTCAAAACTCCGTGCTTCTGGAAACATCTCTTCAATTAAAATAAGTACCTTCTTAGCGATTCCTTTCCCTTGATAGATTGGATGAATAAACATTGGACTGATCCAAAATTTATAAGGTCTTTCTTTTTGGGATATACATATCGCTCCAACAAGGTTCGAATCTATTATCATCTTATAAAAGTTGTTGCTCGGATTATTTATTCTTAAAATAGTTTTTTCAATAGATTCATTTGCTGGATTTGTTTCATAGTCTTTATATTTATTTAATAAAGGACTAAATGAGTCTATTTGCATTTGAAATAAAACTGCTGCATCAATTTCTGTCGCCTTCTCTAATGTTACCAATTTAAACGCTCTCTTAAAGAAGTAATATGAGCTGTATGATGACGACCGTGCCATGCATATAGTCCAATTGCAGCAGCAAGTTTTGTTTCTCCTGATTCAGGATGATTAAATGTCTTTTCTAAATCTGCCGGTTCTAAAGAATATAATAAGTTAATCCATCTTTTATGTAATGAATCTAGCATTACAAGTGAAACATCTACTGGTAATTTCGAGTCAGGTAGCTCTGCCCATTTTTCTTCTTTGTACGGTTTAATAGTTGGATTCTTTTCTGTCAGTGCTAATTTAAAGCGTATGTAGCTATTCATATGACTATCAACAACATGATGAACAACTTGGCGAACAGTCCATCCACCGACGCGATACGGTGTATCTAACTGCTTCTGATCTAAATCTTTTATCGCTCTTGCTAGTTCATTAGGTAAATCCTCTATTTCTTGAATCCATTTATCAATTATTTCTTCTGTAATAGTTCCTACGTAAGTAAATTGACCTATTGGATAACGTAAATCCTTCATGTACATGTCCCTCCCTATTATTTTTAACCCTTAGTGGTCCTCCAAATATAATGTACGAAATTTACGTTTTCCCCGTTTAAATCTACAGTAGTTGTCTCCGCTTCCTTTTCACGAGAAAATCCGTTCTTTTCTAATACAATTTGTGAAGCTATGTTATTTGTTGTTGTCATAGCATGTATTTCATTAATTTCATAGACTCTTGCTTGAGCCAAAATCAATTTTACAGATGATGCTGCAACTCCTTTTTTAGTAAACTTCTCTCCAACTCGGTAGCCTAACGACCCAATTCGTTTTTCCTTATCTACATCAACTAAATTGATACGTCCTACAATTTCTTTTTCTGTATTACGTATGAGATGAAAATAAGAAATCCCCTCAGTTTGTTCTTTTAATAGTTCGGCAAGTTGCTTTTGAAAGTATTCATACACGTAATAATTAGAGCCACGACTTGGTACCATTGTTTCAAAAAATGATTTGTTCGTGAGTTCAAAATTAAATAAATCTTCAGCGTCTTGATTCTTTAATTGTTCTATGTATATTTCCATCCCGTTTACCCCTTCTTGATTTACTAACTGTTATACATTCTTTTTTAAACGATAATTTTCCTGCTATTTCTTTCGTCTGAGTAATACAGTAAGTAATACTCTAGGATGAAAAAGATGAAATGGACTACGAATTAAGTTCATAACTCTGACTAACCGAATATAAATATCAGAATCACTTGCAGAAAGTTGATATATTTGTTTCGTATACCATTGCTGAAATTTTTGTTTCGTAGTTAATTCTTTCTGTAACTTAGGATGACGTGCTATCTCCGTTGTGGTCATTTCCCAAGGTGTTTTGATAATCATAGCAGTCTTCCTATAAAACTCTCGAGTTAATGTTTTATCAAGCCTTTTTCTCCCTTGAAGAATTAGTTGCAATTGGTGAGCTTCCATAGCTGCAACTGAAACACCTTGTCCGAAAACTGGATCAAAACGACAATGCGCATCTCCAACTACTAACAATCCTTCAGGCAAATTATTAACTAGATCAAATCGCCTGCGTACTTGATATGGAATTTTGTACGTTTTTATATCGGTAATCGCCTCAGATTTGTTTAGAAACTCTATAACATTAGTGATTGATAGGTTTTCAGTAAAATCATAAAATTCATCATCTGTTTGCGGTGCTTTTTCATTCGCATATCCACTAAAAGTAACAAAATAACGATCATCTTCAATCGTTTGAATTAGAACACCATAAGGATTCTCAGGAAAACTTGGAGACATAAGCATATTACAGCAGTCTAATTTCTCTTTTTCTTTGAGCCTAAACATTCTAGTTGCGTAAAACAAATCAATTCTTACTTTCTCTTCTTGTACTTCGAAATTGTATTCTTGTAACCAATCTATACTTTTCGAACCAAATCCACTTGCATCAACAACAAGATCTGCATGAAATTCTTCTTTCATTCCTGTTTTCAAACATTTAGCTGTTATTCCATAGACTTTATTAAGTTTGTTATCTACTAGTAATCCTTCAACCAACATTTCATACTTCGAAGTAACATTTGAAACTTGTTCAATTCGTTTTTGAATATGCGATTCTAACAGAAGACGACTTTGTTGAATCATATTTATTTCGCCTTTGAAAGGCTGCTTCCATAGGCCGAACTGATGCCATTTTAAATCGCGAGTAAAGTTATTTACGATGCTACCTGCTTCAATTAATTCATTAGTAATGTTAGGAAACAACTCCTCAAGTGCTTCTTCGCCGCCTTTTAATAACACATGCGGATGATTACTTTGCGGAACTCTTTTTCGCGGACCATTTCCATCCCATTCTTCACCAGCTTCTACAATGATTACTTCTTCAAACGTATTTGATAAAGCCTTTGCGGCGAGTTTTCCTGCGATACTTCCACCAATAACAATAGCCTTAGTAAACATTTTTTCCCCCTTAATGAAAAGAGATCCTGTCGTGTATGAATGGAACAGGATCTTAACTAATAATTCCTTGATAATTATATTTAAAACACCTGTGTGAATTGCAACATTAAAATTAAAATACCTAATCCCCATACGTAATACGCGAATACTTTTAAAGAATGACGTTTTAAATATTGAATCATCCATGAAACTGCTATGTAACCAAAGAACGCTGCTGATAATGTTCCGACAATTAGTGATGTACTAGAAATAGATTCAGCTTTCCCTTGAAAAACATCTGCAAATTGCAAGATGATAGCTCCGACAATAGCTGGTGTTGATAATAAAAAGGAAAAGTACGCCGCTGTTTCGCGGTCTAACTTTCTCCATAATGCAGCGACAATTGTCATTCCAGAACGGGAAATTGCTGGAAATATAGCTACTGCTTGAAATGAACCAATTATGAATGCATCTTTATATGTAATATCATTCATTTTTTTACGACCGTTCTTTTGTTTATCGGCCATATAAAGAAATAAACCCGTCACTAAAAACTCCCAACCTATTGTTATACCTGTTTTTGAAATATCTTCAAAAAAGTCTTTAAATAATAAGCCGATTACAACCGCAGGTATCGTCCCGACAATAAGTAATAGCATAAGCTTTGAAAATGGATTTTTTATTAAATAAATAAATTCTTTTCTATAATAAATAAACACCGCAAGTAACGTCCCTATATGCAGCATCGTATCTAAAAACAAACCTGCCTCATCTAACTGAAAAATATGTCGCCCTAAATATAGGTGACCTGTACTGCTTATAGGTAAAAACTCTGTCAGCCCTTGAATAATTCCTAAAATAAAAGCTTCTAGCCAATTCATGATGATCTCCTTTCTCATTTGCTTGTACCAATATATGATGCTTTAATTTTTGTTATGAAAGAAAATATATTTCTCTTGGGGATTTACTTTAACCTTTATTTAGAAGTTATGGATTGCGATAAAGATGGATATATATGTAAAAAAAGGAGGGTTTACATGGAGAAACACACAAAATTAGGCAACATATTACTTTGGATTGGACCAATTCTTGTGTTCTTAGGCTTATGTATGACAAATGTAATTACAGACATACCTTTCTTCGAAGGAAAGCATAAAACTTTTGGAATTATTATGTTATTTATAGGGGTACTTTGTTTAATTGCCGCTCATTACTTTAAAATACGAAAAAATTCTGCCGATTAAATAATCTATTCCCTTATAAGGAGGAACAAATGCGAGGAAAATCATTACGGACAAAAATTACAAAGCTATATAAATAAAAACAATCCTAGTGTATGTACTAGGATTGTTTCATTTCGCTAATGTTGTTTATTTATAAAACACTTTATCAACGTTATATTTCGCTTTGTACTTATTAATGATGTATGTTTCGTAAATTTCTCTTTCAGTTGGATCTTCTACGATACATGCATCGATACGGTATACTTCATCACGATTATTTTTGATTGGTGAAACATTATCTTCAAAATGCTTTTTAATACGTTGTCTAATTTTACGAGCTTTACCTACGAAAAGAAGTTCGTCATTAATATTGTAAAACATAAAAATGCCGCCTTTATCTCTAGGGAACAAGTGGAAATCGATAAAACCGTTAATTGGAGTAATTAATGGCTCGTCTCCTTTAATAACTTGGTTACGTTCAGTAATTGAAACATCAGCTTCAGGAATATTAATTTTAATCAAGTTCATTCACGTCCTCTTTTATTATAAAGATAAATAATAGCATAAGTATGTAAGAAAAGCTATGTTAAGAGAGATATTTCATTTTATAATTCAAATATTATAGGTATATCATGTAAACTTTTTTTCCAAATCATATGATCGTTTGATTCGCCCCAATAATCCTTCAGCACATAACTAGGTTTTCCAAACTTTTTTGTCCATATACTTTGTGCTTTTTTGTATCCACTATCTAAACAGCATTCGATTATTCCTCTGCTAAGTAATGTAAGATACATTGTATTTAGTAGTAAACTCCCTATACCTTTTCTTTGATACTCCGGAAGTATAAATACAGTTCCTATTTCATACAAATCCTTAAGTACACCGTCTGTACAACTATTAATCAATGCACTTGCTGGACCGATTTCAATCGTTCCAATGATTTTATCGTTACTTGTATCTATCGCTAATAAAAAGTAACGATTTTCTCCATTACTATCAAAATCATTTTTTAAATATTTCTTTTTCGAGTTAATTTCATTTTCTATGTCATCTAATAGATGTGATAACCCTTCGTTTTTAAATGTATTAGTAATAACAAGACGAAAAAACAAATGTAATTCATCTAAATCATTCGAATTCGGCCTTCTAATTTCAATGTTATACATGGCTTACATCTCCAATTTTTAAAAATATATGAGAAAGTGTATTTGTTCAAAAAGATTTTATGCAATTGCTAAGACCATACTTTATATACTCTATTCATTATTATTCTACACAACTCTGCATAGATCCAGCAGTATAAAAAACTCAGTATAAATATTAATGTAATAACTTTTATATCCATAGTCGTATGAATAGTAGGACCAAGTACAGGAAAACGGAAGATATCGAGAATGATCATAATTCCTATAAGTAGACATATCGCTGAAAAGGAAATTACCCAAATCCTCCTCTTGAATTGTAAAAAGGATACTCCTAACGCTATACCTAATAAGCCTGTAGTAAAGGGAAAGACAATTAGTTCACTTGGCTCAATAATGAATAATAGGAAAATAGTAAGAATATAAGAAAGTACTCCCTCACGAATAGAATAACAAATAGCTAGAAAAATCGGTAGCGTCGCGAAAGGACTAATAAATAACCCAATTCCAGGGATTAAGTTCCCCGCAGATTGAAAAATAGCAGCAAATGAACCGAGTAATGCTGTAATGACTAACCTACTTGCAGGCGTCACCTTTCTTTTATGAACAAAATTCGCATCCTGCTCTATCATCCATTGATACCAATAGCTTCTAAAGCGATTCATCAAATTCCCCCTAAAGAGACTTAATTCACCACTTTCTATTTTTATTCAAATACTTATTGGTTATGTTTTACTTTCTGCTTGTTAGGAATCACTATACAATAGATGTTTATCCATAGAAGGTTTTTTAAGAGGCGCTAAGTCGTGCGTTTGAAAAAGTATGAATTCCATATATTTTTAGACTAAGAGTTTATACCGTATCATGGAACAATTTCAAAAATAGTACCTTTGTTAAATTCAGTTACTTTCATAGAACCATAAACTCCTAAATATAATCTAGTTTGATCTAAGTTTGTTCCTAAACTAACATAATAAGCTGCTTGAGTCCCAAAATCATAAGTGGTTTCAATAACATGAAAATCATTACGTTTCCCGTCTAGAGCTGCTCTAGTAAAAGCTAACACTCCCTTTACTGGAGATTGAAATTCTTCTTTCTTAGCAAGATCAGTAAACACGATACTACCAGTTAAATTAGGAATTGTAGTTCCCATATATGGTTGTACTCCTGTAAGTGAGGTTCCTCCAAACTTATCTGCTCTGGAATCTTTATGAAAATAACTAATTAGGGGCTGTATGCGCCTCACTGATGTTTCTATTGTTTCATTATAATAAGCCATTGTTCTCTCATCCAAAGTAGGATTCTCAGAACAGTGCCTTATAAAAGAAGTAGGAAATTCTCCTTCCCATCCTCGCCAACCAAAATTAATAAATCCATCTTGATTGGGAGTGGATCTCATTAAATGCGTTTGAACAAGTTCGGTAACCGGTATGGGTTTATAATGAACAAACGAAAAAATAGACTCTACAATATCCTGCCCGACATTTCCAGCATATTTGATATATTGATTATAAAACCTTTGAAATGAAATACCTGTTATATTCCGAACTCCTTTCGCAATTACTGTAAGTGTTTCTTGTATAGATAAAGGAAACTCATTAAAGCGTGTAACTACTGGAGGGTTATTTATGAATGTATTTTTACTTACATCAATTTCAATTATTTTGCCCGCTATTTCTAAATCATCCTGGCTTAAATTAAATGGATCATAACCCGATCCACCATCTCCATTTGTAAAAACAAGTTTTCCACTCTCAGGTGAAAAGTTTAAACTATTGACTCCGTTATGATTAAAAAAGGGCCTTTTTATGTTAAGTAATGTCCGTCGTTTTTGAGGTTGACTATGTGATTGTAAAATCCATTCCTCAACCGTATCAATATGATCATATTGAGTATCTCTATTTACCCACTTTAAGTTTAAAGTTTTCGGATCACACGGATTAGGTTTAAAAGGTTCAGAAAGGGCACCCGGACCTTGAGTGCCAGCTACTGAATAATGAAGGTAAAATAAACCGTTTTGATAAAATTGTGGATGAAACGCTAGTCCTAGCAATCCTCGTTCATCATAACCGCTACTAGAGACACCTTCTTCAAACGTGCCTAATTTGATAATTCGCGGGCGAATATCTAAAAAAGTCCTTATAACTCCGTCTCCTATGTAAAAGATTTCTCCTACCTGGGTTGCAATAAATAACCTTTCAATTGAGTCACCTGGTAGTATAGTTGTTTTCAAAACAGTAGGTAAATTGAACTTACTTGCAATGGGTCGTAAACTAACCTTAACTTTTGTCAACTTACTTTACACCCCTTTAATTGCGTTTTATTAAAAGAATATGATTAGAACTGTTCAATTAGTATCCAATTAGGGACTAGGGAATTGGATACTAGTTCTGACTGCGCTGCTTTTCCTGCTTCTCCATATAACTACGCATCCGTCGCATATATTCAGGTGCGTCCATTCGATTCCCTGCGATCATTTCAATAATACAGAGTCTTTTGGCGCTTTCCTTTTCAGCATGGATTATAGCCTGATCAAGCTCTCCATAGGTCCGGACTGTAACGGTAAACGCGTTACCTCCAAAAGCTTCGGCCAGCTTGGTGTAAGACCATTGAGGGATTTCGTTGTACTTTTGATCCTCTGTTTTGACATTTAAATATCTCTCGATTGTATAACCATCGTTGTTCAAAACAAAGATTATAGGCTTGCAGCCGTAATAGAGCATAGAACTGATTTCCTGTACCGTTAGCTGCAGGGCACCGTCACCTGTAAACACCAATACTCGGCGTTCCGGCGCGGCCATAATAGCACCAAACGCCGAAGGGATTGCGTAACCGATGGACTGCCATCCACCTTGTCCAATATATGTTACATTGCCCGGCAGTCTTATCTCTCCCATTCCGTAATAAAGCGTTCCGGTCTCGGCGATTACAATATCCTCCTCTTTCAGCATGCGCTGAAAACGTGGATAATAGCCGTCCGCCATTAGAGGTCCGTCGGCAATAGTTGTGAATTGCTCATAAGGGAATGACAATTTTTTTGTCAAACCTCTGCCTGTATAACTCAACTTCTGCACAGCAAGTAGCATGTCGGCTGCAAGAACATTCGGATATTCCGCCTCAGCGATTTTAACTATATCTGGTTGAATATTGACAGTTATCAGTGGGTTCAGCTTTGCGGTAAAACTTGCGGTGTTTGTATCCGCCCATACCATACCAATCGCAATGATACAATCTGCATTCTCCACTGTACTTTGGACTTCAGTCCTCCCGAAAGAGCCTAAATACATTCCGATATAATTTGGATGGTTCTCGTCGAATCCGCCCTTCCCGTACATCATCGTTACAACAGGCACATTCATTGCATCGGCTAGCTGCTGAGTCGCTGTCTGAAGGCCGAATCGCATCGTTTTCACATCCACCAGGATAACCGGTCGTTGGGCACGTTCCAAAAGCGGACGGACATGATTCACTGCAGCCTGAAGGGTATTCGGGTTGGATGTTGGACGTGGTGGTACCGGTTCTGCCCAGACTTTAATCGGCTTGGTCACTAAATCATTAGCCACAACCAGGTATACCGGCTTTTTCTTTTCCTTAGCAATGCGAATCGCAGTCTGAATTTCAATCTTGGCATTTTCCGGCGTAAGCACCGCGGTATATGCCGTAATCTGCTCATACACCTTGCGAAAAACGTCAAAATTCCCATCCATTAAGGTGTGATGCATAAGCTTATGCTCTTTTTGATCCTTCTCAGGAGGCGCACCCACAATGTGTATAATTGGCACATGCTCGCTGTTGGCTCCCGCTATCGCATTGCATGCACTGAGCTCCCCGACCCCAAATGTCGTAATAAGAGCCGATATTCCTTTGATTCTTGCATAGCCATCTGCAGCGTAGCCCGAGTTTAGTTCATTTCGTCCTTCTATAAAACGGATGCCGTTATAACACTCCAAAGTATCAAGAAGTGTAAAATTATAGTCCCCTGCGACACCAAAAATTTCGGTTATGCCCTCCAGTTTCAGACAATCGAACAAATACTGGCCAACCGTTTTTTGATCAGGTCCCCTTTGTAAACCAAAGCTGCCCGTATTAATCATGTTGTCCATCGCTTGCTCACTCCTTATCTATTTCTTTGGCTTGTTCTATTTTATAGTACCCTTTTTGATAATTCCCTTTAATTAAACCGGTTATCCGTTGTGCAACAATTAATCGGGAAGAAATGCTCCTTATCTTTGGAGATATTCATAAAACAAGAGAAGGAGGAGAAACACTAAAACATTACAAGAATGTATTAATTAATCTTCTAATGTTCTTTTTAAATTGTTTCCCTTTAAAACATCCCATTTATCATGCTCCTCACTCTGTTTTGCAAAAGTCTAGCTTACTTTTAAAAACTTTGTAACAGAACCTTAAAAATAATAAAAACCCACGAAGAAAATGCATTTTCTTCGTGGGTTTAGTTATTTAAATGGACTTTCACCTAACTCAAGAAGCATCCGCACCTTCAAACTGACTATTATAAAGCGAAGCATAGAAACCATCAGCTTTCAATAACTCTTCATGATTACCTTGTTCTACAATATCTCCGTCTTTCATGACAAGGATTAAATCTGCATCACGTATTGTTGATAATCTATGAGCGATAATGAAGCTTGTTCTACCTTCCATAAGGTTTTCCATCGCTTTTTGAATCAGTACTTCTGTACGAGTGTCAATGGAGCTTGTTGCTTCATCGAGTATTAATATTTTCGGATCCGCTATAAGGGCACGTGCAATTGTTAGTAGTTGCTTTTGTCCTTGGGATACGTTGCTTGCTTCTTCGTTTAGTTCCATTTGATATTTATTTGGTAATGTTTTTACGAAGTTGTGAACGTGAGCTGCTTTCGCTGCTTCAATTACTTCTTCGTCTGTAGCATCGAGTCTACCGTAACGTATATTTTCCATGATGGAGCCGTTAAATAGCCAAGTGTCTTGAAGTACCATACCAAACATGTTGCGCAGGTCTTCTCGCGTGAAGTCTTTTATATCGTGACCGTCGATACATATTGCACCGCTGTTTATGTCATAGAAACGCATTAACAGTTTTACAATCGTTGTTTTACCAGCTCCGGTTGGTCCGACGATTGCTACCTTTTGTCCAGGTTTAATGTTAGATGAGAAATTATTGATGATGATCTTATCTGGATTGTATCCAAATTGAACATCTTGGAAGGTAACTTGTCCTTGAACTTTTTGCAGCTTCACTGGATTTTCTGCTTCTGGCACTTCCTCTTCTTCTTCTAAAAATTCGAAGACTCTTTCTGCAGCAGCTGCAGTAGATTGAAGTACGTTCGCGATTTGTGCTACTTGAGCGATTGGTTGCGTAAAGCTTCTAACATATTGCACAAAGGCTAAAATGTCTCCAACTGCGATGGTTCTCTTTACCGCAAGCCATCCACCTAAAATAGATACAGCGACGTAACCGATATTACCGATAAATGTCATAATCGGCATCATCATTCCAGATAAAAATTGAGATTTCCATGCGGAATGGTAAAGGGTATCATTTACCTTTTCGAATTTTTTCACTTCTTCTTCTTCTTTGTTGAAGGCTTTTACGATATTGTGACCACTATAAATTTCTTCGACCTGACCGTTTACGTGTCCTAAATATTCTTGCTGGGATTTGAAGTATTTTTGTGATCGTTTTACGACTGCCATGATGAGAATCATCGATACTGGCAATATTAAAAGCGCCACTAATGTCATTTGCCAGCTGATTGATAACATCATGATAAGTACACCGATGATTGTAATAACGGATGTGATGATTTGCGACATACTTTGGTTTAAAGTTTGGCTCACCGTATCTACGTCATTTGTAATTCTCGATAATACTTCGCCGTGCGTTGTTTTATCAAAGTATTTCAGCGGCATACGGTTAATTTTTTCATCGATTTCTTTTCTGAAGTTATAAGATACTTTTTGAGCTACTCCAGAAATAATGTACCCCTGGATAATACCAAACACAGTGCTCAGTATATATAATCCAAGGAGTAAAATGACAATGTTTCCGATATAGGTAAAGTCAATGGCCGCACCGGGTGCTCCTGATACTTTGCTTACGAGTCCTTCGAAAAGTTTTGTTGTCGCGTTTCCTAAAATTTTTGGACCAACGATTGTAAAGGCTGCACTGCCGATTGCGAAAAGGATAACGATTAAGATTGATAATTTATAGGGATTCAAGTATTGAAGGAGTTTATTCATCGTTCCTTTGAAGTTTTTTGCTTTCTCAATCTTTCTCATGCCGCCGCCCATAGGACCGCCACCGCCAGGACCAGGGCCACTTTGTTTTCTATTTTCTATTTTTCTATCACTCATGATGACAACTCCTCTCTTGAAAGTTGTGATAAAGCAATTTGCTTATAAACTTCACAGTTTTCCATAAGCTCTTCATGAGTACCAGTTCCAATTATTTTTCCTTCGTCAAGTACAATAATCTTATCGGCATTCATGATTGTACTGATTCTTTGGGCAATAAGTAACATAGTACTTCCTGTAATCTCATTGTTTAAAGCTCTGCGCAATGCTGCGTCTGTCTTAAAGTCAAGAGCTGAGAAACTATCATCGAATATGAAGATTTCCGATTTTTTCGTAAGAGCACGCGCAATAGAAAGTCTTTGTTTTTGACCACCGGAAACGTTCGTACCACCTTGTGATATTTCTGTGCGGAAGCTTTCAGGTTTCGCGTTAATAAACTCCATAGCTTGCGCGATTTCCGCCGCTTTTTCGAGTTCTTCTTCAGTTGCTTCTTTTTTACCATATTTCAAATTACTCTCGATTGTACCTGAGAAGAGAACTCCTTTTTGCGGTACATAACCAATTTTCTCTCTTAATTCCTTCTGAGATACTTCTCTAATATCCGTGCCATCTATTAATATTTGGCCACTTGTGACATCGTAAAAGCGTGGAATTAAGTTGATTAATGTTGATTTACCACTACCTGTACTTCCGATGAAAGCTGTCGTTTCACCAGGTTTTGCAGTAAAGGTGATATTGGAAAGCACATCTTCTTCTGCACCTGGGTATCTAAAGCCAACATTTTTAAATTCAACGTAACCTTTCTTGTCTGAAGCAAATGTTTTCGGCTCTTTTACATCACTAATGGTAATGTCAGTATCTAAAACTTCTGCGATACGTTGTGCGGAAACTGAAGCACGTGGAACCATAATAGATACCATTGAAATCATTAAGAAGGCCATGATGATTTGCATTGTATATTGCATAAATGCCATCAAATCACCAACTTGCATATGTCCCATATCCACTTGGTGTGATCCAACCCAAATAATAAGTACAGTAACAGCATTCATGATAAACATCATCATTGGCATCATAAATGACATTAAACGGCTTACAAATAAATTTGTTTTTGTTAAATCTTGATTTCCTTTTTCAAATTTCTTTTCTTCATGTTTTTGAGTATTAAAAGCACGAATAACTAGCATACCGGTTAAAGATTCACGAGTGATTAAGTTAATTTTATCTACTAACTTTTGGATACGCTTAAACTTAGGAATCGCGATGCTAAATAAACCAATGACTAGGCTTAAAATCGCAATTACCGCAACTGCGATAATCCATCCCATTGAAAGGTCTGTAGTAAGTACTTTAATAATGCCGCCGATACCTAAAATTGGTGCATAGAATACAATGCGAAGCATCATAACCATAAGTGTTTGAACTTGTTGGATATCATTTGTACTTCTTGTGATTAGAGATGCAGTGGAAAACTTATCAAACTCCGCATTCGAGAAGTTTGTAACTTTCCGGAATACTTTCTTTCTAAGGTCTCTGCCGAGTCCTGCAGCTACTTTTGCAGCAAGTAAACTCACGATAACGGTAGCTGCCATACTTACTAAGGATAAAAGTAACATTTTCCCGCCGGAAGTAAGGATGAAATTGGATTGAAGCTTATCTATATTGATACCGATCTTTTTATACTCATTCTCAATGAATGAAACGGCTGATTGCGTTACCATGCTGCCTGGCATATTCTTAAACTTTTCATCTGCCTTTTCTTTCATTGCATTGATTTGATCTTGAGGAAGTTTCGCAATGATTGCAAAAGGATCTGTATTTGGCGGAAGTTTCGCTGGTGTGTTGTTGTCACCTGTCGCAGCAGGAGAGAAAGCAGATGAGCCACCTTTTTCAATTCCTTGTGTAATTAACATTGGTTTCCCAAAGATATCGTTAAGTTCGTTAATTATTTTTTTATCTTCTGTATGTAACTTATAAAGTGGCTCTTTATCAAGCTGCGGATAATCTTTTAAGTCATTTTTTAGTTCACTTTGAGAGAGGCTGTTCTTATCTAAATGTACATAGTTGTCAGCAACTTTTTTCTTCTCATTTTCATTCATAAAGAGCGTAAGTTTATCCATTTCACTTTTACGAATAACCTCAGGTACTGCATTTTCTACACCTTTTTGTTGAATCCCTACATTGACAATGTTAGACATGTAGTCTGGCAGTGATAGATCGCATACTGCCTGTACAGTTAAAAGACATACAACTGCAATGATGGAAGCAATAAATGGTTTTAAATGTTTGATGATCTTTAACATTTAGTTCATCTCTCCATTTTCTTTGTCTAATTTTTTTAGTTTTTACTCCGCTTCTCTCCTTTATTCTTCGTATTCTCAGTAATTCATTCTAGCAGCTCTTTACGTATTTTCGACTACAAATTAATTTTATGACTATATGAAGATATGATGCATCTTTTAGTGTGTAGATGTTGTTTTATAGGACTTAAATCCAAAAATAGAACGCACATGTTTCTTAATAAAACGATGATCTTGTTCCACTATATAATTAATATATCTAACTAATCTTTTCTGGCGGAAAACCAGAATTTCGTAAACTACCTGAATTGATTGATGAATATCGGATTAATATGTTTCCAGTAGTCCTAGGCAGTGGACTACCTTTATTAAAGAAATTACGGACAAAATCAATCTTAAACTTATAATAAACAATACATTTAAAACTGGAGCGGTTGGTCTTATCCACCAATCGGAGGAAAATGCTTGACTACTCGGCACTTCAACTATCGAGTGCTAATATTCAACAACGCGTACCGAAAATAATCAACCATATTTTATAAAAAGTGATTCTATAAAATATGTTTAGAGCCTATTTTGATAACTCTTTTTTTCAAAAACAGGCTTTTTATATTAGGTAAATCAGCAGTAATAGACTTACCTTTGATCAAACATGTTTATAAACCAACATAACGTACAGGAAATCGGCTTTTCTCTTGCCGAAATTTATTAGCATACAGTGGTCATATATTTTCAAGAATAACGGAAGAATATATAGAAAATGCTACATAAACGTGAAGTTTGATCAACTTAGGGGGGACAACCTTGTTCAATCAAATAGTAAAAGCTGTACCCAATTTATTTACGATTGGAAATTTATTGTGCGGTGTTTTTTCAATTACCATGAATATGAGTGACTATTTGGAAGTAGCCTCCATTTTTATTTTCTTTTCAGCTGTTTTAGATCTCCTTGATGGAAGAATTGCGAGAAAATTAAAAGTGAACAGTGAGTTTGGTGTACAATTGGATTCCTTAGCTGATATTGTTAGTTTCGGAGTTGCTCCTGCACTTTTATTTCATTCGATAGCAACACCATCTATTTTAACTTCTTTGGCATTTATCCTTTTCCCAACGATGGGTGCTTTAAGATTAGCTAAATTTAGTGTAAAACCAACCATTGGATATTTTAAGGGATTACCTATTCCAGCTGCTGGATTACCATTGGCCGGTATGGGATTGTTTTCATATAGCAATGCATGGATTACATTAATCCTCGCTCTCTTAATGGTAAGTCCAATTAGGTTTAAAAAACTTTAATTAGGATCCCGCCTATCGCTTTAATTTCATTTGTGAAACGGTTCGCTAATATCCATCAAGTTGAGGATTTTGATGTTATTTCGCCTCTATATTGAACGAATCAATCTTTCTTCTCTAATACCTCAAACGATAAAAATGCACTTCGTTGCTATAAAGGGGAAAAATTTTTCGTTTTGTGGGTTATCTATTTTCTTAGCTTGATAACGATGTGGTGGTACCCCTTGTTTAAAAGAACTCCTACCTCCCAAAATACTTAGTTACGCCCAAATAACATAACAAAAAGACTAGGAAATCACTCCTAATCTTTTTTGTTTATTACTATTCCATTGCCCCAGCAACATCATAATCATTTAAATCTAATTCAATCGGTTGCCCTAACGCAAGTTTCGCAAGTTCTGATCCTAAGTATGGACCTGCTGTTAATCCTGAAGCACCTAATCCGTTTGCAATGAGTATGCCTTCAAAATTAGGGAGTGGGCCAATAACAGGTAAGAATCCTGGCGTAAATGGCCTGAAGCCAACTCTAGTTTCAAGCATTGTACCATCTTCTAAACCAGGCGCTACTGTTAACGCTTTATGGAATACTTCATGTAAACCACCAGCTGTTACACGGTGATCGAAACCAGTATCATTCTCATGCGTTGCACCAATTACGACATGGCCATTGTCAAATGTTAAAATATATTGATCGTTCGGCGGCATAACAACTGGCATATTTTCTGTTGCTGTATTTTCAATTTGCAAATGAACAATTTGTCCTTTTTGGAACGTAACTAAGAAATTAATTCCTAATGGATTCAAGATTTCGTTCGCCCATGCGCCTGCAGTTACCATTACCTTTTCCGCTACAATTGTTTCGTCATTTACTTTAACTCCCGTAATATGATTCCCTTCACGGACTAATACTGCATCACCTTTTATGAAAGTTGCACCATGTTTTTTCGCAGCGCTTATTAATGCGTTGCGTAATAATCTTCCATTTACTCGTGCAGCGCCACTAATATGAACAGAACTATATTCTTCCGATAATGCTGGGAATAATTTTTTCGTTTCTTCAGCTGATAAGCGAGTGATTTCACCAATCTCTGGTGCATCTTCACGGCGTTTATACGCTCGCTCTTCCATTTGATCTAGTTTTTTCTCATCAGTATGTAAACTAATTGCACCTACACGGTTGTAACCTGTATCCGTTTCACCGTCTTCTTCTAATTGCTGAATTAACGAAGAATAGTAACGTGCACCGCCTTTAACGATTTTATACCATGCTTTATTACGACGTTGCGACAGCCACGGACAGACAATACCTGCTGCTGCATCAGTTGCTTGACCTAAATCTTGACGATCTACAATAGTAACCTTCGCACCAGCCTTAGCAAGATGATAGGCAGTAGATGCCCCTAAAATTCCAGATCCAACTACAATATACGATTTCATTTCAAACACCTTTTCTCTTTTGCTAATTATTTAAATATAAGAACATACTTTAGTATACTGAAAGGAATCCTTTTTTCAATGTGCTCAACGTAATTAATTGTTGCATCATTGTGACGTTCCTAATCATTATTTTTTCTTCTTACGGAATAATTCAATTGTTTTATAGCCTTGTGAAAGGATTTCAATCATTTTCTCAAGACGTTTATCGCGTGTTTTTTCTTGTTTCACAGAAAATAAATTACGTGCCCAATCTTTTTGATAACCAGGAGTTAAACTTTGATAAAACTTAAGTTCAGCTGGATGATTAGCCAATAATGCTTCAACATCTTGAATACGGTCTGCATAATCAGCAACACATTGACTCGCTGCAGGTGTTTTCTTCGCTTTTTTCTTTTCACGTTTTAAACCTACAACTGTAAAGACATCATCCATACTTACCATTCGCGCAAATTTAATTTCGCTTTCCCCCACATATCCATCATCTCCAACGTTTAATGCCGGAAACATCTCATCACGGTGAATAAACGTACTGTAACGAGCATTACCTTTTTTCGGATATGCGAAAAACACGTAACCTTTTTCAATTAGTAATTCTTCATTACTAATAATAAAATTCGTTTGTTTCACCATTTCATCAAGTGTTTCAACAAAAATAAAAATAGCATCATGTTCTTTTGAAAATGAGGTTTCTTTACCTGTGAAAATGTCATAATCACTTGGTTCGTTAATTACGACCATATTTGTATACTTATTTAGTTTCAATTTATCAATAACTGACATTATAATCTTCCTTTGCATCCAATATTCATTTTATATACTTCTTTATACTGTTCTAGTGTATTATATCTATTAAGAAAATTAAACTTGAAATCGTATCATTCTGTTTCAATAGACCATAATTTTTTACTATAAGTAGTGGTTTTATGCCGTATGTAATCCGAGATGAAGGGCTAGTTTTGCAAGGAGATAATGGAAAAGAGCCAGTCTTTCATACATATGAAGAAGCTGAGGAAACGTTAAAAACGTTAACTATACCGCAGTTTCCGAAACATATTAGACGAAAACCATTTAAACCAAAAATAATAAAAATAGCCGATTCTGAATAAGAACCGGCTATTTTTATATTCACAACTCAATAGCAAATAAAGTATATAAAAGCTCTTTATATTGATTTTCTGTAATTTCACGCTTCGTTTTTTCTCCATAAATAATTTCAGTTAAAATAGTATTCGTTAATGAGACATGGCCAAAGTTCGTCAATTTTACTGCAATGGGTCCTTTATTGAAAATAGATTTCTCATCTTCTATCACTCTTCTTTGAACATCGTTTACTACTGTCTCATCAATAATATGTTTATAAAAAGCATGACAAACTTTCCATTCTCCATCAACATCTATTCTTTCTAGAACATAGTTTCCTTTACTCGTATCTTTTTGTCTTACTCGATACGAACCGTTTTTAGAAGAAACAAGTTCGCCAGTAAACGGTACTGGCACAAGAGGTACTAATGAAGCAATACCTACATCAATTAAGTACCTTACGTTTTCGTAATTTAAAATAATTGTTATATGCCCATCTTCAAGTGCCCAAGCGTTTATATCATTTTTATATACGGTACCTAGTGCGAGTTGTACATCATAACCACTATCTTTTAAAAAATAGTAAAAAAGAGTATTTAATTCATAACAAAGCCCACCTCGAGAACTAGTTAAAATTTTCTCTTGTAAGTTTTTCATAGAAATTGTATTCGCATTACTTGCTATTACATTTAAATTCTCAAACGGGATTGTGTGGGCAAATGCAAAGAGTATTGTACTTAATTCTTCAAATTTT
Source organism: Bacillus sp. FSL R10-2201 (assembly GCF_038008665.1). NCBI lineage: Bacteria > Bacillati > Bacillota > Bacilli > Caryophanales > Bacillaceae > Bacillus > Bacillus sp. FSL R10-2201. Next base: position 2,510,155 of record NZ_JBBOZP010000001.1, on the reverse strand, counting down.
ATTTCAGTACGTTTTTCAAGGTTTAATCTTGTGAAAAGTTGATCTTGTAACTTTGTCATATTCAGCACCCCTTAATAAGTTATAAATTAAAATAATATATGCTGATTGTAAATTTGAAGGGATATAGTAACAATGTACATTTGCAGTTACTGTACCGGTACAAAATTTAAATTTGAAAAACATATTTATATAAAAATACAAATAAGAGGCACCTTCACGGATGCCTCTTTCGAATTACATTTTATATCTTTATTTCAATGAGCTTAATTTTTCAATTGCTTGTTGCTCAGTTGCTAAGAAAAAAATATCCTTACCTTTATTACATTCATAAATGAAATCTTTTAGGCTTTTACTAGTGTACATAGAAAAATCCCCGATGATAGCAATTTTCACGCTGTAATTAATAAACTTTTGAAGAATATCACCCGCAAGACGTGTTTTTAAGTCAAAGAAACTTTCACTTATTAATGATTTATTGATAGCAATCCGCTTTGAATCCGCTTCATATTGAACTGTTGCCATGAGATCTAATGCAGATTGAACATCGGATATTAATACTGTATCGTTTCTGACGACGGCAATATTTATTCCGCCAATTACTACTTTCTTTATTTCCATAGTCTCACTCCTCTATAATTTATAAAGTATATATTAAACACGCTGTGTAGATCTTCATTAACACACATAAATGATTTGCCCCTGGCCCAATATCCTTTATATCCTCGTAAATAAATATTGTTTTAAAACTTCTCATACGGTCAATGAAATTAAGGGTAATCTATCTTTTTACTATTTTTGAAAATTTATCTCTCCACAATAACTTAATAAATTATCAAAAGAAGTAATCTCGGCATATGGTTTAGTGTCGGTATTATTCTTAATCATATTAGGATTGAACCATATGCCCTTTATATTTGCATTTTGACAACCAGCAATATCCTTTTCTAAGTCATCTCCAACAAATAGTACATCTTCTGATTGTACATTTAGCTTATTTAATGCTAATTCAAATATGAGTTTGTCAGGTTTACTAAATCCCGCTTCTTCAGAAATAATGATTGTATCAAAATAACGATTCAAATTCGTGTTAATTATTTTTTCTTTTTGCCTCTGAGTTGAGCCATTTGTTATAATTCCAACTTTAATATGTGACTTTATAGTATTTATGATATTAATAGTTTTTTGGTTTATAGAAAAACATTTCGGGAAATTATTATTCCAAAATTCTTGAATGCAATTGCGTGGTAATCTATATTTCGGTGGGAATTCATCAAAAAACGATTCCAAAACCTTTACTTTATCACTATGACCATAGCTTTTTTTATCATATCCCTTGAATTTCTGTAACATTTCGTTTTTTACTGCATGTTGTTCAACATCCCCATAAAACTCCTCTAAAATAATGGAAAACAGTTTATCTACTGCCTTATCCCTATCAAGTAACGTATCATCTAAATCAAATAGCATCGCTTTATAACCCCTCAAATAATTTCACAACCTTTCTCGCAATATATAAATAATCCCTAGTTCGTACCTTTAAACTTTTGGTTTACCAAGAGAGTTGTTATTTATGTGAGAATAACGATCAAACAGAGTAAAGGATTTATTTTCACCTTCCCGGAGAATTAATTCTAGCCTTAGAATCCAGTTGTTTCTCTCCAAATCAATTAAATGCTCAACTACTTCGAATGTATTTCAAGTTCCTTCCTCTTCATTACAATGTAGCCATTCGCCGGATAAACTAGATAAAAAAACTCCAAAGTTTGTGGCACACGCTCTAGAATTACAGTAGCTTCTTTTATATTGAAATTCATTTCCTTTTCTCCTCTTGGTAAAGAAGTAAAAGTATATTTTCATACAATTCAAGAAATTACACCCGATTTACATTATTATACATTAGTTTTACTTAAATATTAATGTTCATTTTATTGAACGTGGAGCTAACACAATAATCGTCTTGTGGAATCTCCTAATTTATCTCCACATAAACTCCAGATAGTAAGGCTATAATGACTACCAGAGGTGATATTATGAAAAACTATCATATTCTCGTGGTAGAAGACGATCAAGAAATTCAGGAATTAATTAAACAATTTTTAATGACACAACAGTATACAGTTGTAGTTGCATCAGATGGATTAGAGGGTATGACACAATTTAATAAGCAATCCTTTGATTTAATTCTTCTAGATGTAATGATGCCCAATCTTAATGGATTTGAAGTATCCAAGATGATTCGAAGTCAGTCAAACATACCAATTATTATGCTAACTGCATTGGAAGAAGAGGAAGATCAAATGAAAGGGTTCGATCTTGGAATCGATGATTATATAACAAAACCCTTTTCGTTTCATGTTTTGATTAGACGAGTCGAAGCTGTACTTAGAAGAAGTTATGATAAAAATGTAAATAATCATTTGGTATTTAAAGAAGTGCGTATCGATGTTGATGCATATAGAGTATATGTAAATGACGTTGAAATTTTATTAACGACAAAAGAGTTTGAAATTCTACAACTACTATTTCAAAATGAGAGAAAAGTACTCACAAGAGAAAATATCGTAGAAAAAGTTTGGGGGTACGATTATTTTGGAGAAACACGAATAATTGATACACATATTAAAAACCTACGTAAAAAGTTAGCTATCCCTTATATTAAAACAATAAAGGGTATTGGTTATAAAATTGATGAATAGTATTGTGAAAATCATGAAGATGAAGCAAATTACTTATAAACTCTTTATGACTACCTCTCTCATTTTGTTATCCTTTGCAGTATTGATTTATTTAACTTTATACTTCTTTCTCCCTACGTTTTATGAGCAATACAAAACAGATCAACTTCAAACAGGGATAAAAGAAATCATTGATAAATCTAAAGATCTTACGTTTCAAGATGCGATACCACTTTTTGATGAATATGCAAAAAAAAATAATGCGATGCTTTATCTTCAAAATAATGAGGGAATAATTAAATACTCTCCTTCATTTTCTTTTACTCAAAATGGTTCGCAAACAACAGTAGTTACTAGAGCCACACGGTTCGAGAATGCAGGTACCCTTAGCAATTCATATAACGTTACGAAACCAATTCAATTCCAAGATGGTAGTTTAACGCTTATAGTCTTTGCTACATTTCAACCAATTGATGAAGCTTCACAGGTTTTAGTACGCTTTCTCCCCTATATTAGTATCATTGTACTCATAATTGGTGTAGGGAGTGCTTATTTCTATTCCAGGTTTATTACAAAACCACTTATTTATATTAATGAGGGTGCACAAAAGATGGCAAATTTAGATTTCTCCGAAAAAATTGAGGTTCGCTCTACAGATGAGTTAGGAGAATTATCTAATAGTTTGAATGACATGTCTATTAACTTACAACAAGCTATGTTTGATTTAAAAAAAGCAAATCAACAATTAAAAAATGATATTGAAAAAGAACGAGAAATAGAAACAAAACGCAGAGAGTTTTTTGCGATTGTAGCACATGAATTAAAGACCCCTCTTACTGTAATGAAAGGATACTTAGAAGGGATGATATACAATATTGGCCCTTATCAAAATCGTGATCAATATTTAAAGAAAAATCATCAAATTATTGAAAGTATGGAACAATTAGTTCGTGAAATTTTAAGCATGTCGAAATTAGAACAACACACCTTTAAACTAAAAGTAGAAGAAGTTAATCTTTCGAAGTTAATAGATACAATCACAAAAGATCTCGAATTTTTTGCTTCTCAAAAAAGCATCCAAATAATAAAAGAAATTGATTCTGATCTTTCTGTTTATACAGATCGTGTTCTTTTTGAAAAAGCATGTAAAAATATTATCCATAATGCGGTTATGTATTCACCACATAATGAAAAAGTCTATATAAAGTTAAGTGAGGATTCTAAACAAGGTCAAATCAAAATGCAAATTATGAATACAGGTGTCAATATTAAAGAAGAGGATATACAACAAATTTTCAAACCATTTTATCGAATTGAAAAATCAAGGAATCGAAATACTGGAGGAAGTGGTTTGGGGCTATATATTGTTAAACAAATTCTTGAAACGTTAGATATAAAGTATTCTATAAAGAATATGGAACGTAGTGTACAATTTAGCATGAACATTCCATTATCTAAACAAAAAACAAACAAACTCCCCTCTTAGTAGGACGAGTTTGTTTGTTTTTTGTAATTTTAGTATTGATATTTTTCGAGTTACTTTTTAAGCAATATTGGGATTAGCTTTTTTACCAATCCACATACCTAAGCCCACCATGCCAAGCCAACAGCAAATTGCTAACATAAACATCAATCGTTGTACGGATAACCCTTCAATCTGCATTTGACCCTTCCCAACAATTGTTTGGAAAAGTTGCGACCATTCGACATCGTAAAACACCCCTACTCCCACAATCACAATCAATATAAAAAATTGTAAAAATATATTCCCCATATTTCTCCATGTTGTGTAAATGAGTAAAGAAAGCTCTCTATGTGTAGCATTCACCATATATACTTTCATATTATTTTGAGAAGAAATACTATTAATGGCATAGCTTCCAAATGTAACGCTAAGGACTATAAATATTGGAGAATAAAACCCGAATATCATGATTAAAGTACTTACTAAAAACAAATGGATTGGATTAACTTTCTTAGCAGCTTTGATATCTAAAAATATGGACATCAAAATCCCTAATAGGTATGGTCCAACTACAATGAAAATACAGGTTAACATGTTATAGAAAGTAAAACTATAAAAAATACCCATCAAAAATAAATATCCATTTCCTAATCCAAGTAAAAATGATTCTGCCTTTAAGCGAATTGGTAAAGAAGATGAAAGTTTATGAAAGAACTTTCCTTTCAACAAACTCAAAAACATGAAACAAATAAGCGCTATAGAAAGTAGAAAAAAATAAAAAATATATTGTTCATTATTTATGTTACGACTTGTTCGAATCAAAAGAATAAGCATTGAGACAAAAAGAAACTTTCCTACAACCGATACGATGGAGATAGGTAAAAGCCCTTTGGCTAACTCTGTTCTCGGCATTTTTTTTATAGCAAAAAGGATACTGATTAAACAAATCCCATATATGCATGTTATCAGCGGCGGCGATAAAAAACTAATCGCTAACAATACGATTATTAGTAAAAGAAAAACGATACCAATAATAATCGCTTGTTGATTTTTATTATAAACCTTTCCCCCGCCTTCCACATGTAGAAACAATAAAGTACTCGTCATGGTAGAAATTGTACTAACTGCAAAACCAGAAAATAACGCACTTATTTCTAGCCATCTTGAACTCCATCCAAAGAAAGTAACACTAAGTAATGATACTATCAGAATAGAAACAGTCCAATATAAGGAGCGGTGAATCCCAGCCTTATTCACAATAGGTATCCAGATAAACACACCCGTCATATAAGTTGTATAAAACAGGATTGATGGCCAGTATCCCTCAAAGCCTTTCGAAATCTGTAATCCATAAACAATGTAAATAAGCATGGGTGTAAAGATAGTCGTTATTAGTAGACTAAATGTAGTTATACTTTGCACCACAAGTCTTTTTTGCTTTGTCGTATGTATCGTATAACACCTCACTTAAAATGAAATCAGTAGTTGTTATTACTTATTCTGTCCGGAACGAGGTTGTTATATATGCGCAATCCAATTGAAATTCCCATTACGAGGTAAACTCAATCTAAATCCACATCAAATTAAGTGGCGTGCAAAAAAGGTGGATTTTGTGATTTTTATAAATAAAATTAATGGATATATTCAAAACCTTAATCATAAATGGAACAAATGTGTTACTTAGATTGTCTATTACGTATAAAAAAGGTGCTTTTGGTAGTTCTCTCATTTTGTAATGCAAGAAACACAAGATGAGTGCTATCCTGTGCATTTGTTAATTGTATAGGTATGTAAAATACCTATACAAAATCCATATATTCTTGAAAGAGGTTGAAAATGTATGATAGTTTCAAAGAAGTTTTTTCACATCGCACATTATAAAAAGATGCTCCCTGTAGTATTACTTTCATGTGCAACGCTTATAGGCTGTTCCAATAGTAATATTCAATCCGCACCACCGAAACAAACCAAACAAGAAAATACAAGTAATCATTCTTTTGTAAAGCTGGAAAAAGAATATGATGCTAAACTTGGTATTTATGCATTAGACACAGGTACGAATCAAACCGTTACTTATCGTTCAGATGAACGGTTTGCATACGCATCTACCCACAAAGCCCTTGCTGTGGGAGCACTGTTACAAAAGAAATCAATAGAAGATTTAGATCAAAGAATTAAGTATACTAGCAAAGATCTTGTGAATTACAATCCAATTACTGAAAAATATGTAGATACAGGTATGACTCTGAAAGAGCTTGCGGATGCTTCCATTCGATATAGCGATAATACTGCACAAAATCTTATTCTTAAACAATTAGGTGGGCCAAGTGAATTCAAAAAATCACTGAGAGAAATAGGAGATACTGTTACAAATCCTGAACGTTTTGAACCAGAATTAAACGAAGTGCAGCCAGGAGACACTCGTGATACTAGTACCCCAAAGGCATTAGCTACTAGTCTTCAAGCATACGCGCTAGGCGATATACTTTCAGTTGAGAAACGGAACTTTTTAATAGATTTGATGAAAAGAAATACTACGGGGGACAACTTAATTCGTGCTGGAGTTCCAGGAGAATGGGAAGTAGCCGATAAGACCGGCTCTGGGTCTTATGGAACAAGGAATGATATTGCAATCATTTGGCCACCAAATAAAAAGCCAATTATTCTTGCGATACTTTCTAATCATGCGAAAGAAGATGCGAAATACGATGATAAACTTATTGCAAATGCAACTAAAATAGTGTTAGACGCTTTAAAAGTAACGAATAAATAATTACTCCAAAGAATGACTTAGTTAAAATTCATATTTCATTTGAAGACCGTTGATATTGAAAGAGTACAAAAAAGAACCTGTAGAATATACTACAAGTTCTTTTTCAAAAATTGTTAAAAAGGGAATAACAAACTATCTTAACATTCAATACAGGGAGACCATTTTGATTATGGCTTGGTTATATTGTATATCAAATATAAATATTTGAAGAAATTGATTTCGAAAATTATGTGAATTAAAAAACTAGGGTGTTTATATTAAATTTCGTTTACTACCAACTTCTTCTTACTTAAATAGACTGCACGATCTGATTTTTTAGCAACTTCCTGTGAGTGCGTCACAACAATAATACATTTATTTTCTTTATGTGCAAGTTCTTGAAATAGTTCTATTATATCCATTGCCGTTTCTTCGTCGAGGTTTCCTGTCGGCTCATCCGCAATCAGTAAATCAACATTACAAGATAACGCTCGAGCGATTGCTACACGCTGCTGTTGCCCGCCACTTAGTTGCAGAACATTTCGTTTCGCTTCTACTTCTGTAAGTCCTACTTTCTCTAATAATTCTAATGCCCTTGCCGTTTTATTTTGCACTTTAACACCTGTAATTTCCATTGCTGTTAAGACATTTTGAAGAGCACTCATATAGGTAATCAAATTATAAGATTGGAAAATTACCGATACATTTTGATTACGGTACCGATCCAAACCAATTTTTCGAATATCCTTTCCATTAAATAGTACATAACCATTTTTAGGTATATCTAGCCCACAACCTAAGCTAAGCATAGTGGTTTTACCAGATCCGGATGGTCCTAGAATCGTGTAAAAATGTCCTTTTTGAAAAGAAAAGTTAACATTTTCTAGTATCGCTACTTTTTTTCCGTTACTTTCATAATAATAATCTAAGTTTTTAAATTGTAAAATCGTCTCCATATCGAGCCTCCTTATTCATCTTTTAAAAGAATTTGTTTTGGATTCAGGCGTAGAATAGATAATGCTGGAAGAAGCGTTGCTAATATAGCAATAGCTAGTCCAATCCCCCCCATTTTCCCTACATCTTCGCCTGTTACACTTACATTAATTTTATCAATTGGATCCTCTTTTTGATTTTGTACAGTTCCACCAGGTCCAGCTACCATTACAGTTCCATTTTGTGAGGTGTTTGTTTCTTCTCCTGCTGTAGCAATTTCACTCGAAAGTAAATTATTCCCTATGAATTGAGAAATTTTTGCTCCTGTTGTTATGGATAATCCAAATGCTAAAATAGCGATACATACTACTTCTACTACGAACTGCGCCATCAGTTTCCACTTTTTCTCTCCAATGGACAATAGAATCCCCATTTCCTTACGACGTGCTTTAATCGATAACATAATGATTAACCCTAAAATAATCGCACCTGCAATTGATACAATATAAATAATCATTTGAGAAGTTGATGAGATATTTTCGATAGGCCCAATCATTTGTTTGTACAACGAATCATGTGCATCTAATTTATAATAATTAAAATCAATATCAGATTTTTTTGCTTCTTCTTTAAATGCTTCAATGTTTTGTGGATCTTTCAAGAAATACACGACTTGAATGCTACTTATACCTTGATCTATTTCTAATTTTTTCATAGTTGAATGCGGCATATATAGTTTATTAGCTGGATCCATTATAGGAGGAGCTTGTTGCCCCATTGCTTGCTCATTCGTTTCGTAAATACCGATAATTTCAACCTCCAGGGTTTCCTTCTTATCCCCTGATTGCACTTTAACTTTGTCTCCTACTTTCAAGTTGTTTAATTCCGCTAATCGTTTTTCCATTAAAGCTACATTCTGATCTTTCATCTGTTCTGTAATTGGTTTCCCATCAATGATTTTACTTTTTCCATTCTTAAAGCTTTCTTGTAATGCAGTTTTGCGAACTCCCTCAATCATAAAAGAAGAATTCATATCTATTTCTGTACCGGAGCCTGAACCGCCTCGTACAGCCGCCATTCCCGCCTTACCTTTTCCTTCTTCTTCTCCTTCTGAAGCTCCTACTAGTTTAAGTCCGTCAGAAATTCCGAGAGTGCTAGTTATGTAATTATAGTCTTTTACATACTTTGACTTCGCTAATTGATCTGCTTCTTTTGTATTAAGGTTCGGTGGATTAGGCATCTCTCCAGTTTCCCTAGCTTGTTGACCTAATTTGTCAAAATCAAGACTTAAAGTAACATCTGCACCGAGTTTTTTTCTTGCTTCATCAGCAGCTTTTTTTGATGCATTTTGGATTGTGAATCCTGCCAACACCAAATTTGTAACAATTAGGAAAACCGCCATCAAAATTAATGATGTTCCTACTCTTTTTTTCATACTGAGAATTGCTCGTTTCATAAAGTTCATTTTTTCTTACCTCCTTGATAACTTGTATTCTATATAGGTTATCTAGAGTCTATATGGAGCTAATCGGTAGTTTATCTAGAGATATAAGGAGTTTATGTGTAGTTATTCATTGACCTGGTCAAGAAAGATCGGAACACATATTCAAAAACGTAATCGTTTTTGAATATTGGCAAGGAAGTTATGGCTTTAGATAGCATTGAATGAGAGCATACAAATCCATGCTTATTACGTAATTTCTATACAACAAATAAAAACCACCCTATTTGAATGGTTCTATGTGTGCTTGTTAAATATGAAAATTCATTAAAGAATATGGAGGTTTTTTGAAGTTGGTCGGATTTTCTAATAATAATATTGTGTTAAAAAGCCTAAATTATAATTTTATAAGTTAGGCTTTTATGCTATCTATAAGAAAAAGTTATAGAGACTCATAATATTTTATAATTTAACCTATTGTATTTAAACAAGTAAAATAAAAGTAACAAGTGCATACATTAAGGAGGTTTTTTGATAGTGACAGAAACTATAACATTTAGGATTGCAACGGCAGATGATTTAGATGAAATTGTAAAAATGCTTGCTGATGATGTTTTAGGAAATAAAAGAGAGCGCTATGAAACACCACTCCCTGATAGTTATATAAGAGCATTTCATGCTATTGATTGTGATCCAAATAACGAGTTGATTGTAGCGTGTGATGGGACGGAGATTGTCGGTATTCAACAAATTACATTTACGCCTTACATTGTACGTCAAGGGGGTTGGAGAGCTACAATTGAGGGTGTACGGACAGCCTCATCAAAACGTGGTAAAGGTATAGGAAGTAAACTTATTAAATGGGCTATTCAACGTGCTAAATTACGGGGATGTCATTTAGTACAGTTAACAACAGATAAAGAACGACAAGAAGCTTTACACTTTTATAAGAAATTAGGTTTTAAAGATTCTCATGAAGGATTAAAACTCTTTCTCTAATGAATATAGCTATTTATATACCAAAAAGACGTATATTGTAAGGTTAATTAACTATAGGCTTCGAAAATTATGGTAACTATCACTGTATTAAATATACAAATTGACACATTGTCTTTCATATAAATTACGTCACTTCAAAAGGTGTACCTTTTGATACGAAAATAAGCAAGTTAATGTTCTCTTTTATGAATGAGAATATTAACTTGCTTTTTAGGTTTTTGTAAAAGATATTTATAGTTTTATTTTATTGATAGCTTTATAATATAATATACAAATTCTCCACCTGTTTTATAATTCAAGCATCTACTATTAGGAAAAGAGAATATTTTACAATTAATTCACAGCATAAATTTTGTCCATCTTTTAGACGATATGTATTTTGGAGGAGGTTAATTTGATTTTTTCAAAACTCATTGATCGATACGCCTTGTATGATTTGCACAAAAAAAGAAGTGTAAAGTTTCAGTATACTTCTCTTTCTAACACCTCACTATATATAAAGGACATAGAATTTTTTTATAAAGTAAAACCATCTCATATTCATTTTAACATTAAGCATTTAAAACAAGAAAAGGAATACATGGTTGGACAATTCAAATATAAAAGCTCGGTTCAATCTGGTGATTCACGCAACGATTCTGTCACTGGAGAATTATTTTTACATAAAAATGAAAATGCACCTCATGTCATCTTTGTTCACGGTTGGAGAATGGATTCTAACGAACGTGTAAAAAAAATATTCCACGACCATATGACCAACTTGAAGTGGAATATGTATTATTTCACTTTACCATATCATTTTGACAGAAAACCGAACCAATCCCTATACAGTGGAGAGTACATGGTAAGTGCCAATGTTGAACGAACTGTAGAAGCAACTAGACAAGCGGTAGCTGATTTACGAACTTTGATCAAATGGATAAAAGAAAATAAAAATGGTCCCTTGATTTTAATAGGAATCAGTTTAGGTGGAGTTATTACTAACTTAACATCTCTTGTTGAACCAGAAATTGATGTGTTAGCATCCATTTTCTACGCGAATCGACTCTCATATTCAATTTGGAAGACAAATCCAGGTAAATTTATTAGAGAAGATTTGGAACATCATGGTGTTACGTATGATGATTTAATAGCTTATTGGAAAATCACTGAACCGAGTCAAGCGTTACCAAAAGTAAAAAAAGAAAATATTTTATTAATTTCAGGTAAGCACGATCTATATGTGCACTCTGAGGATACGGACTATTTGTGGGAATCCTGGGAAAGACCTACGCGATATATTTATACATGCGGACATGCCGGGATTGTTCTTAAACGTAAAAAAATTGCAACTGATACTATCAATTTTATTCAGAATCGATTGAACTCCTCACACTTCCCCAAAGACATACCTTAAAGTGAGGGATTACTAAGTATAGAATCTTATACTTGTAATCTTTCATTTTATACCAAGTTCATTTCATATGGAAAAGGGTTACTCATCATTTTCACCAGGGGCTTATTTTTATAAAAAGAAATTATTGTTGTTTACCCTTTATATGCAATATTACATATAAAAATCTTTAATTGTTCTGTTATAATTTTAAGAGTAAATTATTCATCCATTAATTTACACCATCCATATCTACAGTTATGGAAACCCTAATTACATATAAAAAAGAGAAGAACTTTGGTGAGTTCTTCTCTTTTTTATATTTTTTTAAGATTACTATCCAAAGTAATTATTGCAATTACTTTAAGCTGGCTTTTGAATTATAAATTCTGATTTTCATACTTCTTCATGAGTCTAGATAAGAAAAAAGAATCTACTCCTTTTCTAGCCAAATAAAAGGAATTTTTTTAAACAGTTATTTTAATTTGTACTGTTTTCCTATATTAATGCCTGCCCATGAGTATTTCCCTGAATTATATATTAAGGAATGAAAATGGATTAATTCTTTCCGAGTATGAATTCGAATAGGTATCACTTGCAATATGTCATTAAAATAAAAAGGATTATCACTTGGTTTAATTAGAAGACTAAGTGTACATAAATACAACGACATGAAAACACTTTGCTCCTAAATCCACTACTTGTATTATTGGTTGCGTGAAACTCCTTCTTGAGAAAGGCTTTAATTTCCGAATATTCTGTTGACTGTTATCGCATATCCAATTTACAATTTAATTGTGATATTTTTTCACAATTAAACTACTTAGAATACACTTCATTTATTCGAAAACAATTACAAATAGAGGTGCTAAAATGAAAACAAGAGTAAATCCAGAGTTATTACAAGGGTTAGAGATGTTTCCAAATCTCGATTTACACCCGGAAAACTTGCAATCAATCAGAGAAGGAATAGCTCAAATGAGACCACCTACCGTTGTTGATGAATCCCTTTCGTTAACAGATGAAGTCATTGTTGGACCTGATGATAATCCGTTACCATTAAGAATTTATCGTCCAAAATCAAATAATGAACCTTTACCTGTCTTATTATGGATACATGGTGGTGGTTATATCTTAGGGTCTATAGATGATAACGATGATACTTGTATGAGGTTTGCAAAAGAAGCTGGCTGTGTGGTCGTGTCTGTAGACTACCGCTTAGCACCTGAACACCCTTACCCAGCACCAATTGAGGATTGTTATTCAGCTTTAAAATGGATTGCTGATAATGCGAAGTCATTAAACATTGATTCGAATCGAATTGGGGTTGCAGGAGTAAGCGCTGGAGGTGGACTAACAGCAGCATTATCATTATTAGCCCGAGATCGAAAATATCCTTCAATTTGTTTACAGATGCCACTCTATCCAATGATTGATGACCGAAATAATACACCTTCAGCGAATGAAATTAAAGAAGGATTTGTTTGGAATCAAAAGGCAAATGAAGCTGGTTGGAAAATGTATTTAGGAGAAATGTATGGAACAGATCAAATCCCTGTCTATGCAGCGCCTTCTCGAGCAGAGGATTATAGTAATTTACCATATACTTACACATTTGTTGGTCAATTAGATCCATTCCGCAGTGAAACATTAACCTATGTAAGCAAACTAGCGCAAGCTGGTGTTGATGTCGAGTTTCATTTATATCCAAATGCCTATCACTGGTTTGAAGGGTTAAATCCAAATGCCGATGTATCTATTTACGCTGTAAACGAAATGGTACAAGCAGTAAAGACTGGTTTCAAAAGAGTCTCTAAGGTTGAGGCTTAATCCCTTTACAAGAAAAACACTCGTAAATAGTATAATAGCCGATTCTCATTTAGAATCGGCTATTAATATGTAAAATTCACCTAATATATCAAGGCTGAGAAACAGATATAAGATGTTTAGGCGATGTGTTTATTTCCTCTGCCAACGCCTTAATGCTCATCATGATTTGAAGTATTTCTTCTAATGTTGTCCTCGGGTTGATAGAGCAAAGTCGAATTACTACTTTTTCTTTTAATTTAGTCGTACTTAGCATAGCAAATCCTCTTTGATTAATTTCTTCCACCAGTTTTTTGTTTATTTCATGAATTGTTTCTGTAGACGTTCGCTTACAAGGAATATAACGAAAAGTAACAATTCCTAATTGGGCAGGTGTTACTACTTCCCAATCTTTTTCTTTCCTTAAAAACTCTTCAACTTGTTCAGCCAACATAATGCCATGATCTATTGCCTCACGAAAAGCTGTGACTCCAAATGCTTTAAAAGAAAGCCATACCTTTAATGCCCTAAATCTACGAGAAAGTTCAATTCCACGCTCCCCAAAATTCACTTTTTCTTCTATATTAGTTTCCGTATCCTTAATATACTCTGGGATCATACGGAACGTTTTACTTAAATATTGGCTATTGCGAATGAGTACACAACCAACATCATAAGGCTGAAAAAGCCATTTATGCGGGTCTAACGTCAAAGAATCAGCACGATGAATTCCTCTTAACACCTCCCTTCCTTTTTCACTGAGAATTGCTGCAGCCCCATAAGCACCATCCGCGTGTAGCCATACATCTTCATCACCACATAGATCAGCCAATTCATCGAGGGAGTCCACCGCTCCGCAATTCGTTGTCCCTGCATTAGCAATAACACAAAATGGTTTTTTCCCTTTTAATCGATCTTCTTTTATTTGCTTTCTTAAAGTACTAACTGAAATTCTTAAATCTTCATCTGTTTCAATTCGGCAAATTTGATGATGTTTAAAACCTAATACTTTAAGTGCTCGATCTACAGAAAAATGAGTTTGGTTAGAAAAATACACAACCGCATTTTCTATTTCATTATTCAGCTTGACCTGTCTCGCTACAGTAAGTGCAGTCAAATTAGCCATGGAACCGCCACTGACAAATAGCCCTTCAGCTGAATCAGGGAATCCTAGCATTGATTTTAACCAGTTGATTGTCGTTAATTCAATTTGTTCAGCACCTGCACCTACTATCCAAGCTGTAGGAAATACATTAAACCCACTTGCTAAAAAATCTGCTATTACACCAACATAATTATTAGGACCTGGCACAAAAGCCATAAAATGAGGATGATCCACATGAGTAATTTGATTAAACACATTGTTATTAAGAAAATGAAGTAACTCTTTTGGATTGGATCCGTTTTCTGGAATCGTTTCAATTAGCTTGTCTCTAAAAATATTACTATCAATCGTTTCCGAAACTGGTTTACTTTTTAAATGATTCATATGATCAACAATCAAGTCCACCGCTTGATATCCTAACTGACGCATCTCTTCGGCTGATAACTGCAAGTTTTTTGTCATTTGGTTTACTCCTATTCTATTTAAAAAGGCGAGTTCTTGCTCGCCTTTTCATTTTTTATAATTTGTAATCACCGATTGCCTGTATTGGATTTTGAAGAATCATGTTGATTAACTGATGGATGTGATTCAATATTTCCTGTATTTTCTCCGCTTCATATACGGTTTGATCATATCCAAACTTTATTGTAAGTTTCTCTTCAGGGAAGCACATAATTCCATACTTTACATGAGGCTCATCAACAACTTCGTAATCTGTGATGGCAAAATTTCTGTTTTCATTTGAAGAAAAGATAGCTGAGTTAGTCGGATAGTTTTCAAAAACCCAAAGATGGTCAGTCAACTCAGTTTTTAATTCACTTTGTTTTTGTATATCAACAAATGAATAGTATGCATACTCATTACATTTCAATGTTTCTAGTTGTACTTTTTGCAGGAAGTCCACAAAAGATTGCGTTTCTGTCCATGCTAGTCGGATAGGCAAAATATTTGTGAACAGACCGAACATATTTTCAATCCCTTCTACTTCGGGAGGTCTGACTGATACTAGATTAGGTAATACTACTTCTCTCATTCCGTTGTATTTGCCAAGCAATATTCCCCATACAGCTAGTAATGCCGAATTCATAGTTATATTGTTTTTAGTTACAAATATCTGTAACTGATTAGTCAAATCCTTATCTAATGTTAAATCCATAAATGTGAAATTTAACCCTTCACTTTGAGTTGGTACTTTCTTTTTAGGAATACTAATTTTCCGATTGTATCCTGATAAATAATCCCGCCAAAAATGACGTGCTTTCTCATGATCTCGTGCTACAGTCCAATCTATGAATGTCTCAAAGGGTTTCACTATAGGTAACTCTGCCGTAGTTCCCGCATTTATTGTTTCATAGAGCTGGAATAATTCGTCTATCAAAATGCTGACGCTCCAACCATCACATAATAGATGATGGGAACTCCAAACCACCTTATGCTCGTTATTTTCTAGTTGGAATATACAAAGACGGGTCATGAGTTCATCATTTTTGAATCCTTGACTTAAATTTTCATTCATCCACTGGTCTAGGAATTCTTGCTGTTCTTGTTTCGTCATCTCAATCAAGTTTTTTATCTCTGAAATCATTTGAACATCATGTAGAACAGCTTGCCAAGGTTGTGCTTGTTCATCTTGCACAATTATCGTTCTTAAAGAATCATGACGATCAACTAATTGTTGGAAACACTGAATAAAGAGATTAATATCCAGCTCCCCCTCAAGTGCCCAAATTGTTTGTTCGAAATATGCATTTGTATCAGGTTCAGTCGCAGCATGTTCATAAATAACTTCCTGGAAAGGTGCCAATGGGTAAATACGTTCTATTTTTATTTCTGGCATTTTTTCTTGTATTTTGATAAGTGTATGTTGATTAAGTTGTTTATCTTTAACATTTAGTACTGTAACTTTATTATCGTTCATTTTGTTTACATCACTTGTTTGCGAATTTGGAAGATGATCAAGCTTTTTAACAAATTGAACCATGTCTCCTAATATAGGAAATGAAAATAAATTTTTTGGCTCCAGCTCAAATCCTTGTCTATACAGTCTGACGGAAACTTGAATCGCTTTTATCGAATCTCCACCTAAGGCAAAGAAATGATCATTTACTCCAATCCGATTTACTTTGAGTACTTCTTGCCAAACACTAGTTAATATTTTTTCCATTTCCGTTTTTGGAGCAATAAATACTTCATTTGTTTGTTTCTCCGGAGTAGGGAGCGCTTTTCTATCTAATTTCCCGTTTGGAGTCAAGGGCAATTGTTCCAAATAAACAAAATAAGAAGGAATCATGTAACCTGGCAAGTGATCTCGCAAATGCTTTCGAAGTTCTGTTGTGCTAATATTTTTCTCAGTTACCACATATGCGACTAAAAATTTTATACCATACTCATCTGTCTGATCAATCACTACTGCATGTTCGACTTGTTTGTAAGTGAGAAGACAATGGGCGATTTCTTCTAACTCTACTCGATATCCTTGAATTTTGACTTGATAATCTTGGCGGCCTAAAAATTCAATATATCCCTCAGGATGCATTTTTCCACAGTCTCCTGTCTTGTAAATAAGACCAAAATCAGGATGTGATACAAATGCTTCATTTGTTTTCTGTTCATCATTTAAATATCCTTTAGCAAGGCCCACTCCCCCGATATATAAATCTCCAATTACACCAACAGGGCACATTTTCTTTTCATAGTTCAACACATAATACGTTTGGTTTGCCAAAGGAATCCCGTATGGAATACTTTTCCAATGCGATTCCACCTGTTTGACCGGATAATAAATTGACCAAATCGATGCTTCTGTTGCTCCTCCGAGTGAAACTACTTCCGCAATCGGAAAATGTCGTTTTATTTTTTCTGGTAAAGAAAGTGGAATCCAATCTCCACTATGTAAAACTAAACGCAAGGAAGAATGTTCAAAATGAGAACCTACTTGATCTAATGCCAAATCCATAATTGCAGGTACTGTATTCCAAATTGTAATTCCTCTACGTTCGACAGTGCGGATTAATTCTTGCATGTCTCTTGGGTCACGAATCATTACCAACATTGCACCTGTGCTTAACGTTCCGAAAATATCGTATACAGATAAGTCAAAACACATAGAAGAAATACCAATAATACGATCATCTTCATTTACCTGATATTTTTGATTAATATCTTGAATGGTATTTGCAACCGCTTGGTGAGTAATAATTACTCCTTTCGGTTTTCCTGTACTTCCTGAAGTGTAGATAATATAGGCAAGATCTTCCGGACCAGCAATAGCAGGTATATCTTCTGTTTTGTATAATGACAAGCGGTTTTCTGCATAAAGACTAGGTTCTAATAAAAGTTTGCATGAGCTATTTTCTAAAATATATGTTTGGCGATCTGAAGGATGGTCGGGATCAATCGGAACATAAGCGGCACCTGCTTTTAAAATACCTATCATATTAACAATTGTGTCAACTCGTCTTTGTGCTAAAAGACCAACCTTGTCACCTAGACCAATTCCTTGTTCTTTTAAAAAGTGCGCAACTTGATTGGAGCGCTTATGAAGCTCCGAGTATGTTAAGTAGTCTTGTTCAAAAACTACTGCTACTTCATCCGGTGTACGTTTTACTTGGTCTGTAAATAATTGATTTAAAGTAGTCGACGGTATTTTTTCTGTTGTCTCATTGTATTGCTCAATTAAAGCATGGTCTAACTCTTTCATCTGCAAAGATGTTACGTCACTTTGTTTCACTAATTGTTCCAATAAGTCAACAAATTGGTGAAACATCGCTTCTATCACATCAACATCAAACAATTCTTCAACATAGTTCCAGCTAATTAATAACTCTCCATTTTTTTCAATTACCACATTATCCAAATGCACTTGTGGAGTCCGAGCATGAATATGGCGAAGTGAACCAAGTTGTTCCCAAGCAAAAGCCCCCGCACCTGCTAGCATCGAGGTGAAAACAATTGGCATAACTGCTTTTGGCGTCATTTGATGATATCGAGTAAAATCTCGAATGAAATTAACTCCATCGTAATGGCGATGTTCGAGACCATCTAATAAAGTAGATTGCGTTTCTTTTACTCTAGTAAAGAAAGATTGATCTGGATTCACATCAACATCCAACAAGATGAGTGAAGTGAAATCTCCCACAATTTGCTCTACTTCTTCATGAACAGGATAACGGTTAAATACAGTCAAATTAATTGCCAATCGACGTTGATTACTCCAATATGCCAATACATCACTATATATTGTACAAAGCAGAGCCGAAGGAGTTACTTCTTTCTCTTGTGCTAACTTTCGTAGCTTTGTCCATATTTCATTGTCCAGGATCTTATTAAGTGATTGGAACTTAGGAGTAGCAATCTCTGCCGGATCCTTTTTTAACAGCAAAGAAGGCGCAAACGGAAAGTCAGGAAGCTTACTTGTCCAATAATCTTTTGCTGTTTTATATTCTGTACTTTGTTCCAGTTCATCATAGATAAACATGTAATCTTGAAAATCAAAAGATAGAGGTTCTAACCTTTGCTCTGGTTTATAATAATAATGAAACAAATCCTGTCCAACGATGTTCATGCTTGCTCCGTCCATTAATAAAGCATCGTATCGAAAACATAATAAATACGTGTCTTCTTTTAAAAGAAAGGCTTTTAATTCAAACAAAGGCCATTGCCCTAAAGGAAATACATGATTAGTCATTCGAGAACGTTCTTCTTGTAAGCGAGCATTTTGATTCCTATCATCTAAATCTATGAGACTTACTATTTCAATCTCGTAATCAGGAACGCTTTGTAATATTTGCTGTTCTCCCTCTGGTAAAATTACAGCTCGTAACATCGGATGACGTTGAATTACCTTTTGAAAACTTTTTGAAAGACGATTGATATTCAATTCTGTTTCATATTCAAAATAAGTTTGAGGTGAAATACCACTTAATTCAAACTGTGAATTCCGTCCTAACATGTACGCTGTCTGAACCTCTGTTAAGGGAAATGGCTTAGACAAATCTTTAACATGGGTTGGTCTATTTTCAAAGTTTTCCGTTTTATGCTCTAACTTTACACAAGTACTAAGTTGAGCAATCGTGGGATGCTTAAAAAAATCTGTTGTACTTATTTTTAAGCAGTCTTTTCTTAATAGATTAATTACCTGAAGTGCTTTAATCGATTCTCCTTTTAAAGCAAAAAAATTATCATGAATACCGATTCCCTCAATCTCCATAACTTTTTCCCATGCATGCACCAATTTTTGTTCAATTTCATTGCGCGGGGCAACGTATGGAATTGATACATAATCTGTTTGTGTTATATCTAATAACCTTTTCCTATCTACTTTCCCATTTGGATTCAACGGAATCTCTTCCACCTGAATCATCTTTTCAGGAATCATAAACTCAGGTAATTTATAACTTAAATATTTTCTGATTTCATCAAAAGAGACCTTATTATCCGATACATAGTACGCAGCTAATAATTTCCTATTTCCATATACTTGATCAACAACGATAGCTTGGTTTATTTCTGGATATTCCCTTAACTGGCTTTCGATCTCTCTTAATTCAATCCGATATCCCCGAATTTTTACTTGATGATCCATTCGACCTAGATATTCAAGTTCTCCATTAGGCAACCAACGAACGAGATCACCCGTATGATACATCATTTCTCCTGCCGTAAAGGGACTCGGTACAAACTTTTCATCTGTCAGTTTAGATTTCCCAAGATACCCTCGTGCTACCGCCACGCCACCAATGCAGAGTTCACCCGGAATTCCAAATGGTTTTAATTGACCATACTTATTCAATATATAGGAATGATAATTCGGGTTGGGACTTCCAATCGTAACTTCTTTGGCAGAGCTCAAATCCTTTACTGTTGCACAAATGGTTGTTTCTGTAGGACCATAAATATTTAAAATTGTCGCTTCACTGATGCATCGAATTTTTTCAACCAAATCAATGGAAAATGCTTCTCCTGCTAACAAAATAGATTTTAAATCTTTTAGAAAATTTGCCCCTTCTGGATCACTCAAAATCACTTCCATTCGCGATGGCGTTGATTCCCATAAATCCACCTTATGTTCTTTGACCAAATAAGCTAATTCTTTTGTTGCGAACTGATCCTCTGTAGCAATAACTACTTTCGAACCTTGTGTTAAAGGCAGACATATTTCTAACAAGGAGATATCAAAAGATACACTAGCAAGAAACAAGAATGACTGATTATCTTTTACTTTTTCTCTCATTACACTTAAAAAATGGACAAGAGATTTCTGTTCTACCATTACCCCTTTTGGATTCCCTGTCGATCCCGATGTGTAAATAACATAAGCTAAATCATTAGGATAACTTTCTCGAACTAAATTACTTTCCTCACCTTGGAAGAGATATTCCTCATCAAGATACAGCACTTCACCCGCAAATTGCGGCAATTCTACTTCTGTTCGCTTGCTCAGTAAACATTTCGCTTGACTATCTTGTAACATATATTCAATTCGTTCATTTGGATAGTTAGGATCGATTGGTAAATACGCTGCTCCTGCTTTTAAAATCCCCACCATGCCAATGATCATTTCCAATGACCGATCTACCATAACCCCAATAATACTTTCTTTGGAAACACCTTTACTTTGAAGAATAGAGGCCAATTGATTTGCTTTCTTATTCAATTCTCTATATGTCAAAGATTGATCATTACAAACAACAGCAATTTGATCTGGGGTTTTTAACACTTGTTCCTCAAACAAATTTTGAAATGATTGAGACAATTCTATGTCCGCCTGACCTTGATTCAATTCTTCTAGCAACTCTTTCTCTTCTTCTGAAATGATACAAATATCTTTCACAGCCAAATTCGAATTTGTTGACACTTGCTTTAAAACATAAAGATATGAATTTGCAAACTGTTGCAAAGAAGAGAATGAATGAGACTTGAAAGAAATTTGAATTTCAAATTCATTATGTATTTCATTCCATTTTCTTTGTATCCAGATGGCTAAATTATTCTCTGCATATTCTTCTATCAAATTTTTATTATGTAATCCTTCCATCCCAATAACAATTTGAAAAGGAGTTAAATGGTGTTTCGCTAATAATTCAGAGAGTGGATAACTCTGATTGTCATACCCGAATAAAGTCGTTTGTTCAATCTGATTTACTACTTGTTTAAAGCTGTGATGCGGATAGATTTCACTTCCTAAAGGAATCAACTTATTAAGATTCTCGCTTTGTTCAATATTCTTTTCAATTACAGGAATACCAATAGTAATCCTTTCTTGATCTGTATAGTGTGCCAAACAAATCCTTAACGCGGCCTGTAACCAGCTAAATAATAATAAATCTTGAGACTTAATTACTTTTTGTATACTTTTACTAAACTCTACATTCATTATGACTTGAACGTGCTCGCAAGGATTTTCTTTATTTAGTTGGTAACCGCTATTAAATACAGAAAAATCGAGAACCTCGGAAGATAACTGCTCTTTCCAAAACGCCTCTACCCCTTTATTTTCATGAATCGAACTTCGATCTTTAATGTGCATTTTTATCTTTATCCCCCTAATATTCATTTCATCTATTCGTTAATTTTCAAGCCAACTTCAAGCCCATGGAGAAATACTTGATGGTTATCCAAACATAAAAATTGCTGAATCTCTTCAAATTTCATATGACCAACTGAACAAACGCCTAAATTCAATGTCTCAGCCACCATATTTAAGGTAGCAGTGATAATACCAGACTCAATACAAGCAAATAAATATCCATCTGAACCGTATTTCGGGATGGAAGCGTTCGCATTATAAACCAAATAAACTGAAAAGGCAGACTGAGTAAATAAATCTTGGTTAATTAACTCATGATCACTTTTGATTACTTGATCAATATTATTTACAATCACAAGACAGTTTTTTGCTGGGTTATAATAATAAAACCCAGCTTTCATACCTTCTATACGTTTTGGTTTTATATAAATAAAGATATCAATAGGGTAGAGTCCGCCTGCACTTGCGTAATGATAGTATATATGTTCTTTCCTAACCTGTTTTAGAGTTGATATGAATTGGGAAAATTCTAAAAAACTAATATGTTTTTTCATATCAAATTGGCGACAAGACCTACGTTCCTTGATTATAGTGGGTAACTCATTTGTTGTTTCAAGTTGAATTTCGGTTGACCGCACAGCATGGTGTGTTCGATTCAATTGTTCACTCATATACTTATCTAAATCTTCTTTAGAAAAGCGAATCTGGTTGCTATATGGATTCGGAAAAATCTTTTCTTGTGTGGAAAATACTTCTCTTGGGTGTAATATGTTACTTACTAACACACGATTTTTTATCATAAGCTCTACTGTTTTTTGTGTCTCTTCTACATTTCCTAACGAAAAGTGCTCTACTAGTTCACTAATTTTCACACCTTTTTGAGTAAAAAAATAAAACTCAGGAAACCACTCAGACAAAACGCCTGTAAATCTTGTTTCTCCTATCAAAATTTCATTATGCAACTTCTCCCAATGCTTAATAGGAGACCAGTAATAAATTTGCTCGCTCATATAACCCTCCATAAACGTTTTACTTATTTTTAAAATACAATTTTCTAATCTACAAAAATAGTCCTTAGATTCTGCCCTTTGTTTCATAGTGATTATAAATACATGTACTTCAACGTAACTTGAGAATAATGAAATAACTTTTTCTTCATTGAAATTTTTTATTTCGTCATAAAAAATGATTTTTTATTAGACATTTTACATCCTTTCCCATAGTAATCCTATAAGGTATAAACCATTTGGAACATTGAGAATTTCCATGTATTTTCAATGTGAAATTATTGTAATGGATTGGAAAGCAGATGGAAATAGTTATTAAACAAAATAATATTGAGAAAGTTTTATTTGTTATAGCGATAAAATTTTCTAATGAGATTTATTACAAATAGATTAAGAAAAGAATTTGAAATTTTTCTTTAGAAGTTAGTGTAAAAATGCACATACTATTACATACAAGTGAGTTACTAACATATCGTATTTAAAATAGAGAAAAGACACCTAAAATGGTGTCTTTTCTCTATTTTAATTCCATATACTTTTACGCCTTTGTTATTTTTCGAACGATTTGTAGGAATTAATATAACTCGAACATCTAGCTCGTTAGATGTTCGAATGTATATTAAAAATTATATAAATTAAGAATGTATTTCAGATAATTTTATAAATAAATACAAAGATACCTCCTCCCCTACTGTTACAATAGCAATAATCTCTTGTCTATTTCCGTTATTAAATTGTAATATAATTACAGTATGTGAAATTATACTACATTAACTTTAAAAGCGAAGTGAAAACAACCTTCACTTCGCTTTTTTCATTTGTAATCCCTATTCAATTTGCTCAATTCAGTATATACTTTCACATTATTTGCTTTTATTTAATCGGTTTCTCTGTTTTTAAAACTAGTGAACTTAATGCAGGAACTTTAATTTTATTGTCATGGACAACGTAAAGTGTTTTACTTCCCGCCTGATTCTCGTTTACTAGCACTTTCCATGGACCTTTCGATGGAAGTGTTATGTCAACGGCTTCCCTATTTGCATTGTGAGCCACCATAAAGTATTCGCTTTTATTCCCACTTCCCTTTCCATCTATTGTATAAGCTACAACATTTTTGGGAACATCGATAAAAGCTACATACTTTTTAATTTGCTCTGCAGAAGTCATACGAAAAGCTGGGTATTTTTTTCGTAAATCTATTAAGCCCTTCATATACTCTACTTCATTATTAAATGCTGCACGGCGTAACCAATCCATCTGGTTAATAGAATCAGGAGATTTGTAACTATTATGATCACCATATTTTGTGCGCATAAACTCTTGTCCTGCATGTAAGAATGGAATACCTTGTGATGTTAATAAAATAGAAGAAGATAATTTATGCATTTGTTTTCGCATTTCTTCACTGTCACCTGAATTAGTCAACTCAAGTTTATCCCATAAAGTATGATTGTCATGTGCTTCCACATAAGTTAGCACCTGCTCCGGATCTTGATAAGTAGACGAATTTGTATCATAGTCAATACCGGCTGTAATGCCTTTTTTAATACGGTCTTCCATGTTTTGCTTTCCATTTACAAAACCATTTTCTTTCTCCTCAAATACACTACCTTTCAATCCATCACGAATATTATCGTTAAAATGAGCAATCCCTTTCATTTTCTCCGCATTTTTTTGATTTGCTTTCAATTCAGCTGCAAGAGGTGTATTTAAATCCCAGCCTTCTCCATGCAGAATAATAGAAGGATCAATTTGATTAACAGCTTTACGTATCTCATTCATCGTTTCATAATCATGAATACCCATTAAATCAAAACGGAACCCATCTAAATTGTATTCTTTTGCCCAGTATGTGACGGAATCTACCATAAATTTTCTCATCATCTTTCGTTCTGAAGCGGTATCATTCCCTACTCCAGTTCCATTTGCTAATGTTCCGTCTTCATTGTAACGATAATAGTAACCTGGAACTAACTTATGAAAATTTGATTCAGCGGCATTATACATATGGTTATATACTACGTCCATCACAACACGAAGATTATTATCATGCAATGTTTGAATCATTTGCTTTAATTCAGTTATTCGAACAGTTGGCTCAAAAGGATTTGTAGAATAGGAGCCCTCTGGGACGTTGAAATTTTTCGGGTCATATCCCCAGTTATATTGTGGTTCATTTAAATTCTCTTCATTTACTGAAGCATAATCAAATATCGGTAAAAACTGAACGTGAGTAACACCAAGATCTTTCATATGATCAAGTCCTGTTTTTACACCTTCAGGCCCTTTTGTTCCTTTTTCTGTTACACCTAAATATTTTCCTTTTTGCTTAATACCACTTTCAGGTTGGATGGAAAGATCGCGTACATGCAATTCATAAATAATAGCATCTTCCGGATTTTTAAATTTCGGTTTTTTGTTTGCTTTCCATTTTTTCGGATTTGTTTCTTCTAAATCAACAACTGCACCTTTATCTCCATTTACAGAAGCAGCACGCACATACGGATCAACCGCTTCAGTCCACTTATCCCCAATTTTCACCTTATACGTATAAAAGAGACCTTTTTGGTTCCCTTTAAGCTCTGCTTTCCAAGTTCCCTTTTCACCTTGTTTCATGTTTATTTCAGTACCTATTTTATCGCTCCATTTTTTATATGTAACTAACTTCGCTTCACTCGCAGTAGGAGCCCATAAACGGAACTTTGTATGTTGCGGAGTATATATATTCCCTAAATCATTACCACCATAATAAAATAAATTATCAAATTCCTCGCTACGAATGACTTTACCGATTTCAGTATTCGCATCAGCTAAGTTTGCTATTTTAACTTTGTATGTTTGTTTTAAATCAATTTTCTGTTCCGTAATTATTTTAACCTTATTAGTAATATCTCCACTATTTTTATCATAAGGACTAATTCCCTTAATTTTAACGCCTTCAATTTCAATTTTCTGTTCCTTACTATTAAACGGAACATTAGTCGTTACAGTAATTTCATTAAAACTATCAATAGTAGCTTTTTGAATTGAGAGATCCGAAGAAGGCTTAGAATCATATACTTTTTCATCACCCGAAAGGATCCATACTTCAGCACGACCATCCCTTATATTTTCAACCCAGTGATCACCTCCATCTTTTTCCCATTCATTGGTACGAACTATAAACCCTACACGATTATAGTCACCATCTATTTTTATCTTAGCGTATTTTCCAAATTCATCTTCACCAGTAAATTCATAAGATTTACCGTTTGCATTTTCTCCCCATACCCAAAGATTCCAGTCTTTTGTATTTCCAGATTTCTCTTTGTAATGAATGATAACTTCAGTTGTTTTCGAATTTGAAACTGCCTTCACACTCTGAAAAGAGAAAACAGATGATAACATAACGATTATGGTAAGTAATAAAAACGATTTGTTAATTAATTTTTTTGTAATTTGCACCCCATACACCCTTTCTTTAAATATTACGAACAATTTATTATGCTCATACTACGAAACACGGTTTAAATTAATCTAGGAATCTCTTTTACTTCACCTCCATATTGGCTATTTTTACGTATGTATTTCAATGATCTTTTATACGAAAATCAAATATAAGATGGAAACAACCCTTACGAAAACGTTTGCATTAAAACTCAAAAAAATAGATTTGTTTATTCCTTATTATATTTGTAAATACTAAAAGATCAGGGAAATCATTTTAAAGCAATCGTTTGTTATCGCTTTCATTTTATAGCACTTACTATTAAAAGGTCAATATATTATTAATTTTCTGTTTTTTCATCCTTGAAATCTTATATATTTGTCGTAACTTATTGAAGATAGATGCCTGATTATTGCTTAGTAATTTTATTTTCACTAATACATTGCTACGTAAAAAATCAGCTAATATCCTTAAAATGACATTAGCTGATTTTCATAATGTATTAATATATGAATGAAAACTATATTTCTAACTTACTTAATTTTTGCTGCATCAAATGCTTTTTGCACTGCTTGAACTTCAGCTGTATTCGCCCCATATTTATTAGTTGCCACTCGAATACATGCTGATTTCAATTCTTTGAAATTAGATGTCATGTTTAATTCATCTGTATTTGCATAATAGAAAATATCAAACATTTTATCTTCACCAATTCCTTTAACAGTTACTCCGTTATGAGTTCCGCCTTTTGCAATGAGATACGCAACTTTATTAATAATACTTGAATTAAAATGAACGCCGCCTTGATCCCATCCATTAAAATCGTTAAATTCACTGTAATCATCTGGATAAGGTACTCCAAGTGAAGATGGAACAGAAGCTGGGTTTTCCATATCACGGAAAACAGATCCAGTTTGTTCTCCCATTGTCCAGTTAAAGCTTCCATTATTTACGTATTTCTCAATAGATGTTCCCATAATATCAGATAGCGCTTCATTAATCGCACCAGATTCACCGTAATATTCAAGATTAGATTCGCTAGAAGTAACAGCATGTGTAAATTCATGTCCAGCTACGTCATATGCCTTGACAATAGGATCGCCATATACAAGCATACTTCCATTATTAGCACTTAATGCATTTTGCCAATTTTTCGGATCGTTCGTATCTTCAGAATCCCAAGCATGTACAACTGAAACTACCTTTTGTCCCTTATTATCAAAACTATTACGCTTATATTTATCTTTATAAAAATCAAATACCTTTGTTGCTAAATAATGAGCACTTACTGCTTTTGGATCGTTAAATGTTGTTGAAGTGCTGGTTGCTAGTGTACCAGGATAATAGCTTTCTTCTTTAGTAATATCTCTGTAATTCACATCATATGTTTCAATTCCTTGCCCTCTTGTATAATCAGCAAGTGCATATTTACCATTACTTTGTTTAGAAATACCAAATGAACGAGATATACCTAAATCATCTTTTCCTGTTCCAGTTAATGATGTAAGACTACTTTTTTTACTTTCCTTTAAAGCTCCAACTAGTTTTTCACTTGCTTTTAAGTTAGATTCTTGTACCATATTTTTTAACATATCACCATTTTGTGCATTTACTAAATAAGTTCCAGAAACATAGTTTGGTGTTGCCGCTTCAAATGTAACTTGATATGCATTGCTAGCTTGTCCATTATTTTCATCAACAAAAATAACTTCCTTAACTTCTGGCTCAGAAATAAACTTGATATCGTTCCCGTATTTCGTATAAATATATTGTTTCGCTTCATCTTTTGATAGATTAATAGGCTTTTTCAATTCTTCTTGTTTTAAATTTTGCGCGCTATCGCCTGAAACACTTTTAATAACACCGTTATTATCTACGTGCGCAGTTAATTGATGGCCATATACTTCTTTTCCTTCGTATGTTTGCTGCATACGCACAAGTGTTGTTCCATCATACGAACCACGTTTTTGAAGAACTTTATAATCTACTCCTGTTTCTCCATTGACTTGATTTGGAGAAAGAGCTTGTTCAGCTTTCTCCTTAAGAGCATCTTTTACTACATTCTCTGGTGTTTTTTGTGACGGTTGTGTAAGTTCACCTGAACGGAATGAGTCCTCCTGAATTTGAACTTGAAGTTGATCTGTTTCCTCTGCATGACCTATTCCGTATGGTGCCACAGCTGTTAAAGCTAATCCTGTTGTTAATGCTACTTTAGTTAATGTCTTTGTGTTTTTCATTTTTTCACCTCGTATAATTTTTGAAATAGAAAGCTTGTACAAAGTATACTGTCTATTTATGTCGAAAAAAAGAGAAAATACAAAATTTATGTAATATTATGCAAAATTACATATATGTGGTCGATAAAATAAAAAATGAGCCCTTTTAGGTGCTCATCCAATTGGTTAGTCGTTAATTATCTATATTCATTCTAATCAAAGTACACTTATATCTTATTAACAACATAAAAAACCACTCTTTACTATTTTAAGAATAGTAGATAAATACTTTAGTGAGGCAACGCATATACAAGTTAGATTTTTCAATATAATTTTGTTATTTATGTCTATAGCTGCATGGATTGTAACGTTTTGAGACTGCTGAAGTCTTATATGAGTTTCAGGCTTTTTTATCTTGTCAAAAATATCTTTCAAAGATATTTTTGTCTCCCCATTTAAATATAGAAAAGGACATATCTATTGCATGTTATTAACTTAAGGTATGTTCTTTTAAAGCATATTATAAATATACATAGTGAGAAATGAAACAATAATTATTCAAATGAAAAATCCCCTAAATTTTTAAAGCGATTCAGGGGATTTTTTACCGATGATTCTCTATATTTCCATACCGATCACAAACTTTTTTAGGATAATGGTATGTCCAAGTTTAATAGTTTTTTGCACGAGAGCCATCTTTTTTATATTTATTTAATTATCCTACTAAGTTTTTTGTAAAATTCACCTTTTCTTTTTACATGATTAAACTGATTTGGATTAATATTAGCTTTTTGTGAGAGTGCTACAATCTCTGCTTTTGTAATTGAATCTTTAGTATTTATAGATGCTATATTTGTATATTTTCCATCTTCTGTTTTTGGGATTTCTAAAATCCCTTTATTTACAAGATCAACTACAGCCTTATGCTCTGAAGAATGTGTATCTACACCAGTAATTTTCCAATTATGCATAACTTTTGGCGTGTATACACCGTTCTTTACCTCTTTTAAATATGTAATAGCAAGGTTACGAATGGTTCCACCTGTTTCTCCGAATGCATTCTCTTGTTTAGATGACCAAGTTTGTTCAAATTTACGTCCCTCTAAAGCTCCCCCTTTTGCCTGAAGAGCCTCCATTCTATACGCATTCATTCCTAGCGTCATAACATCGCTCATTTTGATTGGTTTATTTGTACGAATAGAGCGTAAATTTGTAATTCTACTACCATATGGTTTTGTTAAGTCAATTTCGTATTTTACGCCTCCAAAGAAATCGTTCGTACTGTATTTAGACGCACGACGATTTTTATCAAAGCTAACTGTTACATCTCCGGCACGAGATGAGTTAAAATATCCTGCTGCCCATTCCATATAGTCTTTTAAATCTTTTCCAGTTATCTTATATACTGTAATTTCTCCCAAAGCATATTGATAATTATAAGCAATATCTTTCTTCTTTATAGGACCTATATCCAAACGGGCATAATCATTATCAATTTGATGGGCTACTACATCCGCCTTACTGTAATGGAGCATGACTTCATGAAAGAAATCTGATAAAGGTGTCTCTTGAATCTGCACACTTGGAATACCCTTTATTTCATTTTCAGGAACAAGGTTTCTACCCTTTAATTGGGCGACTACAACATTTGCATCTCCTCTCGCATACTCATGAAAAGGTGTTAGTGTTTCTTCAAGTGTAGAATCAGATAATACTGTAGTTCCATCAGCATTTTTTACAGGTATAGCGGTAGCTGTTTTATCTTTTAAAACAAGCTTCCCATCTTGCTTTGTAAAAGTAAGGTCAATACGTGAAATATGCGTTCCGTATTTATCTGGTTCTGTAATAATTACGCCATTTACAACTTCTTTTTTTACAAGTTTATGCATATGAGCCGCAAAAATAGCGCTTAGTTCCGGACAAGCATTCGCAATATCTTGAACACCAGTACCTGGGATTCCATTCTCATTTTCTAGTCCCATATGCATAACCCCTACCATTACATCTACTTTATCTTCTAATTCTTTAATAGCCTTTTTTGTCTCTTCTACTGGATTTTTCAATACTAAACCATCCAAATGATCTGTCCCTTTTTCAAAATCACTAATCATTGGTGTATTCATACCAATAATCCCGACTTTAATTCCACCTTTTTCAACAATCGTATATGCAGGAAGAAAACGCTCTCCATTTTCCTTATAAATATTTCCTGCTAACGTCTTTCCCTTGTATTGCTCACTAACTTTTTTCAATGTATCTAATCCAAAGTTGAATTCATGATTTCCAAATGCCCAGGCGTCATATCCCATTGTATTCATTGCTACCATCATTGGCGATTGTGGCTTATCGTTGAATAATTCTACTGAGTTTCCTTGAATTGTATCCCCGGCATCTACTAATATGGTATTTGGATTTTCTTGACGTACCTTCTTTATAATCGTATAAAGCTGCGTCAAACTTCCACTCATATTTGCTCCATCAAGCGCATAATCCCAAGGCATAAATCTACCATGAATATCTGCAGTACCTAACAATGTAATATTAACATTAGATTCCTCAGCCTTAGAAATAGCTGGTTTGACTGTTACTGCTGTTACAAGAAGCATAAGAATAATAAAATTGCATACATAGTTCTTCCATTTCATTTTTTGCATAATAACAATATTTCTCCCCTTTTTGTACTGTCATAAAGTTGCTTGAACTTTAAAAATGTAACTTATTATTCAGAGAAATTCAACTACAAAAGATAATTTTGTAGTTGGTTTTGCTGTGAAAATATAGAGAATAAAATGCATATATCCCCTAACAGAATAGTATTTTATCATTTTCTAATAAAATACTTCTTCCTCCAACGTGTGAAGGGCGCTAAACCAACGGTAGATGTATATGTACTTTCAAGATTTTGGACATGCAACTCATTTTCGGATTTTATTTCTAATTTTTTCCTTCTATATGAAAATACTGAGATCACTTCCAAAAATAATAACCCCGCTCTTCATTTAAGACGGGGTTACACTTATACAGCAAATCGGATTCAGATTTTTTTCAAATGTTCGTTTCCTCTTCAGGAGTAAAATCTGCTAGTTTCGTATTTTTTTCTGCTTATTGGTTGCTTTCAACTAAATTCATCATAATTTTAATCAGGACCTGTATTTTATCACTCAAACCCTTGATGCTATCCCAAATCGCTCAATAAATAGATAATGATTTTTACTTTTCAACTCCACAAAGCAATTTTATCTCTTTAATTTGTTCTATATGACGCTGTTCATGCAAATAGATCAGTTCTATCCACTGATCAAGAAGTAATTCTCCAAGAGCTGGATGCGTCACTGATTTTTTCGCTAATATAGATTCATCTTCTATTGTACTCAGGAAACGCATCAATTCTTTTCTAGAGTCGTTTAACAAATCAACCATTTGCTGCACTTCAAATGGTTCTATACTTGGTTCAATCATTTCTGGGGCTATAAATTTTATCGATCTATCTAATAAAATAGTGTGAATTTCTTTACGCTTATTTAAGATACTATCCATCTTTTTTAATCCCGATGAAATAACTGTTATAACTCTCTCATCTAATAAAACTAAGTGATGACAAACTTGTGCTATACTCCATTTATCCTTATCTGGTTTCCTATTAAATTGAGCATCACTTAACAAAGTAATTTCCTCAAATAATTGATTTCTAGTTTCATAAAACTTGTCATTTACAAATGTATTCATGTGAATTCTCCTTTCGCTAGAACCTACATACTTAAATTCCTACGCTAGAAATATTCTCTATGGAAAAAAGATTTTCCTTCACTATTATTCCAATCCAATCTTTTCTTTCTTTAGTAGGTTCTCTAATTCATGCTGAAATGTATGAGTTCTCTCAACATCCTTGAAGATTTCCTTGAGGTTATTATGC
Source organism: Bacillus sp. FSL R10-2201 (assembly GCF_038008665.1). Taxonomy (NCBI): domain Bacteria; kingdom Bacillati; phylum Bacillota; class Bacilli; order Caryophanales; family Bacillaceae; genus Bacillus; species Bacillus sp. FSL R10-2201. The sequence goes on along the minus strand of NZ_JBBOZP010000001.1, from coordinate 2,477,516 downwards.
GCTACAGCTACATCATAATACTTTCAACGGAATCCTTTCAATATAACTACATAAAACGTTCCTAATTATCAATCTAGCATTAAATATATGTAAAAAATCAACCTATTCATTCATTTTTAATGCTTATGTATGTACATTTGTTAATTTATTAGTTATATTATGGGTATTGAATGATTACGAAAAGTTAATAAATCGCTTGTATAACACCTTATATTTTTATATCCGTGAAAACTACAAAATGTATAAAATTCCATTTGTCAAATGAATTTAATGCGGAAGGAGGTTTGTGGTTACTTCATCGGGATATAATAATCAGTTTTGAACTGATAAAAATATAGGAGGCGACATAATGTTTCGTACGATTTCAAATTTCATGAGAGTAGCTGAGATAAGAAACAAAATTCTTTTTACACTAGCGATGCTAATTGTTTTTCGAATTGGCACGTTTATTCCAGTTCCTCATACTAACGCAGAGGTATTAAAAGTACAAGATCAAGCCAACGTTTTAGGCATGCTGAACGTATTTGGCGGAGGAGCACTGCAACACTTCTCAATCTTTGCTGTAGGTATCACACCATATATTACAGCTTCTATCATTGTACAATTACTACAAATGGACGTTGTACCTAAATTTACAGAATGGGCAAAGCAAGGAGAAATGGGCCGTAAGAAATCAGCTCAATTTACTCGCTACTTTACAATCATTCTCGCATTCATACAATCCATTGGGATGTCTTATGGTTTTAATAATATAGCAGGTGGACAATTAATTACAGATCAAAGCTGGACTACATACTTATTTATTGCGACAGTTTTAACTGCTGGTACTGCATTTTTACTTTGGTTAGGTGAACAAATTACCGCTAATGGCGTTGGTAATGGAATCTCAATGATTATCTTCGCAGGACTTGTTGCGGCGATTCCGAATGTCGCTAATCAAATTTATTTGCAACAATTCCAAAACGCAGGCGATCAGTTATTTATGCACATAATAAAAATGGTTTTAATTGGACTCGTAATTTTAGCGATAGTTGTTGGTGTTATTTACATTCAACAAGCTGTTCGAAAAATACCGATTCAATATGCAAAAGCTGTTTCAGGAAACAATCAATATCAAGGAGCAAAAAATACTCATTTACCTCTTAAAGTAAATAGTGCAGGTGTAATTCCTGTTATCTTTGCTTCAGCCTTTTTAATGACGCCGCGTACAATTGCGCAGCTCTTCCCTGATTCAAGCGTATCTAAATGGATAATTGCGAATCTTGATTTTGCACATCCATTTGGAATGACACTATATGTGGGTCTTATCGTTGCCTTCACATATTTCTACGCGTTTATTCAAGTAAATCCTGAACAAATGGCTGAGAATTTGAAAAAGCAAAACGGATATGTCCCGGGTATTCGCCCAGGTAAATCTACAGAACAGTATGTAACAAAAATTTTATACCGTTTAACATTTATCGGTGCGATTTTCTTAGGAGCAATTTCAATATTACCACTTGTATTTACAAAAATCGCTACATTACCACCATCTGCTCAAATCGGTGGTACAAGTTTACTAATCATCGTAGGTGTTGCATTAGAAACGATGAAGACGTTAGAAAGTCAACTTGTGAAGCGTCATTATAAAGGTTTTATAAAAAAAGTGAATTAATTACAAAAACACACTAGGATATAAAGACCTAGTGTGTTTTTTATTCTATAAAAATAAAACCCTCATTTTCTCGCTTCATATTTTTATCTTTATTTTAATTACCATAAAAGTAGCTCCTTTCTCTCACCTTCAATATATCCCTCGGTGGTTATAAAAAGTCTCAGCATGAATTTATCTATAATTAAATAGTCTGGTACAAAATCTTTTAATGTTATTACTTGCTTTCTAACAATTCTTTTGTCACCTTTTATTCCAAAAACTTTAGCTTCTAAATAATCAATTTCACCTAAAAATAAATCTATCCTTTGATATATAGGGATTCCAACCAATTCTTTAACTTCTGGTTATATTGTGTAAGTTGTCTATTACTATCGTATAAAAAGAGATATTGAAATTCATTAACAATGTAGTTTGTAGACACAGGTATCATATTTTTCTTTCAAAAAAAACAGAGTGCCGCTCAACTAGCTCTCTGTTTTAAACTAATTATATTATTGCGTATGTAAAATACCTTGCAAAACAACTTCTAATCCCCAGCGGAATCGTTCTTCTCCACCAGATAACATATTTTCTTTTAGACTTACAATCATTGGATACCTTGCTGTATCTAAAGCCTCATACGAAGCACGAATTGGGTCAAGAGTGGTACCTTTTTCTTTGCGAGCTGTTTGTTCATATGCGACCGAAGCAGCATATAACAGTAAAATATCTACTCCCCATGCTGATGCTCTTGCATTAACTCCACCTTCATGTAATTGACACAAAATCTGTTCAGTAAGGGCTAAAGAATTTGGCCCAATTGGAATTGTCATTAAAGCTAATTCTGCCATTCCAGAAGAGTCGAATAAAATTCGAAAATATGAATGTACAAGTGTAAATAGTTCTTTTTTCCATGGTTCATTTTTCTCATCTGTTATTTCAATTTTCCCTAGACCATAATCTAATACATACGCTCTTAATTCATCAGCATTTTTTACGTATACATATAAAGAAGACGGACCTGTATCTAATACTTTTGCAATTTTACGCATACTAAGGCCAGAAATACCTTCAGACTCTAATAGGTCATAAGCAGTCTTAACAATGATTTCCTTACTTAACGGTTCTTTTGCTGGTCGTGAACGACGACTAGTAATTGTATTCGTTTGCTCTTCCATAGTTCTCCTTTAGTAAATATATTTTTATTGTTGCTCATGAAGTTGATTCATAAGATTATACATTTTCATAGTAGCATCCTCCGAGAAACAAATCTCAAGATTATCATTTGACACTTCAGCGGATTGAGAAGAATAATCGTACATTTTTTCTTCGTAATTTTCAATTGCCTCGTTCAAATTATCATGTTTTACAATAGATAATGCAAGTTCTGCCGCATCACGCATCGCTAGATTCACACCTTCTCCAGCAAATGGAGACATTAAATGTGCAGCATCACCAATTAAAGTAACACCAGGCTTACTTTTCCAAGTTAGTCCAACAGGTAACATATAAATTCGTCTAGGAAAAATCGCACCATCTGCACATCTAATATAATTTTTAAGTGTTTCATCCCAGTCTTCGAAATATTGTAGAAGTTGATGTTTTGCTTCTTCTAAATTTTTAAATGGAATTCCACAATTATCAAGCCATTTTTTATCTGTTCTAAAACTTAAATACACGCGAATACTGTCATCTCCATTTAATTGCGCAAGAATTCCTTTATGCTCCGCAAGTGCAAATACTTTGCCACGTCGATTAAATTTCGCCATCTGAGGATGATTTTTCGTTACATTTTTCAAATTCAATTCTACCATGCTAATACCAGTATATTGCGGTATAGAATTTGTGACAAGTGGACGAATTCGAGAGAAGGCACCATCTGCTGCTACCACTAAATCAACAGTGTCTACATGTCCATTTTCAAAATGAAGTTCATGTATACCATTTTCTACAGGAATGGCTTTTGTTAAGTTATAGCCCCAATGTATACATTGCGGATCAACAGAATTTAAAAGTAACTCACGTAAAGTGCCTCGATCAATTTCTGGACGATCTCCGCAATTAGGATCCGCTACTTCATCTAAATATATTTTCCCGTTCTTATCACATAAACGAAAATCTTCTCCCTCATATCTAGCAAGTTCATTAAATTGTTCTAACAATCCTGCTTCTTTAAGCGCCTCTTGTCCGGAATCATGATGAATATCTAATGAACCTCCTTGTTGCCGAATCCATGGTGATGTTTCTCTTTCATATACGACACATTTTAAACCATGTTTCTGTAATATACGAGCTAATGTTAAACCTCCTGGTCCAGCACCTATAATTGCAATACGTTTTTCTCCTTTATTTTTTCTTTCCATCATTTATCACACCTTATATTTTATTGAATTACTTGTTTTATTTATAACATAACGTACACTGTTCGTAAAGTACATCGTTCGTTAATTACTAAGCAAATTATGTTAAACTTAATGTGTAAAAATAAAAAGCATGTTACAAGTCAGTAGTAACATGCTTTTTAAGTTGATAAAGTAATAAACTTTTATTAACTTAATAGTCCAATGATTCCATTTGTATTATTTACATTTCTTTCTTCAATAACTTCCCTTGCTTAAAATAAACGCCCAGCGTAGAACGATTTGCTAAAAATACACCAATCAAGATTAAACAAGCTCCAATTCCCATTGCAGGATTTAATGGTTCTCCTAATACAAAATAACCTACAATAACAGCGATTAACGGGGATACATATAACCACGTTGATGGAAATACAGGATTTGTTTTTGATAAAAGCCAGTAATATAAACCGTGCCCACCGATAGACCCTACAAATATGAGATATAAAATTGGCCATTGTACATTCCAAGATGTTAAGATTGTTAGATTAGGCTGTTCCATTACGATAGATACAATTAACAACAAAACTCCTCCATAGAACATTTGAATGCCGTTAATGAGAAATGGTGATACGTTAGGTAAATCTGAAAGTATTTCTTTTGAACGAATAGAACCTATTCCATAAAACAACTCCCCTACTAATATAACAAGGCAAGCGATACTCCATATGAATGTAAGTTCTTGATGCATTCCAGGTAAAGAAATGCAAAAAACACCTATAAGTGCTATAACTAAAGCAACAAGTTGTTCTTTTTGCAATTTTGTTTTATTTCTCTTTGATTGCAATAGCAAGATCATCATTGGACCCGTAGCAGATAGAATTGCAGCTAATCCAGAAGAAATATATTGTTCTGCCCAGTAAAGGGTCGCGAATGTCATAAATGTTAAACAAAAACCAGTATATATAATACGTTTTGATAATAAGTAAGACATAATATCCTTTCTCTTTAATTTAAAAAGAATAATGAGAATAAGACCGGCCAAAAAGAAGCGAATTCCAGCTGAAAATAACGGCGGTGCACCTGCCTCAATTCCGATTTTTATCGTTAAAAATGTTGTTCCAAAGATGATACATACTAAAATATAATTTAAAATGACCATTTTCCTTCCTCCTTTTTACTCTTGAAATGAGTATAGAGGATATGGTGTATAACAGTGTATCCGAGCATATAACAGTTGAATAAAAATATAGTTGATTGTCAGACTATTTTTCGCTTTAATTAAATTAAAAAGAAAAACAGGTGATTCTATGAAGATAGTACTACGTAAAGAATCCAACATACCATATTACCAACAAATATATATGCAAATTGTTGAGAGAATTCAAAGCGGGATGCTTTCGCATGGCGATTACCTCCCTTCTTTACGTTCTATGGCCGATGATTTGCAAATTAGTTTATTAACTGTTCGTAAAGCTTATAAACAGTTAGAAACGAAAAGTTATATACGAATTGAACAAGGAAAAGGTGCCTATATACATAAACGTGTGAACAAAGATTTCAAACCAATTCCATATCAATGGCAACAAAAGAAATCCATTAATGTTATGCGTTCTCAATATGTAATGAACCAACATCGTAAATATTTTGATTTTTCACAGGCTGTCCTTTATCCACGTTTATTACCAAATCCGTTTCTTTCAGATGAAATGCACAAATTACTTAATAAGGATCAAATGATACTGGCAACATACGGACCTGTTCAAGGTGACAAAGAACTTAGAGTGGAAATAACAAACTACTTAAAAGAACACCAACAAGTAGTTACAGATCCATCTCAATTATTAATTACAAGTGGTGCCCAGCAAGGAATTGATTTAATCGCCCAAACATTATTAAAGCCTGGAGACATAGTGTTAGTAGAAAGTCCGTGTTATGGAGCGGCGCTTGATGTATTTGTTAATAAAGGAGTTCAAATTATCCCTGTTAGTCTTGATAACAACGGCATTCGCTCAGATCTAATCGATGATATTTGTCAAAGAAAGAATCCTGTTTTGTTATATGTGAATCCTACTTTTCAGAATCCAACGGGCACAGTAATGAGTAAAGAAAGAAGAATGGAACTTGTAGAACTAGCAGAGCTTTATCAATTTTTCATTTTAGAGGATGATTCTTTCGGAGAGATATATTTTGAGGATTTTAAAATTCCCCCTCCAATAAAAAGCTTTGATACAAATGGTCATGTTATATATTTAAAAGGGTTTAGTAAAACGTTAGCACCAGGTCTTCGCATCGCGGCACTTGCAGCTGAAGGTCCTATCTTTGAATGGTTATACGCCGTGAAGGCTTCGATGGATATTGGTAGTCCCTTATTGACACAAAAAGCACTACTTCCTTTTTTACGAGCGGAACGAATGAAAAATCATTTAGAAAAATTACGGACTGCTTTACAAATTAGACGCGATTTAACAATTGATATATTATCTCCATTAAAAGAATTAGAATTCGAAATACCTAATGGAGGATTTAACTTATGGGTTACACTCCCTCAGTCAATCGATCCTTTTACATTATTACAAAAAGCGAATGAAGTTGATGTTTCTTTTTTACCCGGCACAGCTTGTCTGATAAACCATGAAACTCAATATAATCATTTACGAATTAGTTATTCAATGTTAAATGAAAAAGATATGTTGATTGGATTAGAAAGATTACATGATACAATTGCCAAGTTTAAATCAATGATTTAAACTCCAAAACAACAACTAACCTCTTATTCACACAATAAAAAACCAACACTTAAAAATTTTATTAAAAGTCAAGATATAAGCTGAACCTATTATTAATAGTGAATTCTTATCTAATGTCATACATTATATGTATAAAAATTAAAAGGATAGAAGAGCTTGAATAAATTCGCCCTATCTATCCTCTTTTTAAACACAAATGACTAATCATAGCGGACTTCGCTGTCAACAGAACCTGTATTGCTCTATCGCTATGTTCAAACTTCTTTTTATTACTACTTGTTCAATAAGAGGTGTTTTCTTCCTGCATAAAATTTATTTTATAGGGAATTCATTATACTTATTAAAACAACAACATGATATAGACAAAACCAAAGAATAAACATAATGGACTATAGAACCAAGTGTCATATCTAGCAAACTGAGAATGTTTAATTTTTTTGAAAAATCCAACAAACTTAAAATCACCAATTGCCCTAACAATGAAAACTAAAGCACAGACAATACTTCCGATTTTAGATAAACTATTTGCTTCGAACCCCTGCAAATAACTTACTTGAACAACAATAATGACACTTGCTAATAGAATAAGAATGGCTACGAATAATGTTCCCCATATTCTCGGAGTAAAAGCAGGCTTATGTTCTCCCTCTTTTACTGGGATAACAGCAGCAGAACCCCATCGACCTCCAAAAGCCCAATAAATATGCAAAAAACTGATAAACCACAGAAGCCCCACAGCTACTACTATTAATAGTAATTTCATTTATTCGCCCCCAATTTCGTAACTTCAAAGATAACATACACTACCGTATGTTATAGTGAAAGTATTGTCCCTTCAGGTTTTATAACCATATTAGGGACATTTATTATCGAATAATCAATTATGCCTCAGCATAATTACGTCCGGAAGCTTTACTTTTTTCAGTGGATGTTTGGACACCCGCTGAAAGAAGTTAAAAGCTCAACCATTTTATCAATATCAAAATTAAGATTTGCTTCAAACCTTGTCATCCATCCTACATACGTTAAATAGGCAAGTCTCGCTCGATCAATTGATTCAGTTTCGTCTACGCCCATTTTTTGATACAATTTTGCAACACAAGAAATTCTTTGTTCTTCTATATCTACTAAACGTGTTGCCACAACAGGATCGTATTTAGCCCAAGCATAAATACCATTCTCAATTTTTTTATCTCGATTAAAACTAATCTGTAATAGCTGTTCTAAAGAGGCATCCTGTTGCTCCATACTTTGAACAATCAGCTTTGTTGCATGTACTTCCCAAAAGTCGAGCATAGAATCTAAAAGCTCTTGATGGTCACGAAAATAGTGATAGAAGCTTCCTTTGCTTATTTTTAGCAATCGAGCAAGTGCTTCAATGCGAACTTTATGTATACCTTCATTAGCTAATTGTTGTAATCCTACTTTTATCCAGTCTTCCCTCGTTAATTGCATATTATCTCTCCAATAAAATACGGTAGCGTATGTTTTACGTTAGATTACTACTATTCTCATTTTTTGTCAATTATTCATTCTGTTTATTTTTATGAACTTTAATGTTGTTGTTAATCGTAATATTGATCGTCATCACCCTCGGTAAATTAGATAACACGAAAGTCCCTTCAGGATTACTGAAGGGACTTTTACACGTTTGTGAAAAGTGCCTTTATGTACAGTCTAAAACTATTTTTTCAGATTGCATTGCTCTAGAAGCTTTTCTAGCATTTCCAAAGTAACTGGCTGTGCCGTGGTAGTTAGTTGATACCCAATACGTCCGTTCGTTTCTACAGTTGCTTGTTGTAAATTCTTGATTTCATGTATACCTTTTTCTCTCAGATGCATAAATAATTGTTGTTCTGACATTTTCGCGCGTAATAAATTCTTTTTTAAGATTTCTCCGTTTTCTATAACAATAATGCTATTTCCATTTAGAAATTTTTCTACTTTTCGTGATTTCAATTCAAAAAAATGAATGATAAGTAAAACACTCGCAAAAATAAACGCAGCAAAAATAGATGGGCCTACTTTCCTACTTAATATAGGTTCTACAATAATACGTCCTATAGAAACCACAATAATAATTTCAGCTCTCGTCATTTGGCTAACAGATTTACTACCTGTCAATTTTAAAACAATAATTCCAGTGAGGATTAAAATAATGCTTTCAAAAAGTATATTCATTACAGCCCAATCCTTTAATAGTGGATTTTACTAGTATTCCCATTAAAGGATTTTTATGATATTTTAAAGTATCCATTCTCTTTACGTGCCTTATTCTTTGAAGCACCTCTCTCCCAGCTAGTAATGGTAAAGCATCAACTTTCTTCATTTGCTTCTACTTGTGATTCGTTACGAATCATTGCATACACAGTATGACCTTCTTTTATTAGCATTGGTATTAAAGAACGTGCTGTTGCACCTGCCCCAAAAATTTCCATATGTGTTTCTTCTTATTTTGAATATCATAATTGAGACGAGACATATATAAGCTATGTATAATAATCAATATGAAAGATTCATCCAAAATTAAAGCTATAATGTTGGCTAGCAACCAATAGTGATAACATGATAATTGAATTTGATGGATATGGAATTAATGAGTATGTTATTGGTCATAACTGTTCTATCAGTAAGTTAAAAAAATGTATTTTAACGTAAAAAATGAAGAGTTATCTAATGAGGAGCTTATAAATTTATTTTGTGTACGTTATCATTTTGAAAACATTCCAAAGTCATTACAAGAAGACATTAAGACCGATGTCGTCATTGACTTAGATACGGACTATATTTATATCCCTAATAGATAACAATAACCCAGTAAACTAAAATGGTTTAATGTAACTTACGATTCAGACAAGAATTTAATAAAATAAGTAATTGCCCAAATAGAAGTCGCGAATTGAGTGACAAAATACATTGTCCATTCGAAAGAAGTCAGTTTTCTCTCTCGTTTAATCTTCTTTAAGTATCTGTAAAATATTAATGTACTCAAAAACATAAGTAATAAAGAGAATTGTTGTAAATCATCGACTATACGTACCGCCATAGACTCCATCACCCTCCTATACAAAATATAGACTATACTTTAAGGATATCATTTTTTTGGTAATGATTCCCTATATATTTAATGAAGTTAAAAAATGTTTTATGCGATATATGTGTATAGATAATAAAGTTGTTTAATTTTGTTCTTAGAAATACATTAATCGCCTACTCATAAATTTGATGGGCGATTATTATTTTTGTTTAATAATTGCTTTATTTCAATCACGACATTAATAATAGGTTTTGGTCTAAATGATTCTTGCAAGGAATCTCCTAATCTTGGACTTACTGATTTGGAAAAATAAAATTATTATGATCGTCTCAATTACCATTATTTTGGAGAACAATGTGCTATTATATATTCGTAATCAATGAAATAATAAGAAAGAAGGGGTAGTTGTGGAAACAAAGATTATAGAAACAGAGAAGAAAATTGATTCGAAATCCCTTTTGGCTTTGGGATTATTAATTATTTCCGGGATTGTATATCAACTTTTCGCAGTGTTAGGAGATAATATACCTGAAGTATTGAGGATGATTTTTGAAGCTTTATGGAATCTTGTATTATGTGGAATTATAGGATACTATTTTTTAGGAAAAATATCATTAGAGCAATTTAAACATTTTAATTTCAAGACATTACTTTGGGGTTTGCCTTTAACAATTATCGTAGGTATGGCTTCCAACTTAATATTCAGTTACATTTTTGAACCTGCAACTAAAAATTCCGTTGCTGAAGTAATAAGCATTTCTATGATTTTATTCCGTGTACCCTTTATGTTAATGGGTGAAGAGTTGATTTGCACTAATATAATTATCGCATTACAAAAATTAGGATTAAAATTTGGCACGGCATCATTAATATGTAGTTTGTTGTTCGCTTTGTGGCATATTCCAGCTTATGGTTTTGTGCCAATGCAGTTATTAATAACTATAATCCCAATTAGATTAGCACTAAATTATATATGGAAAAATTCAAAAAGTATTTGGGTAAGTTGGATTTGTCACTTTATTTTTGACTGTATTTCATTTGTACCAATGCTTTTTAAATAACCATTTTATTTTTAAAAGGACTTTATTATTTGCGTATTGTATAAAGAACAAGAGCACTCAGCTATTGAGTGCTCTAAAAACATTAATTTTGATTCAAAACATTCTCCTCAAAATATTTCCCCCAATCTGGGCGTCTTCCATCCATATCTGTAAATCCATACTCTCTTCCTAATTCCCATGAACTTAACGCTCGTCCCGTTTTTTCATGAACATTTGGATCACTTGCTAAAGCTGCTACTGCTCTTCCAACAAAGAAAGGAGTTTCTGATGCGATAAAATGAGGGTCTTGTTTAGCTCCTTCTCGCCAATTCTCCTCTGTTACACCAAATATATCTAACATCGCTTCTGAACGAAGGAATCCTGGACTAACTGCGACAGCTGTAATATTGTGTTGTTCTAAATCTTTCGCCATAGCTTCTGCTAAATGAATTGTTGAGACTTTTGCTAAACTATAGTACAAATTACCTCGATATTGATAATCGACTCCATCTGTAATTTCAATAACAAGTCCCATTTTATTTTTCACCATTAATGGTACACCGTAATGGCTTGTCATTATATGAGAATGAACAGCTCTTTGTTGCATAAGTAGTCCGTTATGTAGGTTGTGTTCCCAGAAAGGTTTCTCCCATTCTGTTAAAGGATCGCCGCCCCAAACATCGTTTACTAAAATATCAAGCTGTCCATTTTGTTCGTCTTGAATCTTTGTAAATAATGCTTTAATATCTTCTTCTACCGTATGATCAACACGAACTGCGATTCCTTTTCCGCCTTGCTTTGTAACAAGCTCTGCCGTTTCTTCAATCGTTTCAGTTCTTCCCATACAGGATAAATTCCCTTTTGTACTTCTTCCTGTTACATATACAGTTGCACCGGCTTCACCAAGCATCATCGCAATACCTCTTCCGGCGCCTCGTGTTGCTCCGGCCACAACTGCTATTTTACCTTGTAATGGTTTCATGTGATTCTCCTTACTCTTTATAATCAAGTATAATTATTTTCGGTACCCCGTTCTGATTTTAAGAAGGGGTTAAAATAATATTAATTAAATTTGATTAGCATTGCACCCTATGCCTCGTTGTGCAGCAGCGAAGTTCATGCTTTTTTGTTCGAAATCAGCACATCTAAATAGTGCTGATTGTACATAACGCCTAATATGTTTCCGAAGGGATCAACTACGGAAGCGGTGATGAATCCCACGCCGCGCTCTGTAGGTGCCTCATACTCTTTTGCTCCCATAGACAGTAGCTTATTGAAAGTTGCTGTTACATCATCAACATGCCAGTACACTATAGAGCCAGATGGGCCAGTCACTGAATCAGCTGGCGCATAACGGCTATCGATTAAACCTAGCTCGTGTTGGTAATCGCCAATGCGAAATTCGGCATATCCTGGACGTTCAAAGTATGGTTCACTTCCTAATAGGTCAGCGTACCATTTCTTTGCGGCTGCTAGATTATCTGTCCAAAAACTAACTGTGGTTAGCCCTCGTAATGTCTGTGTATTGCTCATAATCGATCTCCTCCATAAGGTTGAGTAATATTTCCACATACTAAAACGAAATAACACCTTCTGAATTACCTTTAATTCACATATAAATAACCCATTCTCTTATCCATATTCAAGAAAATGCCCTTTTAATGGCAGATCATGAACGTAACGATTTTTTTGTAATTAAACAATAATATTGTGAATCAATAAGAGCAATACATACAAACAAGGCTATTCTATTCAAAACACGCCCCCTCATAATTTTTATTCTTTTTTAAACTGAAAATCCACACGGTTCGTTCGTTTTATTTCCCCAATTACTTTGCCAATCCCTTCTTCAATCTTTTCTTCTTTTACATTAGATACATTTAACTTTAACAATCTCTCTTTATGAAAGTTACTTAAATAATTTTTATCAATAGAATCTATGCTTATTTGACTCTTGCTTAAATTTTTAATAAATGTGTCCGTGACTATATTTTTTTTCAACTGTAAACAAGTGTGTATTCCAATTGGATCTACTGTTCTAGAAGTAAACAAATGTGGATTTTCATTTTGAACACCTTCTACTACTGCCGCTAGTTTTTTTGACCTATTGTAGTAAGATGCTTTTATTTTATGTTTATGCCGATCAAACATTCCGCTCTTTATGTAAATTTCTAAAGCAGCTTGCGAAATCATAGGACTATCGATATCTAAAATCTTTTTATACTTATAAAAGGCATCTGCAATGGATTGCGGGATGACTGCAACACCGACTCGCAAACCAGGAAAGATGATCTTCGAATAACTTTTTAAATATATAATATGATTACAATTATCTTGGCTGTAAAACGGATCTACTTTTGAATCAGTTTCTAAATCTGCTAAATAGTCGTCTTCTACTATAAATACATTATATTTCTTCGCAAGTTTAATAATCTTTTCTCTCTCTTTTTTAGAATACGAAGTTCCAAGTGGATGATGAAATCTTGGAGTTGTATAAAAGAATTTAATTTTTTCTGTGCTGAATATCCGCTCTAGTTCATTTAAATCTATCCCCTCATGCGTACGCTTAATTCCGATTACAGGAATGTTATTTGTTTCTACATATTCAATATATAAATGGTAACTTGGCTGTTCAATTAGAATCATATTATGTTCATTCGGAAATGGTATTGAAGTTAATATAGCAAGTGCTTGCTGCACACCTGACGTTATAAATATATTATCTTCCTTCGTGAAAACTTGATAGTTTGCTAACTGTTTTTGCACAACCGAAATTAAAGATGGTAACCCTTTCGGTGTTCCGTATATAAACAAATCATTCTTATAGGTATCAATCGCTTTATTAATGCAATGCTGAAAATCTAAGTATGGAAAAACATCTGGATCTGGGGCCGAAGAAGCGAAATCAATAATCTCGTTACTTTCTACGTAACTTCCAGATTTCTTAACAACGTAGTATCCACTTTGAGGTACAGAATAAATAATATGACGCTTTTCCAATTCATGCAGCGCTCGTATTACAGTCGCCTTATTACATTCATATTGTGTAACAAGCGACCGTATAGACGGTAATTTCTTTCCTTCTTTTATCTCACCATTTTGAATCATACTTTCTAAGTCGTTCAAAACATGTAAATATTTATACATCATTACACCTCCTATTTTTTTGTACCGGTACAGTTTGTATTTGTTCACATTGTAGCACTAGATCAGAAGGATTACTATGTACTTATACTGGCCAGTAAGAAATCAACTACTATGAGGTGGAATTATGACAAATACAACAAAAGCATATATATCAGCATTACTCTATTCATTTATTATTGGGTTTTCATTTATGTTTGTGAAACTAGCACTAACCATTACGAATCCTCTTGATACTCTGGCTCACCGTTTTACAGTTGCCTTCATAGCAGCAACCATTCCGGTTATTTTCGGTTTTGTAAAGTTAAATATATCATTTAAAAACATACTTACACTTTTACCACTCGCAATATTTTATCCAGCATTGTTCTTTGCTTTCCAAGCATTTGGCTTAGTATATACAAGTTCATCTGAAGCTGGAATTATACAAGCAGCGATCCCTATATTTACGATGATACTAGCTTCCTATTTTTTAAAAGAATATACGAATACATGGCAAAAAACATCAGTATGTATTTCTGTCATAGGTGTCATTTATATATTTGTTATGAATGGTATAGGGGCTCATGAAACGAGCTTTATCGGTGTTATTCTCATTTTATTATCGGCATTATCATCTGCTTGCTACAATGTATTAGCTCGAAAAATGACAAAGAAATTCAAGCTGATGGATTTAACATACACAATGACAGCAATCGGTTTTATTAGTTTTAATTTCATCGCAATCATTGACCATATGAACAAAGGTACAATAACTGTATACTTTAAGCCATTTACGAATGGAACATTCCTTATCTCCATTTTATATTTAGGATTACTATCTTCCTTACTGACAGCATTATTATTAAACTATTCGCTATCTTATATTGAAGCAGCCAAAATAAGTGTTTTTAGCAACTTATCTACACTTATTACCATTATCGCAGGCGTTGTATTCTTACACGAGCAAATTGCCTACTATCATATTGTCGGTACACTTATGATTGTTCTTGGAGTAATAGGCACAAATTTTCTAGGAAAAAAAGGAATCATAGCGAAAAAGAAGAATACCTCCTTGAGTAAATAAAAAGTGAGGGGTAAATAATGCAGAACTCTAATACGATCGATATCCGTAATATACATGAGCTAGAGAACGAATTATCTACTTTATTAAGTAAACCCATTTCTTCAGGAGAAGATTTAGAAAATTGGCTGAAAACACAGTCGAAATTAATATGGGAAATCGAAGAACAATTGAGATCACACTATATTGACTTTCAATGTAATACAGATAACAAAGAAATAAAAGATACGTTTGAATATGATCAACAATATGTAAGACCTCTTTTGAAACGTTATCAAAATTCCTTAGATAATAAATATTTAGAGTCACCATTTCGAATGCAACTTGATCCAAAAACTTATAGCTTACTAGATAAAAAAATAAAAAATGCGCAAACATTATTTTGTGAAAAGAACATTGATTTAGAAGTACAAGAAGACAAATTAGTAACCGAGTACTTCGAAATTACAGGCAGTTTGACTGCACTATGGGATGGCGAAGAAAAAACAATTACTGAACTACAGTCTTACTTACAAAATCCGAATCGTGATATACGAAAAAAAGCAAAAACGCTCATTTCTGAAAAATTCTTATCTGTTGAAAATAATTTACAACATATTTTAAATGAATTAATTGCAATCCGTCACCAAAAGGCAAAAAACATTCAATTAGATAATTATCGTGATTATATGTTTAAAAAACATGAACGTTTTGATTATACGGCTGATGATTGCTATGAACTTGCAGAATCCGTTCGTAAATACGTTGTGCCACTTATTGATAATATATTTAATGAGAAAAAAGCTGAACTTCAAGTAGATACACTTCGTCCGTGGGATCTAAAAGCAGCCGCACCAAATCAAAAAGTATTAAAACCCATTGAAGACGAGAGTGATTTAATCGAAAAAAGTTCTCATATTTTACAAAAACTAGACCCAGAATTTTCTGCATTATTGAGCCGTATGCATAAAAATGATTGCTTAGATTTAGAAAGTCGTAAAGGAAAAGCACCTGGAGGATTTTGCGAACACTTACCTGCTTCTCAATTATCTTTTATTTTTATGAATCTCAATCATACACATTATGATGTTACTACTTTCCTCCATGAAATGGGCCATAGTATTCATAATGAATGTATGAAGCAGCTAAAGCTACAAAAATATTTAGAAATCCCTTCAGAATCAGCTGAGCTAGCCAGCATGACAATGGAATTGTTTTCGATGGAGTATTGGGATACATTTTATGAGAATACAGAAGAATTTATAAAAGCAAAATTAGATTTCTTTAAAGATATTGTTAAGTATTTACCACAAATGCTTATCGTTGATCAATTCCAACATTGGATGTATGAAAATCCAAATCATACTGCTAAAGAAAGAAATGAAAAATATTTAGAATTACATAACACTTACCAATCGAATGTGGTAAATATTGAAGGTTATGAAAACTGGATAGCAACTGGCTGGTTACCTGTACTACACATATTCGAAATACCCTTCTATTATATTGAATATGCAATCGCGCAACTTGGTGCATTGCAAATGTATAAACAATACAAGGAGAATCCTAAACAAGCACTACAAAATTACAAAAAAGCATTATCTCTAGGTAGCTCTGAATCCTTACCAGAGGTATATGAAGCAGCTGGAATTCGTTTTGATTTTTCTAGTGAGACAATAAAAGAATTAATGGCATTTGTAGAAGAGGAATTGGAATTACTTAAACAAATATAAATAAAAAAATGCATCTGTCCTTATAGGTGCATTTTTTATTGTTTTTTTATTCAATACAAATTGAATCTTTATCTCGCTTTATTAATAAGCTCTATATATTGTAGGTCCCCATATCCTATTGTTGGAAAAAGATTAAACAACCTTTTTAGTAACTCTTGTGTTGGTAAACCTTTATTTTTGGAGATATACTTTACTACTACATTACTTTCTGTTAGCATCTCTAAATATAAATCTATCGCCTGATACATTACAGGTAGTATCTCATGAGATGGCTTTTTATGATTTACTAGAACTTCATTGTAAACAGAAAAATAGTTCCCTAATTCAAGTTCAATTTGACTTACTTTAAATTCATCCTCTCTGAAGCTATTTAAGTATACTTTTCCCTTATAATCAGACTGTTCAAGATAAGAAAGTACGGTAAGTAGATTCATTTGGCAAAACATATCCTCACCAAACCATAAAACGATACATTTATACTCTTTCTTAAAAAGATTCTCTAAAGGATGAATAACCTTTTTTATATAATTTTCTACAGTACCTTGATGTCCTTCTGCCCTTGTTTTAATAAACTCATCATCAAAAATCTGTGCAGTAGTCGCATTTACACACATAGCTTCATTAAATGGAGCGTAATCAGATTCCCCCATTAGTCTTTCACTTTTAAATTCTTCATACATAAATTGACCATTTAATATGTTTAGTACATCTTTATCAAACAGCTCACTCTTCGCATTTCGTAACTGATTAACTTCAACTTTTCTAGAAAAATTCATTCTATCCCACTCCTTGCCATCATTGATTGAGAGTTTAATAAATGATTGAACCGGTATTTTGTTAAGTTGGAATTTCCCTGGGGTTATACCAAAAACAGTTTTAAATGCTCTACTATAAGCCTCTTGCGAAGAGTAATCGTAATCAAATGCGATATCAATTATCTTTCTATCATTCGTCAAATCTTCCGTTGATAAATACAATCTTCTAAGAAGAATATATCGTCTAATACTTATCCCTGTTACTTGATGAAATTTAAACGAACAGAAGTAAGGAGAATACCCCATATAATCAGATAATTTATCTAATGAAAACTCCTTTTTTAAATTGCCCTCAATCCATTCAATCATTAGCTGTATATGTTCATTCATTTATCTCCCTCCTCACTAAATATTATAAGAAGTATCCACTTCTTTCTTTTGATATTTCTTGTGGTTTATAACATTAACCACCCTCTAGAACCTTTAAATATCATATGTAATTACTCATTTCATATTTTTTCAGCTATCTTATTTTGTCATACATTTACTTTTCAATAAAGTGAAACTTTAATCAGTGGGGAGCTTGTTCCTCCCCACTGATTATTATCCCATACTAATCGGACTTTTACGGGATAAATCTTTTTTAAAGGATTCTACCAAATAAAACACGAAATTTGTAAGTTAATGAACTAGTAGTTTTGTGATTGGAAAATTTATGTTTGGAAAGGAAGTTAAAATGAATAATATAGAAAAAGAGATACTTAAACTAATTAATAAACTATATCCATTGGATTTTATTGAAATGAAACCAATAACAAATGAAATGTATCAATGTCTCACAGCACAAGGTACTTACTTCGTTAGAATTACAAACTATAAAACATATGAAGAGCAATTAGAAGAAGTTACATATACGAAATTTTTATATCAAAAGGGCTTAGGAGTCCCTCCCATAATACCTTCTTTAAAGGGGAATTTAGTAGAGAAAATAACATTAGACAAAGAAGTTTTTGCTGTATTATATAAAGCTGCTCCTGGTATACATTTACCAAGAAACGAATGGAATTCTAATGTATTTAAAAAGCTTGGTCAACAAATTGGTAAATTACATCGTGCATCTAAAAATTTTGAAAGTATTGAACCAGTAAAACATATAAACGACTGGTATCAAAATGAAGAGTATAATTTTCTTAACTATATCCCAAAAGAAGAGACTACTATAAGAGAAATTGCATCTGACGTTTTAACTTCTATAAAGGAGCTGCCAAAGTCCACTTCAAATTACGGCTTAATTCATGGAGATTTATGGTTAGAAAACATATTAGTGGACAATGATTTAAATTTAACAATGATTGATTTTCAAGACTGTGAAAAACATTTTTACATATTCGATTTAGCTGTTCCAGTCTATAGCGCGATAGAATATTCTTTCGTTGGGAATGGCAACATAGTCGACTATGAGAATTCTATTACAAAAGCAATAATCGACGGATACCAGGAGGAAAATGATCTACCTACAGAAATGATAGAGCAGCTTCCATTGTTTATTAAATTAAAGGAGATATTCGAATATAGTTTAATGCATATGTATTGGAATAAAGAAGAGTTAACTGAGGAACAAGTACGGATAATGAACCTTTATAGAATAAAGATTGAAAAAAGCCATTCTTTAAACACAGTTGGTTTCCTATGAAGTACACCCAATTGTTACATTCAGTTTAACAATTGGGTGTACTTTTCTATAGATAAGTTTTCTTCAAAAGACAAAATACAAGGAGCGAAACGATATTTAATCGTACAGTGGCACCTATTTTTCAATCCATTCAACGGATTTATCTAACTTAATACCATCCTCGATATTACTTTCTTCCAAAGTATTTGCCCTAGCTTGAATACAAATAAAATAGAGAGGTTCACTTGAATTGTTACGCCAAATTCTTTCCCCCTCTTGTGCCACCCTTATGACAGTACCCTCTTTGATTTCAAGAATTTCATCATCAATCTTGAATTCCCCTTGTCCTTTGACGAAGATATACAGCTCTTCATTTTCTCTATGCTTATGATAAAAGGGCATTGAAATGCCTGGAGGGAAAACATTTAGTGAAACTTCCATCCCTGTACATTGTAAGTCATCTTTAAGAAATACCTTTCCAGGAGCTTTAAATGGATTTCCATTTTTATATTGAAGCAGATCCTCCCACTTTCCTACTTGAACAGCACTAAAATTTTTACCTTCCATTGTTGAATTAACAAATTGACTCATTTGTATTCTCCTCTCATATTTGTTTTCCATAATTCGACTTTTAATTCTCTAATAAATGAATAAATCCTCTCACAAAAAGAAACCGAATAGTCTCTTTTTCACAGTAAAAAAACGGCTCAATTAGCCATAATATGTTATTAAGAAGTTTATTAGTAAAGATTGTTTTTTACATATTTATTTATCTCTACATTTATTTTATTTAGAATTTCTAAAAAACGAAGCAATCCAATTTTTATTAATTAATATTTATTTAAAATTGTAAATTAAGGCCTCAGCAGCTTCCATCACAATCTCACTTAAAGTTAGTTGAGCATGTGGTGTTAATGCAATATCTTCAACTGTCATGCCTGATTCAATTGCTAAACCCATTTCGGCAATTATTTCTGATGCACCATTACCCACGATTTGAGCACCTACTAATACACCATCTTCTTTACGCACCAATAGCCTCAAGAACCCTTTTCCTTCATTTGATACAAGTGCACGACCGTTTGCTGAAAATGGGGATTGAATCACTTTTACTTCCATGCCTTCTGCCTTTGCTCGCTCTTCAGTATAACCAACTGTAGCTAATTCAGGATTTGTGAAACAAACTGCTGGAATTGCCAAGTAATCAACACATGATAGTTCACCAGAAATAGCTTCAGCAGCTACTTTTCCTTCGTAAAATGCTTTATGTGCAAGCTGTGGACCAGCAATAATATCACCGATAGCAAAAATGTTCGGAAGGTTAGTACGGCATTGTTGATCAACTTTTAATAAACCGCGGTCAGAAAACTCAATACCGATTTTTTCAAAACCCATATTTTCAGTATTAGGACGACGGCCAACCGTTACTAATACGTAATCAGCGTCAACTTTCTTTTCTTCACCACCAATTTCGTAGGTAACAATTACACCATTTTCAACTTCTTCAACACCTTTAGCGGATGCATCTACTATTACTGTAACACCTTTGTTTATAAGGTCTTCTTTCACAATTTGAGTCATTTGTTTATCGAAGCCAGTTAAAATATCTTTACCTCCTTCAATAATTGTTACTATAGAACCGAGGGAAGCGTAAGCAGAGCCCAATTCAGTACCAATGTAACCACCACCGATTACAACCAATTTACTTGGAACTTCAGTTAAACTAAGTACACCTGTAGAGTTAATCACACGTTTTGTAAATTTAAATGTTGGAATTTCAACTGGGCGTGATCCAGTAGCTATAATTGCATTTTTAAATGTATATGTTTGAGCTGCATCTTTATTGGTTACTCGTATAGTGTTAGCATCCATGAAATAAGCTTCACCTTTTATCACTTCTACTTTATTGCTTTTTAATAACCCTTCTACACCACCTACTAATTTCTTTACAACGTTATTTTTAAATTCTTGTACTTTTGCAAAATCAACATTTACACCAGAAGAAAAAATACCCATATTTTCTGAATGCTTTGTTTCCTCAAAACGATGACCTACAGAAATAAGTGCCTTAGATGGAATGCAGCCGACGTTAGCACATACGCCACCAAGATTCTCTCTTTCTATAATTGCCACTTGTTTCCCTAATTGTGAAGCTCTTATTGCAGCAACATATCCTCCAGGTCCAGAGCCAATTACGATTGTTTCTATTTCTCTCATATCCTTTTTCACACTCCTCCAAAAATTAGAAACAGGTAGGCCGAAATTGTTCATACTCTACACATTTTTCAATTTACTATTTTGTATTAGTACCATTCTTCTCTCAACCGTTTTTTCATAGTTCCATCATGGAATTTCTATTAAGTGATCACCCCCTCAAAAAAAGAAACCGAACGGTCTCTTTTTTGCGATAAAAATTACGGCTTACTTGGCCGTAATTTGTTTTTCCAATTCATCTAAAAGTCGTGACGATACTGTATCAATATAGACTGTATCTTGGTATAAGCGTGACAAGGCAAGTGCTCCTTCAAGAGAAGAAATCCAGATGATAGCAATCTGCTTTGCTTGAGTATCTGATCTTAACTCCCCTTGCTCAATTCCATTCGTAATAATCTTTTCAATCATTCCAAGTAATTGATTCATCGCTATCTGTGCTTGTTCTGCCATAAGTGGGTGGGAATCATCTGCTTCTAACGTTACATTCATGATTGGACAGCCTCCTGGAAGAGGATCATTATGAACGAGAGATGTAAAAACTGAGATAAAACTTTTTAACTTATCAAATGTAGTGGATGCTTTTTTTATTTCTTCAATATAACGCACTCCCATTTGTGAAGTTGCGTGCTGAAAGGCTTGAACAGCCAAGTCATCTTTATTTTTAAAGTGACGATAAATACCACCCTTCTCTAGCCCAGTCTCTCGCATAATATCAGAAATTGAAGAACCACTATACCCCTTTATATTAAACAGAGCAGAGGAACGATCAAGAATCATTCTTTTTGTTAATTCACCTTTACGCATAGTGTCCTCCTAAAAGAAAACATTTGGTCTCTTTTTAGTATATGACAAACCGAAAAGAATTAGCAAGAAAAATAACGGAGAGAATCAATGAGTAAAAAAATAAATGATTCACTATTTTAATAGGGATCAAAATAAATACTTGAAAACATCTTTTATTTACAGAGGTGTACTCTCTGCCAATCTAGCTGCGCTAATAATAGGAGCCCACTGGAAAATTTCATCTCTTAATAAACCTGTTTTTTTGCAATATATATGTAAATACATTTCAGCTAATTCCTCTGAATTCTGTGAATACAATAAGTATGTCCGAAACACATCTGCACGAATATCACCTGAACTAGCATCAACCCAATCTATAATATTCACATCACCATTACTCATAATTAAATTAAACGGATGAAAATCACCATGACATAATCTAGGTTCAAATGTGATTGAATCTAACTTTTTTAATATATTTCCCTTTTGTTTTTCATCCAGATCATGTACGGAGTTAATTTGACGATAAAGCCTCTTTTCCATCAGCTCTATTTCATCCGATCTCACATAGATCGCATGAATCTTTTGTTGTACACTAACACATATACTTATGTAATGCTCCGCTTTACTCAAATTATTAAGCAAAAGCTCACCAACACTTTCCCCTTCTACATATTCCATAATAATAGCTTGTCTACCTTGTATCTCTGTAACTTCAAATACTTTAGGAACGTGTAAACCACATGAATATGCATACTTTTGTTTTCGTGCTTCGTATAGAGATTCTGTATTAGGGAGGTATTCTTTAAACAATTTCACAACTTTATTATCACAAAGATAAATTTCAGCCGTATTTCCTTTGGCTATCGGATTTCCTAGATTCAATTCATTTCTCTCCTTACAGTAAATTAGAATAACGCCTTATAGTCCTCTATAAATTCAGTGTAATTATACTGAAACCCTTCTTCATGAAAATGAAAAAAACTTACCCCTCCCTATAATTATATAGAAAGTGGTAAGTTTAATTTTCTAGGAATATCGGAATGAAACTCCGGTGTATGCAAAACTGAAAATGAATACCCTTGTTGAATAAACAATACTTCAGTATGTTTACTTTCAAATGGAACACCATTTTTCTTAAAGTTATTTTGGATTTGTTGTAAAAACGCATGATCCGGTGTTCCGAATGAAACATGTACTTTCGGTGGTAAAGCTTTCATCGCGATTGGAATCCACGGTCGCTGCCACCAGGTTGCAACGATATATGCAGTGCCACCTATTACAAAGTTAAAAATATCCCCATCTTCCTTCGTTTTCATGTCTAGATTTGATTTCAACCATTCCGTAAATACAGGTACACTTTTAACCGGAAGACCAATTTCCCTTACGTATAAAATGTTTAACGGTGAATGCGGGACTAATACATCTTCTTTAACATAACTATGTGCAATAATTTCGAGAAGATTTCCATCACCATCTTTAAAGTATAAATTGAATAGACCGTTCTCCTCACCAATTGTATGACCATCTTTCCATTTCACAATGAGTAATCCAGACTCTTTAAGCCATTTTGCCGTTTCATGAAACTTTGAATATGGGATCTCAAAAGCGAAATGCGCAGGTGCAATTGGTTCATATACTTCTTGAAAACTAATTGTTGTATACGGTGTTACTTCAAATTGAATATATGATGCGATTTCTTTTTTTATTGGAAAAGATAATATGTCTTTATAGACTTGTTTTACCCCTTCTATAGAAACCGTTTGTAGTTTTATATCTGATATATGTGTAATCACTTTACATTCCCCCTTGTTTCTTATTATCTATTCTTATTGTATTACACTTATAAATAGATAAAATCAAACCGAAGGGTGGATTTTTCATGTGAAAACTACAACTTTAGTATGAATATGTTAGCTCCAATTACTTTTTATTTCCTCTATAACAACTTCTGGTTTATCCCAGTGTAACAAATGTGTAGTATCAGAGATTAATTTTACTTTCGCGCCAGTTTTTAACTTGAAAATCCTCACTGTTTTATCTCTATATTCATCCCATATTTGTGGAACTGTAGCTCGAAGCAATATAATATTAGATGGTAACTTCTCGTAAATATCTATCGTTTCATCTTTATGCATACCTCTTATTATATTACCAGCTGTTGTACCTCTCGCATGCCAACATACTTTATTATCCATTTCAATCCCTAGGTCTTTTACAGCAACTTCTAATAATGGAGACCACCTAGTATATGCTTCTTTTTCACTTTTGAAAAATCCACCCCAATTATTAGAAATATATTCTTCAAAATCCTTTTCGTAATACGCGATTTCCTCTTCAAGCGTTTCTTCTTGAAGCCTTTTTGTTTGATATCCACCATCAATAAGAATACTTCCTAGTACTTTTTCTGGATTATTTAATAAATAAAATAGTGCTACAAAACTTCCCCACGAATGTGATAAAAAATAGAAATGTTCAATTCTCAGTTCATTTATTATTTCATTTAACCAGTTTGCTAAATTCAGCATCTCATAATCTTCCGTTCTTTCAAAGGGCGGTGTTTTACCATGCCCAGGTGCATCAATGGAGATAAATCTATACTCTTCCTTTAATTCCTCTGCAATTTCTATAAAACTTAAACTCGTACTACCTAACCCATGTAAACAAAAGATAACGGGCTTTTCATTATTTCTCCACTCAGTAATATGTGCGTTTATTTTTTCGTTGTTAATATAGTAACGTTTCAAAATAATTATCCCCTATATTTCAATTTTTAGATTACCACTTTACCTATTTCTATGATTTTTAAGTTTTCCCTGCATTCTTTTCCACAAAAAAAGCTGATTTTCTTTTAAAGAAAATCAGCTTTTACGTTAAAATACACTATGATTTAACAGCAATAATCATAAACCTTTTTGAATTCGTACGAATACCTTTTTCGGAACTATTAGCGTCAATGAACTTTTGTAAAATATTAAAGTCCTCTTCTTTTTCTCCAAATCTAGGAATAATAGGCGTATGTTTTAATAAGAAAATAAGATCCTCAGGAGTACTGTAATAATCAGTAACATCATATTCACGTACTTGTACGAGTTCAAATCCTGCACTAATAAGTTCACCCATATAATTATCTTTTAACGTACCATCTCTTTCACCTAAACATTGCCCTCTACCAAATGCTTCTTTAAGATTTAATTTATCATGTTCGCTAACTTGTTGTGTTAAGAAAAAAGCACCTTTTTTCATTACTTTTGCCAATTCAGATACTACAAACGGCGCATGACAACTTGAAGTAATATCAAAATGAGCATGCGGAAACGTTAAAAATTCCGAATCCATTTGAAGAAATTGAACATTTTGTATACCTGCTTTATTCAAATTGGAATGTGCTGTTTTGATCATTCCATTAGAATTATCTATTCCAATCAGTAATGCAGCTGAAGATGCTATTTTTAATATATTCTCTCCTCCACCTGTGCCAACATCAAGTAGAATATCTGATGGTTTACATCTTTCTTGCACTTCGCCATAAAAGTCCCAAGTGTCACCTACAGTTTCACACTTTAGCTTACTAAAGTCCCACCCATTTAATCGTCCCACTTTATCATAAAAACTTTTATACTCTAATTCATTCATTTTATTATTTCCCCTTTGTAAAAATGCATTAACTGTTTAGATGATTCTCGAAATAGACTCATAGTTGATATTATCGTGAAAGGGCCTACGTCTTCTTTTATATCTGCTACGCATTTTTTCAGCCCCGAACAACTAGTTACTTCGAACGATACAGCATTTCATCTATATCACCTCATCTGGAAGACTGCATATATAATAACCTATAACACTACTTAATTATATATTATAAAATACAAATTATTAAAACGATATGTTTCGAAAAATCCCATTTAGTTTACATAATAATATTATAGTTTATTTTTATCAATATATTCTAAATGTCCTCTTCCCCAACCACACATACTATCTAAAACAGTACTAACTGTTTTTCCATGCTCAGTTAAGCTATATTCCACTTTAGGTGGTATTTCTTGATAAATTTCACGTTGTATTAGTTGATCTTGTTCTAATTCACGAAGCTGCTTCGCTAATGTTCCTTGAGAAATGTCTGGTATTAATCGCTTTAATTCACCAAACCGTTTCGTTCCATCTGTTAATAATATAAATAAAATAAGTGGCTTCCATTTCCCACCGATTATTTGTAATGTCGCTATTACCCCTTTTAATTTCGGTTCCTCTAAATTCACTTTCCTCACCACTCCCTCAAATCATAAATTATAATGAGTAATTTTTTATATTATGTATCCATATAACAAGCGATTAGTACGAAATTTGCGACTATGTACATATAAAGTGCGTACTTTTCACTTGCAATCTTTTAGCGAATAATAAAAGCATAGCAGTTTTATTTTAAAGTTTTTATTAAAGGAGGGGCTAAAATATGTCTATTACTACATTAAAGGATACTCGTATCGTTATCATTGGTGGAAGCTCTGGTATTGGATTAGTAACAGCAAAACAAGCAATCGAACAAGGCGCACATGTTATTATTGCAGGACGCTCGGAAGAAAAATTAAAAATTTCTCGAGAATTAATAAATAACAACCATCTTCAAACTTATGTATTGGATAATCAAAATAAAGAGCAATTACAAGATTTTTTCAAGACAGTTGGGAATTTTGATCATTTATTCACACCGGGAGCCTCTTACACACTTGGACCAATAACCGCTACAGAGGAAATTGCTGAAAGCAGCTTTATCGGAAAGTTTTGGCCACAATATTACGCCGTAAAATATGCAATTCCTTTTCTTTCAAAATCTGGATCTATCGTGTTAATGTCCGGTGCATTTAGTCAAAGACCACTTAAAGGTGCACCTGCTTATGGCGCTTGTAATGGTGCTATTGAAAGCTTAGGGAAAGCTTTAGCTGTTGAATTAGCTCCTATTAGAGTTAATGTTGTTTCTCCTGGAACGATACGAAGAGAGAATGAACAAAATGAGAAAAGACTAGCTGCTTATGAAGATTATAAATCTCTTTCTCTTGTACAGAGACCTGGGTATAATGATGAAATTGCACATACTGTCCTGTATTTAATGCAAAATGGTTTTACTACAGGTAATGTATTATTTCCTGATGGAGGATACACATATCATTAATTTAAGATTCAACTGTAAATTATCTTGAAGGTTTTTATTTAAACACAATTTCCAGTAGGTATAAAATTTTTAAACTGCCTCCACTTATTTTCGTAATTTAAAATTTAGTTGATGAATCAAACCGACAAGCCCTTTAGCTATACATTTTTGAGCACAAATAAGTAAAAAAAATAGCTAAAGGGCTTTTTTTACTTATTTGTTAATTGGATAACAAACCTCTGTAACCCACTTATTAGGATCTGATT
Organism: Bacillus sp. FSL R10-2201; assembly: GCF_038008665.1. Taxonomy (NCBI): domain Bacteria; kingdom Bacillati; phylum Bacillota; class Bacilli; order Caryophanales; family Bacillaceae; genus Bacillus; species Bacillus sp. FSL R10-2201. Next base: position 2,449,956 of record NZ_JBBOZP010000001.1, on the reverse strand, counting down.
CCATCGCTGGACTAACGTGATAAATATTAAACATCGGTCCGGCTAACTCATAACCTTCCGTTTCAATCCATTTTGCTGCCGCCTCATTTACAGCTGTCATTTGTTCATAACTTCCGTTAACTGTTATTGAAGCTACATAAGATGGATCTATCTTTTTGAAATTAACATCTTTTGTATTTTCATGCTCCCCTAAAATATTTATCTGTATTTCTACATCCACATCATTTTCCTTATATTCTTGATCATGGAATGTAGCAATACTATAACTCGGATTAGCTATACTAATATTTTTAACATTAATTTCTTCCATCAATATACTCCATAAATCCCCTTCGCAATTATACGATGGAATAACCTTTCTAACACTTGCTACATTTCTTTCTGGAATTTCTTTTAATGAAACATGATAGTTCATTTCAATAACATCCTCTCTCATCGTTTTCATTGAGTCTTCGAGGAGACGTAATTATTTTTTGAGATCGTCCATATCTTTTAACCCTTGAATTTGATTTACTTTCTTTAATTGAGCTGCTGAATAATATCGATAACCACTTTGCTCATCGACTTTTACTGGTTGTAATAATTCCACTTTATCGTAATGTCTCAACATACGTATGCTAATGGAAGAAAGTTTTGAAAAATCTCCTATTTTGAACATTAGTTCCTCCTATTTATTACAATTATTCGAAGCTCAACTTAAGCTTAAACAATGACATTATTGTGTGAGAGCCAACTATTTATAACAGTTTAAACGATTATTTAATGTATTATATTTATATAATTAAAAGCTCTTACGACTTATTTACCAATTCACTTTTTAACGCAATATATATTGATATTAATCCATTTACATTCAATAAAGTAACTATAATACTAATGAGCAACGCTACATCTGCAGAAAACATTTTAATCGTCTGCCACGGTGAATTTGTACTATAAATAAGAAGTGGAATTAAAGTAATAGATAATATTAGAAATAAACTCCCTAGAAAAAGCCAGGTCATTTTTTTACAAATTTTCTTACGTTTATACTTTATTATTAACATAATTGCTGTAATAAAAAGTGCGAATATTAATATTGACATAACAATTTGAACTATTGGTATATTTCTTGGTATATCAACCGGTTCTTCACCATTCAAAATATTAATAATCCCTTTTTTAAATTCTGGTAGTGATGCTTCTTCTAAAACATGATTTTTATTCGTTAAAATCACAACACCCCAGCCAGTTTCATTTAAAATAAATATTTCTGCATGTGAATCAGGAGTTGAGCCTGAATGCCAAACCATCTTTTCGTTTCCATTTATATTTGTTGTCCTCAGTCCAAAACCATAATATTTCGCTGAATCTATTTTATATAATGGAGATAAATAAAGATCCATACTATCTTTATTTAAAAATTGTGTATGCTCTTGGTGATTCAAAAACTTAATGAATTGAATCATATCTTCTAGATTTGCTGTAATATATCCATATGGTGTCCCACCATTATCATACGACACCGTACTTTTTCTTGGTATTCCAAACCATGATTGATAACCTGTTAAATAACCCTTTTTATAAGACTCTTCACTATTTGCTGCTGCACCATTCATTCTTAATGGCTGAAAAATTTGCTTCTCCATATAAGTAGAGTATGTCTCTTTTGAAACTTCCTCAATAAGCGCACCAAGAACGAGATAATTTGCATTACTATATTGATATTTTTGTCCTGGGGGAGCAGTTAATGTTACATTCGACAGTTTCATTACATTTTCTTTTATAGCCGTAGTAGTCTTTGATTGCTTATCTGATAATGCTAAACCTTCATAGGTACTCATTCCACTTGAATGTGTTAGTAGCTGTTGGATTGTTATATTTGAGGCCGATTGATTATCTTTTACTTTAAACCAAGGAAGATGTTGTTGAACTGAATCCTCTAATTTTATTTTTTTATCTTCTATTAACTTGACTATAGCTAAAGCTGTTAAAGATTTACTTATTGAGCCAATCGCAAATGGGGTTTTACTAGTTACCTTTTTTTCAGACTCCCCAGTAATCCCCCATGTTTTTGTAAAGAATACATCTTTATGATGTACAATTGCAACGGAAGCTCCAGGAATGTTCTGTTCCTTTATAAATTTTTCAATATACTTATCTAATGTAACTTTAATATTTTGCTGAGCATAAACTTTTGGATGTACGATACATAATATTAATACATTACAAAGAATACAAATTTGAAATAGTTTATAGATAGTTATCTTCATTATACTTTAGATAGCTTTCTTTTTTTATAACTTACTAGGCTAATAAATACTAATATAGAGAGCGTAAAACTAAACATTATTAATACATAGTTCCACCATTGATTCTCTGCTATACGATATAAAAGATTATAATTAAATGTATTTTTGCTATTAGTTCCGTTAAATGATTCAGTTAAAAATAGTGAAAGTGTAGTTTGTGAGATGAGGTAAGTAATAACTGCGATGAATATGCCACCTAAGATAAATGTGCTCGAATTTCCCTTTTCATTTTGAAGTTGCCTCATTTTAACTTGTAGGTCAATTTCATTTATTTCTAAAAAATCTTGAACAAATAATTGAGGCGTACCTAGATCATTTATACTATCCTCCCCATTTTCACGACATTCTTGAATATGCTCTAATATTTGTTGCTTAATATTTTCCCTTTCTTCTAAGCTGATATCGTATTGCTTTAATTCCTTAAGTACGTCAGTTAAAAATTGATTTTCTTTACCGTTTAATTCATTCCTCATTTCAGAAGGTCTCCTTTCAAACCACTTTTTAATAATGTTTGAATATCAGATTGTAATTCTAACCACTCATTAATTTTCTTCTCAAGACGTATTTTCCCGTTTTCATTAATTTCATAATAGATTCTAACTTTACCACTGTCTGTTACTTCTTGATAAGTATTTACCCACTCTTGATTTTTTAACTTAGTTAAAATAGGGTAAATACTTCCTACTCCTTTCAATTTTAAATTGTGTACTTCAAGTTCTTTCATAATTTCATAACCATAACTTTTCTTTTTCGACAAAATAGATAACACACACATTTCTAAATGACCTTTAATTAAACTTGTTTTGTCCATAGGATAAATTTAACAGAAATATATACTTCATTCAAGTATATATTTCTGTTAAATTTAAAAATTCTAATAATTATACAATTACTAAAAAAGTAGCATATTTTTTGTTATTATCCAAATAACCTAAATTATTATCCAAAAAAAACATTTTTATACGTCAATAATTATATAATAAATGATCATAATTAACGATTTAAAACTAACTCTCACAGATAAATGATAAATGTATTTACATCTTAGAAAGACTAACAAAACTTAAACATAAATGCCAACCTGTAATACCTTTCAGTTTAAAATTTAAGAATAATTTATATTGGTATTACAAATAGATTTTTCTTGCTCTATTATCTATCCACCTTAACACGTTTAAAGAAACTCTTCTTCAACATAAAAACTCATTTGCAGATTATTGCAAATGAGTTTTTAATCCCTAACTGACCACTATTTTTTATTCTTCTTAATTTAATTATTTTTCTCAAGACATTCATAAACTGCCATCATTTCTCGCTTATTCAACTCACGAATTCGATTAAATATTAGAATGTCTGGAACATCCTCAGTTCGTAAGCTTTCATCCACAACATCACTAACTTTTCCAGTTAACCATGTTTGTACATCTATGCCATCAACAATTTCTTTAAGCCCTTCATCATTAATACCACTTGCATTACAAGTTATACATGGAATTGTTAATTTAAACACGCCATCATGTAGATTATCCTCGGTTATAACTTTTTTTCCGTTACAGAATGGACATGGGTTGCTTTTTTTAATTTTATTAATTTGGGTAACTAATTTTTTATAACCAAATGCTTCATACACATATGTTAATTTTTTATATTTTCCATTTGTGAAATACTTATCTATGATAGTTTCTCTTGTTTCATTGATATTTTGGAAATCACAAATAGTCACCTTATTATTATTGCTGATTGATTCGATATTACCTTTAATTTGGCTCCAGAATGGTAAAACATTTTGTAACACCATTTCATAGTTTGAAAAGCTTGCTTGTTCTAATTCAAACATTTTCAGTGCAACTTGTGTTTTCCTAGGCAGTAACGAGACATCTTCTGTCATAATCATATTGTCACCTACGATAGATTTCAATTTGATGAGTACAGGTAAATCTCCTACAATTTTTATTATTTCATTAAGCGGCTGATTGATAATTTCACGAATATCTGTATCTCCAAATTTAAGCGATTTTTGGTGATTTAATACAGTTGCCTCACAAATTGGACATGTCATCATTTCTTTAGAAGTCTTAATATCTTCTTTAATAGCTGCTTTTGAAATAACAATATATCCGCCAATAATTGTATTAAATCCTACCCATGTTCTACGTGTCTTTCCTTTCTTATCATAAAAGGACTTATCAAAATAGCCGTACCAAAATGTATGTTTTTCTTCCTCAGACATATCATTATAGCTCTTTGACAAATCATGACCAAGCTCATTTTTAATTTCTTCAAATAGAAATTCTATTTTTTCATATTGATAAAATTTTAATACTTTCATGATTTCCGGATCGAATAGACCATCCCAAAATGGAACATTTTTATCTTGAATTGTAATTTCTTTATCAAAAACTTCAATTTGAAGACGTCCCGAACATGATGGGCAATGATTATCCTGAGAATAGAAATCGAAGCTTCTCGTATCTTTATTAGTCGGATGAGCAGCTACAATATGATTGATCAATCCACCAATTTCATATAAGAAACTATATTGACTATACAAATGTCTTTCGAGATCAATAGCAACTACAGGTGCAATTGTATCAGATTCGTATTCACCGTAAATTAAACGAGCCATTGATGATAAGCTTTTTAATATGCCACCCTTATAGATGTTTTCTGCATTTTTAAAATAATCAATATGATTTTCTTCTAAGTAATTAATTCCATTTTGTTGATTCAGTGTTGAAGAAATATGTATTTGCTCAGCATTATTCACACTGCTTTTTTGACGATAATAATCATCATGACTTACTACATCAAGATGCTCTATAGATTTAAGCTGTCTTTTCCCAAAATCGACAATATAATCAGAACTTTCTAGCATGTAACTGTTATGCTCAATCATTATGATAGAGACTGATTCATCTTGTAATATCCCTCTAACACTATCTATAAATTGATTTAAAATATTTTGCGATAAACCTTTTGAAGGCTCATCAAAAATAAACAATGTATGTGGATTTCTTGTTTTTGCAAATAACTCAGAAACTAAATGAACACATTGAAATTCACCCGTTGATAATGTTTGTGTTTTTCGTTCTAATGTTAAATAGCCCAGTCCTAATTTGATTAGTAGGCTCAAGCGTTTATACGCAATATCTTCGTTTGGAATTTCATCAATAATATCCTCAATTGAGCGCTCAAAAATATCATCAATTTCTTCACTATACTTTGTCAGTTTCTTTTTAATATCTAAGAAAGTTGCTACAGTTGATCGACTTGTAATCGATTGGTTTCGATCTTGCCCTACCATAACTAGTTTATCTTTTGGATATCGTTTCAAGAAATCTTTAGCTAAACACTCATTGACAAGTGTAGATTTCCCGCATCCAGACTCTCCTGTAACAGTTACAAGTCTATTTTTAGGAATCTGAAACTCAGTCATTTGGATATTTCGGCAATATAATTCATGGAATGTATAATATTCTGTTGGCATTTTGTAATTTCGTTCCGATAGTATTGGCTTTGGCCTTGGTGATTCTTTTACGATTTTTCCACCATATTTTCCACTACCAGGTCCGAAGAACATTTGCTCATCCGTTGTATCCAGTACTGTATCTGAATGATCAATGAGCCAAATTTGATTTTTGTACCCTAATTTTTCGATCTCTTCTAATATTTGTAATAATGTTTCGTGATCAAGCCCCACGGAAATCTCATCAATAATAATTACAGCATTTTCACTTACTGCCATGAATTCAGCTAAGTAAAGTCGTGTTAATTCTCCACCTGACAACGTACCCATAATTCGATTTAATGTTAAATAACCAATGTTCATATTGATAATATTTTGCAGTATATGTTGTTTTGCTTCACTAATATTTAATTCTTCTGCTAGTGAAAGAATAGATTCAACACTTAAATCGTTAATATCCGAAATTGTATGTGATTCAGCAAATAACTCAATAGTACGTTGTTCAACTTCTTCACTATAACGTTTCCCCTTACATTTTTTACACTCAATATTTTTAGTAGTACCACGCCCTTTACAGCCAGCACACCAACCTAATTGATTATTAAATGAAAAGACTTCAGGAGAAAGATTAAATTCTTCCGCTAATTTTTCACGAATCTCTTTAAAAACACCTGTATGAGTACCAATCGTCGAACGCGGATTGGAAGAAATTGATGATTTCCCTAAAAAAAGTACTAAAGGCATTTCTTCCATTTTAATTGCACTAAAATTAGTTTCCATAATATTAGGAAATAAATATTGATATTCAGCCTTTGGCAATAAGGAAACTAGACGCTTCTTTGATTCTTCACCAATTGTTTGACAAAGAGTTGTTTTTCCAGATCCAGATAAACCAGCAATACCAAGTGATTTATTAAACGGAATAACAGTATCAAGTTTATTTATGTTATTAGCAATTAATTGATTTACTTTCATATTAACCTCTATTCTTATTTTTCCACAAAATCATTTTTACAATATAATAATTACATAATGAATATTACCTATTATACAATTACCCTCTCACTTCTTGAATCTTATCCTTGTATTTTTCGAACCATTGTTGCCATTCGTTTTTAGAAAATTCCTTCTCTTCCTCTTCTAAAACTGAAGAAAAAAGGTCAAGACAAATATGCCAACCAGCTATATCTTTTGGTGTATGATCAGTTAATTCATGAATATATTCTTTAAGTAGTAAAAGAGAACCATTTTCCTCTTTATGTATTTCAAATCGGACACGATCTTTATCCCATGTGAATTCAAGTACTGAATTTAGTTGGCACTCTAAAATATCAATATTTAAAAATGAACCATCCATCATGTCGAACTTTATAATTCCACCTGTTTTAAGGTTTTCAATCTGTAAATTAGACATCCATTTTTTAAGCTTGCTGTTTTCAGTTAAAACAGACCAAACTTCCTCTATTGTATTGGGAAATTGGCGTTCAAATTTTATAATATAGCCATCAGCTTGTTTCTCTATTTGAGCTAACATATTTATTTCCTCCTACTCTTGTATAGAATGTATGTTCCTGTTTTATTTTACACGAATTTATGTATAAAAGAAATCTCTATGGCAATGAAATATTAATTTAATGTGTGAATGGTATCTTGAACATTGATTGATTTATCATATATTCTCTCCATGTGTTTATTACAATAGGCGTACCTCAACATTTCCGCAAAAAAATTCAACATGAGAAAACGTTGATTTATTTACTTTATATGATATTTCCATTAAATATTTAAAAGCAATTTCCTTTAAGATAAATGGTGTTAATAAGAGCTAATATAGTATTCAAATCAAGTTATGTATGTTCAAAATCACTTATTATGTATGTCTAATTCCTTGCTAAACGTAGGTTTACAAAACAAATAAAAAAAGCCGCATTTGCGACTCATGAACTGATAGAACTAACACCTATTCTAGGTGAATGACTTACCTTTTAATCGCGTCAACAATTAGCGATGGAAAACCAAGTTTATCGCCTCGATTTCTAGAATCATACCTTTTCGAACGGAAAATAACACCATCGTTTGCATCCCATTCATTGTAATAAAATTGACCATTTTCATCACAATGTTCAAGTAAAACTACCTCTAATCCAGCGGTTTCAAACATTTTCGTTAATGTTTTATAATTATGAACGATTTTATGACTTGCAGCTGGGTGGTCTTTCGGGCCAGGTCCGCCTATTTGAACTATATTTTGGTAGGTTTCATCTCGGAAAAATGCATCTGGGACTCCGCACCGAATATGACCTGATGGCTTTAAAAATTTATAACAAATTTCAGCTGCTTTTACACCTTCTTCAAAAGTAAGATGTTCCCATACATGCTCTGCTAAAATAGCTGAAATGGAATTGTATTCAAATCTTTCTTCCCAAGTGGTATTGTCTAGTAAATTAAGTTCATCTTCTTGCGTTTGAACCCAACCTGGATTATTATTAAATACTCCAGCTCCGACTACTACTTTAATTTCGTCTTGCTTAATTGCCATCACTTTCACCTCATAAATCTTTTAATGTATTAATATATTCTATGTTTACTATACATTTTCCTTTTTCAACTAAAGTGCCAGTTAGCTCAATAAGATAGGTAACAAAACTTCTGTTGTTTTTACTTATCCTCCCACATACAGCAAAAACGTTTATAGTGCAAAATAAAAAGCGAAAAGAATAATTCCTTCCGCTTTTTATAGCAATAAATACATTTCATATTGTGCTAAAGAATTCTTTTCAAATCCAGATTTCTTTAAAAACCCTTCCAGTAAATTGTTGTTTGGAAACCCAATTGATAAACTTGATAACTTTAATTCTTCACTTGCTACCTGTAATAATTTCGTCCCAACACCAATATTTCTATAGTCTTTGTCTATGAAAATAAAACTAATTTTACCTTGTTCATTTATACATACAGTACCTTTTAGATCATTATCGAAATATGCACCGTAAAATGTATGATTTGTTTTTTCGATATAATTAATATCATTTTGCCAATTTATATGGAAGTTTAACCATTTCTGAATCTCAACTTTAAATGTTGGAAATTCTAATTGTTTTACTTCAATATTTTTATTACCTTTATTCATTATTTTAGTTAAATCATTTAAATTATAATAAGAAAGATCATATACTTTTTCATAACCTAATTTGTTATAAAAATGAATCGCCCGATCGTTTCCTACAATAACTTCAAGAAAAAGCTGCTTACATTTATTTTGTGTCGCTTCTTCTTTATGTAACCCAAATAACTTTTGACTTACACCAATGCCTCGAAATTCTGGATGAACAGCTAATGTTCCGCAGCGCATTGTTTTTATACTTTCATATACCTTAATACCACCAAGTATTACACCAACACATTCGTCACCGTCTAAAGCAAGAAAGGAGTGTTCTAGCGAATTCCCTTCTGGCCCAAAAAATCTTTTTATAAAATCTTCTTTTGAAACTTCCAGTTTAATGATGTAATCTGAAAATCCATCCTTAAAAGCTTTATACACTAAATCTATACTTACTTCACTACATCTTTTGTATTGAATCATATAAGTATAATCCCCCGCTTTGACTTGTTATAAACTGCATTCAAATACATGAAATGAATTACCTTCACCATATCCATCTTTTATTTCATGAACAACAATTTGACTAAACCCATTAGTAATAAGTATATTTTCAAATTCTTTTAAATCATATAGTCTTATAGGAAAATCCATAATCTCAGTTTCTTTTATTTTCTCATCATGAATGATTTCATATTTCAGTATAATATTTAGAAGTTTTTGCGCCTTATCATATGAAACTTTTCTATACTCAACAATTAATTCATTGTTAATTTCTTTTCTATTTGTCTCTATCCAATCTAAAATTTGTTCTGTCTCACTTCCACCTTGTACAATTGTCAGAAGTAATTTGCCATTTTCCTTTAAGTTGTTTTTCATATTTTGAAGACTATTGTCTACTAAATTATTTGGTAAAAGTGAAAATGAACCGATAGGAATCATAATAAGATCGTATTTTTTATCACTATGATATTCTTCTATTCTTCCTTGTGACACAACCGGTTTTAAGTTTAATTTTTCTGCTTTATCTTTACAAACTTTAAGCATATCTTTCGAAATATCAAACCCTTCTATATTCACACCATTTTGCATAAAGGGAATTAACATTCTACCATTTCCGCACATTGGTTCTAACACATGTATATTTTTATCTTTTGCAAAAGAAAGATAAAAATCCAATTCTTTTCCGGCTGCAATTGATTTATCACTTTCATATATCTTTGTACAAAGTTCTCCATAATACGTATGCAATTATAATTCACCTCTTAATTTGAAATGAGCGGGATATTCCCCCTCTTGTTATCTATTGTTAACTACAGTAATCTCATAAACACGTAAAAAAGTAATTAAATGCTCACACGCTCGTTCACATGCTAACATTTTAAAAACCTTTTGTTCTTCTTTCGTTTTGTCATTCGCTTGATCTGAGGCAGCTTTTAAACATAGAAATGGTTTGTTATTTACACGACATACATAAGCAAATGCTGCCACTTCTTGATCAACGGCTAAAGCACCGTATACAGTATGAAGTAAATACCTCATTTCTGAACTTCGAATACGTTGATCTCCAGATAGAAATGTACCAAAATGGACCGGGTCATACGAACGCAATTTCTTCATTCGTTTTACGAGTGATTTAGTTGTTTCAATAGGTGCTGTTCTACCATCATATAGATTAAAACTATCTTCTCCTGAACCAGCCGCTGTAACATCATGCTGCAAAGTATTAAGAGCTACAACGATGTGTCCATTTTTCACCTTATCTGATAAACTTCCGCAAATCCCTGTCATAAATAACTGGTCTGGCTGGAATTCACTTATTAATAGTTGTACACAACTAGCACAACTTACTTTACCGACACCAGTTACAACTGAAATAACTTCTAATTCATTAATAGAATGAAAATGAAATTCCCAAGCTGCTATTTTTTCTACACGCTCACTTGGATAATGTTGATGCAAATACGTAAGCTCTGGTTCCCATGCAGATACAATTGCGATCCTTTTCATTACACACTTCACTTCCTCCTATTTTCATGTAAATAAGTCATCTATACTCTCTCGTTCATATTCTGGTATCCACTCTTTATACTTCTCATATAAATCCCGTATCTTTTCTTTATTCTTCGCAATTACTCCACATCCTCTATCATCATAAATAAACATGATAATATCCTTTGTTACATTTATAAAAAATACATCTGGATGTGAAATTTCTTTTTTTCGCCCTAGACGTGGACGTAGGTCAGGGAAATCTTCATGATTAGCTGCTTGAATAAGCGGTTCATATTTAATATCTTCAGCAAGACATTTTAAAGAAAATTGATATGTACAATATAAGTCAGCTTCTTCATCCTCAAATAGAAAAGGGAATGTTTCTTGTCTTATATGAAACTTTAAATCCCTCTTTTTAATAAACCTATTGTATACATTTATTTTCTGCGCATTTTTTATATTTTCCTGTTTAAATCGATAAACATTTGTGACTAAAAAGACGGTATCTTCTTTTGAAAATATATCTTTAAATAGACTTTTATTATACCTATATAGTTGTGTAAAATATTCCATATTATACGTGTTACCATCTTCTTTGAATTGATATTTATCTTTCCCAAAATCAAAATGAAGATGATTTTCCCACTGAAAGTATATGGACGGTACTAACGTAACTCCTGGGAATGTTTGATTCATATATTCTTTAAATTGCATTTTTATACCCTTTCTACTCTACAATTTCTTTTAAATACCAATATGCTTCTTCTAACCACGGGTGTATGACTTTTAATGTATATTTTCTTTCCCACAAATATGAAATATATACAAAAGCAGCATGTTCCAAAGATTTTTCCAATCCTTTTTTTACCTCAATTAAATATGACGGTGTCCCTATTTGATCCCATTCTAATTTATCAGCAATAAATAATACTAAATCCATCTTCGTTGCATGTTTATGCAACGTAGTGTGGCAACTGATTGCATTTAAAACTTCTTCATCCTCTATTTTGAATATCTCTTTTGCAATTACACTCGATAATTTTTGATGAATAATCATTGGAAACTCTCGTTCTTCTTGTAATATTTCTATGCCAAATTCTTCAGCAACTGCAATCCGCTCCTCATTCGGAAAGATTGCACTAATATCATGTAAACACCCTGCAATCGCTGCTTTTTCTTCATCTTCATAAAATATTCCCGCAATTTTTCTCGCCTCATTTGCCACACGAATTGAATGTTTATATGTAAATTCTTTATTGTATTTTAATAGAAAAGCTTTAATATCATTTTCTATTTTTCCAGTTGGAGTAAATGAATATATATCATTATATAACATAGCAAGTCCCCCTTATAACTATCTTTCAGTATAATGTGGAGTTTAAATATCCTTCTTATTTTATATTCGTTATGAATGTTTTAATTCCTTTTTAATACGATACATGAAATTTTATGTAGAAACATTACTACAAAATACATAAATGTTTGATATTATAGTAATGTTGATTAATTGTAAGGAAAGGAACTAACTATAAAATGAATAAAAACATATTAATTATTGATGATGATAAAGATATTGTAGAATTACTGGCTGTTTATTTACGAAATGAAGGCTATAACATTTATAAAGCTTATGATGGTGATGAAGCATTACAAATGATATGTACATATGAAGTTGACCTTATGCTTTTAGATATTATGATGCCAAAACGAAACGGATTGGAAGTTTGTCAAGAAGTGCGTGAAAATAATACTGTACCTATCCTTATGCTTAGTGCAAAGGCTGAAGATATGGATAAAATTTTAGGACTTATGACCGGCGCAGATGATTATATGATTAAACCGTTTAATCCACTAGAATTAGTGGCTAGAGTGAAGGCTTTATTACGAAGATCCTCTTTCCAAAATGCTACTTCCCAAAAGAATGAAGATGGTATTATTCGTATTCGTTCTGTTGAAATACATAAACATAATCATACTGTTAAAGTAAATGGAGAATATATTAAACTCACCTCTATCGAATTTGATATTTTATATTTACTAGCGAGTAATACTGGAAGAGTATTTAGCTCTGAAGAGATATTCGAACGAGTTTGGAATGAAGACGGTTATGGTTCTAATAAAACGGTAATGGTCCATATTAGTAATTTACGCGATAAACTTGAAACCGTAATGAATGGTGAAAAACTAATTCATACGGTTTGGGGAGTAGGATATAAAATTGAGAAATGAAGCATTTGATATATTAAAAGATATACCAAAGTGGAAGCTTATTTTTTGGCTTTTATTAGCTATCACTCTTACACCAATTACCGAATTAATTATATTTCGCCTCGTAACGAGTGTAATTGAGAGTTCACTTACTCTAAGCGAACTAGGAAAAGAATTCATTAGAATTTTTGGCCATGAAAAATATATTGGATTAAAAGAGTCTTTATGGATGATGATTGTATCTTATTTGTTTTTATTTTCTATTTTCTCATCCTATTTATACATTTTTTATCGTCATGAAAGAAAGGTTTACTATGAAACTTGTATAAAAAAAATGATTGAAGAGATTCGGTATATTGCAAGTGGAAACTTTAATCATAAAGTTTCCATCGTACACCATAATTATTTAGAAGAACTGGCAACTGGGGTCAATCAAATTATTGAGCAATTAAAAGTTTCGATTGATGAAGAAAGACAGGCAGAACAAGCAAAAAGCGAACTTATTACAAATGTATCACATGACTTACGAACCCCTCTTACATCTATAGTTGGATACGTAAATTTAATCCATCATGATAATTATAGAGATGAAGTAGAATTACGATACTATATTCAAGTCATTTACGATAAAGTAACTCGTCTTAATGCATTAATGAATGACTTGTTTGAATATACACGCGTTCAAAATAAAGAGTTAAGTTTATATTCTGCTCCCATTGATATTGTAGAATTGATTGGACAATTAACTGTCCAATTTCGGATACAGCTTCAAGAAGCTAATATTGAATGTCGCCCTTCTTTCCCATCTCAAAAGCTAATGGTACTAGCTGATGGGGATAAATTAGTACGTGTGTTTGAAAATCTAATCATAAACGCTATTACTTATGGAAATGATGGAGATCATATTGATATTACCGCTTACGAAAGCAATAACATGATTACAATTGATATAACAAATTACGGACAACCTATCCCTAGTACTGATTTACCTCATATTTTTGAACGTTTTTATCGTGTTGAAAAATCACGTTCAACAAACACTGGTGGATCTGGGCTCGGATTAGCAATTGCAAAAAGTATTGTTGAATTGCATAAAGGAACAATTGAAGTATATAGCGATGATAAAAAAACAACTTTCACTGTAAAATTACTCCCTTATAAAGCTTAATACCACATATTTATAGGTTCAATTTTTTATCATATAAAAAATTGAACCTTTTATATTCCATCAATATCCAAAATTTAATAATCCTTTATAATTCTTTAGAAATTCTTTACCTTTTCTTTCTTCCTAATTAAGCATTCCTTTTTACAATAATATTATTGATGTAATAGTAGGAGGATCGCTAATGCAATTCTTAAAAAAAATAACAGTTTTATTATTATCTTTTCTTATTACTGCACTTATCGTTTTATATTTTTATCTTTATGTAAATGGTCCAATTATTCAAGCTAAATCAGCTATTTTAATAGATACTAATTCTGGTGAGATTGTTTATAAAAAAAATGAAGAAACTCCTATACAATCAGCTACTTTATCTAAATTAATGACAGAGTATATCGTACTGGAACAACTGAATGAAGGAAAAATACAGTTAGATGAATTAGTAAAAATAAGTAACGAAGTTTTCCGAGCAGAAACGAGTCCTATACAAGTAACTTCGAAAGATAAAACGACGGTTCGTGATTTACTTCATGCATTGTTTTTGACAGGGAATAATCGTTCCGCACTTGCCCTTGCAGAACACATTGCTGGAAACGAAGATAACTTTACACTTTTAATGAATGACAAAGCAAAACAACTAAAGTTATCACAACCATCCTCGTTTCTAAATGCTACTGGAATTAATAACGATACGAATAAACAATCAACTACAACATCGATAGACGTCGCTAAACTAGCAACACAATTAGTAAAAGACTTTCCAGATGTATTGAATGTTACGAAACTAACCTCTTACCAATTTACCTTCAAAGATTCAAAAGTTTTCAATACAAATAAAATGATATATTCCCTTAATAAAAACATTAAACTCCAAGGTGTTGACGGCTTACAAACTAGTTTTTCAACTAATGGTAATTATAGTTTTGTCAGTACAGCCACACGAGGAGATACTAGACTTATTTCAGTAATATTAGACGCCGGTGATGAAAACAGTACTTTTATTGAAACAAAAAAGTTACTTCAGTACGGTTTTGATCCTTCCTCGTACTCTGCACTCCAAGCTTTTAAAGATGCTGTTACATCTTGGACAATATTGTTTCAGTTTAAAAATTTAATCATACAAATGATTATGATCTTTTTCATCATTACAATCTTAATGTTTTTATATATACGTCAAAAAAAAGCCGAGGATTTTAATTAAGAAATCTTCTTATATATAAAAACCGACTTGCGTTTACACTGCAAGTCGGTTTCTAAATCTACAATCCTCTTCCAACTAAATTCGCTGAAACGGGCTGAAGATTTAATTCTCTTGCCCATATAGATATCTGACCAATATGATGAATTTCATGTACAATTACATGCATTAAAACTTCACCGTATTTATATGTTTTATCTGTCCATGAAGCTTTCAATATTTTTGATTCGAAGTCGCCAGACCATAACTGCAAAAAGTTATCTAATTCTCGTCTATATAAATCAGATAATGACTTGTACATATCGTTTTATACATTTAACCATTCACAATCACTTCTCTTCGATTAAGTTCCTCTATTATTTGATCAATTATTTCACTTATAGATAAAGATCCATCCAATACAATATCCGAATTCGGCTTAACAGTATGAATTGCCTCTAAATAAGCTTTTCTCGCATGTGTCATGTAATGTTTCAAATTATTATGTATTTCACTCATTGTATCTTCTTTAAAATCTCTCAAAATTCTTCTAGCCATCGCAATATCTAAAGGTGTATCGATAAATATAGTTACATCAATGAATTGTCCCACTTCTCTATTTAAGTATGCAAAAGGATAATCTACAATAATATAATCTAAACTACTATCTTGTATAGAACGCTGAATATCATTCATTAGCGGTGTAAGTACCCATTCATCGTAATTAGCTCCATCATCAATCCATTTGCAAATATCAACCGGACAGTTATCAAATTTATATCTATCAAAATATAGAGCCTTTGATTTTTTCAACTCATGAGCTAAACTTTCTGTAATGGTAGTTTTACCGCCCCCTGAAACAGCTGCAATTGAAATTATTTTTGTTTTTTTATTCACGATTCCCACCAAACCACTTTTGTTAACATAATATAATTATAAAATACTATTATTTATTGTTCCATTCATATTCTAACATACTCATTTCCCATAAATTCCAATACGTTTCTCCTACTCTTTTTGACTCTCTTAATAAACCTTCTTTTACAAAACCTATTTTTTCGTAACAAGAAATAGCTGACTTATTAAAGTCATAAACACCAAGAGTTACTCTATGTAGTTTTAATTCATCAAAAGCAATACAAAGTACGGCTTTCATCATATGTTTCCCTATAGAACGCCCTCTCATTTTCGTATTACCAACTAGCACTTTTCCAATTCTAGCAGACTTATTTATATTATCTATTTGTCCAAGAGAAATATGACCAATAACTGCTTTAGTCTCTTCATCCATTATTTTGAATGCCAGTGTGTTTGCACATTCTGTATATTTCTCTAATTGCTGTTCATTTAAAGGATATGTGAATGCATTTCCCGACCATTGTATTAAAAATTCTTCGGAATTAATCCAATTTATTAATTGTTTGAAATCAGTTCTTGTAAATTGTTTCAGCTTGATCACTCTCATTCTCCTTTCACACAACCTTTTATACACCTTCAAATTTATTTCTATATGAAAAATATATTCCCTTTTAAACAAAATAAAAAGCCATTCGTAAGAATGGCTTAGCATCAATAAAGCATAATTAATCTTTATTTGCTACGTCAACACCGTTAAAATCAAACTCATCAGTAACAGTTGTAGCAGGTGGTAAAATTGCTTCAATTTTACAAAGAGATATAATTGCTGCAACTGAACCAGGAATAGCAGCTAGCTTAACAACATCGCAAGTTACCGAAGAAACAGTACCTATATAAGTACGTCCTTCAGTGTTAATTCGCACTGTTTTATTAATTAATTTTTTAAGCTCATCTCTAATTCCTTGTACACAAGAACTGTCACATTTCTCATTCTTTTCCTTTTTACACTCTTCAAAAATGTCCCAACAATCATCATGCTTACAAGTACATTTCTTTCTACAATTATTAAATCGAGAACCCAAAACCTCACCCCCTAATCCTTTCTACTAGTAAAGTATGTCCAATAGCTTAAAAGTGTACGAGACAAAAGCATAGAAACAAAAAAACAAACACTTGTACTAAACCTTCTTATTTATACTTTTAATAAGCCGGCTCCTTGAATAGGGACCACCTTTTCCTATTACTTCACATATACATAGGCTTTGTTCGCAGTGATATGGTGTATTTTTCCTTTACCATTGTGAAATATACATTCAGAAAAGCGTACTCCAAAATAAGATATTATTTAAAATCTTAACGTTTCCTTCAACAAGTGTTTGTTGATTAATATCATAACCAGTAGTTCTCTCAACTATCTCTTGAAAATTAGCATAGTTTGTATGAATTCTATATCTAGTAGAAAGCACTCTATCATATAAAGGTAAAATAATAGGTTAATAAACAAGCCATTCTTTTACTAAAACATAGAATAGTATGAATCCTATTGAAGGGAGGTATAAAAGAATGTCCTGGAAAAATGATTGCTGGAGTTCTAAGAAAAAGCATTGTTGTGATGACTGGTGGAAATCTAAAGAAAAGAATCATTGTGATGATGATTGGAGTTCTAAGGAAAAGCATTGTAATGATGATTGGTGGAAATCTAAAGAAAAGAATCATTGTGATAATGATTGGAGTTCTAAACGAAATAAGTGTCGTTGTAAATGTTTCTTTATTTGTTGTCATTGTAAAAGAAAAAGTTGGTAACATTTTCAATATCGACTTAAAAGAGAGAACATGTCTTTTGTGACCGATAAATACTAGAATGTAATATACAAAAAGCTGACTAAGTATAGTCAGCTTTTTGTCAATGAACACGTAGAGATTTATTTTAATATAGTTCTTATTAGAAAATGATTATTTTATATAGATTACTATAAGCATCCATAAAGCCAAGGCGCCAATGATAGCGAGCGCTATACGTGTAGATAGTACCCTTAATTCAAAGTCTGTTTTCTTGGAGGGTTCAGGATATGCAATTATGTAGATTCCCTTTAATAATGCAAGCCATGCAATAACCGTTAGGAACCCCTGCCAGTTGAATACCCATACATTATGTAGGATTACACTACCTAACCCTAGGAAAATTGATAGAAAACCATACATAATACCAAATCCTCTGTCTTCAACCACTAATTTTTTCAATTCACGTAGTACCGATGGACGTACGAAAAGTATTCCCGATACGATAACCGTTATCCATCCCCAAAACAATCCTAAAAAAGTACTAGTTTCCATTATTAGTTCACTCCCCTCAATTATTTATATTCCAGATATTCCCCCCTTTAGAACAATTCCAACATCTTTATATATAGGCTAAATTCTGCTCTTTTTTAATACAAACATGGCATATTCTATGCCCATCCTTAATCACCTCATTTCTCTACAAAATGAAATTTTTATATCATTCTTCATCATCATCTATCCGAATCAACCGAAGTCGCTTTGTACTATTACCGCACACTTTTTCATATCTTGGAGCTAACATGCACCAACGCCAATATAATGATTTATTCGCCTTTTCACTAACCTCTAAAATTATCCCCTCTGTAATAAAATGATCACCTTGATACAATGTATACTCGCTTGTCCCATGGAATCATCATTATTCCCCTCCCTATTAAAATAGCGTTTTTGTTTCAAATAATGCTCTCATTAATTTGGACGCATTTACCAGTATATTTACCAAAAAATTCATGATATCGTTAACTAGTCGAGTACGTCATTACTTGACGATTACCCTTAGGAGCCCCGCAGACAATCGGGGTTCCTTTTATTTAAATAAGGATTTTGTTTAAACTTTACAAAACTCACCTATATTAAACTATCTTCTAGAATTCCCATTGAACATTTATAATACTTTTAAACAATTTAAATTCTACAATCAGTAATGGAGGCATTTTAATGGGAAACATCCCAAAAATATCATCACAACAATCAAATCCTAAGATACCCTCACAGCAAGTGAACGCTAACACCAAACAAAGTAATAATAAAAAAACAAGACGCCGTATTATAACTACTTTAGCTTTTATATTACCTATAATTTTTGTCCTTCAATATTCTCTTAATAACCAGCAAGAAATGATTAAAGAAAAACAAATCACGGTTAATACGGAGCAACAAAAATTATCTTCTTTAAAGAAGGATGGTCATACCCTTAAAAATGATGTTAAGGCTTTAACAGGTAGTGAAGAAGAAATTTTAAAATTCGCAAGGAAACTGTATGGATTTTCCAAACCGAATGAAACTATATTTCAAATAACTGAATAAAATTACACTGCATTACCCCAAAAGGCGATTTGACGATAATCGCCTTTTTATATTTAATTTCTAAAATAAACATACTAATTTCTTTTTCTATCAAATAACTATTTTGTTTAATTTATTAAAATACAACCGCTTGTCCATTTCACATTGCTCTATCATTACATTTACTATTAGTAATACGATTTTTAGAGGTGATAAATAATGGACGAGTTTTTATATTTTGCTGCACTTAATCCGGGTTCTATTGGACCTACACTTCCACCTGTTCAACCCTTTCAATTCCCTACTGGTCCCACCGGTTCTACAGGAGCTACTGGCTCAACCGGATCAACTGGTTCTACCGGACCAACTGGACCAACCGGATCAACCGGATCAACTGGTTCTACCGGACCAACTGGACCAACTGGACCAACTGGACCAACTGGATCAACTGGCTCTACCGGACCAACTGGACCAACTGGATTTAATCTTCCTGCTGGGCCTGCCTCTATTACCTTGACTTCTAACGAAACCACAGCATGTGTATCCACTCAAGGAAATAATACTTTATTTTTTTCGGGGCAAGTATTAGTAAACGGTAGTCCTACTCCAGGAGTAGTGGTCAGTTTTTCATTCAGTAACCCTTCTCTTGCTTTCATGGTTCCTCTTGCGGTCATTACCAATGCTTCAGGTAACTTTACCGCTGTATTTCTAGCCGCTAATGGGCCTGGAACAGTAACCGTTACTGCTTCACTTCTTGATTCTCCTGGAACAATGGCTAGCGTCACTATTACCATTGTGAATTGTCCGTAATGGTTTTATTTTTAAGGACTAAGCAATATCTAATAAGATGAGCACTGATTTACAGTGCTCTTTTTTATCATTGGGATGTTCCTTTCAAATGAAATTTCGTAACAGCCTACTAAAATAACGCTTTTATTAAGAACTAATGATCTTTATATTTCTTAAGCTTGTCAGCACAAGTAATTTTTATAATTAGTTAAATTCTCAATATAGTTTGTGTATATAATTCCATTCAAAGATACATAATACCCACGTAACTATTTAAAAATACTTTGTTTTTATATCTAAGTTCAAAAAGGAGCTACATAACATGGATAAAAAAGATTTATTAAGTCAACAACTTGATCCTGTGTCATTAGATGCGCTGAATACCCCTAGTAAGGCCCAAGAACAACTGCAAGAAACCTCTCAGGAGGCACATAATTCAAACAAAAAGGACAGTACTCAAGCTTTACATGGCGAAGATTTACCAATTTCAGATGTATATAGAACAACGAACAAACAGTAAATTTAAAAGGGAAAAAATCTTAAGAACGAGTGAACTTAATTCTTTTCCCTTTTCCTATTTAAATAACACTTTTATATGAAACCCGTACACATTTTTGACACATCCACTATCACAATCTCCTGAAAATTCGTGATAATATTAATTTGTCGGATACGCCAAATTTCGACATTGAACGACAATAATATCTCCCTTATTGAATCCCTGTCCCCCAGGGATTTCTCCTTTTATTCATTACTTTTTTCTTCACTAAATTTTCATTCTTAACAAAATTCATTCACTCCATTGAATAGACAGCCACAGTATCCTATTTTGATAAAAACTAAAAACAAACAGACATACTTAACACTAATAGTAGATTTTTTAACTTCAAATTTACTTTTCCTCTCTTTTCTTTTTGTAAACATTAAAAATGAGCTCTATTTACATAGAGCTCATTCGTAATTTTATAGTTTGCTAGACTGTAGTCCTTGAATAAAGGGTACCACTTCAGGATTTACAAGTGACGATAAATCTCCTAATTCTTTTCCTAAGTAAGCAGCTTTTATGACACGTCGCATTACTTTAGAATTTCGTGTTTTTGGTAAATCTTCTACAACGTGGATGTCTTTTGGACATAAAGCTTTACCAATATGAGAGTTTACTAAACTCATTAATTCTTTCTTTAATTCTCCTGAGAATGTTACACCATCTCGTAATACAACAAAACAATGACAAACTTCTCCTTTTACATCATCCGGTACACCAACTGCCGCTGCTTCTATTACATCATTATGTTTCACAAGAATAGATTCATATTCAGCAGGACCAATACGTTTCCCTGCAATATTTAGCGTATCGTCTGAACGTCCTGTGATGATGTATTGCTCACCGTCATAAATAACCCAGTCCCCATGGACCCATTTATTTTCAAAGCGTGACCAATATGTGTTTACATAACGTTCATCATCTTCCCAGAAACTTTTCGTCATACCTACCCAAGGTTTTTCTAAACATAGTTCTCCGACTTCATCTCGAATTGGTTTACCTTGATCATCAAGTACAACCGCTGCCATTCCTGGTAAAGATGCGTTAAAACTAATCGGTGCGATCGGCTTAATTAGGACATTCCCGAAAATCCCACCTGAAATTTCAGTTCCACCTGAATAGTTACAAATTGGTACCTTACCTTTACCAACTGTATTAAATAACCACATCCATGGGTCTGGATTCCAAGGTTCTCCTGTTGATGCGAATACTTCTAAACTCTTTAACGAGTGTTTATTTACATATTCATCACCTTTTGCCATTAATGCACGGATTAACGTTGGTGAAATACCGAGATGAGTAATTTCATATTTATCGACTGTCTCCCATAAGCGGTCTGCTTCTGGAAAGTCTGGGACACCTTCATACATAACCATTGTTGCGCCATTAATTAAAGAGCCGAATAGTAAAAATGGTCCCATCATCCAGCCCATATCAGTTACCCATAATACTCGGTCGCCTTGTTTTATATTCATTCCAAATCCTGCATCAAATGCAGATTTTAGCGGGAAACCAGCATGTGTGTGTACTGTCCCCTTTGGCTTACCAGTCGTTCCAGATGTATATATAAGCATTAATGGATCATCACTGTTCATTTCTTCAGCATGTATAAATGGTTTTTCTTTTTCTAACGTACTCCATGAAAAATCATAATTATGCGGTGTAAAATCATTTCCTGCATGACGAACAATTACCACCTTTTCAACAGTTGGACAATGTTCACAAGCTTTATCTACTTCATCTTTTAATGAAACAATTTTCCCACGGCGTGAAAAGCCATCTGCGGTAATAACCATTTTTGAACCAGCTGCTTGTACACGTGTCATTACTGCATCAGCAGCAAAACCTGAGAATATTGGTGAAATAATCGCTCCAATTTTCATTACCGCTAACATAGCAACAACTGTTTCAGGAATCATTGGCATGTAAATTGTTACACGATCACCTTTTTCAATACCAGCATGTTTCAAACCGTTGGCAACACGGCTTACCCAGCTGTCAAGCTCTTCATATGTAAATGATTTCGAAGTTCCGTTTTCCCCTTCATACATAAGTGCTGCTTGTGTTTTCGTTTTATCGTCTGCAAGCCAGCGAGATAAAGCAGATTCTACAACGTTACAAGTTCCCTCAGTATACCACTGTGCAAACGGTGTACCATTTTCTAAATCTAACACTTCTGTATATGGTTTCATCCACTGATAGCCAACTGCTCTCTCAGCTTCTCCCCAAAACCAAGCTGTTTCTTCAATTGACTTATTATAAAAAGCTTCGTA
Source organism: Bacillus sp. FSL R10-2201 (assembly GCF_038008665.1). Taxonomy (NCBI): domain Bacteria; kingdom Bacillati; phylum Bacillota; class Bacilli; order Caryophanales; family Bacillaceae; genus Bacillus; species Bacillus sp. FSL R10-2201. The sequence continues at coordinate 2,426,742 of NZ_JBBOZP010000001.1, read as the reverse complement.
ATCTTCATAGCCTAATGATTTCATCCAACCAAATAAACGCGTTTTTTCTTTATATTCTTCTGTTGGAAACCAAACTGCTTGTTTCATGTTTTCCCCTCCTTGATTTTTTGAGCAAGAAAGCCCTAAATAGGGCTTTTAAACTGGATATACAGGATGTTTACGATCCGTGAATACTTGATATTTACTCATATACATTTCGAATCGTCCTTTTAGCTCTTCACGTAAATTGTTTGGATGAACAATACCATCAATCACCATCTCAGATGCTAAACGGTAAATATCAATATCTTTCTTATACTCTTCTCGTTTTTCAGCAATAAAGCTTGCACGCTCTTCTTCTGGTAAAGCTGCTATCTTATTTGCATATACAGCATTGACCGCTGCTTCTGGACCCATTACTGCAATAGAAGCTGTTGGTAATGCTAAGCAGCAATCTGGTTCAAACGCTGGACCTGCCATTGCATATAAGCCAGCTCCATATGCTTTTCGAACGACGATAGAAATTTTCGGTACAGTTGCTTCACTCATTGCAGAGATCATTTTTGCACCGTGACGAATAATTCCGGCACGTTCTACTTTTGTACCAATCATAAATCCAGGTACATCTGCAAGGAATAATAATGGAATATGGTATGCATCGCATAAATTTATAAACTTCGCTGCTTTATCAGCTGAATCGTGGAATAATACGCCGCCCTTCATACGCGGCTGATTTGCAATAATGCCAATTGGCTTACCATCAATGCGTGCTAAACCTGTAATTAGTTCTTGAGCAAATAATTTTTTCACTTCAAAGAAAGAACCTTCATCAATAATTCTGTTAATGAGATCTTTCATATTGAAAGGAGCATTTTGATTTTCTGGAATGATTTCTTCTAACGTTTTATCGAACTGTTTCGGTTCTTGAGGTGTAATCAAAGGAGTCTTTTCTAAATAGTTACTTGGAAAATAAGAAATATATTGTCTTGCTTGCGTAATTGCATCTTCTTCTGTTTTACATAAAACATCTCCGCATCCTGATACTGAGCAATGCATACGTGCTCCGCCCATTTCTTCTAAAGTTACCTTCTCACCGATAACCATTTCAGCCATACGCGGAGACCCTAAATACATAGAAGCATTTCCTTCAACCATCATAACAACGTCACAAAATGCTGGAATATACGCACCACCAGCTGCTGAAGGTCCAAATAATAAACAAATTTGTGGCACTTTTCCAGATAATTTCACTTGGTTATAAAAAATTCTTCCCGCACCGCGGCGTCCAGGGAACATTTCAACTTGATCTGTAATACGCGCTCCAGCAGAATCAACTAAATAAAATAACGGTACACGTAATTTTTCTGCTGTTTCTTGAATTCGTAGAATTTTTTCAACTGTACGTGCTCCCCATGATCCAGCTTTTACAGTCGAATCATTTGCCATTACGCACGCAGTACGACCATTTATTTTACCAGTCGCAGTTACAACACCATCAGCTGGTAATCCAGTTTGTTCACAATTTGCAAATAATGCATCTTCCACATATTCACCATTATCGAATAAAAGAGCTAAACGATCTCGAACAAAAAGTTTCCCTTTTGCTTTGTTTTGTTCATGATATTTCGGTGCCCCGCCTTGCTTAATTGTTTCAACTCGTTCTTCAAATGAATTAGATTGTTGTTTTTGATCTAACATATTTACTCCCCCTTATACATTGGTTTGCGTTTTTCCTTGAATGCCTGTAATCCTTCTAATCTATCTTTCGTATGGATTACGCCCTCATACGCCTGTTTTTCCATTTGTAAGCCGGTATGTAAATCTACTTGAATTCCATTTGAAATTGCTTCTTTTGCTAATCGAACAGCAATTGGACCATTTTTAGCAATTCGATCTGCAATTTCAATTGCTTTCTCTTCTAGTAAATCAGCTGGTACTACGAATTCTACTAAACCATATTCTTTCGCTTCTTGCGCCGAAATACGTCTTCCTGTATAAATTAATTCTTTCGCTCTACCGACTCCAATTAATCTCGGTAAACGCTGAGTACCACCTGCTCCAGGTATAATTGCAAGAGAAGTTTCAGTAAGACCTAGACTTGCAGTGTCAGAAGCAATTCTAAAATCACAAGCTAAGCTTAATTCAGTACCTCCGCCAAGTGCGATTCCATTAATAGCAGCAATAACTGGTTGTGGTAATTGTTCCACCATCTCCATAGTAGAACGAATCATACCCACAGCATGGCGAACTTGTTCTTCACTCATGTTGGCACGCTCTTTTAGATCAGCACCAGCGCAAAATGCTTTTTCGCCATCCCCTGTTAAAATAACAACGCGCGTATTTGATTCTTCGTTTATTTGAGTTAATATAGTTTGTAATTCTTCTAATAATGCCAAAGATAATGAGTTTGCTTGTCTTTCACGATTTAACGAAATCTTTACAACGTGCGGTGTAACATAGTCAACTGAAATGTTTTGTAATTGCAGCATCTTCTCACCTACTTATCGTTTTATGTTGAAGCGCTCTATACACATGACTCGGTAATTGGATATTTAACTTACTTTGAATAAACTGACTAGCTCTCAATAACTTTTCTTCATCAATATTAGTTTGGACTCCCAGCTTATGGAGCATATGCACTAAGTCATCAGTAGCAACATTACCCGATGCTCCTGGTGCATAAGGACATCCTCCGAGTCCACCACAAGAACTATCAAACGTTGTAATACCATATTCTAAAGACTTAACTACATTCGCCAGAGCCATTCCATACGTATTATGAAAATGCATTGCAAACTGCGAAGCATCATACTTCTTTAATAGATGTTCTAATACTTGTTCTACTTGTAATGGATTCGCTACACCAATCGTGTCACCGAGAGAAACTTCATAAATGCCGTATGAAAATAGTTGATTACATATTTCGTCAACTGCTGTGGCACTTATATCCCCTTCATAAGGACATCCAAATACAGTAGAAACATAGCCTCTTACCTTTTTACCTTCGAACGTTGCCTGTTTTGTTATATCTTCAATTACAGCTAATGCTTCTTTAATAGATTTATTAATATTACTTTTATTGTGAGATTCACTTGCTGATAAAAAAACATTCACCTCATCTACATTTTGCAAAAAAGCTCGTTCCAAACCATTTTGATTTGGAACAAGCGCTGCATATGTAACATTTGGATCCCTTTTTAGCTCAGAAAACACATCACTTGCATCTGCTAATGCAGGAACCCATTTAGGGTGAACGAATGAGGAAACTTCAACGTACGACAATCCCGCTTCTGTAAGTAGTTGAATCCATTTTACTTTATCTTTTGTGCCAACAATCTTTTTTTCATTCTGTAAGCCATCACGTGGCCCGACTTCTTTAATGACAGCAAAATTAGGTAGTTTCAATTCGCTTCCCCCTATATCTCCCTATTCAATTTCTAGTAATACATCTCCTTCATTTACAAAATCGCCTTCTTGTACGTTAATTTTCATAACAGTTCCGGCTTCTTCTGAAACGATTGGAATTTCCATTTTCATAGATTCCAAAATGACGACATCCTGCTCTTCCTCTACTGTATCTCCTACTCCTACAACAATCTTCCAAACATTTCCTGCCATCGATGCATATACTTTCGTCATCATTTTTTCCCCCTTAATATTCATAAATCTTACTTTTTAACAAGTTGTTTCGTTACAAAACCCGTTGTATAAATACCACTTTTGAACACATCGTCTCCGAGTACTTGCAGTAACATTGGTGTGTTTGTTTTAATACCTTCTACTTTTAACTCTTCTAGAGCAATTTTTAATTTTGAAATCGCTTCTTCACGAGTTTCACCATGTGCGATTACTTTCGCAATCATTGGATCATAGAAAGGTGTAATCGTTACTTGATTCTCCAAAAAGTGATCAATACGTATATTTGTCGGTAACGTTAAATCTGTAATTTTCCCAGGTGATGGGAAGAATGTTTTCGGATCTTCTGCATAAATACGAGCCTCAATGGCATGACCACTACGTTTTACATCATCCTGTGTAAATGATAGCTTCTCACCATATGCGATAAGTAATTGTTGTTCAACTAAGTCTAACCCAGTAATTTCTTCTGTAACTGGATGTTCTACTTGTAATCTCGTATTCATTTCTAAGAAATAAAAGTTCTTTTGATCATCTACAAGAAACTCAACTGTACCTGCATTTGTATAACCAAGTGCTTTAGCAGCTTGTACAGCAACTTCTCCCATAGCCTTTCGTGTACCCTCATCTAAAAATGGTGAAGGTGCTTCTTCAATTACTTTTTGATTTCGGCGCTGCACTGAACATTCGCGTTCCCATAAATACACTGTATTACCATGTGTATCTGCTAAAAGCTGAATTTCAATATGATGTGCATCTGCTATATAGCGTTCTAAGTACATTTCTCCGTTACCAAAGAAATTTTGCGCTCTTGTTTTATTACTTTCAAATGCTTTGGTGAGCGTTTGCTCAGTTTCCATCAACTGCATTCCAATGCCTCCGCCGCCCGCGGATGCCTTAAGCATTAATGGATAACCAATTTGTTTTGCAATTTCAATTGCTTCTTCAGCAGTTTCTATATTTGTAGTAATGCCTGGAACTACTGGTACATCTGCTGCTTGCATCGCTATACGTGACTCAATTTTACTTCCCATCTTAGTAATGATTTCTTCTGAAGGACCGATAAATACGATGCCTTCTTCTTTACAGCGAATCGGAAAAGATGGATTCTCTGATAATAATCCGTACCCCGGATGGATTGCTTCAGCATTTGTCTTCTTAGCTATTTCCATAATTTTTTCAAGGTTTAAATAGCTTTCTTGGACACGTGGACCGCCTACTAAGTAAGCTTCATTTGCCAATTTTACATGAAGGGCATTTTCATCAGCCTCAGAATAAATAGCAACGGTACGAATGCCAAGTTTTTGACAAGTTTTCATAATGCGAACTGCGATTTCCCCGCGATTAGCAATTAATATTTTTTGAAACATAGTGACTCCTCCTTTTTATCTACATCCTAAATGTCTTGCAATTACGAGACGTTGAATTTCAGAAGTTCCTTCACCAATTTCTAAAAGTTTTGCATCACGAATATATCGTTCAACTTCATATTCACGCATATAGCCATATCCACCATGAATTTGTACTGCATGATTTGCTATACGACTTGCAGCTTCAGATGCAAACAACTTTGCCATAGCCGCTTCTTTACCGAAAGGTTTATCGTTATCTTTTAACCAAGCTGCTTTATGTACTAAATTACGCGCTAATTCTACTTCAGTCGCCATATCAGCCAATTTAAATTGAATCGCTTGGAAATTAGAAATCGGTTTTCCAAATTGTTGACGTTCTTTCGCATATTGCAATGCACGTTCAAATGCAGATTGTGCAATACCTACTGCTAATGCTGCAATTGAAATACGTCCTCCATCAAGTGTATATAAGAATTGTTTAAATCCTTTATTTACATCACCAAGAATATTTTCTTTCGGTACACGTACACCATCAAGTACGATTTCACAAGTATTAGAAGCACGAACACCCATCTTATCGTAAGGGCTTGAAATCGTTAATCCTTCACTAGTAGTCGGTACGATAAATGCAGAAATACGTTTTTTACCATTGTCTTCAAAACCGTTGATAGCGGTTACAATAATTGTATTTGCATACTCTGCGTTTGTAATCCAGCACTTTTCACCACTAATAACATATTCATCGCCATCTAAAATTGCTTTCGTTTGTGTGCCCCCTGCATCAGATCCAGCATTTGGCTCCGTTAATCCGAAAGCACCTAACGTTTTACCTGACGCCATTGGAACTAAAAATTTCTGTTTTTGTTCTTCTGTACCGAAATAATAAATTGGAGAAGCACCTAATGAAATTGTTGCAGCATAGCTTAAACCTGTTCCACCACAAGCACGACCAATCTCTTCAACAGCTAACGCGTACGATAACGTATCGCCACCTGAACCTCCATACTCTTCCGGGAATGGGATACCTAATAATCCTAGTTCGCCCATTTTTTGAAATGTTTCATATGGAAATTCCGCAGTTTTGTCATAATATACAGCTTTCGGTGCGATTTCCTTTTCAGCAAAATCACGTACCATTTCTTTAATCATTTGTTTTTCGCGAGTTAGAGTAAATTCCATTCCGCTACACACCCCTTATCGAATATTGAGTTTCGACAGCGTGCGAGTTTCTACTACAAACATTACTTCTTAAAAGACACGAATATTAGTTAGACAATTGCTATAATTCTGTCATAACTTAATTTTAAAACAGATTCTGTACCAATGCACAAAAAAATTCCTACATTGTTCTACAACAACATAGGAGGTTTTGTGTCGAATTATGTAATTTATTGTTTAATAATCTCTACCTTTTCCCGAATCAGAAATTTCTACTAACCCTTCAGGGTATGGTTCGAAATATGTTTGTCTTAATAAATACTTTTCATCAAATCGAATGGCCCATGTTTTTAAAATGACAAGTAAACTACTAAGTGGGATTTTCTTTTCAGAATACTTCTGTAACAGCTCTAAAAAATGATCTTTTTCTTGTTTTTTTAGCTTTGTTTTAAAATATCCGAAAATGTGCTCACATACATTTACATTCGATGTATAGCGAGGCGCGCGAATAAATAATTCATATAAAGTCTTCTCATAGTTATCAAATACGACTTCAATTGTTTCATTTTTTTGATTTGCAATAATACGCCCTAATTCTTTTTGTTTCACCTGATTATATGCCATAAATAAATACTTATAATCTGATTGAAACGCTACGAGTTCTTTTATGTTTTTAGTATGTTTAATCATTTTGTAATGCGCGATTGTAAACAATCTTGTAAAGAAATGCTCTCTAATAATAAAATTCGACAATCTACCTTCTTCTTCAATTGGAAGATGCGAAAATTTTTTTATTACTGCTCCACCAAATAATCCAGTTCCTTTTCCTTTTACTGGCCCTTTTTCAAAACCAGAATAGATTTTCACATCACGAGTTCCGCAACTTGGCGAACGATTCTTCAAAATAAAACCGTCAACTTCAGGTAATGTTTGTAAAAATGCATTTGAAAATTCATTCATTTTTTCAGTTACATCTTCTCGTATTGACGGTTGTACAAGCCTATTCGCACCATTTTTTTCTACAATACGTATCGTTTCACGAGGAGTCCCTAAACCAATTTCTACTTCAGGACATACAGGTATAAATGTAACAAATGGCTGCAAGTTTCGAATTGTTAAATCTGGAACCATCTCTCCATTATAACGACAGGCATCAAATTCTAAACATTTACTTACAACAATTATCGGTTTAGCAAATTGTCGCATCACATTACCTCCGTGGCGTTAGTCCATACAATATAAATTGAATCGTATTTTCAATTTCCACTTCATCGTCCCATTTCTCTTCCGGCAATAATAAAAACCTCGTTAAGAGCAACCCTAATACAGCTGATAAAGTAAGACGTAATACGGAAGATGGTGGAAGTTCAATAATTTCCCCTTCTTCTTGAAACTTTGCAATCAGCTTTTTAAAATGTACAAGCAGTTCTGTTTCTATTAATTGTTGTATTTCACTTTTTAGTTCCGGCTGAAATGGTACTTCTTGAATTAATATTTTTATCATTGGAAAGTGCTTTTTAGCAAATTCAAATCTATTTTGAATTATTACTCTTAAAAGCACTTCATACGATTCATACTCTGTTTTAAATATTTCTTTTGCAAAGGCTTGTACGAAAAATGGTGCAGCAAACTTTGTTAAGGTCGGCATCACGACTGCAAACAATAAATCTTTTTTCGTTTTATAGTAGCGGAAGATTGTTCCTTCCGCTACACCAGCTCGCTTTGCAATTTCACTCGTTGAAGTTGAGGCGTACCCTTTTTCTCCAAACATATCAACAGCTGCCTCTAATATACGCATTTGACGTTCATTACGTTTATCAGCATTCGTTGCGGCAACTAATTCTTCCAGCCAATCCTTCTTCATTTATTGTGCTCCTTTTTATCATCATTATATTTTGCGATGTTTCTTTAATGCAAATACATTTCCTACTGCAAATAATAGTGAAAAAAGTAGTAATACAGTAAGATCTAATGCAATCTCTGTAAACCCTTGATTCCGAATCATTACTTGTCTCATAGCGTCAGCACCATATGTGAGTGGAAATAATTTACCTAACATTTGTAACCATGTATTCATGGATTCCATTGGAAACAACCCAGAAAAGAAGACTTGTGGCACGATAACAAGCGGTATAAATTGAATCATTTGAAATTCATTATTTGCGTATGCCGATAAAAATGTGCCTAATGTTAGTGCAGTTAAAGAAAGCATACATGTTATAAGTAGCGTTAGCCATATTGAGCCAGCTACATATAAATCTAAAATATAAACTGAAAAACTTACAATTATAATAGATTGTATAAGTGCAAAGATTCCAAAACCAATAATATATCCTAAAACTATTTCCCATCTTCTCACTGGTGTGGACAATAACCTCTCTAATGTACCACTTAAACGTTCTCTTACAAAAGATACTCCGGACAATATAAATACAAAGAAAAATGTAAAGAAACCAATTAATACGGGACCAAGCCCATCGAACATCGTAATGTCTTTAGAGCCATGTAAATAATCCACTTCAGGCTTCATCATTGATACATTATTCTTCTCTGTACTCTTTTGCAATACTTGAAGTACTGCACGGTTTTTTGATGAATCACTGCCTTCTAATAGAAGATTCATTTTTCCATTTTCTAAATGAATTACTGCATCTACCTTTTGCTTTTCTAATTCCGAAATTGCTTTGTCTTTACTATATTCATAAATTGATGCTTCTTGATTTTTCATTGCTTTTACTATAGGAGCAGGTACATCGACTACAGCAATATGCGGTATATAGTCTTTTTGTGTAAATATTAGCGATAATAACCAAAGTAATAACATTGGTGCCCCAAACATCATTGCTAAAGAACGCTTATCTCGAAAAAATTGACGAATGATACGGATGACTACACCATTAACTCTCATGATTCAATCACTCCTTCTAACATAAAGACATCTTCAATTCGTCCAGAAGATGTTTGTTTTTTCAATTCCTCCGGTGTGCCAATCGCAACTAAATTCCCTTCTCTAATTAGCCCTAGACGTTCGCAAAACTCAGCTTCATCCATAATGTGCGTTGTTACAATAATAGTTGTTCCTTTCTTTTTAAGGTCATAAAACTTCTCCCAAATCGATTTTCGAAGTAGAGGATCTATCCCAACTGTTGGCTCATCTAAAATTAATATTTCTGGTTCATGAAGGAGTGCTATCGCCAATGATAAACGTTTTTTCATTCCACCTGAAAAATGCTGTACTTGCTTTTTCGTATGCTCTGATAATTGCAAAAATTCAAAAACTTCTACGATTCTCTCTTTCTTACGCTTACCTTTTAACCCATACATCGTTGCAATAAAATCTGCATTTTCATATGCCGATAGTTCTTCGTATAATGCATCAGCCTGAGCCATATAACCAATTCTTTTCATTTCATTTAGATTAGGCATGTTTGTATTAAAAACAATTACATCCCCTGTAGTTGACTCATTAATACCTGCAATCATTTTAATGAGTGTTGTTTTCCCTGATCCGGAAGGTCCAACCAAGCCAAAAATTTCTGCTTTTTCTACTTGCAGCGAAAGGTTATGCAAAACTTCTTTTTTCCCAAATTTTTTTGATACATCTCGTAAAATAATTGAAGGTTGCTGCACTAAAAATCCCCCTTTTCTTTAAAATGAGTGAGTACTCACTTTTATTTTACTCTCGAATTATTATATGTCAAACTTTTCAAACATATATTTTTTCTGTTATTTACTAAATCAATGAAACAGAGTCGACATTAGAATATCTTTTCTTAAAGTCGACTCTGTTTCATTGTAAATTATTTGATTTTTGTTATGTTTTTAAATTTAAATACCTTCTAATTCTAGCAACATCTAATGAATATTCGATAACTATTTGCTGTATTGGTAATATAACCGTTTCCGGATATAAATGTGCATATTGTAACGTTTCTGCATACTTTTCCAACCGTTTTTCTAAATACTTTACAATTTGCTCAGGATGACTTACTAATAAAGACGTACTATAATAATGAATTTGCTCCTCAATCGCCGTATATTCTTCAATTTCAAATTCTTTATGCATTTGTACACCCCTTTATATTTTTAATATTGCTTAATAATAACTATTTTAACTCGACTAATTTTTAAGTTTTTTGATTATTTACACTATAACAAACTCAATAGGTCAAATTTTGTTACTTTATGTAACGTTGAAAAATTTTAACAAAATTGTAATGGAAACTTGTACTCAAGAAAAACTACCTTTAAATTATTCTCCTGAACAAAAAAGCCGTACAGATTAATTTAACTGCACGACTACAATCTCAGGTCTATTAAAAACTCTTTGCGGAATGATACTATTGCCTAATCCTCTACTAACTATCATAGACGTATTTTGTTGTTCATATAAACCCGCTGTATATTTGGGCAGTATTCCTTGATTAGGAGCAACTAATCCCCCGATAAAAGGTAACCGAACTTGCCCCCCATGTGCATGACCCGATAACACTAAATCTACTTGCTCATCAGCATATGCTTCTAAAAATTCAGGCCTATGGGATAATAATACATTATACCTATCTGGCAGCGTTTCAATTTTTGCTTTTACAATTGCATCTTTTACAATACTTCCTTCATCAATATCTCCAGTATTAAATTCCGGATCATCAATTCCTAACAAGTTTATTTCGTGTCCTCCCTTTTGTATTATTACATGTTCATTTCTTAAAACAGTGACATGCTGTTTCTTTAATTTTTTTTCTAAACTGTTATATTTCCCTGACCATTTTTCATGATTTCCTGTCACAAAATATACCGGATATTCCTTCACAAGTTCTCGTATTACTTGCATACTCATTTCTGCATCGTACGATTTACTGTCTATTAAATCACCCGTAATAGCAATAATATCTGGATTTATGCTTTTTACTTTTTGAATTAAAACGTCTTGATTATCACCAAATTTTTTATTATGTAAATCTGAAATTTGTAGTATTTTATATCCTTTAAAAGAAGAGGGAATTTTACTAGAGGTTATTTTAACCTCAGTTATACTTATTAAATTGTTTTGTAAATATAAAAAGATACTAATGCCTACTAATATACCAATAATTAATATGATTCTTTTAATCTTCTTGTTCATACTTCCTCCTAAAATCTTAATCAGTACTACAGTTCACAATAAATATTACGTGCCCTTCGCATTCAGAATAACTGAAATTTTTTAATTGATTTGTAGTATTTGTTATAGTTTTATACGCCACTTATAAAATTTTTCAATCGCATGCGTGTATGATGTCATGCTCATTTCTCAGTAACTTTATAGCAGATCACTGGAATCTCTTCATAATATTAACATTTATCTTACTTCGTTTGATAACTATATCCTGATAATTCCTATAGTTTTTTATAAAAATATTGTGTACTTTTCTCGAAGTATATACGACATTTGATTACAAATATATTATTACCACTACGATTTTAATTTGTTTAAAACGTACAAAGAGAGAATTGAAACACTAAATTGCCCTATGAAAAGGTATTACTGTATTATTTATTAGAAAATTGAAAAAACATGTGTAGATAGCTATCATTGTAAGTGCATATATAATTAACTTTAATTTTCTGACATAATTTCACATAATTCTTAAACTATTTTTTTGCGTGCATTATGAAATAAAATATTGCCCCATGTCAGTCTTTAAAAAATTATATATCATAACTTTAAGGGAGGAAGAAAACTATGAAGATGAAAAGAAAAATCATGATGACGACAGCACTTGCAGCTACATTGGCTACAGGTGCACTACCAAGTACATCGGTGTTTGCTGCTGAAAAAGAGGCTCCTATCCAACAAGAAGAGACACAGATGAGTATTCAACCATTTGCACAAAATAATTTGGAAACAGCAGTTAAAGCTGCCTTAAATGGTCCAGAAGTTAAAAAAATTAAAGTATTTGAGCATGAATTTAATGTAAAACCAATTGAAGTAGTAAATTTAGGTGGCGGTAAAACATATGTTAAGGGACAAATTTCTCATCATTTAAGTTTTCGTCCAGATGATCAATTTTATTATGAGTTTACAGTGCAAGATGGAAAGGTAATAGATAAGCCTGTATTTAATATTGATAGAGGTGGTTGGACACCATTTACTGCTCCACTTTTATCAATTCTTGCTGCGTATAATGGGATCCCAGTAAATCCAAATGATTTAAATGCACTTGGTCAACAAATTGGGAAAGTTATAGATGGAAGCTGGGAACATGCAGCCCAATCTATCGCAACTGTAGTTAGTTTAAGTTTTAATGAATAGAATTTTTAAATTTTTATTAGCATTGTAGAGATCCACTTTTCCTAAGTAGCCTTGTTATAAGAAATTCTGAAACAGCTATAAATAGATTTTTACCACTCAGTCACATTATCTTGATTTGTTAACCACCTTATCATTCATTATATGTCACAAAATAGAAGTCTTTTTTAAGACTTCTGTTTTGTTTGTATACAGTACAGCGGAAAGTTTGTTTTTTACCCATCTATGCTTCAATTCTTTAAGAATCCGTTTGACTATTAGATACAATTTATTACAACAAACTATTAAAATCTCAAATAACTTCCTACCCTATTTTGATTTTTTCAAACACAAAAATTCATTACTTTAAGAATGAAAACAATAGATGTAGTAAAAAATCATCTTGTTTTATTATATCTATTGTTTAAAAGTCAGGAGAGATAAAATGAACAAAATAAAAATGAGGAATTTTTTTAAAATTAGTATCCTTACTTGTTTCACACTAGCAAGTTTAAGTACACCATCTACTATTTTTGCTGATAGTCATCCAGGTTATTCCTATGAATCCAATATAGGCTATCAAAACCCAGCATGGATGTCGAAAGTAGCAGATTCAACAAAATTGAGTGAAATATCTATTCCAGGGACTCACGGTACAATGGCTTTACATGGAGCAAGTTTTCTTGATGAAAATTTGACAAGAAATCAAACTATGAGTCTACCACAACAATTAAATTCCGGAATTCGATATGTAGATATGCGTGTTAAACGTGTAAAAGATTCTTTTGCAATGTACCATGGGATTGTAAATCAAAAAGCAATGTTTGAAGATGTATTAAAAGAGGCAATTCAATTTTTAAAAGATCATCCTACAGAAACAATTTTAATGCGCTTAAAAGAAGAAACTACTCCTGAAAGTGGCTCACTATCATTCGAGGAAATACTTAATAAATACAAAGACCTTAATTCTTCCTATTTTTGGGATCCGAGTTCTGTACCAACTTCAAAAAGAAATAATCCTACTCTAGGAGACATCCGAGGGAAAATTGTAATCTTACAAAACTTTACAGCCTCTCAGCAATATGGTATTAATTACGATAGCTTAAATATACAAGATACATTTGAAATTGAAAACGGACCCGACGGAATGTATGAAAAATGGAATGCGGTGAAAACCCACCTTCAAAATGCAAATAATAATTTTAATAATGATAAAATCTATCTTAACCATTTTAGTGGCACAGGTGGTGCTGCTGCATTATTAAATAATGTTTATCCTTGGTTTGTTGCAAGTGGTAAAGAGAGCAGAAATACTGATAGTAACCCCAAGATGATTCAAAAAGCTACAACTAATGCGTGGGAAGATTTCCCTCGTGATATAAATGGTCAAGTATTTTATGGTGGAATGAATACACTTGGAACTGAGTTCTTACAACAAGGTGGAATGAAACATACTGGTATCATTGCAGCTGATTTTCCTGGACCAGGTTTAATTGATAGTATCATTAAATTAAATGGTATACATTCGAATGAAAAAGAAATATTAATTTCGCAAATTTCTTCCGAATCTAGTCCTTTATCCGGTCAAAAAAATCGATCCAGTCAAAACTTTAAAATTGATAGTTTACCTGTAGGTACTAAGGAATTAAAATGGATTATTGAGCCTTCAGAAAAAGATCATCCTTCTACTATTTCTTTCAATGTAATGATTGATGTTTCCCTAGGTACAGATTCTATTCGTTGGAAAAATATTTCACATGGATCTAGGACTGAAGCTTATACGAATACTAAATATTATATTGCAAGCCCACTTGGTGCCACTAACAAATTTACAGTGAAAATATACGCTATTACAAATTAAAAAATAAAGAACCCCAATGGAATTCCTTTTTGATGGAATACCATTGGGGTTCTTTAATAATTTCATTTCGTATATATTGGGATGAAGAGTAAAAATTGCACCCCTGTTCCGGTATTGCACATAGAATAAGTGATAACTACCCTTTTCCACTTATCATTTATTTAAAACTGGCTTCCAAATCGATAGTGCAAAAATCCAATTTGGATCGCCGTTCCCTTGATAACTTTGAACCGCTTCATACACTTTTCCCTCATGTACTACTTTATCACCTTTATTGTATGCTTTTCTTGCATCCCATTTTTCATAAGTAGAGCCATCTAGTTTTGTTGCTACAGTTAAAACATCACTTCTACTAGACTCATTTCTAGCTAAATCAACCGCTGTCACTACATATTTGTACGATGTATTTGCCTTTAAATTTTTATCCACAAAGGATGTATTATCCGTTGTCCCAATTTTATTCATAACCCCTGCGTTTTCTCTATATACAACATAATGGTCAACACCTACATTATCTTCAGACGGACTCCACATCAAATCAACAGTTGTCGCTGTTGTACCCATACTATGTAATCCTTTAGGTTGAGTCGGAGCCTCTATATCTGGGATTGCATTTGTTGTCTTAACCTTTAGTTTTTCACTTTCTTTTGATATATTTCCAGCAGAGTCTAATGCCTTTATTGTATAGGTATATTCCGTATTTGCTTTTAGTTTTTTATCAATAAAAGTTGTACCTGGTACCGTATCAATTACTTCTCCATTGCGTAACACTTGATATTCTTTTACACCTATATTATCAGTAGAGGCCTTCCATGTTAGTTCAACACTATTGGCAGAAACTTTAGACGCATTTAATCCAGTTGGTTGACTTGGAGCTACTGTATCGGGAGCTTCATTATTTACTAGATTTACATCAATTACATTATAAAACGCATTTGACGTATCTGCTACATCCCATACAGCTAAAATAACATGATAACCATTGCGATCAGTTGGTACATTAATTGTATGTGTTAAATTATTTGATGCTGCCGAACCGTCATGTTTCACAGTTCCAATTGGTTCTAATTCAGCACGTGTTAATGGTTTATTAGGATCCCATCCCTTTTTGGTAATGTAATAATGCCATTTACTTGTAGAATGTGCCGCTGTGTATTTCCATGTAAATGTATTTGCTCCCCCCTTTATTGTGTTTTTGAACCAGCGATTTGATGTTTGTTGGTCAAGAATCCCTCCAAACAGTCCTCCTGCCGAAGCGATTTTCCCATCAATCGGTCCACCATCTGGGAATCCTTTAGGTGCTTCTAGACTTTGAGGTTCGTACATTACATTTCCACAATTTAAATTTAATGCTCCATAATTCTGACTACATAAAGCAGCACGACTACTCGGCTTTTCAACAAACCCATGTGCATATGCACTTTGAGGAATCATTGTAATTGCCGTCACCCCTGCAGCTAAAACACAAGCACCAATTCCTTTTTTACTTTTTCTTAATCTTTCTAACTTAGATGTTAATTTCAAATTCATACTTGTCCCCCCAATATATTGTTTATGCTAATATAATAGCAATATAGGGATAAACGAACAAATCACCTACTAATATATTAATAGTTCAATAACATAAACACATTTAGTTTATTTATTAACCTGATATGGGGATAAATTAAGCAAATTAATTCTATTTTGTAACATTATGTAGTAAAGAGTTTATAAAAAACCAATAAAGATTCACAAAAAATCCAAATATCGATTACTTAATTTTTTACAACCACACCCCCACACGATAACTACATTATTAAGCAGGTTTCATGATTTATTACATTCTCTCGCCACCTGACAAAATCAGATCAAAAACATATCCCTGCATATTATCGATTAGTTCAACCACATCTGGATTTTTATCGTTGCTCAGCGACCAATTGATTGACAACATTGCGTTTGCTGTATACAACTGAGCTACAAAGTCAATCGGCACACTTACTTCAACCTGCCGCTCTTTCAAATAGGAATAGCAGGCATTATATAAAATGGATTCTAATTCTAAACGTAAATCCGCTGAGGGAACACGTACATGGAGTAAAGTTGCAACCTCTTTTTTTCGCGCTGAGATCTTATCGGTTATCATATTAATAGCTTGAGCCACATTTCCATTCTCTATTAATGCGAAACGAAATTCAATTTCTTCCTTGAACCAGCAGACATAATTTTGCACTAATTTTTCCAAAAGATCATATTTATCTGCAAAATGGCTGTAAAATGTGGACTTACTCACCATAGCATGTATGCAAATATCTTTAGTTGTAATTCGCCCAAACTCTTTTTCGTTCAAGAGGGTAATAAGTGTATTAGAAATATTTTTCTTCGTTTTATAAACGCGAACATCCTCTCCCATTAATAATCAATCTCCTTCCCAAAGTTGCTTATCAAACCATTTATATCCTTATGGTTCGATTTCGTACTTCTTACCCTTTCCTGCTTGTTGTTTCTTTAATATACTTCTCTTATCCTTACCTTGTAGTCAAATATAAGGAGGAATTTTATGTTTAAACAGTATGTAAACAACGAACAGTTCAATTTGCAAATTAACCGTTTTTTCAACGATTTCTATCAAGACGATGAGCGGGCAAATCAGGATTTGCAAGCCATCATCCCAAGACTTACAGACACGGACAGCTGGTATAACACTTGGATAGAATATGCAGCAATGCGGGAGCATCAGAAAGACTTCGATCTAGCTTCGGTTTATTATCAGGCTGCCGAGTTTTATATGGAATCATCCGATCCAAAAAAAGAAAAAGTGTACCAAAAATACCGTGAAACCTTTTATAAGGGTTTTCATGACTTTGAGTATGAAACCTATCAAATTCCTTATGAAGATTCCTATCTTCCTGCAATCAAATTCATGACACCAGGCGCATGTAATACACTACTTTTCTTTGGAGGCTACGATTCCTACATGGAGGAAATGATGAAGATGATGAACTACCTCATAGGAATCAATTATAATATTATAGTTTTTGATGGACCTGGACAAGGAACAGCACTGAAAAAC
This sequence comes from Bacillus sp. FSL R10-2201, assembly GCF_038008665.1. Classification (NCBI taxonomy): domain Bacteria; kingdom Bacillati; phylum Bacillota; class Bacilli; order Caryophanales; family Bacillaceae; genus Bacillus; species Bacillus sp. FSL R10-2201. The sequence goes on along the minus strand of NZ_JBBOZP010000001.1, from coordinate 2,409,430 downwards.
GGCTTAAAATTCATCCACAACTGGGAGAAGCCCGTTTCCACAGTCATTGACTATTTCAAACTTGACCGTGTTAGTATTCTCGGAGCTTCTTGGGGCGGCTACTTGGCAATGCGTGCCGCCGCTTTTGAAAAACGAATCGACAAAGTCATCGCCTTTAATATTTTTTATAGTGGCCTTGATGCACTCAAGATGCGCATGCCGGATAATATCTGGAATAAATTGACCACGCTTCTGGCTACTAATGAAGCTGACAAAATTAATACCATGTTTAAACAAATGATGGCCACCAGCATCGACCTGAACTGGAAAGTTAAAAAAGGTATGGAAAATACAGGTGAAAAAACGCCATTTAACTTACTTAAAAACTTTGAAAAACATACGATGGCAGGAATCGGTCAGTTCATAAATCAAGAAGTATTGCTCCTGGCTGGTGAAGACGATCAGTACGTTCCAATTAGCCGATTACCGCAAATCGAATCGGAGCTATGTAATGCAGCCTCCATCACTTCTGTAGTTTTCACTAAGAAAACTGGTGGTGAACAACATTGTCAGGCTGGTCATCGTCACTTAGCTTTTGATGAAATTAAAAGCTTTTTGCGACATAAATTATATTGAGAAATATGAAGCGTTTTAGCACTTTCAAAATTTTTCTTTTATTAGCACATTAGAACATGGTGACATTCTTGCCCTTCTTATAGTGTTCATGGTGACCATCGTGTCACTCCTCAAAAAGACTGATATTATTTTCATAAAAGAAATCCCCCACGTATTTGTGGGGGATTATTCTGCGTTTTACTTATAATGAAATATGTGAAGTTTTGTTTATTTACAAACCTAAAATACCAACAATCTGACTCGCCTTTAGATTAGTAATATAATAGTACATCTCTAAACCCTTTTTTTCAGCCTTTAGCACCTTCCCCCTCATTTTCGATAAATGTTGGGAAACAGTGGATTGTGGAATTTTTAAAAGCTTCGTCAATTGTGTAACATTACATTTTTTATACTGAATTAACTCGTTTATAATTATTATTACTAAATCTAACAAAAAAATTTGAGTAGCCCCCCTATTAACTGCACTAATTATAACTAGAGCTAGCCCTTTTCTTTAAATTCCTACTTTAACTAGACCATACGGAGTTAGTGATATGAGTTCGAAAATTTTTTCACCTTTTCTAAACAACTTATTATATTATTTTTATCTAATAAGGCACAGAAACAAATTAAAAAACTTTAGTGCTCCTGAAAATCTCTTGAGGAAAAACGTTTTTAGGGTGAAACGTTTTTCAGGGTACTTTTATACTGACTCTTTTCCTTAAAATGTTTCTGTACCTAATATTTAAATTAACTTATGTCAAAATATTTCGCAATACAAGCGCTAAATGCTACATGGATATATAGAAAATGACACTTTTTATGAGCATACCCCATCAAATACTTATATTAAATATAGAAAAGTCACCTTAATATTATTAAATTTGTTAAATTAAATAATGAAAATGGAGAATACTAACTTTATAATTGTCACAATTTAATTTATATATCTACTCTTTTATTACTCGTAAAAATCATTTGATAATTCCTTCAATATTAATTTATGAAATGCAGAGACCATCTAAAGCAACAATTTTCTTACATTAGATTGTTTTTCTATTTAATTTATTTTGTCGAAAAAAGTCGATATTTTCATATTTTTTTCATTTAATTATTGTACATTTGCACATTTAGTGTTAGGATTATGCCTATTCAAATTAGATCCTATTGATTCCTCTTTAAGATTTCTTTATTTTATTTGTGAAAATTAGTTACTTTCTAGTAAATTCCCAGCAATAATACAGCAAACTACACTAAGAATAATTCTAAAATTATATTTTCATCTCGTAAATTCATAAAAAGGAATTTAAGTCAAACTATATTTTCTATCTGTGTATATTCATTCTTTATTCAAACATGATTAATCATAAGTTCTAACTCTTTAATCAAATTTAAATAACAATTTTGATTCTAAAATAAGTTCAAAATCAAAATAAATATATTGTTATTTCAAAATAATGTTGTAAACTATCTTTAGAATGGAAAGATTTATGTAACAGCATGTTAAGGGGTTACAGGGGGAATAAAAATGAGAAATTTTTTCGATGACAAGTATAAAAATATTGAATTAAAAAGGAGACTATTAAATATAATCAGTGAAATTAGTGAATTAAAAGGAAAATTAGCTGCTTATCAGGAACAAAATCCTGATATATTTACTAGCTTAGAAAAAACCATACCACTTCATTACATAAAAAACTTTACTACTACCTATGAAGATATAAAAGTCCCAAATAAAAGATTAAAAGAACTTATTTTAGATGATATAGTACCTCAAAATATTTCGGAAGATGCTATCTTTTGTTTTTATCAAACACTTACTTTTGTACATAAGAATTCCTGTGATTTATTAATCAATCCAGAGACTATACAGGAATTACATTTTCAATTAATACATTACATTACCTCTGACAGTGCCAAATGGCGCGAAAAACCGTTTACTATTCCAGGTATTCCTGAAAACGGAATGCACTTAAATAGTTACCGCATTCTTCCACATGAGCTTATTCCACAAGTAATGGAACAATTATGTGATCAATATAACTCATTAAATTCTAGTAAGGGCCATCATTCACTTTTATTAATAGCTCGTTTTATATTTAATTTTTATTGCATAGTCCCTTTTAATCAGGGTAACGGCAGATTGGCACTTATGTTAATGCAATTGCTATTAATTAAGAGTGGAAATACATTTGTAAAATATGTATGTCTGGATAAATACATTAAGAAAAATGAATCTGAATATTACAATTCAATTTATAAATCTTCGGTAAATTGGTACTGCGAGGAACATAATAGTAGCTTTTGGTTAAAAACGTTTTTAACTATTATATTAGAGGCGTACAAAGATCTTCATAATACAGTTCTAGATTCTATATGTAAGCATACTAAAGTGGAGAGAATTCAGGATTTTATCCTTAAACAAAAACAACCCTTTACTAAGGAGTGTATTCGTAACACATATCCAGACATAGCAGAGAGTACAATCAGTAAGGCTTTAAATTCCTTGCAATTGTTTGGCCATATTAAGCTAGTGACAAAAGGAAGAAATGCTAGTTGGATTAAAGTTTAACTATACTTGTAAAACACTTACAGTTCAAAAAAGAAAATTATAACTTTATCATTTAAATTCATGCCTTTGGACTCTTATTCATTGAATTTCACTTTAATATATTAAGCTATTATTACTAATTTAGTTATTTCTAATTCCTACAAAACATAAAACGGTTTATAGGAATATTTGTCGAAAAAAGTCGCATTTTAATATTTTTTCTTTATTTTCTGGTTGTAAACGTTTTATTTTCGTGTTACCATCTTAATCAAACAATAGATGGTAATAAAAATGAAAATATTTCTTTCCCTTAGAAACATATAAACGTACGGTCATATCAAGAAAATAAGGCCAAAGAAATATTTGATACCTATCCAAATTACCAATAGGAATTTTGCCGCATTAACTTTCTGTTATTTCAGAATAAAACTTCACATTTTGTCCCTAAACAAAATTTGTTAGCGTGCAAAATTCAAATACACTAAAACACCCAAATAAATGAAATGTCCTTTTTTATTGAGCATTGAGGTATGAAAAAATAATTCTTCCTACAAAATTCAGCTGAGTAACATAAAGACATCTAAATTACTACCTTTATCGCCATCTATTGTTGACAACATATTTACCAACTATTAAAAAGAACCTATCAAGGGTTCTTTTTTATTATAATCATTCAAATTTCACTTCTATCTTGATACTTAGATTTCTACACAAATTACATCTACTTTTTTACTCTCAATTATTGAATTTATAATATAGTACTTCAATTTTAGTTATTCTTGATCTCAATCCGTTTAAATTAGTGAATAAAATTCAAACATATAAAAATAATAACTACAACTAATCGTTATATATTAAAGAGGTGTCAATTTTGTCCTTAAATGAAAAGACCCTAGAAACAAAGACAGATAAAACCATTGAAAAAATCCAAACAAGTAACTTAAAAGAACTTAAAAATACATTAGATAACATCTTTGATATTAGTGCAGATTTGATTGAACATCCTTTGCAATTAAAAACAAACACGAATATTTTACTATATTATTTTGAAGGCCTTACAGATGGTGTTGCATTAAAAGGAAATGTTGTTACACCATTATTACAAGAAGTGAATGAAGACAGTCAAATATTTAATTCTAATATTATTGCTACTCATACCAAAATAGTATATACGTGGAATGAAATTAAAGAAGGATTACTTGAGGGACAATGTGTACTGTTTATGGAAGGAGAAAAGAGGTCCCTTCTAATAAATACAAAAGGCTGGGCAGAAAGAGCGATTCAAGAACCTATTTCAGAAGTTACTATTAAAGGCTCACATGATGGGTTTATTGAGAATGCCACAAAAAACATAGGCTTAATTCGTCGATATATTCCTTCTACTGAATTGAAAATTAAAAAAATGACAATTGGAGAACGTGCCACTTCTTTAGTCTATCTAATTTACTTAGGGGATGTAGCAAACGAAGATGTGGTCCAAGAAATAGAAACTAGAATCTGTAAAATTAAAACGGATGCGGTATTGAGCATTGGAGAACTATCTAATTTTACAAAGGATCAAAATTGGACTCCTTTTCCACAGGCTTATTTAAGTGAACGCCCAGATGCCATTTCTAATCATATACTTGATGGAAAAGTAGCAGTGTTAATTGATAGATCTCCTGGTGCGATGATTGTCCCAATGAATTTAATTGGATTTTTTCAGACTCCAGATGATTATAATATACATTGGCTCATTGCATCATTTTTTCGCTTATTACGATTTGCAGGATTTATTATAGCTATTTTTTTACCCGCAATTTATATTGCTATAGTCTCTTTTCACTTTGAAATCATTCCTTTAGATCTATACACTTCTATTGCAACGTCAAGAGTTAAAGTCCCTTTCTCTCCTTTATTGGAAGCTTTTATAATGGAAATCACACTAGAAATGCTACGTGAAGCTGGTATTCGCTTACCACAACCAATTGGACAAACAATTGGAATTGTTGGAGGGATTGTAATTGGGCAGGCGGCTGTTCAAGCTGGTCTTGTGAGTAACGTTATGGTTATTATCGTATCTATTACCGCCATTGCATCATTTATTGTTTCTAATTATGATTTATCAAGTTGTATTCGGCTTATTCGTTTTCCAATGATGTTATTAGCCTATTTTTATGGGATTGTAGGTATTGTTAGTGGATTAATGCTCTTATTTGCTCATTTTGTTTCATTAACTTCCTATGGTTCACCATATGGATTGCCAATTGCACCATTTCGTCTCCAAGAGTTAAAAGATTCTTTTGTAAGATTTCCTATTTCCATGATCACCACCCGCTCGAGTACAGGACAGCCGGAACAAAAAAAGAAAAAAGAAGGTGGTTCGCATGGGGAATCTTAAATTTCAAAACATAACTTTATTTGAATTTATTGTTTTCATCCATTCACTGCAACTTGCATCAGGTATGTTAATTATGCCAAGCCCACTTGCTACTACCGCTGGCACAGATGGCTGGATTTCTATCATTCTGGGATGGATGGTTACTTCTATAATTGGCGTATTTATTGTATTAATGTTACAAAAAAGTCCTAGCAAAAATTTCTCACAGATTTTAAAAACATACTTTGGTAAATGGCTAGGAACAATTTTTCTTCTTTTATATGCCTTTTATCTATTTTTTGCTGGTTTTAATACTTTATTAAAGGCAACTGACATTATAAAAGTGTGGATATTCCCTTCCACTCCTGCTTATCAAATCGCCATATTATTACTATTGCCTTTTATTATTTTAGCCCTGAGTGGGTTAAGGGCTCTTACTAGTTATTCTATGCTTGTTTTCTTCTTCACTACTTGGATGCCACTATTTCTTCTTTTTTCACTAAAGAGTAACTACAATCCTTTACACCTACTACCTATTTTTAAAGATGGCTTATACCCTATTGTAAAGGCAACAAAAGAAACCATTACTCCTTATGCGGGCTTAGAAATTGCATATTTTATTTATCCGTTCTTACAAAAAAAACAAAAAGCCATAAAAGGAATACTAATAGCGAATACTGGAACCATGTTTTTCTATCTATATGTGACTATTCTTTCTTATATATACTTTAGTCCGGAGGGGATAAAAGACGTAATTTGGCCAGTATTTCATCTGTTAAAAGGAGTTCGTTTTTCTTTCATAGAACGATTAGAAATTTTATATATCGCTTACTATTTGATTGTATTTTCCACTACAATATATCCGTATTTATTTTTCAGTTTCGAATCTGTGACCATTTTATTTCAAAAAACCGTTCGCAATTGGGTGCTGGTTGGTTTTATGCTTTTAATAGTCGGCTTATTCGTTTTTCTAAATCCCGATGTGGATCAATATTTGTTTATATATTCTCTTATGGATATCTTAAATATCATTTTTTTTATTCTATTACCAATCTTTTTTTTCGCATACAGCATTCTTTTCACTTGGTTAACTAGGAGGAAACAACTTTGATTCGAAAATGGATATGGATTGTAACTTGTTGTGTATGTTTAATCGGTTGTAGTCAAAGAATCCCTCTTGAACAGGTTTCATTAATCCTGTTAATCGCCTTAGATAGAACTTCTAATGGAGACATAAAAGTGGGCACAAGCATACCACTCTTTCATCATAAACAGCAAAGAAGTACTATAGAGCAATGGGCGCGGGCATCCACTGTATATAATGGATTCAGTAAAATAGATACGAAGTTAACGGGCTATATGACAGCCTCAAAAGCTGAAATCATTTTAATTGGGGAAAAATTGGCCCAAGAAGCAAATTGGATGCAGGAGCTTGATTCTTCTTACCGTGATCCTTACGCTACCATTAATGCTAAAGTAGTACTTGTTGATGGACCTGTAGAAGAAATTTTCACAATTAATAAGCCCGATAAACCATCACTACCATCTTACATAAGTAGTGTAATCGAATCCTCCATTCAAAATAATCAATCCGTTTCTTCCACGATTCAACAATTAATGAGAGAAAAAAATGAAGAAGGAATGACACAAGCTGTTCCAGTTATAAAAAAAACAAAGAATGAAATCGACACGGTAGGAATTGCACTTTTAGATCGACAAGGTAAATATTTAAGCCGTATCCCTAAAAAAAATGTTAAGTTCTTCAATCTTTTAAATAAGCCCAAAAATAAAGGCCGGATGATACTACACCTTGTGCTTCCACCTAAAAAATCCAGCCAAAAACCAAACACTTCTATATTAATACAGAATGCGACTAGGAAAATAGATGTTAATTTTCAAAAAGGAAAGTTTGTATTTAATTTCGATATAAACGCTAATGTAGCTGTAATAGAAAAAACTAACGCACATTTAATTAAGGAGCATTATGATAATAAAAAAAACATACATAATTTAGAAAATGAGGTTCAAAAAGAAATTAATAAGAAATTACAAAATATGTTGTATGAATTACAAAAGAATAAAATTGATCCTATCGGATTATCGTTATATGCTAGAGCTTTTCAATATAACGAGTGGAAAAAACTAAAAGGAGATTGGTTGCAAGCGTTAGCAGAGGCTAAAATAACTGTAAAAACACACGTCAAAATAAAAGATACTGGGACCATTAGAAATTAGATTAGCCTATTCTTTTATTTGACAGCATTTCTCAGTCGAATTTCCCTTCCTCAATAATTATGATATAAAAGACACTAATTCAAAGAAAAATCTTTCGGTTAAATGCTAACCAATAGATTTTTCTTTTTTCTCTAACCAGTTCTTTTAAAAGGGCAACAATTTAACTACGGTAATCAAGTACAAGTTTCTAATTTAAGGAATTTCAGAACTTATAACTCTATTGCAGTAAACATGCCAGATACCATTATCAAAGCCAAAATTCCTAAGTTAAGGGGTTTCGGCTTTTTGAGTTCGTTCGAATATCTTAGTTTTAGTTTTATGTACTTTGATAGAATAGATACACATCAGCATATTTGTGCTTAATTTTATCGTTTAATGCGGCTTTAATAAATCATTTTTAGTTTATATATCCCATACTGATAACAATTGAATTTTATTATTTATCCCCTTAGATTATTTCAAATGATTCTATTTTCTTTCATTTGACTCTTTTGATATATTTCAAATTTCTTGATTACATGTTGTATAGGGGAGCCCTTCTTTTTTCCACGTAAGAAATCCTCCCTTTAAATTAACTACTTTCTTTATATCAGCTTTTTGTAAAATGCTAGCTGCTATAGCGGAACGTAACCCCGTTCGACATTGTAAAACTATTGGACAATTTTTCGGTACATCATCTAGCCGTTCAAGTAGATTACCTAAAGTGATATGTATTGCATCATGAAGATGTCCTTCATCCCACTCTTTTTTACTACGCACATCGATAACCTTTACACTTCCATCTTTTATTAACGGATATAATTCATTTGATGTTTTTTCCTTATAAATCTCTAAACTATGGAATCTTTGAATTACCTTTGAAGGTGCAAAAGCAATAATATTATCTAAGCCAATGGACTCAAAGTCTCTAATAACTTCCTCCACTTTAACATTTTCCGCATCTAAAATTATTAAAGTTTCTTTTTTATAATCTAATATCCCCCCACACCAAGTTGTGAAAGAATTGTTATAAGGTATGTTAATTGACTTCTCGATGTGGCCAGCAGCAAAACACTCTACATCCCTTATATCAACTATTTGCTGAACACCCCTCATCACTTCTTGAAGTTCTTCTACTATATAAATAGCAGTAATCTCTCTCTTCTTACGAGTTGGTGGACCATACTTATTTAAATGCTTCATTAATGGAAAATACTTTGGAGGCTCTGGCTGTCCCGTCAATAAATTCGATATAAAATTATCTTCATCATTACATTGAAACGCCCAATTAAACATCTTTTCATAACCTAATGTGGAAGTTGGAATTGCTCCTAATGCTTTTCCACATGCACTTCCTGCACCATGTGATGGCCATATTTGCAAATAATCGGGGAGTATTTTTATTTTTTGTATAGAATCAAATAATTGTTTCGCTCCTATTTTTGCGGTATCTTTAATACCAACAGCAATTTCTAATAAATCGGGTCTACCTATATCTCCTACAAATATAAAATCACCTGTGAATATTCCTATCGGCTTATCATTCATATAATTATTTTGACTTGTATCGGTTACTAAAAAGGAAATACTTTCAGGCGTATGCCCTGGGGTATGAATGACATTGAATTTTATATGACCAACCTTAAACTCTGTTCCCTCTCTAACCAAATTGTATCGGCCATCGTTAAGATATTGATATTTCCAATCACTATCTCCTTCATCAGATACATATAAATTTACATTATAAAGATGGGAAAGTTCTCTAGACCCAGAAAGAAAATCTGCATGAATATGAGTCTCAGCCGCAGCAATTACTTCCATCCCTTCTTTCTTAGCAAATTCTATATATTGTTCTATATACCGACCTGGATCAATTACAATTGCTACGCCTTCCTTCTGACAACCAACTAAATAGGAAGCATGAGCTAATTTTTCATCATAAAAATATTTTAAAAGCATAGCTATTCCCTCCAAATGCTTATTTCAAATTACTTCTCGGTTGTTACAACAACTCTCTATCTTTCCTTATAGAATCCCTTTCAACATTAAATTCCAATACATATAGGGCAACATATACCTTTTAAGTAAAAACATACTATACCGTTCTTTCGCTTGATTAAACGGAAACGTTTCTTGAGGCTCATGTTCATAGTTAAATTCAGCGAGTATAAGACTTTTATATCCTGTAACAATCGGACAGGATGTATACCCATCATAATTAGCCTGCAAGTCTCTTCCATTAAGTACGTCCAAAATATTTTGTTTTAAGACAGGTATTTGTTTTCGAATTGCCGCTCCAGTTTTAGATGTAGGTAAATTGGTACAATCTCCAAGTCCAAAAATATTCTTATATTTTACATGCTGCAAAGTATAAGGACTTATATCTACCCACCCCTGATGATCACTTATCTCACTTTCTTTAATAAAGTTAGGTGGCCCCATTGGTGGAACAACATGTATCATACTATATGGTACTGTTTCTCGTTTCAGTGTTTGCGTATCTTCAAAAATTGCTTCTCTCTTTTCAGCGATAATTTCTACTAAGTTTTTATTATAGTTCGTTATAATTTGCTTTCTTTCTAGTACTTGTTCTAATGTTTCAGCATAACGCGGTACCTGAAATATGTTAGCGTTCGCAGAATAAAACATTACTTCACTTCTGTTTTTCAAACCGCCATTACAAAAATACTCTTCTGCTAAATACATAATTTTTTGTGGGGCGCCACCACATTTAATAGGAGTATTGGGGTGGGTAAAAATCGCATTTCCTCCTTTGAATTTTTCAATTTCTCTCCAAGTAGAATCAACATATTTATAAGAATAATTGCTACAAACCCCATTAGTCCCAATAGACTCCTTTAAGCCTTTAATACCACCCCAATTTATTTGTATACCGGCTGCTACAATAAGAATCTCATATTCAAGTAGCATTCCATCATCTAAAAGTATCTTATTTTGATCTGGAAACAACTTAACAACACTTTTAGGAATCCACGTTGCTCCTTTTGGAATAAGTGATTCTTGATCACGCATCGTACATTCCTTTGAAACAATTCCTCCCCCAACTAAACTCCATAGTGGTTGGAAGTAATGTTTTTTAGATGAATCGATAATAGCTATACTTTCTTTCAATAGGGATACATTTCGCAACAAATGTGCAGTAGAAGATAGTCCTGCAGTCCCAGCGCCAATCACAATAATTTTATAATTATCTCTGGTCTTCATTATCCTCTTCCTATCTGAATTTAATTTTTAAGTTAACTAATTATTAGCCTTATTTCATCGTAGTAACAATATTATAAGATAAAAATACTATTATTTTATCTTATTAAAACGAATATTCCGTTAACTTTATCCGTCGACATTACTATATGCGTAAATCCCTTATGTTACTTCTTTAATTTGTTTCAAACTCTACAAACTTTACATTTCTCAATATTAGCCTGTATCCTATCTCACTTTAATGACATTACACTTCTATAGATAATGAAATGCAAGTTTCTTTGGTATGGTTTGTCCATCCTCCTTTTCAGGAGATAGACAAAAACAATCTTATTCCAATAGCTATATTACCTATTCTTTTTTGAATCTTTGTTATAAATATCTATACATGCATTTGAGAACGTCTTTGTTGTTTTTCCAGTCCCTCAATAATGTGAGAATTGCTATTACCATATTTCCCGTAGCCTTTGATTTATAGGGAGCTGAAAATAGTACATACCAACCCGACTGGAATATTGAACACCTCATAACAGGAGATACTTTCTACTTAACTCAACGTTTTGGTAGAGCGCATTTTGGTGCCAAAATGAAGATTTTCAAGGTTCACCCTGACGGTACTTTACAACGCTTTATTACAATTGAACCAGAATTTATTACTACGCCTAAAGGGTTAGAAATTTGGAGAACACCAATTACAAATGTATATACTAAAGGGACATATATTGCAGTAATTAAGTATAACGGAGAATTTACCTACTCAAATCATTTTCAAATTAATTAACTCTTTCCTACTCAGTAGCTAGAATTGATTAATTAGGTAGCTATGAAGAATTAAGATCTTAACCAGCTTCAATTTGATTTTAACTTTTTTAATATAAACACATTTTACTTTTAATAGAAGTAAGTTAACTATTATATCCACCTACTCTTCGTATGCAATATTGCATACGAAGGGCCTTAAATATTTTGGTATACTATGCATGTGGATTTTTCATCCAAAATTCCACCCAAGCGCATATTTATGTATATGCCGACCCTAATTGCTAAAAGTGAGAAGAATGTTATTCATTCTTCTCACTTTTTTTATTTAAAATGTGTGCTTTTACTTAGGTCTTTAGATATTTTACATTTTGAATCTTAATACTAATCCACGTATGTGAATTTCGTAAGCGTCAAATATTCCCCACCTACTATTTGTAAATAACCCATGAGATAATCTCCTTACATACTACATGTGGAGGCTTTTTTATGAAAAGACACCGATTAAAGAAAATTTGTAAGCTAGAAAACTATGGACGATACTTTAGAAAGATTATAACTATCTACTAATATTTGTGCAAAGCATATACAATCATATATTGTTGAACAAATAAAAGCTTTTGAATAGAAATGAAGGAGGAAATAATAATAAAAAACAAATTTAAAACAACAAAGCGCATAGAATCTGAAAAGAAAATATGTCTTTGTAAGATTGTAATATTTTCTTTTTTTCAAATCCCTTCCTCCTTTCACCTGTAATATATGAAAGGAACAACGAAAGGTTTACTTCAATGATTACACAATATGTCTAAATCGCATTTTAATGATTTTTAAATTAACTATATCATTGCTATTATCTTACATTAGCTAACGAACTAAATTATGATATGACATAAGTATGAACGGCGTTGATAAATCGTTGTTCACGGTTAAACTTAAATCGAAACTAAAACTGAATATTATTTCATGCACAATGAGTTCATGAACGTTAATATTCATGTTATCCAAATACATGTTTCCTGCATAAAATAATAATGAATTTAACATACTGTTTTAAAAAATCTAAGTAAAAACCATTGGATACGGAAGTAACAGTTTAACTACTTACTTTTATAACTTTAAATTCCAGAACAAGTAATTTTAATTAAGTGAAGTTCTTGTTACAAAAATTCTCTTTTCAGGCATTTTTCTTACGCATTATTGTTTTTTAGAATGAGTAAAGGAGAGTAATAATGAAAAATATATCAATCTTAATCCCCTATAGATCTGATAAAGGTCCAAGGGATGTCATATTCAATTGGGTAAAGGATTTCTATAACCGATTACTGCCAGAAGCAGAGATTTGTGTAGGTTGTTGTAATACAAATCTCTTTTCTCGATCACAAGCAGTCAATAATGCTGCACGAAAAGCTACAGGAGATATCTTTATAATCGCGGATGCGGATATTGTATACGACCCAGTACTTATTAATGAAGCAATAAACCTACTTGATAATCACGCTTGGATAGTTCCGTATTCTGATATTCAATATATAACAGAAGACAGTACAAAGAAATTACTAAATACAGAAGTAATTTGGCCCATTAAACTGGAACTAGAATTAAATCCTTTCAATGCTTATATAGGTAATATAACAGGAGGCTTAGTCATTATTCCAAGAAAGCATTTTGAATCTGTAAATGGCTTTGATCAAAGATTTCTCGGATGGGGTGGGGAAGATGATGCATTTACATTTTCTGTTAATACCATCTGTGGCCATTTTAAAAGGTTGGACAGAAGTATATATCACTTATGGCATCCACCCGTTAAGGCAATTGGCAATCCCCATTATGAAATGAATTATTCTTTGTATACACGCTATGCACATGCAAGCAATAATCCAGAAATCATGAGACAACTTATTTTAGAAAAAAAACAATGAGACTTTAATCTGTACCCTTTGTAAAGGACATTTTAAAAAAAGCTAGGCAACATCAAGAAGATGATTTCTGTATTCAATAGGAGTCATCTTTTTTTAATTCCATTGATATCTATAGTGATTATAGTATGTCATATATTTCTTAATCTCTTGTTTTAATTTAATAAAAGACTCGCAAGGTTTTATATGTGCTTCATCTTTCAGATGACCAAAAAATGATTCTTGTGGGGCGTTATCCCAACAGTTTCCTCTTCTTGACATGAATTGCCCGAGACTTAGCTTTTTGACTAGCTTTTGATAGGTAGGACTTGTGTAATGGGTTCCTTAATCTGACTGAATATATGCATCTTCAGTCAATCGAATCCTCTGATTCCTTTTTAGTTTATGAAGGGTTGTCGTTACGAGGTCTAATGTCATCTGTTCTGAAACATGGTAAGCTAAAATTTCATTGGCTGAGCCATCTAAAATTGTAAACAAATAGGCCCTTTTATTCTTACCGTAAACTAAATAGGTGATATCTGTAAAAAGTGTTTTTCCTTGGGTGTTTTGTTTAAATTCCCGATTTAATCGATTCGGTACTACTCGATGTTCTTTTGTAGCTTTCAGCATTCTTTTATAAGGATTCGCTTTAAATTGTAGACAACTTGAAACTGACCCGCCAATGTCATCTTTATTTGACGAGCCCCTTTCTTCCTATTTCTAAATCGAAGTGCTTTTAATATGGTTTCTTTCACGATTTCATCTCGATTGCTCTTTTGTTTCCGTTGTTCTTGAGATGAAATTGAAAAGTAATTATAGTATCCCGAACGGGATACACCAGCTACTTTACACAAATGACTGACCATATTCCTTAAGTTGTATTTTATGATGACAGAACGAATCAAGATGAATTTCTGACTAGGTGGTAACGTTATTTCCTTCTCATCCTCCCTTCCATAAGTTTGATTTTTTCTAACAATTCATTTTCCGCCTTTAGTAAGTTTCGTTCGGCTTCTGAACGGGCATACTTTTCTTCTAACGTAAGCTCTCTCTCAAGAGTTCTTCCAGCGTTTTCGATGCGTGTATCCCGTAAACCAAATACACCATTTTTTCTATAAGCAGCACGCCATCTACTTCCTGATGACATAACTCGTTTCATTCCAATCATATCTATATCAAGGCAACATTCTTCAAAAATATTTCAAGATAGCTTTCCTTTTTCATTTTCCTCAATAAAAATATACTTAAATTCCTCTGTATAAGTGATACCTTTCTGACTTACAGATTTTACGTATGGGTTACTCGATAAAATTTGAATTTCTCTTTCTGTAAATAGCTTTTTTGTCATTTTGAACATTCTCAGGTCCCAATTCCCCTCTTATTTTACAAGAAATACCCTATAGAATAGACTTTTTTCAAGTGTCTATTCTATAGGGTACATTTTACTTTATTATCTATTTCTCTAGAAAATCTACTTTTCGTCTTATCAACTCCTAAATGCATCTAATTTTCCTATTAGTTTTCCAAAACATACATTTGGCAATCCTGTATTTCCCACATAAATATAAGATTTATACTGTAAGGCTTATCTGACTCATACTCAAAGATTGATATAAAGTGAAACCTTAATCAGTGGGGTTTCCTTCATCCCCCACTGATTATTAGCCCTCACCAATCGGGCTTTTACGGGCTGTTTATCTCCCATCTAAACTTCTTCGCATTCCTCAAATTTTGAGGTGGGAGTTTTGCAGCTCGTTAATGCGGGATAAAAGAGAGAAGTATACAGGAAGCTCCATTTTGTATACCTCTCTTTTATTTTATTATGGGAATCCAGCATCTTTTCAATGCTGCACTAAAAAGTAGTTTACCCTAAAATATTCCTCTATTAAAAATTTTTGTATGAATTTTAATATTAATTTATACAGAATTAATAATTATATATTAAATAAATTTCTAAGCATTTGTTGATACTATTGATTCAAAATCATCTGTATAAGCAACTAGTTTCCCCCAATTCAGAAGTGCTTCATCACTTACTTGCCATGTGTGTTCATTAGGATTTCTCCTTATTGCAGTGAAATCAAAGCGATCAGTTGAATGCATTTTAAAATCCATACAGCTTACAGTCTGCTATGAAAAAAGCATCTTCAGCGATATGCTATATTCCTACTCCTAAGTTTTCCTTGATTGAATACTTCCTTTTTTACTACAAGAGTTGCACCAGCCATCTAATCGGTGTATGTGTGTTCCTTATCATTTGCTAAAATGAATGCTCTTTCGTTTTTAATATACATATAGAAAGAATTCTTACCCACAATAGAAACGTCAGGTTTTTTAAACCCTTCTATGGAGCGAATGCTGTAGGCTGCTCCATAGTAATCATCATCAAATTTCGCGATGTAGTCATACTTAGACTGATCAATCGCAAAATTCAAATAATCACCCAAAGTATATTCTTCACCTAGCTGATATATATTCACATTTCTGTAGCCGCTTTCCTTTTCCTCCCACCTTTCGAAATACATAGTGCCTCTATTTAGAATTATGATTAATTCTTTGTCTTCCCCTATTTGTCTTTCATAATTCGCAAAAATATTGTCCATAAATTCTGCTCTCATCGTACAAGTTATAATTGACACCATTCACAAATTCCTCCTATGGAAGCAATATAAGCTCGAAGTATTATCCGGCAGCGCTCAACCCTTATATTTACTCCACTCCTAAGGTTTTCCTTGCTTTTCGATTTTTCCCGATCCAATTGAAATCACCACAAGGGGCATCAAGATTATAACTACATGTAATTACGCATGGGACCCCATATAAATAAAAATCCATACATCTCCCAGCTAATCTTATATGTTAGATTAAGCTTTAAATAATATCTTTTATAGTTTGTGTTTTTAACTCGCCTAATTGTTTTGCCTTATGATGAGAGTCATTAACTAACATAGCCAAGATTGTCTCTCTTCTTTTATGGACATCATTATTTATAGTTAAGCCGGTAAACTTTATGTTCAAGGAGAAAAAATTAAATAGATCAACAAGTTCATTCATGTTCCATTCTCTAACATGGGAAATGTTTTCAGGCGGCCCAAAATCATTTTTTCCTCTTACAATGTCTCTTTCAGGCGTAGATAATATGCAAGCAGGCGCATAATTCATCATATTCTTTATATTCCATAGTAAGTAACATGGATTTTTGATGTGTTCAATCACGTCCGAACACACTATAACAGACTTATCGAGAATGTCTTTTGAAATATTTAACATTTGAGAGGATTCAAGATCATGATTTATCCATGTTCCATAGTTGTAATTTTTTTGGCAAAACTCCAAATTACTTCCCATATCTACTCCTATAATTTGAAATTCAGGAAAGCATTTCACTAGTTTCCCAGCAGTTCCACAACCAATATCTATAACATACGAACAATCTAAATACTTTCCTAAATAATTGGCCAAAGCATACACTTGTGGTTGCCAAGTCATATTAGTAAAATCATCAAAATACTGAGGGTTCGATCGGGATTTATACCCCTTTTTTATAGAATAATTATTTTCTTGAATTACCTTAATAAAAGCAGAATCCATTTTTTCTACATCCTTCCTCTTTTTATTGATTAATGTAAAAAATTTTTATCTTTCCAATTAAGGGAATTATTATTCTTAAAAAACCAATGTTGTTACACTTTATGTGAACAATACATATTTTGCTACAGTAAGATTATAATTCATAAATAATCACTTCTTTTTTCTTATTTCCCGCAAAAATGAGTTTTTTGACGTTAATTTTTAAAGAATAACTTTCTAATAGTTAGACAAAAAATATGTTTTTATGCTTAACATTTTATAAATACTGGCAGCTAAATGTATAATTTATTTAATTAAATTCATTCAAAGTCTAGACTATACAATGTATTGAAATAAAGAAGATAATATGCTCTGTCTACCTGAGGACGCATCAATCCAAGTGAATTTTTTAAGATTGAATTCCAGTAATCTCCTCACATCATTGTTTAGAAAGAAATGTGTATCACATGAATAAACTGAAGCTTTTGCTAATCTAATTGGATCTATATAGAGCCTCATAATCTCGCAAAGGAGTTATCAAATCGTACTTCCTCATTGTTCACACAACAAAAGCCTACATCATATGATACGTCTAGAGTATTTCTAATACGATCTCTGCACGTAAAACAACATACTTAAATGTTTTAGCATTATGGAATTACACATATCTAATAGTACTCTTAGATTGCGAGGCAAATGATTAAATTAACAGGAACTTGTAAGATTGAAAGTTATTTATCATACTTTAGAAATCTTATAACTCTTTGTTCGTATTTGTTCAAAATATATAAAATCATATGTTGCTGAACAAATACAGCCTTTTGAACAAAAGTAGAGGAGGGAGCAATAATGAAAAAACAAATTAAAAACAACAAAACGCATAGAATCTGAAAAGAAAATCTGCCTTTGTATGATTGTAAAAAATGAATCAAAAATTATCGAAAGATGTTTAAATCCGACTAAATCTATCGTTGATTTTGTTTCGATTTGTGATATGGGTTCGACTGACGATACACCTGACATTATTAAAAACTGGACAGAGAAAATAACATACCTGGTACTGTGCATCATCAACCTTTTAAAAATTTTGGATATAATCGAAGTTTAGCTGTATCTTTGGCTCAAAAAACATATCCAAAGGCTGATTATTTGCTGTTGCTTGATGCTGACATGATCTTAGAAGTGAAGCCACATTTTGATAAATGTACATTAGATAAGGACCATTATTTGACTATGCAATATGATAGTCACATTAAGTATTGGCTTTCTCGTCTTCTTAAGACATCTTTGCCATGGCGATCCGTTGGAGTTACACATGAATATTGGGATTTAGATCGTGATAATTTAGTGGCTGATCAAGATACAGTAGGAAAACTATATTGTCTAATTATCAATGATGAAGGCGACGGTGAGAGTAAGATTGATAAATTTGAGCGAGATAAACGATTACTATTAGAGGGACTTCCTGATGCAGCAACCCCGCCTGATTTAAAAGTCAGATATATGTTTTAGTTAGCACAAACATTATCCATTCTCAATGAACTCGATGAAGCAATCAAATGGTATAAAAAAAGAGTAGAAGCAGGCGGATGGGTGGAAGAAGTATTTTATGCCCTCTTACAAATAGGTCGCTGTTATGAACGTTTGGCCAATACGGCTTTTTTCCAACGTGAACAATTCATTATAGAGTCAGAAAAAAACGAATCAAAAGTGGATCAAGCTACAATAGATACCTTCATCCAACAGGAAGTGCAATTTTTTGCGCTTGCATATATTAACTTCAGTTATACTTATCAAATTGTTCTGTAAATGTAAAAAGATACTAATACCTACTAATGTACCAATAAGCAATATGATTCTATTAATATTTTTTTCATATTTTCATCAAACACTTATTTATGTTAACTAAATTCTATTATATTTTTTAAAATTGTTTAAGTTAATAAAATAGTACAGTACATGAAATTTAAATTCCGGATACTTAATATATGTTCATATTTTTGCTTTTTTCCTTTTAATAATAAGAATACAAAAACGATTCTTTTCCCGCGAAAAAGAATCGTTTTCTAATTTTATACTTTCAATAACATCTGGTAAAGAAATGAGAATACTAAGATATTATTACCTAAGAGCATTGACTATAACTTCAGCTGCCTCTGCAATTAGTTGATTATCATAGGTAGCCTCTTTCTCATCTTTACTAGATAAAATTGCGATGATAATGGGTGCTCTATTCGGTGGCCAAACGATAGCAATATCATTTCGTGTCCCATAACTTCCAGCTCCTGATTTATCTCCAACTACCCAGTCAGTTGGTACGCCTGCACGAATAAGTTTGTCTCCTGTAGCATTTCCTTTCATCCACTCTGTAAGAATTTTACGTTTATCAGCTGGAAGTGCATTTCCTACCGTAAAAGCCTTAAGATTGGTAGCAATGGCTTTCGCCGTACTAGTGTCACGAATGTCTCCTGGAGTAGCTTCGTTTAACTCTGGCTCAAAGCGATCAGCCATAGTAACCCGATCACCCATCTGTCTAAGTGCTTTTTCATATCCTTTAGGTCCGCCTATTTTATTAAATAAAATGTTCCCGGCGGTATTATCACTGGAACGAACAGCCGCCTCTGCAATTTCCCCAAGTTTCATGCCTGTATCTACATGTTTCTCTGTAATGGGTGAATATTCCACCAAGTCGTCTTTCGTATAAGTGATAACTTCATTTAATTTCTCAGTTGAGTTTTGCTGTAGCAATACTCCTGCCGCTAATGCCTTGTAGGTTGATGCAAAGGCAAATCTTTCGTTAGGTCGATAAGCAATTGTTCGATTTGTACCAGTATCAATAGCATACACACCTAATCGAGCATCAAATTTTTTCTCAAGTTGAGAGAATTCTTTATACGTCGCATGATTTTTATGTTTAACTGGTCCGGTCTTTTCTTTCGCTTCAACTTGCAATGCCCCTCCTGTAAAAGCTTCTAGGCTTGTAAGACTTAAACCTAATATACCAACACATAAACCTATTTTTAACATCCTCTTGTTTTTCAAAATCATCATTCCTTTCAAATTTTCAATACTGAAAACAAGTAGTAAATTCAATACACTGTATCCTATTTGAACACCTGTTTTTATACGTACACATAATAGACCATCTAAGAAACAAGTTTGTTCCATAAAGTGAAACTTTAATCAGTGGGGGTTTTGTTCATTCCCCACTGATTATTAGCCCTCACCAATCGGGCTTTTACGGGCAGCCCGACTCCCGCCTAACTTCTTTGCTCCAGCTGAATTTTGAGGTGGGAGTTTTACTACCCGGCAAATAGCGGGATAAATTTAAAACCTTTTTAACTAGTAGCCAAGATATTAACAAAAGTAAGAGATAGCAACTATGATAGCCGCTATCTCTTATTTCAAATTTTCCTTTTTCTTTAACTTATAAAGGCTTTTATATAAACAGGGTCTCTTCCCCTGAGAAAAGTGCACAAATTTTACTAATTTTGATTCGAACTATCTGTACTAGCAGCTTCACCATGTATACGTTGCTTTTTTAAATCAAAGTATACATCTAAAATTTCCTTTCCAATTATAGAATTAATTCCATTTTTATCATCATGAAGCCATGGGACTACTACAGAAAATGCTACTTCTGGATTATCATATGGAGCATATCCAACTAATGTTAAGTTGTAACATTCCATACGTTCTCCTTTTGCATTTCTACCAATTGGATCATCTCCACCATATACAGTTTGAGCTGTCCCTGTCTTTCCTGCTGGTTTATATGGCGCATTTTTGAAATACTTCACGCCAGTTCCATCACCTTCTTGGAATACCCATCTAAAACCTTCTTTTATCCGATCAATATGTTCTTTCTTCATATCAACTCGATTTAATACGACAGGCTCTATAGAGCGTATAACTTTACCGACCTCTTCTTCTTTTATTGATTGCTCTCGTATTTCTTGTACAATTTGGGGTTGCATTCTATATCCACCATTTGCAATAGTTGAAATATATTGTGCCAATTGCAATGGCGTATACGTATCATACTGACCGATAGAAAAATCTAGTAAAAACCCAGGTTGACTATCTACTTTTCTCGTTTGCCCAATTATTTCATTCGGTAAATCAATACCTGTTGGGACACCTAGACCAAATTGTTTAAAATAATAACGCATTTTATCAAATGCTTCTTGTTTAATATCCAATGAACCATTTGGTACGTAATTAACTCCCGCAATTTTTAAAGCTGTCTGGAACATGTATACATTCGAAGATACTTGTAAAGCTCGTAAATCATTAACATTACCAAATCCGGATACATTCCATGATTTCTTGGCTTGTGTACCTTTAAATTTCATCGGTGCATCATAAAATTGATCTCCTGGCTGTATTGCCCCTGTCTCATATCCAGTTAATAACGTTGCGCCTTTTACAGCTGATCCTAGCTCATACGAAGTTGTCATGTTACCTAATGCCAAATCCTCAATCTCTATTTTCCCTTCTTTTTCTACAATCTTTTTGCCTGCCATAGATAAAATCTGTCCGTTATTCGGATTTGTCATGACGACAAACGCTCGGTCCAACAGTGGCTCTGAACTCTTAAAAGCTCTCAAATTTTTCTCTATACTTTCTTCCACTTTCTTTTGTAATTCCATATCAATCGTTAATGTTAAGCTACTACCACTTTTTCCTTTAGAGATTATTTCTGTGTTTATAATGTTTCCTGATTTATCAGTAATGTTTTTCACTTCTTCTTTTGTGCCGTGTAATACATCTTCATATCGTTGTTCAATATAACTTTTTCCTACACGATCATTACGGTTATATCCACGTACCAAATAAGAATCTAAGTTTTCTTTCGGTAATCCTTCTTCACTACTTGTAATATTACCTAACACGGAACGAAATAAATTACCATTTACATAATTACGTTCCCAATCAACTGTTGTATCTACTCCTGGAAACTCCGCAAGGTTTTCACTTATCCGCGCATATTCTTGATCTGTCACATCTTTTTTTATAATTTGTGGTGTCAGTTGATAACCTGAACTCATTTTACTTTTAATAGCTAACACCTTTAAATCTTGTGCTGTTAATTCTGCCAATTCTACTTCTGTAACGCGACTTCGTCTTAAGTCTTGAATTTTTTTGTCTAGTTCTTTTCCCTCTATTCCCTTTTCTTTAAACTTTCCTATGTCGTTTTTAGTAATCTTTGATTCCGCACGTTTCATATTCAATTGCATCCAAAAATCTTTTTTATCGATATCGGTTAATTTATTTATATCTTGCTCAGGCATTTCAAGTACCTTCGCCAAGTCTTTTGCTGTTTTTAAAATATCTTCACTCGTAATCCCCTTCACCCTTGTATACGTAATTGTGCGAAGAGATTTATTATTAACGACTGTTTTCCCTTCTCGATCTAGAATCTGTCCACGTGGGACTGGTATACTAGTTGTTTCATTTTGACTGTTTTCCACTTGGTTCTTATAAGCCTCTCCCTCAACGATTTGTACTTTTCCTAGCTGCATAATAATAGCTGAGAATAGTACAAATATGCAAAGGAACATTATATTCAATCGAATAGATATATATGTCTTCTGTTTCTTTACTTTTTGTTCTTTCATAAATCCTCCATATAATTCTTCAGGAAATCCTCACTAATACTTAGTAAATAAATATACTAAAAGCGTTCCCTATATATTAGAAACCACTATTCAGTTATAATAGTGTCTTATCTTTTTTGTTAAATCCTTGTAAGCATCCATTCCTTTTGGTTTAGCCGCGTAATTGATAAATCTCCCTTCCTGTTTTTTTCTCTATTTTTTTGTCGCCTGCATTAGAAATGCTAAACTGTATAATGACTCATATTAAACTTACACATAGACTTACTATTAACATGTACTTTTTTTCATACTGATTGTTCCTTTCTTCATGCTGTAATACTTAATAGACAACCTAAGTAATAAAGTTGTTCCACATTTACAAAAAAAATAATTAACTATAAGATGGAATAGGCTACATAAGGGAGGGTTATATGTTACATACGAAAAGATGGAGATTTTTTGCGGTTCTTTCTATTGGAAGTGTGATTTTACTAATTTTATTAAAAATCAACTTCATTTCAATTACTATCGCAACTTCTTCAGCTGAAAGAGGAAAAATTCTTGATCAAAATGGTGTAATACTAGCTACAAATAAGAAAGTTAAGTCTCTATATTGCACTTCTAATGATGAAAAACTATCGAATAAAGATACATCAAACACATTAGCTTTTTTCAATCAATTTTCAAACGAGTTTCAACATGACATTTCTACAGAGGACATAAAATCTCAATTACAACAATCCTGTAATAAGCAGACTATGAATGAAATATCCTTATACTCTGATATAAGTGAAAATGAAATTTCATTCATAAACAAGAATAAACCTAAAAATGTAGTGATCAAAGACGAATTCATTCGATATTATCCAAAGAACGAAATTGCTTCACAAGTAATTGGGTATGTAGAAAATGACCTTAATTCTAAGTATGGACCTGTTGGTAAAAGTGGGGTTGAGCTTCAATATGAAAATGATTTAAAAGGAAAACCCGGAAAAACTCTGATTTTTAAAATGAATAATAAAAAGTTCTTATGGAACATTCAAAAAGTACAAAAAGGAAAAGATGTCCGGCTAGCTTTAGACTCTAAATTGCAGCAAAAAACAGAGGAAGCACTAAGATCTCAAATTAAGAAAGTACCTGATGCTAATGCTGGTTATGCAGTAGTAACCGATGTAAAAACTGGCGCAATATTAACTATGGCCAATTCGGCAGTTTTTGATCCAAATATATTAAATACACATGTATCATCTAAAAAAGAAAACATTAAATCCCTTTCGCAAAATAAAGCAATTCAAAAATTAAAGTATGGTGAATCTTATGTAAATATGGCCTCTACTATAAAGCCACTTACTATTTTAATCGGATTAAACGAAAAGCTTTTTCAACCTGAGGATACATATTTGGATAATGGTAGTTTTCAGTATGATAATCAAAATAACATCACCAATGCTCCTGGAACACCAACAGGTGAAATTACACCGAGTCAAGCTATCATTAATTCATCAAATACATTTATGACAGCAAAAGTAGCTCTCCCCTTATTCAACCGAAATAATGGGAATATAGAAAAAGTAGCAAATATATGGACAGATTATTTAAAGCAATTTGGCCTTCGTTCTAAAACTGGTATTGATTTACCCTTTGAAGAAGACGGGGAATATGAATTTCACCCATCTAATAAGTTTGAAAATGGAATCTCCGCTTTATTAAATGCTTCTTGGGGAGGAAATGAAGTGCATACCCCTCTTCAACTCGCTCAATATGCAGCAACTTTGGCAAGTAAAGGTGATAAATATAAACCTCAAATCGTAAGTGCTATTATTGGTCAAGACGATAAGGAAACAAAAAAGTTTAAACCACTCTTAGAAAGTTCAAATCGTTATCCTATGAAATTTTGGAGTGTCGTGCAAGGTGGGATGAGTCAAAATATAGAGGAGATTAAAAACTTGTCCTTTCATGTCGCGGGTAAAACAGGGATAACTGGCTCTCCGAACGAGCAAGAAAGAATGATAAATCATTCTCTTTTCATTGCATATGCTCCTACCGAAGATCCAAAAATTGCTATTTCTGTCGTTATTCCTGGTAGTAATTCGGAAAAAAATATTGCTGCTCTCGTTACATCAGAAATTTTAGAGTGCTGGAATTCACTTCAAAAAAAGGATAAAGATAAAGAGGAAGGTTCATTAAAGTGAACCTTCCTCTTTTACCATATAGAATCTATATTCGTTATTTCCCATATGCCTTCATCATTCTTTTCAAATATGAAAGAATATTTAATATCAGTTAAAACATACTCTTTTTGTACATATCCAGTATAACCGTTAATTGTCGATATTTTTATATATCCATCATTCAGCGCTTTTTCTGGAATCAAAGCTTTTACCATTTCATTAGATACTTCATATAAAACTTGTGATTCTCGTTTTGGTTCAGCTAAAATTTTCGTTTTATTTCCAGTAACAGTTGCATATATAAAATGCGATTGCTTTGGTTGGTTACTTTCTGTCAATCCACTTGGTACTTTGTATGCTTTCTTTGTATCATTTGCAAATTCTCCCCCCATTGTAAGAGCGACTTGCAACTCATGAAAAATATCCTCATCAAACTTCAATTCATCCTTCTGATAACTTTTCCCTTTAAATAGAACTTCATCATTTAACGCTCTATACAGGTCATTTTCATTTTTTGAATTTGTACTTCGATATAACTCATTCATAAATTGTTTTAATGATGGATCTTGAGCAGACTCATCTTTTGTTTTAGGCTTAATTTGAGTACTACTTTGTACCGGTGATTTATTATCATCAAGCCAAGGTTGTTGAACAATAAAAAATAACATTGTACAAACCAAAACTACTACAATAGGCAATGCTTTTTTACGAAATGGTCTCTTGTATGGTACAGAGTCTACTTCACTATTTTGGTATATCGATTGCTTTATTTTATAAATAAATGCTTCTTCATCTTTACGACGCTCCATTGGTCCATTTTTTAATTTGCTATACCAGTCAGGATTTTTTTTACTGTTCATCACTTCTACCCTCCCCTATTAATTTTGAAACTTTACTTCTTGCTCTGCTTAACCTAGATTTGACTGTTCCAATGGATACACCTAATGTTTCAGCCATTTCTTCATAAGATAATTCATATTTCGCGTCCAATATTAGTATTTCGCGGTGTTTTTTAGGTAGTTTTAATACAACATCCCACACATCATTCATTTCCTCTTGATTAAAAAATTCTTGTTCTGCCGATGGAGATTGCTTATCGTCACTAAAAAATCCCACTAAAGATATCCTTTTAAAATAAGAGGATTTCAAATAGTTTATTGCCGTATTTCTTGTAATTTTTAATATCCACGTTTTAATAGATGACTCCTTTCGAAACGAATTCCAATGTTTAAAAACCTTAATAAATACATCTTGTGTGATGTCATCTGATAAGTGTGGATCTTTCGTAATAATAAATGAATAATTCCATACATCTTGCCAATAGTCTTTTATAACATAGTCAAGCTCATCATGATTACATTTTTCAATAAACTTCTGTTCCATTTCCACACCTCAAACTTATTTGAATAAACATAAAGCTGCCCTCACTTTTAATATGGTTTCAATATATAGACATGATACAAGTTTCATTTGTTCCATTGTTTATCTTTTTTTTCGACAGATGATATTTCTAAAAAAATGTAATAAAAAAGACCAGGATAAATTCTTAAAATCATCCTGGTTTTTCTGTATTAAATATATTTTCATTATTTTTTTATAATAGAAACCGCATCTAATACATCCACTTGACTCCCCATAGTTTTAGTGAGTTTTTTCCATTCAGTTTCTGCTTGTACAGCCGTAACATCATCTGTGTTATATGGTCTATCTTCACCATACGATTTATTGAAATGAAGGATTTCCATTGATGTTTCATTTACAGGGATTTGATTGAAAGTAGTATTGTCAACAATTACAATCAGCTCCTCATAATCTGAATTACGATAGTGACCAAACCAAGTATCGCTAGCATACTGGACTTCTATTTTCTTTTCATTAATTGTTAATTCCTTAATTTTTTTATTTTTCTTACTAGCCAATAATACAGCTTTACCTTTTGGAGCTGAAGGTAATGACTTTATTGGATCTGAACTCCATACTTCATTATCATTATCTGATTCTCTCAACACACCTATCTCAACCATCTTCTCTGCAGTTTTTCGTTCCATAATTAATAGTTGTTTACCGCCAGTTTCTGCTTTTTTCACTTTATATAAAGTGTTGGTCTTAATTTCACTTTTATGTTGACTTACTATTTCTTTTAATGATTGTTCTTCCCCAATCAATAAAGCGGCATTCCTTGGTTCTTCTTTCTTTCCAAAAGAACAAGCCCCTAACATAGAAATTGATACAACTCCTGCCATACACACTTTCATTACTTTTTTCATTTCTTTTTCTCCTCTTTGCTTGTTTTATCAATACGTTACATGATTTTTTTATATAACCGTTGTAAATAACGCCAACGGACAGTGAAAAAGTACACACTTTGAATGGATATAAAGGCTAGTATAATTAAAATGGACATCTTTAAAACAGAGAAGTCAATTAGCTGTTGCAAGGCTATAAAAGCGACACCACTATGAATAATCGCTATAATTAAAGGCAAGAAGAACATTAACGTAAGCTGACGCGTTACGATTTTCTTTAGCTCTCTTCTACTTAGACCGACCTTCGCAATCATTTCATATTGTTGTTGTTCCCGTTCTAAATCTGCATATAGTCGGAAATATAAAAGACTGGCTGCGAACGTAAAGAATACGATCCCTACTAATACACTGACAATAAGTAAAATACCGTTCTCTTGTTTCGAAAAAATCCATTCAGAATACAATGCTTTAAAATAATGATGTGCTTGCACCAAATTATTATTACCCATTGTTGCTTCTAATTTTTTTGTAACCACTCTTGATTTCTCCCAATTTTCCACTACAAATCCATATTGACTTTTCATTACGTAAGAATCATCTTCTGTCTTTCTATTTGGGATTTTATCGTACAAAGAATCCGAAACAACAATAATAGCTCCAATTGTATTTGGGAGAACTATATATGGGACCGCCTTCTTGACCTGAAGAGACATCTCCAAGTTTTCCTGTACTACATCTATTTTCTCAGGTATATCCTTTCCTCTTGCATACTTTTCTTTTTGCGAAACTATTGATGGTACTATGATTGTTTGTTGATCATTGTCTAACTTTTCCATTTCATATCCGAAGATTTTTGCAAACTTGTTATACTCTGATACTTTGATTAGCACTAAATTATTTTCCGTGAATTTTGGATTCGTAACCGCTACCTGATAAGAAAAATTTGAACGAGTGAGTTGTTTTTTTATTTCTGTAATGTGCTCTCCTTCTTGGGGATTCTCGCCTAACGAGGTATAGGTAAATGCAAATGGATTGATCATCTCCGTTAATCCCTTATTTCCCATTGCTAAACATGTACCAATTCCTGTGAAAGCCACCGCGGAAACAATCGCTAGCATAAAGAACATAGTTGCATTATCCTTCATACGATAAGCCAATTCAGATATGGTAAGTAGGTTCGTTTTATTAAAAAATACAGTGTCTTTTTTCTTTAAGACACGTATTACATACACGCTCAACTGTGAAAATAGAAAATATGTCCCTACCACTACAAAAACTACTCCTCCAAGTAAGTAAGGCATAATGAAGTTTCTTTCTAGTACGAAATAGAACACACATCCATACCCTAACCCAATTAATAATACGGAAAGGAATGCTAATGCTTTTGATGCCTTTGGCTCTGGTTTTGGCTTTTCCTCTGATTTCATCAAATCAATTAACTTGTTTGCTTTTACCATTTTAGAAGTAAACAACGAAATGACTAGAAACAGAATCAAAAATGCGCCAGTTGTCGTAAAGACAGCTTTTATAGGAACGTAAAAAGGAAGCCCCTTATCAATCGCTAATATATTTTCACTTGCCAATAAATTGAGCTTTGAAAATATCAAACCAATTAAGATACCAAATGTAATTGAAGCGACTCCAATTAACATATTTTCTAAAAAAATTAATTTATTTAACTGCGCCGGTGTCATACCATGCATGATTAAAATTCCAAATTCTTTTTTTCTTGTTTTTAAAAAAGAACTCACCGAATATAAAAGAAAGAAGAATGAAAATACAAAAATGAGATATTGAGAGATTTGCATCCCCATTGTTCCTAAAAGGCCCATTGTTTTACTTGTGGAGGCTAGTTCTCCTTGTAAATCAGGATGAAAAAGTAAGAGTGAATATGTGAAAAAAACCATAACTGAAAATGAGCTACTTAGAAAGTGTGCAGCATAAGTCCGCTTACTTCGAATGATATTATTAAAAGCGAATCTTTGAAAAGTCATGCTTACGGCCTCCTAGTAATGCAAGTACATCTATAATTTTTTGATAAAACATTTGTTGGTTTTCTCCGTTATAAATTTCGTTATATAATTTTCCATCTTTAATAAATACAACGCGATCACAAAAACTTGCAGCCACTGGATCGTGCGTAACAAGCATCATTGTTGCATCTTGTTCTTTATTTAATCGTTTTAATAACTCCATTACATCATTAGCCGCTTTTGAATCTAAGTTTCCTGTCGGCTCATCTGCAAGTAATAATTTAGGTTTATGAATTAGAGCACGTGCAATTGCTGTTCTTTGTGCTTGTCCGCCCGATATTTCATATGTTCGTTTATTTAATATATCTTGAATGCCTAATTTTTCTGCAATACCTTCTACACGCTGATTCATATCCTCAACTTTAGTACCATCTAACGTCAGAGGAAGAACAATATTTTCTTTTACAGTTAATGTTGTAAGAAGATTGAATGCTTGAAACACAAAACCTAATTCACGTCTTCGAAATAATGCCAGTTCATTTTGAGATAATTGATATGGATTTTCTCCATTAATCAATATTTCTCCTGATGTGGGAGAATCAATAGTAGAAACCATGTTCAACAAAGTAGTTTTTCCACTTCCTGATGGTCCCATTATTCCTACAAACTCCCCTTTTTTCACACTCAAATTAATGTCGGCGAGCGCTTCATAAGATACCTTTCCTGTATAGATTTTACTCAGTTCACAGACCTTTAATATTTCCATATCGTTTTGCTCCTTTTTATCTTTTAATAACCTAAGTTTATCTAAGCGTCCCTTCTTCTCATATCGATTAACCTTTCATATATCTAACAGGTCTGCAATATTTCTGAAAAATCAAACTAAACACCATTCTAACGATTTGCATAAGGGAAAATAATACAGATTGTTGTTCCTTTTCCTACTTCCGACTTTATTTCAATATCATGTTCCAATCTTTTTATAATATTTTTCACAAGATATAATCCCATCCCAGTAGATTCCTTAAATTTCCGACCGTTTATTCCCGTATAAAATGGGCGGAATACTCTCGGGAGGTCTTCTTTTGGAATTCCCACACCATGATCGTGTATTTCAAGGATTACTGAGCGCTCTTCTTCTAATGTAGTAATAGTAACGTTTTTTCTACTTCCTGCTGAATACTTAATGGCATTGGATATCACTTGATGAATAACAAACCGAAGCCACTTTCTATCGGTTTCTACCATAATAGTTTGTTTTACTTTTACTTCTGGATAAACATAGCTACGGATAAACAGACGTTTATTTTCACGGATTACTTCTTGAACGATTTCCTGTAACGAAACTCTTTCCACATAAAAATCTTGCTCAAACGTTTGTAATCGCGCCATATATAAGACCATTTCTAATCCGTACTGCATTTGATCTACTTCTTCCACAATACTTTCAAAAACCTCCCCATTCTCTTCTTGTGTGATCAGTTCAATAACTGATAGAGGCGTTTTCATCTGATGCACCCATTGATTAATAAATGTAAGGTGCTCTTTTTGTTTATATTCCCAAGTCTTTAACTGTTGATGATATTGACTGTATTGTGTCTTTAACACACGCTGAAGTGCTACTGATAATGGAGTGGAATCGAGTTCTTCTAAGGAGTCCTCTAATGTTTCAGAAGGGTTGGATAATTTGTTATAAAATCTACGATGGCTAAAGTAGCGATAAAGTAAAAACGCAATTAAAAAGCATCCTCCTAAAAACACACTATATAACGCAGTAGATAAGTGGTTATATCCATCCAGCCAATAAACAGTTAGAACGACAAATAGCTGAATGATTGAGAAACAGATGAAAGGGATATGTTCACGTAAAAATAAATTCATTATTATACCTCATCATTCTTCCAAGTTATTTTCAAACGATATCCAGCACCACGAACTGTTTCTAATGCATTTTTTATTCCGATTTCCTCTAATTTTTTTCGGACACGTGTAACATTTACACTTAACGTATTATCATCTACATACGTATAGTCATCCCAAAGTTTTTCTAAGATTTTCTCTCGACTAACAATACTAGGAGATTGTCGTAAGAGAGTTTCTAGTAAAGCAGTTTCTTTTTTTGACAGTATACACATGCTATCATTTAGCTTTAATTCCATTTTTTCTGGATAAAGTATTAAACCGGATTGCTGAACAACTCTTTCTTCCGCTTTCGGTGCGTATTCTCCGTAAATTCTTCGAAGATGACTTCGGATTTTTGCCATTACAACTTCATAATGAAACGGTTTAGTGATATAATCGTCTGCACCATGTTCAAGTGCCATAACTTGCTCCATCTCTCCACTACGTGCTGATATAAATATAATGGGACAAGTAGAGACCGTTCTAATTTGTCGGCACCAGTAGAAACCATCAAAACTCGGTAAATTTACATCTAATAAAACTAAATCAGGTTGAATTTTTTCAAAGTTAGCCAAAATATTTTCAAAATCCTCTGTAATATTCCCTTCATACCCGTACTTATTAATATGGGATTGAAGTAGTTTAGAAATTTTTTGGTCATCTTCTACAATCATAATTTTATACATATATTAAGCTCCTTTTATTTATCTTTTCCGACAAAAGACTCCCTTCTCAGTGTCCGTAGGAATCTCCCTCTTCAAACATGCCGCAAGGTTGTTAAGTGGGACTAGTTAAAGTATATGTTTATTATCTGTAAGAATATAAAATATACTTTTATCTTTTAGTATAAAGAAATTCCCCTCTTACTTATATTGAATAACCTTACTTCAAACTAACAGCTTTGTAATATTTCTGAAAATAA
This sequence comes from Bacillus sp. FSL R10-2201, assembly GCF_038008665.1. Classification (NCBI taxonomy): domain Bacteria; kingdom Bacillati; phylum Bacillota; class Bacilli; order Caryophanales; family Bacillaceae; genus Bacillus; species Bacillus sp. FSL R10-2201. Next base: position 2,377,449 of record NZ_JBBOZP010000001.1, on the reverse strand, counting down.
AGTTAAGTATAATAGCTCTTATTTTTTAAATTTCAATTATCTAATTTAACATTTTAAAATTTGTTGTTTTATAATTTTCAAATAAAAAATAATCGTATTTAATTGTGTAAAAAACACGTAATTAAATACGATTATTAAAATCATAAAATCTGCGTTTAGACATAAATTAACCGATTCCTAATATAATCTTGAATCGGTAAGGTTTGTATATTTACTAAAGGAGTAAATTTCACCTTCTAATTAAGTATTATTTCTGAAAAACATGTTTTATTTTTTCACCTGGAACGTTGCTCCCACCTCTTCCTTTTACATCTTCAATCATCATGGTAACAATCATGTTTGGCGCGCTTGCATCGAAAGCTGCAAACCAACCAAGTTCTTTACCCTCTGCTTCTTTCGATTCTTTCAGTTCTGCTGTACCTGTCTTACCAGCGAGAGTTACACCATCAACTTTAGCAGTTCTCCCAGCACCATCAGGATCATTAATAACCTTTATTAACGCACTTTTTAATATCTCTTGATTCTTGGTAGAAATCACATTTTCTTTCCAATTTCCCGCTGCTTTTGTTTTTTTTATAAGATGCGGTGACGGAATGTTACCCTCATTGACAATCGGTGCATAAGTCAATGCTAAATGAAGAGGTGTCATTAATACTTGTCCTTGTCCGTACCCCGTGTCTGCTAGTTGAATATCATTTTTTATCCCATCTTTTGCAATGATTGAAATAGGGAATTCGTATTCAATTGGTAATTTTTCATGAAATCCGTATTTCTTAAATTCATTTACATACTGATCTTTTCCTATTTTCAAAGCTTGTTGAGCAAAATAAATATTATCAGAGTACTTCATTGCCTTATCAAAATCAACTGGACTAGCATCCTTCACACGTGTTACATAATAATTTCCCCAAGATGAATCTTTTGTCCACTTTAATCCTTGAATTTTAAATTCTTCCTTAGGATTTATTGTGTTTGTTTCCAAACCAATTGCACCTGTTATCGTTTTAAATACGGAACCTGGTACAAATGCTTGTGTGAAGCGATTCATCATTGGCAGTTTCGAGTCATTATTCCATGCTTCCCGTTGAGCTTTTGATGCTCCTCTAACTATTGTATTTGGATTATAAGCAGGGCTACTTACAAGTGCGATTGTTTCACCCGTTTTAGGATTGACCGCTGCACTAGATCCTGCTTCATTTTTCATCTCATTAAAGATTTTTTCTTGAATTGCAGCATCAATAGTTAACGTAACATTTTCCCCTTTTTTTGCTTCTTGTTTTGCTACGTTTTTAATCTCTTTCCCGTTCTCATCTTCCATAAATACGCGTCCACCCTTTTCACCACGCAATTTATTCTCTAATACTTTCTCTAAACCTGTCTTACCCACTAAATCATCTGCTTGATAACCTTTTTTTTGAAGCGATTTTAACTCCTCTGCATTTACCTTTCCTATATATCCCGTTAAGTGTGCCGCTGCTTCTCCTAATGGATACGTACGAATATTTACTGGGCGAGATGAAACTCCTTCTAATTCAATATAATCATTCTGTCTGGTTCCCTCTTTTAAAATACCAATTGGTACAAGGGAATCTGGTTTTATCCATTTCGCTGCGAGCTTTTGATTGATCTCTTCTATAGACATATCAAGTAATTGTGCTACTATTTCTTTCGTTTGCGCTGCCGTTTCACCTAGTTTCTCTGGAATAATTCCAACTTCAGTCGCTTTACCATTCGTTGCAAGCCCTTTTCCATTTCGATCATATATTTCTCCGCGTTTTCCTTGCTCTGTTTGCATACGTACTTTGTAATCTTTTTTCATACCTGGGAAAATGAAGTCTGGTGTCCAATCTATTTTCCAAGATTCCTTATCTTTATCTTTCACGAGTTTTGCTTCATGGATGAATGAAACTGTTCCTCCATCCGTACCCATATTAACTTCAAAAAGAAAAAGTTCTTTATCTTTAGTATTCTCTCCTTTCGTTTTAATTTTTAAATTCTTAACTCCAATACCCTCATAAATTTTTTGATATTTCTCTGTGAACTCCTTTTTAGAAATCGTTTTTTTTGCATGTTCTGATAAATAATCATACATATTTGTAAATTTTTTATCATTCCATAAATTGATATATTCTTCAAATGCTTGTTTTGGCGGCTCATCTTTATTGCATCCTACCAACATAACTCCAAAACAAAAGAAAAGCAGCATCCATATTTTTTTCAATTCAATCTTCTCCCTTAATTAAAAATGATTATTCCTTTCTAAATATGTTAAATAAAAAATGTTTTAACGCTTAATAGACAGTGTAAGTAATGAAATAGTTCCACATTTACAAAAAATTTAAATTTATGGTTAAGCTGCATTCAAAAAGGGAAGATTTTAAGATTCTTACAAACGACGAATATATTTAGCGAACGTTATCATTATTAGTGTTGTTTTAACAATTCATTTAAAATACCTTTTAGTTCATTTTCGCCAATTTCATCTTTTTTCTTTATAGATTATTGATACAAAAAAAGAATCCTTATACTAAGGATTCTGCAACAGAAAATAACAAAAATATAAACAATAAAAAGAATTACTTAAAGTATAATTTATAGGCACTCTATATCCTTCTTTTTCGCACCAAAAACCCCTGTACAGCATGCGACAGGAGTTTAGGTCATTCTACAGCTTATTTAAAAGAGTCATGTACAGGCAAACTACTAAAAATCAATTCAGCAACTTTTACATATCCTTTTGAGTTTGGATGAATTAAATCCGTAGACCAAAGCGTATTGTCATTAACTAAATGATGATTCCAAAAGTCAACATGATGAAGCTTATACTCTCTACTCAGTGAAAGTATAACTTCATTTGCCTCTAATAATTGTTCTTTTAATACTTGTTTTTTTTCAGAAGGAAATGGAAGCCTAACAGTAAAATCTGGAAGGTTTGCTATAATAATATCAGCATCTGTTTTACTTAATGTATCTATCATAAATTCCATATCGTTCTTATATGCATGATGATTCCAACGTCCTTTTAAAACATCGTTTGCACCTGCAATTAGACTAACCAAATCTGGATTAAAAGTTAATGCCTGTTCCAATTGCTGTGAGCGAATTTCTTTAGTTACTAACCCACGTTTTGCAAAATTAGCATATTTTAAATCATCTACACACAGTTGCACAAAATGATCTACCCAGCTTTTTAATGCTATTCCCTCAACTTCATCCCCTATCCCCTCTGTAAAACTATCACCAATCGCTACAAATCGCTTCCACATATATAGTCCCCCTTTTTTGTTATTCATATCTACACTATACAATAGCCCACAGCGTAATTGTTCTTCTTAAATGTTTTTCAATTTCAATTAAATTCCATAGGAGGTTTTTTAAATGAGCAAGAAAACTCGATTAAACTATTTCACATGAACAAAAACATGAAAATCTACGTTATCTTCTCGCAGAAATAGGTTGAGACCAACTATCTTTCCCATTATCATTTAAGCGTACTTGAAAAACATATATAGGTTGAGAAAAGCCTTTTGTATCAGCGTAGTAATCTATATTATAATCTGTAATGACTAATGTATCACCTGCTTTGAAAGATATTATTGGATCAAAGTCTCCTTGTTTTAGTTTTTGAAATACTTCTTTGGGAGACAGAATTTCGACATCTCGAATATGTGATTTTTTTGTAACTGGCTCATTGTCATTAGGCATTTTTGTAATTTCCTCTTTGTAAACAGGCATTTTATTACCTTCGTCTTTTAACTCTATTGATGTTTTTATAGTGACATCAGTCATGTCTGTTTTTGTAATGGGATCTAAAGGCATATTCCCAAATTCCTTCATTTGATACGAAATCATTATTCCAAGTGCAACAAAACTTACTGTAATCGGAAGAAATAAATATGTGGTCATTTGTGTATCTGGTTCTTTTTTCTTCAACAATATAAGAACTATATTTAACATAGAATATCCTAGCATCATTCCTAAAGTATTATGAAGTAAATCGGCTAGTTCCATACTTCCACGTTGCATTATAAATTCAAGGATTTCAATCAATAAACTTGCTATAATTGAGCTGATTAACATCCATTTTGTTTTTTGAAAAACATTACTAAATAAAGGTAATAAAATTCCTAACGGAAAAAGCATACCTATATTCACAATGATATGGAAAAAAGAAGAAAATGAAAAGGTATTCCATGCTTTTTTATAAACACTAAGTACATCAAAGTCAATTGTTCTTGCAAAAGTTATATCATCTGGACGACCAAATGAAGTAGCTGATAATACAAGGGAATAATATCCTATTATCAATATAAACAATATAACTTGTTGTACGGTAAATTCCCCCCCTCCTTTACATACCTTTTTGTATACTACAAAGTAGCTAAAAACAAAAATGAGTAGTAACAAGAATGTGAGTTGTATTGTAGGAATTGCAAAGGTAACAAGTAGTTCGGAAATAAAATTCATTTTACACCTCTGTTTTTACGAATAAAATATTCAATAGTTTTATATAACATTTTAGATATAGATAGCGATGTGTTGTTACCCCTAATAATTATTAATACAGAATTAAACCTGTATACATTGAGCATTTCTCCCTCCTGAAACCAGCTTTATTTGACCAAGCAGCTACAAGGAAACTAGCGTTTTACTAATTGTACTTTCGGCTATGTCTGGAAAAACGTTACGAAGATTCTCTTTAGTAAGAGGATTTTTGGAGTTAAGTATAAAATTAAAAATTTGTTCAATTTTAGTATATTTATATAGAATCCGTACTTGACCGATTCCTAATATACTTAGGAATCGGTCATATTCGTATATTTACTAAAGAAATAAAATTCCTTCAAGCATTACACTTTTTTTCGAAAATTTGTTGTTCTTTGTTTTGCCCAGTTGATACATTTTTTTTCAATTAAATGATAAGAAACTATAGAAAAAAGTATTGTCATTGAAATACACAAAGCAAGAAGGAAAAAGATAGGTATCTTTGTATACAAAAGTTTAAATAGTACCATCATGATTGGAAAATGACACAAATAGATACTGTATGAAATTTCTCCTAAGTATACAAATACACTCTTATTTAAAAATGCTTTCACTTTTAGGTTACTCATGGCCATTATTATAAATATACTAACACCGATTACGACACCCCAATCTTTTAATAAGAAAGTAGTATCATTACGGGAAAAACCATAAATTAAAATGGAATATAAATATAGAATAATCCCTAATGCAATAAGAAATCCTTTATTAAATTTTTTCATATTCCTATATAAGTAGATAAGCTTTTCCTGATGCTTAAAAAGTAACATTCCAACCATAAACATCGATGTGAAATGCAGTGTATCGGCATAACCATTATAAAATCCCTCTGCTTTCCCTATATGCAACATATTAAGGAAAACACTAATTAAAGAAAAGCTCAAAGCAAATAGTATCGTTTTCTTCCAACTCAGTTTATAAAAAAGAAGGAATAACAACGGAAACACAATAGATATACGCATTTCTTGAGCCAATGACCAGATAACTGGATTATAATTTTCCGTAAAAAAGTTATTAAGAAGCACAAAATGGTTTATAATATCTATTTTTGTTATAGACCCTTGCCACCTATCATAGAACCAATCCCGTAGTCCAGCCACTTCATACGGCGAGAACAAAATAAATAAAGCAAAGGTAATGATTATCCAAAAATAATAAGGAATATAGATTCGTACAAATCGCTTAATTAAATATCCCCAATAATTTGTTTTTGAATGATAAAGTGCCATAGATAACACAAAACCACTTAGTACATAAAAAACGATTACAGCTTCCCCGCCAGCCCATAAAAACCTAAGCGGGGAAAATTTAATAGAATTAGGCAACGATGGTAGCATTAAACAAAAATGTCCAAATACCACTGTAAGTGCTGCTAACCCTCGCATGGAATCTAATTCTTTTATTCTCTTACTCATAAAATGTTCTCCTTGTAAATTGTAGATTTTGCTGTTAATAAAGGCCACTATACTATTGTAGTGGGAGAATTATACATATTGTTTCTTTAAATTCCTAATATAAGCAGTACAAAGTCAATCTATGTATCTGTTTTAGGAAACTTTCGTATTTAGGCATAAGTTATATAATAATAGAAAGAAAAAAGAAATTTCATTCTATAAAATCGTATTGTCGTTTAGAAAACATTTTAAAACTGTTTTCTAAACCCTCGTTATAGTCTGTCTGCTTATTTGTCCATTGAACACCCTTATTCCCAGGCCACCCTGAGGTATTAGCAACATATTTTAATAGCTCTGGTCCTTTTAAATTTTGCTGTAAACCACGGTTATATGCATTTATCATATTAGATATTGCAATTCGAGTATTGGTTTCTGCATTTTTCAAATCTTCGTTCGTTAAATCTTTAGGTGCTAGTCCACCTCGATGAAGCTGAAACAGTCCAAATGATGTGCCCTGATCTCCAATTGCGTTTCGATCAAACTTACTTTCATGGAATGCAATAGATAAAGGAATCCATGGCGGTATACCATGCTCTATTGATATTTGTTGAATCGTGTCTCTTACTTTAACTCGGTTAGTATGATGGTCATATGCGTATTTTGTAAGATATAGCCCTCCTGTTAAAACTAAAATAAATACTCCACTTTTTATTAATGTCCCTCTCATCGACGTCACCTCAATTGTCAGTATCAAAGATTGTCACTAGTAATCCTATCTTTTGGGGATATTAACTCGTAATCATGTATCATCTTGTTATTGTTTGTTTCATTAATTACCGATTTTCAGGTGAAATTATTAGGGGGTTCCCTCCATATAACATTCGCTTTTATCACTTTCGGTACAATTTACTTTTGTATGGGAGAGCGTTTTCTCTGTATGGTACCGTACTTTTTTCTCGAATACCTTGCTTTTTTATTCGATTGAAATTAAAGAATAACTATATACATAGGGATAAACACTATAAAAAGATACTTAAATTTCTTTAAAAAATTCATTTTTCGGCCTCCATTTCTTTATATAATTAATTTAAAACAAAATATTTAATAAGAAGAAAAGATTTTATTAAATTTTTATAAAATTTAATAACAGGAATAAGTACCAGGTATTTATTTTTATTGTCACTTGATGGAATAATGAATGTGTTTTCATCATGTAACTTTATTAAACTAGCCTTGCACCAGAACCCTTTGAATCGAACAATTCATAATAAACGCCATCCTTTCTGTATATTTCTACAAAAAGAATAGCGTTTTTTGATTATATGGATACAAATTTATCTTAGCTTGATTGCAATACCGAAAGTTCCGAAGAACCAGATTTGAGAATTAATGCAATCTTCCATTCCAAGCCATCCACATAAGAATCTATAATACTTTGAAACCTTTTATTTCAGGCTAATATTTAGTTTTATCCTACAAAGTTAGCCTTTTACTATATCAACCGCACTATTCCACATACCGCTAAAGAAAGATCCTATTTCGCGCATAAAACGTGTAAACCAATTTGCTTGTTCTACTTCAGATTTTGTTACAAGGTCTACTTGTAATGATTTACCTGATAAGAACCCAGGATCTGTAATATCTTTAGGCGATATAATCATTTGACTAATTGTTACACCTTTTTTAATAGGCGCTTCTTGTTCTTTATTCGATACTTTAAATTCTTTTTTATAAACGTCTTTGTTGCCCTTTGGCATTGGAAGTGAAACAGCTTGCTTCGTTTGAACAACTATATCTTTGTCCTTTGCATTTGCTACTCGCACTGTTTCATGACCTTTTACTACTGAATCTTTTCCATAGACCTTCTTCACTTCAAAATTTGCAAATCCATAATCATATAATTTCTTTGTTTCATCAAAACGTGCTGTATGAGAGTTTGCTTTTATAACTACAGAGATTAGACGCATACCGTTTTTTTCTACTGTACCAGTAAAACAATCTCCGGCTTCTGGAGTAGTTCCTGTTTTTAACCCATCTACACCTTCGTATTGCTTAATTAAGCCTTTTAACATCCAGTTAAAGTTCGTCATATCAATCGGATACTTGCCACCCTTTTGGAATGTTTTTTTAGGGATTTTTGCTGTATCTAATATTTTCGGGAAATCTTGAATAAGACGTTGTGCTAAAATCGCACAATCTCTTGCGGACATTTTATTTTTCTCGTCTGGAGTTGTCCCTTCTGGGTGATGTCCTTTTAAATCATGGTTTGTTAAACCTGTAGAGTTTACAAATTTATAATTTTTCATTCCAAACTCTTTTGATTTATCGTTCATCATTTTCACGAAATTGACTTCTTTTCCAGCAATCTCTTCAGCTAAAGCAATTGTTGCACCGTTTGCAGAGTAGATTACCATTGCCTCATATAACTCTTTGACCGTATAAGAGCCACCATTTTCTAATGGAACGTTTGATAATGAGCGATCTTGCGAAATCTTATATGCATATTCAGAAATTTTAACTTTTTGATCCCATTTAAGTTTTCCTTTATCCACCGCTTCATGAACTAAGTATTCACTCATCATTTTTGTCATACTAGCAATTGCTAATGATTCATCTGCATTTTTTTGATATAAAATTTTCCCGGAATTTGCTTCTACTAAAATTGCTGATCCTGCTTCTACGTCTATAGCAGGAACTGTTTCCGCTGATGCTCTTCCAAATGTAACGGCCATGCTACAAAATAGTGTAAGCACTGTTACTATTGTAATAAATCTCTTGCAAAACATACTTTTCACTTCTGTTACCTCCAATATCTTTGTACTCAAAAAAACGTTATTTTAACATAATCCTCCAAAAAATAGACAGCGTTATCAAATTCTATATACATATAAGACATTAGAACCACTTTCATATAGACCATCTCATCCCACCCTTTTAGGCACACTGACACTTAGTGTTCCCACACATATCCCTCTTTTTAATACCTTTGTATTTTTCGAAATGATCTGTACTTTCATATCTTTTAGGATTACACTTAATAGACAATCTAAGTAATACATTTGTTCCACATTTATAAAAAAATAAAACCAGTGTGCCCCGGTTGAATACCAAAACACACTGGTTGCTAAATTTACTATCGTCTCTTACATTATTCATATCAATGAACTTCCCCTTTATTCGATTAATCACTTTATAATAATAAATCAAATTAACTTATCAGTATCATGTCTACTATGAATGGCCTACTTGAATTATTAACTTAAGAAGTTTCTTAAGTTTTAAAAAAAAGCTTATGGAACCTTTCATTCCATAAGCCATTCTATTTAATTGGATGTTCAACAATAAAGGACATCCAGCCTACTTTATATTCTGCATGTATATTACCATTATGAAGTTCAACAATTCTTTTTGAGATAGCGAGTCCCAGCCCATTTCCTTGATCATCTTTTCTTGCCTTATCACCCCTGAAAAACCTTTCAAATAATTTATTAGGATCGCTAACAGGCGGCTTCTCGACTTTATTTGATACTTTCAAAATTGCTTTGTTACCTATTAGTTCAAGACATATTGATAATTCGGATGGTTTCATGCTGTACTTTATCGCATTCATAAACAGATTTTCATAAACACGTACCATTTTTTCTACATCCATGAAAATAGGTATTGTTTCTTCCGTTATTGATTTTTGAACACTTAAACCTGCCTTTTCAAATATAGGAATATATTCTCCAACTATTTGCTCCAACAAGCCTGATAAATCAACTTCGTTAATGTTTAACTTAGCATCGATGTCTGATAAACGGGTGTACTCAAATAGTTCATCAATTAGATATTTCAATCTCTGTGATTTTAAATAAGTGGTTTCGAGATACTCCTGTAATTGTGCTTTACTGTCGTATTGCCCTCTTTTTAATAAATCTACATAGCCGATAATAGATGTCAACGGTGTGCGTAAGTCATGAGATACGTTGGTTATGAGTTCATTTTTTGTACGTTCCAATTGTCTTTCCTGTTCAAATGTATTCTCCAATTCCTTGGACATATAATTAATATTTTGAGCAAGATGAGTCAATTCATCCTTTCCCTCAATCCCAATTGTCAAACCCAGCTTTCCATTGGCAATATCATTAACACTATCAGAAATGAGCTTTAAATATATTATTTTCTTTCGAACCAATATCAAAAAAATGATTATAAAAGTAAAGATTGCTAACGCGAATATAAGAAATGTAAGCATATTATTTTCAAATGTACTAAGATCATCAAGATAGTGATTTAGATTTAATGGTATTATGACATATAGAAAAGTGAGGATTGTTAAACCAAACGAAACAAAAAAACTAACTGCAACAGCACCAAGAAGTTTTATAATTATCTTATTTCTAAAACTAACCTTCTTCATATTTTGTACCCAATTCCCCAAACAGTTTTAATATAAATTGGATGTTTAGAATCCTCTTCAATTTTGTCTCTTATTTTTGTAATATGCACCATGACAGTATTATCCGATTTATAAAAAGCATCTTTCCAAACTGCTTCATATATTTTTGCAACACTGAGAACAATTCCTTTGTTACGAGCAAGTAGTTTGAGTATATCGAACTCTTTTGGAGTTAGCCTTACTTCCGTTCCTCTTACCCATACTTGACGTGTATCTGTATTCACGGTTAAATCACCAATTTCTAAGATGCTTTTATTATTATCTGTATGCGTATTGTATTTTTTAAACCTTCTTAATTGGGATTTTACTCTAGCGATTAACTCCAACGGGTTAAACGGTTTTGATAAATAATCATCGGCACCAGACGCTAGCCCCTGAATTTTGTCTATATCCTCTGATTTTGCAGATAGCATGATAATAGGCATATTTCGTTCTTCCCTAATTTTCATACATGCTTCAATACCATCCATATTAGGCATCATAATATCCAAAATAATAAGATCGAACTTCTTTTCTTCTAACAATTTTAAAGCTTCAATAGCATCTTCTGCCTTTTGAGTTTTCAGACCTTCATTTTCCAAATAAACAGAGATAAGATTTCTAATCTCTTTATCATCATCAACAATAAGAATTTTTGACTCCATCATATTCCTCCACATTTTTCTCGTATTGAACAACTAAAGGCAAAAGCAGGTGGTACATTTCTATCCTCTCTTTAGTATATACTTGCAATTGAAAGCGCCAAAATAACATAATCGGTATAAAAGATAATGTATTAAATATTGTTCAAAATTTTCTTTAGATCCATTTACAATTAATAAGTTTTCTTCTTCATTAAATTTAGCTTTTAATAAAAAACAATTGTTTTGAGATTCCTTCTTTTAATTAAATTTTTTTGATTACACCGGTAGTGTATATAACTTATAAAATGAAAAAAGAATCCTCTTCAATACGCTCTTTAAAGGAAATTCTTTTTCAAATCTTATTTTCTTTACTCGTTACTTATTTTCACCAGTTTTTCTCCTTGTTCTAAAAGTGTTTCATAGTCATTGTTCTCTTTAATTTCTTTGATTTTATTTTCAATTGTGGGCGTATTATTTATATTAAAGTACGTATTTAATACTTCATATGGTGTCTTTCCTTGTTTGGTTGCACTATCTTCAATAGCTTCTTTCCATGGAATATTTGCTTTGTCCATGCTTAATTCAAGGGCTGAACCAGTCTCATATCTCATATTCCGCTCTAAAAACCTTGGAGATTCTGCCTGTCCATTAGCAACGAAGTTGAACGCCTCCATAAAAGTAACATGATATGGCTTCTGTTTCTTTGCAAGTACCATAAGATTTCCACCAGTTAACTTACTATAACGATACTCTAAGTATCGTGCTGAACCTTCTATTGCTTCAGTTTTTGTTTCTCCAATTAATTGAGGCCATTTTTTATAGCGATAGTTACGTACAATTGTCCAATCATATAATGCCTGATTAATACTTTCTGAGTTCGTATCAATCATTGCTTTATCTAATAGCTTAAATTCTAATCCCATTAGCGCGTAATTTTCTTTATTAATCGGATATTCGTGAATAGACTCTCCATCATTTGCATCATATGTCCAATCTTTTTGTTTATAAGCATGAAAAGCTTCATGTAATAAGAAAGACGAAAAATCAAAATATAAATCTGGATTACTAAACATTTTAGGATAATATTTCAAATAAAACACATCCATATCGTTAATATTTATTATCCCAAAGTTCCAAGGAATCCAGGTAGAAATAGTTCTAAAATCAAAACGAGTTAAGCGATAGATTTTAGGTAGATGCAGAGAATTTGAGACTTTTATTTCCTTTGCAAAAATACTATTTTCTAATCCCGGTACATTAACTGCATAAGCTTCTTGTCTAAAGAATCCCCCGTCTTTATTACTACGTATCAGAACCAATGGCATTTTTTCGAAGCGATAATCTTCATTCCAAAGTTTATCACTCGATTCTTCGAAGCTCTTATAAATAGTAGATAATTCTTTTAACATGTTTTGATCCGTGTTATCTAAAGACTTAAACTCTGTATGATATGTTTTATTTAAAATTATGCTTCCCAACATAATTCCTATAAATATTACTAATAAGATTAAAATTACCTTTAAAAATTTTTTCAACATACACTCCTTTTCTAAAACGATAATCCTTATGATGAATAAGGTTTACAAGTTTTATGTTTATTAACACTCTTTTGGTGCAGACCCAATTTTAAATAATAGCTATAATAAATACAATGAATACAAGATATTATTTTGATAATTATTCCATCCTATCAAAATTTTGATTATAGTTAACAATTAATATTGGATGATTATTCAATTTTATTGTAAGGGGATAGTGCAAGAGTTCCTACAAATGAGGTTAAAGTAGTACTCAATGTAGGAACGATGCTATCTTGCCTCTTCATTTCCCTTCATTATTAAGATATAGAAAGAATAGTATTTTTCTCTTTTAATTGCTCATACATAACTTCTTGTAAGTTATACATGAAATGCGACCCCTACTTGTATTTACTTTTCTTCTAACACTTTCTGCCGCTCATTGCTGCATATTTGTATCTCAAATTCACTTTCTATTTTGCTTACATAGTATTTTTTCACTTCATCATACGGGGGCCAATTATGTTGATACTTAGTATACATAACATTATTACATTAATTTTCTTTCGGAAGTACAATTCCTTTATACAATTGAACTGTAATCAAGTAGTAAATCGAGTAAATCACTACAAAAATAACAATTGGTAACCAAATACGAAAGTACGGATCAATTAAAAGAGGGCCAAACATGTTCATACCAACTAATATGTGAGCAATACCCACAATTGCTGGGACTAAAAATACGAAGAATAACTCCTTATAAATCGATTGTATTAATAACTCCCGGCGAACACCGATTTTACGAAGCATTTGATAACGTGTATTATCTTTGGATGCACCAGATAGAATTTTAAACATTAAGCAACTCGCCATCATTGCTAAGAACGCAATTCCAACGAAGAAACCCATAAACATTAGTCCGCTGGCAAAACCATGATTCATATTATATGTTTGATACTTACTATCCAGTTCTTCCGCTTTCACATTTTTATATTTCGCTACCTGTAATTCATCAAGTTTTTTCCATTCTTTTATGTATGATCCAAAATCATCTGTCTTCCCAATAAACACCGTATTTTCTGTACCTTTCATACTATCGTATATGTTTTGATCGACAATTTTCACTTTATGATCAGGATACATATATATTGGCTGGATTGTTTGGAAAGCGTCGCTCCATTGTTTTGGTTTCCCATCATCTTTACCCCATTGTCTTGACAATGCAAATGCATCCATGGGAATTTTCTCTGAAACTTTCAGCGTCTTCCCATTTTTTCTATCTTTTACTAAAGGACGATTTTTCTCTAAATCTTCTTTTATATAATAAACATACTTATCATCTACTTTGTAGCGATATTCAAGATTCTCTTGGAATAAGATACCACTCAAAATGTCCTTTTCTTCCGCTGTTGGATTATGAACTACCGAATCGTAAATTGTTCCTTTATCAGTCTGCTTTAGAACGTCGTTTTTAAATGCCAGACCACACGCAATTCCACCAGCGCCAAGAGCCACTAGAATTGCTACCGTTGCAAGCACATTTGTTAGGCCATTAATGCGGAAGTTTAATTGAGCAAAAGTAAAAGCATTAAGCCCTTTTTCACTACGTTTTTTATTACTCTTTAACTTTCTAATCATAACTGGGAGAAGTGATCCAAATAACATGTAAGTACTAACTGTTGCTGTGATTAATCCAAGAGCCATTAATTTAGGAACGGTTCCTAGATCTTTTTCATGTGGTATATAGATCAGTGATGCATAACCAATACCTAGCAAAATCAGACCAAGGAATGCAACTACAGCTGCCATTTTTCCTTTTACCGCGACATGCTCTGTTTGTGCATCTGCATGTACAAGTTGTAATACAGAAATACGTGATAATTTAATACTATTCATACTTGCTGATAGTACAAATAATGCAAAGAAGAAGATGCAAGTAACAACCATAGATGGAATGTACAAAGCTTTGTAACCTTCTCCAGTTAACTCCAATTGTTTCATTAATAACCGACCGATACCCTCTGCAAGTCCTACACCAACTACAATTCCGATTACAAGAGATGCGGCACCTAATACGATTGTTTCGATAAACATAAGTAAGGTAACTTTATGCTTTTTTGCTCCTAACATCATGTACATGCCAAACTCTTTTTGGCGAAGAGATAATAAGAAAGAGTTTGCATATAAAATATAAAAAAATGTTACAATTGCTAATAAAAAGGAACCAATGTGGAATATATATACAATAGGACCCACATGTGCATTAGATTCAAGGAACCCTTTATTTAGTGCTAGCGTTTGAAACATATAGAAAATTGAAATAGATACAATAAGACCAACAAGTAAGACAATATAATCTTGTAACTTACTTTTTAACCCTGACATGGAAAGTTTAAATAACATGCCCAAACCCCTTTTCTTACGCTTTTTGTGTGCCTAAATCTGCAAGTACGTCTAAAATTTCTTTATAGAACTCTTCACGTATACCACCGCGATGAATTTCTTTATATAGCTCACCATCTTGAATGAATAAAATACGCTGACAGTAACTTGCACTGTACGGATCATGTGTAACCATCATAATAGATACACCTTTCTCTTTATTTAAGCTTGTCATGGCATCAAGTAAACTCGTTGCATTTTTAGAATCAAGAGCTCCTGTTGGTTCGTCCCCTAAGATAATTGCCGGCTCATGCACAAGTGCACGTGCTGCTGCCGAACGCTGTTTCTGTCCACCAGATACTTCAGATGGATACTTTTGAAGTATTGCTGAAATTCCTAACATATCAGCTACCTTTTCTACTTTCGGCCCAATATTTCGTGATGGAACACCTTTAAGGGAGAGTGGAAGTGCAATGTTTTCATAAATAGATAAGTTCTCTAATAAGTTAAAATCTTGGAAAATGAACCCTAATTTTTGTGAACGGAAATCTGAAAGCTCACCTTGTTTCATTTTCGTAATATCCGTTCCTGCAATTTCAATAACACCACCTGTCGCTTTATCAAGTGTCGAAATTACATTTAATATTGTTGTTTTGCCAGAACCAGATGGCCCCATAATACCGACAAACTCCCCCTCTTGAATCGAGAATGAAACACCTTTTAATGCGTGTGATTGATTCTCACCTTTTTTACCGTACACTTTTTGAACGTTTTTCACGTCTACAACTGGTTTCGTCATATATATCCTCCTACGTTTGTATGATTGATAAGCTACTGTTTGAGTTATGTCTTTTTCGTTTCTACTTGCAATGCTTCATCTGTAAAAGTATTAAACTTGTCCACCACCAATACACATCCTTTTATTTTTCAAAATAATAAGTCCTTTCATACTTTTGTAATACATAAAAATAGGTATCAAACGGGATTCATTGTATTTAATTTGAATATCTATTTTTAGTAATACATGTAATAGACAATCTAAGTAATAAATATGTTCCCCTTTAAGATAAGAAAGCACTAGGTGTTTTGTTAAGAAAACACAATGAATTGCAAATAAAAACTATACAGAAATCTAACTCCTTATAGTAAATTGCACATAAAAAATCCCTTTTCGCCATCTCACAAAAAAAGAATCATTGCTGCATCCTTTATAAACTTTATAATGGCCGGCTCATGCACAAGTGCACATACTGCTGAACGCTGTTTTGTCCACCAGATACTTCAAATGGATACTTTTGAAGTATTGCTAAAATTCCTAACATATCAGCTACCTTTTCTACTTTCGGCCCAATATTTCGTGATGGAACACCTTTAAGGGAAAGTGGAAGTACAATGTTTTCGTAAATAGATAAATTCTCTAATAAATTAAAGTCTTAGAAAATGAATCCTAACTTTTACGTACGGAAATCTGAAAGCTCACCTTGCTTCATTTTCGTAATATCCGTTCCTCCAATTTTAATAACGCTGCTTTATCAAGTGTCGAAATTACATTTAATATTGTTGTTTTACCAGAACCAGATGGCCCCATAATTCTTACAAACTCGCCCTCTTGAATTGAGAATGATACAACTTTTAACACATGTGATTGATTCTCACCTTATTTACCGTACACTTTTTGAATGTTTTTTACATCTACAACTGGTTTTATCATATATATCCTCCTACGTTTGTTTTTTCATTATCCGTTTTACATTTCTTTAAAATAAACTGCTATTTAATTAATTTTGCATTTACCTTATGTAATAAAATGAACTTTTACATTAAAATCAGTTTCCTGGGTCTCCTCCATGTTAGAATATAAAATATTATTCAAATTATTTTAGTCCCATAAGCTAAAAACACCCTTGTACACTTAGAAATTTACGGTTTTAGAATGAAGAAACAATTTTGTGTAATCATTTGAATTATAAATAAAACATATTAAGAACTACTGATTATATTTCTTAATTTTTCTTAAGATAATCTATAAAAACCAAACCATAATGGGGAGATTATTTCATAATTGATTCTAGTACAAATAATAAAAAACAAAATTAGATATTGATTCCTATTGGAATCAACTCTAAAGCAGTTATTCCATGCCAATCACCTGATATGTAGATCGAGACATACATTCTGCTTTTTAAATTGCAATATAGAAGGTGTAATAAAAAAACATATTGCGGGAATAGAGGGAAATACGTAGTTTACAAAGGATATTTTCATTAAGTGAGCATATATGGCGCTCTCTAAAAGTATAAAATCTAATTCATAATAAAAGTAAGTCTATAACATATTTTTACACGTATCTCGCTTGTCCCCAAATTAAATCCGTATCCATTGAGCGTTTCGAATATCGTGTATTATAAATTTTTTTGATTGAGTATAAAATTTTGAATTCGTTCTATTTTGATATATTTAGATACTCTTTAAAATTTCGTTTTATATTCCGATGAACAATATTAAATAATATTATTTGTTATACCAACAGAAATATTAAACACCACATCCATGATCTGTTGGAAAAATTATTTGTGAGATACATCTTAACGATGTAATTCCGTATAAAGTAGTAAATCATAAAAAGTTATTTGCTAGAATAATTCTATTGCAAAATTTAAAATTAAGTAAAACGAATTTCATTTCAGCTCCAAGGTAAATAAGCACCTTCTATATTTTTCAATATTACAAAATATCAATAAATATAGAAGGTGCTGGTTCTATCCATATAGACGTAATTTTTTACTTTTCTGTAATATTTACAAAATTGACGGCTCTCTTGTCCTCAGTGCCTAAAGCCGTATTCACTTTATCTATTTCCTTTCTTAATTCGGGTGCTTTCCCTTGATTGACTAAATTAAGATTCCCAAAAGATTTATTAAAAGATAGAAATTGTCTTGTTTTTTCTTTCCCATTTATTTCTTTAAATAATGTATCATCTACAATTAATAGGATCACGTTGGATCCACCACGATATGGAGATAGCCATACATCCCCTTTATATTGAACATTCATTTTTTTCTCATCAAATGTTAGTTCTTTCAAGTCTTTATATTCTTTATTTGCAAATAAAATAATTTCATCTTTTTTTATTTTGTGTAAAGAATCCAGGGGAATTGAAGATGTGAGTCCACTATTATTATCTCTCTCACGTATAAGCCCTTTTTTATTCATTTTTTCAGCAGTTGTTTTACTTATAAATAGCACTTCACTATTATTAGAATCCCCAAAATCCGCTGGGAGCTTTATGTTGTGTTTTTTATTTTCTATGGTCCCTTTTTTTATTGCATATAAGTCTTTTGATATAGTTATATCTTTGTATAAATCTATTATAGAATTTCTAGTTTGTTCGTCTATCTCGCCAACCTCTATTGCAAGTCCATTTGCTGGAGAATCTTTTGCACCAAATAATGAACATGCTCCTAACATGGTAATAGAAATACCTGCTACTATTAATAATCTTAGTCTTTTTTTCAACCTATATTCTCCTTCTTTTAATTATTTTTGAATTAAAAAATCGTTTTATACATTTTTTTCAAGTATTGAGAACGAACAAAGTAAAAGTATATAATTTGCAAAACTAAGAAACAAATTAATACCATAACTGAACTACCCAAGACTGAAAAATTGGCTAACTTTTGTAAGGCCATAAAAGCAACCGTACTATGTGTAATCGCTATTGAAATTGGTAAAAAGAATAACAATGTAAGTTGACGTGACACAACTTTCTTTAATTCCGGTTTGCTTAAACCGACCTTTGCTATCATTTTATATTGCTGCTGATTTCGTTCTAAGTCTGTGTATAACCGGAAATATAAAAAGCTTGCGGCAAACGTAAAGAAAACAATGCCTATTAATACACTCATGATAGATGCAAGCCCAAACCCTTGCCTCATCTCTATCCATGTAAGAATTAAAGCCGAAAATGTATATTTTTCGCTGTCTACTATATGCTCATTTATACCTTTATTATCCTTCTGAAAAGCAGCTACAATATTTTCCGCAACTTTTTTTGTTTTCTCCCAATCTTTCACAATAAAACCATTAATAGTGTTTTCAAAATAGTAATTCTCTGGATCCGGTATCATTTGATTATATACAGCGTCTGGTACAATAATTATCGTTACTCTTGTATCTTGTAATTCTTTCGGAGTAAGTATTTTATTTACATGCATATCTTTTTTTATATCTCTATACAACAATTGAAAGTTATTTTGATTAGATTTTGTATTAGCAACTTTTCTTGAAGGTATGACAACACTATCATTTTCATCTTTTAAGCTTTCTTTTTCAAAACCAAATGCCTTAGCTAACTTATTATAATCACTTAATTTTATAACGGTTGATAATAAATTACTGTTATAGAGAGTATCTCGAATTTGTTTTATTGAATAAGTCACCTGTTTGAAATTAAACTCACCATCATGGAGTTCGCTTTCTATTTTTTTAAAATGTTCTTTTTCTAAATGGTTATTATTATAAGACTGATAAGAAAATGCAAAAGGACTTTCCGATTCAGCCATGGATGAGTTGCCTAATCCCATACAAGTCCCCACTGCAGTGAAGGCAACGGTAGAAATAATAGTGACCATAAAAAACATTTTTGCATTATCTTTTAATTGATACACTAAATCTGAGATGGTTAGTATGTTTGTTTTCTTAAAGAAAATATTTTCCCTTTTCTTTAATGCACGTAACACATACACACTGAGCTGGGTAAATAAGAAGTACGTTCCAAGTACAACAAAGCTCACCCCTGCCCCCATCATGAATAATACATAATTCGAACCCTTGTACTGAATTGCGTTAATACTATGGAAAACAGCCGTATATCCTAATCCCATACAAATAAGTGCGAATAAAGATAGCCAAAAGGATGCTTTTGGTTCAGGCTTTGGCTTTTCCTCTGCTTTTATTAATTCTACTAATTGCTCTACATTTACTAGTCGAGTAGTGAAAAGTGAAATAAATAAAAATAGTAAGAAGAAAGCTCCAAATGTTATTCCAATTGCTTTAAAGGGCATGTAAAATGGGAGTCCTTTATCAATTATTAACAGATTGTTGCTCATAATTAAGATAAACTTAGAGAACGCCATTCCAATTGTAATTCCTGTTAAAATAGAAGCGATACCAATTATTATATTTTCAATAAATACTAATTTATTCAACTGTGAACGTGACATCCCATGTAGCATTAGAATTCCAAAATCTTTTTTTCTTGTTTTTAAAAATGCACTTACAGAATATAGGATAAAGAAGAATGAGAAGAAAAATATTAACCCCTGCGATATCTGTAGTCCTGACTTTGCAACTGTATTGATTGTTACACTGGTAGCAAGATCGCCTTGTAAATTAGGATGAAATGCAAGTAATGCATAAGTAAAGAAAATCATAATAGCAAACGTACTACTTAAAAAATGAGCCAAATATGTTCGTTTACTTCGAATGACGTTATTAAACGCGAACTGTCGAAAAGTCATTTGCATTTCCTCCTAACAATGCTAAAACCTCTAGAATTTTTTGATAGAATACTTTGCGATTATCTCCACAATAAATCTCATTGTATAACTGTCCATCTTTGATAAACACAATTCGATCACAATAACTTGCAGCCATTGCATCATGTGTCACTAACATCATCGTTGTGCTATTTTCTTTATTAAGCCTTGTCAATAGTTCCATCACATCACGCGCTGATTTTGAATCCAGATTTCCTGTAGGTTCATCTGCAAGTAATAATTTTGGATTATGAATAGTAGCACGCGCGATTGCGGTTCTTTGTGCTTGTCCCCCAGAAATTTCATACGTACGTTTATCTAATATTTCAGTTATCCCAAGTTTTTCAGCAATAGCTTCCACTTTCCTTTCCATTTCTCTAGGATTTACACCATCAAGCGTAAGTGGAAGAACAATATTTTCTTTCACTGTCAATGTATTAAGGAGATTAAATGATTGAAAAACAAACCCTAATTCACGTCTCCGAAATAAAGACAACTGATCTGGAGATAACAGATATGGATTTTCTCCATGAATTACTACTTCTCCTGATGTTGGAGCATCTATAGTAGACACCATATTTAATAGCGTTGTTTTACCACTCCCAGATGGCCCCATAATTCCTACAAATTCACCTTTGTTTATTTTTAAATCAATATGGGATAATGCTGTATATGAAATTTTCCCAGGATAAACTTTCCCTAAATCTGAAACATGTAGTATCTCCACAAGTATTTCACCTTCCATTTCTCTTTTCGATACATGAAGTGTAACCTATATATAGTATGTCTCATATCGATTTCCCTAACATTTATCTAACAAGTTTGTAAGATTCAAAAGAAAAAACCGATGAAAAGTTTACCTTTCATCGGTTAACGAGATGCATACGGGAATATTATTCTAACTATTGTTCCCTTATCTACCTCAGATTCTAGCTCAATCTTATGATTTAATTTTCCACATACTTCTTTAACAAGATATAATCCCATGCCAGTAGACTCTTTAAATTTTCTACCGTTTTCTCCAGTATAAAATGGATGGAAAACACGTGGTAAATCCGCAGTAGGGATACCCACTCCATAATCTCTTACTTCCAAAATAATTGCTCGTCCTTTGGAATACGCCGATACTATTACTTTCTCTTTCTTACTTGATGAATATTTAATTGCATTTGACAGCACTTGATTGAGTATAAATCGAAACCACTTCTTATCTGTTTCTACAATAAGACTCGGATCTACTTTTACCTGTGGATACACATAACTACGTATAAACAGACGTTTATTTTCATGAATAACAGAATCAATCATTCCCAATAATTGCAATCTGTCTACATGAAAATCTTGTTCAAATGTTTCTAAACGAGCAACATATAAGACCATTTCTAATCCTTTTTTTATTCTTTCCGTTTCTTCATTAATACTGTCAAATCGAAAGTCATCTGCATCTTGTGTAATTAACTCAATAACAGAAAGAGGTGTTTTCATTTGATGAACCCACTGATTCATAAAGGTCATTTGTTCTTGTTGTTTTCGTTCCCATTTTTTTAATTGGTTTTGATAATATTGATATTGAGTTTGTAGTAATTTATCTAAGGCCATTGATAATGGAGTCAAATCACTATCTTTTATTGACTCATTTAACGTTTCCATTGGTGTTGATAGACGCTTGTAGAATGAACGATGACTATAATAACGATATATTAGATAACCCATTAATAAAAAAACACCCAAAAATACAGAATATAATGCTGTCAAAATATGTGGATAACCATCAAACCAATATATAAAAAGAATGATAAGCAATTGGGCAAATGTATAACAAATGAGTGGAATATGTTCTTGTAAAAATAATTTCATTATTCCTTTCCTTCCTTCTCCCAAGTAGCATGCAAACGATATCCAGCACCACGAACTGTCTCCAGTGCGTTTTCAATACCTAAATCTTGCAACTTCCTTCTAATTCTCCCTATATTTACACTCAATGTATTCTCGTCTATATATGAACTATCCCATAGTTGTTCCAAAATCACTTCACGTTTTACAAGAAGTGGAGACTTTGTTATCAATATTTCCAATAAAGTTGTTTCTTTTTTAGTAAGTATAATTGTCTTATCTTCTAGTTGAAGTTCCATTCTTTCTGGGAACAGGAATAGTCCTGATTGCTCAACTATTCGTTCTTTTACTTTAGGAGCATATTCACCGTATGCTCTTCTGAGTTGACTACGGATTTTAGACATTACAACTTCATAATAAAAAGGTTTCGTAATATAGTCATCACCACCATTTTCTAAAGCCATAACTTGATCCATCTCTCCACTCCTTGCAGATAGAAATACAATTGGACAAGTAGAAATAGCTCGTATTTGGCGACACCAATAATAACCGTCAAAATTGGGTAAATTTACATCTAATAGCACTAAATCTGGTTTAATCTTTTGAAATGTATCTAAAACATTTTCAAAATCCTCTATCATAACACTTTGGTATCCATATTTTTCAATATGCGTTCCCAGTAATTCAGCGATTTTTATATCATCTTCTACAATCATGATTGTATTCATATCTTTCTCTCCTCTAATGGCAGTGTGATTTTTAAAGTTCGTTTGGCTTTTTATATTTAATTTATTTAATAGAGTTGATATATTACATGCATCCTTAAATGCAATTAATATAAAACAAAGCATATATTTGTTGTTTTTTTCAAAAAATTTTAATACTTAGTGCGTTGATATAAGAAACCATAACACAATATTTTAATGACTTTTATCTTCGTGACTTTGGAATAATGTTTAATTTAACATAACTTGCTACTTCATTTCAATTTCACAAAAAATATATTGTAAGTGCTATATTAATCAGATATTAAAATTGCCAACTATTTTATACAGACTTTACTACTAGCGTTAGTTTATTGGATATTAAGAATTTCAATTATTAAATCCAACTATTTGCTAGACTCATACCAAATATGAATTCTTCTTCATCTAAACTATTAGTTTTTTTGTAGTAAAAAAACTACATCCCATATAGAATGTAGTTTTTCTAGCTGATTTATTTATTTTTCACTTCATTTTTATAAAAAGTAAATAATGGTTCAATGGCTGGACTAGATAAAAGAGGAATTGCCTTCTCAATCAATTCTCTATCCCAATCAAACCAACGCATTTCCATTAGCATATTAATTTCTGTATCAGTGAACCGTTTTTTTATTTCCTTAGCAGGATTACCGCCCACTATTGTATATGGCGGAACATCTTTACATACGACAGATCCTGCCGCAACGATTGCACCTTCACCGATTGTAACGCCAGGCATTATTGTAGCATTCATACCAATCCAGGCATCACTTTTAATGACTGTATCACCCTTCGGTTCATAAGATTGTCCGATTTGCTCAGCGAATGGATACACTGTAATCCATTCAGCGTGATGATTATGATTCCCACCCATTAGAATGACAACTCCACTTGCAATACAAACATAATTTCCAATAATGAGCTTATCAAGATGCCAACCCATCTGTTCAATTGGATTGAAAAGTGTTTGGGACTTAGCATCGCCCCATAAATACCTTACACAACCATCTTCAAAATTTTGATTTCCATAATACCCTGAATAATAGGAGTACTCTCCTACTTCAATGAGTGGATTTGTTACTATATCTTTTAAATACTTTGTTTCAGACCAATGATTAAATAATGGATGCTTCATAACTATATTCCTCGCTTCTAAGTATTGTAGATTTTTGCAATTTTCTTAGAAGCTTAATACGACAGCGACATTTTTAAACTTTTTCAAACGACGAATCATTATCTTCAAGCCTTTCAGTTATAATGAAAAATCATAACGTAATAAATTACACAAGTCAAATTAACCAAGTTATAATAAATCCGAGAATGCGGACAAGAAAACCATTTTATATTTTTTTGAAACTCTTTATTTTTTTATTTAAATTACGGTACATGAAATTCACATGACACTCGTGTAGTAATACTTTCTCCTTATCAAGAGGATATAATATTACAGCAGCACTTTTACATAGATGTAGCTTTTGAATAAAGTTTGATTAAATTAACTTAACTTAATAAACCTTGATAAAAGAGCGAATAGAAAAAGCGTGTTTTGAAAAAAAGATTGATCAAAATACGCTTTTTCTATATTCAATTGAATCATCCTTTTATAAAAAAGTTTGATGATTTTTGTGAACCTTACCAATTAAAGCGCCCGACTGTGGTAGATACATTATCCTCAATTACTTCTTGGGGTAGCGTCAGGAAAATGCGGACTTACAACGCTAAGGAAATGTCACTTATTAAAAAAGCCGATTCCCATCTCAAGGAATCGACTTTTTAGTTCATTAAGTAAGAGGTTTGAAAAAATAGCCTATATATATTTGAACGATGAATAACTTACCTATTTTCTTGTGTTTTTTTGCATTACATAAAGAAAATTCAGAAAAACATAACGTATTATTTATCTGTTTGTTTTTGCTTCTTTTTCAAATACTCCGCACGCAATTTTTCAAGTTGCTGCTTTTTATCAAATTTGGCAGGCGTCTGTTTTTCATGAAACTTTGCCACCGCTGCCTGACCTTTGTAATCCAATTGATATTTCCCCACTTTGTTCACCTACTTTTCTTGTCTTTAAAGAGAATCTATTCAACAAATATAATATACCTTATTTTACTGAAGTAAACCTTATTAGTCAAAGGAACTTAAAGTAAAAAGCTTGATAATAAGGGGAAAACCAACCTAAAAAGTCGCTTTCCTTAGGTAAGGGAAAGCGACTTTTTGTGTAGTCTTATTCAATTAAATGGCCCGATTGTTGAAGAAAGAGATACTCTGCAAAATAGATCTTTTTATCAAACTTTATTTTAAATCAACAATAGGTAAATTTCTTGGCCATTATTTTGCTTCACATAAAATTCTATACAAAAAAGCAACCTATAAATTTAGGCTGCTTTTTATTCCGTCTTTTATTACTTAGCTAATTCTTTCGTTCCCTGCATTACATCAACGAAAAATCCCCAGTTATTCACAACAGAAGAAATACTAATATGTTCATCTGGAGTGTGAACATTAAAGATATCTGGACCGAATGAAATAGCATCTAACTCAGGCATTTTTTGAACAAATACACTGCACTCAATTCCTGCATGTACTGCGAAGATTTCAGCATCTTTGCTGTATTTTTCTTGATGCACTTTTTCGAATAAATTACGGATAGGCGAATTAGGATTATATGGCCACTCTGGATATTCAGACTCTTTTTCAAATGTTGCCCCTACTAATTCCGCAATATACTTAATTTCATCTACAATATGTTGTTTTAAGCTACTTACAGAACTTCTCACTTCGCTTCGTAATTTAATCTCATCTTGCAGTGTTTGAATAACTCCTAAATTAGTTGAGCTTTCTACAAGACCTTTAATATCCATGCTCATACTTTGTATACCATTTGGAATTAAGAATAATGAAGAAATAAGCTGTTTTTGTGTTTCTTTAGAAAAGACTTTTCCCGCCTTTTCTTCTACTTTTGTAAGTGAAACATGAACATCCGGATCAACAGCACGTAGCTCTTCTTGTAACATACGTGTCCATGATTTTAGTTTTTCTTCTACTTGCTGTACATCTTCTGCACGTAATAAAATTGTAGCTACACTTTCACGCGGAATTGCATTTGTTTTTAAGCCGCCATGAACTTCACTCATATTAAACTGAATGTGAAGTGATAAATCACGTAAAACTCGTCCTAATACTTTATTCGCATTACCGCGTTGTTTATCAATTTCCAAACCAGAATGTCCACCTTTAAGTCCCCCAACATATAGTCGGTATGTGTCCATATCTACTGACGCTTCATCCCAAATCACTGAAATCGTTTCAACTGCTTTCGCACCACCTGCGCTACTCACTAGTAATTTATGATCTTCTTCAGAATCAATATTAATAAATATTTTTCCGTCAAAATGATTTGAATCAACAGCGAATGCACCGCCCATTGTCGTTTCTTCTTCAGTTGTAATAACAACTTCTAAAGCTGGATGCGGGATGTCTGTTGAATCTAATAATGCTAATGCATATGCAACGGCAATACCATTATCAGCACCTAAAGTAGTTTCGTTTGCATATAACATATCTCCAATAATTCTTAATTCAATTGGATCTTTCTCAAAATCATGAACTGTCGCTTGGTTTTTTTCACACACCATATCAGAGTGCCCCTGAATGATAATAGCTGGAACATTCTCATAACCAGAAGTAGCTTCTTTTTTTATAATGACATTTAACGCTTCGTCTTGAATAACTTCTAAATTACGTTCCTTTGCGAAACTCACTAAGTAATCACTAATTTCTTTTTCATTACCTGATCCTCTAGGAATCTTTGAAATTTCTGCAAAATGATAAAATACAGGGTGCTTTGTTAATTGTTCTAAAGTAGAATACATTTTTCAAGCTCCTCTCAAAATGACGAAATAATATGTAAGTCTTTTATCATTATACCATGATTCATTATTTTACCTTTCTTTTAACATTTTAAAAATTTGTTATTTTAATTAATAAGGCTTTTCATACTCTACTACTTATTAATCCACAAATAACGAAAAAAATAAAAGAAAATGCTCTATGCATTTTCTTTTATTTTTTTCACCTGTATATATTTCGAACTATTACTATTCATAAGATTTTCTAAACGATTTATATTTTCCGTTAATGCACCCTTCACAAGAGAGAAATCTGTATTTGCTTCTTCTTTTTTTTCTTTAAAAAACGAAGAATTTTGTACATTTATTTCAGCCATCTCTTCTCCCCCTTTTCAAAAAGATACCACCTTTTATTTATATTATATAGCAAATGCAGACAGAGTGTACACGTATCATTTTCTTTTTAATTCTTCTTCTAACTCTTCTACTTGCTGCAAAGTATCTCCTTTTATTAAAGAGAAATCTGTTGTATCTTCATTATCTTCTTTAAAAAAATCATTGTCATAATCTTTTATCACTACAATCACCTCTACGTGCTAGTGTAGGAATGATTGTCCAATTTTATACAAGCTTGTCTGAATTTGTTCTCCCTTTATGTATAGGTGAAAAGGACAGAAAAAGATTCTGTCCTTATTTACTAAAATAACTATGATGAATTGTTAAATTATATACATTTTCAAAATCTCGATCTTGAAGGTTATTTTTCTTCCCATCAATAACAATGAAAACATCACTAACTATTTTTGCTGGTATAATTCCGACATTTTCTACTTGCACCGCTTTCTGCTCATTCAATTGCTCGATGTGTTCTAATGGAACAATAATACTAAATTGAGAGCGGATACCACGAAAGTTTGTATTTAATTCCTTCACCGCTTCAAATACAACAATTTTCGCACCAATCTTTTCCCCATATGAATCTAAAAATGTGTTTAAGCTTTTTGTATATTCCTCTTCCGTATGCCATTCCATTGTCCCAAAGGCTGTTGGATTCACATTTTGAATAATTGTCGTATATATTTCTCCTCTTGCTTTTGAAGCAATTAATGACCTTTTAATTGATTGGACCGTCTTTCCAATATCGCTGAATTTTGCGCCCCATATTTCTGAAATATTTGGTGTCAAAATGAATGCAATATCAACGAAAATTACCATCGCAGTAAACATTAAAAGATTTTTCCAGAGGGTTAAATCTATTCCTTTTATCGTGAAATAAACTGTGACTGATGTTATGAACAAACCGTACCACGTTTTTCGAATTCGTTGTTTCTTCTCCTCGTACAACTCTTCATTTCTCCAATAAAAGAAAACAAGAACAATAAAGACGATTGCTAAAATAAATAAGCCAATTCGAATGTTAGAGATCGTCAATCACATCACCCTCCATTCCAAAACTACTCACGATACCATTACATGCACAAACAGCTCTCTTTATGACAAAAGACGTGGACAACCTTCTAAAGTTAGCACCATCGCATATACATTAGAAGCAGGCCACGTCTTTTATCCCGCATTAACGGGCAGTAAGACCCCCCACCTCAAAATTCAGCGAAAGCAAAGACGTTAGGTGAGGGATCAACTGCCCATAAAAGCCCGATTGGTGAAGGCTAATAATCAGTGCGGGATGAACACCCTCCACTGATTAAAGTTTCACTTTATCATGAATCTACATTGTATATGTAGACAAGCATGTGTTTCAAATTTTCATGTTAAAAAGAAATATGTTTCGGAATTTCCCCTTCAGGTACTTCTCCATCCATACTTAAGTAATAATGACGAATCGGACGTAATTTTTCATCTAACTCATAAACAAGCGGAATGCTAGTTGGAATATTTAATGAAACCACACCATCACTTGAAAGATTGTCTAAGTATTTCACTAGCGAACGAATTGTATTACCGTGCGATGAAATAATTACTTTCTCACCACTTTTTAATGACGGTGCAATTTCTGAATGCCAATAATCAACTACTCTTTTCTCCGTATCCTCTAAACATTCAGTCAATGGGAATTCATCTTTTTTTAACGTTTTATATCTTGGATTGTTCGCCTCATATCGAGGATCATCTTCAGTAAGTGCAGGCGGTCTCACATCTATACTTCTTCTCCAAATATGAACTTGTTCATCTCCATATTTTTTTGCAGTTTCGTCTTTATTCAATCCTTGTAGTGCACCATAATGGCGTTCATTCAACTTCCATGAGTTATGTATAGGGACCCAAGTGAGATCCATTTCATGCAGTACAATCCATAATGTACGAATTGCTCGTTTTAGTACCGAGGTATACGCAACATCAAATGTATATCCATTCTTTTTTAATATTGTTCCTGCTTCTCTCGCTTCACTTAATCCATTCTTTGATAAATCCACATCTGTCCATCCTGTAAATCGATTTTCAAGATTCCACAAACTTTGTCCGTGACGAATGAGTACAAGTTTTATCATTATAATTCCCCTCTCGGAAATATGAATTTTAAAATTTCAATACGTACACATATAAAGTTTTTGGCAATGTGAATTTTTTATCCATAGTTGCCAAATATACAGATAAAAATTTATGATTTTTCAAACTACAAAACAAGATACTGTTTCTATCTTTTATTCTACTGGTATTTCACGCTTAGACGTCCATGCATCAAATCCTGAACGGCTATTTGCCATTTCATTCATAACTTGATGCCAATTTTCTTCACATGATTCGCCAAACTGTGAGAAAATAGCTCCCATTTGTTCTCTTTGAACATCGCTCAGTTTTTTCTCTAAGTCTGTTCCTTCTTCTGTTAAAGACAGCTGTTTCACACGACGATCATGTGCAGCTTCATTACTCTCAATAAGTCCTTTATCTAACAGTTGGCGCAACGGTCCGTGAAGAGCTTGTTTACTTATTTCTAAAAGTGATAGCAGCTCATTTACACTAAGCCCTGGAAAACGAGCGATAAAAAACAGAATTCTATGATGTACACGCTGTATACTATACTCTTTTATTATTTCATCTGGTTTTTCTGTAAAAGTTTTATATGCAAAGTAAAATAATGCTAATGCCTCATTCATTTGCTCTTCTTTATGTTGTGTCATCTACTTTCCCCCTGTATGTAAATTATACCACAACTCAATTATGAATAATTAAATTGGTATATTGAGCCTAATTTCTTCATTCTAAAACCAACAAATTTCAACTATTATATTTTTGAAGGTTGTTTAATTCGTAAACCATACCTTCAAATAAAGTATCCAAATTATTTTTTAAAGAATTCTTAAGGAAATAGGTTAAATTCAAATGATAAATATTGTAAAATTTATTTATTAATATTTTTTTGAAAAACTCAATTGTGATTGGAGTGTTATTGTATGCAAACAAAAAAAGTTTATCTTTATGTATTTAATACGATGTCAGACTGGGAATATGGACATTTAATTGCAGAACTAAACTCAGGAAGATATTTCAAAAAAGAGTTAGCCCCTTTAAAGGTAGTTACAGTAGGAGCTAATAATGAAATTATTACTACGATGGGAGGACTGAGCATAAAGCCAGATATTTCCCTGGATGAATGTACTCTTGAGAGTAACGATCTTTTAGTTTTACCTGGAGGGACTACTTGGGGGGAAAGCATTCATCACCCTATCTTAAAAAAAATTGGTGAAGCGTTAAAACTCGGCACTATTGTTGCTGCCATTTGTGGTGCAACTGAGGGGTTAGCGAATTTTGGATACCTAGATTCTAGAAAACATACAAGCAATGATTTAGAATATATTAAAATGGTTTGTCCTAATTATAAAGGAGAACAACTTTATAAGATGGAACCTGCAGTATGTGATGAAAATTTGATTACTGCATCAGGAGTAGCTCCTCTGGAATTTGCAATGGAAGTATTGAAAAAAATTGATGTATTTGCACCAGATACGTTACATTCATGGTATAACCTAAATAAAACTTATAAGCCTGAATACTTCTTCCAGTTAATGAATTCAATTACTAGATAAGCTGAAAAATTAAATTAGCAGTTTTATATTATATAAAAAACTTAAAAAGCACCCCTAAAGTCGTTATAAATACAACCGATGACGGTTGTAAAACAAAAAATAAAAGGGATGATACATATTTATCTTGTATCATCCCTTTTATTTTTTATAACATTAATATCACCATATTATTTTAATTATTCATCTCCAGCAAGAGTTAACTGCCAAGACACACCATACTTATCATTTAACCAGCCAAACTTTTTACTAAACGGATATGAACCTAAAGGCATAAGAACTTTTCCATCTTGTGCTAGTTTATTAAAAACGGTTTCGATTTCCTCTTCCGTATCACAAGTTACATAAAGAGACATAGCTGGGGTGAATGTAAAATCATGCTTTACATAACTATCAATACACATGAACTCTTGTCCATTTAGCGTAAAAGTTGCATGAATTACAGTTCCCTCTTTACCTGGTCCATTCTCATCATAACGAGAGATACTTACAATTTCTGATTGATTAAATAGCGATGTGTAAAAATTCATCGCTTCCTCAGCTTTGCCCTCGAACATTAAAAACGTAGTGATTTTTTGATTTGTGTTACCCATTTAGAGACATCCCCTTGTTATGTATTTATGCAAAACATACATCGGATAATAAAACCGAACGTACATTCTCATAAGTGTATTGTCTATAAAAACGATGAGTTTGTCAATTATCTATGTTTTATTTCTTCTTAAATAATGCTGTCCAAAGAAATGATTCTCCAAACATATTATTTGGTTGTTCAATTTGCTTCATTTTTCTAATTTCAATTACTTCAAATTCTTTAAATATCTCTCTTAACTTTTCTTCTGAATATGCAAGACCACCTTGTAAACTCCATCCTCTATACACATCCCAGTCCGTTATTTCCGATCCATTTCGCTCATTCAAATCACCTGCTGCAAAACATGTTAATCCGAAATAACCACCCGATTTTAATGAGTTTTTAACTAAATCAACATAATTCATTCTTCTATGTGGTGGAATGTGATGCAAGCAACCGGAATCATATACAAAATCATATTCATCTTGAAAATCCAAATTAAAAATCGATTCACAAACAAATTGTATTTCTATTCCGTTTTCTAACGCCCTCTCTTTGGCCCAATTAATTCCTTCTATAGACAAATCTACGGCTGTTACATCAAACCCTTGTTTCGCTAAATAAATTGCATTTCTTCCTGGACCACATCCAAGCTCTAACACTTTCTCTTTTGAAATCCATTCTGTTTGTATATATGAAACTAAATTCTCATCTGGAACATTTGCAAAAAAAGGAACATCCTTTTCTCTATTCGTGTAAAATTCATTCCAAAATGGTACTGCGGGTCTTAATAATGAATCAAGCATTTTTAATATATCTTCTTGAGTGTGTAACGTTTCACTTTTCATTTATACCCCTCCATAATCAATAGTCAGAAAATTATTATATCTCTTTTTAAACTTTCAAACAAAGAAAAACTCCTATATTCAATAGGAGTCAAAAATATTATCTCTTTAAAATCCAAGTACAGTTAACCATTTTAACAACTGCTCTTCTCGCACCTTCAAATCATCGTTTCTATACTTACCCATCTGTATTTCGCTAACAATTTCTCCGTCCACCATAAAAAGAACTCTTTCTGTTTTAGCTGCTACCTTTACGTCATGAGTAACTAGCAAAATTGTAGTTCCCATACGGTTTATATTTGCTAAAATATCCATTACTTCTTCTGTCGCTTTTAAATTCAAAGCACCCGTTGGTTCGTCAGCAAAAATAATATTAGGTTTATTTATGAGTGCTCTACAAATAGATACCCTTTGCAATTCTCCTCCTGATGCTTCAGTTATATTATTAGTTGCAATTTGACTAATTCCCGTTTTCTTCATCAATTCAAGTGCACGTTTATTTATTATTTTCCTGCTCTCAACTTTTGCTAAATACGCAGGCAAAACTATATTATCAAAAAGATTCAAATTTCTAAGAAGATTGCTCTGTTGAAAAATAAATCCCATTTCGCTGAGTCGTAATTTTGCTAACACTTCTTCTTTCATACATGTTATTTCTTTACTATCAACTTTCACACTTCCTGATGACATTTGATCCATTCCGCTAATATTATATAGTAACGTCGATTTCCCTGAACCAGAAGGTCCCATGACCGATATAAACTCTCCCTCATAAATCTCTAAATTTATATTTTTTAACATATGGCAAGTTTTATTTCCATCCATTGCGTATTTTTTATTTAATTGTTTTACTTCTAAAATTTTTTTCAAATTACACACCTCCTACTCCCCATTTAGCTTTAAATCATTTTTTTGTTTCACTGTAAAACTACTAAAAAGTGTTGCTACGGTCACAGATATAAATAAAATAGCTGGACATATTACATAAGAAATGATTGGATTAACAACAAACTTTATGTGAGCTGCTCCCATAAATGAACCTAACCAGCTTATTAGTGTTTCTCCAAACGTAGCAGCTATAAATGTCCCTGTTAAAATACCTACTAATACTATAGCAATAGAACGAGTAACATATTGTATACGAATATCTTTGTAGGAAAAGCCGATACTTTTCATAATTAATATTTGCGAAGAATCTTTTACCAATAACATTTTAAAAAACATCGCAGTTATTAAAACCGATATCAATATAGCAATCAAAATTGCCACTTGTGTCACCAGTCTTAATTGTTTGATTGTCTCTCCTAAAGTTTGAGATAAATAATTATCCGTATCTGTTATTTTTGCAGAATTTAAATTTTGTTTATACTCCTTCACTTTTTCTTGTAGATTCACTTTGGGTTTCATATCTACATTTACTACGTACCATAATATATCTTCTTTATTGTAAGAAAAACTCGCTTTAGCTGTTTTTCCTCCATTCGTTACATCTTGATATATACCACTAATAGTTAGCATTTTCTCTTTTCCTTCTACAAATAAAACGATTTCATCCCCTATATTCTTTTTTAATTCATTTGCGTTCATATAAGAGAGAGCGATCTCATTTTCATTTTTTGGTGCCATACCTTTAACATATTCTATTGGAAATTGGGCGAAATCTCCCACTTCTACATTTAAATTTCCATTTGTACCATCAGCTTTCACCATTTTAAATGTACTCGTTACAAATGCTGCATATTTTTCTACCTCTTCATCGTTTCCGATATACGATATAACGTCATTAAACCGTTTTTCTATATTTTCAGATTGCTGTAAATCTATTCGCATATCACTCTTTCCTGTTCCCATATAATTAACAAATTGCGGTGACTGAATCGTGTACAAAAAGTTAACTGGTACAACAATCATGAACACTGCAATAATTAAAACGATACTTAATACTCGATATAACTTAAATCGTTTCACTACATCTTGTATACCAATAAATATATTTACATTTGTAATTTTAGTTTGATAGAGAGAAAAAAATCTTCTAATCTTTCTTTTTCCTAGTTTATCTCTTGATCGTAAAGCGTCTATTGCTGTAATTCTCCTAAAATTCCGCAAAATGATGCGGCAAAAAAGGATAACGGCTAGAAATAACAATGTTGTGACTATCAATGGCACAAAATAATATAAAATACTTTTATTAGCTGTCCCCATATAAAGTGTGATGTTAGAGGTAAATATTTTTGTAACAAATAACGAAAGGATATATCCACATATACATCCGATAGCGGAAATAACAACATATTTTGTTACATATAGTTTTTGAATATCTTTACTTTGAATGCCGATAGCTTTCATAACACCAATTTCCCGATAATCTTCTTCCATTGAAGTAATAATCGTAAATCTAATACATAAAATCGCGATTAGCATTAATAATGCACTTATTATGATAAGTACTGCAGCTATTATTCCATCTGTTAATGAATTGAGTGTTTTAAAGAGTGAATACGTAATAGAGGGACCTTTTTGAGGTAAGTTTGATGACTGGTATAAAGTTTCAAATTCATTTATTTTATTTAAATCTGTTAGCTGGAATTCAATAAGATATTCACTTTCTCCAAAATTCCCCTTTATTCTTTCGAAGTCTTCATCGCTTATTACAAATCGTTTTGAACTAACAAGTGATGGGTTCATTTGAACATCACGAACAAATGCCGAAATAGTAAATTCTAGCTCATTATTATTTTTAACAACCCAAATTTTATCTCCAATACGCAAATGATATTTTTGCATATAATAAATTGGTACACCTATTTCTCCTTTCCTAACATCGATCAATTCATTATTTAAATCTAATAAAAAGTCAAAAATAGTATTTTGCTTAACAAAGCTAATGTCCATTACACTATTATGTTCCGCTTGATTTTTCTTCTTTATAAAAATGTTAGATCCGCCTATTTGAACCATCTCTGCTGTTTGTTGTTTTTTTACAAAAGGAGTTTGCGCTACAAATGAATCAATTGACTTTTGGTTTATTTCTCCGGCATGCATTTGTACGAAGTGCGGTGCGTTTGATACTTTAAACAATTGATCCGTTGAGTTCAATAGATTTATAACGTTACTTGAAGCACTTGCGATTAAAAGACTTGATAACATGATAAACATAAATAGAATGGTAATTATCATTTTATTTTGAGAGAAATCTCTTTTTAACATTCTCCTAATCATATGGAGCTAGTTCCCTTCATTCCATAATATTTTCTTCGTCACTATCGCTATTATTATCATTATGAAACTAATAAATAATATAGGTAAATAAATTTTCATACTGAATCCTTCAAACATAAAACCATAAATGACTTGCCCAATTGGTGCCATACATTGAGATACCGCTGTTATAATTGCCATTACTTTTCCTAGGTTTTCATTTGGTGTTTTCTTTTGGACTACAGTAATCACATAGATGGATACAATTGTCACGATCATTGCAATTAGAATAGAAGAAAGTATAAAGAGGATAAATGGTGGATAGTATCCTAAATTAAGAATAACTGGCGTAACTGATAGTGCCATTGGTAGTACTAATAAAGCTATTAAAAGCATCCAGTAATACAATGTTTTCATCTGTAGCTTTTTCCCAAAAAAACCTATCGATAATGCACCTAAAATAGTAGCAAAATCGATCAATCCCATTCCAATTCCGTATAACGTGTCGCTACTTTCCATTGTTACTCGTATAATAATTGGAGCGCCAACAACAAATAGCGGTGTAAGTATTAAATTTAGTAATGCAGCTAAAAGCATAGATTTCAAAATAAATGGTTGTTTTAAAACATATATAAATCCTTCTTTCATATCCTTTACAATTGTCGGTATTATATGGCTTTCTCGCGCTCTTTTTATAAAAGGTATTTTAATAAACATTTCTAAAATCGCAGATAAAAAGAAAGCAAGACAACTTATTGTTACGAGCATTTTCAAACCAATTATGCCGTACAGTATTCCTCCTAATACAGGAGCAACTATATTCGATAATGCTTGCACACCATTTACGATACCGTTCGCTTGCTCTAACTTATTCTCTGGAACTAATTGCGGAATACTCGCCATTACAACAGGTGAATACATTGCACTAACGACTGCTAGTAAAAACATAATTGTTCCAATTAATATAATAGATACAGGTCCAGTAAATAACAAAATTATAAAGCTTAATACAATCGCAGCGTTGATAAAATCAAAAATAACCATTAAATTACGGCGATTGAAACGATCTGCTATCGCTCCGCCAAGAGGGGCTAGCAAAAACGGAATACTCGTTACCGCATATAATCCTGCGAATATATCAGCACGCCCTGTTATATCTAGCACATATAATGACAGGGCAAAACGTAAAAGTGTTGAACCTAAAATAGTAATAATTTGTCCACTCACCATTAAGTGAAAATCTTTCATCGAAGACCTTATACTAGCTGACATCCTTATCACACCTTTCATTCGATTCAGACCGACTGTCGGTCGATAATATCCAAACAGAAAATTACTATTTCTGTTTGATTAAAACCTCCACCATGTAATCAAAGGCTCCCTCTTTCGCTCCAACAGATACTTCCATCATTTTGATATAAGCTTTAGCTCTCCTCATCATTTCTTCCGGCTTCCACTGGAATAAACCCTCATCAAATATGACTTGTGCTGAAGAGAGTAATAATTCAATCGTTTCTTGTGGGTATGGAGTAGAAAATATGCCTTCAGCGATTCCTTGTTCTAAAATCTCTGCTAAAACAGGAGATAAATGAATAATTGATTGTACTATACTTTTTTGATGCATTTCCGCATTATTTGGCTGATGAAATTGTTCAATCATTTTATCTTTTACATCTCCTGATTTTGGTGATTGTTCCATTAAAACTCGAAATAACTTATCCAAAACTGGGATATTAGGGTTAGAGACAATTGCTTTCGCTTTAGCAACATCCGCTTTAATAATCCTCATAATAATTTCATCCATTACTTCTTCTTTCGACTTAAAATAATGATAAAACGTCCCCTTTGCTATACCAATCTCTCTTAAAATGTCATTTACTGTAGTTTTCGTATACCCTTTTGTAACAAACAAACGTTCAGCAGTTTCTAAAATTTCATTTCTACGCTCCCCATATTCTTTTACGATCCTCATTCATGTACTCCTTCCTACGGACCGACTGTCGGTTTATTTAAAGTATATGTTTAGTATGTGAAAAGTTTCCTGTTATCGTACATATACAACAACCTACTTTATATTTCCTTTATGAATTTTAAATTATTTAATACGGTAAATGAAATTTCAAAGGTTGTTTTTATGCAATCACCCTTGTACTTATATCGACTTCGTTGTATAAAAACAAAAAGAGCCGCAACACTTTGCGACTCTTTTTGAATAATAACTATTTAACGGCCACGTCTTTGCTGACCTTGTTTTGTACTACTTTTCTTATTACTTGGCTTATTAAATGATCGATTGTTATCATTTCTCGAACTATTTCTTGAATCGTTTCTTGGACCACCTTTTGAACCACTTCTTGAACCTTCACGGCTATCTCTTTGACGATATTGACCTGATTTCTTTGGAGCCGGCTTTTGTACCGGTTTTCCATTTTCATCTACATTTTTTATCATCGGTTGTTCGATTATTTGTCTTTGTATTGGTGCACCAAGCGTTTTTTCAATTTCTTCTAAATGTTTTTCATCTTTCGCTGCAACGAACGTAATTGCAAGACCTGATCCACCTGCACGTCCTGTTCGGCCAATGCGGTGAATATAACTTTCTACATCTTCAGGGATATCAAAGTTAAATACGTGCGTTACACCATCTACATCAAGTCCACGAGCTGCTACATCAGTCGCAATTAAGTACTGAATTTTAGCTTCGCGGAAACTCTTCATGACTCTTTCACGTTTCGCTTGAGGTATATCACCATGAAGTTCAGCACAATTATAACCTAGTCCTTTTAAATTATCATACAGCTTACTTACTCTAACCTTTGTACGACAGAAAATAACTGCCAAAAATGGCTGATCACGATCCATAACAAAACGAAGTGCATCTGGCTTTGCACGATCTGTCGTCTCAATGACACGCTGCTCAATTGTATCTACCGTTACTTCTTCACTTTGTACTTGAATCATTTGCGGCTCTTCCATATAACGTTTCGCCAATTTTTTAATATCTTTTGGCATCGTTGCTGAGAATAACATCGTTTGTTTACTATCAGGTGTCTCATCTAAAATATCTTCAATATCATATAAGAATCCGAAATAAAGCATTTGATCCGCTTCATCTAGTACAATTGTTGAAAGATTACTTAAATCAATTGTTTCACGACGTATATGATCTAATAATCGTCCTGGTGTCGCAACAACTATATGTGTATTACCTTTTAATTTTCTTAATTGTTGTGCTACATCTTGTCCGCCATATATCGCTAGTACATTAATATCTTCTCTTTGAACAAGCATTTTTTTAATTTCAGTTGTAATTTGCAGTGCTAGTTCCCTTGTTGGTGCAACAATTAAAGCCTGAACATCACTAGACTCTGGATCGATTTTTTCTAAAATCGGTAACACGAATGCTAACGTTTTACCCGTTCCTGTTTTCGCCTGCCCAATAATATCTTTACCTGACATAATAACAGGAATTGCCTTCTCCTGAATCGGTGTTGCTTCTGTAATTCCATTTTCACGTAATGTATGATTAAAAGTTTCACTAATTCCTAATTCTAAAAAGTTTTTCAAATAGACCACTTCTTTTCCTTATTTTTCACATTAGCTTTCATTGTACCATTTGTTTCGCCAAATATGAAAAATAAAAAAATTCTTATCTTCTTTTTTTATATTCATCCTGTACTAGATGAACAAATTCTTTTTGTTTTTTCTCGGAATTTATTATTGCTTCCATATTTGTAGAATTCAAAATATACTTCTTGATTTTCCTATTACTCCAAATTAAACTTGTATACTTTGTATCTTCGTGTAACTTTCGAAACCACTCAAATTCGCTTAATTTGGCAATATGGTGTTTTAATTTCATGTCATTTCGAGGATAAAATAAAATAACATTTGCTATTACATCAAATAATGAGTCCAAGTTATTCCCTCCTATAACTTCTTTAATGAAGATATTAAAGGAATGTTAAAAATCATTGTTTCACCAATTCAAAATAAATTACACCAATATGTACATCAAGGAACTAAGTTCTACAATTTAATATGTAATACGAAAGCATTATATAACCTTCATTTTGATTTAGCATATGAGCTTATCTTTTAGAAAGAAGGTTTGCAATATAGAATGGAAAAATCCTAATAGTGCATTAGAGATATTTATTATTTTTCATTATAGTTTTTATAGCCTTACCATATCAATTTGGGAATTTTGTCCGTTTAGAAAAACATTTAGATACATTTAGCCATATATTGTACGCCAATAATATAGTAGTAAGAAATTTACAAATGAAAGATATAGAAAGAGTAAGGTGGCATGGTTAATTACTCATGAAGGTATAGTGCGTTAGATGAATAAATAGGCTTCATTTGCAATAACATAGTATGTTTTCCCTTTACTGCTGTGTGCTTTGTACTGTGGCGAACCATTGACACTCACTTTTGCATCAATCATAAATCCCTGCATCTACAGAACCAGCTCCATCTTTATATTTCCAAGATGGAGCATCCTAGAAACGTAGATTGTCCACTTTGAAAACAATACGTTTTCAAGGTGGACAAATAAACTGTGCTTTTCTTATCGAGTAGCAACAGATACTTCTGAAAGAAATAGACTACATCGTAATAGGGGTTATATTCACAGCTGTAATTTTACAAGTTGAAATTGCAAACCTAACGGTTGTAGTTGGATTTATAGGTAATGTCCCTAGTACTATCCCAAGTCCTGTTTGTTCCACGCTAAAATCTGCTGCAATAGAACCATTACTTGCTAAAAGACTTACTGTAGATCCGATAAACGCATCCAGTAATTGTCTAATTGGTCGTTCACGACATTCACACTCGCATCCTACATCAGTAGGTGGAAGTAATGTAATAGGTGGTCCTGGTGGTAAAAAACCTACCCCTGTTACATCAGATATATTGACCACAAAGGTTGTGGTGCCATCTGTAACTGTAACTAAAAAATCATTCACAGAAGTGATAGTAAATAGAAAGAAAAGCGGGGGCGTGTTGGGTGTGTCTGCAATAGTGCCAAGAATAACAGTTTCTCCAATAAGTTGTTGTAAAACGCTTTGCATAGGTAAAACACAGCAATCACAAAGACAACCTTCAGTTCCTCCTGTTGGACCCGTTACTCCTGTTGGACCCGTTACTCCCGTTGGACCCGTTACTCCTGTTGGACCCGTTACTCCCGTTGGGCCTGTCCCTCCTGTTGGACCTGTGGGTAAAGTAAATGGTGGGATTTGGGGAAGTGTAGGGCCAATTAAATTTGGATTTAATGCATTAGCTTGAAGTATCCCATTTATCTTTTGTATTTCATTTTTATCAAACACATAACTACCTCCTATGAGTGTACTATACTGTAGTAATACAGTTACAAATACATAAACTTCATTGATCGTAATATAATATGTTTTCCCTATACTATTGTGCACCTTAAATTGTACTGAACCTTCCATATTTAACTTCCTAAAAATTGTAAACGCCTCACCTACATCTACAAAACCATCCACGTCTTTATCCTGCCAAGATCGAGCATCATAGAAACGTAGAATATTAACTTTAGAAACAACACGCTTTCCTACAATAGAAGAATCTACTGTACTTTTCTTACTAAACTTCACATAGGATGGATTGTTCTTAATCCATTGCTCTCCACCAAGGTTTAACCAACCAGGCTTTTCGCCCCATTCAACATAAGCTTC
Organism: Bacillus sp. FSL R10-2201; assembly: GCF_038008665.1. Classification (NCBI taxonomy): domain Bacteria; kingdom Bacillati; phylum Bacillota; class Bacilli; order Caryophanales; family Bacillaceae; genus Bacillus; species Bacillus sp. FSL R10-2201. Next base: position 2,336,224 of record NZ_JBBOZP010000001.1, on the reverse strand, counting down.
TGATTTATTTAGTTGACGAATCTTAGAATAGCTTGTGTCTGGTCCTTTACGTAAATTAACGTTGTAGCCTTTAATATAAGCTATACCATCGGTTACAGCTGTTGGTACTTCTGTTGGTTTAGGTGGCTTTCAGGTACAGAAACATCCACACTAGAATTATTGTATGCGCGTTGTACATCAGCACGGGATTGAGCTCCTGATCCCCCATGAGATTTTAAATAATCAAGTTGATCTTCATGATCTGTACCGCCAAGGTATTTAATCACATCGTAGTGAATCCACAATCCTTTTCCTACAGATAACTTGTTATCTTTTAAGATTTCCGCTAAAAGTTTTACGTATTTTTCATATGAACGCTCGAGCTTTGTATGGTCTGCTGTTTCACATAACTCTACATGTACAAATCGTTTATTAGCAGCAGGTCCACCGCCATATGCAATGTATTTTATATTAGCGATTTGGATTGTTTCATCTCAATCAACAGCATATTGAACAAATGCGTTTCTTCATGTACGAGATTCATACTTTTGAATATTTCAGAAGTCGCTGTACTATGAGCTACTACGCCCTCATAAACACCTACGCCAAAACGATATGGTTGTTTTGGTAAATTAGGGATAAAAAACGTTCTATCAGCAAAAATACTTGTAGCAAATGAACCAGCAAGTACTAGAATCATAAGGAACGAGGTAATTAGCTATATTAAAACCAGCTAAAATTGGAATGAATGTAAGTGATTGATTATTTATATCCTTAATTCCTTTCAATATTATTGTTGTATTCGGATTCATATACGCTATAAACAATCTAATAATTATTGTCAAGATAGCTGATATTAAGAAATCAAAAGTTTTTTCTGCCTTCGTTGCAGAACGCAAATAATTCATTGAAACCTCTATCGGAAACTTATTTGCTTTCCAAAACAGATTTTCTCTTCATCCATCTCCATATTCGTATCCGCTTAACAAGCATTGTTTTATTTTGAACAGGTATTCGCTTATAAATATCGAAATATACAATAAGAAAAAACAATAAAATTGATTATTCTTTCGCTTCTTTGTCCATCCTTTTAAAAAATCTATTTTTTGGAAAAGGAGTGTTTATATGGAGAAACAGACACTTTGGAAAAAATTCAAAAAAAGCTCAGTAAACCTCGGTAAATCCAGCGTATATGAAAGTATTATTTTATTTTACACAATGAAAAAGAAAGAGTTACCTACTAAAGCGAAACTCATTATATTAGCCGCTTTATCCTATTACGTATTAACAATCGATTTCATTCCAGATATAGCTGCTATTATTGGGATTGGCTTATTAGATGATGTTTTAGCAATCGCTGTAGCGCATAAATATGTTATGCGACATGCGGATGCTGAAATTCGAGAGAAGAGCAAAGTAAAAATGGAGTCATTATTTACTTCAGCACACATTTAACGAAGAAAGATAGGCTCTTACTTGTCTTTTCTCACTGCCTAACCATCATCTATAGCTTTTAAACAAATGATTTGAACAGTGTTAATACAGAAAAAAGAACTAAAATAATCTTTTAGTTCTTTTTTGTCAACTCAATTTATTTTTGAACAATAGTTAAAAGAGCCTATTTTAATTTACCAACTAAAACAGGCTCTTTACTAATTTAAATTTACAAGATCATCATCATTTTACGCTATACTTTGCTACTTCAACAACATTTCTCTTTCATCGCTTTCATCATAGACATAGTAGTCTTCATCATTTCATCACATTCATTCATTTTCACCATCATTGCCTTATCCATTTCTACATCCATTTGCATCATGTTATTCATCATCATTTTCATACACTTCATTTCACACATCATTTTTTCCATAGACATCATCATGTTTGTTGTTTCTACCATCATAGTTTTTTCCATATTAACATCCCCCTAGAATTTTTATGTTACAAGTATAAAAATTCCTTTTCGTTTTTCTAAAACCTTCTTAGTTTACCTCATACAAATATTTATCAATATATTTCCCTCTCAATTCGTCATTGATTAACTTTATTTATTGTCACGCTGAAACGTAAATATAATAAAAAGCATCTTATTATAGATGCTTCCTTGTCTAACAATTAAATTATTAACACTATGAAACTCCATTTGTTTCGTAAACATAGGGTAAATCTATTATTTTTATAAAATTCATAAATCCAACTATAACGTATTGCAGTTTCACTCATATACTGTAGTAGATCACTAGAAAGGAGGCGTATATATGGAAAGTTGTATTGTGTTCGTAAACGGCCAACCTTTTTTAGTACTCACAGTTGCTGGCATCGAAATTGCTAGATTGGAAATTACTCTTCAAGTAGCACTAGCTTTGAGAGTTCTCGGTATTCCAATCTGTGGGTAATTCATTTAAGTAAGTTTAAAAGAGAGCTTTCACTCTCTTTTAAACTCTTGTCAAAAAATGCACTTCTATACACTTAGCAAGTGTGACTCATAGCCTTGTAGAAATTATATAATAAATATACAAGCATTTACGTTAAAAGAACTTTCTTTAACACACACATCTGCAAACAATTTAACATCCTCTTCATATCACGTTCTTTATAGTGATTCAGACATGCTATTTGAATCCAGTTATTCTTTTGTAAATATGCTGATTCATAATGAACAATATATCCTTGTAATGCTAATGCATCACCTACTGCCTTAGAACACTGCCCTTCGTTTAATTGAATGGTAAGAACAATTTGAGCGGCATGATCTTTAGGTGAAACAAGCTTTAAACCCATAGTATTAATAGCTTGTTCAATATAAGCATACGCCTCTTTTATTTTTTCAAATGCCTCTTCATCTTCAAGTCGCTTCAATGCTTCTTGCAATGCATAAATTAAATTCCATGAATGGGAGTATGGGATACTTTCATTTTCTTCGTACATACCAATGTCCATATAAGCAGGTACTGCCTCGTTTACTTTTACAATGTGGTTATGAAAAACGAAAGATAATCCTGTATATGATTTAATCGCTTTTCCGCTAACACCACTTGCAAAATATACATCCTTCAAATTTATTGGTATTGCTCCAATTGAGCTTATACAATCTACACATAGTTTCATTTGATATTTTTTACAAAGAATGTTTAGTTCTTCTAAATTATTTAACATTCCAGTTGATGTTTCATGGTGAACAAACCAAAGCCATTCATAATTTCCAGTTGCCATTATTTTTTCTAATTCTGTATAAAGAAACGGCTCTGCCATTTCTTTTTTATGCGTATCATAATGTAATTGCGCACGTGTTGCATGTCCCACTAACCTATTTCCAAATTCCCCATTTGTTAAAACTAGTCCTTTCCCTTTTAAAGAATTCAACTGTAAAGCAATGGCATCATTCGCTAACGTCCCTGTTCCTAACATTATTTGCACACGTTTTGCTTTTGTTATTTGCAGTAAACGTTTTTTTACATTTTCCATTGTCACTTGAAATGACTTAGAACGATGCGAAATAGGCTTAGTAGAAAATGCCTTTCGAACATTTTCTTCAATATCCACTGGACCAGGTAAAAACGTATATTCTTTCGTCATAATACCCCCAACACTCGACTCTTCAAACATAGCTGGGGTAACATACATTGGCTGGAAGGCTGCTTCTTCAGTACCAACTAACGTATGGAAAGATTTGAATCCCATTTGCTCATATAAAGGTAGTTCACGTGTTGTAGCAGAAATGAGTGCCAATTCATATCCATTTAGAAGCAAATAACGATGTAAAAAGCGAATTAAACCTAACAATGCTCTTCCATTTCGATATTCACGTTCTACTGAAAGTAAACGAATTTCATATACATTTTCTCCATGTTCTTGCAAATAAAAATCTAGATTTGGAATTTTATAATCTAACGAGAATGGTCGTTTTCCTCGCAATGCAACCATACCTACTAACTTATCGTCATCTAAACAAATTAAATATGTATTTTCTTCATGGAAACGATCTATACGAACACGATCTTTCGTTTCTTCATGTTGCGGAATTTCTTCTACAAATGTTTTATAATTCAATTTTTGTATACTTTCAAATTCCCAAGCTTGATCAGCAACTTTATAAATTAACCCCATGTTGTATCTCCTTTATGTATTTAATAAAAATTATAAGTGGAGATTAACTCCACTTATTAAAAGTTCATTTCATTCTCGATTTACATATAAAATAAGTACAATGATAAGTGCACTTAAAATAGTCGTAACAATAGAGTAAGAATACAAAATCATGCAAACTGGTAAACAAGCGATTGTAATTAGTCCGGGCTTAGTAAATCCTTTAAAGATTAAATAAAATATAATGAAAACAGCAATAAGAGTAAGCGCTATCAAATAATCAAATGCAATTAAACCTCCAATAAATGTTGAAATGCCTTTTCCGCCCTTGCCTTTAAATAAAATTGGGTAAATATGTCCAAGTATAACAGCCAGTAAAGCTAACATTACAAATGTAGAATCTTCGAAAAGGTATTTTGCAATAGAAACTACGATTGCCCCTTTGATCGCATCACCTAAAAATGTAGCGACGAAAGACCCTTTTCCATATACGCGCCCCATATTTCTTGCGCCAGGATTACCACTTCCTTCTTCACGAATATCAACATTATGTTTCCATTTCGTTACTATATAAGCGGTCAATATGTTTCCAAATAAATAAGAAGCCACCAAATACAAAAATTGCATACTATTAATCATGTAATCATTCACTTTCTACATGGGAGTACTTATACAATATTCAATGACTATGTATATTGTACTTTTTCTTGCTTTACATCCCTTTGTATATTTTAACATCATATTTTTACAAATCATACAAAAATTCTCATACTTCTATTTTATAAAATATACACCCTTCATTAAATGATATGTTCCTTTCACTGCCATTTCTGATGGTGATACGAATATAACTTCTCCCATACTTTTCTCACAGCATTTCTTAAATTCAGCATATATTTCAGGTACTGAACACAATATACTACCACTAACTGCAATTAAAGGTGATAAATCAAACTGCATCTTGTTGTAAATATTCACCGTAATTATCGTTAATTCCTTAGCCGCTTGCAGAATAATTTTATGTGCATCATCATTCCCATTCCTCGCTTCCTCTATAATTAATGGTGCAATTGCTGCAACTTTATCTTTTGAAGAACTATATACTAGTCTTTTTATATGAGATGATGTTAAAAGTCGAAACTCGTCTTGAATCCTTAAGCTTAATGGACAAAGTCTAACTCCTTGATCAAATTGATTTGCCATTCTCTTTAAACCTTGTAACGCAATCCAATAACCGCTTCCCTCATCCCCTAAAATATGTCCCCATCCACCGCTATACTCGTACACTTCGTCTTTCTTTCCTATACAAATTGCACCTGTACCACCTATAGTTAATATTCCATTCTTACCTTTTAAAGCAGCTGCATGTGCAATCATTGCGTCATTAAAAACTTCAATTTTCGTTTCATATTTCTTTATTAATCGTAATGTTAATTCATTTGTATTCGCTCCACTTATACCCGCTAACCCTAAACAAATACAAACGCAGTGCCCATCTATTAAAGCTTTCTTGCATTGATCGATCGCCTCCATAATATGCAAAACTGCTTTTTCATAATCTATTAATATATTTCCAAACCCACTCGTACCTCTTACAACTTCGTTTCCGTCTTGATCAAATGCAATTGCTTCTGTCTTCGTGCCCCCACCATCTACTCCAATCATATACTTCATATGTTCGCCTCATTTTCATCATCTTATTGGAGGGAATGTTATATTCCCTAAAACTACAGATTGCTTTGCACCTGTTGCGCTTGGCACATTACTCGGATTACGATGATGCGTTTCGTTTGCTAATATCGCAAAGGCGATTGCTTCTTTCGCCTCTGAAGAATAGCCTATATCTTCTTGAATGAATATCGCGCACTTTTCTTCCTTCAATCCATTTCGTATCATTTCAACAAGTGTACGATTATAACTGCCCCCACCACCTAAAATTACTTCATCGATTTCATAATACGGCAGAATAAACTCCTTATAATGATGAACAATTGAACTTGCTGTAAATATCGTGACAGTCTTCAAAAGATTTTCTTTACCATGCTTTTCAAACCGCTTCAATAATTCACTTACAAACTCTTCTCCAAACTGTTCTCTACCAGTTGATTTCGGTGGATTCATTTTCAAAAATGGATGGTTCATACAATATGTCAAAATTTCATCTACAACTACTCCTTGTTTTGCAATCCTACCATTTTGATCATATGGCAACTGAAATAATCTTTGACATACATCATCGATTACCATATTTCCTGGGCCAGTATCAAAAGCAATAACGCTCTTATCACTTAGATGACTTGGTATTACTGTAACATTACCGATTCCGCCAATATTTTGTAGTAATCTATTTTTAGTTTGATGACGATACAAAATGACCTCTGAATATGGCACAAGTGGTGCACCTTGTCCCCCTGCTGCCATATCCATCGTTCGAAAATTAGAGATAACCGTAGTGTTCGTTTCATATGCTATAACTGCTGGTTCTCCAATTTGCAATGTCGAAGAAATACTCTTGCCTTCTTGCTTTGGCTGATGATAAATCGTTTGTCCGTGAGAACCAATTACATCTAATTGTCCCAAAGGAAAATTGGCCTCTTTACAAACTTCCTTTACAGCATTGGCGAAGCATAAACCGAGTTTGAAATTTAAACTGCATATGAGTTGTACATTTGAATTTTCTATTGATAATGCCTGCTGGATCTCATTTTTCATATCATTACTAAATGGCACAGTAGTAAAATGGATGAGTTCAACTTTAGAACCTACACCGCTTCCTTCTATATGAACGAGTGCTACATCTATTCCATCTAATGAAGTACCGGACATAATCCCTGCAATATACATAGCATGCATGACCTCCCCTTTACTAAAAAACAATCATGTAAGTTACAAACGTACAACCGATCGAAAATAATATAAATCTATAAAATAACTGAGCTTTTGATGCAAACGATCCATCAATAAAAGAAACAACTACTGTAAGCAAAATACTTGCCGCAATGCTTGTAACGAGCCATATACTATGCATTTGTGATAGATGTAGCATTCTTAATAAAGGTACGAAAAGGAAATTCGCACATATCACTCCAAATAATAATAAGAATACACCTTTATAACTAAATTTTATATTCATTCCATTTCACCCTCTCTGGACTTCATGTGAAAGAAGTGATAGACAAAATGCCTATCACTCAAAAATAAAATATTAAACTTACGGATTAACAGATTCCCCATCACCATTTTTCTCAATTTCAAGCATGTTTTTGTCGTACATTTTAAAGAATGGTAAATAAATAAGGAATGATATTGTTATGTTTATAAATACGAGTACAATCGCTCTCCAATCCCCACCTGTTGCTAAATATGCACCAATTGGAGCTGGTAATGTCCACGGCGGCATAATATGTGTTGGCGTTACAAATCCCATCGCAGTTGCTGAATATGCAACAGTTGCTGTTACGAGTGGTGTAATGATAAACGGGATAATTAAAATTGGATTTAGTACAATCGGTAATCCGAAAATAACAGGTTCATTAATATTAAAAATACCAGGAACAATACAAGTTCTTGATAATGCTTTCGAATATTTTGATCGACCAAATACAATCATAGCTAATACAAGCCCTAACGTCGCACCAGAACCGCCAATCCATATAAACCATTGGTATAACGGCTCTGGTGATATGAATGGTAACTGATCTGCTCCACTAGCAACTGCTTCACCATTTTTCCCTAAGTATACTTCCCATAATGGCCGAGCAACAGTTCCAACAACCGACACACCATGGATTCCGAATGACCAAAAAAATGTAATTAAAAACACTGGAATGATTACACCGAAGTAACTATCACCAGCTTTTACTAACGGTGCCGCTAATTTATCAACTACATGATGTAAATCAATACTAAAAACGACAGTTACTAAACTCATTAAAATAATAACGAATGCAGCAGGTATAAGTGCTTCAAACGAACGTGAAACAGACGGCGGTACTTGTTCTGGCATTTTAATCATTACATTTTTCGTCTTACAAAATCTTAAAATCTCTACTGATAAAATAGATACGATCATCGTTACGAATAATCCATGCCCCCCGAGATTTGTCATCGGAAGCATAAATCCTTTTTTATCGATTAATTCGGGCGTCAATGTTAAAAGTAGTGAGCATACTGCTAACTGTGCCCCTGATAAAGCATCTAACTTATAACTTTTCGCTAAATTGTATCCTATACCAAATGCTATATATAAAGACATAATAAACATCGTTAAACGATATGGTATTAATATACTTGTTTGATTTTTCAATGCCCAAACTGATATGAAACTATCTTTCGGTAATGGTGGAAATGCTACTATTAAAAAGAAACTCCCTACGATAATAAATGGTAACGCCGAAATAACTCCATCACGGATTGCTTGTAAATGCCTCTGTTCAGAAAGCCTTGCCATCGGTCCAGATAAGTTTTTATCAAGAAACGTGACAAACTTATTCATAACGCTTCCCCCTAACTAATTAATTCATTTACAGTTTTTAATAAAGTCGGTCCACCAAGCGGCGTGTATGCTTGCGGCGGAATAATACCACACGGAATAGATTCTTGTTCTGTAAGTTTTTTTACAGCGTCAAATCGGTGTCTAACTTGAGGTGCAACCATTACAACATCCCAACCATTCTTTACTTCTTCCTCCACCTCACTTGTTCCAATAGCATGCACTTCCATGTTCATACCTTTTTTCTCTGCTTCTTTTTTTAAAGCGTTTACAACAATTGCGCTGGACATTCCTCCAGAACAAACGAATAAAACTTTCATTATTGAATCCTCCTATACTTATAAATTGTTTCTTTCAAATGAAAGAAAGTTTCACTTTACTAACAAGCATATGAAGAAATGAAACGATTTAGTTATACTGAAAGTAAATTTCACTAAAAATATTTTTCCTATTAAATTAATGTTTCAATATTTATTTTTCTCAATTGCAGGGCCAACCTAACATCATATATTATTTTAAATAATCGTATAATAGGGAGGCGTATAAATGATTATGAAACGTTTAGTAATGATGTGCTGTATCGTCATATTGTTTACTCCTTTCTCTTTCATTTCCCCTCACTCTACTTATGCTGAAGTAAATACTACTTACAAAAAACATGAATTACGCGCTGTATGGCTAGCATCTGTTCTCAATATTGATTGGCCTTCAAAAACTGGCTTACCTATTGAAAAGCAGAAACAAGAATTTATAAGACTATTAGACGATGTAAAAAACACTGGTATGAATGCAGTCGTTGTACAAATTAAACCGACTGCTGATGCTTTCTATCCTTCAAATTACGGTCCTTGGTCTGAATACATTACGGGTACACAAGGAAAAGACCCTGGATACGACCCGCTCGCATTTATGATTGAAGAAGCACATAAAAGAAATATAGAATTCCACGCATGGATTAATCCATACCGAATAACGATGAATCACACTGATATAAATCGATTATCAAATAATCACCCTGCAAGACAACATCCCGATTGGGTTGTACCTTACGGCGGGAAGCTATATTACAACCCTGGTATTCCAGATGTGAAAAACTTTATAACGGAAGGCGCTTTAGAAATCGTAAAAAATTATGATGTTGATGCAATTCATATGGACGATTATTTTTATCCTTATAAAGTAGTTGGCGAAGAATTTCCTGATCAAAAAACATTTGAATCATATAATAATGAGAATTTTTCAACTATCGAAGATTGGCGTCGCAATAATGTAAATGAACTCGTAAAAGGTTTAAATACTGCTATAAAACAAGAAAAATCATACGTAAAATTTGGCATTAGTCCATTTGGCGTATGGCGAAATATAGCTGACGATCCAACTGGCTCTAATACAACCGCAGGTCAAAGAAACTACGATGACCTTTATGCTGACACACGTGAGTGGATACAAAAAGGGTACATTGACTACATTACACCTCAAATATATTGGAATATAGGTTTCACACCTGCTGCATATGATATATTAGTAGATTGGTGGGTAAAAGAATCAAATAACAAACCGATTCACCTATACATCGGTCAAGCGGCCTATAAAATTAATAACAACTCTGTCCCTGCTTGGTCTGATCCTGAAGAATATCCAAAACAAATCGCATTAAATCGTCAATATCCTGAAATAAAAGGAAGTATGCATTTTAGCTTAAAAGATATTAATAACAATCCACTTGGAATTAAAGATAGACTCTCAAAAGACATATATAAACACCCTGCATTAATTCCACCTATGCCTTGGCTTGATCATGATCCACCAAAACAACCTACTTTAAAAGGTGCCATTCCAAGAGATGAAGGTATTGCCGTGGGAATAATTGACAATAGAGATAATGACTCTTCTTATTACGCCATTTACCGTGTGAATGGAAAAAATGAAGTGGATATACAAAACCCAAAACATTTACTTACTACTGTAAGAAAAACAAAACTTGGAGAAATTTACGTAGATAAAACGGCTATTTCTGGAGAAACGTATACGTATGTGGTAACTGCAGTTGATCGATTGCATAATGAAAGCATTCCTTCTAGTTTTACTACCGTTAAGGCAAAATAAAATCTCAAAAAAAACGCCTTAAAGCTGAGAAATACTTAGCTTTTAAGGCGCCTTTTTTATTTATTCTTAAACTTCTCAGTCGCTGCTCTCATCTTCACATTCAAATCGTGATCAATCGAGTCACGAATATCTCGCTCGACTACTTCCATTTCTTTTTGGAAATTTTGCAAGTATATTTTTAGTTCTTCTTCTTTTTCAGGACGTTGTGATGGTGGTAATTGTACCACTAATGATAACATCGCTGTTAAATCTTTCATTAAGAACGTTTCAAGTTTATGTTGTTGTTCAAACATGCGTTGTTCTTGATAGTACGGCAATGCATTTAATACTGAAATTGTAATGTCATCAACCGTTCTTTGTAGTGAAGGATTAATCGAGCGTTTATATGCTTGAATTGTATTTAATGCATCTGGATATCGATCATAGAAATACAATTTATAAAACGATAAGTCTGTCGGTTTTACAGTTTGCTGCGTTTCTTGTCTTAAGAAATCTTTCACTTTCATCGCGGCCACATCGATATCTTCATTTGTAAGCTTTTTCGTTGTTTTTGCCATTACATGCACTTTTTTCTGTTTTTCTTTCGGTAACATTGAAAATACTTGTTCTCTCGTACGTTGACCTGATGTACAGAAAAGAGTATTCAATGTATGTTGTTCTTTCTTTCCTTCCGTACGAATCCAGCGATAAAAGAGTGGATGTTGCGTAAACTCTTGTAAAAACGGTGTCGATTTGTTTGATAATTTCTCAATGGAATCTTGTGCTCTCTTATATGGTTTCGTCCATGAAAAATAAAGTTTACGTCCGAAGTATACAACTAAAACAACGACAGTAAATGCGATTAAAAGTAATGATCCTAATAGTAATAATACTCCTTGAATGAAACTCATTTTTTCACCTCCTCTAAAAGTCTGTTATTTCCTTGGACGCTGAATGAGTTTCTGCTTCATCTCATCATTAAATGTATCTAGTTCAATTACAAATTTCTTACTAGACTCAATAATACGTTCTGACGATTTCTCAGATGCTTCAATAGCGGCAAATACATTTTGGAATGATTCACGTAATTTATCCATGCTAATTGCAGGATTTTCAAGGAGTTTTGTTGTTTCTTCTGTATTTTGTTTTAATGCTTGAGAATTGCTTAATACCATTGATTCAATCGCTTCATTTGTCGCATTAACTGCATCAATTGTTTTACGTTGATTTGTTAATGCGAGCTGAATTGCAGCTGAAACCGTTATAACGTTTTGCGTCATCGTAATTGCATTACGAATTGCCTCTGATAGCTTTTCATTATTTTTCTTAATGATGTCTACAGATGCGATAGATTGTAATAATACACTTTTTGCTTGTTGCATATTACGAGTACGCACAAGTATCTTTTCTAATGCATCATTTATTAACGGAATATCCCTTTGACGTTCTGGATTTTGTTTCTCAGCTTCAAGCATACCAGCAAGTTTTCTTCCTAAGTATACTTGTTTATCAAGAGCGTGAATTTTATCGTGTGATTGCTCTTTTAACATTTCAAGACCAACCGTATCCTCTTGCAAGTTATCACGGCCAATGAGAAGTGATCTTATAATCTCCTCGATTTGCTTATCTATAGATTGATATTTATGCACGTAATTTTCAAGCGGATTTTTCTTAAACACTTTAAACATAAGTTTCTTCATACCAGTTGCTTTTAATGAGTTTGGATCAAGTTCTGATACCACTTTTCGTAATTCTAACAATGTATTTGGAATTTCTTCATTCTTTCCATTCATCATCGCTGTCACAGGACGTTTTAAAGCTGATAGCGTTTGTCCTGCCGCTTGCTGCTCTTTATCCCCTAAGTCTCCAAGCTGCGACAATACTTTTGATAAATCTGTATTTTGCTCGCTATTTAACTTTTGTACATAAAGATCTGCTTCTTTATTCAGTTCTTCAAGTTCTGCATCTTTTATTACTGTATCCACTACTACTTCTACATTATTATCTTTCACAATCGATACAGGTTCTTTTTTCTCGAGTTCAGTCAACAAAATCGCTCCTTTATTTATATGTGCGAATTTATGTGCACTATATTTCATCTAATATATCGTATTTCATATACATTTTTGCTTGCTTGAAATCGATTTTTCAAGAAATACCTGCTTATGCAGTCATTCCCTGTTTCATAGTATAAGTATACCTGTTCTCGTCATTATTTTCCTCAGACTTAAGACCTAGAGAACAACATACTGAAGACGGATTCTTCACAGCTTACCTTACTTATCACCACTGACTATTAATTTGAAATTCCATTTAGTTACCTTCTTAAATTCATACAATGCTCTATCTTTTGACATATACTATCTTTCAATGTGATAATTATATTAGGTCCACTTCTAATTATTCTTCCGCGCAACAAATGCTCCCTTTTGAAAAGCTAATAACACGGTTTCAAACGTAACGTCTTCTTCAACCATCTTTATAAATCCAGCTAATTCCCCCGCATGAGAAGTTGCATTATCAATTACAAGAAAACCTTTTGGCTCTAAAATACGTTTTATATGTTCCCACCACCACATGTATTGCGTGCGCTCTGAATCTAGGAAAATAAAATCAAATGAACGATCTACTTGCGAATCTAAAAATGCCCCAGCCTCTTGATTATGAATATCGATTCTCTGTGTAAGATTTGCCCTTTCAAAATTTCCAAGTGCCTCTCCAACCCGTTCTGAAGAAAGTTCTACAGTTATAACATTTCCATTTGTTTCTTCTACCGCATTTGCTAGCCACAATGTAGAATAGCCATTTGAAGTTCCAATTTCTAAAATTTTTTTTGCATTGCACCCCTTTACTAATACTGATAAAAACTGCCCCATTTCACGAGAAATATTTCTTAATTTTTCTTCTCTTTTTTCTTTATGTCGATCATGCTCTTCTCCATATTGTTCAAGTTGCAATAATAATGAATCTAGAGTATTCATTTTCTCCATCGCCTTTCCAAGCAATATGATGAAAAAGTACATGATGCCTGTCTACTTTTCATTATATGCGAAATGCACACCTTTTTCCTGTTATACGACAAAGAATTAAAATTTTTTATAGCATATTGTTTCGTTTTTTGGTAAAGTTAATTTCTACGTGCAATTATTTAATTCACATTATTTTACAATCAGTTTTCAATTATAAGATAATCTAAACCCCATTTAAATGAATCGGTATTTCTAATTCAACTAAGCGCCCTTTTCGGACGCATTTTCTTTTGTTTATATATTTCTGTAAGAAAGGATGCTTACACATGAACGTGATTAACTTAGATGCTGCTAGAAGACGTAAACAGCATAAAAAACTAATGATAACTATACCGATTATTAAACGCATTTATGAAGAAGACGGGGAAATTAAATTCGAGGTAGCCGGCGAAAAAGATGTACCTCTTGAAATGTTAGAAAAATAAAAAAAAGACGCACTTCTAAAGAAATGCGTCTTTTTTTATACTGTTACATTTAAGTGCATAAGTTTTTCAGGATTAACCATCATATAAATGTTTGAGATTTTCTCATTCTCAAATGTAAATGAAAGCACATAAGTCACTTTATTATTTACATTAACAATAACGCCTGGGGCACCATTTACCATCTTAAAATCAACAACGTATTCTACCGGGGACTTCTTCCCAATTCCAAAGAATAAACTTATAATTCTATCTGCAGAATAAATTGGATGAATTGCAGTTGTAACTTTACCACCACCATCAGCTTTCAATATCGCATCTGTTTTTAATACTTCTAACATGCCTTGCGCATCCCCACACTGCAATGATGATACAAATTTCTCCACGTAAGCAGCCATCTTCTTCGTACTTAATGTTGACTGCTTCGGCTTATCCAAAATACTTTTTCGTGCACGTTGAAAGATTTTTCGGCAGTTCACACTACTCTTTTCTACAATCGAAGCGATTTCTTCGTAGTCATAACTAAAAACCTCTCTTAATATGAAAACAACCCTCTCTACCTCAGTCAGTTGTTGTAAAAGTAATAAATATGCCGTAGAAATTGATTCTTTCATTACAAATGACTCTGATGGATCATCAATCTCTTCCACAAATGGCTCTGGCAACCACATTCCGACATATACGTTACGTTTATGTGCTGCCGAACGTAATTTGTCAATTGAGCGATTTGTTACCATTTTACATAAATAGGCTCTCATATTTTCTATAGATTGAACGTCCTCCATATTATTAAACGATATAAATACGTCATGGACGATATCTTCAGCATCCATAACACTCCCAAGGATTCTATATGCTAACGAAAATAATAATGGTTGATACGCTTCATATAACTGCTCCGTTTCCATGATGAACTGCCTCACTTTCAAATTGCTTTAAAATGTGTAACGCTGCACGTTTCCCGCTTGCTACCGCAGCATCAGCTAATATTTCATCATGCCCAGCCCAATCTCCTGCAACGTAAACACCTGGCATTTCAGGTATACTAGGGCCTGGTTTTTCAACACGGTCAATATGAGGAAAATCATGTACTACCGTAATTTCCGGTAAATATTGCTGTGCAACAACTTCTCTTTTCCAATTCGGATGTAACAATTCCATCATATTTTCTAACTGTTCTTTCTCTTCTTGAATATGATTCAGTTCTAGTACAGGGTTATGGTATTTAATTAGACTCACTACATTTGATCCATCTTCACTTAATTTAGCTGCTCTTGATTGATTCGTGAAAAATATAGGTTGATCCAATCCCAATGCAAAATGATGCAAAGGATTCGGTAATTGTTTTAAACCAATATCTAACGCTGCCACGGTCACTTGTATAGATTGTTCACTCCATTTTTGCAAACTTGTTCCTTCTGTACCTTTTATAATTTTACATGCCTCTTTCGGTGGAGTTGTTACAATAACTGCCCCTGCTTCAAATACTTCATCGTCAAAACAATGTATTCTTTGTTTTCCTTCACAATGCTCTATTTTTAAAACATGCTTTTTAGCCAGAAATTGTACACCACTAGTATTCGCTATTCCTCTTAAATTTGTTATTATCGTCTCCCAACCACCATCTACATAAAGTACTCCTTCTTTCATAGAAAGCTGTATTTGCGTTAGTACGGAAGATGCTAATTGTATTGTAGGAGCATACGTATATGTTGTTGTTCGGCATAATGCATAAAATATATTTCGAACCATTGGATCTTTAATTTCATTTTCTGCCCATGTAGTTAGGCTTATTTTCGGAACTTTTTCTAAATCTAAGTTTCCTAAATGAATCATAAGACGAGCGAACTGTACTTTTGCAGACCATGAAAGTAACGGTGTTGATAAAATAGAGCGAAAATCTGTTGGAATGGTATAAATATCCCCTTTCCATATTCCATGTGCTTTTGTAGATGGGATTCCACCTGGAAGATTTACTCCTAGCTCATTAAAAGTTATAAACGCTTCTCCACCTCTATATAAAGCATGTGCACCAAGATTCATACAAATGCCGTTTTTATTTATAGTCATCCCTCGACCACCGAAGTGACTGGACTTTTCTAATACAATAACTTTCCTTCCAGCTTTCGCTAAATATATAGATGCTGTTAATCCAGCAAGCCCACCACCAACAATTGCTACCTCAAAATGTTTCATAATAAAATCCCTCCTTATCCGTTCTACATACGAGACGAACGATTAAGGAAGGATGTGACATGAAAATATATTTTTACTTATCTATTTTATTTCATTATTTTTTTATTCTGTCATATTGCATACGAAATAACTCAATTGCAAATGGAATATCCTCTTCACTCTTTATATAATAACTTATCCATCCTGATTCAGGTAATACGTGATGTGGTTTCACCAATCCTTGGCTCACTAATTCATCCCGCTTTACCTTTGGAAATGGTAAATCAACTAACTTATCGCCATGCAAATGACCAAGTTCTTTCTTACCATAATTTATTTCAATACCACCAAATCGATGCGGTTTTTCAGAAACACCTGCCCAGCCAAGTACTTCATTTCTAATCATTTCACTAAATGACATGAACCTTCACCCCTTTTTAATGATTGATGTAATATTAAATTAACACGTTCATTACTTTTTTCCATCAATCCAAAGTATGAATGGATATACGAATATAGTTTAATCTCAATATCTTTATTTTTTTACACACTTAAAACAATTTCAAAGGGTATTTATTCTATTATATAGAATTATTATTAAAAATAAATTTAAGGGATGGATATATATGAGCAAGGTATTATTACAAAAGGCAAATTATCTACGATTTGATGAATTAAAGCTTTTGAAAAAAGCTATACATTTTTGCAGAGCAAGCACATGATGGACAATACCGTCAAACTGGAGAACCATATATTATTCACCCTTTCGCGATTACAGAAATACTGCTAAATTATAAAGCTGACATTACAACATTGATTGCTGCTTTATTACACGATGTTGTAGAAGATACCGAATACTCTCTAGAAGAAATTGAATCACATTTTGGTGCGACTATTCAATATATTGTAAATGGATTAACAAAAGGAAAAAAACTACAAGATCAAAACAAAGTATTATACGAAGCAATTAATTTTAAAAAATTACTAGTATCCTCTCAACAAGATATACGTGTTGGCATTATTAAAGTTATAGATCGCCTTCACAATATAAAAACATTGAGTGTTAAAAAACCCGCAAAACAAGTAGCTTATGCGAATGAAACATTAACACTATTTGCGCCACTTGCAAAGCGATTAGGGTTATATACAATCCAGCATGAATTAGAAAATCTTGCTTTTCAATATCTACATAAAGAAAGATATACTGAAGTACATAAATTTTTAACCGAATATGTGCCACACCTTCAAAAAAATATAACTCATTTAAGAAAAGGGATACATTCTTTTTCTAATACAAACCTTTCATTTGAAATAAACTATGAGTTTCCCCCAGTATATACTGCATACTCACAATTACAAGAAATACAAAATGTATCAGGTATTTCACAAATTTGTATTACAACTACAAGTGTACTAGATTGCTATAAAATTCTTGGAATAATACATCAATTATATAAACCAACTATAAACTATTTCGAGGATAATATAGCACTTGAAAATAGCCATTTTAATAACAACTTAAAAACTAAAGTCAATATGAATGATGCTGAACAAACAATTATCATTCAAACACAAATAGCAAAAACGTTGAAAGATAACGGTATTTTTTCTTTATTGAATGATAGAACTGCAAATATTCAAGCAATATCTTATAAAATAATGGATGATACAATTGTGAATAACAATTTATTAACTACAGATCCAATCACTTTCCGTAGTTTAGTATCGTATGAACTATTTGAAAATACTATTACAGCTTATACTACAGATTTACAACCAGTTTATTTACCTGATGGTGCTACAATCATTGATTTTTCTTTCTCTGCATTTCCAAAAATTGCACATAGCATGAAAAAAGTAAAAGTAAATGGGATGCCTGTTCCACTTAAAACAAAGATATCTCATTTAGACGTAATTGAAATCCATTTTGATTCAAAACAAAACTTGGCAATAGAATGGCTAAATTACGCCAATACTGCTAAAGCACAATTAATGATTCATCAAAAACTATCTTAAATAAAAGGCCAATTCCTTTCTATAAGGCATTGGTCTTTTCATATAACGTAACCATTAAAATATACGAAATAAATTTCAATATTTTTACTCCTAACCTAACATCAATAATTCCGACTTTCATTAGTTCGCTCTAATTTTTATCCGTATTTACATTATGAGAAATAAGAAGCACAACCTATATTCTTTATAAAACAGGTTAATTTATTATGATACAGACAAATGCACATAACTAACACTAGGCACATATCCTAAAGTTGTATCCATACTTACCTATAGAAAGGCGGGTAATACAATTGACTTCTAATATCGACTACACTTCCCCCTCAACTAATTTCACTCATGATTTAAGTAAAAGTAATTTTTTTAAGAAAGATGCCCAAAATTATATAAATGTACTTGGCATGAAACAATTAAATACTTTAGAAAATACTTCTTTATTAGATATTTATTTAAGTACAGGGAATGTTGTAGAACCACATATTCATCAAAATGCAGCTGAACTCGTTTACTGTATTTCAGGATCTGCTGTTGTTTCTTTACTTAATCCATTTACGAATCAAATATTAAACTTACCGATAAAACCAGGGCAAGTTGCCAACATTCCACAAGCGTGGTGGCATTATGAAATTGCTTCAGCAGATAATACTCATTTATTAGCTATATTCGACGCCCCAACCCCAGAAGTTATTTTTGGTTCTGATATTTTAAGATTAACTCCCGCTAATATGATGGCCCATACTTATTGCCTCAATGAACAACAATGGAAACAAGCCGTATCCCCAATTCAATCCACTACGGTAATTGGTCCTCCCGGAAACTGTAATCAAAACCGCGACATGATAAATCAGTCAACTCAGCCCCCTACTCAACAACAAAATCTATATTACCAAGATTCTTATTACTTCCCTCTATACTGGGGGTATTAATTAGTATCATTTTAATAGAACCACCATTTATCTCCTCGGAAAATATCGAGGAGATTTTTTATCGTAACAATTAATAGAGTACATACATATAATATTTATATATTTAATTGGAGGTGATAGTACTATGAGTAATTATAACTATCGAAAAAACTACTCTAATAATAAAAATAGTAGCTCTTCAGCATCCTCTCAATCTTCGAACTCTCAATCTTCCGATTCCCAGTCACAAAGAGATTTAGCCGAGCAAGGCTATGTAAAGAAAAAAGGATGTAACTGTAATAAAAATAAATAGTTTATTACTAATTTGAGCAATGACATTTCACCGCTCATGATTAACAATTTAACCCACTAGTATATAGTTTATTTAATGGATGAATTCTGTTTTTAATAGAATTCATCTTTTTTGTTTATATGTAATTTTTCAAACCATATAACTTATTCCATAAACAATAAAGTGTAAATCATAAATTTTGATTTTTCTTATATACCAACTTAACAAAGAGTAACTTTTCAATTGATTTATTACTTATTTTTCACAAAAAATATAGCCCTCCCTAATATTATTAGGAAAAGGCTATATACAATTCCCTGTTTAACTTTTAATTAACCAGTTTAAAGAATTAGTCTATACTTATACCTGCACTTACAAATCCAGCTACTGCAGATATTGAACTAGTTGGTGTTAAAGAAGCATATAATAATATTTTATCCCCAGCGGCTACTGGAATAGCTTCAGGTATGATCCCTGATGATTGAGCACCGATTCCTATTACGCCAAATGCTGGTGTTAATAATAGAGGTACCCCCTGTACTGTAAAAGTATTAGTTGCTGCAGGTGCAGTTAATATTTGTATCTGCACTTGAACAGATCCTCCTGTAGGAATTGTTGCTGCAGCTGTTGCAAAAAAGTAACCTGCTAATGACGTAATATTCCCAGCGCGTGGTGCTACAAATGCATAATTACCTAACCCTACCGCTAATGTGATACTTGTTCCACCCGTTAAAGCTATGCCAGGCTGACTAAATCCAAATCCAAGGAGAGTTCCTGTATTAGCTATTAACGCGTTAATTAATGCAGCTGGTGTTGTACCTGAAGCATACGGAATAATTGCTGATGAGCCAGTTGCTCCTGTTGCTCCTGTCGTTCCTGTTGCTCCACCTCCTGTTGCTCCTGTCGCTCCTGTTGCTCCCGTTGCCCCAGTTGCCCCAGTTGCCCCAGTTGCTCCTGTTGCTCCTGTTGCTCCTGTTGCTCCACCTCCTGTTGCTCCTGTCGCTCCTGTCGCTCCTGTTGCTCCCGTTGCCCCAGTTGCTCCTGTTGCTCCTGTTGCTCCTGTTGCTCCTGTTGCTCCACCTCCTGTCGCTCCTGTTGCTCCCGTTGCCCCAGTTGCTCCTGTTGCTCCTGTTGCTCCTGTTGCTCCACCTCCTGTCGCTCCTGTTGCTCCCGTTGCTCCCGTTGCTCCCGTTGCTCCCGTTGCCCCAGTTGCTCCTGTTGGGCCTGGCGGAATTGGAGTAAGACTAATTAGTTGTGTTAATAGATTAAATAAAAGTCGTAAAGTTGATGGTGCAAAACAAGTCTTTATAGAGAAGAAGAAATCTGCAAGAG
Source organism: Bacillus sp. FSL R10-2201 (assembly GCF_038008665.1). Classification (NCBI taxonomy): domain Bacteria; kingdom Bacillati; phylum Bacillota; class Bacilli; order Caryophanales; family Bacillaceae; genus Bacillus; species Bacillus sp. FSL R10-2201. Next base: position 2,315,411 of record NZ_JBBOZP010000001.1, on the reverse strand, counting down.
CGCTGTAAAATTGTTGTAATAGTACAGACAATTGCCCCAAGTCTGTATTAGGAGATTGTAATTCATTTAAAATACTTTGAATTAACTGTTTTAAATAATCTTCTTCTGTAGTAGGTAGTAATAAATTTAGTAAATCTAAGAGTTGGTTAAACAAGTTGATTAGTATCAATTTATTTGCAGCATTTGGGGTAGCAAAAAACGTTGGTATAGCTATTATTAAAGCATTTAGTAAACTAATCAATTCATTTAATTGTGAATTGCTAGGACAAACTACCTTCGGCTCACAACAACCACCTGTAATAATAATTGAATCACAGTGATTATTATCAGAACAATCATTATGTTTCATATTTTTCCTCCTTACTTATTTATTTTCCGAGTACCTTTCTATTCTAAGAGTTATTGAATATATAGTTATATTTTATTAGCTTTGAGTAATAATTTCCTCTTAGAAAAGAAAGCGCTACTAATAATTAAACAATAAAGAACGCTGTTTTAATTATCTTCACGACTCTCATATTAATTATATGTCTCTAAAAACTTAATGCTTAGATTATATACCTAAACTCATTAACACATTTTAAAATTCCACATTTCTATTTTTAATACATAATCTCATTCTCAAAAATAATCAATTCAAATGTGGCATAATAAATACAAAAAATCATATTGGTTATATAGGTATGTAGCCGCGTCTCTTATAAAAAAAATCATAAAATAAAACATGGGACAAGCTTCATCTTAACTAGCCCCATAAATTCAAAATAGAGGTGAAATATTACACGCCCATCATTCAACCTTTTATGGCATCCAGAAGATTCACGTCCACTTTAGGTGCTGGTACTGGTACTGGCGCAGGTTTTTCAATCGCTGCTACAGCATGCTTAAACGACTCTGGTACTACTGCAACAGCATTTCCCACTTACACATACTACAATAGTCATTCAACCTAGTATAAACTCAACTGTCACTACAGGACCTACTGGCGCAATTACCCTTCCAGGTGGAGATGCATTAGATCCTGGAATTCCGATTACAGTTGAATTTATCATCACTTAATATCTATTTTTTCAGTCAGACAGATTACTCAAATATGAGAATCTGTCTTTTTTAATGAATAGTAATAAATTGTAAAATAATTGATGAACCTAGTAAAGGCGGTTCAGAATCTACTAAAATCAACTGACCAGCAGTAACTTTGTAAAAAGGCTGTGGCTGAAGAATTCCATTTATAAACAAATTAATATATGAAACGTCATCTGGAGAGAGTATTTGTGTTGTACCATATTCAGGTATCCCATCAGCATTTGTATAAATAAGCTTTTCTCCATCTGAAAAAGTAAAATATAGTATATTTGATGTTTGTATATTACCAATAGGACCAGTTGCTCCCGTTGTTCCGGTTATTCCGATTGCTCCAGTTGCTCCGGTTACACCTATTGCTCCCGTTGTTCCTGTTATTCCGATTGCTCCAGTTGCTCCGGTTACACCTGTTGCTCCGGTTGCTCCCGTTTCTCCCGTTGTTCCGGTTGCTCCCGTTTCTCCCGTTGTTCCGGTTACACCTGTTGCTCCCGTTGTTCCTGTTATTCCGGTTACACCTGTTGCTCCCGTTTCTCCCGTTGTTCCTGTTATTCCGGTTACACCTGTTGCTCCCGTTGTTCCGGTTACACCTGTTGCTCCTGTTGCTCCTGTTGCTCCCGTTTCTCCCGTTGGAATTCGAATAACTGGAAGTGGTGGAAATGTAGGTCCAATATTTTCAAAAATTGATGTTTCATTATATTTCTTCAATTTACCACCCCCTTTCATTTAATAATTATTAAATGTATATTTCTTTTAAATGTTAAAAAACACATTTACATTTACAATTCCTGTTAATAAACGTTATTATATTTCTTATCAAATTAATATAACAACTCCATAACTTACAGGATCAACATTAATCTAAATTTGCAGGAAATTCCCCCTAACTATTCCATCACAATACGTAAGGTAATCATTTTCCAATCCTATATGCAATACTGCTTTGACACTCAACTGTGTGTCTTTTTTATACGAAAAAAGCTATCTAATTATAGATAGCTTTTTCATAATATATTAAGAAACAGGATAATAAATTGTCATACTCACTCTTGTTAATGTTTCTCCTAAATTGTAATAAACATGTGGTCTATCCGCCTTAAATCTAATGGAATCACCACTTTTTAAATTATATTTACACCCATTTACTTCAATTGTTAATTCTCCATCAAACACTGTTATAAATTCTTCCGTTCCTTCTTTATGAGCTTCCGCACTCAAACTTCCCTTTTCTTCAATTTCAATCATATAAATTTCAAACTGTCTATTTTCTTGGAACGAAAATGAAGGAAATACTCTATACCTCCCATTATCCTCAGACAATATTTGGATATCATTCCGTAAAACTATAGTCGTATCTGGTTGTGGATTATTTATTAAAGAAGTAAAGGAAACCTTTAGTCCATTAGCGATTTTCCAAATTGTTGTAATCGTAGGACTAGATTCCCCTCTTTCAATTTGTCCAATCATTGTTTTACTCACACCTGTTAATTGTGAAACCTTTTCCAAACTCAGTTTTTCTTTCTTACGAATAGCTTTTAAATTTTTTGCAAGGATAATTTGAATTTCCTCCATAAAAAACACTCCTATACCATATACAATATAACGACCATTATGTATAATAAAAAGCGAACGTTATATTGTTCTTTTCGGTCATTATAACACACGAATAAGAGGGGGGATTGAAATGCCTATATTTTCTTTTTTATTATTTGTCTTTGTTAGTAGCTTCACACCAGGCCCTAACAATTTTTTAGCTATGACATACGCCAAGCAATATGGATTAAAAAGAAGCATTACATTTTGCCTAGGTGTGGCTTTCGGTTTTTTTATTATCACTTCATTATGTAGTTTCTTTAATATTGTACTTATAAATATTCTGCCATTAATTGAATTCCCTTTAAAAATTTTAGGTGTAGCTTATATGCTGTATTTAGCTTTTAAAATACTCATTAGTAAAGGCAATACAGATACAAATGAAAAAAGTAATAAAAACTTATTTTTAGTAGGAATTATGCTTCAATTTGTTAACCCGAAGGGAATTTTATTCGGACTGACTGTAGTATCAACTTTTATTCTCCCTTACTACCATTCATATTCTAGTTACCTTTTCTTTTCATTGTTTTTAGGCATAGTCGGTTTAATGAGTACGTTTAGTTGGTGTCTATTCGGATCGATGTTTCAAAAACTTTTATTAAAACACAACCGAATATTTAACATTATTATGGCAGTCTTATTAGTGTTTAGCGCTATTTCAATTGTTATTAATTAGTTCTAATTCTTAATTTTAGATTTCACCAAATTGGCTTTTACGGAAAGTTCATCTCCCACCTAACTTCTTCCGCTTCAGCCGGATTTTTGGGTGGGAGTCTTCTAGCAATAAGATTAGCTATCCAATTCTTATATTTTGTTTAACTGAATCAAACGCTACAGTACGTATATCTTAAGTTTTTTCTCTTATTCTCCTAAATAGAACTTTTTTCTACCTTGTACAAACATTTCTTACTTTCATTAAATACAATATATAGACAAATAAAAGATAGGAGATTAAAGAATGGCTGATTTTTTTTATAAACATGGTAAAAAGTACTATAAAAACTATTCATATTCTCACAATAAAAAAGAGAACTGTTTCACTAAAACGCATACGATTGCTGGCTCAAATATACCGTTAGATATTATTGTACCAGCTAACACTTCAAGAATAGTTTTTGAAGATGCTACTAATAATCACAATAAAACATTACTGCAGTTTCATGTTCCTGGTACTTCTGCACCAATTGTTGTAACTATTCGTACAAGAAATTCTCGTAGACCGATTACCGCTACAATAGCTTCAGGTGAAACAAGAATTCTTCAAGTAGAAAATTTTGAAAGCCTCACTCTCACAAATAATAATAATACAAGTAGCGACATTGGTGTTTATATCCAAAAAACGTTTTGCATCTGCTGCAATGAACAAAATGATTATTATAAAGAGCATTCATATTCTATTAACGAAGATAGTAACTGTTTTGTCGAAACTCACACGATTGCTGGTTCGGGAACTACCTTAGCTGGAAATGTACCTCTCGATATTATCGTACCCCCTAATACCTCAAGAACAGTATTTGAAGATTTTACTATTAATCACAACAAAACTTTACTTCAACTATCTGTTCCTAACGATTCCGGTCCCATTGAAGTAACAGTTCAAACAAGAAGTTCTAACATACCAATTAATGCAACTTTAGTTCCTAATGAAACAAGGATCTTTCAAGTAGAAGATTTACAAAGCCTTACTCTCACAAATAATTCCGATACATTTGATTTTATTGATATATTTATCAATAAAACATTTTGTATTTGCTGTGATGACCAGAACAACCCTTGCGATGAATGTAACCATGAATACGACAATGATTATGATTGTTAATTTTAATGAAAAAGAAACCTTTTTATAAAGGTTTCTTTTTCATTAAAACAACTAACATCCGATAATATACGTACTTACTTATCTACCGTTTCTCGTTTCTTAATAAAATAGCATTTTTGTTTATAAATTTTACACATTTAAAGTAGACAAGCATATGTTATTATATGGAGATTGCCTCCACTCATAAGTTTCTTATCTTTCTAAGAGTACGTTTATAGGCGTGCTCTTTTGATTTTTTATCCAATAACGATTTTTATATCCACACGCTTCTTACTAAGCTTCATTGCTAAATAAGGTTGGATATATTTTTTCTATTTTTGAATGTATAATCCAAAACTTATTACTAGAAACTGTACAAATACTAATAGCTCTTCAAAAAAAGAAGCACATGCTTCTGTGGCAAAAGACAATTCGAGTTGACGAATTTGATTTTTCGCATCATCAAAATCAGAAGCTACAACTTTTTATTAAATACAACTTCAGCCTTATGACCTTGCAGTATATATTGACAATACTTTAGCTAGTCATAGAAAACCTTATGGATCAATCGCAGTATATAAAAATCCAAATACTTCTCAACGGATAGGATTATGGACAGTATATGATCCATCAAGATATTTAATATATTCCTAATTTGGTTGGGTAAGTAATAGACCAATTAATCCATAATAAGAAAAAGAGGCTGCGAAATAATTACAGCCTCTTTTCTTTAATCGCATTTTTCTATTTGGTCGCCTTCTTCACCTGCATTTTCTGCCGAACTATCCGTTCCGCCTCCTACTGCATGTTGCTGTTTAGTATTAGAACTTTCGATGGCAGCGTTGGTTCCCGCTGCACTGTCTTCTCCACCACCACTTGCCACTTGAGTAGCACTAGCCTGTTCCTTACGGGTTTTATTAATTTGATTATTGATGATAAGTACAAATTCTGCCTCTTCATCCGAAGTTTCTTCTTTCATTTTATGCGGCTCAATCTGGTCCCCACTAATTCCTTTATTTATGGCTTCGCCTCCAGCGCCCACCGTTTCTTGCTGTCGGGTATTCGATGAATCGATTGCTGCATTACTTCCTGCTGCACTATTTTGTCCGGCTCCACTGGCAATTTGTGTTGTATTCGGTGCAAATGTAATCTGATTATTAATGACAATGACAATTTTTCGTTTATCAGCAAGATTTCCCAAATTAATTTCTTCTCCATCTTTTTTTACAAATCGAAACGTGATTTTTTCATTGTTTTCCATATTCTCCCCCCTTTGTAGTATTAAATGACTGGAGAATGATAATGGATTGGACAAGCGTATTTTTTTATAAATATGTGACCCCGCCCACAATGAAGGATGTATTACCAGGTTCCGGTATTTACCTCATATTAGGTACGTTGGCTTGGCGACAGTCCAGCATCCGCCGAATTTCGGAATGCATGGAGAAAAACCTTATAGGAGATATAGAAAGAGAGATTAGTAGAAACATTGGTATATAAAGGTTTCTAGGTTTCATTATATTTTCCTTTTCTTATTTATATTTATCAGCCAAATATCTAGCATAGTGAACTAAATTTCTAGCTACATCTAATTCAAGATTAAATATATTAGGTACCCCTGGTCTCCAATTCACCTCAAATAACCACAATTTTTGATCCTTATCAATCCCTACATCAATTCCTAACTCATCAAATAGTATATCCTTATATAAAGAATTAAAATGGTTAGAAAAAGTTACTGCAAATCGTTCTAAATACCTTTTAATATTATACCAATCGTTATCAAACTCCGCTTTTAAAAAAACATCTAAATACGTACTATAACCACCCTTAGCCATATTTGATACAATACTTCCTAATGGACCTATTCTCGGGAATATAGAAGTAACAACCCACCTGCCTTCCCCATTTCTTTGAACATGCAATCGAAAATCATAAACATGACCAGATTTCATTTGACATGAAATAAACTGTTGAATTATGTAACCTTGCTCTTGAATCTTATCAGATATAAAGCTCCGTAATTGTTTTTTATTAATAGATGAAATTTGTTCTGACTCATTCATACTGTAATTCATCCCATTTTTTTCAATGAAAATAATACCACTACCTTGATGTCCAGAAATTGGTTTAATAATAAGTTTTTCATAACGATTAATCATGTCAAAAAACTTATTAACATCATTTAATTCATAAAAAGGAATAAGATATTGCTTAAATTTTTTCGCTCTATTTATTCTGTTATATACACTTAATTTATTTCCAATTGAATGACTTGTAAAAGGAACTTTTTCATGTAGATAATCATAGATTTGCTGATTTTTATCACTAACATGAACACTTGCATTGTAAATAACATCTGGAAAAGAAAATTCTTGTTCAATCCACTTACCATTTTCATAAGTTTTACCTAAAATCTTCTTCGTTTCTATATTTACTTTTCCTAAAGTAAAATAAAAAAATTCCACACCTTCAGCTTTAGCTACAGCAGCATAAGTATATGCTTTCTTTACGTCATTCGGATCTTTCCGATGATGAAGCATACCAATTATAGTCATGTTAGTTCTTCTTCCCTTCTTTCTAAAGATTTTTTTCAAAACAAATATCAAATTCATTATATATATATTCATGTTCTTCCTCATTCAACCATTTTTCGAAAAATCCAGAACAAGCTTAACCTCATTTTAATATTCTACCTATAGAAATAATAAACCTGAGATTTTATAAAATGATAAAGGTTAAGGTGACATAAAATGGATACTATCGTTTTCATTGAAACAAATAAATCTGGATCAAGTAGGGAAGCAATCAAAGCAGCTGAAAAACTTAATTTCTTTACTGTTTTATTAACTAAAAAAACAAAATTTATTAATGAACGCACTATATTCCCTGATGTACATCAGATGATTTTCACTGATATAAATGATTATGATAATATAATTACAACAATTGAAAAATTAAATACATCAGGAAAAAACATAAAAGGGATCTTTAGTTTTATTGACCCTTTTGTTTATGTGGCTGCACGTTTATCAGAAAGATTTTGCTCAAATATTGTATCTACTAAAGCTATCCATCATATGGAAAACAAAATATTAACTCGTAATGTACTTAAAGAATTACCAATCTCACTCAACTATTTAATTTACAAACCAACAGAATCATTATCATCTTTTCTTGAAAAAACTAAAGAGATAAATTTCCCTCTTATTGTAAAATCCCCTAAATCAACAGGATCCAAAGATGTATTATTAGTAAAAAATAAAGATCAATTAATCTTATCTATACAAAGTCTTTAAAAAAAACTACCTAATGAAGAAATTCTACTTGAAGAATATATAGATGGACCTCAGTACTTAGTTGAAATTTTAGTTCAAGATGGAAAAGTCCATATTATAGCAGTAATTGAACAAGAAATTACACTTTTTGAACGTTTTATTGTTACTGGTTATTCTTTACTAGGACAGGTAGACAAAAGACTATATAATAGTCTTTTCAATGCAGTTAATTCTGTTATTCAGGCCTTTAATATGAAAAATGGAGCGTGTCATCTAGAACTCCGGAGAATAAAAGATGTTTGGAAATTAATTGAGATAAATCCCAGAATATCAGGTGGAGCAATGAATGACATAATTGAAATTGGACATGGAATCAACTTAGTGCAAGAGACTATTCAGTTAATGTTAGGAAATAAACCTTCACTAAATAAAAAACATTATAAATATGTGTACGCTCATTACCTAACAGTTAAATTTAAAGGAAAACTAATTCGAGTTACAGGGAAAAACCGTAGTTCTAAATATCCTGGTGTAGAGAAAGTTTATATAAAACCTAAAAAAGGAACTATCTTAAAACCACCTACATCAATGGGACATCGATGTGGATACGTTTTAGCTGCAGCCTATTTTAAAACAGAAGCTAAAAAAATAGCTTTAGAAGCAGCTAAAGAAATTTCATTTGAAATCCAAAAATAATAAATACGACATATATACACCAACTGATGAAAATATACTAAAAATCATATTTCTTATAATTTTAATTTCTTTACTAAATAGACGACTCCAAAATGTTTTAATTTATATATGATAAAATATATCCATCGCCGATATGTCCAAACATGTAATTTTCATAGCAGCAAAATTACAAATATACTTTTACAACATGATTCAAAAATCAATGAAGGAATGTTTTAAGTGAAAGGACATATTCGAAAAAGAGGAACAAAGTGGTGTATTATTGTCGATATCGGAGCTGATTCAGAGACAGGAAAAAGAAGACAAAAGTGGTTTTCGTGATACATTTAAAGCCTATTTGAAAAAATCCGAATTAAAAAACATTAGATTTCATGATTTACGCCATACTCATGCAACGCTTCTTTTAAAACAAGGAGTACATCCAAAGATTGTAAGCGAACGATTGGATCATAAGGACGCTTTCATAACCTTAAATCGCTATTCACATTTTTCACCTAGTCTGCAAAAGGACGCTGTTAAAACATTTAGTGAAAGACTATTCGGATGGTAATGTTTGCAAATATAAAAAATGAGGTTTCTCTTTTCTAGAGAAACCTCACCACATCAATGTTTTTGTTAAATTTTAAACTGACTCGTATACAAATCAAAGTAAAACCCACCATCTTCCATGAGAGTTTCATGATTTCCTCTCTCTAAAATACTTCCATCTTTTATTACAAGTATTTGATCTGCTTTTTCAATCGTTTTCAGCCGATGAGCGATTACAAAACTTGTTCGCCCTCTCATTAAATTATTTAATCCAGATTGAATTTGTAATTCTGTTCTCGTATCAATATTAGATGTTGCTTCGTCGAGAATTAATATATCTGCATCTGCTAAAATCGCTCGTGCAATCGCAAGGAGTTGTTTTTGTCCTTGACTTAAATTCGAACCTTCTGAAGCAATTTCCGTTTCATATTGATTCGGTAGATGTTTTATAAAAGAATGTGCTGATGCTGCTTTTGCTGCTGCAACTACTTCTTCATCACTTGCATCTAAACGTCCATATCGAATATTTTCCATAATCGTTCCTGCAAATAAATACGTATCCTGTAAAACAACCCCTATTTTACTCCGCAAAGAATTAATATCATAATCCTTGATATCTTTTTCATCAATGCTAATTTGCCCTTTTTGAATGTCATAAAAGCGAGTTAACAAATTAATAATTGTTGTTTTTCCTGATCCAGTTGGACCGACTAAAGCGATTGTCTCCCCAGGATTCGCCTCGAGACTCACATCTTTTAAAATCATGTTGTCCTGTGCGTATCCAAATGAAACTTTCTCAAGCCTAACATGTCCTTGTAAATTTTGTACAAGTACTGCATCTTTTTTATTTTGAATTTCTGGTACTTCATCCATAATTTCAAAGACACGTTCTCCTCCAGCAACTGCCGCTTGAATCGTATTCATTAAAGTTGCAAATTGACTAAGTGGTCTTGAAAATTGTCGAGAATAATTAATAAAAGCTGCAATGACACCTACTGTTGTCATTCCGTTTAATACCATTACCGATCCAGTTCCAATTACAAGCCCCATTCCTAAGTTATTAATAAAGTTCATACTTGGAAAAATAAATGCTGAAAACGTTTCAGCCTTCGTTGCTGAAATTCTTAGCTGTTCGTTAATTTCATTAAAGTTATGTACGGTTTCTTTTTCTTTTCCGTATAACGTAGTTACGTCTGCGCCTGTAATAGCTTCCTCAATAAATCCATTTAATTCTCCTAAATCCTTTTGACGCTTCGCAAAGTTTTTCCCACTATAAGCAACTAGTTTTTTCGTAACGAAAAACATAATAGGTACTGTAATTAAAGTTACAATCGCTAAAATCCAATCTAATGAAAACATCGCAATTGTTACACCTATAAACGTTAACGCTGATGAAATGATTTGCACAACACTTTGTGTCAAAGCTTGATTTAAGTTATCAATATCATTTGTCACACGGCTCATTAAATCACCTTGAGAACGTACATCAAAGAATCGTAGAGAAAGTGTTTGGATTTTTTCAAAAATATCTTGTCGTATTTTTTGTATAGTCTTTAATGCAACATTAATCATTACAAATGTTTGTAACCATGTTAATAATACGGTTATCCCATATATTGCAATGAGTAGCATGCACATTCTGGCTGTCCCGCTTAAATCCTTCGGTACAATGTATTCATCAATGATGACCCCCATATAATATGGCCCCAGTAAACCTAGTAATGTCGTGATAAATACAAGAATAATAACGAACATAAGAGATGCTTTTTGATACCCCATATAGTTCCATACTCGCATTATAGTTCCTTTAGTATTCTTAGTTTTTCCCGTTTTCGGATTGTTACGTACACCTTTATTTCCAAATTGTCCTTGAAAATTACGCACGCTCTTCCCCTCCTTCTTGCTGCAGGCTACCACCTTGGGAAAGATAAATTTCCTGATACACTTCACAAGTTGCCAATAAATCCTCATGCGTACCATTTCCAACTAATTCACCGTTATTCAAAACGAGGATTTTATCAGCATCTATAATAGAAGATATTTTTGATGCAATTAAAAATGTCGTTGTGCCACTATATCTTGTCCTTAATGCTTCCTGTATTACAGCTTCTGACTTCGCATCAACTGCCGATGTAGAATCGTCTAATACAAGAATAGATGGCTTTCTCACTAGGGCTCTTGCAATAGATATACGTTGTTTTTGACCACCAGATAGATTGGTTGCACCTTGTGTTAAGTTATATTCATAAGAGTCTTCCAGCTTATTGATAAACTCAGTCGCACAAGCAGATGAAGATGCTAATTCCAATTCATCATAAGTTGCATCTTCTTTGCCATAACGTAAATTCTCTTCTATACTGCCTGAAAAAAGAAGTGCCTTTTGTGGAACGAAGCCAATGGAAGCACGAAGTTTTTGCAAATCGTATGCTTTCACATTAACATCATCTATACATATTTCACCTTGATCAACATCGTAAAGTCGTGGCAATAGTTTCGCCAATGTAGATTTACCACTTCCGGTCGATCCAATAATCCCTATTTTTTCACCTTTACGTACAGTAAAGGAAATATCTTTTAAAACATATTCATTATTTTTCGTATAACTATAGCTAACATTTTTAAACTCTACATTACCACCCACTTGCTTTGGTTCATATACGTCGCCTTCAGTTGTAATATCAACTTCAGTATGTAAGACTTGTTGTACACGATCAGCTGATGGAAAAGCACGGGCAATTTGAATAAATACCATACTAATAGACATAAGTGACATTAAAATGATATTTAAATAGTTAATAAAAGCTAAAATGGCCCCTACTTGGAGTGTACCGTTAAAAACTTTCTCGCCACCAATCCATAAAGTTGCTACAATTCCGCTATTTACAACTAGCATAATAATTGGCATCATCAATGAAATAATTTGTATTGCACGAATATTTATTTCAGTTAAACTTGTATTAACTTTCTCAAACTGTGCGATTTCATATTTTTGTCTTACATATGCTTTTATAACACGTACACCGGATAAATTTTCTTGTAGCTTTGTGTTTACTTTATCTAATGCTTCTTGTACTCGCTTAAATGAACCGCTCGATTGACCTGCAATCAATACAATTGCAACTAATAATACGGGTACCACAACAAGTAAAATTGGAAATAGGTCTCTCGCTGTTACAAAGACTATAATGATACTTCCAATAAATAATAACGGTCCACGGACAAGTACACGTAACGTCATCGTCATTGCCGATTGAATAGATGTAATATCATTTGTCACGATTGTTAATAATTTACCTGTTCCAAATGAATCACGATTTTTGCTAGAAAATGTTTCTATTTTCGCAAACACATCTTTTCGTATGTCTGTAGCGAAATTAACAGCAGCTTTTGTAGAATACATCATACAACCAAGTCCTCCAATTAAACCGATTGCTGCTGCTCCTATCATAAGAAGCCCCATTTTTATTACATAATTCAAATCCCGGTTTGCAATTCCAACATCAATAATATGTTGCATTATTGTCGGTTGAATTAAGTCCATCGCAACCTCAAGTACCATAAATAGCGGTCCAATAATAGCGAAGAACATGTATGGTTTTAAATACTGTAACAACTTGCGAAATGATTTCATACACAATCTCCTTTTTTCATGAAATTACCATCGAATAATTTATAGTCCTCCTTATTTGAGCAATATAGTCTGTAATTTCTCCATTAGTCCTATTATATTAGGCAAATTAATATTTAACATTATTAAATGATAAGTTTTAAATCATTTTTAGTCAATAAAATGGAACTTTAATCTACCAGGCATTTTCACTGCCAGTTGATGTGAATACTCTTTAACTTAATAAAAACCGCATTCTCATTTAGTAAGAATGCGGTTTTCCCATCTATATTTGTTCAATTTTAAAATCGAAAACCTCGGTCTCGAATCCATTATTTTCAGAAGGACTACACGTATAAAAACCAATTTTAACAGGCTCATTACCTATGTCCTCCATCAAATGAGCGATTCTTATTTGTTCCCATCGCTGACTCGTTTTCACATATATTGTATAATCGCCAAGTTTTCGAATAATTCGAAAACGTAATTGTTGCTTAGCAAACTCATTTGGATAGTCTTGCGTTGACCAATCAGAATAGCCATTATTCGTTACGACAGCACCTAAATGTGATGGGCCCTCAGGAATATATTCTAAAGATGTTTTTAACCAACACTTCTCAGAAATCATAACAAATAAACCCGCTTGATCGTATGTCGCATTTGGATTCATGCGCAATTGAACCTCAGCCTGAAAATCTGTCATTATCTCATCATAAAATACATGGCCATTCATTACTTCAAAACCATAATGGGTTTTCAGCCAAAAATCTGTTTCTTCTTTCGAATGGACAATGAATGTATCATTGTCTTCAAGTTTGTAAAATTTAGGTGCGTTCATTACAGTAAGTTGCTCAATATGATTTGGTATATATGATGTTTTCATAATTCCTCCATAAAAAAGCATTTAAATTAATATTTAAAACTCAGTTAATACCGGGAATTTATAACCTTTAAAATCTAATTCTTTATTACTTCGAACCATTAAATACTTACTAGTCTGTAATTCTGTATATTGTACATCATCAATTCCTAATTGATCTGGATAGAAATAAAATTCAATCTCCGTAAATTCCCCAGAGATTTCCTCACATAATTCATCTAAAATCGGAATTACCGGCGCAAATACTCCAAATAATTTTAGTTTTTGATTTTCTACTGTAAAAACAATCAGCGCATCTAATTTCTCTGAATAATAAAGGTTTTCATTCCATGTTGAATCATACATATTTAAATAAAACGAAGAGCGGTAATTTAACGTTGAAAATTTATTAGAAAGCCTTTGGCCATTTTCAATAATCTCATGTATTAATTGTCTATCCTCTTCATTATAAAAATCTAACTTTTCAAGTTGAGAATCTTTGTAGCCTTTATTTTCGTATGATACTGTCATCAAATATTCTTGCACAATTTGAAAACCAAATGGTTTATATAGTTCCGGATTTTCAGTAAACAAGACCGCACACTCGCATTGCTCATCAATTTCCTCTATCATCTTACTAAACAATTGCTTCATTAATCCTCGTCTACGATAATTCGGATGTGTCATTACTGATTGAATACCCGTTGCATTTATTTTTTCACCATTAATTAAAAGCGGAAGTGAAAATGCCGCAACATTTGCAATCGCATTATCATCTTGTAAAAATGATAATGCTTTATATGTATAATCCCAATACCCTTTCTCTGAAAAATCCTGCAATGTTTGGCTCGTAATCCCAAACACTTCTTCAAATAAAGGAAATAACTGTTCTCTTCTCGGTTCTTCTAATAGAAAGTTTGCCATTTTTTCAACATTGCCCATGTTGTCCCTCCATACGTCGATTCCATTAATTTAGATATACTTATATGACCTACTCTCAAAAAATAGGCCTTTCAAATCAATATAGTATCATAAAACTTTTAAAAATGGTTTAATTTATTTTATGTTTTGATTATTAAAAAACAAGTCGAATAAACTAGTATTAAGATTTTTGAATAATATCATGTTTATTATATAACAAATGGTGCTTCCTACTTATCTTTCCGATAATAGAAATACACCATTTTATGCAAATATAATTCACCTATTCTTTGGTTCCCTCAAGTCGCTCCTTCGTACTAATTTCTTCTCCCTTCACTCGCTTTTCAAACGTCTTTCTCCAACTAGTAGACAGTGCATTTACTTCTAAAATCCTTTTTAATCCTTCAGAGTTTTGTTTTTCTTTATGCATTATGCGATTCGCAAACAAAATTGACACACCTTTTGGATCAAGCTTCAACAATTTTAAAGTATCTACCGGTAATATCCACCCTTCTTTTAATACTCGAAAATAAAAACCTGTGTATCCTGTATCTTGAAAATATAATGGCAACTTTGGAATATTATATTTCTTGGCTAATTTAAAACAAGGTTGTCTTGGCTGCGTTACTTGTACAATCGCTTCTCCGAGTTGAAACGTGTCACCAATACAAACATCTTCTTCACGCATTCCGCTTACTGTTATATTTTCACCGAAAGCCCCATATACAAGTTCCTGATTCAACTCTTTTTCCCAGTAAGGATAGTGGTCACCAGTATAAACACAAACCGCTTTATCTACCCCTCCATGATGAACTAAATCCGCCTGTCCATCTCCATTAAACTTTAAAAATGATAAAAAAACAGGTTCCTTTACTTGCTTTTTATTTATCCCTGTTTGAATTAACTTCCCACCATACATAACCTCTTTTGGCAATCCTAGATTTAAAGATAGGATTTCATATACTTTAGTCATTCAAATCCCTCCTCTTACTTGCGGCACAACTTTTCAAAAGACTCATTTATTATTTCAAATCCTCTATCTATTTCTTCGTTTGAGATAACTAGAGGTGGTAAAAAGCGTAGTACATTATCAAATATCCCCGCTCCAATACTTATAAGCCCATTCTTCCAAAAATCTTCAATTAGCTTTACTGTTAGTTCTTTTGCAGGTTCTTTCGTTATGCGATTCGTTACAAGTTCCATTGCAACCATCGCACCGATTCCACGAACATCACCAATCATTTCGTACTTTAATTGCATTTGATGTAGATGTGACATTATTCTATTTCCAATTTGCTGAGCCCTTTCAACTAGATTTTCTTCTTCCATTATTTCAAATACAGCAAGACCGGCTGCACATGATAACGGACTCCCGGCAAAAGTTCCACCAATTTGTCCTCTCCCAGGAATGTCCATCAACTCCGCACGACCGACAATAGCACTTAATGGTAAACCGCCAGCAATTGATTTTGACAAAGTCATTATGTCAGGTTCTATATGAAAATGTTCCGTTGCAAACCATTTCCCTGTTCGGCCAAATCCAGTTTGCACTTCATCCATTATCATTAAAATACCGTATTGATTACAAATTTCTCGTAATCGTTTTACAAATGAAATGGAATGAACAATAAACCCACCCTCTCCTTGTACTGGTTCCATTACGATCGCTGCTACTTTTTCAGGTGATACTTCTTCTAAAAACTTTTCAAACTGATAGATGACTTGAGAATCCACTTCTTCAGGAGAAACTCCTTCTTCAGCTCTGTAATAGTACGGATACGGCAATATATGCATGTCTGAAACGAACGGACCAAATCCTGCTTTATATGGAGTTTCTTTGGTCGATAGAGACATTGTCATTAATGTTCTCCCATGAAATCCTCGTTCAAACGAAATTACTTTACTCCTCCCTGTTACTTTACGTGCGATCTTTACAGCATTTTCAATCGCTTCCGCACCACTATTGGCAAACATCGTTTTTTTCTTACTTGTACCTGGCACTTTCTCATTAATTTTCTCCGCTAAAGTAATATAATTTTCATATGGAGTTACATGAAAACAAGGATGTATAAATGATTCTGCTTGTTTTTGTACCGCTCTTACAACTTTCGGATGACAATGTCCAACATTTTGCATACCAATTCCACCAGCAAAATCAATAAACTGATTTCCATCTACATCTGTTATTATCGCTCCCCTTGCTTCTTTTACATATAAAGGCGTTAAATGATATATTCCTGTCGGTACGGCCTCCTCATACCTTTTTTGAAGTACTTGTGAATAACTGCCCGGTAATACACTAGATTTCAACAATTCTTCTTCACCTCATCTAATTTTTTAATCAATCCATTTCTGATAAAGTGATTATATATCCCACAAAACCATTGTTCAATTCAATTATTTATATAATAATGATAGGTATATCCTATGATTAAACTTGAGGTGATTTCAATCGAATTACGACAATTAGAATACTTTTTAGCTGTTTCGAAAGAATTACATTTCACAAAAGCAGCCGAGAAATTAAATATTTCACAACCTTCACTAAGCCAACAAATACGTGCATTAGAACATGAAGTAGGCATGCCAGTTTTCGATCGAATTGGTAAAAAAATATCTTTAACTGAAGCAGGAAGAGTTTTATTATCGCACAGTAAAACAATCTTTCACGAAGTCGAACAAGCTCGTTCTGCCATTCAAGATTTAAATGGATTACATCATGGTTCCTTAACAATAGGATCTTTGTTAACCGTAGTAAATTATTTACTACCACCAGCTATATTAGATTTCAATAAGCAATATCCAAATATCGAACTCTCTGTGTTGGGGCTTCGTACAGGAGAAATTCGTGAAAAATTATTACAAAATGAATTAGATATTGGTATTACATTTCTCCCGGTGCAAGATAAAGAGATTGTTTCTATCCCACTATATAAAAGTGAACTTACATTAGTTGTGCCAACCAGCCATTCTTTAACTGAACGTAAGTATGTATCTATTGAAGAATTACAGGACTATCCTTTAATTCTTCTACCTAAAAATTTCTATTTAACAGAACTAATTACATCTCATTGCCAAAACTTTAACTTTAAACCAAAGCCAATTTTAGAAATTAGTACAATGGAATCTTTAATTCAAATGGTCGCACAAGGTATGGGGATTACCGTGTTACCAAAACCGTATATAGACTTTTTGCAAAATGAGCACATACAAGCTATTAAAATTGAAAACCCCACTCCAACAATAGATATAGGACTTATTTATAGAAGAGATAAATATATGTGCGCTGCTACCCGGAAATTTATTGAGCAACTCAAAATAACAGTACATTCTTTACAAAAATAAGCATAAAAAGAGATTATCCTATGCAGCCGTTACACAACGACCTATTAGAATAATCTCTTTTTATAATGATATAAAACATTACATTTTATGGTTTCTTTTCTAATAACCTATTATTCATTATAAGTGCTAAATTATTATCGTATTATTAAGCTACACATCAGCGATATTTTATGTCTATTTCGTATAGGTGTTAGCAAGTCCGTTTGCAAACTTGTTAGCACATTTTTATAAAAATTATATAATGCTTCACAAAGTAGGAATCCGTTTCGATCAATCTTTTTTCAAAATGGATTCCTTTTTGTCTCTTATCAATATTCAAATGTTACAGTAGTACCATTAAAACCATCAAAACAATTAGAGCAATTAGAGCAATTAGAGCAACCACCACAACCAAAACAACTAAAGCAACCGAAGCAACCAAAACAACGGAATCCACCACAACGACCACCGCCACAACGACCACAACCACCACAACGACCACCGCCACAGCCGCCACAGCGACGAGCATCATCTGTAATATAGTAATATGGATATTGGTTTTGCTGGTCCCAATACACAATATTTCCAGGCTGATAATCATTAAGGCTTAACGCTTGTAGTTCTTGTTGAAAATTATTCATCTTCATGACCTCCGTTTATAAACTAAAACCCCATCGATACTTTCCTATATTTCTGTTCGTTAAATCTAAGTAGAAATAGCGCTATAAAGTGAAACTTTAATCAGTAGGGGTTTTGTTCATCCCCCACTGATTATTAGCCCGCACCAATCGGGCGTTTACGGGCAGCAGGGCTCCCACCTAACTTCTTTGCTCCAGTTGAATTTTGAGGTGGGAGTTTTACTGCCCACAAATAGCGGGATAAACTAAGTTCAATACGTACACCAACAAAATATGACCTATCACTAGATGATGCACCTTGTTCATATGCCTATTTTTAGGTTATTTTTACTATAGGCTCATTTTTATAAAGTGAAACTTTAATCAGAGGGGGTTTACGGGCAGTTAATGCGGGCTAAATGGACATTATAAAATATGAATTTAAACAATAATATTTAGATTTATGTCATCATTTTCTAGTTCTATAGTCGTATATTCCATAATTTTGTTTGGTCATCTTCGTATTTCCAATATGCACTCCCATCTTTATTTTTCTTCGCTTCAATATCTGCTATATCAGAGCTAATTTTATAAATATTTATAATTAGTGATTTCTGCTAAGAAAAGTCTATTTTTATGAATGGCAAATCAGCGATGTTTTTTGCTATTTCCCCCATCACAACCACGGTTTTCCTTTTCAAAAGGCATTATTTACTGTCTAGTTAAAACCTTGTTAAGATTACCGTAAGAATAGACTTTTAATAGGTTGTAAAAATAAGTTCAACATTACAAAACTAGATTTAATAATATCAAATGGATAATACTCTACATCGAAACTTCTTATTTGCGATCAACTATTTATTGAAACGAGCAAACTTGTATTTATAGGATTGCAAATAGCCACATTTTACAATTAATGAATAAATTTTTTACTCATCCATTTTCATGGCAAAAGGAGTATATATTAATGTGTAATAGCAAACCAATTGATGAATTAAATATTGAGGACCTGAAACAAAACCCAATATGGGAATGGGCAATAGATGAAGCGGAAAATGAAGAGTGCGATGAAACGTGGGTAAAACCAGTGGAAACAATAAATTTTACAGAAGAATTAAACGGTTCAATAGTACTTGGCGAATTAATAATACATAATGATGAGAAATTCCCTATGATGTGTAGTATTGATATTGAAAATAATGAGGTATTAATTAGTTCCATTGTTTTTATAACGAAAAAGAAGATGAGTATATTGCTATAGAAGATGTAGTGAAAAAGGTTGAAATGCCTTTATCACTTAATATTAATCTCACAATTAACGGAGAGCCTAGATTTTTAAAATTCTCTGCAGATAAAGTTGATATTTATAAAAACACTATAAAAACTAACTTAAATTAAATTTTAATTGAAGTAAGAGGAAAATACTCATTAAGTAAAAAACAGGAAACCATTATAATTAACGGTTTCCCAAATATCCTTCTATTTTCAATATTTATATAAATCCATACTAAATAATCCCATTTCCCACCAATGTCTCTGCGATTTGAACTGAGTTCCAAGCAGCACCTTTTAATAAATTATCAGAAACGATCCAAAGATGGAATCCTTTTGATGTATCAGGATCTTTACGTATTCTACCTACAAATGTATCTCTTTTACCCTCTGCATATAATGGCGTTGGATAAATTTGTTCACTAGGATTATCTTGTAAAATAACACCTGGTGCATTCAGTAGTACTTCTTTAATTTCTGCAACGGTCGCTTCTTTTTCAAGTTCAATATAAACTGATTCAGAATGCCCCGATACAACTGGAACTCTGACGCAAGTAGCTGCCATTTTCAGATTTGGATCTTCTAAAATTTTCTTCGTCTCTTGAATCATCTTTACTTCTTCGAATGTGAAATCATTGTCTGTAAATATATCCACTTGCGGCAATACATTAAATGCAATTGGATAATGTTTTTTATCTTTTTTCACTGGTAATATAGTGCTCTTCACTTCTTCACCTGTAAGCATTGACTTAGCTTGTTCTTTTAATTCATGAATCGCATGAATTCCTGAGCCTGATACGGCTTGATACGTTGAAACAATAATTCGTTCTAAACCAAATGATTTTCGAATTGGCTGAAGAGCTGTTACCATCTGTAGTGCTGAGCAATTCGGAACTGCAATGATCCTTTTATGTTCCCTTAAAGTATGTGCATTTACTTCTGGAACGACGAGTGGTACATCGTGTGCCATTCGGTATTCACTTGTGTTGTCAATTACGATTGCACCACTAGAAACTGCATGATTTACATATTGTCTAGAAACTTCTCCCCCAGCGCTAAAAAAGGCAATGTCTACACCTTCAAAACTAGTTGATTTTGCCTCTTGTATTTTAATCTCTCGTCCTTTAAATTGTACTATCTTACCAGCAGATCGTTTTGACGAGAGTAATGTAATTTCTTCTATATTAAATTTCGTTACTCTCTCTAACAATGCAATGATTTTTTGCCCTACTGCGCCTGTAGCTCCAACTACAGCTACATGATAGCTCTTTTCACTCATTTTTTCTCCTCCAATTTCAATTGAATGAATTTCTCCACAACTTAATTTTAAAAGAAATTTAATGATTTGAAAAATTGAAATACATGATATAATCATTCACAAATCATGATAATAAAAGAGGTATCATTTATGGAAATGAGACATGTTAAAACATTTTGTGCCATTGTTAAATATGGTAGCTTTTCTAAAGCTGCTCATGCATTAGGTTATGCGCAATCTACTGTGACAGCCCATATTAAAGCATTAGAGAACGATTTAAACATTCCCCTATTCGATCGATTAGGAAAAAAAATACTTCTTACAAAAGCAGGTCATCAATTTCATCCGTATGCATTAGAATTACTTACTATTTATGATAAAGCGCAAGAAATCCCTCAAAACAGTGACCATTTAGAAGGAACATTGGCTATTACATCTAATGAATCATTGGCAGTGTATCGGTTACCACAATTATTACGTACTTACAAACAGGAAAATCCGAAAGTAAATATCGTACTTGAGACAAATACCAATGAGCAAGCATTGAAAAAATTACATGAAGGAGAAACCGATGTAATCTTCATAATTGGAGAAAGTATAGAGCATAATGATTTTATTACGTGCAATTTATGTAATGAAACATTTGGATGGATTTTCCCTGCTCATTTCCCTTCAAACACTGATCCACTCCTTTTATTACAAGATACTCAATTTATATTTACAGAACAAAGCTGTGGCTATAGACCAATGGTAGATCGTTTTTTACGTCAAAGCGGAAGAAATCCTAATAAAACATTTGAGACTTCCAATGTTGAAGTCATTAAACAATCCGTTATGTGTGAGTTAGGAATTTCTATTCTCCCTTACATCGTTGTACAAGAAAGTAATCAAAAAGAACAACTCTGTTTTCAGCCCATCGAAACTCCAGCCGTCATTCAAAGCCACGTAATCTATCATAAATCTAGATGGATATCCCCAGTTTTGCAATCGTTTCTTACATTATTAGAGAGAATAGAAAAGTAAGCGAGTAATTACAAAAATGAGTAACTGCTCTAAAAAGCAATTACTCATTTTTGTTAAAACATTTGTGTTCATAACAATACAGGTGTTTCAAAATCAATATGTATATTATTTATTAGCTTGTACCTCACCTGCAATTAATTTACTACCTGAATATGTACCTTTTTGTATAAAAACTTGATTAATTAATTCTTTTTGCTCCTTTTCTGACATTACTCCTTTCCCTTCTCCTAAATTCCCACTTTGTAATTTCCAAATCTTGTTGTGGTCCACATCAACCTTTTCATATTTTCCTTGTTTCCATCGTTCTAAAATATCCACATATGTACTTTTTTGTGCAACATCATTACTATTTATAATTTCAAGTAAACTTTCAATACGTTCTTGTGTAATAAAAATATAGCCCCATTTTTGATCAGCTTTCGCTTTTTGATGTGCCATTTCATGTAATGCTGTCTGTATGTTCTCATCTGTCCATTTGAAGTTTTTATTAAAACCACTATTCGGCAATGAATAATTTCCATTTTCTAATATCTTTGCATCTTCGGCTTTTACATTACTATCAGCTAGCACTTCTACTGCCGGAGCGGCTGGTGATGCCTTTTTCGCAGCTGGTTTACTATTATTCAGATAATACAGCATACCATACGTTACACCTACCCCGATTACCGCCATACCAGCTATAATTCCTATGATTTTAAATAATGTTTTCATCTTGCTTGTTTCCTCCCAAATATCTCTGTTCTTACTACCTCATTATTTCTTATATAAAACAGTTCCTTCATTCAAAATAGTTCATCCCATCCCCTATCATATTATTTATATATATTTCCTTATATTGTATTTCTTTTTTCGTGAAATTGAAAGATTATTCTGTTAAAAAATAAAGATATTCTACAAAATTTTCCTTTATATTTATATGGAAACAAAAAAACAACGAGCGCCTTCTAAAACACTCGTTGTTTTTACTTTATGCACGATTTTCTTTTAACCACTCCGTAATAGCATCTAACCTCGAAACATCAAAACGTCTTTCTTCACATACTTTTAAGCTGTTTAAACTTTTCACAATTTCTAATTCATTCGACTTTATACTTTTTGCTTCAATCAATTTACAGTACCCGTCTGTGACGGTATTGAGATTTTCATAATAACGCTGAAATGCTTTAGATATATGTAAATGTTTTTCAAAGTTTCTTCTTTTTTTCGTCCCATCAAACTCTTTCCGTTTTCTAAGCTCTTCATCACTTGTATATAAATAAAAATATTGATCTGGAAAACCAATTTCTCTATTTATCATCTTTTCTTTATAAAAGTTTTCTATTAAAGATAACGGCTGATTAAATATATCAAAACGAAAACACCAATTATAACTAAGTGGCTGATATATATCCCCATCGAGTATTACTAATTCATATTGCTGAGACTTCTGTATTGCTATTTTCCAGCGCTCTACTTGTTTTTCAAAATACCATGTTCTATGTTCATTTTTTGGTCTTTCAAATAATAGATTAACTTCAGGTATAATAAATGCACCGTAATTTTTTTCTAATTCACGACATGTTGTACTTTTACCAACAGCGCTCGCTCCCTCAAACGCTACAATCCCCATATTTTCTCCCTCTTTCATTAGCTAATATCTCGTTGTTTCACTTTTCGCCCCCATAACTGTTTCCATAAAACGATTGAAGCGATAGAAAGCATTATTGTTGTAATGATACTACCTTCAATACCAAATGAGCCTCCATGAAGCACTTCTGACCCATTTGTTACAGGTTTAAATAGTGGTGTTGAATATATCGTCATGCCACTAACTGCAAAACCATAGACATTATATTGTGCCCAATTCCAAATGGAATGCCATGCACAAATCCCCCAAAGACTACTGTCCTTTAATACGTAAAAAGCTGCAAATACACCAACTAATATTATATTCGATATTGAAAGAATTGTAATACCTGGATTAAGTAAATGAAGAAAACCAAATAAAAAGGACGTCACTATAATCCCAACCCATATACGACTTCTAACAGAAATAACTGGAAACAACCAGCCTCGTACAATAATTTCTTCCGTTGCACCTTGTATTAAAAAAGCAATTAAAGATCCTACAATACCAAATATGGCGGTTGCCGTAATTTGTTGCATTTGTAGTTTTACAATACCTGTTAATACAAGTACAATTACTGGTATTGAAATGAAGACAAATCCTATTAACGCACCTCTCAAATACTGTCTCATCCATTGCACTTTCCAAAAACCAATGGATGAAAATGACCTTTTTTCTACAAACCTAATCCATAAAAAAATAAAAAATATAGCCCCACCAAACGTTAATATCATCTCAATATTACTATAAATTGCCTTTACAAATGATGTATCTGCTTTCGGTAAAAAAAGCATAAACAACATGAAAAATTCACCTAAAGTTAAAAATACAATTGCAAGTATAACAGCGAAAATAGGATGAACTTTTCTTCTTCCTTCTTTTGCTGCTTCAATTATTTTAAATTGTTTATTTAGCAATATTCTATCCTCCTTATTATTGTAATCATCTGTATTCTTAAAATATATATCGTTTCCCTTAAACATATTTTTTAAAATAAATGATTTCTGTTTGGAATAAATTCAGATTAGGAATAATATATAAATAAAAGAGATGTCTTCGTGCCTTTTACCAGTATCACCCAATTCATTCACTGGTATTACCAGCACTTGCTATTTCCCACCATTTGTTGTAAGATAGTAATTAAGGTCAATTTAGCACTATACTTTCTTTGCATATTATCAAGTATCAATCAGGAATATTTTGTACTCCTTATGGATTTTTGATAATATGTGAACTTTTATTTTCAATCGAATAAGGCCGATCATATTGTAATCTTTTTAAATTTTAGGAGGCATTACCATGACATTAACAGGTAAAGTAAAATGGTTTAACAGCGAAAAAGGTTTCGGTTTCATCGAAGTTGCAGACGGTAGCGACGTATTCGTTCACTTCTCAGCTATCACTGGCGACGGCTTCAAATCTCTTGACGAAGGTCAAGAAGTTAGCTTCGAAGTTGAAGACGGTAACCGTGGACCTCAAGCTAAAAACGTTGTAAAGCTATAATTCAATCAATAAAAAGGTTGTTACCAGCTCGGTTAACAACCTTTTTAATATATAACTAAAAATTTTTACATAAAAGGAGTGGTTACATGTATCGCAATCGAAAGAACGATGTAGCAGAAGTACCACCAGAACAAACCCCTGTTTGGGAATGTGAATCAGAGGATTGTTTAGGATGGATGAGAAAGAACTTTTCATTTGAAGAAGAGCCTAAATGCCCTTTATGTAAAAGTAGTATGAAAAGCGGAGAACGTTTATTACCTAAAATAGGTTGATTTTTACAAGCCCCTCTTATTTTAAATAAGAGGGGCTTTTTTATTAATAATGAATATCCTCTACATCAGTTCGTACAATAGAATACATTAATGCATCGTGTTGTTTATTTCCTTGATGAATGTATCCACGTAACAGCCCTTCTTGTTGAAAACCTAATTTAGATAACATATTACACGAAGTTATATTTTCAGGATATGTAATAGCTCCAATTCTAAATAAGCCTAAATCTCGAAATCCATAAGTAATAATTTCTCGAGCAGCTTCAGAAGCATAACCATTCCCCCAATAACGAGGATGCAAATCATATCCAATCTCTGAGCGTTTACTCCAAAGTTGTAAATTATTTAATCCAATTGTTCCTACTAAATTATTTGTGTCTTTTAATACAATCCCCCAACGCATTGCCTTTTTCTCAAAGTAATTTTTTGAAAAAGATTCAATCATACGTGAAGCTTGTCCAAACTCAGTAAAAGAATTCATACCATAATAACACGTTACCTCATCTAATGAGAATATTTCATATATTTTTTGACAATAAGATTGTTCTATTTCAACTAAGCGCAAGCGTTCTGTTTCTAACATAGGAAATACCATAGGATCACTCCTTTCTCTCTACTCATTTATTATAGCAGAAAAAGTATTTATAATTAGGAAAGTCCTTAATGTCCCACAAATCAAATATTTCTAGCGATGTTTATCCTATTAATAATATATAACTTCGTTGTATTTATTAATTCCCCTCTAAAAACCACCCCTAATTTACACCCTCTCATGTTAAAATATAGAAAAACAGTAAATATTTCTTACGGAGGTGCTTAAACTTTATGTATATTTTCATTGGCTTATCCCTCTTGCTCATTTTACTCATTTTTTTATTCGCAAAAAAATTCACACCAAACTCATTTATGATGACAAGTTTTAAAGGAAATAGCTTTAAGACATTTTCAGTTGGTATATTAATCGCTGCCACACTCTCTCTTTCATACGGAATGTATCACGCAGCAACATATCAACCTAGATATTTAGATATTAAATTGCAAAATCAAAATTTCACTGTTTTTGGTAATGTTGGTGAGTTTGGTTATTTCTCAGAAGAATTACTAAAAAAAGATGCAGAAGTTGAACTGTATTTTGTCTCTTGGGAAACAATACAATTAAATAATCCAGAAATAATAGTAGACTACCCTTCAGGCAAACAGGAAACATGGAAGCCTAATATAACATTAATTCCTACAAATAAATTAAAAGAAAAACATAGTATTAAAGAACTTTATCGGCTCTCACCGTATTCCTTTGAAGAATCTGGAAAAATAACATTAACTATTAAAGAGAATAAAGCCAATCATAAAAAGATTGTAATTAATGTTAAATAATTACAAATAAAATGTCCCTCCATTATGTTGGAGGGACATTTTATTTACATATATATTCAATATTATTATTTTGACTGTTCATTCAATGTCGTAATTATTTCATTGGCAGTATTCTTTCCGTTTCCAATACAAGCACCAATTCCTACACCGTAATATGAAGCACCAGCTAAGTATACATTAGGATAAAGCACGGCCAATTTTTCTTGTAATGATTGAACAGCTTGATTATGTTCTAAATGATATTTCGGCATTAAATCTTTCCAATTTGTAACTTCAATTACTTCCGGTTCACCTTTAATTCCGAGGCTCTTTTCAATATCATATAAAGCAACTCGTACTAATTCTTCTTCACTATAACTTTTGATCGTTTCATATACTGGATTAGTGCTCTTATAAAACATTCTTACTAATAGCTTTTGTTTACCAGATGTATGTTTCCACTTCCTGCTTGTCCATGTGCAAGCATCACAATGTAAATCACTGTTTTCCGTTACGATAAAACCTGTGCCGTCAGCCGGTAGTTGTTCATCTAGTATGTCAAAACCTAAGTAAATACTTATAAGCGATGAATTTTTAAATTTATTAAAATGCTCATTTAACTCATTAGACTGTAATAACGTTTGTGCGATATCATGTGGAGCTGCTAAAACGACATAATCAGCTTGTATTGTCTCATGATTTGCAAAAGAAACCTCATACCGATCCCCTTTTTTACTTATCACTGTTGTTACAGCACCTTTATTAATGACAGTCTCCGTCAGCACTTCTTCTAAGCGATTAATAATCGTAGATAGTCCACTTTTAAATGATACAAACTTTTTATTTCCTGCTGACTGAAATTGTTTTTTATTCTCTTCAAAACCTTTAATAATACTTCCATATTTATTTTTATACTCAAGTAAATATGGTAACGTAGATGCCATTGTAAGCTCCTTCAATTTACCAGAATATACACCTGAAAGCACAGGTGCAATTTGTCTTTCCACTAATTCTTTCCCTAAAAAGCTTTCTAAAAATACAGCAAGTGATGTATCCTTTGTAAACTCCTTATTTTTCGTAATAAAATCTTTTAAAGCAACGATTTTCCCTTTTTTTGAGACTAGCGTACTGCTAAATAATGATTCAACACTCATAGGAATCCCAAATATAGTGTCAGCAGGAATTGGATGTAATATGTTATCAGAGTATATGTAAGAAATACCTGTTTCGTTATATACCATTTCATTTTCTAAATTTAAATCTTTTACAAGCGGCAAAACATGTTCATTACGAGCTACAATAGAATCTGCTCCAGATTCCATAATAAAATCATTTTCTTCCACACTGTGGATTTTACCACCTAAATACTCTTCTTTCTCAATAAGGATTAAATTTAAATCTATATTATAATCCTTCTTTAATTTTTCTAAATAAAACATAGTAGAAAGTCCAGTAATACCTCCACCGATGACAACGACTGTTTTCATATTTGCTGCGCCCCTAACCGATACAATTAATAATTCCTTTATTATTATAACCAAAAATTATCATAGTCGACTAGCAGCTTGCGCATTCTGTAAGAAATTAGACAATATATATGAATAAAAAAGAACTATAACATATTCAACTCACGTCATAGTTCTTTCTATTTTAAAAACATAAACCAGTTTATTAATTTGTCAATTTCTTGGCTGAGTGCTATTACTTTTTCATGTTGAAGTCCATAATTTGAGACTAGATTCAATAATTCTTCTTTTTTCAATTCAATTATTTTTTCTAACTTCACTAATTCCATGTCGTCTTTATTCGCTCCAATTTCAAAATATATGTATTTTAGTATAGCCTACTTACATAATAAGTAAAAGTCTCATGCTAATGTAAAATCTTACATATTTGAAAAAACAATATACTACTAACAAAAAAAGAGACTTAAACTAAGCCTATTATTACAGGTCATTATAATTTTCTACCATTTTTTATAAATATGTTAGTTTATGAATGTGTACCATTTACTATTAATTTAAAGTTAGACACTTTTACTCATTAATAATACAACAGAATTTCTCAAATGTTTTATCTTTATATTCTGGAACCCTTGTTAAGTGATCAAAATAACTATATGAAAATTTAAATATGTGCCCAAAATCCCAATTAAATTCGCTGTAGTCTTTAAGCCAGAATGCATTATCTAGCGGAAGTGTATCAACTTGTTTTGCTTTTGTAAGAGGTAAACGATCTACAGGAGAATTCAATATTATTTGGGCATTCGGCATTAAATTGCGACTTTTTCTAAGTACATAAACTAGCTTTAATAGTGGTTTTATTCCTCGTTGAAATAATTCTATATGCCCTAAGTCATATAATATATTAATCGCATGTGAGAAGGTAAGCATATGACCAATTAAATCTTGATGTGATTCTGCCTTATATATAACATTAAATTCAGATAATTCATTTAAAATAAATTCAGATAATTGCTTTGGGTTTTTAATTTCGCTTTGAATCTCCTCATTATTTATAATTAGTTGCTTTACTTCTTTAGTTGTAAAACCAATCCAAGATCTACCGGGAATTGTTTTTTGAAACGATAATATAAGGTTTGCTATATTATTAATATCTTGCTCACTCCCCCAATGACTTAACTCCTTAATGGCTAGTAAACTTAAAGAAGCGTAAATTACATTATGACCAACCCAATGGAGTTCATCAATCGTTTGTTCCAAAGATTTAATTATCGTTTCTTCAGCACTTTGATAATCGACACCTTGTTTATTATCAATTGTTTCGCCTAACCTTTGCTTATGGAGCATCATTTTCGCTTGAGAATAAATGTTACAGGCAGTTTTTTCATCAATGTTATTGTTTTTCGTAAAAAAATAACTAGCAATGGCAGCTGCTCCGAAATGTGCATGCCAAATATCATTTGTTTCTTTTTTACATTGAGATATAATTGAAAGCCCATCTTTTAATACACTTATATTTTCCATCTCTCTTATCCCCTCTAAACCCTAATAAAAATGGTTTTTTAGCATCTACAAAGTCGGCAAAAAGCCAGGTGAAAACTCTTGAAAAGTTTCCTCCTTTACAGTTATAAATTAAAATTGCCCCTGTCGCTCAACAAGAATTAAATTTGCTTCTAATAATATTTTGAGATGATACTTATTCATCCCTAATGCAGTCTCAATCTTCCACAATTGTGTTTGTTTTGATTATGAAATAAATAACGAACAATCTCTCGTTTTACTCCTGCCAAAACCTTAAAAATTTTCACTCCTTGTCTATCTGAATTATTTGGTTTGATAGTCATGGAACTATCTTATTTTTTTGTCAAATCTCTCATCTTCTTAAACATACAAAGTGAAAATCAAATGTGTATGTATTTATAGATAGTTGTTTTATTATACACGCGAATCTTTATGTAATTGATACTTTCTATTATGTTACCACTTAGTATGTATCCTTAAGCTACTCCCTTAGCTTAACGAAGGTGTTAATACAAATAAGATGTGATTCATTTCATCACTCTTATTCAAAAATCTATGTTTCACGTTCGGTGGAATACGCACAACATCTCCTTCTTCTAAAAAATATTCATTCCCTTCCAATTCCACATACACTTCCCCTTTCATTACAACTGCAATTTCTTCCTTATCTTCGTGGGAATAGTGACTTTCTGTTGTATTTGCATATCCGTTTAAATCCATCATTAACATTTCAATGCGAGCTTTCATAAAATCTGGTGTTAACACATCATAAACAATATGATCATTATTTTCTCGATATACTTTTTTCCGATCTTTCTTCTTAGAAATAAGTGAGTCTGTATCGATATCATTAATAAAAAGAGTAAACAGCGGTACATTTAATGCTTTCGCTATTAATTCCAATACATTTAAAGAAGGATTGGCATGTCCTCTTTCAATTTGACTAATAAGTGAAGTACTGATTCCTGCATAATCAGCAAATTCACGAATTGTCATATTATTTTTCTTACGATAACTTAAAACAGTTTGACCTAGCCGATAATGAATCATTGTTACAACTTCCTTTCGTCCATCATAATACATCTTTTGTCCCTTTTGTGCTGACATACTAAACAGTGGCAATTAATCCTTCCTTATTTCATCTTAGGCTTATATACTAACTTTTGTACATTATATTATATACAGTTCATTATAATAAACAACCAATCGGAGGGACAAACTTTGAAATCACCTATTCTTTCATATTTCATCTTATTTTTCGGCGTGTTCGCCTTATCTACTTCAGCTATCTTCGTAAAAATAGCCGATGCCCCTGCAGCAATCACTGCTTTTTATCGATTATTGTTTGCTACGGTAATTCTTTTACCGTTTCTAATATTTAATACAAACAATCGAAGCGAACTTCGCTCATTATCAAAAAAGCAATGGGGATTTGGACTCTTATCTGGATTATTTCTAGCAGCTCATTATGTACTATGGTTTGAATCATTACAGTATACTTCCATAGCAAGTTCTACAGTTATCGTAACGTTGCAACCTTTATTTTCAATGGTCGGTGGTTATTTTTTATTTAAGGAACGGTTTACGAAAGGTGCGATTATAGGCTGCCTTATTGCAATTTCAGGAAGTATCGTGATTGGGTGGCAAGATTTTCAAATTAGTGGCGAGGCTTTATACGGCGATATTTTAGCTTTTATTGCTGCTGGCGTCATAACAGCTTACTTTTTCATTAGTCAATATGTTCGTAAAGACCTATCCCTAATACCGTACTCGGTAATTAGTTATGGCAGTAGTTCACTCTTTCTCGGTATATTTGCTTACACACAGCAGTCATCTTTCTTCAATTACACTGCACAAACATGGTGGTCCTTTATAGGTCTTGCATTCATTGCAACGATTTTAGGACAAACAATTTTTAATTGGTTATTAAAATGGATGAGCGCTACTGTTATCTCGATGAGTATTTTAGGAGAGACAATTGGAACTTGTATTTTAGCCTATTTCATTTTAGATGAAACAATTTCTTTACAGCAAGGACTAGGAATTCTACTTATTTTCATTGGATTAGCATTATTTTTATTACAACCGAAACAATCAAATCACAATTTATAAAGTGAAACTTTAATCAGTGGGGGTTTTGTTCATCCCCCGCTGATTATTAGCCTTCACCAATAGGGCGTTTACGGACAGTTTTTCTCCCTCATAACTTCTTTGATCCAGCCAAATTTTGAGATGGGAGTTTTACTGCCGACAAATAGCGGGATAAACAAGAAAAGCATGACATTAGTTTGCCATGCTTTCCTTGTTTATTTATTATTGCGGAGATTGTTCCACCTGCTTTTGCTTTAGCCTTTGCTCCAATACATGAATCATGAAGAGGAAATGCTCTGCCTCTCTTGTAACATGATCAGCAAGCAATGGATTTATGACATTTCGGATTTGACATGTTTGAATTAACTCTAATCCTGCTTTTTTGAAATCCCTTAACTCAACAGTGGCATTTTCACTATCTTTATTCATTTTTCCTATAATCGGGTATGTCGGTTCTTTTTGATATAACATCGATTCAACATCTCTAGCTTGGTTAAGCAAAATTTCGAAATCATCACCGAATTTCAACGCTGTATGAAAAAGATTTCTTTCCGATTGATCCAGTAATGATCCAATAAAACGTGAGTGTTCCATCATAATTCGTAACCAGAAAACATTCTCGCTAATAATCGCATCTTGAATAGGATCCATCTTGCCTTCATTAAACTTTTGAAGTGTCCGCATAAAATATTCCGCTTCTCGTGCAACATGATCCACTAAAAGTGGAAAATTAAACCCTTTCACTTTACAATTGATGATTAAAATTAGTAAGTTTCTTTTATAATTACGAAAAGCATACACTAACTGAATACTCTCTTCATTTAATTGCCTTACCGCTTGAACAGTTTGTGGAATAGTAAATGCTTTTTGTAGCTGCCTATCAAACTGATTATAAAACTGTTCTACTTACTGAATTAAATTTTTATCGTTACGATTAAACCCCTCACCAAGAAACAAAGCATGCTCTTTCATAATACGTAACCAAAATCTATTTTCAGTTATAGATCGTTCAATAAATAATTGTTCTGTTAATGATTCAGATGGAGCTGCTTTCAATTCCGGTGGCAACAGCATAGCTCGCTGTGGGTCCATAATAAAATGTCCAGGAATAGGTTGGTCTGTCGACATTACAATCACTCCTTGTTCCTTGAATGCTCAATTATACTATGTATGAAAATAAATAAATTTTAAATATACTTATGCAATCGTTTTTTCAAGGTTTTTGAAATTTCCACATATGCATTCCCCTTGCACATAGAAATAGATTCTATTAAGTCATATGCTTTCCGGATTGAGATGATTCCTAATGCTTCATCCTTTAAATAAAAATTGTTCTTTATTTTTAATAAACTGAAAAAAGCATGGCGTCCTTTTGCCATACTTTTTTCAAAACAAATCGATATTTCTGTTCAATTTACACCCCTATTTATTATGTACAATCAAACCATTTGGTCTAAAACGACTCATCATGATTTCGTTAACAAAATTCCCATGAGCCTTCAAATTCCCAACCTTTACACCCTCTTCGATAAATCCAAATTTTTCATATAATACTTTGGCTCTAGGATTCGTTTCTAATACACCAAGTTCCACTCGTTCTAACATTAGCCAATTATCAGCTAAATCAAGCATTTTTGTAAGAAGTGCTTTTCCAATTCCTTTATTGTGATACTCACTATCTACTCCGATGAATAAATCACCCGAGTGAGATCTTCGCCCTGGACTTTGGGTTAAACCGACAAATCCAACAACTTCTCCATCATATTCTGCTACAAATTCAAATTGATTCTGTGCTAAATTTCGAATTCTATTCTCCATTGCATCTACACGCATACTAGGTAAGAAAACCATATAAGGTAAAACATCATCTTGTATGCATATACGATGAATTGCTCTAGCATCTTGTATTTCTACTGCTCTAACGTTAATCTCCATCTTTCTCCCCTCCATTCAAATATTCATATTCTAATATCCCATATTAAAATCCTGCCAACCCTTATTCCTTTGTGTTATTTTTATATAATTATTTCGATATAATATTCGCTTTTTGAACATCATCTCTTATATTCCCTCTCGTTCAAAATGAAAAAATCACTTAGAATATGCTAAGTGATTTTTTATTTAATTTTTCACCCTATTATACAACTCAAGCAGTTCTTCTACTGAAATACCATTTATTTTCATACCGGTAATATCACAATTTTCTATTTCAATATTTTTCAGATTACTACTACGTATTGTAGTACTTTCCAAATCACATCTATCAAATGAAATAGGATCTTTATCCTCTCCAAGGCTTGTATCTCTAAATTGAACTCCACCTAAAGTCACAAAATTAAATTTACTGCCAGAAATATTTAAATCTGCATATGAGGAATTTCTAAAATTAATATTTCTAAAGGTTGATTGACTTATATTACAATTACTCATATTCATATGCATTATATTACTACCAACAAATGCACTATTTTTTAAATTTACTTGATAATATTCTGTATTAACCAAATTACAGTTTTCGTATTGACCATTTTTCATATCTTTATTTTTAATTAGGTTCTC
The DNA here is from genome assembly GCF_038008665.1 of Bacillus sp. FSL R10-2201. Taxonomy (NCBI): domain Bacteria; kingdom Bacillati; phylum Bacillota; class Bacilli; order Caryophanales; family Bacillaceae; genus Bacillus; species Bacillus sp. FSL R10-2201. The sequence continues at coordinate 2,281,189 of NZ_JBBOZP010000001.1, read as the reverse complement.
TCCAACTGCATCTACATTTTTTCTTTTTACATAGCAATACTCATCTTCAGATTTAAAAATTATTTCATAGTCCATTTTTTTATAAAAATGATGATTATTAATTTGTCTACTAGATGTTTCAAGATCCCAAATCCTTATGTTCGGAAATTTTTCTTCTATTAACTTAATAACCCGCGATCCAATTCCTTTTCCTTGAAGAAAAGGCTCTACAAAAATACGATCGATTCTTCCGTACGATTTACCAGAGATCGTAACTATAATTCCCCCGATTACTTTTTCATCCATTATCACTTTGTAAGTATCCAATTCTTCAATTGAATATTTCATCATTTCAACTGAAGAATATCCTGGCGGTTGAATGTTATAATCAATTACATCACCTTGGCCGTATAACCATCGCTTTGCTTCTTCATCAAATGTTCTTTTCATTATTTCTGTTAACTTTTCAGCATCTAAAATTGTAGCTTTTTCTATAGATATTATTGTCATTTTTGTTTTCCCCTTCATTGTTATAAACCGATAACTTTTGTGAACGATATAGTTATTAATTTACTTTTGTCTTTAATATTTTTCCCATTATTGCATATGGGGCATCACTTTTACTTGGGTGAAATGGCTCTAATACATCCACCCAATCCAATCTTTTATATAAAGAACGCGCTTTTTCATTGTTTATTTGTGTTGTTAAAATACTCGTTCTATTTGAAATCCCTTCTAATAGTTCATTATGTAATTTCATTCCAAGACCTTCATTTCGATATTGTGGGTGAACTGCTAACTCTACAAATTCAAAACAATCTTGTAACCATTCGTCTGCTTGTTCTAGATTTAACGCTTCTCTCATTAATTGATTATAGTACTGCCCTTCTAATGAGCGATAACCATAAGTAAAACCAACTACCTCATTTTCATCATTTATTACTACTATACCTTTAAAATCTGCATATTCTATATGTCTTTTCATTCTCTCAATCATTTCAGTAAAATTTGTTTTCTCAAATGCTTTACAATACAATTTTGCCATATTATTAATTAGGATTTCATCTTTTTCAATACGTATGAATTTCACTTTACCTTCCCCCTATTAAAACATTTGAACCCTTAAATAATTATAAAATAAAGAAATTTAAAACTAATCACTCTCTTTACTATTAAACTACAAATCAACCTATATTTTCCACTGTTACTTAATATGAATGAATAAAAAGAAGAGAACATGTAATATACATATGTTCTCTTCTTTTTATTTTAACGCTTATTCATTTTCAATTTTATATAATTAATAATTAGATATTACTTAAGCCACTCGTTACAAGTATTAGCTAGCTCCTGTAAATCCTCTATAAATCGACTCGCATGATATCCATCACAAACCGCATGATGTACTTGCAATGAAACAGGTAGCATAACCCTGCTTCCATCATTGAAATATTTCCCACAAGTAATAATTGGTAATAAAGAATCACCATCATTATTAATATTTAAATTAAATCCTGTAAAACTAGTCCAAGGTATACCAGAAATCGGAAAAATATTTGGCGGAATATTTTCTTTCGTGAAGAAACCATGAACATTAGCATAACATCTCATATCCTCTTCATAGTTTTTATAGAAAATGTGGAAATCGCTAGAATAATCCGTCCATATACTTGAAAAAGATTTATCATCTTTATGAAAGATTGTATAACTAGGTATCATTTCCTCCCAATACCCTAAAACTCCTTCATCATTAAAACATGTTCGAAATTCTGTATGTTTATTTATCACTCTAGAAATTACATAAATAGAAGTCGGATAAAATTTAATTTCCTTTTGATGTATTTCCTCTAGCATCATCGTAATATCAACATTCGCTGTCATACTAAACGAACACTTTAATTTTAAATAATGTTCAAAATACTGCTCTCTATTCCAATTTTCTCTGTCAATTACATGAAACTTCATTTTAATAGCCTCCTAAAATTTTATTTTTATTTTAGAAGGCTAACTTTCTTGTTTTCACCACACTTGTTCACTCCTTACAGTTTAAATTTAATACTAAGCTTTTTATTTAACTATATAACATCTGCAGAAATTCGTTCACATATTTCTGGAAATCCATCCACATACTATTAATAAATCAAATGACGTTTGGAGGATTCAAACATGAATGACAAAAATGTAAATAAAAAAGAAAATGTTATCGAAAACACTACATCTATTCAAAATAATAATACTGCAAATCTTAATATCGAAGAACAAGCAATGAACGGCTTATATGGAATGCCCGAAACAACCATTGAAGATGCTGATCACGTTGTAACTGATGATTTGACTTCAAAAAATTAATGAACTACATAGAAAAGAGCCAAGGAAAATATCCTTGGCTCTTCTCTATTATATATCCAATTTTTTTACTTCTTCTCTCTTTTTAGAAAGTTTCCCTGGCCAAAAAGCAAAGCGGCCTAAAACAACTGTAATCGCAGGTACAAGTAATGGTCTTACAATAAATGTATCTAGCAATACACCGATTGCTGTCACAATACCGAATTGAACTAAAACTTGAATTGGCAATGTACCTAATACTGCAAATGTTCCTGCTAAAATTAAACCTGCGGATGTAATTACACTACCTGTTTGTATAACACCATTTTTAACTGATTCTAAATGATTTTGTTTCTTTTTATTCTTCCATATTTCTGAAACCATAAAGATATTATAATCTTCCCCTAAGGCAACTAAAAATACGAATGCATATAACGGTATCGCACCTTGTATCGCGGGAGCTCCCATACCGAAATGCAGTAAAATCCAGCCTGCTCCTAATGCAGAGAAGAAAGATAAAACGACAGTTACAATTAAGTAAATCATCGCAACGATTGAACGTAAATACACGAGTAAAAGTAAAGCGATGATACTAATCATAACCGGAATAATAACCGCTTCATCCCGTTCAGTAATTTGCTTTGTATCATATAAGGAAGCTGTTTCTCCGCCAATCCATAAATGATTCTCAGCTTGACTAATTCCTTCATCTTTTAATACCTTTTCTACACTATTTTTCAATTTAGGGATTTGATCTAATGCTTCAATTGAGTATGGGTTTTCCACTAAAGAAACTTCATACATTTGCAATTGATTATTTTCTTTTCCCTTCATTGGCTCTTTCACTTTATTAACAAAAGATAATTTCTCTATTTCTTGTTTAATAGGTAAATCTTTTCCCTTTGAATCAACTACAATCTTTACTGGCGCTAATTCTCCAGCTGAAAAATGATCCGTAATTAATGTAAATCCTTCGCGTGATGGCATATCTTTCGGGAATGATTCTAATAAGTCGTACGTGTATTGAATACGCGGTACAAATGAAGCCAAGCCTCCTAATAAAAATACGGTTAGCATAATAATTGTCCACGGTTTACGTACAACAATATCCCCAAGTTTTTTACTAAAGAACCCTTTAGTATTTTTTACTTTTACTACTTTCTTTTTCTTTCTTGCAAACTCTTCATTCATTTCAGCTGTTCTCGGTATGAACGGGAAAAATGCAACTCTACCGAAAATTAATAATAATGCTGGAAGAATCGTTAAAGCAGCGATTCCCATAATGAAAACAGCCACACTAAATGGAACTGCGAATCGATGAAAAGCTCCATAATGAGCAAGTAATAACGTTCCTAACCCTAATACTACAGTAAGTGCACTCATTATAATTGCTCCACCTGATGCTTTTATCGCAAGTTGCAATGCTTTATACTTACTTTCTTCTTCTAGCAAGTACTCTTTATATCTTGAAATAAGAAATAAACAATAGTCCGTTCCTGCTCCAAACAGTAAGACAGTCATAATCGATATAGCCTGTGCATCTACTTTAATCCATCCATTGTCTGCTAAAAAGCCCAGTGTCGGACTGATAATTCCGTATGCAAAACCAACAACGAGTAAAGGTAAAATTGCTAAAATTGGTGAACGGTACAGTAAAATTAATAAAACCAATACTAGTAGTACAGTAGCAACTAATAATTTCACATCAGCTTGACTAAATAAACTTACCGCATCCGTTTGAATACCTACAGGTCCAGATAATCGAACATGTAAACCAGAGTCGGTAATTTTTTGTTTGAACGGATCTTCATCCACTTTACTATTCACTATTTTTCGTAACTCTTCTAAATTACCTTTTAATATATCCGTTCCAGCAGATTTATTAAAAAATATTGGTGTGACAAATGATGTACCATCTTTTGATCCACTTTTTGATAATACTTGCTCTGGAATTGTATCAAATGGTGGTAACAATGATTGTTCTTTTAAAGGGTCCGTTTTTAACTCTTTATAAACGTCCTGTATTAATTTGTAGTCTTTTGACTCTAATCCACCATCCCGATGCCATACAACTAACAACGGGTTTCCTGCATTATTAGGAAATTCTTTTTTCATAAGTGCTTCAGCTTGCTGTGACATAGCTGTTTCAGGTAAATTTTTCGGATTCGGTTCTTTCGTACTGTTTACTTGTGGTAACGTAAATGAAAGTACTAATGTAATAAAAATCCATACCGATAAAGTTATCCATTGCGTATTCTTCCCTGCTACAAGCCTCCCTAACATATGTAACGGGTGCTTTTTCATAAAACCCCACCTTCCTTTTTTCCTCCAATATTAATTATATATACTGGTCGGTTAATTAATCAAGAATGATTAAAAAATTATGTTATAATTATCTCAATAATAAATGTCAGGAGCGAATGTATTTGGATCAAAAACAACGTCCTCTCGGAAGGCCTCGTCAAAATAAAAATACAAAGTCTACAAAAGAAATCATTTTAGAAGTTGCAACTAGGTTATTTCTCACTCAAAGTTATCAAGTTGTTTCAATGGATGAGGTCGCGAAAGAATGTGGAGTTACAAAAGCAACTGTCTACTATTACTACTCAACAAAAGCTGATCTATTTACCGCTACTATGATTCAAATGATGGTGCGCATAAGAGAAAATATGGATCAAATACTCTCTACGAATAAAACTTTGGAAGAAAGATTATTGAACTTTGCTACAGTATACTTACACGCAACGATGGATATTGATATGAATAATTTTATGAAAGATGCAAAACTTTCTTTATCTGAAGAGCAATTAAAGGAATTAAAAAATGCCGAGGATAACATGTATGAAGTGTTGGAAAAAGCGCTAGATAACGCAATTCTCCTTGGAGAAATTCCTAAAGGAAATCCTAAATTTGCTGCCCATGCTTTCGTCGCTTTATTATCAATCGGGAATTTTAAAGATGAGAATCACAATCCTACTCTTGCAAATATAGATGAATTAGCAAAAGAAATCGTTTCGTTTTATTGGAATGGATTAAGTCATCAAAATTAAATTGATTATATTTAATAAAGAGCACATTTGAAATTCCTTCAAACATGCTCTTTATTAATTTAAGGGTTTTATTTATATACTAGCAATTAAATTATACTTTAGCACTGATTAACAAAAAATTCTTATCTATAGCTCTTGAATTTGTGCATTTATATTCCCCTTACTTAATCCACCATGGTAACAAACTACAGAATCAATTTCTAGATTTAAATACTTCTTCAAAGAATTTTGCGCTTCTTTTATATCCAAAGTAGTTGGGGCATGAATTCCACCTAAAATTCCGTTTACGCTATACATTGAATCCCCAGCGATAAGAGTTTTACTTTGTCTCAAATATAAACTAATATGACCAGGAGTGTGCCCTGGGGTATGAATAATAAGAATACCACCGCAATATGGAAGTTCTTGGCCGTCAACCAAAGTATCATCCACTTTTCCTTTCGGAGGATTCTGTACTTGTGCATCCTTCAACAAAGGTAACTCCCCCTCGATATACGGCTTATCTAGATCGTGAGCATAGACTTTTATATTACTTCCACAGTTTTGTAATAGTTCAGGAAGACTACCTATATGATCTATATCTTGATGCGTCAAAATCACGGCTTTTAGTTCATCAAACGATACTCCAACCTTCCCCATCTCTATTCGTATATCTTCAATTTGTCCAGGAAATCCAGTATCTATTAAAACTGCCATTTCATCATCCCATAAAAGAATTGGGTGAATAATATACTCTTGAAATTCAAGATGTAACATCTCTACCCCTTTAGCAATCTCCATAACATTATTCTCCTTTATAACGAAATTTTTGAAATCTAAAAATTGGCCTGATAAACAAGTAATTCTAAATTACAAAGCCCCGCTATCGTTTAATATGTTTCGTCATACCAATCGAAAATCCCTCAAATCCAATTGATTCATAGTAAGATTTTAAATCTTCAACACACATAAGTTGTGGAATAACTCGTTTTTGTTCACAGTGCCGGATTAATCGTTCCACTATTTCCTTTCCAACACCCATGGACTGATACTCTGGCATTACACATACACCGCAAATAATACCCGTTATTACACCATCTGATATTACTCGTCCCATCCCAATTAATTGTTGCTCTTTAAAAGCATATATCACATACCAACTTTGTTTACACATTTGCTCTAACTCATTAACCGATAATTCAAGAGAATTCCATCCTAAAGATTCATACATAGTTAATAATTCATTGAAATCTTTAGGGGATTCAATCGTGTAATTTAAAATAGTTTTCATGTAAATACTCCTTATCATCCTTTTTGTTTTTATTCCATAAAATTTTTGACCGTCGTTAAACTGACTAGAACAATACTTCAATAAAAAAAAATGAAACTCCTTCTCTTTAAAAACATAAGCTTAATAAGATTGGTACCATATATATTTCTCTATTTAATATTTGTTTAATATATCAACTAATGGTGAGTATAAAATATATACATTTCAACCATCACCAAATACTGAATCTAAATTACAATTATACGAAAAAGAAGGTATCTCATCTTTGTGAGATACCTTCTTTTATATCAATCCATCATTATATTATCAACCAAAAATCATACAGCTACATACGATAAGAACAAACAAAACTAATAAACTATTTGAGAAATAACCCATAGAATACTACCCCTTTATTTCATTATGTAAAAGATTTTACCATAAAATTATTAATAGTATAATGACTGAAAAAGACATTGGCTTCATTAGTTTTTTATGTATAAAGTAATATTTTATAATCTTTCTACTCACCGCTCATAAAAAACTTTAACTTTTCCTCTACTGCATCTCTCACGATTTAAATAACATTGATATTAGTAAATAAACAATTACTAATATCAATGTTATTATTTGATTTTAAGTAAAAATAGTAATAAAATAATTACTAAATTGATAAAGGACACGAAAAATAATGACTAATAAAGAATTAATAAACGAATACATGAATTTATTATTAAATATGTCAGGTACTTTCAAATTATTATCAGAGAAATCCACTGAATTTACACATTTAGAGCAACACATAATTGAGTATATTGCCCAGCAAAAAGTCGCTGTAAATTTAAAAATGATTGCTAGTTATTTAAACATACCTAAACAACAATTAAGTGTAACCGTTCGTAATTTAGAGCAAAACGGATACATTGTAAAAAAACAAGATACAGTAGATAAACGAGCTGTTTTAATTTCCTTAACAGATAAAGCTGAAAAAGTACATTATGAAAGATGGAAACAAATTTATAATAATTTCACTAGTAATCTTGAAAAACTCAGTGAAGAAGATCAACGTGATTTAACTTACGGACTGTATAAAACAAATAAAATGCTATCAAAAATGCTAAATAACGACTAATCATATATATATGATATTTTTTTATTATTAAATGGAGGACGTTTCATGGTTAAAGAAATAGATTTACAATCAGTTCAAAGTACTATGCTTATTCCACTATGGGGACGAGCATATGGTAGTGAGAAAAACAAGGATATTTTAGATGATACGGAAGCTATTCAGATTATTAAAGAATGCGACTTTGATTTCTCTAAAATAGCAGATACATTTGGCGAATATGGATGTATCACTTACATTACCCGTGCAAGAAAAATAGACGATACTATTAAACAATTTATTAGAAAACATCCGAATGCTACTATAGTAAATATCGGTTCTGGACTAGACACTACTTTTTCAAGAATTGATAACGGTACCCTACAGTGGTATAACCTTGATTTGCCTGATGCGATCGCTTTCCGCAAAACATTAATTGAAGATACACCACGAAATATAAGCATTGCCAAATCATTTTTTGACACTTCTTGGTTCAACGATATAAAATATGATCCAAAAGACAGTATTCTTTTTATATCAGCAGGTGTGTTTTATTACTTTAAAGAAGAAGAACTGAAGGAGATATTTGTCGCTATGGCAAAACGTTTTCCTGGAGGAGAGTTATATTTTGATGCCGAATCAAAGTTCGCACTGACACTTTCGAATGCTACTGTAAAAAAATCTGGTAATAACGGCGCTATGATGTATTTTTACGTAAATAATCCAAAGACAATAGAAAAGTGGTCTTCTAACATAAAAATATTAAGCTGCTCCCCTTTCTTTAAACATATACCTACAAATAAAGATTGGGATGGAAGTACACGAATTATGATGCGGATTGTAAATTTAATAAAGATGTTGAAGTTCGTTCATATACGGTTTGAAAAATGATAAATCTATAGCTTATATATTAATCATATATAAAAGAAGACCTCGATTTTATTAAATTCATATAATAATCTATAGGATAGTTAGTCCATTATGAGGGCTAACTATCCTTTTTTATTTACATAATGAATGAAATAAGTAAACAATAAATATTTAGTTTAATCAGTATAATAAAGATATATAACTTGAAACGTTCGATTGGTTTTTTGGGGAGGGCATAGCCTCGGTGCGAAGGCAACACTCCGCTTTCGAGGACATGCTTCAGTTATAGTTTGTCACTATTTGAATTATAAATCAGTTATTTTATCTTTATCTGGATTCTTGCCCAAACTAATGACCTCTTCTCCTTTTCAATAGTTTCGAGTTAGGTCCGGGATTTCTAAAGGTCGCGTACGTTCCAAACAATCTCACCGCGCTCGTCCCACGTACTGTGATGCCTCTTAAATCCTATCTTTTCTAGCACCCGGAAGGACGCAACATTCCAAGCGCCTACAGTCGACCAAAGTCTGTGGCGCCCCGTAGCAATCGCAGCGTCCAGCACAACAGATGCTGCCTCAGTCGCATAGCCTTTGCCATGAGCACTGCGGAACAACTCGTATGCGATCTCCGGCTCTTCCAGTGTGGAACGACCGATAATCAAGCCACAGTATCCGATGAAATCACCTTCGTCTCGTCGGCGAATAGTGAGAAGGGAAATGCCATTTTCGCCTGCTCTCTTACGCATCTCTATAAGCATGCTACGAACGGCGTCAAGGTTTGGCATATCCACACCACGTTCGCCAATTAATTTTCTCATCCAGACTGAATCGGATTCCTCCCACATACTCAGATCAAGTCGTTCAGTTTTCAGCTGGAACTCCATAGCTTTAAATAAAGCTGTCATAGTGGAAACCTCCTAGTTATGTCACTGCACTCATAATATAATGTACACCATCTTCCAACATGTACTGAATCACTTATTTTCTCTCCTTATCGCTCATTTACTACCACCTAAATGTATATGTTCTAATTATTAACACCTTTTTCCTTTAAATTCTTTAGGCCCTATCCTCATTTATAGTAATAGCTTTCTTATTCGAAAAAAAATTTTTAAAAATTCCTACCCCTACAATTAATAGACCTATACCAATTAATTTATTTATTTGTATAGGTACTCTCTCCATTCCAAACAATCCAAATGTATCAACACATAATGCAACAACTAATTGAGTAATAAGGCTAATGAGCACCGTATAAGCTGGACCTAAACTCTTTATTGCACCCATTATACAAATAATTAATCCGATACCAAACAATCCACTTATATAAAATAAATAATTTGCAGTATAAAAGTTAACGCTTATACTTTTCTCTGTAATGATATGAAATAAAACAGAACTTATGAGACCTATTCCAAGAACACATGCAGTTGTTAACCACTGTCCTACAATTTCATTCACTTTCGTATTAAAAACAGATTGTAAGCTAATTAATATTCCAGCTAATATAGCTAAACTAAATCCAATCATAACCCTTCTCTCCCTTTCATTACTCATATATATTATCTTTAGCAACTTCCTTCATTCTAGAAAAATCTTTAATTACAATAACTCCATTATTCTTTTCAATTAATTTTTCACTATAAAATTTTTGTAAAACTCGAATTACATGCCTATAACTTACACCTATAAAATCTGTAATACTTGATACAGAAGTTGAATCTAAATCCTCTTTATACATATTCCCATTACTATCCGTTGAAATCGAAAGTAAATAACTAGCTACACGTACTTCTACCGGATAAAGTAAATTTAGAGCTGTAAAACGAGTCGATATTTTTAACGTGTTCGCAATGTTTTCAAGCAAGAACTTCATAAATATAGGATCATGTAATAACTTATTTCTAATAACTGTATTAGAAATGGAGATTGCTACAACATCTGAACAAGCTTCAACAACATTATGTGCTTTGCTATTTTGTATTAATTCAATATCACCAACAATTGCTAATGGATTGATAAAGCGAAGGATTAGTTTCTTTCCTTCTGGTGTAATCGTGTAAACTTTTACTTTTCCTTTAATAACAAAATATAAACGATGAATTTCATCATCTTTATCGCAAATAAGCTTGCCTTTTTCAAAATGATTTACTTGAAAATTGTCAGTACTTATTCCTGAAAAAATTTCAAGTATATTATAAGCTTTCAAATATTGAATAATTAAGTCTGATTTATTATCCACTTACAGTCCCTTCTTTCCTTACATATTAAACACAAAAATACCTAAAATCATTACTATTGTCCCCACAATATGGTATCTCTCCATTTGTATCTTTTTTATATGAAATAATCCTTTCATTTCAATAACAGTAGCTGTTAATAATTGAGCAACCATAAGTGTTCCAGCTGTTAATGTAACTCCCATTGAATATATCGCCATTGTTTCCGCACAAATAATCAACCCACCAAGTGCGCCAGCTGCTAAATATACTTTTTTTACACCCTTTAAATCCGTTACTTTCTCTTCTTTCTTTAACAAAAATATAGTTGTTGCAATAAGAAACCCAATTAAATGCGTCATAATACTCGTCGACCATATACCGATATCTGAACTAAGTTTCGCATTAAACGTACCTTGAAGTGTAATGAATACTCCTCCAAAAACTGAAAGTAAAATACCTTTCAAAAAAATCATCTCCTAATCTTCTATCTATGATTTAATTAAAAGCTACAATACTACAACGACAAAAGGACAAATGTCACATCAATATGAAAATAATTAGTAATGTACACGAAAAAACACATCTCAAAATATGTGAGATGTGTTTAAAACACTTCATCCGTATATAATATTTTAGTAATTAAAACTATGCTACATTAACAGCTTTATTCTTCAAAACAAACTTTCCAAATAAGAAACGTACAAGAGGTCCCATTATTATTAATTGAAGTGGGTACGCCATAATGAAATTTTTAATGAAAATCGAGAAATAAATTGAAGCGAATGAGTCACCATGTAACCCATTATGTAAATACATCATAGCCATTCCGTAAAATGACATAAAGAATACCATTCCGATTACCATTGTTGTTGCCATCGCAATAATCATGTTTACTTTTTTTGATTTATCAAATGGTAATGCAAATACAATCTATTTCGCACACGGTCCTACGATACATATTTCAATTAATAGCGCAATAATAAATCCAATTATTAGTTCTAATGCGATCTCCTTAATATGAATTGGCCCTCCTGCTCCATTCATTAATAAATTGTAAAACGTCATAACGATAACCATCCCGAGGCACATCATCATACCAAATTGGAGGTTTTCCTTTCTTGTTGTTGGCAATTTTCATCATCCCTTCTCTTTGAGTCTTTGTCATTATATCGATATTGGAAACTCCTTCGTAAGTGAACATTTTGTGAACATTTTTAAAGCGTTTACGTGCATTTCTTTCACTCTTCACTCCAATCCTCCCACTTTATAACTTTTTACTTACAAAGGTTTTATATATTTTGATGTTGAATTATTACATTTAATATTGAATTATATGATAATTACTACTAGGAGGATAACCATGAATAACGCAGAATTTTACGCATATCACATCGTTACAAGGAAAATAATGAGTATTGGACAAATCATTCACTTTGACAAAAATCAAACTAATACCCTCTATCACTTCTTTTTTGAAAGAGAACAATTAAATTCTAATGATGAAGACTCCATTCAAATTTTAAAAAGGCATTATATCAATGAAGAATTACATATAAATAATGAAAATGCTAAAGTAGTTCTGAATTATATAGATCAAACAATTAGAGCAGTTAGAGAAACGATTGTGGAAATGGTTAGGCTGCAAGAATTTCCTGAATACCCGTCAAGGTTGTCTTGCTTATATGCTGCCAAAAGCTATGAAGATGCTTTGAAATGGAAAGCTTTATTTGATTCTTATAATCGAGATGTTTTACAGATTGTTAAACTACGAGTGATCGGTAGTTCTTTTGAAGGTGACGGAAATCTTTTACCGAAAGAAGATGGTATTCCTTTCGCTCAAAAAATGGAACAAGCTAGAGAGTATTGGAAAGGAAACGTTAGAAATGAACTTCCTGAGTTACTGATTAATGGGAGAATTGAAGTGGTGGAAATTATTGATGATTTTTCATCAATTAAAATTTAATTCCTGGTTAAATATTAAAGAATGGAGATTAAAATGATGAAAAAAGTGTACTTCAATCATGATGGTGGTGTAGATGATTTAATATCACTATTTTTACTACTCCAGATGGAAAATGTAGAACTTACAGGTGTTTCAGTTATTCCTGCAGATTGTTATTTAGAACCAGCAATGTCTGCCAGTCGTAAAATTATAGATCGCTTCGGCAAAAATAATATTGAGGTAGCAGCGTCCAACTCTCGTGGAAAAAACCCATTTCCAAAAGAATGGCGGATGCATGCATTTTATGTAGATGCTTTACCAATTTTAAATGAGTTTGGGAAAGTTGTTACACCTGCATCAAAAAAACCTGCACATCATCATATAATAGAGACTCTTCTACAAACTGATGGAAAAACAACTTTATTATTTACAGGGCCCCTGACTGACCTTGATCGTGCACTATATGAATCTCCAATAATCGAAGATAAAATTGAACGTCTCGTTTGGATGGGCGGTACATTTCGTACTGCAGGCAATGTACATGAGCCAGAACATGACGGAACAGCCGAGTGGAATTCATTTTGGGATCCCGAAGCAGTAGCTCGTGTTTGGAATGCTAATATAATCATTGATTTAGTAACTCTAGAAAGTACAAACCAGGTTCCGCTAACTATAGACATACGTGAACAGTGGGCAAAAGAGCGTAAGTATATTGGTGTTGATTTCCTTGGTCAATGCTATGCAATGGTTCCCCCTCTCGTTCACTTCTCAACGAACTCTACCTACTATTTGTGGGATGTATTAACCGCTGCCTTTGCTGGGAAAGCTGATCTTGCAAAGGTACAAGCGATTAAAAGTATTGTTCATACATACGGACCTAGTCAAGGACGTACAGTGGCAACTGATGATGGGCGACCTGTAAATGTCGTTTATGATGTAAAACGTGATGTATTCTTTGAATATATTACTGAATTAGCTAAAAAAGCTGCTACTTGAAACCTCAATTTTACGAAAAATAACTTTTAAGATTACAATACATATATTCTGAGAAATCACTCCTAAAAGTTAGAAACCCAAACGAAAAGTATATTAAGAATGATATACTTTAATTAATATAACATGGGGTGATATGATGGATTACGAGTTACTAAAAGAAAGAATAGAAATAATAACTTCTAGAATTAAAGAAATAGGCGGTGAAGTTCAAGAAGTTTGTATAGATGAACCATCTTCTCTTGAAAAGATAATCCAAGTGGAAAAAAAACTTGGTGTTAAATTACCAAATAGTTTCAAAAAAGTACTTTTAGAGTTCTCAGGAAATTTTAGCTTACGCTGGTTTTTACCTGACGATATGGAGCTACCAAATGAATTTCGTGAAATTTTTTGCGGAACACCCCACTGGAGTTTAGAAAGTCTTTCTGAGTTTGAAAAAGAACGAAAAGACTGGATTGACACGGTTTTTCCAAATCCTGAAGATGAATATGATATAGTGTGGCATAATAAATTAGCATTTTGTGAAGTGGGCAATGGGGATTATTTAGCATTTGATATGCAAGATAATATAGATGCTCCGATAATTTACCTAAGTCACGAGGATGGAGAAGGACATGGATATAAGATTGCGAATAATTTCATTGAATTCATTGATAATTGGTCAAGAATAGCTTTTGTAGGATGCGAGGATTGGCAGTGGTTACCGTTCACAACCAGTCTTGAAAGTGGTGTAAACCCAGATGATGAGCCAGCAAAAAAATTTAGAAATTGGTTGGGACTAAATATTTAATTATTAAAAAGAGTATTGAATTAACTTTCAATACTCTTTTTGTACAGTTTAATTATATTCAAATCAGAATAAGCTTCAATCTGGTTTGAGTTAGGTTTTACAGATTAACCATTTCATAACCATTTACAAAGTACGTTATTGTTTCTAGCTCATCTTCATTTAATTCTCTATCTAGTTCTTGTTTATATGCTGCCTTTATCTTCTCTTCATCGCCTTTATGAGTTTCCGTATAAGTTCCTACTGTTTTTAATAAACGAATCTCTCGCAAAAATTCATTTCGATCCATAGCTTCCCCATGTGAAAGAATATAGGTCTCGGCATCAAATTTCTCTAACTCTTGTATCAGTTTAAACGTTCGTTTCGTCGTATAGTTCCACTTAGAAGAAAAAATATCTGCATAAATACAATCTCCTAAAAATAAAATCTTTTCTTCTTTAATATAAATGACAACAGAGTCATGTGAATGGTTCCCGCCCACATGCTCTAACACACATGTCACATCACCAAGGTCTAATTCAAGTTGTTTCTGAAAGGTTAAGGACGGCGGAAGAATTTGAATATTTCTTGGTTTTTCACTGAACTCTTTTTTTATACAGTCCGCACAAAATTCAATTTCTGTACCTTCTTTCACTCGTGTGTCCAATGCCTCATCCGACCACTCATAAGAAACAAGTGTGTTCATCTCTTTTTTTGTTTCAAAATGTGCGATAGACAATGCATTTTGTAATACAGGCAATCCAAAAATATGATCCCAGTGCCAATGCGTTAATGCTACAAAATCAGGATTTGAGATATTTTGCTCTTTTAGCATTTCTAAAAACAATTGTGTATGTGCTTCTGAATTACCTGCATCTATCATCAAAGTCTTTTCTTTTCCAACTACCATTCCTAAGATAGGTCTATCAGTCTCGGAAACAGGTGTCATGTACCAAAATGCGTTTCCTATTTTTTTAATTTGCTGCATAACTATTGCCTCCATTTTATGAGTATGTAACAATTTCCAGCCGAGAAAATTCTTTATTTTGTATTTTGATTACTATTAAATAACAATGTCAGAAATAAAATCATTCTACATTTTTTATTATCTAGTGAAATACAAATACTAATTTTGACAAGGGAATCCTTTCTCAACATTTGTTACTTTTAATCTATTTTACGCTACGAATTTACATTTAAATTATATTACAATTTGTATAAATGAGATACATTTTACAATATCGAAGGAGTGTTGAACCTGGAATGCAAAGGAACCAATCATTCCCTATTTCGGTAATGTGTTAACAGGTAAAAAGTTGATCAATGAATTTAATAAGGAGGGCTACCATGTTATCAGCTGAGTCAACTATCCCCACTGAGATGAAGCGTTTCAGTGGGGGCTTGAGTTAGAACGCTAGGTCTTTTCATCTATCACTAGACAGTTGACGCTCTAGCATTCATGCCACCTCACAGTAACACCCCAAGTATGTTTTTGGTTGGTACTAGAAACGAATAATCGTTTCCCCACTTGCACCACCCTTTCGAAAAAGAGCAGTTCTTCCTTATAGAAGAAGCCACCACTCAGATGAATCCGGCGTGTGCTACAGGCCCCGACAAGTCGAGTACACATGGATGGTTGACACACCCACTAAGCTATGCGCGAAGCAAAAGCCCTACGTTTTTGCACTTTTAATAGAATCGGCGTTTTCACTTTGAGATTGTCATCCAATTGTACAATTTTTGATTTTTCCAATGTATTCAATGCACCATTAATATCAGCATGGATACATGTTCCTGATTTACTTTGATACAGACCACGAGTGATTCGTTTGCCACTAAAGCGATAATGAGTCCTATCCTCCTTAGACCAAACTGGAATCTTATCTTTATCAAGAAAACTAGCTTTTGAAGTATAGCTTTCTTCTTGTTTTAAAAATCGTATACCTTCTTTTATACATTTATTCTCAATCGCTGCAATCAGTTTATGAAATGGGATTTGAACAAATTTTTGATTATTCTTTTTCCCCATATCAGATTTTTGTTTCCAACCAGTGTTATACCCTACGACAACCATATCTATGTTACATGCTTTCACTTTTTTGAACAACAAGCCGACAGTTTGTGAAATGTAACCATTTATTTGTCGTTCCCGTTTATGCCAAAGTGCAGCCATTTTGTTCGTTACAACTCGTTTAGAAAGTCCATTTTCCACATTTTTCAGTTGGAGATTACGTATCATTTTGTTGAAGTACTGGTTAATAGATTTTAGTTTTTTTCCATCAATTAAAAATGCATCACCTGTATTTGTTACGCAACTTAATAATCTATCTACACCTAAATCGCAACTCAAAGCGTTACTAGTAGTCGTGGATGGTTTCTTCATTTGAGAAACGTGCATTTCATATGTGTAATGCACCTCAAAGAACCGACCTTTTTGCTTCGGTACAATCTCAATGTAGGAGATTTTTTTATTTCTTACATTTTTAGGCATACGTATTTTAATGGAACCGAATTTTTTCCTGAATGCAACATTCATTGGAATCATCCAATACCCGTTATCATCCACTTTTGGAACTTGATAGATTTCAATAATTCGTTTGTCAGTTGAACCAGAATAATTCGGAAACTTAGGACGACCTGCGAAGGTTTCAGGTTTTTTCTTCCACTGTTCCAATCCTTTAAAAAAGCTTTTTACTTCTGTAAATAAGGATCTACGAATCGCTTGAACAGAGTTTGATTGAATGCCCCAGTAATTCATATCGGCTTGCATGGCAGTGTCCACTTCTTTTACAGTAGCCATCTTGTTATTATTCAAGTAACTTTGTTTAATTGTGTATAATCCAACATTTCGCAACGCTTTTGAACTATGTGACATGCGTTGCAGTAAGCGAAATTCTTTCGCAGTAAGGCAAGCTCGTCCGATATTCTGTTTCTGCGTGAATCGTTGTATGTTTTCTCTTTTCTTTTGTTTACGTAATACTTTCACTGCTTTCTTTCTAGCCATTGTTTTCACCACCTTTCTCAGAGGGTTTATTAAAATCATTAGTTACTTTTAACAAATCAATACTTGGAACAAAATGTGAACATGGTCTTCATCGTAATTCCTTTTAGCGCAAGTAACCGAATGATTATTATTATCCAATTTCGTTGTCTTACGATATATTCCCTCCTTATCTAAGGGCAGATTATATCGTAAGACAAAAAGAAACAAATATTCGCCCTCAAAAAATTGTTATGAACGAAACAAAAGAGTTCAGCCTACCTTCTGACGGCAATTCATCTACACCTGAATTGTTGGGTTTCACCCGTAACACAAATCAGATGGAGTCTTCTTGCCAAAAAGGATAAAAGCAGCAACTATACAGTTGCTGCTTCCAACATTTCTTTTTGTATTTCAACACGTTTGATTTGGTGAGGGTCTTTAGAAAGAATTTTAAATGCATATCCTTCGCTATTCACTGTTTGCCCTTCCTGGATATCATAATTCTGCATCAGAATCCAACCACCAATCGTGTCAACATCACTATCATTCATATGTAATCCTAGTAAATCATTTAATTCACTAATTAATACTTTACCTTCTACGACAACATGACCTTCCTTCATTTGTTGGATGGGAGGACGCTCATCTTCATCGTATTCATCACGGATTTCTCCTACAATCTCTTCCAGAATATCCTCAATGGTTACAATACCAGCCGTACCGCCGTATTCATCATATAACACAGCCAACGGAATACGTTTCTTTTGCATTTGTAGTAAAAGATTATGTATTGGTATGGTCTCAATTACTTCAATTACTGGACGCGTATACGATTGAATAGAACTGAATTCTTTTGCTTCCTTATTCATATAACGGATAAAGAAATCTTTCACATTCACCATACCAATGATTTCATCTTTATCTTCCCCAAATACTGGGTAACGTGTGTACTTTTCATCACGGATTATTTTCATATGGTCTGCTAAAGAATTATCTACATGTAGCCCTATAATTTCTGTACGAGGGACCATGATTTCTTTCGCAATACGATTATCAAATTCAAAAATATTATTTACATATTTGTATTCAGCTTGATTAATTTCTCCACGTTCATAACTTTCAGAAAGAATCAATCGTAATTCTTCTTCTGTATGTGCTACATCATGCTCTGATGCAGGTTTTAAGCCGAACATTCCTGTTATCATCCTTGCAGAGCCATTTAACAAGCGAATAAACGGATACATGATTTTGTAGAACCAGATAAGCGGAGCCGAAAGTAATAAAGTAACCTTCTCAGCCTTTTGAATCGCAAATGTTTTTGGTGCTAACTCACCAACTACAACATGTAAGTACGTCATTATAGTAAAAGCAATTCCTAAAGATAATACACCTGCAATAGAAGGATTAATGTTCCACTTATCAAATAAAGGATGTAAAAGTCTCTCAATCGTTGGTTCACCTAGTGCCCCGAGGCCCATTGCTGTAACTGTAATCCCTAATTGACAAGCTGACAAATATTCATCCAAGTTTGATGTCACTTTCTTAGCTGCCAGCGCACCCTTCTTTCCTTCTAATACAAATTGATCAATCTTTGATCCTCTTACTTTTACAATAGCAAACTCAATTGCCACGAAAAATGCAGTACATGCGATTAAAACCGCTACCATGATTAAATTAAATATGTCCAACTAATTCCCTTAGCTTCCTTGAAACTAAAGGATTCACCTCCTGATATATTTTCTCTTTCCATACCTACAATTTCATACACATTAACATGAGATTGTATACAATCTACATTCTCAAAATGATGAGGGGTACTCTGAGAAAATCGAGGTCATTTAGCCACCTATCCGAGTCAACATCTGAGTCCAATATATTTCCACCGCCTTGATTAAATTATCTATATGTTAGCATGAGAAATAAATCCCAGTCAATGTTTACATTTGAAATACCCTGAAAATTAAACAAAGAACTTCTCTCCCCTGTTTCCTAAAATTTCTTAATGCGTGCACCAAACACTATAACATACCCTTCGCTTCCACTAACTATATTATTTTTTATTCATTATTTACATTCCTTCTCACAGCAAAAAACAAAGCTCAGTAATTTTTATCAGACTTTTCGAAAACATTTTGACACACATATTAGCCAATGCTAATATGAATAAAGAATAAACATATTAGTTATTACTAATACGAATGGAGAGGATACGATTGTGTAACTCAAATGACTTAGATATAAAAGCCAAATTTATTCGAGGCTTTGCTGATAAAACTAGACTTCAGATTCTTCAATGTATGTTAGATGGTGAAAAAACGGTATCCGAAATTGTAGAAATCACTAAAGGAAATCAGTCAAATATCTCACAACACCTAAACTGTTTAAAAGGATGCGGCATCATCCTAGGTAGACAAGAAGGAAAGTATGTCTACTATTCTTTACGCAGTACACAAATTGAACAGTTACTTACAATGTTCGATGTTGTCTTTCATGAGGTGCAAAATGAAGTAGCATCATGTGATAAAAACGATGGTTGTTTATCTCAAAAAGGAGAGAACTGATATGACAGATAAAAAGGAGAGCGAAAAACAAACAAATTGCTGTGAAAATTCTTCCATAGCATCCACAAAAGAAGAATTAGCAACGGAAACTGCATCTTGTTGCTCTTCCAAAAAAGAGATTCCTATTGTGCCAATTGTTAAAAACACTTCTTGTTGTAATGGTGAAACCAAAACTGAAAAAGAAAAAACTACAAAAGAAACATCGTCATGTTGCTCTTCTAAAACAGAGATTCCAATTATCCCTATTACTAAGGAAACCTCTTGCTGTAGTAGTAACAACAATTCTATTAAAACTGAAACTTGTTGTTCAGCTGAATTAGCCCTACAAAAAGAATCAATGACATCAAAATCTTCTTGCTGTAGTGATAGCTCATGTGAAGATCCATCACCTCTTCTTAATACTCAGAAAATATCAGGAGATGGCGTACAAACTTATCTTGTAGAAGGTATGGATTGCGGTGCATGCGCTTTAACAATCGAAAAGCATCTACACAACGTTTCTGGCGTAGAGGAAGTTCGAGTAAACTTCGCTACTGGAAAAATGCATATTCGTCATGACCGAAATGTGGATGACATTATAAAAGAAGTATCTAACGCAGGCTTTGAAGCCACTTTAGCTGGAGCTCGTAGAGGATCAACACCTGTTTCAAAATCAAAAAATACAACTTTGATTCTCTCAGGATTATTTTTAGCTTTAGGATTTGGAGGAAACTTTACAAACATATCCCCTCTTCTTATTACACTTCTCTATGCGGTGAGCATTGGTATTAGTGGTTATAAACCTGCTAAAAGTGCCTTTTATGCAATTAGAAGTAAATCACTCGATATGAACGTTCTCATGATATCAGCCGCTATTGGTGCCGCATTAATTGGTCAATGGCTAGAAGGCGCAACAGTTGTTTGGCTATTTGCATTAGGGGCAACGCTACAAAATAAATCTATTGAACGCACAAGAGAATCTATTCGTGGATTAATTGATTTAGCCCCATCAGAAGCTTGGGTAAAAATTGGAACTGAACTTATAAAAAAATCTGTTGATGATATTGCAGTGAATACAACGATTGTTGTAAAGCCAGGTGAAAAAATCCCATTAGACGGCACAGTTATAGGAGGTACTTCTACTGTAAACCAAGCGCCAATAACTGGTGAATCTATCCCAATCGATAAACAAATTGGCGATTCCGTATATGCAGGAACAATCAATGAAGAAGGTTCGATTGAGATTACAGTAACTAAACTTGTTGAGGATACTACATTATCTCGAATTATTCATCTTGTAGAGGAAGCACAGGAAAATAAAGCACCGACAGAAGCATTTGTAGATCGTTTCGCAAAAATCTATACACCTATCGTTTTTGTATTAGCAATTGGTGTCATAATTATCCCTCCCCTTCTTGGTATGGGCGAATGGATGGAATGGTTTTATAAAGGATTAGAACTTCTTGTTGTTGCGTGTCCTTGTGCTTTAGTTATCTCAACTCCTGTTGCTATTGTATCTGCAATTGGAAATGCAGCAAGAAACGGTGTACTCATTAAAGGTGGTACTGCTCTAGAAATCGCAGGTTCATTAAATGCTATTGCGTTTGATAAAACAGGAACATTGACTGAAGGAAAACCAAAAGTAATGCATGTACGCAGCGTAGATTGTACTGAAGATGCGTTATTATCCATCGCAGCAACAATTGAAGAATACTCTAATCATCCCATTGCCAAAGCAATTACAGCATATGCGAAAGAGCATCAAACTTCTATCCAAAGCGGAACAGACTTCCGCACCATTGTAGGAAAAGGTGCGCAAGTAACGATAGATGGCGAAACATACTACGCTGGAAATAAAGCATTATATGAAGGTTTTGGAGTTTCACTTCAAATGTGGAACGAACCGATTCAGGAGATGCAAAGAATTGGTCAAACCGTGATACTTGTTGGAACGAACAAAGTCATTTTAGGAATGATTTCAGTAGCAGATTCCATTCGTTCTACTACTTATGGAACAATTCAAGAATTAAAACAATCAGGTATTCGGGAAACTGTTATGTTAACAGGAGACAATGAAGGAACCGCAGAACACATTGCACAGAAAGCAAAAGTAGATCGCTATTTTGCTAACTTACTTCCAGAAGATAAGGTTCATTCTGTCAAACAACTTCAATCTGAAGGAAAAACAGTGGCTATGATTGGGGACGGCATAAATGATGCCCCTGCCCTCGCTACTGCAAACCTAGGGATTGCAATGGGCGGTGCAGGAACTGATACCGCAATGGAAACGGCAGATATTGTATTAATGGCAGATAATCTTGAAAAACTTCCTTATACAATGAAACTAAGTCGGAAAGCATTGCACATCATAAAACAAAATATTTGGTTCTCATTGATTATTAAATTTATCGCCCTTGCCTTTATCTTCCCAGGTTGGCTTACTCTTTGGATGGCTGTCCTAAGTGATACAGGCGCTGCACTTATTGTAATCCTTAACAGTATGCGTTTATTACGGAACAAATAATAAGATAAGGAGCTACTGAGTAGCTCCTTATCTTATATACAAATTGAATTAGGATGTAGAAATGTTATCATTTAGTGGACGTTTACAAAAATAAGCGTTACTGCGAGAACAGCTGATTTACTATGAACCTATACCAACACATTCTATCTTTTCCTCATCTTCTGATTTAAAGATCATCCTCTTCTTGTTTTTCAAAATCACTCCATGTCCAATTGGTCCAATCATTATTTACTTTCCCTACAGTTATCAAATTCACATTATTTAATTCAATCGCTTTAGCTAAACTTTGAAAGAATATGCTCTCACTCGGTTTTTGATCATCACTAACATCAGGATGTTCCCATTCTTCTGTTTGATAAAATAGATTTGGTTTAAATTCTGCATTGATTTCATCTAACATGTCCGAGGGCTTTATCCAGAATTTCTCCTTATATACAGAAGTTAAATAACGAATAAGTTTGGTAGGATGAAATGAATCCGTTTCAATTCCTAAACGCTTATACTCTTCTACCGTTGGTGTTAAGGTAATATGTTCTCCTTTCAACAGTAGCTCCATATGAAAAGGATCTACAAGGAAACGATCTTCATCATCGTACCAATACTCTTCATTTACCAGCGTTAAGATTTCATCAAAACATGAAAAAAACCCTTGCTGTCTCATGCTATTACTATACACATAGAAGTTATTCGATATCTCAAGGTTTGCATCAACGCCCACAACCTCAAATACAATGAACCACTTGTCTTCCTCTCGAAAAACAGATATTCTGGATTGTGCTAAGTCAAAATTATAGTTATCAAGTACTGGAAAATCAAACTCCCCCGCGTACCTATCTAGTGTTTCAAGTATTTTTTCTGCTTTCATAACATTACTCTCCATAAAGTTAGTATAGTAAATTTTTATTACATTCGTTTTTCTTTATTTAACTCATAAACATTATCTAAATACCAGGACATTTTTTTATGTCCCTCTAAAATGGCAAATATCCAGTTTTGTTTATTTGTATATTATATAAAACTCTAATAGCACAGTAAACAACATTTGATTATGACGCTATCCTTCATTTTCTCTATAATTGTATTTTCACAGTCCCCACCGTAACACCCCACTGCAGCTCCTCTTATTCTTCCTTACAATAAAAACAAAGACACATAGTCTATTGTTAATGTGAAATACAGTTTGATCATTTTTTCTAATAACTTACTATATAAGAAAAGACGCGTTTCTATATAAACGCGTCCGATTGTTATATTCTTAGGAGCACTTCTTTATGTCACTTATCAACTAATACTCAGCATCCCTATCTTTTCTTCCGGCAAACTACCACCATAGAATAACAATCCTCCTGCAACTCATTCCCATCCCAATCATTGTATATATGTAACAATTCAAATCCATTCTCTACTAGCAATCTTTCTAACTCCTGCGGATACGTATAGCGAAGATCAATCGTTGTCTTCAATTCCTCTACTAGCGTATTATCCTCATAAAACCTTCTTGTTGTTATGTAGTGCTGTATTTGCTGAATTGAATCATAATTCAGCTCAGTATATAAATCACATCTTCTTCCCTTTTCATCTGTAATAGTTGTCCAATATTCTTCTGTAGATGGTTGCATTAATTCTTCTTTTGAAGGAAAACGTGTATCTAATATAAATATACCATTCTCAGCTAATGCATTATGAATAGATGTTAACAACTGATTTTGATGTATATTCGTAAGAAAATGCTGGAATCCATGGCCAACCATATATGCTAACGGAATTGTTTCTTCGACGCTCAATTGCAAGCAGTCTTGTTGTAACCACTTTATATTCTTTAAACTCGCAGATTTACTCTTCGCTTCAGCAAGCATTCCTTCATGTATATCTATACCAATCATTTGATATCCGTTTTCTATGAATGGAATTGTAACTCTCCCTGTTCCACAGGCTATATCTAGAATCCATTCATTTTGTATATTTAGTTTTTGCACCCATGATAGTAAGAACGGAAAATCTGACAAACTTTTATTTTCTACATCATACCGTTCTGGATTCTCACATTCGGATAAAGTGAAACTTTAATCAGTGGGGAGTGTCCATCCCCCACTGATTATTAGTTGAACCAATCGGGCTTTTACGGGCAGTTGACCTCCCGTCTAACTGCCTCGTATTCCCTGACTTTTGAGATGGGAGTCTTATTGCCCGTTAAAGCGGGATAAACTCCATTTTGTTTGCAATCTTATTCCCCATTTCGCATCTTCTGTTAAATTCGATATATAGATTATAACGAGTTGATAGATTTTTCTCTATAATCAAACATAATTATTTGGACTAATCTCCCTCCCCCATCAGTAAGCTGAAATTAAGGGTATAGAATCGGAGTGTGATAATATGGAACGTCTATGGATTCCAATAATCGTTACGTTTTTTTCGTTCGGTGGATTACTATTAGGAGGTGCTGTTGGAGTAGTAACACGCCAACTAATTGAAGAAAAGATGCATCGTTTATACGCATTATGTGGTGGGATTTTACTTGGATTATTATCACTTGAAATTATTCCTGAAACATTTTCAAGCTATGAAATAATTGGGCCTATGCTCGGTATAGCTATCGGTATTTTAGTTATGAGCTTATTAGATAACTATTGCCATCATCCGATTATACATAAGAAAGATCAACAAGCATGGCAAACCTTCCTTTTTCTTTCTTTCGCTATATTCATTCATAATATGCCGAGTGGATTTGCGTTAGGAACAGCGTTTATAAATCATAATGACTCTGCCATTCCTTTCTTACTTGCGATTGTCATTCACCATATTCCAGAAGGGTTAGCTTTAATTATTCCATTTCTCTTTACAAAACATAAATACATTTCATTTTTATTAACAACTTTATTACTTTCTCTTATCCTAGGGACCGGTACTGTTTTTGGCATTATGATGGACGGGAAAGCTCTCCATTTACAAGGACTTATTATGGGAAGCGCAATTGGTTCTCTTGGCTATGTCACAATTCACGAAATGCTTTGGAAAGCAAAAAAACAGCTACCTTTCCTTCCGTTTCTATCGTGGTCTATTAGTGGATTTTTACTAATAACAGTCTTCACTCTTTTCACTGGACATCACTAAAACAAATAAGTTATATTACTTGTATATTTTTCCTTTTTCTCCAAAACATAATAGTATCTACCTATTATAAGGAGGAACGATTATGTTTGGTAAAACAGCCGGTGAAGCATTAGTGGATCTTTTAATTGACTGGGGTGTAGAACACATATATGGTATGCCAGGAGATTCCATCAATTCTATAATTGAAGCTTTAAGAAAAAAACAAGATAAAATTAAATTTATTCAAGTTCGCCATGAAGAAGCTGGCGCGTTAGCAGCGGCAGCCTATGCAAAATTAACAGGAAAACTTGGTGTTTGTATGGCTATTGCAGGACCTGGGGCTATTCATTTATTAAACGGTTTATACGATGCCAAACTCGATCAAGCTCCCGTACTAGCAATTTCAGGACAAGTAGAAACCGATTTACTCGGAACGGATTTTTTCCAAGAAGTAAACTTAGAAAGAATGTTTGATGATGTTGCCGTTTATAACCAACGAATAATGTCAGCTGAACAGTTACCTGCTGTAGTGAATCAAGCTATTCGAATGGCATATACAAAAAAAGGTGTATCAGTTCTTACAATTCCAGATGATGTTCCGAAATTCGAAGTGAAAAATGGTGCACGTATTACAAACTCTTCCTTTACATTACCTGAAATATTTCCGCAAGAAGAAGATTTAGCTATAGCAAAACTCGCACTTAATGAAGCTAAAAAACCTGTTATTTTAGCCGGGAAAGGAGCTAAACATGCAAGAGAGTCTTTGCTTGCATTTGCAGAACATATCGGTGCTCCAATCGTACTTACATTACCAGCTAAAGGGATTGTTCCTGATGAACACCCTCTTTGTATCGGTGGATTAGGATTAATCGGAACGAAACCTTCTTATGAAGCAATGAAACATGCAGATACTTTAATTATGGTGGGCACTTCTTATCCGTTCACTGGTTTCTTACCCGAAAAAGCAAAAACACTTCATATTGATACAGACCCCGCACAAATCGGGAAACGTTATACGACAGATATCGGCTTAGCTGGTGATGCTGATAAAACATTAAAATGGTTAATTGAAAATGTAGAAAAACACGAGGACCATTCCTTCTTAGAGCATCATCAAGAAATGATGAAAAAGTGGGAAGAAAAATTACACAATCAAGAAGAAGATTCTTCGACTCCAATTAAACCACAGCGAGTTATGCATGCACTGCAGAAAGTAGCAGAAGATGACGCAATTCTTTCAGTCGATGTCGGAAATGTAACAGTATGGACTGCAAGGCACTTCCGCATGACAAACCAGAAATTTATCATTTCTAGTTGGCTTGCAACACTTGGCTGCGGTTTACCTGGTGCACTTGCTGGAAAAATTGCTTTCCCGGATAAACAAGTGTTTGCAGTTTGTGGTGACGGCGGATTCGGAATGACAATGAATGACTTCGTAACAGCTGTTAAATATAAACTGCCAATCGTTGTCGTTGTATTAAACAATAATAAAATTGCTATGATTAAATTTGAACAAGAAGTTATGGGAAATATTGAATTTGGTACAGACTTAACGAATCCTGATTTCGCAAAATATGCTGAGGCGTGCGGTGGTATTGGATACCGTGTAGAACAGTTAGATGACTTACTTCCCGCCTTTGAAAATGCAGTAAAACAAAGTAAACCATGCATTATTGATGTAGTTGTAGATGTAAATGAAGCACCAATGCCAGCAAAAATCACATTTGGTCAAGCAGCCGGTTATACGAAACATATGATAAAAGAATTATTTGAAGAAGGTAAGATTGATTTACCACCACTTTAAAGAAAAAAAGATAGCTGAAAACAATTTGTCTTCAGCTATCTTTCTTTATTTTTGTACCTCTCTATGAAATGAAAAATCATTCACGGTAGGCTGTATTTGTTTCTCTACTTTCACTTCTTCCTTCTTCCGATTCGCTCTTCTAACATTCCCTAGCTTAATCGCATCTTGCATACTATTACTAACTAGATTTCCCGCTAAAATTGTCATGCTATAAAAAGCAATTGGTATAAGTACAATCCATGTATGTGTGGTTAAATGACGGAAGTTTTGACCAATTAGGCCAGTCCATTCTTTTGTTACACTATCTGCTTCTGTACCAAAAATTATTGTTCCGCCAAAAAATAATTCTAACAAACCAAGGTGCAAGAGGATTAATAAAGTACTTACAAATTGCTGGGCTACTAATAAAAGAAATGATGGTAACATATGCGGCCATACATGGCGTTTCAACCTCTGCCACTTACTTCCGCCGAGCACAGTGGCCGCCAACATAAATTCTTCATTCTTAATACGTTTTACTTCTTGCGCCACATACAACATAACAGTCGGTACAGCAAGGCACGCAAGAACTATAATTTGAAACGCAACCCGTAAATGAAACGGAGCAGCCTCCTCTCCACTTTCGAACGTTAAAACTGAATTTAACATAAAATAGGAAATCATAATCATTGGTACAATACTAAACGGATCAAAAAAAGATGAGATAACTGGAAATGAGCGTTTACTGTACATACCAAGTAATAAACCAATAGCTCCTCCAATTACTACACGTAAAACTGCGATAACGATACTTGCACCAACTGTCCATTTCGCTCCTTCTATTATTAACTGGAACAGGTCACGGCCTTTCTCATCAGTTCCGAACCAAAATTTACTCGACGGTGAAAACGGAGCAGCCTCTAATTCTCCTTTTTCGTTATACATCATCGTTAGTTCACGAATATTCCCATCGAAAAACAGCGTATTTCCAATACTAACAATCATTAGTACACTCAAAAAAGTAACACCTAGCCAAAATCTCACATCTCTTTTTACAACTTGCCACATGTTACACACGCTCCTTTATAACATTTTGTAAAAGCGTATGTAATAAACGAAATAGTATAAAAAGCGGTACGTATAATAAAACTAAACTCACTGTAAATATTTCTAATTTCGAATTTTCTTTTACGAAAACGAACATACCGTACGTATTAAACAGCCATTCAATAATATATAAGTTTGATAACATAAATAAAATATTCGTTTTTGCGTAATAGACTGTTGTTAACAGGACATTTCTTGAAATATGGTGCATCAAAATATGTCTTAAACTTAGCCCTTTACTCTTAGCAAATATACTATAATCTTTCTCTAATTCTTCTCTGAAACGTAATAGTAGTAACTTAATAAATAATAATGTTGTAGGTAAAGTAAGGCATATTATTGGTAACAGGCGAGCCCTTTCCTCTCCAAGTCCTGCAAATTTCACTGGCATAAAACCTGTCTTTTGAAAGATTATTACTACTAGAAGTTGAGATAATAAAATTAATAAAATGTCCGGAATACTTTCAAGTGCGACGAAAATCCCATTCCACATACGTTGCTTTGATTGAAAGCGCTGTAATACCCACACAACGATAAGATACGCAATGAGTAAAGATAGTATAAATGCCGAAATAAATACAAACATTGTTTCTACATAATGAATCCATATTTGTGGAAATAACTTTCTTGAATTCCGAAATCCATACGTAATTTCACCTGGTTGAAGTAACTTCTCTCCAAGAAACACAACTGTGTTCCAAAAACCGATTAAATCAATTTGTAATCCCTTAAATAAACGCGGTAGTGCCCCTAAAAATAGAATACAAATAAGCGCCGCAAATAATTGTAAACATGTAACCCCACACCACTTACCAATTCGAATGAACATAACTATTACCCCTTCTGTTTAAATGAATATTCAGAAATTAAAACTATGTATAGTACCTATACCTTTTAATAAAATAACTCCTCTCTCGACAAAACATATCGATTCTCGTCATTTCTCTGAAGTTGTATTATATCTTTCGACTATTATCCAACATTTTCCTTCTCGCTCGATTATATACTATAAAAAAGCACTTATTTTTAAAATAAGTGCTTTTTTATTTAATTTCATTTTACGAATGTATCACACAACCACTCATAAAACTTTTCCTTCTCTTCAAATTGAGGGTAATGTGCTGAGTTTTCAAAAGCTATAAATTCTTT
Organism: Bacillus sp. FSL R10-2201; assembly: GCF_038008665.1. Classification (NCBI taxonomy): domain Bacteria; kingdom Bacillati; phylum Bacillota; class Bacilli; order Caryophanales; family Bacillaceae; genus Bacillus; species Bacillus sp. FSL R10-2201. The sequence goes on along the minus strand of NZ_JBBOZP010000001.1, from coordinate 2,251,510 downwards.
TTGATTCGCCTCAATTCTATCAAAATACTGTTTTGCTGCATGAAATGAAGTATTATAGTCATATTTACCCATAAGAAAATAAAGCGGTAGATTCAGCTTAGTTACTTTAGTAGATAATGGATTCTTTAAATCTTTTTCTAATAAGACAGTTTGAGAATGTGATAATCCAACGTTATAACGAATTACGTCTAACAAGTTATATTCATTACTAAATAGCATCCTCATGTTATCACCATCTGGATTTTCAATGAGTCTTGATGTTCCACCATATTTCGCAACATAATTTCGCGGAGTGTATGTATCACCATTTTTAATTTTTTCGGTTAACCCTTTTAAATAGGAAACCTCATCTGTATTCCCCGCATTTTGTGCCTGTTCAATAACATAGTTTAAGCTATCCATTTCACTTTCTACTGTATCGCTCATCTGTCCAATGCCAATATATGCTTCATATTTTTCAGGAGCTTTGTTGGCAGCCTGTATTCCAATATATGTACCATAAGAATGGCCTATTAAAATTACTTTTTCTTTGCCTAGACGTTTTGAAACGTAATCCGTCATAGCTAATAAATCCTCCACGAGTAGATCTGATGAAAGGTTAGAATAGTCTTCAAAGAAATGATACGATTTTCCACTTGCTCTTTGATCGTAATTGACAACCGTGAATTTCTCTTCCAATAAGTCTTGGTATTTTTGAGCATATGGTATTTCCGAAGAACCTGGTCCACCATGAACAAAGATAATAACTGGATTACTCTTATCTTTGCCTCGTATCATAATTTCATGACCAGTTCCATTTATCTCTACTTGTTCTAATGTACTTATACTGTTTTTGACCTTTATTTGTGAGGTCCATGTAGGAAATACCAACGCTATGATTAGTAATAGTATAGTAATGACTCCGATAAGTTTTATTAATTTTTTTATCTTCCTCATACAACGTTTCCTTTCCTGTAAATTTATAAAAATATCAATTCCATCTAAATTTGTTTGTACATTATTAGTCTCCCATACACTTCTTAACTTTCCACTACATAAACCCTTAACATTTCCTTAATTTTCTATATATTCATTGCAGAAAGACTTGAAAACATCTCGCATACACGTATTTATGTATCACAAGCACAGAAAAAAGCCCTTGTTTTCATAACAAGGGCTTTTTCGTTAAACTATTTCACCACTTCTTCTTTCGGCATTACCATACCTTTATAAAGTTGGACAGTAATCCAATAATAAATGAAATAAATTACTATGAAGATTCCTATTGGCATCCACACTTTTACAAATGGGTCAACTAATATGAAACTGAATAAGTTAAGCCCTACTAAAACGTGGGAGATTCCAATAATTGCTGGGAATATAAATAAATATGAGATTTCTTTATATATACTTTTTGTTAACATACTACGTCTCACACCGATTTTTCGTAGCATTTCATAACGGCGTACATCACGAGAAGCGCCTGTTAATATTTTGAACATAAGAGAACTCGCCATCATTGCTAAAAACGCAATTCCAAGGAAAAACCCCATAAACATTGTTCCGCTCATGAAACTGTTCATGAACTGATAAATTGTCATTTTCGTATATAGTTCTACTTTTGCGCCTGTTGTTTTTTCAATTAATTCTTTTTGTCTCTTATCTATATCGAGCAACAATGGTTTATATTTTTTCATATCATCTACTTTTGCTAATGTTACAGTATGTTCTGTTCCTTGAATTCCTTTATAACGCTCTTCATCTGCAATTCTTACAGGTTTTCCGTTAAATTGATTATGTGTAATTTGTATCTCTCTTACAACCGCATCTTCCCAATCTTTTGGCATACGAGGAAGCTTATTCGCTACTTCAGGAGCTTCCAAAGCAGAATAGACAGGTTCAGTTAAAGGTGTAGCCACACGTTTACGAGCAGGTTCTTTTAAAGTCTTTGTATCAAAATGATCTGAAATAAGTGGTGGTTTTTCAGTTAAGTCGTTACGTAAATAATAAACCGCTTCTCCATCTACTTTATACTTATACTTGCTTTCTTCAACAATTTCCATTTCTTTTAATGCCGCTTTATCTTGTTCATTTGGATCATGAATTACGACATCATATACACGTGAGAAGTCTGTCATAATGCCTACATTCTTTTGAAACGCCATACCTGCTGTCATTGCACCTGCACCTAATGCAATTAACATCGCTACAGTGCCTAGTACCCTCGATAAACTAGTTACTCGAAAACGTAACTGTGCATAAGTAAAACTATTTAATCCCGTTTCATTTCGTTTTTTATTCCCCTTAATTTTCATTACAAAAAGTGGGAGCAACGAGCTAAAAATGAAATACGTTCCTACTGTCGTAACAATTGTCGCTATTATAAATCCTAGTTCAGCAAACATTTTTATATTCACCATAAAATAGTATCCTGTACTTACTAGCAATACACCTAGTACTGTCATAATAACAGTGCGAGTCTTACTTTTCTTCACCTCATCTTGCGTTTCATCTTCACGTATTAACTCTAATTCTGTTTTACGTAATAATCGGAAACTATTCATTAAACCAGTAATGAAAAATAATATTAAGAAGAAAATAGATGTAACTAATATAGCTGGTGTGTACACAGATGCGTAATTACCTTTTGCTGAAATTTCCATTCCATTCATTAAAAAATTTCCTGCTACACTAGCAAGTACTATTCCTACTAAAATACCGATAATAATACTGACAATCCCCATACCAAAAGTCTCAATAAATAATAATTGCGCTACTTTTTTCTTTTTCGCTCCAAGCATCATGTACATACCGAGTTCTTTTCTTCTTAATGTAAGTAAAAAAGAATTGGCATATATGATATAAAAAACTGTAATGAAAGAAAGCAATATTGCACCAACCCAGAAGACGAGCCTAATACTACTAATAAGACTATTATCTTTTGTAAATTCACTATTCATCGCCATCGTTTGGAACATGTAAAAAATACTAATACTAATGACTAGACCAATAAGTAAAACCATATAATCCTTTAACATTTTTTTCATACTATGACGTGATAATTTAAATAACATAGTCTCGCCCCCCTTACTTCGACTCAGTTGCTGAGCCCATTTGGGCAAGCACACCTAAAATATCTTGATAGAAATTTTCTCGTGTTCCTTGACGTTTTAACTCTTTATAAAGAAGTCCATCCTGTATAAATAAAATACGTTCACAATAGCTCGCACTAAATGCATCGTGTGTTACCATCAAAATACTTACATTGTGATTTTCATGTAAATCTTGCATCGCTTCTAATAAACTTTTTGCATTTTTACTATCAAGTGCTCCTGTCGGTTCATCTGCTAATACGATTGCCGGATTATGTACTAAAGCTCGTGCTGCCGCTGTTCTTTGTTTTTGTCCACCAGAAACAGCAGTCGGATATTTTGTTAAAATTTCAGTAATCCCTAATTTCGTCGCAACCCCATTTACTTTTCCAGTAATCTCACTTGACGGTACGCCTTGCAGGGAAAGTGGTAAAGCGATATTTTCATAAATTGATAAATTTTCTAGTAGATTAAAGTCTTGAAAAATAAATCCTAGTTTTTGAGAACGAAAATCTGATAATGCATTCCCCTTCATAGAAGTAATATTTGTGCCAGCTATTGTTACACTACCACCTGTCGCTTGATCAAGTGTACTAATCACATTTAATAATGTCGTTTTACCAGATCCAGAAGGACCCATAATCCCTACAAACTCTCCTTCTTTAATACTTAATGAAACACCCCTTAATGCTTTTGACTGATTCTCATTTCTTTTCCCATACGTTTTTTCTACACTTTCTACAGTAACTACATTTGTTGACATCTCTTTCACTCCATCCCTTTTGTATAGTATAAATTCCCCATATATTTCTTATATTTTTCTCATAAAAATTCTTAAGAATTTTTAAATTTTCCAAATGCAGATTGAGATACATAAGAAATACAAACGATTTCTCTGCTTAATATTCTCACTTTTCTAAAATCCTTTCATTCGATTTCCCTTACATTTACCTTACATTTTTGTAAGGTTAAAAAAAACAAACCACTTCATAAGAGCATTTCTTTGGAATGAGAAATGCTTTTTATTGTTATCAAAATTTAAAAGATATTTCAATAAAAATAATAACACAATAAAAAACAATATATTTTTATTTCAAAACGATAAATAACATGATAAAATCATGTTGTTATTACATAAGTGAGGTGCTTTTTATGAAACAAGTTACGACACTCTTTTTAAAGCTAGCTATTATTTTTATAGGATTCCCAGTTCTTGCATTGTGCATATTTTTGGTGCCTAAGATTGGGAATTTCGCTGGAGAATTGTATCCAGATATTGCTTATATGAAATCTCTCGTTTTAATCGATATGTACGCGGCAGCGATACCTTTTTACTTTGCTCTGTATCAAGCTTTTAAACTTTTAAGCTATATTGATAAGAACCAAGCGTTCTCGGAATTATCGGTAAAGGCTTTAAAGAATATAAAATACTGTGCCATCACGATCAGTACCTTGTACTTGCTAGGTATGCCACTCTACTATCTCATGGCGAAAAAAATTGATCCTCCAAGTTTCATACCAATCGGATTGACCATCATTTTCGCCTCTATGGTGATTGCCGTTTTTGCTGCTGTTCTCCAAAGGCTTTTACAAGAAGCTATTAATATAAAATCAGAAAATGATTTAACGGTCTGAGGTGGAGAATATGACAATTATTATTAATATTGATGTGATGTTAGCAAAACGAAAAATGAGCGTAACGGAGCTTTCGGAGAGGGTTGGGATTACGATGGCGAATCTTTCCATTCTGAAAAATGGGAAAGCAAAAGCGGTTCGTTTTTCAACATTGGAAGCGATATGTAAGACTTTAGATTGTCAACCAGGTGATATTTTGGAGTACAAAAGCGACGAATACACTCAATAAAAACAAATAACAACTTTCTTCAACCAATGGGATTAGATTGTGAAATTAAGATGAAGGGATAGCAATTAAGCTATCCCTTCTCTGCGTTTATTATTGTTATTTAATATATCTTTAATTACTTTAACTTCAGTATTACATATTAATGGTGTGTTTTATTATCAATCTCTATTTCCTATTTTTAATTTCCTCTTTCATACTTTCCACAAACGCATCTAGTTCAACAACTTCTGACTTCTCTTCACCATATTTCCGTACATTTACAGCTTCGCTTTCCATTTCCTTATCCCCAATAACAAGAACATACGGAACTTTTTGCATTTGCGCTTCTCTAATTTTATATCCTAACTTTTCATCTCGTATATCTCGTTCGACACGAATTCCGGCTTGTGCTAATTTATCTGCAATCCTATTTACATATTGTTCATGCACTGCATTTGAAACTGGAATTACTTTCACTTGAACTGGTGCCACCCATGCTGGGAACGCGCCTCCAAAGTGCTCAATTAATATTGCTAAAAAACGGTCTAAAGATCCTAAAACTGCTCGGTGAATGACAACTGGTCTTCTTTTTTCATTATTTTCATCTATATAATTTAAATCAAATTTTTCTGGCATTTGGAAATCAAGTTGGACTGTTCCGCACTGATGACTTCTATTTAAAGCATCTTTAATATGGAAATCAATTTTCGGACCGTAGAATGCACCGTCACCTTCATTTAATCTATATTTATAATTTAACGACTGTAATACATTTTCTAATGCCAATTCTGCTTGCTCCCATAATTTATCATCACCCATTGAATCTTCTGGACGAGTAGAAAGCTCTACTTCATACTCGAAACCAAAAGTTTTATACACATAGTCAATTTGCGCCAACACTGATTTGATTTCATCTTCAATTTGTTCTGGTGTTACAAATAAATGAGCATCATCTTGGCAGAAAGTACGAACTCTTAATAATCCGTTTAAAGCGCCACTAAATTCATGTCGATGCACTTGACCGAACTCACACATACGAATCGGTAATTCACGATAAGAATGTAATTTATTTTTAAACATAAGCATATGGCCTGGGCAATTCATCGGTTTTAACGCAAAACTTTTATGATCTACTTCTGAGAAATACATGTTGTCTTTGTAATGTCCCCAGTGTCCTGACTTCTCCCATAATTCTTGATTCATCATAAATGGAGTACGCACTTCTTGATAATTGTACTCATTTTGAATTTCTCTTAAAAATGCTTCTAATTCATTGCGAATAATCTGTCCTTTTGGCAAGTAAAAGGGCATTCCCGGAGCCTCTTCCGAAAACATAAACAATTCAAGTTCACTACCTAATTTCCGATGATTTCTCTTTGCGGCCTCCTCAACAAAATGTAAATACTCTTCTAATTTTTGTTGAGAAGAGAAAGCAACACCATATATACGCTGAAGCACTTGATTGTTACTATCACCTCGCCAATATGCACCAGAAACATGAGTTAATTGAAATGCTTTCAAATAACCAGTAGATGGCAAATGTGGTCCTCTACATAAATCTACAAATTCACCTTGTTTATACAGTGTTACACTTTCTCCATTAGGAATTGCTTCTAAAAGCTCTAATTTCAAACTATCATTCATTTCTTGAAACAATTCTTTTGCTTCTTCTCGAGAAACCTCAACTCGCTCTATCTTTACATTTTCATTTATAATATTTTTCATTTCTTTTTCTATTTTCGGTAAATCTTCTACGTTTACACTACTTGGAAGATCCATGTCATAATAAAATCCATTTTCAATGACTGGCCCTACACCAAGGTTTACATCACCATAAATTCTTTTTACAGCTTGCGCTAATATATGTGCCGCAGAGTGTCTTGCAATTTTTACCCCTTCATCTGAATCCATAGCAATGATTTCAACTTTCGCACTTTCTTCAATGTTTCGTCGTAAATCAAAAGACTTATCATTAACTTTTCCTGCGACTGCTTTCTTTTTCAAGCTACTACTAATTGCCCCAGCAATTTCTTCTAAAGTAATGCCTTTCACAAATTCTTTAACGCTACCATCTGGAAATTTAATTTCGATCATCTGTTCTTTCATTTTTCATCTCTCCATTTCATAATAAAAAGCACACTCATCCCTAAAATAGGGACGAGTGTGCTTTTACCCGTGGTTCCACCCAGATTCCCATCGCAAATATACAATGGCTTCTTTTACGGTAACGTCGTTTACACGGCACTAGATACTTGATTTCCCCAGTGCAGCTCTAAGGTGGTAAGTTATTTTACTGCGTTAGGAAGTTCTCAGCTTTTCTTCCTTCTCTGTATAACCGTTTAAAATAACTCGTGTCCTTTTCTTCGCTTATTATGAAATAAAATATAAAAAAGCATATTCATCCCTAGTAAATAGGGACGAATATGCTTATATTCGTGGTTCCACCCAGATTCCCATCACAAAAAACATAATGGCTTCTTTTGCGATAACGTCGCTTACACGGCACTAGATACTTGATTTCCCCAGTGCAGCTCTAAGGTGGTAAGTTATTTTACTGCGTTAGGAAGTTCTCAGCTTTCCTTCCTTCTCTGTATAACCGTTTAAAATAACTCGTGTCCTTTTCTTCGCTTTTGTAACAATTACATTTATTGTTATTTAATATATCCTATTCATTTTATTTTTACAAGTGTTAAAAATATATTTTTTATTCAAAAAAAAGAAACCAAAAACATTTTTTGGTCTCCCCTTCTCTTTTTTACCAATCTTGTGGTTCGTAATTTAAGTCTGAAAATAGGCGTTTTTTCTCTTTTTTCGATAAATCTCTCCACTGTCCGACTGGTAAATTATTCAACTCAATATTCATAATTCTCGTACGTTTTAACGTGTATACTTGATAACCCAAAGCTTCACACATACGGCGAATTTGACGATTTAGCCCCTGTGTTAAAATAATTTGGAACTCATATTTTGATAACTGTGTTACTTCACAAGGAAGTGTTTTTGTATCTAAAATTTTAACACCTGCTGCCATTTTCTCTAAAAACTCCGGTGTAATCGGCTTATCTACTGAAACGATATATTCTTTCTCATGTTTGTTTTCAGCACGTAAAATCTCATTAACGATATCGCCATCATTCGTTAACAAAATTAAACCATCTGAGTCTTTATCGAGACGTCCGATGTGATTAATTCGTAAAGGATGATTCACTAAATCGATAATATTACCTTTTACGGCTTTTTCACTTGTACATGTAATACCTACTGGTTTATTTAAAGCGATATACACATGGTCTCGAGCAATACGAAGTTGCTCTCCATTTACTCGTACGTCATCACCTGGATTTACTTGGTCACCAATTTTTGCAACCTTACCGTTAATAATTACTTTTCTCTCGTTAATTAACTTATCTGCTCCACGTCGAGACGCTTTTCCAGCTTCACTAATAAATTTATTGATACGCAAGTTAGGCACATCCTTTTCATAAAAAATTTCAAGCTCACACTGCTTCTACCGTACAATACAAAAGGGTAAGCCTCCTATTATAACTTAAATATATTAACATGAAAGGGTATATGACGTCTTCACTTAATTACATGTTTACACGAAAATAATTGGTCCTCTTTTCCTTTTCACCTCAAACTGTTTAGCAGTCAATAGATTAACCCTTGAATATAACATCATTTATTTACTTTTTTCATAGATAATATACCGATATAAGTTTGATTAATCATGCCTAAATAACTCACAATATGTGAAAAATAAAAAAGAACCCTTTTGAAAATAATCAAAATGGATCCTTCTTCAACTAAACGAATACTAGTTTTTATACAAAAGTGTTCAATAATTATAATCTTTGATAGAAAACATCGTTCAACAAACAAAATAATCTCGAACTCCCCTAATTTTTTACGCTTCACTATTTTCTTCACATACTCCAAAAAGAAGCCCTTGATTATCTATACAATAAGCAAAGTAACCCATATTAGGAATAGCAGTTTTAGGTACAACTACTTGTCCACCATTTTCAATAACTTTATTTATGTACTCATCAACTGAAGGTACTTCAATCGAATTAGTTGTCCTAGTAGCACCATCAGGTGATTTCATTAATCCACCATCGATACCAGGTCTATCACTCTCACCTGTAATTATGAACCAATAGTCATGTGGCCCAGGCATTTTTTCAAACTTCCATCCAAAACTATTTGTATAAAATTGAATAGCTTCTTCAGGGTTTGGGACTTGCAATTCAAATCTTAAAACTCTACTCATTTAAATATCTCCCCTCTTATTCTTGTACAAAGTAATTATACAAGAACTAATGTTCTGTATCGAATTTTTCGAAACTAGCTACTTTAATAAGTTCTAACTTTATTTAGAAGCGGCAACAGACCATTCTTCCTCCCGAATAACTCTCTTCCCATTTATATTTTCAACATACTCATTTACATTTGCTAACTGATATAACTCTGGGAAAATTTCTTTCATATAGAGTTCATGTGCTATTTCATCTTGCCAATACGTTAATACTATGTAACGATTTTCAGTCTTTAAAGACTTCCCAACAACTCCACCTAACATTCCTTTTGCATTTTCCATTCCTTTATTCCAAATTGTTTCTTGCGTATGTAAAAAATACTTTTCTTTTCCTTCTTTCACATCGCAAATTGCAACTCTTACAAATGATCCTTGTGCAGTTACGTCTTTCAAAGGAGTTTCTGTTATATCATACAACGTTTGAAACATTTCAATATTACAGGAAATATATGTGCCTTCTTGATTACTATTTAAAAAAATTGTATCATGAGCATCATTCATGAATGATTGATATGCATTTCTATCTTCCCATAAAGTATATACACACGCTTCCCCTTCATTCCACCCACCAAATTGTCCATAGAATCCGTCTAAATACTGTAAATCACGCCATTTTTCTTGCGCATCAGAAAACAATTCCCTTTTCTCTTCTTCCACCTTGCAAAATATTGTTTTTAATAGCATTTCTAATCCCCCTTATGATACGGTTCATTTCCCACTTGCAATACTTTCTATTTTTCCACCAATGCAAACATTAATTTTACTCTCAATCACCTCTGCTTGTATGTGTATTAGAGAATGGCGATTTATCTCATACCCTTGTTCAACATGCATATTTATCTTTTCCGTTCCAAGATAACGATATTTTATAAGATACGCCGCTAAACATCCATTTGAGCTTCCTGTTGCCATATCCTCTGTGATTCCATAATAATCTGCAAAATCACGGACATTAAGATCATTGATTCCCTAACTATAAAATCCCTAATTTCCCATAAATAACGCAAGTTGATTACCTGAATACTTGCCTTGCGAGAATACATCCACAATGTAAAAATCCCAATATCTCTTCTATTCTTCAATACAACCTGTTTACATAATGAAATTATAGTTTATTAAATTTGTATATTTTTCAAAGAATCCTCTGCTTTTTCTATCAACCAATCACCAAACGTATCTAAAAATGATAAGATTTCTTCTATATCTTTTATCGGTTCAATTACATATTGTAGTGCTTTCCTCATATTTTTTTCTTGTTCGGGAAAATGCTTACTAAATAACTCATATGCTGGATATAAGTCCCTGGAATACAGCCCTTCTCTATCAATTGTTAATGCTAGACCTGCCCTGACTACAATCTTCATGATCCAACGACAACAATCCTCTATATCATCTACGTCCTTATTATGAATTAACTCTTCGTGTGTTTGTTCAATTTGTTTCCGCAAATGAATGAGATGTTCATACACTATCTCCTGACTTACTTTATATTTAGGTAAATATAATTTTACGTCTTCACCTAATATACATACACTATGTGTCTGAATCATAAATCCTATAAAAGAAAAATCCTCTGAGTTTATTACTTCTTTTTCACTATAAAAACTTAACTCCACTCCTGATATACAATTAAACTGCTGTGTAATTTGGACTTCTAGCTCCTTTCTCCAGCTTAAGTCAATTACTTGAGGATTCTTTCGAACTAATATAATCATATCTACATCTGCAACCCCTTCTATCCCAATCCCTCTTGGAATAGAACCCCTTATATAAACACTGTGCAAATCATCCCGCAAAAATTGACAACAAGTATCCTTTATTTCTTGTATTACCTCCAAAAACACAGGCTGAATTTTATTAAAATGTGCATCGTTTATAATAAATCCTTCATCATCCACAGGACAAAAACGCCCTATTTTTTTTATTCTTGGCAATTTATCAACTCATTTCCCTATAAAATATTGGTTTATTCCACACATACAACAATTATAATTCAAATAATTCAGAATTGAAAATTTGAAAGTAAGACATAAATAATCCTACATTGTTACGTCCTATCTCTTTTATCACCATTCATTTTTCGAATATATAATAAGTAATCTCTCCTGAGATCATAAAATAGAAGATAAATTAGGAATACCAAAAAAATAAGTTTATTTACTATTTCAAAATAAAAAATGATTGCATTTCATTAATTGTATATCTATAATGTTTTTATTGATTCTATACAGAATCAATGCGTTTAAGTTTTTAATTTTATAATTCGGATGAACCATTCAGGAGAAGGTCTATTGATCTACCGACGGGGCAAAAAGTTGCTGAACCAACTTTGAAACTCTCAGGTCTTGTTTACAAGTAGAACTGCATGGGGACGAATCTCTGGAGAGACTCCCTCTCGCTTAATATAGCGCGGAGGAAAACGAGCACCGAAGGAGCAAATCCGCTAATCTAGCGGATAATCTCTCAGGTAAAAGGACAGAGACAAGCGAAAGAAAATGCCGATTTGTATCGGTTTATTTTTCTATCCCTTGTTTCTCCAGAGACCATTTCATTTCCTTGAAGTGGTTTTTATTTTTTCTAAAAAAGGAGAATACAGATGGAGACAGTAAGTAAAGTATTAGAACAAATTAATCAGTATGTGTGGGGGTTACCAACTTTGTTGCTACTCGTTGGAACTGGTATCATTCTCACAGTGCGCTTAAAAGGTTTACAGTTTAGTAAACTAATATACGCTCACAAGCTAGCTTTTAAAAAATCAGAGGATACATCATCTTCTGGAGATATTAGTCACTTCCAAGCACTGATGACAGCTATGGCTGCAACGATTGGTATGGGAAATATAGCAGGTGTCGCAACTGCTGTGACAATCGGTGGACCCGGCGCAATCTTTTGGATGTGGATTACTGCTTTATTTGGAATGGCAACAAAGTATGCCGAAGCAATCCTTGCGGTGAAATACCGTGTTAGTAATGAAAATGGTGAATACTCCGGTGGACCAATGTATTATTTAGAACGTGGTTTAGGGAAAAAATGGCTGGCTGTTTTATTCGCTATATTCGGCACAGCTGCTTCTTTCGGTATCGGTAATATGGTTCAATCTAATTCAGTTGCAGAGGCAATGCGAATCAATTTTTCTTTCCCTCCTGCATTAACTGGTATACTCATGTCATTCTTAATCGCTATCGTTATTTTGGGCGGTGTAAAAAAGATTGGTAGAGTTACTGGATATATCGTTCCTATTAAAGCATTCTTTTATATAATCGCTGGCCTTATTATTATTTTCTATCACTTTGATCAAATTCCAGAAGCATTTTCACTTATTTTTTCTGGTGCATTTCAAGGTACTGCAGCCGCTGGTGGTTTTATCGGAGCAACAGTTGCATCTGCAATTCAAATAGGAATGGCACGTGGTGTATTTGCTAACGAGGCTGGTTTAGGAAGTGCTCCTATTGCTGCGGCTGCTGCCAAAACAGATTCACCTGCAAAACAAGCTTTAGTTTCTATGACTGGTACTTTTCTAGATACATTTATTGTATGTACAATTACGGGGCTAGTATTAATTACTACAGGCGCATGGAAATCAGGTAAAACTGGTGTTGAAGCTACAACATTAGCATTCCAATCCGTATTCGGTACTGCTGGTAGTATGATTCTCGGTATCGCCATTATATTATTCGCCTACTCTACTATTTTAGGTTGGTCGTATTACGGAGAGAAGTGTGTAGCTTATTTATTCGGACAAGGTGCTGTACGATATTATAAAGCAATCTTTATCGTTATGATTGCAATAGGTGCTAATTTAAAGCTAGGTGTCGTATGGACATTTGCCGATATTGCAAATGGACTTATGGCGATTCCAAACTTAATTGGTCTAATCGGATTAAGTGGTATTGTTGTCGCTGAAACGAATCGCTTTTTACAAGCAGAGAAATTGAAAGAAAGTCATAAAAAACAGGCAAGTTAATCACTAAAAAAAGGAATGGCTCATTTATAATAAGCCATTCCTTTTTTCTCTATTTCAATTCCTTTCCCTCCTGAACCATATGTAAATAAAGTACAAAATCCATCATTGTAGATGAATAACCAAGTTGACGGATCATTGCTGTTATATTCCCTCTATGATATGTACCATGATTTACGACGTGTTGCACTAACTCTAAAATGGAAGTGTCTAATGCACCTGCATATGGGTTCTCAATAACAAATACAGTATTTACGTCTTGTATTCTACTTAAAAATTCTTTATATTGATTTGCCATGTTTTCAAACATTTTTTCTAATTCATGTAACGATTTAGTTTCGATTTGTTTTCGTAATTTTTCTCGGTCTTGTATTACTTCACTCATACTTTTACCATGCAATATGTGTAACCACACTTGATCTGTAATATAAATATGTACAAAAGTATCCTTAATTGATGGGAATACACTCTGTATCTGTTCATTAAAAATTGTCTCATAGTTTGGTAACTCTTTTAGTCGGTTGAATAATCGTGTATTAGCCCAAGCATGGTAATCAAACTGTTTTAACATGTAATCTTTCAATCTAAATCTCCTCCTTATTGTATGAAACGAATGTTTTGCTTCTTCATTTCCGCTTCTCTATCAGCTTTTACAATCCCTTTTTCTTTAACTTCATGTTTATTTATAGTTTTATATTTTACATATGTATAAAATTCCGTTTTAAATGGAAACGATGTAATTTGAATTGTTTCTTCATCCACCCATTCAGCTTGAATAGGCTTCTCCCCCTTACTATTAAACATTTCTGTTCCTTCAAAACCATCTTTAAATAAATCAATTTCATCTTTCTTTTTTACACCAGGTTTATTCATACATACATATAAAGAAAGTTCATCACAAAACTTTAATAATCTATAATGTTTATCAAACATCGCATATTGTTCTTTTGTTAACGTTTTCAAAATTCTTTTTTGTCGTTCCAATTCATTTTTATAAAAAGACATCATCTCTTCATCTTCCTCATTTAATGAAAATGATAAAAAGTGCTTACTACAAAGTAGCGCCCCGTATGGATTTGACTCTTCAACTGCATTCAAACCAATCGTATAAAAAACAAAGCGTAATGAACTTGGACAATCCATAAATGTATATGGAATATTTTTAGTATCATTCAAAATTGGTACTTTATCAAGCTCTATCCATCCTCTATCATGCTCATATATAGCATCAATTGTCTCTTTTAAGTATATTTTATCTTCAAAAAAATCTTCTATTATATGTCTTGCAATTTCACCAGCTAAAAAACCATGATCATGTTGACGAATTAATATACTTTCTTTCTCATTCTTTTCACGAAAAATCATCCGTATATTCCCCCTCATCCTCATATTACAGCTTGTTGTATGCATCAATTCTTAATTAATCCCTAAATATTAGCAGGGATTCAGTTTCTTTCAACGAAATTAACATAAACATACAGCATTCTTTCTAATCACAAAGTTAGCTTTATCTTTACTAACCATTATACTAAAACATTCATTCTAAAAAATTTTTTATGAGGTGAAAACATGAACAAAACAGAATTAGTTAAAAATGTAGCACAATCAGCTGATATTTCTCAAAAGGATGCTTCTGCAGCTGTACAATCCGTATTTGACACAATTGCTAATGCATTACAATCTGGCGATAAAGTGCAACTAATCGGCTTTGGAACTTTTGAAGTGCGTGAAAGATCTGCTCGTACAGGGCGTAATCCGCAAACTGGAGAAGAAATTCAGATTGCTGCTGGTAAAGTTCCAGCATTTAAAGCAGGAAAAGAATTAAAAGAAGCTGTTAAATAAACAAGAAACCAGCCATTTTATAGGCTGGTTTCTTGTTTATTATTTATTGTTTATTGTTTATTTCTTATTTAAGCAGTTCCTTTATATTCTCTGCATGATACACTTCACAAATATAAAATACACATTTGCAGTTACTTACAATTTGATATTTTCTAGTTGGATAAACATTCGTCGCAACAGAACATCCATCAAACAATTCGATAATATTTCCAGATGGCTGATATCCTTCATATAATACGTTTCTTCTTACTTCCATCTTTTCTATAAGGTTTTCAACAGGAATATTTCCACTCTCTAATTCACTCTTTATTGTATCCGGTAAAAACGAAGTGTCTGCAAAAATTAGATTTTCAGATAACACCTTACCTTTATAACTAACATTAGATACGCGATAAAGAAATGTTCCGTTTTTATCAAAGAAATTCTTTGCTTCTTTCGGAATGTATTGTCTATCGAGCGCTTCCTGTTCAAGTACATCAAACTGAACTGTATCTTTTACAAGTTTTTCTAAAGCTAGAATAGATGACGTATTTCTAGAAAACAACATATCTTTAATTGCCTGTACATTATAAGTTAATTCAGTTTTTCTATTTTCCGCTACTAACATGAGGAACACCTCTTCTATAAGAAATTTTATTAAAAATTAACGATGATTTAATAGCAATCCCGCGTCTAACTGCGTAATTTCAGTTACTTCTTTACTAAATATTGCAATGGAAGCCATATAATCTAAACTAGGTCTTACATCTTCCATCATTGTATTTTCTGCTAACTCTTGTCTATCTTTAAAAATCAACAATTTTGGAGGGTCATTTGGAGCTGATACTGTAATTTCTACTGGTGGGATCAATAGTCCTTCACCTGTCGCTTTCAGCACTGCTTCTTTTCGAGTCCAATATGTTAAAAATCCTTCTAGTCGCTGCTCATCAGGTAACTTCATAACTTGTGCTATTTCAATGTCTGTTAATACGCCCTCTGCCATTTTCATAACATCTACATTTGGATTCATTTGCTCAACATCAACACCCACAGGTGCAGATTTAGTAAATGCAACAACAACCCACTCACCCGAATGTGAGACTGATATTTGCGGCATCCCTTCTGGTAACTGTGGTCTGCCGTGTTGTAATTTACATACTGGGCACATTCGATCAATTGGCACTTGAACTGGCGACATAGAAAGTACCTTTCCAAGTACTAATCTACTAATTACACAACCTATTATAAAACGCGCACGGTCTGCCGAATGATGATATGAATTTGCTTTCTCTCGCTCTACATCATTTAGTAAATTGTAATGCCCTGATTGTAAATCTGAAATTCTTGCCCACCATATTTGACAACTATTCTCATTAAGAGTTGGTACAGAATCTACAACTTTACTCTCTATCATGTAAACTCTCTCCTTTTAAAGGCCAATATTACTTTATTTTAAAAGAGTATTAGCATGCTGCAACTCATTCATTTACAACTTCTTTCTCTTTTTGTAATACAGATAACGGCTTTTTATTCTTCTTTGACATTACCTCTTTATCAGAAATACGTAAAGAAAATAGTAATGCTATGAGTAAAAATATTGCTGATCCAATTAATGCTGCTTGATATGGTAAAAAATCTGACTGTGCATTATTCTGTACGTTATTACTTCCGAAACCAGATAGTATACTAGCTAAAACAGCAACTCCTATTGCAGATCCTAATCGGTTTTGCACATTGAATATAGTAGTTGCTCTCCCCATAGAAGGTGGTGCAATATTGTTAAAAGCAGAAAATTGAACCGCACCGACAGATTGACCTAAGAAAATACCAATGCCAAACAATAGTGCCCGAATTTGCCATGGATTCGTATCATGATTTACAAAACTTAATAAAATAAAGATAACCGCCGTACTTACTAATCCAATAGAGATTACCTTTCGAGCTCCTAATTTCTTATATGACCATGGTACAATCTGCGAAGAAATCATTAATCCAATCGCCTCTGGGAATGTAGTAAGACCCGATTCCAGCGCGGAAACTCCTATTACATTTTGATACATAAGCGGAAAAATAAATAACATTCCTAGTAAACCAGCTGATGAAAACAACGAAATAAGACTCATTTTTCTAAAGACCGGTTCTTTTAATAAGTGTAAATCTAACATCGGTTGCTTTACTTTAAGTTCTACAATAATAAACAATGTAAGTAATACAATCCCAGCTATCCCAATACTAATTATTTCTGGAGAAACCCAACCTTTTGACGGGCCTTGACTGAGTGCATAGATGAGCATCGCAAAACCTGGTGCTGAAAGAACAAAACCGAGAGAATCAAAACGACCAGCCGATTTTTCAATATGCTCTGCTAAAAATAGAAGTCCAAATAGCAACGCAATGATACCAAACGGCAGATTAATATAAAATGCCCAGCGCCAAGACATTTGATCTACAAAGAAACCACCAATAATTGGTCCGATCGCTGGTGCTACAGCAATTGGAAGTACAATAAATCGAGAAATTTTTGGTCTTTCCTCTGGTGAAAATGTTCGGAATAACATCGCCATCCCGACTGGTGTTAAAAGTCCGCCACCAGCACCTTGAATGATACGAAAAATGTTTAATGAAGTAATATCATTAGCAATTCCACATAGTGCAGATGCAATTGTAAAAACGAAAAGGGCAGTTAAAAATACTTTTTTCGTACCAAAGCGATCTCCTAACCAACCAGAAATCGGAAGGAAAATAGCTAAGCTAACTAAATACCCAACATTTACAGTCCCCATTGCAGATGGGGGCACTTGCAGTTCTTTGCTTATCGTTTGCAGTGCTACATTCACAATCGTTGCATCCATCGCAGCCATAAACATCGCTGTTATATAAACGATGCTTACAACTACTTTTGGATTTATTTTTACTTTCATTATTGTTTTCCTACTAATATTTTTTCACTAATTTGATTTTTTTTCGGCTCTAAATCGTTCCAGTTAACTTCAACGTATTCTAAGCAAACTTGTCTGCTAGCTTCTTCATGTACGACATTCCATCCAATTGGTACATCGAGAAAGGCAGGCCAGAGAGAATACTGGCCCTCCTCATTCATTAATACTTTATATGTGTAATTATCATTTTCAAATGGATTCGTCATACTTTACTTACCCCTTTCTTATTCTGCAAATATTTCGCTAGCACTTGTCCAATTTCTGTAAGTGGACCTGGCTGACATAAATCTTTATGTCTACAATCAATGTCATGCTGCACGATTTCCCCGTCTAAATAATTTAGCCACGTATTTGGAGAAATAGGATCAAACCAGTCTGGTATAACAGTAGATCTAAAGAATAAAATATCCCCGTTATAAACTTTTGGCACGTATTTCCCTAACAACCCTACTGAATTTACATATGTTTCTTTCAAGTTTAAAATAGTCTCTTCCTCAAGACTTGCTAATGCACTTCCATCTTTGCGAAGTATTGCAACCGCACTTTCCATAGTAAGTGGTTTACCATCCATGTTATCTGGATCATATCCACCTAAAGCAAGTAATGCGATTAACGCTTCTTCTTCAGTAGGTGCTTCCGTATTCGGTAAGAAGTGACCAGGATACGAATCCAGCATAACGAGTAATTCTACTTCTTCCCCTTCATTTTGAAGTTGCGCCGCCATAGCATGAACAACATTTCCTCCAAGCGACCATCCGAGTAAACGATATGGTCCGTGAGGCTGTATTTCACGAACGTGTTTTAAATAATCCGCCGCCATCTCCTCTAAGCTTTTTGGAAGTTCTTCATTTTCAGCGATACCACGTGCTTGTACACCATAGATTGGATAATCTGTTCCTAAAGATTTCATAAGTCCTGCATAGCACCAACTTAATCCACCTGCTGGATGTACACAAAATAGTGGTAATTGATCTCCGCTTGCTCGTAATGGAAGCAACACATCAAGTGCACTTTGACCATTCCCCATTTCAAGTCTTTCAGCAAGACCTGCAACAGTAGGTGCTGCAAATAAAGTTCCGATATTCAGTTCAACCCCAAGTGCCTCTTTAATACGGCTCATCAGCTGCACTGCAAGAAGTGAATGACCACCAAGATCAAAGAATCCGTCATCAATTCCAATTTGAGACACACTTAAAACTTCTGTAAACAAGTCGCATAACATTTCTTCTTGCGGTGTTCTTGGTCCGCGGCTAGAAGATGATGCAATAAATTCTGGAGCTGGCAATGCCTTTCTATCTAATTTACCGTTTGGAGTTAAAGGTAACTCATTTACTACTACAAAAGCGTACGGAACCATGTAATCTGGTAAACTACCTCCTGCATGCTGACGCATTTCATTCGTATCAATCGTTTCATTATTTGATGCGACTATATAAGAAACTAATCGTTTATCCCCTGGTTGATCTTCCCGTACAATAACTGCTACTTGTTCAACTTTAGGATGTTTCATTATTACCGCTTCTATTTCCCCTAATTCAATTCGGAATCCACGAATTTTAATTTGATGATCTGCACGTCCTATATAATCTAACGTCCCATCTTGACGCCAGCGCGCTAGGTCTCCTGTACGATACATTCTTGTACCTGGCTTCCCAAATGGATCTGCGATAAAACGTTCAGCAGTTAATCCTGCTCTTCCTAAATATCCACGAGCCAGTCCTGCACCTGCAACATACATTTCTCCAACTACTCCAGGTGGCATCGGTTGTAAATAGTTATCTAATACGTATATTTTAAGATCCGGTATACTGCACCCGATTAAACTATTTGCTCGTAAAGAGACGATGCTCTCATCTAATTCAATATAACTAACATGTACCGTCGTCTCCGTTATACCGTACATATTAATAAGCTTCGGTGAGTTATGAGGATGACGACTATACCAATCTTCTAATCGACTTAGTTCAAGTGCTTCTCCTCCAAAAACAACATATCGTAAAGATAATTTTTGACCAATCTCTTCATTTTCACGATCTGCTTGCATCAATTGATAGAACGCTGATGGAGTTTGGTTTAAAACAGTCACCTTTTCCTTAACAAGCAGTTGTAAAAATTCTTTCGGCGAGCGACTTACAGTATGTGGTACTACAACTAAACGCCCTCCATATAATAAAGGTCCCCAAATTTCCCAAACCGAGAAATCAAAAGCGTATGAATGGAACATCGTCCACACATCGTCTGCGTCAAATTGGAACCAATGATCAGTTGCTCCTAAAAGTCTTACTACATTTTGATGAGGTATCATAACCCCTTTCGGTCTACCTGTTGAGCCTGACGTATAAATAACGTAAGCAATATGTGAAGGAGATAACGGCTTCATGCGCTCCATTTCATCTATATTGTCTTCACTATATTTCTCAATTTCTTCTATTACGTTCACATCATCAACTAAAATCTTTAGTGCTTCATCACATTCAATTTCCACATCTGAATTTGTTAAAACACATGATGGTTTCGCATCGTGTAGCATAAATGAGATACGATCTGACGGATAATCCGGATCTAACGGAAGGTATCCCGCACCCGCTTTAAGAACAGCAAGTAAGCTTACAACCATATTTAAAGATCTCGGCATCGCTAAAGCAACAAGTTGATCAGGACCGATTCCTTTCGCTATTAACAAACGAGCTATTTTATTCGCTTTTCTATTTAACTCTTCATAAGTTAGCTTTTCATCTTCAAAGACGACAGCAATAGAATTTTGATTTACATGAGCCTGCTTTTCAAATAATTGTGGCAATGTCATTTCAGGTACAATTTGAAAACCACCATTCCACTTTTCTAAAACTGTATTTCGCTCTGCTAAAGTTAATATTTCTAATCTACCAATTGATTGATCCGGATGTTTCTCTGCATCATCTAATAATAGAATGAATCGTTCTATTAGTTTTTGAACCGTTTCACGTTTATATAAATCGGTACTAAACTCTAACAATCCGTATAAGCCGTTTGGAGTACCATCAACTCTGTTACTCTCGCTAATTTCAAATGTTAAATCAAATTTTGCAGAACCAACACTTTGAATTTCAAGGCTTGCTTCTAAATCCGGTACATTAAACGTTGCTTCTGGCGTATTTTGGAAAGCTAACATAACTTGAAACAGCGGATGACTATTTCGAGTTCGTACTGGGTTTAACACTTCAACAAGTCGTTCAAATGGAACATCTTGATTTTCATAAGCTGCAAGGTTTACCTGTTTCACTCTATTTAATAATTCTTTAAAACTTGGATCTCCTGATGTATTTGTGCGTAACACTAATGTATTTACAAATAAACCAACTATATCCGTGAGTACATCGTCGTTTCTTCCAGCAATCGGACTACCTAATGGTATATCAGTTCCAGCACCTAATCTTGTAAATAAGGCACTTAGTCCTGCTTGCAACACCATAAACAAACTAACTCCATTTTTACGAGCGAGCTCCACTAACCTACTATGCATACCTTCATCTAAATGAAAATGAATTGTTTCCCCGCGATAACTAGTTTCAATTGGGCGCTGATAATCTGTAGGTAACTCCATTTGATCTGGTAAACCTTTTAACTCTTCTTTCCAAAAATCTAATTGTGTTGAAATAATACTGTCTGGTTTTGTTTCATCACCTAATAGCTGTTGTTGCCATAGTGAATAATCTGCGTATTGAACTGGAAGGGTTTCTAGTTGAACACTATCACCTTGACATCGTGCTTTATAAGCCGCTGTAAAGTCTCTCGTTAACGCTTGTAATGACCATCCATCTCCTACAATATGATGCAAAAGAATTAGTAAAACATGTTCGTTTTCACTCACTTTAAAAAGTTGCAAACGAATTGCTGGTTCGATATCAAGATTAAAGCTATATCTTACAGCTTCAGACAGTGTACTTTCTAATTCATCCTTACATGTATTTGTTATAATCATTTTTAAATTCAATTTATCCATTTCTAGAATTCTTTGATATGAACTGCCAAGTGAATTCGGGAAAATCGTTCTAAGTGTTTCATGTTTCTCAACTACATCATAAAAGGCACCTTGCAGTGCTTCCTCATTCAATTTTCCAGACATACGAATGACTAACGGAATATTATAAGTAGGACTTGGACCTTCTAAACAATTTAAGAACCATAACCTGCGCTGTGCAAATGAAAGTGGAACTTCATTTGGCCTACTTACTTTCTTAATAGCTGGTCTTGCGCTTTTTGCACGATCCAACTGGTTCGCTAATTCAGCAACAGTTGGTGATTCAAATAGCTTTCCGATTCCTAATTCTACACTTAACGTTTCACGAATTCTTGCCATTAAACGAGATGCAAGAAGCGAATGGCCGCCCATTTCAAAGAAATTATCATCTATACTAATTCGCGAAACACCAAGTACTTCTGCAAATAAATCACATAGTATTTCTTCTTTCGGATTTCTAGCAACTCTCTCATTGTTCATTCCATTAAAATCAGGAGCAGGTAATTTCTTTCTATCAACCTTACCATTTGGTGTTAATGGTAATTCTTCTAGCACAACAAATGCTGATGGTACCATATAATTCGCTAAACTTTCTGAAACATAAGAGCGAATTTCTGAAAGATGAATCATTTCCTTCTCTTCGGCAACGATATACGCAATGATTCGTTTATCATTTGGACGATCTTCTCGTACCATTACCACTGCTTGTTGTATATTTTCATGTCGTTGTAATACCGTTTCAATTTCAGCTAATTCAATTCGGAAACCGCGAATTTTAATTTGATGATCTGCGCGACTAATGTACTCTAACACACCATCCTTACGCCATTTCACAAGATCACCTGTGCGGTACATACGTGCTCCAGCTTTTCCATAAGGGTTTGCAACAAACCGTTCAGCCGTTAACGCTGGTTTTCCTAAATATCCGTTCGCAAGTCCTTCTCCTGCAATATATAATTCACCGATAACTCCAGGTGGAACAGGCTGTAACCCTGCATCCAAAACGTACACTTCTGTATTCCAAATTGGTCTTCCAATAGGAGGTATACCATTTTCACTGTCATCAATATTCATGAAAGTAGACCAAATAGTCGTTTCAGTTGGTCCATATAAGTTAGTTATAGAGCAACCTAATTCTTTTAATTTATTTGCTAAATGTGCCGGAAGAGCTTCACCGCCAACGAGTACGTTTAGCCTTTGTAACCTCTCTGGATATTCAGTTATTAACGCCTGCCAGAGCGTCGGTGTAGCTTGCATAATTGTCGCTCTTTCTTCTTGTAACAATGTCGTTAATGCAGAAGGCTCTTGGATTACCTCTTTTTGTGCAATTGTTAAACTTGCACCACTAATAAGAGGTAAATAAATTTCTAGAGCAGAAATATCAAACGCAAACGTTGTAACTGCTAATAAATGATCGTTTTCATTTAATGAAAACATATCTTTCATAGCTAATAAGAAGTTACTTAAACCTTTCATAGTAACAATTACACCTTTTGGATTTCCGGTTGATCCTGAAGTGTAAATTGTATAAGCTTGGTTTAAAAGTGATTCATCATTTTTAAATGGTAGATTCATATGAGAATATGTTTTTAACGCTATTTTCGTTTCTTCGCTATCTAATATGATTTCTTTAATATCATTTTCTATAACTAAAGTAGATGAAACAGATGAATGTGTTATGATACAAACTGGATTTGCATCATTTACTATATAATGAATTCGCTCGGCTGGGTATTCTGGATCTATCGGTAAATACGCTGCACCAGCCTTTAGAACTGCTAGCATACTAACTACCATTTCTATTGATCTTGGAAATACTAAGGCTACAAACTGATTTACTTCTATTCCTTCTTCTAATAAATAGTGTGCTAGTTCATTCGCTCGTTCATTTAGCTCTTTATACGTAAGTTTTATCCCGTTACAAGTAACTGCTATTTTATTTGGATTTTTTTGTACTTGTTTTTCAAATAATATAGGTAGATTAATTAGCTCTTCAGCTTTCTTCGTTTCATTCCATTCCAATAAAACTTTATGATTTTCTTCAGGAAGAGTAATGTTTATTTTTCCAATCGGCTCGTCTTTATGATAATTATTTATCACTAATTCTAATAGACTCATAAATCTTTCTTTATGCAATGCTAGTTCCGCGCCGTTATATACTTCCGGATTCGCATCAAAATGAATCATTAACTCATTTTCATCGAAACGTTTATATACATTTATCGATAAATCATCAACAGGTCCTGCTGATAAATTATGTGTAATACCACGATTCCCAGCAAAGTTAAGCCCATAATCAAAAGGCATAACATTCACTAACGGCCCAAACAACCTTTGATTTTCACCTAGTAACTTTAAGTCTCTTCTTAATTCCTCATGACGATATTTATGATGACGACGTACGTCTCGAATTTCTTTAGAAACTTGCTGTATTAATTCTGCAAAAGTTATATTTGGAGTTAACTTTAGACGAAGTGGAACTAAATTCATTACCATGCTTGGTGTATGAATAGATACAGAACCAAGACGCCCCATCATCGGTAAACCTAAAACAATATCATTTGCACCTGTTAATTTATGCATGTAAATACTCGTTACGGCTACAACAAATTCGGGCCAACTCGTTAACGAAATATTAATATCTTCTAGTAAAGTTTTTGTACTAGCATTTGATAGATAAGCAGTTTCTCGTAAAAATCCATTTGATGTTCTCGGCGCTCGTTCTGCTAAACTTATAACTTCCGGTTCATCTGCAAACTTTTCTAGCCAAAAAGTACGATCTTCCTGAAATTGTTTAGATTCACGATACTCATTATCTTCTTGTACAATTTTTGCAAGAAAACCAAATGGCTTTTCATTCTTATTTGTTTCTTCTATAAGTGATGTATACTCATTCGCTACCTTTTGGCTAAGAAGTGAAAATCCATAGCCATCCATCACAATGTGATGGATGCGCTGATACCAAAAGAAACGATTATTTTCAACTTGAATAAGTGCTTCAGTAAATAATTTATCTTCTTTTAAATCTATCGGTACAGATAAATCATTTTTCATCCATACTTTAGCAGCTTCTTCAGGATTTTCTTCTTTACGAACGTCAATAAAATGCATATGAAACGTTGACGATTCCTCAATAACTTGCCATGGGCCAATTTCATCCTCTTCGAAACGAACATGAAGTGCTTCTGCTTCTTTTACCACTTTACGTACAGCTAACTCGAAAATTTCATGATTAATATTTCCGTTTATTTCTATATATTCCCCAGTATTATAAATCGGATTAAGCGGATCTAATTGTTGCGCAAACCACATACCAGACTGCGCAGATGATAACGAATGACGAATCTTTTGACTATTAGGCATTCTTTACTACCCCTTTATTATGTAGTCTATTTGTTACAGCACTTGTGCTGCTTGTGAAGATAGTAAACGGTACCAATCATCAACAGTTGGACGTTCTGCTAAATCTGCAAAAGTGATTTCTTTCCCTTCGCGACGCCATTTCTCTACTAAACTCATAATTCTGACCGAATCAAGTCCTCTATTTAATAAGTCTTCATCAACTTCAATACTCTCTACTGGCTCACGGAGTAGTTGTGCAACTAGTTCATGTACTTTCTGTAAAGTGATTCCTTCACTCTCATCGCTTTTTACACTTTGTAAATCTTTTAATAGTAAGTTTGTTGATGTCGTTACTGCACATCTATTTGATGCATACTGCAATGCTTGTTTATGATGCTCTAGTGAAAAATCAGCAACTGCATCTGCTACAAAAAATGGCTCTATACCATCCATAAATGCTTCACAAGCTGTTAAAAGGCAGCCAATATGCGCATAAATACCGCAAATAATAAGTTGATCTCTTCCCTGCTCATTTAAAATTTCTAATAGATTCGTCTTTTTAAATGCACTATATCTCCATTTGGTTAGGAATATATCATCCTCATCTGGAGTAAGCTCATCGACAATTTTCTTTTTATCTGGTCCAGCAGGAATACCGTCACCCCAAAAGTCTTGTAATAACCCTCGTTGTTCTAACGTTTGTCCACCAGGTTGTGCTGTATAAACAACTGGTATACCAAGTTCCTTGCATCTTTCTCTTATCACCTTAATATTTGAAATTAGTTCTACTTTTGGCGATTCTTTATCGCTATATGCATCAAGAAAATATTCTTGCATGTCATGGATTAGAAGAACCGCACGTTTCGGATCTGGCGTCCAATTCACTTTATTTTTTGGTAGTTCTGATTCAATTGGCATTTTATATACTGAAATAGATGGGATAGCCATCTAATCACTTCCTTCCGATTTTTATTATTGTTTTACTGTAATAAGTTTTTCAGCAATGACTTTACGTAATTCTTTTTTGCTTACTTTTCCAACACCTGTTTGTGGGAATGATTCAATAAATTCAATTCGATCTGGAATCTTATAAGCTGCTATACCACGTTCTCTTAAGAACATTTTTAATTCGTTTGCAGTTAGGACTTGTCCACGAGCGATAACAAAAGCGCAAGTGCGTTCTCCTAAATAATCGTCAGGCATAGATACAATTGCTACATCATGTACTGCATCATGTGCTAATAGATGATTTTCAACTTCTTCCGCAGCAACCTTCTCACCACCACGGTTAATTTGATCTTTATCTCTTCCTTCTACAATGATGTAACCTTGTTCATTTACTTTTACAAGATCACCTGTGCGATAAAAACCATCTTCTGTAAATGATCTTACATTATGCTCTTCCGCTTTATAATAGCCACGAATTGTATATGGCCCTCTTGTTAATAAACTACCTACTTCACCAGGCTTAACATCATTATCATGTTCATCAACAACTCGAACTTCATCAAATGTAGACATCGGTCTACCTTGTGTATGAATAATGATTTCTTCTGGATCATCTAGTCTTGTGTAATTTACTAACCCTTCCGCCATACCGAACACTTGCTGTAACGTACATCCGAATGTAGGGCGTATACGCTTCGCAACTTCGGCACTAAATTTCGCACCGCCTACTTGAATAACTTGCAGGCTTGATAAATCGTTATTACGGGAAGATACCGCATCAAGCCAAATCATTGCTAATGGTGGAACGAGCGCTGTAATCGTAACTTTTTCTTTTTCTATAAGAGCAAATGCCTCATCTGGACTACCTCCAGTTGCCAATACTACTTTTCCACCGGCATAGAAAGTTCCAAATGTCCCTGGAGAACTCATCGGGTAATTGTGTGCTACTGGAAGAACTGCCATATAGACACTTTCTGCATTTAAATTACAAATGTCAGCGCTAACACGTAAACTATAAATATAGTCATCATGTGTTCTAGGAATTAATTTAGAAAGTCCTGTCGTCCCTCCTGATAATTGGAGAAACGCAACATCACTTGGCTGAACTTCTGGTAACGGAATCGGATCCATATAAAGATCAGTTATGTTCACGAATTCTTCTTCTTCCCCCACTACGATTACATGTTGTAAAGCGGGAACTTTCTCTTTCACTTCTCTTGCTAGTTTTCGATAATCAAAGCCGAGAGCCTTATCTGAAATAACGTAAGCACTCGCTTCACCAAACTCGCAAAAATAACTAATTTCACTACTGCGATGAGAAGGTAGTGCAAAAACAGGGAGTGCTCCAATGCGAAATAGCGCAAAGCATATTTCGAAAAACTCTATAATATTAGGTAACTGGATTACAACTCGGTCTTCTTTCTTTATTCCTAAATTCAGTAAACCTGAAGCTAAGCGATCTACCTTTTTATCAAGTTCACTATACGTTATATGCGTATTACTACTTACAACCGCAATTTGATCCCCATATTTTTCAGCACGTTCTTTTAACATCGAACCAAATGTTTCTCCAAGCCAACACCCTTCTTCTCGATAGCGATTGGCAAATTCTTTTGGCCATTCCGTATAACCTATTAACATTCTTTCTTCCCCCTATTTTTCATTCAGCGCATTATCTCTTAACCCTAAAGCCTTCAACATTGTTTGGAACTTAGCTGATGTTTCTGCTAACTCATCTTCTGGCTTTGATTCAGCAACAACTCCAGCACCTGCATATAAGCGAAGTGTATTCTCATGCACTTCAGCACAACGAATTGTAACAATCCATTCGCCATCTCCATTTAAATCGCTCCACCCTAACATTCCTGTAAAGAATTCACGGTCAAATGGCTCAATTTTTTGAATAGCCTCTCTCGCTTCTTCCATTGGAGTTCCACAAACTGCTGGCGTAGGATGAAGAGCAATTGCTAATTCTAAAGAAGACGTATTTGGGTCCTTTAGTTCACCTTTCACTTCCGTAGACAAATGCCACATTGCTTCACTATGAATAACTGAGGGTTTTTCTGGAACATGTAATATATGACAGTAAGGGCGAAGCGCAGCGGCAACCGCTTCAACTACTACCGCATGTTCATGTAAATCTTTTGGAGAAGAAAGTAATTCTTCTGCCCTTCTTTTATCTTCTACTGGATCCTCACTTCGTGGTCTTGAGCCAGCCAACGGATTAGAAATTACTTGCATACCATGACGTGAAACAAGTAATTCAGGACTTGCTCCAATTAACGTCTTACTGTACTCGTTTTCATCTTTCGGCAAATTAACAGCAAATGTGTAGCCGTGCTTATTATGTTCCGCTAATTCACGGAGTAGTTTTTGTTGATCAATTTTCTCGGAAGACTTAACATCCAATGATCTGGATAGAACGATTTTTCTTAAATCTCCGTCCTGAATTTTTGCTATTCCTTGCTTCACACCATCCATATAAACTTCAGGAGCTGGAACCGGTGTCATTTCAAATGTCAGTTTCTCATTTCGTTTTATCTCATTTGTTGTCTCTAACTGTAAACGCTCAGTAATTCTACTATGTACTGGTACGATAAGTTGAACTTCTTTTCTACGATCAAAAGGCAAAGCACCAACAACGATAGGATTCGGATTTCCGGCTTGTTTTGCATTACTTAATACCGCTTGTACAAGTTCTGGAAAACTTTCAATTTCATGATGTTTTACTGTAGTAAACTCTCCTTCTGTCAATATCGTTCGAGTTGGTGAAGCGAAAAAGAACGAAGATTCAGTTTTATAATCTTCTAATAATTTTTCTGACAGTTCCTTTACGGCTATAAGTTCATTCATAGTATTAAAACCTCCTGAATTTTTTATTAAACTCCTAATGTAGCTCCGCCATCGACACATAAATTGTGCATTGTAATATGACTCGCTTTATCAGAAGCTAAAAACAATACTGCTTCAGCAATTTCTGAAGGTTGTGCAATTTTTTGTAACGGAATACCGAGTCTATATGTATTTTGAGAACCAGCAATTATATTTTCAGCTCCATTCTCATCAGCCCATAGTAATCTTTGCATTTCAGTTTCAGTAGAACCAGGAGAAACTAAGTTGCAGCGAATATTGTATGCTGCAAGCTCTAATCCTAAACACTTCATAAACATTGTCGTTGCAGCTTTTGATGCAGCGTACGCAGCCATTTCCATTCTCGGAGTATTTGCCGCATTTGAACCAACTGTAACAATTGCCCCTGACCTTCTTTGCATCATATGTTTACTTACTGCTCGAGACATATAGAAAACTCCTGTAGAATTTACAGAGAAGGTTTTATTCCAATCTTCATCACTTAAAGAGTGAATCGGTCCCATACGTAATACCCCTGCAACATTTATTAATATATCTATTGTTGCTATATCATTTTCAATACCGTTTACCATATCTTCAACAGCAGTACTATCACTCACATCTAAATGAAATGTTTTCATACGTGTTTCATTTAATTCATTTTCATTTAAGAGTACGTTTAACCCCTCTTCATTTTGATCAACCGCAATAACTGTAGCTCCTCTTTCTAAAAACATTTTGGCAACAACACTGCCTATACCTTGAGCTGCACCTGTTACTAAAACCGTTTTTCCATCAAATTCCCCTAAGTTCATTTCCTCTATCCTTTCATTTGAAAATTAATCTAATTAAACAAATAGCGATAATGATAACGATTATCACTATCAATGTAAAAAATAATACACTTACTAAACTAATTGGTCAAGTGTACTTTTCATCAAAATATTATTCATTGATAATGTTTTTCATTTAATATTCTTACACCGAAATGATAATCTTTCTCAATAAACTTGTCAACCTATTTTTATTTTTCAGATAAAATATTTTAGTACTTCTCAATACAATTACATCTAAAAGCATTAATAAGTACTTACATTAAAAAATTTAATTCGTACTCCTCTTTTTAAAATTGAAGAAGATAAACTGTAGATACCTTCATTTACAAAGCCTTACCAAAAACTCAAGTATATACTTTCTCAACATTTTTCTGAAAATATCGAGAAAGTATATCTTGCAATTACCGATGCATGTCGTGTTTATAATTTAAGATTTAATAAGTATTTCGAATATAATATATCAATTTATGATATTCCAATATAATCCAAACGGATACTTTACTCATTTTTTGCCTCTAGAAAATTCCACATGTTGTAATTCATAAAAAAGCACCCTATTAAATAGGGTGCTTTTTAGTAAACATAGTGTTAAAGAAGATTTATATACTTACGCTACACTGCGATACTCTTCTTCTTTTTCTTTTTTCTGCTTAGGCACTTGGATTAAAAGTGCGATAATAAATGATACGACACATAATACGCCGATCACCATGAAAGTTGGTTTGAATCCACCTAGAACTGCACCGATAAAGGAACCAGCGAGCGCTCCAAATCCAAATCCTTGATACACAATTCCGTAGTTCTTACTATGGTTTTTCATACCGTAGAAATCACCAACGATAGCTGGGAAAATAGTGATATTTCCACCAAAGCAAAACGCTACACTTGCTACACATACGAAGTAGATACCATAATTTAAATCTACGAAACTTAAAACCAAGACTGAAGCTGCCATAACAACAAATGTACCAGTAACGATTTTTAAACGGCCGATTTTATCTGATAACGGTCCTAAAATAATACGACCTAATGTATTGAAGATTGCAACCATAGCCACCGCATTAGCTGCTGTCGCTGCGCTAAGCCCTACAAGTTGAACACCAATGTCTTTTACCATACCAATTAAGTATAAGCCACTCATACATGATGTAAATAACATAATAAATAATAAGTATACTTGTTTTGTGCCTAACATTTCTTTCGTTGTATATTCCTGAGTTTTTGTTTCATGAACTGCTCCTTGATCTGCAGCTTGATGGATTAAACAAGCGCCAAGGACAATCATAGCTGTAACAATTAAACCCCAGTATATAAACGCTTGT
Source organism: Bacillus sp. FSL R10-2201 (assembly GCF_038008665.1). Classification (NCBI taxonomy): domain Bacteria; kingdom Bacillati; phylum Bacillota; class Bacilli; order Caryophanales; family Bacillaceae; genus Bacillus; species Bacillus sp. FSL R10-2201. The sequence goes on along the minus strand of NZ_JBBOZP010000001.1, from coordinate 2,220,259 downwards.
GATACACCAACTGATTCAATTAACTGTGCGTTAATATATTTAAAAATTAAACTACCCGAACCATATGCAGAGACAGAAATACCAGCAATTAAACCTTTACGCTTTGGAAACCACTTTATTAAATTGGATAATGAAGTGATATATGCTGTACCATCTGCATAACCTACAACAACCCCTGCTAGTACATAAAGCAATATTAATGAGGAAGCTTGTGAACTAAGTATTAATCCACTTCCTAATGCTAGTCCAGCTATCATAATAAGTTTACGAAGTCCCCATTTTTCTTGCAATTTACTCGCAAACAAAGTTGAAAACGCTAAAGACAGGCTAGTAATTGAGAAAGTTATAGCAACAGCGTTAAGACTCCAACCGTATTTACTCACTAAGGGCTGATTGAATAAACTCCATGTATATATCGTACCAAGCCCCATTTGTACTATGACTGTTCCAAGGACAACAAGCCATGGATTAACCGATGATTTTTTCATACCATCTCTCCTCCTCTTTCTATTTCAATGCTATTCGCTAAATATGCTTTTTTTATTTTTATTTTCGCCACCTCATTCGACTTAACAACTTCATTGTATAGGATGTTTTCGCTTATGTAAGCACTTACAAGATGGAGCGTCAAAAATATGGAATCAGTTACAGAAAACGAAGGGTGAAATACAAAAAACTACTTGTTAAATACGTAGTAGTTTTTATAATGTTTTACATCAATACGACTTACGGAGCTTTCACATCCTCTTTTACCAAAAAAATTATCGAATTATCCATGGCTGGACTTCAATATTTTGCTTATCCTATTCTTATTTAACTCTTCAACGTTTATAACATGTTGCGTCTGTATTTCTTGATACAAATCATTTAATAGTCTTGTAATCAAAAATTCCATCTTTTATGCATTTTAACTTCCATATATCTTGTTTTTTAACGAAACATACAGAATTACAACGTTTTTTTACAATTTTATACATAAAAATAGAGAATATATAATTCATTTACATAATGTTGCACTTTAATTTTTACTAAACAACAAATATTTTATTGATAAATAAAACTAAACATTCACTAATATATCTATACGTGGTTTAATATATATAATAAACAAACATTTCTGACTTTTATAAGGAGGTACTATGAAAGCAAACGTAGGCGATACTATACTATTTCAACGAAATAACTTAAAGATCACAGCATCTGTACTAAAACTATACACTGAATCGGTCTTAGTTGAAGTCACAGATGTAAGCGGTGGTACTTTTGAATTTGACCGAACAATTGTAAATCATAAAAACTATAAAATTTTAAATGCAAATAAATAAAACAATACAATACAAAATAGCCCCTGCTTAACAGCGGAGGCTATTTTGTATAATAACAATTCATTAATTTACATATCCTAAAACACTAACAATCTTGCTTGCTTTTAAATTATTAATATAATAATAAATTTCTAACCCTCTTCTCTCAGCTCTTAGCACTTTACCTTTCATTTTTGATAAATGCTGCGAAACAGTCGATTGAGGAATATTCAATATTTCTGTTAATTGTGTTACATTACAAGTTTTGCGTGCACTTAATTCATTTACAATTTGTAATCGTATTGGATGCGCCATTATTTTTAAAATATCCACATCTTCTTCAGTTACTAAACTTTTTTTTATCTCGCTCGTATATGTTGTCATAAGACATTCCCCTTTTATTTGAATTCCTTTTTATTAAAATCTGCTTCTAAATAAAATATTATCTCTAAATATACAATTAAGACCCTTATATAGAAATAATAGGATTTTGATTATTTAAAAACAGCAATACTATACAATTTCATCTATTTGGTACATATACATAATACAATTTCAATTTGTGCTCTATGTGAAGTTAGCATAAATTTATAATGAAGATTTTTCAAACAATTCACATCTAACTATATACTTCCTCATAATACTATCCAGTGATTTTAACATATTTTAGGCATTTGTATATACTATTGCAAAACACATTAATATTGAGGGGGACTTTATATGCCAACACCGTCACAAGAACAAGTTGAAGAAGCTCGTGAAACATATGTCAGTCGTATTATTTTAGTTGGTGGTTCAGCTTTATTTTTAACAGGTGGTGTTATATCTGCAATTTCAGCTTTTAAAAGTTATAACCGTTTGGCAAATACGCCACCTTCTTCAAATGATTCATAATTGCATCATTCATTCCTTTAAATAATAAAGATGCCGCCTCTACTATAGAGACGGCATTTGTATTATTTAAAAACATTGTTAAATTCATTTGAACTTTATTGAAAAAACGTTGTGCCGATTTGGTACAATTTTCAAAGTAATGATAGATACTTTCAATTTGGCAAGCTTATTTCACCACAAACCGCGTCTGACTACACCCATCCTTCTGCTTCGTTACCTCTAATACGGCTGGCATTGCGTTTTTCAGTTCTTGAACGTGTGAAATTACACCGATAAAGCGACCTGATTTTTGCAAGTCGATTAGGGCGTCAACTGCTTTCGTTAATGACTCTTCATCTAATGAGCCGAATCCTTCATCGATAAACATCGTTTCGATGGAAATACCACCCTCATACGCTTGAATTACATCTGCCATTCCAAGTGCTAAGCAAAGTGATGCGTTAAATTTCTCACCGCCAGATAATGTTTTTACATCTCGGGTTTGACCTGTATATGCATCATATACATCTAATCCTAATCCACTTTGTCGATTCCTCTTTTCAACTCGTTCGCTTCGTTTTAAATAAAATTGTCCATTTGATAATTTACGTAGTCGTTCGTTCGCAATTTGAACAATTTGTTCTAAATACTCAATTAAGATGTAACGTTCAAAGGATATACGACTATCATTATCCCCTTTCATTACTTCATATAAATCAACAAGTTCTTGGAATGCTTTTTCTTCCTCATGAATTTGTTCATCAATTCGTTTAATATTTTCATGTAAATCCGTAATATATGATACGGCGTTTTGAGCACGTTGTCGTTTTTCTTTAATAATATCAAGGCTAATTTCCAATTCTCTCACTTGCTCATCTAATGAAGAAATGTCCATATACTCTTTATCTTTTAAGTCTGCTTTTAATTCGTCAATTTGTTTTGTAAGTACTTCTAGAGATGAGTAATAACTTTGGATTTCTTGTTGTAACTTATCCATCTCAGCATCATTTAATTTGGATTCTTTATATGTTAATTGATCTGTAAATCCGCTTTGTTCTAGCTCTTTCATAAAGCGTGTAAACGTCTCTTCTTTCTTCTCTTTTGCACTATTAAATTGATTAGAAGCATTATCATGTTCTGCTTGAATACGTATATTTTCATTTTGCCAATGTTGATACGCCTCTTGTACTTTCTCCCATTCATCTTCCATTAACCTAAGTTCTTGCAGAGCTTGGTCAAACTGTACTTTCCAAGCTTGTACCGTTTGCAAGCTTTCCGGAATATTTTGCTTATCATGTTCATATGACGTACGAAGCTGCATACACTCCATTTCAGTACGGTGCTGCACAGTTTCTACTTCACGCTTTTGTTTCTGGAGTTCTTCTACTTTTTCTTCTACGCTTTTTATATTCACAGCAATTTGCTTACGCGTTTCTTCACTTGCTTTTAACGCATTAACTTCTGCTGCTAATTGCTTTCCTTTTTGAACGAGCGCACTATATGTTTCTACTAATTCTTCTGAGCGATAGCCTCGCTTTAGCACTTCTTCTATCACTTGTTCATATTGAACTCGATAGAAATTCCACTTTTCTTCTAATTGAACATGTAATTTTTCCGCAATATTTTTCTTTTCTCTTAGCTCATTTAACTCTTTTTCATCAATTGCATTACTTTGCTCTGTAGCTTTTTTCGGGTGGTCCATACTACCACATACTGGACAAGATTCACCATCATGTAAATGAAGAGCTAATATACCAGCTTGTTCACTTAACCAGCGGCGTTCAATATTTTCATATGTACTAACTGCCTGTTGCATCTTATGAAACGCACTTTCTTTTTCTAGCTCGTATTTTTGTTTTTCTTGCCATACATCATATGCCTGCTTTAATACTTTTGCATCTTCTCGCATATTCGTTAGTGCTTCTACTTTAGCTACATATTGTTCAAGCGCTGCTTCTAATTGCTGTAATTCGCCAGACATTCTTTGTTTTTCATTTTTATGCGCTTCTAGTTGTTCATCTAACTTTTGCATACCTTCTTTTAATTTTCCTATTTGAATTTCAGCATTTTGCAAATTTAACTTTTTCTCAGCTAATGATGCAATAATTGGCTGTAACTCTTCTAGTCTTTGAACTTGTTTTTTAGCATTTTCTCGCTCGGATGCCTTATTCTTTAATGCTTCATATTTCTCCTGAGCAAGTGCAAAACTGTTCATTATATGCTCTTTTTTTGCGATTATCTGTTTTAACAAACTTTCAGACTGCTGTTCATATTGCATCGCTTCCTCATACCATTGCTCAAATGGTAATAATCGCTTCGCCTGTTCCGCATGTTTAAAAGATTTTTCTTTCATTTCGATTACGGCACGGTTTTCTTGTAAAATACTGTACTTCTCATTCTTTTGTTCTAAATCTTTGAATTTCTCATTTACAGCTTTTGCTGCATGAAAACGTGCCTCTGCTTCTTTTAATTGTTTCGTTTTGTCATTTTGTTCTAAGTGTAATTGCTCAACCTCTGCATTGTACCAAACTGTTTCTTGTTCTAATGCCTCTACTACTTGATGTGTATTTACATGCTCTTGTTCCACTAATGTCTCTAATAATGCCCCATCACGTATTGGTAATTTAAATACATTACGGAAATATAGCTCACGTTCTTTTTGTTTTTCTTGTAAGACGTCTTTCCATTGTTTGCGCTTTTGATCTAATATCTCACGCATTAATTTATAACGATCTGTTTTAAAAATGCGGCGTAGTATTTCTTCTTTATTTTCCGTTTCAGATGTTAATAATTTTCGGAACTCTCCTTGCGGTAACATGACAATTTGGCTAAATTGATGTTTACTTAATCCAATTAAATCTTCAACTTTTTTATTTACATCCGTTACATGAAAACGATCGACACATGGAACTTTTTCCTCATCAATTACTTCATATAATTCGACTGCATGTCCTGTAATTGTTTTATTTCCTTGTTTTTTATGGCCCAGTTGTCGTTTAATTTCATAACTTTTTCCTTTTAATTGAAAAGTTAATTCCACACTTGTATAAACATCATCATCAGCAAATTGGCTACGAAGCATGTTTGTATCACTGCGCTCTTCTCCACTAGCCTCTCCATATAATACATAACAAATCGCATCAAAAATCGTTGTCTTTCCAGCTCCTGTATTTCCAGAAATAGCGAAAATACGATGCTCACCAAGATCTTTAAAATCGATTACTTCTTTCTGTTTATATGGACCAAACGCGGTCATTATAAGCTGAATCGGTCTCATCCTCGCTCACCTTCCCGTTCTTGCACTGTTTGCAAAACATCTAAAAATAGACGTTCTTTCTCTTCTGATAAATCTAGCCCTTTCATTTCTTTATAAAATGCTTTTAAAAGAGATAAATCATCCGTTTTATGTCTTGAAACAGTTACTTCATTTTCATCTGTGAACTCTCGTCTTTGAATAGATCTTTCAACATGCATTGCATTTGGGTATACAGAACGTATTTTTTCCATTGGCTGCAAGACAGGATTTTCATCTAATAATTTCACAAATACATAATCTTCACTCACTGGATGAAGCAATAAATCGTCTATTTTCGCTTCTACTGTACGCATTTTACGACGTGGTGTAAGTAAACGTTTTTCAATTGTTGTTTCACCTTTTTCATCCAGTTCCACAATATAATATCCTTTTTTATGCTTTTCTTCAGAAATAGAATATGCAAGTGGTGAACCTGAATAACGAATTGTCTCATTACGTACAAAATGCGCTTGATGTAAATGGCCAAGCGCCGTGTAATGAAACTTATCAAAATAATGGCTATTTACATATTCAGCACCACCAATTGAAAGTGGTCGTTCCGCATCACTCGTATTTTCCTCTGCCTCTCCTGAAGAAGTTACAAATGCATGTCCTACAAATATGTGTCTCGCTTCTTTATCCATCGTTTCAGAGAGTTCGTTCATAAAAATACGCATCGCATCATCATGAGAACGAACATCTTCATTTTTCAATATATGTCTAACAATACTTGGATCTGCATACGGAACGAGATGGAAATGAACCTCTCCGTATTCATCATTTAAAACAACAGGATTGTATGGAAACTGGAATTGTCCAACAATATGTAATCCTTGTTTTTTCATTAAATTACTACCAAAATGTATGCGGTCCGGACTATCGTGGTTTCCTGCAACTGCAATTATTGGTGTTTGTAAATCAATAACTATCTTTTGTAATACATCATTTAATAAGTCTACTGCTTCTGTAGGTGGAATTGCTCGGTCATATAAATCTCCTGCAATAATTACAGCATCCGGTTTTTCCTCTTCAACAGCTTGTACAAACTGATCTAACACAATTTTTTGATCTTCAGTCATATATACACCATGAACAAGCTTACCTAAATGCCAATCCGCTGTATGAAAAAACTTCATATTACCCTTCTCCTTTTAGTTTACTGATTGTAGTGAAACAAGCTGATAGTTTAGTGTAGTTTTTCCGTTCTCCCATTCTAACTTTTGGACAATTGCACTACCGATTCTTTCTTCGTTTGATTTATATAAAGGCAATATTTCTTGAATAGTAAATAGATGATAACCATCTAAAATTAATTGAAATAAATTATCTTCTATATGTAATCTTACTTCTTTTTCATTTGAAATAATTTTTGTATGCATCTCAAATTTCATGCTAGATACAACCCCTTTTTTCTAATCTCTACATTTTAATAGTATAGTGGTCATGCAAGATTGACAAGTAAATACACCGCGATGTACATACTTTTTTAATTATAAATATTTTATGTTTTTTTATATGAAATACGGTATGTGAAATTATTAATCTACAAAAATAAAAATGCCCTTTCAGGCATCCTTATTTTTGTAAGTACTCTTTCATAACGTAGTACAATACAGTTATTAAGACAATCGCTACAAAAAACGCAAATACGGCCACAACATACCCATCTTTATTTAATAAAAAGCATATGGAAATAGATATTATAAAAATCGGAAACACGAGACGTACCTTAGCCTTCACTTCTTCTGTCGTATCTGTATGATGAAAATACTGTGTAATTCCTACCATAAGAGATGACAAAATAATAACCGACAATAGTAAAGGTCCTGGCATTCCGATCTCTCCTTTCTCTATTTCTAATTATATACAAACCCCGCGCTCTTTAAAAGTTAGATAATTCAGCCTTTTAACTTTTTCTACATCAACTCTTTAATTTACGCCACGTATACTAACTCAATATAAGTTATACATATAATAGCGCCTTCAACACGACATTTTCAAATAATAGCACTTACAGTAATGTTGTAATATTCCTCTTCATTCTCTGAAATCCTGCAAATATAACTCGTCAAAATATGCGATAAATACTAACACTAAGCACCTAATTTGGACAAAAATTATAGAGGACATTTCAGCATGTATCAAGAAATAAGAATAGAAAGATAAGTAAGGGAGGATTTATAATGACTGAACACGTTTTATTTTCTGTTAGCGAAAACGGCGTTGCATCTATTACTTTAAACCGTCCAAAAGCACTTAATTCTTTATCCTATGACATGTTACAACCAATTGGGCAAAAACTTAAAGAATGGGAGCAAGATGAGCGTATTGAACTCATCGTTTTAAAAGGAGCTGGGACGAAAGGTTTTTGTGCAGGTGGTGATATTAAAACGCTATACGAAGCACGTTCTAACGAAGTTGCATTACAACATGCAGAGCAGTTTTTTGAAGAAGAATATGAAATTGATACATTTATTTATCAATACAAAAAACCAATTATCGCTTGTTTAGATGGAATTGTAATGGGCGGTGGTGTCGGTCTGACAAATGGAGCGACGTATCGAATTGTAACAGAGCGTACGAAGTGGGCAATGCCTGAAATGAACATCGGTTTCTTCCCTGATGTCGGTGCTGCTTATTTCTTAAATAAAGCGCCTGGATATACTGGTCGATATGTTGCTTTAACAGCATCTATTTTAAAAGCTCCTGATGTATTATATATTAACGCTGCTGATTACTTTATGACATCAGATTCATTACCAAATTTCCTTACCGCACTTGAAAATGTAAATTGGAAAAAAGAAGATGTACATACTCATTTAAAAGAAGTTATTCGTACATTTGCAACTGCTCCAAACTTAGATGGTAATCTTTCTTCTTCAGTAGAAGAAATTAATTCGCATTTTGCATTCGATACAATTGAGGGAATCATTCAATCGTTAGAGAAAGATCAAAGTCCATTTGCCCAAACAACGAAAGAAAAGCTATTATCCAAATCCCCTGTTTCATTAAAGGTAACATTAAAACAGTTTATTGATGGCCAAGAAAAGTCAGTTGAAGAATGTTTCGCGACAGATCTTATACTCGCTAAAAACTTCATGCGACATGAAGATTTCTTTGAAGGAGTACGCTCCGTTGTAGTTGATAAAGACCAAAATCCAAATTATAAATATAAACAATTAAGTGATGTTTCAGAAGAAGATGTAAATCGATTCTTTAACTTACTTAACGCTTAAACAAAGAGGCCATATATTGTAGCACACTCTCAGCTACTCTATATGGCCTCTTCTTTTTAGTTAAATAATTTTAAATATAATTTAATTTTATTTAACTAAAATATATGTTAAACTAACGTTAATCGAATTTTCTAAAAACAACAAAGGAAGGCGGATAACATTATGGAAAATTTTTTTCTGTTTATTATTATGTCTATATGTCTTATTATTCTACCCGGTCCTGATACAGCAATGGCTACGAAAAACACATTGATTGCCGGCAAAATCGGCGGCGTAAAAACTGTTTTTGGTACTTGTGTTGCGCTTTTAATTCACACTTTAGCTGCTGTAATTGGTCTTTCAGCACTTATTGTAAAGTCTGCTCTTTTATTTTCTATTTTTAAATATGTTGGTGCTGTATATTTAGTCTATATTGGTATTAAAGCCCTTTTAGCAGTAAGAAACACAGAAGACTTAAATACAAATGACGTTCCAATAAATAATGACAATAAACATACTTCTTGCTTTCGCCAAGGGTTTCTTACAAATTTACTAAACCCTAAGGTTGCAGTCTTCTTTTTAACTTTTTTACCACAGTTTTTAAATCCAAATCATAATACATTTATACAACTTCTCGTTATGGGACTTACTTATCTCATTTTAACCGTCATTTGGTTTGCTTTTTATATATTTTTAATTGATAAAATTAGTGCTTTTATGAAAAAACCGAAGACACAGCGTTATATTCAAGGGATTACAGGAATCGTCTTAATTGGGTTTGGTATTAAATTAGCCTTTGAAAGAAATAGTTAACACAATACAAACGAAAATACACTACTCCATTATGAGTAGTGTATTTTCGTTTGTATTATTTTTATAATGAGTGGGAATGCACCCCACTCATTATCATTTCACTTTATTAAAACCAGCGCTCAGTTACAACTTTTTTACGTGTATAAAATTGAACGCCATCCGTACCATTTGTACCAAGATCTCCAAAGAATGAAGCTTTGTTTCCTGCAAATGCGAAGAATGCCATTGGTGCTGGAACATTAACGTTTACACCAATCATACCAGCATCAATATTGTCTCGGAATGTTTGTGCATGTTTTCCATTTGACGTATAAATAACAGCACCATTCGCAAATTTCGATTGATTTGTCAGCTTAATACCTTCTTCTAAATCTTTTACTCTTACAATACTTAATACCGGAGCGAAAATTTCATCTTGCCAAATTTTCATTTCTTGATTTACACCATCAAAGATTGTTGCACCAACAAAGTAACCTTCTCCAACTTCTTCATTGATTTTACGGCCATCTACTAGTAAAGTTGCTCCATCTGCTACACCACTATTAATATAGCCTAAAACACGCTCTTTATGAGATTCACGGATTAATGGTCCAACATAATTATCTTCGTTGAAACCGTCACCTACTTTTAACTTCTTCGTTTCCGCTACTAATACATCAATGAATTCATCAGCAATTTCATCAACTACTGCTACTACTGAACATGCCATGCAGCGCTCTCCACTACTTGCAAACGCAGACCCAATTACACCTTGTACTGTTTTCTCAAGGTTGCAATCTGGCATAACAACTGCATGGTTTTTCGCACCTGCTAACGCTTGTACACGTTTACCATTTTTTGTACCAGTTTCATATACGTAGCGTGCCACTGGCTCAGAGCCAACAAACGAAACTGCTTGAATATCTTTATTTTCTAAAATACTATTTACAACATCTTTTCCGCCTTGTACTAAATTTAATACCCCTTTTGGAAAACCAGCTTCATAGAATAACTCTACAAGTCGCTCAGCTAAAAGTGGCGTTCTTTCAGATGTTTTTAATACGAATGTATTACCGCAAGCAATTGCAAGTGGGAACATCCATAATGGAATCATCATCGGGAAGTTAAACGGTGTAATACCAGCAACAACTCCGATTGGGTAGCGCCAAATCGATCCATCAATTCCACTAGCAATATTCGGAAGAGCTTGTCCCATCATTAAATTTGGTGCTGATGTTGCAAGTTCTACCGCTTCAATACCACGCTGTACTTCACCAGTTGCATCCGTTAGCGTTTTACCGTTTTCTAGCGTAATGATTTTTGCAAGCTCATCTTTATTTTCTTGTAACAGTTGTAGATATTTGTATAGTTGTCTTGAACGATTTGGAACTGGCACTTTAGACCATGTTTTGTATGCCGCTTTTGCCGCTTCAACAGCTTTTTCAACATCTTCTTTTGGAGAAAGTGGAACGTAAGCGATGATTTTTCCAGTTGCCGGATTCGGAACCGCTTCTACTTCCGTACCAGTAGATTCTACCCATTCGCCATTAATATGATTTTTCACTCGTTTAATTTCAGTTGTAATCATTATATTCTCTCCTTTTTTATCATGGTTTTTATAAGTGCACTATTTTTGATTAGAAATTAATTGTTCGCTAACTTTCTTATATAAAGCAGCCATATCGTTTTCACCATATCCTGCCTCACTCGCTTCTTCATATACGTTTAATAGCATTTCGCTTACTGGTAAGTGAAGTTCGCTTTCTTTCGCTAAATCTACTGCAAATCCTAAATCTTTCTTTAATAAATTCACAGTAAAGCCTGGCTCATAATTTTCTGATGCAATGAAACTTTTATAATTACGCTCATAAATTCTACTTTGACCGTAACTTACATTTAAAATATCAAACATTTTATCTAAATCCATATTGTTCTTTTTCGCTAATGTTAAAGCTTCACTCACACCAGCTGTATAAAAACCAATTAATAGATTATTAATTAATTTAACAGTTGTACCACTATCAATCTGCTCACTAACATGGAAAACATTCGCTCCAAGCACTTCCATGACAGATTCAGTTTTCTCATATACTTCTTTCGATCCACCAACCATAAACGTTAATGTACGGTTTTCTGCACCAATTACCCCACCGCTAACAGGTGCTGCTAAAAAGTCTACTTTCTTTTCCTTCGCCGATTCCTCTAATTGTTTGTTTAATTGTGGAGATACTGTACTTGTATCAATTAAAGCTACATTCGAGTGGCTATTTTCAAATAATCCTTCTTCCCCAAAATATACCGCTTCCACAGCACGAGGTGAAGGCAAACTTGTAAAAATCACATCGCATGTCTCTGCTAGTTTTGAGATTGATAGGCCGATAATTCCTCCTTCTTTTTCAAAGGAAGCTTCCGCCTCTTTATTCAAGTCCACTCCATATACTGTGTAGCTAGATTTAACTAAATTTTTAGACATTGGAAGACCCATGTTACCTAAACCGATAAAACCAATCTTTTTCATATCGCTTTCCTCCTATTTACACAATATATTTCCCGCGATTTATAATAACTTTCGCAATATCTCTCTTTTTCGTAAATAAGTTTGAGTATAAAGGCACTAATAATTGACGGATTTCAGCTAATATTTCTTGTCTATTTTGTTCTTCTGTGACAGCTGCTGAAAGAATGGAAATCGCAGCTTCTTCTACTTTACGATATCCTTCTTCACAAATAACACCTGTTATCATTTGCTTCGTACGCTCTTTTTCCTCACCATTTTTACTAACTGCTTTCCTCGTACGTAAAAATGCTGATTCCATGACGTACACGTCCGTCAACATATTTGATAATACGCGTGAATATTCTTGCTCTTGCTCAATTTTTATTCCTGGAGTTTTAGAGAGCGTTTTCAAAGATTGTTTCAACAATTTTTTCGCTAATAAAATGTAACGATGGTTTCTTTCTACATTTGCTACATCAATTTCTACTTCAGCATCTTCTATTTGCTCGATTTGCTTCATTAACATTTTTGCAACTGTTAATCTATTAATTTCATTCGTTCCTTCAAAAATACGACTAATTCTAGCATCACGATATAATCGTTCTACTTCGTATTCTTGCATATAACCGTAACCACCATGAATTTGTACAGCTTCATCTACGATATGAGCAAGTGTTTCAGAAGCGTTTACTTTATTCAGTGCACATTCAATTGCAAATTGGGACATTTTTTTCATAAGATCTTCATCACTCTCATGAATTGCTTCATCAATTACACCCGCTGTACGGTAAGCTGCACTTTCTGCTCCATATGTAGAAATAATCATATTGGCAATTTTCTCTTGAATCATCGTAAAATCTACTAATTCCGTTTGGAACTGTTTTCGCTCTTTTCCATATTGAACTGACAAACCGATTGCTTGTTTTGCTGTTCCAATATTTCCAAAAGCAAGTTTTAGTCTAGCGAAGTTAAGAATATTAAGAGCTACGTGATGCCCTTTCCCAACTTCCCCTAAAATATTTTCAGCGGGGATGACAACATCTTCTAAAATAAGCGTCGCTGTTGAAGATCCTTTAATCCCCATCTTCTTTTCTTCTAATCCTATTGATACACCTTCACATGTTCTTTCGACAATAAACGCTGTCATTCCTTTATTTGTCTTCGCAAAAACAACGTATACATCTGCCATATGAGCATTTGTAATCCACTGCTTCTCACCATTCAACTTCCAAGCAGTACCATCTTCATTCAATACTGCACTCGTTTTTGCACTTAATGCATCAGAACCAGCATTTGGCTCAGTTAAAGCATAAGCCCCAATCCATTCTCCCGATGCGATTTTCGGTAAATATTTTTCTTTCTGTTCTTTCGTTCCATAATATATGTAAGGCAATGTACCTACACCGGCGTGTATATTAAAAGAAACGCTAAATGCACCAGCGTAACCCATTTTCTCTGCTACAAGACCTGAGACAGCCTTTCCTAACTCGAATCCGCCATAATCTTCTGGTACCTCAATGCCTAATAATCCAAGTTCCCCAGCTTTCTCAAATAATTGGCGAGAAACTTTATAGTTATGTTGTTCAATATTCTCAATTTGCGGGACAATTTCTTGTTTAACGAATTGTTCTGTCGTTTTTGCAATTAAATCTTCATCCCCTGAAAAATCTTCTGGTGTAAAGAAAGTATTATTCACATCTTTATTGAGTGAAAAAAATTCATCCCATGGTAACTTCGTTTTCTCCATCTGAATCCCCCTATCATTTCGGCCTTCGTTGATCTTTGCATATGCTCGTCTACGATGAGTGGAATATCTTATTATTGAAAACAGAAGGCGATGATTTTTCACATCAAGCAGTTCGTTTTGCCAAAGATGTATTTTCATCGCCTAAATCCTTCTACCTATTGATCTTCAGATAATACTGTTTTTGCAATTCCAGTATCTAACTCTTCAAAGTCATGATATGAAATTGTTTCATATAATTCACTTCTCGTTTGCATATTAGAAAGTGCATCTTTTTGAGAACCTGTTTCCTTAATTAGCGTAAACACATTCTCATATGCTTTTGCAGCAACACGAAGTGAAGTTACAGGATAAATTACCATTTGGAAGCCCATATTCGCAAATTCCTCTGCACTATAATATGGTGTTTTTCCGAACTCAGTCATATTTGCTAGTAAAGGTGCATTCACTTTGCTAGTAAATAAACGAAATTCTTCTTCCGATTGAAGCGCTTCTGGGAATATTGCATCTGCTCCTGCTTTTACATATGCATTCGCTCTTTCAATCGCTGCATCTAATCCTTCCACGCCGCGAGCATCTGTGCGTGCTACAATATATAAACTTGGCGCAACTTCTTTAATCGCTTTAATTTTTTGAACTAATTCTTCTGTAGTAACAAGTTTCTTACCATTTAAATGTCCACATTTCTTTGGTAATTGTTGATCTTCAATCTGAACAGCCGCAACTTTCGCTTCCACCATTTCTACAGCTGTTCTCGCTACGTTTAGTACTCCACCAAATCCTGTATCAATATCAACAAGAACTGGTAAATCTGTAGCTCTAACTAGATCCCTTGCTCTCTCTGCTACTTCAGTAGACGTCACGATTCCTAAATCTGGTAGTCCTTTACTTGCAGTGTAAGCAGCTCCCGATAAATATAGAGCTGAAAAACCTGTATTTTTCGCAACAAGAGCCGCCATTGCATCATGAGCACCTGGAATTTGCAAAATTTCATTTGCTTCTACTAAAGCTCGGAAGCGATTCGTAAGCTCCTCTTGTGTCGACTGTTTATTCACAACCCAAGCCATTCTAAATTCCCCCTATTATTAAATTAAGAATAGATCTACAAATTCGTTTACATTCATATTTTCTAGTTTTTCTTCATTTAGACAAGCTTCATGGATTTTTTCTTGTTGCTTACTAGAATAATGACCTGCCATATTTGCAGTGAATTTTCGAACAACTTTTGGAATTGCTTCGTCTCTACGGAAACGGTGGCCAAGTGGATATTCACATTCCACATTTTCTGTTACAGTACCATCTTTAAAATGAACTTGAACAGCATTGGCGATTGAGCGCTTGTTCGGGTCAAGGTAATCTAAACTGTACTGTTTATTTTCAACAACAACCATCTTATTACGTAATTCATCTACACGTGGATCATTCGCTACTACATCCTCATAATCATCCGCAACGATATCTCCTTTTAATAAACCTATTGCCGTAATGTATTGTAGGCAGTGATCGCGATCAGCTGGGTTATTTAATGGACCTTCTTTATCGATAATACGAATTGCTGACTCATGAGTTGTAATTGTAATACGATCAATTTCATCTAATCTTTCTTTAAGTTCCGGATGTAATTTCACTGCACATTCTGCAGCTGTTTGTGCATGGAATTCTGCTGGGAATGACACTTTGAATAATACATTTTCCATTACATAAGATTCTAGCGGTCTTGCTAATTTTAATTCTTGCTTGTTAAATAACACATCTTGGAATCCCCATCCTGGTGCAGATAATGCCGTTGGGTAACCCATTTCACCTTTTAATGCAGTCATTGCGAGATGAACACCGCGGCTCGTCGCATCACCTGCTGCCCATGATTTACGTGAACCTGTATTTGGAGCATGACGATATGTACGAAGACTAGAATTATCAATCCACGCATGTGATAATGCATTAAAGATTTCCTCACGCGTTCCGCCAAGCATTTTTGCAACTACTGCAGTTGTTGCTACTTTTACGTATAATACGTGATCAAGACCAACACGGTTTAAGCTGTTTTCTAAAGCAAGTACACCTTGAATTTCATGTGCTTTAATCATCATTTCTAGTACTTCACGTACTTTTAATGGTTCTTTTCCTTCTGAAATACGAACGCGGCTAATATAATCTGCAACTGCTAAAATTCCGCCTAAGTTATCAGATGGATGTCCCCACTCTGCTGCAAGCCAAGTATCGTTATAGTCTAACCAACGGATCATACATCCGATATTAAATGCGCCTTTTACTGGATCTAGCACATAAGATGTTCCTGGTACACGTGTACCATTTGGCACGATTGTTCCTGGTACAACTGGTCCTAATAATTTCGTACACTCTGGGTATTGTAGTGCTAAAATTCCACATCCAAGTGTATCAAGTAATACGTAGCGAGCCGTACTGAATGCCTCTGCACTTGTAACCTCTTTATTTAATACATAGTCCGTAATTTCTTCTAATAATGCATCTTTTTGTTTAATTTCATTTGTTTTAATCATGCTATTCTTCCCTTTCTGTCGAAAATTCGTTATTATTAATGATGGGTGTCGGTCAAACACCCATCTGGCGGGCGGCGCTAACAACTCCCCAGTTGTTTTTATTTACTAAATGCATGTCGCTCGCCAATATAATTTACACGTGGACGGAACAAACGATTGTTCGCATGTTGCTCAATTACGTGTGCACATAGCCCTACTGTTCTAGAACTAAAGAAGATTGGTGTGTAAAGTTGAATTGGAATACCAAGCATCCAATATACTGGAGCAGCATAATAATCAAGATTCGGATAAATCCCTTTTTCCTTCTCCATAATTTTTTCTCCAGCTTCACACATTTCATATAGTGTATAATCGCCTTTCACATCACATAACTGCTTTAATGCTTCCTTCATCATAAGTGCTCTTGGATCCATCTTTTTCATATAAACACGGTGTCCAAAGCCCATAATTTTTTCTTTGTTATATAGTTTCTTCTGTAATAACTCTTCAAATTTCTCAACATTACCAGCTTCTAAAAGCATGTACATAACCGCTTCATTCGCACCGCCATGAAGACTTCCTTTTAAGGATGCAACTGCTCCTGTTAAAGCACCGTATAAGTCGGATTGCGTTGATGCAATAACGCGTGCTGTAAATGTAGAGTTTGGCATTTCATGTTCACTATATAAAACAAGGGAACGATCAAAAATTTTCTCTTCAAGTTCAGTTGGTTTCTTTCCAGTTAACATATAGAAGAAATTCGCACTATATGACAATTCTTGAAGAGGCTCAATTGGTTCCTCATTATTTAAAATATGGTAGCTATTCGCTACAATATTTGGCACTTTACTTAAAAGCTTGTATCCTCGACTTTTATTCACTTCTAACGAGCGGTTTTCGATATCACTATCGTAACCAG
This sequence comes from Bacillus sp. FSL R10-2201, assembly GCF_038008665.1. Classification (NCBI taxonomy): domain Bacteria; kingdom Bacillati; phylum Bacillota; class Bacilli; order Caryophanales; family Bacillaceae; genus Bacillus; species Bacillus sp. FSL R10-2201. The sequence continues at coordinate 2,203,119 of NZ_JBBOZP010000001.1, read as the reverse complement.
CTAATGCAGACACACCTGTACGTAGCCCATCCATAGGATGCGTTTCCTTAGGCAATGCCTTTAGAACATTGAATACACCTTCTGGCACTGTATATTCTTCTTTTAATTTCTTTTCAATTGTTACTTTCTCATCCTCATTCGGTAAACGTTCTTCTAATAAAAGGTGCACAATGTCTAAATACTCTTTTGTTTTTGAGAGTTCGATTAAATCATACCCTTGAATTACAATTTCACCTTTTACTGTGTCAAGAAACGAAATTTTCGTTTCCGCTGCTACTACACCATCTAATCCCGGGGAAAATTTTTCTTCAGCTTTCATCATTATTTCCTCCAATCCTAATAGATCTTCGTGCACATAACTGTAAGCCTTTACAATAATATGAAACTACATTTCTATTTCAATGTATCAGAGTTTTTAGAAGATTTCAATTTATTTTATAATGATAAGTTTCCTATACTTTTACCGATGTAATAATACAATTTTTCAAAAATAACTTTCATCTTTTATAAAGAAAGGACAGACATCCTTTTACAATTTTTTAAAACGAAATATAACAATTATCCATATAATCCCACTAAATATACCTTTAATCCCTTTTTCTTCAACAAACATAAAAAACCGAGCTGCACTCATGCACAGCTCGGTTTTTTATAATATTTATTTCATATGCCCATAAATATAATTCTTATATAAAATTTATTTATTTTTAATAAAATTATTATTTTACATAATTAAATTAAATTTCTTCCGTTTCTTTACGATAGCTTACAACTAATTCATAGTTTTGAAAGTACGAAAGATCATCAAAATCTATAAAAATAAACTACCGTCTTTCTCAACTGACACTATTTCCCCATCTGATTTCTCAGAAATAATCCCTAAAGAATATCCGGGCTGAATTGAGCTATTTCCTCCGTACCTTACAATACATCAAATAGATTCATCATGCTTTATACGCAATTCTTCCTTAAAGCATCGTCGAGCATCATGTTCAATTGAAATTTTCATCTTCGCTCTTCCTGTTTACGCAAAATCCTTTTTGCCTAATCTTTGTTTTACAAAAATGACAAATATAATTAAAGCTATTAATCCTGAAATTGCACTACCTGCGAATAAAATACGGTAACCAAACATTTGTGAAACAACTCCAAGTAAAATCGCACCTAATCCAATACCTAAATCAAATGCAGTAAAGAATGAAGCGTTAGCAACTCCTCTTTTACTAGGATCAACAATTGTCAGCATCGCTGCTTGTAAAGCGGGCTGTGCTGAACCGAATCCAACACCATATAATGCCGCTGCAATCATTACACCTATCAAACCATTTGAAATCGTTAGTACAACTATCGCTAAAATAGTAATACATAGTGCCGGAAGTATGATAAAAACTTCTCCATACTTATCTAATAGTTTTCCTGAAATAGGTCGTACAATTGTTAAAGCAATTGCATATACAAGAAAGAATGTCCCAGGATTCACATCAATTGATGACGCGAATAACGGTAAAAATGTTGTTATTCCTCCATATGCAAATGATAAAAAGAAAACAACAACCGTTATTGATAAAACGGATTTTTCAAACAGCTGAATTTTCCCTTTTTCTTTTTGTGGCGTGAATGGCATTTTCGTTATTAACGATAATACGACTGCCATAAAGGATAAAAGAGTTGCTAACAAGAATAGACCATGAAATGAATAATTTTGTACAACCCATAATCCAATCATCGGGCCAATTGCCATCGCGATTGTCATCGCCATGCCATACCAGCCCATCCCTTCACCACGACGTGAATCTGGAATAATATCAGTTATCGCTGTTCCAACTGCTGTTGTAGAAACAGCCCACGTCACTCCGTGAATAACGCGTAAAACAGCTAAAAGGGCAATAGTCGATGCTAAATTATACGAATACATCGTTATCCCAAAAAAGATGAGTCCGAAAATAATAAAAGATCTTCTACCATATTGATCTAACATTCCTCCAATAATCGGTCGTATTACAACCGCAGCTATTGTAAACATTCCCATCATCAGTCCAACTTGTGATTCATTTCCACCAATCTCTTTAATAAAGAGCGGGAGCGTTGGAACAAGTAAATAAAACCCTGTAAATAAAAATAACATCGCGATAGTCATTTGAATAAATGATTTCGTCCATAATCGTTCCATTAAAATTCCTCCATAAACACGTAAAATATTGCAATCAACATATCAATTGTATATTTTTCATGTTCCCTTGCCCTCCGCTAATAGACGTATCTTTTCATAATAAATGGTCTATCCTCAATTTAAGTTGGTCTTACGACTTTATACCTATGTTTTAAGCAAAAACCCTATATATGTACCTTTATATGTTCTAAAAGAATATACTATTTTATTATTAAACTTAGGAGTGATCGTTTCATGTGGGTATCACCAAGAATAACCGCCGTTGTCCCATCAGCTCCCTCAATACATGTTCCTGCCGTTCATACAGCTAGTTCTGATGTTGGTATCGAACTTCCTGCCGCTTGGCAACATTATCAATCGCCTGACCAAGTCACCCCTTCATTTTGGCATCATGGTACACACCCTAGTAGTAGTACTACTTTTTATAGCCCTAGTTATCCAATACCACCAACTCAAATTTTTTATCATTTCCCATCAATTTACTTTCAAAATTTCTATGGTACTTTTAACATTTAAAAATAATATTAACCTTTATAATATAAAAAGCACCAAAGGAACCGTTTTATCGGTACCTTTGGTGCTTTTATATACATTACTTATTGTCCATTATTGGCAGGGACTTCTCCTGTGTTCCCGCCAGTAGTTGGTGGCGTTGTTGCTGGTGGCGTTGGAGTTGTATTCCCTTGGCCTCCTCCGCCGTTAGTCGGTGGGGTAGTATTTCCTTGATCCCCACCGTTGTTCGGTGGCGTTGTATTCCCTTGGCCTCCACCATTGTTCGGTGGTGTTGTATTTCCTTGGCCTCCACCATCGTTCGGTGGTGTTGTATTTCCTTGGCCTCCACCATTGTTCGGTGGTGTTGTATTTCCTTGGCCATTTCCATTATTTTGTTCATTTTTCTTATTTAATTCATCCTGTTTCTTTTGCTCTTCTTGCTTCTTTAGCTCTTCTTGTTTCTTAAGTTCATCTTGTTTCTTTTGCTCTTCTTGTTTCTTAAGTTCTTCCTGTTTCTTTAATTCTTCTTGCTTTTTCTCTTCTTCAGTTTTTTGCTGTTGGTCTTGTTTTGGTTGTTCCGTTGTATCCGGTACGCTCGTATTTGGAGATGAATCACGTTTTTCACCTTTTATACGTAACTCACTACCTTCTTGAATAACACTACTTGGCATTTTAAAGCGTGATTTATCTGTAGCCATCTTGCTCATCATTTCTTTAAAGATCAACTGTGCAATTTTCGTATTTTTACTACTAATATACTCGTCTTTACCATCTTTCGTATATCCAGTCCATACTGCCATCGTATATTGCGGTGTATATCCTGCAAACCAACTATCACGAGTTGCACTTTCTGGAATTCCATATTGTGCTAGTTGTTTTGAAGAATAGTTAGTTGTACCTGTTTTACCAGCTACATCTAAAGAGGCCACATTTGCCGATGTACCAGTACCTGATGTAACTACAGAACGAAGCATATCAGTAATCATATATGCTGTAGAATCCGCCATAACTGGTTTTGGTTTTTGTCCAAAACTTTGTGACTTGCCGTCTGGATAAACTACTTTCTTAACAAAATGCGGCTTCGTATACTTACCGTCATTCCCAAATGCCGCATAAGCACCTGCAATTTCAGTTGGTGACGCTTCATTTGTACCGATCGCTGTTGATTCTGTCGGTGCTACATTAAATGTAATACCTAATTTCTCAGAGAACTCTTTCGATTTACTAATACCTACCTCTTTAGCTGTTTTAATAGCTGGGATATTACGTGACTTTGTTAGTGCTTCACGCATTGAGATTGGCCCTAAATGACTTCTATCTGCATTTCTCACTTCTTGGCCAGTTGAATACTTAAATGGAGAGTCATCGATTTGATGATACGTAGCCCATTTTAAATATTCAATAGCCGGTGCATAATCAAAGATTGGCTTCATAGTTGAACCAGCTGCACGATCTAATTCAATCGCCATATTATGCCCTTTAAATACTGCTTTATTTTCACCACGACCACTACCTATAGCACGAACTTCACCAGTTTTTGTATCCATAAATGTGAAAGCCCCTTGGAACTTATCGTTTGGATAATTAATAATATTTGCATTTAAAAGCTGATCAGCAAAATCTTGCGCTTTTGGATCCAAAGTTGTATAAATTTCTAAACCGTCAGATCCAATATTAACATCTGGTATTTCTTTTTCTACTTCTTTCACAACTGCATCCATAAATGCAGTATGTGGCATCGCTTGTAGTTCAGCTGCACTCTTAATATTTTTATCCACTGGTACTTTCGATGCTTCTTCCATTTCTGCCTTTGTAATATAACCATGTCGATTCATTAACCCTAGTACAGTATTTCTTCTTTCTGTTGCCCTTTGAACATTTTCTTTTTTCGTTGGGTCATAGTTATTCGGTGCTTTTGGTAAACCGGCAAGCATCGCAACTTCTGGTAATGTTAAATCTTTCAATTCTTTACCGTAGTAGTTTTGTGCTGCTGTTGCGATTCCATATGAACGATTACCTAAATTAATTTTATTTAAATACATCTCTAAAATTTCATGTTTTGAATACTGTTGTTCTAGCTTATAGGCTAAATATATTTCCTGAACTTTACGTTTTGACGTTTTTTCCATCGATAAGAAGTAGTTTTTAATAACTTGCTGCGTTATCGTACTACCACCTTGAGAGCCATAATCTCCCTTAAGACTAACTAAAACTGCACGAGCAGTACCTTTAAAATCTACTCCGCTATGCTCATAAAAACGCGAATCTTCTGTTGCTAAAAATGCATTTTCTACCAATTTAGGGATTTGATCATACGTAACATTCGTCCGCTTTTCTTTCCCATATTCATATACCAAATTCCCGTCTTTATCATAAATTTTTGAGGATAACGGATTAACAAGTTTTGCTTTCTCAAGTTTTGGTGCATCCTTAATCATTACGAAAAAGGTAGCAACCCCTGCCACTAATCCTACAATACCAAGTAGTAAACAACTGATTAAAAATTTACGAAAAAACGATGTTTTACCTTTTGGTTTTGTTTTTTTAGAAGCTGGCTGTTTTTTCTTTTGAACTTGTCGTCGCTCCTCTCGAGAACGATAATTTTCTGACATGTTACTTTCTCCTGCCTTTCAATTCTCCCGTTGATTTACTTGAAAATATTGAGGTCACTTTCCCAAATACATTTAATCAAGAAAGTATATTGACCTGGATCATTCAATATTTTCCCAATTCACAGATTATACATTTTAGAATACTTCTTATACAAACTATTTTCACTTCTATTTTTTCTAATAATACTGCCCCTTAAAGCATAGAATGTAAGAAGTGAATTTTTAATACCTCGTATAAATAATATACCTTTTTTTCAAATGGTCAATATTTTCTTATTTATAAATCAAAGGTGAAATAAAAATAGCACAACGATATGTACTTCGTGTGAACTTCCTTATAATTACGTATAACAAACATTTAATATATTGCATATAAGTATAATACTCCTTTAATTATTAGGATTTCAACACGACAATCCCCTTCTCTACAAGAAACCATCTAAAATGAAAAATAAGGAGTTGCGTAATGATGAAGCTATCTCCCGTTATTTCAAAAAAATTAGTTGCTGTTGGCTATAATCCTTTTTCTATGATTTTACGTATTCAACTAAAGAATGGTATGTATGATTTCTTTAATGTGCCAGAAAGCATTTACACCGGTTTATTAAACGCACACTCTAAAAGTTATTATCATAATACTTATATTAAAAATTCTTACCGCTATACTAAAATTTAAACTTGATTGGCATACAAAAAAGAAAGGCGAATCAAATCCCCTTTCTTTTTTGTATGTCAATCGCAATTTACCTTCTATTTCTTTTATTAATTTCATCATACGCTTGAACTTGTTTTTTAAGTCGCCTGTCGGCTTTTTTATCATGTACGACAAGAACTGCGTGTATCGCGCCTGGAACCCAAAAAATTAAGGTTAAAATGAAATTAATAATCGCTTGAAACGGCTTTCCGCAAAATAAAACAGCTACCGGCGGAAGTAAAATTGCTAATAAGTACATCATGTCTGAAAAACTCCTTAATGTTTATTTTTCGATTCTTCCCCATCCATCTCCTACACTATCAAACCTATGAAATCATGTTATTTCTAAAAGCGTATATAAGAACTCATCATTACAAAAATCACATATAATAGTATAACTAAATGAGAAGCCTCTCACTAACGTTAACAAGTTATTTTCACCTGTTCATTTATATGTATATTCTACGCCTATATGAAAAAGCCTACAAAAACAATTAACACATCCATCTTGTCCTACTTCTAAAATTGAAATACTCCAAACTTCATTGAAATGAGTATTTCATCACCTTTTCTTAGATTCCAATCGTTGTTCCTCTACTATTTCGGTTAATCCAATTGCTGAAATTACAGTACCTATTGCCTGTATCCAAATACCTATTAGCCCTATTATACGTTGATCTTCTTTATCTATATTACTGTCTTCTTTTCCCTTTTCTTCTTTTGGTATATTTTTAATACCTTCATATGCTTGTAATCCCGCACCTAAACTTTGCATTGAATTCCCTAATACGATAATCCACTGTATTCCATTTATCTCATTCAATGCTACTTCTACTCCTAAAAAAGCGCCAATTGATTGCAAACTATTTCCAGTAATTATAAGGAAATCATTTTCTTTCATTTGTTCATTGAGATTAAAATACGTTCCTATTACATTTGAAATATTACCTAAAGCTAATAACTCAATCCCCGTTTTCGCTAGCGCTTTATTTTTATTATCTATAGTTACCTCTTGCTTCTCACATTTATCTTCATCTTTCGCATCATTAGTTGCTATAATTTGTAATATATATCCGAGAGCTTGTAATGAACTCCCTACAATAACGAGATCCGACTCAATCTTTTCTTCTCCTGCAAACCCTCTAGTTGTTCCAATTGCTGCTATAAGATTTCCTCCAACTTGAAACCATGCCCCTGTCAATTCTAAATCGCGTAGGTTCATTTTCCATCACCTATATTAAAATTTTCTAGTACATTCGAAATAAACAAATATCACCTTTAATTCATTATTCTATTTTTCATATGTAATTTTGTGCATCACATAATGTACTAATAATACAAAAGAGCACCTTTCTGGCGCTCTTTTTGACAAGGAGTTTCTCAATGAATGTATGCCGGACATGTCAATGACTCACCGTTTTTATCTATTGATATATTTAATATATAATGAATTGCTTTATGTGACCACATTTCAGGTGTAGGAGATTCTTTTACATATTGAGGTGCACATAAGTGAAGCATTGGAGTGCTAATACTGCCACCTGGATCTAAAGCAACTACTGCCATACCATTTGGTAGTTCCATTGCCATTGACTGCGTGATACCTTCAACAGCAAACTTCGAGGCACAATATGGCGCAAGTTCAGCCTCGCCTTCTCTTCCCCAACTAGAGCTCATGTTAATAATAATTCCTTCTTTCCTAGCTATCATCGCCGGGACGAACGCCCTAATGACATTTACTACCCCGTTCACATTTACACTCATTACACTTTCAAATTCTTGTGCGGTAACTTTCCATAGAGGTGCATTTTGATTAACAATCGATGCATTATTTATTAACATATCGGGAGCCCTATACTTATTAAGAATACGACTTGCCCATTTACTAACTTGGTGATGATTTGAAACATCAATTATTTGAAAATCATGTGAAGCACCGTAATATTTATTAAGCTCTTCAATTTTATTTTTTGAGCGTCCACACCCTGCTATGTTCCACCCCAATTCATGAAACCTATCAACCATTGCACGTCCTAACCCTTGCGTTACTCCAGTAATAATTACAAGTTTCCCAATGTCGTTTCGCTCCAACTTCATCTCCTCCTTTCCATTAATATTACTCTTTTTATTCTTATTCAACTTCTCACTTAAGTATCAATTCATTTCATACTTTAGAAGTATTTTTGATATTACATATTACAAACAAAAAGAGTAACCATCATAGTTACTCTTTTTGTTTGTATCGTTATTATTTTTAAATTGTATCTTCTATTCCCTACATTTCTCACATCGATAAATATAGGTTACACCTTAATGAAAGTATATTTATGTTTACGGTTCGATTTATCCAAATACTTTTCAATCCACTTTTTCAACTTAACAGAGCCCACCTCTATCAATAAATTTCCACCTAGTCTTATAACATACTTTTATTTAAATTCTCAATCTCATTTTGCAACTTTTTAAATTGCTCAAAATGCATTGTTATAGATTGAATACTATTCCTTTCAACATTTTGCTTTACTAATAAAACGCCTGTATCGTGAAAAATTGCTTCAAGTTCTTTCCTTATAGATACTTTCGTAATATATGCGGTTTTAATTGCCGATAAAATTGCTATTTCATTAAACTTTAATTTTATTTCATTAGGACAAAATGCTTTTTCGATCAATGTGACATCATTACTATAAATATAAGCAACAAGTTTACTTGATTCTGCATCTGTTAAATCCACTGTTTTTATAACATTATCCATTACATTTTGCCTCCTTTAATTCCATATATATTAATTATTCAAATTTATTCTTTTTAAAATTCAGCTCTTCATTAATTTTAACATACTTTTTGCTCGATTGATTAAACAAAGCTTCAAACATTTTTCTATTCCGGAATATTTGTCAAATGAACCAATTAGACTATACCTTCATATAGTAATGCAAACAATTACTTATAAAGTAGGTGAAAATTATGCCCTCAGTTGTTGGGAATTTAGTTGTACAAAATAGTAACGGATCTTTCAACTTAGGTGATTTCTACAATGTTTCTCCAAAAGAGAATACGAAAGCTTATAACGGCTCTGGCGCATCTAACGTTGGTTTCGTAGTGAACACTTTTAGTGGGGTTAGCGCGACTAATACATTTGATTCTGATCTAGCAGATCAAAACCAAGTTGGTACGGCCTAACCAGATCTGTAATCATTTTTGTATAACATTTTAAAATTTGTCTATACTATACTCAGGCTGATACACAGCTATCATTGATTTTTTGAGTGCCAATCTTTTTCTCCCTTTCCCTGGGGCTAAGCAGCTAGCTTGCAGCTAGCTGCTTTTTCATTTAGTTCTTCACCTCTTCAAAAAATTAGGTTTTAACAGGTAGCCTGACTCACAGCCGAATTTTGAGGTGTGAATCTGCCTGTCCGTAAATAGCTAGATAAATTAAAGAAGCTAAACTTCAAAATTCAGCTTCTTTTAGGTTACATCAATTATGTCCATTGCAGAAAATATATATGTTTTATAAAATGCATCTGTACATTTTACAATTTGTTGAATTGGATTTATATGAACCACTGTCATATAACTCGTAAGTATGTATCCTTCTTCAAAATATGTCACTAACATCTCTTCTTCAGACAATAATGAAGTTAATAATTTGTCTGAAATGCTGTCTTTCGCTTCATTTGTTATTAGCGGTCTTTGGACTTTTAATTTCTCTCCAATAATTTTTTTCATACTTAATAATTGTTCCGACATTACTGTAAACGGAACCCACTCTCTTCCTTTTTCCTGTATCTTTACATAATTCATTTTCTTTACTCCTCAATTTTCTATATCTATCCATTCTTGAACTACCCCACTTTCACTTCGTTTAGAAGTGGGGGATTCCTAAATAAAGAGTTCTATCGAACTCTACTTTATTAGGCTATCTCCGCAGTCCTTGCGGTTAGAAGCCTTATCGCTTCATTCTTTATCCATCTCTTATTTATATGTAGCGTAGCTTTCCAATTCAAAACTATTTATGAATTTGTAGAAATCTCCACTTCGAAAGAACATTCGTTCTAATTATACACGAACGAACGTTCTTACGGAAGTGCAACATGTAAATTTTTCAAACAAAATGCAACTTTAATATATGAAGTTTATTCATACTCATTTATTACTCCCTTTTATTAATCAAATTTCTTTGCACTTCCTATCGCATCATAGAATACGTGTAGCAACAATAAAAGCGACTCCACCTAATGTGAAGTCGCTTTTATTGAACTAATTATATTTCTAATTTTACTTTTCTATCCTAACTAACGTTCTTTCTGGAATACAAATTTCAGCTATATCTCATTAACCATCCTTCAACAAAAGCATACACTTTTATTATGAACGAACTCACAAAGCTTTAGAAACTTATGATGTAAAACAATTCATTCCTCATAAGTTTCATACATATCGACAATTACTACCATTTATCCTGCTATTTGTAGGCAGTAAGATTCACACTCATCAATTTTTCACTTTCTTTATTGAATATGCTTGGGTTGCATTATAATATGTAATTCTCTTTCTGTTTCTGTTTTTTTCGGATTCCGATAATATTCCAGTTTATATTCTAATACTTCATACTCAACCATCCCAATCTTTATCCCTTTTGTTTCTTTTAATACAGCTAATAGAACGCTTATATTTTCATTAGATGATTCAAAAATTTTCCCTCCGCCTTCTCTCTTAAAAATAACTTTCATATATTCTCCCCCAAATTAATTTAATAATCTAGTAAATATAAAAATATTCATCCTATTTTAATAAAGTGAAGGCTAATAATCAGTGGGGGTTTTGTCCATCACCCACTGATTATTAGCCTTCACCAATCGGGCTTTTACGAGCAGTAAGACTCCCACAAATAGCGGGATAAATAATTCTTATCATCATTAAGAACATCCTTTTGTACTAAATGTTCAACATGTCACTTCCTATAAAGTTAATTTATACTCCAATAAATATGATATGTACCATTCTTTAAATTATGTCCTCAATTCACTCTCCACGAAAATATATTTAGTTTATATTTAACAAAATTAATTAACTAAAACATTATCATTTCAATATTTTACGAATTTAATTGCTTATTCCTTTTATCTACATCCAAATTTTCCTATTGTAATTCTTAATATTTAAATGTAATATTGTATTGTCTTACTATCTATTTATAACTCACACACTAACGCGAAAAGGGAACTCTATATGAGTTCCCTTTTCTATTGAAAACAAAAAAACAGAAATATAGCATTATGCTAAATCTCTGTTTTTCTTCTAAACCTTATTTCTCATCTAAGAATTTAAATGTATCTTTAAATTCTTTATCTGTTACTTTAATATCTGCTTCTTTCAATAGATCATTGATTACTTGTTGTTTCCATTTACCTGTCGCATCTTGCAGTCTTTGTTGTTCTAAATCTTTTCGAATCGTATCTTTTACTTCATCAAATGGTTTCAATTCTTTTTTATCCGTCACTTTTATTATATGATAACCATAAGATGTTTTTATTGGCTCACTTACTTGTCCTGCATCTAATTTATACGCAGCTTCCTCAAACTCTTTCACAGTTTGACCAGGAGCAAAACCAGCTATTTCTCCGCCCTGTTCCTTTGAACCAGTATCTTCCGAATACTGTTTCGCTAAAGCAGTAAAATCTTCACCATTATTTATTTTCTCTTTTACTTCTTTCGCAGTTTTTTCATCTTTCACTAAAATGTGACTTACCTTCATTTCAGGTTTATGGTTATCTTTCACATCTTTATCTGTGACAGTCGCTCTAATCGCTTTCTCAAGTGCAATTTCTGGCTTCATTCTCTCTTTTAATTCATCTTCATTCTTTAATCCTACTTGCTCTAAAGCAACTTTAAACTTGTCACCCATTTGTTCCTTCGCTGCTTCTACTTGTTTTTTAGCTTCTTCATCTGAAACTTTATATTTATCTAGCAATGCCTTATTTAACATCATTTGAGATAAAGTACTTTTTCCATATGTTTGCCTTAATTCTTTACTTAACTCTTTCTCTGTCACGTTTCCTACTTTTGATGTTGCAACATTTTCTGAGGAACCACACGCAGACAATGTTAGCGCCACACATGCAATAATAGTTCCCATAAATAGCTTTTTCTTTTTCAATTCAAATACCTCACTTTGATAAATGTATATTAGGAACTATACAGCGCTATTGTGAAATCAATGTGTTTTCTGCAAGTATTTCTCTTCATGCCAGAGACAAGCTTTATTAAATAAAAAAGCCGGCATAAAGCCGACTTTTTTATTTAATCTGCACATGTTCTTCTTTGATCCATTTGTTCCCACCTATATCTATATATCCATCTTGACGATTCCAAATACGATAAGGGACCTTCCCATCGACCGCACCTGTATCATTCCCGTTTGGCCCATCGTACGTTCTAATTTCATATCCAGGTGTGTACTTTGAATATGCATAAAACCATTGTACATTAAAATGTTCTAACTTAGCCCACTGTTGTTCACCACCTAAACAAATCATATCTTTTTCGCCACCTCCCCAATAACCTTTATAGATTAAATATGGGATTTTTTTCGTAAGTCTTCCTATAAATTGCGGATTCGCAGGATTTTCATATAAATTAATTCCGTATCCATCATCATATTTTGAAACTGCAATACCAATTCCATTTGGTTGCTTACTGTCTCCAATACTAGATTGATTTGTTTGATTTGAACCTATAAACCAAGAAAGATTTTTATTCCCAATTAATTGATTCAAATCACATTTTCCAATACCAGGAACATTTCCTGAATCAGTATATTGCCAAATATCACAAGGATATGCTGGTTTATTCCCTCCATAACGAGGAATCCAAATAAAATCAGCATCAATATTGCGAGCTCCAAATGATACATACGTGTGATGTCCTACATATAAACCAATTTTTTTTGCACCTAATCGGCGTAATTCATCAATAAATGCTTGAGTCCCGCCTTGCATATCTACCATTGTTTGAACTTCTACATCTGCCACCCAAAATTTAGCGTTTTTATCGCCACGATTCCAAAAATCTTGCGCTTCTTTTTTTGCATCTGAAATAGATATAAAACGGCAAAATGCATAATTCCCAAATGGGATACTACGTTTCTTCATTTCTTTCACATAACCTTGATACATAAAATCGACCGTATTCGAACCATCTTGAACTCTAGCAATAACTAAATCTAGCTGAGACGCTGCAATATCCCAATTAATATTTCCATTCCATTTCGAAATATCTACAATATAACCCATTACTAATCAACTCCTTTTTATTATCTTATTCAAAGCTTGTTTTATTGCTAGACCCATACGCCTAATAGCAAACTTCTATAAGACAAATAAATATATTTTCATCATTTTTTAAAACTAAATAATTTCTTTTTATCCATAATAAATAAGTCCTTCTTTTTTTCATTTGTAAACGATAAACTTGCGTTTATTTCATACTAAATATTGAGATAAAACTATAAATAATGTACATACTACATATAAGCAATTTTTGCTTATACTCATGAATGACCTCCAAGATTTTTCAATCTCCCTGTAAAAAGGCAGCTAAAAAAAGCTGCCTTTTTACAATTTATTATATAGAGACAAGTTAATTAACGCTTATTCCCTCATATTAGTCTGTTTTTAAGCTTTTTATAAACATGATATATATTTTTTCACAACACTATTTTGATACGTAATAGAAATTACATCAACTCATACAGTATATGTAATAATCAACTACAATAAAAATTACATATTATATTAATATGTCTTCCTAATTAAAAGGAAATAAACATATAACCTCTGTTATGTAAGGAGTTTATTTAATGAAAAAAATCCCTATCGTATTCAAAGTTCCCCCGAATTCAAAGCTAAAAGTTACATTCTATGGTCCTTGTAACGAAGTAATTACAAATGTATCTTTAATTAATCAACTACTCACCCCTACCTGCCAAACTGTATCTCAATATCCAGACTTCAAGAAATATATAACTGAAGTCCGATCATTATCAAATTGTTAATCGTATAATTTTATGATTTATCATTTCGAACAGTACGATAACAAAATAATAAAAAGAGCCGCATCTTTCAAAAGAAACGGCTCTTTTTCATTTCACAAAACATGACTTCATTAAAAAACTAAAATAACTCATTAATTGATATTCTGTTGATATTTTATTGATATTTTACACATATTAATGAAATGCGCATATATTATCGTATGGAGATTCTCCACTCATAAAACCTATCTTTTTTTGAGCATACTTTATTTGTATGCTCCTTTTTTATTCTTTACTTAACGGCTTACCCTGTTAATATTTCCAAATATCATCTGAACGAACATTGAATATTTCAATTCTTTCTTATTATGTGCTATGAATATAAGTTTAATAATTTATCTGTAGCTACATTTTCAGTATCACTTAAATCGACAAAATAATGAAGTTGCCACAATTGACTCTTCTTAGCTTGATTACTAATAGGTTTATCCCAAATAGGGTAAACCCTCATAGCCATTTTCCCTTTTTGATTTTGAGTTTTTAATATTTTTTCTTTTAGAAGAATCTCTTTTGGAAAAATAAATTGTCCTAGTTTATTATCCGCTATACAAGTGATAACTAAAAGGTTAGGAGCTGAATCATAAGAAAATGCCTGATTGCTCATAGAGGCATTCTTCTCCCAAAAAGAAACAAATTGTCCAATCTTATTAGGCGTAATTTTTGATACCCTAAATCGGATGCTTCTATTATTTAGCTGGAATACCCCTCCTGCATATTCTGAATTTTGCTTTTCTTCTTTTCGTTTAGTAATTAATAGATTATTAGGTTTGTAAATCATTTCATCTAGTTTTTCAATTATATTACTAAAATTTGTCATGTAAACGCACCTTTTTTATTTTCCAGTATACCAAGAACATTCGTTCTTGTATATTAAACTTAAACAAATGTTGGCTTTGAATAGTCGTTCAAAGATTATTTTATCTACTCCATCCATAACTTCAAATTTACTTTTATAGTATTTATTACATTACTCTTCCAATTCCTTGTATTCTTCATTATTTCATTAATATATTAATAAAAAACGAGGTACATATTACATGAATCCATCCAAAATTGACTTCGGCTCCATAGAGCAACCTTTATTCCTATTAATTTTATATCTTATCGCAATTCTTTTAACACTCGGCATTACATTTAGTATATGTCATTCCCTTTTACTAAATTTAAATGCACCGAGATGGGTAGCAAAACTGTTAGCTATCGTATTAACTCTAGGTGTTGCTTATCAAGTGTTTATGAACTTATTTTAATATATTACCAATTTAACACCTTTAACTAAAAGGCCCTACCATAAGGTAGAGCCTTTTTCAAAAAAATAGTCCATAAATCACAAACATGTCTTTTATTTTATTGGAGATGGGAATCTTGCAGCCTCAAAATGAGAACCGTCTTCTGTACTACTAAGAACCCCATCTATACTACTTTGTGCAAAAATCTCGACAATATCACCTGCATGTAATTGAAGTATTGTTGAAACACTTACGACATTACCGAAATTTATTGGACCAAAAAAGTCGTTATCTATAGCAATTGCCGCATTTCCATTCACTCGAACTTCTACACGCGCTCTATAATTTAAATTTGTATCGTTCGGAAAGAAACCAATCGTCCCAATTACGGAATAAACTCCTCTAGTCTTCGGAGTAAAATCTGATGTTGCTGGGTTATATTCGTTCGCTAAATCAAATTGTTCATTTTGAAATAATACTTTAACAAAAGTATTAGCTGGAAGGTTTTGATTAACTGTATTTACAGCTCTAAAAGCAGATGCTCTTACAAGGTTATTCTCCTTATGATCGCAAGAACAGTCATCACATCTTTTACCGCACTTATTATAATAATCACTTCTTTTTTTACAGCAATCATGATTTTTCTTTTGGTAACTCTCACAATTCTTACAATAGTAATAACAAGACATATATAGTGCTCCTTTCTAATCTACTACTGCATAATATGTATGCTAGACTTGGAAAGTTTGGACAGGTTATTGCGATTACAAAAATAAAAATGCTCCACCATAAGGCAGAGCAAAGAGAAAGTATAACTTTTAAAAACAAAGCACTCATGTAATATTCTGGTTAAATCAGTAATACAAATTATCTAGTTTCATCAACTCGGATTTTCAGAAAAAACTCCTCTGTACGATTTTATTATTATTGAATAGATTATATTGTTAAGTGAGATATGCAATATTTCATATTTTATTATTTCAATATTCCTTTATTATCGTTGAGTTGTAAACATTCTCTTAAAAACACTTTAAAATCAACACTTACTCTATAGCAAATACTTTTTCATCC
This sequence comes from Bacillus sp. FSL R10-2201, assembly GCF_038008665.1. NCBI lineage: Bacteria > Bacillati > Bacillota > Bacilli > Caryophanales > Bacillaceae > Bacillus > Bacillus sp. FSL R10-2201. The sequence goes on along the minus strand of NZ_JBBOZP010000001.1, from coordinate 2,186,756 downwards.
TTCAGAATTACCTGTAAGCATTATATTCAAATATTATTATTGTAAATTATTGACCTGTACAAACGTATAATTTTTGTGTATTCTATGGACAAGGAGTAAGGTAAGAGTTACTCTTTGCCATTTTAGGAAAGGCCCTGTTGGAGACAACAGGGCCTTTTTTCATATTTTTTTATAGTAAAACACCCAAAATTTATAGACGGTTGGCAATAATTTTTGCCAAATTCCTCTCTCATCATTCTTATCGTCACCTTTCATTTTGGAAAAATAATATCCCCCACTTAAGAATCCTTGCGTTGCATATAACTCATGAGGTTGTAACATTCTCATTCCAATATCTAAAATTTTATAATTGTTCCCTAGATACGAATCATTTCTTATAAGGGCGCTCTGTACTTGCGCTCTTATATAAATACTTAAATTTATTCCCCCGCATATTTTTATAAATTGTATACAGTTCCATATGGAATTGTTGAAACAGAAATTCCGTATGGTGTAATATGATGCATTGGGTAATAATACTCCATAGATGGATAGTACGGTTGTATGCCTTGCTGTATTTGTTGCATTTGCTGCTGTGCTTGTAACGCTTGTTGAACAGCTTGAATTGTAGTTTGTGCTCCGCTATACGTAATACCCGCCGTACCATACGGACGCATTCTATCTCGGGTATCAAAATATGAATAAAACATTATTATTCAACTCACTTCCATATAAGTTATTACAAAGTATGTTATGATTCTTAATTTCAGTGAGTGTTAAAAACTAGTCCACTAGCTTTTATTCAAATAGCGTTTTTGTTCACCTTCCTTCTTTTGACCCTCACTCTTTCCCGAAATATTCCGGCGATTTTTCGCATTCAAGGCTAATCTTTTCACCGACAATCAATCGGTCTACATTTGCAAGCATCCACGGGTATTCAGGATGCTGCAGGATTGCATTTCTGCGTTGTACCTTTAAATCCCGTACGCTTGGAATCGACTTATGGCATCTTGTAACTTTTCGGCATCGATAGACGTTTTCATGATACCTTCTTACTCCTGTGGATCAGCTTTACCATAGCTATTGTGCATGGATATCGGGTTTTCTAGCATCTAGCTCACCTCCTTAAAAAATGCAGGATTTTCCTTTCCATTATCGAATTAGTAATGTTTGAAAAGGGGGTGTAATATGGCAGAAATTAAAGTAGGACTTACACAATTTTTAGACTTCACACTGAAAAGTAGTGCAGCTAAAACAAACTTTGTAAAAAATCTAAAATCTCAACCGGAATACCAACCAGCTTTTGATTACTGGAAACAATTACGAGATACTGTTATTAAATTTCATCAAAACGAACTACCTTTTGAATGTTTCGAAACATTAGTGCAAACGGTTGATCAGAAGAAAAAGCAAAACTATATTGATGTCATAAAACAGTACAAAAAATTTATTAAAAACAAAGACGTCTCTTGGTTCGATCCAGGTAAATCACATTGGATATCAGATGATTTAATCGTCCGCTCATCACCTGAACTCGGTTTGCTCATTAATGATGAGCCGCATCTTATCAAACTGTTTTTCAAAGGAAAAAAAGAGCGAATTGATAAATACAACATCAACTCAACGCTGACATTATTAAACGAATCGACATTTTCAAATGAACATAACGATGTGAATTATACGGTTCTTAACATCCAAAAGAACAGAATGTATACGAATAACTCTATTAATAATGATCATTTAATAGCGCTTGAATCAGAAGCTAACCAGCTTTGTTATATATGGAATAAGATGTAAAGAGTACTATTCATCTCTTTCAATACCTTTTCCATGCATAATTTGGGCACAATTTTCACAGATCCTATCAGTTTCGTTTAATTGAAGCTCACCTTCTTGTTCCTCACAAACAATGCAGGGTGGGCGTTTTTTCGAAAATAGTTTCTTTAACCATTTCCGCATCCTAACTCACCTCCTCCGAAAGAGTGATATAATGAGCTCTCTCCACTAAATCAGCGTTAACCCCCTGGTTTTTTAACCGATGAAGAAGATCTTCGTTTTTTAGAACATGCAAAAGAAAACCGTTATTATATCGCTTATCTTCTTGCTATTACATGTGGAATGCGTAAAGGTGAAATCTTAGGTCTACAATGGAAAAAGATTGCTGATTTTACCTGACATTACTTTAATGGCACTAAATGACCATCTGCAAAAAATCTCTGAGGAAAAAGAGCGATATGATGAAAGCTATAATGACTACGATTTGGTCTGCCGTTTCAGAAGTTTGACACAGCTCTGGAAAAAGCTTATAAAGAAAAGTGAGGTTCCTGATATTCGGTTCCATGTTCTGAGGATTATGTTAAAGCAAGGTATACATCCGAAGATTGTGAGTGAACGATTGGGGTATAAAAAAGTAGGTATCACCTTGGACACCTACTCACATGTTGTACCAGGCCTACAAGAAAAAGCAGTCGAGGATTTTGCAAACAACCTATTTCAAAAACACTAATGTTTGCAAAATGTTTGCAAACACGGATTTTGCATAAAAATACTAGCTTATCCGTGTGACATTGAGAGGAGTCAAAAACATGAAAGAAATCAAAGCTGAACAAGAATTCAAAGACATCATCGCAAGCGAGGAGCCAGTAGTTGTTAAGTTCTTTACTACATGGTGCCCAGATTGCGTGCGTATGGACAACTTTATCGGAGATGTAATGGAAGAGTTCAATAAATTTGAATGGTATTCTATTAATAAAGATGAGTTCCCAAGTATTGCTGAAGAGTATCAAGTAATGGGTATTCCAAGCCTACTTGTATATCAAAATGGCGAAAAGTTAGGTCACTTACATAGTGCAAATGCAAAAACGGAAGAGCAAGTTACTGAGTTTTTAGAAGCATACTAAGAAACGAAAAACCTCTGAAAAATCATCAGAGGTTTTTTTCGTTTTCAAATTGTTCTTTGCCTTTGTCTCTTTCTGGAAAGTGAATATTATAATGCTTTCTCCTCTTCTTATTGAAGAATTTTGTTATCATTTCTTATATATTACTCACATGAGGAATTACAAAGAGTCATTTTGCGAAAAATATATATGAAAAAAATTTTGAGAATCATTATTCTCGCCCTCTTTCCATTTGCCATAATCATCATTAATTGTTTAATAAATTTCCACTTTGTACTTTTCAACATATTTTTCCTTAACGAAACTTTGTTATCCCCTTCTTAAAAAGCTATAAAACGTCAACAATGTTTGTATAGACCCACACGAGTTTCGTTTGATACTCTATGTATAGAAAGAAATTCCTTGTAGAAAGGCGAGTGATTAAAATGGATTCTCTTTCTCATAAAGAAGCTGATAAAGGTGCTATTGTCAGCATTATAGCCTACATATTTTTATCCTCTATGAAAATCATCATCAGTTATATTACCCTCTCTAGCGCATTACGTGCTGACGGTTTGAATAACTTAACGGATATTGGTGCTTCTTTAGCAATATTAATTGGCCTGAAAATTTCTCGTAAGCCTCGTGACCCAGATCATCCATATGGGCATTCGCGTGCAGAACAAATCGCATCACTTGTTGCTTCCTTTATTATGGCAACGGTCGGATTAGAAGTTGTTATTAGTGCAATTCAATCGTTTTTCAATCCGAAACAAGCAGCACCTAATGTACTTGCTGCATGGGTGGCTTTATTTTCTGCTGTCGTTATGTACGGTGTATACAAGTATACGAAAAAGATTGCAATGCGAACAAAAAGTAAATCATTAGAGGCTGCTGCAAAAGATAATTTATCAGATGCTCTTGTAAGTATTGGTACAGTAGTAGGTATAGTCGGAGCACAGTTCCAAATGCCTATTTTGGACCCTATTGCTGCTTTACTTGTCGGTCTTATTATTTGTAAGACCGCGTGGGAAATTTTCGTAGAAGCTTCTCATATGCTAACGGATGGAATTGATCCTGAAAAAATGGATGAATACGCTGATGCTATAGGGCATATTTCAGGTGTAGAACATATTGTAGATATTCGTGCTCGTATGTATGGGAACCAAACGTATGTGGATATTACAATTGAAGTAGATGCTCGAATGGATGTTAGCGAAAGCCATTGTATTACTGACAATATTGAAGATATGCTTCGAAAAAAATTCGGAATTTACCATGCTCATATTCATGTGGAGCCCATGCAAAAAGAACCTATTATGACATAGGTTCTTTTTTAATGAACGCCTTATGAAATATAATACATAAAACGAGCCAGCTACCGCCCGCTGCCCATCCGGCTAATATGTCAGATGGATAGTGTACGCCAAGATAAATTCGGCTAACTGAAATAGATAATACAACGAAGCTTGCTATAAAAATAATCAGCAACTTTTTATGCAATGAAATACGATCTTCTGTAATTGTGACGTATGCAATAAATCCTAAAAAAGCAGTAGCATTCATCGTATGACCGCTCGGAAAGCTATATCCAGTTGCTGTAACAAGCTGCGTCACATCAGGTCGTGCTCGTTCATACCATAGTTTGAGCATACTGTTCAAATAACGTGATCCGTAATAATTAATTGTTAGAAGTAATGCACTTAATATTTTTTTTCTAAGAAGAAAATACATTACAAGTATAATGAGTAACGGGAAATATATTCTTTTTGAACCGATAAAGGACACCCAAGTAAAATAGGTTGTCAAATACTCGTTTCGGAAACTTTGAATAAAGTGTGCGACTACATTATCAAATTTTTCAATACAAGCGGTATGATACGAAAGTGATAGTGCGACAAAACAAATGAGTAGTGTACAACTTAACAAGTATAAATGTCGGTATCGTTTCACATACATAACCTCACTATGCAAAAAAATGGAGCGGTTGTTTTAGTTTTCCTCTCCATTTCTTTTTTATGCATAGTTTATTAAAAAATATTATTGTTAATTTTTTGCTGCATCGTTGGAATATCTTCGCTTGTTACTGTAAAGCGAATAACCTTCTCATCAAGATCAAGCGCTTCTGCGAATAAACCAGCCAATCCACGTGATTTTCTATCTACTTCCATAATAATTTCTAATCGATCGTGGGCACTTGGCAAAATTAATAATTCTAATTCATCTAATTTCCCATAATACTCTCCGGAAACTGGAATAAACTCAAATTCTTGCGCGAATGGAACTTGCTTACGTAATCGATACGGTAATTCTTCGCATTCTATATGACGCGCTTTAAAACCTAATTGATTTACACTATTTAATACACTGTTCAATAGCGCATTCGGCAATACTTGAATATAATCACGGTCACTTGGATCAATACTACGTTTAATATCAAGACCTGTATGAACCCAAACCGTTTTCATTCCAAGTGTTAGTGGTGCTTCAATTGGCATTAAAAACGAAAATGGAATTTCCACTTTTTCATTTGGCTCTACAGAAAATGGATCTGTTAAACGAACTCGCTCTAAATCATACGATGCAGTTACTTTTTTATCATCCACTTCTCTTACATATGACGTCGACAACGTTAAGTAAATGCTTTCAATTTCTTGGCTAACTGAACCTCCAGTTATATGAACCTTCCCTACTATCTCTTCTCCAACTGTATACTCATCTCTTTCAAGAACGGTATCTACTTTTGCACTACCAATACCAACACTTGCTAAAAACTTTTGAAACATGGGGTCTCCATCCTTTCTAAAGCGTAAGCTACATCTTTTTTCAAATCTTGTACATTTTCATAGTATGGCGCTTTCATTTGTAACATTCGCATCAGCATGTCGCGATTATATTCTTCCAGCACTAACTCTTCATACCAAGGTTTTTCCTTTTTTTCAGTCGATTGATAACTAGCATACAATAAAAATAATACGAAATGACCGAGCGCATAAAAGTCGCTACGAAAGTGAACTTCTCGCATCAAAGCTTGTTCACCTTCATAAGTTATAGCACGCTCATCACCCTCACCTTTCAATTTAGCCAATCCAAAATCAATAATACTAATCTGATTTTCTTTCATTAATATGTTTGGAATACGTAAATCTCGGTGAATGATACCTTTACTATGAAAATACGAAACAATTCCTAGTACTTCATATAAAATTTCAAAAACTTCACGTTCATCATATACTTGCCCATCTAAGAAAATATGATCTTCGAAATTTTCCCCCGGCATATACTCCATCACAAAAAAGTTCTTTTTCTCCCATATGAAATGATCATGTAGATTAGGAATTGACGCATGATTTAATGTTTGTAAAATCACTTTCTCTTGCTCAAATGATTTTCTACCAGACTCATATCTTTGTTTACTTTTCCTTAATTGTTTTAAGACTTTATATTTATTTATTTGTAAATCATTAACGACATATGTAACCCCATAACTGCCCATTCCAATTACTGATTCAATCTTATAACGCTCTGCAACGATTGTATTTTTTCGCAGTGGTCTATCAAATAAAGCTAGTATACGACGCCATTTCATCAGCTACTTGAAAAGAAGCTACGGCTTTTACGTTTTCTTTTATAATGCTGATGCCCATAACCAGATGAACGTCGTTTATAGTCGCTACTTGAATACGAGCGCCCTCTATGACGATAATCACTACTTGAATACGAACGATGTTTTTTCTTTCCTAATAAAGAATCAATAATTTTTTTGAACATCCCTTCACCTCTTGTATAAAATTTTCTTTTAATTATACCAACAATTCTTGTCTATATTTGTGACAAGTTTGTAAAGAGTAAAAAACGACGAGTTAAGCCCGCCGTTACTTTCAATCTTCCTCTTCATCAAAAACTTCATCAATCATGCATTTCTCTAATAAATACTCAAATGTAATATCTGCCAGGTCCTCAATTTCTTCTCTTTTTGGAACGTACCCTCTTTCAATTAGTCGCTCATAAAAAAACTCCGCAATCTCTTCCGTGTCAATTACGACTTCAATTTCCTTCATGAGCATCACTCCTTTATTTCTGTTTTATGAAAAAATCTCAAAATTATGTATATGAGATTAGAAAAATAGTTTTTCTTTTTTTATAAGTCATATCATGTAGGTAAAGGGCATACGATGTTAGTACAAGCTATCCAAAGGGGGAAATAATAATGGAATACCAATACGAAGTAGAGCAAACAAAAGAAGAGTTCATGCATGAAGATCAATGGGCAGACTCTCTTATTAAATGGCTTTTTATTTTTTTAATAATTGTAGGCATACCTTATACTGCATATGTTGTTGTTCAATTTATTCTCTCTTTCTAGTTAACTATTTTTTCTCTGTCAATTTAACTAAATAATTTTGAACAACATCCATAACAATTTTATATTCTTCATCTTTAAATGTATCGAATAATAAATGATAATCATTATAAATATCTAATAACCCATCAATAATTTCTTGGCGATTCGTCTTTACACTTACTTTTTTCGAATTGTTAATTGACTTCAATTTTCCTAAATCTAATTTATTCATACCAGCTTTATCTTGTTTCATTTTCTTCAAAATTGCATTTGCCGTTTGTGCATTGGCAAGTAATGTTAAATCTGATTCATCAGCTTCTAACCATTCACCATCAGTAATTCGTGACAATTCATATATAGTATCTTCCCATGCATCATTTTTATATCTCCATACTTCTGTACGAAAACCAACAATACGAAAAACATCTTTATCATATCCAGTTACTTGCACGAGATCACCAAACGTAAAGTTATAATTTAATTCAATCCACTCTGTGTCGCCCTTTTTCATTTCTTGCTCTGTAACATGCTGCAAAGTTTGTTCTACATAAAATCCATCGTGATTATTTACTTCGTATACGTAAACTCCATCTAAAACTTTCATATTTGTAACTTTCCCAACGGTTCCATATAGCGTAATCACGACTATGTCCCCTACGTTATATTTAGGTTGTTTTTTCCTTGCCATCAATATCTCTCCTTTTTTAAACGTCGTGATTTTGATAACAGTATATGCAACCTACATAAAAACGCTTATCACAGAAGCTTATATTCATAAATTTTTTCAATAAAAAAGTAGAATTTGTATATAACTTAAAAAAGCTAGTATTTAAACTAGCTTTCACTTTTTATTTATGTTCTAACAGCAAGACGTATTGTAAATAAAAAAGCATAATGAATACTTCACTTCTTTCAAAGTAATGTATTCATTATGCTTTCATTTTCCTAAAACTTCATATCGTTATCTCTCTTGTATATATAAATCCCATGCATCATCAAATATAGACATACTTTCTAGCATTCCACTTAACTCTAAGTATGAACTAATTACATCATAGTCTTCAGATTGCTTCGGAAAACTTAAATCATCATACATCGCCTCTGCTAAATCTGATATTTCATTTTTAAATAAAGCTGCACGGTGCTTCATCATATAATGGTAAAATGTCTTTTTCAAAAATATTCCCTACCTTTCTAACTTGGGTACATTATACAAGGCAAAAAAGAAAAAAACCAGCATAAAAGCTGGTTAAAAGTCGAAATAATTCCTTTTTAATAAACGTGGTCTTCCCATCAACTCTTCGTATGTTAGTTGTTTTGGCAAATCTTTCGTATAAATTAAAAACAACTGATCTTCAATTTCTTTTACAGTATGGTCTGCTTGATAGTCCATTCCACATGAGGAACAAGTAATACATGGTGTCTCTTGGATTTCAATGGCTTTCGTACCATCTGGTAATTCCCAATATACAGTATTCAAGCTTTCTTTCGCTTCTGTACTGTCACACCACATACAATTCATACTACGTCACCCTCATTTTTTTTGTCATCATCTAACTTTGCTATTTGTGCTTGATATTTTTTATCTTTTAATTGATCACGCTTATCACGTTTATCTTTTAAAGAAGCATGCGTTTCATTGACTTCATAATCTTTGCGGCGATTCATACGTTGTAAATCATCTGGAACAAGATTAAATTTCTTATCACTCATCAATCCTGCAACGCCGATATCAGAACGTTTCTCTTCATAAGTCGGATAAATTTCTTTAAAGTAGCCTTCTGCTCTTCCTGGGATATAGTTTTCTGGTTCTGGATACGTTGTAATAACCCCTTCAAAGTTACGAAGAACAACTTTATCCGCACTTTGTGAAATTAAATAGTTTGGCTGAAGCGCAATTTTTCCGCCTCCACCCGGTGCATCGACAACGAAAGTTGGTACTGCATAACCAGACGTATGTCCACGTAAGCCTTCAATAATTTCAAGACCTTTCGAAACTGGTGCACGGAAATGACCGATACCTTCTGATAAATCACATTGATAAATGTAATATGGACGAACACGAATTTTCACTAAATCATGCATAAGTTTTTTCATAATTGGAACGCTGTCATTAATTCCAGCTAAAATTACAGCTTGGTTTCCAATTGGAACACCTGCATTTGCAAGCATTTCACATGCTAGTTTCGATTCTTCTGTAATCTCAATAGAAGTGTTAAAATGAGTATTTAACCATACTGGATGGTATTTTTTAATTATGTTACACAGGTTTTCTGTAATACGCTGTGGGAATACAACTGGTGCTCTCGTTCCGATACGAATAATCTCAACATGCGGGATTGCTCGTAAATTCTTTAATACATATTCTAAAATTTTATCATTAATTAGAAGTCCATCACCGCCAGAAATTAAAACGTCACGTACTTGTGGTGTTTCACTAATATAAGCAATCGCATCATCTAATTGCTTTTTCGGTACGCCCATTCCAATTTGTCCACTAAAACGACGACGTGTACAGTAACGACAATACATAGAACATTGATTCGTTACTAAAAATAGTACACGGTCTGGATAACGATGAGTTAATCCTGGAACTGGTGAATCTTCATCTTCATGAAGAGGATCTTCTAAATCATATTTTGTTTTATATAACTCTTCCGAAATCGGTACTGATTGCATCCGAATCGGACAGCGTGGGTCATCAGGATTCATTAGCCAAGCATAGTACGGTGTAATGTTTAACGGGATCGTTTTCGTTGAAATTTTAACGCCTTCTTCTTCGTCAGGTGTTAAGTTAATTACTTTCTTTAAATCATCTAAAGTTTTGATCGTATTCGTTAATTGCCAAACCCAATCATTCCATTGTTCTTCTGTAACATCTTTCCATAATTCAATATCCTTCCAGTGACGATTTGGTTTGTATACATCATGTAACATTGCTATTCCCCCTTTTTATACGCTCATCCTTTATATAAGCAATAATTATGCCAACTTCATATTCTTGATAAGTAAATGCGAGAAATACCCTATTATATAAGAGAATAAATATTTTTAAGTGCTGTACTAAAACGATATTTACTATCATATTCATTACTTGTTATATATGTAAACGCTCTTTTATTGGTGCAAACACACAAAAACCGCCGATTATTCGGCGGTTTTGTCGTACTTGCTCAGTTTATATTGAAGCGTTTGACGAGGAATACCTAACATTTTTGCTGCTTGCAAAATATTCCCTTCCGTTTCGATTAACGCTTGATCTATTAATTCCTTTTCCGTTTGATGAAGAGCTTCCCTAAGCGGTAATATACTTTTCTTCTTCGGAAGTTTCTCTTTCCGAAATGTTCGTGGCAAGCAATTTGCTGTTAACGAATTCCCTTCTGTAATAATGACAGCATGTTCAATCGTATGCTTTAACTCACGAACATTTCCAGGCCATTGATAAGCTTGTAATCTTTCTTTCGCTTCCCTATCAATTTGAAGTACACCTTTTTTATAACTTTTATTATATTCTTTCAAAAAGTAAGACGCTAATAACAGTACATCCTCAGTTCTTTCGCGAAGCGGCGGGATATATAATGAAAATACATTTAATCGATAGTATAAATCAGTGCGAATTTTATTTTCTCTTAAACATACTTCTGGAGGCTGATTCATTGCAGTAATAACGCGAACATCTACTTTTCTCGTCTTATTATCACCAATGCGACGAATAACTCCATCTTCTAATACACGTAGCATTTTTGCTTGTAAATCAAGCGGCATTGAATTCAGTTCATCTAAAAATAATGTCCCTCCATCTACAAGTTCAAATAATCCTGCTCGTTCGATTGCCCCTGTATAACTACCTTTTGTCGTGCCAAACAGCAAACTTTCTAATAGCGACTCTGGCAAAGCTGCACAGTTTTGTGCAATAAACGGCTTATTTTTTCGTTTAGAAGCTTCATGAATCGCTTGCACAAATAGCTCTTTCCCCGTTCCAGTTTCACCATATATTAAAACATTCGCATCGGTTGGCGCTACTTTTTGTGCTAACTCTTTCGTCTGTTTAAAGCGGGAATCATCAGTTACAATTGTCTCGAATGCAACATGCTTTTTCACCATTTTTTTGCTAGTCGATCGTTTTATTTTCGATTGTAGATCTACAATCGTATCAGTAAGCTTTTGAATAGTAGAATAATCTTTCGCAATTTCTACAGCACCAGCAATATTTCCATCTATTAAAATAGGTAACGTTGTATTGACCGTACAAACGTCTTCCCCATTTAAATTTTGGTAATGTTGAACTTGGTGTACGATTGGTTTTTTTGTATCTAATACTTTCATCAACGTACTTGTTTCTCTGGATAATGACGGGAATGCTTCTAATAAATGCTTTCCTAGCACATTTTCAATTTTAGATCCATCATGTTTTGCAGCAACTGTATTATAAAATATTGTAATCCCATTTTCATCTACTGCATGTATGGCCTCATCTATACTGCCCAAAATCGCTTCAATGACTTCCTGTGTCGAAACTGCTAGCAATGTCATCCCCCCTTTTGCCGAAAATCCAGCAAATTCAACGCCGAATTTTCGGCACCCTCTGTGCGATTATAAGCATGACGATTCCGTTCTATTATTTTGATGAAATGTGTATATATTTTTATTGCTTATTTATGGTTAAGTGAAACTTTAATCAGTGGGGCTTTATTATTAACCCGACTCCCACCTAACTTCTTTGCTTTACAGCCGAATTTTGAGGCGGGAGTCTTACTGCTTTCGAATAGCTGGATAAATCTTTCACCCATATATTCATATCTTCCAACTTATCAAAAATGTAGCAATTATTCGCAAGCCTTCCCGTATATGTATAGCCTAATTGATGAAAGGCTGCATTCATACCGAAAGATAGCGAGCGAGCAATTGTATAAGAACAAAAAATAGATTTTTCTTGGAGCTCTTCCTCCAATTTAATTAACAGACTTTTCATGAAACCATGTTTTCGATATTCAGGTAATGTAGCACAATTCGTTAATTCTGCATTACCTTCTTTCACGTTCATTTCAGCAGATGCTGTACTAATAATTTTCCCCTCGAATTCATAAACATAGTAAATTGTATCGTCTTCCTTCATCGTCTGCTTTACATAATTCCCATCATTTAAAGGTGTCGGATAAACTTCAAATACTTTTCCAAAGACAATTGCTAATTCTTCCGCATCCTCTTCTGTCGCTTTTCTTAACACAAATTCCTCTGGGACTATTTTTTCTTTCACTTCTTTTTCTTTTACACCACTTAAAATAGTATCTTCCTCAGTCCAATGAATACTATTTCGTCTTTCATCATTATGATATTTCACGAAGAAGTGCGCATCGTGCCCTTGAAAATAATGAGGTATTGTTGCTTCCAGTAAGAAACCGAAAGAGAGCCATGTTGAAACATGCTCCCCCTTTCCTTTAATAATACATTTAGTGAAAGAATGTTTCTTTGCTAATTCATCGATTGTTTGTATGATGCTTTCAACATTTCCTGTATAGTGATCAATTCTAATACGTTTATTAAAATAATCTAAAACCCCTTCTACTGTATAATGCTTTGTCTGTTCACTAAAAGATTCATAGTATTTCATTTTTTCACCTCACACCAATCTAGTAATGTACATGCAATTATTTTTGCGGCAGCAATCATTTTATCAACTTCTATATATTCGTTTGGATAGTGTGCTACTTTCGTCTCTCCTGGACCAAATACTATCGTGGGTACGTTAGCTATTTGTGTGAACAAACCTCCATCTGTTCCCCATGGCGAAGCTTCTATAATCGGCTCGTTCCCTTCGATTTCAACAAAGTTATGTTGAAGCGTTGTAATAAGTGGATGATTTTCTTCTAGTTCACCAGGAACCCATCTAGCCCCAAACCATTCTACTTCTACAGGATTTTTTACAAACCAACTATCCACATCTTTTAATTCACCAATCCAGCCCTCAAACTCTTCTTTTGCTGCCTCTATAGTCTCATTCGGCGCAATACCACATCTTCCTTCTAAAATTAATGAATCGGGAACAGAACTTGGCCAGCTTCCCCCTTCAATTTTCCCAACGTTAATTGGAATTGGAATCGGAATCCCCTTAAATAACGGATCTGTAATTCTACCATTTCTCTTCTCTTCTAATTTTCTCAAATGCTCTACAACAAACATACTTTTTTCAATTGCACTTACTCCTTCATAACGTGTACCACCGTGTGCTGCTTTTCCTTTTATATGTAGACGAAACCACATTGATCCTTGTTGTTTCGGAAAAAACTTCATATTCGTCGGCTCAGGAATAATAACGCCATCTGCCTTATATCCTCGTAAAATAGCGGCTAATGTTCCTGCCCCACCGCTCTCTTCTTCTATTACACTTTGAAAATGTATATCACCTTTTAGTTCAATACCAGATTCAATAATCGCTTCCATCGCAAGCATAAGTGAGACATTGCCGCCTTTCATATCTGTTGTTCCACGTCCATATATGCGGTTTCCTATTTTCTCTCCACTATATGGATGATGGTCCCACTGATTTACATCCCCTTCTGGCACGACATCAATATGCCCGTTTAAAATCATAGATTTCCCTTCGCCACTTCCTTTTAAAGTCGCTACAATGTTCGGGCTATCTGTAAAACTTATACGAGGTGATACGAAATAAGGGTGATCTTTCATTTCCTTAAAAGCAGGCTCCCAAATATCAAGATCTAGACCTAACTCACGCAACTTTTCAATAACAATTGCCTGTGCACCACTTTCATCACCAGATACGCTCTTTTCTTGAATTAATCGTGTTAAAAATTTTACACTCTCTTCTTCATGACCCTCAATATAATCACAAACTTGTTTTTTTAATTGCTCCATATATTACAACTCCCCTCATTCAATTACTAGTAAATTTGAGCTTATATGAAAATCAGCTGTCGTATGTCGTTTTACATCTTCTACAGTATATGGACTCATTAATTCTTGTAAGACAAGTCCTCTTTGGGTCACTTCCATGACAGCCATGTCTGTAATAATTAAATCTACACATTTTTTCGAAGTTAATGGCAATGTACATTCCGAAACAATCTTTGCATTTCCGTATTTATCAACATGATTCATCACAACAACGACCCGCTTCGCTTTTTGCGCTAAATCCATCGCTCCTCCAATACCTGGAACGCGTTTTCCTGGTACAATCCAGTTCGCTAAATCACCATTTTCACTTACTTGTAACGAACCAAGTATCGTAACATCAAGTAATCCTTTTCGAATCATGCCAAACGCCATGCAGCTATCAAAATAACTTGCTCCTGTAATAAGAGATGTTGGTAAACCAGCTGCGTTACATAAATTCTCATCTTCATTCCCTTTACTTGGCGTTGGTCCCATACCAACAATACCGTTTTCCGCATGAAACATAACATTCATATCTTCTGGCAAATGATTCGGTACAAGCGATGGAATTCCAATACCTAAATTTACAAGCATACCATTCTGAATTTCTTTCGCTGCACGTCTTGCAATCTTATCTCTTACTTCTACGCCCATACCCATTTCCAATTCACTCCTTCCGATGGCACGATATAATTTACAAATACACCTGGGACGACAATTTCTTCTGGATCTAAACTTCCAAGTGGAACAATTTCTTCTGCTTCTACAATCGTTATGTCACCAGCCATAGCTACGTGTGGATTCATATTACGAGCGCTTTTATCAAATACAAGATTGCCAAACGGATCCGCTTTTTTCGCATATACAATTGCGACTTCAGCCGTTAAAGCTGTTTCAACTAAATATTTCTTTCCATTCATTTCAACTGTACGCTTTCCTTCTTCTACAATCGTATCAACACCAACATCAACTAAAATACCACCAAGCCCTACACCACCAGCGCGAATACGCTCTGCGAGTGTTCCTTGCGGAGAGAATTCAATTTGCAATCTTCCTTCATTTAATTGTCTTCCCGCATTTGGATTTGACCCAATATGAGAAGTAACTAAAGATTTAACCCTTTCATTCGTAACAAGACGACCGATTCCTACATCAGGAAATCCAGTATCATTTCCTATTAAATTTAAATTTGTAATGCCTTTATCTAAAACAGCTTGAATTAAAGATGGAGGTGATCCGATTCCTCCAAATCCCCCAAACATTAATGTCATATCATCATGGAACAAAGAAATTACTTCCTCTATTTCTTTTAATTTACCGAATGTATTTGTAATAGTTGTCATGCGATACTATGCCCTCCTTTTTGCATCATCTCTTCCACGCTCTTTACAAAAATTGAAAGTAATTCATCTAACTCGGAATATGTAGTTGTCATTGGTGGTGCAACAAGCAGTGCACTATCCTCTTTTCCTGCTTGCCCTGAAACAGCTTGGTATAAGAGCAGTCCATTTTTAGCAGCAACTGAAATAAGCTCCGACGCTTTTGTAAACGGTTGCAATTCTATTCCGATTAGCAATCCTTTTCCACGCACATCGGCAATGATTGTCGATTGTTGCTGAACTTTCTGCAAACCTTTTAATAAATACTCTCCCTTTTCTGCTGTTTTTTCAGGTAAATTATGTTTCTCCATATATTCAATAACTGCTAAAGCCGTTGCTGCAGACAATGGATTTGCACTAAGCGTATGCCCGCTCATTACAGAACGTGATCCACGTAAAATCGGCTCCATAACACGGTCACTTACTATTGTCGCTGCCATTGGTGTATAACCCGCTCCTAGCCCCTTACCAAGGGTCATAATATCCGGTTCTACACCCCAGTGCTCCATAGCAAACCATGCACCAGTACGACCAAGTCCAGTCATTACTTCATCCGCAATAAATAATATATCGTAATGACTACAAATATCTTTAATTACTTTATAGTATTCTTTCGGCGGGACAACCGCGCCTCCAGCAGCTCCGATAATCGGTTCAGCAATAAAAGCTGCAATATGTTCTGCACCAATTCGATCAATCGCTCTTTCTAGTTCAGTCGCACAAGAAAGTTGACATGTTGGATATACCTTTTGTACAGGACATCTAAAACAGTATGGAGCTGGAATAGTCGGATAATCTTCCAAAATAGAAACGAAACGTTGTCTGCGCAGTGGATGCCCAGACATAGATAAAGCTCCCATTGTAATCCCGTGATAGCTCATCCACCGTGACAAAATTTTATGTTTCCCTTGAATGCCACGCTCCTGAAAATGCTGAATTGCGATTTTCATAGCTGTTTCATTTGCTTCCGTACCACTATTCACAAAAAAGCTCCAGTTCAAATCTCCTACAGATAAATCACTTAACTTCTTCGCTAATTTTTCAGCTGGTTCACTCGTAAACTGTGATCTATAAACGAAAGCGATCTCCTCTGCCTGTTTTTTAATAACTTCTGCTATCTCTGCTACGCCATGTCCAATACCTGCCGTAATCGCTCCAGACGAACCATCAAAATATTTATTTCCGTTTTGATCATACAAATACACACCTTTTCCATGTGAAATCATCGGATACGGCTGACCAACAAGTGGTTTAATTAAGTAATCGCGCATAGCGCTCCCCCATTTCTCCAATTTGTATATGTATATGAAGAAAATTGACGTTTCTTTCATAAAAAAGAATCCTCTGCAAAAGCAGTGAATTTATCAAAAAACTATTATAAAATATACAAATGACTGCTAAATATTATTTTAAAAACAGAAAATTCAGAACTTAAAATGAAGACCAATCTTACCTATACGCTTAAATACCCCTTCCTGATTTAAGATAACAGCAAATTGAATATTTTTTTAATATAATATCAACTTCCCTCAATTGCTGACATTGTGTAAACTTCGACGGAACTCCCGTTATTCTCCTTCCTATTATCCTACTTTATATTGCATATTTTCAAACAAAATTCGACATTTTACTTCGCCTCATTTATCATAACTATTTCTTAACAAATAGTACCACCTGTTTAGAACAATAAAAAAAGAACTGATTAACCACATTAATCAGTTCGGCACGACGCTCTTTTATCGGTATTACCTTATCCAACGCATCACTAAAATTAATAGAAATACTCATAATACAAATCCATAATTCGTCCCACAGCCTATAGCACCAAATCCTCCATAACTTCATTCCCAATAACTATGGGGATATCCCCATCCCAATGGTTCCACTCCTTCCATCAAAGTCAAACTACCTTTCCTTTATAATTTATGTAGGACAATTATCGATTTGTATGTGTGTTTGCCTATAAATAAAAAAATCCCCATTTTAACTTTTCCTTCTAGAAAGGCAAGTTTTTTGCATAACCTCTTTCTAGCTTCGCATATATTTGTAATGATGATAAAGGAGGAATGTTCATGACTCAATCCGAAATTGAAAAATACGGCCAAGAAGCTGCACGTTACGAACAGCTCGCTCGTTACTATCAATATAGCAATCCTAAAAGATATGTAGAACTCTATATGAAATACTATGATGCAATTACAAAACTTGTACAAGCATATGAAAAGAGAGATTCACAAGAAGCGACTTTACCGTCACATATGAGAATCTTCCACACAGCTCCCCATACACCAGCAGTTGATATTATAATAAACGGACAAAAGGTTATTAAAAATATTTCTTTTAAACAATTCAGTCCGTATTTATCATTAGTGCAAGGTAAATACCGTATTGATATTGTCCCTGTCGGAAACGAAACTCCAATATTTTCAGCATTAGTACCAATAATGGGGAATCACACTTATACCCTTGCAGCGGTCAATAGCGATAATCATCTCCAATTACAACCCATTCTTGATAATACTCATTTACCATCTGGTCAAGCAAAAATACGGTTTGCACATTTTTCACCAGACACTCCAGTTGTAAATGTAAATTTAAAAGATGGGGATCATTTATTTGAAAATGTACTCTTTAAGCAAATAACAGATTTTTTACAAGTTAGCCCTGGTACAGCAGATATTGAAGTTTCACTTGCTGATACAAAAAAAGTACTATTAACCATTCCAAAATTCAACGTTGAACCAAATACAATTTACACAATTTCAATAGTTGGTTATTCAACTGAGGATCCAAAATTAGAGACCGTTATACTTACAAATTAAAACAGTCTACACCATTCGCATGGTGTAGACTGTTTACTTTTGAAACGTAATTTGAAATTCTGTCCAATCGTTATCCGAACGACACAATATGGATCCTTTATGTTTTTCTACAATTTGTTTACATACAAATAGTCCAATACCAGTTCCTAGCTTTTTAGTAGTTACAAATGGCTCAAAAATAGTCTCTACATTGTCTGCTGGAATCATAGGTCCATTATTTTTTATAACAATGCAAACAGCCTGATCCTCTTCAAATACATCAATGATAATTTTTCGCTCTTCTTTCACCGATTCAAGAGCATCAATCGAATTCATTAAAATATTTAAAACTACTTGCTTCACTTCACTCCGGTAACCAACGAGTGGAATAGGATACGGCAAATTCTTTTCAATCAAAACATTTGCATTAACTAAACTTGGATATAAGAATTGTATAATATCTTGAAATAAGTCATTTACCAAAAAACGTTCAGATTCATTCCACATTTCTTTTTTCGATACAAGTAAAAATTGCGAAATCCTAAAATTTAATTGATCTAATTCATGTGAAATAATATCTAAATACGATAGATTAGGGTGATCTGTCTTCAATAACTTTACAAATCCCATAATCGAAGTTAGCGGATTACGAAATTCATGCACAAAACTAGCCGACATTTGCCCTAGAATCGTAAGCCTTTCTTTATGTGTTTCATTTATATATTGCTGTTTTTCTTCTAAATTTCTCGATATAATTTCTGAGTATTTTAAAACGGTATAATAAATTAATTTGTCAAAACAAGTATGTATTTTGGCCATAATCGGTTTCAGTTCACGAGCGCTTACATCCAATTCGCACATTGCTTCAAAAAGTTCATTTCTTCCCACATTTGCATTGTAAACAAAATCTCCAATATTCGCATCTGCCCCTGCACGCTCAATGGCAATTTTCTCACATAATGGCTGAAGATAATTAATGTCTTTATCTTCCATAATAAGTTCGATAATTAACTCTAATAAATTCGCTCCATTTTGAACTACCTCTTGTTTAAATGGATCTTTTTCGGAAATTATCATTTTGTTTTTCCAGTTCTCTACGAATTGGTGCCTGTTGTTTTTCAAGTGCGAACAAAATACTTCTTTAATATCCTTATCGATTGGAAAAACCTCCATTCCCTCCATTTCCATACGACGAATACCCTTTATATTTTGAATATTAACACAAAAAATACATTTCGTTAATAGATTGTTGTCACATTTTGTTAATTTCTGTTGATAAAATTTATTTTTCCCTTCTTATTTAAATAAGTTTTATTCATATATCCCTTTTCTCTTCTCATTTTTTTAATTATTTTCCTGTTCAAAACTACTTTTTTTTGCATCCTTTTTAATTCTTGCGTACAATAAGAAGTGAAAGGTGTGAAAAATATGGTAAATAAAAATGTGGAAGACTATCTCCAAGAAGGCATATATGGCCAAAAGCAAAACAAACCAGAAGAACGTAATATGTACTTAACTACATTACGTGAGCGCGTAGAAATCGCTTTAACAATCGGTCAAGTAATGCAAAGTAATGTGTATACAGAAGTAACGGGTAACATACGTTCTTCTCAATCATTACAACTATTCCTAAATGGAAGCATTGCTTACCCACATTTATCAAAATACATTAAATTAGCAACTGAAAAAAATATTCATTTTACAATTGTTCAAAATAAAGGTACTGAAACACCAATCGGTTTAGTACTCTCTCATAGCACTGCTGTAGATAAAGAACATATTTATGTCGAAGATGATATTTTCAAACAAGAAATGAAGTAAAAGGTACACTTGATTAAATGAAATCGTTCCGAGAAACGTAAAACAAACAATAAAAAACGAGTATGGAATCGTAAACATTTCCTGCTCGTTTTTTATTGCGGTGTTTAAGCTCGATCTACTTTATTTTTTAATACACACTAATTTCATTTCTGTCATTTCTTCTATTGCATATTTAATCCCTTCACGGCCTGTGCCACTCTCTTTCACACCGCCATAAGGCATATGATCTACTCTGAACGTTGGAATATCATTAATCATGACACCACCGACTTCTAATTCATCAATTGCACGCATTGCCTTACATAGATTGTTTGTAAATACACCTGCTTGTAATCCATAACGTGAATTATTTACTTGTTCTAAAGCCTCATCAAATTCTTTAAATGTATTTACAGTCATAAGTGGACCAAATACTTCTTGGCACTGAACAGATACATAATCTGGAACATTTGTTAATACAGTTGGTTCAAAAATCCTTGCATCACGTTTGTTACCACCGTATACAACATTAGCTCCTTCCTTAACTGCCTCTTCCACCCATGAATTTATACGTTCTACATCTTTTTTTGAAATAAGTGCTGATACATCTGTTTCTTCATGAAGCGGGTCTCCTACTACAACGTTTTCCATTGCTTTCGTTAATTTTGTAATAAACTCTTCCATTTTGCGTTCATGCACAAAAACACGTTGTACTGAAATACAAACTTGTCCATTATTCACAAACGCGCCCCATTTTACACGTTCAATTATTTCGTCTGTCAATTCAACATCTTCATCAATAATTACTGCAGCGTTCGATCCTAATTCTAACGTCACTCGTTTCAACCCGGCTTTTTCCTTAATTCCAATACCTACTTTCGGACTTCCTGTAAAAGTAATACTAGCAACGTTCTCATCTTTTACTAATGCCTCACCTACAACAGATCCAGGTCCAGAAATTATATTGAAAGCTCCCTTTGGTAAACCAGCTTCTTCAAATAATTCTACCAATGCATACGAAGAAAGTGGCGTTTGGTCGGCAGGCTTTAGCACAATAGTATTTCCAGCCGCAATTGCTGGGCCTACCTTATGTGCTACTAAATTAAGTGGAAAATTAAACGGTGTAATAGCACCAATAACCCCGATTGGTTGTCGAATTGTATACGCTATACGGCCACCTGCTCCTGGTGCAGCATCTAATGGTAACGTCTCACCATATATTCGCTTCGCTTCTTCAGCTGCAAACTTATATGTTTGAACAGTGCGATCTACTTCTCCCCGTGCAGCACGAATTGGTTTTGCAGCTTCTTTTGCGATAATCTCTGCAAACTCTTCTCTTCTCTCATCCATTTTTTGTGCAACCTTTTCTAAAATAGTTGCACGGTCGTATGCGGATAATTTTTTCATTTCTTTCATTGCATTTTTGGCCGAAACTATTGCTTCCTTAACGTCATCTTCTGTACCTTGCGCAATCTCCGCTAATGTTTCTTCAGAATATGGTGCATACAATGGTTTATACGTCTCTACTGATTTCCATACCCCATTTATATATAAATGTTTTTTCATAGTGGTTCTCCTTCCGAATATATGTATACAATAATACACTTCATTTATTTCACCTAGTGAAAGGTCTGACTTGTGTAATTGTATCATAGCCCTAATACATCAAAAAATATTTTGCTCAAAAAAACTCTGCTACAAAGCAGAGTTTACGAACTAATTTGTTCTTGGAGCGAAATCTTTTTTTCATCTCCTACAATAACAATCGATTCTGAAGGTTTCGTTACTTCTAATCTCTTAATATAGTGTCCATCTAATTTTTTTACGCAAAATTTATAATTTTCAATCTCAATGGTATCACCCTCGGAAATCTCAATATTTTTTGTTAGGATCCAACCGCCAATCGTATCGACATCATCGTCGTCAATAGTCAAACCTAATAATGCGTTCACTTCACTAACAAGTACTTTTCCCTCTAAAATCGTTTTCGTCTCACTAACTTGTTGGATTTCCGGTTGTTCATCAGTATCGAACTCATCTTGAATATCCCCTACAATTTCTTCTAAAATATCTTCAACGGTTACAAGACCTGATGTACCACCATATTCATCAATTAATATAGCGATATGTGTTCTTTCTCTTTGCATTTTTAAAAATAGATCATGAATCGGGATAGATTCAATAACTAAAATAATTGGCCTAATATATTGCTCCACTGTCTTTTCACTAACAACTCGGTGCTTCACAAAATCTGTAAATATATCTTTAAAATTCACAAAGCCTATTACATGGTCCTTATCACCATCAACAACCGGATACCTCGTATATTTTTCATGAGACATTTTTTGTAAAGCCTCTTCAGCAGGCATTTCTTTATTTAAAATATTCATCTCTGTTCGTGGTACCATTATTTCTTTCGCAATACGATCATCAAATTCAAATATTTTATTCACATACTTATATTCAGATTGATTAATCTCACCATTTTTATAACTTTCTGAAACTAACAACCGCAATTCTTCTTCTGAATGCACTTCATCATGCCCTTTTGGTGGTTTCAACCCAAGAAACTTTGTAATTAACCGAGCTGATCCATTTAAAATCCAAATGAATGGGAATGCAATACGATAAAACAAAATGAGTGGCTTAGCAACAAAGAAACTCACTTGTTCTGCTTTTTGAATCGCAAATGTTTTTGGAGCTAACTCTCCTACTACCACATGGAAAAATGTGATAAACAAAAATACTAAAATTATAGCTAAAATGTCTGCGAGTTGAGTAGGGACGTTCCAATTTGCAAACAACACATCAAACATGTGCTTTAGCGCAGGTTTACCAGACCACCCAATCCCAAGAGCTGTAACAGTTATTCCTAATTGACAAGCTGATAAATATTCGTCTAAGTTTGTAATGATTGTTTTGACAGATATTGCACGATTATTTCCTTTTGCAATTAAATAGTCAATTCGTGAACTCCTCACTTTAACAATTGCAAATTCTGCTGCAACGAAAAATGCCGTTAAGGCAATTAAAACAATCACTATACTTATACTATATATGTCCAAATACTTTTCCTTACTTACAGTGTAAGCAAGGAAGCCACCTCCTACTTAAATTTATTCAAGTGAAGTAAGCATTCTTATACTCTAATAAAATTCTACATTAGTAACCACCTTTTTATATATTATATGCATACATAAAAAAGATATTTATAATTATGATAATCTAATTAGCTTATTATCGTCAAACTATAATAAGCCCAATTTTCCGATAACTAAAAATGATTTATATAAATAGTATGTGCTAAACAGCTGAACTTCGTGAAAAAACACTTTCTTTGCCGATTCCACACTTCTTTTGTCACACCTGAAGGGAACTTGCTACATAACTAGAAATCATTCAACAGGATATATATAGGAGGGATTATTTTGGAATATAAAACACCATTTATCGCAAAGAAATTAGGTGTTAGCCCAAAGGCTGTTGTCCGGATTGCACAACAATTAAATCTTACGATTAAAAAAAATAAATATGGTCATTTTATTTTCACACAAGGTGATTTAGATCTAATGTTAGAATACCATCGCTCTCAAATGGACCAGCCTCAAAACTCTCAAACTACTCAAAAACCATCTTCAAATGATGTAGAAAAATTAAAAACTCAAGTAAACACAATTGTTCAAAACACATCATCGAATGATTTTGAGCAATTAACAGCTCAATTTACCACAATTACGAGAAGACTAGATCGAATGGAAGAACAAATGCAAGATAAAGCAAATGATGTCGTTACATACCAACTTTTACAACATCGCCGCGAAATAGAGGAAATGTTAGAACGAATTCAAAAACTAGAAGCTGCCCTAAAAAAAGAAGAACCAATATACATTACTCCTGATGCAAAACCAACATATGAAAGAGAAAAGAAACCGAAGCGTCGTAAAATGATTTTTAGTATATTTGGACTATAATATTTTAGACCCTTATTCTGAGAATAAGGGTCTACTTTTTGTATGAAAACAGATGCCCGTAATAAGTAACTCTTCTTCATACTATACATATTCATATATTTTCATTTTGTTAACATAATATTTTTACTGTATTCTGCAATAAGTGCCTGCGCATGAGCATTCCCTTGAATAATATCACGGAATTCTTTCAAAGAATACAGATGTGTAGCCCCTTTTCGAGCATGAATTCGCACTGGTACACCTTGTAAAGTATCATGAAACTGGAATGGACTATCTATCGGTTCGATTGGAAAACCGAGTGTAAGTAAATACATATACATTCTTTTTGTAACTGCTGCAATATACCATTCCGCTTTCGTCTCTAACGCATGCATAAATAAAATAGCTGCCAGCCTTTTGAAATGTCCTCTCCCCCGAGACGTTTTCGCAATACTTAACTTTCCTATTTCATACACATTTTTCAAATCTTTCACTAAATCATTTTTAGAAAACGGATAGAAAAACTCAGAATTTGATTGTTCAGGTACTGTAAACTTAATACATTCTACTGTACCAATATGATGTTCATCTTCTATTAATAAAAATCGTGATGGATTTAAATTACGTTCTACAAACATTAAGTTTCTTTCTTCACAAAAATCTCCCCACAGTTGCTCGAACCAAAAATGCTCTTCCTTTGTTTGAACACGCTGGAACATATTTAACCGCCTTTCCCATCGCCGCTCTGTTTTTGATAACGCTTTCACTTACTATCATATAAGAACAAATCTTCGTATGCAACTAAAAATATTTATGTCTTATTATATTCTGCAAAATGAATTAAATTCCTACTTATTAGTCATTAATACACATGCAAAACCCCTTAATTCCCCATACTGTTACAAACATAACAAGATTCAATTACTCTAATAAAAAAATGATGATCACTATCAAGTTCGAACCGTATAATGTGTCTTTCCGTACTGCATATAATTCTTCTTAACCTAAAGAAATCCTTCATTAAAAAGGATTTCTTTTACATTTTATTACTTTTTAACCATTTCTCAAAAATTTGAATCATCCCATGCTTCCCAGCCAACTTCTCTTCTCCTTGTTTCGTTTTATATGGATATAGTTGTAAAAACACTCCACATCCAGATTCAATTTTTTTACTATGCATATGGCTACCTGGATATACACAAATCACTTCATAAATCGCTCTTCGCTTAAAAATTCGTTTACCATTCTGTTCTTCTACATACTTAATAGACCAGTATTTATACATTTGCTCCGTTGCTTTCGTATTACCGACAGGCTGAAAAATATTGTACATAGGGCTGTATTTCACTTCGATAATAATAGAAGATTTATATACATACTTCTCTTCTTCCTTTACATAACAATCTAAACGAATATCCGGCTTCTTTGTGTCCTCTCCGTTATAAAAATTACTTCCTTTGCTTAGTGCAATAAGAGGGTGTGTTTCAATTAAATCATTAAACGCGACGTGCACTTTTATATCATCTCGATGTAAAATCACTGTCGTTCCATCTTGTAATCCGTCTAAATAAAAATGTTCTTGTATTTGTTCACGAATAGGATTCTTATCTTCAAATCCGATTTGTTCTAATATAGAAATAACGATAAAAAAAGCGTAATACTCATACACTAAAAACGTTGGTTTATATACGAATAATAAAGATGGGGGTTGCTCCGTATGTTGCGGTAACAATTCTAAATGGTGGATTAATTGTTGATGCGGTATAGATAAAGTGTTCGAATTAATGGTAGCTGTTTCAGAAACTTCCCTCCAAAATGGAGAATACAATAAATTTCGAAAGTATTGCACACTTTCATATACGATATGAGCTAATATTTTATATTCTTGTATTTTCACAGAACTTTTCCGTAAATCTGCTTCTTTCAGTAAATGTAGATTTCTATATTTTTGTTTTTCCCTATCCGTCACGGATCCATTTCGTTCAATCGTTTTCATAATTGTTTTAACAGCTTGAAATTCATCTGACTTTTTCTTCTTTTCTCCTTCTAGTATTTCAATAGTTTTACGTACAAAAATTTCTGCTTCAAGTAAATAATAATAGAATTGCATCGTTTTAAATTTAAGAAATGCATTTTCAATACTATTTTTTTGCTCCTTAAATTTACGGTTGTAATATTTCGCATAAAGCTTTCTTTCTGTCATAATGGCAGTTTTTCTCGTTGTCTTCCGCGCTTTCGTTTCCCATTCATATTCGTGTACAAATTCCGCATTCGATTCTACTTTTTTAAAAATTTGTTTTATTCTTTTCATTTTTTGTGGCAACTTTCTTAACAATACCAAATAAGAAGAATCTTCAATATCGCTAAGTGCTGAGAAAGTTTTCTTGTAATAACCTCTATCTAAAATTAACTCGTTTAAAATTGACTTCACATAATCTTGAATCATTTCAAATTGGTCATCAAAAAAGTTTTTAGGAACCACTTGAAACGCACCATAATAAGTTTTATCTTCTATACGCACTTCAAAATGGTATAAGCCACAGCGCCACGGATAAAAAAATTCAGTTTTTCCATGTTCATACACTAATACTCTTTGTTTTTTTTCATTTAATTCATATTGTGACTCTTTTATATTCTTTTGTCCCTCATATACTTTATTCCATATGAATGTAATGTCCATTGGATTTTGATAATGGAAATGTAATTTCAGTGGTTTTAATTCCTGTACTTTATAAATACATTGAACTAATGCTGTAGTAGACGTACAAAGCCGGTTTAAAAGGATAAAATCGCCTTTCCCCTCAGTACCAATAATTAGCTTCAATACAAACGGGAGCGTTTCTTTCGTATCGACGATTGCTGTTTCATAACGCTCCTCATTTTGCATAGCCATACAGCTCCAGTTCTCTACGCTTTTGTCTTATATAAGCTAAAGAATGTTCAAATGTAGATACACGATTTGCAAGCGGAGACTGTAAAAGTGGTATCAATGTCGCTCCCCTTTTTACTTCTTCAGAAAGTAGAGGGCCCACTGTCATTTCTGTCCCCCTTAATTTCGTTAATACACGCTGCTTTATTTGCAAATCAAAACCTTCTTCCCTGCTAATCATATAAGACTGATTATTTTGGAACGGTATATTTTGCAAATACGTAGCGATTGCGCTTGCACATCGGAAAGAAATTCCTTTTGATATATCGTGTGATGATAATACATCATGTAACTTATCCAATAACTCTAATTCCTCTTCAGTATACACTTCGATCATCTCTTTATTCCTAAACCAATTGAGTCGAAATTCTCCCGTTGTTACTTTCAGCGGAGGTTGCTGAACAACTTTCTCATGTTCTATACTCATCTCGCAAAACGGAATTTTTTGTAATGTAATCAAATTTGTTCGATCTAATAATCGATCGGAAAGCTCTTTCGTCGTTTCATCAAAATTTACAGTGCCTACGAAAATAATATTCTCACCAATTTCCACTGAAGGTGGAATTTGATTTTCTATTTCTTGTACTTTCTCATACAAACTCAAAATACGATTTTTCTTTTCAAGTTGAAGAACGGATAGAAACGGAGTAAACCAATGCTCAATATGTGACATGTTCATTTCATCGAACACAATTATATACAATTGATTTGGATTTTCTTTAGCCTTTAACAATGTCCGAACTAACTTCGTTTCACTTTCAATAAAATTACCATTCGGATGAAGGTAACCGAGAATATCATGTGGTTCTTGATACGATGGTGAAATCGGAATCCAAATTAATTCTTCCCCATAACGTAAACCAAGTGATTCTGCATAAGCTTGCACAAAGCGTGATTTCCCAACACCTGGTATACCACCAACAATTGTTAACATATTGGTTTTAATACTAATGTGAAAATTATATATATCTGTATCATCCAAATATAACCCTTTATTACGAACCATACTTTGTACATACTGCAAAAAAGAGGATTCACGCTCATCCCATTCCCAGTCATCCTTTTGCATTTTAATATCTTCTACTTCAACTAACTTACCTTCTTCAGCAATTCGTTTATTTAGTTGGTCATACACATTTTCACTTACAAAATATAAATGATCATCTACTGCTATTTCTACATGTTTCATCCAATCGTTTATTTCAATATATTTGCATTCTTTTCTTTGCTCAAAATATGAAATTGAACTTATTGATGATTTTAACGATAAATTTCCATATAGCCTTCCTTCATGCCACAATAATTCTGGAGGCTCAAAGTCTTTTGGTAATTTAGGCATAAGAAATGATAAATAACCGTTGCTTAACTTCCGTTCCAAAGACGCTCTCTTTTTATAATTTGAGACCTTTGGTGAAGGAATCACTTTATATGAAGATGCTATTTCCCGAGGCTCTTCTGTGCATATTAATTCCAGAAATAAATTTCCACGATCATAATAAAGACGAAACATAACCAGTTGCTTTTCTAATTTATGCTTCTTTAAATCAGTAAAGATTTTTTCATTCTTTTTATTACTGCATAATCCTTCAAACAAATATTTTCCAGTCGGAAATAACTCTTGTAAAGTTAAAGGTATTGAAGAAAGACATTGTACAAAGAAATTTTCTCCATTCTTCTCTCCCTCAGCTTTTGCAAACTTCCCAATAAACCTCATATAATACATTCGCTTTATAAAACTTGGATGAAGAGCTTTATGTAATTTCAACGTAGTCACCTTCTTTTTTTCATACTATTCTTATTGTATGAACTACAATCTAAAACTAGAAATAAAAAACCTGACGTCATCCGTCAGGTTCAAAATTAAAACGTATATTAATGAGAAGGAAATGCTTTTTTTTCTTGTAAAATGGCATTATGAGCGATTTTCATTTTAGCAAGTACGTACCGTAATCGATCTTCGGCATTTTCATCTTTATTTTGCTGCAAACTCGCCAAATTCTCTACAGAACTCGCTAAATTTTCAATCACGCCTCGAAGTTCAGGATGATGATTAAAAAAAGATTCTTGTACTAATACTTTCCTTAAATCACTAGCTAAATCCATAATTCTAGACAACTGTTCTTTTTCTTCCATTTTCATCCCTCCTGAATATCTTATGTATTAAATATTCTCTAGACAAGGAAAAAAGCCCTTTAAATTAAAAGGACTTTTACATTTTTATAGTTCCTGTCAGTAACATATAAAGTGATGTAATAGCTGCAATAACAATTGCCCACATCACATATCGCTCTTTACCTGCAAAACAACGATTCCCTTTTTCTTTTCTTGCAAACATATACACGAGAATCCCAATACCATATACGATTGAAACAAGCAATAAATTCTTTAAACCAGCTGCATAAATTAACCATACAGAGTATAGGGAAGCAATTAATGCTAACAATCCATTTTTTACTCTCGCAACTTTCAGCTCTTTCGTGATGACTAATTTCAATTGAAATAGCGCTGATAATAAGTACGGCAGTAATATAGATGTTGACGCAATAAAATACATAATTTGATATGTCGATTGTGAAAACAGAACGATTATAAATATAGTTTGGGCAACGATATTTGAAATCCACAATGCCATATGCGGCGTTTGCTTCTTATTTGTTTTCGTGAAGACTTTCGGGAATACTCCATCTTTCCCTGCTACGTGAGAGATTTCAGAAACAAGTAAAAACCAGCCAATTAATGTACCTACTAGTGAAGCAACTAAACCGATGTTAATCGCAACTGCCCCCCATGGTCCCACAACATGTTCTAATACATGTCCCATTGAAGGAGTTTCTAACACTGAAAGTTCATTTCTCGTCATAGCTCCCATTGATAGCACCGAGATTAAAATATAAATAGACATAACCAAAATTAATCCAAGTACTGTCGCTTTTCCAACATCTCTGCTATTTTTAGCTCTTCCAGATAATACAACTGCTCCCTCGACCCCAATGAACACCCAAAGAGTTACAAGCATTGTATTTTTCACTTGACCAAGTACAGAGGAAACTGAGATTGTTCCTTCTCCCCAAAAGTCATGTGTAAATGTATCCCAACGAAACGCTGTTACCATTACGACAATAAATAATAAAATCGGAACTAATTTCCCAATCGTTGCGATAACATTCATAATGGAGGCTTCACGGATTCCAAATAAGATAAGAAAATGAAGTGTCCATAATAAAAGTGATGCACCAACGATAGACGCAACATTATTTCCTCCTTTAAAAATTGGGAAGAAATAACCTAATGTGCTAAACAGCAACATAATTGTTGCGACATTCCCTAATATTCCTGCCAGCCAGTATCCCCAAGCACTATTAAATCCAATATATTCACCGAAACCAGCACGTGCATAACTATAAATACCGCCCTCAAGCTCCGGTTTTTGTCTTGCTAACGTTTGATATACGAGCGCAAGTGGAATCATTCCCATTGCTGTAATACACCAACCAATTATCGTTGCACCACTATTTGCTCCTACTGCTAAATCATGCGGTAAACTAAAAACACCGCCACCAACCATCGTTCCAACTACTAATGCGATTAACGGAAAAAATCCTAACTTCTTTTCTATTTGTACCACCCCATCTGTCATTCTAGGTGTTATGTTCGTTCAACTATTAAAGTCACCTTTTTCTCTAATAGACGTTTCTCTTATATTTTTTCAGGAAAACATTACTTATTCTAAAAGAAAATGAAGAAAAATGGAATACTTTTTTGAAAAAATGTATAAGTATGCACAAAAAAACCGTTCATTTTGTAATGAACGGTCATTTCATACATATAAAATTGTATATTTATTGTAAAATTAACGAAGTAACTTCTCTTTTTGTAAAAATTGTTTTGCGACTTCTTCGCTACTTTTCCCATTCACATTTACTTCATAATTCATTTTTCTCATTTCTTCATCTGTAATCTTTCCAGATAATTCATTTAATACTTTTTCGAGTTCAGGATATTTCTGTAACGTCTCTTTTCTTAATAATGGTGCTCCTTGATAAGGCGGGAATAGTCCTTTATCATCTTTTAGCACTTTAAGCCCATATTGCTCCAATTCACTATCTGTTGAATATGCATCGATTACGTTAACATCTCCCGATTGTATTGCACTATAGCGCAGTTTCGGTTCCATTGTTTTAACATTTGAAAACTTATAGTTATATAATTTTTGCATTCCTTTATAACCATCTTCACGATCAGCAAATTCTAATGTAAATCCTACTTTAGCTTCCTGTGCAATTTTTCCTAAATCAGAAATTGTATTTATGTTATTTTGATCTGCTATTTTTTTCGGCATGGCTAGTGCGTATGTATTGTTATACTCCATTGGCTTTAACATAACCATATTATATTTCTTTTCCATTCCAATACGAGCTTGTTCATATACTTCATCACGATTTGTACTTTTCGGTTCTTCTTTCACGAAAGTAGATAAAGCTGTACCTGAAAATTCTGGGTATATATCTACTTCACCTGATTTTAACGCTTCGAATACAAATGCTGTTTTTCCAAGGCCTGGCTTTAATTCCACTTGTAAATCTGTATCCTGTTCAATAAGTTGCTTGTACATTTGAATTAATATTTCTGGTTCAGATCCAAGTTTACCAGCAATAACTATGTCTTTCTTTTCGGTATTCCAAAGAAATGGAGCAGCTATCATTACTACAACTATACATATCGTCAATATAACGCGCTTAGAAGAGCGTTTCGGGCTCTCAAGTATGCGAAGTACTATATCAAAGAATAAAGCGAGTAACGCAGCTGGTACGGCCCCTAAAATGATAAGCGCATGGTCATTTCGATCTATGCCTAATAATATGAGCTTACCGAGCCCACCAGCGCCTATTAAAGCAGCTAATGTAGCCGTTCCAACAATTAATACCATTGCTGTACGAATACCAGCCATAATAATTGGCAATGCGAGCGGAAGCTCTACCTTCCATAATCTTTTCCAGCTATTCATCCCCATAGCTCTCGCCGCTTCTATAAGTGATTCATCTAATTCCCGTATTCCTGTATATGTATTTCGTAAAATAGGTAATAGTGCATACACAACTAATGCGATTATAGCTGGCAGTTTTCCAATTCCTACTAACGGAATTAATAGTCCAAGTAAAGCAAGTGAGGGCACTGTCTGCATAACAGCAGAAGTCCCTATAATAAATTCAGCCATTCGTTCTTTTCTCGTTAATATAATGCCGAGCGGCACTGCAATAATTACTGCAAAAAATAGTGAAATAAGCGATATTTGTAAATGCTCACTTAATGCACTTAGCAATTCTACTTTTCGTTCTTGGAACGTTTGAATAAAATCAGTCACTGTTTAGCCTCTTTCCTTCATTTGTTCAACAATGTAATTGACAATATGACGACTTGTTAACGCTCCAACATATTGACCATGCTCTTCAACCGGCACTGACTCTTCAGTTTGTAAGCGGACTAGTGCTTCTTGTAATGACGAATGTAAAGATAAAGCATTCCCTTCAACTCGTATACCCTCGTCTAGCGGCAATACCTCTTCTATACTCTTCCCCTCATACCAAGGTCGTCCACGATTTCCAATGAACTCCTCTACAAACTCATTTTTCGGGTTATGTATAATTCCTTCTGGTGTATCTAATTGAACAACTTTTCCTTCTTTCATTACACAAATACGATCACCAAGTGATAAAGCCTCTTGCATATCGTGCGTTACAAACACGATTGTTTTTTGAATCTTTTTTTGCAGTTGTACGATATCCTTCTGAAGCTGCTCCCTACTTAACGGATCTAACGCACTAAATGGTTCGTCCATAAGTACAATTTTCGGGTTTGCGGCTAATGCCCGTACGACACCAACACGTTGTTTCTGTCCTCCCGACAATTCATCTGGCATGCGATCACGATATACATCTGGATCGAGCCCAACCATCTGTAGCAAGTCATCGACACGTGCTTTTATTTCCTTTTTGGTCCATTTTCTCATTTCAGGGACAACTGCAATATTTTCAGCAATTGTCATATGTGGAAACAGCGCAATCTGCTGCAACACGTACCCTATATTCCAACGTAGTTCGTTTATGTTATATTGTTGAATATCTTTTCCATCGATTAAAATTGATCCTTCCGTCGTTTCAATTAAACGGTTAATCATCTTCATTGTCGTTGTTTTCCCGCAACCACTCGGACCAATGAGAACAAAAAATTCTCCTTTTTTAATTTCTAAATGTAATGAATCCACTGCTTTTGTGCCATCTTCATACGCTTTTGACACATGATTAAATTGAATCACAGACACAACTCCTTTCATGTTGTTTCCTTTATTTTGATGGAATATAGCATTCATTTCAAATGATACGCTTTATTATACAAAAAAAGAGCTCTCATTTGAGCTCTAACGGTCGAACAATATTGTTTTCATAATTGCAGCATATTCACGCACATACGCTTTTTTCTTAGAGCGTCTCGGTGTTTCAGCAGCCAAAGCTTCCATCTTTATCCCTAAACGCTTTGCAATTATTTTCGTTCGATATAAATGATACGTATTACTTACAACTACCGCATGCTTTACATCATATAAATCCATACTAAACTTTAAATTTTCATACGTATTTGTAGAGCGGTCTTCAATTAAAATACGATTCTCATCTATACCATGTACCATTAAATAGTTTCTCATACTGTGAGCTTCCGGTATATCTTCATCTTCCCCTTGACCACCTGAAACAATTACTTTCACCTCAGGGTGAGCATGTAAATATTCCAACGCTATATCCAAACGATTTTGAAGAGATAAAGACGGTCTATCTCCAAATAACTTTGCACCTAATATAAGAACGTATGGAGAGTGATTACTCAATGTTTCACGAGCAACTTTATTCATTCGAAACGTCATATAAATGATGTATAGCGGCGGTAGTAATAAGATTATAAGCAATATCCATTTGTTCATAAATAAGTTAACACTCCCTTTCTTTTTATTATATAGAAAAAGAAAAGGAGGCAGAAGTATTTTTTAAACAATTGATTTATTAGACACATCCGCTTCCGTTTTACGTTTTGAAATTACATAATAAAAAGCAATCCCTAATGATAGGATCAATATACAGCTCAGTACATAAAACGGGATCATCACCCCTGCTTTAGATACGCCTGCCGTAAACAACATTAATAATACAATTCGAATTCCTGTACCAATTAATCGAAATAAGCTGTCCACACGTCCCATTACTTCATTTGGAATTTCTTCCATCATCAATACATTTCTCGCCACTCTCGTTCCAGCATTTCCAATCGCATGAAAAATCGCTAGTCCATATAATAACATAATGGAAGGCTCAATAATCATTACGGTAATTGAAATTACATAAATGAACATCGTCATAACGATTGAAACTTCTGTTTTGACATATTTCATCATGATTGGAATACTTATTCCTGCAAGAACCGCTCCGACACCGTACATCATACCTTCAATTGCGTATACAGAGGCACTAGCTTTGAGTATATCTGAAATATATACTGGGATTAAATAATTTGCCATCATGACACCGATAAACGGCATATAAGTCACTAGTAAAAACCAAAATAACTTAGGGCGCTTTTTCATAAAGTAAATTCCTTCGAACAATTGCTTCTTAAAGGTTACTTTCCCTTTTACTTCTTTTTTCTTTACATACGGTATACATAAGAACAGGAAAAATGCTCCTGCAAAAGTTAACATATCCACTAACAAGATCCATTTCAAAGAAATAATCTCAATTAAAAAGCTAGCAGCTGCGCCTGAAATAACTTGCGTTAATTGTCCTTGTATTTCCATCGTGCCACTTAAACTTTTATAATGCTCTGATTGAAATATTTCTTGGTTAAATGCAAATATTGTGGGATAGAATAATAGATAATAGAAAGAACCTGCTATATAAATAATAATGTAATGAATAGAATTGTATGATTGCCCAGCAAATCCCCAAATGGCCATCATTCCTATAATGGCTATCCCGATACCTTCGTTACATAACAATAAAGATTTTCTTGAAAAACGATCAATGCTTTGCCCAATGAATGGTGTTAGTAAAAACATGATGAGAGTTGCAACGATAGAAATATACCCAAACGTTGTCTCTCCCCCACTTTCCTTAATCAATAGCCACGGAATCGTTATCATAACAATCCCAGAGCCAATAGCAGATAAACTATTGGCGCCTAGAATGTAATACAAGCGAGAATCATGATAAAGAGAGGACATATCACTCAACTCCTAATTGTTTTTTCACCTCTTTATATACGCTCATATATGCTTTTAATTCTTTAACTAAATCATGAATTAATGGTTTTGCATCTTCTCCAAGTTCACTATCTTGCACATGTAATCCATCAAGCACGACTTGTTTTGGAATTGCGTTTGCGTAAACGCCTCTAGCGACAGTGCGCATACTATTTAATGCGTTTATTCCCCCTTTACCTCCTCCAGCAACTGCTAGTAATGCGACAGGCTTATGGATGAATTCACTGCTACTTAAGTAATCTAACGAATTTTTCAGCGCTCCACTCATCGCATTATGATATTCCGGTGTACATAGTACTACTCCATCCGCAGCTTTCACTAAAGCTTTTAATTTTTTTACTGCCTCTAATTCACGTTGTGATTCTTCTCCATTATATAAAGGCAATTCCGCTACTGCTAAATCGTATAACTCCCCTTCAAATTGCTCTGCAATATATTTTGCCACAACGCGAGTTCTACCGAACTTTCTTGGTGTACCGTTAATAACGACTAGTTTCATAATTATTTCTCCCCTTTGTTTTCAAGTTATATTTATATATTATCAGAAATTTCTATACAAAACACAGTAAAAAGAGGGAAAAACTTTCATTAAATAGTATGAGAAATAAAAAAAACTCATACTTTCGTATGAGTTTCACAAAACTAATATTTCCTATTTTTTCACAACCTCATGTCCACCGAATTGATTACGAAGTGCAGAAACCACTTTTCCGTGGAATGTATCATCTTCTTGTGAACGGTAGCGCATAAATAATGACATAGCGATAACTGGTGCCGCTGCTTGTAATTCAAGCGCAGTTTCAACAGTCCATTTCCCTTCTCCTGAAGAGTTCATTACACCTTTAATGCCATCAAGTTTTGGATCATCTGCAAATGCTTTTTCAGTTAAGTCCATTAACCAACCACGGATAACTGATCCGTTCGCCCATACTTTTGCAACATCTTCATAATTGAAATCAAAATCACTTTTATCTAGTACTTCAAATCCTTCAGCGATTGCTTGCATCATTCCGTATTCAATACCGTTATGAACCATTTTTAAGAAATGCCCACTACCGACGCGGCCTGCATATGAATAACCATTTTCTACTGCTAAATCTTTAAATAAAGGTTCTAGTTGATCATAAATTTCTTTTTCTCCACCAACCATTAAGCAAGCACCGTATCTAGCTCCTTCCACACCGCCTGATGTACCGATATCTACATAATGTAAACCAAAGCTTTTCGCTTCTTCAGCACGGCGTAACGTATCTTTATAGAATGAATTTCCGCCTTCAATAACGATATCGCCTTCCTCTAATAATGGATATACATCTTTTAGTACTGACTCGACAACTTCTCCTGCAGGTACCATTACCCAAATTGTACGAGGTGCTTCTAGTTCAGCAATCATTTCTTTTAACGTATGACGGGCAGTAATCCCTAATTCCCCTGCCTTTTCAACAAGCTCATTATTTACATCGTATACAACTACTTCATGCTTGTCTTCATGTAAGTGTTCAGCTAATGGGAATCCCATTTTTCCTAATCCAATTAAACCTAGTTTCATATTAATCAATCTCCCATTCTATACAAATATATTTAATAACGAAATTAGCCCAAGTGCTACAACAGATAATATTGTCTCCATTGCAGTCCATGTTAATAATGTTTCTTTCACAGTCATTCCGAAATACTCTTTAATCATCCAAAATCCTGAATCATTTACATGCGATAAAATTAATGACCCTGCTCCTGTTGCAAGTGCCAGTAACTCTACATTTACTCCTGGTGTACTTGCTGCAATCGGTGCTACAATTCCAGCTGCTGTCATCATAGAAACAGTAGCCGATCCCGTTGCAACTCGGATAAGTGCAGCAATTCCCCAACCTAATAATATCGGTGAAATATGCGATTCTTTCGCCATCTCCGCAATTGTAGTTCCAATCCCAGAATCTAATAACACTTTATTAAATGCGCCCCCTGCACCGATAACTAACAGTATGTTTGCAATCGGCCCTAAGCAATCGTTTGTAAATTGTAAGACTTTGTCTTTAGAAAATCCTTTTGCATAGCCAAGACTAAAGAAAGAATATATCGTTGCAATTAATAATGCGACTATTGGATCTCCAATAAAGTGCAATACTTGTGCAAGTTGACTCGTTTTGCTTAACGCTACTTCGGCAATGGATGCACCAAGCATAAGAAATACTGGAAGTAAAATAGTAAACAATGTATTTCCGAAACTAGGAAGTTCCTTCTTCTTATCTCTTTCAATAAATTGCTCCGCTATTTCTAATGGTACTTCTTTATGTATACGAGCACCGATCCATTTCCCATAAAGCGGACCTGAAATTATTGCAGTTGGAAGTCCGACAATTAATGCATATAAAATTGTCTTCCCTACATCTGCTTTAAATATACCTACCGCTGCCATTGCTGCTGGATGCGGTGGAACAAGTCCGTGTACAACCGAAAGACCTGCTACTAGCGGAATTCCGATTGTAATAAGTGATACCCCTGTTTCTAACGCAATTGTAAATACTAACGGAATTAATAGTACAAATCCAACTTGGAAAAACACCGGAATCCCTACTAAAAATGCAACGAACATCATTGCCCAGTGAACACGCTTTTTCCCAAAACGTCCAATTAATGTGTTTGCAATTCGTTCAGCACCGCCAGACTCAGCCATCATTTTTCCAAGCATTGTTCCTAAAGCTAAAACAATCGCTAAAAACCCTAACGTATTACCAAGACCTAATTTAATAGAATCGATAATCCCCGGATGTTGTGGTGAAGTTCCAATTAAGGGCATCCCCATTGCGAGCCCAACTCCGATTGCTGTTAAAATTAACGCGACAAATGGATGCCATTTTACTACCGTAATTAGTAAAAGTAATATAACAACAGCCGCTAGTACGATCCCAACTACCATTTCTCCCAATCCCCCTATTGTTTACGTTGGAAAGCAGCTATACAATCAAATTCTTCTTTCAAACGATTGTAAAGTCGTTCATACATATAAAACATCTCTAAATATAAAGCCGTATTTTCTTTATTCGGTACATGGTGATGGACAATATCAATCCAATCCTTCACCTCTTCAAGAGAATCAATTTTCCCAATTGCATACAAAGCAAGTGCTGCTGCCCCAAGCGCAGATGCTTCATGACTTTCTGGAACAAGCAATTCTTTCCCCATCATGTCAGATAACATTTGTCTCCAAAATGCAGATTTCGCAAAGCCTCCTGAAACACGTATTTCAGTAAGTGGCCCTGTACAATCTCGAATGGCAAGTGCTACTGAATACACACTCATACAAACACCTTCCATAACTGCTCGTATGAAATGTTCACGTTTATGCTGAAGGTTTATCCCGAAGAATGTACCTCGAGCATTTGCATTCCAGTAGGGTGCACGTTCTCCAGATAGAAACGGTAAAAATAGTAATCCATCTGCTCCAGCTGGTACACTTTCTGCATACTTAATTAATAAATCATAAGGATCAATCCCAAGCTTCTTTGCAACTTCTTGCTCTGGGCTACCAAATTCATCACGTAACCATCTCAGTAATATTCCGCCGTTATTCGTTGGCCCACCGATAACCCAGTGCTCATCTGTTAATGCGTAACAAAACGTTCTTCCCTTTTCATCTGTATTGACATTTGATGAAATTGTTCGAACTGCACCACTTGTTCCAATCGTAATTGCAGCTGAACCAGGCGATATTGCACCGACACCTACATTTGCAAGAACACCATCACTCGCACCAATAACAACTGGAGTATCTTCATGAATGCCCATCTTTTGTGCTAATTCCGGTTTCATTCCCGATAAAATATATGTAGTTGGTACAGGTGTTGATAATTGTTCTGGTGACATATTTAACATAGTTAAAACATCTTCATCCCAGTTTAATGTTTCTAAATTAAATAACCCAGTAGCTGATGCAATTGAATGATCAACTACATAGCGTGAGAATAATTGATAAATGACATACTCTTTAATGGAAATAAATTTATACGCAGTTCTGAATAACTCCGTTTCTTCTTCTTTCATCCACAGTAATTTAGAAAGTGGTGACATCGGATGAATCGGTGTACCAGTTCTTCTATAAATGTCATGACCATTCATTTGTTGTAATAGTTTTTCTGATTGCTTTGTGCTTCTATTATCTGCCCAAATAATAGAGCGCGTTAACGGCGCACCGTTTTCATCTACTGCAATTAAGGCGTGCATTGCTGTACTAATACCGATTGAAGAAATATCTTCCGGTGACACATTACACTTTTCGATGGCAACGCTTACAGTTTTATATACAGCAGCACATATTACATCAGGATCTTGCTCAGCCCATCCGACCTTCGGTTGAATAATTGGATAATCAATTGCATGTGAAGCAACGACTTTTCCTTTTTCAGTGAATACAACCGTTTTCGTACTTGTGGTACCGATGTCAACCCCGATTACTCTCCCCCTTGTTTCCATGCGAACCTTCCCTTCGTTTCTAGCAAAATACGATCTAGTAAACCGTTTACATGAATTAGTATATAAAATATTTTTTCATAAATCAAGTTATGAAAAGAAAATTTTTTTCAAACCAAAATCTACCTCTCATCTTCTTAATCATTCTCTTTATCTTTTTTAAATAACCTTTTTAATTTATCAAACATTCTTTCCCCTCCACCTAAAGATAATAATATATAAGTTCTCGTTTTCTTAGCTTGATGGACATAGGGCTTGGCTCCCTACTATCACTTTTTTACCTTGTAAATATATGTCCCATACTATAAAATCTAATAGTATTTATATTTTTCTGAAAAATCAAAACAAAATATGAATTTTATTGTATAATGTTGTAAAAAGATGTCGGAGGGATTTAATGTTATATAAAATATCTCAATTCACAATAAAACTTTCATCAATTCTTTTATCACTCTTACTATTACTAAATTTACCTTATTTATTTATCACTCAACAGGGATTCACTTTTCAACCAATTCATTTTTTTAATCAGATCGTTACTATGTTAAAACAGGTTTTCTCCCCTGAATCATTAGTAGTTATAGGATCAGACCCGAAATTTGGTCATTTCAAAAAGACACCATTATTTCCAACTGTTTTAGAACCCTACCTATATTCATTTACTGTATTATTTATAGCCTTTTTGCTTGCACTCTTTCTATCATCTAGTATGGCATTTTTTTATTTTTTAGCAAAAGATTATATAAAAAAATGGATAAACCGAATTGTGTTCATATTAGAAGCTGTCCCTGATATGATGATGATGATTTGTTTGCAAATATTTTTCATATGGGTACTTCAGAAATTCGGGGAATCTCCTGTCACCATTATTTCTTTTAATGAAAATCGAGCTTATTTACTCCCTATTTTATCTTTAGCAGTCTTACCTACATTACAAATGTTTCGGATGATGGTGTTATACATAAAAGAAGAACATGAAAAACATTACGTAGAGGTTGCATATGGAAAAGGACTTTCATCAAGTTATATACTATGCATTCATTTATTCAAAAATATATCTATCCACTTCTTTCACCATTTAAAAACGATTTTTGTTTTCTTACTTTCTAACTTATTCATTTTAGAATTTGTTTTTAATATGGAAGGCATTATTCAATTTTTATTTAAGAAGGCGTTTATATCACCTCCAGCTGCATTTATCATACTTGTTATGATTATTTTACCGTTTTATGCCATTTTTCAAATAATCTCATTCATGATGAATAGATGGCAAAAGCAATTGAAAGGAGCAGCATTATGAAATCTATTTGGAAATCAAAACGATTTTTAATCGGGTTTACTTATCTATTCATACTTGTTTCAGCTAGTTTTATTTATAGTTGGTTCTTTAAAGATAACATCCCAAAACCTCCTCAGTTACTTTACAATGACAATAACGAGTTACTTGGAAAGGCCCCCTTTTCGCCATCGTTAATGCCACCTTTTGGATCTGATCGTTTTGGAGAGTCTGTTTTCTTACAAATTGTAGAAGGAGCAAAATTCACCATTTTATTAGCCGTGGCAATTAGCTTCTTTCGAATTTTATGCGGAACATGTATAGGAATCCTCTTAAGTTTATACGCTCCAAGATTCAAGAGATTTTTCCAGGCATGCTCAGAAGTTTTTTATTATATCCCAACTCTATTTATCGCATTCATACTCATCACGCCCGTTAATATTGTAATTACATCAAATGCTGATAGATTAGATCCAAATATTTCATTTACGTTTTATCAAGTTCTCGTACTTATTTTAGTCGCTCTACCTACACTTTCTTTATATATCTCCTCTGAGGTTGATGAATTTATGAAACGAGATTACATTTTAAGTTCACAATTACTGGGTGCTAGCCGTTTTCATATTATCAAAAAACATTTACGAGTCTTATTACTTGATCGCTTATTTGTGTTATTCATGGAACATATCGTCCAAGCACTCATACTCGTTATCCATTTAGCGTTGCTTAACATTGTAATTGGCGGGATACAAATGCGGGAACTCTATGACGGAGTACCCAAACCTGTTTCTCTATCTAATGATTGGGCAGGTCTTATTGGATTAAATCGTTATGAAATGCATCTTTCATGGTGGATTATTTTTTATACTCTCGTTTCATTCTTTATTACGATTCTTTTTATTAAGCTTATGACAATCGGGATTCAAGATGCACTGAAAGCAAGAGATTCGCAAGTTGTAGCAATTCAAACCGTTCCAGATCATAAAAAATTTGTTAAAAATAAAGATTCTTTTTCGTTTGCAAATAAAGTGAACTTTTAATCATGTCTCATCAATCAAGTATTAATTGGCATTGATATTAGTAGAATATAAAAAAGATGATCCCTATTGAATACGAGGGATCATCTTTTTTATGCCGTCTAACTTTTTTACATATCCTTTGCTAGACTCATGCTTTTTATATTTAAAATGAATTATTTACAATCACAATTATGCTGTTTAAAATCGATTACCATACGTCCTTGAATTCTACCTTGTTCCATTTCTTCGAATACATTTTGTACTTTATCTAGAGAACACGTTTGTACAACTGGCACTACTTTTCCTTCTGCGCCGAACATAAATGCCTCCTCCAGATCCTTACGAGTACCAACTAGAGAACCAACTACTTCAATCCCGTCTAATACAAGTCGTGGAATGTTTAAATCCATAGTTTCTACTGGTAAACCTACCGCAACTACTTTACCGCAAGCACGTACTGCATCAACTGCTGAGTTGAATGCTACTTTAGAAACTGCTGTTACTACAGCAGCATAAGCACCACCAAACTCCTCTTGAACAACTTTATCAGCAGGACCTTGAGAAATTGGATTGATAGTCATATCAGCACCAACTTCTTTTGCTAAGGCTAATTTGTCGTCATTGATATCTACTGCAATTAGCTTTGCACCAAATACGTTTTTAGCATATTGGATAGCTAGGTTACCTAATCCACCACAACCATAGATTACGATAGGTTGACCAGGTTTAATGTCTGATACTTTTATAGCTTTATATGTAGTTACGCCCGCACATGTGATTGATGATGCTTGAGCAGGATCTAATCCTTCTGGTACCTTCACCGCATAATCAGCTGTAACAATACATTGTTCAGCCATACCACCATCTACTGAATAACCAGCATTTTTCACTTCACGGCAGAATGTTTCTCTCCCCGTTACGCAATATTCACAACGTCCACAAGATTGGAACATCCATGCAATACTTACCCGGTCACCTATCTTTAGTGAAGTAACATCATCAGCAATTTTAGTAACAATACCTACACCCTCATGACCAAGGATGCGGCCATCGGTGTTTCCAAAATCATGATTCGCAACGTGTAAATCAGTGTGGCAAACTCCACAATACTCTACATCTACTAGCGCTTCACCCGAGTGTAACGGACGTAATTCTTTTTCAATAACTTCAATATTTGCTTTGCTGTTTTTATTAACTACTACTGCTTTCATATGTGATCTCCCCTTTAGTGTTTTAGAGTTTTAATGAGTTTATCTCACAACTACTGTCCTCACTATTTTGGTTAATTATTGTACCAAATTTAAGTGTTCAATCATCATTACAGGTTCATCATAACATGGAATTTCATAAGCTTATTGTAAAATATTGAACAATATTTGAATTATTACCCAATACGTATTTTGATGTATCAAGCTACTTGTTAAATTTCATATGCAAAATATCGAGGTTTAAAAAATGAATGGTCTATAAGATGAGAGATTATTATTATAGGTAATTGGCATATTTCTATAGACACTTAGAACAAGTAGATCTAGAGGGTATATCAACAGACTACCGCCAATATAAAAAGCTCTTCATTTGAAGAGCTTTTTATATTCGCTTCATCGAAATAGTTTCACGTATACTTTGTAAATTTTGTAGTGTTTCCTCTTGTCGCTGCAATGACAATCCCACATACAAAGTATCTAATAAACTAAGCTGCGCTAATCGTGACGAACTTGCTTCTGTACGAAATTCCGTCTCACGCGTCGAAGTATATAATGTTATATGAGCAAGTTGGCTTAATGCCGATTTTTGATAGCTCGTAATCGCAATAATTTTGGCCCCTCTTGCTTTCGCTACTTCTAACGCTTCAAGTAAACCTTTATTACTGCCTGAATGAGAAATTGCAATGACCACCGCTTCTTTTGTCAACAAGCCAGCTCCCATAATTTGAAAATGCGAATCCGTATGAGCAATACAAGAAATACCCGTTCTCATAAACTTATGATAAGCATCCATCGCAATAATACCTGAACCACCATTTCCATAAAACTCAATTCGTTTCGCTTCATTCAGCGCACTTACTGCCTGTTCCAACGCGTTATCGTTTAACAAATGTAATGTATCTTGCAGTCCTGTAATATGCGAATGAAAAACTTTTTTAGCAACAGTGACAATATTATCTTCTACCGATACTTCCTCATGAATATTTTGCATCGGGGTATGTACAATCTCACGAGCTAATGTAATTTTCAAGTCTTGGAACCCTTGAAAACCTAAGTGTTTGCATAAGCGGAATATCGTTGCTTCGGAACTATTCGTAACTTCCGCTAATTCCGTAATCGATTTATGTACAACATCTTGTGGATGTTTCAAAATATGTTCGGCAATACTTCGTAATTTCGGTGATAAACCATTTAACGAAGCCT
This sequence comes from Bacillus sp. FSL R10-2201, assembly GCF_038008665.1. Classification (NCBI taxonomy): domain Bacteria; kingdom Bacillati; phylum Bacillota; class Bacilli; order Caryophanales; family Bacillaceae; genus Bacillus; species Bacillus sp. FSL R10-2201. The sequence continues at coordinate 2,142,325 of NZ_JBBOZP010000001.1, read as the reverse complement.
GAATCTTTCCAATCCCACTTTTTGTACCAGGCATAGCGTATCTTCCCCTTCCATAGTAGCTTTATCCCGTATTAACGGGCAGTAAGACTCCCACCTCAAAATTCGATGAATGCAAGGGAGTTAGGTGGGAGATCAACTGCCCGTAAAAACCCGATTGGTTCAACTAATAATCAGTGGGGATGGCCCCCCCACTGATTAAAGTTTCACTTTATTGTACCTAATTATTGAAAGAAGAAAAACCTTTATTCGGCATCTCTATACATTTTATTTGCTCCTATGTATTCTACCGTAATATATGACACAATTATTCATACTTATTTCTAGTTTTCCCCATGCTTTACTGCGTATAAGGCAGCTTGTGTACGATCATCTACTTCCAATTTAGCCAATACGTTAGAAACGTGTGTTTTCACAGTTTGTTCTGTAATATGAAGTTCTGCTGCAATCTCCTTATTGCTTCTTCCCTTCGCAATTTCACCAAGTACTTCTTGCTCCCTTTTTGTTAACATAGAAAAAGGATTCTCTTTTTCTTTCTTGACTGCTGATCGTCCTAATAGTGCTGGTGTTACTTTCGGGTGAAAATTTGCATTTCCTTGATATACCGCAACGATTGACGCAACGAGTTGATCTGGCTGCACTTCTTTTAATTGATAACCATCTGCCCCAGCTTCTAATGCTGGTAAAACGTAATCTTGTTCTGAAAAACTACTGAGCATAAGAATTTTTATTGTCTCATCGTATTGTTTTATACGTTTTGTCGCTTCAATACCATCCATTTTCGGCATTGATAAATCCATTAATACTACATCTGGCCTTTCTGCTTGGACGAATGTTAATGCTTCTTCACCATTTGCTGCTTCCCCAATAATTTCAAATTCTTCTCTCGTCTTCAAAAAGAATACGAGTCCCCTTCGAACGATATGATGATCTTCTACAAGTAATAATTTAATTTTCACTGACGTTCTCCCTCTCAAACCGGTAATTGAATTTCTATCTTTGTCCCCTTTTCCGGTTCTGCTTTTATTCGAAAAATTCCCCTCATTAATTCAATTCGTTCTTTCATGCTTTTCAAGCCAAGTGCTGACTCTCTTACTTGATCCTGTATAAATCCTATTCCGTTATCTTCTATGTAAAAATGCAACTTATTATTTTCTATCCTTAAATGAACACATACTTTTTCACATGAGGCATGTTTTTTACAATTATGTAATGCCTCTTGGCTTATACGCCATAAAACTTCTTCTATTTCATCTTCAATTAAAACCATTCCATCAATTCGAACTTCCACTTGAATCCCTAACAGTTTTCCGTAATTTTGAATCGCTTCTGCTAAACCTTTCTCTAATCCTTCAGGCCTTAATTGCCAAATCAAAAGTGTCATCTCTTGTAATGCTTCCTGTGATAATTCTCCAATATAACTTAACATCTCTTGCAAGTCTCTATCCTTCGTCATATTTAGAGTCCCTTTCGCTGTTAGCATAATTGAAAATAACAATTGTTTAACAGAATCATGTAAATCACGAGCCAATCGATTTCTTTCAGCTACAACTACATATTTTCGTTCTTTCTCAACTAATTGAATACGTTGTATTGTCGTTCCAATTTGAAATGCAATCGCTTCTAATAACGCTAACTCCTCCTCTGAAAAATGTGTTTTATGAGGCGAGGCTACATTTAATAGACCAAATTTCTCTGATCCAGATCTTAGCGGGATTGTCGCATGATGTGTAACATCTTCTGTCTCGCCCCAATTACATTCAATCGCATCCTCTATTCGTTTACATTCAATAATATTTGTTGCTTTTTCCAATCTTCCATTCACAAAACGTTCTACACACCAACAATCGCCTTCACACATCGGCTTCTTTTCCTGCCACGTAAGAGCTGGGGGTAAGTTTTGGTCTACAAGTATACGATGCTTTCCACTTTCATCAATAAAGAATATCCACCCTGTTTGTAAATTCATAACTTGTAATAATGTATGTAATACTTTTCCTAACATTTCCTGTAAGTTTGTTGCTTCATTTAGTAACTCAGCAATTTCTTTTAATGCCTCTAAACGATGCATCTCTTTTTCATCTATGTTCATTCTCATCACCAACTACCATTATAACATTAAGAAATTTCAAAATACTACAAACAAAAAAGAACCGAATTCCTTCAGCTCTTTTTTCGGAGATATCCCATACAGTTCATTCAAATCTACTGATTTACAAATCTAAATTCTAAACCAAAACAGAAATTAGCTAGTTTTCATTAACTGTCTGATAAAGATTGTCCCACATGGATATTCTGTAAACTTTCAGTGTTAACGAACATATTCGCTGCTGGCATTTGCACTTGATTTTTATGAAAAATAGACATTAATTCAAATCTTACTTGTCTAGAAGTTTCAAAATAATCTTCCGGTTTAATCAAACCTGTAATACAAAATTCATATCCAACATATTTAAGATTAGGATTTAAGTCTGTAACTCCAACATATTTAAATGGTTCAACAGCTTCATCATCTACTCTATAAAGACCTTGATCCAATTTTTCATTACAAATAACACACACTTCTTCTAACAATTCCTTAACTCTTGTAGGATCTTCCTGATAACTTACCGTGATGCGTTCAATAACTCGCATCCATCCTTTATTAAAATTTTGTATCGTTCTAATCTCTCCGTGTGGTATGGTAAGGAGTTTTCCTGACCATTCACGAATTTGCATAAAACGAATACTAATTTCCTCAATGGTTCCTGAATTTGTTCCGTTAAAAGTAACAAAATCGCCAACACGGAACTCTTTGTCCGCTAATCTTGCAAAGCCTAATATTACATCTTTTAGCATCTGTTGTGCAGCAAAACCGATGACAACTCCCGCTATCCCTGCACCTGCAATAATACTTTTTATATCTACAAATTGACTAATTAAATATATGATAAGACTGATGATAATGATATACCTAAAAATAGATCGAATTACACTTTGAATTGTCTGCTCTACCTCTTCATCAAAAAAGCTTGATTTTCTAAAAAACCAATCAATAATGCGATTTATAACAAAAGAAATAATGATAAGAACTAAAGCAAATAGTAAAAACCTTAAAAGTAAAAATTCCCTTACATAATTAAAAAACTCTTCAGTATACGTTAATAAACTCATCCATCCACTTCCTTACTAATAAAAATTTCATACAAAGCTACTATATTTTAAATACGCATTTATCATCTCAACACTTGTTTTCGAAACATCTTTTATCCTGATCTTAAATCGTACTTTCTTAACTATGTATTTGTATTCATTGTTCATCTTCAACAATATAACCCTTTAATCAATCTTTCAACTTCAGATGTTCTTTTCTATTTACTATAACCCTTTTTAATCCTCTAAAGGGATATTACAATAGAATTTTTTATAAACGACTTTCTTTTAAGTCCGCAATACTCACCTCGTTAAAAGCAGACGAAGCTAAATCATTACATGTACAATTTTTTGTTTTAAATGGGCTACCAGAAAAGATTAGCCCGTTCATTAAAAAGTTAATTCAACAGCAAGTCGTCTCTATTTAAATGTGAAAAAGAGACCTTTTGAAGGCCTCTTTTTTTTCACTTCACTTCTGCATTTAAACAAGATTTAAAATGTCCAAGTGCATATTCATGCCCTTGCGCATTAAAAGATGCTACTGCTTTTTCATAAACCACAATTTGAAACCCTTTGTTATAAGCATCTACTGCTGTATGAAGGACGCAAATATCTGTACATACACCTACAAGATGCACTTCCTCTATTCCTCTTTCTCTTAGCTTCATTTCTAGATCCGTTCCTGCAAAAGCACTGTAACGTGTTTTGTCCATATAGTATACATTCTCTGCATTTTTATATTTCTCGCATACATCTTGTAATTCACCAAATAAGTCTCTTCCATTTGTACCTGCTATATTATGAGGTGGAAACAATTTCGCTTCTGGATGATATACATCATTGTCTTCATGTTTATCGATCGCAAATACTACGTAATCACCTTTTTCAATAAATTGTTTCGTTACACTTACAAGTTCCTTCTCAATTTCTTGACCTGGTTTCCCGCATGTTAAAGCACCTTTTTCAGCTACAAAATCATATGTATAATCAATATTTATAAGAGCTCTTTTCATAACTACAATCTCTCCTTCTTCTGTTTCACAGTAAACAATAGAAAATTTGTTATTACGACATCGTATGTACTATTCGACATTTCAAATGAAATCCCTACATTTCCAACTCAATACTTACCTTAATCCGAGTTTATCATAAAGCGTAACTTTAATCATAGGGGGGTATTATCCTTCACTAATCGGGCTTTTACGGGCAAGTTGATCTCCCACCTAACTTCCTCGCATGTGCCGAATTTTTAGGTGGGGTTCTTATTGTCCGTTAAGGCGGGATAAAACCGATACACAATGACAAAACATACAGCTCCAATTAACAAGTCATGAATGTGATAATTGAGCGTAACTTCAACCGCCTCTTGTAAAGTAAACCAAATGACCGAAAACATTATAATAAATAAGAAAATACGAATAACTCGTTTCAAACTTTCAATCCCTTCCTCTTACATGATAGTAAAGAATAAGTTCTTTCTATTCATTCGTACTAGAAAGTGAAACAAATTATTCTCAATGACATAATTCAATCCAAACTAAAAAGTACACTACTTTTGAGTAATGTACTTTTTTCCATATTAAGACGCAGGCTTCGTTTCAAACATCGCTTGATTCAAGCTAATGACTTTTCCTTTTGGGTCATTGTTTTCAAACTGAGCTGCGGTAATCGTATGACTACCTGTCTCAAGCGTCTTTTCTTTTAATTGTACTGTTGTCTGTGTTGTACTAGTTACTTGATGTTTATCTGCAAATATTTGATCTACAAATACAAATGTTTCTTTATCGTTTTGAAAATTGGAAAGTTCTAATTCGACTTGCTGAATTAAAGTATCCTTTTTTATGAATACAGTTGGTATATTGCCATTTTCAGAAGTACCATCTGGAGTAGTTACTTTTACTTTCCCTTCTCCGATTGGCACTGCTCCTTCAGGAAATACGACCATATTCTCATCACTTGCATTTACAACTTGTTCTTCCTGGTTTGACTGTGCATCCTCTTTTTCCTTTGGAGTACCACAGCCTACTAATAACAATACAGACAATCCAGCGATTATGAATTTCTTCAAAATTCATTCCCCCTGTTATTTCATTATAATTTATTATACAAAAATAACTTCTTGATTTTAAAACTAGTTTTTAACACTTTCATGAACAAATATTAGCTTGCTCACGATTACTGTACCATACTTTCATTTTAAGAACATTAATTTTTTTAAAGAAATAAATAGTAATTCCACTCTATTCATCATTTTAGCCCAATTTACTAAAAAAATATCCATTCAAAATAAAAAGACATTGTCATTTCAATGTCTTTTCTACATAACATTTAGAAAATAAATGTTGTAATCTCATCAACTTCTTTTCGCGAAAGTTTCTTCGGCTTATCTTTCGGAAACCCGAGTGAAATTACCATATTAATTTGTTTTTGAGGCTCAATTTGTAAATATTGTCGCAGTTCATCTTGAGCTAATAATACAGGTCCTGTCATTGGACAGGTACCTAGTCCTCTCGCATGGGCAGCCAACATTAAGTTTTGTGCTGCTAAACAGCTACTCTTAATTCCTTCCTCTTCCCATACTGAATCAGGAACGAAGGCAATTGGATCAAATATCTTTTCACGAAACTTTGATTCATATGGTGTTGCCAAACATACGATTAATACTGGCGCCTCAGAGAAAGCTGTCGCATATGGACCGAAAGAACGTGTAAGCAATTTCCCTGCTTTCTCTTCTCCATTTTCTGCTGCTTTTGCCGCAAGTTTATGTAATGCATCCCATGTCATTTGTTCAATTTCTTTAATTTTCTCTCTGTTCATAATGACCAAGAACTCCCACGTTTGTGAGTTCGTATCACTCGGTGCATAACGAGCACAATCAATAATTTCTTTTATATCACTAGTGGATACTTCTTGTTCTGTAAACTTTCTAACACTTCGTCTACCGTGAATTACTTCTTTAAAATCTTCATAATTCATATATTAAATCCCCTTTTTACAGCGTTTTCAAAACTTGTCCTATGGTTGAATTATATCATGAAAAAAAGCTGGGGGAATACCAGCTTTTTCCCTCATTATTAATTTGTCACTTTAAACAAACTAATACTTTCTTCATATGCAGCTTGTAGTTTTTTCGTAATTGGTCCTCTTTCTCCGCTTCCAAACTTCTCATCACCAATTTGAACAACAGGGAATATTTCAAGTGGTGTCGCTGTAAAGAAACATTCGTCAGCCTCGTATACTTCTTGCAATGAGAATTCACGCTCTTCTACTTCAATATGTAAAGCTTTCGCTAATGTAATAACGTAGTGACGAGTAATGCCATGTAGAATGAAATTATCGGCCGGATGTGTAATTAATTTATTATTTTTCACCATAAAGAAATTCGAATGACACCCTTCTGTTACAACTCCATCTCGTACTAATATCGCTTCTTGATACCCTTGCTCGTTTATTTTATTTTTAATCATGATATTAGGTAGAAGGTTTAAAGATTTTATATGACAGAACTTCCAGCGTATATCCTCTTCTACAGTAACCTTTATTCCTTGTTCCATAGTAGCGGTAGGTCTTGGAAACAAAACAATATTCGCAAAATATGTTGGCTGTAAATCTTTTTCATACACATGATTTCGAGCTTGAGCTCCACGTGATATTTGAAGATACACATTCCCATCCTCTTGAAATTGATTTCTTTCAATCATTTGATGAAGTTCTTCAACTAACTCTTCCTTTGTAAACGGCGGAACAATATTTATTTCCCTCATAGATTTAAAAAAGCGTTCCAAATGTAAGTCTAATAAATGAGGCTTCCCATCGTATAGCCTAAATACTTCATATATGCCATCACCAAATTGGAGTCCTCGCTCTTCCAACGCAACCATCGGCTGTTCTTCTTTCGTATTTACAATTCTTCCGTTAAACAAAATCCAATCTTTATGAGTAGCTTTCATTCCTTTCCACTCCTTTATTCCATGATTGGTTTTATTGTACAACTTATCCACACTTAAAAGAAGGAATTTTCTGTATTTAACTAAACAAAAAAAGTACATCACCTATTTAAAGTGATGCACTCAACCATTCATTTATTTCAAAAAATATTTTTCAATATCATCTAGCATTAAGTTTGCAGCTTTAATACCGCCTGCTGTATTCCAAATTACTTCATCCACTTGGAATACTTTATTGTCTTTAGAAGCCTGCAGCTGCTTAAAGAGTGGGTCTTCTGTCCATTCTTTTGCTAACGTGGTTCCTTCGTTATTCTTATCCGCATCTTTATCAGATGTGAAGTAGAATATGTAGTCCCCATCCATATTCGGAATTTGCTCTTTTGTAATTCCTTTTATCGCAAACTCATCTTTATCTTGTAGTGGTGGTCGCTTAAATCCAATATCATTTAAAACTGCACCTGAGAATGAGTTTTTCTGATAAATACGAACGTCACCTGGTACGAAGCGAATAATAGAAACTTTAGAATTCAATTTATCTCCTAACTTCTCTTTCATTCCTTCAATACGTTTTTTATAATCTTCAAGAGCCTTTTGCCCTTCTTTTTCTTTATTTACAGCTTTTGTATAGAGTGTAAAGTTTTCTTTCCAATCCCCGCGCAATGTTTCAGCGTACACAGTTGGCGCTATTTCGTTCAATTGCTCATATATTTTTTCATGACGCATTTTATTCCCAATAATTAAATCTGGCTTAAGCTTCATAACTGCCTCTAAATTAATATCACGCTCAGTACCTACAACTTTCGTATCTTTTAAATCTTTCGCTAAATGAGGATACCATTCATCACCAGCACGTGGTTTTGTAGTTCCAACTGGTGTTACTCCGACAGCTAAAAGCGCCTCCGCACCCTCATTTGTTAAAACAACTACTTTTTTAGGTGTACCATTTACTGTTGTTTCACCCATTGCATGCTTTACAGTATACGAATCTTTTGCTTTAGCCGATGTATCATTTTCTTTTTTCTCTTCTTTGCTACACCCTGCGATTATTACCATAAGTATCATAATGCAGAACATAAATATTTTTTTACTATGTACCATATGTCCTCCCTAGATGAAATCGATTATCATTAACAATTAAAGATTAATGTATATTACATACATTGTCAATGTATATCAGAAAACTTTTTCAATATATACATTTTAGATTCTATCCGCTATTCAAATGTTTATTTTTAAAATAAAGTGTATAAGTATGAAAATAATAAACGTTCTTAAAATGCGTATCTACGTTATACATAAATACGCATTCGTATTACATTATAAACTCATTTCCTAATATTGATTATATTTAATATATGATGGATCATTATACACCCATTGATTTCCACCAAGGTTCAACCAACCGTTTTGATTAATATATACTAAATAAGATTCTGGATTATTTAATTTACGAATAACTGAAGAAGATGTTGATGGACCACTTCTTAAGTTCACATTCGTTCCTTGTATATAAGCGACACCAATTGGACTTCCATCACTATTGCTCGTCTTTACAAAATTAATGTACGAAGGGTCATTATACACCCATTGTCCATTTCCTAAGTCTAACCATCCGTTACTTTCCTGATATACGACATACGATTCTGGGGCGTTTAGTTGACGAATAACTGAAGAAGACGTTGATGGGCCACTTCTTAAATTCACATTTTTCCCAAGTATATAGGCAATCCCCTTCGTTTGTGGTGTTGGTTGTGGATTTGGAGGATTCGGATTTGGAGCTACTCCAAAAATAGCTGCTATTCCGTTTGCATACGCTTGGCTTAGATCTTCGATAAATTGTGGATTTTTCAATAAATTAGCATCAAACGTTGTATCAATAAAGGCAGTCTCTGTTAAAATTGCATCCATTGCAGTCTCTCTTAGTACCGCATAATTTGCTTTTTTGGCTCCTCGGTCACGAAGACCGTATTTTGTTAATACAGGATTGACTGCTGCATGCATTTTTTGTTGCTTTTCATATGCGGAACTACTATTAGATAGCGCGTTGTAAATATAACTTTCAAATCCAGTTCCACCGCCACTATTAATGTGAAATGAGATAAAATAATCTGCACCAAATGAATTAGCAATATTAGCACGTTCTGATAAAGAGATAAACACATCACTATCACGTGTCATTTTAATATTGATTGGATAATTTGCAGATAAAATATCTCGCACACGTCTAGCAATTTGAAGTGTTAACTCTTTTTCCACTAACCCATTACCAACAGCACCAGAATCATATCCACCATGCCCTGCGTCTATAACAAGTTTCATATATCTTTTTCGTTCCTTTCTTTATTGTAATAAGCTTTCATTTCTACTCGTCCTATTTTATGTTAATTGTACAAGTTCCGTTACAAGTACAAATAAAAAAACCCCCTTATGTAAGGCGGTTTCTATCGCTTTGCTTTAGCCAATTTAAAATGAATATATACGATTGATAATGGATGTAACGTATGCAAAATAAAAGAAATAAAAGAAATATCCCACCGCCGCTATATAGCAACCCAAACTTCAAAAAGATGTTCAAAAGAGGTGGGAAATACGTTATGTTTTGCAATACAAATAGCATACAAAACAAAATTAAAAATACGGGAATATATTGTAATTCATATGGTCTTCTCTTCTTATACATTCTTTTCCGAATAAAAGTCTGGCATAGTTCTGCTACTATAAAACAACCTCCAACTAATACAAGACCAGAAGTTATCGTCATACGTCCACCTACCTTATATTCATATCATCACCTAATCAATATTCACTATATTTTCTTTACATATATTCCATTTTCCTCAATAAAACCAGATCCCTCTATGAAAGATTTAGCTTGTTCCGTAAACATTTCTTGCAATACTTTTATTTCTTTCACATTTCTCTGTTTCATCATTTCTTCAAATGTAAAATACGTATTTGTCCCGTATCCATAACCTTGATAATCAAAATGAATAATTAACTGTGACAAAATAGCACTCTCTTCTTGAACGCTATAATCTATTACACCAATATATGTATCATCAACCTTTACACAATACTGAACCTTTTTCTCATCTAAGCTGTGTGAGTGAAACATTTCTTTTACAGCACTTTCATTTTCTGTATTTACTTTCTCAAACGTAATCATATGTTGTCCATCCTTTTACTATTATTGTATCAATAATAAATGCAATTTATGAAAAAAACCTTAAGATCGAATGCGACCTTAAGGTTTTTTATTAAACTAAGCTATACGCACGCTTTGTTTCTTCGTGGAACTTATTCGTATCGTATTTATGCTCAACATAAATTTGATGCCATACCATAAACGCAAGTACAGTCCAAATTTTACGGCTATAATCGCCTTTATCTGCACAATGTGCTTCCAGTAAGTTTAATACATACTGTTTTTCGATTAAATGCTCAGTTTTGCTTTCTTTAATAATATTTACAGCCCAATCGTGCATTTCATCTTTTAACCAGTGACGAATTGGTACTGGGAATCCAAGCTTTTTACGATCTAACACGTGATCCGGAACAATTCCACGAGCAGCTTCACGTAATATAGCTTTCGTTGTTCCGTTTGCAATTTTAAATTCTGTCGGAATTTTAGATGCAACGTCAAATACTTCTTTATCTAAGAACGGTACACGAAGTTCTAATGAATTTGCCATCGTCATTTTATCAGCTTTTAATAAAATATCGCCGCGTAACCATGTGAACATATCAATGTACTGCATTTTACTTACATCATCATAATCTTTAATTTCGTTATACAATGGTTTCGTGATATCCATATAGTTAACACTTTCATCGTAATACTTCATTAATTCAGCTTTCTCTTCTTCACGGAAGATTTTCGCATTTCCATAGTAACGCTCTTCGATTGGCGTACATCCACGCTCTAAGAAGCTTTTTCCTTTAAACCCTTCTTTAAGAGCACCACTTAATGCCTTTAGAACACTCTTTCCTGGGCTAGGAATGTAAGAGAACATTTTTAACGAGTTTGGCTCACGATAAATGTTATATCCACCAAACAACTCGTCTGCACCTTCACCAGAAAGAACAACCGTTACGTGTTTACGCGCTTCTTTCGCAACGAAATACAATGGTACAGCTGCTGGATCCGCTAAAGGATCATCCATATGCCAAATGATTTTTGGGAACTCATCCATAAATTCTTGCGCTGTAATGAATACGTTATGGTTTTTAACTCCTAATTTCTCAGCAGTTTCTTTCGCAACATCAACTTCACTGAAACCACGTTGTTCGAAACCAATAGAGAATGTTAATAGATTTGGATTCATTTCTCTTGCGATAGAAGCAATAATAGATGAATCGATACCACCAGATAAGAAAGAACCTACTGGTACATCACTACGCATATGTACTTTTACAGAATCGTATAATACATCACGAATTGCTTGGATATGCTCCTCTTTCGTTGCGCTTGAAGCGTTGAAATAAGGATTCCAGTAGCGATGGATTTCCATCTCTTTACCGATTTCTTTTACGAAGTAATGACCAGGCTCAATTTTGTTAACATCAATTGTTAATGTTTCTGGCTCTGGACCATATTGGTACGTAAAGTAGTGTTGTAGTGACTTTGGGTTTACCCCTTTGTCTTCCATTACATGCATAATACTTTTCTTCTCAGATGCGAAGAATGTAGTATCACCTTGTTGTGCGATGTATAAAGGCTTAATACCGAAGTGGTCACGTGCACCGAAAAGTGTCTTTTCTTCACGATCCCAAATCATAAATGCGAACATACCACGAAGGTAGTCTACACATTTTTCTTTCATATGTGCATACAATGCAATGATAACTTCTGTATCAGATTGTGTAGCAAAAGTTGCACCTTTTTCAAGTAACATTTCACGTAGTTCTACATAATTGTAAATTTCACCATTAAAAATAATTACATATCGATCATTTTCATAAGTTAACGGCTGATGTCCTGCCTCTAAGTCAATGATACTTAAACGGCGGAAGCCAAATTGTACATGTTCATCACGAAAATATCCTTCGTCATCTGGACCGCGGTGGAAAATCATCGTGTTCATATTTTCAAATTGATGTTTTTCTGTTTCTGAAAACTCTCTAGGGTTTTCACATAAACATCCTACAAAACCACACATACTTCTTACCCTCTTTCAGTTTTCATTCTGTCTCAATACTACTATATCAACCCTATTTATACTAGCATAATCAACTGAATATGGCGACCAAAAACTATAAAAAACTCACTCCATTTCACATTTTTAACATTTTTTTATGAAAACATGAAAACTAGGCACTCACCTTTCTCCGCTTTTGTCATATGATATTGCAAATTGATTTCTAGGAGGTAATACCATGAGTGAAGAAAAAAAAGATTCTTCTCGCCCACCGGTTCGTAATTATTTAAAACAAATTGATGATTTTTTCGAACAAACACCTCTTCGTGGCGTAATTGCTGATTTAAATCATTTTTTCCAAAAAGGAAACCGTTTATTAACATTCCCAGTAGATTTATACGAAGTTGGTGACGAACTCGTCGTTACAGCCGAACTACCAGGTATACAAAAAGAACAAATTCAAATTGAAATACAAAGCGAATACTTAAAAGTCTCTGTAAAAGAAGATATACTTGAAGAGACGGAAGAAGAACAGACATCTCATAACTATTATCGCCGGGAACGTTCCATTTCAGAAGCGTCAAGAATTATTAAGTTACCATATTTAATTAATAAAAAAGCAACGAAAGCTTCTTATCAAAACGGTGTATTAGAAATTCGCGCACCGAAATTACCACAACAGCATGACATATTATCCATAGACTGAATACTAATAAAAGAAGGGTGCTTAGCACCCTTCTTTTTAATCAGCTAATCGCTTCATATCACGTATAATATCTTCGTATGGCGTATTGCTAATGCCGCTATATTTTTTCATTACTTTTCCATTTTGATCGACTAAGAAAAATGAAGTACCGTGTATTACTTGCCCATTCTCTGGTTTATCTACAAGCGATTGGAAGTTATCTTTTGAAAACTTTGTAATATCCTCCAGTGAATAACCTGTTAACAAGTTCCAATTACTTGTATCCTCTGTAAACTTTTGAATGAATGCTTTCAAATTTTCTGGTTTATCAAGTTCAGGGTCTACACTAAACGAAACAAACTGAACGTCTAATTTCTCTTCCTTAGCCATTTTCTGTAATTTCGCCATATTAGCAGTCATTGGCGGACAAACCGTTTGACAGCTTGTAAACATGAAATCAGCTACCCAGACTTTCCCTTTTAAATCTTTTGTACCAAACGGCTTTCCTTCTTGATTTGTAAATTGGAAAGTTTCTAAATCCCAGTTTAACGGTTTACGTAATTTTGACCCTGAACTGCTACAACCTGCAAGTACAAAGAGACAAAATACAACCATAAGACCAATTAACTTTTGATAACGCTTCATTATTAAACCTCTCTTCTCTATCCTTAATTTATGTAAGTTATGTATATCATAACAAAAGTAAACACTATGAGAAAATTGTTTACATCATTTGTTCACGAAATCGTACGAATTTACGTATGTTACTTCTTTATTTCAAGCGAATTACTAGACAAAATATATTTTACTACTATTATTTCTCTAACCATTATTTGCGAAACGAAGTTCATTGTTAAATTTGTAAATAAATCCCCCTATTTTTTTACAATTGCTTAAACATTAATCCATGTTAAACACTGTATTCCTTAACAACATTTCGGTACAATACAACTACAACGATTTTAAATGAGGTGATGTTCATGGCAAAGCACTATGAAAATATGGATAATGCAAGTACAAAAAAATCAATTCGCTCCTTCTTACGTTGGCGTAAAGAGAGAAAGCAAAACAAAAAAGACTTTTCTTTTCTAGTAGAACAATCACCTGTTAAACAAAGTAAATTTCTACTAAATAACTTTGAAAAAACGACTGTCACATGGATTGGTCATTCAACTTTTCTCATTCAAACGAACGGCTTAAATATTTTAACAGATCCAGTATGGGCAAATAAATTAAAGTTAGTTCCACGACTTACTGAGCCAGGGCTCACTATAAAAGAACTACCTAAAATCGATATCGTTCTTATTTCACACGGTCATTACGATCATTTAGACTTTTCATCTCTTCGTCAACTAAATGATGATGCCTTATACCTTGTTCCTATTGGGCTAAAAAAATTATTTACTCGTAAAAAATTCACCAATGTAGAAGAATACAACTGGTGGGAAAGTACAACAATTGATGAAGTCTCTTTTCACTTCGTACCTGCCCAGCACTGGACGAGAAGAACATTATTTGATATGAACACCTCTCACTGGGGAGGGTGGATCATTGATAATATGACTTCTTCAGAAACCATTTATTTTTGTGGTGATAGTGGTTATTTCCAAGGATTTAAAGAGATCGGCAAACGTTTTTCAATCGATATTGCACTTATGCCAATTGGTGCCTATGAACCAGAATGGTTTATGAAAGTGTCTCACGTTTCACCAGAAGAAGCTGTGCAAGCCTATCTAGATATAAAAGCTACACATTTCATTCCCATGCACTACGGTACTTTTGCTTTAGCAGATGAAACACCAAGGGAAGCAGTAACACGACTACGAAATAACTGGAATTTACGAATGCTACCGTGGGAACAGCTACATGTTCTCTTTTTAGGTCAAACTTTCACTTATAGCCCTATTGTCCCCGTTAAAGAACCAGTAAAAATCACAGAAACTTCTCATGTATAATAGTACTAATTTTTACGAGTAATTTATCATATACTTTAAAAAATTGAAAAGGGTGTTTTCCATGAAAGATTATTTACAGACTCGCTATATAATTAGCGGTAGCGCCTGTATTGCCCTTCTCATTTCTTATTTTCTGTCCTGAAATAATAAAAAAGCTACTTGAAAATTCATTTCAAGTAGCTTTTTTATTACTCTGCTAAATACATAAAACCAATTGCTCCTGGTCCTGTATGAGTACTGATAACTGGTGTTGTATAGAAAATCTCTGATTGAGTGAATCCATTCACTTTTTCAACAGCAGCTTTTACACTTTCTGCTAAAGGAATTGCTTTAGCATGTGGAATCGCAACAGCTTTCACCACTTTTCCAGCAGTATCTTCCTCGAATAGTTTAGCCAACGTTTTTACAATCTGCCCTTGGCTACGTACTTTCGTTACCGGATTATATACGCCGCCTTCTAAACTTGCAATTGGTTTAATATTAAGTAAAGAACCAATAAGTGCCTTACCTTTACCGATGCGTCCACCTTTTACTAAGTTTTCTAATGTATCTACGACAACATATAAACGAGTATTCTTTCTTACTTCATCAATACGTTTTAAAATATCTTCTAGTGAGCATTCTTCTTTTGCCATTTTTGCCGCTTCAATTACTTGATATGCTAAAGCATGTGTAATAAATTGAGAATCAACAACTGTTACTTTTGTATCTGTCATTGATGCAGCGCTATTCGCTGTTGCGACAGTACCGCTCATTCCACCTGTCATATGAATGGAAAGTACTTCACTTCCATCTTCGCCTAGCTTGTCATACATTTCTACAAATGTACCCATAGCCGGTTGTGATGTTTTTGGTAATTCTTCTGATTTAATCATTTCTTCAATAAATTCATCCGGTTGCAAATCTACACGATCTAAGTATGTTTGTCCATTTACAGAAATAGATAATGGTAAAACATGAATATCATACTTCTCAATTATATCTTTTGATAAATCTGCCGTTGAATCTGTTACAATTTTAATTTTTTGCATATTATATTCTTCCCTTTCCAATACGCTCTCCCTGTTATTATACTAGCATTCCCGATGCTTTCAACAATTTCGAATGAATTTCACCAAATTAATTATATTTTTATACCTAAAATAAAAAAGACAGAGCCTATCTAACTCTGTCCCTGCTGTGTATTATGCATTCTTTTCAAGAGTATTTGTCTTATATACATTTGAATAATCATTCCACTTCAAACAACTTTGTAAATATTCACGGAAAGAGTACGAGAATCTTGGGTTTTTATGTTTTTGAATTTTCGCAATAAACAATTGAAGACGAGACTGAATTAGAAACGCTAATGGATGCTGTGTTTGTAGGACAGGGATTTCAAATATTTTAATACAATTCCCTGTTGCATGAGTGAAATAAAAACTTTTCGTAATCACAATATCAATCCTCTTTTTCGTTGGATTTTTGAACTTCCTCCACTTTATTCTTTAACACGTTTTTTAGTGTAGGTTTCCTATGAATACTAAAATATCCTTAAGCTGCCCCATTTAGAAGTTAATACTTCATTTATATCCACCTAATTCGAACCCTGTCCTATATATCCTTTGAGACGGGAGTCTTATTATCCATATATAGCTTGATAACTTCAGTATAAACTTATAAAAATGAAAAGTTTGTCTAAATTTTGGAGATTCTATAATTTTTTCCTTCTATATATTGTATACAATTATAGCTAGAGTATAACAAATAAATTAAAAAGTGCCTTTATAACGAGGCACTTTTCGACTGTATTTCTTCTCTTTTCTGTTTTCGTTTACTAACTATCTTTGATAAAGCGATACTGATTTCATAAATACAAATAAGCGGTACCGCTACTAAACTATGTGATAAAAAATCTGGCGGCGATATACATGATGCAATTATAATCAACACGACATAAGCATATCTTCTTATTTTCTGAAGAAATTCTGCCGTTAGAAGACCTATACTCGTTAAAAACATAACAACTACAGGTAATTCAAATATAACAGCAAACGGAACTGTTAAATTTAATACGAAATGAAAATATTTTTCCGTTGTAAACATCGTATTAAACATCTCATTACCAATTGTAGTTAGGAAATGAAATAAAAATGGCATGACGATAAAATAACCGAAAGATAGGCCTGCTATAAATAATATAGACAATACCGGTATATACATTAATGTCATTTTTTGTTCATTGGGATGTAAACCTGGTTTTACAAATAACCAAATTTGTATCGCAGCAAAAGGAATTGTACAAACGATAGCAAATACTGTAGCAATCGAGAAAAAAATCCACAACACATCACTTGGACCGAGAACAGTTAATTTCATTGGTAAATCTTTTACAAGCCAAAAATAAATATCCTTCGTAAAAGTAAATCCAATAATTAAAAATAATACAAAGGATAATACTGTATATATTACTCGTTTGCGAAGCTCAACAATATGTTCTACTACGCTCATTTCCCGATCTTCCATCTCGTTCACCACACTTTATTTATCCATTCCGAGAAAAACTTCAGCATATTCTTTTATTTATTTATTTTTTTCTTTCTCTTGAAATGCCTCATCAGTCAATTCTTTTGTTGATTTTTTAAATTCTTTTAACGTTTCCCCTAAAGCTTTCCCAATTTCCGGTAACTTTTTTGGGCCAAATAAAATTAACACTGCTACTAAAATTAAAATTAACCCTGGAAAGCCAATATTTGAAAACATTTCCCCATCCCCTTCATAAGTAGATTCCTTGTCCTACTATTCCATAAGTTCATTTTGTCAAAAAATTTCGTAAACGTCAATGTATCCGTTGTCTTTTATCAAAAAAATTCGAAAATATAATCAATTGAATATCATTTTCTATTCCTTTTGTATATGATATGGTTAAGGAAAATATAACTTATCTCAATACAGTGAAAGGAATTAACATTATGACGCAAAAAATTAAAAGAATGACCCAATTTGTAAAAGAAGAAATTGCGAATGCAATTACCCATGGTATCGGTGCCATTTTAAGCATCCCTGCCTTAATCATATTAATTATTCATGCTTCCAAACATGGCACAGCATCTGCTGTTGTTGGCTTTACCGTTTATGGTGTAAGCATGTTCTTGCTATACTTATTTTCTACACTGTTACATAGTATCCATCATCCAAAAGTAGAAAAGTTATTTACCATTTTAGATCACTCCGCCATATATTTATTAATTGCCGGCACGTATACACCATTTCTACTCATTACACTGCGTGGTCCGCTCGGTTGGACTTTACTCGCAATTATTTGGACCCTTGCGATTGGTGGCATTATTTTCAAAATCTTCTTTGTTCGTCGCTTTATTAAAACATCAACATTATGTTATATCATTATGGGCTGGCTCATCATCGTTGCCATTAAACCCCTTTATGAAAATTTAACCGGTCACGGCTTCTCACTACTATTAATAGGAGGCATTTTGTATTCTGTCGGAGCTATATTCTTCCTTTGGGAAAAGCTTCCGTTCAATCATGCCATTTGGCATCTCTTCGTACTAGGCGGTAGTACAATGATGTTTTTCTGCGTACTGTTTTATGTCTTACCCGCAGCATAAAAAAAGTTTCAGCTTGTTTAAGCTGAAACTTTTTTATTACTTATGTAATTGAGATGCAATAATATCTTTTGTATGCTGGGTTAACTCTTTAGCATCCATACTTGCATATTCTTCAGGTGTAATTGGCTTAGAAATCGTTACTGTTGCATGAGCTGGTTTCATACGATTTCCATTCGCTTCAAACATTTTATATGTACCATCTAACGTTACAGGTAAGATTGCTACACCAGATTTTACTGCTAGGTGAAAACTACCCGCTTTAAACTCTCCAATTTCGCCACCCTTACTTCTCGTTCCTTCAGGGAAAATTACGATAGAATGTCCATTCTTTAATAGTTCAATTCCATCTTTAATTGCCTTAAGAGATTGACGGCGATCGCTGCGGTCCATAAACACACAATTCATTAGTTCCATCCATGTTGGTACAACCGGAAACTTTTTAATTTCCGCTTTTGAAACGAATCCAATTGGCTTATTTAAGTAACCTAGTAAAACAGGAATATCCATATTACTTTGATGATTACTTACAACTAGCACCGGCTTGTCTTTTGGAACATTTTCAAGTCCCTTTACTTCTACAGTCGATCCAGTTACACGCACCATTTTCTTACCAAACCAGTTTGTTGTTTTATACACAACACTATCTTTTTCTTGCGGTGACATCGCATTTGCTTTTCTTTTTATACGCCACAACCTTGGTGTAATCGCAATTACGATTAAAATTAAATAAAAGATTTTAAAAAACGTTTGAATCATACAGAACCCCCACCTATTATCATTCCGACCTTCATTATACTAGACAAACGAAGGAAAAAGAAGAAAAAATGTCCAAACAACAAGTGTTTGGACATTTTGAAGTTTTCTATATTAGAAACGTTTTGCTAATTCGCGTGCACTTGCAATTGCTGCTTCTTTAATGTCTTGTGCTTTTTCAGGATTTGCATTCATTCCTTCAACTGCAATATATTCAGTGTCTGATACACCCATGAATCCTAATACTGCATTTAAATGATTGCGACCGAAGTCCATAGATGCGTATGCTCCTTCAGAGTAAACGCCGCCTGTAGCTTGAATATGAAGTGCTTTTTTTCCTTCTAGTAAGCCAACTGGACCATTTTCAGTATATTTAAATGTTTTACCTGCGATTGATAAGTTATCTAAGTATGCTTTCACTACTGCTGGGTAGCTGAAGTTCCACATTGGAGTCACGAATACATAACGATCTGCATGCATAAATGTTTCTAAGTTATTGTTCATTGCTGCAACTTTTTGTTGCTGATTTTCACTTAAAGCTTCGAATCCTTCGCCTGCTGCAAATTTACCCCAAGCAGCGAATACGTCTGCATCGATTGCTGGTACAGTTGTATTGAATAAATCAATTGTTACAACTTCGTCTTGTGGATGTTCGTTTTTATATGCTTCGATGAAAGCTTCCCCTACTGCCATACCGAAAGAACCTTCTGCTGAATTTGGATTTGCTGTAATAAATAGTACTTTTGTCATTGTATTATCTCCCTTTTTCTATTTTATATTTAATTCGAGATTTATTATTTTATAGTAAACAACTTACCTTATGTAAGTATAATACAAAAAGTTTTAATGGATGTCAATAAAAATAGCTACTTTTTTTTCGTAAGTTAATAAGTTATATTATTTCAGTTAGTTTTTGTATATAAATATTAAGGTTTTAATCAAATAAAAAACTATCTCCATATTTCATGGAGATAGTCTTCTTCAATTACTACTTTTGAAAAACATGTTTCACTTTTTCAGCTGGAATGTTACTTCCGCCTCTACCTTTTACATCTTCAATCATCATTGTAATGACCATATCTGGTGAATTTAAATCAAATGCAGCGAACCAGCCTAGTTCTTTTCCTTCGGCCTCTTTGGATACTTTTAATTCCGCTGTACCTGTTTTGCCAGCAAGAGTCATACCATCAATTTTAGCAATTTTTCCAGTACCATCTGGATCGTTAATTACTTTCGTTAAAGCCGTTTTCAATATATCTTGATTTTCTTTAGAAATCACGTTCTCTTTCCAAACTTTTGGTTGTTTATCTGTTTTAATAAGATACGGTGACGGAATCTTTCCATCATTTACAATCGGTGCATACGTTAAAGCTAAATGAAGAGGAGTCATTAAGACTTGTCCTTGTCCATATCCTGTATCTGCCATTTGAATATCATTTTTTATGCCATCATTTGCGATTTTAGAAGCTGGGAATCCGTATTCAATTGGTAATTTCTCATCAAATCCGAATTTTTTCGCCTCAGCCATAAATTTATCTTTTCCAATTTTCAAAGCTTCTTGTGCGAAATAAATATTATCCGAGTATTTCATTGCCTTATCAAAATCAATCGGATTCGCATCTTTTACACGTGTTACGTAATAATTGCCCCAAGAAGAATCTTTCGTCCATTTCAGTCCTTCAATTTTCAATTCTTCTTTTGGATCGATTGTTTTCGTTTCAAGACCAATTGCACCTGTAATTGGCTTAAATACAGAACCTGGTACCGATAATTGTGTAAATCGATTCGTCATCGGTTTTTTCGGATCATTATTCCAAGCCTCACGTTGTGCTTTTGATGTTCCTCGTGCAATTAAATTAGGATTATAAGCTGGACTACTTACAAGAGCAATTGTTTCTCCACTTTTCGGATTAATTGCCGCACTTGAACCAGCTTCTCCCTTCATTTCATTATACGTTTTTTCTTGAACAACACTATCGATAGTTAAAGTTACATTTTCTCCATCAACAGCATCTGTTTTCGCTAAATTTTTAATTTCTTTTCCCTGTGCATCTTCCATGAAGACACGGCCACCTTTTTTCCCGCGTAGCTGTTCTTCCAATACTTGCTCTAATCCAGCCTTACCAACTGGTTCATCGGCTTGATAGCCTTTCTTTTGAAGCGTTTTTAAATCTTCAGCATTTACTTTTCCGATATAACCAGTAAGATGCGCTGCTGCTTCCCCTAACGGATATGTACGAACATTTACAGGTTTTGCTACAACACCTGGTAAATCGATGTACGTATTTTGCGTTGCTCCCTCAGGCAAAATTCCAATTGGTACGAGATACCCTGGTTTTACCCATTTCGCAGCTAGTTTTTGATCAATCTCTTCTACAGACATATTTAACAACTTCGCTACTGCTTCTTTCGTTTGCGGAGCAGTTTCATCTAATTTTTCTGGAATAATTCCAATCTCAGAAGCTTTCCCATTCGTCGCAAGACCTTTTCCATTACGATCGTATATTTCACCACGTTTTGGTTGTGTTGTTTGCATACGCACTTTACTATCTTTTGTCATGCCAGGGAAAATGAAATCAGGTGTCCAATCTATTTTCCAAGATTCTTTATCTCCATCTTTTTCTTTCACCATTTTTGCTTCATGACCAAAAGTGATTTTACCACCAACTGTATCCATGCTTACTTTAAAAGGAACAGGGCCTTCATCTTTTTTATCTTCTTTTACTTCCCCTGTTTCTACCTTTAAGTCTTTTACTTCAATACCAGAATAAATTTTTTCATATTTCTCAGTAAACTCTTTCTTTGAAATATCTTTTTTTGCATTTTCTGATAATTGATCGTACATATCTGCAAATTTTTGTTTATTCCATGCTTTTACATATGTATCAAACGCTTCTTGTGGTTTTTCTTCTTTACCACATCCAACTAACATGAATGTTAAGCAAAGAAAAAGAATCCCCCATATTTTTCTCAACTGATTCTCCTCCTCTTTCTATATTAATACTTTTGAAAATTTTAGCATTTTTCACATGCTACCTTTCATTATAGCACTATTGAATATCCTCTATAAACTTACATTTATAAATACAAATAAAAAAATTGATGCGAATACTCACATCAATTTTTATTATTATTGTTGTTTCTCGTATACATGGTAATAATACGTATACGGATTTTTTTCATCCGTTAAACCTTTTTCTACAAAAATCTCTTTCCAATTTGTCATATCCATTTCTGGGAAGAATGTGTCCCCTTCAAATGCGTGGTGGATTTTTGTTATATATAACTTGTCTACATAAGGTAAAAAGAGATCATAAATTTGCGCTCCGCCAAAAATAAAAATCTCTTCTTCATTTTTACATAGTTCAAACACTTCTTCTACAGTATGAGCTACTTCGCAGCCTTCTACATGATACCCTTCATTACGAGTTACAATAATATTACGTCTTCCAGGCAATGGTCTACCAATTGCTTCATAGTTCTTTCTCCCCATAATAAGTGGGTGACCCATCGTCGTTTTCTTTACATACTGTAATTCACTCGGTAAACGCCAAGGTAAGTTATTATCTTTACCAATTACTCTATTCTCGTCCATTGCGACCATAAATGAAACAATCATCTTGTCATCTCCTCTACAATTACACTGCAACCGGTGCTTTAATCGCTGGGTGTGGATCATATCCTTCAATCGTTAAATCTTCCATCTCAAAATCAAACACAGATTTCACATCTGGATTTAATGTAAGTTTAGGGAACGGGTGTGGTTCACGTGCCAACTGCTTTTCGACTTGTTCAAAATGATTCGTATAAATATGTGCATCACCAATTGTATGAACAAACTCTCCTACTTCAAGACCACATTCATGTGCTATTAAATGTGTTAGAAGTGAATAGCTTGCAATGTTAAATGGAATGCCAAGGAATATATCTCCACTTCTTTGATATAGCTGACAAGAAAGTTTGCCATCCGCTACATAAAATTGGAATAGGGTATGACAAGGCGGTAATGCCATACTTGGTACATCTTCAGGATTCCAAGCAGAAACAATTAGGCGACGTGAGTCTGGCGTTTTTTTAATCATTTCAATTACATCTTTTAATTGATCAAGTGTCTCACCAGCTGTCGTTTTCCAAGCACGCCATTGCTTTCCGTATACGTCTCCTAAATAACCATATTTATTCGAAAAATCATCATCTTCTAGAACGTTCTTTTTAAACAATTCCATTTGCTCATCGTACTGCACTTTAAATTCCTCATCTTGTTGTGAACGAAGACCAAAATCAGTCATGTCAGGGCCAGTATATTCGTCACCTTCTACCCAGCTCTTAAATGCCCATTCATTCCAAATATTATTATTATGTTGCAATAAATAACGAATATTTGTATCACCTTTCATAAACCAAAGCAGTTCACTTGCTACAAGGCGAAACGGGACTCTCTTTGTCGTTAATAAAGGAAACCCTTTACTCAGATCAAAACGCATTTGATATCCAAATACAGATACAGTTCCTGTCCCTGTACGATCTTCTTTCTTCGTACCGTGCTCCATTACATGGCGGCATAAATTTAAGTATTCATATTCAGCATGTTTCATATGTAGGAAAACCTTCTTTCAATCTTATATGAAATTTATCATAACATGAAAAACAATAAATTTAATAATCTTGATAAATAAAAATTATTTCAGTAATTCTTACAAAATTATTAACTTTCCATATTTAAAAAGGTTTTCATTTTCTATTACCGAAAGTATAGTGCGGTAGGACAAAATTTATATTTGGAGGTTAGAAGTATGTCTAAAATTGAAACTCCTGTTATGACTTCGTTACAAACAACGGTTGAAAAAATGATGAAGGATTTAAACGTTCCTGGTGCTGCTGTAGCTGTTATAAAAGACGGTGAAGTTATTCTTTCAGAAGGTTTCGGATATCGAAATATAGTAACAAAAGAACCTGTTACACCGAGTACTCGGTTCGCAATCGGTTCCTCAACGAAAGCTTTTGGCACACTTTCATTAAGCTTGTTGGCACAGCAAAAAAAGTTTAATTGGGATACTCCTGTCCAGTCTTATATACCTAACTTCTCTTTATCTGAACTACTTGCTAGCTCACAAGTTACAGGACGAGATTTGGCTTCCCATCGTACTGGGGTAAGTCGTCATGAGGCTCTTTGGTACAGCTCTTCCTTATCTCGAAAAGATCTCGTTGAAAAAATAAAACATTTACAACTTGATGCACCGTTCCGCACAGCATTTCTTTATAACAACTTAATGTATGCAACAATTAGCTACATTGTTGAAAACATTACAAATCAAACATGGGAGCAATACGCTACAGAACATATTTTAGAACCTTTAAATATGAGACATACAAATTTCTCTGTTACAGATTCACAAACTACAGATGATTATGCTTTACCTTACATTGAAAATGAAGATGAAATAAAAGAAGTTCCATTCCGTAACATCGATACAGTCGGCGCTGCTGGATGTATTAATTCTACAATTGAAGATATGGCAAATTGGGTACTTCTTCACTTAAACGAAGGAAAGTTTGGAGATCATGAATTAATCTCCTCTGAATTATTACAACAAATGTATACACCACACAATTCAATTCCAGATCAACCGATTTTATCACTTCCCGAATCTCCATTAAATAGTTACGGACTTGGTTGGTTTATTAGCGCTTATCGTGGTAATAAGGTGGTTCATCATGGCGGTAATATTGATGGATTTTCAGCGCTCGTTTCATTCATACCAAATGAAAACATAGGCCTTGTCATTTTAACAAATGCTGGAGGCACATTACTTCCTACTTATCTCGCTAATCAAATTTATGATGAACTACTTGAATTAGAATCCATTGATTGGCATAAACGTGCTGTAGAAGATACTGAAAAAATGAAGGAAATGATGAAAGAAGCAACTGAATCACTTCCTGAACAAATTAAAGGAACTACACCTTCTCACAAGTTAGAGGATTATACTGGTACTTTTGAACATCCTGCATACGGAACATTACAAATATACAAGCGAGATGATTCGTTAAATGTACAATTTATGGAGATGGATATTCAATTAGGGCATCATCATTACGACATCTTCTCCGCAGAAGTTGAGTTATTCCAAATGAAAATGAGTTTATTATTCGCTTATGAAATGAGTGTGAGTGGTGAATTCCCATCCCTTCAGTTACATGTACCAGCTACGTTAAGTACTCAGCCGCTTACATTTAAGAAAATTTAATAATTATTTTAATAATAAAAAAGTAGGTGTGAGATAACACACCTACTTTTCCTATTCTTCATTTATCATTTCACTATCAAACCAAATCGGCTTCGATAATTCAAAGTTTTTATGATCCTTTAAAACTATAGTAAGACGTTCTAACGTATCATCTAACATATGCGGTGCTGCTCGTAAGGACCAGACAACTGATGAGAAAACTGTCATGCCAACGTACACCGCATATAATTTCCAAAACTCCTCTGGTATTCTACCATTAAAGTATCCTTCTATTTGTCCAATTGAATACGGAATACTAATGTCCCTTGCAAATAGTGCAATTTTCACGAAATCATGAAGTGGATCGCCCCAGTCGTATCCATTAAAATCAACAACACCTACATATTTCCCATCCCGCACAATTATATTTTCTAAATGAAAATCATCGTGTTGAAA
Organism: Bacillus sp. FSL R10-2201; assembly: GCF_038008665.1. Taxonomy (NCBI): domain Bacteria; kingdom Bacillati; phylum Bacillota; class Bacilli; order Caryophanales; family Bacillaceae; genus Bacillus; species Bacillus sp. FSL R10-2201. The sequence goes on along the minus strand of NZ_JBBOZP010000001.1, from coordinate 2,116,427 downwards.
TCGATTTGGGCGGTTTTGTAAATACATTTCATTATCATCTATAAACTTTATGATTTTATCATCATTTTTTATTTTTATTCCACATGTTTTATATGCCACTAAATATTTCCGGTGTTTTTTCATTGCTCTTTCATACCATGGAAATATATCCTTAGGAGCTTCATATGTATGCATTTTTGCTAAATCTTTTCCTGCCTCTATACCAATATTATATTGTTCTTTTGGTGAATACGTAGGCAATAGCTTCTTCGCATCTTCTCCTTCTATATACGAAAAAACACCGTAGCATAAACCTTCTTCTTCCAACAAACCCATTTCAATTGGCTTTTGTGCTTGCACACTACGTTTTTGCATTTCATTTAAAATTTGAAACTCTATTTTCTTTCTTTCAAACTCTTTTATATCGCCTGTCCGTAACAAATACTTTTCATCTTCAATAGTCGTAATTATATATTTTTTATCAGGAGAGAAACCTTTAGAGATTTCTTCAATATTTGCTGCATCTTTTACTATTTGTATATTGCTTTGCCGTGCTGTAATTGTCTTCATGTTTATTCCCCTTACATTTCTACATTTGGTGTATACGCTACTTCTATAATAAATCCATTCGGATCGTAAAAATCAATAGTATAGTATCCGTCCGAATAATGACTCATTTCTATCGGACCACGTATTACCTTCACTTTTGTACTAGCAAGAAAATCTGCTACTTCATCAACTACTTCTCTACGAATAGCTTGGTAACAAATATGTCTAGGCCCTAAAGTCCTTACAATTTCCCCGTCCACCTCTTTAAAATATATTTCACTTTCTCCCGTACTATATGCTACTTCATTTAACTTTCTCCATCCAATTATCAAAAACAATTTATCATAAAAAGAAATAGACTCCTCTAAATTCGCGACCCAAAATTCAATATGATGAATACCTGCTCGAAGTGTATTCATATTAAGAATGTGCCCCCTGTACGACTTGTACAATTTCCATAGGCGTATGAACCATATAATCTGGTGCATCTTTTTCTACTGTTTCAATGACATCATATCCCCAAGATACCCAAATTACATTCACACCAGCCTTTTTACACGCTACTACGTCTCGCTGTTCATCACCAACGTATAACATATCTTGTTCTGTTAGCTTTTTCGATTTTAAAAACCTTTTTATCATTTTATCTTTACCGAACAAATTTTTAGAGCAATATACTTCTTGAATATTTTCTATACCATTATTGTGTAAAAACGCTCGAATATGTTCTTCTGAGTTCGATGATATAACCGCAATCCCGTAGCCCTTTTTATGTAATTCATCTAATACATCCTTCATCCCATGGAACAAAACGAGATCTTTTATAGCTGGTTGATATAATTTATAAAACTCTAACGCCAATATCGGTAGTTTATACAGTGGTACATCGAGTTGTTTACATCTCTCTGGCATCGTTAATTTACGTAAATGCTCAATTCCTTCTTCCCTTACTGTTTTATACCCATGTTTTTCAGCTAGTTGGTTATAAATTGGTACAAATATATTTTGTGAATCTACTAATGTGCCGTCAAAGTCAAAAACAATGTATTTTTGCATTCCCATACTCCCTTTGCTTCTTTTTCCTAAACATATGTTATTCAACAACATAGTTGTCTTACCCTTTTATCAACATAAAAAAGAACAAGATTTTCTCTTGTTCTTTTTAAGAAAGCCATTTTGGCGGTACATTCGTATTCCAATAAATATTTCCTAATTCATGATGTCCAGAGTATCCATCATCAAAACGATGATAGTGGAAATTGAAATAATAACCATCTTGCGGTGGATGATCTCTTCTTACATGAAATCGTAGTAAGTCATTTCCAGATTTCGTATCGTAAACGTGAAAAATCTTTTCATTATTTCCACCAGCTGGTTTCTGAGAAATCGATAATGATTGTAACGACTCCTCCGGTACATCATTGGCAAGCTCAGCAATTGCCTCTTCAATTTTCGGTAATATTACATCTTTAAACTCATCTTCAATTACTGGACCAATTTTAGTTCCAAACTTTTGCATCGACTGCTTCTCTGCTTCTTGCATTGCATAAGTAATAAAAGTATCGGTGGTTAACCTGTCATTCGCTTCTTCATATGTATAGGACGTACTTTCCAAATTTTGTTGCCCAGCTGTGCTCGTAGGCTTGTCCGCAGCTTTGGCATTATCAAGCAATATGGAAGGAGGCGTCACTAAACCAAATGTAAATACGGTAATTAATGCGACTAAGGTTTTTCTAAACCAATTTGGCATTTATGTTCCCTCCCCTTTCACTCATTATATTTTATATAACGGTTGTTTCTTCTATTATACAAAATGATTGTAATTTTTGCACTTTACAATTTTGTTAACGTTCACATATTTTTCACTTGAATATGAAATTGTAAGATTTCATACACTATAAATACAACAGCAATGAGGAGGCGATCAGATGACTTTAGATGTCGTGTACTCCGCCGCAAGCATACTCCTTTTAGTATATTTTATTTATCAGTGTGTTACAGACTAGAAAAAGAGCCATTTCCGGCTCTTTTTCTATGGTAAAAATACAATCCAACCAATCCATACTATAAAAATAATCCCGGCAATTACAGCTGGTAATAAATAAAAATGAGAAAGTATAACTATTCCATACAAAAGTATTACTGGAAGTAATAAATAGCGATCTGCCTTCCATCTTAACAATAGTAATTTGCCTTCATCACAATATAAATGTAGAAACATTTTTTTCGTAAATTCATTCCAATAATCGCGTGCATAACGAGAAATTGCAACTAACGTAAATACGAGGATAATAGCTGCAATCCACCTCGGACTCATCATAATACTTACCGTGCTTATACATACAATTTGAATATAAAATATTCGTGCACTACTTGTACGGAAAAATTCTTTCAAAAAAGATTCAACGATACGCGAATCAGCTTTTTTCCCTAAAAGTCTTTTAGAATGTGGAAACATCCACGGTTTTTTATTCGAACTGCTCGGCTTAGCAGCATGGCCACCGACTTGCATAATACCGCTCGTCCAACGCATACTTTCTTCTTTTTCTTTCTCAACTTCTTTAAAAAAGAAATTTTTATAATTCATCTTTACTTTTACTAATACTATAGCTAGGAAAACTGCTAAACCGATAAATAGTATTAAATAAAATGGATTTTTATAAGTGAAAAATAGACTCATTCCAAAAAAGGATAAGTTCATAGAAAATATTACATTTTTTATAATCCATAAAACCCATCGTTTCCCGACACGTATATGTATAAATCTCGTCAACAACGACAACATAAATCGAAATACAGTAAAGAATGTCCAAAATAATACGATTTGTATCTTTGTCGCTCCGATACTTTTCATTAACACTGGTAACATAACAACTACTACCATTACATTCGTTATCGCTATTCGAATAAATGTATATATCATGCCATACTGAATTAATTTTCGCATATGAGTTGGATACGAAATTAAAAATAAGCTATCTGCTTGTTCAAAAAACGAGCGTACACCTCTCGAATATGTTACAAGATAAAATGCGAGTAAACCTAATCCGAAATACACAGTCTCTTCCATCGATAATGTTTCCGTCCATAGTGATCGATAATAGATTCCCATAAATATAAGTGCTGGAATAATTATATATAACGCAACTGTCCAATCTGTTACCGAACGTATGGACTTCCATTTCCGCTGGAGTTCATGGCGTAATCTTTTATAAAATTGTTTTTTAATCATGCTGTTCACGCCTTACGATTACATCAAAACAGTCTAATAATGAACTCCCTGGCATTTCTGCTAACGTTTGAATAGACTCTAAATGTCCATCTGCAACTAATGTACCTTGTGAAATGAGCAAAAATCTTTCGCAAATTCTTTCAGCAGTATCCAATACGTGCGTACAAAGTAAAATTCCTGCTCCGCGCTCTTTTTCTTTATATAAATAACTTAAAAACTCTTTCGTAGCTACTGGATCTAATCCGATAAAAGGTTCGTCAATTATATAAAAATCTGGCTTAGTTAAAAACGCCAATATAAGCATCGATTTTTGTTTCATACCTTTTGAAAACTTTGATAAATACTCATGCTTATGCTTATCCATTCGAAACATATGTAATAATTCTTCAGCTTCCCTTTCCCAGCTTCCTACTTCATTCTCACGAGCAGCCATTAATAATTCAATATGTTCCCAGAGCGTCAAATAATCATAATATGTTGGATGTTCCGGCACATATGCATACGGGTTTTTCTTTTCACCAAATGATATTTCACCATTCATATTTACAAGTAAGCCTAGCATCGTTTTAATCGTCGTACTTTTCCCGGCGCCATTTGCGCCAATAAGAGCAACTAATTCACCTTTTTCAATTGAAAAAGCAATATCATGAATTGTTTTTTCACCTATTTCATATCCAGCTGAGTGGATATTCACCTTCAACATACATTCCCCTTCTTTCCATTTCCAATACAATCAAGGAAAAGAATAACATATAGCTATCTATATATCATTATAAAATATTTATTTTCATAGCAGGAAAAAACATTTTTTAACAGAATATTAAATGTTTGATTACATTTTATTGGAGTGAATACTATGCCTTTTCAAATTCGTGAAGCGATGATAGATGATATAGATACACTTTGTTCTTTAACAAAAGAATTAAAAGGTTCCTCTATTTCCTATGAAGATATGAACAACCGATTGCAATTCATACACATGAGTCCTTTTGATTTTTTATATGTTTATGAGGAAGAAGAAACTATATTTGGATTACTTGGGTTTCGTATACGCGAAAATTTAGAAGATGTAACTCGTTATGGAGAAATTTCAATTATTAGCGTCGATTCCACAATACGGCGGAAAGGCATTGGACAAGTGTTAATGAATTATGCAGAACAGTTAGCAAAGAAGCATAATTGCATCGGAACATGGCTAGTTAGCGGAACAAAAAGAGTGGAAGCACATCCTTTTTACAAAAAATTAGGTTATGAAGTAAATGGATATCGATTTGTAAAACATTTTTAAACTACTTTTTAATTGAAGGGACTATAACTATGACAAACATTAAAGCAATTTTCATTGATCGTGACGGTACAATTGGCGGCGACACTACAATACATTATCCTGGATCTTTTACATTATTCCCCTTTACAAAAGCAGCTCTGCAAAAACTAAAAGCTCAAAATATAAAAATTTTCTCTTTCACAAATCAACCAGGTATCGCGGATGGAATAGCGACTGTAGCTGATTTTGTACAAGAATTAGAAGGTTTCGGTTTTGATGATATTTACGTTTGTCCTCATAAACACGGGGATGGTTGTGAATGCCGTAAACCAAGTACAGGCATGCTTCTTAAAGCAGCGGAAAAACATGGGCTTGATTTAACAGAATGTGCTGTAGTTGGTGATCGCTGGACTGATATTGTGGCAGGAGCAAAAGTGAATGCGACAACGATATTAGTTCGAACAGGCGCTGGATACGATGCTTTACATACGTACCGAGACAACTGGGCACATATTGAGCCAAACTACATTGCAGAAAACTTTGAAGATGCAACAAACTGGGTTTTAAATCAACTATAAAACAATTTAAAAGAGACGTTTTCATTTTGAAAACGTCTCTTTTAATCTTACATTTTTTAAAATGTTAATTCATAATGGAAATAACGATTATCTCTTAAATAACCATTTTCAGCGTATAATCGCTGTGCTGATAAATTATCAATCTCTGTTTGTAATTTTACACCTTTTGCGCCATTTTCTAATGCGAATTTTTTAGCAGCTTCTAATAATTTTTTACCTGTTCCAGATCCGCGCTTCGCTGCCTGTACAAACAGATCATTTAAAATCCATAATTCTTTCATTGAAATGGAAGAAAATGATGGATATAGTTGCGTGAATCCAATATATTCACCGTCTTCAACTGCTACGAAAATAACGGATTCTTTTCTCTCGATACGATTTCGTAAAAATACTTTTGCACCTTCTAAATCGGAATCTTGTCGGTAAAACATACGATAGTTATTAAAAACTGATGCTAGTCCATCTAAATCTGCAATTGTTGCCTCATATATTCTCATTTTACTCCATTCCCCTTCCAATACTGTCTCATTATATCCGTTACCCATTTAGGCTGTTGTATTTCTTCTTTCGGCATAAACTCTTTCATTATTGGCTTTATATCCAATATAGGGGTGCCATCAATAGCGTCTAATCCCTCAACAATAATTGATTTACCGTCTCTTTTTATCACTTTTACAATTGTTACACCTAAGCGATTCGGGCGATTTTTCCCGCGCTGTGCAAAAATGCCTACTTTAGGATAATCCTTATTATTTCTAGGATGTCTAGCAACATATTGAATTTGTTCATCCGTTACTTTATGAAAATAAAAAACAACTTCAATATGAGAAAAATCTTCAATCCCTTGTATACTTTCCTCTGTATACAATTCAGTTAAAGTAATACAGGATCTTACTTCTCCCCATTCGTCATCTTTTATTTCCTTTCTTTCATTATGTACAAATGCGATTGGTTGAACTGAAAACATACGCATCCCCCTTAAATGTAACCACTTACATTATAAAATATTTTCTGAATGTTTTCCAGATACATGAACTAAGTTTACATAATATAATTATAATCTATTTTCTAGAGCCACATTTACTGCTTCCATTGCATGTATAAAAGTTGTATCAAATATCGGAACTAATACGTCTTCCTGCTTTATTAATAATCCTATTTCTGTACAACCTAAAATTATGCCCTGTGCTCCTTTTTGCACTAGCTCTTCTATGACTCTTTTATAATACTCTCTAGATTGTGATGTTATTTTTCCTAAACATAATTCTGTATAAATTATTTCATTTATTTTTTCTCTATTTTTTTCTACTGGCACTATTACTTTTATATTATTCTCTTCTATACGTGACTTATAGAAATCTTGCTCCATTGTATATTTTGTTCCAAGTAGACCAATCGTTTGAATACCTTTTCTTTTAATTTCTTTTGCAGTAGTATCAGCAATATGTAATACGGGGATGTTAATATTCTCTTTTATTTTCTCCACTACTTTATGCATTGTATTTGTGCAAATGATTATAAAATCTGCTCCTCCCTTCTGCAATGAATACGCCGCATTCCCTAATACTTCCCCTGCTCCATCCCAATCCCCGTTAGACTGGAATCGTTCAATCTCTTCAAAATCCACACTATTAATCAAACATTTTGCTGAGTGTAATCCTCCTAATCTACTTTTTATCTCTTCATTTAAAATTCGATAATATTCTGAAGTCGATTCCCAACTCATACCACCTATAAGCCCTATCGTTTTCATATTAACACACCTACCTAAACTTTTTTCCAAACTAATAACAATGTTTTATTATGTATATTATACACAATAAAACAAGACTTTAATTTTATAATATAAAGTCTTGTTTTAACTATATTTCCAAGGAAATTTTATGGGAATATTCTGAAATTAATTCCCTAATGTTTTTATAGAATCTTCATATTGATAATTAAAACATTGTCGATACAACTGTTTAATTTCATTATAAGAAGGAACTCGTGGATTATTTCCTGGGCTACCACTTTCAATTGCATCCGAGGCCATTTTTGAAATAGCATTTTCAAACTCAATTTCATCAATTCCATATTCTTTTAAATTTGGAATACGAAGATCGAAACAAAGTTTCTTTATTTCAGCAAGCGTGTAATTCGCTACTTCTTCCTCAGAATATGAGTAGAGATCTTTGTTTAAATTGCGTCCAATCTCGGCTAACCTTTTCACTGCACTTGTTTTTGTGAACTCTAAAACTGTAGGTAATAGTATGGCGTTCGATATACCATGCGGTACATGAAATAGTGCACCTACTGGCCTTGACATACCATGAACTAACGTAACTGATGCATTTGAGAATGCAATTCCAGCTTGTAATGAAGCGATCATCATTGCTTCCCTTGCTTCCATATTATCTCCATCTTCATATGCAATACGTAAATATTTCATAATACTTTCAATAGCCGAAAGAGCAAGTACATCTGTAAGTGGTTGTGAAAATTTAGAAATATATGCTTCAATTGCATGGCATAATGCATCTATACCTGTCGCTGCCGTAATATGAGGTGGTACCGAACTTGTTAATATCGGGTCAATAATCGCTACTTGCGGGGTAAAACTCGGATGCTTCATCATCATTTTTACATCTGTTTTTTTATTCGTAATTACTGCTACACTTGTTACTTCTGACCCAGTACCTGAAGTTGTTGGAATTGCAATGAGTGGTAGTGGATCATTTTCTATTTCAACATCTTTTTGGACGTAATATTCAATTGCTCCACCATTAGTATGTAACACCGCTACTGCTTTCGCAGCATCAATACAACTTCCACCACCAATACCGATAATAAAATCACACTTTCCTTCTTTACAAATCGTTAACGCTTCTAATACGTGTAAATTTGTAGGCTCAGCATTCACTTTGTTATATGTAATAACAGTAATACCTTTCTTATTTAGCTGTTTTATGCACCTTTCAACATACCCTAATTTCTCCATAATTGTATCAGTAACTATAAAAGCTCTTTTCCCAAACTTCTTTGATTGTTCCCCCAGCTTTTCAATCGAATTTCTTCCATATAGTACCGACTTCGGCATACGAAACTCAGCAACTTCTTGCAAGTACTCCACCCCTTCTTCCCCTTATTAATGTTTTAGTTTATAAAATATCAACGAAATAAATCTTTACAATTCATATAGTATCTATTATTAATAAATTCCTGTAATAGTATAGAATGCGATAACTAAAAACACAGCAAGCGTTTTCAAAACTGTAATAGCAAATATATCTTTATATGACTGTTTATGTGTTAAACCTGTTACTGTAAGAATAGTAATAATAGCCCCGTTATGTGGTAATGTATCCATTCCTCCTGATGCCATTGATACGATACGGTGCATAACTTCTAATGGAATATCAAATTGATTGGCTGCTGCAATAAATTTATCCCCCATCGCACTTAAAACAATCCCCATTCCTCCTGATGCAGAACCTGTAATACCGGCTAAAATATTCGTCGTTACCGCTCCATTCACTAAAGGATTTGTGAACGTTGCAGAAATGCCGTCTCTCATAATTGCAAAGCCTGGAAGTGCTGCAATGACACCACCAAAACCAAATTCTGCTCCTGTATTCATTGTTGCAAGTAGCGCACCACCAATACTTGTATTCAATCCAGCTTGAAATCCTGTTACTACCCGTTTCCAATATAATAAAAGAGTTGTTAAAATTCCTATTATAAGTGCCAATTCTACAGACCATATTCCAACTACCGCACTCAATTCTACTTTTCCAAATGCTTTCATACCAATTGCTGAAAAGTCAAAACCGTTCGGATACCACTTCGGTATCATAATAGTAAACACTTTATTCATTACACCTACTAAAATAAGTGGTATAAAAGCAATAAGTTGTTGTGCCCTCGTAATTTCTAAACTATTTAACAGCGGTATTTCTTTCTGCTCTAATTCCAAAGATGCTGCCATTTCAGTATTCCCATTGTTAAAACCAAAATACCCTTCACCTGCTGCTTTTGCCTTCTTACGCCTACTCTCTAAATATAATAAACCTAACGTGAGAACAAAAATTGCCCCTACAATACCAAGTATCGGTGCAGCATAAATGTCCGTTTTAAAAAATGTTGTAGGTATTACATTTTGAATTTGTGGTGATCCAGGAAGCGCATCCATTGTAAACGTTACTGCTCCAAGGACAATCGTTCCAGGTATTAAGCGCTTTGGAATATTAGCTTGTCGAAAAAGCTTAGCTGCAAACGGAAATATAGCAAATACCACTACATATACACTAACACCACTATACGTTAAAATAGCACCCATTAAAACAATCGCTAAAATCGTACGTTTTTCTCCAACCAACTCTACAATCGTCTTTGCAATAGAATCAGCAATTCCTGACATTTCTACTACTTTCCCAAAAATTGCTCCAAGTAAAAACACCGGGAAATATAGTTTAATAAACCCTACCATTTTCTCCATAAAAATATTAGAAAAGAAAGGTAATACAAAACTAGGTTCTGTCAAAAATACCGCAAATAATGCAAAAATCGGTGCAAATAAAATAACAGAAAACCCTCTATACGCTACAAACATAAGTAAGCTAAGTGCTAATAATATAATAACTAGCTCCAATTATACCCCTCCTTTAAACTGAAAATTCAATCTTTTATTGATAAACTTCTACTAATCTTTCATTTCTGACATCCCTCCTCTAATTCATACAAATTTTTCATACTAAAATGTCTAATTATACATATTCGATTACATATGAAAAATCCCTTTAAACAAAAACGATTTCATCGTCATACGTTATAAAGGGATTGTTAGTCTCTATTTTTATTTTTTTATTAAACCATTTTCTATACAAAAATGGTGTAGTTCTTCTATATCCTTCGCTATATGAGTCACACTAACTTCAATCAACTCATTTTCACTACCATAGCCATATAAAACACCAATTGAAGCAATTCCATTATGATTTGCACCTATTATATCGTGCTTTCTATCTCCAATCATGACAACTTCCTCTTTATTAAGTCCTTCATTTTGTTGTAAAATATGAGCAATTATTTCTTCTTTTTTTATTCTCGTTCCATTTAAATTACTTCCAATGATATCTTCAAAATAATTCGTTAGTTGAAAATGCTCTATTACTTGTCTAGCAAAAATAGTAGGCTTTGAAGTAGCTATAAATAAACGATTTCCGGTATCTTTTAATTGTTTTAGGAGATTTGGAATACCCTCGTATACACTATTCTCCAACAACCCACGTTGCTTTAAATACTCCCTGAAATAAAAAACAGCTCGTTCAACTTCTCCTTCATTCATATTATATCTCTCTACGAATGATTGCTGAATAGGAGGACCAATAAATGAATCTAACTCACTTACATGTAATTCTTCAATTCCAACCTTTTCTAACGCGTACAAAACTGAATTTACAATCCCCTTTTTAGGATCCGTTACTGTTCCATCTAAATCAAATAAAAATGTTGTATACATATTTAATCCCCCACTCATCCTACTTTACATGTAATACTGAAGGTTTTTTACTACTCTACCTCTACTATACTATCATTATTTATTTTTCGAAAAATTACTTTTTCTATGTTACATAGTTTCAGTTACAAAATACGGATAGATATGATAAAGTAAAAAAGTTACAATTAATTCAATAGAAACTGGTGAAACAAATGTCAATTACATTAATTTTTATAATGGCTTTCACAATTGTCATCCACGCAGTCGAAACTAGTTCTTATAGTATTCGATTAGCTGGTGTTCGTTTAAAAAAGATTGTCGTTGCCTTATCTGTCGTAGGAATGGTATTACTTATTTCAAGAACGTCAAATTTACTACAAGCCTTTTTAATTGGCGGGATTGTCGATGACGCAAAACAAGATGTTTCTATTAATTTAGAGTATACTATACGACTTGTACTATTATCAGCTTCCATCGGTACATTACTTGCGATTATTCTTTATCCAACTTTGACAAAACTATTTGGATATGTCATTCAAAACTTTGAAACAGATGGTTCTTTCATTCGAATGATGAAAACAAATAACATTCAAAAATTAAAGTACACAAAAAAATATGTGCGCTTTCCAAGATTTGAAATGATTCATAGATTGCGTATCGGTGGTATCCCAAAGCGTATTATGCTTATTAACATGTTTGCTACTGCAATTTATACAGCAGGTGTTCTTTCTGCCCTTTATGCTTCTTTTCTAAATCCAGATTACGCAACAAATGCAAGTACAGCTTCTGGCCTTGTGAATGGTTTTGCTACAATTTTATTAACAGTGTTACTCGATCCACGTATAGCACTTTTGACAGAACGTGCTTTACAATCAGAAAATGGCGCTGAATCTATGAGTAAAATGTATGGTTGGCTAATGATTTCTAGACTTCTCGGCACCTTATTAGCACAACTTTTATTTGTACCAGGTGCTCACTGGATTTTATGGATTATTGAGCTGATGCATTAATCTACTAGGAAGGTGTATTTATCAATGAATATAAAAACAGAGCAAGATTTAATTCACTTAATAGAAAACGACGAATGGATGATGAATGTATTACAATTGGCAAAATCACTAGAGCTACCTGATTGGTGGATTTGCGCTGGGTTTGTCCGTTCTAAAATTTGGGATACTTTACATAACTACGAAGTAAGAACGGCTACGCCAGATGTCGATGTCATTTATTATGATCCATTACATAAAGATGAGGCGTACGAACAATCATTAAAACAGAAGCTGGCGAATATGGATGCCTCTATCCCTTGGTCAGTAAAAAATCAAACTCGCATGCATGTAGTGAATGGAATGCCACCATACTCTTCTTCTGTTGATGCTATTTCTAAATTTCCTGAAACAGCAACCGCTTTAGGAGTTACGCTTGACGAGCAAAACAATGTCATATTAACAGCTCCATGTGGAATTGAAGATGTACTTTCATTACAAGTGAAACCTACACTTCATTTTCTTGAAACGAAAGAACGAATACATATGTACAACAAAAGAGTTAATCAAAAGAAATGGCAAAGTAAATGGCCTAATATTACAATCACTTATCCAGAAATTTAAAATAGAGCGCTTCGCATTATACGAAGCGCTCTTTCTTTTTTAGTTCAAAAAATGAATGACTGTTTCAGCAAATCGATCAGCTTCCTCATAATGTGGTGTATAGCCACTCTCTTCGAATATGATATGCTTCCCATTTCGAGCATCTTTATTAAATGTTTCAATTTGTTTTTCACACGTTACTACATCATATTTTCCTACAATTAATAACATTGGATTTTCTACATCTTTTATTTTTGATAATAATGACGTATGAAATGCTCTTTCTGCTTTTAATCTATCAAAATGGATTTCGGAACGCTTTGAAAATTCTTCCCACTCTTCATCACTATATAAACTATAGTCAGTTTTAAACTCCTTATTTTCATAAATCTCCATTCTTTTTTCTTCTAATTCATCGCTTAATCTTATGCTACTTCTTCTTTTCCATACTTTGTTAATAACGTTCCTGTCCTTTGTAATAGAGCCCTACTTGTTAATGCAAAATCGAAAGTCGGACCTTCAAATATTATTTTCTCTATTGAATTTGGATACGCCCTTGCATATAACAATGCTACATATCCACCGAAAGAGTGCCCGATTACAGACCATTTCTCAATTTGTAGTAGTTTTCTTATTTCCTCACAGTCTTCAACTAAATCATTTAATCCAAAAGATTCTTCCTCAGTAATTCCTTCTGATCGACAAACTCCTCTTTGATCTATCATAATTACATATAAGGAATCTTTTAATCGTTCCGCTTGATGAAATGAAAAATCATAACAGCTTTCACCTGGACCACCGTGTAAAAATAATACTGGTTTATTTTTAGGACTTCCATGTGTTTCAACGTATAGCTTTTTCCCTCTAATGTTCATGTATTTCCCTGTTTCCATCAAATTCGCCTTTATAATCATCACCTTCTTTTTTACTGAATATCTTAACATTTATTGTTAAATAATTCCTATTACATTTAAAAAGACAATAATTATTGCAAGTGGTGCTACAAACCGAAGTAAAAATGCCCAGCAAGTAAATACTTTCTTTCCGTAATTTCCACCGACAAAAAATTCTGCTTCTAGTACTTTCTTTTCCATTTTGAATGACACGAAAATACTAATAAATAGCGCTCCAAGTGGCATTAATATATTACTAGATAAGAAGTCTACTGCATCAAAAATATTCTTCCCAAAAATCGTAATATCACTCCATACTCCAAATGATAAGGCAGATGGTATACCTGTTAGGAAAATGCAGAACCCGATGATCCATGATAGTTTAGCTCTTCTTTCTTGTTCACCATTTGCTAATGCTGAAACTACCGTCTCTAGTAGAGAAAATGCCGATGTTAATGTCGCAAATGTAAATAGCGCAAGAAATACCGTTAAGAACAATCCTCCTAATGGAATTTGACTAAATACAGATGGTAATACGATAAATAGTAAGCCTGGCCCTTCTGTCGGCTCCATGCCTAACGAAAATACTGCTGGAAAAATGGCAAGACCTGCAAATAAAGAGACGAATAAATTCAATCCAACAATTGTTATTGCTGATTTTGGTAAACTTTCTTTTTTATTTAAATACGAGCTATACGTAACCATAATCGAAATCCCTATACTAATCGCAAAGAATGATTGGCCCATTGCGAATAAAATACTTTCTGAAGTAATCTTCGAGAAATCTGGTTGTAAGAAAAACTTCACGCCTTGCATCGCATTATCCAGTGTTAATGAACGAATAATAAGAGCGACAAATAAAACGAACAATGCTGGTAGCATATATTTACTTGCTTTTTCAATTCCATTTTGTACACCTTTTGATACAACCCATATCGTAATGAACATAAAAGCGAAATGTCCAGTAATAGCCCAAAGCGGATTTCCAATTGTTTCAGTAAATAACGAACCGTAATTTTGTCCCGGAGTAATAAGTTGTCCAGTTACTCCTCTGAATAAATAAATTAGTACCCATCCACCTACAACACTATAAAATGAAAGTAATATAAAACAAGTTCCAACGCCAAGACGTCCAATCCAGTGCCATCCTGTATTTGGTGCGATACTTTTAAATGCTCCAACTGCTTGTTTCTGTGTACTGCGTCCAATCATAAATTCAGCTATAAGTAGCGGTAGTCCAATTAATACAGTAAATAATATAAAAATTAAAAAGAATGCTCCTCCCCCGCTCTTCCCAGCGATATAAGGAAATTTCCATATTGCGCCAAGTCCAATTGCTGATCCTGCTGCTGCCATTATAAAACCTAATTTCGAAGTCCATTGCTCCGTCTGTTTCATCCTATTTTCCTCCTGTTAAAATCATTTTATATTAATAAATAAATATTATTGATCAATCTGAATAAAACCTCCATTTCTTTTTCTATAAAATAAAAAAATGGCCCAACGTCTCTATATAAAGAGACGCTAAGCCATTTACTTAACGCGGTACCACCCTTATTGATTCCATTATGAATCCACCTTAGTAGTAATCGTTTGATTACAAACCTAATATCGAAGGTTAACCGTTAAGATTTACTAAGAATGTGATTCCGTTCCACCTTACTGCTCCTAGGCGAGTTCAGGATGTCATTTGACTATGTCGCACCAACCCATAGCTCTCTGCACAAATACATGACCTTACTACTCCTATTCAACACATTTTAATATTTAGAATATATTTTCTTTTGAAATTAATATGAAGTATATCGGTTATATTTATAACTGTCAAGGGATATATTATTTTTTTGTCGAAAAGGATTTTTATAAACTTTCAATGTAAAAATGAAAGAACAGTAAAAAAGCATCTTCGCGATAATCGCGAGGATGCTTTTTTATGGTATAAGACGTGTACAATCTCTCGGAAAAGCACTCGCCTCTCGGACATTTGTTAACTCTAAAAGTTTATATACAACCCTTTCTAATCCTATCCCAAAACCACCATGTGGTGGACAACCGTATCGGAATGTATTTAAATAAGATTGAAATTTCTCTGGATGTAATCCTTTTTCTTTAAAAGAAGCAAGTAACATATCATAGTTATGAATTCGCTGTGCACCTGATGTAATTTCTAATCCTTTATATAATAAATCGAATGAATCAGTAATAGTTGGATTTTCTTTATTCGGTATCGTATACATCGGTCTCGCTTCTTTCGGATAATGTGTAATGAATACAAATTCACTATTATATGTTTCTTTCACATATTTCCCTAGTAACTTTTCACCTTCTGTATCTAAATCCCCTTCAGGAGATTCTTTCCGATACTTCATTTTCAAAATTTCTTGCGCTTCTGCCAATGTGATTTTAGGAATTTCTGTAATGACAGGTACTTCTATTTGTAGTAGTTGTAATTCTTTTTCACAGTTTTTTGCTACTTGTTGAAACATATATCGTAAAACATCCGTTTCTAATTGCATTACTTCATGAAAATCATGAATAAATCCAAGTTCTACGTCTAACGATATATATTCATTTAAATGTCGTGACGAGTTATGATGTTCAGCCCGGTACACAGGAGCAATTTCAAAAACACGTTCGAGTCCTCCCGCTACCATCATTTGTTTATAAAACTGTGGTGATTGAGCTAAATACGCTTCTTTTTGGAAATATGGAAGCTTAAAAACATTCGCTCCTCCTTCTGCCCCTTGCGAGACAATTTTCGGAGTAAATATACGTGTGAAATCGTTCTCTATTAGGAATTCACTAAAACTTTGAACGAGTGTAGATTTCACTTTAAAAACCGCCGCGATTCGCTCATGCCTTAATGATAATACCCGCTCATTCAACAGTTGATCTAAGCCAACTTGTAGCTTCTTTTTATTTATCTCAAATGGAAGTGGCTCTGCACCATTTAATACTTTCACTTCACGCGCAAGTATTTCAACACCTAATTCTGTTTTCGGTGTCTCTACTATTTCTCCAATTATTTGGACCACACTTTCAACATCAACTTTGTATCCGGCTAACTCGTTTTCTAATACACATTGAATAACTCCCGTTCGGTCTCTTAATAATAAAAAACTAACATTCCCTAGATGACGAATCTTTTTTACCCATCCTTGTAGTAATACAACCTTCCCGCCATGTTCCGTACATTCTCGTGTGAGTGAACGCTTCATTATTTGATCCATTACATTTCCCTCCAATAGTTTTATTTTTATTTACATTATTGTTGTCATCGTCGTCATCCACGGTCACTCACCTCCTTTCAAAGAATACAAAAATCCGCCCCTATAAATAGGGACGGATTTTTCCGCGGTACCACCCAAATTGTCATAATGACCATCTTAGCCCTGATAACGGTAGGTACCGTTTGCTTTTACTAATTATCACGTTCAAAGCAACACTCACAGGTGTCTTTCCATCATGCGGTATCGCAATCTTCCCAGCAATCGATTGCTCTCTGTAGACCCTTGCATCATGTACTTTTCCTAATCATCACTTTTTGTATTTACAGAGTATTCTATCTTTTTATTTTATAAAACGCAAGCCTTTTTAGAAAAATATTGCGATTTCTCACTAAACAGACCCCTTCTAAAGGTATGTAATATGAACATTGAACTCTATACAATTATCATTTGACAGCTTAGAAATGTTTTATCCTTCTCAAATTCTTTCAATTGAAGTTTTCCTATTTTATTACATATTTTACGCATTTCCCACGCATATTATTATTAAAGTTTTATCGGAGGTGTACATATGAAAAAAACAATTAGTTTCTTTCTCCTATTATTATGCTTAGTTGTAGTTAATGAAGCATATGCCTATTCACCAAAATCTTTACCAATCTCTCAAAATTCTGATCAATGGCAAGTAAATATTGATGAAGTAAAAAGAACGAGTGAAAAATTGTTACAACCAAAAAAAGGTGTATTTCAAACATATCATTTCTCTGTAAAAAATCTTGGAAAAAGTGAAGTGTATAATGTACAAGTTGAAGTTTTTCGGAATGAACCAAATACGAAAACAAAATATGAACTCTTTTCCCTAAAAGAAAGTCGTCTAGCGGGCGGTAAAACTGGATTTGAACACGCTAATTTTCCAGTTTCTACAAAAGCGGATAAGGTTGACGTGATCATTACGTGGCAAGAACATCCTTTCCGCTCCATGAGAAACGGTCAAAAAGTTGAATCTAGAAAATTTAAAGAGCATTTTGTTTTTAAAGAAGCAGTAAAGTGAACTTATCGGTATATATACATTATTACCGCTACCAATAAATTTTCTAGTACCAGTTTTCTTAAGCAAATAAAAAAGTCGTGGCTTTTAAACGCCACGACTTTTTATATTAATTCGTACTAATCCCTCTCGCTGCCCAAATGCGATCAATTTCAGTCGCGTGTTGTCCGCCGTATAAAAGAGCATCCGCTTGCTTAATTGCTTTCGCTCCATCACGGAATTTCGCATTTGGCGTTAATGACCAATGTGATTGTAAAATAATTTTTGTTGCTACATCACGTCCAAAAGATTGCGCCATTTCGTATTGACCTTGAGCCCAAATTTCCCCATCATTATGCACTTCATTCGTTATATCTTTCGGGTATACTTTATTCGTATCTAATCGGCGTAAGCACGTCGGATCTGAACTAGAATAAGCAGCCGCATCCCATTCTCCAATGCATGCTTTCCCGTATCCTGTTGTCGAAACTGCATCTTCATAAGTAGCACCTAAGAAATCTCCAAATCCTTCTCCCATCGCTCCACCTTCTGGTGAACTTCCGAAGCCTGGCACTTGATTATCTTGAATAGAATGACCATATTCATGCGCAATAATGCCAGCATCTTCTGCATCATCTACTCCGCCAGTACCGAAGGTTAAAGCTTTCGTTGATGGAGAATAGAATGAATTATCGTCAGTTGTACCATTTACATTCACTTTAATCGAACGTTTATTAATATTTTGAAAGCCTAATCCTTGAATGTAACGCTGTAATGTATCAATATGATAATATGACATAACATCTTCAAAACTATCATTTGCACGTGTATAGTTAAATTGTAAGTTTGTAGATTTCGTCTTCGCTTTTGAAGAAATCGTAACATACTCACCAATTAAAAATCCTGTACCATCTAAACCTTTTAACGTAACAGTTTTCAATTGATTCGTTAATGCTGTTGAATCTGCATCATTATTATCTTTTAACCCTGCTAAACTTCCACTAGATACGACAGGGTTAGGTAAAAATACTTTTCCTGTTCCTTCTGCTTTTCGGTTTATATCAACTTTTTTAATTAACTTTCCATTTTCCGCATCAATGAATGTTTCCCATGCACCGAATGGATTATTAGAATGGACTACCACTTTATATACAGGAATAGCGACTCCCTCTTCAACAATATATCCGAATTCTTTTTCTGTAGGAGCCCATAAGTTTTGCTCACTTTCTCCTCCAACATACGCCATCGATTTTTGTTCTGCATCTTTTTCACTAATTTTTTTCGTAACTTCCTTCACACCTGTAACAGGCTGATAATCAGAAACCGCAAGTAAGCCTTTTCCCTCTCCGTTAAGAGTAACTGTAATTTGTTTTGAAAATACAGGCGCACCATTGACCACTTGTTGGAACCTAACATATGAAGCTACTGATGTTTCTGTTGTAGAAATATATTGCAAGTCTGAAAGGTCTGCCTTCAATCCATATTCCGTAGCATGTCCTTTTAAATATTCAATTGCTTTTTTCTGTGGTGAATAAGCTTCTAGCTTTACTTGCTGTTGTTTTTCCAATGCCGAAACCGTAGAAATCGTCCCCATTACTAATGGCACAGTCATTGCCATTGCCACCATTTTTTTGTTTAACATAAAACCACTCCCCCTAATAAATTGAATCCTTTACCCCATTCCTATAAAGCTATTACTGTCCACAAGTAACGAGATAAATTGAATCTACGAGTAATTCTATACGAGCAATTCTATTACCTTCACATTTATGGTGAGTGAAATTTTCTCAATAATTATGTATAAAATGAGAACAATACTTTAGAAATATATTTATTTCCCACTTCGATTAACTATATTTCACCAAAATAATGTATTGAAAAATAGGTTATTTTTTACCTAACGGTAGGTTGAAAAAGACCTTAATGAATGATACACTTTAATTAACCTTTTTTATTGGGAGGATTTATTATGCGTAAAAGTGAAGAAACACTCTCTTCCATAGTCGAAGCAAGTTATCGACTATTTGCCGGTCACGGCATTGCCAAAACGACCTATACAATGATTGCTGAAGAAGTTGGTATTGCCAAGCCATCTATTTATTATTACTTTAAATCTAAAGATGCATTAATTGAAAGTATTTTTAATGAATTATGTGCAGCGATGCAGTTCTCCTCATTCTTTCATACAGAAGAGTTTACGAAAGAGAATTTCATTGAGAAATGTGTTGAAATTGGCTTTAAAATGATAAACGAACAACAGAAAGATCCTTATTTTAATCGTGTATTACAAGAATATGTATTACTATCTTCAAGAAACGATATGTACAAAGATCGATTACTAACTGTGCAAACAGAATATTTAAACGGATTTGAATCACTCCTAACAAAAGCAAATGAACTTCAACTCATTCAAAATAAAAATCTAGTTTCAAAAGCTCATATGTTAGCATTAGTACTTGATAATATCGGAAACTTCATGATGTTTGATGTAAATATGAATTATAAACAAATATGGATTGAAGCTGTCCACAGTATATTCGAAAGAAGTGATTCGTATGAAAACTAAAAAACGAATTTTCGGCTTAGATTTTGCTAGAGCGTGGGCAATGTTTGGAATGTTACTAGTTAATTTCATGGTGATAACAGGGGCGGAAGGAAATGGGCCTCCTCTGTTAAAAACCTTTATGACGCTTTTTGAAGGTAGAGCTTCTGCCTTGTTTGTTATACTTGCTGGGATTGGCATAACTTTAATGACTAAATCATCTGTTGCTAGCCAAGAGAAAATAAAAATCAATACCAGCCGAATATTGATTTGGAAACGATCACTATTCTTATTTATTTTAGGATTATTATTGTATGTAATGGAATGGACGGGTGATATTTTACACTACTACGGCGTTTACCTTTTCATCGCTGCATTACTAATTACTGTACGAAGAACTATACTAATATGGCTTTCTATCATTATTTTACTTGCTGCACAATATCTCCAACTTACTTTCAACGCCTTCGAAGGATGGGGAGGCACAATCCCATTTATAAACTATATAGACTTTTGGACCTTAACAGGTTTTCTTCGCAACTTATTTTTTAATGGCTATCACCCTATTTTCCCATGGTTTTCTTTCTTCTTAATCGGTATGATAATTGGCAGGTTAGATCTTCATAATAGGAAAATTAGACATTGGTTGTTCTTACTGGGTTTAACAGTAACCGTAATTATAGAGCTATTATCAAAAGGGTTAACACACCTTTTTATCCCATACATTGGTGAAGCAGCCTCTACATTTTTGTTTAACACAGGACCCATTTTACCCAATATATTATACGTCGCATCCGCTACAGGATCTGCTATTGCTATATTAATAATTTGCCTCTACATTGCTGAAAAATATGAAAATAATTGGTTTGTTACTTCCATTATACAAACAGGACAATTAACATTAACGCATTATGTAAGTCATGTATTTATCGGTATTGGCGCATTGATTGTATTAAATCGTATGGAACATCAAACACTACTTTTCGTTTTATTATTTGCTACTGCATTTTTCATTTTCAGTATTTTATTTAGCGTATTATGGCGAAGGAATTTTTCTAGAGGACCTATCGAATGGGTTATGCGGAAAATAACTGATTAATTTATCTTCATACAAAAAAGGAAGTTGGAATGATTCCAACTTCCTTTTTTCTTTAATTAGCCGCGTTTAATTTAATTCGGATCTTTGTCTCACCTAAAGAAAGTTCATCGTCCTCATTCGTTAAGTGACCAAATGTAAATTGCTTGACGAGTAAGTTTTCTTCCAATAAATCTTTATGATTCGTTAACGTTTGCTGTAGTTCTTCTTCTGTATCAAGAATTACATCCACTCGTAAATTAACTGGTAAATTCAACTGCTTACGATATTCTTGAACTGCACGAATAAATTCACGTGCTACTCCTTCTTGTAACAATTCTTCCGTTACATTCGTATCTAACATTACCGTATATTGACCGTTAGTCGTATTTGAAAATCCTGATTTCGCAACTTTCTCTACTAATACATCTTCAGCTGTTACAACTACTTCTTCTCCTGGTGCTACTTCGTAAACTGCTCTTTCTGTAGATACAAAGTGTTGTACTTCTTCTTTTGATAATTGTTTTAGCCAGCCATTTACTGCATTCACACTTTTACCAAACTTCGGCCCAGCCGTTTTAAAATTCAGCTTTAATTGATAGGACGTGTATTTCGTTTCATCGCGTTCAACATGGAACGCTTTTACATTTAGCTCATCCATGATGATATCACGATAAGATTCCCAATCCATATCATTTTCATTATGCGCTAGTAATACAAGTTCTGCTAACGGCTGTTTTACTTTTAATGAATGTTGATTACGATTACTTCTTCCAAGTTCAACAACTTGTAAAACAGCATCCATTTCTGCTTCTAACTCAGGCTGGATAAGTGATTCGTTTACAACCGGATAATCTGCTAAATGAACGCTGCTTCCTTCTAAATTCAGATGAATATCCTCAGCTACAAACGGTGTAAATGGTGCGATTAATTTACTAATTGTTACAAGCACTTCATGAAGCGTTTCATACGCAGCTGCTTTTTCAGGATTCATACCAGATTCCCAGAAACGATTACGTGATCGTCTTACGTACCAGTTACTCACTTCATCTACAAGCGCCGCGATTTCACGAGCTGCATTCGTAAATTGATAATCATCAAGTGCTGTTCTCACTTTTTTCGTTGTGCTATGCAATCTTGATAATACCCATTCATCTAATTTCGTACGTTTAACTTCATACTTTTCTTCCGGATTATACTCATCTAAATTTGCATATAAAACGTAGAAGCTATATACATTGACTAACGTATCTACAAATTTAGATTTTGCTTCCAGTACTGTTCTTTCAGAAAAACGCTTTGCATTCCACGGAGCACTGTCAACAAGTAGAGCCCATCTTAAAGCATCTGCACCAAACTGATTTACTAAATCAACTGGATCTAGTGCATTTCCTTTACTTTTAGACATTTTCTGTCCTTCCTCGTCTAGAACATGCCCTAGTGATAACACTCGTTTATAAGGTACTTTTCCTGTATATAGTGCTGATACTGCTAATAAACTATAAAACCAGCCGCGTGTTTGATCAATTCCCTCTGCAATTACATCTGCTGGAAACTGTTCTTCAAATAACTCTTTATTTTCAAATGGATAATGATATTGTGCAAACGGCATGGAACCACTATCAAACCAAACATCGATTACTTCTGGTGTACGATTCATTGTACTTCCGCATTTTTCGCAGCAAACTTGCACTTCATCTACATACGGCTTATGCAATTCTAAATCTTCAGGTGTTTCTTTCGTACTATGCTTTCTTAATTCGGCGATGCTTTTCGGTGAGAATTGATGATCGCAGCTTTCACATTCCCATACGTTTAACGGTGTTCCCCAATATCTATTCCGGCTAATATTCCAGTCCACCATGTTTTCTAAAAACTTACCAAACCGTCCATGCTTCATATGGTCTGGATACCACTTAACAGAATCATTATTTCGTAAAAATGTTTCTTTAATCTCAGTTGTTCGGATTAACCAGCTTTCTCCTGCATAATAAAGTAATGGTGAATCACAGCGCCAGCAATGCGGATAGCTATGTTCATATTTTTCTTTATGATATAGCAAACCTTCTTTAGCTAAATAACGAACGATATCAACGTCACATTCTTTTACAAACTTACCTTTAAGAAATGGTACTGCATCCGTATACTCACCTTTCTCATCTACAACATGTAAGAACGACAATCCTTCACTTTGAACGACTTTATAATCGTCCTCCCCATATGCTGGAGCGATATGAACGAGTCCTGTACCACTATCTGCAGTTACAAAATCTGCTGCAATTACGTGGTACCCATTTGTAACTTCCTTCATCGGAAACGGTGCTGTATAAGATGTGTTTACTAATTCTTCGCCTTTATGAACGGATAATACTTCATAGTTTTCTTTTAGTACTTCTTGTACACGCTCTTTCGCAACAATGTATACATACCCTTCTTGTTTCGCTTTAACGTATTCCATATTTGGATGTACGGCAAGTGCAACATTCGCTGGAAGTGTCCACGGCGTTGTCGTCCATCCAAGGAAATATTCATTTTCACTATCTTTTACTTTAAACTTAACCGTTGCGCTTAAATCTTTCACTGTTTTATATCCTTGTGCAACTTCATGTGAACTAAGCGATGTTTGACAGCTTGGACAGTACGGTGAAACTCTATGCCCTTTATATAACAAGCCTTTTTCATGAATCGTCCCTAAAATATTCCATACACTTTCGATATATGGATTCTCTAGAGTAACGTATGGATCATCCATATCTACCCAATATCCAATGCTCTCCGTAAATTCACGCCACTGCTTCTCATATGTGAATACACTCTCTTTACACTTTTGAATAAATGGCTCAATGCCGTACTCTTCAATCTCATGCTTACCTGAAATACCAAGTTGTTTTTCAACGCCTAATTCTACAGGTAATCCATGTGTATCCCAGCCAGCTTTTCTTAACACTTTATATCCAGCCATCGTTTTATATCTTGCTACTAAATCTTTAATTGCCCGACCAAGTGCATGGCCGACGTGTGGTAAACCGTTCGCCGTTGGTGGTCCTTCATAAAACACAAACGATTGTGCGCCTTCTCTATTCTGAATTGATTGTTCAAAAATGCCCTGTTCGTTCCACTGCTTACGAATACGTGTTTCTCTCCCTACAGCTGACTCTTTTACATCTACTTTCTTCATGTACAATCACTCCTTTGAATGTTTTAAAAGCACACAAAAAACCCGCCCCTATGAAGTAGGGACGGGTTTACCCGCGTTACCACCCTAATTCTATTAGCTTTTCACTAATAGCACTTAGCAACGTACTAATATACGCGTTCTTTGTAACGGTAGACATCCGTCCGAGCTTACTTTATTCAGCCACGGCTCCTCGGAGATGATTTTCAAATAACGTCTGCACACCGGCTCTCAGCAATACACCGGCTCTCTGGAGAACAGCTCACTATTTTACTCTTTCTCGTCTTCAGATTTGTATACTTTATTAAAAGTTATTTTATGCCATTAAACAATTAATTGTCAACTAATTCGAAATATATTTTTATTTATACCCTTTTTCTCTATTCTTATACAATCACTTTTCAAATTCTCGCAATCCTGCTAAAACTTCATCTTCCTCTGCAAGTTCAGCGAAAAATCCTGTTTCATCTTCACGAAGCACAATTTCAAGTTCATCTTTTGCCTCTTCATTTCTGTTTAATGATGTTAAATAACAAGCATGATCGTATCTTGCTAGCAAGTCAGTAGCATCAATTGCTAATATTTCACTTGTTATTTTTTCTGCCTTTGTCGTTTGCCCAGCTCTATGATACGAAGATGCTAAAGCAAGAAGAATTGCTGTTTCATTTGGATGATGTACAGAAGCGTCTTCTAATAACTGAATCGAGTCCTCAATTCTCTCTTGACTTTGATATATTTCTGCTAAAGCAAGGAATCCTCTACTTACAAATGGCGTTTTCTCAATTAATTGCAAGTGAATTTTTTCGGCTTTTCTTTCTTCGCCTAGCTTACATAATACATTCGCTTGTAGAAGAAGTGTATCATAATCATCCGGTAGCTCGCGAACCATTTGTTTCGTTAATTCAAAAGCATCTCGTAACATATCTTCTTCTTCACACTCAATGAAAAGATTTACAAGTTGCTTCGCTACATCATAATCCCACTTATTTTCTAACGATGTTTGTAAAACCTCTATAGCTTCTTCATTCATCGCCGCATTCTCATAAAATATTGCGAAACGCTGCGCTGCCATACTATTTTTCGGATTTAACTTTAAGGAGATTTCAAATAAATCGATAACAACTGTAATCATTGAAATTTCCTTCGCACGATTTTTCATGCGATAAAATGCTCTTGTAAATATAGATTTTTTCGGTTGCTCATTTTGCTGTCTTTCTACTAATCTTTCGGCAACCGCAGTAGCTGCATACATAAACGCTATACTTCTTTCTGCTTTTTTCACCTTTAGCGTATGAAGTACGTCTCGTATCTGGGATAATTTTTTATGTTGTTCCATTGCTTTTACGTACACACCAAAAATACGTTCACTTTCCAAATCTTTATGCATTACTTTCAGCGCAACTTCGATTGCTTCTGCACTCTGCTTTTTAACTAGCAATTTCGCATAATGATATAGTACTTCCACATGCGCTTCATCTATTTTCATTGCGCATTCGATATATTCTTTTTCTTTATCTATGTCATTCATCGCGCCAAACACGTATGCAATCGCATCTAAACGCCATGTTTCAGGAACTTCTTCCTCCAATTTTTCTAGTTCAACTAGCAATTCTTCCTGAAGATTCATTTCTACTGAAAGCTGCGCTAAATATTCCATATTTATATGCATTGGTTCTTCTTTCATCGCCTGGACCATATGCTTTTGTTCTTTGGAACGATTCTCTTCTTTTTCGTATATTTCAGCAAGCTGCAAATGTACACCTAAGAAGTTCTTATCTCTTTCTAAACATGTTTCATACGCATGCTTTGCTTCTTGAAATTGCCCTAACGCCATGAATGTTTCACCGATACGGAAATACGGCAATGAATCTTGTTTTTTCTTAAGTGCATCATTATACCGTTTTATCGCCTGATCATACTGTCCAATAGATTCATATAAAACACCTGCGTAACAACCGTATTCAATTACATCCTCTTTTTCTTTTTCTAACGTTCTTAAAAATGCTATGCCTCGTTGCACAAAAGCTGTGTCTTTTATTCGATTTACATACTCATCCAACACGCTCGCTATATTAGCGTATACGCTTCGTATACCGTTCTCTAATTTAGAAAGTGCAAGTTTTAACTCTTTTTCATCCTCACCTAATGCCATTTCAGCATCCCATAACACCATACCAGCATTCATAAGGAAATCTTGATTGTCTTCAAATTGCTTATTAATACTGACAATATAGTTTTTTGCATCCTTATATTGTTCCTTTGCCATATAAACTTGAATTAAACCGAAATGAGAATATACATCTTCATTATTTTCTTCTAAAGAACGCTTATATATAGTTTCCGCTTCTTCAAGTTCATCATTTTGAAAATGAAAATCTCCTAAACGAACATATAAAGACGCCTGATCTTCACAATTTTGAATTCCTTGTAATAGAATTTCCTTCGTATTTTTCTCATCATCCAAATCCGATTCATAGATTTCCGAAAGCTTCGTATATAAATAGGCTGCTGTTTTATCTAATTGAATCGCCACTTTAAGTCCTTTTACCGCCAAATACACTTTCCCTAAATACTGAGCACATCTTGCACGTTCATACCATATGTGCGCTTCATATTTATATTCTTTTAATAAATCATTAAAGAATCCATATGCTTCTTCATATCGTTCTAAATCTATTAAAATTAAACCGTGATTTACAAGTGTAAACCTTTCTGGACTACGTTCTATAGCTGTTAGAGAATACTCTAGCCCCTTTTCGGATTGATCCATATACATGTATGATAATGCTAAGAAACTCCACGCAACTGGTTGATCTGCATCCAATTGTAATGATGAACGAAAACTAGCAATCGATTCTGCATAATTATCTTGCTCAAAAGAATAACGTCCATTTATAAAATGATACAACGCTTGATTGCTTTTCTTCTCCACACTTTGAAGCATCTGTCCTGCTTTTTCCATATCCTGCAGACGAATAAAACACTGTGCACTATGCAATTTCACAAAGTCAGAGCTCGGAAACTTTTTCATTAATTTTTCTATACAAAACTGAATAAAATCTTTATCTACTTCAGCATCTAAATGTTTAATCGTATATAACCAAGTGTTTGGGTTTTCACTTGTTTCTTTTAAAAATAGTACTAACTTTTCAATTCCCTCTTTATCTTGCTCACCTAAATGATCTGTAAGAGAAAAGATTGTTTTATAATAAGTGTGTTCTTTCTCATTTAAAAATGAAAGTTGTTCCATTCTATCTTTTGGTATAAACGTAATAGCTAAACAATCTGTATAACGATATTTTTCTTGCAACTTATCATATTCCACAAGAATCGGTTCCAAGAAATTCGGATCTTGAATATAAAAAGCTTGCAGTACATCGTCATAACCAGAAAGCACTTGTACATGGGAAGCGTGCTCAATATCTATACTTAATAAAACGGGAATACCTTGATTGAGTAATCTCTTATAATTTTCCTCATTCCCTTGAAAATAACGATATTCGTAACCTTGCTCTTCTATATATGTAACTGTATCTGAAAACTTAGAACCTGTTACATCAAAAATATGTTGTGCAATTTCATCTTGCGTACGTTTTTCTCCCCATACCCCTAACATCATTTCCAAACTTGTCGGAACGCAATAGTTATCCTTTTGTACAACCGGAACTATCGGTAAACGAACCTTTTTTCCATCAGGATTTTTTTCTATATGATGATATAGAGAATTTTTTAAACTCTTTTCACTTTTCAATAGTGCTTGCAAATCGTGAATATTATTCATTTTATAAAATGCTTCTGCACGTAAATGTATAAAATAAGTTGTATATGCATGATGCGGAAGCATATGATTGATTTTATCTATTACCGCTAACATTTCTTCATAGCGCTCTAAATCTAATAAATATTTTACTTTTTCAAAATAGAAATATGGTACTTGAGGGAACTTTGCAATCGCATCATTAATGAGTTGTAACGCTCGCTGCTGTTCACCTTTATATGCATATAATTGCGCCAATAAGTACGTAGCTAACTCTTCACAATCTTTATGCTGCTGACCGGATAAAAGTTGTTCCTCTGCCTTCTCCCACTCACCAGTCTGTATATATAAGTAACCCCATTTATCAAAAACTGCACGCGTACTATGCTTTTCCGCCTTTTGCATATAGGCATAGGCCTCTTCATTTCGCTTCATATCTAGCAAACATCTAACTAACGTAAAGTATGTTTTCGTTAAAACATCCGCATCAGTTTCCTCTTCATTTACCTTTTCCAAAGAATCTTTTAACAATTGTTCAGCATCAAGGATTTTACGCTCATCAATTAATTCATCACAATATAAAGAGAGCGTTCTCATATTTGGGAATTTTTTATAAGTATAACGAATTAAAAAGGAGCTATATTGATGCATCAAACCTTCATCAGCAAGACGAATTAATGTATCAAACTCCTTAGGTGACGAGACGTTAGAAAGCCAGTTCTTCACGTATGATAACTTATTCGTTTCTTTTATATGCGCAATTTCATTATTTATCTCATGTAATCCATCTAGGAATCTCTTTTCTTTCAAACAAATCTCTAATTGCTTAAAATCTAGCATGCATTCACCTCAAATTATTATTTATACTGCCATTTGCAAGCAGTATTCTAACCTACTTGCTTAGATTTTACACATCATATAGTATGCATTCAACTAAAACCTCATATAATGAACGATATTATTTAATATTATTCAAGTTTATAACTAAATATCTTAAAAACGATACTTTTTCTCGTTATTTTGTTTAATTTGATGAAATAACATATACTATTCGAAGATGGGTTTTATCTTCTTTTTTGAGGCTTCATTCAGTGGATGAAATTATATTAACGATTTCCTGAATATCTATTGTAACTTACAATAGATCAACGATTTGATAAGATATATCGATTTACCTAAAAAAATGACAATCATCCTATCTTTTATTTCACTTATCAAATTTTAAATCTATAAAAACACCGTAATGATCACTTGGAAATACGTGTGATGAAGTTAATGCTAAATCTCCAAATACAGATACATTTTCTATATTTAGAGATTCAAACGAATCCTTCTCTTGTATCAAAATCCAATCATATCGTTCTTCTTGCTTTTCATCCCCTATTAAATTTGTATTCTTTCCATAATCTAAAGTTGGCTGAGCAAGAATGTTATCTTGATTTTCTTTAAGCTGAGCCACGTCTATCCATTGATTACTTATTAAGTATTGATGCACCCCTGAATGTGGTTCATCATTAAAATCACCACATAATAATTCGTAGCCACTACCTCTGTTTTTAATCCAATTATTCACCGTATCCAATTGCTCTTTTCTTACCTTACTAGATTTCCAATTTAAATGAACATTCGTTATCCCGAGCTTATACTCTTTATATTTTAACATAATTCGAATGGCACAATAATTCGATTCCTCTATATCTGTTTCCCAAATAGCTTCTTCAGCTAAAATAGGAACTTTACTTAAAAAAGCTAGGCCTTCCTCTGGAGAATCTGGATACTCTTTAAATACACAGACCGGATATCCAGATTGATCCGCTATATACTGCGCAACATTTTTCTTCAATTCATACTTAGCACAACTTCCCACTTCCTGTAGAGCAAAAATATGCGGGGAAATATTGCGAACCTCCTCACAAATGGCTTCTAATCTCTCAAACCAAAAACTCTCGTGATTCCATATATTGAAAGTAGCAATTCGAATTACATCACTACAATTTAACATTTTATTTCACCAAATGTAATTTTCATATTCGGAGCATAAACTAAAGATGCATGTATATGAAACACTTCAAAAAATCGTAGTTCTGCTTCATATTGAGCGAGCGCTTCAGCAAATGTTAATCCCCGACTCATTAAACGTTCTATAAATTGCTGTTTATTACCCGGATTGCCTGTAATCCCCTCTTCTTTTAGAGAATTATATAATCCTTGCTTATCATTTTGATTTAAATTAGAATCTAAAAAATTCACTTTATCACTTACTCTACATTCAATATTTTTAACACCCAATTCACTTAAATACATAGGTATTTTCATACCGATATTTCCATCTTTACCGTTTCTCTGTGTATCTCTTTCAAATAATCTCTGCAAAACACCTAGCTGGATAATTTCCGATTGATTCTCTCCATCTAATACGTATGAAGACATATTTGACATCCAATGTGGTTCAAAACAGATTATTTTACCACCTTGTTTAATTGAATGTATCATCTTCTCTAGCATCGTTTTTGGGGAACTCATATGTAATAAGAAAGCATGACTGACAGCTATATCATATTTATTTTTCAATTCAATTTCTGTCGCATCCCCCTCAATAAATTCTGTTTCATATGGGAGTGCACGAAACAACTCTCTCGCTTCAGCTATTAATGTTTCTCCCCTATCAATCCCTGTATACTTTGATCCAATTGGAAGTAAAGGCAACAAAATTAAACCTAAATAACCATATCCACAACCATAATCAACAATATGTATAGGATCAGTAATCTTCCAAACTGAATTGACTAAAAAACTTAAATAATCATCGTTATAATATAAATCTCTCGTATTTCTTAAATATGCTAGCTTACTATTCCAATCATACTCTTCCAGGTCCAACACCTCCTTTTATATACAAAACTAAAGTTCTCCATTTAATAGTCACATTCCTACACTTCTAATAAAAAAAGCTAGTATACCTTAAACGATACACTAACTTTCCCACTCACATAATTTAACAATTACAATCAGTATAATCAGTACAAGCTAATGTACTGCAATCACAGTTTCTATGTTCGTCATTTCTTTTTAGGTGAAAATAGAGTAACACAATAAATATTGTACAAATAACAAAAGCAATTACTGCTTCTATATTTCTTTCATGAATGAGAAAACTAATCCCGCTTCCTCCTGAAATAAGAATTAGAACTGAGTAAATTCAAAACATGTAAAGTTCTCCTTCCATTAATATATGCTTTTAGATGTTATCCATATAATGCTAGAGGCAATAAATAGCCCCATACCATTACCGCTTAATAAACCGGTCGTTACTCTTAGTAAATTTGTGCTGCTTCTCCATTTCCATTTTTGGGTGAATCCATCAATAAGTAACGGAATTTGAGCGGAAAATGATAGTATTATTGCAAGTAGAAACGAAGGTGTCATATAAAAATAAATTGGAAACATTAAAATACCGATAAGCATGCCTGTACAACGCGCACATAAAAGTATGTATTTTTGTAGTTTAAGGAAACTTCTTTCCGATCTTCTATGACAAGGAATTTGTAAAATAAAAGTTCGAATCAATATGAATCACCCTCTCTAAATAGATTTTAATTGATTTTGCAAAAAAATTATATATCCAATAAAAAAACAAACCAGGTTCATACTAGACCCGGTTTGTCAGTTTATTACTAAGTTCTTAATAATTCTTTTCATATTTACATCTCCTCAGGTGCCCCTACCCCAAGTAAACGTAATCCCTCTTTTAATACAACCGTCACAGCGTAAGCTAATGCGAGTCTACTCTCTTTCTCTTCGTTCTCTTCTAATATACGAACATTTCCATAATATTTATTGAACGCTTGTGCTACATCTAATACGTATTTTGAAATAGTAGATGGCTCATTTTTGTTGAAGGCCGCTTCAATTACTTGCGGGAATTTATTGAGTAATTTTACTACACTCCAGCTGTACTCGTCTTTTAATTCAAAAGTACACGTTTCAAATTCTACACTTTCTTTTCTTAAAATAGAGCAGGCACGCGCATGTGTGTACTGCACATATGGTCCTGTTTCTCCTTCAAATTTCAACATATTTTCTAATGAGAATTCGATATTATGCATACGCTCATTTTTTAAATCGTGGAAGATAACCGCTCCAACACCGACTTGTTTTGCCACGTCTTCTTTTTGTTTTAAATTAGGATTTTTCTCTTCAATATTTTGTTCCGCAAGTGCAACAGCTTCTTCTAACACTTCTTCTAATAAAATAATTCTGCCCTTACGTGTCGACATTTTCTTGCCATCTTTTAATATGAACCCGAACGGTACATGTTCCATACCATCGACCCAGTCATAACCAAGCTTTTTTAATACAGTGAAAAATTGATTGAAATGTAAGCTTTGTTCTGGGCCTACAACATATAACGCTTTATCAAATTCGTATGTGTTTTGACGATACAATGCCGCTGTTAAATCACGCGTTGCGTAAATAGTTGCACCATCTGATTTTCTAATTAGGCAAGGCGGCATACCTTCTTTTTCTAAATTAACGACTAATGCGCCTTCTGATTCTTCAAGTAAATCGTGCTCTTCTAAAATCCCAATACAGTCTTCCATTTTATCGTTATAGAAAGCTTCTCCTTGAAAGTT
This sequence comes from Bacillus sp. FSL R10-2201, assembly GCF_038008665.1. NCBI lineage: Bacteria > Bacillati > Bacillota > Bacilli > Caryophanales > Bacillaceae > Bacillus > Bacillus sp. FSL R10-2201. The sequence continues at coordinate 2,083,424 of NZ_JBBOZP010000001.1, read as the reverse complement.
TGTAAATTCCACACCGAGAAGTTCATAAATACGAGAAAATTCTTTTAAAGACTCATGACGGAACCAATTCCAAAGTTCGACTGCTTCTTCATTTCCTTCTTCTAGTTTTTTAAACCATGAGCGTCCTTCTTCTTCTAGTTCTTTGTTCTCTTTTGCTTCTTCATGAAACTGAACATATAACTTAAATAACTCACGTATTGGATCCTCTTTAACTACTGCTTCATTTCCCCATTTTTTATAGGCGGTAATTAACTTTCCAAACTGTGTTCCCCAATCCCCAATATAATTAATTCCTACAACTTCATAACCACATTTTTCAGCAATATGTTTCAGTGAATTTCCAATCATTGTAGAACGTAAATGCCCCATTGAAAAAGGTTTCGCGATATTAGGAGAGGAATAATCAATAACTACCGTTTTTTCACAGCCAAAGTGATTTTGACCGTACTCTTCTTTCTCCGCTAAAACCGTTTTTAATACTGCATCACTTACAATTTCACGATTAAAAAATACATTTACGTAAGGACCAACGGCCTCTACTTTCGTAAAAAATGGATCACTTAATTTCTCCGCAACTTCCTTTGCGATAATAGCTGGTGATTTTTTATATTGTTTCGCAAGTGAAAAACATGGAAATGCCGCATCTCCGAATTCATCTTGTTTCGGCGTTTCGATTAAATCTAAAATTTGGTTTTGCGTTAATTCATTCGTGAAAATATTAGATAAACTTTCCGCAAACTGCGTTTTATAATCCATACTACAACCTCCTTAATTTTTAAAACACAAAAAACTCGTCTCTAAAAAAGAGACGAGTTTTAACCCGTGGTACCACCCTTGTTGTTCATTACGAACCACTTTCCCGTTTATAACGAGGACAGGGGGCCTCGGCTTACTCTACTATTCGTTCAAGAAGCATCTCCGAAGTGCGCTTCATCTTTTTCTTCCGCACTAGGCTCACACCATCCCTAGCTCGCTTTCCTTCAAAAAAAGACTACTCTCTTCATCACCGACAGTATATTTAATTAATTATTGCTTATTATACATCTTTTCAAACAATTAGCAAGGGTCAATTACACCAAAGTGAAACTTAGCACTTTTTCTTTTGTATACGTGAAAATTATGTTTTTCAAATCTAGAACTACGGAAATGATCTTTCAGAACGACACGCTTTCTCGCCACACGCTTCGCTTCCGCAATTGTTTCGTCAGTAATATCATGATACAAAGCGAAGTGTTTTAATCCTTTAATTCCATCTGATTCTATGACAGTTTCTTCAAACATCGGATCAAGGTAAACGACATCATAACTATTATCTTCACATTGTGTTAAAAATGCGTAATGCTCCGTTTGCTTCACATCGATTTGTTGCATTGCTTCATCAATTTCAGAAACAAATGAAGACCATGTTTGCAAGCCTTTTCCCATGATGTAAGCCATATATTCATTTCCTTCAAGCCCTGTTACTTTTCCGTTCTCACCAACGATATAACTAGCTACAATACTATCTGATGCCATACCGAGCGTACAATCTAATACTGTCATTCCGCTCTCTAATTTAGCAGCTTGTACAAACGGATCGTGCTCTCCGCGCATTAACCTTTTCACACGAAACATCGCTGAGTTTGGATGAAAGAAAAACGACTCTTCCGTACCTTTTGGATAAATGGCTAATCGATTTTTCCCTACGACAAGTACATCTTGTTCATACTGCTCATGCAGTTTATGTACTGGTATGTCATTACGTTTAACGAAAGAAAGATTTAATTCTGCTGCTACCTTGTTTGCATAATCTTTCATTTCTTTATTTGTTCTTCCTGCTGTTGTTACTATCATTTTTTCACCTCTATATAAAGAAAAGAGGGAGATTCACTCTCCCCCTACTTTAGCAATTCTTTTCGAAAGCTTGTTCTAAGTTTGTAATAATTTCGTCCATTGTTGCGCCTTCAATTTCATGACGGTGAATGAAGTGAACAACTTCTTTTCCTTTTAGTAATGCCATAGATGGTGAAGATGGAGGAATTTCTCCGAAGTATTCACGCATTTTTACAGTAGCATCTTTATCTTGACCTGCAAATACAGTTACAAGATGATCAGGTTGTTTTTCAGCACGTACAACCGCTTGACCTGCTGATGGGCGTGCTAAACCAGCTGCACAACCACAAACAGAGTTTACAACTACTAAAGTTGTACCTGATGCATTCTCCATAAATTCTGTTACAGCTTCTTCTGTAGTTAACTCTTCAAATCCAGAACGCACTAACTCTTGGCGCATTGGAATTACCATTTGACGCATGTATTCTTCATATGCATTTGACATCTTGTATCTCTCCTTCAACTTTCATTCCAAATTTATCATATCACGCTCTATTAATAGGTGCAAAAGAAAGATAACGATGATTTCATTTTTTTGTAGGGATTTCACAAACCCCTTCACGACAGTGTCCAACTGGGACAAGTTTTCTATTGTTGGCAATATAATCGTATACTTTACTTCCAAATCCAAGTACGATAGATAGTTTTATAAAAGGTACTGCAAACCAATAAGATGGAACGGCCTTTGCTAATACGTTAATGCTATGAATTCCGTCATACCACTTATTATTTTTTAAAATATACAATCTTTGTTCCATCTTACTTTGTAATTCTTGAGAAAGTTCATACTTCTCAACTACATCTTCATCTCGAAATGAAACAAATTTCATCTTACCCTTTTTATCTAATCTTTTCGTACGTTCTGCAACCGCCGTACACATCGGGCACCAACTATCATAGAAAACAATCATAAACTATTCCCCTTTACGAGACTCCGTCATTTGCTTCCATACTGATCCTTTTGCTTCTTCGCCGCCTTCAATACGTTCTAAAGCTAAACGTGCTTGCATCGCCACTTCAAACTCCGGATCATCTTCTGCTGCTTTTAGTGCCGGAATTGCACTTTCATCACCAAGTTCAAATAAGAACATTGCTGCACGCCAGCGTACTAATTTACTTGAATCTTTCAAAGATTTAATCATAACGAACATCGCTGCTGGATCACCTACGTCTGATAAGCAATCTCCTGCTGTACGACGAACGCTTACTGAACGATCTAATAACGCTTTATATAATAACGGCAATACTCCTTCACCTTTTACCATACCTAAATAAGCTGTTGCTAAACGGCGGATAGATACTTTCTCATCATCTAATGCCATTTTCAATACCATCATATCTTCTTCCGTTGGATCCATTTGTTCTAAAGCTGCAAAACGGTTTTTCCAGTCAGAATCTTTCATCATCTCTTCTGTTACTTTATATGGCTCACGCTTTTGAATCGTTACTTCAACAGCACCTGCTTGATCTAATAATTCTTTAACCGTTTCATTTACACGTTCTTCTGAATAAGCAGCAATAATTTCTTCTACTACTTCTTTCCCGATTTCTTCAAAATTACCGTAACGTGTACTTTGCTCTACCCACTTACGCTCTTTCACAACGTTAGGTGCAGACATTTGCACTTTCATAATTGATTCTTTAAAACGATCAGGTAAACCAACACGCTCTTCTGAGGTTCCATCTGTTAACTTCACTTGCATCGGAATTGTAAAGAACATTTGAACAAACACTTTCACTTCTCCAAAATGAGAAAGTTGTTGTTCTTCGCTTTCTTCCACTATTTCTTCACCGAAAACAGCACGAACTTGTTGTAATAAAACTTTCCAGTCATACTTCGCATTTCGCTCCACTGCTAAAAAGTCTGCAACATGATACACACCTTTAATGCCTTCAATCTTCAAAATTTCTTGCACTTGCACTGGTGCTTGTTCTTTATTTTCATTTGTATAATTATTACGCGCTCCTGATGGTAATACTTCATTCAAAATAACTTTCATTGTATTTGGACTTGGCGTCGGTTCAATTGCTTTAATCTTCACGTAAAAAACTCTCCTTTATTGCGTGTTCTTAGCTGTATTGTAACATGTTACCCCTTTATACTCCTACTCGGATGCTTAATTTTATTGATTTCTTCCCATCATCATACTTTCTCTTTCCACCTAATTAATCCGAAACTATCATTAAAATTCTAATATTATTGCGATGCACTCTCCCGCCTTCTCTCTAAAAATGTAATATTCTCAATCAGAACTTCAGTTCTATATACTCTCTTTCCTTGTTCATCATCGTAATTACTCGTATGAATACGCCCTGTAATCCCAACAAGTGAGCCTTTCGTACAATATTCTGTTACATTTTCAGCCGACCTTCTCCATACAACACAATTAATAAAATCTACTTGTTGCTCACCTAAACTATTTCGAAAACCTCTATTCACCGCAACACATATTCGTGCATAAGCGACACCTTGTTTTGTGTAGTATAATTCTGGCTCCTTTGTCAATCTACCGATTAATACAACTCGATTCATCATAAGTTATACCACCTCACATATTTTTCTTCATTGTAAAGAAAAATGTTGGAAGGGTAAAAAGCGCAAAATGATATGTTTGTAAGCAAAAATTATTACTTTATATCTTACAAATCAAAAAAAGAAACCCTACATAGTATAAACATGTAAGGTTTCCAAAAATATTATACTTCACTGCAAGATATGTAATATCCTCCCCGGGCCATCTTTATTTCAGCGCGGTACATTACATTTTCTAAGTAGAAAGTAATCGGTTTAACTTTACTCTCAATTTTTAATTGTTCATTACATTTAGCCGCATAGCTTTCAATAGCTGAACGAATAACTTCTGCTGATGGATATGTTAAAGCGTCATCTAGTTCTATGAAAAAACTTTTAGAAAATAGTTTTTTCATAATCCCTTTTTTCTCTTTCATCATATTCCATCCCCCTTCAATTTAAGTCGCCAACATCCATATTTTCAATTTATCTTTAAAAATAAAAAAACCTGCACATTTCATGCAGGATTTTTTATTAGTCATTTTTCGTAAAGTAAGAAACGAAACGAAGAATTTCTAAATATAACCATACTAGCGTCATCATTAGACCCATTGCACTGTACCACTCCATATATTTTGGAGCTTGGCTACGTGCACCATTTTCGATTAAATCGAAATCTAGTAATAAATTTAATGCAGCAACTACAATAATAACTGCACTAATGATCATACCAATTGTTCCACCTTGGTGAATATATGGAACAGAAACACCGAACATGTTTAATAAGAATACGATTAAATACATAACCATAATTCCCATTGTTGCTGCCATAACACCTGTGCGGAATTTATCAGTTACCTTCACTACGCGTGTTGCATATAAAACTAACATCGCAAATAGAATTGAGATTGTTAGTAATACAGCGTTTAAAACGATAGAATCCTGAAATTTCATTGCATAAACTGCTGAAATACTTCCTAACACTACCCCTTCTACTGCCGCATAAATCGGTGCACCAATTGGTGATATGCGCGGGAAGAAGATAGATGCAAATGCAACGATTGCCGCAATAACTAAAGCACCAATTAATACTGGCATTTTCATCGTACCATTTGACATCTGTATGTATGAATAGACAGACGTTGCAAGCAGCAAGATAAGCATGATAAACGTTTTGCCTACTGTTCCGCCAATAGTCATCGCAGAAGTATTTGCTCCCTCTTTACGGAATGCCTCTTTTTTCAACATTGGATTAGATGTTCTCATTTTTTCCCTCCTAAAATAGGTTCTACCAATAGTGTAAAGTTTTTCTCTTTACTTTTCAATATATGCAGCTTGTTTTTATTTTAATCCTTCAACGATGTCGGATAGTTCACTCCATCGTTCCATCGTTTTTTCTAGCTCTTCTTCTATCTTCTGCCCTGCTTCAGATAATTCTTGGGCCTTTGTGAAGTCAGATCCAACATTCGTAAGTTCTTCTCCAATTGATTCAAGTTTCTCTTCTAGTTGTGCAATTGTATCTTCAATTGTTTCCCATTCACGCTGCTCATTGTAAGAAAGTTTACGTTTACGTTGTTGTTTCGGAGCCTCTTCTACTACTTTTTTCTCCTTTTGAACTTCTGCTTTCTCAATGAGTTCTCTCGTTTTTTCCATTTCTAAATACTCTGTATAACTACCTAGGAATTCACGCACTTCGCCTTCGCCAGTAAAGATGAACAATTCATCTACTACTTTATCTAAGAAGTAACGGTCATGCGATACAGTTAAAACGACACCTGGGAAATCTTCTAAATAATCTTCTAGCACTGTTAATGTTTGTGTGTCTAAATCATTCGTAGGCTCATCAAGTAATAGTACGTTTGGTTCTCCCATTAAAATACGCAATAAATATAACCGTCTTCTTTCGCCACCAGATAGTTTACCAAGCGTTGTTCCATGTGAATGCGGTAGGAATAAGAAACGTTCTAACATTTGAGATGCGCCAATTACTTTTCCATCTGTCGTATGAATAACTTCCGCAATTTCTTTAATGTATTCAATCATACGCTGGTTTAAATTCATCTCTTCATTTTCTTGCGTATAATAGGCAACTTTTACAGTTTGTCCTACTTCAATTTCACCACTATCAGGAGAGAATTTTCCTGCAAGCATATTTAATAGTGATGATTTTCCGCTTCCATTTGCTCCGATGATTCCGATACGATCACCAGGCTTCACAATATGATTAAAGTTATGTAATACTGTTTTATCACCAAATTTTTTCGTTACATCTTTTAATTCAAGTACTTTCTTTCCTAAACGACTTCCACTTAGTGCAATATCAACTGATTGCTTCGCTGCTGGTCCTTCTTGTCCCTTTAGCTCATCAAAACGCTGAATACGCGCCTTTTGTTTCGTAGAACGGGCTTTTGCACCACGGCGAATCCAAGCAAGTTCACGACGATATAAATTTTGGCGTTTTGATTCTTGTGCCGATTCCTGCTCTTCACGAAGTGCTTTCGCTTCTAAAAATGTACTGTAGTTTCCTTCGTAGCTATACAGTTTACCGTTATCTAATTCAAAAATACGGTTTGTCACACGATCTAAGAAATAACGATCATGGGTTACAAGTAATACCGCACCTGTATATCTTGCTAAATATTCTTCTAACCATTCAACTGTCTCATGGTCAAGGTGGTTCGTAGGCTCATCCAAAATTAATAAATCAGGTGTTTCAATAAAACATTGCGCCATTGCAATACGCTTTTTTTGTCCACCAGATAGGTTTCCAACAGTTGCTGTAAAATCAGTAATTCCTAATTTCGTTAATAACGATTTTGCATTCGCATTTGCTTCCCATGCACTCATCGCATCCATACGTTGCTGCACTGCAAATAATTGTTCCTGTACTTTTTCATTACTTGGATCTTTTTCGATATTTAATAACGATTGTTCATAATCACGAAGAAGACGAATTAAAGGTGTATCACCATGGAACACTTGCTCTAATACTGTTAGTTTTTCATCAAACTCTGGTTGCTGTGATAAATAACTAATTGTATATCCGCGTGAATGCGTCATATCACCTGTATCAGGAGTTTCTAATCCTGCAATAATTTTTAATAACGTTGATTTACCAGTACCGTTTACACCGATAATTCCGACACGTTGTCCTTCTGTAATACTACATGATAATCCATCAAATAACGGTTTTTCTCCGTATGATTTCGATAAGTTCTCCACAGTTAACATTTTCATATTTGTGCATTCCACTCTTTCATAAATTGTTCAATAAACTGTTCCATATAACGATGACGAACTTCAGCCTCTTGTTTTGCTGCGTTCGTGTTCATTAAATCTTTTAGTTTTAAAAGCTTTTCATAAAAATGATTTAAAGATGGATCATTATTTTTTCTATATTCATCTTTCGTCATCACTTCTCGAGGAGGGATAGTTGGATCATACATTAATCTCCCTTTCGCTCCTCCGTATGCAAACGTTCGAGCTATTCCAATTGCACCAAGAGCATCTAAACGATCCGCATCTTGAACAATTCTACCTTCAAGTGACTCAACTGTGCCACCATGACCGCCCTTATAAGACATATTGGCGATGATATGAAGAACATGCTTACTTTCATCTTCTTCAACACGTAACTCTTCTAACCAATCAGAAACTTTTTTCATTCCTGCTTCTTCACTCTCATTTAACTTCTCATCTGCTACATCGTGAAGTAATGCTGCCATTTCAATTATAAAACGATTTCCCCCTTCTTGCTCGGATAAAGAAATCGCCAATTTATGTACGCGTTCAATATGATACCAATCATGCCCACTCGCATCTTTTTCTAAAATATGCTTTACGAAAGTTATTGTTTTTTGTATTTTTTCTTGTTTTATCATTTTATCTTCACCCAGTTACTTATTGTAACACGCCCGCATTTTTTCATCACATATTTTCTTGTCCGCCCATACACTAGGTGGTAGGCATCATTATGAAGGAGGAATAAAAATGTTCTATAATAACCAACCGCCTTACCCACAACAACCATTTTCCCCTCAACATCAGGAACAAAGATATGCCGAACAATATGAGGAGCAAGAGACACAACATCAAGAGCCACAATACGAACAAAATCCATACGCAACACCGCAAACTCAAGGAGCTGAATATCAACAAAATCCATATGACACACGTCCAAATTATGAATATCCTCAAAACCCATATGCAGCATCACCAACTCAAGAACAACAATATCAGCAAAATCCATACACAACTCAGTACACTCAAGAACAACAAAATCCATATGTACCGCAGCGCACCCAAGAACAACAATATCAGCAAAATCCATATGCAAATCAGCCACAACAGCCAATGTATCAACCAAACTCCGAACAACGTGTCTCACCACCTGCACCACCAACTATCGATCCGACGCAACCACAAATTTTACCGCCTGGTCCAACATTCGATATTACACAGCCACAAATTTTACCACCAGGACCTATTACAGAACCAACACAACAACAAATTCAACAAGTTGTCGGTACACAGTTTTTACCTTTAAAGAAACCTGTACTAGATTTCGTAAAACCTTGGGTAGATTACGGTTTAAATGAAGCAAAACATACATCACATCAACACGCTTTAACTGAGGTTGCTGCAATTATGTTCTTAGTTGGTAAAGGATTCAACCCAACGATTGCTCATTATATTGTTGAATCTTGGGAGAAGAATGAGCAGTTTTAGAATTGTTGATTTTAAAAAACATGAAAACCTCAAAAATGCCAAATCCCTTATGTCACAAAGGATTTGGCATTTTTAAGTTTCTAGAAAAACCCGCTAAATATAAAGAGGAATTAAAAGTCATAAATCCGGTACAATACTGTATCCACGCCCAAGGAACTGTCAAATGAAATGACGTGTCTAACTTTTTGGAGTCTATTGACCTTTTCAAATCCCCTTATATTAATGCTCGCTATTAAGACCTTCTCCTTCTAGGACCTACAATTAATTTGATTGCTGTTCTTTCTTGATTATCGATAGTAACCTCTTGAAACGCTGGAACAAGAACCAAGTCAATGCCACTTGGAGCTACAAAACCTCTTGCAATCGCAATTGCTTTAATCGCTTGATTTAAAGAACCAGCTCCAATCACTTGGATTTCTACTTTGCCACTTGCTCTTAGTACGCCCGCTATTGCACCTGCCACTGAATTCGGACTTGATTTTGAGGATACCTTTAATATATTTTCCATGTAAGTTGCTCCCTCTATTATTTAATCTCTCTTTTCTTACTGTTTGAAATATAACTAACGTATCTTTAACTACTATTCGAAATAAATACAAACAATTCTGTATAATTACATTCATTCGATATTTTTTGCCTTCTTCCTGCACAACTACATAAATAAAAAGCGACGACTAAGTTAAAAACTTAATCATCGCTTTATCCATTTCTCTGTTTCACTAAAATGCTGTCCTTTAAATACTTCTCTTCTTTACTTTGGCGATATACTATCTTAAAGTTTAAATACTTCAACATTTTAAAACCTTGGATAGAGTTATCTGCTAAATATTCATCTCTTTTCTTCTCCAAAATTCATTACATAGAATATTCTAACTCCATTTTTTTGAAAACTATATCTCCTCATTAGAGCACTTTATATTATGCCAGCTTTTTATCCCAAATCTATTACCTTATATATGGACAAGTATACACGCCAATTGCTTTTCGATTGCATAAACTACTATGTGTTATACATTTATTAATAATAGGAGGTAATATATTGGGTTCATACTATCATTCTTCAAGTTCATATAAAAGATCTTCATGCCACTCTTCTTCTAGTTCATATAAAAAATGTTCGTGTCATCAATCTTCCAGTTCGTATAAAAAATGTTCATGCGACCATTCACATAAATCATCTAAGCCTGCTTACGGCACTTTTTGGCAAACTGAGTTTATAACTGTTCCTTTTGGCGGTTCTTTTCCGTTTAATCACGTTGGCCCTTTCGCAGGAGGAGTTTCCTTATTAAATCCGACTACTATACAATTTAGTAAAGCTGGTGATTATAGAATTTCTTTCATTTCAAGTATTAACACTACGTTAAATCCTGTATTTCCCCATATTCCAGTCATAACTATATTTTTAAATAATAATCCACTTGCTAATAGTCAAGGTGATTTCGCTTTTCAAATGAATACTTCATCAAATAACGAATGCCTTCAACTAGTTGGCGAAACTATTGTTACGGTGCCTGCTAATTCAACTCTTCAACTTAGAAATAATAGTGGTTTCAATCATCAAAGTATTGTAACTTGTGATAATGGTATAAATTCAGTTGAATTAACAGTTACAAAACTAAGTTAATACTATTCCCTCACATTCAGATACTAATTTAGTATCTTTTTTTATTGCATAACGTTTTTTTGATTCCTATCGTCCTCTTATAGAACATAAACTCCCATTTCACTTTTCTATTCATCTAATAAACATGAAAAAGTGCCGAAATCCTTCTGCCACAAGAATTCGGCACTTTTTTTATTAAAACCGATTCATTCTTTCCTACTTCTCCACATAAACCGATTTAACTATCGTACGATTATAAGGTTGTCCTTCCTTATTCATTCCTTTCATATCAATTGTAACGTTATATACACCTGGCTGTTCTATATTTTTCAAAGCACCTGTAAATGTAGTTGTATTAATGTTTTTCGATTCATTTGATTCAGAAACTAATTTTCCATCTTTATTAATTACTCGTACTGTTACTGAAAGATCGCCTTTCATTTCTGGAGCTACAGGTGATTTTTTGAGTTTATACTCTGCTTTATTTACTTTAACCTTTGCCGGCATTTGAAGGACGAACGGAGCATCTTTTTTGTAATCGGTCACGATTAAATATGCATCTTTCGGCTGCTTCGCCATCATTTTAACTTGCCATTCTCCTGCTTCCATTTTATCAAATTTAAATGTTCTTATAGTGGCTCCTTTAAAGAGAGATTCACCTTCACCAGTAGATACAGCACTATCTTTATTTGTATAAACTTTTCCTTTTGGAGATATTAGTTGTATTTCTACATCTGAAGAAGCTGTTAAAATAGAAACTACCCCTTCTGCTTTTTTATCAACTGCGACAGTTTGTCCTACCCACTCATTTTGTGACAACTCTCCTCCTAAAATAGCTTGATTAGAAGTTGTGTTTAATTGTTCTACCTTATCCTCTGAACTATTACTCGGGGCTAATAAAGCTGGTACTGGCACATTTACTGTCCGTAAATATGGTTCAATTCGTGCGAAAACGGCTGAACCTTTTCGTATATTATCATGATCAAATCGTGAATCTGTAAATAAATGTGTTCCATATGGTAACTTAGCACTCCATTCGTTCACCAATCCATCATTAGAACCGTATGATGACAAATACAACCCGCCCATAGATAGTGCTGAAAAAACAGGTCCCCAGCTTGTCCCAGTAGCCGTATAGTAACGGTTTAATTTAGCTGCAGGATTATTATCTATTGTAGAACGAAACTTTGCCATTTCACCTATTTGCAATGAATATGTCCCATCATCTTTTTGACCTAATATAGAGGCAAGCCATCCTGCCCACCAACTATATGATAAATCCGCTAAATTGGATCCGTAATGCGGAGTGGCAAGAGTAATAACATTTCCAACAAATCGATTCGCTCCATATCCAACTAACGCAGCTTGTGTATCAATACCACCTTTACTGTGAGCTACAATATTTACTTTTTTGCCAAAATGATTATAAATCTCTTCAAGCTTTTGTGCTAACAATTTTCCATTGTCCCATTGGCTAGCTGATCCTTTGCCCGCGGCATCATATAATTGAATAAATACAGTTTGATAGCCTGCTTTCAAAGCATAATCGTACATATCATTCATCTCATGATATACTGTCTTTCCATACCAACTATCCGCATTACCATTTCTTCCTTGTACAAAGAGAATTGGTGTTTTATTCTCATCATAATTAGCAGGTTTCTGACCTAAAAACCATTCTCCAGGAGTAAATACTTCTTGATCTGGAAAGCCAGTCTTAAGCTCTGTTACAACCTCCGCGTGTACATTTGCACTAAAAACCAGCGGACTCATAAAACAAAGTACAATAAATAATGCGATACTCCTTTTCATAATTCCCATTAACATCCCCCTTTTTCTCCTGAAAGAAAACGCTGCCATTCCGTTGAACACCAATTGTTTTAAATTCCATTTAATCAATTACTTTTACGTTACAATATAATAAGAAATTAATAGCCGCATTCCTTTCTTATCAAACGTTATTCTCTCAACATTTCTTCATTCCTTTTTACAATAAGCGTTTTGAATATTTCTCAATAAAGCTTTCTCTTTACAAAAAAAACTGCGTATAAAAGGTCTCTTTAATAACCTTTTATACGCAGCTTCTTTGTTTAAAACTCGATGATGTACTCATCATCATATTTATCGTATTGCAAACCCGCTCCTATTTTGAATTCTGTAACTTGATCTCTTAGAAATGGTGCATCTTCTATTTTACTAGTTGCTATTTCAATCCCATATTTTTTTGTTAAATGCGCTAATTCTATTAAAAACCATTCTCTTCGTAATACGACTGGAATATCATACGTTCGTCTTTTCATATATACTAGCACCTCTTCTATTTTCATTATTGAAAAGAATATCAATTCTACTTTCGATACACTTTTTAAAACTATCGTTCATCATCAAAGGCCAATGAAACATTATAGTATATGCATGTCCGTTTTAAACGTGCTATGGCAAAAATAATATTAAAAAACTTAAAAAGTCTTATTTAGTTTACATAAAAAAATTATGTAATAGTAAAAGGGGAAGGCTTGTCCCTCATCCTTTTACTATCAAAAGCTAAATTAAGAACATCTTGGTACACCTAAAGCTAAGAATAAACCTGCTACTCCTGCTGTAATTGGCACTTTCAACGTAATAACATCGTCTACTTTTGTTACTAAAAAGTAAGCATTCCCTTCTTGTAACACGCAATTCACTAATAATTGAAATTCCATTCAAATCTCCTCCTTTCAATCGATATACTATAATTTATGAAATCTCTTTTAAAATGTAATAGTAAATATATCTATTTTTCCTTATATACTAAATAAACGTTTATACATCTATTAAAAATATTAATTTTCTAAATTAATATAAAACGTGTAATATCCAATAAGTCCCTATATAATCAATAGAGAAAATCTTACAAATGGAGGTATGAAAATGGCAGTTTTGAGTAATATTGGTGTAGCTTTATTTTTTATAGCTTTTATTCTTTTAATCTTATGTATCATTTCATTCTTTAAGAAAAATGGAAAAGCAAAACAATATGGTCGTCCTACTGTTATTCTTTTTATGATTTCAATTATATTAATAATGACTGGCTCAACAAAATCTGAACACCCAGTCGTAGAATTTTTTTCTACTTTAAGTTTCATTCTATTTATATTTTTCCTTGTTCTAGCAATCTTATCTGTAATTAAGAAAACCGGTGTAGCAAAAAAGCAATTTATAATTACAGCTGTTTTATTTGTCATTTTTGTTGCGCTATCAGGTATTTCAAGTCCTTCTTCTGAAAAAACGACAGTAACGAATAAACAAGTCGCTTCTAATAGTGAAGAGAAAAAAGATGACAAAAAGAAAAAGGAAGTAGAAAAGAAAGAAGCGGACGAAAAAACTCGTAAACAACAAGAAGATGAAAAACGCCAAGCCGAAGAGCAAGCTCTTAAGCAAGAAGATGAAAAGCGTCTAGCTGATGAACAAGCTCGTAAACAACAAGAAGAGCAAAAACGTCTAGCTGATGAACAGGCTCGTAAACAACAAGAAGAGCAAAAACGCCAGGCTGATGAACAAGCTCGCAAACAACAAGAGGATCAGCAAAAAGTACAGCAAGCTCAAACACAACCAGCTGCAAGTAACAATAGTAATGTAACTTACAAAAATTGTACTGAAGTTAAAAATGCTGGAAAAGCTCCATTATATAGAGATCAACCAGGTTATAGCTCTAAACTTGATCGTGATGGCGATGGAGTTGCATGTGAAAAATAGTAGTAAAAAGAAGCTTCTAGTAAGCTTCTTTTTTTATTATCAGAAACTATTGCGACAAATTACCCTCCCTCTCCCTTTTATAAAACTCATTTTATTATTCTCAAAAATGACACATAATAAGTGATTTAAATCACCACATTGATTTTAATTTAACGCTATTCTTAATTTAGATATTACATTTAAACTTTATGGAGGCATTCATATGAAACATACATTTACTGAAACTTCAATTATCGGTGAGATTGTTACACAATTCCCGAAAGCTAGTGACTTTTTTAAATCATATAGAATAGACTTTTGTTGTGGTGGTAGTAGACCACTTATTGACGCAATTAATGAAAGAAATTTATCGGCAACAGAGGTAATTACAGAGTTAAATACACTTTATAATAATACGAAACTATTAAATGAATCTGAAATTGATTGGAAAAATGCTTCATATCGTGAATTGATTGATTATGTGATTAATAAGCATCATCGCTATTTAAATGAAGAGTTGCCACAGCTAAGTCCCTATGTGACGAAAGTATTACGCGTTCATGGAGCAAATCAGCCTCATTTAGCTCAAATTCATAAACTATTTCATGAACTTAAAATGGAATTAGAACAACATTTAATTAAAGAAGAAACGGAAGATTTCCCGTTAATTTTAGAATTCGAACAAAATCCAACTGATGAAAACTATGCAAAGTTACGTAAAGTAGTAGACGAATTGGAGGATGAACATAACCACGCTGGCAATATTATTAAAGAACTTCGTAAGGTGACAAATGACTTTACTCCACCAGAAGGAGCTTGCGGCACTTATCGCCTTGTTTACCAGCGCCTTGAAGCCATTGAATCTGATTTATTTGAGCATATTCATTTAGAAAATAATATTTTATTTCCGCGTGCAATTACAAAAGCATAAATAAAGTGCAGGACATGAGTATAAATGCTCATGTCCTGCTTTTTCATTGTGTGAAAAATATTTATACTTCCCCTCCCCCTCTACCCATATCACCAAATTCTCTTTCGCTTCTCCCTTCACATAAATCCGAATTTTAACAATTTGTGAATCATTATAAAAATGTGATAAATATCACATCTTCCCCTTTTTTGATTTTCTATAATGAGAATATAATATTTTGTTCAGCATTTCACATAAAAGGGGAAATGAATATGAAAAAACGTTTAGTTATGATTGGAAATGGTATGGCTGGAATACGCTGTATGGAAGAAATATTAAAACATGATAGTGATTCATATGAGATTACTATTTTTGGAGATGAACCACATCCAAACTACAATCGCATTATGCTCTCTCATGTTCTACAAGGCAAAACAAATATGCAAGATATCATTATGAATGAATATAGTTGGTACGAAGAAAACGAAATAACTTTATATACAAACGAGAGAGTTCAAAGTATTAACCGCGAAGAAAAGGTCATTGTCACAGAAAAAAATCGTACTCTTACATACGACAAACTCATTATCGCAACAGGTTCTAGTGCTTTTATTTTACCAGTTGAAGGTTCCACCCTTCCTGGTGTAACAGGATTTCGAACAATTGAAGATACACAATTTATGATGGATACCGCTAAAGAAAAGAAAAAGGCCGTTGTCATTGGTGGTGGATTACTCGGTTTAGAAGCCGCAAGAGGTCTTATTGACTTAGGAATGGACGTACATGTTGTTCATTTAATGCCTAGCTTAATGGAACAACAACTAGATACGAAAGCAGCTTCCCTATTGCGTGAAGATTTAGAAACGCAAGGCATGAAGTTTCTAATGGAAAAGAAAACTGTAAAGATTCTTGGTACAGACCATGTTGAGGGCATTCAATTTGAAGATGGTGAAGTTGTAGATTGTAATTTAATCGTAATGGCTGTCGGAATACGCCCAAATACTCAAATAGCAAAAGATGCTAGTTTACTTGTAAATCGCGGCATTGTAGTCAATGACTATATGCTAACAAATGATGAATCCATTTATGCAGTTGGGGAATGTGCAGAACATGACGGTATCGCATATGGACTTGTTGCCCCTCTTTATGAACAAGGCGCAATATTAGCAAAACATATAACGAATTTACAAACTAATGGATATACGGGCAGCATCGTCGGTACACAGTTAAAAGTTGCAGGTTGTGATTTATTCTCTGCTGGTCAAATTTATGAAGATGATCAAACGAAAGCAATTTCAATCTTTGATGAATGTAAACGTTCCTATAAAAAAGTATTAATTCGTGACAATAAAGTCGTCGGTATCGTTTTATATGGTGATGCAACTGATGGTACACGCCTCTTTAGCATGTTAAAGAAAGAAGAAGATATACAAGAATATACAGCCGCTTCCCTTCTTCACAAAGCTGGTGAAGAAAGTGAACTTGACGTTGCTACAATGAGTGCGGATGACACAATTTGTGGATGTAATGGCGTTACGAAAGGTACAATCGTTCATGCCATTTTAGAACAAGAGTTAACTACTTTTGAAGAAGTTAAAGGATGCACGAAAGCCGCAGGGTCTTGTGGTAAATGTCGTCCGCTTGTGGAACAAGTTCTAGCTCATACACTCGGAGATGCTTTTGATGCTTCTGCGCAGTCTGCTGGTATGTGCGGATGTACAACTTTATCACGTGACGAAGTCGTAGCCGCCATTCACGAGAAAGGTTTAAAATCGCCAAAAGAAGTACGAAATGTACTCGGTTTTGCACATGAAGACGGCTGTTCGAAATGTCGTCCTGCTTTAAATTACTATTTACGTATGGCGATTCCGGAAGAATATGTAGATGATAAATCATCCCGTTACGTTAATGAAAGAATGAATGGTAACATCCAGCATGATGGTACATTCTCTGTTATTCCACGTATGTACGGAGGCGTTACAACCGCAGATGATTTAATGAAAATTGCTGAAGTCGCAAAAAAATATGACGTTCCTCTTGTGAAAATTACAGGTGCGAGCCGAATCGGCTTATATGGTGTTAAGAAACAAGATTTACCTAACGTATGGGCTGACTTAAATATGACTTCTGGATATGCGTACTCAAAATCGCTTCGTAATGTAAAATCATGTGTTGGTTCTCGCTTCTGTCGTTTCGGTACGAAAGATTCTTTAGGACTTGGTATGCTCCTTGAACAGTCATTAGAAATGGTAGATACACCTCATAAAATGAAAATGGGTGTAACGGGTTGTCCACGTAACTGTGCGGAAGTACTGACGAAAGATTTCGGCGTTGTGTGTGTTGAAAATGGATTCCAACTGTATATCGGCGGAAATGGTGGTACGGAAGTACGTGAAGCTGATTTTGTAATGATCGTCCCTACTGAAGACGATGTCCTTCGCATCGCTACAGCTTACATGCAGTATTATCGTGAAACTGGTATTTACGGAGAGCGTACTGCCTACTGGACAGAACGTTTAGGCTTCGATCACATAAAAGAAATACTACAAGATGCAAGTATGATTACTACGCTAAATGAACGTTTCCAAACAGCTCGTAGCACATATACGGAAGCTTGGGGACAAGCACTAGAAACGAAGTCTTTAAAAGCGATGTATGAAGTAGAAACTGTGAAATAAGGAGCTGTGATCTATATGATACAAACGAAAGAAAAAATAAAAGTTATGCGTGCGGAAGACCTTCCTATTCAAATTGGTAAAGAGGTACAAATGAAAGGTATGTCTATCGCCCTATTCCGCCTTTCAAATGGCGATATTCGAGCTGTAGAAAATCGTTGTCCTCATAAAAACGGACCGTTAGCGGAAGGAATTGTATCTGGGGAATTCGTCTTTTGCCCACTACATGATTGGAAAATTTCATTACTAACAGGTGAAGTCCAAAAACCGGATGACGGTTGTATTCAAACGTACGAAGTAGAAGTTATTGACGGTGACATTTATATAAAGTGAAACTTTAATCAGCAGGGATTGGTTCATCCCCCGCTGATTATTAGCCCTCACCAATCGGGCTTTTACGGACAGTTGATCCCCACCTAACTACTTTGCTTTCGCTGAATTTTGAGGTAGGAGTCTTACTGCCCGGCAAATAGCGGGATAAACATGTAATTTACGAAAGGAAGCCTCCTCTGGCTTCCTTTTAAATAAAAAATGATGAGGTGCGATTATGAACGGATATGTATATTTAGTTGGTGCAGGACCAGGTGATGAAGGGCTTATTACAAAGAAAGCGATAGATTGCTTAAAGCGTGCAGATATCGTTTTATATGACCGTTTATTAAACCCTTTCTTTCTTAATTATTCAAAAGAAACATGTGAATTTATTTATTGCGGAAAAATGCCAAAGAATCATACTATGAGACAAGAAATGATTAACGCTCATCTCCTTCAATTTGCACAAGAAGGAAAAATCGTTGTCCGCTTAAAGGGCGGAGATCCATCTATTTTTGGCCGTGTTGGTGAAGAAGCAGAAACTTTAGCAGCAGCGGACATTCCATATGAAATTGTACCAGGTATTACATCTAGCATCGCCGCTAGTAGCTATGCAGGTATCCCCCTCACCCACCGCAACTACAGTAATAGCGTTACTTTACTAACTGGGCATGCAAAAGGTCCTTTAACCGATCATGGAAAATATAATTCATCCCACAATAGCGACACAATTGCCTACTACATGGGTATAAAAAACTTACCTACAATTTGCGAAAACTTACTACAAGCAGGAAAAAAAGACGATACGCCAGTAGCAGTCATTGAGTGGGGTACAACTGGAAAGCAACGCGTTGTCACAGGAACACTTTCAACCATTGTTCCTATCGTCAAAAACGAAAATATTTCTAACCCTTCTATGACAATTGTTGGTGATGTCGTTTCCTTACGGGATCAAATCGCTTGGAAAGAACGTAAACCATTGCATGGTAAAAAAGTTTTATTTGCATCCGCAACAAATAAAACCAGTTTCATAAAGCAAAAGTTACAAGAATGCGGTGCAGAAACATATCAAATTCCAACTTTCAAAAGGGAAGAATACACATTAACATCTGAACAAATCAATGAAATTTTTAACGTTGATCGCCTTGTATTTTGTTCAGCTGAAAGTGTAGAAATCTTGATGCGATCATGTAGTAAACACCAGAAAGATATTCGTTCCTTACAGGCGAAACTGCAGTATATGAACGTTGCCACTCAAGAAAAACTTATGCAATATGGGCTACTAAGTAAACAAGCAGAGTTCTCTTCCGGTACAACTATTTATTTAAGCAGAAATATTAATCGAATTGCTTTTATTCAAGAGAAAATTGGTGCTGGCTCCTATATGATGACTCATGAGTATACAATTGATCATCGTTTCGATGAAGTCCATTCTCGTATGCTTTCTGAATTCTCATGGGATAGCATTGTATTTGAAGGACGTGCTTCTATTGATACGTTTCTAGCAGAAATAAAACGACTTGGCTTTATCGATATTCTTACTCTTCCCTTCTCGTATACCGACATTCCAACGTTACACTATGCGAATAAAGTTGGTTTTCATAATGTAGATGAGCAATTACAAGACATGATTATGAAGAAAGATTTGGTGGTACGATGAAAGGAATTGTATATGTTGGACACGGTAGTCGCCTGCGAGAAGGTAATGAACAATTCATTCACTTTATTCAATCTGTTATGAAAGAACGTAACGAAAGGAGTCAAAAAATAGCTTTTCTAGAACTAACGACACCTACCATTTCGGATGCAGTTACAGAAGCAATACTAGAGGGTGCAACTGAAATAATGATTGTACCTGTTTTATTATTTGCAGCAGCTCACTATAAACGTGATATTCCTTTTGAAATAGAGCAACTACAAAAGAAATATCCTCAAATAACATTTTCAGTTGTACCACCTTTTAGTACGCATCCACATATGGTTGAACTTGTAGTGAAAAGAATACGTGAAACTATGCCAAAGCAAGATAGTAGCGTTTTACTCGTAGGACGAGGCAGTAGTGATCCACAGCCAATACATGAGTTACAACAAATCGGAGCAGCGGTCGAACGAAAACTCGGTATGCCAGTATCGTGCTCCTTTTTAACGAAAGGAGCGCCCTCTTTTACTGCTGAGCTCAAGACGATAACATCGACTGCGTCCCATGTATATGTCATGCCCTACCTTCTCTTTACCGGTTTGTTGCTTCAAAAAATTAAGTTGCATACAAAAAAATATGATCACATCACGACTTGCAACTGTCTTCAGTTTGATACATATATGAAGTTAACATTATTAGAACGAATGGAGGAATGTGTGTATGTATAACATGTGCCCTCTTATGTTTAATTTAGATAAAAAAGTAGTTGTTATAGTTGGTGGTGGTAAAATCGCATATCGGAAAGCGTCTGGATTAAAAGATACAGGCGCTTTTGTCACCGTTATCAGCCCAGAGATTTGCGAGGAAATGAAGGAACTTCCTTATATTACTTGGAAGCAAAAAACTTTTAGTAATGATGATATTAAAGATGCTCACCTTATTTATGCAGCTACAAATCAACATGATGTCAATATGATGGTCAAACAAGCCGCACATGATTTCCAATGGGTTAACGTTGTAAGTGATGGCACAGCATCATCCTTTCACACACCTGGTGTCATCCGAAATAATGAATATATTGTAACGATTTCAACTTCCGGTAAGGATCCATCGTTTACAAAGCGTTTGAAGCAGGAACTAACATCTATATTTCCTAAACTTATAAAAAAGCTTTCTCGTACTCACAAATAATAATCTATTTCCTAGCTAAAATAGTAATTACCTTTGGACAAACGTTTTTTAGAAGCGTTTGTTCTTTTTGTTTTGGTTCCTTTTTTGAATTAAGCCGCTTGATTATCAGACATGGTACAATTGTAAACGACACCCAATATATCAAAGACTGTTTTCTTCTCATATCGATGGGATTCCCGTCCATCATTTACCGCCTCAAGTCTATCCGTTTTTGCACGTATATTCAAAACAAAATATATGACAAATAAATAACGACAGTTACTGTAATAATGCTGAAAAGTGTTGAAAATAAAACGATTTGTGCATGTAGTTCAGGCTCTATTTGATACTCCATAGCAATAGTTGCTGTATTTCTTGAAGTAGGAAAAGAACTTGCAATAAATAATGATTGTGCAACAATACCATCAATGTTTAGTAGGTATATCATGGCAAGTGCTAATAATGGTCCCATCAATAATCTTCCAATTAAAGCCCATGTTATGACTCGATGGAAAAAATTAAGCTTAATGTTGGATAATTGCGCTCCTAGCAATATGAGTGCTATTGCAACAAAACTATTCGCAAGCTGATTAAGAGGTAGAAAGATAGAATTAGGTATTTGAATTGTAAAAGATTGAAAGAGAACCCCTAATATGAGTGCATGAAATACAGGCAGTCTTAGAAATGATTGAATAATACTTCCGATTGTTTTTGTTGCTGATAGTAAGTTATATATCCCGTATGAATAAGTTAAAAGATTCTGGAAAATCACAATGAAAATCTGAATGGAAACCCCCACTGGATTGTGACTGAAAATCAATTGACTTACTGGTAATCCATAATTACCGGAATTCATTAACGAAATGCTATTTTTTAGAGCTGCACTTTCTCCTTTTTCTAACTTTAATGTTTTTGAAATGAAATGACTTACTATCATCACACTCAGACTGTAAAGTATTAAATAGTATATTATCTGGAGCAACAAACCTGTTTCTATACTAATATCATATATATTCACAAATACAGCCGCTGGCATCAAGCAATAAGTAATAAGTGTAGATAGCTGCTTTAAGTTAAATTGGAACTTTCTTTGTAAGATTGCACCAATTAGAATCAATATTAATATTGTTAATATCACGTCTAATATAATAAAAACAAACATTTAATACCCCATTCTAAATACATTATAGTTGGATTAAACTCTTTACTAAATATGGATACAGTTAATTCAAATGTAGCCCCTGACGCTACCCAAAATACCATTTGAAAGCATTCGTATACAGGATTTTATCGGTAGCTTGTTCATCAAATAGCTGTTGAATCAATTTGATATCTCCATACTCAAAAGGTCTTTTTGCTCTTGTAGATGGTAAATCTGTTCCAAACATAAGTGCATCTGGGTTAACTTCATAAATCGACTTTAAGGCATTCTCAACATCTAATTCGACACGACCAAAACCAGTAGCTTTCACATGTACCCCTTTATCAACTAGTTTTAATAAATGTGGTAAACCTTCTTCTGATAACCCTAAATGGTCAATTGATATAGCTGGTAACTTTTCTATAGTGGATGCAATTTCGGGCAACTCTATTGCATCCATATAAAGCTCACTATGCCATCCTACTAAATCATGAACTCTTCTAGCAAAGTAATCCAGCTTCGATAAATCTTCTGAACCACCTCTTTTAATATTAAAGCGTAATGCTTTTACCCCATTTTCATTTAAATTTAGTATTTCTTCATCCGTCACTGTAAAAGGTAATTGTGTTACGCCACAAAATGTTGAACCCAACTGTTTTAGTGCCTTTAATAAATATTCTTGATCAAACCCTTGGAAAGAACCAGATACGATCGCTCCACCAATTACATTCAAATTAGGAGTTTCATTCTGATAATCTTCTACAACAAAGTTGGGTGGAAAATACCCTTGGTTCTCAATAATCGGAAAATTAAAATCAACAATATGAAAATGTGCATCAAAAATTCTCATTTCATTTCCCTCCCCTCTCTTTTCTTTAACATATCAAATATGACTCATAAAGAAAATTATGGATTATTTATACAAATTCATAATTTTATCTTATCGACCTAAACTTTATTCTTTATTTTAAGTGGACTTTTTCACAATATCCATTAGCCTTACCAAAAAATCTGGCCCTAAAAAATATGAAATTTTTTCTTGTTATAAATACCTTCATATATTTTTAAAATTTCTGGATATTTCTATATATTCATATATAGTTTCTTAGAAAATGGCGACTATTTATCGATTCGTTAGCGATCAATAGTCATCGTTTAATTCAAAAGTTATTATTTTCGTTCTCGATATATTCCGAATGTTTTATGAGGATTTTTCGTTTGTTCATTTCAGTCTTATAACAATCGTACTGTTGCTTTTACTTTGGAAACTTTCAATAGACAAAAAACAGAGTTCTCGATTGTGGAATTAGATTTAAGTTCATACATTTATCTCTTAATATCTTTATCTGTAGGCAAAACAATTGCAGCTATTATATAAAGTAACACCGTAAATCCACTAGTAAAAAAGGCTGATAATGCAGTTACTATTCGAAGGATACTTACATCAATTCCATACTTATCGCTTAAGCCACCTAATACACCTGATACTTGTTTATCTTGAGTGGACTTATATAATTTTTTCATCTAAACACCCCGATCCAATTAAATATTTGTATGCTAAAAATTAGTTCTACCTTCGGAAGAGATTTAAACTTTCTTTAACTAACCCTTTAATTGAATAACATCTGATATCTATATTTTAACATAAAATTCCATAAAACTTCTGTTTTTCATTTTTAAACCACATTATTTTAGAATACAAGTGTTTGTTAAGTTAGCAATAAAAAACATATCGAAGCCTATTACTAAAAGAACCCTCCTAGATTACTTTAGGAGGGTTCTTTTTCTTTATTAATGATTCTTTAACATCACTAACAGCTTCTCTTGGCTATACATCCATACTGTAATGATTAAACAAGCAAGAGCGACTTCTGATAACGCCATAAATCCAATTGCATAATGACCTGTTAGTTGGAATAGTAACGTTAAAATTAATGGTGGGAAGAACCCTCCTAATCCACCTAAAGCTGACACAACCCCATTTACAATCCCTGCTTGCTCAGAGAAGTACATTGGAACAAGCTTAAAGATTGTTCCATTTCCAATACCTGCACAGAATGCAACTAGTAAGCAACCAAATGTATACACGTTCATACTAGGCATGAATGATAAAACAATACCAGATAGTGTTAAGCCGATAAATACGAAGATTAATATTTTAAATGGATTAAATTTATCACCGAGCCAACCACCAATCGGGCGCATCATTGTTGCTAATACGATGAATCCAGCTGTCCGCATGCCTGCATCTACTTTCTCTAATCCGAAGTGAGATACTAAAAAGTTTGGTAAATATACTGTAAATGCAACAAATGATCCAAATGTTAAAAAGTAAAAGATACATAGAAACCAAAGTTTTTCATTTTTATATACACCTTTTATTTGTTCCATTAATGGTGTATTCACCTTTTTTTCCTTACGATCGCCTAATAAAAAGTTCATAAGTGCAAATGCTGCAAGTAAAACTAAATAACACTGTACTGTTGTTCTCCAGCCAACTGATGTCGCAATTACAGGTGCTAAAAATGAAGTAATTGCTGTTCCAGCGTTACCCACACCGTAAATACCATTTACAAAACCGTGACTCTCTTTCGGGAAGTATTTCGGTAGAGAAGTTACTCCTACAGAGAATACAGCACCACCAATCCCTACAAATAATCCACCAATAATTAAATCCATCATAGAATTGGCAACACTAATGTAAAAGACAGGGAATAATAAAAGTATAAAACTAATAAAGAACAATTTTCTTGCTCCGTAACGATTTGTCCAATAACCAATTGGAATGCGAAGAATAGAACCTAAAATAACCGGTACTGCTGTGACCATAGAAATTTGTCCCGCAGTTAATGGAATATCCGCTTTAATATATGGCATTAATGATGATAAGATAACCCATACCATAAAACCGATAACTAGATTAGAAGTTTGTAAACTTAATTGAAAATTAGGACTTTTCATCCTGTTCCCTCCTATGTATGCATAGTTATATTCATTCTCTCCAGCCTAATCACGTCCTAACATGATTAGGCTGAAAAGAATCAACCACCACTTACTGGCGGAATCATTGCTACTACATCGCCAGTTTGAATAATGTCATCCTCATTTGCATACTCTTCATTTACGGCGACCATTATCTCGTTTGAAATCGCTACGCTGTATTTCTTAATGAGAACTTCCTTTAGTTCAGCAACCGTAATATTTTCACAATCTATGTACAAGGCCGGCTTACTTGCTTCTTCTTGCAAATGTGCAAATAATAGTACTTCAATCATGTTCTCATCTCCCTTTCAGGCTCACCATTTGCATATGCTATTTTCTCTAACTGATTACCTATCCATGACTCACCATCTTCCCAAAACTCTTTCTTCCAAATCGGAACAATTTGTTTTATACGCTCCATAATATATTCGTTCGCCTCATAGGCTGCTTTCCGGTGTGGTGTTGAAACGGCGACAACAACAGCAAAATCAGAAATTTCCAATGTACCAATGCGATGTGTAATTGCTACATATGTCCCAGGCCACTTCTCTTCTACTTCATTACCAATTTTCTCAAGCTGTTTTTCCGCCATTGTTTTATATGCTACATACTCTAAATATAGCGTACGACGTCCTTTCGTAAATTCTCTGACGGTACCAATGAAAGTAGTAACCGCACCACACTCACACCGAATTACTTTGTTTGTAACTTCTTCAATTGAAATAGGTGTATCAATTACTTCATAATACGTATGTGTCATTTTGCACCTCTTACCTTCGTATAAGTTAGCAATCTATTTTTCTATTACTTATATGATCGAAGTGGTTCTTTCCACGGCCACTCACTTCCTATGTTCGATTCCAATAATAATACCGAAACAATTATTCCTGCTTCAAATCCTTTCGTTCCTCCCGGCAGGACGATAAATGCATTCGCCTCTGCAAGTGAAGAAATTGCACTAGATTTATCTAAACCAACTGGTGTAACTTGCAATTTTCCATCTACACTTTCCACTTTCCCTCGTACAAAACGAGTAAATGGGTTTGCTTTTGGAAAGTCTTTCTGTAAAATTGCTTCTGCTCGATATACGTGCGGATCTTTTCTATGCAAATATGTTCCAATGACTGGCCGAACATATAATTCACATCCGACATAACAAGCTGAAGGATTACCAGATAGACCGAATAATAGTTTTCCTTCTAGCTCAGCTACAGTTGTCACACTTCCTGGTCGCATCGCTATTTTGTTGAAAAGTACATTAGCTCGTAATCTCTCATAAATAGCAGGTAAATAGTCATAGTCTCCTACTGAAACGCCACCAGTTGTAATTAAAATATCGACTTCTTTTATTGCTCTTTTTACGGTCTCATAACACGTCTCTAAATCGTCAGCAAATTGTCCATAATAGCGTACAATTCCACCTGCTCGCTCAATTTGAGCAGCAATCATATAGGAATTACTATTTCGAATCTTCCCCAATTTAAGCTGTTCATGTACTTCTAAAAGTTCACTTCCTGTCGCTAAAATTCCAATAACCGGCTGTTTTACAACATGTACGGAACTATAACCAAACGTAGCAAGAAGCGCTGCTACTCCAGGGTTAATAGAAGTCCCTTTTTTCACAAGTATGGCATTTTGTTTTACATCTTCTCCTTTAAAAGAAATGTTATCACCAGCAGCGAAAGAGCGTTTTAATTTCATATAAGTCTTTTCTTTTTCTTCAAATCCTTCCGTTAGCTCTAACATAACAACCGCATTACATCCTGCTGGAATTGCAGCTCCTGTCATAATACGTACAGCTTGAAATGCTTTCACCTCTTCTCTAAAAACCGAACCTGCCCCGATCTCACCAATCACTTCAAACTGAATCGGGTTACTGCTATTTGCTTCTTTTGTATCTTCCGCGCGAATCGCAAACCCGTCGTACGGAGAGCGATCGAAATGCGGGACATCATGATCTACAATAACATCTTCTCCAAGCATTCTACCGTAGCTGTCTATAAGAGAAACCTTTTCTATTTCACCTTGATGAGCATACTCCATTATGCGTGCAACTGCTTCTGCTACTGGAATTGGTTTACGTTTTTCTAGCATTCTTTTTTCACCTCGTTTTGATAAGGATAAACTCGCTTTCAGTTCATCCTATATATTTTGCGTATAATCGTTTTACCATTTTCATATCATTAGTCCCATGAATAAACGCTCTGCCGTCTGTAAATAAAACAAAACGATATTCATCTACTAGAAACGATAGTAAATATGGAGTTTTTTTGACACTCACGCTTTTTTGTAAGCGCTTTTGAATTTCTTCTAAATTAAGAATTCTCTTTATTCCTGGACGGATTTGAACTGTATTCCGCCCGCATAGCACTTCAGTTTTCATCTGTGATCCAAATGTTAAACTTGGGTACGTGCGTACATTCCCACAAGATGGACATGTACTTTTTTTCTGCCTGTTTACTTTTAATGAGATACATTGATTGTTCCAAATATCAAATGATAACATCGTTCCCCTTAGCGCCTTATAATCGTCCACCAATATTTTCATCGCTTCTGTTACTTGGTGAGCAACTACCATTTGTACAGCTGGCTGAATAATTCCTGCTGTATCGCATGTTGCACCGCCCATAGGATGATCCATTAGGCAGCGAAAACATGGTGTTTCCCCCGGAAGAGTTGTATACGTTACACCGTAACTCCCAATACATCCACCATATATCCAAGGTATATTTTCTTTTTGTGACATGTCATTTATAAGTAGGCGCGTATCGAAATTATCAGTCGCATCTAAAATGAGATCCACTTCTTTTACTAACTCTTCCATTTCTTGCATTGTAACATCCGTTACAACTGGTACAATTTCCACTTCAGAATTAATCTTTCTTAAATGTTCTGCCGCTGCAATTGCTTTTGGTTTACACTGCTGTGCATCTTCTTCTGTATATAACTGTTGCCGCTGTAAATTACTCCATTCGACGTAGTCACGGTCAGCAATTGTCAATTTCCCAATCCCCATCCTAACGAGCGCTTCCGCATTTGCAGCTCCTAGTGCACCCGCACCGATTAGGAGCACATGTTTTTTTCTTATTTTTCTTTGTCCCATTTCACCAATTCCAGAAAACAATACTTGCCTTGAATATCGCTCTTGCATAGGGAATCCTCCTTTCGCTATCCACCAATATAAGACATTTCAACTTTTGGACGTTTATTTGTACTTTCAGCCGTTCTTTCATCCGAATACCGATCTGTTCTGCACTCCCATGTATGTTGGAGAATTTTTAATAATGAAGCATCAGAAATATTTTCTCGAAGAAGCGTTCGCAAATCCGTTCCTTTCGTTCCAAATAAGCACGTAAAAAACTTACCGTCTGCCGAAATACGAGCTCTCGTACAAGAGGAACAAAAAGATTCAGAAACAGAAGTAATAAATCCAACTTCTGCATCGCTCCCTACATATCGATACAATTTCGCAACTTCTCCAAAGTAACGAGGTTTAACAGGCTCAATCGGATATACACGATTAATTTTCTCTATTAATTGTTCCTTCGTAATGACTTGTTCAAAGTTCCATCCGTTCGTACTGCCCACATCCATAAATTCGATAAAACGAAGCTGAATTTCTTGTTCTTTAAAATAACGAGCCATAAGAAGAATTTGACTATCATTCATCCCTTTTTTTACGACCATATTTACTTTTACTTCTAATCCAGCTGCTTTTGCTGCTTCAATTCCTTTTAATACAGGTTTTGTACTTACATTTCTTCCATTAATATTTTGGAAGACGTGATCCTCTATCGCATCTAAACTAATATTTACACGTTTTAATCCTGCGTCTTTTAACGCCTTAGCTTGTTTTGCTAAATGAATACCGTTTGTTGTGAGCCCAATGTCTTTTAAACCTTCTAACTTAGCAAGCCTTGCGATTAACTTCGGTAAGTCTTTACGCAATAACGGTTCGCCGCCAGTAAGCCTAATTTTATTGACTCCCATACTTATAAATAATCTCGCTAATCTTTCAATTTCATCGAACGTTAATAAAAACTCTTCCTGTAAAAAAGCATAATCAGGTCCGAACACTTCAGCTGGCATACAGTATGTGCACCTAAAATTACAACGATCAATAACTGAAATACGTAAATCTTGAAGTGGCCGCTCTAACGAATCCCTCATCTTCTCGTGCATCTATATCCCTTCTTTTCTACTGCAATCCTTAGTAGGTTTCATATTTTTTATTTGCCTTTATTATAAAAAAGAAGCTACACATTCAATGTGACTTTTCTCACATTACTTTCCCCATTCAAAAATTCTTCACAAATCCGTTCGAATTTTGTTCACATCTTTAGTCCCATCCACTTTGCGTATTGAACCTTTCAAACTAAAAACTTAAAATCACCTCCCCTTACGGTCATTGAAATTTCACTTTATTTTTAAAATAGCTCTTGCATTTTCAGCATATTTACACTCAAAATAGGAAATGTATTGCTTATAAGAAGAAAGGTGATTGCTGTGGCAAACAGTATGACATTATCTCAAGATTTAAAGGAATTACTTGCATCTGTTGAATATAAAATGCAGATTAAAAAGGGGAGTTTTATTTTTCAAGAAGGTATGGAAGCAACAGAACTCTATATCATCCACTCTGGAAAAGTACAAATTAGTAAACTAAGTGCTGACGGGCAAGAATTAACACTCCGTATTTGTTCGGCATACGACATTATTGGAGAATTAACATTATTCACGGACAATGCGAAGTATTTATTAAATTCAAAATGCCTTGAAGATGTTGAAGTAGGCGTTATAAAGCGTGAAGCCTTAGAAAAAGCATTACTCCAAAAACCCGCTCTTGTATTTGAATTTATGAAATGGATTAGTGAACATTTAAGAAGAATGCAAACGAAGTTCCGAGATCTAGTATTACACGGCAAAAAAGGTGCCCTATATTCTACTCTCATTCGAATGACAAATAGTTATGGTGTGTTAAAAGAAAATGGGATTCTCATCGATTTACCATTAACGAATCAAGAACTTGCAAACTTCTGTGCAACTTCGCGTGAAAGCGTAAATCGAATGTTAAATGATTTGAAAAAAAAAGGTACGATTTCTATTCATAAAGGAAAGATTACAATCCATGATTTACAATTTTTAAAATGTGAAATTGCTTGTGAAGATTGCTCTGCCTCTGTTTGTAGCATAGAGTAGCATCTTATTTAGATGCTACTCTTTTTTTCTTTCATACAGTTATTTCCTAAAAAAGACGAGGCCTTCCATTAGACCTCGTTTCATGTTAGTTGCTAACTTCTATTCGTTTACTGTGGCATTATTTTTTCAATTCATTAGGAATACGTCTTCTGTAAATTACATAACTACGGCTTAAGTATTTAATTGGGGCACTAAATACATGGACAAGTCTAGTAAATGGCCATACTGCGAATAGACCCATACCTGCAATTATATGAATTTTAAACCATACTGGTACTTCCATCATATATTCAACTTTCGGTTGGAAAATAAAGAGACTTCGGAACCACGGACCGATTGTTGTACGATAATCAAACCCTTTTGAGTCGATATTTAAAAAGGTTGAAGAAAGTCCCGCTAGCATTACGATTAGTAATAAAATAAGCGCAATATAATCTCCCCTTGTACTCGTTGCAATGATGCGTTTTACTGTTACACGGCGGTACGTTAATATAATTAAACCGATGATAGAAGCAACACCTGCCGGAAGCCCGAAACTAATTGCTACTACATGATACATATGCTCAGAAATACCTATTGAACGGTATACAGACTCTGGAATTAAAATCCCCATAACATGACCACCAATGACGAACATGATCCCAAAGTGGAATAATAGACTTCCGATTCGGAGCATTTTCTTTTCTAATAGTTCACTAGATTTTGACGTCCATCCAAATTGATCATAGTTGTATCTGAAAATATGTCCACCGATAAAGATTGCAAAAATGATATAGGGAAACAATACCCATAGAAATTGATCCATCATTTTGACAACTCTCCTTTCTAATTTGCCTGTACACCCCATGTATTGATAGCGAGTAGAACAGCG
Organism: Bacillus sp. FSL R10-2201; assembly: GCF_038008665.1. NCBI lineage: Bacteria > Bacillati > Bacillota > Bacilli > Caryophanales > Bacillaceae > Bacillus > Bacillus sp. FSL R10-2201. The sequence continues at coordinate 2,052,096 of NZ_JBBOZP010000001.1, read as the reverse complement.
GCGAGAATTGGTTCATACATACAGTTTGCTTCTTTTAATTGCCCGTGCAACGCTTGTATATTTTCCGTGTATTTACTCATAATTGGCTCGCTATCTTTTTCATTCGCGTTTGCAAGAAACTCAAGTAGAAGCGGTAAATAATCAGGTAGTTCTTTATCTGTTACGTTAAAACCAGATTTTTGATAATGCTGTTTTAACTCTAATAATTCAATTCCACGCTCTCTTTGTTCACCTGTTTTCATGTAGGTAAGATACATATTTGTCTTCTTTCCAAAGTCGAATGTATAGACGTAAGAATCAATAAGTTGATTGTCTGTTTTATTTAGCGCTTCTTTTATAAATGTTGTAAGTGATGCTCTGATTTCTTCCTGTTCAATTTCTTGAATCTCTTCCTGTAATTCTAGTAACGCTTCCCTCCAACCTAGTTCAGGATAGGAGAGAAGAAAAGAAGAACAAGAAAAAGCTGTTTGTAAACTTTGTTTCATAGTTTTCTGCCCCCTTTTTTTAAGAAATTGTCGTACAAGAGCCTGGCCCACCTGCGAAAGATAAACCACAACTTCCTTGCTCGCTATATAAATCTGCAACTTGTTCGCGGTGAGACGTCGGGATAACAAAGCGATCTTTATATTTCGCAATAGCAAGAAGACGATACATATCTTCTACATCTTCTTTCGTTAAACCGAGTTCTTTTAATACAGCTTCATTTGGTTCTTTATTAATTTGCAATGCTCTCATATGTGTTCGCATGACAGCCAATTTTTTCAATGTAAGACGAATATGTGATTCATCTCCTGCAGTGAGTAAATTCGCTAAATATTGAATTGGAATACGCATATTATCAATAGCAGGGAAAATCTCTTCTGCTTGCCAGTTACTACCTTTCCCCTCCACCATGTTCATAATTGGGCTAAGCGGCGGGATATACCAAACCATTGGCATTGTACGATACTCTGGATGAAGAGGTAGAGCGATTTTCCAATCGATAATCATTTTATAGATTGGTGACTGTTGTGCTGCTTTAATCCACTCTTCAGGAATGCCTTGTTTTTTCGCTTCAGCTGCTACTTCTGGATCATTTGGATCTAGGAAAACAGTAAGCTGAGATTCATATAAATCTTTTTCATTCTCAACAGAAGCCGCTTCTTTTACTTTGTCAGCGTCATATAGCATTACCCCAATATATCGAATACGTCCTACACATGTTTCAGAACAAATTGTTGGCATACCAGCTTCAATACGAGGGAAACACATTGTACATTTTTCAGCTTTATTTGTTTGCCAGTTAAAATATACTTTTTTATACGGACAAGACGATACACAAAATCTCCATGCACGACATGCATTTTGATCCACAAGAACAATCCCATCTTCTTCACGTTTATACATCGCACCCGATGGACAAGAAGAAACGCAAGATGGATTCATACAATGTTCGCAAATACGTGGTAAATACATCATAAAGACATTTTCAAAATCCGTTTTAATTCCTTCTTCCATTTTCTTGACGTTCGGATCTTGTAACCCTGTTATATGTCCGCCTGCTAAATCATCTTCCCAGTTTGGACCCCATTCAATTTTGTCGATAAATTCACCCGTAATTGCTGATTTCGGACGAGCAACTGGTTGATGCTTACGCTGCGGGCTATTTGTTAATGTTTCATAATCATAATTCCAAGGTTCAAAGTAATCATCAATTGTTGGTTGATCTGGATTGTGAAAAATATTCATAAGACGCTTTATTTTCGAACCGGATTTCAGCTGAATTTCACCATTTTTCAATTCCCAGCCGCCTTTGTATTTCTCCTGATTTTCCCATTGTTTCGGATAACCAATTCCAGGTTTCGTTTCTACGTTATTGAAGTACATATATTCAGCACCTGGACGATTCGTCCAGGTGTTTTTGCATGTTACGCTACAAGTATGGCAGCCGATGCATTTATCTAAGTTCATTACCATTCCGACTTGCGCTTTAATCTTCAAGCCAATCTACCTCCTTCAGTTTACGGATTACAACGTTTAAGTCACGCTGGTTCCCAGTCGGACCATAATAGTTAAATCCATAGCTTAATTGGCCATATCCACCAATCATATGTGTTGGTTTAACGTGAATACGGGTTGGACTATTATGTGTTCCCCCGCGGGTGCTTGTTAATTTCGTACCAGGCACGTTAATGTGACGATCTTGCGCATGATGCATAAATGCCATCCCCCTCGGTATACGGTGCGTTACAACAGCACGTGCTACGACTACGCCGTTACGGTTAAAGCATTCAATCCAATCATTATCAGCAACACCAGCTTCATTCGCATCATCTTTATTCATCCAAACAGTTGGACCACCTCTAAACAGCGTTAACATTGGTAATGAATCGAAGTACATACTATGAATCGACCACTTATTATGCGGTGTTAAATAGTTTAGTGTAATTTCTTTCCCTTCTACTTCAGGGCGTGATTTACGGAATGGTTTATGTTGCAGTATTGGTTTAAATGTTGCCATCGTTTCGCCAAATTCTTTCATCATGTCGTGATCTAAGTAGAAAGATTGTCGACCAGTTATCGTTCTCCAAGGGATGAGACGTTCAACATTTGTTGTAAATGGTGAGTAACGGCGTCCACCTTTTTCAGAACCCGTAAAGGCCGGAGAAGTAATTACTGTTTTAGGCTGCGCTGTAATTTGTTCAAATGTGAAGCATTCTTCTTCACGTTCTTCTGCTAAGTCACGTAGTTTTAAATCGGTTTGTTTTTCAAGCGCTTCCCATGCTTTTACCGCCATATGACCGTTTGTTGTAGAAGAAAGTGTTAATACCGCCTCAGCAGCATTAATTGCTTCTTTTATGTCTGGGCACCCCTTCGCAATAGAATCCGTTCGAACAACTCCTAATCGACTCTTTAATTGCTCATATTCTTTTTCTGCCGACCAAGAAATCCCTTTCGTACCAATCGGTTGTTTTCCGGTATTTGGTCCAAGCGCTGTCATCTTGTCATAAATCGTTTTATAATCCCTTTCGACAACATGAATTTGCGGCATTGTTTTACCTGGGATCGGTTCACACTCACCTTTGCTCCAGTCTTTAATCTTGCCAAGTGGTTGCGCTAATTCTTGCGGTGTATCGTGAAGAAGTGGTGTTGCAACGACTTCTTTCATTGGTTCAAGATCGATTTTCTTCGCTAAATCTGACACAGCTTTAGAAAGAGAGGTGAAAATATCCCAGTCAGAGCGTGCTTCCCACGGTGAACCGATTGCTGGATTAAATGGATGCACAAATGGATGCATATCCGTACTGCTTAAATCATGCTTTTCATACCAAGTTGAAGCAGGTAAGACGATATCAGAATAAAGCGCCGTTCCAGCCATACGGAAATCTAAATTAATGAGTAAATCTAACTTCCCTTCAGGTGCATCTTCATGCCACTTAATTTCTTCTGGTCTTAATGAGTCACTATCGTCATTCATTAATCCGTTTGTTGTACCTAATAAATGTTTTAAGAAATATTCGTGTCCTTTACCGGAACTTGAAATTAAGTTTGCACGCCATACGAATAAGTTACGCGGGAAGTTGTTTTTATTATCTGGGTCTTCAATCGCAAATTTCAGTTCTTTTTCTTTTAGTTTTTGTGCAACGTATTTTCCGATTTCTTCTTGTGTTGTTGCACCAGCAGCAACAGCTTCTTTATATAATTCAATTCCATTCTTCTCGAATGTTGGATAAGAAGGTAACCAGCCAAGTCGTGCTGCTAATACGTTGTAATCACCGTGATGTTGATAACGAGAGTTGCCCTCAACTGGTGATGCTAAATGTCCAACAGGTGTATCTTCATAACGCCATTGATCTGTTACGAAATAGAAGAAAGATGTACCGTTTTGTAATTTCGGTGGCCCTTGCCAATCTTTCGCCATCGCGATTGTTTGCCATCCTTCTGCTGGTCGTAATTTTTCTTGACCAACATAATGTGCCCAACCGCCGCCGTTTACACCTTGTGCCCCAACAAGAAGAACAAGATTTAAAACTGCGCGATAAATCGTATCAGAGTTAAACCAATGGTTAATACCAGCTCCCATAATAATCATCGAGCGGCCATTCGTATCAACTGCATTTTGCGCGAACTCACGAGCAATTTGAATAATAAGCTCTCGCTTTACTCCGGTCATTTTCTCTTGCCATGCAGGTGTAAACGGTACATCATCATTGAAATCTTTTGGTTCTTGCCCGCCGAGCCCTCGGTTCACACCGTAATTTGCTAACGTTAAGTCATATACAGTTGTAACGCACACTTCGCCTTCTTCTGTCATAACTTTTTTCACTGGAATTGTACGTTCTAATATTGTATTTCCATCATCAGAGAAGTACGGAATTTGCACTGTTTCAACACTATCTTCCATTCCAAGTAAAGAAAGACGTGGATCAATCGTTGCACCTGTCTGTTCATCTTCTAAACGTAAGTTCCATTTCTTTTCGTTATCCCAACGTGATCCCATTGTGCCGTGAGGTGTTGCAAAATCATTCGTATTCTCGTTCCAAATTACAGGTTTCCATTCCCCTAACTTCGTTTCACGTCCAATATCAGAAGCATTTAAGAAACGATCAGCAACGAATTGATCTCCTTTTTCTTTCAATGTGACAAAGAAAGGAAAATCAGTATATTGCTTCGCATACTTTGTGAAGTATTCCACTTGATTATCTACGTAAAATTCTTGTAAAATCACATGCCCCATTGCCATCGCAAGTGCACCATCTGTACCTTGTTTCACACTAATCCAATCATCTGCAAACTTTGTAGACTCGGCAAAGTCAGGACTTACAGAAACGACTTTCGTTCCTTTATATCGAACCTCTGCTAAAAAGTGAGCATCTGGTGTTCTCGTCATCGGTACATTTGAACCCCATGTCATAATGTATCCAGAGTTATACCAGTCACTACTTTCTGGTACATCAGTTTGATCACCCCAAATTTGCGGAGAAGCTGGTGGTAAATCTGCGTACCAATCATAAAAGCTAAGCATTGGTCCACCCATAAGTTGCATAAAGCGGCTACCAGCTGCATGACTTAACATCGACATTGCTGGAATTGGTGAAAAACCAACATTTCGGTCTGGACCGTATTTAATTACTGTGTATAGTAATGAAGCAGAAACGAGTTGTAATACTTCATCCCAATTCGCACGAATGAATCCCCCTTTACCACGCGCCTGCTTATACGTACGTGCTTTTTCAGGGTTTTCCACAATGCTTTTCCAAGCGTCTAGTGGTGACTCGTTATTTTGTAGTTCCTCTTGCCACATACTCCATAGAACACCACGTACATACGGATATTTCACACGAAGCGGACTGTAAATATACCAAGAAAAACTCGCTCCACGCGGACATCCTCGTGGTTCAAAATCAGGCATATCAGGACCTGTTGTTGGATAGTTAAGCTCTTGACCCTCCCATGTTACAATTCCATCTTTCACATAAATGTTCCAGCTACAAGAACCAGTACAGTTCACACCGTGTGTAGAACGGATTACTTTATCATGCTGCCAACGCTTTCTGTACACATTTTCCCATTCACGATCTTCATATGTTTCTTGTGTATGATTATCGTTATAACGATCTATTGGTGAAAAATATTTTAAACGTCTCATTAATGCTGAAGGTTTCTTCTTCATACTGTTCACTCCTTTAGTACGTCTCTCTTACATACCCTTACTATAAAAGAGGTTGTAAAATACAGATGTGACATTTCGCACAGTTCAAGAGATTGTCATAAATTCATTTGGAAATCGGTTTAAGGGGCAACATTTATAAGTAAAGATTACTTTGTTTTGTTGTGAAGATTTCGGTCAGCGGTGGGCTTATTAGGAGAATAGTATTTGGAGGATTCACCTTTTTTTGCATAAGAAAAAACGCAGGAGAAATTCCTACGTTTTTATATAAATATATTAAAAAGAGTTTTGATACTACTTCAATAATGCTATAAGGAATTTACTTTTCTGCAACGATACTATTATCAAGACATATTTTATATAAAGTGAAACTTTAATCAGCCCGCAAATAGAGGGATAAAACTACAAATCATTATTTACTGTATTGCCCTTAATTACGGAAACAATTATACTAGATGTTATCTACATATATAATCTGAATATTCATAAAATTACGAGTAGGATTTCCTTTGGGGACATAGAAATTATAAAGTATATCACCATGATTTTTTAACATTTAAGTTTTTCCTATTTATATAAGTTCTCAATATGAACTTATATAAACCATTCCTACTTACCTCTTAGATTAATATTATACTGCATTAAAATGAAGGAACTCCTTTTCTTTAACATAAAAATGAATTAGAAACGATAATAAAATTAGGAGGATTACGATGCCCCAGCTTGATTCATTACATCCCATAGTAGAAAAAATAATCACCAATATTGAAAAATTAATGGTCGGAAAACGAAAAGAAACGATCTTAGCTTTGACAGCTCTCTTAGCTGAAGGTCATGTACTATTAGAAGATGTTCCTGGCGTTGGGAAAACAATGCTAGTACGTGCTCTTTCTAAATCCATTGATGCCGATTACAAGCGTATTCAATTCACACCTGATTTACTGCCGTCAGATGTAACAGGTGTTTCTATTTATAATCCAAAAGAACTCCAATTTGAGTTCAAGCCTGGACCGATTATGGGGAATTTTGTACTTGCTGATGAAATTAATCGTACATCTCCAAAGACACAATCTGCCTTACTTGAAAGTATGGAAGAAGGCACTATCACAATAGATGGCATTACAAGATCGTTACCAAAACCTTTCTTTGTAATGGCTACACAAAATCCGGTCGAATATGAGGGAACATATCCTTTACCAGAAGCTCAGCTCGATCGTTTCTTGTTGAAGCTAAAAATGGGATATCCTACACCAGAAGAAGAATTTGAAATTTTAAACCGGATGGAAAAAACAAATCCACTCTCTCATTTACAAGCTATTACTACAATAAAAGAATTACTTTATTTACAACAAAGCGTACGGGAAGTAAGCATGGACAAAGCAATCAAGCATTACATTGTAAAGCTTGTTACTCAGACGCGTTCTTATAGTTCTATACAGCTAGGTGCAAGTCCACGCGGCTCAATCGCTTTAATGAAAGCTTCACAAGCTTATGCATTCATCCATGGCAGAAATTATGTTATTCCAGACGATGTTAAATTTTTAGCTCCTTACGTTTTAGCTCACAGACTCATTCTAAAAATGGAAGCAAGATTTGAAGGAATAACAGGAGAACAAGTTATCGCCAAAATCGTTGCACGAACTACTGTGCCGACTCAAAGGACGAAAAAACTTTGATGAAACGACTACTACGAGCACTATATCACGTTACGAAGTTATTGCTAATCCCTTTATGCCTAGTCTTAACATTTGTGTACGCTATGCTTCAAGGAGGATTTGTAAGTTGGTTTTTGTTTTACAGTACGATTCCTATTGGTCTTTATTCACTACTACTTCCCTTCTACGCTTTACGAGACGCTGAAGTAAAACGAATAACAAACCAAAATGAATATGCAGCAGGAGAACAATTTTTAAGCACTATTACAATAAAAAGAAAATTTCCTTTTCCCTTACTTTATTTAGTTATAGAAGATGAACTACCTTCACAATTTACAAGTTGTATACAAACGAAGGTGAATAAGGTAATACTCTTTCCAGGATTCAAACGGAATATTTCGTTTCAATATGTTATTGACACAATCCCTAGAGGAGAGCACACTTTTTCAAGCGTACGTGTCAAAACTGGTGATCTATTCGGAATGATGGAGAAAGAAGTAACTTTTTCAGTTCCAGATACATTTTTAATCTATCCCCAGTACGTAGATATAACGTATCGACAATTGGAAAATCATTTCGAACAAGGAGCGCTTTCAGCAAATATAAATTTAGCAAAAGACTCTACAATCTCTGTCGGTGTCAGAGACTATAAACCTGGTGACCGCTTTTCATGGATTGATTGGAAAGCAACTGCACGAACAAACAACATTATGACGAAAGAGTTTGAACAACAGCGCAGCCATAATATTATGATATTTATGGACAGAACTGAGTCCCCTCTATTCGAATCAGTCGTAACGTTTACTGCCTCTATTGTGAGGGCTGTCTTGAAGCAAAATTCACCAGCGTCATTCGTGTCTGTCGGAAAAGAACGAACTTTTTTCCCTTTAGACAATGGAGATAGTCAGTTACAACAAATCTTTTGTCATTTAGCGAAAGTACAAGCAGACAGTGTATTCCCGCTCTCTCGAAGTGTAGAAATGGAATTAAGAAAAATTTATGAGCCCGTAACGATTATACTCGTGACAAGCGATCTTTCTCCCGATATTCAAAAGGCGGCTGACTATACCGCTATAAAAAACAGAAAATTAATGGTGTTTGTCGTGAAAGAAAAAGCAAATCAACTCTCACATCGAGAACTAAGTATTCTAGAAACTCTACAAAAACGAAAAATATTTGTAAATGTGGTTTATGGGAACCGGTATACAAACGTGTTTTTTGAGGTGAGCAAATGATAACATTACAAACAAAATACAAATGGGATATGAGCAGATTCTTCATGCATGCATGCGCATTTTTACTTTTACTAGAATGGCTAAGACCCCTTATAGGTATTACAAACGTAGGTAGATTAGATATTTTTGTAATATTTATAGGAATTTGCTTCACTCTCTCTTTTTTTCAAACAAGGTGGCAGATTCCAATAAAGATCGTCACGATCTTATTCATCATTCATTTCCTGTATTATAAAAATGCTTTTATAAATCCATCTTGGCTAACAAAATTTTTTGCTGATATTTCTCGAAATTCCTCTCTGTTTTTCCAGGGGGATTTGCTAGATATTTCTCCAGTTTTTCCAACATTATTATTTTTTCTATCATTTTGGTTTTTGAGTTCTTTCAGCTCTTTTTGGGTTATTCATAAAAAACGTGGGTTGTTATTTCTTGCATTGACTATTATTTATATCACAACTTTTCATAACTTACATTTATACAATGCAAACTACGCTATTATTCGTACTGTTGTCATCGGCTTTTTTATACTTAGTCTTCTTCAAATAGAACGAATAAAAAAGATGGAACACTTACAAAATTATGCTAGAGCAATCTCAAAATTACTTAGACCTCTTACAATATTTATTGTATTGTCAGCAACCATCGCATACTTTGCTCCAAAATTTGGCCCTCAATGGCCAAACCCAATGGATTTTTTGAAATTCAACACATCTGAAGCAAGTAAAGAACAAGCAGTTTCTAAAATTGGATATGGTCTAGATGACTCGCAATTAGGCGGTCCTTTTAAGCCGGATAATACAATTATTTTTACAGCACAAACGCAAAACAAACAATATTGGAGAGTAGAAACAAAAGATTTTTATACAGGAAAAGGTTGGGATGTTTCTGAAAATCGAAAAAAAGTTTCTTTTAAAAATAAAAACGACGTCGTGAGCTGGTACGAACCAAATACAAAAACGGAGATAACTGAGGCAACAATCACCATGCAAAAAAGTTATCCTCACCTTACCTATCCAGCAGGATTAGTATCAGTTGAGGCTTCTTCTGATGTATCATACAGCGTTGACCCATTTTCAGAAAAAATCTATACGATGCACGGAGACTCTTCTACTACTTTAAATTCGTATAAAGTAACATATGAGGTTCCGGAGTTTTCCATAGAAAATTTGAAATCTGTAAAAACGAATGAAGGTCATGAAACAAGTCCTTATTTCATGACAAAGTACACACAACTTCCCGAATCATTACCGCAGCGAGTAAAAGACTTGGCTGTCAATCTTACAAATGATAAAGACAACCGATATGATAAAGTATTAGCTATTGAAAATTACTTTACAGACAATTCTTTTGTATACGAAACAATGAATGTCTTATACCCTGCCAAAAACCAAGACTATGTAGATCAATTCCTTTTCGATACAAAAAGCGGTTACTGCAATAATTTTTCGACATCTATGATCGTGTTACTTCGTTCTGCTGGGATTCCTGCTCGCTGGGTAAAAGGATTTACAGAAGGAACTCTGGAGAATACACTTGCCTCTGCAGAAGGTGAGAATGTTTATACAATCGCGAACAATAACGCACACTCTTGGGTCGAAGTATATTTCCCAGGATACGGATGGATTCCATTCGAACCAACAAAAGGATTTACCAATCCCTATAATTTTACAAATAATACTCCTGCTTCTACTTCACAAAATAACGAAGTAAATAATTCTAATAACGAGCCAATACACCAACGGAACAATGAAGCAAAGCTCAAAAGTTTAATAGAAAATACAGAAGAAGCCTCTACTAAAAAGATTACAAATTCCAAAAATGATTTTTCTTGGTGGTACGTATTCCTCTCTACGATACCGATTAGTATCATCGGATACATTCTCTTCACCACTAGAATGAAATGGATTACATTTTTTATTATTCTTTTCTATAAATACCGAAAAGATGATGCTGTTTATCAAAAAGCTTACGGTGCACTTTTAAAACAATTTGCGAGAATCGGCATACCACGGGGTGAAAGTCAAACATTCCGAGAATACGCTCTCCACATCGATACACTTTACAATTCGGCCGATATGCAACAACTTACTTTCAGTTATGAGAACGCTATGTATCAAAAGGAACAGGCCGCAGCCGCATGGAAGACATCCGTACACTTATGGGAAGTGCTTATGAAAAAAGCAGCTTCTCTGCCTAAATCAAACGACTACGATAGAGTGATTTAATCTTGATAATGTGAGTTTAAAGAAAACACCTCAAAGAACTACATTGTTCTTTGAGGCGTTTTTTAATAAAGTGAAACTCCTAATTATTCCCCAAGCACCTTCTCAATCTCAACCTCTAAATCCATCGGCTTCGTCTGTGGTGCAAAACGGCCTACTATTTTCCCGTCTTTTCCAATTAGAAACTTAGTAAAGTTCCATTTCACTGCTTTCATACCGAGTAAACCTGGTGCTTGTTCTGTCATGTATGTATAAAGTGGATGAGCCTTGTCACCTTTTACATCAACCTTTGCAAACATCGGGAAGTTTACACCGTAGTTTAATTCACAAAAACTAGTAATATCAGCTTCCGTTCCCGGTTCTTGTCCTCCAAATTGATTACAAGGGAAACCGAGTATTTCTAGTCCTTGGTCTTTATATTTATCATATACTTCCTGTAACCCTTTATATTGTGGTGTAAATCCACATTTACTAGCTACATTTACAATAAGAAGTGCTTTTCCTTCGTAATCTTTTAACGATTTTTCTTCTCCTGTTATTGTTTTAGCTGAAAAATCATAAACTGTCATTGTTCCTACCCCTCTCTTCACTATCATTCTATGTTTATACTATACTACATTCGTGAATATACAGCTCTTATTACGTACTCACATATCGGAATGATAGCGCTTTATTTTCGTTCGAAAATTCGACACAATATACTAGACTTTTATGATGGAAAGTTTTACAATTAATTTGTGAACAAAATGTGACAGTTTATATTTCCATTATAATAGAAAAGGATGGTGTTCATTATGAAAACTGCACAACATGAAACGATTTCAAATCGCGAGTTTTATTTCGTACTATATATGATGTTATTGTATGTTATTGGCTGGGTAATCGATGTAAATGGTTTATTTTTAAGCTCCTACTTTAATTTAGCAGGAGAAATTATGCTTCCGATCGTTGGTGGCATTGTTGGACTGTTCGTTATGTCTATCAATAAAGAACAAACGAAATAACTACATTACAAAAGGGCAGAAGACGAGCTTTCGTTTTCTGTCTTTTTGTATTTTTAGCGTATAATAGATACATACCGTATATAAGGAGTGGTAAGTATGAAAAAAGTAGAACAACTATCTTCTCATCTATATCTTATTGATGATTATGACTTACAACATGATGAACGCACAGGTACATACGTTTTATTAGGTGACGATATTACTTTAATTGAAACTTGTGCGGCCCCTTCTCTTCCCTATATTTTAGACGGATTACAGCAATTACATATTAATTTAAATGATGTAAAAAACATTATCGTTACACATGTTCATTTAGATCACGCAGGCGCAGCAGGGTTAATGATGGAAAAGTGCCCAAATGCTACTCTATTTGTGCATCCGCGCGGGGCTCGTCATATGATTGATCCAACAAAACTAATTCTTGGCGCAAAAGCTGTGTACAAAGAAGATTTTGATAAACTTTTTGATCCAATTCTTCCAATTGAAGAAGAACGTGTTCATATTGTACAAAATGGTGATACATTAAAAATTGCAGAAGACCGTACACTTTCATTTTATAATACACCAGGACATGCGAAGCACCATATTAGCATTCATGATTCATTAACAAACGGCATTTTTACTGGCGATACAATAGGAATTTATTATAGAGAACTCGCAGACCTTGATGTAGAACTATATCTACCATCAACGTCTCCTTCACAATTCCAGCCAGATGCGATGATTGCTTCTAAAAATCATATTCAAAGTATGAATGTAGATACTATTTATTTCGGTCATTACGGCGCATCATCCAATGTTACAGAAGTATATAACCAACTTGAACATTGGTTACCTATTTTCGTTGGTACTGGTAAAGAAGTCTTTGAAAAGTATAATGATTTCGATGAAGCGACTAAAGCTTTACAAACTTTATTAATGGATAAAATCTCTTCTCATCTTACAAAGTTAAACGTTCCATCAAATCATTCCGTTTATAACATTTTACATCTAGATATAGGAATTAGTGCAATGGGCATTATTGATTATTTCACGAAGCAAGAGAAATCCAAATCCACTATCAACTAACAGTAAAAGAAGAGATATATAACAGTAGTTATTGTATATCTCTTCTTTTTTTGAATATATTTTTTAATAAAGGATGGTGGAATGGAATGCAAAAATTGATACTTTACCTCTGCTTTACATTATTTATCATCTTATTATTATTTGTAGGAGTAAAAATTCAATTTTATTTAGAAACAGACGCGCAAGTGAACTTTAACTTTTATCCAAGGTTATTCTACTTTACACTCTTCCCTCTTTTGTTCGGCATTTTATTACGATTCCTACAATCCATTAATCGCGAAACGAGCAAACAAAACTGGAGCTTTCAGCCGGATAAATTTATCGCTATTACGTTGCCAACACTATTCATTTCCTTTTCTCCAGCCCTACTCTTTTCACCAGTTGGCAAATACCTACCTTATTTAACTAATATTATTCTTGTGAATACAACTTTCGTTACCATTATTAGTTTAATAGCTGGTTACTCACTTTTAGATTGTTTGATACAAAAAGACAAGGAGAATAGTAAGGAATATAACTAAGTGATTTCTCACTTTCACTTTATTAAGCAAATCAAGATAATTCTGCCCCTAACTTGTATGCAAAAGAACCTAATGTTCAATTTTTAAGTGTCGTTGGTTATGGTGGTTTATTTATAAGTGCAATACTCCTTGTAAGAGTTGCTATACATGTGGTAAGGAAATTTAAGTAATAACAAAACGAGTATGAAATCGCATAGATTTTATACTCGTTTTTTATTGTTCATATATTTAATTGGTAATAGGAAATTTATGTTAAACTAAAGAAAGTCGCGCACTAAATCAAAATACATTTCAAACAAGGGAGACTTATTATGAAATTAGGGACTTTCTCGTTTCTAACGTTTATCACAAGTATATGTTCTTTCTTTATTTTAAGAGGACCTAATGCAAATTTAACATTAATTATTGTGCTTCTAAGTATTCTTTCATTACTCGGTATTATTTTTGCGATCGCATCAAAGAATTGGCTATTTAAAATAGTTGGTACGACATTAAATTGAGTCATACTAATATTTGTATATTTCTTATTGCTAGCAAAAGGAATAGGTGGTTAATATATTTACGTTTCAATAAGAAAAGCTCACAGCTTAAGCTATGAGCTTTTTTACTTATCTCACCTTTTCATCTACATACTCCATAAACTGTTCTGCTTTAATAAATCTTTCTTTATACGCTTCAGGTACTTCTTCTACTGTTATCCCACCACTCGATTTCGCTTTTACTAATACAGTTTGATATGACATTAACGCTTCCATATATTGTTCATACTCTTCTGAAGTTAATACTTCTTTACTAGATTTATGGCCATTTAATTTATCAAAATACGGCTGAAGTTCCATTTCTACCTTTTTCATTTCCTCTTTTTTAGCTGGTGATAATTGATCATAATCAATATTACCGTTCGAATCCCCGTACTCAAGCTTTGCATTCGTTAATTTCTTTAGTTCTTTTGTAAACTCTTCATATTCCTTCGCACCCATTTCGTCTTTCGCTTGTGATAACTTTGCATTAAAACGCATGTATCCTTCTAATGTTATAGCTCCGGCATGTTTTTTTAAGTTCTCAAAAGATCCGTATATACCATCCGCCATAATAGATTGGTAAGCAAAACCAGTCGTTGGGATTAAAAATGCGGCTGCAAGCACTCCTGCGATAAGGCGCTTCTTCCTTTTACTTCCCCCGCTCTTCATTTTTATTTGAACAATTACTTTTTCTTTTAACTCCGGCGGGGCAATAATCCCCTTCGCTTCTTCTTGTATAGATTCTCTAACTCTACAATCTAAGCTCATTTCACATTCCCTACCTCTCCTAAAAAGATTTCTTCTACTTGCTCTTTTTGACGTAGTTTCTTTAATGCCGCATGAATTCTAGACTTCACTGTACCGATTGGAATATGTAATATTTGTGCTACTTCTTCTTGAGAGTAATCGTGTAAGTATCTTAAGATAATAACTTGTTTCAATTTATACGGTAACTTATGAATGAGTTCGATTAATTTTTGATTTGATATTTTACTTACAACATCGCTAGAAAAATCAATTTGTACTGGTTTTCTTTGCTCTTCTGCTTTTTTTACAATTCGTAGTCGCATCCACCTCTTTCTTCTATAAGAATGAATTTGTTTAATCGCAAGTCCAATTAGCCAAGGTCTAAATGGCTTCTCGCTATCATATTTACGAAGCGATTCATATAGCTGTATGTATATTTCTTGAACGACATCATCTACATCTGCTTTGTCTTCTATTAAAAAATGTGCTGTCTTATATATTTCTTGAATCGTTTTATCATACAATTCGCTATATGCTTCTTTATTGCCTGATAAAGTTAATTGGATTAAATCTGAATACACTGTTTCACCCTTCATGTACCATCCCTCCTTTGTCCTACACTATATATTGGCAAGAAAACGATATTTCGTTCGATTTCTTTCAAAGTTTTTTCAAATAAATTAATATAATGATGCAATGACTTCATAAGCTTCACTTATAACCCTGCATAACAATTATATAATTTTCCAATTTCTAATAAAGATTTAAAATAATATATATATTCAAATTTAGGAGGATGTATATGAAAGCTATCGTTGTAACTTCGTTCGGTGGTCCTGAAGTGATGAAATATACAGATGTGGAGATGCCGGCTATTTCAGACAATCAAGTTTTAATTCGTGTTGTTGCTACTAGTGTTAATTTCGCCGATATTAAATCACGCTATGGCAAAAAAGGAAACAAAGCATTACCTTTTATTCCAGGTATAGATGTAGCTGGTATTGTAGAACACGTAGGTTCTCAAGTGAAAAATATTCATTCTGGACAACGTGTCATCGCTTTCCCTCAAAACGGATCTTACGCAGAATACGTTGTCGCAAACGAAAATCTTACTTTCGTTTTACCTGATGAAGTCGATTTTCAAGCTGCAGCTGCCTGCCCTATCGTATCTTTTACAAGCTACAATTTACTTGCAAATGTTGCAAGACTACAAAAAGATGAAACAGTTCTAATCCATGCAGCTGCTGGTGGAATTGGTACTACAGCGATTCAACTTGCAAAACTATTAGGGGCTAAAAAAGTTATCGGTACTGTTGGAAATGAAGCAAAAAGAAAAATTGCTTTAGATGCTGGCGCTGATTATGTTATTTGTCATCAAGATGAAGATTTTGTAGAGAGGATAAATCAACTTACAAACGGAGAAGGCGTTAATATTATTTTAGATTCTATTTCTGGTACTGTGTCCGAAAGAAGTTTAGAATGCCTTGCTTATTACGGTCGTCTCGTCCATTTCGGCAATGCTAGCGGAGAAGTTGGTAGTTTTCAAACGAAAGATTTACACGCAAGTTGCCGTTCTATACTCGGTTTCAGCTTTGGCACTACACGGAAAAAACGTCCTGAATTGCTTCAAGAAACTGCGAATCAAGTTTTCCGTTATTTACGCGATGGAAGTTTACAAATTAAAGCTACGAAATCTTTTCCTCTTCAAGATGCAGGGAAAGCACATGAATGGGTCGAAAGTAGACAAAGTACAGGGAAAGTAATACTCCACGTTCAGACAGCTCCCTAAAATGAATACATGAAATAGAGGTGTTATTCATGGGATCACGAATTATGCATATCATTATCGCGAGCGGTATTGCAGAGAAACTATCTATTCAAGATAAAACTTCTTTCTTACTTGGTGGTGTAGCTCCTGATGCTGTTCATTCAAAAAAAGAAAAAGGAACTTCACATTTTTACGCTGGTACAACGAAGAACTATACGAGAAGAATAGATTATGATTCATTTATTCATAAATACGAAGATCATCTGGATTCCCCTTATATTTTAGGTTATTATACCCACCTCATTGCCGATGATAATTGGCTAAGCGGCTTTTTTCTACCTTGGCTTAAAAACAGAATAGAAAACGACGAAACTATCGCACCTATGTACTATAACGATTTTAAATTATTGAACGCACAATTGTTGCATCATTACGATAAAGAACAGCAGCTCTTCGCCCTACTTAATCAAGAGGCTAACATTGTGAATATAGAGGAGATTTCTAGAAAGAATGTTTTAGCTTTTCGGCAATATATTTTTGAAGATATGCTATATCCTGAGCAACACTTGCACGAAAACTTACAAGTGTTTTCATTTGATCAAATCGTTGGTTATATTGAGACTGCAATTGAAAAAGGAACATTTTTTATAGAACAACTCGTTAATAAAAAATTGACTTCAAATATTTAATCCCCCTCATTATTTACGAGGGGGATTTTCACATAACTATATAATTATTTATTTTTTCCCATTACTGCAAAGTAATTCCCTTCACTATCAGCAAAGTTAAACAATTTACCAGTAGGCATAGTTACGTCTTTCTCATTATTTATCTAGGCTTTTTCTTACCAGTAAAAGCTGGTTTCTTTTTCTTTGGTGCTGGTGGTTTCGATTCTACAAATGTTCCTTTGAACATTTCTTGTTTCGTAAACACGATACCTAATTTTTTCGCAAATTGAAGTAATTTACGCTCTTCTTGTTCTGTTACAAGAGAAACAACTGTTCCTTCTTTGCCCATACGTCCAGTACGTCCTGAGCGGTGAATATATTGGTCTACTGTGTCTGGTAACTCTAAGTGGATTACGTGTGTTAAATCATCGATATCTAATCCACGTGCTGCAATATCAGTAGCAAGTAATATTTCTAATTTCCCGCTACGGAACGCGCGCATCGTTACTTCACGCTCTTGTTTGCTTGCCTCTGCATGAAGTGCTGCTGCTTTCATTTTACGGAACTTCAGTTTTTGAGTAATTTCATCTAAACGGAATGGATCATTTAAGAAGGCAACTGCTTTTACATTTCCCATATGCATAACTCTTCTAATATAATCATTTTTTTCACGACGCTCACAAACGATATACGTATGTTCAACTAGGCTCTGTGCCTCTGAACGTGTTACACGTACTAATTGTGGTTCAACTGTCAAATCACGTGCCGCATCTTCTGCAGCTTTTGTTATTGTCGCCGAGCAGAATACTAATTGACGATCGCGCATCGTTGATTTAATTACATCAAGTACAGCACCCATCATCTTTTGTTTTACAATTTGATCAAACTCATCAAATACAATCGTTTTCACTTCATGCATCTTTAATTTTTTCATGCGAATCAACTCTAAAATACGTCCTGGTGAACCGACAATAACTCTCGGATGTTTCTTTAATTTTTCAACTTGGCGCTTAATATCCGCACCACCAATTAAAGACGCACCTGAAATGTCCGTTCCTGCTGTAAACTTTTGAACCTCTTCATGAATTTGCATAACAAGTTCACGAGTTGGCGCTAAAATTACAACTTGAGGTTGTTTAACTTCAGGATTAATTTTATGTAAAAGTGGTAATAAGTACGCTAATGTTTTTCCTGTTCCAGTTGGAGATTCAGCAATAACGTCTTGTCCTTCTAAAATAGTTGGAATCGCTTGTTTTTGAATTTCAGTAAATTCTTTAAAACCAGCCTTTTCCCAAGCTTGTTGTAAAAATGGTTGCATATCTTTTATCATTTGTTTTTCTCCTTTATCTCTATTTTTGAAGAAAATGTTGTATTGTTCGCACCGTTTCTATCATGTGTGAAATAACAGCTATTAAATCATCAACATGGTCTTCTGTAATCGATTTTTGAAATAGAACCTCTACCTTATTATGATATGAAATCGCTTGCTTATTATATTCGTATGAAATTTTTTGCGTAATCATTCGCTCTTTTCCCCATATAGAATGCAATAAAGTTTCAATTTCTTCGCATCCTATCTCTGGTTGCTCCATTTCGAACGAGAATTCCAGCTTCATTTCACAACCTGGTATAAACTGAGGTACTTCTAATATTTCACCTGATAAATTCTTTGCATCAACAGATAGTGAAAATGTCGCCTCTACCATCGTTTTAAATGTTTCTGTTAGTTGAAATGAAATACTATACATACGACTTAATGAAGCAAGGTCCATCACATCTTTTCGATCCGTTACGAGAATATCACCGTGTAAATCGAAATCATAGACAGCTCCTTCCACAATTACCTTTAAATTTTCAAAAGCAGTTGGATCAAACATAATTTCCTCCAAAAAACAGGCGCCTTTCGATGGAAAGGCGCCACTTGATGTATATATAGTTTACAGATAAACGAGATGAATTACAACCTTTTAGAATAAACCTACTGCTTTTCCATCTTCATTTACATCCATTTGTAGTGCTGCTGGTTGTTTAGGAAGGCCTGGCATTGTTAACATTGTTCCTGTTAACGCAACGATAAACCCTGCACCGATAGATGGTTTTAATTCACGAATTGTAACGATAAAGTCAGATGGGCGACCTAATTTTGTTGCATCATCTGAAAGAGAGTATTGTGTTTTCGCCATACAAATCGGTAGGTTACTCCAACCTTCTCCCTCATATTGAGCTAATTGCTTACGTGCTTTCGGAGCAAATTCAATATCTTTTGCGCCGTAAACTTTTTGAGCAATTGTACGAATTTTTTCTTCTAATGGTAATTCTAATTCATAAAGTGGTGCGTAGTTGTTTTCACCTTTTTCAATTTCTTTTAACACTTTCTCAGCAAGGTCAACTCCGCCTTGGCCACCTTTCTCCCAAACTTCTGTTAAGGATACTGCATAGCCACGCTCATTGCACCATTCTTGTAAGTATGCAACTTCTGCATCTGTATCAGTAATGAATTTGTTAATGGCAATTACGAAAGGAACACCGAAGCTTTGAATTGTTTCAACATGCTTCTGTAAGTTCTCCATACCTTTTGCTAACGCATCTACATTTTCTTCTTTTAATTGATCTCTCGCCACACCACCGTGCATTTTAAGCGCACGAATAGTCGCAACAATAACTACCGCTTCTGGTTTAATACCAGCTGCACGTGCTTTAATATCTAAAAACTTCTCGGCACCTAAATCTGCACCGAATCCAGCTTCTGTAATAACATAATCACCTAATTTTGCTGCCATTGTCGTAGCGATAACACTGTTACAACCGTGAGCGATATTCGCAAATGGTCCGCCATGAATGATAGCTGGTGTATTTTCTAATGTTTGTACTAAGTTCGGTTTTAATGCATCTTTTAATAGAAGTGTTAACGCTCCTTCTACTCCTAAATCTTTAACTGTTACAGGTTGATTTGAAAAATTATAAGCAACAACAATGCGAGATAGACGTGATTTTAAATCTTGAATATCTGTTGCAAGGCAGAATACGGCCATAATTTCAGATGCTACTGTAATATCAAAACCGTCTTCACGTGGTACACCTTGAACCGGTCCACCAAGGCCAATTACTACGTTACGAAGGGCACGATCATTTAAGTCAACACAGCGTTTCCAAACGATTTTACGCGTATCAATTCCAAGTGTGTTTCCTTGTTGGATATGATTATCAATAAACGCCGCTAATGCGTTATTGGCAGTTGTAATCGCATGAATATCTCCAGTAAAGTGAAGGTTAATGTCTTCCATTGGTACTACTTGAGAATAACCGCCACCTGCTGCTCCACCTTTTAATCCCATTGTTGGTCCAAGAGATGGTTCGCGAAGTGCAATTACTGTTTTCTTACCAATTTTATTAAAAGCTTGGCCTAAACCAACTGTTACTGTTGATTTACCTTCTCCTGCTGGAGTTGGGTTAATCGCTGTTACTAAAACAACTTTACCGTCTTTCTCATCTTGTAAACGCTTAAAAATATCAAGAGATAACTTGCCTTTATAATGTCCGTATGGCTCTAGTTCTTCTTCTAAAATATTTAAATTAGCTGCAATTTCTTGAATCTTCTTCATACTTGCTTCTTGTGCGATTTCAATATCAGATTTAACTGTTGTAGTAGTTGTCATATACCCTAGTCCCCCTTTAATTGATTCTGATGATATTGTATCAGTTTTTTGTATTTTCTGCACTTATTTACCTCCTAAAACCCTTCAATTTTGTTATACGTTTTTTAACATAAATACCCATAAAAATGTTAACGCTTGTTGTAACTCTGTAGGTAGCTGACCTAACATCTTCTCATTTACTCCGCGCTTATATACGCCGGTACCATCTACAACTTCAAATCCTTGTTCTTTTGCTAACTGTTCAAATTCCCAAGGCATCATCGTATTGCAAACAACGTCTTTGCCATATAGGCGCGGATAACTGTTCTCTCTCGGTTTTGCTGTCGGTCCTAAAATTGCAATACATGCGTATCCATCTTTCTTTAAAACACGCTTTATTTCATTTAATGCTCGCAACGGCTCCTCGGTCCATTCTAAAGAATTAATTGCCATAATTGCTTCAAATTTCTCATTTTCAAATGGTAATGAAGAAAGATCACCTTTTATAAAAGATAAGTTTGGGTCTTCTCCGCGCTCCTTACCCTTTTGAATCATAACTTCCGATAAGTCCACCCCAACCGCTTTGTAGCCAGTAAGACTTAATTTATATGTACCATACCCATCACCACAGCCAACATCTAACACTTGTACTTCCTTTTCCACGTACTGCTCAAAAAATGGAATGATTGTACTCCTGCTCCCGCTATCCCACATTTCTTGACTATTTTGATTCCAAAACTCTGCATCGTTATCCCATTTTTTCTCTGCCGATTCATGCCAATTAAACTTCGCCATACATTCCCCTACCTTCACGTATTATCATTCATTTCATTCTACATCATGTTCCAAAATCCCTGTTTATCTTCATAAGGAGATAAAGTGAAACTTTAATCAGTGGGGGTGTTTGTTCGCCCCCACTGATTATTATTTGAACCAATCGGGCTTTTACTGGCAGCCCGACTCCCATCTAACTTCTTTGCTCCAGCCGAATTTTGAGGTGGGGGTCTTACTGCACGGCAAATAGCGGGATAAACAGGATAACAACGGAATCTATTTTCTCCAATTTTTGCTTTACTTGGGTTTAACTCATACTCATGTTCTGCTCCTTATGAAAGATACTATAGATACACCCAATTGAAAGAG
Source organism: Bacillus sp. FSL R10-2201 (assembly GCF_038008665.1). Lineage (NCBI taxonomy): Bacteria > Bacillati > Bacillota > Bacilli > Caryophanales > Bacillaceae > Bacillus > Bacillus sp. FSL R10-2201. The sequence continues at coordinate 2,030,259 of NZ_JBBOZP010000001.1, read as the reverse complement.
AGGGATGTACATGCGAAGAAAGAGAAATCATCATTTTAAAAGTGGTGAAAAAAACGAAGAGTATGCAGCTGAAATATCTCCGGCTGGTATTCCGATTAGACATGAGCGCAAAGAAATTGCAAATGAAATAGAAGGTACAAATACCGGTGCAATGATTGGCTATGTCGCATTATTTCTTTCGTTATTCTCCATTGCTTTTTATCCTGTTACACTCGGCTCCCTTGCTATTTTAGTTGGCTTATTAGCTGTCAATTTTGGAGCGAGAACACTTGGATATACCGCAATTGGTTTTGGTAGTTTTTCTGTTTTATTTACTTTACTCTATCCGCTTGCTTTGTCAGCGTTTTAAAAAAAACACACCAAGTTATACTTGGTGTGTTCATTCATGATACAACATGATATGACCGCATCCACAACAATGCTTCGCTGTAATTTCTTGAAAAACTGGATAATTTTCTTCATCTCTATGCTCAATAAACACCTTTTCAAATCGGTACATGTTTGGCGCATATGCCCAATCTTGTTTCGTACGTGCATATAATGTTGAAGAAAAAAACTCCTCACCACCACAAACGATACATCCCTTCTTCATCAATACCCCTCCTATGCTTGTCTTACTTCATCTATATGAACATAAGCATAAAAAAAAGACCTTCTATTACTAGAAAGTCTTCTCTGAAACAAAAAGAAATGTACCGAATATACCTACTCCGCTATATTCTTTCGTAACACCAGCTTCTGTTTTATACGTTTGCTTTACAGTCATAAAGAAAACACCATTTCGTGCATCAATACTTTCAAACTGTAATTTCTCTTTTTTTTCATCTACATTTTGCGTGCATTCAAAGCTACTCTCGTCACATTTCAATGCATACTTATCCTCTACATACGAATTAAAATCTGATTCTTTCGGACAAGTTATAAGTAATATTGCCACGAGAATAATACTTACAATACCCACAATTGTATAATATTTCTTCATTTGTTCTCCTTTCAAAAGACAAGAAAACTTGACTTCATGCGCCAAGTTTTCTTAGTCTACAACCCATTGCCACTCTTGTTCTTTCTTATCAAAAATGAGCCAACCCGTTTCTGTTGCTTCCGCTTTCAATTCATCGATATTATCTAGTACCTCATCCGTACTTTCGAATGATCCTACTACATATACCGGAATTTCAAGACCTCTTCTCGACTCAATTTTCCCCGCTAAATCAATGTATAATCCATCTTCCATTAACGGCATAAGCCCAAGGATAACTTCCTTTGAAATTGCTGGGAAAATTTTTGATTTTTGGAAGAAAGTAAAACGTTTCTTTCCAAACGAACCGAGTTTATATGGAATCACTTTACTCAGCATTCCTACAAAATCACCGATTCTACGGTAATACACTTTGTTGTACCAACCGTCATCATGTGAAAAATAAACGAATCTATTCTTCAACAATGGGAAGAACGTTCTTCCAAGTGGTTCTTTTTTGTGAGCCAAATATAATAATTCTGCAATTTCTTTTGGCTCTAACTCATCTAAATCGCTTGCATCATCGAAATCTACCCAACAAAATTCATCAAATTCATCAATCTCTGCTTGAATGAGTTTATGTATGTTTTCTTCCTCAACATATTCAAATAAAGTATGATAATGAAAATCTGTCCACTCAAAATTATGCTTTAAAAGCAATACTTGATGAAGCGGTGAAGGGATGTTACTTGCAAACTCTTTAAACGTAATTCCAGATGTAATAAAACAATGACCCCGACGATTACCATTAATATATATCATATTGTTTACTTGGTCAGATCCTCCAGACAAAGCACCTAGCCACCTTCGTTTTATATGTTTCAATTCTATAGCATATTTTAACATGAAAAATTTTAGAAACATAGAAAAAACTTCAAAAACTATTTACAATTTCATGTGTTTTATTACATACTGATTACAAGAAAAAACGCCTGCTTATGAGCAGGCGTTTTTAAAGGATTTCATCTGGGTTTTGAGGGTGATGATTTCCCTCTTTCTTTTCATCTGTTTGGAACATCGATTGAATTTTATCAATTGTTTGTGGAGCTAATTCAATTATTTTTTCTGCTAAATGTGTCGCATTTTGTAAATGAAGAATATTTACCCCGTCTTTATTCACGACTAGAAATGCTACTGGTGTAATAGAAACACCACCCGCGCTACCGCCACCAAATGCAGGGTTACCGTTCGCTCTTTGTCCATCATTCGTTTGGAAATCAGAACCTCCTGCTCCAAAACCGAACGCTACTTTAGAAACCGTTAACACTACACCACCGTCAGCCGTTTGAACAGGCTCTCCAACAATCGTATTTACATCGACCATTTCTTTTAAATTTTCCATTGCTGCTTTCATTAATCCTTGAATTGGATGATCCACCGTTCATAACCTCCTTTGTCATATCTTTCCTAGTTTTTCCGAAAGTTGGTGAACTAAACATAAAATTTTATATTGATTTCAAAAAACTTAAGTTGTAATATTTAGAAAAATAAAAAAGAGGTCGATTTTTTATGATGAGAAAATTAACAAAGAAAGATCATGAACAAGTATTCGGTTACCTAAAAGAAGAAGCAGCCCTTAACTTGTTTATTATTGGGGATTTAGAAGCTTTCGGTTATGAAACAGACTTTCAAGAATTATGGGGCGTATATAAAGAGAATGGAACATTAAAATCCATTTTACTTCGCTTTCACGATACATTTATACCGTATAGTAAAGAAGAGTTTATGGTTACTGACTATGAGGCACTTCTTTCCGCATATAAGCCGCTTAAACTCTCTGGCAAGTCAACTATTGTAGAAAGATTTGAAACTGCTCCAAGTGTACAACTAGGCGCCAAAAATGAAATGTATTTTTGCGAATGTCTAAATGACAGCAACTTACCTAGCACACCAATTCATGAAACAATTAAACTTGCCTCACTCGATGATATAGAACGAATTATGAAATTACGAAGTGACATCGCTGAGTTCCCGACTGCTCATGAATCTGAAAAAATGTTAAGGCAAGCTATCGAAACAAATACAGGACGTACATATTATATTGAAAAAGACGGTGCAATCATCGCATCCGCCTCAACTTCCGCTGAAAATTCATTATCCACTATGGTAGTTGGTGTATGTACACACCCGAATTATCGCGGAAATGGATACGCTTCGTTCATATTACAAAAAATGATTCAGGACTTTACGAAAGAAGGCCGAACACTTTGTTTGTTTTATAACAATCCAGCAGCTGGACGTATTTATAAACGACTAGGGTTTAAAGATATTGGAATGTGGACGATGTATCGATAATAAGGGGTACTCTATATACAGAAATAGTTGTCACTTAGCAATAAAAGCAAATTACAAAAAAATTTCACACCGTTATTATGAAGATGGAGAAACTACTTGTGAAGCGATGACTCTAACTAAAATATGTTAATGTATTCAAGCTAAATTTAGACAGATTAATGGCCCCAATTGTTGCATTTACTCCAGCAATTGGGGCTGCATGTTTATTCTCAAATTTTTTCCACTACAAATAGAAATATTTATGAAACATTCACCACACTTATTTCGTTATTATTTTTACGTGCTAGTTCCTTTCTTGTATTACTGCTTCTTTTTATACTGTGCTTTAAAATCAATATATTCCTGTCTCACATCTTGGTTATTATTCTCTTTTCCATTAAAATACGTTTTGATTTGGAACATATTTTCTACTAATTTCCCCTCTCCTCTCTATTGGTTAACTTATGAATAATGTTTTCATTCTAACTTCAAAATTAGTCTATAGTATGTAGCTTTTAGAATTCAAACCATTCTTCCCTCAATTCATTTCCTTGCCTCTCTTTTTTCCTTTTCTTCATAAAGCTTTACTCTTTTCTGGCGTTCTCTTTCATGTTCTTCCCACGAAATATAAAATGACGGAAATTTAAATCTGCAATAGGCTAATAATTGGAATTCAGCTGCACCAATAGCTACTGCATACATAATCACTGTAAATATTAAATAGCCAAACATTGTATCTAATGAGTAAGAACTATTTACATAAATTAAAATAAGTAGACTTAACACATAAATTACAGTTCCTTTGAGCACATTCAATTTTGTTTCACTGAAAAATGAAGTAGCTCTTTCATCCATACTAAACGCACCTTTACTTGCCTGTTTAAATGTATCAATTGTTGTGACAATATGAAAAACAACTGCTCCTAACAATAATAAACTTACAAAAATAAGTGTATTAGAATTAATTGAATAATCGCTCATCCCTGGAAGAATAAAAACCGTCCATCCTATAGTGCCAAGTTGAAATGCGTATAATAATACGACAAGCGCTTGTAGTTTTTGAAATTTAAAACGAGCTTTTGGAAATAAATATAGTATTAAAAAAATTAGTTGAAGGCTGTACAATACAAGCTCCATACTAACAATTACTTTCTCAAAAGGTTTTGAATAGAAAGCCCACCCTGTTTTAGTTAATGCTAAAATAATAAAAAACATCACTAATGAATCAAAAATTATTGTTCCTAGCATAAACCCTGTTGCACCCTCAGGACTTAAACGCCTTTTGCATGTTATTCTAAATTGTTCTAAATCTTCTTCTTTTATTTTCCACATCCTGATTTTTCACCTTCTATACAGTTTAAGTAATTTCCATTCACTAAAATCCCATTACATTCCTAATTTTTTTAAGTACATTCATCTTTGTGTAACTAAATTTAGATAATCTTTTATGTATATCATCACTACATTAATTACCGTACATAATCAGAATGCCTTTTGATAGTTCAAATAGTCTTCTTTCTCATCAAATGTCTTTACTAATCTCTCATGTTCTATCTTCGTCCCCCAAAAACCACATACACTTAATAAATTTATTGTTATTGGCATAACTATCATCATCTTAACTTTCTTCTTTAACTTCATACTGACACCCTTATTCAATCAAAATAAGCTTTCCTCTTTCCATTTTGGAAGAGGAAAGCTTATTTCCTTTTTAATTTATTTTTTCCCCTTTATTTCTAACTCTTGTTCTTGTTGTTGCTTTTTATTTTTTTCAATTACTTTTTCAACAAACTCATTCCGCCACATTTTAAACTTAGCTGCGAATTGACCTTCAATTTTATTTCGATACCCTTCAAATTTAACCTCTGCAATATCCGCGTGGTTAAATAATTTATACGTCTCTTCGGTTAAACCCACTGGATGCAACACCCCGCCATAATCATAGAATGTGTTTTCATCAAGTAATAAACCTCTCGTAGTGATTACATACTCCACATCTTCCTCTTCTTTAAGACCCAATCTCACAACACTGCCTAAAGGTAATACTTTATCCATATAGTCTTTCATATTAATTCACTGTCCCTTTTAGTACGTTAATTTTCTCTTCTATTTTTTGTCTTTTTTTCTCTAATTGACGAATACGATCAATAAATGCCTCACGTGTTTTTCCTTGTAATGTACTATCAATACTACTCTCTAACCTTCTAATTTCCCCTGTTAAAGATGCAGCTGCTTTTTCCAATTGCACTACAACGTTTATAATTTGTTCTCGTCCACCACTAGCTGGAAATGTACTATGAACCCTTGACATTATCGTATGTAAATCCACCTTTATACCCCTCTCTTTTAAATTTATAAACTTGGAGTTTTAATAATATGAAACTGCTCCTAATTCTTCGTCTTTTGCAAACATAGAAAATACCGCTTCTGAAACATCGTCGTTTAATTGCTTTAAATCTTTTGATAACTCCTTCACATCTTTAGCAATTTCACCTAATAAAGAACGGTTTATCCCCCTGCTGTTATCATTCATAAAGAGATTTAACAATGAGTGACGATGACTTAATATATGTTCAGATACAATTGCAGCTACATTTGTATCAACCACAAAATCTCCCTTAAATAAATCTAGTAAATCTTGCACGTAAGAAGCTGCTACTTCTTTTGCAATTTCTAAAATTTCACTTGTAGCTAAATATACTACAACACTTCCAGCTAAAAAGTTTATAGCAGTATTAAATACAGACTCTAATACTTCTAAAACTTTTTCCTTACATTTCGCTAAAGTTGTTTCAATCCACTCTATAGCGGTATCTACTGCACCCTTAATTTCAATTGTAGCCATTATACTAAATTGGATTGCTTCTCCTGTAATTTGAGATTTTAGCCCTTCATACTTTGTATTTAACCTTGAAAACCCTTCTTGAACTTTATCTCTTAGCTTTTCAAGCTCCTTACTACCTTGTACAATGTCCGAGTAACCTAATATTCCACCTATAATAGTAGAAATTGGCGTTGCACTTAGTATTAAATTAATTGCAGTTCCAGCTACCTTTTCTTCTTCTATAGAAACTTTCCTATGAAATACATCATGTATAGTTCCTGTGTATATAGCCCCAGTAGATTGAGAAAACTCCATAAAACCTGGGATAATATCCCACCCCGTGTCGTTATCACTTGCTAGTTTATCAATCCATATTAGGTGCCCACTTTCATCATAATCCTTCTCTGTAAAAGCATATGAGTGTCCTGCTTGGTTCGGAATTTTATACATTCTTCCCGGAAGTGTGAAGTCTGCTGCCTTTATCCCAATATGTAGTGGATCATTCTGATTAATGATATTCCGAACATTTTTCATATCAAAGCCATTACCAAACTTATCTACATCTCGATTTAAAACTGGTGCTGGATTTAGCGCTAAAACATCAATATCGTCTTCTTGATGCCTTAATGCTACTGTATTTGCAATACCTCCGCCCAAAGAATGTCCTGTTATACTAATGGTTTTACCATCAGCATATTGTTTCACTTTTTCGTAAAATGCCTCTCCTTGATCATATTGTTTTACTTCTAACTCATGTTCCCAATCGTTAAACACTAATTTATTTGCATTGGTTAAATTGTGACCACCTATCTCTGCATCTACTACTATATCACTATTGTTGTCTTTTCCAGGTTCCGTCCCAACATATGAAATAATAACTTCTCCTGTTTTATTATCTTTAAATGCGTAAGCAGCAAATCCGGTGTCTTTATCTTCTGCAGAATCTATTAGTCTTGCATTAAATTTTTTTTCTAAGAGATCTTCGTTTTTCTCTTGGGCATCCTCCCCAATATTATTATACGGTTCTTTGCCATCTCTAAAATTATATATATCTTGCCCAGCGAGCTCTAACTTTCCCATATCAGAGGTTATTCTTAAATCCTCTTTTTTCTCCACACCTTTCTTCAAAAAAAATCAGCTCCCTTAGAATGATTTATTATTTTGAAAAGACTTTTCATAATTCACATAATCTTGCTTAGCTTCCTGATCATTATCCTTTTTACTACTAAAATTCACAGATATTTGCTGAGTATGTGTTAATAATTTTCCCTCACTATTTTTCTTTTCATATACAATTGAAATTATTAATTGTATTATTTGCATTGGATGCTGTTTCGTATCTTTAGAATCGTTAAAATTAAATACAATTGATGCTGTTTCAAAACTATCATATTGCAAATTCAATTTATCGTTAATTATTTCTTGAAATTGTGATTCCGTTAACGTAAAACCAACTGTATTTGGTTCATTAAATTTCTTTTTATTTCCATCTATTTTCAGTTGTAAACTCCCAACACCTTGCAATCTATTAAAAATTAGTTTTACATGTGAAACATCCAAGTTCGAATCAGAACTGTAACCCTTTCTATCTTTATACATGAACCTAGTGCTATATTTTTCTTCTTCTTTATATTTATTATCCTTATGTCTATCTTTTATGTTCTTAATATCACTTGTTATTTTTTGAGTGGTTTCTCCATACAATAAATTTTCTTTCAAATTATATATACCTTCAGTAGTTTGATATAGTGTATTATGAATTCTGTCATCACCATTTTTTTCTGTCGTAAAATCAATAACCCGTTCCTTCACATACGCATACCCATCATCACTCGCAGACATAACCTTCCCCATATCACCTTCATCCAAAGCTTTAACAAATGGCTTATAATCTATTTGCTTCTCTCCAAAACCACACCCACTTAATAAACTTGCCACTATTGACACGACTATCATCACCTTAGCTTTCTTCTTTAATTTCATACTGTCACCTCGTTAGTTACTCTAGGCATTTTTAGTTTCATTATGTTCCCTTTTTGGTAGTAATACACTTCATCTTTACCTAATGGCGCTTCGTTGCTTATATATTTTATGTTGAAGATACTTTGATCATTTAATGGCATTGCGATAATTGCTGCTGTTAGTTTACTTCTCATTTTCATAGGTAGAGCTTCACGATTTCGGTCCATGTAGTCGTGGTGACCTGCTAATACAAAGTAAATACCTACTGTACGAGATAGATCAATTAAAGTTGCTGCATCCTCCATTTCTAAATAAACAAATTTGCTAAACTCTTCAACATTTGTCATGATAATGAGTTGTTTTGTGAATGTAGGAATTTCTCTATCTTCTTGTCTTGCTTGTGCTAATTCAAGAGCTCGTTCGCGAATTACTTCCATCCAATACTTCGCATGCATATTTATTTCATTTTCGTCTACAATGTAATGTGTCACATTGCCTTTATATTGAACGAAACTATACTCTGCTGTATCCACCAACGTCACACTTTCAAAATAATCTTTATTCAATTGAGATAGGATACTAGTTACAATTTGTTTTCTCATACTATCATCTACACTATAAATCATTAAATGATCATTCACCGCAATATCATGAGCTACAACTTCTACGTTTGCAAAATCAAGCCCCATTGGAATTCTTGCTGCTTGTAGAGCTTTTGTAACGTCTTTATTTTTACGATAAGTAGCAATATCAATAATTTCTGGCATCATTGGAATTGCCTTCGGACGTTCTCCATCCCATTCTCGGTCCATATCATTTGCTTCTTGTTGTAATAATTGAATTTGTTGTAGTTCATCTTCTGCTTTCGTAGGTAATGCAGCCTGGAATAATGTAGGAGATTCTAGTTTTATTAACGCTCTTCCTGCTGTTTCTTCCACTTTTATATCAGATCTCCCTACAATACTAGCTACTTCACTTTGATCAATCATATATAGGCAAGTTTGGATTTTAATATTATTGTACAATTGAATTCTAAGTGCGTTTTGTCGTCCTGCACTAATTAAGGTATGAATTCCTAAACTTGCACCATCTCGGACAATTTGCATAATTATCATTTCAAAGCTTTCATAGAACTTCGCTTCTTTTACTGCATCATAATTGTCGATTGCAATAATAATATGTGGTATTTCTTTCCCGCTTGCCTTTTCATACATTTCAATATTTGCAACGTCATATTCACTTAATAATCGTTTACGATTTTTCATTTCTTGAGTTAATCTTTCAACAAACTTTAAACATTTTTCAGATTCGTCAATTGTAATCGTATCCGCTACATGAGGTAATCCTTTTAAAGGTAGAAGACCATTTGTTCCAAGGTCCACTAAATACACATGCAAATGCTCTGGACTATGCTGACGAGCTACATCCATAATGACTGATTGTAAGAATGTTGATTTTCCGTAGCCTGGACTTGAGAAGACCGCTACGTGTCCGTCTTTACTAATATCTAATGTTAATGGTGTTTGTGATTGTAATTCAGGCTGATCTAGTAGACCAACTGTTGCTTTTAATGGTTTTTTTTCTTTCGTCCATGCTTCTTTGAACTGAATAGCGTGTAAGTCTTGTAAATATACGCTTTCTGGAAGTGGTGGTAACCACGGTCTAGCTAGCGCTTCAATTTCATTTACTTCTGCGTAATCATGAATGTAGTCAATAACAGCATCAAGTTCAGATGGTACGCTTATTACTTCTTTACTACTACCAAGTCCACTTAAGTCTTCACTTAATATTTCATATTGTCCTAGATCATTTATTGCATATATTGTTGCGTCTAAATGCTCTTTATCCTCTTTATTTTCTACATAGTCTGCCCCGCTCCAAGCTGATTGGAATAGTTCATAAATTTCATTATTCCCAACTTGTAAGTAAGCACGCCCTGGTAATGTAATTTCAGCAGCATCTGGTGTTTTTAAAATTTCATTACTATCCGACGTATTTTGAACTTTCAGTGCTAGTTTGAATTTCGAGTTACTCCAAATTTGATCATCTACAACACCGCTCGGTTTTTGCGTAGCTAAAATCAAATGAATTCCGAGTGAACGCCCGATACGCGCTGTTGAAACTAGCTCTTTCATAAATTCTGGTTGTTCTGACTTCAATTCCGCGAATTCATCACTAATTAAAAATAGATGTGGCATTGGTTCACTTACTAAGCCTTCTTTATACAGTTTTTGATACTGATTAATATGGTTGACATCATTTTCTCCAAATAATCGTTGTCTTTTTTGTAATTCGGCTTTAATTGATGCTAGCGCTCTCATACTTTGTGCTCCATCTAAGTTTGTAATTGTTCCTAATAAATGCGGTAAGTTTTTAAATAAATTCGCCATACCGCCGCCTTTATAGTCAATTAGTAAAAAGGCAACTTCGTAAGGATGGAAATTGACTGCTAGAGATAAAATATACGATTGTATAATTTCCGACTTACCTGAACCGGTTGTACCTGCTATTAAGCCGTGTGGCCCGTGAGCTTTTTCATGTAAGTTTAAGTTTACGATATCTTCTTTACCACGTAATCCAAGTGGTACAGCTAAAGATTTATGTGCTGCATTTTTCTCCCAACGACTTGTGATATTCAGTTCTTTTATTTTTTCAACACCGTACATTTCTAGGAATGTTACGCTTTCTGGAATACTATTTTTTAAGTTTTGCAAATGGTTTAACGGTGCCAATGCACGTGAGACATCTTCTAAATTGAACCCTTTCGGTACATGATTCAATTTAAATTGACGGTTAACAAGCTCTCCTTGCTCTAAGATGATGTTCCCTTGTTTTGCATCTCTTATATCAATTACCGTTTTCACGTGCTCCGGTAAACTTTGCATAACATCTTGTACAAATACAAGTGATACACCTAATTGACTCGGATCATCATTAAAGAATTCCATAACAACATGGTCTAGTATTAGTTTTTCATCTGTAATGAGAACGACATAGTGCGGTGCAAAGTACATTTTTTCATTAGTTGAACTTTTTTCATCTAGTTTTAATTTTCGTTCTTTCAATATTTGATACAAACTATTTAACACTTGATCACGACTACGATCATGGTATACAAATCCACGTACATTTATATCTCGAACACTTCCATGAGGTAGCCAGCGCATCCAATCCCATTTTTCTTTTTCTTCTTCAGGAAAAATAGTAATAAACTGCAAGTCATAATAACTATGGAATAACGCGGTTTGCACAACTAATAATTGTAATTGTTCTAACACTAAAGAGCGTTGTCCAATATAGCCAACCGGTCCATTTATCAAATCTGTTACAACAGGTACATCTTCCAATGATAGATAACGCTGTCTTAGTTCACGCGCTATATCAATTAATTCATCTTTCGTTTGACTAAATTCTTCTTCATTAAATTGGATTTCAAAACTTGTATTAGCTTGTCCTGTTCCAACGCTAAATGTTAAGAAATCATGATGTAACATTGTTTTTTCATATATACGTGGATTTACTTGCACAGCCATATTACGTATCACTTCAACATTTGGATTATGATATTGTAATGCATGACGCTGCTTTTCACTTTCTGCATGTAAGTCTTTCGTTTTTTGTTTTATATACGCTCTATAACTTTTATCACGTTCAACAATGTCAATTTTATATTGCTTTAAATTTTTTATATAAGATGTGACAGAAACAATAATCGTTACTAATGTCATCGCTATCGATGCAATAATAAACATTCCATATTTCATAAAGATAGCGAGTAATACCGTTACGACAATCATGACAAGAGATGGTGCAATAATTCTCGCCAAATGCTCAGTCGGTTTTGACGGCATACTTGAAGGTTTTGCAATTGTCATTTTCTCTTCTGGTTCACGGTAAATAATACGTGGTGAACGATGATAGTCTGGATAACCACTTTGATAATTCGTTTCTGATTCTACTAAAATAGGTAGCGTAGATTTAACGTTCTCTTCTGAAGACAATACTTGAATATCTTCACTACCTATTTCTACTAAAACACCATCAAAATATAATTGGTCTCCAGCTTCTAACATAACGCTATCTTTTAGCTTCGTATAATTATGAAATACATCCCCGTCATATACGTTCACTTTAAAGGAATCGTACAACGTTTCACGAGATAGCATTAAATCTACATTTGTCCCGGTAATAGAAATATCATCAAAACTGTTTTGACTCAATGTAAGAGAATGTTTCGTTCCTATATCAAACACTTTATTTGTGCCAATAATAGATATAAAGATTTTTAAACTCACATCTTCAGTTTTTCCAATCTCAAATTCCTTATTGAACTCTATTAATTGATTTTGTACCATCCAAGCGTTCACTTCATTATTCCACTTTAATTCTACTTCTTGTTCTAAACTTGGATTCGTAATATCATTTGTCCACTCTTTTCCAATCGACACTATTGATTGCTCATTTGGATGTAATGTGCACTTATATATTTTGTCTCCATAAGTCAATACTAATAGTTGCTCCATCCGTGTTCACTGCTCCTTTTCAACTGTCTCATCAAGTCCTTGCTTACTCTTTTTTCTCTGTGGCCGACAAGTCTTTATCGCTTGATGAATTACCATATTTCTTTTTATACTCATCTAATTGTTGCTCATATGTTTTTAACTTTTGATCACGCTCTTCTCCTGACAAGTCCGGATTATTTTTCAGCGATTCAATTTGTTTAACAAGGCCGTACATAATAAGCTGCGGATCATCAAGTGTCTTAGCTAAATCTAATGATTTATCAAAATCACCTTTTCCGTTATACATCCAATAAAGTAAATACTTTTCATCACTTTTCAAACTAATATTTTTCATAATTGCTTTCTTTTGATTTTCACCTAGTTTTTCAGCTGTAATGTATGCAAATGCTAACTCATATTTAGACGCAACCGGTAATGATTCAAATTCCTCTTCATTTAATTGAGTAATTACTTTGTCATAATCAGTTGCTATGAAACTCGCATTTGCTTCTAATAATTTATTTTGATAAGGAAATTTTATAAAAGTGAAATATATTAAAGGAGCAGCTAAAATCACAGTCGCCGCTATGAAGGAAAAAGCTAAGTATTTAAACGATTTATAGCTTTTTTTAGGTACTAACTGCATATTTTTTTCTGTTTTTGTTTGTTCCTTCTCAAAGCTGTCATCAAGAAATTGCAGTAATGCATCTAAGCTTTCCATTTGAGCAACCGTCTGTTCAAATGTTGTTTCTTTTGCATCTTTTAGTAACCCAGCATACAAATCATCAAAATTGTGCTTTTGGGAGAATAAAGCGATAATTAGACACTTATATTGTGTTAAAAATTGCTCTTCTAACAACGGGGTTGGTGGAACAATATCTCGAATTCCTCTATGTATAATACTTGGCATTAAATTAGCATTAAAAACTATATTGTCCGGATGTAAAAAGAACGTGATTCGTTTATTTAAATATTTACGAAACTGCGCAACATTTCGAAGCAGTCTTAATTTCTCATTTCTTCCAAAACGGCTAAGATCATCCCACTTATATAATTTTTTATCCACTTGAAATATAAAGGTAAACATATCATCCGTTTCCTCTATCGTTAATGGTACAAATTCAGATGATGCGCCCGTAATTACATCAAATTGACGGAAGTCTTTTATACGTGTTTGAGATTTTGTCATCTCCAATTTCCAATTTTCCTTTTCTATTTGAAATTGATAGTTCATTGCATCAATTTGAATTGTTTTTTCCGTCATTTTTATCCTCTTCTCCTTTTCTTTATAACCCGTAATAACTTATTTTCAAATAACTAAAAGTAAACATATTCTTTATAAAACTTGTAAAATATCTCCATCTGTTATTTGGTGATCGATTAAACGATCATTATCTGTTAAAACAATTGACTTATTCTTTACTTTAATTACAAAATGTGAACCTTCATGATTATCAATCTTTAGCGTATCTAATAAATTTTTCAACAAATATTTAATAGATTGATGATTCGGAATACGTAAATCATATGTATTTTCATTCCATTTACTAAAATCTACCGTTACATTAATATGTGTTTGTATTGCCATTACTTTACCTCCAACTTTTGCGAAGAACTGTATAAATACCGATGCAAATAAGTACAATGCCACCGCCAAATAATAATATTATTGTTGTACTAATTGGCTTTTCATTCATTGTTTCATTATTCGCTACTTCATCTGCACTTTTTCTGACAACGTATTCACTGCTAAACAAACTATTTTTCGTATCTTTAACACTATTTATTTCTTTTTGTTTTATAAAAAGAGAATCTCGTAAAACTTCCATATCTTTTTGTTCTTTCTTTTTCTTTTTCTGAATTTCTTCTTCTATTTCTTTATTAAATAACTCAATCGATGCTTTATCTAATTCCGTTTCCTTGTGTTCCTTTTTATTTTTTTCTTGGTCGTTTTCTTCAACACGGTCTACTTTAAACTTAATCTTCCCATCATCACCAAGATAACTGTCAGCCGCGCTCCTTATCGGTAGCGCGACAAACAGTAAAAGGATAGAGAGAAATGATAACTTAGCCACTATGCTCCATTGTTTGATCATTTACTTCTTTTTCCTCCCATTTCTTATGCCATACAAATAGATTACTAACTAATCCGATAATGGCAATTACAAACAACACGATGAAAATAACTTTTCCAGTATCTTTACCGCTAATAAAATCATTTAGAAAACTTTCTATATACTGAAGTGGTGAGAACTGACGTACCTTTCCAACAGACGACATTTGATCTACTTTACTTCCAACTGCTTCAGTTAAAAATAGGTACATACTTAAAAATACTAATAGTATAAACATCCCTACCATTTTTATTTGTCGTAATAAGTATGTTGAGACCAATACAAACGCCATCATAATGATTGTGATAAACGCAATCCATAGTAAACTTTGATCTTGACCGAACTGTAAAAGACGTCCAGAAATGATACCTATACTAATTCCTTCCACAATTGATATACCGAATGCCACTACTGTAGTTGGTACATTCATATCAATTAATGAGAATTTCTCTTCAAAATGATCTGATTGCGTTCGTTTCTTTTCCTGATTCGCAATTGCGTATGCTGTAAATAACGCAACAATAAAACAAGTTAATACGATTAAATATGGTGTAAAAGCATTACCAGCTACAATGACTCCATCATTTTGTTTCTGTACTGGGCTAGATAAAAATTGATATAACATTTCATTTTGGCGATCGCCAATTCGGCTATTAGCCAAAATTTTAGTAAAGTTTTTGGAGAATGATTTATCATCGTCCATTTTCTTTGTAAAGTCATTTAATAATGAATCAGCTTTTGAAACAATTGTCGTTCCGCTTTCTTGAATTTCTTTTGCTTGTCCATTAATTTGATCAAATGTTTTATATACATCGTCTGATGTTGTTAAACTATGCTTCGAACTCTCGACCAATGACTGACTTTGCATCATTAATGATTTAATACCAGAATCTAACGATAAAACAGCTGTTTGCTCACCAGTATTATTTGTTGTTAGCACTTGCTGTTCTTCAACTAGCTTTAAGCTACTCTCACGCCATTTCGCTAAACCTTTTAAATACTCTCCTAAATTTTCATTCATACTAGTTGCTTGCTGCGTCGTTACATTTAATTTCTCCGCTAGTAGCATTGAATTTTGATCCGCACTAGTAATGAATTGTTGATAAGAGTCTATTTTTTGTTTTAAACCTGTCATATCTTGCTTAACTTCTGCCGTAATACTAGATGAAACAAGGTTTGAAATTAAATCAGTTAAGCTTTGTTTATTTAATACGTAGTACAAAGATTGTTCAGTTGCAATTGCATCTAAACTTCCCTCTTCTAGCTTAGGACCTACATCTTTCGTTCTTAAGTCAATCCCATAATACATTTGGTACAGACTAAGTAAACCTTGATAACTTTGAACAGTATCTACTGCTTCTTTAATTAGTACATTAGATGTATTAGTTGTTAATT
This sequence comes from Bacillus sp. FSL R10-2201, assembly GCF_038008665.1. NCBI lineage: Bacteria > Bacillati > Bacillota > Bacilli > Caryophanales > Bacillaceae > Bacillus > Bacillus sp. FSL R10-2201. Next base: position 2,014,170 of record NZ_JBBOZP010000001.1, on the reverse strand, counting down.
TTTCTGTTTTTTGATGTACAACTTGATTAGTCGTTCGTTCAATAACTTTTGAGTTATCACCTTGGTTTCCTCCCGGATCTGTTCCCGTTCCGCCTCCTGGATTTCCTCCTGGATCTGTTCCCGTTCCGCCTCCTGGGTTTCCTCCCGGATCCGTTCCCGTTCCGCCTCCTGGGTTTCCTCCTGGATCTGTTCCCGTTCCGCCTCCTGGGTTTCCTCCTGGATCTGTTCCCGTTCCGCCTCCTGGATTTCCTCCTGGATCTGTTCCCGTTCCGCCTTCAGGGGTCCCTCCTGGATCTGTTCCCGTTCCGCCTTCAGGGGTCCCTCCGTTACCATTGTTATCCTGTTCCGTTTTTTGAATGATAGGTTTTTTAGCAGTATGTACTAGCGGCATTATTCCATACTGCGTTTTATTAACTACATTTTCCACCTTGCTATTTTTGGATTGTGTTCCTTCATCCTCTTTTTTAGGTTCTTCTTTTTTAGGCTCTTCTTTTCCAGAACTAGTTTCTTTTTCGTAATTTCCATTTAATCTCCATTCCCATGTTACTGGAGAGAAAACATCTATATTGATGCTTGGATCTATTAACTTCACATGAAGGTTAATTTTTAAATCCCCTTCATTACGGGCAGGTATTGTAACTGCTCCGTTTTGAAGAAATTCACTTGTATAATCCACATCATCAATATACAAAGATCCTGTACTTCCGTATAGTTCAAAGCCACTTGGAATACTTATGTTCATAGTTTGAGGTGATTCCATCTTGATTACTTTCGCTGTATCACTAAATGTAATTCCATCCTTAGAAAGACTATTCTTTACTTCTTTAATTGAATTTCCTAAAGAGATTTTATTTACAGGATCATAATTAAAGTTATTTTCTTTATTATATTTATTTGTAAATTGAATTACATTTTTCAGTTGTAATTTCGTTTCATCTGGCAAATCACTTTGAACTATTTCTTCCATATTTAAACTAGGTAATTTTGTAATTAAATTCTCGATTTGTTGCTTGATTCGAACATCTGGTTGTTTCATTAACGTATTTATAAATACTTCTTGTTGTCCATCATTTGAAAGAGACTTCTGTAATCGTTTATTTATCGTTGCTTGAATGTCACTCTCTAACTTCCCTGCAAGTTCTGTATCATATTCTGATACTTGTTTTTTTACATCTGTTAAATATTTTTGCATTGCTGAAGCATCAGCTAAAATATTTGGTTCTTTCTCTGAAAGCATAAATTGATTTGCAATAATTTTATTTGCCGATTCCAGTGAGCTTAACTGCTTTAAAGCATCACCTGCACCCATCTCACTCATAGATTGATTAAATTGACTCGAAAAATTATTAGCTAACAAATTATTATCAGATTGCATTTTTTGAAAGTTATTAAAGCCTTCCAAATAAGTATTATTAGATTTATTTCCTTCATCTAATGTTTGACCAAACCCTTTTAAGACATCCTGAAATCCTTTAAAACTATTAACAGAAATTCCTGTATAGTCTTGTACCGTTTTAAATTGATTTGTATAATTTGCCAAAGGACTATGTACATCTTTTTTGTACATAGTTGTTTGAACGTTTCCTTTTTCAATTATTTTGCCTATATTATCTTGTGCACCTTGCAACTTACCGATAATACTTGCAAAATAAACGTCGATGATTTGCTTATTGAAATCCTCTAAAATTGTAGACGCCGTATTTTCAGCCTCAGCTTTCAAATCTTTATTCCCAGTTGCATTTACTTTGTAGTTTAACGTTAATTTCTCTGGTAGTTCTGAATCAATCGCAACAGCTTTCCTAGAAAAATCATTAGGTATTACAATCATCATATTGTAATTATTATTTTTCAAACCATTTTCTGCTACTCCGCGACTAACTACGTACCATTCTTGTTTCGTATTTTTATTTACATTTTTAACAAATTGATCTCCAAACGCTATTTTATTCCCTTCAAATACAGTTCCTTGATCTTCATTTACTAATGCAACTGTCATTTTTGGCGTGCTATTCTCATTAGCTTTCTTAACATTTTGATTTAATGCTAAATAGGAGACTCCTGTTGATAGCACAAGAGCTAAAATAATAAACAACAAGATGCTCCACTTAAACTTTTTCACTACTTATCACTCCTGCGGCTGCGAGTCTATTAAGTTAAGGACTCCTTATCTTACTCTAGTTTTAAAGCAATTTAGCCATACAACAAAAGTTGCATGGCTAAATTATATATTTCTTTTGCCCGTTTTTATTGTAGACCGAAATTACGAGAAAGATCTTCGTCGTGTCTAGCAACAGCCTCTGCAGTTTTATTAAGCTGCATATTAATTTCTTGTAATAGCTCTGCGAAGTTTTGTACTTTTGGTTTTAATTGATTGAACTGTTGATCAAAACCTTCGAAAGCACGACCTTCCCATTCTCCTCTTAATTCATTTTGTAAGTTTTGTAACTGACGTAAAATATCCTCAATTTGATTTGCACCTTGTCCATATCGAGTCGCTTTTGATTTAAGCTCCTCTGGTGACATACGAATTTGTCCTGCCATTATTAAATCCCCCTTAAAATTTTAAAATAGTAAAATTAACCCAAAATCAATTCTACAAATTGATTATATCAATAATTTAAAAATTTCTAAACAAAAAAATGATATTTTTCCAAAATTTCTCTTTTAACATAATAACATTATATTATATAATAAAAATTTATTGTTTTTTTAAAAGGACTGCTAAGCGTTTCTACCTCTATTTAATAATAAAAAGAAAACTTTTTTTACCCAAAATTCAGAATATAAACTTTACAAATTACATACTCATTTTCTTTTTCTTGTTTCTTCGCCCACTTAAAATCGTTTTCTCACTTCAACGTCATGATTACTTGTCTTTCAACGAAGCCAAAATCTTCGTACATTTCTTTTGCAAAGTTCCCTGTAAATACATTCAAGCGAATTTCTGAATACTTTTCTTGTAGTTCCTTGATCCCAGCTTTCATTAGTTTTCGTGATAATCCTCTCCCGCGATACTCTGCAAAAACATACAATTCATAAATAAAACCGAGTTTTTCACGAGAGAAATAGTCCACATTTTCTCCTATTAGTATCCATCCCACTACTTTATTTTCTTCCTTTGTAACTATATAATATGCCCCTTTTTCTACTAAAGGTTTTGTAATTTCAATCGCTTTTTCCGTACTTAGTTGACAATTCCCTCTCGTTCCTTCGAAAAGTGATTGAGCTGCATAATGTAATATTTGTTTCGTTTCTTCCTCATCTGCTTTTGTAATCATTCCTTTCTCCCTCCTGCCCTCTAATCATCATTGAAATACCATTTTCAAGACCGTCTGACTCAATTACAATTGCCATCAATCCTTTTTCCGTACTCGTTTCATGTAACTCTCCCTTCGCCCAAAACGCAGCTTGTCCAGCTCCTATTTTCACTTTTTCTTTATCTGAACCGCAAACAAATCCTTCTCCTTGTACAACTAGAAGCAGTTGAGATACAACTGCTTCATGATATCCAATAACTCCATTCGGTTGTAGATGCATAGAACCGATATGTATATTCCCTTGATGTTTTAATATTTTTGACATTATAAAGTTAGATTGAAATGCTGATATATGCTCTCCCACTTTTTCACTGAAATCAAAAATTTTCATTTCTGATCCTCCTTATATGTATAAAACCATTCTCACTGTTTGCAGCATATGCCCTTCGAAATCTTCTTCAAATTGCTCTAAAGCCGCAAAACCTTTTGCTTCATAAAATCGTTTTCCTTTTTCATTTTCCGCTTCTACATGAATGTACATTTTTCGAATCCCTTTTAACGTCGTGATCCCTTTTTGTAACAAAGCTGTCCCTATCCCTTTCCCTTGCTGATCTGGCAACAAATAAATTGCACCTAATTCTGCTTCGTTTTGCAGTCTAATTGGTGAAAAATTTGCAAAGCCAATTACTTCTCCCTCTTCTTCCGCAACAAATAAATGTGTATTTTCAAGGCGATATTTCATTTTTTCATCGGAATACGCTTCATTTAAAAAGTTGTCTTGAATCTCTCTCGGAATAATTCCTTCGTAAGTATCATGCCAAGCTATTTTTGCTACGTTTTGTACAGCATGAATATCTTCTTGCTTCATTTCTCTAATTACATATGTCATCTCGATGTCTCCATTCTCTTTAAATTATATTCTGCTAATATACTAGAAGAAATGGCAGAACCATTTTCATAATTTACCTTAATTAATTTCAACTTCTCAATCGAAGCTAGTGTAACATCAAATTTTTCATATATATATTCCATTACACTTAAAAACTGATTTGAATTTAACCCATTAGCAAACGTGCAATGCGGAACCCATTTTCCTGGTACGTAATATGAATTCGAATTATCATGAAAAGTTTTGAAATAATCATGATAAGAATGATGAAATCTTAATAATTCATTGGTAATGGTCGGTGCTAGAAAGATCGTTCCGTTAGTAGGAAAAGTTCCAACAGAAGGAAAAGTTACAACAGCAATGTTCTCTTGAAAAGCTACAAACTCCTTTAATTTCTCCGTATATAAATTAACATCTAACTCATTATAATCAGCCAATGTAATATGGGGTTCTACTCCAGCTAGTTGGTTTATTCCGATTATATTCGTTAATTCACTTTGCAATTCTCTAATTTTATAAGTAAACACTCTATCAAATGTAGCAATAATAGCGTACACGCTTCCTCACCCCTTCGTTACACAAAGCTCTTCCCATTCTTCACGAATCATTCCCATTGGAATAGAATCATAGTATGTCCCGTTATAATATCGACAATTTCGCATTCTACCTTCTAATCGCATTCCTATTTTTTCCGCTACTTTCATCATTCGTTCATTGCCAGACCAAGTTGTGAGCCCTACTCTACCAATCTCCATATTTTCAAATAGTAAATCTCTATATAGTGTTAATGCTTCTGTACCGTAGCCACCATTCCAGTATGCTGGGTCATAAATAACGATTCCCATCTCTAACCAACGCGTCGGTTTATGTTCCCAATAAAAACTTACTGCCCCAATAATTTGACCATTATTTTCCACAATAAGATTTGATAACGGTTCTTCTTTTAAACAAGTTTGCATCTTTTCTTTATAGGATGAGTATCCTTGCATTGAGAACGGGAAGTACGGGGCATTCCATTTTTTCCACTCTGGATTTTCTTCTTTATATACAATACTCCATAATGTTTTTATATCTGATTCCTCAATTGTACGAATTGTAACTTTGTTCCCCTTTAATATAACGTTTTGCATAATTTCCTCCTACATTCCTCTTTATTTCATATACAATTATAATATTTTTTCAGAAAAATCAAAACAAAACTCCACTCTATTTTATATAATTTTGTTATATGATACGAATTATTTATATAAATTAGCCAATTTTTTCGAGTTTAATTTAGAAACTGAACTTCGGAAAAAATCAGATGAAGTACGAGCTCGTAGCATAGTTAATAAAAAACAGGAGGTTATATCCCTCCCATTTTAGCTAAATATTGTATTTCCCTTCTTTTCTACCTCAAGTAGAATCCCTTTCTCTATCCAGCCCTCTACTCCATCTTTTTTAATTAAATCATATCCCATGCAGCTACCATCAATTAAAGAAACTTTATCCCCTTTTCTAATACTGATTTGCGCACAAGAAATATCCGTTTTCACTGTATACTCACCTGATTCAAGTTGCTTTATATACTCGTTTTTCACATGAAGTAATTCATTTGTTCCTAGTTGTTTACATACGGTAAAACCTTTCATTCTCTCCACAGGTTCTATGTAATAATGTGGATATGTAACCCCGCCCTGCATTACTGAATTCGCATTAAAATCAGCCAATACTTCATACTGCGGAAAATGATCTACATATGTATAAGAAAACGTATCACCTGAAGTTGTCCTCTGAATAATAAATGCATTTAATTGCCCTGCTTCTTTAATCGCATTACCACCATCAATCGCAATAATTTTTTTCTCCTTATCAATAACTGGATTGTTAGACGGCGCCTCCTCGGAATAGTTCACAACAGGCCAATGACCGACAACTACATACTTATTTTCTCTATGTGATTTATTGAAAAACTCTGGCATTGCAATTGCATTTTTCCTGTCTGTTTGTCTCCAATTCTCTCTATCTTCAAGGCCAGCATGTACAAAAATATAATCATCAGTTTCAATAGCAGTTGGCAATTCTGTTAGCCACTTTATTTCTTTTGAAAAACGGCCCATCAATATGTTTTTCACTTCACAAATATCACTTTCTTCATTAACGGTAACGTTCAATTTCGCTAACCATTCATTAAAAATTGTATTCTTTCTCGTACATAAATAATTTATTAGCGCAGGATTTTCATTTACAAGCGCTTCAACTACAGCTTCACAATTCCCTTCAATTACATAAACATTTTGCTTGCTAACTACTAGATCCATCACATAGTTTACGACGCCAATGCTATTTCTTCCTTTCTCACAAAGATCACCATTAATAATTAAATAATCTTCATCTTTAAAATTAACTTTATGTAATAATTCCTTTAAAAGATTTAATTCGCCATGAATATCAGATATTACGATAACTCTTACACCTTTTGGGATTAATAGTTTCTGAATTTTTTCCAAGTATGAACTCCCCTAACCTTCTTTACATTCAATATTATCGTCTCAATTATAAAGAAACTATTCGACAAAATAAGCAATTAACCCTCTTCATCTTAAACTTCTAAATAAAAGTAGGTTCTATATGTTACCTCACATAGAACCTACTTAATATTATAACTCTTTATAAAAAGAATAACTTACCTTATCATAGCCTTCTCTTTCATAAAAACGATGGGCATCAACTCTTGGAAACGCTGATGTAAGAACGATAGAATTGCACCCTTTTTCTCTCCCCCATTTTTCTACATATGACAGAAGAACTTTACCATATCCTTTCGATCTGTGAGCTTCCGCAGTTACAAGGTCATATACGAAAACATGTTTCTCATTATAAAAGTTCGTACAAATTGCTACACCAGCAAGACAAACAACTTCATCATCTTCATTCTGTAACGAAAGTAGTTTATAATTTTCTTTTTTCATTTTTTGAAATAAAGAACTTGCTTCTTCTCTTGAAAGTTTCGTTCGTAATTGCTGTAATACGGGGAATACATCATGTAAATCAGCTTCTGTTACTACTTCTCTAATATTCATTATGATTCTCTCCTTACTATTTATAAAATTTTCTAAATGTTATATCATTATTATAAAAAGTAACTGCCCCTCACTTAAGTGACAGTTCGATTATTTTTTATATGGCCAGTTTTTAAAGGAGAATTCATAAAATGGATCTTACTATCCCATTGCAATTAGAAAGTAAAACACCAATTTATTTACAAATTTACGAATATATGAAACGAGAAATCTCTCAGGGATCACTGCCTGCCGGTACACGCCTTCCTTCTCACAGAAACTTAGCGGTACAACTTAATGTTAGCCGTATTACTGTTGAATCTGCTTATCAACAATTACTAGCTGAAGGTTATGTAGAAAGTAAACCGAAACGTGGGATTTTTGTTGCAGAAGTTGATATTGATGTCATTCAAAATAAACAACAAGTTGTGTCAAACAGCGCTAACAATATAAAAAAAGAACAATATGACTATGATTGTAGCCAAGGGCTGATTGATCAAAAAGCTTTTCCAATTACAAACTGGAAAAGAGCATTACAAGAAACTTTATTCCAGTATGAAAATGAATTATTTGCTAGAGAAGATTCTCAAGGTGAGTTCGTTTTACGAGAGCATATTTCAAAATATTTATACCATGCCCGCGGGGTACATTCTTCACCTGATCAAATTATTATCGGAGCCGGTACGCAGCCTCTTCTTTGGCTACTACTTCAACTGCTTGGTTCAAAAAAAGAATATGGAATCGAAAACCCTGGATTTCACCGTATAACTGCCATGATTCAAAGTTCTGGTCTTCCTGTTCACCCTATTTCATTAGACGATAAAGGGATTCGTATTTCAGCTTTACGTGAATCACGTTCCAATGTAGCATACGTCACTCCATCACACCAATTTCCTCTTGGAATGATTATGCCATTATCTAGAAGGCTCGAATTATTAAGATGGGCCAATGATTGCGGAGGATATATTATTGAAGATGACTATGACGGAGAATTTCGTTATGTAGGAAAACCTATTCCCTCTTTACAAGGACTAGATTCAAATGAACGCGTTATTTATATGGGAACTTTCTCGAAATCCTTCTTACCTTCTTTGCGAATGGGGTATATCGTTTTACCAACTCATCTATTAAAAATCTATACAGAGCTTGAAGGTAAGTTTAAACAAACTGTTTCTACAATACAGCAACTCGCTTTTGCAACCTTTATTCACAATGGTGATTGGGAGCGCCATTTGAACCGTAGTCGTACGTTATATAAAAGAAAGCACACACTACTAGTTAAATCTATCAAAAATGACATGGGATCTCGTGTTCAAATACTTGGCGAACAGTCTGGACTGCATATCGTACTTCATGTTCATAATGGTATGAACGAACAAGAACTTATTCATACTGCTGCAAACCAACAAATCAAATTATACCCACTCTCTACATATGATTCTGTACATAATTTAAGAGAGGCGTCCTATGTACTACTCGGTTTCGGCAGCATTCCCGAAGATAGTATCGAAATTGTAGTCAAATTACTAAAGGAAGCCTGGTTCCCTAAGTAAAATAACTCCACATAAGTTATACTTATGTGGAGTTATTTTACACACTATTTTTCTGATACGTCTCCTGATCGAGCAGTCCTTCCTGGACGCTTAACACCAGTTGTTTCTGTTGAATAGGAAGCTTCAATTATAGCGGTTGGATCTACAGAGAGAACGAGATCTTTCATTTTTGGATAAATGAAACGGTTTGTAATACAATAAATGATTTTCTTGTGCTCTCCTAAAAAACCACCTTCTCCATGTAGATACGTAACGGATAATTGCAATTCTTTCATAAGCAAATCGCCTATTTTTTTATTTTTCCCAGAAATAATCATAACGCTCTTTCCTTGATTAATACCATCTAATATGAAATCAATCATTTTCGTAACAATATAGAAAATTGCTAATGAGAACATCGCTTGCTCAATTGAAAATAAAATAGCAACAAATACAAAAATAACCGCATTTACAGCAAGTAAAAATGTACTAATTGGTACTTTAAAATGCTTGTTCATCCAAACAGCTAACATTTCTGACCCATCAATTGCTCCACCCATTTTTACAACAATCCCAACACCAACACCAAATAGAACTCCTCCATAAAGTACAATTAATAATTCCGAAGTTGTAATTGCTGGAAATGGCTTTAAATAAATCAATCCAAGTGTTGTAACAACATTTGCATAAGACGTACGGATAAAGAACTTCTTACCCATTACTTTTGCAGTAAATAGTAAAATTGGGATATTAAGTCCTAAAAATACTCCATAAAGCGGTAATCCAGCAACTTTATTTGCCATAATAGCAATGGCCGTTACCCCGCCATCTACTAATCCATTAGGTGCTAAAATAAGCTCTAATGAACCCGCTACAATAATCGATCCAATTGTTAATAATACGTATTCAAATACTCTTTTCATTCATTACCCCCAAAACATATATATTTTCTTAGTATTATTTTAACGTAATTTTACTACTAATTCAAAGATATCAGTTTATATACACAAAAGTTTCACCTTTATAGTGATTTTTTATGTGATTTATTTATAAAAACACACTTACGTATTTCAGTAAGTGTGCTCCAAACATTTATTTAAGTTTTAAGTATGAATTCACTTTCATTTTAAATATTTCATCAACTGCTCTATTATACCCACCAGCATTTCGAAGTGACTCTCCAACTTTACGACTATTTTCCTTAAACGTTACATCATACATTACTTTCTTTACAGTCTCACGTAACAATTCAGAAGTTAATTCTTTACGATTAAGCCTTATTCCAGCTCCTACTTCACTCACTCGTTTCGCAACTAAAGGCTGATCTCCTGTTACCGGAATTACAACTAACGGGACACCGTAATATAGTGCTTCACTCGAACTATTCATACCACCGTGTGTCACGAATACATCAGCGTACTGTAATACTTCTAATTGCGGCACATAATTATACAACTTAAAGTTATTCGGAATGTTTTCAAATTGACTTATATTTATCTTCTTACCAACAACTAATACGACTGTCGCTTCTACATCTTTAAACGCTTCAAAACATTTTTCATATAACTCAGGTTGTTCATTAAAAACTGTTCCCATAGAAATGAAAATCAATTGTTTATCTTTTAAATCTTCCATAGGAAAGCTATCTACTTCTTTTCGAGTAGCAATTGATGGACCGACAAACTTATACGATTCATCGAATACATCTGAACGCGGCTGATATTCCTTTGAAGTATATACAATAGTAATATCACCAGGATGATTCATAATATCATACATATTAATACATTTCATTCCATACTGCCTATTCCATTTTTCCATTCCCGCTAAACAAGATTGATATAATGGATTAGTTTCATCTACTTGTCTCGATTCTTGTTCATCATTAAAAGTAATGTACTGATTAAAAGCAAACGTTGTACAAGAAGAAACGCTAGGTAATTTTAAAACATTCGCTATAATACGTCCTACTGGAAAATGATTATCGTATATCAAGTAATCGTACTTTTCCCCTTTTGTTTCTTCTACAATTTGAGTAACAATACGCTCTGATGCTTCAATCATATGAGATAGCATCGTCAAAGGACTCCCACCTTCATTTACTCGTTCCATAATATTAATTTGAGAGAGGAAATTCTCAAACACTCGGAATTCTGCACCTGTTGCTTCAATCTTCTTTCTATAATCTTCAATACAATACGAAACAACTGTTTCCCCTCGCCGAATTAACTCACTTACAATAGCTAAAGTCGGATTTATATGACCTTCTCCAGGGAAATTTATTACGAGTACATTTGCCATAATATTCTCTCCTATCTAATATAATCAATAGTTAATCATATTAATTAATTTAAAACTATTAAGTAATCTATTCTACTTCTTCATATTTTTCTCTTCATTTTATTATTGAGAAATATTTTTCATAACCTACATTATAACTCTTATAAAAGTAGACTTAACCTTTCATTTATTGAAAAATACGGGATTTACATTCAGGCATTTTTCAGATTTATCATCAGAAAAATTATTTTGATAATTCATACAAAACTAGAAAAATATAATTTTCACACTGATTTCTCACCATAAATTTATTTAAGTTCTATGTTGTCCCCATCATTATCCACTTGGTACATATTCTGTTATATAATGAATTTATAGAATTTACAGAATAAGGAGTCCTTTCATGCTACAACAACTATTCATTTCACCTATTATATCTGTTCAAGCACTACATCCGGGCTATGAAGACCATGCAAGCGACGTGTTTCTTGTTAAAACAGAAACTGAAGAAGTTATTGTTCGTTCCTCAAAAATGACTGAAGAGCCCAACAATGATTTTTGGTGGGGATGTAAAAACCTTTTTGGAATTGATCCAAGGCATGTACATCATTTAGAAACAATACACGCATTATTGAAAAAGCATACTACCTTGCCCATCCCGACTATTTTGCAAAAACATGTTTTAAATGAGCGAGAGTATGTAATCGTCGAAAAACTAACCGGAAATACGCTGCAATCATTTTTCGGACAACCTGATTCTATTTTATTCAGCCTTGGAAAAGGACTAGCAGAAATTCATTCGTTTCAAGCAGAGTTTATAGGAAACCCATCAAATACTTTCCACATTCCACTAGAAGAATTTAAATCTCACATATTAAAAGTCAGTAAAGATCTTGTAAATAGGTTCTATTCCGATAACGCGAGCATCCAAAACGCATTTCATACTTTTGAGTCACAGCTATCTTCCTTGCCGTCACCGAAGGAATCTACACTCGTTTTAATTGATATGGATCCTACCCAGTTTTTATCAGATGATCAATCTATTACTGGTTTAGTAGATACAGAAGCTTATGCAATTGCTCCACGAGAGTTTGATTTTATTGGATTAGAATATGTACTTACAGAAAAAGAGGCTCATGCTTTTAAACAAGGTTACGAAACCATTATGCCCATTCCTCGTCTTGAAGAATGTAGACATCCCTATCGATATTTGTACCGGTTATTATCTGTTCAGGGCAGTGTGGAGTTAGACAAGTGGTTGCGTCATCCATCCTATTTTTAAATACGAATGAGAGGGATTATGAAATGAATATTGAACAAAAGAAATCTTTAACAGCAAACGAAATTCAGCAAATGAAAGATTTATCTCATATTTGCGGACAACACGATCAAATTGATTACTCGTCAGATTTACATATAAACTTTTTAACTGCCCGTAATATAGAAGTGGTAAATGATTTTCTATTTTATGATGATACTCAATTAATCGGCGCATTAAGTATGTATGACTTTGAGAGACCAACAAAACTGGAGTTAATAGGGTTTGTTCATCCGAACTATAGGAAACAACATATAGGCACTACTCTTTTACAAACCGCAATGAAAGAAATACAAAAAAGAGAGGCAGATGAAGCCCTTCTTATAATTAATGGTGACTCTATTTCAGGGAAATCATTTGCAAAACAAATGAACTTTCCTTATTTATACAGTGAATACGGTATGGAGTTCAAAACAAACGAAGCACAAAAAACAATGAAAAATAATATTAATCTTACCGTTGCATCTTCTGAATTACTTCCTGATCTTATAGAAATCGCTAGTGAAGCTTTTGGAGATTCGGCAGCAAATACATCCACATGGTTACAAAAGATGATGAATTCATCTTCCCATCAAGTTTACAGTGCTCTTATCGATGAAAAAGTGATAGGAACGATTACAGTTACTGAGCAAGAGCAATCTACTACACTATCAGGATTTGCAGTTCATCCTTCTTATCAAGGTAAAGGATATGGTAAAGATATTCTTAGTTATATGGTACATACACTTATTACAGAAGGTGTTTCAACAATTGAACTAGACGTCGAAACGAAAAATAACAATGCTTTAAAACTATATACACAATGTGGTTTTGAAATTATGACAAAGTATGATTATTATAGATTGTTGGAATAGGAGTGACTTTTCTACCGAGGAATCATGTTATTTTAGAGACGAAATTATTACCTCTTTAAAATCTGTAGGATGTAACAATATACAACTACACGGTATAAATAGAACATTTTTCATTTGTCAAAAATAAAAAAACTGAATCATATCGATTCAGTTTTTTCTTATTTTTTTCTTAGTATATTTACAACCGCAGTCGTTTCATCATTTTTTTTATAAACACGTGGAATTCTTCTATCCAACATGCATGTAACTTCATAATTAATTGTACCTAACATATCTGCTATTTCTTCCACCGCAATCTCTTCTTCACCTTGTTTGCCGTAGAATACAACTTCGTCTCCTACTTGTACTGGCATTGCATTTGTAACATCTAGCATAAGCTGATCCATACAAACACGGCCAATTACAGGTACTCGTACTCCGTTTATTAGTGCATTCCCTTTATTAGATAGCTGACGATTATAACCATCAGCATAACCAATCGGTACAGTTGCAATCCATTCTTCGCCCGTTGTTACATAAGTATTCCCATAGCTAACACCACGATTTTTCTTCGCATGTTTAACATGAGCTACTTTTGATTTTAAAGACAACGCTGGCTGTAAGGAAGCAACTGTATGATCCACTTCTCTTGAAGGATACATACCGTAAATTCCAATACCGACACGAACCATATTTTGAAATGTGTTACTAAGTTCCATTGATCCTGCACTGTTTGAACTATGAATATATGGAAAATGAATTCCTAATTCTTCCGCTGTATTTACAGCTTTCTCAAACAAACTTGTTTGCATATTTGTATAAGTTTTATCTATTTCATCAGCGGTAGAGTAATGTGTAAACATCCCTACTACTTCTACATATCGCATACGTTTTAACTCTTCAAAAAACGGTTTAACTTCTTCTTCCTGTAAACCAATACGGCTCATTCCTGTATCAATTTTCACATGAATTCGCACTTTCTTTTGAAGATGGTTTGCAACTTCATCTATACCTTGTAAATCTTCTACTCTATAAACAGTCATCATAACGTCATATTGAATTACATCTTCTACAGCTGCTACTGGTGTATATCCTAAAATTAAAATAGGTACAGTGATTCCAGCTTCTCTTAATTCAATTGCTTCATCTACAAATGCAACTGCAAGTTGGTTTATTCCTGCTTCAATAGCCGATTTCGCAACTTCAACTGCCCCATGACCATACCCATTCGCTTTTACAGCAGCCATCATTGCAATATTTTCATCATTCACACGTTTTTTAAATTCTTTTACATTATGTTTTACCGCATTTAAGTCAACTTCAACAATTGTATCTCTTCCATATTTCAAGCTCATTGGTCTAACTCCTAACTCAATAATTACATTCCATTCTATTTCACGTTTCATATGACCTTTTACAATATAATACTTTTCACTATGCTAGTCAAACTACTAGAATTTTCGGAATTTTGAGTATGATATAATACCCTTAAGAAACTATTATATACGGAGGTGAGAATAATTACAACGTTTGTTCCATCTGCATTGAATCAAGTTAAAATTGCTATCGATACTTCCATTCAAATACTGAACCAATATACTGAAAGTGATTTGAAAATAAAGCCGATTGAATCAAAGCGGTCATTATTTGAAATGTGCACACATCTTTCCCTTATTTTCCATGCTGATTTACTCATATTAAATGGTATTACGGAAAAAGACTTACATACCTTTTATATAGAACAAACACCAGAAACAATTACTCAAATAGAGCAAACGATGATACAAGGGTACGATTTACTTTCTAAAACTTTTTTATCCTATTCCAATGAAGAATTAGCGGAAATTATGACTGCTTATTGGGGTATTTCTTACTCTCGATTCGAATGGTTGCTTGAAATCGTTGCACATTTTTATCATCATCGCGGGCAAATTCATATTTTATTATGTGAGCATATTAAAGATCCTTGCATTCCTTTATTCGAATAAAAAGAGCGAAAACAAAACCAATAAAGAGTATCAATCCCAATAAAACAAACGTCTGAGCATAGTCTCCTATTTTCATAAGATAAATAGAAATAATAGGTCCTATACTAGTTCCTAAAAATAAAATAAATGTATAAATAGAAACTGCTATTCCCCTTGCTTCCCCTCCTAATTGGCCAACAAGAGAAACTAACGATGGAACGGATATAGCAATACCTATTACAAAACAGATGCTCATCATTACAAGTAGCGGCAGGTTCGAAATAAAGCCCATTGAACTTAAACTAAAAATAGCGACCAACAATCCGCCCTGAAGAACTTGCCTTACTCCGAACCTCTTTGTTAAACGACCCGCAAGTGGTGACAGCAACATACCAAATAGCCCCGCTAAGCGAAAATAAAGAATTTGTTCTGGAGTTAAATTGTAAGTAGGACTGCTCAAATAATTCCCTAAAACAGTATACATGTTAACAAAAGCCATTAATAAAACAAATGCAATCATATAGCTCAATACTAAGCTTTTATGTGTAAAAGCTTTACCCATCTGTTTAATTGGTCCCAAAATATCAGTATTGGATTGAGACGTTTCCCCTTTCGGAAGAGAATAATGAACCAATACAGCAGTAATGATATAGACAATACTAAGAAGAAAGAACACCATATGCCATCCAAAATGCTGACTAACAGCTGTACTTATTACTTGCCCTGCAATTCCAGCTACTAAAAAACCGGTACTAACAAACCCTATTGTTGTAACCTTTTTTTCTAATGGAAACATTTCTACAACGTAAGCTAACGCTACTGGAGAAAATGTAGCTGCTGCTATCCCCTGTAACCCTCGAAGAATAACAAGCCAAAATAAACTATCCACAATCCCCAAGAAAAAAGAAACAATCGACAGTGCAAGCAGTCCAATAAAGATCACTTTTTTTCTCCCATATTTATCAGAGATTGCCCCAAATAACAAACAACCTATAGCAAAGCCAACAGAAAATATACTGCCTGTAGCCGCAGATTGTGCTAATGAAACCTTAAAAAGGTCTGAAAATAGAGCGGTTAAAGGAATCGTCACATATAGGCTGGACATAACTACCATGCCCGCCCAACATAACACCGCTGTCATTATTGTGTAATTCCTTTCACTATTTACTTCTTTTGATATTTCCATCATAAAATCTCCCCCTTACAATGATTTTCCCCATCGGTTTAAAACATCTAAAGTAAACTACTCAAAACGACATTCCTTTAACACTTACTTAATTTGTTTACGTTAAAAGACATATCACCACCCTTTATCAAATTAGCTAGACATATAATAAGGTAGCCTAATTATATGTCTAAATAAAAAAGTTGACTCACACAATCAACTTCTTTATCTGCCTTCTCCTAATTTCTTCTGCATAGTTACTTGCATTTTATTTAATAGCTTCTCTAAAGTTTGACGCTCTTCTTGACTAAAGTCATCAACTAACGACGCGCAAGATAACCAAAAAGTCGGTAAAGAATGCGCAACTAGTTCTTTTCCTTTCGGAGTAATTTTCACCTTTAATCTTCTTCGATCTTCAGAATGATTGAATCTTACGATTAACTCTCGTTTCTCCATCCAATCTAATAAGCCAGTGACAGAAGCACGTGTAATCCCTAATCGGCTCGCAATATCCGAAGGGCTCATGTTCACTTCTCCCCCATTCGATTCCATTTCACGCAAAATAAACAACAGTAAAAAATCTAATTTACTTTCTGAAATACCAAGCGGAGCTAAATCTACGTCAACTGCATCTAGAACATTATCAGACGTCCATAACATTAACAAACCAAGTTTTGCTGCGATTGGATCCGTATCCGCTGATGCTGTCTTTTTTATTAACTCTGCATAAGGCTCAATCCCTAAAGGAAGAGCATCTTTTTTTGAATCCATTCATTTTCACTCTCCTTTCTTTTATTTAATTAGCTTACCTAACTACTTTTTATTATACTCATTTTCTTCCTTCTATTGCAAGAATATTGTTAGACAAAAAAATCCTGTTTTTAAAACAGGATTTTTCACACTGACTAACTAATATTTCTAAATAATCCCAAACTCTTTTAAAGCAAAAGAAATGCCACCTTCACTTGATTTCTTTGTAACGAAATCTGCTCTTGTTTTTAACTCTTCTCCACCATTCCCCATCGCAATTCCTAGTCCTACATACTGTAACATCTCAACATCATTTCCACCGTCACCAAAAGCAATTGCTTCTGATTTACAAATTTTCAGATGTTCCAATACCTTTTGAATTGCAGTTAGCTTCGATACTTTACTATCTTCCAACACATTCATAACGTAACCATGAAAACGTTCAAACGTAAGTGCTGGATATCTTTCAAAGAATTTTTGAGCTTCTGTTTCATCAGCATACAGACATACACAATAAATCTCTTCTGATAAGTTTCTAACTTTGTCAGGATACCGCTCTAAATTTAACGTTTCATTTAATGCTCGTATTACACGTTCGTCTTTTGAGGCAATACCATTCATTACAAATTCCTCTGTAAAATAAGAAACACTGTGACCATGTAATTCAGCGAAATTTGAAATATCATGAACAATTCCACTTGAAAGTACCGATTTATGTATAACTTCATCAGCACATTTTATATGTGCACCATTTGCAGAAATAAACGTATTTATGCCCAGCTCTTTAAATTGTGAGCATAAACTATATGGTCTCCCGGTTGTAACAACTACGTGAATTTCTTTATCTATTAACCTTTGTATCGCTTCTTTTGTGCTTTCATGCATACTTCTATCAATCTCACTTAAAAGAGTACCATCCACATCGAAAAATACAGCTTTGTACATATCCTCTTACATTCCCTCTAAATGATTTGTATCATTTATAAAATGAATAGTTTTCTGTTTATCCGTAAGTTCAATCAAACTAATTCCCGTATCTCCCATTTTAAAATAATAGTCCATGCTAATTGGCATTTGGAAAAACGCTCGTAAAATACTATTTATTACACCACCGTGTGCAACAATTGCAATTCGGTCATATGTATTCTCTGTCACGATTTTAGAAAAAATTCCTTCTATTCTCATTCTAAATTCAATAAATGATTCCCCGTTTTCAAAACGATCATGAAGAAATTTTGGCTCTGGATATTTTTTCGCTTCTTCAAATGATAACCCTGCTTGTACCCCATTATTAAACTCCATTAATTCTTCTTCTAGTTGAATTGGGCACCCAATTCCTCCTGCTAATGTTTCACCAGTTTCGCGGGCACGTTTTAATGTGCTTGCCCAAATGAAATCTGGCGGGAAATCTGCTTTCACTTTCTGTACAAGTCTTTGCACTTGCTGTCTTCCCTTTTCTGTTAATTCAAAGTCAGCTCGCCCTTCATGTACATTTAAAATATCAGCTTCTGATTCACCGTGGCGTATTAATATTATTTGCATATTCCCCCTACTTCCTCATTTAATATTCACAAGATTCCATTATATCACACTCTTACCTTTCCATAACAAAAAGGAACGGTTTCCCGTTCCTCACCCATTCACTTTCTCCGCATTGTTCCAATAATATTTACTAAACGCTTCCGTCAACACATCAATTGTGTTATATAATTCATCTAATGTATTATCAACACCACCAACTTCAATTAACATCGCATTTTTAGATAAATCTTGATTATAAACGCCATTTCCATCTTTTTTATACTTTGGAAAGATTCCTCTGCTTAATCCGTAATAGTTTTCATCTAAATAACTATTGATTGCTCTTGCAATTTTTTCATTTTCAGCACGCCCTTCATTTTCCATCCCAATTATAAAATATAATCTTGCATACGATTTCCCGTTAATTACTTTTGTTGTTACCTTCTTCCGCTGATCATCACGGTGTATATCAATCGGAAACGCAATTTTATTATTTTGTGCTAATGTTTCTTTTACATATTCATGAGACGCTTTATATGATTGCGGCCATTTCCATTTTTTACTCGCTAATAAATCCCCCATATTCGTTTTATCATGAACTACCGGAATTCCTTGTCCTTCAAGTTGTTCTTTCATACGTTTCCCTAGTAAGGACACATTTACATCTGGACTTGATGGATCGGTAGCCCCTGGTAATAACGGAAAGAAAGATTCCCAGCTATGTGTATGATAAATATATACTGCACTTTCACCTTTTTTCGCTCCGCTCTTTTTCTGAACCGGATTATTCTTTTCAGCTTCTGTAACTTTATCTTTTGCTACTTCTCGCTCTTTCGTTACTTCTTCAATCGGTACACTAGATTCATTTGGGATATTCGTAAAGTTTGTCCCTTCCCCAGCTACGATAATGTTAGAGTAATACTTTGACATACCAGGCACTTCTTTACCGACAAACGTTCTTAAATCTTTAATTTTCAAATCCGTCGCAATCGAGAACATTAAATTTCCAAATGACTCCCTTTTATTCTGCTTAAAATAATCAAATCCGTAATAGCGATTCTCACTTTCTAGCATTTGAACAAAACCTTGCATCGATACTTTTCCAAACCATTGATTCGCGTAATTCGATTTCATTGTATGTAAAAGCGACGTCAAAATCGACGCAATAATAATTGTGACTAGTGCATATAGAAAGAGTAACGAGATTAGTTTCTTCCCATGTATACGGGTTGCATACTTCTTCACTGTATCACCTTCTTTATACATGGATATGTACAAGCCTTTCGTAATATACGCAAAAAAAAAAGAGAAATGGCAGCCCATTTCTCTTCCTCACTCTTATTGTTCTTTTTCTGTATCTGACGAAGGTAATTTCTTCGTTTGTTTCTCTTTAAAGATTTCCCCAATTGCCCCAAGAGTACCAAGTGTTTCAATTGCATTAGACGGAATAAAGACTTTATTCGCTGGTCCTTTTGCAACCTCAATCAATGATTCAAATGATTTATAAGCAAGTACGCGCTCATCTAAATCTGCTGCACGAAGTAACTCAATTCGATTTTGTTCTGCTTTTGCAATTTCCTCAATCGCTCTTGCTTCCCCTTGCGCTTCTAATTCTTTCGCTTCTCGTATACCTTCCGCTTCACGAATACGTGCTTCTTTATCCCCTTCAGCCATTAAAATTTTACTTTGTTTTTCCCCTTCAGCACGAAGGACTTTATCTTGTTTCGCTGCTTCAGCTTCTAAAATGATCGCACGTTTATTACGTTCTGCTTTCATTTGTTTTTCCATTGATACTTGCACATCTTTTGGTGGATTAATATCGACTATTTCGACACGCTCAATACGAACGCCCCATTTTTCTGTCGCTTCATCAAGTGCTAAACGAATTTCTGTTGAAATTTTTTCACGACCTGATAATGTTTCATCAAGCTCCATTTTACCAATAATTTGACGCATTGTTGCAGATGTAATATTACGAACACCATATTCATAGTTTGAAATACCATATGTCGCAAGCTCTGGTTCAACAATTTGATAGAAAATAATTGTATCAATTTCTACTTGTACATTATCTTTCGTTATTACCTTTTGTGGTGGTACATTCGTTTGTTGAATACGTAAATCGTGATATACACGAACGCGGTCTACAATTGGGATTAGAATATTTAATCCTGGGTGCATAATCCGTTGAAATTTACCAAACCTTTCAACGACCCCAACTTTTTGCTGAGAAATAATTTTAATTGTCAATGCAATAAATACAACGACAATCAATGCGAAAATAATCGTTAACGTTAATGCTACTGCCATATTTATTCACTCTCCTTTTTCACTTGTAAAATAGTACTATGCCTCTGTATAACAACGACTTTTTCTCCAGCATCAATAGGAGTATCCGAAATAGCTGTCCAAGTATCTCCATCCACTTTCACAATACCGTTCACTTCGCTTGTAATCGTTTGCATAACAATTCCCTTTTTACCAACAAGTTTATCTACTGTATCAGTAAAACCTTTTGCTTCTCGAAAGTTTTTAGAAATTCTTTTCGTAAAGAAAGTCAATGTTAAACTTACAATCGCCCCAACAACAACTTGTAAAAATAGTGCATCAGGAGCAAACAAAGCAATAAGACCTCCGACAACAGCTCCAATTCCAAGCCAAAGCATGTAAAACGTAATCGACAACATTTCTGCAATAAATAAAATACCCGCTATTATAAACCAAATCACCCATCCAGCCATATGCAACCCTCACTTTCTTTCTCATTTTCTATATGTATATGAAGAAAAGAATGGTTTATCCGCCCTTTCTCATAGAGGGGGCGTTTGCTACAAGCTATTATATGTATTCGCTGTTACAACAAGCATTAATAAAATGCTATATTAATATATTCTTCATTATACACGAAAATCCCTTTCAAAAAATGACAAAAAATTTAATTCTTTCAAAAATATAACTTACAGATTATAATAATTAAAATTAAAAGAAGTATTGATTTGAAAGGTGGTATTCTTATTGCCTAAACGTTCACTAACTTACTATTTGGGCTCCAAAATATGCATTACTCTCGCTGACATTGTATACATAATGATTATTACAACTCACATCTATATCACAACTAGATCAGCTACAATTACTGCTCTTTTTCCATTATTACAGGTTATCACAAATCTTATCGCGAACACCTCTGCACCACTTATAATGAATCGGTTTCCATCTTATTCATTGCTATATACTCTACAATGGATTAAAACAGCTCTTTTAATATTGTTAATGATATTATTTCCTATACTATCAACAAACATTTCTGCTCTTTTAACTTTTGTTATTTTCATTTCATTATGTAGTGGCTGGAGCGCTCCTCTACTATACGCCGTTATCCCGCGCTTAACACCACAAGAAAAATTAGTAAAAGTAAATAGTGTCTTTTCCTTTTCAACACAAATTATACAAGCCGCTGCATACTCATTTACAAGCATAATTGTTCTTCTCATTGGCGTTACTTCGACACTCATGATTAATAACATATTGATGATTTTCGGATGTATTACATTACACCTTTCATTACAATCTATACAAGCTGAACGAGTAGCAGAACCCACTTCTTCGAAAACTACTGCATTATTAGAAGGATGGAAACTGTTATTTCAACACCCGTCTCTGCGCATCGTTACAATTATGGACTTAATTGAAACTTTCGCAGGGACGATATGGATCGGTGCTATTACGATGGCATATGTAACGACTGTTCTTCATAAAGGCGAAGATTGGTGGGGATATATTAACACAAGTTATTACGTCGGCACATTAATTGGTGGGATATTAGCGTGGAAAATGAGTACATATATTCAAAAAAATTTAATACGCTCCATGGCGATAGGCTCTCTTATGTTTAGTATTCTTACATTTTTATATGGTATGACAAGTAGCG
The DNA here is from genome assembly GCF_038008665.1 of Bacillus sp. FSL R10-2201. NCBI lineage: Bacteria > Bacillati > Bacillota > Bacilli > Caryophanales > Bacillaceae > Bacillus > Bacillus sp. FSL R10-2201. Next base: position 1,991,686 of record NZ_JBBOZP010000001.1, on the reverse strand, counting down.
GATTTATTGCTCTATTTCTTTGTGTTCTAATGGGGCCATGTTATCAAATTAGAGATATTTCTCAAACGACGGTTTTACAATCAAGCGTCACTCCTTCTTTATTATCGAAGATGTATACAGCTCATGGTGCACTTCTCTCGACAGCTTCTGGTCTTTCTATGCTTAGCGTTGGAATTATTACTGATATGTTCGGCGTTCGTACTATTTATATTATCGCCGCTTTTCTTATTTTATGTTCTGCTTGTTTATCCTTTAACTTATTAAAATATCAGAAGACGGAGCAGAAAGATATTTCACTTTAATCATTAAAACAAAAAGGACAGGAATTCCTGTCCTCTTTGTTTATTCTATTCATGACAAGTTGGGAATCTTCCTATGTTTTGTCGCTTGTTCAAAAGCATATGCTAGTTTAATTAATGCCCCTTCACTAAAAGCAGCACTTGCAAGAGTAATTCCAAAAGGCCTCCCATTATCCATATATCCCGCAGGCATTGCTATAGACGGATAACCTGCTTTCGCACATATAGTAGATCCTATATAAGAAGGGAACAGTATCGCATCCAGGTTATATTTTTCCAACGCAAAATCAATACCTTGTTTTTGCGAAAAAAATATATCTTCTAATCTTGCGTTTAAATATTCTGGATTTCTTAACGTATTAGGAAAATCTTTTCTTCTTTCTAACTTAGTTTGTCCATATTTCAAAGCTCTTTCTGCTATGTTTTTATTAAACTCCATTAACTCCGAAATAGAATGTACTGGAATAGTAGAAGGTAATTTAGAAAGATAGTTATCCAAGCTGTGCTTCAGCTCATAAAGTGGAACTCCCCAACTCCATTCCCTATGAAAAGACGGAATATCAATATCTTCTACTACTGTCGCTCCCTCACTACGTAATACTTGGATCGTTTCCTCAAACAATTTTTCATCGTACTCACCATTTTCGTAATAGTCTTTTGGAGCATTGTTAAATACGCCAATCTTTGCTCCCTTTAATCCATTTACATCGAGATAAGGTGTATAATCTTGATATGCCATTCCTTCACTTTTATGAGTGGCTACATCCATCTCATCCACTCCCGTTAAGTTCCCTAATAGAATTGCAGCATCCGTTACCGTTCTAGCAAATGGCCCAGCTGTATCTTGTGAATAAGTGAAAGGAATAATTCCACTACGACTAATTAACCCAACAGTCGGCTTAATACCTACAACCGAGTTTTGAACAGCTGGACTTAAAATAGAAGCATCTGTCTCTGTTCCAACGGATAATACAGTAAAGTTAGCAGCAACTGCTATAGCAGACCCTGTACTTGAGCCGCCAACAATCATATCATCCTCACCTGTACCGTAAGGGTTTATTGTTTGTCCACCTCTTGCACTATATCCAGCCCACATTTCAAATGACATTGCATTTGCTAATTCTGTCATATTGGTCTTTCCTATTATTACTGCTCCTGCTTCTCTCAGTTTCGTAACGAGAAATGCATCTTCACTACTTATATTTTGTTCCAGGGCAATCGTACCAGCACTTGTATGCATCGAGTCATTCGTTTCAATATTATCCTTAAGTAAAACAGGTATACCATGTAATGGACCTCTTACACCTTTTGTCTTTCTTTCATAATCTAACGCTTCTGCAATAAAGATAGCATCTGGATTGATTTCTAAAATAGAATTGATTTTCGGTCCATCTTGGTCATACTTTGCGATTCTATGAAGATAATACATGACTAGTTCTTTTGAAGTTAACTTCCCAGCTTCCATTTCCTTTTGAATATCATGAATTGTTAATTCTTTTTGCAATAATGTATTAAACTGAATTTCCATTTTCATTCTCCTTTTATAAGCCCTTATATATATGACATGTATCTATTACTTTTTCATTTTCTCCGCCCCTCGCATAAACAGCTACAATCCCTTTAAAGAAATTCAACTCACCAGTTTAAAAACCTTTAATTTCCAGAGAAATAAAAAGAGTCTGAAACGAATACAATATCGCCTCAGACTCTTTTTATTATTTTACATATACCTCTTCTAACAAATGTAAAAACTCGCCTTGTTTACCTGCTAATTCAGGGCATTTGTTAATATCAACCCATTCATAACAAAATACTAAACCTTTGTCTTCCTCACCAGCACTTACTATATGTTCCCACGTATCTTTCACATCTGTTAATAATGAAATGTGGAAAAAATGACGTTTTTGATATTCCTTTTTTTCTTTCATATAAATAATGTAATCAGAAAGGAAGCGCTCGATACAAAAATGGCGTAGTCCTGACTCTTCTTGTACTTCACGTAAAATTGCTGCCTCTAACGTTTCGCCTTCATCTACCGTCCCGCCTGGCACTTGGATACCAGCCTCTCGTATATCACGATGTTTAAAAACGAGTAGTTGCATAGCCCCTTCTTTTTCTCTCGTAATATATGCATGTACCTTTTTCTTATATAACATCGTCATCTTAGCCCTCTCCCCTCAATTCATTACTGCGTTACTTCTTCAATCGTCAGTTGGTTTTCATATAAATATGTAGCTTGCGGATTCCCAACATAACGTACATGCCACGGTTCATAACGATAACCGGTAATCCCTTCTTTCTCTTTCGTATATCGAATAACAAAACCAAACTTATGGGCATTTTCAGAAAGCCACTTTCCTTCTTTCGTCTCCCCAAAAACAGTTTCTAGCTGAAATTTAGCAGATTGAGATGTAATATCCATAGCTAGTCCTGTTTGATGTTCACTCGTACCAGGGACTGCACTAGACATCGCTGTCTTTGCTTCTCCATCTTGTCTTTTATACATTGTATTTAATGCTTTTTGTCGATCAAAAGATCTAAATCCAGAGACTGCAAAAAGGAAAATCCGCTCATTATTGGCTTGCTGAAACATTTCCTCAAGTGCCACCGCTGCCTCTTTCCTCATCTTTTTCTTCTCTTGATCACCTTCACTAGAGTAACGTACTTTCGGAACAACTAAATCTGGCGGTCTATACCCATCTGGTAAACGCCTATTTTTATTCACAAGTACAAGCATCGAACTTGGATTACTAATGACTGCGATATCCCCATCCATATTAGCAATCGTTTCTTTAGCTTTCGGAAATATATTGTTTACATTTACTTCCTTCGCCTCTTGCTCCTTGTACATCTTATAATTTATTCCTGCTACTCCAATGAACAGTATCATTGCTACGATACCAAGTAGTGCCCATCTTTTTTTCATATAACGACCTCTTATTTTAATAATTTGGCCATTTCATACTCATCGATACCTTTTCCATCGATGATAAGAGCAGATTTTTTGACACCTTCTTGTTCAAATCCAATTTTGCTATATAGTGCCTGAGCTCTTGTATTGTGGGCCATTACCGTTAATTCTAAACGCCATACATCATGTAATCTTGCCCACTTCTCTACTTCTTTAAACAAACTCGTTCCAATACCTCGGCCACTATACTCTTGCAAAATGCCAATTACAATGCCTGCCACATGTCTCTTTCTTTGAATATTATTTCCATCAACTAAAATAAACCCTACTATTCTCTCTTCTTCAACTGCTACAAATATTGTCGCATATTCATTTTCTATAAAACGGTGGACCATCTTTTCTTGTTGCTCTACTGTAGTTTTTCGTTCTCCTGGTTCGTATAACATAAATTTCGTTTCTTCATCTAATTGCTTACTTAATTGTAAAAATGATGCTGCATCTTCTACTCTAATCTCACGTATCACCTTAATCCCCTACCCATTCTGTTAGTTAAAAATTTTCCTTGTGAAAAGATTTTCTATATTTTTGCGAAAATCCCTTTCTAATTCTCCTATTATAAATAGACAAATTTCGATATTACTATAGCAATTACAAATTATGTCTATAATGTGACATCTTTTCATCCTCATTTCATGACAAACAAAAAACGTAAGCTGTACACTTACGTTTTCCCCCAATTGATGTAGGCTGATAACCATCGGCAATGCCTACCACTAATTCAAATTTCACTTTATCCATTCACTTTTTCTGCTTGCCAAAAATATTCACCAAATGCCTTAGCAAGTGCATCAATTGATCGATTTAATTCTTCCTCTGTATTATCTACCCCGCCAACTTCAATTAATATCGCTTGTCCTGATAGGTCTTGATTGTAGACTCCATTTCCTGTTTGGAATCCTTTTTGAATTACACCACGGCTCATTCCCGGATATTTCTTACTAATCGTCTCATGTAACGCAGTTGCTAATTGTAAGTTTTTTTCATAGTTTTTGTTACCTTTCCCAATTACAAAAGCAAGCTTTGCATATGATTTATCTCCAATTGTTTTTGTCGTGACATTTTTCCGTGCACTATCACGGTGCAAATCGAAAAAATATTGGAGTTCTTTATTACCAGCCATCGCTTCTTGTACAATTTCTCGTGACAGTTTATAAGAACTATTACTATTTAATCCTTTACTTATTAATTTTTGACCAACATCAGTTTTATCGTTAGTAGCACCGATCCCTTCACTTTCTAACTGTTCTCGCAATCGATCGCCAACTATTGAAATATTCGTTACAGAACTCGTTGCTTTATTTGGATTTGGATCATTCGTTAAGTTAAGTAACGGCAAATAAGATTCCCAGCTATGTGAATGATAAATCAATGCAACTTGTCTTTTTCCAGTCGTTTGAGCTGGTTGTTTCTTCTCTTTATTCGGATCAGGCTTAGGAACTTGTCCAGCTTCTCCAGTCCGTTCCTTCACTACTTCTTCAAGAGGAACACTCGATTCTATCGGTAAGTTGGAATAATTTGTTCCTTCACCTGCTATAACGATTTCTGTATCATATTTCCCAAATCCCGGAAGTTCTTTCCCGACAAAACTACGTACATCATCAAAACGAATATTCGTAGCCATCGAAAAGAGGAATGAAGAAATAGAAAAGTCTTGATTCAAATTCCGGTACTCCTGTGTAAAATAATGATTCTCTTTCCCAATAACGTACATGTAACCATTCATTGATAACTCATTTAACCAATTATATAAATACGTTGACTTTGTCTCTTTCATGGAAGTTACCATTACACTAATAAGAAAGAAAGTCGCTAATACCGTAGTAATAATAAATATAATTAACTTGCGTACACTTGTTAATTTCACGTAAAAAAAGCCTCGATTCATACTATCACCCTCTCTATTTCAAGTTATGTACAAGCTCTAGAGAATAGACCGCTTAAATTCCGGCTATATTGTTAATGAGGTGAAATGAATTGAAGCTACTAATAGGAACATTACCAATCGTCTTATCATTTATTTTTTATTTGTTTGCTTTACATCCTAAAATTCGTATTGTGCTACATATTTCCGCATACTTAGCATTGTATGTACTCGGGACAATTATTTCTATTAATATATATGATGTTTTAATACAAAATTTAGTTTTCATGACAAGCATTCATGGAATTTTACTAAATCCACTTTTTCTACTTGCAGGAGCGTATATAGGGATATACACTTTGTACTTAATTTTGTCTCAAATTATTACGAAACTAATGAATTCCAAAAATGGAGTGTAACGAAATGCAGCCACCATTCATCTGTCATAAATGTAAAAAAAGAATAACGAGAAGGAAAGATCTTATTACCTCTACATGGCATTTCCGCTTTTATTTGTTTCATAACACTTGTTTCAAAAATCAGCAATTATTTGTCTCACGTTTTATTCCTATAAATACACTCTTTGGTTTCTTTCTTATTACATATGGGCTTATTGCTGGCAGCATTCTAATGTTCACGGAGCCCTCTATCAATTGGCTTATTTTTTTGCTTCCTATTTTATATCGGTTTCTTTCATATTATTACGTTGAACGTTTTTTCTGTAAATAACTAGTAGATTGACCTCTGGGAATGCTTAAACACTCCCATTCATTTTCTTTTAACATTTTACCAATGTAAATGATTTGTCCAATATGTAAAGCATAATGAGAAATTTGCCTTTCGATCGCTTGCATGACAGTGTGTTCTTCTCCACGAATGTATACTTTCTGCAAAATCTGCTCTGCTGTTAAAGTATCCATCGTTTTAAAAACATACTCCCACCCTTCTTGCCACGCAGCAAGCGCTTCTTGTTTTGAATTGTAGCCACCTTCAAATTCACCATCTCGGTTACGATCTATTTTTTCGCCATCAGACGTTAAAAATTCTGTCCATCTTGAACGCATATTACCATGCAAATGTTTCATTATAATCGCTATGCTATTTGTTTCTTCATGAGAAGACCATTGTATTTGTTCGTATGATAATTGAGAAAGTACCCGTTCTCCTTGTTGCTTTGTTGTTTTGAAATTAGAAATGGCACATTGTAAATATTCTCGTCCTATATCCATATTAGCCCCTACCTTCACACTAACTAATTTTTGTTCCATTTGGCAGTTCCATATTAGGCTGAAGCAACACAACATCACCAGCTTCAGGAACTCCACCTAATACAAGCACTTCCGATTTAAATCCAGCTACACGCTTTGGCGGAAAATTTACAACAGCAACAATTTGCTGACCGATTAAGTCTTCTGGATTATATCTCTTCGTAATTTGAGCACTTGACTGCTTGACCCCAAGCTCCCCAAAATCAATTTCTAGTTTAATCGCTGGCACTCTCGCTTCTTTAAATTCCTCTGCCTGTGTTACTGTTCCAATTCTTACATCAAAAGTTAAAAAATCTTCAAAATTAGCCATTTTATCATTCCTCCCAATTATTACTTAGACAAAATACAAAAATCCCCTTTAAAAAAAGAAAGGCGCCTAAGCACCTTTCTTTTGTAATTCACTTGATTCATTTGATTTATAGAAGAAGAAACCGAGAATCCCGCCAATACATGATGGGATTAGCCATCCTATTCCTTCTTTATATAATGGTAACATTTGTAGCACATTAGAAATCGCATCAATTTTAATGTTCGCACTTTCTAAACCGTTAAAGAAACTAATTAACAACGCACCTAAAATAGCTCCGATATATATTGTATTACGCTTCCCTATCCATTTATGGAAATATGAAAGAACGATTAATACAATTGCAACTGGATAAATGATCATTAACACTGGTAATGTTACTGTGATTAATTGTGTTAACCCTAGGTTAGATACAATTAAACTAAATACACATACCATAGTTACAATCGTTTTATGCGAAAGTTTTGGGAATAAGTTTGTAAAGAAGCCAGCACACGCAGATGTTAATCCAACAGAAGTTGTTAAACAAGCGAGTATAATTACAAGTCCTAATAAAATTTTGCCACTTGTTCCATATAACTCATTTACAACATTCGTTAAAATAAGACCACCGTTCTCCGACACACCAAGTGATGTACTTGTAGATCCGAGATATGCAAGTGATAAATATATTAACGTTAAGCCTAATACAGCAATAATCCCTGATACAACTGTTATTTTTGCGATTTGTCCGCTCTCTTTTATCCCTTTTGAGCGAATAACTTGTACAACAACAATCCCAAACACAAGTGCACTAATCGCATCCATCGTTAAATATCCTTGAATAAATCCACCAAAGAAAGCATTCTCTTTATAAGCAGCTAAAGGTGCAGCCGGTTCTCCAATTGGATCAATAATTGCTTTTCCGACAATAACAGCAACAATCAATACTAACAATGGTGTAAGAAATTTCCCGAACCAATCCACTAATTTAGATGGATTTAATGATAAATACCACGTTATTCCGAAGAAAACTATAGTGAAAAGAAATAGCATGTACCACTCAGAAACCATTGTCTCTGATAGAAATGGCTTCATACCCATTTCAAATGAAACAGCTCCAGTACGCGGAATCGCGAAAAATGGTCCAATCGCTAAATAACTAATCAATGGGAAAATAAACGCAAATATAGGGTGAACTCTAGAAGATAGCGCTTTCAAGTCCCCCTCTACAAACGCGACAGCTGTTACAGCTAATAGGGGTAATCCGACTCCCGTTACAAGGAATCCAATTGTAGCAATCCAAACATTTTCTCCTGCTTGTTGACCTAAAACTGGCGGGAAAATTAAATTTCCTGCCCCTAAAAATAGTGCAAATAACATTAAACCAATCGCTACCGTATCACCTGGCCTTAAACGTCCCTTCATGCTTTTCATTTGCATAGCACTTTTTCATTGTTTATATCTCTTTTCACAATATGCTATGCATCCTCCTCTCTGCTCAAGATGATAAAATATGCCCCTTACAAAGCAATGTCTTTCTCCATAATTTCTCCATTCCCCTTATTCTTACTCTAATTATTGATTTTTGATTTTTTTGAATATTCAAGTCATTAGAGTGTTATAACGTGGAGTTTAGTTGTCAGACCTCTTTGCTTTTATCACACATATAGTAACATATTTGGCTGAAAAATAAAAACATATTTTTAAATAGAATTTTTTGAAAATCAAAATTATCCACACATACCTCCTTTATTTATTCTATTACACAAATTTTTTTAGAAATTTACGATTTTTATATTTTATTATATTTGAATATTTTTATACAAAAGAAAGTAAAAGCCATCAAAAAATAAGATGGCTTTTACTTGTTAGTCTATCGTTTCAACTTCACGTGGATTATTCATCTCTTCAACATACACAACTCTAAATCCATGATCTTCTAAATCCTTTAGCAATGTTTCTAATTCACTATCTTCAAACTCTTCTCCCAATGTAAACATTATTCTACGTACTAATAAAGCATCATTATCAAAAGTCATTAAGCTTTGAATACCAGTGTATTTCTTTAGCACTGTCGATAATTTTTGAATGGCCCCATTATAATCTTGTGTTCCAATCATGACAGAATATTTACTAGAATGGACTCCCCATGCATCTTCTAATAGTTCAAAAACTTTTTTATGAGTTAAAATACCAAGGAAGACCCCTTTTTCATCAACTACTGATAAATACGGTAGTTTTTTAATTGTAAAAAATACTTTAAAGAAGGAAGAGTCTTCTCTCACGTACCCATTTTTATCGTTCAATAATTGTAATACATTATCTTCAAGTGAACCTTTATATTCTAAAATATCTACTTTGTATACATTCCCTAAAAACTTCTCTTTTTTTTCATCTAAAACTGGTACACAACGATACCCCGTTTTATTTAAATGTTCCAGCGTTTCCCCTATCGTAATTGAACTTGAGCAAAACAAAACTTCCCTCTTTGGCACATAATTCCCTTTAATCCTCATAAAAAAGCCTCCTTATGCTAAAATACTTTCTGTGCCATAACTATATTATATTTTCAGAAAAAAATAAATATATTATTTTATTTTTCTGAAAATTATTCATTTTTCCGTCATAATTTATTCATTAATCATACACTTATTTAAATTGAAACTTTAATAAGTGGGGATTTCCCCCCACTTATTATTAGCCTTCACCAATCGGGCTTTTACTGCAGTCGATATACCCACCTAACTTCTACGCATTCGCCGCATTTTGAGGTAGAGTCTTACTGCCCGTTAAAGCGGGATAATCTCTCTAACTTACTTCGAGAAAAATATGTTGTAACTTTATCCGAAAAAAGCTAAAATAAGAATAAGAATTTTCTGAATATTCAAAGAGTAGGTGATTGTATGTCCTTATTGCGCTCACATGTATGTAAATTTATAGCCGGTGTTTTGATTATTTTTGTCATAAGTCCCCTTCCAGCATTATTTATTACACATAATTACTCCTACTTAACTGGATTTGTAAGCATTTTTCATAATTTAGCACAGCCTTCTTCCATTTCAATTCCAACAATTGATTGGATGCATGAGCCTATCCTTTTCTCAGCAAATCAGCTTGTACATACCTCTAACCATTCGTCACCACTGTTCCCCTACATATGGGAAATATATTTTTTATCAATCGTTCGTTTCACATTCACTCTTGTAATCGGTTTCTTTATTAGTTTAGGGATCGGTCATCTATTTTTAAAAGCACCGAGATCAGTAAGAAAGTGCACTTCCTTATTGCGCTGGATACCATATTCTTTTGGTACTGTGATATTACAATGTTCAGTACTATTACTACTACTCTACATCGCGGAATTCATGAAGGTTCCTTTCTTCTCCTCTTTTATCATCGTATGTAGTACTTCCATGATAATCGTTCTGCAAGCAATAAAAAAATGGCTTCCTTTCTTAAATAATACAAATGAATACGAAATAAAAAATTCAGCCTTCCTTGTTGATACGTTATTTATGGCGCTTACTTCCAATCATAAATCTATTCTAAGTTCCATTATTCTTTCATTTGTTTTTATGGAATGTGTTTTTCACGTAAACGGACTCTTACAATTTATCGTTCAATTTGGTGGAAATGCACCTATAGTTGTCGCAATTGGTTTATTACTTCTTTACATCCCATACAGCGTATTATCTTTTCTCCAAACACTATGGACAACAAACTACAATAAACAGCAAACATACACTTTAACAAGAAGTATTTCAAAACCATAACGTAGAATAACCGTCTACTTTAAATTAAAAGTAGACGGTTATTCCTATTATATAGAGGACAAAATAACAGCAAATTAAAAAACTACTATAGAAACCTACCATTATTTACCCATTTTCTTTGACTAATCTTTTCATTTGGATTTATTATAAAAGTATAACATAATTACAGGAGGTGACATCTTTATTCCAAATTAGGAATAAAGAACACACTTGGACATATTAAATATTTTTCTCATCTTTATACTTATCCTTATTTCTGGTTTTTTCGTTGCTTCAGAATTCGCTGTCGTAAAAGTACGAAAAAGTCGAATTGACCAGCTTGCTAATGAAGGTAATAAACAAGCATTAGCTGCAAGAAGCGTTTTATCTAACTTAGACGTTTATTTATCCGCTTGTCAGCTTGGCATTACTATCACCTCTTTAGGACTTGGTTGGCTTGGTGAACCAACTGTGGAACATTTACTGCGACCACTATTTGAAAAAATCAATATTACTGGAACAATGGCTAACACGTTATCCTTTATTATTGCTTTTAGTGTGATTACTTTTTTCCATGTTGTATTAGGCGAGTTAGTTCCTAAGTCTTTCGCAATCCAAAAAGCTGAAGCAATCACATTAAAATTTGCAAAACCGCTTATTTTATTTGATAAAATTATGTATCCGTTCATTTGGCTTCTCAATAGTGCAGCTATATTTTTCACAAAATTACTCGGTTTAGAGCCTGCGAAAGAAAATGAACTTGCCCATTCCGAAGAAGAACTACGACTCATTTTAGGTGAAAGCTATAAAAGCGGCGAAATTAATCAAACCGAATATAAATATGTAAATAATATTTTTGAATTTGATGATCGTGTTGCTAAAGAAATTATGGTACCTAGAACTGAAATGGTTTGTTTATCTACTGAAAATACGTTAGAAGAAAATATGAAAATCGTTGCAACTGAAAAGTATACACGTTATCCTATTATTGAAAAGGATAAAGATGATATTATTGGAATGATAAATACGAAAGAGATTTTTCATAATCAAACAAAAGGCATTTACAAACCACTTGATGCCTACATACATCCTGTTTTAACTGTATTTGAAACAGTTCCCATTCGTAAAACGTTAATACACCTCCAAAAGAACCGCGTACAAATGGCGATTGTTATGGATGAATACGGCGGAACTGCTGGCCTTTTAACGATGGAGGATATTCTTGAAGAAATTATCGGAGAAATTCAAGATGAATTTGACGCAGACGAATCACCAATGATTGAAAAGCGTACTCCTAGGCTTACTGTTTTAGATGGGAAAGTACTCATTTCTGAAGTAAATGATATGTTTGGCCTACATATCGATGAAAGTGATTTAGATACAATTGGTGGTTGGCTTCTCTCTCAATCAATTGATTTAAATATTGAGGCTGGCTATTCAGTTGAATATGATGGTTTTCAATTTAAAGCATTAGAACTTGATGGGCATCAAATTAAAAAGATTGCTGTACATAAATTAGATACTACAAAGGAGTTATAAAGTGACTGTTTTACTAACAATTTGTATCATTGCTTGTTTCATTGTTTCATTTCTTGCCTTTATATACCCCATTATCCCTGGCATCCTTGCCGTATGGGCTGGCTATTTCATTTATCATTTTGGAATAAACGGCGGAGAGTTAACGACATCTTTTTGGATTATTCAAGTCATTTTTACACTCTTCATTTTCGTTGCTGACTTTATTGCAAATGGATACTTCCTAAAAAAATACGGAAGTACAAAATCGGGCGAACGTGTTGGTATGGTTTCTATCATTGTCGGATCGTTCTTCTTCCCACCATTCGGGCTTATTATCATACCGTTCTTATCTGTATTTATTACGGAACTAATGCATAAAAAGGCGCCAAAAGACGCCCTTTTAGTCGGAATTGCAACTGTTGTCGGTTTTTTAAGTAGTACAGTAGCGAAAGCAATTCTCCAAATCATTATGATTATCATCTTTGTATGCTATATCATTTTTTAGCCATCCCTATTTTGGGATGGTTTTTAATATGAAATACCTACTCGGCTTTTCTCGTATAAGCTTTTATTACGTAAACTCCATGTAAACTGAGCTGTATCACCAACTGTGATTTTCGATCCATCTGTTGGCAACATATCTTGTTCAGTTCGATATACACCGGTTACATCACCATCTATTAAATGCGTCGGACAAACAATAGTCCAACATAGTTTACTATTATTCAGCGCTTCATAAGCAGCTAAATGATCTTCCGCAGCTGTTGTCATTTTTCTTTTCGATTCTTTTGATTGGAAACGATATATACTTGGGTTTGTTCGTGCTTGTAAAATACCAGCAGTTCCTATTGTAACAATTTTCTTTATGCCCTCTTCTTCCATTTGCTTTATAATAATCGGTAAACTCTTCTCTAACGTCCCATTCCGATCAGTTCCAAGAGCACTAATTACAATATCACATCCTTTAATCGCTTCCTTTATATCATTTCCGTTTAACACATTTCCCTCTATAATATGTAACCTTTCATGCTCTGTTTCCACTCTACTCAAATCACGAACTAATACCGTCACTTCATATGAATCATGTAATGCCAATTTCATAATGTGTGATCCTACTCTACCTGTCGCTCCTAATATACATACTTTCATATATTATCCCCTCTTCCATTCTTTCTCTCTATTTTTCCGCAAAACTTACAAATACGCAACAAAAAAGCTCCCTCATATATGTGAGGAAGCTCTATTATCCATTTATCCCGCATTAACGGGCAGTAAATTCGGCGAATGCGAGGAAATTAGGCGGGAGATAACTGCCCGTTAATGCCCGATTGGTGTGGGCTAATAATCAGTGGGGATGGACAAAATCCCCACTGATTAAAGTTTCACTTTATTTCTTTTCTTTCGAATCAGAAGATTTTTCTGTTCCACTTGTTTCTTTATCTTTCTTTTCATCTTGCTGCGAAGTTGTGTCATCCTCTTTCTTTTTATCCTCATCTTTACTACAACCTACCATTAATAAAGAACTTGCAAGTGCCATAGCAGCTAATGACTTAACCCATTTGTTCATTTGCGTTTCCTCCCTTTGATAGAATATGTACAACCCCATATTACTCTTTATTTTTAAAGGAAAGATTTAAAAACAGTAAAGATATTGTAAACTTTTGTAAATACTCTGATAACACAACTGGTTTGTCTCAATTCTTCTAATTGAGCCTTTCATTAGACATAAAAAAACTAAGACGCCTTTCATTCCGTCTTAGTTTTTCACGCAAACTTCTCACTTTCATTTTCATATAAATGTTTAATTTTATATTCCTTCTTCACAACATATTGCCAAACACTATAAGCATAACGATTCATTTTCACAAAACAATTTTCCAAGAAAGAACGAAACTCTGGGTTCGCAACTTCCACTGCAACTTGAGCAAACTTTAATGCTAATCGCTTCAAATGTGAAATATAACAAATAGCAATCCCAATATCCCCTGTATACTCATTATCTGTTTCCCTATCCATTTCAGTAAATTCCGGCCACATTTGTTTACAAGTTATATGTTGTATATTTTCTCCTTCTTGAAAATTCACTTGTTCATTATATGCTTGTAACATATACGGTAAATGATGCTGCAAAATATCTTTTAATTCTTCATCTCGAACCTTGCTCGTGTATTCTCCAACTTTATATATAAGTGTGTAACTATATGTCATCAATTCTTTCATACAATCCATTAAAACGCCTCCCTTCCTATTTCATCTCTATACTATAAATATGATGCGATAACATTTGATATTCTTGCTAGAAACCAATCCCATCTACTAATTTTCTCAAAATCTTCTTCAGAAAATCGTTTTGATTTATGAAAGTCTTCTTTTAATCGACTCCATACGTCAGCAACGACTGTCTTATCATATATGAAACAGTTAGATTCGTTATTTAAGTAAAAACTTCTATTATCAAAATTTGCTGTACCAATATCAACCATTTCCTCATCGATGATTGTTACTTTCCCATGAAAAAATCCATTTCGATATTGATAAATCTCCGCTCCAGCATCTAACATGTCTTTCAAATAAGGATAGGCAGCCTGTTTTAGCAATACTGCATCACTTTTAAATGGGACGAGGATTTTTACATGGACACCACGATTTAATGCATCTTTCAGCCCCTTCACCATTTCTTTACTCGGTACAAAATATGGTGTAGCGATAATTAAAGAATGTTTTGCCTTCTTTAAAAACGCTCCATACTCCTTCCATAAACCTTTTCCATTCGAAAATACGTATTGATATTTTACATTTCCTTGTACAGGTAACTCTTGGTGTATAGGAAACTTTTCTCCCGTATCTTCTTGCCAGTCTTCCGCAAACTTCCGTTCCATATCAGTAGCTCCATTCCCTTCGATGCGTACATGATAATCACGCCACGGACCAAATTTAGGATCCTGTCCAAGATATTCCTTTCCGATATTGAAGCCACCAATGTACGAAACTTTCCCATCTATAGTAACAATGCGTCTATGATTACGTTGATGCAAAGAATAAAATAAGTTTTTTAATTTAGGTTTTTTACTAAATGTAAACTTCACGCCTTTTTCTTTTAATTGATCAATTATCTTTTTCTTAAGCTTATATCCGCCAATGCGGTCTACTGACAATTTCACATCTACTCCGCTAGATGCTTTTTTCTCTAATAACTGTAAGAACTTTTGGCTTATTTCATCTTTTCCTACAATATAAAAATGAATATACACATTCTTTTCTGCACGATTTATATCCTCAAATAAACTTTTATATAACTCATCACCGTTCGTATATACTTGAAAATCCCCTGATCGGATTTTTTCTAATTCATATCCACTAGCCATTTTCTTCCCCATTTCCACATCAACGTTCATCCATATGAATACACCTATAAAACAAATTATTACAATTAAAAAGCGCTTCATGGATACGTTCCTTTCTCTAACTACTGTTATTCCTATATCTTTCCTTTTTTAAAACATTATCATACAAAAAATATGTCATTGCATGATATACGTCCATATCAAACAGGAGCTCATCTGCATATTGTATGTTGTATCTTAAAATAAAAGGAGGAAATAACAATGGGCTTCGCACATGGTAATGGATTTGCGCTACTAGTCGTATTATTTATCCTCTTAATTATCGTCGGTGCTGCTTGCTTCTGCTAAGCAGTTATTGTAGTACGATATGGGGATGAAAAAAATATAAAAGCGGACACCTATTTTTAGGTGTCCGCTTTTCATTTCAAAAATCTCCTAACCTATTACAAAATAGTACCACTAGGAAAGTATTTTATATCAAAAAGTTAGCAGTGTAGCTACCTTCTTACTCTCTGCCTTACGAATATGGCGCTGTTCTGCACGTAACACAGCAATTCGATGCAATTCTTTCTCCTCTTCTGTCTCAGGGATAACACGCGGTACAGGAACTGGATTATTCTCCTTACTAAGCGCAACAAAAGTAACGAATGAAGTTGCTGCTACACGTTTTTTACCTGAAATTAAATCTTCTGCTACTACTTTCACAAATATCTCCATAGAAGTTCTTCCCGTCCAAATTACGAAAGATTCATAACTAACACAATCTGAAGAACGTACTGGATGTAAGAAATCTACCCAATCCATAGACGCTGTGACACATTCCATTCTCGAGTGTCTCGTTGCTGAAATTGAAGCAACCATATCCATCTCCGCCAATATCTTTCCACCAAATAGCGTGTTATGATCATTTAAATCCGTTGGAAATACTCGACTCGTTTTAAACACCCTTGATTCATTAGCTGTTTTACCCTTTACTTCAGTCATTGTTATCACCCCTTTAATTATTTATCCCTAATATCCCAATATACACTACACCTCATGAACTACACGTTTAATATTAACAATTTTTAGAACTTTTAGTCCACAAAAAAGAACCGATTTTATCAATCGGCTCCTCTAAACACATATTGTTCTTTCGGCTGTTCAACTTTATTCCATTTCGTTACCTCTAACACTGGAATATTCGCATGAAACGGCTGATAAAATTCAGTTGAAATTTCTCCCTCTATCTGAATCCAATCATCATTTTTCCACTCTACCCCTTCTGGTTTTTTAACTAACATACCATATACACCCGAGTCCGCAACACAATGTATAATGCCGAAACGGAATAAGAAATATTGTTCCTTTTTAGAAGAATCATCTCGGAAAACAAATCCTTTATAAGACAGGGTTTTACCAGTAAATTCACCAGGATAATTATAAATTGTCTCCATACCCTTTAAGAAATCTTCATCTTTTAAAGTGATATTATCTTTCGTAACAAACTCTTTCTTCCCTTTTTCCATTACACCACGATATCCTTCTTTCCCGTAATAAATACTCGTGTCAGGTCTTAGAAATTGTCTTGTCATAAATGGATCTTTACTTTCTGCTTGCGCTACTGGAAAATGGAATCCCTTCGCCTTAACAATATCGGAATCTAATGTTGCAATTGGGAAAAACAATCCTGTAATGATTGGAAAACAGAATAACGTGTAAGAAAACACTTTTTTCCACCATGTATTCTCATCTTTCGAATGATCATGCCCACAATGACTATGATCACAACTACAATCATGTTTCTCTTTTTCCTTTTGGTGCTCTTTTTGGAAAACGATAATAATTTGTACAATCGTTAAGAAACCTAAAATAATAGCAGCAGTTTTTGATAAATAGGCGTACTTCATATTTATATACTTCGTAATGTTACCGGAAATATGAAGCTGTCCAATTAAAATTGTAAAGCCTAATAATATATATGCTCGAAACATAACCTACCACCCCATCGCATAAATGAGTAGTGAGCTTGCATAAACAACAAGGGTAACTGTAACCGTCACAACAATTACAAATTTTGTTTTAAATGTCGCAAGCATCATAAACATATTTTTAATATCCACCATCGGTCCATATACGAGAAACGCGACAAGTGACGCTGTTGAAAATGTACTTTGGAACGAAGAAGCAATAAATGCATCCGCCTCTGAACAAAGTGATAAAATGAAAGCAAGTCCCATCATTACAGCTGATGAAGAAAACGGACCTTGTCCAATAGCAAGCAATGTTGAAGTTTGTACAAACGTTTGAACTGCAGCAGCAATTAACGCTCCTAACACTAAATATTTCCCCATTGAGAAAAATTCCTCAACAGCATGTGTACATACATCCCACATTTTTGTACGTAACGGACGCTTATGGTTCACTTCTGGGAAGTGATCATCTCTTAATTGATGTTCTTTAAACATAAATGATAATATAATTCCAACGATAATTGCTACGATAATCGCTACAATAGAACGATACCATACCATGTGCATACTACTTCCAAAAGCAACATATGTTGCAAATAATACAACTGGATTAATAATCGGTCCAGTTAACATAAATGCAATTCCTGCATAGGGTGGAACCCCTTTTCCGATTAATCGTCTTACAATCGGAACAATTCCACATTCACATCCAGGAAACATCATACCTAAAAAAGTAGCTAATAAAACAGACAGAAATCGGTTTTTAGGCATCCATTTTGCCACCATATCTTCTGTCACAAACATTTGAATGAATCCTGAAATAAATACACCAATTAGCACAAAAGGAAGTGCTTCGATTAATATTGAGATAAAGATTGTATTCATTTGCAGGAATGCTTTCGGTAATTGAAACAATTCCATGATGTATTTCCTCCAACTTTTCATTAACAATATGTAATTTTAACCCCATTTCATTATTTGAACAAGAGTTATATGGAATTCATAACCTTCATACACATTACATTTCACAAGTTATATTCTGTTCCAAAATTGAGATTTCCTAGCAAAAAAAGCTGCGCTAGCACAGTTTTATAACTATGCTAGCGCAGCTTTCCTATCATTAAAAGTAACGTTTCTTCCAAAAAACAAATGCTAAAGTGAAAGATAATGTTACACATATTATAAGTACAATTACAAAACCATGTGCTTCCCCTTCAAACGGAACCTTTACATTCATTCCAAAGAAACTAGAAACCATCGTTGGTAATGATAAAATGATTGTAATAGAAGTCAACAGTTTCATAACACTATTTAAATTGTTAGAAATAACCGAACTAAATGTATTCATCATTCCACTTAAAATGTGACTATATATTTCCGCCATTTCAATAGCCTGCTTATTTTCAATTAATACATCTTCTAGTAAATCTTGATCATCTTCATACATTTTCAAAAATGTACTGTTTCGCATTAATTTTTGAATTACAATTTTATTTGCCTTTAATGATGTTGTAAAATAAACTAAACTTTTTTCAAGGCCGAGCAATGTGAAAATTTCTTTATTTTTCATCGACTTATTTAATTGGTGCTCTAAATCGATTGTTTTTCGATTAATTTGCTTTAAGTATCTTAAATAATAAGTAGAAATTGTATATAAGAGCTGAAGTGCGAAGCGCGTCTTTTTAAACGTATAAAATTCTTTAATACGTTGATTAATAAAGCGTTCAAAAATTGGATTTTCTTCTAAGCAAATAGTAACAAAACAATCTGGCATTACAATCATACCTATTGGAATCGTGTCATAAATTGAATTTCCTTCTTCATCATGTCTGACTGTCGGAATATCCACGATAATTAAAGTATTATTGTCTTCCTTTTCAATACGAGAGCGTTCTTCATCATCCAAAGGGTCTTTAATGAAATCTAAGTCTACATTTAAAGTTTGTACTAGATACTGAATTTCTTCTTCTGTTGGATGAAGTACATTAATCCAGCAGCCCTTTTGCATTTCCTCAATCTCTTGTAGTTTTCCGTTTCGGTCTGTTAAATAAATATTTAACATACTATCACCCCGATTCTTTTTACATGTGGGAATCTACCTCACTTAAACAACAGTTTTTGAACCGCTATTTTCAGCATATGAAACAAACGATTAAATTTCAATAGAAAAATTATTTTGAAAACGTTTTTTTAAGAAAAATCTTGTAAACATAGAAAAAGACAGAGTGTTCTCTGCCTTTAAAAAAGCTTATGTTGCCTTTATAACATATTTAGAAAGCATCCACAAGTTAAAGCCGACTGAAATCGTATAGCCAGCGTATGTTGAAATGATAAAACTTACATAATCAAAATACGGTAGCAATACAATATTTAAAACGATCTTCACAGTTATTCCGATTACTAATCCTAGCACTGTTTTCTGTTGTTGATTAATTCCTTGTAACATGGCAGCGGTTACTGTAAATAGTGAGAATAGTATACAAGCAGGAGCATAGTACTGCAAAATAATACTGCCCATCTCCGGATCATTTCCAGCACCAAATAAAAGAGTATACACTGGTTTTGCTAAGATCATCATTCCAATCGCCGCCGGTACGGTAATTCCTACCACTAATAAATTTGTCCTTGTAAAGTGTTTATACAGTAGCTTCTCATTTCCCGCTGTATAAGCTTTCGTCATCTCAGGTACAAGGGACATACTAAAAGCTGTTGCAACAGAAACCGGGATAAGTACAACCATCTGAACAAGGCCAATAATCGCATTAATCTTTTCTGCTTCTCCTTGCATATATCCTACTTGTATAAGTAGCTTATTAATTGTAAATGTATCAATCGTCTGATATAACGGAATCGCTAATCCAACTACAACGAAAGGAATAGAATATGTAAACAGTTCTCTATACAACGAAAAAAAAGTTTTCGTCGTTTGTGGTATACTGGCAATCTCTTTTTTCTTTAAATGTTTTCTCCTTCTTATATAATACGCACTTAAAACACTTAATCCACCTAGTGCTCCCATAAATGCTCCAAACGTTGAAATACCAACTGCCAACGAAACAGAAGCTTTTATAACATATAAAACGACAAAGCTTCCTATCAAAATAGTTAAGACCCGAAAAAATTGCTCTACAACTACACTGAGTGCAGAAGGTCCCATAGATTGAAAACCTTGAAAGAAACCACGTAACAAGCTCATTACAGGAACGAGTATTAACGCAAAACTTACAATTTGAATATTGTGTGTGACAGCTACCACACTATTACCCGACTGATCATTTCCATCAATCACAAGTTTAGCTAAATGTGGTGCTAACATATATAATGCCAAACAAGAAATAACGCCCATAATGACCATAAAAACGATACCACTCTTTAGCACTCTCTTAACAGTGTGATAATCATTGAGTTGATCATATTTTGAAACCATTTTTGAAACGGCAAGTGGCAATCCCATCGTTGCAATACTAAGCATAATTGTATAAGGACGGTATGCATACGTATATAATACGTACCCACTCGTACCCACCATTGCTGTAAATGGTATAACATATATAAACCCTAACATTTTAGATATCATCGTTGCCATCGTTAAAAATATCGTTCCACGTAAAAACGGTGATCCTTTCATCACATTCCCCCGCTACGCTTTATTATTACACATTATGGACAACTCCTTTTTTTTAGAACTGAAACAATAAAAAAAGCCAATGAAAAATCATTGACTTTAACGCGCTGCTTTTTTCTTTTTTAAATACTTTAAACCGAAGTATAGAGCAACAAAGAGAACAGCCCCTATAATTATGTAATGTGTGTAATCAGATGCATACTCTTTAATATGTCGCCAATTTCCACCAAGCTTTTCACCTAAGTATATAAATAGTATTGACCATGGAATAATCGCTACAACTGTATACAGTGTGAAAAGTTTTAATGGCATCTTAGCTAGTCCTGCCGGAATAGAGATTGCATGACGTACAATTGGGATAAAACGTGCCGAAAATATTACTCCAGCTCCGTAACGCTTAAACCAATTTTCTGCTATGTCTAAATGGTGTTTATTAATAAGTAGATATTTTCCATATTTCTCTACAACTGGACGTCCTCCATAGTATCCAAGCCAATATAAAAAGATTTGCGCTAAAGTACCACCGATTGTTCCAGCAATAACTGCACCGACAAAGCTAATTTTACCATCTGCGACTAAAAAGCCAGCATACGAAAGTACAATTTCACTCGGGATAATTTCAATCATTAAAGCTAGTGCTACTCCAAAGTAACCTAGACTTGCAAAGAATTGCAATAACTGATCTATTATGTTTGCTAACATTTTCTTTTCTATCTCCTTTTTTCTTCACATACCATCCCATTATTACATAAAGGTTGCATTCTGCCAATATCTTCATTTCAACAATATCATCGGCATAAGCATTATTAATCTATTAATATTTCTTTTTGAGGTTCTTTCATGTAGGCAAACATTTCTTTAATTTGCTCTTCTGTATTTCTAGCAATCGATAAATTAGGCAATTCATTCTCATCAAAAAACTCCACATCTTCTGTTTCAATACTAGTTTTCTTTTCGCCACCAATAATCTTACAGCCAATAAAAATTTTATATACATGTGTTGCTGAAGGCGATGGTTGATGTTTTTCTTTATCAAATATAGCGAGTAGCTTAAAATCATCTACTTCATAGCCCGTCTCCTCTAAAACTTCTTTTGCTGCTACTTCTGTTGGCGTATAACCAACATCAGCCCATCCACCTGGCAATGCCCATTTCCTATCACTTTTTTCTTTCACAAATAATAGTTTTTCATTTTGAAAAATAACTGCCCGTATATCAACTTTAGGTGTTTGATAGCCTGTCTCACTTGCAAATAAATTCTCTACTACTTCCCAATCTGTCTTTGTATAATGTGACATCATTGAAACTGAAATGTCCCGTAATTGTTGGAAACGCTCTATATCATATACATCCTTAGAATACGTTAAACCCGCTTGAGCTATAGATTGTATTTGTTTTACCCAATCAATCCACTTGACCGTCATGTTTCCACATCTCCATTCTTTATTAAGTAAATATTACGTCAATTCAATCGATACATCTTTATTATACAAAAAAAGAGATTGATAATGTTCCAATCTCTTTCAAAATTAATCCAATTCATGTAAGTGGTCTTGTATATACTTCCTTCTTTTATTTATATATTCATCAATCATATCAGCTTCTTGATCAAATGTTTCTAATTTTCCTTTCATATATGGATCTTGTAGTAAATATGGACGAATCGATTCACACAAACCTTCTACTTTCGGCATCATAAACGAAACGGTAAATTGTTCTTCTAATATTTCTTCCAAAATACTTCGATATTGTTTTCTAAAAACAGGTATATCTAACAATCTTGCACTTAACGTATTATACCCTTGAATCCGAATGTACTCATGATTAAGCGGTCTCCCTTGTACATCCCGCCCCCAAGTCGCATCGTAATCCCACGGTATCACTTCAAATAAATTTGTTTCATCATTATGATACAGTGCATAGTTATGAACAAAACCATCAAAGTTTTGAGTCAAAATAACTCCCGCTAACCAACGTAAATATTTATCAACATTAAGGTATTTTCCGATCCCTTTTTCATACTCATCCCTCGATAGTGTATTTGCTTGAAAAACGAATTCACTAAGTTGCTCTTCACTATTTTCATTCGAACATTTAAATTCATACCCTGCAAAAAGCTCAGTTTTAACATCTTTATCTCTCTCGCTCATTAGAGAAAAATTTGCGTCATCATCTATCGCATAATAAATAGAACCACTCGGCAACCCTCTACTTTTTAAAAAGTTTTCATCAACCGATTCTAACTGTAAATATACACCTTGGGTTTGACCATTTATTTTTATAAACACATGCTGTGACTTCGGTGAAAGTACCCCAATATCATTAAAAAAGTCTAATGATAATTTGTTACGAATAAGGGATGGATCCATAAATTCAGAGTTTAAATGAAATTCCTTCACACCTAGAAATTTTTTCGGTTTATAAAACTGAACATGATATGACTTTTTCTCAAACTCACGAATATGAGCACCCCGATAAACGATATCAATATCATACTTCTTTTTTCCATATGTTAACTTTGCTGGCACTGGACTATCTGACCAAATGTCTTTTTTCATTTCCACTAAGTACATTGGATGAATAAAAAATTCATATGAAGGTAGCATATATTCTCATCCCTTCTCTATTCTCTTCATTCAATGTATGCGCCTTGTCTTGTCCATACATCCGCTATCATCTATTTATATAAAATTACACTCTTGTCTTGTTCAGAAAGAAACCTAATCTCATATCATGTTAAGGAAAAAGAATACTTGTTCAATTTAATACACGATAAGGAGGATTTCTATGAAACGTGACATTAGAAAAGCTGTTGAAGAAATCAAAAGTGCTGGGATGGAGGATTTCTTACACCAAGATCCAAGTACTTTTGATTGCGATGATGATCATCATAAATGTACAACAGGGTGTAAATGTACAACAGGGCGTAAATGTACAACAGGGCGTAAATGTCCAAGAACAAGATGTACTCGCGTGAAACATTGTACTTTCGTTACAAAATGTACTCATGTAAAAAAATGGACTTTTGTTACAAAATGTACTCGTGTACGCGTTCAAAAATGGACTTTCGTTACAAAGGTTACTCGCAGAAAAGAATGCGTTATAGTTACAAAACGTACTCGCGTGAAAAAATGTACTTTCGTTACAAAATGCGTTCGCTTTGAAAAGAAATGTTTCTGGACAAAACGATGTTTCTGTAAAAAATGTGTATTTTTCCCTCATAGCCATCATGGTTCTTGTGATGATTCGTGGGATCATGGTAAGGACTGTCATGATGATGGGCACAAATGGGACGATTGCAAAGATAGCAGACACAAGTCTTCTTCTTGCAAGAATAAGAAATTCGATCACTTCTGGTATAAAAAACGTAATTGCTAGTTTTTTATGTCCACCAAAAAAGGCCGCATTGCGGCCTTTTTTACGTTTACTGAAAATGACTTATATCTGCAAATTGTTTTACTTTACCACGGTTTTCATCAAATTCAATCACACTAAGACTCGCGCTATGCATAAATGGCTCTTCCCATACATGTTCAATTTCAAAACCTGCAAAATGCCCTACGAGTAATTTCGCTGCTGCAGCATGAGTAACTATTAAAATATTTTCTCCTTTATGCTTTTCTAAAAGAAAGTGTATCCCTTCAATTACTCTTTTATGAACGGCCGCAAAGTTTTCCCCTGATGTTGACTGAAAAAGATGTGGTTCATTCCAAAATAAATGTACTTCTTCTGGATATTGCATTTCCAAGTCAGCAATTGTTTGCCCTTCCCATATCCCCATGTTTATTTCATAGAAACGTTCATCTTCTATAATTGGAAGATCGCGTTCCCCTTTAATCAATTCAGCAGTATGAAGCGTTCTTTCGCTTGGACTACTATATATGGCATGGAGTGGTAAATCCTTCATACGCTCCCCTAATTGTTTCGCTTGTATCATACCATTCTCTGTTAATGCTGAATTTTTCCGTCCTTGCATCCGCCCTGCTACATTCCATTCTGTTTCACCGTGCCTTGTTACATATACCGTTGTCTTCATTTCACATGCCCCCTTACCATTTTGGCCGCGATTCCCACGGCTCTACTCTCCCTACAATCCATTCTGTGCATTTACTTTCAATTCCTTTTATAACTCCGTCAGCAATCTCTTCATGAGTAAGCCATCTTGCATATGTATCTTCTAAAATAAACCCTAATATAATTCTATAATAACTACATAATGTCCCACCTATTTTTTGTGACTTCGTACGCGATGCACTACTACCTAATATATGAAATAAACTATACTTTTCCGATGACAATTCAACTTCATTACAAATGAGTCGTAATGCATGCTTAGCACTCGAATGTACCCATGCAACTACTAATGTAATTGGACCATTCTGTTCAATTGTATTTGTAATAGATCGCTTTAGACCATCGTCATTTTGGTAATCTAAAGGAAGACATGTAATATTTTCTGGTGCCGAACTAGCTTGCTTAACATTTTCTAATTTCACTTCATCTCGTCCAATAACAGACACACGAAATCCTTGATCACAAAGCCACATAGAAACTTTCTTTAACATTCCTGTTCCACCAATTACAAGCGCATGCAACTTCTTCCCCCCTTAGTAAAATGTCATATGAGGTTTTTCTTCCCTATAATAATTTAGACGGTCTTGCAGTGTCCCTGAATGAAACTCGAACTTGTGACCGTCAGGATCAACAAAATATATAGACCTACAATCTCTCACATTACGTTCTCTTCCTTGTAAAATATGAACATTATTTTCTTCTAACCGATGTAACAGGCGTTCAAAATCTTTTTGTTCAACAGAAAATGCGAGGTGCGTATAAGATTGATGAATCTCCTTTCTCGGAATATGTGTTTCTTCATTAAGCGCTATCCATACTCCACATATATTAAAATATGCAAGTTTTCTCCCCTTGACTAATAATTCTCCTTCCAATACTTTCTCGTAAAATGTAATAGAGTTTTCTAAATTGGACACTGAAAAACAAAGATGATTGATTCCCTTTAACAACTCTAATTCCTCCTATACAAATAAAAGATGAGCGAAAATTCACTCATCTTTTATTATACTATTTCTTTGTAATATATGCCCATTTATAACTAAAGTCGCCACCGAACGTATGGTTAGCAATACCATTTACATACGTCTTCTCTAAGTAAGCTGTACTTTGTTGGTACGTAGGAGAGATTGCAGCATCTTGACCAATTAAGATTTTTTCAGCTTCTGCAAGTGCTTTCCAGCGTGCTGCGTCATCTTTTAGTAGTTCTCCTTTTGATTTTGCTACTAAATCATCGTACTTCGGATTTGAATAATCCATTTCATTAAATGAGCTTCCAGTAACGAACATATCAATATATGTCATTGGGTCTGGATAATCTGGACTCCATGCAGATAATGAGAATTCATATTCAAATTTCTTTTCTAAATCTAGCTTCTGCTTATATGGTTGTTGCTTCAAATTCACTTTAATACCAGGTAAGTTTTTCTCTAATTCTTCTTTAATAAAGTCGCCCACTTTTTTACGACTACCGTTATCATCATTTAGTAATTCTACTGTAATTGTATCTTGACCAAGTTCTTTCTTCGCTTCTTCCCACAGTTTTTTTGCTTTCGCAGCATTATCTTTACTGTCACGGAAATTTTTATTTACAGTACGGAAGTCTTTTCCATCTGGTCCTGTCGTAAACTTTTCAGGTACTAAGAAATACGCTGGCAATGATCCATCATTCAAAATTACATCCGCAATTCCTTTTTTATCGTACGCTAAATCAATCGCCTCACGAACCTTTTGATTTTTAAACGTTGCATTTTTTTGATTAAAACGTAGGAAATACATACGTGGGTCTAGCTTCGTTTTAAATTCATCTGGTTTATTCTTTTTATATTTGTCTACAAACTCAGAACTTAAAATGACACGGTCTGCTTGATCACTATCATATAAATTTACCCCAGTACTTGTCTCTTTTACTATACCCACATTAATTTCTTGTAATTTTACAGCATCTTTATCCCAATAATTTGGGTTTTTCTTTAACTGGTAACTTTGTTCATGTTTCCATTCACTCATTGTAAATGGTCCATTGTACAATAATTTATCTGCTTCTAATCCGTATTTATCCCCTTGTCCTTTTACATACTTTTCATTTAATGGGAAGAATGTAGGGAACGAAGTAAGCTCAAGGAAATAAGGTGCTGGTTGCTCTAATTCTACTACCAACGTTTTATCATCCTTCGCTTTAACACCTAATTGATCCGACGGTACTTCTCCTTTATTTACTTTCTGTGCATTTTTCACATCAAATAAAATAAATGCATATTCTGCTGCTATTGCTTTATCTAATGTACGTTGCCATGCATATACAAAATCTTGTGCTCGAACTGGATCACCATTTGACCATTTTGCATCACGTAATTCAAATGTATATGTCTTTTTATCTTCACTAATCTTCACGTCTTTGGCCATACCTGGAGTTGGTTTATTATCTTTATCTAGACGATATAATCCTTCCATTGCATTTACAAATACACGGAAAGATACAGAATCTGTTGATTTAGATGTATCCATTGAAGGAATTTCAGCTGTTTCTAGCAAATTTAAAACTTGTTTATCTGCCATTCCCTTACTTGATTCTTTCTTCGTTGTCGAAGCCTTCTCCCCATTCCCACATCCCGCAACCAGTACACTAGCCGATAATGCAACTGCAGCAATCGTTGTTACCTTTCTCTTCATTCTTCCTTCCCCCAATCTATATGTATAAGTTAAAACTTGTATAATATATTTTATTATACAAAAAATTCTGATTATTTTAAATATTTATTTTCATAAAAAGAAAAAAAGCGGTCAGAAATTGCTTTCCCTCCGCTTTGTTGAATAGCATTTACTTGTAAGCCATCCTCTATATCAAATGGATTTTGAACTTTAAATATTTCCTCCATTATCTTCAAAAACTCTTCTTCATTTTTAGATTCACCGTTAATCGTAAGTGAATATGGTTCCACTTCTCCCAATTTATAATCAACAATAAATTGAATTGTCACCTTTTTCCTTGGCATCTCAGGACTCTCCCCCTGAAATTCTACTAATTCTAATCCTTCCGTTCCCCGATAGTATATCCATCCTGAATTTTGAAAATAATTTTCGAACGATTCACCAATTGAAAAGACTGGATATTCATAAAGCGAGCTTGTACGAACTTTTTGAATAATATCCCGATCAGTTGGGAAAAAGAAATGACTAAACAAAATACTAGCAACTGCTAAAATAGTAACGATTGTTGCTCCCATTTTACTCGTTCCACCACTATCACGGATGAGATAATTTTCAACCGATTCATCTTTAATTCCCCGTGCTTTTATTCGATATATACGCCTTTCTGCAAATTGATAAAATAATCCATTTGCAAAAATCCCCATCCCAAATAGAATGAAAACGAGTAATAAAAACGTGAGAGGCACCATATTAATGATTGGCAATGCTACGTTGAACCCCATATAATAAGAAAATGCATCACATGCTACTAATAACAGTATAAATAAAGCAGCAGGTAAATAATACTTACGATATCCAAGCCAACCTACATTGAAAATAGCAGCCAAACCATTCCAGCTCCACCTAGCAATTCGCTTATTCTCAAGCTCCCATTTTCTTTTGTAATATGGATATTGTCTCCCTACATATACTTCTAATTCTTTGTCTATTAGCGAGCTTTCTTCACCTTGTTTATTATGCAAGTTCCGTTGACAATTTGCACAATTCAACTGATCATTAATACAAGGTCGCCCACAATTTATACATTTCAAAACAATCCCTCTTTCCATCCATACTTCATTGTGAACTACCCACCACTTAGTATCTCTTACGAGCTTACCCCGAAGTGGGGGCTTCTCGGTTCATCGTTACTTTTGATAGCTAACGCATTTGTCTTAGGAAATCCGAGCTAACTCCCTCGTTCCAAAGGTTGTTTCTTACGATTTATTTAAAATACCTTCATGTTTCAATAACCACTCTTTCCTCCATAAACCACCCGCATACCCAACAAGTTTTCCACTCTTTCCTATTACACGATGGCATGGAACGATAATTGAAATTGGATTTCGGCTATTTGCCCCTCCTATCGCTCGTACAGCTTTCGTATTCCCAACCTTCTCCGCAATATCTAAATATGAAGCACTTACGCCATACGGAACAGTGTAAAGTGCATCCCATACATTCTTTTGGAATGGTGTTCCTTCAGCAGACAATGGAACTGTAAACTCTTTTCTTTTTCCTTCAAAGTATTCATCTAATTCATTTATACATTGTTCAACAAATTCATTTTTATGTTCTTCTTTTCTTTCTTCAACAAATATAACAGACGTAATTCCTTCTTCGTTCGCTGTAATTTCTAACAAACCTAATTCACTATCATAATAAGCCTGGTACATATGTCATCCTCCAATTCATTACATATTATTTATTGTAACACGAATAGACGAAATTTTTCGTATAAGCGTTTTATTAGGGAAACAAAAAAGAGGATGATACAATGTAAGAAAATTCAATCAAGGGGGGATATTTGATGGAGTTTCAACTCTTTTCACCTTATACAATTAAGGACGTTACGCTAAAAAACCGTATCATTATGTCACCTATGTGCATGTATTCATCAGAAAATGAGGATGGCCAAGTAACTAATTTTCATCTCGTCCATTATGGAACCAGGGCTGCTGGCCAAGTAGGTTTAGTTATGATTGAAGCAACAGCTGTGTTACCTGAAGGACGAATTTCTAACAAAGACTTAGGCATTTGGGATGATAATCTAATTGAAGGCTTACATAAAACGACAACATTTATACATAATAACGGTGCAAAAGCAGCCATTCAACTCGCTCACGCCGGAAGAAAGGCTGAATTAGAAACAGATGCTTTCGCTCCCTCAGCAATTCCGTTTAACGATAGAATGAAAATACCAGTAGAAATGAATAAACAGCAGATTAAAGAAACTGTTTCTGCTTTTCAAAAAGCAGCTTTACGCTCTAAACGAGCGGGGGTTGACGTTATTGAATTACATGGTGCTCACGGTTATCTTATTAATGAATTTCTTTCTCCGCTTTCCAATAAGCGGACTGATGAATACGGGGGCTCACCTGAAAATCGCTATCGTTTCTTACGCGAAATCATCGATGCTGTAAATGAAGTTTGGAACGGACCGTTATTTGTTCGTATTTCAGCAAATGATTATCATCCTGACGGGTTAACGGTTCAAGATTATGTGCAGTATACAGGATGGATGAAAGAACAAGGGGTAGATTTAATCGATTGTAGTTCTGGTGCTGTTGTACCCGCACATATTGATGTGTATCCTGGTTACCAAGTACAATATGCTAAACATATTAAGGAGCATGTTGACATCGCGACTGGTGCGGTAGGATTAATTACAACCGGATCACAAGCAGAGCAAATTTTAAATAATAACGAAGCAGATTTAATTTTTATCGGACGCGAGTTACTTCGTAATCCATACTTCCCAAGAATAGCTGCCAATGAACTTGGCTTTGAATTAAAAGAACCATATCAGTACCGACGAGCACCCGGGAAAATTAAAACTAATAAATAAAACCGAGAAATTATTCTTCTCGGTTTTACTTATTTTATTTCTATAATATCGTTTGAACTATAAATATGAATACCAGATTCTTCACGTAGCGCTGTTATATACATTCCTTTCGCCACATCTTTAGCTGAAATTGGTTTATACTTTTTAAAAGCCCCTTTAAATATAAACGGAAGAATACGAGATAATTTCTCAGCCATTCTTTCCCCAAAACGATATTCTTGTCGATTTCCAACTAATAATGACGGCCTGAAAATATGTATGCCACCAATAACTAGCTTTTTCAGCTCCTCTTCCATTTTCCCCTTCACTTGCGAGTAAAAGAAAAATGATTTAGGTTTTGCTCCCATTGATGAAATAACAAGAAAATTTTGCACGCCTTGTTTTTCAGCTAAGCAGGCAGCTCGTAATGTATATTCATAATCTACTTTTTTAAAATTCGACTTCGACTTCGCTTTTTTTATCGTTGTTCCTAAGCAACTAAAAACATCATCTACTGCAAAAAATTCTTTGTATTCCTCTAATACTGAAAAATCCACCTGTTTCTGTTGCAATTTCTCATGCTGTAATTGTAATGGTTCCCTTACAAAAATAGTAACCGAATCGTAGTAATCTGAGTCAAGTAATAGTCGCGTTATTTCTTGTCCAACTAACCCACTTGCGCCAAGTACTAACGCTGTTCGCTTATTCATATATGTGTATACCTCTTTATTTACTATTCTCTCCTATAGCTAATCGTCGCTAACAGGAGTTTCCGTTCTCCCATTTTACCATAAGTAAAGCACTATGCGTATGCATAGTGCTTTACTTACTCTTTTTTCTCTTCTTTTTCTTCCGCTGGCAATTTTGTAATTGTTGTAGCATCCCCTAAATTACTTATTAGTCTTCTTAAAAAAATTAAAACAAAAGATAATGGCAAAACAACCGCAAGTATTAATAAGATAGCTTCCATGAAGTAACCCAAGCGCTCATCCCCTTTTTTCTGCTCCCTCCCAATATATGAAAGTAACATTGTCACATATGCACCAATCATAAAAATTAATACCTTTCTTTTTGACAGATTTATTACAAAATCAAATCGTAATGATTATTATTTATTGCAACTTTCATAAAGATGTATTATACTAGGTTCGCAAACTAAAACGTAATTATTCCGTTTTGTATTAAAACGATATTTTCTTCTTATATTTGGAGAAAATATAATTGTAAAAAAGAAAAGAGGAGAATTATATGCCTAAAAAATTAGCTCTATTTTCATTTATACTTATTTTCACACTCATCTTTGCTGGATGTTCTAACAACAAAGAAGGTGCAGCGAAAAAAGATGGGAAACTTTCTGTTTATACAACCATTTTCCCACTCGCTGACTTTGCAAAAAAAATCGGTGGTGATTATGTAAATGTAGAAACAATTTACCCACCTGGTGCGGATTCTCATACATTTGAACCAAGTCAAAAGCAGACTGTACAAGTGGCGAAAGCCGATTTATTTGTTTATAACGGCGCAGAATTAGAACCATTTGCCGAAAAAATGGAAAAATCATTAAAAAAAGAAAACGTAAAAATTGTAAATGCATCTAAAGATATCGAACTTCGTGCTTCATCTGAAGAAGAGCAGCACGATCATGGAGACGGTCATAAAGAAGATGAACATCATCACGATAAAGACCCACACGTTTGGATAGATCCTACTCTTGCGATGAAACAAGCAGAAAAAATTAAAAATGCACTTGTAGAATTACAGCCTGAACATAAAAAAGAGTTCGAAAAAAACTTTGCAGCACTACAAACAAAATTCACTGATTTAGATGATCAATTTAAAGCAGTTGTTGCAAATGCAAAAACGAAAGAAATATTAGTTTCACACGCAGCTTACGGCTACTGGGAACAACGATACGGTTTGAAACAAATTCCAATCGCTGGAATTTCAGCATCTGATGAACCATCTCAAAAACAGCTTGCTGACATTACAAAAACAGTAAAAGAGCACGGTCTACAATATATTTTATTTGAAACATTCTCTACTCCAAAAGTAGCATCAGTTATTCAAAAAGAAACAGGTACAAAAATTTTACGCTTAAATCACCTTGCTACTATTTCTGAGGATGATGCAAAGAACAATAAAGATTACTTCACATTAATGGAAGAAAACGTAAATACTTTAAAAGAAGCAACAAACTAATCAACTATATTTTCTAGGCAGCTGAATATGTCATTCAGCTGCCTTTTTATGTATTTATCCTTGACTTGATCGAAATAACAAGTAGAATTATCCATATTAGCTTGTAAGCTATACAAATTTAGAAGGTGAGTTGGAACTATGAATCTTCACATTTGTGAAGTAACAGCAAATAATTGGCGTTCAGTTGCTGCTTTAGACGTAGCAAAAGACCAGCAGCAGTTTATTGAAAGCAATGCGTTTTCTTTAGCGGAATCATTATATGAAGAAAACGGAACGTCAGTAGGCTTATATGACAAAGAAACACTCGTTGGATACGCAATGTACGGTTGGTATTCCCAAAAACATGAAAGTGTATGGTTAGATCGTTTTATGATTGACCAACAATTTCAAGGAAAAGGATACGCAAAACGTTTCCTTCGCTTACTAATTCAATTCTTGCAACAAAAATTCGAATGTAAAATAATTTATTTAAGTTTACATCCTGACAACAAACACGCAATGGGACTATATGAGTCATTTGGCTTCCGTTTAAATGGGGATATTGATGACGAAGGTCCAGTTGTAGGTGTTGTAATGGAATTACTTATAGATGACAATACAAGTCTGTGAAAACAGGCTTTTTATTATGCATTTATCAATGTTATGTTTTCTATTTTTAGTTTCGTTCCCTTATTACTTCATTTTTGTAATCTAGTATTATCTCATTAATATGCTCATAAAAAATAAGCCTGCGATTTACGCAGACTTATTTCACACATTCTTCAAAATGTTCTTGGAACCATTCTTTATTAATATCTTTTCCGATGAACACTACTTCGCTTACCCGCTCTTCGCCCTCTTGCCACTCTCTATCGTACGAAGCAGCAA
Organism: Bacillus sp. FSL R10-2201; assembly: GCF_038008665.1. NCBI lineage: Bacteria > Bacillati > Bacillota > Bacilli > Caryophanales > Bacillaceae > Bacillus > Bacillus sp. FSL R10-2201. The sequence goes on along the minus strand of NZ_JBBOZP010000001.1, from coordinate 1,958,152 downwards.
ACAATGTATGTACACCTTGGAAAACAATTCTTTTATCTACTCCGTCAATAGATAATATCCCTTTGTAACGATATAAATACTCCCCTAGCTCTTGCACGACAGCTGACATCCACTCATTCAGTTTTTGTAAATCTAACGGACGCTCTTCACGTAGTACAAACGATTTTACACCTTCTAAATGGTTATGTTCTTTATGAGGGTAAATTTGTAACGTATCTTTCGTTTTAAACGTTTGAATTTGTAGTAACGATGGTATATCTACCTCACAGTTAGTCGTCTCGATTAATTTTGCAGTTGGATTAATGCCTTGCAGTTCATGTACGAGACTTTCTTTCTCATTTTCTTCAATTAAATCTAATTTATTTACTAACACAACATCAGCAAAGGCAATTTGTTCTTTTGCTTCTAGTCCCTTTTCAAAATGTTTATGTATATGATAGCTATCTACAACTGTTACAACACCGTTAATTTGGTATGCAGATTGAATAACTGGATCTAAAAAGAAAGTTTGAATAATCGGACCTGGATTTGCAAGACCTGTTGTTTCAATTACTAATCCATCAAAGTCCATTTTCCCTTCTGCTTTCACATCCAGTAATTGTTTTAAAGCAACAAGTAAATCTTCACGCACAGTACAGCATAAACAACCGTTTGTCATTTCCATAATTTCTTCTTCAACGTTCATAATTAATTGATTATCGATACCAATTTGCCCTATTTCATTTACAATCACTGCTAATTTCTTGCCGTGATCCTCTGATAAAATTCGATTTAATAATGTCGTTTTCCCTGATCCAAGAAAACCAGTTAGTATTGTTACTGGAATCATTCCTTACATCTCCTTATAGCTATATGTTTCTACATTATAGCATATAGAGAAAAACGTTTTTGTAGCAAAACATATTTATTGTATGTACAACCGGGTAACTATATAATAATATGTAGCAAGAAAGCCTTTTCAAAAATATTATCATTCATCAAGGGGGTACTTATAATGGAACGAGTTCAAATGGCCGAAACACTAGAATTTTCTCGTATTATTCAAGGGTTCTGGCGTTTAGCAGAATGGAATATGACAAAGCAAGAGTTACTTTCTTTTATTGAAGACTGTATGGATTTGGGGATTACTACTTTCGATCACGCTGATATTTATGGCGGATATACATGTGAAGGATTGTTTGGAGAAGCGTTACAACTAAAGCCTTCCTTACGCGAAAATATGCAAATCATCACTAAATGTGGAATCGCTCCCCCATCCCCTAAATTTCCAGAGCGATATGTTGCTCACTACAATACGAGTGCTGAACATATAATAAAAAGCGCGGAGGATTCATTACAAAACTTACATACAGATTATATTGATGTATTGCTCATTCATCGTCCTGATCCATTCACGGACCCAAATGAAGTGGCAGAAGCGTTCTCACGCTTAAAGCAAGAAGGAAAGGTTCGTCACTTCGGTGTATCTAACTTTTTACCTTCACAATTTAATATGTTAAGTTCGTATTTAGATTTCCCGCTCATTACAAATCAAATTGAAGTATCTGCGATGCAGCTTGAGCATTTTGAAAAAGGTACGATTGATTTATGCCAAGAAAAACGAATTAATCCAATGATTTGGTCACCTCTTGCTGGTGGTGAAATCTTTACTGGTCAATCAGAACGTGCCATACGTGTACGTGAAACTTTACAAAAAGTTGCTACTGAACTAGGTGTTACTAGCATCGATACTGTTATGTATGCATGGTTACTCGCTCATCCAGCTAACATGATGCCAATCGTTGGCTCTGGTAAATTAGATCGTGTGAAAACAGCCGCTCTTGCTACAAAAGTTAACTTAGACCGCCAACAATGGTTTACAATTTTCGAAAGCTCTAATGGACATCCTGTACCATAATAAACAAAAAGAAGAGCTGTTTCTTTACAGCTCTTCTTTTTCATATGTATTTCTCGTCATTGCAAATACACACATATCCCTTAATCCATTTCCATCCACCGCAACACTCGCGCTTTCTAAAGTACCCTCTAATTTAAAGCCTAATTTCTCTGGTATCGCTCTACTCTTCTTATTTAGAGAATCACAACGAATTTCTACGCGGTTTGCTTTCAATTCAGTGAAAGCATAATCTGTTATACCTTTTGCAGCCTCTACCATATAGCCCTTTCCACTAAACCTTGAATCAATCCAATACCCGATTTCAAATTGAGGTATATCCCAATTAATACGATGTAATCCGGCAGATGCAATAAATTCACCTGTTTCGTTCGAAAAAACTAGTAATCTCAAATCCTCACGCTGCAAAAATTGAATATGCGATTTTCTAATACTCTCTTCTATTTCTTCCTCTGTTTGCTCTTTTTGTGCAAAGACCATCCAAGGTTTTAATTCTTGTATTGAAGCTTGAATTGCGTCATATACAACTTTACCATCACCTGGTTTTGGCATTCGAATAAAAAGCCTGTCAGTATAAAATTCAGAAGGAAAATCGAATAATAACGGATTCACTGTAAACACTCCCTATAATTCTTTTATATATAATAATATCCATCTCAAGTTATACAGTAAAGAAATTTCTGAATTTTAAACTTTTTGATCATTCACTTCCATCGCTACACGAACTCCAGATTCAATCGCACCTTGAATCCATCCGTGATACAGCGTTGTATGATCACCAGCAAAATATATTCTCCCCTCAGGTTTTACAATGACTGGCTGTAATTCTGATTCTTGGCCAGCTTGAAATAGTGCAAACCCTCCAAGCGCATATGGATCTAATGTCCAACTCTTTGATATTCCAGACATGAACTCATCATATACTTGACCACCTAATATTGTTGCTAAATTTTGTAGTGTGTAATAGATACGATCCCCCTTTGATAACCCATCCCATAACAACGCATCATAAGACCATGTATAGCTTCCTAACATCATAGCAGGCCCTTTCTCTCCGATTCCATGGCTTGGATAATACGCATAACGTATAGGAAGATCTGTTATAATTCTCCCACCTAATTGCCCTTGTTCCTCCCAAAAACGACTTTTAAATTGAATTCCTATTTTTGTAGCTGGCATATAATGCAATTCGCGAATTGTTTTCCACTTCGCATGAGATATCGAATCAAATGGATCTACTTCTACAAATCGCATTGTTGAAAAAGGAATTGTAACAATAACTAAATCCCCTGTAATACTACTATATTCAAAAGTTTCCTCGTTCCGGTAATAGGCTGTTACACTATTGGCTTGTTGATGAAGCTTCATTAATTTTTGATTATATATAATATTTCCTTCTAATTGTGGTAAAAAAGACTTTGGTAATCTATCATTCCCACCTATTATTTCGCAAAATCCGCTCTCCTCTTGCATAATATATAAAAAACGTAACGTCTCAACGAATGACCTTTCTAAAAAACCTTCTAAATCTAATAGAACACCTATCATCTCAATCGTTACTGGCGAAAAATACGTATTATATTGATAAGGATGATATTTTAAAAATTGACCTGTAGAATATTTCCCAAAATCCTTTACTACAATATCCCAATTTTTCTCTGGGTTCTTTTTTATAAAATTTATAATGGGCTGTACCGCTAACATTAATAGTTCCTCAGACGTTTTCCCAACTTCATTCATTTCCACAGGATATCTTAAAATACTTGGATCTTTTTCGTATTGTTTTAATGTCGTTTTCCGACCATTTACGTATATAATATCTGTCTCATTCCTATTAATAAAAGGGCTCACCTGTAGCCCAAACTTTCTTATATATGCCATCGTTAATGTATGCGAATACGGAATTCTCATCGCTCCAACATCTAAATATAATCCGGTATCTTCCATCCTAACTGTCTCTATGCGGCCACCTACACGGTTGTTCGCTTCAAAAACCTTCACTTCATGCCCTGCTGCTTTTAATAAAGATGCCGAAACTAATCCAGCCATACCAGCCCCTACTACAATGATTTGTTTCGGACGTGTCGTCTTCTTCAATCCCTTATTTATAACTTTTAACGTTTCATCCATCTCATTGTTAAACATTATATCTTTCTGCACAATCCCACCCCTTACTTCATGAAATACAAATTAGTGGTTTAGTGCATTTTATTCATAAATTCACTTAAACATAACACCACCACAATTTGAAAATTCACTAAAAATACATAAGGTGCAGCTCTCCCCCTTCCACATGCTTCATATGATAAACATACAGATAGTAACTGTATGGAAAGGGTGGATACACATGAAACGTACTTACGATTATCAGGCTACAAAAAAACATTTAGAATTAAAGAAACAACAGTTATGTAAAAAACTCACTAGCGTTAAACTAACTGAAGAAGAACGCAAGCAAATACATTTAGAAATTGATAACTACGAATATATATTAAACTTAGTCGAAATGAATCATTATGAACGAGGGTTTTCTCATTAAAAGCGGATAAAAAATTATTCACTTTTCCTTTTGAGCATTTCATTACGCATTTTTCGTAAGTAAATATATAATAGGATGTACATTAAGATTGAGAGGTATATTCTATGATCAAATTAAGTGTATTAGACCAATCACCTATTTCAGATGGTAGCACAGCAGCCCAAGCTATTTCGCATACAGTTACGCTTGCACAAGAAGTTGAGAAACTCGGATTCACACGTTTTTGGGTATCCGAGCACCATAATTCAGTTAGCTTAGCTGGTTCAAGTCCAGAAATACTCATTTCACATATTGCCGCGAAAACTGACCGTATTAGAGTTGGTTCTGGTGGTGTTATGCTGCCACATTATAGTCCATATAAAGTTGCCGAGAATTTCCGCGTTTTAGAAGCACTTTATAAGGGCCGCATCGACCTTGGTGTCGGGAGAGCGCCTGGTGGTATGCCGATAGCAACTCGCGCACTTCAAGAAGGTAAAATGGTCTCACTTGATCAATATCCAGAACAAATTGCAGATGTTGCTATGTACTTACATGATCAAGTACCAGAAAACCATCATTATGCAAACTTAAAGGCTACTCCAGTTATCCCAACATCTCCTGAAATGTGGATGCTCGGTTCTAGCGGAGAAAGTGCAATGATTGCGGCAAAGCAAGGCGCTTCTTTTGCATTTGCACAGTTCATTAACGGATACGGTGGCCCTGAAGTAATGAAGGCTTACCAAGAACAATTCCAACCTTCCTATTTAGGTGATAAACCAAAATCAATCGTATCTATTTTTGTTATTTGCGGAGAAACAAATGAAGAAGCGGAGAAGATTGCATCAAGCCTTGATTTATCGATTTTACTATTAGAACAAGGAAAACGGACTACTGGTACTCCTTCTATTGAAACTGCTCAAAATTATTCGTATAGTGCTTATGATCTATTCCGCATAAAAGAAAATCGTCAACGTATGATTGTCGGTGATCCGTCTTCTGTGAAAGAAAAAATATTAAACTTAAGCAAAGCGTATAATACTGACGAATTTATGATTGTCACGATTACTCATCAATTTGAACATAAATTAAACTCTTATCGCCTATTGGCAGATGCTTTTAATTTATAATAACGAAAAGGAGATGCATCACATATGATGCATCTCCTTTTCTTACTACCAATCAATTGTTTTTGCTTCCTATATATTCAATAGCTTCTTTTAATAACTCATCAAAATTATGAGGATAATCATGATTTAAGTTAGGCACAACTTTATACTTATGTTCTATATTTTTATCCTTTAATAACGTTACAAATTGCTGTGTACCTTCAAAACAATCTTCATCTTGATCCCCACATATTATATATCCTTTTATGCTTTTATCATGCAATATTCCAATCATCTCTTCCCATTCTTCCATTTCCGGAAGCCACGGTGCCACAAAAATAAAACCGTTCACTTCTATTTCACCTTGTAACATGGAATGTAACGCTACTCTTGCCCCAGCAGAAAAGCCACCAATAATAATATTCCCAAATGTTTTATTCACTTTAATCTTATTGTAATGTCCTTTTAACTCATCTCTTCCTCTTTCGATATTATCCCACACATATCCATCTGAAAATTGAATTTGGGAAGATTGAGGCAATGCTAGCATAAAACCTTGTTCCATTACAGAGTTCCAATATGGTTCTATTATTTGTATATTTTCTTGATCCCCATGTAGTGTTATTAGTAGATTTTCAGTTTGTTTGCTGTATTTATATTTCACGTCTGCTTGTTCCGATTTTTTTGCTAATTCTTCTCTTTCTTTACATAATTGAACCATTCTATGAAACTCTTCAAATTTATGTAGTGGTTTTAAATCATCATCGGAAATTAAATACTCACTTCCGTACCAAAATCCATTTTCTATAATTGCTTTCTTCATTAAATGCAACGCTTCTTCTTCAAGTCCTGCTGCACTTGCTAATGCATATTTAAAATTATATATTTGTACTTCATTACCCATTACATCTTTAGCATTATTCATTATATAAGAATACGCTTCAAAACTTCCTTTATTTGCATAACAATGTAACGTTTCATTTAATAACTTAATATAAGTCATATTATTTTCCATATAGGAATTCCCCCGTAACCTTTTATAATAATTGCTTCTCCAATCTTCCTATCATTCTAGGGTCACGGTATAAGTAGTTAAATTCTACAATTCAACTTAATAATACCTGATTCTCAGAATGATATTTAATAGTTAATGTATGTATACGCATAATACACCACTCCTTCCTATCCACTAGTTGTAGTATAAAGTTAAATAAACTGAAAAATCAATATTTTAATAAAAAAAAGACAACAATAATATTATTGTTGTTGTTCTCATAACATCTGCCCACTATTCTTTTTTTTCTTATCTGGTTTACTTGAAACTAAATAATGCTTTTCTGAAATATATAAGTTTCTTTTTAATATACGATTTAAATATGGTCCTAGCTTCACTCTGCATATGAGGCGATCTTCGCTATCTTCAACAATTGGGAACATTTCTTTTTCTGTTACATATTGATCTACGGCCTTTTGTACGATATCAATTTCTTTAACTAGGTTTAAATTTTCTTCTGTATGTTCAAATACTTCAAGCGTTTCCTTCGTTATCAGAAAAAAATTTGTTGGAAATGCAGGTAAATAGGGCTTTAACAAATCATAATTTACTGTGTAATCATCATTTACTAAAACTGTATAAACGATATTAGCATTCGTTTCTAGAAACTTCGCCATCGCTTGTTCTAATTCATCTTTCGTAATTTCCCTATCTTCTTTTCCAGTTCTGAAAAAGCGAAACATTGTATCGCCTCCTTTTTACTATATTATAGCATAAAAGAAAACTGAAAAATTATAAAAAACTCTATTGAAAGAATTTTTCAACAGAGTTTTTCTTTAATCCATTTATGTTTATTTTAAGAATGCACTTAACATCCATACGTGTTGTTCTAATGTCGTATGAATTGCTAATAGCATATCAGCCGATGTTTCATCATCAGCTTCATCAGCTACTTCCATACCTTCTTTTAATTCTTGAATAAGTGCAGAAAAATCGTTTACTAAAATTTGCACCATTTCTTCTGCAGACTCTTTGCTTGTCCCTTCGATTACAGTTGAAGTTGCTAAATACTCTTTCATTGTCGCTAACGGTTTTCCTTCTAACGCTAAAATACGCTCTGCTAACTCATCAATGTATGTTCCTGCTTCATTATAAAACTCTTCAAATTTCTCATGTAATGTAAAGAAGTGCGGTCCTGTCACATACCAATGATAATTATGCAGTTTGACATATAATACATTCCAGTTTGCTACCTGCTTGTTTAATACTTCAACAACATTCGTTTTCGTACTCATACAATCCACTCCTCTTATCATGTTACTATCTTTTAATGACCTAACTTCATTTTACCATACATTCCCTATTCTTTTGAATGAACAGCTTATATGTAACAAAGTTTTAACAACCTTAATATTTCCCTAATATCATATAATTCATGTATTCTTTCAACTACTTCACATGTCTAATTGTCCAAGCTCACACATATGCATAATAGTAAGTCAAGCTCATCATAGAAGAAAGAGGGATAACATGGACAATCAACAATGGCAAGTAGCAAAGAAAGTCGCTGCTACTTATATCGGAACTGTCGTTGGAGCTGGATTTGCTACTGGGCGCGAAATTGTTGAATTTTTTACAGTTAACGGATTTTACGGAACCATTGGCATATGTATAAGTGGATTTTTTTTTATTTGGCTCGGCACAAAGATGATGTTACTTTCATCACAAATAGGGGCATTCTCAGCTCAAGAATTCAACAAATATTTATTTGGGGATGTATTTGGAAATGTCGTAAACACATTACTATTACTCGTATTATTTGGTGTAACGAGCGTTATGTTATCAGGAGCCGGTGCAGTATTTGAAGAACAACTCCGCCTCCCGAGACAACTTGGTATTTTCATCACGGTCATCGCCTGTCTCATTATTGGGAGCCGGGGATTACAAGGTGTTTTTGAAGTAAATACGCTTGTCGTACCTATTATGATGATCTTTATTATCGGACTCGCTATTACAACCTTTTTCCATAGTACAACACCTATTAGTAATACTATTCCTGCAGAGAGCTGGAATATGAAGTGGATTACTAGCCCTATTACATATGTCGCTTTAAATCTTTCGCTCGCCCAAAGCGTTCTCGTCCCGTTAGCCAGTGAAGTAAAAGATCGAAAAGCCATTTTGTGGGGTGGAATTTTAGGTGGTGCAGGACTTTCTTTAATTTTATTATGCAGCCATTTAGCTATCTTATCAGTCGACCAATTTTATCAATACAATATCCCAATGGCTGAAGTCATAAGAAGATTTAATGCAACTTTTCACTTTTTCTTTGTTCTTATTATTTTCGGTGAAGTGTTCACAACTTTAGTTGGTAATGTGTTCGGGATGACAAAACAAATGCAATCCATTACCGAATGGAAAAGTAATAACATTATTTACTTCATATTACTAATTAGTTATTGCTTTAGTTTCATTGGATATAGTGAATTACTTCATATTCTATACCCTATTATCGGTTGGGTGAGCATCATTTTACTACCGATTATTGCCTTTAAACAACTTCAAAAAACATAAAAAAACATCCGTGTATACGGATGTTTTTCATCTTCATTCACAGTCTTCACATACTTCCCAGTACGGCCCCATTTCTACTGCAAGATATGGCTTTAATTGCAAACGAATCATTCGACTTGGCATGCGTTCCAATACGAATTGAATGCCGTCTTCCTCTTCATCCAACTCAACTTTTGAAATAGCAATTCTTTGCATAGTAGTAATAGGGCTTCCATCTTTATATAAAGTGATTTTCACCTCATCATACTCATTAAAATACAATTCAACATTCATTTGCTTTTTTAACATTTCATCAACAATTTCATAATTATCATTTTGTTCCTGGATTATATATTTCCAGCCGCCTCTATCTAATTTTATCGGAGCAGCTTGGAATAATGTCATCAAATCCTCGTATAGCATAAGATAACCCCTCTCTTACTAAAAAACGATGAGTATTTTATATACCCTTTATCTCTATCACTATCCATGTTTATTGTACCATATATCACGAATCTTACTGCATTCATTTGCTTTATAAACACATACAAAACATATAGTATTTTCAGTTCACTCTCTATTCACTAATACGTCCTCTTACTGATAACTTATCACTTTCCTTATTTCCTACACACTACTTATAACTCTTAAAAAACCACAAAAAAGAAGAGTAATTTATATCACTCTCCTCATAAGACTTTTCCTGTAGCTGCTAATGCTAACACTATAATTAAACTTGCAAATAATAGTGATACAATTAAACTAAAAATCGGTAATATTTTCTTTTCATTCTTCTTAAATAATAACCTTAAACTAAGAATGATATTTAATGGAACAAATATAAAATAAAAGTATTTAACGATTTGTAATGAGCTATTTGAAAGTGTTTTAAATACAAACACTTCAATTAAAAAAGCAACAAAGAATAAAATGCTTAACCAAAACGAGACATAGCTAAGCCAAGAATGTCTTTTCGTTCCCCAATACACTCCCATACTGATCTCCTTTAAACGTAGTCTATATTATATTAATTATACACCCGCTTAACAAATTCCTCTATTTTTCGACAAACATTAAATACATTGAACCTCTAATCCGTTTATCAGCTAAAAGACTGTCTCTAATAGCACTAATGCTATTTTGAGACAGCCTCCCCTTTTTATACTTTAAATCTTTCAATTAATACTTGTAACTCTTCAGCCATTTGAGATAGTGTACCAGCCGCAGAACCAATTTCTTCCATAGAAGCTAACTGCTCCTCAGCTGACGCTGCAACACTTTGTGTACTCGTCGCATTATTTTGTGCCGTCATAGCAATTTGACCAACCGAAATAGATACTTCATTTGCACCTTTTGACATCCCATTAGCTGTTTCAACCATCGTTTTAATTTGGTCAGCAATTTCATTTGTAGATTGTAAAATTTCAGTGAAATTTTGTTTTGTTTCATTTGCGATAACAAGTCCAGATTGCACTTCTTCATTTACATTATTCATAGATTTTACTGTCTTACTCATATCATCTTGTATTTCACAAATTAATTTACTAATTTCACTTGATGATACACTAGATTGTTCTGCTAATTTTCGTACTTCATCAGCAACAATTGCAAAGCCTCTTCCATGCTCACCAGCTCTTGCAGCCTCAATTGCTGCATTTAAAGCTAGAAGATTTGTCTGATCTGCAATATTTTGAATAACTTCTAAAATATCACCAATTTGCTTTGATTTGTTATTCAACAACTGAATAACAGCATCTGACTGTGAAACAGATTCCGCAATAGATTGCATTTGATTTACTGTTTTTCCAACTAGCTTTCCACCATCTTCTGCTTTTTCGCGAGTGTGAGCAGAAGCAGTATTAATAGATGATGAGCTATTTGCTACATGCTGAATCCCTTCTGTTACATCAAACAGTAACATAGCACCATTTTCTACGCTTGCTGTTTGCGTCGTTGCACCACTTGATATTTCATCCATTGCTGATGTAATTTGTTCAGTCGCTTCACTCGCTTGTCTCACACTTGCTGTTAACTCTTCAGATGCAGCTGCAACATGCCCTGCTGAAGTATTAATTCTTCCAATTAACGTTCTTAGTGAATCTGTCATTTCATTAAAACCTTTTGCAAGTTGACCGATTTCATCGTTTGAATGAATTTCAATTGTTTGCGTTAAATCTCCTTCACTTATTTCTTTAGAAGTGGCAACTAATCTCTTTAAAGGTTTTGTAATAGAAAGAGTTACGAAATAAATAAGTGCCCCTCCTACAACTAATGAAATAAGCATAACAATTAACATATTATAAAATACAGGCTGAGCAGCTTCAATTACTTCATTTGAGTACATCGTTCCACCGATTTTCCAACCTGTTTTTAAGTTTGTAGCAAATACCATTTTCTTTTCACTACCATCATACGTGTATGAAAAAGTGCCTTGATTATCTTCGTAAATTCTCTTTGCCCAAGAATCAGCTGCTTTATCTCCTGGTTTTTCTTGAGGATGCGCAATTATTTTTTGTTTTCCATCTAAAATGAAAGTATATCCTTTTTTACCAATATTGATTAACTTTGTTGTTTTCAATAAATTCTCTAAACTTAAATCTACCGCAACAACACCATTTTTATCTTCTGTTTGTTTCGCAATCGTTACGACAATATGTCCATTTCCTTTCGCCTTATACGGTTCAGTGACCACGATTCCACCTTGTTTACTCACTGCATCTTTATACCAAGAACGAGTTGTTGGATCATAATCTGCTGCCATTTGTATATTTGGTTCTTGCACAAACTTCTTATCATTGCCGGCAACATATACTTGTTCAATATCTTTATTTAAATTAATATATTGAGATAATACCTTTCTTAATTCATCTTGATTATCTCCTTGATACATATCACTATGAATCACTCGTGCAAAGTTATTTACTTCGTTAAATTTCGCCTCAATCATTTGATTGATTAGATTATCTAATATTTTTATATTATCGTGAGCACTACTCGTAATTTGTGATTCAAAATTCTTTTTAGCCGTTTGATAAGACATTCCTCCAATAATAGAGACAGCCGCAATTAAAATTATCAAAAATGAAATTAATAGCTTTTTTGCTACTTTTATATCTCGAAACCACCTTAACAGTTTACTCATTATAAACCTCCTACATTTTAATATTAAGTTTTAAAGATAAATAACCAATTATGAATATATCCCATTCCCTATCCTCTATTTTTACAATTCGTTTTTGATAAACACCTTGTAAAGTTTAAACAAATATTCTCCCTTTGTCTATATATATGAATAATATTATTATAAAATTTACAAATACAAAAAACCAAAGGAATAGTCCTTTGGTTTTTTACATTTTTTTATGTTGTTTAGAAATCTTCTTCCACTTATCACGCTCAGCTCTTGCGAGAATAGCATCTTGTTTTCTCATAAAATACGCCAATTCTCTTTGCAACTTTTTATAGCTTTGCAAACGATTTATCGTCATTAGCCCGTTATCAATTGCTTTATGCACTGCGCATCCTGGTTCATTCTCATGTTTACAATCTCGAAAGCGGCATGTTTTTGCAAATTCTTCAATATCAGAAAATGTTGTTTGGATTGCATCGCTTCCTTCCCAAAGTTGTAACTCCCTCATGCCAGGAGTATCAATGACTAAGCTCCCACTCGGTAGTTGGAACAGCTCACGATGAGTTGTCGTATGCCGCCCTTTACTATCTTCCTCACGTATATCTCCCGTTTTCGCTATCTCAATTCCTACGAGTGCATTTAACAAAGTAGATTTTCCAACCCCTGATGAGCCGACTAAAGCAATTGTTTTTCCTGAAGCAACAAATTGTTGTAATGAGTCAATACCTCTATGCTCTAAACTATCGACGACGAAGACCGGAACACCAATTGCAACAGCTTCCGTTTCTACAATTTTTTGTTCCACATCTTCACATAAACTACTTTTTGTTAAAACAATAACAGGCATTGCACCACTTTCATACGCTAATAGTAAATAACGCTCCAACCTTCTTACGTTAAAATCATGGTTAAGTGCATTCACTAAAAATAAATAATCAACATTTGCTGCAATTATTTGTTCTTCAGTTCTATTACCAGCTTCTTGTCTTGAAAAAGAACTTCTTCTCGAAAAAATACGATGAATGATTGCCTTTTTCTCATTTTCTATTTTCTTTATATACACCCAATCACCAACTGCTGGGTAATCTCCTTTCGTTACCGCTTCATGCCGAAACTTCCCAGACAGCTCTGCCATATATTCACCGTCATTACAAATAATGCGATATATATGCTTATGCTCAAGTAAAATACGCCCTACTTCATAATTCTTCTCTACAGCTTGCTCTTCAAAAAATGAATCCCAGCCGAATGATTCTAAAATATTTTGATTCAAATCAATATCCTCCCTAGTTTGTACTAAGTGGAAGGATTGCGAACGATCTTATATAATATCGCCCTTTCCATCCACCTTTGTATTTAATTTATTATTCATTACAGTCATATTCGCCATAATACATCACTCCGATCTTATTTTAATTACTCTCATTATATGGAATGTCGATTTAAAAAGCTACTTTATTTGACGAAATTTTCGAATAACTTTCTCTTTAACATTCTAATTTGTCCACGATGACTAATTTCATCTTCTATCACATGAAACCAAAGATAGTGCTGGTTATACGCTACACCTTTAGGCCACTTTCTTTCTGACATTAGCCATGTATCATCTACTTTACTCAAATACTTTAGCGACTCTTCTCGAACACTTTGCAAAAGTTGTACATAATACGGTATGTCATAGCCACGAATAGATTTCCCTGCTTCCCCTAAATACGGTGCATCTTCCCAAATTTCTAATTCTTCTTTTGTAAAGTCACGCTTTTGAAATGAAATAAGCTGATGTGCTTTTTCAATAGCTGCTATATGCTTTAGTAACGCTCCGATGGAATTCCCTCCACTCGGCATAATTAAATCTAATTGCTCAACTGATAGCTCGTTTATTTCCTGTAATGTTACAGCATGCTTACTAATTCCCCTATATTTTTTGTATAACCATCTACACTTCTTATTCGATAATCTATATTCATATCACGCACCCCTTTCTACATTCATATTAAGGAATAACCGCTTCATATAATAGACTGAAATATATCAGATTTTTCTGTTATATTTAAATTGAATACGGAATAAACCTAAACAAACTTTCTCAATATGCTTATATGAAATATTAAAAGGAATCAATATAAAATTATCGAATCTTATTCACTAAAAGGAGTGGATTCGATGGAAATGTATCAATGGCTAACCGCAGTTCTCGTTGGTGGCATTACTGGCTTCGTTTCCCATCTAATCAATAACCAAGGCAAGTTATTGCTTCCACGCCGTTTAAAAACTTTTTTTCATTTTGGATTTTTAACTGATATTTTTACAGGTAGCCTCGCCGCACTTCTTGGACTCGTTTTATTCGATGTCACCTTAATAAAAGAAATTATAAAAGTCTCCATTGTGACCGCTATTTCCGGTCAAACGTTTTTACTTCACCAAGCTCTTGGTGGTGAACAGGCTAAAAATACGCAAATTGGGAAAGCTGATGAGAAAATCCAAGAAATTGACAAACTATTACGACGTTAGTCTATACTTTCTCTAAAAATTATTGTTATAATAAAAAATAAATATTTTCTATTGCGTCGTTTGTCAGAAGAAAGGGTGTTTCGTATGACAAAAAAGAAAATAGAAGATTTCTTAACAAACACCGAAAAAGAGGAACTGCTAGAAAACTATAAATGTTTACGAGAAGCCCGCACAAAAAGCGAAGCTAACTATTTTGGTGAGGCAGTAGACCATCTATTAAATAAAGTAAAAAAACGAATTATTGAAGAAGCAGGAATACATGATGAAAATGCGGCAACAGTTCAATCTAAACGAAAAGCACTGTTTTAGCTAAAACAGTGCTTTTTATTACGGCATTTTTCACATTACTTTCACATCTATTTCACAAATATAAGTAGTCCTATATATTAAACTAAACATATCCTTTTCCAATGAACTATATGCCGATATAAAAATCCCTATCTCTTTAGGGATTTTTATTTTTGGATTCCCCATAATTTTATTACAATACATTTCTATTATTTGTCTACTTTTTTTACCCCCTGCACTCAAAAGCTCCTTCATGTATTTCTTCTCTTTTCAACTAATCTTCTAAAATAGATTCAATCTCTTTCATAACTTTTTCATTCAATGAAACATCCACTGCTCTTACACTTTCGCTTATTTGCTTCGCTCGTTTCCCACCAGGAATAACAGTATCAATTCCTTTTTTATTTAATAGCCACGCTAAAGCTAAATGTGATACTTCAAGATTCATTTCTTTAGCTAAATCTTTTAACATCTCAACTTTTTTAAAGTTATTTTTATATGTATTTTCTTCAAATAGATTTACACTTTGACGCCAATCGCCTTCGTTTAATTTAAAATCTTCTGTATATTTCCCGCCTAGTATCCCAAAAGCAAGAGGCCCGTACGGTATAAATGAAATACCTGATTCTATACAATATGGCAAAAGTTCTTCCCCAGCAGCACGATCCAACATATTATACGGTGATTGTACAACATCTATATGTCCGTGCTGATTCGCTTCTTTTAATTGCTCTACATTTACGTTAGATATTCCAATTGAACGAATTTTCCCCTCTTCTTTTAGGCGAGTAAGTTCTCCAATTGAATCTATGTAACTTGTTTCAGGATTTGTAAAATGTAAATAATATAAATCAATATAATCAGTTTGTAATCTTCTTAAGCTATTTTCCACAGCATTTCTTAAATAGCTTCGTTCATTATTAATATGAGCCTCTCCATTTAATAACGGCTGAATTCCACCTTTTGTAGCAAGTACAAACTCGTGGCGTTTTCCTTTTAATACTTCTCCTACCAATTCCTCTGATCTACCGAAACCGTATGAATCTGCTGTATCAAAAAATGTAATCCCTTGCTGAATTGCTTCTTCTATTAATCTTTTTCCTTCTTCCTCATTCACATCAGCATATAAATTATGTCCCCCAACAGCGTTTGTTCCTAATCCCAACTTCGAAATATTTAGTCCTGCCTTTTGCAATTTTGTATACTTCATTTTTTATCCCCCTATATTTCTATTGTTCGATTATATTCGAACAATAGAAATATACCACTTTATATGTTATAGTGCAAATATATTAACTTATACAAGCAGGTGAAAAAATGCGTACTCTCTATCATCCAAATCGAGAAGAAATTCAATTCTCTTCTGTCTTATATGCACTTAGCGATCAAATTCGTTTACAAATTGTAACTATGCTACTAGAGAAAAATGAACAATCTTGTGGCGCGTTAAACATTCCAATTGCAAAATCAACTTTATCTCATCATTTCAAAGTTTTACGTGAATCTGGTGTTATGTTTACACGACTTGAGGGAACGCAACGTTTCATTTCAATTCGTGAAGATGATTTAAATGCTCGATTCCCTGGTTTATTAGATGTTGTAATACATGCGACAGAACCATACTAAAAAACATCTCATATAAATATGAGATGTTTTTTAGTAATTACTATTCTTTTAATAAATCTATTAATCCATTCCCTTCAGATGTACGTTCATACCCTAAAGGTACAGTCCTTTTTATAAGTTGCGCATATATTTCCGGCTCTGATAATTTTCTACCATACTCTCTCTCACACTGCTTTATGAGAAGTGCTAGCGCCCCAGCGACATGCGGCGTCGCCATTGAAGTGCCACTTAATACCGCATATTTCCCCTCTGGATACGTAGACAGTATTTCATCACCCGGCGCTACTAAATCAATTTCTTGATTTGAATTACTAAAGCATGAAATTTTCCGCTCTAAATTAACAGCACCTACTTCAATTACTTCAGAATAAGCACCTGGAAAATCTAATTCTTCAGTATCATCGTTACAATCTCCATCATTTCCTGCAGCGCACACGACAAGTACGTCTTGTTTTACCGCATTTTGAATAGCTTCATGTAACTCTGGTACATCTTGCGGACCACCAAGTGACATTGAAATAATTCTCACTTTCTCTTTATTCGGTCCTCTCCAATTTACAGCATAATGAATGGCCTCAATAATTTGCTCATAACTTCCAGAACCATCTCCAGCTAATACTTTTAAAACTAACATTTTAGAAAGTGGTGCGACTCCTAGTACACCCACTCCATTTTCAGTCGCTGCAATTGTCCCCGCTACATGAGTACCATGCCCATTATTATCAAGATAAATATTGGGATTTCCTTCATAATCTTTTGTGAAATTTCTCCCACCAATAATACGATCTTTTAAATCAACATGATTTACATCACAACCTGTATCTAAAACAGCAACGACAATATCTTTTCCTTTCGCGCTCTTTTCCCATACTTGCGGAGCATGAATCAATTGTACACCTGGTGGAATTTCATTTACTTGTTCAACCACTTTATTTACAGTAAACGGAATTAATTTAATGCCTTTTTGTTTATTCGCTGTACTACTATTCATCGTAATCCCTCCTGAAAATATATTATTTTCATTTCAGACCACTATTGAATGCGTTTAGATTTAACATTCGTTTTATTCGTTCCATTTCCCTTCCTCTCAAATGTTTCTCAATAAACAAAAGAAAAGGACCATTAATGGTCCTTTTCTTTTTCAGTTTTTCAATAGAATAATATAAAGTGAAACTATAATCAGTGGGTGGTGTTCATCCCCCACTGATTATTAGCCCTCACCAATCGGGCGTTTACGGGCAATTGATCTCCCACCTAACTTCTTTGCTTCAGCCGAGTTTTGAGGTGGGAGTTTTACTGCCCACAAATAGCGGGATAAATTAAGACTAAATCTTACTCTTGTTCAAAAACTGCTCAATTTCTTTTATTACATGTTTTGCGCCTTCTATACTAACAGTAATGTTTCCATTTGCTAATGAAATATTTTGATCTGAAACATCACCTGTTATTTGACAAGCATTGTATGGTTGATATTTTTGTAAAATGACTTTGTCTTCTTCTACAAAAATTTCAAGTGGTGATTTGATTTGTATTCCTAATACATCCCGTAATTCTTTAGGAATAACTATACGTCCCAATTCATCTACTTTTCGAATAATTCCTGTTGCTTTCATGTTACTCCCCCCTTACTCTCTATTATTTTTTTCACCTCGCTATTTTCATTTTATCACTATATATTTGGTAATGCCTTACTCTTTTTAGAAAATATAGTACAAAAGTTAAAAAAACACATTTAACGAATATTCAATCTTTCTTTCAATTGTTTTAAATAACGCGATCGTATAATTAAGAAGTATACAACTTGAATACCTACGAAAATACTTAATACAATTGTATTTTCTTTAAACAGTGAGTACTCAAACATTTGTCCTAACGCAGTTAATGCTACTGCCCCGTGTAATGTTGCAACTCCAACTGGAACGAAGAATAAAAGCGCTAAGCGGATTGTGACTACTTTCGATAATTCCCCTCTCGTCAATCCAACTTTTCGAATCATTTCAAATAAACGAGTATCGTCCTCCAAATCTGAAAATAAACGGAAGTAAAGGAAGCTTCCTGCACAAACGAAAAATACAATACCAATAAAGAAACCTACAAATAAAATGGGTCCTGCGATTTGTAGACTTTGATTTTGATCGTACTCTTCTGCACTAAACGTTGAATGTTCTTGATAAGGCTTAATCTGATTCGTAAGCTCTTTACCAACCTCAATTTCATCTTTAGCGGATTGTGTTTTATACATATAATCTTTTTCTTCTTTAAATCCATCTTGTAATGAATCATATTGATTTTTAGAGATTACATACACATTACCTCTTAGTATTTTACTTAATGAAGAAGTATTAACTTTTTTCACATTTAAAGGTTCATTCATATTTGGTAAAGTAATTTCTTTTCTTTCTTTCATCGGTGGTCCGGGTATTTCGACTGACAAAAATAAAGCCTCTTTATTTGATACAGTATTAAATGGTTCTCCTGTTAACTTTGCATATTCTTTATAATCTGATTCTTTTATAAAAATGGCGCTTCTTAACGACTGCTCCTCCGTTTTCTTCGATGAAATATTTATTTTTGAAGCTGCTATATTATGTTTCTTTAATCCTTCGTCAATGATTTTCAGATGCTGTGGCTCATTGCTATTACCTTGCTTAGACTGATAGTGAAACGCAATTGGTCTGTCCATAATTTCTTTCGTCATCGAAGCAAACCCAACCAATGTACCTATTGCTGAAAATGCTACTGTTGAAATAATCGTTACAATAAAGAACATTCTTGCGTTATCTCTCATACGGTATGCTAAATCTGACAAAGTAATAATATTTGTCTGTGTCCAATAGAAACGTTTACTTTTTTTACATAGTCTAATAATAAAGACGCTCAACTGCTTGTACAGCAAATACGTACCAATAATGACTACCGTTGTAACAGGAATCATCATTATAAATACCATTGCACCATGTGACATAAGAGCTCCTGCATAACCAGCACTAAGCAATACTACTGCTAATATAGAAGAAATTATAGATGCCTTCGGTTCTGGCTTCGCCTCTGCTGATCCTCTAAACAATTTCATAATTTTATTTTTACGAACCATTCCTGCACTAAACAATGAAATGATCATAAATAATACGAAAAACATAATACTCGTTACAACAATCGCTTTCATCGGTATGTAATAGGATAAAGAGATATCTAGTTTTAATATCATCGGAGCTACAAATATTAATATTCCTGAAAACAACATACCTGAAAGAATCCCAAAAATTATTGCCCCTATTCCAATCATTATATTTTCAAAGAAGATAAGACGCTTTAATTGATATTTCGTCATACCTAACATCATTAAAATTCCTAGTTCACGCTTTCTCGTTTTTAAAAACATTCCCATTGAATATAAAATAAAGAAGAATGTAAATAAGTAAATAATAGACTGCGCAAAAGACATACTTACGAATACGTACTGTCCTAATTCTCCAGCACTTAATGCCGGATGAAACGCAAAAAATGAATACACAAAAAAGGCCATAATTGCAAATGCACTACTCAAAAAATAAGCTGAGTATGTTCGTCTATTTCGCGTTACATTTCGAAATGCGAGTTCTCTAATGTTCATACTACTTCTCCGCCCTTCTACTAACTATACTTTTATATTAGTAAAGTTCGGAAATACCTTCCATCGATTCAAATGACAAAAACCTTACATTATTGAAAGGTTTTAAACAATTGCTTATATAAAACAGTTTCATTATAATGACTACATTCATATTCATACACGCATCCTATTGTATATTCGTTAGTTTTGCGAAATAATAAAGGATAGAAGTATGTACCAATATACATATAAACTTATTTACCGCTTTAATATGAATAGGAGGAAAACATAATGACATTACAAGAACAAATTATGAAAGCATTACATGTTCAGCCTGTAATTGATCCGAAAGTAGAAATTCGTAAACGAATTGATTTCTTAAAAGCTTATTTAAAAACTACAGGTGCAAAAGGATTTGTACTTGGAATTAGCGGCGGACAAGACTCTACACTGGCAGGACGTTTAGCACAGCTTGCAGTCGAAGAAGTTCGTAATGAAGGTGGTAACGCAACGTTTATCTCCGTACGTCTTCCATACAAAGTACAAAAAGATGAAGATGATGCACAATTAGCATTACAATTTATTCAAGCTGATCAGTCTGTTGCTTTTGATATCGCTTCAACTGTTGATTCCTTCTCAAATCAATACGAAAACTTATTAGGTGAATCATTAACAGATTTCAATAAAGGAAACGTAAAAGCACGCATTCGCATGGTTACACAATACGCAATCGGCGGACAACAAGGGCTACTCGTTATCGGAACTGATCATGCTGCTGAAGCTGTAACAGGTTTCTTCACAAAATTCGGAGATGGCGGTGCAGATTTATTACCATTAACGGGATTAACGAAACGCCAAGGACGTGATTTATTACAAGAATTAGGTGCAGACGAGCGACTTTACTTAAAAATGCCAACAGCTGATTTATTAGATGAAAAACCAGGTCAAGCTGATGAAACAGAGCTAGGCATTACTTACGATCAATTAGATGACTATTTAGAAGGTAAATCCGTTCCAGCTGACGTTGCTGAAAAGATCGAGAAGCGTTACAAAGTGAGTGAACATAAAAGACAAGTACCAGCGTCAATGTTTGATGATTGGTGGAAATAGAACATAAAAAAGAAGCTAATCTCATTTAGCTTCTTTTTTATACGTTAACGATATACCCCTACTCTTTTCTCTAATAAATCCTGCAAGCAATCTTCATGTTGTTTATTAAACAATGGCGGCATTTTGTCTAAAGGGAAAAACTGCAAATCTAACGTTTCATCACCGTCTATTTTTGTATTCCCTCCAACGATTGAAAACTTAAAGAATATTACAATTGCCTGTGCCTGATCTCCATTCGGATATGCTTGAAAATATTTCGTATACACACCAATGAGCTCATCAATTTCCACATCATATCCTGTTTCTTCTTTTATTTCTCGAATCGCAGTTTCTGCCGCAGATTCCCCGATCTCCATTGCACCGCCTGGAAATCCCCAAGCATTAAAGTCTCCTCTTTTTTGCAGAAGCACTTCACCAAATTCATTAAATACACAACCTCCTGCAAAATTCAAAATAACATAATCATGCCCTATTTTTTCACGTAATTCCTTTATATAATTCGCCATCTGCTTCTCCTTTTTATCCATCTTCCATTATTCTTTCTTATCTTTTTCAAGCAATTCAATAATCCGATCTAACTTCTGATTCATATTAATCACATGTTGTTTTTTCATAGTGTTTTTTTGCAATAATCTTTTAATGAACAGAGTAAATGATACAAAAAACAAAACGATAAGCCCGATTACTAGACAAAAATATATCAATGCAAATATATTATTTTCGAACAAATTCATTCAGCTATCACATCCTCTATTTTCAATTATTTTATCACGCAATTCTAAATAGTCAACGATATTATAAATCAAACACAAAAAGAGCACCTTTTAAAGATGCTCTTTTTCATTAATACGTAAATGTAATTGTCGCTAATGAATAACCTGCCATTGCACTATATGGCGCAACTTGATAAGATACACGCTTTGCACCTTTTGGCCAAGCTATTTCATCTAGTACTTTCTTTATATCTTGCATCGTTCCATCCATTGACTGCTTATATCGTACTTCTACTTTTTCTGGCTTGGAAGCAAATTGTTGCTGTAATTTTTTCTTAAACTCATTGTAATTTTCCGCTCCGTATTGTGCAGATAAATACTTTAAATTTGTTTCTTTTAACATTTGTTCATATACAGCAGTTTTTGAACTACCGGCTTTTATTTTGCTTGTTAATTCGTTGAAGTAGCTTGTAGTTGCCGCTGGATATTCACTACGATCCCATTCATGGTCTTTGCTTAATTGTTCATCAGACATATTAAAATATGAATATGTTACGCGCCCAGCTTTATCAGGAACTGGATCATCGAATGTAGTATCAAGGTGGTACCACTTGTTATCAATGTTCACTAAATTCCATGCGTGAGCTTGTCCATTCCCTGTACCTGTTACAATATGATTTTGAATACCTGCTTCTTTTAGTAATTGATATGTTAACAATGTATATCCTTGGCAAACGGCAGAACGATTCGCTAACGCTTCATACGCTGTATATGCTTGATAAGAAGTATCATATGATACTTCTTTCACAACATAATCATGAATAGCTTTCACTTTTTCATGTTCATCCATGCCTTGTTTAATGATAGAATTTACAATTGCTTTCGCCTGAGACTTTACATACTGTGTTTGCTCTTTTGATTCACGATACTTCACTTGTAATGTAAATGTATAATTCCCTGGCATCCCTTTTATAGAATATTTAGTAGACGCTACATTATATTTTACATACTCATCAGCATCTACAATTTTATTAAACTCGCCATACAATTGGTCCATAATATTTCTAGCATTTCTATCTTTTGTTTTATATGTGATTGTAATATTTTCTTCTCTATTATCAATCTGTTTTTTTAATTCTTTTCTGAAATCATTTAACAACTTTGCATCTGATTGTGTTGTCACTGTAGTCGGATTCGTAGCCGCATAAGATACAGCTGACGCCTGTAAGCCTCCCATTACTATAGTTGAACAAAGT
This sequence comes from Bacillus sp. FSL R10-2201, assembly GCF_038008665.1. Classification (NCBI taxonomy): domain Bacteria; kingdom Bacillati; phylum Bacillota; class Bacilli; order Caryophanales; family Bacillaceae; genus Bacillus; species Bacillus sp. FSL R10-2201. The sequence continues at coordinate 1,934,864 of NZ_JBBOZP010000001.1, read as the reverse complement.
GCGGCAGCTGTCACATACTTACTTGTCTTTCCCATCTTGTCACTCCTTACATTCTATAACTATACAAAAAAGTATCGTATAGTTTCAGAGTATACAATATTTTTTAAAATAGGTCATATGAGATTATGCATATTTAACATTTTTAAAAGGGTTGTTCTTTTAGAAAAAGAACAACCCTTTTTTTAGCAAGTTTGCAACACACAGCATGTATTTTCAAAATGGCGATTTTTCAAGTCTTCATTTCCAATACAGAAATAAAGCATCCCTAAATCTCCCCACATCATATTACAATTTTTAGTATCTGAATCAATTTGGAATAAGAGCGTCATATGCTGTGGATCTATCCCCATATATTGTCCAGTCTCGTACAATACCTCATCTTGTACAGAGAATGGTTCTCCAAACATTTGATGATTATCATAGTTGTCTGGGATTAGCTCTTCAAGTAATTGCAAGAAACGATCTGAATCCGCCTCATCTTCAATGAAAAGCTCTGGCAATTTATATGTCAGTTCAAAATTAATTGCACACTGGTTATATTTCGCTTGTATTTCATCTGCTCTACGTAATTGCTCTACAGGGATATTATAATAAAGTACACGTCCAGCTTCGGTTGGATCCACATCTTCTTCAAAGTAATTTTCAATACTAAAGAAATATAACATCCCTGTCTTAGGAAGATTGTGATCCATACCAACGTTTTGTAAATCACTTAAATTAAATTGTGCGATAAAACGTAACGGATTCTCTTTGTATGTTGGATATTCAAATGTATTTGGCAAATCAGGAACTCCGCCCATTTTCGAACTGCCTATCGTAATTATTTCCTGTTGTTTTGGCACAACTTTTACACAAGGAAATACAGTATTAATAAGTTCCTGTTTCAAATGTGTTAGTTCATATTTATCAATTAATATTTCAATTTTCTTTTCCATAAATTCTCCTTACATTTACATACTTATTTGTATCATAGCACAAAGATTATACTCCATTCATTGTAAAATCAACAAGCCCTCCAAAAAACGGGCTTATCCCTCGTACGCGAACAAGTTTAAAAAAGCATAGTATACATTGTTCCTACAAACACGATAGTTCTTTATTTCTTCCAGTACATTTTCCCCTCGTTCATTTTTATTTTTAATTTAAGGAGGAATTCCACATGGGTTACGGATATAGTTGCGGCGGCTACGGCGGTGGTTACGGTTACGGCGGTAGTTGTGGTGGATGTGGTTATGGAGGTTTCGCTTTATTAATCGTTTTATTTATCCTTCTAATCATCATCGGCGCTAGCTGTTGGGGCGGCTTTGTAGGCTGCTAGTAAACTTAAAAACTATTGTAAAAAAGCACGTACAATACGTGCTTTTTTTCCATTTTCATTTTTTAGAAAGGAAGTATGTTCAATGAAAATTGATGGTGTTTTTGAAGGAGGCGGTGTACGCGGAATTGCGCATGTGGGGGCAATTTGCGCGTTAGCCGAAAAAGGATATGAATGGGAGCGCGTAGCTGGAACATCAGCCGGCGCTATTATTGCGGCTCTTCTAGCAGCAGGATATTCTTGTTCCGAATTAAAAACGATTGTAACAGACATTGATTATGAAAAATTCACTAAAAAAACTTTTCTTGATAGAATCCCCTTTATTGGTAAAGGATTAAGCGCTTGGTCTACTCTAGGTATTTATTCAAATGTATTTCTCGAAGAATGGCTAGAAGACCTGCTTAGAAAAAAAGGAATTCATTTGTTTACAGACTTACCCGATTTGAATAAACTCAAAATTATTGCTTCAGATATAAGCAATGGTAAAATGGTTATTTTTCCCGATGACTTACCAAACTACGGATTTTTAAATTATCGCTTCTCTATCGCTAAAGCAGTAAGAATGAGTAGTACAATCCCTTTCTTCTTTGAGCCAGTAAAATGGAGAACACCAAAATGGAAGCAGCCTTGTTATATGGTTGACGGCGGTATTTTAAGTAATTACCCAATTTGGATTTTCGATTCACCGACTTCTCCTCGCTGGCCTACCTTTGGATTTCATTTTGTAAAAGATGAGATTCAAGCTGATCCCGCCCACTATGACGAACCTATTTCCATGTTCAAAGGATTATTTAAAACGATGATGCAAGCTCATGATTTACGGCATTTAGATAAAGAATCAAAGGCTAGAACTATTACAATTCCAACAGGGACGATTACAAGTACAAATTTTGAGTTAACGAAAGAAGAAAAAGAATGGCTGTACAATTCTGGTTATAACTCCGCAAATAAATTTTTACAATCTTGGAACTTCAGACAATATGTTGATGAATATAGAAATGGAAATCAAGATCGCAAAACCAATCGATTTTTCCGTCAACTTGACTCATAATACTTTTATTTTCATACGAGAAGACTTGACGCTTTAATAGTAAATAAGCCTAGTAATTTCATATATTACTAGGCTTATTTATCTCCTACGTACCACACACATTACTTAAGGATAAGTTAACCCTTCAGCTTCTTCCGCGGTAATTACTATGTAACGGTTTCCGGTTCTTAATCCTAACAGTTCTGCTTTTTCAATTGCATCCTGTTTTGTTTCCGCATAAGCAGCTAAATACTTATCTCCATCAATCATTTGGCAAATCACATATTGTTTCATGTTTTTCTCCTTTTACCCTTTAATTAATTGCGCGATCTTTTTTATTCCAACTTCAATTTCTTCTACAGTTGCATAGGAATAAGAAAGACGTAAAAATTGGTTAGCACTTCTATCATACAAAGTGCCTGGGTTTAATAAAATCTTTTCTTGTAAAGCTTTGTCAAATAAACTACGATTCGAGATTGGTAGATTTATATGTAGCCAAATGTAAAAGCTTCCTACTGGCTCATGCCAAGTTGCAATGCCACTACAATACTTTTCTAACATACTTATCATAAAATCTCTACGTTTTTTCAATTCACTTCTTACAAACTGTAAATGTTCATCATACAATCCATTTTCGAACCACTCCGCTGCAATCTGCTGGGATATAGAACTTGAACCATAATCAGTTTGCATTTTTATATCTGCTAATCTTTGAATAACGGATTCTGATCCAACAACCCACCCAATTCTTAAACCAGGACTAATGACTTTGGACATACTTCCAATATGTAGCACGATCCCATTTTTATCATATGCCTTTAAAGGTTTTGAAACTGGTGCATCGAACCATAAATCTTGATATACCGCGTCCTCAATAATAGGTAATCCAATTTCATTACATATCTCCATCACTTCTTCCCTCTTCTTAGCGTTCATACTAAAATTGGTCGGATTATGAAAAGATGGGATTGTATATAAAATAGATGCGTTAAATTGTTTCTTATATCTTGTAATGTATGAAGTATTTATACCATTCTCATTCATTGGTATTCCAATCAAGCGCATTCCTGCTGATTGAAATACATTAAGCGAATATAAATATGATGGTTTTTCTAATAAAATTGACGCTCCTTTCGGAAGAAGCCCCATAGAAATAAGCTGCAATGCTTGAATTGCCCCTGAAACAATTAAAATAGAGTCAGGAGATACATATACCCCATGCCCTTTTAAATATTCCGCAATTTTTTCTCTTAAATGGAGATTCCCTTTCGGTTCCTCATACCCAAGTGGAACATTTGATTGTAAAATTTTATTAATAATACCCTTCATCTTTTTCTCAGGCAAGAGACTCGGTGAAAGTTCACCTGTTCCTAATCGAATTACATTGGGAGTAAATTCAGCTTGATTAATCTCTTGTACAGCAGGAAGATTCGGATAATGAAGTCCTGTTTCTACGTAAGACTGCCAGTTTGGAGGCGGGGCATATGTTGAAGTATTCTCACTATTTTTTATAACAATTGTTCCCTTCCGTCCATTCCCCTCAATATACCCTTTTGCTATTAACTCATCGAAAGCCATTACAATTGTACTTCGGTTCACTTCAAACGCATGCGCCAAAGCTCTTTGTGAAGGTAATTTAGTTCCAATTGTCCATTCCCCATTAACAATTCTCTCTTTTATATAAGATTCTATTTGTTTATACAAAGGAATAGATGAAGACATATTAGGTTTCCAAACGAGCCTTTCCATTATATCACCTCACATATTTTATGGTTGGTAACCTATCCAACCATATGGATGGATACAAATTTTCATTTCTTCTATACAATATAGACTATCATAATTAATCAAATTAAGTAGGAGGTAATCTGATGAGTGAAGCAATTATTCACGGTATCATCCTTGCATTTGGTCTTATCATTCCATTAGGTGTCCAAAATGTTTTCGTCTTTAACCAAGGCGCTAGTCAACCAAATATTTGGCGAGCTGCTCCTGTAGTCTTGACTGCATCTATATGTGATACATTATTAATATTAATTGCTGTACAAGGTGTCTCCCTTGTCCTCTTAACTTTCTCTTGGTTAACAACCACCTTGTATATGATTGGATTTTTCTTTCTTATGTATATGGGCTGGGTTATTTGGAGAAGCGATTCTTCAAATGATGTAAAACAAGAAAAAAGCATGCCTTTAAAAAATCAAATTATTTTCGCCGCATCAGTTTCATTACTAAATCCACACGCAATTTTAGACACAATTGGTGTAATCGGAACAAACTCTATACAGTACATAGGAAGTGAGAAATGGGCTTTCACTTTTGCAACAATTATAGTTTCTTGGATCTGGTTTATTAGTTTAGCTTTTGCTGGAAAATTTCTAAAAGGATTTGACTCAACAGGAAAAACGATTATAGTATTAAATAAAATTTCAGGGCTACTCATATGGGGAGTCGCACTTTATATGTTAAAACAAGTTGTTTTTCCTAACTAATTAAAGAGAATTGCATGTTATGTAATTGGCATGCAATTCTCTTTCTCATTATGAAGTTGGTTCCGGTTTCTATTTTAACATCATTTCATCTTTTGCTGGTTTAATCCAAATAATTGCTATGACAGCACCAATAGCAGCGAAGATGCTTGTTAAATAAAACACTTCATGGTCTGCCCCTTTCATAAAAAAAGAATACAGGGGTGGTCCAGCTGCTACACCGATAAATCGCATTGAACTATAAAATGACGTAACTGTCCCCCTCTGCTCTTTTTCAATCCCTTGTGTAATAAGAGCATCTAGACATGGTAACGCCATACCAATTCCTCCCCCCATAATAACGAGACAAAGAAGTAGCAAATAGATTCCTTTTAGAAATAAAGGTAAGAAGACAGATGCAGCAGCCAGTAAAAATCCAATATAGATACACTTTTTCATAATATCTTGTTTATCTCCAATTTTTTTACCAGCCATATATGAGCTAAGTGATAGTACAAGTAAAGGAATAGCGAGTACACACCCTTTCCATATACCATGAATATCGTACTTCGACTCCAGTATAGTTGACAGATAAAAAAGTATTCCGAATAAAATAAGCATAATAATTGCACCTAGTATAAAAATGGCAATTAACCATCTTCCCTTTTCTCGAAACGTAGAGATAATAGATTGAATAAATTCTTTAAGTGGTGGGACTTCTTCTTCTTGTTTCTTCGCCTTTACTAGTACCAGTAGTAAAACAATCGATATTACACATAAAACTGGAATCGCCCAAAATGGTAAGAACCATACAATAGCTGCAAGAGCTGATCCTAATATGGGACTCAATACTTTTCCAAATGTATTTGACGTCTCAATGATTCCTAAACCTGCACTAACCTGTTTTTCATCTTTGTATAAATCACCGACACATGGTATGACAACTGGCATAGCACCAGCAGCACCTATCCCTTGAATTGCTCTTCCGATAAGAATCCAAACATAAGGGTTATCAACTTTCCATGATACCCATCCCGTTATCGCTCCTCCAATAGCTGCAATTAATAAACTTGGAACCATTACCATCTTTCGTCCCCATCTATCTGATAAATAACCAGCAATCGGTATAAGTATAATTGCAATGATAGAATAAATTGTAATTATCATGGATACTTGGAAAGATGAAATATGTAATTTCTTTTCAATGGTTGGCAGGATTGGAATAAGCATTGAATTACCTAGCGTCATAACAAGTGGAACTGATGCAAGTGCAATTAAACAACAGTTTTCTTTTTTTAACATGTTGATTTCGGAACCTTTCATCATATATTTCTTACCATATAATAGCCCTGCTGGAAATTATGTTTACATTCCACCAGGGCTATTTCATCTTTACTACTTTCCATTTACAACAAAAGAAATTGGATAAAATATAGCATTACTCCTATTCTTTGAATCCTGTTCACAATATATCCATACCAATTAATTGAAAATAAAAAAGAAAGGAAGAATCCTTCCTTTCTCCTATAACCTTCTACATTTAGCGAGTATATCCGCCACCAAGCTGTTGTTCTGCCATTGCTACAAGGCGTTTTGTAATTTCACCGCCTACAGAACCGTTTGCACGTGAAGAAGTATCAGCTCCAAGCTGTACACCAAACTCTTGTGCAATTTCATATTTCATTTGATCTAGAGCTGCTTGTGCTCCATGTGATGCTAATTGATTAGCGTTACGATTTCTAGCCATTACCGATCACCTCCTTATATATATTAAACTGTATCAAATCCGAAATTAAATACATGGTAATTTTTGGTTATTGATAAAATAAAAAAAGAGTCTCCTAAACGAGACTCTTTCATCATTTCACCTTATGAACTTACTACTTCTAATTTTCTATTCGTTAATGCTTTCATTTCTTCTTTCAATATATCTTTCGCATTATGCCCAAACCATTCAAGCGAAGCAAAATGATCAGTATCTCTCACTTCCCGGATGATTTCATCATAGTTTACAATACCTTCAAATAATGGAACCATTCCTATACGACTTCCAGCAGCGGCATATACATTATTTGGTTCAAACACGTGTAAATACTCCGCTGATGATATATTCTTAAAATGGTAATGTTGTATCCACGGCTTTAATCGATGAAAACTATCTACAGGGTCTGCACCAGACTCCCATATATGAAGAAAATCAAGGTTTATTTTTAAATATGGATGATTTACTTCTTCTAACAATTTCAAAGTAGACGGCAAAGTATCCGTTAACGTATTTGGATGTGTTTCTAATAGTATATACATATTATGCGGAGCAAATAGATCACAAATCATGCGAATTCGCTCCACATACTCTTTTCTCTCTTGTTCCGAGAAATCCTCACTACCTTTTTGCCCGGCAAACGTACGAATTTTATTTGTATTAAACCAATTAGCTAGTGTTACCAGCTGTTCACATTTTTCCATCGTTTTTTGAAAATCCGCTAATAATGATATGTCCAAGTAATCACTTATCATCGTAACTTCTAAATTTTTATCCTTTAAATAATCTATTTCTCGTTCTGTCGTTTCACGCTCTTGCATATATAAATTTTGTGCATGGGTCCCCCACAACTCAATTCCTTCAAAACCGTTTTCGTATGCAAATTGAACAATATCAGTAAATGAAATTAGTTGATGGCGAAATGAAATTGTACATAGCGAATATTTCATTGGTTTGAACTCCCTTATCTTAAATTCAATGAACTTGTATTAGTTAAGAAAGACTGATTTGTTATCATTTCTTTCCATAACAGAAACTGTTTCTCTAGTTCATCCTTAATTTGCAGTTCAATTGTATTCATTTCATCAAGTTTCTCAACAATTGGTAATAACATATCTTTATTATTTGTCATTGCCATTTTAATAGCACGGTACTGTACATTTGTAAATCCTTGTACAATGTCTTCCACTCGATCACACCAATAATCAAATTCTTGCTCCGAATATTGTAAAGTTTCACGGAAGTATGCAAAGGCATGTTCATAGCTATATTTACGTATTGCCAATACGGGTATTTGCTTTACTGCCGTTACGAGCCCGGAAAGTGAATACCCATCCTCTTCATTTACCATTTTTATTATTAATTTTTTTAATTCCATTGTTAGTTCATTATCATCTTTTTTGAATGTTTCCATGAAATAACTTTCTACCATCTCTTGTGTTGGCTCCTGAATTCCTTCTATATCAATGAAATAGCCTCCACCAAATGGGTTGTCTTTAACAGAATGGAGCACTTTTTCTCTTTCCATATTCCCTTCCCAGCGAAAATCAGGATCAAGCATGAACCATTCATCTTCTTTCTCTGTCTTCGATATCATTAAGTAATGCGGAAACGGTTTTTGATGAAACTTATTTTCTCTCTCAGGCAATAAAGACATATCAACCATTACAATTACGTAACGATTTTCTGGCTTATTTTCTACTAATTCTAAAAATGTTTCTACATTGCTACTTTTATCTTTTGAATGATCGTACCATTCGTTCACTTTAATGCCATACAATTTTTCATACCAAAGTAAGTAGTTATCATGATTAATGTTTTCGGAATGATAAGAAATAATCCCGCCTTCTGTTATATCAAAATCTCCATCCCATAATCCGAAATAAAATGGACGGAAATCTATATCGCTACGCCTTTTTATAATTTCACAAAAACAACTCACTAAACAGTGAACTTTAATTGAAGTCATACTCTCATCCACTTTCCTAAAAGGTTAGTTATTCACATTTATTTCGTGTAACGGCTGTAACTCTTCCATAAAGTCAAGCAAAGATCCTACAGTAAGAAACGCCTTTGGGTCTATCTCATCCTCTGGAACGCATAGCTTTAAATCCATTTCTATGTATACTATAAGCTGTAACATCATTACCGAATCTATATATAAATCTTGATTTAAACGCATCGTTTCTTCTAAATGCGTTACATTTTTCAGTTCCATTTTTTCTCTCATAATACTTAAAACTGCTTCTTTTAACATTTCACGACTCATGTTGTTATCTCTCCCATCTCTAATAACTTCCGACTTACTTTCCCTGTTTTATTTTTCGGAATCTCTGCTACATTTTCAATTTCATGTGGCACTTTATAAGACGGTAAATGCTGTATGCACCATTCTCGTATTTGTACTGGTTCAATACGAGAGACTACTTTCGCTTTTACTATTTCTCCCATCACAGGATGCTTGCCCCGGTATACAATCGCCTCCTGAATACCTTCTAATCGAAGCATCGTTTCTTCCACTTCTATAGGAAATACCTTTAGACCGGACACATTAATAACATCATCTATTCGCCCCATGAAATGAATGCCTTGCTCAGATCTATAACCTAAATCTTTTGTATAAATCTCCTTTTCAGCAATTTTCACTACGATTTCTTCAGGTTCATCTTCATTTGAACCTATGTTAATACTTACATGAGGAAGTGGTTTTCCTAAATCCAAATGTGTTTCCATAGCATGACATATACTAATGCAACCAGCTTCAGAACAGCCGTACTGCTGCATCATGTATTTCGTCATGCCCTTTAACTTATAAAATAGCGTTTCTGGCAAAGGTGATCCTGATGTCATAATTTTATGAAACTGAAAAGTCCCTTGTGGAAAACTCCCCATAATATGTAACATAAGTGGTACTGCGTATATGATATGTTTTTCGGTATTACGAACTATATTTAACGCGAATTTAGGGTTTTTATTTGTAATGATTATAGGCTTACTACCTCTCGTAATTGCTGATAACGTGCCACAAATTAATCCGTATGAATGTGAAACTGGAGCCATTACAATTGGCACTTCGTCTTCTTCACATTTTAAAGCTTCATTGTAAGCAGCAATTTCTGTTTCAATTTCCGTCCATGCTCTACGAATCAGTTTTGGCTCTCCTGTTGTACCTGAACTATACTGCAATAAAGACGATTCTTCTTGTAATAGATTTGGAACTTCTAATTTTGTAAAGTCGTTACTTTCTCCGTATAAAAGTGCAGTACACTTTGCGCGCTTTGCCATTTCAATTGCTGTATCCTTTGGCGTATCTTCATGAATAAGTAGTACAGATGCTCTTTTTTCTTTTAGGAAAAACACAAGCGTAATAATATCGAATGGATCTTTCAGACAAAGTGCAAATCTATTTCCTTCTGCTTCTTGAAATTGTTCCACTCTCTCGTAACCTTGTAATCTCAATTCAAAATCATATTTGCTAAATTCTTGTTTATTAACGATTAGCATGATTTCCCCCTGTAACAACTGATTTTTGTATTGTAAGTTGCTTTGCTCTATACAATGGATTTGGAACTTCATGAACAAGCGATTCCACATCCATATATAAACGACGCTTCGTTAATTGCTCTGCATGAAATGTAGGTGCATATAATTGTAATGCTTCAAAACGTTCTTTCAAATGCGAAAATCTTTCAAAATGATCTTCTATTTCTTCAACAAGAATGATCCAAAATTGTTCCTCTTTCAACTGATACTCATCTGCCAGCACGAAAGCTAGTTCACCTAGATTGAATAGGAAAAGCGCATCTAAAACCATTTCTTGTAAACATTCAATACGGTCCATTTCAAAGAAATCATTCATTTGACCATTCGCATATGTTTTATGCATTTTAGTAAAGTCAGGACATTTTTCAAGTTCTTTCAAAAATGGACGATAAAACTCCAGTCCTTCATGAAAATCTTTTAGTGCAATACGGACTGGTATTCCCTCTTCATGAACTAAAATCATGTTTTGCCCATGTGATTCTAATGCGACTCCATGCTCTACAACGAGGTGTACAACTGGGATAATTGCTTTTTGAATAAGCAATTGTAACCAGCTTTCTACTCCATATCTCTTTAACCACAAATCAATAGTTGGTGTCCCATTTTTTCCCTTGGCATATAAACCGTTAAATGGGATTGCCTCTTCTTTCTTATCTAAATATTTGTGAACGCTTTCGCGCCAAATACATCCTAATGAGCCATACGTAGCTTTTTTATTCGCATCGTACGTAACACTCGAAAATTCATTTAACAAAATTAAACGCGATTCATCCCTTAAATAAGGGTCATGATTTACTATATCTTTTAACCAATTCGATATAGCAGGTGCACTCACAACCGAATGTGGTTTTAATGTACGGATAGTTGAAGTATTGAGTAAATTCATTGATAACTTTACATATGGTTTCTCTCGATTCGTAACATTTCTTAATGTCCGCATCGACTGCTGCGCGCAATAATCATCTTCTGATTTCCCTAAATAAATAATATATTTATCCTGTATATGGTCAGTATAATTCGGAATAATAAAGTTCTCCCACTGCCAAGGATGAACAGGTATAAACATGTACTTCTTCGAATCACAGTCCATTGTTCGAATACGATCCATATACTCTTCGATTTTCTTTTCACCAATTTCTTCTTTAAAGGTACAGTTATAACTCTCTTCACTTTCATATCCTACAGTCGTATATTTCTCATGAACTGCAATCCATATAATTTTCATTGATTGCATAAATTCAAATCCATATTGAAAATTATCACGATATTGAAACCCGATGCGTGCTTTATAACTAGGATGATACGGGTGTCCATCTATTAAATGACTTTCAAGCTCATCATAAGATTTCGCAAGATAGTCTTCTTCACAACTTCTCTCATATTGTGCAATCGTATCTTTGAAGATTGTTTGTTCTAATTCTTGAATAAAAGAATCCAATTTCGTTCGATCCACTTGAACAATCCGAAAAATCTCCTGTAAAAATTGTGAAACTGATTGTATTTCTTCTTCCTCATCTTGAACTCTCATTATTAATGAGTCATGTAAACAAATACGCCCAAATGTCATACGTTCTTGCCCATAGCATTGGTACATTACATTTTGATCCTTTTCATCAAGACCTTGTATAATAAAAAGTATTTGCTCTCCCTTTTGTATACGAATCGGCGTAATGATTTCTTCATAAATTAACGATTCTACTAATTGCCGGAATACTCTTCTTCTTACTGAAATGTACTCTTTTGATTGGAGTGCCTTCAATATTTTCATGTGATAAACTTCTTCTTTCATAAATCCCTCCGCTATAATACGGAATATCAAATTCCATTATTTGTATTACGTGAAATTTTAGCACTACTTATGAACGAACAGCCACTTCTCTAACGAGTGGATTATCTACTTGTACATAAATTGCTTGCTCTAAAGGATTTGTCAGTTCATCAACATCGAAAAATCTCGTTAGCAAATTTGCTTTACATGCCAATTTATTTTCTTCCAACAATTCACTTAAAAATGTAGAAGGTTCGCGGTTATATGGAAGGAACGCTTCAAGTACAGACCTTAATTCCGAAAGAAGAATTTCCTCCTTTATTAATCCTGCTGTACCAAAACCGTTAATTAGTCCAAACATATGATTAAAAATTAAATAGTAACGAAATCTTTCATCTACAATGTAATCGTCATATAAATTCCCAGTACGTTCGCCAATACCCGCTAGTTCATTATCTAGCACTGACTTCATTGAATTGCAGAAATAAAAACCTTGATTATCACGGAAGTAAAACTTAACTGGATAACCATCTTTCAATTGAACAACACTATTTTGTTGATGCGCTTCTAATGCAACGCCATAACGTAAATACATCCATACCATCGGCTTTAAAGAGATATTCACATATCGTCTAAACCACTCTAAACTTACTTCTTCACAGCTTCTACCTTCTAAATCCGCTAAGCGATGGATAATATTTGCTAAACGAGTTCTTTCACCCGGAATTGCATCTTGTACTAATCCAGCGATAAGCGTTGCATCATTTTCATTTTCACTATAAAATGTGTTTTCTCGAATAATCACTTCAAATCCAGACTCTTGTGCCCCGTATTTTAAAGTAATAAAGGCCGGATCACATATAAAATCAAATCCTGGAAACTTTTCTAGCACCTCTCCAATTTTAGTATTCAATATTTCCTTACCTTCAAGTCCACTCTCAAGTTCCTTCAATTTATTAATACGCATTGAATTCGTGACCTTTACAGGGAATGAAAACTTGAACATATACTTCGAATGAGGATGATATAGCGTTCTAAGTGATGATGTCGCCATATAACACTTACCTACTGGACCGATATATTCAAGTACACCTTGATTCATCCAATTTTGCACATAAGATTGATGTAATAGCCATTCTGCTTGTAGCGGATGGATTGGAATTAATGAATATTCATCTTCTTGACAGTACTCTTCAATAAATTCTTGACCTACCTTTTCATCGTTCTTTAATTCCTTTTTTATCATCGCCGTTGTAGAATCTTGTAACAATGACTTTTCACTTACTATACTTTTATGTGCCCTAAAATAGTGAAGTTGGCACTCCCCTTTTAATTCAGGAGAATACATTGAACTTTTCCAATCCAATATACCTTGTCTACTCTTTGGTGTAGGATGAGTTAAATGTCCAAATAATAAAGATTGCTCCGCCTCTATAAAAGTCGTATGGAAACCATATAATTCAGCTGTATCCTGCTCCCTTCCTTGTATAAACTTCTCAATATTTTGACAACTACAGATAACTCGAAGCATAAGTTCATCAGGATTCGTACCTTCTCCATAGTTAATAGACATTTCCTTTATTAAAAACATAATAACCGTAATATAATCTGCTTTAATAACATTTTTATTTTCGCCAATTTGGTAATAAAATTGTTCTCCAAATAGATGACGGTCCGTTGACGATTTATATATAACTTCCCCATACAAAGTAACGTTTTGTGCCGATAACCGACAGCATAAATAAGTGGGGATAGCGTCTCTTTGAAATGAATGGCAGAAAATATTTTCTATCCTTTTATCCTCCGTAATCCATTCTCCACTTCCTGTTTCTCTTAAATAACAATTTAAAAAGCTTTGTATTGTTGCATGTTCCGCGATTTGTTTCGCATGCTGCATACTGCTCCTCCTCTTTTAGACGAACACTATCATTTTTTCGTGAAACTTCTGACAGTTGAATTTTATTATCAACTATGATTTTAATTGATAATGATAATCATTTCAAGATATATTTCAGAATTTTTTTATCTAACTAAACTTTTTACCTTTTCAAAACATTTAATCCGTCAACAAAAAAATACACCAATATAATTATTGATGTATTTTTTCATTCTTGTAGATTAAGTTTACATAATAATATTATCGCATTCTAAATTAATAGTGATTTGTATAAACAATCCATATCTCGCCAAGCATATGCTATTTCTTCTACATTTAGTCTTTCTAAAAGTTTCGTGTCAATTTTTTCCGGATTATATTTTTCATAAAACTTTTTAGAAGGATTATTAGAAACTACCCAAACTAAAAGAGATTCCATATTATCTTTTTTACAATCAAATAGTAAAGCTTGAAATAATCTTTGTCCTATCTTCATTCCTTGATACTCTTGTAAAATGTATATTGCATATAATTCCCCATCACAATTATATGTACCTGTTCTTTCAACTCCCCCATCGATAAATCCAATTATTTTACCATTTAACGTTTCTGCTACAAACCTAAATTGATGCCCGTCTTCTTTTTGAAATATACTTTCCCATAGCTTTTCTCGTTGGTCATACGTTATATTGTCTAAAATTTCATTAGAGAATATCCCCTTATACGTTGTTTTCCAACTATCCACATGCACTTTTGCAATTGCCGAAATATCATCTTTTATTGCCCTTCTAATATGTATCTCCACCATACTCATCCCCCTTAGAAAATAATTATAGCAAAATGTTTTGTATGCATTAAAAAAAGAGTGAATTTTCATCACTCTTTTTATCTACTTTCAACTTCTACTGAAACAACATGATCGATTTCTTTTAAAGAACTATATAATTCAGTTGTATATAAATCTTCTGGAGCTAAAATGACCATTTCCAATTGCTGAGATGCCCCATTATCAATATCTTTAATTTTCACTCGTTTTACTTGCATATTTAAATTTTTAATTTGCTTAAAAATCCCGTCTAACTCTCGATGTTTGTTTACGGTAATTTTTATGGATAAGTCCTTTTGTCTTAATGAATAAGGGCCTGCAATTTTCACAATTTGCGGAAGTACGTTAATCGCTAATATAATTAAAATCATAGCAACCGTCGCTTGTATATAAAACCCTGCACCAATCGCAATACCTAGTGCTGAAGCGGCCCATACCATAGAAGCTGTCGTTAATCCTGAAATAACGTCATTATTTCTTCGTAAAATTACCCCTGCTCCAAGAAAACCAATCCCACTAACAATTTGAGCGGCGAGACGCATTGGATCCATGTTTGTATGACCCGGTACAGAATAAACATTCACTGATTCAATTGAAACCATTGTAATTAAACAACTCGCTACGGAAATAACCATACTTGTTTTCACACCAAGCGGTTTATTCTTTAGCTGCCTATCTATTCCGATGAATAATCCTAAAAAGAGTGCTAAACCTAATTTGAATAAAAATTCATATGACATAATTCCTTCTGCTACTAAGAATATAGACAAATGTACATTCTTAGAGTATTCCTGCTTCTGCGTGTCCTGTCTCGCCACTAACTCGCTACTACAGTTTGCTGTAACACTCCACAGGCATAAATTCCGATGTAGCCCACCGTACATATATACAATCTATTTACGTTAGTATTGTATATTTTTTTGCTTGTAAAAGGTTGATTGACGCGTTCAAATCTCTACCTATTACATTTCCACAGTCACATTCATATACTCGTTCGGATAGTTTTAAGTCTACTTTCTTTTGACCACAACATGAGCATAACTTCGACGAGGGATAGAACCTGTCTACTTGACGTAGTTCAATTCCATATTCCTCACATTTCGCCAATAACCATGTTTGAAATGTATAAAAGCATTGCTTCGCAACTGCTTTAGATAGATGTTTGTTCTTCATCATACCTTTCACATTCAAATCTTCTACTGTAATAAATGTTGGCTTGGTTTTCACCACATCATTTACAATAGACTTTACATACGCTAATCGAATATTTGTTAACCTGGCATGTAGTTTTTGCACTCTAAGAATATTTTTATCTATATTCGCTCTTTTGTTAGTAACAGATTTTTCACCTCTCTTTTTTATATTTTCAAATTTACGCGATAAAAAACGTTGCTCACGTCTTAACCGTTTTTCTATCTTTTTTACTCTTATTGTTTTGTTGATGTTTTCATGAACGATACCGTCGCTACGTATAGCGAAATCCTTCACCCCTAAATCAATACCTAAACCTGTTTGGTTGAAAGTTGGCTTCGTTTCTGTTTCTTCCAATTCGCAAAGCACGGATACAAAATATCGTCCTGCTCTTTTACCTATCGTTCCACTTTTTACAATCGCATTTTTGGGAATATACCCATATTCTTTTAACCTTACCCAACCAATTGTGGGGATTTTTACTCTATGCCTTTCTACTGTCCAATCTGTTTTGTTGTTTTTAGGAAAATAGCACTTCACATCTTGCTTCTTCTTTTTCTTATATCGTGGAAATTTAGATAAACCCTTAAAAAATCGCTTAAAAGCTTTATCCCCGTTCATAATCGCTTGTTTTACAGCTTTACTTGATACTTCTTTTATCCACTGGTCACATTCTTTTGTATAGACATTGTTCAACCATTTTGAAAAGTCATACCCACTTAAAAACTTTCCTTCGGCTTCATACAACTCTTTATTTTTAGAGATATACAGGTTGTAAACATATCTGCACACACCAATAGTCTGATTTATTCGAGGTATTTGTTCTTTTGTCGGATGGATTTCTATTAGATATGCTCTTTTCATAAATCTTTATCCTCCGGTATTTTCTTCTTGAATCCCCATATAGTCTTTATACTGTTTATCTGTATAAAATCTTCTTCCTTTAGGGTTTCGGTAAGCAGTCAATACACCCTCGTTATCCTTCTCTGTAAAGTTCTTACAGACACATTGATTATTTCAGCGAATTCTTTTGATTTATATTGTTTCATAGGTAGAATGTAACATATTTATCTGCATTTGCGTATGTTTTATACAACTGTATTGATCTCCTTACTTCCTAATATTTCCCTTCGAATATTTCACTATAACTCTTTTATGATATCAATTCCAGTCTTTTCTATTCATTTAAAGTAAAAAACCGAAAAAACATTTTTGACAATGTTTCCCCGGCTTTTTATTATAATTAAGATCTTTCTTTATTTTTGTTCTTTAATTTTAATTTGTGCATCTTTATAAAATGCTAACTTATTATCATTATACTCTTTTGTATGTTTATTAAATTGTTCTTTCGCCTTTTGCGCTTCCACATTTAACTCATTAACAGTTTTAACTTTTTCACCAATTTCTTTTAACTTCGTTTCTTTTACTTTTAATTTTTCATACAGTTCTTTTTCAGTCGCTAACGCCTTCGTGTAATTCTCATTCATCTTTTGGAAGGCATCATAACGATTTTTATACGATTCTTCTACTGTTTTTGCTTGTTTTTGTAATTTCTTATCTTCGAGTTTTTCAATATTATTTTGAACGGATGTCGTTTCTTTCTGCGCTTTTTCTAACTGTTCCTTCTCGTTTTTCAATACTTTTTCACGCTCGTCTACATTTGCAGTAGCTTGCTCTATTTTCTTTGAAACTGCTTCATTATGCTCTTTACCTTCTTGTAAAATTTGAGAATAAAGTTCTTGTCCTTGCTTTTCTAACTTCTCTAATTTTTTTGTGTCATCTGCTAAAGATTTTTCCTGTGTAGATGCTGCTTCAAAAGCCGTAAATAAATTTTCTTCTGGCTTTTCACCGAAACAACCTGATAATAATCCTACTGATAATGCTCCAACTACTGCTACTTTTCCATATTTCAACTTCAATTCCTCCATTACATACGGTTATCATGCCAGAGGTTCACGGGGAAGTGATTCTCTTCATGATATGCTTCAAACTCATAACCCTTTTCTTTTAGACCCTTTAATATTGCTGGCACAGCTGCGACTGATTGCGGATGAATATCATGCATTAAAATGACTTCTTGAGGATTTGTTGCACCAGCTAATACATTTTGAGCGATTTGTGCTGCCGCTGCATCGACTGGTACTTTATTGTATTTCCAGTCTAAAGAATCAATTGTCCAGTCCCATACTTTAAGACCACCCTCTACTACTTTGTTTCGAAGGCCTTCATTTAAACCAGGCTTCGACCCGTATGGTGGACGTGTTAATTGAGGTGATTTTCCAATAATATTTGCGATTAAGCTTTGATCTTCTTTCATTTCATTAACATATTCGCCATTTTTATATAACTTCGCAAAATTGTGTGTCATACTATGCATTCCAACATAATGACCCTCTGCATTTTGACGTTTTACTAAATCAGGAAACGCTTTTACATTCGCTCCGATTAAAAAGAATGTCGCCTTCGCATCATGCTGTTTTAACATATTTAATAATTCAGCCGTATATTTTCCTGGCCCATCATCAAATGTAAGATAAGCAACTTTTCTTTCCATTCCGTTAAAACGACTTGGCGCCGTTTTATTCATTTCAACTTTCGATTGTTCACTTGCAAGCTGCACTATATTTTCTTGCTTAGCAACAGCTTTTGCTGGTGAAGTAATAGATTGAAACATGAAATACCCAATAGCTACTATTGCAATCGCTACTGAAACAACTGCAACTCGTTTAATTTTAAAAGCCTTTTCCATTCTATCGAATTCCTCTCCCTATTAATCTTATATATAAATCACCCAATATAATTATACATCTATTTATTTTATTACACTATATAAACAATCTAAAATATGAATTATAATGGGAGTTTTATCAAAATTGTTGTTCCTGCCTCAACAAACTCTTTATTCTTTTCATACCAATTCTTGATTGCACTATGTACAACTTTCAAGAAGATTTGTTTTAACCTGTTTGATCTTCATCTTCTATCAATTCAATTCGCTTTCAACTTGCAATGAGATGAATTTATTTTCTCTATTTTAGGAGTTAATTACCAAATTCTTTCCTCTAGTATATCGTACAATTGCACCTTTTGTTTATATAAATTAAAATGATTTGACTGTAAACGTGAAAAAACTAGTAGCCCTTCTACTAAAAATAAATGAAGCAATCCATTTCCATAAAAAAAGATTGGCTGAGGCCAACCTTTTTTTATACTTATTCATTTCGAGTTGGTTTTGGTGTAACACCTAAATGCTCATTTAACTTAGTCGAAATATCTTTCACATTTTTTTCGTTTGGAATGTAATAATAAATACCACCAATACGCTTATCCGTTCCTTCTATTTGCATCTTTTCCATTTGCAAATCTGATCCTGCCATATTTTTCGTAATAGCAAGCATATCATCAAACGTTAAGTTTGTTTTCATATTTTTATCAACTGCATCAAGTAAAGAGCCCATTTTACTAATTGATTGAACAGACATTGCTTTTTTCGCAATTGCTTCAATTACAAGTTGTTGCCTTTGACCACGCATTGCGTCACTGTCAATTTTACGCGTTCTAGCAAGTGCAAGGGCTTGTTCACCATTTAAATGTTGGTAACCTTTTTCTAAATGGATCATACCTGCTTGGTCTTTACTATCTTGTTCTGTGAAAGTAACAGGTACATCAATATCAATACCACCAATTGAATCTACAATTTGTACAAATGACTCAAAGTTAAACTTCACATAATAATCAACTGGTACATTTAAAAATCTTTCCACTGTATCTCTTGTACTTTCAACACCACCAAATACGTGTGCGTGTGTAATTTTATCTAATTTCTTTCTAGATGGAATATAAACACGTGAATCACGAGGAATGCTTACTAATTTAACGGATTTATCATCTTTATTAATTGTCGCTAATAAAAGTGCATCTGTTCGAACCGCTTCACCATATTGGCTTTTTCTCATTTCGCTTCCATCGACACCCATGATTAAAATCGAAATATTATCCTTTAAAGGTTCCACTTCTTTGTCCCTTTTTGATGACTTATCAATTTGTGCATATGCATCACTTACAACAGCTTTTGCTTTGTTATATATAAACGATCCATATCCTACTCCTCCAAAAACAAGTAGGAAAAATGGAATTAAAATGAACCATTTTATTGATTTTCTTTTAGAACGTTTTTTACTGCTTCTCGTATCTTGTTCTAATTCAGAGCTCATGTTCATTCTCCTCTCTTTCTCTTTTCCTAGTATAATGTATGTCTAGTAATCTTCATATTGAATTTCCTTTCAATCACCTTACATTTTTGTAAGGTTACATCATGAATCCAATATGTATTCCATTTCACATTATACTCTCGTGCTTATTTTTGGCAAGTCACTATTTATCAACTTCAAAAATTTAACACTTCAAAACGTTCAAATTTACAGATTTATCATTCTGTTATTTGCAGGTAGTAAGACTTTCACCTCATAATTTATCAGGAATAAAAGAGTCAAGTTTGGGCCGTGAAATTTTGATTGGTGATGACTAATAATCAGTGAGGGATAAATCCCCCACTGATTAAAATTTCACTTTATTATTTCTCATTTGGTGTGTATATCATTTGCTTCCCATTATTATAAATTAAAGCTGATTTTGCTTTTATTTTCGTTTTTTCTATTTCCACATCATCATTAGAGAAATTCACAATAATTTTAATATCTTTTCCATATGAAGCAGATTGGACTAATTTATCTTCTGACAAATATGCAAAGTTCGTCATTTCTTCTTTTACTGCCTTTTCATGAACTTCATTCCAAACTTTCAGATGCTGCGTAATTTCTTGTTTATGCTTATTCCACTCTACTTCATCTAAATGGTACAACGGAGGCACATTATACAATAACTCATATAACATTCGGTTTCCTACCTCATCTTTTACTTTCAAACTTCCCCATTCCCAGTGGTGCGTTGTAATTACAGAATCATTGTATACTAATTTATATAACGGTACCGAATATACTGGATTTAAATATACTTGTTTATATTCTTCTTTTAACGGTACTTGTTTTGCATATTTTTCTGGAACATTTTGATTCGGTGACCAATATCCGCCCACATAATACGGACTTGTTTTATTTTTCCTCATATCTTCATCGTCCCATTTAATAACAGGCGTTTCAATGCCGTGAGCAAATGCAATCGTGCTACTTGCAAAGTCATTTCCGCCTTCTGAGCCAACTACCATACCCTTTTCTTGCGCAATATAATCCATTCGTTGCAACCTTGCTTGTAAATCTTGTTCTTGTGTCGTTAAATGTTTTGTTGAATAATCATCATAAATTTCGCCCGTCGCGTCACAATCAATAAACCATGAATTATATTTAGGGCCATTTTGTAATATATCGTTCATTCGTTCTTTTACACTAGGAAGTGATAATGTCGGATTTAATTTTCGGCCTCTCCCTAAAAACCCTTGCACTTTCTCACCATTTTTCTTCGTTACAGTGGCTTCTTCATATAACGATGGGTCATTAAAGGAAGCTGTGTTCCAATTTTTATCACCTTTTTCGTGAATAGAATGGTAAGAATCATACGGACCAACTAAATATCCCATTTCCTTAGCTTCTGTAACGAAATTAGGCTGCATAAATCCTTGTTCCCAGTTCGGTAGACCAATCCACGCTTTGTCTATCCCTACTTTTTTCATTTCCTTTATTATATCCGTTCCATCTGCCTTACCCCATTTACTTACTTCTTCAACTGCATCACCGAGTACTGACTTTAATAAATGTTTATTTAAGCTATACAGCTCTGTCTTCGATAAGTGATCTACACCTTTCTTTAATAACACACTAGCTTCCTGATTAACTTTCGGGAAAATATCCTCTTTATACAATTCCTTCATAGATAATACTTCGTTTGTATAGCGTAAAATAACATTTTTTTGGTACTTATCAATGAAATCTTGTTTACTTACTTGCTCAAACACACTCAGTTCTCCAGGCTCCGAACTATTCTTTTGAATAAGCCCTTTTATATGACTAAACACCGGGCTATTTATTTGCTCTCTTAGCTTCGGCCAATTCACGTTACTTTCTGATAAACCATTTTGATTCCAAAAGTAAAAATGAGCTGCCCCGTAAAGTTTTTCGATTTCTTTATTTTTTCTTGCCTTTTCTTGTAATGTTTTAAATTCACCTTTTCGAGCAATATTATCCTTATACAGTTTAGCGATACTTACTGCATCATTATTTGTCACATATAATTGAAATCCATATGTTTTATTTTTATTTATACTCGGGAATTCATGTGTAAAATCAAACCCTATTTTCGGATCTGAATGAAATTTCAATTCATTATTAAACATATTGTTCGCAATATATACGATCGAATATTTAGAACCATTTAATGCAAAAAACTTCATAGAAAATGATTCAGCAAATGAATATGCATCATCCTTTAAAAACTTCTTCCAATTCTCATCATTACTCGGAATTTGCTTACCTTCCCATAACGGAAGTGTATAATTTTCAGCTTGCACTTTTGGCCATGTAAAACTTTCTGCACCAGTCGATTCCACTTCAATATTTAAGTGGTCTTTTTTCTTTTCTAAATTTACTTTTACTTTTTGATCCGGATATTCCCATGATGTATGATCCTTGTTTTTTTTCAAATTCGATACCTTCATTTTTGGTAACGGTTGTGATGCCTGTTCTTTTACACCATCATGTTCTACAGTTAACGTAAAAGTCTCAGGATTTACATCGTAAGTAAAATCTTTATACGTCGCTTTCTTTATTTTAGACTCTTGTAAAGCATCATTACCTTTTACATCACACCCGACTAAAGTCGAAAGTGACAATGTTGTAAGAAGACATATCGCTATCATTTTTTTCATCTTCTGCACCTCCACCAATGAATATACAGGTGGTTTGTTACAGGAATATGGCAAAAAAATAATAGAGCTAGCATTATGCTAGCTCTATTATGAGCAAAAAAAATTTACGTATTACTATAATCTGTTTAAAGAAAATATGTAATACAGTGGAACTTTAATCCTTGTTTTTTTATTCTCACTAATAATTAGATCAAGCAAATCTAAATTCCATCAAGCTTCCCTTAACTGAAAAAGTAACTATATATAATATATCCTAAAACTAGCACTAAAATTAATATCCCTGTACCTTTCCAATTCATACCACCTGTCATATCAACAGGGCTACCTGATTCCACCCTGTTGAGTCCATCATTCAAAGAACCGGTAGGATTATTTTTCAATTCACTTTGTCTCATGCGTTCTCTTTTTTCTTCTGGTGACTCTTTTGAACTCATATAATCACCTCTAAATTTAATGTTCATTCCGAAAAATCCCCTTTAAAATAGATTCTCCATAACGTAAAGAAAGCTAGCTATGCTAGCTTTCTTTATAATCCAATATGTTCTTCCTTATTTACAGTAATCCCTTTATGATCAATTTCAAGCTCACATACTTTCATAGCTGCAAATACTCTCGCTAATTGGTCAGCTATTTCTTTACGCTTCTCGTACGGAGTTAAAATAAAAATGGATGGTCCCGCACCACTAAGCGCTGTGCCATATGCTCCGAATTCTTTTGCACATTTACGAATTGATGGTAATAACGGTACAAGTTCTAAACGATATGGCTCGTGGAAATGATCTCGTTCCATCATTTCACCTACAACTTCCCACTTCTTTTGACATAATGCAGCTACTAATACGTTACTTATCGCACTAGCCTTAACCGCTTCATGAAACGGAAACATCTCTGGTAATACAGATCGACTTTCCTCCGTATTTAGCTCTTCATTTGGAATAAGAGAAATTACGCCTAATTCCTTACTTTCAATCCTTACAACCGAAACATTCTTTCCATCCAGCGCTCCGATTACAGTTCCACCTAAAATAGAAGCAGCAACATTATCTGGATGTCCTTCCAAATTTGTAGCAATTTGAACTTTCTGATCAATTGTTAAGTTCAAGTTTCCAAGCTGATTCGCAAGCTCTATTCCTGCTACAATTGCTGATGCACTACTTCCTAGACCTCTTGTCAGCGGAATATTACTAGTAACTTCTATTATATAGGGTGATAAAGAAGGAAACACTTTACATGCCGTGCTAACAATTAAATTTTTATCGTCTGTTGGAATTGAATCTTCAAAGAAATGGATTACTTGCCATTTATCTGCTTCCGCCTTTACCACCACATCTAAATATAATGACAATGCTATTCCTACTGAATCAAATCCAGGTCCGACATTCGCTGTACTAGCAGGGACACGTACTCTCAATGGTATCACGACATAATCACCCCTTTAATATGATCTTTAATTTGATCTATATCATTTGACACACTTGCAATATCAAATTTATTAGAAGAAATTGCGATATCAGGATCTTTCAAACCGTTTCCAGTTAAAACTGCAACAACCGTTTCTCCCTTTTTGATTTTTCCAGATTGCACATGTTTAATGACGCCCGCTAATGAAGCATTTGATCCTGGCTCTGCAAAAACTCCTTCAGTTTTTGCTAACAATCTATACGCATGTAATATTTCTTCATCTGACACCATATCTATTTCACCATGAGACTGCTCGGCAGCCTCTACTGCATACGACCAACTCGCTGGGTTACCAATACGAATCGCTGTTGCAATCGTTTCAGGTTCTTCAATTACATGCCCTTTTACAATTGCAGCTGCTCCTTCGGCTTCAAAGCCGTGAATTCTTGGTTTTTTATAACCCTTTTCTTTTTCATATTCACAGAATCCTTTCCAGTATGCTGTTATGTTCCCTGCGTTCCCAACCGGAATAGCTAGAACATCTGGTGCATTTTCCAACTGGTCGCAAATTTCAAATGCTGCTGTTTTTTGTCCTTCAATTCGGTAAGGATTTACTGAGTTTACTAATGTAATCGGCTCTTCTGCAGCAATATTTCTTACAGCCTTAAGTGCATCATCGAAATTCCCTTCTATTGAAATGATCTCCGCTCCATAAGCAACTGCTTGCGCTAATTTCCCATGCGCAATCTTTCCTTCTGGTATTACGATAATACATTTCATTCCGAGGCGTGCCGCGTATGCGGCAGCTGATGCTGATGTATTACCTGTAGATGCACAAATGATAGCCTCTGAACCTTCTTCTTTCGCCTTTGCAACTGCCATTACCATACCACGGTCTTTAAAAGAACCCGTTGGATTCGCTCCTTCATATTTTCCGTATAACTGAATCCCTAATTGTTTTGATATATTTAATAATGGAATCAGGGGTGTATTCCCTTCCATTAAGCTGACATCAGGTGTGTTTTCATTCACCGGTAAATAAGAAGCGTACTGTTTTAATAGTCCTTTATACATATTGTTTTTCCTCCTCAATAATGTAGTAACTGTTTATTTCACTTGCGACATCTTCTATCGCTCCTAAAACTTGCTCGAATTGATATTTTGAAGTTTGATGCGTCACAACAACGACTTCTGCAAGCTCACGATTCAAAGGTAATTGAATTACCTCTTTTAAACTCACAGAATAATCGACGAAACATTCTGTTATTTTTTTAAACATTCCAGGCTCATCTCGTAATGAAATGCGCAAAAAGTATTTTGAAACTACTTCTTCATCTCCTTGTAATTCATACGGCTCCGGTTCTTTTAATACACTTTTATTTTTCGGAACTTGATTCATATTTTTAACGATTGAAATAATGTCACTTACTACAGCAGAACCAGTTGGTAACTTCCCAGCTCCAGGTCCGTAAAACATCACTTCTCCTACTGCTTGACCGTGAACATACACCGCATTAAATTCATTATTCACATTCGATAGCGGATGATGACGTGGTAATAAAGTCGGTTCTACACTTAAGTGAATGGATGATCCTTGTTTTTCAGCTTTACCAATTAATTTCATTGTAAATCCTAATTTTTCGGCCATCTCTAAATCTTCTTTTTCAACCTTTCGAATACCTCTAACTTGAACATCATCTAAAGAAACATTCATCGAAAAACCTAAGTTTGCAAGAATTGCTACCTTTCTCGCAGCGTCTAGTCCATCTACATCCGCTGTCGGATCTGATTCTGCAAACCCTAATTTTTGCGCTTCTTGTAAAGCCTCTTCATACGACCATCCATTTTGACTCATCTTTGTTAACATATAATTTGTTGTTCCATTTACGATTCCCATTATTTTTTCAATTTGATCTGAAGCTAGCCCGTCTGATAATCCTCTTAATATTGGAATCCCACCGGCTACACTCGCTTCGTAACATAGGTCACATTCATTTTTATTTGCCAGTTGCAGAAGCTCCGCACCATATACAGCCATTAAATCTTTATTTGCTGTTACGACATGTTTCTTACTTTGCAAAGCCTTCACAATATGCTCTTTCGCTTCTTCAATTCCGCCCATTACCTCTACTACAATATCAATATTTGAATCATTTAGAACTTCATCGACATTACTTGTTACTACGATTCCATCAATGCAAACATCACGTTCCTTTTCCAAATCACGTACAACGACTGTCTTTACCTTTACTTCATATCCTGTATCAAGAGTGATTTTTTTATAATGTTCTTTCAAAATATGGACAACACCACTTCCGACAGTACCTAATCCTAATACCCCAACATTAATAACGTTATTCATCTTCTAATCTCCTCCTAAATAGTTTAATTGTTACACCTGTGAATCACCTTACTCTGCTTTTTAATCATGCAGGTGGTGGTTATTTCCGTACGTACTAATCGTTTCATGTTACCGCACCTCCTTTCAAAGTAATAAAAAAACACACTCATCCCTAGGAAAGGGACGAATGTGTTTTCGTGGTTCCACCCTTGTTCCAACCTAGACTTACTTTCTTCTAGATTGCTCAAGTTCAGATAACGGCTGATACCGTCAATAATTACTAGATTGCTCGTTCACTATTGAAGTTCAAAGGTGGTAAGATCATTTCTCGTGTTAGGAAGCTCACAGCCTTGGCCTCCCTCTCTGTAAACCGTAAAAATGTTCTCATGTCCTTATCGTTACTTTTTCGCTCATGTTTATTTGTTAACTCATTATACTCGCATAAAAAACAAAATCAATACTATTTTTTAATTATTTTAAATTTTCAATCTTAAAAACTATAAAAAAAACACACTCATCCCTAGGAAAGGGACGAATGTGTTTTCGTGGTTCCACCCTTGTTCCAACCTAGACTTACTTTCTTCTAGATTGCTCAAGTTCAGATAACGGCTGATACCGTCAATAATTACTAGATTACTCGTTCACTATTGAAGTTCAAAGGTGGTAAGATCATTTTTCGTGTTAGGAAGCTCACAGCCTTGTCTTCCCTCTCTGTAAACCGTAAAAATCATCTCATGTCCTTATCGTTACTTTTTCGTTCATGTCTATTTGTTAACTTATTATAGTTATCAACTTTTCAAAAAGCAAGCCTATTTTTCTTCACAATTTTTAAGAATATGAATAATTATATTTTAAAATAACAAATCATCTAATACAGATTTATTCTCTTGCACATATATTCATCACATACAAATTAGCAATATTCATAGTTAAAGTCTCACTCTAAAACGTTTAGAGTTTCATACTTCAACACTATATTTAAAAAATAATTTTTAATACAATCTTTCCCTATAACTTTCTTCTAAAGAACGTGCAACTTCCTCTTCTGAAGCATTCACTTTCGCATGCTCCATTAACATTTTCGGTGCTGAAGGTAGCTCTGTTTTATTTAACCATGACTCTGGATCCCACATTTTTGAACGAATAAAAGCTTTTGCACAATGAATATAGCATTCTTCTATTTCAACAACAATTCCAAGTAATGGATTGCGTCCATTCGCCTGCATTTCTTTCAAAATTTCTTCATCGTTCGTAATATATGCTTTACCGTTTATTCGGAGTGTTTCCCCAAGACCCGGAATAAAAAAGATTAACCCTACGTGCGAATTTGAAATTATATTTAAAATAGAGTCTATACGACGATTACCCGGTCTTTCTGGGATGATAATTTTATTTTCATTTAATACATATACAAATCCAGGTGCGTCTCCCCTCGGCGAAGCATCACACTCTCCGAATTTATTTGCAGTAGATAATACTAGAAAAGGCGATTTAGACAGGAAATCTACACAATGGTGATCAAGTGATGAAATAACTTTTTTCAAAGCCCGTTCACTTGGTTGCCCCAATATTTGTCGTAATTCTTCCTCAGTTGAAATTATTGATTTTATTTCCTTATTCTCTATCTTCACTAATAATCACTCCTTTTTCTTTATTTTCCCAAAATTCAATACAAATATTGTATAATAAAATTTGCAGAAAGGGGAATTAAAATGACAGAGTGGTTAACAATATTTGATCCTGAAAGAAATACACTTGGAAAGAAATTACGTGATGACGTGCATCGTGACGGTGATTGGCACGAAACATTTCATTGCTGGTTTGTAGAAAAAGATGCTGAGGATATGTTCTTATATTTCCAATTACGCTCTAAAAATAAAAAAGAAGCTCCGAATATATGGGATATTACATCAGCTGGACACATTATGCATGATGAAGATGTACAAATTGGCGGTCTTCGTGAAATTGAAGAAGAATTAGGACTTTTCTTTCAAACTACTGATCTAACATACAAAGGAATCTATAAAATAGATTATGAAATTTCAAATCTTACTGATCGTGAATTTTGTCATATGTATTTTCACAATGTAATAAAGCCACTTCCATTTGCACCAGGTGAAGAAGTAGACGATGTGATGAAAGTACATGCAACTTCTTTTCTACAACTATTAAGAAGAGAGATTTCATCTTTAACGACTAATTCTGTTTTAAACAGTAATCCGATAACGATAACATTTGAAGATATTTATCCTTATGCTCTTGAATACTATGAATTTGTTATAGTGCAAGGACAAGAATTGCTAAACAAAAATAGTTTATAAAAAAATAGGACTCCCAGCTTACTTTATTCGGGAGTCTTATTTTTTTATTGCTCAAGTATCTTTAATTTTTTCTCTACTCGTATAAATAATCGTATAATTAACAACAGCATAACAATCATAATCGCTATCATTGTATGTGGATATCTAAACAGTATACTAATAACACTTCCAATTAACATCATAATGAATCCATTTTGTTTCATCACTTCTGCACTATACTTGTTACCTGCATCCCATAATTCCTTATTTTTCATAGACCGTTTCGTACGGTAACCATATGCTGCGTTAATATCCGTCGGTGGATTTTTTTGAAGAATAAGTGCCGCAAGTATAAATATAATGCCAATCAATATGCTCATTCCTATGTTTACTAGTGCATCCATCAATTATATCCCCCCTAACTTACACCTTCATTATACTATACAACTCTTAAAATCCCAATTATTAACATTTTTATTTTCTCTCTTTAGATGTCTGGAACATACTTGGAAGTGTTACAAAACGTGCCCCTTTCGTTTTTAACTGCGGAATGATTTTGTCTAGTGCATCGACAGATCCTTGCAAATGTCCACCTGGAGTCGAATGTTGAAGTATGACACTTCCTGGAAATGAATTCCCTAACACATTATTTGTAATTGTATCAGCACTTACCCCTTTCCAATCAACTGTATCAACACTCCACTGTACAATCATAAAATTTTGCTCTGTCGCCCACTTCAATTGATTTTCAAGTATTTCACCGTATGGTGGACGTATAAACTTCGGTGCATAACCAGCTAAATGATTTAATATTTCTTCCGTTTTTATAATTTGATTACGGTATTCAGCCTCATTTACTTTCGCTAAATTCGGATGATTATACGTATGGTTACCAATTACATGCCCTTCATTCGCGATACGCTTTACTACATTCGGAAACTTTTCTGCATTTTCACCAAGTAAGAAAAAAGTAGCTTTTACATTATATTGTTTTAACTTATCTAAAATTTTTGGCGTAAATACTAAATCTGGTCCATCATCAAATGTAAGAGCTACTTCCGCTTTATTGTATGGTCCTGAAAATGCATACGCATATTTTTCAACCCATGAAAAAGGTGTCCATGACCCCCGATTCTCTTCCTTCACTTTGACTTGATCATTTTGCGGAACATTTAATACATACGGCACTGCGTCTATATAGTTTCCATAATAAAATGAATGATATGGCATATAAGCATACGAAACATTTCGTTCTAGTCCCCAATGAAATGGAACGAACATTTCTGGTGCGTAAAAATAATACATGATAAAAACCTCCCTAAAATTTCATATGTGATTCATCTGTACTTTGTTAGAGAAATTCTTATTCATGAACAAAAATAAGACTGTCCGTAATTAGGACAGTCTTACTGCTTTATACAATTAATAAAGTGAAACTTTAATCAGTGGGGGTTTTACTGCCCGTTTATGCGGGATAAATCGATGTACTATCTTTCGGCAAAACTTTCACATGTTTTAAATAGCTTGTCACTTTGTCATCATCATCTTGCGGGTATTGATATCCATATGTGTTAGCAATTTCGTTCGCAACTTCCCTAAATAAATCACCCATTACAAAGAATGACTCCCATATATTTTCATATTCTGCATTTGAAAATGTCTTTCTAAATTGCTCCCACGTATCTTTTTCAACATATTGCTCGAAATGCTTACCAAACTTTCCGGTATTCACTGTAAAATTTGTTTTCATACCAATATGCCATTCTAGCATTACGATTAACATATCACGCATTGAGCCTTCAAGCATTCCTTTCGCATAAGAAAGTTCCTCGCGCCACAATCCTTTTCCTACATTTGTACTGCACCACCAAAATTCATTACAGCAATCCAAAAACTCTTTTTCTGTAGGATTTTTTATAACGTAATCTTTATCACTTGCTGGCGGAAATTCTCCAATACATTTGTCTTTATCCAGTAGTAATTTACTTAAACTATCCTGTCCAATAAATTTATTTATTAAATCAACTGGAACTAGCATTAAATCAATTCGATTCCCATCCATGAACTGCATTAAATACGGAAATTTCCCGTCTTTATCAGCTGGAAGTAAAGACATTTCTTCCGGCATTTGCACAATCATTATTTCTCCAAATCTATTAATCCAACTATGATTACACGTAAAAGATTGTATATCTTTTACAACATAAATAATATCATAGTCTTGAAAACAATCTTTTTTCACATTTGGATTCACACGTGACCCATTCATGATGACAGCTCGAATTCTTTCATCCTCTTTTGCTGTATTTATAATTAAGTCTAACATTTCTTTTTCAGTTCTCATCTTCTTATAGCCTCCAAGTTTTTAATATATAATATAAAGCTATGTAAATTGGAGGTCCACGAGCTAAATTCGTTGTACAAGATACACGTTATAATTTTTGAAACTTCTTTTTCATCCCTTTTTCCTCCTTAGATTACTCTGTTACGACTGCCATTACAAACCCATCGTACCCTTTACTTCCTACAGTTTGAAGCGCAGTAGCACTTACACGCGGCTCAGCAGCTATTAGCTCATAGAAATGGCGTATCCCTTGTACACGAGGATCGCTACTAGTATTATCAATAACTTCACCTTCACGTACTACGTTATCCCCAATAATTACAGTACCAGGGCGTGATAGTTTCAGTGCCCATTCAAAATAAGCAGGGTTATTTTGTTTATCCGCATCTATGAAAATAAAATCAAATGGTTCATACTTCTCATTTTCTATTTGTTTTAAAGAATCTAACGCTAATCCTAATCGTATTTCAATTTTATCATTCAAATTGGCACGCTCAATATTGCTCCGTGCAATTTCAGCATGCTTTTCACTTGCTTCTAATGTAACAATTCGCCCTCCAGATGGCAATGCTCTTGCAAGCCATATTGTACTATATCCGCCTAGAGTGCCAATCTCTAAAATTTTACGCGCTCCTTGAATTTGTACTAATAGTTGTAAAAACTTCCCTTGAGTTGGCGATACATCATGTGCCGGTAAATTAGCTGCAGCGTTTGCTTGAAGAACTTCTTCTAATGTAGAGTCTTTCGGTATTAATACATCACTCATATATTGATCAACAGCCGTCCATTTCTCAATCGTACTCATGGAAATACCATCCCCTTCAAGTTTTTAATACTTATCTACCATTCAAATTTAATTATACCGAAAATTCCGTTTCATACACAAAAAATAAAGAAGGGACACCCACTCTATTACAGAATAGATGTCCCTTCTTTGTATTTTATATTTATCCCTTACGGATTAGTAGACCAAAGTCCTGCTGATTTAATAAATGTACGTTTATTTAATTTCAGCTGCGCTACGATAAACTCTGCAATATCTTCCGCTTGCATTACTTTATCAGGATTTCCATCAGTTAATCCTAAGTCTACAGCCATGTCAGTTGCTACTGTACTTGGTGTTAAAGCTGTTACACGGATATTATGTTTACGAACTTCCATCGCTAACGATTCTGTTAAACCAAGAACACCAAATTTAGAAGCACTATATGCACTTGTTACAGGTGCACCTTTTTGTCCTGCTGTAGATGAAATATTAATAATATCACCAGATTGTTGTTCAATCATACTTGGTAAAGCTGCACGAGTTGCATAGTATACACCCATTAAGTTTACTTGAATGATTTTTTCCCAATCAGCAACGTCTAATTCTAAAAACTTACCGAATTTAGAAATACCAGCGTTATTAATTAAAATATCGATAGATCCTAAACCATTTTTTAATGTTTCAATTGCAGTCGTTACTTCTTCATATGAAGATACGTCAGCAGTCGCAATAACAGCTTTTACACCTTCTGCTTCCACTTCTTTCGCTACAGCTTTTAAGTTTTCTTCTGAACGAGCTAAAAGACCTACATTTACGCCTTCTTTCGCTAACGCAATCGCTACAGCACGACCAATCCCTCTACCTGCTCCTGTAATTAAAGCATTTTTTCCTTGTAATAATTCTGCCAAGTATAACACTCCTTAATCATCTCAGTTGTTTATTATATTAAAAGTGTATCTATGTTTATGCAAAAAGGCAATGATGCACTTTTATGTGCGTAGGTTACTTATAGGTAACTATAGTAATGGTAAATGCATTTTTAAAGAAAAATAGTGTTAGAAGGCCTCCTTCTAACACTATTTTTCTTCATGATTTGGAATACGCACAATAAATTCTGTACCATTTCCTTCTACACTCTCAACTTTTATTTTTCCTTGATGAAGGTCGAGTACTTTTTTTACAATTGCTAGACCTAATCCACTTCCTCCATAAGCACGGTTTCGTGAAGAATCCGCTTTATAAAAACGTTCAAAAATATGTTGTTTCTGTTCTTCGGATATACCAATTCCCGTATCATGAATACTTACTTCCAGGAATTCCTTATGTTCTTTTAAATGAATTGTAATCGTGCCACCATTTGGTGTGAATTTAATACTGTTATGAATTAAATTTATCCATACTTGGCTCATACTTTCTTTGTCTGCAGTAACACACACTTTATCCATATCAAGATCTAGCTCAAGTCCTTTTTCATCCCAAAGAGGCTCACTATTTAACACAATTTGTTTCAACTGTTGATCTAATCGATAAGTAGCTCTTTCTGGTGAATACTCCTCTGACTCTAAAATTGTTAGCTTCAATAAATTTTGACTCAATTTAGATAATCGCGTTGTTTCAGTTTCAATAATAGTAAGATAATGTTTTCTTTTTTCAACTGGTAGATTATCATCTTGTAGCGCTCGAGCAAATCCCTTAATAGATGTTAATGGCGACTGTATTTCATGAGAAACATTCGATACAAATTCTTGTCTCATTTTCTCCATTGCATTAAGTTCATCCGTCATATCGTTAATACTTTTTACAAGCACACCAATTTCGCCATCATACTTTTCTTCATTCCGTATTTTTACAGAGAAGTCCCCTTTTGCAATTTTTTGTATCGGTTCAATGATCGTCCAAATCATCGCCTCTCGCTTCGGTCTCATTAAAATTCCGATTAATGTCCAAATAAGAACGATAAAAACAAAGCCGACCATATCACTAATTAGAAAAGTAATAAAAGGCGATACGTTTATTTCAAAAGCTTTCATTACACTAGACGATACAAAAAAGGCTATTGACCAAATTATAGTAAGAAAAGTAAAGAGCGCTACTATCGCCCCCATTACTTTTAACATCTTCATCTTACTCATTCTTTCTCTTTTTCTCATTTACTTACCTCTAAGCGATACCCTAAGCCCCTTATCGTCCTTATACTAAACTTCGATAACTCTTCTTGAAACTTTTCACGCAACCGATTAATATGAACGTCTAGCGTGCGTTCATTCCCTTCAAAATCATATCCCCATACGTCTTCTATTAATTGCTCTCTTGAACAAGTTCTCCCCGCTTTAGATCCTAATGTAAAGAGCAACTCAAATTCTTTTAGCGGCAGCGTCACCGTTTGTTCTCCAACGTTAACTTCAAATGTTTTACGATTTAACAGTACATTCCCAACTTGAATAGATTGCGATACTGTAATTTGGTAACGTTTCAATAATGCCTTCACTCTCACAACTAATTCTAAAGGATCAAATGGTTTTACAAGATAATCATCTGTTCCGAGGTGAAATCCTTTTACTTTTTGAGATGTTTCACCTTTAGCAGTCAGCATAAGAATTGGGATATCATAGTATTTTCTTAATTCATAACATAAATCAAACCCATCCATATTTGGCATCATAATATCAATAATCGCCATTTCGACTCTCACTTCTTCTATTTTTCGAAGAGCATCTAATCCATCAACGGCCTCATATGTTTGAAAACCTTCTCGTTCCAAAAATACAGAAACAAGTTCTCTAATGTGCGGATCATCATCTACAATTAAAATTTTGGGTATCAAGGAATCATATCCTTTCTGCTTAACATACTTTTTAGCACTCTAAAATCAACAATCAGTGAAGTGCCCCTTCACTGATTGTTTTCATTCTATAATGCTCCTTCTTTAATTTTCAATTGTTGCATTGCAAATTCACGGTACATGTCATGTGTCCGTAATAACTCATCATGTGAGCCACTTCCTGTAAGATTCCCTTTTTCAATAAAGATAATTTTATCTGCATCTACAACAGTAGAAAGTCTATGCGCAATAACTAAAGTTGTTCTACCTTTCATTAAGTTATTTAACGCCTTCTGAACAACCGATTCCGATTTACTATCAAGACTTGACGTCGCTTCATCTAACATAAGGATTTGTGGGTTTCGTAGTAACGCTCGAGCAATCGCAATTCGTTGTCTTTGCCCTCCAGAAAGCTTCACACCACGCTCTCCAACTTCTGTTGCGTATCCACTTGGTAAATCATGAATAAACGCATCAACATACGCCATCGCTGCTACTTTTTCAATTTCTTCATCCGTCACTTCACCCTCAACACCATAGCAAATATTATCGCGAATCGTTCCATCAATTAACGGACTATCTTGTGAAACGTAACCAATTTGACGTCGCCATGATTGTAATGAATATGCTGTAATTGGTTCTTTCCCTAATTTTATGAAACCACTAGTTGGCTCATAAAAACGTTCTAACAGCGAGAATAAAGTTGTTTTTCCACTACCACTTGGTCCTACAATCGCCGTTACTTTTCCAGATTCAATCGTGAAGTCGATATTTTTCAAGATTTTCTCTTCTTCGTTATACTCAAAATGTACATTTTCAATAACGATCGGCTGCTTCGCATTTGTAACATTCATACCTGTTTCATGATCTTCTACTTCATATTCTAAAATCGTATTAATTCTTTCGGTTGCACCAATTGCTTTTTGGAACTGAGTAAAGAACATTGATAACTGACTCATTGGCATAATAATTTGAACCAAATACAAAATAAATGCTACAAGTTCACCTGTTGTTAATGCACCACTAGAAACTCGCATTCCACCATACCCTACGATAATAACAAGCAATGCCATTAAAACAAACGACATAACAGGTGAAATTAATGCTTGCACTTTTCCTTCTTTCAAACCAAATTGCAATAGTTTTTGGATACCTGTATTACCTGTTTCATATTCTTTTTTTTCCGTATTTGAAGATTTTACTAAACGAATTTCTGATAGTACTTGTGTTAATACACTAGTAAAAGAAGCCGTTTCATCTTGAAGTGCTTTTGAAATCTTATACATTTTCCGTCCAAGTGGAACTAAAATTAGTACCGATAATGGAATAACCGTTAAAAGTAAAATTGTCATTTTCCAGTCTAAAACAAATAATACAATTAATGACCCAATAATTGAGATACCTCCTGTTAATAAGTTTGACAAATGCTCAGAAATTAATGTTTTAACAACACCTGTATCATTTGTCATACGACTAATTGTATCTCCCGTTCTGTTTTGATCATAATAAGACACTGGTAAAATAAGTACCTTTTTCCACAATCGTTCTCTAAGTCCAGCTACAATTTTTTGTCCAATATAATTCAGTAAATAAATTGACAATCCTGCAGCAATTGTTTGAATAATAAAGAATGCAATTAATCCAACAATTTGTCCCGTACTAATTGAAGAAAGTGAAAAATTATCAACTAAACCTTTTGTCAGCATTGGAATAAACAAACTCGCTCCAGTAGAAAGTAAGCTCATTATTAATGCAAAAATAAGAATGCCTTTCGGTGGATTTGTATCTTGAATGAGACGTAAAAACTGCCTCCAATTCCCTTTTTTCTTTTCTGTATTCCTAACTTCCATTGTCGTTCATCTCCTCGTTATAAACAAAACTATTCTTTCTAAAACTAGAATACGCTATAAATGTAAACTGAATGTAAACACACTTTTTTCTAATTTTACAAAATATACATATAAACTCATCTTTACAACAAGTATAAATATCTGATATTATTACCTGGTACTTATTATTATTCTATGTAAATTATAGACTACGCATAGAAAATATATAACTAATTTTATCAATTAGCTAATTTAAAACACTATATAAATCTCCAGCATTGAAAGGAGTATCCTTTTTGCAAACAAATAAACATTCCGAAAAGGAAACAATCATTTTTATTCATGGATTAGTTGGAAATCGCCGCGCCTTCAAAAAAGAGCATAAACGATTTTCTGCCTCCTACAACATTATAACTTATGATTTATTAGGTCACGGCGACGATAAAGGAGAAGCTATCGACTTTTCAATACAGCGCCTCGTAGATCAATTATTGAACTTGTATGAAAAAGAGGGAATTAAAAAGGCTCATATTTGTGCTCTAAGCTATGGCTGTTATATCTCTACGACATTTGCACAAATGCATCCAGAAAAAGTATTGAGTATTTGTCATATTGGTGGACATTATAATAACCCTTCCCGTTTATATAATGTTTTTCAGAAATTTTGGGAAAAACGTGGTGATGAATATTCATCTTGGCTTTCTCAGTATGCTAGTACTATTTTTCCAAGTGGAATACTAAGGGCAAATCCGTTCGCTGTTATTTCACGAAATATTTATTACCGTTTCGGATTACAATTACACTCGTCCATTATTGCTGAGTCATTACGACACCGCTTAGAATTCGACTTAAAATCTAAATTAAAAGCACTTCCCCATCCTATATTATGGGTGATGGGAGAACATGATCATCTCTATAAATCTTGTCTCTTTGATTTGAAGTCCATTCTTCCGAACGTTTTATATAAAGAAATTCCATTAGCAGGTCATGCAGCAAACTTATTCCGTCCAAACTATTTTCATGATTTATATGCTAAGTTTTTGCATGGAAAATTGACATAAAGTGAAACTTTAATCAGCGGGGATTTGTCCATCCCCCGCTGATTATTATCCCGCAAATAGCAGGATAAATACTACTATACTGTTAGTTTATCCAACTATGAAAAAGGCTTCCCAAGTTTCCCTGGAAAGCCTTTTCTCTATACGAAAAGTATATAAAATACTTTTTCTTAGTATGCTTTTGTGTAACCTAATAGGTGCTTACTCCAGTAAGAGTTGCTTACAGAGCTAATGCGTACACCAGTTGCGTCAGTTTCTGCACTGATGAACTGTCCATTACCTAAGTAAACGCCCATGTGAGAAGGACCTGATTTATAAGTATTTTGGAAGTATACTAAATCACCTGGTTGTGGATTGCTAGTTTTTGTTTTAGAGCTCCAGTATCCAGCAACTGTTTGACGAGCGCCTTTATGACCAGTTTGATTTAATACGTAGTGAATGAATCCACTGCAGTCAAAACCAGCAGGTGTTGTACCAGCAGTTCTGTATGGTGAACCATTTAAAGATCTAGCGAATCCAGCGATTGAAGATGTATCTCCACCTGTTGGTGCTGTTGGTTTTTGTACTTGGTTCGTACCTTGGTTCGTACCTTGGTTACCACCAGTAACTACATTGTTCACTCCGCCTTTTACAAACTTAACAAAGTCTGCACTTACGTAACCAGTGCGGCCATTATGGTTAATTTTATACCAACCATTTTCAGCGCCAGTAACGTTTAATACTGTACCGTTTGTTACCCCACCAATTACAGGGTTATATGTAGCTGGACCTGTACGTACTTTTAAAGCACCTGTGTTAACAACATATGATCCACCAGTTTGAACTGTAGTAGTATTGTTGTTGTTGTTTGTAGTTGGTTGCTGAGTTTCGTTAGATACAGCTGAACCACCTTTTGTTACGTAGTCTTTGCTTACGTATCCAGTTCCACCATTGAAGTTAATTTTAAACCAATCTTGAACTTCACCTACAACTTGAACTGTTTTTCCTTTATTTACAGAACCTAAAACAGTATGAGATGCACTTGGGCCTGTACGTACGTTTAATGAAGAAACGTTTACTGTGTAAGTACCTGTTCCTTGCTGAACAGTAGTAGTAGTTCCTTTATTGCCACCAGTTGTTACGAAGTCCCCACTTACATAACCTGTTTGACCATTTACACTAACTTTGAACCAACCGTTTTCTTGTCCAATTACTTGAAGTACTTGACCTGATTTCACTTTAGAAATAACGTTATGTCCTGTACCAGCACCTGAACGTACATTTAATACATCAGCTGTTACTGTGTATTTTAATTCAGAAGTTGTTTCTACCGTTTTTGTTTCAGTTACAGTCGTTTGAGTTTGAGTTTGAGTTTGTCCATTAATTTCTTTTAGCGCATCATTTGAAACTTGTGCATGAGCAGAATCCATTCCAGGAACTGCTACACCTACTACAGATGCTGCTGCTAAACCTGCGATTACTTTTTTCATAAGTTGTCTTTACTTCCTTTCCCTACTATCCTCTTGAGAAAACTATAAACTTAGTACTTTACAATATTATCAAAGTAAAATATTCATCCAGTTCCATTTTTTAGCAAGAGTTTTATTTTTCACACATCGTTTATTTTAAACGATTGAAGTGAATTTAGTGTGAACTTCATGTGAACTTTATCATTAAACAGTGTGTTTTTGCAATGCTTTTTTCAAATTTCTTATGTATTTCATTGAAAATTCGACATTCCATTCATTATCTTAATATATATTTTTCTTTTGCTATCCACTTTAAAAAACTCTATTAATCTAATACAATGCAAAGAATGTATTTTCTAGTAAAGTCCCTTCCATGAAGCATACTCTTATCATGACAAAAAATGCTTTTTTTATCAATAGTATAATATTTTTAGAAAACTATTTTTGATATTATCCATCGTTTTTAAAAGGTTTGACGATTTGTAAGATTTAACTCCAAAAATTCTGTTCTAATTTGACGAAAATGCACATTCCACTATCTATTTTTCACTATCCATGGAATTTTCAGGATATTTATATTATCATATATAAAGTAGGATTTTAATCCATACAAATTTTATTCACCCCACACTGAAACCAATCGAACTTTTACAGGTCGGTATTCTATACGTATCATTGAATTTTGATATGGAAGCCTTACTGCCCGCAAATAGTGAGATAAAAAAAGGAGATATATTTATGAAAAACATAATAGATGATCCTATAAATAAAAATATAGAACTGTACTATGCTTTTTTTCAATTCGTTTCAATTATAACATTACAAAAAGTATCAACTATTGAAACACGTAAAAACAAATTAAAAAATCAGATGAAAAATTCCTACAAAAAAAATCCTTACTACTTATAAAAGGTGAACAGATTATATCTCTGTTCACCTTTTATTTTTTATTTTATTTGTAAATTTTCACACGAGTTTCTAATGGCTG
This sequence comes from Bacillus sp. FSL R10-2201, assembly GCF_038008665.1. Lineage (NCBI taxonomy): Bacteria > Bacillati > Bacillota > Bacilli > Caryophanales > Bacillaceae > Bacillus > Bacillus sp. FSL R10-2201. Next base: position 1,894,915 of record NZ_JBBOZP010000001.1, on the reverse strand, counting down.
ATATTCTTTATCTCCTGCCGAAACTACCGGTTTACCAAATGGCATTTGCGCAGTTAACTTCCAGTTTTCAGGTACATCCCATTCTTTCCTTACTTCTTCATCAATCAACGGATTATAATGCTGCAATGTAGCACCAAAACCTTCAATCTCTAATGCTGTCCAAATCGAAAATTGCAACATTCCAGAAGATTGCTGAGACCATGTAGGAAAATTATCTTTGTATAGTGCAAAGTTCTCTTGCAAACTTTCTACTACTTTACTATCTTCAAAATACAAAACTGTCCCATAGCCACTTTTAAATGCATTCATTTTCTCTTCCGTAGGTGCAAAATTATTTTCAGGTACAATTTTTCGTAACGTTTCTTTCGTAACATTCCATAATTTGTCGTGTTGTTCACCTAGTAATACAACAACTCTTGCACTTTGAGAATTAAAAGCCGAAGGTGTATGTTTCACAGCATGATAAATCACTTCTTGAATTCTTTCATCAGAAACTACTTGCTCTTTACTAATCGCGTAAATAGATCTTCTGTCTTCAATTGCTGAGTAAAAATCTTTTGCCATTACAATTCCCTCCAATTTTCATTTGAGGCAGTATCATATGTACGAAGCATATAATGCCTCTCGAACTTATTATTAATAAGTTCTTAACTTAATAATATCAACAAACAAAAACAAACTCAAATGATATCACTTGAGTTTTCACTTCCTATACGTCAAAAAATAAAAAACAGTTTATTGTCACCAAAATCAAGGTTCAATAAACTGTCTGTCTTATTTTTATAACAATCTAAATTACTTCTTTCTTCACCTAATTAAGCAATTGAAATGCATAGGACATTAATTTATTTGTTTCTGTAAAACGTTTTGTTTTACTTTTTGTCCCCATAACAACTGTAATAATGCGATTATCACCTTGTTTTGCAGTACCTGTAAAACAATACCCTGCGCTATCTGTAAATCCTGTTTTTAATCCGTCTATTCCTTCTATATATAAAGCTTTATTATTTTTGTTTAACATCTCATTTGTGCTTGTAACATTAACATTATTAAATGCTAACTGACTTTGACGTAAGTGAGTCACTTCTAATATCTCTGGATAGTCTTTTATAAGATGATACGCTAATTTTGCTACGTCAGCTGCTGTCATTTTCGTTTCACTTCCGTCGGGCTCCTGTAATCCGGAAGCATTCGCGAATTTAGCTTTATCTGACATTTCTAACTGCTTTGCTTTTTCATTCATAAGTTGAACAAAGTTTTTTTCTGTCTTAGCTACATGTTCCGCTAAAGCGACAGCCGAATTATTAGCCGATTCAATCATTAACGCATGATATAAGTCCTTAACAGTTAATGTATCATTTGCTTGCATCGGGATTTTTGCACCCTCTGTTTGTGCTGACTTTGCACTTATTTTCACTGGATCTTCCCAGTGGACTTTCCCATTATGTATACTCTCTAAAACGAGATATGCTGTCATCATTTTTGACATACTAGCAGGGGCAACAGCTTCATTTTCATTATTTTGATAAATAACTTCTCCATTACTCGCATCGATAATAATAGCTGCTTTTGCATCAATTTCTGGTGGTATATATTTTGGTGGAACTACTTTTTCAGATAGCCCTGTTTTAGGTAGCTCTGCCACTTGTAAAGGCTGAGTATCTACATTTGTTTCACTCTTTTGAACTCCTTGGAAAAAGAACCAACATATACCCAGAATTACTACTAATAGGATTGTTAATCTTCCCCATTTTAACCGCTTCATTCTAAAACTCCTTTAACAAACCTTTTATACACTCATGTTTAACCATAACAACAATTACTTTATATCGTCAAGGTAAAAAGCATATTTATTCATCTATAACAATTATAATTTCAACCTCGTTCTCTTTTTCATATGTGTTACACTAAAAACAACGAAATATAAGAATATTCAATTACATTTAAACACAAAAACACTATATAATAGAAAGGATTTATACAAATGATACTTCCAAAAGCATTAAAATATGGCGATACCATTGGCATCTACTCTCCCTCTTCACCAGTAACCTATACTTCTTCAAAGAGATTTGAGCGCGCAAAATTATACTTAGAACAGAAAGGATTTCATATATTAGAAGGTTCACTAACAGGTCAATATGATTATTATCGTTCCGGGAGCATTAAAGAGCGTGCTGAGGAATTAAATGACTTGATTAGAAACCCTAACGTCTCTTGTATCATGTCGACAATTGGGGGACTGAATTCAAATTCATTATTACCTTATATTGATTATGAGACTTTTCAAAAGAATCCTAAAATAATGATTGGCTATTCAGACACAACAGCATTATTACTAGGAATTTATGCAAAAACAGGAATTCCTACATTTTATGGTCCAGCACTTGTTCCTTCTTTTGGTGAATTTGAGCCTTTCGTAGATTGCACGTACAAATATTTTGCGGATACTTTATTAACTGATCAACACCTTCCTTACAACATAAACCAGCCGTTATTTTGGTCAGATGAATTTATTAATTGGGAAGAAAAAACGAAAGAAAAAGATCTTCGACCGAACAATTGGATTTCAGTAATTGGTGGGAAAGCTACTGGACGTATTATTGGTGGGAATTTAAATACTATACAAGGTATTTGGGGTAGCCCCTATATGCCACTTATTCAAGATGGTGACATTCTCTTTATTGAAGATAGCTCAAAAGATGCAGCTACTATCGAAAGAAGTTTTTCATTACTTAAAATTAACGGCGTTTTTGATAAAGTTTCAGGTATCATCCTTGGAAAACATGAGCAATTTGATGATTGTGGTACAAATAGAAAACCTTACGAAATATTATTAGAAGTATTACAAAATCAAAAACTTCCTTTTCTAGCCGATTTTGATTGTTGTCATACTCATCCAATGATTACTTTGCCAATAGGTATTCAAGTAGAGATGGATGCAACCAATAAAACGATACAAATTATAGAGCGATGGAGAGACTAACGACACTTATTCCACTATCTTGTAATGCTTAAAAATACAATTACATTTTTAATAGAAGGAAGTGGATATCACTCATAACAAATAGTGCCTAATGTCTTCTGTTGTTTTACAATAGAAGACATGTTACTATATATTTTGGAATGTGAAATGATAAGCAACAATCTATGATATGTACTGAAAAAACAATTTCAATGTACATTATGTAATAAGAAACTATTGATTACATACATTCATTTCAAATGTATGTATTTATATGTAAAAGAGAGTGAATATATGAAACCAACTATTAAAAACTATGTATTTCTACATGTAGCCTTCTTGATATATTCTATCATTATGGTTTACATGAAATGGGCAGCTCAATTCCCTGTTGCATCAATCTCATTTTTTATTGCTTACTTCGGACTTGTTGTACTTTTATTCGGATATGCAATTCTATGGCAACAAGTCATTAAGAATTTTGAAATTTCTAGAGCATATTCACACCGTGGGATTATCATACTATGGTCCATGCTTTGGTCAGTATTCCTATTTGGAGATACGATACAGTGGAATCACATACTTGGCGCAGCTATTATTATCGTCGGAATTGTGGTGGTGACAAAAGATGAATAGTTATATGTTATTATTTATTTTTGGGATAATTTTAGCCAATTACTCACAAATATTATTAAAAAAGGCTACTTTACAACAATACGATTCTAGAATAAAAGAATATGTGAATCCTTATGTTATCATCGGCTACTTTTTATTTGTAATTAATGCCGGATTAAATGTGATCGCCTTAAAGGGCTTGGCATTAAAGCAAGCATCTGCATTAGAATCATTAAGTTATATCATCATTTTAATTTTCAGTTGGTACTTCCTAGGGGAGAAAATCACGAAACGAAAAATCATTGGTAACATTATTATTGTCATTGGTGTAATCATCTATTGTATACAATAACAAAAAGATCCGTTTATGATAAACGGATCTTTTTGTTATTGCCCTAAATTTTGAACCTTATCTTTCAAATCACGAACTTGTTCTATCGTCTGCATAAGCTCAGAGTTTTTAAACTGCTCTACATTCATTTTCCCTTCCTCTATCTTTGTCATAGATGTATCAATTAATGTATTTAACTTTTCATTATACCCGACGATTTGCTGGTGAAGATCCTTCGCTACATCTGGTGGTGTTAATTCATTAAAAGCTGGTATATCTTGTTTAATTTCAGTAAGTTTCGTTTCTAGTTCTTTCCGGGCTTCCCCATCATTAACGGCCTTTTCTGCTAATGCTGGCGCTTCATTTGCAAATGCACTTATTTCATTTACATAGTCTGTCGCTTTTTGAGCGTAATCTATGGAGTTCTTCCCTTCCTCTACTAGCGAACATCCCATCAAACCAATTGAAACTACAATTGAAAGTAACATTGTTTTTGTAAACTTCATTTTTACCTCCTAAATAATTGCCATACTTTTATTCATTTTTAAACACTTTATTTTCTTCTTATACACTTTATCACATCATATCTTATTTTTTTAATCTTCCTCTTATAAATTCTAGAAAAATCATTATTATCCTGTTCAACATGTACCTCGAAACTATCTTCATTTAAATATAAAAACAGACATACTTATTTTAAGTACGTCTGTTTTCCAGATACTTATAACTCTCACTAATTAAAGTTTCTCTTTATCCTCTCACATGCCCTATTACTGTTATAATATCTATGTCTATATGTACACTAATAATATCTTCTATAATGTCCGTATATCCTTGACCTAAAGGTGTTCCGTAATGTAATAAAATTTCTTTTTTTTCATAAACTGACTTCGGTACTGTAAAAATAAATTTCCTCATATTCCGCTCATCAGCAGGCTCCAGTATTAAAACAATGCCATCCTCTTCAAACATATAATCACGCCTTCCAACAATCCTTTCACTATGGCTCAAGTATTGCCTTGAAAGGATAGGTTTTAAACACCCTTTCTAACAATATATAACCATTTCATGATCAAATAGCTTATACGGCTTATATGATTTCACCACAAATACAAAAAAACTCAAACCTTGAACTACCAAGAATTTGTGTTTTTTTGCATCTCATTCTTATATACCTTTATCAAGCTCATATAACCTACGATATTTCTCATTTTCTTTCAGTAGCTGTTCGTGACTACCTTGCATAGCGATTTGGCCACTATCAAGGAAAATAATTTCATCTACATGTTCAATTCCTACAAGATGATGTGTAATCCAAATAACAGTCTTTTCTTCTGTTGCAGAAAACATTGTTTCTATTAAGGCTAATTCCGTTTTAGGGTCTAAACCGATAGTTGGTTCATCAAGCACAATAATCGATGCTTCTTGCATAAGAGTTCTTGCAAATGCTACCCTTTGCCTTTCTCCGCCAGAAAACCTCTTTCCCATTTCATGCATTTTTGTTTGTAATCCATCAGGAAGAGAAGCAATGTGCGGTGCTAGCTGTGCTTTCTCTAAAGCTCTCCATATCTCTTCATCATTACCCTCTGGTTTACCGATCCGCACATTATTTCCAATTGTCGTATCGAATAAATGTGGTTTTTGGTTTAATACAGAAATATATTTTGACAAAAAACCCGTACGAGCTTGTTCACCATTCAATATAACTTGCCCACTCACCGGACGTAGCGCCCCAGTTAACAGTTTTAGTAAAGTAGATTTTCCTGTTCCACTTCTACCTAAAATAGCAATTTTCTTTCCTGCCTTTATTTGCAATGATACATCTTTTAATACAGGTTCATTACTATCCGGATAATTATACGACACATTACGTAGTTCAATATCTATATGTTTTTGTGCAACGTAATCTTTATCTCCAGGTAACTCATTTCCATCTTGCAAAATGCTATCACTTTCTACGCTTTTAAGCCTATGAGCAGATTCTACATAAGATGGAATTCGATCAATAGCATCTGATATAGGGATAAGCGCATTTGTCACAGATAATGTCATTAATACGAACGCTGCAATAACTGTAGGTGCAATCTGTTCACTTGCTGCTTGATTTCCAGTCCACATAATCATTGAAATAACTACAATGCCGACTATTAAATGAATGATACTGTCTCGAATATGGTACCAGCGTTTCACTCTCTTTTCTGTCTTTAACAGCTGGACATTTTGCTCTACATATGCATTAATAAATTCATCTTTTCTACCACTCGCCTGCCAATCAGATAACCCAAATACAGCATCTGTCAATTGTTGATACAAACGATTTCTTCCTCGCTTCAAAGCAACATGATGTCGTTTCATCAAAAGTAGTGATACGAATGGAAGAAGAAAAACAATAACAGCTAACATACAAGCTGCGATAAGTGCAAATACTAAGTCAAATGCACCGATAACAAGTACGAAAATGCTATATACAACTAACGCTAATATACTAGGGAATATTGTACGTAAATATAGATTCTGTAAATGTTCTATATCATCAGACAATACACCTAGTACATCACCAGTTTGAAATCTTGAGCGCAAAAATAACGCCTGTGGTTCTACAATTCTATATAGTTTTGTCCTCATTTTTTCTAAAATTCGTAGAACGACGTCATGCCCTACTAAACGCTCTAAATAATGAAAAACAGCTTGCCCTATACTAAACGCACGCGTTGCAACTATAGGAACATATACAACCATTACATTTTCTGGTCTGAGAGCAGATTTAGAAATTAAATAACCTGAAATGAAAAGTAACATCGCACCTGAACTAACTCCAAGAAGCCCGAGGAAAATAGTCAACGTCATTCTACCTTTATTTTGCTGTATATGAGGTTTAATCCAGTTACTCATCGCTCTCCCCTCTCTTCCCTATGAAAATGTAATGTCTCATTCTTTAAAAGCTCTTCATATGTTCCACTTTCTTTAATTTCCCCTTTATTTAAAATAAGAATATGATCCATTTGCTTCATCCAATGGAGACGATGCGTTGCAAGAAATACTAGCTTACCTTCAAACAGACGTAACATCGATTGCTTTATTTCAAATTCAGTTTCAATATCAAGATGTGCTGTAGGTTCATCTAATAAAATGATTGGCTTTTTACTTAAAAGTGCACGTGCCATAGCGACACGTTGTTCTTGTCCGCCACTAAGCATACGTCCACCTTCTCCAATTCTTTCGTACATCCCATGTGGTAATAATGCAACGAGCGAACGAAGACCAACTTCATTAATAACTCTCTCAACTTCTTCATCAGTTGTATTCGTTTCATAGAAACAAATATTATCTTTTAACGAAAGTGGAAAAATATAAGGTTGCTGCGGAATATAAGCAATATTTTTTTGCCAATCTTCTCGAGTAGATTCACCAATTTCCACACCATTTACTAACATTTTCCCACCCGAAGGAGGTAGAAATCCTGCTAACACATCGATTAACGTTGATTTCCCTGCCCCACTTTCACCAATAATGCCTATAGCACCGTTACCTTGCCAAGTAAAATCAATTCCCTCTAATATAGCCTTTTCAGATTCATCATTATTTACTTTTACATCTTGTAATTTCAAACTACTAGAAGAATTCCATACTATATCTACATTTGAATCTTTCTTTTCTATTTCTTTTTGTTTCTGTAAAATTTCTTCTATTTGCTCCATTGCAAGTTGTCCATCTAATGTAGCATGATAATTCGCTCCAACTTGCTTAATCGGCAGAAAATATTCCGGCGCTAAAATTAAAATCGTAAGAGCTGGTAACAGTATAATTGTCCCATCTATTAACCGTATCCCTAATCCAACTGCTACAAATGCAATTGATAAACTCGTAAAGAAATCTAATGCAAAAGAAGAAAGAAAAGCAACTCGCAAAGTACGCATCGTTGCTTTTCTATATCGTTTACTTACTTTTTCAATCTTTCCTTCGTGCTGTTTACTTTTCCCTAAATACTTTAATGTTTCTAACCCTTTTAACGTATCTACGAAATGATTAGAAAGTACACGATATGTTTCATATTGGCTATCCGCCATTTTCTGCGCTGCTAATCCTAGAAGGATCATAAATATAATCACAATTGGAATCGTTACAACTAAAATGATTCCAGACTTAATGTCCAGTGTAAAAACATATAGAACAATTAGTCCTGGTACGATAGTACTTCTAATCATTTTAGGAATTGTTAATTCAATATAAGTTTTAAATTTTTCAATACCTTCTATCGATAAAGTAACCAGATGGCCAGTCCCATTCGTTTGGACAAATCTCGGCCCTAATGTAAAATATGCTTCTATTAACTGTTTACGTAATGCCAATCCTGTTTTTTCAGCGAAACGCTCAACCAATATTTGCGATGCTCGCACCAACATTTGGCGTGCTGCAAACATGATTCCAAAATAAACAGTTTCATTTAGCACAGCTTGCACTGTTTCTCCTTGAAATAAAAATGTGATTGCTCGTGCTAAAAACACTGTCTGCGCAATGATACTACACGCCTCTAAAATGCTAATAAGACTTAAAGTTACATATAAAACTCGGCTACCAGAATACGACGGAAGTCCTCTTTTTCTTTTCATTAGTACTCCAAATCTTTGTCTGACTTAACAGGTTGTCTAAATACATAGAAACTCCATATTTGACTACCGATAACAAACGGTAAAATAGCAAGAGAGAAATAGCTCATCAGTTTTAATGCATAAGGTCCTGATGCTGCATTATAAATTGTCAAATCATTTACCGCTCCTAATGAGCTAATCATGACACGCGGGAACATACCGATGAACACACTTGCACTTAACAAAATGATTGTTAAACTCGTCATAAAGAAAGCCCAACCATCTCTTCTTCTTTTATTTAATAAAGTAGAAACAAATAGCGCTACAAAAGCTCCAATTGGAACCATTAGCCACTCTGAACCATGTGCGGTGAAAATATCTGTTTTCCATAACCCTACAGCTGCAAAAACAAGAAGTGTTATTAATGCAAAAGGTGCAATCTTTGTCGCGGCAATACGTGCGCGTTCTCGTAATTTTCCTGTTGTACGTATAGTAAGGAATTGCAAACCATGAACAATACATAGAAGAAGAAACATAACTCCCCCAAGTAACGCAAATGGGTGAAGTAATTTCATAAATCCGCCTACCATATTTTTACTTCCATCAATTGGTACACCTGTCATAAAGTTTGCGATTGCAACTCCCCAAAGTATAGGAGGTAGCAAACTTCCAATAAACATGCCCCAATCCCAGAAACTCTTCCATTTATGATTTTCTATTTTCGCACGGAATTTAAAGGAAAAACCTCTTATAATTAATGCAAGAAGCATAAACACAAATGGAATATAAAACCCACTAAATAAAGTTGCATACCAGTGCGGGAATGCCGCAAACATAGCGCCACCCGCACAAACAAGCCATACTTCATTTGCGTGCCAAAACGGCCCAATTGTATTTAAATATATACGTTTTTCCAAATCGTTTTTCCCTAAAAACCTTGAAACAATTCCTACACCAAAATCGAAACCTTCAAGTACAAAGAAGCCAACGAATAAGGTTGAGATAATTAGAAACCACAACTCATTAAGAGATAACATACTCTTCCTCCTTATCAAATGGATCATGGCTTTGATAATCCTTTTTCGTTTTCTTATTCGCATGTCCTTTAATGATACGAACGAATAAGTAAACAGTAATTCCTCCAACAATTAAATATAGTGATGTGAATGAAACAAGAGAGAATAATACTTCTCCAAATGAAACGTTTGGAGATACAGCATCTTCTGTTTTCATAACACCGAAGACAACCCAAGGCTGACGTCCCATTTCAGTCATGATCCATCCTACTGTATTACCGATAAACGGTAGTGCAATTGCATATACCATTATTTTTAAATACCAAGGGTTTTCAGTTAAGCGATCTTTTCTTGATAAGAACCAGCCGTACATTCCTAAAAGAAGCATGAATGTTCCACTCATTACCATCGCTCTAAAACTCCAGAACATAGTATGTACTGGCGGAATATAATCTCCAGGTCCATATTTTTCTTCATATTGTTTTTGAATTTGGTTCATCCCTTCAACTTGACCGCTAAATTTATCGTATGACAATAGACTTAGCATATAAGGGATTTGAATTTCAAACGAATTTTCTTTCTTCTCTGTATCAATTTTTGCAAATACTGTAAATGGCGCTGGATCCTCACTCGTATTCCATAATGCTTCAGCTGCTGCCATTTTCATCGGATGTGTCTTAATTAAATTTTGCGCTTGTGCATGACCGAAAAATAATACCAATGCTGTTGAAATTGTTCCAACAACGATAGAAACTCGGAAAGACTTCTTAAACACCTCAGTCTCTTGTTGTTTTGCGATTTTCCATGCACTAACACCAGCAATAAAGAATGCGCCTGTTGCAAGTGCCGCTGTAATTGTATGCGGGAATTGCACCCATAGTTGTGGATTTTGAATAATCGCCAAGAAATCATTCATCTGCGCACGTCCATCTGCAGCCATTTCATATCCTACCGGGGACTGCATAAATGCACTTGCAGTTAAAATCCAAAATGCTGATAACATTGTTCCTATTGAGAGGAGCCAAATACATAAAAGGTGAACTCGCTTCGGAAGTTTATCCTCACCGAATACCCATAAACCTAGGAATGTAGACTCAATGAAAAATGCTAATAAACCTTCAATTGCAAGTGATGGTCCGAAAACATCACCAACAAAACGTGAATACGTTGACCAGTTCATACCAAACTGAAATTCTTGTAAAATACCTGTTACTACACCTACTGCGAAGTTAACAAGGAATATTTGTGTCCAAAACTTTGTCATCTTCTTATAAATTTCTTGTCCCTTTACCACATACAACGTTTGCATTAACGCAATGATAAAAGCTAAACCTATAGACAGCGGAACGAAAAAGTAATGAAAAATCGTTGTTGATGCAAATTGTATTCGTGCCAATTCGAGCGTTTCCATGCTAAAGTCACTTCCTTCATATTTTTTTATATCGTAATATCGATTGAATTGTATGAATTCACTTCATAACGAACAATTCAATCATGTGGAAATACAAAAAGATAAATTCGTTTATGTACTTTCTGAAAATATAGATTGTCAGTTTTTTAGATAATTACAAAAGAACTTTCTTCATACGATTTACCTTTTCACTATTTCAGTAGTGTTTTATTCGTTAATCGAATTGTATAATATACTTACATAATAAATTCAGGTGATTTTTGACGTATTATTGACAGGATTTTGTCTGAAATATGTCTTTTGTAATTTTTTTGAATTTGATTTCTCACATTTTAAAAACGTACTTTTCAAACATACAACACACTCTTATATCAATTGTTATTATGTTTTTCTCTTCACACGCTTGACTTTACCCTTGAAAAATGTCCTCGAATCAAACCTAGAAATATGCTAGTTTTTTGTCAAGAGAAAAATGTATTTCCAAAATTCAAATCAACAATATTGTTATTCACAAATAGAAAAAAACTCCCCTTTCTCTAGACATAAAATTCGTTTTTTTGTCATTTTTCAAACAGACTAAATAAAAAAGTACCGAGAATAAATTATATTCCCGGTACTTTAATCATTATTTCGTTGTATATTTTCTAACAGCCGGCATAATTTCGGTAGCAATTAATTCAATGTTTTTCTCAATCTTATCAAATGGTACACCGCCAAAATCAATCTGTGCCATAAAACGTTGCTGTCCAAATAATTCATATTGATAAAGCATTTTTTCAATAATTTGTTGCGGGCTACCAATCATTAACGCATCACGGTGATCTACTGCGTTAGTAAATTGTTGTTTTGGATACCCACCACCGCGTAGCGCAAGCATACCAGCATTAATATGAGGATAATATTCACTAAGTGCATCTTGTGAATTTTCTGCTGTATAAAATAAACTTGTTGTCGCAATTGGTAATGTTGCTGGATCAAAACCACTTTGCTCAGCTGCTTCACGATATGCATCAACCGAAACTTTAAAATTAACAGCTGGGCCACCAAGTGTCGTAAGCATCATTGGTACACCTGCGCGTCCTGCCTTAATTGCACTAGCAGGTGGCCCTCCAACAGCACGCCAAATTGGCATATTGTTATTTTTAGCTCTCGGTATAATTGCCGCATGTTCAAGTGGCGTTCTAAACTGCCCTTTCCATGTTACACTTTCTTCTTTATTTATTTTTAATAAAAGTTCCATCTTCTCTTCAAATAGTTCTTCATAATAATTTACATCGTAACCAAGTAAACTATATCCCCCAATACGAGAGCCGCGACCAGCAACGATTTCAGCACGACCATTAGAAATTAAGTCAATTGTGGCAAAATCCTCATATACACGAACCGGATCTGACGTGCTTAATACTGTTGCAGAACTCGCGATTTTAATGTTTTTCGTAGCTTGTGCAATAGCTCCTAAAATAACTGTATGAGCTTGCGTTGTAAAATGCGCTTGATGACTTTCACCGACAGCAAACACATCAATTCCAGCTTCATCTGCTAACTTAGCTGTTTCAATTAGTTCATGAATTCTTTTTTCTGCACTTATTTTCGAACCATTATGCGGATTTAAAATATGATCTCCAATTGAATATAATCCAAATTCAATTCCCTTACTTGTATCAATACGGTATTTTTCCATAGTTGCTCTCTCCCTTTTAATAAAGCGGTATTAATTTCTCTTCAATCTCTTTTCTTCTCTCTTCTAAAAATGGTGGTAAATCCAGCTCTTTTCCTAATTCTTCAACTGTTGAATCTACTGTAAATCCTGGTCCATCCGTTGCAATCTCAAATAAAATGCCATTTGACTCACGGAAATATAAACTTTTAAAATAAAAGCGATCGATAATCCCTGTTGATTGGAACCCTTTATCTTTCACCGCTTCATTCCAATAACTCAGTTCTTCATCATTTTTCACACGAATAGCTAAATGATGAATACTTCCTTTTCCTGGTCTTTCACTCTCTCCATCTTGCTGTTTCACCAAAATTTCTCCAAAAGATTGACCATCGATAGATTGATAAATCCCCTCATCGTCTGAACGAGATACTTCTTTATAACTAAACAAACCTGTTAATGTTTTTGATAATTTATTTAAACTGCGCACTGTCATTTCAACTGTTCCCATGCCTAAAATACGATGATTCTGCTCTACAGAAGATTCATCCCATGCAGTCCAATATTCAGGCACCTCTTCATCTTTATTATTTAACAGCACTAACCGTAGACCATCTGGATCTTCAAAGTGCAGTGCGTCTCTTCCGGCGTAAGTTGTAATTTCCCCATGCGCCACCTGGAGTGACTCAAAACGTCTCTTCCAAAATGTAAGACTTTCTATTGAAGGTACGAGCAAGCCTATTTGTGTTATTGCATTTGTACCACGGATTGTTCTACCTACATTCGGCATTTCAAAAAATGATAATTCAGTTCCGGCACTCCCTGTTAAATCACCATAAAACAAATGATACATAAATGGATTATCTTGATTGACTGTCTTTTTCACCCGGCGTAACCCTAAAACATCTCGATAAAAATTATTATTTGTTTTCGCATTTTTAGTCACCATAGAAATGTGGTGATGTCCTGGAATTATATACATAAAACTTCCTCCTCTTTATCACTTGATTAGTCAATTGATTAAGTAAAAAAAATTACTCATTCGGTAATTCTTTTTTTTCACTATGCTTATGAACTTTTGACATCAACTCGTATAGTATTTTCTGCTCTTCTTCATTTAATACATCATCAAAAAATGATGATTGAAATGCAAGTTGCTCTGGCAATGCTCTTTCTAAAGCCGCTTCCCCTTGCTCTGTAAGACTAATTGTTTTCGTTTTCCAATCTTGTTTTCGTATAATATATCCTTCTTTTTCAAGACGTGTTAACATTCGAGAAATACCACCTTGTGTAACGGTAACCTTTTCTGCTAACTCCATTTGTGTTAATGGCTGATAAGTCCGTATTTGCAAAAGCACATCAAATTGTGCTGTTGTTAAATCAAAACGTTTTAAAAACTCATTTGACATTTGATTACTTTGGTTCGTAAATCGTATTAAACGTAACCATATTAACGATCCTATCGTATTTTCACGCATGTTTCATCACTTCCTAGCCTTGATCTTACTATCACTTTACCACTCAAGTGATAGTAATGCAAGTAGAAATATGTTAAAAATACCTCCCAAAATCATTATTCTTAACTTTCCATTTCATTCATTGCTATATTTAAAGCTGCCACAGCTTTTGGCCAACCAACATAAAAAGCCATATGTGTTATTAATGCAATTAATTCATTCTCCATTATCCCATTTTGTTTAGCTAGCTTCAGATGAAATGATAATTGTTCTGTATTACCAAGACTGATTAGTGCCGACAATGTACATAAGCTTCTTTCTCTTAATGTTAAAGTGGCATCCCGCCACACTTCCTCAAATAATATCTCTTCACTATAATGAGAAAATACAGGTGCTATTTCTCTCATTTTCTTTGGAATATAAAATTCAATTGGTTCATTCATCATTTTGCTCCCTTCATTTTTACCAATTGTGCCATCCCTTGACCAAATGACCAGTTTTCAGCAGCTGTCTCATGTAATGTAATAAAAATGTCAGTAACTTTCACATTAGAACATGCTGAAATTTCAAAGGATATAGATTGATACAAACCTTTTTTCTGTTGCACTGTTCTTCCAGGTCCACATGTAATAGAAACATGAATCATATTCTCAGTTCTCATTTCTCCTCTTTCCAACAAATAATATGGATTATACAAAAATTGATTTTGTTGATAAGGTAAAAATATTTGAAAATAATCATTTTCAGGGATGTTAAAATGTTCAATTAATGCAAGATGGATACATTCACCTATCTTTTTCAACTCTTCTTTATTTAATATATCTTCATGATAATAAACGTTCACAAAAGGCATAGATTTTCATTCCTTTTTCTTAATTTAGCATTCAACAACATATCCTCGTGAAATATGTAAAATCTCATAAATAGTAACATCGCCCATTACATCTATTTCAGGCTTTTCCTTATAAAAACTGAATTGACTATATCCCCACTTATCCGGATTATAAACTATTACATTTCCTAAACATTTTTCTATGTTTTGCACATTTTCATTTACTTTATTTAATTGCGTCCCAATCAGCGATTTACTTTGAGAAATACTCCCTGCATATTCAACAGCATATCTACTTTTTCTAAAATCATTACTTAAATTAACAACTAATGGAACACCTATATTTATTTGTTGCCACCCAAACGATTGCAAAATATTATCGTAATACCCTTCGAATATAAATTTGTTCATCCCTTCATGACCATTCCACATATATAAAGGTGCATAACAGTTATAGAAATTCCCACCCTTACCTGTCTCAGTAATTAAATAAGCCTTAAAATTTAGTTCTTGAAAACCATCAGTTTTAAACCCATTATCCTTTACCCTTTTTTTAATAATCTCCATGTCATAATCCTTTGGTAAAATGACCTTATATTGCATACCAATCATGTTTATCACTCACTTTCGATCTTATATATATAATGATAAACCGATGATCGGCTGACGTAAAATAGGTATAAATTATGTTTGATATCATTTATAATGATACCGTATAAGGGGCTGAAATGAATGGAAATAAATGATCTTATCATATTTAAAACTGTAGCTAACGAAGGATCTATTAGTAAAGCCGCTAAAGAACTAGGCTATGTACAACCAAATGTAACTGAGCGAATCAAAAAATTAGAACAAGAATTAGAAACACCTTTACTACATAGAGATAACAAAGGTGTCTCCCTGTTACCTTCTGGTGACATTTTATTAGACTACACGAATAAAATATTAGCTCTTTTAGAAGAAGCCAAAGATGAAATTAAAACAAGTGCTTCTTCTTATGTAATAGCGACGTCACAATCTATTTTGACTAATTATTTAAGTATGCGTATTAAAGAAAATTTCAGGAATTATCAAATATATATAGAAAGTAGTAGCCATTTACAAAAACTACTACAGCAACAAAAAGTTGATATGGTCATAACTTATGAGGATTATCCCGACGCAGCGTTTAAAAAAGTATTCACCACTTCAATTTCTGTAGGCTTATTAAAAGCGAAAGAACAGTGTAACATTGACTTTTCAAAAGAACTTTTCTTTGTTAGTAACGATAAAAAGTGCCCTTTTAGAAATATGACAATACAATTTCTAAAAGAAAACAATCTATCTCAGCATCAACTTCAACAGTTAGATTCTTATTCGCTTATTGAAGAGTTTATTGTTGAGGGAAATGGGATAGCTTTTTTACCGATTAGAAATGATAAATTAGTTCCAGTTGAAAATGTCGCGGTTGAAAAACTACCTATTAACTTCTTTACAACTCGAGACTTAGATAAAGTGATTCCAGGTGAACTATTTAATTAATAAAAAGGCTACACTTGTCGTATTTTACGGGTAAATAAATATCCCTTTTCGAATCGCTAATATAACTTCATATACTATCGTACGGCTTAATAAAATAAAAAGGGATGTTACCTAGTTAATATGTTTAACTACTAGGACATCCCTTTTCATCTTGAAGACTTATTTTACACGTTCTGTTCCACCCCTGTACTCTTCTCCTTCTTACTTCTTTTAAAATTCTTCAACTTCTTAACCGTTCCAACTAATCCTTTTGGAAAAACTAATAACACGATAATGTATAATAAACCTAGAATAATCGTCCACCTTTCAAAAATCGGATACTCTGTAGCTAGTTCTGATAAATAATATTTCAGTGATTCAATAATCCCCGCTCCAGCAATAGCTCCGATTAACGTTCCAACTCCCCCAATCATTGTCATCAATAATGCATTTAACGTCATTTCAATTGAAAATACAGTTGTATTAACAAAGCGTAATGTGATGACAAATAAACCACCGCTAATCGCTGCAACTACTCCTGCAACAACACTAGCAATAATTTTATAATGAAGAACTTTATAGCCAAGTGCTTCAACTCGTTGTTCATTTTGTGAAATCGCCTTTAACACTTTCCCAATTGAAGATTTTGTGAAAAGACGTAACAAAATGAAAATACTGATTAGACATATAAATGTTATATAATAAAATGTAAAACGATCACGGAATATATCTGGTACACGAAATGTAAATCCATCTCCTCCATGAGTCAGTGAACGCCATTTTTCAGCAAGTACAAAAAACAGCTGGGAAATAGCGAGCGTTAACATTGCATAAAAATGACTTTTCAGCCGTAAAGAAAGCAAACCGATTATATAACTAACGATGGCTGATACAATAATTGCGGCTGCTATTCCTATAAAAAAGTTTGTGATAGACACCCCTTGTCGATCAAATAAAAGTGCTACCCCATACGCCCCTATACCAAAGAACATACAATGACCGAATGAAACAATACCTGTATATCCAAGGAGAACATCAAAACTCATAGCGAAAATAGCAAAGATGAAGATTTGAGTGAACAAAATTAACAAGCTCCGTGAATCATTTACGAATGGAAATACACTTAAACAAATGAGCATAAATACTCCGAAGTATACTTTAATTCGATTCGATGTGCTGTTCACCATTTCACCCCTTTTCACCAACAAGTCCCGTTGGCTTCACTATTAAGAAAAATAGTAACATTAACATATTAATTGCAAGTGATAAATCCGGTATAAAATATGCTGTAAAAGCACCAGCTAATCCAACAATTAAAGAAGCGATTGCTGAACCTTGTACGCTTCCTAATCCTCCAATTATCACTACTATAAAAGCTAAAATCGCATACTGCATACCCATCTCGGCGAAAATAACACCTGAATACGGTGCTAATAAGAAGCCTCCCAAAGCCGCCATCCCTGCTCCTAATAAAAAGACGAAAGAAAATATCGCTTTTACATTAATACCGAGCGCTTGAACCATCTCTTTATCCATTACACCTGCGCGAATCATAAGACCTATCTTTGTTTTTTTGAGCAATAATAATAAGGCAATGTAAATGATGATCCCAATTAAAATAACGAATAGACGATATTTAATTAATATAACGCCTTCAAATGTATAACTACCTTGTAACCATAACGGTAATTTAGCACCAATTGGATTTGGCCCCCAAAATACTTTAATACATTCACTAAGTACAAGCATTCCTCCAAGCGTCACAAGAAGCTGGCGAACATGATTTCCATATACCGGTCTAATAAGGAATCTTTCTAAAATGAATCCAAGAAACATCCCCATAGCAATTGCTCCAATTAAAGCGAGTAAATAGCTTCCAGTTGTATTAAATATCCATACACCTGTAAAAGCTCCCCATGCAAATAACCCACCATGTGCGAAGTTTAGAACGCTCATTAAACCAAAAATAAGTGAAAGACCTGACGCTAATAAAAAAATGAGCATCCCTGTTGAAATCCCATTTACAAATAAATTGATTAACACATCCATCCTTCTCACCCCGGATTCATGTTAAGAGATTCCTAAATATTTGTGACACATTTCCTTATCCTCTTTTAATTCATGCATAAAACCGTTATGAACAATTCTTCCGTTATCCATAATATAAAAGTAATCACCAATTTGACTAGCCATCATAAAGTTTTGTTCAACGAGTAAAACTGTTGTTTTCTCTTTCATTTTCAAAATGGCTATCATTAATTTTTCTATCATAATGGGCGACAAGCCTTTACTCGGCTCATCAATAAGTAATAAACCATCACTATTAATAAATGCTCTTGAAATTGCTAGCATTTGCTTTTGCCCTCCGCTTAAGAGTCCGCTTTTTTTGTGCCAAAATTGCTTTAAATCTGGAAATAATTCAAGCATCCAGTCTATTTTTTCTTCCGCTTCTTCTCCCTTCCCCCTAGCAAGAGCGAATGTTTCTTCTACTGTCAGGTCGTGAAAAATACCTTGATTTTCTGGTACATACCCTATTCCTTTCCTTGAAATTAAATGTGTAGATAATCCATTTACTTGTGTACTATCATAATAAATTTCACCATGTGCGATATGGTGAAATCCCATAACCGAACGTAATGTCGTAGTCTTCCCTGCCCCATTTCTTCCAAACAGTACAGTAATCGTTCCTTTCTCAACAGTAAGAGATACCCCTTGTAAAATATGAAACTGATCTAAATACGTCTCTATATTATTCACTTGTAATAGTGCCACTATATAATCCCCCTAAATAAGCACTTTGTACACGCTCATCTTTCATCATTTCTTCGGGCAAACCTTCAGCCAATAACTCTCCATGGAATAAAACGATAAGATGGTCTGACAAACCTAGTACCATATCCATTTTGTGTTCAATAAGTACAATTGTACTCTCTGGATGTTTCTTAATATTTTCAATCACTTGTAAAATAGCCGGTACCTCCTCAACTGATATACCTGCCGTCGGCTCATCAAGTAGTAACACATCCGTTTTTAAAGCTAATAACATCGCAAGCTCTAACTTTCGTTTTTCCCCATGCGCTAGATCTTTCGCTAATACATGTTCTTTCTCGTGAAGTAATACTGTTTTTAAGAAACGTCTCGCCTCTCCAACTTGTTGCTTAAATTTTGCCGAACTCGGAAAAAAACTATAGTAATCTTGCACAAATGATTGAACACTTAAACGAACATTTTCAAGTACCGTTAACTCTGGGAATATATTTGTAAGTTGAAAAGAACGACCAATTCCTAATCGAGTACGATCCGAAATTGATAAATTTGTAATCTCTTGTCCTTTAAAATATACTTCACCCTTTGTTGGAGAAATTTGTCCACTTAGTAAATTGAATAGCGTTGTCTTTCCTGCACCATTTGGTCCAATAATTGAAATGAGCTTTCCTTTTTGTACTGTTAAATTCACATCCTTAATAACATGATGCTCGCCAAAAGATACGCAAAGATTTTTCGTTTCTAGCAAATGTGTCACGAAATCCCTCCCTTTAAAGCTTTAAGTATGAAAGAAATACGTATAAAGAGGGTGTACTCCCTCTTTATACGAAAACAACAGAAAATTCAGTCTATTTATTTTGAACTTGGGGTTCTGTCTCTTTCATCGTTAATTCTCGCTCTAATACTGGCACCGGATAATCAACACCATCTTGCTTTTTCAATGTGATAGAATAAAGTGTCTGCATCGCTTGATGATCCTTCTCTCTAAATTTCATCTTTCCTTTCGGTGTATCAAATTCCATTCCTTCCATTTTCTTAATCAATGTATCTACATCTGTATCACCTTTTGTTTTCTTTAAAGCTTCTACAATTGAAATTGCCGCTGACATTCCTCCTGCTGTAAATAAATCTGGCACCGCACCATTAAATCGTTTTTTATGTTCTTCAACTAACCAATCATTCACCTTATTTTTCGGAAGTGTGTGATAATAAACAGAAAAACCTTGCATTCCTACTAACGCATCCATCGTTTTTAATGCCGGTATATCTGGTGCACCGGTAGAAATTTTAATACCCTGCGCTTCCACATTCATATCTTTTAACTGTTTCCAAGGTGAATTCGCACCTGCCCAAACGATAAATAAATAATCTGGTTTTGAGCTAATAATATTTTGAATATTTGCAGTGAAGTCAGTCGAATTTGTATCAGCATATTGCTCGTTTACAATATTCGCACCTAATTTCTTCGCTCCAGCTTTAAATGCCGCAATTCCCTCACGGCCGTAAGCATTATCTTGTGCTAACGTTGCTATTTTCACATCTTTTTTAGCAATTGCCGCAGCACCAGCGACTGCATCTTGAGATGAATTTCTACCTGTTCTAAAAATATATTTATTCCAGTTCTTCCCGGTAATACTATCAGCTACTGCTGGTTCTACAACCATTATTTTTTCATATTCCTCTGCAAGTGGTAAAACCGCTAATGTATCACTTGAACTAGACGATCCGACTAAAAAATCGACTTTCTCTTCTTCTAATAACTTCGTAGCTTTTTTAACCGCTACATCAGCTTTCGTTTCCGTATCTTCTACAACAAACTTAATCTTCTTCCCTTCCACTTTCCCAGTTCCACCAGTTGCATAGTCTAACCCTAATTCAAATCCGTTCACTGTTTGTTTTCCATATGATTCTAATGGACCTGTTAATGAAGCAAGAACCCCTACCTTAATCGTCTTTTCATCCTCTGTACTTGTTTTCTTTCCTGAACAAGCTGCCGTTATTAATAACGAACCTAAAACACAACCAGCAGCCACCATTTTTAGCCATTTACGTTTTTTCATCGACATTGTGATCCTCCCCATACTTTACTTTCTGATAGAGTCAAACACGCCAAAGTTACCCATCCGTAATTATGACTTTTCCTTTGAATAATATAAACGAGATTGTTAGTATACATGTATCTTCTCCGATTTCCATTAAACACCTTTACAATTTCATATAAATATTTTATTCCTACCTATACCGCATTCCCAAACTATTAAACTTCTATCCTTTCTAACAAGCATTTTGAGTCTCCAATATTAATTAGCTTTCTTAAAAAATTGAATTCTTTGGAGTAAACCATCTGTAATAATGATATTCCCTTGACTATCCACATCTATTCCTTGTGGTGAGAAAAACTGCCCTGACATACCATTAAAACTTCCAAAAGACTCTAAAAAATTCCCATTTTCATTGTAAATATTCACACGATTATTAGAAGTATCTGTGACATATACCGTATTATTTATATCGATTTCAATTCCTATTGGCAAAAAAAGATCTCCTGAACCCTCTCTCCAATTTTCTAGTGGATCTAAGTTTCCAGCTCCATGATTTGTACCCCATTTTGTAAGAAAATTACCCTCATTATCAAATTTTTGAACCCTATTATTAATCCGATCCACAACATAAACATTATCTTTTGAATCAATTGCTAATTGCATAGGTTGAAAAAACTCTCCCTCTCCACTTCCTTTTCTCCCCCATTCTTTCATATATACAAAGAATGGATTAAATTTTTGAATACGATGATTTTCTGAATCAGCTATAAATATGTTTCCTTTGCTATCAATAGCTATTCCAGATGGAAATTGAAAAAAACCTGGTAATACTCCAAATGAACCATATGAAGCAAGCGCTATCCCTGAATTGGTGAATTTTTGGATACGATGATTTACAGAATCAGATACATACACATTATTGTAACGATCCGTTGCAATCTGTCTTGGAACAAAAAACTGTCCTGGAAGACTTCCGAACCCAAGTGGCCCACCAGTACCAAATAAACTTCCCCACTTAGCAACAATCTTCCCAGATATATCATATTTCAAAATTCGATGATTAAAAGAATCAGATACAAAAACATTTCCATTCGTGTCTCTTTCGACATCATAAGGTCCTGCATATTGTGTATTTCCATTCCTTTCATTACCTATGGTTTTCTTCATTACCGCTGTTAGGCCTACCTCATTATATAAAAGTACACGATTATTTCCCGTATCCGTTATATAGATATTCCCTTTACCATCCGGAAAAACTTGATTAGGATAAACAAACTGAAAAAAGTTACCTACTGTATATAAAAATTGATCTTTATTTGTAAATTTCATTATCCGATTGTTATATGTATCTGCTACATATAGCGATCCAGATGTTGAGTCAAAATTTATTCCTCTTGGATGGTAGAATTGATATGGGCCTAAACCTGCAATTCCTGTTCCGATTACTCGCTGAAACTCCCCTTTTTTATCAAACACTTGAATACGATTGTTATATGTGTCTGCAATATAGACCTCGTCTTGTTTATTTATCGCAATTCCTTGTGGTAAAGCCATTTCTCCATTCGCCTTTCCATAACTCCCTATTGTTTGAATATACTGCCCATCCGGGCTATATTTTTGAATACGATGATTGTATTCATCCGTAATATAGTAATTGTTATCGCTATCTACTGCAATTTCCCTAGGAAACGAGAACTGCTCACTTCCTTTACCTTTTGTGCCCCAACTTTTAATAAATTGAAACTCCTCATTAAATTTTTGAATACGATAATTCGCTGTATCCGCAACTAAAATATTACCTTCTTTATCAACAGCAATACCAAATGGCATATTAAACTGTCCCGGACCTTCACCTAAAGTTCCTATAGCATCAACAACTTCTCCATTCTTATCTATTTTCAAAATCCTATTATTCCCCATATCAACAACATACAAAAATCCTTTTGCATCCCTTGCCATCGCCACTGGTGTCCTTAATAACTTAGAAGTATCTAGCTCACTCCCCCATGATTTCACATATTTTACAGCAGAGGCACTTCCTACAGAAGCAAACATCCCTAGACTCACAATAACTATGAAAAAACAACATATAATTTTTTTGATAAAATCCATGCTTACTACCATCTAATCACAGTAGCTGCCCAAGTATACCCAGTACCTGCACTAACCACTACTGCAATATCTCCAGGCTGTAATTTCCCTTGCTCATTTGCAAAATGAAGACCTATACATGGGTCAAGTGCTGACATATGCCCATAATGATCTAAATATACAACTTGCTCTTCTACTAAGCCCAGCCCCTGTAACAATTCTATTAGCATAGAGCGTTTTGTATGCAGTGGTAACAATACTTTAATATCTTTAGGAGTAAATCCACTTTTTCTTAACGCCTCCCGAATAACCTTATCAAAATTAGGGGTTGAAATTGGATCTAAACGTTCTTTCATACTAATAGGATCTATTACATCAATATAATGTTGTCGATTCTCAACTGTATCATAGCTCGCAACCTGCTTCGATCCACCAGCTGGAATACGAACATCGTCATGAAATGAACCATCCGTTATAATCGCACTGCCTAATATTTCACCGTTGCTAGCTCCCTTTTTTACTAAAGCTGCACTTCCGCCATCAGCAAAATTAAACATAAAACGTGAGCGTGGATTATCATAATCTACAATTTGAGATTCTTTACATCCACCTACTAATAATATATTTTCAATTGATTTATCAGAGTAGAGCATATCCTTTGCGACTTTGAGAGCGATTGGAAAGCAAGAACTAACATTCATAATTTCAAAAGCATAAGCATTTTTCAATCCAAGTTCATGCTGAATTTTTGGGGCACTAGACCATACGTGGTAATCTTTATGTGGACTGCCAAAATAAATGACTACATCAATAGATTGAGGATCTACTTGTAATAATATTGGCTTTGCAGCAGCAATAGCTAAATCTGATGCATGCATCGTTTCGTCTGCGACATGTTTTTCATATAACCCAAACTTTTCTATAATAATATTCTCAGGAATACCTGTTTTTTTAGATAAATCTGCGGCCGTCTCTACGTCTTTTGGGAAGAAAACACCAGTTGCTTCAATCCCAATTCTCATTAGACAATTCCTCCTTCTTTTGGCACCATCATAGTCGCTACACCTGTTAACACTAAATCTCCTTTTTGGTTATGACACTCAGTTAACAATTTCAAAACTCTCTTTTCTATCATAAATTCTTGTACTGTTGCCGTAGCTGTAATCGTATCTCCTATAAAAACTGGCGCTGTAAATTTAATAGTTTGTTCCATATAAACGGAACCCTTTCCTGGTAAATGAACGCCTAACAATTGTGATAATAAACTAGAAGTTAATAAACCATGTGCGATTCTTTGATTAAATCTAGTTTGTTTTGCATACTCATGATCAATATGAATTGGATTAAAATCCCCGCTCAAACCCGCAAATAATACAAAATCCGTTTCTGTTATTGTTTTACTACATGATGCCTGTTGACCGGAACTATACATAATCATCCCTTCACCTACTTTTCAGTTGATTTGCTAACTGTGCTTTTTGAATTTTACCAGTTGCATTTTTAGGCAATTCCTCTAGAAACACAATTTCTTTTGGAACTTTATATTTGGCTAGAAATAAACGACAATGATCAATGACTTCCTTTTCAGTTAATACACTGCAACTCTTTTTCACAATAAAGGCGATTGGAATCTCTCCCCACTTTACATGTTGTGTACCAATTACTGCTACCTCACATACTTCTGATAGTTTATTAATAACTTGCTCTACTTCAAGGGGATAAATATTTTCACCACCGGAAATTATCATTTCTTTTTTTCTACCGACAATGTATACAAAACCATCTTCATCAACTTTAGCTAAATCTCCCGTATATAACCAACCATCTTGAATCGTTTCTTCTGTTGCATCTGGCCGATTCCAATACCCTTTCATTACATTTGGTCCTCTTATTAGTAACTCTCCAACTTCACCAATCTCAACTTTATTTTTGTTTTCATCAATAAGTACATAATCACAAAACAGAACAGGTTTTCCAATTGAGCCTACTTTACGTCTTGCATCTTCTTCTGAAAGCATAAATACGGTTGGTGATGTTTCAGTCATACCAAAGCCTTGACCAAATAAAAATCCTCTATCTATAAATTCTCTCATCAACTCTTCTGGACATGGTGCACCACCGTTATAAAACCAGCGAACTGATTGTAAATTTGTAGTTTCAAACTTTGCGCAATTAATTAATGCTTGGTGAATTGTAGGTACTCCCATTACAACAGTCACTTTATATTTTTCTATCATAGAAAGAGCTATGGTTGGCTCAAATTTTCTCGGAACAATGATTATTCCACCTGCAAATAAAGTTGGAAATGCGAATAAACCAATCCCACCAATATGAAATAAAGGCAATAACACAATGGAGCGGTCATGAACAGTTAGGTCAATCGCAAATGTATTATTAAGCGCATTCCAAAACATATTCTCTTGTGTAAGTACAGCTCCTTTCGGTTGTCCTGTTGTCCCCGAGGTATAACATATAATAAAGGATGCGCTTTCATTTATCTCTTCAAAGTTGTCAATTTTTCTATCTTCTATTTCTTTTAAACTTTTAATCGAAATAACTCTTTGTACATATGTTACATTCTGCATTGACAGTGCCATATTTTGAAATGTTTCCTCTACAAATAAAACTGTAGCTCCACTATCTTTTAACTGAAATATAAGTTCATTTTCTGTTAACCGTATATTCAGTGGAACAGCAATACATTCTACCTTTGCTATAGCAAATAAAAGTACAATATATTCCAAGCTATTTTGTGATAAAATAGCTATCCTCTCTCCTTTTTGCACATTTAAGTCGTAAATTAAATATGCTGCTACTTTACTTACATACTCATGTAACTGTTTATATGTCATTTCCTCCTCTTCTGTAATAATGGCAATGCGATCTGGATGTAAATAGGCCCGTTTTTCAATCCAATAAGCAATGCCTTGCATATTTTCCCCACTCCCTTATCTCTTTCTCAATCCTTCAAATATTAATGACATCGCTGCTTCAAATACATCTTCCGGAACATCTTTCTCTTCCCAATAGCCCCATCGCATTCCTAAAAATTGACCAATTGACATAAGACAATACGCAATTGTTTCTTTATCAAGTTGTTTAAATTCTCCCGCTTCCATGCCAGCCGATAAACTTTTTAAAAATCCATTTGCGAGCTTTGCATAATACCATCTATATAAATTATCATCAACAACTACCGCCTGTTGTACAATGTTATATAGATTAGGACGATCTTTCACCCATCGAAAAAAGGCCTGAAAACCTCTTCTTTGTGCCTCTTCATAACTTGATATCCCCTTCATTTCTTC
This sequence comes from Bacillus sp. FSL R10-2201, assembly GCF_038008665.1. NCBI lineage: Bacteria > Bacillati > Bacillota > Bacilli > Caryophanales > Bacillaceae > Bacillus > Bacillus sp. FSL R10-2201. The sequence goes on along the minus strand of NZ_JBBOZP010000001.1, from coordinate 1,868,335 downwards.
TTTAATAATTAAGCGTAACTCACGGTTCAATCTGCGAATCAATTCATCAAATATATCTTTTTTAGATGGAAAGTAATTATAGAAAGTTCCGTGCGCTACCGTTGCTTCTTGTGTAATATTCACGATAGAAGCTTCGTAATATCCTTTATTACCAAATACCTCTTCTGCAGCACACAATAATTTCTCTCTCGTTTCTAACCCTTTTGTTGTTAGGTTTTTTACATCCATTATTATTTTTTCTGACACCTGAATCACCTCTTAGATTTGATTATAAATATGTTTCTGAATTTTTCAATTATTTTCATTAGACAAAATCCGCAAGCGTTTTTCTACATACAAAAAAGGACTAACTTATTTTGAAGTTAGTCCTTTAATCTTAATTAGAATTAAGTTCTACTTTCTCTAACCCCTCAACCAATTGCTTCTTATCTAATCCTTCCCCTATTACTACCAAATTTGTCGGGAAACCGAAGTCTTGTTCCAGTAAGGTTGGTACGCCAAATGAATATTGGAATAAGTGAGGGTATTTATCTCCATGGAATTTCACAAATCCTTTTACGCGATAAATACTATCTGGTAAATTCGAAAGCCATTCATATAATTTATCTTGATCAATCGATTTCGTAAATTGATACGTCATCGTTTGTATATGTAAATGCTGTTTGACATGTAGTGTCTCATGTTCTCCATCTCTCACAAATTCAGCTTCTTCTATATCTTTTAAAGATATATTACAATACTTTGTTTCAAACAATTTCGCATGATTATTTATTGCCTTTACGTCTTCAAGTACTTTGTTCTTATCCGAATCTGTTAATAAATCTGATTTATTAATAAGAATATGACTTCCATATTTCATTTGCTCATGTAATAGCTGTTGTACATTTGCACTTAATATACTTCGGTTTAACCATCTTACTGCATCTAATACGACTACTATAGATTTCACTTCAAGGAAAGGAGCTAAAATTGGTGATACACATGCATCTAACACTTCAATTGGATGTGCGACACCTGTTGTTTCTATATAAATTACATCTGGTCTTTCTTGTTGATATAAAGAATGTAATTGAATTTCAAGCTCTTCTTTTAACGTACAACAAATACATCCTTTCAGCAGTTCCCTTAACACATTCTCTTTTCCAATAATATCTGTATCTACCGAGTATTCACCGATTTCATTCATCAAAACTGCAACTTTTCGATTTTTCTTCTTTTCTGCTAATAATAAATTTTGCAGCAATGTTGATTTTCCGCTACCTAAAAAACCACCTAATATATGAATTTCTACTTTACTCATTCGACCGACCATCCATTTCTCTACTTCAAATTTCTTCAAAGCGTAATTATTACGATTTATATTTATCATTTTATTAAAAGAATACCTATTTGTAAACAAAACTACTAGATTATCGTTTCATTTTCCATTCACTTCATGAGCAACTCTAATTCCAGACTCGATTGCTCCTTGCATCCATCCATGTGTTAATGTCGTATGTTCTCCTGCAAAGTGCACTCTACCCGCTGACGGCGTAATATATGGAAACAATTCAAGCTCTTGCCCTGGTTCAAAAGCTGTAAATGCTCCGCAAGAATACGGATTTTGACTCCAGCTAAAAGATTCTCCCGCAACATACTCACTATAAACCACATTTCCATATATTTGCGCTAAATTTTTCAACGCATAACGAATACGTTCTCTATTCGAGAGACTATCCCACGTTAACGCCTCATCTGCCCACGTATAACTCACTAAAACGATAGCCGCCCCTGGTGTATGAATGCCGTAGCTCGGATAATATGTAAAGCGGATAGGTAAATCTGTAATTGACTTACCACCATATTGTCCTGCTCTTTCCCAAAATCTACTTTTAAACTCTATCGCAATTTTAGTTGAAGCAATATAATTTAATTCACGAATTGCCCGCCTTTTATAATAAGAGAATAAATGATATGGCTGAACTTCTACAAATCGCAAAGCTGAAAATGGAATTGTGACAATAGCGATGTCACCAGTTACTATAAATGAATTTAACGTTTGTTCATGTGTTACTTGCATCATTACTTTATTATCTTCCTGTATAATTTTTTCTACTTTATACGGCATAAAAATATTATCCTTTAGCTCTGGTAAAAATGAATTTGGTAATGCATCCATCCCGCCCGTTATCTCATAATATTTCGTCGTTGAAGTGAAAAAGATCATTTCGCGTAATACTTCAATTAAGGACATTCCCATGTATGCTTCCATATCAAGAAGTACTCCGATCATATCTATTGTCCCATCTGAATAATACTCGGTTAAAAATGAACCGAGCGAATATGTTTTATACTTTTTTTCAACAATAATCCAGTTTTTATCCGGATCTTTCTTAATATAATTAAGTATCGGTTCCAATACCCCTAACATTAACCCTTCTGCTGTTTTCCCTCTTTCTTTATCTAAAACTGGATATCCAAGTACACTTGGATCCTTTTCAAACACATCCAATCTCGTTCTTTTGTTATTCGTATAAATTATATCTGAAGAAGTTTTATTAATAAAAAGGTTTAACGGTAGTTTAAATTTACGAATGTAGGCTAAAGTTAAATCATGAGTATCTGGAATACGCATAGGACCTGCGTTAAAATATAATCCTGCACTAAATGGTTCCCGAATCGTATACACCCTGCCACCTATTCTGTTATTTGCTTCTATAATCGTTACCTCGTGCCCAGCCTCTTTTAATAAAGATGCTGCAACTAATCCAGACATCCCTGCACCGGCAATTGTAATCCGTTTGGGGTTATTTGTTTTGGCAAGCCCCTCGTGAATAATTTGAAGCATTTTTTCCATCGATAATGGATTCCCCATGCCAATTCCCCTTTTACGAAGGATTTTACTGAATTATATTCGTTTAACAGAATTCCTATGTTTCATTCAAGTAATTGAGCGGATACATTTTCAATTACTTGAATATCTTTTATAAAATGTAATAAAATAGATATGAAACTATAGAAGTAAGACGTATTATCTTACATAATAAAATTAATGAAATAGCGAGGAATTTTGAAATGAAAAAAGGTATTAACCGTGTTGTATTAGTAGGAACAGGAGCAGTTGGATGTAGCTATGCTTACTGCATGATTAACCAAGCTGTAGCTGAAGAATTTGTTTTAGTTGATGTAAATGAAGCAAAAGCTGAAGGAGAAGCAATGGACTTAAGCCATGCCGTTCCTTTCGCACCAGCTCCAACAAAGGTTTGGAAAGGTAGTTATGAAGATTGTAAAGACGCAGACCTTGTTGTAATTACAGCTGGATTGCCACAAAAGCCAGGTGAAACACGCTTAGATTTAGTTGAGAAAAACGCTAAAATTTTCAAGCAAATTGTTCGTAGCATTATGGATAGTGGATTTGACGGTATCTTCTTAATCGCAACAAACCCTGTAGATATTTTAACTTACGTAACTTGGAAAGAATCTGGATTACCGAAAGAACGCGTAATCGGTTCTGGTACAACTCTTGACTCAGCTCGTTTCCGCTATATGTTAGGTGAGTACTTCGATATTGGACCTCATAACATTCACGCTTATATTATCGGAGAGCATGGTGATACAGAACTTCCGGTGTGGAGTCACGTATCAATTGGTATTCAAAAACTACAAACGCTTCTTGAAAAAGACAACACATATAACCAAAAAGATTTAGATGATATTTTCGTAAACGTTCGTGATGCAGCTTATCACATTATTGAACGAAAAGGTGCTACATACTACGGCATCGGCATGTCACTTTTACGTGTTACGAAAGCAATCTTAAGCAATGAAAACAGCGTATTAACTGTATCAGCATATCTTGAAGGTCAATACGGCCAACAAGATGTTTATATCGGCGTACCTGCTGTTTTAAACCGCGGCGGTGTTCGTGAAATTTTAGAAGTTGAACTAAGTGAAGAGGAAGAATTAAAATTCGATCACTCTGTTCAAGTGTTGAAAGAAACAATGGCTCCTGTTCTTTAATCATATTTTTCAATCAAAAAAGCAATCCGATTTATATTGGATTGCTTTTTTATATTTTTATAGTTCCCCCTCAATTTAAACGGTAATATTATCTATAAAAAGGGGTGATTTCATGAATGATTCTTTGACGATTGCAATCCTCTTACTAGCTGTAGCATCCTTAATACTTTTCCTCTTCTTAATCATCAGAACGCTATTCCCAACTAAAAAATATGATAAGAATCTCGGATTGATTCTAATTATTTTAAGCTTGTTAGCAATACCGATAAGTATCTTCCTTGTAGGAGGATGGGCAGGTATGGGAGTTAGTGTAATCGCAGTCTTTATTTTTGCTGCTGTTATTATAGCTTTAATTGCAAATACCTTTATTAAACTACCTCCTCCAAAGAAAAAATAATAAATGACCGATGTTTTCATCAAGAGAAAACATCGGTCATTTTCTATCACTTATTATCTTTAATCGGTTCATCATTATTTACATCAAGTACATCTAATAAAAAGATAAAGATTGGAATCCCAATAATAAGCCCCCATATTCCGAGGAAATGCTCTGAAAAGATAAGAATCATAAATGTATAAAAAACAGGTAAATTCGTTTTTGCAGACATAAATTTTGGATTTAATAAATAACTTTCAAGAGCGTGGATTACTGTAATGAACACTAGTATGTAAACAACATACACAACCCCGCCGACGTTATAGGCAATGATACAAAGTGGAAACAAGGAAATAATAACACCAGCAACTGGAATCAAGCCGAGTAGAAAGACCATGACAGCCAATACAAGAAGCTGTGGAAATCCTAAAATGACAAGTGCAATTACAGTGAGCACACAATTTACAACTGCAATTAAAAACTGTGCTTCAATCACTTTTCCGAACGATCTTGCAAATCTTTCACCGAAATATGCAATCTCCTCATAAAAAATCTTTAATTTACTATCTTTAAATTTAGACGTGAATGAAATAATTCGCTCTTTTTCCAATAAGAAAAATAAGCTTAGAATAAGAGACAATAGTATTTGCAAACTTACCTTTCCTATGTTTGCTATTGATTGATAAATGACATCCACACCTTGTTCAATATATTTTGATACTTCCATTTCATTAATTGCTGAAAGTACGTATCTAATCATCTCATTATCAGGTGGATGTTGAAAAAACAATTTAAATTGATAAATTAATTGTGAAATTTGTATCGTTAGCACAGGTAAATATTTATATAATGTAGTTACAATAAACGTCACTAATACAATATATAAACAAGCAATAACCACTTTCCTATTTACTTTCAATTTTTTTGAAATAAACTTTTGAAATCGATCCATCAAAAACGTGAGAATAAACGTAATTAATATTAAATTAATCATACTTTTTAATCCATACAATACAAGCGCTAATATTATTAAAACGAGAAACCGTTGAAACCCTCTGCTTCGAAAGAAATTTTTCACTTCATTCATTAAGAATTAACCTCTCCCTTCAATGGATGGAAATCGGATATATTACATTTTATGAACTTCTATAGACAATCTTTCTTACTAATTGGAAAGAATCCTTTTTTTCTTTTTTATTGTCGGATTTTTTTATCTAATACTTTTCTAAAAACTACTTTATCAACTCTATATTTTAGGAGATCTTCTATTTTTAGATTGCTGTTCATACGCATATCCAATATTAAAAAGTTCTTTTTCACCAAACTGTTTCCCAACAAACACTACGCCTACCGGCTGACCATCAGAATCATACCCTGCCGGCACTGCTAATTCTGGATAACCAGCCACAGCTGATAGAAGAACTTCATCATTATTAATCATCACAAGAGCATCCAAACCTTTTTCTACTAAATACCTATCTATCTCTTTTCTTGCATTTTCTTGACTCGTTTGAACTACTTTTTCAAACTCACCTTTCGTTATAGCAGATTTTTCAGAGCCCTCAATTAATGTTTGTCCATATTTCATTCGTCTTTTACTATCTTTTTTATTAAACGCTATAATCTCTTCTAACGATTTTACAGGCACATTTTTTTGCTTCGAAAGATAGTCGTTAACATTATGCTTGAACTCATATTCTAATGTTTGCAGATTATCTACACCCTCGCTGTTTAACTGAATATCATCACTCAATATCGCACCTGCATCTTGAATGTCTTTTCTAATCTTTTCTGCTACTGCTTTTCTATTTTCATCTTGTTGATCTACAGAAAAAAGAATCCCTATCTTTTTCCCTTTTAATCCATCTATCGATAAATCATTCGTATAATTTATTCTATCTCTATCTTTCATTTTTTCTGTCATAGCATCTTTTTCATCATAACTTACCATTGTATTAAATAACGTTGCCGCGTCTTTTACCGTTCTTGCCATAGGCCCTGCAGTATCAAGCGTTTCAGCTAACGGAATAATTCCAGTTCTACTAATCATACCTAAAGATGGACGTAATCCAACTACTGATTGCTGGGATGCTGGTGCTACAATTGATCCAGTCGTTTCTGTGCCAATCGCAAGCGGTGCAAAATCTGCTGCAACTACTGTAGCAGATCCAGAACTTGATCCCGATGTATCAAACGTAATCGGACCGTATGGATTTAAATTTTGTCCTTTCTTCCCACTATATCCACTTGGCATTGTAAAATATAAATAATTTGCCCATTCAGACATATTCGCTTTTCCTAAAACAAAAGCACCTTCTTCTTTCAACTTCTTCACGATCGTCGCATCTTCATCTGCAATCCAATCTTTTAATACATAAGTTCCTGCGCTTGTCGGCATCACTTTTTCCGTTTGTATATTATCTTTTACAATGACAGGAATGCCATATAAGTTCGATTTCTTCTTTAACGCTCTCTCTTTATCTAACTTTCGTGCTGCTTCCATCGCATTAGGATTAATCTCTGTAACAGCATTTAATGATATTCCACTTTGGTCGTGTTCTTGTATTCTAAAAAGATAAATACTCGCTAATTCTTCATATGATAATTTCCCATCATCAACCATTTTTTGAAGCTCATCCACAGTCGCATTTACAACTTCTTTTTCTTTTATCTTTATATTATCTATGTCGATCCCCTTAAGCTGATTATGTATCGGTTTTAACACTCTGTCTTTATCATATACAATACGCTCAGGTTCCTTTTGAAAATAATTTTTATACACGTAATATCCTCCGGCACATGCCAATAGAACAATACCTCCGGCGATAGACAACGTTATCTTTACCCATTTTTTCATGTTGCTTCCTCCACTCTAAAAGTTGCTCATTTATATAAAAAAGAGAGTTACCTTTTACTTAACTCTCTCCAATCAAAATGCTAAATGAAAAAATGAAAGATTTCAATCTAATTACTTTTTTTTTGCATTTGCTTCGCTAACAATTCCTTCACCTGATTATATGTTAATCCTGAATTTTTATTTAAACGTTTCACTTCATCAACATCAGTACCTACCACTGTATATTTTTTCTCATCATTCATTTTTCTACTTCCTTTCTCACCGGATTATTTCTTATATTTCTTCCCTAAACTCTTATAAATTAACACAAATACAAATAAGGAAACTACACTAAATTCAATAACTAAAAGGAGTTCTGTTGCGTAAGAGGAATAGATAGAAAAATGTCGAATTTATTATACTTGTTGAATTTGAGGACTTGGAGGATACATTTTGAAAAAATATGAGTTTAAAAATAACATTCCAACATTGGAAGAGTACAAATATTTGTGCGAGTCTGTGGGATGGACTAATTATATGAATTTTGAAGTGGTGGAAACATCACTGAAGAATTCTGTTCACTGCATCACAGTCAAGGATAATGAACAAATTGTGGGTATGGGGAGAATTGTTGGTGATGGGGCTATCTATTTCTATATTCAAGATATAGTAGTCCATCCAGATTATCAGAAAAATGGAATCGGGAAAGAAATCATGCATATTTTGGTTGAATACTTAAATCAGAATGCCCCTGATAAGGCATTTGTCGGTTTGTTTGCATCACAAGGTAAAGAATCGTTCTATGAAAAATATGATTTTAAAGATTACTCACCAAACATGACGGGGATGTTTACTGTAATTTCAAAAAAATAAACATAATAGATTTTTAATTATACGTCATCAATATTAAAGAAATTGTTCTCACAGTAATGCTTATCTTAAATAAGATCTTCCACGATTGGGTGTGAATATTAAATAAGAAAGGACAGTAGATAGTATATATACTATCTACTGTCCTTTCATTTATCTAACTTTTTTAATTTTGATTTTGAATTGTATTTTTTAATAAAATTTCACTACATCTTCAGTAGGTAAGAATGTTCTTTCCCCTGGTTGTTCATTTGGCTCACCAAATGGCATTTGTCCTACTAAGCTCCACTCTGCTGGAATGTTCCAAGTTGCTTTCACTTCAGCATCTACGATTGGATTGTAATGTTGTAATGACGCTCCAATTCCTTCAGCCGATAATAGCATCCATACAGTATGTTGTAGCATTGCATTTCCTTGATGAGACCAGAATGGGAACTGATCTTTATACAATGGTGCATTTTCTTGCATTTTTTCTACTGTTGCTTGATCTTCAAAGAATAGAACTGTTCCTACACCTGCATGGAAGCCTTTTAGTCTTTCTACTGTTGCTTCAAAATTTTCTGCTGGCACGCGTGATCTAAGCGTTTCTTTTACGATATCCCAAAACTTTTCATGCTCTCCATCCATTAATACAACCATACGGCCACTTTGCATATTGAAAGAAGTTGGTGCGTGTAAAGCTGTTTTTAAAACTTCTTCAATTCTTTCTTTTGTAATTGTAGCGTTTTTTGTTACTTTACGAATTGAACGACGGTTCACGATTGCTTCTTTTAAATTTGTTGTAGTTGCTGACATTTTAATTCCTCCAAATATATGTTTTATTATTTTTATTTAAACAAATCAACTTGAGTCTTTCATGCAAGACGAATTAGCAATATCCATCCGTCTTACATTGCATACCTTCAAATGAATTTGTTTTATCCTTTTCGATTTCTTTATCAATTACTCTTTCTAGCGTTTCTTTACTAGCAAGTCCTTGAATGACTTCATCTCCAATCATGACAGTTGGAACAGCCATAATATTTGCTTCATCATATGCATGCTGAATTGCTTCTTGATGTTTTTCTTTATATTTACGATTTACTAAAGCATCTTTAAATTCAGCTTCAGGAAGCCCTACTTCTACCGCTAATTTCGTTAATACATCAATATCTTCAATGTTTTGCTCTTCTTGGAAAAACGCAGTAAATACTCGGTGATGATACTCATTTCCAAGTCCACGCTCTTTCGCGAATTGGCACCCTTCAAAAGCTAAATGTGTATATGGATGCGGAGAAACGCGTGGCAGACGCATTTCAACCCCTAATTTTTTTGCAGTAGGAAGAATGAAAGAATCCCATGAACCTAACTTATCTGGCTCGTTCCAAGGATCTATTTTAGAATATGGACTTGGACGCAATTCAAATGGCATCCATTCGATTTCTACATCTTTCTCTTTCGCTACTTCATCTAATGGGCCTTTTGCTAAAAAGCAAAACGGGCATATAAAATCTGAGTATACTTTCATTTTTACAGTCATATCTTTTACACCTTACCTTCTTTTTATTTTTAGATGTAACCAAAACAGTTACAATTTTAAGAAAAAAATATGCATTCTCTTTTAGAGACTTGCAATTATCATATTATGCTTTCATTTTTTGTTGTAAAGATTCAAATAACTGCCCCATCGTAATATTTCTCAACACTTCTTCCATCGCAGATTGCGCCTGAACTAAAATAACCTCTAAAACAGCTTGAATATTCGCCCCAATTGGACAGTCTGGATTCGGTTTTTCATGAATGTGAAATAGTTTGTCTTCTTCTACTACATTCACTGCATGGTACACATCTAACAATGTGATTTCATGTGAATCCTTTAATAATCCCGCGCCACCTGGTCCGCGATTTACGTAAACAAATCCAGATTGTTTCAAGTAAGACATTATTTTACGAATGACTACCGGATTTGTATTTACACTCTCGGCCATATAGTCTGAAGTGCAAACTGAAGATGGATTGTTTTTCAAAATAGATAAAATATGAACAGCTATAGAAAAGCGGCTACTAATTTTCATCGTGATCACCACCTCGATGTAATCATTATAGTTACAACAGAAAAATAAGTCAATCCTTTTTACAAATTTTTTAAAGCAAATAAAAAAGTGCCCCATTACAATATATGAGACACCTCTCCTTATTCTGCAAACAAGTCTTGGAATTCTTCAATAAATAGCTGTACAGCGAGTGAAGAATCCTTTAATGAAGGAACAGCTAAAGCAATTTCTCTCCATACTTGTGGTTCCAATTCTCTCGTTTGTATATTCTTTGGTAAACTCGTTAAAGATAACTCAGCCAAAATTGCGATTCCTAATCCTTCTTGAATCATATTTAAAGCTGTTGTAACTGTGGAAATTATATATTCAGCCCGAAGTGGTACGTTCGCTTGTTTAAACATATCGATAATGGGTGGTTCGTACCCACCCTTACATAATATGATCGGTTCATTCTCTAAATCACCTATTGTAATAGAATCGTTCTTACAAAGAGGATGATCCTCTCTTAAGACAACAACCATTTTCCCCTTCGTTAAGGGCACGATCTCCATATCTTTATTAGGCAAAATAACAATTCCTATATCAACAACCCTCGATACTAACCAATCTTCAACTTCTTTAATCGTGCCTTCACAAAGAACGACTTCTAAGTTCGGATACTTCTCCTTAAAAAGATTTATCATTTTGGGTAAGAAATGTGCAGAAGCACTCGGAAAACTCCCAATTCGAATCGTCCCAATTTCGTGCCCTTTCTCCATCGCTACTTCTTGTTCAATCTTCTCAACGCCGTTTAAGATTTCTCTAATATGTACAAGAATTCTATTTCCAACATCCGTAACGATTAGCCCTTTTCGTTTATCGCGTATAAGAATGGTAACTCCTAACTCTGACTCAATGCTTGAAATCGCATGACTTACAGCTGGCTGTGTCATATTTAACATCCCAGCAGCCTTCGTAAAACTCCCTAATTCAACCGTTTTAATTAAAACTTGAAGTTGTGTAATGGTCATAACTAATCACTTATACTCCTTATAAAAAAGATTCATTTTATTTATCATAGTCGATATCATATCATAGTGAAATGGAATACAACAAGGAGGGATTACAGTGACACAGCTTTCTCGAACTAAGACTGCCATAATCCTTACATTTCTCGTTATTATGTGGGGAATTAATTGGCCGTTATCAAAATTCGCTCTGCATTACACACCACCCGTACTCTTTGCAGGGATTAGAACATTAATAGGAGGATTTATCTTACTTACTTTCGCATTACCGAAATACAAACAATTAAATTTAAAGGAAACTTGGCATTTATACTTTATTTCATCTTTACTCAATATTATTTTGTTTTACGGACTACAAACTGTCGGACTTCAGTATATGCCCGCCGGACTCTTCTCCGCAATCGTATTTCTCCAACCTGTCTTACTCGGCATTTTCTCATGGATTTGGCTTGAAGAATCTATGTACGGCTTGAAAATTTTCGGACTTATTCTTGGATTTATTGGTGTTGGGGTTATTAGCTCTAGTAGTTTAACTGGACATATTTCTATTATCGGTGTACTACTTGCTTTAGGGTGCGCTATCGGCTGGGCACTCGGCACAGTATTTATTAAGAAAACTGGACACCGCGTTAATGCCATTTGGATGGTAACACTTCAGCTTATTATTGGCGGACTTTGCTTAATCGGATTTGGTTCAGAATTTGAGAGCTGGTCTAACATCGCTTGGAGTATACCATTTGTAAGTGTACTACTATTCATCTCGTTCTTTGTTATTGCAATGGGATGGCTCGCTTACTTTACACTTGTAGGAGCTGGTGAGGCAAGTAAAGTTGGGGCTTATACGTTCCTTATCCCACTGATCGCTATTATTGTAAGTTCAATTTTCTTACATGAGGCCATTACAATTAGCTTATTCATCGGACTTTTATTTATTATCGTAAGCATTTGTTTTGTAAATATAAAGCCGAAAGCACTTGCTGTAAGGCAGCAAGTTGAAGTGAAATAAATAGATATGAGAAAGAGTCTACCACTTGTAGGCTCTTTCTTTTTTACCATTTTATGAGTACAGTCACTTAACATCTTAGCAAAAGGAAAATTTTTCTTTTTTATTGTATGATGATAATTAAGTAGAAAATATTATCTCTAATACATATGTATGGACTAACAATTCTAATCATAAGGGGGAATTATATGGTTTTACAGTATAAAGAATTTGGAGATTCAAGCTCTCCACTTATGGTTTTTATTCATGGGGGCGGAGTCAGTGGATGGATGTGGGACAAACAAATTAAACATTTTACTAACTTTCACTGCCTTGTTCCTGATTTACCCGAGCAAGGGAAAAATAGTAGTAAGGATCATTTTTCAATACACTTTAGTGCTGAAAAAATCATCGAATTAGTTGAAGAAAAAGGACAAGGTAAAACTGTTATAGTAATCGGTTTTTCGTTAGGTGCTCAAGTATTAATTGCAATGCTCAGCATGAAACCAAACTTAATTCAATACGCTATGATAAATAGCGCATTAGTTAAACTAATTCCTTTCGCTAAAACATTAATAAGATCCCTTGGCTTAACCTATCCACTTATAAAGAGTAAGACGTTTTCCAAAATACAAGCAAAATCAATGTGCATAGATGAAACACAATTTGATAACTATTATCATGAAAGTTGTCAAATAAGTAAAAATACATTTGTGAGGATATTAGAAGAAAATATGTCGTTTACAATACCAAAAGGTTTCGAGAATGCTAGTAGCAATATATTAGTGACTGTTGGAGAAAACGAAAAAAGAATCATGAAAGACTCGATGACTGCAATCCTTGAAAGCAATCCTAATTGCACAGGTATTATCATTCCTAAAATCGGTCATGGAATCCCTTTAGCAAATCCCAAACTATTTAATACTTTAATTGAAAACTGGCTTAAGCATGATAACCTACCAGAAGAAGTAATGACAGTCAATTGAGTTCCTTATCTTAATAAACCATGTTGTATTTGTAGCTCTAATCCCCCTCGAAGCTGCTTAATCTCAAAATTTTATTAACAAAGGTCTCATTACTTTCAATGAGACCTTTCAATGTTCCCTACTTTTTACGACGTACTACAAAAACACACGTACCTACGGAAGATACAATCGCTAAAACTGATAAGACAATTGCTATTGTTTGCATATTACTTGTACCTTCATTTTTTTCCACACTAGATACTTCACCATGTTCTCCTGTTAATGATGTACCTTTTGCAATCGTAGTAAGTGAGTGGGGCTTTTCAGCTTTCTCATCGCCTGTCCATTCAACAATTTCTCCATCTTTATATTGTTGATATGCATTCCAAGCTATTTGTTGCTCTTTATCTGGATTTTTAGCAACGAAAGTAAATCGTTGGAACTGACCAGGTAAAATCCCTTCTCCTGTTGCTTCCCATATTACAGTTTTAACTTTTCCAGCTGCATCTTTTTGTTCTTCCACTTTCCACCCTGGCACTGGCTCGTACTGTTGAAACTCGACTCCAGACGGTATTTTCAGTGTGACTTTTGTTGTTGCCATATTCTTTTCAACAGGTACCTTTATTGTATAAGTCTCCCAAGAGCTAACGTCAGAAGTTGCTGGTTTCACAGTTACGTGAGCACTAACAGGTAACGAAAAAATACCCATTGCAATTATTGTTGCGATCATTGTTGTTCCTAATTTTTTTATACGTTTCATTTTCTATAAACTCCTTTTCATTTATAACGTCTTTTTTATCTGCCACCTACAATAAATTTATAATCCGTATCGAAACTATCAAGAGATTTTGTTAATCCGTGAACTTGTATATCCCAGTTTCCTGTCATGTTAATATACATACCTTCCGCTTCATATTCTCCCGGTGACACTGCCGAAACTTTAAATGAACCTTTGCCCATATTCATATCTAAAGATTGAGTCGTCAATACAATTTGTTCCATATCAGTAACAGGCTGTCCATTCTCATCCTTCAAAGTAATATGAAATGTATTCTGTCCTACCTTATTAGGACTTACATGTAAAGTAAGTTCATATCCATTATCTAATTGTTTACTCTCTGTAAAAGGTCCCGTAGGAGGCATCGGCGGCGTTTGTACATTTGTCATAAAAGCTACGATTACGAAAACGATAATTCCAATGATAAACTCTACTTTCACCGTAGCTCCTAACCTTTGCTGCGCTCGCATTCTCCCTTTCACATAATGAATAATTCCCAATATCCCCATACACACGAATAAAAGTATCTTTGCTAATAAGGCCAATCCATACTTCGTATCAAATAGGGAATGGATCGTGGGAATAAAAAATGTACTGTTAAAAAGACCCGTTAATAAAATCACTATGACAGCACCTGTTGCCCATGGCGAAAAACGCTTAATCGCATCCCAATACATAGTCCACTTGTCAGCCTCTTTACGTAACAGAAGAACAATCGATGATAGCCCCCCCATCCATAACGAAGCTGCGAATAAATGCAGAAAGTCCATAACGACAGCAATTTCTTTAAACTTTAATCCATATGCATGACTATTGAAGGCTTTCATAACAAGTAACCCAATAAATAATACAATTGGAATGCTCCATACTTTAAACGACGAAACCCTCTCACTCTTCACTGCAAAATATGTAACAATCATAAGCGTACTAATAAGAGCCATTTGAGTGATCCATACATAACCAAAAACAGATAGCTGTAATGTTTCTTTTAATAATAAAGGATCGAATGCTTCTAGCCATGAAACATCAGCATTTATTTTCGCTTGCAACGGTAAATTGAAAAGTAAACTAATGAATATCCCAAATAATGATATCCATATTATTTTCTTACTCCTCGACTGAACTTGACTTGCACTTCCTTTATAAAGGATAAGATTAAATAATAGAACACCAATAAATAGAGAAAAACTTGTATATAAAATTCCGCGTTCCATAATCATATCGATTTGGGGAACATAGCCCATCTCTTCTACTTTTATATCATCTGTTCCCGCTTCTGCTAATCCAATACGGAATGGAATAACTCCTTGAATCGGATGTCCATCAGCTGAAATAGCTTTCCACTGAATAGAGTAGAGACCATTTTTGAGATTCTCTTTTAACCCAGCCTCTAATATTTTTTTGTTTTTCTTATCAATATGTGCATCTTTTAAATCTACTCTTTTACCTGAGGTGTCTCTTACGAACAATGTATTAAAACTTGAAACTTGTATGTCCTCATCGAATTCAATTTTCACAACAGATGGTGCTTTCTTTAACGTTTCATTTTCAGCAGGATTTGATTTCACAACATACGCATGAGCAGATGCGCTTTTTGGTATCAATATGATAAACACGCACGCTATTAATAGCCATGCCCCTAACCTTCGTATTACTTTCACAATCATTTCACTTCTTTCTTTTTCGTCACTACACTTTCATTACTTTTTACTTCCCAAGTTTTATTTCTTGATAAAATATTAACCTGATTAAGTATAAGGATTTATTTAGTATCACTCTCTATTTATTCCTCACCTCTACACTTCTAACAAAATAGTAGCTACTTATATATATATTACTTATATTTTTAAAGTAGATTATCATTATAGCATAAAATATATTTATGTAAGTTTCTAAAGAAGAAAAGTTATCGTGAATCATTTGTGAAAAAAGTGTGAAATAACCTCCCAAATAAAGAGAAATACATAAATTAAAAAGGCGTTACGTTATTACGTAACACCTTTTCTCAAGGATAAACTTCCTTTATTTCGCTTCCGGATAATCACAATACTCAATGATTGTTCCCTCTGTATCCGCTGGGTTAAGATATATTAATCTTCTACCGTGTTTATTAATTCGAAGCGTATGTTCTAACGTTCGAATCCCTTGTTCCTTTAATTCTTCTAAAGCTACATCTAAATCGTCTACACGATACGCAACATGATGGACACCTTTCCCTTTTTGCTTTATAAATCGTGCTATTGGAGAAGTTGTATTATTCGTTGGCGCAAGTAATTCGATTCTATCACCAGCAACTTCAAGAATAGCTACTTCGCTTTCAACACCAGGTGCTTCACTTACGTATCGATCTATTAAAGTTCCTGATAAAACCTTTTCATAAAACTGTATCGTACTATCTATATCACGAACTGCGATCCCGATATGGTCAATTGTTTTTTTCATTTTATTTCCCCTATTACTTTATTTTTTCTATTCTTATCAATAGTAACAAAAAAAGTTATAGAATCAAATTCTATAACTTTTTTCATTTAACTTATTTTCTTATTCGCACTAGCTGCTGGGCGAACTTGATTTTTCGCTTTTAAAATGCTAATGCCATATCCGATAAATCCACCGATAATCGCTGGGAAGATCCAGCCTAATCCTACTTCCTGCATCGGAAGGAATTTAGTGAACACACGGCTTACTACTTCAATGTTAACTCCAGCTGCACTTAATCCATCAAATAAGCTGATGATAAACGTTACGATTAAACTCACTTGATAAACTTCAGCTCTTCCTTTGAATAATGAATGGAAGAATGTTAAGAAAATCAACACGATTGCTAGTGGATAAATCGCTGTTAATACTGGAACAGAAACTGCGATTAGTTGTGTTAATCCAACATTTGCAACAATAGCACTAAACACACATAACGTAATTGCAATTGCTTTGTAAGGAACATTTGGAAATAACTTATGGAAGAATGAAGAGCATGCTGATACAAGTCCCACACTTGTTGTTAAACAAGCAACTGTAATCATTAACCCTAATAATACTCCGCCATATGATCCGAAATAGTAGTTAGAAACTTTTGCTAATACTTCTCCGCCGTTTTCTAAATGTCCAAGCTTCGCAACGCTTGAAGCTCCCATATAAGAAAGAGCTGTATAAATAATTGCTAAAATAGATGCTGCGATCAGTGTTGCTTTTGCACAAACAACCATAATTTGTGTTTTCGTTTTCGCACCTTTTTCTTTAATTGCATTAATAATGATGATCCCAAATACGAACGATGCAAGCGTGTCCATCGTTAAGTATCCTTCTTGGAATCCTTTGAAAAATGCATGTGATGTATACCCTTCAACTGGTGCTTGCATTTCTCCAATCGGATGAATAAAAGCAACGATTACTAAAATACCGATGAATGTCAATTTAATTGGCGTTAAGATTTTTCCAACAATATCGACAATTTTCGCAGGATTTAGCGAAAAAAAACAAGTGATGCTAAAGAATATAATTGTAAAAAGAATTAACGGTGTAGAACCTAATCCCTCTGGCATAAAAGGCTTAAGACCAATTTCATAAGAAACATTTCCTGTTCTTGGTATTGCAAATAACGGACCGATTGCTAAGTATAAAACTGTTGTAAACACAATCCCAAACACTGGGTGAGCACGACTTGCTAATGACTGTAAATCATCTTTACCTGAAAAACCAAAGGCTAATACACCTAGTAATGGTAAACCTACTCCTGTTACTAAAAATCCAGCGTTAGCAATCCATACATTCTCTCCTGCCGATTGACCTAGCATAGCTGGGAAAATTAAATTTCCTGCTCCAAAAAATAGTGCAAATAACATTAATCCAATAACTACTATGAACGAAAACGGTACTTTATTCGCCATAATATAACCCCCCATTCAAATTTCCTTATCTCATTTTCCAATTTTAACTAATTGAATTTTCTGAATATTTAATTTAAGTATCAACTATTCTTGAACTCATTATAGTTTGATATATAATATTTTGCAATACTATTTTCAAACTTTTCTTTTATTTTATAAATATACATTTTTTAACATAGGGAATAGACTAAAAAACCAACATGGTCATCCA
This sequence comes from Bacillus sp. FSL R10-2201, assembly GCF_038008665.1. NCBI lineage: Bacteria > Bacillati > Bacillota > Bacilli > Caryophanales > Bacillaceae > Bacillus > Bacillus sp. FSL R10-2201. Next base: position 1,850,391 of record NZ_JBBOZP010000001.1, on the reverse strand, counting down.
TGTTGGTTTTTACATTTACTATCATTATTTAAAATTTCGCCGCTACTTTCTTAACGTTCTCTAAACCTTCTTCAACAATTTGCTGTGAGCGATCTGGATATTGATTGTGTCCCTCAATTACAACTGTCTCTGGATTGGTAATTCCCCAGAACCCAAGTACGTTTGTAACGTAATTAACAGCCATTTCCATAGGAGCCATTTGTTCAGAAGAGTAATCTGAACCACGAGCGCCTAAAACAACTACTTTCTTATCACCAGCTAAACCTTCTGGACCGTTCGCTGTATATTTAAACGTTTTTCCAGCTTGAGAAAGATATGAAATATACGTAATTAATGGTGCTGGTACTGTAAAGTTCCATAATGGGAACGCAAATACAACCTTTTCAGCCTCTAAAAATTGATTTAAATATTTATCTACTGTAGCAACTGCCTTCTCTTCTTCAGCTGTTATCTCCATTCCTTGACTACGTTTATATCCACCTGAAATAGCGATATTTCCGTAATACGGAAGATCTAATGCAAATAAATCTAACTCCGTAATTTCTGTATTCGGATTTGCTTCCTTATAAGCACTTACAAATGTTTCATACATTTTTGAACTAATTGCTTGCTCCGCTGGACGATCGTTTGCTTTTACAAATAATACTTTTGACATTGTTTTATTCCCCTCTACTTTTGTATTTTCTTCTTTTTTACCAAACAATGAGCTAAATAACCCCATTTTCTTCACCTAAACTTTCTTATCATATTCATTATTCATCATCATAAAAATTCTTATTCTAATAAAAAGTTCCAATTGATACCTTAACCTAAGTAAATTAAAACTTTTTGTTATTTAATTACCTTATGTAAGTGATTGTAATACACCCGCTTACTTTAGTCAAGTAACTTCTCAAAAAGAAAAATGTCTCGGATTAAAAATAACAAAGAAATATATTTCCTCATTCGAAATGATAAATTCGAAAACACATAAGTGAAATCCCTTGTATAATACAACTAGAGAGAGAAATTCATCTATAGAGAGGATTTATTAATGAGTACTTTAGAAAAGATTCAAACCTTTATCATTCTTGCAGCTGTTATATTCGGGGTTATATTAGGACAATTTAATATGATACATATGCATTCAGAAAAATTTATTGTCCCCTTCTTATTTTTAATGCTTTACGGATTATTCCTCAGCATCCCATTAAATGATATAAAAAATGGCTTCCGTAACTTAAAATTCGCTGGAACAAGCCTAGGTATTAACTTTATATGGACACCTTTTCTTGCTTGGGGATTAGGCGCGTTATTTCTTTCAGATCACCCAGCACTTTGGGTCGGCTTTATTATGTTAATGGTTACTCCGTGTACAGACTGGTATTTAATTTTCACAGAGATTGCAAAAGGTAACGTCGCATTATCTACATCAATTCTACCAGTAAATTTAATTTTACAAGTACTACTGCTTCCAATTTATTTATTTTTATTTGCTGGTGTCATGAAAACTGTAGCGGTTTCTGTTTTAGTAGAAAGTATTGTTATCGTAATCGTCTTACCATTTTTACTTGCGCACGCTACAAAATTCATTATGCATAAAATGAAAAAAGTTGAAACACTTGAGAATAAACTCATTCCGTTTTTCAGCTCTGCTCAAATTGTATTTTTAAGTTTAGCAATAGTAGCGATGTTTGCCTCACAAGGTAAGTACTTATTACAAAATATGAATGTTGTTTTATTGTTACTTATACCAGTATTACTGTTCTTCATAATTAACTTTATACTAGGACAGTTTGTAGGACGTATGATGCATTTATCCTATGAAGACACTGTAAGCCTAAGCTTAACAACATTAGCGAGAAACTCGCCTGTTGCACTCGCAATTGCTGTGACTGCTTTTCCAGACGAGCCTCTTATCGCGCTTGCATTAGTGATTGGACCGTTAATAGAACTACCAGTACTAGCGTGTGTGTCACAAGTGTTATTACTTATTAAGAAAAAACAGCAATACACATAAAAAAAACGTCCTACTTTGGGACGTTTTTTTATTGTCGAGAAAGTATAGAAGTAACGATACTTATCGGCTCTAAGGATTTTATACGTTATAGAAAATTAGCTTGTCGTTACGTTAACAAAGTCTTTCTAATTAAAAATTATAGGGAAAGTAAATATAACGAAAGCTGCCCAAAGTCCGTAAATTGGCAAATACTTCGTAACGGCATCTTGGATAGCTGTCGGTCCTGATTTGTTTTGTAGAAAACGCATATAGGAAAACATAATCCAAATTAGATTTGCCCAGATCAGTATGTTTACTCCTAAGACAGCAAGTCTATTAGGTGTAATCCCGTAAGAAGAAAGTCTGAATACGATGGCTGACAAAGCTACAGTGTCAATAATAAGCGCAAGAACAATTAAGGCAAAATTGATATAATCTGAAATGTTCTTTTTCTCGTCTGATTCACTCTCAACAATGGAAAATATGGTAACAGCCAATACACCAAGGAGTATTCCGTTGAAGGCCATTAGGAAATTGCGGTCCAAGAACGGATTTTTCCCGACCCATATAACCGTTATAAGATAAATCAACAATGTGATCAAGACGAGAGGACTAAAAATTTTAGATATGTATGGTGTAATATTCTTAGCAAGTTTAAGATTCATTGATGCCAAGTATGCAGCCACAATAGCGAGAGCGGCAGCACCAAATAAAATAACATTACTAAAATAGAAGTCTTCTATATTCAAGTCAACAAACCTAAATAACTGCATGGTTAATGCTGCTAGTACCATTCCGCTCACTGCCATGCTGGCGTAGAGAATACAATATTCCAAATTAAATTTAATATAAGCTAATCTCGTACTTCCTTTTGAATATTCATTTCCTGTAAACGCAAGCCCTACTAAGACCCATAAGAATATAGGAAGATGTAAATACGCAAGGATACTGCTGTCTTTATAATTTAATGGCAACATATTAAGATACACCCCGGCAATTAGGAACAATGCTGCAAGGAAATAAATAATACTTTTTTTCGGAGTATTATTGTAAATAAAATAAGCAGCAATAAAGGGAATTACACCAAAAGCCAAGTTAATTGGAGCAATTGCTTCCTGCTCGACAAAATGGAAGATTACCCTGGTGCTTAGCCCTGCCAGAATAGCTAAAATGCCCATGAATAAGAAACCTTTTTGAAACAATGAAGGTTTTTCTGTATTTGCCGTCTCCTTGAAATGCAATCTTTCATACCAAGCACCAAGAACCTGAGAATCAGGGTTTTCATCCCATGCTTGTGAGAATGACTTTTTAAAAGCTTTCGGGTCTTTTCTATACATTCTCTCCAACTCATGAGGGTTATCCATATTTTCAATTATCACATTGTTAACCTCCATATTTATACCTCCTCTAATTTTAAAAATAACGTTGTTACCTTTTCCATAAAAAGCACCACACTTATTTATTCTGATTTTGATTTTAATATAAATTTTATCGTTTTGCAATAAATTTTTATTATTTTAGATAGTATTTTTGTTGTATATTTTTATTCCAAGCAAAAACAAAAAGCATTCCTCATTCAAAGAAATGCTCTATAACTTTTTATAAACATCGGTGTAAGCTACTTTCAGCTGTTCTCTTCATTGCTTGTTTTTATTTTCTAATTCCTTATTTCCCCTTTATATAAAAGAAATGCTCAAAATGATATAAACGTCCAATTTAATAACACCTTTTCAAACAATTATTTCAAATAAATTTTAGTGCTAGTATACAAAACTCTGTAATTATAAAATAAAAAAGCATGACATAAAATTGTCATGCTTTTTCTTTTCTATCTATATTTTCAAACCTAATACAGCACATTTTACTCGGGAAAGAGCTTTTTCATTTGTTGAAACCACTTATGTCCTTGTATAAAAAGTTCTTTACTAATAAGTAATGTAATTACTGCGTTTTTCAAATTAGTAAAGAACTTTTTACCTTTTATTTATATAGCTACAGTCAGTTTTGAAACTTCCTCAAGTAAAGAACTTTTTATCCCGGCTCAATTTTTCGTAAGATGTCTTTATTACTTGATTGAAGGCTATTTTTGCTTTGTTCATATCTCCTAATCAACCATTTCCCAAAATTGAGATGCTACTTTGGAAATTCTTTGATCTTTTAATTTTACTATTACAGGCTCTAACTGAAAATCAAATTGTTTCAATTCAAAAAGCGTTGTATGTTCTAAAAATGATGATGTGTAATCCATTCTTGGAATAACGGATAATCCTAGTCCTCTACTAACAAGTGCTACAACCATCCTTATATCTTTACACTCGATAATGATATTTGGCTTGACTTGATGTTCATCAAATACTTTGAAAAGGTCTTCATTGAAGGAGAGTCCTTCCATTGCTCCTAGCATAATGAATGGAAACTGGGCAATCTGTTCAATCGTCACATGCTGTGATGAAAACGATGTTGCCCAACTTGATGGAATAATCACAGCGGTTGGTTGTTTTTTTAATATTTTCATCTCATATTGTTCACTATTGCCCAATCGTAAAAGTAAGGCAACATCAATTTCTCTTTGTTCTAGTCTTTTTAATAATTCTTCTGAATTTCCAGTTACTATTTTTATTTTGACATTAGGGTACTGCGTTCTAAACGTACTAACATAGTCAATGAGCATATTCGAACATGTAGACGATACACCGATACTTACTGTTCCGCCTATACCTTGTTCAATTTCTTGAATTTGCTGCTTTACATCTTGAATTTGCATTAACATTTGATTGGCATATTGGTATAGTATTTCACCTGTTGCTGTAAGCTCCCATTTTTGACGATATCGATGAATTAAAGTTGTGCCAAGATCAGTTTCAAGCTTTTTTAATAATTGGCTAAGTGGGGGCTGCGCGATATGGAGCACTTCTGCTGCCTTAGAAATGCTTCCTTGTTTCACAATTTCTTTAAAGTAATATAATTGCCTGAAATCCATTGTATCTCTCCGTCATATGTTTTTTGATATAATTAGTGTATCATATATATATTTTTCATATGTCGAATTTAGCGTTATATTTAATTCTATAGCTATAGTCTTTATATTGATAATATTAACTAGAAAGTGAGAGATACTATGAATCATTGGAGTAGAACCTTGAAGCGCATCATCTTATACGTGCTCGGGTTATTTTTTATGTCGATTGGCATTAGCATGTCGATTCAAGCAGGATTTGGTGTATCGCCTGTGTCATCATTAGCATATGCAAGTACGCTAACGATTGGTTTATCGGTTGGTGTGACAATGGCGCTTGCAAATGTTTTATACATTATTATTCAAGTGATATTAAGTAAACGAATGGAGTTAAATGAATTTGTGAGTCAATTCATTATTTCGTTTTTATTTGGTTTTTTCATGGATGCAACGCTCTTCCTTGTACAACTTTTCCCTGCACCTGAAACTCTCCTTGCTCGAAGTGTATATTTGATTGTTAGTTTATTTGTTATAGCGGTCGGTTTAATGGGCTATACAACAGCGAAACTGCCATTAATGCCGTATGATGCGTTAACTTATGCAATTAGTGAAAAATTTAATTTAAAATTCGGTAAAGCAAAAATTTTGAGCGATTTAATAAACATTTGTGTGGCTGGTGCAATCTGTATAGTTTTCATTCAATCATTAGGTTCAATCGGAATCGGCACACTAATTGCCGCCTATTTTATCGGCAAAATTTTAGGGTGGATGATACCGTATTATCAACCACCTCTCCAACAATGGGTATTTAAAACAGAAAAGGCTGTCTAAGGAATCATAATAAAGTACAGGAAAAATAGATGAATCAAATTCCTCAGCCGAAATCAAATAATGAATTTTACACCTTACCAAGTGCCAGTCCACATTAGGAATGGCATTTCTTTATTACTGCCTTTTCTTTGACCTTCTATCACTTTGGTTAAATGATAAAACAAACATTGTATTAAAACTAACCTGCCGTTTAGTTAAAGAAGGATCTTTAAACAACTTTTTTATATTTTAAAAGACTTTATTGCTACTTAACACTATTTCATACCATCTTTTCAAACAATTATTTCAAATAAATTTTAGTGCTAGTATACAAAACTCTGTAATTATAAAATAAAAAAGCATGACATAAAATTGTCATGCTTTTTCTTTTCTATCTATATTTTCAAACCTAATACAGCACATTTTACTCGGGAAAGGGCTTTTTCATTTGTTAAAATCACTTAATTCTCAAACACAAAATTAATCTTATTATCTTTCCACTCTAACTTCGCATCAAACGTTTTCTCGCCTTTTTTAAAGCCTTTAATTAAATCGGTCTTCTCTCCTTTTAATAGTTTCGTCATGTTTTTTTGCGAAATAGCTTTGCTTAAAATCTTCTTCGAGATGGTAAAGTCACATTGTGTTGTATTGTAGTTAGAACAACCGTAAAACGTCGACTTATCAATAACATCGCCATCGCATTTTTTACAGTTCCCGACCTTTTTACCTGTTGTAAATTTCGATCCTTTTCGTTCAATCGATTCAACATGTAATCCGGTGAAATCCCATTTCTCCGACATTTCTACCGCATCTTCAATAATTTTAGCTGATAGCTTTTTCGTTTGCTCCATAAATGTCGCTGGTGAAGCTGTACCTTCTCCAATTTCCGCAAGGCGTTGCTCCCATTTTGCTGTCATTTCTGGTGAAGCTAGTATTTTATCACCGATTGCTGTAATTAATACTTTCCCTTTATCGGTTGCGTACACTTGGTTTTTCTGTACATCTATATATTTACGGTCTTTCAGCATCGTAATGATACCGGCACGAGTCGCTTCCGTACCTAAACCTTCTGTTTTCTTCAATACTTTCTCAAGCTCTTCATTCTCTAAATACTTACCGGCCGTTTTCATTAACGTAATAAGTTGTCCTTCTGTATAACGTTTCGGTGGCTGTGTTTTCCCCTCTTTCACTTTCACCTTTACAACTTTCCCTTGTTCACCTTCAGCTACAATTGGAAGAATCGTTTCGTCATCTTTATCGTCTTGGAAAATGACTTTACGCCATCCTTCTTGAATTTGTTGTTTTCCTTTCGAAATGAACGCAGCACGTTCGTCTACAAGAGTTGTAATCGTTGTGTAGTCAAAGATTGCTACTTCATAATGCGCCGCAATCAGCCTTCTTACGATCATATCGTAAATTTTCTTTTCATCACCTGATAGTTTGCTTGGATTTGTAACTTGCTCTGTCGGTATAATTGCGTAGTGATCTGTAACTTTCTTTTCATTCACATAACGCTTATTATTCATAATCGATTCAATTGGTGCTGGCAATAAACCTTTATATTCATCAAACTGACTTAACTTCTGTAAAATATCAGGGAACGTCGCTGCCTCTCCTTGTGTAACATAGTTAGAATCCGAACGAGGGTAAGAGACAATCCCTTTTTGATATAGTGCTTGCGTTATATCAAGTGTCTTTTTTGGTGAAAATTTAAAGGCTTTATTCGCTGTCGCTTGCAGTGCTGATAAATTAAATAAAAACGGCGGCTGAAACTCTTTACGCTCCGTTTTCATTTCTTTTACTACAGCCGGTTTGTTTTGACAAAACGCTGCAATTTTATTTGCCAAATCAGGGTCATTTAAGCGGGACTCATTATCTTTCTCCCATTTCCCCTCATATTTCTTTCCTTCTATATTAAAGGTTGCGAACACTTCCCAAAACGGCTCTGACTTAAAGTTCTCTATTTCTTTTTCACGCTTTACAATGAGTGCTAATGTTGGTGTTTGTACACGACCAGCGGAAAACACATCATTCATTCCTTTTTTCTTTAGCAAAATACTAAAGACACGCGATGCATTCATACCAACGACCCAGTCAGCGCAAGATCTTGTATATGCTTCGTAATACGTATTAATCGTATCTGCTTCATCTAGTAAGTTTTTAAATCCTTGATAAATAGCTTGCTTCGTTAAAGATGAAATCCAAAGACGCTTCATTGGCTTTTGCACGTTGCAAAGATTAATAATATTTCTTACAATCAGTTCCCCTTCACGCCCAGCATCGCCCGCGTGAATAATTTCTGTTACCTGTGGATTATGTAACAGCTGTTTCACAACGTTAAATTGCTTATACTTTGACTTTGTTACCTCAAATTGAAAACGCTCTGGAATCATCGGCAATGTATTAAGTGACCATTTTTTCCACTCAGCGTGATAATGTTCTGGATTACATAACTGCGTCAAATGACCAATTGCCCATGTACAGTACGCTCCATTTGGAAATAACTCATTTGCTTCTACTTCTAAATACCCATCTTTCCGGCGATATTTAAACTGTGAAACAAGAGCCAAACCTTGATCTGGTTTCTCGGCAATAATTAATTTCATCTTCTAACTCCCTATCTGTATTCCAGTGTTACTTTCATTGTCTATCTGTTTAGAAGCGATGATAAAACAACCATCTTATTTATCATTCGCGGTTTGCCTCACAAATGGGAGACCTATAATATTATACGCTTATTCTTTATGGCTTCACAATAGAAACTCATTATATAACACTTTCTTTCTCATGCTTATAGACAAAAAAGACGCTCAAAAATCGAACATCTTTTCCATTCACTACTACTTGCTTACATATATTCTCTCAAAATAAAAATACAACAATTCTTTATGAAGCATCGTCCACTAAGATAACCATCATTATTTGAAAATTATATTGAACTTACCTTTTTTAAATTGTGCAGATAATTTACAGATATATATTAGCATAAGTACTCTCCATTTGAACATATGATGAAGTGAATGATAGGACAGGGAGGTATCATGATGTTCGCTTATACGTTAACTGCCTTAACACTTTGTTGTATCTCGATTCTTATTACATCATATATATCTAAACGCAAGGGTACCCTAATGGAGTATATGGTATTTATTATGTCTTTTAGTATGTGTATCGGTTTAAGTATCGGTTTTTATTTAGGTATTCTTTTTAAAGGTGAATTACTATATTCTACTTTGCTTGCGATTTTGATTAGTAGTTGTATCGGTTTTTTAGTCGGTCTACGGTTTCACCTATTTACCGCTTTAGAAGGAATGTTTTCTGGATTAATGGCAAGTATGATGGGAGCAATGATTACAGAAATGTTAAACGCTCAACAAGCTCACAGTATACTGTTCATTAGTCTTTTACTTACTATAACAATAACTATGTCATGTATAATTCAACTTTTATCAGAAACCTTTTCTACTTTTATCCAACGGCGTTTTTTATTATTACTTTCAATTAGTGTGGTAATTATCGTTGCCGTGTTCGTGACATTCCCCGATCATACTCCCCCATCTTCATCCGGGCACGATCAACATATGCATTAACACTTGCAACGAAAATGAATAAGCAGCTATCCATAGGATAACTGCTTCATATTATTCTGGCTTATTAGGAATGTTAGGGTTTGGAACATAATCAGATTTATAATCTGTATATTTCACTTCTGTTACCATCCCCGCTGAAGCATGGTGTAAATCATGACAGTGGAACATCCATTCACCCGGATTGTCTGCTACAAAGGCTACTTCATATTCTTCTCCTGGTTTTAAGTTCAAAGTGTCTTTCACAATTGGAGAACCTTCTACCGGTTTTCCATCTTTACTTAACACCTGGAAGAAATGACCGTGTAAATGCATCGGATGATCGTCCGCTTTAGAGCGATTTACTAATTTTACTTTTACTAAGTCACCCTTTCCCACTGAAATTGGGTCAATATCTGGGAATACCTTTCCGTTAATTGTATATACCATTTCATTTCCATTCATTTGCGTATTCAAGTCCATATTATATGTGGCAATATACTGTTGATTTAACGTGAAACTACCTAATTTTTTAGCACCATATTTCGTCATATCTAATTTCGGTAATTTTTCTTTTTCATCTGCTTTGTCTTTCATCTCTTTGCTGCCATCATATTCAATAATAGCTTTCATTCCTTTTGCACCTTTACTTTCTGAATGGTCTTCAACGTACCATTTCCCAGGATTGTTAGCTGTAAATTCAATATCATAACGTTCACCCGGTGCGATTGAAATTACTTTGTCTTTTATAACTTTTGGATCGTTAATTGGTTGACCATCTGTCGCAATTACTTTTATATCATGACCGTGAACATGTATATCATGTGATAGATAACCAGCATTAACGAGTCGAAGACGAACTTTATCCCCTTCATTCACTTTTAACAGCTCTACTAAATCTCCGCTTTTACCATTGATTGTGAATAAGTCATACATACTCATATCATGACCTTCCATCTTCATATTTCCATGGTCCATTCCTGCCATATTACTAGAGTCTTTTTTATCACTGTCCATACCGGAATGATCCATGCCTTTCATATCATCATTCTTTTTCGTATTTTCATTACCCTTAGATTTATTACCTGTTGGCCCTTTTGTCATTTCTTTTAACTGCTTATTAATTTCTTCTTTATCTGTAACCCATTCATCCAACATTAATGTGTAATCTTTATCATATTTTTCATTAGTATCTTCTACAATGAGAGCACCATATAAACCTCTATCTAGTTGATTCACAGAATCTTGATGCGAATGATACCAATATGTTCCTGGTACGTTCGCTTCAAATTCATAGGTGAAACTCTTTCCAGGTTCAACCGCATCTTGCGTCACACCTGGAATTCCATCCATGTTATTTGGGACAGGATACCCATGCCAATGAATAGATACTGGTGCAGATAATTCATTTTTTAATGTCACTTTAACCTTTTCACCTTTTTTCACTCTGATTTCTGGACCTGGGGATGAGCCATTAAATGTCCAGACTGGAACAATAACACCGTTACTTAGCTTTTGCTTTTCTTCTTTCGCTACTAAAGTAACTTCTGGCCCTTTTACAACTTTCAATGGTTTTGTAGCCGTTTCAGTCTGTGTTGTTTTTTTATCGTCCATATTTTTATGATCATTTGTTGTATTTGTGGTCGCAGAACATGCAGCAATTAAAGATATTACGGAGACTGTAACTGCTGTTAATACAAATCTCTTCATTGAAAATCCCTCCTTTTTCTTTTTCAAGATTATTATAGAAGACAATTTTCAAGAAAATATGGAGGTTTAAAATGGTCCAAATAAAAAGACGCCCAAAATTGAGCGCCTCTTCTAATTATTATTTCGTAACAACTTCATCTTCTTTTACATTTACATTATTTTCTCTCATAAACTCTTCAATCTCTTCAACTGTTCTAATGATATCTTTTGACAAGTTTTCATACCCGTCTTTTGTGATAAGAATATCATCTTCAATACGAATCCCAATTGATTCTTCTTCAATATATAGACCTGGTTCAATCGTAATGACCATACCTTCTTCTAATACTCTATCTTTGTATGTTCCTACATCATGAGTATCTAAACCTAGGAAATGACTCACGCCGTGATAATAATATTTAGATAGTTCCTCATCTTCTTGAATTAAACCAATAGCTTTACACTCTTCTGCCAGTATCTTTTTTGTGTGCTCATTTAATGCAGTAAACTTTAATCCTGGCTTAATAAGCTCAGTTGTTTCTTTCAATGCTTTTAACACTATATTATATATTTGTTTTTGGCGACTAGAGAATGTTCCACTAGCTGGGAATGTGTAACTAATATCAGCGTTGTAGTAATCTTTTTGAGCACCTAAATCGAGCAGCACTAAATCACCATTTTGAATTTGTGCATCATTATCTTCATAATGAAGGACTGTAGCATTTTTACCACTCGCCAAAATTGTATTGAATGCATGATGTTTAATTCCAGATGATTTAAGCGTAAAATCAAAATGAGCTTCTAATTCATATTCCATCACATCTGCTTTTGCATGCTTCAGCACGTTATAAATACCCTCTTTAGTTACAGCAATCGCTTCTTTAATGATTTCAATTTCTTCTTCCGTTTTAAACACTCGTAATTCACAAATATGCGGATATACATTACCAATTAAAACGTGTGGATACTGTTCTCTTACATATTTAGCAAACGCTAACGTTTTCGTCTCAGTACCCTTCCACTCACGACGCTCTAAATCTAAATACAGATGCTTCACATTTTCTGTGAAAAGTGTATTTGCCATTGTCTTCTCAAAGCTTTCTATATATACAACTTTTTTTATGCCTGAAATTTGTTCTGCATCTTCTTTAGAAACTGTTTTACCGTCCCATTTTTCCATTACTGGATCTGATTTTTCAATGAAAAGAGTTTCTTCCACACTATTTCCAAACTTTTTCAACATGAAAATAACATTTGGCTCATCGATTCCCGTTAAATAGTAAAAATTTCGATTCGGCACAAATTTATAATGTGCATCGGCTGACATATGAGGTGCTTGCCCAGCAAATAAAATAGTAATAGATTCATCCGGTAATGTGTTTACTAATCGTTCTCTATTTTGAGCAAAAAATGTTGATTTCATAATAATCCCCCTAGCGTTCTATGTATAATTTTGAAACTAATTATCCAATATAATTCATTCTATTATTGTTATAATTTTTCGTCAATTAATAGTGCTCATAGAGAAAAGAAAATCTTCATTACTAGGGCCCCTTCCACTCTAAATTCTGCATACCACTCCACAATTTCTTGACATTTATTCCATATACTTAAAATCTCATATATATGGAAAGGAGTCTACAAAAGTGAAACATTATGTAGCAACAGGGTTAGCAATTACTTCTTTATTAATAATTACAGGATGTTCTAGCAATGCTGAAACAGCACCAGCTAAAAAAGAAACGGTGCAATCTCAGCCAAAAAATAAAGAAACAGCAACTACGATTCCGCAAAACTTCTATAAAGAAATTACATCTGGAAAAATCGAGCACATTCATGGAATTGGCTACGCGGGAAATATGCCTGGGGTTTCTATCGCAACTCACAGTGGTATAAAAGTTTATCAAAATGGTAAATGGTTTGAAACTACGACTGAGCTACATGATTACATGGGATTTCAGGCAACAAAGAATGGATTCGTTGCCAGCGGTCATCCTGAACCAGGTGCAAATTTAAAAAATCCTTTAGGGTTAATGAAAAGTTCTGATGGCGGTAATACCCTCGAAAAGCTAGCGTTTTATGGAGAATCTGATTTTCATAACCTTGCTGTCGGATATAATACGGAAGCAATTTATTTATACAATGAGCGTCCAAATTCTAAATTACAACAAGGTTTTTATTTCAGTACGAACAACGGACAAGATTGGAAAAATAGTAAATTAAACGGTCTTTCAAGTACAATCCATTCCTTTTCAGCACATCCAGATCAATCTAGTGTAGTCGCGGTAAGTGCTAAAGACGGTGTATATTTGTCTACAGATTATGGAAATACATTTGAACTATTTTCTAAACCAGTTGAATCGACCGCAGTTACATTAAGTAATGAAGACATTATCTATGCCTCTATTAATAAGCAAACTGAGCAACTAATTACGAAGAAATCAATTGCTACAAATGAAGAAACAAACTTACAGATTCCATCTTTAGATTCTAAAGATACAATTATGTACATATCACAAAATCCTCAAAATTCAGCTGAAATAGTTTTTGCTACAATGAAAGCAAATGTCTTTCTTTCTATGGATGACGGTAAAACGTGGAAGCAGATTACTAAAAATGGAACATTACAATATAACTAGTTAGAAAGGTGAATATAACGTGTTTTCAACAGTTAGCGAGTGGAGTTATCAACTCATGTCTCCTTTAATGGATATCGCGAATGCTACGAAATCAATTCCTCTTTTATTTGCGTTTTTATTAGGCATTGTAGGTACCCTTTCTCCTTGCCAATTAACAGGAAACATTAGCGCTATTACACTTTATCCCGCATTAACGGGCAGTAAAACTCCCACCTCAAAATTCGGATAGTACAAAGAAGTTAGGTGGGATATCAACTGCCCGTAAATGCCCGATTGGTTCAACTAATAATCAGTGGGGGATGAACAACCCCCCCACTGATTAAAGTTTCACTTTATGGCAATCAATCTTTACAAAAGGGACATGTATGGAAACATATATTGTTATTTATTTTAGGAAAAATAATAGCTTTTACGACACTTGGACTATTAGTATGGTTCTTAGGAAAAGAGATTCAGCAAATATTAACTTTGTATTTCCCATGGTTACGAAAAATAATTGGACCTTTATTAATTTTAATGGGGCTAATGTTGGCAGGTATTATAAAAGGAAGAAGTTTCTTCTCGATCAAATTTATACGAAAACAAAATGAGGTTGGCTCATTTTTACTTGGATTCTCTTTTCCTTAGCCTTCTGTCCGACTATGTTCGTTCTATTTTTCGGAACGTTAATCCCTTTATCTTTCTCATCTAATTATGGATACTTGTTTCCGACATTCTTTTCGATAGGAACTGCTCTACCTATCGTTGTACTTATGTTCATCATCTCCTACCTTGGATTAAATGGGACTTTACTGAAAAAGAGCCGAAAAATAGGAAAAAACATTCAGCGTATAGCCGGTGTTCTCCTTATATTAATCGGGCTTTATGATACTGTCCTATATTGGTAATACACACAAAAGGTAAGCTTCAGTGAAATGAGCTTACCTTTTGTATCATTTTATTCATTTTTTCTTTTGTTGTAGTTGGCTTAGTAAATTCGTAACAAACGCCAGAAACAGTGCGTCATTTTCTTTTTTAGGTGACCATTGCATAATAAGTTGTCGTGGAATTTTAATTTCTATCGGTTGCACGATGAAGTCATGAATAATTTGTTTATGAAGTCCTGATAATGGAACGATTGTTATTCCTTTAACTTGTAAAGCCAGTGCTAACGCCGAACTAATTGTCTCTGATTCCATCACTTTATTAACTACTATTTCATTTTTCATCAAATATGGTTCAAGTACTTCTTTACAACCAGAGAGCGGCATTATAAAAGGATAATTTTTCAACTCTTTCATTGTAAGACCTGATGGAACTGACTTAGAAGAAACCATAACATACGGATCTTCACCAATTACATCATAATGAAATCCTGGTATTAAATTTTCTTTTATAGAAATAGAAAAATCTGCACTTCCAGAAGACAGCCAATCTAACACTTCTTGATAGCTTCCTTCTCGAACTGCAAGCACATACTGACTTTGATCAAAATTACCTAGTTCGATACACTCCGCCAAACAATATACAGTAACTGAAGGATATGTAGCTAATACAATCTTATACAAGTTATTATTTTTTAATTGTAAAGCTGTTTCTTCAAGGTTTTCATACTCCATTAGAAGTCGATCTACACAAACTAAAAATTTTTTTCCATTTTCAGTTAAAACAGTTCCTTGTCTAGAGCGATCAAATAATGTTATAGCATATCGTTTCTCTAATTTGTTTACGATATGAGTTATAGCCGGCTGTGTCATATGTAACTCCTTAGCTGCTAAACTAATGCTGTTCAAACGAGCCACGTATTTAAAAACTTTAAAATCAAAAACGTTCATTCTGTTCTCCTTATATAAAAGTTATTTATATCATCTATAAATAAGCTTCATTATATTTATCAATCCACTTCATATACACTAATTATACATCATCAATATTACGAAAAAATAAACATATAAACATTAGAGGAGTGTTGATTAAATGAGTACTTACGTTTTAGTACATGGAGCATGGCAAGGTGAATGGGCATGGGATTTAGTAAAACCTCAACTAGAGGCTTTCGGACATACAGTTATTACACTAGACTTACCTGGAAGTGGGAAAGATACAACTCCATCACAAAATATAACATTAGATTCCTATGTTAATGCAGTAACAACTATTATAAATCAACAAAATGAAAAAGTTATTCTTGTTGGACATAGTATGGGTGGAATTGTGATCACTCAAACCGCTGAGCTTATACCAAATAAAATCGATAAATTAGTATATCTTTGTGCATTCTTGCCACAAAATGGAGAAAGTCTTGGTAGTAAGTTAGACGGAGAAGCTGGCCCACAATTCTCTATAAATGAGAATGACATGACCGCAGAACTTATACCAGAGTTGATTGAACAAACATTTTCAAATGCTACAGAAGACGGTTCTATTAAAGGAGCATCTTTTAATCAAATGCGTCCTCAACCACTAGGACCGTTCCAAAAAGAGCTGAAAATATCAGAAGAGAACTTTGGAACTGTAAATCGTATTTATATCGAAACAACTCTAGATAGAGCGATTCCGATTGATTTTCAGCGCCGAATGCATACAGAAACTACTTGCACAAAAATAATTACTTTGGAAGCTGATCATTCACCATTCTTTTCTAAAACAACAGAACTTGTTAGTCACTTACATGAATTAAGCTAAACTTTATATTTTCCTTGTAGACACCCACTTACTGTAATACGGGTGTCTACTTTTCTTTTACCCTTCTTGACATATTCATATGAAAAAGTTAAAATAACTATAAATTAGTAAGTAACTAATTTAATTTAAAGTAAGAGGTGAACAAAATGCAAAACATTTTATTCCGTATTAACGAATTATCAAAAAAAGAAAGAACATCTGGATTAACAGTTAATGAAAAACAAGAACAACAAATGTTGCGTCAAAACTATACAAAAACATTTCGCGGGAGCTTAGATTCCATTTTATTAAACACAAAAATCGTTGATCAAAATGGTCTTAACGTTACACCAGTTGCATTACAAGATGCTCAAATACGTTTAAAATTAAGCAAATGAAATCAAAGCAAAAAAAACAATCTTATAAAACATAAAAAGAGCTGAAATTCCTATATAGAAATTCCAGCTCTTTTTATTGTCTTTTCTAATTTAGTAAACGAGCGATACATCGCAATTCTCCACGATACAATCATCGCAAAAGCGAGTAAGAAAAACATTCCACTTAATTGGGTTAAATCAATCGACTGACTTAAATATGATTTTAATGCTACCCGGACAGCTAATAAACCAACTAAAATAAATATGAACGCTTTTGATGGTTTCATATATATGTCTTCGCCTCTTATTTCGAACTTAGATGTTTTAATAAGAAATATAGAGAAAATAAGTCCTACGCTAATTGCCTCTACTATTTCTAAAGACGTTAATCGAAACTCTGGTAAGAAGTACATCATTGCACCAGTGCTCATAAAAATTGGCGGTAATATAATTTTCTTTTTCGTTACCGGTTTTTTCGCTGACTTAAAGCGAAGAAACATAACTCCAACGGCCATACAAACCGCTACTATACTTGATAAAAGTGCTAAACTCATACTCTCCACTCCTATCTATTTAAAAGATTTTTTGAGCAAAATCATAAACCAAACGAGCCCAACACTTATAATGACATGACCTAATCCAGCCATATGGCTTAAACCATTAAAGTCAGTTCCATTTACTTGTAGAATACCTCTAAATACCATTGTAGCAATAGTAAAAATTAATCCTACATTATAAACAACAAACCACGCACGAAAACTTTTTGTTTCACGGACATTAAATACTTTAAATAGAGCTAAAGCGACCAAAAAGAATACAAAGCCGAGCACTAATACGTGTGTATGCACTAATTGCAACATAGTGGATCCTTTAATGCCTTGCACTTTCGTATACTCTCTTGCAAATACACCTGATAATAAACCAATAATTAAGTAAATGAATGCTGCATTATATAATTTCTTCATCATATTCCTCCTGCTGTAGAACGACAATTTATATCGTCACTTTCCATATTCACTGCAATCATTTTACGCAAAGTTTATGAACGGAATATGAACAGATTATTACATTCTATTATTGAAAATAAAAAAGGCCATTCCACAACTATTAATTGTGGAATGGCCTTTTAACTTATTTTAAATCTTCAATTGAAAAGGCACCAGGCAGTAACTGCTCTACAGTCACTTCTTTTTCATCGCCTTTTACATTTGTTAGTAAAACTGGCATTTTCGGATCACAAAATTCAGCAATAACTTGTCTACAAGCACCACATGGTGAAATAGGTCCGTCAGTTTCTCCTGTAATGACTAAGTAACTAAAGTCGCGCTCACCTTCTGATACTGCTTTAAATATTGCTGTTCTTTCTGCACAGTTACATAAACCGTAAGAAGCGTTTTCTATATTACAACCAGTATAGATTTTACCTTCTTTTGTAACTAGCGCTGCACCAACAGGAAATTTAGAATACGGAATATACGCTTTCGATAACATCTTATTTGCTTCTTCGATATATTTTTTCTTATCCATATTATTTCCTCCTCAAAGTAAATGTAATTATGATTAGTCAGTAATAACTGTATGAACTAATTTAGGAGCCACTGCTGTTTCAGCGATAGAAATGTTCTCATAGATTTTTGCTTTTACATCTTCTACATTTTCGCGATTTGCATAAATCGTTACGAACGGCTCGCCTTCTTTTACTGCATCGCCAACTTTTTTACGTAACATTAATCCTACCGCTAAATCGATTTCATCTTCTTTTGTCGCACGACCTGCACCTAATAACATAGCTGCGATACCGATTTCATCTGCAACAATGTTTGAAATCACACCTGAAGTTTTTGCAGGTACATCAATTACATACTTCGCCTGTGGCATTTTTTCTGGATTATCTACAATTGAACTGTCTCCGCCTTGGTTGCTTAAGAACTCTTTAAACTTCTCAGTTGCTTTTCCATTTTTCATCACTTCAATTAGCATTTCACGAGCTTCTTCTAATGTATTTGCTTTTTTCGCAAGTACGACCATTTGGCTTCCTAATACAAGTACTAATTCTGTTAAATCTTCTGGACCTTCGCCTTTTAAAGTATCAATTGCTTCCTTCACTTCTAGAGCGTTACCAATAGCAAAACCAAGAGGTTGTGACATATCTGAAATTACTGCCATCGTTTGACGTCCAACATTATTTCCGATACGTACCATTGCATGAGCTAATTCTTTTGCATCTTCTTCGGTTTTCATAAATGCACCCGCACCTGTTTTTACATCAAGTACGATTGCATCAGCACCGGCTGCAATTTTTTTACTCATAATTGAACTTGCAATTAGAGGAATTGAATTTACTGTTCCTGTTACATCACGTAATGCATAAATCTTTTTATCAGCAGGTGTTAAGTTTCCTGTTTGTCCGATAACAGCCACTTTGTCACGGTTTACAATATCAATGAACTGTTCTTTCGTAATTTCAACGTGGAATCCTTCTACCGCTTCTAATTTATCAATTGTCCCGCCCGTATGTCCTAAACCACGACCAGACATTTTTGCTACTGGTACATCTAAAGCAGCAACTAATGGTCCTAATACTAATGTTGTTGTATCACCAACACCGCCAGTTGAATGCTTATCTACTTTAATGCCTTCAATTGCTGATAAGTCGATTGTTTCTCCAGACTCAACCATTGCCATCGTTAAATCTGCACGTTCACGATCCGTCATATCTTTAAAGAAAATTGCCATTGCAAGTGCACTCGCTTGATAATCAGGAATACTTCCATCTGTATATCCATTAATAAAGAATTTGATTTCTTCAGTCATTAATTCTTTTCCATCACGTTTTTTCGCAATAATATCTACCATTCTCATTGTAATCACCATTCCTTTTTATATTATATGAATCTGTTAAAATAATAAGCCAACGATTGTTGCTGATAAGAAACTTACTAACGTTGCACCGAAAAGTAATTTCAAACCAAATCTTGCGACTACATTCCCTTGTTTTTCATTTAAGCTCTTAACTGCCCCAGCAATAATTCCAATTGAAGAGAAGTTTGCAAATGAAACTAAGAATACAGATATAATCGCTGTCGTTCTATCTGAGAAATTAAAGTTTCCTTGTGCTAAATCTGTCATCGCAACAAATTCATTTGATACAAGTTTTGTCGCCATAATATTCCCTGCGTTAACTGCTTCATGCCATGGAACACCCATAATAAATGCAAATGGTGCAAATACATAACCAAGAATTTCTTGGAATGAGATACCGATTACACCTTTAAATACTGCATTAATGAATGCGATAAGGGCAACGAAACCAATTAACATAGCTGCTACTGTAATCGCAACTTTAAATCCATCTATAATGTATTCCCCTAATACTTCAAAGAATGTCTTTTTCTCTTCTTCTTGTACTTCTAACATATCTTCTTCTTCAGTAACTTCATACGGGTTAATGATAGAAGCAATAATGAAGCCACCGAATAAGTTAAGCACTAAAGCGGTTACAACATATTGCGGTTTTAATAACACCATATATGATCCAACGATAGACATAGATACTGTAGACATTGCAGATGCACATAATGTATACATTCTTTTCTCTGGCAATAATCCTAGTTGTTTCTTAACTGAAATAAACACTTCAGATTGTCCTAAAATCGCAGAAGCTACCGCGTTATATGATTCGAGTTTCCCCATCCCATTTACTTTACTTAATACTAGACCGATAGATTTCACAATAATAGGTAATACTTTAATGTGTTGCAAAATACCTATTAAAGCTGATATAAATACGATTGGCATTAATACACTTAAAAAGAATGAAAACTCTTTTTGATTTACTAATCCACCAAATACGAAATTCACGCCATCAGCGGCATATTTTAATAATTCTCCAAAACCATCTGCTATTCCGCTAATTAATATATTCCCTACGCTTGTATTTAATAATAAAAACCCCAAAATGAATTGTAATATAACCATCGTTATGATTGGGCGATATTTGACTTTCTTTCTATCATTACTAGCAAGCCAAGCGATACCTAAAATCAATACGAGGCCTAAAACACCGATTAAGTATTTCATAAGCCGTCTCCTCCCATTCGTATCCGCTTACATTCTTTTCAATTGTTAAAGCAATAGATACACTTTACTTTAAACGTGTATCTATTGCTTTTCACACTTTATTAATTAGTAATTATCTGTAGCACCTTTTGCATCATTTAATACGATTGCAACACTAGCACTTGCTCCAACGCGAGAAGCTCCAGCCTCTACCATTTTGTCTGCATCTTCACGTGTACGAACGCCGCCAGATGCTTTCACGCCAACGTTTGGTCCAACTGTTTTACGCATTAATGCGATATCTTCTGCAGTTGCTCCGCCAGTTGAGAATCCAGTTGAAGTTTTTACGAAATCAGCGCCAGCTTTTACTGATAATTCACAAGCACGAACTTTTTCTTCATCTGTTAGAAGGCAAGTTTCAATGATTACTTTTACAAGAGCTTTTCCTTTTGCTGCTTGTACTACTTCATAAATGTCTTTTTCAACGAACTCATTGTCGCCATCTTTTAAAGCACCTACGTTGATTACCATATCAACTTCAGTTGCACCTTTTGCGATAGCATCTTTTGTTTCGAATGCTTTTGTTTCAGTAGTGCTTGCTCCTAATGGGAAACCGATTACAGTACAAACGTCTACATCATGTCCAGCTAATTCTTCAGCAGCTAGCTTTACCCATGTAGGATTAATACAAACTGAAGCAAATTTGTATTGCTTTGCCTCTTCGATTACTTTCATAACATCTTCTTTTGTAGAATTTGGTTTTAAAATTGTATGGTCAATTAACTTTGCAATGTTCATTATCTTCACTCCTCATATCTTTTAACAACTTCATTCTAACTCTTAGTTGAACAAATGTAAATACACTTTTGAACTTTTGTTCATTCTTTTTTAGAAGGGAATTTCTAGTAATACATTGAAAGTAGTATAAGCTTGTAAATAAAGGATGTGAACCACTTGTTTAAGTCAAAATTCTTTATATTCACATTGCTAGTATGCACCTTACTATCCATATTTATTTTTTATAAAAGGGATGTTATTTTCCAAGAAGGAAACCCAGTTCCATTTGCTTTAGCTATGTCTAAGATGGTTATTCAAGATAAAGAAATGGTGGAAGTAGAACCGATAGATAATCAATACCCCTACTTAGTAAAGCGCGGAAAAATGGAACCTTTTATCGATATGATGGAGCAAGATGGCTGGAGTTTTGTAGATAGAGATATTATGGCTAACTCACTAATTTTTGAAAAAGGAGATCAATCAAAGAGCGTTCCTTACAAATACTTTACAAGGTACTACACATTGATTTATTCATACTAAAAATAAAAGGCTTTCTCAAAATTAATATTTTGAGAAAGCCTTTTATTTCTAACCTTTTTGATAATGTAACAATTCTTTCGCTGTATGCTGATCTATAATTAGTACATTTGCATACCCGCCACGTAACGCACCGTCAATTGCTTTTATTTTTCTATTACCACCTGCAACTAAAATAGAACGTTTCTTTAATTTAAGTTCCTCTAACTCAATTCCAATTGTACGCTTATTAATTTCTTCGCTACTAATATTTCCGTCTCCATCAAAGAAACGTGAACAAATGTCACCGACAGCTTGTTCTTTCAAAATGTTCGTTTCATCCTTATCTAAATATCCTAATCGGAATAATAACGCTTCATCACGCACTGTTCCAACAGTGAAAATTGCAATATTTGCTTGTTTCCCCATTTCAATAATGTGATGAATATGTCTATCTTGCTCCACTAATTCTTTTGTCACCGCATTATCAAATATAACTGGAAGAGGTAGATTTCTTGGCGTCGTTTGAAAAGCATCTGCAAATAACGCGATCGTTTCATTCGCATATGTATTTACACTTGAGTGACTAATGCCACCTTTTAACTGGACAACCTCTACACCTTTCACATGTTGCGGTACGATTTTTCTAGCGATTTCATACATCGTCATTCCCCAGCTTACACCAACGATATCACCAGTTTTCACTGTCTTTTCCATATACTCAGCTGCATATTTACTAATATACTCCGTAATCGTTGCATATTCTGGTACTGGAGAAAATACGACATGCGCTTCTAACAGGTTATACTTTTCTTTAAGTAAATTCCCAACGTTATCTAAGTCAGCAAATGGATCAGCTATACTAATTTGAACAAATCCTTTTTCTTTCGCATACTTCAATAATCTAGAAATCGTCGGTCTTGAAATATTTAATTTATTAGCAATTTCTTGCTGACTATAATCTGATTGATAATATAATCTTGCAACTTCAACGCTTAATTGTTGTTTATCCTTATCCATAGTAACTCATTACATATCCTTTCCTGTATTTCCTTTTCGTTACAAGCATTATACAGCTTTATGCAAAAAAATTCGACTCCCTTATTTATCAACCTAAACTTCTACTCCACTTAGGATTTACAATGAAACTTTTATTTTTTAGCTTCATACACTCGATACAAATGATCTTGAATCAGATAAAGTGAAACTTTAATCAGTGGGGGTTTTGTTCATCCCCCACTGATTATTAGCCCTCACCAATCGGGCTTTTACGGGCAGTCCGACTCCCACCTAACTCCCTCGTATTCGCCGAATTTTGAGGTGGGAGTCTTACTGCCCGCAAATAGCGGGATAAATCGATTCATATTTAATTCATTCTTTTTGTTCTTTCTGTAGTAACAATAACAAACATTAAATATCGTTTATGGAACTTCCTTAACGTACGGTAAAGCCAAGTTTTTTAATATAGAAATTCCTTAGCGTGCGAAATTCACGTTTTGATGGCGAGACCCCATCGCCATCAAGCTAAAATTTTATAGTACCCCCAGAACGAAATTTTGTGCTACTTGTAACAAAAAAGCACATTTTTTCGTTTTGGGGAGCAACCAAATTCTTAACTTGATGGTGATGGGATATTTACTTTTCTGAGCTTGATAGCGATGGACGATATCCCTATTACGTAATGATTGTTAGACGTCCAATTTGATTACACTCTTCAGCGAACCAAAGATCGCCATCCGGACAAAACGTGATACCATGTGGCTCTGCATTATTTGTAGGTATCGTATATTCCGTAATAACTCCTTCAACTGTAATACGGCTGATTTGGTTACCTCCCCATTCTGTGAACCAAAGATCTCTGTTCTTCCCAGGTATTATGGCATGAGGACGAGCGTTCGGCGTCGGTATAACAAATTCTTTGATCTCACCTTCGAACGTAATTCTACCAATTTTATTGCCTATGATTTGCACAAACCATATTGCTCCATCTGGGCCGCTCGCAATTCCAACTGGCCCGGAGTTGGGTGTTGGGATTGGATATTCTTTGACCTCACCTTTAGTGGTTATTCTCCCAATCCTATTGTTCTGATTCTGTGTAAACCATAATGCACCGTCTGATCCCAGAGTAATAAAAGAGGGAAATGATTTGGAGTTAGGCAATTCAAACTCGGTGATTTCCCCTGACTTTGTTATTCTTCCGATCCTACCATTATTCATTTCTGTAAACCATATTGCTCCATCTGGGCCTTCCGTTATACCAAAAGGTGCAGCGTTCGTTGTAGGGAGTACATATTCTTCAAAAAGACCGTTCATCGACATTTTACCGATCTTGCTTGAGTTATATTCCGTAAACCATAAGTCACCGGTCTGGTCCGAGATAATTGACATAGCTCCTGCATTTGCTGTCGGAATGGGAAAAGAATTTATTTCACCAGTAGCATTTATTCTACCAATTCGATTCCCTTTCTGTTCCGTAAACCACAATGCTCCGTCTTTTCCTACGGTTATTCCATATGGTCCTGAATCTATTTCATTGACCACATATTCTTGTATCGTGATCCTCATATCATTTCCTCCCATTGAAAATTTTGAGTCTTGTTTTTCGGTATAATTTAGTTTTAAAAAGGACATTCCTGGTATTACAGTGGATGCCCTTTTTGCTAAATTATAAGATATTTTGTTAGAATTCAAAGTCTAGAATCATTTTACTGGTTTGACCTGTAAACTTATAATTATAGGACCCTTTCAGGCTTTCTAATTCACCAGTAGCTTTGATGATTGTTGCAGGGGAATCTAGATTTCCTTTATCAAATATCCCTTGCTCTATAGCTATAAATGTCCCTCGTTTTCCCTTATAAATTCCTTCGAAATGTAAAAATCCAGAAATTTTAGCAGTAGCCAAGTGACCATCATCTATAGTTGATTCTAAATAATATAATAAATATTCAACAAAAGCTTTTCCTTTTAATTCACCGTCAATATCATATTCGACATGGGCAATATTAATAGGGAAATCTTTTCTAGTTTCATTGACTGGCTTTTCATCCCATTTACTTACTGTAAATGTTACTTCCATACGCATAAACCTCCCTTCATCATTAGATGAGTAATCTACCTCCAGTATATCACCTAAAAAGTACCATCAATAATTATATCTCATAGGAGTGTTTCTAAAGTAACGGATGCTGCTGGTAAGACCCTGTTAAGAGCAAAAGACGACTTATTTTTTGTTCTTCTTGTATGACATTGAAAGTAAATTTTTATTTAACAGTTTACTTTCATTTTTATTAAAAAAGAACACGTAGAAATTACTACATGTTCTTTATGAGACGGTTCATTTTTAAATATTACGTATCTTCTAGATTTTTCTTATTATATAGTTGTGTCCTTCTATTTCTTTTCCCTCATTTCAACAGCAAAGTTCATGATCTCTTCCTCTGTTAATTTTTCTTCAGTGGTTAAGATCGGACGGATTACTCTATACGTTTCTTAATTATTTCAATTGTACTAGAAATTGTGAATTAAAAAAGAGAGCCGTAGCCCTCACTTTCAATTAATAGCAATTAAGGATGCTTCGAGGGTATTTAATAGCCTACATTTTAAGGAATGTAGGCTAAGTAATATACGTTAATCTGTTATTAATTTTGAATAAATACTTAGATCAATAAACTTTTCATTAGATTTTTCACACTTTCTCATTGTCCCTTCGAATGTAAAGTTTAACTTTTGTAAGACTTTTATTGAATTGATGTTTTCAGATTCAACTTTTGCTTCTATTCTATTGAATTCTAAAGTACTAAACGCATAATCCATTAAAGAGAGAATGGCTTCTGGCGCATACCCCTTACCCCAAAAAGCTTTACTAATATCGTAACCAATTTCTGCTTTGGCGTTTTTGAAATCAAATGAATTATAACCACAAGAACCGATAATTTCATTTGATTCTAATTCAATTATTGAATAACGAATAGCTCTGTTTTCCCGAGATAACTTATCAAGCATTTCAATCATATCTACCGCTTGGCTTTCATCAGTAAAACTATTGATATTCATAAATTTTGTAACTTCTGGATCCGCCCAAATTGTAAACATGCTAGCTGAGTCTGATACTTTCATTTTTCTTAAAACTAATCTTTCGGTTTGTAGTTCTGTAATCAATATTTTTACCTCCATTATGTTTTTATTTTGGGGTCAAGATATTGATATCTGCGCATAGTTCAGTCCCTTCGTGTTTCAAGATAATATTATTATAAAAGCTATAAAGGATGAACCAATAAATTTCAAAAATTTGGTTATGTCACAGTTTATGATAACTGCGTAATAAAGAAAAATGAAACAATTGTATTGTGATTTTTAAACATCTTTAATTTTATTCTTATTTACCGTTCGTTGAGAGCAATTATTTTTTAGTTGCTGTATTTCCCATTGCAATAGAAATTCTATTCCAACTGTTGATTTGATTAATTACCAGAACAAGGTCAACATATTGTTTCTCGTCATAGTGTTCACGTACTCGCTTATATAGGTCTTCAGGAACTCTTTTAGTGGGAATTAGAGTAATATGCTCAGATAGTTCAAGAGCAACTTTCTCTTCAGGTGTATAAAAATCACATTCATTCCAAGCATTCAAGCAATAAATTCGTTGTTCGGTTTCACCTATCTTACGGGCATCTGATGTATGCATATCCATGCAGAAAGCACAACCGTTAATTTGAGAGACTCTAATCTTTATAAGTTCTCTAGTAATTCGATTAATTGTAGATTTCTTAGTGTACTTCTCCATATCCATCATAATTTTCATGCCATCAGGTGCAACATCATAGTAGGAAATTCTTTGACTCATAAGGCAAGACCTCCTTTGATTTTAAGATACTTATAATTATACCTTCATACGAACATTCGTGCTATTTTTTTGTTTGTAAAGCATTCGAAATCAAAGAGAATTTCAGTTATAGACAGTGTAATTAGTTGTTTCATGGTACGTAAATATCGCAAATGAGTAACCGTATTTTCCAAACAAATATTTTCACTTTTTAATTACTTTATTATTACCGTCAGAATAAATTGAATAACTCTATTAATTTTTAAATGATTTTATTATAAATGAAACAATTTTATTATCACCAAACAACTACATAATTTTGATCAAACTTTATTCGAAAGCTACAGTGTTTTTATCTTCCTATAGTTATTTATGGGGATTTTGTTAATTTTTTCGTTTTGGAGAACAACTAATTTCTTAGCTTGATAAGCTATGTGACGAGACCCCCTGCCCGTCAAGCTAAAGTTTTAATGTACCCCCAAAATAAAAATTTTCTTTCACTACAGTTAATTACTTTGAGAAGTCAGCGGATTTTTTC
Source organism: Bacillus sp. FSL R10-2201 (assembly GCF_038008665.1). Classification (NCBI taxonomy): domain Bacteria; kingdom Bacillati; phylum Bacillota; class Bacilli; order Caryophanales; family Bacillaceae; genus Bacillus; species Bacillus sp. FSL R10-2201. Next base: position 1,823,021 of record NZ_JBBOZP010000001.1, on the reverse strand, counting down.
ATTTTAGGGGGATTTTGTTTTGTTAGCTTGATAGTGATGGGATACAGCCAACATTTTGGAAGTTTTATATGCTAAGCGAATTTTAACCTAAAAAAGTCGAATTCCTGTACGTTAAGTGAAGTGGCATTTCATTCACATAATCCCTATTATCTGAAGTTAATAAAGTCTGTTACACTCTCTTCTTTAAAAACGTTTCCATAATATCCTTCTTGAATCTTTTATAATCAAGCTGAAAAGCTACATTATGCGTTTTATAGCCTGGATTAGTAGCAAAACGAAAGTCTGCAATACTTTGACCAAATCCTTCTCCTTGATCAGGAATTACTTTAATGGGTACTCTTGAAAGGCCAACAGCCTCTTGATTCAGCAAATACCACACTGTTACAAAATCATGCATAGGGCTTCCACTTATACCAGGATTAGACTTAGAGTAGAATTTATAATAATAGTCTAACATAGGTTTGATGATGAGTCCTGCAAGATCCTGTGTATTCCGATGAAATGCATCGATTTGCTGGACCATTTCGGGTGTAACAATCGCATGTTGAGTCACATTTAAAGGAATAATTGTCAAGTTCTTTGCATGCTGCAGAATTAAGTTTGCTGCATAAGGGTCTGAGTAAAAGTTAGCTTCAGCCACAGCAGTTACGTTACCTGGATAGAAAAAAGCTCCCCCCATGCAAATACATTCTCTTACGTTTCGCATTGTTTCTAAATTCAACACAAAAGTCGTAGCTAGCGAAGAAAGTCTTCCTAAATTGATAATTGTAAGATCTTCTAAATTTGATTCTATAATTTGATAAATATCATTTAAAGGATAAACTGGATATGAAATTTCAGGGGGAATGATAGGTCCTAATCCGACTTTTCCATGTACCTCAGGGAAATACTGAATCAATATACCTGTCAACGGTACAGAAGCACCAAGGAATACGGGTATCTCTTCTCTTCCCGCAATGTACTTCAAATAGTTAATATTTCTTATTGCATTTTCTCTGGATACATTTCCATAATCGGCTACAATTCCTACAAGTTGAATGTCTTTACGAAAAAAAGTGTACAGTATAGCAAACGCATCATCAATCCCCAAATCTGTAAACAGGAGAACCTTTTTTTTCATATCTCTTCCTCCAAAATCTATAGAATCCTACTTTCACTAATGATGTAGTGATCAGACTAAGCTTGTATGTATATATTTTATGTATTCTTAAAGAGTGGATTCTATTCACTTGAAATAGCTTTGCTCATCTAAATTTGATATTATGTTCAAGCGTAAGTTTCTGTTCTTAAGTTCATAGGCATGGTGTGCTATCCCATGCCCATCAACTTAAGAATTTTTTAACACCCCAAAACGAAAAAACAAGTTAAATTCTCATAGATAACTATCTTATAATTAATTATATAATTTATTTTTTAAATATAATAATATAAAGATATCACTCTTAAAAGGGGGGGATTCAAATTGGTTAAAAACTTACCTTTATACTAATAGTTATTTTAATACTAGATGTAAGTTCTTCTACATTAAGTACGGACGGATACTTTTCTCCAGTTATAGAATGGTCTTTAATGATTATAAGTATTATTTTAAACATTACTGCAGTTATAGGCTTATCACTACACGTCTTTGTATATCAACCTATGAAAAGATTTGAAAAAATTAAAATGAAATCTTCAAATAAAATAATTATATTTGAAGTAACACCACCTCGCCATCGAGTGTTGATTTAGAAAAAAGTTTAATTATAAATATTTTATGATATTCAATAAATTTAACTTATAAAAATATTTTTATTCTTATTCAACTATCCTGCCCCGTTAGTTTAAGTACATTTCTTCACAATTTTTACAGTGATAGTAACATAAATACCCAACAAAAAATCATCTCACCTCTAGAAATCTATAATGGTAGTTTTAGAATAAGTGAATAAGAGAAATAACCACCATTGATTATTTCTCTTTTCATATACATATTTATTTTTGGAAAAATAACCTAACTCCAAATACTAATAATACTGTGCCAGTAATACCCTCTATTGTACGGTTCACTTTTTCTTTTCTTAAAAAAGTTCTTAATTGACGTATTAGTGAGATATAAAGTAAATACCATATTGCTGTCAAAGTCGTAAATGTGAGTCCTAACAAAAGAAATTGGAAGAGATGACTTTGATTGCTCACAATAAATTGGGGTAGAAAACTTAGGAAAAACACAGCAGTTTTTGGGTTTAAGATTGCCGTGGTAAATCCTTGTCTAAAACTTTTAATCGTTCCAATATCCTTAGAGTTCATTTCCACTGAACCTGACATATCTTCTTTTTTAGACAAGGCACTTTTAATTGACTTTACAGCTAAGTAAATTAAGTAAAAAGCCCCAGCATATTTTATAAATGTAAATAACATAGAGAATTTCATTAGGATGGCAGAAAGTCCTAGTGTAGCCATTATTGTATGAATCATCATTCCAGATACCGTTCCTAAGACGGTCTTTATCCCACCATTTTTACCATGCGAGATAGTGTTTTTTGTAACTAAGGCAAAACCGGGACCAGGCATTATTATGATTAGGATTGCTGTGAGGATAAATAACAAATAATTTTCCATGTTCTAGTATTTCCTTTCCAATTTTTAGTTTTGCCTATAGTATAGCTTTTTTACTTAAAATATTAAATATAAAAAGCGTGATCAGGAGTTTATCGAGGTTATTAGTATCAATTTGACCAAACATTATCCTAAAGTTACATTGATAAAACACACGGCAAACTTATGGGTAAAATTACAAGCTCGGCTCTCACAAAAAACGGGATAAAAAAATAAACAGCGGAACTAGTCCACTGTTTATTTCGTCACACCCTCATGTAATTTTTCTGTATAATCTTTTACATCCTTCCAGCTATCTTTCGCTGTATTTAAATCTTCTTTTATAAAGGTAAATTCTTCAGGGCTGATTCCTTTTACGTTTTGTAGTAAATTATTATATTTCGCACCTACCGTATACCACTGATTTGATATGTTTTGCAGTGCTGTAATTGCTGCATCAATTGTTTCTGTCATATTAGTTGTTTTATTTTTTGCATCTGTCAAAATTGCCACTTCTGCTTGCGATCCAGAAATTCTATTCTTTAAACTGGCTATTTCTCGTTCTGCATTTGCAATATCTTTTTTCGCAATCGCAATCATCGGTCCCCCCGCAAGACAAGTTATTAACGCTACGCAAAGTACACCACCAGCAATCACCATATCGTTACTCTTTTTGATCGAATCGTTATATGTATTTATTTGTTGCTCTAGAGCTGGAATACCAGCATTCGTACTCGCCAAAATCGAGGTTAATTGATTCGTATCCTCTTTAAAACTATTTGTGTCTTTCGCCATTCTATCGCGAAAAGCTTTCAAATTCCCTAATAGTACATCTACCTCATTTTGATTCTTTAAAATATCCGCATACAACTTTTCTAAATCCGCTTTTAATTTACCGCTATCCTTTTGATCAATCGCTGCTAACATGTCATTATAATACGCTTGAAAAGTATTATTGTAATTAATAATATTTTGATCCGTTTTCATAATTTGAGGCTTCATATTATTTAACCAATACGCCGCATTAATTTTTGCATCTCTTTGATGCTGAATCATATTTCCTTTAAACTCACTATTAATTGAACTTATTTTACTCAAATCAGTCTCTTGCTGATTTTGAATTAATTTTGCATATGAATCCATTGCGAATATGCTCGATGTCGTTTGCGCCATTACATCTTGGAATCCTGCTGGACCGAGAGAATAATTTTTTGCATTTTCTTGTAATGTTTTTACGTTTTGTTCCGCTGCAAAAGGATGTAAAGGAAGTGCATTACTCGTTGCCACCCCAGCAATCATGATCGTTAAAAGACATTTTTTATAAAATCTTTTCTGCATACTTTTCACCCATTCTCTTTATAAGGATATAAAAAAGCTCCTGCTCACAACTGAACAGGAGCTTCAACTCATTCATCAATACTTAACGCTCTAACGATTCGTATTCGATTATGCTTTTTTCGTATCTACTACTTTAATATCTTCAGCATAGATTTTTTCTGCATAGTCTTTAATGTTCTTCCAGCTATCTTTCGCAATGTTTAAATCTTCTTTAATGAAAACAAGGTCATTTGGACTAATTGAATCTACATTTTGAAGTAAAGAATTGTATTTTGATCCCATTGTGTACCATTGATTTGAAATGTTTTGCAACGCTGTAATTGCTGTATCAATTGTGTTTGTTAAATATTCAGTTTGTGTTTTAATGTTCGTTAGTCCTGCCACTTCTAATTGCGCAGTTGTAACTTGTCCTGTTATCTTTTGAATTTCTGCCTGTGCATTATCAAGCTCTTTCTTCGCTAAGACGATTCCTGCAGTACCACCACCTACTGCTGCTGTTCCACCTGCAATTAATGCGATTCCTAGCGGAGTTCCTGCTCCCGTAGCAATTACAACCGCACCACCGATAATTGCAATTGGGCCTAAAGCTGTCGCAACAGATGAACCGATAATAATTGCATTATATTTACTAATTGCTTCATTATACGTTGTAATTTGATTTTGCAGAAGCGGAATTCCAGCATCTTGACTAGCCAAGATAGATGTAATTTGATTTGCATCTCCCTTGAAATTTTGAGTATCCGACGTCATTTTATTTCGGAATTTCTTTAAGTCTTCTACTAACTTATCTACTTGCGCTTTATTTTCAGTAATACTACTTGATAATCTAGTTAGACCTTTCGTAAGAGTTGCTTTATCCTTTGCATCAACCGCAGCAACTAAAGTATCATAATAGTTTTGGAATTTCGTATTGTAATTAATGATATTTTGATTTGTTGAAATAAGCTGTGGCTTCAATACATCTAGCCATTGTTGTGCATTCCCTCTAGCTGTATCTTGATGCTGAATCACTTTACCTTTTAAAGATGTATCAACTGACGTTACGTTCCCAAAGTTAACATTACCTTGTTTAATAATTGTTAAAGCGTACAGATCCATTACTAAAGCGTTAGAACCTGTTCTTTCCATCGCATCTTTAAGGCCTTCTGGTCCTAATGAATATTCGTCATAATCATTATATGCTTTTGCTACAGCATGAACTGGAGCTTGTTTCACTGTACTTTCAGCAGCATACGTATGGGCTGGCATAATATTCCCTGCTGCAAATACTGCCATAAGTGCTGATAGAGCCATTACTTTATACGGTTTTTTTGTCATTTTTCTTCTCTCCCTATATCGCTAATTATTTTTCTGTTTAATGTACTTCAACGTTTGTAACGTAATCTTCAAATTGATTTGTTTGCTTATTCATTTCATCACTTACTTTTTTAAGTTGATTGAAATGTTTTTGAAGTAAACTACTGTCTGTATACGTGCCTTCTTCAATATTTGCTTGAATTTGGATCATATTATTGTTTAAAACTTTCCAATCCGTTAATAACGTTTCTAAAGTTGCGATTTGGCGATCAATCAGTTCCGTAAAGCTACTTACTTGATCTTCAACGAATGTGATTTGAGTCGCCTCTGATTCAGTTTGTGATAACTTTTGAATAAGTGGTAGTAGCTCTTTTTGTTTTTGCTGAATACGAAGAGCTGCTTCCCTCGTTTGACTATCTGCTGCATTTACAATTTCATTACTTAACGTACCGATAGAAACAAAATCGATTGTTTTCGTTTGTGCAGTTTGATTTGTGATTGTAAATACTTGTTTACCGATATTAATAGAACCTTTAATAATTTCTTGTGGTCTATTCAAAATAGTAGTTAGTTCAGCTTGAATTTCCCCTTGAATTCTTTTTATGTCTTCTCTTAATTTCACAATATCTCCACTTGATCCTTGCAGTGTTTTTATTGCTTCATCAGCTTTAATTGATAAGTTATTACTATCTTTGTCTAATACCGTTTTAAATCGATTTAACTCTAATAAATCTTGCTCCATACTCTCTTGAATGCTTTGGACCTGCAATTGTAATTTTCCATATGCGTTTGTAAAATCTGCTTTTGCCTGTTCATCTTCATTTACTTTTCCTGCTAGTTCATAGAGCTTACTATAATAGCTATTAAATCTAGTGCTGTATCTCATCATCTCTTGATTTAAGTCGATTAGCTTCGGATTATATTCATCAATCCACTCTCGTACATTCGCCTTTGCAAATTTTTGATGATTCGTCAAACTACTCATCGCATTTACCTTAATGTCTGGCTGTTGCAAAATAACTAATCCGTATGCTTGGATAAGTGGTGACTGTGACCCTAACATTCTAATTGAATTTGATAATGTATTTGGAGCAATTACATTTTGCACGTTTAATACTTTCACCTTTGGTTGCCCCTCTTCAGCGTAAGCGCTTACAGGAATGAAGCAACTCGTAGATACTGCTGTAACCAATAACCCTGTAATTAAAGTTTTTTTCACTTTAACCCCTCCTATGTATTAGCAACTATTACTATCGCATTTTATTATTCTATTTTCTTGCACATTATTTGAGATGGTTAAAAATAGAGAACGTTCTCACCGTGAGTCATGTACGAAACACCTCTCTCAAACTTTATTTCTACAGTACTTACTTATTGTTATAAAACATTTCATAACTTTTCACATGTGCTTAGTATGAATAACATTGTATAAAATTTCTGTTTCATCGCAATTTCCATATTCACACAGTGAATATATTACATGAAAATATTATTCATTTTAAGATAAATAACGCACGTGAATATGAAATTAAGTTTTGTTTTTATTAAAGTTTTGTACTGTAAGGTCATTTAAACACAGCTATTCATCTATCGTAAAGAAGTATTTTAATTCCCTTTATTTTCAAGACCTCATGTCCTTATTCCAAAATAAAATCCACTTAACTTCCTCCATTAAAATATCCATATATCACAACAAAAAACACTGTTTACTCATAAGAGATTGTATTATAGTAATATAATTTTAAGACCTATATGCAATTATGCATAGCATATACACAAAAAGGATAGCTTCACTTTCGTGAAGCTATCCTTAAAAAATCTTATTACTTTTTCAAATGATATGGAACTGTCGTAATAACAACATTTCTTTTATAGAGTAAATACGCACGAATGAGTAAACTAGACTGATTATGAAGAATGTTATGCCAACCTTTTTTCGGAATAAACTGTGGTATAACGACCGTAACTCGGTAATTTGATTCACTCGCTTTATATTGCACTGTGTCAATAAATTTTGTAAGCGGCTGAATAATGCTTCTATAATGAGAATGTAATGTAACAAGCCTTACTTCAGGTTGCCACTTCTCCCATTTCTCTTCAAATTTCTTTTCCTCTTCTCTGTCAAAAGCAACATATACAGCGATAACTTGATCTGCAGAAAGAGCCTTAGCATAGTTCAATGAATTTTCTACTACATGAGTCATACCAGCTACAGGAACGACAATTACATTCCCTTCAATCGGAACAAGTGGTTCACAAGTTTTTAAACTTAATTGATCGCCCACTGCATCATAATGCTTCTTAATTCGATGGAACAAGAAGATAATAAAAGGTAAGAAAATAAGGATTGACCAAACTTGTGCGAACTTAGTTAAAAAGAACATGCTCATAACGATAAAACTAATGACTGCACCAATTAAATTAACCGTTAATCTTAAAGCCCATCCTTCAGGCTTTTCACGAAGCCATTTTAGTACCATTCCAGTTTGAGAAAGTGTAAACGGAATAAATACCCCTACTGCATATAGCGGAATCAAGTGTTCTGTTTTCCCCTGAAAAGCTACAATTAAAATAATCGAAGAAATCCCAAGTATAATAATACCGTTTGAATAACCTAGGCGGTCTCCTCTAATCGTAAACATTCTCGGTATGAACTTATCTTTTGCAAGATTAACCGCTAATAGTGGAAATGCAGAATAACCTGTGTTAGCCGCAAGAATTAATATTAAAGCTGTTGTACCTTGTATGAAATAGTACATGAAATTACGTCCAAAAGTTTGTTCAGCAATTTGTGAAACGACTGTTACTTCCTTACTTGGATTAATTCCGTAATAATAAGCTAAAAAGACAATTCCAGAAAATAAAACTGCAAGTAATGCACCCATTGCAAGCAATGTTTTCGCTGCATTGTTAGGTGCAGGATCTTTAAAGTTTGGAATTGCGTTAGATATCGCCTCAACACCCGTTAAAGCAGAGCTTCCTGAAGCAAATGCTCGTAACAGTAAGAACAAACTAATTCCCGCAACTGGTGTTCCAATTGGCGAATGCAGCGTGGGTGAAACGTGACCAGTCAAAATATTATATATTCCTACACCAATTAATATAAATAATGCTACAACGAATAAATAAACCGGATATGCTAAAACGGAAGCTGATTCCGTTACGCCTCTTAAATTTAAGATGGTAATCAATATGACAAATATAATCGCAATGATTACATTATGTGCATGTAAACTAGGAAAAGCTGATGTGAGCGCATCTGTACCTGCGGACACACTTACTGCAACAGTTAAAATGTAATCGACTAATAAAGATCCTCCAGCTATTAATCCCGGATTCATCCCTAAATTTTCTTTTGATACAACATATGCTCCGCCGCCATGAGGGTAAGCAAAAATAATTTGTCGATAAGATAAAATAAGAGCTGTCAATAATACTAATACCCCAACAGCTATCGGAATGGAATACCAATAAGCTATTGCTCCAAGACCTGCTAGTGCAATTAATATTTGCTCTGGTCCGTATGCGACCGATGACAATGCGTCAGAAGATAAAATGGCTAGCGCCTTCGTTTTATTAAGTTTTTGCTCTCCTAACTCAGTTGATTTTAACGGTCTTCCAATTAAAAATCTTTTAATAGATGAAACCAATGCTGTCCACTCTCCAATAATTTTGTACGAACGATTTTGCTAGTTACAGCGATAAACTATTTCTTCAGAAAACAAAAATGTCTACAAGCCATAACGAAATAGACTTGTAGACATTATTTTTTTTGTCGCACAAGCTCCACCTTCCTTCTCAATATAACGCTTACGAGGTTAGCTGTCGGATTCGGGCCTATGAGTAGCCCTACCTTTTTCAAGGATTCACCCCATTGGATTATGTACTAATCCATAAGAACGGGTCCCCCGCACCATGCGGCTTCAGCGATTTAGAAAATTGAAACTGTGGATTATAATACTCCTTTATTTTCAAAAAGTAAACAAAAATTTTAAAAAAGAAAAAAATTAAAACGATTGCGCATAATCCACCGAAAAATATACATAATGAATACTAAAAATCCACAAAGGAGACCCGTATGTCTAAAGAAAAGAAGCCACTTTTTTCCGATTCCTATTTAGATGCAGTAGCAAATGAAATTAATCAGCTATATGGTAAACGTGAAAGAGAACGAAATACGACAGATAAACCGAAAAGAAACGAATAAATTGTCAAAAAGAAACAAAAAAAGGATAGCAACATTTATATTTTGCTATCCTTTACTCTTTTTCATACCATTTCTTTAGTAAAAATCATTTTTTCATATACCTTTAAATTTTGATACACAACACTTAATAAAGGCACATCTATAGACATTTCCTCTGCTAATTTCAATAAGTATCCTTGTAAATGCTTCCCTTCAATGAGCGAACCTTTTTCCATATCCCGTTGCATCGATGACTTCATATCATACGAAATTTTATCAATCGTTTTCATATGTTCCTGGGCGATATTCTCCTTAACTGGAGCCCCCATAGATTTCATGATTTGCACTGATTCTTCAAATAAGTTCCTAATAAATTCTCGGCCTCCATCACTCTCACGAATCGGTCCTATCGGCGCACGCATTAATGTTGTCACACCTGACATTGCGGTGATAAATAAATATTTATGCCACATATCTTGCACAATATTTTCACTTAAAACAAAACTAGCTTTTGTATCTGCAAATGTTTTAGAAATAAGCTTTATTCTCTCTGAATCTTGAGGCTTAATTTCCCCAAATACAAGTCTGTTGGCAGCACTCGTTTGTACAATTTCTCCCTGATCGTTTAATGTCGTCTCGATAAAGCATAGACCGCCAATTACTTTCTCTTCACCGAATTCCTTTTGTAATAGTGATAAATGAGCGATACCATTTAACAATGGGATTATTACAGTATTTTTACCTACAAACGGCTTTAAATCTATGGTCGCCTCGTGTAAATGATACGCTTTTGTTGAAAATAAAATCACATCAAATGGAGTCGTTCTATCTTCTTTCGTTACCAATTTCGGTTGAAATGAAAAATCTCCATTAACACTACGAATAACAAGGCCTTTTTCTTCTAATTGCTGTTTTCTTTTGCTGCGAACGAGAAATGTAACATCTTCTCCCTTTTCTACTAATCGGCCACCGAAAAATCCGCCAACGCCCCCAGCTCCTAATACTAAAATACGCATACAACATCCCCCTTTTTCTAACACAATTATACTAATTTTAGTATACATAACATTATACATGTCCCTTGTTAAATAAGCTGAATTTTCATTCTTAATCTAATGAACAAGAGAGGTTATTTTCAAGAAAAATTGGGCATGTTGTTTCTATAGCTTATACGGAAAGGAAACAATGTAAATGGAGGCAATACAAACAATCGAGGAAAAAGATGTAATAACAGCTATATTTCAATTTATATTCCCGTTTTCGTTTAAAACTGGATATGAACAAAATATGTTCCCTTTCTTACAAAAAAATGATTTTCGACCTTTTCGACTCGATCATCTTGAAGATGAAAATACATATTACGGGAAATTTCAAGTTTCACATCAAAATATGGAAGCATACTATCTTTCCTTTACAAATAAAATTCTCTTTCCTCATTCAGAACATCAAAAAGGATTACAGCGCTATTCTAAAGACCTTAATTTAAATGGACATTTAACAACTAACCTTATTTCCGTTCCATTCAAGATACATTCTATTGATGTAACACTTTGTCCTTATGAGCTTGGGTTCTTAACAATTCGGACAGAAATAAAAACCGCTCCTAACATGACATTATCAGAAGCGATTGAATTCGCGGCTCGCTTCCGTGTACTTGAAACTAAAAGTGATACGACTGAGACTATTTGTATTGAATGTGATGGAAAAAAATATTCACAAGTAGAAAAACTTATATTCGGTGATTTATTTCATGGTTTAACAGACTTCTTTGAGAACAAGAGATTGCGGAGTTCTTACTTTCAAACATTCCCTTTCTTTGAAGACCAGCGAATGTATGTACAAACTCTATTATCCATAAACAAAGAGTCAGACCTTCATATAATCGATGTATATCGAGCTTCCAGTCTTTCCGGATTATCAGATGATGGTAAGCCATATATTAGTGCAAATAATGTTCCTTATATTCACGATTATTTAACAAAACATTCTTATCAAAGATGGGCTCCTAACCGTTACTTTATTATGGAAGAACATATTTTCACATGTATTACAAATGAAGGTGAACAAGCAGTCACTAAACTTGCTAGTCAAATGTACGGGGAGTTTTATTACGCTTTATTATTAAATTTATTTCATAAAGTTGTTTTATTAAAGATGGCAAACGCCTATGCTGAATTAAATATTGAGCAAGATACAAATGAGATTGAGAAATTAATTTATTCAATAAATTCGTTTACAGCTAATTATTTTTCTTTAGAATTAGTATCCCAATCACAAAGTGAAGATATTTTCTTTCGTCTAAGAAAACTTTTTAACATTGAAGTACTGTACACGAACGCGAAACAAAATCTCGATAGTTTATTTAAATATCAAGAAAATGTTGCTTCAAAAAAAGATAGCCTCTTATTATTAATTTTAACGCTCTACTCTGTTGTAGGCCAAATGTTAGGGTTTACTATGATTGATCTTTTAAGAAACACCGATTCAAACAAAATATCATCGCCTTTTGAATTTTTTGCTCTATTAATAGCGATTAGCGGTATAGTCATTTCCCTCATTTTAGGTGCACAAGGTTTATACCAATGGGCTATACAGCATAAAAGAAGAAAAGCATGGGTAAAACAAACTGTATTATCTGCTGTTAAAGAGAAAAAAGATACAAAGTAAATAAAAAACAGATGGCAGCACGATGCTACCATCTGTTTTTTTATTAAGCTAATTTTGCTTACTTACCTGCTTCGATTTTTTCTAATGTAGCAGCTACTTGCTCTTCTGTTAATTCGTGTTGCACGATATAACGATTACGTGGGTGTACACGACATTCATGAGAACATGCACGTAAATGTTTTGCTTCACTTTCTTCAGAACATAAAATTTTCTTGTTACATTCAGGGTTTGCACAGTTTACATAGCGCTCACAAGGTTCACCTGTAAAGTGATCTTTACCAACGATAACATGTTCTTTTTGGTTTACTGGTACAGCGATACGCTCATCAAATACGTAACATTGACCATCCCAAAGTTCACCTTGTACTTCTGGATCTTTTCCGTACGTTACAATTCCGCCATGAAGCTGGCTTACATCTTCATAACCTTCACGAACTAACCAACCTGAGAATTTCTCACAACGAATTCCACCTGTACAGTACGTTAAAATCTTTTTACCCTCAAGTGTTTCTTTATTTTCTCTAATCCAATCTGGTAATTCACGGAATGATTCAATATCTGGTTTAATCGCACCTTTGAAGTGTCCTAAATCAAATTCATAATCATTTCGTGCATCAATGATAACTGTATCTTCTTGTTTCATTGCCTCATAAAAATCTTTTGGTTCTAAATACTTCCCAGTAATTTCTTTCGGGTTAATGTCGTCTTCTAGACGAAGTGTAACTAACTCTGAACGAGGACGTACGTGCATTTTCTTGAATGCATGTTCATCTGCCTCATCAATTTTAAATACGATTCCAGCAAAACGTGGATCATTATTCATCGCTTCCACGTATTTTTCTGTTTGTTCAACAGTTCCAGAACAAGTTCCGTTAATTCCTTCTGTCGCTACAAGAATTCTTCCTTTTAACTCAAGTGATTTACAAAATTCTAAATGCTGTTCAGCAAATTCTTCTGGATTTTCAATTGTTGTGTACATGTAATATAGTAATACTCTATATGGTTTTGTAGTTGCCAATGTATTTCTACCACCTATCTAAATTTTAAAATCATGTATAAGTTAACGTTCATATCAAAACATATATAATAAGAAAATATATACAAAATTATACGTAGCCTATTTTCTTCTATTTACAATTTTTTCTATAAGTTAACAAAAATAAAAACAAGATTACAGAACAAAACACTACGGTTAGGTTGTAATCCCAATATATTATATATCATACAATTTCATTTCCATCAATTAATATGCTGTAATATAGGCTGTATGTTCACATAAATTTCAAAAACAACCCTATAATTTATTATCTTCTCCCTTATTCAACAACCATAAACTCCCAAAATATTTTTGCATCGTCACACCATTCATTGCACACAGTCATATAATTTGCATTAAGGAAACTTTTATGTTCAAATGAAATTGCCACATCATATATCTAAATGTATTGAAATAATGAGTAAAAATAAAGTGAAACTTTAATCAAGTTAAGATTTCAAAGGGGAATACTACTATGAATAAAGATATAACAAAAGATGAACAAGTCCCTTCTCAAAGCACAACAGTTCAATCAGCCCATTTAGCGTTAAGTGGACAAACAAAAGGCTTTAAAAGACTGTTACCATTCTTAGGACCTGCTTTTATCGCATCAGTTGCTTATATTGATCCTGGGAACTTCGCTACAAATATCGCAGCTGGATCACAATATGGGTATTTATTGCTTTGGGTAATACTCGCTTCTAATTTAATGGCTGTATTAATTCAAACTTTATCAGCTAAATTAGGAATCGCTACTGGGAGAAATCTTCCTGAAGTAGCTCGCGAAAACTTCCCCAAACCAGTTTCCATCGGTTTATGGATACAAGGGGAACTCGTTATTATGGCTACAGATTTAGCTGAATTTATCGGGGCAGCACTTGGCTTATACTTACTATTTGGAATTCCGATGTTACCAGCTGCTTTAATTACAGCAGTTGGATCATTTATTATTCTTGAATTTCAACGCAGAGGCTTTCGTCCATTAGAAGCTATCATAACAGGTATGATTTTTATCGTTGTTATCGCTTTTGGTATCCAAGTCTTTTACGCAAAACCGGAATTAAGCCCTCTACTCTCAGGACTTTTCACTCCAAAATTCCAAGGTGTAGATAGCATCCTTTTAGCAGCTGGAATTTTAGGTGCGACAGTAATGCCGCACGCGATATATTTACATTCGGCCTTAACGCAGCGCCGTGTAGTCGGAACAAATGATGAACAAAAGAAAAAGATTTTCCGCTTCGAATTCATCGATATTATTATTGCAATGGTTATCGCTGGAGCAATTAATGCAAGTATGTTAATTGTAGCAGCTGCACTATTCTTTAAAAACGGCTTGCACGTTGAAGACCTTGATGTTGCTTTTAACCAGTTCAGTAATTTAGTCGGTCCTGTATCGGCTGCATTATTTGGGATTGGACTTTTATCAGCAGGTTTATCTAGTTCTTCTGTTGGTACGATGTCTGGTGATATTATTATGCAAGGATTCATTCGAATGCATATTCCGTTATACTTACGCCGATTTATAACAATGATTCCGCCTCTCGTTATTATCGCTTTAGGTGTAAATCCAACTTACGCTCTCGTTATGAGTCAAGTTGTCTTATCTTTCGGTATTGCCTTTGCATTAGTACCACTTATTATGTTTACAAGTAATAAGAATATTATGGGCGCACTCGTCAACCATCGCATTACAACATTTATCGCGTGGTTAATCGCTGCACTTATTATCGTTTTAAATATTTTCTTACTGTATCAAACATTTGTAGGGTAATGAAGAAGGGTATTCCAAATTTGATTTGGAATACCCTTTTTGTATGAAATGATTTCCTTCTACTTACCACTTATGCATGTCTCTCTTTCTGGCATTATCGCACCTTTTTCAGTTCGAAAATAAAGTGGCAAGCCTTCCGTGAAAAACATACTCACCTTGGATGGATCCTGCCTTTGATGATGGATATGTAAATGTGGTTCACTTGAACTTCCTGAGTTACCGACTTGGGCAAGAACCTCCCCTTCATTTACACGTTCGCCTTCCCTCACTTTAATTGATCCTTTCTTTAAATGGGCAAGAAACAAAAATGTACCTGTTTCATCCAGTCGTAAATAAATATGATTTCCCGCCATCGATTGAAAATCATCCGATCCCGGAACTAAATCTATTTCATCATTTTTAATTGATACAACTGTCCCAGAAGCGGGTGCCATTACTTTCGCTCCATATATTCCATAATCCTCTAACTTACTACTTTTCACTTCAGCTGGTGGAATGAGAATATCGTATGCCCATCGTTCATTTGGTTTTATAACGTGATAGTTCGTTTCTAATTTATCGCCGCCCCAACCTATCAATGCTCGTTCATTCAAAGGAAAACGAACGACTACTTTAGGACTCATAGACTGTACATCTACTGGGTATGCAATTCTCCCAATGTTAGCGAACCATCCCACGGGCCAAGCTCCAATGGTAGAAAACAGAACTATTAATAGTAGCGTTCCATCTATCCGCTTTCTAAAAATGCCTTTCCAAACAAACATTACTACTGAGCCTATTAAGAGAAAAACTGAAATCACACTAAAAGCCTGTATAATCCACCAAACAAAGACTGATGTAACGCCATTACCTAAATAAACTAAACTCCAACTTATAATTAAAAAAGCAACTATACTCGCTAATAAAAATCTCTTCCACATGCTGTATCCCTACTCTCCTATCTTTGTTCCCCATGATACGAAGTAAAAATTACGACATATGAAAGAAATACTTACGACTTTCTTACATTTCTTTATACTGCGGTAAAACGATAGTGAAAACCGTTTCTTTATCGTTACTACGTACAGTGATATCTCCTTTATGAAGTTCCGCTATACTTCTCGCAATTGCAAGCCCCATTCCTTTTCCACCCGTATGAGAGCTACGTGATTTTTCACCACGATAAAACTTTTCAAAAACGTAAGGAAGGTTCTCATTCGGAATGCATTGTCCAAAATTTTTAATTTCTATTTCAACATTCATATCTCTTTTAGAAACTTGAATTAAAAGCTCCTTTCCGTCTTTCCCGTACATAATACTATTACTAATTACATTTTCGAATAGCCTCACCATAACCGCTACATCCATTTCCACATGTAACACCTTATCACCTTTAATACAAAAGCTCATATCAGCATCATCTAGTTGTGGTAAAAAATCAATCATGATTTGTTCAATGAACGCTTTCATATTTATTACACTTTTATGTAATTCGATCTCTCTATAATTTATTTGACAATATTCTAATAAACCATCTACTTGATTTTTTAATTCATAACTTTTTCGCTTTAATATACTTACATACTGTTCACATTCTTCTCTATTTGAATGAAGCTGATTTCCTAACAGGTCCGCGTAACCTATTAGGGATGTTACAGGTGTTCGTAAGTCATGAGAAATATTACTAATCATTTCATTTTTCATTTCTTGCGATTTTTTTTCATTCTCGATAGACTCTTTTAAACTTTTGGCCATTCTATTAACATTCGCTGCTAATTCACCAATCTCGTCATTTTTTGAAATAAGTATATGTATTTCAAAATTACCATTACTTATTTCCTTCAGACTCTTGTTAATTTCAGATAATCTTTTCATCATTGTTTTTGTCATGAATGCAAAGTATATTGTAGTAAAAATTAAAAAAACTATTAAATATAAAAATGAATATTTTTCCTCTAACGCAGTAACATGACTATATATATTTCCAATTACAATTTGAAACGCTATTATACTTACAGTTGCTAACAAAATGCTACATATGAATGCGATAAAAAACTTAGCTCTCATGCCTTGTAATGATTTAATCTTCAATTTTATATCCGACTCCCCAAACATTTTGAATAAACTTCGGCTCTTTTGGATTCTCTTCAATTTTATTTCTTAATCTTGCAATATGAACCATTACTGTATTATTACTTTCATAGGCCCTTTCTTTCCAAACGCTTTCATATATTTCTTCAATAGTAAACACACGATTCATTGCAGCGGCCATTAAGTACAAAATATCATATTCAGTTTTCGTAAGATTGATTGTTTCTCCATATAACATCACTGTTCTCGACACTTCATCTATTTCTAAACCTCTAATGTTTATTTTCTTTTCTATTACTTGAACAGCATTTTGATTGAAGTATGTATACCTTCTTAATTGAGCTTTCACTCTTGCTATAAATTCAATTGTACTGAACGGTTTCACAATATAATCATCTGCCCCAGTACTAAATCCAACGACTTTATCTACGTCCGATGATTTCGCGCTTAAAAACATAATTGGTAAACTATATTTCTCTCTTATCCTTCTACACAATTCAATCCCATCCATTTGAGGCATCATAACATCAAGGATAGCAAGTTGAACATCATTATTATTCAATACCTCTAACGCCTCTTCTCCGTTGTCAGCACTAAAAACACTAAAACCTTCTTGTTTTAAATTTTCATTAACGAATCGAATAATATCTCGATCATCATCTACAATTAAAATTGAGTTTTTCTCCATATACAAACCTCTTTTTGAAATATATTCCACAATCAATTTTATCACAAATCAAAACCATACTTCCCTCTTGAATAATCTTTATTTTCAGATTAAATTATATAATAACAAATACATTCTAGTTTCATAAGAAATGGAGTGAAAATATGTTTCCTATATTAAAAACCAACCGACTCATTTTACGAGAACTTACCGAAGAAGATGCACCGAGTATACTACAATGCTTTTCTAATACTGATGTCCTGCGCCATTATGGCCAAAAACCATTGCAAAATTTGGATCAAGTAAAACAAATCCTTACTAATTTTAAGTTGGGGTACAACGCAAGAAGCGGCATTAAATGGGGAATCGAATTAAAAGACAAGAAAGGGCTCATTGGAACAATTGGTTTTCATGATTGGTCTTCCGAACATAAACGAGCAAATATAAGTTATGCCTTTTTGCCTGAACACTGGGGAAATGGATATGCGACTGAAGCGGTTTCTGAAGTTATATCATACGGTTTCCACACACTTCATTTAAAACGGATCGGAGCAATTGTATTTCTTGAAAATGAAGCTTCCAATAAAGTGCTATTAAAATTAGGATTTGAAAAAGAAGGCGTTCTAAAAAATTATATGTATCAAGATGATATCCCATATGATACGAATTATTATTCTTTATTAAAATGAGTTTAATAGAAATTATACGTAAAAACTCGTTTCAGCATAATGAATCAAGATAGTGGATTTTTAACGAAAGATGGGAAACCGAGCGTTTTTCATTTCTTAGATCATCATACGACTGATGCGAAGTACAATAAATTATATAATCTAAACAAAGGGCATGAGCATATTCTTACTCATGTCCCTTTTTTACGTTCTTTTTCTGTTTTCGCAATGCTTTTGGAATGTATACACAGAAAGGTTCGCTTTCCATGTAATCTCCCGTCATTGCATATGCTTTAGAACGAGATCCTCCACAAACATATCGAAACCCACAAACTAAACTTTTTATAAGTTTTCAATATCATTACCTCTTTTCTAAAACCATAAAGAACGTACTATCCGGTAGCACAACCGCATTCCCAGACTCATCTTTAAAATCGATTTTCTCGCTAAGATGTTGTGTATATCCATCCTGTAAATAGTTCATAGCTTGAACGATGTTTACTTTATCTCCAAAGATACCCTTTACGAAATCCTTATAGTCGTTTGGCGTAAAGATTCCAAACTGCTCTTGCACCTCGTGAACGAAGGAATCCTCACCCCATGTATACGTATATAAGAACTCCATCGCATCGTTAACAGGCATTTTGACTGTATTGTCTGCAAGTACCTCATATTGGATTATACGCCCCTTAAATTCACGGACATACTGCTCTAAGAACTTCATTCCACCTGCATCTTTAAAATGAATCACACGCATTAACATTTTATCTTCAGTCATGATGCCATCACGAATGATAATACGACCTCCTGGCTTTATCACCTCGTAAGCACTCTGTAACCCCTTTTTAATTACTTCATGATTGAATTTCTTACCTTCATACTCAATATAAGAGAACAGCTCATGAAGGATAGAAGAATACACAATCGTATCAACCGATTCTTTATCAAACGAGCTACCTAAGTTGATAGCATCCCCTTTAATGACGTCCCAAGAACGACTTTCGTCCTGTTTCTTCTTTTTCAGCGTATCAATCACATTTTCGGAAATATCGATACCGTAGATTCGTTTATCCTCGGTCTCTTCTTCAATCATGTCTAGCATAACACCACCACCGGATCCGACATCTACAATCGTATCTCCCTTTATATAATCAAGAATAATTCGTTTATCATCAGCCGAACTATTCATATGCTCCAAATACACTTCTTCGTTATGGAATCTATCATATGCATCCTTTCGTAACCCGAAGAAATCAAAGAGCAGTACATTTGCCCGAGCATGCATCATATCTATCTTTTCTGCCTCTACACAGAAGATGATTAACGCTTCACCTACAGCAGAAAACTGAAACGACACATACGCAGTCTTCATATCTTCATCGACTTTAACCTCAAAAGAAACATGTGTTGTATTCGGCTTCTCGTTCTCACGGTACTCCCGTAGATACTTCTCAATAACCCGCTTACGATACACGTTGTCCTTCTTCTCGCCTTTGAAATCATAGTGCAACTGCTGCATCAATTTCTCGAAATGGATATGCTGAACCTTTCTAGTGCCTATCTCGTTCTTTAACATAACAAAAACTGTCCAAATATCCTCGAAGCTAAGGGCATGCATAGACGGTTCTACATACCACAAATCCTTATCAGATAAAAATGTTTGAACGTCTCTCTTCTCGCTCCCCATAATTATATCTTTTTCAAATACTGACTCCTTATGTTTTGGTGTGAGTCTATGTACACGAGAAGTAAATGGCTCCACATAACCATCAAATAGCCCATCAATTGTAATCTTCACATCGTTCTTTACTTCGCTCCACAAAGATTTTGATACACCTTCAATAATACATTGATTAAGATAGTATAGAATCTCCTTTAACCTAACGTCTCCGTATTCTTCTTTATATGTGTCAATTAAATCAATATGAGAGTTCAAACGAGCCTCTCCGCGGATATACTGCCCTATTAATCCATGTGTTCTAATTAAATCTCGAACAAACAAATACTCAGTAGAGTTTAAGTTTGTCTCTATATGTTCGATAAACTGAATATCACTAAAGATATCAGCAGAACCCTCGTTATGTACCAATAGATTGATTCCGTTCTTCTTCCATTTCTCTCGCTGTTTTAAAGAGCCTACCTTTGCAAGCTCACTATACGTTAGTACTTTTTCAATAATGCGATACGCTTCTTCATCTAAAGACAATCCATCTAACACTTGCAGCGTACGGTGTACATAGTACAACACCGCATCTGTTTTTAATTCACCAAGTACTTGTACATTCTCATAGTTTTGATGTATCTCCTCTGCCTCGATTAGATACTTTAACCACGTAGGGAGAGTATTAGAAAACCCTTCAATGTATTTATTTAGAACCTCAATATTTTTCAACTTATTTACCCCCATATATAATCAATATCAGTAGTATGGTCTGGGACATCTTCTCTAAAAAGATTATCACCTTATGCCCCCTTTACCATCTATATCTCTTTCAAATACAAATGCATCAAAACCAGTCTTTTTATCATGTAAAAGAGAGTTATCAATTTCGTTTCTAACATGCCAAGTTTGTAACACATTCTTTTGTTCATCTCTTATTTTAACTTCATCAGGAATTTCGGCGGAATAAACAGCAGGACTCAGCGAAGCATTTCTTAAATTGATAAACATATGTTGTGATAGAATCAACCGAAAATAGAAACGGCAAGCGGGTGCACTCCACTTGCCATTTTTTCATAGATTAGTATGTATTTGAATTTCTTTTGCTTTCTCTTTTTCACCCTTCACTCGTACAATTAAATCATATGATCCGGATTTTGGCGCTTCAAAAGAAAGCAGACCTTCTTGTTGAGAAGTGACTTCTTCTTCATAAATAACCTTATCACCTTTTGTAACTTGCAATAAAATCGTACCTTCTTCAACGGCTGCTTCATAAGGAATTTCCACATTTCCTTTTTCAGCTTTAATCGTTTGCACATCGTAATACCCTTGCAACGAACCAATTTTCAAAGTCGTTTCGCCATTTTTTTGAACCTTTGTGACTTGTGTTGCTGTATTGCATGCGCTTAACAATACAACAAGAGTGAAAATCATAAATAAACGTAGTAATTTCATAGAAATTCTCCTTTTTTATGTATATGAATTAAAATTCTAACTCTAAATTTTGTACCATCTTATTTCCCACCTCTTAAAATAGCTGTTTTTATAATAAAATAAGTAATAGAAAATAATAAACAAGTACCAACTATGCCAAAAACTGCAATTGAAATTTTACCTGCTAATGTTTCATTTGAATCTAATGCATTAGGTAAAATTGTACCAAAAATTGCAATACAGGCTAATACAACCATAAAATATTTAAATCTTTTTACTTTCTTATTCATACTAATTATCCCCTTTATTCCTTAACATTAACTTCTAAACCAAATCCCCATAAACCTACACCAGGACCTAATGGTACATGGAATTTGACTCTGCTTTTTCTAACTTCAAAGGATCCCCCGAGATTCCCAAATTAATATCCCCAAGTATTATACATACCAATTAATTCATATAGAAAAAGCCCCGTTCAAATCAAACACTTAAGCTCCCTTATTTTTATAATACTCAAATAATTCTACACAAACATCTCTATCGATTCATCTTAATACCTCAATTACCTTTTAAGTATATCAATGACAAAATATATAATCTAATATTTTTTATATAATTAAAAACAAACATAGTTACAACAAGAGATTGTTTGTATGCTGATTTGTACTGTATTCCCTTATTCCATGTACTCTTTAAAAAAACCTTACTTTTTAAAAAGTAAGGTTTTTTGTATTTATTCATTAGCGATATAAGCATTCTTATACGTATAAACACCACCAAATTGATGCTTCTCAATTCCTTTTACATAATCCTTTTGTACGTAAGCTGATCCCATTTGATAAAGCGGTGCAACTGCAGCATCCTCTAGCAGAATTCGCTCGGCCTCTTGTAATGCTTCCCATCTTTTATTCTGATCTAGTACTAGATCGCTTTTCGCTTTCTTTATTAATTCATCGTAGTGAAGGTTAGAATAATTCATTTTGTTATTCGGATTATCCGTCGTAAATAGTTCTAAATAACTAATTGGGTCTTTATAGTCAGGTCCCCAATTTGCCATAGATATATCGTAATCTCCTGTTTGTTCTAACTGTAATTTTTGCTTAAATGGTTGTTGTTTAATTTGTATCGTTAATCCTTGCAAATGCTTTTCTAAGTCACCTTTTATATATTCTGCCATACGTTTTGCATTATCTTGTTCATATGTTAAAAATTCGAGTTTTACTTCGTCTACTCCCAGTTCTTTCTTCGCTTCTTCCCAAATCTTTTTTGCATTTTGCAAATCATATGGAGAAAGATCTCCGTTTTCTTTTCTAAAATCTTGACCAGTCTCTTCGTTTACATGACCAACTGGTACAAGTCCACTTGCAGGTTTTGCCCCGTTATTAATAAAGTGAGTAACAAAATCCTTCTTATTTAACGCTAATGAAATAGATTGACGTACTTTCTTATTTGCTAACGCATTATTTTTTTCATTAAAACGGAGCATAGCAATCCCAGGATCGCTCGACATATGTAATTCTTTATTCCCTTTATACTTGTCTACAAATTGAGAATTAATAGGCACTCGATCCAAATCACCAGCTTGGTATAAGTTAACAACTGTCATTGTATCCTTTACAATTTGAAAGTTTATCTCGTCTAATTTCACTTTCTTTTGATCCCAATATGTAGCATTCTTCTTTAATTGAAACTCTTGTTCATGCTTCCACTTCTCTAATACAAATGGACCGTTATATATGAGATTACTAGGTTCCAATGCATAATTCTTTCCTTGTTCTTTTAAAAATGATTCGTGCTGTGGTAAGTATATAGGTAACGCTAACAACTGTAAAAAATACGGAATTGGCTGTTCTAGTTCCACTTCTAACTTATAATCATTTATAACTTTAACCCCAAGTTCATCAAGAGGCATTGTTCCCTTATTTATCTCTTTCGCATTTTTCACGTAAAAGAGCATATACGCATATTGAGACGCTGTTTCATGACTTACCGCCCGTCTCCACGCAAACATAAAATCATTGGCTGTTACACTGTCTCCATTTGACCATTTTGCATCTTTACGCAAATCAAATGTATATTTTTTACCATCTTCACTTCTTTCAAACGATTTTGCTACTGCTGGAATAGGCTGATCTTGATCATCTAATACATATAACCCTTCAAATATGTTTTGCATAACGTGCGCTGATGTACCATCCATCGTTTTTGTAGTATCAAGAGAAGGAATTTCTTCTGATACCGTTACATTTAATACTTGTTTTTTTGCCTCTGTGTCACTTTTATTCGCTTTATTATTACAAGCTGCTAATAATAAAGTTGTAACAAGTGCCATTACTATTAAATGGCTCTTTTTTCGCTTCATGAGTTGTTCTCCTTAAGTATAAAATATTATAAAGCGTTATATATTATAGCAGAAATACTAACAGAAAGATGCGACATTCTTTTGAATATTTATTCGTTCAAGAAAAAAGCTATCCTTTTAAAAAAGGATAGCTTTCTCAACTGATATATAATTACCTATCTTTGTAAACCTCGTTTATAACGACTTGCTTCAAATATAATACGCTCTTCATCTAATGTTTTACATTCACCATTCCAAACGACACGTTTACCATTAATAATTACATCGCTTATATCTTTTCCACTAGCTGCATACACAAGATGTGATAACACTTCATCTGCCGGTTGTAAATGCGGCTTATTAGATGGGTCAATCGTAATAAAATCAGCACACTTTCCAACCTCAAGTGAGCCCGTTTGTTTCATCCCGATTACTTCAGCAGCTCCTTTAGTCGCAAGTGTAAGAGCTGTTTCAACTGGTAACGCTGTTGCATCTTGATGAATACCTTTTTGTAATAATGTTGCAATGCGCATTTCTTCAAACATATCTAAATTGTTGTTAGACGCCACACTATCTGTTGCAATTCCTACTTTTATTCCTGCTTCTAGCATCGCTTTTACATTCGCTATACCAGAACCTAGTTTTAAATTACTATTTGGGTTATGAGCTACTCGAACATCATGTTCTGCTAAAAATGCACGCTCATTTTCATTTAATACTACACCGTGTGCAATAACTGTTGGGCGTTTAAACAATCCGCAACTTGCTGCATATTCTACTGGACGCTTCCCATACTGTGCTTCAATATCACGTACTTCACGCTCTGTTTCAGAAAGATGAATATGAACCATCGTTTGATTTTCTACTGCAATACGAGCACACTCTTCTAACAGTTCTGTGGAACATGTATATGGACTATGTGGTGCAACCATCGTAGTTAACATACCACTTTCGTTATAGTAACGCTTCACATATTTCTCAGCTTCTTCAATTGCTTTCTTTTCATCGTCTTTCGTTCCGAAGCTAAATAAAGTTCTTGAAACAGCAGCACGCATTCCACTCCTTGATACCGTTTCCATAATTGCATCTTGGTCTACTCCAATAGGATTAAACATATCAGAGAATGATGTTGTACCACTTTTCACCATTTCAAGTAATCCTAATTCCGTGCTAGCGACCGCAAGCTCTGGCGTAAACTGACTTTCAAGTGGCCAAATTCTCGTCTCAAGCCATGGCTGCAATAACATATCATCTCCGATACCTCTCAAAAGGCTCATAACAACATGTGTATGTGTATTGACAAGCCCTGGTAAAACCCACTTTCCTTTCATGTCAATTACTTCATCTACTTCAAAATCGTTAGCGAATTCTCCGCTATTTATATCTATAATTTGATCATTTTCTACAATGATATATCCATTTTCTATCACTTCATTTTGTTCATTCATCGTTGCAATTGTAGCGTTTACATAAGTTGTTTTCAAAAGTATTTCCCCTTTCAACTCTATGAAGTTCCCTTTAATTAGTTACCACCATTATAGTAACTTATTGAAGATTAAGAGTCAAAAGATAATTTTAATTCTTTCGTTGTCTTTTCCTTCAAAATGCTATATTGTTTTTCATTTGTATCTGCAAATGCTTCTTCACGGCTCGACTTCATGTCCATATAGTTTAATGTTTCATGAAATTGGGTCCTAGTAAAATCATACCTTTTCCCATCTACTTTATTGTAGAAATGCCATACTTCACCTATCTTCGTCTTTATTATCTCTCCCCCGCACAATTCTTGGACAATAAGGGCCGTTACACCACATTGTCCCTTTGCTGGGCTTTCGCTCGTCCACTTAGAACTCGTTTCTATTGACCAAGATTTTCTTAATGCTTCATATAGTTGTTTAATCTTTATGCTATCCATATTCAGCATCTCCTGACATTAGCAATTTCACACATCATATTATAAAAGCAGTAAAAGGCAATTTTTAAAAATCATTACTATTTGTAACACCGTTCAATATATTGAACGGTGTTACAAATGATTTAATTCACCTTTGCTCCATAACATCTCGCAACTGCAACCGCCTGCGCTATATCTAATTTCACGTTTTTTAAATCAAAAGCTTTAAAATCAACTCTATCAACTACAGCTCCTCTTAAATCCGCCCCACTAAGTTTCACCTTACCTAATTGTGCGCCCGTTAAATCCGCTTCACGCAAATCTGCTTTTTCTAAATTACATTCATATAGGTCAGCTTCAATTAAACGAATACCCTTTAACATTTGTTTACTTAAGTTCGCAAACCTTAAATTCGTATATGACCAATCGCCTGATATAATTGTTATTCCGTCTAAATTCGCCTCTTCGAAATCCGAACCAGTCATTTTACATTCTTCAAACTTAGATACAAATAAATTCGCACCAAAAAACCTACAATTAGCAAACGTAGTTCCTTGATGGATAGAAGCATTAAAAAGAGTACCAGTAAAATCACATTCTATGAAATTACAATTTTTAGTAAAAACTTCTGATGCATCTATCCCTCTAAAACGGCATTTTATGAAGGTACAATTTTTCAATTCCTCGTCTTTTATCCAGACATCTTGAAAATCTATTTCTACATATTCTTTATTTACAAATTCACTCATAATCAATCCTCCAATTTTTCAAAAAACCTCACTTCAGCATGAAGTGAGGTTTCTTCTTATACAATATGCTCATCTAACCATGAAATCAAATCTTGAAATACATCTTCTCTATTCACTTCATGGAACATTTCATGTCTACCATTTTCATATAAACGAAGTGTTACATCTTTCACACCACATTTTTTATAGTTTTCGTATACTTCTTTTACACCTTTCCCCATATCCCCAACAGGATCACGATCACCAGAGAATATATGTATTGGAAGATTTTTTGGTGTCTTCTTGTATTCTTCTATTTTATTTACTTCTAGAACTCCATGAAACAATTCTCGGTAAAAACTAGTCGTGCAAATGAATCCACATAACGGATCCGCAATATACTTATCAACTTGATGAATATCTGAAGATAACCAATCAAATTTCGTACGATTTGGCTTAAAGTGTGAGTTGAAGTTTCCGAAAGATAAGAAGTTCAGCATCGGACTTTTCGTTTTCTTTCCGCGAAGTTTCATCTCAATTGTCGCTACTTTATGACCGATACTTCCTAAAAGCCCTGGATTTCCACCAGTTCCTGAAATAAGGAATCCATCATATAATTCACCTTTAAGTTGTACAGCACGTCTTGATAAAAAAGAACCCATACTATGTCCAAGTAAAAATAACGGGCATGTCTGCTCTTCTTTTATCATTTCCGAAACAAAGATAACATCAGACACAGCCTGATTCCAACCTACATTTGGTTCAAAATGACCATAGTCTTCTTCCCTTTTCACTGTTTTTCCATGCCCTTTATGATCATGAGCATAAACACCATATCCTGCTTCTAATAAAGCATCAATAAATTCTGTATAAACACCTGCATGTTCTGTCATACCATGTGCAATTTGAACAATTCCCCGCGGATTTCCTTCTGGTAACCATTTACGCAAGTAAATTTCCGATTTATCCAATGCCGTAACGAAATTTTCCTGTATGCTCATTCCGACAGCCTCCAAATCTATTATGTATATCTTTTTTTATAATGAATAAACATTCATTATTCTTATTATGTATTATATTCAATTGCTTTCATTATGACAAATGATCTATTTTTCCGATTACATATTAAACTATTATCTTGACGAATTTAAAATAAAATTATATAGTTACTTACATTAAGTAATTAATATATTTTTAGGAGGTTTTAATCATGATGCCCTCACTATTTTTAGCACATGGATCACCTATGCTTGCTATTCAAGATACAGACTATACACGCTTTTTAAAGACACTTGGAGAAACATATAAACCGAAAGCTATTGTTATTTTTACCGCTCACTGGGAAAGTGAAGTATTAACGATCTCCTCTTCAGATGAAGTATATGAAACAATTTATGACTTTGGAGGTTTTCCTCCTGAGTTATACGAAATCAAATATCATGCGAAAGGCTCTTCTAGCATTGCGTCTATGCTAGAAACAAAATTTAAAAACAAAGGCATTCCAGTCCATCATAATATGACGAGAGGTTTAGATCATGGCTCATGGACACTCCTGCATCGTATGTACCCAGAAGCCAATATTCCTGTCGTACAAATATCAGTAAATCCATTCCTTCCTGCAAAAGAACAATTTGAAATTGGAGAAGCACTAAAAGGACTTGGACAAGAAGATATTTTAGTAATCGGCAGCGGAGTTACTGTTCATAATTTACGAGCATTAAAATGGAATGAAACAACTCCGGAACAATGGGCGATTGAATTTGATGATTGGATTATAAATCATATGCATACTAGCGATAAAGATGCATTGTTTAACTGGGAAAGAAATGCTCCTCATGCACAATTAGCTGTACCAAGAGCGGAACATTTTGTTCCTCTATTTATCGCGATGGGTAGTGGTGAGAACGACGGTACGGTCATTCACCGTAGCTACGAGCTTGGTACATTAAGTTATCTTTGCCTTCAATTTTAATGAAAAAGGATGAAGCAATATTGCTTCATCCTTTTTCTGTTTTTCATTCACATAGTTAACTAACTTCCAAATGTCGTTTCTCTGATACCTCTTCGTTCTTACTATGAAAATAAACCCAAATGCACGCAATAAATAATAGTGATGATGTAGAGAAGAAAACATATTGGAAGCCTGCATGAGCTGCAATTTGTCCACCAAGTACTGGCCCAATCATATTTCCTAAAAACTGAAACGATTGATTATATCCAAATATTCGTCCCGTTACATGGGTTGGCGTATGTTGTTTTAGTAGAGTTTGTACGGAAGGTAATAGTCCTGCTTGTGCAATACCTAATAAAAAGCGAAGAATTAATAGTTGCCAAGCTGAGGTTACAAATGCTTGCGGAATAAAAATAATTCCTGCAGCAAACAACGCTACAACTAACGTTTTTTGAGGTCCAATATGATCTGATAATCTTCCTAGCTTAGGAGCTGCTAAAATAACTGCTAATCCTGTCGCAGACATGACTGCACCTGCAAGCATTTCAATATGATCTGTTCCTGGTCCTGCCAAATGCTTTACGTACAACGTAATAATAGGTTGAATCGACATATTTGCAAGCTGAATAATAAACGTTGCTACAAATAAACTTATTATTAAATGTTTTGCAGGGACCATCGTCCATACTTTTTTCGGCTGTGCCTTTTTTTCTTTAGCAGAATGTTTCTCCTCATGTAAGAAGAAAAAGACGATAAGAAAGGACAGGAATAAGAAAGCTCCTGTAACTAGAAAAACATGGCGCATTCCGATTAACTCTGACAAATAACCTCCGAGTATCGGCCCAAGTAATGAACCGCTCACGCCTCCAGTTGAGATTGTAGAAATTGCCCAACCTGAATGTTCTTGCGGAGTTTCTGCAGCAATAAGTGTCATCGCTGTAGAAAGGAAACCTGATACCGATCCCATTAAAAACCGAAGTGCGACTAATTGATACACATCTGTCACAAACCCCATAAGCGTCATAATTATCGCCATACCAAGGCTCGCACGTATAAGCATCAATTTCCGACCATGTATATCACCAAGCTTGCCCCATATTGGTGATACGATCGCACCCATTAAAAATGTCACACCAAATGCAAGTCCCGACCACTGTGCAATACTAGAAGTGCCGGTCACCCCTAATTCCTCAATATAAAAAGATAAAAAAGGAATTACTAAACTCATACCGGCTGCAGTGGTAAAACAACCTAGCCAACAAATCATTAAATTTCGTTTCCAGCTGGCCATTTTCACACCTTCTTTCATTCGATACCCATTCTACACCGTTTTCTAGAAAAAGTTTAGTAATTTGCTTTATACATAATAAAACTCTATCCCTTTGCATTCTTTGCAAAGGGATAGAGTTAATTATCTCCTATGGGTATTAAACGTGCATTACAGCATCGCTCGTAAAACTCAATCGGACCTGCTTGTCCTATAATTGCATACTCATATCCGCTTTTCTTCATGTTATATAAACAATGATTCAATAACGTCTTCCCAACACCGTTCACACGATTATGTTTCGCTGTACCCATCGGGCCAAACAACCCTTTCTTTCCTCTCACAACATCGTAACAAGCGAAACCAATGATTTCTCCTCCTTGTTCAGCAATAAAAATAGGTAACTCTTCTTTATATGTCCGAAATCCATAATCTAAAGATTTTAACCAACGCTCACCAAATTCATCCTTAACAAAACGTGCCAACTTTTCAAAATCAGAAGAGATCGCTTTTCTAATATTACAGCTTAAACTATTACAAATAGGATCAAATATTGTTAATGCAACCGTCAAGTCTCTTGGTTCAGATGTAATTTGCAATAGATCTTTTTTCATCTTTTCACTTATAACCTTATCAATAACTGTATCCCCTTG
The DNA here is from genome assembly GCF_038008665.1 of Bacillus sp. FSL R10-2201. Taxonomy (NCBI): domain Bacteria; kingdom Bacillati; phylum Bacillota; class Bacilli; order Caryophanales; family Bacillaceae; genus Bacillus; species Bacillus sp. FSL R10-2201. Next base: position 1,792,817 of record NZ_JBBOZP010000001.1, on the reverse strand, counting down.
AAAAATTGCATATAAAACATGCCCTTCATTTATTACTATTTGCTGAAAACGTTCCATCCGTTTCTTCGCTACTTTTAAAACTTCTATCGTCTTATTTGAAACTTTAAACTCCCCAACATTTATGTATTCTATTTCATTTGCATAATATTGTTGGAGTAACGATATCTTTGCTAAAAAATCCATACCCACCGTGTGAAATAAATACATATGTAACTCCGCGCAAACTCCAGTACCTTCCTTACAAGCTCCTATAAATAGATGAACTGGATGGATAATACCTTTACTACACTCAGCCTCTTCTGCTGCAATCTCCAATATTTTATATGCACGTTTTGTAAATTGGAATTCCATCATCTATATCCCTTCCCCTAATGACTTATTATCAAACCATAACCGTATATAATAGAAACAATTACTCCAACCATTAATATGCCTGGAAGTAAATTTGCCACTTTAATTTTAATAAATCCAAGTAAGTTTAATCCGATTGCGAATATCATAATACCGCCAGTAGCCGTCATTTCCACTATAAATTGATTCATTAATTCTTTTGGAACAAAACTATTAATTTGTGTTGCAAAAACTGCAATACCTCCCTCATATAAAATCACTGGAATCGCTGAAAATACTACGCCAATTCCTAGAGTTGTCGTTAATATAATAGAAATGAATCCATCGATAATCGCCTTTGTAAATAAAATATCATGATTTCCGCGAATCCCACTGTCCAATGCACCAAGTATCCCCATCGCTCCGATTGCAAAAATAAGCGTGGCTGTTACAAAGCCTTCTGATATGCTCCCTTTCCCTTTCGATCCAACTTTATTTTCTAGCCAATCCCCTAACAGTTTTAACCTTTCTTCTAATTGTAGCCATTCTCCGATTACCGTACCAATAACTAAACTTAGTATGACAACAAGAAAATTTTCACTTTTTAACGCCATTTGAAGTCCAAGTACAGTAACCGCTAAACCAATTGCATGCATAATTGTTCCCTTCATACTTTCTGGAATCGCACTAAATAATTTACCAAGTAAAGTACCAAATATAATACAAATCCCATTTACAACTGCTCCTAATATAACCATTTCTCATTCTTCACCCTTCGAATTCTTTATTTCTATATTTTGGTTTATACATTGATTTACAGGTTACCTATATGTTAACGTAATATTGTGAATATTAACAAACGTTTTTCACTACATAACCCGCTATTTTTTTGTAACTATACAAAGACCGATTGCCTTTAGTAGATTCATTGTTAATCTAATTGCGGGATAAACTCAAAAGGGAAGGTATTTATGAAAACTTTACTAAAACGATTTCTGTTAATAGCCTTTTTCATTACACCAATTGTTTTATTAATCAACTACTCTTTTATTTCAAAAGCGAAAGACAAACCTGATATGCAAAACAAATCTAGTAAAACAGCTTCAAAAAGCGAAAAGAAAACCGAAGACCCTGAAATCACACTCACCTTCTCTGGTGATACAATGTTCGATTGGCAATTACGTCCCGTAATCGAAAAAAATGGGGCTGATTATCCATTCCAACACGTAAAAGAAGAAATAACGAAAGCTGATATTTCTTTTGTTAATTTAGAGTCAGCATTTACAACGAGAGAAAAAAAAGTACCTGGGCAACAATTTTGGATTAAAAGTGATCCATCCACACTACAAGCCATTAAAAACACCGGATATGACATCGTGAACATTGGCAATAACCATACGCTTGATTATGGGCAAGATGGACTACTAGACACCATTTCTCACGTCGAAAAATTAAAACTACCTTACACTGGAGCCGGAAAAAATGCTGAAGATGCTTATACTGCTCGTGAACTAACTGTAAAAGGAAAAAAGTTTAAATTTCTTTCCTTTGTACGCTTTATGCCCAACTTTAATTGGGTAGCTGGTGACAATAAACCCGGCGTTGCAAACGGATATGACCTAGATCTTGTAACAAAAACGATTCAAGAGCAAAAGAAAGATGCTGATTATGTAATCGTCTATATGCATTGGGGCGTCGAAAAATCTAATCGCCCAATAGAATACCAGAAACAATATGTTCCGAAAATGGTAGAGGCGGGTGCTGATGCAATCGTTGGAAGTCACCCGCATTGGTTACAAGGATTTGAGTATTACAATAAAGTTCCTATCGCATACTCGTTAGGAAACTTTTTATTCCCTAATTATGTAAATGGAAAGAGTGCCGAAACAGGCGTATTAACTTTAACCTTTAAAGGTAAGGATGTCCAAATGTCATTCAATCCTTACATCATTCGCAACAACCAAGTTTCTCCTGTAAATGAAGAAGAAAAGAAAAAAGCACTGCAATATTTACAAACGGTTTCAACTGATGTAGAAATTGATGACACTGGGAAAATAATAAACAAACGCAACTAAACAGCACGAGATTCATTTCTCTGTAACATACATTACGGGATAGGTGATGAATATGCTGAAAAACTTATTAGAAAATATAAGTCTGTTAGAAAACGTGTATAAAATATCTATAGCGATCCTGCTTTTATGTTCATTTTTTTCTGTTAGACTTCTAAGAAAAATAAAGCGAGAGAGAAAACTTACTCCCTTTGAATTTACAATGTATGTAATCATTCGTATTGCAATACTTTTTTGGTTAACTAGCTTTATCCTTCTTGAATATGGAGCGTATTTCGTTTAACTTTCAAAGAATAAAAAAGATAGAACAAGCAGGATTTCCCTCCGCTTGTATCTACCTTTTTTATTTCAAGTAGAATTGTATGTTAACTCTTTTCTTTTATTAAATAAGTAAATCAAACAGCACAGGATTTTTATTAAGCTCCACGAATTGAATGTTATTTTCTTGAAAACGAGTAATTAAAGCTTCATAGTCTTCCTTATGCTTTAATTCTACCCCCACTAAAGCTGGACCATTTTCTTTATTATGTTTCTTAATATACTCAAAGCGAGTAATATCATCTTCCGGTCCTAATCCTTTATCAAGAAACTCTCGTAGTGCTCCTGAACGTTGCGGAAATTCAATGATGAAATAGTGCTTTAATCCTTCATGAATAAGGGATCGTTCTTTCATTTCTTGCATTCTATCAATATCATTATTTCCACCACTTAACGTGCATACAACTGTTTTTCCCTTTATTTCATCTCTGTATAGATCAAGTGCCGCAATAGAAAGCGCACCAGCTGGCTCTGCTACAATCGCATTTTTCTTATACAGTTCTAAAATCGTTGTACAAACCTTTCCCTCCGGTACTAAAACAATATCATCAATTACATCTTTACATGTTTCAAAAGTTAACTTTCCTACCTTCTTAACAGCTGCTCCATCAACAAAACTATCAATCTTTTCTAATGCAACATTTTCATTTTGAAGAAAAGCTTCTTTCATAGATGCAGCTCCCATCGGTTCTACACCGATTACCTTTGTAGTAGGACTAACCCCCTTTACATATGTACCAATACCAGATGCTAATCCACCACCGCCAATTGCTGTAAATATATAATCAACTGGTTTCTCCATATCATGCATAATTTCAACAGCGACTGTTCCTTGACCAGCAACGACATACGGATCATCAAACGGATGTACAAATGTCATCCTATTTTCTACACAATAGCGCTGCGCCTCTTGGAAAGAACTATCAAATGTATCACCAACTAATACAATGTCTGCGAAATCACCACCGAAAAATTCAACTTGTGATACTTTTTGCTTAGGTGTCGTTGTCGGCATGAAAATTTTTGACGGAATCTTCAATAAATTACACGTATAAGCAACTCCTTGTGCATGATTACCAGCACTTGCACAAACAACACCATTTTGTAACTTTTCTTTCGGTAAACTTTGAATTAAATTATACGCACCACGAATTTTGAAAGAACGAATAACTTGTAAATCTTCTCGCTTAACATATACGTCACATTCATATTTCTCAGATAAAACTGAATCTCGTTGTAACGGTGTTTTAATAACGATATCTTTCATGTAATTATGAGCCATTAAGATATCTTCAATTTTCACTCTCTCCTTTACATTTTGCACCATTTTATATCATCCTTATCTCTTTTTATATTGGCTCAATCAAAATTCGGGATTTTCAGAACTGCACCTGTATTCGCCGATGTTACCATTTGTGCATAACGTCCAAGCCACCCAGTTTTCACTTTTGGTTCTGGTCGTTTCCACCCTTTTTTACGCTTCTCTAATTCCTCATCACTAACTCTCACTTCTAACAAGCGTTCCTCAACATCAATACATACAATATCTCCTTGTTCAAGAAGTGCAATCGTTCCGCCAGCTGCTGCTTCTGGTGAAATATGCCCTACCGAAATACCACGTGAAGCACCAGAGAAGCGACCATCAGTTAAAAGTGCAACATCTGCTCCTAATCCCATACCAGCAATTGCTGATGTTGGTGCTAACATTTCCGGCATACCAGGTCCGCCTCTTGGTCCTTCATAGCGAATAACAACTACATCTCCTTTCTTAACTTTCCCAAGCATTATGCCGGCAAGCGCCTCATCTTGTGAATTAAAAATAACGCAAGGTCCTTCAAATCGTTTTACTTCTGTTGCTCCGCTTTTAATAACCGCTCCGTCTTTCGCAAGGTTTCCTTTTAATATACGTAATCCTCCTTCTTCACTATGAGGATTTTCTAGAGAATGAATAACTTCCTTATCTTGAATCTCTGCATGAGCAATATTTTCTCTTAATGTTTGCCCAGTAGCAGTTATACGATCAAGGTGAAGTACCCCTTCTTTTCGGCTCATCTCTTTCAAAATTGCACTAATCCCGCCTGCGCGATCGATATCTTCCATATGCCAATTAGAAGCTGGACTTACTTTACATAAATGCGGTACACGTCTTGAAACTGCATCAATGCGGTTCATATCGTAATCTAACCCCGCCTCTTGTGCGAGTGCTAACGTGTGTAATACTGTATTCGTTGATCCACCCATCGCCATATCAAGTGCAAACGCATCATCAATTGCTTCTTCTGTTACAATGTCGCGTGGTTTAATATCTCTTTCAATTAAAATTTTTAATTTTTCTGCTGCTTGTTTAATTAACTCCTCACGTCTTGGATCAATCGCTAAAATACTCCCGTTTCCAGGAAGAGCTAAACCTAACACTTCACATAAACAGTTCATAGAGTTCGCTGTAAACATACCGGAACAAGAACCACAAGATGGACAGCCATGATCTTCAATATCCTTTAATTCTTCTTCTGAAATTTTCCCAGATTGATAGGCTCCTACCCCTTCAAAAACAGAACTTAAATCGACAACTTCCCCTTTAGATGTTTTCCCCGCTGCCATCGGACCACCTGAAACGAAAACAGTTGGAATGTTTATTCGAAGTGCAGCCATCATCATACCTGGTGTAATTTTGTCACAGTTTGGAATACAAATCATTCCGTCAAACCAGTGTGCATTTACAACCGTTTCTACTGAATCTGCAATGATTTCACGACTCGGAAGCGAATAACGCATACCGATATGACCCATCGCAATACCGTCATCTACTCCAATTGTATTAAATTCAAATGGAACCATGCCTGCTGCACGTACTGCTTCTTTAACAAGTTTCCCAAACTCATTTAAGTGCTTATGACCTGGAATAATTTCAATAAAAGAATTACAAATTGCTATGAATGGTTTATCAAAATCTTCATCTTTTAAACCAGTTGCTTTTAATAAACTACGATGCGGAGCTTTATCAAAACCTTTTTTAATCATGTCACTTCTCATCTTGTCAAATCCCCTCTTACATATTTTTCACTTATACTCTATTAATCTATTTCTTTACTAATTCTTTCGGTGCATGAATCCAGCTCATCATTTCACGAAGCTCTGCTCCTACTTTTTCTAGCTGATGATTTTGTTCTGCTTTTTTCATCGCACTATACGTTGGACGCCCTGCTTGATTTTCTAAAATCCATTTCTTCGCAAATTCACCTTGCTGAATTTCTGTAAGAACACGTTTCATTTCCTTCTTCGTTTCATCTGTAACAATTCTCGATCCTGTTACATAATCTCCAAACTCTGCCGTATCTGAAATAGAATGACGCATACTCGTTAATCCGCCTTCGTACATTAAATCAACAATTAACTTTAATTCATGCAAACATTCAAAGTATGCAATTTCAGGACGATATCCACCTTCCGTTAACGTTTCAAAACCAGCTTTCACAAGTGCTGTTACTCCTCCGCAAAGTACTGCTTGCTCACCGAATAAGTCTGTCTCTGTTTCTTCTTGGAATGTCGTTTCAATTACACCTGCACGTGTACAACCTACACCTTTTGCATACGCTAGTGCTACACTTAATGCTGTTCCCGTTGCATCTTGATGCACTGCGACTAATGCTGGGACACCATTTCCTTCTTGGAATACACGGCGAACGAGATGACCTGGACTTTTCGGCGCGACCATCGCTACATCTACGTAACTTGGCGGATTAATTTGTCCGAAGTGAATATTAAAACCATGTGAGAAAAGTAACATTTGTCCTTCACGAAGATTCTCTTCTACTTCTGTTTTATATACATACGCTTGTTGTTCATCCGGCAATAACATTTGTACAACTTGTGCGGTTCGAACCGCTTCTGAAACAGACATTACTTCAAATCCATCAGCTTTTGCTACTTCATATGACTTACCAGGGCGAACACCAACTACAACTTCCACACCAGAATCTCGTAAATTTTGTGCTTGTGCATGACCTTGAGATCCATATCCGACTACCGCAACTGTTTTCCCTTTTAATAGCTCTAAATTTGCATCTTTCTCATAATAAGTTTTCATATTCCATACACTCCTTATAATTTATTTACTTGCAGTACATTGATTAATTTTTTCAACTGACTAACAAGTAACGTTGCTTCATTTTCAGTACAAACTGCTGTTAGTTTCACTTCAGAAACACCACTTGTATCTCTTTCGTTTAAGCTTAAAGAAGAAATATAATAACCACGCCGAGCAAAAATTCCGCTTATACGTAATAAGACGCTCGGATCGTTATGAATAACTAATGAAAAAGTATGACTCATTCTTCCCACCTCTTCATAATCATTTCGTTATTCCCTTTGTTTGGCGGAACCATCGGAAAAACGTTCTCACCTTCTTCTACACAAAAGTCAACTACGACAGGACCTTCATGAGAAAATGCTTCTAGCATTACCTTTTTCGCCTCAAACGAATTTGTTGCTCTTAGCCCTTTTACACCATAAGCTTCTGCTACTTTCACAAAATCTGGTGACCCAATTCTCGATTCCGACAAACGGTTTTCATAAAACATTTCTTGCCATTGCCTTACCATTCCTAAAAATTTGTTGTTTATGATGAATACTTTGACAGGAATATTATTTTCAGCAATTGTTTGCAGCTCTTGAATGTTCATTTGGAAAGAAGCATCACCAGCAATACAGATGACAAGTTCTTCTTCTTTTGCAAGCTGAGCACCAATTGCTGCTGGAAAACCAAATCCCATCGTCCCTAATCCCCCTGATGTTAGGAAAGTCCGTGGTTTTCTCGCTTTATAAAAGTGAGCAGCCCACATTTGATGCTGTCCTACCTCTGTCGTGACAATCGCTTCACCATTCGTTAATTCACTTACTAAGTTGATAACATGCTGTGGTTTTAACTCAAATTCTTTTTGCTTATATGAAAGTGGATATTCTTCTTGCCATTTCTTCACTTTCTGAAGCCATTCATCTGTTTGTGAATAAATAGACATATGTAATAGCATATGTAGCGCCTTTTTCACATCACCAACAATCGGATGCTCTACAGTTACATTTTTATGGAACTCAGAAGGATCAATATCAATATGTACTTTTTTCGAATGCGGAGAAAAAAGTTCTAATTTTCCTGTTACACGATCATCGAAACGAACACCTAACGCCAGTAATAAGTCACATTCTGTTACTGCCATATTTGCAGTGTACGTTCCATGCATACCGAGCATTCCTAAAAACAACGGATCTCCCGGCGGATATGCACCCAGTCCCATTAAAGTTGAAACGACTGGAATACGATTCTCCCTCGCAAACTTGATGAGTTCTTCAGATCCGCCTGAATGAATGACGCCTCCCCCGATATAAAGGAGTGGGCGTTTTGCTTTTGAAATTGATTTTGCTACCTCCCTCAGTTTCAAACTGTCTGACAAAGGTTCTGGTTTATATCCTGGAATCTCCACTTCTTCATTAAAGAAACATATTACATTTGCATTTTGAACATCTTTTGGAATATCGATTAATACCGGTCCCGGTCGCCCGCTTTCGGCGATGTAAAAAGCTTCTTGCACAGTTCGTGATAAATGATTTACATCACGAACTTGGTAATTATGCTTCGTAACAGGTACTGTAATTCCGACAACATCCGCTTCTTGAAATCCGTCTTTACCAATTAAAGGCGTTGCAACTTGCCCTGTAATGACAACTAAAGGAATCGAATCCATATAAGCATCTGCTAAACCCGTAACTAAATTCGTCGCCCCTGGGCCAGAGGTAGCAAAGACTACCCCAACCTTTCCAGAAGCTCTCGCATATCCTTCCGCTGCATGAATTGCAGCTTGTTCATGACGAGTTAACACGTGCTTTAAACCACTTTCGTATAACGCATCGTATATTGGTAAAATCGCTCCGCCTGGATAACCGAAAACGGTCGTTACACCTAATTTCTTCAAACATTGAATAACGTGTCCAGCACCTGTAGCTTCTTCACTCTGCAGTTCATCACATGCTGTATACTGTTCCTCCATTTTAATTAACTCCTCTCCCTATTTACGCTAAACTTGCCGCCAATCCTGGAACACGTACTCCTCTTTCTCTCGTTAATTTTTTAAATTCTTCGGTTAATCTTTTTGTTACATCTCCTGGTTTTCCATCTCCAATTTCTCTTGAATCTACTTTCACTACAGGAATTAGTTCCGCTGCAGTTCCTGTTAAAAACACTTCATCTGCTACATATACGTCATGGCGAGTAAATGGCCTTTCCTCACATGGAATACTTAGACGCTCACATAACTCAATCACACTATTTCTCGTAATACCTTCTAGCGCCCCTAAGTACGAAGGAGGTGTTAACACTTTTCCATCTTTCACAATGAAAACATTATCTCCAGACCCTTCACAAACATATCCTTGTTGATTTAACATAAGAGCCTCTAGCACTCCCGCTTGTGCCGCTTCAATTTTTACAAGCACGTTATTTAAATAGTTCATTGACTTAATGCGTGGGTCTAATGCGTCTGGCGTATTACGTCTTGATGCAACAGACACAACGCTTAGTCCATTATCATAAAATTCCTGAGGGAATAACTTTAATTGTTCTGCAATGATAATTACGCTCGGTTTCACACAGCTTCTCGGATCGAGCCCTAAGTCACCTTTTCCTCTTGAAACAATTAATCGAATGTAGGCATCCGTGTATTCATTTTTTTGCAATGTTTGTACAACTGCTTCTTCCATTTCATCTACCGTCATTGGAATTGTAAGTAAAATAGATTTCGCCGATTCATATAATCGTTTCACATGTTCTTTTAAACAAAATACATTTCCTCCGTAACTACGAATCCCTTCAAATACACCGTCTCCGTATAAAAAACCGTGATCATATACTGAAATAACTGCCTTTTCTTTCTCTACAAATTCCCCATTCATATAGATGGACTGGTTTCCCATCTCACATCGCTCCTCTGTTTTATCTCTGTTTTTGCAATCTATTTCTATATCGATTGCTGAGATGAGTATTTTTAACAGAATATTCAGTATACTAACCTTAAAAATATACTCGTCTCAACAATCGATTACTTACACACTTGTAGCAATCCATTGCTGAGACGAGAGACTCGTGGTACCACTCAGCTTCCTTACACTTCTCACGAAATATAAGCTCTGCAAGTCCAATTAGACTTTTGTTTTTCTATCGGAAACAACTCCGCTACTTTTTACTAACTTCAAAAGCAGTGCTCCGAGGTGATTTTCAATGATTCAATTGTTACCACCCTCACAGCCTTTGGGCGGCTCTCTGAAACAATCTTTATCATTTACTCTCCTCTTCCTCGCATTCTTTTATTCTATTTTTTAAAATAAAAACTCTCGCCTCAGCAATCAACTACTACAAATTAGTAGCTTTGATTGCTGAGGCGAGAGTTTCGCGTTACCACTCAGCTTCCTTATACTTCTCACGAAATATAAGCTTCATAGGTCCAATCAGACCTCCGTCCTTTTACCGGAGACGATGCCGCCGCCCTCTACTCAGTTTCCCTTTCGCAAGCGATGCTCCGAGGTGATCTTCAATGATTCGATTGCTACTACTCTCTCAGCCTAGGAGTAGCTCTCTGAAACGACCATAATCATCTACTTTCCTCTTCTTTGCATATACAACATATAAAGTTAGAAAATTCTTAATTCACTTTTATTTGTTACACGTATTATAGGACGCGGTTCTTTTCATTGTCAACATGTTTTTAGAAAAAAATTAAAATTCATTCTATTCACTAGAAATCTATTTATTTTTTCTCAAAACAAAATCGGAATGAACTTCTTACACATACTCATATATTACTTAAGTATGTTCGCATTACTACATAAAGAAAAACAACTTAAAAACATATAAAATTTATGAGGAGATGAGAAAACTATGCTAAAAGGAAAAATAGCATTAGTTACAGGAGCAAGCCGAGGAATTGGGCGTGCTATCGCAAAACGGTTAGCAAACGACGGTGCATTAGTTGCTGTTCATTATGGAAATCGAAAAGAAGATGCTGAAGAAACTGTTCATGAAATTCAATCAAATGGCGGATTAGCTTTTTCTATCGGTGCAAATCTTGAATCTTTACACGGTGTAGACAACCTGTATATTTCTTTAGATAACGAATTACAAAAAAGAACTGGTGGAACACAATTTGATATTTTAATAAACAACGCTGGAATCGGTCCTGGTGCTTTTATTGAAGAAACGACTGAACAATTTTTTGATAGAATGGTTTCAGTAAATGCAAAAGCACCATTCTTTATCATTCAACAAGCACTACCACGTTTACGTGATAATAGCCGAATTATTAATATTTCATCAGCTGCCACCCGCATTTCTTTGCCTGATTTCGTTGCATATAGTATGACGAAAGGTGCAATTAACACGATGACTTTCACGCTTGCAAAACAACTCGGAGCACGAGGAATAACAGTAAATGCAATACTTCCAGGCTTTATTAAAACAGATATGAACGCAGAACTATTGAGCGACCCAATGATGAAACAGTACGCTACTACTATTTCCGCCTTCAATCGCTTAGGTGAAGTAGAAGATATTGCCGATACTGCTGCTTTTCTTGCTTCTCCAGACAGCCGCTGGGTTACTGGACAATTAATTGATGTTAGCGGAGGATCTTGTTTATAAAAAACATATATTTTCAAATCTTTTTTATTGCGCAATAAAACAATTTATATAATACTATATAAAACATATACATTTAGGAGGATTACAGCAATGTCTGAAAAAACATACGAACTCGCAACCTTCGCAGGCGGTTGTTTTTGGTGCATGGTAAAACCATTTGATGAGCTTCCCGGTATTCAAAAAGTACTTTCCGGCTATGCAGGTGGTCATGTAGAAAACCCAACATACGAACAAGTAAAGACTGGAACATCTGGACATTTAGAAGTTGTACAAATTACATTCGATCCTTCTATTTTTCCTTATCAAAAATTACTAGATTTATATTGGCCGCAAATCGATCCAACTGATGATGGCGGACAATTCTTTGACCGTGGTCCCTCTTACCGCACAGCAATTTTTTATCATAATGAAACACAAAAAGAGCTTGCAGAAAAATCGAAGCAAACTCTAGCAGAAAGCGGTATGTTTAAAGATCCTATTGTGACTGAAATTCTTCCTGCTGCACCTTTTTATGAAGCAGAAGAGTACCACCAACATTTCTATAAAAAGAATCCAGAGAAATATGCTAACGAGCAAAAAGAATCTGGCCGTGAAGACTTTATAAAAGAAAATTGGCAAAAAAAATAATAAAAACGCATCGTGCTTTCTTTTTAAAGTGCGATGCGTTTTTATCTTTGAAAAAGGATTCTTATTCAGCAAATTCACGTTTGATCATTTCCTACATATCTTACGCCATAATTACTCCTAGAATAGAATAATAGTACTAACGATTTATTGAGATTTTAATATTTTTATTCCTCATCAACAAATATTAAAACTAATAAAATGGTTGAATCATCCAGTCGTTAAAACTAATTAACCGGCAGTCGAATACCGTTCCAGTTACCTACATCACATTGGCCAAATTCATTATTACCTACCGCGACCACCGTGCCGTCTGATTTAAGTCCGACCGTATGCGCACAACCAGCCGCTATCGCTACAATATCGCGCCAATCACTTACATTACATTGACCATACTCATTCCAGCCCACTGCCACCACGGTACCGTCTAATTTAAGTCCGATTGTATGATTACTCCCTGCCGCTATTGCCACAATATTGCGCCACTCTCTTACATCACATTGACCCTGTTTATTATTACCCACAGCCGTCACCATACCGTCAGATGTAATACCAACTGTATGAAGATATCCCGCCGCTATCGCCACAATATCATGCCAGCTACTTACATTGCATTGGTCATACCGATTATTACCCACAGTCGTCACCGTTCCGTCCAATTTAAGACCGACTGTATGCCAGTCACCCACCGCTATCGCCACAATATCACGCCAGCTACTTATATTGCATTCTCCTTCTTTATTTCGTCCCACCGCTATCACCGTGCCATCCGGTTTCAGGCCAAAGGTACGACGCCAGCCCGCCGCAACCGATACAATATTATGCCAGTCGTTTACATCACATTGATCATGCTTATTCCACCCCACTGCAACCGCAGTATTATCACATTTAAGAGCGATTGTATGAGCATTACCCGTGTTCGTCGCCATATGAACATTGCCCGCTGCGACTGCTTCAATATTACACCAGCCGCTTACATGGCATTCATCTTCTTTATTTCGTCCCATTGCTACCACCGTGCCATCTGATTTAAGAGCAACGGTATGACCACGACCCGCCGCTATCGTATCTTTAGGCCACCGTTTCACTTTTAACACCTCTTCTTTCGGTGAAATGTAATTCATGTTTTACCTCCTTGCATATAAGCAACTGTATCCAAATAGATATTTTCATCAAATTTCATTATAAATGAACTAACTTTTTTATAAATCTACATCTCCAAAGGAACCTATTACTTCTTCTTCAAAAATAAAAACCTCCAGTTTAAATACTAGAGGTCTTCTATTTTATTTCTTTAGTCTCTCAATAAAATCCTGTAACTTATCAAGCGATTTCATATTATGATTACAAGCTACACCATCTTTGCAAATATAGTTTCCCTTTCTAACGAAAGTTCCTGGTACATCACCTTTAATTTCAACTAAAAACATTCCTACTTCTTCATGCCCATGACATAATGAACAAATGCTTTTTTTATTTAAACTTTGAAATGTTCCTTGCAGACCAACAAACTTATTTTTATCATTTTTCGCTATAATAAATTTCCTGCTTGACCCTTTATCAATCCAGCTTAAATAAGATAATTCTTTCATGTCCAGTTCTTCCATATCAGGAAGTTTTAATTTTTTCGCTTTAGGAAATAATTTTTTTAATGTTTGTGCTGTAACTTCCTGAAACGGAATGACATACGGATTTATTTTCATTAAAAACGATTCTGCATCTTCTCTATTTTGAACTGTTAATACCGTATCAATTAACTCTTTCTGTTCATCCGTTAAATTCTCAAATACATGTATTATCTTTTCAATCGCAAGTGATTTTAACGCTTGAATTACACCTCTATCATTTGCCGTTGCATGCCCATTTGCTAAAATATAAGCTTGTGACTTTATAAAATTGTATTGATCACTTCTAATAAAAGCTTCCATCTTTATCACTCCATACAAATTGTTGATCTAGTCTTATTGTATACAATGATTCAGCTTTTTGATATGTAAAAGATAACTTAGAAATGAACATTACATACTCTGACTATGTTCTACCGAGGCATTTCCTGACAAAAGAAACCATCATCTGTTTTCCATTCTGCATATAATACATCTTCAAATTTAGTAATCCCTTTTTGCTTTATTTGTTTATAAAGCCATCCTTCATCAAAACCTGCTTCCCTCAAATTATCTTTCACTACTTTTCCATCACTAATTAATGAAATCGGTAAGTATACAGGTTTATGTTTTAAACTTAAATCATTTATAGTAGGAGATTCATATTTGCTTTTCTTCAGAACACTTATGTTTCCATTAGGTTCCAAAATCATATATTCAACTTCTCGGATTGAAAATATATCTTTTTGTTGTCTTAGCATTTGTTGTAGTTGATTAATGTCCAAATGATTTGAACTTAGTTGTTCCCGGTCAATATATCCATTACGGATAATGATTGACGGAGAGCCTTCAAAAAAACTTCTCGTCCCTCTAAATTTTTGCGTTATCACTTCTATTGTATAAATTAACACTACCCATACAAGTACTGCATATAAAATAGACCATACTTTTATTTCCGGATCATATATAGTATTTCCTACTAATTCTCCGAGAACTATGGCAGAAATAAAATCAAATGGCGTTAACTGAGATATTTGTGTCTTCCCTAATATTTTAGTAGCAATCAATAGCACAAAAAAACCAAAAAATAGTTCTATCGTTATTTGTCCTAGATGATTCATATATGCTCACCTTTCTGCTTTTCACTCAAATGCTCTATATTCTATTTAGTAAAAAGCCGGCACATTTTTTCTATTATCTTGCCCATTCATATCCAATAGATACAAAACAAAAAGAGTCTAGTTCAATTTAATAATTGAATTAGACTCTTTTATTTTCATTTAGAATACACAATCTTTTTAATCGTTTCTCCGGAAAGAAAATGCTCCTCCGCAAGTTGATGAATGGAAATTCCACTTTTAAACGCTTCTTTAATAGCTTTGTTTCTTTCATCTAGTTGTTTTCTTCCTCCAGATTGTGTACCCCACTTATAATGTTTTGTTTCTTGTTTTGGAATGTAAATTGTTTCACCTTGTATATACTTTTGAATTTCAGCAATTAAACTTTCTGGTAAAACCGTCGCAGCTTTAACATATTTCATTTCTGCTCGCCCCTTATTTTTTATGGTTCATTTCAATAAGGTGCAAAGCCAAATATAAAAAATGATACGAGCTCATTTAGGCGATTGTATATTACTTGTCTACCCCACGCAAAGTATCGCCATTTCCATACTTGGCTTTGCATGAGACGCTGCAGTGTCTGGCAATTGAATTGTAATCGCCATATCAATACCTCCTAATATACCTTTTGCATTTTATTATATGATAAATTTCTTCCCCTTGCATCCACATCCTTTTTAAAGCACGAAGTTACTTAGTTTGATATAATACTTTTTAGTCCAATCCAAAAGTATAGTGAGGTTGCGTTATGAAAAAGAATATAATCATTACAATCGTTACATTATTCATTATTACTGTAGCATTATTCGGAACATACAAATTGATGAACGCAAGAAGTTTTCAATTGTTTGGAGGTTTAACAAACCGAGTAGAAACAAATGAAAAAGTGATTGCTTTAACTTTTGATGATGGTCCTACTAACAATGTTAAACAAATATTACCGCTACTAGATCGATACAATGCAAAAGCTACTTTCTTTTTAATCGGAAATGAATTAGAGAAAAACCTATCGTTAGGAGAAGCTATCGTACACTCTGGACACCAACTTGGAAATCATACATATTCTCATAACAGAATGGTTTTTAAAACACCTTCTTTTATTAAAGAAGAAATAGAAAAAACGAATTCATTAATCCGCCAAACAGGATTTACAGGCGAAATTGATTTTAGACCACCTAACGGTAAAAAGCTAATTGGTCTGCCCTATTATTTAAATAAAAATAATATCGAAACAATCACATGGGACCTTGAACCTGATACTTTTTATACATCTACAGCTGATAAAATTGAATATGTTAGTAAAAATGTAAAACCAGGTTCTATCATTTTATTGCACCCTATGTACGATGAATCTAATGAAAATCTGCAAACTATTGAAGGTATTTTAGACTCTTTATCTAAAAAGGGCTATCAATTCGTGACAGTAAACGAATTGCAAAAAAAAGCAAAATAAAAAGGTAGCGTATCATATCTCGATACGCTACCTTTCTTTTATATAATTCCAAGCACATTTAGGAATACGATAATAATCGCAATTGGTGCAATATAGCGAAGTAAGAATAACCATAATACGAATAGTTTATAGCCTTTATTTTTACTTACACCAAGCTCTTTCATTAATACATCTTTCTTCATTTTTAAAGGGACAAAGATGGAAACTAATAAAACACCAAGTGGCATTAGTATGTTACTAACCGCATAGTCTGCTAAATCAAAAATTGTTTTCCCAAATGGTTTCACATCACTTAACAAACCAAACGATAAGGCTGATGGAACCCCTACAACAAAGATTAACAAGCCAACAATTAATGCCATTTTTTCACGTTTCCCTTTACTTTTACCTTTAGTTGTTAAAGACGCAACACTAATTTCTAACATCGAAATTGCTGATGTAATAGTAGCAAAGAAGAATAGTAATAAGAAAACAATGAAGAATAATTTTCCGAACGCCATTTTACTGAAAATAGCTGGTAATACGATAAATAATAGTCCCGGTCCTTGAGATGGTTCCATTCCAAATGCGAATACAACTGGGAAAATTGCTAGTCCTGCAAGTAATGTAATCACAAGCGTTAAAGCTACGATAGAAAATGCTGAACGCGGTAAACTTTCTTCTTTCGGTAAGTACGAGCTATACGTTACCATAACGGCTACACCAACAGATAGTGAGAAGAACGATTGCCCCATTGCATATAAAATGATTTCTGACGTTACGTTTGAGAAATCAGGTTGTAAGAAGAATCGAACTCCTTCTCCAGCACCGTCTAAAGTAAGTGCACGAACAATTAGTACAAAGAATAATACGAATAATGCTGGCATGAAATATTTATTTACTTTTTCAACACCATTTTGTACACCTTTACTTACGATAAAAATAGTAATAAGGATGAATAATAGCTGTGATCCAACTGCTAAATATGGATTGGAAATGATTTCACCAAACGTAGCTTCGTATGCCCCATTTCCTTCCCATAGTCTACCTGTAATTGCATTCCATAAATATAGTAAAATCCATCCCCCTACAACACTGTAGAAAGAAAGTAGTATGAAACAAGTTACAATCCCTAATTTACCCAACCAAGGCCATAGTGTTTTTGGTGCGATTTCGCTATACGCATCAACAGCCTCTTTTTGTGTACTTCTTCCGATAACGAATTCAGCTAATAATAGCGGTAAACCAATTAATAATGTGAAACCGATGAAAATAAGGAAGAACGCGCCGCCCCCTCCAATTCCGGCCATATACGGGAACTTCCAAATCGCCCCTAGACCAATTGCTGAACCTGCTGCAGCTAATACGAAACCTAATTTCGATGTCCATTGCTGTGAATTCATTTGTTAATCTCCTCTCTTTATCTTTTTCTGTTTTACAATCCGGTATTTATATTGTTCTATCCATACTCTTTTCTAATACGTTCACTTCCTCCCTAATAAAAAACGTCCCTACGTAAATACGTAGGGACGACAAAAATATCGCGGTACCACCCTAGTTGTGAAGATACACCAAAGTTAGGACCTAAATAAAAAACGTCCCTACGCAAATACGTAGGGACGATAAAATATCGCGGTACCACCCTAGTTATGAAGCCACACCAAAATTAGGACCTAAATAAAAAACGTCCCTACGTAAATACGTAGGGACGATAAATATCGCGGTACCACCCTAGTTGTGAAACAATCTTCACCACTTTATTTGATAACGGTATAAACTACCGTCTTTCATTTCCTCATAATGTGAGATTTATGAAAGATGCTCCAGGACGAACTTCATGAATAATCTATATACTGATTCACACCAACCATCAGCTCTCTGAAATAGGGAGATATTCACTACTATACCCTTTCATTGCCCAAATATTATTTTCCGAATTGATTACTATCATTTTTATCATACATTAAAAATAGTGTCAACTTATATTTCGAATTTTTATGCATTACATTCTATTTAAAGATTCAAAATATGACTTTTGTATGAATAGTATTAGAACATTTATGGTTTATACTGTATTAACTTCTCTAGCAGGTTTATAGTAGTATACGATAAATGCAAGACAGCACGAGTAGGAGGAAAGAATTTTGTCTACTTCAAAAGTTTTAAAAGGTACCGCTTTATTAAGTGGTGCAACAATGATTTCACGAATTTTAGGTTTTATATACTTTTTCCCCTTTCAATTATTAGTTGGAACGCAAGGGGTCGCTTTATATGGATACGCATACTCTTGGTACGGTATTTTATTAAGCTTTTCAACAGCTGGTATTCCTATTGCCGTCTCAAAATTTGTTGCAAAACATAATGCACTTGGTGATTATAGTACAAGTAAAAAATTGTATAACTCGAGCGTAAAATTAATGATGCTTATGGGCTTTTTAGGATTTTTAACTTTATTTATTGGAGCACCGTACATATCACAATTTATTATTCGCTCGAAAACACCAGATCCACAATTTATCGCAGACGTAACACTTACAATGCGAGCATTAAGCTTCGCGCTTATTATCGTACCAGCTATGAGTGTTACACGTGGTTATTTCCAAGGTTTTCAACATATGAAACCAAGTGCTGTTTCTCAAGTCGTAGAACAAATCGCACGTGTCGTTTTCATTTTAGTTGGTAGTTTTATCGTCTCAAAACTATTAGGAGGTTCAGTAGCTTCTTCTGTTGCAGTTGCTACATTTGGTGCTGTTATCGGGGCACTTGCAAGCGTCTCTATTTTAATGATGTACTGGAAAAAATATAATGGATTAAAACCTCCTGAAGGTGAGCTGAAAACGAGATCATCAAACATTCCGTTAAGAAGTATTTATATGGAATTACTACGTTATGCAATTCCAATTGTATTTGTAGGCATTGCAATCCCGCTCTATACGTTAGTAGATCAATATACCGTAGCTGATGTCCTTAGAGCAATGGGAGAACCTTTAGAAACCGCGAATGCAGTTTTCGCTTATATAACGAACTATGCCCAAAAGTTAATTATGATTCCGGCTTCACTTGCAACTGGATTCTCATTAACAATTATTCCGGCTATAACGAAATCATTTACAAGCGGGAAGCTAGATGAATTACAAGGACAAATTTCAAAGATATTTCAAGTATTATTATTCTTCACTATCCCAGCCGCATTCGGTCTTGCTAGTATCGCTTACGATGCATTCCGCATGGTTTATGTAAATCCTGAAATTGCACTTGGTGGATCACAATATTTAATTTCATTTGCACCTTCTGCTGTATTAAGTGCAATTTTCACAGTTTCAGCTGCTATATTACAAGGAATTGATTATCAAAGAAAAACAATGATTGCATTCTCAGCCGGTATTCTCGTTAAAATTGTGGTGAACACACCGCTCTTACATTTATTCGGTGGACATGGTGCTGTACTTGGAACAATTCTCGGATATCTCGTTTCAAATATTATTATGTTGTACTGCATCGTTAAGTTTGCGAAATTTAAAATTGGCGAAACAGCAAAAACAGTATTTCTTATTACGATTTACTCCGCAGCAATGTCTGCTGTTGTGATCGTATTAAGAGCATTTATAAGCTGGATTATTCCTGGCCAATCTTATGTAGAATCACTGATTATTGTATTTATATGCGCATCAGCAGGAGGACTTGTTTATCTTTTATTCGTATTAACGAGTGGACTTGCTTCGCATATTCTCGGTGATAGGATTCGACGATTACCTGTATTAGGAAAGTTAGTAAAATAAAAAAACAAGAGATGTAACGCGTTGTTACATCTCTTGTTTTTTTACTTCGCATATTGAATGCGCTTTTGTTGTTCAGCAATATTTAATTCTGGAGCATATTGTTCTACTAAATGTAATACCTCTTCGATCAACACTTCTAACTCCTGTACACTATACTCTGGTTCCCCTATCAGCGTATCCGCCATACGCTCATATAGATTTTCAGGTTTAATATTCATACGCTCTACATTATAAGCCATCCATTTAAATGCAGGATGGTGCACGTACATTCTATTCAAACCGAATAAAACACCGAATAAATCCCTTTGTACTTCACAAATAACATCATAAAGCATAAGCCAGTCTTTTCGTTTTAAAAGCGCCTCTCGATTATGCCAACGATTGCTTAACCAAAGGTTTTCTGAAATCATCCTTTTCGCCAGTTCTTCTGGAAATGCTTCAACTCTTTCTTTTAGAGCATGTACTTTTACTTCTCCATACAAACTCACACCATCATGAACCGATGATACAATACATTGTTTCTCATAATTTATATCATACTGCTCTATAACTTCTGAAATAATTTTTTCTACTGTCAATGTTAAAAAGTTACTAATCTCTAGTTTAATTCCTTCTTTCGTCAAATACGTTTCCGACCATTCTTCGTCCTCGTAAGGATGATATGACAAAATCGTTCCACCAATATTATTAATTGGACCTAGACGCTCTTCATCCTCTGGTGGTTCTGACCATAAAATATGTAATTCAATATCTGAATGTTCATCTTCTAACTTTCTCGCTACAGATCCTGCTAAAATAATAGCTTCGACTTTCTGGTTTTGCCTATAAATCTCCGACACCTCTATCGCTTTCTCTTTTAATCCCATTGCATTTCCCCCTAAAACTGCAGTACTCCCCTTACTTTTCATTTATCTATTTCGATATTAAACATTATATTACCTTTTCAAATTTCCACTAAATCATATTTCTACCCAATAACGCTGAACAATTTCGCCAGAATTAGAAGAAACTACTTCATTTTCTAGCACACCGCCAACCTTTTGAATCGTTTTAGCCGAACCAACATTAGCTTTATCACAAGTTATTAGCACTTTCTTCAACCCGAATTTTTGCGCCTCAGCCAATGAAAGTTGCAGTTGCTCAGTTGCATAACCTTGGCGACGTTTATTCGGATGAACACTATAACCGATATGACCGCTTTCCCACAATAACTCTGGATTTAACCGGTGTCGAATATTCACAAAACCTATTATTTTTCCATTCTCAACACTAACAAACTGACTAGATGGCACTCGATTAGATGGTAAATTTTTTCCTTCTTCTTGTGTACATACTTTTTCAAACCATTCACCAATAGAATCGAAATTTTGTAAAGAACAACTACCGTGCGGTTCTTCTCCTGAATGTAAAAATGCCTGCCTATACTCCATAATTTGTTCGCTATATTCGTATGTTGGTTTCAATAGCTTCATTGTCATTCTCCCCACTCACCCATTATCTATTTTTCTAAAAGAAACACCTTAATAGGGGATTTTCATCCTTACTATTAAGGGCTTCTATCACTTTTATTCAAATAGCCCCATACTTAAATAGCGCTCCCCTGTATCAGGTGCAATACATAAAACCTTTTTACCAGCACCTAAGCGTTTTGCAATCATAATTGCTGCGTACACAGAAGCTCCTGAAGATGGTCCTACTAATAAGCCTTCTTGTCTTGCTAAGTTTCTCATTGTAGTTAATGCTTCTTCATCCGCAATTTGAATAATTTCGTTATACACTTCTGTATTTAAGTTTTTTGGAATAAACCCTGGGCTTGTTCCGACTAGTTTATGAGGGCCTGGAACACCACCAGATAACACTGGTGATCCTTTCGGTTCTACTACGGCAATATATAAGTTTGGTAGTTTCTCTTTTAACGTTTCACCGGTCCCTGTAATTGTTCCACCTGTTCCTGCGGTTGCTACAAATGCATCAAGTTCTCCATCCATTTGTTCATAAATTTCAAGTGCAGTCGTATAACGATGAATATTCGGATTTGCTGGGTTTTCAAATTGCTGCGGAATAAAACTATTTGGAATTTCTTTTTGTAACGCTACCGCCTTCGCAATTGCTCCTGGCATTCTTTGTTCTGCTGGTGTTAAAACTACTTCTGCGCCGTATGCTTTCAATAAATTAATACGCTCTTTGGACATATTATCTGGCATAATTAAAATAGCTTTATACCCTTTAGCAGCTGCATTCATCGCTAAGCCAATTCCTGTATTTCCACTTGTCGGTTCAATAATTGTATCACCTGGCTTAATGAGACCATGTTCCTCAGCAATATGAATTAAGTTATAGGCAGCGCGATCTTTCACACTGCGTGACGGATTAAACATTTCCAGTTTTACATACACATCCGCTGCGTCCTCTGGAATAAATTTAGATAATCGGACGACAGGTGTATCTCCTATTAATTCTGTAACGTTTTCACATAATTTCATAGCGCATCCCCTATTCTATCGTTTTCTTATCATTTGGCAGTAACAATGAAGTAAGTCCAATTAATGGTAAACCACTACATAATAGCATAATAAATTGAAGACTATACATATCAGCTAATTTCCCAAGGACTACAGCACCTAATGCTCCAAGACCAAACGCAAGACCGACAATTAATCCTGACACCATTCCAACTTTCCCTGGAACAAGTTCTTGTGCATATACAACGATTACACTAAAACTACTAGAGCTAATAAATCCAATGCATAAAAATAACGGTACAACCCACATAAGAGAAACGTGAGGTAACAATAGTGCAAGCGGCGCTGAACCGAGCATCGAAAAGACAATAATCTTTTTCTTACCGAATTTATCTGCTAACGGACCACCAAAGAACGTACCTAATACACCAGCAATCATAAATGCGAATACAAAATATTGCGCATTTTTTATAGATAAACCGTAATGCTCAATTAAGTAAAATTGATAGAAATTCCCGATACCAGCACCGTACCAAGAACGTACAAAAGTAAGAAAAACAAGAAGTATAATAACGAATTTAATGTGCGTACTTACAATTGCATTTTCCGCCTCAAGCGCAGCCCTCTTTTTCCTTCTTACAGCACCAGTTGCTAATTCATTTTTATACCAATTAGACACAGAAATTAACAATACAATTCCTACTGCTGCAAAGGCTGTAAAGCCTAAAGAACCAATTTGACCGAGCGGAACGAAAATTAATGCTGTAAAAATAGGTGCTAGAGAATTCCCTGTATTTCCTCCAACTTGATAAATCGCTTGCGCTAAACCTCGTTTTGCACCGGCTGCCATATAAGCAACACGAGCGCCCTCTGGATGAAAGACCGCGGAACCTAATCCAATAAATAAAACAGAAATAATAACAATTATAAAGTTCGGTGCAAATGCGAGTCCAATCATCCCAAGCATACTCGAAAACATACCGAGCGGTAATAAAAATGGTGACGGCTTCTTATCTGAATACATCCCAAAAACCGGCTGCATAATCGATGACGTCATATTTAACGCAAACGCAATCCACCCTACTTGCATATAGGATAAATTCATCGTTTTTTCCAAAATAGGAAACAACGCGGGCACAACCGCTTGCATCGAATCATTCAAAAAATGTCCGAAACTAATCGCAAATAATATTCGATATATTGTCGGTGTTTCTACTGTATTTTTTTGTGAAACTGCCTGCATATGTGTATTTCTCCTTCCTGTACAAAATATATATTTATTACAGTTAGTGTAATAAATTTAGACTTTAATCAGAAAAAATTCTGAGTTTTGAAACATTTCTATTCTATACTGGTTTCATTTCTTTTTCCAGAAATTCAACTTCTAAAAAAATATGTTTTTTCTATCTGCTTTGTCGGATTTATTTATATGAACTCTTTGTATTTTCTTTTATACTAAGGCAGGACGAAAGGAAGGCTTGCAACTATGAAGAAAAAGACGATCCTAAAACATATTAGGATCGCCTTTTTTTATTAAATAGAAAAACGCTTATATTTCTCATAATCACTCGTCTTACATTCTAGTGCCATTTTCGTACCTTCGTTTTCATAACTCGTAGATAAAACGTGTGCATGATTGTTGAAATACGAAACTACCTGCCCTTGATCATACGGAATTAACATTTCACACTTCGTATACTCTTTATAAATGTGTGAACGAACTACTTCTACAAGCTCTTTAATTCCAACATGTTTCTTCGCAGATAGATAAACGCGATCTTCTTGCACTTTCGGAATTTCAACATCTACCAAATCTGATTTGTTATATGCATATATCGTCGGGATATTTTCCACGCCAATTTTCTTTAACGTTTCATTTGTAATATCAATTAATTGCTCATAATTGGGATTTGAGTAATCTACAACGTGAATAAGTAAATCTGCTTCCGCCACTTCCTCTAGCGTTGAACGGAATGCTTTCACAAGATGATGCGGTAACTTACTTACAAATCCAACAGTATCCGTTAATAAAAATGATTTATTATCCGGCAAATCAATATTTCGTACAGATGTCTCTAACGTCGCAAATAACATATCTTTTTCAAATACTTGTTTCTCTACAGTACCATTAAAAATTTTAAGCATTGTATTCATTATCGTTGATTTACCTGCATTCGTATATCCTACTAACGACACAACTGGAATTTCATTTTTCTTACGTTGTTTACGCTGCGTTTGGCGCTGTGCAACAAGTGCTTCTAATTCTTTATTTAGAGCCGCAATTTGTTCTTCAATTTTACGACGATCTAATTCCAACTTCTTCTCACCGACACCTTTATTTTTCGTGCCAACTCCCCCGCTTTGTCTTCCTAAAGATTCACGAAGACCGATTAAACGAGGCATCATGTACTGAAGATGGGCCACTTCTACTTGCAACTGCGCTTCTTTCGTTTTCGCACGTTGCGCAAAGATATCTAAAATTAAAATGGTACGATCAATTACTTTACAATCTAAATCCTCTTCTAAATTTCGAATTTGTGAAGGAGATAATTCGTCATTAAAGATGACCATATTTGCATCTGCTTCTTTCACATACGCTGCTACTTCTTCAATCTTCCCTTTTCCAATATAATGCGACGGATTTACTCGTTGTAAATTTTGCGTCACTTGACCGATTACTTCCACATCACAAGCTTCCGTAAGATTTGCTAACTCTTCCATCGAATATGCAAAATCAGCTTCCTTACCTAAATTCACTCCAACTAATATTGCTCTTTGTAATAATTCTTCCATATATTTATTCCTCCATTTCGATTACGCAAAATAAAAAACACAGGTCACTGCCTGTGTTTTCGTAAACGGATAAGGGTTCACCAAAGAAATAGAAGAAAGCAGTGCTTTCGTCCTATACATGGTCAAAAAGTCCCAAGATAGTATACGTATCCAACAAGTGTTCACCTATACTATCCCATTCTATTTATAAAGGCAAAACAAAAAGAGGGCGTATTCGTCCCTCCCTCTTTTTCACATATAAGCTTAATAAAGGGTTCCTTTAAAATAGGCAGACCAATCCCGTTCACTCTGTACACAGACAGAGCCTTTGAGCGCTATTCAATTATTGGCACAAAGTATTGAGACGTAATCTGATTAAGATCAAAGGAAGCCCCTCCGTTCATTTTAAGTTACATAAAGTGTAGCATAAGTAATTCGCTTTCACAAGATTAAACCACCTATAGAAACAGAAAGAAAATCTTTATATTTTTACTTTAATCGTCATTTTTTGCGAGTTCTTCTCACAATAAAAATAACAACAGCAATTAACAATAACACACCTATAGAAATGATAGTTACTTGCCACCAACTTAAACCGCTTACCATTTCATCTTTTAAATCCACTTTCTTCGTCGGAACCGACTCTTTTGCAATATGACTTAAAGCATTTTTCTCAATCTCTGCCTCATCTAATCTCTTCGTTCCACTGCAGATAGATGTCTCTAACTTTTCCTCTCCTCTATAAGAAGAAAAGACTAAGTACTCTCCTCCCTCTGCAAAACGAAATGCACAGCTACTTACACTTGTATATATAATAATTCGCGAAGAACTTGTCCCTTTCCAAATTTTCTTCACTTCAAATAATGTTTTAATTCCGCCTTCACCTTTCTCTTGAACTTCTAACACCTTACCTTCAAACACCACATCATTTTTTTGAAATGCATCTTCTGGTGATACATTAATACAGTCACAAGCATAAGATTTCTCTGGCAAAATAAAAAAAGTAAAGCTACAAATTAAAACAAGAGACAACAAATAAATGATTCTTTTCAAGAATCTCAGACCCCTTCAAAGTATCAATTTTAGAAGCTTTCCGTATATTATTTGGACATCACTCCTCAAATCCCTTTCTATTTATTAAAATATATTAATTTTATTAAACAGAAAATCTTTATTGACATTTTTATAACCTGATATTAGTATCAGGTTATAAAAATAAGTTAGGAGATGTTCCTATGAATTCTAAATCTCGTATTACCGCAATTGGTACTTATGTTCCAGATCAAGTATTGTCTAATAACGATTTAGAAAAGATGGTCCATACGAATGATGAATGGATTGTACAAAGAACAGGCATGAAAGAAAGAAGAATTGCTAACGAAGACGAATACTCCTCACACTTAGCCATTAAAGCAATCGAAAATTTGTGTACAACATATAAGAAAAACTTAGAGGATATTGACTGTATCATCGTCGCTACAACTACTGCTGACTATGTTTTCCCTAGTGTTGCTTGCCAAATACAACAATACTTCAACATACCTCATACACTAGCTTTTGATTTAAATGCGACTTGCGCTGGTTTCACATACGGACTGCATGTCGGTAATAGCTTAATCACTTCTGGATCACATCAAAAAGTACTCGTCATAGCGACAGAGACATTATCTAAAGTTACTGATTACACCGATAGAACGTCCTGTATTTTGTTCGGTGATGGCGCTGGAGCTATTTTATTAGAAAGAGATGAAAACAAACCAAGCTTTATCGCTGCTCACATGGGAACAAACGGTGACGGTGGCATTCATCTATACAGAACAAACTTATCTACTACTATGAATGGCACACCACTACAAACAAGTGAAAAAATTGTTCAAAATGGAAGAGAAGTATATAAATGGGCTGTACGAACAGTACCATACAGCATAAAAGAACTATTACATACTGCAAATTTGCAAATAGATGATATAGACTGGTTCATACCACATAGTGCTAACTTAAGAATGATTGAATCTATTTGCGAAAAATCAAAAATATCTATTCAAAAAACATTAACGAGTGTGGAAGATATGGGGAATACATCTTCCGTCTCTATTCCACTCGCTTTAGATTTAGCTAGAAAAAAAGGAAGATTAAATAACGGAGACACACTTTTGCTATACGGATTTGGTGGTGGGCTTACGCATTTAGGGCTTATTGTGGCATGGGATTTAAGTTAAATACATTAAAAAGAAGTTCTAGGGAATAACTAGAACCTCTTTTTAATTTCATGAAATTTATTTACCTATCCGAGACCATATCACAACTGGAATAAGCAGTAGGGCTACAGCCCCTCCCGCTAATGATAATGCCGCATAACTGGAATTAGCTACTACCATTCCTGACATCGCTCCACCTGAAGCTCCGGCTAACGCAATAAAAACATCTATTTTCCCTTGTGTTTTAGCACGTGTAGAAGGAGTTGTGGAGTCAACGATTTGTGCTGTACCACAAATCAATCCGAGATTCCATCCTAATCCAAGTAAAGAAAGAGCAACAATTAATAATAATAAAGAATCACTCGGTGCTATCGCAGCTATGACACCCGCTGCAAGTAAAATCATCCCACCAGCTATACTCATCGTAGTACGGCCAATTTTATCAATTAACATTCCTGTAACAAGCGATGGAAGGTACATTGCACCTACATGAAAACCAATCACGAGACCTACTGCACTTAAACCATGACCGTGGTGTCCCATATGAACTGGCGTCATCGTCATAATCGCAACCATCACTATTTGAGTAAGTATCATAACGATTGCTCCAACGGTAACACCACGCTTATTCTCTATTATTTCTTCTGTTACTGGTTGCCCTTTATATGTATGTTCCTGTTTATATCTTTCTATTATGTTAGCAATAATTAACGGATCTGGACGAAGCATAACAAAAAGAACAAGACCCGCAAGTATAAATGCCGCTGCTGATAATATGAACGGACCAGCAAGGTTAGGAATTCCAATTGAATCAGCAAAATCCCCCATTACACCTACTAAATTCGGACCAGCCACCGCACCAAAAGTCGTCATAACCATCGTAATACTAATAGCAGTTGCTCGCTGCTTCTTATCTGCTAAATCGGTACCAGCATAACGAGCTTGTAGATTCGTCGCTGTACCTGCACCGTATATGAGTAAAGAAACTAGTAAAAGAATAATACTATTTGTTAACGCAGCCAATACAACTCCAATAGCCCCTAGTCCCCCTATTATAAACCCTGTTGCAAGTCCTATTCGGCGACCATATTTTTGCGATAACTTCCCAACAAAGAAAGCCGCTACCGCAGATCCCATTGTAAACATAGCAGCCGGTAATCCTGCATACGCATCCGTCCCAAGCATTTGCTGTGCAAGAAGTGCACCTACTGTAATTCCAGCAGCTAATCCCGCTCCGCCAAACATTTGTGAAATACTTACGATTATTAACGTTCGTTTATATAATTTTTGTTGCTCTTCTTCTGTATACATACGCTTACTTATTAAAGCATCTGCTGTATCTATCATTTCCTCACCCTCCCTATGAAACTAATATCTCTTGTTAATGTACTATAAAACAACAAAATCCCAAAATTTAAAGCGCTTAAATTTATCCATATTTCGTTACTCCTACACCTTAAATAAGGCTAAGTTCCTTTCGTGAAGAAACTTAGCAAAAAAATTATTGTTTCCAAATAATGATTAAAGTGCGATTTATTATAAATACCATCCCAAGAATAATAGCTAAGGTTATTTGATCAACAACATATAGAGCAACTGAGGTAACTCCAAACAATATAATTTCCAACATAAACCTATATGGTTCTGGCAGCTTTAATGATGCTTTAGGTGCAATGAAAATCCCCCATATTGTCGCAAAAAGTAGTGGTGAGCCAATGCCAAAAATAAATTTCACATATACACTTTCCCAAAATTGAAAGCCCCAGTAACATAGTGATGCAAGAGCACATAATTCTAGAAAAAATCGAATCGCTAAATTTATAGGTTTTATAAACATTTAAAGAACACCCCTTTGAAAAATATATTTAAAATCCTATGAAAATAATATTATGCATCCGTTATTTGAACTTGATACGTGCCCATTCATGACATGTAAAAAAACAATTATACAACTTATTAATATAATTCAGTTTACCTTTCTAAACTTCAAAAACTTGATCTTGACGGATAATGAATGAAAGCAAATACTTAATGACAGTGATACATATGCCTATAATCACAAAATAAAGAACTCCACGGTTTACGTTTCGCCCATTACCGAGGAGTTCCCAAAATAACTCTATAAATTTTTTTGACAGCTAACGTTCCATAATTAAAATGCGATTCATATTTAGCCTATTCCCCTACTACTCTTTCTTAAAGCTTCCCCTTCCTAAAACAACAAACTTACTACAGCACAAACTAAAATAATTGGTACACTCGCTTTATATAAATATATAAAATACTTCCAACTAAAAAGCTGTCTTGTAATTTGGGTTTACCAAATTACAAGACAGCTTCCCTTCATATTTCCTATACAAACCTTTTTACTATTTGACTCCTGCATCTTGCACAGATTCAATTTTCTTTTTCTTTCCTTCTTTTATTTCATTATAATAAGAAGGTAATTCTATATTATGCTCTAAGAAATAATCCTCAATTAATGAAATAATTACTTTCAATGTTTTCAAACGGGCGTATAATTTATCATTACTCGCGATAATATGCCATTTTGCATTCGGCTTATTTGTATTTTCAAACATGTCTTCTATTGCTTCGACATACTCATCCCATTTTTCACGATTTCGCCAGTCTTCATCTGTAATTTTCCACCTTTTAAGAGGGTTGTTCTCTCTTTCTGTAAATCTCTTTAACTGCTCATCTTTACTAATATGATAGAAAAACTTTCCTATTATGTAATGATCATCTGTTAATAGTTTTTCGAAATCATTAATTTCATCATACGCTCTCGTCCACTCTTCGTTTGTAGCAAAGCCTTCAACACGTTCAACTAATACACGCCCATACCATGAACGGTCGAATATAGTAATTTGCCCGTACTGAGGCAGTTTCCGCCAAAAACGTTGCAAATAATGATACCGTTTTTCATGAGGAGCAGGCGCTCCAATTGGATTTACTTGGAATCCGCGTGGATCAAGATGTTCAGTCACTCGCTTAATTGCTCCGCCTTTACCTGCCGCATCCCAACCTTCCATAACCATCATAACGGCTATTTTCTCTTCTTTTAATATTTGCTGTAGTGCCAATAAGCGCATTTGATATTTTTCAAGTTTCTTATTGTACTTAGATTTTGATTCAATTCTTTTCGTTAAATCTACTTTAGCAAGATGCTCTTTTTCCATCAAACGAATCCCCCTTGTTATATGACAATGTTATTTTAACATATTTATTGGTAATTTTTTCATATTAATATCTCTTTTAACTAATACTCGTACCCCTCCACCTATATCTATCTTTTATAAGTTGGACGCTACTTTATATTAATAAATTAATCCCCCTGATATGCTTTTTCGTATCCTTTAGCAAGCATTTATTATTAATCAAAAAAACAAAATAAGGAAACTATGCCGAAAAATCTCTACACAGTTTCCTTGTTTTTTTAAATGTGCGTGTGACATACTTGGGAAGATTAATAACGAAAAGATAGGAGCTCTATCGATTCACTTATACTACAAACGAATTACAGGCGGAATATCTCCTTCTCGTAAAAAGTAAGCAAACACTGTAAATCCAATAATTAATATTGAAAATAATGTTATTATAATTCCACCTGGTAGTGTTAGAAAAATAGTATTCAAGCTACTCTTCATAGAGAAAGCAATCGAGTATATTCCTAGCAGAAGACTGATTATAGCAATAGCCACATAAACCACTACCGCATACCATGGATTGAGTTCCAATAAAACAACAGAAATAAATATATACAAAAATAACAGTTGTAGAAACATGCTGCTTCCCATACTTACTAATTCTTTCAATATACCCTCCCCTAAACTACATGGTATATTATCTTAAAAAGAGAAGATAATAACAAATAAATCCTTTAAAGAATGGGAGCTCTCTAAAGATGAAACGAAAAATATTTTCTCTCTTTGCACTAATCTGCTTAGCACTACCAATACAAGCTAGTGCATACACATTTCAATCACTACCAGTTGCGTCAAAGTCTAAACAGTGGTATATCGAAATTGACAAATCTCATAACTCAAACAAGCAAGCCGTGCAGCCAAAACAAGGTGTATATGATACGTATAGTTTACTCTTAAAAAATATTGGTAATGATGTTGCAAATGTATCGGTGGAAATACTTGATAACACACCTACATCTAAAGCTACCTTTAATCCTACTTCATCTAATAACAACGTTTCAAAAAGTCATACAAGCTTTGACTACATGGTATTCCCATTAGACTTTAATAGCCATAATTTTAAAGTTGTCATTACTTGGGAAGAAAAGAATTTCTCTTACAACGGTCATCCAGTACATGAGAGTAAAAAAATGAAGCAAACATTTGTGTTTAATGAAGAGTAAGTCCTAATTTGATTAGGGCTTACTCTTTATTTACAAAACCCGTTTGAATTGCTTCTGTCACTTCTTTTGCAATATGTATTTTTGTAGCGTCTACACAGATTTTTTTGTCCCAAACATGTATGGAAGGCTCTTCATTAGACAAATGCTTAATTAAGATGAGTCGATTATATGTCATTTTATTTTCTATAGGAGCAGCAATATACACCGTGAAATTCCTTGCTTCAAATACCTTTTCTCCCAAAACGTATTTACATCCCAACTCATGTACTACTAAATCATGTAGGTTTTCTATAGTCATATACCATCCCCCCTTTTTGCCTACATAATCAATCGAACCGCCGAATACTTGGTACAGACAATGCCATTCCAATTGTTATGAGTACTAAAATAGCTAGCATTATAATTGTTATCTTTCCACCTATTACAGTAGCTAACCAGCCTACCACCACATACCCTAATGGTAATAAAGCAAATGAGCCTAACATATCAAGACTTGCCACTCTTCCAAAAGCTTCTTCTGGTACAAGCTCTTGTAAACTTGTTTCCCAAATAAGCCCAAATATCATAATACCGAATCCTTCAATTGCCATTAATCCAATTAAGGCCGGTGCCCAAGAAACGAAAGGCATAATTAATAACGCCATTCCACTAATTAAAACACCACCATACGCAAGTAATCCTCTCTTATGCCACCGCTGCCTCCCACCAAAAATTAGTGCTGCAATTACAGCTCCAGCACCAGAAGCAGCCATACCTAAGCCATACACGTAAGCTTCAAAATGATGATGAACATTAAACAACCATGGAATTAATACAACGATTACGCCAGCATAACAAATATTAACGAAAGAAAAGACTAGAATGGTAATCCACAACCATGGATGACTCTTTAGAACAAGAATCCCTTCCATAAAATCTTTTTTGTAATTGATTTTATTTCTTTCAAATTTCTGTACTTTATTAAACTTTAGTTCTCTTAAAAATAATAAACATAAAAATGATAGCAAATATGTTACTGCATCCAAATCAAATCCTATTCCGGCGGATGCAACTGAAACGATCAATCCTCCAAGAGCCGGTCCAATTAGTCGTATTCCTTGATTACTCATTTGCGTTAATGCATTAGCTGCATTTCGAATTTCCGGTACAAATACTTTTGCTCTTACAGCTGAATACGCCGGCTGAAATATCCCTTCCATAAGTCCATATAACGCTACGAGTACATATAGAAGTGGAATTGTTAAAACGTCCATAAATATAAGTGTTGCAAATAAGAGCATTAATATGCAGCGGATTATATCTGTAAATAACATCAATTTCACCCGGTCAATTCGATCCACGACTAATCCAGCAAACGGTAACGCAAGAATATTAGGAAGCATGTACATTGCCATAGTCATTCCCATTACAACTGTTGAACCAGTTAATGAATATACAACGACTGGCAGAATAACCATCGTTATCGAACTACCTAAAGTCGAAAGTAATTGTCCAATCCATAAAAACTTGAAGTGTGGTGACACTTTAACTGGCAATAATAATTTACCGACATAACCTAAATTTTTCTCTGTTGGTATTTCTCCTTGCATATCTCTCTCCTCTTTTCAAATTAAGTTAATACCTAAGATTAAACACAGAAAATTCAATCTTTATTACCTTTAATTATATATGAACTGTTAAATTATTGGTAAAAATATAAAAAAGAAAATCATAATGAATCTACAAATATTACGTGTTGAATATAAATAAAAAAGGTGTTTTCATATATGAAAACACCTTTCCACTTTATAATTTTAAGTTCTTCTTCAATGTCCAATATTTTTCTGGAGCATTTTCAAGTGAGAATTCTACCCAGCCATTTGGATCTTCACGATATACGTTTACTTTTGTACCATTTTCTAGTTTTCCAACTTCATTTTGTGTAACGTTTGGTACACTCTTAATTGGGTTGTTAAACGGGAATGGAACTTGATAGTAAGATCCTACCGACTGAACAGTAGTTTTTGCGTCTTTTGCATAATCTTTATATGGAATTGTTTCGCCTAATGCATCTACATTTAATGTATTAGGGTTTTTCGGTAATCGTTTTACATTTTGATAATCTTTGTTATTGAAAGGCTTAATACGTTCCATAATATTAGCAATTTTTCCAGCCCATGCTTTATCTGTTGCATATTTTTCATTCATATCAGGTAATGTGTAACCATTGAAATGAGGAGCACCTTTCTCTAAGTAGTTCTTTCTTACATAATCAGCATTGTACGAAATACTTTGCCCGTAAGACGTTAAATATTTTGCATTTGCGAATGGATCCCAATCAAATGCCTTTAGCCCAAATAAATTATGTTTACGATATGCAATTTCTGATTTTCCGTACCCAGATTCTAAGATCGCATGTGCTGCTAAATATAAAGCGTTCACACCATACTCATTTTGTGCTTTAATAAAATCTTGTCCATTTCCAATAAGGGGACTGTCAGAATGAAATTCCCCAATAAAATCTTCAATCTCTTGCGCTGTTACATTAGATGGTAACGTTACATCTAGATTGATATATGATGCCATAGCATTAAATAAAAATTGTGCATATTCTTCACGTGTTAAAACACTAGTTGGATTAAATGCACCTGCTCCATTACCTGCAGCAATGCCGTTAGACTCTAATGCACTAATCGCATCATTTGCCCAATGATCTTTCGAAACATCATTAAATGTATGATTAGCTTTTACTTTTAGTTTAAAAGCTTTCTGTAAAATCACAGCCATTTCAGCACGAGTTAAAGATTCTTTCGGTCTAAATGTTCCTTTACCATCACCTACGAAAATCCCCATATCTGTTAAAGTTAAAATTTCATTTTGGAACATTGTCGTTCCTTCGCTAATATCAGAGTATGGATTTTTATATTCGCTTTTCGCTTCTAGTTTTAATGCACGATATATTAATGCGGCTACTTGCTCACGATTTACAACATCCCCGAATCCAAACTTACCATTATCATATCCTGCAATAATTTCTTTTGATGTTAAATTAGTAATTGCTTTATACGACCAATGATCTTTCGGAACGTCTGGAAATTCCTTTTCAGCTGCAAATGAAGTTGCCGGAGCCATCACTACTTGAAGTGCGACTGTCACTGCTAACACATTAGAAATAACTTTTTTCATATTTTTTTAACACGTTATGTATATGCTTGTCCCGTGTTAACTTGCCTCCCTTTTCAATAAAATTTTCCCTATTAAACTAACAAACTCTTAATTAGTCAACAGTAAAAGTATACGTGATACAAATAAACTAATCTACCATTATTTTATTTATAATCAGCATAATACGATATATCTTGTTATTTCGATACAAAATTATACAAACTCATATGAAAAGCCCATCTCTATATAGAAGATGGGCTTAGCAAACGATATTTTTTATTTAGCTAAACGATACTTTGAAACATTGAAACCTTTCCAGTCATAATAATCTAAAATACCAGCATAAACTGCCTCTGCAGCAATTTGTCTTCCTGATTCAGTAGCTAATTTGCCATTATCTATATTATTATCAATAAAGGCAAGCTCTGTTAAAACTGCTGGTACTGTATTTTTATTTACTACATAAAACGAATGATCATCTTTTATATCTCTATCTCTTGTATGTAGTGCCTCTACTACTCGCTTTTGAATTTTTTTCGCTAATACTTCGCTATCCTTTTCAATCTGTGTCTCTTCTCCACGCTTGGATTTTTTATAATAATATGTTTCCGTTCCATAACCATCATGATTTTGAGAAGAGTTTGCATGAATGCTTACAAATATATCTGCATTGTTCTCTTGACCAAATTTCACTCGATTCACAAGAGACTCATTCTTGTTACTTCCTGGATTTCCGTTCTCTTCACGTGTTAACAAAGCTTTTAAAGGTGTATTTTTTTCTAACAATTGCTGTAATCTTAAAGATATATCAAATACAATTTCACTTTCCTCTACACCTTGCCCTGGATTCCCTGGATC
This sequence comes from Bacillus sp. FSL R10-2201, assembly GCF_038008665.1. NCBI lineage: Bacteria > Bacillati > Bacillota > Bacilli > Caryophanales > Bacillaceae > Bacillus > Bacillus sp. FSL R10-2201. The sequence goes on along the minus strand of NZ_JBBOZP010000001.1, from coordinate 1,757,048 downwards.
AAATCCTCCATGACCAGGATCAATAATAACTACCTTTTCTACTAAAGGGTTACCTATTTTAAGAGAATCTGCCTTTTTAATAAATTGAGCTGCCTCTGCTTTAGTTAGAATTTTTTCAGGCTCCCATTTATCACCAGTACCAACAGAAATCCCTAATTCAACTAGGATGTTAGCTTTTGCTTTCCCCCAGCTTTTTTCTAAATCACTGAATTTAGTTGCTGGAGTACCATTTACTTTAGAATCTAATTTGTAAGCTTCTACAATAAGAGAGGCCATTGAAACCCGGTCAATTTTCCCAGTTGGATCAAATACGCCTGGGCCTTTCCCTTTAACAACACCAGCTTTTTCTACAGCTGCGATGTATGGGGTATACCATCCGTTTTGAGAGTCACCGAAAGATGGTTTAGCATCTTTATCGAATGGTAAGTTTAAGATTTTAGCCATCATTGTAGCTGCTTCTGCACGAGTGATCTCTTTTCCAGGCTCGAACATTCCTTTCTCGTTACCTGTAACTGCGCCTTTTTCTGCTAAGTAGTTAATAGAATCTTCTGCCCAGTGCCCTGCTTGGACATCTGGAAACGTTTTTATTTGTGCGAAACTACTAGATGAATAAGATAATATACTAGCTGCGATTACTGCTGCTGCGATTATTCTATTTTTCATAGAATATATTCCCCTCTCAAGTACAATGTTTTTATATAACAGACTAATTATAATTCTGAAAATTAGTAATAGTCAATTGCATTTTGTATAATTTTGTCTTATTATTGTATTTTTTGGAACAAATAACTATAGTTAAACTATAAGAGACTCATTTCATCCCGCATTAACGGGCAGTAAGACCCCCACCTCAAAATTCAGCGAAAGCAAAGAAGTTAGGTGGGTGATCAACTGCCCGTAAAAGCCCGATTGGTGAGGGCTAATAATCAGTGGGAGATGAAGAACCCCCCACTGATTAAAGTTTCACTTTATAAGAGGAGAGATTCGTATGAGCACGAATTGGAAAAGCGTCGAACACCGCATTTATACAATGTGTATGATTCAACATAATAACGAAGTATTACTAATACAACGGCCGGATCATCTAGGCTTCCCTGGTTACATCGCTCCTGGCGGTAAAGTAGATTTTCCAGAAAGTATCGTTCAAGCTGCTAAACGAGAAGTAAAAGAAGAAACTGGATTACTTGTTTCAAATTTAACTTTTAAGGGATTAGATGAATACGTAAATCCGAAAGAAAATGTTCGATATATGGTATTTAACTATTGGACAGATTCATTTGAAGGTGAACTCCTTTTGAATCCTCCTGAAGGCGAATTATTATGGGTGCCAATTGATACAGCACTCAATCTTCCTATGCAAGATTGGTTTAAAGAGAGATTCCCATTATTTTTTGAAAAAGGTACGTTTGAAATTCAGCGTGTTTGGGACCAAGACTTGGATAAACAAGTTGCTATGACAATTACCCATACGTAAAAAAGCTTGGAATCTCTCCAAGCCTTTCTTACTTTCCCTCTATTTTCTTAATCTCATAATCAATTTCTAAAAAATTAACTCCAAATATCCACATTCTATGATTAGCTTCTAATATTTGATCCTTTCTCTCTTTAATAATAAAAGTCTCTGCTAATGGTAAGCGTATTGTAAAGAAGCGGGTATGTAAGTATATCCCTTCATCTCCCTTACGACGCTCTCTTAGCTTACTTGTAATCATTAACTGGTTCGTATCATTGTACAACTTCAAAATACCAGTCATATTCGAATATGGTAAAGGCAATGCGATATTCATATATGTCTCGTTCTTGTATGCATGCTTTGAATAGAGGGCTACAAAAACAGACTCTCCTGCTTCATTTTTTCTTAGCCAAGCCCTTACATTCTCTCTTCCATCCTTCTCATCTATTATCCCAATGATAGAGCCATGCATCGTTTCCCACTTGCCGCCCATTCCTAAATGTATTTGTCCTACACGCTTACTCATTTTCTCATAACAAAATGCAACCGGGCGGAACCAACGAGTCCATTTAATATGCGATTGTAACTCATACTCTTTTGTATTTTCATAAAAACGAATAATACTTAAAGGAATCTTCGTCATGTCAAATGCCTCACTATGAAAATCATTCATTTTATCAACTAAACCTTTGTATTCCTTGCTATCTATTAAATTTCTGTTATGTAAAAATGCTTCACCAACTGTCGCATTTCCTCTTAACCTGCTCATTGTTTTCCCGTAATATTTATAATTCGGAGTACTCTTTTCAATCATCCAACCAAGAAAAGCTGGTAACGCTACTCCAATTCCATTTACAACACCGTGAATCCAGACCATTTGTGCAATTGTAATCGTCATTACTTGTTTGAAATTTCCGTATGAATATATGAGTGAAAACATTATTGTTACCATAAGTGTACTGGATGAAAGAGTAAGGAGAATCTTTGCACTTATAGCATTGAATTTCGTTCTCCATACGTAAATCCCATATCCATAAATGGCACATAAATATATGAACACTGCAAAAAATTCAAATACCCTCGAATACGTAATTCCTATTGCAACTGTCATTGGAGAAATGACGATGATAAACATAATAGAGTCATATAACTTACTTCCCCGTTCTCTTTTTCTTCCAAGTAAACCAGCTGATAACGGCAATAAAAATGCCGAATAATGAAAGTGTGCCGCTGTAAGTAAAACAATGTCAGAACTAAAGTGCATAATTGAAACCTTTGCTACTGAAGCAAAAAACCAAAAACCACCTAAAAACAAATAAATAAACGCACTATCGATAGCCGTCTCTTCTATCGGTTTCCATCCTCTTTCTAACAATCTACTTACACCAAATAACGCAACGATTCCTGTATATGCAAACCAAAGTAGCGCAAAGAAATAGTGATTTGTTACGAAAGCTAGCATTGCACTGATTGCTGCGATTGGATATAAAAACGATACAAATTTATAAAATAATACATACGATCCATTTCTTTTTTTCTTGTCAATAATACAAAAAGACATCGGTATAAATAACAAAATAGATAATAAAATAATTGCTTCAACTGGGTTTACATTTGACCACTCATATATTAGAAAAATAATATAGCAATCAAGCCCAAATAGTATATTTTTCATAACGTTTATTCCCTTTCCACAAATGTTCCCTTATATGAAAATAACGAACCAATTAACGGATTCCGTACTTGTACATGAATTCGAAAACATTGCAGTGCATCATCATAACTTTCAACAATTTTTGCCTCTCCGTATAAAAATCTAGGTAACGGTATTTTTCTTCCAAACATAAAAAACCATTGTTTCTTTGAAGAAATATGCATCCCGCCTTTTTCATCAATATAAAAATTCAATGTAGAAACGAGTAAATGTGGCTCACCAAAATAATCTACAATTTCATTATTCTCTTCATCCAACTGCATAACAGCGTTAAAATATCTTTTCTTATTATGAAAATAAAAAGTACGATTCCACCGTACAAACTCATTTCCATGTTCATCTCGCTCAGCGGTATTATGTATCACAAACGGAACTTTTTGCCCTCGCTCAGAGAAAAACATTCGAAACTTCGATGTAATTTTTAATATTAATTTAACGAAAAAAGATCCTCCATAAATTTCATCCATTTCCCCTTCCCCAATAAAGCTATTTTCCTTTGTTATCGCATATCGTTCCTGCAATTTTGGATGAAGCTTTTTATAAGAATCCCCTAATAATCTTTCATAAATATTAACCATATACTTATCCCTTTCTCGTCCTCTTGCAATTTTTTGCGCTTGGCAAATTAGTGCTATTTATATAACCGACAATCGATAACCCTATTAGAAGAAAATTTAATGTAATCGGATTAAACGGTTGCGTAAAACTAGCGATATTCGTCGATCCTGCCGCTAATGTTAAAACTATCAACAATATAATATGCAATATAAATAGTTTTCGCTTTTGAAGTGGCAATAGCCACATAACACCCCATATTATTTCTAAAAATCCAACTATTTTAAGTATAAAAATACTACTTTCATTCGATCCGATTAGTGCAGAAAGCATCTTTACTTCTTCTGAATGAGTAAACATCAATTTCGGTACAATCCCTTGATATAACCATACGAAAGCAAATAAAAAGCAAACTAGCCAATACGTCATCGTTCTTCTAATTAGCAACTTAGGATGAAGTCCCTTTTCTAACCATAATTTTAAAGCATCAAAACTCCATGCTGTCGCCCAACCTAATAGTGGACGAAAAACATATAAATCTATCACATTTCCTATACGACCAAATCTCGTATCATAATCATATTGCGTTTCAAAATGAATATGTTCTTCATTCGGTGTATACTTCCAATAACCACGCCCTATTTGTATAAGTGATAATTGATTGTCTGTCCAAAATTTTAAAGAGGAAATGCGTTCTCCAGTTTCTTTTCTTATTTCACCTATCGATTCCCCTTCTCCGGCTATTTCAAGTCCAAATCCGATCTTTGTTTTATATAAAAACTTCTGTGGTTCTCCCTCTTTTTTTTCTAAATACGAAATCTCAGTAAAACGAGCATCCCACTCTGTATGTATATCAGGCTCTTGTGTATATGCCCATAGTTTCTCCATTGTTGTGTTCATTTCTGTGGCTACATAAATAGGCTTTTTCTTCCCCATCCTTCCACCTCCCATGCGCTATATTTTCAATGTACATGCAATGAATCGATTTTGCTACATTTTTCACAAACTAATTTAATAAAAAGATAGAATTTCAAAAAAATACAAAAAACACTTGATTCCCTGAAAAATTTAAATTATTATAAAACAAATGTTACCAACAACTTCATAAATCATACACTCTCGCCTAAAACGTGAGATAGAGGTTGCAACGCTTATAAGTATTCTAAAGGAGACACAGAGATGTCTATGATTTTAGAGGAAAGGAAGTGTTGCCGAAATTGATAAATTTCTCTGCATTTATCAATTGGGGCTGTTTTCGAATAGAAACAGAACTGTCATATGTACAGACGTGTACGTATGAAGAGCTATCTACAAAAAAGAGATATCATTTTTATGATATTCCTTTTTTGGCGGTTTTTTTATTAGCTCCGTTTTCTGTTTCCCTTTTCCTGTAACAGCACCATCCTCACTTATTTGAGATGGTGTTTTTTGTTTTTCTCTCTGGTAACTACAGGAATATTGGGATTTGTATATGTCCTAACCTATTCTTAAAAATGGACGAAAGAAGGAATTCGTAATGGAAACGATTGTACAAAAATTTGGCGGTACTTCTGTCGGAAGCGTCGAACGCATTCAACATGTAGCAAATTTAATTATTGAAGAATATGAACGAGGACATAGTATTGTCTCTGTCGTTTCAGCAATGGGAAAAAGTACGGATAAACTTGTAGCACTTGCTAACGCTATTACTGAAAATCCAAGTAAACGTGAAATGGATATGCTCCTATCTACAGGAGAACAAGTAACTATTTCATTATTAACAATAGCACTACAAACAAAAGGTTATAACGCAATTTCATTAACAGGATGGCAAGCTGGTATTACGACAGAATCTGTACATAGTAGTGCACGGATTACTGACATTAACACCACTCGTATTCAGTCTTACCTTACTGAAGGCACGATTGTTATAGTAGCTGGTTTCCAAGGAATAAGTGAAGAAAATGAAATTACCACACTTGGTCGTGGTGGCTCCGATACGACTGCTGTCGCATTAGCTGCTGCATTAAAAGCAAAAAAATGTGATATTTATACGGATGTGACCGGCGTATATACGACTGATCCACGAGTTGTACAAGATGCTTATAAATTAGATGAAATTTCTTATGACGAAATGTTAGAGCTTGCCAACCTCGGTGCTGGCGTATTACACCCACGCGCTGTTGAATTTGCTAAAAATCATAATGTAATTTTAGAAGTTCGCTCAAGTATGGAACAAGAAAACGGAACAATTGTAAGGGGAGAATGTAACATGGAACAACAATCAATCGTTAAAGGTATTGCATTTGAGGATAATATTACACGTGTCACAATTAAAGGATTAGAACAAGGTGCACTTTCAACAGTTTTCTCTACATTAGCAGCAGCACATATTAATGTAGATATTATTATTCAAAGTATTACAAATGAAGGAACTGTTCACCTCTCCTTCTCGATCCATTCTAATGATTTAAGAGAAACATTAGAAGTATTGGAACAAAATCAAGAAGCACTTCACTATGAATCTGTAGAACATGAAAATCATTTAGCAAAAGTATCAATTGTAGGATCTGGTATGGTATCTAACCCAGGAGTTGCTGCGAATATGTTCACTACTTTAAAAGAAGAAGATATTCATATTAAAATGGTAAGTACATCAGAAATTAAAGTATCTGTCGTTATTGACCGTCTTCATTTAGTAACGGGTGTTGAAGCACTTCATCAATCATTTATGGCGAAAATTGAACCTTTAGTGCAAATGATTTAATTTCCACCAGTAAAACTTACAACAAATTATACGAATCTATTTCCTTCCTATATAAATAGAAATAGGGTGGGAATATTTTGCGGGGAAGTCGAAGTTCTTTTATCAAATAGCAACTACAGTATCAAATTCTTGAAACTACTTGAAATGATAGTATTCACGAAATAAAGTTCGCGTATATTTCAATAGTAGAAAGTTTACGAAGTGTTTTTTGTTAATAAGTTGTTATATGACATACCCGAAAACACCTTGTCACATTTTCCTACACTGTGACAAGGTGTTTTTTGTTTAGAAGAGATTCTAGTATAATTATGAGGATAATTAGATAATAAATTTATACATATAAGGAGATAAAGACAATGACAAAAAACAAATTACTAAGAATGGACAATATCAGCATCGTTGTAGAATCTCTTGATAACGCAATCTCTTTCTTCGAGGAGATTGGCTTGAATCTCGAAGGGCGAGCTACTGTTGAAGGTGAATGGGCTGGTCGCGTAACTGGACTCGGTTCTCAGTGCGTAGAGATTGCTATGATGGTTACGCCAGATGGTCACAGCCGAATTGAACTTTCGCGATTTCTCACCCCACCTACTATAGCAGATCACCGGACAGCTCCTGTAAACGCCCTCGGTTATCTGCGCGTCATGTTCACCGTCGAGGACATTGACGAAATGGTATCCAGACTTACTAAGCATGGTGCTCAGCTCGTTGGAGAAGTAGTTCAGTATGAGAACTCGTATCGACTCTGCTACATTCGTGGAACCGAAGGAATTCTAATCGGTTTGGCGGAAGAAATCGGTAACAAATAATTAAGTAATTTTTTATAAAAAGTTATTGGCTTTGCCAAACAGAATTTCATTATCAATTAAACCATATTTTTAACCACGTCCTAACTTTAGAACGTGGTTATGCTTGTTTGAGCTTTTAAAAATGTATTTTCATTTTACACATAGATTTCAAGACTCTATCCAAATCGTTCTTTAACATATTATCAACATCCCAAAATCATTATAAAATAATTTAATTATTCATTTTATCCTTTCCTAGGAAATATAACTGACTCTTCTCATTTTATATCTTATCGCTCTTTCCCATGAAAAAACGCTCTATATTCATTCAAAATAACTTTCTTCACATCCGAGTAAAATACCATCATGAATAGTGCAACTCCTAATACAACCACCTGTATTTTTTCATAATCAATGAATGCAATTATAATTAGCAAACCAAATCCAATGTCAACTACCCCCACTGAGTTGAAACGTTTCAGTGGGGGCTTGAGTTAGAACTCTAGGTCTTTTCGTCTATCGCTAGATAGTTTGACGCTCTAGAATTCATGCCACCTTACAGTAACACCCCAAGTATCTTTTTGGTTGGTACTAGAAACGAACAATCGTTTCCCCACTTGCACCACCCTTTCGAAAAAGAGCAATTCTTCCTTGTGGAAGAAGCCACCACTCAGATGACTCCGGCGTGTGCTACAAGCCCCGACAAGTCGAGTACACATGGATGGTTGACGCACCCACTAAGCTATGCACGAAGCAACAGCCTTACGTTTTTGCACTTCTAATAGAATCGGCGTTTTCACTTTGAGATTGTCATCCAATTCTACAACTCTCGATTTTTCCAATGTATTCAATGCACCATTAATATCAGCATGAATACATTTCCCTGCTTTACTTTGGTACAGACCACGAGTGATCCGTTTGCCACTAAAGCGATAATGCGTCCTATCATCCTTATCCCAAACTGGAACCCTATCTTTATCAAGAAAACTAGCTTTTGAAGTATAGCTTTCTTCTTGTTTTAAAAATCGGATGCCTTCTTTTATACATTTATTCTCAATTGCTGCAATCAGTTTATGAAATGGGATTTGAACAAATTTTTGATTATTCTTTTTTCCCATATCAGATTTTTGTTTCCAACCAGCGTTATACCCTACGACAACAGTATCTATGTTGAATGCTTTCACTTTTTCGAACAACAAGCCTACAGTTTGTGAAATGTAACCATTTATTTGTCTTTCCCGTTTATGCCAAAGTGCAGCCATTTTGTTCGTTACAACTCGTTTAGAAAGTCCATTTTCCATGTTTTTCAGTTGTAGATTACGTATCATTTTATTGAAGTACTGGTTAATGGATTTTAATTTTTTTCCATCAATTAAAAATGCATCACCTGTATTTGTTACGCAACTTAATAATCTGTCTACACCTAAATCGCAACTCAAAGCTTTACTAATAGTCGTGGGTTGTTTCTTCATTTGAGAAACGTGCATTTCATATGTGTAATGCACCTCAAAGAACCGACCTTTTTGCTTCGGTACAATCTCAATGTAGGAGATTTTTTTATTTCTTAAGTTTTTAGGCACACGTATTTTAATGGAACCGAATTTTTTTCTGAATGCAACATTCATCGGAATCATCCAATACCCGTTATTATCAACTTTTGGAACTTGATAGATTTCAATGATTCGTTTGTCAGTGGAACGGGAATAATTCGGAAACTTAGGACGACCTGTGAAGGTTTCAGGTTTTTTCTTCCACTGTTCCATTGCTTTAAAAAAGCTCTTCACTTCTGTAAATAAGGCTCTACGAATCGCTTGAACAGAGTTTGATTGAATACCCCAGTAGTTCATATCGGTTTGCATGGCAGTGTCCACTTCTTTTACAGTAGCCATCTTGTTATTATTCAAATAACTTTGTTTAATCGTGTACAATCCAACATTTCGCAATGCTTTAGAACTATGTGACATGCGTTGCAGTAAGCGAAATTCTTTAGCTGTGAGACAAGCTCGTCCGATATTCTGTTTCTGCGTGAATCGTTGCATGTTTTCTCTTTTTTTTTGTTTACGTAATACTTTCACTGCTCTCTTTTTAGTCATTGTTTTCACCACCTTTCTCAGAGAGTTCATTAAAATTATTTCTTTCCTAAGATAATGTTTTATCTTAGGAAATCTCGTTTCACGAAACGAGAACTAACACTTTTGTAACTGTTAATTACTTTTGACAAATCAATATTTGGAACTAAACGGAACTAAATGTGAACATGGTCTTCATCTTAATTCCTTTTTGCTCAAGTAACCGAATGATTATTATCCAATTTCGTTGTCTTACGATATATTCCCTCCTTATCTACTACAGATTATATCGTAAGACAAAAAGAAACGAATGTTCCCCATCAAAAAATTGTTATGAACGAAACAAAAGAGTTCAGCCTATTGACTGACGGCAATTCATCTCCACCTGAATTGTTGGGTTTCACCCGTAACACAAATCAGATGGAGTCTTCTTGCCGAAAAGGATAAAAGGAGACGAAAAAGAAACCATTAGTAAAACTCACTGTAAACTATTCGTTTACAAAATAAAAAAGAAAGAATAGCTCTATGTTTGAGCTATTCTCTCTCACTTCTATTAAAACAAATGAATGTTTTCTTTCTTGCAAGCTTCACGTAAATCATCAGGCCATACAGAAGATTGAACTTCACCGATATGTGCTTTACGTAAGAAGTACATACACATTCTTGATTGGCCGATACCACCACCAATTGTTAATGGTAGTACGTCTTCTAAAATACCTTTATGGAAATCATACTCACGTTTGAAGTCTTCACCAGTTTTCGTTAATTGCTCATCAAGTGCTTTACTATCAACACGAATTCCCATTGATGATAATTCGAACGAAGCTTGTAGTACTGGGTGCCAGAATAAAATGTCACCGTTTAATTTCCAATCATCATAATCGGACGCGCGTCCATCGTGCTTTTCACCTGAACGGAGTGCATCACCAATTCCAATAATAAAGACTGCACCGTGTTCTTTCGCAATTGCATGTTCACGATCTTTCGGTGTTAATTCTGGATATTTATCTTCCAGTTCTTGAGAAGTAATGAAAACAATTTCTTCTGGTAAATACTTTCCAAGGAACGGATACTTTTCAAATAAGTGATCTTCCAATTCTTTGAATATTCCATAAATTGTTTGTACTGTTTTTTGTAAGTAATCGATAGTACGCCATTCTTTTTGAACGATTTTTTCCCAATCCCATTGGTCAACATAAATGGAATGCGTTGCATCAAGTTCTTCATCACGACGAATCGCGTTCATGTTTGTATATAAACCTTCACCAGCTTCATATCCGTATTCATGTAATGCGAATCTTTTCCACTTCGCTAGTGAATGTACAATTTCTAATTCTTCTCCTGAATGTAACATATCAAATTCAATTGGACGTTCTACACCGTTTAAGTGATCGTTTAATCCTGATTTCTTCGTTACGAATAATGGTGCAGATACGCGGAATAGTTCAAGGCGCTTTGCTAATTGATCCTCGAAAAATGTTTTAACTTCCTTAATTGCGATTTGAGTCTCTCTTACTGTCATTAATGATTGATACATGGTGGTTTCCTCCTAAAATGTTTGGATGTTGTGAAAAGAAGCCAACAAAAAAAGCCCTTCTTTCCCAAAAAACTGGGACGAAAGACTTTGGTTCCGCGGTACCACCCAAATTAGCAACAGAGGTTGCTCACTTATACAGTACGGAGATTAAAAAATCTCGATACTGTTCTTCTTGTAACGGCGAAGTTCCCGGCTAAGTCTACTTTCCTATAAAGGATTTCGGTTAGCGACTCCAGGAGGTTCTTCATAATAGGCTTCGTATCAGGCTCACACCGCCCCTGACTCGCTTAAACTACATCCTACTACTACTCGTCCTTTCATAGTCGTTTTATTGTCACATCTCTGAAACATTTTATTAATGATTATTCTATACAAAAAATCGATAAAGTCAACAAAAAGTTTCAAAAAAATTTTCAATTCTTTATTTTATGCCTTTACCGATTGTTCTTAATATAACATTTTTATTTCCTTTGTCTCTTCAATCCAAAAAACATTTCACTAATTGAAACTAACATATATACAACAACTAGTGTGATTGTTCGAAATATAGAATCCGCAGTATTTCTTATTATTTTCATTTTCTTTATAATTCCTTTCAGTTTACTCGCAATTTCATGATATACTATAGCATTCAAGCAGTTTGTTTTTATTTAAAGCAAGCATAGTCATTTATCGATAGTATTTTTCTAAAACATTGGCTATTATCAAATCAGATTTTTTATATAACGGAGTGATCATATGAGTAAAACGAAAGCAAAACCGAAAAAAGGTGTAGGACAAGGTACAGGAAGTAAAGGATGGAACCGTTGGCAATCAAGTGCGAAAAAGAAAGCTGCAAAACCATACAAAAGTAAAGGTACAAAGAAATAAAATAAATAGTGGGAGACGAACAACTCCCACTATTTAAAGTTTCACTTTATCTCTTTACTTTGTACAAAACAAAATATAATTATTACAACAAAAAAGCTATGCTTTCATCTCTATGAAAGCATAGCTTTTTCCATATTAAATCATAAGAATATCGCGGATTTCTTCCTCCGTAATAGAAGATAACTTCTCTTCTCCCGGTTCGATAATTTCAGCGATTAAATTTTTCTTACTCTCTTGTAACTCGTGCATTTTTTCTTCAATTGTTCCATGTGCTACTAACTTAATCACTTGCACTGTATTTTTTTGTCCCATTCGATACGCTCTATCCGCAGCTTGTTGTTCAACAGCTGGATTCCACCACAAGTCGTACAATATAACTGTATCTGCACCTGTTAAATTTAGTCCTGTGCCACCAGCTTTTAACGAAATAAGAAATAGATCCCCTTCTCCTTCGTTAAACCGATTGCATAGCTCTACACGTTCTTGCGCTGGTGTACTCCCGTCTAAATAAAAGTATGGAACTGCTTGACGATTTAATTCACGTCCGATTATCGAAAGCATCTTCGTAAATTGGGAAAAGATAAGAATTCTCTTCCCTGTACTTCTGCATTCCTCCAAAATTTCTAGCAGCTGATCAAATTTAGCTGAACTACCTTTATAGTCATCAACAAACAAAGCAGGATGACAACAAATTTGCCGTAGTCTCGTTAAACCAGCTAAAACCCGAATTTTATTTTTACGTAACGTATCTTTATCCAAATGTTTTAACGTTTCTTCTCTTAACTTTGCTAAATAAGCTGCGTAAAGCCTCTTTTGATCTGGTAAAAGTTCTGATGATTGTAAGTGCTCAATTTTTTCTGGGAGTTCGTGTAATACATCACCCTTTAACCTTCTTAACACGAATGGTTTTACCCGCTTCGCAATATCTTCTCGTCTTAAATCACCGAACTCTTTTCTTCCCGGTAATAATTCTGGGAAGACAACGAGGAAGATAGACCATAGCTCTTCTAATGAATTTTCTACAGGTGTTCCTGTTAATCCAAAACGGTACTCCGCCTGCACTGTTTTTACCGCTCTTGCAGTTTGCGTCGTATGATTTTTAAATGCTTGTGCTTCATCAAGAAATAGCGTATGAAATGGCTGCTCATATAACCTTATATCTCTTCTCAGTAAAGGATATGACGTAATGACAACATCAAATTTCGTTATATCTTTTAAAATTTTTCGGCGCTCTGCTTGATTTCCATCGGCAATAACTGCTCTAATATGTGGAGCGAATTTTTTCAACTCGCTAAGCCAGTTGTAAACGAGGGACGACGGAGAAACAACTAATATAGGCAGTTTCTTCTCTCGAATTTCCGGCAAAACAGAGTCTATAAAAGCAATACTTTGCAACGTTTTCCCCAGTCCCATATCATCAGCTAAAATGCCGCCAAAACGATAATAGGCAAGTGTTTTCATCCACTGGAATCCGTATGTTTGATACTCTCTCATTATCGCATCTAAGCCACTTGGCACCGCAAACTTCAGCTTTTTAGGATTTTGAATGTTCTCTACCAATTCTTGAACAGACTCATCTAAACTTAATACGTTTCCTTCTTGCAGTGAATTCATCCATTTCACACTACGAATAAGAGGGACATCTATTTCTTCGCCCTTTAAAAATTCTTTTCGAATACTAGATTCTTTTATAAACTGATTAATATCATTAAACTCTTTACTCTCAAGTGATAGTAGAGCACCACTTGCTAAACGATAATATTTTCGTTTCTCCTCAAGAGCGACTAATACCCCTTTAATTTCTGCCTCTGGAATACCTTTTATATCAAAGCGGAATGATAACCAATCAATTCTCTCTTTCCTTCTAACTCTTATAAGAGGAGCTGTGTCTCCCTTATGAATTCGTAATTTGATTGCTGACGTCGCATAAATATCAACTAAACCTTTTAACGTTGGAACAGCATGATATAAAAAGTTATACTCAGCTTCTTCATTATGCATAAAATAACCGCCTTCCGTTTTCGCAAAGGCACTTTCACTCATAATTTCTAAAATCTCTTTTTCCTTTTTCTCATCACGATTAAAAACAGATGGCTGCCCATCCTCTTCTAACGGATTAATCACGACGTTTCCATAATGAAATTCGAGACCTGCTAACAAACGATTTTTCACTCGATCTAAATACAATTTTGCTTTTAGCGAAGGCGTTTCCACACAATCTGATACTACCTCATCTATTCGCACAGTTCCTAGCTTCATTAACCCTGGTACAACTTTTGCTACAAAGTGCTCCATCTTATCTGCTGGAATATACAATTGGTTACTACTAGAACGATTCATCATTTTTTGTAATTCGATAAGCCGCTTACAATCCTCAGCGTTCAACTGATACAGTTTCCCTCCAAATAGAGCATAACTATACGTATCCATTACTTCTACTTGTTGTAAGCCGTCAATATAAAGTGTAAACCCATCGTTACTCCCTTTATTAAACTCAAAATGTAAAGGAAGTAGCCCTTTTGAAATTTGTAAACCATGAAAAGATTTTCCATCTTGATTAAGTCCCACAAACTCAACTTTAGAAAGTAAAGAAAGCATATCCTTCCATGAAGCTGGCGGTATTAAAATCATACTATCATCTTGTTTTGCATGTACTTCCAGTGTATCCTCATACATTTTTTCATTATGATAAATTTTAATGAGCTGCTGAATAATCGCATCCGTTTCTTGCCTGAAGCTATGTACATCTGGTGTGTATGTAAATTCATTGGAACAATGAAAAGTCTCTCTTTTCTCCACGTTAGAAAGAAATTCTCTAATATGATTTATAAAGTATGTTTTCGCAAGTTTTAACTGAATTCCAAGAAGGGCCCCACCGCTTTTCGTCGCTACTGGTGAACATATAAACGCAACATCTAATATTTCACGTGTATCAAAACGGTGTTGTTTACTTTTTGGCCGCAGTGGTTTGTCTGCAAACAACTGAAACATCCCGCTCGTTAATTGATCATTTCCGCTCATATTTTCGGACATGCCGCCCGTTTGCTGGTTATAATTTATTTGTATTAGTACGGCTGCAACATGTTGACAGTACGTTTGAAAAGACGCTAATGAAGGACAACTACATTTCGCAACAACATCACCTTTTTTAGCTTTTTCTACTGTAACATGAAAATCTTCATTCCCTTTTACCGTTGCCTCGCAAATTTCTTTATTTTCATCATAATGATTTATTATTACTTTATTTGATTTATAATAAGCTTCACCTCTTTTATATGAGGTCTCTCCGCATACTTCTTTAATAATCGATTTATTTAATGTAAAACTCATTTTTTGACACTTCCTTACTGTAAAACCATTTTCTCTTACTTAACATTTTACATGCTTCACGAGAAAATATAAAATGTTGGTTTAACAAAAAAGATACTTATTTATAAACACCTCAGACTGTAAGCAAATAGAGTTTCAGTACTTGTTAAAACTGCCTATTATGCAGGCGATTCTGAAAGCTTCCAGCGTAGTATTTAAATATCTTCTACATTATTCATGTAAAAGTTTTACCGACTATCGCATCAATAATTTAAAAGATATGATTTTATGAAGAAGAGTAATAAAAGTTTTTCACACACACCATTGAGATGGATGTGCAAATTTTGATACAAGGGGCTTACTGTCTATAAAAGGAGGATAAAGTACGTAATTTACATATTTTCATGCGTGCCCTTATATAAGACTGTTATTGCGGCTACTATAAGGATGATCCCCATACAAGCAGGTGCGGCATGCCCAAGTGAAACATAAATTTGCCCTCCAATGATCGGCCCAATCATTCTTGCTAAAGCTTGAACAGATTGACTACCGCCTTGAATCCTTCCTTGTTCACTAGAATCGACAGACTTCGAGAGCATCCCATTGAATGAAGGTCCAAAGATGGAATCACCAAAACCAAATATAAACATTCCAGCGATAAGAAACGGATAAAATGAGAACAAAGCTGATGCTGCAATAAGACTATAACCTATAATCTCCGAAACCATTCCGAGAATTGCTATCTGTTTATCAGTAAGTTTTGTCAAAAGTTTTGGCATTATGAAACTTTGTGAAATGATATCTTGAAATCCCATAATTGAAAACATAAGTCCGATTAACGCAGGCTTCCAACTAAAAGTATCCATTGTAAATTGTGAAAAAATTGCCTGTAAAGATCCATTTGGTATCCAAAGTAAGAATGCTGAGACAAGTAGCCATTTTAAATTTTTCATGGAAAGTATATTTGCAAGCTGTGTAAATGGATTCAATCTTACAAAGGTAATCTCTTTCAATCTATTATTTTTGTCAAGGCTCTCAGGCATATATAAGATTCCATAAACAACATTTAATAAAGTTATTATTGCTCCAAAATACATAGGTACAGAATAACCAAACTTGGCAAGATATCCACCTATAGTTGGTCCAATTACAGTGCCTACTCCTACAACCGCACTTACCCATCCGAAGTATTTCGTTCTTTGTTCTGGAGGAATAATATCTGCAAAATATGCGAAGATAGTGCTTATGCTCCCTCCTGTTATACCTTCTATTATGCGCCCAGCAAATAGTATCCATAGAGCTCCTCCTATGCCAAAAACTAAGTACCCGATTGCGGAACCGAAAAGGCATACTAAAAGTAATGGACGACGACCATATTTATCACTCAAAGCTCCAAGTGCGGGAGCCGCAAAAAATACGCAGACTGCATAAACAGAAGTTAATAGCGTAACGACGACCGCTTGTTCTGCCGAATTACTTGTATATGGCTGCACTAAAAATGGAACGACAGGTATTATAATGCTGAATCCTATTCCGCAAAGAAACACAGAGATGAGACCGAATAGTAAGGCGTGTTTATCTATGACTCGTTCCGTATTATGTTCATTATGTGATCTGAATTTGGACATTTTCATTCTCTCCCCAACAGTTATTTTTGTTTCCTTATCAACAAAACAATAACTCCATTTTGTTTCCTTGTCAACAAAATTACAACAATAAAAAAGGCGGTCCATCCTTGGACTGCCTGCCGTTTCATTTTTATTTTTTGAATAGATTACGACTTAATATGTACACCTTGTTTCTTTATTTCTGTATCCAAATGTCTACTATACTTTTCCACGAAGCTAAGTATACTATCAAATTCTTCCTCGGTTACTTGATCAAACACAACTTTATCCCGTTCTTCAAACTCTTTGTGCAGATCCTCATGTATTTTATAAATTACTTTCCCTTGTTCAGTAAGCCTAAAATAGATTTCTTTCTTATTATCCGACTTCTGATAACTTTCGATAAGGCCTTTTTTTATAAGTTTTTTAGTTATTCTACTTATGGCACCGCGAGTCATATAAAAGGACTCCGCAAGTTTTGTCACGTTAGAATCTACATTTTTTTCAATGTATTCGATACAATGTACTTCAGAAGAATTATAACCCTTAAGACTGTCTTCCATCTTATCCTTATTAAGCCAAACAATCTTATTATATAAGTCCCTGAAACCCACTATGACCTTTTCTTCTTTATTCATGTCCTGTCCTCCTCCCCGTTGGTGCATTAACAATATTATATTTATTTTTTGTTTCTATTCCAACTCTAATTAAAAAAGAGAGTCAAAAGCATGTTAAGCACCAAGAAACTCAATGTCACTTGAACAAGACTTTGTCTACAATCTGAAACACTTATCTCTTTTCATTCTATCTCCATCAACCGTTTCGCCTCAAAATACAACACTTGAATAAACTTTTTCGTATTAATTCGCGTATGTCCAGAAGTTGCTACTTCTTCTTTTGTCATTTCTGTCATCCGTTTTCTAACTACAGTGAAATCAAAAAATTTCGGAGCATAGCTTTCAAATTTCGGATTTGAAAAGTCTGTTAATCCAAGGGAAGCTAAGTGATTTAACGATTGATAAATCGCTCTACGTACCCTTTGTTCAGATGCTTTTCTCTCCTTATCTATATCTGCATCTGAAGCTATATTCTCTAATTTTCTTATAGTTATATGGTGAAAGATATCTTTTAGCGCAGGAAATCCAAATTCAAACGTTTGCTCTTTTTCTTGTCCATATAAATATTCCAACATACTAAGTAAATCTTTACTTCCATTCTCTCCCGCAATACCGAGTTCTGATAATAAATAGCGCCCTGAATCTGCTATTCTTTTTCCTTCCTGCATTGGCTCATTTCGAACTTGCGGCTGTTCCCACTTAAAAACGTTATTCAATGATTTTTGAATATCATGTATAGAGCGCTCTAAACGAATACGTTCCATTACTTTACGTACAACAGATACAACCTCAATTTTATTTAATGGTTTCGTAATATAATATTCAACACCAAGTGTATACGCCTCACCAATAAGCTGTTTCGATTCAACTTGAGAAATCATAATGATTTTCCCTGTAAAAGAGGATGCAATATGGCGAACTGTTTCAATCCCATCTCGCATTGGCATTAATAAATCAATAAATAAAATATCTACTTTTTTAAAATTTAATTGATCCGCTTCAATAAAAGCTCCATCTTCCGACTCTCCAATTACTTCCCCAAGATCGCCATCTTCAATAATTTGTGAAAGCATGGAGCGGAAAACTTCATCATCATCTACGATATAATAAAACAACTTTATTCTCCTTCCCGCTTTAAACTGCACTCCGGTAAACAAACGATAAACTTACACCCTCCGCCAGTTTCTCGGTCTTCTAATCTCACTTCTCCACCTAGCTCTGTTACCATTTCGTTTATGTAAGAAAGTCCAATACCTGTTGAAGGTGTTCCCGCTTGATCATACTTTGAAGTAAATCCTGGCTTAAATACTAATTTCTTATACTTCTGTGCAATACCAGGACCATCGTCAATTACTTCAAAGAATATATGTTTATCTCGTTTATATAGCTTAATAATAATGAGACCTCTACCCTCAATTGCTTCAACTGCATTTGCAACTAAGTTATTAAAAATGGATAAGACCGTGTACACATGATATTCTGCATGCTCACCTTCTATATGTTCCGAAAAACGTATATCTTTTTCTAACATTTCAGCATATTTCTCATTAATTCTTACAATCATTTCCGCTAATTCATGTCCTTCTACATACTCAGCCACATTTTTATCTAATAACAGTTTAGATAGTCCTGCAAAAATTCTTTGATTATCCTTTTTGATTTCGTGCACTTCTCCTGCTATTTTTAATGCTGTTTTGCTATTTAAATCATCGTTCGCTTGTAAGTTTCGATATAGTTGATATGCTTCTTGTGTAATTAACTCAGCATTTTGTAACGTTTTTTTCAAATGGACAGATTCCACATATAAATTAGAGAGGTACATTAACATATTTTCATTTTCTTTTCGAACTTGTGATTCTTTTAACTTCGTTTCATATAAGTTCATCATATTTAAAAAACCAAGTGCAAAGAAACTACGGAAAATAGCAATAATAATTAGTTTATTCACTTCAGAAACTGTTATCGTTGTCCCCAGCACTAACATATGATAAAACGCAAGTTCAGACATACTTGCGATAATTTCAATTGTAATTCCAAGACATCCTATCACAATTGGCTTCTGATGAAACTTATTCACCCTACAAAGCGAAAAAAGACTTCCATAAATAAAATAATAAAAGAACACAGGATAACGCAAATAAAATGATTCTGTCATATGGAATGAACCTTGCAATACCCAGTCAAGACATACACGAAATAAGACTACAGATATACCTACAAGAATACCTGCAGCTGCTGCTGGCACTCTTCTTAAAAATAGTAATAAAAAGAAGAAAAGCGGTGTCCCGAAACTAACACGAAACATATCATTAAAAGGATGAAAATTCAGCTCTCCAGCAATCGGAACAACAACCATTAATATAATTAAAAGATACATATCTTTCTTCCATAATTGATTCCAATTCAAAGGTGCCACTTCCTATGCTTTTTTTCAATTGTAAAAGTGAAAGCCCGCTTATAATTATAAACGGGCTTTATTTCTATATTCTAACCTTTTCTACCGCTTTTATTTGGCGATACTCCGGTTCCCATATTGCTTCTTTTACGGCAATCTTAATATCGTCATCACTTAAGTTCTCTCTAGCAACACCTTCTGCAACTGCAACTTTCGCTACTTCAATCGCAACCAGTTCAGAGATATTACGTAACTCTTCAACTTCTGGCAAAATAGGCGCTCCTGGCTGACTTGTATCTACCATACTTGCAACTGCTTCTGCTGCTGCTGCGAACATTCCATCCGTCATGACGCTTGCACGAACAACAATTGTACCAAGACCTAGTCCTGGGAAAATAAGTGCGTTATTTGACTGTCCAATCACATACGTTACACCGTTATATGTAACCGGTTCAAACGGACTTCCTGTTGCAACTAATGCTTTTCCTTCTGTCCACTCGATTAAATCTGCTGGTTTCGCTTCAGCAAGTGGCGTTGGATTCGACATTGGTAAAATGATTGGTCTTTCTACGTGAGAAGCCATTTCTTTAATAATTTCCTCTTTAAATGCGCCTGCAACAGTAGATGTACCAATTAAAATTGTCGGTTTTACATGTTTCACAACTTCAGCAAGTCCGATAGCATCATTTTGTTTCCAATCACTTACTTCAGCTTCTTTTCTTGCATATGGAATTTGGAAATCAAGAAGATCTTCCATATTATCTGTAACCAACCCATTACGGTCAATACACCAGAAACGATTATGTGATTCTTCGTCTGATAAGCCGACACGAACCATTGCATCTCTTACTTGATCTGCGATACCGATTCCAGCCGTACCAGCACCAAACACAACTACACGGTGTTCACTTAACGGTACACCAGAAGCTTTTACTGCCGATAATACAGCAGCAAGTGAAACTGCCCCTGTACCTTGAATATCATCATTAAATGTACAAACGTCATGACGATATTTATCTAAAATTTTTCGTGCATTTCGAGAACTGAAGTCTTCCCAATGTAGAAGTGCTTTCGGGAATTGTTTATTTACCGCTTGAACAAACGTATCAATAAATTCATCGTAAGCTTCACCTGTTATACGAGGGTGACGATTTCCAATATAAAATGGATTGTTTAATAATTCCTCACGATTTGTACCTACATCTAAAATTACCGGTAATACACGGCTAGGATCGATTCCAACTGCGGCCGTATATACAGCCAATTTCCCGATTGCGATGTTAATTCCACCAACACCCCAATCACCAATTCCTAATATACCTTCTCCATCCGTTACAACGACTAAATCAATGTTTTCAGCTGTTGCACCGATATTTGCAAATGCATCTTCAATACCTGATGGATCGTTAATTGATAAATAAATGCCACGTGGTTTACGGTATTCATGACTATATCTTTGAATTGCTACACCTACAGTTGGTGTATATACAATCGGTAACATTTCACGTAAATGCTCTGTTAAAATACGATAAAATAACACTTCATTTCGATCATGTAACGCTGTTAAGTATACATTCTTTAATAAATCATCCGGCTGAGAACTAAATTGTTCATACGCTCGGCGTGCTTGTTCTTCTAACGTTAAAACCGCTGGCGGTAATAACCCTTTTAAACCTAACTCTTCTCTTTCCTCTTGTGTGAAAGCTACCCCTTTATTTAAAAGTGGTGTTGATAATACTTCTGCTCCTCTTAATGTTGTTTCTAATGCACCATTAGAAGCCACTGTAAACTTACTCATAACATCCCTACCTCTATTCATATATAGCATTTCTATATTGTAAACAAAAAAGAGGGGATTGTCCCCCTCTTCTTTTAATTTTTCTTTAAAAGAGTTGCTCCTGCAATCCCTGGGTGTGTCATTTCGAATGGATCTAGAATTAACTCTAATTCTTCTTGTGACAATACACCATTTTTCACACATAGTTCTCGAACGGATTGCCCTGTCGCAATTGCTTCTTTCGCAACGCGAGCTGCTGCTTCATAGCCGATATGAGGGTTCACGGCTGTAATAATTCCTACACTCTTCTCAACGTACTCTTTTAAGCGATCTTCATTCGCTTCAATTCCTTTTAAGCAATTATCTGTAAAGGCACGGAAACCGTTATTCATAATGCTAATAGATTGAAGTAAGTTGAAAACAAGTACTGGTTCCATAACATTTAATTCTAATTGTCCTGCTTCTGAAGCAAGGCAAATTGTATGGTCGTTACCAATTACTTGGAACGCAATTTGATTAATTACTTCTGGCATAACAGGGTTTACTTTCCCTGGCATAATAGATGAACCTGGTTGACGAGCTGGTAGCATAATTTCCGCTAATCCAACGCGTGGACCTGATGCCATTAGACGAAGGTCGTTCGCAATTTTAGACATGTTCATCATACATACTTTAAGTGCTGCAGATACTTCAGTGTACGCATCCGTATTTTGAGTTGCATCTACTAAATCTTCTGCACCAACAAGTGGTAGTTCACTAATTGTAGCTAAATGTTTTACAACTGCTTCAATATATTCTGGATCTGCATTTAAGCCTGTACCAACTGCAGTTGCTCCCATATTTACTTCATATAAATGTTGACGTGATTGCTTGATACGTTTCATGTCACGTTCAAGTACGCGGGAGTATGCTTTAAATTCTTGTCCAAGACGAATTGGCACAGCATCTTGTAAATGTGTACGACCCATTTTAATAACATGATCGAACTGTTCTGCTTTTAATTCAAATACATCATGCATATAACCCATTGTTTGTAATAAGCCTTCTAATGCATTTAATGTTGCAATATGAATCGCTGTTGGGAATGCATCGTTTGTTGATTGTGCCATATTTACATGACTGTTTGGACTAATATAATCATAGTCTCCCTTTTCCATTCCTAATAATTCAAGGGCACGATTGGCAATGACTTCATTTGCGTTCATATTCATTGAAGTTCCTGCACCACCTTGAATTGGATCAACGATGAAATGATCATGCCATTTCCCCTCAAGGATTTCTTGTGATGCTTCTGCGATAGCACCACCCTTTTTCAATTCCAATCTTCCTACATCTGCATTAGCAAGTGCTGCCGCTTTTTTTACAATTGCTAACGCTTTAATTAAACCTTCATGGACTTTGTATCCTGTAATCGGGAAATTCTCCACTGCACGCATTGTTTGTACACCGTAGTACGCGTAATTTGGTACTTCTTTTTCACCTAAAAAATCTTTTTCAATTCGTACTCCATTTTTAACTTCAGTTAATGTTGCCATGATTACTCACTCCTTAACAATCTCTTACGCTGCTTTTGTTTGTTTGACCGTTTCTACATATTGTTTTGCTTTCTCATCATCGAATTCGCCTTCCCACTTCGACATAACAATGGCAGCTAATGCATTTCCTAATACATTGACAGCTGAGCGAATCATATCTAAAATGCGGTCAATTCCCGCAATTAATGCGATGCCTTCTAGCGGTAAGCCCATTGATCCTAACGTCGCTAATACAACAACGAATGATGCACCCGGAACTCCCGCCATACCTTTGGATGTTAACATGAGAACGAATAATAGCGTTATTTGCTCCGTCAGTGACATGTGTACACCGTACATTTGTGCAACAAACAATGCCGCTAACGCTTGATAAATAGCTGATCCAGTCAAGTTAAATGTATAACCTGTCGGAATTACGAAAGAGGCAACTGCCTTTGGACAACCGAACTCTTCCATTTTTCTCATTATATTAGGTAAAACAGCTTCTGAACTTGCTGTCGTAAATGAAAGAATAAGTTCTTCTTTTAAAATTTTTATTAATGTAAAAATGTTTACTCCGACCATTCGTGCATTAATACCTAATACAATCACAACGAATAGTATAACAGTTACGTATACAGCTAGCACTAGTTTTCCTAAAGGAAGTAGTGTTGCTACACCAAATTTTGCAACCGTAACAGCAATTAATGCGAATACACCAAATGGTGCGAATTTCATCACTTGATTTGTAACCCAAAACATCGCTTCGAGTACACCTTCAAAAAAGTTAAAAACAGGCTTTCCCTTTTCACCGATTGCTGCAACTCCTAAACCGAATAGTACTGAGAAGAATATAATCGGTAATAAGTCACCTTGTGTAATAGACTCAAATATATTTTTCGGTACAATATGAACAATCGTTTCTGCAAAGCCTTTCTTCTCTGTTGCATCTGCTGTTTGTTTATAAGAAGAAATATCACTTTGCTGTAAATTACTCATATCAACGCCAGTACCTGGTTGGAATATATTCGCTGCAAGTAATCCCATTAAAATAGCAATCGTCGTAATAATTTCGAAATAAAGAATTGTCTTACCGCCCAGTTTCCCAAGCTTTTTCATATCTCCTACACCAGCTACCGCAACAATTAATGCTGAAATAACAATCGGTACTACAATCATCTTAATTAAGTGAATAAATATATCCCCAATTGGTGTGATATAAGAAATCGCCGTTTTATTGCCATAAAAGACTGCCCCTACTACAATCCCTAAAACAAGCGCGACAAAAATTTGTGTTGCCAATCCGAATTTTTTCATTTATGTTCATCCCCTTCATGCGAACGCTTTCAATTTGAATTTATAAAAGCTACTCACACATCATATAAGCGAACCTACAAAATCATACAAAAACCTACAAGTTCGTCACAAAAAATTCAAATTTATTTCTTATAATATTCATTGACACTTTTTTATAAAAAAGAAATAAAATAACCTTGATAAAACATCAGATTATTTCGTATAATCTAAAAGATATACGTATTCTAAATAAATGGGGATGAAAAGGAGTGGATGTTATGAAAAATCACGTGAAGAAGTTCATCATATCTATTTCTTTTCTATTTCATTTTCTTACGAAGGAACAAAGGCATTAGCCTTTGTTCCTTTTTTATTGCAATCTATATAGGGGGAATTGTTATGAAACCATATAAACGCGTCTTAATTAAACTAAGTGGCGGCGCACTTGCTGATCAATCTGGAAATAGCTTTAACTCCAAACGATTAGAACATATCGCAAACGAAATAATATCCATTATTGACCTAGATATCGAAGTATCCATTGTCATCGGCGGCGGTAACATTTTCAGAGGTCATCTAGCTGAAGAATGGGGAATTGATCGTGTAGAAGCTGATAATATCGGTACGCTAGGTACGATTATTAACAGCTTAATGCTTCGCGGCGTTTTAACAAGTAAAACAGATAGAGAAGTACGCGTTATGACTTCCATCCCTTTTAATGCAGTAGCTGAACCATATATTCGCCTACGTGCAGTACATCATTTAGATAACGGTTATGTTGTCATATTCGGTGGTGGTAACGGGCAACCATTCGTTACAACAGATTACCCAAGTGTACAAAGAGCCATTGAGATGAATAGCGACGCCATTTTGGTCGCAAAACAAGGTGTAGACGGTGTCTTTACAAGTGATCCAAAATATAATAAATCAGCGAAAATGTATCGAAAACTGAACTATAACGATATTGTTAGGCAAAACATACAAGTAATGGATCAAGCAGCTTTATTGCTTGCTCGAGATTATAATTTACCGGCACACGTCTTTAACTTTGATGAGCCTGGCGTTATGAAAAGAATTTGTTTAGGTGAACATGTTGGGACGTTGATTAATGATGATGTTTCGATGCTTGTGCATGAAAAATAGTATTTTTCATCGGAAGTTTTGTCCACCCCCCACTAATTATTAGCCTTCTCCAATCGGGCTTTTACGAGCAGTTGATCTCCCACCTAACGTCTTTGCTTTAGCCGCATTTTGAAGAGGGAATCTTACTGCTCGTTAATACGAGATCAATAGTCCCCTAATTTGTATAACAAGGGGACTTAAATTTTTATCGTAAACTTATCAGGGTCATTAATAATGTTAGAATTTCTTTACGAAAGCTCTTCCGAATCCCACACTTCAATAAATTCAAAACCTTTTAAATCACTTTGTTCAATTAAAACCTTCAATTCATCCGAAATAAAAACAGCCGTAGGATGAATTTTTCCATTTATGTAAACCTTAAATATCATTTCATTTTGAACTATATTAAAATCAAATGCGAACTTTTCACAACCTACTATAAGGCCTGTAATCAGTTTTTTAAAGATTGCTTTATCACTATCAATTGCATCTAGTACATTCAATACATGAACTAAATAATATATTTCACTATTTGAGTTACGTATAAGGGGTAAGAATTCAACATCAGTACCTACTATAGACTCTAATAATTTTTTTGCCTTTTCACTAACCATTAGGGCACCAATTTCTCCCCAGAAGTGCGGAAAATCACTGGCCTTTCCTTCCTCTAAACATTCAATAGGTAGCTTTCTCCATGAATCTACTAATTTTATTGTAGAGTTAAACTTCCCTTCAAAAAACTTTTTATCTTCTTTATAATTTAATAATTGAAAAGACTCATAGTTATCAGAGAAATTTCTTAATTCCCAAATCTTCATAGCTATTCTCCTTTACTACTGAGTGATATATTGTTGTTTCTGAAACCTTACTTATTCATAATAAACAGCTTATGCAAATACATAAGCTTCTTATATTTTATTTATTACTCTCTTGGGTATTAATTAACATCATTAATCTGATGTACTTTTATTAAATTCCTTTACGAAAGCTCTTCCGAATCCCACACTTCAATAAATTCAAAACCTTTTAAATTACTTTGTTCAATAAGAACCTTTAACTCGTCCGAAATAAAAACAGCCGTAGGATGAATTTTTCCATTTATGTAAACCTTAAAAATCACTTCATTTTGAACTATATTAAAATCAAATGCGAACTTTTCACAACCTACTATAAGGCCTGTAATCATTTTTTTAAAGATTGCTTTATCTCCATCAATTGCATCTAGTACATTCAACACGTGGACCAAATAATATACCTCACTAGTTGAATTGCGTAAAAGTGGTAAGAATTCAACATTTTCACCTATTAAAGGTTCAAGTACTCTCTTGGCTTTTTCACTAATCATTGGTGCACCAATTCCTCCCCAAAATTTAGGGAAATCACTATAATTACCTCCTTCTACACACTCTATCAATATATTGCCCCATAAATTTGCTAAATGAGTTATTGAATTTATTTTTCCATCAATATATTTTTTATGGTCCCCCTCAAAATTTAACAACTGGAAAGATTCAAAGTTATCTAACACGCTCTTTAATACCCATATTTTCATGCTTATTCCCCTTAACTATTCTTTTATCTTCTAAAGTAAACTAGAATGTTACG
The DNA here is from genome assembly GCF_038008665.1 of Bacillus sp. FSL R10-2201. NCBI lineage: Bacteria > Bacillati > Bacillota > Bacilli > Caryophanales > Bacillaceae > Bacillus > Bacillus sp. FSL R10-2201. The sequence goes on along the minus strand of NZ_JBBOZP010000001.1, from coordinate 1,730,074 downwards.
TAACAAAAAATCGTTTACTACTATTTACTTTGTGATTCTAAAATATATCTTGAATATGAATTACCATCCCTTTCTATACTTATTCATAATAAAAAGCTTATACAAGTGCATAAGCTTTTTATTTTTTACTCTCTTAGATATGGATTCCCATTAATAATCTAATTAAATTAGATTTCTTTACGCACCCTCTTCTGAATCCCACACTTCAGTAAATTGAAAACCTTTTAATTCACTCTCTAAAATTGCATTTTTGAATTGATCTGATACTAAAAGATAGTTAGGATGTACCTTCCCATTTATATTCAATTTAAAAACTGGTTCGTGCTGGACAACATAAGGAATAAATACAAATTTTTTACATCCTATTATTAAACCTGAACTTAACTTATCAAAGATTGTTTTATTAGTATCAAGTGCTTCCAACACCCTTAAAACATGCATAGCATAGTATTTTTTGTTTGTTTGTTTATGAATTAATGGTAAAAATTCAATATTATCTCCTACTATAGGTTCTAAAACATTCTTGGCTTTTTCACTAATTATTTGTACACCAGACTTTCCCCAAAAAATAGGGGAATCGCTTGATTTCCCTTCATCTGTTACCTCAATAAACTTAGGCGTCCATGAATCTGACAAACTCACCATAGAGTTAAAACTAGTTTTAAAATATTTTTTATCCTCTTCATAGTTCAATAATTGAAAGGTTTCATAATCATCAGTCGAGCTTTTTAATTGCCAAATCTTCATATATATTCTCCTTTATTATTACCATTTATATAGTTATTTCTTGGGTTCATTTAATCGTAAATTACCTTCTAATAAATCTCTTCCTATTCCATGTAACACTGTTTGGGTTCACATTCCTTATTTAATTCTTGTAAAAAAATAAAAAACAAACTAACCTTTAAAATGTTAGTTCGTTTTTAATAAATCATTAAATTAATATCAGGCAATTAAAAATGAATTTCAAATTATATTTAACATTAATTATTTTTATCCATTGGTATTGTATTTAGTGCTAAACCAATAGATCCTAATTTTTCAATTAATTTTTTTGCTTTACCATATGGAGCTCCTTTTACTAATGTAAAAGGAAGGTTTTTCGATCCTTTTAATAGTTCCCCTGTTGAAATATCAAGTGCTAGTACACTTTTTATCTTTACTAAATCTTTTAATCCTCCATTAGGAATTTCTATTAACACTATATTACACGTATCAGGGATTTCTTCTTTTATTTTCTGTATTTTTTGATTCAAACACCCCGTATTAACCCAATCAATAAAATCTAATGTAACTACAGTGGCATGATTTGGATTCATATCACCAGAATCAACAGCCCTTACTTCTCGTACATCTGCACCTTGCGACATTAAAAAAACATTGCCACTACCATCATCACCAATAGCAACATAACCATTTGCATATTCTGTTACTTCCCAAGTCTCATTTCGTTCTATAATATCATCAGTACCATAAATTATTAATCCTCCACCTATAGAAAAACCATTTGTATATTTCAATAAATCTTTATGTACATTTGGTAATTCAACTTTCATTACATCTTCTATTTCTTGAATTTTAATATCATTTGCTGGCTTATTTTTTATTAAACCAGAAACATTAGATAAATTTATCATTTTTTCACAAAACCTCCCAAACTATCAAAATATTTATAAGCATCTACCAATACTTTTCTTGCAGTTTTCTGATCAACTCCTGCCTCAATCATTTCTCTATAGCTTACATTAAATTCATAATTTATATCAGTATCATATCCTTCAAGCCTTCTTCGCTTTCTTTGCATAGCAGAAATTTTCGCATGAGGTAAACCAGAACTTGATGGTAAAAGTATTGCTTGAGCTTTCTTTTCGTTATAATCAAATCCACCCTTAATAGCCCATCTTTTAGCCCATTCATTTTGTATAGGATGATGTGATTGTATTCGATTATCAGCAGCTATATTTTTATTTCCTGGAGCACGATTAACCGCCGGACTTAAATAACCATGTTCATCGATATCTCCTTTTTGATATCCCCCTGGTCTTTTTGCATTTCCTAGCTTTATATTCATTCCGTTATTTGGACTACTTGCTTTAACCAAATAATCTTTCATTGTAGGTATTTCAATTTTCATAGAACCCATACCTGCAATAGCCAGACGGTCTCCCATTTGCAAATTATTTGTAACATGGGATAAACCTTTTGTTAATGTAGTTACATTGCCCATTTGCCCCAATTTACTTACTTTACTTAATCCTTTATCACCAATAAGTCCAAGTCCAATTTGTGTAAAAGCATAACTTCCCCACTTAGCACGACTTTCAGCGTCTCCATTTATTACATCATTAATAAATGAATCTGACAATGTGTTCCACATAGCAGGTAAGGTTTCATTTAAATGAGTAACAGCGTATCCCATGTTCTCCCACGTTTCCCATTTACCAAGTGCCACAACACCATCTATTGTATCTTCAACAGCTTGACCCGTACCTTCTAAAATACCATCTATAATTTTTTCAGATATAGATTTTTCGGGAGGTTTCTTGCACACAGCTCCCTCTTCCATTGATCCTTTCTTTAAGAGATTATCAACTTGACGTTTTCTTTCATCAGCAATTTCTTGAATCGAAACGGTCCAATCCATATTTAACCCTTGTGTACTAAACGTACCACTTACAGGACTAAATCCTTTCCCGCTTTGGACTTCAGCAAGGCCGGCAGTAATGCTAGCCACTAGTTGAAGAGCTGTGTTGTAGTTATTACTAGACGTATAGTTAAATTCATATAGATGTTCTAATTTTTCTTGCAGTTTTTTTCTCATCTCCACTAAAACAATAACCATAGCATCTATTCCAGGCAATACTGTAGCAATACTAATCGCTTCTATACTTGCGACCATTCGATTAATTTCTTGAATTTGCTCTCTTATTTCTTGTTCGATGACATCTGTGGAAGCAACTTGTGATTGAAAATCGCCTGGAAACGCATCATTTTGACGAATTAATTCTTCACATAAATAAATGATACCTTGTGCTAAAGGACGAAAAGTTTGGACAAAAAATATTTTTGCACTACTATATGTTTGCCCTTGTAAAACTGTATCAGTTGCAAAGGTATCAATTGATTGGATTGCTTGCTCCATAGCTTGGATAGTAGCGACACATACAGCGTTCATGCTTTGGGTCTGATTTTTTACTTCCCCTACATACATATTTAAACTCATGCTTTATCCTCCCTTTTTAATCGCTGTTGCCGATATGTAAGGTCGGTTTCTAAATCAATAAGATTGCGTCTTTCTTTAAGTAATGTTTCTTTTTGATTTTCCAATTCAAATGTTAATTTCCGCTCAATATGCTGCGACTCTTGAAGCTTATTCATAAAAAAATTAGAAACTTCTTTATCACCATGCCATGTTTCTAAAACTCTATTAAATAAACGATTATTTCGACTTCTCAATTCATGAAAGTCCATTTCTGTTTGTCTCTGGATTTGAATCGCAGCTTGATTTCGATCTTGTTTCTCGAATACTATCCGTAATTCTTGATTTAATTGGTCTACTTGCTTTTCAATGTCTTGACTCATCTTATTCTTCCTATCCTTCTCCCTTTACCCTAGGTTGTCACATTAGCGAAATGTATTTTGTAGTTCATTATCCATTCTTTCAAAATCCTTAGCTGCTAAATGAATATTATCAACTGCTTTTTGAAAGGCTCCACAAAATTGTCTAGTCAAATCTAGCATTTGTTGATTCGCTTCTTGCGCCTGGGCATTAACAGTTAGTGTAGTACGGCTCGCCTTTGTGATAGAACGATTTGTTGCACTTTGGATTGTATTCGAGGCATTTCTCATTTGAGTGGCGATTTGTGTAGCCGTTTGAAAATTACTTTGAAAGTTCCCCATCATTTAAACCCCTTTTAGTTTCAAAATTATAATAAAATTATATCACGTTACTCATTTTGATTTATCGAAAATTTCAGTTATGAAACTACAGTTTTTTAAGCATTCAACTAGAACTCACTTAGAACTCTTAATCAAAATAGAGGCATTAGTTTAACTTTAATTTAACTACATATTGAATTTTTTACCGAAGCGCAAATGAAGACGGAGGGGCACCCGCCAGACCAGACTATTTTTTAACTACCAATAATAAATTATAAAATAAGAAAGAACCTTCTGTTTTTGAAGGTTCTTTCTTATTTCTCAACTTTTTGAATAAACAATACAGCTTTCTATTTACTATATTCTACATTTCCAGTATTCCAGTTAAATCATCACAAATAAAAATCAACCAATCCCGCAAATTTCTCCTTACAACGCTCCCACAAAGATAACTTCTCAAAAAACTCTTTCGTCATTTCTTTCGAATCATGAAAATCTTGTGTTAACGCCGCATTCACTTCTGATACGATAGATCCACCATGAATATACAAATTCATCTCATCATTTATATAGAAGCTACGCGCAGTAAAGTTTGTTGTACCAATAACGGTTAATTCATTATCAATCAGCATTAACTTTCCATGAAACATACCTTTTTTATAACCATATACCGTAATCCCGTTATTAACAGCTTGACGAATATAAGGATACGCTGCCTCTTTAATAAGAGGAATATCTGGTTTATATGACCAAAGTATTTTTACTGTAACACCACGTTTTTGCGCTCCAATTAAAGCATTCATTAATTCTTTATTTTTCGCTATAAAATAAGGTGTTGTAATTACAATTGAATGTTTCGCTTGTTTTATTAACTTTATATATTTTTCAGCGACGTGATGTCCATTGTAGCTAACCATCGTATGTAATGTATTCCCTTTACTCGCTTTATTCGTACTTCTTTTTATATGTTCTTTCGTATCTCGTTTCCAATCTAAAGCGAATTGCTCTTCTAAATCTTTTGCTCCTTCTCCTCTAAGCCGCACATGATAGTCACGCCAATATCCAAATCGCTTATCTTTCCCTAAGTACTCATCCCCCATATTAAAGCCACCCGTATAGCCAATCTCCCCATCAATCGTCGTAATACGACGATGATTACGATGGTGAAGTGAATAAAATCCGAATGGCAATTCAGGTTTTCTACTATATGTAAAATGTACACCACTTTCCCGCAATTCATTTTTCATCTTTCTTTCAAATGATAAATCATTAATGCGATCAACCGATAAATATACGTTTACTCCTTCTTTCGCCTTCTCCTTTAATAAGTTTAAAAAAGTATGGCTACTTTTATCATCCGATAAAATATAAAAATAAGTGTAAATAGATCGCTTCGCTTCCCTTATATCAGTAAACAACTGTTTATAAAACGACTTCCCTTCTACATATAATTGAAAGTCACTATAATGAGGTGCATACTCTGTCGGCATATTTTTCCCAGCTTCCATTTTCCTGCCTAAAGTAACATCGATATGCATCCAAATTAAAATAAAAACGAAAATAGCAATAATAATAGAAGTAACTCGCAATATTTTTTTAATCATTTTGATTTCCTTCCGCTCATATTACTTACTATTTCGTAGTGTTTCATTAAATTATTTTTTCATACGAAATGTCTTTCTTACTTTTATTTGCGAATACAAAAAGGTGTGGCATTGCGCCACACCTTTTCATTAAATGAAGTTCCTCGCATCATTATTTCTTCCAAACTTATAAATAGCAATTAAGAAGAATGCTATCGCGAAAGCGAATAAAATTAAAATATTTAAATACAACTCAGAAAATGGAATGCCTTGCTGTAGTTTTGAAATCGTATCTAGTAACCAACGCTGCGGAAGGAAATCAGCTACTTTTTGTACTGCTTTCGGCATAATGTCGTACGGGAAATAACATCCAGCAAGTAAACATGTTGGTACTATTACTATATTTTGCATTGCATTTGAAGCAGTTGAACTTTTTGAAAAAGACACAATGACTAACGATAAACCAATTGCAATTAAAGCGAATATCATAAGCACACCAATCATAACTATGAAAGGCATATTTATAGTTGTGTGAAAAACATTCGTCATAAAGAATACTGCAATTACAATTTGTACTGTTAATATCATCATATTTACTGCGACATTAGATAATATAAATTTCTTTCCGTCAATCGGCGTTGATAATAATCTAAAATACGTTCTGTTCTCTTTTTCTTTTAAAATAAATCCTGATAAGTTCACTGCTGAAAATAACATAAACATAATAAGATAACCCATCGTTTGATTTGTCATATCTTTATTTTTTGAAGTATCTTCAAGTGTCTCAGACTTTACTTTAAATGAACTTTTTTGATAACCAGCGTACATACTATTAAACGTACTTTGATCGGCCCCTGCCACTTTACTAATCGCAGCGATGTTATCAACATAGTTATATAAATACGATTTTATAAATCCTGTTACTTGATCGCCTTTAATCGATGAAATCTCAATATGACTCGGTTTCCCTTCTCGAACACTTTCAGAAAAACCAGACTGTAATGTAATAACACCATCAAGTTTTTTTGAAGTGAGTTTATCTTCCACTTCAGATTCCTTAATTTTACTAACATTTACATGATTGAGTCCTTCTAAAAATTTCACTGTATCATTTGCGATAGGTTGATTTTCTTTATTTATAACCCCAATATTTAACGTTCCTTGCCCTACATTCCCATATATCGAAAAGGAAATGAGCGTTCCTATTATCGGCAAGCTAATAATAATGAGTAACCCCTTTTTATTTTTCAGAAGCACAGATAACGTTTTTTGTATGAGCCATAAAATATCTTTCATACTATAGCCCCTCCCGTCTACGTAATGCAATAATCGCAATTAATAAGAAGATTGCTGAAATCCCAAGATTTAAAGATATTACCGGCAGTGCCGCTCCTACATCATTTGCATAAATAATTTTCATAATAGCTGTGTTTGCCCACGTTAATGGTGATAAATTCGTAACGGAATTTTCTTCCACTACGAAATACGCACCACCAAAAATAGACGCTAATTGCACAACAACCATAATAATCGCTCTAGATGCCTCACCTGTTTTTGTAATATATCCGATTCCTAAACCGAAGCTAATTGCTAGAAAGACTTCTGTTAGTAAAATAATAAATATGATTCCAATATGGTCGCCCCAATTCGCTTGAAAAACAAATTTACTAAATAAAACGACAAGTAATAGACAAAGTGCATTCGCTACAAGACTACCGAGCACTTTCCCAATGAAAATTTCAGCCTTACTTATAGGTGCTGCAATTAAACGATCTCCTGTTTTACGTATTCGTTCTCCTCGAATTAAAAAACTCGCCCCCATTGCAGCGTACAGTGCAATCATCGTCGTCATTACAACCGCATAGTAATCCATAGAACCTGGTTTTTTAGCAGCTTGTAAAGATGTTTCTTTAATATAATCATTATGATTTCCGTTTGAAATAACTGCGCTAACCTTACTCGGATCTACTTTTGCAACTTCGGCCACTACGTTGTACTTATCAACAAATGTTGTAAGCATGCCTTCCACAATACTTCCCTCAATACTACTTTTGTCACTTCCATAAAATTTTGCACCATCTTTATTTAACTCTACATAAGCAGCATATTTATTTTGCTTCACTTCTTCTTTCCCATCTATACCTTCGGAAGCTTTTTTAAAATGAATACCTGATTTATCGACTTCTTTCGTAAATGCTTCAAATGATTGAGAAAACGTGCTACTTGCTTCATCTTTATATAGCACTTGTATATCCTTAAACGATTGACTATCGCTATTAAATGCATTCGTTAACGCTGTTCCTAACACAAGCATAAGTACAATTGGAAATGCTAACATAAAAACTAAAGTTCTTACGTCCCTGAAATCTCTTTTAATGTGCATCACTGCAATGTTAAAGATGTTCAATTGATGAACCTCCCTTTACCTTTTCTTCATTTACCGTTATTTATCTCGTAAGTTTCTTCCAGTTAACGTAAGAAATACTGTTTCTAAGTTTGGAGCCTGCTCCTCTAACGAACGAATTTCAATGTCATGATTAATGAAATGCTGAATAATTTTATTTAAATTATTTAATCCTGCATCCGAGTTTACCTTGATTACGTTCTCTTCAATTTGAACAGCTTTCACACCATTTATCTCTTTTAAATTTTCTACATCTAAATTTTCTACTGACTTTACTTCAATCCAAATATCTTTCGTATCTGTAATAATCGCTTTTAACTGTTCTTTCGTTCCTTCTGCAATTACTTTACCGTGATCGACAATTGCTATTTTCGTACAAATCTCTTCTACTTCTTCCATGTAGTGACTCGTATAAATAATCGTACTTCCCATTTCATTTAATTTTCGGACAGACTGAAGAATGTAGTTCCTTGACTGCGGATCAATTCCAACTGTCGGTTCATCCATAATAATTAACTTCGGTCTATGTGCGATTGCACAAGCGATATTTAGTCTTCGTTTCATCCCGCCAGAAAAGTTTTTTGGGTAACTTTTATGTTTATCACTAAGGCCTACAAATTGAAGTGCTTCCTCTACTCTCGCTTTTAGCTCGGCTCCTCGTAATCCATACAATCCAGCAAAGAATTTCACATTTTCATAGGCAGTTAACTCTTCATAAATCGCAATATCTTGCGGAACGATACCAATATTCATTTTCGCAAATCGATTATGTTTCTTTATATTTTTTCCTAATATGCTAATTTCACCTTCATTACTTCTTAACAAACCAGCAATCATATTAATCGTTGTACTCTTACCAGCACCATTCGAACCTAAAAAGCCAAATATTTCTCCTTCTTTAATAGATAAAGACATATTATCTACCGCGATGAAATCACCAAATTTTTTCGTTAAATTTTTAATTTCCAATGTGTTCATCATTTCACCCCTATTTCGGTTTCTCTGCTTTTATTATAAACAAAAAGAATGAACCTGCTCAGTGCAGAAGTTCACTCTTTTCACATGAGATTATTCACTTTTTTCATATGAGATGATTCATCCTCGTCTCATCCTCTTATATCGGCAATAACATTGTTACTGAAAAACCACTTGTTCCATCTACAATAATTTTTCCGTTTACTGATGCTGTTCGCTCCTCCATCCCCATAATACCGAGGCCTTTCTTAACAAGAGCTGCACCTTTACCATTATCCTTCACTTGTACTTTCACCATCTTGTTCAGTACATGAATATCTATTGAAATGACTGTCGCATCAGCATATTTCATCGCGTTTGTTAGTGCCTCCATAACATTTTCACCAATAATCTTCCACTGAATTGGTGAAATCATATCTAAGTTCCCTTTATATACGAATGGAATATTTATATCATGCTTACCAGCAAATTCCTCTATGAATAATTTCATACGATGAATACCAATTTGCTCAGTTGGTGGCTTCATATTTTTTAATGTAATCCGAATGCTTTCAATTCCATCTTTTGAAATATGAATGGCATTTTGTAATAACTCCGCAGATTTTTCTTTATCTATTTCCATTAATCTCTTTGCTGCTTCCATTTGAATTAGTGCACCTGTCATTGAGTGACCGATTTTATCATGAATTTCTTGAGATAGTCGATTTCTTTCCTCTAATTTAAATGTGTATTCAGATTGCCTTATGTAATCTTTATTTTCATTTAAGCTTTTCGTAAGTCTTTGTATGTCTTTTCTCATTTTATCATTTTGCATTTCTAGTTTTAATAATCGTGCTATATAGCGATGAGCTATCGTTAAGGAAAAAAAACAAAATGCACTAATCAGTCCATACGTCATTTGAATACCTTCACCTATAAAAATAATAGGAAGAATCATAATGAAAAAGATTAACCATTTCTTTTTTATGTAATAATTTGCAATTTCATATAAGTTCAAAGGTAAAAACAAAATAAAAAACGGATGAACCTTCCATGTAAATAACATAACTACGCCAATTGACACACAAGTTAATATGTTTTTGTACGTATCTTTTTTAAATATAGAGATCAACACATTGACAGAAAGATATAAAAGCAAAGTAAGTATAATCCACGGTAAGTTCGTAACATTTAAATGAATGTAGCTAAACACTATATATAAAAAGACAATAAGTTTACTTACAGTTAACCAAAATTCCATAACATTAATCTACTTTCCCTGTTAAGTAATAAATCGCAATTTGTGTGCGATGTTCTAGTCCAGTTTTCCCTAAAACTGATGTAATATAATTTGCAATCGTTCCTTCAGATATGAAAAGTTGCTTCGAAATTTCTTTATTTGAGAAACCTTTCGCAATTAATGCGATAATACTAAGCTCTCTTTCTGTGAAAAGGCTCTTATCAATTTTAGATTCTTCCTCTTTACTTTCCATTAAATTAGACTTAATTTTATCAAGCACTACATCTTGCATAACAGTTTGACCGTTATAAACTCCTTTTATCGCATCACGAATCCGCTCCGGATCATTATTTTTTAATAAATAACCTTTCGCTCCGTTTTTTACTGCATCCAAAATATATTCATCATCATCAAACGTCGTTAAAATGAGAGGCTTCGTTTTTGTCTCTTCACAAATTAACTTCGTCGCCTCTACCCCGTTCATGTTTGGCATACGAACATCTAAAAGCGCAATATCAACTTCATACTTTTTACAATACGCTACAGCTTCTTTTCCATCATTTACGGTATCTAATACTTCAAACTCTTCATATGTATTTAAAATAATTTTCATACCTTCTCTAATAAAAGAATTATCATCGGCTATTAATATTTTAATTTTCATGTTTGTTAGTATGGACCTTATCCTACTAACATTCACATCCTTTCTCCATGTAGCATTTCCTCTTTGCTCATTATATACTTCTCTTTACCATTTTTTCACACCTTTTTCATATAGCCCTCCTGCTAAAAATATATTATTCTTTTTTTATAACATGTGTAGGGTGACTTATCATTTCTTACGTCTATATAATAGAATGCGTCAAAAAGGAGGGAGAGACCGATTGAGGAAAAACAATTAGTTGCAAAAGCACAGCAAGGAAGCGAACATGCTTTTCGTATCCTTGTACAAACATATCGTCATTATATTTTTCAAGTTATCTTTTCCATTTTAAGACATGAAGAAGATGCTAAAGATGTTACACAAGAAGTATTCGTAAAAATTCACGCCTCTCTCCAAAATTATCAATTTCGCGGATTAAAAACGTGGATGGCACGTATTGCCACCAATCACGCTATTGATTATAAGAGAAAAAAAGCTAGAGAAAACGAAGAACTCTCCTTATGTAAAGAAACTGCGGAAAATATAAAAGCCTCTCATAATATCGAGGCTTTATTATTGACGAAAGAGCAAAAATTACTCATTGCTCAAAAACTGCGAGAACTTCCCGACAATTACCGTGACGTCGTTCTCGCACATTACTTAGAAGAAAAAAGTTATCAAGAAATTGCTTTGCAAGAAAATATTGAAGTGAAAACAGTCGAAATGAAACTGTATCGGGCAAGAAAATGGATTAAAAAACATTGGAAGGAGGAAGAGTTTCTATGATGCATTATTCAAAAGAAGATTGGCGCAATTATACATTAGATGTTATATCAAACAATGAACGTGAATCTATGGAAGAACATCTTTATGAATGTGATCATTGTTTAGCACTTTATATGGAAAGTATTGATGAACAACACGAAAACCTTCCAATGATAAATGATGATTCATTTACGAACGAAGTTATGACGCAAATTAATTTTGAAACGTTACAGCCTAATAAAAATATAAAAACAAACTCACTAAAGCGCACAATTATTCACTACATAATTGCGACTGCGGCTACAATTATTTTTATGGTAAGTGGTTTATTCCAGTATATTTTCACAGCGACATCAAATTTCGAGAAATCTTCAAAACATAACGAGTCTTCTATCTCACAACAAATTGTAAACAAATCGGTAGACACATCAAAAAAGGACGGAGGTTCAAAGCATGAATAAAAATCCCTTTTTAGCACTTGTATTAGGGCTAATTCCTGGGCTTGGACATTTATATTTAAAGAAATTCGGACGATTTATTTTATATAGCGGAGGGGCTTTATTTCTATTTATCTTTGCAGCATTTTGTACAATAGCATTAGGAGCGCGTGATATTGCTTTTCTTTCTCTATTTTTACTAGTCGTGTTATGGGCGATCAATTTATTAGATTTAGTTATCACTATTATTAATCAATCGAAAAAACAAGCAGCCGGAGAATTTACAGAGTCCTCTAAAGAAAGCGAACGATTTTATATCATTCTTCTATCAATCATTCCTGGGCTTGGTCATTTTCAATTAGGACTTATGCAACGCGGACTTACATTTTTAGTCGCTTGCACAGGAATCGGAAGTATGATTATATTCGTTGCACTCTTAACATCTCAAGGAAGTTTCCTTATCTTCCTTATTACGTTACCTGTTTTATGGATTTATAATTTCTTCGATGTTGTTCAGCAACTACAGAAAAAAGAACGTGGCGAGCAATTAGTTGATCGTACTATTTTTGAAGACTTTGAAGAGCACCGAGAACAAGGAAAGAAAAGTAAAACATTTGCTTCTATTTTAGCGATGTTCCCTGGAGCAGGACATATGTATTTAGGCTTACAACGCCGTGGTCTTCAGCTTATGGCAGCCTTTTTACTATCCATTTATTTACTCGATTTATTAAGACTCTCTGCGTTTTTATTTTTAGTACCAATCATTTGGTTTTATAGCTTTTTTGACACATTACAGCAAACAGCCAAATACGGAAAAGAACGCGTACATGACGAACCTATCATCGACTATTTTATAAATCATCAAAGATGGATCGGTATCGGTTTAATTACACTCGGTGGTTATTATTTATTAGATCAAACAGTCCTTCCTATTTTGAATGATTATTTTGTAACTATATTTAATATTCATCTTAGCGAACTATATTATCGCTATTTCCAAACATCTATCGTTGCTCTCCTTTTAATTGGTGGCGGCTTTAAATTGTTACTTGGAAATAAAGAAAACAAAGGTGGTACAAACGAATGAGAACATGGCGCGTTGGAACATTCTCAATGGGGCTTTCCATTATTACATTAGGTTGTTTCTTACTATTTTCAGTTATGAAAGGCACTCAAGTATTGGATACATTAACAGCATGGTGGCCTGTTTTACTTATTATACTTGGCGCTGAAATTTTACTATACCTTCTATTTTCTAAGAAGGAACAATCATTTATTAAATATGATATTTTTAGTATTTTCTTTATTGGAGTTTTAGGAAGCGTTGGAATTGCTTTTTACTGTTTATTATCAACTGGATTACTAGAAGAAGTTCGTCATTCTATTAACACAACTAGGCAAACGAGTAATATTCCAGACGGACAACTTGATATACCTGAATCTATCAAAAAAATCGTAGTGGATGCGGGGCATCACCCTCTAACGATAGAGGGAAATAATACAAATCAAATTCATCTTTTTGGAACATATGAAATGACGACAAAGGCAAATGAAAAACCTAATTTAAAACAAGAGGATTTCCTTTCAGTTCAAACGGTTGGAGAAACAATGTATATAACGTTAAAACCATTACCGGTTCAGCATACGTTTTTTAACTTCGCACCACAGGTGAAACAAACACTCGTTCTTCCGCAAAATAAAAATGTAGAGATCCGCGCTTCGAATAACGAACTATCTCTTTATCCAGGTCAATTACAAAATAATTGGTTTGTACAAAACAGTTCAAACGTATCTGTTCATTTAACTAAAGAAAGTGATGTTTCTTTAACAGCCGTAACAAATCAAAAAGAAACTCACGGAAACACACCTTGGGAACAAGTAGAAGATTTAGCGAAAAAAGAAAATAATTCTTCAGAAGAAAATCCAGAATTAAATGGGCAAGAACATTGGTATAAAAACTCGATAAAAACAGGAAATGGAACGTACAAATTAAATATTGAGAAAGCTTATAATTTAAATATGAGCGTTATCGAAAAATAAGAAACCTTCCACAATTGTGGAAGGTTTTTCTCATATAATCGCTTTTATTCCTTCTAAAATTAATCCAATCATAAAACCACAAACAGCCCCGTTCACACGAATCCACTGCAAATCTTTACCGACATTATTTTCAATCATTTCGATTAATGTTTTATCATCTAACTTATCAAGGTTTTCTTGCACAAGCTTTCCAATTTTCGAATGATTCTTTTCAACAATAGTAACAACTTGTTTTTGTAACCAATCTTCTATTTTTTGAACAGTCAGTTCGTCTTCTTTTATTTTATTCATTTGTGTTTGTAAGAATGGAACAACATATTTATCAGCAAATTCTTCATTCTTCACAAAGGTAACTGCCCTACTCTGTACTTGCTCTAGCATTTCTTTTATTTTGTCTGTAGCATCCCAATTTGCAATCCATTTTTCTTTCCACTTCTCTAATTCCTGTAATAAAGATTCATTTTCTTTTACATTTATAATCTCTTGACGAATTTTCGCTAATATAAGTTGTCTTGTGCTATTATCTGCATCTTGTAAGCTGTTAATATTACTAATGATAAACTTCTGCAAAATGCCGCCGATTTTATCTTCATCTACAATATTCATAAATGATTTCAAAGTAAACTGCAGGAATCCATCTACTTTTATGTTTTCCATCGCCTTCATACCTAAGCTTCCGAACTGATAACATGCTTCATCTTGAGCCGTCCAATCTTTCACTTTTACTAATATGTAATCAAGTGTTTTTTCATCATATTCTTGCACTACTAATTGATCCACGAGAACTTGTAATATGTTACTTGTGTTAATTGTATGCAAATACGTTTTTAATTCTTTTTCAATAATAACTGCTAATTTTTCTGTATCTATTTGAAGAATCGCTTTCTCAGCAATTGTTACAATTCCTTTTTTCACAGCGTCAGACTGTAACTCTTTCTCAGCAATTTGCAGTACCATTTGTGCTAGCTGCATTTCTTTTACTTTACTTGTAATACTTTCTTTCGTCAGCCATTCATTTTCTAACGTAGAAACGAGACCCTTTGTTACCCGTTTCCGATTTTTAGGTAATAATGCTGTATGTGGAATTGGAATTCCCAACGGATGACGGAATAAAGCTGTAACCGCAAACCAATCCGCAAGTCCACCAACTAACCCAGCTTCAAATCCCCCTTGAATAATCTCCCCAGCTACCGTTCCTTGAAAAGGGATGGAAGCCGCAAAACCTACGCCCATAACCCCAAGCGAAATACCCGCTATATATTTAGTCTGTAATGACATCGTATACACATCCTCTTATTATGTAAAATAAAGCTTTTTGTTATTTTTATTCGATATTAGCAATCCTTTATATCTATACTATAAAGAACTAGTGCGAAAATAACAAAGAATTTTATGTACATGAAAAAAATGAGGCTGTAAATAGCCTCATTTTTATTTACACGTTAATTCCAAACCTTTCTTATAATACCCATTCATCACGTCTTCCGGAACCATACTCCCACCAGTTCCCCACACAATATGAGTACCTTTCTTCACCTTCTCTGTTAACTGTTGTTTTTGTAAATACTCATTTTCAGCTTTACATACATTCAACGGCCCTATCATACCCGCTAATGCAGAAGGCTCTAAATAAATATTTTCAGTATCAGCCAGTTCTTTTAATAATCTATATAACTCTTCATCACTTACTGTATAATTTCCACTCAAAAATGGTTCCATCGTTTTACCGACAAATCCAGATGGTCTTCCTACTGCAAGCCCATCCGCATCAGTTACATTGTCAATCCCGATATCTTGAACGGCAATTTTATCGTGAAGCCCTGTCATTAAACCGAGTAACATACATGGAGAGTGCGTAGGCTCCGCAAAGAAACAGTGCACATTGTCTTTGTACAATAACTTTAAACCAAATGCTACTCCGCCAGGCCCGCCACCTACCCCGCACGGAAGATAAACGAATAAAGGGTGCTCTTCATCTACTACAATTTCTAACTCTTCTAATTGTTTTTGTAAACGTGATGCTGCTACTGCGTATCCTAAAAATAAATCATGTGAGTTTTCATCATCAACAAAATAACAGCTAGGATCTGCATCTGCTTGCAGTCTTCCTTCTTCTACTGCTTTACTATAATCAGCTTCATATTCAATAACGTTTACACCTTTACTTCTTAATAAATCTTTTTTCCATTCTTTTGCGTCTGCCGACATATGAACAGTCACATTAAAACCTAATTTCGCACTCATAATACCGATGCTAAGCCCTAAATTGCCAGTAGAACCTACTGCAATTGAATACTTCGCAAAAAAACCTCTAAATCTATCACTATCTAAAATTGAATAATCATCTTTCCCTGTTAACATTCCATGCTGAAGTGCCAGTTTCTCTGCATGTTTCAGCACTTCGTATATTCCGCCTCTAGCTTTTATTGATCCTGATATCGGAAGCCCGCTATCACATTTTAATAGTAATCCCCCTAAAATAGGTTGCCCATAACTTTTCTCTAAAGATTGTTTCATAGAAGGTATTTTCACTAAAGGTGATTCTATAATACCGCCTGTTTCCTTCGTTTCAGGAAATACTTTCGCAATATATGGTGCAAAACGCTTTAATCTCTCTTCCGCGTCTTTTACATGTTCTTCATTAAGTGGCGAATTTTTTATTGCTGTTTCATACTTTTCCATATTCGGGTTTATCCAAAATACTTCTTCTGTTGCGATTAAGTTATTTACTAGTGGATATTGCTCTTTTAATGCCTCTATCTCCTTCATTCCTCTTCCTCCTCATATCCTTGTAGCTAGCCATATAATAAATTATAATTAAATTAATTTTAATATAGTTTAACATAAATAATTCATTTTAGTTAATTTCAATTTAATTTATTTAAATATAATTTAATAATTATTAAGGAGCATTTATTATGGAAAATATAGATATTGGTAAAAAGATTGAAAAACAAAGAAAAGAAAAAGGATTAACTAGTAAAGAATTAGCAAAAATGGCCGAAATCACACCATCAATGCTTAGTCAAATTGAACGTGGTTCTGCTAACCCTTCTATTCAAACATTAAAGGTACTTGCAAAAGCTCTTGATGTTCCAACATTTAGTTTTTTACTTGAAGAAAATAATACAGACGATTTAATTGTACGTTCTCATAAAAGAAAAAAAATGATTATCGATAATTTATCATATGAATTGTTATCACCTGATTTCACAGGAAATTTAGCAACAGCAATTATGACTATCCCACCGAATACTGCTTCATCAGAAAATGTTCTAGAACATAAAGGTGAAGAATTAGCATTTGTATTAGACGGAAAAATCACATTGCACTTAAATGAAGAAGAATACACATTAGAAACTGGTGATAGCGTAAAAATACCAGCTTATTTAAAACATAAATGGGTAAATCAATTCGAGAAAAATGCGATTGTTTTATTTTCTGTTACTCCGCCGATTTTTTAATTCATATGATGATACAAAAATAGCCATGCATAGATGCTCTCCGTGCATGGCTACTTTTATTTTTTTGGTACGAACAAAATCCCTAGACTAATAACACAAAAACTGAGTATTTGCTGTATTGAAAGACCAACTAAAACCGAATTTTGTTCACTAATAAGTGAAATAATGATATGAGCAATTCCCTCGCAAATTAGAAAAAAGCTTATATTCTTTCCATTTCCTAATCTTTCATTTTTAATCCATAACGAGCCAATTATACCGAGTGCGAGTATAATCTCATACATGAAAATAGGATGATACAAAAATTTTGATTCATATATTTTCATCCCCCACGGCAGTGTCGTTTGTGCACCTACTTCTTGATGGAATATAAAATAAAAGATTATACTCACGCAAAATCCAAAAGGTAATGTATCAAGTAAAATCCGAAGAGAAAATTGCTCTTTTTTACTTTTCCAAACAATATATATACTCGCAATTACGCACCCTACTATAATATGCTGAATACTTCCTACAGCTAATAATGCTGGCATTGGCGCCCCAATGGCCCATACCGGATTTAAAATTGCCGGTGCGAATTTCCATACTAATACAATGATAAGAAAGCCATTCGTTACTGCATCCATCATTTTTTCATATTGAATATTTTGCTTTTTCATCCTTAGTTTCATTAGAGTAAATCCAAATAAACTTCCTATTATAAGAGAAACGGGTTGTAACCTCACCATCCACTCCATCACTATGAAATCCCCTCTTAATTCTCAATTATTTTCTTAAACTTCTCTTCTAATTGATCTGGAGGTAATACACCTCGTGCATGATCTACAATAATTCCATCTTTATTAACAAAAAATGTCGTTGGTAAAGAAAATACTTTATAATCTATTCCAGCTACTCCGTCCATATCTAATAGAACAGGAAATTTAAATCCGTGACGATCTGCAAATGCGCTCGCTTCTTGTACTGGATCCCCGATTGTTGCATTTACCGCAAAGATTTCAACATCCTCCTTATATTTATCATACAAACGAACTAGATCAGGAGCCTCCATTTCACATGGACCACACCATGATGCCCAAAAATTAATAACATATGGTTTTCCCTTTGCATCATTTAACGAATAAAGCTTCCCATCTAATCCTTTTAATGTTATGTTCGGCGCTTTAAATCCCACTTGTGGTAATACTTCCTTCTCTTGTAACTCCGCTTGTTTCGCTTTTCTTTCTTTTTCTTCTTTCTTAGTATTATAAAAGTTAACTCCGGCCCAAATTAGTGCCCCAGCTAGTATAATAGCAATTAGTTTCTTCACTTTTCTTCCTCCTCATTTCTAAAATCCCGTAAATCCGCCGAATAGACGAATAAAGAACGCTGTAATTTTCGTCATTTGATTTGTATATAATAAAACCCCTGTTAAAATCATCATTCCACCGCCGATTTTCATCATGACATTGGCATAAGTAACAATCCATTTTACCTTTCCAATAAAAAATGCCATCACGAAAAACGGAACTGCAAAGCCAAGAGTATATGCCGTAATATAAAGAAGCGCACTTTCCGGATTGGTCGCCCCGAGCATAAGCACTGCAGAAAATATCGGACCAACACACGGTGTCCATCCTGCTGCATATGTCATGCCGACCAAAACTGAGCGAATATATCCTGTCGATTTACTTCTATACTGCACTTTTTTCTCTGCCATAAGCCACTTAGGCTGAAACAATCCAGTCATAAATAACCCCATCAAAACAATAAAAACCCCACCAATTTGTTGAATCAATCTTTGATTAGATGAAAAAGTAATCCCAATCCAACTCACCGATAAACCTAACGCATAAAATATAACCGAGAAACCGATCATAAAAAATACTGTATGTATAATCGCTGACTTTTGCATAATCCCACGATTTTCTTTTAAATCTTGAATAGACACACCTGTAATATATGATAAATAAGATGGATATAGCGGTAAAGAACATGGTGATATAAATGAAAGTATACCAGCCCCTACTACTAGCCAAATTGTTAAATCCGCCGCATTCATTTTATTCCCCCTAAACACACTACAATGCGTAGTGTTAATTATTAAAAAAAGAGGCTATATGCACTCTCCGACAATAAGTACAATCGACATACAAAATAGCCCTAACGTTACATATACTGAATTTGTATGTAATGGTATATTCAGCTTAACAACTTTCTCATTCAACACTTGCTCAATTCGTAAATTAATTGCGGTTTTCGCAAACGACGCTGTAATACATTGATTTTCCATCGTCTTTATTTTAATTAACTTTAATAATGCACTACCTAGCTCAAATGAAGATTTCATTTTTTGCATCGCATATTTATCTGCTGATAGCTCTTGATATACATGATAACGCTGCAACATCCCTTTTAATATAGGAATATACATCATTCCCTCAGCTAACAATGTAAAGAAAAATAACTTTAATGGATCTCGATTTTTTTGATGATATTCCTCATGTAATACAATCGCATCAATTTCTTCCTCAGAAAATGCCTGAAACATTCCTTCTGAAATGACAATTTTCGGTCGAAATAATCCAATTGTAAATGCCGTAATCTGTAACGTTGATAATACGTACACTTGCTTTCCTTTTCTAGTAATAGACACGAGATTTCTTTTCAATCTTTTACTATAAAAAAATTGCTTCCAAATTCTTTTACTCATAATGATTACAGTAAATAACAGTAATCCGGCTATCATTATACGAAGTATTGATAGTTCCCTCATATGTTTTTGTAATTCAAATAAACAAAATTGAGAAAGGAAAAATGCTTTATTTTGAAAAAGAAATGGGTATGTAACGTAGTATACTAACATGCTTAAAAAAAGCACACTAATAGTCACTGCTAACAAAACGATTTTACGCATTTGCCACTTCATTTTATCGGTCCTCTTTTTTTAGCCGACTTAATTTCTCTTCTAATTTTTTTATTAAAGATGGATCAGCTTGTTCTAACTCATCTATCATATGGTTCACAACAAGATCTCCAAATTCACCCATTAATTCCTGTGTCATTTTCTTCGTTTGATTAGATAAAAATTCTTCCTTCGTTTGTGTAGTACGATACATACCACTTCTTTTCACAATATGCTTTTCTAAATGTGCTTTCTCTACTAATCTGTTCATAACTGTCATTACAGTATTAAAATTCACCAGGGATTCTTCACTTAATCTCTGTTGCACATCTTTAATGGTAATACCCTCAGTAGCCCAAACAATTTCCATTATTTTCGCTTCAAGCGGTCCGAAAAAGTGATTTAACCCTTGCTCATTTAACTTGTAGTTTTGAGTAAACATCGTATGGCCCCTTTCACACTACAGATTGTAGTATAAAATATATAGAAGGTCAAACATAAATGATATTAACTGATACTTAAATGAATCCTAATCTCCACTAATTAGTTATCTGTACCACGTTCGATTCATTGTAAACCTAACTTCTCTCCAAATGTATCATAGAGATAATATTCTAATATTTGCACACTAAATTTCTCATTACGCCCAAGTGCAAATAATTCCCGATCTTTAGCTACGATAGTATCTAATGGAATCACCACATTATCCACTATTTTTGTAATTTCAATTATATTACTTTCTACGTTTACTTCTGTTTTAAATTCAATATTTTCTAATACTATATGTGAACGTCTTCCTGATGCAAAAAAAGTAAAGTTAGAGTTTTTAAAAATTCCAATTTCACTCTCTAACGGATATAAATATTTATAAATTATATCTCTGTGTCCATCTTTTATTATTTTTTCATCTTTTTCATCATCTAAATATTCTTTCACCTTCGCTGCGAACTCAAATCGAAAATCCACTCTTTCACGCTCCCTCTTTTTAGTCTACGCTAATAAATATATTAATATAATTTAACTATATTATAAAATAAGTTCCTATAAAAAGTAAAAAACACTTTTGTAAAACTTTTGGTATTCCCTGTACTTTTTAAATATAAATACTCTTTCAACATTCATTAGTACGTCGTTATATTCATTTAAACATATTGTTCCCATATTTTGAAACAATATTTTCCAGTATTATATATCAATAAATTGAAACTTTAATCAATGGGGGGTGTTCATCCCCCATTGATTATTAGCCCACACCAATCGGGCGTTTACGGGCAGCAGGGCTCCCGCCTAACTGCTTTGCTCCAATCGAATTTTGAGACGGGAGTTTACTGCCCGCAAATAGCGGGCTAAACTGCTTCTAATTCCTTTCTATCCACAGCTATCGACTCCTTATGCTATTTCAATATATTGTTCACTTTATTTCCCCTTATTCATTAAATCACAGAAGGAATGTAACTCCCCACTATCGAATTTTTACATAACAAATATTATTAGGTGGTGCTTTACTATGAAATTAGCTGTCATTGGTGGCGGTGATTTACAAGATCCAAATCACTTGCATATTAATGAACGACTTATAGAATTAACGAATAAACAATACCCAAAAGTATTATTCATTCCTACAGCTAGTCGTGATGATGAAGGATATATAAAGTTATTTTTAGCAACATTTGAAAAGCAATTACATTGTGAGGTTCAAATTTTACGCATTTCAACCGAAACACCTACTAAATATGAAATAGATGAGATGATTCATTCTGCCGATTTAATTTACCTTGGCGGTGGAAATTACGTTCACATGCTTGAAGAATGGAAAGAACATAAACTAGATGAAAAGTTACTATTTGCTTTAAAACGTGGAACACTTATTGCAGGATATAGTGCCGGTGCTATGTGCTGGTTCACATCTAGCATTCGTTCAGATTATGAAGGTTCCGGTTATATAGAAAGTAGTGGCTGGGGTATTGTTAACAAAAGATTTTGTCCCCATTACAATCAATTAAATAGAATGAATGCCTTCCATACGTTTTTACAAACTCACCAAGGTAATATAGAAGGTATTGCATTAGAAGATAATTGCGCTTTATATATTACAGAAGGTTCATTTGAAATTATCGGTGAGCCAGATACAGCTTGGGAGTTTTATATGAATAATGGAGAACTCATTAGACAACATTTTGACATAACTTTAAAAAGTTATTTATAAGCATTCATAAAAAAATGTCCCTAAGTATAATGACTTAGGGACATTTTCATCTTTTAACTCACTAATCGTGTAATTCGTTTCTTCTGCCATGAAAGCTTATAATATGCATACTGTAATATTAAGCTGACGATGAATGCAGCTGGATACCCAATCCATATCCCTTCTATTCCAAGGCTCGTATGGTAAGAAAGATAATACGCCACAGGTACTTCAACAAGCCAAATTGATACAACACTGATTACAGTTGGCCATAGTACAGTACCACTTGCTCGCATTGTCGCACTAATAATTTGTGCATGACCGAAAATTAAGTAGCTCCATAATGTAATCATGATTAGACTATGAGCAATGTCAATTGTATTTTGACTTGTTAAAAATAGTGCTAAAATATCTCTTGAGAACAAGTAAATAAGAGATATTAATACACCACCAATGATATAATTCATAATAATTCCGGCCTTAACAACTTTCTGTAATCGATCAAATTGGTTCGCACCAATTGATTGCGCTGCAAAAATTGATACGGTAATGCCGAGGCTAACCGCTGGCATTTGTACATAACTTGCAACTTGGTTCACAACACCATACGCCGCTGTTGCATCTGAACCGTACCGATTTACAAATGCGATTACCGCGATCTCTGATAATGAAACTAATATCATATTAATACTCGCTGGAATACCGAGGCGTAACAATAATTTTAATAACTCCCAGTCCATACGAAGATATTTTCTTACTGTCCCGTCTAATTGTAGTGGATGATTTTTCTTCTTTAAATACACTAGCATGACAATAAACGTAATAACTGTAGATATAACTGAAGCATAGGCTGCTCCGTAAACATCTAATTTCGGAGCTCCTAACCAGCCAAAAATAAGAATTGGTAATAAAATCATATTTAGCGCTGTACTTACGATTAAAAAGTAAAATGGCGTTTTTGAATCTCCTGTACCTCTCATAAATGTTGTATATGCAAAATATAAGAATAACACTGGCATAGATATAAATAAAATTCTTGCGTAATGCACACTTATTTCAATAATATTTTCTGGCGTTCCCATAAGACGCATAATATCCATCGCAAAAATACTACCTATTATCGCCAACACGACTCCGATAATAAAAGTAAACGTAAGCGTCGTACCAACGATAGCTTTTAAGCGCTCCTCATTTTTAGCACCAAATGCCTGACCAATTAAAATTGAACTACCAGAACCAATTCCAATTACAAATGAAACGAGTAGGAAAAATAACGGGAAAAATGCCGATATAGCTGCTAGATCATTTACGCCAAGCCATCTTCCTACTACTACCATTCCAAATAACTGTCCAACTGATTGTAATACATTACTTAAAAGTAACGGCACTAAAAACATGGACATCGATTTCCATATCGGCTTATGTTCTGTTTCTGACTTCTGTGACTCTACACCTTCTTTATTGTTATCTGTAGGTGGTTTCAAATTTCATTTCTCCTTTTATTTAAAATCTGCACAGTTAAATCCGTGCTCAAATAGTTGTAATTACTCCAACCATTTCTATACTGTTTGCTCGTCAAAGTAATTGCCTCTTCCACTCACTATTTTCAAATTCATCATAGAACTTTAACATATTTTTCGTATCTGTAATCCTCTATCTCTTTGTATAGTTGTTTTTATTATGTGCATCTATTCATTTTCTTCTCTTCATTCTTATAACTTCACCCAATATTGGCTTCCATCAGCTGTTCTATCTAAAAAACCATATTCGATTAAATATCTTCTCAAAGTTACAAAATCCGGATATATATTTTCTAAAACTGTATTCACTTCTTTTTCAGTATACTTTTTATTACTATCGAATTTCTTCACTAAATGACGTAATATAATCAATTTACGCTTTTGCTTTTTCGGAAATTTAGAAAGCGGTCCATCCAAACCTTCTGTAAAATGCACTGTTAAAACTTCAGCATTTTCTTCCTCTGTAATATTGTATCTATCATCCACCATCGTAGCTGTTCTATGAATCGGTACAAATTTAGTTTGAACTTTTGATTTTTCTTCTGACAATTCCATTAACGCTAAAAATACTTTCGCTTGCTTCATTTTCTCGCGCAATGTAAATCGATGATTGCGAATCGTCGATGTGCTCCCGCCATCCATTTCTTTTACAATCTCTTTATCGTTAAGTCCCATATGGAAAAACTGAACCATTTTCTTTTGCAAATCAGTTAAGCCTGTAAACTTTTTATCAAGATTTAATAAATATTCAAACATAGATGTATGCTCATTTTGAATATGCAACTGTACAAACTTCTCTGCTTCATACAAAACTTGATTTTCTTGATAAATAACCCCTTTAATAAACGTTTCTCCACAAGCTAAACAAACATACTCCTCTGCTTCCTCGTCAAATACATACCCTTTCTTCAATTCCTCTATCGACGCATCCCAAAACTTCTCTGAAATATCACTCATACTAAACATTCCTCCAAAGGGTTTATTAAAACCATAAACAAATTACGATACCGTTTATTACCACTCCATCATCTTACCATACCAAAAGCAAACAATTCAATATTTCGT
Organism: Bacillus sp. FSL R10-2201; assembly: GCF_038008665.1. Taxonomy (NCBI): domain Bacteria; kingdom Bacillati; phylum Bacillota; class Bacilli; order Caryophanales; family Bacillaceae; genus Bacillus; species Bacillus sp. FSL R10-2201. Next base: position 1,705,011 of record NZ_JBBOZP010000001.1, on the reverse strand, counting down.
TTACCTATTTTACAAACTTTTATAAAAATATCTATTTATACGTTATAAAAAGGACTTATCCCAACAAACAGCGAATGTGTTTTTAGAAACCACTTATTATTAAGATGTGAAATATGCTGTTCAATATTTAAGTGCTACAAACCTAATTCAACATGGAACCGGCATTCACACATTCCAAAACTTCAGCATTCAATTTTAACTACAAAAAAGGTGTTTCCATATACGAAAACACCTTTTACCTTTTATATATTTTATAAACAACCTCTACTAAAACTTTACTTGCTTTTACAAATACATGTTTTCGATTTCCATCCTCAACGAATCTATTTGAACAACCACTAATCATCATACAACTAATTATGACTATTACTTTAATACTTTTTCTGCAAATCATTTTATGCAACTCCACTTTTGAAAACTCCATTCAAATTTACCCCATCAAAAAAAGTTTACACGAATAATGAAACGTAAGAATATGTAATGTTGCATATTTTTACGTTTCATTACAATATTGTGATTTAATTATTTTAATGACTGGTATACCGAGGTGATTTACTTGAAATTTAAAGCGAAAAAAAATCCATTTCATATCATTTTAATCTCATTGTTTTTAGTCGTTTTTTTCATTTCTCTATTCTTTCAAAATGAGAATTCTATTTTTTTCACTCTCATGATGCTCTTAAATATCGTGAATCTCTCTTCTTTCTATTTTTCTCATTACAAAATAACGGAATCTGCCCTTATTGTTAAACATGGTTTCATACTCCGTACTGAAATTCCATTTGAAAATATACGCCACATTAAATACTCTGGTAAAAAGCTTCGTTCAGAAAATTGGACAAGACAACAAATAGAAGTTCATTATAATTTATTCGACTCAGTAACATCTTTCGTACCACAAGAAGAGGAGAAATTCATTTCACTCTTAAAAGAAAACTGGCCAAATGTGAAAATAATCAATAGCACCTCAAATGAATAATTTTGTTTGAGACAGTTCAATGCTATTAGGATAACTATATAAGAATTGAATATCCTCCCCAAGTAAAACCGCCGTTTACATATTTATTCTCCCCTCAGGCTAACTCCCCAATAGTTAGTCTATTTTTTATTACATAAAGATACTACGCCTTCATCACAAACAAACGATACGAACATACACTATTTCTAGAAAAACAAACTACTACACAAAATGAATGAAAGGTGCTTATTATGTATGAGTTAAGTTATGAAGGATTAACAGGTGAAATTATTACAAGATATGATTGTGAGTACGAAGAAGCTAGACAAGAATGGAATCGGGCTATTCAAAAGTTTCCTTTAGCTATCATTTATTGTTTTACGAAATGGGATGTTAGTAATGCGATTATTTGGGCGAGAAAAAATGAAATTGCTATTCGCATTCGTTCTGGTGGACACCATTACGAAGGATATTCTGTCGGAAACAATGTCCTCGTAATTGATATAAGTAAAATGAACTGTATGCAGCTTAATGAACATAAAAATACATTAGTCATTCAAGGTGGTGCTCAAAATAAACAAATCTATGACTTTATCTCTTCAAAAGGTTATCCACTTGTCCAACTGTTGGAGTAAGTGGATACACTTTAGGTGGCGGTTGGGGCTATTCTAGTAGGTATTTCGGCCTTGGTTGTGACAATTTAATAGAGTTAGAATTAATTGACTATAAAGGTAAAGTAATTACAGCTAATGAAACTTGCCATAAAGACTTATTTTGGGCTTGTCGCGGGGCAGGTGGCGGAAATTTTGGCATCGTTGTTTCGCTAACTTTTAAGCTCCCTCCAATAGTTGATAAAGTTACTTTCGTTGAACTATATTGGCCTAACGCTTCAGTAGACATCCAAAAGGAATTTCTTCACACATGGCAAAGCTGGCTAGTAAATTTAAATAGTAAGATGACAATCGGTGCGAGCATATACAACTCTGCTGTGGAAGGACTTGCAATATATGGACGAGGTTTATATTACGGTACCCCAGAAGATGCAGCGTTCATTCTACAAGATTTACTCAATATAAACGGGGTGAAGATGAATTTACAATATATCAGTTTTCTTGAAGCAATGGCCATTGTAGAATCTTCATATCCCTCGTCTGAACAATTTAAATCTATAGGCCGGTTCGTTCATAAACAATATAACGAGGAAGAAATCGAAAAAATTATTAGTCTTATTGAAGATAGAGCTTCCGGTAGTATTTTTGCAGCTATAAGTCTCTACCCCCTTGGAGGAAAAATTCAAGATGTAGGTAAAGATGCGAGCGCTTTTTATTACCGCGATGCACATTATATTCTAGGAATCCAAACTATATGGGAAGATCCGATTGTTAAAAAGGATAATTCCCAATGGTTAGAAAGCCGATTTGACTATATAGAATCTATAACAGAAGGCTCATTCATCAATTTCCCATACAGCGATTTGAAAGATTATATGAACGCTTATTACGGGACACATGCGAACAAATTAAGAAAAATCAGTAAAAAATATGACCCTTTATGTGTATTTACTTTTCCGCAAGGAATTAAAAATTAATATGCGATAAAGTGGAGGTTTTGTTCATCCCCCACTGATTATTAGCCTTCACCAATCGGGCGTTTATGGGCAGCAGGGCTCCCACCTAACTTCTTTGCTTCAGCCGAATTTTGAGGTAGGAGTTTTACTGCCCGGCAAATAGCGGGATAAAAAAGCCAAGATTCTAAATTAAGAATCTTGGCCTCTTCTATTATTCTTTCGGAGCAATCATTTTTTTCGGATCTACAATCTCATCAAATTGCTCTTCTGTTAGTAGTCCAGATTGCAATGCTGCTTCTTTTAAAGTTAACCCTTCTTTATGGGCATGCTTTGCAATTTTCGCGGCATTTTCATACCCGATATGTGGGTTTAGCGCTGTTACAAGCATTAATGAACGATTTACATTTTCATTAATTACTTCTTCATCTGCTTCAATACCAACTGCACATTTATCATTAAACGAAACGGTTGCATCAGCTAATAAGTGAGCAGATTGCAGGAAGTTGTAAGCAATAACTGGTTTGAATACGTTTAGCTCAAAATTACCTTGGCTCGCAGCAAATCCGATTGTTGTGTCATTCCCCATAACTTGTGCTACAACCATTGTTAATGCTTCACTTTGCGTTGGATTTACTTTACCTGGCATAATAGAGCTTCCTGGTTCATTTGCAGGGATAATAATTTCCCCAAGACCACTTCGTGGACCACTTGCAAGCCAGCGCACATCGTTAGCTATCTTCATTAAATCAGCAGCTAATGCTTTTAATGCTCCATGTGCAAATACAACTTCATCATGGCTCGTTAACGCATGGAATTTATTTGGTGCAGAAACAAATTGTTTACCTGTAAACAGACTAATTTCTTCTGCTACCATCTCACCAAATTTAGGGTGCGCATTAATTCCAGTTCCAACCGCAGTACCACCAATTGCTAATTCTTTCATATATGTATTGCTATCTGCAATCATACGCTCTGTTTTTTCAAGCATACGGTGCCATCCGCTAATTTCTTGTCCTAACGTTAAAGGTGTTGCATCTTGTAAATGCGTACGACCGATTTTAATAATATGTTCAAATGCAGTTACTTTTTCTGCTAATGTTTCTTTTAATTTCGTAATAGCTGGCAATACATGGTTTTCTACCGCAATTACACACGCTACATGAAGTGCTGTTGGGAACGTATCATTTGAACTTTGAGACATGTTCACGTCATCATTCGGATGAATATGTACGTCAGATCCCTTTTCTTTCAAAATTTGATTACCGCGGTTTGCAATTACTTCATTTACATTCATATTCGATTGTGTACCACTACCCGTTTGCCATACGACAAGTGGAAAATGTTCATTCCATTTTTCTGCGATAACTTCATCAGCAGCTTCCACAATTGCTTGCGTCTTCTCTTCTGATAGCTTTCCTAATTTTTGATTACTAAGCGCTGCACTCTTCTTTAAAATCGCAAATGCTTTTACAATTTCAAGCGGCATATGCTCTGTTCCAATCGGAAAATTTTCCTTACTACGCTGCGTTTGTGCTGCCCATAATTTATCAGCTGGAACTTTCATTTCTCCTAATGTATCTCTTTCAATTCTGTACTCCATTTTTTCATCCCCTTGAAAATAAAATACCTACATCTTTTATTTTAACAGACTTTCTATCAAATGATAAGAATTCTCATTAATACATATAAAAAAAATTACCTTCCGCCACCGCAGAAGGTAATTTTTTTATGATGCTTGCTTTCCTTTATCCGCATCATCTACATACCAAATGAACTTGCCTGTATATCCATAAATAACTGCTAAAATGAGTGATACGAAGCTTAGCCACATAAATGGAACGTATGATAATGTTGATACACCTAAAATACCAGCCATAAAAATACCATTATCAGACCATGGAACCATACCAGAAGTCAAAGTTCCACCTACTTCTGAGTTACGTGCTAATACGCGGCGATCTATTTTTAATTTATCATAGCTATCTTCCATAATTTTTGGTGTTAAAATAAGTGATACGTACATCGCACAACCGAATATGTTAGCTAAAAATGCAACGATTAATGTAGACAATGTTACATTACCTGCAGAATTTAATTTCTTCTCAAATTTCGATACGATTACCTTTAGAACACCTAACTTTTCAAGTAATCCACCAAAACCTAATCCGAAAATAATAACAGCTACTGAACCAAGCATACCATTAATTCCACCACGGTTTAATAACTTATCGACAAACTCGACACCAGATTGAATTGAGAATCCGTTATATGCTGTTCCAATTGCCTCTCCAAAGTTCATTCCTTGGAAAAGTGTTGCCCAAATTGCACCAATTAAAGCTCCCATAGCAATTGTTGGCATAGATGGTTTCTTCATCGCCAATAGCACAATAACAATTACCGCTGGAACAAGCATCCATATTTTAATATCAAAGTGCTTTAATAAAGATTCTTTTAAAAACTCAACTCTATTTAAATCTACATTATCCCCGCCATACATCCATCCAGCAACAGTAAACATAATGCTGGTAATAATATAAGCTGGAACGTCTAATACGAGCATAGCTCGAACGTGAGCGATAACATCTACTTTCGCCATAGAAGCTGCAAGAACTGTGCTATCAGAAAGTGGTGATAATTTGTCTCCGAAATAAGCTCCTGAAAGGACTGCACCCGCAACAAGCGGAAGTGGTAATCCAAGCCCTTCACCTATCGCCATCATAGCAATACCTGCAGTTCCAACTGTTCCCCATGATGTTCCTGTCGCGATAGAAGTGATTGAACAAATAATTAAAGTTGCCAATAAGAATATGCTAGGGTGAATGAATTCTAATCCATAATAAATTAATGTAGGTACAACCCCACCAGCAATCCACGTTCCAATTAAAGCCCCAACTGCAACTAAAATAAGAATTGCTTCTAATCCATTAGAAATCCCTTTCGTAATTGCATCTTGCAATTCTTGATAACGAAATCCTAATCTTAATCCAAGCGCAATAACTAAAAACCATGAAATAAATAGCGCTAATTGAATTGGGAGATCAAAAATCGTTTGGAAGGAAAAGACGACAGCAAGAAATAGGCATAAAAGAATAATAATTTCTAGCATCGATGGTAATCTTACACTTTTCATTTTTTTCTCTCCTTACAAGTCGATAACATGATGTATGTAGTCTTACGTGTATGTAGTATACAATTAGCGAAGACAAAACAAAATTTTCATATTATTTCGATTTATTTTTTCAGTATAATATATTCACAACCCTTTCTATTGTAAAAGTAGATTGCGCTTTTCGCAATGAAAAATATAAAAAATGTTGTATTTTTATTTATTTAGATAAAAACACCTAATGAAATAAAACTTTAATCAATGAGGGTTTTATCCATCCCCACTAATTATTAACCCATAATAACCTTTTTAATATTTGCCTCAACAAAACTTTTTACTACCGCTTTCACCTCATATGTAATAATATATTTCCACATAAAAAAAGAGCACACATCATTTAATCGATGCATGCCCCTCTTTTATTTATACATATTTTGTATCTCTTCTTTATTTTTAAGTATTTCCGAAAACTTATCGCTACAACCTTTCGGAAATAAAACTCCGAGTCCATATGAATGCCCAAACTGAAAATGAGGGTATTTCACCTTGACCTCATCCCAAAACTTATACACACCGAAATCACCGTTTTTAACTTCAATATCATGAAATAATACAATACCGTTTTTAGCAACTTTAGGTAACCATGTTTTATAATCATGAGAAACAGCTTCATACGTATGATAGCCATCAATATGCAAAAGATTTATCGTTTCATCTTGAAACTCATCCAGAGCATCATCAAAAGTAGACCGAATTAAATTCCCTATATTCAGGTAGTTATCCCTCACCACTTTTTCTACTATTTGAAAAACCCCTTCTCCATATGGACCTGTATGCCCATCTCCAGCCCAAGTATCTACAGCAAAACATTTTGTGGCTAACCCACCATCTTTTACCCCCTGGCAAAAACTAAAAAAGGAAGCACCTAAATGCGTACCTAACTCAACTAAAGTTGCTGGTTCTTCAAATCTTACTAAATCATATGCGAAATCTAAATGCCCACTCCACGCAGATTGTGACCGAATAATAGGACTAAATTTTTCAAATTCAAACGATGGTTTATGAGTAACCCAGTTCATCGCGTATCTCCTTGTACACATATTTTTAACAAACCAAATTACTCTTATCTTTATTTTTTTGGCGCCGCGATTATGATTATATTTCATAAAAAGATGAAGAATTACCCATTCTTATTGGGGTAAAGCATCATATACATATGGATTTGCTGGCTTCTTAATCTTCTCTACTTTACTTATTTTCACAAGTGGAAATAGCATTCCTTAGAACCAGAAGCATTGAAAAACTTGGATGAACGATATGGAGATCAAATAACTGAACTTGTATTTATCGGCATCGATATGAATCGTTCTATTAACAGAAAAAGAAATGAAACAAGATTGAAATACATTTGTTGATCCTATTCCCGCTTTTACTTTCACTTCATAATAAAAAGGCTTCCGTAGCATGGAGCCTTTTTCACTTTGTAGTACTCTTATTTAACATATTTGCTTTAATAAGAAACACAATTGTACCTAAAACAATTAAGATAGCATATACGATACCAACTACATCACCTATTTTTTCTAAGCCAAACGGTAATAGTATAGTAGCAACTCCGACTATATAGGAAAACACACCTGAAAGCTTCGCTAATTTATTTTTATCTCCAACAAACGTTTCTTCCTGATAGCCTGCCAACAAAAACAATCTCTTTTTCACATGTATTTGATAGCCTAAAAAAATGATAAGTAATCCAACAAATAAACAAACCAAAAATCCTGCTAGCATATAACTCTCCCCTACGATATTTTACTATACACAAAAAAGATGATCGTTCTTACTAAACAATTTTATTTTTAATTAGAAATTTCAGTTTATTAATACTCCATTTCGTGATATATTGCATATTGTATCTAATATATATTTTTTTGAAAGGAGGACTATATATTTTATGGATCCAAATCGATTAAAAGGAATTATAATGGTCATAATCGGTGCTTGTTTATGGGGCTTATCCGGAACAGCTGCGCAACAACTTTTTCAATTCGAAAACGTTTCCACTGAATGGTTAGTTACAATCCGTTTGCTTATATCCGGTGCTATTTTGCTCATTATGTCATCATTCGGAGCGAACAAAAAAGAAATATTTGGAATTTGGAAACAAAAGTCTGATGCAAATAAGATAATTTTGTTCGGTCTTTTAGGCATGCTTGCTGTACAGTACACGTACTTCGCTTCTATTAAAGAAGGAAACGCTGCTGTTGCAACTTTGTTACAATATTTAGCCCCTATATTTATCACTGTATACTTACTTTTCAAATGGAGCATTCGTCCATCAAAAATTGATTATATTTCAATTACCCTCTCATTAGTAGGGACTTTTCTCCTATTAACAAACGGTTCTGTTCATAACTTAGCTGTATCTACACCTGCTATCATTTGGGGCATTTTATCTGGACTATCTCTTGCATTTTATAGTTTGTATTCAAAAGAATTGTTAGAAAAGTGGTCTTCATCCGTTATCGTTGGATGGGGGATGATCATTGGGGGGATTGGCGTAACGATTTTACACTTTATTTCCACAAACGAATTCATTTTATTATCAACTATGAAATATGTAAAACTAAGTACCCTCCCGCTCATTACATTTGTCGTCATTTTCGGGACACTCATCGCATTTTATTTATACTTAGATAGCATAAGATACCTTACGCCTAAAGAAACAACATTATTTGGCTGTACAGAACCACTCGCAGCTATTATTTCTTCTGTGCTTATTTTGCACGTACCGTTTCAATCTTTTCAGTTATTAGGTGCTTTTTGTGTAATTGTAATGGTGCTCATATTAAGCCAAAAACCGGATAAAGGAAAACCAAAATTAAAGCTTGTTAATACGAAAAAGAAACATATACAATGAAAGGATTGAATTCACTATGCCTGTCCCTCAAAATTATAAAAAACCAGGAAGAGTTTCAGCAAAGTCACTCGTTTTAAATCAACTGCAAGATTGGATTATAGAAGGTGTTTTACGACCTGATGAAAAAATAAATGATGGGGAATTGGCAGAAGCACTAGGAGTAAGCAGAACACCTGTTAGAGAAGCTTTACAAATTTTAGAGCTTTCTGGATTAGTTGAAATGGTACCTGGGCAAAAAACGAAAATCGCGCCTATTAAGTTAGACGACGTATCTATCATTTATGAGACGATAGCTGGTCTTCACTCAATTATAGGAAAGCAAGCACTTCAAAAAGTTACAGACGCTGATATTAAACTACTTTCCGAAATAAATGATGCTTTTCAACAATCTATACATGAAAAAGATTCAAAAAAAGCTTTAGAACTAGATATACGATTTCACAATACAATTACTTCTATTGCTAAAAACCGATATATTGAACCTTTTCTAGAAAATATGCAACTTCACATTTTACGCCTTGAATATTTATTTTTCCAAAACTTCGTGCCTGCAAGTCAATCTATTAAAGAACATCACTCTATAATTCAAGCACTACAAAAACAGGATGAAAAACGAATGGAACAAATGATGTCTCAAAACTGGCTCCGTCCAATGAAAGAAATACAAAAAATAATTTCTATGAAATAATAAAGCTGGTTACACAAAAGTGTAACCAGCTCCTTCTTTAATAATCTATGTGCTATGCCTGAATATTTGCGTAATCTTCAATATGCTCGTACTCTTTTTCCAATTCCTCTAAAGACAGCTCGTATAATTGTCGGTCGCGAATCTTAAACACCCCTGCTCCAATTAACTCATCAATTAAATGTCTCTTACGATTTTCAACAGCAAAACGGAGTTGACTACTCATCTTTTAAAAAACTCCTTTCTACGATCATTGAAAATGATAATCTTTATCAATTACCACTTTTGATTATAAAAGATGATTCTTAATAAGTAAAGTAATCTTATGAAATATTTACCTTACAAAGTATTTGTGGCCACATTATATATATGTATGCCACGCGAAAAATGTTATGACATTTTTTCATACCCTTTTTCTTTCATACTTTGCAAGTTGTCTCATTATGGTTAAATTCACCTTCTATTTCAACTTGAATGGTGACATGTTCTACATGAAATTTCCCCTTTAATACATCCGTTGCTTCTTTCAATACGCTTTGCGTTTCATTACCTTCGATAATAAGATGGCAAGTTAATACTTGAAAATCTGATGTTACAGACCATATATGTAAATCATGAACTTCTTTTACAATAGTAATATTTAATAATGTATTTTTCACCTCTTCAGCATCTATGTGCTGCGGTGCACCTTCCATTAATATATGAACTGTATCACGTGTTACACGCCATCCACTTATAATGACTAAAATAGACACAAGAATACTAGCAACCGCATCTGCAGCAGTCCATCCAAAAAATTTAATAAGTAACGCAGCAATAATCGCTCCAACTGAACCTAATAAATCGCCTAGTACATGTAAGAACGCACTTCTTAAATTTAAATTACCTTTCACATCTCCGCCTCTCATTAATATCCAAGCTGATACAATATTAATAAGCAGACCAAGCACAGCAATAATGAGCATTCCATTACTAGCGATTTCAACTGGTTCCTTAAAACGACGAATTGCTTCAATAAAAATATATACTGAAATGACAATAAGAACGACACCATTACATAATGCCGCTAACATTTCGACTCGCTTATACCCATATGTTTTCGCGGCCGTTGCCGTTTTTTCCCCAAGCTTGAACGCAAGTAAACTTAAAGCTAAGGATACTGCATCACTTAACATATGCCCTGCGTCAGACAATAGTGCTAAGCTATTTGTTACAAATCCGCCAATAACTTCAGCAATCATAAAGCTTGTTGTTAATAAGAAGGCAATTAATAACGCTTTTTTATTTTTTGAATGACCGTGATCATGTGAGTGCCCCATACAAATGCTCCTTTAAGTGCAATATCTGTATGTTAGTATGAAACACATTCCCTATCTTTATCCCCCATTAACGCCCGATAGTGAATGCTACTAATCAGTAGAAGATGAACAATACCCCACTGATTAAAGTTTCACTTTATCCCGCTTCCTCTGTATACAAACTTCGCTACTTTTCAAACAAGTCCTTTTTCTCAACTAAAAACAAGACTACTTCTTTTTTATTTTCATATTGTTTACTAATGAAAGAATTTTTAAGGGGGTTACAAAATTGAAACGACTATTTCTCTGCATGGAGCGTGAACTTGTTGTAGTAAAAGAACAATATGGTAACTATGAAACCACATATCATTTACAAAATATGCAACCTACCTGTATTGTGGTTGATCCATTCCAAACAAATCGTGTTTATTGCGGCACATTTGGACGAGGTTTATGGCTAAGTGACGATGGCGGGGATTCGTGGAGACCAATTGGAGATTCATATCGTTACTTTGATTTCCCTAAAGAGGATGGTATTTTACACTCTTCTATTACTTCTATAACGATAAGCTCAAATGAACAAGTTAACGGCTACGGCGTCGTTTATGTAGGTACAGAACCTAGTGCTTTATTCCGTTCAGAAAATGGTGGTGAAACGTGGACTGAACTTAAAAATATGAAATCATTATTATCTTCTTATACGTGGGCTTTTCCGCCTAGACCTTTCACCCATCACGTTCGCTGGATTACAGTTGATCCAAACACTCCAAATACAATCCATGTTTCAATTGAAGCTGGTGCTGTTATTCAAAGTAATGATAGAGGGCATACATGGATTGATAAAAAATTCGGTGCTCCTATTGATGCTCATCAACTGCTTATGCACCCTGAAGCCCCTAATCGCCTTTATGCATCATGCGGTGACGGATTTATGGGCGGACCTGATCGCGCATACCTTGAAAGTTATAATAGCGGAAACAGCTGGATCTCATGCAGTGAAGGACTTGAACATCATTATTTATACAGTATGGCTATCGATCCGGCTGATTGCGATACAATTCTCGTTTCTGCCGCACCAAGTGCCGACCTTGCTCATCACCGTATTCCTTATGAATCTTATATTTATCGAAAAACGAAAGATACTCCGTTCGAGCAAGTGCAGCAAGGTCTACCCTCTGCAATTGGTACAGTCATTTCAATGTTTGCGACAAACCAAGCAGAACCACATACGTTTTACACTTTAAATAACAATGGCGTATTTCAATCCAATGATAGCGGTGAAACGTGGGAACAACTAAACATTCCGTGGAAAGATGAATATAAAACGCAGCATCCACATGCATTGCTCGTTACTTGTTCTTAACGAAAAAAGACTGCCTAATGGCTTTAGGCAGTCTCTCTTTTATTTCTTTAAATCAATTACGATATCATCTAGAACAATATCTTTACTCTTCGCTTCTTTTTTCGGCACTTCAATTTTCTTCTCTTTTCCATTCACATATTCCACTCCACCATAATTTTCAGGTGTATGAACTCGCAAGTGTACACGAGGTGTAACGATAAGCTTTGTTGCATTTTCGTTCAACTTTTGGAATGTAGCACTCCAACTACTTTTATGTGGCTCTGCTACTGTACTAGTTCCGCCATTTCCTTCACCTGCATATTTATTTCCTAAATCATCTTTTATTTCTAATTCCACATCAGCGCTATCCCATATACTTCGTAATGCCTTAGATTCTTCCTGATTGTAAAAAACGATAAAGGACATCGGGGTTACTTCCATTTTATCTATGTTTACTTTTATTCCTTCTTTTTCAGAAATTCCTTGAAGCTTAATTTCTTTACTATCCATTCCCTTAACAGTAAGGGCAAAATTCCAATTCCCTTTTATAGATTTCTTTTCCTCATACATATTTATTGCCTCTATATCCCACCAAACATTTGCAACATCTAACCTTTCACTACCATGACCACTCATCGTAGTCATACCTACATATTTTCCCTCTCCAACTTTTGTCACGTCCGAACTACCTCCTCCACCATTAAAGCCCATCACTTGCGGACTTCCAAATGGGAACGGTTTCTCTCCTAAATCTTTTTCGCTTTCAATAGAATATGTGATTGTAATTGTTCTACCATCGAACACAGCATCATTAATTGTAACCTTAACCCCATTACTCTCCCTCGTCATATTCAATTCAGTCGAAAACTCTTTATAATTTTCATATAACCCTGTTCTACCATTATCTAAAAATCGGAATATATCACCTACAATTGGCAATCCTCCAGCATATGTAGGAAACCCAATACCAAGCGTTGCAACTGATAACCCTACTAAAATAGATGCTGCAGCAACACCTTTTTTCCAACTTTTCATCTTTTTCTTCGTACGTATCGATTGTTTTACATTGCGTTTTACTTTTTCTTTTTCAATTTCAGAAGCCTCAATTTCCTCAAGTTCTTTTTCATCTATATCAATATCATTTAATAGTTCATAAATGTCTTTCATATTGCACTACCTCCAAAACTAATATTCGTAGCATTTTGTTGTAGTTTCTTTTTTCCCCGGTACACACGATTATCTATCGCTGCCCTGGTTAATCCTAATTTGTCACCTATTTCCTCTGTCTTCATACCGAGAAGATATTTCATAATGAACACTTTTTGATCTAGCGGTTCTAATTGATTAATAAGCTTCAATAACTCTTCCCTATCTTCCATAACGATTAATTCATCTTCTGCCGATTTTTCTGTACTAATATGAAACTCATCTGAAATAATTTCTACTGTTCTAGTCGCTTTCCGGTAATAATCAATCGCCTTAAACTTTGCAATCGCTGCAATCCATTTTTTAAAATCATTCGGCTCTCCATGAAATTTATTTGCATTATTCCAAATGGAAAGAAATATATCGTTTACACATTCCTCTATGAGTCCATCATTTTGAACCGGAAGAAGAACTTTGTGCGTTATCCCCTTTATGAGTGGTAAGTATGTATCGACAACAAATTCTAGCGCATCTTCCTTCTGCCGCTGTAATCTTTTTATAAAATTTTTCTCATTTGATTTCATGTAGCGATTCCCCTTATTTTTTTGTAAAAGCTTTTACACCCTATATAACGTTTTGGAAATTTTTTTCTCTCATCTTTTTTATTTTTTGTATGTAATGGAATACTTTTCCTTAGCCATTGTCTCATATAAATATAAGCTTGAAGAAAATTTTCTCAAGTCTGTAATTCAATTAGTGTAGTACACTATTTATGCAGACACTCTTTAACCTAGTGTACATTTCATTTAATTAATCTACTTTTATAATTTTAAATTAGGAGATGAAATTTGTATGTGTGGAATTACAGGTTGGGTAGATTGGAAGAAAGATCTTTCAAATGAACATGTTATTTTAGAAAAGATGGCGAATAGTATTCAGCATCGCGGTCCTGATGCTGAAGGATTTTGGTTTTCTCCTCGTGCGGCCTTTGCACACCGACGTTTAATTGTTATTGACCCAGAAGGTGGGACGCAGCCAAAAACATTCCGTGCCGGTGATTATACGTATGCTCTTACTTATAATGGAGAAATTTATAATTTTCGTGAGCTGAGAGAGCAGCTTCAAAAATGTGGTCATGCATTTGAAACTCATTCAGATACAGAAGTGTTACTACATGCTTATTTAGAATGGAAAGAAGACTGCGTACAACATTTAAACGGAATTTTCGCTTTCGCCTTATGGGATGATCAGAAGCAACAATTATTTTTAGCACGCGATCATTTAGGTGTAAAACCACTTTTTTATACGGAAAGAAATGACAGTATTATTTTCGGATCTGAAATAAAAGCGTTATTAGCTCATCCATCTGTTCCTGCTGAAATTGATGCGGATGGAATAAATGAAATATTTGGATTAGGCTTATTTCGAACTCCAGGATGTGGCGTCTTTAAACATATTCAAGAAGTTCGTGCTGGACATTCTATAACATTCACACGTGATAAAAAAGTAGTTAAGAAGTATTGGAATTTAGAAAGTAAGATCCATACAGACTCTACCCAAGACACATCTTCTCATATTTTATCTATTTTACAAGATACAGTAAAAAGACAATTAATTGCTGATGTTCCCCTCGTTTGTATGTTATCAGGCGGATTAGATTCTAGTGGTATTACTGCACTGGCAGGTAAAGAATTTAGAGAGGAACACAAAACACTTCACACATATTCAATCGACTTTTTAAATAGCGCGAAAGATTTCGAACTGACATTTGCTCGCACTGGTTTAGACGCTCCTTGGGTAAAACGTGTTTCTGAACATGTAGGGACATCGCATCATGATATTATTGTGAATGCTGAAGAGTTAGCAAATCACTTATTCGTTCCCCTCCATGCAAAAGATTTACCAAGTGCTGGCGAAATGGAAACTTCACTTTATTTACTATTTTGCGAAATGAAAAAAGATGCAACCGTAGCTTTATCTGGAGAATCTGCTGATGAAGTATTCGGGGGATATCCTTGGTTTCATCAAGAAGAACTATTATATGTAGATAAGTTTCCGTGGTTAACAAACTGGAAAAACACATCTTCTCTATTATTAAACGACGTAACAACTCAATGTAATCCTGAGCAGTACATTAATAAACGATTCCATGAGGCTGCTCTTGAAGTACCTACTCTTGAAGGTGAAAGTAAAAAAGAAGCGAAACAGCGTCAAATGTTTTATTTATTTTTAACACGATTCCTTCCGTTCTTACTCGACCGTAAAGACCGTATGAGTATGGCTGTAGGATTTGAAGTTCGTGTACCGTTTTGCGATTATAGATTAGTTGAATATTTATGGAACGTTCCTTTCAATATTAAAAGTATTGATAATATCGAAAAGGGAATTTTACGTAGAGCGCTGAAACCAGCTTTACCTGATGATGTGCGAAATAGAAGAAAAAGCGCTTACCCTACTTCACAGGATCCACACTATTTACAAACAATCCGCAATTTAACGCTTGATATGTGCAGTAATAAAAACAATCCTGTTTTCTCACTCATTAACCATTCCATATTACTTGCAATTGCTGATCAAAGTAACAAAGAGATTACCAATTTTGAAGCAAGAAGTGCTATGGAGTATATGCTACAAGTAAATGAATGGTTAAAAACGTATCATATTCATATTGCTTAACAAAAAAGAGTTCAAGGACAAAAACCCTTGAACTCTCTTTCATTTATTAATTGGCACATTGTCTATTTTCAGTATCGATGGACCATCCAATAATAGTGGCACAATCTCTACCTTTCCACTGAAGTACATTTGTTAATACAGGCTCAATCTGTAAACAAGATCCGTCGTGTAATATTTCTACTAAAGATTGATCATCATCAAACTTTAGTTTATCACACTCTAAAATACCATCCGTTGCCATTACAATGTGATTCTGACCTTTTTCTAATCCCCTTACCCCTGATGTAAAACAAGGTGTATTCGCTGCAAAAACATTTTTTCTTCCTATATACTCATAGTTCTTACGCTTATTTAGCCTACCTTTTCCATTTTTCGTTTGCTCTGAATGGAATAAATACGCGAAGCAATCACCAACTGATAGCCAATATAAGAACTCACCTTTTCGTAAACAAATTAAACATGCAAGTTCCTCATCATCTTGGTCACATTTCTCGATAAAGAGCTCATCTGTAAATAACGCTAATAAATACATATGTGTATGATGAAATGCTAAATGGATTGGGTATGAAAATAACTCTTTTAGTTTTTCTTCTCTTTCTGAAATCGCTTCTATTATATAATGTATATTTTTCGTTTTATGATGTGTATCAAAAATCATAACAAATTCAAATTCTAATTTCGGATCCCACCAAGCTAGCACTGCATCTCCTCTTTCATATGCATCACTCTCTTGATTTCCTCCATATACGCCGACTGAAAGAGGACCACATTTTTCAACATGTATTTGATCTACATACATCTTTTCATGACTAATCCATTTAAATGTATTCACAGCTATCATCCTCTCTCTTGCTAAATGTATACCTTTACACATAGATTACCTTATATTTCAATAAAAATAAACTTTTTCAACATTTTTAATGAAAATAAAAGGATTTTACTTCTTAATCAACGAATATATCTTACTATACGATATAAAATAGGAGGATTTATCATTATGAAAGACATTAATCAACATTGGGAAAGTATTTATTATCACTTACGATATGAATATGAAGACAACCTTTCTCACCAAGCTATTCGTATTTTACAAATCGTTTCTCGTGAGAAAGATATAACAATTGGAAAAGTTGCTACTGAGCTTAGTCTCTCTCATAACACAGCATCTGAACACGTAAAGCGCCTTATTCAAAAAGGATTTATTATAAAAGAAAGAAACAAACACGATGAAAGGGTTGTAAACCTTACTTTAACGAAAGAAGGCATTGAAGTATTAGAAAAGCATACTTTACTAGATAAAGAAAAGATAAAAATATTAGAATCACAGTTATCAAAAGAAGAACAACAATTAATTGAAAAAGCCTTTTCGTTATTAGCGAAGGAGGCAAAATATGCATTTCCTCGTTAAAGTAATCGTTTCGGCACTTATTATCGGCGTTATTACTGAAGTCGCTAAACATTATAGTACGATAGGCGGCTTTATCGCTGCCCTTCCACTCGTTAGTTTACTAAGCCTATTTTGGATTTCTTTCGAAGGTGGGAGTAAACAAGAATTAAGTCAATTCGCTTTAGGCGTATTATATGGATTTCCTGCATCCGCACTACTATTATTTATTGTTTATATCGGTTTAAAGAACTCCTTTTCACTTAGTACATCTATACTCTTCGGCATATGTGCCTGGTGTATCGTCTTTACTTGCCAAAAAGTATTTCAAGCTTAGGGGGAATTACTATTAATAGATCAGTAGAGATATTTGGACAAACTGTAGAAGTATACATGAGAGGTAGCAGTAAACAAACTGTAGTCATTCAAACAGGAATGGGCTGCTCATTTTACGATTGGCTTCCTATTATAGAAAAGCTTTCACAAAAATTCACAGTCATTTCATATCATCGCCCAGGTTACGGAAAAAGTGAGCTAGGAACTAATCGACGTACAACAATGCAAGTTATAAAAGAACTACATATGTTACTACATGAACTAGATATTTATGAGCCAATCATTTTAATCGGTCATTCCTATGGAGGTTTATGCGCACAACATTTTGCAATGTTACATGAAGATAGGCTGCAAGCACTTCTTTTAGTTGATTCTACTTCCATGAACTTACACCGATTAGATGAACTGCATTTACCGGTTTCTGATCAAACTGATTCTGATGATATGTGGCTACAAAAATATCATACCTACTCCAACATGGATGCAGACGCGCTTTATACTGAACTAAAACCTATGCTCGTCAATACAACAAAACAGCATATCAAATTTTCTACATCTCCTTCCTTATATAAAGCGACAGCTTCTGAACTGTCCGAGTGGAAAAATTGTGCTCGCTCAATAAAAAAACAATATAAAACATTAGAAATACCATTAATCGTTATCGGTAGAGATCCTCAATATTCTATTGCTCAATTGATTGAGGGCGGTATGCCAAAAGAAGAAGCTACACAACTTGAAGATATGTGGCAAGAACTTATTCGTGAACAATTAAATCTCTCAATAAACAGCCAATACATTTTGGCTGAACATGCTAGTCACGGGATAGAAAACGATCGTCCAGATGCTATCATTGAAGCCATTCACTTATTGTAAATAAAAAAAGGAAGCAACTAAAGCTGCTTCCTTACTTATCTATTCATAGTCTTCTTCATCATCGACTTCTTCATAATACGAACTCCCATTGCTTACATATATAGGACCGTTCGCAACATCAATACGTAGTACCCATGCCCACGGCACAGCTAAACGTTTATGTATTGCTCTCCAAAAGTTCATTGATTTTCTTTCGTACTCCTGGAACTCCTGAAGTAACTCTTTATAGGAGGAACCGTCTAACTGAATATTTGCTTCTAATAAACGAGAATGGGCATAGTACTGTAACTCTAGTTCAGCAGCAATCTCCATTTCTTCTTCCGTTGCCATACCTATAATTGCTCCATCTGCTGGTGCGATTTCATATACGTTGTGAACTTCAATAAGCCCTTCTTTCTCTTTTTCAAACATGTAAACAGCCTCCTTTAACCAATATTTTTTATGTTACAAAGTCATACTTCTACAATACCTTCTCCCTTTCCTCTTTTTTTGATAAACTTTTACAAATTATTTATCTGATAATCTGTAGACTGTATTCTTTCAGCAGAGCTGAAACAATTATTATCAAAACTTAATTTATACACATCTGGCATATGAAGGGTTTTTCAAAACTGAAAACCATATTTCGAATCAAAATAATTCATTAGTAATACCATAATATTCCCATGAGTACCTATTACAATATTCTTACCTTTATATTTTTTTAATATATTTTGCATACATATTACAGCGCGTCTTTGCGCTACATCATTTGATTCTCCGCCTTCGTATGCAAAAGTCCAGTCTGCCCATACCTTCTGAATAGCATCGTTAAAATCTGTTACTGGCTCTTTACTTAATAACCTTTCCCGTAAATCTTCTTCCAGTTGTATTGATAAATTATATGTATTCGCAATTCCTTGCACGGTTTGAATCGT
Organism: Bacillus sp. FSL R10-2201; assembly: GCF_038008665.1. Taxonomy (NCBI): domain Bacteria; kingdom Bacillati; phylum Bacillota; class Bacilli; order Caryophanales; family Bacillaceae; genus Bacillus; species Bacillus sp. FSL R10-2201. Next base: position 1,685,806 of record NZ_JBBOZP010000001.1, on the reverse strand, counting down.
CCTTTTATACGGACTAGAGATCACAACATCAATATGTTCCTCTTTTAATAAATGTATTACATTATCTGTATCAATGTGTCCCTTGTCAGATAAGGGGCGTTCCCTTTCTTCCTTTGTATATGTAGAGTGAGCGTGGCGAACGAAATATATTGTAGTCATTTGTTCCTCTTCCTTTCTTTCTTAGTTTCAATCTATATTCAATGGAGTAAATAGGAGATCCTGTATCAGTAAAAGAAAAGGACGCTTTCAAATAAGCGCCCGTTGTTTACATAATAAAATTATTTCATTATAACTTTCTTCTGAATTCTTCATCTGTTATAGCATCTTGAATAAAATAATCTATACTATTTCTCAGCTTTTGGTATGCAACTTGATCTTCTATATCGTTAAACATAATTACAACTTCTACCTTATTCCCTTTCTTATCTGTAGTATACAAACTTTTTGTCAATACGAATGCGGTAGAACCACCTTTTTGACCAGCATATTCCAACTTACTATTTTCAACTGTTCCTTTAAAAACATTATCAATTTCATCTTGCATTGATTTTGGAAAATAATTTCTACTATTTATCTTTTCCATTAAACTCAAATAATCTTTAGCATTTGCACTCACTAATCGATCTGACCAAATACGCTGGAATTCCATATCTATTTTTAATGGTATATCACGTTTCTTCCATTCACTTTCATCTTTCATCCATTCATGTATTTGTAACACGTGTTTATTATATTCATCATTAGACATGTTACGTATCATTTCTAACGATTGATTTTCTGGCTCATTAAGCTCTTTTTCTACATACCCTCTCATATATAGTGAAGCAGTATACGAAGAGAACTTGTCATGACTAGTAAGTTCTAACTCTTTTAAACTATCATTTACTCTTTCTATTCCAAGCTTATCTAACAAATATGTTGTATTCGCATTAGAACTATAATGAATCATCCCTTTAGCCACTTCTTCTAAAGCAATCTGTCCATTTTGCACTAACTCTCTCACTTTTGAATCTTCTAACCAGTCAGGATGCGCTCCACCATCAGTGTTTTTAACATAATATTTTTCTAAATCCTGCAATGAAATTTGTTCATCTCGACTTATTTTTCCTTCTGACACTTGCTTAGCAAATTCAACTGCTATTACGATTTTTGCCGTACTTGCTAATGGTAATTTTTTATTTTCATTTACAGATGTTACTACTTCACCGTTTTTTCTAATAAGTAATGAACATGTTTCATCACCTTTATGTTCTTTTATGTAGTTTAATACGTAATCAGGATCTTCTTTTGACAAATAGTACTTCATAATAACAAAGAAAGCTATAACAGCTACTACAATGACTCCTGCAACAATTCCTATAATCTTTAATATGTTCACAATATGCCCCCTCTATAAATTCCCTTCTATATAATAATTATAACGAATAAAAATACAAAATTATACAAAACAGAGTAACTCTTCCTAAAAAAAGAAAGAGTTACTCTATTTCACATGATGTTATTTGTCCATTTAACGTAACAACTATATTTGAGTCGTCACTTTCTTTAACTCTATTTAGTCGATTTGAGTTAGGAGGACCAATTACAACTGACTCCTTAATTGGCGAAAGGTCCTTTCCTAATTTTTCTGCACTTACACCGTATGCAGCTTGAAATACTTCTGGCGGTGTTAATCTAAGTATGTCTGATCCCTCCGCTGTTTCAAACTGATCGTTATTAAAGAACAAATGTAATTGTACTTCCTCTGTTACCGCTGTAATCCAATGCCACCATCCCATTGGAATAAAGACAGTTTGCCCCGCTTTCACATGATAATTTTGCAATTGATTCGTTTCGGGATTTAAAATGGATGTAACTGCTTCTCCTGATACAACAACATCTAATTCCCACGCATTCGGATGCCAATGTGGTTCCCGCATATGCCCTTTTGTCATAAACAAATCAACAAACGCCCCTCCTATCATCGCAGGTAACTGCGTTGAGGTAACTTCATATGCAACGTTTTTCTCATCTCTTTTAAAAAAGACATTTTTTCTCGAATCAAAGAAAAGATTTGGCGTTCCTGAGCTTTTCTTTAAATTTTTATTATCTGTAACATAACCTGAATTACTCATTCAATCCCTCTTTCCCGCTCCGAACATTTCTGATTTTACACTGTATCGTATGGGGAAATTTTATAAATGTGCCTATTAACAACATAACAAAAAAACATGCCTTCATGATGAGAGCATGTTTTGTGATTTTTTTCACATTATTTAGTTAAAAAATAAACTTTTTACTTACCATGATGTAACATTAAATCACTAAGTTCTTCTTCAATGTGATTTAATTTCGCAACTCCTTCTTTCCACTTATGAATATAACGCGATACCCCGACAATAAATAAAACAATAATTGTAGAAAGAATAATACCATATACGATTGTTACAGTACTCATAGTTACACTTCCTTATAATTAGTAATGTTGTTATTAGTTATATTTTTATTATAAACCTTTTTCTTTTAAAATACTTCGATTTCAACTTTTTGTAACAAAATTGATTTTTCTAATATTTCGTTCATAAAAATGGAATATTTTTCACAAATTATACAAAACTTCACCATATGTACTATTGCCACATGAGTTATATTGTTAAATAGGATAAAGTGAAATTTTAGTCAGTACGGGGTATCTATCCCACACTGATTATTAGCCCGCACCAACCAGGATTTTACGGACCGTTACTGTGGGATAAAGGGGATGAAATACTATGACGACTTGGTTTATTGTAATGTTAGTTGTATTTGGAGCATTTAAAATTATTGTTTCTAGCCTTCCTAACTCTGCTATTGAATCCATTATTAGCAAGTACGAAACACATCCACAACTTGAAGAAGAGAATGTGACTGTTACAATCAATGGAAATAACTTAGAAGGCGAAAAGAAATCCAAAATTATTCATGATTTTAACGAAGGATTATTTTTAGATCGCTATTATGCACCACCACACAATGAAGGCACTCCTTTAATTATCAATGCAAAACGTGGCAAAAAAGATTTTACATTTTATATTTATAGTCATGAAGAGCATGTTGATGTAGTAAAACAACATAAAAAGAAGGTAGTTGCTTATAGTTTACGCTCTAAAAACCTTCAAAATAATGATATGTTCGTGTCAGCTGATTTAGCTTAATGCTCATATATTAGAAGAAGGAATCCATGGCACATGGATTCCTTCTTTCCTATTTACTGAAAAATAAGCTCTGTCTTCAAACTATCTTTCGGTAACAACCATCCTTTTTGTTCTATACTCTTCATTAATAATTCTCTTTGTTTTGTTGCAATACTTTCCTCATTTGTTTTAAACGACACTTCTATTACGAAATCATCTTCTATTTTCCCTGTATTACTTAGTGGCCAAACTTCAATATTCGTTTTTATATTTTCAAACTCCCCTGTATACCGTTTCATTAATACAGGACCGTAAATACGAGAATTCTTGAGCATTTCTTCTCCCCAATTCGTATACAACCATTTGTTCATTTTCCCTGGCAACTTTTCTATTAACATGTTTTGAGCGGCTCGTTCGTTTGGTAAATCAAGTACTCCATACCCTTTAGCGCTGTAACTTTTCTTATTTGAAATACTTAACGTTTTTTTCTCAAATCCCCAATCTATTTCCGCCTCATAATTATCAGTTTTACTATCAAATCCATCTTTTTCAGCTACTTCTAGTGCATCTTGAATTACACCATTTGGAATAGGATATCTTTTTTTATATGTTAGTTCAAAATCTTTACTAAATTCTTTCTTTCGAATTCTCGCAAACCAACCTTGATTACTTAAATTTTTATTCGCTGTATCTAAAAATTGCACTTGTATTCTTTCATAATTTGTACCAGCCTGGAAATATTCTAGTACCTCTTGGTTCATCTCTTTGTTATAACCTAATACTTGTTCTGGCTTTAATAATAACTTCACTTCAAAGCTAGGTTTCATTGGACTAGCAGCAAAACCTTCCTTAACGTTATAAAGGAAACAACAAAAGAAAATACTTACGAATACAAATACTTTTTTCATATACCAATCTCCTTTACATTTTATATGACTTCTACACATTCCATTGCAAGTGAATACACATTTTCATATCCTGCTATGCTAAGCTTTTGTTGTAATCGATCCGTATCCTCTTTCAAAGCATGTACTAACACCGTATGTTCTGGTAATAGTGTATTTAACATTTCCTTAACGTCACTTATACTTTGATGAACTTTATATGGAACTCGCTTCACCCTACATTCTTTACCTACATGTTCCTTCAAAACTTTTTCTGCAAAACTTCCTTTAGCAATATGTCCAGTAAAGATAATCGAATTTCGTTCTTCATGCCGAAGTTGTTCATAATACAACTGTGCTCGTTTCGTTTGCATATTCGCATCACTCATTACAACTATTCCGTAACTATTTTGCATACAAATTTCCTTATCCATAACTATTATGTTTCTTTTTAAATCCTCCACAACCCATTCAAGTTTTTCATTATTTTTTAACCAATCTTTATATATGAACATCTCTTCAAATCCAGCAAAAATTTCTTTATCTACTATAATTGGAAGTTCTTGATATCGTTCATATAAATACAATACTATATCTTGCGCCCTACCAAGTGAGGGCAGTGGTAGTAATGCCGTTCCTTTATTTTGAGCAACTCGTTCAATTTCTGCACATAATTCGTCTACTCGTTCCTTTTGTGAAACATCATCAGTGTGATAAGCGGCATCTACAATTGCAATTTTTATATCGCTTCGCAAATCTTCAGGTAAATTAGCTCGTAGTATATTAGATTCTGCTGAATAATCACCAGAATAAAATACGTATGTATTACACATATCCACTAAAAACCAAACAGCTCCTAATACATGCCCACTATACCCCCATTGAAACCGCAACGTTGGTGTAATCTGTATCCATTCATTTGGATTACTAATCTCATCAATACATACATAATTTAGATCTTTAATATTTTGATCGTTATAAGGTAAATTCCACCCTTTTGAAAGATTGTAGTTTCCCCATTTTTCAAAATAAGCTGGAAGTTGCTCCTTCGTATAACGAGTCGTCCAAATTTTTTTCTTATATCCATACTTCGGCAATAAAGGTAAACCCATCGTATGGTCTTCATGAATATGTGATAAAAATACTGCATCCAAAAATGGAACAACTTCTCTTTCTATTTTAGGATAACTATCCTCATATGATCGATTAATACCACAATCAAATACTATTTTTGTCTCTTTATTTTTTACAAAATAGCAGGAACGACCGTATTCTCCCGCTCCTCCCCATACTTCCATCCTCATCATGCTACCCCTTTTCGTTTTTGCTCCATATGTTGCAGAAGTAATAAGCACATTGTTGTAAGCCCAACAGAAACAACAGCCATTGCCATTCCTATAGATACTTCTCCTTGTTCAAATTGAGCAAAAATAAACGTTGCTGACGTTTCTACTGATGGAGGTAGTACGAGAAGCGATGCTACTAACTCTCTTATCGAAATCGTAAATGTCATCGCCCATCCAGCAAGAATTCCTGGAATAATAAGCGGCAATATTATTTTTCTAAAAATATAAATATAATTCCCAGAAAAAATACTTCCTGCCTGTACAAGAGAATCATCAATTTGTCCGAGCGATGCTTTTACATACTGCACCGTATAAGGTAAAAAGAGAACAACATACGTTACGATAACCATGACTGGTGTATTGTAAATTGACATAGGCATATAGGGTGAATTCCAAAATAAAATAAGCCCTACAACCATCACTATTCCTGGTACCATATTCGGTAACATGCCGCACATATCAAGCCATTTTTCAGAGGACTTTTTCCCCTTTCGAATCATAAGCGCCAAAAATACGCCAATAATTACAGCAACAATCGCCGTTACGAGTGAAAAAAGAAAACTGTTCCATAAAGCTTCTAATCCCGGAGAACCAATTGTAAATAATGCTTCATAATGGCTTGTTGTAAAGTTATTAAAATGTAAGCCACCGCCTCTTAACTTCGACAAAGAAGCAATAAGTATAGAAAAGTATGGGATTCCAATTGCTACTATTAGTAAACCAATTACATAAACCCATGCTATAACGCGCGCAAATATAGACAAAGTATACCTTTTAGATTTCACACCTTTTCCACTAACCATTGCATATGTATACTTTCGATTCAATACATTTTGCATATACCAAATGAGCATACACGCACTAAGTAATAAAGAAGATAATGCTGTGGCACTGCCAAAATCAATCGGCCAACTAGAGATAAATTTATGAATCTCAGATGTTAACACATGGAATCCTATTCTACGTCCGAATGTAGCTGGTGTTCCAAATTCAGCAATCGTCTTTACGAAAATGAGTAAAGCACCCATTACATAACTTGATAACAATAACGGTAGTATTATTTTTCTTAAACGATAGAAAAAACTTCCACCATGAACTGCTGCCGCTTCTTCTTTACTACTCCCAATCTGAAGTAACGTGTTTTTCAACATGAAGTAAAGGAATGGGAATAAATGCAGACTCATAATTAAAACCATACCGCCTAAACTAAAAAACGATGATGAAATCGGCTTTAAAGCCGGAAAAAATTGTTCAAAATAACCGTTAGGTTGCATGAACAAAATCCATCCCATCGATCCGATATAGGGCGGGGTCATAAATGGGATCATAAAAACAATATCTAACTTACTATACTTTCCTACATCTGTTTTGCTCATAATGAACGCCAATGGAAACGCAAATATTGTAGCTCCTATTACAACGAGTACACCTAGAAGCATCGAATTTAGAAAAATCCCAGCTAATCCACCACTCTGCATGACTTCAAAAGGCTTTAAAAAATTCCAACTGCTATTTTCATATACACTAGAAAATAAAATGAGAAAAAGCGGAATGACGATTAACATCGCCACAAGTAACAACGCTACTGTCATTCCAACTTGTCTTACTGATACGAATCGATTTACCATGTAATCACCATCTTATTGAAATACTTTCTTAAATTGTTTTGCTATTTCATCTTGTTCTTTCTCAACTGTTTTCCAATCAATATTTAATACTGGAATCTCTTCTACATTCGGTCTATTTTCAGCTTTTATATCTTTTCTACCTGGCAACAAATACGCTTTAGAAACTTGTTTTTGCACATCATCTGATAATAAATAATCAATAAACTCTTTTGCACCTTCTACATTTTTACTATCCTTCATAATGCCTGCTGCACGTGGACTAATGACTGTTCCGCTTTTTGGATATACGATATCAACCGGTTCACCCTTTGCTTTTGCACTGTACGTCATATAGTCAACACCCGCAATTACCATATCTTTCGCACCTGTTACAACTGGGTCTAACGCTTCTTGGTTTGCCCCAGCTACTGTAACTTCATTTTTCTTAAGCTGTTCAAATAAATTCCATCCATCTTGTCCATTCTTTTTCACATATCCTGTTACAAAGTCTAAAGCTGAACCTGAAAGTGCTGGATCTGGAAGATTCACTTTCCCTTTCCATTCTCCTTTCGTTATATCGCTCCAATCTTCAGGTGCTGTCTTCACATTTTTTGTGTTATACACAATTCCTAATGCTGAAGCACTATATCCAAAATAATGTCCTTTATCATCCGACCATTCAGAACGAAGCTTATCAGCTTGTTTTGCTTCTTTATAAGCTAACGTTTGCCCATCTTTTTTTAATCCTTCCATTGCTGGTAAAGAAGCAAGTACGACAACGTCAACGACTGGATTTTTCTTTTCAGCCTCCATTCTTGCTAAAATCTTACCTGTTGTTCCTTGAAACATTTCTACTTTTATCCCTGTTTTCTTTTCAAAGTCCTTTTGAATTTTTTCTGCTAATCCTTTTGGTCCTGCACTATATACAACAATTTTCTTTTCATTAGCGTTTTTATTTTTTGCATCTACACTGCCTGTCTTTGAGCTACAACCTGTTACTACAGCAGAAAATAGTAAAGTACATACAAATAAAGACTTAAGCGAACTGAATTTCTTCATACGATTCTCCCCCTATATGATGAATACATTTTTTTGGTACATATAACGATACCGGTTTACCAACGCTTAGCTTACTATTGTGATAAGCTGTCCATACACCGAGTGTCCCCATGTTTACTTTCACTTCATAACGTTCTCCTACATATGTAACGTGCTGAACTTCACCTGTATACATTTCGCACAAGTCATTTTTTGTCCAGCTCACATGCTCTGGACGAATCATTTTTTTCCCCTCTACAAGCCAATTTGCCTTACCAACAAATTTTGCAACAAATTCATGAGACGGTTTCACATAAATGTCTTCTGGTGTTCCTTTTTGTAATACTTCACCCTGCTTCATGACAATAATTTGGTCTGACATTGACATAGCTTCTGTTTGATCATGTGTTACATACAATGCCGTTAAACCAATTGAATGAACGATGTCCATAAGTTCTAATCGCATTTCTTCTCGCAAAATTGCATCGAGTGCACTTAACGGTTCATCGAACAAAATAAAATGAGGTTTCGTTACAATTGCTCTAGCAAATGCGACACGTTGCTGCTGTCCACCTGAGAGTTCATGCGGATATCTTTTCTCCATACCTTGCAAACGAACTCGCTTTATCGCATCTTCTACCTTTTCTCTTAAGTGATTCGTTTGCTTTGTAGCCCTTAAACCAAATGCAACATTTTCAAATACAGTCATGTGCGGCCATAAAGCAAAATCTTGAAATACCATGCCGATATTCCGCTCATGAGGAGATGTTTTTATCTTTTTAGCAGAAGAATACATGCACTTATCTCCAAAATATATTTCACCTTTATCCGGTTCCTCAAGCCCTGCAATCATTCTAAGTAAAGTCGTTTTCCCGCATCCTGAAGGTCCTAAAAGTGTGGTGAATTCCCCTTTTTTCATTACAATCTGTAACGGCTTTAACGCCTGTGTTTTCCCAAATGCCTTTTCTAATCCATGAATTTTAATATCCATCGTTTCACCTCTCTCCCCTCATTCTTAACCTGCTTTCATTCTATCTGGAAGTTTTATACTGAATGTTAATGTACTGTAAAGATTAAATTAAAAAATCTCTAATAAACTATTTATTTCTATAGATTTTTTCTATAGTTAGAAGAAAAAGGGGCCAACTTATCATGAATCTCTTAAAATTAGAAATTGTAGTGCTTATTAAGAAATACAAAAAGCTTACTATTGTTGCAGAAAAACTTGGCGTTAAACAACCTACTATTACGTTTCACATAAAAAGCTTAGAAGAGGAACTTGGTGTGCCTTTATTTGAATTACGTTCCGGAAGGTATTTCTTAACAGAAGCTGGCGAGGCATTGCATCATTATGCTTGTAAAATAGATGCACTTATGAAAGAAGCTAGGCGGGTCACACAAGAGTTTAAAGATTTTAATAAAGGCGCTATAACAATTGGTGCTAGTTATGTACCCGCGACTTATCTTTTACCAGAAGTTGTTCACCAATTTCAATGCGAATTTCCAAATATAAAAATAACACTCATAGTAAAAACAGCTCCTGAAATTCGAACGATGCTACAAAATCATGAAATTGATCTCGGGGTAATTTCTGCGGCACCATTTGACGAACCACTTCTAAAACAAATGAATGTAATGCCTGATACACTTGTTCTTGCCTTTTCCAAAGAACATCATCTTTCTAAAAGAACAAATGTATCATTACAAGATATCGAAAAAGAACGTATATTATTGCATCGTAACCCATCTACAACGAGAGATTTACTTACACAATGGACGTTAGCACATAACATTACATTCCAATCAGAAATTGAACTAGATTCATTAGAAACGATGAAACAAATTTTAAAATATGGTAATGGGGTTGCCTTTATTTCAAAACTTGCTATTGAGCAAGAAGTACAACGAAATGAGCTATGCTATATACCGATCCCTGATTTTGAATTTCAGCGTAATATTTATACCATTCATCATGAGGACAGATGGAATTCTAAAATAATTTCTTTTTTACTACATAGTATTACTTCTTTTGCAGAAAAAAATTAAAAGGCTGTCGTTATACACGACAGCCTTTTAAACTATAACTCTATTTGTTTTTCTTATCCTCAATTTTTGCTTGTGCCTCTTCAGCCTTATCTAATGCTTCTGAAACTTTTTTCTCTTTTTCTTTTACATCATCTATACTATCAACAGCTTTAATTAATTTATCGATTCCTTCTTCATTTACCTTTTTTCGTTTCGCTACTCTTTCATTTACTTTCTCTTCCACATCTTTTGCTTTTTGAAGCATATTCTCTGTATTTGATGTCACAGCTTTTTCAAGTGCATCATCTTTTTTCTTTTGTAACACTTCATTTGCAATATCTTTCGTTTCTAAATACTTACCGTCTTTTAATGCTGTCGCACCGCGATCTAGTAACTGAGCGACTTCTTTATATGCCTTCGCTTCATTTCCTGATTTCTCTTTTTCCGCTTTTTCAAACCACATAATCGCATCACTATATTTTTCATTTTTCAATGATTGCATACCTGTTTCAATATACGTGTCATAATTACTACATCCAGTCATTACGACTAACAGAAAAAGCATTACAAAACTTAATTTTCTCATGATGTTTTCTCCTTTTCTTTGCCTGCTCACTTTACTGTAACATACATGAAAAGGAGTTTCAAAAACTAAAATACTAATATGGTCATTTTTATATTGTTAAAATTTTCTTTTAAACCGATACATCCACTTGTTTTTTCGCCATATGCTGCTTTACTCCAACTAATACAACTAACAATAATCCTCCACCTAATGTCATCATAACAATGCTAGTCGGTAACATATCTAATAATAATCCATATACAATCATTCCAAGCGGTGCGATTGCAGTAGAAATTGTTTCAAGTAGACCGAATACACGTCCTAAATAGTTTGGATCTGTCGTCTTTTGCATATGTACTTGCATCGGGATATTTACAACCATCATTGATATACCGGTTAAAATCATAAAAGTGATATAGTAAATAAAACTTGCTACTTTCGGAATGATAACTAACAACGGAAAGACTGTGCATAAACTCAAGCCCGCAAATAAAAACAGTCCAATATAAACAGAGCGAAACGGATTATTCACTTCTTTACGTACTGATAAAACAATTGCACCAATTAGCATCCCGACTGCTAACATTCCCTCTACAACACCGAGTTGCTTCGAGGATAAATGCAAATTTTTAATAATAATATATGGAAGCGAAACGAAAAGTGCACTCGCAAAAAAGTTTACCCCTACTGCAATTTTCATTAAACCATATATTTCATGCTGTCGTTTCACATATGAAAAACCTTCTTTTATACTCGTCAAGAAATGCTCTTTACTTTCGGCCAATTCTTTTTTATATAAATCAAATACGATGAATAATTGTACAATAACTGCTAAAAAGAATGTAATACTATTTAACAGGAAAAATGTTTTGATTGAAAAGAAACCAAATACAACTCCTCCAATAATCGGCGCTAAAATATTCGATAAAGATGATGCCGTCTGATTTAAAGCACTCGCTTTTTGAATACGCTCCTCATCTACTAAATTAGGAATAGACGAAGTTAATGAAACAGAATAAAAACTTGCACAAATTGATAATAATGCCGCTGATACATAAATAAACAGAAGTGATGGTCCAAATATAGTAGCAAGAATAAACATGATAAGCATTGTTAAGCTACTTAATAAATCAGTGCCAATTACAAGCCATCTTCGGTTCACACGGTCAGCTACAGCACCTGCAATTGGGCCACAGATCATTCTTGGTATTGATCCGCAAATAAGAGTAGTTGCAAACCCCATTCCTGAACCAGTTGTCTTTAATACGTATAATCCCATTGCAAACGTATAAATACCCGCCCCTAACAAGGACGTCATTTTTCCAATCATCATTAAAATAATATTTCTCGTTGCAATCTTCATTTTCCAATCATTTTGACCTATACTTACATCCCCCATTATGACACTCTCCCTTTAAAAGTTAAATTGTGTTAAACTTATTATATATAAAACTTTCCAATTTTTACAACGAAAAGTTTAATTATATTTAACTTTTTGATTATAAAGGAGCATATGATGGCTACTCTCGGCGAGAAAATTAAAACGTTACGAAAAGAAAAAAAGCTTACTCAAACTGAATTAGCAGGTTCAGAACTGACAAAAAGTATGTTAAGTCAAATTGAAAATGGAAAAGCTACACCTTCCATGAAAACATTACAATACATCGCTGAAAAACTTGGATGCGAAACGAGTTTTTTACTAGAAGAAGATGATGTAGAAATTGTAGAAATCATTCAACAAATGGAACAACTAATAAAGGCAAATAAATGTGATGAAGTATATGAGACTTTACTACCTATCGTTCAAAAAGAGCTACCTTCTACTTTAAATACCGCTCGTTTATATAAACAATTTGTAACAGCTGCGGCGATTATGAAAGATTACAACATTGAATATTACGTTGAAAAGGCTACTTCTATTTTTGAAAAATATACGTTATACCGGGACAGTACGGAAACAAAATTAAAATTATCCTTTACGATATTCACACGTAAAAAGTATGGTGAATGTTTACAAATTATAGCTAGTATTAGAAATGATTATGAGGAGAAACATTTAGAAATGGATCTCATTATACATATCGAGTTATGTTTATATGAAGCCATCATTTTACTAGCATGCGGCGATTATGAAACATGTGAAAAAACAATATTAGAGGCACTCGAGTTTTCAAAAAAGCATCAAGTATATTTTAAAACAGACGAATTTTATCGGATTTTATCTTACCAAAAAGTCATTACAGCTGATAAAGAACAATATTTATATTACATAAAAAAATCTGAGCAATTTGCCATTTTTACAGAAGATACTCTATCCATTGCGATTATTGATATTTTAAAAGCTTACTACTACAACACGATTACTAATGAATATACAATCGCATTAAAACATCTAGAACAATTTCGAGAGAAACTAAAAGATGAGCCACTTTTTCAAGACGACGGATTGTATTATCTTGAAAAAGGAAAAGCTTTATACGGATTGAAACGTTACGAGGAAGCTTTACAAGCATTGCAACGTGATATCATGCCGGATTATATGAACCATCCACTTGATCAAGCGTGGCTTACAACAGCAGGTGCATATCGTGCCCTTTGTTATGTAAAACTTAACGATAAAAAAAGGGCTCTGAAGGAAGCTACAGAAGCCGCTCAAAAGATACAATCCTACCCGGATTCCATCTTTTCTTCTTTTATTAAAGAAACATTACAAATAATACAAAAACTTTAAAAATGTCTCGAAATGGTATATTATTCCTCCTTTTTTGCAAAGATAATAATGATGGGAGGAATATAAATGAATATACAACGCGCAAAAGAGCTTTCCGAGTCATCTGAAGAAGCCAATGTCAGTTTTCAAGGCATGCCTGTTATGATTCAACACGTCGATGAAAGCAACGAAACCGCCCGCATATATGAAGTAACAAATCCAAAACGCGAATTAACGGTTCCAGTTAATAGCTTAGAGGAAATATAAAAAATGCCACTTCTTTTTTTTGAAGTGGCATTTTTCTTACTTTGTATCACTTAATTTGTATATTCCTTCTCACCCCTGTTTTTCAGCACCTGAACAAGAACAGAAGCTTCCTGCTTCTGTTCTTGTTATTACGTGCTACAATACAAACTATGAACTGAACATTCGTACCATATATGTTAAGGAGGAAAGATAATGGGAACTAATCCACAAAAAACTAGCCCTTATTACGCGGTTATATTCACTTCTAATCTATCGAATGATACAACAGACTATAGTACCGTTGCCGAAAAAATGGAGGAACTTGCGAAACAGCAACCTGGATTTTTAGGTGTCGAAAGTGCACGTGATAATTCGGGACTCGGAATTACAATTTCTTATTGGGAGTCACTTGAAGCAATTGAAAATTGGAAAAGGAACGCCTTACATAAAGAAGCGAAAAAAAGAGGCCGTGAGCAATGGTATGAAAATTTCCACCTGCGCATCTGCCTTGTTGAGAAAGAATATAAGTTTCAGAGAGGTACATTGTAACTATGAAGAAAAAACTAGCTCTCGTTGTTGTTCATGAAATATACGGTGTGAATGATCATATGCATCATGTTATAGATCACTTCACTACATCTATATTAGATGTATTCTGTCCTAACCTTCTACAATTACAAAATTCATTTCATTATAGTGATGAAGAAAAAGCATATCAATATTTTATGAATCATATTGGATTTGATTATGGGAAAGAACAAATTAATGAGGTAATTTCTACCCTTTCAAATGATTACACGCATATAGGACTTATCGGCTTTAGTGTTGGGGCTACCATCGCTTGGCTCTGTAGTAACAATCCAAAAATAGATTTTATCATTGGATGTTACGGTTCCCGTATACGTGACTATGTTCACATTAAACCTACATGTGCTACATTACTTATTTTCCCTAAACAAGAAGCTAGTTTTTCAGTATCCTCTTTAATCCAAACATTGCAGCAACAAAATAATCCTTTATTAGAAATAAATCAACTACACGGTGAACATGGATTTTTAAATCCGTACACTGAAAAATATAACGAGCACTCTACAAAGCAAGCATACAACCTAATAGATTCGTTTCTTACGCAAACAATATGATAAAGGAGTTTTATATGTCACTTACATTACTTTTACTCATATTCCTAATAATTCCCTTCATTTCAGCATTAGCTCTCATTTTTATGACGGTTAAAAAAGGAAATTTTCTAAACCGACCATACTTACAATCATTCATCGTATGTGCTCTATTTTTTACGAATTGGATATTATATTTAACAAATTTTTATTCATTACTACCTGAGAAAGTTAGTCGATTTATATTTCTACCTATTTGGTTTTTCCTTTGCGTTTTAGGATTTATCGTTTTCGCACGCGAATGGAAGAACAATCGTATTTTTTCCATATCTATCGGTTTCCTTTCTTCTATTAGTTTTCTATTTGGATTATTGTTGTTAGTTCTTTCAGGAATGTAAAAATAAAAGGAAGAAAAGCCCAACATCAACTTTTCTTCCTTCTATTTTTACCTTTAGATTTTATTGTCATAGTTTCACAAGGTGTGTAATAAATTTGAGGTGTCGCCTTATCAACAAACATCATAAACGTAATAAAGCCGATAATAAAAAAAATAAACAACGTTAACAATATTGCTCCTATCGTTAAAAGTATCATAACACCACCCCTATATATTTCATGTTATTACACCTTTCGCTATTATATGAGCTGAATCCTTTTTAGAAAAATAAACGTAACAAAAAAATTACAATGACTCCTGTTAATACTGTTCCTAATAAACTACGAGTATATATCGCTACGAAAAATGTAGGAATTGCCGCAATGATATAATCCCACTGCACTGTCTCATGCATAAATAATACTTGTGCTAAAAGTGCTGCTAATATCGCAATTGGTATGTAATTTAACCATTTTAAACCCCAGTCTGGAATTTGTAGTTTACTAAATACGAGAAGAGGTAAAATACGTGGTACGAGTGTGACAGCTCCGGCTGCTAGTAAAAGGAATAATACGTCCAATCTTACTTCCATTTTTCAATCACCACCCCGATTGTCGCAGCTAAAAGTGTTGCGATAATAACTGCTATACTATCTGGCATAAATAAGTGTGAAACGTATGCGATAATAATCGCTACAATTGCAACACTTAGATGAATGGCTAGTTTCGGTTTACTACTTATTAGCTGAAGTACAAATAATCCGATAAACATCGCTGGTAACGCATAATCCATTCCGTACGTATGAGGATCTGGTATCCACTCTCCAAAAAGCCCTCCGAGAACTGTAGCTAAAATCCAATTTAAATATGCTGTTACATTAAGTCCCATCATCCATTTCTCGCCTAAATGGCCTTTTTGTGCTGCTTGTTGCACTGCAACGCCGAAAGTTTCATCTGTAATTTGCGAACCAATTATTAAATTTTTAAAAAGAGGTATCTTGGTGAAGTAAGGTGCGAGTGCAGCACTCATTAATAAGTGACGTAAATTAACAAAGAACACAGTAAAAATAATTGCCGAGGCTGGGGCACCCGCTGCATACATACCCGCTAATATAAACTGAGCAGAACCTGCGTAAATTAATGTGGACATAAAAGCAATTTCTATGATCGAGAAACCTGCTGTTTTCGCAATAACACCAGCCGCTATACCGATGCTCAAATATCCAAATACAGTTGGTAAACAATCCTTTACACCTTGCTGAAATGAATCATCGCTCTGCAGTGTCATATGTGCTTGAGCTTTATTCACCATTATCTCCCTCCATTTCTTCTATAGTACGTTTTCCTGTTACGACATGAACTAAATCTATGTTTTCACGCCATAATGTATCTAATTTATCAGCTCCAAACTCCTTCGTAATCTCTTCCACCATAATGTCGTGCCGAACATATTCTGTAGCGACGAGAACTAAAGCTGGATCATACGTTGTAACGGCCCATGAAGTGCTATCATTTGAAAAGTTAGCAATTAATACTTCTTCCCCATCACGCGCGATAACAGTTAAATGACCACCCATTCTCTTTTCAACGACGTGAGGTGTCATATAATTATGGTGAAATGTCGCTCCTATTTTTGTTTCTGGAGCACCAAATAAAATCGAAAAAATATGTACGCCTTCCGCTTCCTTTTGATGAATGAATGGCTCAATCTCGTGCACTTGATCTTCCCATACAGAAATCCATAACTCTTCTTTTGCTCTATTAATTATATTGCATATTTCTTTCAAAACACGATCATTTGAGCGAATATGCGAAATTACATCAATTTGTCGCTCTTGTTCTAAACAATTTAATTTTCGGTCTAGAAATTCAAAGGAATTTTCAAAATCTTTTCGCATTCGATCCATTAATTCCGTAGCTGGCACTGGTACATATTTCACTGGTTCAGAAGGAACGATATGCACCGCTCCTTTATCCATCAACTTGCCAAGTACTTCATAAATCATCGAACGAGGTACGCCTGTTTGTTTACTCACTTCATAACCTGTTACTGGAGAATGTTTTAATAAACCAATATACGCTTTACATTCATACTGGGAAAAACCTAACTTTTGTAACTCCTTTATTATTTCATCCATCGGTAACCCCTCACAATTTATATAGCTCTAATTTCAAAAAGACGATTTCACTTTCCATTAGTAGTTATTGCTATACCTACTAATATAAAAAAGAAGCCTCTACAAGTCAACTGACAATTCCGAATTTTTATTCGAAATAAAAAGCCTTCTTTTGAAAGGCTTTTTGTGCATAATGAATTATTTCAACTGTAGAGCATTTGATATATTACCCTCCAAATGCTCACGTAAGGTTGAGCCTGTATACTCTTCTCTAAATACACCTGCTCTCACGAATAAAGGAATCACTTCACTAAAGAATAAATCCAATGATTTTGGAGGACCGCCTGGAATTGCAATAAATCCATCTAGTGCCCCTGCTTCAAATCTTTCCATAATTTGCTTACAAACATCTTGTGGTGTGCCTATAGCGACCCAATGAGCAGAACCAACAACTTCTGGTCGTTCTAGTATTTGCTCAACAGTTGGTTCATTTTTTATGATGAAATTCCGTAATAATTCGGCATGCGTTTTACTACGTACAGCTTGATTTCTACTTGGTAGCATATGTTCAGTAACCTTACTTTCTAATGGAAGCCCTCTAACGTCTAACCCAAGAACCATTTCGAGTAAAGCGTACCTCTTCTCTTTTGTAAGATGTTGATGAGCTTGCCTGTGCATTTCTAGTGCTTCTTCATATGAATCACCAATAAAGAAATATAAACCAGGCAATACACGTATATCCTCTTGCTTTCGGCCATGCTTTTCTGCTCTTCTTCTTAAATCTTGACGAAGTTCGATTCCTGATTCTACACCTGGCATTGCGGCAAAAATCGCATCCGCAACAGAAGCAGCGAAATTCCGGCCTGACTCTGAAGCACCCGCTTGAAATAAAGGCATTTCCCCAGAAATATGTTGCGGGATATTAAGTGGACCCTTCACCTCAAAATGCTCACCACGATGCTCAATTGGCTGTACCATCTCTCTAATTACATCTGCGTTGTCTTCTTTCAAAACTTCATAAGGATGACTCCTCCAAAGTTTTCTTACTAACTCTGTACATTCTGCCGCTTTCGCGTATCGTTCCTCAGATGGTGGCATCCCTACCTCACCAAAGTTTTCAGCACCATCAATTGATGTGACAATGTTCCATCCTACTCGGCCGTTACTAATCCAATTTAAAGATTGTAGTTGCCTCGCTAGTATATATGGTGGATAAAATGATGTTGAAGCGGTCGTAACGACTCCAATCTTTTCTGTTGCATAAGCGATAGCAGTAAACAATAGTGTCGGATCTAAAATTACATTCCCCTTATTACGTGCAATTAAATCTGGATGTGCCACTAAATAATCCGCTTTAAAAACAAAATCTAACTTGGCCTTTTCTGCCTGTAGTGCCAACTCTACTTGTTCATCTATCCCTGAATTAAACATACTCTCTTGTTCTTTCTTTCTAGAAATCAAACATAGTCCAATGCAAAGCTGTTTTTTTGTAGACATATGTACACACCTTCCCCTTATTTTTAATTTACCTAGTTAAACAAATGATACGACCCTCACAGCTTCTATTCTTATTAAAGATAAAATGATATTGATAATCATTATCATTTTATGGTGTAACTATAATAAAAGCAACAATAAAGTGAAACTTTAATCAGAGGAGGAGCTCCCATCCTCTGATTATTAGCCTTCACCAATCGAGCTTTTGCGGGATAAAAAAAAGACCACCACTAATTGGAAGTCCTTTATCTCAATATTTCATTCGCTTCTTTTTCATAAATTTTATCAAACGAAGTCATGATGCGCTGCGATGCTTGAATCATTTTTTGATTCGTCATAAGGTCAGCCATTTCTTTCGTCATATCCACATTTGAATTTTCTAGCATATGATTACGTACTGCCCCTGTTCCATTCGGTAAATCAGCAACGTTTCCTTCTGCTAGTGTAAAACTTTTATTTTCACGTTGTACGAGGCGAGCGTTCGTTTCTACGTCTACTGTTTTCGTTTGCAGACGGGCAATATTATTTTGTGTTACTTCATCGTATAATGTACCGTCTGCTTGTACAGCTACCTTTGCTCCTTCTGGAATACGAATACGTTCATTATTCTCACCCATTACGAAAGCACCAGATGCTGTTTGTAAATAACGATCACTATTTAATGTAAAGCTACCGTCTCTCGTTAAAAATGTTTCATCATTTTTAGATGTAACGAAAAATGATGATGTGCCAGCCGCACCGTCGTCTAAAAAGAAATCTGTAGCACTATTTGTCATTTGTACATTTCCTTGTACTAAGTTCACATGCGTCGCAGCTGGTACGACAGCGTAATCGACCGAGCCGATATTTGTCGCCGATCCGTCTCCGCGGCGATATGTGTCTTGCACATCAAATACTTTAGACGTCATGTTTTCTGCTTTAAATCCTGTCGTTTGGGCATTTGCGACGTTATTCGAATGAACATTAATATGCTGCATGTAATTCATCATACCCATAGAACCTATATAAAGACCGTTCATACTCGTTTGAATAAGGCAAGTGCCTTATTCTTCACCTCTTTTCTTACGATGTTTGTAACATTTGTTTTGCTAAATGTTCAGCTGTAGCGATATGTATATGTTGCTTCACGTCTTGTCCATCTGTCATTAATACAATTGGAGCTGATGATACAGCTGGAATTTTCAACAATTCACCACTGCTCGCTGTTTCATCAAATTTCGTAAACACGATACCATCTATATGAATATCTTTAAAGTTCGTAATAATTTCAATCATGTCTTTACTTTTCATGGAAGCTGATAACGTTAAACAAATATAGTCTGGCTCTACTTGTCCCATCGTCTCAATCATCTCTTCAACTGTCTCTGACGTACGATAATTTTTACCGGCTGTATCTATTAATATATAATCGACGCGCGCTTCTTCTTTAAAATAACTGAGTGCCCTTGTCATAGCTGCTTCATCTCGCACAGCGATTACTTCTGACCCAATTGTTTTTACGTAATCTTGTAATTGCTGCACTGTTCCAATGCGAGAGTGGTCCGTCGTAATAAAACCAACTGTTTTTCTCTTAGCATGAAACTGCCATGCCATTTTCGCAAGTGTCGTCGTTTTTCCAACGCCAGTTGGACCGATTAATGCAATTGTTTGTACCTCTTTCTCAAATACGTTTTCAGTATTAAAATGAGATCTCATATCTTCCAATATGTATCCGATGACTTCTTCTTCTGTAATCATCGTTGCATTCTCAAACTTCACTTTTAATTTTTCAGCATATGCATGAATGAAATATTGTTCCACATCGTTTTGTTCTAACATCCGAATTACTTTTTGAATAATAAATGGTACAGATTCCTGGTTTTCTTTTTTTATAACTACTTCTTCTTTCTTTACAGAAATAGCTTGTTTCACAACAGGCTGTTTTTTAGCTACTTTCGTCTCTTCTGTATGTTTCACAACGACAATACCCTTTTCAAACAGTTGTAATAGTTTCTCTTTTTTTCTTGCCCATTCTTCACTATTTCCTGTTTGCATCGCTGCGTATGACATAGAAGTCGTTACGTTTTCTAAATTGTGCAAGACAGATTGAATTCCATTCACCTTCACGATTTCTTCTGAAGGTTCACCTACAACATCCATTAATTGCTCATGAAATTGAGTTGTTCCTTCGCTATTTTCAGCCTGCTTATCTTCAGGAAAAGCGACTAACATTTCATAATTCTTTTTCCAAAAAAAAGGGATGTTTCGTTTTACACTTTCATCGACAACGTAGTAATAATCTGTACCATATTGGTCAAATAACTTTCGATACAATTCATTTTTCGAAGCTGCTTTTATTCGCATTAACGCTTCTTTTTTTTCTGTACTTTCCATTACTTCACCCCCTACTATTCAATATAAGCAATTTGATCTACAACAATTTCTGGTGCTAATTCACTAATACATAATACTTTCGCTTCTATTTGATAACGTTCAAGAAGTCTCACAATCGCAAACCTGAAATCTTTTCTGCGTGTTAATAATACTGGCTCTCTTCCCATTAAACGAGCTTGTTTGAAAACGCGCTGTACTTGCTCTACTACTCGCGTTTCTAAATCTAAATCCCAGTTTAATAAATAACCTTGGTATGAATTATTAACAACATCCGCATCTAACTCAAGCGAGTCAGCGAAGAGTGCCGCATAAATTTTTCCATCAGGATTTTTCGCACTCTCACAAATAACTTTTGAAATACATTCACGAACAAATGCCGTTACACCATCAACGTGGTTTTGATAAATTTCTTTCCCGTCAATAATACCTTCAATAATTGTTGGTAAATCACGAATTGAAATTCCTTCTTTCAGAAGTTGTTTAATAACATTTTGCACGAGTGATAAATCGATTTCTTTCTTCTTAATTTCTTCTAATAAAACGCCATTATCAGTTTCAAGCGAGTTAATCAAGTCTTTCACATGTTGACGCTGAATTAACTCATGAAGATTACGTCTAACGACAACATCTAAATGCGTAATTAATATGCTAAGCGGCTCTAACACTTGATAGCCTTTCATTTGTGCATCTTGTACCATATGCTCCAAAATCCAATATCCATCTTCACCAAAAATTGGATCTTTCGCCGGCTCTGCATCTAAATCAGCCATTACATTCGGTGTTTTCAGTGCTAATAAATAACCTGACTTTAAAACACCTTCAGCCGCCTTCGCACCTTTAATACGAATAATGTAACGTCCGCGTGGTCTAAAGCTCGTATTATCTTTAAAGTTAATTCCCGGAACGTTAATTCCAAGGTCGGTAATAATTGACTTCCTCATAAGAACAACTTTATCTCGAGCTGTTTCCCCGTTAATCTTCTGCTTTACAAGCGCCGCTAAATCTAAACCGAGCTCTACAATAATTGGATATTTATCTGTAAAGACTCCGAATGAATCTTCCACTTGCTGTAATTGCTCATCCTCGCCTTGAATCATTTCTAATTCTTTTTGAAGCTCGTCTTCTTTTTCTTTCTTTATTCGCTTTTTATTGCGAATTCCTAAGAAGATAATTGTTCCACCAACGAGAGCAAATGGTAGAAATGGTAACGGTGTAAAAACACCCATTGCGATAAATAAACCACCGAGTGCATATACAACAACTTCATGCGCTAATAACTCTTTAAAGATTCCTTCAGTTACTGTATCAGCTGAACCGTCAAATACACGCGTTACGATAATACCTGTTGAAATCGCAAGCATTAACGAACCGATTTGGTTTACAATTCCATCACCGACAGTTAACTGTGTATAGTGAATAGCCGCATCTGCAAAGCTCATTCCTTGCTGCATCATACCAACAATTAAGCCGAAAATAATGTTTACGAATAAAATGACAATCCCGAAAATAACGTCCCCTTTAATGAACTTTCCGGCACCATCCATCGCTCCATAAAACTCTGTTTCCATATTTAATTTTTTTCGTTTCGCCTGTGCATCTTTTTCTGTAATAAGACGCTGATTCAAGTCAGCATCGATAGACATTTGTTTCCCTGGTAAAGAATCAAGTGTAAAACGAGCTGCTACTTCAGCTGTACGAGACGCACCGTTTGCAACGATAAACTGGAATATGATTAATACTATAAAAATAACGATACCAATTAATAAGTTCCCGCCAATTACGAACTGGCCGAACTCTTCAATAACATGACCCGCATTTCCGTCTGTTAAAATCGCTCGCGTCGTCGAAACGTTAATCGATACGCGGAAAATCCCGATTAATAACAACATCGTCGGAAATGACTTTAATTCATCCCACTCGTTAATACTTGTAGCTCGCATATAAATAAGCACTGACATACTTAGTAGAAAAACGATAACGATATCAAGTATAAATGGTGGAAGTGGAATTAAGAGCGCCACAACGAATGACGCTGCTAAAAAGATAGAAAAATAGGTTCTTGCAGAATCCATCTTAAACAAAGAGATCCCCTCCAAACGCGCTATTATACTTCAAGTTCTTTCGTTTGAATTAAATAGCGCATAACTTCAATTACAGCTACATATAAATCTTCTGGAATCGTCTCATCTTCCTCGACTTGATAATATAAAGAACGAGCGAGCGGACGGTTCTCTACCATTGGTATTTCTTGTTCACGGGCAAGCGTTCGTATATATAATGCGAGCTCATCTTCCCCTTTTGCAACGACAATAGGCGCTGCATCAACTTGTTTATTGTAACGAAGCACCACTGAAATATGCGTCGGGTTGTTCACAATAAACGTTGCACCATCCATCTTCTTCGCAATTGTCCCTTGCAAGATGGCATGCATAAAGTTTTTTCGTTTCCCCTTTACTTGCGGGTCCCCTTCATTATCTTTATGCTCTTGTTTCACTTCTTCTTTTTTCATTTTAATATCTTGTTCGTACTCCCATTTTTGATAAATGAAATCAATAATAGAAAGAACGATTAAAATAATTAAAATGGCTAGAAAGATAAATTTAATTTGGCTAATAATTTCAGTAAGTGACGCTGTCCAGTTAAATCCAATCATACTAACAATCTTCTCTAAATTCTTTTTAAAGAGAACGTACGAAACGTAACCGATTAATCCCATATAAAACAGTGATTTCAAAATATCTACTAAACTTTTACGACTAAACAATCTCGTAAAATAGTTTTTCGGATTAATACGTGATGCTTTCGGCTTAAGTACTTTAGAAGAAAATAAGAAACCAACTTGAATCATATAATTGAACAAATGAAAAGCATATACAAGTATTAATATAGGAGCCGATACTTTCAGAAGTAATATGCCCATTAAATAAAAATACTCTGTCGAATCTGTATTTTTTCCAATTTGATCAAACAGTACCGCTACGGAATGTGCAATCTCATAGCCGAGCCAATCTCCGAAAAAGTAAACGACAACTGCTAATACAAGAATGGAAAATAAATTATTTAAATCTTTACTCCGGGCGATATTCCCTTCTTCACGCGATTTTTTACGCTTCTGCGGGGTGGCCTTTTCTGTTTTATTATCCTTTGCCATGCGCGTCCCCCTACTTCGTTAAGAAAAAGTTAAATAGTTTCGTATACTCTTCCAGTAATACGTCTGTCATATTTTTAAACACATAACCGAGCATCGGTACACTCATCGCAATAAACAAAATACCACACGTTATTTTAATTACGTACGCATTCATAAAAACGTTTAATTGCGGTGCATTTTTTGCGATTAAAATAAGGACGAAATTAATAATGAATAGACTGCCCATAAGTGGCAAAGCAATTTCAACTGCTGATGTAATTGCAAATAATAACGTTGCGAGTAGACTATCTAAAAAACTAGTCGTCAACAATTTTGAAATCGCCTCTGTATATTGAAACGACTTTAAAATCGTGGCAACGAAATAGTTAATGCCGCCAAGTGAAATAAAAATAATAAGAAAAAATATATCAAAAATTGTTGATAGCAAAGTGGACTGTGACCCTGCATTTACATCAAATAAACTCGCCTGTGATAAACCGATATCAAAGTCTAAAATGTGCCCTGCCATTTTCGGAATGTTCCACAGCATCTCTACAATTTTTGAAAGTGATAACCCAATTACAATTTGCGTTCCTGCATAAGCTGCTACATCCCAAACTGTCTTTATGTGAGAGACATCCACTTGATCTGCCACTGTAATCGAAAGAGCGAGTCCAAATGTAACCTTTGCCATCGCCGGAATTGATCGACCTGAGAAAAACGGTAGAAAATATAAAAATGAAGTAATGCGACAAAACGCAAAAAACGTCGCCGCCCATAATTCCATATTCATTTCAGTTCACCTATCTTAGTACGAACGCAATAGCGATGGGATTTTATCAAATAAATCTAAAATAAGCATCGTTAACTCTTGAAACATCCACGGACCTAAAATGATAATAACGAGCACAATACTCGCCATTTTCGGTAAAAACGTCAGCGTTTGCTCTTGAATTTGCATCATCGCCATAATAACCGCGATAATAATAACGACAATCATACTTACAACGGCAATCGGCATTAAAATCATAACCCCTTTATAAAAAAAGGTTTGGAAAATATCTATAATTGGTGACGTATTCATTTATATGACTCCTATCACATAGCATCAAACGCTTCAGGCGACCGTCTTAAACATAATATCGACGATTTTTGTATATCCACCTAAATATACGAAAACGAGTATTTTAAATGGTAAACTTAAAATCATCGGCGGTACCATCATCATCCCAAGGTACATTAAAAGTGTACTAATAATTAAATCAATAAAGACAAACGCTAAATAAATGAACATCCCTGTAAGTAAACCTTTTTGAATTTGCGTTAACGTAAAGGATGGCACAAGCGTAAACAGTGAAAGATCCTTTAAATCTTTCGGCAACTCTTCTCCACGCACTTTCAGCATCATTTTCAAATCATGCTTATACGTATGCTTCGACATATAATCTTTCATAATCGGAGCTGTCGTCTCCGCAGCTTGACTTACTGTTATTTTTTCTTTCGTCATCGGGTCCCACACATCACTCTTTAATTGACCAAGCACTGGCTGCATTGTAAACAGCGATAAAAATAATGCGAGTCCAACAAGCACTTGGTTCGGTGGTAAATTCATAACCCCAAGCCCTTGACGAGTAATCCCAAGAACAATCATAAAATAAGTAAAATGCGTAAATAAAAGAACGATAGAAGAAGATAATGATAGAAGGGTAACGAGCGCGAATAGTTGTACACTTGAATTACTCGTAAACTCTTTTCCATTTTCGAAATTAATAAAGCCGTTCGGGGCTGCATACGCTGGATTTACAAAAACAAATGAAAAAATAATAGAAAATGCGAAAATAACGGCAAATAACGATAACTGTTTCTTTATTCTCATGATGGATCCTCTACTTTTTTCGTTTCACTCTTCACCGCGTCTTCTAACGCTTGTTGAAACTGATTTCCTGTTCCTGTTAACTGCACAGATTGTACACCGTTATTACTAATAACAGTGAACACTTGCTTTCCGTCCACTTCAAATAAAAAGGCGCTCGTTTGATGATTTAAATAAACACCGTCTTTCACTTGAATGTGTCCATTTTCACCTTGCTTAAAAAACTGCTGTTTGCGCGTCTTTTTCGTCATATAATATGCACCATAGCCGAGCGCACCAAACAGTAAAACGACTTGAAATAAGGTCGTCATATACGACATATGACTCCTCCTCTACTCTTTATCCTGCATTTGATTTTGTGCCTTCATAAGCGCTGCATGTTTCTTATCAGCTTCAATTTCAGAAATAATAATGCCAAACTTCTCGTCCATTACGATTGCCTCACCAATACCGACTTTCATATCACTTAAATATACATCTACTTTATGTCCTAAATTTTTCTCTACTTCAAGAACATCGCCAACTTTTAACTGCTTCACATCACCAAGCGTAATAGATGACTTCCCAAGCTTTACTCCAAGTTCAATCGAAATGTCTGAAACGGTATCAATATGTGCCTTCCCCGCTTCATTTCGCTTCCCTGCAAATTCTTCTAATCCCATTAATGACACAGGAGATACTTCATGCTTCATATGGATCCTCCTACTCTATAAAACTTTTAAATAGGAGCGCCTTACGCGTTCCATCTTTCCCGATAAAACAATTAAATTTATGCTTTCCATCTACATAACCACGTAGTTGGTCTGAAACCTTTGTATGAAGCGGAATAATATCGCCTTCTTCAATTTGCTCAATCTCGCCCATTGTCATCTTCTGCTCACCAACCGCAACGTGAACAGGCTTGTACACTTGATTTACTTTCACTTCTACTTCAGACGTATACTTTTTACGCTTATCCGAAGAATGTTCGACAATATTTTCAGACGTTAACTTATCCATAATTTCTTCAACAGATAAGAACGGAATACCAATACGAACTGTCGTATTCCAAAACTCTGTTTTCATATTTACATTCAGTAATGAAATAATATCGCTTGGCGTTGTAATCTTCAGCGCATTCGGATCTGTCTCCGTCGTTACAAACTTCGGTTCAATCGCAACAACGCTTTCAAATGATTGCTCTAAATTTTTACAAAGAAGCAAGAATATATTATCAAGCGTTAAAAACTCAAACGCCGTTAACGGTCTACGCATCGTAAAGTTACGCTTACTATCTCCGCCAAGCCAGCATTCATGAATATATATAACGAACGCTAAATCAATCTCAATAACAATTTCTCCAAGCTCTGGTAAACCTAGATCTATCACGCAATATAAATAATAATCTTTCGGCATTTTCTCTACATACTCACTCGTAAATGGAACTTGCTCAACCGTTGAAGGCTCTAGTTCAATTGGAATACGCATACGAGCTGACAACGTCTGTGACGTCTGCTTTCCAAATGTAGACGCAATCGCCTGCAAACTACGTAAATGTTCAACACCAAACTTCTCTGGTCTATTAAAATCATACTCTTGAAATTTATCTTGCTTCCCTGCTTCTTGTGCGAAAGCTGGCATTTCCTCGCCTTCATTCACCGCCTTCAGCAGGGCATCAATTTGCTCTTGGCTTAATTTTTCGCCACTCATGACAATCCCCTTCCCTACCTTTTCAATTCAACGATTTCAACGTACATTTTCCCATTCTTCGTCAAAATCTTTCCGGTTCCAATCTCTTCATTCTCAAGCATAAGACGCACCGTATTTTTCGTTGAATTTTCAAGACGATACAATGTACCTTTCGTAATATGAAGCAGATCTTCAATTTTCTTTTTCGTATTTCCGATTTCAAAATAAATTGTTAACGGAATATCATCTTGTAATTTCAAATCTAGCCAACTCCCATATCATGTTCACAAAAATTTCATGTTCTCTATTTATATAATGAAATTTTCTATTTCGAAACGTCGATATTTAATATTTTTTTAATATATCCTTGCGTTTCTTTAAATGGTGGTACGCCTCCGTACTTTCTCACATTACCAGGACCAGCATTATAAGAAGCAAGTGCCAATACTAAGTCACCGTTATTTTTCTTTAAATAACCGCTTAACTCTTTCACACCGCCCTCAATACTTTCAGCTGGTGAAAATGGATTTTTTATACCCATCTCTTTCACATTCGCTGGCATAAGCTGCATCAGCCCCATCGCCCCTGCATGTGACACCGTTTTCGGATTAAAATTAGACTCTACTTCAATCATTTTTTGAATTAACGTTTTCGGAATTCCATATGTATTACTTACACGATCAATAATATCCTCATACTTACCTTCATTTGAAGAACGTATTTTCTGAATATTATATTTATTAGTTAATCCCCACGTATCAGCAGGCTCATTTTTCGTTTCTGAGAAACGTCGCTCAAACTCTTTTTGTGCAACTTGCACTTCATCCACTTTCTTCGTTTCAGCTTTCTCCTCAGGCTTACTCGTTTCCTCTACTTTATTAATAGGTTCTTCCGGTTTGTTAACAACCGTTTCTATTTTCGTAGATTGTACCGGCTGACTCATATCTTCTACTTTTGCCATTTGCGGAGTAACCTTCGTCTCCTTCGCAGGTTCACTCTGCAATTGATCTTGAAAACGACTACTAACGAACGCCTGCGGACTACTTAACTTTTGCTGCATTTGTCCTTTTTTATATGCAAGAACTTCTTTTACTATATTTCCAACTACCATAATATCACCTTTTCGATAAACAAAGATAATCTAATATTAGAGTTTTTTAAAAAAGTTTGCAATAATCCTTTTAATAATATTTTAATAAAAAAATCAATATATTGTTAAACTGTTATTTTTTTATATTTATTAATTCGAATTTTTAGTTGACACCCGTTATAGCAAGGCTTACAATAAATCTCGAAATCGATTTTTTCGCATATTACCGTTTTTCGATTTGCAGAAAAGTCAATATAAAAAAATGGGGGTTCTTAACATGAGAATTAATACAAACATTAATAGCATGCGTACGCAAGAATACATGCGCCAAAACCAAGCAAAAATGAGCAACGCTATGGACCGTTTATCAAGCGGTAAACGTATCAACAACGCTTCTGACGATGCAGCAGGTCTTGCAATCGCAACTCGTATGCGTGCTCGTGAAAGCGGATTAGGTGTTGCAGCTGATAACACACAAAACGGTATGTCTTTAATCCGTACAGCTGACTCAGCTTTAAACTCTGTATCTAACATCTTACTTCGTATGCGTGACATCGCCAACCAATCTGCGAACGGTACGAACACTGATAAAAACCAAGTTGCTCTTCAAAAAGAATTTGGTGAATTACAAAAACAAATTACTTATATTGCAGACAACACTCAATTTAACGATAAAAATCTACTTAAAAACGATCAAACAATCAATATCCAAACTCTTGATTCAAGTGATCAATCAAAACAAATTGGTATTTCATTAAAAGGTATTACGCTTGATAAACTTGGTATTGATAGCACAGCTATTGGTGCAGATAATAGTGCTGCTGTAAACCTTAAAGAAGCGAAAACTGCATTTGCTAAACTTAATAACTCCACAGCTGATGCTGACACACTTAAAGAAGATGTTGCAGCTGCTAAAACTGCCTTTTCTAAAGTCAAAGATCTTTTTGATAAAACTACCGCTGGGGCTATTGAAGATAAATTTGACGCATTCCAAAAAACTTCAAATGCAGCAAAAGCTACCGAGATCTTTAGCGAATTTGATGGTAAAGAAACGATGACTGAAAAAGATTTAACTGCTGCGACAACTGCAATAAATAAACTTGAAACAGCAGATGGTACTAACCTTGTAGATTTAAAGAAAGATGTTACAGGCGCTAAAGAAGCTTTTGACAAAGTTAAAGAATTTTATAGTGCTAAAGATGTTGAAAAAATGGAAGAGCTTTTCAGCAAATATGACAACACTGCAAAAGACCCAGCTGAAACTACTGCCAAAGCAATTCATGGTGCTTTTAAAGACATGAAAGTAGCAACAACTACTAAAGCTGATGCGTTAGCTGCTGTTGACAAAATTGATGAAGCATTAAAGATGGTTGCTGACAACCGTGCAACTCTAGGTGCTACATTAAACCGTCTAGACTTTAACGTAAACAACCTGAAGAGCCAAGCTTCTAGCATGGCATCAGCTGCTTCTCAAGTAGAAGACGCTGACATGGCGAAAGAAATGTCTGAAATGACTAAGTTCAAAATCTTGAACGAAGCTGGTATCAGCATGCTTTCTCAAGCAAACCAAACTCCACAAATGGTTTCTAAGTTATTACAATAAGCCATTTGAGTTAGCTTCATGAACAAACCTCTCTGCTTGCGGAGAGGTTTGTTTTTTCTGTATAGATGAATTATTTGTAAAACCTTTCTTTTTTTAGGTGAAAGAGAGCATCCGCGATGCATAGAAGCGGTCAGTGCATATTTCAATCCCTTCCCATGTTAAAAAACAAATAGGAAATGGGTATAAGCCCTTTTTTCTCTTCATAGACGTTTATTAGCTCTAGAACACCGACTATATAAATCTATAAGAAATGTCTAGTATCCATACTGGCACGAATGTTTTAAGATGCTAGGCAGTCGTTATATGGGGATGTATGTTGCGATAGAGTATTTTGTTGCACTTAATACGATTTCGCAGGCTAATCAAATTCCGCAAATAGTTTCTAAGTTACCACAATCGTAAATATACCTTCATACTTATTGGAATGATTCATAAAAAAGTAAAAGGAGATACATATACGCTATGTATCTCCTTTTACTTTTACTTTTACACTAGTCTATTCATTATAAATAATATCCTCCGCTAAAGACACAAAAATCTCCCCAACAAGTGAATCTTCATCATATACACATGAACCATTATTCTCTTCACGCTTCGCAAACGGTATTTGTGCTATCACTTCTGTTTGCAGTTGTTCTGCTAACATTTCGCCGCCACCTTTTCCGAAGAGGTAGTTTCTTGAGCCATCTTGTTCTTCGTAATATGCCATATTTTCAACGATACCTAAAATATCGTGTTTCGTATGTTTTGCCATTACTCCTACTCTAGATGCGACAAATGACGCTACGTTATGAGGCGTTGTAACGATAATTTCCTTCGCTTGTGGAATCATCGCAGCAACATCAATCGCAACGTCTCCTGTTCCAGGCGGTAAATCTAGAAGAAGGTAGTCTAGTTCTCCCCAGTGCGTGTTCGCAAGGAAGTTTTGTATCCATTTATTTAACATCGGTCCGCGCCACATAACTGGGTTGTTTCCTTCTGTAAAGAATCCCATCGACATAATTTTAACACCGTGACTAACGACTGGAATTGCGGTTTGATCAATCATCGTTGGCTTTTCATTCGTTTCCATCATAGCAGGGATACTGAATCCATATATATCTGCATCTAAAATCCCAACCTTTTTACCCATACGTGCTAAAGCAGTAGCAAGGTTAATCGTCACAGTTGATTTTCCAACTCCTCCTTTTCCGCTTGTTATAGTAATAAAACGCACACCCGAATCAGGCCGAAGCATACTAGGCATTCCAGTTTCCGTTCTAGTTTCTTTCTTTAAAGACGCTGTTAATGCAGCTCGTTCTTCCGGTGTCATAGAACCGAATGTTAAGGAAACTTTCGACACTCCAATATTTCGAAGTGAGTCTTCAATATCTTGTTGTATTTTTGCTTTCAACGGACAACCTTGAATTGTTAAAACTACTTCTAGCCCAACTTCTGCACCATCAATTTGTATATTCCTTACCATGTTTAATTCCACAATACTTTTGTGTAACTCTGGATCTTCTACATGGCTTAAAGCGTTCATAATCTGTTCGTGAGTAATCATCATTCACATTCCTTCCATTGTAATTATTTTACCTCGTGAAAAAAGTCTCCGCTTTTCCCACCCGTTTTTTGAACTAAATATGTTTCTTTCATGACCATCGTTTTATCAACAGCTTTACACATATCGTAAAAAGTAAGGGCGGCGATTGATACGGCCGTTAATGCTTCCATTTCTACACCTGTTTTACCGCTGCATGTTACTGTCGCTCGTATGATCAACTCATAACCATGGGTTTTCTTTTCATAATGGAACGTAAAGTCTGTTCCTTGGATTAATATCGGGTGACACATCGGAATAATATTCGCTGTTTTTTTAGCACCGATTATTCCAGCTACTTGTGCTACTTGGAGCGGATCTCCTTTTTTCAATCCCCCACTTTGGATTGCTTCAAATAGTTCATTTGATAAAGAAATTGTACTTTGTGCAATAGCTGTGCGTGTTGAAATATCTTTTTGAGAAATATCAACCATTTTTGCTCTTCCCTCTTCGTTCCAGTGCGAAAACTCACTCATAATGATCCTCCTTAACGTATGAAAGATAAGATATTCAAATAGAAAGAATTAACCTCCACTTACAGGCGGGATAAACGCTACTGTGTCTCCGGCTTTTACAATATCTTCGTCCGTTACAAATTCTTCGTTAATCGCTACCATAACTTTATCTAGCGATTGTAATTGATACTTATCTTTCAGCCATTTTTTCAATTGATAAACATTCATCTCTCGTTTTTCTATTATTGCTAATCTCTCTGAGCCAACTTCTTCTCTTAAATTTGCGAACAGTAAAATTGTTATCATCTTCTCATGCTTCTTTCTTTGGTTTTCCTTCTGGATATGGAGTATTTTCAAGTTGATCTCCAATCCACTTCGTTCCATCTTCCCAAAATTCTTTTTTCCAAATTGGGACGATTCTCTTTATACGTTCAATTGCGTATTCATTCGCCTCATACGCCACTTTACGATGCGGTGACGATACTGCAATGACAACGGCAATATCCATTATTTCTAGTCGTCCTACTCGGTGCGTGATT
The DNA here is from genome assembly GCF_038008665.1 of Bacillus sp. FSL R10-2201. NCBI lineage: Bacteria > Bacillati > Bacillota > Bacilli > Caryophanales > Bacillaceae > Bacillus > Bacillus sp. FSL R10-2201. The sequence goes on along the minus strand of NZ_JBBOZP010000001.1, from coordinate 1,652,813 downwards.
GCTATTTTTGCATCCGGCCATTTTTTCTTAATTTCTTCTCCGATTTCAGTAAGCTTTTTTACTGCCATCGGTTTATAAGCTTCATACTCAAGATGTAACGTTCGTTTTCCTTTCGTTACTTCTCTTACCGTTCCAATAAAAGTTGTAATGGCCCCTGTTTCTCGTCTTGCTACTTTATCCGTTACTTCTTCCACTACAATCGGAGTATCTACAATTTCAAATCGAGCTTGTCCCATCAAAACCTCTCCCCACTTTACGGAATGTCCAAGGCCATTCACTACCTTCGTTATCTTCTAATAAAAGAATGTCTACAAACATCCCTTTCTTATATCCTCTCGTTCCGCCCTGTAGGACGATAAAAATGTTTGATTCTGCTAATGAAGAAACGGAACTAGATTTATCAAATCCTGATGGATAAGCGATTAGTTGTCCTTCGTTATACTGAAGCTTACCTCGTACAAATTTTGTAAATGGATTCGGTTTTAGAAAATCTTCTCCGAGCATTGCTTTTTCTCGTTTTACATGTGGTTTTTCGCTAAACATATACGCACGAATGCTAGGTTTTACGAATAATTCAAAACCTACATAGCAAGCAGATGGATTACCTGATAATCCAAATAATAATTTTCCGTTTAATTGCGCTACAGTCGTGACGCTACCCGGCCGCATGGCTACTTTATTAAAAAGAACTGATGCGCCTAATTTTTCGTATATAGCTGGCAAATAGTCATAGTCGCCTACCGAAACACCACCAGTTGTAATTAACATATCCACTTCGCTTAACGCTTTTTTCACTGCTTCGTAGCACGTATTCAAATCGTCACTAAACTTCCCAAAGTACTTTACTCTTCCACCTGCTCTTCGAATTTGAGACGATATCATATACGTATTACTATTTCGAATTTTCCCAGGCTGTAGTTCTTCATTTACATCGAGAAGTTCACTCCCAGTCGCTAATAGTCCAATGACAGGCTTTTTCGCTACTGACACTTCGCTATAACCGAATGTAGCAAGAAGAGCAGAAATACCTGGATTAATGTAACGACCTCTTTTTGCGAGAACGGTTCCTTTCCGAACATCTTCACCTTGAAAGGAAATATTGTCTCCTTCTTTAAATGAGCGTCTCACTTCCATATAGCTTTTTCCGATATTCTCATATTGACGATGACGAGTCAGTTCTAGCATGACGACCGTGTTACATCCTTTCGGAATTTGTGCCCCTGTCATAATTCGAACTGCTTGAAACGCTCCTACTTCTTTAGGAAATACGGAACCTGCTCCAATTTCACCGATGACTTCAAATACGATTGGATTCTCACTACTAGCTCGTAAAGTATCTTCTGCCCTAATAGCAAATCCATCATATGGCGAGCGATTGAAGGAAGGAACATCGTGATCCGCTACTATATCGTCTGCTAACGTACGTCCGTATGCTAATTCCAGTGGTACTAGTTCTTTTACACCACAATTAGCAAATACCATCACTTTACGAACAGCCTCTTCAACTGTAATCGGCACTCTTCTTTCCATCATTATCCATCCTCTCTATTATCCTAATAACCGATAGTATAGTTGTTTCGCTTTTTGAATTTCATTCGTGCCATGAATAAATACACGACCATCATGAAAAATGACGATGCGATACTCTTCTAATTGGCAAGAGAGCAAATACGGATTCCGATCAACTTTCCCGTGATTCTTTAATACTTTTTCTAACTCATCAAAGTTGCAATGTCTATTATGCGCTGGTCTAATTTGAACTGTATTTCTTCCACATAACACAGCTGTCTTCGTTTGATTTTCGTATGATAAATAAGGATAAGTTCTATTTGTTCCGCACGAAGGACAGCCTTCCATTTTGATTTTTCCTAGTTTGATAGAATGATATTGATTACTCCATATATCAAACATTAAAAAAGTTTTCCGAACTGCTTCATAGTCTTCTACTAAAATTTTGAATGCTTCTGCCACTTGGTACGCTGCAACGATTTGAACAGCTGGACTAATAATTCCAACTGTGTCACACGTCGCCCCTGTAACAGGAACACTTTTCAGTACACAATGTAAGCACGGTGTTTTCTTCGGAATAATTGTATAGCTCATGCCATAACTTCCGACACAAGAACCGTAAATCCAAGGAATATTGTATTTTTGTGATATATCATTGATTACAAACCGAATATCGAAATTATCTGTGGCATCAATAATGACATCGACACCACCTAATAAAGCTTCCATATTATCTACTCTTGCATCCATTACTAGCGCCTGAATTTGCACGTCTGAATTAATTTGTTTGAGACGATTCTGCGCTGCGATTGCTTTTGGCAATTTTTCTATCGCATCTTGTTCAGCGTAAAGTTGTTGCCGCTGTAAATTGCTCCATTCTACGTAATCGCGATCAATAATCGTTAATTTCCCGATACCTGCACGTACAAACGCCTCTGCACTTGCACTTCCTAATGCACCTGCCCCTATTATTAATACATGCTTATTTCTAATTTTCTCTTGCCCTTCTTTTCCAATAGGAGTGAACAACTGTTGTCGTGAATACCGCTCTATCATGAGGTGCCTTCCTTTCAAATACTGTTATTTTTTCAATACATCTTCTTCGGTAGCACTTTGTTTCTGATAACAAGAAAAATAAGCGAATCCAACAAATCCAGCTCCGCCAATTACATTTCCGATAAAGACTGGCACAAAGTTTTTCGCAAGATCCATCCACGTAAGGTGACCAGCAAAAATAACTGCTGAAATGACAAACATATTTGCTACTACTTGCTGAAACCCAATTACGACAAACGCCATAATCGGAATCCAAATCCCAACAATCTTTCCGATTAAATCGTTCGTTCCATACGCTAACCAAATCGCAAGGCAAACGAGCCAGTTACAACCAATTGCCAAAATTAAAGTTCTCCCGAAAGATTCATGTAATTTATCTTGAGCTATCGCTATCGTTTTATTTAAATAGGCACCTTCAGTTAACCCGCCAAGGTGACCGAAACAATACGCTACGAAAAGTGCACCTGCGAAGTTCGTTAAAGTGATCCACGCCCAATTGTTTAACACATGTTTCAATGAAATTTTCCGTGCATACAGTGCCATGGCCATCGACATCATGTTTCCCGTAATTAATTCTCCTCCTGCTAAAACAACGAGCATAAGTCCAATAGGAAAAACCGCTCCTCCTATAAAATTGACTAAACTTCCCCACTGCTCCGGTACATTACCTAGAACACGAATATTAAGTAAAAATCCTAATGAAATGAATGCTCCTCCTAAAAAACCAAGAATAAGCATCGCTGATAGCGGTTGCCCCACCTTTTGAACACCGGATTCAATCACAAGCGCAGCAATTTGTTCCGGTTTATGAAATGCCATAACCAATTCCTCCATTTTTCTAATCAAAAAAAGCAGCACCAAAAAACCTTAACATCGTAAGGATTTTTGAATGCTGCTTAATCTCTCTGCATATCTCTTACAGAAATATCAATCATCATTTTTACTATACTTATAGAAAGTGTACAAAACTTGCACATTTCCCACTATTTACTTTAACAAAGAGAATCTACATTCATAGTAGTTTATCAGCCACCGATATGCGACATTTCAATTTTCGGCATTGTTTTTTTATTCGTATTGCTTAACCGTTCATCTGAATAGCGATCTGAACGATTATTCCAAATGTCACGAATAATATCAGTAATTTCCTCATCCGTATATCCAGAGCGAAGTAATTCTTTAAGATCGTTTCCTTTAGAAGCAAACAAACATGTATACAACTTTCCTTCTGCGGAAATACGCGCTCTCGTACATGATGAACAGAACGAATCTGTTACAGATGAAATAATTCCTACTTCTTCATCACTCCCGATATAACGATAACGTGTCGCAACTTCACCAGGATAGTTCGCTTCAATACGTTCAAGCGGCATCACTTTATGAATCATATCTACTATTTCTTGCTTAGAAACTACTTCGCCTAATTCCCAGCCGTTAAAATTTCCGACATCCATATATTCAATGAACCGAAGGATATGCTTATTCTCTTTAAAGTACTCTGCCATCTGAACGATGTCTTGTTCATTTTTCCCTTTTTGAACAACCATGTTCATTTTAATTTTCATTCCGGCTTCCGCGGCAGCCTGTATTCCTGCAAGAACAGTTTTTACTTTACTTCTATTCCCATTTAAATAAGAGAATCGTTCTTCATTTAACGAGTCTAAACTAACTGTCACACGAGATAAACCCGCCTTATATAAATCCGGAGCAAATTTTCTAAGTAATGATCCATTTGTCGTTAAACCAATATCCTCTACTCCTTCAATTTCGTTTAACCGTTGTATGAGTTCAGGTAGGCCTTTTCGAAGTAAAGGCTCTCCCCCAGTAATGCGTAACTTTCTTACACCTAAAGAAACGAAAATACGTGTAATCCTTTCAATTTCATCAAAAGATAAAATTTTATCATTAGACAAAAAAGAATAATCACGACCAAATATTTCCTCCGGCATACAATATCGACAGCGAAAATTACAACGATCAGTAACAGAAATACGCAAGTCCTTTAAAGGACGATCCAATTTGTCTAATGTAACAGATTTCATATTTATTGCCTCGTTTCTACTTATTTATATTTACAATCCGCTCTGGATGCGTATATACATTTAAAGATTTATTACGAATGAAGCCTATTGTAGTAATCCCTAACTGCTCTGCTAGCTCTAATGCTAACTTAGTTGGAGCTGATTTTGACAATATTACTTCACAGCCAATTTTCGCAACTTTCAATAGAATTTCAGAAGAGATACGTCCGCTAAAAACAATAATTTTATCACCAATCGAAATGTTATTTTTTAAACAATAGCCGTAAATTTTATCTAAAGCGTTATGTCTTCCTATATCCATGCGGCTTAAAACAATTCCGTTCACATCACATAAAGCTGCATTATGAACGCCGCCTGTATGTTGAAACGTAGACGCAGATTGCTGCATATCATTCATTAACCGAAAGCAATCCTCGGCAGAGATTTTTACGCGAATATCATTCATTTTTTTCGCAGTCAGCGCATCGTTTGCGAAAACAAACCCTTGCCTACTCATTCCACAGCACGAAGTAATATAACGTTTATTTTGCATGTCACGATAATAAGGATTGATTTTCGTCGTTTTTACATGGACATAGCCTTCTTTTTCTTGCACCCATATTTCATCAATATCTTCATACTTTCGGATAATGCCTTCAGAGGCTAAAAAGCCAATTACCATGTCTTCAATATACTCTGGAGTACTAACCATTGTAACAAATTCCTGGCCGTTAATTTTAACCGTTACAGGAAACTCTGTTACAATGCTATCCTCTATATGCTTGAATTCCCCTTGCTCATATTTAAAAATCCCCCGTTCCACCTGAATCGATTTCACGATGAGTATCCTTCTCTCACGTTATATTTTTATCAAAAACAAACACGGAAACTGCAATATCCTCATCTACTTTCATATCAGAAAATAGATGAACTAATTTCGCTCCAACAAGTTCCTCTAAATGCTCACGAGAATTAACAGCATACACTTCTTGAATCATTTTCGTTCGAGCCATATGAACCATTTCCGCACCATCCATCGTTCCCGAAATAAATTTCTCAGTAGGTGTCAAATTCCCATAAAGTGTAGCAATCGCCATATTTTCAGCAAATACAGTATGAATTCGCTCCGGCCCTTTTCCGAATAAATCCTTTCGAAGCTTTCGTATCATATCATTAAATTCATGCACCATTTTTGACATACTCTCATTCCTTCCTAGTTATTCCATCACAACTATTTTAACAAAATAACCATTTCGCCTAAACTATTTAATAATGAGACGAAATGGATCATCTTGTACAATTATCTCAAGTACACAAACAACATATGAAATACTATTATTGTTGCTTATCTATTCTTCTTTTAACCCTTTACCCATACCTTTTAAGAAATGAAGACCAAATCCGATAGCACGATTAATATCTGGATCCTTCAGTACTTTCATAAGGTCTAATATTCCTACTTTTTTATTACTTTGCAGATGCTGATTACCTTCATCCATACCTGTTAATACACTACCTACAAGCTTTTTCGTAAGTTCCGGATCAAGTTCTGTTAAAGCTCCTGCAGCGCCCATCATATTATTAATTAAATTTGTAACTGGTTCACGAGTGACTTGGCCTAGAACAATTTTTGTGATTGGTTCTTTCGCTTTCAGCATAGAATTTGCAGCTTCCAGCATCCCAATGTCATTTAGTTCACCTACTATATTAAACATTTGATGTAAAGCTTCTTCATTATTCGCTAGAAGTTCTTTTAAATCTTCGAGTTTTTGTTGTTTGAGTTCTTCCTCAGTTAGCTCCTGCTTCTGAATCGCTTGAATAGGTGCTGCCATATTCTTTTCTCCTCCCTAGTTATCCGTTAAATGTACGTATCCTGGACGAGCCCACTTACGATTTACCTCAATGCCGTTTTGAGGATGACGCTTTTTATTACGTGGGTTCGTTTTTGGCATCGGATTTTCACCTTCTACTTGTAACACTTCCATACACACTTTCGTTTGTTTATATGCAGGCGTATTCGTACGTTGATCGACCGCAGGACCTGTTAAGAAATTAATCGCCGTTTCATTATCTGTCGAGTTCATCGGTAAATACAGTTCATTCGCTTTTACACGATCCGTTACAAGTGCACGTAATTTAAGTGCTCCGAATGGAGAAACAAGGCGTACTAACGAACCAGTTTTCACTCCACGTTCCCTTGCTAACTCTGGAGAAACTTCAACGAAAACACCTGGTACTTTCGATTGAATACCAGTTGATTTATTTGTCATGTTCCCTTCATGGAAATGTTCAAGCATACGACCGTTATTAATGTGAAGATCGTATTCTGCTGGAAATTCAGCAGGACGTACCCAATCAGCTATCGCAAAACGAGCTTTTTTGTCCGGGAAGTTAAATCCATCTTTAAATAGCAGCGGCGTATTCGTTCCATCAAAACTTCCCCAGTGGAAACTGTTCCACCCTTCAAGCACTTCATAGTTTGCGTGTGCAAATAGTGGTGATAAGCTTGCCATTTCCGCAAAGATTTCACTTGGGTGATTATAGTTCCAATTTGCGCCTAACTTATTAGCAATTGCCTGCACGATCCACCAGTCTGGTTTCGCATCTCCTAGCGTTGGAAGCACTTGATATAATCTTTGTACACGACGCTCTGTATTTGTAAAAGTACCTTCTTTCTCAAGAGATGGCGCTGCTGGTAATACTACATCAGCGTATTGAGCTGTTTTAGAAAGGAACACATCTTGAACGACAAAGAATTCAAGGCTTGATAACACTTCATGCACATGATTTGCGTTCGAGTCTACAAGAGCCATATCTTCTCCAACAAGATACATAGCTTTCATTTTCCCTTCATCAATTGCGTGAAGCATTTCAATGTTATTAAGACCTGGTTTGTTATCAATTTTTACTCCGTAAGCTATTTCAAACTTTGCACGTTCTACATCGTTAGTAACGTGCTGATATCCCGGAAGCCAACCTGGGAGAGTTCCCATATCACAAGCACCTTGTACGTTATTATGACCTCTAAGCGGGTATGCACCAGCACCTGAACGGCGATAATTTCCTGTTGCAAGAAGTAAGTTTGAAATCGCAGCGGAAGTATCTGAACCACCCGTATTTTGCGTTACACCCATACCCCAAAGAATACACGTACCATCTGCATCACGAATCATCTCGGCCATTTGAACGAGAGTTTCTTTTGAAATACCTGTAATCTCTTCTGCATATTCAAGCGTATATTCTTTAAGACTATCTTTGAAATCTTCAAAGAAGTTTACATTCTCGTCGATGAACTGCTCATCATGCCAACCTTGATCGATCATATATTTTGTAACAGCCATTAACCATACTTGATCTGTTCCTTGCTTTGGACTAATAAAGATATCTGAACGCTCTGCCATTTCAGTTTTACGAAGATCTGCGACAATTAGTTTTTGACCGTGAAGTTTATGCGCACGTTTCACACGAGTCGCTAACACAGGATGACCTTCTGTTGGATTACAACCGACGATAATAACAAGACCCGATTGCGCGATATCTTTAATCGTCCCTGCATCTCCGCCCATACCAATTGTACGGAACAATCCATCCGTCGCTGGTGATTGACAATAACGTGAGCAGTTATCAATATTGTTCGTTTCAAACACTTGTCGTGCTAATTTTTGAATAACATAATTATCTTCATTCGTAATTTTAGAAGAAGAAATAAAGCCGATAGAACCTTTACCGTACTCTTCTTTAATAGAGCCCATTTTATTTGCCACTACATTAAGCGCTTCTTCCCAAGTTGATTCCACGAACACTCCATTTTTACGAATTAAAGGTTTCGTAATTCGTTTTTCGGAATTCACGAAATCCCAACCAAACTTTCCTTTTACACAAGTAGAAATCGCATTAACTGGTGCTTCAGAAGATGGTTGCACTTTTAAAATTTCACGGCCCTTCGTCCACACTTCAAATGAACAACCTACACCACAAAACGTACATACTGTTTTCGTCTTCTTCGTACGAGTATCGCGCATTGCAGCTTCTACTTCTGACACAGCGAAAATACCGCTATATCCAGGTTCAACCTCTTTAATAAGATCGACCATAGGCTCAAGAATATCCGGCTTCAGCCCAGTCATAAATCCAGCTTCACCAAGCATCGATTTCTCCATTAATGCATTACAAGGACAAATTGTTACACATTGACCGCAGCTTACACATGAAGAATCGTTAATATCTACTCCTTCATCCCAAATAACACGAGGACGCTCTGCCTCCCAATCAATAGATAACGTTTCATTTACTTGTAAGTTTTGACACACTTCTACACATTGACCACACGCGATACATTGATTCGGGTCATAGCGATAAAATGGATGAGACATATCAACTTCGCTTGCATCAACTTTTGGCTCGTAAGGATATTTTTGATGCTCAATTTCCATTAATTCTGCCGTATTATGCAGTTTACAATTCCCGTTATTGTTGTCACAAACCGTACAGTACAGTAAATGATTTTCTAATAAGCGGTCCATCGCCTCATGTTTTGCTGCCTTCGCACTAATAGAGGCTAACTCAATATTCATGCCGCTCGTCACTACAGTTGAACAGGATCGCACAAGCTTTCCATTCACTTCTACAATGCAAGTATCACACGTTTGAATCGGATCCACTTCCGGCACGTAACAAATTTGTGGATGTTCAATTCCGTTCTCATTAATGATGCCTAGTACCGTTGAACCAGGCTCAGCACTATATTCTTTGCCGTCAATTGTAATATGAACCATGCTGTCGTTCATGGTTACTCCCCCTTTTTGAGAATAAAAAAAACTCCACCACGAAAATATACGCACCACATTTTTGGCACGTTATCATCATGGTGGAGTAGTTTATTAGCACATCTTGCTAAAATACCAGTCCATTTATTCATAAATAAAATGATAGATTCATAACAGGTCATATCACGATTCCATCTTTAACACTATAATTATAGCGTTAAATCGAAAAATACACAATATAATTATTATTGAAAAGGACAAAGCACATAATGCTCTGACCTTTGTATTACATTTTAGAATTATTCTGAGATGACTTACTTCCCGGTGCAAACCAACCAATTAGTGCAATAGCAACTAATACTCCGTAGAAGATTAAAGTCCAAGTTGTACTGTGCGGGAAATCATGGTCTAAGATACCAATATCCTCGTGGGCAAGTGTAATTACAGCGAGTTTTACACCGACCCAGGCAACAATTGCGTATGCTGTTGTTTCCAATGCTGGACGTTTCTCAAGTAATTGTACAAACCAAGTTGCCGCAAATTTAATTAAAATAAGCCCGGCAATCCCTCCGAGAAGTACAACTATGAACTGGCCTCCATCCATACCACCGAAATCTTCTAGCGGTGAATCTGGAAGACCAAGGGCAAGAGCAACTGCGGCTAATATTGAATCGATCGCGAAAGCAAGGTCAGCTAATGCAATCTTTCCTACTGTGAACCAGTAGCTTTTACCTGCCGCTTCCTTTTCATCGTCCTTATGAATATTTTGATTGTCTTTTCCGAATTGCGCCTGAATGACATGCTTCAATCCTAAATAAAGAAGATACGCTGCTCCTATTGCTTGTATTTGCCAAACATTTGCAATAAATGAAATCGCAAATAGAGCTGCAAATCGAAAAACAAAGGCCATAATAATTCCGTAATTTATAGCTCTTTTTTTCTCTTCTTCGGGTAAGTGTTTCGCAATAACTGCTAGTACAAGGGCATTGTCAGCCGATAACAATCCTTCTAATCCAATTAGAATTAATAATGCCCAAGCATACTCTAGCCATATTGAATCCATCCGCTTCTCTCCTTTCTAAAACTAAAATCAGATAAAGTCTTTGCTCATTAGAATTTCCTATTAAGCCAAATTAAATGCTAAAACATTTTGACAGTTACTTTGCTGTCCTCTATTTGTTATAATTTCAACAAAAAACAAATCTAGATTGTGGTTTTCTTAGAAAAGGTGACGCGACATTGTCCTTAAAAACTTGATGAATTCATCTTCACTTACAGGTTTACTGTAGTAATAGCCCTGAATTAGATAACATGCATTACGTTGTAACACTGTTAATTGTTCCTTCGTTTCTACCCCTTCTGCGATCACTTTCATGTTTAAAGTATGCGCTAGTGAAATAATGGTATGAATAATTTCATTTCCATCAGTAGAATTTCCGATCCTATTAACAAATTCTCTTGGAATTTTTAAGGTATCAATTGGATACAAAGGGAGATATGCTAATGAAGAATACCCTGTGCCAAAATCGTCAATTGATAAATGTACACCATATGATTTTAATGCTTTTAACTTCGCTAACGTTTCTTTTTCATCTACCATTGCTATCCGCTCAGTTAATTCTAAATCGATCGAACTAGCAGGTACCCCTACTTCTTCTATAGTAGATATGATTGTTTGAACAAAGTCCTTCTGTTCAAACTCTATAGCTGATAAATTTATCCCCATTTTTAGATTTGAATAGCCCGCAGAATGCCATTCTTTCAGTTGTCGGCACGCTTCCTGTAACGTCCATTTCCCAATTGAAATAATCTGCGATGTTTCTTCCGCGATAGGTATAAACTCAAAAGGTGAAATCAGCCCCAGCTCTGGATGTTGCCAACGTATTAAAGCCTCTGCACCAATAACCATACCAGCCTTACTATCAACTTGTGGTTGATATAATAGAAACAACTCATTATTTTCTAATGCATTAGGTAAATCCTGTTCTAATCGTAATCGTCTTGTTATTTTTTTTGATAATGTCTCGTCATACATGCAAACAGCATTATTACCTTTTTCCTTTGCACTATACATAGCAATATCAGCATGTTGTAAAAGTGTAGTAGTATTTATTCCTCCAAACGGATACACTGCTATTCCTATACTAAGAGATAAGTAAAAGCTATGCTGATTTACTACAAATGCTTCTTCAGTTATACGAAATAGAGTTTCACATAAATCCAATAGCTGTTGCTCTGTATGGTTATGGACTATGATTGCAAACTCATCTCCCCCTATTCTCGCTAGAGGAATAGCCGGTAACAGACATGTCCTAAAACGTTTAGCAACTTCTTTTAAAACACTGTCACCAATTGAATGTCCCAGTGTATCATTAATAGTCTTAAAACGATTTAAATCTATATACAAGAGTCCAAATTCATCCTGCGTTTTTTGTGCACGCCCAATGGATTTTTCTAATTCTTGTTGGAAGAATATTCGATTTCCAATCCCCGTCACTGTATCATGGAATGCTAGATAGTTTATCTCATCTTGTTGTTGCTTCATTCTCGTAATGTCTTTTACCATTACATAACTCCCAAAAGTTTGCCCTTCTATCATAATAGGAACAATGGTGACGTACCAAAAATGAATGTCCTTCTCATTATTATTTTTCACACGTAATTGTAACGAAGCCGAACTGCATCGTTTCCCTTCCTGTAGAGCCGCTTCCAATTCAGATCTATCTTCATCTAAAAAAATCGAGAAGCACTCTTTACCTATTAATTCATCACTGTTTTTTCCTAATAACATACTTCCAGCCTGGTTTATATTTAACACAGTACCATTTGAATTAATCGTTAAAATAGGATCTGGATGATACTCATATAATGACTTAAATCTCTCTTGATTTTTGACCAAGTCATTGGATTTGTTTATTAAATCTTCTGTTCTTTGAGATACTTTTTGTTCTAATTGATTATTAAACACTTTTAACATTTCGGTTAAATCTCTGTTTTGCATTCGTACGATAGTATGACGAATCAGCACAAATACAAATGCAATACAATTCCCAGTAATAAGTGTAGCCGAGGAAGTTTGCTCTTTTAAAGTAAAGCCAATTAATACCGCAACTGCAAGATAAGGAAATATAACAAGAAGTTTCTTCCCAAATGTGGGATCGATAATGAAATAATTCCTTCTAGAAGATGCATTCTTTGAGATCGAAGCAGCAATAGCGATAAATAATAGGAAAACTCTATACAAACACCTTAATAATATAAGTGAACGATCTGACAAATCATCTTGTAAGTAAAAATACAAGTAGTCCGTAATAGCCAATCCAGTTAATACGAGGATAAAAATAAATAATTTACTTTTCGCATTAAAAATAGCTGGTCGAAAGATTAGACTAACTCCTAATAAAAGAAGTAATAAATCTATAATCGGAAAAATAAATGAGAGAAAAACATCTCCAATTGATAAGAATAAGATATTTGCAGAAGGTTTATTAAACAGGTACCACTCTAATGTAAAAATGGCAGTAACAACAATACATAAATCACAAATTAAATACGCTTTTTCCCACTTGTTACATTCCATAATGATTTTATAAAAGAATGCAAAGAGAAAGAAGAATAAGAAAAACAACAAAAACACATCAGAGATATTAAAATTTTGTATCGGTAATTCTACATTAAGTACTTGAAAAGCGGATATAAAATTCCCGATCAAGAAACACCCTATTGCAATAGTAATGCAAACCCAGAATACTCCTAACTTAATTTTTCCGGATAATATAGAATAAAGTAATGAGATAAATACAATAGTTTCAACAACTAAGGATGATAGTCGGATATTAAAATCTGATACAAAATAATGATTCGGAAAAACAAATAAAAATATAAAACAAAAGCTTATACAGAATATTAGAGCTATTGTTAATAAGATAAATTGCAAATGTGAATGTTTAAGCAATATATTCACCTTCTTAAGTCTTTCATCATTTTTTAAAATTTGTATCTAATTATTATTCATATTATGACCATTTCAAAAGATTTCTTTCAAAATAAAGCACCGTTATATTAAACCTGCAGATATTTAAAAATTCCATAACAGGAATTACAACAAATATCTGCAGCTATGTCCTTAACAATATCAATTATTGTTATACGAACTATTTATGTAACAAGTAGATTTAATAGCTAATTAGTTCAAAGAATGTTTTCTTTGAACTAATTATATACTGCCCATCTGAATCATAAAGCTTAACGATCTTCAAGTTAAAATTTCACGTAAAAATAATGAATGTAGATGTATGTTTCTATCTATTTTTTGTGATGTGAAACAAAGAAAAAAACCCTAAACTATTTAGACATGAAAGTACCTACAATATTTCTAATAGTAACTATTTATCGTTTTTTGTTCATAACTTTCTATAGTATTTATTAAGGATACTAATTAAAACACCGACTTATTTATAATCCTTAATAAGTCGGCACCAGTATACACTATAAAACTAAAACACATTACAAAACTATACTTTAGCAATTTATAAATTTCATATTCCTAGAATTACTAAACTTTCTTTTACCTATTACAATCTATATTCAGATACATTATTTCCTTTCCATTCATAATAATCTAAAACCCCTTCATAAATGGCTTCTGCTGCAATCTGTCTGCCGTTTGCCGTAGATAGTTTACTGTAATCGATACCATTATCTATAAAAGCCAGTTCCGTTAACACAGCTGGCATGTCGTTTTCTCTTATAACATGAAGATCTCCATGTTTAACGCCTCTATCACGTGTTTGAAGAGCCTCTACTAAACGTGTTTGAATTTTTTCCGCTAACACACGACTTTCTTCCACATGAGGATTTGTTTTTTCGGATTCAGAAGATTTATAGTAGTATGTTTCTGTCCCTTTTGCATTACCATTAAAAGCATTTGCATGAATGCTTATAAAGATATCCCCCTCATTTTGCTTAGCAAATTTAACACGTTCCTGTAAAGAGCTTTTTTGGTCATGTCCAGGTCTAGTATCAGATTCACGAGTTAGTAAAACTGTAAATGGTGTATGTTTTTCGAGCAATTGTTGTAGGCGTAAGGAAGTGTCTAATACGATTTTACTTTCAGGCAATCCTTTTGTGGACTTTCCGGGATCTGCACCACCATGTCCAGGATCAATAATGATTGTTTTACTTTCTAAAGGGTTTTTCGGACTGTATTGAAGGGTATCTGTTTTGGCAGTAAGTTGTGCGGCTTCTGCACGTGTTATGAATTTATTTGGTTGCCAACCGTTATCTGTACCAACAGAAATCTTTAAATCAATTAAAATATTGGCAAATTTTTCACCCCAATGTCCTTTTAAATCATCAAATTTACTTTGCCCATTACTATTTGTTCTATCTTGTAGCTTATATGCATTTACTAACATTGTTGCCATTGCAGCACGAGTAACTTTTCCAGAAGGATTAAATATTCCATTTCCTTCACCTTTAATTATTCCTGCTTTTTCAGCTGCAGCAATATACGGCGTTCCCCAGTGGTTTTGTGAATCTGTAAAAGATGGTTTTGCATTTAAGTCAATATGTATACCAAGGGCCTTTGTCATAATTGTTGCCGCAGAAGCCCTATCTAATGTATCACTTGAACCAAAAGTTCCATCTGGATAACCACTCAATACTTTTTTATCAACTAAATAATTAACGGATTTGTCAGCCCATACAGGAACATCTGAGAATTTATGAGTATTTGCAAATGCACTAGATGAGTAGGATAGTAGACTTCCAGCAAGAATTCCTGTAGCAATTAATTTTTTCTTCAAAATTTAGCACCTCTAAAAAATTATTACAAGTTGGTAAATATATCATTTATAGTTAATCTTTAAATAATACGACCTAGAATAAAGAATAGATTAAATCCGCATTATCCCCATATTAAAGATACCAAATACAAATCGAACTATTATTCCGAAAAGAATCCTGAGACATACACTTATAGATAGAAACTATTAAATATATTCACCAACGTCGTGTAACCAGTATAGTTACTCATATGTACGAGTGTCAATTAAAAAAACCTTACATTTTTGTAAGATAACCATGTTAATTATGTAGTAAGTAATTATTATATAATGTGAATAATTACTCGGTATAATAAAATAGTAATCTTATATTTTAAACAAATATTAATTATCTTGGTAGGCAAATAACTTATAACAGCCACCTTTTTGGCTATGCTTTGGAATCCTACTTTACTCTTCAATTCTCCGTATTAAAAGTTTGTTGATGAAATGTAATAACAACTGTACGATTATACAACCTATTCACCTCAATTAAATCAGTTAAATATTGAGGAAAAGTCGGTTTATCTTTAAAATCATTATGTATTAAGTCCTTTCACAGTGACAATACGCATATTCCCAGTATTTTTCTGATGACAATACTACAAAGTAAGACCTAGCTCCTTCCTTTTGTAAAAATTTTTGATTTACTAAAATTAATTGTAACTTTTCCTCTATCCGAAACAATTCCATACAAAACAAAAGGGAAATACATATACACTATGTATCTCCCTTTTATTTTGTACCCAATTTTTTTATTGTGTTACGGTCATAACTTGTCCACTACGGTCAACCATAATTTTCATTTTTCCGTCTTGAGCGTTATATAACCCTAGCTTATGTAGATCTTGTTTGCATTCTTTTACGAAGTAAGGCAATGTACGAATTTGATCGATATCAGAGCTCGTAATAAAATGAATTAAATGATGCGTCATCTCTTTAATATCATGAACGAGTTCTTCCTTCTCTCGTTTTAATCTTTCATTTTCAGCTCGTAATGAATGTAATTCACCTTCTGCATTCTTTTCATCTTTTGAACGCTCTGCTGCCATACTGGAAAGCTTATAGATTCCCTCCATGAACTGATGCAATTCGTGTTCTTTCTTGTCACTACATTGACTAATTGTTTCAAAGTTATCCACGATGCCAGATATAACTGTTACGAGGCTTTTTTCATCATCTCCATTTCGAACGTCTTCAATTACTTCCTGCTTACTTTCTTGTTTTGTCTCAGCAATTGTCTCTTTTACAGGTGCATATTTACGTTTTCGCCCCGGCTTTTGTTTTTCAATATTTTCAAACGGGATTTCTTGTTTTTTTAATTTATAATACGTATTTTGCAATTGACTTTCCGTTTTTCGAAAAAGATTCAATTCATTTTTACTAACATATTTTGAAATATTTGCGATGTTTAAGCCATGACGTTGACAAAATTGATACACTTCATACAATAATTCTAGTTCAGACTTCAACCAAGTAATCGCTGATTTTTCATATTCTCGCATACCGCCATTTTTTTCTATATCTATTTGAAATAATACCATTCTATTATATAAATCGATTAGCTCTTCATACCCGATTTGGAATTGTTTCTCTATTTTTTTAAATTCCGCCTCTAATTTCATATCGTTCGTTTTATTATTTGACATGTTTTGTAAAAGACTTAATACATTGATTGCTGTGTGGTGATACATAATATGTGTCACTCCCCCTCATCCTTTCACAATTCTCATCTGACTCCCATGTCTTTTAAGAAAATAGAAATTTCCACATATCCATATTATAACATTTCGAAATTATCTGTCAAATAATTAACATACAAAAAGTTATAAAAAGTATCGAAATAAAAAATGATTTTTAACAAATATTAAAAAATAAAAAATAGCTAAGCAAAATATTATATCAGAAAAATTCTATTTAATTATATTATATGGTATTTCTAATATATTTTCACCGAAAAAGCTTGCGTCACCACGAAATCTTATAGATGAAATAATTGAACATCATGTAAGAAAACCCTCACCTTTATAGTAAAGGTGAGGGTTTTACACAACGCTAACTAATTAACCGAAAGAATGACCATTATTACCACGGTGGCTACAGAAAAACAAAAATATCTCAGAAACACTCAACCTTTCTGTCTTTATGCACATGGCTGGCTCCTCTCTTCCAACTAAAAGAAGCTTTATAGTACTAACTTATCAACTAGCCCGATTAACTCTTGAATATCAGGCTTACTCACTTGAGCATTCGCTCCAACTGCCTCACCTTTATGGAACAACTCATTTGTAATTAATGAAGAGAAAATAATGACTGGTAATTGATTCATTACTTCACTATCTTTAATTACTTTCGTTAAATGGTGTCCATCCATTTTCGGCATTTCAATATCTGTAATAAGCAGGTGAATATGTTCATACATTTTTTCACCTTGCTCTTTTGCTAGTTTTTCAATTTGTGCTAACGCTTCAGCACCATTACTGAAGAAGTTCATTTTCGTATATCCAGCTGATGATAATGTTTCTTCTAATATTTGGCGAAGCATCGCTGAATCTTCCGCAATATAAATCACCTTTTCAGCTCGATCTGTTTTTTGCTCTAATCCTGCAAGTGATTTATTGTCATAGCCAGTACCGCTAATTTCACATACAATTTTTTCATAATCTAATAGTAAAATGATTTTCCCATCTAGTTTTACAATACCAGATGTCGTTTCTTCTAGTCCCATAGATAATGAAGCTGGTTCATCAATTTGTTCCCATGAAATACGTTGAATACGATGCACTTCATCAACACGGAAAATAACTTTCATTTGGTTTAATTCTGAAATGATAAATTTCGTTTGATCAAGTGGTTTTATAGATTTTAAATTAAGAGCCGTTGCTAAGTTAATAACAGGTAAAATTTCACCACGTACTTGAACAACACCTTCAACTGCATGATGAGCTTCTGGCACAGTTGTAACAGGGAATGGATTAATAATTTCACGCACTTTCATTACATTAATACTAAATAAATTTTCACCAACAGTGTACGTTACGATTTCTAATTCGTTTGTTCCGCTTTCTAATAAAATACTTTGTGCTTGTGACATAAAGGTGTCGCTCCCCTTCCATTAATTCCGTATATTTAATTATTAAGCTTTATTAAAATCAAAAAGTCAACTACCTATATGAAAAATATAGATAGTTGAGTGATCCTCACAGTTTTAAAGTAGAAATACTACCGGTAAAACTTAATCTTGTATAAACGAAGCAAGTGCCTCTAGTAACACTTCTTGTGCTCCTACAATTTCTGTCGGCATTGCTTCCCATTTTTTCGAAAGTTCCGTTTCCACTCTTATTCTTAGCTCCGGATTCATTTCTTCTAGCACGTATTCTTTCGTTGCTATATCAACATCAAGTAGCGCAAGTGCATATAACTCCGGATCGTTTATTTTTTTAAATACTTGTTTCAATACCGCCGGTGCTATATGTTTTAACTTTTCAATGTGAATTTCCTTATCAGAAAATAGTAACTCATATTGAATATACGTAACATTTTCTTTAATAACTTTAAAATAGCAATTATTTTTTTTATCATTTACAAAATAACCGTTCGGATCTGCAATAATACTCTCTACTTGACGTATTAAATTAGGTAAACTACTCGCCGCCATTACAGTACGTTGCTCAATCTCACTTGGCGAAATGAATGTAACGCGATACTTATTCTGCGCCATCCTCCTCACCTCTCCTTTTATATAAACTTAGTCTAATTGTACAATATAGCACAACTATCTTAAATTAATCTAACTCTATTTCAAATCATTGCTCCTAGAATCAGAGAAATCCTCTCTCCAAAAAGTGAAGAGGCACCACCTAAACACTTGGATTACAGCCTCTCCAACTACCTTAGAACTACTCCATATCTCTACAACATGCGAGCCACTCATAAGCACTGTCGCTACTACAATCCGGTGAGCCTACCAATCACATTCATGGCTCCCAGCCTCTTCAACTAACCTAGAACCACTCCATATGCACTGACCGCTACTAAACATCGCTGGGCCCTCTCTCAAAACCTAAAAGAAAGCTTTTAAGCCCCTTTCAACAACTCAATGTTATTGAACCAAAAAGCAAGCTGCTGATCCGTAATATCCGGCAACATAACGAAAAACTCACGGCACTTCATCTCATCTTTAAACAGTTGATACTTCCAAACACCACTACTACCAATACTTACGAAGTAAAACTCGTGTATACGGCCAATGATTGCTTGTTTTTCACCAAACAAATATGGAGGCACTTGTTTGATTTCAAATTGATCTGGTAAATATACATGCTCTTCTCGTTCTATTTTTAACATTTGCTCAGCAAGCTCACGTTTATTTTCGAAAAAAGGCAATTGTAAAATTCGCTCTTGTCTTGTCATACGAATAAAAAACCCTTCCTGCTACGTTACAATTTTTCTTTACGATTTATTATCGAATTAAGTTCACAACTTCATTTAATACTTCATCTGAAATTTTGATTACTTTCGCATTTCCTTGAAATCCGCGTTGGTATAACATTAAATCAACGAATTCTACAGATAAATCTACGTTTGCACCTTCTTGTGCACTACCGCGTACTTTTCCTGCACCATTTTGACCAGATACACCCATTGCTAAAATACCAGTTGTATTTGTCGCTGTGTAGTTACCATTACCATTTTTCATTAAGCCGCCTTCGTTCGGGAACATCGCAACAGCTAATTGACCCGCAGCTTTCATACTTCCATCAGAATATTTTACCATCACATATCCACCGTCAGCAATAAAGCAATCTTTAACAGTCGCTGCTGCTCTACCATCTACGTCTGTTACTGCTAATGTTTTCTCTGTCGGATGGTTTGTTAATTTACTAAAATCTAAATTTACTGTTCCGCCATTAAATGGAATAGACGCTCCAGGGTTTTGCTGATTTGGCTTTCCTACCGCATCGAATGTTACATCACCGCCTGCACCTTGAACCTCTTTAAACTCTGTTTCTTTTTTCGAGTCGTTACGCATATGTACTGTATATTTATAATTATGTTCACTAGTTTGTGTAAATTCTACACGCATTGTCCATGTATTACCGGCATCATCGTATGCAGGCAATTCTTGCGTAATCTGTTTTGCATCGGCTGGAATATTCCCTCCAACGACTCCTTTTGACGTTCGAATACCACCGATTGCTGATCCCATTGGAATTTGCAACGGTCCTGGAATACCAGATAAATCAACTTCACCAGTTGCTGCATTTGCAGGATATGCAAATACATATTGTCCTTCTGTATTCGTAATATAGTAATCTGAAGATATTCCAAATGTACCTTTACGCGTAAATTCCGTGTTGCCGCCTTTTGAATCGCCAACCACGAAGAAACCATTACCTTCCATTGCTGCTTGTGTTTTACCACCAGTTAGCGTAATTGTACCATCGCTATAATCCGTAACTGTTCCGCTCATTTTCACACCGTTACCGATACTTTTCGGGTTCGTCCCTGCGTATTTATCGTCGCCTTTTGAACCAATTGAATTGTTATACAGTAAATCATCAAACATTGCTTTTTGTTTTTTATAACCAACTGTTTGTGCATTGGCAATATTATTTGAAGTTACACTTAATGCATTTTGTGTTGCATTCATCCCTGTAATACTTGTATATAACGCTTTAATCATAACGTATGTACACTCCTTATGAATTTGTAGTTTTTACTTCTTCAGTTACTTTTTGATCGTCTTTCTTTGCATCTTCTGGATTCGTTTCTCCAATCGGTTTATCAGACACCCTCTCAACAAAGCGAAGAGATACAATCTTATTATCAATAACGAGCTGTACATCATTATTTTCCGCAAGGCGAACTGTCTCTACTTGACCAGTTACTTTTTTACCGTCACCGTCGATCCCTCTTACGTATTTCCCTAAAAACTTCATTCCGCCATCAAGCGCTGTCGAATACATCGTCGTTCTTAAAGAATCAACTGCTTTTGTCATATTTTGCACTTGTTCCATAAGAGATAACTGCGCTGTCTGATTCATCATTTGATTCATATCCATCGCATTGAATGGATCTTGGTGCTGGAAACTTGATAAAAATAATTTTAGAAAATCATCTTTCCCCATTACACCAGGAGTCTTTTGCTCTCCTGCTGAAACTCCATTTGTTTGTTGAACTGGCGATTGTACACCGTTAACAGGTACATTACTTTTTTGCGCTCCTGCTTGTAACGGAATATGATTTGTACTCGTTGTATTTAATCCAACTGTTGGCACGCTTTATTCCTCCAATAATCCCGCAAATTCTTTTGACTGTTGTTTCTCATGTTTCGTATTTGCTAATTTTTGTTTTTGCCTTTGTTCTTGTTCTCGCTGTTCTTTACGTTGTTCATCTTTTTCTGAATAACTTATTTGAATATTAATTTCTTTTTCTTTTAATTTTAGCTTCAATTCGTCAAAAATTATTTCAACACGCTTTTTCGCATCGTGTTTTTCCATTTCTACATGGACTTCAATTTGATCTCCATGCTTTTTCATAAATACAGTTAATGAACCAAGTTTCTCTGGATTTAGCTGGAATAAAACACGTTCTTGTTTCACTACAAACTTTTGCAGAGCCTCTACTTGTGCTTCCATTTTCTTGCCTAAGTCAGGTAATGTAACCTTCTCAGCTCCACTATTTTGTTTTCCTATTTGGTCAGTACCCGTTGCTTTATTTAATAACTCAGCTCCGGCCGAACTTGAGTCATTTAACTGATCGACTTTTGGTAACTCTACCTTCACATCATCGCTCTCTGCTTTCGGGAGTTCTACTTCCTTAGACTCCTCTTGTTTCTTTGCAATATTACAAGTTTCTGATTCTACGACTTTTAATACTTGCAACGTCTGCTCTGGCATCGTCACCTTGTCTAGCGCCATTTGCATTGTATCTTCTAAACATATGGCATTTTTAATATTCATGTTAGAAAAAAGCTCTTGTAATTGCTGTAATTCAGCTGCGGGCAATTCGTTCAGTTTAATATTTCCGTATTCTTTATATAACGCCTGTATTTTTTGTATGTATTGATATAACAATTCTGGCTGCACACGCAATTGCTCAATTGCAACCATCTGCTCAGATACAGCTAACAATAACTGTTCTGTCTCTTTCTTTTCTTCTTTCTTTACAATCGGCTCTTCTTTCGTTACCGTTTTTTTTGCGAGAATATATTCTTTCTTCTCTTCTTCTGGTGCTTCTTCTCGTTTCGTTTTCTCCGTTTTCGGCTGTTTTTTATTTTCAATTCTCATTGTATTATCGAATGAAGAATTTTCATTTTTCGATTGTACTTCTAGCCCTTTTTCTTTTTGCGGAGGTAAACTTTGCTGCACCGGTAATACAAACTGTATCACTACATCCACCTCATCCGTTCATACACATTTTTAAATCAAGAAGCATTTTTTCTTCCAACTTTTCTTTTACTTTCGCAAGCTTCTTACAATCTTCTTCATACATTTCATCAATGACACGTTCTTTTTCTTTTATTTGCTCTAAAAAGCTTTCATTTTTTTGAATAAAACCTTCTGTTTTTTTAATTTTTCGATTCCATTCTTCTATTCTTTCAGGTGAAAATGTATGTGATGAAAGCATACCAGCCATAATACGTTGTCCCGTTTGTACAACCTTATTGCGTGATTTCACAACATATAGATCATATTCTTTTTTTTGTTCTATTTTTCTTTTTTCAGCTGTTAGTTCGTACACTTCTTTCAAGATATGTTCTTTCTCTTGATTAATCTGCAATTTAATCGTGTCGTACTGCTGCTTATCCACCCGTTTTCATAGCCCCTTCCTATTATAACGTTACCTTTTTCTATTATATAGTTTTTTTACAAAAAAATCTGTGAAATATTAAAATCAAAAAAATAAGACCTCAAAGGGCGAGATCTTATACAATATGGTGCATCGCTTGGACAACATCTTCAAACTGAAAACTATCCGTTCGACCTTGTTTTAAAAACGTATTTATAGCTTCTACTTTATTTTTACATTCAAAAATATAAGCATTTTCTTCATTCTCTTGAATTGTTCCTAGTTTAAAATACAATTCATTCTCTTTATAAATAGATAGAATTTTTCTCATTTCATTTGCAAGTTGCCAATGATTCGGCGATACGATTTCTTCCATAATCCTACTTACCGAATCTAATACCGAAATGGCAGGGTAATGACTAAGAGTTGCGAGCTCACGTTTTAATACAATATGTCCATCTAAAATACCACGAGCTAAATCTGGTACAGGACCATTTAAATCATCACCATCAACTAACACTGTATAAATACCTGTTATTGACCCTTTTTGCGTTTTTCCTGATCGTTCTAATAACTTTTTCATATAACTTTCCATTAACAGTGTTTTACCACCGATCGGTAATTCCTTTACCGCAATATCAACACTTCGGCGTGCATCAGCAAAACGAGTAACAGAATCCATCATAAGTAATACGTTATTACCTTGGTCACGGAAATATTCAGCAATAGATGTTGCAAGCTTAGCCGCACGAAGTTGCATAAGGTGACTTTCATCTGACGTTGCTACAACAACGACACTTTTTTTCATACCTTCTTCGCCTAGTTCTTTTCGAATAAAATCTTTTACTTCTCGGCCACGTTCTCCTACTAAACTAATAACGTTAATATCAGCTTTTGCGTTTTTCGCAATCATTCCAAGCAAGGTAGATTTACCAACACCCGATCCTGCGAAAATACCAATCTTTTGACCAATCCCAATCGTTAACATGGAATCAATCGATTTAATTCCCGTTTCAAATACATCTGTAATTTCTTCACGCTCAAATGCATGAATCGGCGGTGCATCTAATTTTATTTTTTGTAGTGGAATGTTTTCAGTGTTCTCATTTAACACTTCACCATTCGCACTTAACACTTTCCCAAGTAAATGATTACCACGAGGTACAACAACATCTTCTTCAATTAATGTAACTGCATCTCCGTAACATACTTTTTCTGTCTGTCCAAATGGAAGTAGCATATTATTTTCTTTTTCAATCGCAATTACTTCACATAAGACACTATGTTCTCCAACGAGACAAACATCTCCAATCTTCGCTTTTGGACCTTTCGCTACAAAAAACTGCTCTTGTACACTATGAACTTTGCCAACTTTCGTATAAAACGGTGTTTCAATAAATGTATTCCATTTATTATGTTCATTCATTAGCTCGTTGTTCATACATTTTGCTCCTCAAACAACTTCTCTTCTTCCCACTTATGACGAAGCTTCGCAAATATAGGCGCAAATTTAAACTCAAAAAACTCTTTCTCTTCTTCCAGAACAAATTCGCCAAACTGTAAAGAAAAATCATACTTCCATTCTACTAATTGTAGTAGCCAATACTCTTTCGTATTTTCTTTCTCTTCTTGTATACGTTCAAATGTTTCTGGATGAACCGTTATAATTAATTTTTCAAATGAAGTAGGCAATGTTTGCACGATGCCTGTTAAAATCGGCAAAACGTCTAATAAGCGCGAATCTACCGCTTGATTCACTACTTTTTCTGCTAACTGAAAAGATTGATTCCATAATAACTCTGTCCATTCGTATGCTGTTTCTTGTTGTTCTTTTTGAAACTGTATACGCGCTGCTTCCATCTGTTCCATTTGTTCATGAATATGCATTTGAAACTGTTCTTTATCTTGCAACAACTGCTGACGCTCTCGTTCTAGCATTTGCTGCTGCTGCCTTAGCTGATTCATTTCAATATGTAATGCATCTTGCTGTGCAAGAAGTTCTGCATGATCCACTTGTATCTCTTCTTCAATGTGAACTGATACTGGTTTCGGAAATTGTAATTCATACGTTTCTTCAGAAAAAGAAACAGAATTCTTCGGAATTCTGTTTTTAAATAAGGACATCATCTTCACCTCTTTGAACGATAATTCTTCCTTCTTTTTCTAACTTTTTCACCGTACCTGTAATCGTTTGTTGTGCTTTTTCAGCATCCGTCATCTTAAGCGGTCCTAAGCCATCTAACTCTTCAAGAATCATCTCTCTACGGTTTGAAGACATACATGTAAATAGTTTCTCTTTAATTTCTTCTTTTGCAATTTTAAGTGCTTTCGCGATAACACCGTTATCTGTAATTTCCTCTAATACACGGCGAAGCGCAAGATCCTCAAGACCAAGTAAGTCTTCAAAGACAAACATATTTTCTTTAATTTTCTCAGATAACGCATAATCGACTTCATCCAGCTTTTGAAAGACTGTTTTTTCAACACCTCGTGAAACATTATTTAAAATGTTCACTATTGTTTTCAATCCATCTGTTTTATTAATAGCACTAAATGCCATATTATTTAATTTTGCTTTTAATAACTCACCAATTTGATTAATTAATTCACCATCTACTTGTTCAAGCTTTGCAATACCCATTACCGTCTCTACACGTTTATGATCTGGTAATCTCTCAATTAATTGAGAAGCAAGTTGCGGCTTAATATAAGAAGCAATAATCGCTATCGTTTGTGGCGATTCATCATTAAGCACTGTAAGAAGTGGCTCTAAATCTGTAAGTGAATTTAAGAATTCAAATGGATTATCTTTGTTATACCAAAGGTCTTCCAATAATTTTTCCAACTCGTCTTCTGGCAT
Source organism: Bacillus sp. FSL R10-2201 (assembly GCF_038008665.1). Classification (NCBI taxonomy): domain Bacteria; kingdom Bacillati; phylum Bacillota; class Bacilli; order Caryophanales; family Bacillaceae; genus Bacillus; species Bacillus sp. FSL R10-2201. The sequence continues at coordinate 1,626,982 of NZ_JBBOZP010000001.1, read as the reverse complement.
ATTTTTAAATATACGACGAATGTATTCTTTATCTGGAGTTACTAAATTCAACTCTTTTACATTTAGTTCGTACAAAAACTCCCCTAGTACATTTTCTAACGTTTCTGGTTTATATACACGAAACTTCGCGATTTCGCGAAGTAACACTTCTTTTTCCTCAGCCGTCATATATTCAATGACTTTTGCTGCCACCTCTTCGTTTAATGTACGAATGAGGATGGCAGCTTTCTCTTTGGAGGAGATTTCATCTAACATTGTTTTTCCTCCCTTACTGTCCGTTTAACCATTTTTTAATTACTTTTGCAGTACCTTCTACATGCTCTTTCGTAGCTTCCTGCACTTGATCATCTAATGTAGGTTCTGATGGTTCTACCGGTTCTGGCTTTGGCTCTGGTACTATTTTTTCTTCAGGAATTTCCAGGATACTTTCACTACTAGCAGCAATTTCTTCTTCTGCTAAGTATTCTTCATATTCCTCTTCTTCTCTCTTTTTCTTACGTCTTGCTAAGAAGAACCATACTAGGCCAATTATTGCTAGCAAGCCAGCTGTAATTCCACCGAATAACCACCAGTTCATACCACTTTTTTCTGGCTCTTTCTCTTTTTCAACTTTCGGCTGGTCGAACTGAACAGTTACAACGTTAACTTGACCGTTTGTAAAGTTTCCATTCGGATCAGCTTGAAGCCCAGCTGCTGTGCCAATCGCTTCTTTAAATGTTGTCATATCAATTTTTCGTTTTACTAACGTATCGTTATCTACCCATACAACAACATTTGTTTTTGTTAATTCCGGATGTTTCTTAATTGTTTCAACTGTTTTATCTATTTCATAGTTTTCAATTTTGTTACCATTTTTATTATCGTAGACAACTTTACCGTTTTGATTATTGTTCGTACCGTAGCTCGGCACTTCACCGTTCGCTGTAATACCCGCACCTTGCTTCGTATCTGCTCCTTCTTGCGCAGTAGAACTTTCCTCTTGCTCTTGTTTACTGCGAAGTACACCTTTATCGCCATATTTTTCTGACTGACGTGTAACTTCATCGTAGTTTACAGACACTTTCGTATTCACTTTATATTCATTTGATTTAAACATCGTCATTAACGTTGCGTCAATATCTTGCTTTAATTTACCTTCAATTTGATGCTGCATCTCTACTTCTTTTTCATAAGAAGAGGAACTGTTAGAATGCGCTTCATCTGTTCCTTTTGAGATGATACCTTTTTTACTATCAATAACACTTACTTCTTCTGCTTTCACGCCAGGAACTGCCGCACTAATCATTTGCTGTATACCAGCAACTTGATCAGCTGTTAATAATTGTCCACGCTTCACACCAACAGTTATCGCCGCTGTTCCTTTTGCTTTTTCTTCATCAAAAATTGTTTCTTTTTCAGGTAATGTAATTTGCACATTTGCCGTTTCAACTGTCGCGAAGTTTCGTACAATATCTTGCTCCAATTGCTTTTTCGTGCCGACAATCTGCTTCATTTTCTTATCTTGTTCACTTGAACCGAGTGAGCTTTCTAATAGAATTTCCTCACCGCTTTTTGAATTAAACGGCAAGCCCATTCCATTCATTTCTTTTCGAACCCATGGAGCATCGTTCTTTTGCACTCGAATCGAACCATCGGCTGCTAATTGGTAATCAACACCTAGCTTCGATAATTCTGCTGTAATCTCTTGCTTATCTGTATCATTTAAATTTTGATATACAACAACATATTTATCTGGCAAGGTGAAGTATAAAAGTGCTCCTGTTGCAATCGCTAAAAGCGCAGCACCAATCACTAACTTATGCCACGTTTTCAGCGATTGGAAAACATTTTTTATCTTTTCCATTTAAATACACCCGTCCATTTTCCTAAATTTGCATATTAATTAGTGACTTATAATTTTCAATAAGATTATCGCGTACGAGAGCAGCTGTTTTCATTTGTGATTCAGCTTTCTTCTGCTGAATTAAAACGTCATGCGTTTCTCCTACCCCTTTTGTCAGTAAATCATATACTGCTGTTTGGGCATTATTTTGCGTTTGATTCATATCTTCCAATAAATCAATAAACTTTTTGCCTTCAACTACAGATGTTTCTGAAGTTTTCTGTGTGCCAATCGGCTGAATCGCTCCAAATGGCTGTGTATTTAACATTGGTTGAATTTTCATATTTCCCCTCTTCCCCCTTATCCTCGGCCGATTTCTAAATCTTTATCGAGCATTTTTTTGTTCGCATTTAATACGCTTGTATTTGCTTCATACATTTTTTGAGCAACCATTACATTCGTCATCTCAGCTGTCACATCAATGTTCGGATAACGTACATATCCTTCTTCATTTGCATGCGGATGCGTCGGATCATACACAAGGTTTTCATTTCGATCCGTTTCAATACTTTTTATTTTCACTCCGTTAGTAGGAGCTCCATCTAGCATGCTTGCAAAACTATTATTTGATTCCAACACCACACTTCGGCGGTGATACGGCTCTGCGCCCGGTGCTCCCGTCGTATTTGCATTTACGATATTGTTAGAAGTAACTTCCATCCATTTTCTCGCTGTAGTTAGCCCTGAGCCACTTGCATTAATTGCCTGAAACATCGTTGTCTCCCCTTTTACTATTAACGTCCACGTGCTGCTTGGTTAATAGCGTATTGCGTATTAATTGCATTAATTGAAACACCGTATAATTGGTTTGTTTTCATTAAATCTAGCATTTCTGTCGTTACATCAACACTGTTTCCATCTTTATTCGTTTGCATTGATTTCGTTTGAATCTTTGCGTATGTATTTTTCGTATTTGCTGTCGGTAAGTGCATTACATTCGTTTGATATAAATCTGGATTACTCTTTAAATCCGCAGCATTTTTTTTATATAATGCACTGCTCATATTCATTTGCTCAGCAAATGTTACATCTTGTGCTTTATAGCCAGGTGTATTCGCATTTGCAATATTACTAGAAACGGTATTTCGCTTCGTTACTAAATAGTTCATATAATGACTTACATCACTAACTAAATCTGGCATATTCCACACCCTTCCTTTTCCATCATGCTTGTTTAGCGCATGATCATCCACTGATGGAAGTTTCACTTTATTATTCATTTTCCTATATGTATTTATTTATTAAAATATTATCTATTTTGTACCCTTACATATTTTATTCCATTTTTCCATTGTTGTCTTTAGAAAAATACAAAAATATAAAAAAGAATATAAAAAACTGTATACGCGTAGTAATCCATGTAACATTTTGATATATAAACAATAAAAAAAGAGCCTCCATACACTTCTCTCCATAAAATAAAGACATCTTATTTTTCATTGTTTGGATTATTACCATTCTTTTTATTACAGTCATAAAGTGAAACCTCAATCAGCGGAACGCCTTATTCAAACAATGGAATGGATCCCCTTTTAAAAGGGGTATCCATTTCCATATTTCCCCATTAAAATTTACCGTAAAACGAATTCGCTTTCATTCGTCCATCATTTGTCATAATCATTTCTTCCAAAATCTTTTGCTTATCTCGAATATGCTGTGCTGCCTTAATTATTAATGGACTCACTTCCGCTGCAACATCTGCGCGCGTCTTTTCATCCAAGGTCATCATCCAGCGATTTAACATAGCACTTTTCTCAGCAAATTCTTCATCTGACACTTGCAATTCACCGATTTCATTAAAACAGCCGACAAACGCTCGATAAATATCATTGTTCATTTTCGAGTGCTCCGCGGTAACCGTCTATTAAATCTTGTAACACTTGTACAATCGCATCCATGTCTTTTGCTTCACGCGTTACTTTCATCGTCTGAATTTGAATGCTAATCCAATCATATAAACCGAATAGACTATCATATAAATCTTTCGTAATCTCAGGATTTAATTGAAGCTTTAACTCTTCAAAAATACGTTCTAATTTTTCAAGAAGCGCATCTCCTTCTTGTAGTTTAAAAGTATTTAAAAGCTCTTCTAAATTACGAAACTCAACGATACATCTTTCATAAATAAAAATTGTATTTTTAATCGGATTACTCGTCATAATATCATTTTGCATATAACGTTGCCATGCTTGCATACAATCACTTCCTTAACTTTCATTAATCATCACTTTTTTGTTTTGTCATTGCTTTAATAGTTTTCAATTGGCTATCAAGCTCCGCTAGTGTACTTTCTAGTTTTTGATACTTCTTCACGATTTCATCTTGTTTTTGCAGATTTTGTGTTTCAATATCTTTAATCTTTTTATCTAAATCACTTACACGAGAATCGATGTTTTTTACTCGCTCTCCAACTACACCTTTATCACCAAATAGTTTATCAAGTGGCTCTTCCATCATCTTCCCTAAACCGTTAGAACCAAAGAAAAATTGCTTCGCTGCATCCGGCTTGTCTTTTAACGCTTTTGTTAATTGTTCATCATTAACTTCCATCGTCCCGTCTTGCTTTAATTGAATTCCAAATGAAAACAAATAATTACCGTCTTGAGAAAATGTTACGACATTATTCATCGCTTGACGTACACTTTGCATAATAGCTTGACCTTGGAAAGCTCCACCTTTTCCAGCAAAAATATCTATTGTAGAAACAGCTTTATTATAATCAGCCACCATCTTTTTAATAATATTTGATGCGTCTGTTACATTTGAATCACTTACTGTAAACTTCAGATCTATACCTTTTGCTTTTGGATCTGTTGTTGTACCTGCATCTGGTGTTCCTTCTGCTTTTGACTCCGTCACTTTTAGTAATTCAATTTTCACACCAGGAAGAGCTTCAATTGTATTGGTAGAACTTTTACCTGGGATACCGTTTATACTATATATGGCATTTTGCGCTTCATTAATTGTATTGACTGCTGTGCCATCCGCCTTAGCTAAACCAATATCTTGAAACAGTGTAGATGTGTTCTCCTTAAAATTAATTTCTCCATCTGTTCCTTCTTTTTTCGAGGACATAAAAATTTTATCTCCAAGTGTATAAGCCGATACGCCATAATCTCCATCATTAATTTTATTTATTAAATCTTTATATGTCATATCAGTTGTTACTTTTAGATCTTTACCGCCTAGTTTTAATGTTTCATCTTTAGGAAGTTTTGCATTTATATCAGTAATAGGATTAGAAGCTATTTGATGACGCTGTGCAAGCTGTGTAATCGTCATATTAAAAGTTCCTGCAATCGCGCCACCATCAGCTTTTACATTAATATAACCGTCTTGTGTTGTTGTAACTTTTTTCTCATTCCCTTTAAAAGCCGCTAAGTTTTTAAAAGTTTGTGTGAAAGAACTAAATTCTGATTTTAAGCTTGTATATAATAGTTTATCTTGTGAAAGTTGGTTCTTTTCATTAGTATATGGTGTTTTTCTCATATCTAACGCTTGCATTTCTAATTCTACAAAGTTAGAAGTATCGATCATATTATTTCCGAGGTTCCAAATCTGTTGTCTACCACCAATACCTGTTAACGTCCCTGCCATATTTCTCACTCCTTATTGTTTACATATAATCTAAAATACTCGTTTTACTCATCGTGCTAACTGCTTTAAGCGTTGCTTCATAAGTTGCATTAATATACGCTAGGTCTGAAATTGCTACCGCTAAATCAACATCTTCAATTTCTTTACGATTTTCTTGAAGCGCTAAATTTTGCTCACTTAAAATTGTTTTAAATGTCTCCATTGTATTCATTGTTGAACCAACTTCAGTTGTACGGTTAATGATGCCATCTAAGTTTTTCTTATTTTCTCCTAATAATGGTTGCAAAGCTTTTTGATCACCGTTATTCAGCGCTTCACTCATCTGTTTTAACGTTTTTATAACTGGTGATAATAATTCTTCTCCGTTACGAAATGCTTTTAATTGATAACCGTCATTTAGTTGCCAGTTCACATCATTTTTTCCACCTTGATACGTACCATCTTCTGTAAATGGGGCTTGTTCAGCACTATCCCCACCGAAAATATAACGGCCTTGCTCTTTCGTATTCGCTAAATATACAACTTGTTTTAAAATTTGATCAATCTCTGCACCGATTGCCTTCAATTCTTTTTCACTATTCGTCCCATTTAGCGCTTGTACTGTTAATTGATCCGCTCTTGTTAAAGATTTAAAAACACCTTGTAAAGTATTTTCAGTTTGTGTTAGTACATTTTTCGAATCCGCTAAATCTTTTTGCATTTGTTCAATATTTGCTAGCGAATGTTGAATCGCAAATGATTTACTTGCCGCCAGCGGATCTTCACTCATAAGAAGGTTTTTCTTCCCAGAAGTTACTTGATTTCGGTGGTATTGCTGTTGCACATTCAAATCCATCATCTGATTCTTTGCCCAATTTGCATTTTGAAACGTAGATACTCTCATCTCTATCTTCTCCTTTATCTATATTTGAATTGGCGTGAAGAAGAAACCGCAACTATATACGGCTCTCCTCTTCCCTCATAAAAAAGACTTTTCGTTTTCATTTAATTTATATAGGGGGGACGCTTGCTAAACATGGCTATTCTCTCCCTTAACTTCCCCTTCACCCATCTCATATCTCTGGTCTAACATGGCTTGGTCCACTAAAAGGCTCTGTCCGCTTCTACCTTGCGCCGGATCCTCTCTTCCATCATAAAAAAAGCTTTTTCGATCCTTCTACATGCTATCTAATAATCGAAAACAAACTATCAAACACTTCATTCATCGTCGTAATAGCTTTAGAGTTTGCGACAAAATATTTTTGGAAAGCCATTAAATTAACCATTTCTTCTTCCATATTTACGCCTTCAATACTCATTTTTTCTTGTTGAATACCTTCTAATAAATCTTTATGAATATTTTGATAAGCATTCACTGCACTTTTATCAGAAGCTACACCAACTATAAATTGGTCTAATGCTTGTTTATAAGAAAGACCTTCTTTATAATCTCCCTCTGTAATTCCTGCTAGTTTATTTGCTGTTTCAGCAGAGATTTTCATTTTCGAAACATCTTTTGCGAATTCAGGGTTTAACTGAATATCTTTCGCATGATCTCCAACGAAGAAATCTTTTCCCATCACTGTATTCACTTGACCTTTTACAGAACTCATTAATTCTTCAAGGTTTTTCTTATAACTAGCAATCTTCCCTTTCGTATCTATTGCTGATTGAATGGCTCCACCTGTTAAAGGAATATCCGATCCATAAATCGCAACAGACATTGGTTCTTTTTCTTTATTTAATTGAAGTGGATATGTATCTTGTCCATTTACTGTTAAAACACCATTCATTCTAACACTCGCGATATTAGGATTCATAGATTCATAAGATACTTCAATATTGGCATACTTAGACATCTCTGTAACGATGCGATCACGTTCGTCTAATAGTTGATTAGGTACTTGTGTCCCTGCTTGTCCAATTTTTTTATTCGCCTCTGCTAAACTAGCACCAAGACGATTAAATTCATTCACATGTGCTTCAATATCTTCTGTCGTCTGTGCTTCTGCTGTATCTAAGTTTTTCGCAAGACGATTTATCTGACTTGTGAACTTCCCAGTTTCAGAAACTAATGTATCGTAGTAGTTTGGTTGTTCTGGATTTTTTGCAACTTCACGAAAAGCATTGAAGAATCCATCCATTAAACTAGATAATGAATTTTTCCCTGTCGTTCCTACCATAGACTCTACTCGTGATAAAGTAGAATTCATATATGCGTAGTAAGAGAACTGTGACAACTGATCATTAAATTGCTTCGTTTTCACTTCATCTGTAATACGGTCAACTCCTAATGTTTGTACACCATAACCGATTCTCTGTTCAGGCGTATGACCGTTACTTGCTCCAACAGATCCGTAATTTACCATTTGACGAACATAACCCGGCGTATGAATGTTAGATAAGTTTTGTTTTGTCGTTTGTAATCCCATTTGGGCCGCTAGCATACCAGATAACGGCGTATTATAATCAGATAATCTCATAATGCTTCACTTCTCCTTTACAATAGTTCATTCATAAAGATTTGCGAATTATTGTTTTTCTCCAAATTGTATTCAGAAACGGAATCCACAATACTTTCTGTAGTTTTTAATAGTACGTTTAAGTAATATTGATTTTTCAAAAGAATCATTTTTACATTTTCTTCTAATTCATTTAAACTTTTTTGTAATTCTTCCATTTTTTCATTTTCTTCCTGTGAAAAATACGAAAATAGCGAACGCATACGCAGCGGTTCAACTTGTTTTTCTTTACAAAGCTGAACAACCATTTCCTCAAAAGATCGCGATAATCCTTTAACACCTTCTATGTACTGCAATTGCTCTACTTGCAACTTTTGAACTGCATTTACATTTTTATTTTTTAAATTCTCATATATTTGTTCCCCAAGCGTTTGAATATTTTCATATGCCTTTTGAATAATAACGAGCTTTTCATATAATTGTATGTACATATAGCTTCCTTTCCTTTACAAGACTAAATTTACAATCAAACCATGAATTTCTCCAATTTGATTTAACATTTCTAAATGCCCTGTTTTCGTATTAATTAAATTCATAACATCTTCTAACTCAGTTAATCCCATTTCAGCTTGTTTTACGATCGTCATTTTCTGCGAATATCCGTAACGCGGATGACGAGACATAACATCTTTATACTGCAATACGTTATCAACGTAAAAATTCAAAAATGATTTTACAGTATTTTTGTATTCCATTACATTATCGAGCGTTAACTCTAATTCGATTTTCTCTTTAATTTCTCCAATGTTATCAACAAGTGCTTCCATTTGTTCTAACAATTTATCTTTTTTCGGATCTGCATGCAAATTATCCGAAAAAGCAAGTCCTGTTCTGACATTTGCTTCTTTCGGCATTTGAGTAGCAGGCGGTATATGCGATAAAATTGGATTATGCGAGATAGAACGCAGCATATATATCACCTATTTATTTTTTTATTTCCTTCCAAACTTAATCGTAAAATCCAGTTATTTATAATTATACTCTGTACAATGATATTTTGCAGTTATTTTTTATAGAAGATATGTTACAATTTAGCATGAGGTGGCACAAATCTATGAATATTTTTCTTTGTGGTTCAAATCAATTAACAGCATTAGATCAGGAAGAAATAAAAAAATTTTTAATTGACTATGCTCACAAACATAAAATTTACATATTATGTTATAAATCTATTGAAAATGAAGTTCTTCGTTTTTTCATTGAAAATGAAAGGCTCGCTCAAAATTTATGCCTTTACACACTGCAACCGTTACATGTATTAACAGACGAATTTCAAGAAGTCGTTGATTATTTAAAAAAACACGGAGCAGAGTATATTGCTTTTGATCATCCTTCCGACTCCATTTATCGATCAGATTATATGTTTTTTGTAAAGCAAATTATCGAAGATACCGATTTAGTTCTCTGTTTTTATAACGGAGATAAACATACGTCTGTCATTCCCGTTGACGTTGCAAAAGAAGCAGGAATTGATGCTGTTATTTATGATTTACCAGGCTTACATGAAAAGCAGCTGAAAAAAAGCTTTGAACAAAAAATTCGTATGATGTAAAGGGGGAGGCACAATATCGTTATTGTGCCTATTGTAAATATGATAACTGAACAAGATTATAATCAATTTGTCGTAAGTTTTAAACAGCACTTTAATATGGATATCGCTTCCTATAAGCAAGATAGAATGCGCCGAAGAATCGACGCTTTCATTTCGAGAAAAGGTTTTGAAAATTACACAAATTTTTTAAATAATTTACGCACCGATCAAACGTTATTTTTAAGTTTTATTGACTATATTACAATTAACGTATCAGAGTTTTTCAGAAATAAAGAGCGCTGGCAAACGTTAGAGACGAAAGCTCTACCAAAGCTACTTGAACAAAATAACGGTAAATTAAAAATTTGGAGTGCTGCTTGCGCTGCCGGTGAAGAACCATATACACTTTCTTTAATATTATCGAAGCGTCTAGCTCCGTTTCGTTATGACATTCAAGCAACGGATCTTGATTTTCATGTTTTAGCAACTGCAAAACGTGGTCAATATACAGAACGCTCTTTGAAAGAATTACCTAATGATTTAAAACAACGTCATTTCACAAAAGAAGATGATACATATATATTGCATCAAAATATTAAACAGCAAGTTACATTTAAACAACATGATTTATTAATGCAGACATTTGATACGAACTACGATTTAATCATTTGTCGAAATGTAATGATTTACTTTACAGAAGAAGCAAGAATAAAGCTTTATGAAAAGTTTAGTCGTTCTTTACGAAAAGGCGGCGTACTATTCGTTGGTAGCACAGAACAAATTTTAACACCCGAACGCTACAATCTTCAGCGCTTTGATACATTCTTTTACGAAAAAGTATAAAAGAAGGTCGTCATAATTAAAATGACGACCTTTTTTTATTATATAATACGAATCAATATGATACCTATAACCCACATGAAGAGAAATAGAGCCGTAACAGACCATTTATGCTCTTGAATCGTATGTTTCAACGCATGAGATAATTGCGTCATATTCATTTCTGCAAGTGCTCTCCACACGCTCACATCACGTTCTTTAGAAATACGATCCGTACCGCTAATTAAAATTGTTTCGTTAGACAATTTTGTCATGTAAGCTGTAATAACTGTTATCATTAAATTCGTATTTCCTTCTGATGTATCTTGTTCCACTCTAGAAATGAGCGCACTTACATCAAGTAACGGAATATGCACTTTTCTTCCAAACGAAAGCTGCACTTCAGCGAAATCATACGTTCCGTCTAATAACGGAACTCCCTTTATATGAGCTTGTTTAATAAGCCCCTGCAAACTTTTAACAATTTGTTCATATATTTTTTCCGATTGCTTTCCTTCCTCAGACAACATATGTAGCTTTGAAAACAACTGCAACACCGTATCCATTTCCTTAGAAAGCATTTCTTTTACAATCTTTCCATCACCTAAACTTGCAAGCAAAATCCCTATTTCATTGTTTTTCGAAATGATTTTGGGCTGCCCAGTAAACACAAGGTTACTCCGCTTTCGTTCTTTCTGAATTTCATGTTCTGAAATAGCTGCAGGCTGTTTTAATGGTTGTAGCGTCTTATTTTGAATTGTCGTACGTTTAATTTCCATTTAAGCGCCTCCACTACTATCAAATTATTAGCCCCATTCTTTATTACTCTTTAAAACTAAAAACAGTACAAATAATCCTGACATAACAGCAAACACATTAGAAGCCTGTACTCCCTGCTCACTTTTTTCCTCTTTCTTTTCTTGTTGTTCTTCTATTTTCTCTTTCTTTTTAGAAACGACTTGATTGTCATTTCCGCTTTTTTTCTCTTTATGAACCTTCACATTATTTACTTCCTTGTTGTCTGTTAACGACTCTTTTATAACGTAGTTGATTTCCTCTTTTTCTTTCAACGGCTCTTTTATATAAGAGTTCACTTTCTCTTCTTGCTTTGGAATTTGAACAACTGGAAGTTTTTCTTCTGGAAGCGGCATCTCTATTTTCGGATCTTCCTTCTTCTCAATTTCTTTCTTATCCTCTACTTCATTTTGATTCTCTTGCTCTTCTATCTTTTCATCATCTTTCACTTTTTGTTCGATGATAGAAACGATATATTCACTCTCTGTCACAAGTTTGTTACCTGCCCCATCTGTTACTTCCACAATAAGTTGATGCGGCCCAACAGGTAAAGCTTCTGTTATTTCAAATATTTTCTGCCAATCCATGTCGCGTTTATTATAGTCTAATAAAAAAGTAATATCGTTACCGTCTTCTTTTCCTTTTAATATAACGCGCACTTCTTTAACAACCGATTCTATATCTACCGTTTGTACTCGTATATGAACGGATTCTCCCTTTTTCCGTTCAATTAAGTTCCCTTTTGCCTCATCAATACTAACTTTCTCTAACTTTGGCAATTCTTTATCTATAGTTGGTGCTTCATTGTTTATACGAATGAGCGGGACATTTAATTCGTTCTCTATTACTTCTTCCTTCTCATCTTCTTCATAGCTTTCAACGAGCCTAAGGTTCCAATCACCTTGTAAATCATATATTCCGGCCTTATAATTAGCGATCCATCGCTTCGTTTCTTCTTCATACTCAAAAGATATTATTCTCTCTTGTCTGTACTGCTCACCATTTTTTTGTAATTGTAATATGCCTTTTACACTTTGAATGTTTTTTTCATTTGATTCTACAGCAATCCGCACTTCTTCGCCAACCTTTAGCTCCTGCTTATTAACTGTAATAACCCCTCGGTCTGTTTCTATCGTTCTTTCTTCTTTTTTTTCTTTCCCTTGCTCATTTTCTACTGCTTTTTTTTCATCTTCAACCGAGGGCATTTCCACTTGTTCCGGCTGTTCCTGAACTTCTTTATTTTTTCCCTCTTGGTCATTCATTTCGCTTATATTTTGATCTTGTACACTTTTTTCTTCTGCCTGTCCTTGCGTTGGTAAAAATATACATATATGTAAAAATAACCAACTAACTAGAAAAAACTTTACGTTTTTCATCTATTTGTTCAAACTCCTATTTTGACGCCTTATAGCGATTTCGTCACTTTTATTCCGAAAAACCCATCTACATTTACAAGTTCTCCATACGCCACTAATACATCGTTCACATAAATTTGAATCGGTTCATCAATATCTTCATCAAGTACGACCGCTTCATTTTCTTGTAGACTTAAAATATCTTGAATTGTTCTCACTGTACTTCCAAATACAAATTTAACATTCATTTCTACATTTTGTAGAATAGATGTATCCATATATACTGGCTCAACTTGCTTGACTTCTTTATATTCAATTGGCTGTACGACTGGTGCAGGAATTTCTTCCTCTTCAACAACTTCCTCAACTATTTCTTCTTGCTCTTCCACCATCGGATATAGAAGTCTTCTAACCATTTCTTTCGCTTCTGATATCGGTAGTATTTGATACATCTTTGATTGAAGGAGATCACCAATTTCAAGATTAAAAGTAATTTGAACGAGTTCGTCAACTGCCATCGACTCTCCCAAATATTCCATTTCTTCTTTTAAAGAAACAAATTTAACGTCTGGTGGTGTCATATCCATTTTTTCTTTAAACATTTCTGACATCGCTGTTGCAGCATGCCCCATCATTTGGTTCATAATTTCTTTAATGCCACTTAACTCTAATTCACTTAGTTCTTTCTCCGGATCAATTTCACCCGTTCCCATCATCATTAAATCTACCATTGTTAAAGCAACATCTTTCGTAAATACGAATACATTCTCATTTTTTAGTCCTTCAACAAAATCGACATTTAAAATAACAAACGGAACCGGTACTCCTTCATAATGACGAACATTAATCGCCTCTACATTTGGTGTACTAATAGTGACAGGCTGATTTAAAAGCGTCGATAGTACTGTTGAAGCCGAACCGATTGAAATATTCGCAATTTCACCAAGCACATCTTTCTCTTCTTGTGTTAATTGCTCTTTTTCTACATGCTCTTCTAAAATCTCAGTTTCCTGCACTTCCGCCGGCTCATCTATCTCTTCTTCCACACCACCAGATAATTGTAACAATTTATTTATCATTCGCTTCGCATGTTCAACTGAAACAACCTGTACAAGCTGAGAATTCACAAGATTATCTATTTTTAATTCAAACGATACTTTAACAACCATATTATTCCCATTAATACCAGAAATCTTCTCCATCTCTTCTGTAAGTTGCACAACTTTAATTGTTGGCGGAGACATGTCTACCGTATCTTGGAAGAATTCTGACATAGATGTTGCTGCGAATCCCATCATTTGATTCATAGCTTCTTGTACTGCACTTAGCTCTAATTCACCAAGCTCTTTTCCCTCTTCAACTTCACCTGTTCCCATCATCATTAAATCAGCAATAGATAAAGCAACATCTTGCTTTAAGACAAGAAGATTTTCCATATCTAATCCTTTTGTGAAATGGATATTTAATACAACATGTGGAATTTCAACATCACTTGTATCATATAAATCTACCAATTCTACTTGAGGAGCAGTAATACTTACTTGCCTATTTAAAATTGTTGATAATACAGTCGAAGCTGAACCAAATGATATATTAGCAATCTCACCAAGAATATCGCATTCTTGAGGCGTTAAATGTTCATATTCTTTTTCTAGCACAATTGTGCCAGTATCCCCTTTTGTGTGTTGCTCAGGCATTTTTCCTGCCTCCTCATTTTTGTTTTTCTATCAAATGATTTAAACTCTCTATTACATTCGTTATATTTTACCAAACTTATCATCCGAATTGTGAACATGTATTTATTTCCACAATATGTGTAAACGACGGTTTTCATATACTTATATTATTAGTTCTACCCAAAAAGCTCCCCAATTGTATACAAGTGGGGAGCTTCCTTCATTCCTATTATAAACCTTCTGGGTTTAAAATGAGGACCACTCGTCCATCACCGAGAATTGTCGCACCAGAGAAATAGTTAGAGCTCTCTGCAAAGAAATCACCTAATGACTTTAAGACTATTTCTCTTTGACCGATAATTGTGTTTACGATAAGTCCATAGCTACGATGTGTATTACGAACAATTAACACAGGAACCATTTGACTATCATATGATGCGAACGCCTCATCTACTGTTTTTTCACCAAATACAGTACTTAAATGTTTCACTTCAATAATTTGATTGCGATAGTTTAAAACGTCTTTCCCTTGTAACGATTGTATGTCTTCTTTCTTAATTCGAATGGCTTCAGCAATATTGCCAAGAGGCAAGGCATAACGCTTATCATTTGTTTGAACAAGCATTGATTGAATAATAGACAATGTTAAAGGAAGTTCAATTCTGAATGTACTTCCTTTTCCTTCTTCAGAATCAATAATTAAATGCCCACCTAAACTATGAATCGTATGTTTAACAACATCTAATCCAACCCCACGTCCAGAAAGGTCAGATACAACTTCCGCTGTACTAAATCCCGGTTGGAAGATAAGATCAAACACTTCACGATCCGTTAATTTATTTGCCTCTGATTCCGTTACAACACCATTTTTTATCGCTTTTTCTAATACTTTTCCTTTATGAATACCATTTCCATCATCAGTAATTTGAATTACGACATGATTTCCACTATGAAACGCCTCTAATTTAATAGTACCGGTCTCATTTTTCCCGGCATCACGTCGGTTTTCGACAGTTTCAATACCATGATCAATTGCATTACGAATTAAATGAACGAGTGGATCACCAATTTCGTCAATAACAATTTTATCAACTTCAGTATCTTCACCTTTAATTTGTAAATCGATTTTTTTACCTAAATCTTTCGCTAACATACGTACCATACGCGGAAAACGATTGAAGACCGTTTCAATCGGTACCATACGCATATTTAACAATACATTTTGGATATCTTTTGAAATATCCCCTAATCTATTTAAATGCTCGATTAACTCTTTATTTTGAATCGTTTCTGCTAATTCATCAATTCGTCCACGCTCAATTACACTTTCTTCAAACATATTCATTAATCTTTCGATTTTTTCTAACTGAACACGAATAGAACGATTCTCTACTTTAGCATTTTTCGTTTTTGTATTACTTTTAGCCGGTGTAGTACTAGCTGTTGGAGTTCGTGCCTCTAGAGATGGATCCAGCTGCGTTGCTGCAATAGATTGTACGATTCCTTCTTCAGCTATATTTCCTTGCTTCACTTCTACTTTCTCAATTTCAGAAACGTGAAGCACCACCTGTTTCAATTCTTCAACACTACGATCAGTATCCATATATACTGTAAACTCAAATCCAAAAGCATCCGCTTCAATTTCTTCAATGCTTGGAACCGTTTTTTGTATATCCCCTACATTTTGTAATGCTTCAATACACATAATGGCACGTACTGCTTTTAAAATGGCTTGTTGTTCGACGGTTATATATACTTCATGTGAAACTGTATCATCATTGTTTATACTACTTTGCTCTACTTGTTCCATAGAAGCTTCTACATTCCCATTTAATAATGCTTCTAATTTATGCTTTGTAGATACAACATCAATATTACCCATTCCGCCCTGCTGCACATCTGTAACCATCTTTTCTAAATTATCAATGCACTCAAAAATAACATCAATAATATTAGCATTCACCATCATATTTCCATGACGGATTTCGTCTAAAACATTTTCCATCTTATGAGTTAAATCTGCCATTTCCGCAAATTCCATACTCGCAGACATACCTTTAAATGTATGAGCTGAGCGGAATATTTCCCCTACAACACCCATATCGGCAGGATTCTGTTCTAAATTTAGCACATTTTCATTTAGCGACTGTAAATGTTCTTCTGCTTCTTCAAAAAATATATTTAATAGATCTGTTTGCATTTTAATCCCCTACCTGTCTAACAAACATTTCATTTATGTATAACAATTTAGTGTTTTATAACGAGAAAAAAGGGGGCCACACGTCTATCCGCTATCATTGATTTGATTCTTTGTGGCACCCCTTCTATATTAGCTATTTGCTACTTTTGTTAAAGCTTCGATAACACGATCGGCTTGGAATGGCTTTACAATAAAGTCTTTTGCCCCGCCTTTAATTGCATCTAATACCATACCTTGTTGTCCCATTGCGGAACAAATGACAACCTTTGCACTCGAATCAATTTTCATAATTTCTTTTAATGCTTCAAGTCCGTCCATTTCAGGCATCGTAATATCTAGTGTTACAATATCAGGTTGAAGCTCTTTATACTTTTGAATCGCTTCTACCCCATTCTCTGCTTCACCGATAACTTCAAATTCTGAATTACTTTTTAATAAGTTTTTAATCATTGTTCGCATAAACATCGCATCGTCTACAACTAAAATTTTATGTGCCATTCTTTTTGGTTCTCTCCCTCTATGTATAAATATATCTTAATATTTCACCTTATCATTCTCACTCATTATACAAAATAAAACGAGAAAATTTAATATTTTTTTAAAAGAATTTCTGTATTTTTATTATTTTATTAATAAAATGGAAATATATTATTCTTTAATATATATTACAACGCGCCGGTTTTTCTCCCAATTTTGCGGTGAATCATTTGATGCTACTGGTTTTGTGTCCGCATATCCTACCGCTGCTAATCGTTTATCATCTACATTATACACTTCAATTAAGTGGTGAATCATATTAGCTGCTCGTGCTGAAGATAATTCCCAGTTGGAAGGAAATTTTTCATTATGAATCGGTCTACTATCTGTATGTCCTTCTACAACAATTGGGTTTGGTACCGATTGAAAGAACCCTACTAATTGACTAATTACTTCTTTTGCTTCCGGCTTAACATTCGCATCGCCTGTATCGAATATTAAGTTATCTACTATAACGATGCTAATACCTGTATCTTCTCGATATACATTCACTTGACTAACACCATTATTATCTACATATGCTTTTAACTTTTTATACAATTCATCCATTCGTTTTTTTGAAACTGCTTTTTCATCATTTTTTTCATGTGAAATATCTGGTATTGTACCTTCCATTACTTTCGCATCCACTTGTTCTGCATCACTAAACTTTTCAAGCATCTTCGATAATTTTACTGTATCTTGTTTTGATGTAGCAACTAATAGTACAAAAAAAGTCAATAACAACATCGTTAAATCAGTAAAAGTCGTCATCCAACGAGGCGATCCTTTTTGCGGTCGTTTTATCATCACCATACCACTCCTTGAAATATTAGGCTGCTCGTTTTTCTTTTTTTATCTTCGTTTCATATACGTATGTATCAAGTTTTAACTTTAACTTAGAAGGAATTTGTCCTCGGTAAAGCTCTGTGATTGCTTCTATTACAAACTTCTTCTCTGTATACAAATCTTCAATGCCACGATACACTTTTTCAGATAACGGTATTGCAATCATGTTTGCAATAACAGATCCATACAATGTCGTCAACATAGCAACTGCCATTCCTGTACCAATTTGCGATGTATCTTGCAAGTTTTGAAGCATAATAATAAGACCAATTAAAGTTCCTATCATACCCCACGCTGGAGCGAAATCACCAATCTTATCTAATAATGTTGCTCCTTTTCTTAACTCATATACTTCTGTTTCAACATCTCTCATTAATACTTCTTTTAATTCTGCTTCATCATATCCACTTAACATTAAACGAATCCCCTTTTGAATAAAAGGATTGTCTACTTGCTCTCCATCAACTTCTAACGAGAGTAAACCATGTTTTTTAGACTTCTTTGAAAAATCAACGAACAAATCCGTTAACTGTTCTAGATTTTCCTCTCTTCTATGTAAAACAGTAAAAATACTTTTCGTATATTTTTTTATTTCTCCAAATCTATATGCCACAATAATTGTCGCTGTTGTTCCCCCTATAACGATCAAAATAGATGAAACATCTAAGAAATTTTTAAAAGCTTTTATTCCACCACCGCCAAGCATGATCGCTGCAATTAAAATAACGAAACCTACTACAATGCCAAAGGGGCTAGAAATATCAAACTTCCTTTTTTTCCTTTGCGGTCTAGCTAATCCTTGATTTTCGTCTCCCATATTCCTGCCCTTCCTTTTTCGTTTTCGTAAAACATTTTTTTATTTTAATAATGCGTTTTCACATATAACAATCATTATACGCGTATCATCTATTTATCGCAATATACTCATTAAATTGACACATTTCATTTCTATATTAGAATTATAGTATAGAAATATGAGGAGGATCACGATGGAACATAACATTTTACAAGTCATTGCATTAGCAGAAAAACTAAAATATGAAATGCGACATAGTTGGCTTTCTAACGGACGTCAAGAAAGTGTTGCTGAACATACGTGGCGTATGTCCCTAATGGCTATCTTAGTTGAGCCTTATTTGGATCAAAAAGTAAATATAGAAAAATTACTTAAAATGGTTATTATTCATGACCTTGTCGAAGCAGAAGCTGGTGATATTCCTGCCTTTGATACGATGAATAGCCGTGAATTACAATTACAAAAACAGAAAAATGAGCTAGAGGCCATTTTAAATATTAAACGTACACTAGAAGGTCCTCTCGGCGTGGAATTATACGATTTATGGATGGAGTTCGAAGCGAAAGAAACGTATGAAGCAAAAGTTGCTAATGCACTTGATAAACTTGAAGTAAAAATTCAGCATAACGAAGCTGATATTGATACTTGGCTACCAATTGAGCATAAAATGACTTTCCAAGTTGGTAAACATACAGATTTTGACTCTTTCTTATCTAGATTACAAAAAATCATTGAACAAGACGGAGAAAAAAAATTACTAGCTGCTGGCATTGACGTTGAAGCATGTAAACAATAACCATTTAATTATGAAATAAGACACTCAAAATGAGTGTCTTATTTCATAATTGTTGATATTGCCTGCTTATAAATAAGTTGTTGTTTTCCATCTACTAATATTAATACTGTAAATCTATCTACTCCAACTACTTCCCCTACTATTCTTACTCCGCTCTTTAAAAATATAGTAACTGCACCTTTTTCTTCTTTTATTTGTTTATACAACTCTTCTTGTAAATGTTCCAATAACTGTTCTCTCCTTTATCAGTAAATAATCCTAATATAAAAAATTAAAGATTAATCACTTACATACTTTGCCTTTTATATTCATAAACTTATTAATTAGTATATCTAAATCTCGACTAAATAACAAAACTTTATCATGATCTAATCCATGCCTAGCAACAAGTTGAATTAACTCTTTCTTTTTGTGTTCTATTTTATTGTGTAATTGTCCCATCTCCATCTCTATACTAAAACTCCCTTTTCCCATAATATTACTTGTAAAATTATAGTACATTTCCACTCATAAAAAAATAAAAAAATGGCTTTTTTTACAAATTTTATATTTATGAAAAGAAATTTTAATGTAATTGTAAGTTACATCCCCCTTTCATTTGCAATACATTCACCTAGTATACACTTCCATATTGTTTTACCATTTTAAAAAAAGCGCTATGAAACAAAGTAAATATCACATTTAAATCCGATCACAGGCTCTTGTCTAATTAGAAGTAAGACTTGCTCCTTTTCTAAATAAAAACATATCTTATAAAGTAATCCATTAGTTATATAGATTAATTTCCTAAAAAGGAGGAAAAAACATGAGCTTTGGTGGTAGTTGCGCTGGTTTCGGCGGTGGATTTGCTTTACTCATCGTGCTATTCATCCTTCTAATCATTATCGGATGTAGCTGTTGGGGTGGCGGCGGAGGGTTTTAAATATAATACGTATCCTTTTCGCTAAACTCTAAATGAATGAAATATGTTAACTAAAAACTATATGAAAACAGCTCATAATTGAGCTGTTTTTTCATACTTTCGTATGAGTTTATTCTCCTTCTATTTTGCGATTTCAATAAACAAAACATCGTTTACTATTGAATAAGAAAACGTTTTTACTAAGGAGGATTATAATGATTAAAGGTCTTTATGAAGCACATTTACCTGTCTGTAATTTAGAAATTTCGATACCTTTTTATGAATCACTAGGGCTGAAATTATATAAAAGAGACAAAGATATCGCCTTCTTTTGGATTGTAGAAAATGAAAGTTGGATTGGTCTTTGGGAAGGAAAAGAATACAAAGTCAATTATCATCCATCCTTACGACATATCGCTTTCCAAGTAAGCTTACACGATTTAGAAAACGCAATACACTGGCTCAAACAGAAAGGAATTCCAGCGCGAAAAGACTTTGGAATGGAGCCAATTGAGCCAATCGTTTTTCCAGAATTAGCACACGCCTCCGTATATTTTAACGATCCTGATGGAAATAGTTTAGAATTCATTGCACAATTACCTGTTGGACTACCTAAAGCAGAGAAAATGTATTTAAGTGAATGGAAAAAGCATGTACAAACATCGCCAATAGATAGGGATTAATTTTTATGTCAGTGCAATCAGTTTCTTATTCCACACTTCTTAGAACAAATAAAAACTTTAAAAAACTATTTTATGGTCAAACATTAAGTGTACTTGGGGATTGGTTTCATACTGTCGCTTTATTAACACTCGTCTATAGCATAACAGAATCTTCATTTATGTTAGCACTCACCTTTATGAGCAAAGGGTTACCTCAACTTCTTCTGAGCCCATTCATAGGCGGCATTGTAGACCGTTTTTCAAAAAAGAAAATTATGATTTTTACTGATAGTTTACGAGGAATTATCGTCCTCACTTATTTATTAGCATTCTACAAAATTGAAATTATTTTCGTTTCTAATATATGCTTATCAGTACTCTCTTGCTTATTCGAGCCTGCTAAGCAATCAACTCTAAAAAATATCGTACATCAAAAGCATTTCGTAACCGCTAACTCTCTTTCTAGTACAATCAATGGTTTTATGTCTATTATGGGAGCTTCTTTAGGTGGGCTCATTGCACAATCTTTAAGTATCGAGATTGCCTTTTTTATTAATAGCCTATCATACTTTATTTCAGCCTATATTATTTATAAAATAAAGATCCCTTCTCGTGACACTTGTAGCAAGAAAAAAGCGTTTTTCACTGATATAAAAGATGGTTATACATACATATTACAAAGCAAAATTATTTTAACATTAATTCTTGTCGGCATTTCATGGGGCATTATTGGAGGTGCCTATCAGTTACTTCTAACAATCTATGCCGAAAGAATCTTCCACACTAACATTGGTATTTTATATGCGGTTCAAGGGGCTGGACTTATGATTGGCAGTCTCCTCGTTAATCTTTATATGTCTAAAAATGAAGACAAAATGAAAAGAGCATTTGGTTGGGCCTATTTACTACAAGGAATTTTCTTTCTCGGATTTATTCTATCCGATCAACTTATTATCGGTATCATTACATTACTCTGTATGCGTATAGCAGGAGGTATCATCGTTCCACTTGATACGACATTACTACAAACGTATACGCAAGAAAACATGATTGGTAAAGTTTTTTCATTTCATTATTCCATCTACGGATCGCTTATTCAGTTATCTATGTTTATTACAGGATGGTTTTTAGAAATCCTTTCTCCTCAAGTGATTGGTAGCTTGTTAGCTATATGCTGTATTTTTGTTAGTTTTATATGGCTTTTCTTGTTTTATCGCGGTGAGCTTGGTGAAGAATCTATTGATAATCAATAGATTCTTCACCAAATTTTATTTGATCTCATTTATTAGCGCTGCGTAACAATACAATTATTTGAAAATGTCAACCATATTCGTTAATGGGCCCTATACGTGAATGCTATTTGAGAAGAAACTAAGTATTTATGTTAAAATAAAAGTAAGATTGTGAAACATTGCACTTATGCTAAAGGCTCAAAATAGCTAAATTCGATTTTCATGGTATTAAAATATTTAGTGTATTTGATTAAATAGGAGGGCTATTTTGGAGATTACATTAAGTTTCATATGTATTATATTGGTGGCTTCTGTTTTGCAAACAAGTACAGGTTTTGGCTTTTCCATAATGGCAACACCTTTTTTACTAATGTTATTCTTACCACAAGAAGCTATACAAATTAATATTATTTTATCATTAGTTATTTCAATATCACTCATTTGGAAAATAAGAATGGACATTGATTTTATTCTACTGAAAAGGTTAACTATTGGAAGTATAGTTGGTGTACCTTTTGGTATTTTACTCTTCATTTCCATTAATATAAACGCTTTTAAATTAGCAATTAGCATCCTGCTCTTACTATTAACATTGATGCTAATATGCAACTTTAAGGTTAAATCAACACCATTTAGAGATTTTATAGTTGGTGGATTATCAGGGCTTTTAACGACCAGTATCGGTATGCCAGGACCACCCCTGTTACTTTACTTTACAGGAACTGATACGAAAAAAGAGAAGTTGAGAGCAACTACTTTAGCTTTTTATCTATTTATATATTTCATTAGTCTACTAACTCAAATACTCTTTACTGGCACAAACAAAACAATTTGGGAATCAAGTTTTTATGCTATTCCAATCGTATTTCTAGGTTTGTATATAGGTCAAATTATTTTCAAATGGCTTAATCAACGGATTTTTAAAATATTTACGTACATCCTTTTAAGTTGTACGGGGGGTTATCTTCTTATTGAAAGTTTGAACTTGTTATAGAGAATGCTTTAGATAGTGCACAATAATAGATAGGTTCAAACGAAATTATTGTTGTATTTTTAAGTACGGTGCAGTATTTCACTCCAAAAATAAAATAACTTTATTTTCAGTTTACAAGTACTAATCCACTAGTAATTCTTTCATAAGTAGATCATTTGAAAACTACAAGATCCTTTTAATACTAATTAAACGATAAAAAGCGGCTATTATGCCGCTTTTTATTTTTATATTAAATATGGTAAAGCTAGAAGGCTACCCATTGCTATTACAAATACACTAAAGAAAATCATCCAACCTTTTTCTAAATCTGTATACTTTCCTACTTTTACTCCGCGTTTTTTTAACTCCATAATAATCATTGCAATTTCATGTGCATACGCAACACTTCCAAATTGTATATAATTGTTATTATATTTAATCTCAAAGACATTTTTCATTTTTTTATGTTGCGAAATGGATTGTATATCCTCTATTGGCATACTATGTTCATTTGTCTTTTTAAAATAGCAATCTAACCCTTTCATTATCACTCTTTTATTCGTTAAAACGATATAATAATAAAAGGTAGCTCCTGCGTATAATATATTCGGTATGACTTTACTATTTACCATACATCCTTCGTCTACTAACAGTTCCTTCTCGATTTCTTCATCAGCTTGTAATTCGTTGCGAATTGATTCTTCTAACATTTGTACAGTTAATTTTTTTAATAGTTCTCCATTTCTTACATAATACTTATCTATATTTATAGAATCATTCGCTTCTTTCTCTAAACGTATAATTTCTTCTTCTGAATATTGGAGCTCATTTAACATCGATAATAATCTTTTATCCATATTACACACTCCCTTTCCACAGTTTTTGAAGTTTTTTCTTTCCACGAGAAATTCGATTGTATATATAGTCAGCCGTTACTTTTAATTCTTTCGCAATATCGTCAATGGAATACCCATCAATATACCTCTTTAAAAAGATATACCGATCCTTTGTATTTAAATCTTGTACGAGTTCCATAATCTCTTCTTCTTGTTCTATTTCATACCTATCATGGATACTTGTATCTATTTCTACGTCTTTATCGATTTTATTCTCTTTATATACTTTCTTTTTATATTCCAATGCCTTTAATTTAGTAATACCAATCATCCAAGATTTTAAGTTTCCCTTTTCTATATCAAATTGTTCGATATTAAACCAAATGATAGTAAATACATCATTATAACAATCATCCACATATTGTTTTTCAATAGGGGTACTTAATGATTTATGAATAATGTACAAAATTAATTTTCCATATTGATCAATTACTTCTTTCAAAGCATCTTGATCGCGTTTTTTCATAGCTATAATTAAATCCTCTTCAGAATCGAAAATCATAAACATCTTCCTTCCTCAGTTCCCCTTTAGCAGCTGCTTTTACTTACTATTGGCATTTCATTCTCATTTTCTATCACTTTTGTAAAAATTTATTAATTTTTATTTTCATTTTATATAATAACAAATAAAAACCGAAGTTGAGAAAGCGAGTCTCGCTTTCTTAGCTTCGGTTTTGCATGTGATGTTATAACTTAAGCTAACATCTCAGGTTTGCCTTTTTACTTATTTCTTATTTAATCCTTTTTCATTTAAAAACTCTTTCATATGCATTCTTTTCTCTTTGGACATAAATGAGCTCATTGATTCCGTCCATGTTACGTTTTTTTGATTTGACGATCTTTCTTTGTAATACGCACTCATCGTTTCATCATATTCGTTTAATAATTCATCATATTTCTTTTCATCGTATCCATTTTCATGAAGAATGGCCGCTACCGGTAAACGCGGCTTAACTCCATGCTCTTCATTTGGTACGCCCACTGTCATTCCGAATACCGGATATACTTTATCCGGTAAATAAAGCAATTCACTCACTTCTTTCGGGTTATTACGAATTCCGCCAATATAACAAATGCCGTATCCTAATGATTCAGCTGCAAGTGCTAAGTTTTGTGCAAATAATGAGGCATCTACTGTTGCTACAATAAAGTCCTCTACTCCCTCATGTTTAATTTCTGTTCCATGTTTCTCACATGCAGTTTCTAGACGTTTTAAATCCGCACAGCATACAAAGAATGCTGCGCAGTCTTTCACATGACGATTCCCGGATAATTCAGCTAGTTTAACCTTTAGTTCCTGATCTGTTACATATATAAGAGAATACGCCTGTACAAAATGTGAGGAAGCTGCATGCTGCGCAGCTTGCACCATTCTTTCTACTATCTCTTTTGAAATTGGTTCTTCTTTATATTTACGAACTGAAACGTGTTGCTCCATTTTATGTATCATCTCATTCATAAAAACCACTCCTTTTTTCTCTTCATAATAAAAAATTAACATATCTTTTTCATTATTCACAACTTATAAGCAAAAAAAGAGCACTCCTTTGTGAGTTGCTCTTTTTTAAATACATATTAATATGGTAAATGAAATTATATCGACTTTACACACATAACGACAATGTTAAGCTGCTTTCAATACTTTAATACCTTTAACAATATTCCAAATGAAGTAGTAAATTCCTACAAGAATAAACACTGCATACGTTATAACCATCCCAATTCCAACGCTCTCAGACTGATTGAAACTTAAACCGTATACTCCTGATAAAGCTAACCCTCCAAATAAAATTGCATATGGGAAAACATGTGACCAAAATGCTTTTTTCGCATGATATTTCACTTCATCTTCCGCAACGAAGTAAACAATAATTGGTAGTAAAAATGGTGCAAAAAAGATACTAAAATAACATAGCGAGGATAAAATATTATTTCCTTTCATACGATTCACCTCTAAAGTTTTTTGTTACCTTCATTATGTCAGGAAACCTTTCCAGAAACTATCGCTTTACCTTTCATGAACATGACATTTTTGTAAGATTTCCCTCGAAATAAATCCCGCCTCAAATTTTGGGCGGGATTACTTTAACTATATTCGATTCATAAACCAATATTGCGTAATCGCTAAATATTCTCGTACATTCGATGGAATGATAATTGGCTTCGGTGTTTTGGCCGGAAGCCCTTCTAATTGCAAACCTTGTTTTGCAGCTATTTTTTTCGCTCTAAACATATGGAAATCGTTTGTTACGATCATACCTTTTTTCATATTGGCTGGAATTAACGGTTTTGAGAATTTAATATTTTCATCTGTGCTCGTCGACTTATCTTCCATTATAATGCGGTCTTCTGCAATATTTTGTTTCATTAATCCTTGTTTCATCGCTAATGCTTCTGTAATATCTTCACCTTTTCCTTGGCCTCCAGATACAATAGCAATTGTTTTATCATGTAATTTTAAATACTCAGCTGCTTTATCAATACGATATTGCAATGAATACGAAGGTTTTGTTCCATTTACTTTCGATCCTAGTACAATTATATAATCCGCATCATCAATTGCATTCATATGCCCATGCTTATAAATGTTATATTGTAAAAACCCCGCATATACGGCGCAAATCATTATAACAACTAAAATATACTTGATTATTTTCTTCTTTCTCATATCCATATACCCCTATTCCCTTTACTTCCTTCATCATAATATCCATTTATTCGTTTGTATACAGACAAATTCCAATTAAGCCTAATTTATCCTCCAAAAGGTAATATTTCTATTAATTTCGGGAATAGTAAGTACAACTTCGCACGAAGGAGTGTCCCTATTGCTTCTCTTTTTATGTAACGTATCATTCTTTTTCATCTTATTTTTACTATCACTTAAGCTACTTGGTAAATCTGCATTAGCACAACTAACTCCTCATGATTTTGGGGCTATTATCTTTTTATCTTATTTAGCTTTTCAAGCCATACCAGTCGCTGGTGCTTTACAAGCATTTCTCGGTATGGTCGTTATTACATGTTTGCATTTGCTTCTTACAAAATTAAGCCTACTCAACAAACTAAATCGTTTTATTCTCGGACACCCCATTATTTTAATTAAACATGGTGATATTATTTTTGAGAACTTACAAAAAAGTAGATATCCGATCCCTGAATTGCTTTCTAACCTTCGCGTCGCAGGATATCCAAGTGTTCATGAAATTGAGTATGCGATATTAGAAGCGAATGGAGCTATTAGTATTTTACCAAAAAGAGAACTTGTGCCTCTGACTCCAAAAGATTTGAATATAAATGTTAAGTATGCAGGCTTACCAATTGCTCTTATCGTTGATTCACAAATTCAATACGATAACTTAAAATTAATCCATAAAAATGAAAAGTGGTTACATGCAGAGTTAATGGAGAAAGGCGTTACAAATATTAAAAATGTGGCTTTCGCTTCTGTGCAGGAGACAGATGGATCCTTTGCAATTAGTTTAAAAGAATGAAAAAAAATCCCCTTACTTGTTCAAGGGGATTTTCTTCACTATATTGCTTTTTTCTCTCTCGCCATGTTTAACGGAACAGGATGTTTCATACGATTCATCGTAAATACGATAATTGCTGTCAATACTTCCGCTACTGGCATAACGAGCCAAATTCCGTTTATACCAAATACTTTTGGCATAATCCATAACAATGGGATAACAAATAGTAAACCTCGGCTCATTATTATAAGTACTGATTTTTTCGTTTGTCGCACTGATTGGAAATACTCTCCATACACAATGTTATAGCCTAAAAATACATATTGAATAAAGAATAAACTAATACCTGTTAACGTTAACTCCAATAGTTCTGGCGATTGAACATTAAATAAACCTATAATATATTTCCCAAAGAATAAACCGACAACAATCGCAATGCCTCCGAGTACAAGCGCAATTTTCACAGCAAACTGTAATCCTTCACGCAATCTTTCTGATAAGTTTGCACCGTAATGGAAACTAGCGATTGGTTGTAATGCTGCACCAACACCGAAGAATAATAATAATGTCATTGCATGAATACTATTCACCATCGCATAGGAAGCGACTCCTATTTCTCCTGCATATTGAACGAATGCAATGTTAAAACCGATTGTTACGATTGCAACTGTACTTTCTGCTGTAAAACTTGGGAAACCGATCACCATAATTTGTTTAACCGTATCCCATTCAAAATGGAATTTCGTCCATTTTAAAATACTACTTTTTCTAAAGAAGTGAGTTAATAATACAAGGAAACCAATTGCCGCCGAAAGAATAGTAGCTGAAGCAGCACCAGTTACACCCCATCCAAAGATGAAAATAAAAATATAGTCGAACACTATATTTAATACAGCCGTTACAACAAGACCTGCCATTGCTAAATTAGGATTTCCGTCATTTCGTATAAATGTACTTAAAATATTTTCTAAAACGTATATCATTCCAAATGTTAATAACACCTGTAAATAGTCTAATGCGTATGGTAAAATCACTTCATTCGCACCAAATAAATATGCTAAATCTTCTATTCTCCATAAGCAAATAGCCGCTAAAACGCCAACGATAACAACTGCTACTGTCATAGATTGAGTAAAGATAGACCTTGCTCTTTCCAGTTTATTTTCACCTAGTGCAATGGAATATAGCGTTGCTCCGCCCATTCCAATCCATAATGAAATAGAGAAGAAAATTGAAAATGCTGGAATAGCTACGTTTACTCCGGCTAAACCGTTCGCTCCAACTCCTCTACTAATCATGACTGCATCAATCACAATATTAACCGACATTAATACCATCCCAAGAACAGCTGGTATTAAATACGTAATAAATAAACTTTTAATTGGTTTTTCTCTTAATTTTTCTGTTGTTTCCATCATATAAATGCTCCTTTTTCAATGCTCTGTTCACAGTTTAAACCTTCAAGTTACTTGAAGGTCAATAGAGAATCGAAAAATATATAAGCCTATTTTTTAACAACAGGTATTTGAATTTCCGTTACTTGCTCCTTCGGATTTTCTGTTACGGACCAATCAATTAATGCAAGTTCCAGTGCATCTCCGCACACTTCATATCCTTCGTTATCAATGTGCTTTAATAATTCCGTATACGTTGCGTCTGTTTCTTCATATGGTCCATGGTGATAAGAACAGGCAAATATCCCTTCTTTTATTTCATCTGAAGTATGCGCTTCAAAAGGCATGTAATCCAATAAAATAAACACACTGTTATATGCTTGAAACTCATTTTGCATTAATGCTTTTTTTGAAACTGTTACACCGATATCACCTGAAAATAAACTATTATCAATTTGCTTCATATTTTTTTGCAACGAATGGATATAATATTCAAACATATCATCCGTTGTATTTGGTGCAACTGCAATTGCTGTAATTTTTCGTTTCGGTATCTTTTTATAAATAATTTGATTTGCTTCAGATTTCGTCGCTTTCTTCATTAAATGGATTTTATGTTCCATTTTTGCCAAAGCATACTCGATTTCTCTTTGTTTTTTCAGCATCATTTCTTGTTGTTTTTCAAGTAAATTCAGTGCATAAGATGGATTTCGTTCATCAATATATTTCTTTATTTCCTTTAACGGGATGTTCAATTGGCGTAAAAATTTAATCGTATCTAATAGTGAAAACTGATCAATTGTGTAATAACGATAATTGGTTTGAGGGTCAACAATTGACGGATGAAAAATCCCTTTTTCATCATAATAACGTAATGTAGATTCCGCTATATTATGCATTTTCGCCATTTCCCCAATTGTAAAACGTTGATTTAATAACATTTTTCTTTCTCCATTCATTATATGTAAACTTTATTACTTCCTATTATATATCTATATCCCTCGTTTCTAAAACGAATCCTCTCAAGAAAATCTGCTATTTTTTCATTGATTTTTAATAAATTTTATTATATATTAATTACAGGTTCAAATTACAAGTTCAAAAGAACTCGTAATCAGACCCTTTGTTTAATGGATCTTTACATATTATCATTAGGCAAATTCCGAGAAATCGTATGATAAAAATAAAAAATGATGAGGAGAGGATCAAATGGAATTCGAATTTTTCTTTCAGATTGCACTTATTTTATTAAGTACAAAGCTCGCTGGTGACCTTAGTGTTAGATTAGGTCAACCTTCTGTACTCGGTAAATTAATTGTTGGTATCGTTATCGGTCCAGCTATATTCGGATGGATTGAAAATTCAGAGCTTCTAACACAATTAAGTAATGTCGGAGTTATTCTTTTAATGTTTATGGCAGGACTTGAAACAGACTTAGAAGAATTAAACGCAAATCGTAATTCTTCTTTAGCTGTTGCACTTGGAGGTATCGTTCTTCCATTCGTAGGTGGTTACGTTGCCGGTCTTGTTGTCGGTATGGAACAAGGGAATGCTGTCTTTTTAGGATTACTTCTATGTGCAACAAGTGTTAGTATTTCCGTTCAAACACTTCGTGATTTAGGTAAAATGAAAACACGTGAAAGTACGACGATGCTTGGAGCCGCTGTATTTGATGACATTCTTGTTGTTATTTTATTAGCATTTGCAATGAGCTTCTTAGGCACAGATGACGTTAACTTAACAATGATTATCTTGAAGAAAGTAGTATTCTTTGCTTCTATCATTTTAATTGGTTGGAAAGGTGTTCCAGCAATCATGCGTTGGTTATCACCGCTTCGCGTATCTGAGTCTATCGTTAGTGCTGCGCTTATCATCTGTTTCTCATTCGCATACTTCGGCGAACTATTAGGAATTGCTGGTATTATCGGTGCTTTCGCAGCTGGTATCGCTATTTCTCAAACGAACTACAAACATGAAGTAGAAAAGAAAGTAGAACCAATTGCTTACGCTATGTTCGTTCCAGTATTCTTTGTTAGTATCGGTATGAATATTACATTTGACGGTATTGGCGATCAAATTTGGTTCATCTTAGCATTAACAGTTATCGCTGTATTCACAAAACTAATCGGTTGTGGATTCGGTGCACGAATCACTGGATTTGATGCAAAGTCTTCTGCAATTATCGGTGCTGGTATGGTTTCTCGTGGTGAAGTTGCACTTATCATCGCAGGAACAGGACTTTCTTCTGGCCTATTAGCACAAGATTACTTTACAGCTATCGTTATTGTCGTTATTTTAACTACAATGATTACACCACCAATGTTAAAATACACTTTTGGTGCAAAAGATAAAGCAATGAAAGCAAGTAAATAAGTTTCATATAATAAAAGGAGATTGCTATCTTATAAGATAGCAATCTCCTTTTTCATTTTATCTTTAAACAATTCCATTCATTTTTAACCAGTTTTCAAACATAGTTCGCGCTTCTTCATCATCGATATCATTACTAAATGAATACACCTTAATGCCATAATCATCTATATATTCACCTAGCTTCATTTCCTCCACTTTTTTGTAAAAATCATCTACCTCATAGTGTGGAATATAGGCATCCCAAATTGGTTCATTTATTCTTTTGTACGCTGTCACTTCTAAATCATATCCATCTTCATAATATCCGATGTGATAATGTTTGTTAGGATCATATTTCTCCATTAATATCCCTTCCTTTAAAAAGCTATACTATTTCACGTAATAAACAAAAGCGAGCTGTATATTACAGCTCGCTCAATTAATTAAATACGCTCCATCGCCGTCTTCAACGTACCAACAACGAAAGCAATTTCTTCACTTGATATAACGAGCGGCGGTGCCAATGTTAAGACATTATTATATCCAGCTGTTGTCATACCGTTACGCCCAATAATGAGCCCTTTTTCTTTACAAGCATTTACAACACTTGCAATTTTGTCATTATCAATTGGTTCTTTCGTCGCTTTATCATTTACTAGTTCGATTCCAACTAATAACCCTTTCCCTCTAATATTTCCAACAAGCGGATGTGCCCCAATTTCTTCTTTTAATTGATTTAATAAAAGTGAACCCATTTGTGCAGAGCGCTCAATTAAATTTTCATTTTCCATAATCTCTAAGTTTTTAAGCGCTAATGCACAAGCCGCTGGATTTCCACCAAATGTATTAATATGGCGGAAGAATTCATATTCTCCTGTTCCTTTAAATGCCTCATAAATTTCTTTTTTTACAGCTGTTGCTGATAATGGTAAATATGCGCTCGTAATACCTTTTGCCATCGTAACGATATCAGGCTTAACGTCATAGTTCATAAACCCAAATGCTTTTCCTGTACGCCCGAAACCACAAATAACTTCATCACTTATAAGTAGTGCTCCGTGTTTTTGACATGTTTCGTGAATTGCTTTCATATAGTCTTGTGGTGGCATTAAAATACCTCCGCCTGTAATAATTGGCTCCATAATAAATGCTGCTATCGTTTCACTTAATTCCCATGTCATAACACGATCTACTTCTTTTACGCATTCTACATCATAAATATTTTGTGATTCCATTTCTGGCATGCGGTAACAATCTGGAGGCGTTACATGTAAAAAACCTGAAGCGAATGGCTCATATTGGTATCTACGCTGTGCTTGTCCAGTCGCTGCCATCGTCGCCATTGTGTTTCCGTGATAACCACGATAACGTGACATAAATTTGTAACGATGCGGTTCACCTTTTTGAGCATAATATTGTCTTGCTATTTTAAAAGCGGTTTCATTCGCTTCTGATCCACTATTAGAGAAGAAAATAACATACTCTCCACCAAGCCACTCGTTTAACTTTTCAGCGAGCTTAATTGCTGGTTCATGTGATTGTGACATCGGAAAATATGATAATGTTTGCAATTGCTTATAAGCTGCCTCTGCAAGCTCTTTTCTTCCATATCCGCTATTTACACACCAAAGACCACTCATACCATCTAAGTATCTTTTTCCTTGTATATCTTCAACCCAGCACCCTTCTGCTTTTGCCCCTACCATTGTACTACTTGGACTAAAGGGACGCATTCCGTGCCACACATATTGCTCATCTTTTGCTAATAATTCATCGGTTTGTTTTGTCTTCATCATTTCTTCCACCTTCCATAACAACTTATTTTTCACAAAGCTGCGCTGGTGCCATGATGAGTTAAATTTCTCCCTGCCTATTTTCATTCCACAAACACAAGACAAATCCTACCAAAATTAAAGTAATATTTATAAGAAAATGTCAAAAGAAAGAGGAGCTTTTCTTATATTTCGAAAAGCTCCTCTTTTTTAATGCGAAGATGCATCACTAATACCATGACCAGTATTAGATTTCACAAGAATTTCATCAAATTTCGCTGCATCTTCTTTCTTACTAGAGAAAACAGTTCCTAAATATGCTGCAAGAAACCCGAGCGGGATCGAAATAATTCCAGGTGTCGTATATGGGAATATCGCTTCTCCAACAAAAATAGCTTTTCCAGCTACTGGGTTCCAAACATTTGGACTTAACGCTACAAGAACAATCGCTGATACAAGACCAACAATCATACCAGAAATTGCTCCTGTTGTATTAAAACGCTTCCAATAGATTGTAAATAATATAACCGGTAAATTTGCACTCGCTGCAACCGCAAATGCTAGTGATACTAAAAATGCTACGTTTAATGTTTGAGCAAATAAAGCAAGTATAATAGATACTATCGCTACTCCAATAGACGCATAACGAGCCATTGACACTTGCTCTTTTTCCGTTGATTTTCCTTTACGGATAATCTCATTATAAAAATCATGCGCGAATGCTGATGCTGCTGTTAACACAAGTCCTGCTACTACAGCTAAAATAGTTGCAAAAGCAATTGCTGATACGAAAGCAAATAAGAAATCTCCGCCTAATGCTTTTGCTAATAAAGGTGCTGCCATATTACCAGCAGGGTTTGCTTTAATAATCGCCTCATTTCCTACAAACGCTGCTGCTCCAAACCCTAAGAAAATTGTCATAATATAAAACGCGCCAATTAACCACGTCGCATATACAACAGATTGACGTGCAGTTTTTGCATCACGTACTGTAAAAAAGCGGACAAGAATATGTGGTAATCCCGCTGTACCAAGGACTAGTCCTAAATTTAAAGAAAGTGTATCAAGACCATCCTTATACTTTACTCCTGGATTTAAAAACGAATCTTTTAATGGAGTAGCTGTTTTCATGTGAGCGAACATTTCAGTCACACTGAAATTAAATTTGGAGAAAACGATAACAGAAATAATAAATGTCCCTGCCATAAGTAGTACAGCCTTTACAATTTGAACCCAGCTCGTAGCTGTCATTCCTCCAAAAATAACATACACAGTCATAAGTGTACCTACGATTAATACAGATGTTGTATATTCAATACCTAATAATAGTTTAATAAGTGCACCCGCACCAACTAATTGTGCAATCATATAAAAAATTGAAATCGTCATCGTATTAAGCGCTGCTATACCACGAACTTTTTTCGCATCAAAACGTGCCGCAATCATATCCGCTAACGTGTACTTCCCTAAATTTCTAAGCGGTTCTGCGACAAGATATAGAACAACTAAATAAGCAACTAAAAAGCCGATACTATAAAAGAACCCATCAAACCCAGTTAACGCTATCGCTCCGGCTATACCAAGAAATGACGCAGCAGACATGTAATCCCCAGCAATAGCCAGACCATTTTGCCAGCCAGTTAATCCCCCTCCAGCCGTATAAAATTCACTCGCATTTTTCGTTTTTTTTGATGCAAAATAGGTTATGACGAGCGTACCAAGAACAATAATTAAAAATAGTGCAAACGCAGTAGTATTCAAATTCAGCCCCTCCCTTTTTGCATATCTTGCAGAATTTTTTGCGAAATTTCATCAAAGGATTCGGCTTTCTTGCTGTAAATCATACATAATGACCATGTCATAATAAATTGCGCAAAAGCAAATACCCATGCCCATGTCACATCACCAAACGCCGGTGTATTAAGCACCTTTGAATACGATGTTAAAATAGGTAGTGCTATAAAAAAACTTAAAAAGAAAATACTCATCGGAACGATAAACTTCTTTTTCGTATTTAATAACAATTGAAACTCTTCAGACTGAACAACTTCTGTATAGTTCACCTCATTTTGTAACTTACGTGCTGACGTATCATCTCGTTTCATTCTCTGGTCCCCTCTCTTAACTTAAAATACAATTCCTCCTTGCATACCTAAAGACTAAATTTTATAAATATTCAGAAACTTATTTCCATTTTAGACAATCCATACATTCCTGCAAAGATTTTTCGATAGACATTTTTCGTCATTTTCTCCTAAATTTTCAATATACTTTTTTAACATAAAATTTGATTGATTCGATTAAACTTTTATTCCCATTAAAATAGAAGAAAGAAGTAGTGCTTATCGCACTACTTCTTTCTTTGTCTCCTTTTCTAAATTACGAGCTGTTTCACTTAATTCAACGTCTTTTCCATCTTTAAGTGTTCTAAATATAAAATCGAATACTGGATTTGAAACTCCGAACCAAAACTTTTCATTTTTATAATGGTGTAATATGTGCTGTTTTTTTAGCCATCTTCCAAACTTAGTGAAGGGACGAATCGGTTTATGTGCAATATAATGTTTCCATTCATAAACGAGGAGCATGATAATCATTCCGATTCCGAATGAAAGTGTAACAGTAACACTTTTTGTAATACCATACGTTATAAGTAAATATATAGTAAAGCTAGGTATACTAAACCATACAGGCAAAAATAAAAGTTTTAAATCATCTGGATATACGTGATGATCATAATGTAATCTTCTTAACATTTTTAATAAAAATGCGTTTTTAGGCGGCTTTAAATGGAATAAAAAACGGTGTGTCATATATTCGTTAAACGTATAAAAAACAATCCCAAACATACACGCTAACATACCAATCCATGTAAAAAATTGCATTTTTAAAATAATAATAAAAATTAATAGAACACTATACATAATAACAATATCATGTTGTAAAAAAAACTCTTTCACCACTCTCTTCATCTTACTTCCCCCTTTTCCACCAAAACAGCCGCAACATATCGTTACGACCATTTTTTTCTATTTCATTCTTATTCTATTCACTTTACAAATTTGCCTGCTGTTCTATTGTCGAGAAAAAAGTGTTCGGACCAAATATATTTTGCTTCGGAATAATGTGTTCTACTGCAAACACTGTTACTTCTCCTCTTTGTACTTCTCCAATAATGAGACCAAATACTTCATGATTTACCGCAAACGTTGGTTGTTTCGTTTGCAGTAACCTTGCTGCATTTTTAAATACCGCTTCATATAGTGGATTCCTATCAGTAATTTCTTTTCGGATTTTTGGTGCTAAAGTGATGATAATTTCTTTTCCGTCAATAGTGGTTCGATACATAAAAATCTCCCCTTCAATCTTATATGAATAACTGTAAAGCTTTGTATGCAAAATGGATAGAATATCCTACTAAAATAATACCTGCTCCGGCTGTAATATAGCCAAGTGCTTTTTTCTTTAATAAAGTTCTTCCAAAATGTACAGAAAAAGCAATATTCAAATTCCACAAAATAATACCAACAATAATACAAAGACTGTACAAAAAAGCTTCTTGTTTCGTTACCTTTGTAAGCAACGAGCTAAGTGTACTTCCATATATACCAAACCAAAAAACGAGATTTAATGGATTGGATATCGCAATTAGAAATCCTGCCATAAAAGATTGTTTAAGTCCACCTATCTCTTCTTGTTTATATTCCATATTAGAGTGAGAAATTCCTTGTTTTACACTTTGAAACCCTAAATAAAACAACAAGAAAAAACCAGCGCAATACATAAAAGCTTGTACATATGTATACATAAACACAGAAGATAAACCAAAATAAATAAGCAGCATAAACAAAATATCAGCAGTCATTCCTCCGATTCCAACAATCCACGCATGCCAAAATCCACGTTCAATTCCTCGTTTTAACATTTCAATATTAATCGGACCTACAGGTGCAGCTAATGAAATACCTAATACTATTTGTTGTATAATTGCTCCAAACATCACTCTATCCTTTCTACTTCTTTTACTATTAAGTAATGATGCAAATAAAGAAAATAGACTAGCTTTCATAAAAATTATTCAATAATACAATACCCTTTTTTATCCAAAATATGCAAAAGAGCCATCCAGTTGATGGCTCTTATTTCTCTACCCTATGATGAAAAGGACATTTACCTTTAATCGGCTCAATATCATCCCCTATGAAATATTGTTTCCATTCACGATGATTAGGATCGCCGTAGTGACTAATGTTAGGGTGCTTCGGCAACTGATCCCACTTTTCAACTCGTTCACGGACCATTTGTCTTGAATACGACCCTTTAGGACGATCTCCTTCTAATCCATCGAAAATAGTTCGTGGCTGGAATCCAATAACGAGAGAATTTCCTAAATGCCTAGTCTTTCGCTGTTTATAAGCTGGCGCATTCCCAAATGCAAATATTGGTTCACCACCAAATGAAAATTCCCATAAATGATGGTCTGGATTTTTCGGGATTTGCTTTGGCCATAATTGATTATCTTGTTCATGCAAATATTGTAGTACTTTCCAAAAATAATCTCGATAATATTCGATTGATTTTTCTTCACATTCCGGTTCCACAAAAAGAAAAAATCCTCTTCTTACAATCGGCCGCTCTTTCATTAGCTCCAAAAAAGTTAACATTGTATTGGGCAAATGACTCCAATCATTATGAGAGAGAAATGAATAACGAAGTTCATTCTTCTTCAAAGCTGTTAAACCGAAATAACACGGGAAGGTTGGTTCTAACACGACACTCGAAAAATCATGAAATTCTTTTGCAACCCAATTCGGTATGTCGACTCTATTTTTCATCCCTTCATTATCTAATAAATAAGACTCATCCATTCTTTCACCTCATTATGTACAGCATTCACTTAAGAATATTACATACTCGGCTTGTCCTATACCTTTTTAAAAATTCAAGAAAAAATTAATTCAAAATACAAAATTTTTAAAACGCTTACTTGACTAAATTCTACCAATTCATGTATATTTAAATTAATCATTTAGCAGAATATTCGAGAATATAGCATTTTTTATTTTTATTATTTTTTTAATGAATTTCACTAAATGAAAAAAGGAATCGTTTTTAGGAGGAATTGTGACATGCAAGGAAAAGTAAAATGGTTTAACAATGAAAAAGGTTTTGGATTTATCGAAATGGAAGGCTCTGAAGATGTATTCGTACATTTCTCTGCTATTCAAAGCGACGGCTACAAAGCTTTAGAGGAAGGTCAAGAAGTATCTTTCGACATTACTGAAGGAAACCGTGGACCTCAAGCTGCTAACGTAGCAAAACTTTAATCCCACATATGACAGGAGGTTACCTTACTTGGTAACCTCCTTTGTTATTCCTTTGTATATTTCCGTTTTCCAGAGCAAAAACTATGTGAAATGCGCAAAATACAAAGGAGGCAATAACAATGGGGTCACATGTAAATGATTTTGAAGAAGTAAAATTCCGTGTAGAAACTGCACAAAAAATGGTAGGTTCTGCAACAATTTCAATGGATCCAGACACATTAGAGCATGCCACTACTGCAGTAGAATCGGCTCGTTCTCAGCTTGAAATCATGAAATCCGTTGCAACGGATTTAGATGAGCCATTTCTAATGAATGAAGAAAAAAAATTAAGTAAATGCGAGCATCAATTACATGAAGCGAAGCACTAAAAAACATCCAGAGAAAATTCTCTGGATGTTTTTTT
This sequence comes from Bacillus sp. FSL R10-2201, assembly GCF_038008665.1. Lineage (NCBI taxonomy): Bacteria > Bacillati > Bacillota > Bacilli > Caryophanales > Bacillaceae > Bacillus > Bacillus sp. FSL R10-2201. Next base: position 1,588,284 of record NZ_JBBOZP010000001.1, on the reverse strand, counting down.
ATGACAATTGCTCCCCATACTTTTTCAACTTCTCTCCAACCGTACATTGCCGTATACAAAAAGAATGGGCATAGTATTTACTATGATTTTTCCGATTATGTTCCTGCAGGAAACACCCTCCGCAATACGTTTCTAATAAGTCATTTACCTCTGTAATGAGTTGCTTCTTCTTCACGTGTGCACCTCTCTATTCGGTTATTTCTTTATGACTATCAATTGTCGTCCCTTCTAATGCTTGCGCTGCTAATTGATGTGCCTCTTTATTTTGCTTTCTAGATATCGGTTCACAAATAAGCTTTAATTTCATTTGCTTCGCTTTTTGTTCAATTTGATCTAAGTAATGATTTAAATGTTCATCATAGCAAGGCCATTCACCAGCTAATTGCTGCAGTACAACTTGAGAATCTCCACGAAGTGTAACTGCTTCATATTTAATTCCTAATTCCTCGAGTGTATTCATCCCGTATAATAATGCTGCATACTCCGCTTCGTTATTATCATATATGCCTTCTATGTATGCATTGCGACGAATTCGGTAATTTGTATTTCCTTTTTTATAGTATACACATATACCAACCCCAGCTTCTTTCGTCTGTACATCATAACCACCATCAAAATAAACTTGAATTTCTTGCGGGTCTTCCTCCACTTGCTTACTCAGTTTTTTCATTTCTTTTAATGACCATTCCGCGTCCATTTCATCGAAAAATAAAAGTTCTTTCACCCTACCTGTTTTCTCAAAATCCTCCGCAAATTGAAGTACTTCTTCTATGTTCATATAATCTGTTGTTAATTCAGTTTGTAAACCACGCTTCGTTTTATACAACCAATGTATTTTATATTTCATACTAGATTCCCCTTTTATAAGACTTCTTATATTTATTTTATTATATTTTATCAAGAGTCACAGTATTATATACAATTTAATCACAGACAAAAAGAGCCATCCTAAGTAAGGACAGCTCTTTCATCTATTGCATAAATCTTTCAAATTGCACTCGCTTATTAATCCAGTACATTACAGGCATACCAATTGCCATTACAACAAATTCACCAACTGCACAAGTTAGCCATGTCAATAAAAATGGCAGATCAAACGCAAGATGAAGTTCAATTGCAATCATAAACATTGTGACTGTAAAAATAACTGTATTAAAAATCATACGAGCCCAAACACCTTTAATGAAGCGCATAGAAATAATAGTTGCAAGTAATGCAAGAATGGATTGCCCTACTCCAAATACTAAATCATAAGCGATCATAGGTGAGAAAAAGAGATTCGTTAAAAATACACCTAATACAATCCCGTAAATTGCTTTCTTATTGAATACAACGAGATGATTAAACATCTCTGAAATACGAAACTGTACACTGGTAAAGCCAAATGGCTGAATAAGCATGGAAACAGCAATATATAATGCCGCTAAAATACCATTACCGACTAATGTCCTTATATTCATGACAAAATCTCCTTAGTTTTTTTACGTGGGATGGTTTCGAACCACGTTATTCGTTTTTAAGCAACAAGATTATATTTTACTCAATAGGCACTCTTTCGTCAATAGATTCCTATCATTTACTACCTTTTTTCTTTTGGACAACGTATAATAAAACATATGAAAGATTTAGGAGGTTTCACTTCATGACAGCAACAATTCAAAATGAAAAAGTGATCGTTTCCATTTCTGACAAAGGTGCAGAATTACAAAGCGTTCGCTTAAAAGAAGATAACACTGAATACTTATGGCAAGGCGATTCTACTTATTGGGGGCGCCGCGCACCAATTTTATTCCCAATTGTCGGCCGATTAGTAGATAATACATACTACGTAGATGGTAAACCATATTCTTTAACACAACACGGCTTTGCTCGTGATCTTACATTCTCTGTAAAAGAACAAAGTGAAACGAATATTACTTATATTGTTACTAGTAATGAAGAAACATTAAAAAAATACCCATACGAATTCGAATTACTCGTTTCTTATGAGCTAGATGGACAAATCGTTCATGTAACATATGAAGTAAATAATCCTGCTTCAAAAGAGATGTTCTTCTCAATCGGAGCACATCCTGGTTTCAACTTCCCCTTATTAGAGGGCGAATCATTTACTGATTATCATTTAGCATTTAATGGTTCTGAACGCTTAGAAACAAGCGTATTAGAAGGACCTTATCTTTCAAGTAAAAAGCAATTAATCGCTGAAAATACGAATGAATTACCACTTACATACGATTTATTCAAAAATGATGCACTTATTTTTGAAAATATGAATACGGATGAAATCTCTATTCGTTCTCATAAACATAATAAATTTGTAAAAGTAGAATTTGACGGATTCCCATTTGTCGGTGTATGGACACCAGGCGAGAACACACCTTTCTTATGTATTGAACCTTGGTACGGGATTGCTGATGAAGTAAATCCGGCAAAAGATTTCAAGGAAAAAAAAGGAATTCAATCTTTACAAACGAATGAAACATTTACATGTCGTTATAGTATTACAATCGGCTAAGTCACTCTATCCCCTACTTCAAAGAAACATATAAGTAGGGGATCATCTTATAATTTGGAGGTTTCTCATTTTGATTGAAGTATATATTGATGGTGCATCAAAAGGAAATCCTGGTCCTTCTGGTGCAGGAGTGTTTATTAAAGGGGTGCAACCAGCTGTACAGTTATCATTGCCCCTTGGGACAATGTCCAATCATGAAGCAGAATACCACGCTTTACTTGCGGCATTAAAATATTGCACGGAGCATAATTATAACATTGTCTCTTTTCGTACCGATTCGCAGCTTGTCGAGCGAGCTGTCGAAAAAGAATACGCAAAAAATAAAATATTTGCACCACTATTAGAGGAAGCACTGCAGTACATAAAAAGTTTCGATCTCTTTTTTATTAAGTGGATTCCAAGTAGTCAAAATAAAGTTGCTGATGAATTAGCTAGAAAAGCTATCTTACAAAATTAACGGGGGTATGAGTGTGAAAAAAGATTGGGTTGCTCCTCTTGCTTTATTATTTGTCTCTTTTATTTGGGGAGCTACGTTTGTTGTCGTTCAAAATGCTATGTCTTTCGTTGGTCCATTTACTTTTAATGGTATTCGCTTTTTATTCGCTGGAATTATTTTATTATTCGTTCAAATGATTTTCTCAAAAAGAGCTTCAAAACAAGATATAAAACAGAGTAGCTTCGCTGGATTAATTGTTGGATTCTTTTTATGTATTGGCTATGTATTACAAACATTCGGCTTACTTTATACAACTTCTTCAAAAGCTGGTTTCTTAACAGGGCTTAGTATCGTTATGGTACCAATTTTGTCTTTTATTTTTTTAAAACAAAAAGCTACCATTTTTATCGTAATGGGCATTGCTGTAGCAACAGCAGGTTTATACTTATTAACGGCTGGTGATTCTTTTCAATTAAACATTGGAGATATACTCGTTCTCGGTTGTGCAGTTGCTTTTGCTGCCCATATTCTTGTTAACGGTTTCTTTTCTAAGAAAATATCACCTTTATTACTAAGCACCTCTCAAGTATTAGCTGTCGGTATATTTTCTTCTATTTGCGCTTTTTTGTTTGAAGATTGGGAAAAATTATTTTCAGTTTCACTATGGACGAATCAATCCTTTTTATTCGCTCTATTTCTAACTTCCCTATTTGCGACATCCATTGCTTTTTTCATTCAAACATCGGCACAAAAACATACTTCTCCAACAAGAGTAGCAATTATTTTTGCAATGGAGCCCGTTTTTGCTGCATTAACAGGCGTTCTAGTTGCAAACGAACAACTTTCTATTTCTGCCATTATCGGTTGTTTATGTATTTTCCTAGGCATGGTTTTTGTTGAACTACCTTCTAAAACGAAAAAAGAAGCGCGGGCTGCGTGAAGTTACGCTTGTAACTTCCGCATAAAAGCCTTAGCGCTTTTTTTATCTGTAATTTCTTCTTCTTTCAAGCGTTCTAATAACGCAACAAAATAACTGCCATCAAACTGTAATTGATGTTTAATCGTCGCTTCTATTGCTACGTTCACAATCCCATCAGATGCACCAGTATATCCTTGTCCGAACATAATAAATCCTTGTGCTTCCTCTGATAATTTAAATCCTTTCGTATGTAAGAATGAAAGATAATCTTCTACTGTTTGCATGATATTCCCACCTACTCAAAAATTCTCCACTTCCTATCATACATGTTTTTATACTCTATGAGAATGAAATTTATTTGACAACTTTGTAAATCTATCGTCTACTTCTTAGAAAAAAGAGGAGTTCCTTACAATATAAAAGAATATGTAAAGTGGAATTTATTTTATATTAAAGGGGATATCGAATGAAACAAGCACTATTAATTATCGATGCTCAGCAAGAATTAATGGATGGAAATGAACAAGAAAATGAAGTTTTTCGTAAAACCGAGCTATTATCTACACTAAATACAGCCGTACAGAAAGCAATAGATTCAAATGCCCTTATTGTTTTCGTAAGAGATATCGATGTTGCTTCTGGTAGCGGAGAAGGATTTGAAGTACATAATCAAATTAAAGTACCTCAGTCTGCAATCCTTATTAATAAAGCAGCAACAAACGCATTCTATGGCACTTCTTTACTTGAACTTTTAAAAGAAGAGAAGATTAGCCATATCGTTATCGGTGGATGTAAAACAGAACATTGCATCGATACCGCCGTTAGAACAGCAACTGTACAAGGATTTGACGTTACATTAATTAAAAATGGTCATTCCACAACTGATTCTAACGTGTTATCTGCAGAGCAAATTATTGGTCATCATAATAAAACTCTACATGGACATTATAACGTTGATCATTTTTCAATGGTTAGAGATGTCGAGGAAGACCTTTTTCAACCTATTCATGATCAATATCGCGATTAATTTGGCTATAAAAAAGAATCCTTTTCACAAAAGGATTCTTTTTTATCCAAAAATTTGCGCTGCAATACTGTATAGTTCTCCATTTCTTTTCAAAAATTGATCACTATTTTTTATCATAATTGGTGGGGTATTAACCTTTTGAAAACCAGTAATCTCTAATTCTTTCATGAAACCTTTCTTTCCTTCTGGTACATCAATTCTTAATTTACCATGATGCTCTCTTGCTAAATAATGTACCATTCTCATTGCCATCGCATCATTTTTAGCAACGACCGGCCCTATTATTTTATTTTCTGGCGTTTGTATACTTAAACCGTAACCTAATACATTTTGTTGTGCATCCTTTGTAACAATACATTGTTCACTTTGAATAATTCGATACTTTAAAAACTCTTCTCTATTTGTTCCAAATGCATCTTTATCTATTTGTATTATTTCTTCTAAATCACGTTCTTCATAATTCACAATATACTCTTCATTTCCTACACAATGGTAATTCGCATTGTACGAGTTACATATGTATTTAGAAACATAACTAACAGCCCTGAATCCTAGTTTTTCATATAAAATTTTTCCCTCATCCGTGGCAATAAGCATAATGGGGGTTTGAGTTAATACGCTTTTCACACATAAATCCGTTATTATCTTTCCAATCCCTCTTCCTTTATAATCTGGATGTACAATTACCATTCCAATTGAGGCTAATGTCTCCCCGTATAGTATAATTGCTGCGCTAGCAATAAGCTCTTCTCTCTCATTTACTACACCATATACTATACCCGTATTCAAAATCATCTCAATTTCCTCTCTGTTGTAATCCCAGCCAATATGAGAAGATAATGCTACAATATCCTCTATTTTCCCTTTCCTAAGACGCTCCACCCTAATCTCCACTTCAATCATTCCCCATCTCCTTCTTTAGACGTTTGAACCATTCTGCATGAATCAACTTGTACATGTTTCCCTTTATCACTCACACACATATCCTATTTTGACCAAGACCATATTGTAAATGAGGTGACAACATGCCCATTACGAATCGATTTTCTACCACCACTAACGGCGCACTCGCTATTACAGGAAACACACTAGGTTTAAGTAAAATTAGCAATCTAAACCGTGCTGGTACAATCGGTGCAATTGGTGCATTCGTAACTACGAATACCGCTTTACAAGTACCTACTTTTCCTGCAGGTACAACGTTAAACTATACACAAAATAGTTCTACCGCTATTTTGAATATCCCTGCTGGTAGTACTATTCTTTACGCAGAACTCGTTTGGGGTGGAAACTATTTATCTCGGGATCAAAACATTACGAGTGTATTAGGAAACCCCGTTTCTTTTACAACACCTGTGTCAACATACTCAATTACCCCTTCGGCTGTTACAGCTTCAAATCAAACATTCGTTTCTGGATCTGTCACATTTGGATTTTACACACGATCAGCGGATGTAACGTCACTCGTTCAAGCTGCTGGATCTGGATCTTATACAACAGGTTCTGTTCCTGGACTTGTAGATCCTTTAGACGCTTCTAATGGAGCCATTAATTCTGCAGGATGGACGCTTATTGTCGCTTATCAAAACGGTTCCTTACCCGCAAGAAATTTAACAATTTACGTAGCTGGTAACCGCGTTTCTGTAGAAACCGGTAGTGCAGATGTATCTGTCTCAGGGTTTTTAACACCTGCCGGGGGACCTGTAAGCGGGAGATTATTTTTAAGTTCTACTGAAGGGGATGCTGATTTAACTGGGGATCAAGCTTTATTTGGACCAAATTTCAGTTCATTAAATGCATTATCTGGGCCAAATAATGCTGTTAATAATTTCTTCGGTTCTCAAATTAATAATGCTGCAGGGAACTTAGATACAACTGGTACATTTGGAACGCGAAACCAGAGTGCCTCTACAAGTACAAATATCTCCGCTGGAAGACAAGGATGGGACATTACTTCCATTGATATTTCTCCTTATTTAACAAATTCCCAAGTATCTGCCTCAATTCGTTTAACTACTAACGGGGATGCATATATGTTAAATACAGTCGGTTTACAAATCAATATAAACTCACCTAATATACAAGCAACTAAAAGCGTGAATAAAAGTGTCGCTACAATTGGAGATATTCTAACCTATACAGTTACTGTTCCTAACACCGGGCTTCTTCCTGCAAATAACGTTACTTTTACAGATGTTCTCCCTAACGGTACTTCCTTTATACCTGGAAGCGTAACGATAGATAACGTACCACAAACAAACGCAAATCCGGTCGCCGGTATATCTCTGGGGACAATTAATAATAGCTCTTCTCGTACAGTAGCTTTCCAAGCGACTGTCGTTTCTCTTCCAAGTCAAAATCCTATCTCTAACACTGCGAATATTACATTTCAATATACACCGATTGCCGGAGGAACGACTTTTAACGGTCTTGCAACAAGTAACTCTGCAGGAACACAAATTAACCTCGCAGATATTAATGGCACAAAATCAGTTAACAAACTTTTTACCGATATTGGTGAAACATTAACTTACAGTATTGCCTTAGCTAATATAGGAAATATCGCTGCAACTAATGTTATATATACAGATCCGATTCCTAGCGGGACTACTTTCATTCCAGGGAGTGTAACTGTTAACGGAGTTACTCAAGCTGGAGCAAATCCCGCTAATGGTATATCAATTGGATCTATTGCTGCAAATTCTACTACTACTATTTCCTTTCAAGTATTCGTTCCTTCTATCCCCCAAACAAATCCAATATTAAATAGTGGTACAACAACATATCAATACATTCCTGTACCAAATCAGCCGGCAGTAAGTGGAACTGATACGACAAATATTGTCTCCACTCAAGTGAATAATGCTACTGTAACAATGACGAAAGCAGTAGATAAAAACTATGCAGATATTGGCGATACACTGACTTACACTGTTGCCTTTACAGGTACAGGTAATACGAATGCGAACAATGTTATTTTTACAGATGTCATTCCTACAGGAACAACTTTTGTCCTAAACAGTTTAACAATAGATGGCTCAACACAAGTTGGCGCTAATCCCGCTAATGGTGTGAACATAGGATCCATCGCAACTGGCACAACCAAAAGTGTTTCATTTCAAGTAGTAGTTAATACAATACCCGCGTCAAATGTCGTATCTAACGGATCAAGCGCTTCTTATCAGTACACCGTTAACCCTAGCCAATCACCCATTATGAAAAACATTTCTTCTAACGTCGTTACTACTCAAATTAACAATGCGAATTTAACATTAACAAAGTCTACAAATAAACAATTTGCCACAATTGGCGAAACGATAAGTTATACAATCCTTATTACAAACAGTGGAAATACGGCCGCCAATAACGTTCAACTAACAGATCCACTTCCAAATGGAACGATATTAACATTAGGTTCTGTAACGCTCAACGGAGTTTTGCAAAATGTAGATTCTCTCGTTGCTTTACCTATCGGCACAATTCCTGGTGGAGCTACTTTCACCTTATCCTTCCAAGTAACAGTCATTAACATTACTGCACAAAACCCTATCATTAATAACGCTTTCGCCTCTTATATTTACACTGTAAATCCAAGCCTGCCACCAACTTCAAAAACTGCAAATTCTAATTCTGTTACATCAACAATTAGACTAGCAAATCTTCATGCTAATAAATCTGTAAGTCAAACGTTTGCGGAAGTTGGAGATGTATTAACTTACACCTTTGCTCTTACAAACGATGGAAATGTTACAGCGAACAATGTATTACTATCCGATTCCATTGCGAATGGCACTTCCTTTGTACCGAACAGTGTTATAGTTAACGGTGTTACTCAGCCGGGCGCAACACCGGCTAGCATCAATATTGGTAGCATCAATGCTAATACTACAATTACAGCTTCATTCCAAATATTAATAACTAGTATTCCAAATCCTAATCCTATTTTGAATAGCGCTTCCATCTCCTATAACTTTATCGTTGATCCAAACGCTTCTCCTGTAAGTACAAACACAACTACAAACACTACATTTATCCAAGTTAATGATGCAAATGTAATTTCGGCAAAATCAGTGGATCGAGAGTTCGCTACTGTTGGAGATATATTAACTTATACCGTTATTTTAACGAATGCAGGAAGCGTTTCTGCTGATAATCCTACTTTCATAGATATAAATCCAGATGGTACTACCTTTATTCCAAATACTTTTCTTATTAATGGCGTTTTGCAAAACAATGCAGATCCAAATATCGGTGTCCTGTTACCTTCTATTCCTGCTAGCGGATTAATTACCGTTTCTTATCAAGTAACTGTCACTGCTTTACCAGCCCAAAATCCAACAACTAATTCATCGAGTACACAGTATAGTTTCGTTCTAAATCCAGGTGATCCACCAATTATAGAAACATCTTTAAGTAATACTGTAAGTACACAAATTAATTTAGCAAATGTAGTTATTGTCAAAGAGGTAGATTTAACTATTGCCGATGTCGGGCAACCAATCACATATACAATTTCCTTAGCTAACCTTGGCAATACTACAGCAAACAATGTTGTTGTTACCGATATAATCCCTCCCGGCACCACTATCGTACCAAATAGTATTTTTATAGGTGGCGCTTTACAGCTAGGTGCAGACCCAAGTACCGGCCTTCAAGTCGGCTCCATTCCTGCAGGTGGTTTTACAACGATTGTTTTTCAAATAAGTGCAAATGGGCTACCTTCACCAAATCCAATTCAAAATAGCGCTTCACTTCAATATAACTTTATCGCTGATCCAAATTTACCTGTTGTTGTGAAAAACGCTACTAGTAATATAGTAACTACACAAATTAATACTGCTAATATTGTTGCTACAAAACTAACGAGTACAAATTTCGCTGATGTTGGTGATGTCATATTATATGCGACTATTTTAACAAATAACGGGAATATCCCTGCTTCTAATGTATCGTTTACAGATATCATTCCAGCGGGTACCCTGTTCATTCCTAATACTGTAACGATTAACAATGTCCCTATAGCAAATGCAAATCCTGCTAATGGTATTTTTATCGGTACGATAGGAGCGAATTCATCACGAACCGTTGCATTCCAGGTTCTTGTACCAACTATCCCTGCTGTAAATCCGATTACGAATCAATCAGGCACAACATTCCAATATACGTACGATCCATCCAAGCCAGCTGTAATGCAGATGGTGGCTTCTAACACGGTACAGACAACTATTAATAACGCCTCAATTGCCGCTACAAAATCTGCAGATAAACAGTTTGCTAACGTAAATGATATTATTACGTACACGACTACTTTAACAAATAACGGGAATACACTTGCATCAAATATAGTATTTACAGATGCCATTCCAAGTGGGACTTCATTTATTCCAAATAGTGTAACAGTAAATGGTACTACACTCCCTAATATAAATCCAGCAAATGGCGTAGCAATTGATCCAATAAACCCCAATACAAATACAACAATCTCATTTCAAGTAATAGTAAATTCCATCCCTAGTACAAATCCAATCCCGAACCAAAGTAATACAACGTACCAATATGTCGTAAATCCTAACTTACCTCCTGCATCTGCCAATGCGTTAAGTAACGTAATAACAACTCAAATTAATAACGCTACGATCGTCGCTACTAAATCAGTGAATAAACCGACAGCTGCAATTGGAGATATCGTTACCTATACGATTGCAGTTACAAACACAGGTAATATCCCTGCTAGTGCAAATGTTTTAACGGATGGGCTTGGCGCAGGAGCTTCATTTATCCAAAACTCCGTAACTATCAATAATGTTCCACAACCAGGATTAGATCCATCACTTGGTATTCACTTAGCAGATATTCCACCAGGTAATACTGTATTTATTGCTTTTCAAGCACAAATTTTAGCGATACCGCCTAGTGGCACATTAACAAATAATGCCCTTGTAAATTATGAATATACAGTGAACCCAAACCAATCACCTGCTGTTGGTAGTACAATTACAAACACAACGGTTACTCCAATTATTGATGCTACTCTATCTATAAATAAAACTGTCAATTCAACATTCGCTACTATTGGAGATACACTTACTTTCACTTCCACCATTACTAATTCCGGTAACACTACCGCAAACAATGTTATTTTTACAGATTTAATTCCAGATGGTACAACGTTTATTCCAAATAGTTTTACAGTAAATGGAACAACCATTCCTAATGCAAATCCACAAAATGGTATCAATATCGGTAACATAAATTCAAATGCATCAGTTATACTCAGCTTTCAAGTAAACATTGCAACGATTCCAAATCCTAATCCAATCCCTAATAAATCATCGGTTCAATATAGTTTTATTGTAGATATTAATGAACCACCTGTTTCACGAACAGTTAAATCCAATAAAACTTTTACACAAGTAAATACTGCTTCCGTTATCGCAACAAAAACTGCGAGTAGTGCATTTGCTGCTGTTGGAGATACAATTACGTATACAACAACCCTTACCAATAGTGGAAATACAACTGCAAATACACCTGTTTTTATAGATATATTACCACCTGAACTTTCATTCGTGCCTGATAGCGTACAAATTAATACCATCCCACAACTTGGATTTAGGCCAGATAGCGGGATTCCTTTAGACCCAATTCCAGTTGGAGGAACGACAACCATTAGTTTCCAAGCCATTGTCGGTTCAATACCAGCTTCAAACCCTACGATGAACCAATCTAGTACAACATACTCTATCATTGTTGACCCTACCGAGCCGCCTGTTACAGAAACGGCTACTAGTAATCCGGTCTTAGTTCAAATAAATGAAGCAATCATTCAAGCAACGAAAAGTGTGGATCGTATCTTTTCTGACGTAGCACCTGGAAATTCATTTTTAACGTATACTGTTTTATTAGACAATATAGGGAACACGACTGCTACTAATATCATTTTTACAGATCCGATTCCAAATAATACAGTATTTATAGAAGATAGCGTTCGAGTAGGTGGGGTTTTATTACCTGGAGTAAATCCAGCGAATGGGATACCAATTGGAGATATTATTGCAGGAGATTTTATAAACGTCACCTTCCGCGTGCAAGTAGTTAGTATTCCAAATCCAATTTTCACAATTGGGCCTGGGGGACCAAACTCACCGGTTGTAAACGGTGCTTCTATTAATTACCAATTTATGACAGGACCTAATTTACCACTCGTTTCACGAAGTACAACATCCAATTCTGTTTCGACACAAATAAATTCCGGGGAAATTGTAGCAGTTAAATCCGCGGATAAAAATTTCGCAACGATCGGCGATACAATTTCTTATACAATTACATTAAATAACCCTGGAAATGTCACTTCACAAAATATAATTTTCACGGATATTTTGCCTGATGGAACGACATTTATTTCCGGGACTCTTACAAGCGATTCTGGTACACAGCAAATTGGAAATCCAGCTAGCGGGATACAGATTGAAAATATAAATCCAGGTGGAACGGCCATTATTACTCTCAACGTACTTGTTACAAACATTCCAAGTATAAATCCAATTTCTAATTCTAGTTCTATACAATTTCAGCATATTGTTGATCCAAGTCAACCCGCTATAACACAAACCGTTTCATCTAATACCGTTACTACGACAATAAATAGTGCAATATTAACTACAACAAAAAGTGCTGATAAATCTATAGTGTCTGTTGGAGATACGATTACGTATACCACTACTATTACAAATACAGGGAATACAGCAGCAACGAATATAACATTCACAAGCGCTATTCCAGCTAGCACTACATTCATACCAAATTCAGTTACAGTAAATGGAGTTCAGCAACCTGGTGCGCAACCAGCACTTGGAGTAAATTTACCAAATATCGCACCCGGTGAAACAGTAACCGTTACTTTCCAAGTAAATGTTATTTCTGTTCCCCCTTCAAGCTCGATTATGGGTAACGATACAATTTTATATTCTTATACTGTTGATCCAAACGGAGCTCCTGCTACTACTTCTACTTCAACGAATATTGTTACAAACCCTGTATTAGATGCTATGATTACGATAATTAAATCAGTCGATCAAACACTTGTAACGCTAGGTGATACCATTACCTATACGACAATTTTAACGAATAGTGGTAATACAAACGCAACTAATATTACTTTCACTGACCTTATACCAGATGGTACAACGTTTATTACTGATAGCGTTACAATAGATGGCATCACGCAAATTGGTCTTAATCCTAATACAGGTATAACGATTGGAGCAATCGCTCCTAACAACTCAATATCAATAGCATTTCAAGTTACCGCTACTTCTACTCCTGTTCAAAATCCTATTGCCAATTCGGCTAGTGCTTCTTACACATTTATCGCTGACCCTAATGCCCCTATTGTTTCAAGGAATGTTACTTCAAACACAGTGTTCACTACAATTAACACAGCTACCATTCTTTCATTAAAACAAGTCGATAAATCCTTTAGTCGTATTGGAGACACACTCACCTATACTGTTACTTTAACAAACAATGGAAACTCATCCGCACAAAATGTTATTTTCTCAGATACAATGCCGAGCGGAACTACATTTATTGCAAACTCATTTTCTATTAACGGGGTTTCTCAAAGTGGTGCGGACCCATCGAACGGTGTAAATATTGGGCCTATAACAGCTGGGTCTACAGTAACTGTTTCATTCCAAGTAAACGTGGCGTCATTACCAACCGAAAACCCAATTGTAAATTTCTCATCAACATCGTATCAATTAGTCTCACCGCCTGATGCAGAAACTTCAATTAGTAATCCTGTTTCAACACAAATTAGAGAAGCTATATTATCTATGACGAAAAATGAAAGTCTATCCTTTGCAGATGTCGGGCAAACTGCTTTTTACACTACTTCTATTGCCAATGTAGGCAATACGGATGCAACTAATATTGTATTCACAGATGTATTACCAAGTGGACTCACATTTGTTCCTAACACATTAACTGTCGATGGCATTTTACAACCTAATGCGGATCCAAATACAGGTGTATTACTTGCAGCACTTCCACCAAATGAAATATATAGTATCGTCTTTCAAGTTACAGTGAACAGCATTCCACCTATTAATCCAGCACCGAATACAGCATCAACGACATATGAGTTTACTGTTGATCCAGGTAATCCGCCGGTATCGAATACAGCTAGCTCCAACACTACACTTCTTCAAATAAACAACGCAAATATTATTAGCACAAAAACAGCAAATCTTACTTTTGCGGATGTTGGTAATACAATAACATTTACACTTAACCTTCCTAATACCGGGAATGTGGCTGCTACTGATGTTACCGTTATCGATATACTTGATAGCAATTTAAGTTTCGTTCCAAACAGTTTCACAGTTAATGGGCAAACCATTCCAAACGCTGATTTATCTACTGGTGTAAATATCGGTTCAATTAATGGTGGAAACACATCAATCGTCACATTCCAAGCCATCGTTTCAACCCTCCCAATCAACAATCCTATTTCTAATTCGGCTCTTACCACTTACCGTTATATTGTTGATCCAGATCAGCCGTTCATTTCAACCTCTAATCAATCTAATACAACGACAACACAAGTTAATAGCGCTATCCTTACTGCACAAAAAAATTCAAATGTGGAAACAGTAGATATTGGGCAAGATATTGTCTACTCAGTTACGATTACAAATAGCGGAAATGTTAGTGCGACGAGTGTTATTTTTACCGACCTAATTCCAGACGGAACTTCCTTTGAACCGAATAGTTTTACACTTAACGGAACTACCATCCCAAATGTAGACCTAATTACAGGCGTTCCAATTGGTGATATCGCGCCAAACCAGTCTGTCATCGTAACATTTCATATTAGTGCCGATGAAATTCCGCCTATAAATCCAATTACCAATCAAGCTAGCGTTAGCTTCCAGCATATCGTTAATCCGGCTAATCCACCTGTTTCAAAGAATATTACTTCTAATAGCGTTACAACAAAAATTGAAAGTGCAATTTTAAACACTATTAAAATAGGAGATAAAGCTTTTGCAACGATCGGTGATACGATTACGTATACAACCACTATTACGAATACAGGAAATATCTCTGCTAACAACGTTGTTTTCTCAGACCCTATACCGACATGGACACAATTTGTTGCAGGATCAGTCATTGTTGATGGCACTTCATTACCATCCGCTTCTATCATTGACGGTGTTGGCATAAATACAATAACTCCAAATCAAATCGTAACAATTATGTTCCAAGTGCAAATCGTAAGCAATCCAACAACCTTCACACCTGAACTCCAAAACTTAGGATTTGTTAACTTCCAATATAACGTAGGCAATTCATTACAAGCTCAGCCTGGCAATGTGGAGACGAACGTCTTCGTTACTTCTATTAATTCAGCAATACTTTCAGCTGTAAAAACTGCTAATACAGCCTTTGCGAATATCGGAGACACAATCACTTATACAGTTTTGATTCAAAACAGCGGCAATACAAACGCTACGAATGTAAATTTCTCAGATCTTATTCCAGCTGGAACGACCTTTGTTGAAAATAGCTTTTCTGTAAATGGAAGTATCATTCCAGGGGCAAATCCAAATAACGGAGTTAATATCGGAACCGTTAGTACGAACAGTTCCTTAACTGTTACTTTCCAAGTCATAGTCACATCTACTCCACCCTCAAACCCAATTACAAACGTTGCATCTATTCAATACGCATTCATTGTTGATCCGGCAGCTCCTCCTGTTACAGGCACGATAAATTCTAATAGCGCTTCAACACAAATTAATAACGCGACTGTTACAACTGTTTTAGAAGCAAATCGAGCAATCGTATCTATCGGAGATATAATTACGTATACAGCAACATTAACGAATACTGGAAACTTCCCTGCAAATTCTGTATTACTCATTAACGGTGTTCCTGAAGGAGCATTATTCGTTCCAAATAGTGTCACGCTTAACGGGATTTCACTTCCAGGTGCAAGTCCAACTCTCGGTATTCCAGTTGGTATTATCGCACCAGGTGATTCTGCTACTATTACGTTCCAATTTCTTGCAAGTTCTATTCCACCGCAAGGAGCGATTATAAATCAAGCAATTACAAGTTACACGTATATTGTCGATCCAAGTCAACCTCCAGTTACAGCAACATCCTCATCTAATACGGTTAATACAGCTGTCGTTGATGCATCGTTATCCGCAATTAAAAATACAGATTCTCTCGTACAAACTACTGACGGTACAATCACTTATACAGTAGTCGTTCAAAATAACGGCAATACAACTGCAAATACAGTTACTTTAACAGATTTGGTCCCAGAAGGAACTGCATTTATTCCGAATAGCGTGACCATTAATGGCGTTTCAGTTCCAGGTGCCGATCCAAACGTAGGAATACCATTAAACTCCGTTGCGCCGTCAGAAATTGTCACCGTCACATTCCAAGTTATCGTTCAATCTATTCCAAGCGTGAATCCAATTTCTAATATAGCCCGTATTGACTATACTTTTATCGCCGATCCAACCTCTCCTATCATCTCTCGAACAATTACGTCTAATCCAGCTTTCACACAAATTTCGGATGCGAATGTTCTTTCTTTAAAAGCAGTTAATGCACAACAAGCAACAACAGGTGATATTTTGACTTATACGATAACGCTAGAAAATACCGGAAATATTCCAGCTACTAATCTCATATTTTCAGATACTATTCCAGAAGGGACTACATTCGTAGAAAATAGTTTTACACTTAATGGAACAGCTATACTTGGTGCAAATCCAAATGTAGGGGTTGCTTTGCCTAACCTAGTAGCAAACGCTACTCACCTTATTTCGTTCCAAATTCTTATTAACGATTCATTCTCGCAAGAATCGATTACAAATCAATCCAATACAACATATTCAATTCAACCAGATCCAAGCCAGCCGCCTATTACTGAAACATCTACAAGTAATATCGTCATTACAAATTTCGTGCAAGCACAATTGACAATTACAAAAACGTCCAATCCAATAACTGTAGATATTGGCGGAACTATACTTTATATTTCTGAAGTGAAAAATATCGGCAATGTTGACGCGATAAATATTATTTTTACAGATTCTATTCCAGCTGGGACTACATTCGTTTCCGATAGTGTCACAATTAACGGTGTCCTGCAGCCAGGTGTAAATCCAGAAAACGGAATACCACTTGGAACAATTCCAGCAAACAGTTCCAAAACGATACTATTTCAAGTGCAAACAAACAATCCACCTACTGAAACCGAAATTGTAAATCAATCTTCTGCAAATTACCAATATGTAAGTATTCCTACAGCTCCACCGGTGAATCGCTCTGCAAATTCTAACATTGTTACAACATCACTTCAAAATGCAAATATTATTTCTGTTAAAAGCGCGGATGTAACTTTCGTATCAATTGGGCAAATTATTACCTACACAAATACACTACAAAATATAGGAACCATTCCAGCTAACAATACCGTGTTTATTGATAACATTCCAGAAGGTACTATATTCATTGAAGATAGCTTATCAATAAATAATGTGATTCAGCCTGGCGCGAATCCTGAAAACGGAGTAACTCTCAGCACGATACAACCAAATGAAACAGTCACTATTTCATTCCAAGTAAAACTTACAAATATACCGTCCGGCAATACAGTCATTAATATTTCAGACACTTCGTACGAATACCAAATTGACCCTAGCTCTCCGATTATTCAGCGTAGATCGTTATCAAATGCAGTAAACACGGAAGTGCGGACGGCAAATGTTAGTGCAATTAAATCCGCCAATAGATCCATTACACGCATCGGTCAAATCATCACATATACAGTCGCCGTTACAAACGCTGGTACAGTACCTATTACAAATACTCTCCTAATTGACGCAATTGCTGCTGGCACCACATTCGTTCCAAATAGCATCCTTGTAGATGGCATACCAAGACCTAACGAAAATCCAATTACCGGTATCAATCTTGGTATTATCCTTCCAAATAATACGATTATTGTTACGTTCCAAGTAAATGTAGTCTCTATACCTTCTCAAAATAACATTAATAATATCGCCGTCATTCACTATGAGTATCAACCAGACCCAAGCTTACCACCAATTTCAGAAACGACCTCTTCCAATACTACAAATATACAATTTATTGATGCTATTCTTATCGCTACAAAATCCTCTAATAAAGTATTAGCTAACATTGATGAAACCATTGAATATACAGTATTCATTCAAAATAATGGATCGACTACAACTAACTCCATCTTTTTTACAGATACTATCGAGGATGGAACTGTATTTATTCCTGGAAGTGTAATAGTTAACAACACTGTACTTCCTGCAGCAGATCCGAATATCGGCTTTTCCATTCCTAATATCGCGTCAGGTCAATCGACAACAATAACATTCCAAGTTTCAGTTACGAATTTACCTGCTGTAAATCCAACACCTAATACTGCAAACATCGTCTACGACTTTATTTTCAATCCTGACTTTGCACCAATTCAAAAATCTACTACTTCCAATACTACTTTCGTTCAAATTAATGACGCTGATATCGTTTCACTGAAAACTGTTGATTTGACTTCTGTAACGATTGGTGACATTTTAACTTATACAACAACTTTAACGAATACAGGGAATACGGATGCTACTGCGGTTGTATTTACAGACAATATTCCTGATGGAACAACCTTTATAAACGGTAGCGTTTTAGTAAATAATATTCCTCAGCTTAACGCCAATCCAAGTGCCGGTATACTTGTAGGAACGATTGCTCCTAACATTTCTATCCCAGTCACGTTTTCCGTTACTGTGTTAGCTCTTCCAGCTAGCGGTCGTATTCAAAATCAATCCACTTCTCGTTATACAATTAATGGTGAAGAACAAATATCGACTAGTAATATTACCTTCACTGAAGTTATTTCTGCTAATGTAATTGCAACAAAAACAACGCCTATCCAATACGCTGACCTACAAACTATCATCCCTTACACAATTTCCATCACAAACAATGGGAATATACAAGTAGAAAACATTATCGTTACTGATATCATTCCAGCAAATACGAGCTTTATAGAGAATAGTGTTATTGTGAATGGCAACGCTCGGCCAAATGACAATCCACTTAGCGGTATACCAATTGATAACATTCCGCCTAATACGACAGCAACTATTCTATTCCAAGTCCGGGTTACTTCCATTCCGCAAACAAATCCAATCTCTAACACGAGTACAATTGAATATGAATACACGGTACCAGATAGGCCACCTATTACCGAAACTATTATTTCATCAGCTGCCGTAACAGAAATTCATCACGCGAATTTAAATAGCAATAAAACTGTTGACCTTGCATTTGCAACGGTCGGTGATACGTTAACGTATACGATTACACTAAATCAAACTGGTAATGTTTCAGCAGATGATGTAGTCATTCAAGATATTATTCCTCAAGGTACTACGTTTATAGAAAATAGTGTCATTGTAAACGGAGAAACTGTTCCGGGAGTTAATCCAGTAAGCGGCATACCAATTGGTACTATAATTGTAGGTGGAGATGCCATCGCTTCATTCCAAGTAACTGTAACTTCTATTCCAACACCAAATGAACTCAACAACAAAGCAATTACTACTTTTAACTATATAGTCAATCCAAATAACTTACCTGTTACAAATACGACTACAACAAATACTGTCACAACAACTGTCCAAAATGATAATGTCGTTGCCATAAAATCTGTTAATGCCACGAATGCATTACCTAGTCAAACTTTAACGTATACAATTACAATTACTAATAGCGGTAATGTAACGATTGAAGACCTTCTTGCCATAGACACCGTACCAGTGGATACAATTTTCATTACTGGCAGTGTTACGATTAACGGGATCAATCAGCCTAATGCGAATCCTGAAAATGGTATTCCATTAGGAAACCTTGCTCCTAATGAATCTGTTGTCATTACGTTCCAAGTAACAATATCTTCTTCGACTCTTCAAACTGCTATCAATAACGACGCTTCTGTTTCCTATACTGTTACCATTGATCCGAATGAACCACCTATTACAATTACAAAGCAAACAAATACCGTTACAACAACGATCGTTGATCCAATGGTGCGCATTGAGAAAAATGCTGACAAATCTTCTGTCGTTATAGGGGATATTATTACATTCACACTAGACGTATTTAATCATTCCCCAATTCCTACAGTAAGTACTTCCGTTTTAGATATGATTCCAGCTGGTACAACATTTATAGAAAACAGTGTAACAATTAACGGTACTCCGGTTCCAAATATTCGACCAGACACTGGTATTAACATTGGTTCCTTATCGGCAGATGGAGTAGCAACTATAACATTTAAAGTTCTCGTAACTTCTATCCCTTCAAACAGTACAATTATCAATTCCGCAACAGTTACAGCTGCTTTCCAATTGACACCACAGGATCCAATTATTATTTTCATTGTCAATTCGAATATTGTTCGTATACCAGTTCAATTTATAACGGCAGCAGTGATAAAAAATGCTTCCGTCAGCTCTGCTTATTTAAACCAATATTTTGATTATACAGTGCGTATTACGAATACTTCCGAGATTTCACTTTCAAATATTTCATTACAAGACACCACTCCAGCAGGTTTACAATTTATGAACGGTACGGTCTTCATTAATGGGGAACGCTCTCCACTAGCGAATCCGAATATCGGTTTCCTAGTCGCTACTAATTTGGAACCGAACGAAACAATTATCGTGTTATTCACAGTACAAGTGATAAGTCCACCTATTAATAATGAATTTAAAAACACGGCAAACGTTTCTTTACAACTTCAAGTCTCTCCTACCGATCCACCAATCACAGTAACCATTACAAGTAACGAAAACATCGTCACCTTCATTCCAAAAAATCCAGATGAAACACTTCCAAATTTAAATTGTTTCTTTGACGGTGAACGTTTCATACGCATTACTCCTCGAAATATACGAAATTACTTTTGGACTTGGATTTGGTGGCGTTAATCAAAAAAGAAAAAGCTTGTAGTTCGGATAATATCCAAACTACAAGCTTTTTTCATAAACAAAATTATCAATTACTAGCAGCACTATATGCTACATGTCGTTTCTCAATCCGTTCTTCAATTTCTTTCATATTCTCTTTATTAGTTAGTAGGGATTGTTTATTTTCTATTAATAATTGTTTAAAGGATTTTCTCACTTTTTTTCGCATGTTTATTTTCCTCCTTGGGGGATGGTTTATATAAAAGATAACTTGAAACTTTAATCAATGAGAGGATTTACCCTCACTAATTATTAGCCTACATCAATCGGGCTTTTACAGGGAGTTACTCTTCCATCATCACTCTTTATTCAGCTATAATACTGAGATAGAAGTCCTATCTCCCGTTAATGCGGGATAAGGATTTATCTGTGTGTCCTTATAATAATTGATTGTTGTGAATTCCATTTGAACTTCATATGAAAATTCCGTTTATTTTCTGACAACTTTGTGAACAAAAAAAAGAAAGGTTAATCAAAAATATATTTGATCAACCTTTCCATACTCTTTAAAGCATATTAATTAATATTTCAGGTCTTCCCCAATTCATTTCGTTACAAACAAAGCGTAGTTTTTCTTCGTCCATTGTGTGTAACCCTTCTTCTAATAAGCATGAAATTGGAACTTCACAATGAATTTGCGCTAATTGTAAAGAGATATTTAAATTCTCTAAATCACTTTCAATTTTTGTGCGCTGCGCTTTCGTTAATGATGCTATATTTTCTAGCACTGCCGATACTGTCCCGTATTCTTGAATCAGCTTATACGCTGTTTTTTCACCAATACCTTTTACACCCGGATAATTATCACTTGTATCTCCCATGAAAGCTTTCGCATGAACAATTTGCCAAGGTTCTACACCTTTCTCTTCCATGATTTTTTCCGGTGTGTAATACTCGTAATTTCCAATTCCTTTACGAAGAAGCATAACTGTAACATTCGTATCAACAAGTTGAAGTAAATCTGTATCACCTGTCAAAATATAAACTTCCGCTTCATTGCAATATTGTTTTGCAAGCGTACCGATACAATCATCCGCTTCATAACCTTTCATACCGATTACAGGCATAGATAATTTCGCAGTCATTTCTTGCACTAAATCAAATTGCGGAATTAATTCTTCCGGCGGTGCTGCACGATTTGCTTTATAATTCGAGAAAGATTCCGTTCTAAATGTCGTACTTCCCATATCCCAGCACGTTACAATGTGCGTTGGTTCGATTGCTTGTATTGCTGTTAATAAATGCTTCATATAACCATGAATCCCATTCGTCGGGGTACCATCTTGTCGTTTCATAAATTGTCCATATACACTTGTTGCGTAAAAAGCACGAAATAATAGTGCCATACCATCAACTAATAATACTTTTTTCATAATTCCTCTCCTACTAACAAAAAATAATAACCTCACGTTATCACGTAAGGTTATATATAGATTACCATTCTACGTTTTTGTTCAACTTTGTCTATTATACATTGTTTTTGTATATTTAGCATCATTAACACATTAAGACATTCTACCGCAGCAAGTATGAAGTATTCCTGAATACGTATTTTTACCTGTCGAAACAACTACAGCCTTTGCATTTCCGTCAACAATATACGTACCTTTGAAACATACATTTTCAAGTTCAAGTGGATTATAGTCTTTCATCCGTTTTAATGGAATAAATCGTTTACGTTCAAGATGATAGCAACTTTCAAATTTCTCAATACTAGCATTATTTCCTGTCAGCATAGATTCATTTACTAATAAATCATTTGCATAAATAATACGTACATCTGCCGGCACTGTATCGCCCTCTGAAAGAAAAATCATATCTCCAGGTACAAGCTCTTGTACTGGTAATTTCATCATTTTTAGTTCACTGTTTAGCCCTGTTACGCTACAGCCAGCTACTCTAGAAACAGTAACTGTTTCACATTGTAATTCATCACCCATATGTTGTTTTGAAAGACCTGGGATCATTCCACTTAGCTTCATCATTACTTCCGCAATACGCGCTCTTTTTGAAGTTAATTCATTTCGGCCGTATACTTGAATACGCTTTTGTGCCTCTTTCATAGATAGTCCGTCTCTTGTTGTTTTAAAATACGCAAATACAGATTTTACATCTCTTGTTGCGATTTCAATTAATAAATCTTTATTTTTTTGAAGCATTGTTTGTTCTTTCATTGCTTTTTTACTTAATTTATACGAAGTGTTACCCACACTTTTATTTACATATAACATATTATCGTCTCCTCCTTTACAACATAGGAAGAAACGCTTTGTTTCTCAATTTATCCACTTTACTGTGAAAGTGTCTAGCGCTTAAATACTCGAATAAACGCTACATTATGATAAATATAGAGGGAGGAACAAGTCGTTTCCTGCCTACATCATATATTTTTGATTTGAAGTATATGGGTAACGGAACCGAGTCAGAATTTGACATGCTCCTCACCTCCTCTTTAATTTTTTAGTTATAATCTATACTATGAAATTACTCATAGCTTGCTAACAAAAAAGACCCTTACTCATAAGAGAGCAAAGGTCATTGCATACACAAATAAGCGATTCCTAATATAATACAATTAGAAATCTATGGACCTCTCCCTCGCCGAGTTTTAGCACTGTATAGCATAGGTTCATTACCAGCTACGTTAAGAAAAACCTTAATTCGATCATTCCTGTTGACCCATTGGCGTCTCTCGACATTTTTGGGCAGTAGCATTTCTCTATACAGGAGCCTCACCTAACAGAGACTTATTATAATTACATAGAAAATGTTACTCTTATTTAAAATAGATGTCAACACTTTGTATGGAAACTTTTCCTTATTACAATAACTATCTCGAGTTTAGTACACTAATACGCATCCTGCTCAGCGTTCGGCTACATAAATTAATTGAACACATATTGCAAAAAATTAGCAAATGAAAAATAAAACCCTTACGTTAAAATGTAAGGGTTTTAATACGTTACACAACCAGCAATTACAATTCCGATGGAAAGTGATAAAAACATAAGGAAAAGACCAACTGCTTGATTATCTTCTTCAAGACTTTTATTAATATTAAAACGTGGTGTAAGCCATTCCGCTAAATAAAAGACAATAATTTGAGCTAAGATCCCAACAGCTCCCCATGAAACCATATCAAGAATTGAAATAGAATTAGCAGCCGTTGAATATAAAACGATAGCAAGACCAAGTAGTCTTCCTCCAAGTACATAGCTTACCGCTTTATTCCCTTGAGCCATTAACTTAAATTCCTTAACTTTCGTTGTCACTTCCATAAGAAAAAGACCGATACATAAAAGTACAAGTGATACTGCTAAATATAGTAAAAAATTAATCATTTATTTTCCTCCTTCTTAATACCTACCGGTAAATAATACGATTCATTTCCCGTAATTTTTTCTCCGGCACGTATACCGATGCTGCTCGCTTTTCCAGCAATTAAAAAAGCCCCAAACACGTACGACAGCTTCTCAATTCCTTTTTCAGTTTCCAAAAATACAACTGGAAGCTCTGTATATTTCTGAAATATAGGCAGTGACGATTTATACGTTTCATGTGCATTTCGAATCATAATATTTGTATCCTTATCACGAATCGTAATCGTGTCACCTTCCCTACCGAACGAAGGTTTTTGAACGAAAGGACTTTTCCCCAAAAATAAATCTGGCTCTAAATATGTAGGAAGCATATATTCTTTAATCCACTTTTGTTCCTCACTTGTGTAAAAAGCACCTTCTTCTGCTAATCCCCAAATAAGACATTGAATTGATTTCGGCTGAAGTAAAAAGGCCGACAAAGGATTTATAATAAAAAGCTTTCCTTCTTTTACAAGTTGCAAAAGTTCTACTCCCACCAAATCCCCCGTTTCGGGATCTTGATCTTCAATCAAGTCTTCAATTGGATATGTTTGGCGATACAAAACATCAATTGGTAAACCATCTCTATCTACTAAAGCATCATCTGTAATTCTAAGTTCTGTCATTGGCATCACTTTATTTTCAACATGACATAGCCCACTCAAATACATAGTCGTATTCCAATCTTCTATATGTTCAGGATGAGCTGTGAAAACAACATTTGGCTCTTCCATTCCTTTTGTAAACTCCATTACGGCTTTTGTAATACCAGAAGAAAGTAAGCGCTCTTGATTTGCATTTGGATCATCATAGTCAAGTTCTTCACAAACTTTTCCATTCATTTGAAAGCATTCCACAATAAAAGTTGGAGTATCACTATTAAACTCAAGCATTTTAATACGATTATCCTCTGTTAAAGCAAAATCAAATCGTGAAATAACAGATTCAGGATACATCCCTTTCAGTCTAATAAAAGGCAAGCTTGCAGTTGGAAAACCGAGTTCAAGAAGCTGTTCATTAGATAAATTCCGAAGAATTCTAGCAGTCTTAAAAAATATTTTTCCCATTCGTTCAGTTGCTACTTGTAATTGTTTCATTGTTTGCTCTGTTATCGGGAAAACATGAAACAAACTATACTCACATTCATATAAGTCCGACCAGAAATGAGGATAATTCGAATAAAATTCTTTTCTTTTCTTTATGTATTGCGACATATTTTAACCTCCAAATCCACCTTTTGAACCGCTTCCAATTCCACCTTTAAATTCGGCCGAAGATTGATAAGTTTTAAACTCTGATGAATTTTTGAAGGTGGATTTATTTTGATAGTATGTACCACCATAAAAGTAATGTCCACGATAACCTGAACTACTATCATCACACTGCCAAACACCAAGCTCATCATCCCAATCCCAATCAGAACAACTATTATCATTCGGTTCGGGGGGAATATCTTGCGCGCAGCCAAATAAAGTGCCCGTCATTAAAGATGTTAGGACACCACCTACTAGCCATTTCGTTTTTGTCACCTTTGCACTCCCCTTTTTAAATTATATTTCTATTATATAAGATGTCATGATAAAGTAGAAGAAAAAGGAAGAAGAGGGATAAAATGCGATTGGAATATCGGCTCAATGATGAAACAAACGGGTATCCAGCTTTATGGAACTACGCAAATATTTCTAATTCTGAAATTGTCGCGCGCATGACTTGTGAATATTTTATAAAAGATGGAAATACATATATCGTTACTGCAACTTCAGTAGATCCAGACGGGACAGCAGTGTTATATATACAAAAAGAAGTTTTTTCCAACGACCCTTCAGATCCTACATATTCGCACATAGGTTTTGAAATTAGAGAACTAAAGGAAACCTGCTCAATTATGATAGAAAGTAAAGATATTTGGAATTACGAGGATATCTTACCCTCTCTCCATTCAGATATTATATATATTCAACGGGATGGAATACATTTGGAATTCACCCTCGATTCAAGAGAAATTGATGAAGACCGCAAGTGCTATATTTATTATGGGAACTTTACAGGTAAATCTAGATAACATGAGTATATTTATTCAACAAAAAAACCTTACGTATAAAACGTAAGGTTTTTTATATAGTCCCACATATGCCGTTATCTATAGATGTCCATAAACCTGCTTTCACAGGTGGATGTTCTCACAAATGTTTGTAACTTCCTTCTTAAAAAGATGGCCTGCTATCTACATTTAAATATTGAACTTCCGCATTATACTTATTGGTTTAAGACATACACAAGCTACGTACACCGTAGGAATTTTATATACTATTAGTTGAAATAAGACCCCCGCAAGTGCCGTCTCTCGTAAATGTCCAAAAACCCGCTACTCGCAGGTGGATGCCCTCACAGTTACCGTATATCTTCCTCCACAAGGAAGGCTTGATAATGGTCACTAAATATTGAGCTTCCGTAAAACTAACATCGGTTTTAGACATAAATAAGTTACGCACACCGCAGGATGTATTATTTACTTGTCGTTATATTATCACATTGTTTCCAATGTGTAAAATATAATTTTTTTGAAGCAATCTCTTGCTTGTGACCTTATTTTAATACAAATTATTTTTGCATGCAAGTGATTAATCTTCTTCTTTTGCAATTTGATTTTCTGGATAAGAAATCCAATCACTCCAGCTACCTGTATACAATTTAACATTTTGAAAACCAGCTAATTTTAATGCAACTATGTTCGGACACGCTGTAACACCAGAACCACAATATACGATTGTTTCCTTCTCTTTATCAAGATTTTGGAAACGCCCTTGCTGTTCCTCTTCGTTTTTAAAGTGTCCCGATTCTAAAATCCCATCTTTCCAAAAATAGTTTACTGCCGTCGGAATATGCCCTGCCTTCGAATCAACGAGCTCTTCCGCACCAGCATAACGTTTTGGTTCCCTAGAATCAATTAATGTCATATTTGCACCTGCACGAATTTTCCCTCTCACATCTTCCATCGTTACAAGCATATTTTCTTGTATTTCCGGTATAAAAGGTTTTCGTGCAATAACTGGGATATTCGGCGTTGTGTGTAGTCCATTCTCTTTCCAAGCTGGAAATCCGCCATCTAATATATATACTTTCTCATGTCCTACATAGTTTAATAACCACCAGAGACGAGAAGCATTTGCACCCGCTTGACTGTCATATGCAATTACTGTCGTATGTTCACCAATACCAGCTTGTGAAAGCTTGTCTGCAAACTCCTCAATATTCGGCAATGGATGGCGACCACCATGTTCTGTTACAGGACTTGATAAATCTAAATTCAAATCAAAATATAACGCATGAAGAATATGTTCTTCCTCATACTTTTCTCTACCCCAATTAGGATTCGCTAAATCAAAACGACAATCGATTATACGGACATTCTCATCTTCTATATGCTCACGTAACCATTCGACTGTAACTATCATCTTTAACGACCTTCTTTCTCTTGCAAACGACTTACATACTCCATAACCATTTCTTCTGTAACAAATTTACGCTGCAGTGTAACACCATTTTTTGCAAGATCATTAATTTGCTTTGTTACAACATTAATGATATCAACCGAAAATTCTTTCCCCTTTGACGCAAGAGATACGGCTGCTTCAATAGCTGCTTCACGCTGCGCATCTAATTGTAAACATGCTTTTACACTTTCATTTTGTTTACGAGAATGTGCTGTAATTGCTTTATGTACTTCCATCTTCTCTTCCCCCTAAATAAGTTATACGTTCTTATTCAATTCCATTGCAAGCCGAATCATATCGCGACATACAATCCCATTTTCAATAATCTCTTCTTCATAATGCTTTGAAAAGTAATCAAAATCAATAGAAAAAATACGAAATCCACATTTTTGATATAAAGCAAGTTGTGAAACACTAGAATTGCCTGTACCAACTTCAAGTTTTGACATACCATATCCTTTAGCAGTTTCTACGGCATGACTTAATAGCTGCTTTCCAATCCCTTTTCCTTGCAAATGCTCTACAACCGCAATATTCATAATTTCCATTGTCCTTGGTCTTGTTTCCAAAAGCACATATACACCGATGATTCTTTCTTCTTGTTTAGCTATATACGTATACCCTCTCTGTACATATGCATCAATTTGGCTTTCACTTGGATCAGCAAGAAGTAATAAAGATTTCGGTATAGCTTCTTTCGAAATACGCTCTATGACAACAGACATAAAAATTCCCCCTCCTCTATTGTTCTAAACCCCCCTTGTCTACCATAGATAATAGAAAGGAGGGATTCACCATGGACAACAATGAGAAAAAATGCAACGTCATCTCTATTGATGGAAAGAAAAAGAAGAGCCACACATATTCCTATCCAAAATTAGTAGTAGAAAACAAAACGTATGAGTTTTCTTCATTCGTCTTATGCGGTGAAACACCAGACGGCAGACGCTTAGTTCTTACCCATATGATTTCTACTGATGAGTTTGCAGGGTTTGTAAAATCTTTAGATACTGTACTACAAAAGAAAATTGAACGAATCTTTTTTTCATAACAGCTATTTAATATAAATTTCTTTTTCAATTTCTACTAACTGCTTTTGTAGCTCTTCTTTACTTTGTTCGTATAGCGATACATCAATTGTTTCAGCTAAAGCGAATAATATACTTTCATAATAATTCTCAACGTCTTGCTGCATCACTTTTTGGAATAGGTTCCATTTTGCATCCCACTCTTGCTTATAATGATGAACGAATAAATCTTCTTCATCAACTACATAGTTTGATACGAAAGGTTCTAACACTCCTTTAGCGTCTTCTTGCATAAAAGCTTTATCATTTTTTTCAAAAAAGCTTTTCTCATTTTTAAAATGTGCTAGTGCCTTTTTAAAATCTTTTATTTCTATTGAAGGAAACGGCTCTTTATGTGTAATAATTTTATATTCATAATCCACTGTTCCACCCATAGAAATCGATTCATTTTCCACTTTGCAATTCACAACAATTTCATCCTTTGCACGCTTCATCGCTTCATCTATCCATTTTTCAAGACGTAATGATGTCGCACGCATTTCTTGTAATAAATCATGTTGAATAAATGAAACTAATTCCATTACACATTGCTGCAACTGCATTTTCACATTCCCATCTGTTCGTAACGACGCCGGATTAATAAATTCAGTAAACACATCGTTATAGCGTAAAAATAGACGTTGGTGTACATAATAAAGCAATTCTTTCACTTCATTTTGCATTGCTTGCTCTTCAGCAAGTACACTATATGATGAAATAATATGAAATAGCTGATTACGCTCTGCTTCATATTTTTTTGTTTGCTTCTCTTTCTCATCATTTCCCTGCTTTGCGCCATTTATCATATTTACAAGAAGCTGATTCGCTCCTTGCAATGCACCATATAAAGCATGCACAGATACAAGCATTAAATCCCTCATCATAAAGGACGTAAATGATTCTTCAAACTTAGTAATCCCGGAGTTTTGTAAAATACCATACTTTTCTTTATCAATACTTTTCCCTTGCTTTTCTTCAAGCGCACATAAACTTGAAATTGCAAATAAACGTGGATTTCTAATACCGTATTGCAGGAGCTGATCCGCAATATAACCTTTTACCATTTCAAGTTCTTCTTCAGATTGTGCTAAATCGGCAGCATTTATTAAGAAGAACATTTTATCAAGTGCAAATGTATCCTTTACACGACCGAGCTGAATTAAAAATTCACGATCCGCACGAGAGAAAACATGATTATAGTATGTTACGAATAAAATAGCATCTGCGTTTTTAATATACTGGAATGCAACATCCGTATGGCGCGCGTTAATAGAATCCGCCCCTGGTGTATCTACAAGAGCTACTCCTTGCCTTGTTAAAGCACAATCATAATAAAGCTCCATATACTCAACAAAGCATGATTTTTCTTCATTAGCTACATAATCAGAGAACTCCTCTAACGTAACTTGTAATTGTTCCCCTAAATGATTAGCAACTGCCTCATATCCTTTTTGTACCGCTCGCAAAAAGCTAAATGTTGTTTTTTGCTTCCCGCTTGGTGAAGGGTATTTCATAATTTCATCAATTTTCGTTAACGCTTCTTCCAATGTAGCAATTTCATAGTGAAACATTTTATAAACAGCTTTCATATCTTCTAACAGCGCTTGCTCTGACTTAAACTGGACAATTACCGTTCCATGTGATTTATCTTCTGTAACTGGCAAAATTTGATTTATTGTTGCTGTCGTTGGGTTTGGCGATACAGGAAGTACCTTTTCACCGAGCAATGCGTTAGCAAATGATGATTTCCCAGCACTAAAAGCTCCAAATAACGCTACTGTAAATTGCTTCGTTTCTACACGCTGTCTTTTTCCAACTACTTCTTGCTGTAGATGTTTCAGTGTAGGCAATGGATCTAATATCGTTTCAGCTTTCTTCACTTTTTCTAATATACGCTGAATATTTAAAGCTTTCGTTCCTTTAATCTCTTCTTCACTAGCCGCTACGTTATCATTTACAATTTCTTGCTCTTGTAGTTTAAACTTCTCACTAACAACTTGTTTTTTACTTTGTAATATTTCGTCTATTTGCAATCCATCTGGTATAGAAACATTTTCATTCCAAATATCTCCTAAATAGCTCTCATATTCCTCATACGTCTTAATGTACTGTAATTTTGTTTCTTTTGCAGTTTGTAACATCGTGTATTTTTCAATTTCTTCTTCAATACGAGCAATCTCTATCTTCACTTTCTTCTGCAATATACCCGTACTTTTTCCAAAGATTTGCTGAGATTTCATAAAGTATCTTTTCTTTAACTCATTTGCAACGTCAGCAGTATAAAGAAGTAAGTAATCACCGGTAAATCCAGCCCCCTGTTTAATTGTTTCAGCCAACACTTCCGGTCCGAAAGCAATTTCTAACGCATATATGTCTTTCCCTATTTCCTCTGTAAATAACCCTTCTTCTTTTAAGAAGGCTACAATAAATTCTTTCACATGAAAATCAAGTTGCGTTTCAACAGTCTTTTGAAGAGCAGAATAAAAAGCATCTACACGTCTCTGTTTTTCTTGCTCCGTCTTTCCTTTCGCAAATAACAAACCAACTTTAAACTTCGTTAATTTCGTTTCTAAATATTTATTTGCCAATTCTCTCATTTCAAATGGCATTAAATACGCGTTATCTAATATGGCTTGTAAACCTTTTATAAATTCATTTCTCACATCAGATTCTTTACTAGCCACCCGATCTTTATTTTCAGTTAACTCTTCCTTTTTTTCAACTATCTCTGAAAGTGACAGTGGTGATGTTAATTCTTCTTCATATTTCATGAGATGTTTTTCATTTTCAGAAAGAATAAACGAACAATGTTCTTGCAGTAAATATTCTGTTTCTCGCTCCATTCCCTTTCTTACATACTGCTCTTTTTCTTTCATGATAGAAAAGATTAATGCTTCTAAACTTTGAATTTCATTGTATGGATGATTCATCATTCGCAATGATGTATAGAAAATACCATCTACTTCAATATCCCAGTTAGAAAAAGACTGTTTTACACTATCTCTATACTCTTCAAACGATAACTCATTTGCTTTATGTTTATCTATTTGGTTTACAACGAGATAAACCGTTTTATTACGTTGTTTCAATTCTTTAACAAACTGTAAGTTAACCTCTGATTGGACATGGTTATAATCCATCATATAGAAAATAACATCTGCTAGATGCAGTGTTGATTCCGTCGCTAATTGGTGGGCATCATCCGTAGAATCAATTCCGGGCGTATCAACTAACATAACCCCATCAGGAATTGGCGCATCATTTCGATAAATATGAACACCAATTACTTCATCACCGTCTTTACATATTTGTTTTAATTCTTCTGCTGAATATGCGCCGTCATATTCATACTGTTCTCCAGACTTAATCGTTACAACAACACGATCAGATCCTCTTTCAATTTTAACAACGTTAGCACTCGTTGGAATCGGACTTGTCGGTAATAATTGCGCTTTATATAGGTGATTCATCATTGTCGATTTCCCCGCAGAAAAATGACCACAAAAAGCTAGCATAAGCTGCTCTTGTTTATATTTTTGAATCACTTCAAACAACTTCAAACTATTCTCTACATCGCCGTTTTTTTGCCACTCTTCATAAAAACAAACAAGTTTTTTCATACCGTTTGTCTGTACTATGTTTGTCATCCCCTTGTTCCCCTTTATCCAAGATGTATATACTTTATCCCGCTATTTGTGGGCAGTAAAAACCCGTTTCGTGCGGGCTAGTAATCAGTGAGGGATAGACCTCCCCGCTGATTAAAGTTTCACTTTATTATCATACTAAATTTTCAGCATATTCACATCAAAAATAAAAAATCCCTTTCATTCTTTTTACAAATGAAAGGGATTTTATGTAATATTATTCATTTTGTTGTTCCTACTCCATTTAATACATACTTTGTAACACCAACATATATAGCAATCGTTCCTGCAACAAGTGCATACACCATATTAACACACCAACCTTTTTTTGATAATGATTATCACTTTTGAATACATTTTATCATTAAAGAGAATCATTATCAACAAATTTCTAAAAAAAGAAAGCTCCTTCGGGAAAAGGAGCTTTACTGCCTGTTTTAAAGAAGTTTAAAACTTGCTGTGCACTCTTATTATATCTCATAATACACATCTTAGCAGTTTTAAAAATTGGAAATAACCTATATACCCTCCCCTTTACATTTTGTATAATAAAGTGAAACTGTAATTAGTGGGGATATTTCCCATCTCCACTAATTATTAGTTGAACCAATCGGGCTTTTACAAGCAACCCGACTCCCACCTAACTTCCTCGTATTCACTGAATTTTGAAGTGGGAGTCTTACTGCTTGTTAATGCGGGATAAAAGGGAATTACTTAACAAGGAGGAAAATAATGACACAAAATATTTCACAAGGCGAGAGGATACATTCCATCGATATTATTAGAGGAATAGCTGTACTAGGTATTTTTCTTGTTAACTGGCCAGTTATCGCTGGTGTTGATTCTCGAGATATTTCCGGCGTTTATGATGGATTAGACAGCTATATTCGCTTATTTTATGACATGTTTATTCAAACGAAGTTTTATACTATTTTTTCATTTTTATTCGGATTAGGTTTTTATATCTTTATGAATCGTGCTGAGGCGAAAACAGATCGTCCGAAAACTTTATTTGTTCGCCGCTTGCTTATTTTATTATTATTTGGGTTCTTGCATTACGTTCTTTTATGGGACGGAGACATCTTACATAGTTATGCCATCGCTGGATTTTTCTTATTGTTATTTTATAAGAGAGAGCCTCGTACTATTTTAATATGGGCATTAGTTTTACTAAGTATTTTTCAATTTTTCATGCTAATCGCTAGTATAGTGGTTGCCTTAGTACCAAAAGCAGAGTTAGGGTTTTCCTTACCGATCATGCCACTTGAAGACTGGGTGTCACAAATACAAAATCGTTTCCATGCATTTTATTCTGAAGGAATTGGACTAAATGTATTCATGCTCCCAGAAACAGTTGGACTATTTTTACTTGGTTTATACGCCGGCAAAAAAGATATTTTCCGCCGCACGAAAGAGTTAGATCCAAAGCTTAAAAAATGGCAAATCATTATGTTCATTTTGACATTACCAATGTGGTTTTTCATGGTCCGTTACTTCTTATCAAAACCATCTTATGAACCATTTTATATGCAGGCCTTTACAATGTTTAGTGGAAAAACATTATTCATATTCTACATTTTCACGCTCATGCGTTTATTACAAAAAGAAAGATGGCAAACATTATTACGTCCGTTCCAATATGTCGGACGAATGGCGTTAACAAATTACATCACGCATACGATTATTACGTTACTTGTATTCGGCCTATTTTTCAAAAATTATTATCCCGCTCCATTATGGGTAGGACCACTATTTTGCATCGGCTTTTATACGTTACAAATCTTTATTAGCCACTGGTGGCTGTCACGTTATCAATATGGGCCACTTGAGTACATTTGGCGTCTTGGTACGTACGGGAAAATGATGCCACTTAAAAAGAAAAGAAAGGTCTCATAATGAGACCTTTCTTTTTTACGCTTCTCTTACTGCACTTTGCATAGACACTGGCTCTTCTTTTACTTTACGCTGCGGCACCATATTAAATACAATATTTAAAAGTACTGCTGATGCACTTCCAAGTACAATTCCGTTATCTGTCAAAATACGAATGTTTTCCGGAAGCTGTGAAAATAACGTTGGAACAACTGTAACTCCAAGTCCGATTCCGACAGAACATGCAACAATTAATAAATTTTCTTGTTTTCCAAAATCAACACTGCTTAACATTTTAATACCATATGCCATAACCATGCCGAACATTGCTAGCATTGCACCGCCAAGTACTGATTTCGGAATAATTGTTGTAATGGCTGCGATTTTAGGAATAAACCCAAGAGCAATTAACATACCACCACAAGTATAGATAATGACGCGATTTCTTACTCCAGTTAATTGAACAAGTCCTACGTTTTGAGAATATGTTGTGTATGGAAATGCGTTAAAAATACCACCTAGAACCATTGCTAATCCTTCTGCGCGATAACCTTTTGTTAATTCTTTTTCACCGATCTTTTTATTACAAATATCAGATAATGCAAAATATACCCCTGTTGCTTCCACAATTCCTACGCAAGCAACGAGAATCATCGTAATAATTGGCGTTAATTCAAATGTCGGTGTCCCGAAGTAAAACGGCTGAATACCGTGGAACCAATCTGCCTCTCCAACCGCTTGCAAACTTACTTTCCCCATAAACGCTGCGACGATTGTACCGAACAAAAGACCAAGTAATATAGAGATTGAACGGATAAATCCATCAAAGAAACGATACATAATAATGATAAATAATAAAACACCAAATGCTAACGCTAAATTTTCTAGACTTCCGAAATCTTTACTTCCAACTCCTCCAGCCATATCATTAATAGCTGCTGGAACAAGTGTAACCCCAATAACTGTAACGACAGATCCTGTTACAACAGGAGGAAACAGTTTTACAAGCTTCCCAAATAATTTCGCGAAAATAACAACAAATAATCCCGCAGCAATAATTGCTCCATATATAGAGGACACGCCGTATTGTTTACCAATTGCAATCATCGGTCCAACCGCTGTAAATGTACAACCAAGTACAACCGGAAGCCCAATACCGAAAAAGCGATTTGATAATGCTTGTAAAATCGTTGCTACGCCGCACATTAATAAGTCAATCGATACTAAATACGTTAATTCTTGTTGATTTAAACCAAGTCCCCCGCCGACAATAAGAGGAACAATAATTGCGCCAGCGTACATGGCAAGCATGTGCTGAATACCAAGCGATGCGATTTTAAATGGGTGCTGCTTCATCGTTAGTTCACCTCCGCAGTTTCTTGCTGTACAAATGTAACTGTGCCGTTATCAAGTGATGCAATTTCTGCTAGTGATTCAACACGAACACCCTGTTCACGCAGCTTCTTTCCTCCATCTTGAAATGCTTTTTCAATAACAATGCCAATTCCCGCAATACTTGCCCCGGCTTGCTCTACTAAACTCATTAAACCTAAAGCAGCCTGACCGTTTGCTAAAAAGTCATCGATAATTAAAACGCGATCATTTTCATCGATATGATTTCGAGATAATGAAATTTCATTCGTTTCTTGTTTCGTAAATGAGTATACGTTTGCAACGTACATATTATCTTGTAACGTTAACGATTTACGTTTTCTTGCAAAGATTACTTTTACACCAAGCTCTAATGCAGCCATAACTGCTGGTGCAATGCCTGAAGATTCAATCGTCACGATTTTTGTAATGTTCTCTTCTTTAAAACGTTTAGCAAATTCTTTTCCGATCTCTTGCGTAAGTACTGGGTCAATTTGATGATTTAAAAATGCATCTACCTTTAATACGTCACCAGATAAAACCTTTCCTTCGTTCAAAATCTTTTCTTGTAATACTTTCATGTTTGTTCCCCCTCTTATGCAATAAAAAACTCCAAAAGCCGCCACCACTCGTTACAAGTGAGAGACGCGCTTTTGGAGTTTCGCAAAAAAGAATGCTAAACAAGCAAATATATTCGTCCTCACTCATAGTCAAAGTATTTACGGTACTTCGGTAGAAACTTGCAGGCCATATCCCCGCGATTATATGAGTGTAGCTAACTATTTATTTTATAGAAGGATTATAACGCACTTTTTTCACTTTGAAAAGTATTTATCGAAAAAACACGTACGAATTTTATGAAAATACCATTTTCGTTCGAGTTTTTCAAACTTTCACATTTCATATTACAACGTCGTTAATATGATAGGACCATCCTTCGTAATCGCAATTGTATGCTCATACTGTGCAGATAATTTCCCATCCATCGTCCGTGCAGTCCATCCGTTTAAATCTACTTTAGAA
Organism: Bacillus sp. FSL R10-2201; assembly: GCF_038008665.1. Classification (NCBI taxonomy): domain Bacteria; kingdom Bacillati; phylum Bacillota; class Bacilli; order Caryophanales; family Bacillaceae; genus Bacillus; species Bacillus sp. FSL R10-2201. The sequence continues at coordinate 1,551,460 of NZ_JBBOZP010000001.1, read as the reverse complement.
TATCGCATACCGGCATTTACAATAGGTTCAATTGTAATTACCATTCCTTCTTGTAATTCTTGTCCTTGCCTTGGCTTACCAAAATGAAAAATTGCTGGTTCCTCATGAATTTCTTTACCAATTCCGTGTCCCGTAAAGTCTCTTGCAACAGAAAACCCTTCAGAGGCTACATAACTTTCAATTGCGTATCCAATATCTCCAACATGGTTACCACTTATTGCTTGCTCAATCCCTTTATATAAAGCACTCTCTGCTACTAACAATAACCTTTTTGCTTCATCAGAACTATCTCCAACTATATACGTCCATGCAGAATCCGAAAGCGCACCATTTAAGTTTACTACCATGTCAATTGTCACAATATCGCCTTCACTTAAAGGAACATCTGTTGGAAACCCATGACACATTTCATTGTTCACAGATGCACATATTGCGTATGGATAATCGTTATACCCTTTCTGTTCGGATCTGGCACCATGCTCTTCTAAATACGCTTCAACAAACGTATCAATTTCTTGTGTCGTTATTCCTGGTTTCATCATTTTTGCAATTTCTCTATGACAAGAAGCTAGTAACTTCCCAGATTCATGCATCAAATCTATTTCATTTTTCGTTTTAATTGTAATCATACTACCTCTCCTTACTAAACTTGCTATTTGCTACTAAACTTCAATCATACACATCCTCTTCCAAAATTTCAAAACTTCTAATTACAACAAGTACAAAAAAAACATCATTTATTTCTACATCAAAATAAAAAAACAGAAGCTCTCCTCTGTTTTTTAATCATTTTTACATATATAATTCATTTTCAAAAACTCAAAACAACTACCATTTGTTTTCTGTATAAATGTTCCAACAGCTTCGAATCCTGCTCTTTTATACACTTTAATCGCTCTTTCATTAAATGCCGCTACCGATAGTGTTATATAATTGCATCCGTATTTTTCTTTACTAAAAGCTAGTCCAGCTTTTACGAACTGTAGACCAAATCCATTCCCAGTTATATCAGGTCTCATTCCAAGACCTATATCAACCGTTTGATTATTTATGTTACTAAAACTAAAGAAACCAATGTGAGTACCATTTTCCTTCACAGAAAATGTATGATTCCCTCTACTCTCATCCTCTAAAAACTCAGCTAAATCTTCTTCATCTGCCTCTATATCATAAAAGGAATACTCCCCTTCATAATGCCAGTTATATGCAATTTCTTCTGCTTCCGCTCGCGACATTACTGTAAACATATAGCCCATTTCTCTCACTCCCTCATAAAAAAAAGCTGCAATTAAGCAGCTCCTGTTTTATAACTCATAAATCTCTTTATATTTAGCTTCTAAATAATCAGCTAAGTAGTTTGCATTTAAACCTTCACCTGTCACATCTTTTAAAATTTCAAGTGGTTTTTTCGTTTTGCCATATTGGTGAATATTCTCTGTTAACCATTCACGAATTGGTGTCACGTTTCCTTCTTCTAATAATGCATCAAAGTTTGGAATATCCTTTAGCATCCTATGTTTAAATTGCGCTGCATACATATAACCAAGCGCATAAGATGGGAAGTATCCAAATGAACCACCAGCCCAGTGAACATCTTGCAATACACCTTGTGCATCGTTTTCCGGACGAATTCCTAAATATGCTTCCATCTTATCATTCCAAGCCGCTGGCAAATCCTTCACTTGTAATGTACCATCAAATAATTCTTTCTCAAGTTCATAACGAACCATGACGTGAAGCGGATATGTAAGCTCATCTGCTTCTATACGAATAAACGATGGCTTCGATTCGTTAATCGCATCATAAAACTCATCTACTGATATATCATTGAATTGACCATCGCTATACTCTTTTAATAAATCATAATTTTTCTTCCAGAATGATTTATTACGACCGATAAAGTTCTCAAAGAATAATGATTGTGACTCATGAATACCCATAGAAGTTCCACTACATAGCGGTGTACCTTCAAATTCCTCCGCAATATTTTGTTCATATACAGCATGACCACATTCATGAATCGTGCCGAAAACAGCCATACGGAAGTCTTTCTCATCGTAACGAGTCGTAATACGAACATCCCCTCTATTTAATGTAATTTCAAAAGGATGTACCGTTTCATCAAGACGACCCGCTTCAAAGTTATAGTTCAATTGTTTTAATAACTCTAAAGTAAAATTCTTTTGTTTTTCTTTTGAAAAATGTTCAGCTAAAGCATTTGTTTTTAATTCTTTTTTAGACTCAGAAATTTCTTTCACAAGCGGAACGATACGTTCACGTAGTTGACCAAATACATGATCTAACACTTCTACTGTGATTCCCGGCTCATACATGTCTAATAGCGTGTTATATTTGTACGTTTCGTAACCCCAATATGTAATAAACTTCTTTTTGAATTCAACAATTTTTTCTAAATACGGACGGAACATTTCGAAGTCAGATTTTTCGCGAGCTTCTTCCCATACACTTTCCGCTTTCGCTTCTAATTTCACATACGCTTCATATTCCGCTTGTGGAATTTTCTTATTTCTATCATATTCTTTACGACACTCTTCAACCATTTTCTTTGTCGTTTCAGAAAGTTTATTTTCAACAATTAAAGATTCTAGTTCAGTTAAATAGTTCCCCATCTCATCTGAAGTCGACATCACAAACACTTCGGATGAAAGCATTCCAATTACTTCTGAACGCTGGTCTACTCCTTGCTTTGGTGCACCTGTTCTTAAATCCCAAAACATTAAGCTTAATGCCTCTCCGTAATTCTCTATCTTCTTCACATATGTTAAAAATTGTTTTTCCACTTCATATGTAGCAACTGTCATAGTATAAAAAACCTCCTTTTTCTACCTCAAACTTATTTCGACACTGAAACATAAATTCCTTTTCTAATAGAAAAAAAGCTTGGCAAATGCCAAACTTTTCCCTACAACATTTTTTCGCTTAAAGTACTTTTCCTTCTACCGGAAGTACTTTCTTCACTGCTTCTATCACTTTTTCATCTTCATTATCTGATAAGAATAATGATATAGCACCTTTATCTTCACTTGTACGAATTAAACGTCCAATTCCTTGGCGAAGACGTAAAATCATATAAGGCACATCTACATCCCAGAATGGATCATTCACATGTTTACGCTTCGCCTCAAACACAGGATCGTTTGGAGGGAATGGTAATGACCAAATAATAACATGTGATAATGATGAACCTGGAATGTCTAAACCTTCCCATAAATGAACGGCACAAAGTACAGTCTCTTCTTCATTTTGGAAACGAGAAACGAGCTGACTAATTTCTTGATCTCCTTCATATAGGAACGGAACTGACATTTGCTCTTTACTTACATATTCTTTAAACGCTGCAAGTTCTTGCGTTGTACGGAATAATACGAGTGTACGTCCATTTGTTTTTTGTATATTTTCAAGTGTATATTGACACTTTCTTTCCCATTCATTTTCTTTCGTATACGGAAGTAAGTTTACTGTCATTTGCTCTTCATAATCAAACGGCGAAGCAACTGAGAATGATAAGTAATCTTTTACCCCTAGACTATTTGCAGTAAATGCGAACGAATCATTGTCAGATAATGTCGCAGAAGAGAAAATATATGGAATCTTCTTCGAGAATACTTTTTCTTGTAACACTTCTTCAACTGCACGCGGCATAATAACTAACGTGAAAGCACCATCGCCTTCTTCACCCCACGTAATTACATTTTTCTCGTGCATGAAAAGACGAAGTGAATGCTCTAACACATCTAAATGCTCATCAACAATATTTAAATCGTATGTGTTTACTGTATGCATTTCACTTTCAAATACTAATGCATCACCGACTTCACCGATTTTCGCATAAAGTCTTTTCGCTTCTGCAGTTACCTTTTCTGTCACAGTAATTTCTAAACGATCAGAACCTTCAATTTCCTTTTTATTCTCTTGTAGTACCCCAAAGAATTGTTCAGTTTGCCAAATTGTTTCTTCTACTAAATGTGCGAACTCTTCACGAATATCATTTTGTAATAATCTCGTTAAAAGTTGCTCCATCATCGTTTGTTTTAAACGGTACGTTAAAGCTTTTTGAGCTGCATATTCTACAAGATGCCCTTCATCGAATACAACGCAACTACTTTCTGGTAATAACGGAATTTGTCCTTCACGTTTGCGAGCTTCGTACGTCCAAATATGATCCATATAGAAATCTTGAGAACAAATGATTAAATCTGCCGCTTTACGATAATGCTCGCGCGAAAGAGTTTGACCACAACGATGACGAGAATCACAAGTGAAGCAATCTTGGAAGTAATCCCAGTTTACCTTTGACCATTCCTCGTCATTTAACAGTGGAAATTCTTTTCGATCACCATAGTGAGTAAAGTTCTGCATCGTACCATGATCGAATACGAACTGAGGTAATTCGTAATATACATCTTCAATTACTTCTGGAGCTCGTCCACTCATAACATCTTCAAGTTTACGTAAACATAAATAATTATCCATTGACTTCGCAAGTCTAACATCAACAGATAGCCCTAATGCTTCAGATAACTTAGCAATGTCTCCTTCTTCTTTCACAAGCTGCTCAATTAACGTTTCATCTGCACAAGCGATAATAGCCGGCTTCCCTGTATAACGTGCATAACAAATTGCATATAAAAGATATACAATTGTTTTCCCTGTTCCTACACCTGCTTCTGCAAACATAACTTTCTTCTCTTGGAAAGCGCGCTCTAACTGAAACGCCATAAAAATCTGTTCATCACGCTCTTCAAAGCCTTTTTCCGGAAGAATGTCGTAAAACACATCTCCAATCCACTCATTCAACTTATCATAAAAATTATCTTGTTTTCCTACTTCAAATGGTAACCTATTCTCAGTAAACATCCTTAGCCTCCAACCAAACAGTTTTTCTATAAAAAGATATAGCAACTGCTACTCACATGTGTGCAGCCACTTTCCCCTGTTACAATACATAGAAATACACGAAAAAAAATTTTCCTTTCGAAAAAGGAAAATTTTTTTCTATATTAATGACCTTAAATAACGTTTATCAATCGCTGTTTCATGTGAAAGAGCTGACAAATATTCTTCCTGCGCTTTTTGTATTCCATCTACAATTGCACCTTGACTATCCACTTCTTTTCCGAGCTCATCATACGTACGGTGAATAGCTTTTTGAATCATCGATAATTGGAAACTATCCATATCACTTCCTCCTTTACGCATTACATAATAGCCAGTATATGCGTGCTGGAGGAGTTTTATACTATGAATTACGCGGTGGACGCTTTCCGAAGTATTGATAGTAATCTGTACGGATAAATCCGTTAAACAGTTTACGCTTTTTCGATGCATCTTTCCCATAACATTTCTCAAATGCTTCATAACTTGTTAATAAATACATTGACCACGTATCTAATGGGCGGAATACCTCTCCCATTTCTTTATATAATTTTTCAACAAGCGCTCTTTCACTTAAACGTTCTCCGTATGGAGGATTCGTTACAACATAGCCATATTCCTCTTTTGTCGTGAAATCTTTTACTTGCATTTGTTTAAATGATATAAGATCCCCTAATCCAACTTCTTCTGCGTTATCTTGGGCAACTCTTATCATACGGTGATCGATATCTGATCCAATGATTTGCAATGGTTGATTATAATTAGCTAAATCTTCAGCTTCTTGACGAGCTTCGCGCCAATTTTGTTTACCAACCCAGCCCCATTCATCCGATGCAAAGCCTCGGTTAAATCCTGGTGCGATATTTTGTCCAATTAATGCAGCTTCAATTGGAATTGTACCAGATCCACAGAAAGGATCAACGAAAGGACGATCCGCCTTCCAGTTTGTTAACTTAATTAAAGACGCAGCTAATGTTTCTTTTAAAGGCGCTTCACCTTGCTCAAGACGGTATCCACGTTTATGAAGACCTACACCACTCGCATCGATTGTTAACGTCGCAATATCCTTGAGCATTGCAATTTCAATACGGAATAACGGTCCATCTTCTTCAAACCAAGTTGTGCGTCTATACGTTGTTTTTAATTTCTCAACAACAGCCTTTTTAACGATACGTTGGCAGTCTGAAACGCTAAATAATGTTGATTTCAAAGATTTCCCAATAACAGGAAATTCTCCGTTCTCTGGAATATAATCTCCCCAGTTTAACGCTTTTGTTTTTTCAAATAACTCATCGAATGTTGTTGCTTTAAATTCGCCGACTTTAATTTTCACACGGTCTGCAGTACGTAACCATAAATTCGTACGACAAATCGCTTTTTCATCCGCTTCAAACGTTACCTTTCCGTTTTCCACTTCACATTCATAACCAAGATCGCGAACTTCTCGGGCAACTAACGCTTCAATACCCATTGCCGCTGTTGCAATTAAAGTAACTTTTCCCATTTGCATTCACCTCTTATGTATAATCAAACAATAATTAATAACATGTTGTCCTATTAATTATCACATATTACGAAGAATATTCTCACTTACCATTTTAACTCACAACTTATAACTTCATACAAATAAAAAGCCCTCCTCTAACAAAGGAGAGCTGAGTTATTTCATAGTTGGTTCATAACGTTCTGTAAGCCATGTTCTGTTCCTTTGTACTGCAAACGGCCCACGCCTCGTACTCCGGTGGTAATCATCTATCTACAGGTTACGAAAACCTGTCCTTTTCCGTCGTTCATTTCCTTGGAAAAGATTCCCCTACCATTATTTGGGTTTCTCGCTCGTGGGGTTTACCTCGTTCCACTCCTATCATTTCTTCAAGGACTTCGTCACTGTGGCACTTTAAAGGTAGTCAAACCATATCCGAAAGGACTTAGGTTTTTTCCCTGCCGTTAAACCAGCCTTGCAGCCAGAATACCCTAGCTTATGACTTGGCTAGGCACGAACACTACAGCCATCTCAGGCCGTGCGAGCATGGACTTTCCTCTACAACGTTGGCGTTGCAGCGATTACCCAAACGTTATGACAAACATTAGTATAGTGGAAACAAAAAGATTTTGCAATGTTTTTTTCTATGTAAAATGCTTTAACCTTTTTGTTACCTTAATTTATTCGTATAACTTACTTCCAAATACAGCTTTTTCTAAATTAGATAGACGTTTTAAAATATCCGTATTCGTATTGTTATACACTGGTTGTGCAACTGGTGTTTGTACCGGTTGTTGCGGAACTTGTGTTGCCGCTACTTTTTGTTCTTCTAATTCACGTTTCAAACGAGCATTTTGTTGTTTTAATTGATCAAATTCCTTATGAAAAGCTTCATAATCTTTAATAATCATATCAAGAAACTTATCTACTTCTTCTTGTTGATAACCTCTCATACCTGTTTTAAATTCTTTTTCTAAAATATCTTTCGCTGTTAATTTAATTTTATCCGAAATCATTTTCTTCACCTCAAATTTTTGCCAAAGCTTTCATTAACTAAATTTTTTCAGAAACAACGCCTTTTGTCAATCAAATATACGAGTACTATATTACATATTACTCTGCATTATTCCACTGTTCCTCTTCCATTATATCTTGTAAATCAGAAAAAAGAATGAAATAACTGTGATAATTTTCTATTTCTCCTTTTTTCTTAGCTGCTTCTACAATATATTTAGGGCTCCCAGACTTTTCTTCATCATATACAGCTAAAAGTGCATCGCTTTTTTCAATAAAAAATTGATTCTTTAATTTAAATTGCTCTGGGCTTTCGTACTTCCGTTTCGTAATACTATCAATATGATCTGCTTGTGAAAGAATAAATTCGTAATATTCACGGTTATCTTCCTTCCAATTTTCCTCTTGTTCTAAAAAAGGAGTAAATACAGCTAATTTTAAATTTGGATATTCTACTTGAATTTCAAAAACAACTTCAGCAGCCCATAGCTCTACTCCTAACTGACCACTTATAATAACCCACTCCAAACCTTCTTCTACAAAAACAGTTAATTTACGACGCAGCGCCTTTTTTATACACTCTACTCCTGGATGATCATTTTTAAATATTCCAAGTTCAAACGGCTTATATCCTGTTACAGCAACAACCTTCATATCAACACTCCAATTACAAAAAAAGAACTAGCATTTCGCTAGTTCTAACATATCATTTACTTTTTAAACATTCCACCAACGTTTGGTCCGATATTTGGTCCAAATGGTGATACATTCGGTCCTGGTCCATATGGTGATACGTTCGGTCCCGGTCCATATGGTGATACATTCGGTCCTGGTCCAAATGGTGATATTTGATGCCCATGGTGATGATGGCCATGACCACATGGTCCACATCCGCCGCCAAATCCACCAACAGATCCTGGATCACCAGGGTCTACAACGTTTACGTTCGAGTTTGTTTGTGGGAAGAAGCTTTGATTTTTAATTTGTTGATGATGAACATGCGTTGTATGAGTTGGAAAAATGTGTGGCACCACCGTTGTTGAAAAAGAATGTGTTACGCATTGTTTCGTTGGGTGAATGACAGGAGCTGTCGTACAAATAGGTCCTACAGGCTTATGCCCTCCAAAGCAAGGATGACAATGATGCATAGTTTTTTCTCTCCTCTCTCATTAAAAAAATCTGACTACACTTTACAATATGAGCGAGGGGCTAAAGCCGCTTGTTATATATACCCATTTATTTCATGGAAATTTGTCTAGTATCCAATTTCATACGTAATACCTATTATAGACAACCCCCTACTATTATTTACCAAAAAAGCCCCCGACTTGCTTAACAATCCCTGTTACTTGATTCATCGCGTTCATCATTTGTCCAGCCGTGTTCATCATTTTATTTACATCGTAGTTACCATCTGATGATTTAAATTGTGAAACAAAACTAGAAAACTGACTTGGTTGCTGTTGCTGTTGCTTTTGTTTATTCATCGTTGGATATGGTTGTTTTGGTGGATAAAACATAGCTTGTTGATTTACATATTGAGCTGGCGACATGTAGTTTTGTGAATTCATATACGCTTGCTGTGGTTGATTCGTATACATTTGCTGCGGCTGATTCATATGCGGTTGTTGCGACTGATCCATGTGCGGTTGTTGCGGTTGATTCATATACGCTTGTTGCGACTGATTCATGTGCGGTTGTTGCGGTTGATTCATATGCGCTTGCTGTGGTTGATTCGTATATGCTTGTTGCGGTTGATTCATATGCGCTTGCTGCGGTTGATTCCCAAAAGACACTTCAAATGGTTGATAATAATTTTGGTTTCCATAATGAGGCTCGAAAGGATACATATTATATCGCAAATATGTATCCTCATTATATTGGTACATATTTTGCTGTGCATATGGATTTGCTTGCTGATATACATTAGGTTGTTGAAACATGCATTCTCTCCTCCTTGGCATAAGTTTCTACATATAGAATATGTACCTATAAAATAAAATGTGTGACGGAGTACCTGTCTGTTTTTGTCGGAAGTTTAAATTTTTAAAAAAATTAGAAAGTAAACCCTTCCATGCTATGATAATAAGGAAGAAGATTCTCATGGGGGAGGAATCAACATGGTATTAGGGGATTTAAAACAAGCGTTTTCTCAAAAAAAGGGGTATTACACAGAAAATTCGAATGAACTGTTAGACTTTGCAAGACATTGTTATCTTGAAGGAAAAGTATGCATATCAGATTACCGAACATTAATACGAGAGTTAGAAATAAACGGTGCAACAAAACCTACAACAGTGACAGAGGCATAAAAAAACAAGAGGGTTTTCCCTCTTGTTATTTACATTGATCTACGATATTTTGCAAAGTATACGAAATAGCTTGATGAGTTTCAAAGAAACGTTTGCCTTTTCCCTTATTAACAAAACATTGTAGCACATTAGTTTGTAAATTATCATACACTTGATCAATTTGTTGTACATGTATATACTTAGGTTGTTCTTCCTTTATCCACCTATAAGCTAATTCTTTCCACATCTCTAACTCCGCATCTACAATATCAACAAATGGCTTCATATCCTTATAAAAATCATATTCAGCCATCTCTCTTTTTTTCACATTCGCTTCATCATTATACTGCATTAACTTCTCCGAAGACTGGATTAATGCTTCATGTCCCATTTTGTTCCCACCTTATTATGCACTCACTACGACGTTTTGAAATGTCTTTACCCAGCTCCCTTTTTCTTCGTGATGCACTAATTTATTTTCCATATGTTCTATATGCATTTCTGTTATTTCTATCTTATTGCATATTTTTTCACCTTTATCCTTCAATGCATGATTCATTCTAATCCCAATCTTCATTTCCAGCAAATCGAGAGAACTTAACATTTGATCCATTTTTTTCATAACATCTTCCTTCTGAACCATCGCCATATTTAAAACGCCCCCTTCTTTGCCTTTCCTTTGTCATGTAATTTCGCCGATTGATTAATTACTCCTTCTCACATGACAAAACTAGTTGATATTCGTCAAAGAAATCATTTAGTATGCCATTATTAGAAATGGTAACAATACAAAAAGGAGGTGTATTACGATGGCAAAAAATAAAAACGAAAAAAAGAAAAAGCAAAACAAACAACAAAACCAACCTGAGACTGGTAATCCAAAGCTTGATGGTCCAAATTTCCCCGCTACATAAAGTGAAACTTTAATCAGTGGGGTTTTGTTCATCCCCCACTGATTATCAACCCGCACCAATCGGGTGTTTACGGACAGCAGGGCTTCCACCTACCTTCTTTGCTCCAGCCAAATTTTGAGGTGGGAGTTTTACTGTCCGCAAATAGCGGGATAAAATGACACTTTAACCAAAGTGGCTTTTACAAACAACTATTTTCTAGTCTATCTTACCTCTTCGCTTTCGATAAATGTTGAAGTTAAAGTCGTACTGCCGACAAATAACCGATTAGAAAGTAACTTGTTGTAGAGCTTATTACTTTTAATAAAGAAGTCCCGCCTTCATTTAAGAAGGCGGGACTTCTTTATTATATCATGAACTCATCTATTCTTTTAACAAAACTACTTAATATAGAAAGAGTATGTATTTGCTCCCTCTTCTTTCTATACCATTCTGTTATATTAATTTCTCCCTTAGGTTTTTCAAGTAAAAATAATGAATCTATTTCCAACCCTTCACTAAACCAATCTTTTTCAATTAATTTTTCATGAGTGACAATAGAATACACTTCCCGAAGAGCCGGCGTACATGATTTTCTAATTCCCCTTATATTACATTCATAATCCATTCTTGACCCTGTATGCCTAGTTTGCACTGCAAATTTATAAAAAGAAGACTTATACTTTGAATGAAATAGTAACCAAGCTAATTGCTTCCCCAGTTCTATACGTTTTTGCAACGTTTCAAATTGATAAACTGAAAATCCATACATTCCCCCTTCCACCGTTGGAAAAATAACTGCACTAACATGAAATATTTCTTGAAATTTGAACAGTGCAGTATCAAATACGTGTTTTTGAAAATATGCATTCTCAATTACTGGTTTTTGAATTTTATTTTGTTCATTAATAATAAGTGCCGTCATAAGCCTATTTATATCTTTTTTCTCCCAAAACGCGACCCATTCTTTTTCCATAAAAATTGATATGTTGAAAAATTGTAACAAATGGAAGAGCGGCGCACATCTCTTTTTACTTTCCTCATACAGTAATAGTTGAGGAAATGCATCTAAGAAAATGAGCCAATTGGCTTTCTCATACAAAAGAAATAATCGTCTCTTAACTGTTTGAGATAAAAGATTAGAATAATATTCTCCTTCTAAATCTGTCATGTTCCATCCCCCATTCCTTGAAACCATACTCGCTAAAAAAGACCATCTAATTTCTCTATTTCTCAAATAATATTCTTGGTAAGATTGTGTACGTGAAATATTATCTACGTTAGCTACATCCGTTCTCTCCTTAATAGTAAGAACTATAACTTTTTCCTCTTCTGTACAAAAAATATCATTACGGTTCTGTTTAATTTTTTCATAGTCATTCCATCGAAACATGAGTAAGTCACCATACCTTTCTTGAAAAAGGTCACATCTTTTTTCATTTTTTGATATAATCACCTTTGTAAGTAATTCTTATCAAGTTGGGAGTGGACAAAATATGACCATTCGTTACCCAAATGGAAAAAGGTACGATCAAGCTTCACAACCTCATAAAACACCAATAAAAAAACATACTTACAGTAATAGAGGTATGTCCCTTGAAGAGGAATTGAATGAAACCAATCAATATTACTTAACCCATAATATTGCATGCGTACATAAAAAACCTACACCTCTTCAAATTGTAAAAGTAGATTACCCCGCTCGAAGTGCTGCAGTGGTAAAAGAAGCGTATTTCAAACAACCTTCTACAACAGATTACAACGGTGTATACAAAGGGAAATACATCGATTTTGAAGCGAAAGAAACTAAAAATAAAACCAGTTTTCCACTTCAAAACTTCCACCTTCATCAAATTGAACATATGAAGCAAGTAGTCGCTCATAATGGAATTGCATTTGTTATTATTAAATTTACACTTTTTGATGAATTTTATTTATTAGATGCAAAACATATTATTGCATTTTGGAATCGTCAAAATACTGGTGGACGTAAATCGATTACAAAACAAGAAATAGAAGAGCATGGGTCTTTATTATCATGCGGTTATCACCCTCGAATTGATTATATCCGCGTACTAGACACGGTTTATTTTTCGTGATAGAGTCATCACTAAGGCTCTTTTTTCGACTTTTGGGGGAGAGAATGAAAGGTAGGAGAAAGTATAATGTCAGATAATTATCGTTCTCGTACAGAACGAAATCATGTAAAAAATCAAACGAAAGAAACAAATAATAAAGAAGAAAAACCAAAGAAAAAAGGTTCCTTTTTCAAGAGATTTCTTATAGGTTGTCTACTTCTTGGTATCGTCGGTCTCGTAGCTGGCGTTTCGGCCTTCTTTGTTATGGTAAAGGACGCTCCAAAACTAGACAAATCAAAGCTAGTCAATCCTTTATCAACAAAATTCCTTGATAAAAACGGGAATTTCTTCTATGAATACGGTGCTGAAAAACGAACCCATGTTACATACGATCAAATTCCAAAAGTAATTGAAAGTGCATTCCTTGCGACTGAGGATGCTCGTTTCTACGATCATAATGGAATTGATTTTAGACGTACTGGAATGGCAGTCATGGAAAATGTCACTGGTGGTTTTGGATCACAAGGTGGTAGTACGATTACACAGCAAGTAGTTAAAAACTATTTTCTAACGATGGACAAAACTGCAAAAAGAAAAGTGCAGGAATGGTACTTATCTTATAAGTTAGAGCAACAGTACTCAAAACATGAAATTTTAGAAATGTACTTAAATAAGATTAACCTCGGTAATCGCTCTTACGGTATTTCAACAGCAGCAAAAAAATATTACGGCAAAGATTTAAAAGACATACAACTACACGAAGCTGCAATGCTCGCTGGTTTACCCCAAGGTCCTAACATTTATGATCCAACAAAACCAGATAACGTTGATAGAGCAACGAAACGTCGTAATATCGTATTAACATTAATGAACCGACACGGGTATATAACGAAACAAGAAATGAATGATGCAATGCAAATCCCTGTAACACAAGGACTTCTTCCATCTTCAGAAGTGACTGAAATGAAGTATCAGGCATTTATAGATGCTGTTGTAAAGGAAGTTGAAAAAGAATACCCTGATGTAAATATCGGTTCAGATGGTTTAACGATTCATACAACACTTGATCAAGATGCTCAAGATTACGCTGAAAAAATTATGGATGGGAATCTCATCAAGTATCCAAACGATCAATTCCAAGGATCATTCGTATTTATGGATACTCAGTCTGGAGAAGTTCGAGCAATCGGCGCTGGTCGTAAAGAAAGTAAGTCTACTTTCAAAGGTCATAATATGGCAGTTGATTTAAAACGCCAAGTTGGTTCAACAATGAAACCAATTTTCGACTATGGTCCTGCAATTGAAAACCTTCAATGGTCTACTTATCATCAATTAAATGACTCTGAATATACTTACTCTGATGGCACAAAGATTAAAAATGCTACAGGTAATTTTAAAGGTGACGTTTCACTTCGTGAAGCATTGAAGAAGTCATTAAACATCCCGGCTTTAAAAACAGCTCAAGCAGTCGGTATTCCTAAGGCACAAGAGTTTGCTGAAGGTTTAGGAATGACGTTTAAAGATGGGAAAGCATATGAATCTACTGCAATCGGTAGTAATGAAGGCTCTCCGTTAGATGTCGCTGGAGCTTATGCAGCATTTGGAAATGACGGTGTTTATAATAAACCTCACTTCGTAAAAGAAGTCATCTTCCCAGACGGGAAAAAGAAAAGCTTTAAACCGAAAGAACAACGTGCAATGCACGACCATACAGCTTACATGGTTACTGATGTTCTTCGTGACGTAGTAAAACCTGGTTCTGGCGGTACAGGGCCAACAGCATATGTTTCTGGATTCGACGTTGCTGGTAAAACAGGAACACAAAACTTTGATGCAAAAGATATAAAAAAATATGGCATCCCAGCTGATGCGAACAGAGATAGCTGGTTCGCTGGATATACACCACAATATACGATGGCTGTGTGGACTGGTTACGAAAAGAATGGTCCAGAAAATTACATTAGCGATCGTTATACTAAAATTGCACAACAAATGTTCCAAGTAATGATGAGCAAATTCGCTACAGATAAATCTCGTTTCGAACGTCCTTCTTCTGTTCAAGAAATAAACGGAGAATTGTACGTAAAAGGTGCGAAAAAAGATGCAGTTAAACAAATTAAAGTAGATCCACCTAGTGGCCTTAATCTCGCTTTCGATGGCGCTAGCACAGTGACACTGAACTGGTCTGGACCATCATCAGATGTTGATGCATACGCAGCAAGCTATAAAGCTACTGACGGTTCTAGTGGTAGCTTATCAGTAAGCGGTACGACAGCTACTCTTGGTGGTATTAAACCAGGTGTTACTTACAGTTTCTCTGTAGTAGCGAAAAAGGGTACTGGAACAAGCCCTGCAGTTGGTGCATCCTTCACTGCCCCTGGCGGAACTCCAGATGCGAAAAAAGCTGACGAAGAGGCTAAGAAGAAGGCTGACGAAGAGGCCCTGAAAAAGGCCAATGAAGATAAACTAAAACAAGAAGAAGCTAAGAAAAAAGCTGATGAAGATCAGCGTAAACAGCAAGAACAACAGCAACAGCAACAACAAGAACAACAACGTAAACAACAAGAACAACAGCAGCAACAAGAACAACAACGTAAACAGCAAGAAGAAGCTCAAAAGAAAGCCGCTGACGAAGAGGCTAAGAAGAAAGCTGACGAAGAAGCTAAGAGAAAAGCCGACGAAGAAGCTAAAAGAAAAGCTGACGAAGAAGCTAGAAAAAAAGCTGAAGAGCAACAACAGCAACAAAATACCGGAGGAGATATACCTCACGCGGACGGAAATGTTGTTACAACAGAGTCTTAATAAACAAAAAAAGAAGTCGGTTTCTCTTAATGAGAAATCGACTTCTTTTTTGTTATCATTTTCTTTACATATAGCTTTTCTATTTCGATATACAACTGTACTAATTGAATATACGAATGGTAATTACTCGGTTTCTTTATAATAAATGAATATCGCTCCATAAAATTAACAGGTTGTACTTCCAATTTATTCGTATTTACTTGCATCTCATTCAAACTATGAACAGGCTGCTCATTTAACCAATATATAACCGATAGAAAGTGCGCTGCAAAAAGAATCATCGGACCCTCAGCTTCTTGTTTTTTTCTGTTCCGAAATAGTATAGCAATTTCTTCATGCTTGCTTTTCCATATATTTAACACCGCTGGAATACTTGTTTCAATTTCATTCCATGGCTCATATTTTCTTTCAATATCAAATATAAAGTAAGTATTTTGTATTATTTCTTCAAAAGATTGGTCTGTGTGATACGTAATCGAATTTGCACTCTCTTTAAAAAATGGTACGCACCGAAACTCTTTCGGTATTTCTATAACTCGCTCCATCCTTTATTTCCCCTTCATTCGTTTCTTTCCTTCGCGACATATTTCTAGTAATCGACACTCTTCACATTGTGGTCGCTGCGCCTTACAGTAATAACGTCCGAAGAAAATCATACGGTGGTGTGTAACTCCCCACTCGTCCATTGGAATCTTCTTCATCAATGTCTTTTCCACTTCTAACACAGAATCTTTCCATCTACAAATTGCTAACCGTTTACTCACTCTCTCTACATGCGTATCAACAGCAATCGCTGGAATCCCAAATGCTACCGAAACAACTACATTCGCTGTCTTTCTCCCTACTCCTGGTAATTTCGTCAGCTCATCACGGTCTTCTGGAACTTTCCCGTTATAATCATCTAGTAACATCCGGCACAATTTTTGAATATTTTTCGCCTTATTTCTAAACAATCCAATGGAACGTATATCTTGTTGTAATTCTTCTAAAGACACACTTAAATAATCTTCTGGTGTTTTATATTTTTGAAATAAGTTTTTCGTCACTTTATTCACAAGTGCATCTGTACATTGCGCAGATAATGCCACTGCGATTACAAGTTCAAATGGATTATCATGAATTAATTCACAATGCGCTTCTGGATACATATCCGCCATTGTATCTAAACAATAACGAATTTGCGTTTTGTTCAACATATCTTTCCTCCTACACTACTGCTCCAACCAATTATAAAAAGGCACTTTCCCAGTAAATTTCGTCTCTTGTTTTGTCGTTTGTTGTGTGCGTTGTTGATTCGCTCTAAATTTCTGGCCTTGATTTTGCGCTTGATCTACCGTTTTAATTCCGTTCTTTTTCCACTCAAACAAAATACGATCAATATACCGGAAATTAAGTTTACCACTCATAACAGCTTCACGAAGAGCAGCTTGAATTAAATTCGGATGGTGTTGATCTTGATCTTCCCACATCCCTAATGTTTCACATTCAAATGGCGAAAGTGGTCTTCCGAATTCTTTTTCAAATACTGTATATAAATTTACTTGAATTTGCTTTTGTTCTTTTTGCTCTTCCTCTATAGATTCATTCATTAAAAAGTGCAATATTTTTTCCCACAGTGGTTGTAAAGAATAACTTTCACACATCATCGCTTCAGATCTTCGTCCACCTTCTAGTGCTAAAAAACCTTTTTGGATTAAAGTCTGAATCACTTCCATGCATTTCATTTCTGTTATCGTCATCCGTTCTGAAATCTCTGAAGGAGTCGGGAACGAATTACCTGATTCTAAAAATGTGTGTACATGAAGTACTACCATAAATTCCGTCTCATTTAAACCTAGCTTTTTATAATGCATCATAAGCAATTTAGGAATCGCTATGCTTCCCTGTTCAAACCATTGTAACATCATTTTCTTTTTCATCACCAAACACCTCGTTCTCTAGTATAACACACCTTTAGCCATTTCTTTTTGCCACAATTCGTCAAAAAAACCTCCCTATATATAGGGAGGTTTTTTGCCATTTACTACAAGAAACAGACGATTAAGCCTGTACTTTACTTTTCATGAACGTATGAATTCGTTCTAATGCTTTCTCAACTTGCTCAAGAGATGTCGCATACGATAATCGAACGTTATTTGGTGCACCAAATCCTGTACCTGGAACAAGAGCCACCTTTTCTTCTTCTAATAATGCTTTTGCCCACTCATCAACTGTATCATACCCAGCTAACGCTACGGCTTCTTTTACATTTGGGAATAAGTAAAAAGCACCTTGTGGCTTAATGCAAGTGAAACCAGGAATTTGAATTAATTTATCATAAATAATGTTCAATCTTTCTTCAAACGCTTGACGCATTGTTTCTACAGGTTCTTGTGAGCCTGCATACGCAGCAATTGCACCGTATTGAGCAATTGAAGTAGGGTTTGACGTACTATGACTCGCTAAGTTCGTCATCGCTTTAATAAGCTGCTTATTTCCTGCTGCATATCCAATACGCCAACCTGTCATAGAATGTGATTTAGATACACCATTAATAATAAGTGTTTGTTCTTTTAATACATTAGAAAGCTGGGCAATTGAAGTATATTCCGCGTCACCATAAATTAATTTTTCATAAATCTCATCTGAAACGATTAAGATATCATGCTCTAAACATACTTCTCCAAGCTGTTGTAATTCTTCTTTGCTGTAAATCATCCCTGTTGGATTGCTCGGTGAATTAATAATAACAGCTTTCGTTTTCTCTGTAATTGCCTCACGCAGCTGCTTTGCTGTAATTTTGTACTCATTGCCTTCTAGACCTTCTACATAAACTGGCTTACCACCAGCAAGCTTTACTTGCTCAGGATAACTTACCCAATAAGGAGTTGGGATGATAACTTCATCTCCTTCATCAAGTAACACTTGGAATAATGTATATAATGCATGCTTGGCACCATTACATACAATAATTTCAGATGGATCATACGCAATTCCTTGATCACGAGTAAACTTCTTCACAATTTCTTGTTTTAACGCTTGTAATCCACCTGTTGGTGTATATTTCGTATGTCCTTCTAACATCGCTTTATGCGCAGCATCCATAATATGTTTTGGCGTATTAAAGTCAGGTTCTCCTGCTCCTAATCCAATTACATCATGACCTTCTGCTTTTAATGCTTGTGCCTTTGCTGTAATTTCTAAAGTTGCAGATGGTGTTAAAGCAGCTACTCGCTTTGCTAATTTCATTTGTAGTTCCCCCTACATCTATTTTTCAATGCTGTAGTGTCCAGCATAAACCCCATTTTGAAACTCTAAATAGTAATACGTATAACGATCTTCCTGATCAATATATGTAATTTCCCACAATGGAATATCGTTTTGAGCACCTAATTTTACTTTTATAATTTCTTTTGGTTTCGGCTTCGGCTCAGCACCTTCTCCTGTAGCTTGTTCAGCCAATTTTTGCAAAGCTTCTTTTTTAGAAATACCTTCGCTCTTTTTCTTCACAAGGACATTTCCTTTTTTATCAGGCACCCAAACGATAAGTTGTTCTCCTTTTTCATCTGTACCTTGTACGACTGTATATGAAGATTTTCCATTATAATAATCAACAGTATTTACCTTTGTAAGCTTTGCCTTTTCTTTCGCAATTTCTACAGACTTTGACTCTTTTGGAATTTTCTTTTCCATCGCTTTATTATAAACATATGCCCCATATATTCCGCTAGCAACGATAACGATAATGATTGTAAAGATCCACTTTTTCATTGTATCACTACGTTCTGTAAATCGTAAATACAGCTGTTTCTTTATCTTTTTCGTCTAATGCTAATCCGAACATGAGGTCCTGCTCTTTTAACGTACGATTCAAACCATCAACAATTTTATACAAGTCAGACGAATATTTAATACGCGTCGTTGATAGGACTTCGATTTTCTTATCCATGAAAAAACTCCTCCGTTACACAAAAATTTCTAATTATAGAAGAACGCAATGCGGTTACAATAAGAGTACATTCTTTACAACCCCTGCTTCATCACCCATCTATTATAGCAGGACATGTACAGCAAAAAAAGGTTTCAAATCGAAAAGCAATATATTTTGTATACAAGAAGTAAGAAAAATAAAATTCCTCCTACCCACATTTTTTACGCCTGAAGTTTAAATGTACTTCAGGCGTATTTTTCTTCCAATTTTATTCATTTGACGATTCTTCTAACTGTACTAACAATTCTTCTAACGGTCCTTCATAGAGCGGTACAGTTGGGATTGATTGTAAAAATCGTTTTCCATAGGAAGAACTTGTCAAACGACGATCTAATACAAATACAGTTCCCGTATCTGTATTTGTTCTAATAAGACGGCCAAACCCTTGTTTGAAACGCAAGATTGCTTGTGGGAGCGCCAACTTATCAAATACGTCTTCTCCTTGATTTTTTAACCACTCTCCTTTTGCTTCCATCATCGGCTGATGAGGAGGGGTAAAAGGCAGACGGACAATGACAAGACAACTCAGAGCATCTCCAGGTATATCTATCCCTTCCCAAAAACTACTTGTTCCTAACAAAATCGATTTGTCGAACTCCTGGAATTTTCGGATTAGACGACTTCGGCTCTTATTATTCACACTTTGCGTTAATAATAAATATCCTTCTAATGTCTCATCATTTTTCAAATTCGTATACGCTTCTTTCAACATTTCATACGAAGTGAATAAAACGAGCATTCTACCTTTTGTAGCTTTCGCTATTTTCGCAATATGTGCCGATATAGACTCAATATATTCTTCATTACTTGCTTTCTTAATAAAAGGTACATCCGTTGAAACCATTAATTTCATTTGCTCTTCAAAACGGAATGGTGATGGAACCTTTAATGTATTGGGAGCAAAATCATGTAAACCTAGCTCCTCTTTTATATAGTCGAATGAATCATTAACTGTTAACGTTGCTGATGTGAAAATAACACTCTTTTTCTGGGTTAAAAATTCATCAGCAAATCTTTCACCAATATGAACAGGCTGCGCATATAGAACTGTTGAATGAATCGTTCCCTTCGTTTCAGTCTCCATCCATGTCACGTATGAATTTTTTTCTAAAATGAGTAATTGTAAAGATTGTGCCATCTTTCTCAACAACTCAATTAAATGCATATATTCACCTGTAACGACATGCATCTCCCATTCTAATTTACTTTGCAATATTTCAGCTTGCTTCTCAAGTGTAGTCAATAACTTTCTTACATCATACACAAATCGATTTGTTAACTCGGTAATGCTATCCCATAACTTACCTTTCTCTACTTCCGTGTTATATCGATAAATGAGTGGCATATTGCTCATCCCTTGTTCCTGCTTTGTTTGTTTAAATACGAAAGTCCGTAACATTTGAAATAGTTCATCCGCATCAAATTTCAATTCCTTCAAACTATGACTCACCATACGGAAAGTCGAACGCGATGCTTGCTCTGATTTTTTCATCATTTTATATACTTTAGAAAGTACATCATCTGTTTCTAGCGTACCAAGACGAGATAAAGCTAATTGAAAATACATGCATGAGAACTGTTCACCTAATGTTCTACTCGCCGCTTCCTCGATATGATGAGCTTCATCAAAAATAATATGTTCACATGAAGCAAATAGTGGTTCTTCACTTGAAAAATCTTGAAATAATAACGCATGATTTGTAATAACGATATCTGCAAATAATGCTTTATTCTTTGCTCTTTGATAAAAACAACGACTATACCAGTTGCTTTGCATCCCGCCTGGACTATGTACATCACTACAAATACGGTTCCAAAGTAACTTGCCGCCCTCAGGAATATTTAATTCATCACGATCGCCAGTTTCCGTTTGCAATAACCACACTAAAATTTTTGCCTTTGTGAGCGCCATATCATAATTTTTCTCTTCCTCTTGCAAAGCATATTCAAATTTGTGTAGACAAAGGTAATGCTTTCTTCCTTTCAGAAGAGCTACTTCAAATGAAAATGGCATTATTTTCTTTAATAAAGGAATTTCTTTTTCTAGTATTTGTTGTTGCAATTGTACAGTTTGTGTACTTATAATGACAGGTTCTTCTTTTTTCTTTGCGAAATAAATACTTGGAAGTAAATATGCAAGCGTCTTCCCCGTACCTGTTCCTGCTTCAATCAGTGAAAACCTAGAATCTCTTAGCGCTGTATATATTTCCTTCATCATAATTTGTTGGCTTTCTCTTTTTTCAAACTTTGGCATATTCAATTCAAGTTTATCGATTGTCTTATGTAAGAAAGCATCAAATTTAGATGAGTATGTTTCACTGAGGCTTAAAGAATAATTCCGCTTTCGAAGCGCAATATTTCGATACACCTCACACTCCTCTGCCTCTTCTTTACCATGCATCATTTTCTTTAAAATATTTTCAGAAAGTACATCAGCTATATCACTTTGGAAAACATCACTTAATTCATAAAGCGATTGTAATGTGACAAGTGGTAACTTTTCAATTTCACTTAAAAATTGTAAAAACAACTCCGCTGTTGCAAGAGCATCACTATCCGCACGATGTGGTTGATCGTGCTCTAGTTCATGCTGCTTAGCTAAATCACGTAATTTATAACTATCAGCTGTTGGCAAAAGAATTTGCGCCAATTCAACTGTATCAATTTTAGGACAATGTACTTCTGTATATCCAGCCTGCCTTAATTCTTCATTTAAAAAATTCCAATCAAAGTGAACGTTATGTGCAACAAAAGCCGCACCTTGTAATAGCTCAACAATCATCGGGGCTACATCTCGAAATAACGGGGCTTGTTTTACAAGATTTTCATCAATCCCAGTTAATTCTGTAATAAATAGGGGAATCTCTCTCTTCGGATTAATAAAAGATGAAAAAATCTCTAATATCTCTCCATCTTCCACTACAACAGCTGCAATTTGGGTGATTTTATCCTTCCCATCCTTCCAGGAGTTCCCTGTCGTCTCTAAATCAACAACGACATAACGCTTACTCATATATGTAACACCTCAATTTCTTACCTATCAAACACAAAAATTATATAATGTTACTATACCACGTTTTACCTCATCTTAATGAAAAGATGCACAAAAAAGCTATCTCCTTAATTAGAGATAGCCTTCCTACTTATAATATCGTGCCAGCTTTTTCAGCACCTAACATTTCAATAATTTGATTATCATCGTCTAATACTGCAATTTTCGGCTCTTGTTTATGAATATTTTCTTCTGCCACTAAACCATAGCAAATAATAATAACTTTATCACCCGGTTGTACAAGCCTTGCAGCTGCACCATTTAAACACACAACACCGCTACCGCGCTCTCCTTTAATAACATATGTCTCTAAGCGAGCTCCATTGTTGTTATTTACAATTTGTACTTTTTCATTTTCTACAATATTTACCGCATCCATTAAATCTTCATCAATTGTAATACTACCTACATAATTTAAATTTGCTTCTGTTACAGTTGCACGATGTAACTTCGCTCTCATCATTGTGCGAAACATAGATGCTCCCCCTTATTTCCCCATTAATGTTATATTGTCAATTAATCGTACATTTTCAAACTTAACCGCAATCGCTAAAATGATTCTTCCTTCAATTTTATTTATTGCTTTTAATGAAGGATATGCATATAAATCAGCATAATCTACAGTGCCTTTCGTATACTTCTCAATATGCTCTTTCACAAGATTCATAATGATTTCCGGATTACGTTCGCCTGCCTCAATTCGTTCTTTCGCTATACATAGACTGCCGTATAAATGAGGAGCCTCTTCACGTTCTTCTAGTGATAAATACACATTACGAGAACTTTTCGCTAATCCATCTTCTTCCCTTACAATATCAACTGGTACGATCGTAACGGGAATATTAAAATCAGTTACGAATCCTTCAATTACAGCTACTTGCTGTGCATCTTTCATACCGAAATAAGCACGCGTTGGCAATGTAATATTAAATAGTTTCATTAGTACAGTCGCAACACCAGCGAAATGACCAGGTCTTTGTTTGCCACATAATACGTCGGTACGCTTCACAACTTCTACTGTTGTCGTTTGTTCTGCTGGATACATCTCTTCTACACTCGGATAAAATAAATAATCAACACCATTTTCTTTTGCTACATTTTCATCTCTATCAATATCACGTGGGTATCGATCTAAATCTTCATTTGGTCCAAATTGTAGTGGATTTACAAATACACTTAAAACTACAATTTCATTTTCTTCCCTGGCCTTACGTAGTAACGTAGCATGCCCTTCGTGTAAATACCCCATCGTTGGAACAAAACCGATACTTTTTCCACTTGTACGAAGTTCGTTTGTAATTTGCTGCATCTCTTGCACTGTAGTTATGATTTTCATTATTGTTTTCCTCCGTATAACGCTAAGCACTCTTCCTCTTTCATTGTGAATGAATGTTTTTCTTCAGGAAATTGCCCTGTCTTTACTTCAGTAACGTATTGCGAAATCCCTCGCACAATCTCCTCTTGAACAGACGTATATTGCTTCACAAATTTCGGAACACGATTTACGCCGTACGAGATAAGATCGTGGTATACAAGAACTTGCCCATCTACTTTTTGTCCTGCTCCAATTCCGATTGTAGGAATTGTTAACTGCTCTGAAATAATTTCTGCTAATTGCATTGGCACACATTCTAGCACAAGTGCTATCGCACCAGCTTCCTCACATTTCTTTGCATCTTCTATTAATTTTTTTGCACTTTCAGCATCTTTCCCTTGTACTTTATACCCACCTAGCACTCCTACAGATTGAGGAGTTAAACCTAAATGCGCCACAACGGGAATTCCCGCATTCGTTAAGTAGTGAATAGTTGATATAACTTCTCCAGCACCTTCTACCTTTAATGCATGTGCCCCGCTCTCTTGAACAATGCGACGTGCATTAATCATCGTATCTTGCGATGAGACATGATAAGACATAAATGGCATATCAGTTACAATAAACGTCTCTTTCGCTCCGCGGCGTACAGCTTTCGTATGATGAATCATATCCTCTACTGTTACTGGAACTGTTGAATCATACCCAAGTACAACCATTCCTAGAGAATCACCCACTAAAATCATATCGACTTTAGCTTCTTCTGCTAATTTAGCAGATGGATAATCATACGCCGTTAGCATTGTAATCGGCTCACCTTGCTCTTTCATTTTCAAAAAATCTGTTTTTGTTTTCAAAAACTACTCCTCCTTTATGCAGGAGAGAGGAGATGGCCGAAATCATATAAAAAACCCCTCTGGCCATAAAAGGGCAGAAGGGTTGTGTGTTAGTCGGCATTATTCATCCCTCTGTCCCAGTCCGTTATTGGATCAAGGCAGAATCCAAATTATTATTTTTTCATACTGCGTAAAATAATGGTGCAGTTCGCTTTGATACTGCCCATATTCGAAATAATTATAGCAAACTCTGAAAAGGAATTGCTACATTTTTTCGAAAAAATAATTTTTTATCCCTATTATGGTATGTGAAATTTATTAGTATCTAAATGACAAAAAGAAGCTCCAAAATAGGAACTTCTTTTACTTAATTTCTATATCAGCAGAATGAATGTGGTGCACTTGCCCTTGATGATCCTCAAGTAACAATACACCATCCTCCGTAATTCCTTTTGCTAGCCCATTAATAGTTTCCTTCATCGTTCGAGCTGTAATTTCTTTTCCGATACTTACTGCGTAACTTTCCCAAAGAATTTTAATAACAGAGAAGCCATTTTTTAAATACTCTTCATACAATTTCTCTAGTTGCAAGAAAATTTGTTGCATAAGTTCCGCACGAACAATCGGCTTACCCGATTCAATTGCTAATGAAGTTGCAATTTGCTGAATTTCCTCATCAAAATGTTCTTGTTTCTGATTTGCATTAATGCCAATTCCCATAATAACAGCATTAATTTTATCTGGATCAGCTTGCATCTCCGTTAATATACCGACAGCTTTTTTACCTTGAATTAAAATATCATTTGGCCATTTAATCCCTACGTTTACACCGGTACATTTTTCAATTGCTTGCGCTACGCTAACAGCTGCTAATAAAGTAAGCTGTGGTGCATGATGAACTGGAATCGAGGGACGCAAAATAATACTCATCCAAATTCCTGTTCCTTTTGGGGAATACCATTTTCTACTTAAACGTCCTCTACCTGCTGTTTGTTCTTCAGCAACGACAATTGTTCCCTCTTCTGCGCCTTCATAAGCAAGTCTCGCTGCAATATGCTGAGTAGACTCAACCGATTCTTCAAAATAAACCGTTCTACCGATACGCTCTGTTTGTAATCCTAATTGAATCTCATTCGCAGTTACTTTATCTGGTTTACTAGCAATTCGGTACCCTAAGCGGCGTACAGCTTCTAGTTCATACCCTTCATTACGAAGGTCCTCCATATGCTTCCATACAGCGGTTCTCGAACAACCAAGTTTGTCACTAAGTATTTGACCAGATACAAATGCACCATCTGCTTCAGAAAAAACTTGTAATAACTGCTTTCTTATAGTAGATTGCATCTTTGTAGCCACTCCCTTATATCCTCTTTCTTATTAACTAAATCTCCTTGTACGATTGCTTCTTCAATATTTTGAAGCATTTCGGCAACCCACGGACCTGGCTTTTTATCTGTCCAGCTTAATAAATCATTACCAGTCACATTCATTTCTTGACGATTTTTTATCGGCAATGCATGAAATAATGATTGTACTTGCTTAACAGACGCACTATTATAACTTTCTATTATCGCTTCATATACTCTTTCCGCCATCTCAGCGATGCGAATCCCAGTTTTATAAAGAAGGATTGTATCCCACTCCTTCTCCTTTCTAGAACGAATTGCTAATAAAACCGCTACGATATCTTTAATCTTTTTATTCGAGAACTTCCATTGACGCAAAAAGACAGATGGATGCTCTTCTCCGATACAATATAAGAAAAATGCCCACGCCTCAACGTCTGTTTCGAAAGAATCCCATTTATACTGCGTAGCTTTCAAGAGTCTTTCTTCTGACATTTGCAAATATGGCAGATGAGAAAATAGCTTAGTTTCTACTAACTCTTGAAGACCATTCACACAATATGTACCGGTCAACAATTTTTCAAATTCAACTGTAATTCTTTCAATCGCTATATGTTCGAGCAAATGCCCATACGTTTCAATTGCTTGTTTCGTCTTTATTTCCAAAGAGAAACCTAACGTACTTACGAACCGAATACCACGCATCATTCGCAGTGCATCTTCTTGAAAACGGTCTGCAGCATCTCCAACCGTTGTAATTTCCTTCAGACGAATCGCTTCTTTCCCAGCAAATAAATCAACCATTTCGCCTTCCTCTGTCATTGCAATTGCATTCATCGTGAAATCACGTCGTTTTAAATCCTCTTCTAATGAACGGACAAATTGAACACTACTAGGTCTTCGAAAATCTTCATATTCGCTTTCTGTTCGAAAAGTAGTTACCTCATACGGTTCACCATTTTCTACAACAATTACAGTTCCATGCTCAAGACCAACCGGAACATGTCTTGGGAAAATAGCCATTACTTCTTCTGGTAAAGCAGATGTTGCGATATCGATATCTCCAATCGGTCTATCGATAATAAGATCGCGTACACTTCCACCAACGAAGTAAGCCTCATGTCCGTGCTGTTTTAACATCTCAATAATTGAACTAGCTTTTTTAAATCTTTCCATTCTTGTCATCCCTTAGTATGTCATAATAAATCGCCTCATACTGTGAAACGATTTTTTCCGAACGAAACTGCTCATATACAGATTTCATCGCTCGCTCTCCCATATTACGGTGAAGTTCTTCATTTTCTAGTAGCTGAATTGCTTGCTTAGCTATTCCGTCTGTATCTCCAACTTCACATATATATCCTGTTTCACCATGTTGAATGACCTCTGGAATGCCCCCAACCCTCGTTCCGATACTAGGCACACCACACGCCATCGCTTCTAATATAACAAGACCAAAACTTTCCTTTTCTGATAAAAGTAGCATTAAATCACTCATCGCAAGAAGCTCTGCAACATTATCTTGCTTTCCTAGGAATAAGACACGTTCCTCAATATGTAAACTTTTCACCAATTGTAAAATAGTACAGAACTCTGGTCCATCACCAACAAGAAGCAATTTCGCATCTACTTCCTTTACAATTTTGGCAAATGACTGCACAACATCCTGTACACGCTTAACCTTTCGGAAATTTGAAATATGAATCAACACTTTTTCATTTTCTCGTATACCATATTCTTTTTTTAATTGAGACATATCACGTTTGAAATAAACACGTTCATCTACAAAATTGTATACCGTCTCAATTTCTTTATCTGGTTTTACAAGTTCATTTGTTTCTTCAATTAACGAATGTGACACAGCTGTAACAACATCAGATTGTTCAATACCAAAGCGAATTAAATTATTTAACGAAGGGTCGGAACCTAACACAGTAATATCCGTTCCATGTAAGGTCGTAACAATTTTAATACGCTCCCCAATCATTTGTTTTGCTAAATATGCACAAATAGCATGTGGGATTGCATAATGCACATGTAAAATATCAAGGTTTTCTCTTTGAGCAACCTCTGCCATTTTACTCGCTAATGCTAAATCGTAAGGTGGATATTGAAAAACAGAATATTGATTTACTGTTACTTCGTGAAAATAAATGTTCGGGTACACTTTATTCAACCGAAATGGTACACCCGATGTAATAAAATGAATTTCATGCCCGCGTTCCGCCAATTGCTTTCCTAACTCTGTCCCAACAACCCCAGAACCACCTACAGAAGGATAACATGTAATACCTATTTTCAATTTCATTTACATCCCCCTATTAAATCAGCATGTAATAAAACCGGTTTCTTACTCATAAATCCTTCGGCATACAGCACTCCAACTTCTTTCCCAAACATCTTCTCCCGAGCGATTACAGTTTCAACGTATCCTTCGGTTAATGGCGTCTTAACACCATCACTCCCTGTTGAAAACTGACTTTCATACGCTTCTAACGCTTCCACCTTTTTAGAAAGGTATTCACTAATATCTATACAAAAATTCGGTTTATGAAAACCATTAATCATATAATTATAAAACGACTCTACACGGTGCGGCGGAAGTTCAGGCATATATTTACGAATTCCCGCTGAAAAGATAGCTTCTTCCACAAGTTTCGCGCAATTAGCATGGTCTGGATGACGATCTTCGTAATATGGTGCGAAAATTAGTGTTGGTTTATATGTACGAATAATCTTTACAATTTCACGTATATATTCTTCTTTCATATACAAACCACGGTCTGGCATTGCTAAATTAATTCTCGTTTTTACTCCCATAATACGAGCTGCAGCCTTTGCTTCTTCTTTTCTTAGTTCTACCGTTCCATTTGAAGAAAGATCAGCTTCTGTTAAATCGCAAATGCCTACTTCATATCCTTGCTTCGTATACTTTGCAATGGTACCTGCCATGCCGATTTCAACATCATCGGCATGAGCACCAAACGCTAATATATGTAATCCACTCATAATTGTTCCCCTCATTTTCTTAACTTTCGGTAATCTAAATCTCCCCGCTCTAATGCATGCATTAGCATTTCAGCACTTGCCATATTTGTTGCTAATGGGATGGCGTATACATCACATAAACGAAGTAACGCATTAACATCTGGTTCATGCGGCTGGGCTGTTAGTGGATCCCGGAAAAAAATCACCATATCCATCTCATTTTTTGCAATCATTGCACCAATTTCTTGATCTCCACCAAGAGGACCGGATTGATATCTTGTTACAACTAAACCAGTTGCCTCCATAATACGAAGTCCTGTCGTTCCTGTTGCAAAAAGTTCATGTTTTTCAAAAATTGGTTTATATGCGTATGCGAACGAAACCATATCATCTTTCTTTTTGTCATGTGCGATTAAGGCAATTTTCATCCGTTGTCTCCCCTTTAGTCGATAATATTTTCTAAACCGTACACAAGATGATCAAGGTTCATTACTGTTTCAATTGATAGTTTTACACCTGACATAAATGATGCACGGTTGAATGAATCATGGCGAACTGTTAACATTTGTCCATCTCCGCCGAACATTACTTCTTGGTGTGCAATAAGCCCTGGTAGACGTACGCTATGAATGTGAATACCGTCTACATTTGCACCACGTGCCCCTTCTAATTGTTCCGTTTCATTAGGGTGCCCTTGCTCTTTTGGTACACGATTTTGACGGATTAATTCTACTGTTTTTACAGCTGTACCAGATGGTGCGTCTAATTTTTGATCATGGTGTAATTCAATTACTTCAACATCTTGGAAGTACTTCGCTGCCATTTGAGAGAACTTCATCATAAGTACTGCACCAATCGCAAAATTTGGAGCGATAATTGTTCCTACTTCTTTTTCTTTTGCATTTTCTGTTAATTGCTTTAGTTCTTCTTCAGTAAATCCAGTTGTACCAATAACTGATCGAAGTCCACGTTCAACTGCAAGTGTCACATGTTTCTTTCCAATTTCTGGTGTTGTTAAATCTAACAATACATCTGCTTCTACTTCATCTAAACAAGTATGTAAATCCGCGTAAATAGGTGCATCTATCGCTGGCATTCCCGGTAAATCAGAAATTTTTTCTCCGCCATGCTTATAATCAATTGCTGCTACTAAATTGAAATGCGCTGTTCTTTCCATAAGAAGGACTGCTTCATATCCCATGCGTCCTCGTGGTCCAGCGATAATTACTTTAATTTCTTTCATGCGTCTTTCTCTCCCTCATCAATACGTGTCCAACGATCTTTATCACGTGTATTAAATTTATTCATTACAATGTTATGCGCTGTTTCTAAATCAATATTTAAACTATTTGCCATACAAATCATAACAAATAAAACATCTCCAAGCTCTTCCTCAACACTTCGTTCTTTCTCAGTCGTTTTCTTTGGTTTCTCACCATAATAATGATTAACCTCTCTTGCAAGCTCTCCCATTTCTTCAGTTAAACGAGCCATCATTGCAAGCGGACTAAAATAACCTTCTTTAAATTGACCGATATATGCATCTACTTCTTTCTGCATATCTTTCATCGTTTTTGCTTCCATACTAGTCACCTCTTATTCCTTCCTCTTTCATGTTAGCCAATTCATCGCGATTTGACAAATATTATTCCCTCATATCACTATTTACGACTCTTTTTAGGATAGACTATAATAAAGTGAAACTTCTTTTGCGTGATTTTTACAAAAGATCAGCCTGAACCAATCGGGCTCTTACGGCTGGTTCGAACTTTCTTCACTGTTTTACCCTCTACCAGCCGTTAGAGCGGGGTAAAGTGAAACTTCTTTTGCGTGATTTTTGCAAAAGATCAGCCTGAACCAATCGGGTCCCTGCGGCTGGTTCGACCTTTTCTTCTTCGCTTTTCCCTCTACCAGCCGTTGGGACGGGATAAAGTGAAACTTTCTTTTGCATTTTTTCCGCACAATATCAGGCTGAACTAATTAAGCTCTTATACCACTCTCTATTTTTACTATCAACTAGAAATAACTTATTATTATGTTCTATCGTTTAAGAGGAGCAATGCAATCATTACATAATTAGGGGGATTTCTAAATGACATCAAATTTGAAGATTCGAAATATCATTTTTATTTTAATCGGTTCCGCTATTTTTTCTTTCGGTATTGTGAATATCAATATTGAAAATCATCTTGCAGAGGGTGGATTTACCGGCATTACGCTATTATTATATTTTAAATTTTCACTTGATCCTTCCTATACAAACTTAATTTTAAACGTCCCTCTATTTTTCATTGGCTGGAAATTACTCGGCCGAACAACATTTTTATACACATTAATCGGTACATTTAGCGTCTCTTTATTCCTTTGGGTGTTTCAGCGCTACGAGGTTCTCAACTTACATTTAAACTTGCAAAATGATATGACACTGGCTGCTTTATTCGCTGGGGCATTTATCGGCATAGGACTTGGAATTATATTCAAATACGGCGGGACTACTGGCGGTGTTGATATTATCGCAAGGCTAGCTCACAAATATGTTGGCTGGAGTATGGGAAAAACGATGTTTATGTTTGATGCGGTCGTTATCATTATCTCTATTCTTACATATTTATCATATCGCGAGGGCATGTATACGTTAGTTGCTGTTTTTATCGGGGCTAAGGTTATTGATTTCATGCAAGAAGGTGCTTATGCAGCAAAAGGAGCAACTATTATTTCTGATAAAAACGATGAAATTGCTTCAAAAATTTTATCAGAAATGGAGCGCGGAGCAACCTTTTTAAAAGCAGTTGGATCCTATACAAAAATAGAACGTAATGTACTATATTGTGTTGTTGCTAAAAATGAAATCGTAAAATTAAAAAATATCATTATTTCAGTAGATCCACATGCCTTTGTCGCTGTAAGTGATGTACACGATGTTGTTGGTGAAGGATTTACATTAGATGAAAATAAAAATCCGTTACATAATTAAATTCAGCTAGAAAAGCTCTGTAGCTTTTCTAGTTTTTTATTATAAATCTTTTAAGTTTCTCCAAATCCTCATAAATAAGCTCCAACAAACTCCGATTATAGAAAATAGAAGCTGGATGAAAGGTCGGAAAAATATGATATTCTTTTTCTGACCAAATAAATTCTGTACTGCTGCTATCTTTCAATCGCTGCACAGGTTGCTTTAACAATTCTCCATGAACATCCGTAATTTTATCATTTTTACCAACTAAACGCTGTAATGCAATATTACCAAGTGTGACAATAACCGGCTGCTGTATAAATTCCAGTTCATAATCTAGCAAAGGTGCATGGGCAAGTATCTCACCTTGATTCGGTGTTCTATTGTACTTCTTCTGTATTATTTCGCCATTTCGTTCCCTTTTCTCTCTCCATTTATAAGGTCTACTCCGGACCGCACTCGTAATATATACTTCTTCCCTTGTAACGTGAATACGTTCTAAAAATTCCATTAAATGTTTTCCCGCTCTCCCACTAAATGGAATCCCATTATGAATTTCTGTTTCACCAGGTGCTTCTCCAACAAGCATTAATTTCGGGTTTTTAGGGCCCTGTCCACTTAAAAAACCTTCTAATTGGTATGTAGCACTACGCTCCTTCACTTGTTTAACTAAATAATATGGATATTCTATGTCCGTCACCTTCTTTCATCATTCCATACTTATCTTTATTTTAACTAGTTCTATACCCCATATTCTCTCTATTATTTCCATTTGTAACATATTATAAGATTCAATCCACAAAACAAAAAAAGACTATCAAAATTGATAGTCTTTAATCGTCGCTACGCTGCATACCAGTATAAATTAATACGAGACGTAATAATTCAAATACTGCTACAGCAGCTGCTGCTACATATGTTAATGCTGCCGCATTTAATACTTTACGAGCTTGACCGTACTCATCTGTTGATACGATACCAAGTGCTTCAATTTGTTGCATTGCGCGTTTTGATGCATCAAACTCAACTGGTAATGTAACAAGTTGGAAAATAACACCTGCTGCCATTAAAATAATTCCTAGTAACAACAAACCAGACATTTGTGCAAATACACCAATTAGGACAAAAACCCATGACATGTTTGAACCAAAATTAGCAACTGGCACTAACGAATGGCGTACACGCATAAAGTTATAATCTTTCGCATCTTGAATTGCGTGTCCTACTTCATGTGCTGCTACAGCTGTACCAGCAACTGAATGACCATAATAGTTATCTGTCGATAATCTAACCGTCTTTACACGCGGGTCATAATGATCTGACAAATGACCTGGCGTTTCTTCTACGGCTACATTGTACAATCCATTTTCATCTAAAATTTTTCGAGCCACTTCCGCTCCTGTCATACCTGATGTTGAATAAACTTGTGAATACTTGCTATAGGCACTACGTACTTTTGACTGTGCATACAACGGTATGATCAAAATGATCGCGAAGTAAATTAAATAAAACATCATAAACCTCCATTGAAGTTTTAATTATAGTACTTCTCATTCTATTTTTTTCTTCCACCGTTGTCAATAAATAAACCTTACAATCCGTATCTTTATTTATGCGTATTATTTATCTTTAGAATGCAAGTTGCTTCTCCGCTTCTCTCTCTCCCCTTTATACTTTCTCCATCCAACATACGTTAAAGTGAACAAAATAAGTCCTCCAGTAATTGTCATAAACCAAATGAGAGAGGGAGCAATCTCATCTTTTTTTACTGTATGAAATATTTTTTGCAAATCACCTTTAATAATCCCTAGTTGCATTTGTCCACCTTTCGTTTTTAACATAACGTTACGAAATTCATCCAAATAAGATAAATGTGCATTTACACGCTGCGCTTCGTTTTCTGGCAGAGCAATCATTAAACTAGGATAAATAATATTAAATTCATTTAAAAATGTATTTAGCGTCTGTTGGAACTGTCCATCATCGTCTTTTTCCATCGCCTTTTCTACTTGAGAAAAAGCATTCATTATCTTTCTTTCTCTTTCCATCCAAAGTGGCTGATATTTAGATACTTGTGCATCAACAGCAAGTTGTAACGCTAACATATTATCCACTTTAACTTGCCTATCTGAATCTTCCGCGAGAGATTGTTTCGCCTTATCGTATGCTAAAGAAACGACTCTAATTTGTCCCGGAGTTACTTTTGAATTATTTTCATTCTCCTTTGATAGAAATTGCTCTGAGAAATGGTACAGTACTTGTATTGCCTTTTCATCTTCTTTTTTCTTCACTAACTGCAAAGAGTCATCTAGCAATCCAGTTAGTTCACTCCACTCTTCAGCATATATACGTACTGGAAACATTATAATTAGAAATGCTATCAGTCCAATTAATGTTCTCTTCATCCCGGTCCCCCCTATAACTACTAGTACAAAATATGTGGAATTGGACAAGAATAGAACAGAACAAAACCAAAAAATATATTATCTCTATGAAAACAAAAAAATTCTCTTTAAACAGAGAATTTTTTCTTTGAAACCCTTTTCTTTTTCACTAAATATTTATACACACCGTAACAAAGCATACTACCACCTAAAATCAATAATAAAATAATACATGCAGCATGCATAAAGAATTCTTCCGGTAACATTAAAATAACCGGATCTGTTTCAATATCAAACATCCAATAATCATTGCTAAATAAAAGCTTATGAAATAATACGAAACTCTTTTCAAAATTAATAGCAATTGGTAACGTAAGAGCTATTGGAAAAATAATTGTAAGAATCGCTCCGTGAAGTAAAAACTTTTCTTTTTTCTTTTTTAATAAATACGCTCCTCCTAATACAGCAATTACAATCGTTCCATACATTATATATTGAATCTTTACTAAAATATTTTTAACATCTACAAAATGAATGCGTCCATTTGTGGACATATCTAATGTCGGCAATTGTAATGCACCTTCATAAAACGGCGATAAATATGTAATAAGCACATCATAGTTTCTCTTAATTTCATCTTTCGTCATATCCGCTAAATCTGGAATATTTAAAAAATCAATTTCAAAATAATACAACCATTTTCCATATACAACTACCGTTGTCGCGAGAGCGAAAACAGAAAATGCTATGCTATAGGAAACTACTAAAGTGATCAATCGATCCAATATGTTTATACCGCTCTTATTTTTCTTCATTTTCTCCCCCTAAATGTCCTCACCATCATAAAGAAAACTGTTTTCGGTTCTCACGTAAGCAATAATAATATGTAATACACAGTACAGCAATACTTAACCAAAACGTAAAATAACCAATTTTCTCTACAAATAAATGCATAATCCCATATCTCGGCATTTGCCAAAATAAATAATCAATTGCATCATTATGTAATGTCCATATGCCAACTACAGTGAAGTGCCATTTTTTTATCCGATAAAACGGAGCATATAACATTCCCTGCACTGCCATCGCAAAATGAGATAACATTAACATATATCCCATAAGGCCAATAGGGCCTTTTACATAAATCATAATTGCATTTACAACAACAGCCCAAACACCATATTTTATTAAAGTAACTATCGCTAGCGCTTCTATTAACCCCCAGTTCTTCTTCATCAAAAAAGCAATTAAAACAAAGACAAAAAAGAGAGTCGCCATAGGGCTATCTGGTACAAACGGCCAAAATATAGGTGAGGTTTCTTTTAATTGATTTCCATACCATATGAATCCGTAAATTGTACCTAATATGTTAACAACCAATAAAAATAATAGTACCGAACGTTGCCTTAACATTGCATACAAGTAAGCCAATCTGTATGTCCAACACCTTTCAAACAAAGTAATTCTTTCATCGAACTCTACTCTATTATATAGCAAACTTTCCGTCATCGTAGAGTAGAAAACTGAAACAGATTAAATTTTCTTTAGAGATGGCTTTGCTATCCCTTTTCTGTTTCAGCTTCCCCTCATCAAACCGTACGTGAGGTTTTCCCTCATACGGCTTTCCGATGCTCTTCCTTCTTTAGCTTTCAGTTTGTTCTAGCTTCCTACTTTCACGAGTGTGTATGTTATTTTCTTCATCAAGTCCTTGATACGACCATGTTTCTTTCGAACATTTCTTTTCTTATTCCAGAAAAGGTTAAGCCGTTCTAAGACGTACCAATCTATTTTACCGAGCCACTTCTGTCCAATTAAAGATAGGCTATAATAATTTTTGAATCCTTGTAGAATTCTATTTAAACCTTTCACCATCAAACAGTGCCCAGCTTAGCTGGGTACGCAAAATAAAAAGCTGACCACAGATTTTGTAGTCAGCTTTTCTATTATTTTTTATTATACTTTGCAACGAATTCCGAAAGCTTTTTCAGTTCCTCATCTGTACCTTTAAATACACCTTTAGGCATTGAACCTTTTCCATCTTTCGCAATTTTAGCGATTTCTTCTGGTTTTAAAGTTAAGTTTTGCAAAGCCGGTGCTGCCGCTCCGCCCTGTAAATTGTCACCATGACATGTTAAACAAGTATTTTTTTGCATCAACTTGTAGCCGTCATCATTTTTATCAACTGGTGCTGTTTTTACAATTGCTCCTTGTTTTTTTGCAGCTTCCCAATCGTGGTGTGCTACAGATTCCCAAGTTAAAAAAATAATCGATGCAATTGCTAAAAGCATAAACCCCGTTGCTACAGGACGCTTCAATGGTGCTCTTTCTGGGCCTCGATCTAGAAACGGAGCTAATAGTAACGCTCCAAACGCAATCCCCGGCATAATAAACGCACCAATTACAGTAAATGAGCCTGAAGCATACGAATACTTTAATAACTGATACAAGAATAAGAAATACCAATCTGGAAGTGGTATATATCCTGCATCTGTAGGATCCGCCATTCTCTCAAGCGGTGACGGATGCGCCACTGTTAAACATAAATAACCGACTAAAAAAACTGCACCAACCATCCATTCTTTTAACAAGAAATTCGGCCAAAACGCTTCTGTTTTCCCTGGATATTCAGAATAATCTTTTGGAATATTTGGTTTCCGGGCTACTGGTACCCGAGAATCTCCTACAAACTTCATCCCTTTGCCGCGATGCATAATCTCCCTCCTTTTGTTCTTTCCCCTTTAATTTAGCAATCTCTTATAGCGGACCGGAAATACCTTGTTTGCGAATCATGATGAAGTGGAAGGCCATTAAACCTAGAAGTGCTGCTGGTAAGAAGAAGACGTGAATAGCAAAGAAGCGAGTTAATGTTTGGGCGCCAACGATTTCGGAATGACCAGCGAGTAATGTTTTAATATAAGGACCAATGAGCGGCGTTTGCTCTGCAATTTGAATCCCTACTTTCGTAGCAAATAACGCTTTCATATCCCACGGTAATAAATATCCGGTAAAACCAAGACCTAACATAACAAAGAAAATAAGAACACCAACAATCCAGTTTAACTCACGAGGCTTTTTATACGCACCTTGGAAGAAAACTCTGAGTGTATGTAAAAACATCATTACAATTACGAGACTAGCACCCCAGTGATGCATACCACGAACAATTTGCCCGTAAGCTACTTCATTTTGTAAATAATAAACCGACTCCCAAGCATTTTTAATATCCGGCACATAATACATCGTCAAAAACATTCCGGACAAAATTTGAATTACTGTAACGAAAAAGGTAAGTCCTCCAAAGCAATAGACGAATGCAGAAAAGTGATGTGCCGGGTTAACATGCTCAGGTACTTCATGATCAGCGATATCACGCCATATCGGTGTAATATCTAAACGTTCGTCCACCCAATCATAAATTTTATTTAGCATCTACTTTGCACCCCCTCTTGGCTTCGCTTTTCCTAAATACAACGTTCCATCTTTCACTTTAGACTCGTACACATCAAGCGGAGCAAGAGGCGGTGTGCCTTTAATGTTCATCCCATCTTTTGTGTAACGTCCCCCGTGACACGGGCAAAAGAATTGATTAGGATGTGCTTTGTCCGAATTCCAGTTCACTGTGCAACCTAAATGTTTACATACTGGAGAAAACGCAACAATTTCTCCACTTTCATCTTTATGCACCCAAGCAGATTTTGGCTCTTCAGACTTGTACCACCCGTCAACCTGCTTCACCTTAAAATCGAAGCGCTTCGGCTCTGTTGTAATATCCTTTACTTGTCCAACAGCAACCATATCTGTTCCCGCTTCTTTTCTTAACACCGGATCAAGCGCAAACCTC
This sequence comes from Bacillus sp. FSL R10-2201, assembly GCF_038008665.1. Lineage (NCBI taxonomy): Bacteria > Bacillati > Bacillota > Bacilli > Caryophanales > Bacillaceae > Bacillus > Bacillus sp. FSL R10-2201. The sequence goes on along the minus strand of NZ_JBBOZP010000001.1, from coordinate 1,513,321 downwards.
GTCATCGGCATTAAAATACCCGCCGCCATAAAGCCTCCTACCCCTGTAAGTGTGTAATTTAAAAACTGTCTTCTTGACACACGATGTTCTTTCTCGCTCACGAAAATTTCCCCCCTCTATCAGAAATTGTCCCCTCGTGAAAAAATTATATAAAAAATAAAAACTAGGACACTATCATGATATAATACCCTCTTGTATAGGTCAATATCATACTACTCATAATAATAAGAACTTTCTGTTTATTATTATTTTATCCATCTTTCTTCCAACATTTCCATAATATTTTTTATGTGTGCACGAATAACTTCCCTTTTCGCTTGGTCACTAAATTGGTCTAATGATAACGATGGAAACCAAAATAAATCACCCTGCACATCTCTCATATCTTCTTTCCATGAAAAGTCACTTGTCACATAGGCAATATGCTTAAAACCTTGCCTTTGCAAATGATCTGTCCATTCTTGCAAACGGTCTTTTTCATTCTTTTGGCTCTCTACCAAATACGTAAATGCGGGCAGTAAAAGCACTCTTCCTTTATACTCCCTTTCCAACTCCATACTCAAAGCCTCAATAAATTCACCTTGCTCTACAACCATTTTCATCCCTTTTGCTGCCGAAATAGACAAAAGGGGTATAATCCCTGTATCTACATACTCCCTCGCTTGCTCAAACTGTTCTACATCTTTTACAATCCATTTCACCTTTTCTCCCCTCCTCCATTTGAAATAACAGAACTTTCACTTTATATATATTAAACCATACTAAAAGAGGTAAAAAAAGAAAAACTACCTATTATTAAGTAGTTTTTCTTAAAAAGTCTGAATTTCGTAAAGATTACATAATCAAAATGAATTCTATAAAATCTTCAACTCTGCTGTTAACCTATGAAATGCTTCCTTATCTTGCTTATCCAAAGCTTCATCAATTTGTTTCAAAAGACGTTCTCTTCTAAATGAGAATACACTTTCTTCTAAAAATCGTTCTGCAAGCAATCGATCTTTTTCATTCACTTCAATATGCTTTGGCAAATATGGGTTTTCTTCTAATACAGCTACATAGTTTGCATTTTGGAACGATGATTTAAAATTAAGCTGAATATAAATATCCTCATCTCGATTCAAACGAATATCATGAAACGATTTTTCTGCATCTGTTGTCATTACATTTTGTTTGAAAAAGTGAAACGGTGTGTCTTTCACACAATTTGCTGACATTACTAAGCCACGCGGACAATATTTTGCATGTTCTACGAAGTGGACTTTATGCATTAATTGATCGTGACTCATTAAATAATTCAAAATCCATACACATTCACGCTGTTTCAGTTGGTAATTATTCAAAAACCATTTTACAAAATCCTTCTTCTCGTTTACAGAAACAGGGGTATTCATAGCGATTAAGTCCCTCCTCTGTCTTTCTCTTTTCTTTTTAGATTCAAGAAGCGGCATTCAGTTTCCTTCCAACTTATGAAAAATCCTCTAAATTATATAACAATTCTTCAATATGAATTTGTGTCGGGTCTAGTTGTATTAACTGCGTAAATACTTCTTTCGCCTCTTTTCGCATTCCTTCTTCTAATAAGAAATAACCGTACTCTTCCAAGAAATCTGGATGATTCTTAAAAGAAGTATATGCACTTTCATAGTGTTTTAATGCATCCGAATACATTTCTAATTGTTTTTTTGCAAATGCAAGATCCCAAAGTAGTTGTGTATCTGGTTCTCCACTGTCAATTGCACGCTCTACAACTGCAATTAGCTCTTCGTATTTCTCTTGTTCTTTTAAAATATACGCATATTTTAATATCGCACCTAAATGTCCCGGATCTAGCTCCAGCGCTTTTTGAAGCACTTCTTCTGCCTCCGCTATTTTACCTAATTTCGCCGCAATATTCGCTAATTCTACATAGAAAGGAACAGACAGCTCATCTACTTTAATTCCTTCTTGAAGTGTTTCATAGCTTTCTTGAAGCATGCCTTCTTTTTCATAGCTTTTCGCTAAATACATGTATAACGATGCGTATTCAGGATCTAATTCTTTTAATTCTTGCCAAGCACCAATTGCTCTTTGATATTCTTCTCCTTGGTATAATGTGAAGGCATATCCAAATAATGAGTGAATATCTTTTTGCTCTTCTAACCCCGCTTCATAGTAAGAGATTGCCTCTTCCCAGTTTCCAATAGCACTTAAAGTTTCTGCTAGACGAAGCGCAATGACAACACCACCCATAACTTTATGTTCTGCTAGTAACGATTCATAATAAGTGATCGCCTTTTGCTCTTCACCTTTACTACTATATAATTCTGCTAACCCAAACGTAATAACAGGTTCGTCTGGCATCATTTCTTTCGCCTTTAATAGTTTTTGTTCTGCTACATCATCAAAACCTTGCATTTGGAATAAATCCGCTACAAGTAATAACGATTGAACATATAAATCATCGTTTTCTGGAATATCATGAAGCACTTCAATCGCTTCATCTTCTTTATCTAAATCAATATATAATTCTGCTAAAAATACCGTAAATTCACTTTCTTCCGGATATAGCAAGCGTAAGTCTTCAGTAATTGCTAACGCCTCATCCATAAACCCAAGTGTATGATAGTAACGAGCGATATCATACTTCTCTTCATCATTAGCAACTCGTAGTTGTTCTTTTAATAATTGTAATCCTTTTTCTGCTTCACCGTTTTCAATATAAGAAACAGCCTGTTCAAACTTTTGCATAAACGTCTCCTTTAATTCAAAAAATATTCTCTTCTGTTCATTTATCATAAGCAACTAGGTGTAAGAACGCAACCTTTTGAGTGAACTACCTCTTCCTATACTTTCTCTCATAGCGCAGCTAATTGTTCGAAAAATTCCGGATACGATACAGCGACCGCATCACTATTCTCTATTTTCACTTCTCCATCTATAATACACGATGCGATTGCAAGCATCATCCCAATACGATGATCGCCGTGACTATTAACAGTATTTCCTTTTAAACTTTGTTTACCATATATAATCATACCATCTGGTGTAGCTTCAATCTTCGCACCTAATTTGCCTAATTCATCTACAACCGTATCGATACGATTTGTTTCTTTTACTTTTAACTCCTCAGCGTTTTTAATAACAGTACTTCCTTCTGCCTGCGTTGCTAATAAAGCAATTACAGGAATTTCATCAATTAATCTTGGAATAAGAGTTCCACCAATTTCTATTCCTTTTAGTTTAGATGTTTCAATCGTAATATCCCCGCACGGTTCAAACTCTTCATTTCTAATATGATCGATAGAAATAAGTGCACCCATCTTTGTTAATACATCTAAAACCCCTGTTCTCGTCGGATTTAAACCAACATTTTCCAATACAAGCTTACTATTTTGGACAATTGCACCAGCTACTAAGAAAAATGCCGCCGAAGAAATATCCCCTGGAACTTCTATGTCTGCACCTTTAAGTTGTTGTCCACCTTGTAATGAAACAGTCCGTCCATTAACATCTACGGTACAACCGAATGCACGCAACATTCTTTCCGTATGATCACGAGATTGCATAGGCTCTGTTACCGTAGTAATCCCTTCCCCTTGCAAACCCGCAAGTAAAACTGCTGACTTCACTTGTGCGCTTGCTACTGGTGAATGGTAATGCATACCTTTTACCTTACCACCGCGAATAGATAAAGGTGTATATTGTCCGTTTTCTCTACCATCAATTTGAGCATTCATCTGACTAAGCGGGTCTGTAACACGTTTCATAGGACGTTTTCCAATTGATGCATCACCAATTATCGTACTATGGAACGGCGTATTTGCTAAAATCCCAAGCATAAGACGAATAGTCGTCCCTGAATTCCCCACATCTAATACTTCTTTCGGTTCTTGTAAATTATGTAATCCTTTACCGTAAATCGTGACATCGTTACCAAACTGTTCAATCTGGACACCTAGTTTTTGAAAACATGCAATTGTACTTAAACAATCTTCTCCTAATAAAAAATTTGATACTTTCGTCGTCCCTTCCGCTATCGCTCCAAACATAACAGAGCGATGCGAAATAGATTTATCTCCTGGAACAACAATTTTCCCATTCAAACTATTTTTTCGTCCTACTAGTTTCAAACTGTATCCTCCTCACATTTTAAATAAGTTATATGTACAATAGTTCTTCTTATACGTCTACTTCTATTGTAACGTTTTCTTTCTTGAACGTGCAAACAACTCCCCTTATTGCAGTTCAAATGAAAAAGGCTCCTGTAACAGGAGCCTCCACCATTTCTTAAGAATATGTTTCTTCTTTCTTCACTTGTTCTTTTACAAGTTCCGTAAGTAATTCAATAATCTCATCATTTTCTTCTTTTAATCCAACAGTAATACGAATACCATCATGCATACCAAATGCTGCACCAGAACGAACGATATATCCTTTTTTCATTAATCGTTCGAAAGCTTCATTACCAGGTATACCAAGTTTCAAGAAAATGAAATTCGTTTGAGATGGATAGTAGAATACGTTATATTCCTTACAAAATGCATAATATTGATTTAATCCTCCGGCATTTTTCTTCACACACTCTTGTAAAAACTGTTGATCCTCTATTGCCGCTAATGCTACCGCTTGGGCGATAGTTGATGTGTTAAATGGTAGTCTTGCTACCTCTAGCTGCCCAATAAGCTTTGCATCACCAATCGCATATCCAATACGAAAAGCAGCTAATCCATATGCTTTTGAGAATGTGCGTAGCACCATAAGATTTTCGTACTTTTCAAGAAGAGGTAATGTTTGCGGATAATCTTCTGCCCCAGCATATTCATAATATGCTTCGTCCATAATAACGAGCGCTGACTTTGGAACTGATTCTAAAAATGAAAGTAATTTTTGTTTTTCTACATATGTACCTGTCGGATTATTCGGATTACAAACCCATACAATCTTCGTTTTCTCATCTACTTGTTGTAACATTGCATCTAAATCGTGAATGCCATCTTTAAGTGGTACTTCACGAACTTCTGCTCCTTCAATAACAGCATGGTGATGGTATTGCGAGAACGTAGGGTTCGCCATTACAACATTTGTTCCATTATGTAGCAAAGCACGACTAATCATTTGAATGACTTCATCTAGCCCACTACCAAATAAAAGTTGTTCCGCTTTTACACCTAAATGCTCTGCTACTTTCTCACGAAGCTCAAATGCCGCCCCGTCCGGATAGAGTGCATATTGATTAACTAACGAAGTTAATGCTTCTGTCACACGCGCAGAGCAGCCAAACGGATTTTCATTCGATGCTAGTTTCACAATTTTTGACAATCCGTATTCTCTTTTTACTTCCTCAATATTTTTCCCAGGTACATATGCTCTCAAAGTTAACAATTGCTCTTTTACTCTCACTTTTCTTCCCCCAGTCATTGATATGATTTATAATGTCTTACTGTCATCTTTAATCATAACCGTCACCATTACGAGAATACCTTTAAATATGCATTTCATACCTGTTCTATGACTTTTTACACCATATCCTTTTGAAATGCTTCTAACGCAATATGAACAGTCTCATCTGAAATAGATACGACATTCACTCCCCCATATTCCTGCATAAGCACCATATGAATTGTTCCAGCATTTGCTTTTTTATCTTGTTTCATCAACTGAACGAGACGTTCTACATTCAAGTCACTTGGCATTTTTGGATAACCGTATTTCAAGAACCACTGCTTCATTTCTTCATAAGAAAGATCAACTTTGTACACTTGCTCACTTAAAAACATAGCAAATAGCATGCCAACCGCTACTCCATCACCGTGAGTAATATTCCCATATCCTAACTCTTTTTCAAGAGCATGTCCTAACGTATGCCCAAAATTCAAATGGGCACGTACACCTTTTTCTGTTTCATCTTGCGACACAATATTCGCTTTCACAGGAATCGCCTTCGTTAATATATGAATTAACTTTTCATCACGAAGATCCGTTAACGTTTGCACTTCTTCTTTTAACCAATGATATAGCTCTACATCACCAATAAGAGCATGCTTTATCACTTCTGCATAACCTGATCGCCACTCTTTTTCAGGAAGTGAATGTAAAAATGGCGTATGATATACAACAGCTTCTGGCTGATGAAACGCTCCAATCATATTTTTCCCTAGTGGATGGTTAATTGCTACTTTCCCGCCTACTGCGCTATCGTGAGCTAATAAAGTCGTTGGAACTTGGACAAAGCGAATACCACGCATAAACGACGCGGCAACAAATCCAGCCAAATCTCCAATCATTCCGCCTCCAAGTGCGATGATTAAAGAATTTCTATCTAATTTATTTTCAAGAGCCGAAGTGTGAGCCTCATAGAAATTTTCAAAAGACTTCTCTTTTTCGCCACTCGGTACAACAAACGAAAATACTTTTTGCTCTACTTGCAATGCATCAACAACTGTCTGTAAATGCAGTGATGCAACAGCTTCATCAGAAATGATCATTATGTTAGATACTGCAGGATTCATTTTTTGAATAAGCGTTGTTAAGTGTGACAACGCCTCCCTTCCAACATGTACATCATATTCTTTTGATTTCGTTTGAATATGTATGTTCTCCATTAAAATCCCCTCGCATATTCATTATGTTTCTCAATATTTTCACGTATAAGATCGATACGATCTAATCCAAATTGTTCAATTAAAGCTGTTGCGAGCTCCCAAGCCACAATAGCTTCAGCCACAACGCTAGCTGCTGGCACTGCACAACTATCTGAACGTTCAATACTCGCTGTAAAAGGTTCTTTCGTATCAATATCAACACTTTGAAGCGGTTTATATAATGTCGGTATCGGTTTCATAACACCGCGCACAACAACCGGCATACCAGTTGTCATGCCACCTTCTAATCCACCTGCATTGTTCGTTTGTCTTCTGTACCCTTGCACTTCATCCCAAAGGATTTCATCATGCACTTCACTTCCAGGTCTATGTGCTGCTTCAAAACCAATTCCAATTTCAACACCTTTAAAAGCGTTAATACTCATAATTGCCGCTGCTAATTTTGCATCTAATTTTCTATCATAATGTACATAGCTACCTACTCCAATTGGCATTCCTTCTACAACTACTTCAACAATACCACCGATAGAATCACCATTTGCCTTCGCATCATCAATTGCTTGCATCATCTTTTTACCGGCCTCTTCATCTAAACAACGTACAGGAGATGCTTCTGTAGTACTTTGTAATTCCACAATAGAGTTATATTTAATATTTGCTGCCTGTACACCACCAATCTCGATAACATGTCCCGCTACTTGTATACCTAATTCCGCTAATATTTTTTTTGCAACTGCACCAGCTGCAACACGAACTGTCGTTTCACGTGCTGAAGAACGCTCTAATACATTCCTCATATCTCTATGACCATATTTAATCGCACCATTTAAATCTGCGTGTCCAGGTCTAGGTTTCGTAACTTGCCTTTTCATTTCTTTCTCTTCCTGCTCAGTTAACGGCTCTGCACCCATAACCTTTGTCCAATGTGTAAAATCACGATTTTCAACAACAAGTGCAATCGGTGACCCCATCGTCTTCCCATGCCTAACACCACTTACAATTTGCACTTGGTCTTTCTCAATTTGCATGCGTCTACCGCGTCCATATCCTTTTTGTCTTCTAGCTAATTCTTCATTTATATCATTCGCTACTAAAGATACCCCTGCCGGAACACCTTCTAAAATTGTCGTAAGTTGCGGACCGTGGGATTCACCAGCTGTAATATATCGCATACGTTATTCCTCTTTTCGCATATGTATTTATCCCGCTACATAAAGCAGCTATATTATCTTCCATCACTCTTTAAAATACAAAGAAATTATATAGTAAATCGAATGTTTGCTTTCCCTACTTGTAATTGTTCGATTATTTTCATAATAGTAGACCTTTTACTTTACATACCAATATATCATAACAGCCCTAACTTCGTAACTGATCGAAATAAAAAAAGTGCAAGAAGAATACCCCTATTCTTCTCACACTTTTTACTATTATCACAGTTATTAAAGCGTTTACAAATTATTTCAAAATAATTAGTAAATCCATTGATTCATTAATTTTGAGTAGTCTACTAATTCTTCTTCCTTAAAGAAAATAGCAATCTCGCGTTCTGCACTTTCTAAAGAATCCGAACCGTGGATAATGTTTTTCGCAACAGTTACACCGAAATCTCCACGAATTGTTCCAGGAGCAGCTTCATGTGGTCGTGTTTTACCCATCATATTGCGTGCTGTATCTACTACACCTTCACCTTGCCATACCATTGCGAATACAGGACCAGATGTAATAAAGTCTACTAATTCACCAAAGAAAGGTCTTTCTTTATGCTCACCGTAGTGTTGTTCAGCAATTTCCGGAGTAACTTGCATTAATTTTGCACCAACTAATTGAAAGCCCTTTTTCTCAAAACGAGCTACAATTTCCCCAATGAAGGCACGTTGTACACCGTCTGGTTTTACCATTAGAAATGTTTTTTCCATAAAAAATCTCTCCACTTCTGAATTATGTATGTAATTGTATATCCCCACACACATATTAACACCCTTATCACAATTGCGCAATAGTTTTGAAATAGAGAGATTATTTTATTTTTTAGACAAAACACTAAAATTTTCGTTTTCCAATATACTTTGCGACATTTTGCAACGCATACTTCGCCTGTCCACGAGGGAGTGGTTTTATTATTTCTAATGCTTTATGTAAATAACGTTCACTAAACGAAAATGCTTTATCAATAGCTTCGCTCGCTTTAATATCATCAATAATTTCTTTCATTTCACTTGCTGTTGTATTTTCATGCACAGATGTAATTTTTTGACGAAGAACTGGATCTTCCATGGCATACAAAACAGGTAATGTAATGTTACCTTGTAATAAATCACCACCAGCAGGCTTTCCAAGCTTCTCTTCTGTCGATACGAAATCTAAAATATCATCAATAATTTGATAAGACATACCAACAAAATATCCGTACCAAAATAGACGATTTACAGTATCACGATTAGCACCAGCAGCAATCGCTCCCAACTGACAACTTGCGGCGATTAACAATGCTGTTTTTCGTTTTATCCTTCTTAAATACGTTCTTAAATTTTGATCATAGTTATACTTATCTTTAATTTGTTCGATTTCACCTTTACAAACTTCTAAAATTGTATGAGACAACGCTTGATGTGCATCTGGAATTTCTATATTTGTTATACATTCAAGAGACTTCGCAAACAAGTAGTCTCCTGTATACATTGCAATACGATCTCCCCATTTCGCATTCACTGTTGCGCTACCGCGTCGTAAAAACGCAGCATCAATGACATCATCGTGAACAAGCGAAGCCATATGAATTAGTTCTAATGCAACCGCAACATGCTTAATTGCATCTAACTTATAATCCCCAAATTTCCCTGCAAGCAAAACAAAAACAGGGCGAATCCGCTTCCCACCTGCTTCAATAAGCTGTAATGCCGCTTCTTCTACTAACGGCTGCTCAGAAGCAACTGTCTTCTTCAATTCTTTTTCTATAACATTAATATCCGATCGTAAAAAAGAGTACATAAGTTGTAACTTCATATTGTTCACCTTAACCTAAAACGTCTTTTTTCTATTTTCTATTTTGATTCTGGTTTAATACCTAAATGCATAGCTGCTACACCAAAAGTAAATGGTTTCACTTGCACATTCTTAAGCCCAGCTTCTTCAAACATACGTGCTAACTCTTTCATCCCTGGGAATGTACTAGCAGATTCCTGAAGCCATGAATATTCTTTATAACTTTTCGCAAACATCTTTCCAAATAACGGCATGATATATTTAAAGTATAAGACATATCCTTGACGAAAACCTATCATCGTTGGTTGAGATGTTTCCAGGCAAATTACTTTTCCACCAGGCTTTACTACACGCGTCATTTCTTTTAATACTTGCATGTAATCCGGAACGTTACGTAACCCAAAACCAATCGTTACATAATCAAACGTATTATCTTCATAAGGAAGTTCCATTGCATTTCCATGCATAAGTTCTACTTGCTTTAATTCTAAAGCTTCTACCTTTTGTTTACCGACAGCTAGCATATTTTCGCTAAAGTCTAAACCGTAAACCTTCCCATCTTCACCTACAGCTCCCGCTAGTGCAATTGTCCAATCTGCCGTCCCGCAGCATACGTCAAGTGCCTTACTCCCGGGTTTCACATCCATAATTCGCATCGTTTCTTTGCGCCATGCCTTATGCCTTTGAAAACTAATTACAGAATTCATCACATCGTATTTATCAGAAATTTTCTCAAATACGTCATGTACTCTTTCTTCTTTTGATTGTTGCATGCTCGTACCTTCTTCCAATGTAAAGTTGCTTATGTCCTTGATTTATCTCTTAACATAGAAATTATCTCATTAACTTCTGTATGATTCTCTAAAAAATTTTCTTCTTGCTTTCTCATTTCCATAAGCCATTCATTAATAACTGTTTCCAAATTTTTATCATCATCCAATGAGATTTTTTGGACTGCTTGAAAAACAGGTGAATTTTGTTTATCAGCATACAATTGACACTCTTTTTGAAGACGATTTTTTCCTAACACATAAGTTATATATGGTTTCCAATTAGATAACTGAAAATGATCACATGTTTTTTGCAAAAGCGCAGATTCAATTATTACTACACTTTCCATTATGTCTTGAATCGTCACATGTGCTTTTTGATACAGCATAATTTTATGTTCATTAATCTCCTTAATTCCTTCAGCAAGTGCACGAATTAAGATAATATCACAATTCATTGACAATAAGTAATAGTATAGACCACTATAATAATCCCCTGCAAGAACTGTCAATTGACGACGCTTATGGAATCCACTCGTCTCTTCGTTTGCTTTATTTGATACTTTTTCATGTGTATCAAGAGCAATTTGTACAAGCATAATCGTTACGACATAATGATCAATTTGTTCTTTATGTATATTTGCACTTTTTAATGCACCGTATAACAGCGCTATTTTTTCTTCATCAATAAATGGTTCTTCAATATAGTTTATAAAATAAGGATGGCGTAATTTCTCCATCAATTTCTCTTTAATACCCGCATACCCTCCGTAGATGTCACACACAAAAAATCACCCTTGTTTTCTAATTCATAAAATTTATTATAACACATACATTCTATTTTCTATAATCAAAACTTGGCTACTTCTGCCAAACTGCCACCGAATAAAGCCTCAACTTTTATTCATACAAGTTATCTTCGTCTCTAACAACTACAAACATTCATTTACACAAAAGGCAGAAGTAATTTTCAACCTTTATATTCTTGCTCTTTAACATTAAAACTATATCATTTTTTTGTATATAAAAAAAAGAAAAGCAGTTTCCCGCTCTTCTTTAATTCGTCTTAATAAACGATAAAATTTCACTACGTGCTGCTGCATCATTTTCTAACACGCCGCGCACTGCAGTCGTTACTGTTTTCGCACCAGGCTTTTTCACACCACGCATCGTCATACACATATGCTCTGCTTCTACTACTACCATTACACCATGCGGCTCTAGTACTTCCATAATAGAGTTAGCTACTGTTGATGTAATACGTTCTTGTAGTTGCGGACGACGCGCAATTGTGTCTACAGTACGAGCTAATTTACTTAGTCCCGTTACTTTTCCACCTTGCGGAATATATGCAACGTGAGCAACTCCATAAAACGGAACAAGATGATGCTCACACATCGAATAGAATGGTATATCTTTTACTAGCACAAGCTCTTCGTGGTCTTCTCCGAATACTTTGTGTAAATGCTCTTTCGGATCCTCATGCATTCCTGAGAATACTTCTGCGTACATTTTCGCAACACGTTTCGGTGTATCAAGTACTCCCTCGCGATTTGGGTCATCTCCGATTGCCTCTAAAATAAGACGTACTGCATGTTCAATTTGTTCTAAATTAACTTTTGCCATCCGCTAGCCCTCCCGAAAAACCTAAAAGTGATACGAACACATTCTAGCATATTTATGTTTTTAAAAGCAAAAAGAAGAGTTTCCAAAAAGGAAACTCTTCTTCCCTGTTAATATGTAAGGATTATTTAACCGCATCTTTTAACGCTTTACCAGGTTTGAATGCAGGTACTTTACTTGCAGCGATTTCAATCTCCTCACCTGTTTGTGGGTTACGACCTTTACGAGCCGCACGCTCACGAACTTCGAAGTTACCGAATCCGATTAGTTGTACTTTATCACCTTGTTTTAAAGCTTCTAAGATAGAATCAAAAACAGCGTCCACTGCTTTTGTTGCGTCCTTTTTAGAAAGGGAACTTGCTTCTGCAACAGCATTGATTAAATCTGTCTTGTTCATGCCATTCACCTCCTCCCAAAGATAAGACTGTATAATGATCATAAAATGAGTCTTACTTTCATTTGTAGGCAATTTTTACAAATTCTATACTACAAAGATGTAGATAAATCATTATCAACGCCTATATTATACGATTCTCCTTTATAATTCAATATTTTTAAGGAAATTGTTACTCTAAAAATGTGAAATTCTGATGAAACTTGACAATTTACAACAAAATATTAGATAATGACTGTTTATTTTTCTATTACGTACTCAAAAAGAAAAAAATCCCTCTGCAATTAGAGGGATTTTTTTCTTATAATATAATCGCAATTAATCCGCCAGATCCTTCATTAATAATTCTTTCTAGCGTTTCTTTTAATTTATAACGAGCGTTTTCTGGCATTAGAGATAACTTCGCTTGAATTCCTTCTCTAACAATAGAGCTAAGAGAGCGCCCAAATATATCAGAATTCCAAATTGATAGCGGGTCATCTTCAAAATCTTGCATCAAGTAACGAACTAGTTCTTCACTTTGTTTTTCAGTACCGATAATTGGTTCAAATGTTGATTCTACATCCACTTTAATCATATGAATAGACGGCGCAACCGCTTTTAATTTAACACCGAACCTTGAGCCGTGACGAATAATTTCCGGTTCATCTAAGCTCATATCAGCTAATGCAGGCGCTGCTACTCCATATCCGGTTTGTTTTACCATCCGCAAGGCATCCGCCACTTGGTCATATTCTGTTTTCGCATGAGATAAATCGAGCATAAGCTTTAATAAATGATCTTTCCCTCGAATCTCTACTCCTACTACTTCTTTTAAAATTTGATCATACAATTCATCTGGCGCATATAAATCAATCTCTGCCACACCTTGCCCCATATCGATGCCAGCTAGACTCGCTCGATCAATAAATTCATATTGACTAAACTGCCAAACGACACGGTCCACATCACGAAGACGTTTTATATCCTTTACAGTCTCTTGAACCGCTTCCTGATAACTTTGGCGTAACCAATGCCCTTCATTTAGTACCATTACCCAGCTCGGAAGGTTTACATTCACTTCTAAAACCGGGAACTCGAATAATGCTTCTCGCAGTACGTTATACACATCTGTTTCTCTTAAACTCTCTACACTCATCGCAATTACTGGGATATCATATTCTTCTGATAAACTTTGACGTAACTGCTCCGTATCTGGATGGTATGGCTGTACAGTATTGATAATCATAATGAAAGGCTTTCCTACTTCTTTTAACTCATTTACAACGCGTTCTTCTGCCTCTATATAATCTCTTCTTGGAATTTCACCAATTGTTCCATCTGTTGTAATAACGACACCAATTGTTGAATGCTCTTGAATTACTTTACGTGTTCCTATTTCTGCAGCTTCATGGAATGGAATAGGCTCTTCATACCAAGGAGTATTAATCATGCGCGGACCATTCTCATCTTCATAGCCTTTTGCTCCTGGAACCGTATATCCAACACAATCTACTAATCGAATATTCACTTCAAGACCTTCATCTACTTCGATAGAAACCGCTTGGTTTGGAACAAACTTCGGTTCCGTCGTCATTATTGTACGACCAGCAGCACTTTGAGGCAGTTCATCCTGCGCTCTTTGACGGTCTGACTCATTTTCAATATTGGGAATAACAACAAGTTCCATAAACTTTTTAATAAATGTTGATTTCCCTGTTCGAACAGCTCCTACAACTCCAAAATAAATATCACCGCCTGTGCGTTCCGCAATATCTTTAAAAATATCTACCTTTTCCAAGTGATTCCCTCCCTCAATATTTTTGGGAATAATTCCACGTTTATAGTCAACTAATACCTTCTCTAATGTTGCCTATAATATCTGATATAATATAATGGTATTCTAGAAGTTCGGACAATATATCATATAATTTTGTCCAATTTCATATGACTATTTAAAAATACCTTTTGTTTGCATCGCAAGTTGTATAACATAAAAAACCTTTCTTCTAGAACTTATTCACTAAAAGAAAGGTTCATGACTTATGATTTTAAAAAAATTGGTTCTCCATTTTTTACTGTGTACGGCAAAGAATATGCAGGAACAAACGGGGAATCCTTCGATAGTATACTCCGGATATCTTCACCTTCTTTAAATTGTCCTTCATTTTTTTTCAACGCTTCATATAAGTCGATTCTATAATCAACAAACAATTCTCCTTTTTCATTAATTACAAGAGGGAGACCTTTTCCTGAGTACGGACTTGTCACTTGTGGTACATCTTTATATCCTAGTTTTTTGAAGTCTAATTCATAAACACCATCTGTAATCACTTTTTTAAAAGGTGGATATTGATGTTCATCACGATACATCCTTAGCTTCAATGCCACTTCTTGAATTTGTTCCGCCATTCTCACATCAATTAACTTTACTGTCGGATTTTTTTCAACATCTATTAATACATATTGATATACCCCACCACTTTCATACGCATTCCCTGGCGCCTCTTGTATGTACCTTGGAGCAATTTTTTGAAAATCAATTGGATACTTCTGATAAATCGGCGTACTCATATCACGCGTCTTAATTGGTAATAAACCATCCGTTTGCTCCTTATATGTATTAATGGCTTTTTGTACAACTTGCAACTGGTCTTCATAAGGAATAGCACTTTGTTTCATATTTTCTCTTGGATACATACACCCTGTTAAAATGCTCATGCAACAAAATATTAAAATAATATGGATTTTTTTCACTGACAATCACCTTTTCATGCTAGTATGGACTGTTGCTTTTGTAACATTTACCGACTACACATCCTTTATTGCTCAATAGGGCCACTAAATACAACAAGGAAAATAACAATTCCCGATACAATCATGAGGGTGTACGCCACTAAAGCTGTAATCCCTTTCAAAAATTTATTCTTCATTTTATGCCTACTCAATAAAATAAAACTTACTGCAAGAAACATAAATCCAATTGCCCCTAAAGCAAACCACATTTTCATAAGTCCTTCCGACATATATACACCCCTTTACTTTCAATCTATTTTTATACTATTTTAACAAATTAAAATATTTAAACAAATAAAAATCATCATTTTTCCGTGAATTGATGATTTTTATTTAAAATAATAAAACCGAAGCACGAAATGATGCGCTTCGGTTGACCAAATATGCCCTTAACAGCTCTATTCCCATTCTTTCATAAATATCATATGCATTCTCTAAACTCTTTGTTTCTCATAATTTATTTTTTAAACATTTTACTTAACGAACCAAAATCCGCCGGCATATTATTGTTAATAATCGCTTTTACAATTTGATCCTCTTGCTCTTTTGGCACTTCGCGTCCTGCCATTAGAGCAACTTGATGAATCAATTGGCGAAGCACTGTCTCATCACGTAAGTTCGCATTTTGAACAGACGACGCTAATTTAAAAATATCTTCTTTGTTCACTTTCGCTTCTTTTTCAATGTTATTAAAAATGTTGTTATCCATTCTTTTCACCCTCTCCTCAAGTTACTCTTCATCCTATGCAGAGATGAAAAATTGGTGAAAAGACCCATAAAAAATAAAAAACGGTAGAAGTACGAAATGTACTTCTACCGCTTTCTTTATAACAAATCAGGTATCGCTTCAACTTCATGTTTTCGAACACGTCCCATCAATGAGCCTACTGCATCTTTCACATTATTCCCATTGAACAGCACGTCATATAAAGCAGCTGTAATCGGCATTTCAACTTCCATTTTCTCTGCCAATTCATGAGCAGCTTTCGTTGTTCTTACACCTTCTACAACCATACCCATACTTTCTAGCACTTCTTCTAAAGAGTGCCCTTTTCCAAGCATATTTCCAGCGCGCCAATTTCGGCTATGCACACTTGTACAAGTTACAATTAAGTCTCCCATACCAGTTAGACCAGCAAACGTTAACGGATTTCCGCCCATTTTTCTTCCTAAACGAGCAATCTCTGTTAAACCACGTGTCATTAATGCCGCTTTCGCATTATCACCTAATCCAAGCCCGTCAGATATCCCCGCAGCTAGTGCAATAATATTTTTTAAAGCACCACCAAGTTCAACTCCAACGATATCTGGGTTTGTATATACACGGAAATAGCTATTCATAAACAAATCTTGTACTCCCTCAGCCGCTTCCATACGCTTTGCTGCAGACGTAACAGTTGTCGCTTGACGCAATCCAACTTCTTCAGCGTGACTCGGCCCAGATAGTACAACAACATCCTTAATCAAGCTCTCTGGAATTTCTTCCTCAATCACTTCCGAAATACGTTTTGACGTACCTGGTTCGATTCCTTTACTTGCATGAATCCAAGTAATTGGCTCTGTAACAATTTCTTTCATCTCTTGCAATACGTCTCGGTACGCTTTCGTCGGTACTACTAGCAGTACTGTATTTACATCTACTAATGCTTCTTCTAAAGAAGAGTAGGCTACGATTGTGCTTGGCAATGTAATCCCTGGAAGATATCTACTGTTCTCACGCTTCGTATTAATTTCATTCATGAGTTCAGGACGGTTTCCCCAAATACGTACATCATGCCCATTGTCAGCTAATACCATCGCTAACGCTGTTCCCCAGCTACCTGCTCCTATTACTGTGATTTTTGTCATAAAATCACATCCTCTCCATTAGTCTCTTGCTCTAGCGATAATGTGAATCGGCGTTCCTACAAAACCGAACGCTTCACGTAAACGGTTCTTTAAGAAGCGCTCATATGAAAAGTGCATTAATTCTGTATCGTTTACAAATATAACAAATGTTGGTGGTTTTACCGCAACTTGTGTCGCATAGAAGATTTTCAGACGGCTACCATTATGTGTCGGCGTTGGATTCATCGCTACCGCATCCATAATTACATCATTTAATACATTCGTTTGTACACGGATGCTATGGCTTTCATTTACCTCATTGATAACCGGTAATAACGTTTGTGTACGCTTTTTCGTTTTCGCAGATAAGAATACAATCGGTGCATACTCTAAAAATTGGAAATGAGCACGGATGTTTTCTTCAAATGCTTTCATTGTTTTTTCATCTTTTTTCACTGCATCCCATTTGTTTACAACGATAATAACAGCTCGTCCTGAATCATGAGCATATCCAGCGATTTTTTTATCTTGCTCAATAATTCCTTCTTCTCCGTCTAAAACGACTAAAACAACGTCAGAACGTTCAATCGCTCTAAGTGCACGAAGTACACTATACTTTTCTGTACTTTCGTATACTTTCCCTTTTTTACGCATACCAGCTGTATCGATGATTACATAATCTTGATCATCTTTACTATATGGTGTATCAACAGCATCACGTGTCGTTCCCGCTATATTACTTACAATTACACGTTCTTGACCAAGAAGTGCATTTACAAGTGATGATTTCCCTACGTTTGGACGTCCAATTAAAGAGAAACGGATTGTTTCATCGTCATACGCTTCTTCTTCAATCTTTGGAAAATGATTTGCAGCTTCATCTAACAAATCACCAAGTCCTAAACCGTGTGTACCTGAAATCGGGAATGGCTCGCCAAATCCTAATGCATAAAAATCATAAATATCACTACGCATGTCTGGATTATCAACCTTATTTACCGCAAGTACAATTGGTTTTTTAGAACGGTATAAAATTTTAGCAACTTCTTCATCTGCTGCAGTTACACCATCGCGACCATTCGTCATAAAAATGATAACATCCGCTTCATCAATCGCTACTTCCGCCTGTTGACGAATTTGTGTCAAGAACGGCTCGTCTCCAATATCAATTCCACCTGTATCAATAATGTTAAACTCATGATTTAACCATTCTCCCGCACTATAAATACGGTCTCGCGTTATACCTGGTATATCTTCTACGATTGAAACTCTTTCTCCAACAATTCTATTGAAAATAGTAGATTTCCCCACGTTCGGGCGGCCTACTATCGCTATTACTGGTTTCGGCATATACTTTCATCCTTTCAACTTGCTTCTGTTTATTATGTAAAAAACCCTTCTTTGTGCAAGAAGGGATTTGCATTCCAGAATATTTCTCAACGTATCAAAACACCTCACATTATACCACACGTTACTAATGTTTCACAATAATATATACATTATCTTGTAAGCGATGTGCAATACCATCTAAAATAGCCTCTAAATTATTTGCAACAAATTCCAGTTCCTCTGTCGACTCGCAAATAAATAAAGGGGCACCACCTGCAAATTTCTCTGGCGTTGTTGTAATGACTGCGAGAATAACACTTTCTAACATCATCTCTTATCTCCCCTTCCTTTCGGAGCTTCTGATGACATATGAACAGCACTCTCTAATGTTGGTACATTTCCGATTACCCCTATCGCTTTTTCTGCATCTTGATCTTGCGGCAGAACAAAAATCCCAACTCTCCCATCCTCTAAATCACGCTTCGCTAACGGTACAAGTGCCGGCGTTCCAGAATCTCTATATATTCCTAAAGCAACCGAAACATCATGTAAAATAGCTTGCCGTTGTCCTAAGTTTGAGATTGTAACCATCGCATCTATCGATTTCGGTTTTAAAATAAATCCCATTCCATATTTCATAATTTCTTCTTGCCTTGCTGGCAATCCAATATTCATAATGTAAATATTATCAATATAAAGTCCCGCTCCTTCAAAACGAAGTGGAACGTGCTCTATTTCTACAAGGTCATGAAGTCTTTTACCTGACATTAATTTTTTCGCAATGAAAAAACTTACTATACCAGTAATTACCCCGGCAATCCATGAATCGAATCCTATATACGCAAACGTTGTTACAAACGACGTTAACATCGCCAAGTAGTTACGACTTTCAAATACTAATGCAATTCCTTCAATGTATGTATTACCACGTGGTACGAGCTCATATCCATCTAATTGTTGAAGCGTATTTCTTTCCATATTGCGCACATCACGAAATTGCGTCGCTGCTAACGTAAGAAATGTAATTGCAGAGAAATCTTTTTTCAAAACAGACGGAATCGCAATTGCTCCTAAGGCAGCCGCAATTAATCCCATCGCGATATGAATAATTTTCCCGTGAAGCCTCGTCGGATATTGCCTCGTATCGGTACGAAGCATTAACAACCTAGTTATTGTACCTGCAATTACGCCACATAAAATAGCTGGTGTATATTCAGTCATGTATTACCCTCGCCTTTCTTTTACGTGTTTTCCTCTTAAATTGTTCCATATATACCGATGCCTTTGTAATCCAAAGTAAAATCGCCATAAATAAAGTGGAAACAGCAGCAACATCTAAAAAAGCTAAACTGCCGTATTCATAAGGAAAATGTAATTTACGAAAAATCAGCGTCACCAATAATTCTCCTTGTAACATCCCTATATATAAGGAGCATAATCGTAATATGCGATCCCCGTGCAATAAAACCGATGCATACACAAGTGCACCACTTAACAGCAACAACCTATCAACCACAATCCAAATTGGATCATATACTTCTAACAAATGAAAGCTTGTATATAACATTGCAATAATAAGTGCCGAAAGTAAGGTATATAATTTTTTCCAAATAGAATATAACGCGATACCTACAAAAGAAATAATACAAAGCAAAAGGGCATTTACCGATATTGTGAAAGAAGCAATCGTCACATTTAACGGAGAACAAATAATAAAAATTAATATACAAGCACTTATCTTCCAACGAATAGATTCCTTTTTCATAAAAAAGGTCACGACAATCCACCCTATCCAAGCAACAAAATAAAAAGTACTCCCATCCATCATTTCACCTCCTATGATTTCCATTATGGGAACTTTTTATGAAAGTTAATCCTCCTTTTCTTTGTGCATAGTTTTTCTCATAACAGCAAAACTTTTAATAAGGAGGTGTAACTCACAATGGGTAAAGATCGCCAAGAACGAAAGCTAAGAGAATCACGCCGCGTTGAATCTGATCGCGACCAATCACTTCAATATCCCGGTGCAACAAGTCTTGATACACCGGAGCAAGCTCGAAAGCAGAATCAGCATTAAATAAAGTGAAACTTCAGTGGGGGATTATTAGCCCACACCAATCAAGCTGCCCTCAAATAGGCAATACAAAAAGACGGTTTCGATATTGTACGAAACCGTCTTTTTACACAATTATTTTATTTATTTCTACTCGTAATATAATTCTTTTGTTTTCGCATTATAAACCCTATCACTTAACGAGGCATTAATCGTAACTACACCTGTTGGTTTTTAGAATATGTAATAACATAATACGTATGTAGAGAAGGATCTTTACTCTTTACCTCTACACGTACATAATCCGTCTCTCTTATCTCATTTAACTTTCGCTCAACCTCTTTTTTCGCACCTACAATATCTTCTTTTTCTCCTTTAATTTCCCTACTCACAATGGTATTTCCTTGATCAGAAAGTAATACTACTTCAGCATTACTTAAACTCACTTCATTTGGTATATTAAAATAATAAATTGTATACGAATCTTCCGATGGATTTTTGTCTTCTCCTAATTCCCTTGGCAAAATTAGTGCTTCTATTCCACTTCCTGCATTCACCGTTGGATTCCTATACAATTTATTCCCGACTGCAATTGCAATATTCGTCGTTTTAATTGCTGATTGTGCTGTTGTTGAACTAGAATCTCCTTCTCTTACATTTGAAGTTAATGAAATTTCAACCTTTTTCTTATATCCAGAAACTGCTGTATCTTCTCTTATATTTCGTGCATGGATGTTAAAATCTTCACTATTATATGTAATGCGTCCTATTGTATTTTTA
Source organism: Bacillus sp. FSL R10-2201 (assembly GCF_038008665.1). Lineage (NCBI taxonomy): Bacteria > Bacillati > Bacillota > Bacilli > Caryophanales > Bacillaceae > Bacillus > Bacillus sp. FSL R10-2201. Next base: position 1,492,204 of record NZ_JBBOZP010000001.1, on the reverse strand, counting down.
CTATTTGAAGATACATTATCTCCTTTTTTATTAACATCCTCATCCCCAAAATTATAGTAAATTTTTCCTTGTTTCTTTTGACTCTTAAATAGCAATCTCTTATCTTGTTTTATCGCTAACCAGCTATATAGAGAGGAATACTTTCTTACTTTTGCCATGTTTCTCTCCACAAACATGGCAAAAGTAAGAATACTCCAATAATTAAGCGGCATATTTTCTACATTTCTTCATTTTTATAACCCCTTTTTTTCAATTTTAGCTTTTCTGTATGATATTTATATATACTTTTATCATAATATAAACTCTCTCTTTTTTCTATTTATAGAATTATATAGAATGATAACTTCTCGCCTTCCCTCTTCATTTTACGAAAATAAAACGCAAAAAAATCAACCGGATGGTTGATTTTTTATCGCCTACTATAATGTGCAGTGTCAATCCCTCGCTGCGCTAACCAATGGTACGTTTCACCTTTTACAACAAGAGGTACAGATTGTAACTCTTCTATCGTCTTCACGCCAAGAGCTGTCATAATAAATTTTAAATCTGTATGTAAAAGATCAATTTCATCCACTAAATTCTCAACACCATCTTGCATTAAAATACGTAAAAAGTATCCAGCAAACGCAGTTGTATTCGCCCCTAATGCGATTGCCTTCGCCACGTCAAGTGCTGTTTGTATACCCCCAGATGCAATAAAAGAGAGGTTATTATTTGTAGAGGTTGCTTCAATAATCGAGGTAGCTGTTTGTATGCCCCAGTTATTAAAATAAGAAAGCATTCGCTGTCTTCTTTCATTTTCAACAGCAGCAAAATTCGTACCACCTTGTCCGCCAATATCAATTGCTGTTATACCTATATTCGCTAACTGTTGTACTGTTTCCTTACTCATTCCAAAACCGACTTCTTTTACGATGACAGGTACTTTACTTTTTAAAACTAATTTCTCAATCCGCTGAAGTACACCAGTAAAATCACGGTCTCCTTCTGGCATCGTTAACTCCTGTATGACATTTAAATGAATTTGCAGTGCATTCGCCTCAATCATATCAACGGCACGCTCTGCCTGTTCGACAGTTGCCTCACTTCCTAAGTTTGCGAAAAAAATCCCATTCGGATTTACTTTCCTAACAACTTTATACGAAGCCGCTTCACTTTCATCTTTTAAAGCTGCCATTTGCGAACCTACAGCCATAGCAAGGTTATGATGTTTCGCTACATATGCTAATTGCTCATTAATATGTAATGTTTGCTCTCCTCCACCACCAGTCATCGCATTGATAAAAATCGGCGAACTTAGTGAAAGTTCGCCGATTTTTGTTTCACATGTTATAGTGTCATAACTTGAATTTGGCAAGCTTTGATGCACAAAATCAATATCATGAAAGCCATGCGTACGAGACTGACCAGTAGAAAGAGCATATTCAATATGATCTAATTTACGTTTTGCCCTTACCACTTGTACCCCTCTTTATTTCTTTAATTTTTTCAGTTGTTCACCAATAATATCACTTAACTGGAAAGTAGCCGAATCAGCATTTGGCTCATATTGGCTATAATCTTCTGTTACATTATTTTCTTCAAGCGTTTCTTTTATGCTTAAAGAAATACGTTTTTCTGCTACATGGACTTCAAGTACTTTCACTTTTACTTCTTGTCCCATTTCCAATACTTCATTTGGATTTTTCACGTGACGATTTGCAATTTGAGATACATGTACAAGCCCTTCAACACCAGGTAAAATTTCAACAAACGCACCGAATGTAACAAGGCGTTTTACTACTCCCTCACGAATATCTCCAGCTTTTATTTCGCCAGCAACATTTTCCCAAGGTCCTGGCTGAGCTGCTTTAATTGATAAAGAAATACGTTGCGTATCAGCATCAACAGATAACACTTTTACCTTTACCTTTTGACCTTGCTCTAATACCTCAGAAGGTTGCTCTACACGTTCGTGTGAAATTTGTGAAATGTGAACTAAACCGTCCACACCACCAACGTTAACGAAAGCACCAAAATCCGTTAATCGTTGTACTGTTCCTTCAACAATGTCCCCTTCTTTTAACGAAGAGATTGCTTCTTTTTTCTTAGAATCTAGTTCTAGTTCTACTACCGCTTTATGTGAAAGAATAACACGATTTTTTTCACGGTCTAATTCAACAATTTTCACCGCTAATGTTTTTCCTTTATAGTCAGCAAAGTCTTCTACATAATGTACTTCTACAAGTGAAGCTGGGATAAAACCACGAACACCAAGGTCCACAACTAACCCACCATTCACGATATCTTTTACAATAACATCAAATACATGACCAGAATTAAATTTTTCTTGTAATTCTACCCACGCTTTTTCTGCGTCAACAGCTCTCTTAGATAAAACAAGATCATCATCTTCTAATTTAATAATTTTCAATTCAAGTGTTTGATCTAATTCTACAACATCGCTTGCTTTTTCAATATGAACGTTAGCTAATTCACTAATCGGAATTACGCCATCTGTTTTGTATCCAACATTTACAAGAACTTGTTTCTCTTCAACTTTCGTTACAGAACCTGTAACAACGTCACCAACTTGTAATTCTTTTGAATTCATAACTTCTTCATTCATTTTCTCTACCATGGAAATACCTCCCTACAGAATTGACAAAGCATTTTTATGTATATACGAAATGAAAACAAATGTTTTCATTTGCATGTTTAAGAATTTATCATCACATATTCTGTTTCAATACAGTTCACAAGAAACTATATTAAATCTATATAAATAGTATACAGCAAAATCATCTTGAAGAAAGTATGATTTGAAATATAATAGCGAATATATTCTGACATTTTTTCCCCTCTGTAACTAACTTCTTACAAATTAGCCCATTTGTCAAGAAAAGAGACTTATAATTCACTTATCCTTTACATTTCAAAAAAAAAAAAAGAAAGAGGATAGTCCTCTTTCTTTATTTCGCAAATACTCCTGAAACAATACCCATAATTTTTTGGACAACTTCTTCAATTGATAAAGAAGTTGTATCTAATTCCAATGCATCATCAGCTTTTTTCAAAGGAGAAACTTCGCGTTCTGAATCTAATTTATCACGCCTAGCAATTTCTTCTCTTAACTGCTCTAAATTAGAATCGAAACCTTTATTCATATTTTCTAAATGTCTTCTTTCCGCTCTTTCTTCTACAGAAGCAAGCATAAAGATTTTCACTTCAGCATCCGGTAGTACATGTGTACCAATATCACGGCCATCCATTACTACGCCGCCTTTTTTAGCTAATCCTTGTTGACGACGTACCATTTCTTCACGAACAAGACGATGCTTTGCTACAATAGATACACGATTCGTCACATCTGGCGTACGAATCACTTCAGAAACATCTTGTCCATTTAAAAATACAAGTTGTGTATTTTCCCCTTGCTGAAATTCAATATTTACATTTTTTACAACTTCCATTAACTTTTCTTCATTTTCAATATCCACTTTTTGTTCAAGGGCTGCATATGTAATAGTACGGTACATTGCGCCTGTATCAATGTAAACATATGAAAGTTTTTTTGCAACAACTTTTGCCACTGTACTTTTCCCAGCAGCCGCTGGACCATCTATAGCAATCGAAATTCGTTTATCCATTGTAACACCTCATTTTTCACTTATAAAACAAAACGAAAAGCAGGTATTTTCCCCCTGCTTCTTCTCATTTGCCTCACGTCATTAAATCCTCAATAATTGTAGCATAATCCATCATAGAAGAAAATGAAAACTACTTATTCACCTGTAAGATTTCCGCCTTATTTTTCGTGACGACACCTTCGTAATAAACAATTTTCGATAAATATTTCACTGAAGATTTATGTATAAAAAGCAGTTGGACGACAGAAAGAAAAATAAATTGAATCAGTAATATACGAATTATAATTTTCTCCACTTTTTTCAAAAAAACTCACTCCTTCCCTCTCTACACTTACACATCCACTCTCATAAATTTCCATAAACAAAACCTAACCTAATAACCACTTACCGGAGCACACTTAAGGTAATTTATTTTATTGTCATTTTCTAAGCATACTTTTATACATTTTCATTGTCGAATTTACTCAAAACATGTTATGTTCTAAATGTATTTTTCAACTTGAAAGGGGTATAAGCATTGAAAAGAATCCTAGTTTTACACACAGGTGGAACAATTGCAATGGAGGAAGATAAAGAAACTGGGGTCGTACAACCAGGTAAAAAGAATCCTCTTTTAAAATTCATTCCTGATTTAGAAGGCGATGTTGATTTAATTGTCGAAGATGTGTTCCATCTTCCATCTCCTCACATGACTCCTAGCGAAATGCTACAATTGCAAGTCATCATTGACGAAAGAGTAAAACAAGACGATATTCACGGCGTAGTCATCACGCATGGTACCGATACATTAGAAGAGACAGCTTATTTTCTTGATTTAACAGTTCAAGCAACTATCCCAATCGTTGTGACAGGGGCAATGCGTTCTAGTAATGAATTAGGTGCCGATGGTCTATATAATTTCTTATCAGCTGTAAAAGTTGCTAGTAGTAATGAAGCTGCTGAAAAAGGCGTTCTAGTCGTATTAAATGACGAAATACATTGTGCTACAAATGTAACAAAAACGCACACAAGTAATGTCGCGACATTCCAAAGTCCACAGTACGGACCAATTGGCATGGTAACAAAACGTGGTGTTGTTTTCCATCATGCTTTAGTGCATCACGAAACATGCACAGTACGACAGATTTCTAAAAACGTTGTCGTTCTAAAAGCATACGCAGGTATGGATGATACATTATTATCAGCAATCGAAACACTACCAGTAGACGGAATTGTTATTGAAGCACTTGGACAAGGTAATTTACCTCCAAGAACACTTCCTAGTCTAGGGCGATTAATAGAAAAAGGCATTCCAATTGTATTAGTTTCACGCTGCTTTAACGGTATCGTTCAAGACGTATACTCTTATGAAGGTGGCGGAAAACAATTAAAAGATATGGGCATTGTTTTCACCTACGGTTTAAACGCTCAAAAGGCGCGAATTAAATTACTAGTCGCACTAGAAAACACAAACTCTCACGAAACAATCCAACATATGTTTATGCACGATTAAAAAGAAGCTGTCGAAGATTTCGACAGCTTCTTTTTAATCTTCTCTTGATGCAATGGTTTGCGCAATCGCATCTCCATGGAATCTACCGTTCTCGATAAATATTTCATTTGCGTTATTCCCCGCAGCAATTACACCTGCAATAAAAATATTTTCAGCGTTTGTTTCCATACTACCCTCTATATAAATCGGGCGCCCTGTTTCTTCATCAATCCGAACTCCCATTTTTGTTAAGAAGCTGTGGTCTGGATGGTAACCCGTCATAGCAAATACAAAATCGTTTTGAATTGTATTTGCCTCACCATCTACTGTATACGTCAACGTATGCTCAGTAATTTCTTTTACATGCGCATGGAAATGCATTTGAATTATCCCATTTCGTACTAACGCCTCAAATTCCGGCAAAATCCACGGCTTAATACTTGGCGAGTATTCCCCACCACGGTATAGAACTGTTACACGTGCACCCGATTTAACAAGCTCTAACGCTGCATCTATACTTGAATTTTTACCACCTATGACAACGACATCTCGATCAAAATAAGGGTGTCCTTCTTTGAAATAATGAGCTACTTTCTCAAGTTTCTCACCAGGTACATTCATATAATTCGGATTATCATAATATCCAGTTGCGACAACAATATATTTCGCAACATATATTTCTTTGTTTCCGTCACGCTTCGTCGTTTCAACTTTAAAAACATCACCATCTTTTTGAACTTGTTCCACTCGTTCAAATGCATTTACACGTATAGATTTACGCTTTACTACTTCACGATAATACGCAAGCGCCTGATTACGAAATGGCTTACGATTTTCTGTAATAAAAGCAACTTCACCAATTTCTAATTTTTCACTAGAGGAGAAAAATGTTTGATGAGTTGGATAATTATAAATTGCATTTACAATGTTTCCTTTTTCGATTACTAACGGATTTAACCCCACTTTTTGCAACGAAATCGCCGCTGCTAATCCGCATGGACCGCCTCCGATAATAATAACTGTTTCTTTTTGCATACTTAGTTCACTCCTAGTCTTCTACCTCTGCTCTATTTATATAAACAAGAAAAAACCTACTTACAGCAGTAGGCATCTATCTTTATTGTATTCATTTTTCATATATTTGTCATCTAAACGAAACATACATCCGATAGACATCTGCTAAAAACTGCTGAAATTTAATTCCTTGTTGCCCTAATACATTCTCAGGATCGATTTTCCGAGTAGGATCCAACGTTTTGTGTGACACAATAGCCTTTTTAGGATTTAAACCGAAATTTTGACATAAATAAGCGTGATACCACGTAAAACGAGTATACGCCTCCCAAAAGTTTACGTCGCCACCATAGCAAAGTTCAACCCCAATTGCAGCCTTATTCGCATCATAACCGAATAACTCATTATCCGTTGGCACATTGTATCGAACATGGTACGCAACTTCATTTATAGGGACAATTTCTAATATTGTTTTATCATCAATAAATGTATGCGCTGAAGCTTTCGGTTGTATTTCATTAAAGTAATCCCGATTTCCTATCGCATTGCTACCAGGGTTCCCCGTGTCATGACTTACAATAAATCTTACTTTTGAAAGAGGAATTCCTGGTCGTGAATTTCCATACCCAATATAGTTACGCTCTATAGGGAACATCGCCATTACTACCAACTCCCGCTCTAAAAAATTACCTTACTTCCTTATATATGTATTCGGTGGCAATGTCCTTATGGCATATTTCTTATGCGAAGAGAACATCGAAAATATTTGATGTGAATACCATAAATAATACAATACTTACAGCCACTCCGTAAAAACCGTAAAACCAAATACAATCTTCTTTCGTATCTAAACCGAAAAATTTATTTACCGATTGTAATAATGTGCCACGCTTGCTTTGTTTGTTTCGTAATACTTCCACTCGTTCTACAACATCTGCTGGCATCATAAATCTTTGGTCTACTGTCATTTTCATCATTTATCTCTCCTTAAAATCATTTCCGTTTTGCTTATCTAAGGAAAGTATAGCACGTTTGTTCGTATAGAACAAGCGTTCTTTTTTATTTTTTATTCTATTTTTCACCAAACCAAGTAATAATTGTGAATATAAACGCGATAATTGGTCCAACTACAACTGCACCAAATATTAAAAATAATAATCCTTCGCCGAACACCCGAACGACACTTGTTTTTCGGGCTCTCTTAGCTCTTGCAAGTTCACCCTCTAACACCTTAACCTTTTCTTCTAATTGGTCTACTCGTTCCATTATTTCATTCCCCATATACAACACCTCATTTAATACTTCAACAAAAAAACGCGATTCCCTCGAAAGGAAATCACGTTTTCTCAAAACATTATATATTATACCCAACCTCTGAAGCGACTAGCCTCAGCCATTTTACGAACACCAATCATGTATGCAGCTAAGCGCATGTTCACTTTACGAACTTGTGATGTTTCATAAATTGAATCGAATGATTTTACCATTACTTTTTCTAAACGTTGTTCTACTTCTTCTTCAGTCCAGTAGTAACCTTGGTTATTTTGTACCCACTCAAAGTAAGATACCGTAACGCCACCAGCACTTGCTAATACGTCTGGAACAAGTAAGATACCACGATCTGTTAAGATTTTTGTTGCTTCTAATGTAGTTGGACCATTTGCAGCTTCAACCACAATTTTCGCTTTAATCTTATCAGCATTTTCTTCTGTAATTTGGTTCTCAATTGCAGCAGGAACTAAAATGTCGCAATCAAGTTCTAACAGTTCTGTATTTGAAATTGTATTATTAAATAGTTTTGTTACAGTACCAAAGCTATCGCGACGATCTAGTAAGTAGTCAATATCTAATCCATTCGGATCATGTAATGCACCGTAAGCATCTGAAATTGCAATTACTTTCGCGCCTGCATCATGCATAAATTTAGCTAAGAAGCTACCCGCATTACCAAATCCTTGAACAACAACGCGTGCACCTTTAATATCAATGTCACGTTTTTTCGCAGCTTCACGAATACAAATTGTTACACCTTTTGCAGTCGCTGTTTCACGTCCGTGTGATCCACCTAATACAAGTGGTTTACCTGTAATAAATCCTGGTGAATTAAATTCATCGATACGGCTATACTCATCCATCATCCATGCCATAATTTGTGAGTTTGTAAATACATCTGGAGCCGGAATATCTTTTGTCGGACCAACAATTTGGCTAATTGCTCGTACATAACCGCGGCTTAATCTTTCTAATTCACGGAAAGACATCTCACGTGGGTCACAAATGATTCCACCTTTACCTCCACCATATGGTAAATCAACAATACCACATTTTAAACTCATCCAAATAGAAAGTGCTTTCACTTCATTTTCTGTTACGTTTGGATGGAAGCGAATTCCACCTTTCGTTGGACCAACAGCATCATTATGTTGTGCACGATATCCTGTAAATATTTTAACAGTCCCGTCATCCATACGAACTGGAATTTTCACTGTCATCATACGAATTGGTTCTTTCAATAATTCATATACTTCGTTTGGATAACCCAATTTTTCTAATGCTTCATTAATTACAATTTGTGTTGAATTTAACAATTCAAAATGTTGTTCCCCTTGTTGTTGTGTTTTCGTTTGAGTTCCCTTTTCGGCTACCATAGTAAGTAAACCCCCTGTAATTTCACTTGTTTAGTAAACCTTCATTGCCTAGTATACACCGTTAAATTTGGAATGCAATAGAAAACGCTAACAAATATATACAAACTATTTTGTATTGCAAGCGTTTTCACTATTATTATAGTCCTTTTATTGCTTTTAGAAAAGTAAAATACTTAAATATTTAAATATTTTTTATTTTCATCAAAATACATTCGATAAAACCATTATTTCATCAAGAAATACTGATTACATTTTAACATACAGATCGGCTAGTCTTGTTACCTACACTTCGTTTTATAGATTTTAGATTTTCAGCTGAATAAAAATAAAACCTCAAGCTACGTTACATTAGCTGAGGTTTTGTTTTTTCACAAAGTAATTGTATATTTGTTCAATCGCTTGAGAATCCATTAATTCTTTACCATATTCCATTACGCGGTAAATTGTTGCTGTTGACGGATTACCGTACTCCGCTAAAATAGCTATAAAATCCGCCTTCAATAATTGAAATTGCTCTTCTTCTTCTATCCAAAGATAAAAACGATCATCCCACGTATACAACTTCCCATCAGTTACACCAAGGTTATATAAGCGATTTGACAAATTGATTACATCATCTAATGTAGCAAACTCGTAAAGTATATGTTCACTTTCATCAAGAGTCACTTGCATTTCAATAAACTCGTCACGGAACTCATCTTCTGTGTCCACTTCGTAATTTTCTTTTGTTACAATTACAACCATACCTTGAGCTTGTAGAGAAAATACTTCAACAGCAATCGGTCCATCCGCTTCAAACCCTAATTCTGTATTTGCTTCTTGCATCATATCACGGAATAGTTGCTGTACTTTCGGTGCATTTCTCCACAAATCTTCTTTCGTTAATCCTCGTTCAGATAAATCATCAAATGTTAGGAAAATTTTAATCTTATTATAATTTAAACGTTCCAGTCTCATCTCATACCCTCCCTACGTAACCATTGCATCTAATTTTTATTATATGAAATAGAAAATAGATGGTTCTTTTCGAACGACTATTCCGGCATCTTTAACCATCCATCCCATTCTTCTTTCGTGTTACCAATTAGGATATTTTGAAGATTTAATTGATCTCCAATGCCTTTTCTTCCTATAAAACCACCAGAGATGTTTTCATTTTTTTCTTGCAACAAGTCAATAAATTCTACTGCCTCTTCAAGTTCTCGTTCATCATCAAAAGATATAAACAAATATTTAGGTTGTAATTGTTCAATAGCTAGTAAAATACCTTCTTCATCTAAACCTGTCCCCATATACATTGTTTGATATCCTTTTAGTCGTAAATACGTCGCGAAAATAAATCCTTTTAATATATTATTTTCTAAAACGAAAACTTTGTTAACGGAAGAATACACCGACGCATTATGATAGATCATTCCTAAACGTGTTTGTAAGAATGATACAACATATTTGAATTGCGACATTGTAATCTCATTATTACTTTTTAAAGTTAACAACTTGTTTGCCACTTGAAGAATGATGCTTGCAACAACCTTTTCCGTTGAATATATACTAAAAACCTCGTTTAATAATGCAGAAATTGTAATTTCATCAAATTCTAACAAAGCTTGTAGTATATCGTCCACTAAAACAACTTCTGTATCAGTAATTTTTTCTTTTTGAACGTTGTTCTGCAACCGATTCCCTTCTAATAACTGAACTGCTTGTCCAATCATCATCCCCTCAGAAACTTTGTTCATTAACCATTTCAAAATATGAATATGCTCTTCTGTATATAAACGATGCCCCGCACGATTTCTCTTTGGGGCAATAATATGATAGCGTCTTTCCCATGCGCGAAGTGTACTCGGTTGAATTCCGAGTATATTTGAGACAGCTTTTATATTATATTTTCCATTTGAATTCGGCATTATTTCCCTCCACATAACGTAATGATATGTGTTTGGGAAGGTGCCCGAAAACGAAGAGGGAACAATGTTGTTCCATACCCATTACTAACAAAGAGAGTCGTATTAGAATGCTTATATACGCCACCCTTTAAATACTTTTCAGATGGAAACAACCGAATCTGGCCTCCATGTGTATGTCCACTTAATACGAGCGAAATTTGTTCATTACCAGACATTTTCTTTATTATATCTGGGTTGTGACTAATTAAAATGCGAAAACCTTCTTCTTTACAATCAGACAACGCTAAATCTAAACGATCTCGTTCTAATCCAACATCATCGATACCGAGTAAGCAAATTTTCTCTCCTAATTCAGATTCAAATACAACTCTTGTATTATCTAATACCTTCACATTATTTTCTATTAATAAAGCATCTAATTCGTGATATTCAATTTCATAGTCATTATTTCCCCATACAAAATATACAGGGGCTATTTCTCTTAACTTTTGAATATTTAAAGAGATTTGCGATAAAGGTACTCCTTTTTCAGCTAAATCACCGCCAATAATTACGATATCTGCTTTTCCTTTCACTCGTTCAATTAGCGAGCTAGAAATGATCCTTCTATGAATATCCGAAATAAAAAAAACTTTAACTTTTTGAAAACTTTCCGGAAATTCTTCGAATACTAAAGTATGTTCCAACACTGTATTACGCATCGCTTCTTTATACATTCCAAGAAGACATACAAAACCAATGCATATGAGAGTACATAATAATATAATCCATGACATATATTTTTTACTCTCCCTCCTCGTAAAGTATAGTCCTTAATTTTATGTGGAGCTATATATCACTCATTTAGCTAGCTCTCATACTTCGTGGACTTATCTTTTATAGGAATTTTCAATTCTTGTCCTACCTTCACTTCGTCTTCTTGTAAATCATTATACTTTTTTATTATTTCTATCCCATCTTCATCTGAGAAATATTGCTTCGCTATACTTTCTAAAGTTTCTCCATCTTTCACAACATGAGTTGCTACTTTCTCAGGCTGCTTCTTTGATTCAGTCTTAGCGGAATCAAAGAAAATTACTTCAAACGCACTTTTCTCAGCATTATTACTATCACTTTTTACCTGTATATACTTATCCGTATACCATAGGATACTAATAGGTAACAATATGAACAAAAATGTTAACACTCGGACGAAAATGTGATTCATTTTAAACTTTGGTTTGTTCTCTTTATTTCTATGAATTTCACTACGCGGCGGTAAACTTTCATCTTCTTCCACTTGCTCAACTTCTAACTCCTCTTCAAAATCAGGAATTCGTTTTCTCATGTTGTTCACCACCACCTTCCATTTATTTTCTTAATTGGAGCCCCATTATAAAATCAACAAGAAAGTGTGCAAAGATTGTTATAAACAAATTTCCTGTCCACTCGAATACATAACCAAAAACAAAACTAATAAAGCAGACGAAACAAAACAAAAAAGGCTTCGTTATATACCGAATATGTAACACAGCAAAAATTAAACTCGCTATTACAATTCCGAAATGAGTCTGCACTACACCTCTAAATAAAAACTCTTCCGCAAAGCCAATAATAAACGTGATAACGAGTAAATGCATGACAGAAATCCCTTGAAACATTCTATCGTTAATGCCACCATCATCAAACCAAGATTCTGGAAACACTCGCATTGCAACATAATCTAATAACACAATACAAATCGCTAACAAGCTACCTATTAAAAGTATAGAAACCGGTTCCCATTTCCATAAACTATAAACTTCTCTTTTATCTTGAAATAATATATATGCTAGTAAACAACCGATACCAATAATGATTAGTTGTGTTATGTAGAGATTCAGTCTTATTTCTCTCGGACTCATATCTTCAACATTATGCCTTTGAATGTTCATCATTCCTCCATCTTTCCTAGGCCGAAAAGCTTTTGTAACTCTGTTTCCCAATTATAGTCGAAAACTAACTGTTGCGCTCGTCTTTTTTTATAATCCGTTTTTGTAATACCACAGTAATCACAACAGTTTTCTATCTCTTTTTCTTTTCTATAACCGAATTGTTGTAATAAATATTCACGTCTACATCCTTGAACTTGTATCCATGACTTCATATTTTCTAACTCACTATATTTATTACGCATTCTCACTTCCACTTCCGCTATTAATCTGTGCATTATTTCATCTGACAAGCTCTCTAGCATGAGATTTCGCTGTTGTATGATTCCAAGATGTTCGAGATGATAACGTGTAAAGCGCCAATACTGTTCATTAAATCTTGCTGCATTATAACAAATTTCTTCTACATCTTCTAATGGTAATACTTTCGTTTGAAACATTCTTTCTTGTAGTAACGAAAATAAAAATTGTATTTGCGATTTACTTGGTAATTCATCTTCAATGATTGAAATTGGCAAATCGTGATCCAATGGACTACATAATAAAATGGCTATACTCAATTCTCCATCTCTTCCGGCTCTTCCAATTTCTTGTAAATAGGAAGCTACATTTGTCGGATATTGAAAATGAATAATATATCTTGTATTCGCCTTATTTACCCCCATCCCAAAAGCACTTGTACATATTACAATTTGCAACTGGTCATTCATAAACTGTTGTTGAATTAACATACGCTCTTCATGTTCCATACCACCATGATAAAAAGCTACACCTGTAATTCCTTTTCCTCTTAAATACTCGGTTAAACGCTCTGTCCAGGCCCTACTTGAACAATAAACAATACCAGGGCCTTGCAAATACATTACATGCTCAAAAAGCGCCTCTTTTTTTTCTTCTATTGTTTCCACAAATTGCACTTCCATCGCAATATTTGGACGATCAATTGAGTACACATGCTCAGCAATATTTTTTAGATTTAAACTTTCCGCTATATCTCGCAGTACATCCTTTGTCGCAGTTGCTGTTAATGCTAGTACTGTCGGAGATCCGATACTCTCAATTACTTTATCTAATTTTTTATAATCTGGCCGAAAATCATAGCCCCATTGTGAAATACAATGCGCTTCATCTACGACAAATAATGAAATATGAATTTTTTTCAATTCTCTTATTAGAAGTTCCGACTGCAACATCTCTGGTGATACGAAAACAAATTTATAAAAAGATAGCTTTTTCATTGCTTCTCTTTTTTCAATTAACGTCCGAAAACTATTCAATGCAATAACTCGATTTTTCACGACATACTTTAATTGCGTAACTTGGTCTTCCATTAAAGATAATAATGGTGATACAACAAGCACCGTACCCTCTTGCAGAAGCCCCGGAAGTTGATAACACATTGACTTTCCCCTTCCAGTCGGAAGCATTGCTACAACATCTTTTCCTTCCAATAAGTCCGTAATAACTCCTTTTTGCCCCGGACGAAATTCAGAATATCCAAACCACTTATATAAATATTCCTCAAGCTTCATTTATACCCTCCATCCGTGCCAATACAAGACGTACTTCAAAATAAGAGATTTCCTCTCCAACCGCTTGCTTCAACACACGCAATTTACGTGTTTGTAATGCTTCAATTACTTTTGTTACTTTTTCCATTTTTTCTTTTTCCATAAACATTTCAATAGAAAATTCTTTTTCTCGTAAAGCAATTTCTACAAAATGGTCTTCTATCGTGGCAACCTTCAAATTCCGAATTGTTGCTATTTCTTCTAAAGAGCGTCCTTGTCTCCAAAGATTATATGTTTTTTTTGTTGATAAACTAAATAAATCAGCTTTCTCATTTGGATAAGATATAATTTCAGCTAATAATGGAAACTCATTTTCTTTATTGCGAACTTCTTGAATAAGGAAATGAATTGTACCCCAAAATAAAAAATACACTCGAAATATATCTTGTTTCGTAATTTCCGCTAATTGTTGTAAAGTACACCCAATACGTTTATACCCAGTTAACCGATATATTACGATTGTCGCCTCTACTGGATTATTTTTTTGTAAAAGAGTATGCATTTCCTTCCATAATCTTTTAGCCAATTCACTTCTCATATACGGTATTCCAGTGAGAAAACGTTTCACCCACATCATTATTTCTGTATCCTGTTGAATTGGAATAAATTTCGTATTCGCCTGTTGTAAATTCGAAATGGTTTGAACGATCAATGATAATCTCTTCCAAAATGTTTCACCTATTTCACCATAGTGTAAACCATTTAAATATGTCGGAAAGGCAAAGTCACCTTCCCATTTGTTTAATTGCACGTTACCAGCAGTCGTTAACACATATGTATTATCATGTATACCTTGAACTAAATCCGTTTGTAACAACTTTGCAACTTCTTGATCATAATCAGCTCTATTTAATGACTTATAAATCCCAAACAAAAAAGAAATTTGAAACATATTCCCATCTTGTAATGTTTGCGACGATCTCTTTCCTTTTAATAAATAATAAATCGAAGAAACGGTTCTTTCACCATTCAATTGTTTTAAACAATATAATAAAGTATATTGTAGCTGCATTACCGCTTCCACCTCTCAGTCTAACTTCATTCCTTTTTCAATACGATTGCACATTAACTGCTATTCATTTAACTTATCATATTCACACTACATGCTTGTATATATTCTATTGTATCAAACGAAATAACATTTAAGTATTTTGAAAATCTTATGAAATAATTCAAAAATAAGTTGACACTCTAATTGATAAGCATTATCATTATAATTTTATGTTGAAAAGTTTTTAAAACCGTTTTACAATAAGATTATAATTTTTTGGCGAACTTTTCACATACATATTATCAGGAGGGAAAAAATATGGCAAAATATACAATCGTTGACAAAGATACTTGTATTGCATGCGGTGCTTGTGGTGCTGCTGCACCAGACATTTATGACTATGATGATGAAGGCATTGCATTTGTAACATTAGACGATAACCAAGGTATCGTTGAAATTCCAGATGTATTAATTGAAGATATGATGGATGCATTCGAAGGTTGTCCAACTGACTCAATTAAAGTTGCTGACGAATCATTTGATGGCGACTCTTTAAAATTCGAATAGTCTTTTATTAACTTCAAAAAATCCCCCTCATACTTATGAGGGGGATTTTTTGCACTCTTTTTCATTCTCACTAACAAAAAAACCATTAGCAGTTACGCTGCCAATGGTTTAATATTTTTAAGCATTTTTCATTTTTGCAAATACCCATACTTTCAAGCGTGAAAATAGTGCTACAAATACAATTGTTACAACAATTCCTTTAATTACATTAAACGGTAATATCGCCGTTACAATAGTTTGTCGCATAATATCACTAGACATAGCTGGTGAATTTAAAAACCAAGTGTACGCTGGTAAAATAATAAAGTAGTTTAACACACTCATAATAACTGTCATAGTAATTGTACCTAGCATTAATCCTGTCGTTAAACTTTTTACTGTGCGATACTTTCGGAATAAGAATGCTGCTGGACCAATAAATAAACATCCCGCTATAAAGTTTGCTACTTCTCCTACTGGTACTCCCGTTAAACTTCCTTGAATTCCGTAATGCAAAATATTTTTTATCGCTTCTACAATTACACCTGCAATTGGACTAAAAATTATCGCCGCAATTAAAGCTGGCACATCACTAAAATCAATTTTTAAAAATGGCGGAAGCCCTGGGAATGGAAAATCCAACATCATTAGTAAATACGCAATACTACTTAGCATCGCTACACTCACCATCTGCACTACACTGTTTTTTTGTTTCATCTTTCTCTCTCCTTTTCCATCGATCTTCTCATGGAAAGTGGAAAGGTTCTGCTATGCCTATTTTTTCATAGAACGAAAAAACCCTTTGTGATTTACACAAAGGGAGAATTTTAAGGCACATCAAACAGACGTTCAAATACTTATCTTTTTTGAACGCTTGAACCTCCATCTTCTCCCATCCAGACTGTACTGTCGGCTTTGGAATCACACCAAATCCTGCCTTAACGGCTCGCGGGCTTAGAACGAAATTATTAAATGTTCATCACCGCCGGTCGGGATTTTCACCCTGCCCCGAAGATAGACCGATATTCTATTTTCCACTTCATTATACAACAACATGATCGTATTGTGAACAAAAAAAGTGTAACTTACTAAAAATAAGTTATTGATTTTATATAATTAAAGAAACAATCACTATATTTTACAATACAACCCATATTTTTTATAATTCGGTATTTCTCTTATGAATCCCCCTAGTCATATGTCGTCAAAAGTGATAAGATGTTGAATTGTTAAGATAAGAACATTTTCTGAGTTATGGAGGAAATGTCATGAAGAAAGATAAAAGACACTCTATTCGAGAAGCAATGAAAAAGAACTTAAGAAAAGAATACTTTTATTTGAAAAAAGAATTACTTTTCTACTGTCCAATTGATCTAGGCACATTCTCAAGAGAGACATACTACGCTACTTTTGACCAAGATGGCATAAGTATTTATCAGTATGATAAAAAAACAGAAAGTAAATTAAAATTGTGTGAGCGTCATCCATGGAAGAGTTGGAATAAGGTAAAAGTTGATCACTATTTAACAACTTCTCAATTTATTTTCCAAGGTGAGCGAAACTGGATTTTATCCCTTTTCCAAAAAGGAAAAGAAGCTCAAAAAATAATTGAAGAACATACATCTTTACAAACGGAAGTTGTTTCCCGTCCGTTTTCCAAGAAACTTCCTGGTTTCCGTTCTGATACTCCATTGAATAAATACATCGGTAGCATTTGTTACACTGCACTTATTGCATTTTTATTAAAATGGATGATTCCATTTCAAGCACCACAAATCGCCCTGTATTCTCTTTCAATTGGCTTTATGCTTCTTGGTTTACTTTGTCTTACAATTGGTCTAATCGAACCAACTATCGTACTATTTCGGACAAAAGAAAAAACAAGAACAAAAGTCTTTTACTTATATAGCTACTTAGCTATTACTGGATTTATATGTGTCTTTATTTTTTGGTAAAAGAAGCCGTCCCAAAAGATCTTTTGGGACGGTTTTTCGTTAGGAATAGGTTGCTCTTACTGTCGCATTTTATTGTTAGTCGACATTTCTTGTCGAAATGTCGATATAATAATAGCTATGTTCGATATAAATTTGCGTCGATATAATTTCATTTACTATCGCAATCTTAAATAAGAAAAAAATAAATTTATTCAAAAGTTATGCTTTTGAGACGTTGCCTTTACTTGACGTATAGTTGTTGGTTCGGATAGATTTGCTCTTGTCGCAATCCATTCCTCACTTTAATTTCCTCAACTGTCATACTAAATTTCCGGGCAATACCAACTAAAGTATCACCTTTTTGTACAATATATAGTGATGACGACACAACTTGATTTTTTTGTTCATTTAAAACAAGCAACGGATTCATCGCATTCCTTTTCTCCATCGTCCATCTCCCTTGATGCACTTCTAAATGTAAATGCGCTCCTCGCGATTCTCCTGTATTCCCTACCTCTCCAATTAGCTCTCCTTTTGAAATGTTATCACCTTGAACTACATATCTCTTATTTAAATGCGCATAAACAGCCTCATATTCTCCATGTTTAATAAACACAACATTTCCATAACTACTTGAAAAATAAGACTTTGTCACCTTACCATTTTGAATAGCTGCAACAGGCGTTCCAATAGGCGCAGCTATATCAATACCATAGTGTTTCCCATGTCTTGTCCCAAAATAATCACTTATCTGCCCATCAACAGGCCATATCCACTGATTCCCTTCAGCGTAAACATGTAATTGAGATAAAAATAATACACTCAATATCACCACGCCACATTTTAACGCTTTCATATACATCCTCCGTTTTCTAATAACCGTCATACCTTCTCTATTGTGGGATATTACAGAAAAAAGTATACAAAAAAAAGAAAGTGGATTACTCCACTTCCTTCTCTTCTTTATTACGAAAAACAAGTGCACTGCGGTTATACTCCACATCTTTCACTTGTAAACGCGCATTTATTACTCTAGCAAGCGCAAATAAATAATCAGATAACCTATTTATATACTTTAGAACAATTTCATTGGTTTCTCCTTCTTTTTGCAATGACACTATACAACGTTCTGCTCTTCTTATAACTGTACGTGCAATGTGTAGTGCAGCCGATATCTCGCTACCGCCTGGTAAAATAAAACGCTCTAAAGGCGGCGCTTCTTCTGTATACGAATCAATTCGTCTCTCTAAATACTCGACCATCTCTATCGTTACTTTATAAGGGATTTTCTTCTCTACTATTGCTAAATCCCCTCCACAATCAAATAGTTCATGTTGAATATTTTCAAGTTCGTTATAAATGTTACGAAAACATTCCTCTTGTAATTTAGACATGGCATATCCGATATGAGAATTCGCCTCATCAATTGTTCCATAAGCTTCTACACGTATATGATCTTTATCCACTCGGCCACCTATGACACTCGTTTCCCCTTTATCACCTGTTTTTGTATAAAGTTTCATTTCATTATGACACCTCTCTTTTTATTTTCATTCTGATTATTAAAGAAAAAAACTCTACCATTCTTTATTTAATTGCACTTACAAAAAAATAAAAAAACAGTAAAGCTTTTATTCATGATCAACTTTTAAAAAACATATATATCTAAATTATACGATTTGGTAAATATACAGAGAATGTAGTTCCTTCTCCAACGACACTTGATACAGAAATTTTCCCGTCATGACCTTGAACAATATTTTTAGCAATCGCAAGCCCGAGTCCTGTTCCAACTTTTTTCCCTCGCGTTCTTGCTTTATCAGCTTTATAGAATCGATCGAACAAGAACGGAATATCTTCTTCTGGAATACCAGCACCTGAATCTTGCACTTCGAAAGTAAGGCCACTATTTTTCGTATTAATTACAAGTGTAACATGTCCACCTGCATTTGTATGACGGATTGCATTATCAATTAAATTCGTCAGTACCTGTTCCATACGGTCTGCATCAAACGGATATTGTTCAATTGGACTTTGGAAATCCACTGTTAATTGGACTTCTTTATCCTTTGCAATCCCCTGGAATTTACGGCCAATTTTTTCGACAAATGGATGAATATCTACTTCACCTATATGTAACTCTACATGTCCACTTTCCATACGGGCTAAATCTAATAACTCATTTACAAGTTTACCTAAACGAACAGATTCATCATAAATAATTTGAACAAACTCATTAATTTCTTCTTTCGTTTGCACAATATCATCTAAAATTGCTTCACTATATCCTTGAAGCATTACCATCGGTGTACGAAGTTCATGTGATACATTCGCAATAAAGTCTTGACGCATTTTCTCAAGACGACGCTCCTCCGTCATATCTCGCAATACTGCTACAGCTCCACGAATTTTTGTTTGATTGTAAAGCGGTGTCATAAGAACTACGTAGTTACCTTTTTGCAAATTAATTTCAACAACTTGTTGTTGCTCACTTTCTACAACGAGATGGAATAGTTCAACAAGTTCAGAAGGCAGTTTTTTAATTAACTCTACTTCTTTTTCTTCTTGCCAAACTTGTAAGAAGTGTTCTGCCGGTGGGTTGATAACAACGACTTCACCTTCTTGATTTAACGTAACAACACCATCTGCCATACTACTCAAAATGCTAGCTAACTGCTCTTTTTCTTGCTGCAGGGCATTCATATTAAACTTCAACTGTTTCCCCATTTGATTTAAAGCAGTTGCAAGCTCACCAATTTCGTCCTGAGATACCATAGGGGCTTTCGTATCAAATTTCCCGCGCGCTACCTCAAATGCAACCTCACGCATTTTACGAAGCGGTGCCGTAATTCGAGTAGATAAGAAAAATGCAAAGAAAGTTGTTAAAATAATCGCAATCCCGGCTGATAAGAAAATAAAATCAGTCGTTCTCTCCATACCTTGTATTGGAACTTGCAATGATTCATATACAAACACTGCACTTTGATTTTTTGACTGTACTGGTTTCCCGACGATCATAATATCATTTTCAGTATTTTTATTCTTCCTACTATTAGAAGCTTTTCTAATATTATTCTTAATATCCTTTTTATCTGTAAAAACAGCTGCTAATTCTTTATCATTTTTCAAATCATCTATTGTAAGAGTAACTAATCCTTCTTGTTTCGGCGAAGAAGAAATTTCCTTACCGTCTTCTACAATGATAATCCTTGAAAGTGGATCAGAAAATTTGTAAGCAATATTCTCAATCGTTTTTACATCGGCACCTTCTTCAATTAATTCCGTGACACTTGTTGCAACTTTCTGAAGCCTAGCTTCACTCATATCAACATAATACGTTCTAAAAAACTGTGAAAGTAAAATAGCAACAAATCCAAGAACAAACGAAACGAGAAGTAATATGGTCATCCATAACTTCCCTACTACACTTCTCCAAAGCATCAGTCGTTCACAACCTCAAACTTGTAACCTACGCCCCAAACGGTAACAATCATTTTCGCTGCATCTGGTGATTGTTTACTTAACTTTTCACGTAAACGCTTTACATGCGTATCAACTGTACGTAAATCTCCGAAGAACTCATATTGCCATACTTCTTTTAACAATTGCTCACGGTCAAAAACTTTATCCGGGGATTTCGCTAAGAATAATAGTAATTCATATTCTTTCGGTGTTAAGTTTACTTCATTACCATCCGCTGTAACGCGGTGCGCATCATTATCAATTGTTAAATGAGGGAAAACAGTAACATCTTTCGTCGTTGTATCTTGTGTAAAGAATGTCGTTGGTACAGCGCGGCGTAATACTGCTTTCACACGAAGTACTACTTCACGCGGGCTAAACGGCTTTACAATATAATCATCAGTTCCAACTTCAAACCCTTGTACCCTATTTACTTCTTCACCTTTTGCTGTCAGCATAATAATTGGCGTCGCTTTCTTCTCACGAATCCCTTTACACACTTCGATACCATCTTTACCAGGCATCATAATATCCAGTAGGATTAAATCATAATCATTTTGTAACGCCATTTCTAAAGCTGTATCACCATTATCCGCTTCTTCAATTGTGTATTGCTCTCTTTCTAAATACATCTTTAATAAACGACGAATACGATCCTCATCGTCTACAATTAAAATTCTTGATTCATTTTCCATTTCTACCCGCTGCGTACTTTTACCACAACGGTTTACACCTACCCTTCTACAATATAATGTTGCACCTATCCTCGTTTAATTAAGCATTTTTTAACGTTCCACTTCCCATATTATGCTTCACAAGAATAATAAAGTTTGTTCATTTTTTTTCCAAAACTATGTATTTTTTTTGAACAGTATATTTGGTCCTCGACATCATTTTACAGAATCAACCGCTACTTTGTCATGTTTTTCTCAAAAAAGAAGAAAATTTGACAAAAATAAAATAGGAAAGTGACATACACTCTCCTATTTTATTTCTCTATGCATATGAATGTAAACCCGCGATAATTAAGTTTACTACAATAAAGTTAAACATAATGATTGCAAAACCAATCACTGCAAGCCAGGCGGATTTTTCTCCATGCCATCCTTTAGATAAACGTAAATGTAATACCGCAGCATAAAAGAGCCAAGTAATAAGCGCCCAAACTTCTTTTGGATCCCAACCCCAAAAGCGCGTCCAAGCGATTTGAGCCCAGATCATTGCAAAGATTAATGCTCCTAATGTAAACACCGGGAATCCTATCGCAATAGAACGATATCCGATTTCATCTAATAAATCACTATTCGTATTCTTTACTAACGGCTGAAGTGCCGCTGACACTCGCTTACGTAAAACAAGTCTTAATACAATATAAAGTAGCGTTCCGACTAACACTGACCAAATAACAGTATTTAATTTTTTCGCATTTACAATCGCTGGAACTTCAACTGTTGGCTCTAATTTATTTTCTGTCATTAACTTCCCTTCATGCGGTCCAACTAAAGCAGGGAGATTATACTTCATTTCAACTTGTTGCTCATTTTTATCAATCCATTGAAACTTCGCTTCGTATTTCATACTAGAAAATACCGTTGTTATTCCAATAAACCCAACTGTACAAACAAGTGTGAAAACTACTGTCTCTAACCAAAATGTACGCTTACTTCTTGTTGATTGATCTACATTTTTCAGTAAATACATTACGCCTGTAATAAAACTAATTGCTAATATTGCTTGTCCCGCTGCCGCTGTTGTTACATGAATATGTAGCCAATTACTCTTTAAAGATGGGATAAGCGGCGAAATTTCTCTCGGGAACATACTTGCATAAGCGATTAATAAAAGAGCTACCGGTAAAGCAAATAAACCAATAATACTTACACGATATACAAAGTACATAATGATAAAAGCTCCCACAAGCATCATGCCAAAAAATGTACCAAATTCAAAAAAGTTACTAACCGGTGCATGTCCTGATGCGATCCATCTTGTAACAAAATATACTATTTGTGCAATAAATCCTAAAATTGTTATAGTTATACCTATATTTGCCCACTTGTTACCTTTTTCTTTAATTGCTCCTCCAAAAAATAAAGTTGCAATTAAATATAAGATAAACGCCGCGAACAGAAAATTACTACTTATTTGTACCATATCGTTTCCCCACCTTAACTAATTTTTTTCATTCATTTTATCGTGTGGTTGTGGAATCGCTGTTCCTTCTAGTACTCTTTCAATATCTTTCTTTAAGCCGAACCAATTTTTATTCGTATGGCCTGCAACCCACCATTCATCATTAACACGTTGTATCCAAATACGGCGATGGTTCCAATACATACCTTGAATCACACCAACCATAAATATAAATCCTCCAATACCGAGAATCCAAAGCGTCAAATCTTTTCTTACCGTAAGAGCTGTTGCATTTTGCATTTCCACACCTGCAAATGACATTTTATATTTATTATTCCCGTCAGGCTCTATGTTTTGCTGAATACCGACGAAACTAACTTCACCATCTGGTGTTTCCGGGGTAAACATTTTAAAGACGAATGCAGGATTATTTGGTAATTTTGTTTTCGTATTCGGCCTTCCATTCTCATCAAAATAAAAATCTGGAAAATAGCTTAATAGTTCTAGAGAATACCCATTTCCTAAATCATATTTTTCTGTAGGATTCGCTAAATCTACTTTAATCGGTCCCAACTTTTGATTATTTTCTTTGTTTTGCAAATGGAAAGACATGCTTTTAAATTCACTTTCTTTGTAATCCACTTGATAAACAGCAAATTGATCAAATTTCAGTGGCTCATTCACTCGAATTTCAGCTTCTTTTACCTTTTCTAATTTTGGTTTTTGACCCGCTATATTTTCTCCTACCGCTTTATATAATACAGCATTTGTTTGGAAGTTTTTCGCAATCATTTTATCACCAACACGATCAATTGCTTCATCAAAAACTTCTTTATCCTTACTCTTATCATAAACTTCCTTGATAAACTTTTCGTTTTTCAAATAGTATTGACCATCTGTTCCTGGTATTTCTTTCGTTTCACCGTCACGTAACCAAAGTGCTTCATCTACATACATACTCGGTAAAAAACGTAGCATTGCACCGAATAGAAAGATAATAAGACCAATATGGTTTACATATGGACCCCAACGTGAAAAACGTCCCTTTTCCGCTAAAACGTTCCCATCTTCCACTTTCACATTATAATTACGTTTCTTTAAATTAATTTGAACTCGTTCTAAGTCACCTTCATGCGGCGTACCAGTCCCGTGCACTCTCTGTCTTTTCAAAAAACTTGGGTGTCTTTTCACTCCTTGTTTTTTTAAAGCTTTATAAAGAGGAATGACACGGTCTAAACTACATATAACAAGTGAAATACCAATGGAAGCAATTAAAATCATGTACCACCATGATCCATATAAATTATTAAATCCTAATTGATAGTATAATTGTCCTAAAAATCCATACTCGGTCTTATAATATTCAGCTGGTTCGATTCCTGGAGTTATGTACATTTCTTGGGGAAAGATAGTTCCTATTGCCGATGCAGCTAAAGTTATTACGATTAACCATACACCTACTTTTACAGAAGAGAAAAAACTCCAAATTTTATCGACTATCGTTTTTGTATGTGTGAGAGATCTCCGGGCACTCCCCTCATATCTCATATCCAATAATTTTATATTTTCATTACTTTCAAATGGTTTCCCACATGCTTCACAAAAAATGGTTCCTATCGGATTAACATGTCCACATTCACACTTAATTTCTTTCAAAGCTCTCACCGCCCTTTTATCTATATGTACTATTGTATATTCCAGCTTAGAGTTACCGCAATACTCAGAATTTTTAAAGCGAAGGCGCTATACGTAAGCACCTCTTATGTAAAGGCTTTATTAATTATGGAGTGATTTTCTTTAAGTACTCTTCCAATTGTTCCTTCGTTTGCTCACCTATAATTTGCTCTACTACTTTGCCTTCTTTATCAATTAAAAAGGTTGTTGGTAATGGTCCCACTCCATATGTACCTATGATCTTTTGCCCTTTATCAATTGCAACTGGGAATTTCAAATCATATTGTTTCACAAAGTTCTTCACTGCGATATCCGTTTCATCTGCATCTAAGGCAATAATTTCAACGCCTTTTTCTTTATATTTCGGATATAACTCATTCATATAAGGCATTTCTTTTTCACAAGGTTTACACCAAGTTCCCCAAAAATTTAAAAATACACCTTTTCCCTTTAAATCTTTTAATTCAATATTCTTTCCTTCTAAATCAGTTACAACAAAGTTAGGTGCTTCTTTTCCAATTTGCATTTTCTCTTTATCAGTAAAAAATCCTTGATATAGCGTAAACCCTACCGCACCGCTTAAAATGAGCAAAATGATAACACGAAATAATAAGCGATTTTTTTTCATGTTGTCTCCCCTCTCTTCGACGAGTGATAAATATATGTATTTTTTAATAAATCACCAGCGGAGCATTCCACTGGTGAAAGTTTCACAATATAGATTAGCGAGGCTTTGTAGAAGCCAATGCACGTAATTGTTTCACCTCATGTGGTGTCAATTCTCTTGCATCGCCAGGACGCAAGCTACCCACTTCTAAAAAGGCATACCGTTCACGTTTTAATTTCATTACTTTACAATCTAACGCTTCAAACATGCGGCGTACTTGACGGTTACGTCCTTCATGAATCGTTAATTGTACAATTGCCATCTCTTTACGCTTGTCCCAAGAAATAATTTTCGCTTGTGCTGGTGCTGTTTTCCCATCTTCTAATGCAACACCTCGTTCTAACATGCGAATTTTCTCACCTGTTAATGGCCCTTTAATTTTCGCAACATACGTTTTTTCAACTTTATATCTCGGATGCATTAATACATTTGCAAATTCACCATCATTTGTCATCAATAATACGCCAGACGTATCATAATCTAAGCGTCCGATTGGGAATAAACGTTGTCTAATTTCAGGGAAAAAGTCTGTTACAACATTTCTTCCTTTATCATCTGATACACTTGAAATTACACCAGTTGGTTTATATAGTAAAAAATAAACAGGTTCTTCTTTTTCAAGAGGGATGTTATTTACTTCCACTTTATCTTGAGGAGTTACTTTTGTTCCTAACTCCTTCACTATTTTCCCATTAACTTTCACTTTCCCTTGCTGAATTAATTCCTCAGCCTTTCTTCTCGATGCAATACCTGCTTGCGCAATCACTTTTTGTAATCGTTCCATTTCTTTTTTTCACCTCAAATTTATCTTACCTTACATTAGAAAGACTTGGCAACCGCCTAAGCTTTATGCCATTTACTTCGCCTATCTTTAACAACATAGCAATGATGATAAACGTCTAAAGGCATATCACGTTTTCACCCTTTATTATTGTTTACACTTTTTCATGTTGTCCACGATAAAAGTTCATCATTTTGTCAAAAACACCGCATAAAAAAACCACTATTAAACTACACGTTAATAGTGGTCGTATACGTATTATAAGCTAAATAGCGCAAAAAATGAATAGCATTACCGAAACAATAGGGAAACAAACACAATTGAACAAATAATTCCGATTAAATCTGCAAAAAGTCCTACCTTTAATGCATCTCCCATTTTTCTAATACCGACAGCTCCAAAGTATACTGTTAATATATAAAAAGTCGTATCTGTGCTACCTTGCATCGTTGAAGCTAACCTACCAATAAACGAGTCTGGCCCATATGTAGCGATTAAGTCGGTCGTAATACTTAAACCAGCAGATCCCGAAATCGGACGTATAAGTGCAAGTGGAACGATTTCGGCTGGTACATGAATAAAGTCTAACATCGGCTTCATTACCGATATCATCGCATCTAAAGCACCTGATGCCCGGAAAATAGAAATAGATACAAGCATTCCAACCATAAACGGCAAAATGGAAACCGCAATTTGAATCCCTTCTTTTCCGCCCTCAACGAACGATTCGTACGTTGGAACTTTCTTTATCGTGCCATACAAAAGGATAAAACCAATTACACAAGGAATTACCCATAATGAAATTGTATTTACAATACTCATTTTTTCCGCCCCTTTCTACTCCTTCTCCGGTAAAAATAGCGGTCAATCCAAATCGCTCCAATCATCGATAACACTTGTGCTATAAATGTTACGCCAACGATTTCAGTAGGGTTTGCTGATTCATAAGTCATTCGAATCGAAATGACAGTAGTCGGAATTAATGTAATCGCTGAAGTATTTAATGCTAGAAACGTCACCATAGAACGACTTGCTGAATCCTTTCCACCATTTAACTCTTTCAATTGTTCCATTGCTTTAATACCTAAAGGTGTTGCTGCATTACCTAACCCAAAAAAGTTCGCCATCATATTTGATAAAATGAATCCCATTGACGGGTGATCCTTCGGTATTTCTGGAAATAATCTTTTTACTATCGGCATAAAAAGTGATACTAACTTCTTTAACAATCCAGCTTCCTCAGCAATTTTCATTAAACCGAGCCAAAATACTAAAACACTAATAAGTCCAATACAAATCGTTACAGCATCTTTTGACCCTTCAAACACTGCTTTGGTCACTTCTTCCATCGTTCCATTTATCATGGCATACACAATCCCTATAACTGCCATCGCTGCCCATACGAGATTAACCATCTATCCCAACACCTATCATGTAAGAGAATATTTCTTTTACGTTATTCCAATACATTCCCGTTGTAGCTACTAACTTTCGTTTACTGTAAAACAAATTTCGTTCTCCAACTTTCTCGTTCCCTACATAAATTTCTGTCTTCCCAATCTTTACTCCATCCGTAAGTTTTGCACTTTTATCGAGCTCAACTTTCAATAACACGCTCTTTCTTTCCTCTTCAGTTAAAGGTACAGAAAAACTATTTTTCGTATAAACATGATTGGCATATTTCTTTTCATTTATTTCAGCGAGTGCGCCTTGTCCTAAAACTTTCGCTTGCTTATAGCGTTCAAAGCCTTTATCAAACAAATTCATATGATCATCCCAGTCACTAGAAGCACTCAAAGTTACGACAATTAAATCTAGTCCATCTTTTGAAGCTGTTGTGACAAGCGTCCGTCCTGCTTTCTTCGTAAAACCTGTCTTTCCCCCTGTTGCAAATTCATAATAAGATGTCACAAGCTTATGTTTATTTTTCCACGGATAATCCCAAGAATCTGATTTATACGTTTTTGTTCCAAAAATTTTCTTAAAGGTCTCGTTCCCCATTGCATATTTCGTTAATAATGCCATGTCATAAGCCGACGAATAATGCGATCCATCCCCATCCAAGCCATGCGGGTTTGAGAAATGCGTATCTTTCATTCCGATTTCTTTCGCCTTTTCATTCATTAAATATACAAATCCTTCTATACTCCCTCCCACATTTTCAGCAATTACTTGTGCTGCATCATTACCAGATCTAAGCATTAATCCGTAAACTAAATCTTCTAACTTAACTTTTTGTCCAGGTTTTAAATAAATTGCCGATCCTTCTACTCGTACCGCTTCATTACTAACCGATACTAATTCTTTCATTTTTCCTGATTCAGCAGCTAACAATGCTGTCATAATTTTTGTTATACTAGCAATTTTTTGTGGCTCATGTTCTAATTTCCCATATAGCACACGACCGGATTGTTGTTCCATTAAGACTGCGTTACGAGCACTGACACCACCGTTCATTTTTGCATATGCAGGAATTGGCATAACGCTTGCGTACATTATAATTAGCGTAATTATTATACAAATTCGTCTCATATTTCCCCCCACGTCCTTTTGGCACTTTTTGTACAAGTGTATGCTTGGCCTTTTAAAATATGAACGAAATCTTCCTTCCACCTCCACTAAAAAAGACGCATGAGATATGCGTCTAATACGGTGTCCATTCAATTTGTTTCGCACTTTCAAATCTTTTTTCTACATCAGGCCAATTTACAACATTCCACCAGTTTTTAATATATTCATCTTTTCGATTTTGGTATTGTAAATAATACGCATGTTCCCATACATCTAGTACAAGGAGCGGTATCGTATCCCATTGTGTAAACAATTGATGAAGTGTACTCTGCAAAATTTCTAACCTTCCGGACCGAGGCACCCATACAAGGATTGCCCATCCAGACCCCTCAACTTTCGAGGCCGCCTCTGTAAAATGTTTTTGGAAACGTAAGTAACTCCCAAAATCCTTCTCAATTTCTTGTGATAATGCCCCTCGTGGACCCCCGCCCCCATCTTTTTTCATATTATTCCAAAATATCGTGTGTAAGTAATGACCTGATCCATGAAAAGCCGCTTCTCTTTCCCAATGCTTAATTAAATCAAATTGATTTGTTTTTCTCGCTTCTTCCATCATCTTCTCTGCTTTATTTAATCCTTCCACGTAACTACGATGGTGTTTATCATGGTGTAACATCATAATTTCTCGTGAAATGTACGGTTCTAGCGCATTATATGGATAAGGTAATGGCGGAAGGGTATGCCCCCCAATCGGAACAGCTCGTTCGCTATCCCCTCTTTCACATAGTTCATATTCCTCTCCTTCTTGCATAAATACTTCCTGTAAATGGTGTTGAATATGTTCTACATCCTCACTTATTTCATACATAAACTCGGCATCTGTGTCGTATTCATGCTCTTTCATACGCTCTAATAACGTTTGAATTTTATAAGCAAGCATATGGACATCATACACTTCCATTGCACGGCTATCTAATACTTGAAGAACACTTTCACACCAGCTTTCTACTTCATGAAAGTAATCTGTAAATACACCTTGCTGACTCATGTCACACCTCCTTATTGCTATCCACTTAAATATATTCAATGAAAATCCCTTATATAACTGTACAAAAGGAAAAGAAGCTAAGTATCCTTAGCTTCTTTTCCTTAATTAATATTTGTGCAACATTTTTGTTTGGTAATCTGTCTCATAATATTCTAGTTCTTCACGCATCAATTGAAATTTCCCTTCTAAATCCTTCATCATTCGTTCTATAGACCCAGGGGGGGTTTGCTGAAAAACAATAGAATTTTTCCCTGTATAAGCAGAACGACTATTTTCATACCAATGATCATTCTTTGGCGAAAAAAACTCTGCAATTACTTGATGGTAAATCTTATATAAAACTGTTTCAGCTGCGGTCTTTCGAAATGGTTGGCTATTCAACAAAACAAAACATGCATCAAGTCCTTCTTCACAAAAAACAAGAAGTCTTCTTATTGATGCTAATATACCTTTATAATATTGCTCGTTTCCTGTTGGTGTCTCCTCCAATAAAGAAGGTAACGTATGATAATTTACATAATTAGTTATCAAGGAAATTACATCTTCTAAAAATATAGAAACTTGTTCTGTTTGATTTTCAACCATCAAATTAGACATGGCTTCTCTCTCCTTTGCCGTTTTACGCTATTTCTACTCTTTTATTTTTATGTAATTCAGCTAATATTTCTTGTACTTTCACCACTGTTCCCTCATCAAAGTATCGTTGAAAGTCTGTTACTTCATTGAGATACAAGCGCTTCTGCGCGCGTAGCTCTTTATCTTTCACTAAACAAGCGATCGCTACAATATCTCGTAAATATACGTCTTGTTCTTCTACTTTATAAACTGGATTTCCTTCAAAAGGGGTAATTTCTTGTAAAATTTCTTCAAAATATCTAACATATAAGACAGAAAAGGTTTTTTCTTGATTATTTAATATATATGTCACTTCAGATCTATTAAAAAAATCTTCTGATGTATTCGGTTTTGCTTTTTCTAACTCATATCCTGCATAACCTATTATAATCATCTACTTCCCCTCTCTTCCTTCTTTCACCTTATCTTAACTCAATTTTCTAATAAACGAAATATTCTTTTAAATATAACCTATATAAAAAATAGCTTCCCTATACAGGAATTTAACTTTTTATTTTTCTTGAAGTTTGTCATAATAATATTATTGTCTCAGTTTTCTTACACAAGGAGAGTTGTATTTATGTCGTTTTCATGGAAACGTTTCTTACAAATCGGGAAAATAATCTTCCCATTTGTTGTCTTAACAATTGTTTTCTTTCAAGCTAAAAAAGAATTAGCAGGCATTTCTTTTTTAGAAGCAATTGAAACAATTAAAAACATTCCAACTGGTGGGGTATTTTTAGCGATTACACTCGGTGCATTTGCCGTTTCAACAATGTTCTTTTATGACTTTGTTATGCTTCGTTACTTAAAAGCAGATATACCTGTACAAAAGATCTTCCGCATCTCATGGATTGCCAACACTTTAAATGGATTTATCGGTTTTGGTGGTCTTGTTGGTGCCGGTGTACGTACAATGCTATATCGTCCGCATATAAAAGATAATGGAAAACTTATTAAAAGTATTGCTTGGATGACAACCGCTTTTATTAACGGATTAGCCATTCTGTCATTCCTCGGCCTTATTGGAATATTAGACACTAGTTTTATTCTGCACGAAAAACCGTGGTTATGGCCTGTTCTTATCTTCTTTGCTCTTTTCGTTCCTATATATATTGGGTTTTCTAAAATTAAAAATAGAAAAACAAAACAGCTAGACGGACAAGAGGAAGAAGAAGAGAAAAATCCAACTGTTTTATATTCATTAGTTTCATTAGTCGAGTGGGTATCTGCCGGTATCGTTATGTACGTCATTTTAATATTGTTTGGAATTGATATCGAATTTCAAAAGTTTTTAGGTGTTTACGTAATTGCTGCTTTAGCTGGTGTCGTAAGTCTTGTTCCTGGTGGCCTTGGTTCATTTGACCTTGTTTTCTTAACTGGACTAGGACAATACGGCGTTGATACAGGCGTATTACTACCTGCTATGTTATTATACCGACTTGTCTATTACATCTTACCATTCTGCCTAGGTCTCATTTTTGCAGCCTTTGAAATGACAGGAGCTGCCATAAAAAAAATTGAAGATAAACCATTTATTGCACCTGCGTTAGAAACAACTGGTGTAATTTGGACTTTACAACGTGATTTTTTAGGGAAATTAGGTTCATGGGCATCCGCCGCTTTAACAGTATTCGCTGGCTTAATGGTTATTCTATCAACAATTTTACCGACTAGTATAAATCGAGCTCACGCCTTACATATTTTAGCTCCAAAGCACCTTATTCAATTTTCTTTTAGCTTATCATTAACATTCGGTATTCTCCTCCTGATTCTTTCGCGAGGCATATATTATGGAACAAAGCGTTCTTACTATATGACGATTGTTTCTTTAATTGGAGCAGCAATCTTTAATACCCTAAAAGGAATTGATATTGAAGAAACCTTTATTTTATTAATCGTACTTGCTGTGCTGTATATGCTTCGTAAAAGATTTGCACGCGAAAAAATGGAAGTCTCTCTTTCTGATATCGTAAAAGTATTTATCTTCTTATTACTTACGTTATATTTATATAAAAACTTAGGTATTTTATTTGCGGGTGCAAAAGAAGCGTTCCAACCTGATTTTGTCGTTCGAAATATTACACAAGTTAAACGAAGTGCATTAGCAGCAGCCTTTTTCGTTCCTACTTTTTTACTTATCGGCTCACTAATTGCCAATCGTTACCGTAGTCAATTTCCCGGGCAACCAGCTAATGATAAAAGGTTAGAAAACTTCTTAGATGAACATGGCGGGAATGTACTTAGTCATTTAGGTTTTTTAGGAGATAAACAGTTCTTCTTCAGTAGTGACGGAAAAGCACTTCTTCTCTTTTCAATTACTGGAAAACGTCTTGTTGTACTAGGTGATCCAATTGGTGATCCATCCTCCTACCGCACTGTATTGCAAGAATTTTTGACTGAAGCTGATCGATTTGGCTATATTTGCGTATTCTATCAAATTGAAAGCAAATGGATGAGCTTATACCACGATTTTGGCTACAACTTCTTTAAACTTGGTGAAGAGGCTGTCGTTGATTTAAATACGTTTACAATAACAGGAAAGAAACGTGCTGGTATGCGAGCCACTTTCAACCGTTTTGAACGAGAAGGTTATACATTCTCTATTCATGAGCCACCATTCTCAGACGAATTATACGAGGAATTAAAGAAAGTGTCTGATGCTTGGCTCGGCGGAAAAAAAGAGAAAGGATTTTCACTTGGGTACTTCGATCGTGAGTATATTAGTCGTGCCCCTATCGCTACATTATCTGATGCAGAAGGAAAAATCATTGCATTCACAACCTTTATGCCAGTATATCAAAGTGGCATATTATCTGTTGATTTAATGCGTTATTATCCAGATGCCCCTAGCGGAATTATGGATGCAATTTTTATCCACTTATTCCACTGGGCAAAAGAAAATGAATACCATTCCTTTAATATTGGTATGGCACCACTCTCAAATGTCGGTTTATCAACGCAATCGTTTTGGTCTGAACGAGTTGCTGCTGCAATATTTAATAACGTTCGTTACACATATAGCTTCAGCGGTTTACGACATTTCAAAGAAAAATATAAACCTGCATGGAGTGGAAAATATTTAGCATTTCGAAAGAATCATTCTTTACCAATTACAATGCTCTCTGTAACAAAATTAATAGGAAAACGAAAAAACAGCTAAGTACTTAGCTGTTTTTTCGTTTTTGCACTTGTATACTAAACTCCTTTTCATACTTCTTACCATTTATATAGAAATCCCCCCATATTTTATATGTTCCTTCTTCTGGAAATGTAATACGATATTGTAATTGCTCATCCGTATCAACAGGAATGGCATATAAAAAATGTCCCCTCGTTTCATCAACGATATATAGCGCGTTGACTTCGCCTCTCCCTGAATTTAATTTCAGCTTTTCTCCCTTTTTCGCTTGAAACTGAAATGTTAATGTCGTTGCCTCATTCGGATGTAATGCCCCAAATAAAAGAGACACTTGATGCTCTCCTATATTTTTTGTAAGTACAGTATCGACAGGTAGTTTCTTTTTATTCTTGTCCTTGTTTGTCTCCTTTTTTTCTTCACCAAAATCTTTCTTAGCAAATGATTCCACGGACTTGTTTTCATTTTCATACAAAAATATCGTGTACCCTTCACCTTTTGCTACATCTGAAGATAGCTTATACGATCCATTTCCAGCAAATATAGGCTTCGTTTGTTGTATGTTTTTCAAATTCCCATCCACTATCACTGCTCGAATTTGATCGTTCACACCACGAACTTCATTATTCATTTTATTTAGCAATTGAAACGAAATATCGGCTTTTTCATTTTCCTTTTTATTTTTCACATCCCATTTCACTTCTTGAACATCTCCGGTCGTTTCTACAGTTTCTTGATATTTTTTTATGTAAAATCCTCCTGCCACAATAAGTATTAGTGCAATAAGCCCAATGACAAGATTTTTCAAAATATCACCTACCATTTTTATTTTCTTTATCCATGCAAAACCTCTTAAATATATATTCTAGATTATGATTTATGAAATCCTCCTCTTTTGCACATATTACAAATAAAAAAGATTTTAATTGAAAGGAGTCGTAGTGTATAATGCAAATGATATTGATTTCTATCAATACATTAATAAGGAGGATTTTTCATGAGTGTACATATTGAAGCAAAACAAGGCGAAATTGCTGAATCTATTCTATTACCTGGTGATCCATTACGTGCAAAATATATTGCTGAAACATTTTTAGAGGATGTTACTTGTTATAATAACGTGCGTGGCATGTTAGGTTTCACTGGAACTTACAAAGGAAAGCGTGTATCTGTTCAAGGTACAGGCATGGGTGTTCCTTCTATTTCTATTTATGTAAACGAATTAATTCAAAGCTACGGAGTGAAAAATTTAATTCGTGTTGGGACATGTGGTGCAATTCAAAAAGATGTTAAGGTACGTGACGTTATTATTGCGATGACGGCTTGTACAGATTCTAATATGAATCGCTTAACATTCCCGGGTTTTGATTTTGCTCCTGCTGCAAACTTTGATCTTTTAAAGAAAGCCTACGATGCTGGAACAGAAAAAGGATTACACGTTCGTGTTGGTAACGTATTAACAGCAGATGTATTTTATCGTGAGAGCATGGACATGGTTAAAAAACTTGGAGATTACGGTGTATTAGCAGTAGAGATGGAGACGACTGCTCTTTACACATTAGCAGCTAAATATGGTGTAAATGCATTATCTGTATTAACAGTAAGCGACCATATCTTCACTGGTGAAGAAACAACATCTGAAGAGCGCCAAACTACATTTAACGAAATGATTGAAATCGCTTTAGATGCAGCAATTCAGCAATAGTACACTAAAGAACTCGTCATACGTCTGGCGAGTTCTTTTTTATGCTAAAATACTTCTATAGTCACTGTACCGTCTCTTTATGTGACATTCTATAAAAAACTACTTTAGAGAGAGGCAGATTTATCCCCTCTACTTTTTTGTAACCTTTGTTATAATTAAGAAATCATTTATATTACAGTATTTTTCATACGAGGTGAAACAGTGAAGAACAGAAGCATCGTCTTTAAACTATTTTTATTAACATCAACTTTATTTACAATCATATTTCTCCTTTTTTTCCTTGGACAATCTCTATTTTTAGAGAAGTTTTATATTAATAAAAAAATAAAAACCGTTCAAACGGCTTTTGAAAAATTCGTAGATAATTATGAAAAAAGCGACAAAAGTTTTGAGGAAATCAGAAAGCTAAAACAAGAATTTCACGATAAAACGAATGCTGAAATGCAATTTTTAGATTCTAACGGCATTATTAAAAGTGAAAACAGTTTTTCCATTGATGTGATTAACCCTAACAATAATAAAACCTATTCCATCCCCCTTAACAATCTTTTAACACCAGAAGAATATAATAAATTCGCAAAATTAGGATTAAAAAAAGATGGAATAATTTATGTAGACGGACTACTCCAACCGAATAATATAATAACACCTCAAGAATTAATAACTAATAATACTAGATGGGAAAATGAACAATTCAATTCAGATTTTCAATCCATTAGTGGTAATCCATCTAAAAATAAACTTAAAAATCGATATAATAATACTGGTTCTCCAATCTATTTTACTGGGGTAATATCTAAATTACAGCTTCCTTCCAAAACTGAGGTTCGTCTTGCAAAGGATTTTGAAACATTACAAGCTGTTCAATATTTTGCAAGAACTATTAGACAAGGTACTTCTAATTCAAATCAATTAAACACGTATATTTTAGATAGTGGGGAAAATATAAAAAACAGTGTCTTTGTAAAGCCTATTATGGAAAACGGAGAAATTAAGGAGTACGCTTTTGCGATAGCATCTTTACAACCTGTTAATGAAGCGATGCTCGTTTTAAAAGATTATTATGTCTATGCCTTAATTATCGTGTTTCTCGTTATTATTTTGTTATCCTTCTACTACTCAAAAATCATTGTTAAACCATTAATTAAGATAAATCGTGTTACAAAAAAAATGGCCAACTTTGATTTTAGCGAGAAGTTACCTGTTACAGCAGACGATGAAATTGGCGGGTTATCAAGTGGTATTAATACACTCTCTGTAAATTTAAAAGATCGAATCGACCGATTAAATGTTGCCAATACAAAATTACAACAAGATATTGAACGCGAACGTCAATTGGAAAAAACGAGAAAAGAATTCATTTCTGGTGTATCTCATGAATTAAAAACACCACTTAGTGTTATTCGTAGCTTCGCTGAAGGTATTCAAGATGGCGTAAGTAAAGATACGACATATTATACAAATGTTATTTTGGAAGAGACAGATAATATGAACAGGCTCATTGTTGAAATGTTAGAATTAGCAAAACTAGAATCAGGTACGTACAAACTAGAAATGTCGACATTCTCAATCGGTGAATTAATTCAACAAGTCTATACAAAATTATTATTTAGCATGGAGGAAAAACATTTACAAGTGGACATCCATGCTGACTCTTCTCTATTTGTTAAAGCAAATCGTAGCCGTATTGAGCAAGTCGTTGTAAACTTACTTAGCAATGCAATTCGATATACTCCAGATGGTGAAAAAATACACGTCTCTGTTATAGAAACGGAAGATACAGTGAAAATCAAAATTGAAAACACAGGTAATCCTATTCCAGAAGAAAGCCTTGAAAAAATTTGGGATCGCTTCTACCGTTTAGACGCTTCTCGTAGCCGTCATACTGGAGGTACTGGCCTTGGGTTATCCATTGTGAAAAACATTTTAGATCTCCATCACGCTGAATACGGCGTGTATAATACCACTAATAGCGTTGTATTTTATTTTAATTTACAAAAAGTAAAAGAAGTCAAATAATTTGTCTTAATTTCACTAGGAGTTCACATGAAATTCACACTCTCCCTTTATAGTAAGAAACAAGTTAATCCTTTCCTTTACACATATAAAAGAGGAGAGTGCGTGAAATGAAACAAGCAGGACAACCTATTCAAAATGAAAAACAATTAGAAACTATCAAAAATATACTTTTACAATCTTCGAAACGTGATGGCTTATTATTCGTATTAGCTGTAAATTCTGGCTTAAAAGTAAGTGAAATCTTACAATTAAAAGTTAGTGATGTAATCGATGAAGACGAAAATGTTCGCCATTCCATTTTATTTTACAATGAGAAAGTAAAGAAACATAAATGGTTTGCTGTAAATGAAGACTTACAGCACGCAATCGAAGACTACATGAAAGAACGTAAAACTTGGAAACGTAATGAACCATTATTAAAGTCTCAAAAAGGAACAAAGTCTATTACGAGACAACATGCATGGTACATTTTAAACAAAGCTGCAAAAGAAGTTGGATTAGAAGGGATTAGCTCACATACACTTCGAAAAACTTGGGGCTATTGTGCATACAAATCAGGTGTTGATATTGCATTTTTACAACACTTCTTTGATCACAGTACTCCATCCAAAACTTTAAAGTATATCGGTATTGCTTAATAACTCTTATACATAAAAAGGTTACCATTTGTAAATTTGGTAACCTTTTTTATGTTTCATATTCTCTTTTCTTGTCTCTCCTATACTGTAGTGGTACTCTAATAGTAAGGGGGAGAAATTATGAACACATTAACAATTGAATTACCGAAAGAAACGGCTGAAAAACTTGATTTATTAAAGAAATCTTATGAAAAGAAAACAGGTGCTACAATTTCTGAAAGCACTCTCGTTCAAACACTTATCTCAAAGGAATTTATCCAAGCGATAACTCCTTTTGATTTACAACAAATCATCAATGGAAAAGAACAGCAGTAATTGCTGTTCTTTTTTTATTACTATTTAAAATATAAAGTGAAACTTTAATCAGTGGGGGTTTTGTTCATCCCCCACTGATTATTAGCCTTCACCAATCGGGCGTTTACGGGCAGCAGGGCTCCCACCTAACTTCTTTGCTCCAGCCGAATTTTGAGGTAGGAGTTTTACTGCCGCAAATAGCGGGATAAAAAGTTTTTTACTTATTTTCCGAAAAACCATTGACAATGATAATGATAACCATTATCATTTATTATGAAGCCAACAATTGATGAATCAACCAAACGCTCAGTAACATTGTTACCCCTCTTTTTCATATAGAAAGGCACTGTACATTCCCCCTGTTTGTACAGTGCCTTTCTTGTTTATCATCATTCAAACAAATTTAATTGCTCAGGCTTCGGCTCACCATATGTAATGTTCATCATTTTCATAAGCTGTTTCGCATTATCCGCTGCATCTCCGCCCGAATTATTATTAAACAATACAAATATATCCTTCGTCTTCTTTTTCAATCGCTCTAATCGTTCTACCCATTCCGCCAATTCTTTACTATTATAACGATACAAACAGCGAACCGCTCTCCAATTTTCTCCTTTATCCAGCCAACCATGAACATTTCGGCCATGAAAACGTATTAACGCCATGTCCGAGTTTGTTGCCTCTAATATAAGCGGTACTGATCCTATTCCAGCCTGAGGCTCATCGCAAATTGTATGAATCCAGTTTTCTTTTTCTAAAAACTGTAACGTCTTATCTCTCATTTCTGGATAAAACCATGTTTGATTTCGAAATTCTATTGCACATGGTAAATCTTCCATTTTTTCTTTCGTGTATCGAAGTAAATCTACATTTTTCACTTTACAATCAAACCATGGTGGATATTGAAATAAAATCATTTTTAATTTATTTGCTTCTATTAAAGGAAGAATGGATTGTTTATACACATCAAACATCTCATCGAACGTAGAAAAAGGGATTTCCCCTTTCATATGTCCTGTCATTCCTTGATAGGCTTTTACTATAAAAGAAAAATCTTTCGGCGTTTCCATCGCCCATTTTGTATAATTCCGCGCAGGTTGTATCGCATAAAATGAACTATCTACTTCCACAATGGGAAAATGTTCACTATAAGTTCGCAATTTATTTCTATTTTCATAGGGATTTATATATAAAGAATCATGATCTCCCCACCCTGTCACTCCAATGAAAAGCAAATATATCCCTCCCTTTTTAACTTCACCTTCTATCCATTCTACTCACTTCCCAGACATTTCAGCTAATCAATTTCATTAAGTAGCCCCTTCTTTAAGAGTATCCGTATAAAAATATGATATACTAAATGGAAGAATTTTTAAATTGAGGGGTTATTTATTTATGCTTCCAAACGATGATATTGTATCTCATGAAAAACGAATAGAAGAACTAGAAAATAAAGTGCGGTTATATGAAGAGCTTGTGAATCAATTACCACATCATTTCACATACAAGAATCCACATATTGGTTTACAAATAAAGAAAACGAGAACGACTCATTCCATTCAAAACATACAAAAAGAGAATAAAAAGGCTGATTTTCAACTTACTTGCGATTCATTATTTTTATTTGAACAACTTGAAACATACTTTGTTCATATTTTTGATGCTTTTTCACATCATGTCACCTTTGTTGATAGTAAAGGAAATATAACTTTATGTAATCAAGCTGCAGCAGATGATTTTGGTGTAGTACGAAATGATATAATTGGAAAGCCAATTCAACAATTACTAAACTTGCCAGAAGAACAAATTAAAGCGATTGAAACATTAAGAACAGGAACAGAAATATATAATGAAGAAGTGTTAGACAAAAACTATGGTATTTTAAACAATCGAATTATTCGGGATTATAACGGAGAGATTTTTAGAGTTATTAGTGTCTTCCATTATTTAAACACAGAACGTGATGCAGAAAAATTTTCATTAGCAGGACGAATCGCAGCTGGGATTGCTCATGAAGTACGAAATCCCCTTACAACGGTACGTGGATACTTGCAATTTCTACAAGATAACGTTTCTCCATCCAATAAAGAATTGTTTAAAAGTCTACTCATTCCTGAACTAGATCGTGCAAATAGTATTATCACAAAATTTTTAGCCATTTCAAAAACGCGTGAATTTACTAGAGAACCTTTTCCCATCAATACGTTTTTACGCGAATATATTCAACAACTACTTGCTAGTGAAGTTTTTTTACACAACATTTCTATTGACTATGAATTTTCTACGGAATTAGATGGTGTACTTGTCAATATCGATCGTCATGAACTTGTGCAAGTTTTTTTAAATTTATTTCAAAATGCTATCGATGCTCGAGGCGAAAGACCTCTTTCCATTCAAATCTCTAGTTATCGCCTAGATAACTTTGTTCGGATTACTTTCACAGATAACGGAACTGGGGTTCCTCCAGCTATTCAAGAATATATCTTTGATCCATTCTTCTCAACAAAAGATTCAGGAACAGGACTGGGCTTGTCAGTAACGAAGAAAATTATTCAAAATCATAACGGTACATTAAAAATGTCTAGTAATCAAAACGGTACAACTTTCACTATTTCTATTCCAATTTTACCTAAAGCGAACTATGAACGAATTAATCATTAGGTCCGGCTGGTGCTGCTGGTGCCCAAGGTGCTCAAGGCGCTCAAGGTCCGGCTGGTGCTACTGGCGCTACTGGACCGTCGGGCACACCACTCCCTGTAACTATAGCAGCAATAGGAAATTCTAATCCACAAACTATATCACCTGGAACGAATATCCAATTCAATCAAGTTTTCGAACTAAATAATCTCATTTTTAATGACACTTCAGATACTTTAACTATTTTAGAAACAGGAGTATACGATATTAGTTTCTCAGCATCTACAACCTTCCCGGGTTCTTCACCATTTGGATTCGGTATTTCATTCAACGGTCAACCACCTACTCGTAATTTTTCAACTAACGTTATCGGTAGTGCGGTTTCTTTCTCCACAATTGTTACTTTAACAGCTGGTACAACAATCTCTGTACAACCTACAGTAAATACTATTTCCATCCCTAACACTGGTGACACAACAGCTACACTATCAGTCTTCCGAATTTACTAATTTTAGTTTTCATTTTATTTTTGAACGACCAAGAATGTTTGATTTATAGTAATTTGTATTATTTTGATTGTATGTTAAAACTTTCTTTTAATAAAAAGGAGCACTTATTTTGGAGGATAAGTGCTCCTTCTTTACGTTTCTTTACTTCAAATTTACTCTAGCTTAATCCTCTTTTTGTATGATGAATAGTGAAGACAAAGACATGAAAGAGGGATGACAATGCGAATTATATCACTGACACGTTTTTGGTTTGTTCTTATGGTATGCATAATTTTATGTATAGGGTTTCTTTTAACTCTAAACTATTCAAATGTTTCAAAAGCAGAAAGAAAAACAATTCCATACGAACTTCTGTATACAAAACAAAACAACATCCCGTATTCCTCTTCCACACAAAATGAAAAAAAAGTTATAAAAGGAATGCTTATTACAGAAGCTTCTAGTTATGAAAACCTACTTCAAATCGCTGAAACGATTAAAGATCAATATAAAAATAAAGACGTTGATGAAATAACACTCTCTATCCATAATGAAAATACTGGAAATTTCGAAGAGGAATTGCCATATGAACCTATTAGTAAAGGAATAATAACCGTCACGTATGATTCTCAATCCTTCGGTAGGACCAATGTTACGCTAAATAAATAAACTGAAGCTTTAATCCGTGGCGCTTTTCCCATCCCCACGGATTATTAAGTTAAACCCATCAAATTTTTATAGGCAGCTCGATTCTCACCTAACTTCTTTTCTGTTGCCACATTTTGAACCGAGATAAAACCGCTCATTTCTCATAAAAAAGAGGCGAACTCGTTATTCGCCTCTTTTTTTACCAAAATGGAATCCACTCTTTCACTTTATCTATCCATTCATTTTGCTGTTCTTTTCTTTGTTGTTCCTCTTCTTTTCGTTTTTTCTCTTCTTCTTTCCTTCGTTTTTCTTCCTCAATCGTTTTTAATTGTTTTGTATAATCCGCCTCAGGTATTAGCGATAACTGAAATGCCTTTTGAGTTGGATTTCCATTCGCTTTCTTCATAATATCCCGGAACATTGTCGTTGTAATTTGGCTGCCTCCTGGCACATAATGCTCACTATCCGTTTTATCATACCCTACCCAAATCGCACCTACTAAATCCGGTGTGTATCCAACAAACCACGAATCCTTCGCACCAGTGCTTGGTCCATTTACAAGCTGGGTAGTCCCTGTCTTGCCTGCGGTATCGATATTATTAACTTTCGCTTTTTCACCTGTTCCCCTTTCAATAACACCTTTTAATAAGTATGTCATCTTTTGGGCAACTTTCTCGTTCGTCACACGAGTTTCTTTCTTATACCATTTTCCAATTGTTTTCCCTTCAGCATTTTGGATTTCTCTAATGGCATGAGCTTCTACTTGGACACCATCATTTGCAAGTGCGCTATACGCTTGAGCCATTACAAATGGTGAAGTCCCTACATGCATACCTCCTAAAGCAATCGGATACGTATGGTCTTCAGGCTCTAATGGAATACCAAACCGCTCTAAAGATTTCAATCCTTTATCTAATCCAATTTTCTCTAATAGCCAAACTGCTGAAACATTATATGACTTTGCCACCGCTTCATACATCGTCACATTACCATGGAACGTATGATCACTATTTTGTGGTGCATATTCTTTAATATTAAACGGTTCATCTTTTAAGACATCGTATACTTCATATCCTTGTTCTAACGCTGGTACATACACTGCAAGAGGCTTTAACGTTGAACCTGGCTGTCTTTTTAATTGTGTTGCATGATTAAACTGTAAAAATTGATAAGGACCTCTGCCTCCAACTAAAGCCGGAACACCGCCAGTTTTTGGATTCATAAGGACCACTCCCGTTTGCATAAGCTGATCTGAGCCACTATCTTTAAAATAACTATCATTATTCACAACATCTTCAACCGCTTGTTGTTTTTTCGAGTCAAGTTCCGTATAAATACGATAGCCACCTGCTAAAATTTCATTTTGTGTTAATTCATACTTGTCCATCGCTTCTCTAACAATATAATCTACGTATTGAGAATATTTTCCCTTATATTTATCGTCAACACCACGTCGTAATACAAGACCTGATTCTTTCTCCTGATTATATTGTTCTTCAGAAATATATCCTTGCTCCTTCATTAAAC
Source organism: Bacillus sp. FSL R10-2201 (assembly GCF_038008665.1). NCBI lineage: Bacteria > Bacillati > Bacillota > Bacilli > Caryophanales > Bacillaceae > Bacillus > Bacillus sp. FSL R10-2201. The sequence goes on along the minus strand of NZ_JBBOZP010000001.1, from coordinate 1,448,594 downwards.
CTAATACGACATTACGTCTTTCAATTGATTTATTAAAGTTTTTATACGGCGAATACGCAGATGGCGCTTTAATTAATCCTGCAATCGTTGCAGCTTCTGAAATCGTTAAGTCTTTTACTTCTTTATCAAAATAAGATTTAGCTGCTCTTTTTATCCCCCAAGCACCTTCACCAAAATAAATTTGATTCATATACATTTCAACAATTTCATCTTTCGTATAAGTACGTTCTATTTTTTTCGTTAGAAAGTATTCCTTTATTTTACGCGAGAATGTACGGTCTTGCGTTAAAAATACATTTTTCGCAAGTTGTTGTGTAATTGTACTACCACCTGCCACAACTTCACCGGCTGTAATGTTCTTAAATACAGCACTTATAATTCCACTATAGTAAATACCATGATGACTAAAAAATTCCTTATCTTCTACTGCAACAATTGCTTGAACCATAATATCAGGAATATCTTTCCTTTTGACCCCTTCTGTTTTAGAAGAAGCTAATTTAGTCGCAACTTCATTATTTGCATCATAAATTAAAGTCGGTTGTGGAACAGCTTGTTTTAATTCAGATATATCTTGAATGGAAATTATTATATTTACAACAATAAATAGAGTAGCAAGTAAACTTCCCAATACAATTAATGAATTGCGTAGTTTCTTCCTCTTATTGAACCACTCAAGCGTTTTTTTAAAGTGAGTGTTCTTCAATTTCATTGGTTCACTTCCTTCATTTGTTTACACTCTTTTTTTAAAAGGAAGAATATACCTCCTTTTAAATTTATTATAATAACGTAGTCATTCCTATAGTGTAAAGCTTTTCTTTCACATTCATACTTTTTGCAAGAAAAGGACATTCTACAAGTAAGATATTCATTGTTGTATTAATATTATTAATACAACAATGAGAGTTTTGTTAAGTTTTTGTAAACTTTTCGATAAAATGTTTTAAAAAACGACAGTTTTTTGTTAGAATTGATTAGCCAATATATTTTACATATATTACTTTTGTGGGGGTAACAATAATGGTCTTTAAATCAAAAAAAGATAAATTTTCTGAAATGCTTATGAACGTTTCCGAAAATTTAAAAGAAGGCGCGCAGTTTTTCGTGGAGTATAAAATTAAAAATGCTAGCGATTTAAAAGAGTTTTCTATGCGCATGAAAGAGTATGAGTCAAAAGGTGACTCATTCATTCACGAAATCATTATGGAGCTAAACAAAGCGTTTATTACTCCTATTGAACGTGAAGACATCCTACAACTTGCAATGAGTATGGATGATGTATTAGACGGATTAGATCACAGTGCTGGTCTATTCGAAATGTATTCTATTACAGAAGCTGATGAATACATGATTAAATTCGTTGAAGCAATTAATCAATGTGCGATTGAGATTGCAAATTCTGTTGAACTACTTTCTAAAAAGAAATTAGTCGATATTCGTACAAATGCGATCAAGATTAAGGATTACGAGTCACAATGTGATGATATTCGCCGTCATGCGATTAAGCACTTATTCTCTCGTGAGAAAGATCCGATTAAGATTATTCAATTTAAAGAGATTTACGAAGAGCTTGAAGAAGTAGCTGATAGCTGTCAAAGCGTTGCAAACGTATTAGAAACAATCATTATGAAGAACGCGTAAGGAGTTTGATCATGGATACACTCTTGATACTGACCGTTTTAGTAGTCATTTGCGCTTTAGCTTTTGACTTTATCAATGGATTTCACGATACAGCAAACGCTATTGCAACGGCTGTTTCAACGAAAGCTCTAAAGCCTAGACATGCAATTGTTATGGCAGCTATTATGAACTTTTTAGGTGCGATGACATTTACAGGTGTAGCAAAAACGATTACAAAAGATATTGTTGACCCGTTTGCTTTGCAAAATGGTTCTCTTGTAATTTTAGCTGCTTTGCTTGCGGCAATAGTCTGGAATTTGATCACTTGGTACTATGGCATTCCAAGTAGTTCTTCGCATGCAATCATTGGCGCAATCGCTGGTGCAGCAATTGCTGCTGCTGGTATTAGCGCATTAAACTATAAAGGGTTTATAAAAATTCTTGAAGCTTTAATCATTTCACCGATCATCGCTTTTGTTATTGGTTATATCGTATATAGTATTTTTAAAGTGGTATTTAAAAACTTTAACTTAACGAAAACGAACAAGAACTTCCGTATATTCCAGATTTTCACCGCTGCATTGCAAGCTTATACGCACGGTACGAATGATGCACAAAAAGCAATGGGAATCATTACGATGGCTCTTATGGCCAATAACTATCATACTTCTGGCGATATCCCTTTCTGGGTACAATTATCTTGTGCAATCGCAATGGGTCTTGGTACTTCTGTCGGTGGTTGGAAAATTATTAAAACTGTCGGTGGACAAATTATGAAAATTCGTCCTGTAAATGGTGTAGCTGCCGATTTATCATCATCACTTGTTATTTTCGGCGCAACATTTATTCACTTACCGGTTAGTACGACGCACGTTATCTCTTCTTCTATTTTAGGAGTTGGTGCTTCACATCGCGTGAAAGGTGTAAAATGGGGAACTGCAAAACGCATGTTAATTACATGGGTTATTACACTTCCTATTTCAGCTTCTTTAGCTGCATTATTTTACTACTTATTACACTTAATCTTTTAATCAAAAGTCGTCTTCCTTATTTTTCTAGGAAGACGACTTTTTTGTGAACAAGCCTATTTCTTATTAAAAAGCGTGTATAATGATTGATGGATAAGTTATATAGAGGAGTTGGCAATTTTGGAATACATCATGTTACTTTTCATCGGATTAATCGCCGGGACAGTCGGGAGCCTAGTCGGACTTGGAGGCGGAATTATTATCGTTCCGTTATTAATTGGATTACACAGTTTATCACCACAACTCGCAGTAGGAACTTCTATGGTAACAGTCGTTTTTACAGGGCTGGCTTCTACCCTTACTTATATGAAACATAAACGGGTAGATTATAAAAGTGGACTTATTTTATTTATCGGGAGTGGCCCTGGTGGTATTATCGGATCATGGGCAAACAAATTTTTAAACCAAGATACATTTTCTTTATACTTTGGGATTTTTCTTATATTCGTCTCCATTCTTCTTATACTACGAGACAAATTGAAACCTCTTTCCCTATCAAATATGACTGTAATTAAGCGATCTTTTACAGATAACGAAGGAAATACTGTAGACTATCAATTCCCACCATTTCTCGCTATCTTTATTGCCTTTATAGTTGGATTTATATCCGGATTATTTGGAATCGGTGGTGGTGCCTTACTTGTGCCAGCGATGATGCTCCTTTTTGCGTTCCCAGCACACATTGCTGTAGCAACTTCAATGTTTATCGTATTTCTCTCAGCAATTGTAAGTTCTTTAACTCACATCTCTCTAGGAAATGTCAGCTGGGCTTATGCATTAATTCTTATTCCTGGTGCATGGATTGGCGGAAAAATCGGGGCTTATATTAACACAAAATTAAGCGGTAATGCAATAATTAATTTATTACGTATCACATTAATTATTCTTGGAACTAGATTAATCATTACTTCATTTTTATAACGCGTTCTTTCTAGAATGCGTTTTTTCTTATACACATGAATATAAAAAGGCTCCTAGGAGAACAAATAAAACTAAACAAACACTTAATAGCATAAAATTTGAAATATGTAATTTCTTCAAGTTGACCACTCCTATAGCTATGACTGTTATCTTTATGATAGCGAAAAAACAGTTATCTTACAGTTACAAAGCGCTAACAATGCAAAATCATTTATTACAAATTTTATCCTTATATTTCATTTCTTTGTATAATCTATCGATTCAATAAAAAAAGATGTCATATTGACATCTTTTTAGTGAAGAAGTGACCATCCCATAAAGTCTTCATGTACTTGGCACGCCCTCTTATCGTTTCGATCATATAATTCAGCATAACTATCTGTTTCTTCATCATAAGCCATCGTATAAATAATTTGGCCGTCTATTTCAACGGATAAAACGACTCCACCTTTCATCTCTTCTACATGAATGATAGCATTCGCCGGAATTCTCATATCCGTCATCTTCATCGCATCTAACAATATACTAAACCCCCTACAGCGTATTCATTGCTAGTACTATTACACACTAAATAGTATACTACTGTAATAGCATACATTTCGTCAATGAAATTGCTGTTTAAAAAGCATATTGTCTTTATACATATACGCTAAAATATAAGAAATAGAAATGTTTTAATGGGGGGCTAACATTGATTCTACATAAGGGAGATGTATTATTCCGTCAAGGTGAGGACGGTCCATTATATTTTATAAAAACAGGTTTATTAAAAGTGATTCGGTTAGAAGAAGACGGAACACCATTTTTATTTAATATTATCGTTCCTGGTGAAACGATACCTCACCATTCTTTAATTTCACCGAAGGAATATCACGGTACAGCTATCGCTTTAATGAAAACAGAAGTCGAGCCTATAATTAGCAATGAATGGTACGACAAACTTCAGGCAAATCCTGCATCATATGAAAATATCGCTATACAATTACAATCGAAGTTAAGAATGATGCAACAGCGTATCGATCAATTGACAACTGTCTCTCCTAAAGAGCGCCTTCATCGTTTACAAGAGTGGTTCACCTTTTATTTAGGTGACATCCCTATTTATGAAATATTAACACAAACTGAAATTGGTCAGCTCATAGGTGTACGCCGCGAAACAGTAAATCGCTTACTTAGAGAACAAGCAAAAAACGAGGTAAAATAATACCTCGTTTTTCGCTTGGCAACGTTAACCTATTGTAAGCTTGCTGCGGGACCGAAAAATTCATAATGAATGTTCTCTTGTTTAACACCCAAATCAATTAATGCAGCATTTATATGTTTCATAAATGGTACTGGACCGCAGAAATAAAATTCTGCATCAGTCGTTGGAATAATAGTTTGTAACCATTCACGTTCAATGAATCCTTCTTGATCAAAATTCTTCATTTCCACATCTTGCTCTGTCGGTGAAGAATAGCAAGTATATGCTTTAACTTGTTCATACTCTTTTTCTACTGTCTCAACATGCTCTTTCATCGCATGTGTATTACTATTTATCGCCGCATGAACAAAGCATACATTACGCTTTGATTCTTGTTCAATTAACGTATTTAACATACTCATCATCGGTGTAATACCTACTCCACCGCTAATTAGTACAACAGGTAATGTTGACTCCATATTTAATACGAAATCTCCCGCTGGTGCACTTACTGGTAAGACATCCCCTTCCCCTACATGATCATGTAAGTAATTAGATACTTTACCATCTGGTGTATCTACACCTTTTTCTTTCTTTACACTAATACGATAATATTCTTTTCCTGGAGCATCAGACAAGCTATATTGACGATTATGTGTATATGTCTCACCTTTAATATTTATTTGAATCGTTACATATTGTCCTGGGATGAATGAAGAAACTTTCCCGCCATCTTCAGGTTTTAAATAAAATGATGTAATAACGTCGCTTTCCTTCACTTTTTTAACAATCACAAAGTTGCGGAAATCTTTCCATCCACCTTCTTTATGTGCAGCTTCTTCATACATACCCGCTTCAATGCTAATGAATGCATCAGCAATGACGCCATACGCTTCTCCCCATGCATTTAAAACTTCATCAGGTGCGCCTGCGACCTCTTTAATCGCTCGTAGTAAGCATGTACCTACTATTGGATAATGCTCTGCCTTAATACCTAAACTTCTATGCTTATGACCGATTTGTTTTACAACTGGAATAATAGCTTCTAAATTATCAATGTACATTGCAGCTGCATAAACAGCATTTGCTAATGCTTGTTGTTGTCTTCCTTTTTTCTGGTTCGTATGGTTGAAAATATTCAATAACTCCGGATGTTCCGAAAATAAAATTTGATAAAATCTCGTTGTAATCTCAACGCCTTTTTCTTGTAATAACGGTACTGTTGACTTTACGATTTCAATTGTTTTTGCACTTAACATTGTATCCCACTCCTCTATTTCCTTAACTGTTTTTAGTTTAACTGAATTGTATAATTCATATTGTGATTTTAATCACTATTAACATGGTGTTTTTGTGAAAAATATATGAACAATGCACATATTAAGTAAATTTTAATTAGCCCCCATTAATTGTGCTCAAAAAAAAAGCTAACTAGAATTCTAGCTAGCCTACTACTTTGTTTGTATTGCTTGTTCAATTACTCTTATATTCTGCCCATCTCCAAACTCTGTATACCCCCATATATTCGTTTCACCTTTATGTTTATTCACAAGTATATCCAAGTCATGATATACGCGATGAGCATAGATTACATACTCAATATTCTGAAGCTCCACACCTTTTTTTACAATTTCATAACTTCTATTCACATCGCGTTTTATTTTTTCATTTTTTATTTCTTTATGTATATTTTTTAAAGAGGCTTCTTGCTCTTGAAACCATCGTTTAAAATGTTTCCAATCCCCATCTGTATATTTCTCTGCCTTGCCATAATTCAAGAAATTATTATAACTTTCATGTGTCGTACGAACAAAATCGAGTGTCTTCTTCTTCTCTTGCACCTCTTCTATTTGTGCTACTGTATTTACTCCAGCAGACTTATTCGCATAATATAATAGTACTTTCATAAGACTATAGCTCGCTATTGCCATCACAGTAATAGTTACCAATACACTTAACAATTTCTTCATATACAGAACCCCTTTTCTACTATGAATATTACAATGTACTGTTACACTTGTAACATTCTCTCGTAGAAATGTAATTCCTGTTTAAATCCTCCTTTTCATTTCGACACTATTTTTCTACAAACTTCTCCTTGGTAAATGCTCTTGTAAAACAACATAACCTTCATAAGCTGTATAACCGAGTATAGCCATTAATCCGATATAACAAGCAAATACTGTCCATTTCGTTTTCGTATCGACTTTATAATAATTTTCTTGTTGTTCCTTTTCTGTTTCCCATTCATTTAATTTTCTTTCTGACATTTCAAATGCTTCTCTTATATGAATTGTATGCATTTCTTTTTCATCTTCATATGGGACATAATCAAGTGGCTCAAATTTTGGTAAAAGGTACTCTAGCACTTCAATCTTTTGAAGTTCTCCTGTTTTTAATTCTTTTTCACGTTCTCTTTGTCTTAATACGTTCATTTCATGGTGAATCATATAAATCGTTCGATGCACCGCACCAGTTTCTTTTAATTCCTCTTCAAGCCTAGCAGCATATTCTTTCATTCCATCGATTTTATATCCTAATTCCTTAATCGGCTCATCTCTCTTTATTACTCTATATAGTTCCATACAGCCGATAATAAAAATAAATCCTCCTAAAATACTTTTGAAGTAAATAGAATAGCCGAGTAGTAAAACTAGCCCTGCTCCCCAAATTTTCGTGCTTACAACTGAAATTATTCGTCCACCATCTAATGGAGAAACTGGAATTAAGTTAAAGAAATTAATCATACTTCCAAGTAAAATAATAAGCGCCCAAAACGGCTCTTTCGTGATTATATACAGTGGGATCGCGGGTAAAAATGAAAGCAACCCGAAAAGAGGTCCCATATATGCAATGTAAGCTTCATCTTTTGCATTTTTCGGCATCTCTTTCATCCCAATAAGAGCTCCCATAAATGGTATGAAGATTGCTGGCGATGTTGGTATCCCTTTCTTTCTCGCTGCCCATAAATGCCCCATCTCATGTACAAACAATAAATATACGAGTGCTACCCCAAACTTCCAACCATATATGACTGCGTATGCACCAAGCGATAAAAACATACTAAATACTGTTGAAAATTTTGCTAACTTAAAAATTGCAAATACCCATTTTAACTTAGATAGTAAAAATAACCCTATTGCAACGATAACTCCCCATAATCCTTTTTTATTATTTTTCATATTCCTCTCCTTTATCTCGCTTTATTGAGCCATATACACTCATCAAAACTTATTCTTTTTCTCTATTATGACATATTTTTTTCTATTGTTAGAAATAATGTTTATTCCATCCATTTTTAGCCAAAAATAAAAATAAAAGGAGGTAAATACAAATGAAATTACAATCTCTTATGATAGGCGCTCTATCGTTTTTAGCTTCAACTCTTATTTTTTATACCGTCAGCTACGTATTATTATTAGATTGGTTGCCAAATCACTTATTTATAGCCCTTATTATTCTTTCTGCTCTTATGATTTCCTTTCTAATTACACGAAAATCAATGAATGAGCCATCTGCAAAAGCAAAATAATAGAGGGGATCTTTCCCCTCTATTATCATTTCCTAGGAAAGGCCATATAGACTTTATGATTCTTACTGCCCGCTATTTACGGGCAGTAAGAATCCCACCTCAAAATTCGGCTGGAGCAAAGAATTTAGGTAGGATTCGTGCTAATAATCAGCGGGGGATGCCCCCACTGATTAAAATTTCACTTTATCTTTGTAAATTCATTTTTTCACCATACTCTTTAACAATTTGAATAATGTTTTGAAATGCTCCTACTTTTTCTTTCTTACTATTTAATATTTGTAAATCGTGATTATCATAATAGGTTTCTAGTGATTTTAATTGTGATTCTGAAGCATCTTTTATCGGAACAGTAACATTCAACTCATACTGTTTATACCCTTCCTTTACTTTTTCAGCTGAAATTATTTCACTCTCTTTTGCGCCAATTAATTTTTGGACCTTTTCCGGGAAAATTAATTGCAAATAATATTCTTGTTCCTTTGCTAACTTATTATATAGTGATTGTGAAATCGTATAACGTACTGTATAATTCATTTTTTGATCACCAGCTTTAATATGAAACGCAGTAATCTGCATGTCTTTTTTTGTTACTTCCGTTAAAGTACCTACCTGCATCTCATCTTCTTTTTGTTCTGGAATCTTTGGAAAGATAGCCAAAAGCTTTTCCGTATCTTTTTCGTTAAGCATATACATATCTTTCTTATATTGAATCCATCCTCGGCGATCTTCTCCTCTTAACCATGCATAATATGTTTCTTTTTTTCCATCACTACTAATTTGTATTTCATATTCCGGTTCACCAAAACTACCCGTTACTTCTTGTTTTTCCGCTTTGTTTATAATATCCACCACCAACTCCGCATCCATTTTCTTTAAATTTTTTTCTTCTTTACCTTTTTGCATAACAGTTACTTGTAATGGTTCTCTCATTTCATTCACTGTCTCCTCTACTTGTTCCGGTTCTTTCTTTTGCTCGGATTGACCACACGACGCGAGTAAAATAACACATAAAAACATTAAATATTTCCCTTTCAAATCGATTCTCCTTTTCCAATAAGAAATTCTTATAATCCTCATGCATAAAACAAAAACGTTACATTATATAGAATGAGCTATACTATAAACTGAAGGGAGGATTTTACAATGTCCATTAATTTTCATGATGCAAATAATAAGTATACGTATGCAAATCGTAACGCACATATTTCATGGCAGGAAACAATAAACAATATTGTAGATGTGCAAAATAAACAAGTAATTGATATAGGTTGTGGTGGCGGCATTTACACGAAAGAACTTGCTCTTATGGGAGCCAAAAGTGTTGTTGGGCTTGATTTTTCAAAAGAAATATTACAAGCTGCAAAAGAAAATTGTAATGCCTTCCCAAACATTTCATTCATTCACGGTGATGCACATAATATCTCATTCCCTAATGAAACATTCGACCTTGTCATTTCTCGTGCAGTCATTCATCATTTGCATGATATTCCCACATTTATACGAGAGGCTTCTCGTATATTAAAAAAAGACGGTCTACTTATTTTACAAGACAGGACCATTGAAGATTGTATAATCCCAGGAAGTCCTGAACACCTTCGTGGATATTTTTTCTCGGTCTTTCCAAAACTCATTGAAACAGAAGCGCAAAGAAGACCAAAAACCACTACTATACAGCAATTATTACAAACATATCCTCTTCAAGCGCTCCCCATTCAAACACAATGGGAAGTACGAAAAGTACATGATTCTGTAGAGGCTTTGCTACAAGATTTATCTCCTCGAACAGGCCGATCCATTCTATATGAACTAACAGATAATGAACTTTCTCAACTTCTACATCATATCCAAACGGCATTACAAAACGTCTCTCCTATCATCGAAAGAGATCGTTGGACAATTTGGAGCGCGAAAAAATTGTAAGGAAGGAAGCCTCACAAAATAATGTGAGGCTTCCTTCTTTCATAATCTAATTTTGCAACACTCTTGATATCCTCCACTCCTGGCCTGTGCACTTCCACACTTCGGACATACTAAATATCTAGACTGATTTGTCAACAAACTACCTTTTTGAAAGAGTAAAACTTCTGCTTGTTTAAACGAACGCGAATAATATAACCACATAAAACCAATTATAGCAATAATGCCAAATAATACTCCCATCGCAAGCATTTCAGTCACCTCTTTTGGTTTGTTCTTTCCAGCAAGTGGATTGTTGTATTATTCTCTGCAAATTCAAACAATTCCTTCCTTACTCCTATAAATATCGATTTTCTCCATAAACTTTACAATTCTCTATAATGTTTTACAGCATTTTTACAAATAGTATTAACCCTTATATTCTCAGCTATATTTCTACAGGAAAGTGTATTTCCCAAAAAATATGTTGACTTTCTAAAAAAAACATGTAAAAATGTTGTCAGAATACTTGAATAAAAATTCATTGACGAGAACGAGTATGTTATAGAGCTGTTCCCCAGAGAGTTGGTATTTTGCTGAAAGCCAACGCTCAGTTCGTAACCGAAAATCATCTCCGAGAAGTAGAACCGAATGCTAAAGTAAGTTCTTACCGGTCGTCCCCCGTTACAAGGAACACGTATCATGTTGTACGTTGTAAAGCCGTATACATATAGATATATTTCTACATGTATAAATTAGGGTGGTATCGCGGGTAAATATAACTCGTCCCTTTCTTAAGGGACGAGTTTTTTGTGTTCTTACAATGAATTTACAAAAAAGGAGAAAAAAAACAATGAACACTGTATCAAAAAAACATGTTTTTTTCACAGGTCTTATGCTGTTTTCTTTATTTTTTGGAGCAGGAAATTTAATTTTCCCTCCAATGCTTGGACAAAATGCTGGTGAAAACTTTTGGCCAGCAATGATTGGTTTTTTACTAACAGGAGTCGGCTTACCACTACTTACTGTTATCGCTATTTCTCTATCAGGAAATGGAATGCAACAACTTGCAAGTCATGTTCACCCATTATTCGGAATATTCTTTACGGTAGTTGTATACATTGCAATCGGTCCATCTATGGGCATCCCACGTGTTGCTAATGTGGCTTATGAAATGGGAATTAGTTCTTTCTTACCAGAAACTATTCGCTCTAGCAGCCTAACGCTATTTTTATACACAGTCATCTTCTTTGCTATCGTATTTTGGCTTAGTTTAAATCCTTCTAAACTCGTCGATCGTATCGGAAGCGTATTAACACCTATTTTATTACTCTCTATTTTCTTATTATTCTTTAAGAGTGTATTTTCACCACTTGGGCAATCAGGACCAGCAATGCAAGAGTATCAAACTTCTCCAGTTTTCAAAGGTTTTATGGAAGGATACTTAACGATGGATACCATTTCAGCGCTTGCATTTGGAATTATCGTTGTAAATGCAATTCGCTCAAAAGGTGTGAATGACCGCAAATCAATTGCCATCGCAACAGCAAAAGCAGGACTTATTGCCGCTACTGGTCTCGTACTTGTATATGGTGCACTTGGCTGGCTCGGTACAACTAGTGTCTCTCTCGGATACGCAACAAACGGCGGACAGCTACTTACCGTTATCGTACAACAATTACTCGGTCCATATGGTCTAATTCTATTATCTCTTATCGTTACACTCGCTTGCTTAACAACATGTATTGGACTTGTATCTGCATGCAGTCAATACTTCTCAACATTATTAACGAAATTTTCATACACAACGTTAGCAAGTGTCATTTGCACATTAGGATTATTAGTTGCCAACTTAGGTTTAACAAAAATTATCGCAATCTCTGTTCCTATTTTACTTGTTGTATATCCAATTGCGATTGTACTCGTATTACTATCATTACTTCATAAATATTTCGGTGGATATCGTTCTGTTTATGTAGGTGCGTTAATTGGATCTGCAATTGTGAGCGTATTTGATGGATTAAAACAAGGGAATATTCCTGTTTCATCTATCACATCTTATTTCGAATTTATTCCATTATATAATGAAGGAATTGGCTGGTTAGTACCAACATTAGTTGGGGCTATTATCGGTTTTGCTATCGCAAAATTAAGTGGCGCCAAAGCAGTACCATTAACGGATCATTCACCTGAATCGAAAGTATCATAAAAAAACTCCCATTTCGGGAGTTTTTTACATTTGATAAGAAGTATGATTAAAGCTAATTACTTTATAAGCCTTCGTATAGTAATCAATATTCGTATCCACTGTTTCTACTTTTACAACATCATAGCAATCTTCTTGCTTCACTAGAAATAAATAATATTCTTCTGTCGCCTCAATAATTGCAATACGATCTGTTTCAATATCATATTGTTCACAAAGTGCTTGCAACGCATTCACATAGTTACCTAATTTTTTCGTTTCATCCATTCCAAATATCGTTTGAACTAACATACACTCTCTCCCCTTTGTATGTACTGTTAACACCTTAATGATAACGCTTACATAAATATCCGTCAATAAAAAGCTTTGACCATATATAGTCAAAGCTTCCTTCTTATTTCGTCAATTGGTGTCTAAACGCATAAATAACCGCCTGTGTCCGGTCACTTACATTTAGCTTATTTAATATATTACTCACATGTGTCTTTACTGTTTTAAGGGCAATAAACAACTCATCTGCAATCTCTTGATTACTTTTCCCCTCTGCAATTAATAACAAAATTTCAGACTCTCTTTCTGTTAACTCCTCATGCAAAGGTTGTTCTTTCTTCTGACGCATACGAGACATCATTTTGCCAGTAACTTTCGGCTCTAATACCGTTTCCCCATCATAAGTAGCTCTTACAGCATCTGCAATATCACTCGCTCTTGATGTTTTTAATAAATAACTTGTCGCCCCCGCCTCAATAACAGGATATAACTTTTCATCATCTAAAAAGCTCGTGACAACTACAATTTTCGCTTCTGGCCATTCTTGAATAATAGCACGTGTCGCTTCAACCCCATCCATCTCATCCATAACAAGGTCCATTAAAATAATATCCGGTCTTAATTGCAAAGCTAACTCTGAACCTTTTCTTCCATTTTCAGCTTCTCCAACTACTTCAATATCTGGCTGCGTTGATAAATATGCTGATACACCCATTCGAACCATTTCATGATCATCAACTAGTAATACTTTTATCATGATTCTCCCCCTCTCTCAATCATAATAGGTACTTTCACTTCTATTTGCGTACCTTTATTCGGAAAACTAAGAACTTTTAATGTACCACCAATTTCATGAACTCGCTCTTGCATTGACCTTAAACCGTATGAACCAGCCTTATTAACACCAACTTTAAACCCAACACCGTCATCAATAATTTTCAAAATCGCATATTGATCAATTTTCCGAAGGCGTACTTCGGTTTTCTTTGCCTTCGCATGCCGTAAAGTATTAGACAGCGCCTCTTGTACAATACGGAATAAATGATCCTCTACACCTTTTTTTAATTGAATCGGTTCAATTAACCATTCAATTTTCATATGTTGCTTTCTAGACAGTTCTGTTAATAATTCTTCTATACCCTCTGTTAGTTTCTTACCTTCTAACTGCACTGGGCGTAAATGAAGGAGCAATGCTCTCATTTCTGATTGTGCATTTACAACCATATTCTCAACAAGCTGCAACTGTTTTTTCGTCGTGTCTGGAATTTCAGCTGCTTGCTCATTAATGGCTGACATCATCATCGACATTGCAAAAAGCTGCTGACTTACAGAATCGTGCAGCTCTCTCGCTAATCGATGCCTTTCTTGAGAAATCGCTTCTTGTCTCATCTCTTCATTCCAATGGGCTCGTTCATTCGTTACTTTTTGAAATAGCCCAGCTTGCTCCTCTAAGCGACGAGCAAGACCAATTACTTTTCGTTCCACTTCATGAAATTCATCGTCCGCAGTAAATGAAACATCACTCGGAAAATTCCCTCGCTCTACTTCAAATAGAAAAGTATTTAATCCTTGTATACGCTGTTCTATATAATAACCGATTGCATATCCTACAATTCCTCCGATAAGAAGACTCGTACTCATAATAAACAAGCCAATTGGAACAGAAGCAATGGATTCTTTCCAGAGTAAATCATAAACTTGTTGCTCGCTTTTCCATACATATACAATTGTACAAATAAGTGCGATACTCACAGAGGACAACATAGAATAACGAATATACATCCACGAAATATTCCTTTGTTTTTTCATTATACTTTCCTCACTTCCGTATCGCCTACGACAAGCGAAGAAATAATTTTAATACGACGAGGGGCTTCTTTATACTGTTCTGTTCTAAACGTAACATTACGGTTAAATCCAGTTTCTTCGTGTCCTGGCAGGAGCACTCGCCCAACAATAACAGAATGATTTAAAGACAATTCAATATCATATGGTACATATAAGCGAATATTACCAATGACGCCCCGAATCACAATAACCGTTTCTCCCTCTGGAATCATAGCAGTTGTTAAATCAATCTCGACGTCACAAGCACCATATTGGACGTTAATATCCTCTATTTCATAAATATGATCCATCATTCGTACATTACCTACAAACATATTTTTTATATACGGTTCTGTACGATATATTTGTTTTTCTTCATTTATATATCCTTTTTCTTTAATTTCAACTTTCATTGCTTTTTGCCGATGTCCTTGTTGAATAAGTTGATAACCAATTAAAGCTAAACAAGCAAACACAACAAGTACGAATGCCGCTGATGAAAATAAGAAGAATAAGAAGACAATACCACCGACAAATAAAAATACATTCCCTCTTACATAACGGTTCTTCTTTCGATAATGTCTTCCAAACATAATCATAATAAATGCAAATATTAGACCACCTGGTTCAAAATGTCCAAGTATCATATCAAGAAAAAGACCGAATCCAAATATGATGAGGAGCATCCCCATAAATTGTGTTTTTGAAAATTGCTTCTTCATTTCAGCTCCCCCCTCCTTGTCACATATACATAGAAGAAAAGGCATTGCTTTCCAACACCTTTTCTCCTATCACTATATCATAAGCCTGTTTTATTATATACTACAATTATTTTGTTACTTCTTTCGTTAACGATACTTCATTTTTCTCTTTCATTTCACTCTCTAGTTTTGCAATTTTCATATCAAATGTATCACGCTCATGCTCTTCATTTATACGAAGCTCTATGTCACGAATGTGATCTTCAATTTCTTCGAATCGTAAGAACGGATTATTTTCATCCATTTTATGCATGGCAGTATTCATACGGCGGTTTGCATGCGCCATATTTTCACGGGCCATTAATTCCATACGCTTTGCGTTCATTTCTTTTAATTTATTTTTCATTTCTGAAAGACGACGCTCTAACTCATCAATTTGCTCTACAACACCAGCATACATTTCTTCTAAGCGAGTTACTTGCCCTTCATAATACGCTACTTCTTCTAATGCACGTTCATGCAATTGCAATTCGCCTGCTTCTTGTGCGATGATAGCTTGCTTTGATCTTTTATTAACGAAATAACGTGCTTGCTCAAGCTCACGAGCGAAGTTAGATTTTAATGTTTTATGACGCTGAATTAACTTCTCAATTTTTGTTATTTCACGCTCACTATCTCGTAAATATTGGTTTAACATAGCAATTGGATTTTTTCTTTCTTTCTCATCTAACACATTATGAAAATCAGCTAAAATTGCATCGCGTACACGTCCGAATAAAGATTGTTTCATTATAATCTTCCTCTCTTCTACTTTATAATTTGATTTATTTTATATTAGTTTTTCATTAACTTGTTCCACTCATCTTCAAAGTTGCTATATGGTTTAGCACTTTCTGGAGCAGAATCAACAACTACATTTTTTCCTTTTTTCCACTCACGGTATCCGTAGTATAAAACTACTAATGCTGCGATACCGATTAATGCTGGGGAATGAGAAAGTGCAATGGACAAACCGATTAAACCAACAATACCCCAAGCTAACTTTCCAAAGAATGATTTAGCTCGCACAAATGATTTATAGCTCCAGTACACAACTCCTGCTCCAATGGCGAATCCTACAATACCAGCAAGACTACCAAGAGCAATTAAAGCCAAAATACCGGCTGCGATAAACGCTAGAAATTGTTTCATCTTGTGCTTGCCTCCCTTCGATTTGATACTCTTATCTTAACTATTTTTTCATTTTTTCATAACGAGCTTAAGAACTGTTTTCGACTCAGACTTAAGACCGAGTTAAATTCAGCCTTTTGCAAAAATATGCGGTAGGATAGGATGATTCACTCTTTTATCGCACATAAAAAGCCGTACAGAGAACATTCTCTGTACGGCTTTCGTTACTATTCATAAACTTCATTTTAAATTATGCTGTTTTGTGATACTCTTTCTTTCCCGCTACTTTAGAAAACCTCGGGAAACCAATTAATATAGAAATGATTCCACATACTCCAACTAAGATTGGATAAAACGCATATGGTAACAATTCAATTGGAGATAACGCCGCAAATCCTGCTGCCGTTAACATTTGCGCACCATACGGAATTAATCCTTGCACACAGCATGAGAAAAGATCTAATACACTCGCTGATTTACGAGGGTCAATTTCATATTGATCTGCAATGTTTTTCGCAAGCGGACCTGTAAAGATAATAGAAATCGTATTATTCGCTGTACACATATTCGTCATACTCACTAAGCCAGCAATACCGAACTCTGCTCCTTTTTTTGAACGAATGTTACGCGTTAAAAGATTCATTAAATATTGAATGCCACCATTATATTGAATCAGTTCGACCATACCACCAATTAAAATGGCAAGTAACACTAACTCCATCATACCGCCCATTCCAGTCGTTACACTTTTAAAGAAACTCTCTAACGTATAACTTCCATCTATAAGACCGATAACACCAGATAGTACAGTTCCACCGGTTAATACAATAAGTACATTCCAGCCAAGTAGCGCTGTAACAAGTACACCTGCATATGGTAAAATCTTCACCCAATCAAATGTATGAGCTTTAATTTCTGTATCATTACCTAAAGTAATCATTACTAATAGTACAATTGTAATGACTGCAGCTGGCAATACAATTAAAAAATTCGTTTTAAACTTATCTTTCATTTCTGTTCCTTGCGAACGAACAGCAGCAATTGTCGTATCAGAAATAAATGATAAATTATCACCAAACATCGCTCCACCCACAACAGTAGCCATCGTAAGCGCAATTGAGATATCAGTTTGCCCACTAATACCTACAGCAATCGGTGCTAATGCAGCAATTGTTCCCATTGAAGTTCCCATCGCTAATGAAATAAATGCCCCTATAACAAAAATTCCAGCAACGATAAATCCTTGGGGTAAAATAGATAACGCTAAGTTAACAGTGGAATCAACTCCGCCCATTCCTTTTGCTGTTTCAGAAAACGCCCCTGCAAGTACAAAAATCAGAACCATGATCATAATATCAGGGTTTCCTGCACCTTTAGCAAATCGTTCTACTTTCACATTAAAGCTTTCCTTACGATTCATCACTAAAGCAATTCCTACAGCAATCATAATCGCTACGAGTATCGGCAATTTATAGAAATCACCTGTAATAATCCCAGAACCAATAAATAGCGCCAAAAATATTCCAAGTGGTAATAAAGCTAAACCATTTCCTCTCGTTTCTTTCAAAGTATCATCTCTCCCTAGTTTTCAACCTTTTCTAATTAACAACAAAAGACCTCTTCCGACGAGAAGAGGTCTTATACATCTATAAGAAACACTCTTCTCATTTTTCAAGCACACGCTTGCTGGATTTGGCACAGCACTCTGAAATCGAGTCCGCTGCCGAGGCATCGTAGGGCCAGTCCCTCCGCCTCTCTTTATAAGAAGGTTTCATATTTATTTTTTAATAATAATTTCTTTCCTAACTTTACTCGCTTACAAAACAAAAGTCAATTATTTTTTGTATAGATTTTTTTGGTAATTATGCAAAAATATGAATAAACCAATCATTTTAACTTTTCGATTTCTTTATCCAATATTGAAATCCAATAAAATTTTCTATTTTTTATCTTCGCGATAATCCATTTTGTTGTATTCCATGCTAACTCATATTCTTCTTTTGTAACATCACCAATTTTATAGGCATCCCCTAACTCGTCTTCATCCAGTACATAGATCTCACCGTTCGGTAACAATACTACATCTAAATATAAATCATCAAAATAAGGTAAACCACGCTCGTCTATTTTATATTCTTTCGTCACGTCGATATAATATTGCAGTAATTGTTTTTGATTGTCTAACATAGCTGTAATTGCAAAGTTTTCCCCGTTTATAAAATATTGCATCCATGTATACCCATCACCTGCAATGCAAAGCTGTTTACCATTGTATTCTTTATAACTAGGTTCTCTCACTTTTTTTATGTCCAGTATTCCTAACATTCCATCCTCTACTTGCTTAACCCTATAATCCTTCTCTATTAGTCGCTTCCACGAAGAACCGTCACCATATTTACGTTTCATTACGTCCGCTCCTCTTCTATATATAGAAAAGCCCCCACATATTATGTGAGAGCTTGTTCATATTATAATTAAGCTGCTTGACCCTTTTCAGATATCTCTTTTAAATAGGCTTGTCCTTTTTCAGCGTCATATTGACCTTCCCACTTAGACATAACTACAGCCGCTAAAGAGTTACCTACAACGTTAACTGCTGTACGAGCCATATCAAGAATACGGTCAATACCTGCAATAAACGCTAAACCTTCAGCTGGAATACCTACTGTACCAAGTGTTGCTAATAATACAACGAATGATACGCCCGGTACACCCGCGATACCTTTTGATGTAACCATTAATACAAGTAATAACGTAATTTGTTGTGTAATGGATAATTCAATACCGTACATTTGCGCTAAGAAAATTGCCGCAATTGCTTGATATAAAGTTGATCCATCTAAGTTAAATGAATAACCTGTTGGAATAACGAAAGATGTAATTGCTTTCGGACAACCGAATTTCTCCATTTTCTCCATAATTTTCGGTAAAACCGTTTCTGAACTTGCTGTAGAATACGCTAAGATCAGCTCGTCTTTTAAAATCTTAAAGAATTGGAAAATGTTTATTCCAAATATTTTCGCTGTAAGTCCTAATACAACTACAACGAAGAAGATCATTGCTCCGTATACTACAATGAGTAATTTCCCTAATGGAATTAATGAAGCTAATCCGAATGTAGAAACTGTAACACCAATTAATGCGAATACACCAAATGGTGCAAACTTCATAACTTGGTTCGTTACATAAAACATTGCATCTGCTACACCTTGGAAAAATTGTAGAACTGGTTTACCACGCTCACCAATTGCTGCTACACCTAAACCAAATAATACTGAGAAGAAGATAATAGCAAGCATATCACCTTCAGCTAATGATTTCATAATGTTCGTCGGAACAATATTTACAAACGTATCCGCGAACGAATGACTTTGTACTTGCTCTGTCGTATGTGTATATTTAGAAATATCTGTTTTTGTTAACTTATCCATATCAACGCCTTTTCCAGGTTGGAAAATGTTTGCTATTAATAAACCAACAACAATTGCAAGTGTTGTAATAATTTCAAAGTAAATAATTGTTTTTCCGCCTAGTCGACCTAACTTTTTAATATCGCCAACACCAGCAACCCCAACAACAATACTCGCTACAACAATCGGTACAACAATCATCTTAATTAATCGGATGAAGATATCACCAATTGGTTGTAAGTACTTCACCACTTCCGGATTGCCAAAGAAAATCGCCCCAACTGTAATACCAAGCGCAAGTCCTATTAAAATTTGCCATGCAAGTCCTATTCTTTTCATACTTGTGGTAACCCCCTCTTCGATGTGTCACTCTATCTCTCATTCTATCTCTATAAAACATGAAATTAAGAGTATTACATATTATTCGACAATTCACTACATTTTGTCCCTGTTAAAAATCATAAATCAAAATTTAAAATCTGACAACAAAATAAGTTTGCACGAATGCAAATAATTTTCTTGACAAAAACAAACTCCATGTCAGAAAACCTCACATGAAATCGATTCCTTACTAGTGATTGATAGGTTTTTAAAATACTGTTTCATTATGGAAAACTCCATCATTTCCCATGTTTTTTTAAAAAAAATATAGAAATTGATATCTTTTTCTATACATTCAAGAATTTTAAATTTATGACAAACACTACGAAAAGATACTAAATTCCGACAAAACTTAGCAAAATTATAAAATTTTCTTTACATTATGATTACAACGATAGACACTCTTCTTCTTATGATATATAACATTCATAGGGAAAGGAGCAAGACAACCATGAAAAAGAAATTTGCAGCATTTAGTGTTTTAGCAGCTGGAACGATTTTCGTTTCCCCGTTACTTTCACCCGTATACGCTGAAACGAATGAGAATAAATTATCTAATATTCAATCCGAATTAGAAGGCAAACAAAATGACTTACAAAATAAATCAGCTGAGAAAGAACAAATAGAAAAAGAAATCCAGGAATTACAAAAGAAAATCGACGAATTAACTACTTCTATTAATAAAAACGAAGCTGAATTAAACGATACAAAAAAAGAAATTAGCAACACACAGCAAGTTATTACTGAAAAAAAGAAACATATAGAGCAATTACAAACGAACATAGATACACGGCAGGAAGTTATTAAACAACGACTACAATCTATGCAAGAAAAGCCTCGTACGAGTATCATTACAGAAGTAATAACAAGTTCTGCAAATATTGCTGATCTTGTTGATAATATGTATTCTGTAAGTTTAATTTTAAATAACGATACAGATATTGTGAAAAAGCAAACAAGTGATCAGAATGCTGTGACGACAGAAAAAGAAGCTGTTGAGAAAAAAGAGCAACAATTGAAAGAATCCGAGCAAAAATTAGTACAAAAACAACAAGAGTTACAAAGTAATCAACAACAGCAACAAACTCTTATTAAAGATCTACATACGAAAGTATCAAAAGTAGATTCCGAGATTGAAGGATTAGAAGAGTCACAAGGTATTTTAGAAAACCAGCGTCAAGCTGTTCAAAAAGCAATTGAAGAAGAAAAACGTGCGGAAGAAGCTCGGAAAGCTGAAGAGGCACGCAAGGCTGAGGAAGCAAAAAAACAAGCCGCCGCTTCTGCTAAAGAAAGCACACAATCCGCACCAACACCGCAAGATACGAACAAAGGTGGATTTATTAAGCCAGCCGCTGGATCAAAAACTTCTGGATTCGGCGCACGTTCTTTAGATAACCATAAAGGAATTGATATCGCAGCTTCGGGAACAGTTCCAATTATTGCCGCTGCAGATGGCGTTGTTATCCGTTCAGAATTATCCTCTAGTTACGGAAACGTTGTTTACTTATCTCACCGTGTTAATGGAAAAACATATACGACAGTGTATGCACATATGAATAGCCGCTCTGTATCAAATGGACAAACTGTAAAACAAGGCGATCAACTTGGCTTTATGGGAAATACCGGTCAATCTTACGGACAACATTTACACTTCGAACTTCATATCGGGGAATGGAATGTTGGTAAGACAAACGCAGTTGATCCGTCTCCTTATATCGGATTATAAAAAACTCGGTGCATACCGAGTTTTTTTTACTACTTCACACTTTTTAGGCGTTTTACATAAACTACAACTAAATGCCTATATTTTGCGGGGTGATAAATATGAATACACAATTACAAGAAGAAATAGAAGAAGCTAGAGAAACATACATTGGCCGGCTATTTACATTCGGCGGCTCAGCGTTATTTTTAATTGGATCATTTATCGCAGTTGTCACAGCTTATAAAGCATATAATCGCTTATTAAATACTTCTACAACACAATAAAAAGACGGAGAATCCACATCTCCGTCTTTTTATTATGCAAACATTTTAAATACACCTATCGCATTTAAAAATACGATAATTACAGTTACCGGAATAACATAACGAAGCAAGAAGAACCAAATATTAAACAATGTTTTCCCTTTCGTTTCCGTAACTTCTAATTCTTTCATTAATAGCTCTTTACTCATTTTATTTGGTACAAATAACGAAATGGCTAGTACTCCGAGTGGCAGTAATACATTACTTACCGAAAAATCGACGAAATCAAAGAATGTCTTACCAAATATTTTCACATCACTCATAATTCCAAACGATAACGCTGATGGGATTCCAACTGCAAAAATAAGAATACCAATTAATAACGAAGCTGACGGACGCTTCTTCTCATTATCTTTCGCAACAGATGCTACTACAATTTCAAGCATTGAAATCGCAGATGTTAAAGTCGCAAAGAAGAATAAAACTAAAAACATAATGAAGAAAAATTGTCCAAATGGAATTTTCGCAAAGACAGCAGGAAGAACGATAAACAGTAGCCCTGGTCCTTCTGTCGGTTTAACTCCTAATGCGAAAATCGCCGGAAAAATCGCTAATCCTGCAAGTACTGTAACAAATACAGTTAAACTTACAATAGATGTTGCTGATTTAGCTAAATGCTCTTCTTTCTTTAAATACGAACTATACGTTACCATTACCGAGGCACCTACCGTTAGTGAGAAGAAAGATTGTCCCATCGCATATAAAATCGTATCTGCTGTAAGCTTTGAAAAATCTGGTTTTAAGAAGAACTCTACCCCAGCCATAGCACCATCAAGTGTTAACGCACGAATAATGATAGCAATAAATAAAATGAATAATAGCGGCATCATGTACTTACTTGCCTTTTCTATGCCTTTTTCCACACCTTTACTAACAACAAAAATGGTACAAAGCATAAAAATGAATTGCGCCCCAATCGCACTTACTGGATTTGCAATTGTTTCAGCAAACAATTGCCCATAATCGACTACTCCGTTCCAGAAACTACCTGTGACACTATAGTATAAATAAAGTAAAATCCATCCACCTACAACACTATAAAAAGATAGTACGCTAAAACAAGTAACAACCCCCATACGACCAATCCAAGGATATAACTTGCTATTTGGTACTAATACTTTATAAGCTGTAACTGCCTCTTTTTGAGTACTACGGCCAATAACAAATTCAGCTACAAGAAGAGGCATACCAATAAATAAAGTTAATAGTAAGAATACAAGGAAGAACGCGCCTCCCCCTCCATTACCTGCAACATATGGAAACTTCCATATTGCCCCAAGACCTACTGCGGCTCCCGCTGCTGCGAGTACAAAGCCTATTTTCGACGTCCATTGCTGTGTTTCTTTCATTATAATTTCTCCTTTTCTGAATATTATAACTTTTACCAATTATACACTTTCATTTCATACTCGCACACCTCCTTTAGAAAATAAAAAAGTCCCCTACACGCAAATATGCATGTAGAGGACGATATATGTAATATAAATACCGTGGTACCACCTCAATTGGATTGATAAATCCCACTTGTTCAAGTACAGGAAAATTCCGATACTCTATCCTTTTAACGGCGGAACCCGGGTTGCCTACTGCAATGTTCAGCATACCTCTCGCAAGCCCATTCTGTATATTTTATCGTACCGGGCTCACACCTTACCCCAGCTCTCTGAACGCATCAAATATACGTACTCTTCTTGCTCATCGATTTCATCTATTGAAGTTACTTGTGATTATAAATTATATTCTTATAGTTGTAAAGCACAATTTATTCATTATCCTATATGAACCTTTCTCTCTAATTCTTGTAAAAACAATTCTCTTTTTTCTCCATTTAGAACATATACTGACTTTAATACTTCTTGTAATAGTATATTTCTCTGCCGCTTATCTACTTGTAATTCTTTCACTTTTATTCTTACTTCATATAAAAAATTAAGATACGCTTCATATGTCTCATCATATTTATTTGCGATATCGTCACGAATTTTTTTCGCCAATTTCGGGCTTGCTCCTCCTGTAGAAACAGCTACATTAAGCAAACCACGATGAAACGCCGCCGGAAAATGAACATTTCCACTTTCCGGATTCGTAATAACATTTACCAATTGATTTACCGAGACATCTTCAGCAATTTGTTCATTTAGTACCGAATCACTAGTCGCTGCAACTACTAAAAAAGCATCTTTAATATCACTTTTCTCATACTCTCTTTGATACCAACGAATTTGCTTTTCTTCTACAAGTTTCACTAAATTTGCATCTAATTCTGTACTTACTACAACAATATCCGCACCTTGTTTTAGTAAAGGAATAATTTTAAACCCCGCTACTTTCCCTCCACCAATGACAACAACACGTTTCTTATCAACTCGCACTGTAAGTGGATACATATTGATCTCCCTTCAATATTTCCTCTGTTTTCTGAATTAACATCTCTCGAAACGCTACATTCTTTCCTAAATAGGGACTTATTTTTATCTCTTCCGACTCATATTGACGCACTTCTTTCTCAACATGTTTCATGAGTAAGCCTGTAAATAATAAGTAAGGTAACACAACAATGTTCCGTTCTTTTTGTTCTACAATTTCTTTCAACCTCTCATCAAACTTCGGCTCCGCGGCTGCTAAATAACAAACTTCCACCTCTTTAATGTTCTCTTCTTTTTGAAATAAAGAAGAAATCCACTTTATGTCTTGTAAAGTTTCCGGATCACTACTCCCTCTTGCAACGAGCAAAAGTGTTACTTCTTCTTTATAGTCTTTAATACCACTTCCGTTATATACCGCTTTTACAAGCACTTCTGATACACCAAATGGATTACCATACACTATTTTGATATCCGGATATTCCTCGTTTAACTTTCGTAATTCAAACGGAATATCTTTCTTTACATGTCCTGCCGCTAATAAAAAAACAGGAATAGCGACAATCTCTGTAGCACCACGCTTCACACATGTACGAAATCCTTCTTCAATAGAAGGATTCGCTAGCTCTAAAAAACAAATTTCTTGAATATTTGCCTCTACACGGTTCATACATGACGTAATAAATGCAACCGCTTCTTCTTTTGCTGCTTTCAAACGGCTTCCATGACATATATATATAACAGCCTTCATTTTACAATACTCCGCTTACTTGATATGCATTTTCCGTTTGTTTCTCAAACCAATGTATCTTTTCTCTAAAACGGACAACTTCTCCAATAACAATCATACTTGGATTTTGAATTCGTTCTTTTTTGGCAACATCTACAATTGTTCCTAACGTCGCTGTAACAGTACGCTGCATAGATGTCGTTCCCCACTCAATGATAGCGGCAGGTGTACTTTGATCTTTTCCATGTTTTATTAGTTGTTCACATATGTAAGGTAAATTACTAACCCCCATATAGACCGCTAATGTATCTACACCTTTCACTAAACTTTCCCACTTCACTTCCTCTTCAGCCCCTTCTTTCCGGTGCCCTGCCACAACAGCAAAACTTGCACTTGCATCGCGATGCGTTACTGGAATTCCAGCATAAGCAGGAGCAGCTATACCAGCTGAAATACCAGGAATAATTTCAAATGGGATACTTTGCTTCGCTAACGCTTCAGCTTCTTCTCCACCTCTTCCAAATACAAATGGATCTCCGCCCTTAAGTCTCGTTACAACTTTTCCTTTTTTCGCATATTTAATAAGAAATGTGTTAATTGTCTCTTGCTTCATCGTGTGATAATTTGGGAGTTTCCCGCAATAAATTAAATCCGCTTCAGGCTTTGCATGAGAAAGCAATTCTTTATTTACGAGACGGTCGTACAATATAACATCAGCCTTCTCGATGCATCTCAACCCTTTAACAGTAATTAAATCCGGATCACCAGGACCCGCCCCGACGATATAAACCTTCCCCATAATCTCTCCTCATTTCTACTATAAAATGAAACTTCCACTCTTAATCACGAATGGAAGTTACTATTATTTCGTATTACATGTTCTCTACTCATGAATAACAAATGCCGCCCCTTTTCGAATCTTCTTTTTTTCAAACAAAGAAATCTCTTTCACTTCTGGTAACGGTAAAAAATGTTTTTCAAGCTCAATTTCCGCAAGCTTAAATGCCTGTTCTTCACTCTGAGCAACGACAACAATTGGAACAATACTATTTACTAATACAGCTTCAAATCGATATAAGTCCATATTGCCCCCTCCTAAGATGCTATTACTTCTTCTAATACACGATTTAGTACAATTTGTAATTCTTCCACTCCAACACGTCCTACGAAATCATAAAACGTTTCGGCTAGTAATTTATTCTTTTGGAAATAACTTAAAAAGGACACGAGAACATCCGGCAAATCTTCTCCATCTATTTTCCCTTTTAACTTTTCGTTATATGCTCCTCCGTCTAATAGTGTTCCGCCCACATATATTTCAAACGCCTCAACGATTCCCTTTTCCTTCGTTTTCAGTTTTATCCCTTGCAAACCAATATCAGCAATTTGACGTTGACCACATGAGTTCGGGCATCCTACCATATGAATTCGAACTGGAACATCGAGTGCAATTTGTGTATCTAAGTACTCTGCGATTTTGCGTAATCTTTCTTTCGTTTCTACTAACGCAAGATTGCAATACTCAATGCCAGTACATGAAACCGCATGACCGATAAACGATTTCGGATTTGCTGAAATTGCTTCAAACAACGGTTCACTTAATAATCCTGCAACATTTTCTGGCGGAACATTCGGAATAATGAAGTTTTGAGAGTTACAAGTTCGAATTTGCCCGTTTCCATATTTCTTTGCAATTCTTGCAATCTCAAACATTTCCTCTGCGTGTAAACGCCCTACTGGTACATTAAAGCCGACATACTTTAATCCTGCTTGTTTTTGATCTTGAACGCCATAAAAGTATCCTGCATTCCAGCCTTTGAGAGCACTTTCCCCTTTACTTTGCAATGGGCCTGTGTATTCTACTAGTTTCTCTTTAAATTTCTCAGCGCCCCAGTCAGCGACAAGAAATTTCAAACGTGCTAAGTGGCGTTTTTCACGATATCCAAAATCACGGAATATAGTAGCAATTGCAATCGACACTGCCTTCACTTCTTCTGGTAAAACGAATACATCTAATTCTTCCGCTAAGTACGGACGAGCTGATAATCCTCCGCCTATTTTTATATGAAACCCAACCTTTTCCTCACCATTTATTTCTTTCGTAGCAGGTGTAAACGCCACACAGTTAATCTCTGCATTTGCTGAATTATAAATGTTAGAACTAATAGACATTTTGAATTTACGTGGTAGATTAGAAAACTCTTCATTATGTTGGAAGTAATCGTATATTTCTTTAACAATCGATGTTGTATCAAATAGTTCATTCGCATCAATTCCAGCAAGTGGATTTCCTGTGATATTACGCGTAATATCACCGCATGCCCCCGCTGAAGATAAACCAACTCTAGCTAACCTCTTAAAAATATCCGGAATTTGCCCAATTTCTAACCAATGAAACTGAATCGCCTGTCTTGTCGTAATATCTAACACATCACGCCCATAATCTTCAGCAATGGAAGCCAGCACCTCTGCCTGCGCATTTGTAATAATTCCAGAAGGAATGTTGACACGCATCATAAAATAGCCCGCTTCTTTTGGTCTTTGCAAATACAATCCTGCCCATTTAAAAGCGTCCCACTCTTCTTTCGGAATAGATTCAAATCCATTCTCCGCATAGTAAGGAATATCATTAAAGATTTCTAATCCATCTTTTTCTAATTTCTTTTTCTCGGACGGATTCAATTTTTCATTATTAGCCCACACTTTTTCATAACTCATCTTTTATCCCCCTATATAAAACTACGCTCTTGTAAGTATTTCACGATTTGTTCTGCACATTCTTCAATAGAATACTTGTGCGTTTCTACAATTAATTCTGCTTGTTTTGGTTCCTCATACGGTGAATCAACACCAGTAAACTCTTTAATATCACCTTGTCTCGCTTTTTTGTATAACCCTTTTGGATCACGTTTTTCACACTCTTCAATTGGACATTTTACAAACACTTCTATAAACTCATCTGCCGCTAATAAATCCCTAACTTGTTTTCGATCTACTTGAAATGGTGAAATGAACGCTGTAAGAACAACAGTACCTTGATCTACAAATAGCTTCGCCACTTCGCCAATACGTCTTATATTTTCCATACGATCACTTTCAGAAAAACCTAAGTCTTTATTTAAACCGTGCCGAATATTATCCCCATCTAGCACATAATTTCCTATATTCTTTTCAAATAGTTTACGAGCAACCGCATTCGCTACTGTAGATTTACCCGAAGCTGATAAACCAGTAAACCAAACTACAAAACTGTGATGCCCATTCTTCACTCTTCTCTCATCTTTTGAAACAGAAGCTGTATGCCAAGTAATATTCGTATCCATCTTATTCTCTCCCTATTCTGTTACTACTTCTTTTTTCAAACCTTTAATTAGCACTTCCACTACTTCTTTACGACTAAATGTACTTGGCGGAATCTCACCATTCCTTAACATTTCTCGTACTTTCGTACCCGATAAGATGACACGGTCTTCTTTTCCATGCGGACATGTTTTCGTTGAAGCCATTGCTTCACATTTCGTGCAGTAAAAACTATGTTCAAAAAATAACGGCGTAATCCCTAACTCTTCTACTGTAAAATTCGTAAAGATTTCCTGCGCTTCATATGTTCCGTAATAGTCCCCTACCCCAGCATGATCACGCCCTACAATAAAGTGGGTACAACCAAAGTTCTTTCTTACTAGTGCATGAAATATCGCTTCCCTTGGTCCTGCATAACGCATTGCTGCAGGAAATACACCTAAAAAGACACGATCTTTCGGATAATAGTTTTGAAGTAATACTTCATAGCTTTCCATCCTTACATCAGCAGGAATATCATCTGACTTCGTTTCCCCAACGAGCGGATTTAAAAAGAGACCATCTACAATTTCAAGGGCAGATTTTTGAATATACTCATGGGCACGATGTACTGGGTTTCTCGTTTGAAATCCAACTACTGTTTTCCAACCGCGTTTTTTAAATTCTTCTCTCGTTTCAATTGGATCTAAATGATAAGAAGGAAATGGATTATTCCCAAAACGTTTTGTAAGAATAATAGCTCCTCCAACGTAAACGTTTGGTCGTTCATATAATTTCTTTACTCCTGGATGAGCTTCATCCGTCGTTTTATATACAAGTAACGCTTCTTTTTCTTTATCAGGTACAAAAATATCTTCTATTTGAATAACACCATATACATTTCCATCGTTAACAAGTTTTACTTCCTCTCCAGCTTTCAGTCCCTCTGCTACTTCCTCTGTTACCGGCAATGTAATTGGTATACTCCATACGCTACCATTTGCTAAACGAAGCGTTTCTACTACTGAATCATAATCTCTCTTCCCTAAAAATCCTGTAAGAGGGCTATATCCTCCTGTCGCCAAAAGTTCTAAATCACTAAGTGCAATTTTGTCTATCTCGATTTCCTTTACAATGTTCGATATTTCATATGTTTCATCAATGCGGTTTACTAATTCATTTGTTGTACTCATCTTCTTATATCCCTTCTTAGCTTTATTTCAAAATCTATCTCATTGAAAGTGAAGGCCACATTCCGTCTTCATTTTCCCAGCCCATCTTCCATCTCTTGAGTTGCCACCATCACCTACAGGTAATGTACATTTCTCACACCCAATACTCGGATAGCCAACATCATGCAATGGGTTATACGGCAAACTATGTTTATATACATATCGCCAAACTTCTTTCCAAGTCCAATGAATGAGTGGACAAACTTTAATAGATTGAAAACGACGATCTTGATTTATAAACTGTGTATGCTTACGCGTTTCTGATTGTTCCCTTCTTAAGCCTGATATCCACGCTTTTTCCGCTGCTAATGATTTTTCTAACGGTAAAATTTTTCTAATACTACAGCAAAGATTCGGATTACTTTCCCATAACTTCTCTCCATGAAGCTTCGCTTGTTCATCGAGTGTAAGTTCTGGCTGTTTTTCTATAATATTTAATGAAGGAAATTTCTCGCGTACCTTCTTAATTAATTCGTATGTTTCTTGAAAATGAACATTTGTATCCAAAAATACAACTTTAGCAGATGGATTTACTTGGTTTATAAGATGCAATAAAACCATTCCCTCCACCCCAAAGCTACATGCATATACAATTTCATCTTTATATTCGTTATAAGCCCAACTTAATACTGATAGCGCGCCTTTCGTTTCATCTTCTTCAGAAAATGAAACACTATTTTCTTTCCACGTTTCGTACGTCAACATGTTTTTTCCCCCTGTAAAAGCAAAAAGACGGCTTTAACCTATTAAAAATAGATTAAAACCGCCTCTAGTTTTTCTAGTCAGCGCTTTTTACTTTAAACGAACCTTTTCACTTTTTTCTAATTGAATCACTTTTCCATCTTGCACAACAATTGTAATGGAACCATATTTCATATCAGCAAGCATCGCTTGAATTTTCTCAGATACTTCATCAAAATGCTCCCGTACGCTCACGCAAACAGCCCCCCTTTTTATTCATAAAAAAAATCTTTCCCATTTCGAAAAGACTGTTCGGTAATATATTTTACCTTATCTTTCAAAATGGATTCCATTTTGCTGGATTTAGCACCTTGCTTTCTATAAGCAGGTTGCCGAGCTTCGTAGGGCCAGTTCCCTCAGCTTCTCTTGATAAGCTTTGTATTTGTATTTTATCACAATTCTGATTTTTTTCAATCCTAGTTTTCCGATATATTTAATTATTTTTATTTTTTTAAAAGGAGCTGCCTTTACTAGACAACTCCTTCTTTCTCATTCACACCAGCTCTTTAATACGTATGCGATCGTTCCCAATGATATTTTCATATGTTTCACGTTCTACGACAATTTGTGACGTCCCGCCTTTTGCAAAGACGACAGCTGGTCTACGAATACGATTATAATTATTCGCCATCGAGTACCCATATGCCCCCGTGCAAGAAATTGCTAGTAAATCAGAAGAAGCAACTTGCGGTAAGTTAATATCCCAAATCAGCATATCTCCACTTTCACAGCATTTCCCAGCAATCGAAACGAGTTCCTCATTCTCATCATTCCCTCGATTCGCCAACATCGCCTCATAACGGGCTCCGTATAGCGCTGGTCTTAAATTATCTGTCATTCCACCATCGACTGAAACATATTTCCGAATGCCAGGAATCTCTTTCACCGCTCCGACTGTATAAAGTGTTGTTCCAGCATCACCTACAATACTACGACCTGGTTCAATCCATATTTCTGGAAGCGGATATTCACATAATGTAAATTGTTCTCTTATCGTACTTGTTACAGCGTGCACATACGTTTCAAGTGTTAACGGTGTATCTGAATCCGTATAACGTATACCGAAACCTCCGCCCACATTTAATACTTTCATCACATAATGTGTTCGCTCTCTCACTTCTTCTAAAAATTGGCGGAGTACTTCAATTGCTCGAACAAATCCAGCCGTTTCAAATATTTGTGATCCGATGTGCGAGTGAATTCCTAGCACATTATAATTTGATTTTTGCAAGGCAAGCTCAATTGCTTGCATCGCTTGACCATTTGAAACACCAAATCCAAATTTCGAATCCTCTTGACCTGTTGTTATATATTCGTGTGTATGTGCCTCTACTCCAGGCGTTACACGGATTAATATGTTCACAAATTTCCCATGTTGCATTGCTAAATCATGTAAGATTTCTAATTCTAAGAAATTATCTACTACAAAACAACCGATATTCGCCTGAAGAGCCATAATCATTTCTTCTTCTGTTTTATTATTTCCGTGAAAATGAATACGCGATGCCGGAAAACCAGCTTGGAGCGCAGTATATAATTCTCCTCCAGAAACAACATCTAAAGACATATTCTCTTCACGAGCTACTCGGCACATCTCCATGCACAAGAACGCCTTGCTTGCATATGCTACTTGATAAGAGAAACCACTTTCTTTAAAAGCACGATGAAACGCGCGGCACTTTCCTCGAATAGACTCTTCATCGTATACATAAAGTGGTGTTCCGTATTGTTTTGCTAGCTGCGTCGTATCGCACCCACCAATTTCTAAGTGTCCTTGCCCATTGATTCGGCTTGTGCCGTGTAAATACATTTGAATTCCTCCCTTATTTCCTCTAAAACTCATAACCCCAATCTTCTATTCATTGCAGCACGCTTTTAGATAGACAAAAAACGCGCGGAACAATGTTCACACGCGTTTCTTATTAGGAAAAATATATATTGAAAAAATAAACGAGTTGTTATCTCCTCAAAATAAGAAACCGCATCAACATCTCCAAATAGCTCTTCATAAAATAAATCTTATGACAGTACTACATTTATTCAATGCAGTCCCAATATATGAATAAGATGGTTATTCTTATATTTCGGCAATAGTCCCTTTCAACCTATGATCACAGATTCCATTAAATCTCCCATAGCTTACTCTTTCCTATCGCGGCCTCTACCTTTGAGAGTAGATGAGGTAAGTCTATTTAATTTTCAAACATCTAATTGTTGCTATTAACAATACCAAAGGACCATTTTATTTGTCAAACAATTTTTTATATTGTTTTTTTACAGTTTAATTTCGTATCATTTGGTAAGCGCTTTACTGAAACCTTTGTCACTTCCCATTCGCCCTCTTCGTTATTAAATGTAATCGTTACCTTCTCAAATGGTGGAACAATTTTCCCACCAACCTGTTCATACTTCGTTACTTCAATACTCGCTTGAAATAAATATGTACCACTATACACTTTTTTTAAACTAATAATTTTAGGACATTGATAAGGCTTCAAGCTCCCATATTGTTTTTCAATTGACTTATTTATTTTTGGAAATAAAACAGAATAAAGGGCATCTTCCATAAGGGGTGCATCATATTGTGCTACCGACACACTCGGTGAAGCAAAAAGTATAACACTACTGCATACTATAAAATATAATAATTTTCGCATTATAACCTCCGTTTTATTACTCGATTCTTTTTGCGCACGATAATTATCATACATAGAAACTCCGTTTTATTGTCTCCCACTGCCCTTTTTCTACTCAATTATTATAAAAAAGCCCACAACTCTCTTTTATTTTCGTATAATGATACTCATAGTATAATAAACATAATAACAAAGGACTGTTCGTATATATAAAATGAGGCGCTAATCAAACCGGCTCACAAGAACCGTCATGCTTTTAGGAGAGGAGTATATTATGCTACAAAATCTGTTTCCAAAACTGCGATTTGCACTAGTTGCAGTCGTTTTATTATGGATAAAAACATATATTGTGTACAAGCTAGCATTTGATATTAGAATTGATAACTTCTTTGAAGAGTTTATGCTTTTTATTAACCCACTAGCTTCGTTACTTTTATTTTTTGGTTTCGCTTTACTTGCATCTAAGTACCGAAACCGAATTATTATTGTAATTAGTTTTATACTGTCATTTATTTTATTTGGAAATGCAATGTTTTACGGATTCTATAACGATTTTGTTACTTTCCCTGTTTTATTCCAAACAAATAATATGGCTGACTTAGGGACGAGTATAAAAGAACTCTTTACGTATAAAACATTACTTTTATTTGCAGACGCAATTATTTTAATGTTTATTTCGCGTAAATTCCCATCATTTGGTGATAAAACACCCCTTTCTCGCTCTGAGAAGCGAACTTTCTTTAGCGGTGTAACAGTATTATTAGTACTACAAATTGTTGTTTCAGTTATATATAAACCACAAATGTTCTCACGCTCGTTTGATCGTCAAACTGTCGTGAAAAATTTAGGGTTATACACATATCATCTATTTGATATTACACTTCAATCTAAGTCTTCAGCTGAGCGTGTATTTGCAAGTGGAGACGGGTTCTCTGAAATTAAAAACTATACAGACTCAAAAGATAAACAAGTTGATAAAAACTTATTTGGAGCTGCAAAGGGTAAAAATGTAATTTTAATTTCAATGGAATCTACACAAAGTTTTGTTATTAATAAAAAAATAAATGGAAAAGAGATTACTCCATTTTTAAATGAGTTTATTAAAGATAGTTTTTATTTCGATAACTTCTATCATCAAACGGGACAAGGTAAAACTTCTGATGCTGAATTTATCGTTGAAAATTCCCTTTATCCGTTAGACCGTGGTTCTGTATTCTTTACTCATGCAACAAATGAATACACTGCCACACCAGAACAATTAAAGAAATACGGATATTCTTCTGCTGTCTTCCATTCAAACGATAAAACGTTTTGGAATCGTGACGTAATGTATCCTGCGCTTGGATATGATCGTTACTTTAATTTAAATGATTACGTAGGAACGGAACAAATGTCTGTCGGTTGGGGATTAAAAGATAAAGAGTTCTTTGAGCAATCTATTCCAAAGTTAAAATCTTTACCACAACCGTTCTATACAAAATTTATTACGTTAACAAACCATTTTCCATTTCTTCTAAATCCAGAAGATCAATATGTTGATGAATTTAATTCCGAAAGTGGTGTTTTAAATCGCTACTTCCCAACCGTTCGTTACACGGATGAAGCTCTTAAATTATTTATTAAACAATTGAAAGACGAAGGACTATATGATAATTCCGTTATTGTCATTTATGGTGATCATTACGGCATTTCTGAAAACCATAATGCAGCTATGGCTCAGTTCCTTGGGAAAGACGCTATTACACCGTTTGATTCTATGCAATTACAACGCGTCCCTCTCATTATTCATGTGCCTGGCCAAGAAGGAAAAGTCATCTCTAAAGTATCTGGTCAAATTGATATTAAACCAACGTTACTTCATTTACTTGGTATTAAAACAAATCAATCCGTAGAATTTGGAACAGACTTATTTACGAAAGAAAAAGACCCTCTTATGGTAATGCGGGACGGCAGTTTTGTTTCGGAAGATTATGTTTATACAAAAAATATGTGCTATAAAAGAAGCACAGGTGAAGAAGCTGATTTAACACTATGTCAGCCTTATATTGAAAAAGCAAAAACAGAATTAAAATTATCCGACAAACTCATTTATGGAGATTTATTAAGATTTGATCCTAACAATCGATATAAAACCGGAACGATGACAACGAAATTTGAATAGTGTAGGAAGCAACTTCACAAAAGTTGCTTCCTTTTTTTACTTATTTTTCAAATTTCTCTTCTATACAATCTTTCACAAATTGGGAATTTTTTTCGTATGAGAAAGAAATTTATGGTATGATAAAATAAGTAAACTT
Organism: Bacillus sp. FSL R10-2201; assembly: GCF_038008665.1. NCBI lineage: Bacteria > Bacillati > Bacillota > Bacilli > Caryophanales > Bacillaceae > Bacillus > Bacillus sp. FSL R10-2201. The sequence continues at coordinate 1,413,143 of NZ_JBBOZP010000001.1, read as the reverse complement.
TCATACACTAATTAAGAATTTATAACAGAAAGCAAGGGATCAGATTTTGTATAGAGCAGCTATTCCAAACTTATTTACGCTCGGGAATTTATATAGCGGATTTTTGTCAATCGGCTATGCATCTTTAGGATATTATAAATCAGCTGCTATTTTAGTACTGATCGGGATGATGTTAGATAGTCTTGATGGTCGTGTCGCTCGTTTATTACGCGTTGATTCACAAATGGGAAAAGAGCTTGATTCACTCGCGGATGTTGTAACATTTGGCGCAGCACCTGCTGTTTTAATGTATTACACATCTTTTTCCAACTACGGAATCATTGGACTATACATAGCGGGATTATTCCCTCTGTTCGGAGCATATCGCTTAGCACGATTTAATGTAACACCATCTTCTACTTCTATGAAATATTTCACTGGAGTTCCGATTACCGCAGCAGGAGGGCTTGTTGCTTTCTTAACATTATTTTCACATACCATTCCAAAAATCGTTCTCATTACCGTATTTGTAACGTTCGCATTTTTAATGGTGAGCCGTGTTCGTATCCCAAGTTTAAAAGATGTACCAATTCCACGATATAGCATAATTATTACACTATTTTTAGTTGGAATTATTATCACAATGTACCAAACAAGTTTTGGCAACATTTCTGTTTTCTTATTCATTGCTATTCCACTATACATTTTGTATATGTTATCTCAATTTATTAGACAAAGACCTTCTAAAAAAGCGAATAAAGAAAAATAAAAAAACCTTCCGTATTTCGGAAGGTTTCTTTTTTATTTTGTAACTAATACTTTTTGATTTACAGGTGTTACAGGTTCTTCACCATTTAATACAGCTAAAATATTTCTTACTGCCATTTCAGCCATTGCATCACGTGTTTCGAATGTTGCATTTCCTACGTGAGGAGCAAGCACCACATTCTTTAATCCTTTTAGCTCTTCTGTAATTTTCGGTTCAAATTCAAACACGTCAAGAGCTGCACCTTCAATTTCATTTGTTTTTAGTGCATGAGCAAGTGCAAATTCATGCATAATTGGTCCACGTGAAGCATTTACAATATATGCTGTTTTCTTCATCATTTTAAACTGTTCTTCATCAATCATATGATGTAATTTCGGATTATAAGCACAGTTAATTGTAATAAAGTCCGCTGTTTGTAATAATTCTTCTAACGTTACGTATGTTGCTTCCAGTTCACTTTCAGCTTCAGGCTTTCGATTTGGTCCTGTATATAAAACATTCATTCCAAATGCTCTCGCACGCTTTGCAACTGCCTTCCCAATTTCTCCGAGGCCAATGATTCCAATTGTCTTACCGTGCACTTCACGACCCAAGAAAAATAATGGTGCCCAGCCGTTAAATCCAGTTGTACGACATAAGGTATCCCCTTCAGGAATTCTACGTGCCGCTGCTAAAAGCAGTGCAAACGTTAATTCTGCTGTTGCCTCTGTAGATACTTTCGGCGTATTTGTAACAGCAATACCCTTTTCTCCAGCATATGTGTAATCAATATTATCGTAACCAGCACCATAATTTGCGATAATTTTCAAGTTTGGTGCTGCGTCAATAACCTCTTTCGATACCTTCGTAGAAAGTAAGCTTAAAAGTGCATCTTTATCTTTTACACGTTCTGCTAACTCTTCTACACTAATTAATTCTTCTTTATTGTACATTTCTACATCATGATTTTTCAATAATTCTAATCCGATTTCTGGAATTTTCCCTGCTACTAATATTTTCGCCACTACTAACACCTCTTCTATACAAAATATGATATCTCTTATATTTCATTGTAAGAAATCTACATATAAAAACCAAGGAATTTGATTATAGTTTTGAAAATCGACACTTCTCCATAAAAAAAGAGGAGATGCAACTCTCCCCTCTTTTTACGCTTTTTCTTGCGATTCTTTCCCAAGCTTCGCATCGATTGTTCCTTCTGCAACTGTATCGCTAATTTGTTCCTCAATAACTGAGTTAGCAGTATTATTTGTTTCAGAAGTATAGGCTTGATCTGCCGCTTGTACGTTTTGTTTATTTTGTTGTTTCGCCATTTTTCATCCTCCTTTTCATTCTTTCTTATTTTGAACAAAAAGGGTGATTTTCATCAAAAAATCGTGTTTCATTTTGAAATTATTCCTTCTTCTTCAAGCAATCTCATCGTTCTTACTCGTTTCGTAAATGTAGCTATGTGAGAAATATCATGATTGCGTAATGTCTTTATATTCTCTTCCACATACTTTCCTAAATCATTCGGATAATGGGCATCTGAGGATAGAGTAATCGGAACTCCATGTTTAGCTAATACTTGTAAATAAAGCGGACTTGGGCACATTTCGCGCACAGGATATCGATAGTACAATCCCGCATTTATTTCTGTTGCTGTATTTGTTTCCACTAACGCACGAGCAATTTCCTTATAATAAGAAAGCTGTTCATTCTCATTCAATCGATAATTAAATACTTTTATGTTATCGAGGTGAGCTATAATATCAAAAAGCTCGGAACGAACAGCACTTTCAACTGTAGCGAAAAACGTGTGATATAAAGTATGTAACTCATGCGTACCAAAATACTCTTTCGTATCTGGATTATCAAATCCCCATCCATCTATAAAATGGACCGAACCGATTACATAATCCAAGTCTCCTAATGCTAGTAAACCTTTTAACTCTTGTTCACCCCCGATAAAATAATCCGCTTCAATTCCAAGTTTGAGCGTTATCCCTCGTTTACTCCATCGCTCTTTTGCCTCTTCAATCGCCTTTGTAAAATCATAAATAGACGTTACTCTTACTTGATCTAACCATTCTTTTTGCAGGCGACCAAGCTTAGAATCACTAATATCTACATGCTTTTCATAATATCCTTTCGCTTCATGAAAACGATATAAATGATCGACAATACCAACTTCTTTTATACCTTTTCGCACAGCTTCTTCTAAATATAAATCAATCCATTTCGCTGTAAATGGACCTTCCTTCACACGTCTTTGCAGGCGTTCTTGTGTTTTCATAAGCCATTCCATAGAATGTTTTTCTTCTTTAAGCGGTTCAAAATATTGTAGCGCATCATTTATTTTAGCTAGCCACCCTATTGAATATGGCCCTTCTTCTAAATGAATGTGATAGTCCACTTTCATCCATATTCCCCCTTATAATGTATCTATTTCTCTTCTGTCCCCTACTCGCGAAAGCTTTCCATTTCTTTCTTTCACTTCTTGCATGACATCTTCTAATGGAATATTTTTTTCGGCTAATAGAACAAAACAGTGATAGAACACATCAACCATTTCTTTTACTATTTCTTCTTTATCATTATTTTTAGACGCAATAATTACTTCGGTGCACTCCTCACCAATTTTCTTTAAAATTTTATCTTCACCTTTTGAAAATAAATAATTCGTATATGATTCAGAGAGTGGATTTTTCTTTCGTTCTTCAATTGTTTCAAATAATAACTTAAGGATATCTTCCATATGTATCCCCCTATATAATTTTGTAGTGAAAACACGTTTTTTCTCCCGTATGGCAAGCAGGCCCTACTTGCTTTACGACAACAACGATTGCATCTTGATCACAGTCTAAATAAAGTGATTGCACATATTGGACATTTCCCGATGTACCTCCTTTATTCCATAACGATTGTCTCGAACGGGAATAAAACCATGTTCTTTTCGTTTCCAGCGTCTTGTCATACGCTTCTTCATTCATATAAGCTAACATTAAAACTTCTTTCGTATCTTCCTCGATAACAACAGCTGGTATCAATCCTTTTGCAAAATTAGGTTTCATAACCGCACCTCAACGTTTGCTTCTCTTAATTTTCTCTTTACATCTTGTACAGTCGCTTCACCATAATGAAAGATTGATGCCGCTAATGCTGCATCAACTGTTGTCTTTTGAAATACTTCTATAATGTGATCCACATGACCACATCCACCTGATGCGATTACTGGAACAGAAACGCTGTTTGAAATTGCTCCAGTTAAACGAAGATCATATCCGTTTTTCGTTCCATCTGCATCCATACTCGTCAACAAAATTTCTCCTGCTCCGAGCTGGGCAACGCGTCTCGCCCATTCGATTGCATCCATTCCCGTATTAAGTCTTCCGCCATTTACGTATACATTCCATTTATCTTCTGCTACTTTTCTAGCATCGATTGCTACGACAATACATTGTGAGCCAAAATGTTCCGCACCTTCCTGGATTAACTTCGGATTTCTCACTGCCGCTGAGTTTATTGAAACTTTATCTGCTCCAGCTCTTAGTAAATTGTACATATCTTTAACACTTGAAATCCCCCCGCCAACTGTAAGAGGAATAAACACCTTTGAGGCTGTTTGTTCTACAACATCTATAATCGTTTTTCGCCCTTCATGCGTCGCAGTAATGTCTAAAAATACGATTTCATCTGCTCCCGCATCATTATATAATGCGGCTATTTCAACAGGATTACCGACGTCTTGTAACCCTATAAAATTCACACCCTTTACTACCCGCCCTTCTTTCACATCTAGACATGGAATAATTCGTTTTGCTAACATAGTTTTGTTACCTGTAACACTTTTTCTAAATCAATCGTTTTCTCGTAAAGTGCCTTCCCAATAATGACGCCATATATGTTCATATCATTTAATCTTTTCACATCTTGAATAGATGCGACACCTCCAGATGCAATCACACGAATACCCACACTTTTTTGCAGTAACTCTAATTGCTCAAAATTTGGTCCTGCAAGTGTCCCATCTTTTGAAATGTCCGTAAACACAATCGTTTGAACACCTACACTTTCCATTTGCTTCGCTAAATCGATGTACGAAATTTCAGACACATCTAACCAGCCCCTCGTTGCTACGAAACCATTTTTCGCATCAATTCCAACTATGATTTGCTCCTTATATAGACGAACCGCTTCTTCTAAAAATAATTTATCGTAAAGGGCAGCCGTTCCTAATATCACTTTTTCTACACCTACTGACAACAACTTCTCCACTGCCGCGAGTGACCGAACTCCTCCTCCAATTTGCACTGGAATACGTACCGCCTTGCATATTTTTTCAATGACAGGTAAATTTACTGACTCCCCAACAATTGCTCCATCTAAATCAACAACGTGTAGTATTTTCGCTCCAAGTTTTTCAAATATGATTGCTTGTGCGACTGGATCTTCATTCATCACCGTTTCTTTACTAAACTCTCCTTGATAAAGCCTGACGCATCGTCCTTCTTTTACATCGATAGCTGGGAAGATTTCCATGCTTCTACCACCCCTTTGAAATTTTTTAACATTCGCATCCCAATTTCCCCACTTTTTTCAGGATGAAACTGTGCGCCAAATATATTTCCTTTTGCTACAAAACCAGGTACTTTCACTCCATATTCACTTGCCCCATACACAATTTCATTCGGGCAATCTGCATAATAAGAGTGGACATAATATACGAAAGAACCGTCCTCTACTCCATTCCAAAGCGATATTTCTCCTTCTTTTTTTAATTCATTCCACCCCATATGTGGAATTTTATAAGGAACTTTTAACTTTCGAATAACACCTGGCAATAAATTTAATCCGTTACAATTTTGTAGTTCCTCACTTTTTTCAAATAAAAGCTGCATTCCTAAGCAAATACCCAGAAGCGGTTTTCCTAAGCTCCCAACTTCTTTTAGCACACATACTAAATCTTTTTCTTCTAAAACGCCCATCGCTTTCGGAAATGTGCCTACTCCTGGTAAAATAACTCCATCACTTCTCAATATTTCTTTTTTATCATCCGTTATGATGTACTCTGTTCCAATATATTTTAATGCTTGTTCCACACTACGAATATTTCCCATTCCATAATCTATAATTGCAATCAATTACAACATCCCTTTCGTTGAATTTACACCATTAATATTGGCATTTTTATCGACTGCCTCTCTAAGCGCTCGACCGAACGCTTTAAATAAAGCTTCAATTTTGTGATGTGTATTGCTTCCGTATAAAATGCGAGCATGTAACGTAATATTTGCAGCATGAGCAACTGCTCTAAAAAATTCTTCCGTTAATTCTGTGTCAAAATCCCCTAGCTTCGGATTTGTTAATTCACCTTGAAATACAATATATGAGCGCCCGCTTATATCAATCGCGACAAATCCTAAAGATTCATCCATCGGTACATACGCTGAGCCGTAACGGTTAATCCCCTCTTTATTTTGCAATGATTCTTTCAAGCAAGTTCCGAGTACAATTCCAACATCTTCAACCGTATGATGAGCATCAACGAATACATCACCTTCAGCTTCAATTTGCAAACCAAATCTTCCGTGTCTAGCAAATAAAGTTAGCATATGATCAAAAAATCCAACTCCTGTTTGCACAGAAACATTCGTACTTTCATCAAGTTGCAAACTTAATTTAATTTTTGTTTCCGTCGTCTCACGTACTTGACTAGACTCGCGCATTATTCTTCCTCCTTAAACCTAATTTGGATTGCTCTTGCGTGTGCATGTAAACCTTCTTTATTTGCAAGTTCTACAATATGATGCTGTACACTTCTTAACGCTTCTTCCGTATACGAAACGAAGCTTGATTTTTTTACGAAATCATCGACGGATAACGGAGAAAAAAATCTTGCCGTTCCACTTGTCGGTAATACGTGATTCGGCCCCGCCAAATAATCTCCGAGCGGTTCAGGTGCATATGGACCAAGAAAAATTGATCCAGCATGCTTTACATAAGCTAGAGCATTCATTGGCTCTTTTATGTGTAACTCTAAATGTTCTGGAGCGATTTCATTTGATAATTGAAACGCCTCTTCTAAAGAAGGGACAATAAAAATTGCTCCATTTCTTTTTATGGATTCACGAGCGATTTCACTTCTAGGCAACGTCTCTAGCTGCCTTTCTATTTCTCTTTCTACTTCTTTAGCAAGCTTTATATTTGTTGTAATACAAATAGCTGTTGCCCTCTCGTCATGTTCTGCCTGTGATAATAAATCAGCAGCAATATATTCGGCATTTCCTGTTTCATCTGCGATAACTACAATTTCTGATGGTCCAGCAATCATATCGATATTGACTATCCCATATACTTCTCGCTTCGCTAGCGTGACATATAAATTCCCTGGTCCAACTATTTTATCTACTTTAGGAATCGATTCCGTTCCATATGCTAGAGCAGCAATTACTTGAGCACCACCGGCCATATATATTTCATCTACACCTGCAAGACTTGCAGCAGCTAAAATATGCGGATCAATTCCTCCTTGCTTCGGCGGTGTTACCATTACAATTTTTTTCACTCCTGCGAGTTTTGCTGGCAATACATTCATTAATACTGATGAAGGATACGAAGCAGTCCCGCCCGGCACATATACACCTACATTTTCTAACGGACGAATAAGCTGCCCTCTAATTACCCCTTCACTCACGCAATCAAACATAGATTGTCTTTTTTGCTTTTCATGATACGAGACAATGTTTTTCTTTGCCTCTTCTAACGCTTCTAAAAAAGCTTGTTCTACAAACCTACTTGCTTGTTTTATTTCTTCTGCACTTACACGAAAATTTTTGATTTCTACACCATCAAACTTTTTTGTATAGAACGATAACGCCTCATCTTTACTCTCCCTTACGTTTTGAACAATTTCGCTTACACTTCTTTGAACAGTTTCTTCTATTATATGAGCGCTTTCTCGTAGCAATTTTATTTTCGATAAAGCCTCTTGGAAATCTTCAAAAACTATCTCCATTTAAAGTCCCCCTATTTCCCTGACAAAATTTCTTGTTCCATCATATTTATAATGCAGAATATTTCGTCTTTTTTAGTTTTCAATGCAGCCTTATTCACAATCATTCGAGCTGATATAGAGCACATTTCCTCAAATACAATTAACCCGTTTTCTTGTAATGTTTTTCCTGTTTCAACAATATCAACAATTGCATCTGCCAAACCTAGAAGTGGAGCAATCTCTACAGATCCTTCTATTTTAATAATTTCTACATCCTCCCCTTTATCATGAAAATATGTAGAAGTAATGTGCGGATATTTCGTAGCAATTCGTTTTTTTCGATAACTCTTCGGATTATACGTAGGAATAGAAGCGACACAAAATTTACACACGCCCACTCCTAAATCGACCATCTCATATATATCTTTCTCAAATTCCATTAATATATCTTTTCCAACGACTCCAATATCAGCTACGCCATGTTCTACATAAGTAGCAACATCTACCGCTTTCACTAAAATAAATGAAATGTTTGTGTTTTTACTTTTAAACACAAGTTTTCTTCCTTTATCTTTGAGCTCTGAACAATCAATTCCAATTTTTTCAAAAAGTGGAATAACATGCTTTTCTAATCTTCCTTTCGTTAACGCAATTTGAATGTTACGCATGAAGCCTCCCCTTCTTTCTGGATGATCCATTTCTCTCTCCATACATATTCCACTAGTGACTCACTCTTCGCCTCAACGACTGTCATTATTTTATTCTTGTTTGCAAATTGAAAAGTATCGTTTAAATTAGAGAATAAAGATAACTGGGCATTCTTCCCGTCCTTTTGAAGTAAATTTCGTAACCTTTCCGCTTCTGCTAATCTATTTAACTCATAATGAATCATAATATCTATTCTCTTTCGTTTATATGGTTCTTGCTGCTCTTGAAGTGCCTTAACTATTTGATTTACTTGCACCGCGAGCCCAACCGCTGGCGTCATCTCTCCAAAATTTCCAATTAACTCATCATATCTTCCGCCACTAACAATCTCTTCTCCAATTTCATATATATACCCTTTGAAAATAACACCCGTATAATAATCCAAATGTTGAACCATACCTAAATCAATTGATATGTAAGAGCCATATCCTAACTGTTCAATTGTTTCATATATTTCTTTCACTCTCGCAATGGCCATTTTCATTTCATTACTTGAGGCGAGTTTTTCTGCTTCCTCAACAACATCTAAACTCCCGAATAACCTTGGTAGTTTCTCAAGTAACCTTACTGTTTCATCACACCGATTTAATTTCTTTTCTTCTATAAAGTGTGAGAGTCCGGCATAATTTTTACTTTCAATATACGTTCTAAGTAACTTCTCTTCTTCATCATTAATGGGGAGCTTTTTTACGATACATTTATATAACTGCACTTGCCCAATCTCAATTGTGAAAGATTGCACCTTTAATTTTTGAAGTGCTTGAATTACGCTTATCACACATTCAATTTCAGCCCTTACATTTTCAATCCCGATAATTTCAATACCACTTTGTACTATTTCATTATATTTCCCAGTAAGGGACTCATTCGCCCGAAATACATTCCCGCTATAAGTTACTTTAAGAGGAATATCCCCTCTCTGTGTTCCAATTACTCTTGCTAAAGGAATTGTCATATCTGGGCGTAAAACGATAATCCGTCCTTTTTCATCGAAAAATTTATACATCTTTTCTTCATCTATCGGCCTGTTTTGAAATGCAAAAACATCATAAAATTCAATTGTAGGTGTCCTTATTTCTTCATAACCTCTCTCTAAAAAGGTCCGTCTTAATTTTTGTTCCACTTCTTCAATTAACGTACATTCTTCGAATAAGTAATCTCTCGTTCCATTCGGATTTGCCCGTTTCCACTTTGTCATCTGAATTCACACACCCTTCCCTCTTTAATTTATGCCCATTCCATCCACCCAAACCGAAAATAAAAAGAGCCTTGTAGACAAAATACCTACAAGGCTCTTTAGTAGAGTGTAGGTACAACGGGAATAACCCTTGTGCCTACACGTTTTCACGTTAGGTTCAAGGGTTTCATGTATGATGATGTAATTTTGTAAGCATTTTAATAGATTGCACGATATTCATAATACTTACTCCCTTTCTCCTCTGATTTTTTACATATTATATAACAGTTAATTCTGAATGTAAATACATTTCGAATATTCTACTTTTAGTTAGTGTGAAGCTACTTTTCTTTCATACTCTTCAATTTCTTGTTCATATTGCATTGTAATGCTGATTTCATCTAGACCATTTAATAATTTTTCTTTCCACATTTTCTCGATTGTAAAATGAAACCTGTGCGTATTCGTAATAATTACTTCATTCTCTAAATCAACTTCCATTTGATCTCTCGCATTCGTTTTGGCAAGTTGTTCACGCATCTCTTTATCCATTACAATCGGTAACATACCATTCTTCATACAATTCATATAAAAAATATCTGCAAATCCTCCGGCGATAATAACGCGGAAACCATAATCCGCAAGCGCCCACGGAGCATGTTCTCTTGAAGAACCACATCCAAAATTATCACCTGTAATTAATATACTTGCTCCTTTTCGTTCTTGTGCATTAAGGGGGAAATTAGGATTTTCATGGCGCTCATTATCGTAACGCCACTCATCAAATAAATATTTTCCAAATCCCGTCCTTTCAATTCTCTTCAAATATTGCTTCGGAATAATTTGATCTGTATCAATGTTATCATTCATAAGTACTGCGGCAGTACCTTTATGAATATGAAATGGTTCCATCGTAACTCTCCTTTCTAATATCAACAAAATGACCATATAACGCAGCTGCTGCAGCCATAGCTGGACTTACTAAATGTGTTCGTGCTCCTTTCCCTTGCCTTCCTTCAAAATTACGATTTGAAGTAGAAGCACAATGTTCTCCTTCAGGTACTTGATCTGGATTCATCCCAAGACACATTGAACATCCAGGCTCTCTCCATTCAAATCCCGCTTCTTCAAATATGCGATGTAAGCCTTTTTGCATCGCCCGCTCTCTCACACTTTTTGATCCTGGTACAACGAGTGCTCGCACACCTTCTTTTACCTTTTTCCCTTTTACAACAGATGCAGCAATTTCTAAGTCAGATAAACGTGAATTTGTACAAGAACCAATGAAGACATGCTTAACAGGAATTTCAAACGTACTTTGCCCAGGGCTCAATCCCATATATGAAAATGCTCTTTCATCATTTTCGTTATGCTTCTCTGGTAATTTTTCATCAATAGGAACACCCATACTAGGATTTGTTCCCCAAGTGACATACGGTGCTAAATCCGTAACATCTACCGAAATATGTAAATCATAAATTGCATCTGAATCTGTATAAAGCTCCGACCATTTTCCCGTAAACGTTTCATAGTCTTTCGGTGCATATTCACGCCCTTTTACATAAGAAAATGTTTTCTCATCTGGTGCAATGATGCCAGCTTTCGCTCCCCCTTCAATTGCCATATTGCAAAGTGTCATTCTCTCTTCCATACCCATATCACGAATCGTCTCTCCGTAGAATTCCATTACATGCCCCGTTCCAACCGCTACACCGTACTTTGAGAGAAGATGCAAAATAATATCCTTTGCATAAACGCCTTTCGGTAACTTTCCTTTTAATTCAATCCCCATCGCTTTCGGTTTTCGTTGCCACAACGTTTGAGTTGCTAATACATGTTCTACTTCACTCGTACCAATACCAAACGCTAAAGCACCGAAAGCACCGTGGGTTGCTGTATGGCTATCACCGCATACAATCGTTTTCCCCGGTTGTGTGAGCCCAAGTTCTGGTCCTATAACGTGAACGATTCCTTGCTCTTCATCACCAATATCGGCTAATCGCACCTTAAATTGTTTACAATTGTCACGAAGTGTATCCAATTGCTGCTTCGCAATGCGATCGGTAATATTCCAAACATCTTTCGTTGGAATATTATGATCCATCGTTGCAAACGTTAATTCCGGTCTCCGAACAGTTCGATTTGCAAGCCGCAAGCCTTCAAAGGCTTGCGGTGACGTTACTTCATGAACGAGATGAAGATCGATATATAATAAATCCAATCCATTTTCATTCGTTACAACTACATGTCTTTCCCAAAGCTTATCTAGTAACCTTTTTCCCATTATCTTCCTCTCCCTACTAGTGCCTGCTCTTCCATTTCTTGAATAACTGCCCTCGTAAATGAAGTTGTCGTCTCATTCCCCCCAATATCAGCTGTACATTTCCCAGATTGAAGAACTGCAGAAATTGCCTCTTCAATCGCATACCCTTCTCTCGTTAATCCAAATGATTGCCCAAGCATCATCGCTACTGAACGCATCATCGCAATTGGATTCGCTTTATTTTTACCTGCAATATCTGGCGCTGATCCGTGAATAGGCTCATATAAAGACGGCCCGTTTTCCGCATGGCTCGCTGATGGAAGCATTCCTAATGACCCTGCTAATACAGAAGCCTCGTCGCTCAAAATATCACCAAATAAATTTTCTGTTACGATAACGTCAAATCTCCTTGGGTTTCGAATTAACTCCATAGCAGCTGCATCTACTAAAATGTGCTCTAATTCAACATTAGGATAACGAAGAGCTACTTCTTCCGTAACAGCTCTCCACAATTTACTAGATTCTAAAACATTCGCTTTATCAATAGAGGTTACTTTTTTCTCTCTCTTACTCGCTAATTGAAAAGCATACGACACGATACGTTCAATTTCATGACGATGGTACGTAAGTGTATCGGTTGCCGATTCTTCCGTTCTTTCTTTCGGATAAGAGAAATAAATACCGCCTGTTAGTTCACGAACGACAACGAAGTCAATTTCATCTGCGTTTTTTAATGGCGATAAATGTGCAGTTGCGCTTTCTACTGTTACAGGACGAACGTTCGCAAATACACCAAGTCCTTTTCTTAAAGCTAATAATCCTTTCTCTGGCCTTTCTTTCGCATCATCCCACCGCGGTCCACCAACCGCTCCAAGTAAAACCGCATCACTCGCTAAACAAGCGGCAAGTGTTCGCTGTGGTAATGGTTGCCCATTTAAATCGATAGCCGCTCCGCCAAAGTACTCATCTTGTAAATGAAAGTGATGTCCATATAGCCTCTCTACCATATGCAATACTTCCTTCGCGCTTTCCATAATTTCCGGACCAACACCATCACCCGCTAAACAAACGATACGTTTTTCCAATTAAAACACCCCTTTTTATCTGAATTTTCAGAAATATATTTTGATAAGTAAGGGACGATCCCCTCACTTATCAAACAGTTACTTCATAAGAGTAATAAAAGATTTTAATTTTCCGGCCGCATGAACATACGCTCTCGCCGATGCTTCTAATACGTCTTGCGCAACACCAAAACCTGATACTTGATGAGTTCCTTCTTTTAATTCAACATGAACATGTGCAAGTGCATCTTGACCTTGCGTTATAGATTGTATGCGATAATCCGCTAAGTCACATTCTAATCCTAAAATTCTTTGAATTGCATTATAGATCGCTTCAATACTTCCAGAACCAGTTGCTGCATCTTCGTACATATTTCCTTCCTCATCTTTTAGTACAACCGTTGCACACTGTGTACTATTTGATACGAAATGTACTTGCAATTGAGTAATGCTATATTGCTGGGCCGCAAATGCTGCTTCACCAAGCATAAGCGCACGTAAATCTTCTTCTGTAATTTCTTTTTTGCGGTCAGCCAAGTTTTTAAATGCTTCAAACACCACATCTCGTTCTTCTTTTGTAAACTCATAACCAAGTTCTTTCATTTTTTCAGTAAACGCATGGCGCCCGGAATGCTTTCCTAATACAAATAAATTTTGTGACTCTCCAATCAGTGATGGTTCAATAATTTCATACGTCGTTACTTCTTTTAATACACCGTCTTGATGGATACCTGATTCGTGAGCAAAAGCATTTGCTCCAACAATCGCCTTATTTTTCGGTACAACCATACCCGTTAACCGACTTACTAACGTACTCGTCGCTTTAATTTCTTTTAATGTCATAGAGGATTCTGCTTCATAGAAGTCTTTTCTAATATGGAGAGCAACCGCGACTTCTTCTAGCGCCGCATTCCCCGCTCTTTCTCCAATTCCATTAATCGTTCCTTCTACTTGTAACGCTCCGCCTTCGACCGCAGCTAACGAATTCGCTACTGCCATCCCAAGATCATCGTGACAATGACAAGAGAAAATTGCTTTTTCATACGACGGAACGGATTCTTGTAAGTATTTAAAAAGAGAATAATATTCTTCTGGATTCGTATATCCAACTGTATCAGGAATATTGATTACATTCGCTCCTGCGCGAATCGCGACTTCTACTGCTTCCGCTAAAAATGCTCTCGATGTTCTTGTTGCATCTTCTGCTGAAAATTGAACTGTTGGAAATAGTGATTTCCCAAGCGTAACCGAGCGATGTATGCTATCTAATACATCTTCTTTTGACATACAAAGCTTATATTTCATATGAATGTCACTCGTAGCTAAAAATACGTGTAAACGAGGAGAGACAGCGCCTTTCACAGCTTCATAGGCTCTTCGAATATCACTTTCTTTCGCTCTAGCTAAACTCATAACCGTAGCATTTTGAATGGTATTTGCGATACGTTTTACCGATTGAAAATCACCTTCAGAAGCTGCTGCGAATCCAGCTTCCATTACATTAATACCAAGTCTCTCTAGTTGCCTCGCAATCTGTAATTTCTCTTGTTCATTTAAATTAACTCCTGGTGATTGTTCGCCATCACGTAGCGTCGTATCCATGAACAAAATTTGCTTCATATTATTTGACCCCTGCCTTTACTCGCGGCTGTACAAACGGCATCATTTCACGTAATTTACGTCCAACTACTTCAATTTCGTGTTCATTCTCTTTCTCATTTGTCGCATGGAAATTTGGTTTTCCTGCTTTATGCTCTGCAATCCAGCCTCTTGCAAATGTACCATCTTGAATTTCTGCTAGCACTGCACCCATCGCTTTCTTCGTATCTTCCGTTACAACGCGTGGTCCTGATACGAAGTCGCCCCACTGCGCTGTATCTGAAACTGAATATCTCATATTTTCAAGTCCGCCTTCATACATAAGGTCAACGATTAGTTTTAGTTCATGTAAACATTCAAAATATGCAACTTCCGGTTGATAACCAGCATCAACTAACGTTTCAAACCCAGCTTTTACTAGTGCAGTCACTCCGCCGCAAAGTACAGCTTGCTCTCCAAATAAATCTGTTTCTGTTTCTTCTTTAAACGTTGTTTCTAATACACCTGCCCTCGTCGCCCCAATTCCATCTGCATATGAAAGTGCCTTTTCAGTCGCAACTCCTGTTGCATCTTGATATACGGCAAATAATGCAGGAACAGCTCCCCCTTCCGCAAACGTACGACGTACTAGATGTCCTGGACCTTTCGGTGCTACTAGAAATACATCTACATTAGCTGGCGGTTTTACTTGATCAAAGTGAACATTAAATCCATGCGCGAAAACGAGAGAATTGCCGCCTTGTAAGTTTGGTGCAATTTCAGCTTCATATACTTCCGGCTGTAATTCATCAGGTAGTAGAATCATTACTACATCTGCTTTTTCTGCTGCTTCCGCTACTGTATATACAGAAAAACCGTCTTCTTTCGCCTTATCCCATGACTTCCCTTTCCTCAGTCCTACTACCACATCAAATCCGTTATCACGTAAGTTTTGCGCATGCGCATGGCCTTGCGATCCATATCCGATGATTGCTACTTTCTTTTCCTTTAATACATTTACCGTTACGTCTTTTTCATAATAAACTTTCGCCATTTTCATTTCCCCCTATTTTTTAAATAATTATTGAATTAACATAACTTGTTTATCTTGTTTTTTCATACTACGTGTAAATGCTGTTACACCTGTTCTAGCAATTTCTTTCAAACCATATGGACGAAGTAATTCAATTAACGCTTCTACTTTCTCCTGGGTACCTGTTACTTGCACCACTATGGAATCCTTCCCAACGTCTATTACAGCGGCTCGGAACGGTTCAATTAAACTATATAATTCTGCTCTTGCTACAGACGTTGCTACTTTAATAAGTGCAAGTTCTCTAGCGATCATCGCTTCTTCTGTAATATCTGATACTTTCAGTACATCAATTTGCTTATGAAGTTGTTTAATTAACTGCTCAACTTGCTGTTCATTTTCAACGTGTACAACAATCGTCATTCTCGAAATATCCGATGATTCCGTATGACCTACTGAAATACTTTCAATATTAAAATGTCTACGTGTCATAACACCTGTAATTCGATTTAACACACCGCTTTGATTTCGAACTGTCGCTGTTACAATTCTCTTCACCTTTTCTCCACTCCCTCCATTTGATGAACGCCTTTTCCTGGGGCAACCATCGGCATTACCTTTTCGGATTGAAGTACGCGGCAATCAATTACAACAGGCTCTCTTAACTCAATTGCATACTGTAATTGTTGCTTTGCAAGAAGTGGGTCTTCAATACGAACACCTTTTATGCCATAAGCATTGGCAAGCGCAACAAAATCTGGTTGGCATGAAAGTAAGGAGTGCGAATATCGCCCATTATAAAATTCCTCTTGCCATTGTCTTACCATTCCTAAAGCTTCATTATTTAAAATAAACACTTTAACTGGTAAAGAATGCTCTTTTAATACACTTAGTTCTTGCAGGGTCATTTGAAATCCCGCATCACCAACAATTGCAATAACTAGTTCTTCAGGCTTTGCGATTTGTGCACCTATTGCTGCTGGAAATCCGAAGCCCATTGTTCCTAAGCCTCCAGAAGTTACCCATTTATCTGGATTTTTCAGCGGATAATATTGAGCTGCCCACATTTGATGTTGCCCAACATCTGTCGTTACAATCGCTTCCCCTTTCGTAATTTCGTATAGCATATCAATTGCATATTGAGGCTTAATACATTCCGAATGCTCTTTGTAAGAAAGAGGGTATTTTTCTTTTCTACTATTCAATAATGAGAGCCAATCATTGTGATTTACTTCCCCTTCCTTAAAGTTGAGTAGAGCTTCTAATGCTTGCTTCGCACTCGCAACAATTGGAATTTCAGTCGGCACATTTTTTCCGATTTCTGCTGGATCAATATCTATATGTGCGACAATCGCTTCTTTAGCAAAATAAGCTAAATTTCCAGTAAGACGATCGTCAAATCTTGCTCCTATATTTATAAGTAGATCACATTCATATAACGCCATATTAGCCGTGTAAGAACCGTGCATTCCTCCCATCCCAAGAAATAATTTATCATCTGGCGGAAAACCACCAAGACCAAGTAAAGTATGAACAACAGGAATTTCATATTTACGAGCAAAGCTTGTTAATTCTTTCGATGCCTTCGCATGCAATACACCTGCTCCAGCTAAAATTAACGGTTTTTTTGAAGTCGCAATCGCTTGTAATAATTTGTTTATTTGTAGTAGATTCGGTTCGTAATTAGGCTGGTATCCTGGTAAATCCATTTGAACATCACTACATCGCTCACCTTTCTCTACTACCATATCTTTCGGAAGGTCAATTACGACTGGGCCTGGTCTTCCTGTTCTAGCGATATGAAATGCTTCTTTAATAATTCGGGGTAAATCCGATGCTTTTCGTACTTGATAATTATGTTTTGTCACCGGCATCGTAAGCCCCATAATATCAGCTTCTTGGAAAGCATCACTCCCGATTAACGTTGTTGCTACTTGCCCTGTAAATACAACAAGTGGCAATGAATCAATCATCGCGTCAGCTAGACCAGTAATAACATTTGTAGCACCCGGTCCACTTGTTGCAATTACCACTCCTGGATTGCCTGTAATTCTTGCATATCCTTCAGCAGCATGAATTGCACCTTGCTCATGCCTCGTTAAAATATGCGGAATTTCACAATCATAAAGCGCATCATATAGAGGTAAAACCGCACCACCTGGATAACCAAAAATCACCTCTACTCCTTCCTTTTCTAGCGCTTCTAACAATAGCTGTGCACCAGTTGCCAGTTTCTCTTCCGTTTTTGAAGACATTTTTCTTATAAGCCCCCTTTTTTAAACATTTATAAAATAAAAAAATCCTACGTCCACACTCCAGCTATGTGCTGAAGGGACGAAAGATTTCGCGGTACCACCCTTCTTTGCAAGATTACTCTTGCCTCAGTGACTCGGGATATGAGTCTAGCTAATAACGGAGCTACCGTCTAAGCCTAAACAAACGTTTCAGCTTAGCACTCAAGGGTGATGTTCGTCGACGTGAACCATCGGTTTCCAGCAACCACCGACTCTCTGTGAGGCTTCACAGTCAACTACTCCTCCCTATCAACGCTTTATCATGTCATAAGAGCTATTATCCAACTTTATTTTCTTCGTAAATTTTCTCTCCATCTTCTACAACTAATTTACGGAATTCTTCTAATAAACGATTCGTATGTGGCCCTGTTCTACCTAAACCAATCGTTCTTCCATCTACTGTCGTAACAGCAATTACTTCAGCAGCTGTTCCTGTTAAAAACACTTCATCAGCTACATATACATCATGCCTTGTAAATAATTCTTCTCTTACGTCATATCCAAGTTTTTCGCCGATTTCTAAAATCGCGTTTCGTGTAATACCTTCTAACGCTCCAGCAGAACTTGGTGGTGTAATTAATTTATTTCCCTTCACAATAAATACATTATCTCCAGAGCCTTCAGCTACATATCCTTGGTCATTTAACATAAGTGCTTCTTGTACTCCAGCTAATTTCGCCTCAATGCGAACTAAAATATTATTTAAGTAATTTAAAGATTTTACTTGAGGCGATAAAACATCCGGGCGATTGCGACGCGTTGCAACTGTTATAATCGGAATCCCTTTTTCATAATATTCTTGTGGAAATAAAGATAATTGCTCTGCAATTACTACTACATTTGGTTTCGTACAAGAATCGGGATCTAATCCCAAGTTCCCAGGTCCTCTTGATACAACGAGGCGGATATATCCATTAGATAGTTTGTTTTGTCGAATCGTTTCAACAACGATTTTCGTTGCTTCTTCTAACGTATATGGAATTTCTAACATGATGGATTTCGCTGATTCATATAACCGGACAAGATGCTCTCTCAAACGGAAAACATTACCGCTATATACCCTAATTCCTTCGAACACTCCATCGCCATATAAATAGCCATGATCATATACTGAAACCTTTGCTTCGTCTTTTGGAACAAATTCTCCATTTAAGAAAATCCACTGCTCGTTCACTTGAAAGCGCCCCCTATGTTCTATGAGTTTTTTATTGTTTCCTAGTCTACTCTCCTTTTCAAATAAATCAAGTGAATTTTTAGAAAATTTTTAATTTTTAATCGTACGTACATCTTTGTTCATATTGATTTAATAACATTGTTAACGTTTACAAAAAGTCAAAAAAATTTTTTCGTCAAATTCTACTAAAAAAAATATTTGTTTAAAAGAAGGGTTTTCGCCAATTGATACGAATCTATTGTATTCAATAAACGGACGTCCGATTTTATAAATCCGGGAATATACAACGACTTTTGGTGAAAAAGGGGGAAAATAACAAAAATAACGCTGTCTAAAAATAACATTCATATTTTTCATTTAGTAATCATAATCCTATTTTTAAAAAACAATTTGTCAAATTGAAGGAGGAAATAACAATGGCGTGTGTACAAATTAAAGGAACGAGACAAGAGGTAGTAGAAATGCTACAACTATTTGATCTAATGGATACGAAAGGATTTTGTAAATTCGATAATTACGTTGAAGTAGAACCAAATAGTAGGAAACATAACAACTACACAGCTTCAATCGATATTCAGTCTAATAACAGTTCAGCACAAGATACATTAAATGATCAATTCGTTAGTCAAATGCTTACTGGTGTATATAACGACTAAACAAATATTCTCTTCCTACCATCTTTTCATAAATATATGCTATGGACTTGAGCATACTAGCAACTAGATGGTAGGAGGTGAAAATTATGGCTAGAATTGGTGTTGAGAACTCTTTAACAGATGTTCAACAAGCTCTTCAGCAACAAGGACATGAAGTCGTTTCACTTAACTCTGAAAATGATGCACATGGGTGTGATTGTTGCGTTGTAACCGGGCAAGATTCTAATATGATGGGCATTGCAGATACATCGATAAAAGGATCTGTAATTAAAGCACATGGTTTAACAACAGATGAAATTTGTCAGCAAGTTGAAAACCGCACTTAATCATTTTTATCACATTATTTGTGAGCTAACATGTAAAGGGAATGGAATGGTCCCACTGATTATAGTTTCAATTTATTTATAGAAAGAGGGCTCCTTTTCAAAAGGAGCCCTCTTTTTTATATTCACCTAACGGGAAAGTAACATATACTGGAT
The DNA here is from genome assembly GCF_038008665.1 of Bacillus sp. FSL R10-2201. Classification (NCBI taxonomy): domain Bacteria; kingdom Bacillati; phylum Bacillota; class Bacilli; order Caryophanales; family Bacillaceae; genus Bacillus; species Bacillus sp. FSL R10-2201. Next base: position 1,392,993 of record NZ_JBBOZP010000001.1, on the reverse strand, counting down.
GAAAGCCCTACCTCTCTCTCATCATTACGGTTCCACTGACCGCTCCTTGATTCACTAGTATACATATAAAGCTTACATATACAATTTATAGGGTTTGTTCACAAAAGTTGTTGGTAAGACTACCCGATCTTTCGCAAACTTTTCGTATTATATTCATAAGATTTATTTACTTTACACTAGCTTTAACCGAGACACGAATTAAAATTTTAACACCAATACAATAACTTGTCAACATTTTTTACAAATTAAAAACAGACATTAACGGTTTGTCTGTTTTAGAATGGAGCTTTTTCTTTTATTACATATACAACAAAACCGCTTACTAACATACATAAGCCAACTACTAAGTTTTTGATATTAATCATAAATTCCTCTCCCTTATTCCACACATCATATATATTTACAGTTCAATTATTCCGATCGTCCTAAAGCGCACTTTTTCTAATATATCATAATTCCTAAAAAATGCAAGTTCACTTTTGGCGACCATTCACAAATTTATCCACAGTGCTTGGCACAGTATTTAACGCTTTTTCAATTAAATGTGTACTACTATTGAGATGCAACACTTGCACACCGTTAGAACCAACTACTAAAAAAGCAACTGGGCTAATAGAAACCCCAGCCCCGCTTCCGCCTCCGAATGGATGACTTTGCTTGTTCTCTTTATGCTGCCCTTGTCCGCTGTTATGTTTTTCGGAAATAAAATCACCTTTAAAGTCACTTCCACCAGCTCCAAAACCAAAAGCCACTTGAGATACTGTTAATACTACATTTCCGTCAGCTGTTGAAACCGGACTTCCAACAATCGTATTTACATCTACCATCTCTTTTAAATTTGTCATTGCTGTTTTCATTAAATTTTCAATTGGATGTTCCATTATGTACTACACCCTTTCCTCATTATTCTTTTTTATACTTTCCAAAATAGAGGAAGTCATACTAAGTTTTCCTATTTTGAAAAAACATTTTCCACTTTCCAATTGGATATTACTCCCTGTACATGCTCGGATAAAAAGGAAAAAGAGATACATACTACTATTGAACCTTGTTATGAAAGGAGTCCTTACTTTGACTGAGAAATTTGATGAATATAAAAAAAGAGATCGAATAGATAGTGATTATAAAGAAGAATACGCAGCTGAAGTTGCACCACAGCGTATCGATTATGATGATAAAGATAACGATGATGTAAGATCGTCTGCAGCTGGATCGACTGCTGGTTTCATTGCTCTTGCCTTAGCAATATTATCATTATTCACATTCCCAACACTATTTGGTCTTGTGTCTGTTCTACTTGGTATTTACGCTTATAATCGCGGGGCTACTGTAACTGGCGGTACCGCTGCCATTGTGGGTGGTATCGCTGCACTCATTGCGATTTTATTCCGGGTGGCGCTTATTGGTTTATTGTTCTCTCTTTTTTAAAAAGAAAAAGGTATCTCGCTTTATGCGGGATACCTTATCCTGTAAATACATCTTCTGATGGATATTTAATTTTTTGTTTTGCTGGTCGTGCCAAAGAGAACACAAGTGTTAACGGTCCGATTAATCCACAAAACATAACAAACATAATAATACATTTTCCAAACGCCGATAGCTTCGCAGTAATCCCCATTGTTAACCCTACTGTACCAAACGCTGAAATTGTCTCAAATAATAACTGAATAAAACTGAAGTCTTCTGTAAGCATTAATACAAATACCGCTGTAAAAATAAGTATTTGACTAGCAACGACAATTGCTAACGCTCTCGTTACTGTCGACATTTTAATCGTACGCTGAAACAAAACAAAATCCTCTTTCTTTCTAAAGAAAGAAAGAACTGATGTAATTAAAATAACGAATGTCGTTAACTTAATTCCACCGCCTGTCGATACACTTCCTGCACCAATAAACATTAATACCATCGTAAATAGTATCGATGACTCTTCCATCCCCCCATAATCTACCGTGTTAAAACCAGCTGTACGAGGTGTAATTCCTTGGAAGAACGAAGCCCATAACTTTTCATTTAAAGATAAGTGCCCCAAAGTCTTCACATTATTATATTCCAATACAAAAATCACAAGCATCGCAATAACATTAAGTGCTATCGTTCCAACAATCATGATTTTGGAGTGCAGTGATAATTTTCGGAAACTACGGCTATACCATATATCAATTAATACCGTAAACCCTAACCCTCCTATTACAATTAAAGAACAAATCCCAATATTAATAATAGGATCTCCTACGTATCTTGTTAAATTATCTGGCCAAAGCGCAAAGCCGGCATTATTATATGACGCAATAACGTGAAAAATACTATAGTATAAACCTTTTCCAAAACCAAACTCTGGAATAAAGCGAATCGATAAAAAGATAACTCCAATTAGCTCAATACAAATAGAAAAAATAAAAACACGTTTTACTAATTTCACAAGACCACCAATATTTGTTTGATTAAATGCTTCTCCAATTAATAATCGGTGGCGTAAACCAATTTTTTTCCCTAATACCCAAACAATTAAAATGGCTATCGTCATAAGACCGAGACCACCCGTTTGAATTAAAAACATAATAACAATTTCACCAAACATCGTAAACGTACTCGCAGTATCTACAACACCTAAACCGGTTACAGTCGCTGCCGACGTAGCTGTAAAGAAAGCATCTACCCAACTAATATGTACTTTCGTTGCAAACGGTAACTTTAATAACAATCCTCCGACCACAATTAAACAAAAAAAGCCTAATGCTAAAATTTGTGGTGGATTCAATCGTATAAAACGATTATACAACCCTTGTTTTTTTGCTACTTCCATATCACTAACTCCCTTTATCAAGTGAAGCTTTTATCCCCTCATAAATAAAGACTCTTTAAGAGCCTACAAGTAGCGGGATAAACCTTATATTCTCATAATATAGTTGAGCATAATCCTTTTTTTCATAGATTTCAACTTTTATTTATATTCAGACTCCTATCGTTTTACAAAAGAATATTTTCTATTATATCTCCACTTATACTATAACTCTTACAACAACTATTTTATCCCTTTTCAAATTCCCATATCTTTCACTCCAAGTTCACACGAGGGTCACATCTACCTTTTATAGTATATGTATCGGAGCTGTTCCTCCCTAATTTATAAGACATTCCCCAGTGTCTTGAACAGCTTTCCATCCCTAATTAAATTGACATAAATTGTCCCCTTCCTTGACCATCCTATATGTGATGGTCTTATTTTTTTATTCTTTCTATCTTTTATTTGAAACTCCCTCTCTCTTTCACTCCATGTTCACACGAGGATCACATCCACCTTTTATAGTATATGTATCGAAGCTGTTCCTCCCTAATTTATAAGACATTCCCCAGTGTCTTTGAATAGCTTCCATCCCTAATTAAATTGACATAAATTGTCCCCTTCCCTTGACCATCATATATGTGATGGTCTTATTTTTTTATTCTTTCTATCTTTTATTTGAAACTCCCTCTCTCTTTCACTCCATGTTCACACGAGGATCACATCTACCTTTTATAGTATACGTATCGGAGCTGTTCCTCCCTAATTTATAAGACATTCCCCAGTGTCTTGAACAGCTTTCCATCCCTAATTAAATTGACATAAATTGTCCCCTTCCCTAGGCCATCATGTGATGGTCTATTTTTTTCCAAATACATAAATGTATTCTTTCCACATATTTCAGCAAAACTGGACTATATACATTGAAACAGACATTTTCACACTGAATATTCAGAAAATATTGTCAAAATAGGTATTTTTTCGGTATAATTAATTTAGAAAGCAATTTTACAAAAACAAAGGCAATCTTAATTGCATTATTTCTCGGTCTAGTTGTCGGACTCACTTTAAATTTAGCTGCTCCATCTATTTTTGAGCCATTGAATCAATATGCGTTCAATCCACTTGGTCAACTGTTTATTCGCCTTATTGAAATGCTAGTTGTTCCTGTTGTGTTCATTTCTATCGTACTTGGTGCTGCTGGTCTTGGAGATCCGAAACAACTTGGAAGAATTGGTTTAAAATCAATTTCATTCTTTCTCGTAACAACAGCTGTCGCTATCTCTATTGCAGTTACATTTGCACTTATCATAAAACCAGGAGCTGGCGGTAACTTTAAAACAGACGGGCTTAAGTATGAAGGTGCAAAAACTGAAACATCTTTCGTTGATACATTGCTGAATATTGTGCCAGATAATCCAGCAAAAGCGATGGCTGATGGGAACATGCTACAAATTATTGCCTTTGCCGCATTGATCGGACTCGGTTTAGCTGTTTTAGGAAAACGAGTTCAAGGTGTCCATTCATTACTTGAACAGGGCAACGAATTAATGATGTATCTTGTTAATCTCGTCATGAAATTAGCTCCAATCGGAACATTCGGGTTGCTCGCTTCATCCGTTGGTAAAATGGGTCTTGCAGGCGTCGCTGCGATGTTCAAGTATATGATTGTCGTTATGTTGGTACTCATTATTCACGGTGTCTTCGTATACGGCGGCTTATTAAAGGTACTAGCCAAAGAAAGTATTATTCGTTTCTTTAAACATTTCGGTCCGGTAATGGCAATTGGGTTTAGTACATCTAGCTCTAATGCTTCCCTTCCATTTGCCATGAAAACCGCCCAAGAAAAACTTGGAGTTCCAAAAGCGATAAGCTCTTTTGTACAACCACTAGGTGCAACGATAAATATGGATGGTACTGCTATTATGCAAGGGGTAGCAACTGTATTTATCGCTCAAGTATACGGCGTTGAACTTACATTACCACAATTAGCTATGGTCGTATTAACTGCTGTACTAGCTAGTATCGGTACTGCAGGTGTACCAGGTGTTGGACTAGTAATGCTTACGATGGTTTTAAATCAAGTAAATCTACCAGTAGAAGGCATTGCTTTAATTATCGGTATTGACCGCATTCTAGATATGTCTAGAACTGCTGTAAATATTTCCGGTGATGCAATTTGTGCAATGATTGTTGCAAACTCAGAAGAAAAATATAATACGGATCAATCTGCAGCATCTTAAATCAAAAAAGGAGTGAATCATTTCACTCCTTTTTTGATTTACTTCCTTTTTTCGAACGATATTCTTTTCCTTTATTATCATTTCCCGTTTCAAATTCAGTACTAAACTCCTGCTGGAATTGCCCTGATTTTGGTGAACCTTGATTTCCACTTCCTTGACTACCATTACGATTCGTCATATTTCTCCCTCCTTCCTTTATTAGTAGTATGGCGCTCTATCTTTTTTCATACACATTTTATTTTTTATCATCTATTACACACAGAAGAAGACCTTCCATATATGAGGAAGGTCTTCTTTTCAATTAGGTAAGCGTTTTCTTATTTGTAATTATTTAAATAAGTTTTTTAGAAATAGATATCATTATATCCATTTCATCTTCTGAAAGTGCGGAAAATCTTTCTTGTAAATATTTCTTTTTCTCACCTTCCATTTTCGCAACTAACTCTTTCCCTTGTTCTGTAATCTCTAAATATACAACTCGGCGATCTGATGTAGAACGTGAACGAGTTACAAAGCCTTTATTAATTAATTTTTCTGTAACAGCTGTAATATGACTATTCGACACATTTAACTCATTAGCTACACGTGAGACCATTTCTTTATTCGTACGGTTCAATATTCTAAGGACAATGAACTCATTCCACGGTATGTAACCACCAAATATTTTTCCAATATCATTACGCAACGTGCGAAACATTGCAAAAACATTTGTCGATAGTTCTTCCATTAATTGTTCTCGATTTTGAGACAACTTTGACAGCCCCTTTTATTTAATTTAGTTAAATAAAAACCTTATTAATAATTTTACACGAAATCTTACTTTTTGTCACCTTATTTCCCCATAATTCGTAGTTTTTTAATAGATATTTCATGGTACAATGAAATTGATTTTCCAGAAAAAGGAGTTGGGGCAATGAGTGAAGAAGACAAACTTTCTAATCTCAGTCTAAAAGATAAGACTATTATTATTAGTGTTGTTATTCTTATTCTCATTATATTCTTTGCATTTATATTTTTTGTATATGTAGGAATCTTTCATATTACAGGTATAGAATATTCATCAAGAACAGCTCTACTACTCTTTTTTTTACTCATTCTTTTATTAGACGGTATTACATATTTTATATTCATTTTCTTTAAAGTGCTCCTACATCCAATGATGACAAGTATGCCCAATTGGCTCTCAATTGCTCTGCTCTCTATAATTGAAATTACGTTAGATTGGTTTGTCATACATACCGCCGATGACTGGATAGAGAGTGTACAAATGCCCAACATAGCTGAATTATGTGTCACACTATTCCTTTACACACTAAATAAATTATTTAGTGATAAGAAAGAGTAAGAATACAAGCTTTTCTATATAAAAATTGGTACAATAAAAATAAATCATACTAAAGAGGTGTTACTTATGAACTTACTACAATGGGCTGATAAAGGCATGTCCTTTGATACATATGTGAATGAAATGAAAGTAAACCAATACGAGCTACTACACATTTACAATAACTTTTTAATTCCAAATGAATTACTTCCAGTTTTAGAAGAACGTCAAAATGATGGCTGGCGCGTTATCGTATTAACAGCTGACTGGTGCGGCGACGCTCTTTTATGTGTACCTGTTATGAAACGAATTTCTGAAGTTGCAAATATTGATATGCGTTTATTAATTCGCGATGAAAACTTAGAGTTAATGGATCAATACTTAACAAACGGAACAGCACGTGCGATTCCAATCTTTATTTTCATTGATAAAGACGGAAATGAACAAGCCGTCTTTGGACCACGCGCTCCAAAAGTACAAGAATTAGTAACTTCAATGCGCGCTACATTACCTGAAAAAGAAGATCCAACATTCGAAGAGAAACAAAAAGAAATGTATGCTAATTTCCGTGCTACATTAGCTGATGATACTTCTCTTTGGGAACATGTAATGGAAAGCATGATTGAGAAAGTAGTAAAATAAAAAAACCTGCCGATTTCGGCAGGTTTTTTATTTTACTAAATTATAATCCTTTTTTCTGAGAATATACAGCATCTACGCACGCTGCTAAACGTTCCATTTCACCCATGTATATTCCACGTGTCATCCACCCAGTCAACTTGTACATAATCTTATATAAAAAATTCTTCGGTTCAAATTCTACGATTAAAGTAAGCGATGTACCTTCTTCATCCTCTTCTAACATATAAGTTGCAGCTGTATAACCTTGCTTCATCTCACATCCAACTGAAACAATATACGGTTCATCATACTCTAAAATTTCCGCCTCAAATTCATATATTTTCTTCCCCATCTTTTGCACAGATATATATTTGTCACCTTCACGAGGGTTTTCAACATCTATATTTGAAGGATACCTATTTTCTACCATAAAGGTACTCCATTCTAGTATTTTCTCGTCATTGTGTACATAATCAAATACAACATCAATTGGTGCTGGAATTACTATTTCTATTGCAAAACTCACTAAATTGCTCCTCTCAAATACCCTATCGATTTCCTTAAAATTATTATAACGAAATCATTATGGCATATTTCACATGGTGAAATACAAGTAATTGAAGGTAAAAGTTTCATTTTTCTCTCTCTATAAAAAAATACCCTACAGTGTAGACTTTTTTTCAAGTGTCTATTCTATAGGGTATTGCTGATATTTTATACTTACATAATGAAGAAATAGAATACCGCAGCTAAAATGAAACGATAGTAAGCGAACGGTGTTAGTTTTACACGAGCTAATAATTTTAAGAATGAAACGATTGCAAGCAACGCAACAACGAATGCTGTAATAAATCCAGTTGCAAATAACGTTATATCAGCCGAGCTTAATATATCCCAGCTTTTAATTAAATCTAAGCCACTTGCAGCTACCATCATTGGTACCGCTAAAATGAACGTATATTCAGCTGCCGCTGTATGCGAAACGCGAGCTAATAAACCACCACTTATTGTTGATCCAGAACGAGAAAATCCTGGCCAAAGTGCTAAACATTGGAACATTCCAATTGTAAATGCTTGCTTATATGTAATTTCATCTAACGTTCTTGCTGTACTTGGTTTTGAAAACTTCTCAGCAACAATCATTAAAATACCACCAACTACTAAGCTAATAACAACCGGTCCTGGACCGAATAAAACTTCTTTAATTGTACTATGGAATAATACACCAAGAATTCCAGCAGGGATCATCCCGATAATAATATGTAATAAATTTAACGATGGCCCATCTGTTACTTTCCCTATTCCAACTAATGACCATAAACGCTTCCAAAATATAACAACAACTGCTAAAATCGATCCCAACTGAATAACAACTTCGAAAACTTTCGCTCTATCGTCTTCAAATCCAATTAAGTGTCCTGTTAAAATCATATGTCCTGTTGATGATACTGGTAGAAACTCTGTTAAACCTTCAACAGCACCCATGATTAATCCAATTAACCAATCAGCCACAATTAGTGCCTCCTTAATAACGCATATGTAATTTTTTCACACCTTATCATAATACCTTATCCCTTTTCAAAGTGCATCCTTTTTTTATTGATTTCATTTGTTGTATACGCTTATTTCTTTTCTATTTTTTGATTAAATTGTATGATAATAAGAGTTTGTTTTTTACGTTGAAAGGGGATTTTATGAAAGAAACTAATTCATTCTCACAAAAGTTAAAGCAATTTTTATTACTCTTTTTCCCGATTTTTGTAACGCAAATGTCATTATTTGCGATGAGCTTTTTTGATACGACAATGTCAGGACATGCGAGTCCTATTGATTTAGCGGGTGTTGCTATCGGAACAAGTATATGGCTTCCCGTTAGTACCGGCTTAACAGGAATTTTAATGGCTACTACTCCTATTGTTGCACAGCTCGTTGGATCAAAGAAAAAGGAGGACGTTCCCCACATTGTCATACAAGCAGTATATTTAGCAATTTGTGCTAGTTTCGTTGTTATCCTTATCGGATTCTTCGCTGTTTCACCTATTTTAAATGGCATGCAATTAGAAGAACCGGTGGAACGTATTGCAGCACAATTTTTAATTATTATCGCGATTGGAATTATCCCTTTATTTACTTACACCGTCTTACGTGGATTTATTGATGCATTAGGAAAAACTCGAACAACGATGATTATTACATTACTATCATTACCAATTAATGTAGTATTAAATTACTTATTAATTTTTGGTCACTTTGGCTTTCCAAAACTCGGTGGTGTTGGTGCGGCAATCGCTTCTGCAGCAACTTATTGGTGTATTTTAATTATTACGGTTATTATTATTCGTACGAAAGAGCCTTTCGCTTCTTTCAATATCTTTAAACAGTTATACCGCCCTTCCTTTACAATCTGGAAGGAATTCCTGAAACTTGGCGTCCCTATCGGATTTGCTATCTTTTTTGAGACGAGTATTTTCGCTGCGGTAACACTTATGATGAGTAATTTTAGTACGACAACAATAGCAGCACATCAAGCAGCTATGAACTTTGCTTCCTTGTTATATATGACTCCTTTAAGTTTAGCAATGGCAATGACGATAGCCGTTGGATTTGAAGTTGGAGCAAAACGATACAATAATGCGAAACAATATGGATTTATCGGAATTGGGTTAGCCCTTGCTTTCGCTCTTTTATATTCAATCCTTCTTTATTTCTTTGATGATGAAATTGCTTCTATTTATACGACAAATGCAAATGTCCATCATTTAGCTAAAGAATTTCTTATATTCGCGATTTTATTTCAAATTTCAGATGCGATTGCAACTCCAGTACAAGGAGCACTTCGTGGTTATAAAGACGTAAATGTTGCCTTAATTATGACATTAATAGCTTATTGGGTAATAGGTCTACCTCTTGGCTACATGTTAGCAACTTATACTGACTGGGCAGCAAAAGGTTATTGGATCGGTCTTATTATCGGTCTAGCATTTGGAGCAATCTTCCTGCTTATCCGTCTCTTTCAAGTACAAAGAAAATATACAACGCAAAGCAGCCGCTAATGATATAGCGGCTGTTTTCTTCATGCATATTTTTTCTTGTAACGTGTAACATAATGAAAAAGAAAGGTGGATACATATGGACGAAAAACAAAAGAAACAATCATTCGATGAAGAATTCGCCCCTGAAATTTCACCTGGATATCGGCAAGATGTACATAAGCCACCTAAATATAAAAATACTTCTTTTTTAATGGGCATTACCATTTTCGCAGCTGTATTACTCGTGCTCATCATTTTCGTCTATTTTTAAAGAAGGGTGGTCTATTATATGAAGAAACAAGATTCAAATCGTTCAAAAAGAACTGTGAAAACGGAAAAAGGATATACAGGAGATTCTGTTCATACACTGAAACAAGTTGAGCAAGGAAATTTATACATTGCTCAAAAAGAACTTGGTCAACAAAATGAAAATCTTTAAAGTCCCTCTGCTTCTAGAGGGTTTTTTATTGTACATATTGTTTTTGTTCTAACACCATGAATAAATTATTAACCTTTACAATTTTCATGTCATAATTTAATTTCATTTCACTTCTCTTGCCATTTTCAATACCAGTAACGTACGCTACAGCATGATAGCGAAAACTCTCATCTGTCTCTTCACGTATCTCTTCGTTTGTAAATTTATACTCTAAATCCCGAAAACGGTTTGGGTAATAATTTTCTATTAACTGTTCATACCCTCTACTTACAAATATTTCTTCACCTTTTCGTTTCACATCTTCTTTATTATTAAACTCAAACACTGCTAGTTGCGCTGTCACAAAGTGTTCTCCTATCATTTTCATTTCTTTATCAGTTAAAGTTTCTATACTTTTGTTCTTTAATTCCTTATTTAACTCGTAGCGATCTATCGGTTTAAAGGTGGCAAAAACCTCCTCTTTATATGGCCAAAACAATCCAAAAGCGATACATAGAGAAATGATTAATATTCTTTTCTTCATAATGCACCCCACCCTCCTCCATTAATGATAGTTATATTTTAACGTATAGAAAGAAAATTCTGATATCATAAAATAGAATACCCTACCTTTAACTTAGAAACGAGGAACAATTATGGACTCTTACAAACAATATATAAAAGAAGCTCTACCAGATCTTTCTATACATTCATATATACAAAATGAAGAAGGGTGGGATAATATAACGGTTATTATAAATGCCGAACTACTATTTCGTTTCCCACGAAAACTTGAATATGCAAACCGAATTCCGTTAGAAAAAGAACTGTGCACAATTCTTTCTCATTCATTACAAGAAATCGAGATTCCTAAGTATCATTTATTGTATAAGAATGATTGTAATACGGTTCCATTTTGCAGCTATTATCCTCTCATTCATGGTGAACCGTTAACAACTGAACTACTTGCAAAGCTAGAGAAAAAAGAACTTGAAGTAATTATTACACAATTAGCCACTTTCCTTGCGGCTTTACATAGTATTCCTTTAAAACGTACTGAAACGCTAGGGTTCCCTATCGAAAAAACACTTACCTACTGGAAAGAACTACAAACAAAATTAAATCAATATTTTACTAACAATCTTACTTCATTACAGAAATCAGCCTTAAATCGTTTATTCGAAAATTTCTTTACCTGTATAGCTAAATCTGCCTTTCAAAATACAATCATCCATGCTGACTTTACACATCACCACATTTTATTTAACAACTTGAACAAAACCATTTCAGGTGTTATCGATTTTGGAGATGCTCAAATTGGCGATCCCGCTTTTGATTTTGCTGGGCTATATTATGATTTCGGTCGTGAGTTTACTACATCTGTATATGAACAATACAGTACACTTATTTCTCACCGCCATCCATTATTCATTCACCGCATCACTACCTTTTATCAATACAGCCCTTTACTACATAACCTTATTTATAACATTGAAACAAACAACGAAATAACATTAAAGAAGAATGAAGAACAGCTTAAAGCAATACTACAGGGACGAGATTAAATTCTCTCCCTATACTCTCTCTCCTCATACATCATTAACTTTTTATCCATTTCAACAATAACTTTATACAATTGAAATGCCTGTAAAATTTGCAGTTGAATTCCAAAAGGAGCATTCTGTTCTTTTAACCATTGAAATACTGCCGTTTCATCTTTCATTGATTATTCCTCCCTTTATTAATCTGCTACAAATATACGGTAAATGATGAAAAGCTTTTCATGTCAATAACAAAAAAGGATGCAAAATTGCATCCTTTAATGTACTATATTTTTCTTCTGCTTCGCTTCTTTCTTTACTTCTTCCCTTTGGCATTCACTACGAAACGCACAACTCATACACTCAGAACGAAAATGACGCTCTGTATAGTGCTCAGGTTGTTGCAACATTTCTTTCATTCTAAATAAATCATCCATTCCAGTTATAATATCTTCCTGCTTTGGAATGTACTCATACTTAGTTCCTTCTATTAAATTAATAACTTCAATTTTCCCTGGAAGAATACCGAAAGCTTTATAACTGAATACTGTCATTAGCTTCTGACAAAGAGCAAGCATTTCCTCATCCGCATCGACAACATACTTTTTAATTACAAACGATTCAGCACTCCACTCACCAACTTCAAATGTCAATGACATGTGGACACCTAACTCTTCCATATATGTTTGAAACTTCTCATATAAAAATAACGGCGGTGCCTGACTATCATCCCTTTCAACAAACTGTAATAAGTGATCAGTTAGCTTTGCTAAAACAATATAGTACTCCGCCTTTGAAGCAAACATATTAATCCTTACTTTTTTCCAATACTTTTCTATTAATATTAAAAGTACAATTTTCGTTTGTTGGCCCGCAGGTAGCGTGTAATATTCATTAATAATTTGATTCACAATCATTTGTGCTATTTGTTGCCATTCAAATGAAGAAGGTTCTCTTCTTTTTATATGACGGAAATAAAATTTATGCGGACAACGCATAAAATCATACAAATGGTAATCTGTCATCGTTTTGATTGAGATTTTCTCATGCAATTGCTCTTCATCTCCCTTCTGCCATTAAGAAAGGTGTTTTACGAATTCAGCTCCAAACTGTAAACATTTTTCTACATCTTCATCTTCTGGCGTTAATTCTACTTTCAATCCTTCTAACACAACTGCTGCCCCGCGCTCCTGCAGCTTTTCTATTAAAATATCAACCGCTACCCCGTATTTCGGATAAGCCGAATCACAAGAACCGAATGCAGCCGCTTTTTTACCAGTTAAGTTAATAGAATCCATTGCATCATAAAAATCTAAAAAATCATCAGGAAGATCACCATCTCCCCAAGTATAAGCACCTAAAATAATCCCGTCATATTGCTCTAATATAGAAGCTTCTGGTGTATCCATAATATCAATTACTTCAATCTCATTTTCTGTTTCACGAATCGCACCCGCAATATGGTCAGCCATTTCCTCTGTATTTCCACTCATACTTGCAAAAATCATTACTAACTTACTCAACTGAACCTCTCCTTTTACCTTGTATCTCTTTTTCTGTTTGAAGTGTACTCTTCTCATCTACATATTCAGAACGAATTACATTTCGTTGCCATTCAATATGCTTATCAACATCTTTATTTTTTAATCCCCTTCGTAAAAGGTGAAATGTTTTTCTCATTAAGGTTCCTCATCTATTTCATTGATAATAATTATCAATTTCAATTATACCATTAGATTAATTGAAATTGATTATCAAAGTCAATAACTATTTTAAAAAAAATAGTTAAAATGTACAAGCTTGTCCGTTAGCTATTCATATACTATAAATGAGCATAGTTCTTTCTCAGCCCTCTCTGACGGAAGAAATAAAAGCAACTGCAATAGAGTGCAGTTGCCTTTTTTTATGTTTTATCAGTTTCTAGTAGTCTTATAGTTGTCTCTAAAAATAGTTCCACTCCATTAATTAAAGCCGATTCATCCACATCAAATTTCGGATGATGATGTGGATAACAAGTATCAATATTTTTATTCCCTGTTCCTAATTTAATGAAACAACCAGGTGCTTTTCTTAAATACGCTGAAAAATCTTCTCCTCCCATAGAAGGTTCAAGATGCACAATACGCTGATTTCCGAACAATTTTATCGCACTTTTTTCTACTATTTTCGTAATGTACTCATTATTAACAACTGGATCATATCCGTAACGATACGTATATGTATAATCTCCCCCATGTGCTTCTGTAATTCCTTTTACAATTTGCTCAATTTTCTCTTTTGCTTCCTCTCTTAATGTTTGATTAAAAGATCGAACAGTTCCCATTAAAGCTGCTGCACTAGGAATGATATTATCGGCCATCCCCCCATGAAATTGTGTAACTGACACTACTCTATGCATAAAAGCACTTGTATTTCTTGATACGATATGTTGTAAATTTGTAATAATTTGTGCTCCGATAGCAATAGGATCTATCGTTTCTTCTGGTCGTGCCGCGTGACCACCCTTTCCTAAAATTTCAATTGTAAATACGTCTGGTGCTGCCATCATAGGGCCATATACAATTCCTATCTTTCCACTTTCTAATCCAGACATAACGTGCAAACCTACTACATAATCGACGCCGTCCATAACACCGGCCTCCACCATTTCTTGTCCACCACCGGGATACACTTCCTCTGCGTGCTGAAAGAACAGACGGATTTCGCCTGCAAAATCTTCCTTCATATTTGCTATCGTCTCTGCTGCACTTAATAAAATAGCTGCGTGAGCATCATGCCCGCATGCATGCATTATTCCTTTATGCACAGACGTATAAGGTTTCCTTGTTTCCTCTTGGATTGGTAAAGCATCTATATCAGCTCGAATCGCAACTACTTTCCCTTGTTGCCTTCCTCTTTTAATTGCTAGCACACTGTACTGCGTTGGTCTCGTTACTTCAAAAGAAGAAAATGAGCATAATGTTTCATATATAAATTGCGAAGTTTCTTTTTCATGAAACGATAATTCCGGATACTTATGGAAATGCCGTCTCCATTTAATGATATTTTCCTCTGAAATAAAACTCCTCCACTCTCTTTTCATAATAATTACCTCCTTTTAAAAGGCTCTATACCTTAAAAATGTACTAAGTACCCAGTGATTATTAACCCACTCCAATTCAGGAATAACAAAACAAATATTATATTTTCCCGCCTTCTCACAATCCACTTTTATACATTCACACAATCCACTTCCTATTTACATGTCAAACCCATTACAAATTCATGCTGAATGTAATATAATTGCTAAGTTAGGGATTTTCTTTTTTAGTATTTAGTGCTAATATCAGAAAAGAGCCTTTTGACTTATTTTTACCTAAAATGTGGGATTTTGTTTTTTTCACAATAATGTAGGACATGATACCTACAAAGAGCTATTATTTCATTAAGCGAGGGAAAGACATGGAAAGATTAAAAGAGATATGGTCTCAACCACTCACACAATGGGTTGCAAAGACGGTTTATTACCTTGCAATTTTATTTGCATTGCTTTGGTTGTATGGATTCCATGATACAAACACAAGTACATTTATTTACAACGAATTTTAGGGTGGGAACGTTATGAAGTTATTAGAACAAATTGAAAAGTGGGCTGTAGAAACGCCTGATCAAACCGCTTTTGTTTGGCGAGATGCGAAAATTACGTACAAACAATTAAAGGAAGATTCTGATGCGTTAGCACATTGGATTTCTTCTGAGTATCCAGATGATCGTTCACCAATTATGGTTTATGGCCATATGCAACCTGAAATGATTATTAACTTTTTAGGTTGTGTAAAAGCTGGACATGCTTACATTCCTGTAGATTTATCTATCCCAGCTGATCGCGTACAACGTATCGCTGAAAATTCTGGTGCGAAATTACTTTTATCAGGAACTGAAGTAACTGTAACTGATTTACCAGTTCGTATCGTAAGTGAAGACAACTTAAAAGATATTTTCTTTACTCATAAAGGGAACATTCCAAATCCTGAACATGCGGTAAAAGGTGATGAGAACTTCTACATTATTTACACATCAGGAAGTACAGGTAATCCGAAAGGGGTTCAGATTACTTATAACTGTCTTGTTAGCTTTACAAAATGGGCTGTAGAAGATTTCAACTTACAAACAGGGCAAGTATTCTTAAACCAAGCACCTTTCTCATTCGATTTATCTGTAATGGATATTTACCCATCATTAGTAACGGGTGGCACACTATGGGCAATCGATAAAGACATGATTGCACGTCCAAAAGACTTGTTTGCTTCTTTAGAGCAATCGGATATACAAGTATGGACTTCGACACCATCTTTCGCAGAAATGTGTTTAATGGAAGCCTCTTTCTCTGAAAGTATGCTACCAAACATGAAAACATTCTTATTCTGCGGTGAAGTGTTGCCAAATGAAGTAGCTAGAAAATTAATTGAGCGTTTCCCGAAAGCAGCAATTATGAATACGTACGGTCCAACAGAAGCTACTGTTGCTGTAACAGGCATTCACGTTACAGAAGAAGTGCTTGATCAATACAAATCACTTCCAGTTGGCTACTGTAAATCAGACTGTCGCCTTCTTATTATGAAAGAAGATGGTACAATTGCACCTGACGGTGAAAAAGGTGAAATCGTAATTGTCGGTCCAAGCGTAAGCGTTGGCTATTTAGGAAGCCCTGAATTAACAGAAAAAGTATTTACCATGATTGATGGTGAGCGTGCCTATAAAACAGGTGATGCTGGCTATGTAGAAAATGGTCTTCTATTCTATAATGGTCGTCTTGATTTCCAAATTAAGCTTCATGGTTATCGAATGGAATTAGAAGAAATCGAACATCATCTTCGCGCGTGTTCTTACGTAGAAGGTGCAGTTGTTGTTCCAATTAAAAAAGGTGAAAAATATGATTACTTATTAGCGGTTGTTGTTCCTGGAGAGCATTCGTTTGAAAAAGAATTCAAATTAACATCTGCAATCAAAAAAGAACTCAATGAGCGATTACCAAATTACATGATTCCACGTAAATTCATGTATCAATCTTCTATTCCAATGACACCAAATGGAAAGGTAGATCGCAAAAAATTATTGAGTGAGGTTACAGCATGACCGCATATGGATCATTTTATTTTTTCGCTATAGTAGGCATTTTATTAATACCTACTATCATAGCTGGATTAAAAGGTAAAATGTTGCGTAAATATAATGCCGTTTTAACATTAGTAATGCTCGTTATTATCTTCTCTGATAAACCGAAGCAAGCAATCATGTTAGCCGCATTTATTATTTGGCAATATGCCCTTATTAAAGGCTATTTAATTTTAAGAAAACAAAATAATAGTACATTCACGTTTTGTATAGCTGTTATTTTATCGATTTTACCGCTTATTTTGGCAAAAATCGCACCGTTTGTACCTGAATTGCATTTTATTGTTTTCGCAGGTATGTCTTACGTAACATTTAGAGCTGTACAGATGGTCTTTGAAGTTCGTGATAATTTAATTAAAGAACTTTCCTTCTTTAATTTCTGGGAATTCGTTTTATTCTTCCCTGCGATTTCAAGTGGACCTATCGATCGTTACCGTAGATTCCAAAAAGATATTCAAAAGCCGCCTAGTGCTGAGGAATATCAAAAGTTACTATATACAGGGATTAACCGTATTTTCCAAGGTTTTCTGTATAAATTTATAATCGCGCACTTGATAACAACATATCTTGTAAAGGCAGTATTCGCCAATCAAGATACACTTTTATCTAATGTGATTTTTATGTACGCTACTAGCATGCAGTTATTCTTTGACTTTGCAGGTTATAGTGCGTTCGTAATTGGTATCAGTTACATGATGGGAATTAAAACTCCAGAAAACTTTAATAAGCCCTTCCTTAGTCGTAACATTAAAGACTTCTGGAACCGCTGGCATATGAGTTTATCATTCTGGTTCCGTGATTTTATTTACATGCGTTTCGTCTTTTTTGCAACGAAGAAAAAGTTAATTAAGAACCGTTACACAATTTCGTATATCGGTGCATTTTTAAACTTTTTCATTATGGGAATTTGGCACATCCAAGGAAGCGCTGTTGCGCAGTATGTTATTTATGGTCTATATCATGCCGCACTGTTTATTTTATTCGATATTTTCGAACGAAAAAACAAGAAGCATAAGTTTTGGCCAAACAATAAATTTACACACGTCCTTGCGATTGTAATTACGTTCCACGTTGTATGTTTCGGTTTCCTGATCTTCTCTGGACACCTTAACAGATACTTTTAATGCACCCTTCTTATACTATTAAGAAGTTGCACATATAATATATTTCGGATATAAAGGAGATTTTAAAAATGGCAGAATTCAAAGAGCAAGTATTAGATATTTTAGAAGAAGTATGTGAAAACGATATTGTGAAAGAAAACTTAGATGTTCAATTATTTGAAGAAGGTATTCTTGATTCTTTCGCTGTAGTATCTTTATTAGTAGAATTCCAAGAGCGTTTAGAGATTGAAGTTTCTATTTCTGATTTTGACCGCGATGAGTGGGCTACACCAAATATGGTTATTAAAAAGTTAGAAGAAATCCGATGAACAAAGTGAAATTTGGTCCGATGCTTTTAGCATTGGCCCTTTTTGCTGTATTCTTACTTATTCCTACGCGCTTCCTACTCCCACTTTTAAGTGATGAGAAAGTAGAACAAGCTGCGACTTCTTTAAAAGAAGAAAAGATTCAAAGTATGATTTTACAGCAAAAGATGTTAGCAGACCCGAAATATCTTCCGATGTACGGTTCATCGGAATTCGCACGTATGGATGCTTTCCATCCATCGAATTATTTCAAAGTAAAGCCTGAAGGATTCACACCATTCCTACTTGGGCGCGGTGGAACACAAGACCTTGTACATGTATTAAACTTCACATCTACAATGGATCAATTGAAAGATAAGAAAATGATATTCGTTCTTTCTCCGCAATGGTTTGTACCACAAGGTATTGATGAGACACACTTTGCACCTAACTTTTCAAAACAACAAGGTTACCACTTCATTTTCAACGATGATTTAAAACCTGAAATGAAAAAACAAATTGCAAAACGCTTATTAAACTTTGAGATTGTTAAAAAAGAAACTTTATTAAAAATTTCGCTTGAAGGTATCGCCTACGATGATACAAAGTATAAAGTAAAAGCACTTGCTGCTAAACCTTTCGCTTATATTTATCGTAACATTCTAGATCGTAAAGATTTATTTACAGTTATGTTTAATATTAAGCCGCATAAAGAACAGCTTGATCCATCATTGAAACAAATGAACTGGGAAGAAGCTCGTAAGCATGCTGATCAAACAGGTGCAGTAGAATCAAGCTCTAACGAATATGGTATCGAAGATGATTACTTCAATAGCAAAATTAAGAAGAAATTAAAACAACGTGAAGGTTACTTAAAAAATGATGCTTATGACCAATCACCAGAATATGAAGATTTACAAATTGTACTTGATTTATTAAAACAATCTGGCGCAAAACCGCTCTTCATTTCTGTTCCTGTAAAAGGTCCTTGGTATGATTACGCTGGCTTCCCGAAAGAAAAACGCGAATTATACTACAATAAAGTTCATGAGCAAATTAAGCAAGCTGGCTATCCAATTGCTGATTTCTCAAATCATGAATATGATAAGTACTTCTTAAAAGATCATATGCACTTAGGTTGGAAAGGCTGGGTTTACATCGACGAAGCTATCCAACAATTTTATAAAGCAAACTAACGAAAAGACCGCTTGAATTATTCAAGTGGTCTTTTTTTATATACATCTTGTAATTGTTCAATTACGTTCTCTGCTTCTTTCATGACACGTTTCACTACGTGCTGAGCTGATTCCGTTCGTGCTAATGATGATGCTTGTCCCGCCCAAAGCGACATATACTCTTCCTTATTTTGCTTCGCTGCTTCTTGACGTATTTTTGAAGTTAATACGTTTTGCACTGGATACATCGGTAAATTCTCTTCTCTTCCTTCATGTTTCTCTATAAATTCATTACGAATACCCCGTGCATATTTCCCGGAAAACGCACGGGTTACCGTTGTACTCGTATCTGTACTATGTAAAATCGCCTCTTTATACACGTCATGCGTAATACTTTCTTCACTCGTTAAAAAGGCTGATCCCATTTGAACAGCTTCTGCCCCTAACGCAAATGCCGCAACAAGCCCTTGCCCATTCATTACACCACCTGCTGCAACAATCGGGATATGAGGTACTTCCGCTACTAATTGCGGGATTAATGCAAATGTACCAATCATCGCATCTTGTTCTTTCCCAATAAACGTTCCTCTATGCCCTCCTGCCTCGCTACCTTGCCCGACAATAATATCTACCCCTAACTTAGCAAGTGCTTTCGCTTCCGCTACATGGGTAGCTGTTCCGATAACTTTTATCCCTTCCTTTTTCAAATCATCTATTTCTTCTTTTTCTAACGTTTGAAATGCAAAACTAACGACTGGTACCTTTTCCTCTAATAATACTTGTAATTGTTCTTTATAGCTTTTTGGAAGTTTTAAAGTCTTTTCTTCCTCTATACCTAATTCTCTATTCACTCCACTAAGTAATACTTTCGCCTCGTTTACCTTCTCTTCTTCTATCTGTATCTCTTTCGTTAAAAGTAAATTAACACCGAAAGGCTTATTTGTTAGTTCCCTTATTTTATAAATCGCTTCACGGATTTGTTCTGGGCTCATATACCCTGCTCCAAGCGTACCTAATCCTCCGCTATTACTCACAGCTGCAACAAGTTCTGACGTTGTAATCGCTCCTGCCATACCTGCTTGAATGATCGGATACTTAATTTGTAATATATCTATTACTCGACTTGTAAACATCATTTTCCCTCCTACTTTCCCTATACCTTCTTTATATGACATGCTTTCCCCTTCTTTTACAAGGATTGAACTTTCGCTCAAGCGAATATATTGAAAGAGAAGGAGGCTGAGAACAATGATTTATCCAAATGCGTTGCAAAAAGGTGATACAGTAATGATTATTGCACCGTCTGGCCCACCAACACTTGAGAATATATTAAAAGGTGTGAACGTATTACAAGAGATGGGATTATCCGTAATAATTGGAAAGAGTGTTTATGAAAAATATGGATATTTAGCTGGAAGTGATCAAGTTCGTCTTGATGATATACATGAAGCATTTACAAATACTGAGGTCAAAGCAGTCTTTTGTGCACGAGGTGGTTACGGCAGCGCTCGTCTCCTCCCTTACATTCAATATGAAATCATTCAACGGAATCCAAAGATTTTTTGGGGATATAGTGATATTACGGCTTTACATACTGCCTTTTCACGTTATGCGGAGCTGGTTACTTTTCATGGTCCAATGATTGAAGAATTAGGAAAAGGTATAGATTCTCTCTCTTTATCTTCTTTCAATCAACTATTCCATCCGTATTCATCTATCTTATATGCATCAGAATGTATCGTACCTACCTCTCCATGTACAGTTACAGGCACATTAGTTGGAGGGAATTTAACTGTGTTAACAAGTATAATTGGCTCGCCCTATGAGATAAATACGTCAAATAAACTTTTATTGCTTGAAGATATTGGTGAAGAACCGTACCGCATTGACCGGATGTTAAATCAACTACTTTTATCTGGACAGTTTAATGAATGCAGCGGCGTTATTTTTACAAGTTGTCACGACTGCAACCCTTCTAAGCCATCTCAATCATTGCAAACAATATTATATGAATATTTCAAGCCATATAATATACCTGTGTTATTCGGTTTACCGATTGGACATATAAGTCCAAATATCGGTATTCCCCTCGGAGCTACAGCAACAATAAATACAACTAACAAAACTGTTTCTATTTCTTCTGGTATAGCCACTCCATGTTCAAATTAAAAAGGAAAAGCTGCTAAGCTTTTCCTTTTACTTATAATAATTAAAGATTCGTCCTGATGCTATCTCTGCAATTTCTTCTGGAATAAATGTTTTACTCATATCTGTTCCAACATTTAATACAGCTGTCGCATCTTTCTCGATGCTACCCAATAATTCTTTTCCACGTATCGTAATAAGGGGTGTACCTTCTGGCAACACATCTTTTACAAATTTCAATTGTGTAAAGAACGGAACGATCCATCTACCCTCTCCTTGGAAATGACGCAAACGAAGTGTTCCTTCCGTTGCCCCGTCTTCTGCTTCAAGTGAACCAGCAACATAAAACTCCGTTGATAAGAGCAATTCATAAAATTCCTTTTGCTTTTGTTTATCATCTCCTGCTAAAACGAGTACTTCTTCTATTTTCTTTACTGGAATTTGCTCCATATGATGCCACCCCTATTTTCAAAATGATTATACTTAGATTATACGAAATATTCTTATTTTTTTCTACATAATTCCACAATTATTTTCTTAAAATAATTTTAAAACACCTTCAGTCGTAACGATTTTGGCAAATTCATCATGTAAGTTTACAAGTGTCATATTGTGAATGTCCTCTGCACTATACTCTGTCCCGTCCAGACCTTTACGATTGAATGTAGCCGTCGCATCGCTCACTAAATACGTTGTAAGCCCTAAATTACCTGCCATCCGTGTTGTAGTCTCCACACAATGATTTGTTGTTAATCCTACAATCACTACCGTATTACAATTTTGTTCTCTTAATTGTTCTTCCAAATTTGTCCCAATGAACGCGCTATTAACGGATTTCTGGATAATTATTTCATCTGGCATTGGTTGCACTTCTTCTTTAAAGTTTACCGTTTCCGCATGTTGATAAAACATCGATTGAACATTTTCTTTATTTACATGTTGAATATGAAAAACTGGTAGTTTTCTTTTTCTCCATTCTTCTAACAAACTTTTCATATTTTCTTCCGCCAAAAGGTTATTCCTCACGCCCCAGTATGGTAAGTTGAATGCTTCCTGTACATCAATGATTATAAGTGCTGCTTGATTAAGCATAATATCCTCCTAATTAATTGGGCTGTAATTGAAACAGAAAACCAAGTTGCTGCGAAGCAGTAATAAAACAAATATAGGCACAAAGCTCTACAATTTCTTTTTCAGTCCAATATTGTTTTAATATATGAAACATATTATCATCTATCGCCTTTTGGTCATGAACAAATGCATGCGCAAAAGTAACGGCTACGCTAATTTCTTCTATTTTTGTATATCATCCGGCTTTCCCTTTGCCATACAGTACGGACATTCATTCCCAAACGCTAATGTTCTTCTTACTTGCTCCTTTAACTCTACGGAAAGGGTCCCTGTACTATACAGTGTATTCTCTAACGTACTCCACGAATTTAATATATCTGGATTATGACCTAATAATTTTTGAAACTTTGTATCTCCTACATTTAATAATGTAATTCTCTCCATCATTTCCCCTCCTATTTCCTTCTTTTTTATTGTAAAATAAATAAAGTTCACTTTACATTTCATATGAATCTTAATTTTAAATTTTTCTTTACAAAAATTATCATTTTACTGGAGGTATATTTACAAATGCAATTAGACCGTGTTGATCGAAAAATTTTAAATGAATTATATAATGATAGCCGCCTTTCGATGCGTGAATTAGCAAAACGAGTAAACTTATCGGCTCCGTCTACTACAGAACGTGTACGTAAACTTGAAAGTGAGGGGATTATTCAAAAATACACAATCGATATCAATTATAAAAAAGCAGGACTTGTTTTAGATTGTATTTTAGAAATCACTTTAAAAAATGGTGATACAACACGTATGCAACAGTTTATTCAGTCTTATCCATCTGCAAGTTTTTGTTACCGAGTAACAGGAAGCTTATGCTACATTGTAAAAATCTCTGTTCCTTCACTCGTTGAACTTGAAGAATTTATCAATGATGTTTCTTCATATGCAACGACAGTTTCTCATATCGTATTATCAGAAGTAGCTCTTACTCCGGACATTGAACATATATTCCCAGAAGTTTAATTCATCTTTATTCACAAAAAGAGTAAAAACCCCTTACATTAAGAATAAAAATGATATATCATGTATTAAAATACATAAAGTTCGAGAAAGGGGCTTTACATTGAAAATCTGGTTTTATGAAAAAACGGCACAATTAGATGACTTGCTTGGTATTTGGGACAATGTTCCGACCATCCCTCGAATTGGTGAAAAAGTTGAACTTCTAAAAACCGTTCGGATCGTTACAGATATTAAATATGTAAAGAACGGTAATAATTTTCGTGTAGAGATTATTACAAATTAAAAAGTAGCTCTTTAGGAGCTACTTTTTAATTATCTATTATGCGCTTTCTTTATAACAATTTTATCTTCTTCTACAGAAACTGTTACATAATCATTTTCTTCTAACCGAAGCTTATTTACAGCTTCATCAGGTAGTTCTACAGCCATCAATCTATCTGTTACTATCACTTGGCTATATATTTCATTTTCTTCTGATGTATTCACTACTTTTTCTTCATTTATGAAACGAATCGGTGGCACACCAACTTCTTTTACTGTACGCCATTGGTTCCAAGTAAAAGGAATGAACCATAATAAACCGATAATCACAAGACCAATGCCGATCCATAAATTACTTTGTGCTTGTAATTCAGTAATCGAGATTGCGTCACTTCCATCTCCACCTACAAATTGCATACTCGTTGCAATCAAATTATTTAGAGCATGCACAGCAATATTCGTCCATATATTTTTTGTCTTTATGTATAGAAGGCACATAATAACACCGAACATGAAAGCACCGATAACATCAAAATGTCCTAGTCCAAAAATAAGAGAGGATATAATAACCGCTCGTTTAATCCCCCATTTGTAAGCCATTCGCTGTAAGAAAAACCCTCTAAAAATAACCTCTTCCATTATTGGGGCTAATACACATGCTGAAATGAAAGTAAATATCGTCATGTATATGTTACTCGTATTAATTACATTTCCATCTTCTAACATGGTAACTAAGAAATTAGGTAAAGTATGTGCTAAAATATAAAATTGAATTTGGGATATACCGACTGCAAAAATCATTCCCATGATCGTTGCTAATACAATTAACCCCCAATGTAAACGTCCAGGCTTATCAAAAAAACTTTTAAAAACAACATTATTTTTACTTGTTTTTAAATATAGCCACAATAGTGGAAATGCAAAAAATATTGATATTTGTGACAGCAACTCTATCGTATTGTCAGAAGCACCTGATAAATTTAATGGAATCATCGTCAGGAACATCCCTATAATCGTCCATCCAAAAAAACTACGTAGCCTTATACGTGAAAATGCATGTTGCATATTGAACACCTCCAGAGATGATATAAAGTGAAACTTTAATCAGTATTTTATGGGTAGCCCTTCTCCACAAATGGCCGGATAACTAAATTATAATATGAATATAGTTGAAAATCTTCCTATTTTTCTCACTTTATTCCGAATAATATACGTATTAAATTACATAATAACAATCCTATTTGATATACCATATCAATGTTCTTCAACTTAGTTACAATTATGTTCCTAAGTAAATATGTATCTGCCACACTTAAAAGCTACATAAATCAAAAAAGCTGGTTAATAAAAATCCCCGTTAACACGGGGATTTTTCTACTATAATACGTCACGTTTTTGGAATAATACACTTGATGCTACAAGTAATACAGCAAAATATGCAACTACAAGTAATAATGAAGTTGTAAACGTAAATTCTGTAAATGGTGGTTCCATTCCACCGCTTACTAATTTATTACTGTCGTAAACACTTAAATTTAAATGGAAAAACACCACAAATTTCGCTGCACCTTTTGCAAACATCATAAGCACCATTGTAATTGCACTTTGTAAGAAGAATAAGAACAACGAAATAATTAATGGTAATACAGAATTTCTAAATACATTAGCTAAGCAAAATGAAAGAGTTGCAAAGAAGAACGGTGAAAGTACTTGATATAAAATGGACTTCATTACGATTCCTAACGTTACTCCTGTTTTACTACCATCCATTACAATCCCGCCAATAATCATTGCGATTAACGTGCTAGCAAATATGATAAATAATATAGTAAGTAACACTGTAATATATTTAGAGAACAAAACTGTAATTCGTTTTCTCGGACGGATTAATAGCTGCTTAATTGTACCTTTTTGGAACTCATCAGTAATTGTACGAGACGCAATCGTAATTCCAAAAATTGTTGCAAATAAGGTAATTAAACCAATCTCTGAACTTACAAAATCTAAATATGATCCTTTAAACTCATTTCCTCCTCCCCATTTCAGCATCGCTAAAACTCCCAAAATCTCCAATACTGCAATTACACCTATTAAAATGTACATACCTTTTTTCGCATGTAACTTTAAAAATTCATTTTGAATTAATTTAAACATTACGCTTTCACTCCCCCTGTAATCGCTAAGAACTCATCCTCTAACGTTTTATTTTGAACAGTAACACCGTATACGAGTACATCAGCATTCACTAACTGTTTTACAATTTGCGGAATCTCTTCTTTCATTACAGATGCCACAGCTACATTTCCTTGTACTTTACCTTTAATAATTTCGTTCGCTTTTTGAACTTGATCTACTTCAAATGCAACTACAACTGTTTCATCATGCTTCGCTTGTTCATGTAAGTTATACTCTTGTACAAACTCACCTTGCTTTATAATAACTACGCGATCACACATTAATTCAATTTCACTTAATAAATGACTTGATACAATGACTGCAATATTTTCTTCTTTCGCTAATCGTTGTAAATAATCACGAATTTGGCGAATACCAGCTGGATCTAATCCATTTGTCGGTTCATCTAAAATTAAGATTTTCGGCTGATGAAGTAACGCCTGCGCAATTCCTAAACGCTGTTTCATACCAAGTGAGTATGTTTTCACCTTTTTATGAATCGCATGCTCTAATTCAACAAGCTTTACAATTTCAGCGATGCGCTCTTTACTAATTGGGGTAATCGCCATGTTCGCAAAATGCTTTAAATTTTGCATTCCAGTCATATAATCATATAGCTCGGGATTTTCTACAATCGCTCCAATTTGCTCTAGCGCCTTTTCACGCTCTGTGCGAATACTATGACCACAAATTGTAATATCGCCTTCTGTCATAGAAATAAGACCTGTCATCATACGAATTGTCGTCGTCTTACCGCTACCGTTCGGTCCAAGAAACCCGTACACTTCCCCTTCACGAACTTCAAATGATAAACCGCGGATAATTTCTGTTCTACCGATTTTTTTTCGGACATTTTCTAATTTCACTACTACATTTCCCAATGATGATTCCTCCTTTAAACTTCTAGTTTTTTGTCGATGATGCGCCCTGTAACTACTAATAATATAATTGTTAATAAACAGTTAAAACATAGATTTAAAACTGTAATATCTGTACCAGAATAAAATGATGTATTTAAAAAGCCGTTTTGATCTATAAATCCAATATTATTTATGGCAAACACATACTTTTCTATTTGCTGAAAGATATATGTTATTCCCCCATTAAATGCGATAAAAACAACGAATAAGATTACGCAAACAATCTTACTCATCGATGATTTCACATTGAATAGCTTCGTAATTACTATAATTAAATAAATAGAAACTAGCATATTAACAAAATCTAGTCCCCATAAGAAAATAGATAACATATGATGTAATATTCCATAATCATATAAACTGTGGATTGCTTGCTGAACACCTAAATCTGTTTTTCCATTGTAAATATTTAAAGAAAAATAGTATAGAAAAATGATTCCTATTCCTAGCAAAATCATAAAGAGTAGTACACAAAATAAAACATTTGCACATATATACTTTTGTGCTGAAATAGAAGTACAACGTAGCATAGAGTTTTTTAGCATTTTTCGAAAAGACGATATACCTGTTAGAAGAATTGCGAATCCATTTATACCTAGTACGATAAAAAATATAATAATGATTATATCTTGCCTACCTGAAATTCTAGCTCCTGAAACTCCTTTCATATTAAATAAAAGAATTAATGAAACTGTAATAAATCCGAAGTAAATAATGGCTATTTTTCTCTTATTACAATTATACAGATAAAGAAAAAGCTGACTCATTTCTCATAGGCCTCCTTAAACAGCTCATGTACTGCTTTCCCCTTTTGAAATCTTAGTTCTTCCACATTTTCATGCAATATTATTTCTCCATCTTTCAAAAAGATTACTTCATCAAATATATTTTCGATTTCTCTTATTAAATGAGTTGATATAAGCAGCGTACAATCTTCACGATAAAATTTAAGGATTAACTCAAGTACATGCTCCCTAGAAACGAGATCAATCCCGCCAAGCGGTTCATCCAGTACGTATAACTTCGCTTTTCGAGAAAATGTTAAAATGATTTGCAGCTTCTCAATCATCCCTTTTGACAATGCTTTAATTTTTTCTTCTAACGGTATTTTGAATTCCACAATCGTATCTACTGCTTTTTGAATATCGAAGTCTTTATAAAAATCTCTATAGAAAAATAAAGCATCTTTTACAGTCATCCAATCATCAAAGACCGGCTTATCGGACATAAATGAAACGATTTTTTTCGTCTCTAATCCTACCTTTTTACCATCTATTGTAATACTACCTTCAGAAGGATGCTGCAGGCCTGCAATCATTTTCAATAACGTCGTTTTCCCGCTCCCGTTATCTCCAACAAGCCCAACGATTTTTCCTTCTGTAATCTCTATGTTTAACTCACGGATCACTGCTTTTAATCCGTACCGCTTCCATAGATTTTCTATTTTTAATAACTCTGTCATTCGCTCTCCTCCCTTTTCTCATGTAATGAAGAACGAAGGATTGTAAGAATTTCTTCTTCTGAAAAACCTAAATTGTCCATTCCATCTATAAAAGAATGAAGTAATTCTTTCGCCATATCTTTTCGCAGCTCCATAATTTTCTCCCCTTCATTCGTTACATATCGCCCCATTCCTCTACGTGTTACAACAACTCCATCCCGCTCTAACTCTTGAAATGTACGTTGAATCGTATTTGGATTTACTTGTAAATCACTCGCTAATTCACGTACGGAGGGAATTTTATCGCCAGGCAATAAATGACCCGTTACAATTTCTTTCTTTATGTATTCCATTACCTGAATGTAAATTGGTGTATTTGGAGAAAACTCAATTTTCATTTCTCCCCTCCTGTCTTAGTGTGTTAGTTAAATAGTACACTAAGACAAATTACATGTAAATACTTACAACAAAAAATGTAATAAAAAGGCAGTGTAACTTTTCGTTACACTGCCTTCCTGTAATAACATACAGGTAAATCTATTCTAATTTTAGTTTCAATCGTTTGAATTCACATATAACCTTATACAAAATTTATTTTACTTTTACTTGATTTAGCACAGATTTAAACGTATTAATAACTGTATCTACTTCTTCATAACTAATTGTAAGGGATGGTTCAATACGAATTGTTTTTGAGTTAATTAATGTTCCCGCAACAAGAATTCCTTGATCAAACATCGCCTTTGACACTTCATAACCAATCTCGTCTTTATGGAATTCAATCCCAATCATTAAACCTTGACCACGAATTTCAAAGATTTTATCTTCGTGTCCTTCTGCTGCTTGTTTCAATCCATTTAAGAAATACTCCCCAACTTCCATAGCTCGTTCCGGTAATTTCTCTTCCAATAAAACATGGATTGTTGCAATTGCAGCAGCACATGCAAGTGGATTTCCTCCAAATGTTGTTGTGTGCATAAATGGATTTTCAAACCAACTTTTGAATACTGTTTCTTTCGCAACAATAGCTCCCGCTGGCATTACACCTCCACCAAACGCCTTCGCAAGACAAATAATATCCGGCACGACATCATATAATTCTGCAGCAAACATTTTTCCTGTACGTCCCATTCCAGTTTGTACTTCATCAAAGATAAGGAGTGATCCAAACTCATCACAAAGCTCTCGTACTTGTTTCAAATAATTTTCTGGAGGTAAAATAATACCGCCCTCTCCTTGAATTGGTTCTAAAATAACTGCTGCAACATCTTCTCCCACTAATGCACATGTCTCAAATGTTTTTCTCATCATATCAATATCGCCAAACGGAACATGACGGAAACCCGGAATTAATGGTAAAAATGGCTTACGGAACATTCCTTTTGCCGTCCCAGATAAAGCACCAAGGCTCTTACCATGGAAAGCACGCGTTGTAGCAATGAACGTTGTTCGTTCACTATACATTTTTGCTAGTTTTAGTGCTGCCTCCACACTTTCTGTACCACTGTTTGTAAAGAAGGCGTATTTCAAATCACCAGGTGTAATATCCGCTAAAATCTTTGCAAGCATTGCTCGAAGTGGATCTAGTAAATCCTGACTGTGCAATGCTTGACGCTTTAATTGATCCGTTACAGCTTTTACCACTTTCGGATTACGGTGACCAACATTATAAATTCCAAATCCACCTAAACAGTCAATATACTTTTTACCATTAATATCCATGAAGCAAGATCCTTCATCTGACCATTCTACTGCTGCAAATTGTCCATCTTTTGTTACTGTTTTTCTATAAGCAAGAAAACCAGGGTTTACATGCTCTCTAAATCCATCTACTGTTTCTTTTTGAATCCAGTTTGCCTCTTCTTCAGTAACCTTTTCTTTTTCAATTAACTGTAGTACTTTCGTAATATACTCATTTACATTTGATTCTTTCTCATTCAATTTATTTTTCACGTTCGTTTCCATCTAATTCACCTCTACATTTTTTTTATTTGCAAACCAACCAATAGGTTCTACTTCTAGATTTATATTAATCTGCTTAATTTCTTGAAATTCTTCTAAACCAAACGTTCCTAGACTACGACCTATACCACTCTGCTTATATCCGCCCCAAGGCGCCTCATTGTATGTTGGGTGATAGCTATTAATCCACGTAATTCCTGCGCGAAGTTTGCGAATCACACGCATTGCTTTTGCACCATCGACTGTAAATACTCCTCCAGCCAAACCATAGTCTGTACCGTTTGCCAACTCAATTGCTTCCTGTTCGTCTTTAAACTTTTGAATTACTACAACAGGACCGAAGATTTCTTCCTGGACAATACGCATATCAGGTTTTACATTGACAAAGACTGTTGGTTCAATAAAGAAACCATCACCTTTTCCATCCTCCATTATTCGTCTACCTCCGCAAGCAACGTTTGCACCTTCGTCTTTCCCAATTTCAATATAACGTAATACTTTTTCCATATGTTCTTGACTTACAAGTGGCCCCATTTCTGATTCTGGATTATCACCAGGCCCAACGTTAATTTGCTGTGCTCGCTCTACAAAACTATTAACAAATTTATCATAAATCTTTTCTTCTACAAGGATTCTTGATCCTGCTGAACATACTTGTCCGCTACCTGCATAAATACCGAATAGAGCATAATCAATAGCGGTCTCAAAATCTGCATCTGCAAAAATAATATTTGGAGATTTCCCTCCAAGTTCTAACGAAATCTTTTTCATATTATCAGCCGCTGTTCTCATAATGTGCTTACCTGTTTTTGTTCCACCTGTAAAGGAAATCATATCCACTTTATTACTCGCTGCAATTTCATTTCCTACTATTGGACCAGCCCCCATTACCATATTGGCAACACCTTTTGGTAGCCCTACTTTTTCAAGGATTTCGAATAGCTTTGTTGCAGTGATTGGTGTCACTTCAGAAGGTTTAAACACAATTGTATTTCCAGCTGCTAAAGCAGGTGCAATTTTCCATACACTCATCAATAGCGGATAATTCCATGGAACAATTAATCCACAAACACCAACTGGCTCTCTTACAACCATCGCTTGCATCGGATCGGCTACATGATATGTTTGACCATCTGGCTTTGTAATCAATCCGGCATAATAGCGAAAACAAGCCGCTGCATCTCCAATATCTCCTTCTGCCTCACGGTACATTTTTCCATTATCCATTGTTTCAAGGTACACTAATTCTTCCATATTTTTATCAATTTCATCTGCTATTTTAAATAAATATGATGCCCTTTCAGCAGTGGATGTTGCTGACCAAATTCCGCTATCGAAAGCCGTTCTTGCCACTTCTATCGCGTATTTTGCATCCTCAATCGTTCCCTCAGGTGCATATGCTATACCCTTGCCATTCGCAGGGTTAATAATCGTTCTTTTCTCTTGATTACTAGACTCTCTCCATTCACCGTTTACATACATTTTTAAATCTAGCACTATATTGAATCCCCCTTCATCGATCGTTTATATATTTATAAGCAATTTCCATGCCAATATTTAAAATTCAAAAGAATCATACATAAAGTGAAACTTTAATTAGCTCTCACCAATCGGGCGTTTACGGACAGCAGGGCTTCCACCTAACTTCTTTGCTCTACCTGAATTTTGAGGTGGGAGTTTTACTGCCCACAAATATCGGGATAAACTGACTATTTTCTTAAAAACAACAAACATTTTATGCATTTCCGCATACACTATTCCATTTTGCATAAAGTGAAACTTTAATCATTTCCGCTACCGCCTTCACCACTCCGGACTTGAATCCCAGAGAATATGTACATGCTGAGCGCACACAAAAAGGAGAAGTCTATGTGACCTTCTCCTTTTTTAGGAATATGAGATGATATCAGCCGCTATCTCTTTTTCACTAACAATCTTTTGATATTTACGACTCACTGAAGATTGGCTGATTCCAAGAGCTTTTGCAGCCTTAGTCGTTGTTTTATACTGCTTCATTGCAAGCAAAATCAATTGTTCTTCTACAGAATGTAGTGCTTCTTGTAATGGTAATACTCTTGTAATAACTGGTTTTGATTTATTAAAGTCATAACCGGGTGTTAAAAACTTACTAACAAACTCCGCTTCAATTACTGGATCGTCTGCTGATACTACTAAACGTTCAATCATATTTTGTAATTCACGGACATTTCCTGGCCATGAATAGAACTCTAGTAAATTAAGTGCATCTGGAGTTAAATGATAATTTTTATTATATTTTTCATTTAACTGTTGTAAGAAATGAAAGGCAAGTACCGGAACATCTTCCATTCGCTCTCGTAAAGAAGGAACTCGCAGTGGAATTACATTGAGGCGATAAAATAAATCTTCACGGAATGTTCCAGATTCGACCATCTTTTCAAGGCTCTTATTTGTAGCAGCAATAATTTGTACATTTATTTTCATAGGTGTTGTACTTCCAATAGGAATTACTTCTTGTTCCTGCAGGACTCTAAGCAATTTTACTTGCAAATGTAAAGGCATTTCTCCAATTTCATCTAAAAATAAAATACCTTGATCAGCTCGCTTAAAATATCCTTCTTTTCCATTTTTATCGGCTCCTGTAAAAGCACCTTTCGTATAACCAAATAGTTCACTTTCTAGCAAAGTTTCTGGAATTGCACCACAATTTAATTTTAAAAATGGCTTTGAAGATCGGTTTCCAAGTTGATGAATTGCCTGAGCAATTACTTCTTTTCCGACGCCAGATTCTCCAGAAATAAGAACATTGGAAGAAAAATCTGCTATTTTTTTAGCTTGGTTAATAATTTGCTCCATTTTCGGACTACAGTAAATAAGCTTCTTAAGAAAACGATCTTTATTTTTAAAGTCATCTAACTCCTTCTTATATTGCTCTGATATCTTCTTTATTTCATGTAATTCCGTCTTCAATCTCGTTGCTTCGGTAATATCCCTGGAGGCAATAATAATACGATGAAGCTCTCCGTTTTCATTAAATACAGGGTTTCCAACTGCTAATATTTTTCTTCCGCTTTTTGTTTCTTGTACAACTGATACCTTTTTTTGTTTTTCCAACACTAATCGCGTAACCGATGGACTAAATAATCCTTTCTTTTCTAGGTCTAAAAGATTTTTTCCTAACAAGTCCTTCAAATTACTCCCCCAAAAATCATTGATAACAGTTTCACTATAACGAATTAATTCCCCTTTATGATTAACAACTAATATTTCATCATAAATGCTAGACAAAATTGCATGTAAATCTTTATTTAAATCCTTTATATATTCAATTTCCATCGCCATGTCCTCGACCATCGGCAAATCTTGCACAATAATAACCATTCCTTCAATACTTTGATCAAAGTTTGGAATCGGACTATAGTCAACTAATACACCCATCTCATTTGTGATTTGTAATTGATTCAAAATCGTTTTTCCCTTTGTAAATACGTTATTAATGTGTTCTCCATTAAAAATCAGTTCTGCTGGTACATTCATAACTTTTTCAGGAGTCGATTTAATCATCTTCAAACCAGATTCATTACAATTTACAATTTTCTTTTCTCGATCTACTACAAAAATCCCCATTGGAATAGACGTTAAAATAATTTTCAATATATCAACACTCTGATTTTCTTGTTTAAATAGTTCTGCAAAAACATCCTCTCTTCTTATATATCCTGTTAGCTCATCCACTTCATTTTTTACTATGGCAATCGGCGCTCCAATAATTTGAAAAAGAGCTGTTAAAGAAATATCTTTACTAAGATGACATATTGTATCTAGTGAAACAGCATTTGAAAGTAATAGCTTAGAAGTTAATTCCTTACTATTTGATAGCAGATCCTTCACATGAACGTATGCAAATAATTTCTCTCCTCTTTTTAAAAATAGAAACGATTCTTTTATATTTTTAACATCTATATTCCATTCCTTTTCAGATTGATCGATAGGTAGAGAAACTATGGGTCTAATTTTTGTATGAGCGATGGAAAACATTCTGCTATTCCTCCTTTGAACTATTTAATTTGTATTGTATCATTAAATATAGATTTTTTTAATTAATCTGAAAATAAAACATTTCTTTCTTTATTTAATAAAAAAAGGAAGATGAGTGCCTCCATCTTCCTCATAGTTCTATCATTAATCACTACCACTAACGAAAAGATCTTCTTGAATATAAGCTAATACCATACCTGGAATTACTTTATCTCCCGCTTCTACTTCTAAAGATTGAACTTCTCCACTACATCCCATCTTAATTACTTCCAGTTTACCATTCATATCTTTAATAGCGAATAATGGCTCCCATTCATAAATTCGAGAATCCTTATCGATAGACACTTTTTCAATTATTCCATAACACGGACTCGTAATAATATCATAATACATAATCAATCATCCCTTTCTTTTATTCTATTAATATTGTTCTTCTAACCTTTGTGACTGAAGAATCATATAGAAAAAGCTTTGAAACTCTTCTATGTCCTCTACCTCAATGCCTAGCCTTGTTGCCCAATATTGTTCCTCTCCAATATCTTCTTGGCTTAATAAAACCATTCTCCCATTTTGAATTGAGGTAACCATTGCTTTTCCAAGAAACTGTTGCGAATACGTAACAGCTATATCGTAACGATGACTATTCGACACAATACAGTAATAACCGATTTGTTGTCTCTCCACTTCTTCTAATAAAATATCCAGTTTCATTTTAGCCCTCCCTTTAGGTTAAAAATGCAACCAACCTCTTAGGCGCGATGCTTCTACAATCTTGCGAACCCCTTCCATATAGGCAGCAATTTTCATATTTACTCCAAAGCGTTTAGAAGTATCAAGTACGTTAGAAAAACTAGATGTAATTTTCTCCTTTAAACATTGATCAACATATTGCTCCGTCCAGTAATATCCTTGGTTATTTTGACACCATTCAAAATATGAAACAATCACGCCACCAGAGTTTGCTAAAATATCTGGAACAACCAAAATTCCCTTTTCTTCTAACATGGTTATCGCCTCTTTTGTTGTTGGTCCATTTGCAGCCTCAATGATAATCTTACATCCAAGCTTTCCTGCATTATGTTTTGTAATGACTCCTCCAATTGCCGCCGGAATGAGTACATCACATTCTTTTTCTAACAACTCCTGATTAGAAATTGTTTTACTAAAGAGATTCGATACTACACCGAAAGAATCTCTGTTTTCTAGTAAATAAGGAACATCTAGACCGTCTGGATTATAAATTCCTCCTATAGCATCTGATACCCCGACTACTTTCACACCAATATCATATAAATATTTTGCCAAATAACCTCCAACATTCCCAAACCCTTGAATAATAACTCGCATATTTTGTAGCGGAATTTGTTTTAACTCACTTACTAACTGAAGTGTATACAATACACCTTTAGACGTTGCTGTTTCCCGCCCTTGTGATCCTCCTAGCATTAATGGCTTCCCGGTTATAAAGCCTGGAGAGTCAAACTCCCTGATATGGTCATATTCATCTAGCATCCAAGCCATAATTTGCGCATTTGTATACATATCAGGTGCTGGAATATCTTTCGTCGGCCCCACAATTTGACTTACTGCTCTTACATACCCACGACTCAGTAACTCTAGTTCTCTAAAACTCAACTCCTGTGGATTACAAATAATCCCGCCCTTTGCGCCTCCATATGGCAGTCCTGTCACTCCACATTTCAAGCTCATCCAGCCAGCAAGTGCTTTTACTTCTTCTGCCGTAACATCTGGATGAAATCTACTACCACCTTTTGTTGGCCCTGCTGCGTCGTTATGCTGAGCGCGATACCCTTGAAATACCTTTGTTGTTCCATCATCCATTCGAACAGGAATGCTTACTTCTAAAAAACGCATTGGTTTTTTCAGAAATTCGAATACTTCGTCTGGATAACTTAAAAAATGAAGCGCCTCTTTTAATATAGCTTGAAATTCCTCTAAAGGATTTTCAACTTCAACTGTATTTGTATGTTTTTCTGATTGAATCGGCACGATAACACCCCTCTTTATACTTTTACTAATTGTACAAAGCAATAATCGTGCCAAGTGAAAATACTACGTTAATCATATCGTGTAATCCCCTTTACTTATGAATCTTTGAGTGACTTATGCAATGCTGCATGATTATCAAATATAAAAAAAGACATCGGAACTTATCCGATGCCTTTTTCTTTTTATATTTCCTGTGCTTCTTCAAAATGCATTTGCGGAGGAGCTGAACGGAACATATTTGTAACATATAGAAGGTACCCAATTCCAATAGCAGCCCAGCAAAGTCCCAAAATAAGTGAATGGATATTGAGATTAAACCATAGTACGGCTACAGTAGCAGCACCCAAAATAGGCATAACTAAGTAATTTAAGAAATCTTTTATCGTCTTATATCTTTTTTTCTTGATTATATAGTAAGAAATTACAGACAAATTAACAAATGTAAATGCAATAAGCGCTCCAAAGTTAATAAGAGATGCTGCTGTTTCTAAATCAATGAATATAGCGAAGAGCGAAATAATTCCTACAAAAATAATATTATATACTGGGGTTCTCCAGCGAGGATGAATGTATCCGAATATTTTCTTCGGAATTACATTATCTCGCCCCATTACGTATAATAACCTGGATACACTTGTATGAGAAGCTAAACCAGACGCAAGTGTCCCCATAAGGGTTCCTACTAAAAAGAAAGCTTGAAATAATTTCCCGCCAACATATAGCGCAATTTCTGGGGATGCTGATTCTTGATTTTTAAATACAGATGTATCTGGAAAAATAGATTGTGTAAAATACGTTGTAGTAATGAATAAAACTCCGCCGATTAAAGCAGTAAGAAAAATAGCTCGAGGAATTGTTTTTTTGGCGTTTGGTGTCTCTTCTGAAAATGTAGTTACTGCATCAAAACCTAAAAATGAGAAACAAAGAATTGTTGCACCTGCAACTAACGGTGATATTTGTATATCTGATTGAAAAAACGGCTGAATGGAAAAAACTTCTCCTGTTCCCTCTCCCGCTAATAAGCCTTTTATAACTAGAAAAACAAATACGGCCATTACTAACACTTGAAATATTACTAAGAACGTATTGAAATTAGCAGTAACATTTACGCTAATCATATTTATTAATGTAACCAGGAGAACAAAGCCAATGACCCATACCCAACTAGGAACACTTGGGAAAAATGCTGACATATAAATTCTCGTTAATAGTGCGTTCACCATTGGTAGAAACAAATAATCCAATAACGCGGACCATCCAACAAGAAACCCAAGCCTTGCACTAATTGTCTTCTGTGTATACGTATAAGCAGATCCTGCGGTAGGAAAAGCCTTTACCATTTTTCCGTAGCTTGCAGCGGTAAACAACATCCCCGCTAATGCAATAAGATAAGCTCCTGGAACATGACCACCCGTTTTTTCAGAAACGATTCCAAATGTGTCAAACCCAACCATCGGTGTCATATACCCGACCCCTAGCATAACAATTGACCAAAGCCCTAATGAACGTTTTAAACCAACTACTTTCCCCACCTATCATTCCTCCTACTTTCTCTATCTAATTTCCATTTAAAAATCGACAATCAAAAGGAAGCGTTTTCAAATAACCATATATCACACCGAGTACTACCTCCCTTTTTGTTGTTTTTTAAATATTCATGCAATTTTCAAGCCAAAATTTCTAGAGTTTAAAAATTCAATATTAAAAAGAACGTATAGGTGGAATTAGACCTCATTTCTTCTCATTTTTTATTCATTTTGACATAAATTATTCAATCTCTCATACGACTAAATATGAAAATAAAACCTTAATCCGTGTTTTTTCTTGATTCCCACTTCCTCAAAAATTGGGCTTTTACAAGATTAAAATATTTCCACGAAATAATAACATTATGTAAACTATTCATAGCAAAAAAGCTGTCTTTTCTATAAAGACAGCTTTTTCTATAACACTATATTAAAAATTGAATACGAAGTCATCGTCTGCTAACTTTTCAACATTCGTTGCTTTTACGTAACCATTTCCTTTTACAGAGAAGAAGTCATGGTTTTTCGTATCTGTACGTAAACCATTTAAAACGATTGGGTTAATTTCTTCTTCCTCAAACTTCGGCTCAAGTCCTAAGTTCATAAGTCCTTTATTCGCATTGTAACGAACGAAACGATTTACATCCTCTACAAGACCGATAGAAGTGTAAATTTCTTCTGTATATGCCAATTCAATTTCATACAGTTCCATTAATAACTCTTGCGTTTCCGTTTGTACTTCTTGTTGCTCTTCTGCAGAAAGTTCTGTGAAGATTTGTTGTGCTAAAATACCAACGAATACGCCGTGAATTGACTCGTCACGAATTATTAGGTTAATAATCTCACCACTTGCCGTCAATTTACCTTGACCCGCTAAGTAAAGTGGATAGAAGAATCCACTATAGAATAAGTAACTTTCTAAGAACACACTTGCTACCATTGCCATGTATAACTCTTTTTTCGTTACTTCAGGCTTTAATAAGCGACGATAGTAACTAGTAACAATACCAGCTTTTTTCTCAAGTAATGGATGGTTATCTACCCATTCAAAAATATCATCAATTTCTTCTTCAGTAGCTAATGTTGTGAAAATATGACTGTAACTCTTCGCATGTACTTCTTCCATAGCGCCCATGAAAGCTAATACACTTTTCGCTTGTAAATTTTCAAGATGAACAAGTACAAGAGGCATCCCTTCGCCACCTTGTTTCGTATCTAAAAGTGTTAAACCACCTAATACACGCTTATAAGCAATTTGCTCTTCTTTTGATAATTGTGCCCAAGTATTTTTGTCAGAAGATACTGCGATTTCTTCTTCTGTCCAAAACTGAGCGATGTTTTGCTTCCAAAACATTAAACTAAAATCATCTTCTTTTTTGTTCCAGTTTACCGCACGCATTAAATCGCCCCTTCTCTAAATAAACATAAAAAATTGATAACTAAGCATGAGCAGGGTTCAGAAAAACCCTGCTCATAATGTCTCACTTTTTATATTAAACGGTACAAGCCACGCACTCTTCCACGCTTAATTTACGTGTTCTCGTATAATAAAGACTCTTCAAGCCTTTTTTATGTGCATAAATGTAGTAACGTGCTAACTCACGTGTTGAAATATCACTATTAACATAAAGAATTGTACTAATTCCTTGGTCAATATGTTCTTGAACTTCTGCGATTAAATCAATTAATTTAAACTGATTCATATCATAAGAAGATTTATAGTACCAAAACGTATCTTTTGATAAATACGGCATTGGATAATATGTTGTCGCATTCGCATACGTTCTTGATTCAATTTGACTTACGATTGGCATTACGCTTGAAGTTGCATTTTGAACGTAACTGATCGATTGTGTCGGAGCGATTGCAAGACGATATGAGTTGTATAAACCATTCTTCTGTACTTGCTCTTTTAAACTTGTCCAATCTTCTTTTGTTGGAATATGAATTCCTTCAAATAATTGCTGAATTTTTTCAGTTACTGGGCTGTAATCTGTCGTTTCATACTTTTCAAAGTATGTGCCGTTTGCATAATCAGACTTATCGAAGTCTTTAAATGTTTCGCCTTTTTCTTTAGCGATCTCCATACTTTTCTCAATCGAGTAGTAATTTAACATCATAAAGAATGTACGAGCGAATTCTTTCGCTTCAGCACTTTCATAAGCGATTTTATTTTTTGCTAAATATCCATGTAAGTTCATTGCTCCAAGTCCAACTGAATGAAGCTCATCATTTGCTTTTTTCACAGTTGGGGCATTCGGAATGATCGTCATATCAGAAACAGCTGTTAAAGCTTCCATTCCCGCATGAACTGCTTCACGAATTTCTTTATTTTCCATTACGTTTACGATATTTAACGATCCTAAGTTACAGTTAATATCACGGCGGATAATGTCTTCTGTACCGTAATCATTTATTTCAGAAGTTTCTTGTAGCTGGAAGATTTCTGTACATAAGTTCGACATCTTCACAGTTCCAATATCCTTCAGTGGATGCTGGTTATTTGCATTTGATTTAAACATTAAGTATGGGTAACCAGACTCAAGCTGAATCATAGCAATTTTAATCAGCATATCACGCGCACTAATATCTAATGGCTTCTTCTTCACTTTCGGATTGCTCATTAATTCATCGTACATTTCGTCGATATCTATATCATCTAAATGTTTTCCGTACTCTTTAAATACTGTATAAGGCGCGAAAACATGGAAAGGTTCGTTTTTCTCAGCAAGCTCAAAGAACTTACTTGGAACGATAATTCCGATTGATAGAGACTGAATACGGCTCTTCTCATCGGCATTTATTTTTTTGGTATCAAGGAATTCAATAATATCCCAATGGAAAATGTTTAAGTATACTGCACCTGCACCTTTTCGTTGCATATTGTTACTCCATATCGTCAAAACGTATGGGGGATAGTCATTTCTGCTATCCTCTCTATATCGCTATAGAGTTCAGACCATATCTTCTTCTCGCCAAATTCTTCATTTAACCATTTATCATATGTTTGATGCACATGAATATGGCATAAACTATAATAACTGTATACACCCTTTGAATTTGGTTGTTTTGAGAAGCCAGGTTCGAGCTACTTAGTCACCTACATAGCCACTTGGTCGTTGAACCTTCTCCTTATCTAATAAATTTAGGAGCTCGGCTGCTGATTTCCTGCAATCTTGGATTTTCAGGGTTCGCTACGTAATTTCTTCGTAGTATCCTACCTTGATATACTCAGGCGTTCCAGCAATTGACCTGGTTTTATAGTTGAGCCATAAAGTTAACCCAACTGATTCGCATACGAAAACGAATCTTCAAGTAATTTCATAACAGGTACTACACCACTTGCGGCGTTATCAATACCTTTAATTTGCTCACCACGTGCGCGTAGCTTAGATAAGTTTAAAGCTACTCCACCACCGATTTTCGATAATTGCATTGCAGTATTAATGTTAAAGCCGATTGAATTTAAGCTATCATCCATCTCTAACAAGAAACAAGACACCATTTCTCCTCTTCTGCTTCTTCCCGCATTTAAAAAGGTTGGTGTCGCTGGTTGGTAGTTTTGTTTTACAATCATGCTTGCGAAGTGTTTTGCCTTCGCAACATCACCGCGTCCTAAGTATAATGACACAATTGCTACACGATCTTCATAGCTTTCTAAGTATTGTTTTTGATCATTCGTTTTTAACGCATAATCTTTATAGAACTTAGATGCTGCCATATAAGATTGGAACTCGAAGTTTTCACCATAAGCGATGTTATAAACTCCTTCTACTTCCTCCAAGCTATACTCGTCCAGAACGTTGTAATAGTAATCATGTTCTTTCATATACTCCATTCGCTCTGCCACGCTATTAAAATGAACGGTATTCTCTCTAGCTTCTTCCATAAAGACTTCTAACGCCTCTTTATCTTTATGAAGCTGATAAAAACCGTCCTGCATTTGCGTGATTTCATTATTCAGTTCAATGTGTCGCAATCTCCCGCACCCTTTCTTTAAAATATTCTACATCATTATTTGTTCCAGATAACTCAAATTTTGATACAATAGGCACTTCATATTTAGTAGAGATTTTGTCAGCACTTGCACCAAACATGTCTCCCCAATTACGATTGCCACTTGCAGATACGCCTTTTAATTTTTCATTATTGCGTTCTAAAAAGTCTAAAACACGTTCCGGTACATTTCCAAAACCTGTTGTATACGTAATAAGAATAAAGTCTTCATCTAATACTAGAGCTTCATCAATTTGAACGGCCGGCATATTTAATTTGTGAATGAAACGCTTCACGTTTCCTGTCATAGAATCATATGCAACTAACATTTCCGACCCTCCCTCTCCAATCTATATTCTCTGTATGTCGTTTCTTGATTTCTCTATATATTGTATTACGTTTCAAAATAAGACACAAGATATATGTATAAATTCTTTCTTTTTTTAACTTTTACTTTTCGACATGACCGTCGATTTTTTTCAATACAAAGACTATGAAACAACATTCTAAAACTCATGTCAATAAAGTGCTTTTCAAAAAAGTTGTCAACGAATTTAACCTTATTTTTAAAAAAGTTACCAATATTTTTTGTCATAAAACAGTAAATGCTGGAGTAATATATTTCTCCAGCATCACGCAAAAAAGAACAGATATTAAACGATAATCTGTTCTAACAAACGATTACATTTATCAATTTTACTTTATTAAATATTATACATATTCTTTCGTTCCTCGTTACATACTAAAAGATAACTATTATAGAAAAAGATTATTATTATGGAACTTCAATTTATTTATGAAAAAAATTATTCAGGGTGCTCAATACGCAAAATATCTCTTACAAATATATGATGTGGATTCTCATCTTTATCGAGCATTGTACATACAGGAGCTTCTTCATCAAAGTATACGATCATTCCTTCTACGTACTGATATGTATGTTGAACTTGTACCGTTACTTTAATTTCTACTGCTTGTTCATACGCCCTTTTTATTTTCTGAAGCATTTTTGCTGAACATTTTCGTTTCTCTGGATACATAACCATTCCCATAAACCTATTCCCAGCTCTATCTTTCCACATATAATCCCAATGTGGCAATATGCCTTGTTTAAAATCCCCCATAATTCCCCTCTCCTTTATCTTCTATTTATGAACGTGGTGTTTCTGAATATGTATAAATTACCTGTCCACCGCGCTGTGCGTTCCCGATAATATGTTTAAAATCTTCTCGATTTACAACAACTTCTCTGAACGTATAAAATACATCTTTCGTCGCAACATACTCCTTTATTTCATCATTTTTCAGCTGATCCAAAATTGTATTTGCTAATTGTTTATCCATGTATTTCACCTCTCTGCAATATTTTATTCTATCGCATCTTCTATAGGTCGACAACGGTAAAATTATCCCGTTACTATTATGTAATTCACTTTCATTATTTTTATATCTATATCACTTTATTATATTCGCACTAAATATCATATACTAACATAGCTACTTCTCTATATCAAACTTTTTGATACCCTGTATAACAAAGTTCCAAATCACTGTTTGATATTTTATTTTATGCTACAATATACATTTAGAACTAGGAGGGATACTATGATTCGGAAAGCAAAAAAGACAGATGCGGTAGAAGTAGCACCTTTATTGTATAACGCTCTGCACGAAATTGCTGAAAAAATCACAGGTAGCACAGTTGAAGCAAAAGTAATACTAGGACTTGAAACATGGTTCGTAAAAGAAAATAATCGATTGAGCTATGAAAACTGTTTAGTGGCTGAACAAGGTGGAAAGGTAGTTGGGGTTATTGTCGTTTATCACGGTAGTGACGCTGAACAACTTGATGCACCAATCATACACTACTTAAGAGAACTACATGAAGACGAATCCATTACGTTAGAAAAAGAAGCTGAACTTGATGAGTATTATATTGACACGTTGTCAGTTTCAAGTATGTACAGTGGACGTGGTATTGGCTCTAAATTAATCGATGCAGCTGAACTTCATGCAACTGAAAAAGGGCATGAAAAAATCGCCTTACTTGTTAATTTAGAAAACAAACGCGCTTTTTCACTATATGAAAAACTTGGTTACAAAGAAGATAAAACCGTTATGCTCGTCGGTGAATCGTATGCCCATCTAATAAAACCATTACGGTCATTGGTTTCTATATCTTAAAAGGACAATTCTTTTTTACTTGTTATGTAGAGAAAGAGGCTGCCAAAGGGACAGCCTCTTTTAAATTAATTTTGTATTTAATACATTTCCATCCATCGCCTCATGAAATGTATACGTTGTACATCCCCATGGCTTCCTATGAAAAATAGGCGAACCAGACCACCCCATTGCCCTCAGTTCAGTCCCAATCATCGCATTAAAATAACTATGACCTACAAGGGCAATATGTCCATGTACGAGCGCATAGCGGTGCAACATATTAGCGGCTTGCCTTGCTCTTTCTCGTACTTCCTTATAAGACTCAACCTCTTTACTATAACCAACTATCCATCGTGTACGTCCAATAAACATCCATACATTCGGTTTACATTTCAACCATTTTGGAGCATAAAAACTCGTTGGAACTTCCGCTTCCCTAAAAAGAGGATTTTGCACAAAAGATAGGGAATCCAATAACTCAGCC
Organism: Bacillus sp. FSL R10-2201; assembly: GCF_038008665.1. Classification (NCBI taxonomy): domain Bacteria; kingdom Bacillati; phylum Bacillota; class Bacilli; order Caryophanales; family Bacillaceae; genus Bacillus; species Bacillus sp. FSL R10-2201. The sequence goes on along the minus strand of NZ_JBBOZP010000001.1, from coordinate 1,348,098 downwards.
GCTGACTGTACAGCGCGCCTTTGATCACTCGTTACAACCAGTTTCGCTGATTCAATCGCCTCAATTGTTTCAATTGGTATAGGAGTTTCTTTTACTGTAGTCCCTAAATCATATTGCTTCATCCATTCACGAAATAAAATAATTGTCATTGGCTCTATAGTACTGTCCAAACGACCATGACGAATAAAAGAAATTCGCATTCTTTCCACTCCCCATTCATCACTTACGAACTATATTACGTACTATTTCTTCTTGCCATCATACCATGCATAAAAAGAAAGTTATATATCCCCACCACTATCATGTGTTATCGAGTTGTGCACACCATCCAGTCCATCAAAATATGTAGTTGTTTCATGATGACGCACTTTCTTCAACTGTATATATGAAAATAAAAATAATAAAATCGCTATAAAGCTCCCCACAATTTCAAACATCATTTTCCAGCCCCTAATTTCTCCCACTTTAGTAGGTCATTGTATCTTTTATTATACTCCCGTATAAAGATGTATGCATTTTCATCATTCTTCTCCTAAACAATATTTTTTACATATTTTCTTACAAAAAGTGAATATTTTTCGAATTTTTACTTTGGAAACATTTACAAAGTAGTAAATATAGTTCAAAATAAGAAGAAATAAAAAAGCCCAAATTATTCTTTTTTTGGGAAAACTGGAACAAGGAGAGTTGCTTATGCAGATCGCAGAAACTGGAGATATCATTGAATTTAAAGGTGGAATGCAAGGCCGTGTTCAAAAGGTAAATCAAAACTCCGTTATTGTTGATATAACAATTATGGAGAATTTTAGAGAACTAGATATGGAACCTCTTACAGTTGTAAGCCATAAAAACTATACTGTCATTAATCAACATGCATAATATAATAGAAAGAAAGGATCTGTATATCATACAGATCCTTTCTTTCTATATTAACGATTATCGATCTTTTCTGGATATAAATCGTGATTCATCATGCGGTAGTCTGCCATTTTCTCATACTTAGTTCCTGGGCGGCCGTAGTTACAGTAAGGATCGATTGAAATACCACCACGTGGTGTAAATTTCCCCCATACCTCAATATAGCGTGGATCCATTAATTTAATTAAATCATTCATAATAACGTTCATGCAATCTTCGTGGAAGTCACCATGATTTCGGAAGCTAAATAAATATAGCTTTAAAGATTTACTCTCTACCATTCTTTGTTCTGGAATGTAGCTAATATAAATTGTTGCAAAATCTGGTTGTCCTGTTTTCGGACATAAACTTGTAAATTCAGGACAATTGAATTTTACAAAGTAATCACGGTTTGGATGGTTATTATCAAATACCTCTAAAATTTCCGGGCTATATTCAAATAAATATTTTGTATTTTGATTTCCTAATAATGTTACATCTTTTAAATCTTCATCTAATCTTCCTGCCATTTTAAACATCCCTTCTCATTATACCCCTCGTTTATTTCCCCATACTAACGCATGAAGCTGAGGCAGTACTTTCGCATCATTCATTTCTTTACAATTCACAGCTTTTTCAATAAGCCACTCATATTTTTCTAATAGTTTTTTTATAAGCACCGCATCATCCACTGTTTTCGTATCATCATTCCCTACTTGTAAGAAAAATGGTACATTCGGATAACGCTCGTGCATCTTAACTGCATATTCAAAATCTTGATCATCGAATACTACTACTTTTAAACTAAAATCTTTCCCTGCTAGTTTATGAATAACAGAATCTAACATATGAAAATCTGTTTTCATAGTTGAACTTGGTGGTTTTGGAGAAATCGTTACCTCATCAATTTGAAGCAACCAATCTTGCCATTTACTCCCTTGCGTTTCTACCGCTGTTCGCATTCCATTCTCCTTTAATATAGAAAGAAGAAATTGCATATTTTTCAGCAAAACAGGATTTCCACCCGAAATCGTAACATGAGAAAAATTTTCTCCACCAATTTCTACAAGCTCATTCCAAATGTCTTCCGGTGTCATTTGTTTAATTTGATCTTTGGCCGATCCATCCCATGTAAAAGCAGAATCACACCAAGCACAGCTATAATCACAGCCCGCTGTACGGATAAACATTGTCTTTTGTCCTACAACCATCCCTTCTCCTTGAATGGTTGGACCAAATATTTCTAAGACGGGGATTTTACTCATCGAGCATCCACTCCCGTCTTACTTCCGCATAACTAGTCGGCGTCTCAAAAAGACGAACAAATTCAACACGGGCTCCCTTATATTCGTTCGCACGATTATCTTTCGTTAATGCTTCTGCCATCTTTTCATAAATCCAAACGACCATATTTTCAGCAGTCGTATTCATTTCTGGCAATGTTTCGTTTAAATAGCGATGATCTAAATAAATTTCTATTTCATTTTTCCAAATCTCTTTTATATCTCCAAAGTCAATTGCAAGGCCTATTTCATTTACATATCCGCTAATTCCAAATACGACTTTATATGTGTGTCCATGTAAATTTTTACATTTCCCTTCATAGCAGTGTAAATGGTGCGCTGCGTCAAATGTAAATTCCTTGCTGACCATTACTCTTTTATTATGATATTTGAGTTGTTCACGCTGAATATCCTTGTCCATTTTTTGCAAATTTTCTACGATGCGAAATCCAAAAAAGTTATCCATTAGTTGCTCGCTCCTTCGCGTTCTTGTAGATACGTATCTAATCCCGCTTTACGAAGTTGACATGCTGGACATTCACCGCAACCATCACCAATGATTCCGTTATAACATGTTAATGTTTTTTCTCTAACAAACTCAAATGCTCCAAGTTCATCAGATAATTTCCATGTCTCTGCTTTATCAATCCACATAAGTGGTGTATGAATAATAAACGGATAATCCATAGATAAATTTAATGTAACGTTTAATGATTTCACAAACACGTCACGACAATCTGGATAACCACTGAAATCAGTTTCACATACACCCGTTACAATATGACGTGCTCCAACTTGTTTTGCTAATACAGCCGCAAATGATAAAAATAGTAAATTTCGTCCATCTACAAATGTTGATGGCAATTCACCTTCTTCATGTGTAATCTCCATATCCGTTCTCGTTAACGCATTTGGAGCAAGTTGATTTAATAGGCTCATATCTAGTATCGTATGTTTAATTCCTAGCTCTTTCGCAATTTCCACTGCACAATCAATTTCTAATTTATGACGTTGATTGTAGTTAAATGTTACAGCTTCCACTTCTTCAAACTGCTGTATCGCCCAAAATAAACATGTTGTACTATCTTGTCCACCACTAAAAACAACAACTGCTTTTTCTTTTTTCATTTCACTCATTCTCCTTCTCTACTACGAATAAGAAGAAAGAACGTTCTTGAACTGTCACAATAAAAAAACAAAACAATACCTAATGATATTGTTGTTTCCATAGTTTTTTATAGAGGGAGTTCGCGAACCTCTCCCGTGCAGTGCACGGAATTTCTTCTTTCATTGACAAAGATTATTGTAACATATTGTATACTACCAGAAAAAATTTCTGATTTTTTCCGCTATTTCGCATTTCATTTATTTCATTTTATAGTATGATTAATTTAATGTTAGAAGAGAGGAGGCATCCCACTGGAACTCTTTATTATTTACCTCTTTTTAAATATATTATCTATTCTCGTTACAATGCTCGTATATCATTTATTTTGGAATCAGAAAGGGAAACGATCTCCTAAATTAAATTCAGCCATATTTATTGTATTGTGTTGCCTCGCTACCATACTATGTATCACTTTCGCAGCAAAAACAAATAATGGTTTTCAGTTCGACATGCGACATATCGTATTAATTGTCGGCACGTTAACGGGAGGGCCTATTGCTGGTGGTTCTATTTTAGCTGTATTAAACATTTATCGCTTTTTATTGGGAGGAATAGGTGCGTTTCCATCCTTTATCGCTTCTATTCTCCTATTTATTGTTCTACTATTAACATACAAATTTTTTAATCGAAGTTCTAATCATATAAAAATAACACTTGCTATTTTTTACAGTCTTACTTATGGATTTGGTTGGATACCATTTTTCCTTGCAAGTGTTACAAATGAGGCAGATTATATACCACATATCATTGTGTACGAACTATGTACGATGATTGGCACGATCCTTATTTTATATTTACTACACATATTACAAATGCAAGTTCGTCTCCAAAATGAACTTATGAACGCTGAGAAATTTCATTTAATCGGCGAAATGGCAGCTTCTATCTCTCATGAAATTCGTAATCCTTTAACTGCAACGAAAGGTTTTTTACAACTTTTACAGTCAGATACATGTTCTGAGAAAGAACGAAAATTATATATCGACATAGCCATTAATGGTATCGAGCAAGCAAATCACGTTCTTACAGACTACTTAACTTTTGCAAAACCGAGTATTGAAAAAGAACAACAATTACAAGTAGAGGAAGAATTACTTCATGCGTTGTCTTTGATCACACCTCTCGCCAATTTAGCAAATGTTCGTATAAATTATATAAAACAAAGTACATCTTTCTTTATCGCTGGCGAAAAGCAAAAACTGAACCAATGTTTATTAAATATTTTCAAAAATTGTATTGAGGCTATGCCTACAGGTGGCGACCTTATTCTTACATTAGTTCCAGACCATAAACATATACAATTATATATAAAAGATACAGGAGTTGGTATGGATCAAGAACAAATAAAACGCCTTGGATCACCTTTCTACTCAACGAAAGAAAAAGGGACCGGACTCGGAATGATGGTCGTCTTCAGCGTCATTCAAGCAATGGATGGAAAGATTGATATTATAAGCGAAAAAGGGACAGGTACAACCTTCTTATTAACTTTCCCACTCATACAAAAAACGTGATGAACTTCATCACGTTTTTTCTGTTCCTTCAACTAATTCTGCAAAAGCTTTCACTTTCCCATGTGGCTTTTGATTTTCTTTCCGAGCTTTCCAGGCGCGCTCTTCTTCTCTCTTTTTCTTTGACATGCTTTTCAACTCCTTCTTTTCTTTTCTCCATGTAGTATTCCAAAATGAGAAAGAAAACTATGCATGAGTAAAAAAGAAAAGAAGCGGTTCCCCACTTCTTTCATTTTAACGCTGTAAAATTGCATGTTTCGCTTCTTTTAGCTGTGTAAGATGTCTTTGTTCGTGTAAATCTAGAAATTGAACCCATTGATATAAATTCAAATCATTAAAAATAGGATGTTTTAATCCATTTTCAAATAATTCTTTTTCATCTATTACACTATGAAGGGCATGTAATAATTCTTGTCGTGAATGTTCTAGTAATTGAATTCCTTGCAGCTTTTTCATTAATGTTTCTGTTGGTTTCATTTGTTGAGGAGCTTCCCTTTTATGTGTGCGATCAAGCGTAAGTTGGAGGTCTTTAAATGGAGCAAGTTTTCTTTCTTTTTTTTGCAAAGCATATACAAGGGCAGATGTGACAGACTGTTCAACTAAATGCAAATGATGCAAAATTTGAATAATACTCCATTTATCACGGCGTGGCTTTACATTCACCTCCGTATCATTTAACATTTCAATTTCTGATAACAGCGTGCTTCGTGTAGACTGTAATGAGTGGACTAAAGTTTCTAAACTAACATCCATATTAGATTGAAGCATAGTGCTTTCCCCCCTTTTGTTGGTGAAAAGGGGCGCTCCCCATTAGAAACACCCCTAAAATAATTCTGAATTTTCTTTTATTATCTCATCATTTTTCTATTATGTCGATGTTAAACATAGGAAAAAAGTGCATGTTTTTTTACAATTTTGTGTCGTCAACAGCACGTAACCACGCTTCAATTTCTGTAATTACACTTTTTACACACCCTTCAGCGAATGGTGATGTTAAATTTGCAACTTCTACTAATTCTAAGAATGATTTACTTCCACCTTGTTGACAAAGATTCACATAATCTTCCCAAGCCTCTTGTCTATTATCTCTTGCACGTTTCCAAAATTGCAGTGCACAAATTTGAGCTAACGTGTAGTCAATATAATAGAAAGGTGAGCTATAAATATGACCTTGACGTTGCCAGAAACCACCACGCTCTAAATAATCATTATCTTCATAATCACGATGTGGTAAATACTTCTTCTCTATGTTACGCCATGCTGACTTACGCTCTGCTGGCGATGCTTCTGGATTTTCATATACATAATGTTGATATTCATCTACAGATACACCGTACGGTAAAAATAGAAGTGCTGAACTTAAGTGTGAGAAATAATATTTATCCGCATCTTCTTCAAAGAATAACTTCATCCATGGCCATGTAAAGAATTCCATACTCATTGAATGGATTTCACATGCTTCATATGTTGGCCAATTATATTCTGGAATTTCATACTTACGACTTTCATATACTTGGAAAGCATGACCAGCTTCATGTGTTAATACATCAATGTCCCCAGACGTTCCATTAAAGTTTGAGAAGATGAATGGCGCTTTATAATTCTCGATATATGTACAATATCCACCACCCGCTTTTCCTTTTTTCGCAACTAAATCTAATAAATCATTATCGAGCATGAAATTAAAAAACTCATCTGTTTCAGCTGATAATTCTTTATACATCGTTTTCCCGTGATTAATAATCCAATCGGCATCGCCTTTTGGAGTTGGATTACCTGTAGCAAACTCAAAGTTTTCATCATAATAAGCGAGCTTTTCTACACCAATGCGTGCTTTTTGTCTATTTCTTAACTCGGTTGCAACTGGAACGATATAATCTAATACTTGCTGACGATAGTTCGCTACCATTTCAGCATTATAATCTGTACGATACATTCTTGCATATCCTAATTCAACAAAGTTTTTAAAACCAAGTGTTTTTGCGATTTTCGTTCTCACTTTAACAAGCTCATCATAAATACGATCTAACTCTTCCTCGTTCTCAGCTAAAAATCCGTAGTATGCTTCACTTGCTGCTTTACGTTCACTTCTTTCTTTTCCTTGCATAAACGGAATAAGTTGCGATAACGTTCTTTCTTCTCCTGCAAAGTCAATTTTTGCAGATGCTAATAACTGCGTATATTGTGAAGACAATTTATTCTCTAATTGTAAATCTTTCACTACTTCATCTGAATATGTTTTTAAATCACATTCAGCTAGAGCAAATAATTGCTTTCCATAATACGCCTCTAATTCTTCGCGGAATGGAGAATGAATTAACGCATTATAATACTTTGTACCATGCCCTTGTACAACTGGAGAGAATTCATCAAAGAAATCCTGCTCATCCTTATAAAAGGCATCTGTCGTATCAACAGAATGACGAATGTAACAAAGGTTACCCATTGTACCAAAGTCATTACGAATTTCATTAATTGAATTGATAACTTGTTTTTGTTCTTCTACAGTTTTTGCGTTATCAAACTTCTCTAAAGCAACAGTAAATTTCCCTTTTAATTCTTCAATATTTGGCCGTTTATATTCATAGTCCTTAAATGACATGAACGAGCCCCCTCTCCATTATATGCATCATTATTATAATTCAATTCTTACTTACAAATCTCCTCTTATTCTTCAGCAAAATGCGGTAGATGATGTCATAAATACATGCACACAAAAAAGCCTTGGATTTCTTTATCCAAAGCTCCTTTGGAACATATCATCATTTTTCATACTTTCCAATTTTTTTCAATAGCTCGAGTAATTCATCCTTCTCATCCTTCGTTAACATTTCAAAAGACTGATATATAACTTGCTCATGACCTGGAAAAATAGAAGCAATAAAGCTCTCTCCAGACTCCGTTAATTGTGCATAAATAACACGCCTGTCATTTGGACATGGAATTCGTTTTACAAGCCCTTTTTTCTCTAGCTTATCTACAACGTATGTAATGCTGCCACTAGCTATTAAAATACGCTCACCGATTTGCTGAAGTGGTTGGCCTCCTTTATGATATAGTAATTCTAATACAGCAAACTCAGTTGGATTTAATCCGTTACTTTGTATGGATTTATTTGTAGTATCCATAACAGAACGATGTACACGGGATAATGCAATAAATACTTTTAAAGATTGAGAAATGTCTTCTCGCTCATTATTTGATGTCATACCATTTCAACCCTTCACTTAAATTCTCCGCAACAAAAAGAAAAGCAACGTAGCACCTCATTACAACTTCCGAATGAATATTCACTCATTCCTTTTCCTTTCCCTAATGTAATGCAAATGATTCTTGAATAAAAACATGACAATTTTAACATAGTTTATATATAATGATAATAAAAAAAGAAGGAGTACCAAATTTGAAAGTCAAATTACAAAGCATAGTTTTTTACATACTGCTTGTTATACTGCCAACGATAGGGATTGGTGCCACATTTTTTTCATATCACACTTATCAAATGAAACAGGCAAACAAACTATCTGCTCACACTGTTCTCTTTTTATATAGAGACTATTTAGACCATCACCTTGGTGAAGCTATATCTGCCTTAGAAATGCTCGCAAAAGTCATAGGGACCGAAACTGGCAACATCAATGGGATTAAACAGATTGTACATGATACCGATGGAAATGATCAACGTTTTTCCGGTCTATATTACGCTACGACAGATGGGATGATTACACTCGCATCCCAAGGCGATTCGCCGCCTATTGACGTTTCTGACCGCCAATACATCCAAGATGCATTGCAATCTAAGAAAACAACTGTATCATCAGTTATTACAGATCGCGTTCTTGGACATCAAGCTATTATGATTGCGTCTCCAATATTTAATAGACAAAAGGAACTCTCAGGATTATTATTAGCAAGTTTACGCTTTGACTACATTTCAGCCTCTTTAAATGCTATTAAACCACAATATCATTTCGAAGTGACTGATAAACATGATGTAGTTTTTCTAACCGATGATAATAACGAAACAAGCGATGGGCATTCTAACATGCTTACTACCCCACTCCAAAGATTAAATTGGAAAGTCTCTGTTTCTCCGTTACCTATTCATCAACAAACTTTATACCAGTTAGTTTCAATAGAGTGTATAGCTACTTTATTTTTAATGTCTATTTTATTTTTACTTGCTCAATATATGTTATTAAAACGTCAAACAAAACTAGAAAGACAACAAAATGAACTACAAAAAATTGAATTGGTTGGAACTTTTGCAGCTAGTACAGCTCATGAAATCCGTAACCCTCTTACTGGAATTAAAGGACTCGTTGCTCTGTTAAAAGAGAAATATAAAGATGAACAGGATCAGTTCTACTTTTCCGTAATCGAACAAGAAATAGAGCGGATTAATGAAATTGTAAGCGAATTTCTTATTCTTGGAAAACCAACTGCCATCATTGAACAAACATATGATGTAAGAACGATTCTTAATGAGGTCGCATTAATTATCCAATCTGAAGCGAATCTACATAACATTGTATTTCATTTACATTTGCCAGACCACCCTGTTCATATACGTTGCTCAAAAGACCATATGAAACAAGTGGTTTTAAACATTACAAAAAATGCAATTGAAGCTATGGCTTCTGGTGATACATTAACCATTGTAGTAACAAACAACGAAAAACACGCACACTTGCAAATTATTGATACTGGAAAAGGGATTCCTAAACATATTCAAAAACACCTCTTTCATCCGTTCTTTACTAATAAAGATACTGGAACAGGTCTTGGGCTTGTTATATGTAAACGAATTGTAGAGATGTACAATGGGCATATATTTATTGATAGTAAAGAAAACAAAGGAACGACAGTTCATATAGAGATTCCATTACACATAGTATAATTATCCTTATCCTAAAAGGGTAATTATACTTATTTCATAAAACCAGCTACAAACATTCTCCAAAAATTGTTTGATTTCCCTTCATACCCAATTTGAAAAATAGGAACCTTTATAATTGAAAACCATTTCGGTGTTTGTTTTTCTTTGTAACGCTGATACTGTACGATAAGCTTGTCCAATTCTTGACTAACTTGAATTGTCTCCATACTATTTAACCCACTTGTTAATCCTAAATGAATCATTTCTTCACGTTTCATATGAATATCATGCGAAAGCTTTTCTAATGTGTACTTCCTTTTTACAGTAAACATCCATATCCCCCTTATTTTTCTTCCATACTCTCAACGCCTCTTCTACTTTAGCCCTTTAAACACTTAATTCTATTTAAAATTGAAGAATCAGAAAATTTAACATTTTTCCCCTGTAATTTACAAATCCTTACCCTCACTTTGAGAATTATTACAAATTATTCTATCTTTGTAAATACATTCGCAATAATAGACATTTTTTTCATCTTCTTTTTTGTAAATACTCAGTAAACAGTGGATTCTCTATTTTCAATGTACTTTTCTTCGACATTTTTTGTTTAATTTATGTAAAAACGCAAAACATAATGATGATTGATAAAGTGAACTTTAATCAGTGGGGGTTTTGTCCATCCTCCACTAATTATTAGCCTTCACCAATCGGGCGTTTATGGGCAGTGGATTTTCCACCTAACTTCTTTACTCCAGCCAAATTTTGAGGTGGGAGTCTTACTGCCCGCAAATAGCGGGATAAAATAGAAAGGAAATATTTATATGCGCAAATATACTATTACAGTTCTTATCTTCACCCTGTTCATACCATTCTTCCTCTTTCCTATTCAAGCAAACGCTCATACGAATAAAGTTGCTATTGTCATCGATGATTTCGGCAATAATATGAAAGGCACAGATAAGATGTTATCACTTCCTATTCCACTCACTGTTGCTGTTATGCCATTTCTTCCTTCTACTAAACAAGATGCAATAGCTGCCCATAAAAAAGGGCATGAAGTTATTATACATATGCCAATGGAACCAATTAGAGGAAAAAAAGAGTGGCTTGGACCAAAAGCGATTACAACAGATTTAAGCGATGAAGAAATAAACAACCGACTCGAACAAGCAATTCAAGAAATACCTCATGCAATAGGAATGAACAATCATATGGGATCAAAAGTAACCGCTGATGAAAGGATTGTACGTCTTATACTTTCTGCCTGTAAAAAACACGGTTTATTTTATTTAGATAGTAAAACAAACCCTAATAGTGTTGTCCCAAAAATCGGTAAAGAATTAGGCGTTCCTATTATTGAAAACCAATTATTTTTTGATGATGTATATACGGTAAGTCACATTTCAAAACAAGCACAATTACTCATAAAAAAAATCCAAGACAAACCCATTATGGTAGCTATAGGACACGTTGGGGCTCCAGGTGAAATTACATCACGTATTATCGAAACTTCTATTCCTAAAATTCGTGAGCATGCAGACTTTATTTTTTTATCTGATTTAGCATTATCTCCACCTTCTGTTTCAAAATAAAATTCATTTCTCGCACTAAAAAAGATACCTATCTACACATAGCAGATAGGTACCTTTCCTTTTCAACTTAAATATAATCTACATGACTCACCCTGAATCCCTTTTTCTCTATCTTTTCAATTAATTGCTTTAATTTTTTTTCATTTAACTCATCCGATATATTTACGATAACACGGCGAATATATTGATCACCGTTATCAAGCGTAAACAGTCCACCGATATTATATGCTTTTAATAATGTCCCAAGCTCTTTAATTGTTCCCTTACAATCTTGTGTTGCAATTGTTAATATATAACCACCCGTCCGCATACCGAACGAATCCTCAATGACATCAAATACATTAGAATGTGTTAAAATGCCGACAAATTCATTATACTCATTTAAAACCGCTAAAAACGGGAGACGACGAATAACGTAAAAAGCTCTAAAAAAAGAATCCTTTTCAAAAATAAACGAATTTGGACTTTCCAGTACATCTTCTATACTTACATCCTCTAATCTGCTATTACACTTCTTTTCTAAAAGATCTACTTTATAAATAATCCCCGTGAATTCCTTCTCATTTTCTGCTAATACAGGAATTGCGCGAAATCCCGTTTCATTCATAATTTGTAACGCCTTTTCACCAGAATCATTCGTTTTGCAAAATGTCACCTGCTGTTTTGGCAGAAAATGATATTTAACTCGCAAAATATGTTCCTCCTTACATGTCAACATGTAATCTATATATAATAAGGAGACCTATATTTTATGAGTAAAATCTCTTTTTAAAACGCTTTCATTTTTAAGGGATGGTAATCTCTGTGAATACATCTTTATATAACAGAACTTTTTGCCCCTTTTATCATTAAAAGCTTTACGTGATAGTTCATTAAATACTCTATACCTTCCAACCATTTTTTCGCTTCTTCTGGAGTTTTCCCCCACACGATCATTCCGTAATTATGAACAAGGACTACTCCTCCACCTTCAATAAAATTCGGAACATTATTTTCTAATAAATTAGCGAATTTCTTTTCATCTTCTACAATTGGAATTGTCATTTCTGTAATACCGTCTTTTCCAAAAACACGTTCCACACTACGTTTTTCGAATGTTACTTCTCCTTCTTTCCCATATAGCTCTGACATTAAATGACTATCTACAGTCTGGACTTGTAAAATGCATTCTGCACTACTTTTTTTATAAATATCCGCATGCATAAATGACTCTATAGCTGGTTTTTCTTCGTTTTCAAATACTGGCTCACACATGCAATTTACGACAATAAAATCTTCTTCAGAAAATACCCCTTTATCTCTTCCCTCTACATTCACTAAAAATGTTAATGGCTCTTTTGACGTACACATCGATAAACTAATTTTCGTACCATAAAACCAATCGCGAAGTGCCAATTCTGCTTTCACATCTTTTAATTCGTTCCATTTTTTCAGAAAAAATAACATTTCGTCACCCCCGGCGTAATATTAATATAATATTCAAATCCTTTCTATATAAAAGGAATGTTTTTTGATTATTCTAAAAATTTAATTGAATTATCACACGAGAATGCCTTTTTGTCAATATGGTTTCAGCACCTATCGGAAAAATAGGCCTATCACATGTAAACACTCCTATCTATTTAGCACTTGATTTTGTACATATAAAAAATACGTTATTCTTCTTATTAAAGAATAACGTATTTTTCTCATTTATTATTTTTTTATTGCTTTATACAGAAATTGCGCATATTGCTCACGTGTTACGAAATCATCCCCTAAAAAGTTCCCATTCCCGTCACCTTTTGATATATTATTATCCACTAATGCTTTCACATATCCTTCTGCCCAATGACCTGTTGGTACGTCTGTAAAGTTCTCCAAATTATTTTCAGTTTCATTTAACTGAAATACTTTTTGTAATACTACTGACATCTCGTACCTAGTTAATACTCCTTCTGGACGAAACTTACCTGTACCATCTCCTTGCATAATTCCAGCTTGTGCAACTGTAGCAATATCTTGCTCAAACATATGCCCTTTCGTATCAGTAAACATCTCTTTCTGCTCTACTTTACTTTCTAATTTCAAGTACCTTTGTACTAAAGATGCAACTTGTCCACGAGTAATATTATCCCCAAATCCAAATTGTCCATTTCCATATCCCTTGAAAATATTTTCTTTCGCTAAATAATGAATTGCTTCTTCTGACCAATGTCCTTTTGGTACATCTTTAAATTCTACTACCTCTACTTTCTCATCTTCTTTAGAATTGTTGTCCCCTTTACTTTCTACTACATTTTGAATTACAGATCCTGTAAAGAAGATTCCTGTATCCGCAAATGGATCTTTCACTCCAAATTCATATACTTTCTCACCTGGTGTACTCCATTTCACTACACCATTACTATACGTACCACCATCACTCTTCAGACGGATTTTTGTAGATACCTCGCCGTCTTTTTCGTATATAGGTACTTTTACTTCTTTATTTACTTCTGTATCCTCTAAAAAGACTTTTTGGTTTTGGACATTAATATAAGCTTTCTTACTTAGTTCTATTACTGGTCTAACATCGCGGATTTCATTTGCAACAAAACTTAAATATACTAACTTATTCAACTTACTAACTGGCGATAAGTCTGAAATATAATTTGCTTCTAAATCAAGTTTTTGTAAGTTTACTAGATTTGATAATGGAGTAATATCCTTTAACTCATTATTAGGTAAATCTAATTCTGTAAGCTGAGTCATTTTAGCAAGTGGTGTTACATCTTCAATTTGATTTTTACCGATAAATAATTTATTTAATTGATTCATTTGATCAATACCCGATAAATCTTTAACCTTATTACGCGTTAATACTAAGTCCTTTAAAGGTAATGAATATAACGGTTTAATATCTTCAATTTGATTACCTGCTAAAGTTAAGTATGTTACATTTTTCAATGCGCTTAATGGAGCAACATCCGTAATTTTATTATTTGCTAAATTCAAGTAATCTAGCTGTTCCATTTTCGCTAATGCTGTTACATCTTCTATTTGGTTGCCTGATAGATATAAACTTTTTACATTTTTCATTTCAATTAGTGGTGCAACGTTTGTAATTTTATTATTACTCAAATCAAGAGATTCTAAATTTTCCATCTTAACAAGTGGTGTTACATCTGAAAATTCATTACCACGCAAAGCTAAATGATTTAATTGCTTTAAATTCGCAAAGAACGACGGATCTGTTATCTTCGCATTCGCAACTGTTAAAGATTTTAAATTTGGCATATATTTTAATGCACTATAATCCAGAATCTCATTCGTGTTTAAAAACAAGTCCTTTACTTGTAATAACTCTTCTTTCGTAATTGGTGTATTTAAATCTTTTCTATTAAATACTTTTTTATTAACAAGTTCTCTTAATTTGTTATCTGTTATCATATTTTGATTATCAACTGGATTATCTGTTTCCGTATTGCCTGAATTAGAGTTATCATCTGGTTTCTCTGTTTCTTTTTCACCTACAGTTGGATCTTTAATTTCAAATTGAACTTGATATTTGTGATCATATCCAATAGCCGGAATAAATATATGCATTTGCATATTGTGCTTCTGCTCAAATTCGCCAATTTCAAATTGGACTACTTTCGTTCCATTTTTTCTTTTATCTTCTGACAGAACTTTCACATCATGAAATACACCAGGTTGATTTCTATCTTCTATTCTAAGATATTGAAAATAATCGCTATCTTGTATTGTTACAGTAACGATTTTTTTCCCATCTTCAATTGCTACTTTAGGATTTTTTATGTACTGAGAAACCATAGATGGCTCATCTTTTTGATCCTTATATATTTTAATCTCAGTATCATACGTGCGATCACTGGCTGCTGCTACCGACTGGTTTGCTTCAATTTTTATTGCTGCTAACGCTGGAGTAGAATACGCAGCAAATGGAATAGCTAATGTTGTTGCTACTACTAGAGCTTTAATATAACTTTTTTTC
This sequence comes from Bacillus sp. FSL R10-2201, assembly GCF_038008665.1. Lineage (NCBI taxonomy): Bacteria > Bacillati > Bacillota > Bacilli > Caryophanales > Bacillaceae > Bacillus > Bacillus sp. FSL R10-2201. Next base: position 1,332,792 of record NZ_JBBOZP010000001.1, on the reverse strand, counting down.
AAAATAATATCCCCTTATCTTATATATATTTCAATTGATAATTACTATCAATTGCTAACATAATAAATGATAATGAATCTCATTATCATTGTCAATAAGAATATTACATTACGTTTATATTTCCATAGATAAAAAATAAAAAACCCTTTACTCAAAGGGCTTTTTTGCCTATCGTATGAAGGATTTCACTTTTTTCTTTTTCATTAATAACACCAATTTTTTGCAAAATGTTTGCATACAATACAAGTTTATTATATATCCGTTCCGACATACTTTCCCTTCTTTCCTTCGACCAACTTTTTTTGTATTGGTAAATTATATGAACGAGATGAGAAAATGTGTCCACTTTTTGCATAAATACAAAGCTTTTATTTTTTTACTTGCTGATAGTAAAACTCCCACCTAAAAATTAGGTGGGAGTCTAAACGTATTCAATTCATTTAGCAAACTGTCCATTGAATATTATGCTTTTTGACTTCTTCTTCAAAACTATAGGGCATTTTCTTATCACAAATAATATGTTGAATACGAGAAAATCCTGCTATTCGGTAGTTCCCTTTGACGCCTACCTTTGTATGATCGCATAAAATATACGTTTTCTCAGCTAATTTCATCATCGCTTCTGACAGTTTCGCCTTTTCTAATTCAAAGCTAGAAACCCCAAAACCTTGCAACAACCCATCAATCGAAACGAATGCTTTATGAAAATGAAATTGATGAATTACTTGCTGTGAAATAGACCCCGACACACGTGAATGTTTTGGAGATACTTTCCCGCCTATAAATAAAACTTCACCGTGAAACATCTTTTTATTAATAGAAGAAATTAATTGTGTTGCTACTGGAAATGAACTTGTTACAATCGTTAAATTTTTACGATGAACAAGATATGGCACCATTTGAAGTGGTGTACTTCCATCATCAATCGCAATAACATCTCCATCTTCCACAAACGTTGCTGCTTTATACCCAATTCTTTTCTTCTCTTCTATATGCAGCATCTCTCGTTCTAACATCGGTGCCTCTATCCCAGCTCCCGGAAGTTGAACGGCTCCACCGTACACTTTCTTCAATTTTTTTTCACGATCTAATTCTTCTAAATACCGACGAATCGTCTCTGTTGATACTGCGAACTCTCTCGCTAATTCTGAAACTTTTACTTTTCCTTTAAACTCTACCTTCTCAAGAATTGTCCTCTTTCTCTCTTCACCTACTACAGACATAGCCTCACCCCATTTATATCTACCTCATAAACTGTCTTACTTATACAAAGTTATAATTTTCTTTTTCAGTGAAAATCTCTTCATGAATATAAATACCGCGCTTTTCTAGTTCGTCAAAAATAATTTGTGGATTTTCGAAAGCTTCTTCAGGAGTAATAACACCGACTTTATTAACTACTCCTTTTGCAATTAACTCTGTAGCGATTCCAAATGGGATACCAACATTTCTTGTATAGGCCCTTAATTTCTCCCAACCTACTACAGAACCGTCAGATAGCGGATGCGTATGGTATAACACATGCCTTTGTTCTTGATTATTTTTCATACCTACTACTTCTACATGAAGTGCATAACCATAAAGCTCTGTTGCTTGTCCTTCTTTCGATTTTAATAGATACTTCGAAATACAATCCATAATACCAATTTCTTTACCGTTTATTTCAATTTGATCATTACGCAATATACCATAATCATATAAAGCACGAACGAGCTGCATATTTTGCTCTGGCCAAGTTCCTCTTGTTTCAATAAGCTGTACACCTTTATCTTCCAGTGCCTTCGCTAACGTAATCGTTTCTGAATGCGGGATTATATACTGCATTGTTTTTCCGTAAGGTGCTGGTAATTCAATTTCTCTCGGGCGCGCAAACGGAGGTACTTGCTTAAATTCACCTTCCTCATACACTGTACGCGTCGGCAAATGTGGATCATATTCATATGTCGTTGTCTCTGTAATTGATGCAGAAAAAGCAATTGGACGATACGAGCCATGACTTACTCGAACTGACTCTACAGTATCTAACTGATTTGCTGCATACATGGCCATCATTTGCGTTACACCTGGTGTCATACCAAACCCAGGTAAACATGTTGTTCCATGTTGAACAAATTTGGAGTGGGATTCATTTTCTTCACCAAATCCATTTAAGTTCACACCGTGACAACCGGCATCTGCGATACAGCGAGTAGACAATCCATTTAACTTTATCGTCGTACCATCCATTACAATGTTATAGCCCTTCATTTTTGCGACCGTATCCTCATGATTTGTCACATCGACTTTCACAAAATCAACACGAGGATCATTTAACCACTCTACTACTTTTCGGCCTTCCTCTTCATTAAAATCGGCTACCGTAATCGTCTCAAAAGATGAAAATTGAACTAAATCTAAAATTGCTTCACGACAAATTTTACCTGCTCCACCTAAGCAAAATACTTTCACCCTATAACAACCCCTTTAGCAATACTATCAACTAAGCGATTAATATCGTCTTCATATACATCACCGATATTTCCAATGCGGAACGTATCTACTTTCGAAATTTTACCTGGATAAATAACAAATCCATATCGCTTTAATTCATTATATAGCTGCAAAAATTCAAATCCTGCTTCTGGATAAATGAAAGATGTAATAATAGGAGATTGATATTTTTCATCTAATAATGGCTTAAAGCCCATTTCTTTCATTTTGTGCACTAGTAGTTTTTGATTGCTATAATATCGATTGTAACGGGCTCTTATCCCGCCTTCTTCTTCTAATTCAAGTAATGCCTGATAAAAAGCATGTACAACATGTGTAGGTGAAGTAAAGCGCCATTTCCCATTTTGCTCTTCCATCGTTTCCCACTGATCATATAAATCTAATGATAAAGAACGAGCTTGCCCTTTACATTTCAATAGTTCATCACGATTTGCGATGACAAAACCGAATCCGGGAACACCTTGAATACATTTATTCGCACTACTAATTAGAAAGTCAATTTGCAACTCAGCGATATCTATTTCAATACCACCGAAACTACTCATTGCGTCAACCAGTGTAACTTTTCCGTATTGTTTTCCCAATTTACATACGTCTACAATTGGATTAATAATACCTGTAGTTGTTTCACAATGAACAACTACAATATGCGTAATCTCTTTATCTTGTTGTAATAACTGTTCTACTTCTGCAATATTAGTAGGCTCCCACTCTTCTGTTTGACTGACCACCACATCTATATGTAACATCTCTGCCATTTGTACAATCCGCTTACCATACGCACCATTTGTACAAACTAGCAGCTTTCCGTTTCTAGGAATAACAGAACCAATTACTGCTTCAACCGCAAACGTACCGCTTCCCTGCATTAAAACTGTTGTGTACTTTTCTTCTTCCTTTGTCGCTAACGATACAAGCCTATTTCTTACATCTTGCACCATAGTGTTATATTCAACATCCCACGTACACCAATCGTATAACATAACTTCTTTTACAGTTTTTGTTGTCGTTAATGGTCCTGGTGTTAATAATAAATAGTGATTTTCATTCATGATCGTGTGCCCCCCTTTATGAAATAATAAGTTCTTGTTTCTCGATATGTTCAATTACGTTTTCGAGCTCCTGCATCGTTTCAATTGTAAAATGAGCCCCATTTTCAACGAAACGATTACGAACTACTTCTATTTTTTCACGAAGATCTAACGGATCCATATTCTCAACTTCCTCTTCCGTTAAACCGAGCTCACTACTACCGAGGATTACACCAACTGTCCACATTCCAGCATTTCTGCCCTCTTTCATATCTGACACGGTGTCTCCAACTTTTATCATATGATTCATTGGGTATACACAGAGTTCCATCGCATTTTTATAACACATCCACGGATATGGACGACCTGCTGGAACATCATTTGGCGTCACAAGAAAATCAGGTTTATACCCTTGTATTTCTGCTTCTTTTGCAACAATGTCCATCATTTCTCTCGTATAACCAGTTGTTGATCCAATTTTAATACCTCTTTCACGTAGTGAAGAAACCACTTCTTTTACCCCATCAATTGGCGTGGCATAGTACGGTAAAATAGCAAAGAGAATTTCTTCAAACTCTTCATACATCTCATGAATATCTTCTTCTGTTGGTAATTGTCCGAAGACATGCTTCCACTCATTCGAAATACGGGGCATTTCCGTTAATACCCTAACATGATCAATCTTCAATAACCCCATTGGTTTGCGAGCTTCTTCTGCTGTAATTTCAACACCGCGTTTATGAAAAATCTTCATGAATACTTCTAATGGTGCAAAACATCCGTAATCAACTGTCGTACCTGCCCAATCAAAAATAACTGCTTCAATTTTCATTCTATCCATCACCCTTCTTACTTATCTTTTTTGCCATTGTGACGTTCGGTTACGAAGTGCTTTCGTTCCCCATTCATATACAACCCTCACTACAATATTTGTAACAACAATAAGTACACTCATTGCAGCTGCTGGTGCTACATTTCCTGCATCGTCCATATTTACAATTGATACAGCAGCTAGTTTAAAATCAGCCGCATATAAGAACACTACTGCCGATACAGTCACCATTGAATTTACGAAATAGTACATAACCATTTCTAAAATAGCTGGTAAACACATCGGTACTGTTACTCGAAAGAAAGTTTTATAAAACGGTACGCTCATCGACTGTGAAACAAGTTCAAACTCTCGGTCTAGTTTCTTTAAAGCAGTCGTTGCGGTAACAAACGTTACAGAGTAAAAATGAATGATATTTACTAATACTAAAACAGCAATTGTGCCATATAAGGAATGAAACGGATTTGTTACTGAAAGTCCTAGAATTTGAATTGTTGGTTGACTAAAGAAAAAGACATATCCTAATCCAAGTACTAATCCAGGAATCGCTAACGGTACAATAGAGAAAAAGTAGCCTACTTTTCTGAAAAACTGTAGCTGTTCTATTTTTTCAATCGCATAAGCGAACACAAATGTTAAAATCGCCCCGATAACTGCCGTAATAGCTGAGACAATTACACTATTTTTAAATGCTTCAATTCCGTCTCCTGTCAAACTTGAAAAATTAAAATGCTCAAGTGTAAAACTCATATTATATGGCCATACTTTCACACTTGCAGCAATACCAACTGCCACAAATAAAAGAATGATCATAAACGTGACTATGCTACAATATACGAATGAAATAACATCTCTTTTCTTATTATTTATTATTCTGTAAGGTACTGCTTTTGAAGATAAGAGATTCGCCTGTTTTCTTTGCGTAATACGATCAACTGCAAATGCGAAAATAGCTGGGATCAATAAAATCATTCCGACAGTTGCGCCCATGGACATATTTTGCTGTCCAATTACTTGCTTATATACGTCAGTAGCAAGTACGTTATATTGTCCTCCAACAATTTTAGGTGCCCCAAAATCAGTGAAACTAAGTGTAAATACAACGAACATCGCACTAATTAATCCGTATTTCACACTAGGTAAAGTAACCGTAAAAAACTGTTTCACTTTACTTGCACCCAACATATTAGAAGCTTCATATAAACGATAATCAGAACCTTGGAGAGCAATTAATAAAATAAGGAATGCTTGCGGAAATGTATACATAACTTCAGCCATTACAATTCCTACTGGTCCGTATAACGGTATTTGTATTCCTTCAAATAAACCAAACATTCCTTTTGTTATTAACCCTTGATTACCAAATAAATATGTAAGCGCAATACCGTGCATCATCGTTGGTGCGAATAATGGTAATAATGCTATGTATTGAAATACGCGCTTTCCAAAAACATTTGTACGAGCGATCGCATATGCGTAAGCGAAAGCAAGTGTAACCGAAATAATTGTTGTAGCGCCCGAAATCCATATCGTATTTTGTAGTGATTGAACTAGCGTTGGTGTTGTGAAATATTTACTGAAATTCGCAACACCAACAAAAACTCCATCTTTATCATAAAAGGCTTGTGTAAACAGTTGTAATAAAGGCAATACAAGCATGATAAAAAATGAAAGAAGCATACCAATAATTAATAGTCTTTGTATCCACTCTTCTTTACCGATACGTCTCTTAATCTTTTTTTTTGTACTTTCTGCCTTAAAGTTTTCTAACATCTCCATCTATACAATGACCTTCTTTCCATATGACAACATATGATTTTCTGAGAAAGAGATTTGAATTGGCTTTCCTTTTCTAATAGCAGTTTCCTCTACTTCTGATGCCAATATATCCACTACAATTTTCTCATTATAAAGGTGTGTTTTCTCTTCTATGACCCGCACTTCCGTCCGGTATACAGAACCGCGAAATTCCATGCTTTCTACAACTGTTTTAATACCATTATTTTGTACAACTGTTACATGTTCAGGACGAATCGCATGTTCTTCGTTATTTTTCGAAAAGAAATTAATAGAACCAATAAAATCTGCCACAAACGGATTGGCTGGTCTTTGATAAATCTCCTCTGGTGTTCCAATCTGCATAATTTCCGCATGATTCATTACAACAATTTTATCAGCCATCGTTAATGCCTCTTCTTGATCATGCGTTACCATAATAGTTGTTACTCCCACTTTTTCTTGCAAATCACGCATTTCTCTGCGCAACTTTTCACGCACTTTTGCATCTAAAGCAGATAACGGCTCATCAAGTAACAAAATATCGGGAGACAGAGCGAGCGCACGTGCAAGTGCTACTCGCTGCTGTTGTCCACCAGACATTTGAGCAGGATATTTATCTTTTACATTCAGCAAATCCACAAGTTCTAACGCCGATAGCGCTTTTTCTTTTACTTCTGCTTTTCCATATTTTTTTGTTTTTAAGCCGTATTCAATGTTTTCAAGTGCAGTTAAATTCGGAAATAATGCATACGATTGAAAAACCATTCCGAAGTTCCTCTTTCCAGGTGGTAATGCTGTAATATCTTTTCCATTCACAGCAATACTACCTGTTGTTGCCTCTTCTAGCCCCGCTAAAATTCGGAGCAATGTCGTTTTCCCACAACCACTTGGGCCTAATAAACAAACAAACTCATTTTTTTTCACAGTAAAAGAAATATCCTTTAACGCTGTAAATGCATCAAACTGTTTTTGGATGTGTTGAATTGATAAATATTCGCTCATTTTTCTCTCTCCCACTCACTTACTTTTTCGGTTCTGCTTTTTGGCCAAACTCTTTTTCCCATTTTTCTAAAATTTTGTCACGATTTTCTGCTGCCCATTTAAAGTCATTCTTTTTATATAACTTTTCTGTCACATCTTTAGGGAATCCATCTGGAAGTTTATAATCATTTTTAATTGTCGCAAATCCATTTTTCTCGAAGTATAACTTCATTACATCATCTGTAATTGCCCAATCTAAAAATGCTTGCACTAATTTATCATTTTTAGCATTATCTTTTTTAATAAGTGCGTTCGCTTCTACTTCCCAGCCTAATCCTTCTTTCGGCAGTACAACTTCAACTGGTGCACCTTTTTGTTTCTCTTTCAAAGCACTATAAACCATTGATACACCAACTGGATATTCACCTGCACCTGCTAATTTCGCTGGTTTTGAACCTGAATGAGTATAAGTTGCCATATTATCATGAAGTTTCTTCATGTAATCCCAGCCCTTATCTTCTCCCATAATTTGTAGCCATGCAGAAACTGTTAAAAATCCTGTTCCAGAAGAAGCCGGATGCGGCATAACTAGCGTTCCTTTATATTCTGGTTTCGTTAAATCTTCATATGATTCTGGCATCGGTAAATTTTTCTTCTTCAATTCTTCTTTATTTACAGCAATCCCCGTCATAAATGCAGTATTTCCTACCCATTTTTCTGGTTTCTTATCGTCTTTAAATTGCGAAAGGACACGATCTGCTCCTTTTGGAGAGTATCCTTTTAACATATCTTTTTTCTCTAAAGCTAATAGACTAGACGCTGCAGTTCCCCATACAACATCTGCTTGTGTATTTTTTCCTTCAGCTAGCAATTTCGCTGTAATAACTCCTGTTGAATCACGAACAATGTTCAACTTCACGTCTGGGTACTTCTGTTTAAAAGAATCAAGATAAATCGGTACAAGCTCTTCTTCAATCGCTGTGTAAACAGTTAATGATCCAGATAATTTATCATCTTTTACTTTTGCTCCAGCACTTTCTTCTTTCTTTGCACCACACCCCATTAATAACGAAAATACCATTCCAGTTGCTACAGCTTTAAAGATTGTTTTTTTCACTGTCTCTCTCTCCTTTTACAAATCTTATGTACAACTCTAATATAAACAACTAGTGTAAAAGCAGTATTAAACCAACATTAATCTTTTGTTTGTTGTTTGTTTTTGTGTAATACGTTGCTACTTCTATGTTTTTTCGCATTTTTCTGCTAATATCAAACGTGAAATTTACAAATAATTAAAAAAACCTTTATAATCCCACAAAAAAATGAGGCGTTTGTAAAAAACGCCTCACTTTTGTTTACCTTTTTTTGAATTACGATTTGCATACTTCGCACTATTTTCTCCTTCATACTCTAATGCAAATTCTGCATCTGGTAAGCTTTCTTTCGGAGTTTTATTATTATTAATTGCTGCATTTTGTTTTACTTTTCTTTTTACCAACATATTCACCTGCTCTCACGAAATAACTTTCTATTCTAGTTTGAAACAACTTACAGTAATTATTACTGGGAAGTGTTAACAAGTACATAAGAGCTTATAGATGGAAATACTACATACGAACAAGCCATTACAAAAAGGAGCGATTACTTTGAAAGAAAAAGAAACGATACAATCGCCAATTTTAGACGAGACGCTCCCTCATCAAATGAACTTTCCTTCTTTTAAAGGCACAGGCAAAAAGATGCAACAACCTTTTATAAATCAATATGATGTTGTAATTGGAGACAGTAAATACGATTCCACTAACAGTCCTCTTAATAATTGGAGTGATGAGGTAGATCCTGCCATTATGGCTGGGGAAGAATGGATCCATCCTACAAATGATATCGGATGGATTGCAGAAGAAAATCAAGAATTACTTAAAAACGAAGTTGATAATAAAAATGATGCTTTTATGCATCCCCAATTCGGAATTAACGACTAAAAAACCATTCTACCTAACATAGGTAGAATGGTTTCATACTATCCAATAATAATTCTCTCTTTCGGATATTTATAGCGAGGCGGTTGCTCTCTTCCGCCACTAGCTAATATAAATGTTAAAATACCGACGCGTCCGATAAACATAAGTACAATGAGTACAAGTTTACCAACAGTTGTTAAATCAGGAGTAACACCTGTTGATAGTCCCGTCGTTCCGAAAGCAGAACAAACTTCAACGATTAAGCTCATAAGCGGTACATTTTCCGTAATAGATAAAATGAATAGCGCTGAGGCACATAATAAAATCCCCATCGTCATAACGACAGATGCTTTCAACACGTCCTCTTCATGTAGCTGACGTTTGAAAACTCGGACTGTTCTCCCGCCTCTTGCAAATGTATATAACGATAATATACTAACTGCAAATGTTGTTGTACGTATTCCGCCCCCAACTGAACTTGGAGATGCCCCAATGAACATTAATATACTCATAAATAAAAGCGTTGGTTGTGATAATTCACGTATGTCCATTGTAGCGAGTCCTCCACTTCGCGTCGTCACAGATTGGAATAATGTATAAAATACAGTTTCATGCCATGACTTTCCTACTAAAAAATGATTTCGTTCTAATAGAAAAATCATAATTGTTCCAACAATAACGAGTACAAAAAATGTCGTTGTCGTCAATTTTGTAAATAACGAAAAGCGAAATAGTTGTTGTCGCCTTTTACTAAGGAATTGTTTTACTTCCATTAACACTGGGAAACCGATAGCTCCTAAAATAATAAGCAACATATGAATCATTTGAACAATATAATCTTTTTTGTACGGAATAAGTGATTGTCCTGTTAAATCAAATCCTCCGTTCGTTGTTGCGCTCACAGCGGCAAAGAAACCGTGAAAATAAGCTTCTTGCCAAGTCGGGAAATATAGTAAGAACCTTGTACCTAACAGTATTGCTCCAATGAGTTCTATCGAAATAATTACAATTAAAATAGAACGCATCAATTCTACAAGGCCCGATAAATTCCCTTGGTTATGGTCTGCCATAATTAATCTTCTTCTTTGCAAACCAATCTTTTTCCCCGTTATAATCCAGACGAATGTACCAAGCGCCATAATTCCTAATCCGCCTAATTGTAAAATAAGGGCTAAAACAATAATTCCTGCCGTTGTAAACGTATCTGAAATCGTAACAACAGACAGTCCTGTAACACTTACCGCACTAACAGATGTAAATAGTGCATCGATAAATGTCCATTTCACTTCAGGCTTCGTAACAAATGGTAAACTAAGCAAAATTACCGATACGACTACTGCTAGTAAATAAAATACAACGATAAGTTGTACGGGACGTAACTTTTGTAAAAACTTTTTTATATCTCTCATTCCATCACTTCGCTACCTTTTTTCTATCGATTAAATAAAGAAAAATCATCACTTTCTTCATTTGTAAATAACTGCTGAAATAGTTTCGCAAATACCATTCCGTATACAGTTCCATTTCCCCCATACGGCAGTGCGTAATATAAATTATGTATTTTTTTATCTTCTTTTAAAATAGGAAGACCGTCATGACTGCCACCAAATGCTGCTGCCCAATAGTACTCTGCCCGTATATTTTTATACTGCGGGAACATTTCTTTTACAATGTTAATAAGAAGATCACGCTTATGCAATAATTTCGTATCGCCGATTTTTTGAATTTTCAGCGCCTCATCTAATCCGCCTATAACAATGCGATTTTGATACGTTCGACTATACAAATACGGACGTGCTGTTTCCCAAATTAACGATTGCTCATGCCAGCCTTCAAAATAATCTATCTTATTTGTCACAACGGCATAAGACGTTTCTACTGTTGTATTTTTTTCTTTCTTTCCAAAAATTGCTTCATAACCTGTCGCCATAATAATATTCTTTGCTACAATTTTATTTCCTGTTTTCGTGTAACAAATTAAATCATTTTGGATTTGTTTAATATGTAATGCCTCTGTATGTTTGTATATAGTAGCGCCCATTTGTTTCGCTTTATGCAAAAGACTATGCGCTAATAAATACGGATTCACTTCTGCATCACCGCTTGTATATAACGCTGCTTGTTTTGCAAATGAATAACGTTTCTTAATATCAGACTCTGTAAAATATTCAACCGGAAATCCATAATGGCGTAACGTATTATATTCTTCTTGTAAAAATGAAACATCCTCATCTCTACTTGCATAATACAAACTATTTCGCGGAATAAAATGGGGATCAATATCGAGAGTTGGCACAACCTTCTCCATTGTTTGCAGCGCTTCATAACAAAGTCTATATGCTCGTACCCCTTTCTCTTCACCAAATGTATGAATAAGAGAGGTTAACGATTTATCATGAACAAATTGTAATAATCCTGTATTTGCAGCTGTGCTACCACATGCAATTGCTCTTTTTTCAATGAGCATAACACGCATTCCAATTTTAGCTAACGAATACGCTATATGAGCACCTGCTTCTCCACTTCCAATTACTAGTACATCACATATCATATCATTTTCTAACGTTGGATAACAAGGTACAGAAACTCCAGCACTCCAAAACAACTTACCAGTCATAAGCTTCATATATTATACTCCTACCATGTAATTTTCTCCTTTCTATGTTTCGTCATTTTCCATAAAAAAATCCAACTAACATACGCTAGTTGGATTTCTTCTCTTTAATTAGAACGCTCTTCAAGCCAATTTCCAACCGTCGGATATGTTTGCTTTACAGCCGTTCCACCATACACAATAGACATATGTCCTGTCGGTAAACATACATACTCTTTATCTGTGCTAGAAATATGATCAAGTAAAGCTTCTACTTGACATGGCAGAGCGATATGATCACGCTTCGCAGAAATATTTAAGACATTCGCCTTAATATTTGCAAGGTCTACCTTTTGTCCGCGAATAACGAGTTCACCCTTCACTAATTTATTATTTTGATAAAAATCACGAATCCATTGTCTATACGATTCACCTGGGAACGGAATACCATCGCCTACCCACTTTTGAACTAATTTCCAACTTTCGACGAAGCGCTCATTTTCTGAACGATCGACTAAAGCAACATATGGACCGACAAAGTTTGTAATTGGTTTTAACATCTTATTTCCGAAATCAATCATTTCTGGCGGAATATTTCCGAATGTATCAACCGCTTTATCTAAATTGAAATATTTCTCATCTAATAAAGGACCGTATAATCCTGTTTCAGAGAAATCAAAAGGACTTGTCATAAAAATCAAGTTACGAATTGGCATGTCCGGATGAAGCGCTGCATAAATAGATGTTAACGTTCCACCCATGCAATAACCAAGTAAAGAAATCTCGTCCGATTTTGCAGTTCTCATTACTTTTTTCACTGCTTTTGCAATATAATCGAACACGAAATCATCAAACTTCAAATGACTATCTTCTAAACCGAATGTGCCCCAATCAAGCATATACACATCAAAACCACGATCTACTAAATATTCCACTAAACTATTTCCTGGAGTTAAATCCATAATATACGGTTTATTAATAAGAGCGTATATTAATAAGATTGGAACTCTCTGTGTTTTTTCTTGTTTTGGAATGTAACGATACAGCTTCGTTTTATTCTTCGTCCAAATAACCTCTTTCGGTGTTAAACCAACTTGTGGTTCTGGTTCGCGTAATAAAACTTCGCTCGCTCTTTTCACACGGCGATATGCTTTACGATATTCTTCTGGGTACAACTCCAATTGCTTTTCCCATTCCGTTACGAATGTAGTCATTTTTCCTATCTCCTTTTTGGTCAATTTCTTTCTAAAAAAAGAAGTGCATTCCTGCTATGGATATGCACTTTTTTCTTACTTCATTACATGTATAATCCGCCGTTAATGTTTAATTGCTGACCTGTGATATACGCACCGTCACGGCATAGATATACTACACCTTTTGCAATTTCATCAGCTTGACCAAAACGTTTTTTCGGGATTTTCGCAACGATTTTTTGACGCACTTCTTCTGGTACTTCTGCTACCATTTCAGTATCAATAAATCCTGGGCAAATTGCGTTTACAGTTACATTTGTTCTTGCAAGTTCTAACGCTAATGATTTTGTAAATCCTAGCATACCTGCTTTTGCTGCTGAGTAGTTTGTTTGTCCAAATCCACCAGCTTGGCCAATAATAGAAGAAATACTAATGATTCTTCCTTCTTCTGCTTCCGATATGTATGGAAGTACCGCACTTGTCGTATTAAATACACTGCTTAAGTTCACGTCAATTACGCGCTCCCAATCTTCACGATTTAACTTCTTGAATGTACGATCTCTTGTAATACCAGCATTATTAACAAGAATATCAACTTTACCAAAATGATTCACAGCTTCTTCTACAAGTCTGTTTGCATCTTCTACTTTAGAAACATCCGCTTGAACTGCATAAACGTCATGTCCTTCTTTTCCTAATTCATTTACTAAGTTTTCAGCTGCTTCTTTACTGCTGTTATAGTTAATAACTACTTTTGCTCCCTCTTCTGCTAATGCTACTGTAATTGCTTTTCCAATTCCTTTTGCCCCACCTGTTACGATTGCTACTTTGCCATTTAATTGAACCATTTCTTTTCCCCCTTAAATGAATTTGTGAACGATTGTTATGAATCATTTTGGTACTCATACTAATTGAGTCCATATATTAATTATGTTTCGTTGTTTATACATGAAAAGAGATTCTCCCTCTCTCTTTTACAAGTTATAAACAAACGCGATTATCATTTTTTATTTTCTGGCTTATTTACAGGCTTTACTTCTTCTTTTACAGGTACTTGTAGTTTAGCTAGTACTGCATTTTGCTTTTCTAGCAATTCTAAAATTTGATCAACTTTCGTTTCTAACGTGCGCATATCTTGTTTTACTTTCGTAACATCACGCTTTAATGTAGGAGCTTGTCCTAATGAATCCACTTTCTCTTCTAGAATTTCCTCGATGTTATCAACTTTATTTTCTAAGTTAATAACAAGCGTAGCTACTCTAGCGATATCCTCTCTCGTCGGCACATTCACCTGTTCTAAATAATTTTTTGTCGTATCATTTAATGCTTTTTGATAAAACAAATTCAAATCTAGAACGCTGCCCATCCAAGCAGAATATTCTTCTGTTTTAATTGTTTCATTGAGCGCTTTTCCCCAAAATGTTTCGGTTTGTTCATAAGCATTTTTCCATGCTTGCAATGGATCGAATTTTTGATCAATCACTTCGACTACACTCCCTTTTTCGTTTTTGAAACAATTCAACCTATTCACTATTTTCTAATATTCCGAATAAAACTTCAAGTATATATTTTATTTTTCTTTATTTTCTAACAAATGTATTGACATTAAAAACAGATAGGTGTAAATTGCACTTATAAGCAAAAAATTCCATCTAACTGATTCATGAGGTGATGCACAATCATGCTACATAATGAACCAGAACACCCAGAAAGTTTGGAAAAAAACCAAGCGAAACAACCAAACTCCATGCCAAAAAACTTCTTAGTTCCTTTCTTACTTCTCTGTCTAAAAGACTGGAGTCTTCATGGTTACAAACTTATTCAAATGCTAATGGACATCGGCTTTTCTTCTGTTGACCAAGGTAATGTGTATAGGACACTACGCAAATTAGAAAAAGAAAATCTTATTTCTTCTACTTGGGATACAAGCGAAGGCGGGCCAGCGAAACGAATTTATTCTTTAACAGAATATGGAGAGCAATATTTAACAACATGTGCGACTTCTTTTGAACATTATCAAAATATGTTGCGGACGTTTTTCACGTTATACACCAATGCATTCTTTCCATTTTCTACTTCTCCAGACAAGGATGAAAAGGATTCTTCATCTTCACCTGGTGGTACAGCAGAGTAATCTGCGTTCACAATATGCAAAAAAACATTTGGAGGTCAAACAATGGAAACTAAGCCATACGAATTAGTCGATGCATTTTGGAAAAACTGGTCTCAATCTCTTTCCCTCTTCTCTTCAGCTGGGAAACAATTAGAGCAACTTACTTTAGAAACGTTAAAACAACAACAAGACGCTTTGCATAAATTAACATCAGGAGTAGATGAACTAGAAAAAGAACTACACCAATTCACTGCTCAGTTCAATAACCAATATACAGACTATGTGAAGCAATTAACTGGAAACTCCTTAAATGATCAAATTAACGAGTGGCAAGAAAAGTGGAATGAGCTTTCTAATCAAATGCACCAACTTACTGTTTCGCCTACGAAAACATCTTTGTCTATTCTTACTCAAACTAGCGGCCAATTTGAAGAAACAACAAAACACTTTATCGAACAACAACAGTCGCAACGTGAAGAGGTTCAAAAACAGTTAGAAGTTTTTTTGGGAGAGTTCAAGTCCAAACAACTAGAACTCGCAAAGCAGTTCGAGGAAAACTCAAAAAATCTATTTACTTCCATCAAGTAAGAAAAATGTGGCAACTAACTGCAGCACAAACAAAACTCTTTCTTCCTCCTACTACATCAAGATGGCTTACATTTTTCGATATGGAAAAGAAGGAGGACAAAATGAATCCATTTCAAGAAGCACAAACTGTTCCGGAGCTTCGTTACGATGAGATTCAAGTCGGTGATCAAGCATCACTTACAAAAAAAATTACGGATGAGGACGTTATCAATTTTGCAAAATTGACTGGAGATGTAAATCCTATTCACATTCTAGACTCTTTTGCAAAAACGACAATGTTCAAAGAACGTATTGCCCATGGCATGCTCGTTTCAAGTTTTATTTCTACCATTCTTGGAACGAAACTTCCTGGCAAAAATACGATTTATTTATCACAAAACGTTTCATTCCGTGCTCCTGTCAAAATCGGTGATACAATTCGCGTTGTGGCAGAAGTTATTAAAAAACGGGACGATAAAAAAATTATCACATTGCAAACAAACATATATAATCAATCTGATGATATTGTCGTAGAAGGTACAGCGACAATACTGAAAAAAGAGTAGCAAATTTGCTACTCTTTTTTCTATCCAAGAACTTCTAATCACACCGTTTACTTCCGTGTATGAGTACGTCGTTTACACATAAAATAACATTACCAGATAGCACTTAGCTAAACTGGATTACTCTTTAAGGATGTGTATCAACATGGTGAAAACAAACAAATTACTAGTTCCGGGTGCAGAGCAAGCACTTGAACAATTCAAATATGAAATCGCACAAGAATTCGGTGTAAGCTTAGGATCTAATACAGCATCTCGTTCTAACGGATCAGTTGGCGGTGAAGTAACGAAACGTCTTGTTGCTTTAGCTCAACAACAATTACGCGGATAACTATATAACCTATGGCTTAGAGGCAGATATTCTCTGCCTCTTTCTTTTTTAACATACATAATAGTGCTTCTTCACATACTAGTAAGAGCAAATCGAAAGGAACGATATGTGAAATGAAACGGATTAACATTAGCATGAGTCCTCCCCGTGTTCTTACTGTATCTTTTATTATGCTATCAATTATCGGTACATGCCTATTGAAATTGCCAATTGCTACAACAACGTCTATTTCATGGCTCGATGCTTTATTTACAACGGTTTCTGCTTGTACGGTTACAGGGCTTGGTGTTGTGGACACTGGTAAAGTATTTACCTTATTTGGCCAATGTGTCATTTTAACACTTATACAAGTTGGCGGGCTTGGCATTATGAGCTTTGCTGTTTTAATCGCAATTATGCTCGGCAGAAAAATCGGCCTTCAAAACCGGATTTTATTACAACAAGCATTAAACCAAACAAATGTCGGCGGAATCATTCGTCTTGCAAAAGCATTATTTTTATTTTCTTTTACTGTAGAATGTATCGCTACTTTACTTCTCTCTTTTGAATGGGTACCAAAATACGGGGTTGCCAAAGGTATATATTATAGCTTTTTTCATTCTATCTCAGCCTTTAACAATGCTGGGTTTTCTGTGTGGAGCGATAATTTAATGCCATACTCCCATAGCATTCTCGTCAATCTCGTTATTTCTTCCCTCATTATTTTAGGTGGGATTGGTTTTACGGTTATCGTAGATATAAAAAGAAAGAAAAACTTTAAAAACCTTACTTTGCACTCAAAGCTTATGCTCTCTTCTACTCTAATCGTCAATATTATTGCTACAGCTTTTATCTTTATATTTGAGTTCCATAATTCAATTTCCATGAGAGGTTTTACACCATTTGAAGAAGGTATGGCTGCTTATTTTCAAGCGGTTTCAACACGTACTGCCGGGTTTAATACTGTTGATATCTCTGCATTATCAAAACCTTCACTTTTATTAATGATGCTTCTTATGTTTATTGGTGCTGGCAGTGCTTCAACTGGTGGTGGGATTAAGTTAACGACTTTTTTGATTATGTTTTTCGGCGTATTTAAATTTTTGCAAGAACAAGATGATATTGTCGTGTTTAAAAAATCCATTAAAGATACGCTCATTGTCAAATCATTAACGATTACTATTATTTCAATTTCTTTTATTTTTCTTTCCATTTTAATTTTAAGCATCACTGAGAAGGTTCCTTTATTAATGAGTGCTTTTGAAGTATTTTCAGCATTTGGAACTGTCGGCCTTAGCATGAATTTGACGCCACACTTAACAATCATCGGCAAAACAATTATTATCTTTATGATGTTTTTTGGAAAGATGGGGCCTTTAACATTAGCCTTTTCATTTGCACGTAAAAAACAAAGAAAAATAAAATATCCCAACGAAGATATTTTAACAGGTTGACAACCGTATAAATTATCCATATAATGAGAGTACAATAGCATATCTCCAAAGGGGAGTAGCGTCCAAGAACTATTTCTTGGAAACAAAGTCGTCATTACGTAGAACTTAGTTCTTCCGGCTTTGTTGGCATTTTCATTACATATGTCTAGCAAGACCTTTGCCTATCAACGGCAGAGGTCTTTTTTGTTTTCAAATTCCTTCCACCGTTGATACGCAGGAGTATGGGGAAACTAAACAGTGGGGAACTTCTTCACTTGTTTAGTCTTTATAGAAATGAGAGGAGAATGTACATGGATGTATCATTATTATTGGAGTATGGTTGGGTATTACTCATCCTAATTGCACTAGAGGGGATTTTAGCGGCTGATAACGCTCTCGTTCTCGCAATTATGGTAAAACATTTACCAGAAGAAAAACGAAAGAAAGCACTATTTTATGGATTAGCAGGAGCGTTCGTTTTCCGCTTCGGATCACTATTTATGATTTCGTTCCTAGTAGATGTATGGCAAGTGCAAGCAATTGGTGCGATTTATCTTATGTTTATCGCGGGGAATCACTTATTTAAAACGTATGTTAAAAAGAATACACATGAAGAAACAGAAGAAAAAGAAGCAAAGAAAAAACAAGAGAACTTTTGGTGGACTGTATTTAAAGTCGAAGTTGCTGATATCGCCTTCGCAGTTGATTCAATTTTAGCTGCTGTTGCATTAGCAGTGACTTTACCGAAAACAGGATTAGGTACGATTGGTAGTCTTGATACAGGTCAATTTATCGTTATCTTTACAGGTGGACTTATCGGATTAGTTATAATGCGATTTGCAGCAACTGCTTTCGTACAAATATTAAAACGTAAACCAGGACTTGAAACTGCAGCATTTTTAATTGTAGGTTGGGTTGGTGTGAAATTAACAGTTTATACGCTAGCACACCCTGCTTTAAATGTCCTTCCGCATTCATTCCCAGAATCCACTCCGTGGAAGCTTACATTCTGGATTGTATTAGTTGGAATCGCAGTTTGCGGTTGGTTCTTCTCGAAAGAAGTAGAAGTAAAAGTAGAAAAGAATTTAGACGAAAAAGCGCTGTAATTACAGCGCTTTTTCTTTTTTCTCGTTTCAATTCCCCTCTCTATTTTCAGAAAAAATTCCATTATACTACCTTTTGTAAACGCTTCCTTTCTAGATGTATGTCCTTTTTGTGAAATATTGCACAAACTTATTGAAACTATGAACAAATCCATGTACCTTATTCATATAAGGAGTATTTATAGACGATGTATTAAAGGAGCGTATTACTCATGCTAGAACAAGGATTAGATTACGTTGTAAAACTGGCTAAGAGCAAAAAACAAATGCTAGATATAAATCCAATGCAATATTTCATTCGTGCTGCACTTGCGGGCATTTATATCGGTTTTATTATTGTACTATGTTTTAAATTAGGTAACTTTTTTCATATTGCAGATTCACCAGCAACATATTTAGCTTCCTCCATGTTTTTCGGAATTGCTCTCGTACTTATTATATATGGCGGCGCTGAATTATTTACTGGCAATACGATGTACTTCACAGTGGCAACTTTAAGAAAAGAAACAACGATTTCTGATACACTTCGCAACTGGGTTGCTTGTTATGCAGGTAACTTAGCTGGCGCTTTATTCTTTGCCTTACTATTTTACGCAACTGGAATTTTCGAAGCAATTGATCACAGTCATTTAATGAATAAAGTTGTTGAAGGAAAGATGAATACACCTACAATGCAATTATTCTTTAAAGCGATTTTATGTAACTGGCTCGTATGTCTTGCCTGCTTCTTACCTTCTCAAGTGAAAGGTGACACAGCAAAAATATTAATGATGATGATGCTCGTTTTCACTTTCTTTTTATCTGGTTATGAGCATAGCATTGCAAACTTATCACTGTTTGCTTTATCTTTAGTATCACCACATCCTGAGACAATTTCTTTTGCGGGCGCTATTCATAACTTAATTCCAGTTACAATCGGTAACATTATTGGCGGATCCGTATTTGTCGGTATGGTATATCATTACTTAACAAAGAAAGCACCTGTTGTTGAACAAGAGAAAACTCAATTAGTTGGAGCTCAAACGGAGGAAATTATTCCTTTACAAGCACATATGAAACATTAAAAACTCCAAAGTTTTACTTTGGAGTTTTTAGCTCCCTACATATTTCAAGGCAATATAAGGATTAATTTCCCCGTTTTCCTTCCCTCTCTCTATGCTCTTTTTCATCTGATGCATACCGATGACATCATTTGTATGAAGGTGAATTTCATTAACATATAAACCTTCGTTGCAGAAAGCTTCTACGAAATCTAACCCACTTTTTTGTCGCCATCCCATATTATAATCGAGGGAAATAATATTCACCTCATTATCCCTAACAATTTGCAAGGCAGATTCTACTGTAGTTGCCAAAACATATCCGTATGGGCAACTTCTTTGATCATCCATATATACATTCATTTTCTATCTCCTCTCTATTTTGCATATGTGACCAACACATAACATATTGCTCCAAGGCTAATAAAGGGTCCGAACGGAATTGGAGTTCTTATGTTTATACGTTTTAGCGCTATACCTATCCCGAAAAAACAAAGACTAAAGCAAGATGCTAAAAATAAAGTTATAAAGACCCCTTTCACTCCGACTATACATCCGAGTAACGAAAGTAATTTCACATCACCTCCGCCAAGACCATCTGGATAAATCTTTTGCATGCAATATAACAAAATGAATATAGTTCCACTACCAGCTAAACTATCTATCCAAGTAACTAACGGTACAAAAATACATTCTAAAATAAGCAAAAGCGCAAACCAAATTAAAATACGATTAGGTATTAGCATATATACTAAATCTGTAACTGAAATAATTAGAAGTAACGAAAAAAGCGATAAAATGATGATGAGCTCTCTTTCCATTCCAATTACATATACAGTAAGAAAAAATAAACTGCCTGTAACAAATTCAAATACTATGTACAAACTTGAGATTTTGCTCTTACAATTCGTACAACGCCCTTTTTGTATACAAAATGAAATGATTGGAATAAGTTCTTTCGGCTGTAACGTATACTTGCAGTAATGACAGTACGAACGCGGTGTAATAATAGATTCCCCTACTGGAACTCTCATCGCAATCACCATAAAAAAAGAACCAAACACCATACCTATTAACAATGCATATAAATAAGTGAACATCCCTTCCTCTCCTTTCCAAAAGAACATAACAAAAAAAGGAGAGAACTTCTACTTCATATTATCTTTATTCTATTAAAAAAGCAGGCCGTTTTCCGGCCTGCTTTCCCCTATTTTATACGATGAAATATACTGCTTTTAACGGCCCGTGTACTCCGACAACAAGATTCATTTCAATATCCGCAGAGTTACTTGGTCCTGTAATAAAGTTAATACAAGATGCGACTGCTTCACCTTTTTCCACACGAGAGTTCATATGTTGAACTGCCTGTGTAATACGCGGCACAAGTGTTTCACGTGGAATAATAGCAAAGTATACAGTCGGTAAAAAGTGTAAAGAACGCCCTTGTCCTTTATGACTTTGTACAACAATCGTACCAGATTCAGCTAAAGTATAATCACTAAATGCAATACCGATATTCGCTTTTTCCGCTATACGCATATTCTCTTCTTTTTTCTCAGGATCCCATACATTTACCTCAACATTTTGCTTTGGAAGCTCTTCTTTAAATAAAGAAGTCAATCCATAGGAATCAAAACGTTCATCTGCTGATAATATAATAGGTCCTCCGCCGTTTTCAACGATTACTTTTTGAATATCTTCACGTAAGCGGTCGTTTGTCGTTTCCACAACAGTTGTATGAATGTTTGTACATTGCTTTTTAAATACTTCTAACAATTCTTCTTGTGAATACTCTTTTAACGTTTCAACATTCACATTACTTTTCCATGCTGGACGTTCTACGCCTTCTGTTTTACGCGCGCGCCCAAGTTCTTTTGCTATATTATCTAGAAAGGACTCACGGTTTTGAATTAATCCTGTCATTATTTGTCCCCGCCTTTCTTATGATCTTTATACCAATCACGGAATCGTTCTTTACTTGGAGCTGGGAATTCACGAATATCCGTCCAGTTTTTAAGTGGTCCAACACCTTTTGATACACGGTTACCAGATGTAAATGGACTCATTGCTGCCGGTGCCATTTTCGATCCCATTTTATATAAAGCTGCTGAAGAAGCACCCATACTAAACATTTTCATTGCTAATTTTTCTGCAAGTGGGGCACGACCTTCTTGCTCAACGATGACTTGACGATGTTTTAATAATAAATCATGTAATGGAATTTTTACTGGACAAGCTTCTGTACATGCTCCGCATAAACTAGATGCATAAGGAAGCTCTTTGTAATCGTCATACCCACCTAAAAGTGGTGTTAATACCGCACCGATTGGTCCTGAATAAATAGATCCATACGAATGTCCACCAACGTGACGATATACGGGACATACGTTAACACAAGCGGCACAACGAATACATTGCAATATTGAACGGAATTCCGATCCAAGAATTTGAGAGCGGCCATTATCAACAACGACTAAATGAAACTCTTCTGGTCCATCTACCTCTTCCTCTTGAATTGGTCCTGCTACTGTTACATAACTTGTTAATTTTTGACCTACCGCACTACGACATAGTAAACCAACTAAAACATCTAATTCTTCCATTGTCGGAACCATACGTTCCATACCCATTACTGCAATTTGTGTTTTCGGAATCGACATGACAAGATCGGCATTACCTTCGTTCGTCACTAAACAAAGAGAGCCAGTATTTGCAACAGCGAAGTTACAACCTGTCACACCAATTTCTGCATCCATAAATTTCTCACGAAGTTGTTTACGAACAAACTTTGTCATTTCGTATGGATCATCAGAATTTTCATATCCAAGTTTTTCTTTAAATACATCACGAATTTGCGTTCTGTTTTTATGAAGTGCAGGCGCAATAATATGTGATGGTGGATCGTTATCTACTTGCAAGATATACTCTCCCAAGTCACTCTCTAACACTTCACAACCAATCTCTTCAAGGGCATGATTCATACTAATTTCTTCAGTTACCATTGATTTTGATTTTACAACTTTCTTCGCTTGTTTCTTTTTTGCAACGTCTTGAATATACTTTGCTGCATCCTCTTTCGTTTTCGCAAAGTAAACGTGACCGCCTCTTTTTGATACATTTTCACTTAACTGCATTAAATAATAATCAAGATTTTCTAACGTATGTTGACGAATTTGTTCACCTAGTTCACGCCACTCTTCCCAGTTTCCCAACTCGTCAGCTGCTTTTAATCGATTTGTATATAAACGCGTTTGTGCAGAAGATACCGCTCCGCGCATAAACGAATCTTGAATTCCATCGCCAACGCGATCATTAAATTTTTTCTCACTGATTTTCATAGACATAGCTTATGTTCCCCCTTCATGAGCGACTATTCAAGACCTCAGCAATATGCATTACTTTTACTTCTTTTCCTAAACGCTCAATACGTCCGCCAATGTTTAACAAACACCCACAATCTGCACCGATTAAATAATCAGCACCTGTTTCCATTACACTATCTACTTTTTCATCTACCATTTGCTCAGAAATTGGAGTCATCTTAACTGAAAACGTTCCCCCAAACCCACAACAATTTTGCACGTTCGGCAGTTCTCTCACAATTAATCCTTTTACGCTTGATAATAAAATTCCTGGTGCCTCTTTTACTCCAAGCAGGCGTGTCATATGACAAGATTTATGAATAGTAGCTATCCCTGGTAAACTTGCACCAACATCTGTAACTTTTAAAACATCTACAATAAATTGTGTAAATTCATATGTTTTATCAGCAACCTTTTGTGCACGTTTAGCCCACTTCGGATCATCTTTAAAAACATGCGGATACTCATGAAACATTGTCGCACAAGATCCAGATGGCGTAACAATATATTCTGCATCTTCGAAAGTTTCAATCATATGTTTCATCGCTTCTTTTGCTGCTTCTACATGGCCGCTATTATAAGCAGGCTGACCACAACAAACTTGTGCTTCTGGAAATTCAATTTCACAACCTAAACGCTCCAATACTTCAACTGTTGCTTTACCGACGTTTGTTTCAAACATATCGACTAAACAAGTAACAAATAAAGTAACTTTCATAACTATAATTCCCCCTCATTACAACTCCGCCAAAAATCATATGGTCATCAGATGACTAAGATTAGAAGAAGTAGGCTCAACCATGGCCTATCCTCTCCCTCTTCTAAAGAAAACGCTTACTTAATCTCTCTCTATTTTATCAGAAAATTAGATTTTTAAAAGATTAAATTACGAATTTATATCGCTTTTACCTGTGACAATATGTTCTACATTTGTTAAATGATCTAGCATCGCTTGCTGCGCTAATTCCACATCTTGCTTTAACACCGCATCATATATAGATTGATGCTCTTCTAAAAGTCGTTCTGATGTTGTTTGTTCACCATATAAAATAATGCGTCTTGATTCACCAATCGTTTCAGCAATCATCTCTGAAACATGATTCATGAGCTCAAGCAAGATGTTATTATGCGAAGATTCTGCAATTCCCATATGAAAATGAAAGTCTGCTTTTTCGCCAGCATTCTCATCTCCAATGCTCTTTGCCATTTCATCTAACCACTGCTTCATATTTTGCAAATTAGCTTCCGTACGTTTTGCCGCTGCCGCTCGAACTGCCCCCACTTCGAGCACCTTCCGTACTTCTAATAAATTCAAAATATCCTCTTTCTTCATTAATAACTTGTTATTTAGTGATTTTGTTAATGAAGAAGGATCGAAATTCCTTACATATGTACCTTCTCCTTGTTTCATTTCAATTAAGCCCATTGCTCTTAGCGCACTTAGCGCTTCACGAACAGCAGATCTGCCAACTTGAAACTGCTCAGCTAATTGATGAACAGGAAGTAGTTTGTCACCAGGTTTTAACGTACCATTTTTAATCATTGTTAAAATAGCTTCAGATACTTCTTCGTAAATTTTTTTCGGTTTAATAGATTTGTACTCCAGTTAAATCACCTCAGTATCTTCCAAACAACAATTGTAACGTTTTATAAGAACTTAGCATCCATAACTATTTTAGAACGAATTAGTAAGAAGTACAAATGTTTTGTTCATAAAATAGTCAAATTTTTGATATTTGTTTGATATTAATTAATACATTTACGCGTAACTATTTACCTTCAATATGAAGAGCATATTCCAAAAGTTAGAATATGCTCTCCTCATCTTGTGCTTTTAATTTAATACTAACTGTCGTGCCCTTACCTTTTTCACTTTCTATTCTCCACTCACCGTCATGTATATGAACAATTTGCCTTACAATTGCAAGACCTAAACCTGTTCCACCGTGTTGACGACTTCTCGCTTTATCTACTCGGTAAAAGCGTTCCCCCAGATTTTCTAAATGCTCTCTATCAATACCTATTCCTGTATCTTTTATGTGCAATTCACAATAATCATCGATTTGCTTTAATGTTATTATGATATCCCCGTTTTGATTTGTATAACGTATCGCATTATCTAATACATTATGAAGTACTTGTTGCATACGATCCTCATCAATCATTACGATAATTTCAGGATTTAAATTCGTTGAAATACGAAGGTTTTTTTCTACAAACTGTAACTCGTACGTATTTAGTACATCTTCAATAAGCTGTGAAAAAACGATAGGTTGTTTCTTTAAGGGAAAGTGTTCACCTTCTAGCTGCGCTAGATCTAATAAATCATGAACGAGGCGCTGCATGCGACCTGCTTCTTTATGAATAAGTTGCGTTACTTTTTCCTGCTGCGGCCCCTTCGCTACACCGTCTAAAATAGCTTCACTATATCCTTTAATATAACTAAGCGGTGTTCTAAGTTCATGCGAAACATTAGCTAAAAATTCCTTACGCTTTACATCTTCTGTTTCTAAGGAATTTGCCATTTTATTAAAGGCTTTTCCCAATCGTCCAATTTCATCTTCTGAAGAAATTGTAATCCGCTCTGAGAAATCTCCAGTAGCCAAATGATTTGCAACTCGTTCCATTTGCGAAAGCGGTCTCGTAATGGCGATAATAATTTTTCTACCAATCCATATTGTAATTAAAATCATTGCAAGTGCTAACGGCGCTAAAATAAGACCCATATCAAATATTAAGTCTTTTATACTTTTTAAAGGAATATAAGAGTATACAATACCAACTAATTTTTTATTATCTAAAACAGGGATGACAACACCCATAATATTACGATCAAAATGTTCTTCATACCCTATCTTTGTCACAGTTTTCCCATCTAATAGCGCCTGTCTATCCCCTTCACTTATAAGAGAATGATGGTGAACATCAAAAGGCAAACATGCGCTTAAATCACGCGGATTGTATACGAAAAGGACATCTGAACTAGATATTTGATCATATGCCCTTACTTTCTCTTCAAAAGTGGATACTCCTTCACGTTTATCATATTGCGTGGCAAGACGTTTCCCTTCCATTACTAATGAATCTTTTAAATTATCAACGTATAACTTTTCATATGAGTATAAAGATACAAAATAAAGAAAGGAAACTGTTACACATACTGCACATACTACTGTAAGCCAAAGCTTTTGTACCATCGTAAACATACGTTACACCTCAAATTTATAACCTACACCCCAAACGGTTTGAATGTAGTTTCCACTTTCTCCTAGCTTTAGACGCATCGTTTTCACATGCGTATCTACCGTTCTTGTACTTCCTGCATAATCATATCCCCACACCTTTTCAAGCAATTGTTCCCGGCTAAATACTTGTCCATTATGTTGGCAAAGAAAATATAGTAAATCGAACTCTTTTACCGTAAGAGGAATCGTCTCACCATTCGTCTCGACCCTCCTACTTTTTTCATTAATAAGAATCGGTCCAAATTGAATCTCTTCTTGCTGTTCTTGCTTTGTATATCGTCTTAAAACAGCTTCCATACGAGCAATTAGTTCCCCGGGACTAAATGGCTTTACAATATAATCATCTGCTCCCATACGTAAGCCGTTCACCCTATTCCACTCTTCACCTTTTGCTGTTAAAAATATAATAGGTACATCCGACGTTTTTCGAATCTCTTTACAAACTGAAAGCCCATCCATCTCAGGCATCATAATATCTAGTACAACGAAATCGTAATGATCCGTCTCTAATTTTCGAAGTGCCTCTTTTCCATTTTCAGCTTCTCCCCACTCGTATCCGAAGTTATCTAAGTACATTCCGACAAGTTGCCTCATATCACTTTCGTCATCTACGACTAGCACGTTATATTTACTCATTGTCCTTCCCCTTCTCTCTCTATGAGTTGAAACGGTCCTTTTCCGACTTTAATTGTTTGTTTTATTTTCATATTCTTCATATCCATTACGCATACTTCATCGCTATCATAACTAGCTACATATCCTTCTGCACCGCTTTTCAAAAATGCAAATGGATTAGATCCTACTTCTGCAAATCCTACCTCTTGATACGTACTTGCATCAAACTTTCTAAGCGTATTTGAACCGTGACTTAGCGCATATACATACTTATCATCCTTTGTTATATTCACAGGCATAAACGGAGCATGTAAAGAACGCATCATCTCTCCGCTCTGTAAAGAATACACTAATACTTTCTCATTCACTTGACTTCCATCACCATGTCCACCAATCCATATTTCTTTCCCATCAGGACTAATCGTCGCTCCTGTTGATGCTGGGGGAATCATAAAGGATTGGATAACCTCTTTTTTCTTTGTATCAATTGTTGTTAGTTTCGTATCATAAAAATTTAGTACAGATAACTGATTATGATGCTCTACCATCGTTATCGGCCCTTTTCCTGTTGAAACACTCCCTGTCTCTTTTCCTTTTATCGTAAAGAACCTTACCTTTTGTTCATTTTGATCGGCAGCAAATAATTGTGTTCCATCATCTGATGCGATAACATTAGCAATTCCTTTTCCAATCTTATATTTGTCCACTTGTCTTCCTTCTGCTAGTGAATATACATACATATATTCTAATTGCTTACCATAAACAAGTATTTCCTCGCCATTTGGAAGTAGCGTAACCCCCGCAATCGGCTCATTTAATTCCCATGTTGTTAATAGCTTCTTTGTTTTTTTATCAATAAAACTAATACTACCTTCCTTTACATTCGTTGTTATAATAACACTTTTATCTTTAGCAATCGGTGTATACGAACTTCCTTGACACCCTACTAATAGAAATAAAAAACAGAGAAGAAAAACATACTTTCTCAAAAGATTCCCTCCATCTTCAGATGATTTCGTTATAATTGTAAAATAACAAATAAATGTGTGGAAAATGTGAAATCTTCCTTTATTAATAAACTTACATATATAATGTACAACAAATAGAATTTGAGGTGTGTAAATTATGCTTTTTCCTGATTTAGCGAATAAAATTGTACGTGAAGTACGCAGATTAATTACTGAAAACATTATTATTATTAATATACAAGGCGTTATTATCGCAAGTACAGATGCGGAAAGAATCGGTCAATTTCATGAAGGTGCACTCCGCTGTGCGAAACAAAAGAAAACTGTCATTATTACAAAAGACGATGAACGACGACTGCAAGGTGTAAAAGCTGGGATGAACCTTCCTTTACTATTCCATGACGAAGTAATCGGCGTGATTGGAATTACAGGAGAACCTGAAAATATTTCACAATACGGAGAAATATTACGTAAGATGACCGAATTATTAATTCATGAAAACTACTTTTTAGAACAACTAGAACTTGAGCACCGTTCTTATGAAGCATTTGTCTTTGATTGGCTTCAAAATACAGACTGGTCTCCAAGTTTTCTCGATCGTGCAAAAACGCTTGGCATTGATTTATATAAGAAGAAACAACTTATTTTATTATCAATCGCCCAAGATAATACGATGCTCCAGCGTAAAATTTGGCAACATATGCGCAACATTTTAGCAAAAGAAAATTTATTTGTTCGCTGGGGAAATGATCGGTTTATTTTGTTTACAACAATCCAATCCAAAGAGCAAACCTTTCAATTTTTAAAACGGTTAAAACAAGACTGTGAAACTTTATTTTCTATTACTTTATATATCGGGATTGGACAAACAGTTACGCCAAGCAATATGAACTTATCGTACGAACAAGCATTACGCGCCCTTTCAGTATCACTTGAAACGAAAAAAATTGTATTTAATGAAGATTTACGTTTAGAGATGTGCTTACAAGATATTTCTACTGAAACTCGAGAACAGTTTCTAGAGCGTACCATTGAAAACTTAGTATCATCTCCTGAGCTTATGCACACTTTACGTTTATTTATCGATTATAACCAATCTTATAAGCAGACAGCTGAGCAATTACATATACACATTAACACATTGCATTACAGGCTAAAAAAGATTGAAGAACATACAGGACTTGACCCGAAACAATTCAAAGATTTAAATGTTTTATACTTCGCACTCCTCTTATTAGATAAGCACACAAAAAATAACGATAAAATAGATTAATCTTTAGATGATTGTACATAGAAAGAATCCTCCAACTTTTTTATCATTATAATGAAAGCACTGTTACAACGTTTTTTATTATGACGAAATACGTTAACAGTTTGAGGGGGATTTCCAATGTTAGAAAAGCAAATTATTGATTCATTCGTATCTATTGTTGGCGAAGATAATGTAGATACATCCAATATGGGGCGTTTAACTTATAGTTATGATGCCACTCCAAACTTCCAAGCGATGCCTGATGCAGTCATCGCTCCTCGTAATACAAATGAAATAGCAGACGTGTTAAAAGTGTGTAACACTCATAAAATCCCAGTATACGTTCGCGGGTCTGGAACAAATCTTTGCGCTGGAACGTGTCCACTTGAAGGTGGTATCGTCCTTATTTTCCGCCATATGAACAATATTTTAGAAATTGACGAAGAGAATTTAACAATTACTGTACAAGCTGGTGTTATTACACTTGATATTATTAAAACAGTAGAAGAAAAAGCTTTATTTTATCCACCAGATCCAAGCTCTATGAAAATTTCTACAATCGGCGGTAACATTAATGAAAACTCCGGCGGATTACGTGGTTTAAAATATGGCGTAACACGTGATTATGTAATGGGGCTTGAACTTGTCTTACCGAACGGCGATATCATTCGTACTGGCGGTAAATTAGCAAAAGATGTAGCTGGTTATGATTTAACTCGT
This sequence comes from Bacillus sp. FSL R10-2201, assembly GCF_038008665.1. Taxonomy (NCBI): domain Bacteria; kingdom Bacillati; phylum Bacillota; class Bacilli; order Caryophanales; family Bacillaceae; genus Bacillus; species Bacillus sp. FSL R10-2201. The sequence continues at coordinate 1,302,641 of NZ_JBBOZP010000001.1, read as the reverse complement.
TTATTTATTGGTTCTGAAGGAACACTTGGTGTTGTTACGGAAGCTATATTAAAACTTGTCCCTATGCCTGAAACGAAGAAAACGATGCTTGCGCTATATGAAGATATTAACGAAGCTGCTCGAGCTGTTTCTGCTATTATTGCAAATAAAATTATTCCGGCGACACTTGAGTTTTTAGACCAACCAACAATTGAAGTTGTAGAAGAGTTTGCACAAATCGGTTTACCAACTGACGTTAAAGCAATTTTATTAATTGAACAAGATGGCCCGCCCGAGGTTGTCAATCGCGATATCGAAAAAATGGCTAACGTTTGCCGTGCTATGAATGCGGTCGATGTTCGCGTTGCAAAAGATGAAGCCGAAGCAGATGCGCTTCGTACAGCACGCCGTAGTGCACTATCAGCACTTGCAAGACTAAAACCGACAACAATATTAGAAGATGCAACTGTACCACGTTCACAAATCGCTCCAATGGTTGAAGCAATTAATGCAATTGCAAAGAAATATAATATTCCTATTTGTACTTTTGGTCATGCTGGTGATGGTAATTTGCATCCGACTTGTATGACAGATGCCCGTAATGAAGAAGAAATGCATCGTGCCGAACAAGCTTTTGCTGAAATATTTGCGAAAGCGATTGAGCTTGGTGGTACGATTACTGGTGAACATGGTGTTGGCGCAATGAAAGCTCCGTATTTAGAAATGAAATTAGGTAAAGAAGGTATTGCTGCTATGCAAGGGATTAAACAAGCCTTCGACCCAAACAACATTATGAATCCTGGAAAGATGTTCGCGAAAGACTCTCGTAAAAGAGTGGTGGTTGAGCGATGACCACATTAAATAAAGAAAACATTCAAAAGGAATTTAAAGAACGATTAAGTGAAGATGAACTACTAAACTGTATGCGATGCGGCTTTTGTTTACCAACTTGCCCTACTTACATTCAATCTGGGTATAAAGAATCACATTCCCCACGCGGACGTATCGCCTTAATGAAAGCCGTCGTTGATGGTTTAATTGAGCCGGATGAAGATGTTGAAGATACATTAAATGTTTGCCTTGGCTGCCGCGCTTGTGAACCTGTTTGTCCATCTGGTGTGAATTATGGACATTTATTAGAAGAAGCTCGTGATATTATTAATCAAAATAAAAAGTTCTCCATGCCCGTGAGAGCTGTTCGTAAAGTTGTTTTTGAAGGACTATTCCCGCATCAAAACCGAATGCGAACATTAACAGGACTAATCGGATTTTACCAGCGTTCTGGTTTACAAACGCTAACACATAAAACAGGTATTATGAAGTTATTCCCTGAAACACTTGCAACGATGGACCTCGTTTTGCCAAAAGTCCCTAAAATGAAAGCAATGAAAGATCGTCCTGAATTTTTACCTGCTGAGGTGGCAAAGAAGAAACAAGTTGCATTCTTCACAGGCTGTTTAATGGATACGATGTTTTTAGAAACAAATAACGCAACGATGAAACTTCTTCAGTTAGCTGGTTGTGATATCGTTATTCCGAAAACACAAAGTTGCTGCGGGGCATTACATGGGCATGCTGGTGAAAAGAGTGGAGCAAAAGAATTAGCAAAACGAAATATAGAAGCATTCGAAGATTTAAACATCGACTATATTATTACGAATGCAGGTGGTTGCGGAGCTTACCTCGTAGACTATGATTATCTGTTAAAAGATGATCCCAAATGGGCTGAACGCGCAAAGCAATTTGTTTCTAAAATTAAAGATATTACTGCTATACTAGTAGAACTAGATTTCCATAAACGTAATGACTTACGACTCACGCCGCAAATCATTACGTATCAAGACTCTTGTCATTTACGCAATGTTATGCGAACATCTTCGGAACCTCGTATGTTACTAGAGGCCATTCAAGGCGCAACATACCGCGAAATGAAAGATGCGGACCGTTGCTGTGGTTCTGCTGGTATTTATAATATTGTCCATTCGGAGTTATCAATGGAATTTCTAGATTACAAAATGGACCGTGTACATGAAACAGATGCAGCGACAATTGTTACTGCAAACCCTGGATGTCTATTACAAATGAAACTAGGTATTGAACGTGAAGGTCTTTCTCATAAAATGAGAGGAATTCACATTGTTGATCTATTATTAGAAGCAATTGAAACCAACTCGTAATAACTCGTAACATACGTAATAATAGGAAAACGGCTATCTCCTTCGTCTACGTAAAGAGATAGCCGCTTTTTTGTCCGCTACAACATTAAAAATATGTTACTTTATTATAAAAAAGAACAACAGAAACATTACAGTTTTGTAAAAATACATCCAGTATATTCCTCAAAAAAATGCTAAAATCATTGATACAATAGGATTCTTCATTTTTAATATAGGTACATTTATCCAAAAACCCCCTCTTAAAACCAAGTATAAAAATGCTAAAAATTCCTTTTATACTCTATGTTTCTCTTATTTCATCCCTTTCCTCCTCTTAGGATAAATTAGGAAATTTTTAAGTCTATGAATTTTTTTCCATCTTTTTTCTCGCAAATTGTATGCTACGATGAATTGGTCAGTCAGACAGGCTGTCAAAAACAAATCGTGTGAAAACAAATTAAAACTTTATATAGGGGGACACACATCATGAAAAAGCGTGTTTTATTATCTGTAGCTGCTGCAACAGCTCTTACTTTAGGAGTATCTTCTTTAGATGCACAAGCTGCAACAGTACAACCATCTAACATAAAGGTTCAAAATATTCAGCATTCAAAAATGATGATGAAGCAAATGAGCCAACAAGAATTACAAGCATTCTTACAATCTATGGGAGTTGAATCATTAGCACAATGGAACCAAGGACAATTCCAACAAGATTGCTTCATTCCTGGTCAACAGCCTACTGAAAATGTTGTTACTGAACAACCAACAGCTAAGCCAGAAGCTCAAAAGCCTGCTGAGGAAACTCAAAAACCAGCTGAACAAAAGCCTGCTGAAGAAGTTGCTAAACCAGAAGCTCAAAAACCAGCTGAAAACAACAATACTCAAAACGAAACACAAAAACCAGCTGAGCAAAAGCCTGCTGAAGAAGCAAAATCTTTAAGCGAATTCGAACAACGCGTTGTTGAATTAACAAACGCAGAGCGTACAAAACAAGGCTTATCAGCATTACAAATCGATACTGAATTAAGCAAAGTAGCACGCATTAAGTCTGAAGATATGCAAAAAAACAACTACTTTGATCATAACAGCCCTACATACGGGTCTCCGTTTGACATGATGAAAAAATTTGGTATTTCTTATAAATCTGCAGGTGAAAACATCGCCCAAGGACAACGTACTCCAGAAGAAGTTGTACAAGCTTGGATGAACAGTGCCGGACACCGTGCAAACATCTTAAATAGTGGCTTCACTCATATCGGTGTTGGCTATGTAGAAAGCGGCAACTACTGGACACAACAATTTATTACGAAGTAAATAAAAAGAGAGTCTTCTAGAAGAAGACTCTTTTTTTATGTTTCATAGCTTTCTAATATGTATGCGTATAAAATATAGAACATAAACAAAATAGACCCGCAGCTTATTACACTAATTAACAAGTAAAATCCCCACTTCAGGCTCAAAAGCAACGAAAATAATATGCTGCATGCCATCACTTGAAAGATTCGCCTACTAACTAAACGGATTTTTTGTAATTTGATCGGTTCTTTCTCTCTATCCTTCACCTTTTTAAACACTTTACTAAACATAAAAAGAAACATACTAATTCCAATCGTTAGTCCTGTCTGAAAGGATATAATACTTCCCAAATTAATAAAGAGAATTAGTATATGGACAAACATCATAAATAAAGTAATACTCTTTATAAATCCATTTATAATGAAATACTCTCCTTCATTAAACTTATATATATTATGTAAAATAACATATACTAATCCATGTAAAATAATAATAAGGACAGGGATAAATAATACGACAACTTGTTTACTCATAACCTCGTTCGCTCCACCATTCTCGTTCCAATGCACTGCCATACGAGTTGGTAAATATGGATAAATACATAGAGTAAGTAAAAGACAAGCGAAAAATATCCCTAGCATATATTTATATTTGATCAAGTAATTCTCACCTCTCTTTTCTCTTAACGGCTTCGCCTCTTTCAGAGAAATCCCTGCAAAAATCTACCTTTTTCAACTTTAAACCTACACTTTACCTATTTTCTCTTTCAAATTTTTTCATTGTATCGTTTAAATTTGTAGGGAAAGGTACGTCAACAACGATCTCTTCTTTCGTAATCGGATGCAAAAAATTAATCTTCATCGCATGTAACGCTTGCCCGGACATATATGTTGTTTGCCCACCATATAATACATCCCCAACTAATGGATTTCCATTATAGCTCATATGAACGCGAATTTGATGCGTTCTACCAGTTTCTAACTGTAACGTTACGAGCGTCGCATTTTGTTTTTTAAAATATTTCTCTACTTTATAATACGTTATAGCTTGGTCTCCCTTTGGAGAAACACGACGCCTTGTAGCATGATGTCGATCTCTTCCGATAGCTGCATCAATTGTCCCCTGCTTCTTTTTTACTTTTCCTTCAACAAGTGCCATATACGTTCTTTTGATTTTCCGTTCCATTAATAAACGATCCATAATTGCACCCGCAATTCTATGTTTTGCGAATACAACACCACCTGTCGTATCTTTATCTAATCTATGGATATGCCGAACCTTCGTCTCTAAACCTTGCATTTGAAAATGAAAAGCAACAAGATTGGCAAGTGTTCCCGTCCCATTTTTTTCAGAAGGATGTGTATCCATTTGCCCCTGCTTATTTACAATGAGTACGTGATCGTCTTCAAACACTACATTTAATTCACCATATTCCGGCTCTACGCCGTACTCCTCCTCCATAAACATATGAACTTGTAACTTATCTCCTTCTTTTAAAAGTTCATTCCATCTCCTTTGTTCTCCGTTAACCGTAACACCTTTTTCCATACGAAGCTGATGTAATAACTTTTTTGGTACTTCCCATTCTACTTTTAACAACGACTCAATACTTATACCATTCCACGTCGCTGGAACCGTAATTTCGCACCATTCGCCCTTTTTCTTTGTTTCCATACTATAATCACCTTATTTCTATTGATTCTCTCATTGTAACGGAAAACATAATTTGATGCACCGTCAAAAATAGAGGACAGCCTTATAATCGACTGTCCCCTCACGCTCTAAGCCTTTTCATTTCCTGCAACACTTCTTCAGCTTTTTGTTCATACAATAAATCTTTAAAGAAATCCGCCAATCGTTTATAGTCGTTGTACGTATCTAATAAGTCGTCTATTTTCTCTCCTTTCATAACCTGTTGCTTTTGCTTCATTTTTACTGGATAGCGATACCCCGATACTTCTTGTATTTTGTAATACTCATCCTCTACTTGAATGACTTTTACAAGTTCCTCTTCTTCCGCATCCATCGTATACCCGTCAAAGTCTCTAAGCAGTTCATAAATAATATGAGTCCATTCATCTTTTGGGTAAAACCCTTTTTCCAACCGATAACCGACAATGCGATACATATGCCCATCGTTTTCAGCAAACTGTACTGTATCATTTAGCTTAAACTTAAAATAACGAAACATTGCCTTCACCTACTTGTATGTAATGTTCTTATCACATACTATGCGCAAAATATGGGCCCTGCTATTCATAAAAAAACTCATCTTATAGATGAGTTTTTTTATGATGATTTTTCTCTTTTCTTTCGAAATGGTAGCCACCAGTTCCAATCCCCAAACAATTTCATTAAACTTGGTACGAGCATAAGACGGATAATTGTTGCATCAAGAAATATTGCTAATGCAACCCCAAGCCCCATCTGCTTTACTGGTAAAATATCAGTAAAGGCGAACGCACCGGTAACAACAATCATAATTAAAGCGGCGGACGTAATAATCCTACTTGTCGAAACAAGCCCTTCTAACGTTGCTTGATCGTTATCCCCTGTTTCTTCATAGAGCTCATGAATACGTGAAATAAGAAATACTTCATAATCCATGCTAAGCCCAAATACGAGGCCGAAAATAAAGATTGGTAATACAAATAAAACTGAACTCTCTTCTAATCCGAAATGACCACCTTCAAATAACCAAATTACAATTCCAATTGTTGCACTTAAACTAAGTACGTTCATAATAATAGCTTTAATTGGAATGAGTATAGAGCGGAATGCTAATAATAAAATGACAAAGGTTGATCCAAATATAACAGACATACCAATTGCAACTTTATCTTTAATTTCATCTTCTAACTCTTGCTGGAACGTCGTCATACCGCCCAAATAATAAGTAACATCATTTTCTTTATAATTCTTTTTGAAATCACGAACCCATTGTTTTGCGGTTTCTGTACTTGGCTTCGTATCCAAAAAGACTTCCATTGTTGTTTTATTCCCTTTCGTATACGCTTCAAATACAGGAGCTATTTTCGCAGCCTCTGGCGACTGTAACATTCCAGCAACTTGATCTGCTTTCATTCCATTTAGCCCGTCATATACACTTTTCACCTTATATACTTGCTTATCGTCTTTTAACTTTTGAACAACTGCTTCTATCTTTTGTAAACTTTCTTTTTCTGTTATATCTTTCTTCGTCTCTACTACTAATGTCACATCAGCGTGTGTTTGGACAGTTTTATTAAAGGCTTCTTCATACTTCTCAAATGCAACTCTCGTATCACTCTTTTCAGGTAACGCTTCAACACCAGGAAACTGCAAGTTAGCTGTACGTAGCGGTAATAAACAAATAACAATAAATGTTGTAACAACAATAATCATGACGATTGGATGTTTCATTACAAACTGTGCAAATTTACGCCATACATTTGATGGCGTAGGCGCCGCCTGATTCTTTTTTAATATCCTTTTACCAATTAAAGATAATAGCGCCGGAAGAAGTGTGAGCGAAAACAAAATGCTCATAATAACGACAATCATCCCGCTAATAGCAACAGACTGAATATAATCTATCTTAAAGAAAAATAAGCCTGATAAACCGACGAATACACATAACCCTGAAAATACGATAGCACGCCCTGCCGTTTGATACGTAATCGCTATCGCTTCTTTCACTGTTCTCTTCGCAACTTCCTCTCGAAAACGATTTACAAATAACAGTGCGAAATCAATTGATAATGCGAGCCCAATCATCGGTGCAACATTTAACACGAAAATAGATAGCTCTTTATCACTACCTATAAAATATAAAATCCCCATCGTACTAATGACACTAAGCGCGCCATTTACAATCGGTAAAATAGACGCAATCAGACTACCAAATGAGAATAATAGTACGAGAAAAGCAATAGGTAATCCAATCATCTCTGCTACTTTTAAATCATTTTGCGTTCTTTCATTAATCTCTTGATTAATTTTCGGATATCCTGTCGGTGTTACTTTTAATACGCTATTACTTTCCTTCTCGATTTTCCCGGCAAATTGTAATGTCTTTTCCATTCGTTCTTTATTTGTTTTCCCGGAAAATAAAATCGTCGCATAACCGATATCATCTTGTAACATCTCTTTATTTTGCATTGGATGATGGAAAGATTCGTATTTTTCTTTCTCTTCAATTTGATTTATTATCCCCTCTATACGATTTTGGAACTCCTCATGCGAAGTATCCTTTTCCTTCTCAAAAACGAGTAAAAGTGTATCTTGAGACTGCTTAAAATCCTTATCTAAAATTTCTTTCGTCTTTTGATAATCCCCTTCTGTTTGGAAACCATCACCGCCCAATACTCCTGGAAGTTTTGGAGCAAAAATACCGAGCACTATCGCAAGTAGTAGTAATGCTACAATTACTGTATAACGAAATTGATACAAAAAAGTTCCTAACTTCCCCCACTTATCAATTTTATGTACATTTGTCTTCACACATTTTCACCTACTTTATATAATTCACTTGTCATTTATACTTTATCACATCTCCCCATAAACAAAAAACGTCTAGAAAAACTATAATACTAGTTTTTCTAGACGTTTTTTTATCTCTCGTTATTAAGTCCCAATCTCTCGGTAAGTAAACGATGACAATAAATTGCGATGATTAACAAAATGCCACCTGCACAGTAACCAGCTAAAATATCAGTCGGGTAATGAACATTTAAAATAACTCTACTTAATCCAATCAATATAATTAATATGCCCATCGAAATCGTAATACCACATTTTCCAGCTACACTCTTCAAATTGGCAGCAATGATATAGGCAAGAAAACCGAATGTTATAATAGATAGCATTGCATGTCCGCTTGGGAAGCTATACCCAAGTGCGTCAAGTGCCTCATTTAATGATGGGCGGTCTCTTTTTGCAATTTCTTTTATTCCCTTATTAACAAGGTGTGTCGTTAATATAGCCATTGGATACACGATCATAGCAGCATAATAACGCTTTTTCCAAAAAACGAGCAAACTTATAATTAGTGTCGTTATAACTCCAATTGCAGATCCTAGCTTTGTAAAGTATGAGAAGAATGTAAGTGAGCTTTCCGTTTGTAATCCTTTTACCATATCACGTACGTATGTATCCATCATTGTAACACCACCTACATGTACCCTCCAAGCGATGATGCTAAATAGAACAAACAATAAAATGATACACATTAACTCATACTGATGTAACTTTTTCTTCAATCGACTTCCTCCTACTATGAAAAAATGCGATTTCTACTTTAGAAACCGCATTTTCTTACTTATTTACCTTTTGTTTTCAGCTCTGTCCAGTAGCGATCGTAGTCTTTTAACTTATCGTCTACATCAACAAGCCACTCTGTACGATCTAATTCTTCTTTTGTTAAGAAGATCATGTGATTATCACGATATTCTTTACTATGAAGAGGATGAGCTTTTTCATTTGGATTACTGTAACCAATTGACTCGTAGTTTTTCACACTTACTTTTTCATCTAATAAGTAGTTCATAAACTTCTCTGCAAGTTCTTTATTTTTCGCACCTTTTGGAATTGCTAACGTATCAGCCCAAATTGTGCCACCTTCTTTTGGTACAACGTATCCTACATCTTTATTGTCTTTCGCAATGAATGCTGCGTCTCCAGACCAAACTGTCCCGATCCAAGCATCTTCTGTAATGAATTTTTGTTTAATATTATCTGTATCGAATGCTAATAAGTTTGGAAGTAGCTTCTGCAAATCAGCAGACGCTGTCTTTAACTGTGCATCCTCTTTCGTGCTATTAGAGAAACCGTTTTTCTTAAGTCCCATTCCTAATACTTCACGAGAATCGTTTAATAAAGTAACATGTCCTTTATATTTCTCGTTCCATAAATCATTCCAGCTTGTAGGTGTTTCTTTCACATACTTTTTATTGTATGCAATTCCTGTTACACCCCAAGTATATACTAGAGAATACTTATTCTCTGGATCAAACGCAGGTGTTTTAAAGTTAGACACAAGGTTCTCGATGTTCGGGATATTCTTCTTATCTAAAGGCGCTAATAAGTCCATCTTCGCCATCGTTTTCACCATGTAATCAGATGGCTGAATTAAATCATATGTCGCGCCACCAGCTTGTAATTTCGCAAGCATTTCTTCATTACTTGCATATTTATCGTAGTTAATTTTCACGTTATATTTCTTTTCAAAATCTTTTAAAACTTGCTCATCAAAATTGTCCGCCCAGCTATAAATGTTTAATTCTTCTTTTTTCTCACCACAACCAGCAAGTACACCTGCAGCAAGACTGAAGCTAATTGCTATACCAGCTAATCTCTTCACTAATTTCATCGGTTTATTACCTCCTCGTTCTTTCTATATCATTCGTATTATAAAGGAAGGTGTCCTCCAGAGTTCTCTTCACCGTCTGCACCTTTATTACGGAAAATTTCTGATAGCACCATTAATCCTACAATTACAACAATTAATATTGTAGAAAGAGCATTAATTTCAGGCGATACTCCACGCTTAACCATACTATAAATGTATAATGGCAATGTTGTTGATCCTGGTCCTGATACGAAGAAACTAATTACAAAATCATCAATCGATAATGTGAATGTTAATAATGCGGCTGAAATAACTCCTGGTGCAATTGCTGGAAACGTTACATAACGAAACGTTTGCCACGGCGTTGCTCCTAAATCGTTTGCAGCCTCTTCTAAATCACGTCCCATACCAGAAAGACGTGCCGCTAAAATAACAACAACAAATGAAATACTGAATGTAATGTGTGCAATAATAATTGTTGTTTTTCCAAGTTCCATACCTAATTGACTAAATAGGATAAGTAAAGATAATCCCATTAAAATATCAGGAATTAAAATTGGTAAATATACAAGACCGTTAATGGCCCCTTCAAAACGATATTTGTAACGGTGTAATGCAATAGCAAAAATCACACCAAGAACTGTCGTCACAATTGTCGTTATAACAGCAATCGTCATACTATTTACAAACGCATCAATAACATCTTGTTTTTGAAATAAATCTGTATACCAATGGAGTGTAAAGCCCTCCCATTCCGCATTAATGCGAGAATCGTTGAAGGAATATACCATTAAAACCATCATTGGAAAATACAAAAACAATAAGATTAACCAAGAATAAGAAACTAAAAACTTCTTCATTTTTGCCTATTCCCCTCCGTTTCCATCATATTTATATACTTTCGTTGCACGATAATATAAGTAAATTAACAGAACAGAGAATAGAACAACAATCATAGATAACGCGGAACCAAATGGCCAGTCACGTGAACCTAAGAATTGGTTTTGAATTACGTTTCCGATTAATGCTACTTTCGATCCACCCATAACGTCTGATACAACAAACATTCCGATAGAAGAAACGAATACTAAAATAGAACCAGTTGTAATCCCTGACATCGTCATCGGTACTGTTACATTCCAAAATGCCTTTACTGGTGTTGCTCCTAAATCATAAGCCGCCTCTAGCTTACGCTTATCAAGCTGCTCAATTGCTGCATACACTGGTAAAATCATAAATGGTAATAAAGAATATACCATTCCGAGTATTACAGAAGGCGTATTATATAGCAGATTTAAAGGTTCACTAATAATACCTAGTTTCAATAGCAATGTGTTTACAAGACCTTGTGAACGTAAAATAACAATCCATGCGTATGAACGAACAAGAAAGTTAATCCAGAACGGAATCGTTGCCAATAATAGAAGGATAGAACGATATTTACGATCAACAATTGTAATTGTATAGGCGAATGGATAACCGATTAATAAACATAGTACTGTCGTAATAACAGCTATCTTCACTGTTTCCCATAACGTCCCCATATATAATGGATCAAACACACGTGCTATGTTATCTAATGTAAATTTCATTTCCACTGTCCCGTATGCTCCGCGCTGCATGAAGGCAAATGCTAATACGAACAGAAGTGGAATTAGGAAGAAGAGTAACAGCCATACGACTGTAGGTAATGCGAGTAATTTCCCTTTCTTCAATTTAAGGTCACCTCGTCCTCTTGCTCCCAGCCTACATATACATTATCTCCAATGCTCCACTGCGTTGCTTCTTCAGCAGTTTGGTATGCCATTAGTAATTCCGCTGTTTTCTCCTCACGTACATATAGCTTTTCCATATTTCCAACAAATTCAATATCTTCAATATGTCCAAGATGGTATTCTTTTAAAATTGGCTCTTCAACCGAGCGAACTTTTACATTTTCAGGGCGAACTGCTACGTAGTTTTCCCCATTTTTCACGATATTATTTTCACCGATAAACGTCGCAACAAACAATGTTTTCGGCTTATTGTAAATTTCCTTAGGCGTGCCGACTTGTTCGATATGCCCTTTATTCATAACGACAATACGATCACTCATACTCATCGCTTCTTCTTGATCGTGCGTTACATATATGAACGTAATTCCTAAATTACGTTGTAAGTTTTTCAATTCACGTTGCAAATCTTTTCTTAACTTAAAGTCAAGCGCTCCAAGTGGCTCATCTAATAGTAATACACGTGGGTTGTTTACAATTGCTCTTGCAATTGCTACACGCTGCTGCTGTCCACCAGAAAGCTTCGAAGGTTTACGATTACGGAACTCAAGTAACTGCGTTAAACGCATTGCCTCTTCCGCACGTTCTTTCTGTTCTGCTGCTGATACTTTTTGCATTTTCATACCGAAACAAATATTTTTTTCAACATTCATATGTGGGAATAGTGCGTAATGTTGGAACACTAAATTCATATGACGCTTGTATGGCGGCAAATCGTTAATCTTTTCATCATCTAATAAAAGATTCCCTTTAGTTGGGGTTTCAAATCCTGCGATCATACGAAGTAAAGTCGTTTTCCCGCAACCACTCGGTCCTAAAATTGTTAAAAATTCTCCTTCTTTAATATCTAAAGAAAGAGGGGGGATAATCACTTGATTTCCAAAATGTTTTTCTACTGCTTCAACTTTAATAATCTTTTTCATTTTCCCGTCCTATCTACCTTAAATTTTAATTTTTATATTCATGAATAAATATTTATGTTCTATAGACTATTTTTTTGTTTCGATCCAAACAAAAATGGTTGTTTAGCAGCGTTCTCTTCTATTCTTTATGTAGTATGTTTGATTCATTTTCGCATGATACATATGTCGAACAGAAAAACCCCTTCAGTTGCGAAGGGGTTTTTATCATACGGCTACGCCTACTGATAAACACCATCATCATTTTAACAACTTTCGTATGAATTTTAAAGCACTTTTTGTAGAAGAGTAACGAATTTTCATGTCGAATGCTGTAGATTGGGACAAAATGCTTTTATAATGGGAAAAAGTCCGAAAACTTTGTTCACCATGATAGCTGCCTAATCCACTACTTCCAACGCCCCCAAAAGGTAAATATGGCGTTGCAAGATGATATACGACATCATTTATACATCCTCCGCCATATGAAATATTACTCGTCACTTTCTCTTGCACTTTTCTATCTTCAGAAAATACATATAGTGCTAACGGCTTTGGATGGTGCTGAATCGTTTCAATTACCTCTTCTATTTTGTCATATTCTATAATTGGTAAAATCGGCCCAAAAATTTCATCTTCCATAACAGCACTTTGCCATGTAACATTCGTTAACACTGTCGGTTCGATGTGTAATGTTTCTTTCGTATAATTCCCGCCAATCACAGGTTTACCATCTTGCAAAAATGTACATAAACGTTCAAAATGACGCTCACTCACAATTCGCACATAATTGTCATTTTGCAAAGCATCTTTTCCATATTGCTCTGCGATTTCATGTCTTAATGCCTCGATTAACTGCTCTTTCACTGAAGAATGAACGTACATATAATCAGGCGCTACACACGTCTGCCCAGCATTCAAAAACTTGCCCCAAACGATACGTCTTGCGGTTACATCTAGCTTTGCATCTTTATGTACAATACATGGGCTTTTCCCGCCAAGCTCTAACGTAAGAGGCGTTAATTTTTTCGCCGCTGCTTCCATCACAACTTTTCCGATACCAACACTACCTGTAAAGAAAATATAGTCAAACGGTTCCTTTAAAAGTGCAGTGCTTTCCTCAGCACCGCCTTCTACTACCGATACAAGCTCTTCTGGGAATAATTCACCTAACATTCTCGTAAGCACTTTTGAAACGTTTGGCGTTAACTCTGACGGCTTTAAAACGACTGTATTGCCAGCTGCCAATGCTCCTACGAGTGGTGCAATCGCTAATTGAAACGGATAGTTCCACGGTGCGATAATAAGCGTCACACCATACGGTTCTGGCACCACTTTCCCCTTCGATCCAAAATGAGTAAGAGCTGTGCGAACACGCTTTGGTTTACTCCAAGATGAAATATGCTTCATTTGAAAAGAAATCTCTTTTAGTACATATCCAATTTCTGTTGTAAATGATTCGTGAACTGATTTATTCAAATCTAATTTCAACGCTTGAAAAATCTCATCCTCAAAACGCTGAATTCCTTCATAAAGCTTCTTCAAATTATTCTTTCTCGTCTCTAGACTCCTCGTATGTCCTTTATAAAAATATTCCTTTTGTTTATTTACAATAGAGGAAATACTCATGCACTCACCTTCTCCCACTATTTTTATCCAATTCTTTCATTATTTATATAGACTTCATATGTAACAAATTTCTATTCTTAAAGTTACATTATATATAACTTTTCCCTTTATATAAAATTCATTGCTCACAAAAAACTACCGAAAGAAAATCTCCCGGTAGTTTTACTGTATTAACGGTATAAACGAACAGCACCTGCAGAATTATCATCAGCTTGTCCTACTACTTCAAACTTCAGACCAAGCTTCGGTAAAATACGTCCTGCATCTGGAATCTGCTCATTAATATACTTTTTAGAGTCATCGAACTTCGGTACCCCTGGTAATCCATCGTATACGAATGTTCCACGCGTTGGAGATACAACTTTCCAAGCTGGCGTTTTGTCGAATGAGAACGCCGCATCAGCAATTTGGAATCGTGTACTGCTTGTAAATGTTGGTTTGCCATTTAAAGTTCCTGCAATTGCTTCTGGATGAGAGTCAACTACACCAAGGAAACCATGTCCTGGATGTACGCCAACCCAGTTATCTGTGTAAGCTGAATCCGCATACCATACAACCATACCAGTGTTATATACTGGACCGCGAGCAAATTTCAATGCGTTATCTGAACCCGCATAGTTTCTCCACTCTACATAGTAGTTATGCTTTTTCTTATCCATTCCGTTAGATGCAACGAAACCGTCCAATTTGAATTGTGGTGTACCTTCTGCATCATCAGAGAATGCAACATTTCCATCTACAGTTAGTGACGCATTATCAAGTGTAAATCCATTTAACGCCAATCCACCGTCTGTAATATATTCAAATACTAGTTTCACTTTCTTACCTTTGAATTGACTTAAATCATATGATTTATCAACCCATTTTCCATTTGTCGTAGCTGCATTTCCACTATTTGCTTTCTCACCAATTCTTTCAATCAACGTTTTTTGTCCATCTTCTGTTACAGCGTGTACTTCAAGGAAATCGTACTCTGCTTCGATTTCATACAATGACTTATAATCGAATTTTGCAGTCGTTGCTTTCGTTAAATCGAATAGTGGCGTTTCCATCGTTGTATGAAGGTCATCACCTTTTGTGCTGTAGTAATACTGTTTACCAAATGCAGGCTGAATTCCTTTTACATCTTTATCTGGTAAGTTAACACGAATCAGACCTGGACGATCTGACTTCGTAACACTTTGGTCTAAGTATGTTGCCAGACCGATACCTTTATTTAATTTCTCGTAATCTACTTCTACGATATTCGCCCAGTTACCACCGATTGTTTTTTGGAAAAACTCTTTATTTTGTGGTGATAAACTCGTTGGCGTTGTTCCTGCGATTTTACCAGCCCAGCTTCCGCCACTCATAATAGACCAAGCTTCAACCGGTTCACCATCACCGCTATACTGTGTATCATACTCATCTGGAAGACCTAAATCATGGCCATATTCATGTGCGAATACACCAACCGCGCCATCTTCTGGTTCAATTGTGTAGTCGAATGCTGCCATATTTCCGCCCCAATATGGAACTTTCGCTTGTGTACCTTCAATTGCGAATGGTTTTGGTCCAACTGTCCAGCGATGTGACCAAATTGCATCATCACCTAATTTACCACCGCCAGCTTCTTGTCCAACACCCGCATGAATAATCATTAAGTGATCGATTAAACCGTCCGGTTGATTTTGATTCCCATCACCATTTACATCATATTGATCGAACTGATCAAACTGTGATAAATCAAGTCCGCTATCTACAGCCGCTTTTAATGCATCTTTTACTAGATCACGTGGTCCTTTTGGTCCTTTATTATCATGACCTGTACCAGCATCTGCACCGTAATCAGCAGCTTTACCTGGAACTGTTAACCATTTTGTGACTGTTCCGTCCACTGTGTAACTACCACCTGATTGCTCTTCGTAATATTGTTTAAACGTTTCGATTTTGCTTCCATCCTCTAACGCGAATGGCTCATTACCGAATAACATTTTTTCATAATGTTCTTTGTTAAAATCGTTAGAATACATGTAGCCAGGCTCTTTATCAATATTGTTATGCTTGAAATCAGCGTACTCTACAAGTAAAACAAGTACTTTATCTTTACGAACTTCACCGTTATACTCTTTTTGCTTAGCAGGTGAAGTTGGTACTTTCCCATTTAAGCCTCCTCTAACTGGACCTGTTCCTGCTGTAGTCCCGTTTGCTGGCTGCTCTGATTTTTCTTTCGTATCTGCCTTTGCATCTTTCACTTTCTTTAAAAAGTCAGATGCATCTTTCGTAAGTTGGTCCCCACTTGCCGCTTCTTTCCCAGGATTTTCACCCTTCTTTTTCTCTACATACTTTTCGACAGCTTTCTTTGTTTCTGTCCCTGAAGCAGATGAATCAATTACCCCACGTTTTTTTAGCGCATTTGCTAATCTCTCTTCTGGGATTAAGTGATCATCAACTGGGCTTGTAGCTGTCTTGTTCTCCGGCGTTTCAGCATATACAGACTGGCTTCCAGCACCAAACGACAAGCCTAGAACAGCTGTCAAAGCAATTGATGATAACACTTTAAATGGTTTCTTTTTCATCCCTTATTGCCTCCCCTAATATAAAATATGTATTACACACTCTATATTATTAAAAATTCAATATATTTTCAATATTTAGTTATATTATGTAATTTTTTTAATATATTTGTAAAAATTTCATAGTTAGTATACGAATATATCACAATTCAACAATGTTTTCAGAAAATATTGAAAATATTTGTCAGAAACTTTATAATCGCCATAGAGGGAATTTAATGGGGATTTTATCTTTGTTTCATCTACAAAATATTTGATAATTCACTATATAAAATACAAAATCCGATTGCATTATCATATATTCTGTAGCAGCAATTATGACCACTAATTAGGGAGGAATTACATTTGTACAAAGATAAGGCTGACTCACTAGATCAAGAATGGATTGATTTAATACTTGAAGCTCTAGATGCTGGCATTGCCCTGCAAGATATTGAACACTTTTTTCAACGTATGAAGCATACGAGCCAGGCTCAATAGCCTCGTTCTTTTTAACGAAGTTTATGTTATAATAATCACATCATAAGACGACTACATATTGATAGAAAGGTGCGCAAATATGATAGGAGAACGTATAAAACGCCTTCGTTTACAAAAAGGCATTTCATTAACAGAACTCGCCGAAAAAGCTGGTGTCGCTAAATCTTACATTAGTTCTATAGAACGAAATTTACAAAAAAACCCTTCTATTCAGTTTCTTGAAAAAATTGCAGCTGTTCTACAAATTCCAGTTGATACTTTACTTCACGATGAAACAACAACGGAGGGTCACCTAGACTCCGAATGGACACAGCTCGTTAAAGATGCGATGAGCTCTGGTGTCTCAAAAGAACAGTTTCGTGAATTTCTCGAATTTACACAATGGAAGAAAAATCAACAATAATACATATAAAAGAGTGCTTAAAACGGGCACTTCTTTTTTTCTTTATAAAAAAAAGCGGGGAATCCCCCGCTTTTTTTATTTATTATTTTTCTTCTCCATCTGTTTGGTTAGCATTGAATGTCCATTCTAAGTTCAATGAATCGCCTTGGAATTTGTTTTGATCTTGACCATTCTCTTCGAATACAAATTGTACCCATAGATAGTCCTCTGTACCAGCTTCTAAGCCACCTTTTTCTCCCCACTCAGGAGCAAAGATGTCTTTAGCTAAAAGATCTGGATCAGCATTTTGTAAATCAGCTAAAGTTGTTTCATATACAGGCTCGCTTTGTTTATCCCAGTTCCAAAGGAATTTCACTTTAATATGCTTACCGAAGTCTTCACCAGCATTATCGCCCTTTGCATCTGCAACAGTGTACTTTGTAGCTAATTTAACATCTTTAATTGCTAACGTACCGTCGTTCTTTAATAAGAACTCTTTCTTAACAGAATCCCCTGGTTTTAAATCTTTAATATCTACAAGCGTTTTAGGGTTTAATGTAAGATCTAACGTCCCAGCTGCAAATGTATTGTTTGATACTTCTTTATCGCTAAAGTAAGCGAATGTTCCTCCACCAATTAAAGATAACCCCAATGCTGCTGATGCAACTCCCATACCTAATTTCTTTTTCAGACTCACAATCAATTCCCCCTAGCTGTTTTTTGTATTTTTATCTCTTATTTCAAAATAAGAGGTGTAACTAAAACTATATTAGCTTAGCTAATATTTGTTCTTTTTTTAAAACCTTAAGTTCATTATAACGAACAAGACTATATAAATACAATATATATTTTGATTATTTTTATTTCTCAACATTTTTTCCTTTTTTTCAGAAAAGTATTGAGAAATAAAGTGAAACTTTAATCAGAGTTTTTCTATCCATCCCCACTGATCATTAACCTTCACCTAGCGGTGGGCTGCCAACTAACTTCCTCGCATTCGTTAAATTTTTAGGTGAAGACCTTATACCCACGAATAGTGAAATAAGAAAAACAAAGCAAATAGGTGAGTCGTAGGGCTCTCTCACCTATTTGTCTTATCATTGTATTTATTCCTTCCGAAATGCTGCTGTATTTTACTTACTATTCCTTCTTTTCTTCTTGCTTCTTACTCTCTTCTAGTTTTTTCGCCTCTTCCTGCTTCTTACTCTCTTCTAGTTTTTTCGCCTCTTCTTGTTTCTTACTCTCTTCTAGCTTTTTCGCCTCTTCTTGTTTCTTGCTCTCTTCTAGCTTTTTCGCTTCTTCTTGCTTCTTACTCTCTTCTAACTTTTTCGCCTCTTCTTGTTTCTTGCTCTCTTCTAGCTTTTTCGCTTCTTCTTGCTTCTTACTCTCTTCTAATTTCTTTTGCTTCTCAGCCTCACTCACTTGCTTTGCTGTTTCATCTACTAATAATTTTTCAAAAGCTTGAATTTGTTTATCAATCACCTGTAAATTAACCTCTTTATCAACATACTCACAGTGCTCTTTAACTATATGAAAACCAGCATTCACATACGAGAATACTTGCTTATTAGATTCACTTTTATTTCCCTTTAACTCTTCTTTCACTTTGTTATAAGGATTTTCTATTGATGCATATACCTTTTGTAACAGTTCCCTCTCAGTAACAATTTTCTCACGTCCTTGCTTCCACGTAACAAGCGCCTGTTCTAATTCTTGAGTGGAAGTGAAAGTTACTTTCGATTTCATCTCTTCATACTCATGCAAAATTACTTCCTTATGTTGCTTAGCTTGTTCTGTCAACTGATCAACTGTTTTTGGAAAAATACTTGCTGTAGAAATAGTAGCCTGCACTTTCGTCTCATGAATGAAAGCTGCCTCTGTATAAGTCATCATTTGAGAACCTAAATAAAAAGTAATAGAGCACAAACATGGCAATATAAGCATCTTTTTGAATTTGCGAGGTGCCTTCAGCATTTTAATCTCTCCTATCGAACAACTTGTTCTTTATCAAGAACTATACCTTTATTATAATAAAGTGAATTACAAAATGATATAAAAATTATGTTTCTTTTTACATTTCTCTTTTAACACAAAAAGAGACTACCACTTTTGATAGTCTCTTTTTGTTGTCATTATTATTTCGTTTCACCATCGCCTTGCTGTGCATCAAACGTCCAAGTTAATTGTAACTTATCGCCTTGGAATTCATTTTGGTCTTTTTTATTATCAACGAATTCAAATTTCACTTTGAATTTATCAGATTTACCTGCAGAAATACCTTTTTCATCCCAGAACCAAGCAGCTAAATCATTATTTACTGCTGTAAGTGTATCACCCTTCAATTTATCTAATGTAGTTTCTTTCACAATCGTCTCATGCTTATCTACATTTTTTAAGAATGTTACTTTAATATGTTTACCAAAATCATCTTTATTATCTTTCTTCGTATCTTCTACATTATAGTCTGTTTTTAATAGAACCTTTTTAATATCTAAAGAGCCTTTATTTTCTAGTTTAAATTCTTTTTCAATTGTATCACCAGGTTTTAAATTCGATACATTAACAACTGTTGATGGATTTAATGATAAATCAAGCGTACCAGCCGCAAATGTATTATTTGACACTTCTTTATCGCTAAAGAATGCAAATGTTCCTCCACCAACTAATGCTGCTCCTAATACTGCTGATGCGATACCCATTCCTAATTTTTTCTTTAAAGTCATGTCCATATCCCCTTAATATATATATATATTTGTTAACTTCCTAAACGGAAAGTATAACCAAACGAACTAGACGGATTGTTCTACTTTTTTATCTTTCTTTTCTCCGTCAATGCTACGAATAGCGCCAAAAATAGAAATTGCGGAATAGCCAAGTAAAAAGACTCCAGGAATAATGAGAAGTAATGCTGCTCCCGCTTTTGAACTCGCATAATTCAGTCCATAACCAACGTATGGAACTGTAATATCTGCATACTTTCCAATTACATTCTCTGCAAGTACTGGTGCTAAATCTGGTCCGTTGTTGTTATCCCCTTTTGTTTCATACATTACTTTTCCATTTGTATCTTTCACACCGATAATACGGTGAGTGATAATTTTGTCATCTTTCTCTTTAAACGTAATAACATCACCTTTTTTATATTTAGAACCATCTTTCGTTGGCTCTATCGCAATGATTGATCCTGTTAAAAATGTTGGTTCCATCGATCCTGAAAGAACGCTCTTAAACTGATATCCCATCACTGTTGGATCCCCGCCACTCGCTTTTGAAGAAATAACTACAAAAGCTAAACAAACCATTACCGCAAATAAAACAAATGAGATAACGTTGCTAATCACCTTCCAAATTAATTTCATCGTCTCTCTCCCTCTCCGTTGTTTTATGTTATTTGAAGTATACAATATTCATTTAGTTCTCTAACAAGAACACAAGTAAATAATATAACGAACGATTTGGAAATGCAATAAGAAAATTTACAATTATTAGTTAAATCATTTTTGAAATGCATACAAAAAAGACCGTAACAAAATCTCATCACGGTCTACTAGCAATTTATTTTTCTTCTGATTTCATCCCTTGGTTATTTCGGCGCAGCACTACATATAAAATCGCTCCAAATAATAAAATCGCACCTATTCCAACACTTATCACTTTCACATTCGATTCCTTTACTTCAGGTGCAACTGTATCTTTTTTAGGCATCGCAAAAGTAACATCTTCTTTTGAAAGAACATTTATAGTCGCAATCGTTTGATTATTCTTTATAATATCTACCGCACCAACTACTTCACCGCGATGAATTCCTTTTTGATACAAAGATTCTTTATCCACTGAATTAACCCGAAAAGCCGTTTTTATATTTTTCCCTTCATCTTTCTTTAGCATAAGCTCTGCACTTTTTTCCAGCTCAGAATCAACATCTTTATTTAAATACTTTGCCTTTTGGTGCCAACTATGTTTATCTAGTACAGTTTGCTTCGTAAATTGCCCAAAAGAATATTCCGCCATCTGCTTCAAATCTTCATAAATTTCAGGTCTTTGAGAAGCCATTACTACATTTATAATACGATTACCATCCTTCTCATTTAATAAAACGAGCGTATTGCGTGCTTCATTCGTAAATCCTGTCTTACCACCCATACTATATGGATTTTCAAAATAAGTAGACTTATTAAAAATAGAAACTGTTTGCGTAGATGTCGTAACCGTCGTTCTTTTCGTATTCATCGCTTGTAAAATTTCAGGATACTTTTGCACACCTCTCGTAATCATGGCCATATCATATGGCGTCGTATAATGATTTGGATCATGCAATCCATTTGGCGTTACAAAATGACTATCTTTAGCCCCTAATTGCTTCGCCCTTTCATTCATCATATTGGCGAAGTTTTCAACACTTCCTCCAATACGCTCCGCAATCGCATACGACACATCATTCGCACTCAGCACCATTAAAATCATAAGTGCAGTATTTCTATTAATAGTCTCACCAGGGTGAAACTCAATTTGATAATTACTCTTCTCTTGATCTAATGCTAATTGTGAAAACGTAAATTGATCCTCTGGCTTCGTATGCTCCATCAGTAAAATCGCCGTTAACACTTTCGTCATACTAGCAGGGAACGCACGATGATGTGCATTTTTGTCGTACAACATATCTCCTGTTTTCGCATCAATCGTAGTCGCAAACTGACTAAAAACATTCGGCCCTTCCGCAGGTGGAGGTGCCACTTGCTCCGGATTTACTCCAATATTCGTCTCAGCATATAACGTCATAGGTGTCAAAAAAAATAAACAAATAACCATAACAAAAACCGAAATTTTCTTAAAATTTACCATATGACTCTCCCTTTTCCCTTTACTTTCACATTCTATAAAATACCTCTACCAACCTATATGTAATTTGTATTAATTTGGAAGAATATTCACTTTTTTTACTATATCACACTTTTACGATTAGG
The DNA here is from genome assembly GCF_038008665.1 of Bacillus sp. FSL R10-2201. Taxonomy (NCBI): domain Bacteria; kingdom Bacillati; phylum Bacillota; class Bacilli; order Caryophanales; family Bacillaceae; genus Bacillus; species Bacillus sp. FSL R10-2201. Next base: position 1,280,198 of record NZ_JBBOZP010000001.1, on the reverse strand, counting down.
AACATAAATATACAACAAAAAATAAGAAGGAATTACTCTTTCTTATCCTTCTCATCAATCAATGAGTCTATTAAATTTTGACTAGCTTCCTCAGGTGTAATCTCATCTGTCATCCCCATAAACGACCAACCTTTAGAATCGACCCACTCAACAAACTCTTGTAAAAACTCATCATGTGTAACATCCACATCAAGAATTGAGCCATTAATCGAAATCGTTCTATTTCTAGATACGCGCATCTTGAACGTTTTTCTTACCATTACAATAATTCTCCCTCTACTTCTGAATATTTATAAATATCTTGTACTTCTTTTATACATGATTTCTTGAAAATTGTAAAAAGGATATATTGGCCAATTCGAATACTGGAAATGAAAATCTCTTATTATATAACATTCATTTGGTCATAAATTACGGAATACATCCATATAAAAAAACAAACCAACTTACATTCTATCACACCAAATACACTTGACTTTAGCACAATAGAATGGGATATATTAGAAAACACTTTAAAATGAGGAGGAACTCCATGGCGCGTTGTACGTATTGTAAAACGAAGTGAAAAGTAAAAGATGTATGGTCGCTTCTCATAACATTTGAAAAAGATTATCCGTATTGCTTCGGACGGCAATATCTATCAAAGAAAACATTGAGCGCTATGCCAGAATTTATAAGCTTACCTTTACACTTCTTATTCCCTTTTCTTGTTGATTTAAGTGATAAAAGTCCTTTGGATTGGTATCGGAAATCATAATATAACCGGTTTATTCAAAATCCACTTTCAATTAAATGTTCTTCTTATATATTCCTTAATACACTACTAGCGTGATTCCAAATACTTTACCTTTAAAAGATTACCGCGAAAATATTGTAAAATTTCAGTTAATTATATATAATTGCTTTAGCATAATGATTAAAGATGCTGTTACATAAGCATTTATTGAAGATCCCGTAGCTCAGCAGGGAGAGCGCCACCTTGACAGGGTGGAGGTCGCTGGTTCGAGGCCAGTCGGGATCATATGAGAAACCCCTTGATAGTCACGGGGCTTTCTTTATGTAGCAAATCAATATATTATTTTTATAATAAATTTTTTATATACTGTTCAAGATTTGATCAATAGCTCTCTTTTGGTTAACGATTAATTTTTCATATGAAAATAAACTTATGTTTTTAAATCTCTTATTAGATTTGAGTCCATATTTTAGACAAAAAAGTTCAATCTTAGCTAGCTTTATTTTATTTGATTTACTGCTATTTGTAATATCGTTCACCGTGATATAGTAAAGTGCGATTCCAAACTTGTAATATTCAACATATCTTCAAAAAAACAGTAAATACATCCACTTCTTTCAACTTATATTCATTTCGATTGAAACATTGCGTAAGATTCTGTGAAACTTCCAGTTCATCAATCGCTAATATTATATTTATACCATTTCCCCTACTTCTTTTCCTCAATTTTTGAGAAAGACATAAATTATATCAATCATAGCTCTGCGTTGTTCGCCAGAACTCAATTCTTCACTTTCTTCTGGGGAGCTTTTTAAAGTTTTCTTTAAAAAATATCCTAATACAATAATTTATATATAAAAATTATTGTAACAACAAAGAACTACATAGATTAACTATGTAGTCTTTTTAAATATGAATAAGCCAATCTTATTTTTTCCCTAACTTGATTGCCTTTTTGATATTACTAAATGCACCTTTACCATATAATAATACGCCACCGCGGTAAACACGACTCGTTAAACCAATCATCATACATATTGTTGCTATTAGAATCGCTAATGCAAGCGCAATCTCCCATACTGGGATATTGAGGAATCCAATTCGTACGAGCATAACAATAGGAGTAAAGAAAGGTATATAACTAGTAACGGTAACAACCGTGCTGCTTGGATTTGACATTCCATAAATTGCGATATACAAAGCAGCAAGTAACATAAACATCAGCGGCATAACAGCTTGAGAAGATTCCTCTATACGAGTAATGATAGAGCCAAATAGACAAGATAATGAGCCATATAATAAGAATCCTAATGTGAAGAATAGAATCCCATAAAACACTAGAGTAGGAGCAACAGAATTTAAATCAATACTATTTAAAATATCATTTTTCGAATCATTAATTGCTGTTTTATATCCAACAGTTGCGACCAAGCCCCAAATTATGATTTGCGTAATACCTGCCAATAATGTTGAAAAAAGTTTCGCATATAAATGTTTTGTAGGCGAAATACTTGAAACAACTAACTCCATAACACGAGAAGATTTCTCTGTTGCAACATCTGTTGCTAATTGTGCAGCATACATTAATATCATTACATAATTTAGTATGATAAAGACATTAATTAAAATCCCTACACCCTCAGTATGTTCTCCATCTTTAACCTTATCTGAAACCGTTTTGGTATGAATTTCTACTGGCGTTGTTAACACCTTTAATTCATTTTGCGATAGATTCAATTGCTGGGCGAAATTAGAAGATTGTATTTGAGATAAAACCGTTTGAACCTTGCTAACATCTTGCTGATTTACATCCGTCTCAGTTATATACGTAGCCTTTAATTGTTTATTATCCAATTCCTCTACAACGATTGCATATGTATAATCACCATTTTTAACACCTGATTCTGCTTTTTGTTTATCCGTGCTACGTTTAACTTGTATCTTACTATCGACATTTTTAAACACTTGATGAATGGTTGAATATAATTCTTCTTTTTCTGTAACAACAACAACTTGATCGTCCTCGTTACCTACGAAATAGTTATAAATCTTGTCAAAATTCATCAATCCTATAATGAACATAGAGACTATTATTGTAATAGCAAAATATGATTTTGATTTCACTTTAGATTTATAGTTTTGTAAAAAGATTGTCCAGAAACTACTCATTTTGTGCACCTACTTTCGCAATAAAGATATCATTTAATGTAGGCTCTTCTACTACAAACTTTTTAACATATCCTAATTTTGTTATCTCTTTAAATAAAACATGTGAAACTTCTTCATATGAAATTTTAAGAGTAACTGCATTTTTACGTTTCTTCATACTTTCTACACCTTTTATTTTTTTCAAATGGTCAAAGTCATGATCGCCAACGATTACAACGTTCTTTTTACCAAAATCACTTTTAATTTTGGCAATGTCACCCTGAACAACAGGTACTCCTTTGTGCATAATACAAATGTGTTGGCATAACTCTTCCACATGTTCCATACGATGTGAACTAAAAAGAATTGACGACCCTTGTTTTTGCATATCAAGAACAGCGTCTTTTAACATTTCAACATTTACTGGGTCTAAACCACTAAATGGTTCATCTAAAATTAAGAGTTCAGGCTTATGTATAATCGCTGTTATCAGCTGGATTTTTTGCTGATTCCCTTTAGAAAGTTCTCCTACCTTCTTGTTCAGATGCTCAGTTATATTAAAACGCTCCAGCCAATAGTGAAGTTCTTTTTCTGCATCTTTACTTTTCATGTTCTTTAGTTTTGCAAAAAAGTTAACTTGTTCTTTGACAGTCATTTTCGCATAAAGACCACGTTCTTCTGGTAAATACCCAATCTTATCTGTAACACCATAATTTATAGGTTTACCATTCCATGAAATGGTTCCGCTCGATTTCGATAAAAGTCCAAGTATCATTCGAAATGTAGTCGTTTTACCTGCTCCATTCCCGCCCAAGAATCCAAAAATTTCACCTTTTGGTATCTCGATATTCAAATTATTCACTGCAACATGCTCGTCAAATTTCTTTGTTAAATCTTTAATTAGTAAACTCATTATCCACACCCTTAATTCCCAAGATGATTTATTTATACAATTGTATATCCATAGTCAACCACAATATTTTGCCCTCTAATGGCATCGCTTTTATCAGACATTAAAAATAAAATGACATTTGTTACATCTGAAATTTCAACAAATTTCCTATATGGAATTTTTTTTAATAACTTATTTCCTTCAAAAGACTTCAAATAGCTTTCATTATTATCGTTGATAATATAGGACGGCGACACACAATTCACCTTAATATCTCTCTGTTGATCCTTCAAAAAATCAATACTTAAATTTTTTGTTAAGTGAATCAGCGCTGCCTTTGATGTACCATAAGCAATTCTATCCTCATGTGCCACTATACCATTTTGTGAAGCTACACTTACAATTGAAACGCGGTGTGAAAGTGAGCTATAGATGGACTTGAGTAAAAATACAAAACTCTTAATGTTTATATCAAATGTTTTATCCCACGCTTCATTTGTCACATTATAAAAATTAGATAAAGTATTAACCCCGATTAGGTTGATAATACCATCTATTGTTACATTGTTCTCTTCTAAGTAATCTGATAAAAATCTAATATCTTCTTCCTGGCTAACATCTAAATTGAAATAGACTTTATTGGAATCTTTCATTACTTTTTCTTTATACGTTTTATCGATACAGTATATATTTTTTGTATCATCCATTACCGTTTGTAAGTCTTTACCAATATATCCATCTGCGCCTAGTATCAGTATATTACCACTCAAATTATTCCTCTCCTTACAACATCGAATACCCAATAAACACCACTTAAAATAACTGTGGCTATGAGAATACAATTTACTAGTCCGAGTAGTAACTCAGAAGATTTTATCTTTTGTCGTTTGAATATAAATTGTTTGAAACTATTCATATAATCTTCTGAACCTATCATTTGATTTATAATCCAATAACCATCTAACTTTAAAAATGGCATCATATTAGTAAATATAATTATACAATTAGTAATATATATGTATAATATCACGTCAGAACTTGACAAAAGATACATTATAGCTAATAGACTTCCTAAAATCATTTGTCCCATAACACCTGATAACATGATTTCTATTTTTTTCCTCTTATCGAGCGTCCTCATATAGTTAACATTTGTAAAGAATAATAATAAAAAGAAATATCGAATTATTATTCCAAAACGCATTTTGTCAGATCTAATATATTTCCTGTAAGTATAATAATGCGAAAATTCATGGAACGAAACGATAAATAACTGTGCTACGTATATGTATATCAAATGATATACATTAAAGTTCATTGCACCACTATTGAAGATCGTATAACCCTTTTTCACTACAACAGGAAATGTAATTGCAAAAAATAAAAGTAAACAGACGAATAAGTATTTGAAAATCTTCATGTTTTCGATTTTATATAACGTCTCAAATCCCTTTGTACTTACACTTAATTTTAGCAATTTAAAATTTAATAGATTGTATTTTTTTTTGCCATGTAAAAATCTTTCTAAACCTTCTACTTTTTCGCTAGTTTCAGTATTATAGCTCCTAAGATACTCTAGTGTATTCTGATCCGCTTGTATCATTCTCTCATTCTTAGGGTTATATATATAAACATAGTCGTCTATGTGGTATTCAAGGTTTACATTGCAAACATTTAAGTTATTTACTTCTTTCAAACCAATACCCTCTTTGCAATTATTTTCATAGCTTTTGAAAATGCTTTCGTATCTATTAAAAGGGTAGGAAATAGTGTAATACCATTACCTTCTTCATTATCCATATAATGATAGACTAAAATACCGAGCTCTTTTAATCCGTTAACTATTTCCATAGTTTTAATTGGATCATTCACAGGAATCGAATACATTCCCCCAACACCCGTGTAAGCAATATTTTTCATCTTTAGCGTATTGGTTACTATATTTTCGATTTCTCGAACATTGTTAATAATACTTGTTTCATTTTCTAAAATGTAATCTAATGTAACTTTTGCTGATAGTACCCCTAACAGATTTCCATTTTGAGTAGAGAAATGCTCGATATGCTTACCTTTGAGAGCGTCTTCAATTTCTTTTGAAATTACTACTGCTCCAAATGGGAGAATTCCATTGTTAATTGATTTACTCAAAATTAAAATATCTGGAGTCACCCCTAATTCTTTAAAGAAAAAGCGATTGCCCGTTCTATAAAAACCAGTTGCCACCTCATCAAAAATTAGTAGTATGTTGAATTTTTTTAATGTGTTGTGTAGTTTCTGAATAAATTCTTTATTAAAAATATACACTCCGCCTGAACCAATAATAGGTTCAAATAAAAAAGCAGATATATTTTGATGATTTTCCTCTATAAAATTCAACACATGATCTTCATCATCACGATTTTGAGGAGTTTTTATACTTAAGAATCCATCTAATTTTGGTTGATAATCTTCTGTAATTTTCTCATCTAATCCACTAGCTGATACCCCTGCAAAAAAGGTTCCATGATAACTTTTATCATACGTAATAATTTTTTTATCTTTGGTGTTTAAATGTCTTACAACCTTTGTTGCTAACTCTGTTCCTTCCGAACCGCTATTTGTGAAAAAGACTTTATTATATACAGAGTCTTTTTCATTAATGAAATGTAGCAAGGTATTACTATAATCATTATACAAAGGATGATTATACGCATGGATATCTAAAAAAGTTAATGATTTTTGTAAATACTCATTAAATTGAGATGAAATTCTTTGGTATAGCTCTTCCTTGTATCCCAATGAAACATTCCATAGACCGCTTCTTAAATCTAAATATTTTTTTCCATTTGTATCTAGTAAAAAACTATCTTTAGCTTCTTCGATAATCATATTATAAAAGGGGGATTGCGTAATCTCCCCCATTGGAACAACATAGGTATTATTCTTCACAATTTTCCAACTCCAAGAAATATATATTTTCTCCGCTATATAATATATTTGATTTATAATGTAACTCTTCAGAGACTTTCTCAAAATATTCAATAGTGTGTAGATTTTTCACTGAATATCCCACTTTTTTAACACCATTGCCTTCCATAAATATATTTAAAACATATTTATTTTCTATAATGGCATTACTTACAAAAAACACACTATCATTTGTTTTAAAATTCAAAACTTTATCACAATTATCTTTTATACAAGAAGGTTTAAGGAAATCAAAAATGATGGAGCCATGAATATCCAATAAATCTTTTGTTTTAATTAAAAAGCTTTTAAATTGTTCTTCTGAAAATAAAGAAACAGTCGTGGCTGGTATAATAATTTTTGTAAATTTAATACCTTTAATCGTTTCCAGGTCCTCTATACCAATATTAAAAATCTTATCCCTGTAACTAGTGTCGATATATTTAATCATTTCCAATTGTGGTTCAATCCCGTAAATATTGAAACCTTCTCTAGAAAGAACATTAAATACCCTACCATTACCTGATCCTATTTCTAGTACTACCTCTTCATTATTGATTTTCTCTCTATAGAAATCTAAATCATTTATTTCAAATTTTTCATTTATCGAGCGGTTATAAAAATCAGCAAAGTGGGTATCTGAATAAATATCATCCGAAATTTCCACGTTTCCTCTTTTAACTTTTCGTAAAAAGGGGCCAAATATATACTTACTATGCATGTTCCACCAACCCCTTATATTCATTCATAATTGCATCATATTGATCTTTGAAGCGATCTTTTAGGTAGCTTTGGTTATTTTTAAGATCGGCTTCTAAAATTTCAAGGAACGTTTCATCCGTTTCAAAAACTTTATTAGTGCGGATATTATAAACAAAACAACCTCTATTATTTTGAATTCCAATTAATTTGAATTCAACGATTGAATCTACTACTAGATCCAGTTTGTTCTTCGTATAAGGCGTAGTAAAAGTAGTTGCCCCACCTTTAAATGATGCTGCCAAATTAAACATCATCGGAATGATGTTCTTAATCATCGCCTCTACTTTATCTTGTTCTTCATTATTTTGATATTTTGAAACAATATCAAAATAATTTAGCTTAATGTTTTTTGAAATTATATTTTCTTTCAAGTAATCATTGAAAATCCCATCAGAATATACAAACAATCTATTATTTGTACTAGTCTTTGTCATAGTTGCGTAATCAAAAATCGCTTTTTTACTTTCTTTGTTATCAATAACACCTGAATTTTTAAACTTGCTTATTAATTCTTCTAACTCTTCTACATCTAATGACGTCAAATCTTCTTTTTGAAAACTTGGAACAGAACTATTTAATAATATAATGTTTGGTATGTCTTTCAAGTCATTGCTATTTAGTTCAATTTCTTCACTAGATTGATCTATAAAAACTGAACTGTTTACAGCCATGTTATAATACACATCTGGTTCAATATTCTGAATGACATTACAATTTTCTACATAGAGATGTTTTAGCGTTCTTTTATTAATAACAGCTGGATATACGCCTGAAAATAATGTCATTAAACCATTTCTTAAATATTGCATGTGAGACAACTTAGCCTTTTCTTTCTCTATTTGTAATATATCTTTTAACGGCTGTAACATGTCTATCAATTCAAAATCCCCATGTTTTACTTCTAAGTTATCATCTACTATACAAAAATCTGTTTCTTCTAACTCAGTTTCTAAAAATTGAACTAGTTTATATATTCTTTGCAAGCTACCACCAACGAAAAAAATGTACTTTTGGTATTCTTGAAAGTCTAGATAGTCCACAAAATCAATAAATGTGTTATTTTCAAAATCAAATTTATCAAAGTGTATATCTTTGGCTTCAGCAGAAAATAGCTCCTTTGCGTCACCTTCATTGATATTTTTAAATAAGCCGTTTTCTTCAATTATGCACGAAATTCCAATCATTAGTTCGTCCCCCTGGTTTTCTAGTTGATACCTCTGAAAATTATTATTTTATAAATCATCAATATTTAACTACAGTAATCAAGTAATTACTATTACTTGACCAGCAACAAGAACTGCTCCTGTAGCCCAGTAAATGATGTCAGTTTTTGAATTTAATTCTGCTAATTCAACTTCTTTAAAGTGTAATTTGTTCATGTTTTAACCTCACGTTTTTCATTTTGAAAATTCTATTTTTACGGCTGAGATCATGTAAGTAAAATTACTCCACTAGCAGAAATTAAAGCTCCAGCAGCAGCGACAGCCCAGAATGAATTTAACTCTGCTACTTTAATTTCTTTAAAAAATAATTTCTTCATGCTCTTCATCCCTCGTTTTTGAATATAAAAATTCTTACGGATGAAATCATGTGAATTTTGTTAAAGTAACGAAACAGGCACTTTAAACCACTGATTATACAGTAAATATTTGGAAGGTATTATGTTATAGTGCGTTACTATTTAATTTTTTCGTAATTGTAGTACTCTGCCCACTAAAATTCCAGAAGCTAGCGTTATTGTAGTTGCTAAAGCAATATTCATATATAAATTACTACTATTAACAAGAACAATTAAACCAAACACTATTAAAGCTGGGATTATAATAAAAAGTAGATTTTTATTCATATCCATCACGTTAAAATCAGTACGCTAGCCACGCCTGCTCCAGCTGCGACTACGCCTGCTCCAATACCTGCTCCAACCCAAAAATCTGTACCATGTGAATTTAATTCTTCTAATGTAAGTTCTTTAAAGAATAATTTTTTCATTTTTTCCGCCTCCTGTTTTAATCTTCCCAAAATTTATTTGGATATATAATCAGGTTAGTATGTGCCTATCTTTACAGCATTGATCGTTCACTACCCTATTAAGTTAAAATAAAACCAATTCCAACTGCTGCGCCGCCACCTACAACCGCGCCACCTGCCATACACCAGCCACAGTTTAATTCTTCACTTTCAATTTCTAAGAATTTTAAATTTAACATTGTGTTTTCATCTCCTTCCATAAAGTCTTCAGAGGTATCAACTAGAAAATCATCACTATATATATAGATATAAAAATACTAAATGAATGAAATTATAGATGGTTTTAATAACTTTTATGTCTTAGAAATACGGGGTACCATTAAATACCATATATAACTATTTGAGAATAACATGAAATAAAGAAAAACGAATATGCAATGTTGCATATTCGTTTAATAACTTAATATACAAAAAATAGCATGTAATCGTAGGCTACAATATCAAAATTGATATTAAACACTCCACATTCATCATGTTACAATTAGTACACCAGCTACGGCAGCTCCAGCAGCAACAACACCTGCTCCAATACCTGCTCCAGTCCAGAAATCTGTACCATGTGAATTTAATTCTTCTAATGCAACTTCTTTAAAGAATAATGTTTTCATCTTTTTCGCCTCCTTCCTTGAATTTTTTAGTTTATTACCATCATTATTTTAGATCAAGTTAGTACAAGACCTACTCCAATACCAAATCCAATCGCAAATCCAGCAGCATCTGTATAAGAGTTTACTTCTTCTAACTCAACTTCTTTGAAGTATAATGTATTCATTTGTTTACCTCCTTTTTAAATTATTTACGTTAATATTATTTAAGATCAAGTTAATACTAGACCTACTCCAATACCAAATCCAATCGCAAATCCAGCAGCATCTGTATAAGAGTTTACTTCTTCTAATTCAACTTCTTTGAAGTATAATGTATTCACTTTTTTCACCTCTTTATTACATTTTCAAAATACAATTCCCTACAGTTACAATCATGTAAGTATAATTAGTGCTCCACCTGCTAGTCCGCCAGCACCAAGACCTAAAGCGACCATGTCCCACACGTTTAAATCTTCTAATTCAACCTCTTTAAAAGATAATGTTTTCATGTTTTGCACCGCCTTATTACATTTTCAAAATACAATTCCCTACAGTTACAATCATGTAAGTACAAGTATTGCTCCGCCTGCTAGTGCACCAGCACCAAGACCGTAACCAATCATGTCCCACACGTTTAAATCTTCTAATTCAACCTCTTTAAAAGATAATGTTTTCATAATTTTCACCTCCTTGTTTAATTTTCAAAAAACTAATCTCATAGCTAAAATCACGTAAGTACAAGTATTGCTCCACCTGCTAGTGCACCAGCACCAAGACCATAACCAATCATGTCCCACACGTTTAAATCTTCTAATTCAACCTCTTTAAAAGATAATGTTTTCATAATTTTCACCTCCTTTTTTTTCATACAAATAGCTAATTTGTACAAAAATCAAGTAATAATAATAAATGCCGCAACACCTGATACTGCACCTACGCCACCCGCTACCGCGATTTTTACATTCCACGGTGCTGAGTTTAGTTCTTCTAACTGAACTTCTTTAAAAGATAATGTTTTCAAGCTTTTCACCTTCTTGTTTCAACATTCAAGTAGTTAATACGTTTTTATAATCAGGTAATAATAATCACTCCAGCTACACCTGTTGCTGTAGCTGCGCTTCCCATCAACACATATTTAAAATACGATGGCATAGAGTTTAATTCTTCTAATTCAACCTCTTTGAAAGATAATGCTTTCATGCTTTTCACCACCTTTTTTTTCATACAAATACGTTATTTGTACAAAGATCAAGTAATAATAATTACTGCCGTAACACCTGACGCTGCACCGACGCCAGCCGCTATCGCAGTCCACGGTATTGAGTTTAATTCTTCTAATTCAACCGTTTTGAAAGATAATGTTTTCATGCTTTTCACCTTCTAAAACAATGAAATTTTATATCATCAAGTTAAAATAACGTAAATTCCAATGCTGCCCATAGTTACCGATTGAGCCCAACTAGTTGCCGAGTTCAATTCTTCTAATTCAACTTCTGTATAGAATAACTGTTTCATATGAAGAAACCCCATTTATTAAGTTAATAAAATGCCAATCCCAACTGCTGCACCGCCACCTACAACCGCGCCACCTGCCATACACCATCCGCAGTTTAATTCTTCATTTTCGATTTCCATGAATTTTAAATTTAACATTATGTTTTCATCTCCTTTCATTATGTCTACTCAATTATTTAAAAAATCACTTATACATACTATATAAATAAACAGAATAAGCGATATTAGATATGACTATTATTTACTACGTTTCAACTGGCATTGAGGAAAATAAAATATATACCATATCTAACAATTTCAGGATAACATAAGATTACGAAGTATAAATATGCAATACTGCATATTTCAAAAAAAATCCAATTTTTTTTGAAATTGACTACACATATTGTACACTTCTATTCAACTTTCTTCTTATATATAAGTCCATTTCTTTGGTTGCATTTATTGAAAAAATGGCTTAAGATATCGATATACGATATATCGGAGGTAGTTATAATGAAACCCGCAGTAGAACAATACATTCCATTAACAGAACCACAATACTATATTTTACTGTCATTACTAAAACCTATACATGGTTATGGAATTATGCAAGAAGTTGAAAACCTTACCCATGGAGAAGTCAAACTTGGACCAGGCACATTGTATGGGATTATTAAAAAGCTATTAACCGAAGAACTAATTGATGAGGTAGCATCGATAGATAGAAAGAAGTGTTACGTGCTTACCCCTTTAGGCAAAGAGGTATTAGAACTTGAACTTAAACGATTACAACGCTCTGTTCAAAATGGTCTGAGTTTATTTTATGGGGAGTAACAAAGGAGCTTTACAAGAAAATTAAAATTAAAAACTATACGAGATACTCCGTATATGCCCATGTAATTTAATATATGTGTCAAAATGAAGAACATCGTAAGTTCGAGCCTCTCCGGGTTCATAAATATAGAAACCATATCAACCTTCTACGTGATATGGTTTCTCTTCTTTATACAAGTCAATCACTTCCAACCAAACAGCTTCCCCAAAGATGTCACAGTCGCACTCCTTGTCTTTATTTAAATTCAATTTCACAAGTTGCTATCTTATAGTTGCTTGATGACAACTGATGTCATTGTTTGTCCATCCCCCCATCAATCCGTAACACAAATGAACCACACTTTACGCTCCCTACTATCTAACACCATCCAAGTAGCATCCCAGACAACATCGTAAAACCAATCTGTCCAAGGGCGATAGCTTTCGAACACTTTAATATCTTCATATCGATCTTGAAACATATATTGACATACACTGACCGCTAATTGCTTGGCGATAACTGGTCGTTCCTTAAACCCTTCATATGCTCCGCCCCACAAAATTTGCGCGGCAATGCTACCATCAAGCATGACTGCCAGATGTTCTTCAAAATGAAACTTATATTTTTCTGATGTATGTATTTTTAACTCTTCTAAGTTATGCATTATATCTAAAGAGTTGAAGATTCTTCTAAAGAAGTGCTCGTGCCCATCTTTCGAATGTGGTATTTCTTTGAAAAAATTTTCGTTATGCACTTTAAAACAGCTTATTATTGCGCCACCAATTATGTTTTGTTCCTTAAACGTGTTTATAAGTTGCTCAACAGATGAGTCATTCGTTTCTATTTTTTCAAATGTTCCCTCTTTCCATCTCATAACGCCCACTACTCTCTATTAAAAATTTGTTTCCTCATTATAAATAGCAAAATAAAAGCCAGCAACTTTAAGGTTGCTGGCTTATCTCTTATTCCTATTCGAAAAAACAATAACAATTGCTCCAAGTACATAATGCCCTGCTACCATCCAAATACTCCGATCAAAGATCATAAGCGATAACCAAAGTGATATATTAATAGCAGCAAATCATACATATAAAGTGAAACTTTAATCAGTGGGGCTTTTGTTCATCCCCCACTGATTATTAGTTGAACCAATCGGGCTTTTACGGGCAGTTGATCCCCCACCTAACTTCTTTGCTTCCGCTGAATTTTGAGGTGAGGGTCTTACAGCCCGTTAATGCGGGATAAATTGCACCGATTGGCGGAAGGATGAAGCAAAGGAAAAAACAAACATTTTTCTTAACGACCATGGATATGAAGTTACTGTCTACATATGAATCTCCTATTCACTTTATAGTACCTTTAACATCGGTCTTACTACCCTATATTCGTCACTATGAGGCTCCTTTATGATTAAAGGTGAGTGAGGATTTTTTTCTTCTTCTATCATTATGAATACTTCTGTTTTTTCTTGTAATGTGTTGGATTCACTATTTTTAGTAGGTTTTTTACTTGTTTCAATTTTCTTCGTTACTTCTCCGAGCCTTTGTCCAACTTTTTCAGCTTCGGCAGGTTCATTCGTAACGTAGTATTCTTGATCCTCCCATACTAACATAGGTGGCACTTGTTCTCGTTTGTTACATATTATATAAGTAATACTAGCTATAAGTAGTAGACATGTTAATAAAAACAAGATAGTTTTTTTATTCATATACTATTCATCCTATCTATCATTTTATTAAATTATATAATATCCATTATATTCAGTAAATGGATATTATAGGAATTTTCTGTTTTTATATAAAAAAGAAAAACCTTACTGATGTAAGGTTCCATTTTTATATTCTATAGTGACTGATTTATTAAAACGATCATTACGATAATCGCTATAAACATAACAACTAAACAGCCGATCATTTTATAAAAGCCTCTTTTCGTTAACGTCCCGCCTTGAACGTCTTTCCGAATAAATAAGAATACGGCTAAAAATAATACAAGCCCCATGCCAAAAGCATACATCATTTGCATATGTTAATCTTCCTTTCTCTTTTACATCTTAATATCTTTTCGATAAAACAACAAACGATATAAAAACTGTACTCATCGTAAGTGCCATTAATATATTCAATAGTTCAACCGCAGATAGCGTAATTACTTTTAAGTTTAAGCCAATAGAGAAAAGAAGATAGTATGCCGTTAGTGCAAAAAAACTGAAGAACATTCCTTTATAACGAATGAGTTTCATTCGCTCATCTTTTTCTTTAAATTGCGGGTGCAAGTAGCTTAGGCAAAAACACATGATCATCATTGCAAGTACTGTATAGGTTGGAATTGGCGGCGCGGAATGTGTCATTATACCTGCTAATATCATAGTTCCACTCATAATTAAAAAGATAATTCCCATAATTACAAAGTACTTTTGTGAATAATTCATCTCTATTCCTCCCCTTCTTTTCCTTCATAAATAAATACATGTTCTATCGTTGTCTGAAATGTTTTTGCTATTTCAAATGCTAACGGAAGTGATGGATCATATTTTCCCTTTTCAATTGAAATGATGGTTTGTCTGGAAACTCCAAGTTTCTCAGCCAATTTTTCTTGAGATAGTCCAAATTTTTTTCGGTATTCAACCATTTTATTTTCCAAGGAAATTTCTCCCTCCTTCCTTATACCGAGTATATATGTAAAGGAAACTTTACGTCAAGTTTCCTTTACATTCATTTCGTCTATTTTTCATTCTATTTATATAGAAGAAACTTTTCAAATTCAGCACGTCTATTTTGAAATGAAACATGGAACAATGTATATAGCCGTTACTATATCTCCTCTCCGTTTTTATGAAAATTTAATATCTCCATATTTGTTTTATCCTTTTAAAATGTTTCATTCTGCTCTTTATCGGGTGAAATACGCTATTGTTTTTACGTTATTTTTCGCCATATTTATAGAAACTAACGGTTTATGAAGCATTTTTTATGTATAGCCACTTTTTTTGTAGAAATCCTTCATTTTCCTTTCGATATTTAACACTATCGAGATAAAGTTTATGGTAAATTCATAATTTTTTATTTTTTATACTATATTCCGTTATATTGTTGTATAATATCAATGAAAGCGCTTATTATTCCAATATACATAATTCGAACTGAACTTTATCGAAACATTCTGATAGTTATACTTATATTTAAATGCAACAATTATAGGTATTAATGTAGGTATACCAAATATATCCACCCCGTTTTCCCGTGAAATTACTTTATAACATGAAAGATTAACTTGGGTGATAAGTTATTGTGAATGTTTTTTTACAAAACAGATAAGTAATAGTGTTTGGTATTATGTAAAT
Source organism: Bacillus sp. FSL R10-2201 (assembly GCF_038008665.1). Taxonomy (NCBI): domain Bacteria; kingdom Bacillati; phylum Bacillota; class Bacilli; order Caryophanales; family Bacillaceae; genus Bacillus; species Bacillus sp. FSL R10-2201. Next base: position 1,264,445 of record NZ_JBBOZP010000001.1, on the reverse strand, counting down.
TATTGTAATAACATAAGAGTAAAGAAAAACATTTACATTGATTATTGGTTCATCAATTATTGAAAAGAGCAAAATGCACCTTTTTGTATGGAAAAAGGATTATATGCATTGGGAGGTTTAAACAAATGACGAGGAAGAATACAACGACAAACCCTTGGGCCAAGTTCCATGGTCCGAACCTTGGTTATGTTATTGAACAGTATGATCTTTACGTAACTGGAGCAGGTTCTGTTGATCCGGAATTACAAGAGCTTTTTGAAATTTTTGGAGCTCCTTCGTTTCAAGATGATGTCGTAACAGGGGACAACACAGCAACACATTTTTCTCCTCAAAACACAGGGAACATTGAAAAGATTCTTAAAGTCGTTCAACTTGTTGAACAGATCCGTTCTTTCGGGCATACATTGGCTCACATTAATCCGATGGAAGATGCTGCAAACGGACAATCTCTTATCGAGAAAACAATGAACGAACTGAGCGATGCTGACTTGAAAGCGATTCCAGCAAAAACAGTATGGCAAGATGCACCAGAGGGTATTCACACTGCACTTGATGTAATTCATAGATTAAAAGACGTTTATACAAAATCTTTAGCTTATGAATTCTCACATATACAAGATAGTGAAGAACGCGCGTGGTTGCATCAAATGGTGGAATCAAATTCATTGCGTCAACCATTATCAAATAAAAAACGAACTGCTCTTTTAAAACGTTTAACTGCTGTTGAAGGTTTCGAGCAATTCTTGCATAAAACATTCGTTGGTCAAAAGCGTTTCTCAATAGAGGGCGTTGATATGCTTGTACCTGTACTAGATGAAATTGTTTCAGAAGGTGCTAAAGGCGGCGTTGAAGATGTCATGATTGGTATGGCTCACCGTGGTCGTCTAAGCGTACTCGCTCACGTATTAGAAAAGCCATATAATCACATGTTTGCAGAATTCAAACATGCAAAAATAGAAGGTGCAGTGGCAAATGCTGGCTGGACTGGCGACGTGAAATACCATTTAGGTAGAGAACAAGTCGTTGGTAATGAAGAGGTTAGCACTCGTGTTACATTAGCAAATAATCCGAGTCATCTTGAGTTCGTTAACCCTGTTGTTGAAGGTTTCGCACGTGCAGCTCAAGAGAATCGTAAAAAATCTGGTCTTCCAGAACAAGATACTACAAAATCATTCGTAATTTTAGTTCATGGTGATGCTGCATTCCCTGGTCAAGGTGTTGTGTCTGAGACACTCAACTTAAGTAGATTGAATGCATACCAAACTGGCGGAACTATTCATGTTATCGCAAATAATGCAGTCGGCTTTACGACTGATAGCTATGATTCTCGTTCTACTAAATATTCAAGCGACCTTGCAAAAGGTTTCGATATTCCGATTGTTCACGTGAATGCTGATGATCCGGAAGCTTGTCTTGCTGCTGCAAACCTTGCGATCCAATATCGTACGCTGTTCAAAAAGGACTTCTTAATCGATTTAATCGGTTACCGCCGATATGGTCATAACGAAATGGATGATCCAGCAGTTACGCAACCACAAGTGTACAAAAAAATTAAAAATCACCCAACTGTAAGAGCAATTTATGCAGATCAATTACAATCTGCTGGCGTTCTGAATGCAGATGAGGTTGAAACAATTACTCAGTTTATACAAGAGGAATTAAAGGCTGAATACGCACAAGTGCCACCAGCTGATACGAGTGCTGCAACAATTCACGTTAAAGTTCCAGAGGTTGTTGCAAAAGGAATTCAACCGATTGACACTGGTGTTTCAATTGAATCACTTCGTGCAATTAATGAAGGACTATTATCTTGGCCTGAAGGCTTTAACGTATATCCAAAAGTGAAGAAAATTCTTGAGCGCCGTAAAGATGCTCTTGAAGAGAACGGTAAAATTGAATGGGCACTTGCTGAATCGTTAGCATTCGCTTCTATTTTGCAAGAAGGTACGCCAATTCGTTTAACTGGTCAAGATTCACAGCGTGGTACATTCGCGCACCGTCATATCGTATTACACGATACTGATACAAACGAAACATATTCACCATTACACCGTTTACCGAACATTAACGCATCATTCTCTGTTCATAACAGTCCGTTATCAGAAGCTGCTGTTGTTGGTTACGAATATGGTTACAACGTATTTGCTCCAGAAACTCTTGTGATGTGGGAAGCTCAATACGGTGACTTCTCAAATACTGCGCAAGCATTATTTGATCAATATGTTTCAGCAGGAAGAGCAAAATGGGGTCAAAAATCTGGTTTAGTTCTTCTATTACCACACGGTTATGAAGGTCAAGGGCCAGAACACTCTAGTGCACGTCCAGAACGTTTCTTACAATTAGCTGCGGAGAACAACTGGACAGTTGCAAACTTAACGAGCGCGGCACAATACTTCCATATCTTGCGCCGTCAAGCATCTATCTTAGGAACAGAAGCTGTTCGACCATTAGTAATTATGACGCCGAAAAGCTTATTACGTCACCCACTTACACTTTCTACAGGTAGTGAGTTAAGTGAAGGACGTTTCCAACCTGCTTTAGAACAAGGAAACCTTGGTGCGAAACCAAATAAAGTAAAACGTCTTGTTTTAAGTACAGGTAAAATGGCAATTGACTTAGCAGCAGAAATCGAAAGTGGTAAGCATGAGTACAGCCTAGATGAAGTTCATATGGTTCGTATCGAGCAGTTGTACCCATTCCCTGCTGAAAAAGTTCAATCTATTATTAAACGCTTTAAAAACTTAGAAGAAATCATTTGGGTTCAAGAAGAACCTCGTAATATGGGCGCATGGCATTACATGGCTCCAATTCTGTTCGAACTAGCTGGGGATAAAGTGAAAACAGGTTACATTGGACGCCCGGATCGTTCTAGCCCATCTGGTGGCGATCCATTCGCTCACAAAGCTGAGCAAGAATTAATCGTTGCACACGCTTTAGATGTGAAGTACAACTTCCGTCAAGATAAACAAGAAATTGAAGTTTTCAGCAACTGAAAGTAACAATGAGTTTTTCAGGCTTGGCTGTGGCAGATAGTCTGCCACAGCCAGGCTAACAAATGGAGATTACCGAAGATTAAAGAAGATAAAACACACCGTTAGGCAAATAAGGGGAGGACATTTAAAATGATCGAAATTAAAGTACCTGAGCTTGCAGAATCTATTTCAGAAGGAACTATTTCACAATGGCTTATCAACGTAGGCGACAAAGTTGAGAAAGGTGGCAGCGTTGTTGAGCTTGAGACTGACAAAGTCAATGTAGAAATCATTGCAGAGGATTCAGGTATTGTATCGAAGTTACTAGGCGAACCTGGAGATACAGTTGAAGTTGGTGCTACTATCGCAATTTTAGATGCAAACGGCGCAGCGGTTGAAGTAAGCACACCTGCTCCGGCTAATGAGCAACCAAAACAAGAAACTACTGAAGCACCGAAAGCAGCAGCTCCAAGTGCTGAACAAAATAAAGCGTTGCAAGGTTTACCAAATACAAATCGTCCTATCGCATCACCAGCTGCTCGCAAAATGGCTCGTGAATTAGGAATCGATTTAAACGAAGTACGTAGCACAGATCCACTTGGACGTGTGAGACCACATGATGTACAAGCTCACGCTGCAGCGCCAAAAGAATCACCAGCTGCTCCAAAACAAAGCCCGGCTCCAGTTGCAAAAACTGAATTTGAAAAACCAGTTGAGCGTGTGAAAATGTCCCGCCGCCGTCAAACAATTGCAAAACGTCTTGTAGAAGTTCAACAAACATCTGCAATGTTAACTACATTTAACGAAGTTGATATGAGTGCAATCATGGAATTACGTAAAGAACGCAAAGATGCTTTCGAGAAAAAACATGATGTACGTCTTGGCTTTATGTCATTCTTCACAAAAGCAGTTGTTGCAGCATTAAAACAGTTCCCATTATTAAATGCTGAAATTCAAGGCGATGAGCTTATCATTAAAAAATTCTATGATATCGGTATTGCAGTAGCAGCTCCAGATGGATTAGTTGTTCCAGTTGTACGCGATGCTAACCAATTGAACTTCGCTGAAATTGAAAGCGAGATTCGTAATTTAGGTCTGAAAGCACGCGATAATAAACTTTCATTAAAAGAGCTACAAGGTGGTACATTTACAATTACAAACGGTGGCGTGTTCGGTTCTCTAATGTCGACACCAATCCTAAATAGTCCACAAGTAGGTATTCTAGGGATGCATAAAATCCAAGTACGTCCAGTTGCAATTGATGCAGAGCGTATGGAAAACCGTCCAATGATGTACCTTGCACTATCTTACGATCACCGTATTGTTGATGGTAAAGAAGCAGTTAGCTTCCTTGTTGCTGTTAAAGATATGCTTGAAGATCCAAAATCATTATTATTAGAAGGTTGATAGATTATTAATCTATTAAAGGCTGTAGAATGAATCATTCTACAGCCTTTTTTCATTATGTTCATACGGGACAAATCACACTACATAGACTAACAATGTATGCCTAAAACGTAAGGGGGATAAACATGAATAACCTTCCAGTTCATGCAAAACTTAAAGCAAATAAGGATACTTTCTTCCTCCCCGATTCAAACGGGGGTGTTTACTTTCGAAATAACTCCAGTTCATTCCGTATGGATGGTGATGGAATTTATGACTGGATTGAGAAATTAATGCCTATGTTTAACGGTAATCATTCTTTGACAGAAATAACCGATGGTCTCCCTCTCCCCTATCAAAATCGTGTATTTGAAATTGGAGAGATTTTATATGAAAATGGTTTCATTCGTGATGTAAGCCAAGATGCTCCCCACGAATTAAACAGTGCATTACTCGACAGATACGCTTCGCAAATTGAGTTTCTAGAAGCTGATTCCCATTCAGGCGCTTTAAAATTCGAAAGGTACCGCGCAGCAAATGTGCTTATAATTGGTTCTGGTGATATGCTTACTTCCCTAGTTTCTTCTTTATTAGAATCTGGTTTACCTACATTCCATTATCTTGTTACAGATCGTGCTGAAACAAACTACGATCGAATTCATGAACTAAGCGAACGTGCATATGCAAATGATGACAATGTACTTATTCAAGAAATAGATATTACAATTGATCGCCCTTTACATGAAGTATTCGAGCCTTTCGACTGGATTTTATACGTTTCCCAAAATGGAGATATTGAAAGTTTAAGAGCAATCCATACTATTTGTAGAGAATTTAAGAAAAATTTCATACCAGCTATGTGCTTATCAAGAATTGGTTTAGCTGGACCCGTCGTAACCGCAGACCGTGAAGAATGCTGGGAATCAGCTTGGCATCGTCTACACGAAACTACTTTACAAAGTGAAAATCCACCTGAACCTTTCTCACCAATTGCATCTGCAATGTTAGCAAATGTTATCGTTTTTGAGTTATTTAAACTTGTCGCTGAAGATTCACATAGGCAGCATAATCCTCAATTCTTTTTATTAAACTTGGAAACACTTGAAGGAAAGTGGCACCCTTTCATAAAACATCTTCTCGCAACCGATGAAATCTTTACAATTGATACGGTGCAATATCTTCAAGAAAACCTTGCCCAACGTTCCGGACAATATACTTCAACTGAACTTTTTCGTTTTTTTGATACGTTAACTTCTAAAGAAGCTGGCATATTCCACATGTGGGATGAACAAGATTTACACCAATTGCCTTTATCACAGTGCAATATTCAAGTTGCAAATCCATTATCAGACGGACCTACCTCTCCCCTTCCTACTATAACTTGCGGTGGATTAACTCATAATGAAGCACGCCGCGAAGCTGGCTTAACAGGAGTTGAAACATATGTAGCTGAAATGATTCATCGTCTTATCCCCGAACATACTGATATCGGTATTGGTGCTGGGGAAACGATGACAGAAGGTGTATACCGAGCACTCCAAAAACATTTAAATAATAAGTTATATGAACGCCAATCACATATGCTAGAAGAGATTACAGAGCTTTATTTAACCGAAATTCATGATAAACATTGTAGGTTTTACTACGATGCTCTCTCTACAATTCATGAAATACCTAAAGTAGGAATGAGTGAGGAGTTACTTGGTTTTCCTGTCGTTTGGATCGGTATTAATGATAGATGGTATGGTGCGGCAAATATTAATATAACACTCGCATTAAGAAATGCTCTGCAACAAGCACTCCTTCATATTCAAAATGAAGAGATTCCTTATAAAGCTAATATGTTACCGGAATCATCCATTGTTTTATATAGTACGGATCCTGTTAGAGTAGCAATACAAGAAGAGGAAGAAATTCCAGGCGTACAGTCTTTACAAGTTGCTTTGCAAAATTTAACGGAAAACAACTTGTATCCATTCGTTTTTGATTTAGCTATTGAGTCATTTTTAAGAGACAACTTAGACGGTGTATATGGAGTATTAATTGCAAAGGAGGATGACCAATGACTCAAAACATACTACTTATAGGAGATGGCCTACTCACAGACTATGTACATGAGCAATTGTGTAAGCAATATTCACTCATCCGCCAGCATACAATTACAGAAGCTCTCCCTGAAAACATTCATCTTGCTCTCGTTTTACATGACGGGTCTCCTTCTTCCGTACATCATGATGCTGAGCTTATCTTTCGCTCAAATAATATTCCGTGGCTTCGCGCGTTTACTTCGTTTGGTGAAGGTATTATCGGTCCTTACGTGAAGCCTCTTACAACTGGATGTTCCCACTGCGCTGATGGACGCCGGTTTATAGCTGGCTTTGATCAAAAAGAAATGTGGGAACTACAACGAAAATATGCATTAAAAGCAGAGAACGTGACGAGGCGTGATGTACGCGCCACCCAAAATGGAATGTTACAAATGTGCCAGCTCATTCATGCTGAAACAGAGAAAATATTAGCTCATGGATATTCTTCTTTAGAAAACGAACTCATTTTACTGGACTTACAAACGTTACAATGTACCCGGAATTCGTTTCTTCCAGACCCTCTCTGTCCGGTATGCAGCAATTTGCCTGACGATACAGCAGATGCAGCGCAAATTTCTTTACAACCAAGTTTGAAAACGAGTACTGAAACGTATCGCTGTCGTTCCATTCATGAGCTAAACACATTTTTAACGAGAGACTATTTAGATTACCGGACTGGTATTTTAAACGGCCAAATGCAACATTCTTTATTACCGTTTGCTGATGTCATTATAAACATGCCGTTACTGTTTGGAAATGAAGGTGTCGCGGGCCGGACTCATTCATTTGCACTTAGTGAAGCAACCGCTATTTTAGAAGGATTAGAACGCTATTGCGGTATGTCGCCTCGTGGAAAAAAAACAAATGTACATGGCAGTTTTCGTGAGCTAGAAGATATTGCACTGAATCCCCTCACACTTGGTGTGCATACAAATGAACATTACAATCGTGATAGTTTTCCATTTAAGCCGTTTGATCCTGATTATGAGCAAAACTGGGTATGGGGATATTCTTTATTACAAAGCAGGCCCCTTCTAGTTCCAGAATCAATCGCTTATTATAGCCTTGGTCATAGAGATGCTTTCGTGTATGAAACATCAAATGGATGTGCAATTGGTGGTAGTTTAGAAGAAGCAATTTTTCACGGCATTTTAGAAATTGTAGAGCGTGACGCCTTTTTGCTCACTTGGTATGCCGAATTACCTCTTCCCCGTCTCGATCTTAGTTCAGCCAATGATACTGAATTGCAACTAATGTTGGAACGCTTACGCACAATTACTGGATATGAATTATACGTTTTCAACGCGACGATGGAACATGGTATTCCGAGCATATGGGTCATTGCGAAAAATACAAGGCAAGATGGTATGAATCTCGTCTGTGCTGGCGGCGCACATATGGAACCAATTCGAGCTGTAAAAAATGCAATTCATGAAATAGCGGGCATGTTACTTATAACAGATGAAGAGCTTGAACAAAAAAGAGAGAAATATGAAAACTGTTTACAAGATCCATATCTTGTTTCGCAAATGGAAGATCATAGTATGCTGTACGGATTGAAAGAAGCGGAAGAACGTCTTCACTTCCTTTTACGTGATGATGCTCCAGTGCAAACGTTCCAAGAAATGAAGGTATTACAATCATTTGATATGGATTTAACATCTGATCTTCATCAACTTTTAAACAGGTTACATCAATCTGGACTTGAAGTAATTGTTGTAGATCAAACGGTCCCCCTTATAGAAAAGAACGGCTTACATTGTGTAAAAGTAATTATTCCAGGCATGTTACCGATGACGTTCGGTCACCATCTCACTCGGGTTACAGGACTGGATAGAGTGTATACCGTACCGATGACACTTGGATATTGGGCTGAGCCTTTAACGAATGAAAGTTTAAATCCACATCCGCATCCGTTTCCATAATTCATAGTGAGGGGGAAATTTGATGCAACCTGATACTTTTTTACATCATCTCCATTTTTCTATTAATGAAATTATGTCATCCGATAAAGAGATTGACTGGGAAGACGCACCACTTCCTTATAAATTATATCGAAATTTACCAGTAATCCCTCTCTCTTTAGAAATCCCATTAACTTTGCGGAATTCTTCTACTAAACCTAACTTAGAGGAAATCGGTCATTATCTTTGGTACTCATTTGGTTTAACACAATTATGTCAGCCTACTACTAACCTAGAAAATAATAAAACAACGACTCTATTTCGAAGATTCATCCCTTCTGGGGGTGCTTTATATCCAAATGAATTATATATGTATTTAAAAATTGATCATTATCCAGACGGCATTTACCATTACGACGCCGCGCACCACCGTCTTATCTTACTTCGTGAAGGAAATTTTGATTCTTATCTTACAGAAGCACTCGGCAATCGTTGTAACATACATTCTTGTTTTGGTGCTGCATTTGTATCCACTATGTTTTGGAAAAACTTCTTTAAATACAATAACTTTTCGTATCGTCTGCAAGGATTAGATAGTGGTGTTCTAATCGGTCAATTACTTGAATGCGCAAAACAATTTGGTTATACAAATGGTGTATATTTTCAGTTTCTAGATCGGGCAATGAATCATTTACTTGGACTGTCAGAAGGTGAAGAAAGTGTGTATGCTGTTATTCCTTTAAGTACAGAACCGAATACAGATTGGTTTCATGATGATCATCACGAAAATAAAACTATTACTTCTCATGACTTGTTGCAGCAAATCCCGCCGTTAACACATGAGCATTTCGTTCGCTCAAAATATGTAGATGAATATCCGATGATAAAAAAAATAAACGCAGCTTCTATGATTGAATCAACAGAACACTTCCAAACATTTACCCGTGAAGAACGACAACAATATAGTGCACACGCTATGCAGCTACCTAAAGTGGAACGTTTATCATATGATTTTTTACAACTTTGTAAAAAACGATATTCACCTGATTCTGACTTCATTTTAACGAAATGGGATGCAGCCGAGCTCGCTACTCTACTACAAGCAGCGAGCCTCTCCTTCCCTTATTACAACGACCTTGATGGCAAATATTTAAATGAAAACGCACGAGTCTCACTATATGGATGTTTTTATAACGTAAAAGACATAGAAAACGGCGCTTACGCTTATAACAGTAGGACACATTCCATACAGCCAATTCGGTACGGAGACCTTCGTTATTCTCTGCAATCCAGTATGACGATGGATAACGTAAACCTTTTTCAAGTACCACTTTGTCTACATGTAATCGGAAATAAAGATTACTATAAAAATAAATTAGGTTATAGAGGATATCGAATTCATCAAATGGAAGCTGGCATGCTCGTTCATAAACTCGTTTTAGCTGCGACCGCTATGGGGATGGGCGGGCATCCGTTACTAAGTTTTGATACAAATTCATGCGATCAATTGTACGGGATTGATGCCGGAAATGAAACTTCACTCATTCAAATTCCGGTTGGGGCGTATCGAGCGCGAAATTGGCTAAAAGGGTCCTTGCATAATTAGAAGCACGCCGATTAATGGCGTGCTTTTTTTAAAGGAGTTAAATTATTAAAAGCGAAATAAATACATATTCTTATATAAAAAATGATATGAAAGAAGTATTTCGCGTCTTAAAACCGAATGGATCCTTTTTACTAGTCGCTGAAACTTTCAAAATCCAATATCATATGGATAAATTTAAGACGACCGAAGAATTAGTAAACCTTTTTTATGAGACGGGATTTACAAGCGTGAAATGTTATGAAGAAAGAGGGTGCCTTTATTTAATAGGAAATAAGTAAAAAAGCAGACCTTTCAAGGTCTGCCTTTTTTACTAGATTACTTTAAAAATACTCTTAATTTGTCTTGCAAATAACCAGTTTTTCGTACCGTAGTTATCATTTAGACTATCTAAATTAATAGCTTTCCCGTTAGAAAACTTTAGTTCTAACGTTGTATTTTTGTCATTTGTTTTTAAGTTGCTATTTGTAATGTCATCATACTTTAATTTTTCAATCTCAATATACTCTTCCTTCTCTTCTCCGATAACGACGTGATCTTGGAAGAAGAAGAATACTTCTACTTTCTTACCGAAACAAAATATGTTTTTCGTATAAATTAATGTCGCGTTATCAAGTCCGACACATACTTCTTTCATCTCTTCAACAACGTTTCCTAAGTCTTCTTCGTTTCTTGCATTTGATTCAGCAATCCATTCTTCGATTGTATTCATGTTAATTGCCATACTGTGCCCCCTGGTTCGTTCATTGCTTTATTAAAAAACAAATACTATATGACAATATAAGCGATACGAACTATGTTTTCAAGGGTGAACGGTATATTCAAAATAAAGTGAAACTTTATTTATTCCCCTTTCACAAAAAAAATAGCACTTAAAAAAGTGCTATTCCGCTCTCCTTGCTGCTTGTTGAATTGGATCCCAAACGCTGTTATATGGTGGTGCGTAACTTAAGTCGACATCTTCTAAATCGTGAATACTCATTTTATTGAAAAGTGCCATCGCGATAACATCAATACGTTTATCTACGCCCTCTTCTCCAATTACTTGACCGCCTAATAATTGTTTCGTATCGGCGTGATATAGTAATTTCAAGTGAAGTGGCAAAGCACTCGGGTAATAGCCCGCCATATTTGTTGAATCTACTTTGACCGTCTTATACGGGATGTTTAGCCCTTTCGCTTCTTTTTCATTTAAGCCTGTTCTTGCGAGCGTCAGATTCATAAATTTAATAATGCCTGTACCTAACGTACCTTTGAATGCTCTGCGTTTATCAACCATGTTGAGTCCGGCAAGTCGCCCTTGTTTATTCGCAGTCGTTCCGAGCGGGATATGGTCATGAATTTCCTTTATAACATGGTAATGTGTTGCACAATCACCAGCAGCATATACGTCTTTCACATTCGTTTGCATATAAGCATTTACTTCAATTGCACCTTTATGGTTTTTACGTATATTTGTCCCCTCAAGAAAATCAGTATTTGACTGTACACCGACAGATACTAAAACGAGATCAGTTTTATACGTCCCTTTATCCGTCTCCAGTTGTTCTACTCTTTCTTTTCCTTTAAACGCTTTTACATTTTCATTCGTTAAAATTTCAATATTATGTTTATCTGCTTCTTTATGTATATATTCCGCCATATCGGCATCATAAATTGTGCCAATATGATCGTTTCGCTCAATCATTCTTACTTTCTTACCAAGTTCGACGAATGTTTCTGCCATCTCTAGTCCAATTGCACCGCCGCCAATAATAGTTACAGCCTCAACTTTATTCGTTTCTAGCGTTTTTAATATGCGCTCAGCATCCGGAATTGTTTTTAAAAGATGAACGCCTTGCAAATCTCGCCCTTCCCATTCTGGCATAACAGGACGCACTCCAGTCGCAATTAATAAACGGTCATACGGAAATTCAAAAACATCTTTCGTCTCCGTATGCTCTGCGTACACCATTTTCTTTTCCGTATCTACTTTCGTTACTTCATGACGTACTTTCGCATCAATTCCATATTTATCACGAAACGTCTTTACATCGCGTGCAATTAACTTTTCAGTAGAAGCAATAACACCACTAATCACATACGGTAATCCGCACTGAGCGTATGAATAGATTTCACCTTTTTCTAACGTTACAACATTTGCAGTTTCATCGTTTCTAACAATTTGCATTGCTGCACTCATACCTGCTGCATCTCCGCCAATAATGACATAGTTCACTTTACCACTCCTTCTTTTTTACATACTCTTTACGATTTCCATATTTTATAGAAATAACACCTACTTCCATTGTAAAGAAATAGAATTCTATCTACAAATTTGGTGCACAAACCTATGCATGAATAGGTATCCGTCGTGTCTTATAAACAAGATGTTTAATATGCTATAACAGTAACTATTGAAAGTAGGTGAAACATACATGTGCGCCGGCCTTCTCGCTCAAACTCCAGAGGAACCGCAAGAACCGAAAGCCGCCATGCCACTTGATCAAGAATTTTCTATTAACGTAACATTATACAGCGCTCGTGCTTGGTTATCTAATGATGAGACTTTCGCACAAACGATTTGGAAAGGCTCTCGCTTCTCTTCAGCATCACACGCTGGCAAGTCCATCTTACCAATCGGTACTGTTAAAATTGTAAACTTATCTGATGATACAATAACAGTTACTGCCTCATCAGAAAAAGATGATACTCTCAAAATAGTCGTACCCCCTCGTTCTGAAGGTGTTTTAACATCTAGTGCATTATCTGATGTGCAAGCAAGTACATCAGGAGGAGCAAGCAAAGTCACATTCCTCTTTCATATCTTTTTCTCAAGGGATCCTGGTCCAGCTAAATAACCATAGAAAAGGTACAGCTATGCACTGTACCTTTTTCACGCGTTTATTCTCTTGATTTGATCAATTCAACATTATAAGTTTCAATATCTGTTAGCTTTCCTGTAAAATACGGATTTTCTCTATACCAAGACTGTTTTGAAAAATACGCTTGCATATCTTTCGTTTGAAACATATGTCCATGTCTTGCGTATATTTCGTTTCTTGCTATTTTCAATTGTTCTTTCGATAAATATGTTAAGTCCGTACTCGTTAATTTTCGAATATCACTATCAGGGAAGATGAAACCATTATATACATAATGAGTCGTAGGCGGTGGAGTAACATTGTAAACAACTGTTTTTTCTACACTTTTCTTTTGAAATGGAAGATTATAAGCCGAAAGTGCCGTTACCGTTTCTACCTTTGTCGTTTCCCTTCCGTTTTCTCCATTTCGTTCTAAATAAATCGCCGCACTTCCATCAGTCGCTATCGGTCCCCACGTAATTTCTTCTCCAGTCAACGCAGTAACTGGCTTTTGATTCACGTACAATGTTGCACCAGACGCATTCGTTTGAACTGTAATATATTGCCCTTGCAACGTTAAATCTACCGTTACATTATTTTGACTTTGTTTCATAAGTACAACCTTTTCCTCACGTGATAGTTTTACATAGTCATTTTTATATTCAGATTGAAATACTTGAGTTCCAGGAAGAAACGGTCCATATTGCTTCTCAAACTTTTTGTCATTTGTCTTATCAATTTCTTTTCCGTTCAATTTTAAAGATGTACCTTTTTCATTTGTAAGCAGAGTCGTATAATACGTCTTCGCTTTCAATTTATACCGATCAAATAAAAAGAAATGTTTCCCATCTTTCGTTAAAGAAAAATCTGCTCTTTCTATTCCATCCCCTTGTTTTTCACCTTGCCTCAAATATTCTTTCAATTCATTCACGTAAAATGGATTTTCTTTTATATATGAAAATAGAGGCGTTAAACTCTCTCTCGTTACAATAACGGTTGGATCATCTGCCGTGATGATCTCAGCTAATTTCTCCCCGTCCCTCTCTTGTAAAATAGTAATCATTCGGTCTACTTGTGCCGTCTGCTTATAATACGATGATCCATACAAATACAATCCAACAATTACTATAACAAGTAATGTTAAGAGTGTAATGCCAACTTTTGTACCACCGCTCATTTTCTTCTTTACTACAAGACTTTCCCTCTTCATCCCGCAGTTTTGGCAAAATTGCACTCCATCTTCATACTGAGCTCCGCATTTTGTACATACATTCATCCATTCAACCACCTTTTCGTTAGAAGCCTGTTAATCCCCCGATAAAGGTTTGGATTATCGTTTTAATGTAAGACCAAAACACGATAAACGTTGCAATTCCGATTAAAACATTTGCGATAATAAGTGTGTAAACAGGATCTACTCCGCCGTTGTCTAGTTTTAATATAGCTACAATTATACTAATTCCCATATACGTTGTAGCCAGCCCTAATAAGATTGGTAAAAAAAAGATCAATAGGAAACTAAATAGAAAAGAAAGAACTAGTATAGCAATAGCTGGCGTCGCTATCGTCCCCCATATACCGAATGATTCAAGAAAAGAAAAAGATGATTTCATCATCTTACCACTTACAAAAATAATAAATCCGACAAATAAAGTTAAAATTAATAAAAAGAAAAAGACCATTACAGATTCTCCAAAGAAAGTAGGAGTAGCTATATCTGGCACTAATGTCCTCGTAACAGTCGCCGCTGCGCTCATCATTCTATAAAAAATACATGCTCCTAAAAAGCAAATAAGCACAAGACTTACAATTCCATTTCGCACTTCAATATTTCCACTTTCCATAATGACCGATGGTGATTTAAAAGCATTTTTAAAGAACTGAAAATAGCCACTTGCAAATTGTTTCACTTGCTCTACCGTTTCATTCGGACGAGTTTCCTTTACTCGTGCCGGGCGCGATAGCTGCCCTTCTTCCTGCCCACCACTCGCTACCACTTCTTCCGTTAACGAATGTCCACAATTTCCGCAAAACCTTGCTTCCGCTGCATTTTCAGTATTACATGCCGGACATTTCATTCTCTCATCCCTCCTTAAGCATATACCTTATAGGGTGTTACAAATTCAATATATGACTTTGTACATAAAACATGACTACAAGAAAAAGAATATGAAATCCTTCTTTTAAACGAAACTATGTGTGCTAGTAATATAGAAAAATAATGTTATTATGAAACAGAGCAAATAAAGTGAAACTTTAAACAGATTGGATGAAGACAGTGGAATTTGTAAACTCGATTTTTCAAACACTCCTTACAAGTGTGATCCAATTATTTTCTTTAATTGGTGTCATCATTGTAATTGGATTTATATTAGGTTATTTAGAATCTCTCACACGAACGTATTGGTCGAGAGCTTTTGGTAGGAAAGGTTTTCTTTTAACCGCGTGGATTGGTGTTCCCGTTCATGAGCTTGGACATGCAATTATGTGTCTATTATTTCGTCATAAAATTGTAGCAACGCAGTTTTTCCCAACAGATACAAGTCAGGGGGCTTTAGGTTACGTACAACATCAATACAATCAAAAAAGCGTATACCAACGAATCGGTAATTTCTTTATCGGCATCGGTCCTATTATTTCTGGGATTACTGCCTTAATACTTTTAATGCGCTATTTCGTACCAGATTCATATTCTTTATTTAATACGAATCTGGAAAAAACTGTTACATCGACTTCTATTAACTTAGACATGATCCAAAACATGCTACTATCGACGTTTGTATTATTGAAAAGCTTATTTACATTTAGCAATTTATTGAATCCTTCATTTTGGTTATTTTTATTTATCGCTATTTGCATTTCCGCACATATCGCTTTAAGTAAACCAGACATTAAAGGATCAATAGACGGTGTTATCGTCATGTTTATCGTATTATTTTTATTCAATATAATAGCGGGACTATTTCAGTACGATAGTAACCAACTAATCGGTAAAATGATGAAGTATAATATGTATTTCATCGCGTTTTCTAGTGTGGCGCTTCTTTTCTCTTGTATTTCTACACTTGTGAGTTTTGTGTTTTATAAAATAAGAAGAGGGCGTTCATTGTGAACGCCCTCTTCTCATCAATTATTTCTCTTATAATCACAATGCTCAACCGGAACACGAGCGTGCCCTTCTTCATCGGTACACCATGACTGTGACTGAAAGGCAAGAAAAATACCAATCCACTCTTCCTTCTTCTCAAAGTGAATCAATATCCCACCGTCTTGCCATTTGCCATCATCACCTTGCCATTTCTCTACATTCCCTTGATTCATATGAATATCGTGTATACCGTTTCCAGGTGTAAAGTGGAAATACGCATCCGGAACCTTTTCTTCTGGTCCCCACCTTTCACCAAACGCATAAATAATTGCTTTCTCATCTATTGCTCTTTTTATATAATGTTCTATTTTCTCATTTAAATCATTATCAGATCCCGATTTTTCAGCAGGTAAAGGAATCATTTGCTTTGAATCAAATAAATTACCTCTTACATAATCTAAAGCTACTTTCGGCTCATTGTTTTTCACTTCCGTAAAACCGAACGGTAATGTCGGTAAAATATGAATCGCCTCTGATCGAATATTGTTACTCGCAAAATATAAAACTTCCGACGGATAGCTTTGCGATTTCACGTTAATTGCAATACGATAATCTACTTCTGCTTCGCCTTGTAAATGAACTTGATAATGAGGTGTTTTCCCTTTTCCAATCTTAGATTGTACAACTGTACCTTTTAATACACCGTAGTTTTTTAAGGGCATCTCTTTCATCTCCTATTCATTTAGTAGAAGCTGTTCATACTTTAGGCATTATCCATATAAAAAGAAAATCCTCCTTTCCCAGGAGGATTTCTTATTTTCTCAACATATACCAAACAATAACCTCCACCACTACAAGCAACACCGCACCAAAAATCATTAACGTCGTCTTCTTTAATAGTTCATTTTCACGATAAGGGATATTACATAAATACGCGCCTAGTGTAATCCGTGATGGACAAGCGATTGTGGCTACTGATGATGCGGTGTTTTGGAGCGTTGTGACGTATTGCCACGGGAGTGCTACGTTTTGCGCTGTTTGCATTTGTAGCTTTATAAACATCGCATTTGATCCTGCGTTACTACCTGTTAAAAAGCCTCCGATTCCGCCTATGAAAGGAGCAACGAAAACGAAAAACGTACCAAATGTTTCACCAGCTGTTTTTGCGAGTAATGAATGCATACCAGATGCGCCCATTAGTTCTGAAATGGCGATAAACATCGTCGTTGTAATTGCGAATGGAATCCATTGTCTTATCGTTTGCGAGAGTGATTGTTTCATAATATTGGATGGAATGCGGAAGAAAATAATTGTAAATAAACAAGTCATGGCGAGCCAAAACCCTGGCGAATATAGTAACTCTAGTTTGTAAGAGTATGATTTTAAATCGAGAACTGCATATGACCTAAGAAAATCATGTAATGCTGGAACGAGGCGAGAAAGTAAAATACAAACTGTTAAGAATATATAAGGGCTAATAATTTTTATAATAGATACTTCTCTCTCTACAGCCGCAGCATGTTCTGTTATAAAGTTTTGCTCACTTTTGCCTTTTAATTTAATGATTAGAAAGCCAAATGTAATGGTAACGATAGAACTTAATATCCCTGCAAGTTCAACACTTACGTATGCGTTAGAAAGATAGATTCCGAGAGAAAATAATAGAAAGAATCCTACTCCTTCCTTACACTTTTCTATAACTGCCTGCCAGCCACCGACAACGTATAAAGAAAGGAAGATAAAATATGCGAAAATCGGGATGCTTAATAATGCTGTATTTGTACCAAGAGTTGTGAGCGGCATGTTAATAAGCTGAGAACCGATAATCGTACCCGTTGCCATCGCGCCCCATGAACTTGCAAGTAAACCGATAAACGATAGTAGCACAGCTTGAAACGGTTTATAACCGAGCGAAAGAAAAATAGGTGCTGCGACCATAAAACCAATTCCGAATCCACTTACTGATTCAATAAGTGGACAAATGCCAAAGCACATAAGAAGCATTTGTAGTAAGCGATCGTGCGTAACTTCTTCTAGAAAACGCGCTACTTGATCGATGTACCCCATTTTGTTCATGAGGTGAAATAAAAAAATACCGAAAAATAAAACGTATCCGACAATAAAACAAATTAACCAACCTTTAATCGTTGCGTGCACAGTTTCACTTATCCCTAATTGGAACGTTGGCGAAAGTAAAACGATTCCGACAGAAACGGCATAAGAAATTAATGAAGCCCTTAATGACGTTTGTTTAAACAAAAATAAACAAATAAAAATCATCATAATTGGGATAAGTGCCAACAATATGGCCATGCTATCATCTCTTTTCGTAAAAATTGCAATTTTTAACTATTATATAACAGATGTTATGATTTTCAATTATTTTTATAACAGATTTAAAAAAGGAGCCGCTGGGCTCCTTTTTTGAATAACTAATATTTTATCTTTTATCCTGAAAAACCGTCTGCTGTCCAATCATTTTTTCTAGTACAACAAACACAATATAAGCACATATTACTTGCAATACAATATTCCCAAGTTTTATTAATTCAAATGAATGGATCCATTGGAATAATTCACTTAATAATACAATCGAAACGATACTAAATAGTTCTATACTAACCGAAAATATACATACTTCTAAAATAGATTGCTCTTGTATTCGATTTAATTGGGAAAAGATGAATACATATCCTAAAAACAGAGCCATCAACTCTATTTTCGTCATGCTAATGAGCCAAGCGTATAATGGTACAGTTAAAAAAAGATATAATAGTTTACGTCTTAGCATGCCTTCTCACCCTCTAAGTTATAAGTATTTTCTGTATATTTTAACATTTATTACACAAAAGAAACAGAAGAGACTTAAGCCTCTTCTGTTTCTTTTACTGCATGTATTAACTCACAAATTTCTTCTCGCTTTTCATTTTCTAACAGCTCAATGACTTTACTTCCAACGACAACGCCGTCACATATTGTAATCATTTCTTCAATTTGCTCTCGTGTTGAAATACCGAATCCTGCGACTACTGGTAAGTGGACGTGTGCTTTTACTTTTTCTAAGTAACTACGAATCTCATCTTTAAAGTTTTGACGTACTCCCGTTACGCCCGCTACTGTAACGGCGTAGACGAATCCTTGTGATTCACTCGTGATTTTTTCGATTCGTTCAATAGGGCTCGTTACGGTAACGAGTGGAATTAAAGCGATATTCGCCACGCGAAGGAGCGGTGCAATAATGTCTTGTTCTTCATACGGTAAGTCTGGAACGATAATACCGTCCACCCCTGCTTCAAGACAGCTCTCAATGAAACGTTCCTTTCCGAATGCGAGTACTGGATTTAAATATGTCATAAGTACAAATGGAATTTGAACTTCTTGCCTGACCTCTATTAATGCTTGAAAAATACCTTTCAATGTTACACCGCTATCTAATGCTCTTTTTCCTGCCCTTTGAATAGTTGGACCGTCTGCGACTGGATCTGAAAATGGGATACCAATTTCAACGATGCTTGCTCCTGCTTCATCAAGAAAACGAATTCTTTCTTTTAACTTTTCAAGTCCACCATCTCCGCCCATTACATACGGAATAAATGCTTTCTTGCCATTTTCAAACGCTGCTATAATTTTTTCTACTCCCATTTTTTACACCTCTTCCATATAACGTTTTATACTCTCTACATCTTTATCACCGCGGCCGGATAAACAAATGACAAGTCCTTCGTCTTTCTTCATTTGCGGCGCTAGTTTTAAAGCGTATGCAACAGCATGTGAACTTTCTAATGCCGGGATAATCCCTTCTTTTTTCGTTAATAATTGAAATGCTTCTAACGCTTCTTCATCTGTAATGGAATGATAAGAAACGCGGCCAATATCTTTTAGCAAGCTATGTTCTGGCCCAACACCTGGGTAATCCAGCCCTGCCGAAATAGAGTGCGCTTCTTGAATTTGCCCTTCTTCATTTTGCAGAAGGTACATCATCGATCCGTGTAAAACACCGACACTTCCTTTCGTTAAAGTGGCTGCGTGCTTTTCTGTGTGAACACCTTTTCCAGCTGCTTCAACACCGTAAAGAGCAACTTCTTCATCGTGTACGAACGGATAAAACATTCCCATTGCATTACTACCACCGCCAATACAAGCAACGACTGCTTCTGGTAATTTCCCTTCTAACGCTTCGTATTGCTTTTTCGTTTCTTTCCCAATTACACTTTGGAAATCACGAACAATTTGCGGGAATGGATGTGGCCCGAGAACTGATCCCATAATGTAGTGCGTATCGTGTACATGTGAAACCCAGTAACGAAGCGCCTCGTTCACCGCATCTTTTAACGTGCCGCTACCTGCCGCAACGCTTTCTACTTTTGCTCCGAGTAATTCCATTCGAAACACGTTTAATTTTTGTCGTCTCACATCTTCTTCTCCCATGAAGATGACGCATTCTAAACCGAAAAGTGCACATACAGTAGCTGTTGCAACTCCGTGTTGTCCTGCTCCTGTTTCAGCGACAACTTTCTTCTTACCCATTCTTACCGCAAGAAGTGCCTGACCGATTGTATTGTTAATTTTATGAGCTCCCGTATGGTTCAAATCTTCACGTTTCAAATAGATTTTTGCTCCGCCGCAATACTTCGTCATATTTTCAGCGAAATAAAGCGGTGTTTCTCTTCCAACATACGTTTGTAAATAATGATCTAATTCCTTTTGAAACGCTTCATCTTGCATCGCTTCTTTATATGCTTCTTCTAATTCTAATACGGATTGCATTAACGTTTCTGGAACGTATCGTCCTCCGTATATACCGTAATGACCTTTTTCATCTGGATATGCGTAGTTCATTTTGAACACTCCTTCGCTTTTTTAATAAATTGTTTTATTTTCTTTAGATCTTTCTTTCCTTCTGTCTCTACTCCGCTGCTCACATCGATCATATATGGCTGAACGGTTCGAATTGCTTCTTCTATATTAAGGATGTTTAATCCGCCAGCTAATATCGTTTTCTCTCGCAACTCGTTTGGCATATGTGCGAGTAACTCCCATGAGAATGTCTTTCCGTTTCCTCCGTGGAACTTTTCTTTCGGGCTATCAAATAACAGATAATCTGTATCGTATTTTTTCGCACATTCAATATCTTTCTCTAAAGCTACTCCTACTGCTTTTATAGACGGAATATTCAATCTCCTAATTTGATGATTGTCTTCATCCCCATGTAGTTGCACATGCGTTAACCCGCACTCCTCTGCAATTTTCTGGATCACTTCTACTGATTCATTTACGAAAACACCTACCTTGAAAACGTGGACTGGAATTTCCCCAATAATTTCTTTCGCTAGCCCTGGGGTGATTTTCCGCTTACTTTCTGCAAAAACAAATCCAATTGCATCTGCTCCGTATTCGCAAGCATGTTTTGCTGTTTCAACATCAGTGATGCCGCAAATTTTCACTTTCATATGTTCACCTTACAGTCTTCGAAAAAGTTACTTATAGAAGATGATGTCATAAGTGCTTCTCCAACTAATACACCTTTTGCACCAGCTCGTTTGACGCGAATAATATCTTCTTTTGAATGAATGCCGCTTTCACTAATCCAAAGTAGGTTTTCCTCATTCAGTCGTTTTCCGAGCTTTTCAGTTTGGCTTAAATCTACTTCAAATGTTTTTAAATTACGGTTGTTAATACCGATAACGTGCGGATTTAATCGGATTGCAATTTCTAATTCCTGTTCATCATGAACTTCAACAATCGCTTCTAATCCTTTTTCTAGCACGTAGTTATAAAGCTCGTTTAATTTCTCTTTTGACAATGCTGCAACAATTAATAAAATAAGATCTGCTCCTGCTTCATACGCTCTATCAATTTGGATTTTATCGATTATAAAATCTTTACATAAAAGCGGAATGTTACTTTCTGCTCTTGCCGTTTCTAAGTCGTGAAACGACCCTTTAAAAAATTGACCGTCTGTTAAAACCGAAACTGCTCCAGCACCGCATTCTTCATATGTTTTCACTTGTTTTGGCACATCAACGTGTAAATTAATATCACCTTTTGATGGAGACGCTCGCTTTACCTCTGCTATTACAGTAAACTGCTCTAAAGCTTTTACAAGTGAGTGTGTTTTCCTTTTTTCTTTCACTGGTGAATATGTTTCATATAACTCCGCAACTTCTACTTTCTTTTGCTCTAAAATTTTGTCTAAAATCGTCCCCATTTTAATTCACCCTTTCTAATTTTTCATGGCTTGCTGCAATTAATAAGTTTAGTTTGGCTAATGCTTTTCCAGAGTCAATGCTATGTGCCGCTAGTGTAATTCCTTCTTCAATCGTTTCTGCTCTTCCATTTGCGAAAAGGGCTAGACCTGCATTTAATAAAACAGTATCGCGATAGACACTCTTTTCTCCGCTTAATACTCCGAGTGTAATCTTTGCATTTTCTTTTGAATTCCCACCTCTAATTTCTTCATTTTTCACTCTTGAAAAACCATACTTTTCTGGATCAATACTCATTTCTACTATTTCATTATCTTTTAAAACGACGACATGATTTTCTCCCTGTAATGATGCTTCATCTAAAAAGCCACTTCCGTTTACGACGAGCGCTTGTTTTCTGCCAAGTTTCTGCAATACTTCCGCTACCGGCAATAACATATCTCGCTTATAAATACCGACAAATTGTGTTTCTAAATTAACCGGATTCGTCAACGGTCCAATTAAGTTAAAGATCGTCGGAACGTTTAATTCTTTTCTTATTTTCATAATGCGTCTTAATGCTGGATGCATCGCTGGTGCGAATAAGAAGGCAATCCCTACAATTTCTAATAAGTAGTCAATTTCACCTGGCGTACAACTAATGTTTACACCGAGTTCTTCTAATAAATCAGCACTTCCTGTTTTACTAGAAACAGCGCGGTTTCCATGTTTCGCAACCTTTACACCAGCTCCGGCAAGTACAAATGCCGATGTTGTACTAATATTGAATGTTTGCGCACCGTCACCACCCGTTCCACAATTGTCCATCGCGCCTTTTATATGATTTGAAAACGGTAATGCCTTTTCGCGAAGAGCACGAACGAGACCGTATATTTCTTCTGCTGTTTCGCCTTTCGCTTTCAGCAATACTAAGAAAGCTGCAACTTCACTTTCCAATATGTTGTCACTTAATAAAAGAAGTCCAGCTTCATACATTTCTTCTTCTGTTAAATGTTGTCCCTCTACTAATTTTCGAAGATAACTGTTCATACTCTCTCCTCCTCTTTCACTTCTGCTAAAAAGGCACGTATTAACTTTCCGCCTTCTTCTGTTGCAATTGATTCTGGGTGAAACTGTAATCCGAAGAGCGGATAATAGTTGTGACGAACTGCCATGATTTCTCTGTCATCCATCGCTGTCGCAAGTATGTCAAAACACTGCGGCAAACTATTTTGCACTGCGACGAGTGAATGGTAACGCATTGCTGTTAACGGCTGCGTTACGTACGAAAAGATTGACGTTCCGTTATGTTTCACACGCGATGTTTTTCCGTGTTTAATGCGCTCTGCTCTAACAATTTCTCCTCCAAATGCGGATATGATTGCTTGATGGCCAAGGCAAATTCCTAAGATGGGAACGTTCTTATAAAAATGACGAATAACATCGATACAAATTCCAGCATCTTCTGGTTTCCCAGGTCCTGGTGAGAGCACAATTCCTTTCGGCTTCATCTCCTCTAATTGTTCAATTGTTATTTGATCATTTCTTACGACAACAATTTCTTTCTCGTACTCGCCTAATAGTTGATACAAGTTATATGTGAACGAATCATAATTATCGATAAGTACAATCATTTCATAACCTCCAAAAGCGCTCTCGCTTTATTTAATGTTTCTTCATATTCAGCAACCGGGTCTGAATCGTAGACGATACCCGCTCCTGCCTGAACGTACGCTTTCTCGTCTTTTACAACCATCGTTCGAATTGCTAGCGCCATATCAAGATTTCCTGAGAATGAAATATATCCAACTGCTCCGGCGTATACATTTCTTTTTTCATGCTCTAACGTATTAATAATTTCCATCGCTCTAATTTTCGGAGCACCTGATACTGTACCCGCTGGTAAACAATACGCTAATGCATCAAATCCACTTATTAGTTTTCGCAATGTTCCGTAAACTTCAGATACAATGTGCATAACGTGAGAGTATTTTTCTACTTTCATATATTTATCTATAATCACAGATCCAATTTCACTTACTCTGCCAATATCATTTCGCCCTAGGTCCACAAGCATCATATGCTCCGCCCGCTCTTTCTCATTTCCTAACAGTTCTTTTTCGATTTCCTCATCTTCCTGCTCCGTTTTCCCTCTCGGTCTCGTACCCGCAATTGGGTTCGTCATCACTTTATCCTCTCTAACTGATAACAAACTTTCCGGCGAAGAACCGAGTACAACGTAATCTTGAAAGTCGATATAAAACATATATGGCGACGGGTTTGCAATGCGAAGTTTTCGGTATAGTGCAAATGGATCGCCTTTACACTCACTTTTCAAACGCTGAGATAATACGACTTGGAATATGTCCCCGGCTCGTATATGTTCTTTCGCCGTTTCTACCATTTCGCAAAACTCTTTTTCCGTTATGGAAGAAGTGAATGATAATGTTGATTGTATTTCATTTACTTCCGCTTCTTCTCCCTTTAGCACTTCCTCTTTGTATACTTGCAATCTTTCGTATACTTCTTCATAAGAAGCTGAATCGTCTTCCCTGCATACATATACAAATGAAAACTTTTGGCGTAAATGATCGTAAACGGTAAACTCACGATATAGTAAAAGGTGTACTTCTGGAATATTTAATGGATCGTGTAAATCTGCTCCAATGTTTTCATACTGCCGAATGACGTCATAACCAATATAACCAACTGCTCCTCCGCAAAATGGGAATGGACTCTCTACTAGCGATGGTGCGATTACCTCTTCTAACACTTGCAATACGTTACCTTGCAACTTTTCTGTTTGCCCATACATCGTTCGTTCTACTTCTATACCGACGCTTTTCACTTCTCCATATGGATTACACCCTAAGTAAGAATAGCGCCCTTTATCTGGATGAAGCTGTGAGCTTTCTAGTAAAAACTTTTTCTTTCCCTTCATACGTCTATATAAAGAAATTGGCGTAATGCTATCTCCTTCTTCTTCAGCGATTACTAAAAATGTTTTTCTTTGTTCTTTTTGCTTCATAAATTCCTCTTTTGTCATCATGCCTTTCACCTCACTCTGAAAAATAAAAAAGTCCCCTACATATCGAAATATGTAGAGGACGATAAATTTACCGTGGTAC
The DNA here is from genome assembly GCF_038008665.1 of Bacillus sp. FSL R10-2201. Lineage (NCBI taxonomy): Bacteria > Bacillati > Bacillota > Bacilli > Caryophanales > Bacillaceae > Bacillus > Bacillus sp. FSL R10-2201. The sequence goes on along the minus strand of NZ_JBBOZP010000001.1, from coordinate 1,239,249 downwards.
CACCTCAGGTTGGACGCAAAAGCATCCCGCTTTATTCAGGTACAAAATATATACCTTATCCTTGTAACGGCGGAACCCGGGTTGCCTACTGAAAACAATTGTTCAGCATACCTCTCGTAAGCCCATTCCGTATATGGCACCGCACCGGGCTCCCACCTATTCCCGGCTCTCTGTAACGTCTCCAATATACGTACTCTTCTTACTTAAACGATTTAACATATTTAATTTTTTATACACAAAAAGGGAGTACTCATCCTATAGAAAGGACGGGTACTCCCGTGGTGCCACCTTAATTCGTTACAAACGTAACGCACTTTACCGTATCAAAAACAATACGTGTCTCTTATATCGATGAGATCATGTCGCCAAAGCCTACTTCTTTCGTTTCGGTTTGGAAGCTCCGAAGCCCATTCCACATCAATTCCATACTGATTCGCACCAACCATCAGCTCTCTGACATGTTCATCATGTGTACTCTTCTTCATCAACGCTTGCATTTTTTTAAGTTGCACTCATTATATTCCTCACGTTTCTAAAAAGTCAATACTTTTTTCGGAAAAAATATTTTTTCTTCGTTCGATATTATATTGACAAAACAACCTGTTTTTATGTAAATATAATAAATACTCTATTAAAATTAAGGTTTTTTGTCAGAAAATCATATATTACAAAAGCGAAACATTGTCAAAAAACGCTTACATTTCAGAAAATTCATATTTCTGAATGGATTTTTCTGAATAATCATGATAGATTATAAATATGCATAACGCATCAAAAGACATGACAAAAGGAAGGGGAATTACATGAGTACGCAGATGTTAACTTTAACTTCTATCTCTATTTACATGCTCGGGATGTTAGTAATCGGCTATTTCGCCTACAAACGAACGTCCAACTTAACAGATTATATGCTTGGCGGGCGTACACTAGGCCCCGCAGTAACAGCATTAAGTGCTGGAGCATCTGATATGAGTGGTTGGCTTTTAATGGGATTACCCGGTGCAATGTTTAGCGTTGGATTAAGTAGTAGTTGGATTGCGATCGGCCTAACATTAGGCGCATACGCAAACTGGCTTTATGTCGCTCCTCGCTTACGTACCTACTCTGAAATTGCAAACAACTCTATTACTATTCCAGAATTTTTGGAACACCGTTTCCACGACAAATCTCACATGCTACGCTTAGTATCCGGACTTGTTATTATGATTTTCTTTACTTTTTATGTAGCTTCAGGACTAGTTTCAGGCGCTGTATTATTTGAAAATTCATTTGGTATGAACTATCATATTGGATTATTCATTGTAGCAGGCGTTGTTGTAGCTTACACATTATTTGGTGGTTTCTTAGCTGTAAGTTGGACAGACTTCGTGCAAGGAATCATTATGGTAGTTGCTCTTATTCTTGTTCCTATCGTAACAATTATGAATGCAAACGGACTTGGACCTGCATTTGATACAATTCGATCTGTAGATCCAACACGTTTAGATATTTTTAAAGGTGCCTCCACTTTAGGAATTGTTTCCTTATTCGCATGGGGCCTTGGTTATGTTGGACAACCTCATATTATCGTACGCTTTATGGCAATTTCTTCTGTAAAAGAACTTAAAAGCGCACGAAGAATTGGTATGAGCTGGATGATTTTCTCTGTTGTCGGAGCTATGTTTACTGGTCTTATCGGTATTGCCTACTATTCACAACAAGATTTGACATTATCTAACCCAGAGACAATTTTCCTTGAGCTTGGAAAAATTTTATTCCATCCACTTATTACTGGATTTTTATTAGCAGCGATTTTAGCTGCAATTATGAGTACAATCTCATCTCAGCTTCTCGTTACTTCAAGTGCTGTAACAGAAGACTTATATCATACATTCTTTAAACGTTCTGCTTCTGATAAAGAGCTTGTATTTGTCGGTCGTATGGCTGTTCTTGGTATCGCCTTAGTTGGGTGCGCATTAGCGTTTAAACAAAATGATACGATTTTAGCTCTTGTTGGATACGCTTGGGCTGGATTTGGTTCTTCATTCGGACCAGCTATTTTATTAAGTCTATATTGGAAACGTATGACGAAATGGGGCGCGCTTGCTGGTATGATTTCTGGTGCCGCGACTGTTATTATATGGACTCAATTTAAATTCTTAACAAACTTCTTATATGAAATGATTCCTGGTTTCACAATTAGTTTACTAGCAATCATAATCGTTAGTTTACTAACTCAACCTTCAAAAGAGGTTGAAGAGCAATTTGAGGATTTCGAAAAACAACATAGTCATAGTCTATAAAAAAGCTTTGCTGTTATCGTAACAGCAGAGCTTTTTTTATTACAGTTCGACAATCTTCTTCTCAAATTTAACAAATTCTTTATGTTTCGTTAAATTTAACATAACACTACTCCTTTATAGTATTAGTATTAGCACTTATACAGAAAGGGGACTCCAACATGTTAGCAGCTTTCCAGCAACAACACATAAGAAAATTTTCACCTATTACAAATACTTCTGCTTCTCGTTTAAACATTCAACCTAATCCACCCAAAATTTCAATTGCTCCTTCTGTTATTTCAGTTATCGGTGTTCATATGGAAAAAAATAAGTTAAAAATAAAAACTGGGCAAAGTACTGAGTTATCAGCTTCCGTTTTACCAATGCAAGCGACGAATAAAGAACTTATTTGGACCAATATGAATTCTGATGTCATCACAATATATCCAAAAGGTGAAACTGTGACGATTACTGGACAAAGTGCGGGAAGAGCAGTCGTAATTGTTACAACTGCTGAAGGAAAATTTCGTGACCTATGCGTCATTCATGTACAACCTTATATGACAAATCCAAAGTAAAAGAGTGGCTTCGTAGCCACTCTTTTACTTTATTTCAATGTGCGGATTTTTACTTTTCACAAGATTAATAAATTGTTCTTTATTTTTAGGAGAAATAATCTCAGTTTCATATGATCCGTAAACAATTTCTAATCGATCGAATGATAGTGCATGAGCTGCGATTGGATTTTTTGTATTGGAAATTCGTTTTATGTCTCGTATAAATATACGTTTTTTAACGGGACCTGATGTAATTATAATTATTTCTTCCTTAACGATATATTTTGTTGAAAACCAACTCCAACTAAACAGTATAGCCAACGGAATTGTAAAAAATAAAAGAAAATATTCTCTCCCTGCAAATATGGGAGCAAAACACGCTCCAATGACAACGAAAAAAATCGGATATAACCATACATCTTTTTTTGATGGAAATTCCACTAAACTTCCTCTCCCTTGATTTAAGTCAATGAATCTCCTCCTCTTCCCTATTACAATGAAAACAACATTAGAATAGGAGGACGTATTATGACTGAGCGAAATTTTGCCTTATTTGCAGGCACTTCTCTTCTTATCATGGCATTCACTGCATTTTTTTCTTACGGTTTTGTTCACGGAAATCTCGTTGTACCAAGTAATGCGAGCACGACACTCCATAATATTCAAACTTCAAGTTCACTTTTCAAAGCAGAAATTTTCGGATGGATTATCATTTTTATTACGGATATTATCGCCTCGTGGGCTCTTTATTTCTTTCTAAAACCTATCCATACTAGCCTCTCATTACTAGCTGCCTGTCTTCGTCTTATGTATACAGCTATACTTGGGATTGCTATATTCAATTTAATATTTGTATTACTTCTTTCAAAAAGCACAGTTGCTAATTCAGAAGCATATACAATGTTATTTCTAGAAGCTTTTGAATACATTTGGTCTGTAGGATTAATCATTTTCGGCTTACATCTTCTCACCTTAGGATACGTAACCTTTCAATCTAAAAACATACCGAAGACTATTAGTATATTACTGCTCATTGCTGCAATCGGCTATATCATCATTAACGTAATGAATACGATGTTTTCACAATATGATGCGATTATTTCCATTCTTAACGTTGTCTTTCAACTACCGATGATCACAGGTGAACTAGGATTTAGTATATGGCTATTGCTTAGAGGTGGAAAAAACTCTACTGTTTGAGTCGTTTCTTAATTCTGCTTAATGATTCTGGCGTAATACCTAGATAACTTGCCAATTGATATTGAGGAACACGATCGATTAAATGCGGTCGTTTTTGTAATAATGATTTGTAGCGCTCTTCTGGTGTCGATGTAATAAATAATGTAAGTTCTTCTTGTACTTCACCAAAATTGTATTCAATCATTTGGCGCGTCATTTCTTCTAACTGTGAATATTTCTTATACATGTCCTTTTCACTATACAGATCGCCAACTACAACTAGACAATCTTCTAGGCACGTTAACGTATGTGGGGATAATTTATCTTGTTTATGATGATTGAAATTTGCGATTGCTTGTTCTTCTGTATAAAAATTTGATGTAACTTCTTTTCCAGATTCATCTATACAATGTTGCCTCACGCATCCTTTTAATACAAAATAACATTTAGACGGAACATCTCCTTGTCTTAAGAGCACTGTTCCTTTTTTATACTCTTCAATTTGTAATTCTTCTACGATCATGCGCTGCTGCTCTTCACTTAATGTTGTAAGATTTGTCATGTATTTCATTAAAGTCTCTTTCATTTGGTCTCTCCTTCCCCCTCTATATTTGTATGAGAAACGTATGATGTAACTCCACTATATATTATCTTTTTTCATGCTACATGGCGGGAATTCCCCCTATTAATCTGTTTTATTTTCTGCATGGAACAAAAAAAAGAGAAGTTACCAATAACTTCTCTTTTCGTATATTAGAATAAACTCGTTATAATTCCTGTGTATAAGCCGGTTCGTTCACCACATTTTTTGCTGTTCGCTTTTGTTGCTGTAGTAAGAAAACAGATACACCAAACAATACGAGCATGCTACCGATAATTTGCATTGCATTTAATTTTTCTCCAAGTAAGAAGAACGCTAGTATAGATGCCCCAACTGGTTCTCCTAAAATGCTCATTGAAATCGTTGTTGCATTTACGTAATTTAATAACCAATTATTAATGACGTGTGACACTGTCGGTACAATCGCAAGTAAAAGAAAAATACTCCAATCCCACTTCGTATAGCCTGTAAATGGCACTTGAAGTATAACGTTATAAATCGCTATAAATATACCAGCGAAGGCAAATACAGTAAAACTATAAATCCAATGAGATACTTTCTTTACTGTCGTTTGTCCGATAAATAAATAACCGACAACTGCTATTACACTTAAAAAGGATAATATATCCCCATAAATTGCTTGCTCACTTAGCCCTAAATCTCCCCAGCCAATACACATTACGCCTAGTATCGCAATTCCCATCGTCGCAATTGCTGAATAGGTTGTTCTTTCTTTAAATAAGAAAAAACCTCCCACTAAAGATACGATCGGTTGAAGTGCTAAAATAATCGTCGAACTAGCAACTGTCGTATGCTTTAAGGATTCAAACCATAGAAGAAAATGAAGAGCTAAAAAGAAACCAGATCCAATTAAAAATCCCCAATCTTTTATTTGAATCCTACTAAACTCTTCCCGTTTTTTCCAAACGATCGGCAGCATAATAAGTACGATAATCCATAATCGATACATACTTAAAACGGAAGATGGTGCTGAGGACATCTTTGCAAAAACAGCTGCGAATGAAATTGCTATAATGGAAATTGCTAGTGGTAGTGCGATTGATCTTTCTTGTTTCAAATCCTGTCTCCCCTCTCACCTGTAAAAAATCCCACTTCATTATATCCGTTTTCTTTCACAACTTAAATACTAATTTTTTAGATTCTTCGTACCATTATGGTAAAATAGAAATTAAGGCACCTATTAGTGATTATTTCTTTCCTTTTCACTACAAGCGTCGCTCTTACAATCATTACAGTAAATTTTTATTTAGGGGGATATACATGAATCAAACAATAGGGAGAATTGAAGAAATTTCATTTTTTAGTACATCACTTCAAGAGGAGCTTACACTTCTTGTTTATTTACCAGTAAATTACACACCTCTCCATAAGCATACGGTTGTTATTGCACAAGATGGTAGAGATTATTTTCAGCTTGGTAAAGCGCACCGTGTAATTGAGCGCCTTCGCGAAACTGAAGAAATTGACCGCACAATTATTGTCGGTATTCCATATAAAAATGTACACGATCGTAAGGAAAAATATTTCCCAAATGATGTAAAGAATGCTGCTTACATTCGCTTCCTTGCTCACGAGCTTGCTCCATATATTGATGCAAATTATCCAACGTATCAAATGGGTAAAGGACGCGTTTTAATTGGAGATTCTCTCGGCGGTACAGTTTCCTTCATGACCGCACTTATGTATCCGCATACATTTGGTAAGGTCGTTATGCAATCACCATTTGTTGATGAAACAGTCATGAACTTAGCAAAAGATTTCAAAAATCCGGGGGCGCTAGATCTTTATCACGTAATTGGGACCGAAGAAACAGCTGTCAAGCGTACAGACGGACAAGTATCTGATTTCGTAGAACCAAATCGCGAGTTAAATAAACTACTTACAGATAGAAATTTCATCACGCATTATGAAGAGTTTGAAGGGAATCACACATGGAAATATTGGCAAGCAGATTTACCAAAAGCATTTTCTCATATTCTATCAATGAAATAATAGAGAGCGGTATTCAGAATAATTTGATATAATAGATAAAGAGATTTATTCTCAAAATCTAACTAGACTTGCAAAGGGAGGAATTGGAACATGAAATTAGGAATTGTAATTTTTCCATCAAAAATGATTCAAGATAAAGCGAACGGATTACGTAAACGTTATGATCCGCATTACGCATTAGTTCCGCCACATATTACATTGAAAACACCCTTTGAGACGCAAGATGAACAATTAGAATCGATTGTGAATGAGTTACATACAATCGCAAATAAAACGAACCCTTTCACCCTTCATGTTGGGAAAGTCGGTTCATTCGCACCTGTTAATAATGTTCTTTATTTTAAAGTAGAAAAAACACCTGAACTTACTTTCTTAAATGAAGAAATGCATAATGGTTTCTTTACACAAGAGCGCGAGTACTCTTTCGTACCTCATTTAACAATCGGTCAAGACTTATCAGACGCAGAGCACGCTGATGTATTAGGTCGATTACGTATGAAAGATTTCTATTATGAGCAACCAATCGATCGTTTCCACCTTCTATACCAATTAGAAAATGGAACGTGGACTGTACATGAAACATTCCACCTCGGAAAGGAGAACAACTAATTTGCACGCACAAATCGTACAAACGGACGAACAACTAAGTGATGCATTCTCTGTACGTAAGCAAGTATTTGTAAATGAACAACAGGTTTCTGCAGAAGAAGAGTATGATGAGTTTGAAGAGATTTCAACACACGTTGTTATATATGATAATGATGTTCCAGTTGGTGCTGGTCGCTTCCGCATCGTTGATGGAATAGGAAAAATGGAGCGCATTTGCGTACTAGCTTCCCATCGCCAAAAAGGCATTGGCAAAATCATTATGGATGCACTTGAAGCGCATGCAAAAGAAGAGTCTCTACCGAAATTGAAACTCCATGCTCAAACACATGCTGAAGTTTTCTATAAGAAGCTAGGATACGTGACGGCTTCTGATGTGTTTATGGAAGCAAATATCCCGCACGTCGTAATGATAAAAGAATTATAATTTTGTAGCAGGAGGTAGCCCCTCCTGTTTTTTACATTGCTATTTTCTTTTTCTTCCGCTAAAGTTAAATGTTGATGCTATAGTTTTGAAGGTGAATATATGACACAAGAAAAATTTTCACAAAAACCGTTAACACACGCTGGCATTCCGCAAGCGGCGTATCATATTCCGAAAACATCTATCCATTTAATTATGGAAGAAGATGCAGATGCGGCGTATTTCCGCGCTTTAGAACAGCAAGGTGTTTATTTAAATGAAAAACAGTTAGAAGCAGTGCAAACGACAGAAGGACCTGTCCTTACACTAGCTGGTGCTGGAAGTGGTAAAACATCTGTTTTAACAACTCGCGTTGGTTATTTAGTTAATGTAAAACATGTCCATCCGCGAAATATTTTGCTGCTGACGTTTACACAAAAAGCAGCTGAAGAAATTCGAAGCCGTGTAGCGAATTTACCTGGTATGAATCATGCCGCAAGTAGCTATGTCGTTGCTGGTACATTCCACTCTGTCTTTTTAAAATTGCTTCGTAGTCAAGGATATAATCAGCAAATTTTAGCAAATGAAAAACATAAACAAATTATGATAAAGAAAATTTTGAAAGAATTGCGCTTAAAAGACGATTATGATGCCGAAACGATACTCGCTATGATTTCACTTGAGAAAAACAAATTGAATCGTCCGAAAGATGTAAAAGCGAAAACACCGGTTGAACAAGAGTTCAAAGAAGTATACGAACGTTTCGAAGAGGTAAAACAACGACACAATTATATCGATTTTGACGACATCTTATTAGAAATGTATTATATGTTAGAAAATAACGCTCCCCTGCTTACTCAATTACAAGAGCGTTTTCATTACATTGAAGTAGATGAGTTTCAAGATACGTCGTATGCACAATATGAAATTGTAAAATTGTTAGCCACGCCGAGAAATAATTTATTTATCGCAGGTGATGACGATCAAGCGATTTACGGCTGGCGAGGGGCAAGTCACCAAATTATTTTATCTTTTCCAAAGGAATTTGATAATACTACGATTATCGCACTTAATACGAATTATCGATCTAATCCATTTATCGTAGGACTTGGAAATGAAGTTATTAAGCTCAATCAAGAACGTTTTGATAAAGAGCTATATTCTGTTCGTAACGATGGCATACAGCCGTTTTATGCACGACCTGCGACAACTCTTGATGAAGCAAATCAAATTTTGCAACTCATTCAGGAAAAAGTAGATAGTGGTGAACGAAATTATAAAGATTTTTGTTTATTATATCGTACACATTCTGTAAGCCGTTCTTTACTTGATCAGCTTACAATTCATAAGATTCCATTTATTAAACATGGAGCGAGCCAATCGTTCTACGAACATTCTTTAATTAGGCCCGTATTAGATCACTTACGACTCGTGCTTGAACCGTTCCGCCTCGAATCACTTTCAAATATATTACCAACAATGTATATTGGCCGTGATGAGTGCATTTCATTTATTGAACGTGAACAATGGAAATATGGTGAGGGCCGTTTCCCTTCTCTTCTTCATTTTCTATTACTAAACCCAAGCTTGAAACCTTTTCAAGTTAAAAAAGTAAATGAGCGAATCGATTTTATTAAGTTTATAAAAGAACTTGAACCTAAAAAAGCATTGAAAGAAATTATTCATGGTAAAGGAAAGTATTTAGAGTACTTACAAAGTAATGATCGTTCTTCCTTTACGATGCATAAGGACATACAAGAAGAAATGTTAGAAGAATTAATGGAATCAGCAACTCGCTTTACGGATATTCCAGCTTACTTACAATTTATTAACGAGGCCATTCAAGGTCAAAAAGAAATGGAAGCATTAAAAACAATGCCGCAAAAAGATGCTGTATCGCTTATGTCAATTCATAACGCGAAAGGCCTTGAGTTTCCATGCGTCTTTTTACTCGGAGCAAGCGATGGTATATTGCCGCATACTTCTTCTTTAAAAGATGCAAATGACCGTGTGACGGAGACTTCTGAAGCATTAGAAGAAGAACGACGATTACTCTATGTCGCCATTACACGCGCAAAAGAAGAACTTTACATTTCCTCCCCGCAATTTTTCAGAGGAAAGAAACTAGATATATCTCGTTTTCTATATACTACGCAAAAAGATTTACCTGAAAAGACATCCATTAAATAATGGGTGTCTTTTTCCATATCACGATATGTACATCCCCTCTATATAAATTCCCTGTTTCTATCCTGAGAATTAACGTAATATCAACCATATCCCGTTCATATTGTAATAGTGTATGTCAGAACTCACGATAAGGAGTGAACATAATGAGCTGCAATTGTAATGAAGATCATCAACACCATGATTGTGATTTCAACTGTGTATCTAATGTCGTTCGTTTTATACATGAACTACAAGAATGTGCAACCACAACATGTGGATCTGGTTGCGAAGTTCCATTTTTAGGAGCACATAACACTGCATCAGTAGCGAATACACGTCCTTTTATTTTATACACAAAAGCTGGAACACCTTTTGAAGCATTTGCACCATCTGCAAGCCTTACTAGCTGCCAATCTCCAATTTTCCGTGTAGAGAGTATAGATGATGATGACTGTGCTGTATTACGTGTACTAACCGTAACTATAGGCGGAGATCCTGTATCACCTGGCGATGATCCAATTTGCACGTTTTTAAATTTACCAAATGCGACTTTACGAACAACAACGACTTGCCTTACTGTTGATTTAAGCTGCTTCTGCGCTATTCAATGCTTACGTGATGTTTCTATTTAAAAGTAAATAATGATTTAAGCATGGATTGGGTGGCAGAAAATTCTGTCACCCAATCCATGCTTAAAAAGCACTATCATATTTTTTTATAAATCTAGGAACTTGTCTAGAGCAACAAACTTGTCCCTTACATTAACTGATAGTAGGAGAAATAAAGGAGTGAAAAACATGTTCCCTTCTGATGATTGTAAATATAATAAAATTGATTGCATTCCAACAGCCGCAAGTACATTACCAGCTTTCGGCTTTGCATTCAACGCTACTGCCGCTCAATTCGCTTCATTGTTCACACCACTACTATTACCTAGTACAAGTCCTAACCCAGATCTCACTGTTCCAGTAATAAATGATACCGTAAGCACTGGAAATGGAATTAAAATCCAAAAAATTGGCATTTATCAAATCAGCTATACCTTATCAATATCTTTAAGTGATCCTACTATTACACCCAGCCTGGCTCGTTTCTTTTTATCATTAAATACACCCCAGAATATTATTCCTGGATCAGGTACAGCAGTCCGTTCTAACATTATTGGCACTGGTGAAGTAGACATATCCAGCGGTGTTATTCTTATTAACTTAAACCCTGGTAATCTCATTCAAATCGTACCTGTTGAATTACAAGGCAGTATAGATGTTCGTGCTGCAGCATTAACAGTCTTACAAATTGGTTAACTAAAAGTGGTATTTCTTATTTGAGATACCACTTTTAATTATTAAATGAAAAACACTCACATTAACATGAGTGTTTCATTCTTCATATTGTTTTATTATATTTTTCTTCTTCCCGCAATTACATCCCTTTTTCTTCACAAAGCCTTGTTGCTGTAATTGTTCTTGATGTGTCTGTTGCTGTTGCTGTAGGTAGTACCACTGCTGAAGATCATATGAATTTGGCCTTGGATTATTGCTCACAGCAAACATCTCCTCTACTGTCAATTCTGTCTATTTACTATATGAACAACTCCTTATTTCCGTTCCCTCATTCTTTTAAACTCCGCTTTTTCTAGCATAAAAATTTATTATTCTTCCATAAAGTGTCCTGTAATTGTTTCAATAATCGCCGCTGCTCCTGCAATAGCTAATAATGCAAGTAGCGGCTCCGCGACGATAGGTATCCAATTATATAAGACTAATAAAAAAGCACTAACCCATACACCTGTACACCAATAACAACTTAATAATTCTCCAATCCACTTCCTGATCCCTTCTCCTTTCACCTTCGTATAAGTTGATACACTTCCGTCAGATTCCGTAATTTCTAATTCTTCAATAAACGGCCTTCGCAAAAAGCCTGTAATTTTGTCATAAACGATAAGGCGTGTTAATCGAAAAGCAGCTAGCGCAAAAATAAAAAATAAAAGCCAGCTCGTAAATAACATAACTTCACCTTCCTTACCTTCTTTAGCCTATTTAAAAAAAAAGCGCTTTAGAGTGTGACCGATTCCCCTTTTCTCCAATATCTTATTAATGTAAATACAAACAAGAAGATAAGGAGTGACATTAATGAGTTGTAACGAAAATAAACACCATAGCTCTTCTCATTGCGTAGCTGATGTTGTAAAATTTATCAATGAATTACAAGATTGTTCTACTACAACATGCGGATCTGGTTGCGAAATTCCATTTTTAGGAGCACACAGCAGTTCATCAGTAGCAAATACACGTCCTTTTATTTTATACAAAAAAAATGGAGAAGTTTTTGAAGCATTTGCACCATCAGGAAGTCTTATTAGCTGTAGATCTCCGATTTTCCGTGTCGAGAGCGTAGATGATGATAGCTGTGCTGTATTACGTGTATTATCTGTAACTATCGGCGGAGATCCTGTTCCACCTGGTGACGATCCAATTTGTACGTTTTTGAATATACCAAGTTCAACTTTACGCGGTACAAATACTTGTATTACCGTTGACTTAAGCTGTTTCTGTGCTATTCAGTGCTTACGCGATGTTACCATTTAATAAGTAAACTAAAAAACTATTGGGGTGGTAGAATTGACCTACCACCTTTACATAATTTAAAAAACAGCCATATCAATTGATTTTATCTCTTCTATAGATAATCGAATCTCTCTCATACTATTTGGTGGCATAATTGACAAAACTCCATTTCGATACGAAATAATTGATCCGACATATGAGACTGTCGCTGTTTTTATTCTACATCTTATTTTCGGAATGTAATGAGGGCGGTTTAATAAGAAATAAATTTTCTCTTCATTGTTCATATCTTTAAATGATTTATTATGTGGTACTGTCGTCACTTGCTTTCGTTGTTCCTCAACTTCTATTTGTTCCACTTCCTCTTGTTTCTCTGTGTTCTCAATTTCTTTTGGTTCTATCGCCTTCTCAATTTCTTTTTGTTTTATCTTTTCTTCCACCGCACTACTTACACTTGCTTGCTCTCTATCCCCTTTCTCCTGCCTATTATCATTTTCAAAGTTTGTAAGGAGAATTCTTTTTATTTTTGGTGTATCAAGTTCTAAATTTACTTGCGTTATATATAGCAACGGTTTTCCAACTGTTGAGCTTTTATTTCTATTCTCCACACTCGTCCCTCCCACTTCCATAAAATGAATCTTTCATCAACGAGGAATTTTTCCCTATTTAATTATTAATTGAACAAATTAGGCTAACGTCCACCAAAATTCTTTACACTTACTAAATCTAAAGGGAAAAACCTGATTTTCCTCTACTGTTGAATAAATCGTGTACTATTATAGTTATATTCATCCTAACGCAATAACTTTCGTTAAAATTCTTTCTTTCTCTAAAACATCAAAAGGGCAGTCTCACTATATAGAGACTGCCCTTAAAAAGTTATAATCGATATCATATTTATCCTAAAATATGATATCCTGAATCAACATGAATATTCTCACCTGTTACTCCACGTGCTAAATCACTGAATAAGAATACTGCTGTATCCCCAACTTCTTCTGGAGTTGTTGTGCGACGAAGTGGTGCGCGCTCCTCGATTTCTCTTAAGATTGAGTTAAAGTCGCCTACACCTTTTGCAGATAACGTACGAATTGGTCCTGCAGAAATAGCGTTAACGCGAATGCCATGTTGGCCTAAATCGTTCGCTAAATATTTCACGCTCGCTTCCAATGAAGCCTTCGCAACACCCATAACGTTATAGTTTTTCACAACGCGCTCGCCGCCAAGGTATGTTAAAGTTAAAATATTTCCGCCTTCTGTCATTACTTTCTTCGCTTCTCTTGCTACAGCTGTTAAAGAGAATGCACTAATATTTTGTGCAAGTAAAAATCCATCGCGAGAAGTATCTACAAATTCACCTTTTAAATCGTCACGATTTGCAAAAGCAATACAATGTGCTACACCGTGAATTTTACCAACTTCTTGCTTAATCGTTTCAAAGCAAGCTGTAAGTTCTTCATCATTCGTTACATCACAAGGTAATACAAGTGATTCTTGTCCTTCTAATGTGTCCGCTAATTCACGAACATTTCTTTCTAAACGTTCTCCTGCATATGTGAATATTAATTTTGCACCTGCATTATGCAAAGAACGAGCAATTCCCCACGCAATACTTCTTTGGTTCGCAACGCCCATAACAACAAATGTTTTCCCTTGTAATAGTTCCATGATATATCCTCCCAGAAATACTTATACTTGTTATTAGTACCTGATACTATAATTATAGTATCATAAAACGGCTTAAAGGCAAACAAAAAAGTCATTAACATAAATTTGTTAATGACTTTTTGTTTCTATAAAAAACCGTTCTAATCCTTCTTCCCAAGAAGGCATTTGTAAAAAACTATTTAATCGTAGCATGTTATGTTGAAAGATAGAATATTTTGGTCTCGCAGCCGCCGATCCGAATTCTTCATTTGAAACAGGTAATACATTCACTTTCATATTTGCATACGAAAATATTTTTTGGGCAAATTCAAACCAAGAACATGATCCTCTATTGGATACGTGATACGTACATGCATCGTAATTAATAATTTTATATGTTTCATAGCTCTTTAACATATAGTGAATAAAGCAGATTCCAATAAACCCCATTCAACCTGTTGCTAGTATATTCATAAACAACTCTCCTACTTAAAAGCTATCTTCATATTCCTGAAGTAACGGTAATATTCGATCTTTATCAGGCAAAATAGGGTTACCGGCCATGGAATTGCTAGTTCTTTATCTTCCCAAAGCAACCCTGAATCATGCTCAGCACTATAATACTCATCTACTTTATACATAACAATTGTATGCGGAACAAGCGTACAAAATCCATGAGCAAATCCTTTCGGCACTAATGATTGCCTATGATTATCCGCATTTAAAATATAACCTCTCACTTTTTAAATGTAGGTAATTTTAAATCATCGGATACCGTTCAACGGGAAGTAAATGTTTATGTTACTTTCGTTATTTGGTGTAATCTCGACCCTTTCATACTTCACCTCTCCCTTATGATGGAGAGAGTATATCTTTATAATGTTCTACAAAAATTTTCCGGTACTTCTCATATGTATCCGCATCAAACTCATCTCCGTTGTAATGAATACACCATAAGTTTGTTTGATTTGGGATACCGATTAAATATCCCGCTTTTTGAAACTCTAAAGACTGCGATACGTCATAGAAATGAAACCCTTGAAATAAATCATCTCGCCACGGAAGGTCATATTGCGTCGCCATCAATAAACCAGTAATTGCTTGAACTGAAATAAATGACTTATTTTCATAAAAATCACAGTCCAAATTTAATAATTGATAATTCCGTCTTTTTAACTCAATCACTTGCCCCGCTAAATTTCTTCCTTCCCACCATATCCCATTGCTCGGTAAATATTGAGCTCCAGCTACTCCAATTAATCCCAACTTTTCATTTTCTTCAAAAAGAGCGATAAGTGTATAAAACATATCACGATTAATAAGGAATGTATCTTGGTGTATATACACTTTATATTTCGCAGGATAAGAAATAACTTGATTATATGCACTTGCCATACTTTTTGCATCTCGAATCGGAAAGATTTGCACTACATAGCCAGGAGGGACAAAAATATTTCGTATTTGTCTTTCACATTGCTGAAAAAGTTCTTCATCATTTACACAAACAACGACTAATATTGTATTATCTTTCATCTGTGTAGCCCCTTTATTCTTCTTTATTTACCACCGACTTATAGTTCTCTACAAAAATTTACCGATCAATCTCGTAACTCGTCATATTCAAATCGATATGATAATGAATACACCAAACATCTCGCTACACAGGGTACATCGACCCTATATCCTACTTTTCTATACTCAAACAATTGAGATGCGTCATAAAAATCAAACCTGGCAAATAAATCATTCCGCCATGGAAAGTCATACTATGCAGCTATCCATTGGCCATCTACAAATTGTGCATACATTTTTCAAACATTTATATGTCTGTTTTCTCAGCTTCAATAATGTATTGAAAAACAACCGTTTCAGCCAGAAAACCACTACCAAGGTTATATTTTTGACAAACTTCATGCAACTCACCAATGAGTGGCTGGTATGTTTTGTAATCTACATATACACGGTCAACTTTACTAATTGAATAACCAGCTTTAAAAAACATTCGTATCATCTCATTAAATGTAAAAAAGCGAATATGAGTTTTATCTACTGACCCATACTCCGTATAAGTCCAATTTCCAGCCAGTAAAGAACTCAGTACGGAAATATGTGAAACGTTAGGTATACTCGCTAAAATAACACCCTCTTTCTTTATATATGGCTTTACTTTTTCGACAACCGCCCATGGATCCAATAAACGATCTAACACATCTCCAAATATGACACAATCAAATTGTTCTTTCTCATAAGGAAGTTCCAATGTTTCTATATCACCTAATAAAACATGATCTAGTTTTTCTTTTGCTTTTTCTGCGGCTTCTGGAAATACTTCAATTCCAAAAACACGTGCTCCATTTTCTTTTATAGCTGCACCTAACGTTCCATTAGAACAGCCAATATCAAGAACTTCTTTCCATTCTTTTTTTATATGTTTTAATAAATAAGGATTGGTAGAATTATAATAATGCCCCTTTTTTTCTCCATATAAAGTTTTATTTGCTCGATGCATTTTACACTCTCCTTATATAAATTAATTTAAAAACATATATACACGATTTGTCTCCTAATACTTTAATATATATCCAGATTTATCTTAAATAGACTATGAAGACTATATTTATAAAACGCGAGAATCTCCCTCTTCTTATTGAGCATCAAATACACCTCGAAAATATTTACGGTTATACTCAATAACAGAATTATTAGGCACATAAGAAGCCGCTAATTCATTGTAATAGTATGCTTTTTCCTGATTTCCTAATCTGCTATAACAAATGCACATTTGTAAATAAGGAAGCCACGTATAACTTGCTGGACTATGAAATGGAGTTGCCGCAGCTATCGGTACTTCAGTTGCTAGCTTAAACCAAAATATCGCTTCGTTATATTTACTCTGTTCCATATATATGTATCCTAATCTAGTACAATTCTCCCCTCGAGGAATATCGTAACGAAACGAATCTATACAGGATTTAGTTGCTTTCTCCCACTCCCCTAACTTCGCATAACAATCTCCCAATTTACCACAAGCATAAATTTTTTCCTCATACCAGCCTTCCTTTTGATTCAGAAAGGTCTCATATAAAAGAACAGCATCTTCATACTTTTTATTATCCATAGATTCATTTGCATAATAAAAGAGATCCCTTGGACTCATCTCTTCTCCAGCAGCTACTATATTTTGAAAAATTTTCAAATTACGATTAGTTACTTCTTTTTCTTTCTTATGCGTAACAGCAACATCACTGTTATAAAGTTCACCTGAAACAGCTAAATATTCATGTACCTTTCCATACCATTGAAATTGTTTCTCACGTTTCACAAGTCTATATCTCCTTGTGCAGTATAATGGTTTTCCATTAGAATCCATCACAAGATAATAAGGCATAGAAACAGCATCAACTTTAGGATCTAAATCTCGTTTTAATACTTTCAAAGCTTCTTGTGACTCCTCTAATAACACATCATCAGCATCCAACCACAATATATATTCTTGCGTTGCTTTTGAAAAAGAAAAATTTCTAGCTGCCGCAAAATCATCAATCCATGAAAATTTGTATATATTAGAAGAATATTTCCCCACAATTTCTTTCGTTTGATCCACAGAACCTGTATCAACTATAATAATTTCATCCACTATGTTTTCCACTGCTTCTAAGCATCGAGCTATTGTATTTTCTTCATCACGAACAATCATACATAAGCTAATTGTAATTCCATACTTGTTCAATATACTCACCCGCTCCCAACTCAATCATATGTTATACACGCACAAAACTTTCCTTTTTTTTATATTATTCAATATATTCAAGATTTCTTTTCAAGCATTCCAATGTCGCTGTCATTTTCTCACTGATTTCCACCTACTATATAATGAGAGCTTTATGGAGGTGACTTTATGTCTAAACATAATTATTCAGATGGTTTAAATCCGGATGAATCTTTGTCCGCCAGCGCATTTGATCCTAACCTCATAGGACCAACATTACCGCCAATTCCACCATTTACTTTGCCTACTGGACCTACTGGCAATACTGGATCCACCGGACCTACTGGACCTACCGGTGATACTGGATCCACCGGACCTACTGGACCTACTGGGGCCACTGGCAATACTGGATCCACCGGACCTACTGGACCTACCGGCGATACTGGATCCACCGGACCGACTGGGCCTACCGGCGATACTGGATCCACCGGACCTACTGGACCTACCGGACCTACCGGCGATACTGGATCCACCGGACCTACTGGACCTACCGGCGATACTGGATCCACCGGACCGACTGGGCCTACCGGCGATACTGGATCCACTGGACCGACTGGGCCTACCGGCGCCACTGGCGATACCGGACCGACTGGCGATACTGGACCTACCGGCGATACCGGACCTACCGGCGATACCGGACCGACTGGCGATACTGGACCTACCGGCGATACCGGACCGACTGGCGATACTGGACCGACTGGGCCTATCGGCGCCACTGGCGATACCGGGCCGACTGGGCCATCTGGATTAGGACTTCCAGCAGGATTGTACGCATTTAACTCTGCTTCAATTATCACACTTGGGGTTGGCTCACTTGTACCATTTAATACCGTTCCGTCACAGTTTGGTGCAATAATTACTCAATTGGATGCTGACACTTTCTCCATAAGCCAAAATGGATTCTATAAAATCACGGTTATCGCATATACTGCACAATTAAGTTTATTGGGTGGCCTTGCAATTAGAGTGAATGGTACAAATATACCAGGTTCCGGAACAAGTTTAATTTCAGCTGGCGCACCTATCGTTATCCAAGCAATTACACAAATTTCAGGAGGACTTCCTGCATCTGTTGAAGTCGTTGTTACAGGCCTTTCATTATCACTAGCTCTTGGTACGAGTGCATCAATTACTATTGAAAAAATCGTTTAATTTTTACTAAGCAGTAAAACTGATATAAGTTTTACTGCTTTTTCTATTATGTATTCAATCATTATTTCTTCTCTTCTACATAACCATAATGTCGTATGACTTTTTTGTAGGGAACTCACATATAGAAAACAAATCTGCGTTTCAACTTTCCCCCGAATTGCCAAAAAGACCGGATTTGTTTGAAACATGAGTAGCGTATGATCCATATCTCCCTACTTCATTACATATATCTATAGAACTTCCGCCTCATTTGCTCATTCAATTGAAGATCTTTCAGCACCATTTTCATATATTTTAAGGAGTCCTTTACATACCGTACTATTTCAAATATCATTCCTGATGCACATGTACTTCTTTCTCATTATTTGGATATAATTATAAAAGAGCTAAATCATTAGCCTATTCCACGAAAATAAAAATATATGATCGATATGTGAATCCACGTATCGATCATATATTCATTTTAAACTCTGCGATACACCAACTAAAATCCACTAATATAAAGAGCATTAGAAAGGAATACATACAGTGAAAGACACGAATCCTCAATATCAAATAGACTACATATTAATATTTATTTTATTTGCCATTGGGACTGTTAGTTGCTTCGCTATTGCAAGTGCGCAACCTTCTTTACCATCAATTTTGCAAAACGTAAACTTTGCACTAAAACAAATCCAATGGTACATCATTGGATTTGTTGCAATTGCTGTCATTATGATTATCGATTTTGATCGCTATAAACAAATTGCGTGGTATTTGTATGGGTTTGCAATCTTACTTCTTATTGGCCTAGAACTTCAAGTTTCAGGTGCCGTTACAATTAAAGGGGCTACCGCATGGTACAGCCTTCCAGGCATCGGAAATTTTCAACCTTCTGAAATTATGAAATCATTCTTACTCATCGTCATTGGACGAATTATAGCAAATCATAATGAAAAGTACTTTCTCCGGACAACTCGTGAAGATTTTATTTTACTCGGAAAAATCATCGCTGCTAGTTTACCTCCATTACTTCTAATCGCAAAAGAACCTGATTTAGGAAACACAATGGTCATTTCAGCGATGCTTACAACAATGGTTTTAGTTTCTGGTATACGTTGGCGCTTTATCCTCGGATTAACCTCTGGTGTTTTCGCCATAGTCTCTACCTTAACATATATTTATTTCACTCATACAGAGTTCTTTAAAGAGCACATTCTAAAAAGATATCAATTAAATCGCTTCTATGGTTGGCTTGCACCTTATGAATATGACGCACAAGGATACCAATTAAGACAAGCATTTTTAGCTACTGGATCAGGAGAGATGCAAGGAAAAGGATGGGAAAATGGACAAGTATATTTTCCAGAGCCACATACAGATTTTATTTTTACAAATATCGCTGAACAATTCGGTTTTTTAGGAGCAAGTGTTATTATTTCACTTTTTTTCTTACTCATTTACCGAATGATCCATATCGCTTTAGAAAGCAATGAACCTTTCGGTAGTTATATTTGCGCCGGTACAATTGGAATGTTTACCTTCCAAGTATTCCAAAATATCGGGATGACAATCGGTTTACTCCCTATTACAGGAATAACGTTACCTCTTATGAGCTATGGCGGGAGTTCACTACTCACATACATGATTGCTATTGGATTTATTTTAAACGTACGTTCAAGAACGCAAGTCTTTATGTTTAAATGAACCATATCGGAAAACGGTATGGTTTTTTCTATATCCATTTTAGATATACTAATGAAAAAATGAACTGGAGGTTTACATATGAAATATGACATTATAGGTGATATTCACGGATGCTTCCAAGAGTTTCAAGATTTAACAACGAAACTAGGATATAACTGGGCTAGTGGTCTTCCTATACATAACGCCAAACGAAATCTGGCATTTGTTGGTGATATTACAGACCGCGGTCCTGACTCCTTACGTATGATTGAAATTGTATGGGAGCTCGTTATAAATAAAAAAGAAGCTTATTATGCTCCTGGAAATCATTGCAATAAACTATATCGATTTTTCCTCGGACGTAATGTTACAATCGCTCATGGGCTCGAAACGACTGTTGCCGAGTATGAAGCGTTACCTTCTCATAAGCAACAAATAATAAAAGAAAAATTCATCACTCTTTACGAACAATCACCGCTATACCACATACTGGATGAAAAGAAATTAATCGTATGTCACGCTGGCATTCGGCAAGATTACATAGGAAGACAAGATAAAAAAGTACAAACATTTGTATTATATGGTGATATTACAGGAGAAAAACATCCTGACGGCTCACCTGTCCGCCGAGATTGGGCGAAAGAGTATACAGGTGCAACATGGATTATATATGGACATACACCTGTCAATGAACCTCGCTTTGTGAATCATACAGTCAATATTGATACCGGTGCGGTTTTTGGTGGTAAGCTGACCGGAATACGTTACCCTGAGTTGGAGACCGTTTCTGTCCCTTCTTCCCTACCTTATGTTCCTGAAAAATTCCGCCCAATTTCATAATTCCCTTTACCTTTATACAATTCATTTCCAATACGTATAAAGTAAGATTTCTAGGCGGATTTCTCTTTAAAAATCGGTAATACAGTAAAAAAAGATGCCATAAAGTGCATCTTTTTTTTATTATGCAGCATATACTGTCGCAGGAGGTGACGGAATGAAGAAAAAATCATCTAAACAAAACAGAAACTTTTTCCCTTTATACCAGCCCTTGTACGGAATTAACAACTGGTGCAACATACGAGCTGCGGCTATTGAAAAGATGGAAGAACGAGAGGAAATAAAAAAAGCTAAAACAAGAGAAATGTATATTTCTTTAGAGAGTGCTGTTATGAAGCGAATTATAGAGAATAGAAAAATAAAAGCACTACGAAAAAAGAAACATCTTTCTCATAACAATAAGCCTATACTTGAGTCAGGCAGTGTGCAAGAGAATATAAAAAAAGAAATTCCTGAAGCAATAAAAGAAAAAATTCAAGCTGATATTCCCAAAGTAATGAATGAGAAAATACAAACTGATATTCCTAAAGCAATAAAAGAAAAAATTCAAGCCGGTACTCCCGAGGTAATGAATGAGAAAATGCAAACCGAAATAACTTCTAATATTATACGGGGAATGGTGAAAATAAAAGATGTGTTAGCTTTAACCAATAACACAAATAAAGAAGAGCCTACTATCACACCTACTCCTTCAGAGAATACAAAAGAGACCAGCAGATACGCATATAAGGAGGGCCTTCACTCTACAGCTGACGGAATCGCCTCACATGCAGAAGGATTTCTTACACATGCAACGGGTCCCTTTTCTCATGCAGAAGGCACAAAAACAAAGGCAACTGGACATAGTTCGCATAGCGAAGGAAGTGAAACGACAGCAGGCGGCTCTTATTCTCATGCAGAAGGAAAACATGCAATTGCTTTGGGCGAAGCAGCACATGCAGAAGGAACCGCAACTATCGCTAACGGATTCTCATCTCATGCGGAAGGAAATCATACATCAACAGCTAATTTTGCAGGCAGCCATATTATGGGGAAATTTGGTACAGCAGAAGAAGCTTATTCCTGGTTTATCGCAAATGGGACAAATGACACTGATTATAATATAGGTGCCAAATGGCTTGCCCATAACGGAGAAATGTATATCGATGGTGCTTCTTACAATGCAGGTGGTACTGATTTTGCACAAATGTTTGAGGCAGCAGATCATAGCCCTATTGATATCGGCTATTTCATTACATTTAGTAGCGAAGAAAAAATTCGAAAAGCTACTTCAAATGATACATTCATATTAGGCATATCCAGCGCTACTCCTGCTCTCATAGGAAATAGCGGTGCTTTAAGTTGGCAAAAACGCTATGAAACAGATAGCTTCGGAAAACGTCAATATACGCGTACGGATACGCAAGAAATACGACCCCTTTTAAATACAGAATGGGATCCAGCTTGTAAGTATATATCAAGAAGAGACCGTACTGAGTGGCTTCCTGTCGGATTAATTGGACAAATGTTAGTACGTGATGACGGCACTTGCGAAGCACACGGATATTGTCGTCCAAATGATGACGGCATTGCCACAAAAGCTGAAAGTGGCTTTTTCGTTATAAAACGTACTGGTGAAAATCAAATTTTAATATTATTTCGCTAAAAAAAGGGAACAAAATTCTTTTTATGATAAGAATTTTGTTCCCTTTTAATTGTTATGTAAAGCGTATTGCATATCCTCTGGGATACTTACGGTAAAAGTCATTCCCTTTTCTAAAATAGGATGATAAAACGTCAAAGATGTACTATGCAGCGCTTGACGTTTTATCACATCTCTTCGGCCACCGTATAGATCATCCCCAAGTAGCGGATTTCCTATATATGCCATATGTACACGGATTTGATGTGTTCTTCCCGTCTCGAGCTCAAGCGCTACATGCGTCTTATCGGAAGAACTCTCCATCACTCTAAAATGAGTAACAGCTCTTTGACCATCTTCACAGACAGTTCGCTCGATAATACTATCCGCTTTTCGTCCGATTGGCGCGTCAATCGTTCCTACTTCTTCTAAAATAGTCCCATGAACGATTGCCTCATACGTTCGTTTCACCCCTTTTTGTTGATGCTGCTTCGATAAAAGGTGGTGAACGAATCTATTTTTCGCAATTAACATAAGCCCTGAAGTATCACGGTCTAACCTCGTCACAATGTGCACCGTACTTGCAAGATTTTGTTTATCATAATGATATAAAAGAGCGTTTGCAATACTTCCTGACGGGTGCTCCCTAGACGGAATCGTCGACATATTTGCTTCTTTATTTATAACAAGAACCGCATCATCTTCATATACGATACATAAAGGGATATCTTCCACTTCCATCCCTTCACTTCTTTCCTCCACTGGAAAAAAGATTTGTAACTCTTCACCAGCTTGTAACTTGTGACGAACACTTGTGTGTTGACCGTTTACTTCAATTGCTCCCCCGCGGAACTTTATATCCGTTAAAGCAGCTTTCGAAATCCCTTTTGTTTTCAAAAATTCTCTAACTAAAGTTCCCTCTTCAGCCAGCCCTATATCCCATTTCAATGTAAATCTGTTCAAATATATAAACCCTCTCTATTTATCTGCAACAAACGAGTCACGAACACGTTTCCAGAATGGGAACGGACGGAAACGAACAAATCGTACTTTCTCGTTTGCAACGCGATACTGAATTGATTTCACATCTTGATGAACCATCGTCAAATGATCCACGGTAATTTGCATGTTCATTCCTGCAGCCGGCTTTAAAACGCATGTATGATGCTTCGGCAGTACGAGCGGCGAACCTACCGTACGAAATACACGATTGTTGATAGATGCCATTTCTGCAATTTGAATCGCTTCAATAGAAGGGTGAATAATTGCTCCGCCAAGCGCCTTATTATACGCGGTACTTCCTGAAGGAGTAGAAATACAAAGACCATCTCCGCGAAACGTTTCGAAATACTCTCCGCGTATTTCCACTTCTGTTACTAATGTACCTTCTGCACTTTTTACAGTCGCTTCATTCATCGCCAAATACTGCGACTCTTTACTACCATTCACATAGCGAATAATCACTTCTAAAAGTGGATATTCCACCACTTGGAACGGTGTTTTAGCGATTGCAATCACCAACTTCTCTACTTCCGTCGGTAACCAATCTGCATAGAAACCTAAATGCCCTGTATGTACACCAACAAATGCGGTTTCATCTAATCGATTATAGTAACGATGGAATGCATATAAAAGCGTTCCATCTCCCCCAACAGAAATTACAATATCAGGTTCCTTTTCATCCATTGTAAACCCAAAATCTAACAAGTATTCTTTCATCGTACTTGCTAGTGTATCTGATGATTGATCTCCCTTTGACATAATTGTAAATTTCATCGCCCAACACCCTTTAGTTTATGATTCAGAATCTTTCGTTTCCTGCTTTCGTGAAAAGACCTTTTGCGCTTCTTGAATTTCAAGACGAATGGAAGACATTTCTTCATCTAATAAAAACGCCGCTTCCGCTGCACGTTGTAAGCGTATTTTAATATCTTCAGGAAAACGTCCACTATATTTGTAATTTAAAGAATGCTCAATCGTTGCCCAAAAATTCATTGCTAACGTGCGAATTTGAATTTCAACTAACACTTTTTTCTCCCCCTGTATCGTTTGAACAGGATAACTAATGACAACGTGGTAAGAGCGATAGCCGCTATCTTTCTTTTGCGTTACATAATCACGTTCTTCTACAATGTCAAAATCATTTCGTTTTCGAAGATATTCTACAACAGGCTTAATCTCATCTACGAATTGACACATCATTCGAAGGCCCGCGATGTCCTGCATATCTTCTCTAATTCGGTCTAGCGGTACATTTCTCTTCTCCGCTTTATCAATAATACTTGCAACCGACTTTACCCTTCCTGTTACAAACTCAATTGGAGAATGCTCCGTTAACATTGCAAATTGAGTACGCATTCCTTTTAGTTTCACTTTCAGCTCCGCCACCGCTTGGTGATACGGTGCTAAAAATTCTTCCCAATTACGATTCATTTCAACCACCACCAAAATCAATCCATTTGCTTATAGAAACACTTTTTCTACAGCAGTTACTAGTTCTTCTCCGTAATTTGCATTACCTTCAATATTTTCAACTAAATATTCTACTTCTTCTTTTAATCCTTCTAATTCTATTTCAACATCATTCACGCGAATAAACATCGCTGTATCTTTATTCATCGCTTCATGCATTGCTTCCCAGCATGTATGCGGAATACTTACATAAATGAAAGATGATTCATTTTCTAAGATATATAAAAATGATAAATTGTCTGAGTCTACAAGTACGTGATTACGCGCACTTAACTCCTTTACCTCTATTTCAGTATTTTCCGCACAAAAAATAAGCGCATTCTCTCTCGTTTCTACGCTCTTAACTTGAATTTTATTTTGCATACTCGAACTCCTCCATCTCAACTTCCTGTCTTACTTAACAGTATTATTGTATCATAACATGGACGCAAACAAATAAAACATTGAACCAAATTTGCGAAAAAGCGATAATGTGGAAAGAATTATTTTTCAAAAGGAGCGCATACAATGACACAAGAAATTGAAATTGAATTTAAAAATATGGTTACAGAGGAAGAATTCCAAACATTATGCAAATCTTTTTCTATTGAAGCATTTACAAAACAAGTAAATCACTACTTTGAAACGCCTCACTTCTCTTTAAAAGATACGGGCTCTGCACTTCGTATTCGTCATAAAGATGGAACTTATACATTAACATTAAAACAACCTGCTGAAATTGGTTTATTAGAAACTCATCAGTCTGTAACAGAAAAAGAAGCACAACTTATGATGGAAACAAACACAATCATTCAAGGAACTGTAATGGATCAGCTACACAAATTACAAATTCCCGTTTCCTCTTTAACTTATATGGGTAGTTTAACAACAGAAAGAGCTGAAATATTATTTGAAGGCGGAACGCTTGTCTTTGATCATAGTTTCTATTACAATCACGATGATTATGAAATTGAATACGAAGTGCAAGATGAAAAGACCGGTAAAGCAGCATTTATAAGGTTATTAAAGCAACATAACGTACCAGTTCGTCATACAAACAACAAAGTAAAACGCTTTTTCCTTGCCAAACAAAACGAAGAGCGCTAAAGTAAAATTTCCATCAGTGAAGAAGAGCTGTACTTACGGCTACATTTCACCTTTTTGAAAAGCAAAAGATTTATTAGCAACATATAGAATAAGCAAAGAATGTTATGAAGGCTGTTTAGTTGCTCTTCATAACATTCCATTGCTACAATAGATATACATTTCATGGAAAAAGGAGTTTATAAAGGATGAGCAAGCAACCGATGACACCATTTGAAGCAATTGGCGGTGAACAATGCATTGCAACATTAGTGGATACATTTTATTCCTATGTCAGTGAACACCCTGACTTATCTCCGATCTTCCCGGATGATTTAACAGAAACTGCTAGGAAGCAGAAACAATTTTTAACACAATATTTAGGTGGTCCTAATTTATACACTGAAGAACATGGGCATCCTATGCTAAGAGCACGCCATCTTCCGTTTGAGATTACTCCAAAACGCGCAGAAGCTTGGCTGTCATGTATGGAGCAAGCAATGGATGATACAGGAGTGCACGGTCATATAAGAGAGTTTGTTTTTGAACGTTTAGCATTAACTGCTCAACATATGGTCAATACTCCAAATGAAACAGGTGAAGTGTAATGGATAAGCAGGAAGCAAAGCATATAAATATGCCTTCTCCTTCCACATGCGAGCATAAATCTGTAGAAGCATATTTATTTATTGATCCACTTTGTAAAGATTGCTGGGATATCGAGCCATTTATTATTAAACTATGGCTTGAGTATGGGAAATACTTCTCTATTCGTCATATAGTAACAGGAAAAGTGGACGGGGCAAACGCTTCCTCACACAAATGGAATAAACCTGCTAATATTCGATTTGTGTGGGAAAAGACAACAAGTTTACAAGGTTTTTCATGTGATGGAAAAGTACATATGCAAGAGGCGTCGTCAACACCGTATTTAGTTTCGATGGCAATTAAGGCGGCGGAGTTGCAAGGCCGAAAAGCAGGTTCGAAGTTTTTGCGAAAACTCCAAGAATACATTTTTCTTGAAAATGTATCAAACCCTGACTGTGAATTATTGCTTACATGTGCTAAAGATAGTGGCATTGATGTAGAGGAATTTAAAAAAGACCTACACTCAGTTAGCGCAAAAAAAGCTTTCCAATGCGACCTAAAATTTACAAATGAGATGCATATTACAGAAATACCTTCCCTCCTATTTTTTCATGCAAATTCAGATGAGGAAGGTATTAAAATCACAGGGATTTATTCCTATGATGTATACGTACAGCTATTAAAAGAACTGGTAAAATGCGAAATTGAGCCAGAACCATTACCTCCTTTAGAAGTATTACTAGAAGCAACACAATTTATTTCTTCAAAGGAAATCTCATTTATATATGACTGCCCTCAGCAAGAAATAGAGCGTGAACTAAAAAAATTACAACTAAAACGAAAAGTACAAATGATTGAAGTGAAGTGCGAGCGTTATTGGAAATGGATAGCAAAAGAAAAAGACCTGGTGTAAACACCAGGTCTTTTTCTTTACGGCTTATAAAAATATTAAAGGGGATGGGAGAAATTTTCACGTTCAAACAAAGGGGTATATGTTTGTATGTGAATTCGTTCACGCTTATTATATTACAAGATTCGACGTCAGATGACAACCCCTTTTGTCGAATTTCACATTTTTGTCACATTCTAAACGTTTTCATTCTTGAATAAGCTATAAAAAAAACAATTTAGGAGGTTTCCTTATGAAAAAATCTCATATTTTTCTTATCTTTCTATGTGTTATTGTTTCTTTTTTCTTGTATATCCTCTCTCTATTACAAGCTTTCCCTAAAATTATTGCCTTTCCTCTTTTATTCGGAGTTATCGTCATCGCTGTCTCTTATTTCAACTATAGAAAACGATTTAAAGGATTTTAATTACAAAAATCAACTGTAAAACTGCCTTCTAATTTAGAAAAAGTAAGGAAATCCTCCTTATTTTATCGACAAATATCGACAAAAAACATTTTCAAACAAAAAAGACGAGGATAAAATCCCTCGTCTTTTCTCATTACTTTTCTTCAAATAATAACGCTTCTAATTCATTTAATTTCTCTTCAAATACTTGAAGTGCCTCTTTCACTGGTTCAGGAGATGCCATATCAACTCCTGCTTTTTTCAACACTTCAATTGGATAATCGGAGCTTCCCGCTTTTAAGAATTCGTTAATGTAACGTTCTACTGCTGGTTGCCCTTCTTCTAAAATTTGTTTAGATAACGCAGTCGCTGCACTAAATCCTGTTGCGTATTGATATACGTAATAGTTGTAATAGAAGTGCGGAATACGAGACCATTCTAAACCGATTTCTTTATCGATCACTAAAGCATCCCCGAAATATTTCTTATTTAAATCGTAGTAGATCTCAGTTAACATATCTGGCGTAACCGCATGTCCTTCTTGTACTTTTTTATGAATGATATGCTCGAACTCTGCAAACATTGTTTGACGGAATACAGTACCACGGAATCCTTCTAAATAATGATTTAATAAATATAGACGCTCTTTTTTATCTTCTGTCGTTTTTAATAAATAATCATTTAGAAGCGCTTCATTACAAGTTGATGCTACCTCTGCAACGAAGATTGAATAATCACCGTATACGTGTGGCTGTGTCTTTCTTGTGTAATAACTATGCACCGAATGACCAAACTCATGAGCAAGTGTATATAAATTATTTACATTATCATGCCAGTTCATTAAAATATACGGATTTGTTCCGTATGCACCAGATGAATATGCTCCGCTTCGTTTGCCTTTATTCTCGTACACATCTACCCAGCGATTTTCATATGCTTCTTTTAAAATTTCAACATATTCATCACCAAGTACGTTTAAAGATTTTAATAACAGGTCTTGCGCTTCTTCATACTTCACATTCATTTTCACTTCTTGTACAAGTGGTGTATATAAATCGTACATATGAAGCTCATCAAGTCCTAGTGCACGCTTACGAATATCAATGTAACGGTGTAATAAATGTAAGTTGTCATTTACCGTTTCAACGAGTTGATCGTATACTGCTTCAGGAATATTATTATTGCTTAATGCTGCTTGGCGAGCAGAGTCATATTTACGAATACGTGCATTGAAATTATTACGTTTCACTGCCCCGCTTAACGTACTTGCAAATGTGTTCTTAAATTTCCCATACGTTTCAAATACAGCTTTAAATGCATCTTCGCGAACACGACGATCATCACTTTCTAAAAACTGAATGTAACGGCCATGTGTTATTTCTACCTCTTCTCCATCCTCACCTTTAATAGATGGGAATTTCAAATCCGCATTATTCAACATACCAAATGTATTACTTGATGCACTCATCACTTCAGATGCTTCTGCTAATAACGCTTCCTCTGCCTCAGATAATACGTGCGGGCGTTGACGTGTAATTTCTTCTAATGCATGCTCATATACACTTAGTTCTCGATTTTCTTGTAAAAATGTTTGCAATGTATCTTCTGAAATAGATAAAATTTCAGGTACGATATACGCTGTGCTACTAGATACTTGTGAGTATAAATTTGTTGCGCGATCATTCAGTGCTTGATACACAGAGTTTGTTGTATCTTGATCGTAACGCATATGTGCATATGTATATAGCTTACCTAATCGCATTGAAATTTCATCTTCATATTGCAATGCCTCAAGCAAATTGTCTGCAGAGTCGCCAAGCTTCCCTTTAAATTCAGTTAACTTTGGCAATAGCTCTTTAATAGCTTGGAATTCTTTTTCCCATTCTGCATCTGTTTGGAAAATATCTTCTAATCGCCATGTGCTTGCTTCTTCAATCTCATTGCGATCTGGTAATGTTTTTGCTTTATTTTGTTCAGACATTCTGTAAGCCCTCCTTTAAATATCTCTACTTAAGTACAATTCTGTTTTTCTTATGTAATTCCTTCACGTTCATTCTTTATTATATCCCCTTTTTCTTCTCTCATGTTGAACTTTGTCTCAAATAGAGATAGCGCATAAGTTAGGCAAATCTCATCATATTTCCTAACTTCCTCCTCCGCCTGTAACATAACTATATTCCTCATTTTTCGGTACGTATAAGTCCCTACTTTATGCAACACGCCTACAAAACATAAAAAAGTCATATATTCAGTAACCGCTACTTTCCATATATGTTGTGAAAAGTACGGAAGTAAGCGTATTTCCGTATTTTTTTTTACATAACTACACACATATTGAAGGGAAATACAATTCCCTACCGCAAGCTCACCTATACACTTCATGTATAGAAAAGCTTGCCATGTAAATGGATTTGTTTGAAAAGCAAACGCGGATGGGAGCGGAACACCGATTTCAGAAGGAAAGCTCGCTGGGGTACATTTATATTGATATAAGAGGCGGAGTAGTGACTTATGATTATAATTCCAGATAGATAGAGCGTTTTGCCGAAAATGGTTCTTTTTTCTCTTCCATTCTTGTCCTAATACCTCTTTTTGGAAAGGAACAGAGGAAAAGAGCATGTCAACAGTAGTCGTATCAGTTGGTAAATAAATAGTATGTGAGAAAGAGACATTTGTAGAAAACGGAGTGATAAATGCGCATTTCATAAACGATTTTTGTTTCGGACAGAAGAAAATAAGAAATGGCTGAGGATAAGATTGTAAGGAGAAAGCCAGAAGTGAGGAAAATTTCATCCAATATGCAGATTGCTTTTTTAATTGATTTCCACCAATGATCCAGATGACCTGTATACCAGCTTGCCAATACGAGTATGTTCGTTTAGAAAGCTGCTCTACGGAGAGATTTGCACATTGATATTCAATCGCAATTTTTCTATCCGCTCTCTCTACGTAAATATCTGGCCGTTGCTTGATTACTGGCAGATAATGCTCTATATCGACATGAAAATCTTGATGTTTTAACCATCTATATAACAATTCTTTACCGTGCATATGATACATAGATTCTGCTTCATAAAAGGTAAGACATGAATCCACTTTCTTATGAGCAAAATGCCAGCTCTTTTGTGTTCCTAATTTCATTTGCACTTCTTTTCCGCAAGCTGTACAAAAGAATTTTTCTCGTTTACGCATTTCGCGTAAACGTTCTTCATCCCGGTTATATAATAGATGAATTTTCTCTCCGTTTTCTCTCCTTGCAATAAACATCCACCATCACACCCTTTCAACTTCTTGTATTCTACAATTTACTACAAATTCCTCTCAAAAAAAGAGATGTCCTAAATTAGGACATCTCTTTCTATAATAAAGGTGATAATAACCGATACGTCGATTCAACAATCCGCCTATGAAGACGTCTCTTATGAAATCGGTCAACATGAATTTCACTGGATTCTTCTAAATCGTCTTTAAAATCTTGAACGAGCTTTCGAATGCTACCTGTATCATATAAAAAGGCATTTACTTCAAAGTTTAAATGAAAACTTCTCATATCCATATTAGCTGTCCCAATTGATGCGAGATCAGAATCCACGATGACAACTTTACTATGAAGAAAACCTTTTTCATATTCATATATTTTTACTCCTGCATCTAATAACTCCGGAAAGTACGATCTTGATGCATAAAAGACAGTCCGCTTATCTGGCTTACTTGGCATTAACAAACGAACATCAATACCAGCAAGTGCAGCTACTTTTAATGCAGATAAAATATCATCATCTGGGATAAAGTATGGTGTTGCAATCCAAATCGATTTCCTAGCTGAAGCAATCATTGCAAAATATAAATGTTTAATTGTTTCCCATTTATTATCCGGTCCACCTCCAACAAGTTGGACTCCGCCCCAATGATCACCCTCAACTGCTTCCGCTTGTAAATATTCAGGTGCTAATACCGCCTCACCAGTCATATAAAACCAGTCTTGAAGGAAAATTAGCTGTAAACTTTGAACTGCTTCACCGCGTAAATATAAATGCGTGTCTCGCCAAAAACCGAAATATTTATCCTTCCCTAAATACTCATCACCAATATTTAATCCACCTACAAACCCTTCATTTCCATCTATAATAACGATTTTTCGGTGGTTTCGATAATTAATTTTATCGTTTAAAATTGGAAAGCGCACAGGGAAAAATGGAATCATTTCTACTCCTGCATCATTCAATTCTTCAATATACGAATTTGATAATTTAAAGCTTCCAACCGCGTCGTATAAAAAACGAACGACAACGCCTTCTTTTGATTTTTTTATTAAAATATCTTTAATTTCTGTACCGAGCTTGTCATCACGCACAATGTAATACTCCATATGAATGTGGTGTTTCGCTCGATTTAACCCATCTAAAATTGCCTGAAACGTTTCGTCTCCATTTGTTAATGTCCTCGTTTCAGTTTGAAATGAAATATTTAAAGCACCTAGTCGATCTGCTAAACGAAATAACAATTCTTGATGCTTATGATTTCGTAAAATCCGTTCTTCGTAATCTTCGTGTCCCTTATATTGTAAAAACGCCTGTTCATCGAGTAATGCCTTCTTTTGGAACATTCTTTTTCTACGAAAATTTTGTCCAAATAAAAGATAAGCAAAGAAACCGAACACCGGAAAAATACCTAGTACGATTAACCACGTAAGTGTTTTAGACGGATGGCGGTTTTCTAAGAAAATAACACATCCAATTAAAAATGCGGAAACCGTAAATAAAATACTAATAATACCTAAAATAGAAACATCCTTTATCCCAATGACATCCGAATAAAATGCTACATCAATAAACATGCGTAATGAAACAAATAATGCGAACAATAGTAGAAAAAAGAAAAGTAGTTTTAACGTGTTTTTCATCTCTTACCTCCTTACTAAGAAAGCCTTCCTATTCTTCATAAAAAAAGCCGATTTCATACTATAGAAATCGGCCTACATTTTAGGAGGGAAATTGTTGCGAATTGTCTCAAGCGCACGCTCTTTCACAACCTGTTTCCCATACTCACTTACACGGTGAATCGTTAAAGTAGATTCTTCTCCATATTCTAAAACAATACTTAAAATACGATCAATTTCTTCTTCATCATGTAGCACTTCATCGAATTCCACATATACATAATATCGGTCCTCAAATGAATGTAATTCATCTTTTATATCTTCAAAGATAAGACGATGACTTAATGAAATAACATCTTCAAAATCATTAAACTTAATTAAAAAGCCAAACGTACCATCTTCATTAAAGTTTGTTCCTACTTGTTCTTCTACCTCTTCCACTAATTCTTGCTGGAATAATGATTCGATGCCTTCATCTAGAGGAATGTCTATAATTTTGTCTACACCTATTGGTAGTTCCAGCTTTTGTCCATCCTTTGAAAGCTCCGCTTTCGTTACAAGTACTTCAATCCCTTTATCGACTGCTTGCACTTGGATCCATAACGGCCCATCGATAAAGAAATCATCATGATCACGAGCTTCGTCCATCATCTCCCAAAAGAGCTCTTCACTTCGTTCGCGATCATACCAAATTTCTTCACGATTAAACCCTCTATCCTCTATATCAATGTACGTAATAAAAAATTTCATCGTATGGTCATTAATTCTTTCAATATCCAAAATACAACGCTCCCTTCCTGCTTAGAATTGTTATGAAGGGATTCCCCACTCATATGACAAAACAATAGATTCTTGTACTCTCATTTTATGATAAGATTCTCCAGAAGGGAAATAAAATCGATTTATTTTACAAAAATAGTTATATACCTATCTGTATTCGACTTTTTACATAAAGTGAAACAATAATCAGTATTTTTT
The DNA here is from genome assembly GCF_038008665.1 of Bacillus sp. FSL R10-2201. NCBI lineage: Bacteria > Bacillati > Bacillota > Bacilli > Caryophanales > Bacillaceae > Bacillus > Bacillus sp. FSL R10-2201. The sequence goes on along the minus strand of NZ_JBBOZP010000001.1, from coordinate 1,204,922 downwards.
TCATCCTCCACTGATTATTAGCTCGCACCAATCGGAATAAATATACCATTATACTAATTCACTGCTCGCAAAAAATTTGGACATACATTCCCATATTCCCTCGTACACTGTAATAAAGTGAAACTTCTATTAGAGGTGATTATTTTGTCCCTGGGAGCGCGGGATCAAAACTAGACAAACTTTCTTCACCACATACATATATTTCGCTTATTAAAACATCATAAATGGAGGCAGACGAATGGACTTAGAGTTTTTAACATCTGTACTACTGATTGTCGGTATCGATGTTGTACTAGGTGGCGATAACGCAATTGTCATCGCACTAGCTAGCCGAAATTTACCTGAAGCAAAACGAAATAAAGCCATTTTGATTGGTACTATGTTAGCAATTGTGCTACGAATTCTCCTCACGATACTAGCTGTCTATTTACTTGATATCCCATTTTTACAACTCACCGGCGGAATTTTACTTACATTAATTGCGGTCAATTTACTCACTGATAATAACAACGATCTTTCTTCTATCAAAGGAAAAACGACTTTATTCCAAGCTGTGCGTACAATTGTATTCGCGGATCTCGTTATGGGGTTTGACAATGTTATTGCCATTGCAGGAGCAGCTCACGGAAGACTTTCACTCGTAATTATCGGTTTATTCATTTCTATCCCGATTATCATTTGGGGAAGCAAACTTATTTTAATACTCATGGAACGCTTTCCATTTCTCATTTATTGCGGAGCAGCAGTTCTCGCCTATACAGCAGGAAAAATGATTACACATGAAGACAGACTTGCAACGTTTTTTCATCATAATCCTAGTTTTGCCACAAGTATCCCTTATTTGTTCATTTTCACCATTTTATGCATAGGCTTTATCGTTCAACAAGTGCGATTACGTAATGTTAAACAGTAAAAAAAAACCTTCTACTCTATAATAGGTAGAAGGTTTTCATATTATTATAATTAATTTACAAGACGCTGTGCTTCACGTAATTGGAACGTTCTTACTGTACGTGGTAAGAAACGACGGATTTCATCTTCGTTGTAACCTACTTGAAGGCGTTTTTCGTCAATCATAATTGGACGACGTAAAATACCTGGATAGTCACGAATCATCTTATATAAATCTTGAAGTGGTAAAGACTCTAAGTTCACATTCAATTCTTGGAAAACTTTTGAACGAGTAGAAATAATCTCATCCGTTCCGCTTTCTGTCATACGTAAAATCTCTTTAATCTCATCAATCGTTAATGGATCTGAGAAAATATTACGTTCTGTATAAGGAATATGATTTTCCTCTAGCCATAATTTCGCCTTTCTACAAGACGTACAGCTTGGAGAACTATATAATGTTACCATACAAAGCTCACTCTCCTTAAAGAGTACAAATTCTGTACTAATTACAGTTTAAATTTCTAACTTCCGCAATTTTTCGCGATAACTTGTCTTATAGCAAAGTAAAAAATCGCAATTCATGTAAGCAACAATAATTACTTTTAATAAGTAACTTCTATAATCATTATACAATAGTTTTTGCAAGAAATATACAGTGAATTTACTGCTAGTTGAGAAAATTTCTCCGTGTACTCCACTGCTATGCAACATGATTATACTCAGTAAAACTGTCCTTTAACAACGGTCTTCAACCCTTTTGATACTTACTTTCTACAATAATCTTCACTTGATATACAATTACAGTTTCATAATCTTCCCCATTAAAAAGAGAGCGTTTTCTTACCTTTTCCCAACAAAACAATTGAGAAATGTAAGACTCTAAAGGTTAGAAACAAAAGGAACATTTGTTCTTATTTTAACAAATCTCTCCGCTCATGTCTATATGCTTTCTAAAGTAAATCGAATATTTTTCTGACATTTCTTTCTTTTTTACCATTTATCTCATACAATAAAAATACAGACAGACAAAGGGGGAATTTGCATATGATCGCTTTTTTTACTGATTTTATCATTGTTGCTACCCTCATCATCGGAATAACAGCATTGATTGGTGTCATTACAAATAGCATCGGTGAAAAACTCTTTGGTGGGAAAGAAAAAATGAAGTTTGTTAACAAAAGTTTAGATGTACAATCTGGCTGGAACCAAGTTGGCGGAAAAGGCATTTATAAAAAACGTACGTACTAAAAAAAGCAGGTAATTACCTGCTTTTTTTTGTTATTTTCCTACTGATGCCCATTTGAAGCTTACTTCGCCACCATACTTATGGTTGTACATATCTTTAATTGTTTCTCTTTGTAAATATGCTCTACCACGTTGATATACTGGAACAATCGCAGCGTCATCAAGTAACATTTTTTCTGCTTCAAGTAAGTTTTTCCAACGAGCATTTACGTCGCTTCCATCTTTCTTCGCTTTCATAATAATCTCATCGTACTTCGGATTAGAATACTTCATTTTATTTTGTGCCCCATCAGTTACGAACATATCAAGATATGTAACTGGATCTGGGAAGTCTGCACTCCATCCAGAGAATGACATTACAAAGTCGCCCGCATCTTCTAATTTTAGTTTTTGCGCGAATGGTTGTTGTTTAATTTTCACTGTTAAACCTGGTAAATTCTTTTCTAACTCACCTTTTAAATATTCACCAGTTTTCTTCGATAATTCAACGTCTTCATTTAATAGCTCTAATTCAATTTCGTTTTTACCAAGCTCTTTTTTACCAGCTTCCCAATACTTTTTCGCTTCTTTTACATTTGGTTTTACAATATCTCCATTTTCAACACGGAAATCTTTTTTATCCGGTCCTTTAATGAAATTGTCAGGAATTAATCCCGTCGCTGGCTTAGAACCGTTATTTAATAATGTATCAACGAATGGTTTACGGTCAAAACCAAGAGAAATTGCTTTACGAATATTTTTATTTGCTAAAGCTGGGTCTTTTTGATTTAAGCGAAGGAAGAATACAGATGTATCTTCTACCGTTTTGAAATCTGGTTTTCCTTTATATTTATCGATGAACTCTGCTAATAACGTCGCTCGATCGACTGCGTTTGTTTCATATAAATTAATTGGCGTAGACGTATCTTTTACAATATTAAAGTTTACTTCCTCAAGCTTCACTTCTTTATTGTCCCAATATGATGAGCTCTTTGTCATTTTGAAGCTACGTTCATGTTGCCAATCACTTAATGTAAATGGTCCGTTATAAAGTGTTGTATTTGCTTCTAAACCAAACTTCGCCCCTTGCTCTTTCACATACTTTTCATTAACAGGATAGAAGATCGGATAGACCATTAAATCAACAAGATATGGAATAGAATTATCTAATTCTACTTCTAGTGTATGATCATCAATCGCTTTTACACCTAATTGGTCTGGACTCATCTCTTTTTTATTAATTTTCTCAGCATTTTTTATATCGTACATAATGTACGCCGATTTCGCAGCTGTATCTGGATTAATTGCTCTTTGCCATGCATACACGAAATCTTTCGCCGTTACAGGTTCACCATTTGACCATTTTGCATCTTCACGTAATTTAAATGTATACTTTTTACCGTCTTCTGACTTTTGGAATTCCTTCGCTACACCTGGAACTAATTTATCGTCTTTCCCAAGGCGGTATAGGCCTTCCATCGTATTGTTCATTACTTTTGAAGAAACTGCATCAGCTGATAACGCTGGGTCCATCGTTGGAATTTCTTGTGTTTCAATTAAGTTAATAACTTGCTTCGCACCGCTTTTCCCGCTATCCCCTTTTGCGTTCGCTTGCGGTTCATCTTTTTGGTAGCCACATGCCCCTAAAATCATGCTCATTGCTACTGTTGATGCTACAAAAACTGGTATCTTTTTTTTCATACTTCCACCCTCCAAAAAAAATGTTAGCCCTTTCATTTTCAAACAGAAAGAAATATATATATGTTCTAATAATTCGTATTATACACACAAATATATTCTTTGTATATTTATATTTCTATTTTATTAAAATTTTCTGTTAACACCACGTGCATTTGTAAACGTTTCACACTGCGTTTTTATTGAACTAAAGTGTTAAAAATGACCATTTTTATACTTTTCTAAATTATCAGAGAAAAATAAATTTTATATTCTATAATATCTTGTGCATAATTATTCCTCCTTTTTTGTCATAAAATGAAGGTTTATTCATATTGAAAATATGTAGGCTAAAATAAGTGCAAAGGATATGAAAGTGTGTTACGATACACTTTGCTAAAAATAGATATCGGTAAAGAGGGGACGGACATGACAGCAATTCGCTCAAAAAACGGGCCAACAGAGAAATTAAGTTTATTCTTATTAACATGGCCTATTTTTCTAGAAGTTTTTCTTTTTATGCTGATGGGGATCGCTGATACTTTCATGTTAAGTGCATTATCAGACGATGCTGTATCTGGGGTTGGTGCAGCGAATCAATACCTTCATATCGCGATTTTAGTACTAGAAGTCATAGGAAATGGTGCAGCTATCGTTGTATCCCAATACCTCGGTTCTAAACGCTTTATGGAAGCATCAAAAATATCAGCATTAGCCGTCACATTAAATTTAGTGGTCGGACTCATTATAAGCGCTGGTTTTCTTTTATTTTCAAAACATATGATGATGGCAATGAATTTACAAGGCGATGTACTAACGTATGCACAAAGCTATCTATCCATCGTCGGAGGAGCTATTTTCCTTCAAGCTATTATTAACTCATTAGCCGCAATTATCCGCGTTCACGGCTTTACAAAGCAAGCGATGTTTGTTTCGCTTGGAATGAATATTATTCATATCGTCGGAAACTACGTACTTATTTTCGGGAAATTCGGTTTCCCTGAACTTGGTGTACAAGGAGCCGCGATTTCTTCCGCTGTCAGCCGGTTAATCGCACTTATCGTTTTCTTCTGGTTACTGTACCGCGTTATGGAATACCGTGTGAAATTACAATATTACTTCACTTTATCAAAAGAATACGTTGGCAAAATTTTAAAGATCGGCATTCCATCTGCATTCGAACAAGTCATGTATCAAGCTTGTCAAATTGTCTTCTTATATTACGCAACATACTTAGGTACGGAATCGTTAGCTGCAAGACAATACGCTACTAACATTTCCATGTTCACTTATTTATTCGCCATTGCTATCGGTATGGGAACAGCTATTATCGTTGGACGCCTAGTTGGCGGAAATGAAAAGGATGAAGCTTACACACGCGTATGGAAAAGTGTACAATGGGCGATTGGTGTAACTTTATTTATGGTCATGCTCGTTGTTACATTCCGCACACAATTAATGGGACTATTTACGGATAATCCTCATATTATCGCTCTAGGGGCAAGCGTTCTTTTACTAAGTGTACTACTTGAAACAGGACGGACGATGAACATCGTCATCATTAATTCACTTCGTGCAGCTGGCGATGCAAAATACCCTGTTTTAATCGGCGCATTCTCCATGGTGTTAATGAGCTTACCACTCGGTTACTTTTTCGCCTTCCATTTAGACATGGGGCTCGTTGGTATTTGGCTAGCGATTGCTATCGACGAATGGACGCGAGCAATTATTATGTTCTTCCGCTGGAGAAGTAGATCGTGGGAAAATTATGCACTTGTTAAACCAAATGAGCAAGATGAGAGTGTTTCTGTTCAAGCGCAGTAAAATAAAAGTGTTTCTAAATGAAGAAAAAGGCGGCTGGATTTCAGTCGCCTTTTCTTCATTCTTGGAAACTCTTAATTTGCTGTCTTTAAACCGAAAAAGAACTTGGATAAAATCTCTTTATACTAAATTAAGTTTAATTAGTATAAAAAAATAGAGCCATCCTTCTTTAATAGAAGAATGGCTCTACTTTATTATTGATAGATTTCTTTATATTTCTTATACTCTGCTTCAGAACATAATACAAAATGTCCTGGGCGAATTTCACGCATTGTTGGTGCTTCCTCACCATATTGATGTTGAGATGGATCGTATACGATACGTTTACGATTGCGCTCATAATCTGGATCTGGAAGCGGAATTGCAGATAGTAGTGATTTTGTATATGGATGCATTGGATTCGCATATAACTCTTCACTTGTTGTCAACTCAACGATTTGACCACGGTACATTACACCAATGCGATCACTAATGTATTTTACCATTGATAAATCATGGGCGATGAATAAGTATGTTAAACCTTTTTCTCTTTGTAACTGTTTCAGTAAGTTTACAACTTGCGCCTGAATCGATACGTCAAGTGCTGAGATTGGTTCATCAGCAATGATAAATTCAGGTTCTACAGCTAGCGCACGAGCGATACCGATACGTTGACGTTGTCCGCCTGAGAATTCATGCGGGAAACGGTTTGCGTGCTCTTTATTTAAACCAACTGTATTTAATAATTCATGAACACGGTCCATACGCTCTTTTTTGCCTTTTGCTAGTCCGTGAATATCAATACCTTCTGCAATAATATCCCCTACTGTCATACGAGGATTTAATGATGCATATGGATCTTGGAAAATCATTTGCATTTTACGGTTGAACTTCTTCAGCTCGGCACGTGATTTTTTACCATGTACATTTTCACCATCGAACAACACTTCACCAGCAGTTGCATCATATAAACGAATAATCGTTCTTCCAGTTGTCGATTTACCACAACCTGATTCTCCTACAAGACCAAATGTTTCTCCGCGGTAAATATCAAATGAAATATCATTAACCGCTTTGACAACACCACCACTCACGTCGAAGTGCTGCTTTACATTTTTTACTTCAATTAATTTCTCACGTTGTTTAGTCATGTTGTTCACCTGCTTTCATTTGAAGAATGCGTTTTTCAACGACTGCCGGTGGTTTTACTTCTGGAGCTTGCTCGTGAAGTAACCAAGTTGCCGCATAGTGTGTATCACTTACTTTAAATAAAGGTGGGTCCATTTCAAAATCAATTTTCAATGCCTGCGGGTTACGTGGTGCAAAAGCATCACCCTTTGGCGGTTTTAATAAGTCTGGAGGCGTTCCTGGAATCGCATATAGCTCGTCCTCTGCACCATCTAAGCTTGGCATAGATGCGATTAAGCCCCATGTGTATGGATGTTTTGGATTGTAGAAAATTTCATCAACAGTTCCAATTTCAACAACTTTACCAGCGTACATAACCGCAACTCGGTCTGCAACGTTTGCCACTACACCTAAGTCATGCGTAATGAAAATGATTGCTGCTTCTGTTTTTTGCTGAATGTCCTTCATAAGTTCTAAAATTTGCGCCTGAATTGTAACGTCTAGCGCTGTTGTCGGCTCATCGGCAATTAATAATTTCGGGTTACAAGCTAACGCCATCGCAATAACTACACGCTGTCTCATACCACCTGAGAATTGGTGAGGATATTGTTTTAAGCGCGCTTCTGGATTCGGAATACCTACAAGGTCGATTAATTCTAACGCAACTTTACGTGCATCTGCTTTACTCATCCCTTGGTGTTTAATAAGGCCTTCCATAATTTGATTTCCAATTGTCATCGTTGGGTTTAATGATGTCATTGGATCTTGGAAAATCATCGCAATATCTTTACCGCGTACTTGTTGCATTTCTTTTTCTGTTAGTTTCGTTAAGTCACGACCTTCAAATACGATTTCACCGTTTTTAATACGCCCTGGAGGATTCGGAATTAATCCCATTAACGCTTTAGAAGTAACTGATTTACCAGAACCAGATTCTCCTACAATCGCTAATGTTTCCCCTTTTTTCAAATCAAAAGTAACTCCGCGCACTGCTTGTACTTCACCTGCATGTGTATCAAAGGAGACTTGTAAATCTTTTACCTCTAACAATGTTTTCATTTTTACTTCTCCCTCCTCGTTTACTTACGCATTTTTGGATCTAACGCATCGCGTAATCCATCTGCCATTAAGTTGAATGCTAGAATTAACATACTGATGACAACCGCAGGGATGAACATCATGTGTGGATACGTTTGAATTGATTTATATCCATCATTTACAAGAGAACCAAGTGATGCGAATGGTGGCTGAATTCCTAAACCGATGAAGCTTAAGAATGCCTCACCAAACACCGCTGATGGAATTGTAAACATTGTCATTACGATAATTGGTCCCATAACGTTTGGAATTAAGTGTTTCACAATTAATTGTGTATTTGTTGCACCTAATGTACGAGACGCTAATACATACTCTTGGTTTTTTAACTTTAAGATTTGTCCACGAACAATCCGCGACATCCCTATCCAACCTGTAATCGCCATTGCGAGTGTGATTGACCAAATACCAGATCCCATAATGATTACCATTAAAATAACGATGATTAAGTATGGAATACCATTAATAATCTCCATAATACGTTGCATAATATTATCTACTCTACCGCCGTAGAATGCTGAAATACCCCCGTATGCAACCCCAATTACTAGGTCAATTGCTGCTGCTAAAAGAGCGATATATAATGATACGCGTGTACCTTCCCATGTTCTTGTCCATAAGTCACGGCCAAGATCATCTGTACCAAACCAGAAGTACTCTTTAATATCACGTTTTGCATATTGGTCAACACCATATTGATCTGTGCCGTCAAATGGTAACCAATGAATATTTTCAATCACTGGAATTTTCGGTGGCATTTTCGCACGACCTAAATCCTGCTCTTTATAAGAATGTTTACTTACCATCGGTCCAAAAATTGCTAGTAGTACAATAATGCTCAATAATACTAAACCCAACATCGCGCCTTTATGTTGGAACAAGCGTCTTCGTACATCTTGCCAAAACGTTAAGCTTGGACGGGCAATGACTTCATTATCAACATTATTTTGATTGGCTTGTTGAAATAAATCTGGAGATAATTTTTGTACATCTTTCATCATTTTTTCCCTCCCGCTAAACGAATACGAGGATCAATAATTCCGTATAAAATATCGACAATGAAAATAACTACGATGAAGATCGCACTATAGAAAATTGTAGTTCCCATAATAACTGTATAGTCATTCACTGTAATAGATTTAACGAACTGTTCCCCAAGTCCTGGTACAGCATAAATTTGCTCGATAACAAGTGTTCCTGTAATTAATGCAGCAACCATTGGTCCTAAAATTGTTACAACTGGAATTAACGCGTTACGAAGTGCGTGTTTGACAATGATAACGCCTTGACTAATTCCTTTTGCTTTCGCTGTTAAAATATAATCAGACTGCATAACTTCAATTAATTCTGCACGAGAGAAACGTGCGATTGTTGCGATAACTCCCATCGATAATGCAATTGTAGGCATTACTGTAAACTCTGGTCCTTTCCAGAACGCTACTGGGAACCAGCCAAGTTTTACCCCTACGAAATATTGTAGTAATGCGGCGAATACGAACGATGGTACCGACATCCCGAGTACCGAAATAACTGTTGCACTATAATCGACCCATGTATTATTACGAAGTGCCGCAACAATTCCTAAAAGTAAACCGATAAATGTTCCTAATATAATCGCTTGTAAACCAAGTTGTGCTGATGGTCCAATGCGATCCACAATCATGTCTGTTACTGGGCGGTTATCATATTGGAATGATACCCCTAAATCACCTTGCGCTAAGTTACCTAAGTAACGTGCATATTGAACTGGTACTGGATCATTTAAACCATATTTTTCAAGAATGATTTCTTTTTGTGCCGGTGATAATTTCTCCTGGTTTTTAAGCGGAGAACCCGGAAGTAATTTCATCAAGAAGAAAGTCAGTGTAGTAATTAAAAATAATGTCAAAGCCATGTACACGAAACGTTTTAATACATAACGTCCCATAGTAAAGCACCTCCCCGTTTTTCTCAAAAGCAATAAGATAGTTTGAAATATTCTTACTTTTATTTTTTTAAAATAAGAGCACATGCCCATCATAGGCATATACCCTTGTAAACGATGGAAAAAAGATTATTTTTGTTCAACAGATGCCCATTTGTAAGTTAATTTACCACCGTAGTTAATCGGGATAATATCTTTTACAGCACCTTTTACTACATACGCTGAACCTTTTTGATAGACTGGAGCAATAACTGCATCCTCTTTAATTAACATCTTCTCTACCTCTAAAAGGTTGTTCCAGCGAGCCTGTAAATCTTTTGTATCTGTTTTTGCTTTTAGAATTAGTTCATCATATTTCGGATTAGAATATCCCGTTTTGTTTTGTGAACCATTCGTAACAAACATATCTAAATATGAGATTGGATCTGGGAAATCTGGACCCCAAACACCAAACGCAATATCATATTGCTGAGAATCTTCTAATTTATTTTTTTGTGCGAATGGCTGCTGTTTAATTTTGATCGATAAACCAGGTAAGTTCTTTTCCATCTCACCTTTTAAGAATTCGCCAATTTTTTTCGCATCTTCATTATCGAAGCTTAAGAATTCTAATTCGATTTTATCAGTGCCAAGCTCTTTCTTCGCTGTTTCCCAAAGTTTTTTCGCTTCTTTTGAATCCGTTTCAACTAGCTTTCCATTTTCAGCACGGAAGTCTTTTTTATTCGGACCTTCAGCGAAATCTTTTCCAACAAATCCGTAAGCACCAATTGCGCCGTTGTTTAAAATAACTTTTGCAATGTTATCACGGTCAAAGGACATTGAAATTGCTTTTCTTAAGTTTTTATTACTCAAATACTTATTATTTTGATTGAATCTTAAGTAGGCAACTCCTGCTTCTTGTCGTGCTTGGAACTCTGGAGTTTTTTTAAATTTATCAACAAATTCCGACGTTAGAGCCGCACGATCAATCGCATTTGTCTCATATAAATTTACATCAGTCGATGTATTTTTCACAATATTGAAATTTATTTCTTCGATTTTAACCGTCTTGTTATCCCAATATGATGGGTTCTTCTTAAATTGGAAGCTTTGTTCATGTTTCCAATCACTCATAACGAATGGCCCGTTATATAATGTTGTATTTGCCTCTAAACCAAACTTATCACCTTGTGATTTCACAAAGTTCTCATTTAGTGGGTAAAACACCGGATAAACCGTTAAATCAATAAAGTAAGGAACGGGATTGTCTAATTCCACTTCTAATGTATAATCATCAATCGCTTTTACACCTAATTGGTCAGCAGGTAATTCTTTTTTATGAATTTTTTCTGCATTTTTAATATCGAACATAATGTACGAATACGTCGCTTTTGTATCTGGATTTACTGCTCTTTTCCATGAATACACAAAGTCTTTCGCTGTTACAGGTTCCCCATTCGACCATTTCGCATCTTTTCTTAATTTAAATATGTATTTCTTCCCATCATCTAGCTTTTGGACATCTTCAGCAATCCCAGGCATTCTCTTTTGATCTTTGCCAGTACGATATAAACCTTCCATCGTATTATTTAATGCTGTTGAAGATGCAGAATCTGATGCTAACGATGCATCCATTGATGGAATTTCAGATAACTCTGTTAAATTAAGAATCTGCTTTCCGTTACTACTACTAGTAGCGTTTTCTTTTCCTTTTGCTTTAGCGTCCTCTTTCTGGTAGCTACACGCGCCAAGCAACATACTTGCAGTTAAAGTTGATGCAAGTAATAACGGTATCTTTTTCTTCATGTAGTGTTGCCTCCCCTAATTGCACTTCCTGTCCCCTCACTTGTAGAAAAACAGAATTGAAAGAATAATCTCCAAGTTTCTACAATTTTCATTATACATATAATATGACGATTGTGAATATAGTTTTTTGTTTTTTTGTTAAAATTTTTAATAAAATGTTTATATTTTTAATTTTTCGTAAAGGGATAGGTTAACATTGCTACCATCATCTTGAAATCAGACTGCAATTGCGTATAATTTTCAAAAAATTATTTATATTACTTATTATAGCTTTTATAGTATAATAATTCTAGTAATATTTTGACGGAGGGGAATATTTTGAATAAAGTTTTTTTTCATACTTGTATACTATTTTTGGTTGCGATAATCGCTTCTAGTGTGGGCGCATTCCTCGTTTCATCTCAATTTTTGTTGAATTTTGTCAACATCTCATTCTATATTGCATTGTTTTTTATTCTTATAGGTGGTTTTTTATTCATATTTCAAAATGGATTTTTTAACGTAACAATTTACGCATTCCAAAGAGTATTTGGTACGAATAAAAAAATTGACTCTTTAATTGAAGAAGCAGAGGAACCTATCGATAAGAAAGAACGTATTTATAAAACATATTCATTCAAATGGACGTATCCGATTTGTATTACCGGCATCGTACTTGGGTTGTTCTCAATACTCATTAGCTTTACTATTTTGATGTAGTTTGCAAACACTGCTCCATATGATATAATAATCAGCAAAACATTTTGTTATAAAACTTTAGTTCTTTCATATTAAAAGGGCTCAGTTAACAATAAATTTATATGTATGCGATGATAAAGAAGAGTACATATTGGGGCAATTTCAGAGAGCTTGTGGGTGGTGTGAACAAGTAATTGTACAGTATGGAATGGGCTTTTGAGCACCAAACCGAACCGAAAGTAGTAGGCTTTGGCGTTATATCCAGACGTTATTATGGATCTTGAGAGATTTCACAGCTGTGAAATAATTAGGGTGGTACCGCGGTCCATTCGTCCCTATGTAATTTGGGATGAATGGGCTTTTTTGTATGCCTTCTCTTCCCCATCGCACATTCAATTTTAGGAGGAATTACTTATGTCAGTTATCTTTTCTGGTATTCAGCCAAGCGGAACAATTACACTTGGAAACTATTTAGGAGCTATGAAGCAATTTACAGAGCTTCAAAATGAACACGACTGTTATTTCTGTATTGTAAACCAACATGCGATTACAGTACCTCAAGATCCCGTACAACTTCGTAAAAACATTCGCAGTCTTGCTGCACTTTATGTAGCATGTGGCATCGATCCTGAAAAAGCTACTTTATTTGTACAATCAGAAGTACCAGCACACGCTCAACTAGGATGGATTATGCAATCAGTTGCTTACGTTGGAGAATTAGAGCGTATGACGCAATATAAAGATAAATCTTCTGGTAGAGATTCAGTTCCAGCTGGATTACTAACGTATCCACCATTAATGGCTGCTGATATTTTACTTTACAACACTGAAATCGTACCTGTTGGTGATGATCAAAAACAACATATGGAATTAACACGCGACCTAGCAGAGCGTTTCAACAAACGCTTCCGTGAAGTGTTCACTGTTCCTGAAATTCGTATTCCAAAAGTAGGAGCTCGCGTTATGTCATTAACAGAACCTACGAAAAAAATGAGTAAATCTGATCCGAATCCAAAAGCAATGATCAGTATGCTTGATGAACCAAAAACAATTGAAAAGAAAATTAAAAGTGCTGTAACTGATTCTGAAGGTATCGTGAAATTTGATAAAGAAAACAAACCTGGAATCTCTAACTTATTAACAATCTACTCTTCATTCTCTGGAAAAACAGTTGAAGAAATAGAAGCAATGTACGAAGGAAAAGGATACGGAGACTTCAAAGGCGACCTAGCACAAGTAGTCGTAGAAGCAATTCGTCCAATCCAAGAAAAATATAACGAACTAATCAACTCACCAGAACTAGACGAAATTCTAGACAAAGGTGCCGAAAAAGCGAACCGCGTTGCATTCAAACAACTACGTAAAGTAGAAAACGCAATGGGATTAAGTAGAAAGCGTAGGTAACTTATAAAGCGGAGGCAGCTCGTTCAGCTCTGACTGGCTAAGGTTCTTTCGCATAGAAGACGCTTTTTGTCTTCTTATGCGGAAGGTTCTTAGACACGAAGAGCTTGCCGCTGGAGCTGGATTTATTTATAAAGCGGAGGCGACTGCTTAGCCCTGACGGATAAGGTTCTTCCCCACAGAAGGTGCTTTTTACCTTCTCGTGGGGAAGGTTCTTAGACGCGAAGGGCTAGGAGCCGGAGCTAGATTCCACATAAAGCGGAAGCGGCTCGTTCAGAATGTGAGGAGGATGGAGTTCCTGACGCAGAGGCGTTTTTTGCCTCGCAGGAAGGCGCGAAGCCACCGAACATTCTTGGTCACCTCCATAAAAAAAACCGCCAATTGGCGGTTTTTTTAATTTACCTTCTGCTCATTTTCCATTTCCCATAACTTTTCAAAAAACGGCTGTCCTTTTACAAGGCGCTCACATAATTGCTCGTGCTTCTCAGACCATCCAGTTTTCGCTTCATCATAAAGTTTAGCCCAAACATCTTCAAACTCCATATGTTGGACCATTCCGTACGCTGATGGATCCCACTCTGTGAACCAATAGCGAATTTCAGCTGGATTTTTCGTTGTATGTAATTGATCTAATGCCATAAATAATAATTGTTTTAACTGTCTTTCTTTACGAGTTAGGCCGTTCATAATGAAAGGCGACGGCGATAAAATATGATGTTCTTTTTCAATCTCTTCCACTTGGAACTCATACTTTTCTGCTTGCACATTCTCTACCATCTCATATACCATCTGTTCTTGACGCGGTATAAGCCTACTTTTTCTAATTGGCACATTATAGCCGATTGAATCAATCGCAATAATTCCTTTTCCATCTGTAACTACAAAACAATATTCTTGTTGCAAACGTTCGTGATTTTTACGAATATAAGCCTTATGATATACGTCTTCCAATAATTTTTGCGGAAGCTCTAATAATTCGTTCTCGATGTAATGATATAATGTGGCATCTACTTTTAATAATGGCACTTGATCTAATAGCTCAATCGTATCATCTTTCCGCCATTCGTAAAAATGACAAACGTTATACCCATTCTCTTCACCTTCAAACCAATTTACCCATACATCATGTAGATATAACATTCACTACCCCTCACTTCACTACTGTTTGTACCAATCATTATGTTCAGTTTTGCTTAACTTTATTCCACTTGAGGAAATATATTCTAATTATTATTTTTTCTTCTATAATATTAAAAAACAGGAGATAGCTCCCCTGTTTTTCATGAAACATGAAATGTATTTGCTTTATTCAATATTTCTTTCGCATCTATAGATAATAAAGAAAGTGTATTTTCTCCTTCAAATGCTACACAATCTTTCACAATATGAAATCCAAGTGCATAGCCAAGCATTTTCGGATACGAGTGCAGTCCATTTAATAAAACATCATGCTCCCTCGTACCTCTCTTTACGCCTATTCGTTCTTGTATTGAATTCCTCCAATAATAAATAGCATCTTCTTTTGAAATGTAAGTAGTCCACGGTGCACATCTTTTTTCTGTATACCTTTCATACACAGCTTGCTCAGCTAACCCTTCCATAATCATCGTATCAAGTAATGTATACTCTGTTTCTTTCGTCTCAATTTGATGTAACCTACATATATGATGGTATTCATGCGTTAATAAAGCTTTTAGTTCCTCTACTGAATTACGTCCACATACGAATAAGAAAATAACGTGACGCATAGATAAGCCAGCCTTCCCGTTATATTCCTCTTGTACAGTTCGATTGTATGAATCTGATAATAAAATAAAGATAGGGACATCTGGACCTTTTAGCCAACCTTTCAATTTTTCATACTCCATGCTAAGTTCTTTCCAAATTTCTTTCTTCTCTAACTCTTTAATTTCCTGCTCCCCCCGCATTACTGGGCGATACATACCTTTAGAGATTAAAAAGCGATACAGCCTCTCTTTTGGCAATGGAATATACTTTGTAAATTTCTCACAAAGCTTCTCTGGACGTCCATAATACAGATGTAACCATTCTGCCGTTTCAACAACCCCCAACCTTCATCCCTCCTTTTCTTATGTATATGCAAAAAAGAAAGGAACGTAAAGGTGATTAAAAATAAATAAGGTGTCTTTTCGTAATACTTTACGAAAAGACACCTTATTGTACATATTATTTATATGCTTTAAATACTAATACTGCGTTATGACCACCGAATCCTAATGAATTACTTAATACAGCTCGCACTTCTTGATGCCTCGCTGTATTTGGTACGTAATCTAAATCACATTCTGGATCTGGTGTTTCATAGTTAATCGTCGGAGGAATTACTCCGTCTGTAATTGATTTAATAGAGAAGATCGCTTCAACAGCACCAGCTGCTCCTAATAAATGACCTGTCATTGATTTCGTTGAGCTAATCGCTACTTTATATGCATGCTCACCGAAAGTTTCTTTAATTGCCATCGTTTCATACTTTTCATTTGCATCTGTACTTGTACCATGTGCATTAATGTAATCAATATCTTTTGGCTCTAGACCTGCATCAGCTAAAGCTTGACGCATCGCACGAACTCCGCCTTCACCGCCAGGAGCAGGCATTGTAATATGGAACGCATCACCAGTTGCACCGTAACCAGCAATTTCCGCATAAATGTGAGCACCACGTGCTAATGCGTGCTCTAATTCTTCAAGAATAAGAATTCCTGATCCTTCACCCATTACGAAACCGCTACGATTTTTATCGAATGGGCGGCAAGCCGTTGCTGGATCTTCATTGAATGTTAATGCTTTCGCTGAGCTAAACCCAGCGAATGCCATACTTGTTAATGGCGCTTCTGCTCCGCCTGTTATCATCGCATCAGCATCACCGCGCTGGATTACTTTAAACGCATCACCAATTGAGTTTGCTCCAGATGCACAAGCTGTTACAGAGCAAGTATTAATTCCTTTCGCTCCTGTAGCGATTGACACTTGACCTGCTGCCATATCTGGAATCATCATTGGTACGAAGAATGGGCTCACGCGGCGCGGACCTTTTTCAGTAAAAATCTTAAATTGTTCTTCGTATGTTTCCATACCACCAATACCAGAACCAACCCATACACCAATGCGTGGTGCATTTTCTTCTGTAATTTCAAGCTTCGCATCCGCAACTGCCATTTTCGCTGCTGCTACTGCATATTGCGTAAAGCGGTCCATACGGCGCGCTTCTTTTTTATCTATATATTTTTCGACTTCAAAGTCGTTAATTTCTGCTGCTACTTTTGCAGGAATTTGTTCTGAATCTATTCTTGTAAGTCGTCCGATTCCGGATACACCGTTTTTAATGTTTTCCCAAGCTGTTTCAACATCTGTTCCGATCGGTGTAACAGCTCCTAGCCCTGTAATTACGACCCTCTTTTTTTCCATACAAAATACACTCCTTTTTTTCTCTCAGTCCTTATTTACCCCAACGAAGAGCTACTGCTCCCCATGTTAACCCGCCGCCAAAACCGACTAGTATAATTAAATCACCATCTTGAATACGTCCATTTTGCAATTCCTCTACCATTGCAATTGGAATTGAAGAAGCCGATGTATTACCGAACTTTTCAATTGTCATACTCATTTTTTCTTTCGGTAAATTTAATCTTTCTCTTGCAGATTCCATAATACGAATATTCGCTTGATGTGGTACTAAGAAGTCCACATCCTCTTTCGTAAGTCCCGCTTTTTCTAACACGCGAAGACAGGAATCACCAAGTTGGCGAACAGCAAATTTAAAGACTTCTCTGCCGTTCATCATAACATACTCGTCTTGATAAAGATGCTTACCGCCACTTCCGTCCGCTCCTAATTCAAAAGAAAGTACACCTTTTCCTTCCGAAACAGCTCCCATTACGATAGCACCTGCTCCGTCCCCAAATAGTACTGCTGTATTTCGATCGTTCCAGTCTACAATTTTAGATAGTTTGTCACTACCAACTACTAATACATTTTTATAAGTTCCCGTTTGAATAAATTGCTGCGCTGTAATCATTCCGTACATAAAGCCAGCACATGCTGCACTTAAATCCATTGCTGCTGCGTGTTTTGCGCCAATTGCTTCTTGGATTACACAAGCTACTGCTGGGAATGCGCGATCTGGCGTTACTGTTGCCACTAAAATAAGATCGATATCCTCTCCGCTAATCCCGGCATCTTCAAGTGCTTTTTTAGAAGCCTCTACCGCCATATATGAAGTATCTATTGTATCATCGGCAATGCGTCTTTCTGCAATTCCCGTTCTCGTACGAATCCATTCATCAGATGTATCTACGATTTTCTCTAAATCGTGATTTGTGACTACTTTTTCTGGCACATATCTTCCGATCCCTAAAATGCCCACGTTCACATCGCAGCCCTCCGTTTTATATCAATTATTATGACTTGGTACTAATTTTAAAACATAAATGTACTTTTGTCTAGAATATATTTCAGCTAAAAAAATAAGACAGCGTATTACTAACTTTATTTTTCATTAAAAGAAACAGAAAAATCCCTATCCTTTCAAAAGATAAACTTCCCAATACTTTTGACCTTACTCCGCTCGCAACAAAAAAAGCCCTTACCGCTTCTATCCACAGCTCGAGCCTCTCTCCCATCAAAAAAGAAGGATTTGGTTTTATTCTTTATCTGCTTTCCCTTCAAAACTAAGACCTTCTCCTCATAACCTTCCACTTTAGCCTCATCATCCCTCTGGTTTTCACTCCACTCGAAACAAAAAAAGGCCCCAACCGCTTCTATCCACGGCTCGAGCCTCTCTTCCATCAAAAAAGAAGGGTTTTTTTATTCTTTATCTGCTTTCCTTCAAAACTAAGACGTTCTCCTCATAACCTTTCCCTTTAACCTCATCATCTCTCTGGTCTTACCTCGCTCGAAATAAAAAAAGGCCCTTACCGCTTCTATCCACGGTTCGAGCCTCTCTTCCATCAAAAAAGAAGGGTTTTTTTATTCTTTATCTGCTTTCCCAAGCTCATATGCTTCGCCCATTACTTTCATCAATAGCTCTAACACCGGCTGTGCTTTCTCCATATCAAGTGCAATTCCATTAGAATCTAAAATTGCCTTTGCTTCTGGTAAATGCTTCATTGCGATTTGTAAAAATTGCATACTTTTTTCGTTCATGTAATCTCTTCCTCTCCATTAAAGCTTTTCAATCAATTATCCATACAATAGTGTAACATGCATGCTACCCTTCGTATAACTCTTTATATTTTTTCATATGTGCCAATTGTTTATTTAAACCGAATTCTACTGGTGTATTTTTTTGAATAGAAATAACCTCTACAGCTTCATCCCTTACTTCCACATTTTTGTTATTTACTTTATCATCTGCATGTAAAAGACTCATACCTTTTTCCCATAACTCTTCTTTTCCACTAAGTAAATTATATATACCGAGGTGTTTTACATTCATTCCATTTTCCCATAAATATTCACATACATCTTCAACGTAAAGTAAATCACTTCCTTTTTCTCCATTTATACAACGGCACTCTTTTTCATCAAGTTCTGATAAAATAAGCTGATGATACATCATAAACGACGGTTGCCACGGCCCATATAATGTAGGAACTCGATATGCACTATATTGTAATTCGCCTTTTTTCAACCCTTCTTCCACTTTCGAAAATAGATGTTTGTTTTCGGATTCTTCAGTGCTTCCTATTTCAATAGAAGAAATTAGATTTAACTTTACTTTATTTTTTTCACACATCCTTACGATTCGTTTTAAATATTGTAATATGACCCTTTCATTCCGAAATCCACTTTGCTGATTCGGTTCATACAAGCAAAAATAAACTGTATCGAAACTCTCTTCCTCTACCGATCGCCATCCATCTTCATCCCTTATAGAATAGTACGTAAATAACGCATTCCGCCCAATCAACAATAATTTCTCTTCATTAATTTTTGTCATACTATCAAATTCATCAAAATCAAGACCATATACTTCTACTTCTTCTGCAATCATTTTATTCACAAGGTGATAACCTACAAACGTAAGTGCACCTATAATCAGCACGCGTTTCATACCACCAACCCTTTCCCCTTGAAACAAATAGCTCCTCATTTATGTATATGGGAGCTTCACAATTCTTCTTCATATTTTTTAAAGAAATCAGTCGTTTGTCTAACCATTTTATATTTCACATCTTGCAGATGGAATAAAACAGAAGTATCGCATTGATTGAATTGCCTCATTTTCTCGTATTTACGTAACAATTGTTTTCTTCCTCTTTTTTCCTGTGTTGAGACAAAAACTTTAACAGGTACACAAGACGGCAGAAGCGCAAATGATTTCTTATTTATTTTTGATTCTAATTCTTCTTCTTTGGAATCATACGCCAAACTTAATTCCTTCACTAATCTTTTGTAAAAAAACTTATGCTCTTTCTCAAAATCCACATATTCTGGTAAATCTAAACACGGATTTAACATAACGACAGAACGTATACATTCAGGGTATTTGTTCATCATCTCCAGTGCTACAAGCGCTCCCATACCATCTGCCATAATGTGCATTTTCGCATTCAACGTCTCTTTTCTTAGAACGACATCATACAAACGTTTTGCAAGACGAACAGCTCGATCGTTTCCCCAATGCCTTCCGTATAAGTTAGATGAAAAGACCGTATAGCCTTTTTCAATAAGGCCCTGTAAAAAATAAGCTCTCCCTGCATGCTGTGTCCATAAACTTGTACCATTCTCAATAAAATAGTTATAATCTCCTAGGAGCATAACAGAAAATCCATTTGGCTTTTCCGGTAAATAAATTACACATGGTTCTTTTTCTAAGTAAAAAAAACGTTCCGTAATACTCATTTTTCCCCCGCCTTATTTTCTAAACGTATAAAAGTACTCTTTTATAATGTATGAACAGAATGCAAATTTGCGTTGAAAAATCTACAAATATTTTTCTATATTCTTTTTTCAATTGTGTTACAATAAGGACAGATTGAACGAATAGAGGTGTAAAATATGCGTTTCATTTGGGCATTAATTTGGTCGTTCGCACTTGTACATATGATGAGCTATGTAATCGGCTCTATGACTGGCGGTACATACGATTTTAACCAAGCGTCTATTTTCTCAGTTGTTCTTGCGGTATTAGTATTAGCGATTGCAGCTGCGATTCCAAACGAGCCAGTAGAACAACACTAAAAAAAGAGTCCGGATTTTATCCGAACTCTTTTTTTACTTCACGCGCACGACTAATTCGTTATTTTCTACATCAACCACTACGTGACTATTGTCAGTAATCACTCCTGCAATTAATTCTCTCGCTAATTTCGTCTCAACTTGACGCTGTACGTATCGTTTTAACGGACGAGCTCCGTACAGCGGATCGAATCCAGCTTCTACAACAAATTCTTTTGCAGATTCCGTCAATTCTAATGATATGTGGCGATCTGCTAAACGCCCTTGTAATTCTTGTACAATCTTATCAACAATACCTTTAATTTCATTCCTTGTAAGAGGTTTGAATAAAATAATTTCATCGACACGGTTTAAGAATTCTGGTCGGAAATGTCCTCTTAATTGTCCCATTACAAGTTCTCTTGACTCTTCTTTAATAGAACCATCTTCTTCTAGCCCTTCTAATAAGTGAGCAGATCCAATATTTGAAGTCATAATAATAACCGTATTTTTAAAGTCTACTGTACGTCCTTGTGAATCTGTAATGCGTCCATCGTCTAACATTTGTAATAAAATGTTGAATACTTCTGGATGTGCTTTTTCGATTTCATCTAACAAAATAACAGAATATGGTTTACGTCTTACTGCTTCTGTTAATTGACCACCTTCTTCATATCCAACATATCCAGGAGGCGCTCCAATTAAGCGTGACACTGCGTGTTTCTCCATATACTCAGACATATCGATACGAATCATTTGCTCTTCACTGTCAAATAATGTTTGCGCTAACGTTTTTGCAAGCTCAGTTTTACCAACACCTGTAGGGCCTAAGAAAATAAATGAACCAATTGGACGATTCGGATCTTTAATACCAGCGCGAGCACGAAGTACTGCGTCTGATACAAGGCTTACCGCTTCCTCTTGACCGATAACACGCTCTGATAAAATTTGTTCAAGACGTAATAATTTCTCACGTTCACCTTCAACGAGTTTTGCGACAGGAATACCAGTCCACCTTGAAACAATGTCTGCAATTTCTTCTTCACTTACTTCCTCGCGTAATAAACGATTCTCTTGTTTATTATGTGCACCCATCTCTTCCGCTTCTTTTAACTCTTTTTCGATAGCTGGAATTTTCCCGTGGCGAAGCTCAGCTGCTTTATTTAAATCGTAATTTCCTTCTGCTTCTTCTAACTCACGGCGCAAGCGCTCTAAATGTTCACGTAAGTCACGCACTTTATGAATGTCTTCTTTTTCTTTCTCCCATTTCGCTCTCATACTACTTGCAACTTCTTTTAAATCCGATAATTCACGTTGCAATGTTTTTAGGCGCTCTTGACTACCTAAGTCCTTTTCTTTCCCAAGAGCAGCTTCTTCAATTTCCAGCTGCATAATGCGGCGCGTTACTTCATCTAGTTCTGTTGGCATAGAATCAATTTCTGTTCGAATTGTTGCACAAGCTTCATCAACAAGATCAATTGCTTTATCGGGCAAGAAACGATCCGAAATATATCGATCTGATAAAACAGATGCCGCTACAATCGCGCGATCATGAATATTTACACCGTGATAAATTTCAAAACGCTCTTTTAAACCACGTAAAATGGAAATTGTATCCTCAACAGTTGGCTCTTCTGCTAACACTTGTTGGAAACGTCTTTCTAACGCTGGATCTTTCTCAATATATTTACGGTATTCATCTAATGTCGTTGCCCCGATACAATGCAGTTCACCACGCGCTAGCATTGGTTTTAACATATTTCCCGCATCCATCGCTCCTTCTGTTTTACCAGCGCCGACGATTGTATGAAGTTCATCAATGAATAATAAAATGCGACCTTCACTCTTTTTAATTTCATTTAATACAGCTTGCAGACGTTCTTCAAACTCACCGCGGAATTTTGCTCCGGCCACAAGTGCACTCATATCTAAAGCGAAAATTGTTCTATCTTTTAATCCTTCTGGGACATCTTTTTTCACAATACGCTGCGCTAATCCTTCAACGATTGCTGTTTTACCAACACCTGGCTCTCCGATTAAAACGGGGTTATTTTTCGTTTTGCGTGAAAGAATGCGGATCACGCGGCGAATTTCACTATCTCTGCCAATTACAGGATCAATTTTCCCCGCTCTTACTTCAGCCACTAAATCACGGCCATATTTTTCTAACGCTTCATAAGTTGCTTCTGGATTTTGACTAGTCACTCTTTGATTCCCCCGAACTGTCATTAAAGACTGTAATAAGTTATCTTTCGTAATATAAAATTTTGCGAATAATTGATTTATATCGCCTTTTTCTTCAGAAAAAGCAAGTAATACATGTTCGATTGAAATGTAGTCATCTCGCAATTTCTCCGCTTCTTTTCCTGCTCTTACAAGCAGTTGTTGCAAAGCACCTGTTACATATAATTTCCCTGCCTCTGCCCCGCTTCCAGTTACAGAAGGCTTCTTCTTAATTAAACTTTCTACACCTTGCTTTAACGCTTCTATATCGACATTCATTTTTTGAAAAATACGTACTGTTAATCCGTCTTGCTGCTCTAATAACGTAAGCAATAGATGAACAGTATCTACTTCTTGATGATGATGAGATACCGCTAAAGATTGAGCACTCATAATCGCTTCCTGTGTTTTCGTTGTCATTTGATTTAAGTCCATCTTTACAGCCCTCCAAATGTTTGACTTTCTTTGACCTTTGATTTGATTATACGCCAACTGACTTTTTTATACAATAATTTTGCTTATGTAGTTCAAACTTATTATTGGAAAAAGAAAAAAGTAACATTCATTTTCCTAATCAAAAAAGCCGCAATAACGATTGCGGCTTCTGTTACGGTTTTCTTTTATATGTCCACTGACGGTTATGATTCGTGTTATCTGGAAACTTTTCACCGGCAGTTAATTGTACCATTTGCGGATTTTTCACCATACTTCCCGTTTCACCAATTTCTACGTAAATGCCATCATTTGGCGCCTTTTGCCCTGAACGAAACCTGCGATTTTGTCCCATTTCCATTCTCCTTCCATGACGTCTTGCCTCATTAGTATATCCATTTTAAAAGAAAGCTTTTCTGTCATGTTTAGGAAACAAGTACTACGGTTTACCCATGTACATATATATAATTACACAAGCTTAAGCAGGAATTATTGGCATATTTGTTGAAAAAAAAGAAACCAACCTACTTTAGGCCAGTTTCAAAGGAGAGTCAAACATATACGAGAAGATTACATGTTCATTATAAGTCGCATCATTCAAACAATGTAACCCTTTTCACAAATTGTACATAATGAAAGAAACATTGTTTGAACTTTCTAAAAAGATATTGACTTTTCCTAATTTCCAACGAGAAATAGTAGACACCACAGCGCTTCGCGACGTAAGATGGATATATAGTGAAACTTTCATCTACAGTAGTTTCACCCAGTCTAACCTCTTATTTCTGCATATAAAAAACGGAAATACAGATAGAATCAAAAAATTTATTATAAGAGGTGAAATTATGAACAAACAACATTTAATCGCATTAGACTTAGACGGAACTTTATTAACAGACAACAAAATAATTTCTCCAAGAACGAAAAACACAATTGCAAAAGCAAAAGAACAAGGACATATTGTCGTTATTTCAACAGGGCGTCCATTCCGCGCTAGTTACGATTATTATAAAGAACTTAGCCTTAACACACCAATCGTAAACTTTAATGGAGCTTACGTGCATCACCCTCTTGATTCAAGTTGGGGAACACATCACTCTCCTCTTGAACTTTCAACAGCGCAAGAAATCGTCCGAGCTTGCTTTGATTTCGGCGTGAAAAATGTCTATGCTGAAGTCATCGATGATGTGTATGTCCGTGAAATTGATGAAGATAAAAAACATATTTTTGAATTCGGTTCTCCAAAGATTTTCACAGGAGATTTATTAAATATTTTAAACGACCATCCAACTTGCTTATTAATCGATGCACATGACGAGCATTCTGCTGCAATTCGCCAACATTTAACAGATATGCATGCTGAAGTCATCGACCATAGAAAATGGGGTGCGCCTTGGCCAATTATTGAAATTGTAAAAAGCGGATTAAATAAAGCTGTCGGATTACAAAAAATTTCAGGCCATTATAATATTCCTAAAGAGCGAATTATCGCTTTTGGTGATGAGGATAACGACTTTGAAATGATCGAATTTGCTGGTCATGGAATCGCAATGGGTAATGCGATTCCTGAATTAAAATCACTTGCAAATCATACGACATTAACGAATGAAGAAGATGGTATCGCTCTATATTTAGAAGAGGTTCTTGGATTGTAATCTAAAAATTCCCTGCTTATAGTTTCTCGCCAAACGCTCATACTATTATTAGACGCAAGAGAAAGCGCGTCAATTGTTTTCAGCTAAATAAAGGGGGTTTTTCGAATGGGTAAAAAGAACAAATCAAAGCGTTTTATCCAGCAAGGAGCCGATGCTGTTATGAAGCATGATGCAAGATTCCCGTACAGAGGTACATTAGCTGAGGCAGAAAAAGCGAGAAGTAACTCTTCATTTGGAGGGGTTTAAATGGGGAACTTACTATTCCAACAAGCTAGAGACGCTGTTTCAAGTGCCGTTTCTTGTTCAAGTGGCGCTGAACAACAGGAACTCGTTTATAGAGCAAAAAACTCTTTGCACTCTGCTTATGCAAACTCTTCAACTGCTGAAAAAGTTCAGCTACGTGAAATGCAGGAGCAATTGCAAAACATTACGAATTCGCATTAAAAAAGGAGGACCAGCTTTGGTCCTCCTTAATCTTTTCTAAACAATCCAAACACACCGACCGTTTGCAGTATATTTGTAAATGCACCTGGGTCCACTTGTTTAATAACCCTCTCTAATTCGTACAACTCGTAACGAGTAATAACAATCATTAACATTTCTTTATTTTCATTTGTATAAGCACCTGTTGCTGGTATAGTTGTAATCCCCCTCACTAAGCGAGAGTGAATCGCTTTTCGCACATCTGCCCCGTTCTTTGTAACAATTAATGCCGTAATCTTCACATGACGGGTATGAATCGCATCAATAATTCTCGTTGATACATACAAAGTGACTAAAGTATATAATGCCTTCTCCCATCCATACACGTAGCCAGCAGCGATAATGATAAGTGCATTAAAGAAGAAAAAATACGTGCCGACAGGCTTATCTTTTATTTTTGATAAAATCATAGCAATAATATCTAGACCACCTGTAGAAGCCCCCCACTTTAAAGCAACCCCTACCCCAATCGCTGAAATAATCCCACCAAAAATCGCATTCAATATAATATCGTGCGAAACCGCTCTAACTGGGATAATTTCTAAAAACAAAGTCATAAATACAACACAAAGAAAACTAAAAAATGTAAAGGCCTTCCCAACCTTTTTCCACGCTAAAATAACGACAGGAATATTAAACAAACTAAACAATACCCCCGTAGATATATGAATAGATAAAAAGTCACCTAATATTTGTGACAATAATTGAGACAATCCAGCAAAACCACTCGCATACACTTTCGCTGGTGTTAAAAATAAATTCATCCCAATCGCATTTAATAAACCCGCAATAATTACAACGACTAACTTCTTAATAAGTTCAGTATAATTCAGCTTCAAATCCATTTCTAATCCACCTTTAGTATTCATAAATGCACCGCTATACATAGTCTTTACGAAAAAGGAAATGATAAACATACAACGTTTAGAAATGGAGTTGATACATATGCCACATACTAGCGATAACGACAAAAAAGCACGCGACAATAATGCAAAGCGCACTCAAAAAAATGAACAAGAGCAAAAAAATATTCAGCAAGGAAAACGTGCATATTCTAAGAAAACCGATCACCTTTGATTACATCGTACATCAACGTTAATGTTGATGTACTTTTTTTACATTTTACAGGGAAAAAACATTAAAAATTCACTTCATGTTCACTTCTATATTCTACAATAGCGATAACATATTCGGATGAGGTGTTAGCATGAAAGGAAAAAGTACATTCATTATCACTGCACTAATAAGTATATTAATGCTATCTGCTTGCGGACAAAAAAATGACTCGGCCACAATCGCTACAACAACAAACTCAACCATTACGAAGAGCGATTTCGAAAAACAATTGAAAGATCGATACGGAAAAGACACGCTATACGAAATGGTAGCACAAGATGTTATTACTAAAAAATATAAAGTATCTGATGATGCAGTAGATAAAGAAGTAGAAAAAGCAAAAGATCAATATGGAGAACAATTCAAAGCAACACTAGAAAATAATCGTTTAAAAGATGAAGAAGATTTCAAAAATCAAATTAAATTCAAACTTGCATTGAATGAAGCGATTAAACAAAGCGTTACAGAAAAAGATGTGAAAGACCACTATAAACCAGAAATTAAAGCTAGTCACATTTTAGTAAGTAACGAAAATGAAGCGAAAGAGATAAAGAAGAAATTAGATACCGGCACTTCATTTGAAGAATTAGCAAAACAAGAATCTCAAGATTTAGCATCAAAAGATAATGGCGG
This sequence comes from Bacillus sp. FSL R10-2201, assembly GCF_038008665.1. NCBI lineage: Bacteria > Bacillati > Bacillota > Bacilli > Caryophanales > Bacillaceae > Bacillus > Bacillus sp. FSL R10-2201. The sequence continues at coordinate 1,177,595 of NZ_JBBOZP010000001.1, read as the reverse complement.
AGACCTCGGATACTTCGGGGCAGGAAAAATGACACCTGAATTTGAAAAAGCTGCCTACAAATTAAAGCCCGGCCAAATTAGCAATCCCGTAAAATCACCAAACGGCTATCACATTATTAAACTAACTGATAAAAAAGATTTACAACCTTACGATAAAGTGAAAGACTCTATACGTAAAGACTTAGAAGAAGAACGTCTTGCCGACCCTTCCTTCGGTCAAAAATTATTACAAGATGAATTAAAAAAGGCGGATATTAAAATAAACGATAGTGACTTGAAAGATACATTTTCTCATCTTTTTGGGAAAGAGAACTAAAATAAAGCACAATCTTATTTTTTCAAATAAGGTCGTGCTTTTTCTTCAGACTTTTATAATGCCAATTGATGTGATCTAGTTCTGCCTCTACTTCGATTAATATATCTATTAAGTCGTCTTTATTTTACTGAACGCAAAAAGAACTACCTCCTCCCTAATAAACTTAGAGAAAAAATAGTTCTTTTTCATTTATCTTATTTCTTAAAGTAAGTCCAGCCTTCTTCTTGGTAAATCTTTTCTTCTTTCATCAGTTTACCAAGTGCGCGCTTAAAGGCAGCTTTACTCATATTGAAACGTTCTTTAATGTCTTCTGGGTTGCTCTTATCCCAAAACGGCATCGCTCCGCCTCGTTCTTCCATATATGCATAAAGTACTGCTGCATCATCTTCCATTCCTTCTTCTTTACGAGGAAGAAGTGAAATGTTAATTGTACCGTCATCTTTTACGTCAATAATACGACCTGTTACGCGCTCACCGATGCGGACTTGTTCTTTTCTTTCTGTATGGTGTAAGAAAGCACGGAAATGCTCGTCAGTTAGTATGAATGAACCAACTTGAAGTGAGCGATACACACGTCCATTTACGTTTTTATTACGCATAGATGGCGTTGCATCTACGATAATTTCTTGCATATCACTGTCTCTTGCCGGAAGAGCGATTAAACGATCACGATTCGTTAATTTTAACGTACAATATAATTCGTCGCCTTCTTGAGGCCATACTGGCATATAAATTGGAAACTCATCAAGTGGAATTAGTATATCTTTTGATACACCAATATCAACAAACACACCTAAACTAGGAATAACTTCTACAACCTTTACCCAATTCCAATCATGTGTTGTAATAATTGGTTCCTTCATTGTTGCTGAAATACGATTTTGGTGATCAAGGTATAAGAATACATCAATCGTATCGCCTTCTGCAATTTCTCCAGCTAATTCGTTTTTATGTAGGAAGATTTCTTCCTCTTCGTTTCCAACCATATATCCGATTTCCGTTTCGCGTAAAACAGTTACCTGTTCAATCGATCCTAATTGCAAATACATATTTTTTAATTCCCTTCTCTATATATAAAGTTATCTTTTTTATCATTCCAAACAAAAGTTAATTATAACACGATTTTTCCTTTATTTGTCCAACTGCCCAAAATTCACTATAATTAAATAAAGACTGTATCTATAGGACTATATTCCCCTACGGATGATCCGTCAAAACACTTAAGTTGCAACACTCTATCTAATCGATGTATTTTCCGCTATACTTTAATATGTATATTACATAGCCTATTTAGGTGCATGAAAAGATAGAAATTTATTTGGAGGTGCTAACTATGGCAAAAGAGAGTTCTTTTGACATCGTTTCGAAAGTAGAATTACCTGAAGTAACAAACGCAATTAACATCGCATTAAAGGAAATCCAAAACCGATATGACTTTAAAGGTAGTAAAAGTGATATTAAATTAGAAAAAGAAGTACTTGTTTTAACTTCTGATGACGAGTTCAAATTAGACCAAGTAAAAGACGTTCTAATTTCTAAGCTTGTAAAACGTAACGTTCCAATTAAAAACTTGGACTACGGAAAAGTTGAAACTGCATCTGGTAATACTGTTCGCCAACGTGCAACTCTGCAACAAGGTATCGATAAAGATAACGCGAAAAAAATTAACAACATCATTAAAGAAATGAAATTAAAAGTAAAAACGCAAGTACAAGATGACCAAGTACGCGTAACAGCGAAAAGCCGTGATGACTTACAAGCAGTAATCGCAGCCGTTCGCAGCGTCGACTTACCAATCGACGTACAGTTCATTAACTACCGCTAAGAAAAAAGATCCTCTATCTATACAGAGGATCTTTTCTTTTTAACCGCAATTAAAAAAGCAATAAATAATACGTTCACACCGACTATTAAGGAGATAAACAACCAATTCACACCTGTTTCTTCGCTAACTTTATACACATTCGACTCTTCGCGCTTTAAAACAAGATAAAACTTTCCGTTTTCTTCTCTTATAATTTCGTCTTCTAACAATCCTCTTAACTCTTGTTTTTCACCAATTGCACTTACAGGTAAGGAAACCTTTTTCGTCTCTTTCGTATTATTAATCGCTACTAGTGTTACTTCATCTTTATACTTTCGTTTTAATATACTCATTCCATCTTTATCATATAGAAGTTCAAACGTACCACGTCGTAAAGATGGTCTCGCTTGTCTAAGTTCACCTAGCTTCGTTATGTGCTGCATAAACTTCTCATCAGATTTGAAATCCATTAATCGTCTATTATCTGGAGCATCTCCCCCATCTAATGCGATTTCAGTTCCGTAATAAAAATTCGGTATCCCCGGGGATGTTAATAAGTAAGTGATCGCTAGTTTTAAACGAGACGGTGGGTAATACATATTTTCTTTTGCAATACGTGCAAATCTCTTTGTTTCTTGATTATCTAAAAACGTAGCGAATTCCTCTTCTTTTCCGCTCACATCATATAAAGGTTTCACAGACATATCTGCTTTTGAAAATGACTCTACTATTTTTTTATAGTACTCATTATCTTCCTTTGTCATAATGCGAAAATCTTTCTTTACCTTCTGCAAATCCTTTTGCACTTCATCCCAAAAAGCACGCGGCTTTTTTTCACTATGTATCACATAACTTCCGTCTAAATCAACTTCTTTTATCCACCATTTCATCGAGTCTATTAATTGTTGCTCATTTTCTGCATACGGAAATTGAAAGACAACTTTCATTCCTTTTTGATGAGCCACTTTTACAAGTTCTTTCACATCATTTTCTGTTCCGAAATGTTCATTTACTTTTTGAAAGTTTCGAACGCCTAATCCATCATACTTTTCACTTTCAAAAAGCGGCGAAAGCATAATAGTAGTAAATCCCATTTCTTTTATGTAGTCCAATCTTTTTATAATCCCTCTTATATCTCCGCCCTGATACCCTTCTAAATTACCAACGTCTAACTGTTTGTCATTTTTCGGTTCTCCGTTATTAAAGCGATCAATCATAATGGAATATATAACTTCATCTCGCCATTCCCTTTTTTCTTCCGCAAAAGTATGTACTGGTACAAACAAAATAACAGCTAAACAAAAACAAATGAATAGTTCCTTAGTCCATATTTTTTTCACACGCATCCCCCAAACTTCTAATTGTAAGAATATTATACCAATTATTAGAACAAATCGCATACGTTGATTTTATCCATCCAAAATACCTAATGTTAGATTTTCTAACATCACTTAAAAAGTTTTCTGAATTTTTAGTTGATTTTTCTTTTTATTTCGAATATGATATGAAACATAACAAGACGATGTTATTTTTTCTAACATCATAGGAGGAGAGAGAATGAATACGGGAGATACAGTTTTTATGTTTGTAACGACAGTAATGGTCATGTTGATGACACCAGGATTGGCACTTTTTTACGGGGGCATGGTTCGCAGTAAAAACGTACTCAGCACGACAATGCATAGTTATAGCGCAATGGCTATCGTTTCGATTCAATGGATTGTTATCGGCTATTCTTTATCATTCGGACCAGATTGGCACGGACTTATCGGCAATCTCGATTGGTTCGCTCTAAACGGAGTTACCTACGCACCAAATCCAGACTACTCATCTACTATTCCTCACAATTTATTTATGATGTTCCAACTCATGTTCGCTATTTTAACTCCCGCTTTAATTTCAGGTGCATTCGCCGAAAGAATGCGATTTTCTGCCTTTCTTATTTTCATCCTTCTTTGGACAACAATCGTTTACAATCCTGTCGCTCATTGGGTATGGGGCGTTGGCGGATGGCTGAGAGAACTCGGCGCGTTAGACTTCGCTGGCGGTAATGTCGTTCATATCACATCTGGTGTTGCCGGTCTTGTATTAGCTATTTTCCTAGGAAAACGAAAAAACATAAGCGGCACCTCTCCTCATCATTTACCATTTACAATGTTAGGCGCAGGCTTACTCTGGTTCGGCTGGTTCGGTTTTAACGTCGGTAGTGCATTATCTTTAAATGACGTAGCTTTAACTGCATTTATTAATACAAATATAGCCGCCGCTGCCTCAGCTCTAACTTGGATGCTTTCTGAATGGTTCTTCCAATCGAAGCCGACTGCGATGGGAGCTGCTTGTGGGGTTGTTTCTGGTTTAGTCGCAATTACGCCGGCTTGCGGATTCGTTACACCTTTCTCCGCTCTTCTTATCGGAGCAATTGGCGGTATATTATGCTTTGGCGCTGTCTTCTTCTTAAAAACGAAGTTCGGATACGACGATACACTCGATGCATTTGGATGCCACGGCATCGGAGGAACTTGGGGTGGTATTGCAACTGGACTATTTGCAACCACTACTGTAAACGGTGATGGCGCTAACGGATTATTTTACGGAAACGCAGCTCTCCTTTTCAAACAACTTGTAGCAATAGGAGCAACATATGCATTCACAATCATAATGACGTATGCCATTATTAAAGCGATCAACTTCTTCCTCCCTGTTCGAGTCGATGAGCATGAGGAACATATGGGGCTTGATATTTCGATGCATGGTGAGAAAGCTTATGAGTATACTGAGCGAGTGAACTAAAAAAAGAGAGGCAATCTATTGGTAGTAGATTGCCTCTCTTTTTATTGTACAGGGCGGCAGCATACCCCGCCTTGTATTTTCGTAAATATATCAACGTTTTTTTCAAATATATCGATTTACCAACAAATTCCGACATAACTAAAACGAAAAATACCCTGCATGATTTTACACAAAAAAGACGACCGTTTAACAGTCGTCTTTTCCTATTTATTTCGGAGTATTCCCTACATATTGCGTAATATCAACATTTAAAGCTTGCGCTAAGCGTATTCCATACTCTTGATCTGCACGGAAGAAATTACAAACAGCTAATAATTTCGTGCGCTCATTTACGTCTTTTAAGTCATTTGTTAAGTTTGCAATTAAGTTTTCTTGCTCTTCTTTAGAGAATGAACGGTAACGCTCACCCGCTTGCTTGAAATCATTTGGTTTGTCAATTTTTTCACGAGATACGTAGCCTTCTACTTTCATAGTTGAATCGCGGTAAGTTGGGTCTTCAACTGGATTTTCAGTATGACGGCTCGGTTCGTAGTTTATTGTAGATGGGTTTTGATCCACTTGCATCGCACCATCACGTTGTTGATTACGAACAGCTGCGTATGGGCAGTTTACAGGAATTTGTAAATAGTTTGCACCAAGGCGGTAACGCTGTGTATCTGGGTAAGAGAATAAACGACCTTGCAATAATTTATCTTCAGATGGTTCAATACCATTTACAGTTGCACTTGGAGAGAACGCCACTTGTTCTACTTCCGCAAAGAAGTTTTTCGGGTTACGATTTAACGTCATCGTCCCTACTTCAATTAATGGGAAACGATCTTCTGGCCATACTTTCGTCGGATCTAATGGATCGAAATCTAAAGAATCCGTTTCTTCTAGTTGCATCACTTGTACGTGTAAATCCCACTTCGGATAATTTCCTTTTTCGATTGCATCGAATAAATCACGAGTTGCATGATTGAAGTCTTTTCCTTGCACTTGCTCGACTTCTTTTGCACTTAAGTTACGCACACCTTGCTGTGGCTTCCAATGATATTTAATGTAAACAATTTTACCTTCTGCATTAATCCATTTAAATGAATGTACGCCGAATCCTTCCATTTCACGGTAGTTTGCCGGTGTACCATAATCAGAAAATACCCACGTCATCATATGTGTAGATTCTGGAGTTAACGTCATGAAATCCCAGTAACGATCTGGTGTTTGAACATTTGTATCAGGTGCTGGCTTTAATGAATGCACCATGTCAGGGAATTTAATTGCATCACGAATGAAGAAAACTGGTAAATGGTTACCTACGATATCGTAGTTTCCTTCTTCTGTATAAAATTTAACAGCGAACCCACGCGGATCACGAGCTGTCTCTGGAGAACCTTGGCCATGAATAACCGTTGAGAAACGAACGAATACAGGTGTTTCAGTTCCTTCATTTTGTAAAAACGCTGCTTTCGTATATTGCTTCATGCTGTTTTTCGTTACGAATACGCCGTGAGCACCTGCACCACGTGCATGCACAACACGCTCAGGAATACGTTCACGATCAAAGTGAGCAAGTTTTTCTACTAAATGATAGTCTTCTAACAATACTGGTCCACGGCGACCAGCTGTACGAGAATTTTGGTTATCTCCAACTGGAGCACCTTGATTTGTTGTTAAGCGATTATTTGGATTCATCAGGGGGATCCTCCTCTTTCTTTTATAGTAATTATTATTTATTTAAAATTATTATAAACTAATTATTATTCAAAATTAAATCCTTGTCAACTATTTCCTTTATTTTTTTGGAAGCAATTTCAGCTAAACAATCAATAAATACAGATTGTGAATTGGGCATATTTAGTCTAAAATATGTGCCATTTAATTCATCAGTTACAACTTTACATTCATAATCGGTGTCATATAAAACTTCTAAATCGAGCAATGTGTTTTAAACCTAAGTAACAAACAAATTCATACTCTGTAAACATTTTATTCATTGAATCTGTTAATTTATGCGCCTGCTCTTTCATTATTTTCCCAAGCGGTGAAATTCCACTAATTGCTTTATACCGTCCGATTAAATTTTGGAGCGCTTCTTCAGAGATGGCTTACGCCCATGACGAATGTGAGTATAATAAGCTTCTACATCATCTAATGACTCCGGTGTTCCATATGCCATTACAAGCAAACCTATTTTCTTCTTCGTCATCTATATAGCACCTCAATTTTGGAAATGAGAATCTTTTTCAAGAACATTTGTTTCCAATTATAACAAACAATAATAATTATGTCAAAATAATAATTCTAAATAAGTATTATTTCTAATATGATTCCGAATTTTATATGACAATTTATTTAAGAAAAAGAGCGGCTCACATAAATATAAGCCGCTCTTTCCCTATTCCTTAATATTCACCCCATACTCTTTAAACCAAACATGAATTTGTGCTAAATGAGCTAAAAGTTGAGGACCTGTCATTAATTGACCGAACCACGGTTTTTGAAATGCACTGCCGCCAGACTGGATCAATCCGCTCAATTGCTCCTTATCGAACAATTCATGCAAAATTGAGCCTTTATCCGTTAATAAATCTTGGAGCCATACTGTGACTGCTTTCGTATAGTGCGGGTTATGCGTTTTCGGATACGGACTTTTCTTTCTATACAATATATCATTTGGAAGTAATCCTTCTAAAGCCTTACGCAATAGACCTTTTTCGCGGTTTTTATACATTTTCATTTCCCAAGGAATATTCCACGCATATTCGACAAGTCGGTGGTCCGCAAATGGAACGCGTACTTCTAAGCTTGCCCCCATACTCATACGGTCTTTTCTGTCTAATAATGTTGTCATAAACCATACCATGTTTAAATAAAATAATTGTCGTCTCTTCGCTTCTAATGGGCTTTCTCCCTCTAAAATAGGAACTTCTTGAATGGATTCTTCATAGCGTTGTTGTACATATTGTTGTAAATTTAATTTATTTCTCCATTCTTTCTTCAGAAGTTGTTCACGCGCTTCTGTAGAACGCATCCACGGAAATGCACTTGATTGTAAATCATCTTCTCTATAAAACCACGGATAACCGCCGAATATTTCATCTGCACATTCTCCAGATAAACCGACGACAAAATCTTGTTTTATTTCACGGCAAAACCATAATAATGAAGAATCAATATCTGCCATACCAGGCAAATCGCGAACGAGTACTGCTTCTGTTAAATACTGTGCTAGTTGTTCATTAGAAATGACGCAGCGATGATGAATTGTTTGAAATGTCTCTGTCATTAAATTAATAAATGGTGCATCTGAATTCGGCTGAAACGCATTCGCTTTAAAATATTTGTCGTTATCTTCATAGTCAACAGAATACGTGTGCAATTGACCTTTCCCTGATCTTTCATACTCTTTCGCGGCAATTGCTGTGATAGCACTTGAATCTACACCTCCTGATAAAAAAGTGCATAGTGGTACGTCAGAAACTAATTGTCTCGTAATCGCATCTTGTAATAAAAAACGAGTTTTCTCTACTGTTTCTTCAAATGAATCTTCATGTTTTTTACTTTCTACATTCCAATATCTCCATATGCATAAACCGTCTTTTGAGAACGTCATTGCATGACCCGGACGCAGTTCTTGAATACCAGCATATACACCGTGACCAGGCGTTCTAGATGGTCCGAGGCCAAATATTTCTGACAACCCTTCTAACGTTACTTCCGCCTTCACATCTGGATGCACTAGTATCGCTTTTAACTCTGAACCAAATAATAATCGTCCGCTATCATATTTATAAAAAAGCGGTTTTACACCTAATCGATCTCTGGCAATAAAGACTCGTTCATTTTTCTCATCCCATACTGCAAACGCATATATACCGTTTAAATGATCGACACATTCTTCTTTCCATTCAATATAAGATGCCAATAGTACTTCTGTATCGGAATGCCCTTTAAATGTATAACCTCTTCTTAATAACTCTTTGCGAATATCTTCTGTATTGTAGAGCTCTCCGTTATAGCAAATCGCATAACTCGTTTCGTTTTTTAAACAAGTCATGGGTTGTTTACCACCTTCAGGATCTACAACGATTAACCGTTTATGCCCAAATGCGACGTTCCCTTTAATCCAAACTTTATTATCATCTGGACCGCGTTTCGCTAGCGTTTCCGCCATCTTCGTCACGATGTCCCTTTCCCCTTCTAATGAGCGTTTATAATCCACCCATCCTGTAATCCCGCACATAAGAATCATCCTTCCTAATCTAATATCTGTTTCTGAACGTGCAGTAATCCCCACCCTATGAGTGCGGATACATAAAAACAACAAACTTGACGATAACTAACTATCCATATATGGAATAGCAGTTTCACAGTGTAAAGCGTGTTTTATTGTATGCCCATCTATCTTTAGGTGTGTCTAGTTATAAAGAACGTACGAACTGTCCATAACAAGAATAACTATTTCTATAAAAGGAGAAATGAACTATGATACAACGCAAACATATTTTGTATAACCAACCGCGCGCTCATACAGTCGGTAATGTAGAATATATAAACAAAGAATGGGTATTCTTTGATGATGAAAATGATGAGGCTTTTCTATTAGAAGATATTGCTGAAGATGGTTTTGAAATTTTATATAACAACAATTGGCTACCAGCTCGTTTTTATGAACAAGACATATTACAAATTGCAAATGAACAACATTCTCTCCAAAACGGAGAAATGATACGAATTCGTAAAAAATTACTTCTTAGCTATAATGAATGGCTTGAGGAATTACCTGACTCTGTCTTTACATTATTAACTGAGGCATTACAATCGCTTCATTACTCTTTATATGATTGCATGTATTGTCATAATTATTTATCCTTCTTGCCAAAAGAGGAAGCATGCGAAGGAGTAAATATTCTTTTATTCGATAACGACGAAATGATTTGTACATTGCAGCATCATTTTGTACGCCACTCTTCCTCTAATAAAAATATTTTGCGATTTACGAAAGTAAACGGAGAAGAGTTGCATATTGATGCGACATAAAATAAAAACCACCTTATCTCCCAAATATTTGAGATCATAAGGTGGTTTTATTTTTTATTAGAATACTTGCCAACCAATCGGTAATTTCAGTCCAAGGTAAAATACCGCTACTAGTGCAACAATAAATAATCCCCAAAATGCCCCTGTTGCTTTGTTCTTGCTCATTTTCACAAGAACCATTTCCATTCCAGCGATTACTAATATACCAGCTAGCATTTTCATGCCGTACCACATGTGCATGCTACCTGTTGCCGTCTTCACAATACTCATGTACAACATGAAACCGGTCACAATAATGATGATATACATAAGGCGAAGCCCCATATGTACACCTTTACCTTTTCTTCCTGCTGAATAAAGTGAATACGCAACGAAGAATAAAATTAATCCTAACGCCCATGCTGTAATATGCATATGTACCATCGTATCCCTGCCTCCTCTTTTTCACACTTTTTCACTCTATATGATAACATGTTCATATATTTTCAGGAAATGTTTCGCTTTTTTATATTTAAATGCTATAATATTTAGAGTATTTACAAACTTCTTGTAATAACAAAAGGGGGAACAATCATGATTCAAACTAAGGATATTATCGAACTTACAGACACATACGGGGCAAATAACTACCATCCACTTCCAATCGTTATTTCTAAAGCAGAAGGCGTTTGGGTAGAAGATCCTGAAGGAAACCGCTATATGGACTTATTAAGTGCATATTCTGCAGTAAACCAAGGTCATCGTCATCCAAAAATCATTAACGCTTTAATTGACCAAGCTAATCGAGTGACGTTAACTTCTCGTGCTTTCCATAGCGATCAATTAGGTCCTTGGTACGAAAAAGTTGCGAAACTAACAAATAAAAATATGGTACTTCCTATGAATACAGGCGCAGAGGCTGTTGAAACTGCAATTAAAACAGCTCGTCGCTGGGCTTATGATGTGAAAAAGGTAGAAGCAAACCGTGCAGAAATCATCGTTTGTGAAGATAACTTCCACGGACGTACAATGGGTGCTGTTTCTATGTCATCAAACGAAGAGTACAAGCGCGGCTTCGGTCCAATGCTTCCTGGCATTATTGTAATTCCTTATGGTGATTTAGAAGCGTTAAAAGCTGCGATTACACCAAATACAGCTGCATTCATTTTAGAGCCAATCCAAGGTGAAGCAGGAATTAACATTCCACCAGCTGGTTTCTTACAAGAAGCTTTTGAAGTATGTAAAAAAGAAAACGTTTTATTCGTAGCAGATGAAATCCAAACAGGCTTAGGCCGTACGGGTAAAGTATTTGCTTGTGACTGGGACAATGTAACTCCTGACATGTACATACTTGGTAAAGCACTTGGCGGCGGCGTATTCCCAATCTCTTGTGTTGCAGCAAACAGCGACATTTTAGGTGTATTCGAGCCAGGTTCTCACGGTTCTACATTCGGTGGTAACCCACTTGCATGTGCTGTTTCTATTGCAGCTCTTGAAGTATTAGAAGAAGAAAAATTAACAGAGCGTTCTCTTCAATTAGGAGAAAAACTAGTTGGGCAATTAAAAGAAATTGATAACCCAATGATTACTGACATTCGCGGTAAAGGTTTATTCATCGGTATCGAATTAAACGAGCCAGCTCGTCCTTACTGTGAACAACTAAAAGCAGCTGGGCTATTATGTAAAGAAACACACGAAAACGTAATTCGTATTGCACCACCTCTAGTAATCTCTGAAGAAGATTTAGAGTGGGCGTTCCAAAAAATTAAAGCTGTACTATCTTAATCATAGTGAGGTTGTCCTAAATATAGGACAACCTCTTTCTTTTTTTAGTAGTTTATCGTAAAATAAAATTGAATATTCTGTTTTTGTTAAAAAGGGGGTAACTGTATGCTATTGAAATACGGTAAACACATTAACAATTTAGCTACAATTTTTATTTCTATGACATTCATCGGCTTCATATTATCTACAACTTTACTCAGTCATTATTCAACTCCTAATACATTCACACTACTCAAAACATCATTTTGGGCTGCTGTTTTCCTTACAATTATCGGTTTTGGCCGTGAGAGAAGCGCACTTGCAGTTATGCTAATTGGAATTTGTACTTTAGCATTAATCGGATTGTATATTTTCGCCATCATAGATTACTCCGTTAATCCACGCCCATAGAAAAGAGCTATCTTTTCACAAGATAGCTCTTTTTTCATTTCACTATATTTTTTAACGTACCAATTCCCTCTACTGTAATAACAACTTCATCACCAGCATGTAAAAATTTCGGTGGTGTAAAACCTTTACCAACACCAGCTGGTGTCCCTGTTGCAATGATATCTCCTGGCTCTAATGTCATGCCTTTACTTATAGTTGAAATAATTTCTTCTACTGAAAAAATCATTTCTCTCGTATTTGAAGTTTGCCTTACTTCTCCATTTACCACTGTTTCAATGTGTAATGCATTCGGCGTTCTAACCATCGATTTATGAATTAAATACGGTCCCATCGGACAAAATGTATCGAAACTTTTCCCTAGGAAAAATTGTTTATGTTTTCTTTGAATATCCCGAGCAGTTACATCATTTATAACTGTATATCCAAAAACATGATCAAGAGCTTTTTCTATTTTTATTTGTTTCCCTCGCTTACCGATAACGATTGCTAGTTCACCTTCATAATCAAGTTCATTCGTCGCGTGAGGGTGACCATTAATTTGCTCATCAATTCCAATCACTGTTGTTGGCGCCTTTGTAAAAATCATTATATTTTCAGGGATAGACTCTACTCCGCCCATTTCTACCGCATGCTCACGATAGTTCTTTCCAACACAAAGAATATTTTTTCTCGGCCTTGGAATCGGTGCTAATATTTTCACCTCTGCTAACGGATAATACGCCGATCCCGCATTTTCCTTCGCCCAATTTACAATATCGTACACTTTCTCAAGACATTCGCTTCCTCTTTCAATACACTCTAACATGGTAATTGGGATAGTAACCTTTTCCCCTTTTTGTCTTTGCGCTTCTCTTAAATGTAATACCTTTTCTTCCTCTTCATCCACAATACCTACAAACACTTTTTCTTCTTTCTTCGCCGTTACAAAACGCAACATTTCCACTCTCCATCCTAAAACTCATACCCTATAATTGTATTCGCATCCTTAAGAAAAAAACCTTCTTACACACGCTAATTTTTACAATATTCAACCATTCTTACATTTGTTCCTCATCCGTTATTTGACATAAAATGTAGAAATTATACTTTTTTTAGCGAAGATGTTTCTTTTTTATGGGATTTTTGTATAATATGTACTACATATATACATAAAATTTATTGAGAGATGGAGCCGATTTCAATGTTTGAGCAAGCTATCGAAAAAAAACGCGAAAAAATGATCTATTTTGCTGAACGCTACGGAATGACTTCTCAAAAAACAGTAGATTGTAGCCAGGAATTGGACAGGCTCTTAAATGTTGTTTGGCCTATACATACAGATTGCACACATACTCAAATGTTCGAAACACATACGCAATAACGTATGTGTTTCTTTTATTTCGAAAAAATACACATTTTATTGAAAACGCCCATACAATAGTAGAAAAGAAAATTTTAAAAACGAAAGGTGTTTTGTATGCCAGCTATGGTCGGACATATTCGTATCGTTAATATTGGATCAAGTGGTATTTTTCATATTGGAGATGTATTTGCGATTAGGCCTATTAGTTATTCACGCGCTTTTGCCGGAGCCGGTTCATTTAATGTTGGGGATAACGTCTCTGTCTACAATTATCAAAGCTCAACGACCGTCAATGATTCAGATGTAATTGATCAAGCAATAATTGGTTCGAACTAAAGGGGGCGATTGCATTGAATTTTTATGTGAACCAAAGTATCATCATTAACAGCATTAAAATCGATAGCATTACGACCTCTTCCGTTTTTCAAATTGGAACTGCAGGTAGTATTAAGGCTCTTTCTAAATTCTCAAATTCTGGCGGATTTACAGAACCGCTTCGCCCTTTACATGCGAAAGGACAAATTATTTCCATCAAACCATCAACTAGTTCTTCTTAAGGTATCCTTGTCATAAATATATAGCAGGAATATATTTCCCCTCCCTATTGAAAAGGAGGTTTCACAAATGAATCAAGATATATATACTTACCTACACCAACTTCAACAAGCTCTCCAAATACAGCAGCAAACTATTCTAAACCTTGAAGAGCAAGTTCGCCTACTACAAGAAGAGCTTAATGAGTTAAAAAGTCGTCCCTCCTCTTCTATAGGAAAAGTGGAATATAAATTCGATCAATTAAAAGTAGAAAATTTAAACGGCACTTTAAATATTGGCTTGAATCCATTTTCAACAAAAGGGCAACAAATTGAAGATTTTCAAGTGGATACAGAAACATTAAAAGTAAATCCTGAAACAGAAACAAATCCAGACTTTTATCAAGGTATCCTCCAAGAAATGCATCGCTATTTAGATGAAGAAGCATATAGTCGAATTCTCCATTTTGAACAAGAAGAGAGAACGCCGCTTGATGAGATGTATCGACAAATGATGGTGGATGACATAAAAAAACAGATGGAACATAGACTTCCATATTATTTATCACAAGTTCAATCGTATGAGGGTATTTCCACAGATCCCGATTATTTACGAGACATCATTATTCAAGCGATGAAACAAGATATTGACAAGGCGTTCCTTTCCTTTATTCAACACATACCGGGCAATTTCCGAAAGGAGTGAGTATGCATGAATTTAAATGTTGTAAACCGCGAGTTAAAAGTAGGCCAGATTAAAATGAACGGGGTTTCTTCTTCCGCATTATTTTTAATTGGAGATGCAAACCTTCTCATCCTTTCTTCTATTCTTGATACGCCATTCGAATCTGTTACAGAGGGACCATTTGTACCATTAGTAACAGATGTCCCTCCGACTCCAGGTTGAGGAGAGGAAAAATTATGCTCCGTCATACTTCAATTGTACAAAATGTTTCTATCGTTTCTATGGGGGTTGCAGCTGTCTTCCAGGCCGGGGATTCTAATCAAATAGAATTAAAAAATAGAGCACTTATCGTTCATCGAGAAATCCCTTGTTATATAAAAGGTGAAGGTCGTTTTGATGCGTTTGAAATCTTTACAGATGAGTACATTACAATTCCAAAGCGAACGACAGATGTAAAACTAAATATTGTAAATGAGTGCCCTTTTATTGAAGTAAATGATGTTCACTTGCGAACCCTTTTAAATTCCGCGTGCTTCCAAATCGGCAATGTTGACTATGTTTTTAATAATTCTCGCACGCTACAAATCCGCCAATTTATTACTGATGAACCTTCCTCTAAATAATTCATATAGTAATTAAAAAGCTTAGTAAAGTAGGTGGATGGTATGCCTTCGGTTGTAGGAAATCTTGTCGTTCAAAACAGTAACGGCTCTTTCAACTTAGGAGATTTTTATAACGTGTCTCCGAAAGAAAATACGAAAGCTTATAACGGCTCTGGGGCTTCCAATGTCGGATTTGTCGTCAACACTTTTAGCGGCGTTAGCGCAACAAATACATTTGATTCGGACGTTGCAGACCAAGATCAAATTGGAACAGCGTAAAAAAGAAACAGCTTTAGCTCTATTTTGTGTAGAGCTAGGGCTGTTTCTTTTAATTTTAACATCTTACATATTTACGTTTGAATCCGAGTCTTCCTCTATCAAGTTCTTTATGAATACTTTCGTAAGCATTTAGAAAACTACTTTTCTTGTTATCCCGTTTTAGTTCTACTATGCCTACTTCCTTTGCGGTTTCAACTGCCTTTTCATGTAGCGGCACATATGAAATCCCCACAGTGTTTAGAAAATTATTCATAGCGGATTTCGTACGTTCTGGCGCATCATAAATTGTATTTTTTACAACTTCTAGCATATTGGCAATCTTACTTTCGGAAAATTCATGGTCTTTTCGATTCCCTAAAAGCCAGCAGTAGCAACTCCATCCCGCTGACATTCTTAGTTCGTCACCACTTGCAATCCATTTATCAGCAACGTCTTGTGCAAAATCTGACTCTGATAAAGTTACTGCTACCACATAATCGGACAGCATATAAAAGTACGCCCCATCCATCCAACGATCAAAATCCGATTCTTTCATAGTTTTTGGATCTGCAATAATGCCTGCAAAGTACATCGCATCATAGTTACCTGTAGCATAAAGCTCTTCAGCTAAACTTTGATTGATTTTTATTTTCTTCGCGATTGGTTTCATAGCACCTGTAGCTACGCCAAAAAGTGGCTCCTTTGCACCATTGGATATGTATATTTTTTTAGTTCGTTCCTTGCCGAGAGTTTCAAGCTCTTGCATTACTGTTTCAAAATCCATCGTGTTGCACTTCCTTCCTTAATATTATAATCAATCCGCTTATATTCTTGATCCATCTTTTAAATCGTTTTGTCCATCGATTTACGATTTTCAAAATGGGATTTCGTTATACGCGTTTATCTAGCTAATTAATACCGATTATAAAAACTAATCATTAATGAAGATGCTACTCCCTGCTAATGATTAGTTTTTTTATTTAAATGATAATCCCTTATCTTCTAAAGCCGCTCTCAATTTAGGTAAAGATGCTGGTCCTATACCGTGCAGTTTCAAAATTTCTTTTTCACTATACTTTGAAAGTTCTGCTTCAGTCGTTATTCCATAGTGCTCTAACGCTCGCCTTGCTGGTGCTGAAAGAAGAGAAAGAAAGCCTTCTTTTGGCTTTCTCTCTTTCTCACAGGTTGGGCAAGTTGGACAATCGCTACTTTTGTAGTACTCGTGTCCTTGATCACAAGTTCTTAACGTCGCCATAATCCATAACCCCTTTCTAAGCTCTATTCGTCAATATTTACAACATGATTTCCATCAAAGAAATATAAACATTTCTCTTTCACAGGATGTTTTAAGCTTTTCTCGAGTGCTTTTGCATATAGTGAAAGCTGTACTTTGTATCGGTCTTCTAAAATTGGTTTCGCTTGATCAAATCCGCCTGGGAACTTTCCTTCAATCGTATCTGTTTTAAAGTCGATTAAAGTAATTCCGTCTTCCTCTTCGATCATGCAGTCGATAACCCCTTGGACAAGTATTGATTCGCCTTTCTTCCCTTGCCAATCTTGATACGCTTCTTCTGCTGAAAGCATCATCGTAAATGGTACTTCGCGCTCAACACTTTTTGCTGCTAATACCCTTTTACCTAAGTCACTGTCAAAGAATGAAATTACCTTTTCAATCGCTATTTCTTCAGCTTGTTCAAATGTTAATAGTTCTTTATTTACCATTCTTGCAATTTGTTCTTGAAGAACTTCAATCGTAATTGGTTTCTTCAAATCTACATGCTGCATAACGGCATGGACTGCTGTCCCTCGCTCTGCGTATGTTAGCCCTTTTTTCTCCATAAAGCGCGGACGTGTTTTAATTGGTGCACGAAGTTTTTTAATAAAGGCGTTATCGCTACCTTCTTCAGATTGATAATTTCTCTTTATTTCTGTAACAGACTGTTTCGCACGGTGAGATGTCGCGTCCGCATACCCGTATTCCCACATCAATCTGTCATACACTTCTTCTTTCCGTTCACTTTCTAACGGAACAGCTTTTTTATCGCGAAGCGCTTCTAATAACTCTTGTTTCTCTTCTTGAACCGGTTCTGGTGCAAGTAAATCTTTTCCTTCAACAACTTCCACTTTCCAGCTAGCACTATATTCATAAATTTCGCCTGGAATATTTCCTTGTCCTAATTCAAGAAGCATTTCACTATCACGGTGTCTATATAAGGAAGGTGCAATCCAGTCTAAGTAGCAAGACGCTCCGGCACGAATATGGTCTGGTAATAACCATTCACTATGCTCTCTTGCATCGAGCCATTTTTCCATTTCTTTATTGGCATCTTTAACTGTTCCAATTAAAATTAACTTCTCTTTTGCACGTGTTAACGCTACGTATAGTACGCGCATTTCTTCCGCAATTAATTCCATCTTCATTTTACGCTTAATCGCTAGTTGCGATAATGTCGTATATTTAATTCGTTTACGAGGATCGATAAATTGTGAACCGAAACCGAAATCTTTATGAAGTAAGAAACGCTTCATTAAATCTTGTGTATTAAAACGGCGACCAAGTCCAGCTACAAATACGACTGGGAACTCTAGCCCTTTACTTTTATGAATCGTCATAATGCGAACAACATCTTCTTGTTCTCCGAGGGCTCTCGCCGTTCCCATATCATCTCCGCGTTCTAAAATACGCTCAATAAAGCGCAAGAAGCGGAATAATCCTCTAAACGATGTTGCTTCATATTGTCTTGCACGGTCATATAGTACGCGTAAGTTTGCCTGCCTTTGCTTTCCGGCTGGTAAACCGCCGACAAAGTCGTAATAGCCTGTCTCACCGTACACTTTCCAAATTAAATCAGAAAGAGATTGTTGACGCGCAAATTCACGCCACCCTTGCAGTAAGTTATAAAACCACTCTAATTTATCATGCAGTTCTTGTTCTTCTTCAAGCGGCGCTCCCTTTAAGAATGAGCTCATCACTTCATAAAACGAGCCTTTCTTTCCATGAGCACGAAGCGTCGCAAGTTCTTCGTCATTTAGTCCAACGATCGGTGAACGAAGTACAGCTGCAAGCGGAATATCTTGCATCGGGTTATCAATGACGCGGAATACGTTCATCATAATATTTACTTCTGTCGCTTCAAAGTAACCAGTCGCAAGGTCAGCATATACCGGAATTCCTTGTAGTTTTAACTCTTCCATAATTTGCGGCGCCCATGGCATCGAGCGAAGTAAAATAACGAAATCACGATATTGCACTGGGCGCATACTATCAGTTTTACGATCATACACTTCATAGCCTGAATCGACCATTGCTTTAATACGCTGCGCCATAAGACGAGCTTCAAGCTGCGCTTTTTCTACTTCGGCACCTTCTTCACCGTCTTGCACTTCTTCCTCAGTTTGCTGAATACATAATAGCTCTGCCGCTACATCTTCACCTTCTGGATAGCTAGCACCTAGCTTTAATTCAGCGTCAGCATCATAATCGATTTCGCCGACTTCTTCGCCCATAATTTGTTTGAAAATAAAGTTCGTACCTGCTAGCACTTCATGACGGCTACGGAAGTTTTTCGCTAAGTCAATCTTCATTCCGCCGCCCGATCCTTCTTGTGTGAAACGTTTATATTTTCCTAAGAATAAACCAGGCTCTGCTAGTCGGAAACGATAGATTGACTGTTTTACGTCACCAACCATGAACAAGTTTCCTTCACTCTCAGAATCTTTCGTTACGAATTTAATAATTGATTCCTGTACGAAGTTCGTATCTTGATATTCATCAACTAGTACTTCAGCAAATTTATTACGATATTGAAGTGCTACTGCTGACGGCTTCATTTCACCGCCTTCACTTTGCTCGCTTAAAATTTGCAAACAGAAATGCTCTAAATCTGTGAAATCGACCATTCCTTTATCTCGCTTAATCGCTTGGAAACGCTCTGTAAATACTTTTACAAGCTTCACGAGTTTTTCTAATACAGGATGCATATCTTGAAAATCTCGTAAGAAACTTTCGGGTCTGCGGCTAAATAGCTCTTCTTGTAATTTCTTCACTTCATCTTTCGCTTTATTACGAAGAGAATCTACTTGTTTTACAACATCTTCGTTGTAATCACTTTTTTTAATACGCTTTAACGTTTGCCACGATACATTTTGCATCGCTTCATAAACGCTTGTCCACGATCCACGAGCTGCTGAGGATAACGTTCCAAGTAAAGCTAAATCCGCTTGTAAAGTTTCAACGCGAGGCGCTGGACCATCAGGAAGCATTGCGAGTTCAGTCGCCTTACGAATATGCTTTTCCGCTGTTTCAAGCTGAAACTTCACATCTTCTAATAAGTAAGAAGCGTACACTAAATCTTCAATCGTCTTTCCTTCAACGTCGTATGCTTCTACTAATTTATCAAGCCACTTCTCCGGGTTTGGATGCGCTCTTGATTCTGTATGAAGCGCTAAAATCATTCGTTGTAAGTCATCGTCACTACGGTCACTCGTATAACGATCAACTAGTTCAAAGAAAATACTATTATCTTCGATTCCATATTCTTCTTCTAATATGTCATCTAGCACTTCTTCTTTTAATAACTCATTTTCTGTTTGGTTCGCAATACGAAAACGAGGATCGACATCAAGCATGTAATAATATCCTCTAATAACTTGTAAACAAAATGAATGAATTGTAGAAATGGAAGCTTTATTTAATAAGCTAAGCTGCTTTCTTATATGCTGTGAACCTGGCCCATCAATTAATACTTTTTCTAACGCTTCCCCAATTCGATTTTTCATTTCTTGCGCTGCTGCATTCGTAAATGTTACAACGAGCAGGCGGTCGACATCGACTGGATTTTCCTCACTTATAATCTTTTTAATAATACGTTCAACTAATACCGCTGTTTTCCCTGATCCAGCTGCCGCTGCGACTAAAATATCACGTCCGTTCGCTACAACCGCTTTCCACTGGTCATCTGTCCATTGACTACCTTCTGGTTTCTGAGGCCAATTTTCTATCATTCTCCGCCAACCTCCTCTCTAATTTTCTCCATCGCTTCGCTATCTTTCATATCTTTTAACGTACGGAATTGGTTATCTTCAAGTGATTCATCAAATTGACAAACAGATTTGAAGTTACAGAACGTACATGCCGCTTTATTCCCCTTTTTGTAAGGAGCAATATCAATAACACCTTCTGTAATGTCTTTTCCGATATTTTCAAACGAGTGGTGTACATATTTTTGAAGTACGTTAAACTCTTGTTCACTTGCAATGCTAGAACGCGCACTAAAACTACCATCTTTTTTCAGACCAGCAGAAATAATATCAGAGCTTCCTGTTGAAAGTTTATTATCCATTAAACGCACAACGTCAGCATCTCCTAGTACGAGACCTTTCATTTTAAATTTCTTTAAAATTTCTTTCTCAATTTCTTCTTCAGATGCATCGCCTTTCATCTCAACAATCGGGTTATGAATATGGAAATACAATACACCCGCCGGTGATGCAGTACTGCCCTTTTTCATCCACGTATGTGCATTTGAAGTAACAACATCTAAATACGTTAACATTTGAAGTGCGAGTCCGTAATACACTTCTGTTAAATCTAACGCTTTCGAACTTGATTTATAATCAATAATACGAAGGAACGTACCACTCTCATCTTCCGCCTTATCAACACGGTCAATACGGCCAACTACTTCCATCTTCACACCATTTGGCAACGCAAATTCCATTGGCGGAAGAGATCCAGTCCCGCCCATACCGAACGGTACTTCTAAATCAACTGGTACAAATCCACTCGACTTCGCATGTTCACGAAGAATAAGTGACGTACGGAAAATGATTTGTTGTAGTTTTTGCTTTAAATAGAAATGACGGTTCGAACTTAATAAAATTTGTCTTTGTAATAACGGTGCAATTTCTTCTATTACTAAAGCAGAAAGGTGTTCACACTCTTTTATTGATAAATCCGCCCAAGTCCGATTTTCACGTAATAGCTTGTCTGCAATTCTCTTCAGCGCTGCATGGAATAATTCACCGATATCTGGCGCATCAAGTTTGAAAATATCACGCTCTCTTAGCGATAAACCGTGCTGGGCAAAATGAGCGTACGCACAACGGTTAAATAGTTCCATACGAGAAACGCTTCCCTTAATTGTATCTCCATATAAATCCCTACTTACATCTGTACTTAGTTTCTGTGCACGATTTCGGTAGAATAAACTTGATAACACACGGCTACTTTTTTGCTTCCATTCATCTGAAGTAACGTAGAAGTTATATACGTCCCACCAAAAGTCTAAATTCCCTTCAAATCCGTATCGCTTCCACGTTTGCAGTTGCTGCATGACATAAGACAAAGTTACTTCTGGCGTTGCTACGTATGAAATTTGTTCCGAACGCGATAAGTCATTTACATCATTCGTAATAAACGATTCTTTCACATCAGGGAACATTCTTTTTATTTTCTTAATAAAGCTAGACGCAAGTAACGTCTTTCCTTCTTCATCCGCAAGCGGACAAGAAATGTATAACTTCTCAGATGCTCTCGTCACCATTTGATACATAACGAACTGTTCTTCTAATAAAGTTTGTCTCGTCGTTGGTGCTAATTCGATACCTGCAGCGGTGAGAACATTTCTTTCCTCATCAGAAAGCATACCTTCATCCATAGGCGCTGCTGGAATCACACCTTCGTTTACTCCAATAATGAATGTCGCTTTAATATCTGATAATCTAGAATGATCAATATTAGCAACTAACACTTGATCTAGTGACGGCGGAATGTTCGCAAATTGAAGTGCCTCAAGACCTGTCGACATAACCTCCGTAAACATTGAAAGGGACATCTTCTCTTCGCCAAGCATCTCAACGAACGTATCAAGAAGATTCATCACTTCTTCCCATACTTGCTCATGGTCTGTCGCAAATAAGAAATCTCCATTTTCTTCTGCACGAACACGTAATTCTTCTAGTTTTTTCGGAACGTCAAGCTCCTCTAAAAATAAATATACCGCTTCGCACATTTGCATAACTGTTCCAGCACGCTTCAGTCTTTTTTGCATACGAATAACTGGCGTTCTTACAACGTCGCGAAGTCGATTTATTTTCTCTTCCATTTCACGCTCACTGTCTGTTATCATTTCGCTCGCATCATCAAGAGAACGATAACGACGATACATCCACGGATCTTCAGAAGTCCATCTCTTCCCTTGTACACCGTACGCTAAACAGTAGTTTTCAAACTCATCCATCTCTTCGCGCATCGCTTCTTTTCTTGCATCTAATGGATATAAAAGCTCTGTTTTCACGCAGCGGAATACTGCATCATAACGCCAATTCCCGCTAATAATCTCGAGTGCAGAACGAATACATTCTACTAGCGGATGATGTGACATTGGGCGTTTTTCATCGATGAAATGCGGGATATTATAATCCGTAAATAACGTTCGCATTACGTCGTAATAACTTTCTCCGTTACGAAGAAGGACTGCGATATCTCGGTAACGATAGTCTTCATCCGCCACAAGTCTTCTAATTTCACGAGCTACACCTTCTACTTCAGCTCGTAAATTAGCTGCTGTACTAATTGTTACACTCGCTTCACCATGATACTTTTCATTCGGACGCGCTTCATAATGCGTTTCTAAATGAGCTAATGCTGGAGAATGAAAACGCGGTTGTTCCATAAGTGGAATTGTTTTTTCAATTTCTATTTTCTCTTCACGCGCTACTTGTTTTATTTTTTCATACGTTAACGTCGTTTCATAAAATAAATCTAGTTCATTCACTGGCTGCGCTAACGTTTTTTCATCTATCGTTAATGTTATTGTTACTCTTGTTCCTAATCTCATTAGCCCTCTAACGATTTCTAGCTCTTGAGGAGAAAATGAATGGAATCCATCTATATAAATTTCCGCGCCTTTTACATACTCAGAGTCTGAAAGCTTCTCAATTAATAATTGTAAGTAGTCTTCTGAATCTAAATACTTTCCGATTAAAGCACGTTCAAAATCATCATATAATAACTGTAAATCATACACTTTATTCGCTAGTAGCTTTTGCTCTGCACTACTGCTATGCGTGTCTAATTGTTGCCACATTTCATATACGTTAGACGGCGTCACATTGTAACGTTTAAACTCAGCAATCATACTACCAAGATGTTCAAAGAAACCGTTTTGCTCCGCTGCTTTTTGAAACACAGATAGTCCATCTTTACGAGATTCTACAATTTTACGAAGCAACATATGTACACCAGCTTCATCAATATGAAGACGACTCGCTCCGCCAACTTCTTGCAGCACCTTCCACGCTAATCGCGAAAAACTAAAAACTTGTGCCCGAATAGAACCTCTTACATCTTCGCTCCCAATTAACGCCTGCTGCGTTTGGAATGTCATCTGTTCTGGCACAAGATATAATATTGTTTTCCCTCTTGGGCGCTGTTTTAACTCTTCTTGCACTTCGTGTAAACAAAGTGTACTTTTTCCACTTCCAGCTCTACCAATCACAAATCGAAGTGACATGAAACCCCCACCTTTCACTTACATAACGAACGTTAGTTTGCTATCACAATTGTATTATAGGACGATAAAAAAGACAAACATACTCGTTTGTCTTTTCCTTATACTTCATTTTATTATATCAGCCTTTTGAGAAATTCGTTTGTACCTCTTGAATCGGCCAATATCGTAAATCAACTTTACCGACAACTGTATCAGCTTTCACAAAGCCGAAGTGCCTACTATCCCAGCTACCAAGGCGGTTGTCACCAACTACAAAAATAGAACCGGGTGGTACAAACTTTTCTTTCGTTAACTCTTCTAGTTTAAAATCGCCTGTTAATTGCCGTCCATTTGTCTCTTTCTTATACGTCTCTAAATAAGGTTCATCCACGAATTGTCCGTTTATATATAATTTATCATGCTTATATTCGATATGATCCCCAGGTAAACCGATAATTCGCTTTACATAGTCCTCTTTTTTATTCGCATGAAAAACGACGACATCAAATCGATTCAAGTCCCCTACTTGATAACTCACCTTATTCACAACGAGCATATTTCCATCTTGCAATGTCGGCATCATTGACTTCCCCTCTACAACGTACGTTGAAAAGAAAAACGTTCGAAAAAATACAGCTAATAGTACACCAATTAAAATTGTTCTTACCCACTCTAGCCCTTCTTTTTTCAAAGTTTTCTTCATTCGCTTCTCCCCTCGCCCTTTAATGATGAAGCTTGCATTTATAAAGTGAAACTTAATCGGTGGGGGTTTTGTTCATCCCCCACCGATTATTAGCCCGCACCAATCGGGCATTTACGGGCAGTTTGATCTCCCACCTAACTTCTTTGCTTCAGTCGAATTTTTTGGTGGGAGTTTTACTGCCCTCAAATAGCGGGACAAAGAAGACTTTTCCTAATGTAGTTCTAACTTTACTTCAATTTTTTTACCGACATACCATAAAATAAAAATAACAACGCCCACAATAACCGATTTCACCGGCTTATGAATAAATGACACTAAATCATGACCGATATACGTTAAAATAAAGATCATAACAAGCTTTCCAAATGCTAATGCTAGTCCAAACTGTTTTACGCTAATGCGAGATAAACCAGCTACAACGTTTATAAGCGCAGATGGTGTGAACGGAAAACAAAATATAACAAAGATTGGCGCGAACCCTTTTCTTTCAATCCATCCCATCGCTTTTCGCACTCTCTCATGCTTATTTACAAAAGAAAAGAAACGACTTCTTCCAAAGCTACGAATAATGAAAAATACAAGCATTGCACCAATTACTGACCCAATCCATGAATAAAGAAAACCGAACCAAAAACCAAATGCAACAGCATTCGCCAACACAAACACAATGAGTGGCAATGCTGGAATAAGCGCCTCTATCATCGGTAAGCCAATACCGAGAAGCGGTCCGAACGCACGATAACTTTCAACAATATGATCCATATTTTCTGGTGAAAAATACTCTTTGATCGTTTGAAAATCCATTCTACACTTTACCCCTTTACTCTAATTACTACCTCTACTGTATCATTGCTTAAATGAAAGAGGAAATGGTAGATACGACATATGGAGATGTATTTATTAAAGTTTCCATATCATTCGCTAGAATTCCTTCATTATTATGCTATGATAATCTTTCAATATTCGACAAGGTTTGTTGTACGTTTGGTTGTTTGAGGAACAATATTTTTTGATGATTTTTTCGGTAAATGAAATTACACCGGTGATTTTCTGAATACATCGACCACAATTTGATTTTTATCGACTTTCCGACAAAAACAGACAAATAAAAAGGATGAGTCTCCCCATCCTTTCCCTCTCACACTTCGCCTTCCTTCACAAAATACACTTTCTCATATGCTGGTGTTAATTTAGATTCTTCATTTTTATCAATCTCTTTAAAGCAAGGATTTCCTTGTTTTTTCTTACGATCTTCATACTCTGTCCGTAATTTCGCTGTACGATTTTGCTGATTTTCAAAGCTACTTTTTGACATTTCTAGTTTCACAGCGAAACCATTTATAAATCTAATAATAAGATTTCCATCTTTTAATTCTTTATTATCTTCAATATGAAAATGAGATAACCACGCACACTCTTTTCGAGAATAAGAATACGTAGGGAAAAAATAAAGTTGATCTGTCGGGCTAATTGCGATAGGAGCTTTATGTGTAATACGCGTTAACTCCTTCGTTCCTTCTTTTCTTCCAAAGAAACTAGAACCATGCTTCCGGCAACTTCTCTCTATAATATCAAGAGGCTTTTGAAATACGAAAAAAGAATCTTCCATTTCTACAATTCGCGTAACAACTTTCTTTTCTCCTAGAACAACAGGAAGTAAGGCCATTGTATTTTTGCTTACAACATAGTTTTCGACATAACGTTCTACTTTACTTTCCATAGTCTACTGTCTGCTACTACAAATATAGGAAAATGTATATCCTTAGAGTATGTAGTTTTTGCACGCTAAGAATACTTTTATCTATACTCGCTCTTTTGTTAGTAACAGATTTTTCACCTCTCTTTTTTTAATTTTCGATTGCTATTTAATTTCCCTTCTTCATTTCCCTTTTATAGTAGCACCTACGAAAAGGAAATGGTTTACATTCCACGATTCTTTACAAATACTTATAATAAATCAAATATAATATAAATTTGTTAATAATGATATATGAATATTAAAGGAATAATCTGTATAAAAAAAGGATTCTATATACGAAAAAAGAATTTATATCATTTGTAATATGTTTAACACATTCCCCTTTTCATATAATTACAGCAATTAATTTTGCTATAATTAAAATATAAATCAAATATACGAAGGTCTCTCATGGAAGAAAAGCAAGATCATCCAACAATTCAAATGAAAAATAGTAGCATTGTTATCGTAAAAAATTCAGCGAGTATTATATTCGGTTTATTTTTTATTTTACTGTTCTTCGCGAAGCCTTTTCGTAAATCTAAATGTCCAGAATGCAAGAAACGTGAAAAGAAAAAAGCTGTGAAAGAACACTAAAAGGCCTTCCTTTACGGAAAGCCCTTTTACATACTGATTGCCATTTCCTTCATTCTTCTTCATCCTCAAAAAACCTACTATTTTTTCTTCCAAGATTCTCTGTATCTCTTTCAACCTGTAATATGGTTCTTGATCTAAATACCGAGAATGAGACTTCCTCAAATCAATTACCGTCACTTTATCATTTTCATAAGTTTTCGAGTACGCCTTTATTTCTTCAATCGTACTTTTTAGGCTGTCTTTATTACTAATATAAATATCGTATATCTCAACAACAAAAAAAGGATGGCATAAGCCATCCTTTTTTCTATAATAAACTATAAAATTATAGTTTGATTACGTTTTTAGCTTGAGGTCCACGGTTGCCATCTTCGATTTCGAAGCTAACTTTTTGGCCTTCTTCTAAAGATTTGAAACCATCAGTTTCGATTGCAGAGAAATGTACGAATACATCGTTTTCGCCTGGAACTTCGATGAAACCGAAGCCTTTTTCGTTGTTAAACCATTTTACTTGTCCTGTAACTGTCATAATTATTTCCTCCTACGAAAATACATTTTATTTAGTCTTCATGTATAAAAAAAGAATCCACACATTATCAAATTCGAAAAATAAACTAGTTCTCACATACTTTTTCCCGTTTGTTTTCGGCATTTGATAATATATGGATTGCTTAATTTAATTATTCAACTGGTATTATCATAACATACTTAAAATAGAATGTACAATCCTTTTTAAAAATAAAATTTCTAAATTTTATTATTTCTTATAAAATATAACCACACCTATTCTAATAAGGAGGCGTGTATGACAGAAATAATCCCTAAAAAAACATTAAAGAGAATTGAAAAAGATATTGAAAATAACAACCTTGGAAAAGCAAGAGATAGATTACACGGATTAATCACTACTTATCCGAATGAATTAGCACTTAGGAAAAAACTCGGTGACATTTACTTTACATTACAATACCCAGAAATGGCTGGACGGTATTGGTATCTTGAAAAAGAGAAAACAGATGTTATGCACGCGGCATGTCTACAATTTGAAAAATCGATGGGAAACGACTCTTATCATATTGTACGTGCTTTAAAATTCAAAGGAGATCGTAACATTATTACAGGACTACACACCGAACGTCCCTTACAGCCATTGCAGAAAAAAGTGATAGAGGAACTAATTGATGATTATGAAGAAACATGGAAAGACAAACTATTTACATGGGGCTGTCTATCATTATTCGCATTCCTTCTTTTTACTGCTATCGTTGGTATATTCACTATATTGGATTGGATATTTTAAATAGAAGTGAACGTCCCACAATACGACGACAAATAAAATTACATCAACTTTCCGACAAAGTTTAACAATGGCAGCGACGTAATAATAAATAAGAAAAGTGCCCCAAAAATATTTTTTGGGGCACCTACTTATACCTTTATTTCGTAAACTGTTCTTCTTCTGTGGATCCCTTTAGAGCAGTCGTTGATGAAGTACCGCCTGTAATCACTTGTGCTACTTCATCAAAGTATCCTGTTCCTACTTCGCGTTGATGGCGCGTTGCAGAGTAACCGTATTTCTCTGCTGCGAACTCTGCTTGTTGTAATTCAGAGTACGCTGCCATGCCGCGCTCTTTATAACCACGCGCTAATTCAAACATGCCGTAATTTAATGAATGGAATCCAGCAAGCGTTACGAACTGGAATTTATAACCGTACGATGCAATTTCTTTTTGGAAGCTTGCAATCGTTTTTTCATCTAATTTTTGTTTCCAGTTAAAAGAAGGGGAACAGTTGTAAGCAAGTAGCTTCCCTGGATATTTCTTATGAATTGCGTCCGCAAAGCGTTTTGCATCTTCTAAATTTGGCTCCGACGTTTCACACCAAACGAGATCTGCATACGGCGCATACGCTAAACCACGTGCAATTGCTTGATCAAGACCTGCTTTCGTATGATAAAACCCTTCTGGCGTTCTTTCACCTGTAATAAACTCTTGATCAACTGGATCGATATCGCTCGTAATTAAATCTGCCGCATCTGCATCTGTTCTTGCGACGATAATTGTTGGTACACCCATTACATCCGCAGCAAGACGTGCCGAAATTAAATTACGCACCGCTGTTTGCGTCGGTAATAATACTTTTCCGCCTAAATGCCCGCATTTTTTCTCTGAAGATAATTGGTCTTCAAAGTGCACGCCAGATGCACCCGCTTCAATCATCCCTTTCATTAATTCAAATACGTTTAACTGTCCACCAAACCCAGCTTCAGCATCCGCCACAATTGGAACGAAATAATCCGTATCACCGCTACCTTCCATATGCTGAATTTGATCAGCACGTTGAAGTGTTTGGTTAATTCGTTTTACAACAGCTGGCACACTGTTCGCTGGGTATAAGCTTTGGTCAGGATACATATGTCCAGAAAGGTTCGCATCTGCCGCTACTTGCCAACCGCTTAAATAAATTGCTTTTAATCCAGCCTTCACTTGTTGCATCGCTTGGTTTCCTGTTAATGCCCCAAGTGCATTAATATAATCTTCTGTATGAAGTGATTTCCAAAGCTTCTCTGCACCGCAGCGCGCTAACGTATGTTCAATATCAATCGATCCGCGCAGACGAATTACATCTTCAGCTGTATATGGACGTGTTATCCCTTTCCAGCGCGTATCTAATTCCCAGCTTTCCTGCAATTTATCAATTCTTTCGTTTTTCATATGTTCCATCCCCTTTTCTTGTTTCTTATAAAATTTCATAACCCGGTAATGTTAAAAACGGCATGAACTCGTTATTACGAACAAGGTTTGTAAACAGTTTTGTAGCTTCTTCAAATCTCCCCTTATTAAATGCTTCCTTACCAATCTCTCTTTCTATTTTTGCTAGTTCTTCTTCTTTCAATTCTTCCATTAATTTAAAAGTGATATTACGGCCATCACTTAGCTTTCCACCCTCATGACGAATCCACTGCCATACTTGTGCTCTTGATATTTCTGCTGTTGCTGCATCTTCCATTAAGTTATAAATTGGAGCTGCTCCCCGCCCGCTTAACCAAGATGCAATATATTGAATACCGACGTTAATATTCGTGCGAAGACCACCTTCTGTAATCGTTCCCATCGGTACTTCTAATAAATCCTTTTCTGTTACACGTATTCCTTCACGCTTTCTAAAAATTTGATTTGGCGTTTTCATTATGTGATTAAATACTTCCATTGCAACCGGTACAAGTCCCGGGTGGGCAACCCAAGTCCCATCATGACCGTCTAAAGCTTCGCGCTCCTTATCAGCACGCACTTTCTCGAAAGCTGCCTCATTTGCTTCTGGGTCATTTTTAATTGGGATTTGCGCCGCCATCCCTCCGATTGCTGGCGCGTTACGACGATGACACGTTTGAATAACTTTCAAAGAATACGCGCGCATAAACGGCGCTGTCATCGTGACTTGCGCTCTATCCGGAAGTAAAAATTCATTATGATTACGGAAGCTCTTTAAGAAACTAAATATATAATCCCATCGTCCGCAGTTTAAACCAGCAGAATGATCTCTTAGTTCATACAAAATTTCATCCATTTCAAATGAAGCGTGAATCGTTTCTATTAACACAGTCGCTTTAATCGTTCCGTTCGGAATACCGATATACTTTTGAGCGAATACGAAAACGTCATTCCATAATCTTGCCTCTAAGTAACTTTCCATTTTCGGTAAGTAAAAGTATGGGCCACTTCCTTTTGCTAAAAGCGTCTTCGCATTATGGAAAAAGTACAAACCAAAATCTACTAAACTGCCAGACATGTTCTTGCCGTCAACTTGCATATGTTTTTCTTCTAAATGCCACCCTCTCGGACGCACAATTAATACAGCTGTTTTACTATTTAAACGATATTCTTTTCCGTTTTCATTTTTATGTGAGATCGTTCCCTTACTCGCATCTCGTAAGTTAATTTGACCTTCGACAGCATTTCTCCAAGTTGGCGCATTCGAATCTTCAAAGTCTGCCATAAAAAGATGTGCTCCTGAATTTAAAGCGTTAATGACCATCTTTCTATCCACCGGACCAGTAATCTCCACGCGGCGATCCTCTAAATTTTTCGGAAGCTGGGCGATTGTCCAATCCCCTTCACGTATATGCTTTGTTTCTTCTAAAAACGTAGGAAACTCCCCTGCATCAATTCTTTTTTGTTTCTCCACACGCTTTTTTAAAAGTTTCGTGCGGCGTTCATTGAAATTTTCATGCAGTTCCTTTAAAAAACTAAGCGCCTCAGGTGTCAATATTTCGTTGTACGCTGGTAACATTTCTCCGGCCAGTGTAACCCGTGAAGTTTGCGTCGACATATTAGCATCCCCTTTTAAAACTGTCTTATAACAGATTTGATTTTATGTTTTATATTATATAACAATTCTTCGGAAAAGGAAGTTTTTTTTGAAAATTTAATAATTTTTTTTACAAAACTGTGTTTATCCATTATGATTTCAAGCAAAAAAAGAGCCAGTGTTATATAACACTGGCTCTTTTTTATAAAGTGAAACTAATAATCAGTGGGGGGGTTGTTCATCCCCCACTGATTATTGGCTCTCACCAATCGGGCTTTTACGGGCAGTTGATCTCCCACCTAACTCCCTCGCATTCGCCGAATTTTGAGGTGGGAGTCTTACTGCCCTCAAATAGCGGGATAAATTATTGTTGCTGATCATTTAAAATTGCTTTGTATAGGAACTGTGCATATTGTTCACGTGTTACTTTCATACCTGGCGCAAAGTTACCTGAACCATCACCTGCTGAAATGCCATTTGAACCTACTGCATTAATTGCTTTAGCTGCCCAATGTCCTGCTGGTACATCTTTAAATCCTGGTGTACTTTTCACTTGTAACTCAAATGTTTCCGTTAAAATTTGTGCCATTTCTGCACGTGTTAACGTATCTTTTGGTCTGAAGTTTCCACTACCATCACCTTTAAAGATTTCTAATTCTGTTAATGCTAAAATTTCAATTGGGAACATTGTTGAGTTATCATCAACGATATCTTTATATGTACTTACAAACTCATGATCTTCATCAAAGTATTGGTCCCCATCAATTGTACGGTAAATTAACGCCGCTACTTGCTCACGTGTTACATTATCACCAAAACCGAATCTTCCATCTCCGTAACCAGCAATAATTCCCCAATCTGCTAGATTTTGGATCGCTCCATAAGACCAATGCCCTTTCGGTACATCTTTAAATGTAACAGGAGCAGCTTGTTGTTGTTTCACAGCTACTTCAGCATTTGCTGTAGTACCTTGTCCGCTTAATCCAATTCCACCCATAATTGTTAAAGCTGTTGCTACTTTTAAAATCTTTTTCTTCACTGTATTCTCTCCCTAAAAAAAACATATTTTTTTCTAATATAAAGAATTTATGGAAAAGTAACAATACACTTATCCATATAATGTTTGTCTAATTTGTGAACTGTACTTCATATACTTATCTTTATACTTAATTAACAATAAAGTTACTAAATCATACTTTTTTCCCACAAAAAGTAACTATAATTAACCTTTTTTTTCCATAAACACTGGACACCGAACTATGAACAGCAGAATAAATATACAGATAAACAATTTAAAATAAGAAAAAAGCGCGTAATTCCCGCGCTTTTTTAAAAGAAATATGATATATTAATATAATTTTATTTTTCTTGTACTATATTTTTAAAAACTTCCGTTTCATGTTATTCATCTTTCAAATTAAAATTAATAATAGCTTTATTTAAAAATGTTGCATATTGCTCACGTGTTACAACTTTATTTGGTTCAAACTTTCCATTCCCTGTTCCTGCTATGACATTATTAGCTTGCAGAGCACTAATTGCATTTTTTGCCCAGTAATTATTTGGTACATCTTTAAATGTATGCTGTTGCTTCGCTTCAAAGGAATATGTCTGTGTAAGAACTTGCGCTACTTCTGCACGTGTTATTGTTTCTCTAGGTCTAAAGTTCCCCTTCTCATCACCTTTAAAAATACCGCGCTCTGTTAATGCTAAAATTTCATTTGGAAACATTGTTGATCTTTCAGAAATATCCTTATAAGGATTTTTTAATGGGCCTTCATGTTTTATATTAAGTGCGCGATACAGTATTGCCGCCACTTGTTCACGGGTTACATTATCACCTACACCAAACTTTCCATTTCCATAACCTAGCATAACTTTATGATACGCCACTTCTATAATATATTCATATGCCCAATGGTCTACTGGAACATCATCAAATACAATCATTTCTGGATATTCTTCTGCTTTTATATTAGGAACATTTGCGCTTACCAATACTCCACTCATAATAGTCGCTGCCGCCATTATACGGAACATTTTTTTCTTCATTGTCCTCTCTCCTTCATTTCCACTTTATTAAAAGTGGAAAATAATAGACTAAATTCTTTTCCCATATTACATATGCTGCATTTGCAAACCGTATGTAATATATTGCATTTTTAACATCTATTATTTTGAAGATTACTAGGTGAGCCAATTCGCTCTCAATTCCAATTGGTATTCTGAATTGCATGCAAATCATTTGAAGAAATATTCTTATCTTTGCGCTCTAGTTTCTCTATTTAATTTTCAAAAAGGATAAACAAAAGCTTTTGCAAAGATGTTATATATACAATATTCTACTATCTACTAATCAAGTCCTTCACTTATAAAAATTTCACTTTATAGACAAAAAAAGCGCAAATATCATATTTGCGCTTTTTTCGAGCTTCATAGATTAATCGTTTACGTAGAATCTATGAAGTGCATTATTTAAGAACTTCGCATACTGTTCACGGGTTACAAGTTTTTCTGGTTCGAATAAAGTGAAACTTTAATCAGTTGGGGTTTTGTTCATCCCCCACTGATTATTAGCTCTCACCAATCGGGCGTTTACGGGCAGCAGGGCTTCCACCTAACTTCTTTGCTCCATCTAAATTTTGAGGTGGGAGTTTTATTGCCCACAAATAGCGGGATAAACCATTACCAGTTCCAACTATAGCTTTATTAGATTGTAAGGTGCTTATCGCATCTTTAGCCCAATGGTCTTCTGGTATGTCAGTAAATGTATGTTTTTCTTTCACTTAGAAAACCTTTATTTCTAAAAACTTCACCTTTCAGACAAAAAAGTACAAGTATAATCTACTTGTACTTTTTTATACTCTTATTTATTCCCATTTCCCTGGTGAATTATAAATTGCTTGTTGTAGAAACTTAGCGAATTGCCCACGTGTAACGAGCATTTCAGGCTCGAACTTACCATCTCCGGTTCCTACTACGACTTTATTAGACTGCAATGCACTAATTGCATCTCTTGCCCAATAGTTTTCTAGTATATCTGTAAATGTATGCGGATGCTTTGCTTTTAACGTATATGCTTTCGTTAAAATTTGTGCTAATTCTGCACGAGTCAATGTTGCTTTCGGACGGAAATTCCCATTTTCGTCTCCTTTAAAAATACCAAGGCTTGTTAAATGTAAAATTTCGTAAGGGAACATTGTTGATTTCCCACTAATATCTCCATATGGATTCTCTTCAAATGGACTTCTTTTTAAATTGAGTGCGCGATGTAGTACTGCTGCTGCTTGTTCACGTGTTATATTATCTTCTACCCCAAACTTACCGTTTCCATATCCATACATAATACGGTGATATACTAAATTCATAATTTCATTATAAGCCCAATGATCATTTGCTAAATCATCAAATTCTAGCATAATATCAGGTGGAGGTGGAGATTGTTGAATTCCATCTGTATTTGCTGAAACAATATTACCGCTAACAAATATCCCCCCTATTAAAGTTAATGATGTCGCTATCTTTAATAACTTTTTCATCTCTCTCATCCGCCTCTTCCTTTATTTTCCTACTTTTATATTGTACAAAAAATAAGAAAATTCTCAATACGTTAGGAGGTAATTTTTTACACTTCATAATACGTATTTTCTTTTACCACCACTTTTTCATCCTTCGTTTTTCGAAAAGTAAACGCCATTCCTACAAATATAAGAATAATCCCTACAATTTGCATACTAGTCGGTCTAAAACCGGTAAAGACCGTATCTAACAAAATTGCAACCGCAGGATCTAAAAACACTAATACCGAAATTAATCTCGTCGATAAACCTCTTAAACTGTCAAAAAACAAGTAATATACAAATCCCGTATGTATAAGTCCTGTCGCTGTGATCATCATCCAGTTCATCTCTGTTAATCCTTGAAACTTCCCGAAGTCTACGAATGGTAGCAATAAAAATATACCCAAAAAAGTTTGTAAAAATGTCATCGCATATGCACTCGTATGCTTAATTCCTTTTCCGAGCAACGTTGTAAATGCATAAAATAAAGCTGCAAGAAGCGCCCACACCATTCCAGACGACATAAGTTTCTCAAGCGACATACTTCCATCTACCCCAGCTACTAAAACTGTACCGATGAAACATATGGTAATGGACAGAACCGCAAATGCTGTTAACCTCTCTTTAAATACAATACTACCAATCATTAATACGATGATCGGTGCAAGATGATATACAGAAATCGCAATTGTAATCGACATGACTTCAAACGCTTTAAATAAAAACACCCAGTTAAAAACGAGAAATACGCCACACGCTAATATTTGCACAATTTCTTTTTTATTCCATTTCTCATTTTTATATTGTCCCGTTGCAAACCAACATAGCGTTAAAAATAAAGTCGCACAAATACAACGAATAAATACTAATTCAAAAGATGGTAAACCCGTTTGGACAGAAAAAAATCCAATCGATCCGAAAATAGACATCGAAAGGATCATTTTTATAGCCGGCATTGATTTTGAATGAAACAAAATATTAACCTCCTAAATATTTAACTGAATATTCTACGTATTATACACTATAATTTTCCAAAACTCGAATCATCCACAATAAAAAGAAGCAGTACACTACTGCTTCTTCTGTTTTTCATATTGTTCAAACGTATGAATTCTTTCGAAAATTGGCGGATGTGTGTATAAGAAAAATTTCACTAACGCAGGTGGATTTACTTGGCTTAAACTTGTTTTTGATAAGTATTGAAAAGTTTTCACACCTGAATTTCCATCTTTCGTCATATCTAAAGCGTATTGATCTGCCGCTCGTTCTTCTATACGAGAGACGTAGTTTGTTGCTGGTTGTGACGCAAAGGATAGTACAGAAGAAATTAAGAAAAATAAAGGTAAAATCGAGAAACATGCCATTTTGGAAATTTGCAGCGTATCTCCCCATTTTCGAATACACATATTTAAAATACGACTAATTAAATACATACCTATAAACGATATGAAAATATAACTCGCAACGCCCCAATATATATGTTTCATTACGTAATGTCCCATTTCATGGGCCATAATAAATAAAATCTCTTTATCTTTTAATTGCTGAAGTGTTGTATCCCACATTACAATACGAAGGTTTTTTCCAATTCCTGTTACATATGCATTTAACGCATTCGTTTTTTCCGACATATTTACTTCATATACATGTTCAGATGGAATATCAGCTTTATCTGCGATCGCTAAAATTTTCGTTTCTAATTCCTTATTTTTCAGCGTTGAAAAATCATTATAAAGTGGATCAATTACAACAGGTTGCACAAACGTTAAGAAAATCGTAAACGGAACAGAGAGCGCCCATCCTGCTAGCCACCATCTCTTCGGAAATTTACGGATGAGCCATAACAGAACCGAAACAATGAGTAACATAGTCGCATAGTTCACCCAAAAATCGATGACATGATCTTTTATCCAGCTTTGTGTGCTTTGCGTAGATATTCCGTAATCAACGGATACTTTACGCCCAATCCATTGCATCGGTAATGCAAGAACTGTTGTTAGTAGTGATAAATAAAAGAAATAAATCGCAACTTGTAAGACATTTATTTTGGTCGTTTCCTTCGACCATTTCTCAAACTTTTTTGAAATACCGAGCACAAGTACAAACAATAAAATAATCCATTCAAGAGGCGTCGCTAAAAAGAACAGTAAGTTTTTCACGCGCGAATAATCTTGGCTTAGCGTAAGCTCCCTCGCATTCATAAAAGTTTCTGGATCTGCACTCGTTCCTTTATACATGTCCGGAATGAGTTCATGATTCCATCCAAATAAATACCAATATATAAGTAACGCAAACCCAACGTACAAAAAAAACGACCACCCAATAACTTTCCTCACGCTATTCCCTCCTCTATGCTGCCTGTCTATTATTATTGTAAGTTCGTACATGCTAAATTAGAACAAGCTTATTATGAGAATTGCTCGAGAGCCTTCTACTTACATAAAAAAAACTCTTCTACATAAGAAGAGTTTCACCTACCTTTAGACACTTTATTCGGTTCATGGGATAAGAAATGCACTGGCAAACCGCCTTTTAGATAAAATAAAGAGCCTCTCCTTAAGGAAGTACATCTATTAACAAACTAAAATCTTGCAAAGAAAAAGAACTATATTTCATAATACCTTGTACAGTTAGAAGTAAAATAAGACCCATCACACACATATAATTAATACTTTCTTCATGCTTTTTCTCAGCAACTACTCCGCCCGTTATGCATAAAATCCCTAATAAATGGAGCGCTAAATACATAAAAAAGTAAGCTTCCTCCCAGCGAAGAACAACATTTACTGTCGTAATCAATACTAAACTCAGTACAATCAAATAAAAAAACTTATTTGATGATATTGTTTCATTCATATAATTTTATACATCCCTTTCAAATTTCGAATTAATAATGATTTAGTTTTCATAAAATAAAAGTCCCCATCACTTTCTCAAACATTTTATGAGCCCTAACATAATTCACTTCATTTTTTACATACTGTCTGAAGATGCGCTTCATCATTTCTTCTATAATAAAGCTGACTATTATTAATGTCCCTAACACGATAAAAAGAAAAATAATATTTCCTGTATCATTATTGATGGAAAAGTACTTATATCTAATAGAAGTACAATAATCTATCATTTCCTTCAATATTTTCTCAAACATCTTCTCTACCTTACTTATCTCCTGCTATACTCGAAAAGCTCTTTTCCTTCTCCGCATATATAACAGGCACTTCTTTACTCCAATATTTGCGATTCACAAATAAAAAGATGAGCACTAAGTTTAATCCTGTCATAAAAATAATTAATCCTGGAAAGAATGTCGTATAGTTCGAAAAATCGGCAAAACTCATTATCTTTTCTCTACTTACTAAAAAAGAAGAACTAAGCACAAGCGCATTGTTTAACATATGAATAGCAATTGGCATGAGCAAGCTTTTCGTACGAATATATACGATTGATAGTACGATGCTAAACACAACTGCACCAAGGAAATCAACATGTAAGCAAGCAAATAAAAGCGCTACAACGACCATTGCTATACTAGTACCCCATTTTGCTGCAAAACGCTGCAGTAAAAACCCTCGAAAAACAAACTCTCCGACAATAGGCGCGATAAATACAACCCTAATAAATTGAAATACATATCCCCCAGTACTATCTATAATCGGTTCATGCAAGGCATTCATAATAAAATCTGGTGTAATCCATGCAAAGCTGTACATATATAAAATAAGATAGCCGTAACTAAACATACAAAGCATAATCGCGATGTACAAAACTTGCACTAGGTTAAATGTTTCGTTTCTATTAATAAATAATGAAAATGAAACACGATGCTTTCTATATCCGTAAAAAAGCCATATTATTGGAAGGATATAAAATATAAGCATATTTATAAAAGATGAATTCTGTATATGAAATGTATTTTCTAGCACTTCATTACTACTTTGTGCTATTAAAATTAGTAATGCAAATACAATTAAAAAATATCTAGCTCGCATCGTTTGAAACGGATTCACATTCATCTCCTCCCCATGTTACTTTTATCATATCATTTGAATCTTAATTTTTTGTGAAAGAAAACCTTAAAATTTCCTTAAAAATTCCATAAGTTACAAAAAGATGATATGATATTCGAGGAAATTAGGAGGGATTCATATGTATCACGCAAATATTCTACTCATTGATGATGAAACAGCAATTTTACAATTACTAACTACCATTCTTGAAAAAGAAGGTTTTTCTCATATTACAACTGCAACATCTGCGGAAATAGCCTTATCTCTCACCGAGCAAAACAATTACGATTTAATTATTTTAGATGTAATGCTTCCTGGACAATCCGGTTTTGACATTTGTCCAATCCTTCGCCAAAAAACGGATTGCCCTATCTTCTTCCTAACAGCAAAAACATCTGATGTAGATAAAATTTCCGGATTTTCATACGGTGCGGATGATTACATTACGAAACCATTTAATCCACTAGAAGTAGTCGCTCGTATGAAAGCTCAACTCCGAAGACATATGAAACAAAACATACAAGAACAAAGAATATACTCCTTTTCTTTTGGGAGATTTGAAATTGATCAACATTCTGCGGAACTAACAGTAGATGGAAACGTTGTCGAATGTTCCGCTCAACTCTTTCAACTACTACTATTCTTTTGTGAGAATCCGAACTACGTATTTTCGAAGGAAGAATTATATGAAAAAGTTTGGGGAGCACCTGCCTATAATGGAGATGATAATACTGTTATGGTTCACATTCGAAAACTACGTGAAAAAATTGAACAAGATCCAAGTAAACCAGAATACATAAAAACAGTTCGTGGACTTGGCTATAAGTTCATTACAAAGTAGGTTAAAGATATGAATTTTAATAAACGACTTATAATCCAGTTTATTTTACAACACGTTTTTGTCTTAGTTACGTTACTTATCGCAGTAATTGCTTCTTTTTCTTATTTAATTTTTCTTCTTAATAGTACTTTATATGAACCTAATATTTCTGATTATGATACCTTTACAATCTCCGAATATATTTCTTCTGAAGACAATAACATTACTTTAAAATCTAAGGTAAAAGATTTAATAACAGAAAAGAGTGATTGGCTTCAAATTGTAGATGAAGATGGAAAGGTCCTTTACAACTTTAATACGCCTAACGATGTTCCGACCTCTTACACAAAGACATCCTTACTTACGTATTTACAGAATAGTAACAACAATATTTATAAATTTAACTATTGGGAAATTAAATTAGAAAAGAAACCAGTGATCGTTATTTACGGTGCCAAACTAAAAAGTAATGCATTACTAAAAACGATACAACAAGGACACCCTTCTTTATCATTAAATGAATTTGCATTAACTGAACAAGAAAAACAATTACTTTCTAAAGAAAAAGCAACACTGCAAATATTTAATAACAATGGCGAAGAAGTTTTTTCCTATCCAACTGGGAAGAAAAAAACATTTTCGGCTATAAAAACGGCTCTTAATGAAAAAGAACCGTGGAATTATAAAGAAAATACATCTAGTTTTTACGATTCAAATAGCGGTCATCTCGTCGTTGTATCCGCCCCAAACGCTCATTATTATCCAGATGATGAATTAGATGATATATTTACCAAGAAACTTCTAATCGGATGCAGCTTAATCCTCCTTATTGTGTTTGCTTATTTAGTCATTCTTTCAATTTGGTATGGAAATAAGTTTGGAAAGCCTTTATTACACACGATGCGCTGGCTTAAAAACATAGCCGGAGGAAAATATGAAGAACCTGTTAGTAAAAAAGGCAAACCTGTTCGGTTTCGGCGCTCCGGTAAAGAAAAATGGTCGTTCCGCATATTTAAAGATGTTACAAACTCACTAGAGCACCTTTCTATTACTTTGAAAAAGAACGATGCAATGAGAAAAGTACTGCAACAAACACGTGAAGAGTGGATTACCGGCCTGACGCATGATCTAAAAACACCGCTTAGCTCTATATACGGCTATGCATTATTACTAGAATCGAAGCAATATAATTGGACGGATCAAGACATTCAACAATTTGGCCATGTAATGAAAGAAAAATCTCAATATATGACTACATTAATTGACGACTTAAGCTTAACATATCAATTAAAAAATGATACTCTGCCTGCGCAACACGTAAATGTTGAAATTAATCAGTTCGTCCGAAAAGTACTATTACAATTTATTAATAACCCGACACTACAAAATCAAAACATTGAATTCGTGCCAAGTTCAAGCAAAATCCAATATTTTATTGAAGAAAAATGGTTCCAACGTATTATCGAAAACTTACTCGCAAACGCTGTAAAACATAATAATGAAACGACAAACGTAATCGTAAAACTTTCGCAAAATGCAAATTCATTTACACTATCTATTTCAGATAATGGAAAAGGTATGGATGATAAAACGAAAGAACTTCTATTCGAGCGATATTACAGAGGAACGAATACAGAAGAAAGCAACATCGGAACTGGACTTGGTCTCGCCATTACAAAACAGCTCGTTCATGCCCATAACGGAACGATTTTCATTGATAGTGAAGTTGGAAAAGGAACGACAATTATACTTGTGTTTCCATTTAGTTCGTAGGAAAAGGTGCTTTTATAAAGCACCTTTCTCTTTTCGGAACAGCGCGCTAGTAAATGAAATTATATCGACTTAACTATAAAATACAACAATAGTAGCAACCTATTAATAAAAGAAGACCGTCCAAAAATACCTTTTGAACGGTCTTTCTTTCTATTATTTCTTCTTCACCGGTATCCAAAGTTCAATTTGAGCGAACTCACTTTTGTCTGCATGGGAACGTTCATCGTATAGCTCAAACTCATTAACGCCGCAATGTTCGTATCCTGAATGCGGGAACCATTCTGAGAATACTGCATTCCACGTTTGGTGAATAGACGATACCATTTCTTCATGAGGAACTTTCGGCGTTGTAAATACTGCATATGTCGCCGCTGGGAATGTACGCTTTGCAACTGCATTTGGTACATTTTCAAAGTCTGTAACTTCCATTCCGATAATATAAGTGAAGTCCCCTGTTTCTAAATTAAAATCAGTACATAATCCAAGTTCTACCCATTGGCTCGTATCTTTACGATTCGGAATCGTCGTTCCAAGATCTTTTTGTAAATATTCTTGCCAAAATGCTGGAATGTCTTGGTGGTTTTTTCCTTCTTTACTTGTCGTCTTCAGCTCATAACCCGCCATTAAAAATTCTGGTTTATTTACAATACGATATTCCATTTGTATGCCCCCTAAATATGGATTTAATTTTCTTTGTTTTACATTCACTCTATAATACATTGGTGTTTCGATTTCTTGTTTTCGATATTCACTTGGTGTCATTTGAAATAATTTTTTAAAGGCTCTCGTGAACGTTTCGTGAGATTGAAAGCCATGCTCAAATGCGATATCAATAACTTTTTCATCCGTATGAGAAAGTTGATAAGCTGCCCGGGCTAACCTCCTCTTTCGAACATACTCCATTACTGTATCGCCTACTAACGCCTGGAATACACGATGAAAATGCGACTCAGAAAAACCTGCAACACGTGCTAAATTACGTAGCGTTTGTTTTTCCATTACATCTTCCTCAATATAATCAATTGACCTTTGAATTTGTGTTTCATAGCTTTCCATCTCTGTTCACCCGCCTTATATGTATTATGATAAAAGAGAATCCTATCCAATTCTTGACGTTTTTTACTATAATTCCATAAAAATTGTAACTTTTTTATATGTATTTCGTTGTTATGTATGAAGGGAGGGAAATGTAGTGAAACGCAAACAATCATTAGAAGAAATTTACTCAGAGCATATGCAAGATTTATTTCGCTATCTTCTCTCCCTAACCGGAGATTCTCATAGTGCTGAAGATCTCATGCAAGAAACATTTTACCGAATGCTCGTCCATATTGACTATTATAAAGGAGAAGAAATTAGGCCGTGGTTATTTACAATCGCCTACAACGCCTTTATCGATTGGTACCGAAAAGAAAAGAAGTATAAAACAACGCAAATTGAAGAATTCCATTTACCAAACGTGCCAAGTACAGAACACTCTTATTTCGTAAAATATGAGATTACTAGTTGGTTACAAAGTATATCCCCTCTTCCGCTCGAAAGACGAAATGTGTTACTACTACGAGATTACTACGGATTCTCTTATAAGGAAATAGCAGAAATGGCTGGTCTCTCGTTAGCAAAAGTAAAAATTGAATTACACCGAGGACGAAAAGAAACGAAAAGCATAAAGGAGTGATACAGATGGGTTGTGCAGAGTTTAAAAAACTGTGGGAGAAATACGAAAAAGGAACGCTCACACAGGATGAGCAAGAGCGGTTAGAAAGTCATATAGAAACTTGTGCAGAATGTGAAGCTCATTTAGATGAATTGCTTGCGAAGAGTGAACCCGTAAAGAAAAAATTACCGCCAAAAGATCTTAAAGTTCCTTTTTGGAGAATTAAGTGGAAACATCGGTTACAAACGTTTGGTTTTATATTATCCATTTGCATCGTTATATATATAATCGGCGGGGTATTATCAGCCTTTTATTTTCAAGCTAATAATGATAAAAGGCTAGAAGAAATTAGAGAAGTTCCTTCGCTTGCACTTGAAGCAACTATCCCAAACAGCCGCGTTATGGGCGGTGGAACAAGTGTAGAAGCTTTTTTCCGTACGAACAGCAGCTTCGATTTAGTAAGAACCGTCGGTAAAAAAGAAATGCCACTCGGTACAGTAGAAACAAAAAGCTTCTTATCATCTGTAGATGTCACGAAACAAACTTGGATGAATCCGTTCTATCAACCAAAACTCTTCTTTGTTCATCCCAAAACAAAGCAGGGTGATTATTTAAAGGATTCCTCAAAAAAAGTATGGGATACACTTGCAAAAGTACATGATGGAACAGTTGCAGAAGTAGCAATTTCTTTTGATAAAACTTACACTTTAAAAGAATTAGAACCGCTTTTATATAGCATATTCGAAGCACAAGAACTCCCTCCAACTCCTGTATGGTACGCTTTAGATACAGGACAAGAAAGAAAAAATGTAGATGACTATATCTTACATGGCGGAGAAGCTATAGGATTTCCAGAACATGTAAGATTTCTAGATAGTAACGCAGACAAGTACAAAACGCCAGAAGATCAAGTAATCGAAATGATGCACGTCCTTTCTATCCATAAAAAAACGGTAAGTAAAATAGCAGCACTTCCTGAGAAAGAACTAAACTTAGATAAACGTTATAAATATGTAAAAGATAACGGCGTAAAAGTATACGGCATTGTCATTACGGGGCCGTCGAAAGAATTATTAAAATTACAAAACTCCCCGCACGTACGTTATGCGACTCTTGGAGATATTGAGGTTTGGAATTGGTTTGATTAGTGAAAATGAAAAGGTTGTGCAGAAAATAGCAGCTATTTTCTACACAACCTTTTTAATAATTTAAAACCTATATTTCACTAACAGAATCCGTGAATAAAGCGTGGAATACGTTAACTTCCCCCATACGTAAACATTCCGTTTCTATATCAGGAATTGCAGTTCTAGCAACCTCTCGTTCTACTCTTACAAATCCTTTTGTACTCATTAGTTTCTCAAATTCACAAATGG
This sequence comes from Bacillus sp. FSL R10-2201, assembly GCF_038008665.1. Taxonomy (NCBI): domain Bacteria; kingdom Bacillati; phylum Bacillota; class Bacilli; order Caryophanales; family Bacillaceae; genus Bacillus; species Bacillus sp. FSL R10-2201. The sequence goes on along the minus strand of NZ_JBBOZP010000001.1, from coordinate 1,133,052 downwards.
TATCCATTTCTACATCGATTGTTTCAAAAGTCCATTCCCTTACATCTTCATCATATGTTGTTTTTAATACGTAGTAATAATAATATTTATCAAGTAAGCTAACAAAAACCCCTAAATCAAGGCGCTCGCCTCTTGATTTTCGTATCCAATCAATATCATCATTTAACATCGGTTCTTTTCCATTTAGTAACACATTATATTCTAGACAATTATATAGGTTTAAATCTGTATAGTCTGACACGTGATAATCACAAAATGTTGACTCGATTAAAGACAAAACTTCCTTTTGAGAGCTTTCGTTTTTTATAAAACTCTCTTTCAAGTCTACAAACTTTTTATGCTCTTTGGACTCCTCGTACAATCCTTCTTCTTTCACAATATTTTTCGGAAAGAATTTGTAAACTGTTTCTTTTAATTCATTCATCATTTCAGGTTTTGCCGTTTTAACCATTCTGTAAATCCTCCTATGCTAAAAAGAATTCTCACCGCAATAAAGAATCATACCCTAAATATGTTATTAATTAACAAATAAATTATATTAAAATAAGCAATATGATTCAATTCTGTTTTTTAAAAATTTTTCTGTTATAATGGCTGATTCCGAACATTAGGTTTATCATAATATGAAAATTACAACAAAAAACGACAAAAATCTTTAAATTACCTTAAAAAATATAACAATCCATATATAAAGAACGAAAGATTCTAAAGCGATTATTGAAAAATATATTATTTTGTCACATTAAAAATTAGTACTTTTTTCACAAATTATTTTTGATGGAAAACTTTATAATTTTTTTTTTTACTATAAAAGGTATTTCTCTGGTAAAATATTATAGTCTCGTAAAAATGTAACACATTTCCATACGAACAACCCTTTAAAGCGAAAAGGTGTCATCATAATTGATGACACCTTTTCCTATTACAAATAAACTAATTAGAAATCACTTTCACATACATCCCTCTTATCGCCTTTTCATAAGCGATATCGCTCATCTGTCTTATTTTTTCCGATACAACAGACGATCGAACAACTTCACCTTCACGAAGTAATGGAGGATCAATAAGACGCACTTTATTTTTCTGATGTAGATCATACTCATTTCTATCTTCTTTTACTTCTATACTTGGATGAACTTTTCTTAATAAAGCATCTACTTCTTGATCTTTACATAGCCGCAATTTCGTAATAAGCTCATGATCTTCAAGAAGAAAATCATCTGGATGGATTATCTTTTTATGAAGAGCTAATTTTAACGTTTTAGCTAACATATCGTTTCCATAAATATTCATTGGTTTCATAAAGAAATCAATTACTTCTTTGTAATACGTCTTCGTAAACCATTCTGCAATTTCAATATTTTGAAGAACCATTTTCCCATCTACTTCGATTAAATCCTCTAAAAAACTATGAACTTCTTCTAAAGAAATATATCCATATGTAAACATATCCCGTAATGTGTAATCCACTCGGTCTGCACATAATTCTGGCGCAGATTTTTCAAGTAATGTCCACTTCGAATCATCTAACAAAATATCTTCATAGTTATAACCATGTTTTGAAAGAATCGCCGGGATTTCCGAGTTTTTCACGACAGAACTAAATATTTCTTCATGATAACTTTCGTTTTCGTTATCAAAAACGTAATCGATCACATGGGAAAAAGCAGTATGCGATACATCATGTAGTAAGCCAGCAATCTGTTCTTCTACTGAACCACCAAGTTTTTTAATTAACAACATAGCACCAACTGAATGATCAAAACGTGTTACATTCCATTTCTCATTCATTAAGTAACTTGCTCCGGCCTGATGAACCCCTTTCAGCCTTTGCACAGGTTTACTTAAAATTAATTCTTCTAACACTTTATCTACTTTAAACTCACCGTATATGACATCTAATATGATCACTTAAAATCCCCCTTTTCAAGCAGAGTCTTCTTATAGTATCTCTTTTTCCAGAGAGTAAATAAAGAACCTCAATCGAATATTTTGTACCTTTAAATAAAAAATAGAGAGCACTCAGCTCTCTATTTCACAACCCTATTCAAATGTAACTTCAACCTGCACAATCTCAGATCTACTTCCCAGTCTAAGCGGTGGTCCCCAGAATCCAAATCCAGAAGAAACAATTGCGTGGAATGCACCTTTTTGTGCGTATCCCCAGTCTAGTTCGTACATTCTTCTCGTCACAATATGGTTCGGCGCCATTTGTCCGCGGTGCGTGTGACCGGATAATAATAAATCAACGCCGGCGTCCGCTGCTTGTTTTAATTCAAATGGTTGGTGATCCATTGCGATAACAGGAAGCGATTTATCTACCGTACTCATTAGATTTTCAAAGCTTTGACGATCTCGCTCTGTTTTATCCCTTCTTCCGACGAGATAAAAATCATCTTCAATTGTAATGACTTCATCTAAAAGAATACGAATATCAATCTTATCCATCTCTTGTAAAAACTCAGGAACAGCTCTGCCGTAATATTCATGATTTCCTAACACACCATATACGCCTAATGGAGCTTTCATCTGTTTCATGATTGGCCCCATATTTTTTTGAATGAACACACCTGGATGATCATCGATAATATCACCAGGCAGTAAAATAATATCGGGTTTCATTTCATTTACATGACGAACGAGTCTCTTTAAATGAGCAACTCCAGACAGTTTACCGAAATGCATATCAGAGGCCATCGCAATGCGTAAACTTTTACGCCCTCCTACTTTTTTCGGTATGTGCACTTCGTACTTTCTTACTACTGGACTATATGCGTTGAATACTCCATATGCAAAGATAAAGATGAATACGAGTAAAACGACCGTTCCTGTCCAAATAATTGCCGTCTCTTTCTCCACTGAAAACTGTAATAATAAGACGGCAATATCGGCTAACGGCAATAACATAAGCGCGTATTGTATAACCGCAAACCAAATTGAACCGACCGTTCGCAGGAAAGGAAGAAATTTAAACACTTGTACGAGAATGTACGCATATGAAATAAATCCGACTATGAAAGCGTAATATCCCCAAGATTCCCAGCCGAACACCGTACTGAGCCAAACCCATCCGTTCCAGCCGATGTAAAACATGAGTAGTGTGTATACAATTAAAATAGTGAATATATTGAGATAACGAAAATTTTTCACTGCTAGCCTCCTTATTGATTTCTTCTATTATAACTTGTTCTGTGCCTAGAACGTAAATAGTAAGCAAATCAAAGTTATTTTCCTCTTACTTGTGATCCTCATATTCTCTGTGCAAATGTGGATATTTTAGCTGTAACGATGTAATAGGTGATTCTAAAGATTCTTATAACATAGCATTTAAGAAAGTCGTAAGAATATCTTCGTTACCACTCGTACCAAATAACTGTTTAAAGGCAAAATCAATGCGCAAATTTACTAATTGTTTGGACATGGCATTCCTCTCCTTTTATATCTATAACCAGCTCTCGTCTACATTGTACATAAGAATAAGACATTCAAGTAAACAAAGAGATGCGGCCCCTATACATACTCATATAGGGACCGCACCTTATTATTAAATAACAAAATCCTCTGGAATAAACACTTTCACTTCTCTCGGATGTACGTATACAAACTCACCTGTTTGAATGCCTAGCTGTCTAAACTGTTCTTTACTAATTTCTGCTTCTAGATACTCATCTGTTCCGTCGCGCTTCAATTCTACATATACGACAGGGCCAACTGCATGTGAGTATGTTACTTTCGCCGGGATGGCATCTATACTTTGTTTCGTACGATCGATTGATAAGTGATGTGGTCTTACGTATCCCACTCCGTCTACGTTTGAAACGTGCTTATGCTCTGGTGCTTCTAGTTCCACCGATCCTACATTTAGTTTACCTTTATGAACGCGGCCGTGAAATAAATTCACGTTTCCTAAAAAGTCATATACGAACGGACTTGCTGGTTTTTCATATACTTCTTCCGGCGTTCCCATTTGTTCAATGCGTCCTTCATTCATTACAACGATGCGGTCCGCAACGTCTAACGCTTCTTCTTGGTCATGCGTTACGAATACGCTCGTAATTTGAAATTCGTCATGTAGTTTCCGGAGCCATCTTCGCAATTCTTTCCGTACTTTCGCATCAAGTGCACCGAACGGTTCATCTAGCAATAAAATTTTCGGTTCGACTGCAAGTGCCCGGGCTAGTGCGATACGTTGGCGTTGTCCGCCAGATAATTGCGCTGGATAACGTTTTGCGAAACCATCCATTTTTACTAGTTTCAATAGTTCTGTTACTTTTTCTTTTATTACTTCAGCTGAAGGTCGTAAGTTTTTCTTTCTTACTTTTAAACCGAAAGCGACATTTTCAAATACATTCATATGTTTAAAAAGTGCATAGTGCTGGAAGACGAAACCGACTTGCCGGTTTTTCACGTGAATATCAGTTAAATCTTCCCCATCAAAAGAAATCGAACCTCCATCCGCTTCTTCTAGGCCTGCAATAATTCGTAATAACGTCGTTTTCCCAGAACCTGATGGGCCTAATAAGGCAACAAGTTCTCCTTTTGGAATATCCAAATGAATGTCTGTCAGCGCTTGAAATGTACCATATTGTTTTGATACATTTTGAATTTGAATACTCACCGCACTCACTCCTTATTGTCGTTTTTCCATTCTCCATTCAATCCAGTTTTTTATAACGAGCGTAAAAACTGCGATGAGTGACATTAAAGTCGCCACAGCGAACGCTGCTGAAAATTGATATTCATTGTACAAAATTTCAATGTGAAGCGGCATCGTATTTGTCATGCCGCGCACGTGACCAGATACAACGGAAACGGCGCCGAATTCACCAATGGCCCGGGCATTACATAAAATCATGCCGTATAATAGACCCCATTTTATATTTGGCAATGTGACGTGCCAAAACATTTTCCAGCCGCTTGCGCCAAGTGATAGCGCCGCTTCTTCTTCACTTTTCCCTTGCGCCTGCATAACTGGGATTAATTCACGCGCAACGAATGGAAACGTAACAAATATCGTCGCAATGATAATGCCAGGAACAGAGAAGATGAGCTTTATCCCGTGTTCCATTAACCATCCGCCAAGAGCAGCACGAGGTGTGAAAAGTAAAACGAATACTAATCCTGCGATAACTGGTGATACAGCAAACGGCAGTTCAATAAGAGATAATAATACTTGCTTTCCTTTAAACTGAAACTTCGTAATAAGCCAAGCTGCTGCTATTCCGAATATCGTATTCAGCGGTACAACAATTAATGCAACGAGAAGTGTTAACCTGATTGCCAAAAATGCTTCTTGATCTGTTACAGCGGCAATATATACATCAATTCCTCGTTCGAACGCTTTCATAAAAATTGTCACGAGCGGCAGTAATAGAAAGAGAGATAAAAATAAAATTGTTATCGTAATGAATAGAATTGGTACAAATTTAGATTCTTTTTTAACTGATACGCTTTTTACTATTTTCTTTTCTAATAATGTTGGTTCCATTTTCTCCCCTCCTATTCACTTTTCAGTTCATGCCTTCTGCTCCAAGTTTGAATCATATTAATAAATAGTAGGAAAAGGAGAGAAATAATAAGCATCACAGCCGCTACAGCTGTTGCGCCTGCATAATCATATTGTTCTAGTTTCGTCATAATCATAAGCGGTGCGATTTCTGTTTTCATCGGCATATTACCTGCAATGAACACGACAGATCCATATTCCCCTAACGCCCGAGCAAAGGCGAGTGAAAAACCAGCAAGTAGAGCCGGGAATATTTCTGGCAAAATGATTTTCACAAATATTTGAAAGCGTGATGCCCCTAAACTAGAAGCTGCTTCTTCTACTTCTTTATCAATACTTTGCAGCACTGGTTGCACCATTCGAACGACAAATGGTAAGCCAATAAACGTAAGTGCAACAATAATGCCGAGCTGGGTAAAAGCTACTTTTATATGAAACACACTAAATATTTTTCCAATAAAGCCATTTTCCGCATAAAGCGTCGTAAGTGTAATACCAGCTACAGCAGTCGGAAGAGCGAATGGTAAATCGATTAGTCCGTCTAATAACCGCTTCCCTGGAAATGTGTAGCGAACGAGTACCCAAGCAATTAATAAACCGAAAATGGCATTTACGATTGCCGCTGCAAGTGAAGTTGTGAAACTTACTTGATAGGAATGCAACACACGCTCACTCGTTATAACTTGTGCGAACTTCTTCCAGCCTAGCTGCGAAGTTTGAATAAATACGATAGAAAGTGGTATAAGTACGAATAAGCTCATATACAGCATTGTAAATCCAAGAGATAATCCAAACCCTGGTAAGACACGCTTCTTCCTCATATAACGTCACCTCATCCCCCCTTATTTTTTATACATTTGATCGAATACGCCGCCATCATTAAAATGCTTTTCTTGTGCTTTTTTCCAGCCTCCAAATAGTTCATCAACTGTAAATAATTGAACTTTCGGAAATTGTGATGCATACTTCTCTGCTACTTTTTCATTACGAGGGCGATAAAAGTTTTTCGCCGCAATTTCTTGCCCTTTTTCTGAATACAAATATTCAAGATATCCTTCTGCTATTTTTTTCGTTCCTTTTTTATCAACGACTTTGTCTACAACTGCTACTGGCGGCTCGGCAAGTATACTAATCGAAGGTGTTACAATTTCGAATTTATCTTTTCCAAGTTCTTTTTGTGATAATAACGCTTCATTTTCCCAAGCGATTAACACATCACCAATTCCTTTTTCAACGAAAGTCGTCGTTGCCCCGCGTGCTCCTGAATCTAGTACTTCCACGTTTTTATAAATTTGACCGACAAACTCTTTCGCTTTATCTTCACTATTGTTATATTTCTTCAGTGCATATCCCCACGCCCCTAAATAGTTCCACCGTGCTCCCCCAGATGTTTTCGGGTTTGGTGTAATGACAGACACACCTTTTTTCGTTAAATCATCCCAATCTTTAATTCCTTTCGGGTTTCCTTTTCTAACAAGAAATACAATCGTTGATGTATACGGAGTAGAATTATCCGCAAGTCGCTTCTGCCAATCTTCTGCTAGTTGCTTCTTCTTACTAATCGCGTCAATATCATAAGCGAGCGCTAGTGTTACAACGTCTGCTTCTAAGCCGTCAATAACGGAGCGTGCCTGACTTCCAGATCCCCCGTGTGATTGCTTTACATTTACTGTTTGACCATGCTTCTCTTTCCAATACTTCGCAAAGTCTTTATTGAAATCTTGATATAACTCACGAGTCGGGTCATATGAAACATTTAAAAGCTCAACTGTCTTTTTATCTCCGCCTCCTGCAGAATTACTAGTGGATGTTGCCGAACCACACCCTGATAAAAGAACAAATGCTGATAATAAGACACCTGTACTTTTCATAAACGCTGTCTTACCCCACTGTTTCATATATAAAGCCCCCTTAGTTTGTACAATAGAAAAAGGCACACAATCTATTCACAAAAGTGAACGTTGTGCGCCTTCAGTTTCTCTGATGAGCTTCTATTGTATTCTGTTTGATTTCTTCCCATTTTAATTCCATAATTCACATGTGTCAACTTGGAATTTAGAATTATTATATAAAAAACTTCATACAAGCTAAAAATCAGCGGGAATGGAATCCCACTGATTTTAGTTTCGATTTATTTCTTTAACTTATCTGTCTTCGCAATAAATTGAGCTGCTTCTGCGCGGCTTACCGATTTATCTGGAGCCCATCCATTATCTGTTCCAACTGAAATATTTTCTTGGATTAAAATGTTCGCATACTTCGTACCCCAATGATCTTTTAAATCAGCAAATTCTTTTGGTAGTTTAATATTTTCATTTCTTTCTAATTTATATGCATTCACAAGCATAGAAGCCATTGATGCACGGTTAATTAGCCCGCTCGGATTAAAGTTACCCTTATCATCACCTTTTACAATGCCAGCTTTTTCAACTGCTGCGATGTATGGTGTAGCCCAATGATTTTGCGCGTCAGAGAATGATGGCTTCGCATCTTTATTAATTTCTAATCCTAAAACAGTAGCTAATATTTTTGCTGCTGAACCACGATCGATATTTTCAGCTGGTGCAAATGTACCATCTGGCTTACCGTGTACTGCCTCTTTGTCTACTAAATATTGAACTGACTCTTGTGCCCAAGTTGGTACATCTGAGAACTTAGATTTCTGTTCAATTGCACTCGCATCGATTTCAAACTGCACTTGATATTTATGATCATATTTAATTGCTGGAATTAATATATGCATTTGCATATTATATTTTTTCGAGAACTCATCGATTTCAAATTGAACAACCTTCGTACCATTATTTGTTTTATCTTCAGAGATCACTTTCACATCATGGAATGTCCCTACTTTATTAGTATCTTCTACTCTAAGGTACTGGAAATAGCTACTATCTTGAATTGTTAACGTAACGATTTTTTTGTCACCTTGAATTGTTACTTTTGCATTTTTTAAATACGTAGAAGCAACAGATGTTTCATTCGTTTGATCTTTATACGTTTTTAAAATAACGTCATATGTACCATCTGCAAGTTTACTAGCTGCCTTCATTTCAATCACATCTGCTTTTGCAATTGGCGCATTGAAACCACTTAGTGGAACTGCTAAAGTTGCTGCTATAACGAATGCATTAATATATTTTTTCTTAATCATTATCAACATGACATCTCCCTTTATATGAATATACCCAACATAACTATCATATTGATAATGATTATCAATGTCAAATAAAAAAATTAAACAAATACTCCTATTTATTACACAAATATGCTTTCCGATCATTTTTAAACAATAAATAATGAGCAGTATGCACCTTTCTCTCTAAATAGTCTAATGAATACGTACCCGATGGATCCACTAAATCCCCAATCGCCCCTGAAAGGTGATCAATTACCTTTTGCAATGTTTCTAAGTTCTTCTTTTCACTCTCCATATTCATTTCATCCATAATGTCACAAATAAGATATTGTACTTTCCTTAAGCGTAATTCCTTCTGCTCCACGTATATCTCCTCCTTATTGTTCATATTACGGTTTAAATATATGGGCTTATAGCTTAACCAATTCTAAAAAATAAAGTGAGACTTTAATCAGTAGGGATTTTGTCCATCCACACGAATCGAGCTTTTACAGGACAAAAAGATATCCATCTCTAAACATGTAGTCATAGAGATGGATATCTTTATTTTTATACTTGCAATGCCTTCTCTCTCAGAGCTCTTCGTAACAACTTACCAGTTGTATTCTTCGGCAATTCTGTTAAAAACTCAATGCTCATTGGCACTTTATATTTCGCTAAATGTAACGTGCAGTAATGCATAAGCTCTTCTTCTGTTACGCTCGTTTGTTTCAGAACGACGTAAGCTCGCACTGCTTCTCCTAAGTTTTCATCAGGAACACCGATTACGACAACTTCAGCTACCGAATCGTGAGTGTATAATACTTCCTCCACTTCACGAGGATATACGTTATAACCACCAACTAAAACAATATCTTTTTTGCGATCGACGATATAGAAGTAACCTTCTTCATCCATTTTCGCTAAGTCTCCTGTATATAGCCAGCCATCTTTAATTGTCGCCGCAGTATCTTCTGGCGCATTATAGTAACCCTTCATAACGTTAGGTCCGCGAACAATTAACTCCCCAACTGCACCAACAGGTACTTCTTCCCCAAGTTCGTTCACAATTTTATTTTCTACGTGCCAAATATTTGTACCAATCGAACCTGGTTTACGAGGACGATCTAATGGATTAAAACAAGTAACTGGTGATGCTTCTGATAAACCGTATCCTTCTGAAACGATAACGTCAAAACGTTTTTCAAAGTTTTGCAGAAGGGCAACAGGCATTGACGCACCACCTGAAATACAAAGGCGAAGTGTCTTCACATCTTCTGCGCTCGCTTCTTCAAATAAATATAAGTAATTGTACATGGTCGGTACACCCGCAAAAATCGTTGGTTCATACGTGCGACAAATACGGAATACTTCTTTCGGACTAAATTTCGGTAACATTAAAATAGTCGCCCCGTTCACAATCGGCGCATTGACCGCCACTGTTAAGCAAAATACATGGAACATCGGCAGTGCCGCAACGACGCGATCGTCCGCAGTATATTGTAAATACGACGCCACATCGCTTGCATTACTATATAAATTTTTATGTGTTAACATAGCGCCTTTTGGCTTTCCAGTTGTACCTGAAGTGTATAAAATAACAGCTACATCTTCTTCATCTAGTTCAGGACCTTCGTAAGTTACATCTCCAGTTCCTATACAACTAGTAAACGTTTTCATTTTTTCAGTTTCTGTATGAGTAAAATCTGATGAGGTCTCGCATATGATGATATTTTCAAGTGAAGGAAGTCTTGTTGTAAGAGATTGTATAACAGGTAGAAGGACGTCGAGTACGATGATTGTTTTTACATCTCCATTTTGTAATATGTAATGTATTTCGTCTGCTGTATAAATTGGATTAATCGGAATGACAGTTGCTCCGGCTTTCATCGTTCCGTATAAACCTACTAAAAAATGTGGTGAATTGCCTACAGCTAATGCGACATTGTCCCCTTTTCCAACGCCCATTTTTGCTAAATTACTAGAAAACCTAGTGACCACTTTGTTTAATTGGTCATAAGAGACCGACTGATCCATAAATATGTACGCCGGTTTATCCCCCTTCTTTTTTGCCGTTTCAGCCAAAGATTGAACGAGATTCACACAAACCCCACCTTTATAAAATTTAGAATATTTAAAAATTCTAAATTAATTATATTAAAAGAAAATTAAAGTAGCAAGTGATATTCTATTAATCGAATATACATCGACCACTTTCTTCCAGAACACTTTAGTAAGATACGAGAATTATATGTGAAAGAAACGGGTACAAACATATAGTTAAACTATAGCTAAAATCATTGTAGGATAATATGCACTCATCTTTCCCCTAAGTTTTTCAACTTCCTCTTTATTTAAAGCCGTATACTCTCCATACAAATTGAGAGCGTCCGCTCCATTTTCATGCAAGTAGACTGTAACATATAGTGTCGGTAATCCTTTATTGTCTTCATCTATCGACAAGACAACATCTGGCGTTTTATTAACGCTACTAAACGTTTCATTTCTTTTCCATTTCTTATTTTGAAACATAGTTTGTATATCATCTATCTTTCGTTTTTTATCTGTATGCGTATAATATATGGCATTATCCTTCGCTGGCTTTCCAATAAATAAAAGTGTACGACTAGAGGAAGTTTCATCGTTACAAGCTGTCATCCCTATAACGAAGCTGATCAATAATATAAAGTGTATTATCCTTTTCATTTCGATCATCCTCCTTTAATTATATATACTTCCTTTATAATAAAAGAATGTCCTGCTAGTAGATGTTTTTAGCGACGCTTTTAACGGTAAATGAATTCATAATAAAAAAAGCCATCCCAAAAGATATTTCGGGATGGCTTCTTCTTTTAGAAGAATAAATGTAAGAAATCTTCTGTTGTAATATTACCGAAATAGCGTACGATATCTACGCCTTCTAAAGCTACAGTGAATGCATCTTTATCAAATTGTACACCTGTTAGACGCTCTTCAATGTCATGGACATCTAGTGAGCCGAAGAAGTCACCGTAAATTTTACATTCTGTTACTGTTCCTTTTTTCACTTCAAGACGAACGTCAACTTGTCCAACTGGGAAGCGGTGTGAATGTTGTAAGTTGAACTTCGGAGATTTTCCGTAGTTCCAATCCCAATTTTGGTAGCGCTCTTCAGAAAGTTTATGGATTTCTTTCCAATCATTTTCTGTTAATTCGTACGTTGGAATTTCTGTTTCTCCTTCGAAAATTGTTTCTAGAAGAAGTTGTCTAAACTCTTCTGTCGTCATTTTTTCGTTTAAGAACTCTGTAATATTCGCAACGCGGCTACGGATTGATTTAATTCCTTTTGATTGAATCTTATCCATTTTTACTTTTAACGCTGATACGACGTGATCGATTTCAGAGTCAAATAGTAACGTACCGTGACTAAACATACGACCTTTCGTTGAGAACTGCGCGTTACCTGAAATTTTTCTACCTTCAGCTAAAATGTCGTTACGACCACTTAGTTCTGCATTTACGCCTAGTTTACTAAGAGCTTTCGTTACAGGCTCTGTGAATTTTTTAAAGTTGCTGAAACTATCTCCATCATCTTTCGTAATAAAACTGAAGTTTAAGTTTCCTAAATCATGATATACTGCGCCTCCGCCTGATAGACGACGAACAACATGAATGCCTTTTTCTTTTACGTAATCTGCATTAATTTCTTCCACTGTGTTTTGGTTTTTACCAATGATAATCGAAGGCTCATTAATGTAGAACAGTAAATATGTTTCGTTAATATCTAAATTTTTAACACAATATTCTTCAATCGCTAAGTTTATTCTAGGATCTGTAATCCCTTTATTATCAATAAATAACATCATATCACCTCATGAGTTCCATACGTAGCCACTATGCGCTAGCGTAATATGGCCACTGAAAATTTGTTTTGCTTCTGTTACTAAATCAGATGGATTGCCTGTATGCGGTAAGTGCGTTAATAAAAGTTCTTTTACATTTGCATCTTTCGCAATACTTGCTACTTCTGTACTATTCATATGCCCTGCTTTTGCAGCCTCTTGATGTGCATACATATTACACTCACAAATGAAAAGATCAGCATCTTTCGTGAACGGAATAAATTCAGGAATATAACTTGAATCTGCACTGTATACAACAACATCATCGCCAGCTGTAATACGCATCGCAAAGCATGTAACAGGATGAACAGTTTTTAAAAATGAAATGGAGAACGGTCCAATTTGAAGTGTTTCTTCTGGATTGTACGCGATTCCTTTCGTATGCGGTGCATGCGTTAAAGAATGGAATCCATTCTCGTCAAACGTATGACCGTATATTGGTAGTTCCGGTAGTTGCCCCTTTGTCGCACTCGTAATTAATCTTGCATATTGCAGCACCCCAATGTCTGCAACATGATCATGATGATAGTGCGACAATACAACTGCATCTATATGAGATGGTGTTATATATTTTTGAATCTGTGCTAGTACACCACTACCACAGTCTACAAGTAAACGAAAACCATCGTGTTCAAACAAATACCCCGACGTTGCTTCTCCCGCTTCTGGAAAGCCGCCCCAAAAGCCGACAACAGTCATTTTCATATGTATCCATCCTTTCTAAAACCGAGTAGGAATGCTGGTTTTCTCCGTACTTGAGAAAGTTTTTTACTTACATCCTACATTGTTAACTATAATCCATTTCCTAAACTTTTTCATTAATTTTCAACTTTGTTATAAAACAGTTGTTGACTTTTATTTTTTGTACTAATACAATGATAGTAAGAAATGGAAATGGAGGGATTGACATGATTGATCAACCAATGGAGTTTTTCCGAAATTTACCGACGAAAACTTGTGCACACTGCGGGAAGGAAATTGATGAGCAACACGAAGCATACCATAACAAATGCGACGATTGCGTTCACGAAGATTAGTAGTTTGTGAACATAAAAAAACCTAGCAGACATAGTCTACTAGGCTAATAACATCGTATCCTTCATCGTTGAACCTTTCACCAAGAGCTCCAGTTCAAACTCATACAATTCTTTTTGTCGATAATTTTTCGTATGGATTTTATCCATCATTAAGTCAACAACTTTTCGGGCCATTTCGTCGATTGGCTGTTCAATTGTCGTAATACCTGGCTCTGTAATCTGCGCTAAAATTTGATTATCAAAACCGATCACAGCGAGATCTTCTGGAATACTCCAACCATGGCGTTTCGCCTCTGAGATAATTCCAGCTGCAACCTCGTCGCCTCCTGCCAAAATCGCGGTAGGATTTTTTTTGTCCTTTAATACTTCATTGAATATTCGTTTTCCATCATCCCAAGAGAAAGCGTTTTCAAGAAAATCGATCGCTTCCACTTCTCTACTCTTTTCAGTAATAGCGCGTAAAAAGCCCATTTTTCGCTGTTGGCTCACTACTTTCGTTTCGTTACCACGGCAAAATATCAGATTACGATATCCTTGTTCTAATACATGATTGGCAGCTATGTATGCACCCTGTGCATGATCGAACTTCACTGTTGGAACATTTGCTTCCTCAATATATTCATTACATAACACGATTGGACCGTGTTGCAAGTATGGCTCCACATTCTCCCATGGATTTTCTAGTGAACATAGAATAATCCCATCTACTTGTTTCGTAGATAATAATTGTAAATACTCCATCTCTTTTTCCGGTAAATATCTTGTTTGACAAATAATCAGTTTATATTTATGTTCAGAAGCAGCAATCTCGATTGCTTCAATAAATCTACTAAAAAAAGGATTTGTAATCCTTGGAACAAGCACCGCAATTGTTTCTGTTTTTTGTTTACGAAGCCTTCTCGCCGCAGAATTAGGAACGAAGCCTAAATGCTTCATTGCTAATTGAACCCTTTTCTTCTTCTCATCTGAAACATATGGATGATTATTGATCACCCTAGAAACCGTTGTCCTTGATAACCCCGCTAATTTCGCCACGTCCTCGATAGTCGACACGAAATTTCCCCCTTTGCATGAAAACGTTTTCTTATCCTGATTATATAGTATATTATTGGAAACTGCAATATAGGTTCTTATGATTTTACTATATTAATATTATACATAGGGAAAAGTCTGTTAATGGCAGGGAATTACACACTACTTTTAGAAGTTCACAATAAGAATATTTATAAAATAAAGGATGATATTTCATGAATCGGACGGATCGTTTATTAGCTATATTAATTGAATTACAAAGAAAACAAACCGTTACAGCACAAAGCTTAGCTGAAAAATTTGAGACAAGTATACGCACTATTTATCGAGATATGGACGCACTCAGCGAATCCGGCGTTCCCATTTTTTCAATGCCTGGTCACGGCTATTCATTAATGGATGGTTATTTCTTGCCACCCATTCAGCTTACGCCGGAAGAGGCTGTTACTCTTTTATTAGGCGGTGATTATATCGAGAAAACTTTCACTTCTTCTTTTTCTGTACATGCGCAATCGGCAAAAGAGAAACTTGAGGTTGTCCTCTCTACTGATCAAAAAAAGAAAGTTGAAGAGCTGCGAGGAACTTTCCGTTTCCTTTCTCCTATATTTTCGCATCAGCAACCCGAGCGAGAACAACTAGAAAACCAACTTTTCTTATTGCAAGAATCTATTCAAAAAGAACAAGCTATCTCTTTTTCTTATCGTAAACCAAGAGAAACTACAAAAATAAAACGGACCGTTCATCCTTACGGTTTAGTCAATATTTCAGGAATTTGGTACATCGTTGCTCATTGCTTACTTCGAAAACAAATACGTAATTTTCGTTTAGACCGTATGGATACATTACAGCAAGAACAAGAATTCTTTACAAAACCGAAAGACTTTTCTTTACAAGACTATCAACCTGAAAACAATCGAACTGTTACGATCCATTTATTATTCCCATCCCATATTGCACATAAAATTGTTGAGTCACGATACTTTTTTATAGATTCATACGAGCATAAAGATAATGGTTTTCATGTCTTTTTGAAATCAAGAAGTATAGATGAAGTATTTCAATGGGTATTAAGCTGGGGGAGCCAAGTGCAAGTACTAGAGCCAAAAATTCTTTCTGAGAAAATATATGATGAAGTAAAAAAAATGTTAAAACTTTAATTTTTTATTTTACTACTGACATAATGTTGTCAGCATCCCTCCTTTATTGTAGGTATTAACAAATACATTTTCTTAAAAAGGGGATACCAATATGAACAGTACTGTTATGTTAGAGAAATTCGAAAGTTTAGCAACGTGTTATGTGAAGGAATTAGACAAATATACGATTGAACAATTTAGAAAAAAACCTTCTGAAGAAGAATGGTCGCTCGGTCAAATGTATAACCATCTGCTAGCTGCTACATATATGCAATTAGATGCAATCGAGAAATGTAAAACTGAAACACCATCTGTAGCTAACAAAAAAACGGATATGGGTGAAAAAGTATATACAATGGGTGCTTTCCCTCCTATACAAATAAAAGTGCCAAATCGCTCTGGATACACACCTGAAAATCCATCATGCAAAGAAGAGATACAGGAGCGTTTTCTAAAATTAATTACAGCTGTAAAAAACATTGAACCAATGCTTGCTTCTATTCCAAATGATTGTAAAGTGGAGCATCCTGGACTTGGGTACTTAAATGCTCCAGAGTGGTTCCAGCTCATTTCTATGCATTTTTCACATCATCTTCTTCAGAAAGAAAGATTGGATCACAGTATTTCATAATTTACCATAAAGAATGAAAGAAGGTGGTTTGGCACATAGCCAAACCACCTTTCTTCATACAAATGAATAAAAATATAATCCAATATACTTTTATTGTAATTTAGATATTTCTTGCATAAATCCAGATATACTTGCTAATGCACTAGTAAAAACGAAAAGCACAATAATGAGAGTGACAAGTTTATTTTCATTTAAATTCGTAATTGTTTTTAAGCCTATTCCTAATAAAACGTAATACCAAATATTAAATATATCTATCCTTTGAGCGATTGCATGTAAAACCATATTATCTGTTGCTATCGCACCTAAACCTGTATAGGACAACTCATATCCACCAAGGGAGAACGCAATCAATCCGTTTAAAAGCATCCCTAATTTTAATACAAAAGATGCATAGATAATGATAGGAAATGTTTCCTTGTAGTTAATATCGACTCCAAAAAAAATCATAATGTTTTTATAGAATATAGGCGCAAAAAATATAGCTACTATTCCACTTACTGTAGAAATTCCAAATGAAGTAAAGAAAGTTATGTATTTTGGAACAGTAAATCCAGTTTTATCATGAAACATACTAAGTGCAGGGTTATGTAAAGAATTCCAGGAAATTAAGGCGCTTGAAATGATAATAAGTAAAATTAAAAGAGTTAATGGGAGGAATATATTTCTTTGATTCCTCATCCTTTTGAATTGTAATGTCGGTGAAGTGAAAATCCCAAAAACCGATGGCTTCCTCGAAAATTCTTCATGCATAAGACTGCTAGCTTGCAAGACAATCCCTCCTTTATCGCTACATTCATCATTTTAATACAGCAAAGATATGAAAACAGGTTCTTACACAATTAGAGCTCTCTATAACATCTCCCACCTCGTCCACTCTTCCCTCGCATTCACACTATAAATATTGTCTTCTCTGTCCATAAACCCATGTATAACAAATTCTCTTCTTATCGTACAAAAATCATCATGATACTGTTTTACGAACGCATTAATTTCTTCTTCTGTATATTGGTTTCCAGCATCCAGCTTTCTAATCAAATGTTCCAATAAGACTAACTTTTTCTTTTTTTGACCTGGAATCGATTTTAAGCGGTCCTCTTTATCAAAAAAGTTGCGAATGGTCGTATCACGAAATTTCATTTGGCTTTCGGTCATTTCGTTCTCCTCCATCAGTTTTTATATTATTAAACTTTACCGTTTTTCTTTATTCTTTTACTTAAAAAATCAATAAAGTAATATCCACCAATTAAAATATAATAGGTTACAATCATTCCCACTATGTCTTTCATACTCGTATATTCTTTTTTATGAAACAAAATCGGAGATAGTGTATAAACTAAGAAGCAGACTAGCGGATATATGATGAAATAGAAGCGAGATTTTTGTCTCATACTATCAACTCCCCTGTAATATGATTCTATTCAAATTGTTGTGATTCCTTTCTTTCGTTTAGGCTACACATAAAATATAGTAAAATTAAGGAAAAGATGCTCTTTGGAAAGTAAGAACCATTCTGAATAATATTCGAAAGACCATACACCAAATATGCAATGTTACATATTTGGTGTATGGTCTTTCTTGCTATAATAATATCCATATAGATTGTATTTTAAATAAAAAAGGATTATATGCAATGAATCAAATTTTAGAGGATGCAAAACAACTATTACATCATGAAGAAAATATTTTATCCACTTTAAGATGTTCACTTACTGGCTATATTATTACACATAATGTCCCTCGTTCCGGAGTGTTACTTGCCACTAATAGGAGGGTTATTTTTTATGGACAATCATTCAAATGTTGTAAAAATGCATTGATTGTGGAATTTGAATATAAAAAAATTCTATCCATAGAGACGAAAAGAACATTCTTTGATAAAAAACTAATATTTTACTATGAAGACGAATATATAACGGTGGGCCAAATTTTAAGCTCGAATATTGAGGGTTTTTTAAATGTAATACAGAGAAAAGAATTCAATAAAGTGAAACTTTAATCCGTGGGGGATTTTGTTCATCCCCCACGGATTATTAGCCTACACCAATTGGGATTTTACGGAATAAAATACTTTTCATCTAAAAGAGAAGTACAGTTCACCTTTCTTACAACTGTATTTCTCTTTCATTTTTACTTCTCTCATCCACACTTCTCTTAATTTACTTATCACTCTCATTCCTGTAACCTATTATTCAAATTGAAAATTTTATATGGAAAATTATGTTACAATTAACTTATACATATTTTGGAGGGAAAATAGTGAAAAAAGCTATTATAGTATTAAGCATCCTATATCTTATTTTAACCGTACATACGGGAGCTGTTCTTTTAGGAAAAGAAGATTATAGAGGTGCTATCAATACATTAAAAGAAACGAAGGAGGTCTCTTCATTTCAATCTGCAAAAGACGGTGTGATTTTATTAAAAGGAACATTAACTACCGCGCAACCTATTACAGAGGAAAAACTTCAAAATAAAGAATTTGCACTTCTTGAAATTAATACGTATAAACGACGAAAAGCAAATTGGAAAAACATTGATACCGAGCAGCATATTGCAAAGCAGCTCTTACTAAACAATGAGGCTCTTCCTGCATTAAAAGAAATCCGTTTTTCGATGGAACCAATTACACTGTCAGGAAAAGATATTTCCACCGAAGATTACTCACTAAAAAAGGATGATACTCAATTAACAATTAAAGGTAAAGGATACCGATATACAGGAATAGAAAACAAATCAGACACTCTTATTTTTGGTATAAAAAAAGGAGATACACTTGAAGGGTATAGTGGTTCTGAAATTCTAATAGGAAAAACAAAAGAGGACATTGCCAGCAACATGAAACTATATACTTTTGCTGAAAGATATGGTCCATTTGTTTGGATTGTAGCTACAATTATTCTTATAAGTATTGTTATATACTTGTTCCGTAAAAATAGAAAAACAAATGAACTTTCTCATCCAATAAAACAAGACCAATAAAAAAGGCACCATTTCGGTGCCTTTTTTATGTTCCTTATTTACGCTTCAACCGATTGATTTTCAGCAACATTTCTAAATTGTCGCTTATGCATCCAAGTTAATGAAGCAATTGTTCCAAGTGATAATACAACGATAAAGATCATGAGTATCCCAATATTTTTCCACATGAAGTTAAAGTCTCCGCTTGATACGACTGCTTTCAATCCTGATACAGAATATGTCATCGGTAACCAAGCATTAAATGGTTGTAAATACTTCGGAATCAACTCTAGCGGGAATGTTCCAGCACTTGTTGTAAGCTGAATAATTAATGTGATGATGGCGATGAAACGCCCTGCATCACCGAATGCTGTTACTAAACATTGAATTAATGAAATAAACGCTAAGCTCGTAACAATACTAAAGAGTATAAAGTATGGAATACTTTGTACTTCTACACCTAACCAGAACAATAATATGACATCTGCTACTATTGCTTGAATAATACCGACTGATAGTAAAACACCAAACTTACTAATAAACCAGCTGAATCCTGATTTCGGAACGCCGACTGTATCGCGTAATGGGTATACGATAGATAATAGTAATGCCCCAACGAATAAACCGAGTGATAAGAAATACGGTGTGAATCCTGTTCCGTAGTTTGGAACTTCCGCCATTTTCTCCGTCTTCACTTTTACTGGGCTTGCAAACATATCATATGTTTTATCCGTTCCTTTTACTTCTCCTGTTTTTTCTGCCCCTTCACCAAGTTTCTCAGCAAGTTCACCTGAACCGTCGTTTACTTTTACGAGTCCGTCAGTCACTTTTCCAGAGCCGTCTGTTAGCTTATTTACTCCGTCGATTAGCTGGGTTGAGCCAGTTGACATTTTATTTAGACCACCATTTAAAGTACCTATGCCTGTTGTTACTTGACTTGAGCCATCCTCTAATTGCGTTATTCCTCCTGTCATTTGGCTTGCTCCTACAGATAATGTACCTAAACCGCCTGTTACTTGACTTGAGCCATCTGCTAATTGAGTTACTCCATCAATTAATTGACCTGACCCGTTATTTAATTTATCTACACCTACTTTGGCATTACTTAATCCTTCACCAAATCCATGAAATTTGCTTACAAATTCGTTTTGCGCATTCAGTAATTTCTCAATACCCTCCGTTAAAGATTGCAATTTCGCTGTATTCGGTAGTTTGTTTTGCGCATCACTTGTTGTTTGAGTTATTTCACCTTTTAATTGTTTTACTTCTTCATTTAATTTATTTGTTCCACCTGCTACTCCAATAGCTTTCTGCTGAACTGTCGCTGTACTTTTCGCCGCATTTGTTATATATGGTTGTAACTTCTCTTGATATTCTTTTGGTAAACTCTCGATTTGCTTTTGCAAATTAGCTACATCTTGCGCTGCAGTTTTTGCATCTCCTGCTGTTGATTGAGTAAATTCATTTAACTGATTTACGTTTTCTGCAGCTCCGTTCATTTTCTCATTTACAGTATTTAATATAGAAGGAACTTTCGCCTGCATTTCCTCTAAACCTACAACAGAATGCTTTACTGTACTATTTAAATCTTGCAAACCATTTTCAATTTTTTGAGAACCTTCTTCTAATTGACTTTGTCCTCCAACAAGCTTTTCCATACCGTTCGCTAATTCATTCGTTCCTGTTTTTAATTCACCTGATTTATTTGCTAATGTATTCAAACCATCAGTTACTTTCTGAGACCCATCTTGCAATTTCCCTATACCTATCTGCATTTCACCCGTTTTGCTATTTAACGTATTTAAACCTGTTGTTACTTTTCCTGACCCATCTACTAATTTATTAGATCCATCTGCTAATTTCTGAACTCCATCCTTCATCTCCCCAGACTTCCCTTGAAGTGTATGGAGTCCATCCGTCACTTTACTTGATCCATCATGCAACTCACTAGCTCCATCATGTAACTTATTTGCTCCGTCCGCTCCATCTGCTAATCCTTTTGAGACGTCCTTAATGGAATCAAACATTTTCTCTGCATATGTTTTCGTTAACGTGCTTGATACTTCACCTTTAATTTTTTCAATTGCTGTTCCGCCAATTTGTGAAGATAAGAAGTTTAAACTTTCATTTGGAATGTATTCTAAGTTTAATGGTTTCGGATCGTCTTTTAATAACGTTGTAGCGTTACTTGAGAAGTCATCTGGAATACGTACTAACATGTAATACTTTCTGCCTTCCATTCCCTCTTTCGCTTCTCTTTCACTTACAAATTCCCATTTAAAACTTTTATTATCTTTTAAGTTATCAACGAGCCCTTTCCCGACCTCAATTGGTTTCCCATCAAGTTCTGCACCTTTATCTAAATTGACTACCGCAACTGGCAAGTCATCTAGCTGTTCATACGGATCCCAAAAGGCCCATAAAAACATACCCGCATATAAAATCGGTACAAATAAAACCGCAATGATTGGGATTAATATTTTTTTACTTTTTATAATCTCTGCAAATTCTTTACTAAGCAACTTATGCCATTTCATAATTTATCCCCCTTTTTTAAAATGACCAAAATTCATTTATGGTCATTTTTACCCAAATAAAAAGGCTATATCTGTTCATACATATGCCTTATCCCCGAATTTATACTATGCACATTTTCATCTACATGATTATATTTAACCATCCTCCTTATACGATTGACCAATTTGTTCAATTAGTCATTTTTTTATAATAATAAAAGGATTATCTTAATTTGACAATCCTTTTAGTAAATAAAGTTCGAATAATTCTGAGATTTTTTCTTTTTCTAACGGTTCATGATTTTTTTCCCAATCAAAAATAAGCGATACGTATAGGCGAAGCATAATAAACGCTGTAATTTCTGGATCACATTTGCTAATTTCACCTTTTTCAATTGCAATCTCTAAATAAGATTGAATAACAGAAACGATTTCCACATCTACTTGTTGCATCACTTCTTGTACTTCTTTCGTTCCCATATCGCGCTCTTCTTGAATTAATTTAATCATGAGCTGATGTTCTTTTCTAAATTCTAATATGCTATATAATGCTCTATGTACATTTTCAAAAAATGAAATATCTGAACGAATTGCGTCTTTTGCGACTTGCTTCATTTCTGTAATTAAATTAGAAATAATTTCACCAAATAGTTCTTCTTTATTTTTGAAAAAAGTATAAATTGTTCCTTTTCCTACATTCGCTAACTTCGCAACTTGATCCATCGTCGTCGCCTTATAACCGAATGCTGAAAAAGACTTTGTTGCAGCTTCAATAATAGAACGTTTTCGATCTATCGCCACATCGTCACCTCCAAAAATGACCAATTGGATAATATAGTCAATCAGTACATCTTTGATATTACCACACGCTTACATTCTAGACAAGTTCTCTTTTTTATTATTTCCAGTATAAAAAAATTCCAGTCAAGTTATATAATACTGTCATAGTGTATCAGAAGAAAAGAGAAAAAGAAAAGGTGTTCTTAAGATATATGATTAAACCTTACTTAACGACAACAAATTTCCCTTTTTTCAAATAATCAAATAAAAAAACAAGAAAATCTTTACATTTAATAGTAATATAGAAAATAGACAAGTTTATCAAAATAGTGGAGGCTTTTTCAGTCATGATGCGTGCGCTTCGTTTAAATATAAAGCAAGCTTTTTGTAGTCGTATTTCTTTAATTATTATGTTTAGTGGATTCGTTCTTATTTGTATTTATCACTATTACTATGTAATTCGTTATTTAGGAGACGCAGCGAGTGGACCTATTTCAACAGATATAAAATGGATCGGATTTCGTGACAATGAAATGGATGTTTATTTATTATTAATGCCAGTTATTGCGAGTTTCCCCTTTAGTACAAGTTACAATTCGGATAAGTCAGATGGTTTTAAACCGTTTGTGAGTAAGGGAATTTCTATATTTCCTTATTCAGTAATGAAATATATCGTTACGTTTTTTTGCGGAGGATTTCTTTATACATTTCCATTCATCTTATCGTTATTATTTTGCAAATTAACCATTCCAGACGGAACACCTACGATTGGTTCAGGCATCATAAATGCTGATGGAATGTTCGCAAACCTATATTTCGATGCGCCTCTCACTTACATTACTGTATATATCGGAATTAATTTTTTATTTGCAGGTTTAATGGCTCTTTTAGGACTTGCTGCATCTGTATGGTCACAAAAGGACTATATGGCAATTCTCTTTCCATTTGCAGTTGCCTCCATTCCTTACGTCCTGCTAAATACAATATTTCCTTCAATAGGCGGAGCACCTATTCATTTATATGATCCGAAACAACCATTGCAAGGCATGTCACCGTACATTTTAACGATGCAATGTGCTTTCTTCCTTCTCGTTAGCTTATTTATGTATATACAAGGAGTAAAGCGGGATAGAAAAAAATATAGAAGAAGACTGCAAAAAAGAGATCGGTGTAGAAAAGCGTTTCAAGCAATTTCGGACTAAATAATTGAACGAATAAGAGCGTAATTCCCTAAGTTAGCTTAGAGAATTACGCTCTTATTATCATTTACATTTATCAATCTTATATTTTCAATACTCATATAATCCTCTCCCCTTTACGGCGTACCTGCCAATCCCCATAAAATAACGATCGCCGCAAAATAAATCGCTTTAATAGCTACCACTAAACATAATGCAATAATTGCATATTTACTTAATTCTCTTCTTGCACCGATTAAAGTAAAAATAACCGCCAAACTAAACGTTATATAGGAAGTTGCGGTATTTATTAAATAATACATACTATCTAGAGTCTGTGTAAGCCCTGTTATATCAGCTACAAACTGAAGCATGACGATCGTACTAAAAAAAATTGCAAGCTGATTCATTAATTTCCCGTTTATTCGGGCTACCATATGTCTACACCTCCCTGTATTAAAGAATGAATATTCAATCTATTTTATCATAAAAATCCCTAATAATGTAAAAGAACGCTTAGTATATTTCTAAGCGTTCTTTCTCGACTATTTAAGAAGCCTTCTTCAAATCAATTTGAACAAGTACTGGATCGTGGTCACTTACACGTCCATGCTCTTTCATAATGTTTGAGTTTAAGTGCACTGGATCTACAATTGTGTATGGTGCGATGTTGTTTGTTACTAAAATATGATCTAACACTTGTGCATTTCCTTCATGAATGTACGTGTAGCGGTTCTCTTTCGGCACTGTGTTTAACATATTTTTCAAGATTGTTCCTTCTAGTGCTTTTAGTGGTTTAGCGAACTCAAAATCGTTCATATCCCCTAACACAACAACTGGTGCATTCGTGTTCTTTTTCTGAATTCCTTGTACGAAGTGATTTACTTCTTGCGCTAACTGAATTCGTTTTTCTTCACTCTTTAATACGAGCGGCTGCACTTTTCCAAATGGCGTTGCATCTCCTATTTTTGAGTTTAAGTGATTTGCAACGACAACAACGTTTTGTCCTTGGAACGTAAATTCTGCTGCAAGCGGTTTACGTGTACTTTCAAATAATGAACTTTCGTCTCCAATGCGAACAACATTTTTATCAAGTAACTTCGGTACTGCTGCTAATTTCACGCGTGATGGGTTGTAGAAGAAACCGACGCGAATATTAGCTCCTGGTGCTCCTCCGTCTAGATTATTGTTCGGAGCAATTTCTACATACTCATACTTTGGTCCACGAATTTCTAGAACTGCATCAATGATACGTTTTGCACTTAATGAAGCATCTGTTGTACCGTCATTAATTGATCCATTGTTATCTTGCATTTCCTCTACACCGATAATATCTGGTATTTTTAAATTGTATTTAATAGAATACGCTAACGCTTTTACTTTTTCATCTGTTGTTTCTTTTTTATTCGCCGAGAAATTTTCAATGTTATATGTAGCAACTGTTAACTTATCAAGACGAGGCTGAATATTTGCCCCTACTTGCTTAAATCCGCCGTCCACTACAGATGGTAATTCCGTTATTGGCGCAATGCGGAACGAACCGTAATCATATCCGACTACCCCTGTTATATCTCCAGTAAAAGTATCTCCTACTTTTGCTACATAATCACGAGGTACTTTTACAGAAAGACGTTCTGGGTTTAATTGATTTTCATCTAATACAGGTGTGCCATATTTCGTTACGACTTTATTCCCGCCATTTTCTACTGTTACATATAAATTCCCGTTTTTCTGAGGGGCAATAATTTTTGGCGTTGGCATCGTAACGCGCATACCTTCTACACTTTCATAAAAGTCGATTGCATCTTCATTTGGATCAAATAAACCGAATGCATCATTATCGATAATTTGATCAGGAATTTTCACACCGTTTTCTCCAAGTACAATCGGCGCTGGTAAAGGTTGATCTTTTGCGATGACAGCAACGCGGCTCGCTTTAATTTCCGTCGTCGTTAAATCTGTGTCAAACCTTTCTGCATATCCAGGCCCAACATATTCTTCTACTTCTCCATCAACTTGGACAAGATCTCCTACTGCTACATTCACATCTTTTTTGTATACGTAAATACCTTCAGAAGTAGCTGGATCATTATCCGGCTGATTATCTTCTATATAAAAACCATTTTTATCAAGCGCTGTGACAACGCCTTCCACATTGTTTACTTTCTTCCCATTGTAAGGAGAAATATGTGATTTCCCTTGAATATCATGAATACGAACTGGTTCATTTGTTACGATTATAAATGAAAATGTCGAAACTGCTGAAGAAGTAAGCCCTTCTTTTTCAGCGATTGCTTTCACTACACTATTTTCATTCACTACAATTTGTCCGTTATAACGAACACTTTTGTTTGTAGGATTAGAGCCATCTAACGTATAGTAGATTGTTGCTCCTTCTGTATTCGTTGTTAATGTTACTGCTGTTCCTTTTGCAACTTCCCCACCATTTGGTGATGCCACTACATCGCTAACGCGGTTTTGTTCTTCTCCTTGAAACTTATGAGCTGTTACTGATTTTAAACCTGGGCTACCGAAATATAACTCAAGCGTCCCTGTCAACCTAACTTTCTTCCCGATATTTTCAGGATGGTCTTTCACATTTACTGCCAATCTCACATCGCCTTTTGGCAATTGAACAGGCATGATTTTGTCTGGATTCGTTTCGTTTGGCGAATCGGCAATTGCCACGTTTGTGTCGTCAAACTTAGCCGGATCTTTCGTGTATTTAGAAGGACTTTGCGTATACCCAACGATATATCCTTCCACTATCCCCTTCGTTTTCCCTTGCTGCTTAAATACTTGAATTGCTTTTTCTACTGACATAGAAGTAGTTTCTTCCGCCTGCGCTAAAGTTCCAGTAAATGAAAGCAATAACATCAATGATAAAAAGACACTTAATAATTTCTTCACAGCCATTTCCCTCTCCCTATTTCATATTTTCTCAACATTTCTATCATATCAAATGATTCGTTATATAGAACTATATTTCGACAAGTTTTACACAAAATTTATTTAATTTACAAGTTTTCAAACTATAATACAAAATAACTTATATAGGTTTATTGACTAAAGGTATTTTATCCAATAAACAAAACGCCTTCAATATAATTGAAGGCGTTTTGTTTGAAATATTTTAATGTGCGACTAATTTAGTCTCCATTACTTTCTCTAAATGAAATAACACACGTTTCGCCGCTAACTCACCTTGCTCAATACAAGCCGGAAGACCAGAACCAGCGTAAGAACTACCTGCCAAATACACACCTGGCAATTCTTCCTCCATAAATGTTGTGAGCTTTTTCATTCGCTCTTTATGGCCTACTGTATATTGAGGCATCGCTTCTTTCCAGCGGCTTACAATTGTAAACTCTGGATCCTCTGTAATATCCATTGTCTTTTGTAAGTCTTCGAGTACGAGCTGCACAATTTCTTCGTCAGTTTGTTCGACAATCGCTTCATCACCTGGGCGTCCGACGTAACAGCGAAGAAGCGTTTTTCCTTCTGGCGTTGTATGTGGCCATTTTTTGTGTGTCCACGTACACGCTGTAATTGTATAATCACTATTTCTTGATACGACAAATCCGGTACCATCAATATCACGCTGAATTGCAGAATTTTGGAAAGCAAGTGCCACGTTTGCAACTGATGTAGACGGAATGTTACGGAAGAAACGAAACTGCTTATACTGCGCAAACATAGATGGCAATACTTTATGCGGCGTCGTAACTACAATCGCGTCTGCTTCCATTTCTTTTCCGTTACTAAGCGTAATCGTATAACTATCACCAAGTTTTGCAACCTTTTCGATACGAGTTCCCTTCATTATCATATCATTAGGAATCTTCGTTTCAAGAGATTCTACTATAGATTCTAAACCGGTTTTCACAGTTTTAAATATTCCTTTTTTCAATTCAGCCTTCTCTTGCTTTGGAGCGAGCGTACGCATACCGAGTGAAATACTACGGTGCTCCTGTTCAATTTGATAAATTTGAGGGAATGTTGACATTAAACTCATTTCATCAATATCCCCTGCATAAATACCAGATAATAATGGCTCAATTAAATTTTCAACGACTTCATTTCCAAGACGATGCCTGAAAAACTGCCCGAGTGATTGATCAGAAACTGGTTTTGATCTAGGCATTAATAAGTCAAAACCAGCTCTTAGTTTACCAATTGGGGAGAACAATCCGGAAAATAGAAACGGCGTAATTTGCGTTGGAATTCCCATCATTGAACCGCTCGGCATTTTATGTAACCGATTGTTTACGAGAACGAACGATTGACCGGCCTTATTATTTACAAGTTCATCGCCAAGTCCTAATTCTTTCACTAATTTAGCTGCACTCTCTTTTCTTGCTAAGAAAGAATCAGGGCCACGTTCAATTGTAAATCCATCTTTTTGAACGGTTTGAATTTTCCCGCCAAGTTTACCGGACGCTTCTATAAGCAATGCATCTATCGGCAAGTTTTTTTCACGAATTTCTTTTTGTAAGTTATACATTGTTGTTAATCCTGTGATGCCACCGCCGATGATCACAACTTTTTTCCTCAAGTAAGCTCCCCCTTTCTACTTACATTACAGATTCTTTTTTCTTTAATACTACATCTGCTAAACAGTCGATAAATGAGTCCGACGCATTAGGCATTTCGGGACGATAATATTTCGCGCCAATTTCATCCGTTACAACTTTACACTCAAAGTCATTGTCATATAAAACTTCTAAATGTTCCGCAACAAATCCAACTGGTGCATATACGAATGAACTGTAGCCGTATTTTTCATTTAGTTCTCTCGTTAAATCTTGTACATCTGGACCAATCCAAGGGTCTGGTGTATTTCCGGCACTTTGCCAACCTACTGCATAATTTGCTACTTCAGCACCACGTGCAATATAGTCAGCTGTTTCGTTTAATTGATCCGGGTATGGATCGCCGAGTGCGATAATTTTTTCTGGTAAGCTATGTGCAGATACGATTAACACTGCTTTTTCACGTTCTGCTTCTGACATACCGTTATATATACCTTTCACTGCATCGACCCAATACTGAATAAATTTCGGTTCTTTATACCAGCTATCGATGCCGTGAATTGTTAAGTTTCCAAGTTTTCCTGCTTCTTCTTGCGCTCGTCCTACATACGACTTCACGCTAAAAGTAGAATAGTGAGGGGCAAGAACGAGTGCAATTGCATCTTCTATTCCATCTTTATGCATAGCTTGTACTGCATCTTCAATGAACGGTTCAATATGTTTTAAACCAAGATACATGTGGTACTCTACTTCATCTTGTATTTCATTTAAACGTGTCTCTAACTTTTTAGCTTGCTCTAATGTAATAGTAGCTAAAGGAGAAATACCACCAATTGCACGGTAACGCTCTGTTAAATCTTCTAGCATTTCAGGACTTGGCTTTCTTCCTCTGCGAATATGTGTATAGTAACGTTCAATATCTTCTTCTTTATATGGCGTTCCGTATGCCATTACAAGCAAACCAATTTTCTTTTTCATACAGACAATCTCCTTTACTTCGCTAACTGTTCTTTAGAGTACTCATGAATAAATGTAGTTAAGCGTTTTAATGTATCTGGATTTACTTCTGGGAATACGCCATGACCTAAGTTAAAGATATAACCTGGCTGCTTCATCCCTTGATCTAAAATACCTTTTACATGTTCTTCAATAACAGGCCAAGGTGCTAATAAGAATGAAGGATCCATATTTCCTTGTACCGCCTTGTGAACACCACGTGCGCGTGCTTCTTCAATCGGTAAGCGCCAATCTAAACCTACTACATCAAGCGGTAAGTCGTGCCATTCATTCACTAAATGTGCAGCACCTACGCCGTGCATAATCATTGGAACACCCATCGGGCGAACTTCTGCAAAAATACGCTCCATCGCTGGTTTAATAAATATACGGTAATCCGCTACATTTACTGCTCCAACCCAAGAATCGAAAATTTGAACCGCTTTTGCTCCTGCATTAATTTGCGCTTTTAAATATGTAATAACCATATCTGCTAGCTTATCCATTAATGCGAACCAAGCTTTCGGCTCTGCATACATAAACGCTTTCGTATTATGATAGTTACGAGAAGGGCCGCCTTCAATCATATAGCTCGCTAACGTAAATGGAGCTCCTGAAAAACCGATTAACGGTACATCTAACATTTCTGTCGTTAATAAACGAATTGTATCTAGTATGTAAGGTACGTCATCTTCTGGATTGATTTCCCCTAATTTTTCTACGTCTTGTAAAGAACGGATTGGATTATCGATAACTGGACCAATGCCAGATTTAATTTCCACATCAACACCAATTGCAGGTAGTGGTGACATAATATCTTTATAAAGAATTGCTGCGTCTACGTTATATTGATCAACTGGCAACT
This sequence comes from Bacillus sp. FSL R10-2201, assembly GCF_038008665.1. Lineage (NCBI taxonomy): Bacteria > Bacillati > Bacillota > Bacilli > Caryophanales > Bacillaceae > Bacillus > Bacillus sp. FSL R10-2201. The sequence continues at coordinate 1,102,883 of NZ_JBBOZP010000001.1, read as the reverse complement.
TTGTAACGTAAGCGCACAACTCTGGATTATGTGTAATTTCAAATAAAGAATATTTCTCTTTTATCTTTCTATATTCCGGCTGTGAACGACCTGCTTGACGCATATACCATGCTGGTACATACTCTGTACGTTCCCCCCTACATGCTTTTAAAAATGTCTCATTTATAGTTCTTACCAAGACCCTAGCTCCCTTCCTTACCAATGCTTTTTCTTTAAATATGCTCTATTCCGATATTTATCTTTTTTTACTATACAGCTTGTAAAAACAAAATGCATAACATTATGTACGTTGTTCATTAAATTGACACAAACGTTCGTAAAAACGTTTACTATTTTCACAACATTCTTATTATAGCACAGAGAAAAACTACGGTTTAGCTACTTTTGACTTTTCTCCTTCACGGTTCGTTTGTGTGTTATATGGCACAACGTAAAAACTTGGTTTTGAGAATATATTAATAAACTTCTCCTCATATTTCCCCGTTCCTTTTGCCGTTCCAACGTGAGTATGAATTCCTTTTTCAACTTTATAAATCCGATACATAATTCGCTCATCAGGAAGCGGCGTCCAGCTTAGTTTCATTGCAAATAAACCGAAAGGACTAAATGCTAGTTTTGCTTCCACGTTTTGAATCTTATCTAAACGAATTGGCAGTCCAATTGTTTCAACACCTTTTGGCCTATGAAAACTCGCTTTATCTTGTATGTTTGCTTTCGTTAAAATCTTTTTAAATAACATCGTTGCAGATGCATTTCCATCTTGTAATTGATGCTCTTTATCGGTGCGGTCATAGCCAATCCAAACTGCACCTACTAAATTCGGTGTATATCCAACGAACCACATATCACGCGCACCATTGTCATCATTCGGCAATGAAGTTGTGCCTGTTTTTCCAGCTAAAGCTCCATTATATACGCCAGCTTTCGCCGTACCTTCTTTCACAACTCCTTCAAGCATCTTTGTCATATACCATGCCGTTTGCTTCGAAAAGACTTTCGTTTCAGCTTTTGATGATTCTCCAATAACCGCCCCGTGTCTATTTAATACTTTATCGATAACGTGCGGTTCGATAATATTCCCGTTTGCTAAAAAAGATCGGTACATTTTGACAAGATCAAATGGAGACACACCATTTTTTAGCCCGCCAAGTGCTGTGCTTAAACCTGAGTCCGCAATATGAACATTCCCTTTCTCTAAATATTGCTTTCCCTCATCTACCCCTAATTCATTTAATAAAGATACAGCTGGCACATTTGCTGATTCTAATACCGCATCGTACATCGTCATCTCTTTCGTATACTCATGATTATAATTTCGAGGTTCATAACCTTCAAACGAACTTTTTTCATTCGTTAATAAAGAATATGGATTATATTTCTTCGTCTCAAGTGCAGGTCCATATACGATAAGCGGCTTTAAAACAGAACCAGGCTGCCGCTTTGCAAAAACGCGATTAAGCCCTCTCGGAACATACTCTCTTCCGCCAATCGCGGCTTTAATTCCGCCAGTCTGATTATCCATTAATAAAAATGCACCTTGCGCCCCGTTTTCTTTACCAGGGAAATTTCTCGCATCTTGAAACTGGTTATATGCTACCTTTTGAACTTTTTCATCCATCGGTACGACAAACGTATATCCTCCGCGCAGTACTTCTTGATGCGATAAACCATATAAACGCGCCGCTTCATCTATAACCATATCGATATACGGCATATATGCGAGTTCACGTTCATCTGAATTTTTATAAAGAGCTATTGTTTTCCCTTGGTAACGAACACTATCTTCCGCTGTTAAATAGCCTTGTTTATGCATAAGTGACAAAACAAGATCACGGCGCCCTTTACTCTTTTCTAGGGATAAGTACGGTGAATAGCCATTTGGCGCTTTCGGAAGCCCTGCAAGCATAGCTCCCTCTTCCACTGTTAAATCTTCTACATTTTTATTAAAATACAACTTTGCTGCCGCTTGAATACCATATGCCCCATGACCGAAATAAATATGGTTCATATACATTTCAAGAATTTGCTGCTTCGTATATTTTTGCTCTAATTGAAGAGAAATTGCGACCTCTTTCAATTTGCGCGTAAATGTTTTTTCGCGAGTTAAAAAGACGTTTTTAGCTAGTTGCTGCGTAATCGTACTACCGCCTTCTACCTTCTCTCCAGCTAACGCGTCTTTATAAAGCGCCCGAAATATAGAAGGGTAATCAATTCCTTGATGCTCATAAAAACGAGAATCTTCCACAGCAATAAATGCTTGCTGCACGTACTTTGGAATTTCTTCAATCGGCACGAGCTCTCTATTTTCTACATATAACTTCGTAATTTCTTTTCCTTTCTGGTCAACGATACGTGATGAAGAGTGGAAAACAAGCTGCTTTTCATCCATCATATAGCCACCAGTTAACACAATAAGTTTATAGAGTACAATCGCTACTACGAACGTTGCTACCCCGCCTAATAAAGTCCACTTTGCTTTCTTCATACATCGGCCTTCTTTCCAAATGATGGTACATTTATTATTTGAAAAAGAAGTATCTTTATGTATATAATCTTCGAAGTTTTTTAAGAGAATTGATATAATAGAGACAAACCATAAAGGGGGCATTAAAATGAAGGCTATTATTTCATACGAAACACCTCTAGAACAAGCACATTTCACTGCAAAAAATAACGAAAAAGATATGTTTTATAAAGAAAATACTGAAGAATCTGTAGAATCAACACTTCAGTATGACGTATTAGACGCTGTTGGAGAATTTAAAGGACAATCTGGCTACATCGTTTGTAACAACATTTCTGTAACAGACGAAGGTCGCCCTGTATTTGAAAACCGTTTTAAAAACCGTGCTGGTCTAATCGAAAATGAGCCTGGCTTCCAAGCAATCCGTGTTCTTCGCCCATTAAGTAATGATACATATGTCATCTTAACGATGTGGGAAACTGAGCAAAACTTTAAAGACTGGACAGAATCACGTTCATTCGAAAACGCTCATAAAAAACGCCCTGCACAAGCAGAAGGACAAGGACAAGCACAGGCTCAGGCTCAGGCGCATCCACATGCAGAACAGCAAAAAAGCATTTTCTCTCGCCCGTCGTTCGTGACTACTTTTGATGTGTTAGTTTAATTTTCGGAGTTCGGAGTCAGCGGTATGTGAAATTATATCGGCGCAACTCGAAATATATCGACTTATCGACAAATGACGACACACAAAAAAGGAAACACCATTACACACCGGTGTTTCCTTTTTCTTTATACCAATTATATATGCGAAGCGCGTCTTCTTTTCGCATATGCTTCACTTCATAACCATGTCCCGCCACCGCTACAGCAGCTGTACATAACTCGTCTTTCTTTTGAAAATAAGATTGATTGTATCCGACCACTTGAATATGCCTTCTTCGCATGATCCCTGTATATTTCGCGAGACCTCGGTGCACCATTACTAACTGATTGTCTCGTATCATATATCCACCACTTTTATATCTAGCGTATGCAAGTATTGTAAATACAATAAATAGCGGTATAAGAACGAACAACGCAGTATGTTGTTTAAAATATATACTCGCACCAGCGATTGGCACAGCGAGCACAGCACTTGTAATCCAGCCCATTACGACGTAACGGCGTAATGCAGCCTTCGGTAAATGAACGATTTCCTCTTCTATTTCATACGGCAACTGTAAATAGGCAAGTAGCTGCTGTACATCTTTTTTCTTCATAAAAGGATGTAACATCACTTCATTCCCTGCCGCTTCTATACTTTGAATGACTTCCACTTCGACAGAGCAATAACCGAAAGGCTGGCGGAGAATTCCTTCTTTCACAGTAATTGCTTGAATGCGGTGGAGCTTTAAGACAAACTCTTTCTTATCAAATAACCCTTGCACAATACGAATTTCATTTCCGTTTCGCTCTATTTTAAAGTTCGCATATTTTAGCGCATAACCAGCTGTCGAAACGACCCACGAAACCGCCATTAAAATCGCGGCCATAACGATTAATTCATATACACCGTTATCCATCACATACGCTTCTACTTTATTAATGAGCCATTCTGGAAGAAATTGATTAAACTCTGTGTAAATAAGAAGTAATCCAGAAAACACTAATCCGAATCTACCAGACGTAATGGAAGCTACTAAAATCTCTTTCATCGTTAACTGATAAATCGTCTTACTTTCTTCTGCCATGGGTACTTCTTCACTCGCAGCGCTTCTTTTTTTATTTAATAAGGCAATCAGTTCCTTCGCTTCATCTTCTTTAATACCAGCTAACATCACTTCCGGCTCACTACCGCCGCCCGCTACTTCTATATTTAATTTCGTAAGCCCAAGCATTTGATAAATGACATTAGAAGATGTACTAATGTTTTGCACACGATCTTTATTTAAATAACTTTCCTTCTTCACAAAAACACCGTGTTTTATATGTAAAATATTATTTTCAACCCAGTATACTTTGAAATACCATTTTACAGCTGAAAAAATAGCCATAATAAATAATACAAACAAAAGAACAAGATGTAAGAAATACCAAGGTTTTACTTCACCATCTGAACGAAATAAAACAAGAAAAATAAAAGGCAACAAAGTCGCAATTCGAATACCTAACAATATCGTGATCGGATGTTGCCTCTTATACACCCTCATCACTCACTTTCGCAAGCTCTCCAATTTGTCTTTTCAACTGTTCTGCTTCTTCTTTCGTTAAACCTGGAATACTATGAGAAGTTGCCGCTGTTGAAATATGTAATTCTGCTAAATTATACTTTCTCATAATTGGTCCTTGCTCAATCGTTACGTGCTGCACACGAATCATCGGAATAAGTACGCGCTTCACAACGAACATTCCCTTTTGAATCTCAATCTCTTCTTCATTTAATCTGTAACTATAATAACGTTGACGTAAATTTGGAAATACAAAATAGTCGAGTGGTATGTATATAACTGCTCCTGTCACTAACAATCCAAACAACCAGCCCCACCAGTTAAAATTAATCATAAAAAAGAAATACGCAATTACGACTGCTAGTATAACCGCCGCCCCAATTAAAGCATGAATTCTCCACACTTTTAGCATATTAGAATGAATCTCCCTCTCTAACGGCTGCATCTCATCACTCCAATTATATGAATTTATTAATTATATATTAGTTGTTATATACAGTTTTGTAAAATTATAGTTTCTTACATTGTGTCGAGCATTTCTTTAAAATTCCCTTCATTAATGGAATACACCTGAAACTGAATGTAATCTATCTCATTCGTATTAGGGCGAGCGTATGGCAAAATGTTAAATTTAGAAGCAGTTCTTCCTAACATATCTATAATCATTAGAGAAACGTCAATATATTCGAAGTCTACACGGAATACTACTGCTTCTCCCGTAAATTCATACTCTTTAATCGCATCATAAGACTTATTCGCACTTATAAGCGTCACTTTTAATAGTTGGTTTAAATTTTCTGGTTTGAAATTAATCATTTATACAACTTCTTTTTTAATAAAACACTATAAAAATAGTGTAATCTTTTACTTTCATAGCCTCACACATTCATTATATTAAAAATAAAGCTAGTTTTTTATAATTTTTTTGATATAATTACTTACGGGAAAAGGGAAGAATTTTGTCTTCCCTTGTGTTTTTATTTGCATCTAGTACTTTTGCTAGATGCTTTTTTTATGCTAAAAAGGTACCCTCAAATACTTTGAGGATACCTTTTTCATCAATTTAGTGCATTTCAACAATTGTACCATCTTCGAACACCTTGAATACTCCAGTAAATCCTGCTCCAGCTGCACCTTCTATTTTATATGTCGTACGCACTCTAATTTGATAATATTTCTTTCCATTTTCTACTTGCGTATCCTCTAGCGTGTAATTATATTCTTCTTTATATTCTTTTTTGATATATTCTTTAGCTTTCTCAAAAGTAAATGCATCTTGATTCTTTCCTGTCTCTACCTTTTGATTCTTTTCTGTCTCTACTTTTTGGTTCTTTTCTGTTACTACCTTCTGATTCTTTTCTGTCTCTGTTTTTTGGTTCTTTTCTGTTACTGCCTTTTGATTTTTTTCTGTCTCTGCTTTTTGGTTCTTTTCTGTCGCTACCTTTTGACTCGTTACTGCATCATTTTTTTGTGCCTTCGCTGCTGTCGTTACACTCTTTGCAGTTTTTTCCTCTTCACCAATTTTAGTGATTAATCCTAAAGCCTTTTTATTATATTCTTCAAGGTTCTTGTTATCTTTTGTTTCTGAAACTACCTTATTTAACATCTCTTTCGCTTCTGCATAATTTTTCTTACTTATTAACTCTTCGCTTTTTGTCAGTTGCTCTTCATACTTCTTTTTTTGTTCTAAGATCGCTACTAATGCTGTTCGTTCTTCCTTGGCTTGTTTTATAAGCGTATTATTTCCATTCTTCATGTTCTCTACTTTTCCAAATGACTTGATTGATTCTTCTACCTTTGTTTCTTCTTTTAACTTCACTGCTTCAATCATTACTTTCGTTTGTTCTACAAGCACTGTTGCATCTGAATCATCTTTTTTCTCATCTAATGCTCGTTCAAATGATGATAAAGCATTTTTATATTCTTTATTCGTTAACGCGGTCTTCCCTTCATCCATTGCTTTGTCAAAATCCCCATTACTACATCCAGCTAGCATTAAAAACGTAAGTCCAATTACCGTTAATAACTTTCTCATTTTCTCTCCCCCTATATATAACTAAAACAATAACATCATATGTATAAAAGTCTGTGTAGTAATTAGACTGAAAGTAAATATGTACTGTACATTTCATTTACTATCATTACTTAAAACTCCTAAATAGTTGGTAGTTGGTTTTCTTCTTCTTTTAAGACAGAAAGGAATTTTAATAAAGCCCTTACTCAGAATCTTTACTACACACACTCTTATACACATAGAAAAATCATTTTTCGTTTATAGTTTGCTATTTCTTCAGCTTTAAATATTCTCAGCTAATTGGAATACAAACTATAATCTGTAACATACCGAAAAACAAAAGAAAACAACCCGTAACAAAAGTCACGATTCGTAACTCTTTTGTAACACAAATGTAACATAAGGTTTTTAAACATACAATAGTTTTTTACATTATTTTCCGACATCTATATTTTAAGCGTCAATAAGATACCAATCCTTAGTGTAAATACGGATTCTCCATAAAAGCATACAGGGGATCTTTCCTCATTGTCATCCAGTTGAAAAGTAAACAGTACTCTGAAACGAGAATTTCATACGCTAATAAAAAAAGCCTACTAATTAAAGTAGACTTAAAATAATGCTACCTTTTCGTGCAATTGGTTATCACGAAAAGATGACATGAAAATCTTTAAAGTTATCAAATTAATAGTTTGTCAGTTCACTTTCAGGAGTTTGAATAATAACAGGGTTTTTCCCTGGATCAATCCATCTTAAAATATCAATAACATTTTGTTTATCTACACCTGTACACCCTTCTGTCCATGAAGTAGAAACATGGAAGAAGATTGCGCTTCCTTTGTATGGTGTACGTGATTCAGTATTATAATTAATTACGAATCCATAATCATATGCTGGAATATACATATTTTCAGCTGATTTCCATCTACCTCTTACAGGCTTTTCCTGTAAAGTATTATAGTATGGAGATGTCGAATCATCTACCCAAACGTGATTTTGCGTTAAATTAATAAAGGGAAGTTTCGTACCAGGATTCCCTTGTCTACCGAAAGCTGCACCAATTGTGTATTTTCCTCTTGGCGAACTCATACCACTTTCACTCATCTCAACTGCAAAACCTTTTTTCCCAATATATCCACTTATATTCTTTTGCTCTCTCCATTTCCCATTTGAATTTTCAAATGTACGAACTTGAGCTTGATCCGTATTATAGCCTTTTGTTGTAACTAAAATAACCTGTTGATTATTTTGGATTGTTTTTAAGTTATCAATAACTGTTCGAGATTCATTCATATTCATCCATTGTAGACCTGAACCAGTTCTTATACGCAACCACGTACCTCTTTCTTCAACTACTGTTACCGTTTGCGATGTATATTTTACAAGTACATTCGCTGAGTCCGCTGGATAATCATATGTGAAAAAGTCTCTATTAATATGAATTCTTTTCTCGTTTAATAAGATCCATTTGAACCCTTGATATGTATGGATTTTAACCCAGCCATCTCCTCTTTCTTCATACACTGTGACAGTTTGCGGGGCACCTTCAAAAGCGATTCCTGAAGATAATGATGCATCATGATAAGCAAAGAAATCTTTGGACATCTGAATTTGTTTACGCTTGAACTCTTTATCTTTTGAAGTATCTGTTCGAGCGACTAAACTTACAGTTTCAGCACGAGTAATCGTTTGATCAGGCTTCCAATTATCATTACCATATCCACTTGAAATACCTAATTCAACTAAAATATTTACATATTTCTCGCTCCAATGCTCTTTTAAGTCGTTAAATATTGTTGGAGGATTCACTGTCACTTTCTCTTGTAATTTGTATGCATTTACTAACATAGAAGCCATCGCGCCTCTCATTAACTTTCCAGTAGGATTGAACTTCCCGTTCCCATCTCCTTTAATAACACCCACTTTTTCTATAGCCGCAATATACGGAGCTGCCCAATGCTTTTTTGAGTCATCAAAAGTAGGCGCTGCCGATTGATCGACAGGAAGGTTCAATATTTTCGCCATCATTTTTGCGGCTGAGCCTCTATCTATCTCTAAATTTGGTGAAAACGTGCCATCAGGCATACCTGACAATACATTTTTATTTATAAGATAATCTACTGATGGCTTTACCCACCCCGGAACATCAGGGAAACTACTTGGAGCTGCTTGTGCTTCATTCTTAGTTACATTTTCCATTTCAGCTAAAGAACTTGAAGAAATAGAAAGAGATCCTACTGCAATCATACCTATCGTTGCTATTTTTATAAGCTTCATATTTATACATGTTCCCCTCTTCTTAATTAAACTAAATTGTAGTACCACGACCTTTTGTGATTCATTTCACAAAATCTATCGTAATCATAAATCGATAAATGTTAATTATAACCTTTTATCCTAAATATTCCAATAGGTGATTTAAAAAGAAAGAATGTACTACCAGTTTACTGTTTATATTAGAAGTGAAAAAATAAAGCTAGTTTTTTATATACTTGATATAATTACATATAGGAAACGGAAGATTTTCATTTGTGTCTAGTTCTATTGCTACATGCCATTTTATATTATTTTACATAGTCTCGGGGGATAATAATGAAGAGATTTACTGTTAGCTATATAGCATGTTTACTAGTTTTCTCTATTGTTATGAATGTTTTACCATATGCACGCATTCCAAATTATGCAGATTCATGGGGATCGATTTTGGTATCTATTATTACGGTTTCAATTCTTGGAAGCATCCCTGTTCTTATCGGTTGTTTATTAGGCGAGTTTTGTTATAGAAAAATAAAAAGAAGTCACGAATTAAAGATCGGAGTTCCTTTATTTATATTGTTAGGTATTTCTTACAATCATTTACTCTTTATGTGGTTTAACAACAGAGATTTTCTATCCTTTTATTTAGAAGCTTTTCTGGATACTGGCCTTCCTATTACTGTATCATCTTTATTGTTTTATCTTATAAGACGGCGTTAATTCTCTCATCATTACATGAAAAAATACCCCTCTATGATAAAACATAGAGGGGAGAATTTCTATATAAAAACCTATACCTTATCCTGAAGTGAACCCGAAAACAGAACACATATCAAAACACCTAAACCGTCTGTTCCCTATATTCTTTAGGGGACAAGTGGTTTAGGTGGTTTATTAGAAGCTAGTACCTTCTTTTTTATAATATTCTTTTGAAATCTCTTCATAAAATGCTGCCGATGTCGCGTAGAAATAAGGTGCAGACCATAAGAAACCGATTCCTAAAGTAAGAATACTTAAAATGAACCAGCCAAGGAAACTTAAGCATAGTAAAAAGTAATCCATTTTATGTCCATTCATCATACGGCGACTTTCGGTAATTGCTTGATTCGCTGTGTATTCTGGACGATCATTCAAAATAAAATACGTCATAGAATAAGAAAATGATTTAATAATACCCGGAATAATAAGAAGTAATGTCCATAGCATCAAGTATACATACATTAGTAAATATGTTAAAAACGACTTCATAAGCTTACTTCCATCGCTAAACCATCTAAATAAATCACCAATGCGAGCACTAGTCTCACGGATTACATTTAAAACAAGATAGTAGGCGCCTATTGTTAACGGACCAATAACAAGCATTGCAATAATACTTACTATAAGCGAATCACTTGCTTCCTCCCAACCCCAAAACATCGAGAAAACACCTGTAATTAGAAGTTCAACAGCTCCAATAAGGATTCCAAGTAATAAGGTTGCCCCTACCGCTAATCCCCATTTTCCTTTTAATGCATCAAGTGCTTCTCTTTTCAACTGACTTATCATATATAACCTCCTAATATTATTTCTATATTAGTATACCATTTATATCAAAAATTTCACGAATTTCCCTGAAATAGAAAGGTACTACTTTTTTTCTGATACGTATTGAGAAATGTGAGCTGTATTTGCACCCATATATGAATCAAACTACTCATTTCTCCATAACAAAAAAGCCTGCCTTTCATAATAGGCAAGCTTTTTTAAATTAATCCTCACTTATTCTCTTCTTATACCAATCCTGCATTCTCTCCGCATCTTCTACTCTCGTATGCTCTAGTTTATAATTCGATGATGCACTAGAAAACGTATACGTACATAAATCCGCTCGGCGCTGGAAATATGATTGTGTTTTTTCAATTGATTGGACGTGTCTTCTTCTTACAAGTCCTGTATGTTTCCCAATACTACGATGTATAATCGTAATTTGTTCTCCGTTTACACCGTAACCATTTGTTTTAAATGTTGCGTATCCAAGTGTAAAGATGAGGATAGCTAGCGGTAACAACGCCCACATGATGAAATACTTTTCAAAGTATATGCTTATCCCAGTAAGCGGGACTGCTAGCATTGCGAAGAAAATGAAACTATCAATTAAATAACGGCGCAAGGCTGCTTTTGGTAATGCAGTAATATTTGTATTCAGTTCATATGGCAATTGTAAATGAGCGAGTAACTCTTGCACACGATCTTTTCGAATAATCGGATGCAGCGTAACTTTGTCTTTCTCTTCTCCCAATCCCTTACTTTGAATGACTTCGACTTGCACAGCACAATAACCGAACATCTGACGGAAAATACCTTCTTTTATCGTAATCCCTTGAATGCGGTGTAACTTTAGTACAAGTTCTTTCCTTTCAAGTAATCCTTGAGAAATACGCACTTCATCGTTTTTTCGATTTACTGTGAAATTACCATGTTTTAACGCGTAACCAATTGTAGATATAATCCACGAAAGGACGAGTAAAATAGCTACCATGTAAATCCAGCCGTATATATCATGATCCATTACATACGACTCTACGCTATTTTTTATCCATTTCGGAATGTACTCATCTACTTGGTGATACACGAAAAAGATTAATGAGAATAATAATCCAAATTGACCGGATGTAACAGATGCTAATAAAATTTCTTTCAAAGTTAATTTGTACTCTGTCGCTTGCTTTTCCTCTGTCATAACTTCTTTTTCTACTACTTCTTCTGATGTTTCTTCTGCTTTTACTTCTGGAGTTGGCTCATTTAGTAAGGAAATAAGCTCCTTCGCCTCATCTTCTGTAATACCAGCTAGGCTTACTTCGGCATCATCGCCTCCGCCAGCTGTTTCGATTTGAATTTTCTTTAAACCGAGCATTTGATATAACACGTTTGAACTTGTATTAATCGTTTGGACACGTTCTTTATTTAAGTAGCTCTCCTTCTTCACAAAGAGCCCTTGTTTAACATGTAATACGTTATTTTCAACCCAGTATGTTGTGTAATACCATTTTTCAAACGCTGAAAAGACGGTGAGTAAACCGAATCCAGCGGGAATTAAATACCAAAATGGAAACTTTCCATTTAAACTAAACATGAAAATAAGTAATGGTATAAAGTCTGTTATTTTTAATTCTAATAACATCGTAATGGGATGCTGCCTCTTATACATCCTCATCACTCACTTTCGCTAATTCTGCGATTCTCGTTTTTAACATTTCTGCTTCATACATCGTTAAGCCTGGAATGCTGTGAGAAGTTGCTGCCGTTGCAATATGTAATTCTGCTAATCCATGTTTTCTCATAATTGGCCCTTGTTCAATTGTCACGTGCTGTACACGAATCATCGGTACTAATACGCGCTTTACTACGAAAAGACCGTGCTGAATTTCAAGCTCTTCTTCATTTAATTGATAGCTATAATAACGCTGACGTAGTTTCGGGAATACAAAATACGAAAATGGTGCTAGCGCAACTGTTAACCCAACCATCACATACAAAATCCACGCCCACCAATCAAACTTTATCATAAGGAACAGGTAAGCTAAAATGACGAGAATACCGATCCCTTCTTCAATTACAGCACGAACTTTCCACACCTTGACCATGTCAGGATGAATTTCATTTTTCAATGGATCCATGTAACCACTCCAAATCTATTAATCTAATATATGAATTGTCTCAATCTATATTTTACATAACTTTACATAAAATTGAAAATTTATTATTTATCCGTTTTTTTCTCAGGAATAAAATATCCGAACCAAAGGAGCCAAACTAAACTAAACTAATTAATGCGAGCCAACCTTTATCCGCTTGGAAAGCTTCAATCATACCTGGAATTTTATACACTCCCAATAAATCCAAGGAAACCGAGCCACCAGTTTTTCTGCATTTTCATTTTTATTCTCCCTCCTTCATTACGTTTTTCACATTTTGAATCCAAATTTCTTTATACTTTAACTGGAATCCTATTAATATGTAATTACTCATATTATCAATAACGAGCGCTAATGTATGCGCGTTTTCTTCAGTTGCATGTTGTGACACAACACCAAGTTCCACACCTTTCTTTAATAAATCGTGGAATCCATTTAAAAACTCTTCTTGTATTTCAAATAAGCGTTTCTGATACTTTTCATTTCGCGTCGCCGTTACGATGAATTCATTTATAACGCGTAATATGCCTTCTTGACCTCTATACTCAGACAACATATGTAAACCATCTGCGATTAACTTTTCTGCAAAGTTTTCTTTCGTATATTGTTCTTTATCGAAGTAATTGACGAAATAATATCCAGAAAAAATCTCTTCAAATAAAAAATCAACTAGCGCTTCTTTAGACGGAAAATGATAATAAATAGCTGGCTTTGATATACCTACTTCTTTCGCAATCATTGAAAGACTCATCTTCTCAATGCCGTGCTCTGCCATTAGTTTAAATGATGCATCTACAATGTGCTGCGATGTTTGTAAATTTTTTGTCATACTGTACCTCTTCTATTTTTACTTACCGGTCGGTAAATAAATTGTAAAATGAAAATGAATGATTTGCAAGTTAATTAGAGTTTTAAAAGGAACTTCTTCATGAACCTAGAAAAATATAAAGTAAAAACAATGTATAACGATAAGGAGGATTTTCATATGGGATCTGGCGGTAAAGGTGGTAGCGGCGGCGGTGAAGATGGCAAAGATGGTAAGAGCGGTAGTAGTGGGCTTTTATTAATCATTCTGCTCTTTATCGTATTCATTATAATTGGAGCTAGTTATAGTGTGTTTAGCTTCTAAGAAAAGACACAATTCAGTTAGTTATAGTAGCGTAGAAAACTGAAACAGAGATTAAAATTTTCCTTCTTAAGGTTTCTTCACCAGTAAGGGCACACAAAATAGAAAGCCCCGGTTATATCTAACAGCCAGCGCTTTCTATTTTCAGTATTCTTATAATGCTTCATCTATATTTCCAACTCGCACACGTAAATCGTTATTGATCATCCACAATAATATACGCTGTTCTAATTGGCCCATGCACACCTACGACAAGGTTCATTTCAATATCCGCGCTATTTGATGGACCCGAAACGAAGTTCACACAAGCCGGCAAGTTTTCTCCCGCTTTATTTTGATTATGGATCAGTTTTGTAGCTTGGGTTAATCTTGGCACAATCGTACTTTTAGGAACGATTGCAATATATGACTCTGGAAGCAAACTAACATGTCTTCCTTTTAACCCGTCATTAAATAGTACAACGGTTCCTGATTCTGCCAAAGTCATATCACTGAACGTAATGCCAAGGTCAGCAGCTTTCGCAAATGCTATGTCCTCTTCTTTATGATCTAATCCCCATGTACGAAAATGTGTTGTTCCTTTATTGCTGAAACATGGCGTAAGACCATACTCATTAAAGCGCTCATCATTCGAACATATAACAGATTTGATATTCCAACCTTTTATAAAAGACCCCAATGTTTCAACAAGATTTCCCTTTGTTGTTCGCTTTACTTCTGTATGAATGACTTCGCAGTGCTCTATTAACTTTAATACAAGTTCGTCTTGCGCCAGTCCGTCAAAAACAGTCCACTGCGGGGAAAAAGACCAGTTCGGTTTTTCCACTGCTTCTGGACGTTTCCTACCAAGCTTTTCTGATAACTGGAGTAAAAATTCCTCACGATTTTGGATGGCCATCATTGTTCTCCTTTTCGTGTTTTTCAAACCACTCTCGAAACGGTTGTTTTTTCGGAACTGGAAAATCTCTCGCATCCGTCCAAGCTTTTAACGGCCCAATTCCACGCTCGATCTTATCCCCTTTTGCAAGAGGTTTTAATGCATACGGAGCGCTCTTCGCTGCAAAAGAAAATAGTCTAGGACTCTTCACCGCTTTTTCAAAACCTTTCATAGCCACGTTCCAAGCTACAGGTGATTGTTTTTCTTCTACAATGCGGCTGCGATGTTTAATTAATAAGTCATGTAACGGGATTTTCACTGGACACGCTTCTGTACAAGCACCACAAAGGCTAGATGCGTATGGTAAATCCTTATATTCATCATATCCCCCTAAAAGCGGTGTCAACACAGCTCCAATTGGTCCTGGATAAATAGAGCCATATGCATGTCCACCAATATGCCTGTATACAGGACACACATTAATACATGCCGCGCAACGAATGCACTGAAGAACACTTTGGAATTCTGTTCCTACAATATCGGAACGACCATTATCAACAATAACTAAATGAAATTCCTCAGGTCCATCTGTTCCGCCAGGCTCAGTTAATCCTGTAATATAACTTGTTAACTTTTGTCCTACAGAACTTCGGCATAGAAGTGTTACTAAAACATCAAGTTCTTCCCATGTCGGAACAATACGTTCCATCCCCATAACTGTAATCAACGTTTTCGGAAGTGTCGTAGTAAGTCTTGCATTTCCTTCGTTTGCTACGATAGAAATTGACCCAGACTCTGCAACAGCAAAGTTACATCCAGTCACCCCTATATCCGCTGCAAAAAAATCATCACGTAAATACGATCTTACAAACCTCGCCATTTCCGTAGGATCAGATGTTCCAGTATAATCTAACTTTGTTTTAAATATTTCACAAATGTGTTCTTTATCCTTGTGAAGACACGGAACAACAATGTGTGATGGAGGATCGTGGTCGTTCACTTGTAGAATAAATTCAGCAAGATCTGTTTCTAACACTTCCGCTCCAGCTTCTTCAATCGCTTCATTTAAACTAATCTCTTCCGTTACCATCGATTTTGATTTCACAATTTTTTTCGCGTTTTTCTTTTTTACAATCTCTTTTACATATTCCCTTGCGTCTTCTGCAGTCTTTGCGAAATAAACGAAACCACCGTTTTTCTCAATATTTTCACTCAGCTCATATAAATAATAATCAAGGTTTTCTAATGTATGCTTTCGAATTTCTTCTCCTAAAGCTCGCCATTCTTCCCAGTTCCCAAGACTCTCAGTAGCTTTTAATTTCTTGATTCTCAGACCATCTTGCGCTTTCCTGACAGCCTGTCGCATAAATTGATCCCCAATGCCTGTTTTAGTACGCTTATGAAAGGGATCGTTCCCAATTTTCATTCCCATCTCTATATCCCCCCTTGTTTTCGATCTTCATTTAATACTTGAGCAATATGTTTTACATCAATTGGATAACCATTACGTGTTAAACGTCCTTTTATATTCATTAAGCAGCTACAATCCATCCCAATTAACAATTCCGCACCGGTTTCCATAATATGCTTTACTTTTTCCTCAACCATTTGCTCAGAGATTTCTGGCATTTTCACCGAGAATGTCCCTCCAAATCCGCAACAATCATAATTATGCGGCAATGAAACAACTTCCAGTCCCTTTACACACTTTAATAGTTTTTGCGGTGGTTCCTTAATCCCCATTAATCGGCTCATATGACAAGATGTATGAACCGTTGCTTTTTTATGAAGCTCTGCACCTAAGTCTTCTTTCCCTAATACTTCCACAAGAAATTGTGTGAATTCATATGTTTTATTTCCAAGTTCAGTAGCTTTTTTCTTCCACTCCGCTTCACTTTCAGAAAATAAGGTAGAAAACTCGTGAACCATCATCGCGCACGAACCCGATGGTGCCACAACATATTCTGAACTAGCAAAGGTTTCAATCATATGTTTTGCCGCTGTTTTCGTTTCTTTCAAATACCCGCTATTATAGGCAGGTTGGCCGCAGCAAGTTTGGCTTTTAGGAAAATCAACTTCACAGCCTAAATCTTCAAGAATTTCGACGACATCACTTCCGACCTCTGGATAAAAAACATCTGCCACACAAGTGATAAAAATTGATACTTTCATATTTGCACCCCTAAATACAGTAAAGTAATCTCAAGTAACTCTATTTGTATATTATTGGTAAAAAGATGAAAAATATGAATAAAAATAACAAAAAGCACCCTAAATTACACATGTAGGGTGCTTTCTTTTTAATTTCTATTCAGCAATCGCATACGATAACAATTCATCGTCACTTCTCCGAGTCTTTGCAGTAATTGATAGTTCGCATATGCGCCGACTGGGGCACCGATGATTGGAACGAGTTGAAGCATTTTTGCTAAATCGATATAGTCTCGGTATTCTGTTTGGAACTTTTCCCAGTCCATATGATTTTCTTCTTCTGTATCCCACGTTTCAATCGCTTTCCATACTTCTTTTCGGTGATCGTCACTTGAAAAAGCAAGTTGGAAAACGTGAAGAATAAAAAGGCGCTCTTCTTTTTTACTCGTATCAAATCCGTACAATGTTGCTGCATCAAATAAAAATTTTATTTTAATAGTAAGTAATAACGGGAAATCGGCAAGGCCAAGGAGAATACCACCTGCTCCTGTTCCTGCCCCTTCTGCCGCTGCAACTTTTTTGTACTCATCCATTTTTTTACGTACTTCATCATCTCTTCTTTGCAGTGACCAGTTCGTTTCTTTTAGCTTCGGTTTTATGAAGTTTGATCCAGCGCTAATTGTTTGCACCATCATCCGAATCGTTTCTGTTAGTACCTTTTGCACTTTCGCGGGCACTAGTTGTTGCACTTTCACCTGCACTTTTTTAGAGAACCGTGTCATCATAGAAGAATCTTTCATGAATGTAGCTTTCCACTGCTCCAATTCTTTTCTAACCTTCTCTTCATATGTAATCATAGGTTCATTCCTTTCAGTTTAAACGCTCAATGCGCTTTGCACCGTATTGATAAACGAAACCAATACTAAATAATATGCTTACGACAAATAAAATGCCGGTCATTATGAAATCTTTCGTCGCAAGTGCAAATATAATTGTAAATACAACGCTACCAATGATAAGAATCGCATTTAATAAAGTAAGGAAATCTCTCTTCTTCTCGTCTCCCCCTACCGGATATAAATCAAGCCAAACTTTCATACGGTGATGTTTCCAAAGGGTTAAGAGCTGGTAGCCGATTAAGTATAAGAAAACAAGGCTTACGATAAAACGTCCATATAAAAATGGGATAAAGTAAAGAATAATTCCCCCAAGAACGAGTAAACGCATATATAATCCGAAATAGTTACCCGATCTTAAAAATGTTCTCGTATATAAGTATAAATATGTACGTTTCTCACCGATCATCGAAAGAATGAAATCAAGCCATTTCCTACGTGATACTCTCTCTTTTAACGCTGGTACATCAACGAACATATTCGCAATGCGGTACAGCAGCATCATTTTTTTACCCTCTTCAGAAATTAAATACTCCCAGTTTAGCGGCTTTCCTTTCACCTTTTGATGCATAACAGCAAGGTATAGCGCCATTAAAAAGACAATTACACCGGTAAAAATGACTGAAGTACGTTCTACAAGGAAGTACACAAATAAGCCGTTTAAGATAAAGCGAATGAACCAATCTGCTTTTTGAACGCTTTGATCTGTTAAAAATGATTTTTCCCACGCTACGAATAAATTCCACGCTTTTACAATGACAAACGCGATTACAATCCATATGTAATTGGCACCTGTTTGTTTCATTTGCTGGAAGTATAACGGGGCAAGCGCAGCGGCTACCATTGCGATTATGTATAACTGAATCATAAACGTAAAGAGAAATGCCTTCGTAAAGTAAGGCTTTAACTTTTCTTCAACTGGAAGCAAATACACGAGATCCGCTTCTTTTAATAACGTTTGGATGGACCCAGCTGTTAATACGAGGCCAAGTAAGACTGCCATAACAAACGCTGTCGGAAACGAAGGTGTTAACGTTTGTAACCATTGCTGGTAATAATAAGCTCCTGCTCCGATGATAAATACGAAAATAAATTTCAAATGATCATTAAATACGTATTTACTATATGTACGAACTTCTTTTAGAAAGTGCCGAAATCGTTCTTTCCATAACGCTGTGCTATTCATAATCTTCTTCCTTCGTTAACGCAATATAAATATCATCAAGCGTTGCACCAGGCATATTAAACCCGGATTGAAGTTCTGATAATGTTCCCATCGCTCTCACTTCACCTTGATGCAAAATAATGAATGAATCACAATAGCGCTCTGCTGTCGCTAAAATATGTGTACTCATTAAGATGCCCGCACCACTCTTTTTCATTTGATCCATCATTTGAAGAAGTGATTGAATCGCTAACGGATCAAGCCCAACGAAAGGTTCGTCCACAATGTAAAGTGATGGTTCAACTAAAAATGCACTCATAATCATCACTTTTTGTTTCATCCCTTTTGAGAAATGAGACGGAAACCATTTCAAACGATTTTTCATGCGAAACTCTTGTAATAGTTGTCCTACGCGTTCTTCATATTGTTTTTCATCTACACCGTACGCCATCGCTGTTAATTTCAAATGCTCTTCTAACGTTAACTCATCATATAATACTGGCGTTTCTGGAATGAAGGAGAAACTAGAACGGTACGCTGTCATATCATCACGAATTGTTTTCCCATTAATTGTGACAGTTCCTTTTTTCGGCTCCATTAAACCGATGATATGTTTAATTGTCGTACTTTTCCCGGCTCCATTTAAACCGATCAAGCCGACAAGTTCGCCTTTATTAACAGAGAACGAAACATTTTGCAGTACAGGTCGTTTCGTATATCCTCCTGTAACATTTTCTACACGCAATAACTCGCTCATACGACACCACTTTCTTCATTTATATTCATTCACTTTTGTAAGAAATGTATATATTCATCTTACCAAAAATCATGGTGCACTACATAGTATCGATGCCTTCAAAAAAAAATTTAAATTTCTTGGCATATATTTTTACGAAAGCGGACATCATAATTAGTGAAGAAGGAACACATTGAAAAAGCAACCACCAATTGATGAGTACAACAACATAGTGAAGTCATCATGAAATGGGGTGTCCAAGTTGGACAATGAAATTTACACATAACCAGATAATTTGTTTCATTTTCGAAACGGGGTGTCTCCGAAAGAGCATATACTGTTTTAAAAAATAAACAATTTCATTTTAAAAAAAGATTGCAATTCATTTCACTTGAAAATGGGGTGTCTACGGCAGAAACTTTAGCCGATTTACCGTGCATTTCTTAAATAAATGAGGTGTCTGCGAACCGTAAATTATAAAAAATGCTTTTTCAATCCATCTTCAGAAAACAGGAAGCTGAGTCAGCTTCCTGTTTTTCGTGTTTGTTCTCCTATGTAATTATGGTAAAATACGGCTAAGACTATTTGAAAGGATGAGATCGATGAATCATACAGCGGACAATTGTATTTTTTGTAAAATCATTGACGGGCAAATCCCTTGCTCAAAAGTATACGAAGATGAACATGTACTTGCATTTTTAGATATTAGTCAAGTAACAAAAGGACATACTCTTGTTATTCCGAAAGTTCACAAACAAGACATTTTTGCGTTAACGCCAGAAATCGCATCACATATTTTTGCTGTCGTTCCAAAAATCGCAAATGCAATGAAAGCAGAATTTAATCCAGTTGGTTTCAACCTACTTAACAATAACGGCGAGAAAGCTGGACAAACTGTATTCCACTTCCACCTTCATTTAATTCCACGCTACGGTGAAAACGATGGTTTCGGTGCTGTTTGGAAATCACACCAAAATGAATACACAATGGAAAATTTACAAAACATCGCAAGTACAATTGCAAATAGTGTGAAATAGTGCCACTATAATAAGAAGTAATACATAATAAGCCTATTCCTCTGGCATTTATTGTATGGCTTCTTTCTTCACAAAAAATGCCGGGGGTATGATTTTTTTGTGCATAGCATGTACAAGAGAGAAAAGCTCGCTTTTCTTCCCCTTGTCTTAAAGATATGCACACTTTTATACATCATGAATACGAACGAAAAATAAGGAGGTTTCCTTTTATGTCAAAAGCTAAATCCTTTATTACAGGTGTACTTTGCGGCGGAGCAGTTGCTGGACTAGCCGTTCTTTTCTCAACTCCTTCTTCTGGTAAAGCTATGCGCGGTAAGCTGAAAGAAAAAGGAACTGATATTAAAAAAACATTAGCTGATATTACAGCTGATACGAAGTTATTAAAGCGTCAAATCGTTGAAACTGCTTCAGAAGGTAAAGAAGTATTCCAAGAACTAAAAGACGATATGCATGACACGCTTTCTAACTGGAAACAAGATATTTCTCAAAACAAACGACATATCGAAAAAGAAATTTTAGACATTCAAAAGTCAATTGAGAAACTACAAGAAGCCGTTCCAGAAAAAGCGTAAACATATTCCTGCTTAGTTTTTTGCATATAACAAATATTTTTCATACGAATTGACCTTAACACGGCATATCACATAGATATGCCGTGTTTTTATGCATTTACAATATATGTTATCCCTTAACATGTAAAGACAACACATGTATTCTCGACTCATAAAACGCTTCCATAGTTATGCATGATTTGTATAGAATGTTATTTTTCCGAAAAATTTTCACAATTCTCACAAAAAGACTTTATTAATTTTTATTTTACTGGCATAATAGATAATAATGAAAAAAGAATGTTAAAGTGGGTGAGTAAATGAAAAGTGGAGAAAAAAATTACTCGGTAAAAGAAGCGATGATTTTCAGCCAACGTATTGCTCAATTATCGAAAGCGTTATGGAAATGCGTAGAGAAAGATTGGCAACAATGGATTAAACCTTACGATTTAAACATTAACGAGCATCATATTTTATCAATCGCTTATCATTTAAAAGGGGCTTCTATTTCTGAGATTGCTAAGTTTGGAGTTATGCACGTATCAACGGCGTTTAACTTCTCTAAAAAGCTAGAAGAACGCGGCTATCTTGTATTCTCTAAAAAAGAAGATGATAAACGAAATACGTACATTGAAATTACAGACAAAGGGGAAGAATTACTACTTCGCTTAATGGAGGAGTATGACCCTGAAAATAATTCTGTTTTTAATGGGGCACTTGAACTTCGTAATTTTTACGGTAAGTTCCCAGAAAATATCGAACTTATTGCGATCCTTCGCAATATTTACGGACAGGACTTCATCGATATTTTTGAGAAATCATTAGAGAATATTGAGGAGAACTTTACGGAGACCGATCAAAAATTAGTTAAGAAATAATCTATTTATCCTTTCGCAATCATGCGTAAGAATTCATTCATAAGTGGCACAAATAAGCCCTGTTTTGCTAGCGCTTCCGCAGTTTCGTGTACTTCGAGCTGATGTGGAAGCGCTTTTTCAAATTGATCTAATAGCGCATCAAACAATAGAAGGCCTTCTGCTTTTTCCACTACATATTGTTCGTTCAGTCTTTCACAAAGTTTTAGTATACGTTCAATGTCTTTTTTACGAGCTTTTTTCTTTATGATTAAAGAATAAAATGGACACTTTTCTTCATCAATCATTTTAAATAGTAGGTCTACGTAGTATTCAGCTTGTTCTAGTCTTCTTACAACGTCCATTTTCTCCCTCGCTTCCTAACACAAAGTCTTCTATTTCTGAATTTTGTAACACGAACAAAATATCGTATGATACAATATATAAAGTATATGTATTTTAGCCAAAAGGAGGTCTCGCCTCATGACTCTTATAACCGTTGTTTTTGTTGCATTCGCACTTCTTGTTATATTTTACACGAATTTCATGACACATACACTGTGTGAGCGAAAACAAATATCTGCGAGCCGCCAGCCCGGTGTCTTTCGAGTTATTAATGTATGTATTACCATTCTATTAATTTCTAGTTATGTAGAAATTATATTTCATGGAAAGTGAGGAAGGAAGCCCCTTCCTCATTTTTTTCCTCTATAAGCAAATTATACCTACTATAACTAATAAAATAAACAGTACAAGTAATAAAATAAGTTTTGAATTCATCCCCCATCCCCTCCTCTTTTCTGTATATGCGACATGCGCCCAATATGGTACCCTTTCAAAATCTGACACAAACTGGTTAAAATTTCTTTATCAATAGGAAAACCCGTCGAAATATGATATATTAAATTTTGTACATATTGCTTATACTATGAAATAAACGACACGCATCTAAACTTTATCCTAAAGCCTCGGTAAGCCCTGTTAAGCGTGCTTTTACATATAAAAAAAGCAAAGACATCAGTGAGACTTAATCAGGTTCTTATGAACGAAAATAACCTATCATAAGGCGTTTCTTCATTCGTATGGGATAAATTAAAAATACATAATAGTAGGAGTGTTTATTGAATGAAGAAAGCTATGCTTGCCTTAGCCGCAACAAGTGTAATCGCATTATCAGCATGTGGAACATCATCATCAGACAAAATTGTTACATCTAAAGCTGGTGACATCACTAAAGAAGAGTTCTACAATCAAATGAAGACACAAGCTGGTAAACAAGTACTAAATAACATGGTTATGGAAAAAGTACTTATTAAAAACTACAAAGTCGATGAAAAAGAAGTAGACAAAAAGTTCGATGAAATGAAAAAGCAAGTCGGTGACCAATTCGATACACTAATGAAACAACAAGGCCTTAAAGAAGAAACAGTTAAAAATGGCGTTCGCGCTTCATTAGCTCAAGAACAAGCGATTGAAAAAGCAATTACTGATAAAGACTTAAAAGCAAAATTTGAGGACTATAAGCAAGAAATTAAAGCCAGCCATATTCTTGTAAAAGATGAAGAGACTGCTAAAAAAGTGAAAGAAGAACTTGCACAAGGTAAATCTTTCGAAGAGTTAGCGAAAAAGTACTCTGAAGATCCAGGTTCAAAAGAAAAAGGTGGCGACTTAGGATTCTTCGGACCAGATAAAATGGTAAAAGAATTCGATGAAGCTGCTCGTAAGCTGAAAAAAGATGAAGTAAGTGAACCAGTAAAAACACAGCATGGTTACCATATCATTAAAGTAACTGAGACTCATGCTGACGCAACTTTCGATAAAGCAAAAGCTGACATCAAAAAAGAAGTAGTTCAAGAAAAAACACAAGATGCTCAATTTATGAATGATCTTATGATGAAAGAAATCAAAAAAGCTGACGTAAAAGTTGACGATAAAGATTTGAAAGATCTTTTCGAAGAGCCAAAAGCTGACGCTAAAAAAGACGAAAAGAAATAATGAAGTGAAAAAAGCTTGGGTAGCCCCAAGCTTTTTTATTTTGTAGTAGTTTTTTTGCCGATAAATCGATATACTCCCTCACCTTACTCCATTCAACACAAAAAAACCTTGGTTTCGTGCAACACGAAACCAAGGTTTATCTTATTATCATTGATTAAATTAAAAAACTATGGTAAATTAGTACAGAAACGCATTCGTTTAAAATAAAAGAATGTATTTATCCGTATCTTAATTGTACACCAAAACACATCTTCAGTCAACCTCTATTTTCACTTTTAAAGGAGTGCTTACCGTATGAACAAAAAACTTGATCAAGAGCAAAAACGATTGGATAACGTAATAGAAACGATTACGGAGCAAATTGATAAACTGGAAAGCGAAACTGGCAGACGCCGGGCAGAAGTAATCAACATTCGCAAACACTTCTGGGATGATGTTAAAGTTAACACTGATACTTTTGACGATTATCTTGAAACAGTTATCAACTTAAGACAACAAGCTCAGTCACTAGCCGTAACACAAATTACCCATAAGCACACCTTTAATCGACTTGCCGCACTACGCCGTATGCATAAAGCACCTTACTTCGGACGAATTGATTTCAAAGAAGAAGGCGAATCTGGCGCAGAACAAATTTATATCGGGGTGGCTACACTTACCGATGCAAGTGGAGAAAACTTTCTTATATACGATTGGCGCGCACCAATTTCAAGTGTTTACTACGATTATCCACCAGGACCGGCTGAATACAGCACACCAGGAGGCGTAATCTGCGGCAATGTGGAGAAGAAATTACAATATATTATTCAGAATGGCGAGATTGATTCCATGTTCGATACGAGCCTCACAATTGGAGATGAAATTCTGCAACAAGCGCTCGGAAAAGGAACAAACAAACATATGCAAAGTATCGTTGCTACTATTCAGCGCGAGCAAAATGAAATTATCCGTCACGATGAAGGGCGACTACTTATCGTTCAAGGAGCTGCTGGTAGCGGTAAAACGTCAGCTGCCCTGCAGCGAATCGCCTACTTACTATATAAATATCGCGAATGGTTAAAAGCAGATCAAATTATTCTCTTCTCCCCTAACTCTATGTTCAACAGCTACGTTTCTAACGTACTACCTGAACTCGGTGAAGAAAATATGCAGCAAGTTACATTCCAAGAATATTTAAACCATAGACTAAGTAAGTCATTTGATGTTGAGGATCCTTACGAGCAATTAGAATATATGCTAACTGAAACGAATAGCGCAAATTATAAAACTCGAAATGCGAGCATTCGATTTAAAGCATCTACTCAATTTTTCGAGATGATTAGAGCATACAGACAATCTCTTGAATCTTCAGGCATGCTATTTAGAGGAATGAAATTTAGAGGAAAACTGATTGCCTCTGCTAAAGAAATTACAGAGCAATTTTATAATACTGATTCCTCCCTCCGCTTCCATAATCGAATTGAAAAGTTAACAGATTGGCTAAATAAACAAATAGATGCAATTGAAAAAACAGAACTGAAAAAGCCTTGGGTAGAAGAAGAAATTGAATTACTTAGTAAAGATGAATACCAAAAGGCTTATAAATATTTACAGAAAAAGGGCGAGTTTGACGATAACTCCTTTAATGATTATGAGAAAGAAACGAAAGTACTTGGACGGATGATTGTCCGTAAAAAATTGAAGCCGCTTCGTAAAGGCGTTCAAACATTGCGCTTCATCAATTTCACAGGCATATATAAACAACTCTTCACAGATGCATCATGGGTTACTGGGGAAAAACCGAAAGAGTGGGATGACATTTGCTCATTAACAGTAAACATGCTCGATGAAGGAAAGCTATATTATGAGGATGCGACTCCATTTTTACTTTTAAAAGAATTAATTGAAGGCTTCCAAACGAATAGATCGATTAAACACGTACTCGTAGACGAAGCGCAAGATTATTCTCCGTTTCAGTTCGAGTTTTTAAAACGTCTCTTCCCTGCCGCAAAAATGACTGTACTCGGAGACTTTAACCAAGCGATATTTGCCCATGCGAGTGAAGCAGTGAATTTCAATACACTTACTAGCTTATACGGACCAGATGAAACGAACGGTATCAACCTAACTCGTAGCTATCGCTCAACAAAACCGATTATTGAATTTACACGTGCTCTCGTACCGGAAGGAGAGAACATTCACGCCTTTGAACGTGACGGTGAGAAACCTACAGTGACGAAAGTTTCTGATTATAGCGAACTGCATGATCGTATCACTTCTAAAGTTGCTGAACTACAAAAACAACAGCACAATACGATCGCAATTATATGTAAATCCGCAGCTGAAAGTGCCGCTGCATACGAGGCACTCAGTCATATCGAGAATATTAAACTTGTGAAAAGTAACTCAGCCGAGTACGAACAAGGCATCGTCGTTATCCCTGCTTATTTAGCGAAGGGTATCGAATTTGATGCTGTTATTATTTACGATGCTTCTAAAGATGTATACAGCGATGAGAGCCTACGTAGATTGTTCTACACTGCTTGTACACGCGCGATGCATGAATTGCAGCTTTATAGCGTTGGTGAGGTTAGTCCTTTTGTAACAGGGGCTGCTTCGGAGAGTTTTGAATGTATAACGAAAACACCTTGATTTTTATCAAGGTGTTTTTTTCATTCTAAATGAAATATCTTTACGTCGATATACACTTAGCACGATCCCCATTAAAAGCGCATGAAATAAAGTTGGTGTTAATCCATAACTAATAAAAGGCAATGATATAGCAGCAATCGGTAATAAGCCTAGGATCATGCCCACGTTATAAATGAACTGAACTACAAAAAGAGTCATTCCTCCAACGAGAAGCAATTTACCATACCGATCATTTATTTTATAAGATATGATTACTAACCTTGCTACAAAAAGAGAAAGAATTAAAACAAGGACCAAGGCAAGGAAATACCCGTAATAGTAAGTCAAACTTGCAAACACAAAGTCAGTATCTGGAGCAGGGATGAACTTTGTATCTCCAGATGTACCAAACCAACCTGCTGACGACATTACCTCTTTTAAACGTACATACATAAACCCTGCGCCCCCTGCATCACGCTCTGGGTTTAAATATCCTAAAAATCTATCCAAATGATATCCTTTTACTGAGGACCAGGAAAAGGATACCCTTATAATCAATAAACAAATTGGTACAATTGTAATAATCAATACCTTTTTCTTTCCTAAATTACTCCACCAAAGCATAACGAATACCATCGTGATATAGATAAAAACCGTTGAAAGAGTTGCTACAGTTAAGAATAAACACAAAGAAAATAAATATAAAACCACAAGATGCATAACCTTTATCCTACTACCATTGAAAATGGAAGCCCAAGCTAGAAAAAAGAACGGCACTGCCATTAAACAGTCAATTGCAATGGGACCAATTTTTATTAACGGTTCGCCAGCCATCGAAGCGTTTGGAAAACAGTATAGCATTAACAGGATAAGTACTCCGATTGTATAAAACAGCCCTCCGAGTCTTTCTAACTTCCGATAATCAATCAGCATCATCCCAAGAGCTGCTACAACACCCAGAATAACAAATATCAACTTATTCATTATTACATCATTCGTATATCCAAAAGCTAAAACTGGCAAAAACCCTAACCCCATAGCAGCCACTAATAAAATAATTAAGAACCAATCAACCTTTGGCTTATGAAGTTTGTTAAGCTCCCGCCCTAATTTAATCGGACTTCCCATTTGTTCCACCGCTTTATTTTCAGCAACTTCCTCACTTAACCCTTTTTCTATCCATGTGCTCTTCGCCTGTTTTAAGTGAAAATCTAGTTCAGTTGCTACAAAGCTCTTTGCTTCTTTTGATTTAATGTGATTGGTAACTTCACTTAAAAAACGCTCCCCTTTTTTGTTCAATTTTATCTCACTCCTGTACTAATCCTTTTAATATAAACCGTGCCTTCGTAGAATCTTTTTCTGCCTTTCGCAGCATCTTGTTTCCTTTATCATTTAATTGATAATATTTCGCTCCTGCATGATCCCAACTCGATTGGATAAAACGATTCTGTTCTAGACGATGTAATACAGTATATAAAAAACCTTCATTTCCTTCGAATTTTCGAATCCCTCTCCCTCGTAGTAGCTGTGACAATTCGTATCCTGTTTTTTCATTACTGAGGAGTTGTAAAATGGCTAACGAGATGTCCTCTTCCTTTTCGTGTGATGCATTGATTTTTTCGCGCACCCGCTTTCGGTGTTGATCAGAAAAACTCAAATGTTTAAACGTTGTATTCTCCATTGATTTTCGCAGGCCTTTTAATCGATCTTCCATTTGATTATTCCTCCAATCCTTTCTTCAAAAGCTCCTTCGCTTTTTTCAGTCTCGTTTTTATCGTGTTTTCTTTCACTTCTATTACAATAGCAATCTCTTTAATTGATAGTTCTTCATAATAAAATAGATAAATGACTTCTCGATATTTTATCGGTAAATTCATTACTGCAGAAGCCAGTTCACGGTCCTTCGCATTTTGAATAACAGTTTGTTCGACACTATCATTTTGAACCCCAATATAAGCAGCTTCATCCTCTGTCACGATCACCTTTTTGTTATACCAACTTTTTATGTAGTCCTTACATTGATTAATCGCAATTCTCCACAACCACGTTTTCACATTCGATTTCCCATTGTATGTATGAAGAGATTTATAACATTTCACAAATATATCTTGCGTTAAATCCTCAGCGACTTCTTTATTATTCACATATGAATACACAAGCTGTAAGACTTCTTGTCCATACTTGTTCATTATTTCATCGATAAGGAGTTCCTTATCTTCTATTTCAAACGCTTCTACCGTTAATTCATCCACATCATTTCCTCCTTCCCATTTATTAGACGACGCACGCCATGGAAAAGTTTTATAAATTCATAAAAAAACGGTTGGAAATGTCCATACCGTTTTGTTCATCCTCTACTATTTAATTTTTTCTAAAACAAAACTTTTAATATTCCCCGCACTTTTTATAGCTTGCGATACGTCTGTTTTATTAAGTTCTTCAAAATAAGGATATTGTAGAAGCAAATTAATAAATTGATTCATTTCAACTCCAATACACTACTACAATTGTTAAGTTATTCAAACGGTATAATAATACTTATTATACCTTTCGTATTCATATCCTGTTAAGCAACAAAAATCTACACTCAGTTAATTTCAGTACACTCTATACAAATATAATAAAACAAAAAACCGCACGAGGGCTCTCCCTCACGCGGTTTATTTTTAAGCTAAAGCAGCTGCTTGCTCTTGTTGATCTACAGGAATGACAGCGTCTGTTAACGCTTTTTCTAATTCAGCTGTGTATTTCATTTGCTCTTCTTTGCTCCAGCCTAGTTTCGCAGCCATGTAGTTGATTACTGCTTCTTTCCACTCGTATACCCAGTGGATGTTGAAGAATACAGCGCCTCTGCGGCGTACGAAGAAGTCAACTGGTTTCACTGTCATTTCGTAATCCATTGCGTATACAAGTGGGATTAGAACGTCTAGCGGCATGTTGTATTCTTTCGCTTCGTCTTTATGTTTTTTCGCTAAGTCAAACAGTACGTCAACGTTAGAGCCGTAGAATTTCGCGAATTTTTCCGCTTGTGCTGTCGTTAAACCATATTTCGTACCTTCGCCTGCTTTTTTCGCAACAAATGCCGGGAATCCGTGTGAACCACTTACATGACCACCAGAGATTGGCATATGTTTCGTATCACTCTTCTTATATGCGCTATGGCCTTCTTTTTGTAATAGATTCGTTACGTAGTCTACTACCATTTCAGCCATTTTGCGGTATCCTGTTAATTTACCGCCCGCGATTGTAATTAAACCAGATTCAGAAGTCCAAATTTCATCTTTACGAGAAATTTCAGATGCATTCTTACCTTCTTCATAAATTAGCGGACGTACACCAGCCCAGCTTGATTCCACATCTTTTTCTGTAATTTTCACGCTTGGGAACATGTAATTAATCGCATTAATGATATATGTGCGATCTTCTGTTGTCATGTGCGGTACAGCTGCGTCTTTATCATAGAACGTATCTGTTGTACCTACGTACGTTTTTCCTTCGCGAGGAATCGCGAACACCATACGTTTATCTGGTGTATCAAAGTAAATTGCTTGCCCTAATGGGAAACGTTTTTGGTCAATTACTAAATGCACACCTTTTGATAACTGAAGTACTTTCCCTTTTTTAGAGTTATCTTTTTCACGAAGTGTATCTACCCAAGGACCAGCTGCGTTTACAATTTTCTTACCGTAAACTTCATACACTTCTCCGTCTAGTAAATCGATTACACGTACACCGCATACTTTTCCATCTTTATATAAGAAACTGTCTACTTTTGCGTAGTTAACAGCTTTCGCACCATGTTCAATCGCTTCTTTCATTACTTCAATTGTAAGACGCGCATCGTCTGTACGATATTCTACGTAGTAACCGCCGCCTTTTAATCCTTCTTGTTTTACAAGAGGCTCTTTATTTAGCGTTTCTTCACGGTTAAACATCTTTCTGCGCTCGCTTCGTTTTACACCTGCTAAGAAGTCGTATACACGAAGACCAATTGATGTACTGAATGACCCGAACGTGCCGCCTGTATGGAACGGAAGTAACATCCACTCCGGTGTTGTTACATGGGGACCGTTCTCATATACGATCGCACGCTCTTTCCCCACCTCTGCTACCATTTTTACTTCAAGTTGTTTTAAATAACGTAAACCGCCGTGTACAAGTTTCGTTGAACGACTTGATGTACCTGCTGCAAAGTCCTGCATTTCAAACACAATCGTTGATAAACCGCGTGTTGCCCCATCTAATGCAATACCAGAACCAGTAATACCTCCACCAATTACGATCACATCTAACTCTTGTTTATTTACTCCATTTAATACGTCTTTACGTTGTTTACTTGAAAATTTCATGGTAATTCCTCCCTTTGATAACGAAAAAAGAGACCACAAGCTCCGCTATAGATTTCGCCTCTATAGCGTGTTGTGGTCTCTCCAAATCTCCTACCGAATTATTAACTTGTCATCATTATAACACTGTTTATGATTATTTGAAAGCTTTAGTTGCTTCAATTGCTTTTTTCCATCCAGCATATAGCTCTTCGCTTGTTTCCGCTTCCATCGTTGGTTCAAAGCGTTTGTCCATATGCCACTGTGCTTTAATTTCGTCTTGGTTTTTCCAGTATCCAACCGCAAGACCTGCTAAGTATGCTGCACCTAAAGCTGTCGTTTCATTGATCACTGGACGCTCTACAGGAACGTCTAACATATCACTTTGGAACTGCATTAAGAAGTTATTCTTAACTGCCCCGCCATCAACGCGTAATGTGTTCAGTTCAATACCTGAATCTGCTTCCATTGCGCATAGTACATCTTTCGTTTGGTATGCTAAAGATTCTAGCGTTGCACGAATGAAATGCTCTTTCGTCGTACCGCGCGTTACACCAAACATAGCGCCGCGTACTTCACTATCCCAGTACGGTGTACCTAATCCTACGAATGCTGGTACAACGTATACGCCGTCAGTTGATTCAACGCGAGAAGCGTACACTTCACTCTCACTTGCATCTTTAAACATGCGCATTCCGTCACGTAACCATTGAATTGCAGAACCTGCTACGAAAATACTTCCTTCTAATGCGTAATTTACTTTACCATCTAAACCCCATGCAATTGTTGTTAATAGGCCATGCTCAGAAGCTACTGCTTTTTCGCCTGTGTTCATTAACATGAAACAACCAGTTCCGTAAGTGTTCTTCGCCATACCTTCACCGAAACAAGCTTGTCCAAATAATGCTGCTTGCTGGTCACCAGCTACACCTGCGATCGGTACATTTTGACCGAAGAAGTGATAATCAATTGTTTCTCCATATATTTCAGATGATTGACGTACTTCTGGAAGCATGCTCTTTGGTACTGTTAACATGTCTAGAAGCTCATCATCCCACTGTAAGTCGTGAATGTTAAACATTAATGTGCGTGATGCATTTGAGTAATCTGTTATGTGCGCTTTACCGCCAGACAATTTCCATACAAGCCATGTATCAATTGTTCCGAATAATAACTCGCCGTTTTCTGCTTTTTCTCTTGCACCTTCAACGTTATCTAAAATCCATTTTACTTTCGTACCAGAGAAGTATGCATCAATTAAAAGACCTGTTTTTTCGCGAACCATCTCGCTATAACCTTTTTCTTTTAACTCATCACAAATTTCAACTGTTTGACGAGATTGCCATACGATTGCGTTATAAATTGGTTTTCCAGTCGTTTTATCCCATACAACCGCTGTTTCACGTTGGTTCGTAATACCGATACCAGCGATTTGTTCTGGCTTCACATCTGCTTCACTTAAGCAAGTTGCGATAACTGCTAAAATAGATCCCCAAATTTCTTGTGCATTATGCTCAACCCAGCCTGGCTTTGGAAAATGTTGTGTAAACTCTTTTTGAGCTGAATGAACGATTTTTCCTTCTTTATTGAAAAGAATTGCGCGTGAGCTTGTTGTTCCTTGGTCTAATGAAAGAATATATTTTTTCATATCAGTTTCCCCCTATGCTACTTTTCTACTATTTGTAGTAGCTCCACTTTTTTTACTTGTCATATAAGAGATTGCTAGTACAATCACAGTTGTAATAATCACATAAATAAGTGCTGAATTTTGTTTTCCTTCAAATACAACTTGATGGAATAATCCTGCAAGTGATCCACCTAAAATTGGACCAACTACTGGGATCCATGCATACTTCCAGTTTGAACCGCCCTTTCCTGCAATCGGAAGGAAGAAGTGTGCAATACGCGGACCTAAATCACGAGCCGGGTTGATTGCGTATCCTGTTGTTCCACCTAATGATAAACCAATACTTACAATTAAGAAACCTACGATAAATGGATTTAAACCATCTGCAAATTTATTTGCTCCAATTGCTAATATACCAAATACTAAAACGAATGTTCCAATCATTTCACTTAAAAGGTTTGTAAATGTGTTCGGAATTGCTGGACCTGTTGCAAATACACCTAACTTTGTTCCTGGATCTTCTGTTTCTTTCCAGTGTGGTAAGTAATGTAAATATACAAGAACTGCCCCGATAATTGCCCCAATCATTTGTGCTGCGATATACATAGGTACATCACTCCATGGGAACGCTCCCTTAAAAGCAAGTCCTATCGTTAAAGCCGGATTCAAATGTGCCCCACTAATTGATCCAACTGCATACGCTGCCATAGCAACCGCTAGACCCCAACCCATTGTAATTACAATCCAACCAGAATCTTTCGCAAACGATTTCTTTAAACTTACACCAGCGCAAACACCGCCACCAAGTAAGATTAACAACGCAGTCCCTATTAATTCCCCTAAAAATGCTGACATAAAATCCCTCCACAATCAATTTAAATGCTTTCGAAAAGTGATAGAGGTAAAATGAATGGCCATTCGTTTTTTTCAAAAGAAAAAGATCCACAGCTTACATGCTTCTATATAATATATATAGAAACAATAAAATGTGGATCTCTTCTTTTCTCCGTCACGTTTATTAACTTGTCTATAATGTTAACCCTTAATGAAAGCGGTGTCAACAGAATTTTTTCACATTTTCGTCACTTTTTTTGGTAATGTTTCCATAGTTCTTTTTTCGATGTCGTAATTGCTGTCGCACCAGCATTTAACGCTCTTTCAACGTCTTCTACCGTTCGAATAAAACCACCTGCTAAAATTGGTACACCTGTACGCTCTTTCACCTCAGCAATGACACCCGTTAACGCACCAGGAAGCACCTCTATATAATCCGGCTTCGTCTTTTCTAGCAAATTACAGCTCTTTTCCATTGCGCTAGAATCAATTAAA
The DNA here is from genome assembly GCF_038008665.1 of Bacillus sp. FSL R10-2201. NCBI lineage: Bacteria > Bacillati > Bacillota > Bacilli > Caryophanales > Bacillaceae > Bacillus > Bacillus sp. FSL R10-2201. The sequence continues at coordinate 1,068,986 of NZ_JBBOZP010000001.1, read as the reverse complement.
AAGATGCGTTGAATGGAGACGACACCTTTTTGCTTCGCCTTCATAATTACGCTCGCCTTTGTCGATAATAACCCGTACGGTTTATATTCTTGGCATAAAAACTCCGTCGCATGCCCATCACTTTGTAATCCATGGATCAAATCCACATGTAAAAATACTTTTTTATTATGCTGCTTCGCGAGCGACACAACACTCTTCAATTGACCGACATGAATATCTAAAATAACAATATACTCATACGAACTATGTAATAGCTTCTCCAAATCTTTAATTTGCCTCACTGCCGGCAAAATCTTTTGCTCATGAAATTCCATTCTAAACGTCCCCTTCCTATCTATCCTTTATAGTACACAATTTAAGTGGAAAGAACAGCTAGTGTGGGGGATTTCTTACAAATCTTTCTCTTATCTATATATTTTCTTCAACTTATCAGAAGCCATGCCACCTACAACCATTAATAGGAGCGGTAAAAAATTCATTACATATGGTGCATCTGCGACAATTGTAATGCTTGCTCCTGCAAACTTATTTAACGCCCATACAACGATTTTTGTAATAAATAAAAATACGCCCATCATAAATAGACTATCGAAAAACACCTTCCATTTCGGATACGCTAATTGCTTACTATCCTCAATTACTTTCTGCGTCAACTCTTCATCACTCCTCAATAACTCATCAATTGTAATACCGAACAGATCACTTAAATGAATAATAATTTCAATGCTCGGATAGTTCTTTCCCGTCTCCCATTTCGAAACAGACTGCCTACTTACATGAATTTTTTCAGCCAAATCATTTTGCGACCAATTTCTTTTTTCCCTTTCTTCTTTTAAACGTTCACTAAAAATCATACTGTGTTTATCACCTCTCTATGTCTAGTATGGTCAAATAAATGATGAAGAGTAAAGCTAGTTATCGTTGCATAGGTTGTGCAACTTGTGCGTTACATCTAAAAATGACGCTATGTATCATGTCGATTTCATATGCTTTTCTTCTATAATAATTTCCCGAACAATAATCGTGCTTCTTAACATTGTCGCTTTGTGTCGGTAAGTCGATATCCTATGTCGAATTGTTAATATATTTTAGGAAATAAAAAAGTGGATAACAATACGTTATCCACTATCCTCTAATTATAATAACACCGAATCCTTATCATTCTCCAAAAAGAAAATCGTTTTGTTAATTTCTCAACTTATACTAATATGGATAGCACCAGGGAAATTAATGAAGAAATACAATTAGAACGAACAAAAAACCCTGTAAAATTTATTACAGAGTTTTTTGCCAACTATTTATTGTTTTGCATATCGAATACGAACGTTATCATCCATATGATAAATTTGTAATGTGTTTCCATCATAGTTTTGTAATTTATACATCATACTATCATTTGTTAGCTTTACTTCTTGACCGTCTTTAACTGCTTTTGTTACTTTTAAGGATAACTGGAATGATGGAACATCTACCGCATATGTTCCTGTTAAATAGTTATCTTTATTCGGATAAGAACCGTTCGCATAGGACTCAAATGTTTTATCACCTTTTAGTACTAACGTAGTTTTTATGCCACTACCGTAATCAATACCCCAGTTACCAATAATCTCAGTCCCATCTTTGATGTTCTTCTCCATGTTTCCATAACTAATTCCTAACTCTTCACTTGTACCAACTGTACCTACAAATACCCCCGTTTTAGCTTGGCTTTTATCTGTTTGAGCCTGACTATCAGTAGTTGGGCTTGTCGATGTAGAACTACTTGTTGTACTAGTAGATTTTTCTGTGGCTGTATCACCTTTTGTTTCGGATCTTAACTTATCGAATGTAGGTTTCCAAATACGTTTTGCTTCCTCTAGTTTTGTATTTGCTTTATTTAAGATTTCCTTATCGGTCTCTAAGTTGAAGCCTTTATCGTTGAATAACTTCTCTATTTCACCGAATGTTTCTCTTAGTTTACCTGTCGCTTTTTCAATCTCTTTTTGTTCTTCTTTATGTTTTTGCGGTGCGTAAATCTTCTCTATCTTATCAAATACTTTATAGATGTCTTTAATACTATCTAATACCTCAGCTTTTGATTTACTTCCATTTCTCAAATCTCTTACAGAAGCATCATAGTAATCAAATCGTCTTAACATATCCTGTTCAATATCTAATAAATATTGTGCATAATCTTCATCTAAAACTCGAACCTTTTGAACATCTTTACTTTCTTCTTTCGAATTAGTTGATTTTTCTTTCGTTTCAGCAGCCTTAGATTTACTTGTTTCTTCTGTCTTTTCTTCTTTATTTGCCGAATCTTTTACTGTAACACAACCACTTAATAATATGGCAACTGGAACTGCAGCAGCTATTAGTTTTTTCACTTTCATACCTCATACCCCTTTAAGTAATTTATTCTTAGTTAGTTTTGCTACCGATACTCTTCGCTGCTTCTTCAAACAGTTTTGAGCCTTCTTGTGCTTTACTTAATGATTGATGCATTTTACTCTCGTCTTCTTGGTCTAATGCATCAAAAAGAAGTTGAAAACAATCCGCATACAGTTCCATCGATTGCTTTATCTTCGCTTGTTCTCCCTGTAATTCAGGAGGCGCTTGTAGATTCTTCACTTTCGTTGCAGTTGCCTTTGCTCCACCTAAACTCAGTTGTACTTCACTTTTCTTTTGTTTGTATGATTTTACGTCTGAATCTGCTATTCCTTCAATTAATTTCATTGTATCTTCAATTTGAGTGGCACTGTTTATAATATCTGCCTTGTATCTTTCAACATCTGAACCAGTTACCTTACCAGTTGAAGAATTAGAAGAAGTAGAATTATTTGAAGAAGAACTTTGTTGACTACTTGATGAACTACTGTTTGTATCTTCACCTTTCGCTACAGATAAGCTATCCTCTTTCTTGCTATCAGTTGACTTACTCTCTTTCTCTACCTTTTGCGTTTCTTCTTTCTTTGGTTCGGCTTTCTTACCATCAGTTTCAATTGTAATACAACCACTCAATAACATAACTGGTAACGCTAAACTTACTAATTTCTTTGCTTTCATGATTACTAATACCCCTTTATATGTAAAATTCAGTGCAAACAAGTTAATATACTTAACTAATAAATCCCCCCGAATAATTTATTAGAATCTACTATCCATAGATTTCCTGTATATTCATAATCTTTCCATATATATTATTTTACAGAGAATTACATATTTGGTCAAAGGGATTTATGTAGTCTTCACAGGGAAATTTACTAAACGAAAAGAAATTTTAATCACAAAGAAAAGAAGCTAACAATAAATTGTTAACTTCTCAGCCGAAAGTAAAATATTATCTTTCCTTATCTTCTAATATCTAGGTTGGGATTGAATATTTGTAAGATGAACATCAAACATATCAATGATTTCAAGAAATCTATCAGCTTCACGGAAAACATGGTCTGCTAATAATGGATGAATGATACTCTTTATTTTACATTGCTCAATTAAATCACGTGCTGTTTTCTTAAAATCCCGAAGAGATGTAACCGACACACGATTTTGATCTAAAAATTGATCTAAAAGAGGGACTGTTTGGGATTGTGGTTTCATAGATTCTAAGTCAATTGCTTGATACATCAATTCATCAAAATCATTGCTAAAATTCCGTGCTGTGTCTACAAGTTTTCTTTCCGATGGATCAAGAAGATGACCAATAAATTTAGCATGGTCTGCCATAATCCTTAAAAAGAAAACATTTTCTTTAATAATAGCATCAGGAAGGGCATCTAATTTCCCTTCATTTAATTGTATTAAACGTTTTCTAAAATAGTCAGCTTCCCTACTTGTATGGTCAACTAACAGTGGAAAGTTATTTTGTCCTGGCAATTTACATGTGAGAATTAATCCTAAAATTTTTCTTTTAAATCCCCAAATATTAGTTGCGGCTTGTTGTACTTCTGAATTAAATCTTTTTATTTGCTCAGGATCTGTTTCATTTGTATAGGAATGCGCTATTTGTTCGATATGTTCAAACAATCGATAAAATTGATTAGCCTCTTCAATTAGTTGAGTATCCTCGCATCTAAACCCTAAGCGAAGAAAAAAAGAATGCTCCTTCATGATTCTAGACCAAAAACGAATTTCATTTAATGAACGCTCAACAAACATTACAGATGTAACACCTGTATCAGGATGTAATGATGTTTCATCCCTATGCATTGTTAATCCCCCCTGTAGATACTGCGCTATTTCCATTCTTATGATTGAACATATATATAAATACCATCAATAAAGTTTCATGATGAATATCATATACATGTAAAATTAAGCTTATATAAGCTTAGCTTGATGAACATATACTGCTCCAAAAAAGAAAAAAGGCTACCACCTAGATATAAAGTTCTCCTAGTTGGTAGCCTTTCAAAATTTCTATTAAAGCAACACCGAATCCTTATCACTATCCTGATTCCGTTTCTCTCGTTCTTCTTCTAAGCGCTTCATATATACTTCGCCTTCTTTTTCGATAAAATCATTATCCATCTCTTGCTCTTTTTTCGAAGTATATAAAACCATGTAGCCACTCAATACGATCCCAATGATTACAAGATAAATCCACCATGGTAAAGTTTCCACTTTCGTTCATCCCTTTCCTTAGACAAGCCTTATTAGTTTCACTTTATGAGGAAAGAAGTGGATTTATGCTTAAAATTTTATTGTGGATTCTTCGCGAAGAACGCTTGTACATATTCCATAAACTCGATTGGCTCCTGGCGAAACGGTGCGTGGTATCCTTTTTCAATGATATGGAACGTACTATTTGCAAATAGCTCATGATACAGTTCACCATTTTTCCAAGAAACACTCTTATCGTGTCGTCCCCATATAATTAAAGTCGGTACCTTAATTTTATCTGCTTCCATCGCAATGCGGCGCTCTCTCATTTTCGTAAGCTGATCATAATGCTCTTTATCATCGCGACTATTTTTCACTTCATTTTTATTATAATCCGTAATCTCTGTTACAGTTTGTAAGTCTGTCGATAGTGGCGGCACTTCATAACTTTCTTTTTGCTGGAAAGACTCTATTCCTGTAGAATCCGCTAAAACGAGATGCGTTACTGCATCCGGATATAAATACGCTAAATTTAGAGACATCTCTCCGCCCATCGAATGACCAAGTACTGCGAATTGATCGTATCCGAGTTTCTTCATTAACTTATAATATAAATTCACTTGCGTGGGAAACGAATACTGAAAATCAATTGGTTTAGAAGAACGCCCAAACCCTAAAATATCAACCGCAATAATCGTATGGTCCTTTACAAGTTCCGGATAAATATCACTAAACCCATCTGAAGAACCACCGAACCCGTGAAGCATAAGTAAAGGCGGCTTCCCCTCACCAATTTGCTTAAAGTATATCGTCTGTCCATCAATCTGCGCCATACTCTCTTTCGTATTCAGCCTCATCATCACAGTATCTTTCACTTCTTCAACCTTCGCAATCGGCTTATCAACGAAGTTACATACTATTAATAAAACAAGAACAATACCGCTAATCATATAAAACTTAAACCGTTTCAAAATTCCCGTCTCCTTTCTCTTGTTGCTATTTAAAGTTTTTACATTATTTGGTTGTTTTATGATTGTTTTTAATTGTAACCACTTTAGTTACAATTATATTAAAAAATATAACTCATTTCTATTAATGATGGTTATTTTGTAACTATTATAGTTACATATTTAAAGTAAGTCAATTCTTTTCTCTACATGCTCTAATAACAAAGAAAGAGACTTCATGTTGAAGTCCCTTTCTTTGTTATTAGAGTTGGCTTACTCCGCCGTCGCCTCTATTATCTGCGGGTGCTCCACCTGTATCTCCTATATTAATGTAGTCTGGTCTTGCTGGTGCTCCTCCCGTGTCCCCTATATTAACGTAGTCTGGTCTTGCTGGTGCTCCTCCGTCACCAATATTAACTGCTTGCTGTGTAGTAGTAGAAAAATTAAATCCAAATGAAAGAACCCCTGCAAAAATTAACCCTTTTGCTATTACGCCTACTTTTTTCATTATTTCAACGCCCCTTTTTTTAAATGTTTTTTCTGTGCTTGGTTATTTATATAAAAATATTTACTTGCCTTTACATGGTTTTCTTCTTTATAAAATTGCATAGCTAAAATCTCAGTATACTCTTGAATACACTCCAACAAGCCTTCTTTCTCAAAATATGAAATCCCATTTAAAATAGTGGATTCTAATGATACACTAGACGTCTTTTGATTCATTTCCTTTAAAATTACAAAACGATGCTGAAATTCTTTATTTTGTATCTTATTACATATATCTAATCCTTCTTCAATTAATTCAGCGGCAGTATCGATTTGTCCAATTTTGTAATATTCACGTGCTAATACAAACATTGCTTTGAAATGTTTTGGATTACTTTTTATTACTTCTACTAAATGGCGAATTGCTAAACTCGAAAGGTTTTGATTTGCATATAACCATGCTAAATTATGACGAACCATTGTAATAAATCTTTTATTATCTATCTTTTGAAATACATCTAATGCCAAATCAAACTTCTCTTCGGCTTGCTCATATTGCTTTAAATCAATACAAGCCATTGCAAAAATATTCTCACATAAAGCAATACAAGCTTCATAACCAGGATGTTTTTCATATTCATTTTTTGCTAAACGTATTTGATCAATCGCCATCAATGGTTTATACGTTTGATAAGATAGATATGCAAATCTATAATTAAATTCAGCATGTTCCAACGAAGATGTTATATGTTTAAGTGATTTCCCAGCCTCTTCAAAGTGATTTTGTGACTCAATATAATTTGATATATACATTGCATGAATACCTTTGAATAAGTAATAATAATGTGTTAAAAGTGCGTCATCAGGAAGTATAAGAGTATCAATTTCATCAAAACTATTCTTTGTAATACTCAAACTATCAATTAGCACATGATAACGGAATTTTAATAATGCATGATAAAATGCTGCATACTGATCTTCTTTAATATAGATAACCTTGGACTCTATTTCTTCATTTAGCACTTTTGCTTTAACAACATCTTGTTTTAACATTGAATGATACCAATCATCCAATAAGTGTTTCATTTGCTCCTTCGTTACTACATCTGTTCCCATACCTTCGCATCCCCTTTTCTCCAAACTTACAAAATTAGGATATTTATACAATTATCCAAATTGTATATCACCACCCCTTTTCTATGTATTGAAAAATAATTGTCAGAAAATTTATAATTTAAATGAATTATACCAAATATTTCTATTTAAAAAACTTGAGAAACATTTTTCAGAAAATTTTATAGCCCAAATAAAAAAGCAAGCAATTCCAGCGATTCGCTAAAACTACTTGCTCTTCTACTTATTATTTCTATCTTTACTCTTTAATAAATTCCTTCGTACTTCTCACTGTATCAATCGGACGAACTAATTTTTCGATTTCTTCACGCTTTGGCTCTAAGAACGGAGGTAAAGATAATTTCTCTCCAAGCGTTTCATAAGGCTCATCTCCCATAAAACCAGGGCCATCTGTTGCAAACTCGAATAAAATTTGCGGCGCAACTCTTGCATATAATGACTCAAAGAAGTGACGATTTACATAACCAGATGAAGGGAGTCCAACTCGACTTAGTCGCTCAATCCACTCTTCTAATACAGCGCGATCCTCTACACGGAATGCTGCATGATGCACTGTACCAAAACCTTGTTGCGCTTCTGGAAGAACTGTATTATGTTCTACAATGACTGAGGCACCATTTCCACCTTCGTTTACTTCAAACAAGTAGAATTCTCCTTCTTGAGCAATCTCTTTAAATAATAGAACTTTTTCTAGTACTTCTTTGAAATAACTGAAATTCGCGATACGGATAAATACAGGTCCTAAGCCAGTAATTGCATATTCTAATGGAACTGGCCCGTCTTGCCAAGGTGTACCTGATTCCACCCCTTTATCAAATTCATCTGAGATTAATTGATAGTGTTGATCATCAAAATCAGCGAAAGAAAGAGTTTTCTTACCAAATTGCTCTTTAATTCCTGTATGTTCTACTTCAAGACGGTCAAAACGTTTCACCCAATACTCTAGTGCTGCGTCAGTCGGAACGCGGAATGAAGTTTTTGAAATTTCATTTGTACCGTGTACTCCTTTTGGAACACCTGGGAAGTCAAAGAATGTCATATCTGTTCCTGCACTACCTTTATCATCTGCAAAGAATAAATGATACGTTTGAATATCATCTTGGTTTACTGTTTTTTTAACTAAACGCATTCCTAAAACGTGAGTGAAAAATTCATAGTTCTTTTCTGCACTACTTGTAATTGCTGTAACGTGGTGTATTCCTTTTAATTGGTTCATTTTATATTCCTCCAATAGTTTTAATTTATATTTAACTGTTTTATTTTTGCTCGCTGGTCAACGTAGCATTTGTTTATAAAAGTAATCATTCATTTTACTAGTCAAGTGATAGTTAAAAAAATAATTCACTGTGTAAAACGATTCGTTCGAAAGTAATAATTCCTTTCGTTACTATCACTTTACAACTCAAGTGATTAAAAAGCAAGTAAATTATCTTGAATTCGAGATATTTTTTAATATCTCAGTATTAGTTTAAAATGCTATATGTTTTGTGGCGTAATTATTTTCATATCTACTGGTAATAAAACCTTTTCACTCGCCAAAATAAATAGCCTACAATCAATGAACTAATCATAGGCTATTAAAATTCTTTAATAGTCAAATATCCTTACAATAAATTGTAATTTTAGCGAATAATTAATATTAGTAATTCTCTGTTTCATTAAATGATTTATTTTATATATTCCAAAAATCACTATTTATATCACTGTTATATTTATAATCAACCTTTTCTTTACCACATTTTTCGCACTTATAAATATTAGCTGTCCCAATCTGCCCTGTTTTAAAATTTTCACTATCCTGAGTTTTAATAAATTTATAATTGTGTATACATCTAGGTTCTCTTACTTTATCCATCCATTTTCCTAGCATAAAGTAATCACTCTCCTTAAAAGAATATTCCTAATACAACTCTATATTTAGAATACTCTACAAAAGATTTTCAATCAACGAACACGTTCTCTTGCCTCCCTTGCATCACATGATATGCAAAAGGGTTGTTTTGTTTAAGATCCGTTTTTTTATTGACAACAGATCCTCATCCATTAGCTTTACACGAGCTAATGGAATATAAATTTGCCGTATGATTTACATCTTTTTCTCTCATTATTTCTTTCCTCATCAAGGAATAAATAATGGTTTTTAAAGCTATTTGCAGTGTCTTCCCTTATCAGGGCAATAAAAGATGGTGTGAAAACTTAATTTCACACCATCTTTTTAAACAATTTTATTGTCATGCCACACTTAATGAGGCCATTCTATTCACAATCTTAATTATGGAAAGTTGGCTTATAGAACGAACGATTATCAAGCGCAAAGACACGTTCTGTGTATTCGCCTGGTTTTGTGCGTCCTAATGCGCGGTCCATCATGTTCATTTTTGCATCTAAGTTATCGATGTAGTGCAGAATTTCTGCTTCTTTCACTAATGGTGGTTTTGGGCTACCCCATTCTGCTTTTCCGTGATGGGAAAGGACGATGTGCTGAAGGATTAATACTTCCTCTGCATCGATTTGTAGTTCCTCTGCTGCTTTACCAATTTCGTTCACCATGATAGAAATGTGGCCTAGTAAATTTCCTTCTAACGTATACGTCGTAGAAATTGGTCCAGATAGCTCAAATACTTTACCAAGATCGTGTAAAATAACGCCCGCATATAGTAAGTCTTTATCTAACGATGGGTACAGAGCCGAGATAGCTTTCGCTAAATCTAACATCGATACAACGTGATAAGCTAGTCCAGATACGAACTCGTGATGGTTCTTTGTCGCTGCTGGATATTCTAAAAATTCATTTTGATGCTTATTTAACAAATGTCTTGTTAGACGCTGTATGTTCGGGTTTCTCATTTCAAATATGTATTGCGTAATTTTCTCAACCATATCTTCTTTTTTTATTGGAGCTTTTTCTACAAAGTCTGAGATGTCTGTTACTTCATTCTCATTCGCAACACGAATTTGTTTCACACGTAATTGAATACGTCCTTTATAGTTTAGAATATCTCCAGCTACTTTAACGATTGTTTCCGCTACATATTGTTTCTCAACTTCTGGCGATACGTCCCATAGCTTTGCTTCAATATCTCCACTTGGATCTTGTAAGATTACTGTTAAAAACGGCTTGCCATTGCTTGCGAGACCTTTTGTCGCTGTTTTAATTAACAAGAAAACATCGACTTGTTCACCAACTTCATATTCTACAATTTTCTTTTTCATTCGAATTCCTCCACCAAATCAGTTACTTTTAGTATAGCATACTACAACTCATTTTCTTTACGCTTACGTGTTAATTTTATAATCTCATTTTCTGTAAAATACGTTAATAAATGCGCATGGCATGTAAAGAAGATAACTTGTCTATCTTTCGCAATTTCTTTTATAAGTTCAATCGTTCGATTCGTCCTTACCGCATCAAAATGTACGAAGCTATCATCAATAATAAATGGATAGTCATGCTCAAACGTTTTCGCTAGCGCGAATCGCAATGATAAATATAACTGCTCCGCTGTCGCTTGGCTTAGTTCATGACTGTAAAAACGCATACCATCGTTACGTTCGACAATGAACGGTTCCGCTTCTGACGGTGAGAATATTTTACTATATCTCCCGCCTGTTAAATACACGAAATACTCTTCGGATTTTTGTAAAATACGCGGCAAATGCACTTCATGATAATATTGCTTCGTTTTCGTTAATACTGTCTTTGCGGCCGCATATGCAGCCCACTTCTTCACTTGTTCACGCACTTGCGCTTTTTTCATTTCCCACTCATGTAGTAAATCACCATACGTACTGCCTTCTTCTAAATTCGCAATTTCTATTCGATGCTTCGCAATACGCTCTGTCAGTTCTTTCTCTTGCGCCAGACAGTTTTGCGCGGCTGTAATTTCTTGCTTTAATTTTTCATCATAACCGTCAGCCTCATAATGCTCAGCTAATGACAAACTCGTTAAGCGCTGTTCTAACAAATCAATTTGAGGTAATAAACGCCCCACTTGCTTATCCGCGTCTTCACGTTTCTCTGCCAATTTTCCTGCTTCTAAAAACATCTCTTCATCTGTAGATTCTGCGATATGCCATAACCCATCTCGCTCTACTAGTAGTTGTTTTAATTGCTGCTGCATGAACTCATATTCTTCTTGCCATTCCGCCAGCTTCTCTTTCAGCTGCTTACAAGTTTGACGCTTCTCTTTTTCATTTTGCATACGACTTTGCGCCTCATGCAAATTACTATACTCTTTACTACCGATAACAGTTTCTAGTTTATGCTCAAAGTGCGAAATCATTTCATATAATGAAGATTTCCGCTCGCCTTGTTTATCTAGCTCACGATATAATTGCTGCATTTTTTCAATACGCTCAAACGCTGGCAATATGTGTGCATACGTATAAAATTCAGGGAACATATAGCGCATTTTATACGCACCTACTTGTTCTCCTATTTGGAACGTTTCTCTCTCCCATTCTTCATAAGATGAAACGACTTTATCATAAGCACGTTCCATTTGCTGCAACTTATACGACTCACGCTCAAATAGCTTACAAATCTCTTCATCTTTTTCTAACTGATACCGAACAGACATCGCTTCTTCACTTTGTCGTCCGCCAGCACTTTGCTGAAGAGTAAGAAGCTCTTCTTGTAATCCACCCGAAGGATCTTTATATAAAACGAGTGCTAAAACAATCCCTACAAACACAATCACACTAATAAATAACAGCACGCGGTTATCTATAAATAGACTCGTGAATAAAACAAGCGTGTTAATAAGAAGTAACAGAAGACAAATTCTTTGCCACTGTTTTTTCTTTTGCATAGCCGCCCCTGCTTTTTCCTCATACTTGCGCTTCATTCTCTCTGCGCCCATTCCTAAAAATGCCGCATCCTGAAATGATTTTTCTTTCTCAACTAACGTATTTTTTTCTTCATCAGCTAACATTTGCTGGCCGATTTGTCTTATATTTTCTTCTTGCTCTTCTAATTGCTCCTGAGCCGTTTTAAAACGTTCATCTAGTTGTGCTTTTTGCGATTCTAATTCACGCGCCTTTTGCACAGTTTGCATAATTAATTCTTTCGTCGCTAAACTTATATCAAACGAAAGAACAGTCTCTTGTTCAAAAGTAGCGCCAATTTGTTGCTGTAGTTCTGCGATTTCTTCTTTTATATTCGCAATACTTCCCGTCATATCACGCATTTCTTGGCGTGCATTTTCATAAGACATATGCTGCATACGAAGTTCTTCTACGTAACTTTCTTTTTGTAAAAATGCTTCATCTATTTCTGTGGAATCAATTTCTGATTGCACTGTTTCTATCTTTTTTTGAAGTGAATCTACTTGTACTTGGAGCGGTTCTATCTTTGCCTTTACCGCCTCATAGCGCGCCATTCCGTTTACAGGAAACTGCCCGTTCTCGTTTTCTAACACTTTCTCGTGCGTACTCTTTTCAATAACAAGAGGCTCAAGCGCCACTAATATTTCATAGTCTTGCTTTCGTCTTTCGGCTGACTCTTTTTCCGCACGAACAGAAGCAAGTTTCTCTTCACTTTCTTTTAACTGCTCGACTTGTTTTTCATACGTGCCAATTTTCCCTTGCCATTCTTTCATCTTTTCCTCAATTTTCTTCATCTCTTGCAGTGACACGTTAATTTCAGGATTACGACCACTCGGCTTAAAGCGCTGATTCATTTCTTTTTCTAATTTTTTATCTAACTGCAATAACGCATCACTTCCGACTGCGCTGGCCGAAAATAAATAATTGCCGATATCCGCTTCGCCGAGCTGATGAATATTTTGAAGACCATGCATATCAAATGAAAAAACAGAATCAAATAAGCTTTCATTCACACCGCTTAATATATCGTTTAAAATATCTTCGCCGCCAGTTTTCCCGCCTTCAAAATAAACGGTCACCGCGCCTACTGCCGTCTTTGGCAATCGTTCAATTTTCAAACGGCCGTACTTCTCTGTTTGAACAGTCATCGCTCCGCCGTACTTCCCGCCTTCTTTCGGCTCATAACGGCGCTGTCCTCTCGTCGGAAAACCGAATAAAATACTTTTCATAAACGAGCGAATTGTCGATTTCCCCGCTTCATTTTCACCGTACAGTACCGTCAGCATTGACAGATCCATTTCCACATTTTCTAGTTTTCCATAGCCATAAATATGGAGTTTTTCAATTCTCATTTTTTATCCCTCTCTTGCTGGAATAATTGCTCTAAAATAATATTTTCCGCTTCCTTTTGAATCTCTTTCTTCTCTTCTTCCGTAAAAGCTTCAATGCTATTACGCGCTACAGGAGATGTCCAAATGGTGCGCAACACTCCGTCCATATTTGTGAAAGCTTCTAACTCTTTCAGCACACTACCGACGAAATGATTTTCTTCTTTCAAACGTTCAATTTCCGCAAAAGAAACCGTCTCGTTTTTCCACTTCATCGCATATACAAAGTCTTTTCGCTCTTCTCCCGCTGCTAAAATATGAAAAATCTCTTCCACGCGCTTGTCTTCACGCAAATAAGGAGCAAGTGGTCCCTGTCCTGTAAATATGACAGTTAAAAGCGTACCTTCCTCTTCTCTTCTGCATTCATTCATCGCACTTGACGCGCTCGTCATAAGATCATCAACAGTTTCAAGTCCATCAATATTCACTTCTATCTCATCCCACACAACATCCGCCGTATGGAAAAATGAACACTGCGATCCTTGTTTCGTGAGTTCAATAAGGTACGCACCCTTCTCGCCCGTCTCCTTACGATGACGCCCTTGTATATTACCTGGATAAATAATGTACGGCTCTTCTGATAAAATTTCACGTTTATGTATATGGCCAAGAGCCCAATAATCAAACTGCTTTTCCTTCAGCTCACGAATTTGAAACGGTGCATAGCGATTATGCTCTGCATCCCCTTCCACACTTCCGTGAAGCATTCCAATATGAAAAGGCGCATCACTCATTTTCGTATACTGCGCTGTCATATTATCCGTTACCGCTTGCTGCAAATAACTAAACCCGTAAATAGAAGCTACAAGCTCACCATTTTTATAAAATGACTTCTCTTCCACATAAGGCTCCGTAAACACGTGAACATTTTCCGGAAACTCAATCGCTGCCCAGCTTCCCCCTAAATGATCGTGGTTACCATGAATAATAAAAACGGGAATATCGTACTGCGAAAGTCTCTTCATTTGCTCACGCACAAACACTTGCGCCCTCAAACTTCTCGTCTCCGCATCATACAAATCCCCGGCTAGTAATACGAAATCAACGCGCTCTTGAATCGCTTTATCAACAATACGCTCGAACGATTCAAACGTACTCTGCTTCATTCTCTCCCAAACAGACTGTGGTACATTCATCTCCATCCCTTTAAACGGACTATCCAAATGCAAATCAGCCGCATGTATAAACTTCACTTGTTTCACAAATAACGATCCTTTCTATAGTTCAAAAGTTTCATCTTATCCGCATGAACACAAACAATAAATGCTCAATTGGCGAAAACTAGTAATAAGCAGGAAATAAAAAATCCCCCACTGATTAAAGTTTCACTTTACCCCGTATTAACGGGCAGTAGGCAAAGAAGCCAATCTGAAAGTAAACTGCCCATAAATACCCGATTGGTGAAGGCTAATAACTAGTGGGGATGAAAAGACTCCCCACTAGTTAAAGTTTCACTTTATTGTAACACGCAATGTCATATATTTCTTTGCATATTCTAGTGATTTATGCCAAAATAGTTATAAGATTCTGATTTTTATTATTGGAGGGAATTTTCATGGGAGTATACGTTCTAACAGTCTTTGAAAAAGATGGTTCAAAAGCATTAGACGAATCATTCGAGGCAGCAACTGAAAAAGAAGCGAAAGCAAAAGGTGAATCTATTTTACAAGAAAAAGGATTGCATGAAAAAACACATCGCTGCACATCTTCTGCAGGTAAGCTCGTTTTATTCCAGCGCTAAAAAAAAGAAGCGTCATCCGCTTCTTTTTCACTCTACTATATCTTCGTCACACCACGTAAACACCACATCTAGAATGCGATTACCGATACGTACGCGTTTATTCCATTTACCTGTTTGGATCTGATGTTGCAATTCCGCTTTCATCTTTTCCGTCCAGTCGTGAATCGTGTCACTACGGTCGTACGGATATACGCCCGGAAACTCTTCCTGCAGAAGATGCAAGCTCTCTGCATCAAAATGAAAATGGAAGAAGTAGTTTGCTGTAAGCGATGGTTCTTGCAATCGTAAAAAATGATCATCAACTTGCTTTCTATTTCTATAGAAAGTAAAGATATTCACTTTACCGCTCGTAATTTGGTCAATTTGAATTTCGTGCTTCTCTATAATCACGTCTTGCCCACCTCGTTATATACTACCCTTAGTATATATGTCTTTTGCAACAAAGTTAACCATTTTCGCGCGAAATTCATTTCCTTCATTATATTACCCGTACCTCCAAGTACAATCAGGACAAATAAACAAAGTTGAAGGGGAGCGATCACATGTATTTCGGAAGCAAAGGTTGGTATGTAAAAGAACTTAAAAAATTAGGGATTCGTACTTACGAAGGTAAAAAACTAGAATCTTATCGTACACATATTTTATCTAGTTTACTTGAGAGAATGAAGAAAGCTTCGGCTTAATAGATGTAGGAAGCGACTACGGTTGCTTCCTTTTTATTTACTAAATAAAAAGGAAATCATCATCCCTTAACTTTACCGTTATACTTCCTTGATAGAAACCGCCCATTATCAACTGAATTTCTAGTACCAAATACTCTTCCAGATAATCATTTGTATATATTTTAAATTCTCCATACTTATTAACTCGTCCGCTTCCAACATACATATCACTACTTGTTATGACAATTGTTGAATGGGGTTCTGCACGGCCCAATATACGATTATTACTATAGTCCAAAGCATCCACATTTATTTTTTGATGAATATTATTAACTGAATCTCTACATTTATTTTCACACAAATTAACATTGCTTTCTTCAGCCCTCGATAGCGCTCGATTCCTACTAGTCTTTTCTGAAGAGAAAGCAACATTCCCCAGCCAACTAAACCTATCAAATGTAGTAATAGGTAGAAACATCTACGTTAACTCCCCCATTCTTCCAATACTTCCATCTCATTTTTTATCAACTACGGTCTTTTAATGAACTTACAGCAATACGTTTTATGTTGGGGTAAAAGAAAATAGCTTTGGTTTTCCATTCAATTTCGCACTGTTAATTTGTACAGAACACATAGAATACTGTTTTTCACCCCAGATGTAATGACAACACCACACAAAAGAAACCACGATCCATTAAATGTAAATCCACCTTCAAATATATTAATAATAATTATGTTGCCAATTATTAAGAGAATCCATGAAATGGAATACTGTTTTCCATTTGTAATATATAAAATTTCATCCTCATAACAGACTGTAATTCCCCCACCTTGCCAAATACCAATAGCGAAAGAAATAAGCGTAACTGCCAGTAACTCTGCTTGTAAATCCCTAGTCATTTGTTGCGGCGCCGTATAAGTAATAATCCCTATCATCATGAGAAAAGTTATAATATCTATCCAGTTTAATTTTCTTTGTTTGCTTTGCAGCCAAATAAAGAAAATTAATACAGGAATTAAAAACAAAGTTTCCATTTAATTATTCTTCTTCCTTTCCTACATTAGAAACGTCTATAATTGTAATGCAATTAGATTGTTCTTAAATCTCTCATACTTTCTGAAGCATAACATGAGAAAGAAATAAAAAAATCGTACAAAAGGGCAAGCCTATAATGTACGATTGGGCATATATAATGTTTTAAAAATGAATTAACTTCCTTTCAATAGATACAGCTACTGCTTCTGACCGTGAATTAACACCTAATTTATTGTATATATTTGTTAAATATGCTTTTACCGTTCGCTCAGCTATTCCCATATCAAATGCAATTTCTTTATTCTTATATCCGCGCGCAATAGCTTTCAGCACAAACAATTCTTTAACCGTTAAGTTATTTTCTGCAACCTTATCAGCATGTACTTCTTTCCTTTTATACTTCACTATCTTTTCCATAATATTTGGTTGTAGTAAAATCTCACCTCGAATAGCCGCTTCCAATGTTCGAAACAAATTCTCTCGATCCGTATCTTTTAGCAAATATCCTTTTGCCCCTAACTCAATTCCCTTTAACATTAATTCATCTTCGTTATAAGTAGTTAATATAATAATCGGCGTATGGTTTTGTTTTTCATTCAAAGCCTCAATTGTTTCTAAACCACTCATTTTAGGCATATTCAAATCCATTAAAATGACATCAGGTTTCTTCTTTTCTATGAAAGAAAGGGCTTCTTCTCCGTTTGCAGCCTCACCTATAATTTGAAATGAATCACTCGTTTCTATTATTAATTTCAGACCTTCTCTTACAACGAAATGATCATCTACAATTAATACGTTATGTTTCATGGCTATCTCCTTCTTTATTTATAGGCACTTGAATATACACTTTCGTACCTTTCATCTTTTCACTCAATATATGTATTTCTCCCTTAATCAATCGAACACGCTCATTTAGACCAATTAAACCATAATGTCCAGGATTCTTACCGATATATCTAGTGTCAAAACCAATTCCATTATCTTCAACTTCAATAGTAAGTTTTTCAAGATCATCGATATATTCAACATTTAAATTTACATCTGCTGCCTGCGAATGTTTTGCGATATTCGTTAAACATTCACTAATTACATATAAGCAGTGCTCTTTTACTACGCTTGAAATATACGGTGGACTTTGGATAGTAAATCTCACATGTATAGACGTAGCTTCAGAAAAACGTTGAATCTCTTCTTTTACTGCTCCATTAAATGAATTAGTAGTATGACGCAAATCATCAATAACCAACCTTGCATCATGTAAAGTTTGTCTCGCTCTTATCATAGTTTGTTTCATAATCTCTTGAGATCGTCCTGTATTCCCTTTTTGCATATGGGCATCTATCGCTTCCAATTGCATAATTAAGCTTGCTAAACCTTGCGCTAACGTATCATGTAAATCTCTTGCCATACGCTGCCTTTCATTAGCTAATGTCAATTCTTCCACTCTCATATATGCAGACTCTAACTCTTGAATATAGCTCTGTATACGATTACGTGCATCAAATTGCTGCTTATTAATATAAGAAAAAGGAATAATAATTGCTAACACTAAAAGAAACATAGAGATAAGAATAGCTAATTTATTCACACCATAATTGATACTAATTGCAGCACAAAATATTGCATACATAAGAGTAAAAACTGCCATTACTTTAAATATATTGTTATAAACATATAAACTTTGGGCGATTAAAATAGGAGTTAATCCAACAAAAATCGCTATCGAAGCATTTGTTGCAATAAACGCAGCCAAAAACACAATGAAAAGTTGTACAAAAAAGAAGTACAACAATTGCCTATTTTTTAATGAACTCGCATACCAATGAAAAATAGTATGAATAACAATGACTATTGTAAAGAAAAAACTATCCATAGAGAAAATATTATTACGAAACTCTAAAAGTACTGAAGCTATATATACGAGTGTAATCCATAAAACAATAAACCTTCTTGGAATAAATACCGCTTCCAATACATTTTTATCCAAATCTATATTTGAATTTATTTTTTTCATATTCGACCTCCACCATTATATTATACAAGATACAGCTTACATTTTGATAAAGTGAAGGCTTTTACATACAGCCCGACTCCCACAAATAGCGGGATAAGTCACTTATTCCTCTTCATCCTCATTACCAAATACAAATATGAATTATTGCATATCGAAATGCATTGATGTTTTTGTAAGCGCTTACTATAATGAATTTATAAAGATTTATTACATCTTACTACTAAAGGAGGCAATCATATGGAAATCGCAATGGCAGTTTTAAACTTTGTAGGTGGAGTAATTCCATTAGTTCAAGAGCTTTTAAAAGCATTCATGTAAGGTTATCATTCAGCAATTATTTATAAGAATTATCATACAAATGATCTGTATATCAAAAACACATTGATACACAGATCATTTGTGTGAGAAAACTTTATACGAGAACTATGTCACCTAGCAGAACAATAATGATACATCTATCTCAAGTTGGAAAAAGACGCTCACAAGGGCGTCTTTTTCTTATATTACTATGTATTCAGGAGAAATCGATTTTTTCAAAATAGATTTTTTATGTCTTATAAACCCTATTGTAGTATCCCAGCTTCAACTACCTAAAAAATAACATTGTCAACCGAACTTAAATTGGTTATTATAAAAGCGAATATAACAGGAGATGAGCAGATGAATATGAACGAAAAGAAATCTTTTTCAAAAGTTTCTCGGCGGAAATTAGTCGATGAAGTGCTAGAACGTCTACAAGAAAAAATCTTTTCTGGCGAGTATGAAGTTGGTGATCGCCTCCCTACAGAGCCGCAATTAATGGAAGAGTTAGGAGTAGGACGTTCAACATTGCGAGAAAGCATAAAGATATTAGTACATGCTGGCATATTAGAAGTTCGACAAGGACAAGGTACTCGTATTGTCTCACTCAATACAACGCAAGATTCATTTGAAAAACGATTGCAAGCAGCTAATATAAATCATGTGTATGAAGCACGAAATATGCTAGATAAAGAAGTAGCGATGTTAGCGGCACAGCGCCGAAGCGACGAGGATCTTTTATACTTAAAAGGACATTTGAATAAAAGAAAACATGCCCTTCAAGAAGGTAATTATGTAGCATACATAGATGCAGACATTCAGTTTCATTTAGCAATTGCAAAGGCGAGCAAAAACGAAGTTCTACTCGATTTGTATCAATCTTTCGTACCTGCCCTTCGCCACATTTTAAGCCAATTCATATTAAATACAGTGGACTATGAAGATAACTCTGACATTCATGAAAAGTTATTCCAAGCTATTTTTAAACAAAATACCGAAGAGGCACGAACATACGCCGTTCAAAATTTGGAGCTGAAATAAGCTCCTTATCTATTACACACAAACATCAGATGATATACTGAATAACATCTGATGTTTAAGAGAGGAGAAAATGAAATTGAAACATCAAGAACGAACTTATTTGTATATACTAGCACTATTTTTTGTTTCTATTAATTTACGTATCGGAATTACATCTGTTTCACCTGTATTAGAAACAATCCGACAAGACTTAAATATAAGCAATTTTTCCGTTAGCTTTTTAACAGCTATTCCTGTTTTTTGTATGGGGACATTCGCCTTACTGACTGGGAAGGTAATTAGGAAATACGGGGCAGAAAAATCAATTATGGCTTGTCTTATTTTAATCGGCTTTGCAACATGTATGAGAGCTTTTACCTTTTCCATTTCCACATTATTCGCGAGCTCTTTATTTATCGGTATTGGAATTGCACTTGCAGGTCCGTTACTATCAGGTTTTATTAAAGAAAAATCCCCTACGAAAATCGGCTTAATGATTGGCATATATTCAGTAGGTATGGGAACTGGTGCTTCTTTAAGTGCAGGATTAACGATTCCTTTACAACATGTATTAAAAGACGATTGGAATATGGCACTCGCTTTTTGGGGTGTGCTTACTATTATCGCTATTATATTTTGGTATCCCGTTATGAAACGAAAAAAGAATACGAGTACACAAAATAAAAAGAATAATAGCTTGCCTTTAAGAAATAAAAAAGCATGGTTGTTTACAATCTTTTTCGGACTACAATCAGGAATATTTTACTCTATTACAACTTGGCTTGCGCCGGCAAATCAAAGTATGGGTGTGAGTAGCGAACAAGCGGGGACTCTTATAACTGTTTTTACAGTGATTCAAATGATATGCAGTTTTTTAATTCCAACATTAGCGGATATTTATAAAAACAGAGCACTTTGGTTATTAGGAAGTATATGCTTTGTACTCGTAGGTTTATCGCTTATGATTTACCCATTAACCACACCATGGGTCCCTTCTATTTTACTAGGTATCGGGCTCGGCGGCATATTTCCACTCGCTCTCATGCTACCGCTATATGAAACAAAAACTTCAGAAGATGCGAGTGCATGGACTGCTATGATGCAGTCAGGAGGATATATTATGGGCGGATTCATTCCTGTCCTAGCAGGAATCGCTCGTGATTATTTTAATAGTTATACGCAAGTTTTTATTATAATGGCACTTTTAAGCTTCATTTTATTCCTATTAACTTTAGTCATGAATAAAAGGAAAAGAAATGCAGAAGATCTTGTCTCCGCTTAAATTCAAAATGTTAATATATGGTATAATTTAATTAAAAACGAAAGGAGCTTCTAACATGTGGTTCATTTCGGCAATCGCGCCTGTTGTAATAGTTGGTGGAATTGTAGTATTTGTAATTAAAAGATTGGAACATAAATATAAGAACGGAAAATTAGGTAAGAAAAAATCTCAAAAAGCTCAACTGTTATTAGATAGTTTCATACCTATGGGAATGCTTGTTGGCTGTATGATCGGTTTGATTTTCGGTATGTTTTTCCCGGACTTCTCCCTGCTTTCAGTTAGTTTAGGGGCCGGAATAGGCTATTTATTTGGTTATTTCGCCTATGAAATTTATAGTAAGACAGGAGATAATTTTTCATAATCCAAAAAGAATAATCAGGACAGTACATAGTAGTCATATACAATATGTACTGTCCTTTATTTTTGCATCAATGCTATCACCTTGCCTTTCACATCCTATACACCTTTTTTATTGATTTTCCTCTCCTCCCTCTTTTGTATATCCACTTTTTTATTTTCATTGGATCTATACCCATAGTAAAGTAGAGCACATGTAATAACTGAACCTACAATATATCCTAAAAAACATCCTAACCAAAACATAATGTGACTGCCTCCAATGCTTTATAAATTTTATGTAATACAACGCCTTACATGCTCAATCGTTTATTTCTATAAACTATACATCCTCTAAAGTTATTCATACCATTATTTCTCCCCTTACCTCAAATAACAATTTTATTATTTATCATAAAGTTAACACTCTCGTTAAACATATATAAAGATTGTTGTATTTCTTACTTTTCTCCTTGAAAACAATATATACTACATTTGAAATAAGCGGGTACGTCTGCTTATTATCTAAATTCCCGTGCAATATCCCCTCACGAAATGCTAGGAGCAATCCTAGCATTTTTTACAATAACGTTTGACGAAAAAGTTTTGGCCACTTTAAACATATGTAAATTATAGTTTCTTTTCAACTTTATCACTTAAACGGTTATATCATTTGAGTAAGCTAGTACATTCGCCCTCATCTTATTTTTTCCACTATAAAAATCCATCCTCTCTTCTTCATTTTAACTTTAATCATGAAACAAAAAAATCCCCTCAAAGCATCAACTTCAAGGGGGAGCCTGTTTTTCATTTACTTATATACGTACAGCTGTACCACTGACAGCAACCATTAACATTCCATCACGAACAACCTCGTAATCTACGTCAATACCAACGATAGCGTTCGCACCTTTTTGTTTTGCAAGTTCTTTCATTTCATCCATTGCGATATCACGAGCTTCTTTTAGCTTGCTTTCGTAAGAACCAGCACGACCACCGACAACATCACGAACGGAAGCGAATAAGTCGCGGACAATATTTGCACCCATAATAGCTTCACCATTTACAATATCAATATACTCAATAATTTCTTTACCTTGAATTCCAGACGTTGTTGTTACAATCATGACTGACACTCTCCTATAACTTATAATTTTTGATTAGCTTTCTTATGTCTTTATTATGACATGGAACAAGCAACTAATCTATTGAATTACCTTACAGGAGTGTGACAATTTTGTAATAATAAAGCGCCTATTCTATTTAACGAATTCTCCTTCCTCAAGTGTGTGAAGGGCGTAGCCCAACGATAGGTGGGAGATGAATTTCGGTTTGGCGTAGCCAAAAGGCTTTGCCTTTTATTGTCACCTTGTATTGGTCGTGAAATACAGAAGAAATGTATTTGATGATGATATGTCGGACTATGCAAAAGACATTTTTGTCCGACTATCTGAAAACTATAACATCACATTAGTTGAATGGAATCATGATGTAGACCATGTACATATCTTATTCAAGGCACATCCGAATACAGAAATGACAAAGTTCATTAATGCTTATAAAAGTGCAAGTTCTCGACTAATCAAGAGAGACTTTCCACATGTGAGAAAGAAACTTTGGAAAGAAATGTTTTGGTCAAAAAGCTTTTGCTTGATTACTACGGGTGGTTCACCGATAGATGTAGTAAAGAAATATATTGAAAATCAAGGAAAAAGTGAGGTGTAGGAAATGTTAAAATCATACAAATATCGTATCTATCCAAATAAAGAACAACAAATGTTTTTCTCAAAAACATTTGGATGTGTTCGATTTGTATACAACAAGATGCTTGCAGATAGAATCAAATCTTATCAAGAATCACAGGATAAACTTGATAAATCTGTTAAATATCCTACGCCTGCACAATATAAGGCTGAATTTCCATTCCTAAAGGAAGTCGATAGTCTTGCGTTGGCGAATGCTCAAATGAAGGACGTTAAGTTGTGAGTAGTTCACTAAAGCGCTTTAACATTAGGATACATAAATGATTCTCTATTTTCTTTCCAATCCTTTTCTACTTCTTTAAAAGTTGGTCGCCCTAACTCTTCCTTGTTTTTCTGTTTATGAAACCATTTCTTTACATACTTCTCCCCATTTTGATTTTGAACTGTACAAAGGAAACTATTACTACTATCCTTTAATATTTTTACAATCACGAAAAGACACCTCTTCCCTTTTTAATATCATAATAGAACTTGATCTTTTACTATAAGCCCTTCCTCTCTTATAGTCATACGACTCCTCGGCCGCGCCAAAGTTGTAAGATCAAAAACGATATTCACTATGTTTACATTTTTCATCATTGATATGTGAAGTAAATATTATTTAAAGAAATCGGAGTTATAAGCATTATGCTTATCAAATATTTTATAGATTTCTAACTTATCATCTAATTTTGCATCTACTAAAATTAATATATTTCCATCGTAAATGTATTCTTCATATTTCTTAGCATGTTCTTCGGGAATTCCTAATCCGATAAATGCTCCTATTAAACTTCCAGCTCCTCCGCCAATACCGGCTCCTCCAATAGCTGCTGCGATAGGTCCCGCTGCTACGATTGGACCCATTCCAGAAACAGCAAGTATACCAAGACCTGTTAATAAACCACCGAGTCCGCCTGCTACTCCTCCTGCCACAAACCCTGTCGCTGAAAAGATATCCGCTTTATGTGCCGTTTCACTATTCACTTTTTCACCCGATTTTTCTTCCAGATGTTCAATTTCCTTTTGATCCTTCGCAATAGCTGAAATGTTACCCGCCGAGTATCCTTTATCTTTTAATTCATTAATAACGAATGCCGCATCATCAATTGTTCTAAAAATACCTACTATTTTTCTATCTACATCCATAACTATTAACCTCCTAAAGTTTTATATAATGTATCTTTATCTTTCTTCATTTCTGTATACACTAACCTTCTTATTAACATAACCATTTACGAAAAAAGCGAATAGTAAAAGCATTACAAGCGAACTACTTAACAAGTAAATTAAATCAAATGTAATATCAACCATCATTTCATTCATGTATACCAGACTCCTTTTTATTTAAAGTAAAAGTATATTTTTATAGACTAGAAATCTTATAATTCATCTTCAGTCAATCTCTTTGTAGTATATGTATACCCTTCATAACCCTTTCTAAACCTAAAAAACTATAATTATATTTTTTCTTATTTATATGTTTAACATTTTTTAAAACGGGTATGTTTATATTGTTATGCTTACTATACAGAAAGGAATATTTCGATGAATGCAATCCAATCTACTACTATTCTTTATAATGAAACACCTACAATAACGCAGATTCATCATTTTTATGCTTTAATGACAACATTTCAAACTAATCTATTTATAAGTAAACACGGAACACTTACTTCTATTAAAAGCTTAAGCACATTAATATCCTTTTTCCTTACTGTAAAAAAGAGAGAGCTTGTATTATTTATCTTTGAAGGAATAGATGCAAAAAAAGCTTTAAGCACACTCTTTCCTTCTTAAAAGTTTTATTATCCCCCTATTCCCTCGATCGTTACTTTTCATATATGTTTTTATATTTCAAAATGATTTCCTCTATTCAAAACGAGACCCCCTAATACAATAGGGGGATTTCTAGTTTGGCCTTATGAAAACTGATATAATATATATTACGTTTTTCATTCTTTACAATAGAAAACTTTTAATAATCTTGAAGGTAGGAATTTTTAATGAAATCGAAAGCAAAATTTAGTATTCGCTACAAAATTATGGCTGGTTATTTAGTTATGATTTTGTTCTTACTTATTTCTTTCATTATGTTAAACAATGAGATTTCCAATTTACAAAAATCTCGTAATTTTATTATTGATCACGATTTTAAAGTTCTTAATTTAACGAATCAAGTGGAGAAAGAATTGCTAACAATTGAAAATAAAGCGAAAGGATTTATTACTTCTAATAACGCAAATTACGTGCAATCCCTTAACACTGCGGAAAAGGATTACGAAAAACATTATCAAGATCTTTTGGCTCTATTAGAGGATAACCCCTCTCAGCAAGAAAAATTAAAACAGATTAACGAAAATATTAATAGTTGGATTAATAAAGAGATTCATCCATTAATTACAAATCATAATAGTAATAACATACAAGCAATCGACACGACTCAAATTCAGTCATTACAATCGCAGCTAACTAACTTCCGTGGTGTAGAGGAGCAACTAACGAAAAAAAGAGCTGCACAATTAGATACTGAAAATAATAAATTAGAGATTTGGTTATACAGTTTATTGTTCTTACTTTCTTGTATTTCTATTATCATTTCACTCTATATTTCGAATTCCATTACAAAAACGATTAAAAACGTAATTCAAGCTATTAAATCCATTTCTTCTAAAGAAAAAATTACTGAAAGAATTCATGTAAACACGCGGGATGAAATAAAAGAGCTTGCTCATACAACGAACCACCTACTAGACGAAATATCTAAAAGAGAGTGGTTACAAACCGAGCTTGCAGAATTAATTTTAATGTATCAAGGTGTACCTTCTATTGAGATGTTAGGTAAAAAAATTCTTAGTGGAATTATACAAAAAACGCAAACCTCTTGCGGTGCATTCTATGTACGTGAAGAAGTTGAAGAAACTGTCTACTATGTGAAGAAAGCTTCTTTCGCCGATCAAGGTTCTGATATTGGAAAACAATCCATTAAAATGGGTGAAGGTTTAATTGGGCAATGTGCTTTAGAAAAACAAAGCTTTATTCTTCGAGAAATACCAGAAGAATTTCGTTATGTCACTAGCGGTTTATTAGAAATACGCCCTCAAAACCTACTAGTCATCCCTATCTTATTTGAAGATGAAGTGATCGCAGTAATGGAGTTAGTAAGTGTAACTGAGATTTCAGACTTACATCAAGATTTAATTCAACAAACCGTTGATAACCTAGGTCTAACAATCCATAGTATTATGGGACGTATGCGAATTCAAACGCTTTTACATGAATCACAAGCAATGACGGAGGAGTTACAAGTTCAATCAGAAGAATTGCAAACGCAAGCTGAAGAACTACAAATGCAAGCCGAAGAATTACGAACAACTAATGAACAACTAGAGTCTAGAACTGAAGAGGCTGAACAAAAGACAACTGATTTAGAAATTACTAAATCAGAATTAGAAGAAAAAGCAAGCGAAATATTACGTAGTTCAAAATACAAATCAGAATTCCTAGCAAATATGTCCCATGAATTACGAACACCGTTAAATAGTATTTTACTATTATCTGAAATGTTAAGAGAAAATCATGATAACCATTTATCCGATGATGAAATTGAATTAGCAACCGTCATTCATTCATCAGGAAAAGATTTACTTACTCTAATTAATGACATACTAGATTTATCTAAAGTAGAAGCCGGAAAACTAGACGTCATTTTTGAAGCAACGAACATAAGTGACATGGCAGCAAATATGCAGCAAAACTTTTTACATATTGCTGCACAAAAAAATGTCGAACTTACTATTGCAGACAGTGATATTATTCCTGATTTATTTTATACAGATGCAAAACGGATTGAACAAATTATTAAAAACTTATTATCCAATGCATTTAAATTCACGGAAAAAGGATCCGTCTCTTTACATTTCGATTCGATAGAAACAACCAATTTGAGTCATGATATGCAGTCTATAAGTAAAGATTGGATGACAATTTCAGTAAAAGATACTGGTATTGGTATCGCTACAGAACAGCATCAACTCATTTTCGAAGCCTTTCAACAGGCAGATGGCGCAACGATTCGGAAATATGGTGGTACAGGCTTAGGATTATCTATCTGTAAAGAGTTTGCTAGATTATTAGGCGGTTGGATTACGTTAGAGAGTAATTTAGGAGAAGGCAGTACTTTCACAGTATATATTCCTAACCTTCCAAATGGGTTAAATGATATACAGTTATCCAATTTAGAAGTCGCAGCAACGATAGAAGATGTTATTCCTGCTGAAGTTATTGAGGAAACTATAGTTACTCCAGAAACAAATAACGTCTTCCAAGAGAAAACTATTTTAATTGTCGATGATGATCATCGAAATATATTTGCATTACAAAATGCATTAGAAAAACAACATGCCAACATTATTACTGCACAAAACGGCATAGAGTGTTTAGAAATACTAAAAAGCAATACAAATATTGACCTTATCTTAATGGATATTATGATGCCAAATATGGACGGTTATGAAACGATGGAACATATCCGAATGAATTTAGGGTTACATGAAATACCTATTATCGCATTAACTGCTAAAGCAATGCCAAAAGATAAAGAAAAATGTTTATCTGCTGGCGCTTCAGATTATATAAGTAAACCATTAAATTTACATCAACTCTATTCGGTAATGAGTGTATGGTTAATAAAATAAGTGAGGTTTAGTTTAAGTGGAAAATAAGTATTATAATTTTGATCCATCCGTAGATATGGATAAGCGTACGAACTTAGAAATTGAATTACTATTGGAAGCGGTATTTAAACTGTCAGGATTTGATTTTCGCCAATATGCTCGCACATCTATTTATAGAAGAATTTGTAATAGAATGCAGCTCTCTAATATCCCTACCATTTCAAAATTAATTGAAAAAGTAATTCATGAGGAAGGGTTTTTAGAACAGTTATTAAATGATTTCTCCATTAATGTAACTGAAATGTTCCGTAACCCTACTTTTTTTAAAGCGTTAAGAGAGCATGTTATTCCTGAATTAAAAAAGTATCCTGAAATTAGAATTTGGCATGCTGGATGCGCAACTGGTGAAGAAGTGTTATCAATGTCCATCTTACTTCACGAAGAAGGATTAAGTGAAAAAGCTGTTATTTACGCAACAGATATGAATACAAATGTGTTAGAAAAAGCAAAACAAGGCATCCTTCCGTTAAATAAAATGCAAACTTATACGAAAAACTATTTACAAGCTGGCGGTACACAAGCATTTTCTAACTATTATTCAACAGATAATCGTTTTGCTTATTTTAATCCATCCCTTTTACAAAACATTATTTTTGCACAGCATAATTTAGTAACCGATCAATCTTTTAACGAATTTCATATTATACTTTGCCGTAACGTTTTAATTTACTTTACGAGTAAACTTCAAAACCAAGTACAGCAACTATTTTATGAAAGTTTAGGACACAATGGGTTCCTATGTTTAGGAAATAAAGAAACTCTTCGTTTTTCAGATATAATGCCGCATTATATCCAATTTAATCCTAACGAACAAATCTATCAAAAAATACAATAAAAAGCGT
Source organism: Bacillus sp. FSL R10-2201 (assembly GCF_038008665.1). Taxonomy (NCBI): domain Bacteria; kingdom Bacillati; phylum Bacillota; class Bacilli; order Caryophanales; family Bacillaceae; genus Bacillus; species Bacillus sp. FSL R10-2201. The sequence goes on along the minus strand of NZ_JBBOZP010000001.1, from coordinate 1,039,912 downwards.
ATGAAATCCTATGTTTGGATTTCATACGCTTTTTATTTCGCATTCGTTTGTATCATAATTAGACACATATCATCTGATTGTGTTTTCTTCTGTTCTTCCTTATAAAATCCTTCTATCTCTTCTTCTAAATCTCTCCATTTTCTTTCTGTAAAAGTACGCAACTTCTCTTCAGACTCAAATTCATCATTTGCAATTGATTCAAGAACACCATCTGTAAACAATAATATTTGAGCGTTTTTCTCAAAAGGTATGACTGTCTTCTCGACTTTTATTTCATCAAAAAATCCTATCGCACAACTCCCACGATCTAGTTCAATTATATTCTCTTCATCAACTAAAACGTATCCCGAAGGATGTCCTGCATTTACATATTCAATTGTTCTATTTTCTGTATTAACTACTAAGTATATTGCTGTAAAATAATATGGAATATTGTCATTCTCATTATGTAAAAGAGTCATATATTTATTTAAGTCTTTAATGACAAGTTCCGGATCGATTAAACATTTAATCGATTCACGTAATACAGACGAAATAAACATACAAACTAATGAAGCAGATACACCATGTCCCATCACATCTAATAATATAATACCGTAGCGGTTTTCATCGATTTTATACCAATAATACATATCTCCAGCTAGTTTGAATGAAGGTAAGTAACTTGCTTCAATTTTTATATGATCTTCTCTTAATGGGCTACTTAATAAGTTTCTTTGTACTTGTGTAGCTAAATCTAATTCATTACGAAGATTTTCCTCTTGTTCTTTATGCCAATTCAATTCCGATTTCAAGCGTAATGCCACACGCATACGAGCTAACAATTCAACTTTATTTATAGGTTTCGTAATATAATCCATTGCGCCTATATCAAGCGCTTCAGCTAATTTATTCGCATCTTCTAAAGCTGTTACAAAAATAATAGGAATATCTTTAAACTTCTCCTCGTTTTGTAATCGCCTACAAACTTCAAGTCCATCAATCTCAGGCATCATGATATCTAATAGTATTAAATCAATTTCATTATGCCTGGAAGAATCTTTTCCAAAATGGATGTATTCGAAAAGCTCTTGTGCAGAATTAAGCGATACAAGATCCTGATATCCGGCTTGTTTTAAAATTTTTTCAATTACAAAGATGTTAACCGGATTATCATCGACAATTAAAATGGACACAAGTTATTTCCCCTTTTCTTATTTAAAATGTAAATCTATTATCATTTTCTATTTTTCTAGTATTACATACTCAGTTATAAAATAAAAATTTCCTACTCATACGTATCTATACAGCAAAAGAACAAACCCCCTAGAAATGAGAGTTTGTTCTTTCACTCTATAAATTTCCACTATTAATTTAACACCATCGCTTTGTCATTTAAAAGACGATCTAATTCTTCCATATGATTTGTTTCATCTGCAATCATATCTTCTAACTTTACAACTAACTCTGTCATATTTAATTTCGCTGCCTGTTCTTTTCTCGTTTCATAACGCTTAATTGTTTCATATTCTGATTGTCTAGCGTATTCTAACATTTCTCTAACATCTTTTACTTGTTTCACTGGTAAAGGGATCGTAGTAGGTGTACCACCTAGCGTCTTAATTTTCTCCGCTAAATATAGGGCATGTCCTTGTTCATCACTAATTTCAGATTCAAAGAAAGGTTTTAACACTTGTCTATATATACCAGAAACCGTAGCTGCATTATGGTTATACATAATAATTGCCGAGTATTCTCCTGCTAAATCTTCATTCAATCCTTCGATTAGTTCTTTCACATCGTGTGACATTTTAATATCTCCTCCTATACTTAATAACTACCCCTTTTTTCATGTTTTAAACATAATTATTTAAAATTTTTATGTATCTAAAAACGCGGCTTGCTTCAATTTACTTATCGCTTGTCTTTTAATACGAGAAACGTGCATTTGTGAAATACCTAACCGTTCCCCTGTATCCTTTTGATTTAAATTTTCTCCAAATATATAATGAATAACACTCTTTTCCGTATCATTTAATACGTTAAAAATATCATCTAAAACGAGACGTCTTTCTGTCTGTTCATACCCTTGCTCTACTTCACCTACAGATTCAATTCTCGCTACCGAACTTCCATCAGATGAATTTTCAACTACATCATCTAAGGAAGATACTTGATAATTATTTTTAGCATCCATAATTTCTAGAACTTCCTCTTCGGATAGTCCTAAATGATTCGCAATCTCTATAATCTTCGGTGAACGTTGTAGGTGATCTGTTAGCTCCTCTATCGCAAGTTTAATTTTCCCGCCTAAATCTTTAATTCGCCTTGGAACATGAACGCCCCAAGTTTTATCACGTAAATACTTCTTTATTTCCCCTACTATCGTAGGTATTGCAAACGGTTCAAAAGCATTCCCTATCGAATAATCATACCTTCTTATTGCGCCTAAGAGCCCTAACATCCCTACTTGTATAATATCCTCATGCATCGGCCCACCTTTTGAATAGCGGTATGCAATGGAATATACGAGATTTTTATAGTGATTAACCAACCTTTCCTGCGCTTCATCACATTGGTTTTGTTGGAATTCTGCAATTAGTTTAATAACGTCTTCTTTAGTAAGATTTGTAGGTTGAGATTGGATTTCCATCATTCTCCACCTGCTCTCTTTGTATATATTTTGTCATTAAAACTGTCATGCCCTCATCATGCATAATTTGTATATCATCCATTAACGTATTTATTAAATATAAACCTAAACCATTTTCCGGCAAATGTTCTACTGGTTTATTAATATCATACGGACCAACTTTACTTTTTAAGGTGCTAAAATCAAAGCTAACTCCATTATCCGCAACCATAATTTCTAATCGATCTTCATATAGACCAAAGACAATTGTAATTTCTCCAACGTCTTCTTTATATGCATGTTGTACAATGTTTGTACATGCTTCACTAATAGCAATTTTCATATCTTCTATATCGTCATAAGCAAAGCCCATTCGATTCGCAACACCAGCCATTGTTAAACGAATAATAGCCACATATTCTGCTTTTGCAGGAATTTTCATTTCTATCTTTTCAAATTTCTCCATCATCCCTAGTCACCTTCTTTCTACTTTTTCAAAATCTGAATTCAAATTTAATATTTCTGTTAGTCCTGTAATATCGAATAATCTTTTTAACCTTTTAGATACACCAATAAACTCTAGTTTTCCATCATTTTTCTTAATTGCTTTTAATAGCGCTATAAAAACGCCTAAACCTGTACTATCCATATAATCTACCTTATTAAAATCTACTACTATATAAACCTCTTTCTCACTTGCAATAGGCATTACCTTATTTTTTAAATCTGATGCCGTATACGCATCAATCTCACCATTAAGTTGTACTGTATAACCTAAATCATTTTGCAAAATATTTATTGCCAAATTCATCATTTCCGCCCCCTTATCTCAAACTACTACTATTTAATTACCCATAAAAATTAGTTTTAAACATATTTTTTCATTTTAATTATAAATAAATTTTCTACACCTTTCTCAGCTTAACACTAAAAAAAATACTACCAAATGTTTAAACCTTATAAATTTGTGTATGTATAATGTATAAACATTATTTTTAGGGGGATCTATCTATGGAAGAGCACAGCTTTAAAAAGGGAGATTTTGTTCAATTTTCTTATCGACACGATCATGCTACAAAATTAATTGGTTCCATTATTAACATACTAACGAATACAATTGTAGTTGATATAGGTAATAGCGAGGACTTATCTCATATAGAACCGAGGCAGGTCGTAAGAATAAATAATTGTAAAAAAGTAACGATAGCTTAATATGTAATCTCAATCAGTGGGGACATCCTCACTGATTCCTATGTAAAATACATAAAAAAGCATCCAAATTATTTTAATTGGATGCTTTTTTATGTATTTTTATCAGTTTATTAACTTTATAGCTACATATAATAAACTTAAGATTACTATTCATTATCATACTTACGCTTTCCGTAGCATTCTAGAAAAGAATGTAACGATTAAAATAAAGACGATTGCACCTAATAAAGCTGGAAGAATAAAGATGCCTCCCCATTCAGGGCCCCAGTGACCAAATAAAGCACTACCTACCCAAGATCCGATTAATCCGGCAATAACATTACCAACTATACCTAAAGGAAAGTCTTTTCCTGTAATCATTCCAGCTAACATACCAATAAGTCCACCTACAATACACGTAATAATAAGTCCCACAATTAGACCTCCTATATATTTTTATAATGGATTTATCAAGCTTTGGCGTTTAACCAAAGCTTGATAAACATGTATTATTCTTTGTTATCCAATCCATCATTTATCTTTTGTTTCACTTTTCCGACTTTTTCTTTTACAGTTCCCTTCGTCTTCTCCCACTTCCCTTCATTTTTCAACTCTCTATCTTCTGTAACTTCACCAATTCCTTCTTTTACTTGCCCCTTTTTCTTTTCAACTTTACCAGTAATTTGTTCTTTTAGCCCGCTCTCACTCATATTTCCAATCTCCTTTTCGTAATAGATTTGTAGATTTAAAGAGTATGAATTTAAATAGAATACGTGCATCTTCTTTCTTGTAACCATTCACCGACTCTTTCTAAATCCTTAACGAATAACAAGATTTTCCCTTCATCCAGTTTTTCTTCATAAAAGTTAGCTTCTTCCTCATTAAGTCCTAACTCTTGCATCTTATTTCTTAACTGATCTCCCGTTTTTTGAAAAACATTAATAATACTTGTCCCAAGTCCCTCTTCTTTTATTCCAATTGTATTCACGTCTGCATTGTCTGCGATTCTATCTGTCCTTTCTTTCTCATGTGTTAATACGTAAATATCTTTTTGGTCTATTCCTTTCTTCACTAGATCATTCGCTGCATTCATGACCTCTTTCTCCGTAATAAATTCATATACAAAAGGTTTACTATACTTCGTTTCCATCTTTAACTTCCTCCTCTAAAATGAATTATTTGTTATATTATATGTAATACACCCATTTTCGAAATGTTAAACATAAAATATGAAAAAAATTATGTGAATTATGATTTTGATAGAGAATGAACCGCATATTTTTCATATATACGCTTCATATTATTCATACGAACATCATTAAAACTAGTAAACATGTCTCCCTATGATTTACAAAATTATCTCCTTACAATAACTACCTAAAATAACAGAAAATTGTTATAATTAAACGTGAGGAGGGATACTATGAAAAAAATCATATCTATATGCGCTCTAACCGCTCTATCTTTCACTTTAATAGGCTGTACAAGCACTTCTACTACAAATAATACTCCAACAACTAAGCAAGAAAATACGAAAAATGCCATTCAATTAAACTCTGCAGACATTACCAACATTGAGATGCTTAGAACAACAAGTAATACTAGTTCCAAATCTCAAACAGATAACGAGGAAATGATACAATCAATCGCTTCAGCAGTCCAAAAAGGAACACCGAAAACAATCACACTAGATCAAAAAAAGAAACAATCTGCGCATTCTACTATAACCGTTACATATAAAGATGACTCAAAAGAAGAGTTTCTTGTGTGGGTTGATAATACGGAACAAATTACGATTGCTAAAGATGAGAAGAAAGATAAAGTAGAAGCTGTAACGGTGAATATTAAAGGCGCTAAGCTAATGAAGGATTTTTTTAAAAATGATAAAACATAAAAGGATCCCCATCAACTTAAGGATTCAAATTTAGCAAAAAATTTTGTTCAGAAATACTATAAAATTCCAGCCTAATAGGTAAGTGGCGAGACCGTATATTATTAAACTTAAAATGTTTCAAATCGAAGGAAGACACCTTATAAGGTGTCTTTTCTTTATTTACAAAAGGACCTGCTCCATTCATAAATGCATAAAGTAAATTGAATCCGTTAAAACACATGAGTGAACCTTTGTTTTCCCCCTCCTATCTAAAGGAGGAACTATTATGGGCTTTGGTGGTAGTTGTGGCGGCTGTGGCTTCGCTGGAGGATTTGCTTTATTAGTTGTATTGTTTATTTTATTAATCATCGTTGGAGCTGCTTGCTTCTGCTAAAAAACTATCGGAAAAGATCCCCGTGCTAAACAAAAAATAAAATAAGCTGTCCATATGGACAGCTTATTTACATAATTATCGTTCTCGGAAGTAAAGTTTTAAAAGTAATTTATCCATAGTGATATTAAAATTACTACTAACAGGGGGAGCACCACATTGCCATCAACCTAAGCTTTTGAGATACCCCCCATAACGAAATTTTCACCTTTTTACAGTTATTTATGAGAATTCAGCTCATTTTTTCGTTTTGGGGAACAATCAATTTCTTAAGTTGATGGGTATGGGGGAGCACCAACAAAACGCGAATTTCGTACGCTAAGAGATCATCGGTTTCTTACTGTTTAGTTGTTTCTAGTGGTTGTAGAGAGTCTACTGGTGCACTTTCTCTTTTGCTAAATCGGTATTCTCCTAGAAAGTTAATGTGTTCCCACCTTACTGGAGAACTATGTTTTAATAATTCTTCATCAAATTGTTCTTTTTTCTTCAAAGCTTTTATTGCTTCACTTAAATAAATAATATTCCACATACTAATTGCATTAATTAAGAGGTTTAGTGCACTACTTCTTTGAAGTTGATCTTGTAGCACTCTTTCTCGTAATTCACTATGTTTTTCAAAGAAAATAGCGAAAGGCAAGACGATGAATACATTTACAAAGTGACAAAACTGTAAGAATGCACGAATGTTTGTAAGAAAGTTCGATGTTTTCCTTTTTCATTTTTTATTATAGTGAAAAAGAAGAACGAAATATTCTCTTATGTAGGAAAGGAAGATAATAATGATTGATCTATTAAATAAATGGATGTTAGAAAGTACAGGCAATTTCAATATCGTTGTAGGACTTACAGCACTTCTATTTTTGGGTTCAGTAATTGCACTTATTATTATTTACAAAAAAATTGGTAAACCATATGAAAGAACAAATCCTATTTATTTAAAAATTACTTCTCGTATGTTTACTACTCAAATTCTAATGAATGCTATATTTATTTCTTTAGTTGGTAAAGATATTGAGAATTTCCGTCAAATCTTTATATTATTTGAAGCCTTTGTATTCTTCGTTGGAGCTATTTATTCGTTTAAATTATATAGACAAGAATTTAAATAATTTACATTTTTAGTTAATTGTATATTCTATACATATGAGGTTAACATAACGTCTCATTATCGGGATTCAATGTATTTAGAAGACTATTAAAAGTCCTCCAGATTGTTTAACTGGAGGACTTTAGTGTTCACATAATTTTTGTTATTAGAAGTTGATTAATATTAGCTTATTTGTCTTATAAGTTAAATTGAGAACAATTAGATCCCCAAATATTCCAGTTCTTTTTGTATGTTATTTAAAGCAAACCTCTCTTGTTTTTGAAAGGAGTTATTTGGTTCGTTTGAAGATAATCTCCAAAGAACTCGTGTATCCTGCCATTGTTAGAGTAAGGACTTGAACAAATTCCCAACCATCTTCAGCATGTTCGGTAATAATACGTTTATAATCTTCTTTAGGTTGCCCTTTCCATCCACCAATTTCGACTTTCACGAATTTGTAATCGTACATATTCTTCCCCCCTTTTCCTAATTGTACCATTTAGAAGAAGCGATGTATTGTACCTTTTTGACTGTATACTCTATACATGTGAGGTTGACATAACGTAACATTATCAGTAGCAAGAATAAGGAGGAACCCTAATCTCACAAGTAAATCTCCTTTTTTTGTTCTATGGATCTATGCATTTTTTTATACATTCCTATCCTGGCGCGGGTTTTCGGGTTCTCGTTTGTTATTGGATTAGCCGAAAAACTGTATAAAATCTTGCATGCTCTTAGCGGGGTGCCGCCAACAAAACGCGATTTCGTACGCTAAGAAAAAAGCCTTGCTACATAGGTAATGTAGCAAAGCTTTTTTAAGTTGTTTAATTCTCGCTCCACTATCGGCTTTGTTAACTAACACTTTAATTATTTTAACAGCCTTTTGTTTAATTCCCACAAAGCCGTTTTGTTACTATCCCATTTTAAAAGCGTTACGGCTTCCTCAAAGCACAGCCATTTATAATTGAAGTGTTCTTTAGATAATTTAATATTTTTTGTAGGAACTTTAACTCCAAAAGAAAATTCTTTTATTACATAAACATCTTCGCCCCAAAGAAATTCACCAACTACATCCTCTACTGGTAGTGAAGACACAGAATCTAGTTTTATATATGGACTTTCTCTTGTAATACCAGCCTCTTCAAATGCTTCCCGTTTTGCTGATTCAATAGGAGTCTCACCATCTTCTCCACCACCAGCTATTCCTTGCCAATAACCATAATCACTTCGATTAAAAATGGCATATTGAATGGAATCGTCAGTTTTTATATAAGGAAATATCAATACTTGATACGATGCTCTTATTGCTTAACCTCCTTCCGAAAAAATATGAACAATTTATTCACTAACTTGCTATTTTAGTAAATAAAGTATTTGCATTTAAACTTTATAAAACTCAAATGTATTTTTTTCTAAACATATTGTTTCATTGGAATTTTTGATAATAATATCAAAACGTTGACTATATGGATGCATAAACACTTCATACTGAATCCGACGTTCTTCATGAGACTTCCTTAAGTAATTAATATCGGCTCCTCTTTCAATAATATCACGGCTAGACCTTCTCATTAATTCTGTTTCTCCATCTGTATAGAAGTAAATTTTCAAATCAAATAAATTTGGATTAATAAATGCGACACTCATTCCTTCTACAATCGTCACCTTATTTTTCGTAGAAATTAACTCACTTTTTATATAATGTGTATCCATTGTATAAAAATCTAAACCAGCTCTTACCATTTGAACATCTCTTTCTAACGCAGACAAATGATGGGCTGATGGATGACAAGCTGTCATTTTATCATAATGATTTTCATTCTGATATGTATAGTGGATATTTGTATACTTTCGTACATTTGAACTAACAATGTATGGATCTGTATTAATATAACTCACTTTATTTTGATTTAATTGGTTTATGAGCTTATTGGCGAACGTTGTTTTTCCGGCAGCACCGTGTCCTGAAATGCCAATAACAATCTGTTCATCGGTCATACTAATCCAATTTATAATTTCTTGTAATAACTTTTTCATTATTCTCCCCCTGTTACTAATATACCCCCTTATTTACATCATCTTAATATAGAGGTATCCTACTGTAAAATCATGCATGAAGTGAAAAAAATGGTATGATTATCCATCATATCATCTCTATTTTTAAAAAACTATATTAATTTTCAAAGGATTTTATTGTTATTTGGTGTAGTACCACACGTCCATCAAGCTAATATTTTGAAGTGTCCCCAAAACGAAAATTTTATTATTTTACAGTTGTTTATAAGAACTTAGCTTATTTTCTTTGTTTTGGAGAACTACCAATTTCTTAAGTTGACGGATGTGTAAGGCTGCCTCACAAAGAACAATGTAAAAGTAACATCCATAATTTTGCACTCACCCTATTTTACATTTACTCTGATTCTGTCATTTCATCTATATGAATCTGTTTTCCTGTGAATAGTTTGTAAAACAGATGTGTGCGAATATCTAACAATTTATGTAGCGCATGCCATTGGCTCCAATGGTGTGCGTTTTGATTATATATATATGTTTGGAGTGCCGGTGGCACTTTTTCTTTATATCCTAATCAAAAAAACGTAGGCTCATGCATACCGATATTCACCTCCTACCTAAAATTGGTATTTCACACCTTCACATTTTTGAGGAATGAGTCTTTTGTCGGAAAACAATAAAATCTTATTAATTTTTATAATTAGTAGAATTTTTATAGAAATAATCTTCTTAATCTATTAAAATTATATCGATTGATGTCAGATTGTATCGTATGATGTCAGATTGTAATAAGGGGAGAGAAAATTTTATGTTGAAAAAAATCATTCCAGTTGCTTTAGCATTAAGTACAGTTACTTTTTCAAGTGTATTTGCTGCGCCTCCAGCTCAAGCAACTACAGAACCAAACCGCTACATAGATGTACAAATGCTCGGTATTAACGATTTTCATGGGCAACTAGACACTGTAAAGAAAATTAACAATAAAGATGCAGGGGGAATCGAGTACTTAGCGGCTTATTTACGTGATCATGAAAAACAAAATCCGAATACATTAAAGGTTCATGCTGGCGATGTTGTTGGAGCAAGTCCTCCTGTTTCAGCATTATTACAAGACGAACCCACGATTGAATTTCTAAATGATTTAAAATTTGATGTTGGAACCATAGGAAATCATGAATTTGATGAAGGTATTGAAGAAATGCACCGCCTTATTTATGGTGGATACCATGAAAAAACAGGGAATTTTAAAGGAGCAAAATTCCCATATGTTGCCGCAAATTTCTATAATAAATCCACCGGTCGTCTATTTTTACCACCATTTACTATAAAAAAGGTACAAGGAGTTCCTGTTGGCTTTATCGGAGTCGTAACAACAGATGTTCCTAACCTTGTTATGCCCACTATGCTAAAGAATGTAGAAATTACAGATGAAGTTGAAGCCATTAACAAATCCGTAAAGAAATTAAAAGAACTTGGCGTTAAATCTATCGTTGTTCTTGCACATAACGGAGGTACAACAGATGAGAACGGCGTAACAAATGGTGATCTCGTCCGACTAGCAAATGAGACTGATCCAGAAGTCGATGTTATTTTTGGGGGGCATAGCCACACCTATGTAAATGGAACTGTTAATAATAAACTTGTCGTACAAGCAAATTCTTATGGAATGGCTTTTGCTGATGTTGATGTAAAGATTGATCGTAAGACAAAAGATATTGTTGAGAAAAAAGCAGAAATTATTACAACCTACCATGAAGGCATAGAGCCTGATAAAAAAATAAAGAAAAAGATGGAGAAATATCAAGAAAAAATCGCACCTCTTGTCAATGAGGTTGTTGGTAAATCTACAGCTCCACTAGATCGAAAACAAAATACGGCCGGCGAATCTACTCTCGGCAATTTAATCACTGATGCTCAGCGTGCAACAATGCAATCCCAAATTGCTCTTATGAACCCTGGTGGTATTCGTAATGACTTAGATGCTGGTGATATTACATGGGGAGAGGTATATGGCATTCAACCATTCGGAAATCAATTAATAAAAGTTAATTTAACGGGTCAAGACATTCGTGATATTTTAAATCAACAATGGCAAAAAGACATAACAAGAATGCTTCAAATTTCAGGGATCCAATACACTTGGGATGCGAACAAGCCAAATGGAGAAAAAGTCACAAGTATTCGCTTAACAAATGGAGAAGAAATTATTCCTTCTAAAACTTACAGCGTCGTTGCGAACGCATTTCTAGCTTCAGGTGGAGATGGATTTGTGTCCTTTAAAAATGGGAAAGATGCTGAAACAGGACCAACTGATTTTGAAGCATTAGTAGATTATATAAAACAAGCAAAAGAACCAATTCAGCCTATTATTGATGGAAGAATTCAAAAAATAAATTAGCTTTTCATTAATCTCAAAATACCTAGATTACCTGTTCGCTATACTTTTTAGTGTGCAGGTAATCTAATTTTTCTTGTGTGGGTTTGAAATAAAGTCCTACCGTGGTCAACGGATTTACCATCGATATGCAAAGTACCGAAAAAAAGTAAAGCCAACAAAAAATAACCCCAAAATCAACTTTTATTGTTTATTTTGGGGTTATTTGACGTTTACATTAATTTGGACCGATTTGAATTATCTGGATATACTTTCCACCTACAATACTATATAGCTCTCACATGTTCAGAAAAACGGCTTTTTCTTTTAAAAACTTTGCTTAACGTACGAAATTCGCGTTTTGTTGGTGCTACACCATCCGCCATCAAGCTAAAATTTTATAGTACCCTCAGAACGAAAAACGTGTACATTTCGCCCGCTTTTTATTGTTTTGGGGGCGTTATAAAATTTTTAAGTTGCTGTGTATGGGGTAGCACCAATTAAGCCTTTACGGGTAGTACTACTCCCTTATAATAAGGATATAATAGGACTCTCAACTTTATTTTCTTTTATTGATGAGATCGCTCATTTAAAATTGCATTATATAAAAACTGTGCATACTGTTCACGTGTTACTTTCATATCCGGAGCAAATTTCCCTTCGCCAACTCCTGCTGCAATTTGGTTCGATTGTACGGCACTAATCGCATCTTTTGCCCATGAGTTCTCTGGAACATCGTTGAAATTATGTGGAGCCTTCACATCTAGTCTAAAAGCTTTCGTAATAACTTGAGCCATTTCTGCACGTGTTAATGTAGCTCTCGGTCTAAAGTTTCCTTGATCATCTCCTTGGAAAACCCCTAGCTTAGTTAAAGCTAGTATTTCCTCAGGAAACATTGTTGAATTTTTATCGATATCTCCGTATGGATTTTCATATTTATCTTGTTTTTCTATATGCAAAGTACGGTAAATTAATGCAGCTACTTGTTCACGTGTTACATTATCACCCATACCAAATATTCCATTCCCATAACCTGCAATAATTCCTTCATTAGCTAAATCATGAATTGCATTAAATGCCCAGTGTCCTTGTGGGACATCCTTAAATATATTTCTATTTACTCCCGCATCAATTGTTAAATCATCATGTAAAAGAGTAATAGCATCTGTTACCCCAGTCTCACTTACATTAGAGTCAACTGTCATATCTTGTCCACTTTGCTTTTGCATGAAGACATACCCGGCAGGCTTCTTTACTTGTACACGATATGTGTTTTCTATTAATCCATCAAACAAGTAATGGCCTTCTTTATCTGTTTTTACTTCTTTTAATCCATTCCCATCTTTATTTAACAGTTGAACACGAACGCCTTCCATTCCTTTTTCACTTTGATCTTGAATACCATTTTGGTTACTATCTTTCCATACTCGGCCACCTAATTTGAGCACATTCGCTTTAATAGGCTTAGAATCAGTTGCTTCCCAAATAGGAGCGGTTAATATTGGATAGTTCAAAGCTTCTATTTTTTGCCGCATTTCTTGCGATGCTTTCAGTCCCCATTGATCAAAAAACGGAAGTACATTTTGTTTCGCTACTTTTGATGTATTATAAATAAATGCTTGTATTTTCTCATCATCCGTCTTTGGAAGTTGATCCTTTGGTAACTCTCGATATAGTTTGTGAAGATTTGGATAAAAATCTTCACCATATGCTAAATGAAGTTGCCAAATCATCACAAGTTTTACAAACAAGTCATCAATATTTTTATAGTCTTTGTCTGTTTGTTTTAAGTACGCGAAAGCTTTATCGTAAACCCTCTCTCGTTCTAAACGTGTTGGTTGATTCGGAAATAATTTCTTTTCTGCAGCTAAAGAGTATAAGTTAACTGTAACTTCAGTCATTCCTCTCAAATCATGATTCCACGTCCATGGGTATTGTTGTCTTGCGTGTCCTGCTTCATGCAGTTGTCCCCATTCAAACTTATTTACATCTAAAGCACTTACAATTGCGCCATTATCAGTAGGAAATACGGCTCCATCCAGACTTGCATACATGTACCCACCCGATGTGTTGTTATGAGGATTTTCTACAAAAGCCCAAATGCGGTGAGTTGGACGATGTAACGGATTAGAGTCTGTTTCAGATAATCCTGATATTTTATCTTGTGCTCGAATCATTTCATCATATTTTTTTAATAGAGGAACAGGATCTTGATCCACGATATATTTCTTGGCACTTTCCTGCGTAACAGTAAGTACTGCTTTCTCTGATTTAAGTTGGACAGCATGTGCATCCGGATACTTGTCCATCATCGCAATCCAATCTGCTTTCGTATGCTTTCCTAATTCGAAGAATGGAACAGGGCTCCCACCTTGTGTTACTTTGACCTTAACTGTCCCTGTATCTTGATGGTTATCAAACCCTAATAAACCACCGTTTGGAGAAGAAATCTTATTCATACCAGGAGAAAGATCAATTTCTTTTCCCCATTCTTTATCATATTGATGTGTTCCAATAATCGCTCTAATATTTTTGGTTCCCAATACTTCAATTGTAACCTCTTCATTCGGTTTTACATAAATTCCTGTTGGCATAAATGTTTTTTGCGCACTTCTTCTTTCTCTATCCGCTTCACTCCCAAAATTACCTACACCTGGAAGATCAAACTCTCTCTGTTCATATTTGTTTGTAGTCTGTTCAGCAACTGTTTCAGCATGGGCAGTCAAGCCACTTGTCATTATAGGTGAAAATAATGTAGTTGTCACAATAGCAGACGTCACAAATACTTTCATAGTTTTTTGAAACATGTAATAATTCCTTTTCTGCATATAAATAACCCTTTCCTTTTCAATTCGTTTCATTAAATTTCTTTCGCTGAATGAATGTAATTGATTTCGATTCCGTTTTTTTCTGAATATTAAATAAATTAATATCTGACCGTTCGCAAACCTTTCTATAGTTTGATAAATATAAAACATACCCGAAGGAATACATTCCCATCCTTGATCATAATAAATAATTACGAAAGTTAGAATTTAGGAATGAAACGAACCCCTTTCATTTTTGCTTATTACTACGAACTTAACATCAAAACAGGTCGTATAGCAATAAAAACCTGACAATTTCTGCTATTTTTCGACATTATTCTTTTCAAATTACTAAAATAGTAGTCTGTGTACAACACGTCTATCAACTAAAAAATTTTGAAATCAGTAAAGCGAAAAATGAGGTTCCTTTGCAAAGTTTTATAAGGGGTAGCACCCCATCGCTATCAAGCTAACAAAACAAAATCCCCACTAAAATGAAAAAATACGCCATCCTTTCTGTAGAATCATAGGAAAGGATGGCGTTTTTGTATGTCTATTTCTGTATCTGATGAATTACAACTATTTGCTCAAGAAATTCAAAGCTTCTTATCTCCGAATTTCTTACGAGATCTTGCTAGAGATGTTGGTTTTGTACAACGAACCAGTAAGTACCAAGCAAAAGATTTAGTCGCTTTATGTGTATGGATTAGTCAAAATGTCGCTAAAACCTCTTTAACTCAGTTATGTAGCTGTTTAGAAGCATCAACAGAAGTGCTCATCAGTCCTGAAGGACTGAATCAACGGTTTAATGCCACAGCCGTGCAATTTCTACAACAAGTGCTAGCTGAACTTCTCAACCAAAAGTTATCTTCAACTAAGCTGCTCACTTTTTCATACGCTTCTATTTTCAAGCGTATTCGTATCCTAGATTCAACTGCATTTCAACTTCCTGATGTATTTTCATCTGTTTATCCAGGTGCAGGAGGATGCAGCCATACAGCGGGGGGGAAGATTCAGCTTGAGTATGATCTATTAAGTGGACAGTTCCTACATATTCATACAGGTCCAGGTAAACAACATGATCGAACTTATGGTTCTCTATGTGCCCCAACTGTGACAGCGAATGATTTATGTATCCGTGATTTAGGTTATTTTCACTTGAAAGATCTTCAACATATACAAGATAAAAAGGCTTACTATATCTCTCGTATTAAATCAAATACACGTATTTATCAAAAAAATCCCACCCCTGATTATTTTCAAGATGGAAGAATCAAGAAAGGTACAGAGTATATACAGATAGATATGGAGGTCTTAATGAACTCTCTTCACCCAGGACAAACATGTGAAATATCCGACGCCTATGTAGGAATGATTGATAAAGTACCAACTCGTGTGATTGTTCATCGGCTAACGAAAGAACAACAACAAAAACGATTACAAGATCAAACTATAAGAGAAAAAAAGAAAGGAATGAAGTATTCTCCTCGTAGTAAACGACTCAGTGGCATCAATGTATATATGACAAACACCCCTACAGACATTGTCCCGATGGGACAAGTACATGATTGGTATTCTTTACGTTGGCAAATCGAAATTTTATTTAAAATGTGGAAGTCATTCTTTCAAATTCATCAGTGTAAAAAGATAAAACCAGAAAGATGGGAGTGCCATTTGTATGGACAGTTGATTGCCATTCTACTCTGTTCTTCTATCATGTTTCAAATGCGGCAATTACTTCTTATGAAAAAGAAACGAGAACTGAGTGAGTATAAGGCCATATATATGATTAAAGATTATTTTCTTCTTCTTTTCCAAGCTATACAGAAAGACACCCAAGAACTATCAAAGGTTCTATTTCGCCTATTCAACCTCCTACAGCAAAACGGGCGAAAATCTCATCGATATGAGAAGAAAACAGTCTTTGATATATTAGGTGTCGTTTACAATTGTACCATGTCTGATAATCAAGCGGCTTAATTCAAAAAAGGGAGATTTACTTATGAGATTAGGGCTCCTCCTTATTCTTGCTACTGATAATGAGACGTTATGTTAACTAGACGTGTATGAGATATACAATCAAACAAAATTTTTTCCATTTTTATTCTTATTTTAAAATAGATGCACAATCAAAATTCCACCAACAAATAAGATTGAAAATCCTACGACTATATATAATCCGTTTTTTGGTATTCCTAATATAATTGCAAGATAACTAAAAGAAAAAGCCCATTATGCTAAAACTATGATTTCTAACATCTTCTTTTTCATCAAAAATTAAGCACCCCAAATCCCCTTAAAAAAGTTGCATTCGGAATATTGTAAAAAAATAAAAAAAAGACCCTACAAGAGGGTCTTTCATCAGCTAATATTAAGCTTTTTGAACATTAGTAGCTTGTAGGCCACGTTGTCCTTTTTCTACTTCAAATGTTACACTTTGTCCTTCGTCTAAAGATTTGAAACCGTCGATTTGGATAGCTGAGAAATGTACGAATACGTCTTCTCCACCTTCACGCTCGATGAATCCAAAACCTTTGTCTGCATTAAACCATTTTACTTTACCTTGTTCCATAATTGTTGCCTCCTAGTGTGGATACCCACACATATGTTACTACCCTTGCTCAAATACCTTAGACGAAAAACAAAATTTATTCTTAATCTCAAACCGAACAAAAATAGGTCTTTCTTAAATTAACATACTTTCTAAAAAATAGCAAATTTCAAAAATAAGCCCTTATGGTAATTAGCTACTAATAGTTGTTACTGGAGAAAAAGTCACTATGATAGTCATCACAGCAAGAAATTTCCAAAGGATCTCAACAATATCATTGGTTTGATTTTTTTCAGACATTCAACAACTGATAAAATTAGCTATTTTCGAGTTAAATTTTACTTCTGATAACGGTAATTATGTAAATGAGCTGTCCATATGGACAGCTTATTGTATTTTTGCTTAGCGTGTTTTTTTGATGCATGTTGATCGTTTTTATCGTTTTGGAGTAACTCGTCCTTGTTAGCTTGATGGATATGGGGTATTTGCATTTCTTATCTTGATGGCAATGTGAAACTATCCCTAATATAAAAATACTTTGTCTTTACAAATAATACTCAAACATTTTTGCAACCTTTTCTTTCATTTTTTCTTTTATAGATAATTGATTGACGTCAGAGGATGTTACTTGCTTTGAATTTTGTAAGTCTGCATTAATCACTGGTTTTATTCTCGAAATATAGATAGGGTCATGAATATAACAGTTCATTTCTTCATTTAAATGAAACGAGCGTGAATCAAAATTCACGGTCCCAACCATCAATACTTTTTCATCAATCAAAAATACTTTACCGTGTAACACCCCATTTTTATAACCATATACTTCCATCCCCTGTTTTAATGCTTTTCGGATATATGGATATGCTGCTTCTTTAACTAATAGTGCATCCGAATGAGGTGAGAATAGAATTTTGACACGGACTCCCCTCTTTCTTGCATCTACTAATGCGTTCCAAATAGTTCTGTCTTTTGGTATAAAATAAGGTGTTAATATAATGATGGATTCTTTTGCTTGTTGAAACAGCATTGCATAATCTTGCCCAAGTTTTTCTCCACTATAATATGCAGTAAATCGTTGCGAGGTTGCTCCCTTTTCCTTTACCGCATTGTGTATCGGAATCGGTTTCTCTGAGTTTTTATTCCAGTCTAATACAAATTGGTGTTCTAAATCTTGAACTCCTTCTCCTCGTATTTGAAGATGATAATCTCTCCAATAACCAAGTTTTTCTTTTTCCCCCAAATACTTCTTTCCGATGTTGAATCCGCCAATGTAACCAACCTTTCCATCAATAACTGAAATACGACGATGATTCCGATGATCCAAAGAAGAAAAAAGATAAGGGAAAACAGGTTTATTGTAATATGTAAAATGAACTCCTTTTTTAACTAATAATTCTCTTTCCTTTTTCTTTAGTAAAATTCCACCTAACCTGTCCACTGCATAGTATACTTCTACACCTTCCTGACTTTTTTTCCGCAATAGCTCTAGAAACTGATGACTTACTTTATCATCAGCAATAGAAAAAAAGTTAATATGCACGTAATGCTTTGCTTTCTCTATATCTGAGAATAATTGATTGTTTAACTGTTTCCCATCTGTATACATAGTAATATCACTTTGACGCATAGGGTATTGACTAGAATTCTGGCTAAATACCCCATTTTTTTCGGCTATTGTTCTGTCAATTTCCCCCCAAACAAACAGAACTAAACATCCACCGATAAATAAAAAGAGGAATGCTCGGAAAATTCTTCCTATCTTTTTCAGCATATTTAATCTCCTTTATATATTATCGTTTTATTTCTGTTAGTTTTTGTTATTGGGACAAAACTATTCCATACATCTATTAGCTAAAAAATTCTCCTTTGAATGATTAACTATACAATTTCTCATTCGCATATCCCTAAAATTAGAAATCGTACTATGATAACAAAATAGACATTCTATATTTTGAAGTACATTTACAAGGAGGAATACTACATGACAGTAAGTACTAAACTTAAACAAACTATCGCTGGATTAAAGAGTGCTCAAGCATGCCTAGAAGGATTTGTTCTTGATACTGATAACAAGCAAGCAAAACAATTATATAAAGGTGCAGCACAACAAACTCAAGAAATTATTGAATCTTTAAATCCTCGTCTTCAACAAATTGAACATGAAGAGCCTCAGTACAAGTAATAACATAATACCTTTCACATAGAATATCGTCCCCATGGAAGAGTGCCCAGCTTAAATAACGATTATCATAATGCTGATTACGATTAAAGGGTATCGCCATATGCCCATCAACTTAAGAAACGGAATACACAATCTGCGTATGCTTTTATGAAACGACTCGTTCAAACTTTTGGAGAACCAACGGTTCTGACAACAGATAAGGCCCTTTCTTTACTTTGTTCACTCAAAAAATTAAAGGTGAATGACTTTTATAAAAGTACTACTCATTCTACAATCAAACATTTCAATAATTACATAGAACAAGATCATCGCTATGTAAAGCGCCCGTTTGCTAAATCCTCAGGATTCTAACACTTCGCATAAATCTGTCCTTATAGGTCAAAATATGTAAGGTATTGTGCTGGAATGCACTTGCCTATTCTAAATAAGGAGTGAGATGAGTGGCTGATAAAAACGAACGTAACCGTGTTGATAATGATACTGGCGAAGCGGTAGGAACTGGTGTCGGTGCTGTCGCTGGAGCTGCTTTGGGTTCTGTTCTTGGTCCACTTGGTACCGTTGCAGGAGCTGTTGCAGGAGGAGCGATGGGTAACAAAGTCGGCGAAGGTGCCGATGAGGCTAATGACAGTGTTGCGAACCGAGAAGATTAGACTTTAACCAAAGTGACACTGAATGAATTGGATTCCCAAAAAGGGAGTCCTTTTTTTTATTAAGTTAATTCAGCTTTTTTAGGTAAATTCCCAGTAAGATTGTGAATCAATTCACTTAAAGTAACGTGTGCGTTAGTTCAACAAGCTATAAGCAGCAATCATAATCATTTTCTTGGTCTTCCGCAATCGGGCGCTATTGCGGAATAAACCTTAGATTATCAATCGACTTTATTGTTATATTTTTGAGTACAGTGAAGTATCTTATATCGGAAATTAAACAACTATATTTTAACCCCGTCCTAAATTTAGAACGGGGTTATGCTTGTTTTAGCTTTTTAAATTTAATAGCACCACCTAAATGGAAGTTTTATCTCGAAACGAAGAGGTAACTCCAATTCTAAAAGAAGGGCCTGAAGTGTTTTGGAGTTTGTAGAGTTGATAGATGCTTTAAAATATGTTTCACCAAGTCGTGATAAACCTTTTACAGCTTATAAGCATATTACTGAAAATTGGGATGATAACTGGGATAGTGTAAATTCACAGTGGAAAAATATAATTGGATGATTATCAATTTCTAGTGTCCAAGGTGAAGCATTCAAGGAAGTTACTAGTACCATAGAAGGTTTCTTTAAGGAACAGGAATGACTATTAAGTCATTCCTGTTTGTTTTTTTGCGGTATCAAGTTAAGAAGCACATTCTTCCCCAAAAATCATAAAAATGAACTTCGGTGCTATAAAAAAATTCCATTTAGGGGGTACTTTAATATCCTAAAATAAAAAATGAGCTAAATCCTCCTAAATAGCTATATAGAGATAAAGTTGTTATTACAACATATTTTCCACTTTCAACTTGGTTGTCATTAGAGTGTTTTTCTACAAAATCAAGGATCCGGACATTAACTTCGTTAGAGAACTCACCATTGATTGCGTGAGATGCATTTTTCCAGTTAACTATATCGATATCTTTAACGTATTTTTTCCCAGTTGCAACTGCTTTTACGGAATTGTGCCTTGTACTTTTTTCAGCCATTAATGCAAGCACTGGAACATTGATATTTTTCAAGTCTTCTTTACTAAATAGATCAGGTGCTGGTGTTTTAAGTTTATAGTTACGCATACCCGACTCGATTAACTTAGCGATAGGCTCATCGTCATTTGTTTCTGCTCCTCCAGATACATAGCTTAACATCTTTTGTCTTATAAACTTAGGTACAATAGGGACGGCAGCTGGAATAGATGCAAGAATCATCTTTATGGGCATTTGCGCAAATACAAAGACTGGGTCCAATAAACTAGCCGTAGCAATATGCTCTGAATTATATCTGGCCAAATTCATTGTTGTCCAACCTCCAATGGAGACACCCACGATATGCACTTTTTCTAAACTTAATTCTTCAATTACTTCATTTAACCATTCTGCTTGTTGTTTTTGGTTTTCAATCACCTTCGTTTGCACACTCATTCCAGGTTCACCGAGTAAATCTATCGTGTAAACAGGCCTTTTCTCCCTTAGCCCTTCTAAATTGGGTACCCACATTGGAGTAGATGCACCACGTCCAGGGAGTAAGAGTATTGGCTCCTTATGTTTGTTTTCCTCTTTAGTAAAGTAATAAGCACGAATTGTGCCGTATTTAGTTTTTATATCTTTCGTATCGTTAGGTTTTGGAAGAAGTGCCATTGATTCATCGTAGGCAATTTGAAAGTCTTCCTTTCCTTTTTCAGATGTAAAGTGACCAATCCTATTATCATCTCTATTCACTTGAATTCCTCCTTTCTACAAATATATTGATGAACTTTATCAATATATTCATGACAATAATCCGTTGAAAATTTATCTTCTTTAAGCCAAAATTCTCATTTAGAAAAAAGAAAAGACACCCTAAGGTGCCTTTCTCCGACTTGAACCATCTTAATTTTAATAATATATATTGGACTCCCATCCAATTTTCATTTCACCGTATTTATCCATATTTTTGATCAGGAAAATATGAACAACATAGTATCTTATTACTGCTTGTTCATAGCTTTTATCTGTTCTTCATACACATATTTAGTAGTCATGAAGTCGTTAGGGAAGTCGCTGATTGCATTCTTCATAACGTTTAGTTCTTCCTGGGATTTAAGTTCAATACCATTTAAATGGTCAAACGCCTTAGCTTGTTCCTCTGCTACGTAGTTCTGTGTCATGTAATCATCTGGGAAGTCTTTCTTTGCTTTTTCTTTGACGGCATTCATAGCAGCTGTTTTATCGATATTTTTTACAGGATTTGTAAATCCCGATGCAGATTGTTGAACATCTTGTTTAGGCTGTTCTTTCTTTTCTGGTTGAGCTTGAATATCTTGTTTAGGTTGTTCTTTCTTTTCTGGTTGAGCTTGAATATCTTGTTTAGGTTGTTCTTTCTTTTCTGGTTGAGCTTGAATATCTTGTTTAGGTTGTTCTTGTTTTATTTCTTTTTTCGGTTCGGCGGGAGCTGTTGTAGCTTCTTCTTTGTTATTTTTCCCTCCAACAACAACAATTACGACAACGGCAATGATAAACCAAAACCACCACTTTGTATAAAACGAGTTTTGCATAATTCGCTTCCTCCGATTATAGGGAATGTAGAATTTCTCATCCAAGCATAACAAAAACGGTTATAACTATTATATCGAATTCTGTCGAACGAAAATAAAAAAAAGAGCGCTTGCTCTCGTCGGGGGAATGGTAAAAGAATTAGTAAGTAATTATCGTGAAGGAGAAGCCGCAGTGGAAGTTCTGGTGAGGTTTTTTACTAAACTACGCATAGGTAGAAAAGTAGATATATATACTTCTCTACCTACCTTAACGTTACTTGATAAGTACTTATTTTAATTATATATACAAGGAAATTAAACCGGATATAACAATCAATGGAAGGATTACTGCAAGTTTATTTTTAGAGGAACACGCTTGTCTGGGACACCTGGATGGATAACAAAAGCAAGTAAAACCACGATTCCTATAAACATAGCAAAAATCTTCTTTTTATTCATTACTAATCCTCCAAAATGTAAAATTCCCAAAGTTATCATAACAGATGCAATTATGTTCCGTTATCACATTATGTCGAACTAAAATAATAAAAAAGCATCTGAAATAGATGCTTTTTTCATTATCAATACATAAACGTAATCGTCACTAAAGAATATCCTTCTTTCGCATTATACGGCTCAGCTTTATAAGAAACACGGTTCGCTCCTTGCGGATAACCGATTTCTCCAATTACTTTTTTCACATCTTGCAATGCGACATCCATTGATTGTTTATAAAGAATTTCAATCTTTGCTGACTTTGTGCTATAACGTTGCTGCATTTTATTTTTGAATTCATTATAGTTATTTGCGATATATTCATTTCCTAAATAATTTAACTTTGTATCTTTCAATATTTGCTGATATGCAGGTGTTTTCGTACCACCTGTCGCAATTTTATTTGTTAATGTACTATAATAGTTTGTTGTAGCTTGCGGATAGTCCACGCGGTTCCACTCATGATTTCTTGCAATTTGCTCGTCAGATAAGTTGAAATAAGAATACGTTACGCGGCCTTGTTCATCTGGCACCGGATCATCGAATGTTGTATCAAGGTGATACCACTTGCTATCGATTTTAACTAAATTCCAAGCATGAGGCTGACCGTCTCCAGTTCCTACTACAAAATGATTCTCAATTCCAGCTTCTTTTAATAATTGATAGGTTAATAGTGTGTAACCTTGGCAAACGGCAGAACGATTCGCGAGTGCCTCATATGCTGTATACGCTTTATAAGACGTATCGTAAGAAACATGTTTTACAACATAATCATGAATCGCCTTCACTTTTTCATGATCATCCATCCCGACTTGAATAATAGAAGAAACGATCGCTTTCGCTTGTTTCATCACATATTCTGTTTGTTCTTTCGTTTCACGATATGTAATATTTAGCGTAAACGTATAATTCCCTGGCGATCCAGATAGTGAGTATGAAACATTCGATCTATTATAATTTGTATACTCATTTTTACTTGCGACTTCTTTATATGCGGTGAAAAGTGTATTCATCACTTCTTCTGTATTACTATTTTTCGTTTTATATGGAAGTGTAATGTTCGTTTCGTACGTATTAATACGTGTTTGCACTTCATTTTTGAATGCTGTTAATAATGTCGCATCTCCTGTATCTTGCACCGCAACCTCAGGCTTTTTATATTTCAATGCATTATATAAAAACTGTGCATACTGTTCACGCGTTACCGTTTTAGCTGGTTCAAATTTCCCGTCTCCTGTACCAGATGCAATCCCGTTTGACTGCACCGCACTAATCGCATTTTCTGCCCAAAATCCATTTGGAACATCATTAAATGTATGTTTTTGTTTAGCTGAAACTTGGAACGCATTTTTAATAATTTGCGCCATTTCTGCGCGGCTAACAGAATCTTTCGGTCTAAAACCGCCATTTCCATCACCTTTAAAAATCCCCAATTTCGTTAACGTTAAAACCTCTTCCGGAAACATTGTAGAACCTAAGCGAATATCTCCATACGGATTATTTAAAGTAGACCCATCTTGTAATACATAACGAGCACCATCATTACTAAACGTACCGCCTTGCTTATTCGGTACTAACACACGATAAATTAAAGCTGCAACTTGCTCCCTCGTCGCAACATCACCAAAACCAAACTTTCCATTTCCATAGCCTGAAATAATATTTTTACTCGCTAAGTCTTTAATCGCAGGATAGGACCAGTGCGATGTAGGTACATCCGAAAAAGTACCCGTTTCAGCAGCTTTCACATCACTGCCATTTGTATATAATAAAGCACCACCAATAAGTGATAATGATGTAATTGATTTTAATAGTTTTATGTACATAATGCATTCTCCCAATACGTCTTCTATTTTTGTTATTTTTTGTCGAAAAATCTAAAAAGAATATGACAAAAGACATTATACAATTAAAAGTTTTCGAAGGATATAATAAATTTTAAAATATGCAAAAACTCATATTGTTATATTTTTCCGTATTAATATTACGCTATTTTACTTACGAATATATAAATAAAAAGGAAAATACTAACGTAACATTCATTATACATAGCGCTTTTTGAGATTTTATCGAAAATGAATTTTATATCTTCCTTTTCTACAATAAAAAGAGAGCTGTCCATAAGTCAGTTTCACCAACTTACGGGGCAGCTCCCTCATAATTTCACCTTATTCTATCGATGAATCCAAACTGCACCTGCAGATTTGTCTTCAGCTTGACCTACTACTTCAAACTTCAATCCTAATTTCGGCAACTTACGTCCTGCATCTGGAATAGCGCTGTTGATGTACTGCTTAGAATCATCAAATTTTGCAACTCCTGGTAATCCTTTATAGTCAAAGATACCGCGAGTTGGCGAGTCTACTCTCCATGCTGGCGCTTGATCAAATGAGAATGCCGCATCGGCAATTTGATAACGCGTACTGCTCTTCACAGTCGGTTGTCCGTTTAATGTACCTACG
Source organism: Bacillus sp. FSL R10-2201 (assembly GCF_038008665.1). NCBI lineage: Bacteria > Bacillati > Bacillota > Bacilli > Caryophanales > Bacillaceae > Bacillus > Bacillus sp. FSL R10-2201. The sequence goes on along the minus strand of NZ_JBBOZP010000001.1, from coordinate 1,014,672 downwards.
ATTGCCTCTGGATGAGAATCTACTACTCCTAAGAATCCTTCACCTGGATGAACACCTACCCAGTTATCTGTAAAGCTTTGATCCGCATACCATACAACCATTCCTGTATTAAAGACTGGACCACGCGCATGTTTTAACGCCGTGTCAGAACCAGCGTAATTTCTCCACTCTACGTAGTAGTTATTTTTTTTCTGTTCCAATCCGTTAGATACAGTAAATCCTTTTAACGTCATTGCTGGCCCGCCTTCTGCATCATCTGAGAAAACAACTTTGCCATCTACAGTTAATGCAGCATTATCTAACGCAAATCCTTTATAAGCTACTGCAATATCTGTTAAATACTCAAATTGCAGTTTTACTTTTTTCCCTTTGAATTGGCTTAAATCGTATGATTTATCAACCCACTTACCATCAGTTGTATCCACGCCGCCTTTTACATCTTTTTCGCCCATTCTATCAATACGTGTCTTCGTTCCATCTTCTGCAATCGCATATACGTCAAGGAAATCATACTTCGCTTCAAGTTCGTAGAATGCCTTATAATCGAACTTAGCATCCTTTGCATTTGTTAAGTCAAATACTGGTGTCTCAAGTGTTGTATGAATGTCATTTCCTTTTGTGCTGTAATAAAACTTCTTCCCAAATGCCGATTCGATATTTTTAATATCCTTGTCCGGCAAGTTAACACGAACGATTCCTGGTCGTTTTGATTTTGTAACACTTTGATCTAAATATGTTGCAACACCGACTCCTGTGCGAAGTTTATCATAATCTACCTCAACGATATTCGCCCAGTTGCCCTTCATATTCTTTTGGAAAAACTCTTTATTTTGTGGTGAGAAGCTTGTTGGCTCTGTTCCTGCAATTTTTCCAGCCCAGCTGCCGCCGCTCATAATAGACCATGACTCAACAGGTTCACCTTGTCCCGAGTACTTCGTATCGTACTCATCTGGTAATCCTAAATCATGACCATACTCATGCGCAAACACACCAACCGCTCCATCTTCAGGCTCGATTGTATAATCGTATGCAGCCATCTTTCCGCCCCAATTTGAAACAGAAGATTTTGTGCCATCAATCGCATATGGTTTTGATCCAAGTTTTGAACGATGAGACCAAATCGCATCATCTTTCAATTTACCGCCGCCAGCTTCTTGACCCACGCCAGCATGTACAACCATTAAATGATCAATAATGCCATCTGGCTCATTTTTATTTCCATCACCATTTTGATCGTACTGATCAAATTGGTCATAATCAGCTAAATTAATTCCTTTTGCTACCGCTGCTTTTAATGCTTCTTTCACAAAATCACGTGGCCCTAAAGGACCCTTATTATCATGGCCAGTTCCTGCATCCGCACCATAATCTGAAGCTTTTCCTGGAACAGTAAGCCATTCCGTTACAGTTCCATCCACTGTGTAGCTGCCGCCAGATTGTTCTTCATAATATTGTTTAAATGTGTTAATCTTCGATCCATCAAATAACGTAAATGGTTCATTACCAAATAACATTTTTTGATAATGTTCACGATTGAAGTCCTTAGAATACATGTATCCTGGCTCTTGATCAATATTGTTATGCTTAAAATCGCTAAATTCTACAAGTAAAACAAGTACTTTATCTTTTCGAACAGCACCGTTGTACTCTTCTTGCTTCGCTGGTGCAGTAGGTACTTTTCCATTTAATTTACTAGAATTCAATCCTGCACCTTGTCCAGCTACTGGCCCTACTGTTGGCTGCTGTGCCTGTTCATTTTCCTTCATTTTTGCATCTTTTACTTTTTTCATAAAATCAGAAGCTTCTTGCGTAAGACTATCTCCTGTCAAGATTTCTTTACCAGGGTTTTCCCCTTTCTTTTTCTCAACATATTTTTCGACAGCCTTTGACGTCTCAGCTTGTGATGCAGATTGATCAATTACACCCCGTTGTTTTAGTGCTTCCGCCAAACGCTCATCCGGTATTAAATGCTCATCTATTGGTAGAGATGGTGTTGGTGTATCAGCATACGCTGCATGACTTCCAAAAGCAAAACTACTACTTAGTACTGCTGCTGTTGCTAAAACTGATAATGGTTTTAACTTCTTATTCTTTTTCAATGCATTTCCTCCCCAGTGTCTGCGAATTATCGTTTTTTTTGCCGATAGCAACATAATATTCTCTTTATAGAGAATATTCAATGTTTTTCAACAATTAAATGTTGAGAAATATTTTTTTGTGCAGGGTGGGATACGTAGGATAAAAAATACAACATAAAAACTGATACTTTTCTTGCTGGTGCAAAAACTCTAAAAACCTTGTAAGTACGCTCTTAAACTTGGACATACTGATACTATTAATTTAGCAAAGGTTTGCACCAGAACCTTATTTTTTAATCAACATTATTTAACTGACTCTACTTGTTTTTCTAATTTTATTCCAAGGAATTTAGCAAGCTCAAGCATACCAAATTGATTAGCTACAGACTCTGCGTCAGAATTATAGTTTGTGTTTGTATTAATATCATACGTATAAATTGTTCCATCCGAACTGCGAATAAATTCAATACCAGCGACAGTAATTTCATTTTCTTTCAAAAATTCTTTGTATTGTTCAATAATTGGCTCTTGGAAGTCCGATATAATTTCAAATTTTGTTGACGACTCTTTCTTACTCTCTTCTCCTACTGGGCAAAAAGCATCGTGAATAGAGCAAGCATCTGCTGGACAAAGCTCAAATCCTTCTGATGTATCTACTTTAACTGCATATACAAACTGACCGCCTACAAACTCACAACGTGTAATATATGGTTCTGGCGCTTCAATATATTGCTGGATTAAAGTAATTCCATCAATGGGTTCTTCAAATGTCGGACCATCCAAATATTGTTCTAAAGCATCAATAGAATGAAAAAGTTGAACACCAAGGCCTTTACCTGCACGGTTATGCTTTGTAATGAACGGTACTTCCCCTAACTCCCTTGCTGCTTTTACTATATTATCACGGCCAACAGTACCAATTGTTTTTGGCACTTGTATCCCAAAATTTCTTAATGCTGCATATTGATTCAATTTACTTACTTCAAGGCGTAATGCACGAGACCCATTAAATACTGTTCGCCCGTATCCCTCTAGCCAAGCCAGAACCCCTTCAGTCAATTCAGGTGCATATCGATGCCCTCTCGTATGTGAAGAAGCACTCATGCGGCTATAAAAAACACCTTGGGGAGGTTCTTGTTCTAACGAAACAGTTCCTTCATCCAAAAACCATTCCTCATAAGGTAACTCCAGTTCTTCCAACCTTTTCACTAAATGATTCGTCCATTCCTTATTCTCATGTAATATGTAAATTTTACTCATTTGTAATCAATTCCTTTCTTTTTGCTTCAACTAACGGCATCACTTTTTCAGAAAATCGTTTCATCTCTTCAAGCTGTGGAGAAAATTGTAAAAGTAATAACGTAACACCCACTTTTTCAAAAGCAAGTATCCTTTCTGCAATTTGTTCTGGTGTTCCGATTAAATTAGGACGTAACCCGCGATTAGATACGGAATAATCATTTAGCTTCACTTGCTGTTCCAAATGCGATTTACTAATAAAATCTTGGTAACCCGCATAACCTAGAGCATCGTCTTTCACATCCGTTATACGTCTCCATTCTTCTAACGCCTCTTCTTCTGTATCACGACAAATGACGTAAGCCGCGAGCCCGAATGACTGCAATGGCTCCTCTGTAACTTTCTTTCTACGATTCTTCATATCTTCTATTTTCACAAATACTTCTTCCACTGTTCCCCCATGCATTACATATGCATCCGCGTGATTTACAATGACCTCTTTTCCTCTCTCACTCTCACCACCTGCATAAAGCTTAATTCCTTGTTTCTGCACAGGTTTTGGACTTAAATGTGTATGATGAAGCTCATAAAAGTTCCCTTTATAAGAAAACTCTTCTTCTTTCCAAAGCTCTTTCAAAACTGTTATAAATTCCTCTGTGCGATCATACCGTTCATCATGTGCGGTAAATACCCCGCCGTACTGCTTCGCTTCTTCTTCCCACCATGCTGAAACTACATTCAATGTAAAACGGCCATTACTTAATTGATCGATATTTGCTGCCATTTTCGCTGTAACTGCTGGATTGTGGAAGCCAGGTCTTACAGCTGTCATAATCTCTAATCGATCCGTTACCGCAGCAAGTGCTGCCGCAGTTGTCCACGCTTCTAAACTTGGTGCTGAAACACCTTTTATATCATTTAAATTTAATTCTGCAATAAGAGTTGTTGAAAAACCTAATTGTTCTGCCGCTTGCGCTGTTTGCTTTGCATACTCAAACGTAGGCGGCATAGATTCATCATCTACATTTCGAAGCCATCCCCCCAAAATCGGCAACCAAAAACCATACTCCACTACCTATTCCCCCTTTATCTTTTAGCCATAAAAAAAGCTACTCTTAACGAAATAAGAGTAGCCTTCTTGACTAAATGAACCGCTCTTATCTTTCAGGTTTTTTTTCACCTGCAGGATTTGGCACCTTTCGTCTAAAACGAGGTTGCCGAAGTTTCATAGGGCCCGTCCCTCCACTTCTCAACATAAGAATTGTTTGATTTCCATTTATTATAATCATCAGAATAATAAAAATCAATATTTTAATACTTATTTTTCCGATATACATTAAATGATATATGAAAAATCATATTGTTATAGAGATTTATAAGGGTATTATGTTGTTTTACTTGCGGATATATAAAGGGCTATGTTGTATCATGTCGAAAACATCATTTATAACTAAGTTGCTTTACTTCTATCGTAAAGGAGATAGAGAATACGCCAAAATAAATATCAACCTAAAGAGGTGTTAGTAACATGAAAAATAAACGATGCGAGAATTGTGGTTCTACTACATTTAAAGAAGGAAGGGTTGGATCTGCTTATCATGCATATGTTTGTGAGGATGAATCTAGTAGATTCTTTTCAGGAGGGAAACGTTCCAAACTATTAACCACATTTTGTTTAGAGTGCGGTGAGGTGCAATCATTTAGAGTTGAAAAACCGGAGATATTTAAAGAATAAAATAATACTAATTACATATTTACAGTAGGAATGATAACAACGGACGATTTCGCTACAACTAGAGTAAATACACCAATCATATTAATAAAAAAACAAGGAACCTATTAGTTGGTTCCTTGTTTTTTTAGCTAAAGCAGACTTCTTTGGAGAACCCAAATAAAAGTTAAATCGACTCCTATTTAACATTTCCCTTCAGATATATGACAGTAAAGAATACATCATCACGGTGTCAGCAAGCAAAAGTGTATTCTGCATTTCTGAAAACAGTAGATGGCAGATTGTGACCTGCTGAATCTGCTAAGAAAGAATATACAAGAACATCCTTAACATCATCTTTATTTCCACTAATGATGACATCAAGAAAATCTTCTATTTCGAATTCTGGCGTAAACAACACAATCTTAGTTGTTCTGTTTGGTTCTAAAGAAACAAAAGTACGAGAGATTTCAACTAATTCATTTTGAGTTGGGAAAAAAGTGTTTCGACTTCTCTTAACAGTTACCGTTACATTACTAGTATGGCAGCGTGAATCATTGTTTAACATAATGTTGAGAGCAGTTGGAATAATCCCATTTTCAGAAACTGGAACTCGAAACACTCCAGTAGATTTATGAGCCATATAATCACATCCTTTCAAAATAAAATATATTTACAATATATTAGATGCAAGAAACGTTCATTTTGATATGGACAAATTATGTGATTAATATATCTATAATAACCCTTGGTATTACTAAGACAATGATTTAAAAGATTAAAAAATATCGTGAGAACCAATCGAATGTATATTAAAAGGAAAAAGAATAAGGTGTCTAAAAGATTCCCTATTTTGAGCCAATAATGAGACATTATGTTAATCTTATATGTATAGTTGCACAAAATTGAGAAACTTAAGGAGACAGATCAATTTTATGAGAAAATCATTCATATTACTTACTTTAATTCTAGTATTAGTCAGTGTTACGGCTGCTTGTACACAAGATAAAAAAGATAGTGCCGTTGAAAATGGTCCAATAGAAGAACCAACCGCAAAAAATGAAAATGAAGAATTAATAAATTTTGAAGAAAAAGAAGATATGAGCCGCTTGGAACAAGGTATTTTATTAGTTGGTGAGAGTGTTAAAGGAGGCTATTACTTGGCCACCGTTCAAAGTGCATATTTAAATGCTAACAACGATTCCGTCGTTGTTAATGTCTCTGTAAAAAATGTACGAGGTCAAACGATTGGACTATCAGAATTAAAATATAACCTAAAAGATGAAAAAGACGGAAAGGCCTATGAAGGCAAGGTGCTTGACCAAAACCCTTCTGATATACAAGTTAAACCAAATGAAACAGTAGAATTGAAAATAGCTTTTGAAGTACCAAGTACCACAGATGAATATATGTTTTATATTGAAAGCTCTTTAGATCCTCTAGGAGCACACTGGAAAATCGATAAGCTGCAATCACAAAAAAACTAAATCTAAAATACAATATAAAAGTCCCTCTACCTAAGGCAGAGGGACTTTCTAATTTCTATTTCAAACTACCCGCAATCTCCGTAAAGATAACTCCAAGCGCATGTGCACCTGCATCTGGGTATCCTAAGCTTCTTTCACCAACTGTACCTGCGCGGCCCATGCGAGCGACGATTTCTTTCGTATACTCTGCGCCTTTAACCGCTGCTTCTGCCCCTTTTTCAAAGGCAGTTTTTACGTCTACTTCGTTTGAAGCGCTGTCTAACCAAGAGTCTACACATGGAGCAAGTGCATCAACAAGCGTTTTATCACCAACTACCGCTCCTCTACCGAACGATCTTTCACCGATAGATTGTATGCCGTGAAGTGCCGCTTGCAATATTTCAGCGAACTCTTTGGCTGTTAACTCACGTTTTTCGCCTGCTGCTTTACTAGCTGCGCGGAATGCTCCGCCCCAAATTGGACCAGAAGCGCCGCCGCAATGTTCCATAATAATCATTGAACAACCGTCAAGGAATGATCCGATCGTTACATTCTCTTGATCTACAATAGAATGCCACTCACGCTTTAATTGCTTAAATCCTTTTGCAACACTCATTCCGAAGTCGCCGTCACCTGCATGTGTATCTAACTCACAGAACGGTACTTCATTTTTAATAATAATGTCACTCATTTTATCAACGAGATAAATCATGTTATTTAATGTAATGACATTATCTTTAATAACAGCGTGCTCTTCCGCTGTTTCTATTTCGAAGGAAACTTCCTTCTCTTCTACATCTTCAAGCACATTCACGTACTCTACACTTTCAACTGGTCCATCTACTTTAAACGCTGGTGTATTACACTCTTTCGATAACAACGTTTTTAGCTCGTCATCTAACTTCATCACTGTTAAAGACATACCAGCCATATCGATACTCGTCATATAATTACCGACGAATACTCTATTAATTTTAATGTTTCTAGCAGCTAATTCTCTCGTAACTGCGTTGTTAAATAAGTATAGTTCTTGCAGTGGTGTGCCGCCAAAACCATTTACAAGAAGCGCAATTTCCTCGCCATCTTTTACTCCTAAATCTTTTATTAAATCATTTGTCATACGGTTAGCTAATTCATCTGCTGACAGCGTTTTTTCACGTTTAATACCTGGTTCACCGTGAATACCTACGCCGTATTCCATTTCATCTTCCGCAAGTGTAAAAGTAGGTGATCCGCTCGCTGGAACTGTACAAGAAGTTAATGCTAAACCGATTGTACGCACGTTAGCCGCTGCTTTTTCCGCTACAGCTTTCACCGCTCCTAAATCCATTCCTGCTTCCGCTGCTGCGCCGGCAATTTTATGCACTAAAATAACTCCCGCAACGCCGCGGCGTCCTACTGTATACAAACTATCTTCTACTGCAATATCATCGTCTACTTTTACGTAGTCGACTTCAATTCCATCTTCAGTCGCTAAATGTGCACCGTTTTTGAAATTCATAATATCGCCGCTATAATTTTTAATAATTAATAATGTACCTTTTTTACTAGCTGTTTCTTTAATTGCTTGATAGACCTGAATTTGCGAAGGAGAAGCAAACACATCTCCGCACACTGCCGCATCTAACATTCCTTTTCCGACTAACCCTGCATGCGCTGGCTCATGACCACTACCGCCACCACTAATTAACGTTACTTTATTTTCATTCATTTCTTTCTTCTTAATAACTTTATATTTTTTCAAAAGCTCAAGCTCTGGATGAGCCATAACCATTCCGTTACACATTTCCATTACTAATGTTTCTGGTTTGTTTATAATCTTTTTCATTGTAGTTCTCCCTCAATTCCTTTAATATATTGTGATATATTTGAAATCTTCTTCTTACTACTCATGTTAAAATGAAAGCGTTTTATAGTAAACGGACAAAATGGACAATCTGTCTAAAGACACCGCTCTCATTTGTAGGTAGGATTTTCATATTACTAACATTCTAGGGATGATTCAGATGACCTCTTCTATAATTTCTAAAAAGATAATCGCGAATTCATTGAAGTATTTAATGGAAACAGAGTCGTTTCATAAAATATCAGTGAGCGATATTATGTTACACTGTCAAATGCGTAGACAAACTTTTTATTATCATTTTAAAGATAAATTCGAACTATTAAGCTGGATTTATAAAGAAGAAACGAAAGAAAATATTATAGACTTTCTTGATTATGAAACATGGGAAAACATTTTCGATTTATTATTTGATTACTTTTATGAAAATCAAAAATTTTACCGAAATGCCTTTAAAGTCATTGAGCAAAATTCGTTTAATCACTATTTATTTGAGCATACGAAAAACTTATATATGAAGATTATTGATGAACTATCCATGAGCTGTAGATTCAGCCTTTCGAATGAGACAAAAAATACGATTGCCTCTTTTTATAGTCACGGCTTCGTTGGGACGATAAAAGATTGGATTGAAAGCAAATGTGAAGTAGATCCATCCATTATGTCTTCTCTCATGAAAAATATGATAAACAATCAATTACTACTATTACTCGAGCAATCAGCAAAGTAATTAAAGGGTGGCAAAAGCAATGAAAAAGATTATGAATGATGTAGAAAATATTGTTCAAGATATGCTGCATGGCTTTTATTTTGAACATAACGAAAAAGTAAATTACGACGAAACACATAACATCATTTATGTAAAAGATATCGCAGAAATGAAACAAAATGTCGCCATTATAAGCGGTGGTGGTAGCGGACACGAACCAGCCGATATTGGCTATGTAGGAAAAGGTATGCTTACAGCGGCAGTAAACGGCAGTATCTTCACTCCCCCTACAGTGGAACAAATTGTGGCGGCAACTCGCTTAATGCCAAAAGATAAAAGTATTTTATTCATCATAAAAAACTTTAAAGATGACGTAGAAAACTTTTTAGCGGCAGAACAAATCGCAAAAGAAGAAGGAAGACAAATTGACCACATCATCGTAAATGACGACGTTTCAATTGAAGATGATGCTTCTTTTAACAAAAGAAGACGCGGCGTCGCTGGTACTGTTTTCATTCAAAAAATAGTAGGCGCGGCCGCTGAGAGCGGTCATTCTTTAGAAGAACTAACAGCACTTGGCCAATCTGTCATCCAAAACTTACACACATTAGGAGTCGCCCTTTCACCTGCAAACGATCCAGTACAAGGAAAAGCTTCATTCACATTAAACGACGATGAAGTCTTTTACGGCGTTGGTATTCATGGCGAAAAAGGTTACCGCAAAGAAGCACTATCCTCTTCTGAAATATTAGCGATTGAACTTATGAACAAACTAAAAAGCATTTATCGCTGGAGAAAAGGTGACAACTTTGCCATCCTCATTAACGGACTCGGTGCGACACCATTAATGGAACAATACATTTTCGCAAACGATATTCGCCGTTTATGTGAGCTGGAAGGCTTACATGTGAAGCTCGTAAAGGTTGGTACCCTTCTCACTTCTTTAGATATGAAAGGTGTTTCGCTCAGTTTGCTTAAAATAGAAGATTCGGATTGGGTGAAGTGGTTGAAGGCGGATGTTAGAGCGAGTGGTTGGTAACAATAAACTAAACATTATGATGATTGAACGTTTAGTAATCAAAAGTACTGACTTATATGAAGAATGTATAAACCTTAGGTATCTGTAAATAAATCGAAGCATACATACTATTTGCAAGTTATCCGCCAGTTTCGAAATGCGGTTATCCAGTCGGAGAAAGGCACCTTAATGTGTCTTTTTTTTATTTTCAAAAGGACCTGCTCAATTATTGCGTAAAAAACATAAAGTAAATTGAATCCGTTAAAATACATGAGTGACCCCTTGTTTTCCCCTCTTATTAAAGGAGGAACTATTATGGGATTTGGTGGTAGTTGTGGCGGCTGTGGATTTTCTGGCGGCTTTGCTTTATTAGTAGTATTGTTTATTTTATTAATCATAGTTGGAGCTTCTTGCTTCTGCTAAACAAACTATCGGAAAAGACACTCTTATATGGGTGTCTTTTCTTTGTAAACTAAAAAGAATGAGAATGAAAGCCTTTGGTCATAATTACGACTAAAGGCTTTTTCTATATAAAAAATGAAACATAGTAAAAATAAAGTACTTACTTAAATTGTTTTTCACTTTACAAACTATATCCAAAAAGTTGGATAGTTCCTTTTACTACTCATATTATTAATAAATAAAGCAATAACTACAATAACAACGGAACCAACTAAAACCGGCGTTACTAAATAACTCCAACTATTTGCTCCTAAAATAACGACAATTGGATCAGCCCCTGCCGGAGGATGCGTTGTTCTTGTTAACATCATAATAGCAATCGACACCCCGACTGCTAAAGCAATTGTCCAATATTCATTCCCAAACAAATGATATATTGATAGACCAATGAAAGTTGAAATCAAATGTCCTCCAATAATATTACGCGGCTGAGATAGCGGTGCATTCCAAACTCCAAACGCTAATACACAACTCGCTCCAAATGGAGCCATTAGTAATTCTGTAGAAGTTATACTCGTTAAATATGTTAAGGTGAGAATTGTTAAAAATCCCCCCAGTAGTCCCGTTAAAGAATCCTTTATATTTACTTGTAATGGACTTCTCCCTTTCCCTTTCATTTTTGCAAAATATCGTACACTTATTGGTTGAGCCTCTTTCTGCTTAGCTGCTGTTATATTATCCATCGTTTTCCTCCTTTATCGCGCTATTCGCAGGGATGGACATCCCACTGACTAAAGTCTCACTTTATTTACCAATAATTATAACCCGAATTAACTAACCTGTAAATATTCATTTTAGAGGTTAGTTAAAAGATACAAAAAAAAAGAATCAACTGCTATAAGCTGATTCCTAAACCTCTTCAGATTTTCGAACCTGAAATTTTGCTACTTTTTTCCGGTTCCCACATATTTTCATAGAACACCATTTTCGTTTTCCACTTTTATCTATAAATAATAAAACACAGTCGGGGTTTGAACACCTTTTAAGAGAAATAAGCTTATTTTCTGCTATTAACGTTAAAGCATCAAATGCAATTAACGATACAAGTACATCCTCAATTTCTCCAACTGGGATAGGTACTAGACGCTGTTCAATGACTTTATATGTAAATGGTGCCTTCTCAATTTGTTTTTCTAAATACGCAATAAAATCATTAGAAATTTCGTGCAGATCAGCAATTGCCTCAAACTGTTTTCTCAGTACTTCTCTTACCTCTAATATGCTAGATGTAACTTGATTCACTCGCTCTTGAATTCCTATAAGTGTTTTTTCATTCCAAAAAGGAAGATTAGCCTTTATTACATGTAGCCATTCTAATACATCTTCATCTGTTATTAATAAATCATAACGTTGTCCACGCCTAACTAACTCTGTATTCACTAAATCTAATGAGAGATTTCCAGATATAAGCGGGAATTGTTTTGTTTCCTGCATGTACTCATCACCTACTCTTTAACCAATCATATTCTAAAGCAATATGACGGTGCAACTTTTTATAAATTCACATCCAGAAAAAAGCCCTATTACTAGAACATCTCATCCACATTTAAAGGAATCTACATACGCCTTCTCCCCTTAAAATCACCAAAACCCATTTACAAATCTATAAAAGTAGATATAATATCCTTATGGAACCTTTATTAATTTATAAAGCATTGTCAAATGAAACAAGATGTCAAATTTTATCATGGTTGAAAAATCCAGAAAACCATTTCGATGAAAAACCTTATCTAGAGCAAGGCCTTAACTTTCAAGTTGGAGTATGTGTAGGAGATATCCAGCTTAAAACTGGCTTAGCCCAATCGGTTATTTCTAGTTATTTATTAACTATGAAAAAAGCAGGACTACTAGACTCTGACCGAATTGGAAAATGGACATACTATCGCCGAAATGAAAAAACAATACGAGAGTTTTCTGAATACGTTCAAAACGAATTATAAAATGAAAGCTAATAATCAATCTGCATACTAATTGATTATTAGCTTTCACACATTCTGCTTTTTTACAGGCAGCAATTATTTTTTTATAAAATTGCACTACCTATAAAGCAAGAAACATAGAAAGGAGAAAATTTTTTAACATATCATATCTAGTTATTTAGATATCTGTTATTGTATTTCAAATTACATAGTCCTGATAATATTGGCATCCAATCATACTTGTAATAATGCTTCTTTGTTAATGAATTTACTTTCAAAATACTGATACGAATGGAGAGTTTTATAAATGAAAAAAGTAAATCCTTTACTTATTCTGACACTCGCAATAGGTGTGTTCGGAATTATTACTACCGAGATGGGTATTGTCGGCGTATTACCACAAATCACTCAAAAATTTGGAATTTCAACTACACAAGCTGGATTTTTAGTAAGTATATTTGCACTAGTTGTTGCTATTTCTGGTCCGTTTTTAATTCTGCTCGTCTCTAGTATTAATCGCAAAATAATTTTATTATCAGCAATTTTCATATTTGTTATTTCAAATATAATCTACGCTTATACAACACAATTTGAAATCATGCTTATTTTTCGTATTTTACCGGCAGCACTTCACCCACTCTTCTTTTCAATTGCTCTTGTAACAGCTGCTAAACTTGTCCCTCCAGAAAAGAGCGGTCAAGCGGTTACAAAAGTTTTCATGGGAATTACTGTTGGCTTTGCTTTAGGTGTACCACTAACCTCTTACCTTGCAGACCAATTTTCACTCGAAATTGCTTTCTTATTCGGAGCGCTTGTTAACACTCTTGCATTCATTGGAATACTAATCCTACTTCCTTCTATGCCTGTTAAAGAAAAAATGTCATTCGGCAAACAAATTCGTATACTCGGCAAACCAGGATTATGGTTGAATATTTTAACCGTCACATTCCTTTTTGCAGCCATGTTTTCCGTATACAGCTACTTCGCCGAGTACCTTGCAAAAGTAACTTCCATGAACGGATCTCTCATCAGTATCATGCTATTCATATTTGGTATCGTTATGATTTTAGGCAATCATTTATTTGGTAGTCTCCTGCAAAAAAGTATAGTAAATACAGTAATATTATTCCCTATCCTATATTCTATTGTTTACATATTGGTTTATTATTTAGGTTCCTACCTTGTTCCAATGATTTTTATCGTATTCATTTGGGGAATCGTACATGCTGGTGGATTAATTGTTGGTCAAACATGGTTAATAAGCGAAGCAAAAGAAGCGCCTGAATTTGGTAATAGTCTATTCGTTTCGTTCTCCAATCTCGGAATTACTTTAGGAACAACTATTGGAGGCTGGTTCATTTCAAACTTAGGTATTCACCAGCTTATTTGGAGCGGATTCATTTTCACACTACTCTCATTTCTGTTAATTATAATAAAACTAAAATTTTTCAATTCTAATAGCCAGGCTTCATTATCAAGTTAGTACATTTTCAGTTTCAAATTTTATAAACTAAAAAGTATAATGATCAAAGCCTTTAGCCATAATTACGACTAAAGGCTTTTTTGTATATAAAGTGAAACTTTACTCAGCGGGGGTTTTGTTCATCCCCCCACTGAGTATTAGCCTTCACCAATCGGGCGTTTACGGGCAGCAGGGCTCCCACCTAACTTCTTTGCTCCAGCTGAATTTTGAGGTGGGAGTTTTACTGCCCGCAAATAGCGGGATAAAAATAAATCTAAAAGGAGCTAATTTTATGGAACATAATCAAAATGGAGTACTTGCTTTAATTGTTTTGTTTTTAGGATTAGTGTTTTTTGTTAGTGGAATGGTTTATCATTTATGGGGTTCTTATTAATTTCAACTTTTAAATAAATAAATAAATAATTCAAAAACTAAAACGTGTATTGTATCGATATGGCATATTTCCAAAAACAACTTAACATGGTAAAATAATATTCGGACGGGAGTCCAATATTATTAAAATTAAGATGGTTCAAGTCGGAGAAAGGCACCTTAGGGTGTCTTTTCTTTTTTGTTAATTAATAGATTTTTCTCTTCTAGGTAACTCTTTAAAATATAAATTTTAATAAAAAAGACGCATTTAGATTGATGCGTCTTTTGGCGATGTCTCTTTTGTGAAATCATATAAAGCTATTGCACCTAAAATAACAAGTATGCTTTCAGGAGCATCTATCAAAATAGTTTTCCAAATTTCTGGTATTACCCATTTAATATCTGCTGCTGTTTCAAGATATGTTTGAAAATAACTGATTGTAAAATTAATTACAGATAAACATACAAATAATGTTAGACAAAATCGAATTAATTTCTTATTTTTAAACATGTAACACCTCTCAAAATTCATTGGATATTCCTACTTTTGGTTTGTTATATACTTACATCCTCATATTTTATTTTAACATACAAAAACCCAAATAAATACAATATGTATATTTGCATATTTTTATATCATATTTACGGTATTCAATTAAATAAGAATTCGCTTTTCCATTCAGGATCCTTTCTATCCTCTTCATTATAATCAAGAAGACACTCTTTCATTATTTTTGTATCTCTCGGTAACCTTTTTTCAAACTTTGACCATCCGTCGAAGATCATTTTGTTTGGCAAAGGACACACAAATCCTGTAATACAATCCCAAAAAGCATCCCAGTTTTCCACGTACAAATCAGGAAACTCAAGCTTCTCTTTAAGAAGTAAATGCAATTCTTTTGCATTATAAATGTTGCTTACATCTATGACAATAATTGATTCATGTTCATTACTCAATTATATATATAAATCATACTTAGTTAAATTGGGTTGATTTTATAAGGAGTCAAAAACCTCTAAATGTTTATTTTATAATTATATAAATAATCCTAACATCTTCAAAAATTGATATAATGATACAGTTATTTATAGCAATCAGGGAGATGTACAACATGAACTATACACATATGCCAAAAGAAATAGGAATGATTAAGCGGACTCCATTCGCTTCAATACCGAAGAAATTCATCGGTATTGGTAATATTGTTAAAAAACAAACAAAAGTGGAGCGCCCTAAATTAGCCCAAGACAAACAAGAAATTATTGAAAACAAGTTACTATGTTCATTTCTTTCTGAAGAGAAGGTATTGATTACTTATTATAGAGATGGTCATTTACTTACTAGATATGTGACTGTAACTGACATAAATCCGATAAAGAATTTAATAACTTGCACTGATGCATCTTATAACAGAGTTTTCCTTAAATTTATAGATGTAATTGATTTGAGATAAAAAACATACAGTTTTTCAAATATATCCAGGAATAAAAATGAAAGAATCTTGTATTCTAGGTTAAATACAGATAGAGAAAAAGTGTAAGTTCTTGTGAGAATTAGCAAGATAAAGGCTGTTTGTTTAGGTTTTGGACTGTCTGTTATGGTTATCGAATTTACAAATACAAAAGAGGAACAGAACACAATAGAGAAAACTAAAGAAGCATTTAGATAATAGTTGAAAACGCCCGATTAAGGACGGCTTCAACTATTATCTAACTTTGATATATTCATACCACCATTTACCACCTGATCAAGTATCCACCAAGTAATCTTATCTAACTCTGTATTAGGTAGGACATCGGTTTGGATATAACATAGTCCAGAAAGTGAATCAACATTAACGCTACCTTTTATTCCTCGTTCTGCCATAGCTTGAATAGCTTCATCTAAGGAGTTAGTATCGAATCCACCTGACTTAACGTATTGATATCCACATTAGAACCGCCGTTTCCTTCACAATTCCCAACAGTTTGTCCCGTTAGAGCGTATAGTCATACCCCCTCCTTATGGTAATTCCTTTTGTAAATCTTTTTATTTAAATGTATAATTGTATGAAAAGTTCTAAAACTTTGAATCGAGGTGAAAAGCATGAGAAGTTTTGGCTCATTAATGATCTCTACTATCTGCTCAATAATCCTTATAATTTGGAATGCCTATTCCTTCTATGATGGATTCACGATGGGACATACGTATTACTGGGTTAATGGCATCGCAGCTGTTATCTTCTTTCTATTCTTTATCGTAAACATGCGAGAGATCTGCAAGAAAAACTATAGAACCTCAGAACAATAGGAGTTGATACATATGTGGAAAAAAATTAAGAATTATAGATTGAGCTTAAAAGATTTAAAGTTCATGTTATGGCTGTTCGGTATTACATGCTTTATATACAGCTACAATTTCATTGTAGGACTTGCTTTTGTCCACAAATTCCAAGTTTATGATTTAGGTGGTGCTATAGCGACATTCGCCGCATTTATGGATACTAGAAATAGGATTAAAAATAAAAATTATAAAGCAGCTTAATATAAAAAGGATCCTTTGCGGTTTCCTTTTTTCTATGTAAAATAAAAAAGCATCGAATTCGCTACTTTAATTGTTTGTTGTTTTCTTCTATTTCTTCTTCATTAAATGATTTTTGTACATTTCTTTTTAAATCCAATCCTTTATAAACAAGTTCCTTGAAATCTTTCATAGATAATGGATCATTCAATACTTCCCATAATCCTATCAATTCTGTATATTTAGGTGCCTCCGTAACATACTCGTGTGATTTAACTGTTTCGAAGTGTCTATGGAATTCCCAATGACATTCTTCGCATAAATAGTAGAACCCGGAACACCTGTCATTTACACTCAAACTATTTTCTGTTCTATGGTTTCCTAGCCCCATTGTTATTCCTCGCTTTCTACTTGTAAATTTCTATTTCAATTGAATATGCAATATTTCATATTTCATTATTGTAATATTTCTTTATTAACTATCACTTTCTAGTTCATCATTAATATCCATTGATAAATCAACGTTTGTAATTTAATTCCTTATATTAAACCCCGACAAGATACTTTTAAACACTTTATTCAAATAATTATATTGGAATTTCTTGTTCTACAAATCTATACGTGTTTTGTGTATTATATAGCAGAAGAGTAAGGTAAGAGTTACTCTTTGCCATTTTAGAAAAGGTTCTGTTGGAGACAACAGGACCTTTTTTGTTCGAATTTCAATAAAACAATTCTTAAATTCCATCTCATTGGAAATAACTGTATAATGAAACTGATTAAATATTAGGAGTGCTATTAATGTCTGATATAATCCGTCTCTTAATTATCATGATGATTGCAACCTTTTTATTTTCTTCCATAATAATGGAGTTTAAAAAACCTCAAAAAAGCATGTTTTGGTTCTCAATTGAAGTCTTGTCTCTCCTCGGAGTTTTACTGCTAATAAAGGAATTTTTTATCAATCATATAACATAGTCCCCTGAATAAAATTCAATATTCCGTCAATACTGTAGACAACCGATTAAGTTACTTTCTCCTTGTTCCCCCTTGGAGAACCGAGCAGTTAGCTTTTGCTGACTGTTCTTTTGTTTGAAATTAAAATAGCGTTTTTGTTCCAAATGATGCCCTCATTAATTCGGACACATTTACCATTATTTTTAACAAAAAATTCATGATATCGTTAATTAGTCGAGTACGTCATTACTTGACGATTACTCTTAGGAGCCCCGCAGACAATCGGGGTTTCTTTTATTTAAAGCCATTTTCTCTTTTAGGGTGATATAGTCCTTAAGATCTTGTTAAACCAGTGTAATTACGGTTGGAACTTCATTCTGTTTGACACATATCCCCAGGCTATCTGGACATGATAAAAGATGAGGTGACTGACATGAAGGATAAAATATTAGAATTAGTACCAGGATCGGTAAAAAAATTACTCCAGAAAAAAGTTAAAGATGGAAACCGATGCATCATTGATTTGGTTGTGGATGATGCAACTGCTTATGGATTTGAACCGGAGCAAGTAATCCCCTGTATCATGGCGGGTTATTATGTTTATGAATCTACCACCTATCCCAGTGAAATGGAGGAAGAATTGAAGCTAAACTTGGTTTTTCATGCGGCCAATCGCTCGGCAATGAAGCTTCTGTCTTATGGGAAGTATAAAGCGAAACAATCTGAAAGTGGATGGATGAGATATACAAATCCATAAGGTTTACTTAACATACACTAACTAGCTTGGTGAGCATGAGGCAACGCCACATGCCCATCGACTTGAGATCTTGAAATACCCCAAAGTATTTTGGTGAAAAAAAGCAACATTTAAGTTCCTTATGACATTTTTCTAATATAAGTTGTAACATTGCCTAAACAACAACTACCTTGTGGATTGTTTACTTCACAACCACATCGATTTTCTCTTATGTTTTCGCGAATATGCTCTACTGGATTAGGAGTAAGTCCATTTTCTACATATTGTTTGATTTTTTCTTTTGTCCAATCAAAACAATAGCAAATTGGTGTAGTTGCTGAGTCATCTTTTTGATTTACAGCTACCTTTATGTCCGATACAAAGTATTTTTTATTATTCGTATCAAAATAGACTACATCACAATCTTCGTTTGAACAAAAATAGTGATTTTCTTTAGCATTTAATGTTTCTAATGCCGATGGTTTAAGCAATGATTTTAGTGTAATCAACTTTACATTCTTAGCTTTATTTTTACATGATGGACAATGACCATTATTTTCAATTTTTATTCCTTTAAGGTTACTACAACAATCTTCCATTATTCTCCCACCTTTACAATTTATTATTTTTATAAATATTCTTCTACTTTCTTTTCTGAATCTATTAAAGTTTCGATAATAAGATATTGCATCTGTCTCACCTCATATAAAGTATAAACCCTGTGCCATAGTACAGGGTCAAGGAAAGTATTATTTACTATATTATCGATTTACTTTCTTAAAATAAACTGTCATTATTCAATAAGCCTTTTTCAGCAATATACTCCGATTGCGAAATTCTAAAACTACATTTAGGGCGATTAACCTTTATCACCTCGTAACTCTTTACTACAACGTTTTACAAAAAATACTGTTATTAAAATAATAATTCCTATACTCAAAACAAGTAATTGATCGAGTGCAATCACATCACGAAAAATCCAACGAGAAACAAAACCGAAGCTAGACATGCACACACATATAAAACCAAAACAATTTAACCATCTATGTACATTTTTCATTCATCCCCCTCCTTAAACTTGCATTTTATCATTCCATCCTGTTTTTGGGTGTGAGTGCTGGCTAGTTGTGTGGTGATACCCCTATATAGGGCTTTTTCTTTTTTCTCAATGACCAATATTATTAAAATTAAGATGGTTCAAGTCGGAGAAAGGCACCTTAGGGTGTCTTTTCTTTATTTTCAAAAGGACCTGCTCAATTATTGCGTAAAAAACATAAAGTAATTTGAATCCGTTAAAATACATGAGTGACCCCTTGTTTTCCCCTCTTATTAAAGGAGGAGCTATTATGGGATTTGGTGGTAGTTGTAGTAGTTGTGGCGGCGGCTTTGCTTTACTAGTTGTATTGTTTATTTTATTGATCATTGTTGGAGCTTCTTGCTTCTGCTAAAAAACTATCGGAAAAGACACTCTTATATGGGTGTCTTTTCTTTGTAATAAAAAGCTCTTCATCACTTTCGGTCTTTAGTGTGACATACAAATAATCCAGTTCCCCAAGCGCCCATATTCCACAGCCCCTTCTTTGTGCTTTTCTTTTCATTTATATTTCAATTTAAAATATAGTAGAAACTCATTACAAGGCTAGTTATATATACAATTATTATAGATAATATATACCTTTCACCACATGTATCATTCTGAATAATTAAAAATAAATATTAAAAATTCCATATAGACCCATTACTGGTTAAAATGTTATAATTAAAACACCCTACATAGTTACTCATGTTCAGGATGAGAAACTAGCGTCTTATTAAGTAATGCGCATAACTTAAATAAACAAGACACTGCAAAGTGTCTTGTTTATTTGCATCAAGTTTCCTTTTTATCCCAAAACCAATATAATAAAATGTAACATTTAATACATATAAAGAAAAATATAGATTTATTAAATCATTATGGCACCCATGAAAGTACTTTTATTTTGGAGGAACAAACTATGAACAAAAAGTTATTAACATCATTATTATGTAGCTCATTCTTATTTGGATTATCAGCTTGCAGTTCACATGATACATCTAGCAGTAACACGAAAAACGAACAGGAGACTTCTAAAGAAACAAAGAATGATGAACTTAGCAACAAGGATCCTCAAAAAGAACTTCCCACCCATGGAGATTCTTCTGATGTATACATATCAATACACTCTGCCGATTCATTAGATGTTATAGGTAATGGAGAAGTTAAAGCACAAGGTGTATTTAAAGTATTAGACGTCGCAGTTTATAATCGTCAAGAGGAACCCATTACACTAAATAACAATAACTTTAAATTAATTGACGGAACCGGAAGAGAATATCACATTTCTAATGAATCTCAATTAGTACTTAAAGCTGCAAATACTGCTACATTTAAATTTGGTGTTCTTAATCCTAATGAAAATTCGGAAGGGAACATTGTATTCGATGTACCGAAAAATACGCAAGGATTAACTTTGAAAATTAATGGAGATATGCTGGATGAAGGGATCGAGTTAAAGGTGGAATAGTCAAAGAAAATACAAACCGCCTATCACAACTTATACTAACATAACAAAAAGTACAGCCTCTGTATTAACTACAGTAGACTGTACTTTTTCATTTGTGATTTTGTATAACTCACTATAATAGGATTCCTTAGTTCTTTTGAGAAGATGCTCTCCAATCACGAAAAGATGTTGGAAACCCAGAATGTCCACGTTGCTTTGTAACAACTGGTTTCTCTTGAAGAGTAGTTGATTTCTCTTCAGGAATAGTTGGTTTTTCTTCAAGAATACTCAAAGCTGTTTGCATTTTCTCCAGCTGTTCTTTTAAAGCTTGCTGCTCAATCTTTAAATCCGTAAGTAAACGTAATATCATCTCAGAATTAGCCATAACGATCTCCTTTCCCCCAATGCACAGAATAAAATACCATATGTAATAAGCGGAATACTCGTGACAAAAATAAGTTCGTCAACTCTTTTAAAATACCGAGTACTTTTATTTTTTCAAAAGGACCTGCTCAAGTTTATCCGTAAAAACATAAAGTGATATAAATCCATTAATATATGGAGTTTATGGAAGGAGGAGTTAATATGGGCTATGGTGGTAGTTGTGGAGGCTATGGTGGTAGTTGTGGTGGAGGCTGTGGTTTTGGCGGTGGATTCGCCTTACTTGTTGTGCTCTTTATCTTATTAATCATCGTTGGAGCTAGCTGTTGGGGCGGCGGATTCGGCTGCTAATAAGAGGCACTCTTGAGAGTGTCTTTTTTTTATTTCTCAATATAGGGCTAACATATATGTGTTACTATCAAAAGGCGAGATTCCCTAAGCGTAATATAGTAGTTTACCAACTATGAAAGCCACTGTCACAAGAAAACAGTAGGCTTTTATTTTGTTATTTAACAAGATTAAAACATGAATTGCCATTTCTCCTCAGTAACATTTTTAAATTGACATAGCACTTCATGCACCATATACTGTTAACAACAGTATACTGTCATTAACAGTATACATTCCAATTCATTCTAGGAGGTATATTCATGAAGCATACAGGAAGACATACAGGTGCATTTCTTTTGTTATTTTTAGCAGAAGGTGATAACTATGGCGGGCAGCTACTTCAGAAATGTGACGAAGAACTTCCGGTCAATCCAATCGATAGTGCCATCCTTTACCGCACGCTGAAGAAATTAGAAAACGAAGGTGCTATTGAATCTTATGTAAGTACATCAGTTCCAGATAAGCCGAGAAAGATGTACAAAATTACTACAGCCGGAAAAGAACAATTAGCGGATTTTCAAATGGATATTGAGGAAAAAATGAAAAACTTATCATTTTTCTTAGACAAATATAAAGACTTAAAGGAATCTAATCATGATTAATGGCGCTATCCTTTACACTTTGGCCATTATTCTTACGGGGATTTCTTTTATGAAGGATCGGAATAAAACGAAATTTGCCCTATTAAAATCATGGAAAATATTTCGAAACCTCCTCCCTGCCATGCTCTCCATTATGCTTTTCGTTGGACTATCACTTTCTATCTTAACGCCGTCCTTCATCTCTTCCATCATTGGAGAACAGTCCGGGTTCATAGGTATTATTTATTCAGCAATACTCGGCTCCGTTGCACTCATTCCAAGCTTTGTCGTGTTCCCACTTGGTAATACGTTAGTACAGCACGGCGCAGGTCTTCCTCAAGTTGCGGCACTCATGTCTACACTAATGTCAGTAGGAATTACAACCTTGCCGATGGAACAAAAGATATTCGGACGAAGCTTTGCTTACGCTCGTAATGCATCTGCATTACTCATGTCACTCCTATTCTCATATATCATTTGGGTGGTGATGGTATGAATGAACTAAAAAGATATCGCTTCTTTTTCATTTTGCTGATTGGACTTATCATTCTAACTTTTATAAACCAATCTTTAGGATGGAGCGCATTACAATTAACAGGGAATAGCATTTTAGATATGTTGTTTCTACTCCCCCCTGTCCTAATATTTGTAGGGTTACTTGATCAGTGGGTGAAGAAAGAAACGCTAATGAAATATATGGGAGAAAAGTCCGGCATATATGGAATATTATTCTCTCTATTATTAGGCGGAATTGCAGCTGGTCCCCTCTATGTTGCCTTTCCGATTGCAGCACTACTATTAAAAAAAGGCGCCAGCATTAGGTACATCGTATTTTTCTTAGGTGTTTGGACAACTGCGAAATTACCGATTATGGTGTATGAATTTTCTTCATTCGGAGCTACCTTTACGCTCATTCACATTTGCTTCGGTCTGTTGTTCTTCTATGTAATGGGCATCGTTTTTGAGAAGTTTTATGATCAACGGCAGTTGTTGCAGTATGATATTACGAAAGAAATGTAAAAAGACATCTTTATCTTGTAAAGATGTCTTTTTAATATGAACCTTAATTTTCGTTCTGTAAAACCCTCGCTGCCTTTACTTCCTTTTTCTCTTCTTTTAAGAACAACGATACGATAAAAGCAATAACGATAAAGATTAACCCTAGTGTAAATGCGCCTTGGAATCCAGATGTTAAACCGTTTAACTTCTCTACTGGATCCATTGGATTTGCTGAGCTTTCCATATACTTAGTTGTTCCTGAAGACATTTTCGAAATAAAGATAGCCGTACCAATTGCGCCAGCTACTTGCTGTAACGTATTAAACAGCGCTGTTCCGTGCGGATATAAATCTGGTGTTAATTGATTTAATCCATATGTTTGTGCTGTCATTACAAACATGAGTCCGACCATTAATACGCTATGCATGACAATAATTTGTACCATTGATGTATCAGGAGTAATGCCTTTAAATAAGAACATTGCAATACCTACTAACACAATACCGGGAACGATAACAACTTTCGGGCTAAATTTATCAAACAGTTTACCTGCGATTGGTCCCATTATAGCGCTAATAATACTTCCTGGAAGCATTATTAGTCCTGATTTAAAGGCTGTAACGAGTAAAACTGTTTGCAGGAACATCGGTAATAGTGTCATCGTTGAAAATAACGACATCATCACAATGACGATTAATCCAACTGATATTGTAAACATCGGAACCTTAAATGCACGTAATTCTAAAATTGGATTCTCAATTTTTAATTGTCGAACGACAAAAATACATAGTGATATAAGCCCAACAATTAAGGCGCCATACACTTTCGGATCGGACCACCCTAAGTCACCTGATGCACTAAAGCTATACACAATCCCGCCAAAACCTAATGTTGATAAAAGAATAGATGGATAATCTACTTTTGGCCTTGTTAACTCTGAAACATTTTTAATGTATTTCATTCCAATCATAATCGAAATAATCACGATAGGAATAACAATGTAGAATAACCAGCGCCAATTCAATGAATCAACGATTACTCCAGATAATGTAGGGCCAATTGCTGGAGCTGACATCATCACAAGTGCGATTAATCCCATTGTGGCACCACGTTTTTCAGGTGGACAAATAAGTAAAATCGTATTCATTAATAACGGTGAAATTAACCCCGTCGCTACAGCTTGGACGATACGGCCAACTAATAAAATAGAAAATGTCGGTGCGAATCCCGCAATTAATGTACCGACTAAAAACGTTACCATAGCGATCAAAAACATTTGTCTCGTTGTGAGCCATTGCTGAAGTAACGCTGTAATCGGGACTAAAACCCCAACTACTAACATGTAAGCTGTAGAAAGCCATTGAATCGTTGAAGCTGTTACGTCGAATTCTTTCATTAATACAGTTAACGCATTACCAAGTAATGTTTCGTTTAATAATGCAACCATTGCCCCTAAAAGTAATGCAATTAAAATCGGGGTATGTTTCATATTAGAAGTATCAACTTTGCCACTTGCAGGGCTCTTAGTTGTTATATTCATGTATTGATTCTCCTCCTGTTTTTTACTTGAAAATCTTTAAATACACCGGAACACATGTAATATAATATACATATGTAGATTAAAAAGGGAGAATCAATTTAAAGCCATTGTATATTTAATCTACAAAAAAGGAGAATTGTAGATGAACGATAATGAAAAACAGCTTGATTTACGTATTAGACGTACACATAAATTACTATGGGATTCCTTATTTGAATTAATGACGCAATCAAAACAGAAATATAGTACTATCACGATTAACCAAATTTGTGATCGTGCAATGGTACACCGAACAACTTTTTATAAACACTTTGAAGATAAAGATGCTTTATTAGCATTTGGATTTAAACGCTACAGCAAGATGATTGCTGAAATACCGATTTCAGATCGATTAAGTAAACCATTTCAAGTAATGGAACAATTTCTACACCATGAAGAAATCGGTAAAATATTAGAGACGCAAATGTCTGATGAACAATTTATTAGCCGTACACAGTATTTAAGTCACGAAACGAGAAAACAAGAAATAGAAGCGTTAAATCAACTTTGCAAAAACCATACGATGCCAAATGATTTAATCATTGAATTTTATTCAGGGGCAATCACCTCATTAAGTGCATGGTGGTTTAAAAATGAAAGAAGCGTTTCTGCTGCTGAAATGGATAGGTATCTCCACCAACTTATTAACCGGAATATTTTTCAGTTTGAAGAAGAATAACTTCACCATCAAAAAAACGCCTATATGAAATAGGCGTTTTTTACATACTATTACTTACCGATTTTCTTCAAATCCGAACTTTCTATAATTGAACGAGAATATCCATCTTTCCCAACTCGCACCATAGCTCTTCCCAACTGCTCAGAAGTTATCACACTGCCGAATCGCTTCAACAGAGGATTAAAGGGCTTCATCACATCATACATTAATTGGTACAATTTCGTTTTTGATTTCACACCATTTGCCGGAATGATCAATCCTGGTCTAAACATATACGCAGCTTTAAAAGGTAAACGCAACAATTCATTTTCCGTTCTTCCCTTCACTCTCGCCCATATCGTACGTCCTGATCCTGTACTATCTGTGCCGCTACCAGATACGTAAATGAACGTCATGTTTGGATTTAACTTCGCTAATGTTTTTGCGGTAGATAACGTTAATTCGTACGTAACTATAGAATAAAACGTCGATAAATTTTTGTTCCAAATATTCAGAATTAATATTAAAATAAAAAATGGGGATAGGGGTATGGAATCATAAATTATACATAACGAGGGAATAGAAATGAAAATTCAATTAAAAGCTGATTTAATGCTACTACTAGTTACATTTTTTTGGGGTGCATCCATCCTACTTACAAAGCTTGGACTTGATGGCATAGAAGAATACAATTTAATCGCATTACGATTTATTATTGCCTTTCTTTTATCAGGTTTAATATTTTACAAACATTTATTCAAAGTCGATTTTAAAACTGTAAATTATGCCTTTATACTAGCTTCTGTTTTATTTATCGTTTACATTTTCGCGACATTCGGTACAAAGTATACAAGTGTGTCTAATGCTGGTTTCTTACTATGTCTCACAGTCATTTTCATTCCGATATTATCAGCTATATTTTTAAAACACATTCCTGAAAAGAAAGTTATATTAGGAATTGTGTTAACGATAATAGGAATTGGCTTATTAACATTAACTAGTGAATTCAAGATCGGTAACGGCGATATATTTTGCATATTATCTGCCTTATTTTATGCGATTCACGTCATCATTACCGGAAACGTAACAAAACATGTGAACTCGATTGCGCTCGGGGTCATACAACTCGGTTTCGTCGGCCTATTTAGTCTTATTTTTTCATTAGTGATGGAAACCCCAAAACTTCCTGGCACGATCAACTCATGGCTAATCATCTTAGCCTTAAGCATATTTTGTACCGCGGTCGCATTCATCGTGCAAGTTATCGCCCAGCAATACACGACGCCAACACATACGGGACTTATCTTTTCATTAGAACCTGTCTTTTCAGCAGGATTTGCCTTTGTTTTCACAGGTGAAACACTTACAGGGAAAGGGTATTTAGGGGCGACACTTATATTAGTAAGTGTGTTAATTGCTGAGGTGGATTTTAAGAGCTTGTTGCGGCCTAATTATAAGAAGAATATAGAGTAAACATTTCACTATGATCAATAAACATACCCCATAAAAATATGAGTTTATATCATTCTCTTCACTTAGATTTTCTTTTAAATGAGACTTTTTTAGATGCTATCTTCGAATAAGGTAGCATCTAAAAAATGTTAAAAGAAATTTGCCCCTAGTATCTTCTTATATTTTATGTAGCCTTCATATTTGACCTTTTCTACGTTCTTTGAAGTGAAGATGTTCAAAATTACTTACTGAATATAGTCATACAGATTTTTCGCTAACAATAAACAAGTTACTGTAATGAAAAGAGCACGAACATACCCGCTTCCTTTTTTTATAGCAAATTTGGAGCCAACAATCCCTCCAGCAATTTGAGCAATCCCCATTATAAAACCATACACATAGTTTACTTGCCCTACATACATAAACATCAACAATGCACCAACATTACTTCCTAAATTAAGAAGCTTCGCATTACCTGCTGCTTTTAAAAAATCATACCCAATAAATAAAAGAGAAAACATTAAAAACGAACCTGTGCCAGGACCTAGAAACCCATCATAAAAACCAATAGCAAAAACAAAAAAAGTAAAGATAATGACGTGTCGACCAGACAATTTTTTATGAGTGGAAATACTACCCCAATCCTTTTTGAATATCGTATAAATAGCAACCGCACCAAGCATGATCAGCATCAATGGCTTCAGTACTTCTGGGTTCATTAAATGAACAGTCCATGCCCCTATTATGGAACCTATGAAAGTGAGTGGAAATAATTTAAACGCCGATTTCAAATCAAGATTACCAGAACGATAAAACACAATATTACTAGTTGCACACCCCATTGTCGACGCTAGTTTATTCGTAGCTACTGCACTCGCTGGATTCAGTCCTGTAAATAATAAAGCGGGTAAGGCAATGAGTCCTCCACCACCTACAACTGAATCAATAAATGCAGCTAAAAATCCAAAAGCAATCAAAATAATTAATACTGATGGGTCTAAATAAAAATCCATACTATTAACCTCCCCCTTTAGTCACTATTCGAATAGTAACTAATAATTTGCTAAATGTAAACAGTTATTGTAACGTTGAAATATAAAAGCAAACATCGGAGGACGAAAAAAGTGGACTACATAGTGCAACAGCTTAAAAAAATTGGTTTTAATGAGTATGAAGCTAAATCTTATGTATCTCTTGTTAAACAGGGGCCTGTCACAGCCTACCAAGTGAGTAAGGATTCGGGTATCCCAAGAGCGCGAATTTATGAGATTTTGGGTAACCTTGTAGAAAAAGGAATTGTCATGAAGGAAGAAATAAATGACACCACTCGCTATTCACCTCTACCTGTTGAAATCTTTTTACAGAAGGCTCAATCAGAATGGCAGTCTACTTATGAAGTAATCAGTGATTCATTAAAAAAACTAGAAACTTCCGAGGAAAAAACGGATAATCGAGTGATTACTTTAAAAGACAATAAAACAATCATTAGCTATTGTCAGGCATTAATAAAAAAAGCAGAACAACGTATTGTCATTTCAATGTGGGATGAGATGTATGAAGCGTTAAAAGAGGATCTATCTCAGGTAGCTGATAAAGTTACAGTACAAGGTATTACCCTGCATGTTGAAAATCCCATTAAAAATCTAGAAGCCCATCGTATAACACCTTATACAGAAACCCTGTCTACAGAACATTGGTTTATTTTATCGATAGATTCTAAAGAGATGATTTATGGACCATCACTTGAGGAGCGTAATATTGCTTTTTATACAGATGATCCCGTTCATATATACCTATTAGAGGATTATGTATGGCATGATGTTTTAGTGAATCGACTTGTACAACGTAGCCAAGATGATTTGGAGCAATGGATTACTACAGAGAGAAAATCCTTCTTTATGGAAAAATAAGAAATATATTCAAGAGCAAATCAAAAAATTTGCGTATTAAACCTAACAACTTCTCCGTACAAAAATAGCCGACTATTATATAGTAAATAGTCGGCTATTTTTATATAAATTTATACAGACGCTGCCATTTTCCCTTTACGGAATATTCCCATTAACCCAGCGATTAATGGGATAAACGCTTCTCCCACTCTTTCACCTTCTCAATTGTTACATCTAATTTCTTAGCCACTTCCTCTATACTCATTCCCTTAAAGAGCATTCCAGCTGCCGAAAGTGCTTTATCTATTTCTTCTTGCTTCTCTTGTTCATATAAACGACCTACTTTTGTCAACCGTAACCACTCCTTTACCTTTTTATATGCCTTCTTCTATTTTATCATCCAATCTCCACAAACCTTCCAAACTCCTTCAAAAACCTCAGCTTAAAACTACCCACAGGCCCATTCCGATGCTTCGCCACATGGATCTCCGTCATCTCTTTCTGCATCGTTTCCTTATCATAATAATCTTCACGATACATAAGCATAATGACATCCGCATCTTGCTCAATTTGTCCCGTCTCTCTTAAATCAGATAAAAGAGGACGCTTATCTTGCCGTGACTCTACGGAACGAGACAATTGCGACAACGCTACTATACAAACATTTAAATCACGCGCTAACAACTTAAGCTTACGTGAAATTTCACTTATCTCTTGAAATCGATTGCCCTTATGCTTTGGATCGCCCGTAATAAGCTGCAAATAATCCACAATGACTAAAAGCTTTTTATCCCCATGCTTCCTCTTTAACTTACGAGTCTGCATCCAAATATCCTGCATTGTAACACCTGCTTTATCATAAATCTCAAGCGGTAACTCACCAATCTCCGCAAACGCCTTACTCACCTTTTCCCAGTCCTCTATCGTAAAACGATGCTTCGGATTTTTCAGCCTACCTCCTGACACTTCGCCCGCGCAAGACGCCATCCTTTTTAGCAGTTGCTTACTACTCATCTCTAATGAAAACAGCCCAACTGCCGCTCCAGACTTCGCCGCATGTAGCCCTACATTTAGCGCAAACGCAGTCTTCCCCATAGAAGGACGCGCACCAAGAACAACAAAATCACCTTCCTGCAATCCGCACGTCATCTTATTTAACGATGTATAACCAGTCTCAATACCAGTATTCTCTTTCGTATCTTGATGAAGCTCCTCATACAAACCAACTAACGCATCCTTCAAATCAAACTCACATACACAGTCCTTTTCCTCTAACTCACAAAGTTCCGTAATTGTCTCACCAATAATTTTCTCATTCTTCTCCGCAATAAGACGCTCTCCCATCTTGCGCCCAAGAACGCCAGCCTGATACATTTTCCATGCACCTCGAACAAGCCCCTCATAATAAGAGAAGTTGGCAGTTGTAGGCACACCCTCTATTAATGCTATAAAATACTCCATTCCCCCGATATTCTCCAAAAAATTTGGATTCATCCGAGAAACGAGCGTCACAAGATCAATTGGTTGCCCTTCATCTTCAATTTTTCGCATTAACCGAAATATAGACTTATACACCGGCATAGAAAAATAATGCTCCGTCAAACGGCACTCCTTAATAAGCTCTCCATCAATTAAAAGAGAACCTAATACCGTCTTTTCCGCCTCCACATTTTGAATACTCATGGACGCCACCTGCGTTCCGCTAAAAAGCGCTGCAACTCTTCCTCTGACGGCACATTACTCTCCCACTCCTCACACTTTGCCAAAAAACTCTCCGTCTCCCCAGTACTAACAGACGACTCCTTCTTCCGAAACTTAGCCGTATCCGCCTCAACCTCAGACACTTTCGTAAATCCTTTCCCGTGCCACCCTCTCAAAATCCCCTTCACATAAGCAACCGTCCGCTTATTATTCTCAAACGCAATTTGAAGAGCCTTCAGCACAAGCTCCTCTGACAAATCTTCCATCCACGCACTCAGTTCCTCCACAGTATGAGGAGACAAACTACCGAAATGTTGCTCATAAAAAGAAAACACGCAACTTCCCGTCTCTTCCTCTATAACCTCTTCTTCCGCCTCTTCACAAACTGGATCTGGATCCACATCAACAGCCAAATCACTCGGCATACCGAAATGTGCTAAAAGCATCGGAACATTCAGCTCCTCCTCTACGCACTTCTGAAGAAACATATGTACAAACTCCTTATTCTTCACACCCTTCAGCTCACGAAGCACACACTTCTCCACATTCGTATTCGTCACCGGATTATAACGAAGCCAATTCAAAACGAATAACTCCCGAGTATCCGCATCATAAAGAATCTTCCCATAATCAATGAAGCGCTGCACCAACTTATCAACCGTCTCCCGATTATAACCAGTCTCCATCTCAGCTAACCGCTTCGGAAACGGAAAAATCCCGCACTGCGTCGTCTTCGAACAAGTTAACAAATACACATAAAAATACCGCTCCTCCGGCGTCAAATCCAAAACAAAATCATCCTGCCAAAAATTCACCTGCACATTACGATACACCGCCATCCCAATTCCTCCCATTCTCATTCAAAATGAAAAATTCCTCTTTGTACTATATATAGGAAGGAGGGGTGGGTTTTTGGCGTGTTATTTCAAAAATTTTTTGACTACTACTACGGTGTTTGTTGTTGTTTTTGTTTTGTTGTGTTTTTTCTTAGTGATTTATTACTTGGGAGGGGCTTTGTAGGGGTATGGGAGGGGCTAGTTATCGGTTACTTCGATTAAGAAGACTCGATTTTGGAAGCCGCCTCTTTCTTTTGCTTTCTTTTTACGGATTGTATTGATTTCTTCTAGTGTTGTGCCTTCGTATTCGGCTAGGGCGTTTATTAGTTCTAGCAGGTCGGATAGTTCTTCTAGTTTATGTTCTTTTGTGTCTGCCTCTAGATACTCGGTTAGTTCTTCTTGTGTTTTCTTGCAGATTTCTTTTATGTATTCGTCTTCAGGTAGAATTCTTGTTGTGGGTGTTTTTCCGTTAGCTTTTATTATTTGTGGGATTTTGTTTCGGATTAGTTTGTTGTAGGTTGGCATGTGGGTTCCTCCGTTAGTTTTTCTTCTATTATAATGGAAAAGCAGTTTAACTAGGTGTTAAACTGCTTCATTGCTTCTTTTATATATTTTTCTTCTCCGGTTGTGAAGAGGGCTGGGAGTTCGGATAGTGGGAGGTTTGATTGTTTAATTATGTCCTCTATATCACTTTGAGATGTATCAAGATAGTTCGTTACCTCTTCTATTAAATTAAAAAATTCCTTCAAGGTAACTTGAACATCTTGATGACTCGGATCCTTCTCTTCTACCTTACACTTTTTCAACTTCCCTATCATATCCATAAATCGCCGATCAAATTTTTCTTTTAATTCCTTATTATCATAAAACGCTCGAACACTATCCGTTGAAAAGTGTTCCTCTAACCATTCTTTATTTTCTTTCTCCCATATGAAAGTTTGCAAAAACGAAGAAAACAAAGCGATATCCACGCGTTCTTCCTTTTGAAACTTCTTCGTCATCTCATCCATATGTGAAAGCACCTTCGCAATTCTTTCTTGCTCTACCAAAAGCACTTCCCTTTGAAAATGCATTTGTCTTAAAAATTCTTCTGTCTCTATATCACGCTGCAATATAATATTTTGAATTTCCCCAAGCGAAAACCCAAGATGCTTAAACGATTGAATTTGCTGCAGCACATACAAATCATCTGTCGTATATAACCGATGCCCACCCTCAGTATAATCGCTCGGCTTTAATAAATTAATTTTGTCATAATAACGAAGCGTCCGCACCGTAACATCCCCAACACTTGCAAACTCACTAATCATCCACGCCATATCATCACCTACTCCGCTAACTTCTCTTTCACATACTGAAGCATATAAGAAAAGCTCATCTCATTCCGCCTACAATATTGAAACAAACCTACAACAAGCAATACAAAAGGAACATTCCTTCTATAACGATGTTCATACTCACTAATACCGTCATAAAAGTACTCATACTTTCTTTTTCGTAAAATAATATAAATCGCAATAAACAACACTGCGGCCATAATAAAAATTCGCTTTCTCCTTATCTCCACTTCTTGTTTCATCACCTATTCTCCTTCCACTGCGTACTTATCTTCTTTAAATAACGGAATTCGAATGAAATAACGATATGGCTCGTCGCGTATTACTTTCCACGCAACCATGATCACTTGAACTACCTCAAGAGCAAACACAATCCAAAACAAAACATCACTAATACGCGAACTAATATTAAATAGAAGAAAAATTAACAAATGAAAGTTGAACGCCTTTCGGCAATGATATTTGTACACTTCATTTTTACGTGCCAGTGTAATGTACATGAGTAGTGGTGAAAAAATTCCTATTGCGGCTGATAGTAGTAACATGATGATGGTATTTCTTTTTTCTTTTGTGGTGGTTTTCATGATTGGTTTGGTCCCCCCTTTTTGATTTGTCTTCTTTAGGTTAGGGGGTGACGTTGGGGGAGGTGCAAGAGGATTATATAGATTAAATTTAGTAACACCAATATAAATAAAATATGACCTTTATCTTGACAGGGTGGAGGTCATCATTTTAATTTTACATCCACTTTATTTACAAATAAAAAGAAGAGCATATACCTCATATGCTCTTCTTCCCATAGCTAACAATACACTTTATCCAACTAATATTTATCTATAATATTTAAATGTTTCTCCACTTCACCTAAAATCATTAGTTCCATGCAAAAATAAATTTGGCCTTTATCCATGACTTAATCACCTTTGTATCTAAGTGCTATTCCTTAACATTTAGCACTTCTAAAACCTCCCTAAACAACACCGAACTCCTACCAACAACCAACTCCAAAGGAATCTCTTTAACTCGCCCATCTCTCCCCACCATAACAACCCCATTCTCATAATCAACCCAAATCTGAACATCCTGCACATAATAACTCTTAATAGAAGATGCCTCATCTAAATTACGATGATCCAGCTCAACCTTAACTTGCTTAGTAAAACGACGCAGCGTTTTCCAAAGAGTTCGTTCTTCTTTTGATTTCATGAATAGTTCTGGGAGTTCTTGTACTTCTTTTAATAACGACATAGTTGTTATTGTGTATGTTTGAATGCCATATCCTACTGGGCGGATGAGGTGGTCTAGTTTTTCCCATGGCTCTAGTTCGAAATTTACATACTCATCATTTTGCTGCATTTGAATGTGTTTAATTTTTGCTACGTATTGAATTCCACCATTTTCTCCGTGCCATTTTTTCGGCGCATATAATGCTATGTACTTTGCTTCTTGCCATCCTGGTTTTAACTGCGTGACCGGTAGCTGATATAAACCTTCTTTCCTATATGTTTCATAGTCTTTTTCAGTTTTCACGCTGCCCACTAATACTTTTTCTTCTAATGAGGAGTGCCATTCTTCTTTTGTTCCTCTTGGAAGGATGCCTTCTTTTATAATTTCTTCCGGACTTTTTTCAATGAGATGATCTAAAAATTGTTCGACTAGTCTTGTTGCGTTTGGTAAGAACGGGAAGCCACCGATATTTACTTTTTCTATACTTTTATAAAATGGATGATTCTCATATACTTCCTCTTGGTTCCACGGGAATAGTACGTACGCTCCGTAAGCTGTTCGCTCAAAAGGCCCCTCTTGTTCTACTACTAGTGCATCTCTGTAACGGTGCATTGTATTAATGTCTTCTTCCATTGGACCAGGGGTACCATACTTCCTTTTGTAATGAGCTTTTTCAGCAAAATCAATTCGATATTTCGCATCAAATATGTATTGATATTGATAGCTCTTTCCCTTTTTCTCAATAGCAAGCATTGTATCTGGCTTTTGTGTAACTGTTGGCAATCCACCGTTTCTTTTCTGGAAGTAAAGTTCTATTACCTCCTCTGTTTCTGGGTGTTTGAACGTTCTTTTTGCAGTTTTACTTTCATCTAGCGTTACATATAAACCATCTTGTTTAACTTGGATAACATCTTGATGGAGCGGTATATATTTTTTCGATAGAATTTGTCCAAGTTTTAAATATGTCCAGTATTCGTATAATCTAGCAACATCTTTTACCGACATTTTGAAAATTTGTCCTCGTAATGTTAAACCCCGCGATAGCATTAAGAAGATTTGATACGCATCTCTATATCCTGCTGCCATCTGGATAACGAGTGAAAAGACTGAGCGATCCAATTTTCCGATCCCTCTCCAAAATGGATCATTCAATTCATTTTTCATTCGATATTTCATATTCTTTACACGCTCTAGCAAATCTTCATCAGTTACACCACGTGTATATCTAGACTTTGGCTCTAGCGCCTTAAGGAGATCAGCTATTTTATGTATGACTCTTTGAATCATCCATTTAACAAATCGATTTTCCAGCGTATCATAAGATACTTCCTTATAAGCTGTAATACCTTTAGTCGGTATACTGCTTTCTCCTTGCAGCAAGTGTGGTCGCTTTCGCAAATAGTTCATTCCGACAGAATCCAATTTACGAATTTTTTCTCCTCGTACTAGTTGATGCCTAGTCATAAGCGTATGATGCGGTTGTCTTTTAATATGAGAGATCGACTTCATAAATCGCTCAAAGGAATCATTTAAAATACGATAAAATTCACTCTTCGATGGATTTGTAGCGTAAATTGCAGATGCTCCTAAGTAAGTTCTTTTCAATAGATGAAACGCTAAATTATAAATTTCATCATTTACTTCATCTAATAAGGCTCTGTAATCATCCTTATAATCCAGTTTTGCCGGGAAAACTTCAAATGTAACAGTTAATAAAGTATTTTGATCATCTTTAATTTCAAATGTTGTATTTCCTACCTCATTTGGAAACGAAAGATTTCCCATTAACACATGAAGTGACCCCATTTGAATGGAACTAACTTGCTTTCGAAAACCCGGATGTTCATGATAAAAGGTCAGCTGTTGATTCTTTTTCGGAACAACAACAAGCTGATAACTTCTATTTTCAAAAAAGATTGGTGGATGTTCGTTCCATTCATCTAGCCTCTGCAATCTCGCATCAAATACAGAAACGGATTCCGTCTTCCCATCTACATGAAAATACATCATTTCATCTGCGTTCATAGCGTGATATTCTTTTAAACTCTCATATTTTTCATGATAAGGATTTCCTTTAATCGTCAATGATAGCTCCTCTGTTTCAATCTTAACTAGCTCTATCTCATTATTAGATCCAGAAAGAGGTGAAACCATCATACTCGAACCTCCTTAACATATGAGACAACTTGTTAGCCGAACGAGGATACTTAGCATAGGAAGCATCATTATTGCCACTATCGTATTCTTCATTTGCACATAATACATACAACTGCTTTAATACCTCTTCCGTTCGTCCATCGCTCCCTGCAAGACGCGGTAAAATCTTTTGATATATTTGATAATCAAGTGCTTCATCAAATGATAATAACTTTCCTTTTTCGTTGTATGCCATATAGAAACAAATTTCATCTCGTATACGATATCCAACTTGAGCTCCAACTGATTCAAGCGTTTTATTTACTTCTATTAAAATAGTTGAGATATTCCTCACAAGATCTTCGTTTTCTTTAAAGCATTCTTTTAAATGAAGATACTCGGTTGCTAAAGAGCTATTAGAAACAATTTCAGGTTCCTTCTCTTCTATATCCATTAAGAAATTAAAATAATCTAAGTTAACGGTATTAAATTCAATTGTATTCGCACGATCTAATACTTTCTTACTTAAAGGATGTGTCGTTTCGTCCATGTTTACCGTTCCGATAATATATACATTTGACGGAATCGTAATATGCTTATTCGTAATTGACTCTGGAAGAACCGGTGACGTAATAATTTTTCCGTCTTTCCATTTACGACTCTCAATTACACTTAAGAAATCACTAAAGTAGTATTCCACTCGAGCTAAATTCATCTCGTCCAACACTACAAAGTACGGCCTATTTGGATTTGCATCTGCATTTTCAAGAACTTTAATTAGCGGTCTTTCTTGGAATTCTCCTTGAAGGTTCACATAACCAAGTAAATCAGAGCTATCACTCCAATCAGGTCGAACCGGAATAAGCGTAAATTGTCCATTCTCTTCCGTAGCCCCTAAACTCTCTGCAAACCACTGAACAATTTTCGTTTTCCCTGTACCCGAAATACCTGATAAAATCACAAATGGCTTCGTCTTTAATGAAAGGAAGAAATTAATAAGGTCCTTTTTCTCATAATAGAAACCTTTACTTTGAATATAAGAAGACACATGATCGATAATTGATTGCTGATCTAAATATACTTCTTTCCTCTCATAGATCATTTCATATTTCGTTCCTTCCTCTTTGTAAGCAATAAATCCCTCATAATAACGAAGCATTTCTTCCAAGTCTTCAACTAATTCTGATTCGCTTGGCATTTTATTAACATCATACGCAATATAAGCCGCTGTTGAATTCGCATATCCTTTCGCTTTCGGACTTGTCCCTAGGAAGATCTCATCATCTTTTTTCACCTTTTGTGACATTTGTATTTGCTCTCGAATCTCTTCTTTAATTTTTTGCATCTCTTCTTTAGTTGTTTCTGTTACACCTTGGCCAATGGTCAAATATAATCGTTGCATATCTTCGCTAAATAAATAGACGATATAATACCCTCTCTGTGTCGATGTTGTAATATCTCTATGCATTAGGGCAATCCACGGAACTGTTGCCCAATTCCCTTTTCCAACCGATCCTATCACACTGTACTGCTTCTCATTTATAAATGGTAACCGAATGATCTCTGTTGCCATATCATTTCGGACTGTTAATCCTAATTTATGTCCTGCAAATTTTTCTGTTTTTGCATCCAAATACTCTTTCATTATCTTTAAAAAGCCTTCACGTAAACTACTACTCATATTACCGCCCTTTTCTTCATTCTTTTTTATGTATTGTTCGGATGGAATCCATTCAGCATTAATTACTTCCAATTGCTCAAACCACATTAAGAGATTATGCGTACGCTCTTTCGCTACTGATTCTACCATTAAATTATCTCCTCTAGAGTTTCGGACAATTGTCATCGCTAAATCCACTAAAGTAGCTTTCTTAGCAGCCTTTGGATACACTTTTAAAAGATTAAGTACAAACAGAGCAATTTGAAAATACTCCTGCTTTAAAACTAGCTTTCGAATAACATCATTCTTACTTCCCGCCTCAATATATTCGGTTAATAAAGACGTATCAATATTATGATTATCATTTAAAAATCCCAGCAGTCTTAAATCTTGTCTTCCTTTAGATTTAACTCTATACAAATTACCATTAGTTTGATCACTTAAATTCTTCGGATCGTACGTATTGTTTATTACCTCTTCCAAAAATCCAACAACTTTATGATACTGCTCACATGGCAAATTATCAGTTTGGAACTCTTTAAATGTAATAGCTCCTGATTCCGTTACATTCACAAATGGAAGCTGTGAAAAGAAAGCTACTAAGAAAGCATTACATTCACTTGCTTGTCCGAAATCCTCACTCTTTACCGTACGCATATCGATAAATTTTTTCCAAGCGTCCTTAAGAAGTTCAGAACTCACTTTAAAATAAGATGATGTTTCCTTTTCATATTGCTCACGTGAAAATTTGATTTCAATGTCTAAATCTCCATCATCTTTGTTTATAACCAAATAAGTTTTATCACCCTTTATATCTTCAACCTGCTTCGTTGATTTAGCCAATTCAATTATGAGTTGCTCTAACATTTTCATCCCCACCGTTACAATTAATTACAATTACTACTATTTTACCAAACTATGTATAAAAGAAAAATCATACAACATGATGTATGATTTTCTACTCTATTATTTAACATACTTCTGATAATCCTCTTCATTTTTAAATTCACTCGGCCCAACATCCATTCGGAACTTCCCATTCTCATACAATAGTGGTGAAGCTTCTGAATGGTCTTTTGAGTAACTTTTTATCAACCTATCCATTGCAATAAAATCTGTATTTCCCTCAGGTTTATGATAAGCAATATAATCATCCACAATACTTTTTATCAACCTATCCATTGCAATAAATACTGTTAAAAAAAGAAATACTAAATAATCGTTAAATTGATTGGGAGTATCTATTCCCATCAAAATTTTAAAATCATTATAGCCTTTTCCAAGCGCTATCATCATTAATAAAAAATAACTAAGGATTCTTCTCATATTTTGTGAGACTAAATCACGATCGGTAAAGTAAATAAAAGTTATTAAAGAAACTGGCAATATAATAATTACTATATAATAAATTTGATATGGCATATGTTCAAAATTAATTGCACCAACGAACAAAACATATATTATTGTGATATGAATCATTAAACTAAGTGTTGTTTTCCCAAATAGGATGTCCAATCTATTTATTAAATAATTCTCTTTATTAATCTTTGCTACTATTTTTTTGATAATACTGTTAAAAGTACCTAACTCTTTTTCTACGTCCAACTTAATCCGACTAATTATTACAATAAATATTGGATAAACACATACTACACTTAACATTGACCATTTCATTTTTTCTATATCCGCCCCAATAATAACCTGGAAAGCAAAATAGATTAGTGCCATTGTCACTATGATAACCAACACTTCAAACACCAGCAAAACATGTTTAATTATTCGCTTTGACTTCCTCATTAATCTTTTTGCGCTTATTTCCCCAATTTTCTCTAAAGACGGAAGGATCACTTTATTTATAAGAAAGTAAGATATCACCCCTCCTAATACAATTAAAAATAAATAAAACAAAAATAACCTCACATCCTGCATAATCCTACTCTCCTTTTCTTAATATAATCATTAATACATCTCCATATTAACAACATATCCGGTAATTATAACGTCACATAATTACAAAATTTCTTATTAATGGATTTTTTCGTATACAAAAACTCCAATCACCTAAAGTTATCACTAGGTAATTGGAGTTCTATAAAATCTATTAATATTTTTTAAAAATTTTTCTTAAACATATTTCAGTTTACTTTTCGTATAACTTTAACAATTTTCTTCCTTCTTTAATCATGTCATCCCTGAAACTATCAGGCTTTATTACTTCTACAGCCGCTCCCATACCTAGAATCCACTTCTTAATCGACTCTTTCCCACTCATCGTTGCGCGAAAGAGGATACTGCCATCATTATTATGTTCTATCTTTTGATTTTCTCCCCAAATGGATTCTGGTACAGATGCAGCGAATGGCGGATAGATGAGCAACTCTACTTCTAATGGTTCTTTCATAAGGCCGAATTTCGGAAATTCTTCTCGAATATCGAAATTATCGGGTATTTTATATGTATCATACAAAATTCTAATATCTTTCATTCGAGATAGTTTAAACATACGTTTTTCCTTTTTATCATTACACATAGCTAAGCAATAAAAGAATTCGTTGTAGTGTACAAAGCCGTACGGATCAATAATTCGTTCTGATCTTTCACCAAATCGTTTTTCATATTGAATTTTCACCTTACGCCTTGTAAATAACGCTTCTTGTAGTTGTACATATTTTTGATTTTCATTAGAAAACTCATAATTTGGCTTAGATCTTTGAACAAAATAAATATGACGATCTTTATTCGTTTCAACTTTCCGAACTGCATTCAATTTATCTAACGCTACTTGTGCGTCCTTTGAATAAATATCATTACCTTTTGAAACTAGTTTTTGAATAGAGAATGTTAACGCATCCATCTCTTGCTGAGACATATTTTTAATAGGAAATAACGATGTATTTGAAAGAGAATAACCACCGTCCCTTCCTTTAGTTGTATCAATTTTAATACCAGCCATTTCAATATCATCACGATAAATGCGGACCATCCGCTCTTTTACTTCTAACAACTCCGCTAATTCGCAAATCTTCATCTTGCCTCTCGCGTGCAGGAGTTCAATCATGTACAGACAATTACTTAATTTGCTCATATAATTCCTCGTTTCTATTCAGCTATCCTCATTCAAGTATAAAAGAATAGAACCATCTTTTAAATTATTTCTATATATACTTCTAAAATATCAATATATTACCCCAAAATGCACACTAGCACACCCCTGACATACACCATCCCTATCAAGATGTTCGGGCAAAATCTTTGTATTACAAAACTCACACTGCTGATACCGCCTCTTTCTAAAATCAGCCACCATAATAATACTCTCTTTAATTTCCACCGCTTTCTCACTGTCACTTAATTCCTCTAGATGTTCCCATAATAATATATGATGCGTAAATCCTGTCATATCTGGTATAGCAGGACTATTCCATACCAATCTATAAAAACCTATTTCTAATCCTATTTCTCCCGCACGAATAAACATGTTTGGATCAAAATCCAGCCCTCGAACTGCGAACTCGACATCTAGTTCTTTCAACTCACAACGCTCTAATTGTTTTGATATAAATTGTTGTATCTGTGTTTTTGCTAATTTCATTAATGACTAATCTCCTTTATTACATTAAAACAATTGCCAAGTACATCCCTCTGCACTTGGCAATGCTTTTTAAATATGAACTTCCTCTTTAGCGATATCTGTTAACATTTGAATAACATTTTGACAGTCCGTATCATTAAATAACTCATTCATAGCCTGTATAACAACATCTTCATCCGACCAATTACTTATATTACTTGTATTTGTGTAAATTCTTGTATACGACGCTTCTGGCCTTTTCGCTGCTGCGCTTATTTTTCTCCCTTTACTTTCAAGCCTTGTTAATAATGCTAATCTCTTTTGTGATTCTAGTGGTCCAATTTCTAGCGTCAGTTTCAATCTATTATCCTTCAAACGTTCAAACCACATAATCGCACAGTTATTTAACCACCAATTCCATTTCGGTGTTCCAAATTGTTCTTCTAGCTTGCGGAACTCCGGCATAATAAATGATGGTAGTCGGTGATGAATATTGTAAAAGCCTTCTTGGAACTTTTGTTCATGGACAAATAATTGAAAAGCATTAGCTAAAGTATCCGCGTCTTCAGTTTGGCTACTCTCTACCGCAACAATTTCAGAAGAATCTTCTTCCCCGTATACAAGCCCTTTTATAGTATCGCCTATAGCTGCCACCACTTGATTAAAATCAGCATTGTTATACATATCATTCATCACACGGAGAATTTCATCTTGATCTGCCCAATCACTTATATTTTCATATCCAGCATAAATTCTTGTATACTTGGATCCAGCTTCTTTTGATTTTTCTTTAATAGTAATTCCATTTTCCTCTAACTTGCATAATAACTTTAATCTCTGCTTGTATTCCAACGGCCCAACTTCAACGATAAGTTTCATACGCCCATCTGCTTTTCTCTCAAACCAAGTTATAAGAGCATTATTTAGCCACCACTCATGATTTGGAACTCCAACAATCTCATCAAGTTGTTTCCATTCTTCGAAAATGAAAGATGGAATGCGAATATGTTCATGGTAGCAATCTTCTTGTATTTGATTTTTCTCTACAAATTGTAAAAATGCCTCTCTCATGATGCTATTTCCAGCTCCATGTATAAAGTGAAGCGTTTCAGCATACTTCTTATAAATTTTACAAAGATCTTCTTTTTCTTCAGCATTCAATTTCTTTACAGCACATAACAACTCTTTATTAACAAACTTTCCAACTACTTTTCCGTTACCATTTAAGCATAGAAAATCAACAGCGGCCTTATGGCTCTTATACACTGCTAACGCTAGTTCAATATCTTCCTCATCACGAACAAGTTCTCCCTCTAATATATCGATATAATAGGAAAGGAAATCTTTTATCGTACTAGACGTATACTCACTATAAATCTCCAATTGTCCTTTTAGAATATTTAATATATCCCCATAATCTAAAGTAAGATACAACTCATGGCTTGGCGCACTACCATCTAAACTTAAAAAGATTGGAATGATCGTATATCCGTCATATTTCTCACTAACAAAGTTTATGTAATTTTGTAATTGTCCGTCCGATTCAGATGACTTATATTTATTTTCAATAAGAATGGCAACCTTTTGTGCCTCTGATATCGCCAAAATATCAATTCGTTTATTATAATTCGTCTGTACCTCACGGAAAACTTCCAAATCTTGAAGAGACTGCTTATGTAACTTAATAAAATTATATTGACCAATTAACTCCTCATTCTCTGCTTTTACAAACGTTTTAGAAAGTATCTTATTTACAAACATAGAACCTAAATGATGATTCTCCGTCGGATCCAGTAACCAAGCAATCATATTAGAATGCCTAATCTCAAACTTATCCACCTTTAATATTTTAAAAGGATTAAAACGATTAAACTTACTATGTAACTTCTCAAACTCAATTGAATTATCTAAAAGTGATAAAATCTCAAAATTATAATCCATTCCCCACACCACCGTTTATAAATTTGTGAATCAATTCTCTTGAATAATCATTTTAATAAATTGTTATAAATAAATTATAACTTATAATGTGGCATTATTTATGTCACATATCCTATTTCTTACAAATGAACATTCATCAATCACTAAATTTCACCATTCCCCCATACCACCCACTACTCTCCTCCAAAAACCCCCTCGTCTCCCCACTCCCCTTATAAAAACTCTCCCAACCCCTCTCCCTCAAAATCCCCTTCCAACTATCACTCTCCACCATCCGCTTAATAATACTATCCCAATAAGCAACCTCTTCCTCAGTCATATCTTTCGGCCCCATAATTCCTTTCCAGTGCTGGAATATGACGTTGATTCCTTGTTCTTTCCACGTTGGGATTTCTGGTAGTCGGTCTAGGCGTTTTGGTGCGGATACGGCTAGTATTTTTATGTTGCCGGCTTTGTATTGTTTTTCGGCTTCGGATAGGGTCATGGTTGCGGCGTTGATTTGTTTGTTCGTTAGGGCGTTTATAATTTTTTCTTTGTTCTCATAGACAAAGAATTGTAGTTCGGCAGGGTTTATGCCAAATGCTTTGCTTACTTGTACGAATGATAGGTGATCGTCGTTTCCTAGGCCGGGGGCAACACCGATTTTGAAGTTTTTCTTGTCTTGTTTTAGTTGTTCCATTAGTTGGTTTGCGTTTTCTATGTTTGAGTCTTTTGATACGACAACGACTTCCCAGTCCGATGCTAATGTTGCGAGTGGGGTGAAGTCTTTATATGTTAGTTTACTGTGGCCTAGTAGGTTGTTCGTTATGAGTAAGCTTGAGTTAATTGCCAGTACGTGACCACCTTTTTGTTTCGTATATTTCCATCCGACATCACCGCTGCCACCTACTTTGTTTGTGACAGTGATTGGTTTTGTGAAGATTTTTTCTTCTGTCAGCGTTTTTTGCATCGCGCGTGCTGTTAAGTCCCATCCAGCTCCTTGAACGTTCGGTGCAACGATTTCTACTTTGTCTATGTTTACTGTATTCGTTTGAGATTTTTCTGAAGAACAACCAGCTATTACTCCTGTTATGATCCATATACATAGTAATAATCGTTTTTTCATAGCCCTCGTCCTATTCGATACTTTCGTTCTGGTCGTCCGATAATGCCATATGTGTACTCTACTGTGCATTCGTTTGTCACTACTAAGTATTCTAAGTATCTTCTTGCGGTTGTTCTGGAGGCCCCCATTTGTTCCCCCATTTCTTCTATTGTAATGCCCTCTTCGAATCCTTTTATAATCCCTTTCACTTTTTGTAGCGTTAACGGATCTACACCTGTCGGTAAGTTTTTTATGTCTTGTGTTTGCGAAATGCCGAAGAAGTTATCGATGAGTGCTTGATTTACTTCATTGTTACTATGTAATAGTTGCTTCTTTCTTTTATAGTCTTCAATTGTGCGAACAAATTTTTCTAACGTGACCGGTTTTATAAGGTAGTTGCTTACACCGTTTCGAATTGCTTTTTCTAACATATGGTTTTCATTTGCCGC
This sequence comes from Bacillus sp. FSL R10-2201, assembly GCF_038008665.1. Classification (NCBI taxonomy): domain Bacteria; kingdom Bacillati; phylum Bacillota; class Bacilli; order Caryophanales; family Bacillaceae; genus Bacillus; species Bacillus sp. FSL R10-2201. The sequence continues at coordinate 969,804 of NZ_JBBOZP010000001.1, read as the reverse complement.
TGTAACCATAATGACGTCAACGTTTGGAAAGTCAGCATGGATTTTCGGCAATAAGTCTGTACCAATTCCATCTGGTAAATAATTATCTAATAGAAGTAAATCGATTTCTTCCTTTTGTAGTAGTTCCATCGTTTCTTTTGCGTTTAAAGTTTTTCCGATAACTTTTACGTCCTTTATTTTTGATAAAAACTCCTCCTGAATTTGCGCTACACGGAAATCATCTTCTGCAATTGCGACCTTCAACATATGCCCATCCCCCTGTTTGTCATGTACTTTCTCTCAATGTTTTCGGAAGGTAAATTGTAAAAATAGCTCCCCCATTTTTCTCGTTTTGAATTTCAATTGTTCCTTGTAGTAGATCTACCATTTCTTTCATGTTTGCTAGTCCGTAACCACGATCATTTCCTTTCGTTGAAAATCCTTTTTGAAAAATGGTACTTATTTTTTCTGCTGGTACTCCTATCCCGTTATCTATCACTTCAAACACAATATCGTGTCCAATATCCGTAACAAAGAAGGAAACACTCTTTCCCTCTCGTTCACTCACCGCATCAAATGCATTGTCGATTATGTTTCCAAGGATCGTAATAAGGTGCGAAACTTTTATATGGTCTGGTAATGGATGAAGCGTACTATCTCCTTCAATAAGAAAATCGATTTTCTTCTCAGACGCCGTTCCGATTTTCCCTAATAAAATAGCTTGTACTTTCGCATCATGAATTTGATGGAATAAAATATGGTTTTGGCTTTGATGAACATTAGATTCTTGTTGGATAAATTCAATCGCTTCTTTGTAATGTCCTAACTGAAGTAATCCTGATAAGACGAAAAGTTTATTTGTAAATTCATGTGTTTGAGCGCGTAAGTCCTCTGAATACTTCCTTACCTCAGATATTGTGTTAACAAGGTTTTGCAGTTCTGTTTTATCTCTAAAACTACATACAACGCCTACCGTACTGTTATTTTCGAGTATTGGTGTCATGTTTAAAATAAACACTTTATCTTGAAACCCGATTTCTTGATCGTTTTCTAGCACTCTCTCCATATTAAACTCCGGTAAAACTTTTGAAATGTGCTGCTGCATATAATCATCATTTACATGTAGCATCTCTTCTGCCGACGTGTTCATCATCGTAATAAAACCGTTTTGATCGATAGCGATAATTCCTTCTTTTATAGATAGTAGTATTGCGCTTCGTTCCCGGTATAGCGCTGCAATTTCATTCGGCTCTAAACCGAGTGTATCTTTACGTATACTACGTGCTAAAAGAATGCCACCAACAATGCCTGCTAATAATACAGCTAAGGAAAAGAGTATAATTTCTTTCGTTCTGCTCAGTATGTTAGATTCAATACCCTTTATTAAAAACTCTACTGTCACAACGCCTACAACTTGATCGTAGTCTCCGTTATGAACAATAATGGGTGCTTTCGCCATTAAAGCCGGACCACTTACTCCCTTTCCTTCGAGCGTATAATAGCCACCAAAAGTGAGTGCTTCATAGTTATATGGATTGTTACTCTTTGTTCCAATCAACTCAGAATTAGAATGTGAATACATAACTCCATAGCGATCTTCTACAATTACATAATCTGCACCAGCTTGCTCACGAACTTGTTCCGCAATGGATTGAATGGTACTTTTATGCTCGTTATATTGAAAAGCATCTTTTATAGCTGGCATAAAAGAAAGGGATTTAGCTGTTTGCAGTGCTAACTGCTCCACTTGCCGCTTCGTATCAACGGACTGAATGTAAACAAATATTCCTGCTAACAGAAGAACGACAAATAAAATTAATGTAATAATTAAGCTTACTATTTTCGTTTGTAATGACACTTTACGTGATTTCTTCATACTCCATATCCTTTGATAAAATATTCAAAACTATCAATCTCCTTTTTCTATTATTATGACAAAACTAATAATGAAGCAACTATTAAAACTCTCCATGTACATAAAGTACAAAAAGAATAAAATTGTCATAATATTGAGATTTCAATTAAAGAACAGTACAATTCAACTACATTGAACACGCTTTCATAATTATCATTTTATTTATAAGTAAGAGGAGGAATTAATATGGCTCAAGCAAAATCAAGCCGAGTCGCCGGCAATATCTTCAAAGGTTCCGTCGGCAATTTAATTGAATGGTACGACTGGTACGTTTACTCTGCTTTCGCTGTTTACTTCTCAGCAGAGTTCTTTCCTAAAGGAGATCCAACAAGCCAATTACTGAACACAGCCGCTATTTTCGCAGTTGGATTTTTAATGCGCCCTATCGGCAGTTTGCTAATGGGACGTTATGCAGATCGGCACGGACGCCGGGCAGCATTAACTCTTTCGATTACGGTTATGGCCGGTGGTTCTTTAATTATCGCTTGTACACCTAGTTACGAAAGTATCGGTATTATGGCACCAATTATTTTAGTTCTTGCTCGTTTACTTCAAGGGTTGTCACTCGGCGGAGAGTACGGAACTTCCGCAACGTATTTATCTGAAATGGCTAGTAGTGGACGCCGTGGGTTTTATTCAAGTTTCCAATATGTAACGCTCGTCGCTGGGCAGATGGTCGCGTTAGGCGTTCAAATTGTTCTTCAGCAATTACTAAGCGAACCAGATATGAAAGCTTGGGGATGGCGTATTCCATTCATTATTGGTGCGATGGGAGCAGTAGCTGTATTATGGCTTCGCCGTACGATGGATGAATCGGAGCAATTCTCAAATATGGAATCGAAAAACCGCGAAAGCGCAGGAACCGTTCGCGCTCTTATGAAACACCCGAAAGCAGTATTAACAGTAGTCGGCCTAACACTAGGAGGCACTGTTGCATTCTATACGTACACAACATATTTACAAAAATTCATGGTAAACACAGTCGGTCTCCCGAAAGAAGTTGTAAGCTGGATTAACTTTGCCGCACTACTTATTTTCGTCGTACTTCAACCAATTGCAGGGCTATTATCCGATAAAATTGGACGCCGCCCACTATTAATGGCTTTCGGTATTCTCGGAACGTTACTAACAGCACCAATCTTCTTCTTTATGGAAAAAACAACAGACCCAATGGTAGCATTTTTACTCATGATGGTCGGTCTCATTATCGTTACTGGTTACACATCCATTAACGCAATTGTAAAAGCAGAACTCTTCCCAACTGAAATTCGCGCACTTGGCGTAGGTTTACCATATGCACTAACTGTTGCGATATTTGGTGGAACAGCCGAGTTCATCGCATTATGGCTAAAAAGTATCGGAATGGAATCACTATTTTACTTCTACGTAGCTGGATGTATCGCGATAAGCTTTATTACGTATTGGCGTATGGATGAGTCATCGAAGACTTCGCAGATTGAGGCGGAGCTTGGTGGTGGAGATAAACTAGCTAATAATAAATCTAGTTAAAATTACGTATTCTATGTTCTTCGTTTATCTGAACTCGATTTGCTTTATCTAAGAAAGCATAATTCATTCATATATAATTTAAAAACCTCTACTTATATGTAGAGGTTTTTGTATGACGAAAAAACACGTAGTTCCATTGTTATTTTACAAACCCAGCTTCTGTTCGATATAGTGACAGCACATAATTTGAAGTTTAAATAACGATGTCTTGATAACCAACTTCTACAACTTGCTCATTTTCAAATTTCACCCCGACACCGTCCTCTTCCCAGGTACAATTGAATATTAATCCAACTCTTCTAATTCCATCTTCAAAATCTGGTAATATACTTAACCCAACAGGTTCCACCAATTTTCCTAGTTCTTGAATAGTTGTTATAATCGGCGCTATTTTATCAGCAGATTCATCACCTACCATATCTCTATATTCCATATATTCTTCTTTATAATACTCGAATATTGCTTGTTCAGCTTCTTTTGTAAGTTTGTTCATATCAGTAATGAACTTCCTATATGCTTCTTCTTGAACTTTAGGAATTAAATCATCTTCTTCTCCATCAATAGTTAAAGAAACTATTTTTTCCTGCCCAAAAATAGTTATCTTTTGTTGTCCGCTCCAATATAAATCGTGAACAATTTCACCAAATAATTCATGGTTTATTTTTTTCATAATTTTATTCTCCTAAATTTTTTCTTGATAACCAATTACGCCATATTTCCCCGAATAAAAAACATAAACTCATGTTAAACTTTTCTTATTCTTTAGAAACAAAGTTATTACATTTCCATTCTTATCAATAACTACTCTCAAATTGTTAATACGCCTTCAATTAGCTGTAGCACCAATAGATTCTTTGAAAGTTTGTTCGTAACAAATAGTATGATTATAAATTTTAAAAATAAATGTTATAGTCAACCAAAATAAAAAGCGTGAGCTATTGGACCCACGCTTAAGAAGCATTTTAGTTTAAATGTTTTTATAAAAGTTAATTTTTTAGTTATTATTTTTATACATTTTTTGTGCTTGTCCCCAAACCTCAATTAAATTTCTAAGTTCATACGAAGCAAATAAATTATTAAAGGGTTGTAACCCCTACTATAAGAAATACTATTATTACCAAAGGAAGAATGATAATCATAAAGGACACTATTATTGTTAATAATGCTTTCCATGCTGAAAATTGGTGTGCTTCTCCTAAACATTTTAAGGAAATAATGATTGTCCAAATTCCAATAACTATATCAATTATGGCAAAAATAAGAAACAAAATCGTTAAAGTTATGCTACTATCCATTTCCGGTGTCTCACTCGTAAAGTTTTCTATCCCAAACAAGAAAAATGAAGGCACCCAAACTAATATAAGAGAGTAAACGTAAGGGATATAAGAATAGGCAACTGAGTAACGTGTTTTTTCAAAGGTACCTTGTCCACCAAGTTTTTTTGCCACCCAATTGAATAACGCTGGTAGCAAAAAATAATAAATTAAGAAAGCAACGAAGGTACCGAATATAACTATTGAGATTATTGAAAATGGACTACTTATTGAATCCGCCATATTTTTAGAAGATGCTCGATCTAAAGTCTGTACGAATGAGCCTAATAAAATGAGTAAAAACACATTCTTAGGTTTGGATATAAAAATTTCTTTCATTGTATCACGTGGTTTTGTCCAAATGGAGAACCAAGGATTAAGTGCACGTTTAAATTGATTTTCTGGAGTTTCCATATAAAAAACATTCCCCTTTCTTAAAACATATTAAATATAATTTCCTAATCATCCCAGTTATGTACATAGAAATATTAAGGCATAAATAGTCGGTTATTTAAATATAAATATTCAATCATTTAATTTCATCTGAAACTTAGGGGGAGTGCTTCTTAGCAATTACCTCTATATTGTCTTGCATTTTTAACTATGGGCTGAGTAGTTACTTTCATTTTTGAGTACCTCACATTCTTTAATACATTGGATAAACAGTTATAATCTTATCATTAATAAGAACAAACCTAATTTCCATTCCTTCAGATGTTTTACCAGAATATAATCTTCCACTTATACATCTTTTATTGCTATAAGCCTCGTGAATGGCTTCCATAAGAAGAATGCGCTTATATACTTGAAATGCAACAAATTCTCTTTAAAAGCCTATACGTATTTTCCCTCCATCTTCTATATGCTTCCGTAAATAATAGTACTTATGGAGTTCTATAATCATATAAAACAAAACAAACGAAATCACTGTGCATGCAGACATAAATACAATTGCCCCCATCTGTTGTGTTGCAATGCTAAGAATTATATTAGCAATTAACTGCCCCAATCCCGCTGCAATAGCTGCTACTTTTACACCACCAGTTCCTTTCGATGATTTTGATTTTTTTCTTGGTTCCTGAAGTTTTTCAATATGATTTTTATAAAAATGATACAAAGCAAAACCATACAAACCAAATGAAAGAATAAAATAGATGGGAGTTTGTAATTGTAACACTTCATAGGCATATTTTTGAGCTATAACCAATAATCCGACTGAACATATGGTGCCATATACTCCTCGAAATAGAGTGTATTGTAATTGTCGTTTCCGAGGATTGATAGCAATCCATATCGCCCACAAATTTTAAAAAATAACTGGCGGAGTTACTATATATACATAGAGTAATCGAAAAGGATTCGCGAACGCAGGCAAAAGAACAAACACGTCTGCCCCCAAAAGGACAAGGCCAATTACGTGGACTCTTATTTCATTTACAGGATAAAGGGCCATATAATGTGCAAAAGCTTTCTTATTAAAATCTATACTTTTTTTCATGTTAATTAAACCACCCCGCTACTGTTCCAATCGGTAAAAGTTTCATAGCTACTTATTCTCTTTTTTTCTAAATTTATCCATAATATTATGAGCAACTATATTCCATAGTAAAGAAAGTACGGTAACAAAAAGTACAGCTAAAGAAAAATAAATCCTATCCTTCCATGTATCATGTACAATCATGCCCAGTATAATCATTATTAACGCACCAACACATATAACTATTTTTGAAAATTTTCGCATTCTATTATCTCGCTTCCTTCTCAAACTTAAATGAAACTCCTGCGGAATCTATAATCATACCCACCTATTATAATCTCACCTTTGACACTTCTATCATAATCACCTAATACAGGTATATAATCAGGTATCTTAATTTTAATAATTTCCGCTTCATATGTTTGCAATACTATCAACGTTTCAAATGTCCTTTATACATTCCTTATCTAATTTTTAAAAATAAATCCAAACTATATATTTAAAAAAATAAAAGCGGACTCATAGAGTCAACTTTTACTTTTTATTTTTTAATATATCTTATGAAAGATTTAAAATTAATTCTGCTAAACTATCACAAATAACTTCGAAGCTTTCGCTTTCATAATCTTCTAACTTTACTTGTCCATTTTGATTATCTACAACTACCAAGAGACCGTTAAACTCCATACCAATAGGGATATTATTCAGTTGATTATCATGTGCGCCTTGGTATCCTTGTAAAGATACATAAAAATCATGCAGTTCAATTCCTGGTATAACAGGATTTAAATCAAAATCATAACCTAAATAATTACCTCCTAAGTCTAAAAACCAATAAGAATTATAATATTCTTTAATTGAATTATGTAATTGTATTCCCAAATCTTTTTCTATATCAGAAAAATCATGAATTATATTTTTCTCTAAAGGTTTCCAGAATACGTATCCCTCTGTATCTGGTTCTCCTTCATAGATAAAAGTATCTGCTTCTACTAGCCATAAAGATTTTGGCAATGAATTATTACACTCTTGCCACTCTCTAATTATTTTATCAAAACAATTTTCCATTTCATTTTTCATTTTTTTATTTACCGCCTAATGTATGATGTTCAATAAATTTCTGAAGCATTTCTACATATTCTGCATCTTTCCCCCCATGCTCCAATCACTTTTTCTACGTTATGAACCCCTCCAAAACCAGGATGTAGTGGCATCGGAACACCAACAGCTTGACCACCACCAATATGGTGATGAACTAATTTAGTTCCACGTAATCCTGTAAAATTATATTGTGGAAATTTCCCTTTAAATCCTTAATGATTTATTCATATTTTGAATTCCCCTATCACATAAGTAATATCATTTCTTATTAAATTTACTGTGCACCAGTTCAAAGAATTTATTTGCACCAAGTGAAATTGCGCCAATAATAAGAACACCCATAATAAAATAAATCTTTTTAAATAAGTTGTAAGGAGATAAAATAGCAACTACAAGAAGTATTATAATTGCAACGAATGTGACTAATTTCCCAACTTTAAATGCTTGCATATCAGCTTTCCTCCTTCTGGATAAAAACAGCCAATATAGTCATACATCACAGATTCTTTAACCATAAGTTTTTATTTCCTTCCATAAATCACAATACTTAAAATTCAATAAACCTCTTTAAAAGGTTTCATGTGTTCTACCCCCATCTTCTATATGCTTCCTTAAATAATAATACTTATGGAGTTCCATAATGAAATGAAACAAAATAAACGAAAGCATGGAGTATACACACATTAATACAATTGCTACCATCTTTTGTGTTGCGAAACCAAGACTGATATTAGCAACGAGTTGACCCAATCCTATAAAAGCCACTACTCCGAAACCAGAGTTTTTTTTCGATGATTTTGATTTTTTGATTGGTTCCTGAAGTTTTTTAATATGATTTTTATAATAATAATTCAAAGCAAAAATATACAAACCAACCGAAAAAATAAAATAGATGGGAGTTTGTAATCCTAACATTCCATATGCAAACTTTTGGGTTATAACTAATAATCCTACTGAACATACAATGCCAAATACCCCACGAAATAGAGTGTATTGTAATTGCCGCTTCCTAGGATTTATAACAATCCATATTGCCCATACATTTAAAAAAGCAACTGGTGGAACTATTATGTACATATATATTGGTTGAACAGGATTCGCAAAAGCAGGTAAAAGCACAAATATATCTGCTATCCCAATCACAAGAGTAATTATAGTCGATCTTATATCATTTACAGCGTAAAGAGCCATATAATATTCAAAAGCTTTCTTATTAAAATCTGTATTTTTTTTCATGTTAATTAAACCACCCCGCTACTGTTGACCAAGCTTTTTTCGCACCCGTTTTCACCATATCCTTAATACTATCATCTTCACCATCACCATCACCATCTAAATCAACATCCCATTTTACACCTTCTGTGAAATATTATTCCCTTCTCGAAAAGAAGATCACCCCATTAATAAGATCTAGGCTTATCAAAAATTTCAAAAAGCCAAAGATTTTGCTGGTATCGAATCTATTGGGACTCACACCATGCGCAAAACCTTCGGCTATTGGTTCTATAAACAAACTAAAGATGTTGCTATGTTGCAAGAGATATTAAACCACAGCACACCAAAGATTACACTCAAATATATTGGAATCAATAAAGAAGAAAAAGATAATATTCTTGATACATTTCAAATTTAATTTACTTAAAATTACTATTTCAACTGTCATAAAAAATAGTGGAAATTTATAAAGAAAGACCTTTTATTTTAAATTAAAAGGTCTCTTCTACAAACATATATATTAAGATTTATATTTTTTTACTGTACAAGGGATAGTTACGATGTACAAATCTATAGCATAGATTGTAACCCAAATACCTTTCCCTTCAGCTTCTAACTTTTTATTTAGTTGAGATAAATGCTCTGAAATTTTTCTTTTCCCCCATCTTCTAGGAAACCATTGAAAAACCTTAGGAACATTATGTTTCTTATTATACCGAGCATTCAATCTCCAGAAAGTGAAAAAAAACAAAGCAATAATTATGATACAAAAAATATCAAAATATGAAATTCCTAAAATCATATTATATTTTCTCCATTTCCACTAAAACTCAGATAATTTACTTCTTAATTCTAATTCACCCTCTGTTTCAAAACCCTTAAATAATAAATGAGCAATTTGATTATGATTAAAAAATACATTATATTCTTTTGATAAATTACCATGAGGATATGGACAAGAAACATAATCCCATAATTTATTATCATCTTGTTGTTGCTTTCTACCATAAATCATAAGAAGTTGATTAATTTCTTCTACAAGAACTACAGAACCAATTGGTAATAATTCGCTTCCTATTGGTAATTTTGGTATATTTATATTTTCCATACAAAACTCCTCCTAAATAAACTAATTACTACTTTAAAAATAAAGATGTGATTTTATAAAAAATAAAAAAAGCTAGCGGCATCACTATGCCAAAAATTAGAGATAATATCATTTTCTCTTTAAAAGTAGCATCTGCTCCAAGCCAAACGGCTAATAAACTAGAAGGAACAGCAATAAAAACAAAAATAATTAAAATCTTTTTAAACACTTGCAATGAAAACAAAAAAACTTTCCCCTCATAAATATAACATTCTAACTCTTTTCTACTTTTCTACTTTTCTACTTTTCTACTTTTCTACTTTTCTACTTTTCTACTTTTCTACTCCAAATTTTATTCCTAAACCAACAGGTCCAAGACCAACACTTAATTCACTTTTTAATCCAACTTTTGCCTCTCCACCTATACTACCATAAGCTACATCTCCGCCAACAACTAGTTTCCAATCATCAATAAAAGGTAACGGTATTTTAACTTCTCCCTCAACACTATCTATTGGATGTAAAATTGTGTTTAATATTCCTTTAAGTTCATCTAACACCGCTTCATTTTGCCCTTTTTTTTAGTTATGATATTGCCCGATAATAGGAGTATTTTCTATCTGGCGAATAAATTTTTCGTACAACTGATCCATCGCTTCTACGTTATTTTCAACAGTATCTTTAAGTTTATCAAACAACGTTTCTTCTATGTTCTTCTTTTACCTGAACTCGATTTTCTTTATCTAAAAAAGCATAATTCATTAATATACAATTTAAAAACCTCTACTTATATGTAGAGGTTTTTGTATGACGAAAAAACACGTAGTTCCATTGTTATTTTACAAACCCCAAATTCTTCCTCATCTTAAAGTGGAACAAATTTATTACTTAGAGTGTCTAATAAGTGTATTTCTAATATGAGTTGTCCAGATTGGATACAACATATCCCGTTTGACATCTATTTTTATGTATTACAAAAAAAAGAAAGGACTTATTATTCCCAAAAGTAAAAAATATGTATTGTAATACTACGGTTAAGTATTACAAGTTTAATACTTTCACAGGTGAACCATTACAAGTGAAAACAAAAAAGAAATAACCCAAACCGTGACTTATCAATCATATAAAGTGAAACTTTAATCAGCCCTCACCAATCGGGCTTTTACGGGCAGCCCGACCCCCACCTAACTTCTTTGCTTCCGCTGAATTTTGAGGTGGGGCTCTTACTGCCCGGCCAATAGCGGGATAAACGTTTTGGATGTCATTTAACCTGTGAAATTTTAGCTGCAGTAGTATTGTTACCCTATGCCATCTTTAATTGCATTGGTATTTAGAATACCTAGACAAAATCCATATATTCTTGAAAGAGGTTGAAAATTTATGTTCGTTTTAAACAAGTTCTTTAACATTTTACATTACAAAAAGATTGTGCCTGTAGTATTACTTTCATATGTATCACTTATAGGCTGTTCCAATAGTAACACTCAATCTGAATCACCTAAACAAACGAATCAAGCTAATCAAATTAAACAAGAAAATACAGGTAATCAATCTTTTGCTAAACTTGAAAAAGAATATGATGCTAAGCTTGGTATTTATGCACTGGACACAGGTACGAATCAAACTGTTGCTTATCATTCAGATGATCGTTTTGCATTTGCATCTACATCTAAATCATTAGCTGTGGGCGCTCTTTTACGCAAGAACTCATTAGAAGCTCTTGATCAAAGGATTACGTATACTCATGAAGATCTTTCTAATTATAATCCAATTACTGAAAAGCATGTTGATACAGGCATGACGTTAAAAGAACTTGCAGATGCTTCTGTTCGATATAGTGACAGCACAGCACATAATTTGATTCTTAAACAGTTAGGAGGGCCCTCTGAATTTGAAAAAATCTTGAGAGAAATGGGAGATACTGTTACTACTTCAGAACGATTTGAACCCGAATTAAATGAAGTGCATCCAGGAGAAACACATGATACCAGTACACCAGAAGCGATAGCTAAGACACTTCAATCATTTACATTAGGAACTGCACTTCCAATAGAAAAACGTGAACTATTAGTAGATTGGATGAAGAGAAATACAACTGGAGATAAATTGATTCGTGCGGGCGTACCAAAAGGATGGGAAGTAGCTGATAAAACAGGCGCGGGATCTTACGGAACAAGAAATGATATCGCAATTATTTGGCCACCAAATAAAAAGCCGATTGTTCTTGCTATACTTTCTAATCATGATAAAGAAGATGCTAAATACGATGATAAACTTATTGCAGACGCAACCAAAGTCGTGTTAAATACCTTAAAAGCTACGGAATAAATGATAATAGGTTAAAAGTTTTCTATTTTAGGCGGGTGTTTTCATCAACTAAAAATTTAATAGTGTCCCAAAAACGAAATTTGGTGCTAACTTGTAATAAAAAGCTCATTTTTATTGTTTGGGGATAAATCGTTCTTTAAGCTTGATGGCGATTTCGTGCTATCCCTAAACATCTGGACTTTAATAGCCAACTAAAAAATGCAAACAAAAAGACCTTTAATCAGTCGTTTTGTTTGCATTTCCTTTTTCTAAAACTACAGAAAAGATAAGTACTATAGTTAACACCATAATAAACCTTACTTCACTTCCGTCACTTACAAAAAATGAATACAAAGTATAAATTAAAATTAATATTCCATAAATAACTTTGTGCAATGAACTCCCCCCTTTTTGCCGTATATATTTTAGTGCAAAAATTTAATTCAAGCCCTATATCAAAATGAAAAGCACCTGTGATATACACAAAGTGCTTTTCTCTTGTCAATTTATCTATTTTCACTATATTTATCTATTTTCTTTTTATAACTCAAATTTCTTCGAATCGTACTTTTCTAGAGTTTGCTGTAATTCATTTTGTTCATATGGAATATGTTTATCTGTCTGTACATCTTCAACATTTTCTCCACCTGTTAATAATCTCCTGTACTTAAAAGAGTGCCCTGTTAATACTGTTGTAATCATTTTGTATTGCCCTCCTTTTGTTTGATTACTTGTATCATAAAACAAGTATCTGAAGTTGATATGTAGTCTATCTAGAGTGTATGTAAATTTAAAAAATCTCTAATAAAATGTTTATGTTGTAACGTTACCACCAAAACTAGTGCTTCAAACACCATGATTTGAAGAGATAGTCCCTCATGTTCTAGCCTCAATTCCTCCTACAGTTCTATATTCAGTAAAACTAGTTAATCCCTATAATATAAAAAGAGCACCACTTTTTGGATGCTCTTCGTTATAACTATATATTATTTAATTTCCTTCTTTTGTTGGTACCATTTTTCCTTCTTGAGAGTCTGTACCTTCTGTTCTTTCAACAGTTTTCGCATGTTCTGGTTTTTCAGGGGCTCCCATTTCAAATCCAGGTTGAGAATCTGTACCTTCTTTTGTTGGTACCATTTTTCCTTCTTGAGAACCTGTACCTTCTGTTCTTTCAACAGTTTTTGCTTCTCCTTTAGGAGTTGCTGGCACTGCATCTTTAGGTAAATCAAAGTTTTGTGAGAAAGACGTTGTTCCATCTGCACTCTGTGTAATTACTTGATTTGAACTATTTTCATTTGACTTTAAATTGTCCATTTTCGCATCATCTGCACCTACTGCACCTCCCGCTACCAATCCTGTACTTAAAAGTGCTCCTGCTAATAATGTTTTAATCATTTTTCATTACCTCCTGTTTATTTGTAATATTCATCAAAAAAGTATCTAGAGTTAATGTTTTAGTCATTATCTTTATCTACTTGCTTTTTGATTACATTTAGCATAAGACAAGAATCTATAGTTGATATGGACTGTATCTGGAGATTATGTAAAGAAAAATGGATGATCAATTGTATATCCTAATGGATGCTTAGACAAGATTGAAACTTTATATGAGTTTGAACAATTGAGTTCCCCTTTGTTTTTGGGTGTAAGGTTTTTAGCTGGAGTGGAATGAGGGACTAACCTTTTCTAATTTGAAAGCAAACTTTTTATTATTAGTTTACTTTCATATTTTCAACTCTTTTATTTTTCTATAATAAAAATAAAAGAGTAATCGCAAAGACTGCTCTTGTTTCTTTTTCTTCTCTTCTTTTTGAATTTCAGATACTGATTTTTCAGGTTTTTTTACAAGTTCCCCTAATTTTCCAGAACGTGAAAGTTTATCTTCAAAATTCTTCGTAGTACTAATACTAGCTGAGAAATTCAATTCTTTATCATTATTTATATATCCATCCACAGAAGGAACTCCCATCGGATTTACTTCATGTTTTGTGAAAGTAATCGATTGCACATCTTTAATATTATAACGAATATACTTTTCTACTCGTGCTTCCTGTACTTTCCAAAATTGTTCTTCTTTTTCTTTTTGTTTTAAGTATTCCATAGTAAAATACCCTCCTGCTATGAGCATCACAACAGATACAACCAAAATCATTACTTTCTTCATTGGAACTCCCCTTATATTCAAAGCTAGTTAACATATGCTCTTTCTAAAATAGGGTACAGAAGCCAAGAGTAGTTGCAAGAACTACTCTTGGTTTTTTGCTTTCTCCTCTTTTTCAATTTCGGATACTGACTTATCAGGTTTTTTTATCATTTCATCTAATTCTCCAGAACATCCAAAATCATCTTCAAAATTTTCCGTAGTACCTATACCAGCATCAAACCATAATGCCTTATCACCATTTATATACCCTCTTATATGAGGAATACCCATTGGACTTACCTTATGTTCTCTAAATGTAATCGATTTTACATCTTTAATATTATAGTGAATATACTTTTCTACTCGTTCTTTTTGCTCGTTCCAAAACTTTTCTTCAATTTCTTTTTGTTTTAAATATTCCATAGTAAAATATCCTCCTGCTATAATACAAATAATGGATAAAACAATTATCAATTTCTTTTTCATTTAAAATCCCCTTGCATTTGAATATAGTTAAAATATACCATGAAATGAGTTGAGACATATGAGTGAATTTAAAAAGAATCCAATTGCGACAGATGAAGATTATTTCAAACTATCAGATAACGTTTATAATAATGATTTTTTACATGAAAAGGCAAAAATCAAAGGATCTAATGGTCAAGAATGGAAAGTTATAGAAACGTTTAATGCAGATAAAGAAAAGGTAAAAAATGGATTACAAGCAATCGCTGTAGTGCCTGCAGATGAGTATAAACCAAATAAAAAACATTATGACAATGTAATCGTTGCATTCCGTGGTACTGAATTTGATAGATTCGATGGAGATAAAACTACAGATGTAGTTCAAATTACACTTGGACAGAAAAAGAACCTTGGTGTAGCAGGCGGAAAGGTAGCGACATCATTTGATAGTGCATTAGAATTTACAGAAAAAATTAAGAAAACATATAAACCAACTTCTATTCACACTACCGGACATAGTAAGGGAGCTGCGGAGGCTCAATATGTAGCAGCAGAAATGGATTGTTATGCAACAACATATGCTGCACCAAATATTTATAGATTACTAAGTGATAAAGCAAAAAAACGAGTAGATGAAGGCGTAATGGAAAATAAAGTAGTAGATTATACTCATAAAAAAGATGCTGTAGGAAATTTCGATCAATTTGGAGCACCTATGATTGGTAAACAATTTACAACGAAAAGTAATGGAACAGATGGTGTTCTCGCAGCGGTATTTATGGGACAACATCCAATGTCAACTTTTGGAGACATGTTCCACAATAATGGTAGTGTTCGACTAGAATTAGAACCAGATGATATCATTCGTCATGCAAAAGAGATACAAAAAATAAGTGATATATTATCTGATATTATTAGAAATATAGAAAGATTTCAACAACAAGAAGAGGAGGAAGTTGCGAAATTAAAGAGTCAATTGAAGCATGAGACAGGCCCTGGAGGAAAATATCATCTATTAGAAGAACATGAAGTAGATGAGGCAATTAGAGAGGTTGCGAAAATATCCCAAAATGGAAAAGATTATTTTCATGATGTACAACTAGCAGAAGAACTAATTCATCTTTTACGGAAAAAACAAAAAGAATTGATTCATTTTGGAGATGATATTGCTTATGCAGCCAATTCGTTACGAGATAAAGATAATCAATTAGGGACAAATTTTGAAGGACTGGCGGTGAGATAATACGATGGATTTTATAGGGGAAATTCAAAAAATAGAGAAAGAAATAGAGAAAGCTGCTGTAGGTACAGTTGGAACTATTATGGATGAGTTGCAAGCTGTTAAAAAGCAATTAGAAAAAGAAATGCAACAATCATTTTTAAAAACTGATGTAGCATTCAAAACAAATAGCATAGTAACAAGTCAAAAACATGCCATTCAAAAAAATAAAGAAGCCTTTCATGATGTATGCAAAAGTTTATCTGAACAAGGAATTGAATTAAACAAAAGTTTTGAAAGTAAAACGGGTAATGCAATAAAAGAAACATTACATAAACATCTCGATCAAATTCGGAATGAAATGATTTCTAAACAATATGATTTAATTAATAGTTGTGGAAAGAAATAAAAAAATAAAGAATTGCTATTATTATTTTAATCTATATGCATACAAAAAAGTCCTCTTATATAGGACTTTTTTGTTATTTCGAAAGTAAACTTTTCAATATTAGTTTGCATTCATTACCGCTAAATCATTGACTCCTCACTAAATAACCTGAAAGCCTCAGTTCACGAAACAAAAATATACATTCAAAACACTGTGAATAAAAGAGTCTAAAATCCATGAACAAAAAACCAAATCTCATTGATGTTCACCCCATCAGAAGTAAAGAACAGATTGAAGATATGAAATGGGTTCTCAAACGTCATTATTCTGAACGAGACTATATTCTCTCCCTTATTGGGATCCATACAGGATTCAGTGTCAGCGATTTACTCCAAATTCAAACAGAACCATAGTAAAGTTAAAACGGAAAAAGAGAAAAGAATTCAAAATCAAAGAGGTGGAAACGAAGAAAGAACGCATGATTAATCTTACTTCTATTTTTGATGAAGTCTATTCGTATACCAAACTCTAGAAAATACCTGGTTATTCCCATCCCGAAAAAGAGATCCATCCATTAGTAAGATCCAGGCTTATCGGCAATTACAAAAAGCCGGAGATTTTGCCGATATAGAATCCATCTGGACTCACACCTGCGGAAAACCTTCGGCTATTGGTTTTATAAACAAACATAAGAAATGTTCAATTAAAAGTTCGTTTTTTTCATGTAAAAAAACATTAGTAATTGGAATAGAACCATTATATTTTTTCAAAAAATCTATAAAATCAGTTGGTAATTTTATCTTACAATATTCCTCAAATGATTCAATTAATTCATCATTTGGTGATTGAAGTTTACTACCATTTTTAATCTTCATTTTGAATTTCATTCCAATATTCAGGAAAAAAACGAAGATTTCGCTTGTTTTGGAAGACCCCTACTTTTAACTTCTGCAACATATACTCCTACAGAATTTGGTTTCCTAATAATGTGAACTATCTCTCCACCCATCATCATATCTAAATACCTTTAGATTCTTTTGCAATGACTATTGCTGATAATTATCTAGGAAAAAAGACTTTAAAACCTGAGATAATGGGAGAAATATGAAATAATAGATAGAGCTGACTTCTATAAGAAGTCAGCTCTATCTATTATTTCAATTCTTTATTTTTTCCTTTTTTAAATTCTTTTTGTTTATCTAGCCAAATATGAATTAAATCTACTAATTCAATCGTTTCTATCTCACAAAAATCTCCCTTACCATCTTCAGCCAAATTGTCTAGGACAGTAGTTGTATCTTTCCGAATTTCTAAACCGCAAATGTTTCCATTTACTACTACGTAATTTTCTTTCCCATTTAAAACACTATGTATTTCTTCTAAAATCCAATCTCCAAACGCAGAAACTTCAACGCCTAAAAAAGTCTCAATAAGTTTAATTTCTTGAGGAAGCCTCATAACTAGTTTTCCATTGGTAAGTACTTCAAAGCTATATGGATATTTCATTACTATTGTACTCCTTTATACTAAAGATAAAATTTATTCCGATGGGAAAGCAGAGATAATTTTCCCATTCCCATCTATATACATGCTAATCCTTATACCCTCTGAACCTATTCCAGAATATGTGTTACCAAATTCATACGTTCTATTATTATATGCTTCATTTATATTATCTACAATCTTTTGTGGGCTCCAATCTTTAGGGAAAAATGTGGAAAATCCTCTATTTCCAGTTTTAGGGGTTCCATTTACTTCTACCCTAGCTTTATAGATGCCTTGATCATTTAATATCTCTTCTGTTCCGCTAATTATTTTTCCAGGTGTATTCTCCAATACTTCAGTATGATAACCCATTGCGTCACCACGCCAATTTATTTCACCCTCTAGGATATGTTTGAGTGTATTTGGTCTAAATTTTTCTGTATGTTGTAAATTAGATATAATTTCCCTATTAGAAAGTGAAGATGTATGATTTTCATCAACAAAATTACTCCCACCGGAATCACTTTCACCCCTAGCAAACTGATAGGTCGACAGCTTTTCTTCAGCTTTTTTAAAATCAGGCGTATCAGATCTAAATCGCAAACTATTTCCACCAGCAAAAGCAAAGCGATCTCCCAATTGTAAATTACTTGTAATATGTGAAATAGCTTGCGGAATCTTATTTTTTGCTAGTTTGGTCACTTTACCCACTTGACCTAATTTACTTGCTTTACTTAATCCTTTATCACCAATAAGTCCTACTCCAACTTGTGTTAAAGCATAACTTCCCCATTTAGCACGACTTTCAGCATCTCCATTTATTACATCATTAATAAATGAATCTGACAATACATTATACATCGTACTGAGGGTATCAATAGGATGCAACGCAGCATTCCCCATGTTTCCCCACGTTTCCCATTTACCAAGTGCCTTAAACCCTTCTATAGTATCTTCAACCGCTTCCCCTGCACCTTCTACAATACCGTCCCGAATTTTTTCGAAAGTAGATTTTTCAGGTAGCTTACCACACATTGCCCCTTCTTCACTTGAACTACTTTTCAGAAGATTTTCAGACTGACGTGCCCTCTCTTCTCCAATCGATTGGATAGAAGTTGTCCAATCCATATTCAACCCTTGTGTACTAAATGTGCCACTTGCGGGACTAAATCCTTTTCCACTTTGAACTTCCGCCAAACCCGTCGCAATGCTAGACGCTAGTTGGAGTGCAGTATCATAATTACTACTAGAAGTAAAATTAAATTCATATAGATGTTCTAATTTTTCTTGCAGTTTTTTCCTCATGACAGTAAAAAGATTCGCCATAGCGTCCATACCCGGGATTGGCATAGCTTGACTAATGGCTTCCATACTTGCTTTCATTCGGTCAATGTCCCGAATCTGTTCTAATATTTCTTGTTCAATAACATCAGCCTGAGCTACCTGTAATTGAAATTGACTTGGAAAAGCATCATTCTGACGGATTAATTCTTCACATAAATAAATGATTCCTTGCGCTAAAGGACGAAAGGTTTGAACAAAAAATGCTTTTGCACTACTATATGTTTGCCCTTGTAACACAGTATCAACTGCAAAAGCGTCAATCGACTGAATCGCTTGTTCCATGCCTTGAATAGTAGCGATACATACAGCATTCATGCTTTGAGTTTGGCTTTGTACTTCTCCGAAATACATATTTAAACTCATGCATTGACCTCCCTTGCTAATTTTTGTTGTTGATAGGAAAGGTCGTTTTCTAAATCACTAAGGTCTCGTCTTTCTTTAAGCAACGTTTCTTTTTTGTTTTCCAATTCAAATGTGACTTTTCTTTCAACATGTTGTGCATCTTGATATGTATTCATAAGAAACTGAGACATTTCTCTATCACCATGCCAAGTTCCTAAAATTCGATCAAACAAACGATGGCTTCGACCTCTCCATTCATAAAAATCCGCTTCCGCTTGCTCCTGAATGTGAATCGCGGATTGATTTCGGTCTTGTTCTTCAAATACACTTCTTAACTTTTGATTTACTTGATTAATTTGTTTTTCAATATCTTGACTCATCATATTCCTCCTACCATTTTACCTTTACGTAGGTTGTCACATTAGCGAAAAGTGTTGTGAAGTTCGTTATCCATTCTCTCAAACTCTTGGGCTACTGAATGAATATTATCGACCGCTTGTTGAAAGGCAGTGGAAAATTGTTTCGTAAAATCTAACATTTGTTGATTCGCTTCTTGTGCTTTGGAGTTAACAGATAGTGTTGTACGCGTCGCCTTTGTTATAGGACGATTTGTTGCACTTTGGATTATATCCGAAGCTGTTCTCATCTGCGTAGCAATTTGTTGTGCCTTTTGAAAATTACTTTGAAATTGTCCCATCACTCAAATCCTTTCTCTAATTTTCAGAACATGCCAAAGAAATCCCAATAAATATATGAAATTTCTCTATCAATATCACTCTTTTTAAACGTGTGTCCAGCTAAGCTGGGCACGCAATCAAATGAGCCATACATTATAAGCTGTATGGCTCATTTGAAATGCTTGTTATATAGAGTAAAACAATTTTTATTTCAAACCGAAATTACGTGATAATTCTTCATCATGAGAAGCAACAGCCTCTGCAGTTTTATTCAGCTGCATATTAATTTCTTGCAATAGCTGTGCAAAGCTTTGTACTTTTGGCTTTAATTCATTGAACTGTTGATCAAAACCTTCGAAAGCACGACCTTCCCATTCTCCTCTTAATTCATTTTGTAAGTTTTGTAATTGACGTAAAATATCCTCAATTTGATTTGCACCTTGTCCATATCGAGTCGCTTTTGATTTAAGCTCCTCTGGTGACATACGAATTTGTCCAGCCATTTTCATTTCCCCTTTAATACATAATAAGTAAAATATATTTTGGTTAATTTTACTAAAAATATTATAATGTATTATTTTGAACTTTTAAACGTTTTATCTTTCTATTGAATATTAGAATATTATCAATTCTAATCATTAAATATTCTACTTTTTCTTGCTTTACAAGATTTTATGCAAAAAAGAACACCAAAAGGCAGTCCCTCAAAACTCAATCCTATCCCGCACTTCACCGCTTTCTCATACAAATAATTCGCAACGATAATATCTACTACAGCCAAACCAACTGATTTGAAAATAGTAATCTCTTCGTCTAGGGGTAGCGTCCTATCTCCATCAACTTAAAAATTTAATAGTGTCCTCAAAACGGAATTTTGTGTTAACTTGTAACAAAAAAAGAGGAGCAATCTCCTCTTAATAAATAAACACTACTTAATTTGTTCCTTATACTCATGGTTAACAAGTACATACCATTTTCCTGTATCAAATTTTTCTTTATTAATCACGTAAACTTTACTTTCTCTCCTTACCTCCCCTGGTTTTAATTCCTTAGTAATAGTAGAGGTCTCGCCTTTTTCAACCCCATAACTACTAGCTGCCCACACATCACTTTGGTAAGCATTATCATTTTCATCCACTAAATCCACTGATGGTAAAACGGCTAATTTCATCGGTTCGTTTGTGATGTTTTTCCCTTCTGCTTCTACCACAATAAAGACATGTCCATCTTCAGGTTTTTGGAATCCTATACTTTCTTTACCAACCTTATCTCTTTCTACAACTCTTTTTACAGTTACATCAAATTTAGGTGTATGAAAATCCTTGTTTACAGCATACTCTTTTTCTTTTATTTTTGATTTCTCTTTTGTTTGTTCTGTATTTTTCTGCTTTGTATTCTCTTTCGTTTTCGCTTCATCAGTTGTTTGCACTTTCTTTTCTTCTTGTTTAGAATTGGTTTCTTTAGATTCTGAAGAAGTTTTGTCGGATGTATTGCCGCAACCAGATAAATTGAATACTAAAGCGCCACCTAAAATACATGTAGTAAATTTTTTCAACATCTCTTTTTATCCCCCAATAACACGATATGTAAATTCCTTACTTATCATAGCAAAAAATACCATCTTAAATTGTTGCATCTTGTCGAATGATTAAGAATAATCAAGTTACTCCACGTCCTCTTTTATTATAAAGGTAAATATAACGTCTATATTGGGGTAGCATCAACATAGACTTATATGCTCTATAAAACCTGCTATAATAGGTTTTTACACCCTTAGCGTACAATTTTTAACTTTCGGTAATGTGACCCCTATTTGAAGGATAATTGAAATATTAAGACGAACTGATAGAGGTGTTTGTGTGGAATTATTTGAGTATTATAAAAAGAAAGGGAAATTTAAATTTTTTATTGGAATTGGTGTTTTTATTTTGGCACTATGTGCTGTATATGAAAAGTGGGGACATATTAATTGGGGACAGTTTATTTTTATTGTTATAGTTTCGTTTGTTTTTTTAGGAATTGGTTTTTTGCAATTAAGAAAAGGGAAGTTATTAGAAAAAAATATTGTTAAAAATAGTATAACACTTTGGGATACTAATACTTTTGTATTATTAGAATTACCAGAAGGTAATAAACATTTCGGATTATATACTCCTGATGGAGCTTATGTAGCAGGAACAAAGCTAATTTCAACTGATATGATGACAGTATCTTCTTTAAAAAATAAACAAGTTGTTGGATTGGAAGCAAGTGATGGAGAAATTCTTGCATATTTTCATAGTGAAGTTGAAAATTATGATTGGGCTATTTATGATTCGAATTATAATTGTGTAGGTATGTTTAAAGAAAATATGATACAAGGATTTGGAATGGTACGTGGTTCTTTGATGAATGAAAAAGAGATAAAAATTTCTGAGATAGAAGTGGAATTTGATTTTTTTCGAAACTTCTTTTCATACAATGGATGATCGTATATTAATAAACTGCAAGAGGGGATATATGCCTTTAGAATGGAGTGAAAGATTTGGCTTAAATGTACCGATTATTAAATTAGGTAATAATATTTCTAATGCTGAAAAAATATTTGGTTTAGGTATTCTTCTTTATATTTTAGAAACAATTAAAGTAAGAAAAAGTAGGATTTTTAATGATTAGAATTAAATATTTATATTATGAAATTTATTGAATCTTTTATTAGAGATTACATCGACTAAAGTAAAAAAATGTATATTTTGGAATTAATTTGCGTTTACTTCTTAAAATTGATGAGCATTTGTTATGCCATAACCAACTGGAAATGGAAACGGCAAGCGAGTATACTCCGCTTGCCGTTTTTTCATAGCTTCGTATGTATTTGAATTCCTTTCGCTTTCTCTTCTTCACCCTTCACGCGTACAATTAAATCATACGATCCGGGTTTAGGCGCTTCAAAAGAAAGCAAACCTTCTTTTTGAGAAGTGACTTCTTCTTCATAAATGACCTTATCGTCTTTTGTGACTTGCAATAAAATCGTACCTTCTTCAACTGCTGCCTCATAAGGAATTTCCACATTTCCTTTTTCAGCTTTAAGCGTTTGTAAATCGTAATACCCCTGCAAAGAACCAATTGTTAAAGTCGTTTCGCCATTTTTTTGAACCTTTGTGACTTTTGTTGCTGTATTACATGCGCTTAACAATACAACAAGAGTGAAAATGAGAAATGAACGAAGCAATTTCATAGAGAGTCCCCTTCCTTTAAATATATTAAGGACAAAATATACAATCTAACACATCATTAAAATTATAGTTGAAAAATAAAGAGAAGTATATGATAGGAGATGCAAATATAGACAGTCGCTGACCATTAGTCTACAACTAATCCTAATCCCACACCCCCACACAAAAGAAAAAAGCACCAGGTCCCCCCGATGCTTCCCCCCCCCCTAAAACAAATGACAAGCCACCTCATGTCCCTTCGCAATCTCGACCATCTTCGGTACTTCCTGCGCGCATTTTTCAGTGGCGAATTTGCAGCGCGTTCTGAATTTGCAGCCGGATGGTGAGTTTAGTGGGCTTGGTACTTCTCCCTCTAGGATGATCCGTTCTTTGCCTGTGTTTGTTGGATCTGGTTCTGGCATGGATGAGAGTAGTGCTTGTGTGTATGGATGTGCCGGTTTTGTGTATAGGTCTTCGCTGTCGGCAATTTCTACTATGTTTCCTAAGTACATGACTCCAATTCGGTCTGATATGTGTCTTACCATGGATAGGTCATGGGCGATGAATAAGTATGTGACGCCTGTTTCTTCTTGAATATCTTGCAGCATGTTTACGACTTGTGCTTGGACTGAGACATCTAGTGCTGAGATTGGTTCGTCACATAGGATGAAGTCTGGTTTTACAGATAGTGCGCGCGCGATGCTTATGCGCTGTCTTTGGCCTCCGCTAAATTCGTGCGGGTAGCGATATAGGTGTTCTTCTTTTAGTCCTACTTTTTTGAGCAGGTCTAGAATGATTTCTTTTCTTTCTTCCGCTGTGTAAGAGCCATGAATGTTCATCGGTTCGCTAATAATTTGGAATACGTTCATTGTCGGGTTTAATGATGCGTATGGGTCTTGGAAAATGATTTGCATTCGTTTTCTGTATTCTTTTAGTTCACTTTCTTTTAGATCTGCGATATCTTTTCCGTCGAATAAGATGTTACCTGAAGTGACATCGTGTAAACGAATGATGCTTCTTCCTGTCGTTGATTTCCCGCAGCCGGATTCCCCTACTAGTCCGAATGTTTCACCCTTTTTAATTGTGAAGCTTAGGTCATCGACTGCTTTTAATTGCTCTGTTTTTCTGCCGAATAGTCCTTTTTTGATAGGAAAATACTTTTTTAAGTTCCGAACTTCAATTAAGTTTTCTTCATGCATGTGAATCACCTACCGCCCTATCGTTTAGCCAGCACATGGAGCGTCTTCCGTTTCCAATTTCAAAATATGGTGGACGTTCTTTTTCACAAATGTCCATTTTATGTGGGCAACGCTCTGCGAATGGGCATCCTTTCGGCGGGTGTAGTAAGTTTGGCGTTACACCTTGAATTGGTGCTAGTCTTTCTTTTACGCCGTTCGATATTTTTGGCAGAGAGTTTAATAACCCTTTCGTGTATGGATGATTCGGCGATTGAAAAATATCAAGTACATGTCCTTCTTCCATAATAAGCCCGCCGTACATAACGATGACGCGTGTACAGTTTTGCGCAACAATTCCAAGATCATGTGTAATAAGAAGTAACGACATATTCGTTTCGTTTTTTAAGTTTTTCATTAAATCTAGTATTTGCGCTTGTATCGTTACATCAAGCGCAGTCGTCGGTTCATCCGCAATGAGAAGGTCTGGATTACAAGACATTGCCATTGCGATCATAACCCGCTGCTTCATACCGCCGCTTAGTTCATGCGGATATTGTTTTACCCTTTCTTCCGGTGAAGAAAGACCGACTTGTTTTAGTAAGTTGAACGCGATATTTTGTGCTTCTTTCTTTTTCACTTTTTGATGCCTTATAATTACTTCTGTCATTTGCTTACCAATTTTCACAACTGGATTTAATGCCGACATTGGATCTTGGGAAATAAGTGAAATTTGATTTCCTCTAATAGAGCGTAATTCTTTCTCCGATTTAGAAAGCACGTTTTCATTTTGAAAAAGAATCTCTCCTTCTTTCACTTTCCCTGGCGACGTAACGAGAGCCATAACCGATTTCGCCATAACGCTCTTTCCGCTTCCCGATTCGCCAACAATCCCAACGACTTCACCCTTTTTCAAACTAAATGAAACGCCGCGAACAGCTTCTACTTCGCCGTCTTCTATGAAAAAAGAAGTCTTTAAGTTTTTCACTTCTAATAGTTTTTCAGACACGCTTTTCACTCCCCCTCACTTAAAACATTAGTTCTCATGATGAGCCCCTTTTGGTGCGAAAGCTTTTTTCAACGCTTCACCGATTACGTTAAAACTTAGTACAGTTAATAAAATAAGGAACCCTGGGAAGAGTGTTAAATACCAAGCTTCACCTATGTATCCTTGCGCATTGTTCAGCATGCTGCCCCAAGAAGAATCTGGTTCTCTAATACCTAACCCTAAGAAGCTAAGTGATGATTCCATTAAAATCGATGTCGCAATTGTTAATGTCGCTGCGATTATAATGGTTGATAAAATGTTCGGAATGATGTGTCTTACAATAATCATCAATGATTTTTGTCCCGACACTTTTGCGTATAAAACGTACTCACGCTCTTTTACAGATAACGTTTCTGCCCTTACGATACGCGCGGTATCCATCCACGTTAATAATCCGATAATAAGAACAAGCGTTGTAATTCCTGGTTTTAAATACGCATTTAATAGTAGCATTAAGAAGAATGATGGAATCGACATAAGAACTTCAACAATTCGCATTAAGAAGTTGTCTAACTTTCCGCCAAAATATCCGCTAATTGTTCCTACTGCGGTCCCGATTGTAATGGAAACAACCATCGCTAGAAAACCAACAGCAAGGGAAACTCGTCCGCCATATAACGCTCTCGTTAAGTAATCCCTTCCGTAATCATCTGTGCCGAACGGATGACTCATACTCGGTTCTTGTAAACGATCTGGAATCGACATTTTACTAGGATCGTACGGTGATACGAATGCGAAAAGAGACGCGATTGTTAAAACACCCAGTATAATAACTCCCATTACTACAAACTTATTTTTTGTAAAACTATTTTTTATCGTTTGAAATCTCCTATTGTTCATTCCAAATCACCCCCTCATTCGAATGCGCGGATCTACAACGCCATATAAAATATCAGCAATTAAATTACCGAGAATTAACATGAACGATGATAATAATGTGATTGCCATAATAATCGGATAATCAAACCTAAAAATAGCATTTACCCCGAGTGAACCAAGTCCCGGCCATGAGAATACTGTTTCCGTAATAAAAGCTCCGCCTACTAAACTCGGAATAGATAATCCGAAAATTGTAATGATCGGTATTAATACGTTTCGAAGTACGTGATTAAATAAAACTGTTTTCTGTGAAGCACCGTACGCATATTGAATTTGTACGTAATCTTCTTCTAATTGCTGAATTGTACTTGAGCGAATATATCTCATATAGACAGAGATGTTTTGGAACGCTAGCACCATGCAAGGTAAAATACCGTGCTGGACAATATCCCAGAAGGAATCTTGACCGACTGTGCGCATACCCATACTCGGAAGCATGTTCAACTTTAAAGAGAATAAGTAGATTAATAGTAACGCGAACCAAAAAACTGGCATTGAGATTCCCACATAGGAGATGAAGTTCACAATGCGGTCAAAGAACGAGTTCTTTTTCACACCTGTAAATAATCCAAGCGGGATTGCGATTACAAATGAGACGAGTAAAGATGATCCCATTAACCCGATTGTTGCGGGTAATCTTTCTGTAATAAGTTCTAAAACAGGACGATGGTTTTGAAGTGAGTACCCAAAATTCCCTGTTAAAATATTTTTTAACCATAAAAAATATTGCACGTAAATCGGCTGATCTAGTCCTAAACTTTTGCGAATACGTTCAACGTCAATCGGACTCATATTCGGCGTTACAAAGTTTCGAACGGGATCGCCCGGTGCTAGTTTTATTAATAGAAAAGAAATAATAGAAATAACAAATAAAAGCGGAATCGCATTTAAAAGCCTCTTTGCAATTACTTTATACACAAACTTCCCCCCTCAAGATAAAGTGAAACTTTAATCAGCCCTACTCCCGCCTAACTTCCTCGCATTCACCAAGTTTTGAGGTGGGAGTCTTACTGCCCATTAAAGCGGGATAAAGAAGCTGATTTCCACCAGCTTCTTTACAGTTTCTTATTTCACTTCATAAATTTTCGATAGATCTTCAAACATTGTAACTGGAATTGCTTTTGCTTCTTTTAACCCATCAAACTTTTTATCTACTGCAATAACTGCTTTCGGATATGCGATTGGTAGATAAGGTAAGTCTTCTCTAGCTGTCTCTTGAATTTTATGGTATAGTTCTGCGCGTTTCGTTTTATCTGTTTCAACTGCAGCTTCTTCCCATAATTTATCGAAATCAGCGTTTTTATAACGTGCGTAATTGTATTCAGCATTACTTAAGAATAAGCTCTTATATGAATCTGGCTCTGGTCCCATTATGTAACCACCGAATGTAATGTCATATTCTTTATTCTCTTTATCTAAGCCTTTTTCACTTGCTGCACTAGCATCTAATGCATTCAGTTCAACTTGTAAGCCAACTTCTTGTAATTTTTGCTGTGTATAAAGTGCTAGACTTTCCATGATTTTATTATTCGTTACATACATAACGCGGATTTTTTCTTTATCTTTCACACCAGCTTTTGCTAATAAATCTTTCGCTTCTTTTTGATCATACTTATACTCTTTAATATCTTTCGCATAATACATAGCGTCTGGCGTTAAGATTGAATTTGCCGGTTCTGCAAATTGACTAGAAACGAACGCTGAGTTAATCATTTCTTTCTTATCTAATGCATGCGCAATTGCTTGGCGCACTTCTTTTTTCTTCATAAGATCTGTATTAAAGTTATAAGCTAAGTAGAATAATCTACCTTCAGGGAATGTCACCATTGAGAAGTTCCCAGTGCTATCTAATTTCTTAAAGTCTTGCGGTTCGATCATCTTCATATTAATTTGACCATTTTGCAATGAAACGTTTGCTGTATTACGGTCTTTTACAACGCGGTACACGACAGAATCTAATTTCGCTTTACCAGCAAAATAATCATCGAATCGCTCTAACGCAACATATTCATCTGATTTAAACTCTTTTAACTTAAATGGACCTGATCCTACAGGTTGTAGGTTTTTCTTACTCTTCACTAAATCTGCTTCACCTTCAAATACATGTTTCGGAATTGGGAAGAAATCGTTCATAACCCCTTCGAAAGATGCACTTACTTGTGGTAATACAAATTGAGTCGTTAGCTCATCCACTTTTTTCACCTCAAGCGGCTTTCCTTTAAAAATAAAGTTTTCACGGCTTGAACTATTTTGCTTCTCATCTAGAATAGATTTGAATGTAAATACAATATCATCTGATGTAATTTTCTTACCATCATGCCATTTCAAATTATCCTTTAATTTTAAAGTCCATGTTAATTGATCCTCTGAAGGCGTAAAGCTCTCAGCAAGAACAAACTTTTTCTTACCGTCTTCCATATGATACAGCGGTGCATATAAAGCTTGCTGTATCGTTAACGACACACGATCATTCGCATAAAGCGGGTTCATCGTATCTGGATTATCACTAACACCAACTGTTAACGTTCCTCCATCTTTCGGAGTCCCTGATTTACTAGTTCCTGCTTGCTTCGAAGAATCTTTCTCCCCTGAGCAAGCCGCTAATGCAATAAGTAATAGTAGGACAAATGGTAATGCAAACAACTTCTTCTTCATATTTCGACCCCTCTCGACTATTTACACCTATAAGAAAACTCGGAATTAATACCGAGTTTTCTTATAGGTTTTAAATTACCACTACCCGTATGTATTGTCAAACTTTTTCGCAAAGATAGACAGTTTGAAATCTATTAATGAATTCTTGCGATAAACTATATTTATGCGGGGGAGAAAATAAAAAGACCTCGAATAGATGGCCTCGTAAAATGCGTTGAAAAACTAGCAACCTACAGAAAGTTTCTCTGAAATGGTTGTTATATATAATTGAAAATGTAGAATGGGATTAAAGATAAAAAACACTTTTAGGAGGCTCTTATGACATTTGATGAATTGAAAAAAAACAAACCCACAACCCCATGGATTGAGAATGATGAAGATGGCGAGTTTTTCACTGAAGAAAATATAAGTGCAACAAATAAAGTTCTCGACACTTACATTAACAATTTAGAGCTATTGGGAGAGAATCCAACCGAAGTCAAAATAATGCAAGTCGTTAAAGAAGTAGTTGTTAATATAAATGAATTAAATGACGAACATGACTATTTTATCGAAACAATGGAAAGAGAAGATCTCTATGAATTTATCGATACAGCAGCACGAATAGCTGGCTTAGAATCCGAAGAAGATATAACAGAAGAATGACGGGAATGGTAAAAAAATCTGCATACTTGATATCTAAATTTACTCCTTCATAAAACTTTGTCCCTTATTCTCCAATTGGAAAATAAGGGACAAACAAAGCTAATCAAATACTGATATACATTAAAATCTCCATTCATTTCCCATTACTTTAAAATACAGTTTTTCAAACCCACTAAAATACTTACTATAAATACTTAACATTTCAATATATGTATGAATAACTTGACTTAAATCAAAATGAACACCATCTTTAGCTAAGTCATAGCTATCGTCTAGACTATACAATTCAAAGTATTCCGCCTCCCAATGCACCCCCCTGTTGACTAAAAGTCTAGTGGTGCATTTAATTGATTCTTCAATCGTCAGTTCATGTTTTTTTAGTTTTTCATGAATGACGGAAAGAGTTAACTTAACAGTGTATTCTTCATCAACTGTGCTACTAAACTCAAATAACTTCCCTTCAATATCATCTATCTTTGCTTTAGACATTAAGGATATCTCAATTATTTCATATGGCGGACTGTCACTTGCTTCAATCAATTTATCACACCATTGAATTACTTCAGCTTTACTCCACAACCCACAGCAAAGCCCTAAGCCATAAATACGAGTTAATTTTCGAACTAAATCCAAGGTTTCTCACCTGCAATTTTTTATATGCATTTTTGTTTAATTTTAACAGAATATATAATACATCACATAATTTCTTTGCAAACACTACACATTACAATTGAGATGCATACGCGCATTATAAACAAAAAGACCACCAAAAGGCAGCCTCACAACTGAATCATAGTACCCATTCCATTCTCCACCGCTTTTTCATACAAATACTTCGCAACAATTATATCTACTACTGCTAAACCTACTGATTTGAAAATAGTAATCTCTTCATCGTTCTCTCTACCAGCTTTTTCCCCGCTTATAATCTGACCAAGTTCGGCGTGGATGTCGCTCGCTTCAAATAATCCTTCTTTTATAGGAACTTGAAGGTCACCCGTTTCTTCTAGTGCTGCCTCTTTTGATTCGACTACTACTTTGTTTGCGTTCGCGATGGCGTGGGATGGTAGTTCTTGCATGCTCGGTCTAAATGAACCGACGGCGTTTATGTGGACGCCTTTTTGTAGTTTTTCTGAGAAGACTGGTGTGGATGCATTCGTTGTTGTGATGATGATGTCTGCTTCGCTTATTGCTTCATTTGGATTTGTGTAAACGTAAGCCGGTTTGCCTAATTTCTCTTGTATATATTGCGCGAATGCATAGGCTTTTTCTTCCGTTCGGTTATATAGAATGATTTTTTCGATATCCCTAACGGCGAGTACAGCTTCTGCAATTCCTTTCGCTTGTTCACCTGTACCGATAATGCATAAGTTTTTTGCGTTATGACGAGCTAAATGTTTTGTCGCTACTCCTGATAAGGCACCTGTTCGAATCATCGTTAAGTACGATCCTTCTAAAAGCGCAAGCGGTTCTCCCGTTTTAAAGTCTGATAGCATAACAATTCCGTTTATCGTTTTCTTTCCTATCTTTTTGTTCTGCGGGACTACCGTTACTACTTTTAAGCCAAGTGCCTCAAGCCCTTCCGCTACTGAAGGCATAATTAATGCGGTATTTTGCTCGTTCGCAAATGGTAATGAGCCACGAATTGGTGTGATCGTTCTTTCTGCTGAAAATTCTTTTAAAGCAAGCGCCGCGTATTCAATGAATTCCTTCATATTTACTAAGTTTCGTTGTTCGTTCGCGCTTATGACTAGCATATCTTTCCACCTCCTCCTCTTATCCTAACAAAAATCCCCGATTCAAATCATCCCTCGGATCTACAACGAACTGATGAAATCCTGTAATAAATGCATTCCCCGTTACTTTCGGAACGACAGCTTCATATGTATCTACCGCTGTTACCGACAATACTTCTCCCTCAAATTGGCCTTCAGTAATGCATTCGTGGATGAACATCTCTCTTTTTTGTAAGGCATCTTTTTCAAAAAGAGTTGCGATTCTTGCGGATGTTCCTGTACCGCAAGGGGAACGGTCTACTTGCCCATCAGCAAAGATCGTTACATTTCTTAAAGTAGCGTCTTTTCCTTTCGGTTCATCTGAGAAAATAACTCCGTATATTCCTTTTAAATCTTCTTCAAGTGGATGTTTTACTTCCATTTGACTTTCAATGTAGTGTTTAATTTTACCGCCCCACGTTTGAATTGCAGCTAAATCTTTAAAATCGACTTTCAAACCAAACTCTTTACTATCCACTACAGCGTAGAATGCTCCGCCAAACGCGATATCTACTTGAAATTCATAGTCATCTATTTTGATAGGAACGTCTTTTTTGTATACGAACGAAGGAACGTTTTCAAATGATACTGACTCTACTTCGCTCCCGTTAAATTTTGCGTACGCAATGACTTCCCCAGCAGGGCTATCAATAATAAATTTTTGTTTTTCACCTGTCACTTCAAACATACCTGTTTCAATTCCAACTGTAATAACAGCGATAATTCCGTGACCACACATCGTACTCCAGCCTTCATTGTGCATAAATAATACGCCAAAATCAGCATGAGGACTTGCGGGCGGAGTAATGATACAACCGTACATTCCGTGATGTCCTCTCGGTTCATACATAAGAACCTCGCGAAGATGATCCAAATGTTCCATGCAGTATGCGCGTCTTTCTAATTGCGTTTCTCCCTTTACCTCTGGCACTCCGCCCGTAATAATTCGAAGCGGTTCCCCAGCTACGTGAGCATCAATTGTTGTGTATATTTTACTAACCTTCATTTCTATCTCTCCCCTATATGTTAATACTATTTTCATTGCAAGTATCATGCCAACGCATAGAGTATAAAGTGAAACTTTAATCAGTGGGGGGCTTCATCCCCCACTGATTATTAGCCCACACCAATCGGGCTTTTACGGGCAGTTAATGCGGGATAAATCTGTATACATTTTTTGAAAAATACACACTACTGTCTATTTTTTTATACAGTAGGTGATTATTAGCCCCAAAACAAAAAGATCCCCCGAAAACTCAGGGGGTGATTTAAACCATAACTTTGCCACTTAGATAAGGTTATGGTTCCCTTTAAAATAGCTTTGCGAAATTCGAGTTTAAAATCGAATTTATTCTTCACTCCCCAAGCTTTCCCACTCACTCAAATACATGACATCTTGTTTTACTTTTTTCTTTTCAGGAAGTAAACATAGAAATTCTAAAGAATTGCCGTCAGGATCGTAAAAATAAAGATTTGCACTAGGTGTCCAAGTTTGAACCATAGGCTCGGAAGGTTCAAGACCGAAAGCAGCCCTTGGGTTTATTCCTTTATTAAGAAGCCATTCTCTTGCATGAATGATTTCTTCATAGTTAACCTTGAATGCGAAGTGACTTGTATGGAATGCTTCTTCCGATACTTCCCAAATGCCCAGCATTTGTTCCTTCTTATTTTCTTTATCAAACCAAAAGAAAGCTACACGGCGTTCTTCAATAGTGCGAGCATGAAATAATCCCAGTTTAGTATAAAACTCTTTTGCCACTTCTAAATTTTTTGTTTTAACATGTGTTTCATATAAAGTACCTGGAAACAAAGCATATCCCTCCTTTATATTTTTAGAAATCCTTACTATAAAGCCTACTTTAATAAACTAGAAATAGAAGTGATATCGTATTTTCTTTAAATATTTTTCAATTTCGTAGCCCTAATGCTGAAGAAAAACCATCACTGATTAAAGTTTTACTTTATAAGAAGGGGTTCTTCAAATTCATGATTTACGGTAATATTATCGTTCAAAGTGAGGCGGATTTATGACTCAAATCACTCGGAGGACCCATTACCCATCAAACCCTAACCGCCACCACATCTGGCACTTGCTTAGCAATTTCCTCACCTATCTTTATACTAGCCGTTGCAGCCGGAGACGGTGCATTGCAAATATGCAGAGAATTTACACCAGGGATAATGCAGAAGTCATCAACCATATTTCCGTTTGATAAAATGGCTTGTGCCCTTACTCCTGCATGGGTTGGCACGATATCTTTCTCTGTAAGCTCTGGTATTAAGCGCTGTAAGCTTTTTAGGAATGATTGTTTACTAAATGAGCGCACCATTTCTTTTATGCCTTCTTTCATATTTGGCATCGCCATTTTCCAAAAGCCGGCGTATGTCATTGTTTCCATGAAGTCTTTTATATCAAAGTCTGTTTTCGTATAGCCTTCTCGCTTAAAGCTTAATACGGCGTTTGGTCCTGCATGTACGTCTCCGTTTATCATTCTTGTGAAATGAACACCTAAAAACGGAAATTCTGGATTTGGAACTGGATAAATTAAATGTTTTACGAGATGGCGTTTTTCTGGGACAAGTTCATAATATTCACCACGAAACGGAACAATTTTCATATCCGTTAATATCCCTGTCTTTTTCGCAATACGGTCACTATGTAAGCCAGCGCAGTTAATGAGAAATTTCGTTTTAAATACACCTTGATTTGTCTCAATTGTTACAGCGTCTTTCTTCTCAGTAATACGCTCCGCTGTTGTTCCTAAATGTATTTCTCCGCCGCTTTCTTGAATTAAGCGAGCAAATGCATAACTTACTCCTCTATAATCAGCAATCCCGCAAGATGGAACACGGATTGCCCCAAGTCCCTTTACATGAGGTTCAATTTCAGCTAATTCTTCCTTACCTATCTTTTCAATATGTAAATCGTTTTGTAAGCCTCTTTCATATAAGTTATGTAAAAGAGGAAGTTCGTCCTTTTCTGTAGCGACAATTACTTTTCCGCACATGTCATAAGCGATGTCATTTTCTTCACAAAATTGAACCATAGCTGCATTTCCTTCTTTAGCAAACTTTGCTTTATAACTCCCTGGTTTATAGTAAATTCCAGAGTGAATTACTCCGCTATTATGTCCAGTTTGATGATGTGCAAGTTCCTTTTCTTTTTCAATGATCGCGATTTTCGCACGAGGGAATTTTTTCGTTAACGCCATTCCAGTTGAAAGGCCAACAATTCCTCCGCCAATAATTATAAAGTCATACATCCTACTTCCCCCTTAATATGATGAAAGGCAGGTCTTTTTTAAGACCCGCCGTACAAACTTATTTAGAAAAACAACCACGTTGACGCATTAGTTCTCTATATAAATCTTTATTTTTCTCAAACGCAGCTCTTCCGTGCATCCAAAATAAGTTGTTTAAAAGAACTAAGTCACCAATTGGTAATTTCAATGCATGTGTTGCTGGTGAGTTTTCAACAGAATATGATAAGTCTTTCAAATAGTTTGCTTGTTCAATATTATCTGGATAAGCGAACTGATCAATAAAGCAAATACATGGTGCGTTATTCACATCAAAAAACGTTTCACGATAGACGATTTCTTGCGCATTTTTACTTGGTGGTGCTTTATACGTAACCTTAACAGATGCGAGCGAATGATTTCTAAATTTATGAAGGTCTTCCCAATCGTCTAAATGTAGTAAACGAGATTCTCCGCCTACTGCATTTTGCTCTTCAATCTTCATCATAAGAAGCCAATCTGTCGGCTCATCAACGAATGTACCGTCTGTATGCAGTGTAAACAATCGGTACGCTTGACGAAGGTAAGAATCACTACTATCCGTATCTTTCACATTAAATCTAGCATAGTACGTTCCTGTCATTGCATCAAAGTTTGGCTCCCCGATTAAATGTGTTAATGCTGTTGCAAATTTCACGTAGTCTGCTGGATCTGCCGTTTCACCTTGCACCCCAATTGTAAATCCGCCCGTTTCACGGTCATGAACAATGCCGCGAATGTTATCCATAAATGATTGCCCAAAAATCTTTCTCATTCCATCCGCAAGATTAAATCGAGAATAGGGAATGTATTGCAGTGACTGCTCTGAATGCTCTTTTACCTCTTCAAAAAACTGCTTAAGCAATTGCTGTTTTAGCGTAATATGATATAAACGTTTATGCTCTGGATGAGGAACAATTTCATACCCCTCATATTTCTTTGCAAATTTCATCTTCGTACTTTGTTCTGTAATAATCGACATTTCAATTCCTCCCTAATTTAAATATGAAGAACTTATTGACGTTTTTTACAGACAGTTATCCTTATCTTCTTATGCCGAGATTCGGTCTTACTGCCCTAACATCGAAAAAGCCAGTCATACGCATCCACGACATAAAATCGTAGAAACGTACAACTGGCTCATAATTACGAGTGTTCTTTAATCTCTTAAAGTACAATAATAATAGACAGTTTGTATGAAAATATTTGTAAAACAGGAAAGCAAGATCGAATATAGAGAAGGCTAATTTCTCGTATGGATCTTGTTAATTAAATAATAATTCAAAATTTTCTAACTGTCAATTCGTTTTTTTCTCTACATACTTTACACATTTCACAAATCCCCTTACTTTCCGCACATCCTCTTTTTTTCTTCTCTTGTTTCACAGCTTGAACTTCACTTAATTTTTTCATATTCCTTGCCTCCTCAATATAAAAAGCCAGTCGTATCTCTTTAAAAGAAATACAACTGGCTCTCGTTTATGGTTGTAAACTAGATAGTTTTTATGGTGTTGTTTCCTCGTACTCTCCTCTAGGCTGTTCATCATTTAAATAACTTACGTATTGGCGATGTAAATCTTTCACCGCACTGACGATAGCATTTTGCGCTTTTCCTTGATAATGGTCCGTAATATCTTGAACGATTTCCTCAATACCATCTTGCAAACTATGTCCTCTCAACATTTGAGCGACGAAGTCTCTACCATGCTCTGTCGCAAGCGTACATGACGCTTCAATAATGACATGATATTTATGATCTGCCTCAATTGTAATTGTTAATGTTTCATACATACTGCGAACAGCCATACCTTTCGGAAGTCTCGAATGTCCTGCCATAAAAAAAGTCCCTTTACGCATATTTCATCCTCCATTACTATGTTAAGAGCCAGAAAAACAATGTACACATTTGCATTGAAATTTACTACCCTTATCCTTATAGCTCGTACTTCTGCTAAAGAAGCTCAAGTGGAAAGAAGTTTACACTCTTCATTTTCAAACATAAATCTGGGCTTACAGCGGGGCTAATCACTGTCATCCGATAATAAGTTAATCATAATAAAAATAAACTGAATATTCAATGTTTAATTCCGCGAATTTCATGAATAAAAAAAGAAAATTCTCTCGCCCCGGCACATATACTGTTCAAAAGAAAAAAGGAAGTGGTCTCATGTATTACGGAACGAAAGGCTGGTACGTAGCTGAGCTAAAAAAATTAGGTGTTCGCTATCATGAGGGACGAAAACTAGAAAGTTACCGCGCACACGTATTACGCAATTTATTAATCGCACAACAAGAGACAACGAAAGAAGAGTAATTTACTAACAAAACAACTCTCGAGATATATCGTCTATTCAACAAATCCCGTCAAATCTCCCATCTAAACTACCAACTAATCACACATTGATACAAACCAAAAAAAGGTCACCTACACAGGCATGCCCATCAACTTAAGAATTCAGAATCACCACAAAATGAAAAAATAAGCTTTTTTGTCACAAGTGTAGCTTTGTAAAAAAGATTGATTAAAAACATCAAACCTCTATAGATTTCTTAGAGGTTTGATGTTTTCTTGTTGGATATTTATGTTAATCTAACGATAAACATTGTGAAGAAATGTACTTCAACTAACGGGGCAGGTTAGTTGAAGATTGCTTTGACCTTTGTTCAACAATTGGGCCATTTAGTTGAAGATCTCATCAAATAAGTAATGATATTTAAAGGAATAATTCATTCTGATAAAGAACATTAAAAAACGTGATGATAAGGAGGCGATTGTATGGCAAATCATGTAGAAAATCTATATAACTATCATGTATGGGCAAATCAACGGATTATTGATCATCTTAAGACACTTTCTCCTGAGAAATATCAAAAGGAAATGAAAAGTGTCTTTTCTTCTGTTTCAAAGGTTTTATCTCATCTCTATTTGGTGGAATATGGATGGCTTCATACCCTTGAGGGTCAGAGTATGAATGAAGCAATGCAATCTTCATTTCAAATTCAAGAAAAGATTGAGAAACTGCCCATTGAAGACTTAGAAACGGAATTTCACACTTTAACATCCCGGTTTAAAACCTTTTTGAACAGACAGGAAGATATGGAAAAGAGAATAATGTTGGATAATCCATGGGCAGGATTAAGAGAAACAAGTATATCTGAAATGGTCTTACACGTTGTGAATCATGGAACCTATCATAGAGGGAATATTTCAGCTATGTTACATCAGTTGGGTGATTCTTCAGTTATGACTGATTATGCTTTTTATTGGTATTCTTGAAATGTTATTCATTAAGGCTCAGTAAAATAATCAAACTTTTTTATAAAAATCTCATACTTAGCTAAAAAGGGTAACTCCATTTTGATCAATCTTTATTCAAAATGGAGTTTTTGTATTTGTTGTTAAATAAAAAAGGATAATCAGCCTCATAATGGACTAACTATCCTGTAATTTATTAATTTAATAAACGGGTGACCTTTCCTATTCACAAACAAGAATTTGTCTAGAAAATGATCCTTTTCTTGTGATACAGCGGTCTGTAATTTCAAATCCCGCTTCATGAATCATGTCGTCCATTGTTTCCATCGTGACAACGACTACCCTTTTTGCAATGCGGCGTGCACTTGAAAGAATGGAGAACTGGTCTTCTGGTGTTGCATGCGTAAATAAGTCGTAGGGCATATCGATAATTGCAACGTCGTAGTTCTCAGTAATTTCCTCGATTGGACCTTTTGTTACTGTTCCTTCAAACCCGAAATGTGCGATGTTTTTTCTCGTTCCAAGAACCACAAGTGGATTTATATCTCTACCAACGATGTTAATTCCCATAGAAAGTGCTTCTACTACTACTGTTCCAATTCCGCAGCACGGGTCAATCGCTCGTACTCCCTCTGGGTTTGGTACAGCGATATTTGCGACAGCTCTAGCAACACGTGTGCTCAGTGATGTCGAATAGCTATGCGGTTTTTTTATGTGATGATACCAAACTGGATCACTTTCTACATAGTGTCCGAAGTACCAGCGTCCTCCAAGAGGAACAATTCCGAATACACGCTCTGGATTACGAACATCCGCTTCTCCTTCAATATGCATACCGAGGTCTCGTTCAATAAGGCGTCTTTCTCCATATTCAATTTTATTTTCTTTACCAAGATCATTGATTTTAACGAAGATAACTTTGAATGTCGCTCCCGCTAAATCAATTTGTTCCACTTGTTCTAAAATGCTTTCTAAGTCGTCCCCTTCATACATAACCTCGACGCGCTCTTTAATAAACGGACTTCTACTCGGAGCAATCTTGACTTCACTTTTTAAAATATTAACGTGAGACTCCATCCCAAAGAACGAGCGCATTTCCAAGTAACATAAAGCACGCTCCTCTTCGCGAAATGCATACGTATATATACATGCAGGTGTTTTACTATGATTACTCAATCTATTATCATCCTTTATCGTTTAAAATTGTTATGATTACAATTACTCGAATACTTTTTCACGTAAAATTAAATGATATCACATGCCCGAAATAAAGAGAAACCTTTATAATTTGTTTTATAAATAAAAAGAGACTGCCTATGGCAATCTCTTTTATTTATTAACGGAAAGAAGATACGTTGTTACCCATTGCTTCGTAGTAATCTAAAATTCCTTGATAAATAGCTTCTGCTGCACTTTGTCTCTGTTCTGGTGTAGCAATTTTATCAGCATCGCTTTTATTATCTACAAATGCTAATTCTGCTAATACAGCTGGCATTGTATTTTCTCTAGTTACGTATAAGTCCTGATGTTTCGCACCACGATCTTTTGTTCCAAGTGCATTCACAAGACGTTTTTGAATTTTTTCTGCTAATAAACGACTCTCTTCTACATTTGGATTCGTTGCTCTTGCTCGTGCTGAATCATAATATAATGTTTCTGTGCCTTGTCCATTTTTCAAGTCAGAACCATTAGCATGGATACTTACAAAAATATCTCCATTATTTTGCTGTGCAAATTCTACACGTTTTTTTAAAGAATCAGGACCACTTGTTCCTGGACGTGTATCATCTGTACGAGTGAATAACACAGTAAACGGTGTCTTTTTCTCAAATATTTTCTGTAATCGTAATGATACATCTAATACGGTTTTACTTTCTTTCTCATAATAACCAGGGTTCCCCGAATCAATTCCACCATGACCTGGATCAATAATAATCGCTTTACCTTCTAGGAAGTTACCTTGCTTCACTGGGTTTAATTGATTTTTATCCACCCATTGGAAACCAGCCCCCATACGGATACGAATCCAGCTATCTTTTTCTTCAATAACAGTTACTTGTTGTGCTTTATGTGTGCCTGCCACTGTAGACGTATGTGAAGCTTCTTGATATGTAGTGAATTCTTGATTAATAGACTCTGTTTTTTCTTGTAATGGTGTCCACTTCTCACCTTTACTTGTTACAACCTTCAACCAACCGTCCGCTCTTTGCTCTTTCACTTCAATCATTTGTGGCTTATGTTGAACGTCAGTAATACCTGATGATAACGATGCTTGATGATATGTAATAAAGTTTCTATTCATATACATTCTTTTCGATGTATTTGTTTTATTTTTATCTGCCATTGCGATGAACTGAGCTGCTT
Source organism: Bacillus sp. FSL R10-2201 (assembly GCF_038008665.1). Classification (NCBI taxonomy): domain Bacteria; kingdom Bacillati; phylum Bacillota; class Bacilli; order Caryophanales; family Bacillaceae; genus Bacillus; species Bacillus sp. FSL R10-2201. The sequence continues at coordinate 929,569 of NZ_JBBOZP010000001.1, read as the reverse complement.
CAGCACGAGTTACAGTACCGTCAGGATTCCAGCCATTTCCTGTACCCATTGAAATCTCTAAAGCTACTAAAATATTAGCTTGTTTCTTACCCCAATGAGGTTCCAAATCTTTAAACTGCGTTGGAAGTTCTCCAATAATTTTCTTATCTAATGAATATGCTTGTACAAGCATAGATGCCATTGATGCACGGTTAATTTGGCTTGATGGATTGAATTTCCCAGTACCATCTCCATTAATTACACCCGCTTTTTCTACCGCAGCAATATATGGTGCTGCCCAATGATCTTGCGAATCTTTAAAAGATGGTTTCGCTTTTGGATCAATTGGTAAGCCAAGAACTGCTGCTAATATTTTTGCAGCTGATCCTTTATCTACTGCTTCAGATGGAGAAAACGTTCCGTCTGGTTTTCCATCAAGCGCTTTTTTCCCTACTAAATAGTCAACCGATTCCTGCGCCCATGTAGGAACATCCGAAAACTTTTTCCCTGCTGCGAAACTACTTACTGGAGATGATAATAAACTTGCGGCTAAAATACCAGCCGCGACTGCACGATACTTCATAAAAAATAATACTCCTCTCAAAAACCATTTATAATAACGCGTAATCTTAATATGCAAATCATAATAAATCCGAACAAAAAAAATTAGTGCGCCTCTATCATTTTATAATACTAGAATTCTGTAGTAAACCTACTTTCTTAATATTGTAAAATAAAATACAATTTAAGTAGTTTTTATACACAAAAAAGTGGCTGATTCATAGAATCAACCACCCTCTCACTATTCTACTATCATTTCTGATAACACATATGCATAAACAAGCGCTTCTGTATGTGCAATCGAGCTTTCATGCGTACGCTCAAATGCGTGAGAAGAATCAATACCAGCTCCAATTAATGCATGTTTCACATCAAATCCAGCGCGAATCGCAGCTGATGCGTCTGATCCGTAGTATGGATAAATATCCACTTTATATTCAATAGCATTCGCTTTCGCCAGTTCAACTAAATGTTTACGTAAAGCGTAATGGTATGGACCGCTAGAGTCTTTCGCACAAATGGATACTGTATATTCATCAGATGCTTGTCCATCACCTAACGCTCCCATATCAACTGCTAAATATTCTACCGTTTCTTCTGGAATATTTGAGTTTCCACCGTATCCAATTTCTTCATTATTAGAAATTAAGAAATGTGTTGTATATGGCAATGTTACCTTTTCATCTTGCAATCTTTTAATCAATTTTAATAGAATTGCTACACTTACTTTATCGTCTAAATGACGTGATTTTATGTATCCACTCTCTGTAATTTGAACGCGTGGATCAAATGAAACGAAGTCTCCTACTTCAATTCCTAACTCACGTACTGCATCTGCTGAAAAGACACGCTCATCAATACGCACTTCAATATTTTTCTCATCGCGCTTCGCTTCCCCTGCATCTTTGTACACATGGACAGAAGTTTGATGCATTAAAATTGTACCTGTATATTTCTTACCGCTTGACGTTTCAATTTCGCAATATTCCCCTTCTACAGAGTTCCAGCGAAATCCACCAATCATAGATAGACGAAGACGACCGTCAGGCTTAATTTCTTTCACCATCGCACCTAACGTATCAACGTGTGCAGTTAATAAACGATGCTGCTCATCATTCTTTCCTTTAACCGTTAAAATAAGAGCGCCTTTATTATTACGCTTCGTCTCTACATTCCACTCACTTACATAATTTTCAATAAAACTAATTATTTTCGCCGTGTTTCCAGATGGACTTGGAATAGAGACAAGCTCCTTAATAAGTTCCATCGTTTCTTTCGTATGATGTGCCATTGTCGTTTCCTCCTCATTTTCTCTACTATTTAGTATAGCGAAATTACGATAAAACCTCTACTCATATAGTTTAATTTTCTAAATTATAATAAAATTCATTTTATCCTAATCTCAATGACAAAAAAGCACCGCATTATCTCCATTAACACTGTGCTTTTTCTATAAAGTGAAACTTTAATCAGCCCGCATCAATCGGGCTTTTACGGGCAGCCCGACTCCCTCGCATTCGCCGAATTTTGAGTTTGGGGTCTTACTGCCCGCAAATAGCGGGATAAAACTACTCTTCCGAAACGTCCATCAAATAAATCCCTCTTGTAAATCCGCCGCGCTCTTCTTCTTTCTGCTTACGAATAAGCTCTACATCTTCCATTGTTGCACCTTCTGCACGCGCTAATGAAATAATAATTTCAAGTGCATCTGCAAGTGAATCTAGCGCATGTTCACGCTCTTTCATCGAAGCAAATTCACGAATTTCTTCTGTACCAATTTTCGCTAACGCTTGTATGTAAGCTTGCCCTGTTAATTTTTGTGCTGTATATGTTTTTCCAGACATCAAAATTTTCTCCGGGACACGATCTCTTACTAACCTGTTATAAGTTGACATCACTTTTCCTCCCACTTTTAATAACACCCAAGCTCTGCTTTATAGAAAAACCACTCTTTTTTCACATCCCGTTCTTCCTTCACTTCACCAGAGAAAGCAACAGTTGGATGTCCCTCAAAGAATAATGCAGTCCGTACCGCAAGAGATGGTGTACTATGCAAAGCATAATATGTTAGTAAAATAATAACGATAACACCGATAATTTTCTTCATTTATTACTCCTAAAAAAAGTGCTAACACAATTATACTAAAATGTGTTAGCACTTTCTTCCCTTTATCTCGAATTAACGGGCAATAAGACTAATAATCCGCGGGGGATAAATAAATCCCCACGGATTAAAGTTTCACTTTATTCCCCTTTAAATGCTGGTAAACGTTTTTCTAGAAAAGCAGCAATACCTTCTTTATGGTCCGCTGTTTGTCTCATCGCATATTGACCACGCTTTTCGAGCTGAAGCGTTTGTTCTAAATTAGAACGATTCACTTCACATAAAATTTGTTTCGTTTGAATCATTGCCTTGATTGGTTTTTGTAACCATTCATTAATTTTTTGCTTCACAGCCGTTTGGAAATCCTCACCGATTACTTCGTCAATTAAACCGATATCTAACGCTTCTGTCGCTGATAATTTCTTCCCTTCCCAAATGATTTTCTTCGTCATATTTTCACCAACGCGCTTTTGAAGGAAGAAATGGCCGCCACCATCTGGAATTAAAGCGATTCCAATAAAGTTCATCGCAATAACTGATGATATATCTGCCATGACATAATCAGCTGTTAATGCAATACTTAATCCAAGTCCAGCAGTCGGCCCATGAATTGCACTAATAACAAGCTTTGGCATCGTATATAACGTCACAACGATTTCAGAAATTGTATTCATGATGCCTTCAAACTTACTTTCATCATTACTTGAAAGCATTGATTTAATATCTCCACCCGCAGAAAAACCACGGCCACTTCCGCACAACACAACAACGTGAACAGAACTTTCCGCCACTTCTTTCAACTTTTGTAATAACTCTTTTAACGTTGGTTCATCTAATGCATTTAAAACCGCTGGACGATTGACCATAACCGTTGCTACGCGCCCTTCATATTTCACAACAACAGATTCTGTTTTACTTGTTACTTCCATTATATATACCCCTCTTTTCAACATAAAGATTATACTTATATAATTATAGAAAGCATGTTAAAAATCCTTCTTTTTTTCTCAATTTTCTGTCTAATAACCTCATAATTTGTATATATCTCCGTATAAAACATACAATTTCGTTAAAAAATATAGAAATTAAAGTCGGTTTATCAATGCTTTTCATCTATTTACCATTACAATGAAATGGTGTATTCTTAAGTTTGATGCAAAAAAACAAATATTGAAATTCATTCGCCTTATTATGTAAATAAGGCTTTTATCCCCATCTCTTGGGTATTGAACTAAAGGAATGAAGAAATGGAGGAATATATGGTTAATAAGTTGAAACAAACGGATAACTACTTCCCGCATTTCCTATTGCTATTCATTGTGTTTCAACCAATTTTAGATTTATTAACGTCTTTTTCAATCTATGTATTACACATGAGCGCAACAGTTGGGATCGTAGTCCGTTTCGCCTTTATGCTTCTTGCATTAGGTTATCTACTTCTTCATAGAAATCAACATGGAGCGAAAAAGTACATTCTCTATTTATGCCTACTCGGTATCGTACTAGCAATTGGTCTTGTAAATAATATGATGATTAAATCCCCAGTTTCATTTGGCGAAGAAGTGAAATTCATTTTAAAGAGCATATATCCAATTGTACTACTGTTTGGATATATTATCGTCTTTAAAGAGTTAAAAAATAAAGAATATGCATTTCATAAAATCATTACATATTTCTTATATGCAACTTTAATTTTAAGCATCACACTGATTATTGCAATGCAAACTGGTACAGATTTCCCAAGCTACCCTCACTCAAAGATCGGTTCAAGAGGTTGGTTCTTTGCTGGAAATGATTTAAGTTCTATTTTTGCAATTATGTTCCCAATCGTAGTGCTCTATTCGATTCATAAAACAACTTCTTTCTCGAAAATCTATTACTGGATTCCAACAATACTTGCGATGTATGCAAGTATTATGGTCGGAACAAAAGTAGGATATGGTGCAATTGTTCTAACGCTTGGCGTGGCACTTTTATTCTCATTCATTGAATATATGGTTCATCGCAAAAAAAAAGGAAAAGGATTCACATATCTCGTAAATACAGTTGTTGCCGCTATTATACTAGGAGGTTTAATTGCCCTTACACCGCATACTCCTATCGCAAAAAATATGGGCATCCACATGCAAATATACGAATACAAAAAATCAGTACAAGAAGAAAAGGATAGAAAAGAAGGAAAAATAATTAAAGAAGATCCTGACGCAGAGAAAAAACATGCAAAAGGTGAACTAACAGACTCTGAGGTCAAAAGTTTAATTTACAGTGATCGCGATAAGTTTTTAAAAGTATACAAACAATACTATAAAGACGCACCACTATCACAAAAATTATTCGGAATGGGCTATGCTGGTAACTATACGGTTAAAATTAAATTAATCGAAATGGACTTCCACGATCTATTCTTCGCATTCGGAATCGTCGGTTTCCTTATTTACTTCATACCATTCCTTTACTTCGGTATTAAATTATTACTCAGCATCATAACAAACTTTAAGAAAATATTAACTGTGAAATATATGCTATTAGCTAGCACCGTTGTACTATCACTTGGAATCGGCTTTATGTCCGGCCACGTATTAACAGCGCCGTCCGTTAGTATTTTCTTCGTTGTTATACTCGCTTACTTAATTGTTGATTTAGAGGCGGAATAAAAAAAGCAGCATCCAAATGGATGCTGCTTTTTCTTTTGAAAGTAATACATGAAATTATATTAATGATTCTACAGAAGATATCGATTTACCGACAAAGTTTGATAAAGCAGCAATCTACAAAAAAAGACTAGATCACATTATGATCTAGCTTTTCAAAATTTCCCTATTGAAAAGACGCCCGAATCTCCTCCAACACCTCATCAATATTATCCTTCGTAATAACAATACCGAAGTCTTTCGGGACGTTGCTATCTTCCTCATTTACAACTTTATGCGCAATCAACTTTCCAACTTCCGGTCTGAAATGATGCCCATCCATATAGTTATCTAAATTCGTTGTAACGGAATTAAGATACATGAAATGGTGCACTTCTCCAAATACATCTACAGCGTCATGAAGCCATTTTTTATAATCTTCCCATCGCCCTGATTGAATCATCGTACGGAACAGAGGCTCTGAAACAGGCGTTGTAAAAATATAAAACTTCGTGTTCGGATTATGAGCCTTTACTGTTCCTAATATTTCTTTCATATTTTGATACTCATAATTCCCACCATAAATCTCTTTACTAAACTTATCTACTTGCGCCGCTATTTGCGCATCACGTTCTTCTTTCGTATAATCGCGCATCGATTTTATATTCTCTCGATTGTAACGGTCAAGATTCGTACTATGATGGGTGGAATTTGCAATTGTATTCTTTGAATAAGTAATCCCGTCCATACTTACATACGATTTAATCGGATACAATAAACTTTGCGCCTGATTAATATACGCTTCTGGTTTATCAAAACCAATTTCCCTATTTTTGTTCGTTCCAAGGAAATCTAAACCAAGTACAATAGACTTGAGTCCACTACCTTTTTGTTCTTTTGCATATTCAATATATGCATCATACTCACGCGGATCTGTACTGCTTACCGCATAATTAAATGCGTTTAACCCGGTGAAGTCATTCTCGTTAATAAAAGTCGTTCTACTACTTCCAAGTATAACTCCATCATATGTAAACGGACGGTACGTTATATAATTTGTTTTCTGTTGTCTCTCGTTAAACCCGTACTGAACATCATTCCACTTATTTTTATGCGGGAATAACCAAAGTGAATCTATATAGCTATTAAATATCCCGACACCTGCCAGAGGAACAAAAACACATACAAAAACGAAAATAAGCCAATGTTTGTTTTTCATATTCTCCACCTAGAAATTAAAGTATAAAAACTCACTAATACTCGTTAAATGTAACACGCTATATACGAGCAATACTGCAGTAAATAAAGCAGTCCATACATTCGGACGGAATGAATCTTTTAACTGAATTGAATTTTTTAAGAAGAAACTAATACATAACGCTCCGAAAATATACGCTACCATTTTTGGATCTAATAAAGAGACATGGTACCCTTCACTAAATGAAACACCGTACTCTTTTAAAAATTGCAGCTTCTCTATTATAAATGCTGGGAATACGCTATTTGCTAATTCGATTCCATTTAGTCCGAACATTCCTTTTAACACTTTCACCGCATCATGCATAGATGTTGCCCTAAAGAATACCCACGTTATATTAATGAAGAAAAACGTAACGAACCAACCAGCAAAGGCTGGCATGCGCCCTCCTGCTTTACTCCATAGGCGATGAATAACAGAAGCCAAACCGTGCAAGAATCCCCAAAAAACAAATGTCCAACCAGCTCCGTGCCAAAGTCCACTTATTAAAAATACAATCATAATATTTACGTATGTACGCGTAATTCCTTTTCGATTTCCTCCTAGAGAAATGTATACGTACTTCGTTAAAAACTGGCTAAGCGTCATATGCCAACGATGCCAAAAATCTTGTATATTCACTGCTTTATACGGTGAATTAAAGTTTTGAGGTAATTTAATATTAAACATTAAAGCGATTCCAATTGCCATATCACTATATCCACTAAAATCAAAATACAATTGGAACGTAAACGCTAACGATGAAAGCCATGCTTCGACAAATGTTAATGATTGCTGCACATCAAACCCTTCATGTACAAGGGGAGATAATACATCTGCAATACCTACCTTTTTGAAAATACCAACTGCAAATACAAATATACCAAGAACGATATACTTCGATTGCCAGCGCTTTTTACTATCGTCAGCAAACTGCGGCATAATTTGCGCATGATGCACAATCGGCCCTGCAATAAGCTGCGGAAAAAACGTTACAAACAATGCGTAATCAAGAAAATGACATGCCTTCGTTTCACCACGATACGTATCTACTAAAAATGCAATCTTTTGAAACGTATAGAAACTAATCGCAAGTGGTAACGTTAAAGATAATAATGTAAACTGAGTTCCAAATAATGAATTCACATTTTGTAAGAAGAAATCATAATACTTGAAATAACTAAGCATTCCTATATTAAATATTAACCCTACCGTTAAAAGAAGTTTACTCTTATGTTTTACGAGCCTCATTCCGATAAAGTAGTTCACAATGAGTGACACTAACATAAGCGGTAAATATTTCACATTCCAATAACTATAGAAAAATAAAGAGGCCGCAACAAGCCAAGCCTTCGCTAATGTAGCATGTCCAAATTTATTTAATAGAAAATATAAAAGAAATGCTATCGGTAAAAATAAAAAAATAAACTCAAATGAGTTAAATAACACACCATCTCTTCCCTTCCAAACAAATCACACCTTATTCATCTTATCTTATCCAAATAGTGAGTGTCAAAAGGATTCCGCTCCCCTTTTCTTCTATTATATATAATAATCATTTTAATCGAATTATTAACATGATAAAATATTAAAGGCACTTTTATTTAAAAGAATATATAATAGAAATGTCGGTTTTTTGCACGAAATGTATTTTTGAAAAAAGTGAGGAGAGTCCTTTGGTATTTAGTAGTTCTGTTTTCTTATTTATCTTTTTACCTCTCGTATTATTTTTCTATTTTATAGTGCGTGCCGAGCTACGTAATTTCGTATTACTTGCATTTAGTTTAATTTTCTATGCATGGGGAGAACCTCGATTCGTCCTCTTAATGCTCTTTTCTATTATATTAAACTACTGCTTCGGCCTACTCGTGCATCATTATGATAAACGAAAAAATATGAAAGTCACATTTTTAATTATGGCTGTGGTCGGAAATATTTTATTACTTTCTTATTTTAAATATATTTCATTTTTCACAGACATTTTAAACAACACTTTACATTTATCTATCCAGGTGGAACCTATTCCACTACCAATTGGGATTTCATTTTATACATTCCAAGCGATGTCCTATGTCATCGACATATATCGTAAAGACGGGGATGTTCAAAAGAATCCACTTAACTTAGCACTATATATATCAATTTTCCCGCAGCTTATTGCCGGACCAATCGTTCGTTACAATATCGTTGCTGATCAAATTAAAACGCGCATCCATTCTTTTGAACGATTTACAGAAGGTATCCAAATTTTCGTTTTAGGATTAGCGAAAAAAATGTTAATCGCCAATCAAGTTGGATTTGTCGCAGATAAAATCTTTGCCTTACCACCATCTGAAATGAGCGCTGGAACGGCTTGGATTGGTATTATCGCCTATACACTTCAAATCTATTTCGATTTCTCAGGATACTCTGATATGGCAATTGGACTTGGAAAAATGTTCGGATTTGATTTCCCGAAAAACTTCAATTATCCGTACATCTCGAAATCCATTTCAGAATTTTGGAGAAGATGGCATATTACACTAGGCTCTTGGTTCCGCGACTATATATACATTCCGCTCGGCGGAAACCGTGTATCCAAACTAGCAAATTACCGTAACCTCTTCATCGTATGGGGATTAACCGGTTTATGGCACGGGGCAAGCTGGACCTTTATCGCCTGGGGATTATATTACGGCTTTATTATCTCGATTGAAAAAGCTGGATTCGAGAAAATATTAAATAAGCTATGGAAGCCGCTGCAACATGCATATGTACTAATCATCGTTATGATTGGTTGGGTCTTCTTCCGAGCTGATAACTTCGCATACTCGTTCCAATATTTAAAAGCGATGTTTGGCATAGGGAGGCAATCTTTCATCGATGACAACACAATGCTATATATACATGAATACATTGTCATATTTATCATCGCCTTTATCGCAGCGACACCAATTTTGAAACGTGTTAAAAACATATTAGAACTTGCACCAAAAACGTATACATTCACGATGCAAGTTGTACGTCCTATATTATTACTAACATTATTTATGATTTCGATTATGTATTTAATTAATTCGACGTATAATCCATTTATTTACTTCAGGTTTTAACTTATCCCGCTATTTTCCGGGCAGTAAGACCCCCACCTCAAAATTCAGCGAAAGCAAAGAAGTTAGGTTGGGGTCGGGCTGCCCGGAAAAGCCCGATTGGTTAAGGCTGATAATCAGTGGGGGATGAACAAAACCCCCACTGATTAAAGTTTCACTTTATGTAGGAAGGAAAAGTTATTATGAAAAAATTGGGGAACATCGTCCTATTTATCGGTTTTCTCACCATTATCTTTTCATTTGGCATATTATCGCTTCTCAAAACTGACCGAGCAGTTTCGCCCGTTGAAAATCGTCCGCTCGCTCAAAAACCAGCTCTTACAAAAGAAGTTTCCTTAAATGGTAGTTTCTTTAAAGACTTTGAGACATATACAAACGATCAATTAATCGGAAGAGATGATCTCATAAAAAACTATACACTTACCCAAATTAAAATGGGCAAGTCTCTCATTAACGATATTATTCTAACTGATGATAAATGGCTTCTGAAAAACCCTGCTTGGACTACAAAATATAATGAGATTGACCAAGCTATGCCAGCTGTAAACGACTTATCTCAGTTTTTAAAAGAACAAAACATTGAGTTTTACTTTGCCTTACCACCGTCCAAAACGAATGCATTATCATTTAAATTACCTTCTCATATTCACACATATGCGCAGGAAAATTTAAATTATTTTCTAAATAAACTTCCAGCGGACGTAAAGCCAATTAAACTCATGGAACATTTTAAGAAAAACTATACAAATGAAGAAATACAAAGTATGTACTTTAAAACAGACCATCACTGGAATATGGATGGTGCCTTCTTAGGCTATCAATATATAATGAACACAATCGCGCAACAATCTTCTATATATAAAGGAAAAGAAATAAAAACAGAAGATTACACTCGTACGTGTGCTCCAAATACACATCTAGTCGGAAGCTTTAACAACCAGCTTTACCAACTGATCGATGCGACTGGAGAAAAACTATGCTACTACACACCGAAAGACGGTTTCAACTTTACGAGCGTAGCCGCAAAAGATGTAAATGGCACAGTATATCGCACACTAGATGAACTATACGGCGTAGAAAAACAAAATGATACAACATCGTACGCAGGCTATTATGCAAATGACTATCCAGAAATCGTCATCGAAAATAACAATGCACCAAATGATGTACGAGCTTTAGTCCTAAAAGACTCATTCGCAAACGCAATCGTGCCTCACTTAGCACAAAGCTTCAAACACACATCCATCCTCGACCTTCGTCACTATCACGAAAAGGATGTATATCAATACATTAAAGACAACAACATTAACATGGTATTGTTCGTGTATAGTGATTCGAATTTGAGCGGTGAGATGTTTAAGTTTAAGAAATAATTATTAAAAATAGGTCTCTTTAGAATCCTCTAAAGAGACCTATTTTTTTCGAAACCAAAAACAATCCCCATGTCATAATGACATGGGGATTGCAAATCTAATTATTAGATTTTTTCTTTAATAACGTTGATTGTTACAGCTTTTGTACCATACTCGGTAGTTGGTGCAAGTCTGTCTTTCACAACTTTAAAGATTACTGTACCTTTATCTCCAAACGCAGTTGTTACACCTTTGAAGACATCATTTTTCTCAGTAACAGTTTCGTCAGTTAAGAAGCTAAATAGTTCGTTTCCTTCTTTAGATACTGTATCATTTGATTTAACAGCTGTTACATAACCAAGCGCAACATCGTTACCGTCAAATGTAGCATTGTCGTTACGATCTAGGTAAACTTTACCTTGCTCTGTACCTTCATCAACGATACGTACTTTATGTTCTGTTGAGATGTTTAATTTGATGCCATTTAGAACATCATCTTTATCACTCTTCACAACGTCTAGTACTCTGTCGATATTAACTTTGCGGTTTTCGAATTGCTCAACTTCTACATCTTTAAATTTAACAGATGTAATTTGGATGTTTTCTTGTGTAACAGTAATTGTTGCGTGTCCAGCTGTAGCGCCATCTTTAGTTAAGATAACATCTGTAACACCTGCTTTTTTACCTGTTACTTTTAATGTTTTTCCTTCGATTTTCGCTGAAGCGATACCTTCATTACCTACTCTTAATTCATATCCTGCTAAATCAGCTGCATCAGCATATACGCCTTCTGTAGTGTAATTAGATAATTGATAGTTTACTGTATTTCCAGCACCAAGTGTAGTGTCAGCAGCTTCACCTTTTTGACCAGCTTTAGAAACAAGCTCTAAGCGTGGAGCTTCATGACCGATGTTGCTCTTCGTAACTTCAACATGAAGTGATCCGTAACCTTCACCACTTGCATTTGGATTTTGGAAGTGGATTGTACCAGCTCCAACTTTCGCACCTTTAACTTTAATAGAAGATGTACCGATAGAACCTTCATTTGTCGTAATAACCTCTAATGCAGTTACAGCGCCTGTTTGTGGGAATACTTCTTTAATAGCACCTTCATTCGCACCAAATGGATCGCCGTATTGGTCAGTTGTTACGAATGTCACTGGTAATTCTTTACCATCTACAACTTTTAATTGATCTGGGTTAGCTTTTACAGTTGTAAGTTTACGAGTATCCGTTTTTACAACGAAATCAAATGATTTTGTTACATCGCCCACTTTAACAGTAATTGTTGCAGAACCAGCTGCTTCTGCTTTAATTTCACCGTTTTTAACAGAGATAACACCTGGGTTAGATGATTTTAAGATAATCGCGCTAGGATCAACAACTTTGTTCTCTTTGTTAATTTGAGCAACAACTTTATGGATACCTGCTTTTTCACCAGCAACTAATGTTTTGCTGTTTAATGTGAAGTCTGTTCCACTTAAAGCTTTAGCATAATTTACACCAGCTTTATCTGTATCTACCGCAAACACAACATCTTTAATTGCTGTTGCTTCTGCATCAAGATTTTTCACTTCGATGATACCAGTGTTAGAAACTGTGATGCCGCCACGTTTTGTCACTTGTACTTCAACTTTGTATTTACCTTCGTCGATACCAACTGCTAGTTTACCAGTTGTTGACTCTGCAGTACCACCTTCAAAGATATTTGCTGGAGTACCATCTAATTTATTCGCAACAAATTTCACATCATGACCAGCGATATCTAAATACTCGATATCAGCATTGCCTTTTTCTTCATTTAATTTGAAGACAACTGCTTGGTCTGCACGATCGTCATCGAATGTAAGTTGTTCTACGCGTAATTTTTTCACTTCGTATACATACTTCACATTAAATGAATCGCCTTTTACTTTAACAGGAAGCTCTTTATTTGGAGCGATTTTTCCGCTTAACGTTACAACTGCAGATTTTCCATCTTTACTCGCTTCAAGTGCGATCGCTTTATTTCCTTCAAGCGTAACATCTTCAGCAGTAAGATTGTTTAACCCTGTACCAGTTAACGTTAATTGTGTTGGCTCAGTAGCAGTAACGTTTGTTACTTTCGCAACACTGTTATCTGATTTTGCATATTTTTTATCTGTTACTGCGATAAATTGAGCTGCTTCTGCACGAGATACAGTTTTATTTGGCTCCCATTTGCCACCAGTACCTACAGAGATTCCAAGATTAATTAGGATGTTTGCTTTTTCTTCACCCCAATGTCCTCTTAAATCATCAAATGTTGTAACTAATGTGCCATCTACTTTTTCTTTTAAGTTATAAGCACCTACTAGCATAGATGCGAAAGAAGCACGGTCGATTTTTCCTTCTGGATAGAAGTTATCTTTACCGTCACCTTTAACGATACCTGCTTTTTCAACTGCTGCGATATATTTAGCAGCCCATGTATTTTTAGCATCTTTGAAAGATGGCTGAGCATTTTCATCAACTGGTAATCCTAAAATTTGAGTGAAAATTACAGCTGCAGAAGCGCGATCAATTGCTTCAGCTGGGCCATATGTACCGTCTGGCTTACCTTTGATTGCACCTTTATCTACTAAGTAGTTGATAGAATCTAATGCCCAATGATCAGCTGGAACATCCGGGAATGATTTACCTGCTGCTGCTACTGGAGATACAACTCCTGCTACCATTGCTGCTGTCATTGTACCTGCGATTACTTTTTTGTAAGAGTTAGTCTTTGCCATTTTATTATTTTCCTCCTTTAGGACTATGTGCTACTAGTTTCATATCATATGTAATTTGAAAACTAGTTACTTAAAAAGCCATAAAACAATAAAAATACAAAATATCATGCGAAAAGTAGTTCACATAATAAAATGATACAAACCGTTAAATGTAAATATAAGGTTTAAATACCATTTTTTGAAACAAGTTCATCATACTATACAAAACTATTCGTTATCAAGAACTTTATCAAAAGAAGATTCGACACATTCTGATAATTCAGTCTTTTTATTGTATTATTAAGATATTAATAATACTAAAATATAGAAATGAACAAACTTTTTTCCTAAAAACTACTATCACCGCGCTTCGTATATTTTTCATATCAAATACACAATTGGAATTATAGCACATATTTCCACTTCATCACCTAAATGTTTTTTACAATAAATACAATTTTCAGACTACATTCGACTTAAATTATCGTAATTCGACATTTTCCACTTCTTTTCGAATGTTTTTTTAACGAAAAAAGGTGTTAATTTACAAAAAATTTACATATTAATGGGGTATTTTTCTATTTTTGAAAACGCTGTCATTTTATTTCTCAATAAAACCTACTATTAATCTTCAAAATATGATCTATTTTTCAAAGATCGTTTTATATGAAAATTAGACCATAAAAAAAGAGCCCACATAATGTGGACTCTTTCTATTGAAATGAATTTCAATTAGCGAGCTACTGTTACTGGTTTGAAAGCAACAAGTTTGTTAGCTGCTGTATCAACTGTATTTAAAGTATCGTTATTTTTAAGTTCTTTAGCTTTAAGTGTTAATGTACCAGTTGCTAAGTTAACATCTGTTGGAGCTGTTACTTTAAGTACTACTTCTTTAGCTGCTTTGTCATCAGCTTTTGCTACTGTTAACGCTACACCATTTAGGTCAATAACAAAGTCAGTTGCATCAACGTTCACAGCTTCAGAGAATGTTAAAGTAATTTCTTTAGCGTCAACTTTTGTAATTTTAGCTGACTGGAATTCAGGAGCTTTTGTATCTACAACGTTTAATAATAGGTTTTTCGTACCCATTTTCACTCCGTCTTTGTTTGCAACATTAGCTACTGTAAATTTAACTGTTTCTGATTTTTCGAAAGTAAATGTAGATGGTAACTCAATAACTGCATTTGTACCGTCTAATACGATTAGAGCACCTTCTGGTAATTTAGCACCAGCTAATGTGTAATTGTTTACATTAGAAGCTGATTCAGCTACTTGGCCACCTTTTACTTCTTTATCAAAGTTTACTGTAATTTTATTTGTAGCTTTATCAAAAGCCACGCCTGTTACTGCTGGAGCTACTTTATCTGTTTCTTTTTCAGATTCTTTTTCTACAACTTTCACTTCTTTAGTAAATGCTGCAGACTCATTACCAGCTGCATCTTTTACAAGACCTTTTGTAGCAGCTACTTTGTAGTTACCTTTTGCTGGGAATGTTAATGTAATACCTTTGCTGTTGTCTTTTGCTGCTTCGATTGTCACTTCACCAGTTACATCTCTGCTTGTATCTAAATTGATTACACGAATTTTTCCGTCTTGTTTAGTTACATCTTTATCAAAAGTAAATGTAGCTTCTTTATTTTGATCTGCCACAACTTTAACTAGGTTAGGAGCTACAACATCTTTTGTAACTTTTACTGCTTTAGATACTTTAGTACCTACATTGTTTGCTAAATCTTTGTAGCCAACAAATTCAACTGTAAGATCTGCAGCAGTTTCTTTATCTGTAAGAGCACCCGGTACTGTAACAAGCGCTTTTGTTTTATCTTGATCAAGAGCAATTGTAGCCTCTTTTACTACTGTATTACCTTTTTTCACAACTACTGTACCTTGTGCAGAAAGTTCTTCTGTAAATGTAGCTTCTAATGTAGCTGTACCATTAGCAAGGTCTTTTACTTTAATTTCTTTTACTTCTGGAGCTGTAACGTCTTTTTCTACTTTGTAAGTAGCTTTTCCTTCGTACATTTCCATTGCGTTACCTGATAAATCTTGAGCACCCGTTACGATAACTGAGAATTCTTTACCGTTCTCAAGGTTTAAAGTGTTAGTAGAAGTGAAAGTATTATTTTCAACTTTTCCGTCTACTTTTTGACCATTAACGATTACAGTTACAGCTTTTGCTGTATCTAATTTTTCACTAAATACTACTTTAACTTTTCCGTCTGGAGTAGATACTGTAGATACAGTTGGAGCTACTTCGTCATTAAAGAAGATAACTTCTAATGCTTTTGGAATTTCTTTACCATCAGCAGCTTTTAAGCCTTCAACAGTTAGAACGTAAGCTTCTTTATTTTTAAGTTTTGCATCTCCATCTAAAGTTACGATTACAGATTTTTTATCTTCACCGATTTTTGTAGTAACTGCTGTTGCGTTAGTTCCTTGAGAAAGAGTGAATTTCGCGTTCTTCACATCTTCTTCTTTCACTGTAGCGCCAAGTTTAACTTCGATCTCTTTAGCATTGATTGCTTTAATAGACTCAACTTTAGCTTCTTCTTTTTGTCCGAACTGCTTGTCAGTCTTAGCAATAAATTGAGCTGCTTCTGCTTTAGTTACAGATTTATTTGGCTCCCATTTGCCGCCAGTACCTACAGAGATTCCTAATTCAACTAGGATGTTAGCTTTGTCTTTACCCCAGCTATCTTGTAAGTCGTCGAATTTAGTTTCTGGAGTACCAGTTACTTTAGTGTCTAATTTGAAAGCTGGTACAAGCATTGCTGCCATAGAAACGCGGTCGATTTTTCCGTCTGGATCGAATTTACCTTCACCTTTACCTTTAACTACGCCAGCTTTTTCAACTGCTGCGATGATTGAAGTAGCCCAGTGGTCTTGAGAATCAGTGTAAGATGGTTTAGCATCTTTCTCGATTGGTAAGTTTAAGATTTTAGCCATCATTGTAGCTGCTTCTGCACGAGTGATTTCTTTTTCAGGCTCGAACATTCCTGTGCCATTACCTGCAATTGCGCCTTTTTCTGTTAAGTAGTTAATAGAATCAATTCCCCAGTGATCAGCTGGAACGTCTGGGAATGATTTTCCTGCTGCTGCTACTGGAGATACAACACCTGCTACCATTGCTGCTGTCATTGTACCAGCGATTAATTTTTTGTAAGAGTTAGTCTTTGCCATTTTATATATTTCCTCCTTCAGGAATGTAATACTAGTTCCATAATGTTTTAAATAGATATTCTATTTAATGTTGAAACTAGTAAATATAAATGTAGTTAAGATCCTATATATAGAAATGATTCCATAATACAGAATAATAAACATATTACACCATATTTATCTGAATTTAAATCCTTAAATTCGACAAAAAAGTGAATTTTCGTAATTCTAATGTTCATTTTTTTCGACTTTTATTTTAAATAATCAGATTATAAAATCAGAATATTTAAAATGGACGAAACATTGCGTCAGAACTACGTTTGTACAATATTTATATAACCATTTACAACTATAGCAGAAAAACGCTTGCAATTTCAATATCTAACTATGAAGATATTACGACATTAATCGACAAGACGTTTTTATAACTTTCGACATTATTCTTAAATTCATTTTTTGAACAAAACCGACATCATTATCCAATTATTTTCATGTAAAACGTATTATATCAATATTCTTTATATGCTAATGTTAAGATTTTAAGATAAAAACATACCTACTCCGGAACAACCAAACCTTTAATCTGTTATTTTTTTCGACATCATTCTACATTTTTTATATTTTTTGTCGACATTTTATTTTTTCTTCAATACGCTTCTCTTTCAAACTTTTACTTACATAGCAAAAAAGAACAGGTGATCCCTGTTCTTTTTTCTACTCAATTATTGAATAAAAAGAGGAATGGCCTCTATTCCATTCCTCTTTTTATAGACTCTTTTGCATGTAAGTCATTAATAATATATTTGGACGCTATGGAAATTTGCTCTCGCAATTCCTCTACCCTTTGTCCTAACGTTTCCTGTACATATTCTGTCTGCTCTAATTGCTTAATCGCCATACTATGTAATGTTTCTGTCGTCCAGTCTCCATCCACATTCCCAATAATCGGCTGATTTACTTGTTGTAAAAACGAATCGATCTTTGGATCATATGAAATTCCAATCATAGGCGTGTTTGCAACTGCCGATAATATAAGAGCATGCAGTCTCATTCCTATTAAAAGAGAGCATTCTGATAAAATAGAGATTTTCTCATGAATATCCATTTTATAAGGGAGCATGTGTGCTTCTTCTCCCATCAAATTAATGATATCCCTTGATGCATTTTGATCAAATGGTCCATGCATCGGTACAAATAAAATATGGTATCCCTCTTGCTTAAGCTTTTTCAGCGTATCTGCTAACTTCTTCATATAATCTTCTTTTGCATCCCAGTACCTTACACTAACCGCAACGACCTTTCCTTGCAGCGCATGTTTTTGAAGCCAATCGGATTTCTTTTCTTCTGGCTGACAAGCTAATACTGGATCTGGAACAAGTTCGATGTCTTTCTTAATACCAATTTCTTTTAAGTACAAAAAAGAGTCTTCATCACGTACTGATATATATTCAGCCTTTGATACATGCCATTTCACTAATAAACGATTTTGCTTCTTCGTGATAGGCCCGATTCCTTGGGCGTAAATATAATACGGCTTTTTCAAAAAACGGGCAAGCCGCATAATACCCGTATAGTATAAAATACTCTTAATACTCGTCTTATCTTGTAAGAGACTTCCGCCTCCGCTAATTAAACCATTACTTCTCTTTATTTCTCGGTAAATCGCTCTTATATCCCATCGGTTTACTGCTTCTACACCGTACATTTTTCTTGTATAGTCGGGGTCATTTGAAAGTACAACAAGCTCAAGAGTAGGATCCTCTTCATGTAGCGCTTTAATAATTGATTGCAAAATTGCTTCGTCCCCAACATTATAAAAACCATAATATCCTGATAAAACTAACCGCACTCTTAATCTCCTCCAACATTTCGCAATCAACTCTTTTTGTAATTAAACAAATTGTTATCCATTCCTTGCCGAGAAAGGTTTGATAACTTCAAATTGATTTCTTTCACAAACATCTAACAAGTCATACCCATGTATAATATTGTTCATTTTCTATAATCAACGATTTTATTTACGTAAAAATGGAATTTGTTCTTTCGATATCCAGTTTAGTTTCAATGCACATATGCCATATAACACTGAAGCTATACTTAGCGCTACAGCACTATATATCATTGCTAAAATCCTGGAATCTGTCACATTGATTAATGTAGACCCAAAGTATAATGCTATACCTAAAATACTAGATACTCCAATCACAGCCAAAAATTTCCCTATAGCTATTGGATAGGAAAGATCTTTTCTAATATAAATATGATTTGCGATACAAATCATTATATAAATAATTAGAGTACTATACGCTGCTCCATTTATACCGAATTGGTTTACTAGCGCTATATTTAATACAATTTTTACAAAACTTACACCGATGACAATCCATGCTGCTTGCATCGAACGATTAATCCCTTGCAAGATTCCTATTGATAATACCATAAGTGATGTGAAATACGAGCTACCAATTAAAATAGCTAACATGCCACTTCCTTTTGTATCTGTAAATAATGCAACATTAAGCGGTACTGCAAGCGCCATAAGCCATATCGTTATCGGCATTGTTAAAACGTGCGCAAATTCATTTGTACGTTTTACTGTCAGTTTAGCTAAAGCTATATCTTTTTTTGTTAAAGCAGCTGTTAATAATGGAATTAACGGAAATACTATCGCACTTGCAAATACAACAATTAATTGCGTAAATGCAAAACCACGGCTATATATACCAAATTGTTCCTGAATAGTTGTAGAAGATTCATGTAGCACATGTGGAATTGTTACAGAATCAACTAAATTTAAAACAGGCATCGATAACGCTCCGATTGCAATTGGAATTGAAACACGAAGTATGTTTTTCGCGTTTGTCTTAAAATCTTGTAATGAATATGTTTCGCTCTTATAGCGATACGTGCTTTTCACATATTTCATTCGCAAATATATGAGTGACGTAATAACACCAAAACAAGAACCAATCATTGCTCCGCCTGTTATGATATCACTACCTTTATTCCAATATACAAATATATAGGCTATTGTTAGCATAAAGAATACGCGTATCAACTGTTCAATTACTTGTGATACACCAGTAGGTATCATATCTCCGAACCCTTGGAAATATCCACGGTACACTGCCATATACGGTGCGATTAATAAAGCAAACGAAGTAACAATTAATGCTAGCCTCGTCTCTTGCCCACCAAGCATATTTGCAATGCCACTCGATCCAATGATAATAATTAAAAATCCGAGCACCCCAAATATAACACCGATAATAGATGCGGACGTAAACAATTTAGCTATTCCGTCACGATCATTCTTTTCATGAAGATCAGCTATTAACTGGGATATTGCTAGCGGGACTCCCGCTACTGATAAAGTTAAGGCTATCATATATACAGGAAAAACAAGGCGAAAAATTCCAAGTACTTCATCCCCTGCTATATTTTGCAATGGAATTTGAAAAAAACTCCCCACTACTTTCGATATAAACGTTGTAACGGTTAAAATCGCAGCGCCTTTTACAAACTTTTTATTCATCTTCTATCTCTTTTCTTTCAATATATAATCTACATAAAATATTAAATCCATATTATTCATTCAACTTGAGAATCATCACTTTATCTCATTTAGTTATCATACCAAATTTCTTATATATTGAATACTCTCTTTCTTTTTATGTTTTAAATATAATATGTGCCATATATATGTTTTTTTATCCAGTATTTTCTTCAATTTACTACTTCTACTTGTTCAGGATAAACATGTGCTATAATGTAGCTATTGTCAGTAAGAGGAGTGTTTACAACATGCTGAATTCGGTAAAGAAATTGTTAGGAGATTCTCAAAAAAGAAAGCTAAAAAAATATGAACAACTCGTTCAAGATATTAATGATTTGGAAAAACAAATGGCTGATTTACCTGACGAAGAATTACGTCACAAAACTGTCACATTCAAAAGTATGCTTAAGGATGGTAAAACAGTTGATGACATAAAAGTAGAAGCATTCGCTGTTGTACGCGAAGCCGCAAAACGTGTGCTTGGATTACGCCATTACGATGTGCAGTTAATCGGAGGACTTGTATTACTAGAAGGTAATATTGCGGAGATGCCAACTGGTGAAGGGAAAACATTAGTTTCCTCTCTCCCAACATATGTACGTGCCCTTGAAGGAAAAGGCGTTCATGTTATTACTGTAAACGATTACTTAGCGAAGCGTGATAAAGAGTTAATTGGCCAAGTCCATGAATTTCTAGGCTTACAAGTTGGATTAAATATTCCTCAAATCGATCCTTCTGAAAAGAAACTTGCGTACAAAGCTGATATTACATACGGTATTGGAACAGAGTTTGGCTTTGACTATCTTCGCGATAATATGGCTGCTTCACAAAATGATCAAGTTCAGCGCCCCTATCACTTTGCTATTATCGATGAGATTGATAGCGTTTTAATTGATGAGGCGAAAACGCCACTTATCATTGCTGGGAAGAAATCAGGTAGCTCTGATTTGCATTATTTATGTGCAAAAGTTATCAAATCATTCCAAGATACCCTTCACTATACATACGATGCAGAATCGAAATCAGCTAGTTTTACAGAAGACGGTATTACAAAAATAGAAGATTTATTTGACATCGATAACTTATATGATTTAGAGCATCAAACTCTATACCATTATATGATTCAATCATTACGTGCCAATGTCGCTTTCCAGCTTGACGTTGACTATATTGTGCATGATGAAAAAATACTACTTGTAGATATTTTCACAGGACGTGTTATGGATGGTCGCTCTTTAAGTGACGGCTTACATCAAGCACTAGAAGCAAAAGAAGGTTTAGAAATTACAGAAGAAAACCAAACACAAGCTTCTATTACAATTCAAAACTTCTTCCGTATGTATCCGGCATTATCAGGTATGACAGGTACCGCAAAAACGGAAGAAAAAGAATTCAACCGTGTATATAATATGGAAGTTATTCCAATTCCAACGAACCGTCCTATTCTTCGTGAAGATAAAAATGACGTAGTATATGTAACAGCTGATGATAAATATAAAGCTGTGCGTGAAGAAGTTCTAAAACAGCATAAGCAAGGACGCCCTATTTTAATTGGGACGATGTCTATCTTGCAATCTGAAACTGTTGCTCGTTATTTAGATGAAGCAAACATAAAGTATCAATTATTAAACGCTAAAAGTGCAGAGCAAGAAGCAGACTTAATTGCAACTGCTGGGCAAAAAGGTCAAATTACAATCGCTACAAATATGGCAGGCCGAGGTACTGATATTTTACTAGGTGAAGGTGTCCACACCCTTGGTGGATTACATGTAATTGGAACAGAACGTCATGAATCTCGCCGCGTTGATAACCAGCTTAAAGGACGAGCTGGTCGCCAAGGTGATCCGGGAAGCTCTCAATTTTTCCTATCTTTAGAAGATGAGATGCTAAAGCGCTTTGCTCATGAAGAAGTAGAAAAGCTGGAGAAATCACTGAAACCTGACAAAACGGGGCTTATTAATACATCTAAAGTTCATGATTTCATTAACCGTACACAATTAATTTGTGAAGGTGGTCATTTCTCAATGCGTGAATATAATTTAAAATTAGATGACGTAATTAATGATCAACGTAATGTTATATACACACTACGTAACAACCTTCTAAAAGAAGAAACAAATATGATAGAACTTGTTATTCCAATGATTGAACACTCTGTGGATGCAATTGCTAAGCAGCACCTTTTCGAAGGAATGCTTCCTGAAGAATGGGATTTCACTAGTTTAACAGCATCTATTAAAGAAGTTTTAGCGGTTGAAACTTTGCCGCCATTATCTGCGAACGACGTACATTCGCCTGAGGATTTACAAATCGTTTTAAAAGATACAATTTCTAGCTATATCGAACGTGTACAAGAATTAAATGACCATGCGGATTTACAACAATCACTGCGCTACGTTGGTTTACACTTCCTAGATCAAAACTGGGTAAATCACTTAGATGCAATGACTCACTTGAAAGAAGGTATTGGCTTAAGACAATATCAACAAGAAGATCCAACTCGCCTTTACCAAAAAGAAGGTTTGGATATTTTCTTATACACTTACGGTAATTTTGAAAAAGAAATGTGCCGATATATCGCGAGACATTTAGCAGTTCCAGAAAACGTACAATCATGAGGTGAAAATTTATGTTATCATTCCTGAAAAAGGCAAAGAAAAAAGGAAAAGATACTACTGTTTCTAGTAATCAATTATTTGGACAAGAAGAAACTACTTCTCAAAACAAAACGGTAAAGCCAGTTCTTTACTTCCATCCTAGCTGGGGTGACGTAGCACAAGAACAAAAATACATTTATCAATTTTTACATAAAGAATTACCACGTTTACAAGAATATCAAATTTCCTTATCAGGAATTGAAATTGAAAAACGTGATGGCGCATACGATGTAGCTGCTTTCATTCGCAGCAGTGTCCCAAAACCAATTTCTTTCGAAGAAGTTACATTACTTCTATTAAACAAAGATAAAAAGCTGTGCGCACGTAAAACATTTAACCTATCTGCACTTGGCGATATTCCTGAAAACGTGAATATGCCTTTCGTATTTACATTTGAGCAAGAAACAATAACGGAAGCTGAACTATCTCAATCAGATTGGGAATTAGCTTTCGAACTTGAAAGTAAGCATCAACTAGATTTAGATCCATCTTGGGAATCTCAGTTACCTGAAGCAAGCAAAGATGCTTTACGTAATTTTGTAGACAATTTAACACCTCCAAATGAAGGTGAAATTAACTTCCTAGGTTTACAAGCCGCACTGAAAGAGAACGGCGATTTACATACAACACTTCTAATTCGTAACGGCTGTAAAGATAACATTCAACTAGAGCAACTTCCTCTTCATATTGAAGATGCTTCTGGAGAAGTCGTTGTTAAAGGTGCTTTCACGTTACCAAATCTTGAAATTAAAGCGAATACTACAAAACCGTGGTCATTTGTTTTCCCTGCTTCATCCATCTTGAAACAAAATATGGATTTATCTAGCTGGAAAGCATTTGTACCACAAGACTAATATACAAAAAAGCCTATCCTAAAAGATGGTCATCACACCTTTAGGATAGGCTCTATTTTTTATGTAAAATCTACTTCGTTACTAATAAACGTTCAATATGATACTCAGCTTCTAGTTTACACATTTCATCTACATGCTTTACTTCGCTCTTGTTTAACAGCTCTAATTGTTCTTCGCTCGGCTGCTCACTAATAAGCTCATTAATTTTTTCATTTACTTTCATCGCTAATGCTTGATGGAAATCTGGATGTCCTTTCAACTCGTCATCTACTTTATTAATCCAAGTTGATTTTGTGTATAAATATTGTTTCCACTGTTCAACAAATTGCTGCATATCAAATTTTTCTTCATTCCATTCAATTTCTTTCATATATCTCTCAAAAGAAACAACAATTGATCGTGTAATCCCGATCTTCACTCCATGTGGTAACTGTTTGTACATCAAATATTCCCTCCAGCTTAAAGCTCTTCCTTCTGAATATAAAGGAATCTCAAAATTCATATACCTTCTTATAATAGCACATTGCTAATCTAAGATGTTACTATACTGTGTAGAAAATCAATTGTCAACAGACGTATAACATTTAGATATAATGATTTTATACATAGTAAGCACATATACAAATAATAAGAACCTTCACACTCTAT
The DNA here is from genome assembly GCF_038008665.1 of Bacillus sp. FSL R10-2201. Classification (NCBI taxonomy): domain Bacteria; kingdom Bacillati; phylum Bacillota; class Bacilli; order Caryophanales; family Bacillaceae; genus Bacillus; species Bacillus sp. FSL R10-2201. The sequence continues at coordinate 905,014 of NZ_JBBOZP010000001.1, read as the reverse complement.
AACGCAATTCATGTGAAGGTTCTTATTGTTATATTGCCTTAACTTTTAAAAACTGCAGTTTCTCTTTTTGCTCATCATTCGCCATCATTACTATCGTCTTTTCAACATGCGGATGTACATGTTCAAGTGTCACACTCGCTCCTGCTTTATCCGATTGCTCAACAAAGTTTAATAACGCCATAGCTCCTGATACATCCATATAACGTACATCTTTCATACGCAAACTAACTGGTGACTTCACATCTTGTAAAGAAGCAAAAATACGATCTACTGATAGAAATGAAAGTGGTCCCTGAATCGTATACGTCGCTTCTTTTTCTTTTATAATAGAAGCTTTACGTTCTTTACACTTCACCATGTATATAATGAAGGAAAGAATAATGCCAAACGCAACAGCAACCATTAAATCGAATTTCACTGTCACAACCATCGTCACGAACATAACAATCACATCACCTCTTGGTGCTACATGTGCTTTCTTCATGCTTTCCCAATCAAACATCCCTATGCCAGTTAAAATTAAAATACCTGATAATACAGCAAGCGGAATATATTGTACCACTGAACCGAGTCCCATAATGAAAATAAATAATATGACACTATGCATACAAGCCGACAGTGCCGTCTTCCCCCCGCTTCTTATATTGACGATAGATCTAACAGTTGCACCTGCTCCTGCTAATCCACCGAACAAACCACTCGCAATATTGCCAATACCTTGTCCGATTAACTCTTTATTACTTTTATGACGTGTCCCCGTCACATTATCCATTACGACAGACGTTAATAACGAGTCAATTGATCCTAGTAAAGCAATACTAAGTGCTGGTAATACAAGTGCTAACATGCCATTTGCGTCTAAATTCGGTACGTGAAGAGATGGCATCGCCTCTGGAATTGCACCTATTTTTTCAATCATCTTATTTAAAGAAAGAGTTCCTACAACTGGTAAGTTGACCGTAATTCCTTGTAGCATAGAAGAAAATAACGGCAACGTTACTGTAACACCTACTAATGCTACTAAACTTGATGGAATGGCCTTAATCCATTTTCCAGAAACAATCATTACAATGATCGTTAATAACACAAGCAGAAAGCTATTTTGTACGTGCTTCATTTCACCTAAAATAATAATCAGTGCAATCCCATTCATAAACCCTGAAACAACAGGATACGGAATGTAACGAACGTAAGAGCCGAGCTTACATACACCAAATAAAATTTGAAATAACCCCGCCATCATAAATGCAATAAAACTTGCTTCTAATCCGTGAGTTGCAATAACGCCCGTTGCAATTACTGTAATCGGCCCAGTAGGACCCGTTACTTGCCCCGGTGTACCGCCAAATAACGCCGCAAACAAACCTGCAAAAATTGCACCATACAATCCGACCAGTGCTCCCTCAGACGTTCCCGTTGCAGCAATACCAAATGCAATCGCTAGCGGCAAGGCAACAATCGCAACAGTAAACCCTGCTAAACATTCCTTTGCTATTTTTTGAAACATATAAATAACCACCTTCTTATAAAGTCCATGTTCCATTGTACATCTAAAACAAATCATTCGTTAACGTATTTATAAAAAACTCTTTACAGTCTCGTGAAGTAAACGTCTACATTTACAAATAGCCTTCCCAAGTCAAACTAAAAAACAGCAATATGACGAATCTACCTTTGGAAACAAACTTGACTATGCTATAATGAACAAATTAAATCTTTTACTATATACTTGGAGGCACTATGCTAACTTTTGAAGAAAAATTATCAATTATTGAATCTTTCCCGGAATTAGAAAGAAAGAACGTATCATTAAAACGCGTAAACTTTCACTTTGAAGAAAGTCGTTTAGATAAAAAGAACGTTGTATATCATTTACACCCAAATGGAAACGGATTTGTATATGCAAACTTCATTAAAGGTTATAGAACAGATGATAAAGGTATGATTAACATCCGTGAGTTTTCAGAAGAAGAACTGCGTTCATTAATTGAAAAAGTAATTGAACGTCTATCACAGGAGCAAGAGGAAATTGTAGCACCAATGGAACCTGCTGCGGAAGAAGAATGGCGTAACGAAGACGGACATATCCTAACTCTTATTCAAGAGGATGACATGTGGAACGTTTACGCTGGCGTAAACTTAGACGGTACATTCAACTCTTATCCAGAAGCTGCGGAATACCTTGATGAAGAAGGTTTCTCACGCAAGTAATAAAAATGCCTTTCCGAATTTGGAAAGGCATTTTTTCATTATTTTTTCATACCTTTTAACGACTCTCTCAGCACAAATTTTTGCAACTTCCCACTCGCATTACGAGGAAGTTCATCTGCAAATAAGTAATGACGCGGACGTTTATAGTCTGCTAATTCATCACTTTCTTTGCAATACATTTCTAAATCAGCTTCTGAAATATTTTTATCTTTCTTTACAACGACCGCAACAACACGCTCTCCCCATAGTTCATCTGGCTCACCAAGTACTGCAACATCTAATACACCAGGGTGACTATGAAGAAAATCTTCAATTTCGCGAGGATAAATATTTACGCCACCGCTAATTACCATATCATCAACGCGGTCTGCAACGAATAAATAGCCGTCTTTATCGAAGTATCCTAAATCACCAGAATGATACCAGCCTTTATACATCGATTTTGCATTTGCTTCTTCTCGATTATGATAACCAGCCATCATAGTTGGACCGCGCAAAATAATTTCCCCTACTTCATAAGGAGGCAACGTATCATCTGGCTCTGCTGGTCCATCTTCGTTCGGTTTCACAATTCGAATTTCATGGCTAAAGCACGGTGTTCCTGCTGAACCAGCTTTCGTAATTTGATCCTCTTCTACGAGAAACGCAACAACTGGTCCCATTTCTGTCATTCCGTAAATTTGGACAAGATCAATATAAAGACGCTCTTTACATTCCTTCACTAACGCCGGAGCCATCGCAGCCCCGCCATATACACCGATTTTCATCGAAGTTAAATCATACTTAGTTAGATCTTTTTGCAGTAACATATTCCACATCGTTGGTGCTGCAAAAAACGTCGTAATCTTCTCTTCTTGAATTGTATGTAATACTCTATCCGTATCAAAATGATGTAAAATAACATTCTTTCCGCCAACTTGAATGCGCGGTATGATTCCAGCATTTAACTCGCCGCAATGATATAAAGGTGCTACCACAAGCCCGGCGCTATCCCTGTTATATTTTATGAAATACGTACAAATCATACTATGCTCAGCCATATCACGATGGCGATGTAGTACGCCTTTCGGATGACCAGTCGTTCCGCTCGTATAAAGCATAGAACAAAAATCCATTTCATCGACTACAATATCTACTTTCTCAGCTGATGCTTCATTTACTTTTTCATGGTAAGAACTAGCATAGGAAGGTGCATCGTCTTCCACGTACCAAAAAGACGAATTTGGAAAATCTCGTTCAATCATAGCAACTGTTGATTCGACTGCTTTTTCAAAGACAACTACTTTCGAGGCTGCATCTTGGAGGATATACGATAATTCTTTTGCTTTTAAGCGGAAATTAATTGGATTGAAGATCGCGCCAATTTTCGCACAGGCTAAGTAAACGTTTACAAATTCACGACAGTTATATAGGTAAACAGATACACAATCTCCCTTTCTTACTCCTTCTTTCAATAGAGCTTGCGCCGTTTTATTTATTTGCTCATCCCACTGTTTATATGTCCAACGAATATTTTTTTCTGGTTCTACTAACGCCTCTTTATTCGGATACTTGCCAACTGTCAAATCAAAAATTCTCCCTATCGTCATGTACATGCCAACAATTTCCCCCTTTTCTCTTTCATAAATCTATCATTTCGTCTATAAGTAGACATTGTCCTCTAATAATCTGACTAATTTTTCTGATTATTATCGACATAGTTTTACATATGGACCGTTTGATGGTAAATGAAATTATATCGGCGGTTTTTTGAATATATCGAACGCAACTCAATTTATATCAGCTATTTTTCGAATATATCGACTTACCGACAAAAACTGACAATATAAAAAGAGGCTGTTCCAAATCGGAACAACCCCCTTCTTCTTACACGAATAGCTCTTCTAAAATTTTCAGTTTATCTTCTGTATATTTCACGAAGCCATCGTTATATGATTTTGGATCTTTCGGATTCGCAAAGTGTGTAATTGCTCCTGTTTGTGGGTGAACAAATTTACTTGATGCCCCGCAACCAAGTCCGATAATCGATTGTACTTCTTCCATAATAACAATATTGTAGATACTTTCTTGCGTCGGTATTGCATACCCAACGTTTTCTAAGTTACCTAAAATATTTTTTTGACGATATAAATAGTATGGCACGTAATTATGGTTCTTCGTCCACTCTTCCGCCTCATGCATCATCGCAGTAATTTCTTCGCGACCTGCTACTTTATATTTACGTTTGTTTTGCGTCATTTCAGAAGCACGTTTAAATGATAACGTATGAACTGTTAACGATTCTGGCATTAACTTTTCTGTTTCATCTAACGTATGCTTAAAGATGTCTAATCCTTCACCAGGAAGACCAATAATTAAATCCATATTAATATTGTTCATTCCCATTTCACGTGCTAAATGATACTTCTCAATCGTTTCTTCTACAGTGTGATGACGTCCAATTGCTTTTAGTGTTTCTTGGTGGTATGACTGCGGATTAATACTAATACGGTCAATGTTCCATTTATTTAACACTTCTAGCTTTGCTGGTGTGATCGTATCTGGGCGACCTGCCTCAACTGTTACTTCACGTACATCTTTCACATCAGGGAAAGCTTGGTACATTTCTTCATACAACATATCCATCTCTTCTGCTGTAATACTCGTCGGTGTACCGCCGCCGTAATAAATCGTCGTAACTGTAACACCTTTTTCTTTTAAAAACTTACCAATTTCACGAACTTCATAATGTAACCCGCCTAAGAACGAATCAACTGATCCTTGGCGTCCGTTAATTGCATAAGCCGGGAACGTACAGTACGCACATTTTGTAGGACAAAACGGAATACCGATGTAAATACTTACTTCTTCTTTCAAGCGGTATAAATCTGGAACAACCGCTAATTGGCAATCAACAATACGCTGAAGAAGTTCAATTTTCTCTTCATGAATTAAATAACTTTCACGAAGTTCTTTATGCGCTTCTTCTTTTGACATACCATTTTGAAGTAGTTTGTGAAGAAGTTTCGTTGGGCGTACCCCAGTTAATATTCCCCAGCTCTGTTCAAGTCCAGTTAGCTGTTGAAGTACAGAAAGATATACGTAAGAAACAACATGTTTCACTTGCTTCATACGTTCTTTTTCTTCTGTGAAAGCAGATAAATCTTTTGCGAATGTTTCTTCATATACATTTCCGGTTGCAACATCTGTTAAACGAGCCGATGCTGTCACATTACCTTCTATCTGTATATCAACGATAAGATTTGCTTCTTCTTTCTCAAACCCTATCGTGCTCTCTTCAAAAAATAAACCGCCAATATTTTGTAGCGGACGTAAAAAACGATCATCTTGTAACGTTTTAATTGAAATTAACAACATTATCACCTTTTCATTTGCAAACTCTCTTTAGTTTACTTGAAGGGCGTTTGAAGGTCAATACAGAAGGTTTTACCTTATTTCTTCTATTAAAAATTTAAAGGCATAAGAGATAACATTTCTCTTATGCCTTTTATAAACCTATTAGCTATTTTTAATCATAAATCTTAAACGTATTCCTAATAACACCAGAATTACACCTATAAATGGAAGGTAATCCGTATTATGCCCTGTAGCTGGAAGTTTTTGATTATTAGAACCGCCTTGTTCTTTTTCTGGTAAGTTAGGCTTTTCTACTTCTTCGCCTGGGCTTTCTGTTCCTTCACCTGGCTTTTCTATTCCTTCACCTGGTGTTTCTGTCTCTCCACCTGGTGTTTCTGTCTCTCCACCTGGTTTCTCTGGACCTTTTCCTGTTTCTTTTTCATTGGTAATTTGAAGCTTTATAACTTCTACTTTCTCATTAGAAATCGTAAATTCAATTCCCTTATCAGATAAATTATATCCTTCTGGAGCCTGGACTTCTTTTAAAACGTAATCTCCTGGTTCCAGTTTCTTCGAAGTTGCTTTACCATTTTTATCTGATGTTAATGTGTCTATTTTTATTCCGTCTTTCAGAATTTCAAACACTGCACCTTCTAATTTTTTATCTGTATCATTAGCATCTATCTTTGTAATTTCTACTCGACCTGTGATTTTTTCTTTCACTTTTTCATTCAATACTTCTTGTTTTGCTACTTCATTTGCTACAACATTTACTTTTACTGTAACTTCTACCGCTTTGTAGCCTTCTGGCGCTTTCGTTTCTTCTAACGTATACTTACCTGGCACTAAGTTTTCGAATGTCACAACACCATCTTTATTCGTTGTTTTCGCTTCTCCAACTACTTGACCATTTTCGTTTTTTAGTCTGAATTCTGCGCCTTCTAGAACTTTTCCACTCTCTGCATCCTTTTTGATTACTTGTAAGCTTCCTAGTTCTTTCGCATTTTCTACTTGTACTTGTACTACTTTGTTTGCTTCCACAACGACTTCAATTTCTTCTTTTAGTAATTTATATCCTTTTGGTGCTTTCGTTTCTTTTAACGTGTATTTTCCTGGTTCTAATTTTCCAGAGATGACTTTACCTGTTTTATCTGTTTGTAACATCTCTACTTTCTTACCATCTTTATACACTTCAAATTCTGCGTCTGATAAAAGCTTCGTTTTATCGTTTGCATCTACTTTTACGATTTCAAATTGACCAAGGCTCTTACTATTCGTTACTTTTACATCAACAACTTTTTCACCGTCGACTGTTACATGAATTACTTGTTTTGTTAACTCATAACCTTCTGGTGCTTTTGTTTCTTCTAACATATACTCACCCGGTACTAGTCCTTCTACTTTAACCGTTCCAGACTTATCTGTTGTAATTTTTTCTTTTACAACATTTCCTTTAGCATCTTTCAATGTAAATACTGCGCCTGCTAAACGTTCCACTTGATCTTTATCATCTGTTTTAATAATTTGTAGAGAGCCCAAGAGTTTTTCATTTTCTGCCTCTACTTTTACTACTTCTTTCTCATTTTGAATTGTTACTTTCCATTCTTTATTTGAAATCTTGTAACCTGCTGGTGCTTTCGTTTCTTTCACTGTGTATTCACCTAATGGTAATTTCGGTAACATCGCTTTTCCACTCTCATCAGTTTTCAACTCTGCTACCTTTTTACCATCTTTATACACAGTAAATTCTGCATCTGATAATAGCTTCGTTTTATCATTCGCATCTACTTTTACGATTTCAAATTGACCCAGAACTTTTTCGTTCATTACTTCCTGTTTTACTACTTCATTTGCTACAACATTTACTTCCACTTTTAATTCTACCGCTTTGTAGCCTTCTGGCGCTTTCGTTTCTTCTAGCGTATACTTACCTGGCACTAAGTTTTCGAATGTCACAACACCATCTTTATTTGTTGTTTTCGCTTCTCCAACTACTTGACCATTTTCGTTTTTCAGTCTGAATTCTGCGCCTTCTAGAACTTTTCCACTCTCTGCATCCTTTTTGATTACTTGTAAGCTTCCTAGTTCTTTCGCATTTTCTACTTGTACTTGTACTACTTTGTTTGCTTCCACAACGACTTCAATTTCTTCTTTTAGTAATTTATATCCTTTTGGTGCTTTCGTTTCTTTTAACGTGTATTTTCCTGGTTCTAATTTCTTAGAGATTACTTTACCTGTTCTATCTGTTCGTAATGTATCTATTTTTTCACCATCTTTATACACTTCAAACTCTGCGTCCGATAATAGCTTCGTTTTATCATTCGCATCTACTTTTACGATTTCAAATTGGCCTGTAGCTTTTTCAGCGATTTTTTTATTCAACACATCTACAGTCACTGTTTTATTAGCAGCTACATCAACACGAACTGAGCTAGATGATAGTTCATAACCTTTTGGTGCTTCAACTTCTTTTAATGTATATGTTCCAACTGGAAGTTGTTTTGATAAAGCTGCACCTTTACCATCTGTAATAATTGTTTCAACAACATTTCCATCTTTATCTATAACATCAAATTTTGCACCTGGTAGAAGTTGACCAGATTCACTATCTTTTTTCAACAATTTAAATTGACCATTCTCTACTTTTTTCGTATTCTTCATAACAATTTCAATTACGTTTGTACCATTAATTGTTACTTTTACTGGTGTATCAACTTTTATATATCCTTCTGGTGCACTTATTTCTTTTACAAAATAGTCACCAAGTGGTAAATCCTTGACTTCAGCAATACCCTTTTCATTCGTTGTAACAGTAGCTACAACATTATTGTCTTTGTCTATAACATCAAATTTTGCATCTTTTAAAACAATGTTTTCATCGTTTGCATCAACTTTTTTAATTTGTAAATTTCCTTTTTCAACTGATGGATTTTTCCATTTCGGCCAGTTAAATTTAAAATTGTGAACCTCAAACCCATCTCTTTGGTGTAATCCCCCAACATAGGCTTGTCCATTAATAGAACCACCCTTTGTCTCTACAACAGCATTTGGAGCAAATACACTTCCTACTACGCCATATCCTTTTGTTGATATTTTTGTAGCATTCGGAAACGCCCAAATTACTTTACTAGCTAACTCAGTAAAAGGTGAATTAGGATCATATGCTTGTGATGTATTAATTAAGTCTGTTGCCATCCCAGTATTTTTCGTATCGTACAAAATTGCACCGCTACCAAAATTCACTTCTTCTGCGTCTGAATAAATAACAATAAAGTCTTTGTTATTTACATTCGGAAGATAAACATCTTTTACATCAAATGTTTTCTTTCCTGTTAAGCCTGAAGAAACATAAATATTAGGATTGTTTACATCCTCTCCGATGCCAAAACTCATATTAGGTTTTGGTTTATCAGTATGTAATTGACTCGCATTTCCAATTACACCATCAACGTCTTTTCTAAATTCTTTGAACTTGGCATCAATCTCTGCTTGCTCTTTATAAGAGATACGGTCATAAGATGACTTCATTGCACCTTCTGGGTCACCATCTTTTGTCATCGCCACTGTTCCATCTTGAATGATTACTTGTCCTGCTCCCGCTTTCGTAAATTGACCACCTAGTAATAATGATGGATATCCTTCATCTTTCCATGTTGCTCCAGCTAAGTTGTTTGCTCCAGTTGCAGCCGCTACGACTGTATAACTTGATGCGTTCATGTTCTTTTGAACAGCCATCGCACCCTCAATATCCGCACTCGTTGCACTATGATCACCAAAAATGATTGCGTTATAATAAGATGTATCGCCTAAACCTTTTAATTCTGTTGTAGCTGCCTCCGCTTTATACGGTAAATGGATTAAAAAATTCATACATACTAACAATATAATTATAAAACTACTGCATATCTTTTTTACTTTTTGACTTAATGATTTCCTCAAGAAATTCATTCCCCCTTTTCAAATTTCAAAAACTTATAACAAGAAGTACATTTCAGATGTACTTAAAACCTATTCATACTAATTTACAAATAATCCATTTAAATAAAACAAAGAAGCTCTACAACTAATTGGCGAAACTACTACAATTCATTTTTGAGATAATACGTGAACTAAACTAACATGCTGAAGTGTTTTTACGTACGGGAGCTCAATAAAATTAACTCGAAGAATATTTCATGTGGTGTAACTATTTTGGCAACATCATCCACTCTACAACAGTTTTCTAAAGTATTCAAGTGAATTGTATGGATTACAGACACAATTCCTCGCCTGAAACGCTTTCATTTCTTATTGGAATATTGATTTAAACTTTTCAAATAAAGTCGACAAAAAAACGTAGCCAAAAAGCTACGTTTTTCTTTCATCGTTTCGGTGTATGTTTATGATTCTTTAAAAAAGGAAGCGGGAATTGCTTACGAAAATGCTCTTTAATCATGTACTCTACGCCGTTCTCAGTATTAGAACGTGTAATCCAGTCCGCCGCTTGCTTTAATTCTACAGGAGCGTTCCCCATCGCTACCCCAAGCCCAACATTTTCAATTACCTCTAAGTCTTCTACGCTATCTCCAATCGCAACCATTTCACTAAGGTTAATATTTAAATGCTCCCCAAGTAATTGTAAACCACGTAGTTTTGATACATTTTGAGGGAGAATTTCTATATGTCTTTCATCACACTCGACGTACTCTACATCTTGAAATGCCTTTTTTAACGTATTCATCCCTCTTTCTTTTTCACCTTTCGTATGGAAAACAATATCAATTTTTGGTGCAGCTACTGGATGATCACGCAGTGCATCCCCTAGCGAATCTACAAATTGAACCGGATAAAATAATGGATCTGCGCTTGATAATACAGTACGCGCAATTAAGTTTGGTGTATTTCTCTCACGATTCCCAATTGAATATCGTTCATGAGAAATGCGAACATTACAATCAAAATGCTCTAACACTTGCACAATATTAAAGGTTTTCTCTTCAGATAATCTCCTTTGAGCGAACGGCTTATCTAACGATGCTGAAACGAAAGCACCGCCATGCGTAACTAATATAGAATCTAATTTTAACGCCTTCGCTATTTTATGAGCAGATTGAAAATTACGATTCGTAAATAATGTAACGTATACATCTTTTCTTTTCACAAAGTCAATTGTTTCTCGTATCCCTTTTGCGATTTTTCCGTTGTTGTATAGTAGTGTCCCATCTATATTAAGAGCTAGTAAGCGATAAATCATGTCGCACTCCCCCTCTTCGCTGTTGTACTCTATCCATAATTTATGAAATAAATGTAGTAAATAGAACGAGTTAGAATTACTACTGAAAATTTGGTTTACTATATACATATACAACTGGCAAAGGAGATAGTACAATGCAGGCACCTCCTTCTTTTTATGAAGGCGATACGTTAGAGGTCGCAAAGAAGTTACTCGGACATAAACTCGTTCATATTGTAGACGGCATAAAGCGGAGCGGTTTTATTGTAGAAGTAGAAGCATACAAAGGTCCAGATGATAAGGCCGCTCATAGTTACGGAGGCAGACGGACTGATCGAACAGAAGTAATGTTCGGTGCACCCGGACATGCTTACGTATATTTAATTTACGGCATGTACCATTGCTTTAACGTAATTACAGCACCAATCGGCACCCCGCAAGGAGTTCTCATTCGTGCCCTTGAACCTGTAGATGGAATCGAAGACATGAAACTAGCGCGCTACAACAAAACTGACATTACGAAAGCTCAGTATAAAAACTTAACAAATGGCCCCGGAAAACTATGCCGCGCGCTCGGAATCACTTTAGAAGAGCGCGGCGTATCACTTCAAAGTGATACGTTACATATTGAGCTAGTTCCGGAAGAAGACCATTTATCATCCACACATAACATAATAGCTGGCCCTCGTATTAATATTGATTATGCAGAAGAAGCCGTTCACTATCCATGGCGGTTTTATTATGAAAAGCATCCGTTTGTTTCAAAATAAAGAAGCTATCCTATAAGTAAGTGAAACCAACTTATAGGATAGCTCTTTTTTCGTAATTCATCACACGTCGAAAAGCCGAAATCCGGGCTCGGATTTCGGTTTTGTTTCTATAAAAGAAACCGTTGTTCCTCCAACATTGCCAAATACAGCTCATCTCCAAAGAGAAAATCTTAAAAGCATTATTTTTTTAATGCATAATAATTATCCAAATTGAATTTCGACATAATGAAAGTTCCTGTTGGCGTTAAAAGTTGTGACATAGATTGTATGACCTGCGGTAATTTCGCTGGCTCAATAGGATGTGATAACAAAATGTACTGGAATTTTTCATCTGTAAATACCTCATGTAACTTGTCATACTCAGCAGAAGTTGTAGGAGCTACCCTATTTGCAAGAGCTGCTGCTTTTTCATTAATTTCTGCTCCAAATATGGAAACTGCCGGGTAACGCCTTTTCATTTCTAATAAAGTTGCACCACATCCAGCTCCTATATGAAGAATATTCACTTTATCAGGCGCAAATCGATCTACAATTGCTAGTAAATCATAATGAATGTATAAACTTTCACCATAAAACCCCCATTTTTCATACAATTTTATATTATTTTCATGTAAAACTACAGAAAATTTCATACTATCTTCTTTCCATGAGACACTTCCGTAGTGATGAATAAATGTATCTTTACATAAATACAGTTTATATCCTTTTTCAAACATTCTTAGTGACAAATCATCATCTTCATAATTCCCCGGTGTAAATCGTTCATCTAATAATCCAACTTCATCTAACACTGATTTTTTTATAAGCATACAGAATCCGATTAATTTCATACGTTCTTCCCATTTATTTTTATCACTTTGATTATATAAAGTTGCAAACTTCTGCATTCCTTCAATATCTTTATAAAAGGTTGGTATAGCAGTATAGTAAGCGGCATTATTAGTTATGGGCCCTACCGCTCCAGTATCCTTACTTTCATATAAACACCGAATTAAGTTGCTTAGCCAATTTTCAGTTACGACCACATCATTATTCAATAATAGAATATTGTCACCTTTTGCCTCTTTAATTCCCTGATTGCATCCCTTTGGAAAACCCATATTCTCCGCATTTTCCACTAGCATAATATCCGATTGTTTTTGTAACCATTCTACAGTACCATCTGTTGACGCGTTGTCCACAACTATTAACTCATACTCTTGTTCCACTGTATAAGTTCTAATACTTTGGATGCATTCTTTTGTATACTGTAATTGATTATGAGTCAATATAATTATACTTGTGAGCATGAATCAAACTCCTCTCAGCAGCCAAAATGATTATCTAGTATTATTAAATATTATTTTTCCGATAAACTATCAAAATATTTTCTATTATATTCAATGCTCGGATTATTAGGTATGAACAGTGCAGCTTGTTCGTTATGATAAATTGCCTTTTCATATTCTTTTATTCGATCATAACAAATACATAGTTGAATATGCGGCAACCATGTATGACACTCTTCTCGGACAAACGGCGAATCCTTTGGTCGTGGCCCGTCAATTGCTGCATGGTACCAATATATCGCTTTAGAATATTCCCCTTGTTGCAAAAATACACGTCCTAAGTGGCAACAAAGTTCTCCTCTAGGCGTGTCATACGTAAATGATTGCAAACAAGACTGTATAGATTTTTTTAAGTCCCCCAATTCTAAATAACATTCGGCTCTTTTTAAACATGCTTGAATGTTATCTTCAACCCAACCCTTTTCTTCATCTAAAAACCTAGAATACCCCTTAACAGCCTTATCAAATAATCTGTGATCCTTACATTCATTTGCATAATAGTACACATCGCGGGGGCTAAACTCTTTTCCACTCTCAAGATGTTTTTCATATATTTTCAAATTACGATTAGTATATGCTTTTTCCTTTTTATGACTTACCCCTACGTCACTATTTATAAGATTTCCATACACCTCTAAATATTCATGAACAAATCCATACCATTGAAAATTTTTACTTCTGTTGACTAATCGATATCTCCTTAAAGAATGTGTTGGATTTCCTTCTATATCAAAAGTTAAATAATATTTCATAGATACTGCATCCGTACTACGATCTAACGTATGTTTTAACTGCAACAATTTCTTTATATCTTCCGTATCTATTATGTCATCTGCGTCTAGCCAAAGAATATATTCTTTTGTAGCTTTAGAAAACGCAAAGTTTCGTGCCGCTGAAAAATCTTCAATCCATTGAAAATCATAAACTTTCGCGTCGTACTTCTTCACAATTTCTTTTGTAGCATCTGTGGAACCTGTATCTACAATAATAATTTCATCCACAACACTTTTAACCGATTCTAAGCATTTTGATATAGTTTGTTCTTCATCTTTTACAATCATGCATAAACTAATAGTAATGGAGTTTTCCATCATATCCCCCCTATCCTTTTGATGTATATGTTTGGAGAGAAATTTATATTTCTTTTGCTTCAAAATTGAGTTTTCATTTTACAAAAGAAACATAATGAGGCGGTGCAGTGAAATTGGATAGGGGAATTTCACTCGAAGATTGCAAATCAATGAAAAAAACCGAAGCCTGAACAAGACTTCGGTTCTTTATATAGAGAATACATAATTTCGATTCCTTTTTACTCCGCACCTTCCGCGGTCGCAATATCATTCTCTAAGTTTTCTCTTGATAATTCCGCCGCCATAAAATCAGCTGTTTCAGGAAGTGCTAAATGCATATGAGCTTTTTGACAAATTTGGATCGTACAGTTTTCTACAACATAGTCGAAAACATGTCCTCCCCCGCTTCTTTCATCATCAATATAATGTAAGTGGAAACCAGCTACACCAATACCTTGCGCATAATCTGGTGTCCAAAATCCAGCTAGCGTACCTTCTGTATCTTTAAACGAAAAAATCGGTTGTGATTTCGTCACTTCAACGAGCGGCGTATACGGTTTTTCTTGTCTTGGAACAGTTCTCGTTCTAACTTCACGGAACGTTCCATCCATTCGAATACCATAAAATAAGTTTTTACTTGGCATTAACTCATGTAATAATGCTTCCACTTCTTCACGATTCATCGGATGCTCTACCGTATAACTCATTTCTTTTTCAAAAAACGTTACAGTCGCAAAAGGTGTTGTTTCTTCCGGTTCTACTTTTTCCGCTGAACCGTCTGAACGTAAATGGTAAAACTCATTATCAAACGCAATCATTTCACCATCTAATTGATCAAATGTACCGATGCCAAAATCGCCACGTTCTTTCAGTTCCTCAAAGTTAATAACACCATCGTATATACCATCTAATAGCGCAAGCATTGTAGATGTTTGATATACTTCATTACTCATTTTCGTTCTTTTTGCATCAATATCAATTAATTGCGCAACAGTCATCTCACTCATGCCCCCATCAGTTTAATTGGTTTGGTAATAATTTTTCGCTTAATTTAATGTTGTCACGGTAGTCAATTGGAATATCAATAATGACAGGACCTTCTGCTTCTAACGCTTCTCTCAATACACCTTCTAATTCGTCTGGTGTATTGACACGAAGACCTATTGCTCCAAAACTTTCTGCATATTTCACAAGATCAACATCGCCAAACTCTGTAGCTGATGTTCTACCGTATTTCATCATTTGTTGGAACGCAACCATATCATATGTACCGTCTCTCCAAACGAGATGTACAACCGGTGCATTTAAACGTACCGCTGTTTCTAACTCCATCGAAGAGAATAAGAAACCACCATCACCTGACACTGAAACAACTTTTTTACCCGGCTCAACTAAAGTAGCAGCAATTGCCCAAGGAAGTGCAACACCTAACGTTTGCATACCGTTACTAAATAATAGTCTACGTGGTTCATAAGAACGGAAACATCTTGCCATCCAAATAGAATGGGAACCGATGTCACATGTAACGGTTGTATCGTCACTAATTAAAGAACGAAGTGTACGAATGACTTGAAGTGGATGCGTAACACCTTCTGAAGCACGATTTGGAACTTCTGCTTGCTCTGATAATTTCGAGCGTAATCGTTCTAAAACTGCTTCAGATTTCGTATTTAATACAAGCTTCGGTAATTTCTCCGCAATGCTATTTACAGTTAAAGCGATATCGCCAATTAATTCACGCTCTGGTTGGTAATCATGGTCGATATCTGCTTGGTGATCATCAAGGTGAATAATTGTTCTATCGCCAAGTTTATTCCAGAATTTCGGATCATACTCAATTGGGTCATAGCCGATAGATAAAACAAAATCCGCTTCTTCTAGTAAAATATCACCTGGTTGGTTACGGAATAATCCAACGCGGCCGAAGAAATGATCTTCTAACTCACGTGAAATTGCACCAGCTGCTTGATACGTTTCAACAACAGGAAGTTCTGTACCAGCAATTAACTCACGAACTGCTTTCGTTACTTCATTGGTGCTTGCTCTCATACCGAGTAAAATAACTGGTAATTTTGCTGATTTTATTTTTTCTACTACGTATTCAATATGATTTGTGGGAGCGATTCCAAGCTGTGGCTTAGAAAGCGCACCGATAGATTCTACTGTCGTTTCCGCAGTCATAACGTCTTGCGGAAGACTTACAAGTGTTGCTCCTGGATTTGTAGAAGTAGCACTTCGAAATGCATTAGTAAGTGCTTCTGGTACATTATCAGGATGCTCGACTTCTACGCTATATTTAGTGATTGGTTCGAATAATGCAGCATTATCCATAGATTGATGCGTACGTTTTAATCGATCTGTACGCGGAACTGCACCAGCTAAAGCAACAACGGGATCACTCTCCGCATTCGCAGTAACAAGACCTGTCGCTAAATTTGATGTCCCTGGTCCTGAAGTTACAAGACATACGCCCGGTTTCCCTGTTAATCTACCAATGGCAGCTGCCATAAATGCTGCATTTTGTTCATGACGACAAACAATTAACTCTGGTCCTCTTTCTTGCAGTACATCAAATACAGAATCAATCTTCGCTCCTGGAATACCGAAAACATGTGTAACACCTTGTTTAATTAAACAATCAACAACAAGATCTGCTCCTTTTGTTTTTGTTTTCACGTCGTTTGCTTTTACACCTGTACTCAAACTAATCATCCCTTTATTTCATAATGTGTGTAATAAAGATTTTTAATTTCACCTAGTTAATTAATGTGGTGAAGTATTATTTATCATTATATTACAAATGCATTATTTTTCCAACGATATGAATTTGACAGTTTTTTGACAACCTCTAAGGAATACGCTTACAACCCTTTGTTTATCCTAAAATAATATTTTTATATCTCCTCTAAAAATGCACGAAAAAATTCCATCTAATCACAGTATTAATAAGATTATAGTACCTTGCAAAGAACACTACTAAATGATATATTTGTAAATATTGGAATAACCAGTAATTGGAACGAACCTTATAATTCGTATCCCCCTTTTCAAAAGATAGGATTCTCAGCTGTAATTCATCATTTTATAAAGGAAAGTGATTGTTATGAACAAAAGTGAATTTTTGGAACAACTTAGTTCTTCCCTGCCGAATATGCCTAGTTTAGAAAAGAAAGATATTATTTCAGAGTATGAAACTCATTTTATCAGTGCTAAACAGGATGGGAAATCTGAAGAAGAAATTTCCAGGAAACTAGGAGACCCTAAAACTATTGCTAAAGAACTTAATGTTTCCTATGCAATACAAAACGCGGACAATAAACGAAGCTTCAAAAATATGATAACCGCACTATTTTCTGTTATGAGCTTAAGTTTTTTAAACTTTATATTTATCATTATCGCCTTTTTCTTATTACTCTTTCTATTACCGATTCTTCTAGCACTTATAATTGCCACTCCATTCTTAATCATTTCACCTATTTTATTAATAGGGTTAGGATTTTTTAACGGGTTTCATCAAATCAGTTATTCCAATGTCTATAATGTATTCATAGCTTTTTGCATCGGCTTACTCATATCCGTAATATCTTACCAAATGATAAAACATGTATACTCACTTTTAGTAAAGTATTTAAAATGGAATTTAGCCGTTTTACAAAGATACTAATGAATGAAAAAGGAGATTAAAATGAAGAAATATACTTTATATTCACTCATGTTACTTACAATTTTATTTCTATCAGCTTGTTCAAACAGTGCACAACCTAAGGAAGAAAACGATGTGCAATCTATTAAAGATGTAACGATAAAAATTCCAGAAACTATATTCACTTCCTCAAAAAAGAATGAAACGATTAACGAAAACGAAATGAAACAAAATATAAAAACTTATTTAGATTATAGCGGAGAGTTAGACGAAAACATCGTTCCACTTTCATCATCTATGTCTGACGAGAATGTCACGGAATCCGACCGAGAGAAATTAAAGCAACTAGTAGATTTAGCGCAACAAAATGATGCGAATTTCCATGATTTTATTAGTAACAATACGATCCCCAATGATTACAAACAGCCTTCGAAGGAAATTCATGATTTTATTTCAGCATCTACGGCACTTTCAGTAGAACTAGAGGACGAATTAGACAAACTCGCGCAAGATGGTAACTTATTCAAAACTGATTTTTCTTTTACAAAACGCTTTGAGAAAGTTAATGGTAGGAAGCAAAAAGAAATTGAAAAGTTTTTGAAAGAAAAAAATATTAGAACTGAGTATTTCAACAAGTAATTATATATGTAAAAGAGAAATTGAAAGATACATCATATATCCCCTTCAAAACAGTCACTAACACATGGCTATTTTGAAGGGGATTTTTTTGTGGAAGGACTATCAAATTTCCTACACAAAAAAACGCCCCCATACTAGGAGCGTCTTCTATCATTACGCTTGTTGCGCGCTATATAATTCTTCAAGTGGCTTCATGATAATTTTGTTAACGTCAGTGATAACGATGTTTAAACGTTGCTCAGTTTCCATTAACTTTGTGATTTTTGCATCTTGTTGAATGCGAGCTACAACTTCTTGTGCTTTTTGGTTGTCTTCTTCAGTGATTTCTTGGCCTTGCATCATTTTTTGTTGTAAGCCAAGTTGCATCGCGCGGAACTCTTCGAATAAGTTCTTTGACTCTGCATCTCCTTGTACTGCTGCGTAGCTTGCTTTTAATGTTTGGAAATCTTCGTTTTCAGCGATTGTTTTTTGTAATTCATATGCAACATCATGAATGTTTTTTGTCATTTTATTTTTCCTCCTTTAGAAGGCTAGCGCTTTTCGCTCGCACTGCCTTTTAAGTGCATTTACATACGCACCTCTTCCTACCATATCAAACTATGCAAGAGATGGGAAGAAATTTCACTTTTATTTCTATGCACCCATCTTTATTACTTAAGGAACAAGAGTAACAACCCTTGAATAAATCCAATTGTTCCTCCTAATAACGCCCCTAAATATGTAATCATTTTTAACTCATTTTTTGTAATGGACAATACGAGATCTTCTAGTCTCTCTGTTGAAAATGTAGATACTTCTTGCTGGACAATTTCCGCAAGCTGTAGATTTCCCAATATACTTCCCACATTTTCTGTCCCCCACTTCAAGCCTTTCTCTACTGCGCTAGGGACCACTTTTCCAACGATTGTTTCTCGCACTGGCTCACATACTTGCTGAACAGACTGATTTAAAAATCTACTCACTGTTTCCTCTACTTTAACCGCTGACAATATGGAGTTCACAATCATTTCTTTCTCTACGAACGTTTCTAATTCTTTTACGTCTCTTCCTTTTAACTTTTCCCACTCTTTTTGCAGTACATCAGTTAACAGACGCTCTGTTCCATCTTGTCCTAAAAACTTAATGACTTCCGGCTGCACGCGATCAACTAAACTTACATTCCCTAAAAACATACCAACTAAGTTAAGCAGCGTTCCCCTGGAAGCGAAAAAGTCATCAATCATTTTTGAAAGGCGTTCCTTTCCTTCTTCACTTTCCAAAAAGCTAATTCCTCTTTTTAAAATAAAAGATGCTACATTCGGAATCGCATTCTCTACTTTTTCATGAACAGAATGAGGTAACGCCTGTTCCCATGTATATGTATAGTACTCTGCTAAAAATGCATGAATTTTTTCTGTAATAACATGTTCGATTTTCCCGATCGCCTCTTCTTCTACATGTTCTAAATTCCATTTTTCTAACATATCCCGTAACGACTGTTCATTTGTAATTACTTTATCAACTTCCACTTGTGTCCAGCGAATTAAACTGGTTTGAAAATCTTTATTTGTTAGTTTTTTTCCGATTCCTTCTGGTGTTAACAAATGGTCTACAACCATTTTACCTAATTGAACAGCAAGCTCATCGCGGCGCTTCGGAATTAACCCTGGCGTAAATGGAACCTGAAACTTCCCAATATAAATCGGACGATGAGGACGAAATAACATTTTTATCGCTAAATGATTTGTGTATCCTCCAATAATTGCCCCGAGCCCTGTCGTCATTAACATATTTAACCATATATTCATCACAATCAACCTTTCACTTCTCCAAAACTATAGCATATCATCATACGGACAAAAGTATAATGGTATAAAAACGTATTTGCAATATATAGCTTCGCCTATAATGCAAACATCTTATTACTAAAGGAGTGATTTCGTTGGTTCTTGGTCTTTTAACTTCCGGGCTCCATCACGAGCAAACGTATTACACCGAAATCGCTAAGCGAGCTCGTCTTTATCATAACGTCGTTGCCCAATTCACACCGTTTAGCATTGATTCAAAGACAGATCTTGTTTCTGGTCTTATTTACGATACAGATACAGGAAATTGGATAGATCAAACCTTTCCCATTCCTTCATATATATATGATCGTTGTCATTTCAAAGAGGATGAGGAATTCCAACAAGCAAATGCGATTATTCATTCATTACACAAACGTTCTTCCACTACCTTTTTAAACAACACACTTATTAACCCAAGCGATTTACACAATCTTTTTCTTACTAATAAACGTCTTTCCCCTTACGTACCAAAAATAATAAAAGGAACAGTACAAGGAATTTTTAAATTACTACTAGAAACAAGAGATATTATTATAAGACCAATCAATATACACTCCAATGAAAATTTATATCGGGCCACTTACAAAAATAAAACATTTCATATCGATACAATAAATGAACAACATCATACTTCTACTCAATTCAAACGAACAGATAAATTTATATCATGGTGCAAATCGAACATACACTCATTCCGTTATATGATTCATCCAATGTTACAACCTCCAAATCAACTATCATATCCGATTCATATTCGAACCATTATGCAAAAAAATAAAGAACAGAATTGGAAAGTGCTCGGTCAATTTATACAAAAATCTTCATTCCCAGCACAATTTTTACTTTCAGCAACAGAACGTTCTATGTTACATCCATTTTCTAAAATTAAATATTTACTTTCTCCAACTGGCGTTCAATTATTAAAAGATGCTTTACATGATGTTGTAAATGAAGTGTTTAAAACACTCGATCAGTCCTATTCTTCATTATTTGAACTAGAGCTTTCTACCATTATGGATCAAAAAGGTGCCATTTGGCTTATGTACGTCAATACGATGCCATCTTACGATGTTTATACTAGGTACAACGACGAACTGGCTGAACAAATTTTTCATGGTCCATTAAAGTTTAGCCGATTTACACCATAACGAAAGGAGGAAATCCCCGTTGAAAGAGCACATATATACATTAAGTATTTCAGATGAGCATCCAAATAGTATTACTTTACCTTACGTTTTTTCTATTACACCACCAATTACATCCTTTTTCTTTGGCTTACGTTATATTACATGTGAGAATATTAAAATTCATTATTCATTCACGCGAGAAATTATTATTGGCGAACAGATTGCAGCCGATCTTTTACTACCGCATTCAGCAACAATCCAT
Organism: Bacillus sp. FSL R10-2201; assembly: GCF_038008665.1. Classification (NCBI taxonomy): domain Bacteria; kingdom Bacillati; phylum Bacillota; class Bacilli; order Caryophanales; family Bacillaceae; genus Bacillus; species Bacillus sp. FSL R10-2201. The sequence continues at coordinate 883,590 of NZ_JBBOZP010000001.1, read as the reverse complement.
GCCTTCTTACACAATCAAACCATTGTTTTCGGCCCATTAATCGGGATTTTCACAACTGGCTTTAACGATGATTCTAATTCTCCTTTAGGAAGTCGTTCCATCTCTCTCAGTGAGTTATTAACACCACCATTCACATTGCAGCCATTTGTATTTGTCTTTGGCATTCAACATATAAACTGGGAAGAGGAAACAATTGAAGGGTACTTCTTTCAAGAAGGAAAATGGGTAAAAAACAAAGTCCCTTTACCAAATGTCATTTACGACCGATTACCAAATCGGCAAGCAGAAAATTACAAACCTATCGTAAGAGCAAAAAAACGTTTAGAAAGCGACTATGGGATTCCGTGGTTTAATCCGGGATTTTTCAATAAATGGGAAGTGCATCAACTTTTAATGAAAGAAGATTCAATTAAACCATTCTTACCAAATACAGAAGTATTTCAACATTTTGAACAAGTAGAACGACTTCTCGGTACGTATAAGTACATTTATATGAAACCAATACACGGTAGCTTCGGAAGAAATATTCATCAAATACTCTATTCTCAAACTGATAATTGCTACTATTGTCGTTATCGTGAAAATGAACAAAACAAACTAAGAAAGTATCAATCATTAGAAGCCCTTCTTAACCATGTGTTAAAAGGACATGATTTAAAAAAGTTTATCGTACAACAAGGTATCTCACTGCTCCGCTTCGAAGGGCAACCCGTCGATTTTCGCATTCATACAAATAAAAACCATTTTGGTAATTGGGTAGTCAGTGCAATCGTCGCAAAAATCGCCGGCAAAGGTAGCTTAACAACTCATGTAAATAGCGGCGGTGATACGAAATTACTTCAGGAACTATTTCCTGATTCAACAAAGCAAGTTCAAATTGAAAATAAACTAAAACAAACAGCCTTACAAATCAGTTATGCACTTGATGGGCAAGTAACCGGGAACATTGGAGAAATTGGTTTTGACATTGGTTTAGACACCACGGAAAACCCGTGGCTATTTGAAGCAAATTCTAAACCGGGGCGAACTGTATTCCAAGATGAAAAGTTAAAAGAACAAAGTGAACTTACGCGCCAATTATTTTATGAATATGCCATCTATTTAACTGAACACTCTTTGCGCGACACGAAAGAAAAAATGTCACAAATAAAATCAGGTCCTTCGTCACATACCGAAAACATCCCTTCCCCTATGATTAACTCACAAATACAAAAACAAAAACTTCCACCTCCTTCATAAGGTGGAAGTTTTTTATTTAAACGAGCTTCACTACAACTTCTGTTTCCACATTACATACTCCGCAATAAAAAACATGATTGCAATACTCCTGTGAATTATTATGTGTTAAACCGTCTACTGCACTTAATAATTCTTGATCCATATATGCACTGTAATCGTCTATGTAATCTACAGTTTTCCCATAATCTTGGAGTATACCTTGGCAATTTTGACAAGAATATGTTTGTAATTCTAGCGCGTTGCAAAGCGGGCAAATTCCCATCATGATTCCTCCATACGTTATCGTTTAAAAACAATTAAAAAGCCTCTTTTTTAGATTAAAGAGAGCATCTAGCCGTGCATAGACGCGGTCAGTTCCTTTTTCTGCCCACCCTGGGTTAAAACAGAACTATGCAGTTGCTCCCGATTTAATTTTCATTTTACTAAACTGGAATTTGTCTCACTTTAACAAATCATAAGTTAAGTAAGCCAAGCTGGTTATACAAAGAAAAAAACGCATATGATTTCGCTCTTAGTTTAGCCTTCTTTCTTAAAAATACAACGATTACTCTTATTTCATAATTTACGAAATGATGAAATGTTTTTTACAAAATTTACAAATTATTTTTTTGTATATCTTTCTAGGTAACATCCATACTATGAGTACAAACTTAATTACCGATGGATTAGCGCCAAACGGGGCGATAATCTGGTTCAAATCCAGCTAGTCCAACCAAAAAAATTTTTATAACTCTAAGGAGGATATATTCCTATGGCAAACCAAAGTTCTTACAATCAATTAGTAGTACCAGGTGCAACAGCAGCAATCGATCAAATGAAGTACGAAATCGCTCAAGAATTTGGTGTACAATTAGGAGCAGATTCTACGGCTCGCGCTAACGGTTCTGTTGGTGGAGAAATTACAAAACGTTTAGTTGCAATGGCTGAGCAAAGCCTTGGCGGATTCCAAAAATAAATATATATGGCAAAAAGGTCTCAGGGCATATGCCCTGAGACCTTCCTTAATTTATTGCAACATTTGTAAAAACTTCTTCGTTCGTTCTTCTTTTGGATTTGTAAATACATCTTCCGGTGTACCTTGTTCGACAACGACACCGCCATCCATGAAAATAACACGGTTCGCAATTTGATGAGCAAAGCGCATTTCATGCGTTACAATGACCATCGTCATTCCTTCTTTAGCAAGTTCTTTCATAACCTTTAAAACTTCTTGAACTAGCTCAGGATCAAGTGCTGACGTTGGCTCATCAAATAGTAAAACTTCCGGCTCCATCGCAAGCGCACGAGCGATTCCAACGCGCTGTTGTTGTCCACCTGATAATTGGAACGGATATAAGTCTACTTTATCCGCAAGACCAACTTTTTCAAGGAAATAGTTTGCTTTTTTCTTCGCTTCTTCTTTCCCCATCTTTTTCACTGTAACGAGCCCTTCCATTACATTGTGAATTGCTGTTAAATGAGGAAATAGATTATGGTGCTGGAATACCATACCTGTTTGCGTACGAAGATTTACAATATCTTTCTTCGATACTTTTTGAGAGAAATCGAGCTCTTTATTGCCGATACGAATGTTACCAGCGTTCGGCGTTTCTAACACGTTGAGACAACGTAAGAATGTCGTCTTACCAGATCCAGATGGCCCGATAATAACAACCACTTCGCCCTTCTCAACTGATAAGTCTATATGTTTTAATACGGTATTATCTCCGAAACTTTTTTGTAAATGTTGAATTGAAATCATAAAAACAAAAACTCCTTTTATGAAAGGGTTATTTTAGAGTATAACGTTCTGAACGTTTTTCTAATATTTGTTGCACGATAGATAATAAGAAGCAAATTACCCAATAAATTAGACCTGCTTCAAAATAAACAATTAAAAACTCATAGTTCATTGCCGCAATTTCCTGCGCTTTTCGGAACATTTCTGTTACTAAAATTAACGACGCTAATGACGTATCCTTCACTAAACTAATAAATGTATTCGAAAGCGGCGGAATTGATACGCGTGTTGCTTGTGGTAAAATAACACGTTTCAATGCTTGCGGGTATGTCATCCCAATTGTGTAAGCCGCTTCCCACTGTCCTTTCGGGATTGAAAGGATAGAAGCACGAATAATTTCAGATGCATATGCACCTACATTTAATGAAAATCCAATAACTGCTGCTGTATATGGCTCAACTTCAATATTAAGAGTTGGAAGACCATAGAAAATAATAAATAACTGTACAAGAAGTGGCGTTCCGCGAATGATAGATACATAGATACGAGCAATCCATTGTAAAATACGACTACCTGAAATACGTGCGAGCGCTGTTAACGTCGCAAGTATAATACCGATAATAAATGTAATAAGCGTTAACGGAATTGTCGTAAAGACAGCTTCCTTCAGCATAGGCGCGAAGGAAGTCTGCATAATATCTATCCAAGTAGACAATCGATCTGACATCAATGCGCTACTTAGATACATTTTCACCGAACCATTTTTTCGTTATTTTATCGTACGTACCATCTTTTTTCATATCTTCTAACGCTTTATTTACTTCTTGTACAAGTTTGTCGCTACCTTTACGGAATAAGAATCCACTTTGTGACGCTTCTTTTTCTGTATCTACAATTTTAATTTTTGCATCTTTTTTCGTTTCTAAATAGTTTAACACTGATAATTTATCATTGATTGTAAAATCAACGCGGCCAGAACTTAATAATTCTGCTGCTTGGCTAAATCCTTCTACACCTGTGATTTCCGCACCATTTTTCTTAGCAATATCTGCGTAGTTACTCGTTAAAGATTGCGCTGCTTTTAATCCTTTTACGTCAGCAAATGTAGCAGGTTTATCTTTATCTTTCGCAACAACTAATGCTGCTGAAGAAGAAATGTATGGACTAGAGAAGTCATATTTCTTTTGGCGATCTTCACGAATACCAACTTCGTTCGCAACCATGTCGAAACGTTTTGCATCTATTCCTGCAAGTAAGCTATCCCATTGTGTTTCTTTAAATACAGGCTTTACACCTAAACGTTTTGCAACTTCTTCTGCTAATTCAACGTCAAACCCAGTTAATTTATCGTTTGTATCGTGGAACGTAAATGGTGGATATGTACCTTCTGTACCAATTACAAGCTCACCGCTTTGTTTTATCTTCTGTAATGCATCTTGATTAGCTGTATCTTTTTTCTCTTCTTTACCGCAGCCCGCTACAATCCCAATCGCTAATGTAGTTACTGCAAGCACTGAAAATAATTTTTTCATGATAGTAGTCCTCCAAGTATTCTGATAGGAATTTAAAAACTATATTGATTGTATGCAATTTCGAACAATTTTTCAATGAAAATGTTCTTATTTAGTTTAACCTTTTTCTTCATAATCAAACAAAATGGAAAAATAGCGCTACATACAAAAAATAAGTAACATTTTTTAATATAGCATTTATAAAGAAAAAGGTAAAACAATACCTACTTATTTATAAGTTTTTCAGCCGGTGAAATATATTAACTTCTAAGCGGACAATCCGATCAAAAAAGAACTTGCGAAAATCGCAAGTTCTTCTAAAAATTAAGCACTCTGGTTTCCTTCCATTTGCGTTTTATACATATCGTAATAACGCCCGCGCTTTTTCATTAATTCATCATGGGAACCTTTTTCCAAAATCGTTCCTCTATCAAGCACAATAATTTGATCAGCGCTCTTAATTGTTGAAAGACGATGAGCGATAATAAACGTCGTTCGTCCTTTCTTCACAACTTCTAGCGCTTGTTGAATCATCGCTTCTGTTTCTGTATCAATACTGGAAGTCGCTTCATCTAAAATTAAAATAGCAGGATCAAAAGCAAGTGCCCTAGCAAACGATATAAGCTGACGTTCTCCGGTTGAAAGTGTACTTCCTTTCTCCGTAATTTTTTCATCTATATTGTTCGCAAACCTTTCCGCACCAACATCACGTAACGCCTTCACGATGCGATCTTTTGAAATTTTTTCATTTTCTAAGCTTACATTGGATGCCACTGTCCCGCTAAATAAAAACGGATCTTGCAATACAATTCCCATATGTTCACGTGTTGCTTGTTTCGGCATCTCTGTTACATCATGACCATCAATCGTAAGCTTCCCTTTTTGAAATTCATAAAACTGAAAGAGCACATTCATAATGGAACTTTTTCCTGATCCAGTATGACCGACAAGTGCCACTGTCTCCCCTTGTTTCGCTTCAAAAGAAATATTTTTTAATACTTCATCTTTTCCATTGTAAGAAAACGAAACATTATCGAATTTCACATTTCCGGTTAAGCGAGGCATACGTTCTTCTTCTACTGCCTCTCCCTTTTCCTCTAGCAATTCAAAGACGCGCTCTGATGCAACACGCGATTGCTCTAAGTTAGCAAGTTGGTTCACCATGTTCGTAATTGGCGAGAACAATCTCGTTAAATAATCGACGAAAGCATACAGTATCCCTAGAGAAAGGAGGCCAGAAGCACTTAATGAAGCACCACCGAAATACCAAATTACACCTGTAAAAGCGATGTTTCTTAATACAGACACTAAATTATGCGAAGTTGCTGCATTTAAATTTAAAATTTTATTTTGATATTTAAAATAATCACCATTTAACTCTTCAAATTCCTTCTTCGTTTCATGTTCTTGACGAAATGCTTGAATAATTGGCATCCCTTGAATTGATTCATTCACTGTTCCGTTAATATCCGATAAACGCGAACGCATTTTATGATTGTATACAGACGCATACTTTCTATACATAATCGCCCAAACAATTAAAATTGGGATGATGAGTAAGCATAGTGCCGCCAGTTTTACATCAAGTAAAAATAGCGCAGCGAAAATCCCGATAATATAGATGATACTAGAGACGAATGTCGCAAGCACTGTTACATATAAATCACGAATCGCTTCTGTATCATTCGTTACACGCGAAACAATTTTCCCTGCTGGTAAATGGTCAAAATAACGAATTGGCAACGTTTGAATATGAGAAAAGACGTCTTCCCTCATAATTTGAATAATTTTGTTTGCCGCCTTCTGTAAGAAGAACTGCTTTCCGTATGCAAATAATGATACGACTACTAATAAAGCGAAATATCCACCGCCAAGTAGTAATAACCTATTTATTTCTGGTTTATAAAACGCAAATACTTCTTCTTTCGTTAAGGCTTTCGATTTATACACTTGCACTGCCTTACCACTTTGTACTGTAAGCACATCACCCTTAACAGAACGAGTTCCTTCAAGCGTTATTTTATTCGGTACAAAATAGTACTGAAAACCAACTTGAATCACTCGGACTTCTTTCCCTTTTTGCTCACCTTGTTCAAAGCGATCACTTCGCTTATAAAAGGCGCCATTATATGAAACAGCATCCTCACTCTTTTCTGTTTCATACCAGGGTCTCTCTATTCCAACGATATGCTCATCGATCATCGTTTTTGCGACGAAAGGACCCGCGAGTTCTGCAATAACGAAAACAAATAGCATCGCCATCGCTGCAAAAATCGGCCCTTTTACTTTCATCGCGTATTGAAACAATCGTTTTGAAACACTCATATTTTCACCCCACTATCCGTACTTTCACTTTCACCTTGTTGTCTTTCGAACTGCTCTGCATACCAGCCCCCATTTCGAACGAGCGCTTCATGCGAACCTTCTTCAATAACCTCACCGTTATCCATAACGAGAATCCAATCAGCATGCTGCACTGCTGACAAACGATGCGTTGTTATAATCGTCGTCTTCCCGCTTCTTTCTGTTCGTATGTTTTCAATAATTGCCGCTTCAGTACGAGCATCAACAGCTGATAAAGAATCGTCCAAAATTAAAATTTCCGGATTTTGAATAACAGCCCTCGCAATCGAAATCCTTTGCTTTTGCCCACCTGATAAAGAAACACCTTTCTCTCCAACGAGCGTTTCTAAACCTTCCGGTAAAAACTCTAAATCCTTTTTAAACGCAGCTATTTCAATCGCTTTTTCAAGTTCTTCTTCAGTCGCTTCTCTATTTCCGAATAAAATATTTTCCTTCGCTGTTTTTGAGAACAAAATGTGTTCCTGAGGTACATACCCAATCCAGCCAAGTACGTTATCATTCGTAATTTTATCTAGCTTCACATCAGAAACCGCAATATCCCCTTCCCCAAGTGGATATTGACGAAGAAGCTGACGAACGAGCGTCGTTTTCCCGCTTCCTGTTTTCCCAACAACTCCAAGTGTCTCTCCTTGTTTTAATGAGAATGAAACATTTTTTAAATTTGTTTCAATTGATGAAGGATATGAAAAAGTAACATTATCAAATTGAATGTAATCTGGCTCTTGTACAACCTTTGGATCTTTCGGATTCTTTACATCCGGTTCATAAGCTAACGTTTCATTTACACGGTCGAGCGATGCATTTCCTCTTTGCATAACATTAATCAATTCACCAATTGCAAACATCGGCCAAATCATCATCCCTAAATAGACGTTAAAAGAAACGAGCTCACCAAGTGTCACCTTTGATTGGAATACGAGATATGCACCGTACACTAAACCAATTAAATAACTAAGACCGACGAGCATTTTTACAGTTGGCTGGAATAATGCATCGATTCTTGCTACTCTCATATTTTTCTCGTATACGTCATCTCCTAAATGATGAAACCTTCCTTGATCAGCGCTCTCCTGTACATACGCACGAATAACGCGTACACCCGCAATTGATTCAAGTACTTTATCGTTCATATCCCCGAACGCATCTTGCGCGACTGTAAATCTTTCATGCAATTTCTTTCCGTATCTATTCATCGCATACGCCATAATCGGAAGCGGTATAAGCGCAGCAAATGTTAACTGCCAACTAATTGAAAAGCCCATCATACAAACGATTGTAAGCATATATAGACTAGAATCAACGAGCGTTAATATACCAAAACCAGCTGTCATGGAGATTGCTTTTAAATCATTTGTCGCTCTCGCCATTAAATCGCCAGTACGATTTTTTTGATAAAACGTCGGTGTCATCTTAAGTAAATGCCCCATAAATTTTGAACGCATCGTTTTCTCAAGTACGAACGCACCGCCAAATAGTTGGTGCTGCCAAATGAAAGTAAGTACATACCCACCAATCGTTACCCCAAGTAAAATAAGAATATATTGCATAATCGCCTCATTCGTTAAGGCTCCCGTTTTAATATTATCAATTGTAATCCCTAACACTTTCGGTGGAATTACCTCTATCACGTTTACAATTAAAAGTACCCCAATTGCAATACTATACCTTTTCCAATGCTCTCTAAAAAACCAGCTTAACTTTAGTAATACTGAAAACAATATAACCTCTCCTTTCTCTTTCTCGTTTGATTCACATTTCTTTATCCGCTATCCAAACCCATCACATTTACATTTCGTAAGCCATACAATTTCATCACATTTTTCCACCTTCCAAATTCTGATTTTTTATAGTAACGAGGAAAATAAACAAAAAAAAGCATACCGCCGCTTGACGATATGCAAAAGAATGCATAAAAGCGTACGTTACGATATACGCAACGTACGCTTCTCATAAGACAAAAAGGTCCTATATATCCGCACGGGTTGCGTAATGATATGAATGTTTTCCGCCATTTAACAGAGCTAAGCCCATTACATTTACGATTACAATCATTACGCACACCCCCTTCATTTATTTTCCATTTATAATCTTACAACTTTATTGAGTATTCTGTCAATTGTTTTTTTCGCTTTAGAATAAAATCATCTTTTATCACAAAAAATGAAAGTGATGCATTCTACTTATAATTCAGTTTGAAATAAGAGAATCTTCTGTAAGAAAGGGCATACAAAATAAAAAAATAATAAGAAATCGTTTTCACAAACATTTCATTTGAAAAATATTATCAAACCACCTACAATCACCTTATACTCACTCTTACAAGTTGCTATTTTAGGAGGACTAATCATGACAACTAGCAATACGTACAAATTTTATTTAAACGGAGAATGGAGAGAAAGCTCTTCAGGTCAAACAATCGACATTCCATCTCCATACTTACACGAAGTAATTGGGCAAGTACAAGCAATTACTCAAGGAGAAGTGGATGAAGCAATTGCATCTGCAAAAGAAGCTCAAAAATCATGGGCTGAAGCTTCTCTACAAGATCGCGCAAAATATTTATATAAATGGGCTGATGAGCTCGTAAATATGCAAGATGAAATTGCCGATATCATTATGAAAGAAGTCGGTAAAGGATATAAAGATGCGAAAAAAGAAGTTGTTCGTACAGCTGACTTCATTCGTTACACTATTGAAGAAGCTCTTCATATGCACGGAGAAAGCATGATGGGCGATAGCTTCCCTGGCGGAACGAAATCTAAACTTGCGATTATCCAACGCGCACCACTTGGTGTTGTATTAGCAATCGCACCATTTAACTACCCAGTAAACTTATCTGCTGCAAAACTTGCACCAGCACTTATTATGGGTAACGCTGTTATCTTCAAACCAGCAACACAAGGTGCAATTAGCGGTGTTAAAATGGTTGAAGCACTTCATAAAGCTGGCCTTCCAAAAGGTCTTGTAAACGTAGCTACAGGACGCGGTTCTGTAATTGGTGACTACTTAGTAGAACATCCTGGCATCAATATGGTATCGTTCACAGGTGGTACAAACACAGGTAAGCACTTAGCGAAAAAAGCTGCAATGATTCCACTTGTATTAGAACTTGGTGGTAAAGACCCTGGTATCGTTCGTGAAGATGCTGACTTACAAGATGCTGCAAATCATATCGTAAGCGGTGCATTCTCTTACTCTGGTCAACGTTGTACAGCTATTAAACGTGTACTTGTACACGAAAATGTAGCAGACGAGCTTGTTGACTTATTAAAAGAGCAAGTAGCTAAATTATCAGTTGGATCTCCAGAACAAGACAGCACAATCGTCCCATTAATCGACGACAAATCTGCTGACTTCGTTCAAGGCTTAGTTGATGATGCTGTAGAAAAAGGTGCAACAATCGTTATCGGTAACAAACGTGAGCGCAACTTAATTTACCCAACATTAATTGACAACGTAACAGAAGAAATGAAAGTTGCTTGGGAAGAGCCATTCGGCCCAATCCTTCCAATCATCCGTGTTTCTTCTGATGAACAAGCGATTGAAATTGCTAACAAATCAGAGTTCGGTCTGCAAGCAAGTGTCTTCACAAAAGACATTAACAAAGCGTTTGCAATTGCTAACAAAATCGACACTGGTTCTGTTCAAATTAACGGACGCACAGAGCGCGGTCCTGACCACTTCCCATTCATCGGTATAAAAGGTTCAGGTATGGGCGCACAAGGTATTCATAAGAGCCTTGAGTCTATGACACGTGAAAAAGTAACTGTATTAAACTTAGTTTAATCTTATATGTAGCAGCTGATCTAATATTTAGGTCAGCTGCTTTTTAGTTAAAACCCTCCAGGACCTAATAACGAATTCTTCTCTATAATCTGATTATTACTATATCCATTGACGTATAAAAATACATTTGTTACTCTTAAACATGTTAATTTAATACATAAATCCTCATTCGTATCTCGGTGAGGTAGAGGTTGCAGTCATTAAGAGTATCATTTCAGGAGATGTAGTGGCATTGATGAAGAAATGAGAAAGGAATGATTGCCGAAGTAAGTCGTGTCCACCATACACGCTTGCTGGGTCTGCATTTAATAAGTGCAGAACTGTCACAAACGTTTCGTTTGTGGAGAGCTATCGAGAGGTATGTCGTGGGTTTCTTATAAGATAGAAAGCATGTAGCGGCAGATTACGTGCTTTTTTTGTTTTGTTTGGACCTTCTCTTCCTTATCAGGAAGACATACATATCTCCTCGCTTGACTTGGTTATACTAACTTTGGAGGTATTTTCTATGCAACAAAAAAAATGGGGCTTTTGGGTACTAACAGCTTTCGTTGTCGGTAACATGGTTGGCGCTGGTATTTTCATGGTGCCAAGTACGTTAGCACAAACAGCAAGCCCACTCGGTGTCACTTTAGCTTGGTTAACAACAGGGTTTGGTGTTTTAATGCTAGCTCTTGTTTTCGGTAATTTAGCAATTCGTCGTCCTGATTTAACGACAGGACCACAAAGTCATGCATATGCTTTATTCTCAACACCAAAAAGAAAGAAAATGGCTGGTTTCAGCATGGTATGGGGATATTGGGTTGCAAACTGGGCAAGTAACGTTGCCATTATTACATCTTTCGCGGGATATTTATCGCTCTTCTTCCCAATTATGAAAGATACACGACTACTATTTTCAATTGGCTCTTTCAATATAGAAGTTGGAAAACTAATTACATTTACTATTTGTTCTGTCTTACTTTGGGGAACACATTTAATTTTAACAAACGGTGTAAGCGGAGCTGGGAAGCTAAACTTCTTAGCAACAACAACGAAAGTGACTGGATTCCTTCTATTCATCGTCGTTACGTTATTTGCGTTCGAAGCTTCAAAGTTTGGACAATGGTACACACCAATGATCGATAAAGAAGGCGTATCACACGGTCTACTTTCACAAGTAAACTTAGCTGCTCTTACAACACTTTGGGCATTTATCGGGATTGAATCAGCCGTTCTTTTATCAAACCGAGCTACCTCTCCAAAAACGGTAAAACGCGCAACTGTTGCAGGATTACTTATCACAGTTGCAATTTACTTAGGAATTACAATTTTAACAATGGGTGTACTTCACGTTGATAAATTACAAGCTTCTGAACGTCCATTAGCAGATGCATTAAACGCTGCAATGGGTCATGGCGGCGGGAAACTTATGGCATTACTTGCTCTTACTTCCCTATTCGGTTCAATATTAGGCTGGATTTTATTAAGCTCAGAAGTACCTTATCAAGCAGCAAAAGAAGGTTTCTTCCCTTCCTTCTTCGCAAAAACGAATAAAAAAGGAAGTCCAATTCATTCACTACGATTAACAAACATTATGTCGCAAGTGTTCTTATTCTCAACATTATCAGGAACAATTGCGGAAGCTTATACATTCGTTATTACCGTATCAACACTGGCCTACCTCATTCCATATCTCGTTTCACCAATCTTCCAGTTAAAACTAGTCGCAACTGGTGAAACATATAAGAATGAAATGGGTTCAAGAATTATGGATGGTGTAGTTGCAGTTATCGCACTTTGCTATGCACTATGGGTTATTAAAACCGGCGCATCCGATATAAAAACATTTCTTCTCGGAATTGGTTTATTCGGAATTGGCTTTGCCTTCTATCCATTAATGAATCGTGATCAGAAAAAAAATAAAGAAAAGAAAAACGAGCAAGTTGCGTAACGCAATTTGCTCGTTTTTTACTTTATAAAACATATATAATAGAAAAAAGAGGTGAAAAACATGTCAATCGAATCACTATGGAGCTCTCGCTTTCAACAACATATTCAAAATGCCATCACATACTTTGCACGTATGATTAACGGTTTACTATATAGCTTCATCTTCGTCTCATGTGTAGGTGCATATTATTACGCTAAGTTTCTTAAAACGGATCCTTCTAAAGGAATATCTTTATTACTCATCACGATCGTACTTACACTCATTATAACGAGATGCCAAGTTCGCACATTTATTCAAAAACCGGACGCTGTCTATTTACTTGCATTAGAAGAGAAATTAACATCTTATTTTAAAAAATCTCTTCTATATAATTACATCATTCAGCTTTTCCCGCTTATATTTACGTTCCTTGTTATCGTACCGCTTGCCATGCAATCATTACAACTAACCGTACCTTTCTTATGTACAATCTTTATAATTTTAATGATTCTAAAGGGCTGGAACATATACATACATTGGATGTGGCGTGATAGTTATGAAAAAAGCATATGGTTTATCATTCGCATTGCTTGTAACGCCCTGATCATTTACATGCTGTTTTATACTGCAAATGTGATCGTGTTAGGCGGACTACTCTTACTTCTTGCTTTCCTGCTTCTATACACGAAGAAACAACCTACAAAACGAATACCGTGGGATTACATAATCGAACAAGAAGAAAAAATGGACGTTCGTTTCTATCAATTTGCTAGCATTTTCACCGATGTTCCGCAACTGAATAAGCAAGTAAATAAAAGAAAATGGCTTACAAATTGGATTGAACCTTTATTACATAAAAAACGAGCAACTTTCTTCTATTTACATACACTAGCATTTTTACGCGGTAATGATTATTTCGGTATATATATTCGCTTAGGGTTGATCGGTGCTTTCGCTCTATATTTTATTCCGAATATATATGTAAAAGGTGCTATCGCTTATATCGTCCTATATATGATTTCTATGCAGCTCCGTTCCCTGTGGAAATATTTTTCGGGAAATATTATTGTAGCATTATATCCAATTGATACTGAAGAACGAATGAGTCAATTTCTTAGCTTAATTTTCATATTGCTAAGTATTCAACTCATTGTATTTTCAAGTGTTATACTCATTGCTACAAGACAATTACTACATGCTTTGATTATTATGGTAATCGGCGTACTTTGGATAAAGTTTATTATTGTACCAAAAACGAAGAAACGAATTTCTTCATTTTAACGAGAAAAGAGGCTGCACATAACAGCCTCTTTTTCTCGTCCTAAAATTTCTAATCACTTTTCGTAGGCATTTCTCATATAGTGAAAATGACTATACAATTCCTATCCATACGTTAAATAATGATTTCGCACATATAAAGTGAAACTTTAATCAGTGGGGGTTTTACCCATTCCCACTGATTATTAGCCCACACCAATCGGGCAATTATCTCCCGCCTAACTTCCTCGCATTCGCCGAATTTTGAGGTGGGATTCTTACTGCCCGCAAATAGCGGGGTAAATAAAAAAGATAGGAGCTCTATTATGAACAACAATCCGCCTTCAACGCCCCAAAACAACTCAGAAGAAAATAGCCGTGACATTAAATTGCAAACATTACGGGTCATCGGACTCATCGTCCTCATTAGTGGTTATATCCTCGTCGCTCTCTCAGAAGTAGGTGAGCTGAAAACCTTATTAACAAACCCTAACGCCAATCCTGATTTAGCTGAAGTTGATCCGTTTTAAAAATTATATAAAAAGCGAGTCCCAGTATAACTGGTTCGCTTTTATATAGTTTCATCCAATCTGAGAAACATTTCCTTCATTCTGATACTTCTCTTTCCCTATCGCCTTCATAAATAATAAAATACTGCTCATACCAACGATGAAATATAGAGTGCTCATGCCCCAAGATGCAATAAACGAGCCTAGCATAACACCTAATGCCCCATTCATTTTTGCCAATTGAAAGACCATTCCGTTAATCGCCATATATGAACCTCTTGCCTCGTTTGGCACCATATCCGCCATTATAGATTGACGAACCGGCACATACATCATCTCTCCTACAGTTTGGAAAAGCCCTGCGATTAATAAGATCCATAAACTATTGCTCGTTCCGAGTATTGTAAATCCAATCGTGTAAATGAATAAACCTACATATAAAATTTTCAAATCGTTGAAGCTTTTCAGCATTTTAATAAGAAGCGCTGTACATAACACAACTAAAATTGTATTCTCTGCCGATATCCAGCTGAGCATTCGAATACCTGTTAAATCGAATGTAAAACCATTCCCGAAGAAAAAGTGCACCGTTTCAAATTCCTTCTGTAAACGTATCCCTAAATAATTATTAATTTGAAACTCTAACGATAGTGTACATATACTTGCTGCACAAAAAATTAAAAACGCTCTATCTTTCATCACGACTTTATAACTATCTGCCATATCTTTTAATACATTTTTCTTCTCCACCGTTTTTCGTGCCACATACACTTCTTCCATATATACAGCCATCACATATAAAGTAATAACTGCAATAACTGTTAATCCGATAAACAATTGCAATCTATAGTTCTCAAATAGTAATCCGCCAAATATTGCTCCAATCGCAATTGATAAGTTAATAGCCCAGTAGTTAATGCTGTACATCACTTTTCGATTTTCAGGTGTACTCACATCTATTAACATCGCTTCCGTCGCTGGATTCATAAGTCCAGATCCTAAACTATTCACTAACATAAACACAAATGTTAGCCATGGTGAATCTACATAATCCGAATTTGCAATTCCCATACAAGCAATGGAAACGACTTGTATACTTTGGCCGATAATCATTACTTTTTTACGACCGAGCCGATCTCCAACATACCCACCATATAAACCGATAATTAATGCAGCTAGCACATTGATGAGTAATAAAGCACCAGCAATCGCACTACCTAATTTTATTGAAAAATAAATCGCCATAAATGGAAAAATCATTGTGGATACAGTGCGTGTTAAAAACGAAGTTATAATTCTGATTTTTATATTTCGGTGCATACTCCAAAATCCCATTGTTTCCCCCTCCTTATGCTTATTCATTTTACTTTGAAAAAGAGGAAGAAAAAGGTTAGAATATTCTAAAGAGTTTCCCCTTTTATCCCGCATTAACGGGCAGTAAGACCCCCACCTCAAAATTCAGCGAAAGCAAAGAAGTTAGGTGGGGATCAACTGCCCGTAAAAGCCCGATTGGTGAAGGCTAATAATCAGTGGGGGGCGTCCCCCACTGATTAAAGTTTCACTTTATTATAGAAGGAAGTGTATATATGAAAATTATGGACTATTACATTCGTTTAAGATTACATGCACAAGACCAACAACATATACGAAATAGCTTACAAGAATTAGCGGATGTTTTATATTGCAGTACGAAAAACGTAAAGATTTTATTAAAGAAAATGAACGAGGAGCAATTAATTCACTGGACTCCAGGACGTGGTCGCGGAAATAAAACGGAAATTTTATTTACACATAGTTTCCTAGAAGCAATTGAATCCTATACAGATGAACTGTTAGCGCAAGAAAAGTTAAAGGATGTTTTTCTTCTTTTAAAAGAACCTCTACCCCTTGCACTTCAAAAAAAGATAGAAAATAAACTACATCATCATTTTGGATACACACCTTCAAATGATATGTACGACATATTGAAGATTCCTATATCAAGAAAGATCTTCCCATTAGATCCGGCTTTTGTGGCTGTAACTACGGAGAGCCATCTTACGAGTCAAATTTTTGATACGTTAGTCGTTTATAATGATGTTACTGAAAAAATGGAACCACACATTGCACATACGTGGGAATTAAGTGCAGACGGGCTTACGTGGACCTTTTATTTACGAAAGGATATACATTTTCATAACGAAACAGTTTTAACTTCTAAAGATGTACAATTTTCATTTGAAAGATTAAAACAAATCCACTCCCCTTTCGAATGGTTAACAGAAGAAATTGTTCAAATTGAAACACCATCACCACTGCAAATACGATTTCATTTAGCAAAACCTAACGTTTTTTTCTTACGTTATGTGAGTTCCATGCAACTCGCAATTTTACCGCATGATGCAGTTATTCAAAATCATCACTACATAGGTACTGGACCTTTTAAACTTACTCATTACTCTGAAGACAATATCGTACTCGAAGCGTTCACCCATTATTTTAAAGAGCGTGCGTTATTAGACCGTATTGAATTTTGGGGTATTCCTGATCATTTGCAAATAGATGCTGATTATGAACTACCAAATGAAGAGGAAAATGAAAGGCATGATATACAAATAGAAGAAATAGGTTGTATTTATGCTAGCTTCAACTTTACAAAACCTGGTCCTCATCACGACATTCACTTTCGAAAAGCTTGGAGAGAACTATATGACGTTGAAACGATACTTCATAGCATAGAGGGCAGACGAACAATTGCTGCATCAAGCTTTTTTCCTGAAAGAAGCCGCCAAGTTCCTAACAGGTCCTACTCTTTAGAAAAAGCGAAAGATTATTTAAAAAAGAGCACCTATAATGGAGAAACGATACATATTTATTTCTTCGCATTTAAAGATAGTGCAAATGATGCACATTTCCTAAAAGAACGCTGCGAACAATTAGGAGTACACGTAGAACTTCACCCATTTCTCGTTTCAGATTATATGAATCGTTCTATTGATAAACATGCGGATATTATTTTCATGGGGGAAGTATTTGCTACCGATCATGAAATTGCATTTTTAAATGTATTTAAAAATAAAAGTTGCTTCGTAAATCGATTCATGGACCCACACTATGCAAAACAAATTAATTGTTTACTTGATACCTTTTTATTAGAAGACAATAAAGAAAAACGGTATAAGCTCATGTATGAGATTGAAGAGTTTTTACAAGCTGAAAACATCATTTTATTTAACTATCACGTTTTAAAAAGAAAAACATACCCTTCTTCTTTAAAAAACGTAACAATTGATTCATTCGGTTGGGCGAATTTTGCGAAGTTATGGATACAGCCATCCATGTATTAAAATATGAGTTTTTATAAAAGGAGAAGAACCATGAAACGCAACCTAGAAAAAAGACTTTCCTATCTATACACAGGTGAGTTATTTTCAGTCATTACTTTTATTTTCACAAGTTACTTACTTAATTATGCTTATCCTACGTTACATTTATATTCCCTATTTTCTTTTTGGATCTCATTTCTTCTTTTAGAGTTTATCTTATTACAAGGAGCAATTTACTGGTACGTAAAGCGGAAACGACTAAAAAAAGAGAAAACATCTATTACACCTATTAGGATGATTCAATATTTAAAAGTACTTAAAAAGATAAATATAGCATTGATTGTCACGGGATTTATTACGTTTACTATTGATTTTGTAATTTGGTATCCCCACTTACCTTTAGGCGGGGTATCATTCACTCTATTTATTTATATTTTTGCATTACTTGAGTACATTAACTATTATCATACTCAGCTTTCATACGATAACATCTCTGATATTAAACATTTAATCAAATCAAAAAAACTAAAACCGTCCTGTATAAGTAAAGATTTTCAACGTATTTCATGAAAGAGAAGGTACTACATCCTTAGTAGTACCTTCTTCACATACAGATACAAACTATTATTTAATTACTCTATCTAAGTGATCTTTCAAGTTCAATAAATATTGCTCAATATCCGGATTTTTCACCACATCATAACAAGCAAAACTCTTTAACGGACTCATGCCAAGAAACTTCTGCACACGATGTAAATGACTAAGTGCTGATTCTAAACTTTCTCCTTCAAAGAACTTCGTCTTATCTCCAAATGCTTTTTCAGGTGCGTTCCAAGTTGTAGAAAACATATACTGCTTCTCTTTTAATAAACCACCTGTTCCATATTCATCTGCACCTTTAAAGAACAAACCGTATTCATACACTTCATCCATATATGTTTTAAATAATCCCGGTACACTAAACCAGTAAATAGGTGTTTGATAAATTACAACATCAGCCCATAGAAATTTATCTTGTTCTTCTTTCATACTATATCCATCTTGAATCGTCGTTGTTTTCACATAATGATTCTCACTTAATACAGTTATCATATAATCAACTAACGTTCTATTTAATCGACCTTCTTTCGTACCGTATTTTTCATGTCCATTTATAATAAATATATTTTTCATCACTTTTCTCTCCCTTATTTTATTCCTCAGCTATTAACCCAAGTTGTTGTTTCAGCGTAAGATTATCTTCTAAATGCCAATCTTCCGTTATCTTGCCATCCTTCACATGCAAAATATCAATTGCAAAAAAATTGATTTTCTTATCATTATGAGTTCCTGTAAAAGAAAGACGAGCTGTTACTTTATCACCAACGACTAATAAATCTTCAATCTCGCAATGTATATCAGGAACTACTTTACGAAAGTTTTGCGCCGCAAGCTTTAATCCTTCAGTGCCTTGTGGTCGACCTTTCGGCAGTGTGTTATCGAAAAAATTTTCAGTAACCGTCTGCGGAATAAGCTCCTCTTTACCTGTATCCCAAAATGCATAAAAACGCTGAGCTGCATGCACGATTTCTGTCGCTTCCTTTTTACTTAATGAAGAATCAATTGTCATTGCTTTTGGCTTCGGCATTTCTTTTAATAACTGAATTTCAGTTTTTTGCTCACCACTACATGCTACAAGCACAATACAAATGACAAAAAAACTAAGAAACATAAACAACTTTTTCATACCCATGGAAATCACCTCCTCTTCATACAAACCCTTTGTATTTCGTATTGCTATTGTATATGCACTAACTTCCTTTATGGAAGTAGTGATATTTTTTTCATATAGTTACCAAAAAGATAGTTTTGTGATACGATAAGGCAAATTCATTCAAAAAATTTTTATGGAGGCTATTTCCATGAGCAATATAGATCCAGTTGTATTAACGAAAGGTTTACCTGGTATACCTTGTCCTATCGCTAAAACGCTTGACGTAATTAGTACAAAATGGACGTTTTTAATCATTCGTGACCTTCTTATCGAAGGAACTTTACGCTTTAGTAATTTACAAAAATCAATGGATGGGATTAGTCCGAAAACTTTATCGCTTCGCCTAAAAGAATTGGAAACGCAAGGGATTATAACGCGAAAAGTATATCCAGAGGTTCCACCTCGCGTAGAGTACACGTTAACGGATAAAGGAAAGCAATTAGAGGGGATATTTATTGAATTAAAGCGGTTTGGATTAAGTTTATAAACGAAAAGCCCCTTACCATAAAAATAGTAAGAGGCTTTTCGTTATTCACTACATTACTTCGCAAAACTTTGAGCTAGTTGTTTCTCTCTCCACATAAATGTAATGCCGAGACCAACGATTAAAACAACACCTGAAAATGCATATGGATAATTAATGTTTATATCAAATAATATTCCGCCCATCGCTGGTCCTGCGATATTTCCTAAACTCGTATACGTTGAGTTCATACCAGCAACGAATCCTTGCTCTTTTCCAGCTGCTTTTGATAAAAACGTCGTTAAAGCTGGACGAAGCAAATCAAATGCTAGGAAAATAAAGCAAGTAACGAGAAGTACAATCCAATAATTAAAGACTACAGTTGAGACGAATGCTAATACTGCACCTACAATTAAACATATTTGAATTAATACTTTCTCACCGAACATGTCAACCAATTTGCCAAACATAAATACTTGCACAACTACCCCAAAGATGGAGCTAATCGTAATAATTGCAGCAATATCTTTCGGTGTGAAACCAAACTTATGATCAGAGAACAGGCTAAACACAGTTTCATATGCTGATAATCCAAATGCGAGTACAAATACAATAATAAATGCGATTGCATACATTGGATTTAATGATTTCTTTAAATCTCCGATAAAGCTGGATTCTTTCGTATTAGCAGAAATCTCTGCAAGTTCTTCTTTCGTTAACGGCTCTTTCAAAATAAATATAGAAATCACGCATGCAACAAAGGCAATCACTGCTGCCACAAAGAACGGCACACGTATACCGTATTCTGCAATAAACCCGCCGATTCCAGGCCCTATAATAAATCCGGTACTAATAGCCGCTGAAAGATATCCCATCGCCTTTGGACGTTCTTGAATAGAAGTAATATCAGCAACATATGCCGTAACACCCGGCATAATAAACGCGGCACTAATTCCGCCTAACACCCTCGCTGCATAAAGCATCCACACATCTGTACCTAATCCAAAAAGAAGCTCTGAAACACCAAAAATAAATAATCCAATGATTATCATTTTCTTCCTACCGTAAATGTCGACCCAACGACCCGTAATAGGTGAAGTAATAAGCTGCGCCATTGCAAACACTGCAACGAGATAACCCATCGTCTTTCCTGTTAAATTCATATCATTCATAAAGGACGGCATAACCGGAATGATTAATCCAATCCCTAAAAAAGCGATAAATATATTACTCAAAAGAATGATCAATACCATCTTTTGTTCTTTTATCGGTTTCTTCAATTTTTAACACCTCTTCCCGCAGTTCCTCTCAAAAATAATGCCCAAGAAGCTTTTTCTTTATCCTGCTATTTGTGGGCTCACACTGAGTAAAGATGTCCCCACTCATTAGAATTTCACTCTATCCTTCCACACATACATAAACACAGGGTGAATGACTATCATTCAGTTTCCCGCAGAAATGAACCTACCTTTTCAGACAGGTTCATCTTACTACTTCTTTATATGTAGTGCATGTGTTAAAAAATCTAGTACTTCTGCCTTTTGTAGCTCGACTTGCTCATCATCTTTATGATCATATAAATAAACTTGTTCCGCTGCTGATTCAACAAGAGCGATAAATAACTTCGCTGTTCGCTCAGCGTGAACCGAATCACGAATTTCACCTGATTCTTTTGCCTCACTTAAAAAGCCACTTAGCCATATATAAAGAGGCTCATATACAGCTTCCCATTCTTTTATATGTTCAGTTGATGCAAGGCCCGCATACATTAATGCTTGTATTTCACGATATTCAGCTATAAAGGTAAATACTGCATCTATTACTTGCTCAACTTTACTTGAAAAAGGTGAATCGTTCTGTACTTTTTCTTTCACTGCAAGTATCATCTTCTCAACCATCACTTCTGCTATTGCAGGCATAACAGATAACTTAGAAGGAAAATATAAATAGAAAGTTCCTTGTGCAATGCCAGCCAATTTCACGATATCAGAAATCTTCGTTTTTTCAACGCCCTTTTCCTGAAACACTTCAATAGCTGCATAGACAATTTTTTCTTTTTTATTCATCATCTAAACCCTTTCACACGCGTATTGAATGACTGTCACTCATTTTATAAAATAACTAGCTGTACTGTCAATCATCGTGCACTTTTCATAATAAAAATCTCCCAACAAATCGTTAGGAGATTTAACTTTAATATCCTTTTCTTATGAAAGAGCCTTTAATCCCGTAACTCCACATACGATAAGAGCTACACTAATCAAACGTGCCTTACTTTTCGATTCACCAAACAGAAACATATTTAATAAAACAGCTCCTGCTGTTCCAATGCCAATCCAAACCGCATAAGCTACACTTACTTGTAAGAACAAGAAAGATGTGTATAAGAATGCAAAGGAAGTTGCAAATCCACCTATATAAATCGCTCCATTTGTTAACGTCTTATCTTTACTATACATTTTAAGGCCTATCACACCGACTATTTCACTAATTGCAGCAAAAAATACGAAAATCCAACCCATTTTTAAGCAGCTCCTTTCACAATTTCTTCCGCGGTTTCTTCTTTATTATCAGCTAATTTTAAACCGATCACGCCCGCTACGACCATTACGATAAAGAATAGCTTTCCTAAACTGAAACTGCCGCCGAAAAGGAATACATCCATTAGGAAAGTACCAACCGTACCAGCTCCGGCAAACACAGCATATACAGTCCCTGTTGCAAGATGTTCGCACGCTTTCGATAGGAAGTAAAAATCAACAGCGATAACTCCTACAATAATGACCCAATGCCACCAAGTATGAGCTGTATTAAAACCAAACACCCAAAAAATTTCAAAGATACATGTTAATATGACATATAACCAAGCTTTATTTTTCATATCTCTCACCTTCTATTATTTACTGACTGACCGTCAGTCATTTTTAATTTAAAAAATATAATCTCACTCTAACTACTATTTAAAAAACCAATATCATCCTCATTTATCCTTATATTTGTTCCGTTATTAAGCTAACTACATATAAAAGTTGCTTATCTACACCCTTTCACAGAAAAAATGACTGAATGTCATTCATAAACATTCTACATGACCAATTGATAAAGTGTCAACACCCGGATTCTATTAACCAAAAAATATTTTAAATTTCTTAAATCCACATGTATATTTCTTAATAATCTGTCAATAATGGTAGTAACATAATATTTTCTCCATTCCCCCCTTGGAGATCCCTTTGAATCGAGCAGTTGCTTTTAGCTAACTGCTCTTTTTTAATTTATCGGCACATTATAATTAAATACTCATAGATAAATTCCAAAACAAAGACCTGTACTCCCTTTTCAACATGCAACAAAGAACGAAATATTTTGTACGCTATTTACTTTTCAACGAATCTTTGTATGCAATAATTTTATTTTCGAGCATCTTCTCTGTAACTTCTAAATTTTCTCTTTGAATCTGAATAGATTTCCTATGATCTTCTAAGAGCTGTAAACGAGCTTCGGTTGTATGCTCCCCTTCTAAATATAATCTAGCATATTCTCTTATTTTCGCTATCGGCATTTGTGTTTGTTTTAACTTCATTACAAACTGCAACCACTTTATATGTGACTCTTCATACAATCTATTCCCATTTGCATCGCGATTTGCAATTAATATGTTCTCCTTTTCATAATAACGTAATGTATGTGTGCTCACTCCTAATAATTTAGCTACCTCGCTAATTGTATACATAACCATACTCCCTCCGCACGCCATTTACTCTCATATATTTTACTGCCTTATCCAAATTATAAAAAACATTTGACTTAGAGTATACTCTAACAAATACAATCTAACCATGATAAATTAATTTGAATTTAGGAGGCTTTTATATGAAATATACTGTTATTACTGGTGCTAGTTCAGGAATTGGCTATGAATCCGCTTTAGCCTTTGCATCTCGCGGAAAAAACTTAATACTTGTAGCTCGAAGACAAACAGAATTAGAAGAATTAAAATTGAAAATTAACGAAATGCATCCGGAATTGGATGTTGTCATTCGAAGAACTGATTTATCAGTCACTGAAGAAGTTTATAAATTTTATGAAAGTCTACAAAGTTTTCAAATTGAAACGTGGATTAACAACGCAGGTTTTGGTAATTTCGCCTCAATTGCTGAACAAAATTTAAACAAGATAGAAACGATGTTGCATGTAAATATAGAAGCACTAACAATACTATCTTCCCTTTTCGTTCGAGATTATTCAATGACCGAAGGAACACAGCTTATTAACGTTTCATCAGGCGGTGGATACACGATTGTTGCCAATGCTGTTACGTATTGCGCTACGAAATTTTATGTAAGTGCATTTACAGAAGGACTATCTCACGAACTGAAAGAACAAGGTGCAAAACTACAAGCAAAAGTTTTAGCTCCTGGTGCAACTGAAACAGAATTCGCAAAACGTTCATTTAATATTGATGAGTTCCAATACGATAATGTTGTACCGAAATTCCACACTGCAAAACAAATGGCACAATTTATGCTCGACCTTTATGATAGCGATAAAGTTGTAGGACTTGTCGATGGTTCTACTTATAACTATGAGCTTAAAAATCCCATTTTTAATTTTGCAGTAAGACAAACGAATTCAAATTCTTAACAACATCTCATTTCTGATTAAAATATAGATACCCACTATTTCTTAAATAATAGTGGGCCTTTTTTCTCTCTAAAAATTTCATCCAACATACCGTATCATCGCCACCTCATCACAATAATTGACTTTTGGACAATGTCTACAATCAACCCATACTTTCTCTGGCAGCAATTCTTTATTTACAAAATCAAATCCACACTTTTGAAAAAATACTGTTTCATACGTTAAAGAAATCACTCTTTTTACATTTATTTTCGTCGCTTCCTCCATCACATGACTCACGAGCATACGCCCTATCCCTTTTCCTGCATATGTATGCGAAACTACTAACGATCGTACTTCTGCAAGATCCTCTCCTAACACATGTAAACCAGCAACTCCAACGACTTCCTCTCCTTCTTTCATAACATATAAACATTGTAAATATTGATAGAGAGACAAAAGAGAACGCGGCAAAACAACTCCTTCTTTTGCATACATTTCAATGAGATTATAAATTTCTTTCACATCACTTGTAACCGCATTAAAGATTTTCATATTATATCCCCTTGCCCCCAGCATTAATATTTATAACAATGAATGAATTTTAATTCATAATTTCATATAATAATACATCTCTCTTTTCTCTCCGTTAATCACTTTTCTGAATTTTACATAAACAAAAAACCAAGCAACTTAATCGATGCTCGGTTCCTCATTTCGTATCGGCAATACCGTCGAATATTTAATTTCACGAAGTGCTAAACTCGTCTGTATCCGTGTAATCCCTAATTTATTTAGTTTCCTAATAAAAAGCTCTAGTTCCTTACGATCACGATTCGCAACTTTTAATAAATAATCATACTCTCCTGTTAAACAGTGACATTCTAACACTTCAGGCATAGATTCTAATTCTCGTTCTAACACTTCCAGCTTTTCATACTGATGAATATTCGTACTCATAAAAATGAAACATAATAAATCAAATCCAAGCTTTTCTTGATTTAAAATTGCTACTTGCTTATCAATAAAACCTTCCCCATCTAACCTTTTTATTCGTGCATGCATCGCAGCTGGAGATAAATTAACACGGCGTGCAAGCTCTGCATTACTTACTTGTGATTCTTTCTGCAATATATCTAAAATTTTCACATCCAAATCATCAAGCACTTTAATAACAGATGACTCCATCAAAATTCCCCCTTTTTTCTTACCGACGATTATTCGAAGAAACATCTCATAACTTATATAAAACTGAATGTTTTTCTGTAAATAAGATTTCTAACGAAACATTTTATCGAGTTTTTACCATTATACAAAAGAATATATTAGATAATAAAGAAAAATGCTAAAATTATTTACAGTTCATTCTTATTTCAACAAAGGGGTTTTTAGTATGCCTTATTTTTACGTCTTTTTACTATTATTAACAAGCTTATTATGGGGAGGAAATTTTGTCGTTGGGAAATCACTTGTCGATCATGCGTCTCCGATGACACTGACAAGTTTAAGATGGATGATTGCGATTGTTTGTTTATTACCACTCGTATGGTTTAAAGAGAAGAAAATTATTCCACCGCGTGCTGCTATAATCCCGTTAGTAATTATGGGAATTACAGGCGTCGCTCTTTTCAACATTTTTCAATTTTTAGCATTAGAAAAAACATCCGCAACGAATGTAGGTCTTATTTCTACATTGAACGCTATTTCAATTGCATTATTTTCTGTGCTGTTTCTAAAAGAAAAAGTAAATACGCTTCAAATTCTTTCTATGATTCTTTCATTTTTTGGGGTCATCCTCGTTCTTTTAAAGGGAAACTTTGCTCTTTTATTTTCACTACATTTTAATAGCGGGGATTTATGGATGATTGCAGCAGTTTGTATTTGGGGCATTTATTCTGTTTGTAGTAAATGGGCGACAAAAACAGTTACACCGCTAATGGCTACATTATATTCTGGTATTTTCGGCGTTATTTTATTGCTTCCATTTAACATAGGTAGCTTCACTGTTTCCAATATCAACTCTTCCTTCATAACATCACTTTTATATACAGGACTCATTTCAACAGTACTTTGTATGGTGTTTTGGAATATTGGTGTACAGAAATTAGGCGCTACTACATCGGGGATTTTTCTAAATTTCAATCCAATTTTCACAGCTATTTTAGCATTCCTTTTCCTTGGAGAAGAATTAACATGGATTCAAATTTTCGGGACAATTATCGTCGTTACAGGGTGCTATTTATTCTCTCATTTTAAAACTGTTTCTCCTCAGACGACTAGAGCTTTAGTACGAAAGCATTCTTAATGAAAAAGCATCGCCACCAAAGTGGCGATGTTTTTATTTACCTTTCATTTCTTTCACATACTGCTTTTCTTCTTCTGGCGATAAACGTTCTGTTGCCTTTCCGGTATCACCACCTTGAATTTCCCACAAAAAGTTATGATCCTCAACCGTTTGTGAAAAGTCTCCTTTCTCCCAACGCTCCAAAGTAGAAAGTAGCTTTGCTTTATATTTAAAATTTGTACTGCTTTCTACTGCGTTCTTCGCACTACGAATTTCCTTATTTGTCATTTCGATAAATCCCCATTTATCAGATGATTTCACTTTTTGATGTACCATCCTATGCATTGTAGAAATAATTTCATCCTCACTAAATTGTGGCTTCTCTTCCGCAACTTTCTTGTCCTGTTGGCTCATCACTTTTTGTGTTTTAAGACTCTTCTCCTCTTCCTCTATATAATTAAGAAGTTTAGTAACACCGAATACAGCTCCTATCGCAATTACAATCATTGTAATTGCCCCTATTATCCATTTTTTCATATTATGTACTCCCCATTCCCCTAATAATTACATAAACAAATGGAATCGCCTGCGCACAGCCGATTCCATTTGTTTCCTTATTTCATTTTAAACCTTCATCGCTTCTCGTACAATGTAACTGTCCACATATTGTTTAAATTTCACTATTTTTCCATTTCCAAGCTGCCATACATGAACAAATTCCGCCTCAAATGATTTTCCCGTCTCTTTATAAACTCCTGAGTAAACACCTTCAGCAATAATCACATCTTTTCCGTTTACTTCATGGTACGTATTTACACTCGCTTTATAATCATCCCATTCTGATCCTAAACGACTAAATACATTTTCCATTATAGCTTCTGTACCTATATACGTTCCGCCGTACGGAAAACCTGCTGCCTCTGTCCACTCTACTTTTTCAGAGAAAGCTTCCGCTAAATGTTTTGCATTTGAAGAAGATGGTCCTTCATATGTGCTTCGAACAATTTCTAAATTTGTTTTTTGCTTCATTATTTTTTCACCCCAAACGCGTTTGCCGCTAAAACAAGTCCAATTTCTAACGCTTTAACGTGCGGGAACCGCTCCTTTATTGCCGTTTGAATTTCTTCACTTGAAGGATTTCCTGCAAGAACTTCATCAAATGCAACTAAATATTTACGAGTATGTTTAATCGCGTCTGCTGTATTTGGTACGTCATAATCACGATGACCCGCTACAACAATTTCAGGATGAAGATTTTCAAGTTCACTTAATGTTTCTAACCATTTATGACGAGCTTCAGCATCTGTTTCTAACGTCCATACGAAAGTATTGTTATAAACGATATCGCCTGTAACAACGGCTTTTAATGATGGAATCCATACATAACTATTATTCGGTGTATCACCTTGCAAACCACCTTTAATGATTAAATCATTTCCCTCTAAAATCAATTTCTCTTCTGTTAATTCCTCTGGAACAATTGGTTGATGAGGAACATTATGCCCAATAGATGGTTTCCACTGTTCCACTTTCTTCTCAAATGTGTTACGAATATCTTCAACAGTATTCCGTAATGCAACAATCTTCGCTTCTGGAAATGCTTCATGTAATACATTTAATCCAAAATAGTGATCTGGATGGAAATGAGTCACATAAATATGAGTTAAATTCTTTCCTGTTTCAATAATTTGAGCTGCTAAACGGTGCGCATCACTTAATAAAAATTGTGCATCGATAAGAATTGCATCTTTTTCTCCGTATACAATTGTGGATGTAACTTGAAATGCTTGCTCAGATCCTGTAAAAACCTCTAAATGTAATTTTGACATGTTATTTCCTCCACTTTTTATTTACTCTTTTATATTCCTTTATTCTTTAAGCTTTATTCTAGTTGTAACTAATTTAGTTACAACTAGAATAAAAAAATATACGAATCATTTTATTACTAATCGACTTGATGTAATCATTATAGTTACACCAAGTCGTCAAGTCAACACTAAAAAAATAAAATTTACTTCGTTTTCATTACTTTCTCTTTTAAGAAGCGATCTACATATCCTTCTGCTTTTACAACGAATAAATACGCACCCATTGATAATAATGCAAGATCTAATTCATATCCCGGATTCTTTCCATCTCCTAATAAGCCTGCTGCTCCATTTACCTTTACGATAGCTCCAGCCAAAATAAGAGCGAATAACAATCCTACATACCTCACGCCTAAACCGATAATTAATAATATACCACCAACTAATTCAACTGTTGCTACGCCATATGCAAGACCACCTGGTAAACCGATGCTTGTAAACCATCCTGCTACGTTATCTATACCTGATTGAAACTTTGCTAAACCGTGTGCAAAAAAAGTAACTCCTAATACGATACGAATAATTAAATTACCAATATATTGATTCATTCTGAACTCTCCTTTTTTGTTTTGTTATGGTGAACATTTATTCACAAGACAAAACAATACGGTATTTCTTTTCATTCGTCAAATGCTTTTTTAAAGAAACCAAAAAACATTATCCTTTTTGCAGATAATGTTTTTTATAAAATAGTGCTAATTCAAGCTTTCGCTCTATTACTTAGAAAAAGTTGAAAATTTTTCCCAGCACCTATATAAGACAATAAAGACACATCTTCTTCCATCACCATTCCAACAACATTCACTTTCCTATCTTCAGGTAAATCATTTATAACTATTTGCATTTCACCAGCATATCTACCGTACAATTCATTATCAATTGTAATACTGCCTCGTTTTCTTGAAATTGTATTCATCGGTTGTAATGCAACTTTATTTTCTTCTCTTGATTCCACAGAGCGAATGACATCACGTGCTGGATCTAATCTATTCGTATGCACTTTCTCTACCACTTTTAATACTTCATTTTCATTTATAAATGGCTCATATCCCAGCGGAATAATCCCTCTACTCGCACTTGCTATTTCTTGTACACTTTCTAAACTCCCGCTTATATCGCCAATTAAAACTTTATCAACAGCACAATCTTGCACAAGTTCTAAATATGCTTGAAGCGGGCGCATACTGCGATGTTTTTCTAAAGTTGGTAAACCCTCATATAACGGACCGCGTTTTTCACCATCTCCCGGAATAAATGCCATCGTTTTTATTCCGCACTCATGTAAATATTTATTTTGTTTTTGCAAAAACGACTTTGCTAGTCCTGTTTCTGGACGTGGATAAAAATTATGCCACGCTTCTACACGATCTACTCGTATATTTTCCGCAAGTAACTCTTTCCAAAATGGTTCTGTAATCGTACTCGCATTTAAAGCTACCTTCATCTTATGAGATACACGTGCGATTTCTTTTGGCGTAATACCGTAATCCATTCGTAAACCAGTAATGCCAAAGTCTAATAACTCTTCCACATTTTCATACGTCATCCCTAAATGGTTTAACGATTTTGGAGAGACATCAACCATTAATTCCATTTCATTTTCGAGAGCTTGTTTCCCAAGTATTTGAATTAACTCCTTATACGTATTCGGATCATCTTCTGGAATGTGAAGAGATGTAAAAACAGATGAAAATCCGTTTTCTTTCGCTAGTTTTAACCATGCTTCTTGTTTCTCTACTCGCTCTTTTGAAAGATAAATTGAAACTCCTATCATATAAATCTCTCCTTCTATTAATATAAAAAAAAGAGAAAGGAATCCCTTTCTCTATATGTTTTCTGCCATTTCTTCTTTAAAGCCGAAGAAGTACGTAAAGATGAATCCGAAAATATATGCAACTACTAATCCAAGGAAATATAATAAATATTTATTATCAGCAATTAACGGAATTAATGATAATCCTGATACACCTATTCCGAGTGAAGCCGTTTTCATAACAGCTTGGAATGCACCACCGACAGCCGCTCCTAAACAAGCAGTAATAAACGGTTTCCCAAGTGGCAATGTAACCCCGTATAATAGCGGTTCGCCAATTCCTAAAAATCCTACTGGTAATCCACCTTTAATCACATTACGAAGGCGTTTATTTTTTGTTTTCACATAAATCGCAATTGCTGCTCCTACTTGCCCAGCGCCAGCCATTGCTAATACTGGTAATAAAGGCGTTACGTGCGTTTGATTAATAAATTCCATATGAATCGGTGTTAAACCGTGATGTAATCCGACCATTACGAGAGGTAAAAATGTTCCGGCAAGCACAGCTCCAGCAAATGCTCCGCCAACATTTAAAATTGCATTAATACCGCTTGTAATACCATCAGATAAGAAGCCTGCTACTGGCTGAATCGCTAACATCGTTACTATACTTACAGCTAATACAGTAATGAGTGGTGTCACAATAATATCAACTGCATTTGGCACAGCTTTTCGCACTCGTCTCTCAACTACAACCATAAGCCATGCTGCAAAAATAACTGCAAATAATCCGCCCCGTCCGGGTACGAGCGCTTCACCGAATAATTTTACATTCGCCATCGCTGGGTTGAAAATTAAAATACCTGCAATTGCCCCAAGGACTGGTGTCCCGCCAAATTCTTTCGCTGTATTCCAACCGACTAAAATGCCTAAGAATGTAAAGATACCGCCGCCAATAAGTAATAACATTTGTAACCATGTTGCATTCGGATCAGCACCTGCGTTTTTCGCGAAGTTAGCAACCCCATTTATAATTCCTGACGCAACAAGTCCCGGAATTAGCGGAATGAAAATACTTCCTATTTTTCTTAAAAAGTTTTTCACTGGTGTATTATTTTTCTTCTTAATCTCTGACTTCATCTCTTGCCCAAGATCTTCAAGGTGGTGATCTGCCACCTCACCAATTCGCAGTCCCGTTAAATCTTCCATCTCAGCTGCTACTTTATTTACTGTCCCTGGCCCAACAACAACTTGAAGCGTTTCATCTTCAATCACTCCCATAACACCTTCAACCTTTTTTAAAAGGTCCATGTTCACTTTACTTTCATCATGAAGCGTTAATCGTAACCTCGTCATACAATGAGCAATGCCACGAATATTTTTTACTCCCCCAAGCTGCTCTGAAATTTCTTTGGCCATTCTCTCTTCTTTCTTCATAATAGAATCCCCCCTCCCCAAAGTTTAAAGTGCTTTCTTCACAAATCCTTTCGCACCTTTTAATTTTTCTAGTGCTTCCCCATATTCACACTGTAGTAATATCATAACGATTGCAGCTTTCACATTTCGATCTGCTTTCTCATAACACTCTGTAGCTACTTCATAACTAGCGCCTGTCGCTTCAACAATAATTCGTTTTGAGCGTTCTACCAATTTTTCATTTGTAGATTGAACATCTACCATTAAGTTTTTATATACTTTCCCTACACCAATCATAGACGCTGTAGAAATCATATTGAGTACTAACTTTTGCGCTGTGCCAGCCTTCAACCGTGTTGAGCCTGTTAATATTTCTGCGCCTGTTTCCACTTCCACATTTAGTTTTGCATATTTACTTATTTCAGCATTTTTATTACAGGAAATACTAGCTGTACTTGCTCCCATGCTACTTGCATATTTCAATCCGCCAATTACATAGGGTGTTCTACCACTTGCTGCAATTCCAATAACCGTATCTTTCTCGTTTAATCCAATACTTTTTAAATCTTCTTTTGCTAACTCTTCACGATCTTCGGCACCTTCGACCGCCTTAGTAAACGCTTTCAATCCACCTGCTATAAATCCTTGAACCATGTTATCATCTGTTCCAAATGTCGGGGGACATTCTACTGCGTCTAAAATGCCTAAACGGCCACTCGTACCAGCCCCAATATAAATTAAACGGCCTTCTTCTTCAAAAGACTTAGTAACAATTTGTACAACCTTTTCAATTTCTTCTATTTCATTTTCAACTGCTAACGCAACAGTTCGATCTTCTTCATTCATACTTTGTAAAACTTCTTTTATACTCATCTCATCTAGATTCATCGTTTTCTCATTACGGTGTTCTGTCGATAAATTCTCTAACATATTGCCACCCTCTTCGAAATTATATTTCACACTTTTATTATAACTTTAAGAAACTAAAAATCAATAACTCTTTCTTATTTTATGAAATAAAATTTCACAACATGACATATTTGTGTCAAAGATAATAAAAAAGATGAGTCTCCCCATCTTTTCTTCTACTTCAATTTCCGTAACCGTAATGCTTCTTCTCTCGTCTCCATAAATTGATCTAATACTTTATTACCAATTCGATTGAAAGTAATCACATATAAAGCATCAATCATATTCAGTTGCGTCATTCTCGAAGCAATACTCGCAATGCGATGGTCTTGCTCTACATCTGGCATACAAAGGCGAATGTCTGCCGCTTTATATAACGGAGATGATTGGTCTAGCTTCGTAATCGCAATAACTGTAGCCCCTCGCTTCTTCGCATATTGCGCCATTTCGAGCACATCTTTCGTCCGCCCAGAAGTTGAAATCGCCACAAATATATCTCCCTCTTTTAAATTCGTGACGAGTGGCAACATCATATGAAAATCAGATAGCATCATCGCTGTAAATCCGAGCCTTGTAAATTTATAAGCCCCGTCCATCGCCGGAGTAGCCGATCCGCCTACTCCGTAAAATATAATTTTATCCGCATTTACAATACGATCTGCAGCTTTCTCAAGTTCCTTTTTATCTATCGCAGTAACGCTCGCCTCAATTGCAGCTTTATTCACATATGTAACTTTATTAAACAAGTCGTACGGTCCATCTTCCGTATTCATCACTGAAAAATCATTAATATTATAATCAGCAATCGTTAATTCACGAACGAGCGCGATTTTAAATGATTTAAAGCTCCCAATCCCAATCGACTTACAAAAGCGAACAACACTTGCCTCACTTGCGCCTGCATTCGTTGACACTTCTTTCGTCGTTAAGTTCGGAACAATTTCTGCATTCTCCATTATGTACATGGCAACCTTCTTTTCGGCTGGTGAAAATTGATCCATATTACTTTCAATTTTAAATAGTAATGTTGAAGCTTTCACTATTTAACCTCCACTTCTCACGGTTGCGTTCTCTTATTTTCTCTTGCTTCAAGGAGGTAAAAACCATCATCGCCAGGAGGATGAAACACATTTACAATGCGATTTCCTTTTTGATAAACAGTTCTTTCCCCTTCTGTCCACTTCTTTTCCCAACCGTTCATCCAAATCGCAACATTAGGTAAAAAAGCAGTATATTTCAGCTTTTGATCGTACTCACCATCTGCTTCTTCTGAAAAAATAGAAACCGGAAAATCTTTCACTTTTGATTCTTTCCATGCAGTAAATGGTATGCACAATAAAAGGAGTATAATTACACCTATAACCTTCTCCTTAGTAATCTTCACACATTTCTCTCCTCGCCCTAGCATATACGTAGATTTTACCATAATTACAAACCATTCACGCTACATGACTATTGCTTTTTGCGATAAAAAAAGAGCTTACCTACATCAGATAAGCCCTTCCTCCCTATACAAAATACTTCTTCAAAAGTGGCGGCGTAATAATTGTTGTCAATATAACAACAATGACAATAGCTGTGAAATTTTCTTTCGCTAATAAATTTGCCGTAAGTCCATTTGCTGCGATAATAAGCGCTACTTCCCCGCGCGACACCATCCCCGCACCAATACTAATAGAAGATTGTAAGTTAAATCCTGTTAGTCTTGCTCCTAAACCTGATCCAATTAACTTTGTGAAAATTGCGATGAGCGTCATAATGATAATGAACCAAAGCTGGCTTCCGATACCTTGAAATGTAATTTCCATTCCAATACTTACGAAGAAAACTGGTACAAATATCGCATACGCAATCGGTTCAATTTTATGTTCTACTTCATGCTTGTACTCTGTTTGCGAAATCGCAATCCCTGCTGCAAAAGCTCCAATAATACCTGCGATTCCCATCATTTCACTGTAATACGAAAAAGAGAAACAAATAATAAGAGCTGCACTAATTAATGCTTCCGATACACGAAGTGGGACAAGCATTTTCATAATCCACGGAACAACTTTCCATGCGATAAAAACGATACTTACAAAGAAAATAATTTTCTTTGCAATAACAAGTGTTATATTCACATCTTGCGTTCCTAAAAAGCTCATTACAAATGCTAATAAAATAACGACTATCACATCATCAAATACAGCAGCACCTAAAATCGTTGTACTTTCTCTCGTATTCATCTTCCCTAAATCTCTTAGCGTTTGCACCGTAATACTAACCGATGTTGCACAAAGTAATAATCCTAAAAAAATAGCATGAGATTGTATTAATCCAAACAATAATCCCGTTACATATCCACCGATAAAAGGAAAAATAATTCCACCAGCCGCTACTGCAAACGACGATTTCAAATTCCGATTTAACTCTTCTAAATCTGTTTCAAGTCCCGCCATAAACATAAGTAGCAAAACACCAATCTCGCTAAGCTCATCAATAAGTTCTGAACTATTAATAATACCTAGCACCGCAGGACCGATAATAATACCAACAATTAATTTACCAAGTACAGAAGGCTGACCGAGTCTAACGCTAATATCACCAGCTAATTTCGTACAAAGTAAAATGACGACAAGTTCAAAATAAAATAACATAGCATCTTCTCCTACTATATAAAGTAAATCTTTTTGTTCCTGCATCTATTTCTGCACATAGTTTCTCCTTACAAGCAGCATTTTATTTGTTAAAGTTTTATTTGACAAAATATTCTGAATTGTAATAAAATTAATCCAGAAATTTCAAAAAACTGCATACCATAACTGTACCTTCATTCACTCACGTACTCTTTTCCAATTGGTTCACACTATTCGCAGTTATGGAGATGAAAAATGGGGGGAGAGTCCAAAGTGAAGTCATTATTACGAAAAAAAGCGCTTAGTACTGAATCACCACGGCAGCTAGATCGAACATTAACGGCACTCGATTTAACGTTTTTAGGAATCGGCGCCGTAATTGGGACAGGGATTTTTGTATTAACAGGTATTGTAGCGGCGAAACATTCTGGTCCTGGTATTATGCTATCATTCCTTATTGCTGCATTTACTTGTGCTTGTGTAGCCTTTTGTTATGCCGAATTCGCTTCTTCTATACCAGTCTCAGGAAGTGTTTACACTTATGCATACATGACCGTCGGAGAAGTTGTCGCCTTCATCGTTGGTTGGTGTTTAATGCTCGAATATTTACTCGCAGTTGCAGCGGTAGCTGTTGGCTGGTCTGGATATTTACAATCATTGCTTCAAGGGTTCAATATACACCTTCCCGCCATTATTTCCTCGGCCCCCGGAACGGGAAAAGGTGGTCTCATTGATTTACCCGCTGTTTGTATTTTACTTCTCATTACTGGTCTTTTAAGTTTTGGTATACGCGAAAGCGCACGCATTAATAATATTATGGTCCTTATAAAATTAGCAGTTATTATCGCCTTTATCGTAGCAGGCGCAAAATATGTAAAACCTGAAAATTGGACACCGTTCATTCCATTCGGGTACGACGGTATTATTACTGGCGCTGCCACTGTCTTCTTCGCCTTTTTAGGTTTTGATGCAATCGCAACTGCGGCAGAAGAAACGAAAAAACCGCAGCGTGATTTACCAATTGGCATTATCGGTTCCCTTCTTATTTGTACAGTTTTATACATGATCGTATCTTTCGTTTTAACAGGTATGGTTCCTTATACGCAATTAGACGTTTCTGACCCTGTTGCATTTGCACTACATTTCGTTGGCGAAGATACTATTGCAGGGCTACTTGCAGTTGGTGCGATGACAGGAATGACAACCGTTCTTTTAGTCGTTATGTATGGACAAGTTCGTGTTTCTTATGCAATGAGCCGAGACGGCTTACTCCCAAAAGCGTTATCACGCGTAAATAAAAAAGTTAAAATCCCTTTACTAAACACATGGATTACTGGGGTATTTGCAGCTTTATTAGCAGGACTTTTAGACCTACATTTACTAGCGAATTTAGTAAACATCGGTACGTTAACAGCCTTCGCATTCGTTTGCTTTGCTGTACTTATTTTACGGAAAACTCATCCTGACTTAAAACGCGGATTCCGTACACCTTTCGTACCTGTATTGCCAGTTGTCGCGATTCTTTGCTGTTTATATTTAATGATCAATTTGTCTACAACGACATGGATTAGCTTTGCAGTTTGGCTTATAGTCGGCTTATGCTTCTATTTCTTCTACTCTAGAAAACATAGTCATTTAGCTACTGAAAAAACAAATGATGAGACGAAAAAAGCATAACAAAATAGCTCGCCGATGAAACGGCGAGCTATTTTCATGTTTTATCCCGATTGGTGAGGGCTAATAATCAATGGGGGATGAACACCCCCCACTGATTAAAGTTTCACCTTATTATATTTTTGCGTTAACGATTGTAAAATGGTGAATATACAGATGCAAGCTGTAAATCATGCCCAATTCCCTATCAGTGTAGCGTATTAAAAAACTCCAATACCTACAAATAATAGGAAAATAATGACCTGATATATGAGCTTCTACTTTTGCATAGCCTCCCCCTTTACTTCGTCTCCTTCTTTTTTTTCTTCCACGCATTTACACTATCAAAGAAGAAATTAATAAATAACGTGCCTAAACCCGCTAATAAAAATGTCATTAAAAATAGAACCCATATACTTTTCTCTTTTAAGAAATAATATCCTACAAGGAGCACAACCGCGATCCATACATATTCAAGAATTCTTTTTATCTTTTTCTGTTCCAAATTATTCGCTCCCTTTTTCCATGCTATTTTTAGTATAACAAAAAAGAAGCCTATCATGATAAGCTTCTTTTCTTCTACCTTATTTGTTTATGCTTTTCTCAACAAGTGAAATCGCATGCTCTATCGTACGATTCATCGTTTCTACCTGTGCATCTTTTACTTTCACATCTTTTAACACAGTTTCTGCAACTGTAATTTTTTGACTCAATGATTTCACTGAACCATCCGTTACGTTTGCAGATTGGGCTTTCTTCACTAAAGCTTTGGCTGATTCAATATTGATTTGTAATTTTTCTTTCGGTGTTTTTGGTTGTTCTTCTGCCACTTTTGATTGTACGAATGTTTGGTTTGCTGTTTTTAATTCATTATACATTTGAACAACTTGCTCACCTGTACTTGTCATATTCCCAAACACTTTCTTAGCATTGTCATAGTTTTTTTGTAATTCTTTGAAAGCTTCTTGTGAATATTGGCCTGGTTTTTCACCAAATTCATAAGTACCTGCCAATACTTCTTTCACTTTTCCAATCTCTTCATATAACGTATTTACTTGCTCTAATTTTGTACGATTAGAAAACTCGTTATACGCTGCTACTACTTCTGAAGAACTTAATGCTTTACTATATAATTTTGCTAACGCAATTTGTCCATTTAACGGAATACCCCCATTTCCGTTGCTGTCTGGATCTGCACCAAGTGCAAATGGTACGTTCGGGTGATATACTTTCCCTTGAGCCGGCTGACTATTTACTTTTTTACCATCTACATAAATTGCTACTTCACTTCCGTTATACGTTCCTGTTAAATGATACGTTTTGTTTGCTGCTAATTGAACGCCAACACGTTTATAGCTTCCGCCAATATGAGCCCATAATTCTACATATCCATTTCCTGTAGATTCAAAACCAATTCCGCCGCTCTCTGTATTTTGTAAAATTCCTTGTCCACGAATTTCATTCATCGAAAATACAGTTTCTAACGTAAATGAATTTGCTACTTTTTCTTTTTGTGCTGCTGAAAATGGAAGATAACCAAATGTATTTGCTTTTCCATTTAATTTCATTACATTTGTTTTCAACGCTTTATCATATTCAATAGTCACATTGCCCTTAACATCACCTTTTGTACCAAATGATGAACTGTCTTTAAATGTACCATCTGCAAAGTTTACATCAAAAACATCTGCCTTTGGTATTTTCACATTCGGGTCAATATTATCTTTTTTCGTAGTAATTTCTGCCGTTAATGGTTGTACACTTTCATTGCCAAATGAATCAATCGCAACAACTTCAAGTGTATATGTTTTCCCGCCATCTAGTCCTGCAAGTGTAAATGTCAGTTCTTTCGGCACTGGATCTCGATAAAACTCTGAGAATGCTAATAGCTTATTTTTAATCTCACCTGTTTGTTTATCCTTTGCTTGCAAGCGATAAGAATGAACAAGAAGGTTGTCCAATGCTTGCGGGAATGTTACTGTTGCCGCATTTTCCGTTACATTTGATACAGCAAGCTTTGCATCCTTCGCAAAGTATGGCTTTTCTTTATCACGATCTTCTCCATAGTTGAATCCTTCTTTTTTCGTTGGTAATTTAATTTTCCAAGGCTCACCTGTCCAAGAGTTTGTATGGAAATCACGGCGATTAATTGTTACCTCTTTGTCATCTACCTCTACCAATAAACCTTGGCTTAATGTACTAGCTCCTGGCGGGATATTCCCTTGTACTTTACCGCCTTCAACTTCCATATAGCTTACAGAAGATGTTCCAACAGACGTAAAATCTTTTTGATGAATCGATCTTGGATCATCTAACGGATAATGTGAATGACCTGAAAACGTAATTACTTGTGGGTATTCTTTTAATACCGCATTAATTTTCGCACTATCTTTCGTTCCCCATTCTTGGCTACCGTACACTGTATCTTTAATATGTTGATGTAAAAACACAAAAATCGGTTTTTCTGGATCATCTTTTTGTGCCTTTGCCATTTCTTCTTTTAACCAATTAATTTGCTTGTCCGAATAATAGCCATGTGTTGTCCCATCCTCTGGAGACATAACAAGGAAATGATACCCTTTTACCACCTTATGATAATAAACCGATTCCATTCCTGTCTTTTCTAAGAAACGCTTCTGTGCTCCCTCTACAGATAAGCCGTTCCAATAATCATGATTACCTAGAGAATTCATTCGTACCGCATCTTTATTTGCATTTTCGTTATACACTTGCATGAAACGATCATATTGCTTTACTAAACCCGAATCAGTAAAATCACCTACAATGACAAACGCATCTTGCTTTGGTGCAAGCGTATTAAATTGCTCAATCGCTCTTTTCCAGCGGAACGTATCATCTGTTCCACTATCTTTAATATGCACATCACTTACAACTGGGAAAACGATTTTCTTCTCACTTGGTGCCTTTTCTTGCTTTTTCTCTTCCGCTTTAACCGACGTACTCCACGGTAATGATACAAATGCCAATACAAACACCATTAATAATCCAATAAGACCTTTTACTTTTCGTAAAGCAGTTCTTTCCACGTGAATCCTCCTCATAATAATTGATTCATTACAAGGGCTATTTTATCTTAAACATATTAATATCGTTTAAATAACAAATGAATTTTATTAGATTTTTGTAAATATACAGTTAATTAAGTATTAAGTCCAACATTACTCGTACTATTGTATACAACCACCTTTTGTCTAAAAGAGTCTGATCATTCTTTTCCCATGTCTATTCACATATAATCTTTTCTATAACATTAATGATAAGTTAAGCTGTAAGCCTATTAGACAATCTTAATTTTAAAAATTTTCTTCTTTTCTTAACACATCGGCCATGCTTCTACATTTAATAGTAGTAAAAGACAACTTAAAAAGGAGGGGTTGTATTGAAGAACAAAAAAAATATTGGCTGTTTCGCTCCTTTATCTATCATTTGTCCAGACCCTTGTCCACCGCCCCCTCCTCCAAATCCAAGTTGTGAGCGAGTAACAAATGAATTTGCAGGGAATTTCCTCATAACTAATGACACCATTCCCTCTACCAAAGATGCACTACAATCAATGATACTGTGGCAAAGTGATGGGATACTGCTTATATCAGGTACTGTCTCGGTTTACAATAGTACTAGCAGCACTGAAGCAATTACAATTCAAATCATTGGAGCAGTAACCAATATTTTCACTGTGTTTCCTGGCAATACAATATCTTACACAGGTAAAGATTTAAAATCCGTTAGTATTATTAATATACAAAATAATCCTTCACTATATTTAGAAGGCAAGTACTGTTGCCAATTTACATGTTGCTTATAAAATAAATATTTCATTACTCCCTCTATTCAAAAAAGCATACCATTTAAGGTATGCCTTTTTATGAAATTGAGTAACGTACTGTAATACAAAACTCTCCTTGATTAACAGTCGTTCCCGTCGTTGTAATTCGAACAGTAGTAAAGTGCCTCACTGTGAAAGTACCACTACTTTGCGGTTGTACAGTAATCGTATCGACTACTGTAGCACCTACTAAAAAATCCACTGTAATCGGATTTGCACCTGTATCATATTTTACATAACCTGAACCGTATATTTCTTGTGTAAGATTATTCGTATAGACAATTTGAGTACCCGCACCTGTAATTGACCAGTCTGCACATACTTGATCTTGCACAAGCGTTTTATTAGAACAACAAGACAAACTGGAACTTCTCATTCCCATTTCAACCCTCTCCTATTCTTCTACGAAAGTGAATAGCGTGTCGTAATACAAAATTCTCCCTGATACGTTCCAGCAGGTGTTGCAGGTAACACAACTTGTATACTATCAAAGCGGCGATACGTAAAAGCAATACTCGTTCCTGGGTTTAATGTTTGTGTATCAATTGTAGCCCCAGCAGAATCAAGTGCTTCTACAGTAATCGGGCCTGGTCCAACATCATATTTAACAAAACCAGTACCAATTACGTTTTGGTTAATATTATTTGTATAGAGAACATTATCAATTGCTGTTGCAACTACAGTAGCAGACCACGGACTACACACTTTATCTTGCACATAATTTTTATCTGGACAGCAAGTTAATGCTGACCCTGAGCACTCACAAGACATAGTTGTTTCCCCTCTCTCTTTTATATTCCCTATATGTGTATGTCCTTCAGAGTCTTTTGCCTGTACTATTCATCTATTTCCAAAAATAAGCACATCATAATTTAAAGTAAAACTCCCACCTCAATACTTTGCTTTACAGCTAAGTTTTGAGGTGGGAATCTTACTGCCCGTTAATGCGAAATAAACTAAATAGATTCAGTTTTGTTTCGTTTTTTCATAAATTTATAGATAAAGATACTAGCCACGATAAGAAGAACGCCTCCTAATATCGGTAACATATATTGTCCAACAACGCCCGCCGCTTTTTCCCAATGCGGACCTAATTTCATTCCAAAATAAATATACAAAGTCGTTAATGGGAACATTGCTACAAATGTATATATGCTAAATTTCCATATGTTCATTTTTGCCATACCACACGGTACAGAAATAAGTGTTCGAACTCCTGGTACGAAGCGTCCAACAAATGCCACAACTGGACCATACTTCGCAAAGAAATCATCTGCTTTTTGAATTTGTTCTTCTTTAATAAAGAAGTATTTCCCGTATTTTATTAATAGAGGGCGACCACCGTAATAACCGAGTGCATATAACGTTAACGGTCCTGTAGTTCCGCCAAGTGTCCCTGCTAATACAGCTAGCCAAAAATTCATATCTCCCTCATATACCCAATACCCAACCATGGGCAAAACTACTTCTGCTGGAATAAATTCAAACGTTAATGCTAACACAACTCCAAAATAAGAAAACTGCTTTAAAAACTCGATTATATCTAAAATAATTTGCTCCATATTTTCAACTCCTATCCTACGTTTACGTTATGCTTTTCTTGTAATTGCACTGGCGCCATCTTTACAATTCGATTCAAAATAAATAACACAATT
The DNA here is from genome assembly GCF_038008665.1 of Bacillus sp. FSL R10-2201. Classification (NCBI taxonomy): domain Bacteria; kingdom Bacillati; phylum Bacillota; class Bacilli; order Caryophanales; family Bacillaceae; genus Bacillus; species Bacillus sp. FSL R10-2201. Next base: position 841,151 of record NZ_JBBOZP010000001.1, on the reverse strand, counting down.
CCAATATCATCTAAAATACCAATAAACGGTAGGAAGTCTGGAATTAAATCGAGCGGCATCGCTACATAACCAACTAAAAAAGCAATAGATAAAATTTTCTTCTTTATTGAAACCTCTTTTGAAGTAAAAAAGTCAAATAGGAATGGAACAAAACGGCGGACATGGAATACAACTCTTAATCTACTAAAAAGTTTTTTCATTTTCTAGCTCCTCTCTTTGTATACAAAAAGGACCCTACCAAATATGGTAAGGGTCCTAAAAAAGACAATAAGGGGCCTTTACCATTGCTGGTAAAGGTCTCACTAACAACGAAACGTTGCCAATAAAGCCGAGGGTTTCTCCCTGTAATGACGACTTTACTGTAATAAGTTACTCCCCTTTAGATACACAATTTTATACAATCACATTAAGATATTTGGAGGGGCTTGTCAATATTTTTTTCATAATGAAACCTGTTCACATACTTCTATCACTGTTAAAATTTGTCTGCTTGATCTTCCCTACAATCTATTTTTAAAGCGGATTACATTTCGGTATCTCTAACCCTGAGGATTGTGCTAACTTCAATAAATAGTAACACTCCTCCCTCGCCATATGATCCGCCATCCTGGCTGATAATGAACTTAATATTTGCTCAGACAACTCTAATTCTTCTACTTCTCGAAGGAAATGCGAGAATAACTTTAGCTCTAGTGAAACGTCTTTTGTAAACTTCTTCAAAGCTGGAAAATGTTTCAGTTCTGCCCGTAAATAACCTGTCATTTCAACTGCTTTTAAATAAAATTGTTCAAAATGTTTAGCAAACAAATCACTTTTCTCCTTCAATCCTTTTTCCACAACATCTAATCCGCCTGAAATAGAACCAGCATGCCCTGCTGCATCCGTTAACCACGCGAGATGATAGTGTAGTTCATGAAAAACGGGCGGGACTTCTCCCCTCCCTAAGTATTCTAATACTGTTATATATTCCTCCACTTCATTTACCATATGATTAATAAAAGTCGGAGTAAAATGAATCACAATTTTACCTTCCAATTGCTTTTGTATAATATTTAATTTAAATGCTCGAATCTCCTCTGCAGCTTGTTCTGCATCTTTTGAAAATGCAATAAAATTTACAGTATGAATTTCATTTAAAAAGTTCGTGAATTTTTCTACAAAATAGGTGGCTTTCTGTATATCTTCTTTCTCCTGTGGAGCTAAAGCATCTAGTAAAAACTGAGCATGATCCCCGAGAACTTTGAGCCAAAATTTATGTTCAAACAGTGCGCTTTCTTCATACATTCTATCCACGCTATCCCCCCTATGGTTACTCATGCCTCTGATGAAATTTGAAGCTTATAGCAATCTGGATCATAAAGAGTAATTACCACCCCATCCGCATGCTGTTCTTCCGCAAAAGATATTTTGTAAAACTGTAATTTTCTCTTTACTTTTTCCATATCAGAAATTGAAAAGGTTATTAATTCACACGAAGAATTAGCAACCTTCTCACGCCCTCGTAAATTCCGATTTACTACAAAACAAATTCTCGTTAAACCAACGTCATACCAAACACCTGTTACATGTAGTTGAGGTCTCTCCTTGCTTGGTTTAAAGCCTAAAATCCCTTCATAAAAATACAATGTTTCCTTTAAATTTTTTGATTCTAATACGATACATGTTGTAATGCCTTCCATCCTCAACTCCCCCTGTCTCTATTAGTTTTTTATATGAGTCATAAATGACAATTATGTACGAATACAATACATAATAATGGATATTTCATTTATAAAGGAGGGTTGTAACATGGATAAATTCATGAAATCCTACATACCTTATCATGGTCCAAACGATCCTTGTCCTCCAATTGGAAAGAAATATTACTCAACTCCCCCGCACTTATATATGGGTTTTCAACCAACTAATTTACCCCAATTCACACCAAAAGAAGCTTTAAGAAAAGGGACTTTATGGCCTGCTTTTTATGATTATTATGAAAATCCTTACAAAAAAGGAAGGTGAATAAAAACGTGACACAAACATTGCCTGATGAATATTACAAATGGATTGAAGAACTGCAAGAATTAGACTTTGTATTAGTTGAACTTACTCTCTATTTAGATACGCATCCCGACGATACTGCAGCTATAAATCAATTCAACGATTTTTCTTATAAACGAAGAGTATTAAAACAAAAAATTGAAGAAAGATACGGACCACTTCAGCAGTTTGGAAACAGTTATTCTAACGCCCCATGGGAATGGAGCAAAGGACCGTGGCCATGGCAAATATAAAGGAGAGAAACTATGTGGATTTATGAAAAAAAATTACAATATCCTGTTAAAGTGAGTACTTGTAATCCAGCACTCGCAAAATTATTAGTTGAACAGTACGGTGGTGCGGACGGCGAACTGGCTGCTGCTCTTCGCTACTTAAATCAACGTTATACAATTCCTGATAAAGTCGTTGGCTTACTAACCGATATTGGTACAGAAGAGTTCGCACATTTAGAAATGATTGCTACAATGATTTATAAATTAACAAAAGATGCAACACCTGAACAAATGAAAGCTGCCGGATTAGACGCGCATTATGCGAATCATGATAGCGCCTTGTTTTACCATAATGCAGGTGGTGTTCCTTTTACTGCCACTTACATTCAAGCGAAAGGAGATCCTATCGCAGATTTATACGAGGATATTGCAGCTGAAGAAAAAGCACGAGCGACTTATCAATGGCTAATTGATTTATCAGACGATCCCGATATAAATGATAGCTTACGCTTTTTACGCGAACGAGAAATTGTCCATTCTCAACGTTTCCGAGAGGCTGTAGAAATTTTAAAAGAAGAACGTGATAGGCAAATTTATTTTTAATACACATATCCTAGCGATATGTGTTTTTTTACGTTATAAGTGAAATTCTTCCTGCATTAACATATAAATAGTATATTTATTCAATTTTACGCATTATTTTAAAATATTTTTAAAATTCCCTCTTGCTTTCTAGTCATCAGACCTTTAAAATAATAACAGTCAATCGACAAATTATTTGAATTTTCGACAAAAAAACGCTCATTAGGAGGCTTTTCTTTATATGCGTACAACTTTAAAACCAGCGCAAATACTTTCGATTAGTTTATTACTATTCGCAGTTTTCTTCGGTGCTGGTAATATGATTTTCCCGCCTCTTCTCGGTCTTTCTTCCGGAGAAAATATGTGGGTTTCCATTACAGGATTTATTATTACAGATGTCGGTTTATCTTTACTAGCTATCGTCGCTGTTGCCCTTGCTGGTGGTAGTTTTAATACTTTAGCGAGCCGTGTTCACCCAAAATTCGCAGCAGTATTCGCTATCATTATTTATCTTTCCATCGGCCCACTATTTGTTATTCCACGAACTGGAACTGTATCTTATGAAATTGGGATTGCACCACTTTTCCCAGATCAATGGTACTCTATGTTAGTTTTTAGTGCGATTTTCTTTATAGTCGTCTACTTCTTATCGTTAAATCCATCCAAATTAGTAGATCATATCGGAAAAATATTAACGCCAATTTTGCTTGGAATTATTGCAATTATGGCAACAAAAGCGATTCTTTCACCAGGATCATTTGCAGAACCTGTTGGTGACTATAAAGAAATTCCATTTTTCAAAGGATTTCTTGAAGGCTTTTTAACATTAGATGCAATCGGAGCACTCGTATTATCAACGATTGTTGTAAATGCAATTCGTCAAAACGGGATACAAGATAAGAAATCCATTGCGAAATATACAATTATTTGCGGAAGCATTGCGGCTCTTTTCTTAACAATTGTTTACTTCTTACTCGGTTATATCGGCGCTTCAAACGGAAACTTAGGACAATTTGAAAATGGCGGTCAACTATTAGCAACTATTATGTATCAATTTTTTGGGACAAGCGGTAATGTTTTATTAAGTATCGCAATTATCTTTGCTTGTTTAACGACTGCAATCGGTGTTGTAAGTGCATTCGCCAACTATTTCACAACAGTATTAACAAATGTTTCATATAAGAAGCTTGTACTATACGTTTGTATTTTTAGCTTCGTTATTTCAAACTTAGGATTAAGTTTATTAATCAAAATTACATTACCTGTATTAATTATTTTATATCCAATTACAATCATTTTAATTTCCGTATCCTTTATTGATAAATATACGAAACGTAAACCTTCTGTCTATATCGGAGCGATGATTGCAGCATTCCTTATTAGCTGTATTCATGCACTTGATAATGTGGGAATGATACCAAGTTTTATCGCTAATATCGTACACACAATTCCTTTTTACAACTTAGGAATCGGCTGGATCGTTCCAGCAATAATTGGTGGTATAATCGGATACTTTATTCCTCAAACAGCAGCTGAAGGTGAAGTTTCTACAAAATAAAGAAAAGAAGCAAGCATTGATTATGCTTGCTTCTTCTTTATTTTCAAATCGTATGTTTAAAAGTAAATAATTCTTCTTTTGACTGCACAGCAGGTTGTTCCTTTTCTACATCTGTCTTCTTTATCACTCCGCCTAACCTTACTTTCATCATCGCTTCTTCTATGCTTTTTACAATCATATTTCCTGAAAAAATAGTAAGTCCAAAAAATGTAATTGGGACGAGAGGAATCCATGGATGCACTGTTAAAGATCTAAAGTATACTCCAATTAAACCTGACCATTCATGCGTGTAAGAGTCTATTTCTTCTACCGGTCCTAAAAACTTAACAGTTCCGCCAAAGAATACTTCCAGTAACCCTAAGTGGAGTAAAATAGTAAGAGTCTGCGTAAATTGCTGAAGAAATACAAGTATAAACGTCATATAGAGATGTGGAAAAAGATGCTTTATAACAATGTGTCTTCTTGATCCACCTAATATACACGCAGCCTCAATGAATTCTTCGGTTCTCAATTTACGAACTTCCTTCGCAACATACAGTGCAATAACTGGCATCACAAGCATTACAAGTAATACAACTTGAAACGAAGCCCTTTCAAAAAAAGTTGTTGTTTCCTCTCCACTTCCAAAGGTATTCACAGATTGGAGAAAGAAATACGCAATCATAACTGTTGGAATAACTGTAAAACTATCAAAAAAAGCCTCGATTTTTGAAAACCCTCTTTTTATGTACGTTCCGAGTACAACACCAAAAAATACACCTATTACCATTCTAAGTGCCGCAATTAAAATAGATATACCAATCGTCCACTTCGCGCCTTCAATGACTAAATGTAACAGGTCATATCCTTTCCGGTCTGTCCCGAGTAAAAATTGTAATGAAGGTGAAAACGGTGGTACTTCTGGATTTCCATCCGCATCATATTGCAGTGTAACTTGTCTAATGTGCCCACCATTCCATATCGTATTTCCGATGCTCAAAAGAACTAATATGAGAAGAAACCCAATGCTTATCCAAAATCTTTTATCGCGTTTTATATACGTCCACATATTATAATCTCTCCTTCATCGCAGCTGGAATGAGATAATGAAACAATTTGAATAAAATAAAAATCGGAATATAAATAAGCAGCACACTAACGATGAAAACCTCAACCCTAATACCTTCATAAGATTTCAAAAACATAAAAATACCACCCGTATTAAAAATCCATTCTATAATATATAAATTGGATAACATAAAAAAGATATTCGTTTTCGCAAAGAAAAGTGTACTAAGTAACACATTTCGTAAAATATGACGATTTAAAATATGAAAGCGATTCAGCCCTTTCGCCTTAGCAAATAGTACATAATCTTTTTCTAGCTCATTTTCAAAACGAAGCACTAACATTTTTACAAACATAATCGTAGTCGGTATACTCAAACAAAATATTGGCAATCCTCTAATCGACTCGCCTCCAATTGACGCAATTTGAAAAGGTAAAAAACCTGTTTGTTTAAAAAACCATATAACTAAAATTTGTGATACTAAAATAAGAAGAATGTCTGGAATGGATTCTAGGAAGATGAGAAATGATTTAATTCGATGTTGTATACGCGGTGAACTACTCATAATCATATAAACGATACAAAATGCTACAAATAATGAAATGAAAAAAGCGGCCAAAAAAATAACAATCGTTTCTTTATAATGGACAAACAACTGTGGGAATAAAAATTTATCTCTCACATATTGCAAATTGGAGAGATCCATTAAGTTCGCAAATACTTCTTTTAAACTCTTTATGTACTCTGATACATGCAGCTCAAATCCATAAAACAACTTCGGCAGTGCCCCTAAACAAATAATACCCAAAATCGAAATAATAAATTGAATCGTCACTTCCATCCCATTCAAAAAAACTTTTTTGACCACGTTTTCCCTTCTCTCTATATGTAATTTACCCTCTAATTTTATTCTTAATTTTCTGAATTGTAAATATTTATAAGATAAAAAATCACTAGGTTATGATCCTAGTGATTCTTTATGCGCATGCCCTTCTCTTTTCACAAACGGCATATACAAAATAAAACATCCCATAAGCGCAGCTATTTCTAATGAAATGATATAGTAAGGATGCGGCCCTAACATATCGAGTAATGAAGCAGTTTCTGGCTTACGAGCTAAAAACATATAATTACCGCCTGTTTTGTAATTCACAAACGAAACAATTGGAATCAATATATTTAAAAATACCATCGTACGCTTAATAGATTGTAATGTCGGACGATATCCTTCCACCCATGTCATAAAGAGTGGTGCCCAAATGAGCAATATATGTGCGATAAAGAATTCTATAAAGCGAAAATGCGGAAAAGCATATTGCACGTTCGGTGTTAAAATAGCTTGCGATGCACCAATAATCCCTGTAAAAAACACAATCTCATATATTCGATAGCTTTTCGTTACAATCATAATCGATGCTAACAATAAACTAATCGTACATAACTCAAATGGTAATGAAGTGCCTAGCTCAAAAATCCCAGCTTTCCATTCCCACATATGAAGTCCAATCTCACTTCCTATAAATAGAAATGCAATTGCATATCGAACCGTTATATTCCACTCACTTTGACGCAATAAATCTTGGTATTGATACAGAAAAAATATCCCCACCAACATAATAAATAATATAATGACATGTTGCCTCGAGTACGGAATAAATGGTTTTAATGGATGCGCACTAAAATAAGCTTCCATCTTCCTTCCTCCTCTCCTTCATACAATATTATTGTTAGAAAGAAACAACGAGTCAATTCATTTGCTTAAACTAGCTAGGACAACCTCTACCTTACATTTAGATATTCATACCTTACAAAACTGTAAGGTTATTGTAAGCTAAAACGATTTGTCAGATTCTTCACCTCTTTTATACTTAATGTAGATACTAAAACGAACGAAAAGGTGATAAATAGATGAAGAAGAAAAATAAAGTGTTAATTACTAGTGTAGTAGCAATCGGAATTGCAGCTGGATCATATTTTGCATTTGCTGGCGGTAGTTCAGAAGTAGCAATGGCATATAGCGGTTATAAAATTACGGAAAAACAAATTGAAAATGCACAAAAATTTGGCGGCGAAGTTATTCCAAATGGTATTGAAACAATTTCATTCGATCCAACAAAAGGTACGTATGAATTAGCTGTTAAAAAAGGTGATGAAGTGAAAAAAGGTCAGCTTCTATTTAAATATAATGACCCTACTGCTAAACAAGGTGTAACAGAAGCAGAAATGCAAAAGAAAATCGCACAAAAAGAAGTAACATTGTTCCAAAAACAAATTGATGCAGCGAAACAAAAATTACAAAAAGATAAAAATGCAGGCCTTCCCGCTGAAGCATTAAAAGCATCAGAAATTGAAGTTGGGCAATTAGAATCACAACTTGAAATGAAGAAGTTTGAAGTAGAAAAAGCTGATGAAATGATTAAAGTAGCAAAAGAGAAAGTAAACACACTTTCTGTAACGAGTCCAGCCGACGGTGTAATTGATGATATCGTAAAAACTGCTGATGAAAAAACAGGTATGAGTGGCATTACACTTCGTCACGCTGGTCAATTTAAAGTAAAAGGTCAACTTTCTGAATATGAACTTGCTAGTATGAAAGTTGGGCAAGAAGTAACTGTTTCATCAAAAACTGTCGCTGGTAAGACTTGGACAGGAAAAGTAACAGAAATCGGTTCTACACCATTAAAGAGCATGGACGAAAATAAAACTGTTTCTAATTATCAATTCACTGTCACATTAGATAATAGTGAAGAATTACAAAACGGCTTCCATGTTTACGTAACAAGTAAATCTGGCGAAGCAACTGGTACGATTGTTCCGAAAAGTAGCATTGTGAAAAAAGGTGACAAAAATGTTGTCTTCGTTGTAAAAGACGGTAAAGCGAAAGAACAAGCAGTTACTGTTGAATTTGAGACAGATAGCGAAGCAAAAGTTTCTGGAGTGAAAAAAGGAGAGGAAATTATCTCTAAACCTGAAAAAGACTTAAAAGACGGTATGGAGGTTGTCACTCAATGATTAACTTAAAAGGCATCACGAAATCTTTCCAAAATGGTGCAGAGTCCGTTCAAATATTACACGGAATTGATGTAACACTAAACCAAGGAGAATTCACTTCTATTATGGGACCATCTGGTTCTGGTAAATCAACATTAATGAACATTATCGGTTGCTTAGATAAACCAACGACAGGTGCGTACGAACTAGCTGGTCAAAACATTTCAAACATGTCTGAAACAGAACTTGCACATGTTCGTAATAAAGAGATCGGATTCATATTCCAAAACTTTATGTTATTACCGAGACTTACAGCACTTCAAAATGTAGAACTACCTCTTATTTACGCTGGAGTCGATAAAAAAGAAAGACGTGAGCGCTCATTAGCAGCTTTAACAAAAGTCAGTTTAGCTGATCGTGCTACTCACTTACCAAATGAATTGTCAGGTGGACAAAAGCAGCGTGTCGCAGTCGCACGTGCAATCGTAAATAACCCGAAATTTCTCTTAGCAGATGAACCGACGGGTGCACTTGATACGAAAACAAGTACACAAATTATGGATCTCTTTTACGAATTAAACAAACAAGGCTCAACAATCATTATGATTACCCACGATCGTGAAATTGGGGAAGCGGCAGCACGTCAAATTGTAATTCGTGACGGAAATATCGTCCAAGATTGGAGAGGTTAATTTTGAACACGAGTGAAAATATACGCATGGCCCTTTCCTCTATCTTTGCTCATAAAATGCGTTCTATATTAACAATGCTAGGTATTATTATCGGTATTAGCGCCATTATTACTATCATTTCAATGGGTGATGGTACAAATGCAAAGTTTAAAAAAGAGTTAGGCCAAGGAAAAGATACTGAAGTAACGATTTACTACAACAACCCTGATTATGGAACTGATAGTGCCAAAATCACACCTGATATGCTAAAACGTCTTCAAACTGTACCAGGCGTTAAAGATGTTTATCCAGATGTAAGTATGAAAGTAAAAGCATCTTCTGGTTCAAAAGATGTCTCTCTTGATTTAAAAGGTGGAACAGGCGCCTTTATGACAGATTCGAAAATAAAATTAGTTCACGGTCGTGAATTAAACGACAGCGAATTAAACCAAGCAATTCCTGCTGTTATATTAAATGAAGAAGCTTTCAACAAATTATTTAGTGGTTGGGAATCAAATCTATACACAGATGTAAAAGGAAAGCCGTATAAAATAGTCGGTGTATACGAAACGAAAAACGAATTTGGAATGGCTATGCCTGAAGGTTATACATCTCTTGAAAACGCGCCTGTCATTTCAGGAGTAAATGAGTATGACTCTGTAAAATTAACAATGACCTCTCCAACAGAACGTAAAAGTGTAGAAAAACAAGCTGTTTCTGTTTTAAACGACATGAAAGCTCCTAAATTCGAGCACAAATTCGAAGCACAGGACTTAGGTGAATTTACGAAGCAATTAGACGAATCCATCGGTATGATGAAAATGGTATTCGGTGGCATTGCCGCTATCTCCTTACTTGTTGGTGGTATCGGTGTAATGAACATCATGCTTGTATCTGTAACAGAACGTACACGTGAGATCGGTATTCGTAAAGCACTTGGTGCAACGCGCGGTAAAGTATTAACACAATTCTTAATTGAATCTTGTATTTTAACAGGACTCGGTGGTTTCATCGGATTCATGCTTGGTATTTTCTTCGCTTGGATCGTCTCAATCTTTGCCGGATGGCCACTCGTTATCTCAAAAGAACTTGGACTTCTTTCAGTAGGTATCTCAATGCTAATCGGTATTGCATTCGGTTTACTACCAGCAAACAAAGCTGCTAAACTTGATCCAATTGAATGTTTACGATATGAGTAAATAAAAAAACGTAGGAGTTTACACTCCTACGTTTTTTATTTTGTTGAAGGCAAATGTAATTTCATCGACGTTTTGACAAAAATAAGAACCTCTAACTTCTATTATATAAAGTGAAACTATAATCAGTGGGGGTTTTGTTCATCCCCCACTGATTATTAGCCTTCACCAATCGGGCTTTTACGGGCAGTTAATCTCCCACCTAACTTCTTTGCTTCAGCCGAATTTTGAGGTGAGGGTTTTACTGCCCGCCAATAGCGGGATAATTCTACTGCAACTCGCGAACCAACTCATAACGATATCATCCCTTTAAATCATGTTTCTTCTATTATATATGTTTCATGTTGCGATTATCTTTTTATCCTTGCAACTTTCATTTCGCATTACCACTATCCTACAATCCTATTATTGCAAAAATAATATGTAAAAGAACAAATTCAAGGCGTAATTTTTTCCATACTACAACTTATTTTGTAACAATTATATCTCTATTTCATTAAAATCCCCCCTATATATACGACTTCACACACAAGAAGATTATATTTTCATAACTACATTACGATTCAAATAGTTAAATACCCCTTTTTTGTAACGTTACAGAAACATTCAAGTAACACTACTGATACATTATTAATCTATTAGTAATTAAAAAAGTGTTGATTTTATGAATCGTATGTTCTAATCCCCTCAAAAACGCAAAGGAAACGCTATCAGGATATTAATGGAATTATTACAGAATATTAATGCCTCGTTACGAATGCTTTGTAGTTTTGTGTTTTCCGCAAATAAGAAAATAATGGTTGCTATAATGAGGTCAACGAAAACAAATGCAATGGAGGCTATTATGAAAAAATTTATGGGTATAGCAACAGCAGCGGTTTTTGGTCTTGGGATTTTCACAACATCTGCTAAAGCAGAAACAATCGTAACGACTGATGTACTAAATGTACGAGAAAACCCAACTACTGAATCACAAGTTGTCGGAAAGTTATTAGATGGATATAAAGTTAACGTTTTACATACAGAAAACGGATGGTCAAAAGTTAAGTTAAATAGTGGTAAAGAGGCTTTCATAAGCGCTGACTACACAAAAGATACTTACTACGTAACAGCAAACGTATTAAACGTACGTGCTGGAGCAAGTACAGATTCAGCGATTCTTGGTAAATTGAAAAAAGATGATGTAATCGAAACAACACACCAAGTACAAAATGATTGGATCCAATTTGAATATAACGGCCAAACAGCTTATGTACACATTCCTTACTTAACAGGAAAAGCACCAGTTAAAGTTCAGCCAGTAGTTAAAGCTGAAAAAGTAACTAACGTTCAAGATACAGCTAAAGTTCGTGAAGCAGTTAAAGCCGGGGAAGTAGCTGAAACTCAAGCAAAAGCTAAGGCTCAAGAAGCAACTAAAGCTCGTGAAGCAGCTGAAACTCAAGCAGAAGCTAAGGCTCAAGAAGCGGCTAAAGCTCGTGAAGCAGCTAAAGCTCAAGAAGCAACTGAAGCAGCTAAAGCTCAAGCAGAAGCTAAAGCTCGAGAAGCAGCTAAAGCTCGTGAAGCAGCTAAAGCTCAGGCAGAAGCTGAAGCTCAAGCAGAAGCTAAGGCTCAAGAGGCAGCTAAAGCTCGTGAAGCGGCTAAAGCTCAAGAAGCAGCTAAGGCTCGTGAAGCGGCTAAAGCCGAGGAAGCAGCTGAAGCTCGTGAAGCGGCTAAAGCCGGGGAGGCAGCTGAAGCTCGTGAAGCAGCTAAGGCTCAAGAGGCAGCTAAAGCTCGTGAAGCGGCTAAAGCTCAAAAACCAGCTACACAACAACCTGTTGCAAAAGAAACTGAAACAAGTGCACCATCTTCTTCTCGTGAATTAAGAGTTCAAGCAACAGCTTACACAGCGGATCCACTTGAAAATGGTTACAAAGCAGGAGACCAAGTAAAATCAGCTATGGGTCATAACTTAACAGCTAATCCAAACATGAAACTAATTGCAGTTGATCCAAGTGTCATTCCATTAGGTTCAAAAGTATGGGTTGAAGGTTACGGAGTAGCAATCGCTGGTGATACTGGTGGAGCTATTAAAGGAAATAAAATCGATGTTTTAATGCCAGATAAAGGTACATCAAGTAACTGGGGACGTAAAACAGTTACAGTGAAAATTTTAAACTAATTATTAAAAAAAGAGTTAGTCTCATTATTGAGGCTAACTCTTTTTTTATGATTCTTACACTCTTTCTTTCTCTTGAAAGTAACTAATATTATCCCGAATCCATTTTCTCTCTGACAAAAACAAGTTTCCTCGTTTTTTATATACTTTATCAAACGTCTTTAAAACTTCTTCATGAGTAGCAAACTTATGTAAGAAACGAAGAGCAATGACGATCTCTGATTCATCAGTAGGCTCTACTTCATTTTTACGTCTTCTAGAAACAACTTTAGTTACACGTTCGCTAATTGGTTGAATCGCCATTTCATCTCCATATGCATAAATAGCTCGAACAGCTTCGTATTTCACCATAACATTTCTATCCTTTAAAGCTTCAATATAAACTATTTGCAAGTCCGCTCCCCCTATTTTCGCCAAAACCTCAATAACAGTTGAACGAACATAAGCACTATCGCAATGTAAAAGCTTTGTTAAAGGTAAGATTGATCGCTTTGTTCCAATCTCATATAAAGTGGCACATATATTTACAATATCATCTCGATTCTCTTCCACTGTAAGTAACTTCAATAAAGCATCTTCTACTTCCAACGATTTACACAACTTTAAAGCGATGACAGCAGAATAACGAACTCCACTATTTTTATGATATATGTAAGGAATAATTTTATGTGCATTGCTTGCTTCAGATAATTTACTTAAATCTATGAGCATGCTATCTAACACCATCCTGCTTTCTTCACTTTCTAACCGATCTATCAAATAATCTGCAATATACATCTCTTTAGTATTTATTGCAAGTCGTGTAATTAAAAAATAAAGATTTGTTTTTATATATACTTTTCGTGCTTCCATTACTTTCTCTTGGAAACAAGAAAAAAGCGATACATCATTTAACTGCCTCGCTTCTTCATCCGCACATTGCCGAATACCTGCTTCTTCATCCGCCATCCGCCTTAATAAATCATCTATATACTCTTCCATCTCCTTCTCCCCCGTCCAAGTTAAATCTATCCCTTTGAATTCTATATACGATAGACTACTATTTCAACAGAAAAAAGAGGATGCTATAGCATCCTCTCTTACCTTCCCTATTCCACACAAGTAAACTGTGTCCAAGCTCCTACATAATCTAGTAAGAATAACTCTTCTTCTGCAATTGTACCGACAATATTTTTCCGTTCATCTATTGGCATTTCTTTCAGAATGATTTGTAGTTCACCTTTATACTTTCCAAATAGGTTATTACCAATTACAACTTGCCCTCTTTCCTGTCGTACACTTTCGCGCACTGGGAAGTCATAGTCTTTGTACTTTTTACGTACTTCTGTAGAACGTACCATATACTCTGTTATGTCACCGCGTCTTACGTGTAATTCTTGCAGTGTTGCTCTCTTCTCTACTTCAGTCGCTTCGTCTACAAATTGTACCTTTAGCTGTAACATGTAACGATTTAAGTTTCCTAGTTTCTCTAACTCTTCTTCATTCGCATAAGCATTCCCGATAATAACATCATCAATAAGCCCTGTTGCCCATAAATGTTTCGCTTGTACTTCAATTGGTAAGTTACGATGTTGTTCTAACGTACATAATCCATCATTAATATCCCATGGACCGATGTCAGCTGCATGCGATGTAATAAAGGCTGCACTGCGAATACCATGCTTTTTGAAGCGTTCACTACAGCGAATGAAATAATCATACGGAAGACCAGTGAATTTTTGCGGATAAAAATTGTGACAACCAATTAAAGCTGATTTATTCGCTTGATGCGAAAGGATATTTTCTAAATAGGCAATATCATTACTTACATTCAGCTCAATTTTTAAGCCATATGGATTATTCGTCATTTTCGCTTCTGTTAACCCGTCAAACCCTACATCTAAACGAATTCCATCTGCACCTAACTCTGCAAAGAATGATAGATCACTATAACTAATACCAAGTTGATCGAATACAGCCGGAGCTACATCTAAAATAACTTCCATATTATACTCTTTTGCATGCCCAATAATTTCTTTAAATTCAGCTACAATTTCCTCTTTTGGACGATTAACAGACAGTAAACAAGTGAATATTCTTGAAAAACCGTGGCGTGCCGCTGTCGAAATGTATGCCATATCTTGTTCTTTCGTTGAATGCTCTGGATAAAGTGAAATTCCTAATTTACGCTCCATGCTTTTGCATCTCCTTCACACGTTGTATTAATGCCATGCTCGTAAATCTATATTTTGCAGATAAACATGTTGCACATAAAATCGTTGGTACGATGATAAAGTACGGTGATTCTAAACTAAATGCCACATAAGCCCCCATTGAACATCCAATAAATAATATCGACACAAGTAGTAAAACTAATAGCGATTTACTTTGTACCCACTTTGAATAATGTGCAATACACTGCCCCGCCACGAATGTAATTAAGATGATAATTGCTCCGAGCATTCTGTTTTCTCCTCTCCTGCTAATTGTTGCTTCTCATACATTTTGAAGAATGGATAGTAAATAACGAATGAGATAACAAAGTTAACAAGTACAAGTACACCAGCCATAATTGTCCAGTCCGTACTAATAATCGCTGCAATTGGCGCTAACATCGTAAATGGCAGCTTCGCCATCATGAGCGGAATCATACCTGAAACAACTGCGAAATATGATACCGTCGTTGTAACTAACGGTGTAATAACGAACGGAATAATTAAGATTGGATTCATTACAATTGGTGCCCCGAAAATAATTGGCTCGTTAATATTGAATAAACCTGGTACGAATGATAATCTACCTAACTCTTTTAAGAACTTAGATTTAGAGAACATAAACATAATTACTAAAGCTAACGTTGAGCCTGATCCACCAATCCATACGAACCATTGAATAAATTGCTCTGTAAATAAGTTTGGTAACTGATGTGCATTTCCTGTAGCCGTGAATACTTCCATATTTTCAAGAATTGCTGAATCCCACATCGGACGGATGATTGGTCCTAAAATCGCTGGGCCATGTATACCGAACGACCAGAAGAACACGATTAAGAATACTGTTAATAAACCGCCGAATAAATTATTTCCTACTAATACTGATTTTAATGGTGCGATTAAATATGTGATTGTTGTGTTTACATCAAATTTCAAACCGTAACGAATACCCCAGAATAAAAGAATAACTACTAAAGTTGGAATTAATGCTGCAAACGAGTTTGCAACTGCTGGTGGTACACTATCTGGTAATTTAATCGAAATATTATGCTTAATCATAAAGTGATAAATTTCTACTGCAATTAATGCTGTCACAATAGCTCCAAATAAAGACGTAGCACTTAATGTCCCTACTGAAATATATCTTCCTGCATCAATAACACCTGGTACAGCTTTTGTTATTTGAATTGGTTCAACTGATGCTAGTAAAAAGGCGAGTACAGATAATAATCCTGCACTTAATTGATTGAGCTGATAAAAGTTCGCGAGTGAGGCCCCTACCCCAAATGCTGCGTATAAAGCCATTAAGCCTACTGTAAATCGGAATGGAATATCTAAAATATGACGAAACGGTGCAATCCACTCCATATATGCATCAATTGGTAAGTTTAAAAAGATAACGAAAAATGACCCGACAATCGTTAACGGCAATGTAGAAATAACTCCATTTCGAATTGCTAATAAATGTCGTTGCCCCGCAATCTTTTGCGTTGTTGGCATAATCTTCTGTTCCATAAAACTCATAAAACCATTCATCGATAACCCTCCCTATGTTCAATCTGACAAAAGTAAAAGTTATAACATTATAATGTTTATATTTAAAAAAATATAATTACGCTAAAACTAATTGTTCAGCTTGCTTAAGTACTTTCAAACCATCACACATACCATAATCTCGCTGCTCTATAATTGCAACTGGTATATCGTATGACTTTGCAAGAAACTCTACCGCTGGAAACAAATACTTCACCTGTGGTCCAATTAAAACAACATCAGCATTTTTTATTTCCAGTTTCACAAGTTCCGAATCAACTGCTTTAATTTTATAATCCTTCCCTTGTTTCTTTGCCTCTTCTTGCATTTTTCTTACAACCATACTCGTTGACATGCCTGCTGCACAACATAATAAAATGTACATATTATACTGTCACTTTCTCTTCCACTCGTTTATGAAGAGTAATAAATTCCTCAGCAAGTTCTTTCACTGTAATGGCATTCATTAAATGATCTTGTGCATGCACTAATAATAAACTTATTTCTGCATGATTGCCTCTTGCTTCCTCTTGAATTAAATCGGTTTGAATACGATGAGCGGATGATATTTCCTCACTAGCAAGTTCCATCTTTTCACTCGCATTCTGGAAATCTCCTTGTCTTGCAAAAGCAATTGCTTCAAGTGCCGCGCTTCTCGCGTTACCACCATGTAAAATTAACGCAAATGGAGTTTGCATATCAGTCATTTTAAATTCCTCCAAGCTATGTTTTTTCTATATTTTCATCTTATTATGAAAACGCATACAATTAAACATAAAAAACTTCCGTTATGTAACGGAAGTTTTAATATACTTTTTCATAATGATAGTAAGATTTCTTGAAAATCATCAACAGCTTGAGCCTGATGCAATTTTTCTATTATAGTTTGATTAGACATAATATCATATAAAAAATCATAAAGCTTTTGTAAATCTTCATTATTATTGCGCTTCACACTAAATAAAATAATAACTTGTACTTTTTTATCTCCCCAGTCAATCGCCTTATCGAGTGTACAAAACATCAAAAATGTCGTATCGCTTAATAATTGCATCGGATGCGGAATTGCCACTAAGTTTCCAACCGCTGTAGGAGATGTGTTCTCTCTCTCCATAACAGAAGCATAAAAGTTTGCGGGTACATAGTTTTTCTCAGCAGCTTTCTCACATAAAAACTGAATAACCTCTTCTTTCGTAGAAGCACTACGATTTAAGAAGATCAAATCTTCCTTAATATATTGCTGCATACTATCATTCACATGTGTAAATAACTGCTTACCAATTGATTTAATCTCTTTATCATCAAATATTGAGTTTACCTTTATAACCGGAACAGGCAAACCACTCGGTATATGAATCGTACTAATAATACAATCTATTTTATCTTTATAAAGATCTTCCACTTTCAATTGATAGTACCCTGTAATACCTACAATCTCTAGTTTATCTCGGAAATGTGATAGAATTTTATATTTCAGTAGTTGTGCACTCCCTTGACCAGTTGCACAAACTAATAAACATCTTTTCTTTTGATTATTTTCCTGCAAGCGGCTCATCGCCCCACCAAAGTGAATGGCAATATAACCAATCTCACTCTCTGGAATGGATTCACCCGTATATTCACCAATTATATCTCCAACGAGAACTGCAATTTCAAAAGCATATGGATAATTTTTTTTCACTTCTGCCAAAAGAGGATTCCTCGTATTTAACTTATATCTCAAACGATTTAATAACGTTTTTAAATGAACACCAAAACCAAATAATAATTCTTCATCGTAATAAAAAGTAAGATTCCGTTCTTCCGCTACTTTGAAAAGAATATGCTGCATGAATGCATATACGTCTTTCCCTAATAGCTCTTCTACATTTTCATAGCGATCTCTCGCTGTAACAGCAGTACTTAATAAATGCATCGTCACATATAAAATTTCTTCTTCTGGAAATTGAAGCTTTAGCTCTGCCCCTAAATTCCCTAAAATCTGTTTCGCAATTTTATATTCTTTCTTTATTATAAGTTCAGATTCCTCTACATGCAGTGCTTGAATGTAATGATCATCCCTGCATCTCTTTAAAGCAATCGCAATATGAATTGATAAATTATCAATTTCTATATCTGATAAATATATCGTTCCTCCCTCGATATACTTTAGTATAACTGAGCGGATGAGAGAAATATGGGGTAACGATAAATATGTGTCCGTCTGCTCATAGTTCTCATGAAACGGAGTATGTTCATACCGCGGTAAACCATATTGTGATAAACAAGAACGAATATTAAATTCTTCTCCTACAATACGTATACCATAATATGGTCTTTTTTCAATTTGTAACTCATAGCGACTACAAATATCCGTAACATCTTTCATAATTAAGTTTACAGTAGATTTACTCACATAAATCTCTTCCGCTAGCTGTGAAAGCTTCACATACCCATCTGTCGTTAAAATACGGTGTAAAATATAAGCTACTCTTTCTTCATAAGAAGTTGGAATCTTTTCTGTCTGTTTTTGAAATACATTTACGCAAAAATCTTCAAACTTCTTAGTTTGTATAATTTCTAGTTCGTACCCATTCCCTCTTTGTGATTCAATTTTCGCTCCGTGTTCTTCCAATATATCATTTAATAATTTTATATCCTTTTGAATCGTCTTCGTTGATACGTGTAAACGGCTCGCTAAAAAAGCTCGATTTAACATCGATTTCTCTTCTAAAAACTCCTCTAAAATGGAAATTAATCGCTGATGCACTTTTGTCATAGCTCTTCCTCTCGCTCTTTATATAAAAGGGAAAAAGCCACTGAAATCAGTAGTTTTTTCCCTTTTATCCCACGTTCATTATTTCTTTAGCGTAAATCCAAACTTATCCCAAGCTTGTAAATAATCTAATAAGAAAATTTCTTCCTCTATAATTCGGCCAACTACATTTGTTTTTCCTGTATTCACCATATCTTTTAAAGCAATTTGCAATTCACCTTTATATTGGCCATATTGCTCATTATCAATTAAAAGATCGCCACGCTTAATTTCACGCGTATTATGCGGTTTAAACTCTTCTTTTTTATATTTCACACGACTTTGTGTAGAACGAATCATATATTCAGATACATCCCCGCGATAAAAATGAGGTTCTTCTAATACGATAATTCTTTCTAAATCTGTTGTTGTATCGTATAGTTCTATATCAAATGTTTGTTTCTCTTTATTTAACGCACCTAGTGCTTGTAATTCTTCTTCTGAAGCATAAGCATTCGCAATAATAACATCATCAATTAATTCTGTTGCAAACAAATGCTTCGCCTGTGTTGTCATCGGTAATTCGCGATGCTGCTCTAACGTACATAACCCTTCTGTTACTGGCCAAGGTCCATATGTTGCATCGAATGATGAAATAAAAGCAGCTGTTCTCATACCGTAATCTTTAAATTGTTTCGAGCATTTAATGAAATGATCGTATGATAATCCTGAATAACGATGCGGATAGAAATTATGACAGCCAATTAAATTTTCACGATTTGGTCTATGACTCATAATGTTATCTACATACTTCGTACCGTTACTCATATTAATCTCAATTTTTAAACCGTATGGATTGTACGTCATAATCGATTCTTCTAATCCTGAGAAACCAACATCTAAACGAATACCGTAAGCACCTAGTTCATGGAAAAACGATAAATCATTATAAGAAATACCTAGTTGCTCAAAAACAGACGGACTAATATCAACCAATACTTGGAATCCTAATGCATTCGCATGAGAAATTATTTCTTTAAACTCTTCTACAATTTTCTCTTTTTCGCCATCTACAGATAATAAACATGTGAATACACGTGTAAATCCGTATTTACTTGCTAATGTTAAATACTCCTTATCTTCCTCTACTGTCGAATGTTCTGGATAAATAGAAATACCTAATCGTCTCATATGTACACGCCTCTTTCTTCATCATATTGTAAACCCTTTCAAATATTTGTAGTGAAAAAAGTATGTATCCCCTTCTCGTCCACTACCATTTGAATTCGCTTTCTTTAAAGAAAAAATAATTTCTATCATTCATAACAACTACTAGTCTATACATCTATACTTTACATCTTTTTTTCATAGTTGTGTAGTCTTTCCACAAATTTGTCAGTTTTTTTGCCTCGAAAATTGTTATACGTTTTCAAGGCACCTTCCTTGACTGTTACGTTGACCAATACATATACTCGAAAGAACAGAGATAAAGTGAAACTTTAATCAGTGTGGGGTTTTGTTCATCCCCCACTGATTATTAGCCTTCACCAATCGGGCGTTTACGGGCAGCACGACTCCCACCTAACTTCTTTGCTCCAGCCGGATTTTGAGGTGGGATTTTTACTGCCCGCAAATAGCGGGAAAACTTTTATATAGGGGATGAATATATGGGAGAGGCAGTACTCGTAAAACGAGAACCGTTATGGACAAAAGAGTTTATTGCGCTAATTCTAGCAAACTTATGTATGTTTTTAGGATTTCAAATGTTAATTCCAACTTTACCTGTTTATGTGAAAGAAATTGGGGGCACAAGTTCAAATATCGGATTCGTTGTCGGCATGTTTACCGTTGCAGCACTTTTTATTAGGCCGCTAACTGGAAATGCCTTGCAGAAATTCAACAAAAAAATCATTTTAATGATCGGTACCGCTATTTGTTTACTCGCTATGGGCAGTTATCTTTTCGCTTCAACCGTTTTCCTATTGCTTGCCGTTCGAATTTTACACGGAGCTGGTTTTGGTATTACAACGACTACATACGGAACTGTCGTTTCAGATTTAATTCCGCAAGCTCGCCGCGGTGAAGGCATGGGATATTTCGGTCTTTCTGGAACTATCGCCATGGCGCTCGGTCCCCTTATCGGACTTTGGCTTATGCAAGCATATAACTTCACGATTCTTTTTTTATGTGCACTTTCATGCACAATAGTTTCATTAATATTAACGAAACTACTTCAAATCAAAAAATCGCCGCAACCACCACAGCAAACATCTGGTACCTTTCTCGATGGATTTATTGAGCGTAAAGCTTTACTTCCTTCATTATTAATATTATGTATTACATTAATGTACGGGGGAATTGGGAGCTTTATTACATTATTTGCTACGGAAGTCGGGATTGCTGATATCAGTCTCTTCTTTTTATTTAACGCACTTGCAATCGCTGTAACTCGCCCGTTTTCTGGAAGATTATATGATACGAAAGGCCATACATTCGTCATCATTCCAGGAGTTATTATTACGTTTACAGGTATTATCTTGCTGTCGTATACAACTACAATTCCGAGTTTAATTATTGCCGCAGCGTGCTACGGCAGTGGTTTCGGAGCAATTCAACCGGCACTACAAGCATGGATGATTGACCGAGTAGCACCGCACCGGAGAGGAGTAGCAACAGCAACATTCTTCTCAGCATTTGATCTTGGAATTGGTGCTGGAGCGATTATTTTTGGATTCATTGCACACTTTACCAACTATGCAACTGTATATCGATATTCCTCTCTATTACTTATCGCTTTTCTTTTCATTTACATCACAAACTTACGGAAACAAAAACAGGGAGATAAAACAAACGAAAAAGCTGTTGGGTAATGCTAATTGATTCTTTTTTGAGATACTTGGACTAAGAAAATCATATATACACAAATACAAAAAGCAGTGGATTCCTAAGAAAAATCACACTGCTTTTTGCATTGTATTGAAGAGTGAACCGCTGTTCTATTTATTCATGTTGTTCGTATGATATTAATATATAGAACGAATTGGAGGAAATATTAATGAAAGCAATAGTGTACACAAAATACGGTCCCCCCGACGTTCTTCAACTGAAAGAGATAGAAAAACCTGCTCCTAAGGACAATGAAATACTAGTAAAAATAAAAGCGACAACCGTAACAGCAGGAGATATTCGCTCACGAAGTTTTACGGTTCCCTCTTCTGTTTGGCTACCCGCTCGAATCGCACTTGGCTTTAAGCAACCGAAAAAACAAATACTCGGAATGGAATTGGCTGGTGAAGTTGAATCGGTAGGAAAAGACGTCACACGATTTAAAAAAGGAGACCAAGTTTTTGCAGCTACCCAAGTAAATTTTGGTTCTTATGCTGAGTATATTTGTCTACCTGAAGGTGGAGCAGTGTGCATAAAGCCCTCCAACATATCCTATGAAGAAGCCGCAGCCATCCCAATTGGAGCACGTACAGCTTTATTTTTCCTTAGGAAAGCTAACGTTCAAAGCGGTCAAAACATTCTTATTTACGGAGCTTCTGGAAGTGTCGGAAGTTATGCAGTACAAATTTCCAAGTATTTCGGCGCAACAGTTACAGGTGTGTGCAGTAGCTCCAATTTAGAATTGGTCAAATCTCTAGGAGCTGACGAAGTAATTGATTACACCACAAAAAATTTTTCTACTACAGACGAAACTTATGATGTTATCTTTGAAGCGGTAAACAGGAGCTCCTTTTCAGAGTGTATTAAAATGTTAAAGGAAGATGGTACCTATATAAATATCGTTGAACCGTTACCAAGTGCTCAAATGCTCTGGACTAAATTGACAAGTCGCATGAAACTCATATTAAGTCAAAACGCACCTGAAACTTCCGAAGCATTAAATTTCCTTAAAGAACTTGTTGAGAACGATAAAATAAAAGTGGTCATTGATAGGCAATACACTTTTGAAGAAATTATTGAAGCTCACATATATGTTGAAAAAGGACATAAGAAGGGAAATGTCGTCATAACTATGGAGCATAATGACGATTCTAAATAAAGAAAAAACACTTTGCATAATTGTTAAAATGCAAAGCACCGAAAGTTTTTAACATAAAAAAGCAGAGCAAATTCATATGCGAATTGCTCTTTTTTATTGTTGCGAGCATCTCAAAAGAAAACAGTTTAAAATAATTTAATCGTTTTTTACTTTCATTAAATAAATCCATTTCAAACCTCCCCCGTTTCCCTACATATTTTTCTAACTTTAATCAAAAAATATGCAAAGAACCATCATCATAACAAAATAAAATTCCAATCCGCATACCCAGTTGGGTAGTTTCCCTTCACCTATTTTTACTATCAATAAATAGTGTGATAAATGTGACTTCTTCACAAAATAGTCATATACCATGCATGAAAACCAATTAAATCCAGGTGTTTCTTTAAAGAATTGTAAACTTTTTATCACTTTGTAAATTTAGTGTAAATTTTACAGACAAACCGTTTACAGTGCCTCAAGGTTTAGTTAATAATTACATCGTACATGAAATTTAAGGAGTGGAATGCGTGGAATACAATATTCAAGATATGATCTTCCAGTTCATTGGTGGATTAGGTATTTTCTTATTCGGGATTAAATACATGGGCGATGGACTGCAACAAGCAGCTGGAGATCGTCTTCGCGATATTCTAGATCGTTTTACAACAAATCCTCTTATGGGTGTACTAGCAGGTATGTTAGTTACTGTATTAATTCAATCAAGTTCAGGAACAACCGCTTTAACAGTCGGACTTGTAAGTGCCGGATTTATGACATTAAGACAAGCAATTGGTGTTATTATGGGTGCGAACATCGGAACGACAGTTACTGCATTTATTATCGGAATTAAAATCGGAGAATACGCTCTCCCAATTATGGCAGTTGGAGCAATCTTACTATTCTTCTTTAAAAATAAAAAAGTACATTCTGTAGGTCAAGTTGTATTCGGTTTTGGTATGTTATTCTTCGGTTTAGAATTAATGAGCGCAGGTATGAAACCTCTTCGTTCTTTAGAGTCATTCCAAGAGTTAATGGTTAGCATGAGTGATAATCCAATTTTAGGAATTGTTGTTGGTACAGTCTTCACTTTAATTGTACAAAGTTCAAGTGCGACAATCGGTATTTTACAAGAATTATTCGGTCAAGGTGCAATCGACTTACAAGCTGCCCTTCCTGTATTATTCGGTGATAACATCGGTACGACAATTACAGCAATATTAGCAGCAATCGGTACTTCAATTGCAGCAAGACGTGCAGCATTAGTTCACGTTATCTTTAATATTATCGGTACCATTATCTTTACGATTATATTAATACCATTTACAAGTTTAATTCAATATTTCCAAACGTCATTAAACTTAAATCCAGAAATGACAATTGCATTTGCACACGGGACGTTTAACGTAACGAATACAATCATTCAGTTCCCATTCATTGCTGTATTAGCCTGGATTGTAACAAAACTTATTCGTGGTGAAGATGCATCTATTAACTTCAAACCACAGCATTTAAATCCAATCTTTATTGAACAATCTCCAGCTATTGCTTTAACAGAAGCTCAAAAAGAGATTATCCGTATGGCGGAGTTTTCATTAGATGGATTAAAAGAAGCAAACCAATTTTTAAATACACAAGACAAAAAACACGCGAACATGGCTACTCAATTAGAAGGCGCTATTAACAATTTAGATAAAAAAATTACCGAGTATTTAGTTTTATTATCAGAAAAACCACTTTCACCTACAGATTCTGAGAAGCATTCTGTTTTGGCTGGTGTTGTTGGAGATATTGAACGTGTCGGTGATCATGTAGAAAACCTTGTAGAACTTGTAGATTTCCAAATTTCAAACCGCGTTTCACTATCAGATGAGGCACTAGCTGAATTAAATGAAATGCTTGAATTAACAATTTCAACATTACAAGATGCAATCAATGCTTTAACAAACTTCGATACTGAACTAGCACAAACGGTTATTGCAAAAGAACGTAAAATTGACCAAATGGAACGTGTTCTACGTAAACGTCACGTATTACGTCTGAACGAACGTAGCTGTTCAGGTGATGCAAGCATCATCTACGTTGATATGGTAAGTAACTTAGAGCGTATCGGTGATCACGCTGTAAATATCGCTGATGGTGTTTTAGGTGAACAAGGAAAAGTAAATTTAAAACAATCATTATAATAGGAAAGAGACGCTAATTTAAGCGTCTCTTTTTTCATTTCATCTTTACAACCGTTCTTCCTTTTAACTTTCCTTGCAGTATAAGTGCAAACTTCTCATCTAATTCTTTTAATGTACATTCTTCTGTATAAGATAATAGCTCTGAATTTTTCCACTCACCTGCTAGCAATGCCCACACGTCTCTTCTCACATCTACTGGACATTGAACTGAATCTATTCCTAAAAGGCTAATCCCTCGTAATATGAATGGGTATACACTTGTATTTAATTCATGCCCTGCTACGTTACCACACGTTGTTACACAGCCTCCATACTTAACTACCTTTAAAGAACTTTCTAACATGCTTCCGCCTACAGTATCGACAACCCCAGCGTATATTCCTTTAAGCATCGGTCTTCCTGATTCATCACTCAACTCCGCGCGATGAATCATCTTTTTTGCACCTAAACGTAGCAGCATCTGTTCCTCTTCTATTTTCCCAGTTGATCCTACTACGTTATATCCTAGCTTCGCTAAAATGCTAACTGCTACACTGCCTACTCCGCCCGTAGCACCCGTTACTAAAACATCTCCCATACTAGGCGTAATTCCCGCTCTAATGAGCTTATATACCGATAAGGCAGCTGTAAAACCGGCTGTCCCGTACATCATACTTTCCTTCAAAGACATTTCTTTCGGTAAAGGAACAACCCAAGATGATGGCACGCGAATATATTCTCCGAAACCACCAGAAGTATTCATACCTAAATCATATCCAGTTACAATAACTTGATCGCCTTCCTGAAAGGCGTTATTTTCACTACTAACTACCTCTCCCGCTGCATCGATACCTGGTGTATGAGGATATGTTCTCGTTACACCTTTATTACCAGTAGCTGAAAGGGCATCTTTATAATTTAATGAAGAATAATAAACACGTATTAATACGTCTCCTTCAGGTAAACTATTAATTTCTCTCTCAACAAGATTTCTTTCAAATTGATTATTTTCTTTTTCGTTCACGACAATTGCTCGGAATGATGTATGATTCATTATGCTCTCTCCTTCATCCGTAAAATCTTTCTTTATTATATAAGAAGTATATATACAGCTAATCACATCTTCTTGGCTATATTTCAACAAATCTTACTTCTCTATCACTTTCTCACATTACATATTTTCATTTCTACTAAAACACATTATACTTGTTCTACATCTTAAAAATAAAATATAGAAAATCTGACTTTTTATAAATAAATTGAATTTTTACGAAATGTAAATGATTTGTAATGTTTTTTTTCGCTAAATTTCATTATAATAAGTGGATATGAGTGTCGTATTTCAATTCAAATGAAGGAGTACAAGAAATGGAGCAAAACCCATCTTTGCAAGAAAATACACGCAATAAACCGAAAAAAAGTAAGAAAAAAACAAAAATTATTATAAGCGTCATTCTATTCTTTTTAATAGTAGGTGGCGGTTATACATGGTTTTTAGTAAATAAAGCATCTTCTGCTGTTCGAAATGCCGCTCACGATTTAGCGCGCGGTGATAAATCTGATTTACGTGATAAAGCTGTAAAACCTATTACAAATAACGTCTCTGTCTTAATAATGGGTGTTGATGAAAGCGATGTCCGTGGGAAAGAATATGGTGAAGCTATAAGAACGGATGCACTATTACTTGCAACGTTTAATAAAGATAGCAAAACTGTAAAGCTATTAAGTATTCCACGTGACACGTATACTTATATTCCAGTAGAAAAGAAAAAAGATAAAATTACACACGCTCATGCATTTGGTTCTACTAAAAACGGAAAAGATGGTGGACCACAAGCTAGTATTGATGCAGTTGAAAAATTAATGAATGTTCCCGTCGATTACTTTGTAAAATTCAACTTTAAATCATTCATGAAAATCGTTGATGATTTAGGCGGCATTGAAGTTGACGTACCAGTTGAATTTACTGAACAAGATAGTAATGATAACGCCGATGCAATTCACCTGAAAAAAGGTGTTCAAAAGTTAAATAGTGAAGAAGCTCTTGCTCTTGCTAGAACACGACACGTTGATAGTGATGCGATGCGTGGACAACGTCAGCAACTCGTTATTGAAGCAATTTTAAAGAAACTAACAAGCGTCGGATCCGTAACAAAAGTTGGTAACATCATTGATGATATTAACGGACAATTCGTTACAAACTTAACATTCGATGATATGCTTTCATTCTATAAATATGGAGCAGATTCTTCAATTGAGAAATTACAAATTGAAGGTGAAGATTGTTACATGGCAAAAGGTGATGATACATGTAGTAAGTCAGCTGGTGGTGGCCGAACTTACTACTACAATCCAGATAAAAAAGAATTAGCTAATGTTACAAACGAACTTCGTAGTCACCTTGGACTACCTGCATATACAAAATCTGATTCTGATTCTGATTCGAAAAAAACAAACTCAGAGAAAACAAAAGAATCTAAGTCTGCAAATACGAGTGAACGCGAATCAAGTAACAATGAAACGAATAATAAGAATAACAGTGAAGATACAGAAACATCGTCTAATGACAATGAATAAAAAGAAGCAGTGCTCTATGGAGGTAGAGCACTGCTTCTTTTTAATGCTTTCAAAACAAAAAAATCAGAACTTTCCAACTATCTTTTTTAATATTTTTAAATTATAATAAATAATAGTAATCTATTCCAATTATCAGGGGGCTCACACATATGAAAGCTGCAGTAAAACATAACATTTCAGATTTTAAAGAGTACTTAAAATCAAACGATATATATATGGAAGAAAATATAGATGAAAATGATGGTTCTGTACATTTCTCAGTAGGACTAGAAACAGAAGCTGGCGCAAAAATTCAACTTATCGCTGCTTTCCAAAGCGAACATCCTGCTGTGGATATATACTGCTTCAATGTTGCTCTTGTACCTGATTCAACATCAACAAATGATATTTTACATGTCATCAATGAATTAAACACATCTTATCGATTTGCAAAATTCACGCTAAACAAACAAAATGCAATTGATATTTCAACATCTCTTGCATTCTCAGAACCAAACTTTAATCCCGCACTTGTCTTTGAACATACGAGAATGCTATATAAACTGGCAAACGATGAGTATAAGAACTTAATGAAAGTTATTTGGGCGTAAATAAAAAGATGGTGCTACAAGAGCACCATCTTTTTATTTCGATATCATATCAACCCACATCTTTATCGCAGTTCCTACAATTAAAGTAGACAATACGTATTGCAAAACTTTTTGATTCACTCTCTTCCCTACTCTCACTCCAAGAGGAGCGGCAAATAAACTTGCTATCGCAACGATAAGAGCCGGAATAACAACTATTTGTCCAGTAATCACTTTCCCAGTAGTAATTCCTATCGAGGAAATAAAAGTAATAGCGATAGATGTTGCTATTGTTGTACGTATCGGTAGTTTTAAAACAACTAGCATAATCGGTACTAAAAGAAATGCACCACCAGCCCCAATAATGCCGGAAACACTTCCTACAATAAACGCTAGCAAACTAGCGAGCCACTTATTGTACGTAATTCCTTCTGTCCCCTTACGATTGCTTCGCTTCGGTATAAACATCATAATAGACGCAATAGTAGCTAGTAATGTGTAAACAACGTTTACAGCATGCTCATTTAATAGATTCGCACTAAAGCTACCTACAAAGCTTCCTATTAATATACTAGCTCCCATATACACAACTAAAGTTTTATCCATATCGTTACTTTTCCTATACGCCCACGCGCCTGCAAAAGTTGCAAAGAATACTTGAATCGCTGTAATACCACTCACTTCATGTGATGTATATCCAGCAAATCCTAGCAATACTGGAATGTATAAGATCATCGGATAATTAATAATTGCACCGCCAATCCCAACCATTCCTGAAATAAATGACCCTATAAACCCAATAATAAAAAGCAGTACTGTTAAACTCATATTGTATCCCCCGCCTTCTAAAAAGAAGGTGATTTAAATAAATAAATTCACATTCCCATCCGAAGCATCTGCTAAATATGCACCTACTCCTGCAAACTCTACCCCTTCCATAATCTCTTCCTCTTTTAACCCTAATAAATCTACTGTCATTTGACAAGCTACAAGTTTAACTCCCTGTTCTTTCGCCAAATCAATTAAATCTGGTAAAGGCATCGCATTATGTTTTTTCATAATACCTTTAATCATTTTTGGCCCCATACCAGCAAAATTCATTTTTGATAATCCCATCTTATCAGCGCCGCGCGGCATCATTTTTCCAAATACTTTTTCTATGAACGTTTTCTTTACTTTCACATGCTCATCTTTCCTAAGGGCATTTAAGCCCCAGAAAGTATGAAAAATAGTCACCTCTTGATCATACGCCGCTGCACCATTTGCAATAATATAAGCTGCCATCGCCTTATCATAATCTCCACTAAATAAAACAATCGTCGTTTTCTTCTGTTGTTCCATGTTGTTCTCCTCCTAATTACCTATGGGGGTATTTAAAAAATTGTGAAATGGCTCAAATTATCTATCTACACCCGATACTAATTTCCCCTTACAAAGCGTTCATACCGCCTGAAACATTTATAATGCGCTGAAATCCTAATTTCTTTAATACTTTTGCTGCTTGCTTACTTCTCATCCCGCTCTGACAAATAACAATCACTTCCTTATTTTTATCTAATTGATTTGCTCTACTAGCTAACTCATTTAGTGGGATATTCTGAAATCCCTTCATATGATTTCCTCTATATTCACCTACTGTACGAACATCGACAAATTGTTTTCCCTGTTTTCCCACTATACTCTTTAATTCTTTTCCATTTATATTTTGAACACCTTTCACCGGTAAAAAACGCGAAATAACAAACCATGCAGCAAGTACAATGAAAAGCGTACTTAATATTGTATTCATATAACCAACCTCTCCGCCTTTACAAAACTAGTTCTTCACTACGCCTTCTTAATCCAAAACTTCAGTACATCGTCCTCTATATTATGCTTTACTATTTCATGACCGCCTGTTTTTGACCATGCTGGAATATCTTTTACTGATCCTTTATCTGTTACATGTACTTCTAACACTTCTCCAGTTTGTAAAGCATCCATCGCTCTCTTCGTTCTTACAATTGGCATTGGACATGCTAAACCTTTCGCATCTAATACTTGTTTTACATTCATCATCTATTCCTCCAGTTTGTTATTTTATAATGAATCATGAACTGCACAACGATTTGGGCCAATCTCCATTTCACGCTCTTCTTCCACACTCGGATAAATCTTACCCATATTCGTTTGACGAATTTCTTCATAAGCATTCGGCTGAGACGGTAAGTTCTCTGTCACATTTTTACGAAACTCTCCCTCATCAACAATATTTAACCCTACATTCTCCTTAAATAAATCTTGTAAATGCGCACTCACAATGCCTCTGTCGTCCATTTCACTTATTTTTGAATAATGAGCCGGTAAAACAATTAAATCTTGAGACAGTTCCTTATAAAGTTTATATAACGTATTTCGTAAATCACTCACCCAATCTTCAGCCTTCCCAGCAAGATCTGGACGGCCAATTGAATCTACAAATAAAATATCACCTGATAATAAATAGGAATCATCTACAATAAATGATGTACTTCCAATCGTATGCCCCGGTGAGTATAATGCGTCAATTTCAATTTTGGTACCCCCCACCGTAATAACAGATCCTTCAACAAGCGGTTTATATGAGAAAACGACTTCCTCCGCATCTTTTGGAGGTAACCAATACGTACCACCTACTTTTTCAGCTAACCTACGTCCTCCAGAAATATGGTCTGCATGTAAATGTGTATCCATGACATTCGTAATAGTAACACCATGCTCTTCCGCAAAATCTTCATATGCTTCAACCGTTCTGACTGCATCAATAACTGCTGCTTCACCGTTTGAGACGATCATATAAGATAAACAGCCTTTTCCAAGACGGTTAAATTGATATACACTTCCTCCGCCCTGTACATCTCCTACTTTTAACGGCTTTACATATTCACTCCAAGCTTTCATACCACCAGCTAAATAATAAACATCATTGAATCCGGCATGTAACAATTGCTCTGCGACAAACTGCGAAGAACCTTCTTTCGCACATACGACTAAAATTTCTTTCTCCCTCGGCAATTCATCTACAATATGATCTACACCATCTAATAAGTCAAAATACGGTTTATTTATAGAAGAAACTTGTTTCCCTTCAATTTTCCAATCTTCATAGTCCGTTTCATTACGAACATCTAAAATAAACAATTCTCCGAATAAAACTTTCTCTACGACATCTTTTGCTTGTAACAGTTTAATACTCATTCAATTACCCCCTGAGGTATATTTATATTTAAAAAATTTTATTTTTCTATATTTCCTTGCCACTCTAACATACCTGGAATGACATTTTTCACGTTTGAAAAACCTCTCTCTTTCAACACTTGGCAAGCTACATCACTACGGTTACCAGTTCGGCAAACGACATAAATTGGTTTCGCACTGTCTAACATAGCACTATCTAATTCACCTAACGGCACCGAAATTGCGGATGGAATATGACCAAAGACGAATTCCGCTTCTTCACGAACATCTAATACAGTGCACTCTTCACCACTTAATAATATATTTTGCAATTCCCCATTCGTAATTGTATGAGGATACTTCACAACTTCATTTACTTCATGTTCATGGGATTTTCGTACATAATGCTTTAATATATCTCCCTCTTGTTTCGTTCCAATATATTGATGCCCTACTTTATTTGACCAACTTTGTATATCTAACGTCGATCCTTTATCCGTCGCCTCTATTTCAATAACTTGTCCTGATGCCAATCCTTCCATCGCCTTTTTTGTCTTCACAATTGGCATCGGACAAGCCAAGCCTTTACAGTCTAAATTCATATCAACTTTTATACTCATAATCATTTCCTCCCTAACTATTATACGTATACCTGTAGGGGTATAATAAAATGTTTTTGAAAATCTGTCAACACATATGTTTGACAGATTATCGGCTTTTTACAAGTAATTGAACAGCTTCTTTAATTAACTCTTCATTTGAACCATTACCTGTTTCAAACTGCTCGCGCAAACATTGCTCTAAATTTGTTCCAACAACGAGTCCAATTGTACGATCAAGTGCAGAACGGGATGCAGTTAACTGTGTAATAACATCTCGGCAATCTTTTCCCTCTTCCATCATGCGAAGCACACCACGAACTTGACCTTCAATACGTTTCAATCTATTTTTCATATCTTGATTATATTCCACTGTAGACCACCTCCGTAATTATAACTATATTATACATTACTTTGTAACTTTGTATAATATCATATACCCTTAAGGGTATATTGTAAAGTGGTTTATTTTTTTGAAATATCCTAGAGTATAGTAAAAATGCAAAAGCCACTGATTTCATTGGCTTTTGCATTTCTCAACTACACTGCTTGGTAGTCCAACTAATTCATTTCATTTACGAATCAAGGAATCAACCGTTTTATTATCCTACTTCTTATAAACTCTTTGTAAAACTATAATCCATTTCTCCACCTAACGCTTCAGGTGTATCACCAGTTTCTCTAAAATCATGTGTATAAATTTGTTCAAATGAACCGAAATCTACTTGCTTATAAAATTCGAAACAAGGGAATCCATCATGTTCTCCTTGAATATCAATACTACCATCCTTTTTCACACATACAGTTAATAAATAGTCCACAGGAGGGGCATACATATTTAACGGATTACTAGCGCTTGCACTCATTTTGAATTGCACACCGTCAGAATTCCATGAAATATCCGTACACACAATATTTTCAGTACTCGCTTTTCCTGTTCTTTTATTCACAGAACCATCTGGATTTGTGACCTTCTCTGTCGTAATACCCGTGTTTGCATATGAAAACACTTCTTCTTTATAAAAGTCCACTACTACCTCTTGCTCAACTCTAGAGCGCATAGTATTTACCGCATGTGGTGTAAATTCACGTGAATCACCTTCGAATTGGATTACTTTCCCTGTTTGTACATCCTTCTTCGGTTCTGTCCAAGACATTGGAATAAATACGTTAGCTCTAATTTTAACGATATTAGTCATAAGAAACACCTCTATAATTTTATTTTAGATACTGCATACTATGGAGTAAAACAGATCACAATTTCGCTCTTATAATCAGTAGCTTTCTCTTTTACATTTGCTACTTCCTTCCGAAAAATAGCGCTATATTTATTAGATTTTCGTTTTAAAGCTATATTCCATTTCTCCAGCTAGTGCTGCTGGGGTATCATCCGTTTCTCTGAAATCATGTGTGTATATTAATTCAAATGAACCAAAGTCTATTTGTTTATAAAATTCATAGCAAGGAAAACCATCATGTAAACCTTCAACATGCACAGTACCACTTTCATTAACTCGTATAGTCAAAAAATAATCAGCTGCAGGTGCTGCCGCGTTTAACGGATTACTTGCACTTGCTCTCATTTCAAATGAAACTTCATCTTCACTCCATACAATATTTGTACATGCAATGTTTTCTGTACTTGTTTCTCCTTTTTGATACTCAATTGAGCCATCTGGATTTGTAATTTCCACAATAACGATACAAGCATCTGCATATGTGAAAATTTCTCTTTTATAAAAATCAACAACCACTTCTTGTTCTAATCTTGAACGCTTTGTGTTCACAGCGTATGGTGTAAATTCACGTGCATCTCCGGCATATTCAAACACTCTTCCCGTCGCAGGATCCTGAATAGGTTTCAGCAAAGCATACGGTGCAAATACACTCCCTCTAATTTTAACGATATTAACCATGTGAAACCTCCATTGATTCTATTTATATAAATCATTATTTGTTCTACCAACATAATATAGTCAATTTGATTGACTATATTATGTATAGTACAATAGACCTTACCGATAGTCAACTTAATTGACTACAAGTGCGGAGGTTATATACATGGATCATCAAACATTTAACGAATTAGATCTCACTTCACTTTTATCATTATCGTTCAGCACACTAATCACTGAACTACATGACAAATTAAGTGAATTGGGATTTGAAGATATTAGGCCAGTGCATGGTTTTATGTTCAAACGCATCCTTCCTAATGGAGCAACAGGTATAGAACTAGCTGAATATTTAGGGGTTTCTAAGCAAGCTGTGAGTAAAATGGTAGATTCTCTTGAGAACAGTGGTTATGTCGCGCGCCAAACGCATCCTACTGATAAAAGAGGTAAAATCATTGTTCTCACCGAACGTGGTTTAGCAGTAATGCAAGCAAAAAAAGAAATAGTAGCTGAAATAGAACAGCGATGGATTGAAAATATAGGTGCGGATCGAATGCAATTGCTAAAAGAAGATTTGACAACATTCGTTAACACAGAAGATGCAGGAAAATTATCATCCAACATACGACCTGTTTGGTAAACAAAAACTCCATATAAAAAACGAATCCATTTTGATTAGTCTTTTTCAAAATGGATTCGTTTTTTACAGCTTTATTAAAATCATTGATTCCTTTAAATTTTGTTTTAAATATATGGGATACCCATATTTTATACATTATATAATTCCGTAACTCTCTGCACGACCAGCTCTGCCGTATTCTCCTCTGGCGGCATCAACAAATTTGTAACCGGCCCATACACAACAGGATTTAATTCCACTTCATACCCACCATATGCATACTCCTCTTTTGTCGGTAAGTAACCAATATATCCATTCGTATAGCCACCAAAGAAAGCTAGTTCATTTTGAACACTCTCTTTCATTTCTAAAGCGGTTTCTGAAAAAGGTTCCATCGGTATTCCAGAGAATATCCCATCATTAATTTGAAACAATTGAATTTCTAAATCAATACTTACTTGCTGAATGTTTCTCCTATGCTTTTCTAAAACGATAGTAAGCCATTCTTCAGTATTCACACCCCACTGCTTCTCAGCTAATTGGGCCATTCTTTTTATCTCTTCAATTTCTGGAATATCCTTTAATTTCATTTGCATCGTACTCGAAATAGTTCTTAGATTTACAATTGGTCTATATGTAACTGTTGGTAATATCGTTAACACATGTCCACTGAGTACATAAGCCATTTGTTTTAATGCTTCCTGTGAACCACGATACTTCGCATTCACATTTCCAGTGGCACCTTGAACAATAATAACAGGACAGTTTACTATTTTCTCCAGAATCTCTCGCGTCATTCCAGGATAATCTGCTGATAATACATCGCTATCCCCTTTTAAAACATTCGGATGAGCAGTACAAAATACAATGACCCCAGCTAACTCCTTTGACTCAGCATTTCTCATTGCTAAAACACCAATTCTTTTATCTACAATACCCTCTATATTTATGCCCATCTTTGCTTTTCCATCAGGTGTCCTCTCTCTTCGGTTTACTCCAATATCACCTGTTGTAACATCCCACCCAACTTCACATGACCGCATATTATTATTCGCAGTAATAGCACCCTGCACTACATTATTTAGTAAAATCGTTTTATACGACTTTATTAAAGGATGATCACCGACTGTTTCCGGACCAGAATGAGTATGTGTATAAACGACAGTTATTTGCTGCAACGGCTCATTCAGCTCACTAGCTACTCGTTCACGAATCATCGTCGTATCTTCTACTAACATTCCGATATTATCAATACTTATAAACACAGTTTTCATTTCATCTTTTTCAAATACAAAAATTGTCCCATAAATGTGCTCTTCAATATTATTAATCCCTGTATCTCTATGATATCCGATAAAATCAATACCTATAGGCGGCGTAATATCCACCTTGCATACCCCTACTTTGCTCATTTGAATCGCTCCATTTCTCTATGTAACTCCCTCTCTTCAAGAATAGCATATTTACCATTTTCAAAATGAAAAGAACGGACAAGAAATCCTATGTCCGTTCTTTTCATCACACATACTTCCGATGCACCATTTTCCCATCATAAGAAAACACAACGCCCTTACTCTCCACAATCGATTCCATATGCACTGTTCTTCCCCATAGCTGATGAAGATACGGTAATACTTTTTCTAAGTATTTTAAATCTAACTCAATTCCTTCATAGCTATGTTTAATGTACAATTCCCCATTCTTTAAGTAGTCTCCATCTTCTACTACTAAGTACGGGAAACCTCCATTTGTGCGCATATTTACGAGTTGATCGCGTACATGCTCCCATTCTTTATCAATTACTTTATATTCTTTTCCTTGGCGCTGGAATAAGTACATATCTTCTCTCATTACAAGTTTTTTATTTAAATAGTTTCTTAGGAACGATACATCCCATTCAATTTCCCGTACTTCAAAGATTTTGTCACGACCAGAACCAGGTTTCACACCGCGTCGTTTCATTTCTTCTGTCGGGTTGTTATAGCGCTCTTCAATATCTTCGAACATTTTAATACCGAGGTAGTATGGATTAATACTTGTTTTTGATGGCTGTACGACACCTGCGTTAAGCTTCGCGAATTCGATTGCTTCAGAAGATGTTAAGTCCATTTCACGAAGTATGCGTTGATGCCAGAAGGAAGCCCAACCTTCATTCATAATCTTCGTTTCAAGCTGTGGCCAGAAGTATAACATTTCTTCACGCATCATCGTTAATATGTCGCGCTGCCACTCTTCTAGCTCACGGCTATATTCTTCAATAAAGAGGAGTAAATCTTTTTCTGGCTGCGGTGGGATTTTCTTCTTTTTATGCATATTAGGTCGTTCTCTCTTTTTGTTTCGATCATCTAAATTCCATAAATCATCGTACTGTGATATCTTTTTCTTTTCTACATCCTCTTCTAAATCTTCAATACTCCATGCAAGTTTCGGACGCATAAGCGATGGATCAATATGTTCTTGAATGGCAAGTACGGCATCTAAAAATGTTTCTACCTCTTCTCTTCCATACTTATGTTCATACGCCTTCACACGATCTGCTGTCGCTGCCATACTCTCAACCATATCGCGTTTCGTATTAGAAAAACGAATATTATTTTTGAAGAAATCACAATGTGCTAAAACGTGCGCCACGATTAATTTATTTTGAATTAAAGAATTCGTATCTAATAAAAAGGCGTAACATGGATTAGAGTTAATAACGAGTTCATAAATTTTACTAAGTCCTAAATCGTATTGTAATTTCATTCTGAAAAATTGCTTTCCAAAACTCCAATGCGAAAACCTCGTCGGCATCCCATATGCACCAAATGTATAGATAATTTCCGCTGGACATACTTCATAGCGCATCGGATAAAAATCAAGACCAAATCCAGTCGCAATTTCCGTAATTTCAGCAATCGCATATTGTAGTGCTTTATCATCACTTGCTCTCATTATTTTCCCTCCTTACACTTTCCCTTAAGAAAGTGTATGATGAGGAACAAGCTTTCATGAGGATTGATTGCATAATAAAAAGACACCCTCTAAAAAAACGAGAATGCCTCTTTCTAATTAACCTTCAATGATCTCCATCTTCTCCGTAATCGGTGTACGAGCTTTTCCTTCTGGTGCTTTATCGAAATAGCCGATATGAAGAATTCCAATGATGCGTTGACCTCTTGTTAAACCAATTCCTTCTATAAATAGTGGATTGTAGTTTAATCCACCTGATTTCCAAACGCACCCTAAGCCGCGTTCCCAAGCAAGTAATTGGAAGTTTTGCATAAATGCACATGTTGCAGCGTAATCTTCGTCACGTTGAATTTGACGCGGATCTTCATTAATGTAAACAACGATTTGAGCAGGTGTGCTTAAGAAACGATCAGATAAAGTTTTGCCGCGTTTTGCTCTTTCTTCTTCTGTGAAAGAGTTTAGTACTGCGTCTACTAATTTCTGACGGCCTTCTCCAATGTATAATTTACAATTCCATGGTTCACGGTGTTTATGATTCGGTGCCCATGTTGCGTCGTTCAATAGTTCAATTAATAGCTCTTTTTCTACTGCTTTATTTGTAAATGTACGAACAGAACGTCTTTCTTTAATAACGTTTGCGATGGAAGTATATGTAGTCATATTTTTCTCTCCCTTATTTTTATCTATATGTATAAATCCGTCATTGATATTGATTTTCAATTTCGATTATAACCTAGTTTTTCACTATTAATCAATGTTTTATGTTGGAAAACCATGAAAAACTTCTTTTTATACTGTGAATAAAAAAACTTAACTTGTTCACAAGTTTTTCACATTTTATGGAAATGATATGTGTAAGTTTTCCACATTACCCATCTAGGAGGAGTTTATATGTACAAGAAAATCGCAGTAAGTATGACTATGGCAGCATTATTGTGCGGGATATCTGTCTTTCCTGCTTCCGCTGCCACGCCAAAAGAAGTAACAATGCACCATCATAAGCCTATTTCAGAAGAAGAAATGCAGTCGCTCGAAAAACTCGGCTATAATAAACATGAAATTTGGAAAGCTGCCCACATTGCAAGAATAAGTAAAAAAGAAATTAAGGACGTTTTAGCTTACTATAAGCAAAATAAATCTTGGGAGAAAACAGCCGAGCATTTCGGTGTAGACCCAAGTAAATTGAAAAAGCATCATATGAATAAAGAAACGAAAAAAGCACTACTGCAAAAATTAGCAAATATGCAAAAGTCCACACCAGATGGACTGAAACAAAAAATGAAAGAATATAACATCGGCTTACGCCAACTTACCGTGTTAACAATCATCTCTCAAAAAAGTAATACCCCTCTTGACGATGTACTAAAAATGAAAAAAGATGGGATGGATATTAAACAAATTGCGGAAAAATTAAATGTTAAAAAAGAAGATATACGGGCAGAAATGATTAAATTAGTGAAGTCTATTAAAGAAAAGAAAACAAATTAGCCTGTCAAAAAGGAAGAGATATTCAATACTCTTCCTTTTCTTTATGAACTTTCAATTTTCAAGTATAAATTCCCGTCTTTCCCAAAAACTAACATAAGAAAATGATGTAGTAAGGGGTGAGAAAATGTTTCGTTTATCGTCTAAAAAGAAGAAAAAAACAATCTGTTCCATTCCAGAGTTTATCCATACTATGAAAGAATCGAGTGATTTCGTTTCTTATAACATCGTAGAAGATGGGACATTATGTTTGTTTTACTATAAATCTACGGCTGAATCACTCCTCATTAATCGATTCATTTTAACACCTATAAAAAGAGAATTAGATCACATTGAAAATATAAGTGATATAGCAAATATCGTCACACTTGAGGAGATTATCACTGGCCCTACTATTGATGACATTCGTGAAAAATTATTAAGTGGGTATGTACTTATACAACTAAAAAATGATTCTCAAATCGCAGAATATGCACTTATTCGTGCTGAAAGTTCCGTTTTAGGTACACGGCTATATAACGATACTGAAAATGAATATAGTGTCATCGGTCCAAAAGTCGGATTTGTTGAGAATATCGATACAAATATACACTTACTTCGGCGAAATATCGTCACAGAACAATTAGTTTTCAAAGAAGTTATAGTTGGTTCTATATCAAAAACAAAAGTCGTAGTTGCTTACATCGAAGATATTACGAATGAGCAGCACGTTAATACTGCGATGCAGCGCCTACAAGACATTGACTTTGATGTTCCTTTCGATGCAACTATGATTGAACAGTTTATTAGTGATAACAGCAACTCTCCCTTCCCTGTTTTACTCCCTACAGAGCGTTTAGATCGCTCCGTTTATGCATTATTGAATGGAGGAGTCGTCATTTTAACAGACGGTTCACCTTACGCATTAGCTGGACCAGCGACATTACTCGATTTCTTCGTCTCTCCAGAAGATTATTATTTACCATGGATAGCAGGCTCATTTCTTCGAATGGTTCGCTTTTTCGGAGCAGCATTCTCGCTATTTTCATCAGCTATTTATACAGCTGTATTAACGTATCACTATCAAATGATTCCTGCGGATTTACTAGGTCCGATTATTTTTTCAAGAGCTAATGTACCCTTTCCGCCCATTTTAGAAGCACTTTTTTTAGAAATCACAATCGAATTGCTCCGTGAAGCTGGAGCGCGATTACCTACAAAAGTTGGACAAACAATCGGCATCGTTGGCGGGATTGTAATTGGCCAAGCATCTGTTCAGGCTGCTTTAACGAGTACCATTTTATTAATTGCAGTTGCTTTATCAGCACTCGCTTCTTTTACAACACCAACTGTAAAAATGTCTTCTACTATCCGGATACTACGATTTCCACTTATTCTTTTAGCTGGTGCATTTGGGGGCTTAGGTCTCATTGTAGGATTCGTACTCATATTAGCTCATTTAATTCGCTTAAAATCACTTGGATCACCTTATTTATTACCTCTATATCCATTTCGCGGTTTAGGAACGGCAGAAGGTCTCTTTCGCTTGCCATTTAGTCAAACTGCAGGACGTGCCTCTTTTCTAAGACCAAAAAAGAAATGGCGCTATGATCCAAACAAAGCGAAAGAAAAACATGATGGTGAAGAGAAATGAAAAATACTTTATTATGCTTTTCCATTATCATTTTAATTTTCCAATCCGGCTGTACACAACCGAATATAGTAGACACACAGCGAATGATTCATATAGGTGGATTTGATATAACGAAAGATAAAAAATTTCGCGGGACAATCTTATATCCCGATTACACAAAAGGCGTTCAATCAAAACCAGAAACTCAGTCAACTACCGCAGATACAATTGAAACAATTTCTTCACTTCTAAACGCCAAATCACCACATACGATCGCTGTAGGTCAAATGCGTGTTGTCCTATTTGGAAAATCATTTGGTGAACGTGGAATTGGGGATGTTATTAACAACTTACAACGTGATCCTAATATTGGCCGAGATGTGCAACTAGCGCTTGTAGATGGTTCAACAGAAGAATTACTTAAACATGTCAAAACGAATGGATCGCTATATCTATCTGATTTACTGGAGCAAAATATAGAAACCGAGACAATCCCTCGGACAGCTTTAAATATTTTTTTATATAACTTTTATTCATCTGGATGCGATCCATTTCTTCCTTATATTAAAGTTGATGAAGACAAGTCTGCTTCCATTAAAGGAATTGCTTTTTTAAAAAAGGATAAAGTGGTTATGTACACAGATAAAAAAGGATCTTTTTTATTAAAACTACTCATTAATCCAACTAAAAATGGTCGTTACGAAGTTCCGATACGTCAAGGTAAGCATAAAGGATTGATCGCTACTCAAAACTTATCCGGGAAAAGTTTTTGTTCTCTTTCCCAAAACGGTGACATTCCGAAAGTTAACATCCACTTAAAGTTAAACGGACTTATAAAAAATGCTCCCGACTGGCTCGATTTAGCAAAGCACGAAAATATAACTTACGTAAAAAAACATGTAGAAAAAACGCTTGAGAAGCATTTAAACGAATTAATAAAACAATTCCAAGAAAAAGAAATCGATCCGATAGGTATACAAGAAGAAATTCGTAGTCATTCAAGAAAATGGACTATAAAACAAATTCAAGAAATGTACCCTAATGTAGACGTTGCTGTTCATGTGCAAATCAATGTCGTGCAATCTGGTATCGGAGAATAGTGAGGTGCTGTAATGGCTGGACAAGATAAAACACATACTGTTTCCCCTTATTTCACATTTCTTCTATTACACTCCCTTCAAATTGGAGTAGGTGTGTTAGGATACCAAAGGATTATTGCGCAATATGCCGGTTATGATTCTTGGATTTCTCTTATTGTTGCGGGCATTGCAACTCATATCGTGCTATTTTGCATGCTTAAAATGTTAGAAAAAGATAATGATTTAATGAATATTCATACGACATGTTTCGGAAAGTGGATTGGAACATTTTTGTCCGTATGCTTTGCTGCATACCTTCTATTATTTTGCCTTACTGTCCTTCGTACATATATTGAAGTCATTCAAGTTTGGGTCTTCCCTACAATTAAACCGTGGAAATTAACTTTATTATTTTTACTTGTGACTTACTACGTAATTAAAGGTGGTTTTCGCTCTGTAACAGGAATATGTTTTTGGGGCGTCGTAATACCGATTTTCGTCCTATTTTTCTTAGTTTTCCCAATGAAATACGCGCATGTCCGTAACATTCTCCCAATTCTAACTCATTCACCTTTAGAAATTCTAACTGCAGCGAAATCATCTGCATTAGAATTTCTTGGATTTGAAGCAATTCTTGTTTTTTATCCATTTATAAAAAAAGAAAAATCATTAAATAAATGGGCGCACGGTGGTATTGCTTTTACAACAATTCTATACGTAATACTAGCCATTGTTTCCCTTATGTACTATAGCCAAGGACAACTACATCATACAATTTGGCCAACATTAACAATGCTAAA
Source organism: Bacillus sp. FSL R10-2201 (assembly GCF_038008665.1). Classification (NCBI taxonomy): domain Bacteria; kingdom Bacillati; phylum Bacillota; class Bacilli; order Caryophanales; family Bacillaceae; genus Bacillus; species Bacillus sp. FSL R10-2201. The sequence continues at coordinate 798,665 of NZ_JBBOZP010000001.1, read as the reverse complement.
AATCATAAAGATTCCTTTTATCCAAAGGTTTGAGTACATCATTATTTTCATGTGGTATCTTATTATTTTACCTAATCTTTGTTTAACAATTTGGTCTTCTTGTTGCATTAGTAAAAGGTCTTTTCACGTACCATTTAAAATTACACTTCCATTTTTTATTGCAGCTATATTTATTTCATCCTTATTTTTCACAAACCGTGAAAGTATCAATACATTAAATACAGTACTGTCTCAAGCTGGTTTATATATTGTATACGCTTATATCCCAATTTTATTTCTATTCCATTCACTACGATGGCGCTTCAAAAATCAGTCGAAAAAATCTTCACCCGACACACCATGATATTTGATACAATTTGGTTAATACATTTGTAAAGGGGACAAGCGAATGAAAAAGTATGTATTTTCTTTACTTGCAGTACTGAGCCTAATTCTTGTTGGATGCGGGAGTACTAGTACAAATGACAAAAAATCTTCTGAATCAAAAGAAGAGCATGACCACGCATCACATACTCAGCAAGCTGATATTCAAGAAAAGACAAAAGGAGTCGACACACTCCCTACCTTCCTAGACAAGCTTGATCCGCAAATGAAAGATATCTACACTGTCGCTGGACAAAATGCAGAGCTATTAGATTGGATTCCATGTTACTGCGGTTGCGGTGAGAGTGTAGGACATAAAAACAATAAAAACTGCTTTATTCGTGAAATTAAAAAGAATGGTGAAGTTGTTTGGGATTCCCACGCAACAACTTGTGTCAACTGCCTAGAAATCGCGGTTGAATCGGCTTCCATGAAACAAAAAGGAAAATCAACGCTCGAAATTCGTAACTATATCGACAATAAATACAAAGAAGGGTATGGCAAGCCAACACCTACGCCAATGCCAAAAGCATAAAAACGAGGAAATCCCTCGTTTTTCTCTTTTCATTCACCTTTTTTCTTAACAAATTCTTTCAAGTGTATTTCTCCTTACTTGTCACACACTATATATAACTCCTCGGTAAGGAGGGTACACAGTGCAAACATATAACGACTATGATAAAGCTCTCTATTACACGTATTGCTGTAATTGGGATAAATTACTCGTTCTCATGGTTCAAACGAACGATCAATTATTTTCTAAGCGTATTGAGCATTTTTTACACGCTTATCAATACAGTAAAGAACTACCAGAAGTTGATAAACAATTGCAGCTCCTATTTCAATATATTGACCACGCATCCCAAAAGTCACATGTAGAAGAAGTAGAGCAAATTCAAATGTAAAATATAGCGCTATTCTCTTTATGAGAATAGCGCTTTTTTAAAATGTTTATATCAATAAAAGTTTCTCCTTATAAAACTTTTATTGATAAACATATTTTTTCTTTCTTTTCCCTACCACTTCATACTATAATTTAGTATGTAACTATTATAAGTGAGGTATAAAATATGGGACGAGAAAAAAAGCAAGAGTATGCTTTATTTGCTGCATGGGGAGCTTCGTTTATTGCTACATTAGGAAGTCTATACTTTTCCGAAATTATGAAATTTGAGCCTTGTGTCCTTTGTTGGTATCAACGTATTTTTATGTATCCATTTGTTTTATGGCTCGGTATCGCTGTAGTAAAGAAAGACTATCGCATTGCAAGTTATTCTTTACCAATCGCAAGTATTGGTGCTTGTATTTCTTTATATCACTATGCAATTCAAAAAATCGCAGCATTTTCAGCTGCTGGGGCAGCTTGCGGCCGCGTACCTTGTACGGGAGAATACATAAACTGGTTCGGCTTTGTGACAATCCCGTTTTTAGCACTTATCGGCTTTATCACAATCGCTGTTTGTAGCTTCATCGTAATTAAAAACAAATAAGGAGATGAAAGAATGAAAAAAATGCTTATATTTGGCGGTATTATTATCGCCTTGTTTGCAGCAATTTTCGCTGTAACACAAATGGAAGAAAAAAATGCTTCAACAAGCCAAAAAATTGATAATGCTACTAGTCAAACAGATGGTTCTGACTACTACACAAATAAAATCTCTCTTTCAGATCTCCAAAAGAATTTAAAAGAGAAAAAAGAAGAAACAGTATACTTTTATCAAACATCTTGCGTTCATTGCCAAAAATTATCTCCTATCGTAGTACCAATGGCTAAAGACTTGAATGTTGATATGAAAGTTATGGATATTGAAAAATTAGATGCTCCTTGGGATGAATATAAAATTAAAGGAACTCCAACAATCATTCATTTTAAAGACGGTAAAGAAGTGAGCCGTATTAGCGGCGAACAACCGGAAGACAAATTAAAAGAGTGGCTTGAGCAAACGAAAAAATAATAAGAAAAGGAAACTCCTTCTATACATGAAATGGGCGTAAAATCCCACACTAATGTATGAGGAGGGGGTTTTATGCCAGAAGTGAAATGCTCTGTTTCCAATTGCTCATTTTGGGGACAAGGTAACCTTTGTCAAGCAAGTGCAATCGTTGTTCAACCTGATGCACAAGAAGCAGGTCAAATTGAAAACAGTTCATATACAAACGCTACTTTAACAAACGAGACGCTTGAAAGTTCTGTAACAACGAGTGTAGAAACGTGTTGTCATACATTTAAACCGAAATATTAACACTTATTCCACCTCATATACGTGAGGTGGTTTTTCTTCTTCTCTTCTTGTTTACGTAACCTTTAATTCTCCCTATAATAAAATTAAAAGTTTTTTATGAATATGAAGGTGGAATACTATGGCTAAAACAATTGTAGATATCGCCAAATTAGCTGGGGTTGCAAAAAGTACTGTCTCTCGTTACTTAAATGGTGGCTATGTAAGTAATAAAACAAAAAAGAAAATTGAAAGTATTATTCAAGAAACGAATTTCTCTCCAAATACATTTGCGCAAAGTTTAAAAGCGAAAACAACAAATTTAATTGGCGTTATTATCCCCCGATTAGACTCCTTTGCTACAACAAAAACACTTATTGGTATTGATAATGCTTTACAGGAAAATAACTATCAGATGCTTGTTGCAAATGCGAATCAAAAAATTGAAACAGAAATTCAAGCAATGGAAAACTTTATAAAGCAAAAAGTAGCTGGCATAATTTTATTAACAAAAACTTTAACAAAAGAGCATAAACACATCATCGCTAATTCTACTACCCCTATTTTATTTGTTGGTCAAGAATATGAGAATCAATATTGCCTCGTTCACGATGATTTTGACGCTGCTTATGAGCTAGGAGCATACGTATTATCACAAGGACACCGCCATATCGCTTATTTAGGAGTAGAAAAAGATGATATTTCTGTTGGTGTAAATCGAAAAAATGGTTTTCAAAAAGCCATTGAAAATTTAGAACCTACTTGCATCGCTTCTTACTACGAAACAACTTTCAAAATAGAAGATGCGATGAAACAAGTACAACATATTTTAGATAACAACCGTCCTACTATTATCGTATGTGCTACAGATAATATCGCTCTTGGAGCCATGAAAGTAATTCATTCTAACCACCTTTCCATACCAAATCATATATCTGTAGTAGGATTCGGTGGATATGATATTTCTGAAATGGTACACCCTAGCTTAACGACAATCGCATTTGACTATGAGCATGCTGGTAAGCTTGCTGCTACTTCCCTTTCGCAGCTTGTTGAAAATAAAACAATCCCTAAAATATTACATTCTCGCTATACATTAAAAATTCAAGAAAGCGTTGACAAAATTTAAAGGCGCTTTATAATAAAATTAAAACCGGTTCCACATTTAAAAAACAGGATTTTCACATCACGTCCCTGTTTTTTATTTTAACCAAAAACGGAACCGGTTCCACAAACTCGAAGTATATAGTAAGGGGGAATTTTTATGGATATGAAACAAATTGCAGCTCAAGTCTTACAGAACATCGGAGGAACAGAAAACATTATTCGTGCTACTCATTGCGCTACTCGCCTTCGTCTTGTACTAAAAGATGAAACAAAAATAAACACGTCAGAAATCGAAAACATTGATGGGGTTAAAGGTGCTTTCGCAACGAATGAGCAATACCAAATTATTTTTGGCACTGGCGTAGTAAACAAAGTGTATGATGAGTTTTCAAAACTAATCGGAATAACTGAACTTGATTCTACGGCATCAAACGATCTTCCTAAGAAAAAAATGAATCCGATTACTCGCCTAGCAAAAACGTTATCCAATATTTTCGTTCCAATTATTCCAGCCATCGTTGCAAGTGGTTTACTTATGGGACTACTCGGAATGTTGAAAGCGTTTAAATTAGTTCCTAGCGATCACCCACTTATCCAATTACTTGATATGTTCTCAAGTGCAGCTTTCGTTATTTTACCTATTTTAATCGGTGTTAGTGCAGCCAAGGAATTTGGAGGAAATATTTTCTTAGGTGCCGTTATTGGTGGTATATTAACTCACCCAAACTTAACAAATCCTTGGACTCTTGCAAACGCAAAACCAACTGTTTTACATTTCCTCGGTATGGATATTGATATGATTGGCTATCAAGGCACTGTTTTACCTATTTTATTATGCGTATACGTTATGAGTACAATTGAAAAAGAACTCCGCAAACGAGTTCCGAACTCTTTAGATTTATTAGTTACACCGTTCTTAACAATTATTATAACTGGCTTTTTATCACTTATTATTATCGGACCAATTGGATATAAAATCGGTGACGGTATTACGTACCTTTTAAATACTATTTATCAATTTGCAGGACCAGTGGCTGGTCTTATATTCGGTGGTCTATATTCAACAATCGTTCTTACTGGCTTACACCATAGCTTCCACGCTATTGAAGCTGGCTTACTTGCTAATAAAGATATCGGTGTCAATTTCTTACTCCCTATTTGGTCAATGGCTAACGTCGCCCAAGGCGGAGCTACTTTAGCAGTTTATTTCAAAACAAAAAACAAAAAAACGAAAGAAATCGCAATTCCAGCAGCAGCGTCAGCATTTTTAGGAATTACAGAACCAGCTATTTTTGGTGTCAATTTAAAACTTGGTAAACCATTTATTGCAGCTGCTATTGGTGGCGCAATTGGAGGCGCTTACGTTGTTTGGATGCAAGTCGCAGCCAATGCATACGGTTTAACAGGTATTCCAATGCTTACAATTGTTGCACCGCTTGGCATGATGAATGTGATTCATTATGTAATCGGCTTCGCTATTGCAGTTATTACTGCTTTTGTTGCCACTCTCATTTTATATAAAGAAAGTAAATAACAACGAGGTAAAAACCTATGTCGAAATATAAAACAATACTGCAATCCAATAAAGAAGAATTACATTCTTTATATACAATTGCAAATCAAGATTCATGGAAACCGATTTATCATATTCATCCGCCATATGGATTAATGAATGATCCTAACGGTGTATCATACTACAATGATGAATATCATGTTTTTTATCAGTGGTATCCATTTGGCCCGATTCACGGAATGAAACATTGGGGGCATGTAAAATCAAAAGATCTTATTAACTGGGAACGAATGCCTGTAGCCATTATCCCTACCGAAAGCTATGAGTCACATGGCGCATATTCTGGTAGCTCTATTATAAAAGATGGGCTTCTTCACTTATTGTATACAGGGAATATAAAGAAACCTAATGATTCTCGGGATGCTAAACAATGTATGGTAACGATGGATTCTCAATATACGATGACTAAGTATAGTAATAATCCTGTTATTGATATGATTCCTGACGGATATACGAAGCATGTACGTGACCCCAAAGTATGGAAAAATAACGATACGTACTATATGTTACTCGGAGCACAACGTGAAAATAAAACGGGTACTCTATTATTATATAAGTCACTAGACCTATACAGTTGGAATTTCCAAGGCGAGGTTAAAACAAATTTAAAAGAGTTCGGATTTATGTGGGAGTGCCCCGACTATTTCCAATTATTAGGGAAAGATATGTTACTCTTTTCGCCACAAGGAATCGAAAAAGACGAGGGGAATTTTCAAAATGTATATAATGTCATATATGCAATCGGAAATTTCGATATTGAAAATTTATATTTCCATATTGATTCGTATTACGAAGTTGATAAAGGTTTCGACTTTTATGCCCCTCAAACTTTAGAAGATCAATCTGGACGCCGCCTTTTATTTGCTTGGGCGGGCTCAAGCGAAATAACATACCCTTCTGATGATTATATGTGGGCTCATTGTTTAACACTTCCACGAGAACTAACGTTAGAAAATAATATATTAAAACAAAAACCAGTTTCAGAACTAAAAAAACTAAGAACAACAAAAAAAGAGATTTCAGGTGACATATCAACTGGATTAAACGTACTGGCGACCCTTGGCCATGAATGCTCATATGAATTAATTGTAAATCTTAAAACAGATGATGCGAATAACTTTGGCCTTTCTCTCTTCCATAATGAAGAAGATTCTTTCCCGATTATATTTAACCGTGAAAAAGGAACTGTTTCCATAGACCGAAGCAACTTCCATCACCAATTTGGCGGAGAATATGGATATGAACGCTGTGAAAAAATTGATATTCAAGATACGATAGACCTCAGAATATTTGTAGATAATAGCATCGTAGAAATCTTCTTATATGATGGTTCCACTGTCTTTACGTCTAGAGTATTTCCGCGAAAAGACATTACACATCATATCGCAATCTTTTCAGATGCAAAACTAAACTTTACAATTACACAATATAAACTTAAAAGAGGGATTATATGAGAAATGTTTTTTGTATAGGTGAATTATTAATTGATTTCGTTTGCCGAAACTCCAATGTTTCTTTAGTAGATGGTACTGATTTCGAAAAGAAAGCTGGTGGAGCTCCCGCTAACGTTGCCGCTGCTATTACAAAATTAGATGGACATGCTACATTTATGGGGCAAGTAGGAAATGATCCATTTGGTGATTTTCTAGAACAAACTTTACAACGTGCTCATGTTGACACTTCAATGCTCATAAAAGATAAACAAACAACGCTTGCTTTCGTATCTATCGATAAAGATGGTGAACGTGATTTTATTTTTATGCGTGGGGCTGATGGTCAATACACCTTTAATAAAATTAATTTAGCAAAAATAAAAAGTAATGATCTAATACATTTCGGTTCGGCAACTGCCTTATTATCAAGTCCATTAAAAGAAACATACTTTCAACTATTACAATATGCAAAAGACAATAATCACTTTATTTCTTTTGATCCAAATTATCGAGATGCACTTATTACAGATGTAGAACAATTTTCTCAAGATTGCCTATCCTTTATAAAACACGCACATTTCGTAAAAGTAAGCCAAGAAGAAGCAACGATGCTTTCTAAAGAAACTAATCTACAACAATCAGCACTAAAATTATTAAATTACGGGGCTAAAGTTGTAGCTATCACACTTGGAAAAGACGGTACTCTTCTCGCGACAAAAGAAGCTCAAATCATTGTACCTTCTATTTCAATTAAACAAGTAGATACAACTGGTGCTGGTGATGCTTTCGTCGGAGCGATGTTGTATCAAATTTCTAAAAATGAACAAACGCTTCCTCAAAAATTCACAGATTTAGCCGAGTTTGTCTCTTTTGCAAATAAAGTAGGTGCCATAACATGTACAAACTACGGAGCAATCGCTTCACTTCCATCATTGGCAGAGGTAAAAGCATACGATTAGTCGTATGCTTTTTTACATTCCTTTCCAAACATCATGCATCATAAAAAAGTACAAAATAACGAGAAGGACCGTCCCGCATAAAGTAATGCGCCGATATACACTCTTCTCCCCTTCCCTCGCTTTAACAAATGCCCAAATAAATCCAACGAACAATATTAAATCAATATATGGAACATAAAAGGAGAAGACGAGTAACGCATATAAATACACGATAAATAAACAAGTCGTGATTAAGAAAATTTTAAATGCAAATTCACTTTTCATAATGTGACCGCCCCCCAGTCTGTACTGTATTATATTCAGCAAAACATAATAGTTGCTGTTTCAATTTTTTTATCTCACTATTTACAGGCGCGCGATTGGTATGAAATCATTAAAACCAACTAAACTTCATCACAAATAAGCTACCGCCTATACACGGTAGCTATTATGGAACATTATATTTCCTTTTATATATGTTACTTAAAATCGAATAAGGTAATTGCTCATAACGAATTTTTTCTCCCGTTACATCTACAATATACAAATTGTTTCCTATATAATAGGTTCCATCTTTTCGTTTTGAATACACTGTATATTTTTCATTTGGCAATACCGTTTTTACTTTCGTCAATTGTCCATTTGGTTCTTGCCAATATATATTTACACGATCTACTAACGTAAGCATTCCAATTTGTTCTTCTTCTACTTTACGACCATTCCAACTCACAACCCGATAACCAAGCTTATACGCTTCATATTCGGGACTCGTATGAAAACGAGAAATAATTACTTTCGTCTGTAATTGTACCCGGTCGTATAACCATTGTATGTCCCGATCGTGCATGCGAATACAACCATTCGACTCCCTGCTTCCAATCGTCCATTCCCGATTTGTTCCATGAATTGCATATTCCTTTTTATCTAGACCTAACCACCTCGTACCGAGAGGGTTATTCGGAGCACCCCCAGCTATTTTTTTACGATGGTATTCTTTATTTTTATATTTAGTTATAATACAAAAATTACCCTCAGGCGTCGGGGTCCTGTCTTTTCCTGTCGTTATCGGAAATGTCTTAGTATAGTTTCCATCTTCAAAAAAAGACAGCTGATTCGTCGTAAGGTTAACTAATATTAAATGATCTGTATTAGCAAAAACGCTAGCTGGCAGGCAGAAAAATAGGATTACGATAAACCATACTTTCTTCATCTAAATCCTCCCTAGCACTAACATCATAATAAAGTGAAACTTTACTCGTTGGGGGATTTTGTCCATCCCCACTGAGGATTAGCCTTCACCAATCGAGCATTTACGGACATTTATCTCCCACCTAACTTCCTTGTATTCACCGAATTGTTAGGTAGGAGTCTTACTGCCCGCAAATAGCGGGATAAATACAATTAACTTTACTTTGCTCTTATAAATGAAAACTATCCATTCACAATTACTCCACCATTTACATGCATCATCTGTCCCGTTACATATGCCGAATCACTAGACGCTAAATATACATATGCAGGCGCTAATTCATACGGCTGACCAGGCCTTTGCATAGGAACATTACTCCCAAACTGTGATACTTTTTTCTCATCAAAACTGGATGGAATAAGCGGTGTCCAAATTGGGCCTGGTGCAACACCATTTACACGAATTCCCTTTTGTACTAACGACTGAGATAGCGATCTTGTAAAAGCGACAATCGCTCCTTTCGTTGCAGAATAATCAATCAACGTTTCATTTCCTTCATACGCAACGATAGATGCCGTGTTTATAATTACATCCCCTTGCTTTAAATGAGAGAGGGCTGCTTTTGTAACATGAAAATAAGAAAAAATATTAATACGGAACGTTTTTTCTAGCTGTTCCGCTGTAATATACTCTAGTCCTTGCTGCGGATATTGCTGTGCGACGTTATTCACAAGAACATTTAGCCCCCCTAGCTGCTGGGCGGTCTCTTCTACAATCTCTTTACAATGCTGTTCATTACTCAAATCTCCCGGCAATAATACACAATTCACGCCTTCTTTTTCCACAAGTTGTTTCGTCTCAGTTGCATCTTCGTCCTCATCTAAATAAGCAATCGCAATATTTGCTCCCTCTTTTGCAAAAGCGATAGAAACAGCTCTTCCAATCCCGCTATCTCCTCCTGTAATTAATACATTCTTTCCTTTTAACTTTTCACTTCCTTTATAATTTGGATCTTCAAACTTTGGAAGAGGATTCATTAACGATTCAATACCAGGTTGTTTATTTTGATGTTGTGCTGGCATTGTTAAAAAGTTTTTTTGCTGCGGCATAACTTCCTTCAACTCCTTTCCCCTTATAATGCGCACAATAAAAAAAACTACTTACACATTAAAGAACCGCAATGCACACACAGTTTTACGATTAATATTCGAATTTACGACATAAAATATGAGTTGTTCTAAAGTTTTTATGCAAAACTATTGCAAAATAGTTAAAAAACGAATATTATATATAACTGTTGTGAAAATTATTCGTAAAAAGAAAGGATGTTTATATGTTTAACCTTTCAAAACATAAAACTTCTATTAAAACTGAAATTATGGCAGGTATTATTACCTTTTTAACAATGGCATATATCATTGTCGTAAACCCTGTCATCCTTGGGGATGCAGGTGTTCCGTTTGAACAAGCATTTACAGCTACAATTATCGCTGCTGTTGTCGGAACATTATTTATGGCGATCTTTACTAATTTACCAATCGCAATTGCACCAGGTATGGGATTAAATGCTTACTTCTCTTATTCTGTTGTAAAAGCCCATGAAGGCATGACTTTCGCAATTGCATTCTCTGCTGTATTCGTAGCAGGTATGATTTTAATTTTGTTATCATTCACATCTTTCCGTACGAAATTAATGGAAGTAATTCCTGAGAACTTAAAACATGCACTTACTGCTGGTATCGGTCTTTTTATTGCTTTTATCGGTTTGCGCTTAACGGGAATTGTTACAAAAAATGATGCAAACTTAGTTGGGCTTGGCGATCTTCACTCTGCTCCAGTTCTACTAGCATTAGCTGGCCTTGGAATTACAATTATCCTTATGTCTTTAAATATAAACGGGGCACTATTTATCGGAATGTTATTAACTGGTATTATCGCTTACTTCACAGGTCAATTAACATTCTCAAGCGGCGTTACATCAATGCCTGGATTACCAGAAGGAATTATCGTTTCAAATCCAATTACTGCTGTATCTGATGTAATTAACTACGGATTATACGGCGTTGTCTTCTCATTCTTCCTTGTTACACTATTTGATACAACAGGTACACTACTTGGCGTTGCACAACAAGGTGGATTTATGAAAGATGGAAAGCTTCCAAAAGCAGGACGAGCTCTTCTATCTGACTCATTCTCAGCAACAATTGGAGCTATGTTCGGAACAACACCATCAACAGCTTACATTGAATCATCTGCTGGTGTTGCAGCTGGTGGTCGTACTGGTTTAACAACTGTTACAGTAGCTGTTCTATTTGCATTAGCAGCATTCTTCGGACCGTTAGTGAGCGCTGTTTCTGGCGTTTCAGCTATTACAGCACCATCACTAATTATCGTTGGTAGTCTTATGATGGGCTCAGTTCGCCACATCGATTGGGATACATTCGATGAAGCATTCCCAGCATTTTTAGTAATCTTAAGCATGCCACTTACATCAAGTATCTCAACAGGTATTGCACTTGGATTTATTTCATACCCACTTATGAAAGTGGCAAAAGGACAATTCCGTGCTGTTCACCCACTTGTGTATTTATTCGGGATCTTGTTCGCTTATCAATTAGTTTTCTTACCACATTAAAATCCCTCGTTGTGAGGGATTTTTTATTTACAAAAAAACATTTGACAACAGCATACACTTATGGAATAATTCGAAATAGTTAAATATTCGATGTCTTATCAAGAGCAGGTGGAGGGATGAGCCCTACGAAGCCCGGCAACCGACCCATTTATGGGCACGGTGCTAATTCTTACAACACATTGTGTTGAAAGATAAGAGTAATATGATAAGACGTCTTTTCTATATGAAAAGACGTTTTTATTTTCACTCCCTCCTCTCTTTTCTTAATTTAGGAGGGATTTTTTTATGAAAAAATTATGTTCCACCGTACTCATTATTCTCTTACTCGCATTAACAGCTTGCACAAATGAACAAGATGCTATCTCTTCACAAAAGCAACAAACGGTGAAGAAAGAAACTACTACAGCAGCAAATCATTTACAAACAGAAATTCCAAGCCAAGTAAAAAAGCCATTAAAAATCGCATTAATTATGCAAATGTCCATCGGAACTTTTTCCTCTCAATATATTGAGGGTGTCAAAAAACAAGTCGAGCTATTCGGCGGCAGTGTGCAAGTCTACAATTCTGATAATGATTTAGCAAAAATGGCAGCAAATCTAGATACTGCTATTAATTCAAAAGTTGATGGTATTTTAATTGATCACGGTCGCTCTGAAGCACTAAAACCCGGAGTAGAAAAAGCATTACAAGCGAATATTCCTGTAGTTGCATTTGATAACGACCTACGCTTACCAGGCGTAACGATTATTGATCAAGATGACTATAGTCTTGCATGGAAATCATTAAAAACGTTAGCGGAGGATCTGAATGGACAAGGGAATATCGCCGTCGTATGGGTTGGCGGATTTGCTCCAATGGAACGTCGCAATGTTATCATTGATGCTTTTTATAAACGTTATCCAAATATAAAAGAAGTTGCACGCTTTGGTACCGCTAGTAATAACACACCACTTGATACGCAAACACAAGTAGAGGCTTTACTAAAAAAATATCCGAAAAAAGGTGATTTACAAGCTATTTTCGCTTCGTGGGATGAGTTTGCTAAGGGGGCCGTCAAAGCACTCGAACAAGCTGGTCGTACAGATATAAAAGTATACAGCATTGACTTAAGTAATGAAGATTTACAACTCATGCAAAAAGAAAATTCACCTTGGACTGCTACGGCTGCAACCGATCCAGCTGAAGTCGGTAAAGTTCAAGTGCGTTTCTTATACAAGAAAATCGCTGGTGAACAAACGCCAGATATTTATTCACTAGAACCTTATTTAGTAAAGAAAAATAGTTTGCCACAAGAAAATATAACGATGGATCAATTATCAAAACATATAAACGGTTGGGGAGACTCGAAAGATGCATATTCACCTTGGATGAAAAAATTAGAGAAGGAGAAAAAATGATGACATTCTCTCTTCAAAACATTACACATTCTTATCACATCTCTACCCCTGTACTAGAAAATGTTTCTATTAACATACAAAAAGGAAAAGTTCACGCTTTACTAGGAATGAATGGTGCAGGAAAAAGTACTTTACTAAAAATAGCAACTGGTGAAATTCAACCAGTTGCTGGGAATATAAAAATTGATAATCAGTCTATTTCCTTTACTTCACCACGCGATGCAAAAAAACATGGTATTTCTTTCGTAACACAAGAAGTGGATCACGGACTTATTCCTGGATTATCTGTATTAGAAAATGTACTAATCGATCATTTAGCAATGCAAAATAAAGTACTATTTTCAAAGTCAAAATTAGTCTCACTCGCTAAACAACATTTGCAAACTGTACAGGCTGATTTAAATGTTTCGGAAGATGTTTCAAACTGCTCATTACATGAAAAACAATTACTTCTTATCGCAAGAGCTTTATCCAACAATACAAATTATCTTTTATTAGATGAGCCTACTTCTTCTCTTGGACCGAAAGAAGTTGAAACCTTCGGGCAACTATTAAAAGATTTAACATTGAAAGGAATTGGCATCATCTTAATTTCTCATCGTTTATCAGAGATTCGAAATTTCGCGGATGATGTAACCGTATTACATAACGGTAAAGTTGCACTTTCTGAAGCGATCACAAAGGTTACAGATCAACAAATTGTGGAAGCGATGACTGGAAAACAACTTACACTTCCTATTAATACAGCGCCAAAACGAGGGAGCGAAGAATTATTTAAAGTACAAGAACTTCCATTACACAAAGACCATTCTCCCCTTTCTCTCACCGTACGGAAAGGTGAAACTGTTGTGATATACGGATTAATTGGCAGTGGCAAAACAACACTTGCTGAAACGTTATTTGGTACTCGTCATACTTATCACGCAGAAATAGATGGTCAAACAATAACAATTAAAACACCGCGAGATGCGATTAAAGCAAAGATCGCACTTGTACCAGAGGAAAGAAGAAAACAAGGCGTATTTCTTTCGGAAGATATTATAAGCCACACTAATTTACACCAATCAGGTTGGAGACGAAAGCAAACCGAAGTAAATAATGCTACTACAGCAATTTCTTCTTTCAGCATTTCACCCAATGACCCAAAAGCATTTATTCATTCACTTAGCGGTGGAAACCAGCAAAAAGTCTCCATTGCAAAGTGGCATGGATTCAAACCGAATCTATTTCTTTTGGACGAGCCAACTAAAGGTGTAGACATAGCTGCAAAACAAGACATTTTTCAATTCATTCGTAACATTACTGAAAACGGAAGTTCCGTAATTTACTTCACAGGAGAACAAGATGAAGCACTACATATCGCTGATCGCATTCTTATACTCGCAAACGGAGAATTTGTAGGTGAATACTTACCAGACGAACTATCTCCTGAACAGCTTTTACATTTATCTGAAGGGAGTTATTCCATTGAATCTCGTTCATAAAACAAAAACTAAGAAACTATATTTACCTACTCATCTTTTTTATCAATTTAGTACGATTGCTATCATTATAGGTGTTACAATTTTCTTCTCTATCGTCAACGATTCTTTTTTAACATACAACAATATTAGTGATATTTTACGTTCCATTTCTATCGTAACGTTACTTGCAATTGGTGTTACCTTTACATTAATTGTAGATGGATTTGATTTATCAGTCGGCTCTACCGCTAGTTTAGCAACCATTGCCGCTGCTTCCTGCCTCATTTTATATCGACAAGAACTATTAGTCACACTCCTTGTTCCTATTCTTTGTGGGCTATTAGTTGGATTATTAAATGCACTACTCGTTATCCGAATTAAACTACCAGATTTACTAGCTACATTAAGTATCATGTATATCGTGAATGGACTACACTTAACATTTTCAAAAGGATCTTCTATTTATGAAGGAATGTCTGGTGCCAAAGGACATTTTATTCCATCCTTTTTATTTATCGGTCAAGGTTCTGTGTTAGGAATTCCAGTCCCTGTCATTATCATGCTTATCGTCGTTTTAATTGCATATGTATTTTTAGAAAAAACAACGTACGGTCGTTTCTTTTATATGACAGGTGGGAATCGAGAAGCTGCTAGACTAGCTGGTATTCCTACTGATCGTTACCGTGTATATGCTTATATGATTAGCGGTTTACTTGCCTCTATTGGCGGTATTATTCTATGTAGCCGCGTTGGAACAGGACAAGTTTCAGCTGGCGCCCCATTATTAATGGATGCAGTTGCAGCTGCCTATATCGGTTATGCAATGTTCGGTGCTAAGAAACCAAATGTCATCGGAACATTTCTTGGTTCCGTATTAATTGGAATCATATTAAACGGCCTTACAATGATGAACGTTCCTTATTATGCGCAAGATATCATTAAAGGCAGTATTTTAATTGCAGCTTTAGCCTTTTCATTTATTAAAAAGAAGCGTAAATAAAAAAGTAGCGCATCGAATTCCGATGCGCTACTTTCCTTTTGCAACAATCACACGAACTACTTTCAACGCAAAAAGCAAAAGACCGTTCGCTATTGCTGTAACACCTAAGAAGATTGCTATCATAAGCTCTCCCATTCCGTTATTAAATATAAAAATAATAGAAGAAATGAAAGCCAAAATAAACAAAATGAACGCTGGTATATATTTAATAAAAGGCTTCTCAAATGATCTTTTAGAAAGAAGAAATGTAATTAACAATGTCATAATAAAAACAAAATATACCACAAATAAAAAAGTCATATGAAAGCCTCCTCTACGACCAAACTACTTAAAAGAGGTTAGAAACCTTTAATATTTCTCATTTACCTGCAATTCTTTACTATACTTTTGAATGAACACTGATGAAATAACCATTACCATTCCTATACTAAAACCAATAAGCTGATCTAATAACATTTCATCATGAATGAACCAGCGCAGTAGAAATACGCCACCAAAAATAAGCAACATTGTAAATCCAGTATGTCTAAGCCCTTTATATACATTTTCCATATGTATCACCTCTCTACATACTTTTATCCATATTATACCATAATCCCAAAATGTATATAACCAACATTCAGTATTGAAACCAATAATAAAAAAGGCTGCAGAGAACTCCTTCTCCACAGCCTAATTATTATTTTTGCAAAAACGCCTGTAAATCTGCAAATTGTCTCTTTGCATCTTCATAGCCTTGCTCATATAAACTTTGTAATTTAGCCGTATCCTTTTCCATACGATCTACTTGAAGCGGCACTTCTGGGCGAATAACAAATAAATTACCAGCTTGCTCTTCTTTTTCAATGTAGTGAAGTGTTTCATTATACACTTCATAACGATTCAGCATCGTATTTACAAGGTTTGGATACTTCTTATAAGCCTTTGCTGCAATCCAACCAAATTTTGATTTTTTCTTCGCGTAACCATGATTTCTCGTCAAAATAACGACTGATTTTTTAAATCCATCTTCCTGTGCTTTACGAACTGGAATCGGATCTGAAATCCCGCCATCTAACAATTGCTTACCTCGGTAGTTTACTGCCGGTGCAATGAAAGGTAATGAACTAGATGCTTGCAATAAATTTAGTGCATCATCATTCGTTCCCTCTTTTTCAAAATAAACAGACTGTCCTGTTTCACAATCAGTTGTTCCTACAAGGAAACGCTCTGGACTATTAAAGTATGTTTCAAAATCAAACGGTACATGCTTTTCTGGAATTTCATGAAAAATGAATTCCATATCAAATAGCTGACGTTTTTTCCACAAGTTTTTATACGATAAATACTGCGGATGTGATGCATAATCAATATTTACTGTTTTATTTCTATTTCTTTGTCTGGAAAGATACGACGCTGCATGACAAGCACCAGCTGATACACCAATTACATATGGAAAATATAAATCTTGTTCCATAAAATATTCTAATATCCCGCCCGTATATACACCACGCATACCGCCGCCTTCTAATACTAACCCCGTATTTTCAAGCATGTTATTCTCTCCTCTTTATATATATTGACTCTTTAATTATTCACTATGTTAAGTATCTTTTTCTATTATATATGAGTTCTTTCAGAAATTATATTGAAAAGGCTTGAAATGGAGGGGGTTTTTCTTCCAATTATATTTCCAAATGACCAGAGACATCCTTTATAAGCCTTTGAATAAAATCTTGCTCTTCTTTCGTATATCCATCTAAAAGTAACAGCCACTTTTCTTCAGCTTGTTTATGCAATTTTTCATGAGCTTTATATATTTCATTTCCTCTTTCCGTTAAGCGGAAGAAAATTTCTTTTTGATTATCTAACATTTGCATTTTCTCAACGAATTGCTTTTGAAACAACTTTGTACAAATTTTAGAGATTGCGCCTTTCGTCATTCCCATTTCTGTTGCAATAGCAGTTACATTCATCAGACCATTTTTTCCGATACACTCGATAACATGTAACTCAGATAAAGACATACCACTTACACCTGTCTCACGAAGAAACTTCTCATTATTTTCTTTCAAATGCTCTTCTTTTTTATGAAAAAGTGTACGAATATCCGAAAGTATTTCCATTTGTTTCGCTGTACGTTCCAATCCATTCGCCTCCTAAGTTTCCAAAGAAACAATTTAACTATATACCATTTTAAAATCATTTTTTCATCTTTACAAGTGAGAAAATCATGTTAAAATTAATTTAGTTTCCAAGGAAACCAAATGACAAGGAGGTTAACATTATGGAAAAAACCAAACTGAATTTCATTTTATATGTTGTCTGTATGAGTGCCTTACTCGGTTCCTTCGCTCAAAATATTTATACACCTATCTTGCCGATGATTCAAAATTCGTTTCATACTTCTCTTTATCTTGTAAATTTAACCGTTTCACTTTTCACATTCGTTCTTGCGGTTATGCAGCTCATATACGGACCTTTAATTGATACAAAGGGAAGAAAATCTGTCCTTATCCCTAGTTTAATCATTAGTACAATCGGCTCAATTGGTTGTGCTTTCTCACCAAACATTTACTTATTTCTATTTTTTAGAGCTGTTCAAGCTATAGGAATAGCGGCTATACCTGTAGTTGCAGCAACGATTATCGGTGATTTATTTGAAGGAAAAGAACGCGGAGAAGCGATGAGCCTTTATCAAATGTTACTTGCTCTCGCACCTGCAATCGGTCCTCTCATAGGTGGCTATCTCGGCAGTATAAATGGCCACTTATCTGTATTTCTTTTTTTATCTACAATTGGCATCATCTTATTAATTATAAACATTTCACTACTTCCAGAAACAAAACCAAATGTAATTGAGAAACCTAAAGCAAAAAAGAATTACTGGCTTATCTTAAAAAATAAAACTGGATTTTCCATTACACTTATTGGCTTTATTCAATTTTGTATATATTTCTGTTTCCTCGTTTTTTTACCTAGCATATTAACAAATATATTTCATCTAAGCGCAAGCGAAATTGGTCTTATGTTTGTACCGATGTCACTTTCTCTTATGTTAGGAAGCTATTGCTACAAATTTTTGCAAAAACATTTCACAACAAAGCAGGCTTTCTTCATCACTAGTTTCTTCAACATTATATGTGTCACTTTATTCTCTTTCACATATAGCATCAATATCCCATCCGTAATTATCGTTACCTCTTTATACGGTTTTAGTATGGGACTTTCTATGCCGACTCACACTACTTTATTAACGGAAGAATTCGTACAAGAACGCGCAACTGCCATCGGTATGTACAACTTCATTCGCTATCTTGGTATGGGT
Source organism: Bacillus sp. FSL R10-2201 (assembly GCF_038008665.1). Taxonomy (NCBI): domain Bacteria; kingdom Bacillati; phylum Bacillota; class Bacilli; order Caryophanales; family Bacillaceae; genus Bacillus; species Bacillus sp. FSL R10-2201. Next base: position 780,040 of record NZ_JBBOZP010000001.1, on the reverse strand, counting down.
ACAGGGCCTATTGTAGGTGGGTTTCTTTTATTTAATCAAAATTACTTTTGGATTTTCTTCCTAGGGGCAATTATATTTCTACTTATAGTTTTACACGCAATGAAAATGCTACATTCCCATGCTGCACAAAGAGCTTAAGAGACCTATAGATGGTCTCTTAAGCTCTTTGATCAGCAACGATATGAATATCAATATACTTCGTTTGTCTCATAATTTCATTTACAATAGAACCTTTTCGTATTTCTTCCCACCGTGTTCTCGCCGATTGCCCGAGTAAAACTTGTGTCACCTGTAGTCTTTTTGCAACTTCAATAATAACATCAGCGGGCTTTCTTCCCTTTGCTTCTTCTAATACAAAGCTCGCATCAAATTGATTCGTTAGCGATTTCCATTCTTCAATCGTTTGCTTTTTGCCAGCTGAAATAGAATCTATATTTTCTCTTTCAACGTTTAACACATACAATTCAGCATTTAGCCGATCAGCCATGCGCCAACCTCTCCGTATTAATTTCTCTGCTGTTGAACTGTATTGTACACAAACGAGAATTTTTTCTTTCACACCGATCGGTTCTATTACTGTTTGGCTAATTTTCTCATCCATATCATCTGCAACTTCTCGAAGTGATAACTCTCTTAATGCCCCTAAATTATTTATCGTAAAGAAGTTTTGTAAGCTTTGTTGAATTTTTTCTTCCTTATATATCTTTCCATCTATTAATCTCTTCCGGAGTACCTCAGGTGTTGCATCAACAAGCTGAATTTCATTTGCTTTTTGTAAAATAAAGTCTGGAATACGCTCTCGTACTTTGACATTCGTAATTTGAGCTACAATATCATGAACGCTTTCTAAATGTTGAATATTAAACGCTGATAATACAGATATACCGGCATCTAACAATTCCTGCACATCCATGTAACGTTTCTTATTTTTCGACCCGGGAATATTACTATGCGCAAGTTCATCCACAACAACAATTTGTGGTGCCCGCTTTATAATTTCTTCTACATCAAGTTCATAAAATACTTTCCCTTTATAATCTATTTCTTTTAAAGGAACTTTTTCTAAATCAGCAATTGCTTCTTCCGTCTCTTTTCTACCGTGTGTTTCAATTAAACCAACTACAATATCAATACCGTCTTTTTTCATCTCTCTTGCATCAAATAGCATTTTATAACTTTTCCCAACTCCAGGTGCAGCCCCTACGTATAGCTTTAACTTTCCGCGATTTTGCTGCCGAATATATTCTAAATACTCTTCTGGCGTTCGCCTTTGAAACGTCGGTTTATAGTCATCCGCATACAAAACACTCACAACCTTTCTTTCGAAACAACGCTACCTCAATCCGTTAGATTGAGGTAGCACTGTTACTATTTCATTAGTTTCTGTAATTCTAAATTTAACTTTAAAACGTTCACGCGATCTTCTCCAAACAAGCCAAGCGCTGCACCTTCCGTTTGATCCTTAATCAATTGATCTAGCTTTTCTTTCGGAATATTCGTTAATTTCGAGATGCGATCTACCTGTACAGAAGCCGCCTTCGGACTAATGTCAGGATCAAGCCCTGAACCTGAATTCGTCACTAAATCTATTGGTACTTCTGTAACTGGAATGGCCCGGTTTTGTTTCTTCCAGTCATCAATACTTTTCTCAACTCGTTTTGCTAAATCTGGATTAGACGGTGCATAGTTATTTGAACCAGATGCTTCTGCTTTATATTCTATACTAGAGACACGTCCATGAAAATAACGTGGATCTGTGAAATTTTGACCGATTAATTTTGAACCAACTACTTCATCTTTATCATTATATATAAGACTTCCATCCGCATTATCCTTCATTACCGCTTGCGCAATACCAGTTACAATAAGCGGGTATACGAGGCCGCACAAAACTAGAAATGTAAAAGTAATACGAATAATTGGTGAAAGTATACTTTGTTTTTTCGCCATCTTTTTTCCCCTCTTCCTTATATGAACAAGCCGACAATCATATCAATTACTTTAATTCCAATGAATGGAACGATAACTCCACCAAGCCCATAAATGAGTAAGTTTCGGCTAAGCAATGCATTCGAGCTCATCGGCTTATATGCAATCCCCTTCATCGCTAGCGGAATGAGTAATGGAATAATAACCGCATTAAATATTAATGCTGATAAGATTGCTGAAAGCGGTGATGTTAATGTCATAATGTTTAAAGCTTCCATTTGCGGAATCGCAAGTGTAAACATCGCTGGAATGATGGCGAAATATTTCGCGATATCATTCGCAATACTAAACGTCGTTAACGCCCCGCGCGTCATTAACAATTGTTTGCCGATTCCTACAACCTCAATAATTTTCGTTGGATTCGAATCTAAATCAATCATATTCGCTGCTTCTTTTGCAGCTGTCGTACCACTATTCATCGCTAATCCAACGTCTGCCTGTGCTAATGCCGGAGCATCATTTGTACCATCACCTGTCATCGCTACAAGTTTCCCTTTATCTTGCTCTGCTTTAATAACCGCAATTTTATCTTCTGGTTTACACTCAGCAACGAATTCATCTACCCCTGCTTCTTTTGCAATTGTCGCTGCTGTTAATGGATTATCACCTGTACACATAACTGTTTTAATTCCCATTTGACGTAATTGTTCAAAACGTTCACGCATACCAGGTTTTACTGTATCCTTTAAATAAATTAAACCGTAAATACGATCGTTTACTGCAACTACAAGCGGTGTCCCGCCCTCTTTTGAGATTAAATCTGCTTTTTGATTCACATCTTTCGGAATTGTTCCGCCTTGCGATTGAACCCATTCAATAACTGCACTAACAGCACCTTTTCTCACTTTCGTTCCGTCCTGTAAATCAACACCACTCATTCTCGTTTCTGCTTTAAATGGAACAAATTCACCTTGTTCTGCAATTTCTCTATTATATGATATAGATTTCGTTTGTACATATTCTATAACTGATCGACCTTCTGGTGTTTCATCTAAAACTGAGCTAATCGCAGCCCATTTTCCTACTTGTTCAATCGTTTCATTTCCCACAGGGAGTAGTGTATGTGCCATACGGTTCCCGAAAGTAATCGTACCCGTTTTGTCTAAAATAATTGTATTAATATCACCCGCAGCTTCTACTGCTTTCCCTGACATTGCTAGCACATTAAACTTTGTCACACGGTCCATCCCGGCAATACCAATCGCTGATAATAACCCGCCAATTGTCGTTGGAATTAAACAAACTAACAACGCTACAAGTACAGCAGTATCAATTTGAAACCCTAGATAATTTGTAAAAATCGGCAACGTCACAACAACGATTAAGAAAATAAGAGTTAAACTCGTTAATACTGTATTTAAAGCAATCTCATTCGGTGTTTTTTGACGTGCAGCCCCTTCTACTAACGAAATCATTTTATCAATAAATGATTCACCAGGATTACTCGTAATTACAATTGTAATTTCATCACTTACGACCATCGTACCGCCTGTTACGGAACAAAAATCACCACCCGCCTCTTTTATAACAGGAGCTGATTCTCCTGTTATTGCAGATTCATCTACAGACGCTAAACCTTTAATTACTTCACCATCATTCGGAATCATTTCTCCTTGTTTTACAATAACAACGTCACCTTTTGTCAGATCATTTGCTGAAACTTGAACAATGTCTCCATTTTCTTTTACAACGTTTGCAAACACATCTTTCTTCGATTGTTTTAAAGAATCGGCTTGCGCTTTACCACGACCTTCAGCCAACGCTTCTGCAAAGTTAGCAAATAAAACTGTAAATAATAGAATAAGAGAAACTGTTATATTAAACCATCCTGGTACACTACTAGAACTACTTGGAAGAAAGGATAAAATTAACGTAATGATAAATCCAATTTCCACAACAAACATAATCGGATTCTTTATCATTACTTTCGGGTTCAATTTCGCAAAGGATTGTTTCATCGCATGTGTCACGATATCACGATCCATCGTTTTCGCTTGTCTAACTTCATCTTCTACAGCATGCATTTGTGACTGATTTACTTGTTTTTCTTTTACTACTACCGGTCTCATCATTTACCCTCCATTACTTCAATGTAAGAAATTCTGCAATTGGGCCGAGTACTAACATCGGGAAAAATGTTAACGCACCAACAATTACAATCGTTCCAATAAAGATTCCTCCAAATAAACCATTATCCGTACGGAACGTTCCGACTGTTTCTGGTACTACCGTCTTCTCTTTCAATGAAGCTGCCACAGCTAGCATCGTAATTAAACTGAAATAGCGTCCTAAAAACATAACTAAACCAGTCGTAATATTCCAAAACGGTGTATTATCTGCTAATCCTTCAAATCCAGATCCGTTATTCGCAGCTGATGATGTATACTCATAAACAACTTGCGTTAAACCGTGGAAACCGGAATGAGAAATTGCATCCGTTCCTAAACTTGTTGAAAGAGCTAATGCTGAAAATCCTAAGATAAGTAATGGATGAAATAGAATCGTTACTGCAATTAATTTCATTTCCTTACCTTCAATCTTTTTACCTAAAAACTCTGGTGTCCTTCCGACCATTAATCCAGATATAAAGACTGCAATAATTGCATACATAATAATATTAATAAAGCCCGCTCCAACACCACCGTATACTGTATTCAACATCATATTTACGAGTGGTACTAATCCGCCAATTGGTGTTAACGTATCATGCATCGTATTAACGGCCCCTGTTTCAGCAGCTGTCGTTACTGTTGCGTATAGTGAAGAAAATACTGTTCCAAATCGCACTTCTTTTCCTTCTGTACTTCCTTGTACATGTTCGATACCCATTCCATTTAATGCCGGATTACCATTTAATTCAGATGTAGTAATCGTTATAAATCCGAGTAAAAACACCATAAATAGTGAAACGAAAAGGATACGTCCTTGTTTTTTATTTCCTACCATTCTTCCGTACGTAAATGGAAGTGCTGTTGGCAATAACATCATAAGCATCATTTGCAAAATATTACTCATTTGTCCTGGATTTTCGAAAGGATGTGTAGAGTTTGCTCCGAAAAATCCTCCGCCGTTATTTCCAAGTTCCTTAATGGAAACGAATGATGCAACTGGACCACGTAAAATACTTTGCTTCGCACCATCAATTGTTTGTGCTGTAACCGCCCCATCTAACGTTTGTGGTACACCAAGTGCGACAAAGACTAACGCCGCAATAAATGCGATAGGAAGAAAAACTCTCGTTAACGCTCTCGTAAAATCAACGAAAAAGTTACCAAGTTCTTTTCCAGCGAGCCCTCTTATAAATGCCATAACGAGCGCTAACGTCGTTGCTGGTGCCGCAAACATTAAAAATGTAATCCCGATTAATTGTGATAAATATGATAAACCATTTTCACCGCTGTAATGTTGTAAGTTTGTATCAGCCATAAAACTAATCGCTGTATTAAAAGCGAGCGTAGGCTCCATCCCTTCAATATGCGCTGGATTTAATGGCAATACACCTTGTAATCTGAAAATGAAATATACAACGACAATCATAAATCCATTGAGTAGAACTAATGATAATGCATACTGTTTCCACGTTTGATTGTATCCTTTTACACCTGTAATTTTAAAAATAAGTTTCTCAAAAGGCCCGAATACTTTATCTAGCTTCTTGCTACCTTGAAAGGCTTTCTCTAAATAAATCCCCATTGGCTTTGCTACTAAAATAAACAAGAGCATTGTAATAATGACTGCAACCCAAATCATAATGAATGATTCCCCCTAATTAAAACTTTTCTGGATTTAATAATGCGTATACTAAGTACACCGTAATCGCTGCAACAATAACCGATAAGGCAATCATCATGATTGCTTCCCTTCTTTCACAACTTTATCTGACCAACTTGCAAGACTTGCCATTGATGCGACTAACCCAACAAAAATCCCGATCATTACAACATCTAACATAACTACCCCTCACTTCTGTTAAAATTTACCATCTTATTATCAAAAAAAGAACACTAAGCTCTACTTAGTGTTCGAAACGAACAACACAAAGTAAACCTCCTCTCTAAACGCTTACGAGGTTAGCTGTCGGATTCGGGCCTAAAGAGTAGCCCTACTTTCAAAATTGAAAGATTCACCCCAAGTGACGATGCACAAAATTGGTTCCCCCGCTCCATTTCTGGAACTCAGCGATTTTAGGTTTTTTTGGAAATTTCATGAATGATTTATGAGAGTAAATATACTCCTCTAAATTTAACTTGTAAAGAGGCAAATTACTTAAAATAAGAAAAAATTCCGCCATTTAAACGCTTACATTACTTATTATTAATATTCTTTCATCTATTTTCTTGTCTTTTCTTTCTTTTTCATAAAAATGATCTTTTAAATATGAAATAAAAAGAGCGAATGACATGAAGTGCATAGCTTGTTGCACTCAGCATTCGCTCTCTTTTCATTCAATCTTTATTCTCCTCGTAAAAAAGCACGTAAATTTCTCCCTCGAATATAAACTTGTGATAATTCTGCATGTAACTGCTCATATTCGGTAATATCCACCTCTAAATACAAAACATCTTTTGATGGTAATATAATATATGGCCCTGGAAAAAGAGGATCGAGCACTACCAATTCGTGAACTCTCTCTACCGATACCGCCCAACGATTCGCTATATCTCCTAGTAACAACACTTTCATCTTCATTTCCCCCACCTTATTCAAAAAATAAAAAAGAAATATTATCACAGTTCGTAAACACTACAAATTTAGCTCCAATTGTTTCATAGAGCCTGGCCGGATATCGTTTATTCCTTGTAACAACAGTAATAGGCGCTTGAAAAGAAAAACGAATGCGTTCTGTGAAGAAACTAACTATCGGAAGCTCATCTCCTAGTAAAATCACCTTCTTAATACGCTCGCAAATACTAGTAAAATCCTGCTCCTTATTACAGCTATAAGTCCAATCAAATCCACAATTTCTAACTTGATCTGCTATCTCTTCATTTGCTGTAAAAATAATTAACTCATGCTGAAATGCTGCTAGCTCTCTTAAACTCTTTACCTTATTTTCTTCTCCAACACAAATAAGTGTTAGTTCCATGTACCTCATCCTCCTTAGCATAAAAGAATCCAAACATAGATTGATATTCTCCTATACTAATCAGACCGACGAAGTGATATATCCATCATGGCACCGCCCTCTCTCAAGACGCTTACGAAGTTAGCTGTCGGATTCGGGCTTTGAGAGTAGCCCTACTTTCAAAATTGAAAGATTCACCCCTAGTGACGACGCACAAATTGGTTCCTCCGCTCCATACATTTGGACTCAGCGTATTACAAAAAATGTATTCTGGCTGATATATTACTCCTGAATTTAGAAAAAGTAAACACAAAAAAAAGCCAGTTAACAAACTGGCTTCTCGTATCTTTATACATGCGTCTTATTCAATTTATATGCAAAATGATTCGTCGGCCCATGACCACTTCCAATATTCAATGGCTCTTCAATTGCTATACTAATAAATCGTTTTGCTTCTTGAACTGCCTCTTCCATCAAGTAGCCTTTCGCAAGTCCTGCTGTAACCGCTGAAGCAAATGTACACCCACTTCCGTGCGTTTGCTTCGAAGGAATTCGTTCACTTCTAAATTCAATAAACTGCTCACCATCAAAGAGTAAATCAATTACTTCATTACCTTGATATTCTGCATGTCCGCCCTTCATAAGCACATATTTAGCCCCTAATTCATGCAATACTTTTGCAGCTTCTTTACTATCTTCTACATTATGAATCTCCATTCCAGTTAACACTTCTGCTTCAGGAACATTCGGTGTGACAACAGTTGCTACTGGCAATAAATATTCTTTTAATGCTTGTACTGCTTCTTGTTGTAATAATGACGCACCGCCTTTAGCAATCATAACAGGATCTAGCACAATATTATTCCAGCCAAATTTCTTAATATGCTCTGCCACAATTTGAATAATTTCACTACTAAATAACATTCCCAGTTTCACAGCATCTGGCGTTAAATCCGTACCAATTGAATTCAGCTGCTCCATAATCCCTTCTAAAGAAACAGGATATACCCCTTGAACGCCAAGCGTATTTTGAGCAGTAATTGCTGTAATAGCCGTCATTCCGTACACACCAAGCTCTTGGAAAGTTTTTAAATCTGCTTGAATTCCAGCGCCGCCTCCGCTATCAGATCCTGCAATCGTTAAAGCTTTATTTACTTTCATCTCACTCATCCTTTTCTATCCAAAATAGCGATGATAAATTGTTTTCGCTTCACTTATATCTTTCGTTCCATGCACAAGTACACGACCATCTTTGAAGGCAACTAATCTCTTTTCTCCAACAGAAAAGGATAATAAATATGGATTTACATTCAAATCAGTCACACGATCATTCAGCAATCTTTTATATTGTTCAAAATCCATTTTCTCTTTATGAGGTGGTCTAATTTGAACTGTATTTCTCCCGCATAACACCGCTGTCTTTGAAGTATTTTCCTTATTTAAATACGGATATAATGCTTGCTCACCACACGATAGACAATTATGTTTACGAAGCTTTTGCACATTCATACATGAATACTCATTTTTCCATACATCAAATGACACAAGCCCATCTCGAAGCGAGTCATAATCTTCTACTAACAGTTTAAGCGTTTCCGTTACTTGATGAGAAACGACGAGAGATACAGCAGGTGATATAATCCCCGCTGTGTCACATGTCGCTCCGCCAAGCGGAATCGATTGTAATAAACAAGATAAACATGGCGTTTTTCCTGGAAGAATAGTATAAGAAAGACCGTAACTCCCTACACATGCCCCATAAACCCATGGAATAGAATATTTTTGCGATATATCATTCACAATGAAACGTGTTTCGAAATTGTCAGTCGCATCGATGATTACATCAACATTTGTAACGAGTTCTTCCAACTCTTCAGCCGTTACATCCTGAACGCGAGCTTCTACTCTTACTTCACTATTAACCTCTTCTAGACGTTTTTTTGCCGCTACAGCCTTCGGAAGATTATTCTCTACATCACTCTCTGCATACAATTGTTGTCTTTGCAAATTACTCCAATCGACATAATCGCGGTCAACAATTGTTACTTGACCAACGCCTGCTCTTACAAACATCTCTGCGTTTGCACTACCTAATGCGCCTGCACCGATAATAAGTACATGCTTTGTCCTTATCTTTTGTTGCCCTTCTTCCCCAATTGGAGAAAATAGCTCTTGGCGAGAATATCGATTATTCAACTACGCTCATTCCTTCTAAAGGACTACTTGCTGTCGCGCAGCGCTTGCGTGCAATACGACCTGCTTCAAAACCTAAACGACCTGCCTCAATACTTAATTTCATTGCTTGTGCCATCTTAATAGGATCTTTTGCTCCCGAAACAGCTGTATTCAATAACACACCATCCGCTCCTAATTCCATCGCAAATGCCGCATCAGCTGGGCTACCAATACCTGCGTCAACGATAACTGGTACTGTCGCTTGTTCAATAATGAAGCTTAAATTTAATGGATTTACAATACCAAGTCCTGATCCAATTGGTGATGCTCCTGGCATAATCGCATGCACACCAAGTTCTTGTAGTTTGCGTGCTAATACAACATCATCAGATGTGTAAGGAAGAACGATAAATCCTTCTTCTAGTAACATTTCAGATGCCTTTAACGTTTCTACTGGATCAGGTAATAACGTTCTATCATCACCAATAACTTCTACTTTTATCATGTCACAAAGTCCAGAAGCTTTTGCTAATTTTGCAATACGAACAGCTTCTTCAGCATTTTTTGCTCCTGCTGTATTCGGTAATAACGTATATTTTTTCACATCAAGTTTCTCTAATAAATTAGGCTGCTTCGCATCAAATATATCCATACGACGTACTGCGAATGTTAAAATCTCAGCCTCAGAAACATCAATTGCCTTTTGCTGCACATCAAAATCAGGGAATTTCCCTGTTCCTAATAAAAGTCTAGAATGAAATGAAAATTGTCCAATGTTTAACATAATCAACCGCCTCCTACGAAAGTTACAATCTCAATTTGATCCCCATCAAAAACAGATGTATCGTTATGATCATCTTTTTGTAAAATATCTTTATTACGTTCTACTACAACAATTCTGTTATCTAACTCTAAATGTGTAAGTAGCCCAGCTACTGTTTTTACACTCTCTGGTACTTCAATTTGGTTACCATTAATTTTTAAATTCAAACTTCCATCCCCTTTCTAAACCGTTTTAGAAAGCAATGAATCTAGCAAGTGATTCTCCTGCTTTCCTTCTATTAAATCAGCCATATACTGACCAGAAACAGGACTTAATAAAATGCCGTTTCGATAATGGCCCGTACAAGCATATAAACCTTTTATTTCTTCATGCTCTCCCATATAAGGAGCTTCATGATTAGACTGCGGTCTTAACCCAGCCCACGTACTTTCCCATTCTGCTTCTTTTAAAGCAGGCAATATTGTGTAGGCACGCTCTAATATGGAAGTAATACTTTCTGGTTGTACAGACTTATTAAACGTATGAGGCTTCATTGTTGCCCCAATTACGTAACGGCCACCACGTTTCGGCGTAATATAAAAACGTTCTTGGAAAATAGGAGCTTTCAAGAGCGGTTTCTTGCTTCTTACTGCAACAACTTCACCCTTCACAGGATACGTGCCCCAATCACTATGGAAATAATGTAGTAATTTCGTACTCCATGAGCCTCCAGCGATAACGACTTTTTCACATGTGATTACACCTTCGCTTGTCACAATTCCAGTCACTTTATTATTTTCAATACGAATATCAAACACTTCTGTTTGTTCATATATATCAGCTCCGGAAATTGCTGCAGAATGTGCGAATGCTTTCGTAAGCTCTGGCGCAATAACGTGACCATCTTTCGGATAATATACCGCCCCTATAATTGACTCGGAAAGAAACGGCTCTTTTTCCCGTAAATGGTCCCCCGTTAGAAATCGGGAATCTTCACCTGTTTTCTGCTGCCAATCCATAATATGAAGAATTCTTTTCTTCTCATCTTCATTTTGAGCGATGCGATAAATGCCCTTTTCTTCATACCCAATATCGATGCCTGTTTTTTCACGTAAAACTTCTGCAAGTTGTGGAAATATAGCACGGCTTTCTCTAGCAAGCTCAAACAACGGATCATATGCATCCCATTCTGCCTGAACACCGAGCAAACCAGCAGCTGCTTTCGAAGCTTCAGATGCGATTCTTTGCTTCTCTACAATCGCTACTTTATGCCCTCTTTCTGCTAGAAAGTGTGCAACTGAACTACCAATTACACCTCCGCCAATAATCGCTACATCATACTTCTTACACATGTTTTTCCGCCCACTTTCTTATTGATTCCTTATAAGATTTCGCCTTGCTATACGGATTACTACTGCTTATAATCCCGGACATAACAGCAATGCCACTTACACCATTTGCAAGAACATCACCTGTATTTTCAGGGGTAATCCCACCAATTGCAGTTATTGGTATGGATAAACAACTTGCCATATGAGTAATTTCTTCTAATCCTCTCGCTGGCACACCTTTTTTACAATCTGTCGGAAATACATGACCATAAACGAGTGAATCTGCTCCATTTTTAAATGCTACTATCGCTTCATCTAGCGAATGTACTGAATAACCGACATGCAAATAAGAAAATTTTTCTTTCACTAACCTTACATCTGCGCTTCTGTATCCTAGTTGAACACGAGGAATATTTAATAGAATGGCGATATCAATTCGATCATTTATAACAAGCTTAGATGGCGGAAAGCCTTTTTTTAAAAGCCTTTCCACACCTTCATACAATTCCTTCGTACTCTTCTCACGCTCACGAATATGCAAATAATCAATCTCACTCTCAATTTGCATCGCTACATTCACTAATTCTTCAAATGGCATATGGCCATTTGAGATTACATGAAGCTCATTTTTCATATTCATTCGCCTACTTTAAAATGTTTTCGAATAATTCATCGGCTGGAACAATTTCTTTCGCCATTCCTTTGTCTTTCAACCATTTATTTTGTTTCTCCCATGACTCTTTTGAATCCGATAAGAATGGCTCATCTTTCGTTTCCATCTTCTCTAATAAAATTTTCATACTTTCTTTTTCAACTTCTGGTACTAGCGGGAAGTTTTCTTTTTCTTGATGATTTAATAAAATATTTAATGCTTCATCCGGATTTTTCTTCATGAAATCATATCCTTTTTTCGCACCACGTAAAAAGGCTTGCAATGCTTCTTTATCTTTTTTCAACGTTTTATCACCCGTTACAAACACAAGCTCATGATAGTTCGGTACACCATAATCTGCTGGATTAAAGTATGCTGGTTCATGACCTTCATGACGCATAACAGGTACTTCATGGTTAATGTATGCCCCTGTTACCGCATCCACTTTTTTCGTAATTAATGCTGGTACTAAATCAAAGCCAACATCGACTACTTTCACTGTATCTGGATTACCACCAGCTTCTTTTACCATCGTTTTTAAATACATCTCACTTAAAGGTGTTCCAGAATATCCAACTGTTTTCCCCTCTAAATCTTTTGGCGATTGAATGCCTGCTGATTTCAGTGATACAACATGATTTAACGGTGAACGTACGACAGCTCCAATTGATTTCACTGGAATTTGTTCATTTGCTTTTGCCATGACAACATCTGGTTGATAATACAAACCAACTGTCACTTTCCCTGCCGCCGCTAGCGTTAATGGATCAGTCGGATTAGAAGGGAATTTAATATTCACCTTTACTCCTTCTTCTTTAAAATACCCTTTTTCAATTGCCGTATAAATAAAGCTATGTACCGCATTCGGGTACCAATCAAGCATTACTGTTATTTCTTTTTCTGTTTTATTCTTATCTGATGCTGAATTACTCGAACATCCTGCAATCATTGCAACTAATAATGTAAACACAAAGATGCGTTTTAATAATTTCATGAATGTTTCCTCCAACTAATAAATTTCTTTTCCAATATGGAAATAAGTATGACGAAGAAAATAGCTAATAATGATAACAATACAATGGGTGCAAATACACCAGCTCCGTCTAACTGCGTCATCATTCTTTTACTGAAATATCCAAGCCCAGCTTGTGCACCGAGCCATTCTCCAATTGCTGCACCAATCACACTAAGCGGAACTGCAATTTTTAACGCTGAGAAAAAGTAAGGAAGAGCAGATGGAAACTTTAGCTTTAGAAAAATATCTTTTTTCGTTGCACCATATGTAACTAATAGCTCCTCCCATTCTTTTTTCGTACTGCGCAGTCCATCATACGTATTTACCGCAATTGGGAAAAACGTAATTAAAACGGTAACAACAACCTTACTCCAGATGGTATATCCAAACCATAAAACGAAGAGCGGCGCAAGCGCAGTAATCGGGATTGTTTGTGAAGCAACTAATAACGGATAAAATGCTCTTTCCATCCACGTACTCGCATTCATTAACATTGCTAGCCCTACGCCCAGTACGATAGAAATAACAACGCCTATTAAAACGACGTACAACGTTGCAGGTAAATGAACCGTAAATAATATATCTTTCAGCGCCCATATCTTCATTACAATTGCAGAAGGTGATGGCAAAATGTACATCTCATCTACAATTCTTGCTCCTACTTCCCACAGAGCAAGTAAAATTCCACTTAATATTAGGGCAGGTAATAACTCCTTCAAGCGATTCATCATACGAGTACCTGCCTTTGTAACATACTAAGGAGCTCTTCTTTAAGCGCTAACACTTCAGGCTTATATAAATCTTTTCTTGTTCGGTTACGATCAAGCGGCACAATTCGCTCAGTTAAAGTTGCTATCGGTTGATTTTCTACAACCAAAATTCGATTAGAAAGAAACAATGCTTCTTCAACATCATGAGTGATAAATAAAATTGTTTTTTCCCACTCTTTCCATTGTTCAAACAACCATTCTTGCAAAGATGCCTTCGTTAAAGCATCCAATGCGCTAAACGGTTCATCTAACAATAATATCTCCCCGCCTGTTAATAAAGTTCGGATAAAAGATACGCGTTGCCTCATACCACCAGATAAATCTTTCGGATATTTTTTCTCGTACCCTTGTAAACCAAATTTATGTAACAGTTCTTTCGCTTTTACTTGCGCTTCTTTCTTCTGCACACCTTGGCACTCTAGCGGCAGGGCCGCATTCTCAATAATCGTCCTCCACGGCAAGAGCATATCTTTTTGGGGCATATACCCTACAGAATGACTCTTTGTTTCTGTCAGCTCTATCTGTCCAGTACTTGCCTCTTCTAAGCCTGTAATAAGGCGAAATAAAGTACTTTTCCCGCATCCACTCGGTCCGATAATACTTACAAACTCTTTATCTTGTATAGAAGCATTTAATTCATTGATGATTGGTTTCTCATCATAATGAAAGGAAACATTATGAAACTGTAGTATGTTCTTGCTCCTCAAAACCCCACATCTCCTTACGATAAGCCATATCCCAGAATAAATATTCAAATCGGCTGGAATATAAGAAAATCTCCTCTAATCGGTCTAGCTCTTTCTCTGACTTTCCAACTGCCATTTCATTTAATAAATCTATTAACCAAATACAAAGGTTACCGTATTCTTCAGAACTATATCCTTGAATCCACTCTCCAAAGAACTCATGATCTCTTGCTCCAGGAATATCATTTAAACGCTTTCCAATCTCCCAATAACTCCACATACATGGAAGTAAAGCTGATATTAATTCAGCAATTGTGCCATTTTGAGATACAGACATCATGTAATTTGTATATGCTAAATTTTTAGCAGATGGTTTCGCAGATTCCATCTCTTGTACAGAAATGCCAAGTCTTTTTGCATACTGTTTATGAATCGTCATTTCACCATTTAAAATCCCATCAATTTGCTCTGCAAATTTTGCCATAACTTGTGGATTCGTTGCCTTTACAACCCCAATTGCATATAGCTTTGCATAATCTAACAAATATAAATAATCTTGAATAATATAGTACTGGAATTTGTCTTTTTCCAACGTACCATCCCCCATACCTACTACAAACGGATGATTATGACTTTTCTCCCAAACAGGCTGCACCGTATCAAATAATCTTTCACAAAATTTCATTAATAATTCCCCTTCCTATATATCTATTTATCTCAATAAAAAAACCACTTCTGTATATAAGAAGTGGTTACAGCAAATAAAATTATAATTTATTCGTTGTTCCACTTCCCTTCGCTAGTATTATCTAGATCAGGTGTTGTAAGGGTTAAGGATTATTCCTCTCTCAGCACGAAAAGCACCCCTAGTGGTGTTAATATGAAATTTTCAAATAAAAAAGCCCCGTTTCTATACGCAAAGAAACGGGGACTCATTGTTAATGTCCGAATTGCTTCCCTACGCTAGCATAATCTAGATCAGGTAATAAAAAGGATCAAAGGCTTACGGCCCTACTCTCAGCTGGCAACACCAGCCCTCCTAGCAAACTATAAAATTATCACTGTCAGTATAACACCGCCATAAGACATCATCAACTGTTTTAATTTTCTTAATTGAAAATTAATTCTTAACATGTTAAACAAATATAAATGCGACCTCACAAATGATATATACAATATTTATATATGAACCTCTCTTCTAACATTATTTATATTGATTTCATATTACATTTATGTGAATACACCCACTATATTATATCTTTATACTATAATAAAATTACAACTATACAACTAGAGGAGGTCTTTATTACATGAATATGAAAGCTACAGCTTTAACAGCAACTACTATCGCAATTGCTTCTTTACTTCCTTCTATGGGAGAATCCGATATACAAACAGCAGCTGCTAAGCAACCATCTACAGTAAAAACTGGATATGTAAAAATTGATAACGTTGCACTACATCAAAATAACCATGCAGACAGTGCAATAATTGATAACATTCGATTTAATAGCCCTGTTACTATTCTTGAGACAACTCAAGATTGGTATAAAGTATCTGTTAACAACAAAACAGGCTATATGAAAAAAGATGCAATTCTATTCAAAAAAAATGTTCAACCAAAGAATCAATATATCGTAAATGCAAACGCATTAAACGTTCGTTCTGAACCTAATACAGAGTCTTCTATTCTAGATATATTACCAAATGGTCAATTCATTACCATTCAAGGTGAACAAGGAGATTGGTACAAAATATTACATAACGGGCAAATTGGTTACGTCCAAAAAACATTTGTATCTAATGGATCCACACCTCTAGTAAAAGGTGTAACTGTACAAGGTTCTCCTTCTTATACTGTTGCAACACCAAAATTAAATGTACGTAGCAATGCTAGCACAAGTGGCACTCTACTTGGCTCATTACAAAATGGTACACAAGTACAAGTAGTAGAAACGGTAGGTACTTGGTATAAAATTCGTTTTGGCACAGGATACGGATATGTAGCAAAACACTATGTAGTGCAAAATCAAAATCAAGCACAAGCTAAAACAGCTCAACCTGCATCAATTCCAGCAGTTTTCAAATTCCCTACTCAAGGAAAAATCAGCTCCACTTTTGATATGCGCTGGGAGCAAATGCATTATGGTATAGATATAGCAGCACAAGGAAATGTCTCTATTCAAGCTGCTGCTGCGGGTAAGGTTGTGAAATCTTATTATTCGGCTAGCTATGGCAATGTCGTGTTCATCGCCCATCAAATAAATGGGAAATTATATACAACAGTTTATGCTCATATGAAGGATCGCACTGTACAAGCTGGTGATCAAGTACAAACTGGACAATTAGTAGGTCATATGGGAAACACAGGTCATTCATACGGGCAACATCTCCATTTTGAATTACATAATGGGGAATGGAATTTTGAAAAAACAAATGCAGTAAACCCACTGCCATATTTAGTTAGGTAAATTATATGCCACGCAATATACCTCTCTTTATTGAATACCTGGCCTTTTTAGGTTTAATCTGTTGTTTAATCATTTATAATACGAACACTGTATTTTTATCTATTATTATTGCTTTTGTTGCTTTAGAAATCATTATGGAAGCATTACAAATGCGGCTAAAACAAAAAATTGCCCATATTTATAATGTAATTTTTCTTTTAAGTGCTCTTATAACAAATATAATTAGTAATGGTTTTTATTTATCTACCGTACTTCCTGTATTCTTTATAGGTGTTTTATTATTCATAGCTAGATACGTTCATGTTCCTAATAACCAAAAACATGAACAAGAAGCTTAGAAAGAGGAAACACTGTGTACCAATCTTTCAAAGATAATCCAATGAAATATATATTGAATTTATATGAAAAAATGAATACTTTTTTTGGTATACAAGGAAGTTATACTGCACAATTTCTCCTTTATGGAATATTATTTCTTATCTTAGTTACTTTCTCCTTGCTTTACTAACAAAAAAAGGATCTCACATAAACTTGAGATCCTTTTTAATTTATATTAATTTTTAATATGTAAAATATGGTTTATCCACAAGCATATTTTTCATAAATGAAACTAAGATTATATTTTTTCTCTAAGCTCATTCTTTGTTCATCGTCGCACCAATAGAAAAGAATATCATGAATCGTTGCATAACGCTTATTTTTAAGAAATAGTTTAAAGAATGATGGTAAACAATCATGTAATTGTATAAATATATAATTGCGTAGTATTTCTTCTTTGTATTCAATTCCCTTACAAATATACAGTAATTCTTCACAATAATATGCATGCTGTGGAACTTGGATCATTTCGAAAAATGGTACATATGATAGTAGCTTTCCAATAAAATGACCATACCGATCCATTACCCCTATCGTCATATGCTCCATCATTTCTTTCATCACATATAAATAATCATCTACATGAGTTGTCTTTAAAGGGTCTAATCGATCGGAAATTTGTGAAAGTACAGCTCTTTGACAAGCTAAAACCGCTTGACTAGGTCCATAATATGATAGGAAGTCTGTACACTTACGATACTTTCGTAATAAGTCATGTGTATATAAATCATACACAAAAGTATTACAATACATTGCCAGACTCATCATATCACTATTTAATTTCTCTTTTGACAGTGTTTTCGCTCGCTTACACATATAAAAGAATGTAAATTCCAATACTTCTTTATGAGATAATAGATGTTTGCAATCTGTTATACATCTCTCATTAAATTTAACTCGATCCCAAATTTCTACATCCTCAGCTGTTAATTCACCAATACGATATTTAATAATTAAATAGTTTAAAGCAACTGCTTTCGTCAAAAGATCCCATGTTTCATACTCCAATGAAGTTCGGACAAATTCATCTAGCCCTTGGGTTATCATAAAAGCATTTGCCTCTTCATACCAACCAATCTCTTGGCATAAACGAAGAATACGTACTAGAGTTGGAATTTCATCTTTATGAAACTGCGGTAAATTCTTTACTTTATTCATGCCATATACGATAAATGGCGCTAAATTTTCTTCTTTATAAAATTCTTTTTCTTTCCATACTAATATAGTTCGCTCTTTCCCTTCACCTTTTGGATGACAAGGTACAAGCAAAGAAAATAACTCAGCGAAATTATTTGGTTCTATATATGTATCTGTAACCAAATTCCAATTTGGATCGCCCTGTACAGCCCTCATATAATTCCCCTTCCCTTTTTATCCCGCTATTTGCAGGCAGTAAGACTCCCACCTCAAAATTCTGCGAATACGAGGAAGTTAGGTGGGAGATAAAACTGCCCATAAAAGCCCGATTGGTTCAACTAATAATTATTGGGGGATGGACACCCCCAATGATTAAAGTTTCACTTTATCTACGTAGGAAATATTAATTCATTATTACATCATTAACAATAAATATTGTTATATTCAAAATCTATCATAATACTTATATCTCTCAGTATATCATTTTTTCTCTTATTAAAAATTAGGAATGACAAATTTAAAAAAACTGTCAAAAATATTGACTCTATACTTATTATATAATGTCTCAGATACATCACGCTAACATATTAGTTTAATCCGTATATACTAGAATAATGTATCTGATCTTTATACATAATTTATTCCATATGCTCTGAGATTTCACTTAAAGCAAACCCTGCTTGATCATCTGCTGATTTTCTTATAGCTAAATCACCTAGTGCTAGCATCCCAACAAGTTGACCGCTCTCAACTACCGGTAACCGTCTAATTTGATATTGTGCCATTAATTCTGTAGCTTTTTCAATAGAATCATCTGGAGAAACTGAAACAATGTTTGTTGTCATTACATTTGTAATTTGATTAGATCCAGGATGTTTTTCAGCAATCCCACGAACAACTAAGTCTCGATCAGTAACAAGCCCAACAACTTGTTTATTTTCAATAACAGGAATCAATCCAACCGATTCTTCCTTCATTTTTACAGCTGCCTCATATACATTGTCTAATGGTGTACAATGTACGATATGAGTACTCATAAGTTCTCTAACTTGCGTCATTTTTCATCTCCTCCTTTTAATACATACCATAGCTTTTCCTAAATCCCTTTATTTATTTCGGGAAAATAAGGTGATAAAAAGAGGCTTATACATAATAAAAAAGAGTCAGCAATATGCTGACTCTTTTTTTATGACCCGTACGGGATTCGAACCCGTGTTACCGCCGTGAAAGGGCGGTGTCTTAACCACTTGACCAACGGGCCATGGCTCCGCAGGTAGGACTCGAACCTACGACCGATCGGTTAACAGCCGATAGCTCTACCACTGAGCTACTGCGGAATATATATGGTGGGCCTAAATGGACTCGAACCATCGACCTCACGCTTATCAGGCGTGCGCTCTAACCAGCTGAGCTATAGGCCCATATACTTTACAGGGGCAGTAGGAATTGAACCCACACTGGAGGTTTTGGAGACCTCAGTTCTACCTTTAAACTATGCCCCTAAATGGTGCCGGCTAGAGGACTTGAACCCCCAACCTACTGATTACAAGTCAGTTGCTCTACCAATTGAGCTAAGCCGGCATAAAAAAAAACAAAAAAATGGTGGCTCGGGACGGAATCGAACCGCCGACACGAGGATTTTCAGTCCTCTGCTCTACCGACTGAGCTACCGAGCCAACATAAAATGGCGGTCCCGACCGGGGTCGAACCGGCGATCTCCTGCGTGACAGGCAGGCATGTTAACCACTACACCACGGGACCATTGGTTGCGGGGACAGGATTTGAACCTGCGACCTTCGGATTATGAGCCCGACGAGCTACCGTACTGCTCCACCCCGCGACGATATTATGTTTTAAAAATAAATGGAGGAGGTAGAGGGATTCGAACCCCCGCGCGACTCTCGCCGCCTGTCGGTTTTCAAGACCGATCCCTTCAGCCGAACTTGGGTATACCTCCATGAAGGAAAAATTAATATCTTATTCATTTTATATGTAACTAAACCACTTTTTAAAAAAATGGAGGAGGTAGAGGGATTCGAACCCCCGCGCGACTCTCGCCGCCTGTCGGTTTTCAAGACCGATCCCTTCAGCCGAACTTGGGTATACCTCCGACATATAAAAAATAAAGTGGAGCCTAGCGGGATCGAACCGCTGACCTCCTGCGTGCAAGGCAGGCGCTCTCCCAGCTGAGCTAAGGCCCCATGTTTTTGGGAAAATCGGGAAGACAGGATTTGAACCTGCGACCCCCTGGTCCCAAACCAGGTGCTCTACCAAGCTGAGCCACTTCCCGTTAATAAAAGCGCGCCCGAGAGGAGTCGAACCCCTAACCTCTTGATCCGTAGTCAAACGCTCTATCCAATTGAGCTACGGGCGCATATATGGTGCCGAGGGCGGGGGTCGAACCCGCACGGTGGTCACCCACCGCAGGATTTTAAGTCCTGTGCGTCTGCCTGTTCCGCCACCCCGGCATGTCATACTGAAAATTGGAGCGGAAGACGGGATTCGAACCCGCGACCCCAACCTTGGCAAGGTTGTATTCTACCACTGAACTACTTCCGCAAGACATGTTTGAGTTATTTTATTAAAAGTGCGGGTGAAGGGAGTCGAACCCCCACGCCAAAGGCGCTAGATCCTAAGTCTAGTGCGTCTGCCAATTCCGCCACACCCGCATATTTTTTTAAGAAAATGGTGAGCCATGAAGGATTCGAACCTTCGACCCTCTGATTAAAAGTCAGATGCTCTACCAACTGAGCTAATGGCTCTTAATGGCTGGGCTAGCTGGATTCGAACCAGCGCATGACGGAGTCAAAGTCCGTTGCCTTACCGCTTGGCTATAGCCCAATAATTAAGAAATGGTGGAGGGGGGCAGATTCGAACTGCCGAACCCGAAGGAGCGGATTTACAGTCCGCCGCGTTTAGCCACTTCGCTACCCCTCCGACATATATGGTGGAGGATGACGGGATCGAACCGCCGACCCCCTGCTTGTAAGGCAGGTGCTCTCCCAGCTGAGCTAATCCTCCATTTTGCCTGGCAACGTCCTACTCTCACAGGGACAAGGTCCCAACTACCATCGGCGCTAGAGAGCTTAACTTCCGTGTTCGGTATGGGAACGGGTGTGACCTCTCTGCCATCATTACCAGACTATATTTGATTGAGACAAACATTATTATACTTGATTCACTTAGAAAGTCAATAAGTTTTTTATATTCTCTCAAAACTAGATAACGTTGCTTCATATTATATGGTTAAGTCCTCGATCTATTAGTATTCGTCAGCTCCACATGTCACCATGCTTCCACCTCGAACCTATCAACCTGATCATCTTTCAGGGATCTTACTAGCTTACGCTATGGGAAATCTCATCTTGAGGGGGGCTTCATGCTTAGATGCTTTCAGCACTTATCCCTTCCGCACATAGCTACCCAGCTATGCCCTTGGCAGAACAACTGGTACACCAGCGGTGCGTCCATCCCGGTCCTCTCGTACTAAGGACAGCTCCTCTCAAATTTCCTGCGCCCACGACGGATAGGGACCGAACTGTCTCACGACGTTCTGAACCCAGCTCGCGTACCGCTTTAATGGGCGAACAGCCCAACCCTTGGGACCGACTACAGCCCCAGGATGCGATGAGCCGACATCGAGGTGCCAAACCTCCCCGTCGATGTGGACTCTTGGGGGAGATAAGCCTGTTATCCCCGGGGTAGCTTTTATCCGTTGAGCGATGGCCCTTCCATGCGGAACCACCGGATCACTAAGCCCGACTTTCGTCCCTGCTCGACTTGTAGGTCTCGCAGTCAAGCTCCCTTATGCCTTTGCACTCTACGAATGATTTCCAACCATTCTGAGGGAACCTTTGGGCGCCTCCGTTACACTTTAGGAGGCGACCGCCCCAGTCAAACTGCCCACCTGACACTGTCTCCCGGGTCGATAAGACCCGTAGGTTAGAATTTCAATACAGTCAGGGCGGTATCCCACCAGCGCCTCCACCGAAGCTAGCGCTCCGGTTTCAATGGCTCCCGCCTATCCTGTACAAACTGTACCAAAATTCAATATCAGGCTACAGTAAAGCTCCACGGGGTCTTTCCGTCCTGTCGCGGGTAACCTGCATCTTCACAGGTACTATAATTTCACCGAGTCTCTGGTTGAGACAGTGCCCAAATCGTTACACCTTTCGTGCGGGTCGGAACTTACCCGACAAGGAATTTCGCTACCTTAGGACCGTTATAGTTACGGCCGCCGTTTACTGGGGCTTCAGTTCAGAGCTTCGCTTACGCTAACCCCTCTCCTTAACCTTCCAGCACCGGGCAGGTGTCAGCCCCTATACTTCGCCTTACGGCTTCGCAGAGACCTGTGTTTTTGCTAAACAGTCGCTTGGGCCTATTCACTGCGGCTTTCCGTTAAGAAAGCACCCCTTCTCCCGAAGTTACGGGGTCATTTTGCCGAGTTCCTTAACCAGAGTTCTCTCGCACACCTTAGGATTCTCTCCTCGCCTACCTGTGTCGGTTTGCGGTACAGGCACCTTTTATCTCGCTAGAAGCTTTTCTTGGCAGCGGGGAATCAAAGACTTCGCTCCATAAGGAGCTTCCCCATCACAGCTCAGCCTTCACGATAAGCGGATTTGCCTACTTATCAGCCTAACTGCTTGGACGTGCACAACCAATCGCACGCTTCTTCTATCCTTCTGCGTCCCTCCATTGCTCAAACGATAAAGAGGTGGTACAGGAATATCAACCTGTTGTCCATCGCCTACGCCTGTCGGCCTCGGCTTAGGTCCTGACTAACCCTGAGCGGACGAGCCTTCCTCAGGAAACCTTAGGCATTCGGTGGACGGGATTCTCACCCGTCTTTCGCTACTCATACCGGCATTCTCACTTCTAAGCGCTCCACCAGTCCTTCCGGTCTGACTTCACTGCACTTAGAACGCTCCCCTACCACTGATACCATTGGTATCAATTCGCAGCTTCGGTGGTGTATTTAGCCCCGGTACATTTTCGGCGCAGAGTCACTCGACTAGTGAGCTATTACGCACTCTTTAAATGGTGGCTGCTTCTGAGCCAACATCCTAGTTGTCTAAGCAACTCCACATCCTTTTCCACTTAATACACACTTTGGGACCTTAGCTGGCGATCTGGGCTGTTTCCCTCTTGACTACGGATCTTATCACTCGCAGTCTGACTCCTAAGGATAAGTCATTGGCATTCGGAGTTTGACTGAATTCGGTAATCCGATGAGGACCCCTAGTTCAATCAGTGCTCTACCTCCAAGACTCTTACACTTAAGGCTAGCCCTAAAGCTATTTCGGGGAGAACCAGCTATCTCCAGGTTCGATTGGAATTTCTCCGCTACCCACACCTCATCCCCGCACTTTTCAACGTGCGTGGGTTCGGGCCTCCATTCAGTGTTACCTGAACTTCACCCTGGACATGGGTAGATCACCTGGTTTCGGGTCTACGACCACGTACTAAACGCCCTATTCAGACTCGCTTTCGCTGCGGCTCCGCCTCTTCAGCTTAACCTCGCACGGGATCGTAACTCGCCGGTTCATTCTACAAAAGGCACGCCATCACCCATTAACGGGCTCTGACTATTTGTAGGCACACGGTTTCAGGATCTCTTTCACTCCCCTTCCGGGGTGCTTTTCACCTTTCCCTCACGGTACTGGTTCACTATCGATCACTAGGGAGTATTTAGCCTTGGGAGATGGTCCTCCCAGATTCCGACGGAATTTCACGTGTTCCGCCGTACTCAGGATACATTCAAGAGAGAACGAAGTTTCGACTACGGGGTTATTACCCTCTGTGACGGACCTTTCCAGGTCGCTTCGTCTACCTCGTTCCTTTGTAACTCCGTATAGAATGTCCTACAACCCCAAGAGGCAAGCCTCTTGGTTTGGGCTAGATTCCGTTTCGCTCGCCGCTACTCAGGAAATCGCATTTGCTTTCTCTTCCTCCAGGTACTTAGATGTTTCAGTTCCCTGGGTCTGTCTTCCATACCCTATGTATTCAGGTAAGGATACCATACCATTACGTATAGTGGGTTTCCCCATTCGGAAATCTTCGGATCAAAGCTTACTTACAGCTCCCCGAAGCATATCGGCGTTAGTCCCGTCCTTCATCGACTCCTAGTGTCAAGGCATCCACCGTGCGCCCTTTCTAACTTAACCAAACTAAAATTAAAAAAATATGAGCTACACTGTTATCTAGTTTTCAAAGAACATACATTTAAACTTGAGAGATAGTTCTCTCAAAACTGAACGAAACAAAACAAGTCAACGTTTATTGATGAACTGCGTTCATCAATTCTCCATAGAAAGGAGGTGATCCAGCCGCACCTTCCGATACGGCTACCTTGTTACGACTTCACCCCAATCATCTGTCCCACCTTAGGCGGCTGGCTCCATAAAGGTTACCCCACCGACTTCGGGTGTTACAAACTCTCGTGGTGTGACGGGCGGTGTGTACAAGGCCCGGGAACGTATTCACCGCGGCATGCTGATCCGCGATTACTAGCGATTCCAGCTTCATGTAGGCGAGTTGCAGCCTACAATCCGAACTGAGAACGGTTTTATGAGATTAGCTCCACCTCGCGGTCTTGCAGCTCTTTGTACCGTCCATTGTAGCACGTGTGTAGCCCAGGTCATAAGGGGCATGATGATTTGACGTCATCCCCACCTTCCTCCGGTTTGTCACCGGCAGTCACCTTAGAGTGCCCAACTTAATGATGGCAACTAAGATCAAGGGTTGCGCTCGTTGCGGGACTTAACCCAACATCTCACGACACGAGCTGACGACAACCATGCACCACCTGTCACTCTGCTCCCGAAGGAGAAGCTCTATCTCTAGAGTTTTCAGAGGATGTCAAGACCTGGTAAGGTTCTTCGCGTTGCTTCGAATTAAACCACATGCTCCACCGCTTGTGCGGGCCCCCGTCAATTCCTTTGAGTTTCAGCCTTGCGGCCGTACTCCCCAGGCGGAGTGCTTAATGCGTTAACTTCAGCACTAAAGGGCGGAAACCCTCTAACACTTAGCACTCATCGTTTACGGCGTGGACTACCAGGGTATCTAATCCTGTTTGCTCCCCACGCTTTCGCGCCTCAGTGTCAGTTACAGACCAGAAAGTCGCCTTCGCCACTGGTGTTCCTCCATATCTCTACGCATTTCACCGCTACACATGGAATTCCACTTTCCTCTTCTGCACTCAAGTCTCCCAGTTTCCAATGACCCTCCACGGTTGAGCCGTGGGCTTTCACATCAGACTTAAGAAACCACCTGCGCGCGCTTTACGCCCAATAATTCCGGATAACGCTTGCCACCTACGTATTACCGCGGCTGCTGGCACGTAGTTAGCCGTGGCTTTCTGGTTAGGTACCGTCAAGGTGCCAGCTTATTCAACTAGCACTTGTTCTTCCCTAACAACAGAGTTTTACGACCCGAAAGCCTTCATCACTCACGCGGCGTTGCTCCGTCAGACTTTCGTCCATTGCGGAAGATTCCCTACTGCTGCCTCCCGTAGGAGTCTGGGCCGTGTCTCAGTCCCAGTGTGGCCGATCACCCTCTCAGGTCGGCTACGCATCGTCGCCTTGGTGAGCCGTTACCTCACCAACTAGCTAATGCGACGCGGGTCCATCCATAAGTGACAGCCGAAGCCGCCTTTCAATTTCGAACTATGCAGTTCAAAATATTATCCGGTATTAGCCCCGGTTTCCCGGAGTTATCCCAGTCTTATGGGTAGGTTACCCACGTGTTACTCACCCGTCCGCCGCTAACTTCATAAGAGCAAGCTCTTAATCCATTCGCTCGACTTGCATGTATTAGGCACGCCGCCAGCGTTCATCCTGAGCCAGGATCAAACTCTCCAATAAAGTTAGTTTGTCTAGCATCTAAAAATAAAAATTGACGTTCACGTTGTTTGTTTCGTTCAGTTTTCAAAGAACTTGTCTGCCGCTTCAAAAGCGACTTCATCATATTAACATCTTCATTTTTCGATGTCAACTATGTTTTTTAATTTCTTTTTTTGTCGTTTTCTGCGTTTCCGCATCAGCGACGTTTATTAATATACCATCATGGTTTTTAAATAACAAGTATTTTTTATAAAAAAATACAAAAAGTTATCTATCCTACTTTCTTCTATAGAAAGAACCCTTATCCTTTCTACTAAAAACATTCATTTTGATTGTATACAAGTTACTATACACTATCATCAACCAGGCAGTATTTCACAATAACTTCCTAACCTTTAGTCTTCTCCTTTTTTAATTTTATAATTACCATAGTTCTACTTAAGAAGGACAAATAATTATTTAAATGTAGAGTAACAAAAAACGAGGCCACTATACTAGAGCAAAACTTTAATTCCTGATTTTTCTCTCCAATCAAGAATTTTGCTTCCACAAATAACAAACTTCCCCTCGAAATATTAACTTAAGATTATTGTTAGAATTTTTTTACATTTAATTAATGAAAGATATCCAATTTTTGTTATATAGTAAGAAAGTGCCCACAAAACTATAAATAAACTAATGGAGGAATTATTTTATGGATAGGTTAACAAAATTTTCATTAAAAAACCGAGCCGCTATTATTATCATGGTTTTTCTCATTTCCATACTCGGTGTTTATTCCGGCTCTAAATTACCTATGGAATTTTTACCAAGCATCGATAACCCTGCAATAACTGTTACGACATTATCTCAAGGGCTCGATGCTGAAACGATGACCAAGGACGTAACTGATCCCCTTGAAAAACAATTTCGTAATTTAGAACATATCGATGGCATCACTTCTTCCACACATGAGGGATTATCACGCATCGACATTGCATATACATCCAAGGCAAATATGAAAGACGCGGCACGCGAAGTCGAAAAAACAATTAATACGATTAAATTACCTAAAGATGTAACTAAACCTGTTGTTAGCCAATTAAACACTTCTATGATTCCACTCGCTCAAATTACCATCCAGAAGCAAAACGGATTTTCAAAAACTGACGAAAAACAAATTGAGAAAGAAATCGTACCACAACTCGAAAGCATTGATGGTGTTGCCAATGTTATGTTTTTCGGAAAATCAACTTCCGAATTATCCATCGTACTTGATCCTAACCAACTAAAAGATAAAAACGTAACATCACAGCAAGTATTAACAGTTTTACAAGGAAAAGAAACTTCCACTCCAGCCGGAGCAATTACCGTTAATAAGGCAGAATACAATCTTCGTGTCATCGGGGATATAAAAAATGTAAATGACATAAAAAACATCACCGTTACACCTCAAGTAAAATTACAAGATGTTGCTCAAATTGAATTAAAACAACATTACGATACAATCTCGCACATAAACGGGGAAGAAGGAACAGGATTAATCATCATGAAAGAGCCGAGTAAAAATGCGGTTGCAATCGGAAAAGAGATTGATAAAAAGATTAAAGATATAAGCAAGCAATATAAAGATCAATTCTCTATTAAACTTTTAGCTTCAACTCATGAGCAAGTTGAAAATGCTGTTACTAGTATGGGAAAAGAAGTAATCCTTGGGGCAATTGCTGCAACTCTCATTATCTTAATCTTTTTACGCAGCTTCCGAACAACACTCATCGCTGTCGTTAGTATTCCATTATCTATTTTATTAACACTATTTTTACTCCATCAATCTAACATCACACTTAACATTCTAACTCTTGGTGGCTTAGCTGTTGCAGTTGGACGTCTCGTCGATGATAGTATCGTTGTCATCGAGAATATTTTCCGTCGTTTACAAAAAGAATCTTTCTCTAAAGATATTATTCTCGATGCAACAAAAGAGGTCGCCGTCGCAATTACCTCTTCTACTTTAACGACAGTCGCCGTTTTTTTACCTATCGGTCTCGTATCGGGAGTAATCGGAAAACTAATGTTACCTATGGTGTTAGCAGTTGTGTATTCTATACTTTCTTCCTTAATTGTGGCATTAACAGTCGTTCCACTTATGGCTTTTTTACTGCTCAAAAAAACAAAACGTCGCAATTCACATTCTTCACCGCGATATGTCGCTACATTAAAGTGGGCTCTTTCTCATAAGTTTATCATTCTACTCACTTCTTTTTTATTATTTGCAGGATCAATTGCAGCCTACATACTACTTCCGAAAGCGAACATAAAGTCTGAGGACGATACAATGCTTTCCGTTAACATGACATTTCCAGGTGATTATGATTCTGAAGCTAAAAAACAAAAAGCCTTTGATTTCGAAAAGAAACTACTCTCTAACCCTGATGTAACAGATGTTATTTTGCGAATGGGATCTAGCGCAGAAGATGCACAATGGGGACAGACAACTCAAAACAATCTTGCAACTATATTTGTAGTCTTTAAAAAAGGATTTAATATCGACCAATATATTAAAGAATTAAAAAAGGATCATAATACTTTTGAACCAGCTGAACTTGATTATATAAAAACGAGTTACTCTGACTCTGGAGGCGGAAACAACTTACAATTTAACGTAACCGCTACTAACGAAACAAATTTAAAAAAGGCCGCTAACATCGTCGAAACAAAACTAAAAGGTATGGACGATCTCTCTAAAGTAAAAACAAATATAGAAGACTCTAAAAAAGAATGGCAAATTCATATCGATCAAACAAAAGCGGAACAACACGGTTTAACACCAGAATTAGTAGCACAACAAGTATCATTCCTTATGAAGAAATCTCCTATTGGGGAAATCTCAATCAATAATGAAAAAACAACCATTATGATAGAACATAAAAAGGCATCCATTAACAAACAAGAAGATATTTTAAACACAAACATACTATCACCTATTAACGGACCAATTCCTTTAAAAGACATTGCAACTATTTCAGAAAAACAACTTCAAACGGAAATCTTCCATAAAGATGGGAAAGAAACGATTCAAATTACCGCAGAAGCTTCAAGTGAAGATTTAAGCAAAGTAAGCGCAGAAGTAAACAAGGCTATAGCCGACTTAGATTTACCTAACGGAGCAAAAGTAAATGTCGCAGGTGCTACTGAATCTATGCAAGAGAACTTCACAGATCTATTCAAAATTATGGGAATCGCAATCGGGATTGTATATTTAATTATGGTTATCACATTCGGGCAAGCACGTGCTCCTTTCGCGATTTTATTCTCTTTACCATTAGCTGCTGTCGGCGGTATTTTAGGATTAATCATTTCAAGAACACCTGTTGACGTAAATTCATTAATCGGCGCATTAATGTTAATCGGGATTGTCGTTACAAATGCTATTGTATTAATAGAAAGAGTACAACAAAATCGGGAAAACGGTATGGAAACAAGAGAAGCCTTACTAGAAGCAGGATCTACTAGATTACGCCCAATTATTATGACAGCTATAACAACAATCGTCGCTATGCTACCACTCCTATTCGGCCAATCTCAAGCGGGCAGCATGGTATCAAAAAGTCTAGCTGTCGTTGTAATTGGCGGCTTAGCCGTTTCAACCGTTCTTACATTAGTAGTTGTTCCTGTTATGTATGAACTATTAGATAAAATCGGGAGAAAAAGACGCTCCCGCAGAAAAATAAGTACTTCAACAGAAACACCTGATATTTAAACCAAAAGGCGTTATCTTCAATTATGAAGATAACGCCTTTTTTATCCCTCTACCTATCCATAATATAATCCATCACTTTTTTACCATACTTCTCTAGCGGCTCTCCAGAATCCACAATAAGATATTCACCATGTAAAGGCCTTTTACTGCCAACAACAAAATGACCGTAAAAAAACTCCCTGTTTATAAACAGAGAGCTCTTACCTTCAATTTATGCCGCTTTTACCTTCTTCGTCGTTTTACGACTTTTTTTCGCTCCTGTAAAACGTTTGTGTAATACAGATGCTACGAAACGAGAAATGATATTAAAGAGTAATACCATAATAATTAATACAGCTGCAGATTTTGTTGCAATTAACTTCGCATCTGGGATAATCCCTTCAGAGTTTAATTTCCAAATGTGAACAGCTAACGTTTCAGCTGGTCTAAATGGATTTAAAGGATGCGAGGGGCTCGAGAAGTCCGCTGCTGAATTTAAAATAGGTGATGTTAAACCCGCTGTATAAATTAACGCCGCAGCTTCACCGAATATACGGCCTGCCGCTAAAATAATACCTGTAATGATTTGTGGTAACGAAGACGGGATAATGATGCGGGCAATTGTTTGCCATTTCGTTGCACCTAGTCCAAGACTCGCCTCTTTTACATTATGAGGAACTTCAGAAATCGCATTTTCACAAACACGTGTTAAACCAGGCAAATTCAAAATAGTTAAAGCAAGAGCTCCACCCATTACTGTATATCCCCAGCCTGTCATGGTAACAAATACTAATAAGCCAAATAGTCCAACAACAATAGAAGGTAAAGACGCCATTGTTTCAATACATAAACGAACAAAACTTAAAAAACGACCTTGTTTTGCATACTCCGCTAAATATATTCCAGCCCCTAGTCCAAGAGGAATAGATATAATAAGTGTTATAACAAGCATGTAGAAAGAAT
Source organism: Bacillus sp. FSL R10-2201 (assembly GCF_038008665.1). Lineage (NCBI taxonomy): Bacteria > Bacillati > Bacillota > Bacilli > Caryophanales > Bacillaceae > Bacillus > Bacillus sp. FSL R10-2201. The sequence goes on along the minus strand of NZ_JBBOZP010000001.1, from coordinate 749,086 downwards.
TGAATAACTGTGGACCAATTCCCCCACCAGCTCTTGTATTGCTTGGTTCTCCGAATAAGAAACTAGGATCCCAAAATCCCCATCCCTTTTGCAGAATTTCGTACATTAAAAAAGCCAGCAAAGCTACAACTAAAGCTGCAACCGCATAAAAGATACATGTCCAAACTTTATTTACCGTTCTTGCATTCATTATTATCGCTCACCTCTTTGACCAATCGCTCGAATTACTAAAATAAACAGGAATGAAATAACAAGTAAAATCATTGCTAACGTCCATAGCGCATTGTTCCAAGCTGTTCCGTTCAATGTATTCGTCATATCCATTGTTAGAATACCAGTTAACGTTGCTGTTGGACTATATATTCCTTCCGGTAATTTAATCGTGTTCCCGATTACCATTTGAACCGCTAACGCTTCACCAAAAGCACGCGCTAACCCTAAAACTATACCTGTTAAAATTCCTTGTTTTGCAGCAGGAACAATAATTCGGCTAATCGCTTGCCATTTCGTCGATCCTAGACCGTAAGAAGCTTCCAAGTAATCAAACGGAACAGAGCGTATCGCATCAGAGGCAATACTAGCAATAGTAGGTAAAATCATAATACTCAGGACAATAATACCCGCAATTAAACTAAAGCCCACTCCACCGAACGAATCACGTAATAGAGGAACCAAAATCGTAACCCCTAATAATCCGTATACAACTGATGGAATACCGACTAATAATTCTAAAACAGGCTTTAATACTTTATTCCCAAACTTCGGCGAAATTAAATTCATGAATATAGCAAGAGCTATAGCAATTGGTGCACTAATGACAACAGCACCTAACGACACAAGTGTCGAACCGACAATAAAGATTACAGCACCATACGTACCTTGATCAGCATTTGGATTCCATTTTGTCGAAGTTAACACCTCAGAAAACGAGATACCACTTTGCGTGAAAGATTGAATTCCTTTGCCGCAAATAAACGCAATAATAGCTAATGTAATAAAAACAATAAAGATACCGCAAAACGTAACAAGTGATCTACCTATATATTCACTCTTTACGTAATTAATTTGTTTTTTCCCCTTCATCACAGGACAGACCCCACTTCATAGATTGCATTGAACAGGACTGGCCTTGCAGCCAGCCCCATAAAATTTTATTACTTATTTAATTTAGACATTGGAATGTAACCCATATCTTCTACTTGTTTTTCAAAGTCTTTACCTTTTACATAGTCGATGTAAGCCTTAGTTGCTTCCTTCGCCTCACCTTTCGTTACCATGTACTCGTAAGACCAGAATGGATATTTACCAGCAGAAATATTTTCAACTTTCGGTTCAGATCCATCAATTTTAACCGTTTGTAACGCACCTTTTTTCTCACCAACCATGTAAGACATCGCTAAGTAACTAACTGAACCTGGAGTAGAGTTAATCGCTTGCTCTACAGCACCATTAGAATCTTGTGTTGTACCAGTTCCATCATTAATTTTCGCGTCTTTCATCACTGTCTTTTCAAAAGTAGCACGTGTACCAGATGAAGCTGGTCGGTTAATTACATTGATTTTTTCATCTTTTCCGCCTACTTCTTTCCAGTTCGTTACTTTTCCAGTGAAGATATCTTGCACTTGTTTTACTGTTAAGTTATCAACTTTTACATCTTTATTTACGACAAGTGCGAATGCGATACCCGCAACTTTGTTATCTACTAATTCTTTTGCTTTTTCAGCATCTTTTATTTTATCTCCAGCTGGAACATCTGAGTTACCAATTTGTACCGCACCAGATGCTACTTGGTTAATCCCAGTTCCACTACCGCCACCTTGAACTTGAATAGAAACTTTTGAATTTTTCTCCATGAATTTCTTTCCAGCTTCCTCCGCAAGAGGTTGAAGAGCTGTAGAGCCAGCCGCTGCAATCGTACCTGATAATTCTTGTTTTGCATCGCTACCTTTAGCAGCTTCCTTATTATCCGTACTTTCTGCTTTTCCACATCCAACTAATGCACCTGCAACAACTAAAGCCGCTAAAGAAAATTTAATACCCTTTTTCATAACCATGTCTTGTACCCCCATTTGGATTATCACTTTTCGAATTCATTTTCTTTCGAACACAAATTCATTGTAGGACAACAATATTATGTGAGTGTTAAGCAATTTTTAAGTTTAAGTAAATAGAGATAACATCCCATAAAAGCTAGACATTCCAACATTTACAGTTGAAAAAGCCAACAAAACCCACACTAAACACGCAGTATTGTAAATTTATTCTTAACAATGTAAATCCAATGTAAATATTTTTCTTTATTTTGCCCTTTAAGTTAAAACTATATTTACAAATCCACTATATTTTTAAAACTTTACACTCTTACTTTATTTACATTAAGAAGAATTCCAGTAATATTTTTCGGTACAACTCAATAAATTGGAACAATTCTAAAAATAATTGAATATTTTTAAAGTACTAATTGACAGCATCATTAAATGTAGTCTACTATATTAGTATCAAAAAGTTTACCCAAGGAAACTTTTTAAACTTAAACTAACAATATAGAGATGAGGTAACTTTTATGGTATCGGCTAATACAAAACCACTTTCTGAATTTAAAACAGGAGAGTTTGTACAAATTGAGAAGATACAATTAGAAGGAACTATGAAACGACGTTTATTAGATTTAGGCTTTTTTCCTGGAGCGACAATTAAAGTATTACAACGCAGCCCACTTGGAGACCCAGTTGCTTATCAAGTAAGCAACACAACTATTGCACTGCGTAGTGAAGAAAGCTCCCTTATTTTCGGGGTATTAATAGGAGATGATTTCAGATGAGTAACCACCGCATTGCGTTAGCTGGTAACCCGAATACCGGAAAAAGTACATTATTTAATACTTTAACAGGCTTAAAACAACATACTGGAAACTGGACGGGGAAAACTGTTTTAAAGGCTGAAGGGGAATATAAGCACGGCGGAAATATATATACAATAATAGATTTACCTGGAACTTACTCACTATATTCAAATTCGGCAGATGAAGAAGTAGCACGAGATTATATTATATTTGAAAAGCCAGAAGTAACTGTAGTTGTTATAGATGCAACGGCAATGGAAAGAAATTTAAATTTAGCACTCCAAGTGATGGAAATGACAAACGATGTGGTCATTTGTATTAACTTAATTGATGAAGCGGAGAAAAAAGGAATCATTATTGACGAAAAGAAATTAGCAAAATCCCTCGGTGTACCTGTAGTGAAGATTTCTGCTCGCAACCGAGTAGGCATTGGTCATTTGCTAAATGTCATCGCTAAAGTAGCAAATAAAAAACTAATTCCAACACCAATTAAAATTACTTATAACGATAAAATCGAAAATATGATTCAGGAATTAGAACCACAAATTTATAAAGTGTTCGGTGATACGTATCCAGCACGTTGGATTGCATTACGTATATTAGATGGAGATAAGAATTTCTTAACTACACTTCAAAAACACCATAACGAACCACTTGTAAGGGAGGTTGTAATCAATGGAATCTCACTCAGCCAGTAAAGCTCTTCCGCTGGACTATATTGTTCAACATGCACAAACACTTTCAAAAGAAGATATACGAGATGATATTGTCGGAGATATTTATCGAACCTCCGCAAGTATATGTAAAGAAGCTGTTCAATATACAAATACCGATAAATTGTATCGTTCTGAAAAACTAGATAAAATTTTCACATCTCCAATCTGGGGATTCCCAATTATGCTCGGTATTTTATCTATTATTTTTTATCTTACAATTGCAGGCGCTAACGTACCTTCTGATATGATCGCTAAGTTCTTTGGCTGGGTAGAAGGATATTTAACATCTTGGTTCCAAGCAATGCATGCACCAGAATGGCTACATGGCATTTTAATACTTGGTTTATTCCGCGGTATCGGTGCTGTTATTAGCGTTATGTTACCACCTATGGCAATCTTTTTCCCTATGTTCGCGCTATTAGAAAACTACGGATATTTACCACGTGTCGCATTTAACATGGACCGCTTATTCAAACGATCTGGTGCACATGGCAAGCAATCTTTAACAATGGCAATGGGATTCGGTTGTAATGCAGCTGCCATCATGTCAACACGTATTATTGAATCACCACGTGAACGTATGCTTGCAATCTTAACAAACAACTTCGTTCCTTGTAACGGTCGCTGGCCTATGTTAATTTTAATGGCTTCATTATTTATGGCTGCTGGTTATACAGGTAGTATGCAAACACTTGTTACTGCTGGCGTTGTAGTTGGAATGGTTGTAATTGGTGTCATTATGACATTAACCGTTTCTTGGGTACTATCAAAAACAGCTTTAAAAGGTGTTCCGACTCACTACACACTTGAGTTACCACCGTACCGTAAGCCAAAAGTTTGGAATACAATTGTACGCGCAACACTCGATAAATCAATATATGTTTTAAAACGAGCTGTAGTTGTAGCTGCCCCTGCAGCTGCATTAACTTGGTTACTTGCTAATATTTTCATCGGTGACACAAGCTTACTTATGTATTTTGTAAACTTCCTAGATCCATTTGCTAAAATGTTAGGACTTGACGGATTTATTCTAGCAGCGTTTATTCTTGGACTACCAGCTAATGAAATTGTTATTCCGATTTTATTAATGTCTTACTTATCAACTGGTGCTTTAACTGAAATAGATGATTTTAATCAAATTAAAAATCTATTCTTAGAACACGGTTGGACTTGGTTAACCGCGTTAAACACAATGTTGTTCTCTCTTCTTCATTTCCCATGTGGAACAACACTAGTTAACATATATAAAGAAACAAAAAGTGCAAAATGGACATTCTTATCGTTCGCAATCCCTACTGTTATTGCCATTGTTGTTACATTCCTCTCTACACAATTGGTACATTGGTTAGGACTTGTATAAAAAACAAAGCATACATAGAAGGTATCCCCCTTCACATATGCTTTGCGCAAAAGAAACCTGAAATTATTCAGGTTTCTTTTTTTCTTTCCACGGCTGCGCTCCATACGTTGTAATTTTTTTATGAATGAAGTATATGGCTCCCGGAAGAACCGCCATTAATATCGTGCAACTAATTCCCAATCCAGTAAACAACTTACATCACCTTATTTCACTCTCTTCGGTAAAGCTGAACCTGAATGTGCAATCGTTGGATGAACATGAACAGTAATTTCAGCATTACTAAAGTATTTTTCACCTTGATCCCAATTCTTATCTATCTTCTTCCACTCTTTATAATTATGTCGCTTATATACTTCCCCTAATGCTAATACATCTACCTTATATTTTTTTTGAACAAGCTTAATCGATTTTTGGATGCGTTTCTCCATTTCCTCCGAAATATCCTTCTCTAAACGCTTTTCATTCAAAACCTTTTTATGATCACTAAAGTGCAACTCGGCCAATGTACCTTCCAGAGATAAGTGAATATTAAACTTTGGTTTTGTGGCATCCGTTGTAGATACTTTAATTTTTCGATGCAGCTTATGAATTTCATATGTAATAAGTTGATTCTTTTTACGGATAGTAAAAAAACCTCCAATTTTTTTACCTATTATATAATTCATTCCTAACGTTTCTTCCCCATTCAAAATGCCTACACACTTATTATCCTTCCCGCGAAACAACGCCGCTCCGTTCATTTGTACCCCTTGTTTTGTTAGTTCGAGAATAGGTAATACGAAACTCTGGTTAGAAATCATCTTTTCCTGTACTTCACCAATTCTTGCAGCCTCAATCATTTGGGCATTTTTCGGAGGATGTTCAGCTAACATATCGATATACTGCGCTGGCAAATTTTCAGGCTTGGCACTCTGCTTTAAAATAGCTTCTGCATTTTTCTTAGAAACGAACAAACGAATATTTCTTCTCATTTCATGATCGCGAATATATACATCTAACGTATTTTGTAAAACATATGGATTCGCTAGTAAATCTTTAGAAAAAATTATCACTTGTATATGCGGAAAGAATAATGAGCGACTAATTTTTTTAGCGATAATTCGTATTTGCTCAAAGACACTATCTGCTTTCGCACTAACATTAATATAATTTTCGCTATCTCCATCCCCTTGTCCACCTTGTTGCGACAATTTACTTGGGAGCACCATCTGATACGTCCCTTTCATAATTGGATTCGATTGTTTTTCCTTCACGATATCGTAAGCCGCCCCTACTACAAATCCCCTTTCTTCTATCTCCTCCAGCTCAGAGCACCCACTAATAGATCCAGCTAAAAACATAATTATTATAATTTTAAGAAGGTGTTTCATTGCCACCATTCCTTCTTTTTATTTTATATACAATAAAAACTAGCAAAGGTGCTGACACAACAAACCCCATATCTATCCAAGCTAAATAAGTCCCATAACTTGATAAATCATTCGAATTGCCAGGTATCATATTCACCATAAAAATAATAGGAGCACTCACAAAAATAAATACGTGTTTCTTCACTTTTGGAAACATAGCACAAAACAATAAAGATGCGACGTCATAATACATTGCTGTAGTGTTATAAATAGTAATAATCCAAGTGGTAAAAAAAATCGCATCAAATCTCTCTAAAAATCCTCCACCAATTTCAATTTCTTTCCCTAGTTCAATTGTTGGAAATGTCAATCCACGTGTTGTCATATACGAAAAAACACTAATACAAGTTACATAAATTAAAATGTATGACAAAACGTTTACTATCACCGCTTTTGCAACTGCCATTGGCGCTTTTTTCGCTGTCTTATCGTTCAACATCACGGCATAAAACAGAGCTACCTCAAATCCGATAAATGTGAAAATAGAATTTTTAACTCCTACAGCATATTGACTGACGTCCGTTTGAAAAGCCGGTAGTAAATTATCTATTTCCATTAAGTTCACATTCAATAAAGAAAGCAGTACGATTGCAATTAAAACGATAGGTAAGAATAAAACGTTTAACCTTAATAGAGCCGCTCTCGACCCCGCTATTCCATAAATAACAACTAATAGGAAAAAGAACGACAATAGTTGTACTGGTGTATCACTAAACAAATACGTTTGTGAAATAATTGCAATCATTCGCGATTCATATGCTGTCAAAGCAGCAAACGTTAATACTAAAATGCTACTAATTGTGTATGCAACAGGCTTCGTCAAATGTGCACTCGTATATTGAACAAAGTTTTGTTTTGGGAATAAAATAGCTACCCTCGTTACAAACCAACCTAAAATTGCACATATTAATCCACCCAAAAGCAAAATAATCCAACCGTCCGAAAATAAAGTTTGCGTAGCAATATCTCGCGGCATAGATAATGCACCTATACCGATAATTGTTGACGATACCGCAAAACCAAGTTCCCGAGATCCAATTTCTTCATCCCCATATTCAAATGGCTTCAATTACTCTCGCTCCTTTGGACGTATTGTAGAATCTTTCGTTTGTAAGTACTCTGGTCTTTCTTTCAACATTGATTTTGGCAAGCGGATCATTTCTTCTTCCCAATCTTTATAAAATGCAGGAGCAATAGGCGTTGTATATGGCACCCCAACACTCTTTAAATTCGTAATATGAATCGCAAGTGCAATAAGAGCTAAAATGATTCCGTACAATCCAAAAGCAGTCGCCGCTAACACAAAGACAAAAAGTAAAATCCGGAACGTAATTGTAATGCTATATACAGGCAGTGAAAATGTAGCAATTGCGGTAACCGCAATAATAATTACTAAAAACGGATTTACAATCCCCGCATTTACTGCCGCTTCTCCAATTACAAGACCGCCTACGATGCCAATTGTTTGTCCCATCGGTTTCGGAAGCCTAATCCCGGCTTCTCGTATTAATTCCATCGTTAATGCCATCATTAACGTTTCTATATAAGCAGGAAACGGTACTCCTTCTCTCGCTCCCGCAATGGAATAAGCTAGTTTAGATGGAATAAGCCCTTGATGATACGATACAAGCGCTACGTACATGGCAGGTAATAAAACAGCAGCGATACCTGATCCCATACGTAACATTCTTAATAACGTTCCAATTATCCAACGCTCATAATGATCTTCTACAGATTGAAAAATATCAACAAACACTAGTGGAGCTATAAGAGCAAATGGTGACCCATCTACTAAAATGGCCGCTTTCCCTTTCGCCAATGCAGCCACTATATTATCTGGTCTTTCTGTATTTAAAAACTGCGGAAACGGCGATAAATTATTATCTTGAATTAATTGCTCAATCGTTCCTGTCTCAAAAATGACATCTGTCACTATTGATTGAAGACGCCGATCTAGCTCGTTTACGATGTAAGGGTTAATAATATCCTCTATATATACTAGGGTTACTTCTTTCTGCGATCGTTTCCCCATAATATAAGATTGAAACCGTAACTTCGGATCACGTAAACCACGGCGAATTAGCATTTTGTTCACATTAATATCTTCATTTAATCCAACTCTCGGTCCACGTATTAAATCTTCTGTCACTGGAGGCTCTAGACTTCTTTTCTCCCAAGCTCTACTATTAACAACAATAGCCGTTTGAATATTATCAATTAATATAACTGTATCTCCCGCTAAAATCGCATTTATAATATCAGGAAACGTTGTTTTCATACCAACTTCTGCGATAGAAATAAAACAATCTAATAACGTTTGAACAATAGCTGCTTCTTTTTGTATTTCTTCATATTGAAGCGTACGAACTACATATTTATAAACATTATCCTTATCTGTTAACCCACATAAAAAAATAACAGCACAGCGGGTTAAACTACCAGCAAGAGCAACTTCTCTAATTGTTAAATCATTAGGTGAACCTAACTCATCTCTAATTTCCTTCATAACTTCAAACAAGTTACCTTTTAGCTCTAACAATTTCCCCACCTAACTTCCTTTTCAACAAGTTTTTAGTTAGATTCCGCTAATAGAAGAAAATATATACAAAAAAGAGCTATCTCTTTTCGAAGATAGCTCTAACATACGAATTACTTTTCTACTATTATATTGTCGGTCTTTACAGATACATTTCTTGTGAATCCACTAACGATAAACATCACAATCATATTCATTAACAATGCGACTACACCTACATTTAAATCTTTTATATATTGCGGAAAACTCGGAAACATCGTAGCTATAGTTGAACCAGATAAGGTAATATATGCGACAATTAACAACCCAATCCCCATTCCTGCAATCGCTCCTTGCTTCGTAATAATTTGACGTGGAAACAAACTACATACAAGTGCAGGGAAAAGTTGCGTAACTATACTGTACCCCATTAAAAGAAGAGCCCCTATCGTTTCTCCCCCTTTAAATGTAAACAATACTGCAACAAGCGTTACAACAGGTACAAATAACTTAGCTACTTTTGCAACTTGTCTATCTGAAGCAGATGGCACCATTGTTCGGTAAATATTTTTTGCTAACAACGTAGATGCCGCCATAACAAGCATGGAACCTGGAACTAATGCCGTTAACACTCCTGCACTACCAATAATACCAATAAACCATGGATCAAACGTTTGAAGAGCCAGACGGAATAATGAAAGATCTACATCCGCTCCCTTTAACCCTGGAACTTGCAAGATAGCAGCAAAACCTGCAAAGAACACAAAAAGCAAAACTAAAGAATAGAGAGGCATAATTGCTGCATTTTTCCTAAATACTTTTTCACTTTTCGCTGAGAAAGCTGAGGCAAATGTATGAGGCCACATATAAAAACCGAGAGCCGTTAATATAATAGTAGAAACAAACCAAGAAATACTCATTCCCTTTTCAGGTAAAGATAAAAAACCTGGTTTTGCAGCTTCTACAGCTTCAAACATCGGTTGAAATCCTCCGTAATAGTGATACGGTAAATATATACCTAAAAACATAACGATAAATAGTATCATAATGTCCTTCAAAGCAGCTGTCCAAGCCGATCCATGTATACCTGAAACCATTACATAAATAGTTATAACAATAGCACCAATCCATACCGCAATAACAGGTGTCACTCTTCCATAGGAAGCTTCCGAAACGATAATTCCTAATCCCTTTAATTGCAAAACAAGATACGGGATAATCGAAATAACACCAATAATTGAAACAATTACCCCAAGCGTCTTACTCCTGTATTTCTTCGCAAAGAAATCTGATTGTGAAATGAGGTTATGTTCTTTTGCATACTTCCAAATTGGAGGCAATAAGAAATACGATAAAATATAAGCTAATGCACCATACCCTAAAATATAAAATGTAGGAGCTCCTTTACTATAAGCCCAGCCACTTCCTCCTAAAAATGTGAACGTCGTATAAATTTCCCCTGCCATAAGGAGAAAAACGAAAATAGTTCCAAATCCTCTTCCTCCAACTGACCATTGTTCTAAATTCATATCTTTTCCATGTTGTGCCCGAATTCCTAAAAATAGTGCGAGAAACAAAAATATAATAATGATAAATAATGCAGTCATTTTACGTCCCCCTTATTAGCAGGATCGAATACGTACACAAGACCCATACAAAGAGACGTAATGAGCACTGATAATAGTACCCAAAATAATAAAAATGGCATCCCCCATACGTAAGGAGTGACCGAATTTGCAAATACTGGTCCAACTACTAAACAAAGAACTGGAATAAGTGCTAGCACGTGTATTTTTTTCATCTCATTCTCCTTTACTTATAAAATTCATAATGGATGATACAAAGACTTCCACTCCAATTGGTAATGCGTCTTCGTCAATTGTAAAACGAGGGTGATGATGCGGATATATAATTCCCTTCTCTTCATTTCCTGCCCCTATAAAAAAGAACGTCCCTGGTGCCTTTTGTAAAAATGCTGAAAAATCTTCCCCTGCCATCGTTGGCTGTAAACGAACAACTCTTTCTCTTCCATACAGCTGTAATGCTGTATGTTCAATAAGCTCTGTAACTTCATAATCGTTCACAACTGGGCGATATCCATATTCATAAGAAAATGTATACTTAGCACCGTAGGATTCTGTAATATGTTTTACAATCCTTTCAAGCTTCTTCTTTGTTTCTTCTCTTAATTCATGCCTTAAACTTCTCACTGTCCCTTCAACCTCCGCTTGTTCCGGGATAACATTATGAGTTGTCCCAGAATGAAATTGCGTAACAGATACTACGAGAGAATCTAACGGATTCGTGAGGCGAGATACAATTTGCTGAATTTGCGAAACTACTTGCGCACCAATGGCGATACTATCAACTGTTTCATGCGGAATTCCAGCATGCCCACCTTTTCCCTCTATCGTAATTTTAAAAACGTCCGGCGCCGCCATCGCAGGACCATAAATTACACCTACTTTTCCAACCTCTAATGACGCCCAAAGATGAGCACCAATAATGTAATCCACACCTGTCATCACTCCCGCTGCGACCATTTCCTCTGCACCGCCTGGAAAGTTTTCTTCTGCATGTTGAAATAAAAAGCGAATCTCTCCTTTAACTTTCTCTCTTTCCTCTACCAACTTATGTACTACACCAAGCAATATTGCCATGTGACCATCGTGACCACACGCATGCATCACACCTGGATATATAGAAATAAAATCAAACTTATTTTCTTCATGAATAGGAAGAGCATCCATATCAGCACGAACCGCGATAGTTTTACCAGGCTGCCTACCAATTAACCTTGCCATTACACTATATTTAGTAGGCCTTGAGACTTCTAAATACGGGATTTCCCGAAGTATGTCGAATACAAATTGAGATGTTTTTTCCTCTTGAAAAGATAACTCTGGATACTTATGAAAATGCCTTCTCCACTCAATCAACTGATTCTTTGATAAAACAAGTTCCTTTGCGACATCCATTTCTCTTCTCCCCTTCTTTACCAAGTTAAATGTTATTATAGCGTGAATCGTTAACTTCTGAAAGAATTTTCAGAATTTTCTATAATGAATATTCAAAAAGAAAAAGCCATCTCAAGATGACTTTTCATTTTATAAAATAGTAATTGCTTGTTTCCCCATTTGCTCCCATGCCTTTTCAAATTCAGCACGAGGAACAGCTTTTCGTGGATTGTTTGCAAGAGGATCATTTACGTATACAAAGTTTTGATCATATCCAATTACTACAACACTATGCTCATAATATGTAATTTTCACTTTACCTGAACTCGTATTCCATGTTTCAAAACTACTTTCGGCTAATGGTTTAAACGTTGTATTAATAATTACCCATACTGGAGAACCAGAACTAATTACTTTATATAGATCTTGCACGTCTCTACCCGTTAAATTAATTACTTTTTCAGGAACATACTTTTCTGCTAAATTAAAAATCGGTTGATTATATACACCGTATCCCGGCTCAGCTTTCGTGTAAATATTTCCAACGAATCCCTCATACGGATTTCCATGCAAACCATCTTGTTTAAATGGAACGCGATGAATTTCACTAGCAAGTTGCATCTTATCTACTTGTACACCTTTATGTTGTAGTAGCATAGTTAAACTTGTCACTTCACAACCTCTAGGTAATTCAGGTAACTGTCTAATAAACGGAACCTCTGTAATCATTGCACTTTCTTTCATCTCAGAGAAAAGGTCTAACCGAAATTCTTGTGCCTTTTTCATAATTTTATCTTTCTCGAAAAAGAACACGACAGCAAATATAATACCGAAAATAAAAATATATTTTAACTTTTTCATCATAAACCAAACTCCATTATATCAATTATTTTAAAGGCACAACTCCTATCATTGTACCTTTCTTCTTACTAGTTTGCTAGAAAGATTCTGTGAATTATTATTCACAAATACCTTTTTTAAAATTCCGATTGTTTGAAATAGAAAGAAAAAAATATATTTTTTTCAGAATTTTTTACTAAAAAACAAAATTATTAACCTAGTGAAAGAATCACGTTTCCTTCACTAGGTTAATAAACATTCTAAGGTATTTAGTCATAGTTAGTTTTTCCTTTACATACTCAGTTCACAACAAAATAAACCAAGTATGTTTTTCACCCCCACTAATGATTAAAAGCACCGAATAAAATCTAGTTAAAACATACAAAAAAATATGGGGGGAGGGACATATGAATCAACAAGTAGAACAAGCAGAATTAAAATACCGCACACCACTTTATCCAATAGTTCCAATCGTAGCTTTCTCACTCAATTTCCTTACATTTGTTAGTTTAGCTTTCATTCCAGATCAGAGAATTGCTCTTTATTGCTGGGTTCCATTTATGATCATTTGTTACATTTTATACCGAGTTAAAGTTTCGGAAAGTTGTCACATTTGAGCAAAAAAGAAATATAACTTAGGTAACAAACTGAATATATTAAAAATTCAGTATTTTTCCTTATGATAAGATAATTTTTTTCTATTTATTGGGTATGTTGGTATAACTTTATTTATCTTAAAATTCCCACAATCACGTTTTTATCTGGAAAATAGTTTACAATGTTATCAAGTTACAAATGATATTCACCTTAAAAAGCGTGCATTTGTGTCTATTTTTTAACAATATAACAAAAACTATTGCCATCTATAAATTAATAGGTTTATATTGTTTTATTGGCATAGTTTCAATCCAAGGAGAAAGGAGATTTTCAATCGTGCAACTAAAGAAAGCATTTTGGAAGTTGGCTTCGCTTCTTCCGTTATCATTACTTCTGTTCCTCGGTGGCTGTGATAAAAAACTCGCAGTATTAAATCCGCAAGGACCTGTTGCAAAAGCACAGTATGATTTAATTGTTTGGTCATTCTTGCTTATGTCATTAATTATCGCAATTGTATTCATCTTGTTTACAGTCATCTTGATTCGTTATCGTGAAAAACCAGAGAATATGGACTATGAGCCACCTGATCAACATGGTAACACATTATTAGAAATCATTTGGACAATTATTCCTGTTATTATCGTTATCGCATTATCGATTCCAACAGTTAAAGCAACTTATGCTTCGGAAGAGGTTCCGCAAGAGTCCAAACATATTAAACCAGTTGAAATTTATGTTACATCTGCAAACTGGAAATGGTTATTTAGTTACCCGGAGGAAAAAATTGAAACCGTTAACTATTTAAACATCCCAGCTGGTGTACCAATTCAATTTAAACTGACTTCTGTAGGTCCAATGAATGCTTTCTGGGTACCAGAACTTGGTGGTATGAAGTATACAATGGATGGCATGATCATGGACTTATATTTACAAGCTGACAAACCAGGTTCTTACCTAGGTCGTAGCTCGAACTTCTCTGGTGAAGGATTTACTCACATGGAATTCGAAGTTGAAGCAAAAACTAAAGAGAAATATGATAAGTGGGTAAAAGAAGTACAAGAAACTGCCCCTAAATTATCAGAAAAGAAATATAACGAAATTATTAAACCTGGTGTAGTGGGGCGTATGACGTTCTCTAGTCACCACTTAAGTTATGTAGATCCAAAATCACTTGAATATTGTGATTACAACTACTACAAAAACAAAAAATAATAGCTATTATTCCAACAGATTGGAGTGAACACAGTGAAGCTTGATGAATTTTTTGTCACAGGTGACCCGATTATTTACGGAGCTGACGCTTCTATCGTTCTTGTGACATTAGCGATTCTTTTCGTACTAACAAAGTACAAAAAATGGAGATGGCTTTGGGATGAGTGGTTGACAACTGTTGACCATAAAAAAATAGGGACCATGTATATTATCTCTGCCGTTATAATGTTATTCCGTGGTGGTATGGATGGTTTAATGATTCGTGCCCAGTTAACATTCCCGGAAACAACTTATTTAAACGCTGAACACTATAACGGAATCTTTACAACACATGGTACGGTAATGATTCTTTTCATGGCAATGCCATTCGTTATGGGATTAATGAACCTTGTAGTACCATTACAAATTGGTGCTCGTGACGTTGCATATCCGTTCTTAAATGCTTTAAGTTTCTGGTTATTCTTTGTCGGAGCAATGTTATTCAACATCGCTTTCGTAATCGGTGGTTCTCCAGACGCTGGGTGGACTTCTTACTTCCCAATGGCAGGTACAGAGTTTACTTCTGGTGTAGGAAATAACTACTACGCAATTGCATTACAGATTTCAGGTCTCGGTACGCTGATGACGGGTATTAACTTCCTTGTTACTATCTTAAAAATGCGTACACCTGGTATGAAATTAATGAGAATGCCAATGTTTACTTGGTCAATCTTAATTACAACAATTATCATTATTTTCGCTTTCCCAGTATTAACAGTTGCTCTTGCATTAATGACATTTGACCGTCTATTCGATGCTCACTTCTTTACGATGGCGAGCGGCGGTATGCCAATGTTATGGGCCAACCTATTCTGGGTATGGGGTCACCCTGAAGTATATATTGTTATTTTACCGGCATTCGGTATTTTCTCTGAAATCATTAGTACATTCTCACGTAAACGTCTATTCGGTTACAGTGCGATGGTGTACTCGATGGTTGCAATTTCTTTACTAAGTTTCGTCGTATGGCTTCACCATTTCTTCACTATGGGTGCAGGTCCAGCGGTTAACTCATTCTTCTCGATTTCGACAATGGCAATTTCGATTCCAACCGGTGTTAAGATCTTTAACTGGTTGTTTACACTGTATAAAGGACGTATTCGTTTTACAGTTCCAATGCTTTGGTCATTGGCATTTATTCCAAACTTCGTAGTTGGTGGAGTTACAGGGGTTATGCTTGGAATGGCAGCAGCTGATTATCAATACCATAACAGCTACTTCCTAATTGCTCACTTCCACTACGTATTAATCGCAGGTACAGTATTCGCTATGCTTGCTGGATTCACATACTGGTATCCAAAAATGACAGGTCATATGTTAAATGAACGCCTAGGTAAATGGACATTCTGGATCTTTATGAGCGGATTTAACATCTGTTTCTTCCCAATGTACTTCTTAGGTTTAGACGGTATGACTCGTCGTATGTACACTTACTCTGAAAGTCTTGGATGGGGCTGGCTAAACCAAATCGCATCTGTTGGTGCTGTAATGATGGCTATTGGCTTCCTAATCCTTTGCTATAACGTAATTTGGAGTGCACGTCACGGTGAGCGTGACACAACTGGAGATCCATGGGACGGCCGTACACTTGAATGGGCAACTCAATCTCCTGTACAACATTACAACTTCGCGAAACTTCCTGAAATTAAAGAAGCTGATGCTTTCTGGTTCATGAAAAAACGTGGAGAAACAATTACACCAACAGCAGATGAATTAAAACCAATTCACATGCCAAGTAATTCTGGTGTGCCTATTATTGCGTCTTTATTCTTCGGTCTTGCAGGTTTTGCATTAGTATTTAGCTGGTTCTGGATTGCAGCAATCGGTGGTATTGGTATTTTAGGTTGCTTAATCTATCGTTCATTCGATTATGATGATGGCTACTACGTAAGCGTTGATGAAATTAAAGAAACAGAACATATAGCATGAGAGGTGAAATGACATGGCGGCTTTAGATAAAAGCTTACCTTTGGAATATCAATCCGAGCAAAGCAGATTGAATATCCTAGGATTCTGGATTTTTCTTGGGGCTGAAATTATGCTGTTCGCAACACTTTTCGCCTCTTATCTAGTCCTTGCTGGTCGTACGGCTGATGGCCCAACACCAGCGCAATTGTTTGAAGTTAAAACACTTTTAATTCAAACACTGTTACTTTTAACAAGTAGCTTTACATGTGGGATCGCAATTCACGAAATGCGTAAACACAATCAAAAAGGAATGTTAGCTTGGTTTATCCTGACTTTACTTTTAGGTGCAGGCTTCCTATTCTTTGAAATTGAAGAATTCATTTTGTACGTTGGTGAAGGTGCAACGATTCAAACAAGTGCTTTCTTATCGGCATTCTTCGTTCTTCTTGGAACGCATGGTGCCCACGTAACAGGTGGTATCATCTGGGCAACTTGTGTTATTATCCAAATTTTAAAACGAGGTTTAACACCAGTTACAGCTCGTAAAGTATTTATTATCAGCTTATACTGGCATTTCCTTGATCTTGTTTGGGTCTTTATTTACACACTAGTTTACTTGAACGGGATGGTGGCGTAAATGGGTCAAAATAACAACCAAGCAAACGGGCATGGGCATAGCGGATTCCCATGGTCACACGTTTTCGGATTTATTTTATCGCTTGCACTAACGTTTCTAGCGTTATACGTGGCACTTTACACAAACCTGCCACTTTCAACGATATTAACAACTATCATCATAATGGCAGTTGCGCAAGCGTTATTACAATTAATTATGTTCATGCACTTAAAAGAAGGAGAAGGAAGAATTCAAGTTCTTACAATGATATACAGTTTCTTCGTTGCAGCTGCAACAGTTGGACTTACTGTATGGATCTTCTTCTCAATGTAATTTGCATGAAAAGACTGCTGGGATTCCTCAGCAGTCTTTTTTTATCCCCTATTAACGAGCAGTAAGACCCCCACTGATTAAAGTTTCACTTTATCCCCTCCCCCTATTACATCCACATTACGGAATTAACAACAAAATCATGAAAAATATACTTATTATGACAAATGTTAAGAAAACTCTTTCTTTATGAAATCGAAACCATATCCGTTGCTTTTCTTCCTATTATATGGCTAAATAGTTACTATATTTATTTGAAGGGAGAGAACGCAATGGAACATCATTCTTCTGTTCTATCACTTATGGTTGTCGTCGCAATCGCGTTTTTCGTTCCCCTTTTGTTACAGCGCTTTAAATTAAAAGCACTTCCTGTCGTTGTTGCAGAAATTATCGCAGGAATCTTTGTAGGTAAAAGTGGATTTAACATCATTGAGCCCGATATGTGGCTTCAAGTCTTATCAACACTAGGGTTTATCTTCCTAATGTTTTTAAGTGGTTTAGAAATTGACTTTTCGATCTTTAAACAAAAAGGGAAAAAGAATACGACAAACGAACCGAACACATTCCAAGCAGCAAGCATTATCTTCTTGTTTATTTTCATTTTATCTTATGCCCTATCATTAATATTCGTATGGCTAGGATTCGTAGACAATGCAATGTTCATGACTTTAATTATTTCAACTATTTCTTTAGGTGTTGTCGTACCAACATTGAAAGAAAATAACTTAGGAAAAACCGCAATCGGGCAAATCATTTTATTAGTCGCTGTTATTGCAGACTTAGTTACAATGATTTTACTCGCTATATTCGTCGGATTAAATTCCGAAAGTGGCCAAAGCATGTGGCTTCTACTTCTTCTATTCGGTGCTGGTATTGTAATTTACTTTGTCGCAAGACGGTTTAAAAATATTCCATACCTAGAAAGCTTAAAAGCCGGTAGTGTACAAATTGATACACGAGCTGTTTTTGCACTCATCTTAATATTAGTTGGATTATCTGAATCTGTTGGGGCAGAAAATATTTTGGGAGCCTTTTTAGCAGGTGTACTCGTATCTTTATTATCACCAAATGAAGATATGGTTGAAAAACTTGATTCCATCGGATATGGCTTCTTCATTCCTATTTTCTTCGTAATGGTTGGTGTAAATCTAGAAGTATGGTCTATTTTTAACGAGCCTTCTAGTATGCTAATGATCCCAATTCTAATTGTGGGACTCTTTATTTCAAAACTGTTGCCATCACTCGTCTTACGAAAATGGTACCCACGCAATATCGTACTCGGAAGTGCTATTTTGTTAACATCAACACTTTCTTTAGTTATTGCGGCTGCACAAATCGGTGAAAAGCTAGGCATCATTAGCCCAAGTTTATCAGCATCTCTTATTTTAAGTGCAGTTATTACTTGTATTTTTGCACCTATATTATTTAAAAAGATGTTTCCAAAAGTGGAAACACCAAAACCGAAAGTATCTATTATTGGTGCAAGCAGAATTACCCTTCCGTTATCACTTGATTTAAAACGTGAAGATTATGACGTAACACTATATATGATACGTCAAAATAAAATAAATGATGAGGAAGCGAAATCTCATGACTTCCCTATTGTAAAATTAGATGAGATTACTATTCAATCTTTAATGGAGCAACAAGCTTTCGAAGCAGACCGTGTTGTTGTTGCGACAAGTGATGATGAACAAAACTTATTATTAGCAGAACACGCAAAAGAATTAGGTGTTGAACACGTCATCGCAAGTGTAGAAGATCCCCTTCTACAAGAAAAAGCGACTCAAGAACATATCGCTGTATTCTCGACTATTAACTCTACACGTATTTTATTACGTGCACTTATTGATAAACCGAGTCTCGTTCGCTTGATTACAACAGCAAATGAAACGGTGCGTGAGGTTGAACTACGAAGTAATAAATATAACGGCTTAGCACTTCGTCGCCTTCCGTTTCTAGGTGATGTACTTGTCATTCAAATTTACCGTGGTAATAAAGCATTAATACCACATGGTGATACGAAGTTACAGCATGGCGATACTTTACTTGTAACGGGTTCAAAAGAACATATTGATACAATGAAAAACATATTAGAATAGAAAATGCCCCTCACATAAATGAGGGGCATTTTTTCAATTTCATATGGTAAAATGTTACTATCACATATTATGGGGATGAATCACATTATGTCTATTTCAACTTTAGCTCTCTTATTATTAGCAGAAGTACTCGTCGCCATTATTCTCATCGGTATTAGCATTGAAATTTGTAGTTATGGATGGAAAAAATCGAATGGAATTAAGTACTTTTGTCTCTTAATTTCACTCCTTCTCGGAACAGCTAGCATACTAGGACTTCTCGTTGCACCCGCATATTTCTTCTTACAACTTATAGAAAAAGGCTTATAAGAAAGGATGATATTATGATTACAGTGAAACATATTGATGCATCTGAAACATACTTATTACGTCAAAAGGTTTTGCGTCCCAATCAATCATTAGAAGATTGTAAATACGATTCAGATTACGAAACAGACGCCTTTCATTTAGGTGCATTTTTATATGATGAACTTGTTAGTATCGCCTCTTTCTCTAAAGAAATACATCCTGATTTACAAGCTGGTACCCACTATCGTCTACGAGAAATGGCAACATTACCTAATTTCCGAAACCAGCATGCTGGCAGCTCCTTAATCCGTAAAGCTGAACAAGTCCTCCAAGAACGCGAAGCAAATATTCTATGGTGTAATGCGCGGATTATTACAAACGATTAGGTTTCCATGAGCATGGTGAAATCTTCGAGATTGATCCAATAGGACTACATAAAGTAATGTATAAAGAAATATAAGAAAAGCTTTCTGCATATTGCAGAAAGCTTTTCTTATATTTCATTTTCACTTTTTATTTTTTTCATATATATGTATATAAACAAACTAGGAATTAAAAAGCAAACAAAGATAATAAGTCCTGTTATACTAATTTCCTTTATCGAAATACCTGGTGTTACAATGATACAAATAGCTAACAGTCCAATAACAATCCCTACTGGAATTAATAATAGTTTCATGAAATAACTACGCGATACTCCACCTGTATGCTCATACACTTCCACCGAATTTTTTAAGTTTAAAAAGTTAATAACTATTATCCCGCCCATAAATACCATTAATAAATCCGAAACACTTTCATACCCTGCCCCTTGCAAGACGTAACGGTAAAAAACAATGCCTAGTATGACGACATTTTGTAAGATGAAAGCCAATCTAATATGTTTTAATCCCTCAATCATTAAACGTTCATCTTTCACGATTTTCACCCTATCACTCCTTTTCCTCCCAAAACAAATCATTCAATGTTTTATCTACCGCATAACAAATTTTCAAACATAAATCTAAAGACGGGTTGTATTTCCCCTTCTCAATTAAACTAATCGTTTGCCTTGTAACACCTACTTTTTCTGCTAATTGTTGTTGTGTTAAATCTAACTGAACACGTGCGACTTTTATTTTACTTACAGCCATTCATGTTCCTCCTCTGCCTTTATTGTAACATATATATTCCATTAAGTAATTTATATTTTACGTAATTGATTTGTTTTTTTCACTTTATTATACACAAAAAAGGAGCCTCTCATAAGAAGCCCCCTTTCCTATCTCTATACTATAAGAATAAATGACATCCAAATAAAATTGTAAATAAATATAGTAACGGATGTACTTCCATCCCTTTCCCCTTCACAATTTTTAATACTGGATACACTAAAAATCCAATTGCAATTCCATTTGCAATACTAGACGTTAACGGAATACCAACGAAAATTAAAAATGCTGGTAATGCATCTTCAAATTCATTCCAATTAATATCACGAATGCTTTGTGCCATTAAACTACCTACAATAATTAATGAAGGAGCTGTAATAGCAGCTACACTTGATAAAGACGCGATAACAGGGCTGAAAAATGCCGTTATAATCGTTAGACCAACAACTACAATACCTGTTAATCCAGTTTTACCACCTGCAGCAATACCAGCTGACGATTCAATCGTTGCTGCTGTTGGGCTTGTTCCGAAGATAGAACCTGTCGTTCCGCCAATCGCATCTGCAATAAACGCTTTGCCAAAACGTTTCTCTGTATTATCTGTAATTAAACCAGCTTGTTTAATTAAACCGAGTAATGCACCTGTCGTATCAAATAAAAGTACAAGTAAAAATGAAAATACAACACCATATAATCCATACTGAATTACATCTGAAAAAGCATTGATTGGATTTGAAACGATAATACCCTCTGGTAAATGAGGCATCGCTACAATTTTATCCTCAAACTTCAGTTGCCCCGTAAAGAAGGCGATAATTCCTGTCACAATCATACTAATAAATAATGCACCACTCACACGTAATACCATTAATACTGCCGCTAAAATTAAACCAATTAAAGTTAAAATAACGGCTGGAGAATGAAAATCACCAATCGTAACTAAGTTAGATGGATGATCCACGATAATTCCAGATAGACGTAATCCAATAAAAGCAATAAATAGTCCAATTCCACCTGCAATTGCATGTTTTAAACTGTCAGGAATTGCGATAATTAGCTTTTGCCTAAATGAAGTGAAAGATAATAAAAGAAAAATGATACCTGTTACAAATACTGCCGAAAACGCAATGACATACGTAATCCCCTCTGCCTGTTGAACGACAGAATAAGCAAAATATGCATTCATCCCCATAGCTGGAGCAATAACAATTGGATAGTTAGCTAAAAACGCCATACATAGCGTCCCAATAACTGTCGCAATAATAGTTGCCGTAAACGCTTGATCAAATGGTACACCTGCATCAGATAATATTTTCGGATTGATGACAAGAATATACGCAAATGTAAAAAAAGTTGTGATGCCCGCTAAAAGCTCTCGCTTCACAGAAGTGTTATATTTTTGTAATTGAAACATGGCTATGTACCCTTCCTACACCTGAATTATTATCACACATTCTTTTCTTACTAGTATGTGAGAAAATATAATACTTAATCTTAACAATCAATAAAAAGAAGAGTCAATATATTCTCTAATAGTGAGAATTTTAAGTTTAAGTCCGACAAGTTCAGATGTAGTACAGTTCATTTTGATTATTTTTGTAGCATAACAGATAGAAATGTTTTATAATTTGAAATAGTTAAATATTTAGGTAGCTCATTCTACAAGGGGGATTCTTCTTATGCAGCACACAAACAAATCTGGAACTTTAAATCGAGGTTTAAAAGAACGACATATTACTTTAATGTCACTCGGTTCGGCTATTGGCGTTGGGCTATTTTTAGGATCTGCTTCTGCTATTAAACTAGCTGGTCCTTCCATCTTACTAGGTTATATGATCGCTGGACTCGTTATTTTTTTCATTATGCGAGCGCTCGGAGAAATGGCAATTGAACAACCGGTTGCCGGCTCTTTTAGTAAATATGCTAATGATTATATCGGCCCACTTGCTGGCTATATTACTGGTTGGAACTACTGGTTCTTATGGGTTGTTACTTGTATGGCTGAAATTACGGCGGCTGGAATTTACATGCAGTACTGGTTCCCAGATATCCCGCGCTGGACTTGGGCACTACTCGCTCTATTATTAATGAGCGCTTTCAACTTCTTATCAGTAAAAGTATTTGGAGAACTTGAGTTTTGGTTTGCTCTCATTAAAATTGTCACAATTATCTGTATGATAGTGATTGGCTTTGGTATTATTCTATTCGGATTTGGAAATGGCGGCGTTGCAACTGGTATTTCAAATCTTTGGGAACATGGGGGCTGGTTCCCAAATGGCTTCTCTGGATTATTGCTTTCCTTACAAATGGTATTATTCGCTTATCTAGGCGTTGAACTAATTGGTGTTACAGCTGGTGAAGCTCAAAACCCGAAGAAAACACTCGCAAAAGCTATCGATAACGTATTTTGGAGAATCCTAATCTTTTACGTCGGGGCATTATTCGTTATGATGGCAATTTATCCATGGAACGAACTTGGCGAGAAAGGAAGTCCATTCGTATTAACATTCCAACAAATCGGCATTGCAAAAGCAGCAGGTATTATTAACTTTGTTGTATTAACAGCTGCACTTTCTTCTTGTAACGGTGGTTTATTTAGTACAGGGCGTATGCTATTTACACTAGCACAACAAAAGAAAGCACCTGAACGATTTGGACGTTTAAATAAAAATGGCATTCCAAGTCAAGGTATTATAGCAACTGCGATTGTTTTACTCGTTGGCGTTATATTAAACTATCTCGTTCCTGCAAAAGTGTTTACATGGCTAACTAGTATTTCAACTTTCGGGGCAATTTGGACTTGGGGTATAATATTAGTCGCTCAAATTAAATTCCGTAAAGGATTACCAACTGAGAAAAAAGACAAGCTAACGTATAAAATGCCTTTACATCCATTAAGCTCTTACTTCTCACTTGGCTTCCTCGCACTTGTACTAGGTATTATGGCGTATTCAGAAGATACACGAATTGCATTAATCATTGGCCCAATTTGGCTTATCGGCTTAGCTATCGTGTATTACATGAAAGGGTTTCATAAGATCGATGAAACACCTAATTCAAAAATTAGTTAAACAAGCTATCCCTTCCTTATTAATTGGAAGGGATTTTTTATTGCCTATATAAATATTTCTCAACAAAATTCACGGTATTTTTACAATTTTTTAATATTTTTTACGTTTTCTGTCTTTATTTTTTCAGAAAAATAAATTACATTATTAAAGCACATATATTTATTATTAGGGGGATTCTTCTATGAAGAATAAAAAATGGATTACATTTTCTTTAGCAACAGCAATTACACTTAGTATGGGGAGTTCGTTCATACCGTCTACTTATGCCGAAAGCTCTGTAGACCCAGCTCCTGAAATTGCTGCAAAGGTTGTAAATCAAAACAATGGGAAGAAAGTATTATTTGATAATACGCACGGTCAAACTGCTGGGACAGCTGACTGGGTTATTGATGGCGGCTTTTCTGATTTCGGAAACGGCATTGCCCAAAACGGATATCATGTAAAAGAACTTCGTAAATCAACACCTATTACATACGACGACTTAAAAAATTACAACGTGTTTATCGTTCCAGAGGCAAATATTCCTTACAAAAAATCTGAACAAGACGCAATGTTACAATACGTGAAAAATGGCGGCAGTATTTTCTTCATTGCCGATCATTATAATGCAGATCGTAATAAAAACCGCTGGGACTCCTCAGAAGTGTTCAATGGATATAGACGCGGGGCATGGGATAATCCAGCAAAGGGAATGTCTAATGAAGAAACAACTTCACAAGCTATGCAAGGAGTAGAAAGCTCTGATTGGCTATCCGATAATTTCGGTATTCGCTTCCGTTACAATGCACTTGGTGATGTTTCAGCTAAAAATATTGTCTCACCTGTGCAATCATTCGGAATTACAACTGGCGTTTCATCTGTAGCAATGCATGCCGGCTCTACCCTTGCGATTACAAATCCAAAACTAGCGAAAGGCCTTGTATATCTTCCAGAAAATCCATCAAAATGGAATAACGCTGTTGATAGCGGCGTTTATAACGGTGGTGGCGTTGCAGAGGGGCCTTATGCTGCTATTTCGAAAGTTGGTCTTGGAAAAGCTGCCTTTATTGGTGATTCTTCTCCTGTTGAAGATGCTTCGCCAAAATATGTTCGCGAAGACTCAGGTCAAACAAAGAAAACTTATGATGGTTATAAAGAAGAAAACGATGCTGTTCTATTAGAAAACATCGTGAATTGGTTAGCGAAACAAGAAACATTTACAAGCTTAGATCAAGTGAGTGGTTTACAGCTTGATGCACCTACAGCTCTACAAACATTTGAACAACCAAGTTTATCAACAGAACCACAACCAGAACCTTGGAGCGCACCAAGTCAAGGTTACCAGTGGTTCAATACAAATACTTTCAAACCAGGTTCATACGGCTATAACGGTGCAGTGACAACGAGTGATTACGTAATTACGCACCCTAGCATTCTACCAAACAATGAAGTGTTCCAAATGAAGATTCAAGTAAATAACTTATTACCAAATACAACGTACAATAATTATTCTTTAGGTATCTTCACAACTGGCGGAACACAGGTGGCAAAAGTTCAAAATACAAATGGCACTTGGCCATCTTCTTTCGGATATAGCAGTGCATTCTCTTTCATCACAAATAACCAAGGATCTGCTGAAAAAATTGTGAATGTACAACTTGATCCAAATACAACTGGACAAGCAACACTTCGTCTACGTCAAAATACGACAGCGAAATATAGTGAAACTGTAACGATTAATAAAAAATAATGAAAAAGGCAATCCGAATATGGATTGCCTTCTTTTCACTTCTCTTCTTTTGAGAAAAACATTCTTGAAATAACGATACCTATACTACCTACGATTAAGAATAACACCGCTCTAATCATCATCGACACCTCTGGTAGGTCGAGAAGGAATAACTTCCCTACTGTTACTACTAATACGACTAATCCAGCATATAATATTTCGTTCATCTGTCTATAACGGCCAAACCAAACTGCAAATAAAGCATATACCATCCATAATAATGATACAGATACGCTAATTATACTTCCATCTGTAGAAAGAACTTCACCGATCCTAGTAATTGTAATAAATACAATAACCATTAACGAGTAGAGCGCTATAGAATAAACATATTTACCTAAACTCGCTAACACTTCTTTTGCTTGTATCATGCAATAATAGAACGTTCCTATTAAAATAATATGAGCGACAAACCCTGCTGAAATGAACTCATCAAACGGGCTAAAAATCGTCTGTACCATTCCAATCGCATAAATCGTTGCACCTACATACAACTTAATATTTTGCTTTACTTTAATAGCAGTAACCATACCGAGGAAACCTTGTAACAATAATACGATCGCTGCATTCACCAAACTATACTCGTATAAAATCGCTAAACTAAATGATCCCATTGCAAAGCCAAATATTAGATTTGAAAATACAGAATGTTTATTCTTCCTATATTCAAGTACAAACATAACAGCATGCACAAATGCACTTATAACTAATCCCCACGTTGTAAATTCAGGAATTTGAGAAATGGCTAAAATAAAGAAAACTGCATTCGCACTAAATATCGCCAATCGTGCTTCTTGTATAAAACTTCTCTCCGAAAACATATGCCAAAATAATAGTAAATGAATTGCACCGTATACAACTGTTAACTGTACTTGCACATTCTCTACTAATATTGACATAACAACAAAGAAGACAAATAGGACAATTGCCGCAACAACATAAGAAATCATATACAAGTACTTATAAAGGTTTCTCAATGCATACCATAATAGGCTAATTGTTAATATCGTCTCATAACTAAAGAAAATATACGTATTAGGAGTCGTACTATTTAACAAGAAAGGAACAAAAAATGCTCCCACCGCCACGAAAATAGCGAGATATTCCGATCTATATCTTTTCGCTAAATAAATCCCTAAAACAACCCATATAATGTTGCAAACAAACGCAATACTTGCAGGAATAAACTCATATAAATAATGTGCCGCAAACGTTGTTAAAATAATTCCCGTAATACTTCCTCCAGCTAATACTAACCCTAACGCTTGCCGCTCTCTTTTAATTTGTATATCTCCTACGTAATACAAACCGGCAGATAGTACTATACCAAACACAACTCGTATCGCTGGTGTCAATAATCCGGCATCTACCCCTGCTTTGAATAACCAAATAACGCCAAGTAGCATAATACCGACAAATATGCGTGGTAACCACGTTTGACAAAACTTTATAATATTAAATGGTTCTGGTTTAAATGCAGATATATCTACTTGTTTCACCTCTGGCTCTTGCATGGACTTCCTCGTCTTAACTACATCTTCTTGTAACTTTTCATTACTTACCGCTTCAATATATTCTTTCTTTTCCTTATTAACATTTTGTTGAACTTTATCTACTTCTATTTTTCTTTGTTTCGCTTTCAATTCATAAAGTGCCTCTTGCATCGTTTCAATTGCCGTTTCGAGTGCTTCTATTTTCTTATTCAAATCCTCCTTCATACGCTCCCCCCTCATCATTCATGTAAAACCTATATATTACCAATTACCTTTATCATACTCTTAGTCTATTCATTTTCAATACTATTTTTCCCAAAAAAGAAAGGTGTTTTCCGAAATAGGAAAACACCTCTTACTTATTTATTCTTATTTATAGCAATACTAACAATTACACCGAGGCAGACACCTACAAATGCCGGAACAATCCAACCTACACCTTCTGAATAAAACGGAAGCATTTTTAGTAGTGGTGTCCATTTATTCATCAGTACACTTTTGTTTAAAATATCAATCGCACTAAATACCGCTACGAGTCCAATCGTTACCGAATATACGTATACATACTTTCCAATATACTTATGGAATAACCCTAAAATAATAAGCGTTAGTGCAACTGGATAAATAAATCCAAGAATCGGTACCGATACTTTTAAAATTTGCGTTAATCCTAAATTAGCTAAAACCATACTAACAAAACTTAATATAAATGCCCAAACTTTATAAGATACTTTCGGAAATACACTTGCGAAAAATTGACTACAAGACGTAACAAGTCCGATGGAAACGCATAGACAAGCGACAGTAAAAATAAGACCTAATAAAACTAACCCACCTTGTCCAAATAATGTAGTCATAACTTGTGCTAACACTTTCGCACCGTTATCAAATGTACCCAATGAACCACTAATTGAACCAACATATCCAAGAATGACATAAATAATAGTTAGTAATAGTCCTGCTCCAATACCAGCAATACTCATATATTTCGCTAAACCTTTATCATCCGCTACACCTTTTGCACGCAGAGCATTTGCAATAACAATCCCAAATATTAAAGCTGCTAACGCATCCATCGTTAAATATCCATCTAAAAATCCTTGGAACATAGGAGCTTGTCCATAATTTCCTGCAGGCTCTTTCACACCGCCTACTGATGTAAACATACTTTTTATAAATATAATAGCAATCATACATAATAATAAAGGCGTTAACACCTTTCCAAACAAGCCCATTAATTTAGACGGTGATAAACTTAACCAGTAAACAATACTAAAGAAAATAGCCGTGTACAATAACAAAACTACGCTACCCGCTTCTGGGAACAACTGACCTGGTCCCATTTCAAAAGCTAAACTTCCTGCACGTGGTATACCAAGACCTGGTCCAATAAATAAGTACACAATACACGGAAAAATAATTGCAAATGAAGAATGAACCCTGCCCGCTAACGTTTGAAAACTCCCTGCTTTCGCAATAGCGATAACACCTAATATAGGAAGCCCTGTTGCTGATATAATAAAACCTAACAATGCAATCCATACATGTTCTCCTGCTTCATATCCAAGGAAAGGTGGAAATATAAGATTTCCGGCCCCAAAGAACATAGAGAATAACATAAGACTAATAAGCAAAATTTCTTTTTTCTGTAACAATTTCATTTCTTTCTCCTTCTTCAATTTCACCTTACATGAAATCAATTCCACAAATAAAAAAATGCGGTAATCCGCTTCCTTACAAAGAAAACATAGTCCATAGTCTATCACAAAAGAAACACCCATTCTATAGCTATTTCCCTTTTCAAATTTCTTCTGAAAAATCAACCTTTATTGACTTATAATAGTTAATAAGGTAAAATATTAATCATACAATACTATTAACTTTGTTTTTTGCTTGTGTCAGGAGGAAAATATTATGGAATCAGCGATACAACTAGAAAGAGAACAACAAAGAAAAAAGAAACATCCTCCAGGTTTATACTTACTCTTCTTTACAGAAATGTGGGAAAGATTTAGTTACTATGGATTACGAGGATTATTAACATTATATTTAACAACAGCTTTAGTAAGTGGTGGTCTTGGGTTTAGTCCCGCTTGGGCACTCTCTATTTACGGATTTTATACTGGTGCTTGTTATTTCACACCATTGATCGGTGGATACTTAACGGACCGTTTTCTAGGCAAACGAAAAGCCATCACAATTGGTGGTATAACAATGGCAATCGGTAACCTTACACTATTTGCCTTGCAAAACCAAGTCGGTCTATACCTCGGATTAGCGCTTATTATTATCGGTAATGGATTCTTCAAACCGAATATCTCTACACTTGTTGGAGAATTATACGAAGAAAATGATCCAAAACGTGATAGTGCATTTACAATTTTCTATATGGGTATTAACGTCGGTTCATTTTTAGCTCCACTCGTTTGCGGATTTTTATCAGAAAATTTATTCAAAACAACAGTAGATGGCGTTGCTCATTTCGGATTCCGTTACGGTTTCTTAGCCGCTTCAATCGGAATGATCATTGGACAAATTTTATTTACAACACTATCAAATCGCTTCCTTGGTGATATCGGTAAAAAACCAACTCGCGATTTGCAAACGGATGCTGGACAACAAACAATAGGAAATACACCGTTAACAAAAAAAGAAAAACAACGTACAACAGTTATCGTCATTTTAACATGCTTTGTTGTCTTCTTCTGGGCTGGATTTGAACAAGCTGGTAGTTCGTTAACATTATATACAAACAAATTTGTAGACCGCTCTGTGTTCGGATGGGAAGTTCCAACATCTTGGTTCCAATCGGTCAATCCGTTATTTATTATTTTACTTGCACCAGCTATTTCAGCATTATGGGCGAAACTGGCAACTAGAAAAAATGGTGACATGAAAATCCCAACAAAAATGGGACTTGGTATGATCTTACTCGGTATCGGTTATATTGTTCTTGTTATCGCTACATTAAAAACAGGCAGTGACGAACATAACATTACAGAAAAAGCAAACTTACTATTTATCGTCTTTACGTATCTTTTCCATACGTTAGGTGAGCTATTCTTATCACCTGTCGGGCTATCAATGGTTAGTGCTCTCGCTCCAGTAAAACTAGCCTCTTTATTAATGGGCGTATGGTTAGCAAGCTCAGGTATTGCTAATATTTTAGGCGGACAGCTTGCAAGCTTCACAACTTCACTTGGATATGCTGAAGTATTCACAGTTATTGGCGCTGTGGCGATCGTTTTAGGTTGTGTTTTATTATCAATTTCTAAGAAATTAGTGAAATGGATGGATTAAAAAAAGATGAGGAAAATTCCTCATCTTTTTTTACGCTTTCTTTCCCTTTTCTATTGCTTGTTCATACAAGCCTTTATGTTCTTTATATTCACTTGGCACGAAACTCTTATAGAAGAACGAAAGCCAGCTGTCTCCTTTTTTATATCCTTCTTCTCGAATTTCCGCTGCCTTTTTATTTGATTTAAATCCTTCAGTAAACCATTTCTTTAATGTTTCATTCTTTTCATACTTAGCAGGAACTTTTAAGTCGTAGTTTTCAAATGCATATGTATATCCAGCTTTTTCCGCTGCCTTTTTAGCAGCCTTATATCCCTTTTCATACGCGGTTTCATATACTTTCACATATGTATCCTTTTCAGTATTTCCAGGTTTCTTTTCAGCTAATTCTTTACCAGCCTTTTCACCAAGTTCCGCTTGTTCTTTTTCAATCTTTTCGGTTCTCTCTTTATTACCTACTTGGAAACCTTCTGCAAAGTTCACCTTAAACTCAGGAGTAATTTGACTATCGTCCATTGCTTCTTGTGTTAACCCTTGCTCTTTACCTTTTTCAAAATGTGCTTTTTTCTGTTCTTCTAAAGACCACGTCGCAGCATACGCAGTTGTGAATGCTTGTTTATATGCGTCTGACTTTCCAGCTACATGTCCTTCTGCATTATTCTTTCCTGCTTTAAAATCTGTCTCTCCACTTTTTTGACCTTCAGCTTGTCCCTTTTCAGCCTCAGCTTTACGCTGCGCTTCCTCTGCCTTACGTGCTTCTTCTGCTTTGCGTTGTTCTTCTGCAGCACGCTGTCTCTCTTCCTCTACTTTGCGCTGTTCTTCTGCAGCACGTTGTCTCTCTTCTTCTGCTTTACGTTGTTCTTCTGCAGCTCTTTGTTTCTCTGCCTCAGCCTTACGCTGTGCTTCTGCTTGTTTCTCTGCTTCTACAGCACCATTATTATTTTGACTAGGCACAGGACTCGTTGTACCACTATTAGAAGCTGGTTTATTGTGATAATGATATTCCCCGTACTGTAATCCCCATTTTTCACAATTTGTACGACACGTATGTCCACCATTAGCATCTGTACGTCCTGGATGT
Organism: Bacillus sp. FSL R10-2201; assembly: GCF_038008665.1. Classification (NCBI taxonomy): domain Bacteria; kingdom Bacillati; phylum Bacillota; class Bacilli; order Caryophanales; family Bacillaceae; genus Bacillus; species Bacillus sp. FSL R10-2201. The sequence goes on along the minus strand of NZ_JBBOZP010000001.1, from coordinate 717,494 downwards.
GCATAAGCAGAAATTGGCGCTACCAATAACGCTACACTTGTTGTTAAAAGAAGTTTTTTTACTTGCTGTTTCACTTTTGTTCCTCCCAAAATCTAGAATCATTACTTTATTATATAAAAATAGAAAAATATTTAAATACCAACTGAAATATTCTTTTATTTCTCAACATTGGATAAAAAAAGAAGGTTCACTCTTTAAAGAGTGAACCTTCTTTTTTCTTTATTTCTTAGCCTTTGTTCCTACTAAATCACCCGTAATAACAAAACGCTTAGAATTATCCTTAACAGATACACATGTAATAAGTGTTATCTCATCTTTCCCATGATCCTCTACAACTTCCCATTTATCAGGAGTCACTTCAGATACACCGGTAACAGTATACTCATACTCATTTGCATTGTCATACAAATAAATTTTATCGTTCTTCTTTAAAGTTGATACATCACTAAATAAAACACCTTTTTTTGACATATTATGCCCTGCAAGTGCATAATTCCCTTGTCCCATTACTTGATTTTCTCTTACAGTTGCCGCACCTGATAATAAATTCTTTTCAGTCGACGCTTTTAAAACAGGAAGTTCTAATGAGATGCTCGGAATTGAAATACGACCGATTACTTGTTTTTTATCTAACGATGCACTCGCTACTTCTGCCAAGTCTGGTTGATTAATTTTTGAAGCATCTACAAATTCTGTATCATGCTTTTCATATTCCATCTTTTGAACAGCTTGTACATTCGCTGTCTGCTTCTTCTCTGCATTATATCCATCATAAAATGGCTTTCCGATTAATACACCACCTACAACAAATAGAAGGATTGCTACTATACTATAAATTCTTTGCTTATTCATATACAATTCCTTTCCGTTACAAAATCTTACTCTATATAAAATGATAAGATAATATTGCTGTATGTACAAGTGTAAGCTGAAAAGAAACCTTCTTGCTTATGCAAGAAGGTTTCTTTTAAACTAACTTATTTCTGTATAGGGATACGTGAAAGACCGTCATTTGAATAAAGAAAATAGAGAATATAATATACAGTGGGTACCCAGGAAGATAGTCATTAATAATAGGCGAAAAAGTTAAAAATCCGACTGCACAAGGTAACACATACCATAACGAAACAAAAGTTGTTCGACAGGCTTTATCCGTAATCGCTTTTTCACGTTCATCTTCTAGTGGAAATAATAATGGATACATCCAAAAAGATAAATTCTTGTATTTTTTCTTTTGAATTCTATAAAAAATTGTAACTATAATAGCTCCAATAAATAATAAAATGAATGGTGCTCCATTAAACCATACTTCAAATGGGAACTTCTCGTTTTTAATTATATCTGCTAACTCTGTAATAACACTATAAAATTCAACAAATGTCCAGCAGGCTAGCGCAGTATAAAGCACGTTTACGATATAAGAAACCCCAATTCTATTCATCCTCTTCCCCCTCCTTATTTAAAACAAATACATCTTCCATCTTTAACTCGAATACATCACAAATCGTCAATGCTAGTAATAATGAAGGAACGTAATCCCCTTTTTCAATTGCTGCAATTGTTTGTCTCGTCACTCCGACTTTTTCCGCTAATACACTTTGTGTAAAATTAAAACGAGCTCTTAATTCCTTCACTCTATTTAAAATGGTCAAATTTACCACCTCTCACTATTATTGTATGATATCCTTAACAAAATGTAAACTCAACTTAACATTATTTTTATAAAAAAATCCAACTTTACGTTTTGTAAAGTTGGATTACGTTTTAGTTTAAAATTGTAACTTTAACACTTCTTCTGCCCCAATTATTAGCTGTAGCTGAATCTGGCATTAATAAATCAATTATATGACCTTTAATCGCACTACCAGTATCTCCAGCAATCGCCGTACCATAATTTTCCACATATACAGTAGAACCTAATGGAATCACAGCTGGATCTACAGCAATTAGTTTCATGTTTGGATTTGCAGTCAAATTATGTCCTAACTTAGACTTTACAATTTCACCCGGTTTATAGCCATTTTCAGATGGATCAGCTGTATAAGCAGTTGCTGTTACATAAAATTCTTTTCCACCTTGAGCTGGTTTTGGATCCGGCTTAGTTGGTGTTGTATCTTTAGCTACAGGCTCTGCCGGCTTAGCTGCCTGTTCTTCTTTTTGCTTAGCTGCTGCTGCCTTCGCTTTTGCCAACTCTTCTTGCTCAGCCTTTGCAGCTGCTTCAGCTTTTGCGCGCTCTTCTGCTGCAATTCTTGCTGCTTCTTGTTCACGAGCAATTGTTTCTTGTACTGCTTTCATATTTGCTTCAACTTTTGCTTTCTCTTCCGCTGCTAAATTAAGTTGGCTTGCAATCTGATTATATTTAGCTTGAACTGTTTGTAAGTTATCTTGACGTTTTTTCAAGTTATCTTGCAAATCCGCTTGTGCTTTTGCTAATTTTTGCTTATCTACTACTAAAGATGCTTCTTTTTCGTCAATTGCTTTTTTATCTTCTTCAATTTGACGAAGATCTTGTTCTTGTAGACGTAAAATTTCTTTATCTGCTTCTAGAATAGTAGTAACTGCGTTCATACGTTGTATGAAATCTGCAAAGTTTTTTGATTCTACAACAACTTCTACTACTAAACTCGTATTTGAGCTATTTTGAACAGAAACCATACGTTTTTTCATAATATCCTTACGAGCAAGGACTTTATCTTCTAAAACGATAATATCTGCTTTTTTTTGTTCAATCTGCTTATGTGTTTCATCGATTTTACGTTGAATAGCAGCTTGATCCTCTTTATTTTTTGCAATTGTATTATTTAAATTATGTAGTTCATTTTCGATACCTTGAATTTCTTTACTAACAGCTTGCTTCTCTTGCTCTTTCTTCTGCATATCTGCATCGTTTTGCTGCAATTGCTGTTGCATGTTGTTAAGTTTCTCGTCGTTTGACTCTGCTTTTACAGCGACTGTACTAGAAAGAACGATAATTCCTGCTAATACTAGACTACTGATTCGCTTAAAATAGTTCATAATCCGACTCCCTTCTTATACAGTTATACATGATTTATTTTACAGTTTGTTTACAGAACCATTAAATACAGTTTATTTTTCATGACAAAAAAAGAGAATTGTGAACAAAATGTAATAGATTCTTAAATATTTAACAATTCCTATATTTAAAAATTATAAAAGATGCTAAAATCCAAATATAGAGAAATTAAAAATCCTAAAGGCGGTTGAATTAAATAAAATGTTTACTCAAAAGAAATCACTCCAACATAAAATTGATCAACTAGAAACTCATATACATGAACTAGAAGCAGAATTAAAACAAAAAGATGTGGAAAAACAAGAAATTATATCTTCTATCCATAATCGTGTAAAAAGCGTTATGCAAGAGCACGAACTTGTAAATAGCCAACATCATACACTCCAAAACTTAATTCAACAATTGAACGCATGCTTTGAAAATGTTTCTACGCGTACTACACATTCCAACGAATTAAATAACGAAATGCTACAAAAAGAGCAAAACTTAATTCAATCTATTGAAGAAATTATCGATTGCTCTAATGAAGGAAAAGAATCTGTTCATCGCTTACTCATTGTAATTAATAGATTAGGTGAACAATCTCAACGTACTTCTAATAGTATGAATCATTTAAGCGAACGCTCTAAAGAAATTGAACAAATTGTAGAAGTGATTCAAAACATTGCAGCACAAACAAATTTACTAGCGTTGAATGCAAGTATTGAAGCTGCACGTGCTGGAGAACACGGTAAAGGATTTGCTGTTGTTGCTAATGAAGTAAGAAAACTAGCTGAAAGTACAGCTGAAAGTACAAAAAACATCGGTAACTTAACGAAAAAAATTCAAGAAGAAATTGAAAAAGCATACGATAACACAAAAGATAATTTGCATTTAGTTGATGAAGGTGTAGAAATGAGCGCCGATACTAACGCTAGAATTGAAAATATTTTAATAATGATTCAAACATTACAAAGTGGCGCTACAAATGTTATTAAAGCTATCGAAAACCAAAAATCTTGTAATGATGATATATTACGAGAATTTGCAAATACACAGCAAATGTTCCAAAAATTAAATACTACTATTATGAATCATATTCATGATGCTGAAAAAGTCGATGTTCAATTATCAAAAAGTCTTCAAGAAACAGTAGCTTCTCATTAATAATAAAAATCCCTTATACCGGTATAAGGGATTTTTATTATATTTCGAATATTTATTTCTTCTCAATATTCATCCTCTCTTTTGCTATAATGGAAAAGTTGTTTCTTTCGACTAATAAACAAGGAGGTTATTATGGAACAATTTTACTACATTTTAAAATATTTAATTCTTGGTCTGTTCCAAGGGCTAACAGAGCCAATTCCGATTTCTTCAAGCGGTCACCTCGTTTTAGCACAGCATTTGCTAGGACTAAAAATAGAAGGGTTTAGCTTTGAGCTACTTGTTAATTCAGCTTCATTATTAGCTGTATTACTTATTTATAGAAATGATTTAATTCGTCTAACAAAGAATGGTCTATCTTATATATTCACAAGAGCAGAAGATGCAAAATCAGATTTCTTCTTTATTATTTACCTTGTTATTGCAACCATTCCAGCAGGTGTAATTGGAGTTTTATTTAAAGATTATATCGACCACTATTTAAAAGGTGTTAAAATGGTTGGGATTTCCCTTCTTATTACTGCTATCGGCCTTTGGATTATTCGAAACTTGCGTGGACGTAAAAATGATGGCGACCTTTCTATGAAAGATGCAATCATTATTGGTCTAGCACAAGCTTGCGCACTAATTCCTGGTATAAGCAGATCAGGTGCTACAATCGTGGCAGCAATGTTACTTGGTATGAAGCAAGAAACAGCTCTTCGCTTCTCATTCTTACTATACATTCCTGTTAGCTTAGGTGGTTTATTGTTAAGTATTACAGACATTGCAAACGATCCAAATTTAGATACATTATTTGTACCTTATATTGTTGCTTTCATCGCAACATTTGTCATGACATATATTTCATTAAAATGGTTTATGAACATTATGGCAAAAGGAAATTTAAAATACTTCTCTTTCTACTGTATTATCGTAGGTGTGCTAACTATCATTTTCTTATAAAATGAAACTTTAATCAGTGGGGGTTTTGTTCATCCCTCCTGATTATTAGCCCTCACCAATCGGGCTTTTACCGACAGCAGGGCTCCCACCTAACTTCTTTGCTCCACCTGAATTTTGAGGTGGGAGTTTTACTGCCCACAAATAGCGGGATAAAAAACCACTTACTGCCCTCATACAGTAAGTGGTTTTTCCTTATGCATAAACTTTCTTTTCCTGACAATACAAGCGAATAGCATGTGAATTTTTTTGAAATAAATCATGTGTTAAGCGAATAATAATAAAATTTCGTTTTGTATTATCATCATGAACAAAAATCTGTTCCCCCTCTTGAAAACGCCATGTGCTTTCAAAAGTTGTAATATGATCCCCGCTTACCGAAAAAAGCTCATATTGCATATCTAGTACCCTCTCTCAACTTATATAATCACAATATCCTTATATTAGATTTAGTATAACTTAATTCCGATAAAATTTGTAATTCTTTCTATTTCGAAATATTTTAACTTTGTTTTAAACTCCTTTTAGCGCTATAATGATAAACGAATTTTCATTGAAAGGAGCTTCATTTTGACTGCATATTTATTTCCAGTAAAAACAGCATTTATTTTATTTCCTATTTTAGCAATGTTTCTCTTAATTCCTTTTTTAATATTTAATTATCGAAAATACGGTTATTTAAATAAATGGCGCTCATTTATTTTATACTCATTATTACTCTACTTATTAAATGCCTATTTTCTTGTTATTTTGCCATTACCACAAACGTATGATACTTGTAGCCTACAACCGGCTAATACACAGCACATGCAACTCTCACCATTTTATTTCATACAAGAGATTGGTAATCATACATCAGCAATTTTAACGAAACCAGCTACTTATTTCTACTTATTAAAAGAATCTGCATTTTTACAAGTTGCATTTAACGTTCTATTAACCGTTCCATTTGGTATTTACTTACGTTATTATTTCCGACGTAGTTTCTTACAGACTATTTGTATTTCTTTTTGTCTTTCACTATTTTTCGAGCTAACACAAGTGACTGGACTATATGGTATTTATAATTGTGCATATCGCTTATTTGATATCGATGATTTGTTTTTAAATACACTAGGTGGCGTAATTGGTTTTATCATTGCACCAATATTTACGTACTTCCTTCCGAAAGCAAACGAGTTAGATAGTCGTATTGATTTGGAAACGAAACCAGTCGGATTCGTTCGTCGCCTTATCGCGATGCAAATTGATTGGATTTTCTTATCTATCGTTGTACCTGTCATTAAAAACAAAGGAAATTCTTTCTTCATTTCTAATATCCAATCTTACACAAATGTATACGAACTCCTTTTCATTACATGTTCAATCTTAATTTACTTTATTATCATCCCATATTTTACAAATGGAAGAACAATAGGGAAAGCGTTGCTTCGTATTTACATTAAAGGACAAGCAGAGCGTATTACACTAAAAGAATTATTCATTCGTTACGGTATATTCTATTTCATTTTAGGTGGAATCAATTACATTCTTTCTAGTAGCTCTATTTTAAATCATACAGAGCCTTTAGTATTACTAGTTATACTGTTATTCCAATTTGTAATTAACGGGCTATTTATTATTCATGTTTTATTACATGTATTTAGCAGTGATAAATTACTATTTTACGAGCGTATTAGTCATACAAGAAATGCAATTACACTTAAAAAAGCTGACAAATACTAATTTGTCAGCTTTTTTTCATAATCGTAAATAACTTTTCTGTATAAGGGCTTAAAAATATTCCTGTTTCATCTAGTGACTTCCTCACTTTTAGAAACGAATGCAATTCTGGATATATATTTTGCAATTTTTCGTACGTTAACGTATGCATTTTCCCCCAATGTGGGCGCCCTTCATACTTTAAAAAAATTTTCTCCACTTCACCAAAATAAGCGGCATACTTCATACCTTTATACATATGAACAGCTATATACGCTGAATCTCTTCCATATGCTGGACTGAGCCATATATCATCACCTCTTACGTAGCGGCATTCAATCGGGAAGTGCACCTTATACTTTTTCTTTTCAATAAGATTTGAAATTTCTTCTACAACAGCCCTCATATACTTTGAAGGGACACTGTACTCCATTTCATAAAATGGAACTGTACGTGATGTAGCGAACACTTCATAGCTTGGTCCAATTATTTTCGTATTCGGTACAGCCTTAGCTGATAATCGGCTTACTCCTTTACTTATAGAAGGAAACCATTTACACCCTTTAGATAATAAAGAGAACATCCTATTTTCAAGTAACTCCACCTTTAGTTTATGCCATTTCAAATCACTTTCTTTACTCGTTGTTTCGTTTGTAAATTTCACTTGTACTTCATCTGAATAAGGAAAAACGAAAAATTCAAAATGACGATTCTTCTTATATTCTTCTAGTTTGTTCATTACAGTAGACAATGATTGTTTTTCACTTTCATAAACAAGCGAATACGCTGGAATAACCTTCAATTTTATCTTTACAATGATACCTAGCATTCCAAGCGACAACTGAAATGCTTTCCAATATTCGGCGTTCTCGGTTTCTGAACAAACTATACTCTCACCTGTTGATAAAACTGCCGTGATCTCTATAACTTGTGTTGATAAACTCCCAAATGTAACACCCGTCCCATGAGTTCCCGTACTAATCGCTCCTGCAATAGATTGTGAATCAATATCTCCTAAATTTTCTTGCGCATAACCTTTTTCCTGAAGTAACTTCCCTAAATCATGTAGCTTTGTTCCCGCCCATACTTCGGCAACCTTCTTCTCTGCATCAATATTTGCAATGCCCTTCAATTCATCTAAAGAAACTAAAATTTCTTCCGTTTGCACAAGAGGTGTAAAAGAATGCCCTGAACCGACAACACGAATTTTCTTTCCTTTTTTTCGTGCAAGCCCCACAACTTCTACTACATCTTGTATACTTTTTGGATACATCATATAATGCGGTGTTCCTTCTACATTCCCTGTCCAATTTCTCCATTTTTGTCCCTTTATAGAAAGCATTGTCCATCCCCCCGATATGTTGAATACTCTCCAACGATTTCCCCTTGTTTAATGAGATACAAAACAGGAAAACGCTCACATAACTCTCCAGCTTTACTATGACGAAACAAGATAGAATCTCCTATCGCTACTCGTTCCTCACCGTCATAAAAAATTGGCGTTTGCACTTCACCAGCACCTTCTAAAGCTAATAGTTTTGCACCACCCGGTCGCCAAACCTCAGGCTCTTTATCTTTACCAACTGCACCTGAGGCAATATATCCGCCACCTAGGCAAGTATAAATAAAAGGAGCCGGTTTGCGTACAACTGGTAAAGCAAATCCGGCAGCTGGCTGAAATTTTACTTCTTTATAATAGTCAAACAGTTTAGGAGAGTAAAAGGCGGATCCTACAGTAATCTCTGAAACTGAGTTATCTTGCTCAGTTGTTTTTATACTTCCTGTTCCTCCTCCATTTACAAATCTTAGTTCAATACCAAGGTTTTGTATTTCTTTTACGATACGTTCTCTTCTTTCTTTAACCTCTAACACTGATTTCTTCTTTAAATACGAAACAGCTTTACTTTTCATCCATTGATTCGGTATATGATCCCCCACCCCGGCAATTTGAGCTTCATATCCCATTACACCATCTAGTATTAAATATGATGAGTCCTTCACCTTTTCTACTATTTTCAAAGCGCTCTGCACATCTTTTACCGGGGATCTTTTTACACCAAAATGAAATTTCAAAAAACGACTACTCATATCAATATCCAAACAAACGCGAAAACACCCTTTAGACTTCTCAGCAATTTTTTCTAAATAAGTAATATGGTCTTCACAATCCACCATACAAGTTATAATGTGCCCTTGCTTTGTCAGCAAACTAATTTCATGTAAAGCTCTTTCATCATAAACAGGATATCCGAGCAATAAATCATTAAATCCTTGTTCAATTAAAAACAAAGCTTCTCTAGGAGAAAAACACATAATACCTTGAAAGCGATTATTTGCAGCCAAAATCTTTTTCATAATTGGAACAGAGCGTAATGATTTACTCGCTATACGAATCTTCTTATCTCCACTTAACTCTATAATCGATTGAATGTTCCTCTCTAAAGCCACTTCATCTAAAAATGCACACGGTAATGGAACTTCCTTAAAAATTCCTCTATCCACAGTTTTCTCTCCTCTTCTATATATGTCTTATACATATTGGAAAGAAAGAATGATTTTCCTGTTTTCAAATAAAAAAAGTTTCTTCTTTACGAAGAAACTTTTTCAAGGCTACTCTACTTCATAGAAATAGTCGCCTCTACTGGATAATGATCCGAGTAATCATTATATGTATATTCTTTGAGCCATGACGTAACAGTCCATTGTGGCGATTTCGACTGTAACACCTTATTCTCTATATACGATGGATTAGCATGGTCCTTACTTGTAATAATATAATCTAAATACTCGGCAGGGCTATCGGGGAAGTTATATTTCGCAATACTGTTTGTCGTCGCATCCCAAGTTGCAGTATGTCCAGTATAAGATGGAATAGAAGCGTGCAATGTTTTGAACATGGATGCGTACTCTGAGTCACTATTATTCTCAGCATTTATTTTATTCACATTCATATCACCACCAATTAACACATACTCGTTATTTGGTATATTTTTATTTTTAATAAACTCTTGAATTTCTTGTAGCTGTTTTGTACGTACAGATGCTGGCGAAGTTTGTCCACACATATTATCTTCAGCTTGTAAATGTGTCCCAATTACATGAACGAAACGATCATTTTTCTTAACTTTTGTGTATACAAATCCTTTATTTGATAAGTTATCTGGCCCACATCCTTTTTCAAATACATATTGAATCTTTTCAATGATTGGCCATTTACTTACAATAGCTACACCGCCATCTTCAGGGGTCGAAGATGAATAGTTACCTAATGTTTTATCCCATTCGTTTCCGTTACTACGACCTAATACTGCCGTTTGATTTGGATATTCTTTCTTCAAATTTCCTAATAAGCGATTTGAAGCGTTATTATCAAATACTTCATTTAATATAACAACATCTTGATTTTTCATATAATCCGCTGCCCCAATTAAATCAGCACGCTCATTTTGTCCCCAGTTCGGATATAAGTTCGTTGATAGCATGTACACATTATGCGTCATCACTTTTAATGTATTATTTTGATTTATAGACATTTCTGCTTGAGCTGAAGATCCACTATATAAAGCTCCTAAACCAATCCCAAAGCTAAGTACACCTTTTAGCAATTTACCTTTCACGTTTCATACCTCCATGTACTGTGTAGTGATAAAAAGGCCAAATACTCTATTCTGAGATTTGACCTTTTTCAAATATTTAACGATTTCCGTACGTATCAAACCAAAGCTGGATGTATCCAGCAGTAACACGTTGTGCATCCATTAATCGCGTACCTGTCATTGGTGTAACTTCAGCGCGCCATTTATCTGCATATTCTTGTGATACAGCTGCTTTCACGAACCAATCTTTCGTATTATCATTTACAATGCCAGAGTAATCTTGTTTCGCAGCTACTGCCGCTCCATGAATCCAATCTTCTGGATTTGTACCTTTCCAGTTCCAATATCCATTTCCATCCGTTACTTTATAATTATCTTTTATCGTATCTACAAAGTTTTCATATTTAGAATGGAACCCTTGTGGATACGAAAGATTTGTAAAGTTTGCCGCATGCATCGGTTGATTTACATCCCCTAAGTAATGAAGAGATAACCCCAAATAGAAGAATGCTTGTTTCATATCTTTATTTTTGTATGACTCACCTGCTAATTTGAAATATTTAGCTCCAGTTTCCTTTGCCTGCTTTGCAAATGGAATATAAGTTTTTCCATTGTCAGGGTCATAGAAGTGTGAAGCAAATGTGCTATTATCATAATAAGGATTTTCATAGTCAGCAGCATAAATACCGTTCTCTAACTCCGTACGCCATTCATTTAATAGTGCAACTTGATCTTGTTTTACAAGTGTTGTATTACGAGACATAATATCCATTGCACGGTTTACAATCCATAAATGAGAGTTTACGCCTTCTTTATGCTTATCTTCAGCAGACCAGCGGTGAACTATATTTATTCTACTTCCCCCATCATTTTCATGAGCAAATGCAACACTTTGTAACGGAGCTACTAATGTAATAGCTGCTGCTAAAGCAAGAACTTTCTTTTTCATCTGAAATCCTCCATTTTATAATTGAATTATTTTTCATATTTTGTTAGGATCCTACGATGTCTTCCGGTTAACCTATGACTAGAATATCCCACCTTTCACAAAATTTCTATCAATAAATTAAAATATGCAAATGTTCATATCATTATAACTTTATACATAGTGAATATAATGAATGAATACACTTACATTGTAATAAAATATTGTTAAGCTACTGCAAATACTTGTCTAAACTAATGTAAAAAAAGAGTAAAGCGATTAACCGCTTTACTCTTTTTTTCTTTTCGATAATATACTTGGCAGTTGCACATTAACTGCCAATTTATGAATAAATCCAAACACTAATCCAATCCCAATAAATATGTATAAGATTGTAAATACCTTTCCGAAATCAGTTTGCGGACTAAAATTCCCATCACCGACAGTCGTCAACGTAACCACACTAAAATATAGAGCGTCAAGAGGACGTAATCCTTCAACTGTACTATAAAAAATCGTACCAGATGTTAATGTTAAAAATGTTAATACGAATAATACTTGAAATTCTTTATCTTTCCACGCTCGTAAACAAGCTTTTAGCATCCGTTTCAATGTCAACATAAATGAAAGCATTAGACTTCCCCTTCCAAACAAAATACCTGTAGTTAAAGGAAAGTCTATCACCTTTCTGTATAGAAAAAAAGTAGCCCTCTTCTATTTCTAGAAAAGGGCTACTTTTTACTATTCTCTATTATTTAGGTGAAACAAGAATTTTCACTTGTGTTTTATCTTTTACAAGTGCTTCAAATCCTTCTTCAACAACTTGATCTACTGTGATTTTTTTCGTAATTAATTTCTCTGCTTGAATTTGGCCAGAGCTAATTAATTTAATAACAGCTGGGAAGATATGACGGTATCCAAGAATACCGATAACTTCTTTTTCTTTTAGTACAAGATTGTTTGGCGTAATTGTCGCATCTTTTTCCCACACACTAACAATTACAGTTTGTCCTTCAAAGCTTGTACTTTCAATCGCTTGACGAAGTACTACTTCGACACCTGTTACTTCAAAGCTCACATTTACACCTAAACCATTTGTTAAGTTACGAATTTCTGCTAGTACATCTTGAGTAGCTGGATTTAATACATAATCCGCACCTGCTAATTTTGCTAACTCTTGACGTTCTTTAGAAAGTTCTACTGCAATAACAGGAGTTGCTCCTGCTGCTTTAGCTGCTTGAATGACAAGAAGTCCAATTGGACCACAACCAAATACTGCTACAGCTTCCCCTTCTTTTAATTTACTTTGACGTACTGCATGAACTGCTACCGCTGCTGGTTCTACAAGTGCACCTTGTTCATACGTCATTTCATCAGGAATATGGTGGACCATATCTTCTGGTACTACTGTATATTCAGAGAAACCGCCGCCTTCTCCGCCAAGACCGTGGAAAACAAGTTGTTCACAAACATTGTAATGTCCATGTTTACAAGCTTCACATTTACCACAAGAATAAATTGGTTCTACAACGACGCGATCTCCCACTTTATGAGAAGTAACGCCTTCACCGATTTCAACTACCTCACCACTAAACTCATGACCTAAAATAACCGGTGCTTTTACGTGTGTTAATGGGTGCTCTTCTGTTGGAATAAAAATAGGTCCTGCTAAATATTCATGCAAGTCTGTTCCGCAGATACCACACCATTTCACTTTAATCTTAACTGCTCCTGGTCTTACAGTTGGTTCTGGTACTTCTTCTACTCGTACATCGCGTTGATTATGCCAAAGTAATGCTTTCATTTTATACATCCCTCTCTACGTATATACTTAACCTGGTGAAGTTTACCAATCTATTATAATACTTCTATCCATATATTTCAAAAAAACAATCTCAATTCCACTAAATTTTAACAAATAACGTTCAATATTTTGTCACTTTGTACTTTTTTCCACATCTGTTAATGCTAATTTCATTGCGGTTGAAATTAGCATTATGCCATAATAGCATAGGAGAGGTGAATATCGCTTGAAATATTTTATTTACTTTATTGTTATCGTAGCGTTTTTAGATACATTTTCACAATTACCTATTATGAGTACGTTCGCTCAAAGTCTTGGAGGATCTCCTCTTATTATTGGGCTAGTTGTCGGTATGTACTCATTCGCTAATATGATCGGTAATATTATTGCTGGCGCTGCTGTCGATAAATTTGGTGCAAAAAAAATACTTTATATAAGCATGGGACTTACGAGTTTCATAGTCTTGTTATACACCGTTGTTCAAAGTGGTGAACAACTATTAGTTGTGCGCTTTATGCACGGCTTTAGTGACGGATTTTTAATTCCTGCTGCCTTTACGTTTTTATCAAAACAAACAAATTCAGCAAGACAAGGTAAGGCAATGGCTCTATCTGGTGCTGCTGTTGGAACAGCGGCAATTGTAGGACCGGCTTTCAGTGGAATTATGAAAGCAACTGCTGGTATAGAGTGGGTGTTCATCACCATTTCTATTTTAATGGTCCTTGGTACAATCGTATCTCTATTCTTCTTACCAAATAACGTATCAAGAAAAGATACCTCAAGAACACAAATGATGAACAAAGAAGATATGATTGAACTATTGAAATCAGAACCGTTATTGCAAGCATATATTGGTGCTTTCACACTAATGTTCTCACAAGGAATTGTCACTTATATGCTACCAGTGAAAGTTGAGGCATTAGCGCTTAAAGCATCTACAACAGGCATGATGTTAAGTGTATTCGGAATTACCGCTATCCTCTTCTTCTTGCTACCAACAAACCGTATTTACGATCGATTTAATCGTTCAAAACTCATGCTAATTGGGATTGCAGTAATGGCATTCGCGTTATCTTTACTTGGATTATTCGCAACAAAAGGTATGCTCTTTATCGTTATGATGATTTATGGCATTGGATTCGCTATCCTTTTCCCATCGATAAATGCATTACTTGTTGAAAATACGACAGATGATAAGCGCGGAAAAGCATTCGGATTGTTTTATGCTTTCTTCTCATTAGGAGTTGTTGCTGGCTCCTTTACAGTCGGAGCAATCGGGGCATCGCCTAGCGTCAGCTTCGTTATCGGAACTGCATTCTTGTTAACATTTGCTGGAATGATTTTTGTAAGAAGCAAAGTAAAAAAGACAATGATGGGTTAATTCCATCATTGTCTTTTTTTAAAATGCATATTGATATAATCCGTAATATAATGGCAGCGTTGGGATAATACCAATTAATTTGAATATAAAAGGTAGCGGTTCATCCTTCTCTTCATATAAACGTAAAACAAAAACGGCACTCAAAGTCCAAATAACACTAAACAGGAAGATGCATTTCCAAACGAGTGGGGTTACTATCTCTACATCAAAGACAAAACCAAATAGCCCAATCCACGTGATTATAGTCACCACAAAATCAAACTTTTGAATTAGTGTTTGAAACATGCCTCTTACTAGCGAAGTTATAGTTAATATCGCTATAATTACTAAATAAACTTTCCACAACATAATGATAAGCTCCTATTCAACTTTTGACTTTCAACAAGCCGTATTTAATAAACAATATGGCATTATATTTTTCATAAAGATAATACAACGGATAACAAAATAAGAAGAAAATAAGTACAGTTGGTACATCATCTATAATAGAAAAATATTTTACTAGTAATTCCTTAATACTCTCTCCAATCATAATAAACAGTGGAATTATACAAATTGCCGCTAATATTAAACATGGTGTGATCCTCATTTCTTTTAATTTCACCTTACAGTGTGGACACCTGAATGAAAAAGGATGCGGGAGATCAATAATATGTTGTGCAGTAATATTCCCTTCACACTGTGGACATTCAATTATTTCTTTCATTTAGTTCACTCCTTTCTATCCATAAAAAAGAGCCCTATCGAATAGAGCTCTTTGATTGCCGAATATATCACTTTTGTGTATAGCCAAATAACAATGTAAATAAATTAAACTGTAAAGGCAATACTACATTTCTTCTTCTACAAAGAAAGTGTATAAATACCGACGATACTTCGACAATTTCCTCGGAAATATTTCCTTTACCCACATAATTTGATACACTACATATGAACAGACAATTGTATTACATAAGCTAAAATAATAACTTAATGTACAAATTAAAAAGCACACTCTTCATATGAAGAATGTGCTTTTATGTTATTAACGTTTAATCCAAACAGCGCCTGCCGATTTATCCTCTGCCTGTCCAACAACTTGGAATTTAAGTCCAAGGTTTGGAACTTTTCTTCCCGCGTCTGCAATTTGTTTGTTACTATATACTTTTGAATCATCAAAAGTTGTAACACCTTGTAATCCAGAATAGTTAAACTGTCCACGTGTTAATGAATTTGCACTCCATGCGGGTGTTTGATCAAATGAAAAGGCAGCGTCTGCAATTTGCATGCCTGTATTACCATACGCTGGTTTCCCGTTTAAATTCCCAACAAACGCTTCTGGATGAGAGTCTACAACACCAAGGAAGCCTTCACCTGGATGTACCCCAACCCAGTTATCTTTGAAACTATCATCTGCATACCAAACGACAAGACCAGTATTATACACCGGACCTTTTCCTGCTTTTAATCCATTATCTGATCCAGCATAGTTTCTCCACTCTAAATAATAATAATGTTGTTTCTTCTCTGTCCCATCAGAAACAACGAATCCATTTAACTGCATTTTAGATGTTCCTTCTGCATCATCAGAAAATACTACTTGTCCATCAACTGTTACATTTACATTATCCATCGCGAAACCTTTATATGTTAAAGCTGGATCTGTAATATAGTCGAATTGTAGTTTCACTTTCTTCCCTTTAAATTGACTTAAATCGTATGATTTATCAATCCATTTTCCATCTGTCGTGTCTTTATCTCCTTGTACTACTTTTTCTCCAACTCTATCAATTAACGTCTTCGTTCCATCTTCTGTTACAGCATGTACTTCGATGAAATCACACTCTGCTTCTAACTCATAATTTGCTTTATAATCGAATTTTGCATTTGTTCCTTTTGTTAAATCAAAGAATGGTGTTTCTAATGTTGTATGCATATCATCTCCTCTTGTACTATAATATGCATGCTTTCCAAACTCCGGTTTAATTGTTTCAACACTTTTACCTGGTAAGTTAACACGTACAACGCCTGGACGATTGGATTTCGTAACACTTTGATCAATATATGTAGGAACTCCTACACCACGCTTAATTTTATCGTAATCTACTTCTAAAATTTTTGCCCAGTTACCACCCATATTTTTTTGTAAGAAATCTTTATTTTGTGGTGAGAAACTAGTTGGCTCTGTTCCTGCGATTTTTCCTGTCCAGCTACCTCCACTCATTAATGACCACGCTTCAACAGGTGAACCAGTTCCAGTATATTTCGTGTCATATTCATCCGGTAAACCAAGGTCATGTCCAAATTCATGCGCAAATACACCTACTGCTCCATCTTCTGGTTCAATTGTGTAATCATGCGCTGCTACTTTTCCACCAAAGTAATCTACATTTGATTTTGTACCTTCAATCGCTACTGGATCTATTGCTAATTTTGAACGATGTGACCAAATTGCATCATCACCTAATTTACCGCCACCAGCTTCTTGACCAACACCAGCATGGATTACCATTAAATGATCAATTACACCATCAGGTTCATTTGGATTTCCATCACCATTTGTATCATATCTATCAAATTGATCAAATTGAGATAAATCTAACCCTTTCTCAGCAGCTGCATGTAAAGCTTCTTTCACTAAATCACGTGCGCCTTTTGGTCCTTTATTATCGTGACCACTACTACCATCAGCACCGTAGTCAGACGCTTTCCCTGGCACAGTTAGCCATTCGGTTACATATCCATCCGTCGTATAACTACCGCCAGACTGCTCTTCATAATATTGTTTAAACGTTTTTACTTTCGAACCATCAAATAGCTTGTACGGCTCATTACCAAATAACATTTTTTGATAATGCTCTCTACTAAAGTCTTTCGAATACATATACCCTGGCGTTTGATCAATATTATTATGTTTATAATCACTAAATTCAACGAGTAATACTAATACTTTATCATTTCGAACCGGTCCATTATATGGCGCTTGCTTTGCTTTAGAAGTTGGAACTTGCCCATTCAATTGATTTTTATTTGGTTCCGGTTTTTGCTCAGGGCTAACATTTTTTTCAGGTTTCTTTACTTTCTCCTTTTCTTCCATTTTTTTCTCTTTTACTTTTTTCACAAAATCAGATGCCTCTTTAGCAGTATCCGCTGGAAGAATTTCTTTATTTGCCTGATCCCCTTGTTTCTTTTCAATATATTTCTCTACAGCCTTTTTCGTCTCTTCTTTAGAAGATGCTGGATTAATTGTTCCTCTTTCCTTCAGTGCTTCCGCTAAACGATCTTCTTGAATTAAATTGTAATCAATTGGTGTTGTAGACACACTTTCTTTTGCTGGCGTTTCTGCGTATGCTAACGGAGCACTCATTACAGCTGAGCATCCGATGATTGTCGCGATCGTTAACGATGACAACACTTTAAATGGCGCTTTTTTTCTCATCTTACTCATCCCCTTGTATCAATCTTAAACTTCAGATAAAAATACGTAATCTATCCTCCCTTGTATAATAAAAGACATGATTCTATAAGCAATAAGCTTTCTGTTATAGAATCATGTCCTCCAGTTTTCTGGTCAGACCCTCTATCTTTTTATGTCGAAATGTGAAAAATAAAGAGTGATTTGTATATATTAAATAGCTTATATTAAAAATTTAAAAGACAATATGCACAATTGCATGAAAATTCTTTCAAACAAAAAAAGAACCCAAGTTAATTAAACTTGGGTTCTCCATTTCGTATTATTTCTCTTGTGTTTTTTCCCAATCAGCTAAGAATTTCTCAATTCCTTGATCTGTTAATGGGTGCTTCACTAATGAAGCGATTACGTTTGCTGGGATTGTTGCAATATGTGAACCGTTTAATGCTGCTTCTGTTACATGAACACTGTGACGGACAGATGCTGCAATGATTTCTGTTTCAATGCCGTGAATTGCAAAGATTTCTGCGATTTGGCGAATTAAGTCCATACCGTTATGACCGATATCATCTAGGCGACCTAAGAACGGTGAAACGTATGTCGCACCAGCGCGAGCTGCAAGTAATGCCTGCACCGCTGAGAATACTAATGTAACGTTCGTACGAATTCCTAAATCTGAGAATGCTTTTACTGCTTTTAAGCCTTCTGTTGTCATTGGAACTTTTACAACAACGTTTGGAGCGATTTTTGCTAACTCTTTTCCTTCTTCAATCATTTTATCAGCTTCTAAGCTAATTACTTCTGCGCTTACAGGTCCTTCAATAAAGCTGCAAATTTCACGAATACGCTCATGGAAATCTACGCCTTCTTTTGCTACAAGTGATGGATTTGTCGTTACTCCAGCTACTACACCTAATGCATTTGCCTCTTTAATTTCGTTAATGTTTGCTGTATCAATAAAAAATTTCATTTGTTATTCTTCCTTCCTAATTTTCATTTTATATTTATTTATTTTTTCTTAATAAGCTCTAATTCAATCGGAATAAATTTGTCCACTTTTTTACCTTGTGTTATCTCTTTCGCTGTTTCCATCGCCTTCTCTCCGATTAATTCTGGTTTTTGAGCGACTGTTGCTGCCATACGCCCATCTTTAACCGCTTTTACAGCATCATCTGTTGCATCAAATCCAACAACAACCACATCTGTTTTACCAGCAGATTTCAATGCCTCAATTGCGCCTAATGCCATTTCATCGTTATGAGCAAACACTGCTTTTATATCGCTATTTGCTTGCAAAATATTTTCCATAACGGATAATCCTTTTGCACGATCGAAATCAGCTGCTTGTTTTGCTACTACTTTTAAAGACTTATCAGCTACGTTATGGAATCCTTTCCCACGCTCACGAGCAGCAGACGATCCAGGGATTCCTTCTAACTCAGCAACATTTGTTCCTTCACCAACTAACTCCCGAATGTAATCACTAGCCATTTGACCACCTTCTATATTGTTGGAAGCAATATGAGAAACAACTTTACCTGAATTCGCAACCCGGTCTACTGTAATAACAGGAACATTGGCTGCATTAGCTGCACTTACCGCTGAAGCAACAGCATCTGAATCGGTTGGATTAATAACAATTACATCGACACCTTTTTGAATTAAATCTTCAACATCATTTGTTTGCTTCGCCGCATCATTTTGTGCATCAACAGCAATTAATTCAATGCCGCTATCTTTTGCCTTCTTTTCTGCACCTTTTTTCAACGTGACGAAAAATGGATTATTTAAAGTTGAAACAGAAAATCCAACTTTAATAGTTTTATTTCGACCTTTATCGCTAGAATCCTTTGCCCATTCTGGTGGTTCCATTGAACAACCAGCAGTAACTACCATGATGCATGCAACGAGTATCAGTAACCATTTTTTCATGAATTGCCCCTCCATTACGCTTCTTTTCGACGATCAATTAGTACAGCTAGTAAGATTACAAGTCCTTTTACAACTTGTTGGAAGAAAGAAGATACACCTAATAAATTTAAACCGTTATTTAGTACACCAATAATAAGCACACCGATGAATGTACCAACAATCCATCCTCTTCCACCTGAAAGACTCGTTCCTCCTAACACAACTGCAGCAATTGCATCCAATTCGTAAGAAGTACCAGCAGTCGGCTGTGCAGAATCTAACCTTGATGTTAAGACAATACCTGCAAGCGCTGCCAAAATTCCGGAAAGACCGTAAATCATTACTTTAATTCTCGTAACATTAATACCTGATAAAGCTGCCGCTTCTTCATTTCCACCAATCGCAAACGTACGGCGACCAAACGTTGTTTTCTTTAAAATAAAGTACAATACTGCAAAAGCAATCATCATTGTAACGGCTGGCACAGGAATACCAAGGAAATAACCACGGCCAAACATTTGGAACATTAAATGATCACCAAGACCAGTGATCGGACGTCCGTCCATATAAACAAGCGTCAACCCGCGAAAAATAGTCATTGTTGCTAAAGTTGCAATAAACGGAGCTACTTTTCCCTTCGCAATAATGATACCGTTTACAATCCCCATTGCAAGACCTGCTAACAATCCAACTACCATTGCAAGGAACGGATCCATGCCACTTGCCATCATTCCGGCAACAAGTGCACTTGATAATGCTAAAATAGAACCTACCGATAAGTCAATACCCCCTGTTAAAATAACGAAGGTCATTCCAAATGCAATGAGTGCATTAATCGATACTTGGCGCAGTATATTAAATAAATTTGGAATTTCAATAAATGCTGGATTTAAAGCTGTAATTACTACGATAATTAATACTAATCCAATTAAAGAACCAAGTTGTTGTAATACATTCCCCTTCTTAGCCATATCTTACTCTCCCCCTGTAGCTAGTGCCATAATAGACTCTTGCGATGCCTGATCTTTCTCTAAAATACCACCGATTTTCCCTTCATGAATGACGAGAACTCGATCACTCATTCCTAAAACTTCTGGAAGCTCAGACGATACCATAATAACGGCATCTCCTTGCTCGGTAAGCTTATTCATAATAGAGTAAATTTCTTTTTTAGCCCCAACATCTACACCTCTCGTTGGTTCATCTAAAATGAGTAACTGCGGATGAATACCTAACCATTTTGCAATTACAATCTTTTGCTGATTTCCACCAGAAAGAGATTTGACAGCTTGCTCTCCGTTTGCTGCTTTCACATTAAGAAGCTTCATCATATCCTCTGTAAATTGCCGTTCTAAACCTTTATTAACCACGCTTCCCTTTGAAAGACTTTCTAAATTTGGTAAAGCTAAATTTTCACGAATCGAAAAATCTAACACAAGCCCTTCAGATTTTCTATCCTCTGTAATAAAGGCAATTCGTTGTCTAATCGCATCAATTGGACTATCAATTTTTACTTCTTGTCCATTCATGAAAATTTTTCCTGAATCGAGCGGTTCATATCCAAATATTGCTTTCATAATATCCGTGCGACCAGCTCCCATCAAGCCCGCAACACCAAGGATTTCACCTTTTCTAACTTGAAACGAAACATTTTCAAATTTCCCTTTTTTCGTTCCGTTTCGCATTTCAAAAATCACTTCGCCAATTTGACTATTTCGTTCTGGATAACGTTCACCAATACTGCGGCCCACCATCATGCTAACTACTTCATCAAATGACGTTTCTGGAATTAATCTTTTCCCTACATATTCTCCATCACGCAAAATCGTAATAGCATCACATATTGAAAAAATTTCTTCCATCCGGTGTGAAATATAAACGAATGAAACGCCCTCTTTACGCAATTTATTAATAACAATAAACAGAGTTTCAATTTCGCGATCTGTTAATGCTGCTGTAGGTTCATCCATAATAATAACGCTCGCCTTTGTCATTAATGCTTTAGCAATTTCAATAATTTGCTGTTGTCCAACTGATAATTCACCTGCTAGCATAGCACCTCTCACATGTAGACCAAGATCTGCTAATTGTTGCTGGGCAATCGCATTCATTTGACGCGTACGTAAAATGCCCGTTTTCCCATACATTAACTCTTTTCCAAGAAACATATTTTCAGCTACCGTTAAATTCGGTAATATGTTCAACTCTTGATGGATAAATGCAATACCATACTCTTCAGCTTCTTTCGCACTTTTAAAAGTTCGTTCTTTCCCATCAATCATGACTGTTCCACTGTCTTTTTTATATACACCTGTTAAAATCTTCATGAGCGTCGATTTCCCCGCTCCATTTTCCCCCATCAATGCATGGACTTCTCCTGTTTCAATCATAAACTGTGCGTTTTTTAGAACAGGATTACCACTGAACGCTTTTGAAATGTTCTTCATTTCAATATGCATTCTCATCACATCCCTTTATTAAAAAATCACGCCTGCATGTAAAATAACATTCGCATAAGGCGTTGCTTCTCCTGTACGAATAATCGCCTTCGCTCTCTTTGTATGCTCTTTAAATTCCTTATGAGACACATATTCAAATGCTGGCTCTATTAATCGCATCTCAACTTCTTTATTTACCTCTGCATTATTTATAATAACTTCTTCTGCTAACATCACTTTTTCAATTGCCATATCATCAGCAACTACTTGTAATACGTCTAAAAAGCTAGGCTTTCCGATTTCAACTGCTAAATCAATTCGTTTTACTCCATCAGGAATAGGTAACCCGCAATCAGCAATTACAATCGTATCTGTATGTCCAAGTGAAGCAAGGACTGCCGCAATTTCGCTATTTAATACACCGTGCTTTTTCATCCGACAATCACCTGCACTTCACGTACTCTATCTCTCGTTGGCATACCGCCCTGTGCCCCAAGTTTCGTTACAGAAAGACCACCAGCAATATTTGCAAAACGAATTGCCTTTTGAAGTGTTGCTCCTTCAGAAAGCGCAACTGCTAACGCACCGTTAAATGTATCACCTGCTCCAGTCGTATCTACTACGTCTACAGCAATACTTGGAACTTGAACAACTTCCGTTCCGTTATGGAAACGAACACCATTAGACCCTTCCGTCATCAATAGCTTATTTGGATATTTCGCAAGTAACTCTTCAATTGGTGATGTGAAATCATTTAATACGATGCGACATTCATGTTCATTCGGCGTAATATAAGTCGCTTTTTCTAAAATATCTTCTGATAAAAATTGTGCTGGAGCCGGATTCAACATAACTGGAATTTTATGCTCCTCACAAATAGACAGAACGTATTTTACTGTTTCAAGTGGAATCTCTAGTTGAAGAACAACCATATCAGCTTTTACAAGAAGGTCTTTTGAACGATCTACAATCGACTCATTTACAAGAGCATTTGCTCCTTGTACGACAACAATACTGTTATCCTCTTCTGCTAAAACGATATGAGCGATTCCTGTCGTCCTATCTGTAACCGGTACCACATAGTCGATAAAAATGCGTTCGTTCTCCAAATTTTTTCTAACTACTGTTCCGTAATCATCATTTCCTACTGCACCAACCATCGCTACATTTGCTCCTAATCTAGCTGCAGCAACTGCTTGGTTGGCCCCTTTTCCTCCTGGTATCGTATGAAACGCTTCACCAATTACTGTTTCTCCTGCTTTCGGCCGTATTTTTGAAACAGCCACTAAGTCCATTGAAATGCTACCTACTACTGCAATATTTGGCATCTGTCTCATCTCCTTACTTCGTTGTATTTCGTTCTATAATTTCAATCGGTAAACGATAGTGTTTCTCTTCTAATGGATTTCCTTCCATCTGCTCTAACAACAATTCTGTTGCAATTTTCCCCATTTCATAAATTGGCTGTGCAACAGTCGTAATAGATGGATACATCATTTCAGTTAAAGAAATTCCATCGAATCCAATAATTTGTAAATCGTCTGGAATAGAAATTCCCTTTTGAAGTGCAGCCTTTACAACGCCGATTGCAATTAAATCATTCCCAGCAACAATTCCATCAATATGCGGATATTCTTCTAATAATTCCACCGCTACCCGTTCACTATTAGCTGGATCGAATGTACTCTCTGCAATCATATAAGAAAGATTATTTTGCGTAATAACGTCTACAAAACCTTCAAAACGTTCATTAGCTGTGCTCACATCACGCGGTCCACGAATATGTGCAATATGTTTACACCCTTTGTCTATTAATAACTTTGTCGCCGCCTGGCTCCCTGCATAGTTATCTGCATATACAGTAGGAATGCGCTCATTAAACATACGGTCAATCGCAACAACTGGAATAGACAAATTCATGTAATTAACACTATTTTGTGGATTCGTTGCTACAATAAATCCGTCCACATTATTTTGTCTAAGCACATCAATGTATTGCTTCTCTTTTTCTAAATTTTCATCAGAGTTACAAAGTACAACTGTGTAACCTTGCTTATGTGCTACATCTTCTACAGCACGTGCAACTTCCGGAAAGAATGGATTCACGATATTTGGAACAACTAAGCCAATTAAACGAGACTTTTTATTATATAAAGAACGCGCTACTGTACTAGGCTTATAATCTAGCATTTCAATTGCTCGCTCTACTTTCTTTAATGTATCCTCATGGACATATCCATTTTTATTTAACACTCTGGAAACGGTCGCAACAGATACCCCTGCTAATTTTGCAACGTCTTTAATCGTACTCATTCTCTTTTCTCCTCATTTCATGTAACCGTTTACAGAAAATAATATAACGCATTTATAAAAATACGTCAATCATTTCTAACTAAAAAGCTTTTAAGGTTATACTCAAAAAAAGCATCGCCATAAGGCGATGCTTTTTTATCACGAATATGATACAGTTTTTTCCTTTTCTTCTACAGCAGGCTCTTCAGCATCTTTTTTACGATCAGACAGTTTAATTTTCTGTAAGAAAATCGTAAAGATAGCACCTACTACGATAAATACCAATCCTGTTAAGAATACAGTATGAAGTGAGTCCACTAAAGAGCTTTTCAAAATTGGTACGATGCTATTAGAAAATGCTTCTGGCATTTGTTTTAATGCCTCTGGACTAAATAGCATAGAATATAAACTTTGTGGATCTGTATGAATCATATCTTTAAATTTTGTTACCATTTGTCCCGCTTCTTTTGGGAATGTGTCTAATACAGGTACTAATTTATTTGTTAACGTTGTGCCTGAAGTATTATTCATAATTGATCCTAAAATTGTAATCCCAAACGTTCCACCGATTTGACGGAAGAATTGACTTGATGATGTTACAACGCCAAGATCTTTTTTCGGGAAGCTTTCTTGTAATGCTAATGTTAATATCGGCATAACAAGACCCATTCCTAAACCGATAACCATCATATAAGAAGTAGCGGTAAGCTTAGTTGTGTGCATATCCATCGTTGTTAATAACCAGAAACCACTAGCCATAATAAGCATCCCTGTAATAATTTGTGGTTTCACACCAATTTTTAATACAAGCTGACCACCAATAATACTCATAACGATCATTGTAATCATCATCGGTGTCATAATCGTTCCTGATTCAGCAGCACTTACGCCTACAATTCCTTGCATAAAGAACGGTACGAACATAATTGCTCCAAACATTCCGATACTCATAAAGAAACCGATCGCATTCAGTAGTGTAAATGTGCGGTTTTTAAAGAAGTGCATCGGTAAAATTGGTTCTTCAGCCTTCGTTTCAACGATAATAAAGCTAACAATACCAATGGCAGCTAGTGCAAATAACCCGATAATTTGCCAAGAACCCCATGCATAATCTTTTCCGCCAAACGTTAACGCAAGTAATAAACTTACAACACCGAGAATCATCGTGAAGATTCCAGCGATATCAATTTTAATTGGTCCTGTTTGTTTATGTGCTTTTAATCCCATTGCAATGAAGATTGTCGCTAAAATACCAACTGGTAAGTTAATATAGAATACCCATCTCCAGTTCACTGCGTCTACAATCCAACCACCAACTTGTGGTCCAATTACAGAGGCAAGACCGTATAGAGCTCCAAAAATACCTTGCCATTTAGCACGTTCTTTTCCCGTGAACATATCTCCGATAATAATCATAGCCATTGGCATCATAATACCGCCACCAAGACCTTGAATACCACGGAAAATAATTAATTCTGTCATACCGTTTGCCATACCACATAACGCTGAACCAACCATAAAGATAATTAATCCTGCTATATATACGTTACGACGCCCAAGTAAATCCGCTAATTTACCTGCAATCGGTACAACCGTTGTTGATGTTAACATGTAAGCTGTTGTTAACCATGTCATTAAACTTAATCCACCTAGTTCACCGACGATACGCGGCATTGCTGTACCAACGATTGTTCCGTCCAATGCAGCAAATAGCATTGCGATTACTAAACCGATTAACAACAACTTTCTATTCTGATTTTCTTGTTGCTCCATGTAATCTCCTCAATTCCTCTTAGTTTTTCTCTTTTTTCTCTGGTTTCCCGCAAATAATTGTTTCTAGCTTTTCAAAGAGGCGCAACAAATCTTCCCTCTCTTGTAATTCTAAGTGTGAGAAGTACTTTGCAATATGCTCATTACGAGCCGCCATCGCTTCTTCTACTGTAGCTTTCCCCTTCTTCGTTAGCTCAATGACAACAACGCGGCGATCATTATCGTCGTGATAGCGCTCTACTAACCCATGATCAATTAAACGATCAGTCATTACTGTAATCGCGCTCGGTTTCACGTACATTTTCTCCGCCAATTGTGTCGCTCTTGAAGCTCCGTAATGATCTAAAATCTTTAAAATATAAAACTGCGGTGGTGTAAGTCCTGATGCTTGCATTTGTTCTAATAGCTCTGTTTGCATTTTCTTTCCTATAGCGAATGTAAGAGCTTGAATCTTATCAATATGAGTCATATCATTTGGCATGTTATCCACCTCTTATTTAAGCAATAAAATATTTAACGTATTTAAATATTAATCCCACAAACAAAATACGTCAACAACTTTCTTTATAAAAACGTTTACATTCTTGTCACAAAGTTGTATAATTTTCGTCGAAGTTAATATTGACAGTCACGGAGAATCGGAGTATATGGCTATGAATCATAAAGAAGGGAACTTTTTTATATTTCATAGCCTTTTTGTATTCTCTCTGTCTTAAAACGCTTCCAATTAATTAGGGGAGGATTTTCATTTTATGTTTTTCACACAATTATTTAAACCTGCGCCCCACGCAGAACGCTTACCAGCTGATCGCACTGATAGCGAATACCGCAAATTGCGTTTGCAAGTATTCTTAGGCATCTTCATCGGTTATGCGGGTTACTACTTTGTTCGAAAAAACTTTTCACTCGCAATGCCATACTTAATCGAACAAGGCTTTAGTAAAGGGGAACTTGGGGTTATCCTTTCAGCAGTATCTATCGCTTACGGATTAAGTAAATTTCTTATGGGTATCGTATCCGATCGTTGTAATCCTCGCTACTTTTTAGCAGCTGGGCTATTTTTATCCGGTATCATTAATATTATTTTCGGCTCATTTTCTTTCATTACAACGAGCATTATACTTATGTTTGTACTTCAGTTTTTAAATGGATGGGTACAAGGTATGGGATGGCCTCCTTGTGGTCGTACGATGGTTCACTGGTTCTCCATTAGTGAACGTGGTACAAAAATGTCTATTTGGAACGTCGCTCATAATGTCGGCGGCGCGCTTATGCCTTCTCTCGTTACATTAGGCTTATATTTCTTTGCAAATGACTGGAAAAGTATATTTTACTTCCCAGGTATTCTTTCAATTTTGGTGGGGATTTATGTATTAATTACGATGAGAGATACACCTCAATCTTGCGGATTACCTTCTATTGAAGAACATACTGGGGAATATCCATCAGATGAAAAAGTAGCGGACCGTGAACGCGAACTTTCGGTAAAGGAAATTTTATTTACATACATATTAAACAATAAGTTTTTATGGTACATCGCTATCGCTAATGTCTTTGTTTATTTCGTTCGTTACGGCGTTGTAGACTGGGCTCCTACTTATTTAGTAGAAGAAAAAAGCTTTACTCACAGTAGCTCACGTACAGCTTATGCTCTATACGAATGGGCTGGTATTCCAGGTACACTTCTTTGCGGATGGATGAGTGATAAACTATTTAAAGGGCGCCGCGCACCTGCTGGCATTCTATTTATGGTCGGTGTATTCATTGCCGTTCTTGTTTACTGGCTAAATCCTGCTGGGCATCCAATCATTGATAGTATCGCACTTGTTTCCATTGGATTTTTAATTTACGGACCTGTTATGCTAATTGGTCTTCACGCGCTTGACTTAGCACCCAAAAAAGCTGCTGGAACTGCCGCTGGGTTAACTGGGTTCTTCGGTTACCTAGGGGGAGCTACTTTTGCTAGCGCAGCTATGGGCTTTATTGTAGATGGATTCGGATGGGACGGCGGATTCATTTTGCTCCTTGCTTCTTGTGTGCTTGCAATGTTCTTCCTTGCTCTTACTTTAAATACAGGATCTGCTAAATCAAAAGAAGTTTAAACAAAATATAATGTGTAGAAAAATAAACATAAAAATAGCTCTCAGCATTTACTTACATGCTAAGAGCTATTTTTTATTTATCGTTCTTCTCTTGCTATTTATATTAATCATTTCCCTTCTATTCATACGATTAAAACATTTGCTGAAACATCTTTATTAAAACAGCTAACATAACAGATCCAGCAAATCCACCTAAACAAATTAAACTTACCCCTTGGCTATAAGACAAATTTTGAAATGATTTCATACCTTCCATCCTCCCTATATCCCCTTTGATATTCTTATTGTATCAATGGGAAAAATTTCATAACATCGATTTCGCTGACAGCTAACTTACAAATTTGTAAGTTAACATTTTTTTAAACTTATATATATTCTGTCCACATTCTCCCTCTTAATACATCAAAAAAGACCTCGAATTATATCAAGGTCCTGCTTACACTACAGAATATCTCACTTTATTTTATAATCATAACCGGGCATTTCACACGCTTTGCTATTTTATGACTTACACTACCAAGCACCATCTCTTGCAGTGTATTTAGCCCTCTACTCCCAGCAATAATAAGATCTATATCTCCTGTATTTACATATTGAACAATCGTATCTCCTGGATCGCCATGTAGAATCGTAATTTTGTAGGAAATGTTCTCTTTCTTTAATAAACCCTCAATCTCTTTTAATTTATCTTTTCGACTAGCTGATATTGTTTCTAAATCCGTTTGTCCTTGTATAATATCTGACTTTGCCGTTCTATTATCTACTACGTACACAACTTCAACATGTGTTTCTTCGTTAAATTTCGCAATATATGTTGCATGCTCGGCTGCTCGAAGTGCATGTTCAGAACCATCGCATGCTAATAAAATTTGTTTGTACATATGCTGAATCCCCTTTTCGTTATCCTACCCGTATTATATAATAAAGCCCCCTAAAAAGGAGGCTTCTAACTAGCAATTCTCTTACTATAAGTAGCTAAATTCGCAACGAGCTTCGAGCTACGTTCATTTAACCCTGTGATCCTTACTTTCACACCGTTCTGTTCATACTTCATTATAACTTTATCAATTGCCGCTACTGCTGAATCATCCCATACGTGTGCGTTAGTAAAGTTCATCTCAATTTCTTTCACATCTTCATTGTATGAAAAAGCATTTATATACTCTGCCGTAGATGCGAAGAATAGTTGGCCGTGAATTTCGTATATTTTCTTATTTTCAATATACAAATGTTTCACGTGAATCTTTGCCATATTGAATGCAAATAAAACTGCACTAATTATCGTTCCGATAATTACACCTAATCCTAAATTATGTGTAATTAGGACAATCACAACTGTTACAATCATAACAAATGCGTTTCCTTTTGGTACTTTATGAATCGTCACTACAGAGTTCCAATCAAACGTCCCAATCGAAACCATAATCATAACTGCAACTAAAGCTGCCATCGGAATATGAACAACGTAATCACCTAAAACAAATAGCAATACGATTAAAAAACCACCGGCTACAAACGTCGATAATCTCCCGCGACCACCTGATTTAATGTTAATAACAGATTGTCCAATCATTGCACATCCTGCCATTCCTCCGAAGAAACCAGCAACAACGTTCGCAATCCCTTGTCCACGTGCCTCTTTATGCTTATTACTTTCCGTATGTGTCATATCGTCTAAAACCGACGCCGTTAATAATGACTCTAGTAAACCTATAACCGCTAGCATAACTGAATACGGTAAAATAATTGCTAATGTCTCAAGTGTAAATGGAACATCAGGAATACTAAAGAACGGTAATTCTTTCGGTAAGCTTCCCATATCCCCTACTGTTTTTAACTGTAATCCGCTCATAAGTGCAATGCTTGTCACAATAATAATTGAAATAAGTGTAGACGGAACAGCCGTCGTAATACGTGGAAATAAATATATAATTGCAAGTCCTAATGCGACAAGTGCATACATTTGCCAAGTTGCATTTTTAAAATGCGGCAATTGCGCTGTAAAAACTAAAATTCCAAGTGAATTTAAAAAACCACTCATAACGGATTTAGGAACAAACTTCATAAATGAGCTCAGCTTGAACACTCCAAAAATAATTTGAACAATACCTGTTACTATTGTCACAGCAAATAAATATTGCAAACCGTGATCCTTCACAAGAGTGACCATTAATAATGCCATCGCACCCGTTGCCGCCGAGATCATCCCTGGTCTTCCGCCGACAAACGAAATTGTAACCGCAATACAAAAGGCCGCGTACAATCCAACCGTCGGATCTACACCTGCAATAACAGAAAAAGCTATCGCTTCAGGAATTAATGCTAAAGCAACAACAACCCCTGATAGCACGTCCCCTCTCATATTTGAGAACCATTCATTTTTTATAGTTTGAAACAAAGTAACACTCCTCCACTCTTTTATCATTTGATTTTCTCCATAAGAAAATCAAGGCCGACTGCACGAAGGCTATTATATAACGAGCAAAGGATGTTGTGCTATGTAAAAGTTTCCTAAAGAAAAGACGCTACCTTAGCAGCGTCTTTTCTCATTTCATTAATGTCCACCGTGACCTTGACCACTTTCCTGAACAATTTCTAACCTCTCATCCAATATACCTTGTGTTTCAAATGAAACATCACTACTACTTCCTAATAGGAAACCATGGTTATATGGTCCAAGTGTTGGATCATCTTTAAACTTCGGCTGAATAGTAGCAAGGAAGTCATAAA
Source organism: Bacillus sp. FSL R10-2201 (assembly GCF_038008665.1). Lineage (NCBI taxonomy): Bacteria > Bacillati > Bacillota > Bacilli > Caryophanales > Bacillaceae > Bacillus > Bacillus sp. FSL R10-2201. The sequence goes on along the minus strand of NZ_JBBOZP010000001.1, from coordinate 686,328 downwards.
CTGGTTGTGAAGCTTTTCCTTCCTCAAGCAAAACAACAGGGGCATGTTTACCCATATGTGAAAACGGTGCTCCCGCAATTGCTAAGTCTGGTGTTTTGCTTGAAACAAATGACAAACCGTGACCTGGTTTTGTGAATCCCCAGCCAAATTTCGTTTTTTCATCTTTAAATTTCGCAAATGCAACCGAATTTTCTGTTGGAGTCTCCCCACTAATACGCGTTACTTTCCCATATTTACTTAACTCTTTTTCTACTTCTTTCGAAACGATTTTTTCTGGTCCTAACACATATATATTCGCTTTATCTTTTCTCGTCTTTAATGCCTCTATTGTCGCTTCTGGCACTTTATTTTTTTCAGTATATAGAAGAGGTTCTGGCATATGAGAAATCCAATTTACAGCTGGTGTTGTATATAAACGTCCTTCTTCTTCAGACGAACCGATAATAATGCTATTTGGATAATTTCCTGTTATATCGGCATATTCTTTATCAACATCTTTAGCAAATTTAGCTGGGTCCGTTTCTTTTATTTGCTTTACTTTATATTCTTTTAATTGCTCTAGGCTAGATGCCCCTATATCCCCCATCACCATAATTTGCGTTCCATCTTTCGTTCCGAGCGGATTTAATCGTTTTATTTCTTTTAACGTCATTTCGGGTACCTTTTCTTTTTCTATAAATAAAATCGGTCCGTTATTCGGGTGATGAATAAGATCCGCACTTGCAATACCTAATTGCCACTCGCTTACTGGCACTAAAATAATAGCGCCTGGCTGATTCTCTTTATGCGTTGCTGGCCATATCGTTTGCGAAGTTAATACTGCCATTTGCAGAGGATCATTTGTATTTAATCTCGTTACATTTTTTAAACTTGTCGTTAATAAATCATTCGATGCACCTTGATTCATTTCTTTCGGCGCAGTTACCTCCTGATTCATTTTCATTTCCTTTTGCTCTGTTTTCTTCTCTTCTGTAGATTCATGATTTTTATGATCTGTACTCGTTTGTCCGCATGCCGCAAGACCGACTGCTGCAATTATTGTTATCCCCAAAATTCGGATCATCTTTTTCACTATATCGCCTCCGTATTATTCGTTTTCGAGCCAATATTATTACCTAAAATGGAATTTCAACTTTACAATAACAAGCAATTCTGAAGAAATTATGCAGATGCATTATAATCTGCACCATTTCTTCATGATTTTGACTTACAATTTAAGTAATAACTACAAATGCGGAGGTACTCTATGATCGATATACTACTCGTAGATGATGAACCGAGAATGCTTGAATTATTAACGCTTTATCTTACTCCAATCGGATATAACTGCGTATGTGCAGTATCCGGAGAAGAAGCTATTTCACATATAGAAAATCGAAACTTCAAATTTGTTTTACTCGATATTATGATGCCAAAGATGGATGGGTGGGAAACTTGCAAAAGAATTCGATCATTTAGTAACGTTCCTATCATTATGGTAACTGCTCGTGATCAAACGGTAGATGTCGTTCAAGGATTAAAACTTGGAGCAGATGATTACGTGACGAAACCATTCCACGAAGAGGAGCTCTTCGCAAGAATTGAAGCTGTTTTACGCCGAACCAATCAACATGCACAAATCCAATATCACGGCATTTTATGGGATGAGGCCAAGCATTTCATTTCTGTCCATAATGAAGAACTTCTTCTCACCCCAATCGAATTCTCTTTACTCGGATTATTTTTACGTCATGTGAACTACGTATTAAGCCGTGATCAGCTCATTGAACGAATTTGGGGATTAAATACAAATACAGAAGATAGAACAGTCGATTCACATATTCGTAATTTACGTGATAAATTACGAAAAGTAAATTTCCCCATTGATCACCATTTAAAAACTGTTTACGGAGTAGGATATCGATGGATTGATATTGAAAACTAAGGAGCAAAACGATGAAGCGAATTTCTATTCAACTCGGATTTTATTTTCTAATTGTTACACTTTTAATCGAAAGTGTTCTATTTGTCTTGCTCTATTATAGCCTTGTAAACAATAGAGTGAATGAAGAAATGACAGCTTTATTAAAGCGTGGAAATAGTCACCGAGATGTCCTTGAAAAATATTTTGATAGGCAAACAATCTCCCATGTTGCTTTAATGGAATCCGAAGCTGAAACAACTGTTATTATTACAAATGCAAATAAGGAAATACTAGCTAAATCCAATGAAATAAATACTACTATAAAAAAACATATTGAAGGAATGCAAACACGAACAGATCATGATGGAGCAATTATAGAGAATCATTGGAAAACATCTAATTATATATGTACAGTTAGCCCAATTGTAGTGGCAGGAAAAACGGAAGGCTATGTATATATGTTTCTCGGGACGGAATCAATCGAAGAAATGGTTAACGGGCTCACACGGCAATTCATTATCGCTGGAGTCATTACTTTCCTATTAACAGCCATCACCATTTTTCTATTATCACGTTTGTTAACAAAACCATTGTTACACATGAAACAAGCGACTGAAAAAATGAGTAAGGGCGATTTATCCGTTTCATTAACAACTACTCGAAATGACGAAATTGGTGAACTAGCACAATCTATCCAAACTCTCGCAAATGATTTACATTATATGAAAACGGAGCGAAGTGAATTTCTAGCAAGTGTTGCTCACGAATTACGAACACCATTAACGTACGTACGAGGTTATGCTGACATTGCATCAAAAGAAAACACACCCCCAGAGCAACGTTTACGATACTTATCCATTATAAAAGACGAGTCTGATTATATTACAAGCTTAGTCCAAGATTTATTTTCACTCGCTCAAATGGAAAAGCATAACTTTTTCATTCAAGTACAGGAAGTGCATTTACACATCTTCCTTACTCGCATCACTGAAAAAATAAATGTGATGTACGGAGAAAAACAAATTAAAGTTGTTTTCACATGTCCTTCCTCACTCTTAGTAAAGCTAGATGAGCAACGCTTTGAACAAGTTATGGCTAACATTTTAAATAACGCGTATAGACATTCAAAAGAACATTCTCATATAAATATTTCTGTTACAGAAGAACATAAACGTATTTCCATTACAATTGAAGATGAAGGCGAAGGTATTCCGCCTGAAGACCTCCCTCACATTTTCGATCGCTTTTACCGTGTTGATAAAGCGCGCTCTAGAGCTACAGGAGGCACTGGTTTAGGGCTCTCCATCGTAAAAGAAATCGTAGAACTACACGGCGGGAATATTACTGTCACAAGTGAAATTGATCACGGATCTTGCTTTACAATTTCATTGCCATCTATATAGAAACACGACTATCATCAATAGTCGTGTTTTCTTATCCTTTAGGACTTTACTTTATAATATAAATTTACGAATTGGCCAAAACGTTTCGTATCCGTTAAAGTTAAATTAATTTCTGGATTCTTTTCTTTAAATAACGGAACTCCAGAACCTAATATGTGAGGTGTAATCGTAACAACATATTCATCAATTAAATTATTCTTAAAGAACTCTCTCAGTAGACTCCCTCCACCGACCATCCATATTTTAGATCCTTCCTGCTCTTTCAACCTTTTTGTAAACTCTAATACATCTTCATTTACAAACTCTACATGTTCGTTTGAACCTTTTTCTGAATTAGAAAAAACATAACATTTTTTATCTAGGTACGGGAATGTTTCCGTATGCTCTATCACATAATCGTACGTTCTCTTTCCCATAATTATCGTATCAATTGTTTCGTACATTTCTGTATAACCGTTGTCTCCCTCACCTTCTGTTTCCATTAACCACTCTAAATCATCATCTTCTTTCGCGATAAATCCATCTAAGCTCGCTGCAATAAATAAAACAATTTCACGTGACATATCTTTTCCTCCTTACAGCTTCTATTGATAAAATCATCTTATAAGCACTATACTAACCATAAAACATGACAACTTATGTCATGTTAAAAAAGAAAAAGGTGATATCCTTGTCAAAAGCAAAACGTTTACTAGACATTCTTATATTTGCTTCTACGAAAAAAACATTTACAGCTCAAGAAATAGCTGATGAATTTAATATTTCCGTTCGTACGGTCCATAGATATATTTTAGATTTAAGTGATATGGGATTACCCATTTACGCTGAACAAGGTCGTAATGGGGGATATAAAGTATTAACAAGCAGCATGCTTCCCCCCATTTTATTTACCGAAGAAGAAGCGGTCTCCATCTTTTTTGCTTTCCAATCTTTAGGCTACTATCGTAACTTGCCTTTTAATACAGAAATCAATTCTGTTACTCATAAACTGTATAGCTCTCTACAAAATGATGCGAAAGCTAAAGTTGATAAAATACGTTCTTATATCGCTTTTTGGAATCCGAAGAGAACAATTGAGACAACTTTTTTAAACGAAGTATTAACAGCGGCTATTGAAAATAAAAACTTACACTTTCAATACGAGTCTAAATCGGGGATTAAAACAAAACATATTCATCCTATCGGTGTATATGCTCACGATGGTTTATGGTATTTGCCATCCTATGAATTTAGTAGAAAAAAAGTATTACTTTATCGTGTTGATCGCATTCTTTCTATATTATCAACGGAAGAAAATGAAGATACATTCATGAATTTAGAAGAGTGGTTTGCCTCTAACTCTAACGTAGTACACAGTCCTACTCAGTTACATGTTTTACTGACAACAGAAGGCGTACGTCAATGTAAAAGCGTTCCTTACCTTGAAGAGTTCGTTGTAGTAACGGAAGACGGGACAGGACATATACATTCAACAATTGATAAAGGAGAAATCCATTTTATTACGCCTTTATTTTATAGACTTGGAAAAAATGCAAAAGTTTTAGAACCGAAAGAATTAATAGATGGTTTACGCATACGTGCGAAAGAAGTTTTACATATGTATGAAGACTAAAAAATCCCTCTTTTAAAAACATAAAAACGTGAGCGCCCTATTCTCACGTTTTTATGTTTCACTTTACTAATTCAATTGTTTCTGTAACTTTTATACTATCCTTTACAGATTGAACAATTGTGCAATTTTTCACCGCAAGTTGCAGTGCCTTGTCTAATTGTTCTTCTGTAATGTTTTGCGCTTTAATTTTATAGTGCAAATGAACACTTTCAACTGGTTTTGATAAAGCTTCACTTCTACCAATTTCAGTTTCAATTGTAAACGTATCGTATGCAATACGTTTCTTTTCTAAAATCGTTCGAAAAACAATTGCACTACATCCTGCGATAGAAGAAACGAGTAATTGTAACGGTGAATATCCGTTTTCTTTTCCAATCGCTAATTGACCATACGATAAATCCGCCTGTATATCATCGTGTTTGATTGTTAGTTTCATTTGGTGTCTCCATCTCCACTTTCATCGGTTTCTGCCGTTTCTTATTTATATAATAATATATGTAGCAGAAAATGATAAATGGAATACCACAATATAACGCCATTCGTTGTTCTGGAATAAACGCTAAACTAATAACAACGATGCTATTTGTAATTAAAGCTAAAATTGGAACAAGCGGGTATAGTGGTGTTCTATACTTTAAGTCCTCTAATTTTCCTCCGCCTTTTAAATACTGACTTCTAAAGCGAAGTTGTGATAAAGCAATAATGATCCAACTTGAAACAGCCGATAAACCAGCTATAGATAATAAGTACATATATACTGTATCTTCTGCAAGGAAACTTGTTAATAAAGATAACGCCGCTACTGCAATTGTTACGACTAACGCTGTAATCGGAATACCACGTTTATTTACTTTCTTGAAAGAAGTTGGTGCCATTCCTTCATTTGCAAGTGACCATAGTATACGCGTTGCTGCATATAACCCTGAGTTCGCTACAGATAGAAGAGCTGTAATAATAACGAAGTTCATAATATCAGCTGCATATGGAATACCGATTTTATCAAATACAACTACGAATGGGCTTTCAATTATCCCTGCTTCTTTCCAAGAAATTAACCCTACTAAAATTGTCATTGTTAAAATGAAGAATAACATAATGCGCCATACTGTATTACGAATCGCACGTGGAATTGTTTTTTCAGGATTCTGACTCTCTCCTGCTGCAATCCCGATTAACTCTGTTCCTTGGAAGGAAAAGTTAACTGTAATCATCGTAAGAAGCACTGCGGCTAGTCCATTTGGGAATAGCCCGCCATCACTTACAAAGTTAGAGAAAAGAGGCGCTGCTTCTTTTCCATCGTATGGTAAAAATCCTAATAACGCACTACCACCAAGTAAAATGAATGCAATAATTGTAACTACTTTAATACTAGAGAACCAAAACTCTAATTCAGCATAACTCTTCGCTGATATTGCATTTGAAGCATATAAAATAACTCCGAATACGAGACACCATACCCAAACATCAACATTCGGAAACCATCTTTTCATCATTAAACCGATCGATGTTAATTCTAATCCTACTGTTACTGCCCATCCAATCCAGTATAGCCAACCGATCATAAATCCAGTTCCTGGTCCAATAAACTTCGTCGCATACTTTTGGAAAGATCCTGAAACTGGCATTGCTACCGTTAGCTCTCCAAGACAAAGCATTGTTAAATACATAATAAATCCGCCCACTAAATATGAAAGGATGGCTCCCCCTGGTCCAGCCTGATTAATGGTGTAACCTGAACCTAGAAAAAAACCAGTTCCGATTACACCACCTAGTGCGATCATAAATAAATGTCTACTCTTCATCGTACGATGTAATTGCTCATTCGTTGTTTGCTGCATCTTAATCCTCCCCCTACAAGTACCCCTATCTCTTTTTAAAATTTTCTGATAATAAAAATATACACGAAAGCGATTACAATTTCTATATAAAATTAAAACTTTTCTGATAAAACAATATAAAAATTCAACTATTAAGAGCTCACGATACTAATTTGAGGCAAAAAAGGATTTATAAGGAAAAAACTCTTACATTTTTTGTAAGAGTTAACGTATTTCTAATCTTCTAGATAAAATTGATAAACCGTAGTTTACAACAAAATACATACAAGCTACTACTATAAACGTTGGAATCATATAATTTACATTCTGCCCGCTAATAATTTGAGCATTATGCATAAGCTCTGGCAGTGATATACCAACTGCTAATGATGTATCTTTCAGCAATGAAATAAACTGACTGACAAGCGGCGGGACCATTCTTCTTAATGCTTGTGGTAAAATGATATGCCACAGTGCTTGAACATACGTTAATCCTGAAGATCTTGCGGCCTCAATCTGTCCTTTTTCAATCGATAATAAACCACTTCGAACAATTTCAGATATCATTGCTGCTTCAAATATTGTTAAAGCAACAATTACAGCTGTTATAATCTCTAATTTCAAGCCTGCTTCTGGAAGCGCAAAATATGTGAAAAATATAATTAAAAGTAGTGGTAAGTTTCGAATCACTTCAACGATAATTCCTAATACTTGTGAGACGACAGGTATTTTCATGTAGCGCAATATCCCTATTACACTACCAATAATAAAGCTAAGTACAATTGCTACGAGCGCTACCTCTAACGTTATGAGTAATCCTTTTAATAAAAAGAGGATATGATCACCTGTTATCGCTCCTTTAAAATCCATTTATACCGCCTCCTTTGCCAAGCGTTTTTCTAAATAACGCACTAGCATACTTAGCGGTATTGTTAATACTAAATAAAACATCCCGACAAATATATATACATCAAACGTAACGAACGTCTTCGTTGAAATTAAGTCTCCTTGATACATTAAATCCGTTCCAGCAATAATTCCGAGTATTGAAGAGTTTTTTACTAAATTGAGAAATTGATTTCCTAGAGGAGGAATGACGATTTTCATCGCTTGAGGTAAGACGACATGATACATCGCTTGCTTATAAGTTAATCCTGAAGAACGTGCTGCTTCCATTTGACCTTTCGCGACTGATAAAATACCAGCACGAATTACTTCCGCAATAAAGGCCGCTGTATAAACTGTAAGCGCAACTGTCCCTGCTACAAAACCGTTGAAAGTAATTCCTATTACAGGCAAAGCAAAATAGAAAATGAATGCAATTAATACGAGTGGAATATTTCTAACAAACTCTACATAGGCAGAGCCAATCCAATTCAAAATACGAATAGGTGAAATTCGCATCACTGCCATAACAATTCCTAAAACAAAACTTCCTATTAGCGCAACTACACTAGACATAACCGTATATTTAAATCCTTCTAAATACATATCAATGTTATTCGTTAATATAGAAAAATCAGGCACATATTCTCCCCTCTTTCTTTACAAGAAGAGGATGAGTACTCTCATCCTCTCACTCTTACTATTTATCACGAGAAATAAAGTTTCATTTTACTTCTCTTGTTTTTGACCAATCCATTTTTCATACAATTTATCGTATTCTCCATTCGCTTTCATATCTTTTAATAAACTATTAATCTCTTTCGTTAAATCGTCTGCACCTTTTTGTACTGCAATTCCATACGGTTCATCCGTGAAAATTTTCCCTACAACTTCATAATTAGAATCTTGTTTTGCCATTCCGTAAAGAATCGCATTATCTGTAGTTAAAACATCGCCTTTACCTGCTTTTAACGCTGTAAATGCCTCACTATAATTCTCAAACTCTAATACTGTTGCTTCTGGTGATTTTTGGCGAATGTTATTTGTAGATGTTGATCCTTTTACAGCTAATACTTTAACGCCTTGTTTTATATCATCAATGCTCTTAATATTGCTTCCTTTTTTCACAAGTAACGATTGTCCTGCTTTAAAATATACATCTGAGAAATCTACTTCTTTTTTGCGTTCTTCCGTAATTGTCATTGTCGCAATAATTGCATCAATATCACCATTTTTCAGCATCGGAATACGTGTTTTAGACGTTACTTCTTTCAGCTCTAGTTTCTTTTCATCACCAAGAATTTTTTTCGCAAGTGCCTTCGCGATATCAATATCGAATCCTTCTACTTGCCCTGTTGAAGGGTTTTTCAATCCAAATAAATTCGTATCATTCTTCACTCCAACTACTAACTTCCCGCGCTTCTTAATTTGCTCAACAGCTCCGCCTTGCTTCGTATTCGTTTCTTTCGCCTCGTCTTTTTTCCCCCCGCACCCAGCAACAATAAACACGAATAAACATGAGAATACGATTAGGGTAAACAACTTTTTCATCTTAAGCATGAAATTCCTCCTTTAATGATTTAATACCCGGCTTAAAAATAGACGTGCTCTTTCTTGTTCAGGATTTGCAAAAAATTGTGATGGTGTTGTATCTTCGATAATTTGACCGTCATCCATAAATAAAATTCTATCTGCTACCTCACGTGCAAATCCCATCTCATGTGTGACGACGACCATCGTCATTCCTTCTTTAGCCAGCGCTTTCATAACATCAAGCACCTCTCCGATCATCTCTGGATCAAGAGCGGACGTAGGCTCATCAAATAGCATAATTTTCGGTTGCATCGCGAGCCCTCTAGCAATAGCTACCCTTTGCTGTTGACCTCCGGATAATTGATGAGGATATACACCTGCCTTCTCCGGGATTCCTACTTTCTCTAAATAAACCATCGCTGTTTTTTCTGCTTCTTCTTTTGAAGTTTTATTTACTTTAATTGGTGCTAGTGTAATATTTTGCAGAACTGTTTTATGTGGGTATAAGTAAAAATGCTGGAAGACCATACCAATATTTCGGCGTAATTCATTCATATCTGTTTTTTTATTGTGTACATCTGTATTTTGTACGATTAACTCTCCATCAGTAATCGCCTCTAACTGATTTATACACCGAAGCAATGTACTTTTTCCTGATCCTGAAGGACCAACAACTACTACCACTTCACCTTTTTTCACTTGCACATTAATATTTTTCAAAACTTGGAAGTTACCATAATATTTATTTACATTACGAAACTCTATCACCATACTCCCCCCTCTCCTAAACAAAGCATGTACATTCTTTTTATATTCAAAAATAGGCAAAAAAATAACTTTCATCTTCATTTTGTCCATAAAAAAGAGCAAAGGGATTTCCCTTTGCTCCTTCATTTCTATTCTCTTAAGATACTTCTTCTTTCTTGTCTTTCCCGTATTCATGCTCCCAGAAATCAGCATTTTTAATTCCTAATTTCTGCGGATCGAATACTGGATCTTTTCCTTCTTTTTTCTGCTTTTCATAATCCTTTAATGCAATCAATGCCGGCTTTTGTAATAATAGAATCGCAATAATGTTAACCCATGCCATAATTCCTACACCAATATCTCCTAAAGCCCACGCTGTTGCTGCTGTTTTTACACAACCGTAGAATACAACTCCTAAGAATACAAACTTTAGTACGATAGACATCCAAGGGCGGTCTTTATCACGATTTAAGTAAGCGATATTCGTTTCTGCGATGTAGTAATAAGCCATAATTGTTGTAAATGCGAAGAATAGTAGAGAGATTGCCACGAAACCGTTTCCAAATCCAGGGAAAACAGATTCTACCGCAGCCTGTGTATAACCAGGACCTGGTTGTGCACCATTTAATTTATTGACGATAAAGTTTTTTCCGCTTGCATCAAATACGTTATACATGCCTGTAATAATCATCATAAATGCTGTTGCTGAACAAACAAATAATGTATCAATGTAAACGGAAAATGCTTGTACTAACCCTTGTTTAGCTGGATGCGATACTTCAGCTGCTGCTGCTGCATGGGCCCCAGTTCCTTGCCCTGCTTCGTTTGAATAAATACCACGTTTTACACCCCAAGAAATTGCTAAACCGATAATCCCGCCAAAAGCCGCTTCTAATGCAAATGCACTTTTTAAAATTAACATGAAAGCGTCTGGTAATTTTTCAATATTCATAGCTACAATTACACAGGCTACTAAAATATAGCCAAGCGCCATAAACGGTACTACAACTTGCGCTACGTTAACAATTCGCTTAACTCCACCAAATATAATAAGTGCTAATGCCGCTACTAATACCGCTCCTGATACAGAAGTATTAATACCAAAAGCTGTTTCTAGACTTACAGCAATACTATTCGCCTGAACACCCGGTAACAGCATCCCCGTCGCAAGAATTGTCGCTGCAACGAATACTAAAGCATACCATTTAACACCTAGTCCTTTTTCAATGTAATAAGCAGGACCACCGCGGAATTGCCCTTGATGCTTCGTCTTATATATTTGTGCAAGCGTCGATTCTACATATGCAGAACCAGCTCCTAGAAAGGCTACCGCCCACATCCAAAATACAGCCCCTGGACCACCAAAGGCAACAGCCGTTGCAACACCTGCAATATTTCCTGTTCCAACGCGCCCTGATAATGAAAGTGCTAAAGCTTGGAATGAAGAAACACCCGCATCCGATTTTTCCCCTTGAAATGTAAGTTTCACCATTTCTCCTACATGTCTTACTTGTAAAAACCTTGTTCGAATGGAAAAATATAGACCTACTCCTAAACATAAATAGACAAGTGCTGGACTCCAAACAATATTATTTATCCAACTTACGATAGCTTCCAACTTTCCCCCTCCTTCTTTATAAAGAATATTCAGAATATATATAAAATTATAAGTGTATACCGAATCTATAACAATATTATTTTAATAAAGTAAACATATTTTTGTATAAAAAAACAAAGTATATATTTATTTTATATACTTTGTTCCCTTATCTCTGTATTATGTATTCACTATTGCCTCTTGCTTTATAATTCTTTCATACAACTCATCTGATAACTTTTGAAAATCCTCTGGCATATCTTTCCCCTTAAATTTCTTTTGAATCGTACCGTATAGGCCTATATCACGTAACCGTAAAAATAACGGTAACGATTCATACCAACTATCCGCCAGCCTGTGCTCATATTCGTACCCCTTTCTTAACACTTGTAACTGTTTACGAGCAAATTCCGTCTTTTTCTCCAATGTCCACGGTGTAAAAAGAACAGAGTAATAAAGAACCATTGCCAAATCATGAATGAAGTAATTATAGGCAGCGTCATCAAAATCAAAGATTGTTAGCCCTTTTCCATCATAATGAAAATTACCTGGATGAATATCGCCATGCATAAGGCCAAACGTTTCTCTTTCGATTGGAAGAGCCTTTATTTCATCCATTAATACAGTAGCAATCCCTTTCACCTTCTCATCTTCTAATCCATTAACAATGCTACTTTCATCCTCTTCCCACGTATCACGGTAGTCTGTTTTAGGATAATCCATTGTAAGGCGGTGCAGTTGTCCAATCGCTTTTCCCCACGCTTCAAAGTAAGCATCTCCCCAATAAGGCGATCCTTCTCCTTTTACTTGCTCACCTTGTGCATATGTAAATAAAGACGCGAAAAAGAAAGTGCCATCTTCCGCTCCAATTTCTTCTACAAGGTTTTGAGATATTGAATTACGAGGTCCCGCCACTTTTGCCCCATGCTCTGCAACATACCGTAAAAAATCTAGTTCGGCCTCTACCTCTTTTTTAGACCGATGAGAAGAATGGGTTAAGCGTAATACGTAATCTTCATTATTTTTATCCTTCGCCTTAAAAATATAATTTTCAAAATCACCAAGTGGCTTTTCTTCCACCGTTACATGATATGCCTTTGCTGCTCTTGCTAAAATTTCATTCGTAAAAACACGTTCTACCGCTATTTCCATTTGTATCCCTCCTATATATCTTCTTAATTCGACATAAATGTAAGAAGTACTGCTATGAAATTAAATAGTGCGTGTGCAATCATAGCCGATAAAATAGAATTTGTTTTTTCATATAACCACGCGAATACTACACCGCTTAAAAAATTCACCGGTAATGTGTTATATGTTGGAATATGAACAACGGTAAATATTATTGAACTTATAAGCACACCGCCCCATATGCCATATCTATCACGAAAAAACGTATAAAAAACACCTCGATATAAAATTTCTTCATAGATTGGTGATATAACTGCTGCTCCAATTACCGCGATACAGAACGCATATATTGATTTATCATTTTGGATCGTCTCCGTTTTACTATTTTCGAAAGAAATCCCCAGTTTCTCCATTATCATTAATACTCCAACACTCACTACAATCAAAGAAATAACCGCTACAAATGTCCACAATAAATCTTTCCATGAAAGCTTCCGAATTCCAATATCTTTCCACGACAGTTTATATCTTTTTATGCAAAAAAGATAAACTAAAAATGTAAATATCACTGCCATTATAAGTCCCATTAATACTCCAGCATATAATGAGTTCCCTATTATTTTTAAAGCATAATCATAAAAAAGAGATTCAACCATTACTGGTACAATCAGAAATACAAAAACAAATAAATATAAAATTTCTTTCCATCCCCACATACATTTTAAAGTCATCTACACCATCCCCCTATATCCTATTTTCTTTAGTATAAAAGATGACGTAACGTAACTTTCAAGCTACTTTTTTTCAAATAATCTAAGCATAATTTTCTCACAAAATAAAAAAAGGTTGATTCACTCAATCAACCTTTACACTATTAAAAATTCTATTCCTCAATTCTTCATCAATTCATTCTCATATATAATATTTATCTTTATTTCTCTTCACCTTTTGTCTGCATTGAGTTGAAGGTCCAATTTAACTTCAATGAATCCCCTTGAAATACATTTTGCTCTTCATCGTTATCTACAAATGTGAACATTACGTAGAAAGTATCATCATCACCAGGAGCAAGTCCATTTCCTTCTCGGTCTACAACACCTTTTTGTACAAGATCAGGAATACTTCCGTTTTGCGTAGCTACCTTTAATTCAGATAATGTAGTAGACCAAATTGGAACCTCATTTTTATCCAAATTCCACAAGAAATCAACACGGATATGATCACCAAAATCAGCATTTCCATTATCTCCTTTAGCATCGATTACACTGTAATCTGTCAGAAGTTTCACATCTCCTATTGCTAAGGTTCCTTTGTTTACTAATTGAAAACCACGCTCCATTTCATCACCTGGTTTAATATTGTCGACATTAATAACAACTTCAGGATTAACACTCAAATCTAAAGTACCGGCTGCAAACGTGTTTTGTGATACCTCCTTATCACTAAAATACGCATATGTTCCCCCACTAATTAAAGATAAGCCAAGCGCTGCAGTTACAACACCCATACCAAGTTTTTTCTTAATACTCATTTCACAAGTCCCCCTATTTTTAAAGTTTAAACTACAAACCTTATTTCCAGCTCACAAACAATAATAATTAAGCAACTACCTTGTCCCACAACGAAAGCGAACTAACTTTAAGCTAGTTACTTCATGTACCCAAACAACTATTACTTTTAAAATAACCGGTAATGTTACCGTAAATCATTACCGGTTATTTGTTAGCCAATCTCATTTAATTTTATATTCATTGTCTTATTGCTTTATTTACTCTAGAAGTTTGCCCACTTATTTTTTTGGCTCTAATCCAATGGAACGTAAGATTTTATCTAACGTCACTGGCCCTACATTTTCTTTCGGTTTCTGATTTTCTTTGGCATCTGGACCCTTTTTCAAGAAATTCTTCTCAATAAAACGAATATCTGTTTCATTTACAACACCATCTTGATTGACATCTCCATCTTTTACAGCCACTTTTCCTTTTTCATATGAAAGAGCTGCTATTCTAGCATCTTGAATATCTACCATTTTATCGCCGTTTACATCACCTGCAAGGCTGTCATCCATATCAGCTCTAAAGTTTTGTCCCACTAATTCTCCATCCTGCATTTTCCCTATTTTTGTAGTTAATTTACTATTTAAATGACCTGGCATTTCTACGAAAATGTTATATTCTGTATCACTTACTGGAACACTATGAATTTCAAATTGCCCATTATCATCAACCGTTCCTGTATATTTCTTTCCATCCTTACCAACTGCATACACTTTTGCTCCTAGTTTTGTGTAGTCATTCTTACCTAAATACCCCTCTTCAGTTAAGAAAGCTTCTGGTCCAATATATCCTGTAACCATTGCATGTTTCGAAATAATAGAAAAGGATTTATCTTTAAACACAGGAATCTCAACGCCTTCTGATGCACCTGTTTTTGTATAAGAGAATTTATCTACTCCAAATGCTGTTAAATTATTAAAATACTCGTCACTCGTCATCTCGAATGTAACATCTACAAATGGTGCGTCTCCATCTAGACCTTTAAATTCTGTTCCTTCTAAAGATGCACCAACTTTCACCTTGTTTTCCCAGTTTCCTTCTTCATTTATCACTGGATCTTCTAATTTAATATTTAATCCATGTTGTTTTGCATATTCTGCAAGTGCTGGATTTGGTTTAACATCTACAAATTTAAACAACTGTTTACTATAAGGAATCTCAAATGTACCTGACATAAGTTGTTTCACATTATTAAGATTTAAAGTTAATGTAATTTTTTCTCCTAGTTTAACTTTATCCTTGTCATAGCTTGGGACAGCGTATTCCGTTCCCTCTTTAACAAAGACATAGTCTTTAAATCCATTTGCCATATTTGATGCAGTTGCAAGATCATATCCAAATAACCTTAAATTAAGCGGTTCATTGATTTCCTCTGGAAGTACACCAAATTTAAAATCACCATTGGCTTGAATTGTATTCAACCAACCTGACGGAAAAGCAGAGTTTTGGTAATATACAATTTCATTAGTTTTTTGGTCATACTGAAGGCCTTTTGCCTTTAATACATCTATCGTAGAATCATAAATGTTACCATGTACCCATAATGCACGCTGACCATCTTCTTCTTTGAACATAGATTCATTTACCTCATGAACGCCAGGTTTTACATCGGTAAATTTCATTTCAGGTTTGATATTATCAATAATTACGCTATCTCCTTTTGTATAAGGTTTCCCTTCTTTGTCATATCCAATGAAATCAAGTTGGTAATCTCCATCAGGCAACGTAACTCGCTTGTCTCCAATTGGATGATTTGGATCTCCTGTAAACGGGAATACATAGCCACCCATACCATCGAACATGATATATTCAATATTTGGTGTTAGACTGCTAGCATTAATTGTCCCCACAATTCCTAATGCCTTTCCTGTTTTTCGATCCTTCACCACTGCATCGATAGTTTCAAGTGGACTGTTCAATTTAAATGTCAGCGGTGAACTCGGCCTTTCCATAAATGGATGGAAGTTAGATGTATCTGTTGCCATTGCATCTCTCAGCAAATCTACAGATTCAATTCCTTTTTCTGTGAATTTAACTGCAAATGGCACTTGATATACTTCTTTTTCATTTTTTTTATTTGAAATATGAATATATCCCTCATATCTACCAAATTCAGCGTTTTCTGGAATGATAATTTCAGGGCTAATTTCCCCTGATGTACTAGGAGCTACTTTAATAGAATCTTGTACGTTCAGCTTCACACCATTCTTCGCTGCATCTTGCACACCTACACTTGTTGGTGAAAACTCTACTTCTAATTTAAACTCTTTCTCGTCTGTTTTATTGCTGTTCTTAATTAAGACCTTTCGACTATCTTTAATAGGTCCATTTCCCAATTGGTTTTTATACCCGAATGCAATAGACCCTGTTTTTTCTTCAATTTCTACTTCTTCATCATTTACAACGTTTGATGTTTTATCGATAACCTCGATAGCTGTATCTGCATGAACTGCACGATACGCATCAATTCGGCCTGATCCTACCTCAAATACAGAGCGTGCCTCTTTTAAGTCAACTGCAGTATTCATAAGCGCTTCTTTTACTTCAAACGGACTATAGTTTGGATGTTCTTGTAAAATGAGTGCCGCCACCCCCGCTGTATGAGGAGTTGCCATAGATGTACCTGACATACGTCCATACGCTACCGGATAATTTTCTCCATCCTTTGGATCATTAATATATTCAGGAACAGTTGAGAAAATAGAAACACCTGGCGCTACAATATCCGGCTTAATATCATCTGTTTTACTTGCAGGACCGCGAGAGCTGAAATCAGCTAAGTGATCTCCTTCTGTTTTTGTGTTACTCAGTTCTCCAAATGTTAAAGAGACATCTCCTTGGACAGCTTTTGCTTGCAATTTCTCACCATCTGCCTTTGTTAAGCGGAACGATGGAATAGATGAAGTACTTTCCCCAAGGTAACTTGTAATTTCACCATCTACATTGTTATATACAATTACCGCCTTTGCACCTGCTTCCTTAGCATTTTTAATTTTTTCATCGAATGTAATCTCACCGCGCTGGATGAGCGCTAACTTTCCTTGTACATCTTTCCCTTTAAAATCATCTATTTTCCCAAGACCTGTATATACAACAGATAATGATTGACCTTTCAAATCTTCAATCTTATCAGTAAAGCTTTTTCCAAGTAGCATCATTTTATCCACATGTAAATCAGCTGCATCGGCGGAAAATGTCGGGATAGTCATCGCAGCGTCACTTGCTCCAACTGTAATTGGAAGTGCTGCTGCACTAGGTGATCCAAGGGTACCTTCTTCTGGACCACTATTACCTGCCGCTACTACTGTAACAACACCAGCTAACATCGCATTGTTTACTGCAATAGAAGTAGGATATAAAGGATCATTAATAGACGCACCTAATGATAAATTGATAACGTCCATATCGTCTTTCACTGCTTTATCAATCGCAGCAAGAATACCGCTTGTTTGTCCACTTCCATATGGACCTAATACACGATATGAATATAAATCTACATCCGGAGCGACTCCCGTAACTGCATAATCCACACTATTCTTTTTGTCTGCAGCAATTGTCCCAGCTACATGAGTACCGTGGGATGTATAGTATGCACTTCCATCATAAATTTCAGGATATCCTCCAGAATTTTGCCAATCCTTATACGTTGTCTCCATTGGATCAGCATCATTATTAACAAAATCCCATCCTTTTATTGAGTTCGGATCTATTTTGCTTGCATCTTCACCTTGCTTTGCACGATACCCTTTATAAGCATCTTTTAAATCAGGGTGGTTATAATCAATACCTGTGTCCAGTACACCTACCTTAATTCCTTTTCCTGTTATTTTTTCATCATGCAGCTTGTCCACACCAATTTGTGGTACACTATCTGCCATTTTGGGTTCGGCAGCCGTCTTAGCTGTTTCTTTCGGTAAATCAATTTTGACCTCACTATCTTCCCATACGCGCTTAACAATACCAGTGCGAACTAAGTCTTCAATCATATTCGCAGGTAACGAAATCGCTACACCATTAAAAGCATTCTTATATTCTCTTGTTATTTTGGCAGATTTAAAATTCGTCCCTTTATCTTTATTCTTTTGAAGCTGCTCAAACTCTGATTTAAATTCTTTATGAGATGCTTCTACCTTTTGTTCCGCAGTTGAAAGGGCTATTTTTTTCCCCTTAGCTGCTTGTTTTAACATCTCGATTTTGCTAGGTGCTTGCTTAAACTCTACAATCACATTCACATTATCAGGACTTGCTGTATTGATGCCTGGTGAAATAACAAAACCTGGTTTTGTATTTAACGTTTTTAAGGCATTACGTTGTTCCTTTGTAAGACCTTTCAATATAGCATTTGCATCATCAATCCCAGTTAAAGTAGTTGTATTTACCTCTTCGGCCAATACGTTATATGGAATTCCTTGAGACATTAACATACCAACAGTTAGCGTTCCGATAAGTATTTTTCCGAATTTCCCCTTCTTCATAGCGCATCTCCTTATTATTAAAATTATTTTTTCTAAAATAAATCCTCTGATCTCCTATTTAGCATTGGCAATTCTATCAACCTTGAATCTATTTAAAACAATCGAGAATCTCCAACACTACTAATCTTCTTTCTATAAAAGCCCCCATAAATTGTTTCCAACTACAACGATTTACAACATGAATTATTAGTAGCGTTAAGCAATAATTCTATTTTTATTATTTCACATTTTGATTTTTCTGAATATTGAACAAAAGGAGTAATTTTTTTCTAATGATTCTATGCCCAAATAGTACAAAAGAACTACCTTGCCCTTTATTCTTTGTAATATAGAATAAAGAAACACGATAGTTCTTTTAAATATCTCTTATTTAATCCAACGGAACCAATTGATTTCGAACAGCATAAATCACCGCTTGCGATCGACTTTTTACATTTAGTTTTTTAAAAATTTTATTGATGTGAATTTTAACTGTTTTATCACTAATATATAGAGCTTCAGCAATTTCTTTATTACTAAGTCCTTTTACTAATTCAAAAAGAATTTCCTTTTCACGTTCCGTCAGTTCATTTTCATTTGATTCTAATTTCATTTTTTGCTGATGATATGTAATTAATTTTTTAGTCATACGCGGATGAATAACTGAATCGCCTCGATATAACATTCGAATTGCTGCTATTACCTGCTCCGATGATGAATCCTTCAATAAATAACCATCAGCACCAGCCTGAAGTGCATCCATTAAATACTCATCATGTTCATACATTGTAAACACAAGCACTCGGCAATTTGGATAATTTTTTTTTACTAACTCTGTGGCTTCAATCCCATTTTTCCCTGGAAGATTAATATCCATCAAAATACAATCTGGTCTGCATTCTTCTACTTTTCCCAATACTCCGTCCCCAGAGCTAGCTTCTCCAACCACTTTCATATCAGATTCATCCTCTAGTATGCTCCGAATTGCGTCTCGTAAAAAAGCATGATCATCCACTACTAATATTTTAATCATTTTACGCACCCCTTGTTTGTGAATCTGGAATTAATAGTGTAATTTCTGTCCCTTTCCCTACAGAACTATCAATCTGTAAAGTAGCCCCTAATTGTTCAGCTTGTTCATTCATATGTAATATACCATAATGTGGCTCATTCTTCGTTTTAACCATAGACTCAAATAGTGAAAAGCCGACTCCATTATCCTTAACCCTTAAAAGCACGTGCTCACTTTGATAGCTAAGTAAAACATCAGTCTTTTCTGCTTGTGCATGTTTTACAATGTTTTGCAAACTCTCTTGTAATGTATCAAAAATAACTCTTTCTTTTGAAAAGCTGAGTGCACGTGCATGACCTCTTTCATGATATGTAATATCTAGTTCATATTCTTGTTTTAAAGATTTTATTTTACTTGCTATCGCCTGCTTAAGCCCTAATTGTTGTGTCGGATATGGTTTTAAAGCATAAATAGAATAACGAACCTCTCCTAGGCTTCCTCTTAAATCTTTTATACTTTTCTCTACTATTTGCTGCATATCTATTGGTTTATCACGGTATTTTTTCTGCGCGGATTCTAGTTGGTATATCACCCCGGCCAATGTTTGTGCAATACCATCGTGAATTTCGCGTGCGATTCTATTTCTTTCTTCTAAAATCATTCTTTTTTCCTGTTCAGAAATCAATATTCTTGTTTTAACTACGTTAGCTAATTGGTTAGAAAACGTAGCTAACGACTGTACATCTTCCGGAAAAAAACCCGCAGTTCTACTTTTCCCTGCAACAAACATTCCGACTAGTTCATCATTTACAATAAGAGGAAAATATACAAGCGAGCGTATGACGCTATCAAATATTTCATCTCCAGGAGCCGTACCAGTTTTCCAATCATGAAACACAAGATTTTTAGAGATTCCCTCAAACGCCTTGGATATTTCTGAATGATCAGAAATATCCAGACGAACTTTCCCATCTTTTAATAGAAGATTCCAGTTCCCATCATCTTTTGTCCATATTACATATGCTTGTATGCCAAAAAAGCCTTTAAGCGCTTGTTTAATATGTTTCAAGTTTCCTCCGGTTAGTCCACGACTAATTTCTGTCGTAATAAGAAACAGCTCATATAATCGTTCCTTCTCCATCCTTATCCGTACAGAAAAAGAGCTAATAACTGAAATTGCTACAAGTGGAAAAAAGAAAAACAGTACTGTAATCTCGTTTATTTCCACACTATATGTACTAATTAATACATGCATCAGGGCCGCATAAGAGAAACCAAAAGTTTCGCAAAGAAATACCGTTACAGTTTTTTTATACCACTGATAGATTGAATATGGCTGCGGAAGAATTATCATTAACAAATCGTAAAAGCGGTTGTTGAAGAAGCCAAAAAACACGCAAAATAACAACAAAGATATTAAATTTTCATATAGAACTGACATATCTATCTTGTTAATTAATAAAGACATACATTTATTTGAAAACCATTCGGCCAAGATCAAACTAAGCGCATGCTGAGTACTATTAAATAACATTCTTTGTATCGGTGAACGACGATGCAGGTGAATAATTAGCGTTACGAGTACAATAGCAATAATAGTCATATGGATTCCAAACTGCCAACTCATAGCGTAAATTATCGGAAAGGTAAGCGAGCTAGTTCCTCTCCAAAATCGTACAGGAAAATACTCTGCAATCCCCATAAATATTAATAACAATATTAATATCGTTGGATAAGAAGGGATTTTAATATCAAGTAAAGATATGGTTATAGTAATCAAGCCAAGAAAAGAAATAAAATAAAGATAAGAACTAGCAATCTTTTCTCTCATAAAGATAGAATTTACATCCTTCAAAACAACCCCTTCTTTCTTTATAAAACTTCATTTTCTCTATTATCCAACAAAAAACCGGCACTGGCAAAATGGAAAAACCTCCACTAGCCAATCACCGGCTGTGTACTACACCTAAAAAGGCAAGACACAATATTAGTATAAATCGATTCTCATAAATTTCCTATTCATCAAACGATGTAATTATGCATACCGCTAGGCTTATCCTCTATAGTACAAAAGATATATATTAATATCGCTAATCTAATATACGCTTTCTTTCCATCCCCTATATCCTATTTTTTTTAGTATAAAAGATGACGTAACGTAACCTTCAAGCTACTTTTTTCAAATAATCCAAGCATAATTTTCTCACAAACAACAAAAATTAACAGAAACAATTTCAATGTAAAGGAGATGGAAATTATGGCCGAACAGAAAAATTCACAACAAGATAATAAAAAAAAGCATATGTTTCCATCACTTCCGGAAAATATTAATTACATTGAAAATAAGCTCTGTCATTCAGATGATATAAAAAAATTAGATGTCCCTTTCCAAAATGGAAAAGGAACAATTATATATATCGAATCTTTAGCAGACCCAAATTTAATTCATCAATTAGCTCTTGAACCATTATTAACTCGATCGGATCTGTCTTTAGATAAAGCTTTTGCCACATTAAATATGAAAAAAGAAACAAATTTAAATTATGGTGTGCAGCTTTTATTACAAGGTAAATCTTTATATTTTCATGAACACGTCGACAGTTTTTGTATTTTCGAAACAGCTCTATCTTTAAAGAGAGATATAACAGAACCTGATAATGAAGGGATTGTCCGTGGACCGCATACTGGTTTAGTAGAAGATTTAGCAACCAATTTAGCTTCTATTCGTAAACTCATAAAAAGTCCACATGTCGTCGTTAAATATTTCACACTCGGTGAAGAAATGCATACGAAAGTGGCAATTGCTTATATGCAAAACATAGCTAATGACGATCTAGTTACAGAAGTAAAAAGAAGGTTAGAAACGATTAAGACAGATGCACTTATGCCTCCAGGATATATACAAGAATTTATAGAGGATACGTCTTTCTCACCCTTTCCGCAACAATTAAATACAGAGCGTCCAGATAGAGTCGCAGCAAATTTAATGGAAGGACGAGTTGCTATTTTATCTGATGGAGATCCAACTGCACTTATCGTTCCTGTTACGTTATTTGCTTTCTATCAATCACCAGATGATTATAATAACCGCTGGATTGTCGGTTCTTTCATCCGAATGATTCGCTTAGTCAGTTTCTTGATTGCCTTTCTCTTGCCCGCTATATATATCGCAACAGTTGCTTTTCATCCTGATGTGTTGCCGCTCGAACTTGTTTATACGATTAAAGCTTCATTAGAAAAAGTGCCACTTCCTCCTATTTTTGAAGCTCTCTTAATGGAATTAATCTTTGAATTATTACGGGAAGCTGGTATTCGCTTGCCAAGCCGAGTTGGACAAACAATCGGTATTGTAGGTGGTTTAGTAATTGGTGATGCAATTGTAAAAGCCGGTCTCGTTTCTTATACAATGATTATCGTTGTAGCTTTAACTGCAATCTCATCTTTTCTTGTTCCATCAAATGATATGAGTTCCGCAGTTCGGATTCTTCGTTTTCCGTTAATGCTCCTTGCTGCCATATTCGGCTATGTAGGAATATCATTCGGTCTCATTATAACTTTCGTTCATTTATGCCAGTTACATTCATTTCATACCCCCTATCTTTCTCCTGTTGCTCCGATGCGGATAAAAGATATGAAAGACTCTTTTGTACGACTACCAATTTGGTCGTTTTGGGAACGACCACATGATTCAAAACCGAAAAAAATGCAACGACAACATGTAACGAGAGAGGATGAGAACGGTGACAAACACGCAAAGTAAAATTTCACTTGTTCAATTTACCTTTTTCGTTATTCAATGCCAAATCGGAGTTGGTATACTTTCTCTACCAAACCGTCTTCACCCAATAGCGAAAGGTGGCGGATGGATTTCTGCTCTCATCGCTGGTCTTGCAATTCAACTTATTATTTTACTTATGTGGCTTTTCTTAAAACGATTTCCTGATGCAGATATGTATGAAAGTGTTTGTATGCTATTTGGGAATAAGTTTGGAAAACTATTAGGTTTTGCTTATGTTTTTTATTTTACCCTTATCGGTATGACGGTTATGTTAAATGCTTGTAATGTCATTAAAGTTTGGATATTACAAGCAACTCCTTGGTATGCCACCCTCATGCTATTTACAATAGCTTGTTGTTACATAGCTTATAATACGTTCAAAGTCATCGTACGGTTTTACGTCATGGCTTCTATTCTCATTTTACCAATGGCTCTTTTAATTGCCCTAGGGCTTACACGAGCTGATTTTTCTTACATTTTTCCAATTACAGAAGCCGGATGGTGGAATATTATTCAAGCATCAAAAGAAACCATTACAGCTATGTATGGTTTTGAGATTATTCTTATCGCTTTCCCAAAAGTAAACGGGAGTTCTGTGGCAAAACTGAAAGCAATTTCTATCGCTAATGGATTTGTAACTCTTTTTTATACTTTTACTGTTTGGATTTGCTTTATCGTATTTAGTCCAAAACAAGTTGAACTTATTCCAGAGCCAGTTGCTTACTTATTGCGTTCTCTGCATATTGGGATTATAGACCGAACCGATTTACTATTCATCCCAATATGGATGATAACTGTTGTAGCTTCTATTGCTAGTTATTACTGTGCTGCTTCTATAGGAATTGGACATATCTTCAATCTGGCTAATCATAAAAAGGCTGTTCCAATCGTTGGTATTATTGCTTTTAGTGTAGCCCTATTTATAGATACACCTGAAGAATTAAAAGTAATTGCAACTTTTACTGATAAGTTCACGTATATTTTCATAGTTGTCCTCCCTCTTTTATTTCTACTTTATTCAGTAATAAGGAATAAGAAAGGAGAACAGTATGTTCCAAAAAAGAGTTAAATTACTTTTTATATTATGTACTAGTGCATTCCTTTCTGGCTGTTGGGATCAAGAACCATTAAGAGAAGCGAGATTAGCTTATAGCATTGGATATGATATTACGGAAGAAAATAAACTTCAGCAAACGCTTGAACTCGTAAAAAGTTCCAGCGGAGAGCAATCTTCATTCGAGAATGAAATACATTCAGCAAACGGGCATAACATAAGGGATACAAGCGATGCCCTAAAAAAAAATGTGACTGGGAATATTCGCTATTTTAAATATGGTGTTCAATTACTAGGAACCAAAATTCTAAAAAAAGGTATACTCCCCTATTTAGATGTCAGCTTTCGGGACCCAACAAACCCAACTGCTTTAGTAAAACTTATTGCAGTAGATGGTGAAACATCCGAGATACTAGAAAAAAAGAAGGTAGGAAATTTACTAATTGGAGATTTTCTAAAGAAAAAAGTGAAAAGCTTAGAAGATATGAGTGTATTTCCAAAAGAAACTTTAGAAACAGCTGCTACAAAAATGTTAGATCCCGGTAAAGACTTTACCCTCCCTTCTATAAAAATAAAAGGAAAAGAAGTAATTACAAACGGGTTAGCTTTATTTAACAATGATAAATTAACTGGGCATTTACCTTTGAAACAATCTGTTTTATTCGTATTATTAACCGGAAAAATGGGAACAAGTGCCCGTATAACCCAAAAACTTACTAGCGATGAATCAGAGAAGACATCTGATTATTTAACAATGGAAGTTAGTAATCGAAAGTTAAAGCGAGACTTAAAAATAACAACAGATAGAAAAGGAAATGTATATGCTCACATTAAGCTTCAACTAAAAGTTATAGCCCTTGAGGCTCCAAGAGATAATATTTACAAAATGGAAGAAAGAAAAAAATTAAATGAAAAATTATCTAAACAACTTACAAAAGAAGCAAAACAAATAACGAACAGGTTACAAAAAGCAAATTGTGATGCTTTCGGTATAGGTAGAAATCTTATCGCTTATCATCCAGAGTTATGGAAGAAAAAGAATTGGAATAAAGATTATGCAAAGGTAAAATTTAAACCGGAAGTAGAAGTAAAGATTTTATATAGTGGCGTCTTAAAATAAAAAGGTTGGACGCCCGCCGGCATCCAACCTTTTATTTCATATAACGATATACAATTGACTCATACGGTCTTAAGTTAAGATTGGTAATATCTTTACTTGAATCTTTGTAATTTGATAATAATACTTCTTGTTTCATACCATCTAATTGAACATGAACTGGTACAGAATACGTTATTTCTTCTCCATAGAAGTTATTTATAACAAGTAATACTTCATTATTTACAGTACGTGTATACGCCCAAATGCTAGGATGATTTCCATCTAAAATAGCATATTTCCCTTCTGTAATTACATCATACGTTTTTCTAAGTTCTATTAACTTTTTATAATGATAAAATACAGACTCTTTATCTTCTAATGCTTTTTCTACGTTTATTTCTGTAAAGTTTTCAGCCACTGAAATCCAAGGTGTACTTGTTGTAAAACCACTGTTCATCTCTTCATTCCACTGCATCGGAGTACGGGAATTATCACGAGATTTTTGTTTTAAAATCCCGATAATATCTTCTTTTGATAATCCTTCTTCCAGCTTTATATCATATATATTTAACGATTCCACATCGCGATATTGCTCGATGGACTCGAATTTAGGATTCGTCATACCGATTTCTTCGCCTTGATAAATGTAAGGTGTGCCCTGCAACATATGCATAGCTGTCGCTAGCATTTTCGCAGATTCATTTCGGTACTTCTCATCATCACCAAACCGTGAAACGATACGAGGCTGGTCATGATTACACCAGAATAACGCATTCCATCCTCCGCCCTTTTGCATTTCAATTTGCCAATTAGACATAATTTCTTTTAATTTAATGAAATCAAAATCAGCTTTCGTCCACTTATCACCATTCGGATAATCTACTTTTAAATGATGGAAACTAAACGTCATGCTTAGTTCATTGCGCTCAGGATTCGAATATTTAATACAATTATCAATTGTCGTAGATGACATTTCTCCAACTGTAATTACATCTTTCCCTTCAAAAACATTTTGGCTCATCTCTTGTAAATATTCATGGACGCGTGGACCATCTGTGTAATATTTACGCCCATCACTTGTAGCAGTGGTGCCTTCATCACTTAAAAATCTTTGATCTTTTGAAATTAAGTTAATAACATCAAGGCGGAATCCTTTTACACCTTTCTCCAACCAAAAGCGCATCATATCGTACACTTCTTCACGAAGCTTTTCATTTTCCCAGTTTAAATCAGCTTGCGTCTCATCAAATAGATGTAAAAAATATTGCCCTGTTTTCTCATCATATTTCCAAGCAGATCCTCCAAATTTAGACTGCCAATTATTCTTTTCATCACGCCAAATATAATAATTTCGATACGGACTATTCTTATCTTCTTTTGCTTCTTTAAACCACTTATGCTCCGTTGAACTATGATTTACAACGATATCAAGCATGATTTCAATGTCACGTACTTTCGCTTCTTTTAAAAGCTCTTCAAACTCTTCCATCGTCCCGTAAGATGGATCAATGCTGTAATAATCACTTACATCGTATCCATTGTCATTTTGTGGTGATCGGTATATCGGTGTTAACCAAATATAATCCACTCCAAGTTCCTTTAAATAATCTAATTTCTCTGTAACTCCCTTTATATCACCGGTTTCTTTATTATAGTAACTATTAAAGCTCTTCGGATAAATTTGATAGACTACACTTTTATGCCAATCTTTCATGCTTAATTTCCTCCTACTTCTGTTTTACTCGTTTCGCAAATAACCATGTTAATGTAAATGGAATTACTACTGCGATTATCATCCCTACAATAAACATTGGAATCGATTTCGGAATGATAGAAATAAATGCTGGCAATCCGCCAATTCCGATTGCTGGTGCTAATACACCATTTAATGTAATAAATATCGCTGCTATAGCAGACCCAATAATCGCTGCATAGAACGGGAATTTATTTCTTAAATTCACACCGAACATCGCTGGCTCTGTAATACCGAAGTACGCTGAGATTGCTGATGTTGATGCCATACTTTTATCATTTTGATTTTTAGAAATCCAGAACATCGCTAGTGCCGCACTACCTTGTGCAATGTTAGAAAGAGCAATCATCGGCCAAATAAATGTACCGCCGTGCTGTGCAATTAGCTGTAAATCAATTGCAATAAACATATGATGCATTCCTGTAATTACGAGCGGTGCATATAATGCTCCAAATAATACTGCTCCAAGTACTGGTACCGTTTCATATACGCCAACTAATCCAGCCGTTAATAAATCGCCAATATGACGTGTAACTGGACCGATAATTCCTAACGCTAACACACCCGTTACAACGATTGTTGTAATTGGTACAACTAATAATTGAATTGCGTTTGGCACATGTTTCTTTAAGAAGATTTCAACTTTACTTAATACGAATGCTGCTACTAAAATGGGTAAAATTTGACCTTGATACCCTACCTTTTCAATTTGGAATAGCCCTAAAATATCGAAGTACTCAATCTTTTGTCCCTCTAAACCAGTCGCTGCTTTTCCATAATCCCACGCGTTTAATAAGGCCGGATGCACAAGCATTAATCCCATAACAATCCCTAGTATTGGACTACCACCAAAGCGCTTCGTTGCTGACCAACCAACAAGTGCCGGTAAGAATACGAATGCTGTATTAGCCATCATATTAATTAAATCCCAAAGCCCGCCTAAGTTCGGATAAACATCTAATAAATTTTTACCCTCAAAAAATAAGTCCTTTGCCCCTAATAGATTGTTAATCCCCATCAGTAAACCAGCTGTTACAATCGCTGGTAATATCGGCATAAATACATCCGAAAATACTTTTACAAACTTTTGAGCTGGATTTAACTTTTGGTTTCCAGAGTCTTTCACATCAGCTACTGTCGATTCTTCCATACCTGCAAGCGTTATCAATTCAGCGTATACTCGATCGACATCACCTGGACCAATTACAATTTGAAATACCCCAGCGTTATGAAACGCTCCCTTTACTAATGAAACAGACTGCAATTTATCATTATCTATTTTACTTTCATCTTTTAAAGCGATACGGAGCCTCGTTACACAGTGCGCAGCTTGTTCAATATTGTCTTTCCCACCAATATACTGCAACACTTCTTCTGCTATTTTACGATAGTCTTTCCCCATATTCCCGTCCCTCTTTTCTTTTTTTGATACCGTTTACACTTACATATTAACTCGTATATATAAGTTAGTCAACACTCGTATATATAAGTTGATGATTTTTTTATAAATAAAGAGATGGAACGATTATTTCGCTCCATCTCTTTATTTTCTTCGCGCCACATCTGAAAAGTGAAAAATATCTAAACGGTGACGTGATTCCGTATATTCGAACTGACTCCCATCGTATAAATGAGTAAAGTTTTTTACAACGACAACGTAGTCTGTCCCATTTAAATCTAAATACTTGCGGTCATCCTCTGTACATGGTTGCACTTCAATTACCCGCTGTGAATAGCTAATATGTAGCCCTAATTCTTTCTCAATGTATTTATAAATCGATGCAGTTGCAATTTCTCTCGTTAATCCTGGAATATACTCCGATACAAAATGGTTTATATCTAAAATTACTTTTTCTCCATCAATATTTCGTACGCGTTTAATATGATTTATTTCCGTTTTTTCTTTCACATTTAATAACTTTGCTACATCTTTCGTCGCTTTCATTTTCTCTATTTCCACGACTTCTGTAATACAGTAACGTCCTAAACGTTCATTTTCTTCTTGAAAACTTACAATACCACCAAAGTTAAATTCAATGTTTTTGCGCTTTAATACAAAAACACCTTTTCCGTGTATTTTTTGAACATATCCACGCTCTTGCAATAAATCTACAGCTTTTCTTACAGTACCCCGGCTTGCCTCGTACTGCTTCATTAATTCCGTTTCTGATGGAATTTTGCATCCTTCTTTTAATTGTTTATTATCAATAGACTTGCTGATTTCTGTATAAATTTGTTCATACTTACTCATCATCTACAATAGCCCCTTGTCACCTTCTAGTTCTATATGTATTATACCACGCTATACTCTTCTGCCAATCTCTCACTTATTTTCCAGTACAAGAAAACTATGGGTAAATATTTAGTCTCTAAAACGTATTTTTATAAATTTTTTTATATTTTTCTTTTCATTCAAAAAAACATGTAGTATACTAACTTCAAAATCAGAGGAGAAAGGGAGCAAAGAACTATGCTTACTTATACAACAATTGTAGTTACATTTGCACAAAAACATCATCATCATACGTAACCCTTGAAACCTAGCGGAAAAATTACGCGTAGGTACAAGGGTTATTCCCGTTGTACCTACGTTAGGCGAAGAGCCATGTAGGTATTTTTTATCTACATGGCTCTTTTTTTATTGCCAAAAATGCTAGTAAAAAATGATGTTTAAGCAAATCTTACTACAAAGGAGTTAACAAAAATGGAAACGAAAAAATGGGGATTATGGGTTTTAACAGCTTTTGTTATCGGGAATATGGTTGGCGGTGGCGTATTTATGCTCCCAGCAAATTTAGCACACGTATCAGGTCCAATGGGATCTACACTGGCATGGAGTATTACAGGACTTGGTGTATTTATGATTGCACTCGTATTTGGAAATTTAGCAATTCGTAAACCAGAATTAAAAGCAGGACCACAAAGTTACGCCCAAGCAATGTTTACTTCTCAAAAGACAGGTAAAGTTGCAGGATATAGTATGGCTTGGGGATACTGGGCTGCTAACTGGGCTGCTACAGCATCTGTTATTATTTCCTTTGCTGGATATTTATCAACATTTTTTCCAGTTTTACAAAGTAAGCAAATTCTCTTTTCAATAAATGGATTTTCACTAGAACTAGGAAAAGGGTTAACTTTTCTAGTATGTAGCCTTATGTTATGGGGAATTCAATATATTCTTTCTCAAAATATTGATCGAGCTGGAAATATGAATCTTCTTGCTACCATTGCAAAAATTATCGGATTTACAATGTTTATTGTGATTACATTATTCATTTTCAACGCCTCTAATTTCGGAGACGGTCAAACATTTATGAATGAAGCTGGACAACCTATTTCGTTGGGTGGACAAATAAATTCCGCTGCTATTGCAACACTTTGGGCGTTTATCGGTATTGAGTCAGCAGTTATGCTCTCTAACCGTGCAAAATCTCAGCACGATGTTAAGAAAGCTACGATTTTCGGATTAATCATCGCTCTTCTTATTTACATGGCAATTACTCTACTAACAATGGGCGCTCTTCCACAAGACGCTTTAAAAGAGTCTCAAAAACCATTAGTAGATGCATTAAATTTAGCAATTGGTACTAAAGGTGCTTATATAATGGCCTTACTTGCACTCGTATCTTTATTCGGCTCTACTGTAGGATGGATCGTTGTTAGCTCAGAAGTACCTTACCAGGCTGCTAAAAATGGACTTTTCCCTAAGTTTTTCAGTAAAACAAATAAAAAAGGTAGTCCTTCAAAATCATTATTTATTACAAATGTGATGACGCAAATTTTCTTATTCTCAACGATTTCTGGTACTGTTTCAGAAGCATATAATTTCGCTATTGTTGTAGCGACATTAGCATATTTAATCCCGTACCTTGTTTCTACCTTGTATCAGTTAAAATTAGTTATTACGGGGGAAACGTATGATATAATGCCGGGATCTCGAATAAAAGATGGAATCATTACTGCATTAGCATTTTTATATTCCATATGGGTTATTAAAACGGGAACTGCTGATTTAAAAACATTCTTCTTAGGCATTGGTTTGTTTGTATTAGGTCTTATTCTTTATCCAGTTTTAATGAAAGATTCACAAAAAAAACAATAAAAAAGAGAAGCTTTTCGCTTCTCTTTTTTTATTAAAAATCAGTTAATAACTTTTCTTTTAGTTCCCCTATATCTAACGGTTTCGCATAATAAAAACCTTGTACAAAGTCGCAACTCATTGATTTTAATAAACTTTCTTGTTCTACCGTTTCTACCCCTTCAGCAACCACTAATAAATTTAAACTATGGGCGATTTCAATAACCGATTTTACAATCGTTCGCTCTGGTTGTGCATGATCATAATGAAACTCACGAATAAAATTACGATCAATTTTCACAATATCAAGTGGTAGTTGTTTTAAATAATATAATGAGGAATACCCTGTTCCGAAATCGTCTAAAGCGATTAAAATTCCCATACTTCTTAATTCTTGTAATGTAGCAATAATATAATCAAAATGACGTACAGCTATACTTTCTGTTATTTCTAATATTAAACGATTTGGTGGAAACCCTGTTCGCTTCAATATACTACGAACAGATAAAATAAATCGCTTTTGCATCAATTGTTGTATTGATAAATTAACAGATAACTTCAGTCCCTCTTGATAATCTGGTAAAGTTTTAAACAGTCGACATGACTTTTCTAGTACCCAGTCTCCTAGTTTTATAATAAGTCCACACTCTTCAGCTACAGGGATAAATTCACTTGGTGAAATAGGACCTTCTTCTGTCTTACAGCGTACTAAAGCCTCAATACCAGTACATTTCTTTGTTTTCAAATCAATAATGGGTTGTAATGCCACTTTTAATTCTTCGTCACGAATCGCTTTTTGCAAAGCAAATTCTATTTTCATTCTACGGTTTATTTTCGCACGTAATTCATCTGTAAAGAAGCACGCCGCATTTCTTCCTTGCTCTTTCGCACTATACATGGCTAAATCCGAATTTTTTAATAACGTTTCAACGTCTTTTCCATCTTGCGGATAGGAACAAAGTCCTAGACTAGCTGAAATATATACTTCATGACCTTCAAGCATAAATGGCGCTTGAAAGCATGATAACACGGATGTCGCTAACTGCCTCATCTCATCATTTGTATGAGTTTTTGTTAACAGCACAAATTCGTCGCCACCAAGCCTAGCCAGAACATCTTTCTCTCCTAGCACATAATGCAACCGTGAAGCAACTTCGCTTAAAAGTAAATCTCCTATCATATGACCTAACGTATCATTCACTAATTTAAAACGATCTAAATCAAAGTAAATCATGCCAAACTCTATTTTCTCTCCAATCATCTTATTTACAGTCGTAATTAACTGTAAACGGTTCGGTAAACTTGTTAACGCATCATGATAAGCAAGTTCCCTATAACGACTTTCGCTTAATCGTAATCTTTGTTCTGCTTCTTTCCTACTACTTATATCATTTCGAATTGCAATAAATTGATAAGGTTCTCCCTTTTCATTTAAAAATGGAACAATTGTTGTTTTAACCCAATAATACGTACCATCTTTTGCTTGATTTCGAATTTCCCCTGTCCAGACTTTTCCACTCAAAATACGCTTCCATAGGATTTGAAAAAATGCTTTCGGATGATATCCGGAATTTAAAATACGGTGATCTTTTCCTATTAACTCTTCTCTTTTATATTTTGAAATTTTACAAAATTTATCATTCACATATGTAATAAGACCATTTCGGTCTGTAATAGCAACAATTGAAGACTCATCTAATGCTAATTTTAAATCTTGCAATGAAGAGTCATATAATGCATGACCTCTTTGTTCTAGCATGCGCACCTCTCCTTGCTTCCTATCTGACTAAAACACAACTCGTTTCTCTTCATAGAAATAGAGATATTTCATTTTCTAACACTACGCCTTTACATAAAATGAAACTTTAATCAGTGGGGGGTTGTCCATCCCCCACTGATTATTAGCCTTCACCAATCGGGCTTTTATCTCCCACCTAACTTCCTCACATTCACCGAATTTTGAGGTGGGAGTCTTACTGCCCGTTAATGCGGGATAAATCACAATTTTTTTCTAAATAGGCCGATTAAAATAACATAATATTATTTATAAAAAAAAGCAATATGGTGCTGTTTTAATTATAGTAGAAGCTTCTCATCTCTCTACTTATCTAAGCTTATTATACAGTATTCTCTTACATTCTTTGAATTTGTAAAGTGACAATTTCATCACTATTAGCCTCTGCTCCCTACTAATACGACCTCACACCTAACCTCTTTTATTTCATTAAATGTTAAGATGTAAATCTAACTGCCGATACATAATGAAATAGAGATTAATATACAAAATGCAACGATTCACGAATAATAATATAAAGTGAAACTTTAATCAGTGGGGGTTTTGTTCATCCCAACTGATCACCAATCGGGCTTTTACGGGTAGCAGGGCTTCCACCTAACTTCTTTGTTCCAGCTGAATTTTGAGGTGGGGGTTTTACTGCCCAAAAATAGCGGGATAAAGCCAAAATTTGCATTTAACATATTGAATCATAATAACAAAATATTAACATATTTTCACCTTGTTTTTGGAAATATTTTATAAATAAATTATTAAACTAAAAAAGAGGATATCCTCTTTTTTAGTTTAATACTGATATGGTATTTGCTGATAACCCGGGTATGGCATTGGATATGGTGCTGGGTATGTTACTGGGTACGGTGCTGGATAGTAGCCTCCACCTGCCGCACCCGTTAATGCGCCAGCTGTAAGCCCACCTAACATGCCTCCAGCAAAACTTCCTGGGAAAAATCCTCCGCCCCACGAGCCGCCACCCCAGCCCCATCCACCACCGTGATGATGATCATAATGATTGTGTCCTCCATGGTGATTATGCCCTCCATGGTGATTATGCCCTCCCCCACCATGATGATTACGATAATATCCTCCGTGATTTAGCATATAGTTCATTTCTCTTCCTCTCCTTTTCAATTTCCCTACTTTAATATGTGTTGTATGAATAGTAAGGATACTGTTAATAATCCGTATAGTATGGATAGCAATATCCGCCATAACCAAACGCAGGACTAAGTAAAGCCCCTTCCAGGAAAGAATCCTCCTCCTAAAAATGGAGAATGTACAAACCCACCAAATGGAAGATCGTACATTTTATTCATCCCCTTTTCTATATAAAAATGTAATAATATACTGTATGTAGGACAAATGCGGAAAGCATGGGGAAAATGTCTATATTTTGTAAAAAAAACAAAACACTTTATAATAAGAATGTCAGATTACACCTTTTATATAAGAAGTCTATATTTAAGAAAGATTTGAGGAATTTTATAGAAATGAAGAAACCTATCGTTCAATTATTATTAATATTTACAATCGTATCTATCGTTCTTTTCCTATTAAATACATCGGTTATTTCGTTATATACGTTTGTTGGTGCTCTATGGTCCATCACAATCGTAGGAATTTCATTCGTTATTTTTATCGAAAATAGATCACCCCAAAGTACCTTAGCGTGGTTTTTAGTATTAGCACTTCTTCCTGTTATAGGTGTACTTTTATACTCTATTTTCGGGCGTAGCCGTTGGAGAAGAAAAAAACATCTTCATCGTTCAGAAGAACAAAGAAAGTTATTCCGCGAAATATTAGAAGGAAGACGACTAGAATTATCACTCACAGTCCCATTACATGAACGTTCTATACATTTAACAGAAGTCCTACAAAAATTCGGAGGCGGGCCTGCCGCAGATAGAACGACAACAAAACTTTTAACAAACGGTGATCAAACCTTTTCAGAAATTTTGAACGCAATCGAGAATGCAAAACATCACATACATATTCAATACTATATTTATAAATCTGATGAGATTGGTACAAAAGTACGAGATGCTTTAATACAAAAAGCAAAAGATGGTGTTATTGTACGCTTCCTTTATGATGGACTCGGAAGTAATACGTTAAGACGACGATTTTTACAACCTATGAAAAAAGCTGGAATTGAAATTGTCGAATTTGACCCTATTTTTTCAGCTTG
This sequence comes from Bacillus sp. FSL R10-2201, assembly GCF_038008665.1. Lineage (NCBI taxonomy): Bacteria > Bacillati > Bacillota > Bacilli > Caryophanales > Bacillaceae > Bacillus > Bacillus sp. FSL R10-2201. The sequence continues at coordinate 650,933 of NZ_JBBOZP010000001.1, read as the reverse complement.
GTTACTCGAGACAGTTAATTATCGTAATCACCGTAAAATCGTCATTGTAGATGGAGAAATTGGTTTTACCGGAGGGCTCAACGTCGGTGATGAATATCTTGGTCGCTCAAAAAAATTCCCTGTTTGGCGTGATAGTCATTTAAAAATAGAAGGAAAAGCATTGTATAAATTACAAGCCATCTTTCTAGAAGATTGGCTTTATGCGTCTAGTGGATTGAATACTTATTCTTGGGATCAATTTATGAATAGACACTACTTCCCAGGAAAAGAAATTCCGGATGCAGAAGGTGCGGTGCAAATTGTAGCAAGTGGACCAAGCTCAGATGATAAAAGTATTCGTAATACATTACTAGCTGTTATGGGCTCAGCCAAAAAATCTATTTGGATCGCTACACCATACTTTATTCCGGATCAAGAAACTTTAACATTATTACGCTTAAGTGCAATATCTGGCATAGATGTACGCATTTTATATCCTGGTAAGAGTGATAGTATTATTAGCGATCAAGCATCTCAATCCTATTTCACTCCACTTTTAAAAGCTGGTGCTTCTATTTACAGTTATAAAGATGGATTTATGCACGCAAAGATTGTACTCGTTGACGATAAAATTGCAACAATCGGAACAGCAAATATGGATGTACGTAGCTTTGAATTGAATTATGAAATTATTAGCGTACTATATGAATCAGAAACCGTTCATGATATTAAACGCGATTTTGAAGAAGACTTTAAACACTCCACTGAAATTAAATGGAACTCGTTCCAAAAAAGAAGTATCAAAAAACGAATATTAGAGTCCTTTATGCGACTCATTTCTCCTTTACTATAAGCAATCAATGTGATATTGATTGCTTTTTCTTTTATATTTCCCCCTTCTCCTTTTCTTTGCATACCATATTAAAACAAGTTATCATAAGATGTATTACTTTATGAAAATAATGTTAGGTGGGAAATACATGTTAGAACAATTTCATATACATTCTGATTTAAAACAGCAGCTTTCTACAATTCATGAAAAGAATAAACAAGAAGCTGGTGAAAATGCACATTTAATTGGCAAGAAAATATATAAAGCATCTGATAATAGCATTATTGAAGATGCCATTACAGCACTTTTACTTGGTAAAAACATTCTATTAAAAGGGCCAACTGGTAGTGGTAAAACAGTACTAGCGGAAACTCTTTCTTCTTTATTCCAAAAACCAATGCATAGCATTAACTGTTCTGTCGACTTAGATGTAGAAGGTATTTTAGGATACAACACATTACAAACAAAAGACGGCGCATCTGAAGTTACGTTCGTTAACGGTCCTCTTATGAAGGCAATGAAAAACGGTCATTTCCTTTATATTGATGAAATCAATATGGCAAAACCTGAAACGTTACCACTTCTTCATGGTGCGTTAGATTACCGTAAAATGATTACAAACCCATTTACACAAGAAGTTGTATACGGTGATGACGAATATCGCGTAATTGCTGCGATTAACGAAGGTTATGTTGGGACAAGTGAACTAAACGAAGCGTTAAAAAACCGTTTCGTTATTATTGAAGTTCCTTACATTCAAGGTGATACATTAAAAGAACTATTACTATCTGAATCAAAATTAAATGATGTTGCAACAATTGAAAAGTTCGTTGCATTCGCAAGCGATCTTATGCCTTTAGCTCGTGATGGGCGCGTAAGTGAAGAAGCAGCTAGTATTCGTGGCATTATCGATGCATGTGATTTAGGTGTATATATTCCTGTTATGCGTGCAATTGAACGTAGTATTATCGCAAAATTAAACGATGAAACAGAACAAATGACTGTCCGTGAATTAGCAGAAAGTTATTTCTTTGAGGGATAATTCATGAGACAAATTTTTAGTGACAAAAAAATTGATGCGTCGCTGTTTCTACAAATGGAAAATTTAATGTATGCTCTTCTAAAAGAAGACGATGCCTATCTTGAGTATGGCTATAAAGCATACTACGACGAAATTGAAAAAAAGGTTGTCATTAGTCACTTTTGGGATGATCGAAAAGAAGAGGATACAGTAATCGGATTAAAAAGCGAAGTGTTCTTAAAGGCACTTGGTAATAAACATTACTCGGACATGACTTTAATTCGTTCTTATGCGATTGAGTTACAAGAATCGCCGCTAAAAAAGTTTTTAACACAATTATTTGTTCTATTAGAAGATTTACGTGTTGAGGAAATCGTCAAAAATTTACGTCCTGGCACAAAACATATTTTTAAACGCCGAAAAGAAATGTATCGCAATTACTTTGGCTCACAAAATGAAATAAATCGTGTTCGTAACTATCACGGTGATCGTCTATTTTGTCTATGCTATCTTTCATTAACGAGTGATAAATATGAAATGTTTAATAATGAATATTTCGAGCAAATTGAATCAATTTTGCATGAAACATTCCAAGCTCGTAATACGGAAGATATTATGTATATTGTTGAGAAAATTCGCTATCGTTTAGAAGGACTTCTTGAAAGTGATATGCTTAATAATTATTTCGGACATGCACCGCTTTATTTATCTGTGATTGCAGATGAGAAAGACAGTCGCGCTGAAAAATTAGCAAATGATGATACGCAGCTCCTAGATGACGATGATAACAAAAACAAAATGGATGAAAGCTTCTCGACATGGCACCGTGAAAATAAAAACAATGAAAACGAGAACTTTTTACGCTTTGATTTAGAAAGCGGAACAAAAACAAATATGATGGGTGATACTGCTCGTGAATCAGAAGATGGTGACCAAGCACTTGGTTCTGTACAAGGTACTTCCCAAAAAAGTACACAATCTAACTTTGATGGTGCTGATACAGAGGAAGCAAGAGCGTCTCATGCTTCTAGCCAAAACGACGGTGCATACGGCAAGTATAATGTGGGAGCTTCTCATACATTTAAAGAAGCTCGCAAATCAAATCCTGATGAGAAAAAAGATTACCAAGCTATCAAATCAGTCGTTAATAAAGATGTAAAAGAATTAAAGAAAATCATCGAAAAAACAATTGAAAACAAAACGAATGCAAACAGTGATAAATATTACGGAAGGCTTCGTAAGAAATTCCTTCGTATTTATACTGAAAAGCAGCCGCGTATGTTTTATAAAAAAGGACAAGAATCACAAGAGCTCGACGTTGCATTCCAACTATTAGTGGACTGCTCTGGTTCTATGTATAACAAAATGGAAGAAACGAAGAAGAGTGTGGTCCTATTCCATGAAGCTTTAAAATCTTTAAAAATCCCGCACGCTATTAGTGGATTTTGGGAAGATGCTTCTAGTGCTAAACCTGAAGATAAACCGAACGTTATCCATGAAGTTGTTACGTATAAAAACTCAACGTTACCAAACGTCGGTCCAGAAATTATGCAACTTCGCGAAGAAGAAGATAACCGCGACGGGTATATTATTCGTATCGTTTCCGAAAAGCTTGCGAAAAGACCAGAAAAACATAAATTCTTACTTGTCTTTACAGACGGTGAACCTTCTGCACTAGACTATCAACAAGACGGAATTTTAGATACGCACGAAGCAGTCAAACTTGCTCGTAAAAGTGGTATGGAAGTAATCGGCATCTTTATCGAAGAAGGCGAAGCGAAAGAAGCGACTTATCAACTAATGAAAAACATTTATAACCATCACTTCTTAGTTGCAAATCATGCTGAAGATTTACGCCTGAAGATTAAACCATTGTTGAAGAAACTATTACTGAAGACGATTGAATAGAAAAACAGGAGCCCCGAGGCTCCTGTTTTTCTTCGTTAACTTACTTTGTTTCTGGTTGAAACTTGTATGGAATGGAAACTTCTAATAATAATTCGAACCCTCCATCGTAGTATGGGAATCGCTCATTCGCGATTTTTCTATCTACCCACTCGATTGCGGAAATTTCTCCTTCATCTTCTGCACGAAGTTCACCTGTTACTACATTTGCTCGGAATGTAAAAAATAATGCATGATGTCCTTTCTCTTCAAAAAACTTCTCATTTAATGCGACAAGTCCACTGAGTGCGGCAGTTAAACCTGTCTCTTCTTTCACTTCTCTTACTAGTGCTTCCTCTAGTATTTCACCTTTTTCAACAGCCCCGCCTGGCAATGACCAAACGTTTTGTTCTATATTATGTACCATTAATATTTTATCTTTTTCGCTATCGTGTATTAATGCATATACAACATCAACTCTTTGCATGTTGCTTTTCTCCCTTCCTAAAATAATTAAGAGCCAATTCCTAAGAATCGGCTCTTCCTATTAATTCATTACTAACTCAGATGCGAGCTTTTTTTTTAACTTAGCCAGCATATCAGTTGTCATTCTGTCTAAATCATATTCTGCTTTAAAGCCCCACTCTTTCATTGCGGCTGTTGCATCAATAGAGTTCGGCCAGCTATCAGCGATTGTTTGACGAGCTGGATCTACTGCGTAATCCATTGTAAAGTTCGGAATGTGTTTACGGATTGATGCTGCAATTTGCTCTGGTTCAAAGCTCATTGCTGTAATGTTAAACGCATTTCTATGAACTAGTTTATTTGGATCAGCTTCCATTAATGAGATGATTGCTTGTAAAGCATCTGGCATATACATCATGTCCATGTATGTTCCTTCTGCAATGTATGAGGTGTATGTACCTTTTTTAATCGCCTCATAATAAATTTCAACTGCATAGTCAGTTGTTCCGCCTCCTGGAGGAGCTACGTAAGAAATTAAGCCTGGGAAACGTACACCGCGCGTATCAACGCCAAACTTTTGATGATAATAATCACATAGTAATTCTCCTGCTACTTTGTTTACCCCATACATCGTAGTAGGACGCTGAATTGTATCTTGTGGTGTATTATCTTTTGGCGTTGATGGACCAAATGCACCGATAGAACTTGGCGTGAAAAACTTACAGTTTAATTCACGTGCTGCTTCTAATGCATTTACAAGTCCGCCCATATTTAAATTCCAAGCAAATAACGGATTTTTTTCTGCAGTTGCTGAAAGTAAAGCCGCTAAATGAATAATTGTATCTACTTCATTACGCTTTGCAATATCATGTAATTTTTGTCCATCCGTTACATCTAACGTTTCAAATGGACCAGACGTTACTACTTCACTGTCTGTTTCACGAATATCTGTTGCAATAACATTTGATGCGCCGTATACATCACGAAGTTTCATTACTAGTTCAGAACCAATTTGCCCTAAAGAACCGGTTACTAGAATTTTTTTCATTTTTCCCACTCCCCATTTGCAAGCTATTCAAAAGATGTCGTTACTTAAATGATACCCATTTCTTTCCCTACTTTTTCATACTTACGAATTGCTTCATCTAGCATTTCTTTCGTATGAGCTGCTGTAGGCATATTACGAACGCGTCCCATTCCTTTTGCTACGGTTGGGAATACGATAGATTTTGCGTAAACGCCTTCTTCATTTAGACGTTTACTAAATTCTTGTGTTAATACTTCATCACCAATAATACAAGGTGTAATTGGTGTTTCACTTTCTCCAATGTTAAAGCCAAGTTCTTTTAACCCTTGTTTTAAATAGCGACCATTTTCCCATAAACGATCGTGTAACTCTGTGCTTTCCATTAGAATTTCAATTGATCTCATACAAGCAGCTGCATCAGCTGGTGTTAAAGCTGTTGAGAATAAGAATGGACGTGAACGCACTTTTAACCAATCGATTAAGTTTTGTTTCCCAGCTACATATCCACCAATTACCCCAATTGCTTTTGATAATGTACCAATTTGAAAATCAACTTTATCAGAAAGGCCGAAATGTTTTACAGTACCTGCACCTTTGCCAAGTACACCTGAACCGTGTGCATCATCTACATATGTCATTAAATCCAGCTCTTCTGCAATTTCAACAATCTCTGGTAATTTTGCAATATCTCCATCCATTGAGAAAACACCGTCTGTAATAACCATTAATTTATTATAAAGACCTGATTCTTTTGCCTCGATTGCTTTTTTGCGTAAATCTTCCATATCAGAATGCTTATAAACGATGATTTTCGCTCTTGATAGACGACTACCATCAATAATAGATGCATGGTTTAATTCATCTGAAAGAATCGCATCATTTTTATCCATAACAGCTGAAATCGCTGCCATATTACAGTTAAATCCTGATTGATAAGCAATTGCTGCTTCTGTATGTTTAAACTTTGCAATTGTTTCTTCTAATTTAATATGCAAATCTAAAGTACCGTTAATTGTACGAACAGCTCCTGCTCCAACACCGTACTTATGAATTGCACCAATTGCTGCTTCTTGTAAGCGATTATCAGTCGCTAATCCAAGGTAGTTGTTTGAAGATAAGTTAATATATTCTTTTCCGCCAATTGTAATAATCGGTCCATTTGGACTTTCAAGCGGATCAATTACGTTATAAAGCCCCTTTGATTTTAAATCCTCTAAATTTTCTTCTAAAAAGTTTGCAAGTGTTTTACTAGACATCGTGAAGCCTCCCATCGTTCATGTAAGCGGATTATTATCTTAATAGTTCTAATAATCCCTCTACTAGCTTAACACGTTTTCAGAATTTATTATAGAAAAATAGTTTAAAGAAACCGCTTACAATTTTAAATTATAAATGATTCATTACAAGAAATCTATCATTTACTTTTCATATTTGATAGAATTAAAAAAATATTTAGGAGGCTTTTAAAATGGCATTTACTGAATCTGATGTATATAATAACGAATCGTTTTTAGAGCAATATATGCAGCGAAGATATCGAGAAAATAGTCCAAACGAATCCCTTGAAAAACCAGCATTCTTTCAGCTCATTGGCAATGTAACAGGAAAACAAATCCTCGATTTAGGTTGTGGTGATGCTAAATTCGGCGAAAAATTATTAGAACATGGATGCCACTCTTACACTGGTATTGAAGGCTCCGAGCTTATGTATGAAAAAGCTAAAAAACAACTAGAAAATAAAAATGGCACCGTTCATTTTTTAAACCTCAAAGACTACACATACCCTCCTTCTACTTTTGATTTAGTAACATCTAGACTCGCCTTACATTATATTGAACACCTTGATATCATTTTTCAAAATGTGTTTCAAACTTTAAAAACAAACGGAACCTTCACCTTTAGCGTTCAACATCCCGTTATTACCTCTTCATTTGAAAGCTTGCAAACGAGTGGTAAAAGAACTAGTTGGCTCGTCGATGATTATTTCGAAACAGGAAAACGAGTTGAGCCATGGATTGATCAAGAAGTTATTAAATATCACCGGACTACGGAAGAATATTTTACATTATTACAACAAGCCGGATTTACGATTATAAGCTTAAAAGAAGCTACACCAAATCGAAACTGTTTTCAAGATGAAGAAGAATATGAACGACGTTTACGTATTCCCCTTTTTCTATTATTTTCTTGCCGAAAATAAAGTGAAACTTTAATCAGTGGGGGATGTTCATCCCCCACTGATTATTAGCCCGCACCAATCGGGCTTTTACGGGCAGTTGATCCCCCAACCAGCTTCTTTGCTTTCGCTGGATTTTGAGATGGGGATCTTACTGCCCGTTAATGCGGGGTAAAAAAGACGATGAATCCTCATCGTCTTTTTTCGTTATCTCATCGCCTGAACAGCCTCTTTAAGTACACGTCTTCCTCTTCCATGCGGGATACAGAGCGGTGTCCCAAATAACGGATCAGCGCTTATTTGACACTCCATACGGAATACATCCCGAACTAACTTCTGGTCAATAACTTCTTCTGGTTTACCTTGCGCATATATTTGTTTATCTTGAATAGCTACAATGTTGTCTGCATAACGACATGCCAAATTTAAATCGTGCAATACCATAACAATCGTTCTTTGCTCTGTTTCATTTAATTCGAATAATAAATCTAACACTTCAATTTGGTGCGTCATATCTAAATATGTAGTCGGCTCATCAAGCAAAATAATATCTGTATCTTGTGCAAGGGTCATTGCAATCCAAGCACGTTGACGTTGTCCACCTGAAAGGGCATGAACATCACGCTCAGCAAATTCTGTCATACCCGTTGCAGCAAGCGCTTTTTGTACCATTTCCTCATCTTTTTCGGACCATTGCTTCAGCCATGTTTGATATGGATAACGTCCTTGCTTTACAAGTTGTAATACCGTAAGTCCTTCCGGTGCTTGTGGCCCTTGCGGTAAAATCGCCATTTGACGAGCGATTTGCTTCGTTTGCATACTTTGAATTGCTTGATTATCTAACAAAATGTCACCGGTTGTTGGCTTTAATAATCTAGCTAGTGAACGTAATAAAGTTGATTTCCCACAACCGTTAGAACCGATGAAGATTGTAATTTCCCCTTTTGGAATTTCTAAATTCAGCTCATCAATAATAATCGTTTCACCATACGACAGCGTCAAGCGTTTCGTCTCCAATGCTTTTTGCATATTCATCTCCCTTTATGAATTCCGACTTTTATAAAGTAAATAAATAAAATAAGGTGCACCAATTGCTGATGTAAATACCCCTGCTGGAATTTCAAGTGGTGTGAAAACTGTACGCCCAATTAAATCTGCAGCGAGTACTAGAATTGCACCGATAATCGCCGCAACTGGGAGCAATGCACCGTAGAAAGAACCAACTAATCTTCGCGAAATATGAGGTGCCATTAAACCAACAAATCCAATTCCTCCTGCAAAGGCAACTGCCCCGCCAATTAAAGCTGTACTAAGTAACAACATAAATACACGCGACTTCGTTAAAGGAACACCAAGTCCCACTGCTATATCATCCCCTAGCTCTTGTGCATTTAAATGTCTCGCAGCGATAAATGATATTGTCGTTAAAATGAGAACCCACGGCGCAAGTACCATAACATTTTGCCACGAAGAGCCATAAACAGTACCTGTGATCCATACATTCGCTTGACTTGCTTGATAAATTGGTGCTAACAACATAAATAAAGTTGTTGCTGCTTTCGTTAATGCCCAAAATCCAACACCAATTAAAACAAGACTAATCGGTGATAATCCATCATTTTTCCAGGCAAATAAATATACAAAAAACGCTACAATTGTTGCCCCAGCAAAAGCTGCTAGCGGCATATAATGAATGCTTACTGTTAACGCATTGTTTTTATCACTAAATATAGCTAAAAAGAGTACAACTGCAACACTTGCCCCGCCCGTAATTCCGATGATATCAGGAGAAGCAAGTGGGTTTCGAACGAGCCCTTGTAAAATACAGCCCGCTACCGCAAGCGCAATTCCTACGAGGATAGCAATTAAAATACGCGGCATACGAAATTTATTTACAACCATATTTGACATCGCATCACCATTTCCGGTAATCGCTTGCCATACATCATAAGGAGCAATTTTCATATCCCCCATACCTGCACTCGCAAAAAATAATCCTATTAAAACAACTAGTAAACTCAATAAGACGAGACAAGCTCGTTTATACATTAAAAACGAGAGCTCGCCTTTTCCAATACGAAACGGAATATACTTCTTCATTTGCTAAGCCCTCTCTTACGTGCAATATAAATAAAGAATGGGGCCCCGATAAATGCTGTCATAACCCCTACTGGTACTTCTTGTGGCATAATGACATATCTTGCTGCTATATCAGCCAAGATTAATAGTATTGCACCTAACAATCCGCTATAGGGTACTCTCCATCTGTGATCTACCCCAACAAGAGCTCTTGCGAAATGAGGAGTAACGATGCCAATAAATCCAATTGGACCAGCAACCGCAACTGAACCACCAGACAACAGTACAATAATAAGTAACACGAATGATTTCATTAAAATCGTTCGTTGTCCGAGCCCCTTTGCAACATCTTCCCCCATCATTAATGTATTTACTTTCCCTGCCATCATAAAAGATGCAATCCAGCCTATTAATAAATACGGGAATACTGATTGTAAAATCTCTAACTTTCTTCCTTGCACAGATCCGGCAAGCCAAAATAACACTTCTTCAAATGCTTTTTCATTTAATACAAGTAACCCTTGTGTTAATGATGAAAATAAAGCGCTTATCGCTACACCTGCTAATGTTAACTTAAGAGGCGTTGTCCCTTCTTTTCCTAAAGAACTAGAGGCAAATACAAGTACTGCTGCAACTGCCGCTCCTAAAAAGGCAATCCATGTGAAAGCTGATAATGATGTCACGGAAAAGAGTACAATTGCTACAACTATAAAGAACGCAGCGCCTGAATTTAATCCAATAAAATCTGGAGAAGCAAGCGGATTCTTTGTTAAAGTTTGCATTAAACAACCTGCAATGGCTAAACTAGCACCAACACTTGCTGCAATTAACGCCCTTGGTAGACGCACATTTTGAATAATAATATGCTCATTTGAACCATTAAAATGGAAAAAAGCATCTAAAGCTAATTTCCAGCTCGTATTTGTATATCCGAAAATAATGCTTCCCCAAATACAAATAACGACTGCAATGATTCCAACAAGTAATCCAATCCATTTTGCTTGATTTGTTTTTAATAACATGCAGCGTTTCCCCTTCAATGTATAATGATACGTTGTAAGTGTATTTCAACTTAATTCTCATTGTCAACGATAATGAGAACTATTTTCAGTAATATATATTGACAATCCAAAGATAAAGGCTTAATATCATGCTTGCTATTGAAAAATATTCTCAACATGCAGGGGGTACATAATGAATTTCATGCAAAAGAAATCGTTTACAGTATTTGTATTTTTACTAGCTTTTTCACTTCTTTTAAGTGCTTGTGGAAAATCAAATAACAAAGAAGAATCAACAAAAGAAGATAATAAAAAAGAAATGATTACGGTTGAGCACGCAATGGGTAAAACAGAAGTTCCTGCCAATCCAAAACGTGTAGTTATTTTAACTAATGAAGGAACTGAAGCTTTACTCGAATTAGGTGTAAAACCAGTTGGGGCTGTAAAGTCTTGGACGGGTGACCCATGGTATCCGCATATTAAGGATAAAATGAAAGATGTAAAAGTTGTTGGCGATGAAGGACAAGTTAACGTTGAAACTATCGCTTCTTTAAAACCAGACTTAATTATCGGTAACAAAATGCGCCACGAAAAAGTGTATGAGCAATTAAAAGCTATTGCACCTACTGTTTTCTCGGAAACATTACGTGGTGAATGGAAAGATAACTTCAAATTTTATGCAAAAGCTTTAAATAAGGAAAAAGAAGGTCAAAAAGTTTTAGCTGATTACGGAAAACGTATGGAAGATTTAAAAGGCAAACTTGGTGATACAGTAAATCAAGAAATTTCTATGGTACGCTTTATGCCTGGTGATGTTCGTATTTATCATGGCGATACATTCTCTGGTGTTATTTTAAAAGAACTTGGATTTAAACGTCCTGGAGATCAAAACAAAGATGATTTCGCAGAACGTAACGTATCTAAAGAGCGTATTTCGGCAATGGATGGCGATGTATTATTCTACTTCACATTCGATAAAGGCAATGAGAAAAAAGGTTCTGAACTAGAAAAAGAATATATAAACGACCCTCTCTTTAAAAACTTAAATGCAGTAAAGAACGGAAAAGCATACAAGGTTGACGACGTTATTTGGAATACAGCTGGCGGTGTAATGGCTGCTAACTTACTACTAGACGACATTGAAAAACGCTTTGTTAAATAATTTCATTGTAACCAGCTCCCTCTTTTATGGAGCTGGTTTTTTCATTTCACTGAAGTGTCACATTATTTCATTTTGTATTTTTATTCCCGATATGTTATATTATAAAAGTAAATATAGTATATTTTCTCTATATCAGAATAAATATTTTAATCTAAATTTTCTGATTTATCACTATTTTACTTTATTTTAGAATTCAATTACTACATTTGAAAACGCTTATTATCTTGTTTTCAGGGAAAAATATAATAACGGTTGAAGAAAAATAGATTTTTTCATAAATTTTCTTGCTATTTCCATATAATTCTATTGACTTCTAAATATTTTGTGAATTAAAATAATTACATAAATATCCGTTATACAGGATTAGGGGGAAACAAACATGGATGCAGCTTTAAAATTAGACAAAGCTGGAGAGCAACAATCACCAAAAAAACATCCACCAGGATTATATTTGTTGTTCTTTACAGAGGCATGGGAAAGATTTAGTTATTACGGAATGCGTGGCTTATTAGTTCTTTATTTAACAACGAGCTTAGTAAGTGGCGGTTTAGGCTTTGATAAAGCAGTTGCTGTACAGATTTACGGTATTTTCACAATGTTAGTATACTTCACACCGATTATTGGTGGTTGGCTAACTGACCATTTCATTACGAAACGACACGCCATTACCATCGGTGGTATCATTATGGCACTTGGTAACTTTGTACTATTTTCCATGAACACTAAAACTGGACTTTTCTTAGGCTTAGGATTATTAGTTATCGGTAACGGATTCTTCAAACCAAATATTTCGACTTTATTAGGTCAATTATATAGCGAAAATGATTCTCGTCGTGATAGTGCCTTCACTATCTTCTACATGGGAATTAACTTAGGAGCTTTTATCGCTCCATTCATTTGCGGTTATTTCACAGATTATAAATACGGATTCTTAACAGCTTGTATCGGTATGATCATTGGTCAGATTGCCTTTAATTTCTTAGCGCCTCGTTACTTAGGTACAATCGGAACAACTGTTGTCGGTAAACAATCTAAAGAGCAAAACGCAAAAGTAATTGAGAAAAAACCTTTAACACCACAAGAGAAAAAACGTACAGCTGCAATTTTAATTTTAACTTGTTTCGTTGTATTCTTCTGGGCAGGATTTGAACAAGCTGGTAGTTCTTTAACACTTTATACAGATAAATTCGTAGATCGTACAATTGGTGGATTTACAATTCCAACACCTTGGTTCCAATCTGTAAACCCATTGTTCATCATCTTATTAGCATTACCTGTTTCTGCATTATGGATTAAACTTTCAAAAACAAAAAATGGTGATTTAAAAATCCCAACAAAAATGGCATTAGGTATGATTTTACTAGGAGTTGGATATTTAATTCTAACTTTAGCTGTTTTAAAAACTGGTAGCGATGAAGGTAACATTACAATGAAAGCAAACTTACTGTTCATTGTGTTCACTTACATGTTCCATACAATTGGTGAATTATTCTTATCACCAATCGGATTATCTATGGTAAGTGCAATCGCTCCTCTTAAATTAGCATCTTTATTAATGGGTGTATGGTTAGCTGGTACTGGCTGTGCAAACTTATTAGCAGGACAATTAGCTGCTTTCACTCAATCTTTAGGATATTTAGAAGTATTCGCAAGCATCGGTGTTATCGTAATCTTGCTAGGATTAGTACTTCTTATGTTCTCTAAGAAAATTGCACATATGATGGAATAGTAAATAAAAAAGACGCTTCTACAATTAGAAGCGTCTTTTCTATTACATCTCTTCTAAAGCCGTGACATCCACGTGAACGCTCTCTCCTGGGTTGGATACGTCATACACTTGAGCACTACCCTTCTGCTCATCACAGCTCTCAATCCATACGGGGACTCCCTCGTATGTAACATCAATTCTACTTGAAGAAGATAATATCTGTTTCACACGTTTTACATCCATTATATTATTCCTCCTTTGGCTTACAACACTCCTTTCTATCTTTTCATATCCCTTCAGAATATATTCCGTCAATTTAGCACTTCAACCGATAGTTTGTTTCTTTCTAACGCGCTAATATATACGCTCTCAAATCTTCCTATTATTAGATCCTTTCCAAATAAAAAAAGACGTATATTTCACACGTCTTCTTTCCATAATATTCAAAAATTAAGAAAATAATGTTTTTACTACTTCACTTACTTTATCGTTATGAATTTGATAGTACACTTCTAACCCGCGTCTCTCAAAGCGTACTACTTTATTTTGTTTTAATTTCGTTAAATGCTGCGAAACAGTTGATTGCGGAATTTCTAATACCTCTTGTAATTGTGTTACATTACATGTTCCACGCTGCATCAGTTCCATTACTAAACGTAGACGAAGTGGATGAGCTAATGCTCTTAACATCTGTACGTCTTCTTCTGAAATACGACAGTCAAATTGGTTTTGGTTCATAAAATTCCCCTCATTTTCATTTTTTATTTTCTCTTTATTTATTTATATATCTGTTCTTATATTTCCTGTTACGACATAACTTTATCAACCTATAATGCTGAGAAAATTTTCCGACTTTTATCAGCACACAGTTCAAGAAAAAATCCCACCTGATTTTGAATATTATACTATATGATACAATAAAAAAGCAAAACAAAGGGCTAGCAATACTTTGCTTACAAACGTTGTTTTATCAGGCTTTTTGTTATATTTTCACCTTACTGAAATGTACAGTAATGATATTGTAAAATATCGTCCATAATTGATAACCTATCGTAAAGTAATTTGACCATATTTAACCACTTTGTTACGATAAAAAGGAAATTTAAGTAAGGAGGATGATGTAATATTAAAAAATGGTTTATTTTTGCGTTAATTAGCATTGCGGTTGGCTGGACCATTATCAATCACTTCCTATACAAAAAAGAAGATATAGCTTCAAAATCAAACATCCCCATTGGAACTGAAGTTGGCAATGCTGCCCTCGATTTCCTTCTGGAAACAACCACTGGTCAAGAAGTTCGTCTTACAGACTATAAAGGAAAAAAAGTAATATTGAATTTTTGGGCAAACTGGTGTGGTCCATGCAAAATAGAAATGCCTGATATGGAAAAGTTTTATCACGATACTAAAGATATGGGGATTGAAATTGTTGCTGTAAATGCGACAGCTACTGAAAAAGACCCGAATAATGTAAAACAATTTCTTGAAGAAAACAAATATACCTTCCCCGTCCTATTAGATCAGAAAGGCCAGGCAAGTGCCACATATCAAATCATCAGCATTCCAACATCTTTTGTCATCGATACAAACGGTGTCATTCAATATAAGCATGTAGGACCAATGACATATGAAAAAATGAAAGAATATGTAAATAATTTATAGAAGCGTAATCAAATCAATTTGATTACGCTTTTTGTCTACTTTATGAACAAAATGTTACTTTTAATACTATTATGGAATAATTATACTTTTTCACGTTGACAATAGTGTTGAAGGAGAATATACTAAGCATGTAAGTTGATTGTGAATAGTTTCACAAATAATGTGAATTTCTTCACATATAATAGATAGGAGTTGTCATTATTATGAGTACTTGGACACAAATTTATGACCCATTAAACAATATTTGGTTATCTGCACTAATCGCAGCACTCCCAATTTTTTGCTTCATTATTTGTTTAGTGGGATTCAAAATGAAAGGTTACATGGCTGGGCTTTATAGTGTGATCGTCGCTATTATTCTTGCTATATTTGTTTATAAAATGCCCGCAACTGTAGCTGTAGCATCTGCCGGATTCGGTGTTTTATCTGGATTTTATCCAATTTGTACTATCGTTATCGCAGCTATCTTCCTTTACAAATTAACTGTTAAAACAGAACAATTCAATGTCATTCGTGATAGCATTTCAAGTATTACAAATGATCAGCGTTTACAAGTATTATTAATCGCTTATTCTTTCGGTGCTTTCTTAGAAGGCGCAGCTGGTTTCGGTGTTCCAGTTGCTATTACAGCTGCATTACTTGTAGGTATGGGCTTTAATCCATTAAAAGCAGCAGGTATTTGCTTAGTAGCTAATATCGCTGGTGGTGCTATGGGTGCTATGGGTATTCCAGTTACAGTACCTGCACAATTAACTGGGCTAGATGCATTAACTGTCGGTCGTCAAGCTGTTTACATTTTGCCATTCATTAGCATTGTTTTACCGTTCTTACTTGTTTCAATGGTAGATGGATTTAAAGGCATTAAAGAAACTTGGCAAGGTATTCTTGTAAGTGGTGTTTCTTTCGCAATTACTCAGTTCCTTGTGACTTACTTCTTAGGCGCTGAACTTACTAATATTTTCGCAGCAGTCGTAAGTATGGTCGCTCTTACATTATTCTTACGTGTTTGGCAACCAAAATCTTCTGCTAAAGAAGAAAAACAAGAAGAAAAAGAATCTCATACATTCAATCAAATTTTATATGCTTGGTCCCCATTCGTATTCTTAACTGCATTTGTAACAATCTTTAATTTAAAACCAATTAAAGCTTTATTTGCTCCGGATGGTCCATTGGCAAACTTAGTATTTAACATTCAATTCCCTGGTCTTCATAATGCGGTTATGAAAACTGCACCAATTACAAAGGCTGATACACCTTTCGCAGCGATTTTCAAACTAGATGTATTCTCTTCTACAACTACTGCGATTGTATTAGCAATCATCGTTTCACTTATCGTCTACCGTGTAAACGGCAAAATGATTAAAGAATTAATGATCGAAACAATAAAAGAACTAAAAGTTCCAGTATATACAATTTGTAGCGTTATCGCTTTAGCTTACGTAGAAAACTACTCTGGTATGTCATCTACACTTGGACTTGCATTCTCTTCTACTGGTAATGCATTCCCAGTTCTTTCTCCAATCTTAGGATGGATTGGCGTATTCATTACAGGTTCAGTCGTATCAAGTGGTTCATTATTCGCACCACTTCAAGCAGTAACTGCCGATCAGTTAAACATCGTACCATCTACTCTCGTTTCATTAAACGTAGTTGGTGGTACAATCGCAAAAATGGTTTCACCACAATCTGTAGCAGTTGCTTGTGCAGCAGTTGGACTAGTTGGTCAAGAATCTGCTCTATTTAAAATAGTAATGAAATATAGTTTAATCTTCTTAGCTATTATTAGCTTACTTCAACTCAACTCTGTATTTAATATCTTCTAAAAAAAGCACCGATCCATTTGGATCGGTGCTTTTTACATTACATTTTTTTAGTCTTTAATAAAGAAGCACCAGCAATTTCAGGATGCGTCATTTCGTATGGGTCCAAAATAATATCAAGCTCTTCTGCTGTAAGTACACCATGTTCTAAACATAGCTCCCTAACAGATTTTCCTGTCGCAATTGCTTCACGTGCAATGCGAGAAGCTGCTTCATAACCAATATGAGGATTCACTGCTGTAATAACTCCAACACTTTTTTCAACATATTGCTTAAGCAACTCTTCATTCGCTGTAATTCCCTTTATACAGTATTCACGGAATACACGGAAACCGTTATTCATAATACTGATGGATTGAATTAAATTAAATACTAATACCGGCTCCATTACATTTAACTCTAATTGTCCAGCTTCTGACGCTAAGCAAATTGTATGGTCATTTCCAATTACTTGGAAAGCAACTTGGTTAATTACTTCTGCCATAACTGGATTTACTTTCCCCGGCATAATAGATGAACCTGGTTGACGAGCTGGTAATTGAATTTCCGCCAACCCAACACGTGGACCAGACGCCATAATACGAAGGTCATTTGCAATTTTAGACATATTCATCATACATACTTTTAGTGCTGCAGATACTTCTGTATATGCATCTGTGTTTTGCGTCGCATCAACTAAGTGCTCTGCACCAACAAGAGGGAAACCACTAAAAGTTCGTAAATGCTTCACAACTTGTTCTATATAAGTAGGGTTTGCATTTAATCCCGTACCGACAGCTGTCGCACCCATATTAACTTCGTATAAATGTTGACGAGACTGTTTAATTCTTTTTATATCACGCTCTAGCACTCTGCTATATGCTTCAAATTCTTGTCCAAGGCGAATTGGAACTGCATCTTGCAAATGCGTACGCCCCATTTTAATAACGTGATCGAACTCTTTTGCTTTATCATGAAAAGCAGAGTGAAGTTCTTCCATTGTAACAAGAAGTTCTTCCAGCATCATAAGAGTTGCTATATGAATCCCAGTTGGAAACGCATCATTTGTTGATTGGGCCATGTTCACATGAGTGTTTGGGCTAATTTTCGCATATTCACCTTTTTCGTATCCCATACGTTCTAGCGCTCTATTAGCAATTACTTCATTAGTATTCATATTAATTGAAGTACCTGCTCCGCCTTGAATCGGGTCTACGATAAATTGATCATGGAACTTTCCATCAACAATCTCTTGTGCCGCTTCTGCAATTTCTTGTCCGATATCTTTAGCTAAGTAACCTGTATCTATATTCGCAAGCGCTGCCGCTTTTTTTACAATTGCCATTGCCGTAATGAGTGACGGATGAATGCGGTATCCTGTAATAGGAAAGTTTTCTACGGCACGTAATGTTTGTACACCATAATAAGCTACACTCGGTACTTCCTTTTCACCTAAAAAATCTTTTTCTATACGTATATCCTTCGTTGCTATCATTTTTCATCACCTATACTTTTCATTCTAAATCCTTATCTAAAGAATTCGCCCTATAAAATACGAGTATCATTAAATGAATTCTTCAGTATCCACTTTCACTATATAGCACCTTTTTTGAAAGCGCAAACATTTATTTTTCTATATATACTTTTTATTAAAGTTTATATAATAGAAAATCCATTCATTCTTCTACTTTCTTTATTTCAACTCGCTTAATTTGATGCATATCCTTTTCAAGAACTTTAAAAGAAAAGCCGTGTTTCTCAATAATATCCCCCTCAGCAACGATCTGTTTTTGTACCATAATCCAACCACCAATTGTATCAACATCATCAGCGACCAAATGTATGCCAAATAAATCATTTACTTCGCTAATAAGCACTTTCCCCTCTACAATTTTACACACTTCACTTATATGTTCTATAGGTGGATGCTCATCTTCATCGTATTCATCTCGGATTTCTCCAACAATTTCTTCTAAAATATCTTCTAGTGTAACGATCCCCGCTGTACCACCATATTCATCATATAATACAGCTAATGGAATTCGTTTTCTTTGCATTTGTAATAGCAAATCATGAATAGGGATATTTTCTAACACTTCAATAACTGGCCTTGTATATGGCGTAATCGAGCACCCCTCTTCTCGATTACCATCCATATAACGAATAAATAAATCCTTTACATTAACCATCCCAATAATTTCATCTTTATCTTCACCAAATACGGGATATCTCGTGTACTTTTCTTGTGCGATTATTTTAATATGTGTTTCAAATGGTTCGTCCTCATATAAACCTACAACTTCCGTACGAGGTACCATAATTTCCTTTGCGACTCTATTATCGAATTCAAAAATATTATTTACATATTTAAATTCCCTTTGATTAATCTCTCCACTCTCATAACTCTCAGATAAGATTAATCGTAATTCTTCCTCCGAATGAGCTACTTCATGTTCAGAAGCCGGATGTAATCCGAATAACCCTGTTACAAGCCTTGCAGAACCATTTAAAGCCCAAATAAACGGATACATTACTCGGTAAAAGTAAATAATTGGCTTCGATAATAATAAGCTAACTTGCTCTGCCCTTTGTATAGCGAGCGTCTTCGGAGCAAGTTCACCAATGACAACATGTAAAAACGTAATAACTGCAAAGGCAATAATAAATGAAACTGTACTTGCAATTGCAGGAGATAGGTGTAGTTTTAAAAACAACGGCTCGAGTATATGTTTTATAGTGGGCTCTCCTAACCACCCAAGCCCTAAAGCAGTAATTGTAATACCTAACTGACATGCTGATAAATATTCATCTAAATTCGAAGTTACTTTTTTAGCTGCCAATGCTCCTCGTCGTTTTTCACTAACGAGTTGATCAATACGACTGCTACGCACCTTAATAATTGCAAACTCAACAGCCACAAAAAATGCTGTTAACGCAATAAGGATGGCTACCATCAGTAATTTTAAAATATCCACATATGTCCTTTAGCTTTCTTAGCTAAAGTTACACCTCCTTTAAAAAAGAAGTTTCACTTTAGTTTCTTCATTTATTTGAAAGCAACCCTATATAAAATTCACCAATTTCAAGCCTCATACAATTCTAAAGGCAAGCCATCAGGATCTTGGAAAAAGACAAATTTTTTATCCGTAATTTCATCCATACGTATCGCTTCAGTCTCCACACCGCATTGTTTTAAATGGTTTACAGCTTCTTCTATATTTGTAACAGCAAATGCTAAATGTCTAAGTCCAGCTGCTTCTGGAAAACTTGGGCGCTCAGGTGGACTAGGAAATGAAAATAATTCAATTTGATACTCTTCCCCTACACATAAATCTAACTTATAAGAATCTCGTTCTTTTCTATATACTTCATTTATCGCTTTAAAACCTAATATCCGAGTATAAAAATCCTTTGACAGTTCATAATTCGAACAAATAATTGCAACGTGGTGCACTCTACATATATTCATGCTCTCTCTATTCCTTTCTTTACCAAAGATGCATATTCTCCCTTGAAATGAAAAACATATATAGCAGAATATCTCTTTTAGGGGGCTTACTATGAAATTTATTACTTTTTTCGTGGGACTTATCGTTGTTTTCTTCCTTGCTTATATTGCTAGCAACAATAAGAAACATATTAAATTTAAACCAATTTTTATCATGCTTATTATACAATTAATTTTAACCTATTTATTATTAAATACAGAAATTGGTCTCATACTTATTACGGTAATTTCTAGCCTGTTTACGAGGCTACTTGAGTATGCTGCCAGTGGTATAAACTTTGTATTTGGCGGTCTTGCAAATAAAGGGGAAATGCCATTTTTCCTTAACGTATTATTACCGATTGTCTTTATCTCCGTCTTAATTGGTATATTACAACATTTCAAAATACTACCATTCTTTATTCGTTGGATTGGTTTCTTTCTTAGTAAAATAAACGGTCTTGGGAAATTAGAATCTTACAACGCCATCGCTTCCGCTATTGTCGGCCAATCAGAAGTTTTTATTACGGTTAAAAAACAATTAGCCCAAATTCCAAAACATCGACTATATACACTTTGCGCCTCTGCTATGTCAACAGTATCTATGTCCATTGTCGGTGCCTATATGACAATGATTGAACCAAAATATGTAGTAACCGCACTCGTTCTCAATTTATTTAGTGGTTTTATTATCGTACTCATTATTAACCCTTACGACGTTAACGATGATGAAGACATTTTGGTAATAAAAGGGGGAAAACAAAGTTTCTTTGAAATGCTTGGAGAATACATTCTTGATGGTTTTCGTGTAGCAATTGTCGTCGGTGCTATGCTCATTGGATTCGTCGCATTAATGAGTTGCATTAATGACCTATTCCTCATTATATTCGGCATTACTTTCCAACAATTAATAGGCTATGTATTCGCCCCTATTGCATTTCTTATCGGCGTACCAAGTTCTGAAATTGTCACAGCGGGTAGCATTATGGCAACAAAGCTTGTAACAAATGAATTTGTAGCAATGATGGATCTTAGTAAAATTTCCAGCACTCTCTCTATCCGTACAGTTGGTATTATTTCTGTCTTCCTCGTTTCTTTTGCCAACTTTTCTTCCATTGGAATTATTTCCGGTGCGGTAAAAGGGTTAAACGAAGAACAAGGAAATGTTGTTGCCCGCTTCGGCCTAAAATTACTATACGGCGCTACTCTTGTTAGTATTTTATCTGCGATTATTGTAAGTATTATGCTTTAATTAGGTAAAATTTTATCATTTTCTTATCCCTGTCTTTTGTATACAATAACGAATAGATGTCTTATAAATAATCAATACATCTATTTTTTATACATGTACAATACCTTTTATTTAGCGTAAAATATTTTTTATGTGTTTTAATACGCTTCTAAATGTATACACTTTGATTGTTTTAAAGGAGAAAAAATGATGAAATCCGACATTAACAACGAAACTCGAGCCAAAAAAGGACGCTCAAAGAAAAAGCGCCTACTTTGGTTCATTCTTATTCCCTTACTTATTGTAGCAATGGGAGCAGGAGGCTATTCCTTCCATATATACAGTAAAGCAAAATCCGTCTTAAGCAACGCTTATTCTGAACTCGGCCGAGGAGATAAATCCAGCAAACGTGAAAAAGCTGTTAAACCTATGACTGATAATATTTCTGTCCTGATCATGGGTGTTGATGAAAGTGATATCAGGGAAAAAGGTTACGGAAAAGCGACTCGTACAGATGCATTACTACTTGCAACAATTAATAAAAATGATAAATCTGTTAAACTAGTCAGCATTCCACGTGATTCACGCGTCTTCATTAAATCACGTGATAAATATGATAAAATTACACATGCACATGTATTTGGTGGTGTAGACAGCACAATTGATACAGTAGAAAAATTTTTAGATGTACCAGTTGATTACTATGTAAAATTTAATTTCAAATCCTTTATCAAGATTGTTGATTCTCTAGGTGGTATAACTGTCGACGTTCCAGTTGAGTTCACAGAACAAAATAGTAGCGACGAAGCAGATGCAATTCACCTAAAAAAAGGGCGTCAACATTTAAATGGAGAAGAAGCACTTGCACTAGCTAGAACGCGTCATATTGATAGTGATTATATGCGTGGTCAACGACAACAACTTGTTTTAGAGGCTATTGCTGAAAAAGCCCTATCTCTCAATTCCATTAATAAAATCGGAAGCCTATTAGATGCTGTCGATACAGACTTAAAAACAAATTTAACTTTTGATGATATGATGACTATTGCAAAAAATTCAATGGATTCAAATTTAAAAATGGATAAATTGCAAGTGGAAGGTACTGATAAATATATAGGTGGTATTTATTATTACGTTCCAAACGAAAAGAGTGTTAATGATATATCGACAACACTTCAAGAACATCTCGGTGTTACGAATAAAAATGAGCATAAAAAATTATAATAAAAAGGCTGCTAGATTTTTCTAAGCAGCTTTTTATTATAATTTTCAACATATTTCTCATGCATATTGTGACAAAAAGAGACAATTATTACAGCAGTGTAACATTTTTTATGAAAACATTACACACGTAGTGAAAATAATAGTATACTAGGACGTACATAATGTTATTTTCATCATTTTTATACAAAAAATGTAATACATATATTTATAAAAATTTTTCTGGGGGGAAATAAATGAAGCTAAGCAAAATACTGATTGGTTCCGCTATTGCTGGTGGCATATTACTTTGTGTTGGCGGTATTGGTGGATATCAATATGTATCCAAATTAAATAATCAACTAAATACAACTGCACTACCAAACACTACATTTGAAGGTATTTCTCTTGATGGAAAAAATAAAGCAGATATTCAAGCCCTTGTTAATCAAAAGATGAATGAATTAAATCAAAAATCTCTTAACTACGTATTCCAAAATGATAAGCAAAATTACACGTGGAAAGATTTAGGAGTAGATTATAAAGAGAAGGATATTGTCGACAATATCTTTAAAGAACAAGAAGGGAACGTAATGAATCGTTACAACATGCGTAAGCAAGCTGAAAACGGTGAAGTAAAACGTGACTATAAATTAACACCACAATTAAATACAACAACTTATGAAACCTTTATAAAGGATAAATATAATGAAACATTAAAAAATCCTGTCAACGCCGAATTAAGTGTTGAAGGCTCTACAGTAAATATTAGCCAAAGTCAAAATGGAGAAAAAATTGATAAAGGAAAATTAACCGATTTAACAAGCGCAGCTATTACTTCTGGCGCACCCGATGTTGTATTACCAGTTACACTAATAAAACCTGAACGTTCTACAGAAGATATACAACAAATGGGGATTAAAGAAGTGATTGCTGAATATTCTACCCCAATGGCTGGCCGTAATGGAAATCAATCCTATAACGTAAATAAGTCAGCTAATACGTTAAGTGGAGTTATTGTAGCACCTGATGAAACGTTTAGTTTTAATGGCCGTGTTGGCGTAACTGATGCTGCACATGGTTATAAATCCGCAGCAGTATATTCACAAGGTAAAGTTATACAAAGTGCAGGCGGAGGCGTTTGCCAAGTAAGTAGTACTTTATACAGCGCAGCTTTAAGGGCAGATTTAGGAATTGTTTCTCGAAGCAATCATTCTATGCCCGTAAATTATTTACCACTTGGGCAGGATGCAGCAGTGGCAGATTATGGTCCGGATTTAAAATTTAAAAACAATACAGGTAAGCATATTTACATTCAAGCATTTTCAAATGGCGGTAGTATTACTACACGTATTTTCGGTACAAATACTGGTAAAAATGTTGAAGTTTCTTCTCAAGTAATTAGTAATACTGGTGATAAAATAACAGCGGTTACGTATAAAAAAGTAACACAAAACGGTGAAGTACTCTCAAATGGACAAATTTCAAAAAGCGTATATAAAAGTGCCCCAAAACAATGAGATAATATCAAACGGACAAATTTCAAAAAGCGTATACAAAAAGGCGTGATCTACTCACGCCTTTTTCTTTTGCAATAATAGTAAAAAAATTTCCAGATGATCTTTCGTTTCTTCTAAAGACCACACACGATTGCCTTGCTTCGCAGCTAATACGCACGCTTCTTCCCACGCGTTCTTTTTCTTCATATTTACTAATTCATCGCGTAATTTCAAAACAATCTCTTCGTCCTCTTGCTCTATAAACTCTTCCATTACGCTTACTATTTCATCCTCATGAATACTTAACGTACAGTACGATTTAAGAAAGTATTGTAATGTTGGATACATATATACTCCCCCCTTTATTTATCTGATGGATAAGAAGTAATAATCTTAAATCCTAGATTTCCTGATTTATCTCTCGCTAAAACAGTAACAGTCTTTACTAGTTTGTCTTTTACATTCATATTTTTCTTTATTACTGTTTTTCCAACTGGGAATGAATGAGTTGTATTCAATACAAGACGAGCCTCTTTAGAGTTTTTCAACCAATCCTGAATTTCTTTATCATGTTGTTTTAAACTATCTTTCACAGCCTTTGTCGCTGTTTCCTTATCATAGTATGTACTTGCCGCTGAAACTTTATCTGTCTTCAAACGATTCTTCAAATCCTCTTCTGATTTGCCTACATGCCTTTCAATCGTATGACCATTTTTAGGTGGCCCTTCCATTTCATCTAAAATATTATCACTAATTTTTTCTACTGATGTAGAATGATCCTCTTTTGGTTTTTCTGTTTTTTGTTCTTTTCCTGCACATCCACTTAAAATCAGCATTAGTGCCAATAAACTACTCAAGAAAAGACTACTTAATCGTTTCATCGTATCACCTCTTCCATGATTATTATCGTAACTCCACTAAAAGTCAATTTCACAAAGAAAAAATGTATACAGTTTTAAAATCCTCATTCATTTTGCTATATTTTCCACCCCCCTTTCATCAAATCACTGTTTTTCGCCCTTTTTAAAATATACCCCCATGTTTTTATAATTATTTCCCAGATGAAAACACCAATCAAAACACTCCATAAACCCTTTAAATACAGGATTTATGGAGTGTTTTTTAAACAAACTAAATATACCCCTACTTTCATATACCCAATACCTATATAAGGTATACAAATCCCTTTCTATCAACTGTTTTCTACATTATGTAAATTTGCACTTGCCTATACAATGTAAATATGGTGTAATGCAAAAAAAGATAAAGGATTTTAAAGAATGGCTGAAACAATTCAAAACTTCTTAACAGACTATTATTCAATCGCAATTCCACTTAGTATCTTAATCAACATCATCATCAGTCTTTTAGGTTTTATCCCTAGTATTTTTTTGACCGTCATTAATATACAGCTCTTCGGTGTAACAAATGGCACAATCATTTCGATCGCAGGTGAGGCATTAGGGGCTATTATCTCGTTTTATATTTATCGTATAGGCCTTCAAAAGTTCACTCACGATAAAGTAAATACGTATCCAAAGGTAGAACGCCTTCTTTACGTAGAAGGCAGAGAGGCATTTCTACTCGTCCTATCTTTTCGTTTTATTCCTTTCATTCCGTCCAGTATCGTTACTTTATTTGCAGCTCTAGGCAAAATGTCATTACTCTCTTTCAGTATTGCCAGCACAATAGGGAAAATACCGGCTTTATTGATTGAAGTATATTCTGCATATCATGTCATTAACGGAACAAATGAAGCGAAATGGATTATTACAATCGCAGGTTGTGTTGGATTATTTTATTTGTGGAAAAAATGGAAAAAAAATAAAGAAGGAGCATAGGCTCCTTCTTTATTTTTGAGGTATTTTATTAATAACTATCCCTTAAAGCCTTAGTTTACACCAACAGCACTAAATGATTGCTTAACTGCTGCTACTTCTGCAGAGCTAGCACCATATAAATCAGCTGCAGCTTGTACTGCACCAGCACGTGCTTGACTAAATGTAGTAGATTGCGTGAAATACTGTGTATTTGCACGGTAGTAAATCGCACCTAATTTATCTTTACCGATACCAGTTACAGTTACACCAGAATGCGTACCACCATTTGCTAATAAATAAGCTTGTTTGTTAATAATACCACTGTTTGTATGAACGCCACCGTTATCACTTGAACCAGTGTAACGCTTAGAATAATGGTCTGGGTCACCATATTTCGCTGGATCACTCATAGAACGAAGTGCATCTCCCGCCTGACCAGGTGTATAAATATCTTCACCAATCTCCCAATCTGGGTTACGGTTATCATAGAATTCTACTAAAGTACCAAAAATATCAGAAATTGCTTCATTTAACGCTCCTGATTCATTTTGATAAATTAAATCCGAGCTATTTTCCGTAACAGCATGTGTTAATTCATGGCCAATTACATCAATGCCACCAGATAATGAAGTGAATGTTACACCATCACCATCTCCGTATACCATTTGTGAGCCGTTCCAGAATGCATTATTATACTTACTTCCGTAATGAACTGTTGATTTTAATGGTGCTCCTGCATCATTAATAGAGTTTCTGTTAAATGTAGCTTTATAGTAATCATATGTTTTACCTGCATAGTAATGAGCATCTACTGCCGCTGCATCATACGCTGCATTGAAAACATTATCTGCATCTGCCCATAATGTTCCTGGTAATGTTGAGCGGTTTTTCGCATCATATGTGAAAATTGTTGCTCCGCGCGTATTATCTTGTAAATAGTAAGATGATCCAGATAACGTTGTATTAAGCGATTTCGTATCTCCTAATACACCTTTACCAGTTCCCACTTTATTCGTTCCTGTTACAGGCTTTACAACCGCTTTCGCTTCCTGTTTAGGAGCATCTTGCTTAACTGGTGACTTATCATCATTCGTTACATGATCAAGTTTATTATATTTATTTAACACTTTACCGCTTTCCGCTTCAATGAAATAGTAATAGTTTCCTGGATTGGGCTCTAAGAAGTTTAAATTCACAACGTATGCATATGTCGTTTCTTCACCATTTTGATATACATATAAATCCGCTTTTGGATCCACTTCGTATTTAGGTGTTACTCCTAAATCTTGTTGCGCAATTTCAATTGCTTTTGCGCCTTCAATCTTATTTTTGTTTTTTAACTTTTCCTTCTTGTCTAAATCAGGCGCAACTGTTCCAGACAATACTTTTAAAGAACCATCTTTACTTACGTGAGCTACTTGAGTAGACCCCCATACAGGTACTCCCTCGTAAACTTGTTGCATACGTACTACTGTTGAATCAGTTACAGCATCTTTTTTCACTTGTTTCACTTTGAAAGAATCTTGCGCACTCTTTTCCCCTAGCTTATAATCACCTTTTGCTGCGTTTAAGTAATCAAACACCACAGATTCCGCTTTCTTACCAGTCGCTCCAGTTAGATCACCAGAAATAAACTCAGGTGACTGTACCGTCTCATTGTACTTCTTAGTAGAGAGTACATTTTTAGAATCCGCAAATGCAGAGCCTGTCCCTCCGAACGTAGTAACTGCCATTCCTGTCGCTAACACTAACGCTAAACTCTTTCTTTTCATATAACCTTCCCCCTAATAAAAAATTTTTGAAAAGAGTAGTTTCATATTAGCATTATGTTTTCACTATTAATATACTAAAAATTCAATTAATTTCTTTCTCAAGTGTTGTAGAATTTTGAGGAACAAATATTGAAAAAAACCCTTTCCGTTGGGAAAGGGTTTTTTTTATAAATTAATTTGTTCAACTGTTTTAGCTTCTTGCCCTAGAGTATCCGGCTTCCAAGCATACTGAATATCCAATACTACAGCTGCAATTGCCATAACCACAAATGTTCCTGCAATTAACTTTTTCATACTATCCCTCCTCTTTACTCTTCTAATAAAGTAATCGCTAATTTATAATAGCGATTACTTTCTTTAAAATCTGAGCATTCTTCTAAGTATTCAGCTAGTTCTAAGTATACTTTCTTTAAATCTTTTATATTTTCCTCTGTTTTAAAGAAAGGAACTACTTCTGTTTCTAGAAATTTTTTATAGAGGTCTCTTTCTTCAAAATATTTATATCTTAAATTTAACAATAAATATAACATCCCTTTGTATCTATCATCTTTCCTTGCAGCAAGGATACCTTTTTCAATCCATTCAGCCGCTTCCTCAAGTTCTCCTAATTGAATACACTGTAATGAGAGCTCATACATGGCATCAATATAATTCATATCCTCTTCTTTTTTATACTTTAAGCATTCTATATAATACTCTTTCGCCTTGGCATAATTTTTTTGTCGGTAGTATAGATAACCAATATTATTTAAAGCAATAGAAAGAATATTATCTTTATCAGCAAAAGAAGTTGCTTCTCTTATGATATGATTATAGATTTCCATAGCTTCATTATATTGTTTTTTTCTAGTATAACTAAACGCAATTAAAAACTTACAATTAATTATATTTCTAAATTTATATTCACTTTTAAAACCTTCTAATGCCACATTAGCAAAATATAATGTCATATGGTCTATTTCCATCTGACTATATGTCAATGCCAAATTATAATATATTCCTGTTTCATAATATCCTAACTCTTTCGCCATCGATTCCGTCTTTAACAGATATTCTAATGCTTGCGTATATTTGTACTGCACAGAATATAATAATGCCTTATTATACGTATATAACATCTTCTGAAAAGGCGAGTATTTCTTATACACTTTCTTCAATCCGTCCAATTCTTCTTCAACAGCAGGGAGATCCCGCTTCATCATTAAATAACGTGTATACAGCAGTTTATAATAATTTATAATTTCAAAATCCAACACATGCTTCATTTCACCTTGCAACTCTTCGTATATGCGCTCTACTTGTTGCTTGTCCAAATGAACTAATGCATTCAACCACTCGTCCAACTTCACTTTCACATCTTCTTCTACATCTCTCAAATCCGTCACAGCAATTTCTAGTCTTGTGCAGAGCAATTGTAGAATTTCTTCTGATGCTTCAATCTTTCCATTTTCGATCTTACTTAAGTATGAGACAGAACAAATGCCCTGACATAATTCTTCTTGTGTCATTTTTTGCTGTAGCCGTTTATAAAAAACTTGCTTGCCTATTTTTTCTAATGTTTGTTGCATTGTCCTCCTCCATTCTCATTACCCCACTACTCTAATAATACATAAAATCTAGAGAAATATAAATTGATAAATGTAAATTTTCTAAAAAATATGCATTATTTCATTTTTTTCTCTCTTGACTTCAATCCCCTATTACTTCTTTGCTACGAAAGGGGAAAAATTGGTATACTATAATCAAATTACGGAGGTGTTTTCGCAATGAATCATTATAAAGACGATAGTTACGCCTTACATACAGATTTATATCAAATCAACATGGCTTATACATATTGGAAAGATGGTATTCATACTCGCCGTTCTGTTTTTGATCTATACTTTCGAAAGCTTCCATTCGAAAACGGCTATGCTGTTTTTGCTGGTCTTGAAAAAATTGTAGAGTACATAGAAAATTTCAGCTTTACCGAAAGTGACATCGCTTATTTAGCAGAGCTGCAATTTGAAGAAGACTTCCTTCATTATTTACAAAACATGAAATTTACTGGCACGATTCGTAGTATGCAAGAAGGCGAAGTTGTTTTTAATAACGAACCATTATTACGTGTTGATGCACCGCTTGGCGAGGCACAAATAATTGAAACCGCCCTCTTAAATATTGTAAATTACCAAACATTAATTGCTACAAAAGCTGCACGTATGAAGCATGCTGCAAATAATGATGAGCTTTTAGAGTTCGGTACAAGACGAGCTCATGAGTTTGATGCTGCCCTTTGGGGAACACGAGCTGCCTTTATTGGTGGTTTTTCATCTACAAGTAACGTTCGCGCAGGGAAACGATTTGGCATCCCTGTAGCTGGCACACATGCCCATTCTTTCGTTCAAGCATATCGCGATGAATATGTTGCATTTAAAAAATATGCTGAAACACATAAAAAATGTGTATTTCTTGTCGATACATACGACACATTAAAATCTGGTGTTCCAAATGCGATTCGTGTTGCAAAAGAGTTCGGGGATCGTATCGATTTTTATGGCATTCGCCTTGATAGTGGTGATATGGCATATTTATCAAAGGAGGCCAGAAAACAACTTGATGCAGCTGGATTTACAAACACAAAAATTATCGCTTCTAGCGATTTAGATGAATATACGATTATGCACTTGAAATCTCAAGGGGCAAAAATTGATGTATGGGGTGTTGGTACAAAGCTGATTACATCCTTTGAGCAGCCAGCATTAGGGGCTGTTTATAAACTAGTCGCTATTGAAGATACTGACGGAAAATTAAATGATACGATTAAGATTTCATCTAATCCTGAAAAAATTACAACCCCAGGACTTAAACGAGTTTATCGTATTATTAACCGTGTTAACGATCATGCAGAGGGCGATTATATTGCTTTAGAGTCAGAAGAACCCGGAAAAGAAGAGCGTTTAAAAATGTTTCATCCAGTTCATACATATATAAGTAAATTCGTAACAAGCTTTGAAGCACGCGAACTACATCAAGATATTTTCATTAACGGTAAAAGAGCGTATGAATTACCTAATATATTAGATATTCAAAAGTATAATGAACGCAGCCTCTCACTATTTTGGGAAGAGTATATGCGAACTTTAAACCCAGAAGAGTACCCTGTCGATTTAAGCCAAGAATGTTGGGATCATAAAATGAATTATATTCAAACTGTTCGAGAACAGGTTGAAAAAAACATACAAAAATAAAGTGAAGTTTTAATCAGTGGGGTTTTGTCCCTCCCCCACTTCTCCATTTTTCAATACTATATGGATATTTGTAAAAAATATATTAAAATAATAGGAAGAATATTATATTTTTTGTAAATTTATATATTAAATTATTTAAAAACAAAATAATATTTGATATTATTTTCTTGAGTCAATTTCAACAAAATAACCAATAAAAAAGAGGCCGCAATTGCGTCCTCTTTTTTATAAATCTTTTACTCGTAGTACACGCATTGCATTTAATACTGCAAGTAACGTCACACCAACATCTGAGAAGACTGCTTCCCACATTGTTGCAATACCAAAGGCGCCGAGTAATAACACTAACCCTTTTACCCCTAATGCAAATATAATATTTTGCCATACGATGCTACGTGTACGTTTTGCAATTTTTACTGCTGTCACAATTTTTGAAGGCTCATCAGTCATAATAACGATGTCAGCAGCTTCAATTGCTGCATCTGACCCTAAGCCGCCCATCGCAATACCAACGTCTGCCCTTGCTAGTACTGGCGTATCATTAATACCATCACCGACGAATGCAATCTTTTCTTTACCGCGTTTTGCTGCATCAATTTTTTCGATTTCTTCTACTTTTTGGTGTGGTAATAATTCGGCATGAACTTCATCTAAACCTAATTCTTTACCAACAGCTTCCCCGACTGATTTTGCATCACCAGTTAACATGACTGTCTTCTTAATACCTAGTTCTTTTAACTTTTGAATTGCTTGTTTTGAATCCTCTTTTACCTCATCAGAGATAACAATATACCCTGCATATTTACCATCTACAGCAACATGAACTAGTGTACCTACTGTATTCGGTTGCTTAAATTTAATGTTTTCTTTGCTCATTAATTTAGCATTACCTGCGAAAATTTCTTTTCCTTGTACTTTTACAACCGTACCATGACCAGAAATTTCACTATAGTCTTCAATAGCATTTTCATCGATTGATTTTCCATATGCATTTCGAATAGATTGTGCAATCGGATGATTTGAATATACTTCTGCAAATGCTGCATATTCTAATAGCTCTTCAGCTGTGATACCTTCACTAGGCTCCATCTTCGTAACTTTAAAGACACCTTTTGTTAATGTTCCTGTTTTATCAAAAACGATATATTTCACATCATTCAATGCTTCTAAATAGTTACTTCCTTTTACTAAAATACCACTTTTAGATGCCCCACCAATACCGCCAAAGAATCCAAGAGGAATCGATACAACGAGCGCACATGGACAAGAGATTACTAAGAACACTAAAGCTCTATAAATCCAATCGGAGAATGTAGCACCCTCTAAAATAAGTGGTGGAATAAATGCCATTATTGCTGCTGTTATAACTACAACAGGAGTATAATAACGTGCAAACTTTGTAATAAAGTTTTCTGTTGGCGCTTTTTTGCTACTTGCATTTTGTACTAAGTCTAAAATTTTCGATACAGTGGATTCACCAAACTCTTTTGTAACTTCGACAATTAATACACCATTTTGGTTTACAAAACCACTTAATACGTCATTACCAACTTCTACTTCCCTCGGTACAGACTCACCTGTTAACGCTGAAGTATCCATCATTGATGTTCCCTCAACTACTTTCCCGTCTAACGGTACTTTTTCACCTGGTTTTACGATAATATACTCACCAATTTGCACATCTTCTGGTGATACTTGTTTCGTTTCGTTTCCAACTTTCACATTCGCATAGTCAGGACGAATATCCATTAATGACGTAATTGATTTTCGAGAACGATTTACTGCAATACTTTGGAACAGTTCCCCTACTTGGTAAAATAGCATAACTGCTACCGCTTCTGGATATTGTTGAATCGCGAAAGCTCCTAAAGTTGCAATTGCCATTAAAAAGTTTTCATCGAACACTTGGCCGCGAGTTATGTTTCTTACCGCTCTCCAAACGATATCTCCACCTATTAATAAATAAGCAAGGACGAATAATGGAATTGTTATCATTTGCGGTAATCCGGCTAACGCAGCAATTCCTGTCAAAATTCCACCGACTACTAATCGTCCTATCATCTTTTTCACATTTCCATCACCATGATCATGGTCGTGTCCTTTTTCCTCTTCACGAACAACTTTTACATCAGGCTCTAACTTTTGAACAACATTTTTTATATTTTGTACAGTCGATTCAAGTTCTCGTTTATTTGCAACTTCTACTCGTAATTTCTTTGATACGAAATCAACAGTCGCTTCTGAAATTGTTGGCATTTCCTTTACCTTATTTTCAATCTTCATTGCACAATTTGCACAGTCTAAGCCTTCTAATACAAATACTTCTTTTACTGATTTTGTTTTTTGCTCTTCTTGCACTTTAATATGTGGCTCTAATTTTGTAACAAGTTGCTTCGCTTCCGTAACAACTTGATTTTCTTTATTTCGCGGTGTTTCTAAAAGCATCGTTTTT
Organism: Bacillus sp. FSL R10-2201; assembly: GCF_038008665.1. NCBI lineage: Bacteria > Bacillati > Bacillota > Bacilli > Caryophanales > Bacillaceae > Bacillus > Bacillus sp. FSL R10-2201. The sequence goes on along the minus strand of NZ_JBBOZP010000001.1, from coordinate 617,447 downwards.
GTTGCAAAGTTTACGGAACAAGATGTTACCCCTTCTATATTCCCAACACCTTTTTCAATTTTCATTGCACAATTTGCACAATCTAAACCTTCTAGCATAAGTTTCTTTTTCACTAATGCTTCTGCCATCGTTCTCCCTCCTCGCTTTTTTATTCTTCCTCGTTTACGTGTTCAAACGCTTGCTCGAAGATATGAATTACGTGTTGATCAGCTAATGAGTAATAAACTACCTTTCCTTCTTTACGGTTCTTTACAAGCTTTGCTTGCTTTAATACACGAAGCTGATGTGAGATTGAAGATTGCGTCATTCCTAATAAATAAGCTAAATCACAAACACACATTTCAGCTTCAAATAATGCATGTAATATTCTCGTACGTGTACGGTCACCTAATACTTTAAATAATTCTGCTACTTTACTTAAACTTTCATCAGTCGGAATTGTTTGTTTTACTTGATCCACGATTTCCTCGTGAATTACCGTTTGAGAACATGCTTCCTGTTGCGTTTCTACTTTATTTTCAGCCATCACAGCTCACCTCTTTATTTGAACATATGAACAACTATTCATATGTCTTATACCTTTATTATATGAGCGTCCATTCATATGTGTCAATGAATTCTCATACATTTTTTAAAACATTTCGTTCATATTTCAAAATAAACATATAAATATTCTCCGCATCTATCATGCCCTTCATACAAAAAGGATGCACGAAAACTACCGTGCATCCCTTCTTATTTATCCCGCATTAACAGGCAGTAAGACTCCCACCTCAAAATGCAGCTGGAACAAAGAAGTTAGGTGGGAGATTAACTGCCCGTAAAAGCCCGATTGGTGAGGGCTAATAATCAGTGGGGGATGAAGCCCCCCACTGATTAAAGTTTCACTTTATTAACTTTCACTGCATCCACAATTAACGAAGCAAATCCTAATTTACCATCTTGATTTCTATGATCAAAACGTTTCGATCGATAAATAAATCCACCGTTCTCTTCCCAATCACTATAATGAAACTGGCCATTCTCATCACAGTATTCTAAAAGCTTTACTTGAAAACCTGCTGCTTCAAACATAGATATAATCGTTTTGTAGTTATGTACAATTTTATGACTTGCAGCTGGATGATCTAACGGGCCAGGTCCTCCCACTTGCACACCACGCTGATACTCTTCATTTTGGAAAAATGCATCCGGCACTGCACAGCGAATATATCCACTATCTTCTAAAAACTCATAACAAACTTTAGCTGCTTCTATACCTTCTTCATACGATAAATGCTCCCATACGTGCTCAGCCAAAATTACTGATAAAGAATTAGGCTGAAATTTATTAAGCCACGTTTCTCTTTTTAATAAATGTAATTCTTTTTCATTCGTATGTAACCACCCTGGGTTATTATTATATCCCTCTGCTCCAACGACAACTTTCGTCTCCATCTTTCCACCCCTTCTTATATTCCGACATAAAAATTCGACAACATAACATTGGTCTCCTTTATTTCCCCAAAAGAAAAAGCCTTGCGCGCTCCCTAGACGCACAAGGCTTACTAACTTTATATCCCTTTAATTAGCTTTTTCTAAACTATCTTGCGAACTTCCATCGTCTTTTAAATGACTATGTTTTTTCGAATAAACAAAGTATACAACCACTCCGATTGCTAACCAAACACCGAAGTATATCCATGTTTTTAACGGTAGATTTACCATTAAGAATAGACAGCTTGCAACTGAAATAATCGGTAAGATTGGTACAAGTGGTACCATAAATCCACGTTGTAATTTCGGATGCGTTTTACGAAGAATGATGACAGTTACACCAACCATCGCAAATGTTAATAACGCTCCAATATTCGCTAAATTCGACAATTCTTTTAAATCGATAAATCCGGCAATTAAAGCACTACCAATTCCTGTTAACCAAACTGAAAATGTTGGTGCTTCTGTCTTCTTGTTAATTTTCGCAAAAGATTTTGGCAATAAACCGTCACGGCTCATAGCGAAGAATACACGTGTCGTAGCGTAGATGTATGCGAAAATTACAGCCATAATACCAATTACAGCTCCAATAGCGATTACACCAGCCACTTTATCTTGTCCTACAACTTCTAATACATAGGCCATCGCTTCAGGTACATCTAATTCCTTATAAGAAACCATACCTGTCATAACGAGACAAACTACAACATAAATGATTGTACAAATGACTAATGAAGCAATAATACCAATCGGCAAATCACGTTGTGGATTTTTCACTTCTTCAGCAGAAGTTGCTAATGCATCAAATCCTAAGAAAGCGAAGAATACTGCTGCTCCTCCGGCAAAGACTCCACTTAAGCCATACGGTGCAAATGGTATCCAGTTTTCTGGTTTCACGTAGAATACACCAACTGCAATGAATAAAACAACAATACCAATTTTAATTAATACCATTATGTTATTCACACGCTTACTTTCTTTTGTACCTCGCGATAATAACCAAGTTATCACCAACGTAACGATAACTGCGGGTAAGTTCACCATACCACCTTGCGATGGAATCGTTAACAACGCTTTTGGAATTTCAAGTCCCAATCCACTCACTAAATTATTGAAATAACCTGTCCATCCGCCAGCTACTGCGGCAGTCGTTACGACATATACGGATAGCAATGTCCATCCCATTAAATGGGCAACAAACTCACCAATTGTTGCATATGAATATGTGTACACACTACCTGAAACAGGAAGTGCAGATGCAACCTCTGCATAACATAAAGCTGCAAATCCACAAACAATTGCTGCAATCATAAATGAAAAAATAACTGCTGGACCAGCATCTCTTGCTGCTACTAATCCAGTTAATACTAGAACTCCTGTACCAATTATCGCACCAATCCCTAGCATTGTTAGGTCAAATGCCCCTAGCGTTTTCGTCAAAGTTTTACTTTTACTTTCCCCTAACAATTGCGTAACGGATTTCTTTTTAAATAGGTTGGCCACGATGAATGCCCCCTTTTACCAAGAAGAGCTAAGAGGTATTATCTCTTAGCTCTTATCATGTTGTTTTATATATTGTTCGATTTTGTTTTGTATAATGCTTCTATTAGCAAGATACTGTTTCTGCTTCTAATAATTCTTTAGCACCCTTGTACTCTACACCGTGAGCTTCTGCAACTGCTTCGAATGTTACATAGCCTTCTAATGTATTAATACCTTTTAATAATGCAGTGTTGCCTAGGCAAGCTTCTTTGTAGCCTTTGTTAGCAATTTGTACTGCATATGGTACTGTTACGTTTGTTAATGCAAGAGTTGATGTACGTGGAACCGCACCTGGCATGTTTGCAACTGCATAATGAACAACGCCGTGTTTTTCATAAGTTGGGTTATCATGAGTTGTAATACGGTCAGTTGTTTCGAAAATACCACCTTGGTCAATCGCGATATCTACAACAACAGAACCTTGTTCCATTGATTTAATCATTTCTTCTGTTACAAGTTTTGGAGCCTTTGCACCTGGGATTAATACTGCACCGATTACAAGATCAGATTCTTTTACAGCTTCTGCAATATTGTAAGGATTAGACATTAAAGTTTTTACTTGGTTTCCGAAAATGTCATCTAATTGACGAAGACGTTCTGCACTTAAGTCGATGATTGTTACATCCGCACCTAGTCCAACTGCAATTTTAGCAGCATTTGTACCAGCTTGTCCACCACCGATAATTGTTACTTTACCACGTTTAACTCCTGGAACACCTGCAAGTAAAATACCTTTACCGCCTTTGTTTTTCTCAAGGAATTGCGCACCGATTTGTGCAGCCATACGACCAGCTACTTCACTCATAGGTGCAAGTAATGGTAAAGAACGGTTTTCTAATTGTACTGTTTCATATGCGATAGCAACAACTTTCTTTTCAATTAACGCTTTTGTTAATTCTGGTTCTGGAGCTAAGTGTAAGTATGTGAATAAGATTAAACCTTCGCTGAAGTGTTTGTATTCGCTTTCAACTGGTTCCTTAACTTTCATAACCATTTCCATGTTCCAAGCTTCTTCAGCCGTATCAACAATTTTCGCTCCCGCTTCAACATACTGAGCATCTGTGAAACCAGATCCTACACCTGCGTCCTTTTGAATGAATACTTCGTGATTGTTACGAACTAAATGTACAACACCTGCTGGTGTCATTGCCACACGGTTTTCGTTGTTTTTAATTTCTGCTGGTACCCCAATACGCATAATGAAATGCCCCCTTATAATTAACAGAAAAAAGGAATTCTTTTTTCTTTTTGTAATAATTAATAACTTATGTCCTTATTCTAGCATAACTTAAAAATTATGAAAACGCTAACATACCATTTTTTAAAAGTTTATATATTTAGAATAGTGTAAATATACGAAACATTGATTCCATTGGGTTATTTGTACCATCTCATTATCTATCACTCTATTTACATTATATCCATTCAAAACGCATAGTAATTATTTATTATTTGACAATAATGTAACAATGCAAAAAAACTAAGTAGTTACGTATACATATACACTTATTACTTTGTACAATACTTTAGAAATATATTCTTTCCATAAAAAAAACAGCTACTAGCATTTAGCCAGCAGCTGGATAGATCATAAATAACTTTGAAAATAGATCTTCTGTCGTCTCGGTAATTTTATCAAACATATCACTTTCACGATCTTCTTGCTCTTTTAACATCTTAATTGTTTCACGTGCGTCTTCAGGATAATCGGTAATGATACCATCCACGTTTAACTTATAATATGCCTTTAAACTTTCCATATCATTTACTGTCCATACGTAAATTGGCTTGTTTAGCTTCCTTGCTTCTTTTACTAATTTCTTATTTAACATGTATTCTTCTGCTACATAAAAATCAGCCTTCACATTCTTTAAGTTAGCTCTACTCGCATACAGTATGTATCCTACTTTTATATTTGGATTTGCACGTTTAAACTCTTTAATAAGCGGATAGTGTAACGTTTGAATGACACATTGCTTCTCAAATTCATTATCTTTAATCGCTTTTAATACTTTGTTTACGAAATCTTTTTCGCCACCATGGAGCTTCACTTCAATATTAAGTTTGATTTTTCCTTTTGCCAGCTTAATGATCTCATCAAGTGTACTTATTTGTCCTGAAAACCCATCTTGACTAAGGGTAAGCTGTCTTAACTCCTCCATCGTTAAATCTGACACGTGAACATTAGCATTCGCAAGACGTTTTAGCTTCAAATCATGTATAACTGCTAGTTCACCGTCTTTTGTTTGCAGTACATCAATTTCAGCGTAGTCTGCTTTGGCATCAATAGCCCCCTGCAGAGCTTCTTTCGTATTCTCTACACCTTTTGAAATATAACCACGATGAGCCATAATAATTGGTTCTTTATATGAATTTGAAATAAACGTTACAATGAAGGCAACGACCATTCCGGCAGTAATAATTCCTACAATATATACACCAATAAATTTCCAACGATGTTTTTGGAAGAAACATTTATCTGCTTTTGTTTTCGAATAATCTAATCCTTCTTCTAATAAAACATCTTCAACCGGAACCTTTTGTAAATACAATCGTGTTATTGCCATAATATAAAATGGCGTCACGATAAAACTAAATAAATACAATGTACTCGTTAAAAATACAGACATTGTTGATTCTGCTAATAATGCAAATGTTCCCTGTGGATTTGTAAATTCATACATGCCCCATAGACACAATAAATACATTCCAAAAAATACCCCGTACACAATCCCTATTGAAATAAAAAATCCTACTAAAAAGAATAGTACTTTAAAAAAACTTTCTTTTACTAACGTTGCACTTTTACGTGCTGCTGTGCGAAACGGCTTTTGCTCTAAAACAACAATAGGTAGAACAAAAATCCAGCGAAGGTTCAAATACGCAACTACAGCAAAGAACGTGTAATAACCAACTTGTCCCATCGTTGTCTTAAACAGTTCTCCTGTAATAAAGTTAGGAATTTGAATTTGCGGAATTAATGCCGTTTCATATCCAAGATTTAAAAGAGGTAACAATACGACAGCATATAAAATAAATCCTGGTAAGCAATATGTGAAAAGAGTAGGTAAATACGTTACGGTTTTATATAAAATCGGACGTAATTTCACCTTTTGTCTTTTATGAGCGAAGTACGAAATGATAATAAGCACCGCAAATTCCGTAAAGATAAGAAACAGTGCTAACAATGATAAAATTACGATTGCCAAAATGCCGTATGGTGTCTTTAAAAACGCTAATAATTCATCATTCGTCGCATTTGCATAACCACCAAAATACAATAACTTATTAAAAATGATCCCAAATAGCGGGACAAATACAATCGCTGCTAATAATTTATAAGCAAGTTGAAAGGTTAATACATTCCAAAAAGCAAATCTAACTGTTTGAAAGGAATGTCCCATTACCCCTGGTATAGATAGTCTTTTACGGTGTTGCATATATTCCTCCACATTCTAAAACGATATTTGAGATGGATTCCATATTTCCATTTCCAACCCATCTTTTTAATAATAATATATTCCACTTAACATGAACACTCTTATACATACAATGAAAAAGTGATGGCTACTTGCCATCACTTTTTCATTTACTCTATTTTTTCTCTAACCCTTGACCAAATGCTTTCAAGAAGCTAAAACCGAATGTAATTGCTCTATTGATATCTGGATCTTTTAACACTTTAAAGAAATCCATCACTTTTGTTTTTTTACCACTATTTAATTCCTCTGTTGCAAATTGTAATCCAGTGACTAAACTAGATGTTATTTGTTTCGTTATTTCTGGGTCCACTGAAGATAATGCCTCTCCTGCCCCCATCATATTGTTTAATGCGTTTTTTACTGGTTCACGATTCAATTGTTCAACAGCTATTTTGGAAACATCTTCTTTTGCAGCAAGTAAACTAATTGCTGCATCTAAAATTCCTGCTTTTTGCAACTGCGCTAATAGCCGCATCGTCTCTTCTACTGCTTCTCTATTCTCAGCTAGATCATTTAACAACTCATCTGTTACTTGCTGTTTTTTTTCTTCTTCTGTTACAATCTTCTTTTTAATTAAAGTAATCTCTTTTGCCATTATCTCCGCCCCCTAATTCTGGTCCACAAGTGATACGTATTGTTTTCTTTGCCACTTTCGCTCGATTTCAACACCATTTTGCGGATGACGTTTTTTATCTCTCGGGTTTGAAGATGGTAACGGACGATTTCCTTTTTCACGTAATACGCGCAGTTTCACCATTGTTTGTTTATAAGCTGGTGTACACGTATAAATGTCTGTTGCTGTTCCTGTTAAAATATTGATTGCCTCTTCATTTACTGTCGCATGCATCGGCAAATACAACTCATTTCCAGTTACACGATCTGTAACAAGCGCTTGTACTTTGATTTTTCCAAATGGTGATGCTAACTCTACAAGACCACCATCTTTCACATTGCGTTCTTTAGCAAGTTCAGGTGAAATTTCAACAAATACTTCAGACACTTTAGATAAAATACCAGCCGACTTATTCGTCATATTCCCTTCATGGAAATGCTCTAGCATACGGCCATTATTTAATAGTAAATCATACTCATCTGGTGCTATAACTGGCGGAACCCATTCATCTAGTGATAAACGTGCTAGTTTGTCTGGGAAGTTAAATCCATCTACATATAATAATGGCGTATCACTACCATCATGGCTACCCCAACATAAACTATTCCAGCCTTCTAGACGGTCGTACGTCGCTTGAGAGTATAACGGTGCAAGCGATGCAATTTCGTCCATAATTTCACTTGGACTTCCATAATTCCAGTCTCCGCCCAGTGCACGAGCTACTTTTTGTAAAATCCACCAATCTGGTTTTGAATCACCAAGCGGTTTCAATACTTCGTATAATCTTTGAATACGGCGCTCTGTATTCGTAAACGTTCCTTCTTTTTCTAAGCTTGGTGCTGCTGGTAAAATAACATCGGCGAAACGAGCTGTTTTCGATAAGAACATATCTTGAACAACAAGGAAGTCTAAATTCGCTAAAATATGTTGTACATGGTTGGCATTTGAATCTACTAAAGCCATTTCTTCTCCCATAACATACATACCACGTAGTTTTCCTTCTTCGGCCGCAAGTAACATTGCGATATTATTTAATCCCGGTTCTTTCGGAATGGTAGTACCGTATGCTTTTTCAAATTTCGCACGATGCACATCATCTGAAACAGCTTGGTAACCCGGAAGCCAGTTCGGTAATGTCGCCATATCACAAGCACCTTGTACGTTATTATGCCCGCGTAACGGATACGCACCGGCACCAGGACGACGGTAGTTACCTGTAACGAGAAGTAAATTTGAAATTGCTGCTGACGTTGTACTTCCTCCTGTATTTTGAGTTACACCCATTCCCCAAAGTACACAAGTACCATCTGCTTCATATACCATACGAGCCATTTCTTTTAACTGAGCTTTAGAAATCCCTGTAATTCCCTCAGTATAATCAAGCGTATATTTTTCTAGCATTTTGCTATATTCATCAAAATTCTTTACATTTTCAGCTATGAACTTTTTATCGTGCCAATCTTGATCAATAATGTATTTCGTTATCCCAGCAAGCCATACATAATCCGTCCCTTGACTCGGGTGAACAAATATATCAGCACGCTCCGCCATTTCATGTTTACGAAGGTCTGCGACAATTAGTTTTTGTTCATGTAATTTATGAGCACGCTTCACTCTAGTTGCAAGTACAGGATGTCCTTCTGTTGGATTTGCCCCAACAATAATAACAAGACCTGCCTCAGCAATATCTTTCACTGTTCCAGCATCTCCGCCCATACCGACAGTTTTAAATAAACCGTCTGTTGCTGGAGATTGGCAATAACGGGAACAGTTATCTACATTATTTGTTCCATATATTTGACGAGCTAGTTTTTGCATAAGATAGTTTTCTTCATTTGTTACTTTCGAAGAAGAAATAAACCCAAACGCATCGCTACCATACTCTGATTTAATATGTTGCATATTAGATGCAACAACTTCAAGAGCCTCTTCCCATGAAGCCTCAACAAACATATCCCCTTGGCGAATTAACGGCTTTGTAATACGCTCTTCACTGTTCACAAAGTCCCATCCGAATTTTCCTTTTACACATGTGGAAATACCATTAACCGGTGCATCTGAAACAGGTTGCACTTTTAAAATTTGACGACCTTTCGTCCATACTTCAAATGAACAACCTACACCACAAAATGTACAAACTGTTTTTGTCTTATTAATTTTCGTCTTACGCATCGCGGACTCTACTTCTGAAACTGCTAAAATACTGCTATATCCAGGCTCTACATCTTTTACAAAATCAATCATTGGATTTAGCACATCTGGTTTTAAACCAGTCATAAATCCAGCTTCTCCTAGCATCGTTTTTTCCATTAATGCATTACAAGGACAAACTGTTACACATTGCCCACAGCTAACACAAGACGAGTCATTTATACTCACACCATTGTCCCAAATAACACGTGGACGGTCTAAACTCCAATCAATCGATAAAGTTTCATTTACTTGTAAATTTTGGCATACTTCTACACACTGCCCACAAGCAATACATTGATTTGGATCGTATCGATAGAATGGATGCGACGTATCCACTTCGCATGCACTTACTTTCGGTTCATATGGATATTTCTGTTCTTCAATCTCCATCATATGTACTGTATTATGGACTTTACAGTTACCATTATTGTTATCACATACTGTACAATACAATAAATGATTCTCTAATATTCGATCCATCGCTTCAGTTTGTGCTTCCTTTGCACGTTCCGATTGCCTCTCAATATGCATGCCATCTTCCAACTTCGTCGAACAGGCACGTAGTAAACTTCCATTCACTTCTACAATACATGTATCACAAGTTTGAATAGGATCTACCTCTGGTACATGACAAATTTGAGGATGTTCTAAATTACTTTCGTTAAACAATTGGAGTATCGTCTTTTCACCTGATACGAAAAATTCTTTACCATCAACGGTTACACGGACTGTCTGTTCTGTCATAGTTTCCCCTCTCCTTACAACTAACTGTACAACACAATTATGAATCCGTTTTCATAATTGTGTTGTACATATTTTTGAAGCGCCCTGTTGAAATACTTTCCTTTGGAAGTCGATTCTAGATGTTATAAGGTATAACTACGAAAGCTTGAAAATGTCGCTATTCTACAAATCTATTATATCGTACATATACAATAATAACCAAAATAATCTGCCATCTTCTTGTTAGTAGATGCTTTTGTTTTTTCGATGTTTTATGATAAATATGGGGAAAAATACATATAAAGGGGAATTTAATATGGGGCCTATTCAAGAAACATATACAATTGTACGTTATCAATCTGGTACATTTTCAAAACAAACCGATGAGGTTGTTACGGAATCTCCCATTACAATTAAATTAAATAGCGAAGAATACGTAACAGTTGTATGCACTCCTAATTACATTGAAGATATGGTAACCGGTTTTTTAATTTCTGAAGGAATTATTTCTTCTTATAAAGATATTGAAGAATTATGGATCCAAAAAGAAAACGGAATTGTCCATGTAAAATCATCAAAAATTAATCCGCTCTATCAAACTTTATATAATAAAAGGTACGTAACTTCTTGTTGCGGGAAAAGTAGACAAGGTTTTGTTTTCGTCAACGATGCAGCAAAAGCAAAAAAGTTACATGATATACATATAACTATTACTCCGGAAGAATGTTTTCACCTAATGACTTCCTTACAACAATCTTCAACTACATTTCGCCAAACGGGTGGTGTGCATAATACCGCTTTATGTGATCGAAATAACATTCTTTTATCAAGAATGGATATCGGAAGACATAATGCGCTAGATAAAATATACGGTCATTGTTTACGAAACAATATCTCTGTTCAAGGGAAAATCATTGCGTTTAGCGGACGCATCTCATCTGAAATTTTGTTAAAGGTTTCAAAAATAGGTTGCGAAATTGTTCTATCTAAATCAGCTCCAACTAAACTAGCTCTGCAACTCGCCCACGATTTAGGTATTACCGTAGTAGGATTTATTCGAAATGGATCTTGCAATATTTATACACATCCGGAACGAATCGATGGCTACAAAATAAACGATTGAATACGTAAAAGAAAGTGAAAATTTAATCAGTGGAGGGTTTTTCCCTCCTCACTGATTATTAGCCCAACTAATCGGGCTTTTACGGGCAATCTGACTCCCACGAATAGTTGGATAAAAATGACTCCTTTACAAAGCGGAAATTTTAGTTATAAAAATGTAACATATTAAAACCTTGAATAGTTAATAAAGTTAATATATAATTTCATTACATAAAGTGAAACTATAATCAGTGGGGCTTTTACGGGCAGCCCGACTCCCACCTAACTTCTTTGCTCCAGCCGAATTTCGAGGTAGGAGTTTTACTGCCCACAAATAGCGGGATAAATAAAATGAAAACATAGTAGCATAATCTTTTCATTCTTTTACAAATTAAGAAAGAATAGTCACAGAATACATTTAACTAAACTTAATCTTACAAAGTTAATGAATTAAATTTGAATCAATCTAGGAGGTTACAACTATGGAAATTCGCTTATTAACAACAGAGGACGCAGAAATTTATTTGAAAGTTTGTATGGAAGGTTTAACGAAAAACCCTGAGGCTTTTAGCTCTTCTTATGAAGATGTTCTTAAACATGAAAACCCTGTCGCTGCTATGGCAAAGCGATTAAGCAATCCGGATAAGTATACTCTAGGTGTCTTCAAAGATAATGATTTAGTCGGTATTGCTACTCTAGAAACAAAGCCATTTATTAAGCAAGAGCATAAGGCAAAAATCGGCTCCGTTTTTGTTTCTCCAAAAGCGCGTGGTCTCGGTGCAGGACGAGCTTTAATTAAAGCGATTATTGAAAATGCCGATAAATTACATGTAGAACAGCTCATGCTTGATGTTGTTGCTGATAACACTGCTGCAAAAAAATTATATGAGTCCCTCGGCTTCCAAACTTACGGCGTGCAAGAACGGTCCTTAAAACATAATGGCCAATATTGGGACGAAGAGCATATGGTTTTATTCTTAAATAATTAACATTTAAATATAATTTTTCAAAAGCATCTTCTTATTAATTAAGATGCTTTTTTCATTACAACAATGTAATCTTCATGTCACCTTTATCGATCGTTCCAATCCTTTCCATTCGTTATACTAAAAATATAAAGTGAAACTTTACTCAGCGAGGAGGATCCATCTCCCGCTAATTATTAAGTAAACGTATAGCAAGCAATTGATATGTAGAGGAGAATGTAACATGAAACAAAACAAACAAGCTATCTTTTTAATATTTGCTACAGCAATTGTAACTTCTGGATTAGCAATTTTACCTTGGTTTATTATATAGAATACATAAAAAAAGCTTATTGCTTCTTAAGAAGCAATAAGCTTTTTTTCTATTATAAAATCCCGAAAAATTTATTTACACAACTTATCATAATAAGCATAGATACCGCAACACACATTACAACCGCATTACGATCTTGCTTTTCTTTTTGTAAATGCTCTACTTTTTTACTCATGTGTACAATCCCCTTTTAAAAAAAGTGTGAGATAGGAAATTTTTCTTATCCGATGCGAGGTGAATACGAAAACCCTCTCTATCTCACATACACAATAGAATGGAATTGTCATTTTATAAATAAAATGACATGACGTTATGTCGCAACATAGGGTATTTGTGTCGCTACGTTTTCTATTATAAAAAATAGTTGTGCAAAACTAGTGCATTTTTTATGTCAATTGCCCTGATTGAAAAAATCAGCCATCCATTCAATCACATAAAAAGAGTTTTTTATTATTTTCATGTAAACTATACAAGTAGAATGAATAGTTTGGGGTGCACAAGATTATGGTGAAAATTTTATTAGTAGACGATGAAGAACGTATGTTACGATTATTAGATTTGTTCTTAAGCCCTCGCGGCTATTTTTGTATGAAAGCTACTTCTGGCCTTGAAGCACTAGAATTAATCGAACAGAAGGACTTCGATATTATTTTATTAGATGTTATGATGCCGAATATGGATGGGTGGGATACTTGCTATCAAATCCGTCAAATTTCCAACGTTCCAATTATTATGCTAACAGCTCGCAACCAAAATTATGATATGGTCAAAGGTCTGACTATGGGAGCAGATGACTACATTACAAAACCATTCGATGAGCATGTATTAGTCGCGCGAATCGAGGCTATATTACGTCGCACAAAGAAAGATGGCTTTGTTAGCTTCAATGGTATTGAGTGGGATAAAACGAAACATACTGTTACAGTTTATAATGAAAAAATCTCACTAACTCCTATTGAATTTTCGTTGCTCGGACTATTTTTACAAAATACAAACCGTGCCTACAGCCGAGACGATTTAATCGAAAAGATTTGGGGCTATCAAACAGACATCGAATACAGAACTATCGATTCACATATTCGTAATATACGGGATAAGTTACGCAAAAAAGGATTTCCAGTTGAAGATTACTTAGAAACAGTCTATAAAGTAGGATATAAATGGAAAAGTGAATAATTAATTTGGTCAGTGGACAATAGTTGACCACTGGCCCTTTATATGAAATAAGGTATGGTGAGAAAATGAGCAAACTTTCCCTTAAAGTTGGGACATACTTTTTAATATTAGCTTTATGTATTGAGACAATCGCTTTCGTATCTTTTTATAAGAACCTTTCAAACATACGCATTGAAGAGGAAACTCTTGCTCTTTTAGAGAAAGGAAATCGCTATAGTAAAATGATTAAAAACCGCGCGAAGTGGGGTGCATATTCTAAAGAAAGGCAACTCACAGAAAGCGCTGAACACAGTAAACGACCTAAACGTGCTGTGTACCCCGAGTTTGATATCAACACTGAGGCTGAACACTTAGTTGAATCAGAATTAATTGCTAACTCTGATATAGCTATCATTATAACAGACAATAACGGCAAAATTATTTCTACCTCAGAACCCGTAACGAAAGAAATGCAAAAACAACTTACTTGTAAAACTGAGACTATCCCAGAAGGTGGATTAATCGTTGAAAAAAACTGGAAAAAATCAAAATTCATCTCAACAGTAAGCCCGCTGGAAATTCAAGGATTTCAAGGTAAGTTATATATGTTATTAAAGACATCTTTCTTAGAAAATATGTTACTTAAACTCATGAATCAATTTCTTATCATTAGTGTTTTGACAATTATTTTAACTACTATTTCTGTCTTTGTTTTTTCTCGTGTTATTACAGAACCGCTTATAAAAATGAAGCGGGCGACAGAAAAAATGTCAAAATTAAATAAGCCGATTCAATTAGGAATTAAACGAAATGATGAACTTGGAAGCTTAGCAAAAACGATTGAAGATTTATCTAGTGAACTTACGTATATGAAAAAAGAACGAAACGAATTTCTCGCTAGTGTAGCGCATGAATTACTAACTCCATTAACCTATATGAAAGGTTATGCAAAGGTAGCAAAAAGAGATTCTCTAACGAAAGAAGAACGTGAAGAATACTTACAAATCATTGAAGACGAAACGGATAGTGTAACCGATCTCGTACAAGATTTATTTATGCTTGTACAATTAGAGCAACACCAGTTTGTTATAAAAAAACAAAAAGTAATTCTTAAACCATTTTTAGAACGAATGGTTGAAAAAACAAAAACAACATTAACAAACAAACAAATGCAACTCCATGTACATTGCAAAGATGATTTAGAAGTTTGCATAGACGAAAGACGTATGGAACAAGTTATGTTAAATTTATTACACAATGCTTATCAACATTCACCAGAAAACACTTCTATAATAATACGTGTACTAACCAGTGCGAATACTTTTACAATAAGTGTACAAGATGAAGGTGAAGGTATTCCAAAAGAAGATATCCCACATGTTTTTGATCGCTTTTACCGTGTCGATAAATCCAGAACACGAGCTACAGGTGGAAAAGGTATCGGACTGGCTGTTGCAAAAGAAATTGTAGAACTTCATAATGGTTCTATTGAAGTTAAAAGCGAATTAGAAGTCGGAACAGAATTTATAATTGAATTACCATTTGTATAATATATGCGTGAAATCACCAGTAGTAGTCAACACTACTGGTGCTATTTTATTTATAAAACCAACTATTATAAGCTAAGCTTTTGAAATTATTCTTATTTCAATATAAAATATAGGTACAACTGTCAAAGATTTGGAGGGTGATATAATTGGATATCCATGTATTAACAAAAGACGAAGCAGAAATTTACTTAGAACTTCGAGTAGAAGGGTTAAAACAAAACCCGGAAGCTTTCAGCTCTTCTTATGAAGATATTATTAATAAAGAGTGTGCTATTGAATATAAAGCCCAAAAATTAGCACAAGATGAGAACTATACACTAGGTGCATTTAAAGATGGAGAATTAATCGGAGTTGCAACACTGGAAACGAAACCATATGTAAAACAAGAACATAAAGCGAAAATTGGTTCAGTATACGTGTCTCCAAAAGCACGCGGACTTGGAGCGGGAAAAGCACTTATTAAAGAATGTCTTGAGCTTGCTAAATCTTTAGAAGTAGAGCAAGTTATGCTTGATGTTGTTGTTGGCAACGATGGTGCAAAAAAACTTTACGAGTCATTAGGGTTTAAAACATTTGGTGTGCAAGAACGTTCATTAAAATATAACGGACAATATTGGGATGAAGAGCATATGGTTCTTTTCCTAGATGAAGAAAAATAATAAAAAACATCCTCGCATTTATGAGGATGTTTTTTACTTTTTTATAAACCATGCCTTATTTAATAATTGAATCGCTTTCGCAATTTCTTCTTCTGATAAAATCGCAAATCCAAGTAGCACTATATTTTCAGGTGCAGTACCGTCTTTATAGTACGTAGACACAGGGTATATTTTGATACTATGTTTCGCAGCTTCTTTAATTAATTCTTCTTCCCGCATTCCATTATGCACCTTTAATAAAATGTGCAATCCTGAATCTTCTCCTATCACTTCAACACGATTTGAGAAGTACTTTTCTAGTTCAAAAACAAGTCGATCTCTCTTCTTTCGATAGACGACACGCATTTTATGAATATGTTTTTCCCAATACCCTTCACTTAAAAACCTTCTAATCACTTCTTGATCCATTCTTGAAACACTTTGTGTATAAAATAAATATTGTTGTTGATACTTTTTAATCAATTTCTTTGGTAACACCATATAGCTCATCCGTAATGATGGCAACAATGCTTTAGATAGCGTCCCCATATAAATAACTTTCCCGTCTGTATCTAACCCTTGCAGTGCCGGTATAGGTTTTCCCGAATAACGAAATTCACTATCGTAATCATCTTCAATAATATACCTACCTTCTTCTTTCTTCGCCCATTGTAAAAGCTGCATCCTTCTCGTGATAGGCATAATCATTCCGTACGGAAACTGATGGGAAGGAGTAACAAATACAACGTTCGCATCACTATTCTCTAAATCTACAATACAAATTCCATCTCTATCCAAAGATAACATTTGAACTCTTTTTTCTCCCTGTTCAAAAACAACCATTTTTCTATGATATCCTGGATTTTCAACTGCATAATTACTTCCCTTTAATAATTGAAACAGTAGTTTCACTAATATTTGTGTTCCCGCTCCTAATACGATTTGACTAGCTGCACAACGCACACCTCTAGATTCATACAAATAGTTCGCAATTTCTTCTCTTAAGCTCCATTCTCCTTGTGGGTGACCAAGAAAGAGCAACTCATTATTATGAGGCTGCCATACGTCATTTATAATTTTCCGATACATATTGAACGGAAAAGCATTTGTATCGACTCCTGTTTGTGTGAAATCAAATTTATAATCCCTCTCCTGAAAGGATACTTCTTCTATTCTCTCTTCGTTTTCTTCTACATGAACCATTTGCTCAACCTTACATACAAAATAACCTTTTCTCGAAATTGACTCAATATAACCTTCTGCAAGTAATTGCTCGTAAGCCGCCTCTACTGTATTTTTACTTACTTGTAAATGTGTTGCTAACTTTCGCTTAGCCGGTAATTTCGTAAAAGATAGAATCGTTCCATCTTTAATTTCTTTTTTTATATACTCATACAACTGCACATACAATGCCTTCTTACTATTCATATTTAAATTAGGCGTTAATTCTAACATAATATCTGACCCCTTAATAAAACTAAAATCTGATACTTTTTACAGTACCAGATTTTATATATAATTCCTTCTATCATGTCACACATAAAAAATCAAATACTAAAGAGGAGATGCATGATCATGAACAAAAGTAGACGTATCGGACTCATTATGATTATTACAGGAGCCACATTATGGGGATTATCTGGACCGATGATTCAATGGCTATTTCAACATACGAACGTATCATCAATTGATTTTTTAACAATTCGCTTGTTGCTTGCAGGAGTATTTATTTTGTCTTTCTTACTAATAAAGAAACAAAACATATTTCAAATTTGGAAACACCCTAGACATTCTATACAGCTTATTATTTTCTCTATTCTTGGCATGCTCGGTGCGCAATACGCCTTTATCGAAACAGTTCATATTAGTAATGCCGTAACGGCAACACTATTTCAATTTCTAGGTCCTGTTCTTATTACAATTTACGTTGCGTTTGAGCAAAAGAAATTCCCTGCTTCTATGCAAATACTCGCAATTATAACTGCTCTAACAGGGACATACTTTATTATTACAAACGGTTCAATTGAAAATATTGTTTTATCTAAAGCAGCTATTACTTTCGGCCTATTAACAGCGATTGGTTTTGCGTTTTATACCCTTCATCCGGCTTCCCTTATTAAAGAATGCGGAACAACTATAGTAATTGGCTGGGGGATGTTAATTGGAGGGATTGCACTGCTTATTTGTAATCGTTCTTTTGGGTGGAGTCAGATTTCGCAAACTTTCACACTTCAAACTTTTTCTATGCTTATTCTTATCATTATAAGTGGCACTCTTTCTTTCCTTCTTTATATCGGGAGTCTTAAATATTTAGCAGCAACAGAAACAAGTATTTTATCTAGCATTGAACCACTTGTAGCTGCCATCGTTTCAATCGCTTGGCTTAATGAATCTTTTGGAGCATATCAATTATTAGGCGGAGTATGTATCGTCCTTTCTGTTATTTTCTTAACAATGCCTCAAAAAGAGAGAGAACCAACCTTTTCAACTGAACAAATATAAAGTGAAACTTTAATCAGTGGGGGGTTCCATCCCCCACTGATTATTAGCCCTCACCAATTGGGATAGAAAATGTCAAAAGAGGTCGTACAAAACTTACGACCTCTTTTTATGATTTAAAGGAATTGTCTCGTCTTCTAGCAAATACAATTACACTAACAATAAAAATTAGGAGTGTGGCACCATGAAAAAAATCGGAACTATGCTACTTTTCTCCTTCCTCATTACTGGCTGCGCGCAATCGCAACCCGATTCAAATGTACCTAAAAAAGAAGTAATAGAAACGTCATCCTCTCAAATTAACGCACCTTCCTTTTTTCACCTTAGTGTCTTAAAAGATGTAAATTGGGAAGAAGCACCATCATTCGTAGAAGGAAAAATACCGTTAAAAGGCATTGAAAGAAAAATTGCAATGGCTGATAGCTCTATTATCGCAAATGAGCAAAATGAAATAATGTGGTTCTTCCTGGATCCTGAAATGCCAACTGGAAAACTATCTATTATCGCGTTAAAACAAGGAACTACAACTCCAACACCAGTACTCTTTCAAAAAGAAACCTCCAAACAAACTTGGACTACCTCAAATACAGTCGATACAACCGTAAAGGAACTCCCTCTCGTAATGTCACTACCTTCATCTGGATTATGGGTATTAAACATATATGTGAATGAAAGATATTATGATCAATTTGTAATCAATGCCGAATAAAGTGACAAAACTGAAACACTTCCTTACAACAATGTAATTTCTACGTCACGTACTTCGATAGGTGGATTATCTCTCTTCTCTTATACTTAAAGTAAGAAATGACGCGAGGAGAGATGAGAGATGAAAAAAATGATAGAAGTGATCGTAGCAGTAACTGAGGTTTTAATAAATGGTAAACAAGTTGCAATGGAGTTAAATAAATAATGAACGGGGCTTGAATAAATTTACACTTCTTCATTATTTTGATTTCTTATCTCAAAAAAAGCAGTGCCTTTTTAAGGCGCTGCTTTTGACTATTTATAACTTGGCATTTTCGTAATCTGTGCCACACCTGAATCAATGGCTGCTTTCGCTACTACTTCTGCAACACTTGGAACAACTCTTTTATCTAATGGATTGGGAATTACATAATTCGCATTACGCTCTTCGTCCGTAATTATGTTAGCGATCCCATATGCTGCTGCTAATTTCATCTCTTCTGTAATATCAGTCGCGCGTACGTCTAATGCACCACGGAATATACCAGGGAACGCTAATACATTATTTACTTGATTTGAATAATCAGAACGACCAGTTCCAACTACAGCAGCTCCAGCTGCTAATGCGTCCTCTGGGAATATTTCTGGGATTGGATTCGCCATTGCAAACACAATTTGTTTCTCGTTCATCGTCTGTATAAGTTCTTTCGTTAATACGTTTGGAGCAGATACACCGATGAAAATATCAGCTTGATGAATCGCTTCCTTTAATGTTCCACGTACATATTCTCGATTTGTCTTCTTTGAAACTTCGATTTGCGCTTCGTTCATCCATGTTTCACCTTCACAAACAATACCTTCTAAACTAACTAACGTAATGTATTTTGCGCCAGCTTTTAATAATAATTTTCCAATTGCAATTCCTGCCGAACCCGCACCGTTAATAACAATTTTCACATCGTCCATTTGTTTACTTACAACTTTTAATGCATTAATAACAGCTGCTAAAACAACAATAGCCGTCCCATGCTGATCATCATGAAATACAGGAATATTCGTTTCTTCTTTTAATCGTCTTTCAATTTCAAAGCAACGTGGTGCTGCAATATCCTCTAAATTAATTCCTGCAAATGTAGGCTCTAAATTTTTAACAAGGGTAACGATTTCATCCACATCAGTCGTCCCTAAACATAACGGGAAAGCATCTACATTCGCAAATGTCTTAAATAAAATACTTTTCCCTTCCATAACAGGCATAGCCGCTTTCGGTCCAATATTCCCTAAACCAAGTACTGCAGTTCCATCTGAAACAACTGCAACCATATTACCACGTGCTGTATAGTCATAAGCTGTTTCCTCATCTGCCGCAATTGCTTTACAAGACTCTGCTACCCCCGGTGTATAAGTCAAACTTAAATCGTCCGCTGTATTCACTTCTACTTTACTTGTAATTTCAATTTTCCCTACTAATTCTTTATGCAATAACAATGATCTTTCATTAATTTGTTTTTCTAACATACTTATAATCTCCCCTTAATTTGACAAGCTAGCTATATGAATATAGCTAGCTTGTTTGATCATGAAAACATTTTTAATAAAATTGTCGCTGTTACGACCATTGCAGCCCCACCTAAACGCGTTGAAATTTGTGCGAACGGCATTAATTCCATACGATTTGAAGCTGATAAAATAGCAACATCTCCAGTTCCACCTAAACCACTATGACATCCAGTTACAATCGCTGATTCAACTGGATACATTTTCATCACTTTCCCTACAAGAAAACCTGACGCTACCATTGTAAGAACAACCGATGCGCACACAACAACATATCCTACCGAAAGAACTGCTGCTACGTCTTTTAACGGAATATATAGCAATCCTAAACCGACCATTAATGGCCATGTTAAATTCTTTGAAATGAATTTATATAAATGGAATGCTCCTTGCTCCATTTTTGCTGGCATTAGATTAAAGTACTTCACAATTGCCGCTGAAAAAATCATAATGATTGCTCCTGGAATACCGATAAACTTAGAAGCGAATCCTCCGAAAATAAAGAATGTACATGCAATCAATAATCCTGCTCCCATTAATGAGAAATCAATTGGTTTTTCTGTATTTTGCTCCTTTAATAAATCTGCTTGATTGTCTGTTTTTACCAATACACCGTTACCACTAAGCTCAGGTCTCTTCTCACCTAAACGCTTCATATACCCTGCACTCACGATTGCAAACATATTCCCAATAATAGCTGCCGGAATAAGCTGTGATACAAACGTTGCTGATGATTCATTTAAAATATCACTATAAGCTAGCGACAATGGTAAAATCCCTTCTCCGATACCACCACTCACAATTGGTACGATGATAAAGAAAAATGTCTGCTTCATTTCAAATCCAAATAGTGAACCGACTAATAAGCCCACTGCTACAGAAGCTAACGTTCCTACTACTAAAGGAATAAACATACGAACGAAACCCTGCACTAACACTTTACGGTTCATTCCCAAAATACTTCCAACTACTAAACAAGAAATATATAAATATAAAAAGTTCGATTTTTTCATTAACATAGTCGCAGCTTCCATTGAAGCTGGATTCATCCAGTTAAAAAATACAAGTAACGATGGAATAAATAATGAGAGAATTGCTGGACCACCGATATTTTTTAATATTGGAATTCTCATTCCAATATCACCTAAGAAAATACCCATGATCATAATAACTGCAAAACCACCAATCATATCTGCTGGTAATTTATTATATACAGATGCTCCATAAATAATAGCAGCCAATACTACATATAACGGTAAAGGTATAACACCGATTTTAACGTTCATAATTTTAGAAGCGAAAGATTCACTTTTCAATTCATTGCCTTCAGAAAATGATATCGCTTCCACATTTTTTTGAATTCCCATATGGCACCCCCTTGTTTTCTTAATAACAATATTAAAACGCTTTCAATAGTAAAAATAGTTTTTGTAAGTTTTGTAATTGGTTTTGTAATTAAAAAAAGTATAAGCGACTTATAATAAGCCGCTTATACGTAAAAGTCTATTTTATTCCGGTCAATACACCTTAATTTACTCACCGGTCTTCCCACATTTTGATACACCATTTCATTCTCTAATACTCCGATTTCAGTCAAAAACATTACATACTTTCGAATAGAAACTCTCGAAACCCCTACTAATTGCGCCATTTCATCAGTTGTAAATGCTTGTCCATTAAGCGATTCGATTTTCTGCCAAATGAGTTGCAATGTTTGCTTTGTTAATCCTTTCGGAAGCTCTTTATAGTCAAAGGACTCTCTTTTTTCTTTTTGTAAAATTAACGAATCTAATTCCGATTGACTAATTTTTTGTTGTTCTTTCATGAAAGTAAATTTTTCTCGATACACCGTTAATGCTTCCTTAAAGCGTTCAAATGTAAATGGTTTAATTAGATAGTCTACAACTCCATATTGTAATGCTTTTTTAATACTTCCCATATCATGTACAGCTGAAATCATCATAATATCAATTTCTTTTTCTTGATTTCGAATATACATTAAAAGCTCAAATCCAGTCTCCTCAGGCATAAAAATATCAAGTAATATGAAGTCTACTCGTGACCTCTCTAACACTTCTATCGCTTCTTTAACTGAGTTAACTGCATGGACAAGTTCAAACCCTCCCACTTGCTCTAAATAATGCGTATTTAACATCGCAACCATCGGATCATCTTCTACAATTAAAACTTTAATCATATTTGCTTCTCATCCCTACCTTTAGGTATTTCAATTGTTATCGTTGTTCCCTCTCCTAATAAGGAGGAAATGTGAATCTCCCCATTTATTCGCTGTATACTTTCTTTTACAAGATACAAACCATAACCGCGATTATCCCCTTTTGTGGAATAACCTTTTGTAAATAATGCATCCACTGCGTCTTCTTCTATACCTTTCCCCGTATCTTGCACTGTAATAGTTAATGCATTCTGATATTGTATCCCAACTTCAACTTGTTTCTTTTTGCAATGTATCACTGCCTCTAATGCATTATCTATTAAGTTCCCTACAATCGTAATAAGTTCATGAGTAATACTTTCATCATATATTTCCGGCAAGTAAGAATCTTCACTTATAATTAACTTTATATTTTTCTCCCTAGCATAGCTAAGTTTACCTAGTAAAAAACCAGCAAATACTGGACTTTTTATTCTTTTCATAACCCCACCAATTTCATATTGATGCTCTGATACCATACTACTTACATATTTCTGCAATTCTTCATACTGTTTCATATGTGTGAGCCCTAATACGACATGCATTTTATTCATAAATTCATGAGATTGTGCCCGTAACGCTTCCGCATATAGCCTAATACCAGTTAGTTCCTCTGCTAATTTTCTAATTTCTGTTTTATCACGAAATGTTGCGATCGCGCCAACTATTTCTCCTTTTACATATAAAGGAACACGATTTGTGACAATCGTAATTCCGTAAATATTTTGTTCTTCGTTTAATTGTACCTCGCCTGTTTGCAACACTTCTTTTATACGTGAATTTGGCATATACAATTCAACATCTTTACCAATAAAGTCTTCTTCCAGTCCACTTTTTTTAAATAGCCGTTTCGCTTCATTATTTATTAAAGTTACATTCGCCTCTTTATCTACAGCAATAATACCTTCTTTCACCGAAAGCAACATCGTATTTCTTTCTTCAAGAATTTTTGCTATCCTATGCGGCTCAAGACCAAATAAACTTTTCTTTATATGTCTAGCTAGCAATATTGCTCCTATAATCCCAACTAATACTCCAACTCCGACACCAATATAAATAATATGTCTACTTTGCTTAACTCTTTCTTTTACATTATCTGCTGAAATACCGACAGCTACTGCTCCAAGCTGTTCCCCTGTTTCAGAAAATATTGGTACAAACACTCGCATTGAAATACCTAAAGTTCCTTCTGCTAGCGATACATGTTCCTTCCCTTTCAATGCAGGTCCTTCATCTCCCCCAATAAAATGATGACCTATTTTTTGAGGATTTGGATGAGATTTTCTTATTCCATCCATATCCATAACTACAATAAATTGAACACCTGTATTTTTTAATATCCTATTTGTATACGTTTGGATTGCTGAAGTATCTGCTTTCCCAATCAAACCATTGATTACAACTGAATCATTCGCCACAATATGTGCAATTGTTTTCGCTTTCTCTGCCTGGCTATCCTCCGTTGTCCGCTCTACATTATGACTAATTAATATATCTGTAACAAGTAAAGAAAAAATTACAACCGTACAAACTAACAATGTAATCGTTTTCCATAAATTCCATAGTCTTTTTCTTTTTTTCATCCCGTTAATGACTCCCCTAATTACTGAATATAAAAATAAGTAAGATGATATTATTTTCACCTTACTTATTTGCTGTTATTATACTTTAAATTTACTAGTCATTGCTTGTAGTTCTTCGGCCATCTCAGCTAAGTTTTGCGAAGCCGAACTAATTTCTTCCATCGAATTTACTTGTTCTTCTGTTGAAGCTGCAACACTTTGCATACTAGCTGTATTTTCTTCTGCCGCCGCTGCAATTTCATCAATAGCATTTGTTACTTCGTTTGCATCTCCAGCTATACTCTTCGTTGTTTCTACCATTTGATTAACTTGAGAAACAATATGAGTAGTAGAACTTAAAATTTCTGTAAAACTTACTTTCGTTTTTGTTACAACATCTAAGCCTTGTTGAACTTCCCCACTCACATTATCCATTGCCTTAACAGTATGTTCAATATCAGCCTTAATTTCCGTAATTAAATTCGCGATTTCTCCGGATGACTCTCCTGATTGCTCTGCTAACTTTCTTACTTCATCTGCTACAATAGCAAAGCCTCGGCCCTGTTCCCCTGCTCTTGCCGCTTCAATAGCTGCATTTAAAGCTAATAAGTTCGTTTGAGTAGCAATGTTTTGAATTGCTTCAGAAATAGCTCCTACCTGCTTTGATTTCTCATCAAGAAGTTTAATAATAGCATCTGACTGGGATACCGACCTAGAAATAGACTGCATTTGTTTTGCGGTTTGTTCAACTAAATCTTCTCCCTCTTCAGCTCTTTCTCGCGCATGTAATGAGGAAATAGAAATTGACTCTGCGCTTCCAGTTACATCTTGAATTGCTGTATTTACTTGTTGTAATGTAGCCGCGCCTTCTTCAACACCTTGGCTTTGTGATTCAGCCCCACCTGATACTTGTTCCATTGCAATTGTAATTTGATCTGTCGCATCATTCGCTTGCTGTACGCTCGCTGTTAACTCTTCTGCCGATGCTGCAACATGTTCTGCTGAAAAGCTAATTTGGGTGATCACATCTTGTAAAGACGTAGACATTTCATTAAATGCATTCCCTAGTTTCCCTATATCATCCTTGGAATGGATTGTAATTTTTTCTGTTAAATCTCCCTTACTAATTTTATGTGCCGATTCGGCTATTTGTCGTAATGGCCTTGTAATAGAATTTGTAATGAAATAAATTAATACACTACCAAATGCAATAGCGATAGCTATGACAATCAAAGTCTTATAAAACACTGGACTGGCAGCTTGCATAATTTCTTCGTCAAACATAACTCCAACTATTTTCCATCCTGTTTTCTCATTTGTTGTAAAGATTAAATTCTTTTTATCATCTTGTTCTGTATAAGATACATTTCCTTGTTTGTCTTCATAAATTGGTTTAATCCAAGGATCAGTAACCTTTGAACCTGGCTTTCTAGACGGATGACTAACAATTTGCTTATTTTGATCTAAAATAACTGCATAGCCTTTTTCACCAATATTAATCATTTTTGAAACCTTGAGGATGTTATCCAAATTCAAGTTAATACCTATAACACCTTTACCATCTTTTGCTTCTTTAGCAATTGTCACTACCATATTTTTTGTAGATGCTGATTGATACGGTGCAGTAACAATTACCTTTCCCTTATTTTCATGCGCTTCTTTATACCATGATCTATCTGTTGGGTTATAGCCATCAGACATTTGAATAAATGGTTCTCTTATAAACTTACCCGTCTGCGTTCCAATATAAATACCTTCTACTTCTGGATGAAGCTTTATATATTGTGCTAACTTCGTTCTTACTATTTCTTCTTGTCCATTTGGATATGTATCCTCTGTTAAGATGTCTGAAAAGTACGTCGCATCAACAAATTTCTCTTCTATATTTTGAGAAATAACAGTATTTAAAACTGAAATATTCTCCTTTGCTTTATCGGTCATTTGATGTTCAAAATTTGTTTTGGCAGTTTGATATGAAACACCACCGATAATAAGTCCTGGTATAGTTAAAATAATAAAAAATGAAATGATTAATTTTTTCTTGATACTCATACTTTTAACCCAGTTAAATATATTTTGCATAATAAGCCTCCTTTATGTAATAGAACACTTGTGTAATTTTATACAATCAACATGTATAAAACAATATATAATGATAACATGTAATTTTTTCGTCAATTATGCATTTTTACATATCCACTTCTCCTAAACATTTTAATCCTAAAAAACAAGAGAACTTTAGCATATATAATAAGCTAAAGTTCTCTTGTTTTTTAACAGCTTCTCTTACAATTCCTTAAATCTTTATCCTTCACCTTATAGTTATATAGTTCATGCTCTTCTTCCTAATTTATTTGGAGTTATTTACATAGCTAATTGCCTGACTCCCCATCTGCACCCATGCCTGTTCAAATTTTCCTCTTGGCACTTTTACATCTAAGCTATCATCGAGGGGATCTCGAATATATACAGATTCCTTATCGTACCCAACAAGTACAACACAATGTTCATTATACGTAATAGAAACATCCCCACTATTTGTTTCCCATGTAGTAAATTCATCTTCATCTAAAGAAGCATATGTTGCATTCGTAATCATGACTACCGGGTGCCCTGCTTTTACACTCTTATAAATTTCTTCTATACTCTTCCCTGTTAAGTCCACAGCTTTATTCGGTAAATATTTTTTTGCTAACTGAAAAAGTGGTCCGTGATATACACCGTATCCGGATTCAGAAAAGGTATAAATATTCCCTACAAATCCTTCATTCGGATTCCCACGTACACCATCTTCCATAAAATTAACTTTTTTTATTTCATTTGCTAATTTCATCTTATCTACAGAAACACCTGCGTATTGTAACATCATCGCTAAACTTGTTACTTCGCAGCCTCTATCTAACTCTGGTAATTGCTGAATTAAAGGCACATTTGATAACATGACTTTTTCATCGTTATTACTAAACTCTATTCGTTTTTGACTTTGTACACTTGAAAATAGTACCCCCTTTACTTTCTCCACATACTTTGTAATTCCATTTGTATATGCACCCCATACCCCTATACATAGTAAGGCCATACATATATACCACTTCCATTTTCGTATCATTCTCACGCCCTTTTTAATTCGTTAAATACGAATAAAACGCATCAGCATCTGTTTGAACCATAGGAACAAACTTAAGCTCTTTTCCCTTTTCAGGTTGTTCAAGATTTATCTTCTCCGCTAAATCTTGAATCTTCAAATTCGTTCTATCCATACCTAGCTCATCTGCTATTTCTATTACCTTTTGCTCATTTATTTCTCTTAATACTTGATATATATCTTTGCCATATAAATCAATATGATATTTTTTTGCTTCTTCCTGTACTTTTTGTTCGTACACTTCTTGTGCTAACCCTTCCATCTCTTTTCCTTGTTGAGCAATACCTAGCTTTTCTGCTTCTTTTCTAACTTTCGTTCCGTAGATTTCTTCCTCAATCTCTTCTATTTCTTTTCCTTCAGTTGAAACACCAAGCTTTTCTGCTTCATTATTAATTTTAATCTTATTAATTTGATCAATTAAACTTACAATCGACGTATTCTCTATAGATATTCCTAGTTTCAACGCTTCTTTCCTCACTTTTGTTTCATAAATTTCTTCTGAAAGAATTCCAACATCTTTCCCTTCTGCCGAGATACCTAATTGATTAGCTTCTCTTCCTACTTCCGTCTCATGAATTTCTTTTTCTAACGTAATTTGTTCTTTCCCATCCGTTTCAATGCCTAACTTTTCCGCTTTTTCTTCCGTATGCATTGCATGTATTTTCCCATCATTTAATTGTTCTTTACTACGCTGCGTGTAATCTGTCTTTCCTTTTGTCATTCCAGAAGGGGAGGCACCCCCTAATATACTTAAACTCATTACTCCAATAGTGAATACCATCATCATTTTCTTTTTCAAGACTTCTTCCTCCCTCTCACGCTTTCTTTTTCCAGCTTTCCCATAATTTTTTTTATACTATACATAAACTTCATCTCTGTTAGAAATAACCTTATGATTTATCCAGTTCATTCAAAAAAACTTACATCTTTTCTTTCCATCACAAGTTTCCATTATGTAATACATGCTACAAGTTATTCCTTAACTTTCCCTTAAAAAAGACGACCTTGTAAAAACAAGGTCGTCTTCTCACTTATAATCTTTGATTTTTTGGGAAAATCACTTCAAAACAAGTTCCTTCTCCCCATTTGCTCTCTACCGATATTTTTCCATAATGCTTTTCTACAATCCAATTAGCGATTGAAAGACCTAACCCAGCTCCTTCTGACATACTTCTTGCTTTGTCTCCTTGATAAAAACGATCAAATAAATTTGGAATATCTTCTTCTTTAACTCCTATCCCATTATCTTTCACCCGTATACGAATTGAATTACTCGTTTGTGTGCAATCAATTTGAATATGCCCATCTTCATTCGTATACTTCATCGCATTATCTAACAATATGACCATCATTTGATGGATTCTCTCTCTATCACCCATAAACGTTATATCATGTTCTACTTTTAATATCATCGCTTTTTCTTGATAAGAGGCAATTTCTTTATATGGATTTATAATTTCTTCTAACAACTTATCCAGTTCAAATGTTTTCTTATCCATCTCAATTTGATTAGAATCCGAACGTGCTAACAACAATAAATTGCTAACGAGTTTCGATAGCCGCCTACATTCTTTTGAAATTGTAGAGATATCCACGGCTTTTTCTTCTATCGTAGCGGATGGGGACTGGAATAATACATCCGTTTTTGATTGAATAACTGCAAGCGGTGTTCTTAATTCATGTGATGCATCGGAAACGAATTGCTGCTGTTTCTCCCATGAATTTTGAATAGGTATCAGTGCCCTGCCAGCTAGGAAAAAACCGATACCTATTGCACATAGACTGCCTATGCTACAACCTATTATGAGAATTAAAAATAAAGTATTTAGCATTTCTTCTTCAGCTGTTGTATCACGTACAATTTGAACTATTTTTCCATCTTCTTGAAACGCAAACATTCTAAAATATCGTCCTTGCACTTCAATATCTTGCAAATCCCCTACCTTTTTTGGAGAAAACTTTTCCAAATCCCCTTCAAAGTTAGAGCGAAATTTATGGTTATCGCCTTCTATCTCCACTATTTTTCCATTCCAAGTTATTATAGTTATCCGTGGGTCTCGAATTTTGATATTCTCTATACGTTTTCTTGGTGGTGGCATTTTAACATCAAATTTTTCTCTATACTGAGTTATCATTTTTATAGATTGATCCACTTCATTATAAGTACGCTTGTATGTGTACGAATAAATAATACTACCTAATACACCTATTAATAGGATAAATACTAACGAATTCAATATAGTTAGACGAATACGTGTCTTTTGAAACATGCTTCCCTTTCTCATTGTTCTTTTAATATATATCCAATACCACGAACGGTTTGAATATCTTTCTGATAACCGAATGGTTCTAATTTTTTACGTAAATGATGTACATACACTTCTACAATTGCTACTGTCGTATCAGAATCAAATCCCCAAACACGATCAAAAATTTGTTCACGCATTAAAATCTTCCCGCTATTTTGAATGAGATACTCTAGTAGCTCATATTGTTTTAATGTCAGCTTAATACCTTGTCCATCTACTTGAATGTCTTTATCTTTTCCGAACAATTCAATCCCTTTATAGCGAATGGTCTGCTGTGTTGTTAAACTACCACTTCTGCGTAGTAATGCACGAATTCTCGCTTTTAATTCAGGGGCCTGAAACGGTTTAACAATATAATCATCTCCACCAAAGTCCAATCCTTTCACTCGATCTTCTAAAGAATCCCTCGCTGTCAAAAACAGGACTGGCGTTTCAATCTTTTCATCACGTATTTTTTGAATCACTTCAAATCCGTCCATTTCTGGCATCATCACATCAAGCAAAATTGCATCATAAATGTTTTGCAGCGCCAAAAACAAGCCGTCTTCCCCATTCATTGCCGTATCCACTTCAAATTCATCACGTAAAATTTGTACGATAGACTCTAATAACGAGGCATTATCTTCTACTACAAGTAAGCGCATATTCTCACCTTCCACAATCTATTTCAACTTTCTTTATTATTGCATCTCTTCTCTTCATAACGAAATAATGTAATCATATTATGTAATTTCATTTTCAACTATTTCCTTCTAAAGTTTTGCTCGATATAAAATTTTGAACCTTTATTATAAAGGCTCTTTCTTAAATTTTGCTTAATAAAAAATTGAAAGAAATAAGATTCCTCTTATCTCTTTCAATTTTTTACTACATATACCTTTTTACTTGGCAACTCCAAACAATTTAACTGACCACCATACACAGCCCCACCATCAATTCCAATAATACGATTACTACCAAAATACACTCCGCAATTCTCACTACCATGAAGCATTTTTGTTTCCGTATGGCCAAATACAACAACCTTTTCGCCGCTATATCCATTATGAAATTCATTACGGATCCACATTAATGTATATGGTTCAGATTCAGAAACTCGGTTCATCGGCTCAACACCAGCATGTACAAAGATATACTCTTCTGTTTCAATGTAATGATCTAATTCTTGAATAAACGTTACATGTTCCTCTAATATATGAGATTGTAAAATCGGTTTTTGGAAGTTTTCCTCATTAACCGCAATGTCTTCTTCTACAAATCCATAGCTATATAACGTTTTATCTCCACCATTCCTTTTTACCCAATGGTTCCATGAACGTTCCTCATCAGTCGTTAACGCCTTGATCATCATATCTTCATGATTGCCCTTTAGAACGAGGGCTCCCGCTTCTTTTAACTCTTTTACCTTTTCAATTACTGCACGCGCATTTGGACCACGATCTATATAATCCCCTAATAAAATCAATTGATCCTGTCCTGCATCGTATTGAGCTTCTTCCAATAACTGTTCGAACTTTTCTATTTCTCCATGAATATCACTAATAACAAGTATTCTCTTCATTTCTTCCCCTTCTTTCTAAACCATTCTCTTTCTAATTATAGATTAAAACGACAGAAATTTCTGAATCATAATTCGAAATAGCATTTATTACAAATAAAACTATTATCCTTACAACACTGTAAGTCTCTTGTCATCCAATTCGATAGTTGCAATTACTATATTTCTTTATACTAAAAGTAAGAAATGAAACAAAAAACAAGGAGAGATGAGATATGAAAAAAGTGATGGAAGTTGTAGTAGCAGTGGCAGAGGTTTTCGTAAATGGTAAACAAGTTGCAATGGAGTTAAACAAATAATGAAAAGGACAATATTCTTTCTAGACCCTTTACTCATATAAAAGAGATAAGACTTCATCATTTCTTTGATCCCTTATCTCCCAATAGAGAAAGCCGCATCCTGAAAAAGGATGCGGCTTTCTCTTATTTTTGACTCGTACGAGCTGAAATACTAATTGCTCTATCTGTTGTTTTTGCAGCTTCATCTAACGCTTCTTTACTATTTTTCCCGTCATACATTGCTTCTAATGCTTTTACGACTGCATCTCTTGATTCTGGGAATACACTAATTAATGCACCTTGAGTTGCTGGAGATTGCTTCGTTGCTTGTAATTGCTCTACCGTTACTTTTAACTGCGGATACTTTTCATACTGCTCTTTTACTAACGGCTCATTATATGCATCTGGATTAATTGAGAAATATCCTGTTGCAGTATGCCATTTTGCTTGTACATCTGGCTTCGTTAAATATTTCATAAAGTCCCAAGCACCTTGCTGCGTTTCTTCTGAAACCATATTCGTCATCCATAATGAAGCACCGCCAATAACAACACCATTTTGTTTCGAATCTTCTGGATACGGAATATACGAAACGCCTACATTAAACTTAGATGCATCAATTAAATCACGAACACCAGCTGAAGAATCTAAATACATAGCAACTTGTCCAGACTGGAACGCAGCACGAATATCATCCCAACTTGCTCCATACTTTCCAAGTGCACCAGCTTTATTTAATTCATCTAACATCCCAAATACTTTTTGACCTTCTTTTCCGTTAAATACCGCTTTCTTTGCAGCATCTTTACGGCCGTTTTCGTTGTCTACATATAAAGCACCTTGTGTCGCTAACAACTCTTCAAAGAACCAACCATAATTCAGCATTGAAAATCCATACTGCTTTACATTTCCGCCTTCTTTAATCGTTAACTTTTTCGCCGCTTCTTTTAACTCATCATATGTTTGCGGAGCTTTCTCTGGATCTAATCCAGCCTTCGCGAAAGCATCCTTATTATAAATTAATACTGGTGTAGATGAATTAAACGGCATAGAATACATTTTTTCATCAACTGAATAATAGTTCGTAATTGCTTTTTCTAATTTTGATGTATCGTACTTATCTTTTTTAATCCAGCTATCGATAGGCGTAATCTTTTTGCTATCAATCATATACTTCGTTGTAATTTCACTCGATTGAACAAGAGCTGGCGCTTCTTTCGTTGCAGACATCGTTTTAAATTTCGTTAAAGACTCTTCGTATGTTCCTTGGAACTCTGCCTTTATCTCGTATTTATTCTGCGACTTATTATAGTCTGCAACAAGCCCATCTAGTACACCTTGTGTTTTTCCACCCATTGCATGCCAGAAACGAATTACAGTTTTATCACCATTCTTTTCAACTGGAGCTACCTTTGCCTGTGCTTCAGGTTTCCCCTCTGTTTTACTATTTGAACAAGCTGCGCCGGTTAATGCCATTGTGGCTGCCATTAAAAGAGCAGCACTTTTTTTCAATAAACTCATCTCAATCCCACCTTTTCCTATGTATGCTTATTTAATTGCACCTTTTGTTAATCCTTTTTGTAATTGCTTTTGCCCTAAAAATAGTAAAATCAACGTTGGAATGACGATAACCGTAACACCGGCCATTACACTGCCCCAATCAGTTGCAACTTCTTGAGATTGAAGCTGCTTTACACCAATTTGAACCGTTCTTACTTTTTCATCAGTGGTTACTAAGAGCGGCCACAAATACATATTCCACGTTGTTAAAAAGCTATATACTCCAAGCGTAATAAAACTCGTTTTACAATACGGAATTACAACACTGAATAAAAACCTTACATTTCCAATCCCTTCAATAAAAGCAGCTTCTTTCAGTTCATTCGGAAGTGTCATAAAATGTTGACGTAGTAAGAAAATACCGAAAGCTGTTGCAAAAAACGGCACCGTCATCCCAGCAAAACTATTAATCCATCCGAAGTTTTGAATCGTTAAAAAGTTCGGTACCATCGTTGCTTCCCACGGAATAAGCATTGTTGAAATAAACAAAAAGAAAATTAAGTTTCTACCTTTAAACTGAAGAAAAACAAAAGCATAAGCTGCTAAACTGGATACGATAAGTTGTCCAAGCATAACAACTGTCGATACAATTAAACTGTTATATAAGTATGTAAAAAGAGGTACTTTTTGAAAAATATTAATGAAATTATCAAAAGTAAATTGAGTTGGAAATAACCTTCTCATTTGAATATCGTCTGGTGTCATAAAGCTTATTAAAAACGCATACAGTACAGGAAAAAACACCATTACTGCACTAATAATGAGCAGCATGTATAATAGGAAATTTTGTTTCCACTGTTTAACGATCATTTATAATGCACCTTTCTCTCAGCAAACTTAAATTGAATCAATGTAGCAATAAAAATGAAAATAAATAATACCATCGCTTGTGCACTTGCTGTTCCAAATTGATGATTTACAAATGCCTCTTTATAAATCGAGTACACAATTAAATTCGTTGCATCATTCGGTCCACCGTGCGTTAAAATATCAATTTGTCCAAAGCTTTGGAATGCACTAATTAACGTTACTGTCACGATAAAAAATAAAGTTGGTGATAGCATCGGTAATGTGACGCGGCGAAGCTTATGTAAATAACTAGCACCATCTATAGATGCACTCTCATATAAAGACGTATCAATATTTTGTAAACCACCTAATATAACTAAAAATGCAAATCCTGTATTCACCCAAACCGTTGTAACCGATACAGAAAACAGTGCCCAGTCCGGACTCGTTAACCATGCGATTGCCGGAAGATTCATAGAGGCTAATATATTATTAAATAACCCTACACTTGGATGAAATAAAAATAGCCAAATCACTGCACTAGCAGCTACTGATATTCCCATCGTTGAAGAAAACAGTACTCGGAATAACCCGATCCCTCTTACTTTTTCATTTGCAATTAATGCAAGAAATAAGGCGAATACAATACTAGTAGGCACTGTATATAAAACAAATAATAAAGTTGACTTTATACTTTTATAGAAAGCAGGATCCGAAAATAAATATTGATAATTTTCTAAGCCAACGAAAAGATTAGCTTCTCCGTGTATATCTGTTAAATAAAAGCTATAGTAGATCGTCCTAAACAATGGATAGAAAAGAAAAATTGAAAATAACAAAATAGATGGCGCCAAAAACAATAATCCTATTCTTAAATCTTTCGTTCTGCCCCATAAACTCTTCTTTTTTGACACTGTTGTTTGAACTGGTAACTTACCTACTTCAATCATTATTTCGCCACCACTTTCAACTCTTCTTCAGCCACCACTTTTAATCGTTCATTCGTATTTTGGTGAAAGAAGCATAGTTTTTCTTGCGAGAATAATAATTTTACTTTGTCACCTTTGTTCAGGAGTAACTGTCCGATGACTTTCGCACTCCAAGTTGTTCCATTTACCGCAAAGTTTAATATAGATTCATTCCCTAATACTTCTACAGATTGCAGCGTAACTTCTTGTCCTTCCTCAGACAATGCAATATACTCAGGACGCATGCCGATTCGAATTATTCCTTCTGGTAATTGCTTTAACTGTCCAATAGATAATGGAATTTGCAATTGCCCTATATGTAATATGCCTTTTTCTTTATCCACTTCCCCATCATTTATATTCATAGAAGGAGAACCTATAAAACTTGCAACAAATTCGTTTGCTGGTTCGTTATATATATCAAGCGGTGTTCCAACTTGTTGTATACTTCCTTTATTTAAAACCATAATACGATCTCCCATAGTCATTGCTTCTATTTGATCGTGAGTAACGTAAATCATCGTAATTCCTAATCGTTGCTGAATTTCTCTAATTTCAATCCTCATCTGTGCACGTAATTTCGCATCTAAATTCGAAAGTGGTTCATCCATTAAACAAATCGGTGCTTGACTGACGATGGCCCTAGCAAGTGCAACACGCTGTCTTTGTCCACCTGATAGTTGCCCAGGCTTCATTTTGACATATTCCTTCAACCCTACCATCTCAACAGCTTCCATCAATCGTTTTTGTCGTTCTTCTTTCTGTACTTTTCTTACCTTAAGTCCAAATAAAATATTTTCTTCTACAGATAAATGTGGGTATAGCGCATAATTTTGAAATACCATTGATAGATTACGATCTTTTGGCTCTAAATCATTTGCAACATGTTCATTAATAATTAAATCTCCCGAAGAAATTTCTTCTAAACCAGCCAGCATTCGTAATAATGTACTTTTTCCACATCCCGAAGGTCCAACTAAAACAAAAAATTCTCCTCTTTTAATATGAACTGATACGTCTTTAACTGCTGTCTCTTCCGCATTTTTATATACCTTTGAAACATTTTTCAATTCAATCACAAGGTTGCACTCCTTTTTTCTTCTTGTATCCACACTTCATAATGACTCGTTGAAATTGCACTTGCTCCTGCACGAATTGCGATTTCTGCATCCTCTCGCGTTTGAATCAGCCCACCTGCAATAATAGGGAATTTTATTTCCTCCGCTAGCTGTTTAATAATAGAAGGCATAATGCCAGGCATAATCTCTACTGCATTCGGTTTAGTCGTTTTACAATTTTCAATTGATTTTGTAAGAGATAAAGTATCAACAATAAAAATGCGTTGAATCGTTTTCAATCCAATTTTATTGGCATTTCGAATTGTCGATCCCTTTGTCGAAATAATACCTTGTGCTCCGATAACATCTTGAATATATAAAAGTGCTTCCTCTGTGTTCGTATTTAAGCCTTGTATAAAATCACAATGAAGAAATACATCGTGTCCATGTTTCTGTAGTTCATATACACGCTCTGGTAACTCCAGCATTGAACCAGTCATAAGAAAAACTGTTTTCGGTAATTTTTTGTATGTTTTGTACCCTTCCCAATCCTTTATCATCGCAATATAAGGTTCTTTAAACATTTATTCCACCTAGCTTTTCTATTTTTATCCAAACTAAAAACACCTACTTACATAGAACACCTTTCTCCTTATTTGAACTCTAGGGAATAGAGCACACTTAAGAAAGCGGCACGTTATATGTAAGCGGGTGTTCTCAAATGTTCTCTACCCTAGTTATTTTGTTACCTTTACTATATTACGCATTTATTAAGTCAGTTTTGATAAATTGTTAATTAGATGTTAATCGAATGTTAATATTCACCATATTACTTTTACAATAATCTAGATATACGAATAAACCCCAACAGAACACAACAATGTTTAAAATTCAATCAATATGTAAATTCATTCCATAGTTAATGAGTTTTAGTTTTCTCGCCACTGCTTGCGAAGCAAAGTTATCCCAAGAAGTACTATAAAGCGGAATGCGCTTTTCCTCTTGTATTGATAGTGCCCAGGCTGTAACGACATCAGCACCATATCCATTCCCTTGAAACTCCACTAAAGTTTCCACACTTGCCTCAGCAGCTACGGGCGTACTTCTGGCACTGCAACATATAGAAACTACCTTTTCATTTTTTACAATTGCAAAATAAGGTCGCCTCCATTCCATCTGTTCTATTAGATTAGAAAAATTTTCTCGCAAAAGCTCTTTATTCT
This sequence comes from Bacillus sp. FSL R10-2201, assembly GCF_038008665.1. Lineage (NCBI taxonomy): Bacteria > Bacillati > Bacillota > Bacilli > Caryophanales > Bacillaceae > Bacillus > Bacillus sp. FSL R10-2201. The sequence continues at coordinate 580,267 of NZ_JBBOZP010000001.1, read as the reverse complement.
TCTCTGTTATTTGTATTGTTCTAGTTGGCTTATGTAAATTATTAGGAAACATGAAAGCAGGACCCACCCAAATATTCTCCACCGTTCTCTCTTCATTTAATACTTTAATGATCTTTGCTATCTCAATGTGATTTGAGCATTCTCGAATTAATTTCTCAATCTTACTTATCATTTCACCATGCAGTTTATAATGATACCTCGTTATATTGCCTTCACGAGTTCTGCTAAGAAAAAAACGTGGTGCTTTCAGATTTCCATTTTCATTTACACACTTTATTCTTCCTACTTGATTATGAACAAATAAAACTTCTGCCTGAATTGCTATTAACTCAAGTTCTGAAAATCGCATTTATACCCTCCTTAATTACTATTTGTAGCCTTCTCGATATAGCATCCATCCATTTTTTCAAAACAAAAATCCCATTTAAATACACATTACTGAATCCATCATACTAAAATGACTTCTTCATTCTGTCTATCTAAATGGGATTATTTCGTGCTTTTTATTTCTTCAGCTTGTTATTCCGCCAGTTGTGGTTGCGGCTGTACTACTTCATTCGCTCCAGCTATCCTCAACATATTCGCAATATCTTTAAAACCTCTTTTTTCAGCATATTGCAGCGGCGTAATATTTTCCTTATTGGCCATATTTACATCTGCCCCGTGGTCAATAAGCATTTGAATTACTTTCTTATGACTTTCACTACCATTTCCTAATACAATTACTTCTAATAAAGCTGTTCCACCACGTTCATTCTTATAATTCACATCAATATCTGTATGCTCTAATAATTCTTTAACAACCTCTACATGGCCACGCTCAGATGCAGAAATAAGTGCTGTTCCACCTGACTTAGTCGTTTCCTTCGTATTAACTCCTGCATTAATTAATACTTTTACAATATCCGTATATCCTTCTCTACTTGCATAAAGAAATGGATTACTTTGTTTTTCGTCTTGAATTTCAATATCAGCACCCGCATCAATTAATGCTTTAACTGTCTCTACATGATTTTGATACGTCGCTGCAAGGACAGGCGTTTCTCCGTTGTCACCTTCTACATTGATATTCGCTCCATCTTGGATCAGCTTCATAGCTGTTTCTGTGTCTCCAAGCGTCGCAGAAAGTAGCAACTGTTTGTCCATTAAATTTATACTTTTTTCTTCTTTAGATTCTTCCTGTTCTTTATGCTTTTCTTTTTTCTTTTCGTTTTTCACATGAACCGGTTTTGATTCTGGCTCCTCTTGCTTATCGCAAGCCACTACCGTCATTAAAAGTCCTAATAACATACATAATAAAATTTTTTGTTTTCTCACAACTACAGCTCCTATGAAAGATAATGTTTTCTTAACCATTCCTCCATCACATACAATAACTCTTCTTGAGTACATTTATCCATAAGCCCTTTAGATTCCTTCTTTAATCGGATTATCTTAAACTTATACTATGTTTCTCAACCTATTGGAATGATACGCCTGATGGCCTCATCATTAACATTATGAAGCAATTAGTTTAGCACGTTTTTACCGCATTTGTATATATTTCTAAAAAGTACATAAATGATTGCTTTAGGTTACTATATTCCATTGTAACCGTTCTTCTAAAATTTTTACACCTTTTCTATATTTGCACCTGAGTAATAATAGAAAAAGACAACTATATAGTTGTCTTTTTCTATTATTAATGATGCCCACCGTGATTCCCTGTTTTCGGTTTTCCCATCATCTCTTTATTCATTTCCCATTTATGCTCTGATAGCTCTTTATACGAAAGAACTTTCCCCTTATAGTTAGATACAAAACTCTCTGCATCTTTTTTATTTTTAAATGAAATGACATTATAAGCCATCGGTGTCGTTATTGTTTTATCATATACGTAAGTAGCATCTTCTAACGAAACCCAATCTTTCGAATCATAATCTCGAACAAATTTTTCTTTCGTCTTTTCACCTGAATTGATCTCCATCCATTTATACATGCAGCCAATATCATCAAATTTTAATGCTTTTCCACTCTCCAAAATAATTTCTGTTGTGAATTGATTATCCATTACCCCTATTTGACAAATATCACACTTATCGTTTTTCTCATCAACTGCAACAACTTCTATTTCCTTTTTTCCACACCCTACTATTGTAAATACGAAACATAAACATATAACAAGTACGACATATTTTATCCTCATCAATATTCCTCCCTAAAAACCGTTTACTCCACGAAAAGAATATCAAAAGGTTGTGTGAGATTTGTGAAAAAACAATGTTTTTTTTGTAATATATGGAACAAAAAAGAGATGTGCAGTTACTTCTACACATCTCTCATCATTCACAACCAGTAATTAATAAATCATCTTCTAACTTAACTAATAATGTGTCCGCATCAATGTTCTGTCCAACTTCTACATTTACTAATCTTATATTTCCACTGATGCCTACTGCGATTTTTTCAATCTCACCGTCATTTTTTCGGATCATCATTAATTTCTCCCATTCATATACGTAAGAGGATTCATTAATACAAATCTCTTCTACTATTCCTGTACATGAACTATAAATCTCTTCTATTCTTGTTTCCATTCAAAATCTACTCCCTACTTCACGCGCTTCTCTTTTTCACCTTATTCTACCATTCTTGTATACAGGTATTTATCTTTTTAAAAATTCAAAATTACCTCGTGAACAAAATGATCAAAATAAAGATTATGCTTCTAATGATGTTATTTTCTTAATTATTTACCATTCGAATTGAACCTTTTATTATAAATAAAAAACCTTTTATCTGAATTTTCATTTCATTTTGAAAGCGCAATCATTTTCTGAGGGGGAAATTACATGGTAGCATTACTTGGATTTGCAATGGTATTCGTCTTTATGTTTTTGATTATGACTAAACGTATGTCAGCCTTAGTAGCATTAATATTAGTTCCAATTATTTTCGCATTAATTGGTGGCTTTTATGCCAATATGGGCCCGATGATGTTAGAAGGAATTCAAAAGCTAGCACCTACTGGTATTATGCTTATGTTCGCCATTTTATATTTCGGAATTATGATTGATAGCGGTTTATTCGATCCTGTCATTAGTAAAATTTTAAAATTTGTAAAAGGAGATCCTTTAAAAATTGTTGTTGGTACGGCTATCCTTACTATTATCGTTTCATTAGATGGGGACGGAACAACAACATATATGATTACAGTTTCTGCAATGTATCCACTATATAAACGTCTTGGGATGAATCCACTTATATTAGCTGGGGTTGTTATGTTAGGAGCAGGTGTGACAAATCTTACACCTTGGGGTGGACCAACTGCCCGGGTTATGAGTGCTCTTGGACTTGATGCCTCAGAACTCTTCACACCACTTATACCAGGAATGATTGCTGGTGCAATTTGGGTAGTTTTCGTTGCCTATTATCTTGGAAAAAAAGAAAGAAAACGTTTAGGAATTATGGATGTACAATATTTAAAACAAATGCAAACAATGGATGAGCAAGCTGCAACAGTAGAAGCTGCCGTGCATAAACGCCCTAAACTTCTATGGATTAACTTTTTATTGACCGCTACATTACTTGTCTGTCTCATACTAGAAATTATGCCGCTACCTGTTCTATTTACAGTCGCTTTTGCTATTGCCGTTATGATTAACTATCCAAACTTAGAGCAACAGAAAGAACGTATTGCTTCTCATGCTGGAAACGTATTAGCGGTTGTTTCTCTCGTCTTTGCTGCTGGAATTTTCACAGGTATTCTATCTGGAACAAAAATGGTAGATGCGATGGCTCAAAGTGTTGTTACTCTTATACCAGATGCACTTGGCCCACAGCTTCCAATTATTACAGCTTTACTAAGTATGCCGTTCACATTTTTCATGTCTAATGATGCTTTTTACTTCGGCGTATTACCTATTTTAACGAAAGCTGCTGCCGCTTACGGAATTAGTGCCGCAGAAATGGGACGTGCTTCGTTACTCGGTCAACCTGTTCACTTACTGAGTCCCCTCGTTGCTTCCACTTATTTATTAGTCGGAATGGCCAAGGTTGATTTTGGTGAACACCAACGATTTACTTTACTTTGGGCTGTTGGAACGACAATGGTTATGTTGATTACTGGAATTGTAATTGGAATTATTCCAATATAAGATGCAACTAGGAAAAACAGTAGAGGAAATGTAATCCTCTACTGTTTTTATTGTTGTGAAAGTCCCCTATGAAGAAACGCGGAAATACCTTCTTTCTGGTCTCCCCACACTTCCATATATAAGCTCCGCATGCACTTTCTTTCCAGAGATCAAATACTCTAAATAGCGCCTCGCAGTTGATCGGCTTACACCTACCATTGAACTTAGCATCTCTGCAGTAATTCCCTCCTCATTAACAGCTAACATATGCTTTTTTATTTTTGCTAACGTTAAAGGATCGATTCCTTTTGGCGCATATTCTATTGGATTTGCCTGCACCCCTCTTTGGGACCATAGATGTTCAATCTGTTCTGAAGATAATTGAGCATTTTTCTTTAACTTCGTAATCTTCTTTTGATAACCTTCTAAACTTGTTTTAAACCGATCAAATGTAAGTGGCTTTACAATATAATCTGTTACCCCGCCTCGTAAAGCATGCCACACTACATCCGTCTCTGATGCGGCTGTAATCATAATAATATCTGTATCATGCAAATTATGCCTAATATATGTGACGAGTTCTGTCCCTTGCATGTCAGGTAAATATACATCTAATAAAACGAGTTGTGGCTTTACAAACTCTAGCCATTCTTTCGCCTGTTCCCCAGTCGTTGCTGTTCCAATTACTTTAAACCCCTCAATTTTTTCAGTAAAACGACGATGAATTTCCGCAATCCGAATATCATCTTCTACAATCAATACTTCAATCCCCTCATTCATTACAATTCGCCTCTCTCTTTCGGTAATGCAATGATAAATAAAGCACCACCTAAATCCCCTTTTTCAATCGCAATACTTCCATTTAAATCTTCCACTAACTCTTTCACTTTCGCTAATCCATATCCACGTTTTTCGCCCGCCTTCGTCGAAAAACCTTTATAGAATATGCTTGTAATTATTTCATCATGAACACCTTGTCCTGAATCTTCCACTTCAATTAATATTTCTTCGCCAATGTCTGTTACAAACATTCTTACTTTCTTATTATGCTCGTGATTTCTTTCAATTGCTTCAAATGCATTCGTAATCAAATTCCCTAAAATAGAAACAACGTAATTACTCTCAATATGCGGACTTAACTCTTCTAAACTACTTTCCCGATCTAACATAAAATCAATCTTCAACTCTCGCGCCCTATTATAAAATCCAATTAAAATCCCACCTAACCATGGATTTTGAATTCGTTTCATAATAAATTGAACGAACTCTTGATATACTGCCGTTTCCTTATGAATAAGCTCTAAAGCATCTTCATAAGACTCTAATTGAATAAGACCTGAAAGCGTATACAATAAATTGTTATATTCGTGTGTTTGCGCCCGTAATGCCTCTGTATATTGCCGTGTTTGAGATAATTCCGCTGTTAATTGATCCATCTCAGATTTCAAGCGCAAGCTGGATACTACACCAGTTACTTTATTATTAACTTTAATAGGTAGGCGATTGGCAATAACATCCTGCCCCTTTATATTTAATTGGCGATCAAATTGTTCTTCTCCAGTTTGAAGTACATCCAGTATCGATGAATTAGGAATAACATCTAAAATAAATTTCCCTATTATATTTTGTTGTTTATCTAAAGAAAGGATATCGTATGCCGCTTGATTTACTAAACTAACCATACCATTTTTATCGATTACTACAATTCCTTCACGTACAGATTGAATAACTGTACTATGCTCCTCGTATAAAGATGAAATTTCTTCTGGCTCCATTCCAAACATCATCCGCTTAATACTTTTAGCTAAATATACAGAGCCAATTATCCCAATTAACAGACCTGTTATTGTAATCCAAAACACACGCTTTCCATACACTTCTATCGCTCCATGAATATCATCCATTGAAAAACCGACAGATACTACACCAATAATTTCATTATCCTGATTACGAATCGGGACTTTTCCGCGTAGTGAAGGCCCTAATGATCCCGTTGCTTTCGAAACATAAGATTCCCCTTCTAATAGAACCCCTTCATTATCTCCGCCAACCATTCTCTCTCCTATTTTATCTCGCTTAGGATGCGCATAACGAATACCATCTTTATTTCCAACTACAATAAAATCAGCATCTGTTTCGATTCGAATTTTTTCTGCAATTGGCTGAATAATAGAAGCTGGATTTTCTTTTTGAAAAGCTTCCCCGATTTCCGGTATAGCAGCAACTGTTTTCGCAACATACAGCGCTCTTTTTCCGATTTGGTCTTCTACTGTTTCAGATAATATGTAGTAAAATAAATAACTCGTTAACAGCAGTACAACAAGAATAAGTGTACTAATAGTTAATGTAATTCTCGGTTGCAGTTTCAATTTCTTCAATTTCAAAATCATTCCCCTAACATCAATGAAGATAGAATTTAAAGAAAATACAGTCTTTTGTTTTCGTATTTAATCATAACACGATTACTATATATTTCTTCACTTTATCTCATTACCGTTGCCATAAAAAAGAAACGAAGTAAAATGATTACCTCGTTTCTTAACACTTGCCTCTTATACTTTAAACTTGCCAATCATCCCTTGTAATTCTTCCGCCATTTGCGATAGATGAACTGCTGCTGCATTTATTTCATCTACTGAAGCTAATTGCTCTTCAGAAGAGCCCGCGATATTTTGGACGCTTGCTGCGTTTTCTTCAATCGTTGCTGCAATTTCATTAATAGATGCACTTACTTGTTTTGCATCTACCGTCATTTGCTTCGCTACTTCTACCATACTATCAATTTGTACTACTGTATCATTTGTAGATTTCAATATTTCTACAAAGCTTTTCTTCGTTTCATTTGCAACTACAAGCCCTGATTGTACCTCTGTCCCAACTTGATTCATAGAGCTTACTGTTTCTTTTATATCAAATTGTATCTCTTTCACTAGCTTATCAATTTCCGTAGAAGATTGTCCCGATTGTTCTGCTAATTTCCGTACTTCATCGGCTACAATTGCAAAACCTCTTCCTTGTTCCCCAGCTCTTGCAGCCTCAATTGCAGCATTTAATGCTAATAAGTTTGTCTGCTCTGCAATATGTTGAATCACTTCAAGGATTGCTCCAATTTGTTTCGACTTATCATCTAATAAAACAATGACTTTATCTGACTTTGAAACAGACTCATGAATTAATTGCATTTGATTCACAGTTTGCTCAACTAACTTTCCACCATCTTCAGCTTTTTTCTTCGTATACATAGAGGCTGTAGATACTAATGAAGAACTATCTGCAACACGCTGAACTCCTTCTGTAACTTCTTCTAATAATGTTGCTCCTTCTTCAACTTCTCTCGTTTGTATTTCAGCCCCACTCGATACTTGCTCTATCGCCTGTGTAATTTGTTCCGTCGCTTCACTTGTCTGCTTCATGCTAGCTGTTAATTCTTCTGAAGATGCTGCTACATGACTTGCTGAAATATTTATATTTGAAATGACATTATGTAATGATAATGCCATCTCATTAAAGCTTTCTCCTAACTGCCCAATTTCATCTTTAGAATGAACTGTAATTGATTCTGTTAAATCACCTTCACTAATTTTTTTCGATGATATTACAAGTTGTTTTAACGGTTTAATAATAGAAGCAATTATAAAGTAAATTAAAACCCCGCCGATCATTAATGAAATACCAATAACAGTTATCGTTTTATAGAAAATAGGCTCCGCCGCTTGAATAATTTCTTTTGAAGGCATAATTCCTGCTATTTTCCATCCAGTTTTCTTACTCGTTTTAAAAGTAATATTACGATCTTCACCATCTAATGAATAATGAAAATCACCAGCTTCCTGTTTATAAAATTCCTTACTAAGTTTCTCTTCTAATTTCTCTCCTGGCTTCAGTGTCGGGTGTGCGACTACATTTTTATCTTGATCAAATATCGCTACATACCCTTCCTTACCGATATTAACCATCTTAGAAGTAGTTACAATATCATTGATAATTAAATCAATCCCGAGAACACCACTTTTATCTTCGTTTTGTTTTGCTAGTGTAATAACAATATTCCCTGTCGTTTTTGACTTATATGGAGCAGTTACAATCACTTCTCCGCTTTTTTTCACTGCCTCTTTATACCAATCTCTTTCTGTAGGATTATATCCTTCGGGCATTTGAATAGCTGGTGATTGAATAAATTGTCCATTACTAGATCCTGTATAGATCGCTTCCATTTCTGGATGTAATTTATTATATTCTTCTAGTTTATTTTGGATGTTTTGAATTTGATCCGCTTGGTAACTTGATTGTGTAAATAATTTCGTAAAATAAGTTGCATCTACTTTTTTACTATCCAATTCCTTATTAATTACATTATCCAAAATTTTTATATTATCTTTCGCCGATTTTAAAATCGTTTCATTAAAATTTGTTTTCGCCTGCTGATAAGACGTCCAACCAATTACAATACTTGGAAGAATTAAAATAATAATAAATGACACAAGTAACTTTGTTTTTAAACTACTACTCCTTAATTTCCTTTGAAACATATTCCTACCCCTTCATACCGTTTTACATGCAATAACTTACGATTAATCTATTTATAAAAATTATAAGATATAAATACGTTAATGAGACTCTTTATTTCTCCTTTACTCATCTTTCTAAATTTAAAAGATTATTGCATACATACTTCATTCTATAAAAATTTAATAATTAAAACAATGTATAAAAATGTATATTATTCGAAATATTATAATTCACAGAAGAACCTCTAGTATCCCACTTACTAGAGGTTCTTTCCATCTTACTATTCTTTAGTTTTTTCTACTTCTTTTTCCTTATCTTCTACTACAGATACAACAGGTTTATCATTTGCTAATTGTTGTACTGCCCCTTTTCCTGCAAACCCTTCTAATAACTCTTTTAAATCAATACCAGAAGAAGCTTTTAGTGTTTCCTGCATTGTTGCCATTAAATCAGTCGCATAGCCTGCAACCTTCCCCGCACCGCTATTCTTACCACCGCCGCCTGTATCAACAACTGTAATTTTATCAATATTGCTAAGTGGACTTGCAATTTCTTTCGCATAACTTGGAAGCATTTTTAGAACCATATCCATAATTGCCGCTTGCCCATATAATTCAAATGCTTCTGCAATTTTTTGTTTCGCTTCTGCTTCTGCTAAACCTTTTAACCTAATAACATCTGCTTCCGCTGTACCTTGCGCTTTTTGTACTTCCGCTTTCGCTTGACCTTGCGCTTTTTCAATTTCTGCTTTTGCTAAACCTTCTACACGTACTTCTTCTGCACGTGCTCTTGCTTCTGCTTCAATTTTATATTGATCCGCATCTGCTTTTTTCATTTGTTTTACTTTTTCCGCTTCGGCTGATTGTTCAACAGCATAGCGATCTGCATCTGCCTTTTTCTTTACTTCTGCATCGTATTGCTTTTCACGACGCGCAATCTCTTTTTCTTCTAACTCAATTTGCTTTTCACGCTCAATGATTTTAACTCGCATTTGCTCTTCTGTAACACCTTGTTGCGCTTTCGCTTGTTGTAATTCGTAAGAAAGATCTGCATCTGCACGAGCTTGTTCTTGGTCTCTCTTATAAGATTGTACTTTTAATTCCTTATGTTTTTCAGCTTCAGCGATTTGTGCATCACGCTGGTACTCTGCTTCTTTCGCTTCTTTCTCAGCACGAGCTTTTTCAATTCGTGCCTCTTTTTCACGCTCTGCATTCGCAACTGTTGCATCACGCTTAACCATTGCAATTTGCGGCTGACCAAGTGCATCTAAGTAGCCGTTTTTATCCATTATTTCTTTAATTGTAAAGGAAACGATACGAAGACCCATCTTCTTCAGATCAGTAGAAGCTACTTCATGTACCTTTTGTGCGAATTGCTCTCTATTACTATACGCATCTTCTACTGTCATAGAAGATAAAATAGCACGTAAATGCCCTTCTAAAACTTCTTTTGCTTCTATTTTCAACTCTTCTGTTTCTTTTCCTAAATATTGTTCAGCCGCTGTAGAAACTTCTTCAATTGTCGATCCTACTTTAATAATAGAAACACCGTTTACTGTAATCGGTACACCTTGCTTCGTATACGTATCACGTGTGCCAACTTCTAATTTGTAGTTTAGTAAGCTAAGAGGTTCTCCCCTTTGCATAATTGGAACTACGAAAGTACCGCCACCGCGAATAATCTTAATCTTCTTTCCGTCATCAGTGATAACAACATTCTTTCCACCACCAAGCCAGTTCCCTGTCACAATTAATGCTTCATCTGGGCCAACTGTTCGATACTTCGTAATGAATACTAAAATAAGTAGAATTAAAATTGCGAGTAAAACTCCACCGATAATTAATGGAATCGTCATGTAAATTCCCCCTTATAATTTTGGTTTTTTTAAAGAATAAGCGATGTTCTGTACAAGTAAAACACCATCTTGAACTCCCTCAATAATGACCTCGGTTCCTTGTGAAATATCTTTCTTTCCAATTGTTTTCGCTGGTATTGCATTACTTCCAAATGGAGAGGAGATTAACACTTCTCCAAATCCTTCTGTAGGAATTGTCGTAATGACTTCTCCCTTGCGACCAATGAATTCATCCATACGTTGCACCGTATTTTGTTCTGCTTCTGCAATCGGTTTTAAAATTAATATTTTCATTATGAAAACACCGATAAAGGATATAGCAAATGAGCCACCAAAAATAATAATGCTATTAAAGGAAAATAAATATTCTCCTATATAACTAAATCCACATAACATTGCAAAAAAACTAAGTAATAAAGTTAAAATGGATACAGATCCTCCACCAAAGCTAAATATTGATTCAAATATATCTCCAAAGAAGATATAAATGACAGTAAGTATAGTTGCAATTATAAATCCGTATAAATAAATTGTTTCAAGTGGATAACCAAACAAGACCATTTCTTATCCCCCTTTCTTAAACAATCCCTTTTTTGTTATGTGTATGCCCCACCTCTTTCAAAAATCATTAATCTTAATTTTCAGTTATTTACTTTTTAAAGAAAAACCTATAGACAGGTCTCTAAAAAAGAACAGGAGAAACCTATTGTGACAGGCTCCTCCTAGTAAATAACCGATATATTGTATATCTATATAATATACTATTTTCCACAAAAAGTAAAGTTAAACATACATTGGAAAAGCACTTATTTTACTGATAATGCGTACGCTCCATCGCCATTATCATATTTATATACATACAAGTAATACTTACCTGGTTTTGCATTAAATTTTGCTTCTATATGATTTCCATTAGCTTGACCGTAAGCTGCGTAATTTTGCATATTTGATTCATGGTGAAGTACCCATGTCATCCCGATTCCATGCTCATTTAAAACAGAAATATCGATATCTTTCGCTGATGCCACATTAAATGTATAAACATCGGTGTGATCCCCGCCGATAAGGCTACCTTTTATAGTAGTATTTAGCCCGATACGATTTGCTTCTTCTGGACGATTATTTGGTTCTGATTCTGTTACACTTCCATCTTTAATTGTAACAGTTGTTTCGCTTCTACTCTCTTTTCCTTTATCATCTTTTACTACTAACGCTACTTTATAAGTTCCTTCTCTTTCATATGCATGTACTGGATTAACTTCTTTACTTGTTCTTCCATCCCCGAAGTCCCATAAATAAGAAACGATTTTTCCATCTTCATCGTTTGATCCATCACTTTTGAATTGAATTCCTTCTTTTACAAGCCCGTTATAAGGTCCGTTTACATTAACCGTCGGGGCTTTATTTTCTCCGTCATCTTTTGCGATACCGTGGAAAACTACATCATATTCAAATTGATTAGAGCTATTCACACGGTAATTGACGAAATATGCTGTAACCGTTTTGTAGCCACTCCATTCTTTTTGCGTCAATTGTTCTAAAGTCTCATTTACTCTTTTACTCATTGCTTTCCAGTCTTCTGACTCACCTTTTGTTACACTACCTGTAAACGTGCCTTCTAATGTAAATGTATTAAAGAATTGAGATGTATGCTTTGTCATTTTTGTATCTTTCATAGACAACGTTTCACTAATTTCTTTCTTCACTTCTGTTAGTGCTTTTGGTGCATGTTCAGCTAAATAATCATCTGCTACTTCCGGCACATTGTACTTATCTTGATTATCAATTAACTGCTGCATATACTCTTGATACTCTTTATTTAACTTAGAATCTTTACTTAAAGTCTCACGATACGTATCATAATTTCCCACATCATTCGCACGAATTAAATCTTGAATTTTATCAAACGTTTCAAATTGATGAGTATATAAGTAAGACTGCAATGCGAACGAGTAGTTATAGAAATCCCAAGAACCATATTTAGCAAATAGTGTACGCTCTGCTGTATAACGGCTTGCAGGATCAGATGATAATCCACTAATGATGCTCTTTCTTGGTACAACGTTATTTGTACGAGTAGATCCTGCGAAAAATTCTGCATTCCCTTCTTGGAACCAAGTTAATCTTTCATTTTGATACATATCTCCTCTTCCAAATAAACCGGGAACTTCATATCTCCCTTGAAGATAATGAGTAAACTCATGACGGAATAACTCTTCTAAACTATAAATACTTTGCTCTGGCGTACGCTCATATGTAAAGAATGTCCCTGTCTCTTCAATATAAATTCCACCGTTGTTTGTTTCATATCCATACAATTGTCTATTTAACTGGTATTCGTCTGGAGTATTATAGATTACTATCGTTAATACGTCGTCTGCATTACCTTGTTCTAAAGCTTTGTCATTTCCGATCACACGGTGATATTGCGCTTTTACTTCCTTCGCAGCCCAATATAATCTCTTAATTTTTTCTTCTGACACTTTATCCCCAGTTTTAAATACAATAGATCCATCATCGAATGTATACGTTTTTGGTAAGTATTGCTCTTTTCCTTCTTTACGTATCTTCTCTAAATCTACCGTATTCCCGCTATAATCTTTCCCATTATAGTTTGTTGTAATTTGTTCTACTGCAACAAAATACGACTCACTTAAACGCGGGTACATATGCATTGCCTGTGTAACAACTTCTAATCCTTTATTTGGATTACTATGAAACTTACCTAAACGACTAGCAAAATAAATTCCATTATTAACGAGCCACTTATTTTCTGGTGTTACTTGATTTAAAAGAGCAATACGATTTATTTCATTAATAAACCCATCTACTTTTCCATACCACATCGTTTCATTCGCTTCTTTACGAGCCTCATTTAAGTAAGACTGTATATCATAATCAATGCCTTGCATCATATCGTATACAGCTTGTCCCTTCATACGATCGTCTACATATGCATTAAAATTATCATTATATTGTTTTAAAATATTCGATGCGTATTGCACCGTTTCAACATCACTTGATGCATTACTAATTAATTTTCCGTATGCAGATACGACTGTATCTTGCTCATTTGTTCCAAGCTTAAAGTTGGGATTTTTCGCAATAGCTTTTAACGCTGGTAAACATTTGTCCTGGAAGCTTCTTTCATTTAAGTCGCTTAATTCATTATTATAAAATGCAAGATAAAAAGCTGAACGTAACACTTCAGTAAACGTTTGAATTCCTTTTGAATCATCTTTCGTAAATGTACTACCTCTATGAGCTAATTCGTCTATAATTACTTGCATTTTTCCGTTATCTTTATAAAAGGCTTTTGCATCTTCATTAAACTGGAATAAGTCTGTAATTTGGTGCCACTTAATACTGCCTAACGTTTCAATTAATTCTTGATCATTCATTTTGTTTAAATCAGCCATTGAATAGCTTTCTTTAGCTTGCTTTACTGCCGAGTTCTTCGTAATAGATGCTGGTCGCTGTGAAAAATCTCCTACTTTTAAACGTTCTTGAAATGATAATGTTTCCTCGGCTTTAGAAGCGTGTCCGATCTCATCTACTGGTTTTTCAATTCCAACTGGTTTCGAATGCAATACATTATACGGTACCTTTTCTTCTGCTGATACATTCGTTTGAATTGCTCCGAGCGATAGCGCCATTGTACTAATACTAAGCAACACTTTATTGATCTTTGATTTCTTGTTCATATTATTGCCCCCCTATTTATATATTCCATTCAAAAAATTAACATATTATCTGGATAAAATGATATAAAATGCAATATTTCATATTATTTCTTCATACATTTTGAACATATAGTGAACGAAAGGGACTTACAGTTTCCGCTACAGTTGCTCCATTATTTAAGCAATCGAAACATCCTCGTATTAATATCCTTCCCCTATTCAAAAAGCCCTTATCATAAGCATATTTCAACATGAAATTGCTATAATAAGGGCTTCTCAAAAACTTATATAATCACTTTATATAATAATAAGATAAAACGTTATTCACTTCTTAAATAATCTCTTTCTAAATACAAACATACTTAATGCTGAAAGAACAAGTGCTAATCCAGAAAGTAAGGTCGGTGTGTTAGCTTGACCACCAGTTGCTGCTAAAGACTTCTGATTTTCCTCTTGCTTATTAGCATGTTGTTTATTTGAATCTTTTTCTTTCGCACTCTCTTGTCCTACCACTTTTACTGGACCAACTTGATTATTCCCTTTTGGCTCTTGATCCAATCCAGTTGCTGATTCTTTTACCTCTTCTTTTGTACCTGCAACTTCTTTCGCCGGCTCTTTTACTTCTTCTTTTGTTTCTTCAACTTCTTTTATCGGCTCTTTTACTTCTTCTTTTGTTTCTTCAATTTCTTTTACCGGCTCTTTTACCTCTTCTTTTGTACCTGCAACTTCTTTCGCCGGCTCTTTTACTTCTTCTTTTGTTTCTTCAATTTCTTTTACCGGCTCTTTTACTTCTTCTTTTGTTTCTTCAACTTCTTTTACCGGCTCTTTTACTTCTTCTTTTGTTTCTTCAACTTCTTTTACCGGCTCTTTTACTTCTTCTTTTGTTTCCTCAACTTCTTTTGTTGGTTCTGTCACTTCTTCTTTTTCAACTATATTCTGGATAACTGTTCCATTAAAGCTTATACTAGTTTCATCCGAATCTAAATCAAATTTATATACCTTTTCACCTGGAGTACTCCATTTCATTACTCCGTTATTAAACGTTCCACCCTCACTTGTTAGTTTAATATTCTCAATAGTTTCTCCTTCTAAGTCATATACCGGAACTTGAATTTCTTCATTTACTTTCGCTTCATTTAAAATGATTTTTTGTCTTCCGGCATCAATTGAAAACCATTGACCTAATTGTATTAACGGCCTTACATCACGAATCTCATTTCCAGCTAATTTTAAACTGAGTAGGTCTAACATTGAACCAAGAACTGATACATCTTTAATATGATTATCCGCAAGGTTTAACCACTGTAAATTTTCCAGTGAAGATAACGGCGTTATATCTTCAATTTTATTATGAGATACATTCACGTCTTTCAATTGTTTCAAGTTTGAAATGAACTCAATATTTTTCAACCCTACTCCTTCTAAAGTGAGGTTTTCTAAGTTCGTCATGTATTCTAAACCAGTTAGATCTTTTATCTCTTTTCCTTTTTCTTTAAGTATCTCTAATGTTTTAATCTGTAATAAATCTTCTTTTGTTATAGGGGCATTTAGATTCTCTCTACCAAAATTCTTTTTATTAATATGTTGTTGTAAATTTTTATCAAGAATTACATTTTTACTTTCTGTTTGTTTTTCAACTATACTTTGTATAACCGTCCCATTAAATCTTATTTTACTTTCAGCAGGATTCGTATCTAGTTTAAATTCATATATTTTTTCTCCAGGACTATTCCATTTTATAAATCCGTTACTCAGCGTAGCCCCCTCACTTTTCAATTTAATATTTTGAAGTGGCTCTCCTTTAAAATTGTATACTGGAATTTTTATTTCTTCATCTACGCTTGCTTCATCTAAAAAGATTTTTTGTCTTTGAATATCTATTGAAGTTCGCTTACCCAATTCCTCAACAGACTTTATGTCAGAAATTTCATTCGCTCCAAGATTTATCTCATGTAAATTTGTTAAATTACTCAGTGGCGATATATCAGAGATATAATTCTCTTCTAAATTCAATACTTGTATTTTTACTAATTTAGATAATGATGATATATCTTTTATTTCACTATCAGCAATTTCTAGTTCAATAAGATTACTCATTTTACTAATAGGCTCAATATCACTAATTTTATTATTTCCTATCCATAATAGATTCACATTCTTTAACTTCTCAATACCCGAAAGATTACTAATTTGATTATTTGCTAAGTATACTTCTTCTAACGATAACACTGTAAATAATGGTGTAAGATCCTTTATATTATTACCAATTAAATCTAATATTTTAATCTTTTTCATTTGACTTAACGGTGTAAGATCTGCAATTTTGTTATCTCTTAAAAAGAGCATGTCAAGATTCTCTAGCTTAGAAACGGGTTGAATGCTTTCAATTGGACTAGAGGATAAATCTAAATATTTCAAATGTCTCAATCCCGAGATAACAGATATGTCTGTTACATTAGACTCTCTTAATGTCAACTTCTCTAAGTTTGTCATATATTCTAAACCAGCTATTTCATTTATCCCCTCACCTGAGTATATGGATAATGTTTTAATTTGTAATAAATCTTCCTTCGTTATAGGTTCATTTATATTTTTTCTCTCTAAGTTATATTTATTAATATGCATTTGCAATTGCTTATCTACTATTACATTTCCATCTTGTTGATCCACTGTATCCTCTTTATTTTCCTTTTGATCTTTTGGAACATTGTTTTCTAGATTTAACGCATTTACTTCAAACTGCACCTGGTACTTATTATCATAGGCCATTGTCGGAATATAAATATGCATTTGCATATTATATCTTTTTCCTAATTCTCCAACTTCAAATTGAATAACCTTCGTCCCATTTTTCTTTTTATCCTCTGATATGACTTTTACATCATGGAATACACCAGGAGTATCAATATCCTCTGTTTTCAAGTATTCGAAGAAATCACTATCACTTAACGTTGCCGTTACAATTTTCTTCCCATTCTCAATAGTTAATTTAGGATTTTTTATATAAACAGCTGCCATAGACTCTTCATTCGTTTTATCTTTATACGCTTTAATAACAGCATCATATGTACCATCTTCTAAAGCATGTCCAGTTTTGTTCGCCTCAATTGCTACAGCTGCTAAAGCAGACGTTGAATACGTAGCAAATGGAAGTGATAACGCCGCAGCGATAATCATCGCATTTATATGTTTTCTTTTAGTTTTTTTCAACTTTACATCTCCTCCAAAATATATAAATCGAAATGTAATCATTTCTCGAATGAATGATAATGATTTTCATTATCGTTGTCAACTAAAAAAATAAAAAGTTTACAAAAAAATAACCCCTTTACAAGGGGTTATGCCATTTTTTCTCCTGATTCTTCTTTAAAAAAGCTCTTCATCGCATGAAATACATCTGCTTTTTGCTTTAAAATATAATATCTGAAATTCTCGTCTTTAATATTTTTATATGCTGACATAAGCGTACTGTGGCGGTTGTACTGGTTTAGTTAGCAGGGATGTACCCATCGCATAATAGTTGTATGAGCTAGGGGTAACCCTCGTTCCTCCATCATTTCCACCAAATCACGAAAGCTTAAGTTGTACCGTAGGCACCAACGTACAGTTAACACGATGATGTCCGGTTGATAATGTTTCCACTTAAATAAATTCTCCTTTTCGATACTGATCACACACCTTTTATAGAGTAGTACTATCAGTATGTCCAAGATTTAGAGATTCCTGGAGTTTTTGCACCAGAACCTTAATGCTTATAATTTGAATCCCATATACGAAGACGTTCTCTTCCTCGCTCTAAATTTAGATTTTTCTCAGAAATAGTTATCTCTTCTAACAGTTTATATAGTTCAACTATATAATTATCTAGTAATCCATCATCAGCTATATTCATAAAATCAATATCTTCTAAAATATTATTAAAAATAGCATCTCCGTTATCAGATAGTTTAGATGTTATCTCTTCAAACTCAATATCGTCATCGGGATCATTTTTCCCCTTATTAAGGACCATAATTAAATGATATATGACATTGATAGCTTCTTCTCGCTTAAGACTTTTGATTACTGTAAACATTCCTTAAAAACCCCCCCTTTTAGTTTAAATCAATTAAATGAAACATGTTTCCATCTAATTGCTCTATAAGAAATTCTTGTGAAAAAATTCCTGCTTTTTTACTTTGAGGAACAATTTTAATGTTCTGTATGACTTTATTTGCTGGTATAACATATATAATTGGCTTAAAGTGTTGCACCTCAGCTGCATATATTATCTCAATAATTTCTTGTTCTTGATCCATTGTAATAATACCTTTTTGTCTATTTATACTTGCCCCATTTATAAGTCCAGCTTTATGTTTTGCTATGGTTGGTCCCATCTCATTTTTTTGTATCTCTTTAGAGTAATTTTTATATATTTCATATGGATTAGCCGAAATGGGATTTGTTATAGCTGGGTTAAAACTTGGTGCACACCATACATAATGCAAATTATTAAAATATATCCCTGCAATCATATTACTTATTAGAGTAGATGTTGAATAATACAAATCATGCTTTAAAACCGTCTGTTGAACCATAGGCTTGGTTAATATAGCGGTAGTTGTTGATTTATCCGTCGGGACAGAAGTTTGTATCTCATCCGTAATTTTTGGTGGTTGCCTAACCTTCTGCAATGAACCTAAGCCTTCAAGTTTCATATTTATTAAGCTATTTGAAATTAATTGATTAGCAGTCGACTGCCAACTAAATTTACTTAATTGTACTTTCAAATTTTCAGCATTCATTCTAGCTCTGTTTAGATTTTGTTTAATCTCTGATAAAGCTTCAGATACTCTTGAAAGATCTTTTTCAAAATTCCCGGTTATTTTCACAGGAAAAAGGCATCCAGTTCCTGCCCCACCTAATAAATTATCTATGAACTTATATAACCCTGTGTCAATAGATAATATAAGTGGGACTTCAGCAGATATGGCTTCCCAGCCTGCTAAACCATAACCTTCATGGGTTGAAAGCATCATACTGGCACATTGAGTTTTTAGTAGATTATAGATTTCACTTCTATCTATATAGGGTAAACCATTTATAGTACACAATTTCTCCCCATATTGATACCCGATCTCAAATAATTCCGTTTGCTTTTCTTTTATTTTATGATTATCTAAACCAATAATTGTGAGCTCGGAATTATTAATCTTCTCATCTTTACACATTTGAGAAAAAGCAGCTACTGCCAGTTTTCCTTGCTTAATGATTTCATCTTCATTACCTAATCTACCATATGAAATGGCCTTGAATGGACTAGAAATATTAACATTTTTAAGATTTGCTAAACCTGGAATTAACTCGATTACTTCTTTTTCAATCTCGACTTCTTTCAACATATTTTCTACGGAATTCTTTAAAAAAGGACCCACCGCATATACTAAGTCACATGTTGTAAAGATTTTTTTTTGTTGCTTATGTTTAGAAAGTGTCGCATTTCCATCATTTGTTTTAGATGTATAATAACTCAAATAATCCATATGGTGGATAACTCCACTCAAACCCTTTACATCCAAATAATCTCGATACATATTACAACATTCAATAGCTTCATTACCTGTAATGATATCATGTCCAATCCAAAAGCTTATATCTTCATGATTATCATCCCTAAGAACTTTAGTAATGGATACAGCGTTAAATCTTTCACCAGTTTGATACAATATCACACCATTTTTCTGTGCATCATTTATTTCTTCAGCAGTGGCCTTCTCAACAATACATATGGGCAAAACGCTGTCTTTACAATGTTCTCCAACAGCACACACAAGATCATAATTAAAGGCATTCACTCCTCCATGTTTCGCCCCCCATCCACTTGCAATAAATACTATTTTTCTCATAAATTCCCTCCCTGAATACTCTATATAAAGTTTATTATAAAAATGTAAACGTCAAGTAACTCCAAAATATACGACAAAAGTTGTTTTTTGGGGGTTACTTTTTGTTTGCTTCACTTTCTTTCTCCGCCTCATTAACCAGTTCTAAAGCGAGTTGATTATTAAGTGTTTTTTCACTAGACGTACTAAACAGTTTTTGTTGACTAAGACGAAATTGTTCTTCATATCATCTCACTTTTGCCGTGAGTTCCTCTACTTGAACTTGAAGTGATTCAATTATGGGTTGTTTTGAATTTGAAGATGTATTTTTCATAGATAAATCCATTCGACAAAATCATCCAAATTCCTTTTTCATATATGACTTTTATAGAATCTTTCTCACAAGTACAGCTTGATTCCCTTGTATTTGGTGAAAAGTAAATACAGCAAGAGGCCATCTTATGCTTCTTGTTACATTTCCTCCTAATCATCCATATAAATGAATGACTTACTTATGATAAATTTGCAGTTGTTGTTCTTCGTTAAAACAAAATGAGAATTCTGGATGTTTTTCTGGATGTTTTTCTGCTTCTTTCTTTGTTCCTATAAAGAATTGTGAATATTCCAATCCCGATTCCGATACTTCTGATGCATTGTGAATATCTTTGCCTTCCTCTAACCTCTGAACTTGGTTTCCGTTTTTGTCTACATAATAGTATTTTACATTATGCCACCCAGAATCATGTTCATTTGCCTTACCAAACGTTTTATTCAATGATGTTTTCAATATTCCATCTTTAGTTACTCTATATATAATTTTCTTATCTTCAATTTTTAGGGGTGGTGCATCCTTGAAGTTATAAAAGACACCTATGCATCCTTTGTAACCATCAGGTATCAAATAGACCTTATTTGTGGCAGACTTATACATATCATGCATCCAAACACAGGCAGTACCTAGAATGATAGCACAGACAAAAAGGGCTATTCCAGCATAAGCATATCTATTCTTACAGATAAAGTACCATGCCAAAAATATAAACAGTATGAGGAGTGGTATCGCTTCAAATTTCGCCTTATCCATGTGGCTCAAACAAGAACTTTTAGGTGTAGTTATTGCTATTATTTTATTATTAATTGCTGCATGGACTACAAAACAGCCTACAGACAACCAGCATAAATGAAAAAAATAACTTAACATGGTAAAATAATATTTGGGTGGGAGTCCAATGTTATTAAAATTAAAGTGGTTATCAAGTCGGAGGAAGGCACCTTAGGGTGTCTTTTCTTTTTAAAATATATAAGCACACCATCCCTTTCCTAATAGGGGGCCCGCCACATGCCCATCAACTTAAGAATTTTATAATGCCCCAAAACAAAAAATCTACATTTTCATCTTGAGGTGTTAATCTTCTACGTCTTTGAATATTTTCTTTCCTTAGCTTGCTGTTGATAAGTCTGTACTCCTAGTAGTAAAACGTTTTTTTACTTATAATGGGATATGTAACTTAATTAATTAACAAGGAGAATGGAAATCAGTTGCCCATACAAATGGCATTCCAATCTTTCTCGTTTTATCTTTTTACAATGATGAATATGAAAGAATGATTTCCATGTTTTAAATAAAATCTCGATTTGCCAACGTAAAGAATACCAATCATGCACTTGTCCCATCGGGACAATCTCTATAGGCGTGTTTGTCATATATACATTGATACCACTGAGTCGTTTGCTACGGGGAGAATACTTCATTCCTTTCTTTTTTTCTCGTATAGCTTAATCCTGCAATCGTTTTTGTTGCTGTTCTTCTGTAAGTCGATGAACAATGACACGAGCTGGTACTTTATCGACCATTCCTACATAAGCATCAGATATTTCATATATTTGTCCTGGCTGAAGAGAATTCATTACTACCTCCATATCTACCTGTTTATATTCTGCTCCCTTCTTTAGTTTTCCATTTTGATAATAAGTAGGATTGGGATTTTTTTGATAAATACGTGTATTAGATTTAATGCGAGAAATATAGTAAGCCTTTTTATCCTGTATATATTGAAGATCCTTCAGATGAAAATAGCCTAAATCCCGAATACACAAATCATTTTCTTTTACAGTGGGTACTCAAAGGGAACCGTAAGTACGATCATGTTGTTTCCCCTGGTCCTGTATGAATATGTAGAAAATGCCCACTTAAAAGATCATACTCAAGTTGAATTTTCATTCCTGCAGTATGGCTACAACCTCCCGCACCAGGATAAACGAAAGAAAATATATTCGGAAGTTGAAAAGCCGTAGAATCTAGAATGCGAATACGCTTAAAAATAGAAGTACATGGAGAAGCAATTGACATAGATGAAGTTAATTTTTTGTTTAAGAGCTCAGCTAAGATGTGTTGTAAAAGTTGTACAGCGGCTGGATTAAATTGTTGATTCAGTCCCTCAGGACTGATAAGTATTTCAAACAACTAGATAGCTGAGCTAAAGAAGTTGTCGCGACATTTTGACTCATCCATACACATAAAGCGACTAAATCTTGTGCTTGATATTTACTAATCCGCTTTACAAAACCAACACTTCGCGCAATAGACCGTAAGGTGTTTGGAGATAGGGCACTTTGAATCTCTTGAGCAAATAATTGTAATTCGTCAGACACAGAAACAGACATAAAAAACGCCATCCTTTCCTATGATTCTACAAAAAGAATAGCGTATTTTTTCATTTTAGGGGGTATTTTGTTTTGTTAGCTTGATAGCGATGGGGTACCACCAGCATTTCGGAAAAAAACCACGCTAAGCAAAAAATACAATAAGCTGTCCATATGGACAGCTCATTTACATAATTCTCGTTATCGGCATTGAAAAAGGATCTTCGAATTAGAAGATCCTCTTTTTGTACTGCTTATTTATTTAACGCCCTTTAGTAATTTTAGTTTTTTGGTTTTAATTGCATTTTTCTATATAGTTTTAAGCATTCAAGCAAGTATTGTTCTTCATCACTCGTCATCCCTAACTGGAATTCCTCTGCTTCACTATCTATTTTTCTTTGAACGGGGTCGAATGGAAGGAACGTTTGTATGAATATTTCTTCTGTTACTTCTTTCTCAAATATGCTTCTCATGTTCTCATAATTAAAACAATGACTCAAATCTTCTTCAATTGTTTCATCAAAATAAGTAACAAAATAAGGATAAAGTTCATCTTTATACATATCAAAAATAGTCGAGATAAAACCGAAAGTCAGATTAGAAACATCTTTAACTAAATCGTTTTCATTTATATTTTTATTTTGCTTTATATGTTCAATTAATGGTGTTAGGACAAACCTTATTGGATCTGCCCCAATAGTTTTTGCTAACGCAATATTAACTTCTACAGAAGGTGCTTCAACTTTCCCATTCTGAAGATTACTTAAGTATGATTTATTTTTATTAAACCCTTTTTTTCTTAGCTCATTTTCTATTTCACTTAAGCTTAAGTTTGATTTTTCAATGTACTCTTTTAGGATTTCTGAATATCTGCTCATTAAAATTCACCCTATTATTTTTTTTTATAACGAACGTTATTGATTCGGACAACGAAATGAATTATAATTTATTATAACAATCATTATGATTTTTAACAACAATCAAATAAATAAGAAGAATATGAAGGGTGATAAAGATGTTATATAAAAATGGATCTATGGAGATTGAAGTAAATAATTATTTAGGAACACTTGCTTTGGGAACATTCATCACCATAAGTTGTTTTCTTATAAAAGATGTATTTAAACCATTAGTTGAAAGAAAGGATTTACCAGATGTAATAGATAAGTCAAAGAACCTAGTTAATTTAAATGATTTTAAAACGAAAAGATTGAAAAATTATAAATAAAAATTACTTACTTTAGTTGAAGAAGATTCGAGCGTACCTCATGAATACTCTATACAAATCTAGTTTACATACGCTCTAATTATCGGTAGTAAGGAAAAGGAGGAACCCTACTCTCTCAAGGGAACCTCCTTTTTTCGTTCTATGGACCTATGCATTTTTTTATACATTCCTATTCTGGTGCGGTTTTAGGTTTCTCGTTTGTTGTTGGATCAACCAAAAAACTGTATTAAATCTTGCATGCTCCTAGGGGTCACTATATATGAACACTACGTATTTGACTTTCTCAATGACCAACATTACTTAACGTGGTAAAATAATATTCGGATGGGAATCCAATGTTATTAAAATTAAAGTGGTTATCAAGTCGGAGGAAGGCACCTTAGGGTGTCTTTTCTTTTTAAAATACATAAGCGCACCATCCCTTTCCTAATAGAGGCCCCCTCATGCCTCCTTACAGGGAGAATGATAAGGCATTTTTTATTTACCCAATTACCGAGCTCTCAAATGTTTGAAATAGTTACCTATCCCCTAATCACCGAGTATGTTTATTTCTCTAAATCACTGTCCATAATAATAAATAAAGACAAACCCTTTACCCTTAAGATACAAGCTCTTTCTCAAGAGTATCAAACTCGGTGATTAGGGTAGAGTGGTATACCACTCCCTCCTAATCACCGAGTAGTAAAAGAATCTTCATTTGCAGTTCAACCCAAATACCGATACATCAATAACTAAAAAACAGCCACCAATGTGATAGCTGTTTTACAAAATCAAGCTGATTTGATTTTTTACATCACGCTTTGAAAAATCGGTTCGTAACTGTAATGAAATATCATATTCGTTATGCTTTTTATTTTCTTTAATGGATACAGATTGAATGAGAGGTAATAAAAATCGTCTTTTATCCATATCGCTTATTTCTTGAAGCTTGACATCATCTTGAAATACTTCATTCAAAATATGTAACCATGTTTCTTTGCTTTTCTCGACTTTTTCTTTGAGGGTGATTTGCTGTTTAAAGTCATTGATTTGTTGTGTGACTCCATCTAGCTTTCTCTGTACATCCAAGCGATAAATCGCTAAGGACTTCAAAAAACGTTTATCATCGTTATTTTTCATACGCTGTTTGAGCTCTTCTGTAATATTGTGAAGTTTGATGGTGTAGTTTTCGAAGAGACGCTGATGCTTTTGAATATTGTTATTCAATTCTTGTATCTCATACTGAACTTTTTGTTCTATCGCATGATATACATTGTGAAATCCACTTATTTTCACATCAGTAAGTGTTTGATTCACTATTTTATCATGAAGGAGGTCTGCATCTATTCTTAATTTGCAGTTAGTGCAAAAATAAATTTTCCCTCCATACTGTTTATTTGTAGAACTTACTGTCTGTTGATTCTTTGTTTTCATTAGTTCATGGCACTTTTCACAAGAAAGCAACCCTTGTAGCAAAAAACTTGTTTTGTAATGTTTAGGAACCATGTTGCCATTACGTTTTTCTGAATAAATACGCCAACATAATTCCCATGTCGTTCGTGAAATGATTGGCTTCACATAGTGGTTTGGTGCTTCAATCCAAATATCCCTTGCATTTTGCTTTCCATCTGTTTGTCGGCGCCATGATAATAAACCACAATAAAAAGGATTAAGCACAATCGCCTTTACATTCTCTTTCCCCCAATCTTTTCCGCGGCGGGAACCGTTAGGAAGTGTATTAGCAATATACTGAAACCCATGACCATTTACATATAAATTGAAGATTTCTTTTACATAGCAAAGCTCTTCGGTGTGTTCAATAAATTGCTCACTATTCTTATCATATGTGTAACCAAATGGGGGCTTACCACCAAGCCATTTCCCTTGTTTTGCTTTGTTTTCTAGACCTGATCGTGTTCTGGCGATAATGGTATCAACTTCATATTTAGTAAAACCATCTTCCATAAGTTGCACAATCAAATCAGTATCAGTATTGTACACACTTTCGGTTGAACTAATAATGATGGGAATATCTAGTGTCTTCATGACAATACGTATCGTTTGATGCTCAAGAGGATCTCTGGCCAAACGATCACTTTTATAAACAATGACAAAATCAAATTCTTTTCTTTTTGCCGCTTCGAACATATTTTCAAGTTCTTTCCTACTTGTAATTTTATTTTTACGAGCGGAAACAGCCTTATCAAGAAAAGAATGAGTATGAATGCAATCATATTTGCGAATCACTTCCATAACGGAATTCAATTGCATATCCATATCTTGTTTATCCGTAGAATGACGGCCATAAAAAGCAGCCTTCATATTGGGTTGTAATATATGAGAAAGCTTCATGATGTTAACACCTCTTGAGTACGTAAGAATGGGTGTTTAAAAACAATTTCGCAGTTCTTTCCGTCGGTTTTAACTTGTTGTATTAAATCTTGAAAAAAGGAACCTAACTGTCGATTCTCCTTTATCTCGTCATAGGACAACGACATAGAGGATTGATAATTACTTATCTTTTCACGTAATTGCTTTACATCACTTAATTCCTGTATTACCTGTTCTTTTTGTTTTTTATATTTTGCCAGCTCATCATACAGCGCCATAATTTCGATTTCTTTCTGTTCCTTATAAAGTTCATCAGTTTCGTGATACCACGTATCTACTTTTGTAATTAACTTTTCATTCATAAGCTGGATTTTCTCTTCAATGGTTTGTATTTTCTGTTTTACTTGCTTCTTAGCATTCTGTTCATATCGATCAAATAATTCATGGAAATGAGAAGTGAGTAGGCTATGAAAATATTCTTTGCAGCGTTCAAAGACTAATGGTTCGATTGTACTCTTAAAAACGTAAACTGAAGAATGGTTTAAACATTTATATTTTAAATTTTCTTTTCTTCTAGCCTTTATTTTTTGTAATGGTTCATTACATTTCGAACAAATTAGTAAGTCTTGCAATGAAAAAAACACTTGTTCGAATACATAATCTTGATGAGTCTTTTTGGGAGATAAAACAGTGACAATACTACATGCTTTCTCCCATGTATTCTTATCAATAATGGAAAGTCTTTCATATTTACTAGTAACATCTTTACCAAAAATATTCATAGTACGCAATCCAATATATGTCGGGTTTAATGCAATTTTTCTTATATCAGCCGAAGTCCAAGACTTACCGTTTCCCTTCAAGCCTAATACACTACAAAGTTCTTTCAAGGATTCATATTTTCCCGATACAAGTTCTTGATAAATCCTTTTAACAATTTGTACTTGTTCATCAACCAATTCAATTTCTTTCGTTTCTTTATTCCATTTGAAACCATACGGAAGACGTCCTGGGTTTTTACCACTTTGGAAATTTGACTTTAATGTTTGCTTTAAACGTTCAATAATTTGTTCGCCTTCACGTTGGGCCATACCCGCCATAATTAATTCAAGATATTCACCAATTGGTGTGTAGTACACTGGCGGCTCATTCGGTGCAGTTAAAATAACATTTATTTTCTTGTTTCTTAGTATTTGATAAATTTCATAATACTCCATCACATTTCGAGCTAGTCGATCTCGCTTAAATAAGAATAAGGTTCCGACATCGTTATTGTTGATATCTTGTAGTAATTTTTGTAGGGCTGGACGCTTTTTCAAACTGACTTTTCGGGCTGATACCGCTTCATCAATATATTCTTCATCGATAATCAATGCCATATCAATGGAGCAAGTAAGAACTGAATTTTGTTGCATTTCGATTGAGTTTTCCTGAGAATCAATTGAACTTCTATAATATGCAACGGTCTTCAATTCAGGACCTCCTCTCATGATGTTCTATTTACACTGTATGTATCAAAAATAGCGGCTAGTCCTTATTAATTGCTTTAGCTAATTCTTTTTCAACAATCTGGATATACGCTTCAAACCATTTTTGAGCTGATTCTGGATCATGAACATAACTTACTGATGTAATTGTAATTTTCTTTTGCTTATTCATTTTATGTATTCCTTTCAATAAATCCGTGGAGGCTAGTCTTATGATAAATGAAATTGGTAAACACATTCGTACACTACGTACTCAAAAAGGCATTGGACTAAACACCTTTGCAAAACAGCTTGGTGTATCACCAGCTTATTTAAGTAATCTTGAGACAGGAAAAACAGATACCATTCAACTTTCATTATTACAAAAACTGCAAGATGAACTTCGTCTCATTACAATAGATAATTCTTCATTAATCCAAGATGAAACAAAATATAGAATTGCTCGCGCAAGCACCCTATTACATAACTTGATACAACAGGATAAAGCACTTGGATATTACTTATTAGAAACTTTAGAAAAAGGGATTGATCTATCTCCAGCCTCACCTACCTTCCATAACAATGATCAAGATTATTATTTACAGAACTAAAAAAGCTATTCACAATAAAAAACAATTATTTATGTTGATGAATAATTTAACGCAAAAAAGAAGAGCATACCTCTTAAGAAAAGAGAATGCTCTTTTTATTTTTCATCTTCTTGACAACTTACTGCCGCTTCAACTATAGACCGTAACACCGGATTTTTCTTTTCCCATTCTTGTTGAAACCATTCTTTTTGTTCTTCTTTTTCCATTAATGCAAGTGGTGAATGAATAATGACTTTTGTATTACCAAATTGAAATTCTTTCATCATCTCCCCCCTTGCATTATATGTATGCACGACAAGAAAAAAGACGAACTATCATTTTCATAGGACAAGTTATCCATACATATCCATAACAATAATAATAGACAAGCTGGTAGGTGAAACGAATGTATCGTCCAGAAGAACTTGATGTATTCATCTATTTACGTAAAAGCCGAAAAGATCTTGAAGAAGAAAAAAAGGCGCTGGAACATGGACAACATTATGATACACTTGAACGTCATCGGACTCAGTTATTAGAACTCGCTCACAAAGAGCATCACAATATTATCGATATTTTCGAAGAAGTTGTTTCTGGTGAATATATATCTGAAAGACCTATAATGCAAAAGCTTCTTCGGGAAGTAGAAACAGGCATTGCTGATGCTGTATTAGTAATGGATCTAGATCGCCTTGGTCGTGGTGATATGGTAGATCAGGGAACGATTTATCGTGTGTTTCGCTATTCAGAGACATTCATTATTACTCCAACAGAAATTATTGATCCCAATGATGAAAATCAAGAGTTAACCTTTAGTATAAAATCTTTAATTGCTCGAGAAGAATTAAAAACAATCGTCAAACGTATGCAACGTGGTAGAAGAGCGTCTGCAAAAGAAGGAAAATCTATCTCTCGAGTTCCACCTTATGGATACTTACGAGATAATAACTTAAAACTTTATCCTGATCCTGAAAAAAGCTGGGTTATCCCCAGAATCTTCGAATTAATGGCAAACGGAATGGGAAGACAGGCAATTGCACAAGAATTAGACAGGTTAGGTATTTCTCCTCCTGAAGGTGAATATTGGAATCCTTCAACTATCTCATCCATTGTAAAAAATGAAGTATATCTTGGTCATATTATCTGGGGAAAAATACGTTACATTAAACAAAACGGGAAATACATTCGAAAAAAGGTACCGAAAGAAAGATGGCAACGACACGATTATGCTCATCCTCCACTTGTATCAGAAGAATTATTTCAAAAGGCTAATATGGCCCATAGTAAACGATGGAGACCACCAACAATCAAAACAAAAAAACTTTCCAATCCATTGGCAGGCATCTTATTATGCGGATTATGTGGTCATTCCATGCTTTATCAACCTCGAAAAGATCGGCCTAATCCCCAAGTAAGATGTGTACAACCATCCTGTAAAGGAATTCAAAAAGGGGCCTCTTTAGTACTTGTTGAACAGCGAATACTTGATGGTTTAAAACAAATTATTGACAGCTTTGAAATACAAGAGAACATGTTACAAAAAAAGAAATCAAAAAATAATATTCTGCTACAACAAAAGGCTTTAGAAAAAAAAGAACAACAAACTAACGATTTACAAAAGCAAAAAAATAGACTCCATGATTTATTAGAAAAGGGAGTATATGATATTGAGACTTTTTTAGAACGACAAAAATCCATTGTAATCCGTTTAAAAACTACCCAAGAAGAAATTGAACAACTTGAGTATGAAATTAAGCATGTATTAGAAAGAGAAAAACATATACATGCTTTTGTTCCCAAAATTAAAAATGTATTAGAAGCATACCATGCGACTGAAGATATAGAAAAGAAAAACCGCCTTCTTAAGTCAGTGCTTGAAAAGGCAACATATTTGAGAAAAAAAAGCTGGCAAAGAAAAGATGAATTTGTAGTTGAATTATATACTAAAATATAAAACAACTTAAAATAAAAAACTAAGCTACCTATTTCCAGTTCTGGTGCCAAAAGATAATGAAGAGTAAAAATAATGATTCATTCCTAACGGAATGAATGTTTATGCGGTAAAACATTAATCAGTTGTATCTGCTTTTGGATAGACTGGGTTTTTATCAACTGTGAGGACACGAGGTTTTTGTGCAAAGATAATAAAATTGTTTAATTTTAAAGTATAGAAATACAATAACCTCCTGCCTGTTAACTTGGCAGGAGATTATTAAAGTTATTTAAAAATCCGTTTACTTCTTTCAATGTAAACAATTTTAAGAGCAGTAAGGTTGTTTGAAAACCTAATCGCTATTAACTAAGTAGATTCAATTACAACTTTACTTGAATAATCGATTTTAAAAGTTCAATCATTGGCTTATCGTTTATTCCAAGTTCTCCTTTAATAATAATTTGTAAGTTTTCTTTCTTCAAGACCTTCGCTTTTTATTAAATAAACATAAGTTTTGTCTATGATACTATTCAAATCTTCTAGATGTGCTTCGTTTATCATAAAATCTGGATTATTCGTTAAAATAATAAAACGTTCTTCACCATTAAATCGTTCGCTGTAAAAGTCGACTAATCCTAAATTATCGTATATTTTCAAGAGTTTACGACCATTGGATTTTTCGTAGGACTCAATTAATTCATAATAATCAACAGCCATTAGTCGATAAGATAAGCCATTCGGAATCAGTTCAAATTGTGCAATTTTCTTTGGTGGTTGCAGTGTAATTGTTCGTTGCTTATTAATAATTTCAAGACGTTTAGTTTTTTGTTCTTCAATATCGATTAGTTTTGCATTCATTTGATTGATTAGGACTGAATTTTTATTATCTACATTATCTGCTTGATACTGTAATAATCGCTCTAATACATCGTTGTACTGCTGTTTAAAAGTCTCTACTAAATAATCATGCATTCTGTTTAATTGAGATGTATGCTTTTTCTCAAGTATACTTTTATCTTCAAAAGCCAGTTTCAAGATTTGTTGTTGTAAAATAGGTTTTTCATTGATAGGTAACTCAGTTATATTCGAAGTGAATAGTTCCAGTGATAGCCAATATGGATTTAATTGAATAACTGAGCCGTCTTCTCTTTTAGCAATGTAGAATAAATGATTTTTCAGTGTTTTTCCGATGCCGTCTTTATAAACAAGTCGATATATATCTATTTCTAGATGCTCAGGGACATTATAGGTTAGTAAATAACGTTTAAAAGCAAATTGATCGTTATTTTTTTGTAAGAGCTTTTTAGCTAATGTGTATAAAGGATAGGTCTTAGTGACATAATGGATTTCTTCATTGCTATGTTCAATAAACCCTGTATATCGATAAGAATCATACATCGTTGTTTCTTTTGCAAATTGATCTCGAATAATTTTGGGGAAGCGGTCAATACGCTTCACACGATGTTCATGACTATCACACACTTTTACATTTGATTCTGTAAAGGCGTAACCCATTAAGTCTATATATAATCGATTAGGTACTTTATTAATTTCAATATCGAATTGAGATTGTTTGATCGCGGTAATATCAATAGATTCTGAATTAAACTGCATTTTTTTCATTGTTTTTAACAATTCTTTATGCTCATCACTTAATTCTTTATCCATTTTGGCGATGACATCATCTAGATGCTCACGGGATAAAATGGCTTCCTTCATTAAATCAGCTAAATTAATATCGCCATCTAATAAATCGCCCATAAAATTGTAGACAAGGTCATTTCCTAAATCTTCTTTCATCGTATCTAGCTTCTCTAATAATCGAGACATCACATAACCTTCACGTGTATTTGCCGCTACTAAATTAAAAATAAATACTTCATTTTTCTGCCCTATCCGGTGAATTCGTCCCATACGTTGTTCGAGACGATTAGGATTCCACGGGATATCATAGTTAATCATTTGATTACAAAACTGAAGGTTTATCGACTCACCACCGGCGTCTGTGGCCAACATAATTTGTGCATGGTGACGGAAGAATTCCACTTGTTTGCGTCGCTCATCCATTGAATAGCTTCCAACAATTTTAGCAATTTGTTCTACACGAGTTGCTAGTTTTTCTTCTAAATATTTTAGTGTGTCTACAGACTCCGTAAAAATTAAAATCTTTTCACCCGTATAGATTAAGCCATCTATACCAAATAACATTTCCTCTAGCTCTAAATATTTTTTCTCTAAGCCATATTTTTTTAAAGATGTTGTCATGATTAAAAGCTTTTTTAATTGTGCTATTTCTTTTTTTAATACTTCTAAATCAATTATATCAATAGATAGTTCCAATTTTCTTTCAAACATGTCTGATGATTCTGTTACATTTTCTTCTAAATTATTTTCATACAGCCTTTCTAACTTTTGCGTGTACTTCTTACGTTCCATTTCAGTATTGTCTAAAATCGCTAATAACTTTTTATAACGTCGGCCTAGCGATTTATGAATAGCTTCAATAGACGAACTTAATCGACGTTGCAGAAGCATCATCGCAAAAGCTGTACTGTTATTGCCAGCATTCATCGCACGATTAAAATGAGTTTGAACATATTGTGTTACAGCCTCGTACAAGTCTAATTCTGATTTGGTCAACTCATATTGAATTGTTTTGGTTGTCCGTTTTGGAAATATCGGTGTACCGTCGAAATTCACCATAGATTCTTTTAAACGACGTATAATAAACGGATTTGTTTTCTCTCGTAGCGTTTCACTTGCTGAGACATGGTTAAATAAATCCGGTTCAATGAGCTTCATTAATAAACGGAAGTTTTCTACGTCACCTTTATGTGGTGTGGCGGTTAATAATAAACAGTGTTCGGTTTTGGCTAATAGCTTTTCGCCAAGATGATAGAGCTTTGTTTTAGACGTTTTCTTTTTAATTTTGCCGTAAGAATAAGCAGCCATTTTATGCGCTTCATCCACAATAACTAAATCAAATTGAGCTTCTAAAATTAACCCTTTAATATCATCGCGAGTAGACCAATAGATTGAAGCTAAACAGCAATCGTTTTCGATGAACGGATTTGAACTGCCATATTCATTTAAGACAGCACGATTAATGATTTTAAAAGATTCTTGAAATTTTTCTGCCATTTCTTCTTGCCATTGTCGCAGTACTAATGGTGGTACTAAAATCAAAATACGTTGTACACTTTCACGAGCCTTTAATTCTTTAATTAACATACCAGACATAATGGTTTTACCAGCACCTGGATCATCTGCTAATAAGTATCGAATATTAGATGTCTGTAACACGCGACTATATACAGCCTCTATTTGGTGAGGTAGGGGAATGACTTTTTGGTTCCCTAAGGCACGTGTTTTGGAATACTTATCCTCTAATTCAAGCATTAAATGTATAAGTCGTTGCTGTATCGCTTGTCCCGTTAACGTTACTTTAGACGTAGTTGAAGTACTAAGTACATTAATTTTTTCTATATCGGATTTTGTTAATAGTTGTTCATAGTATTGATTCGTTTGCCTACCAATACCTTCTAATAAGTAGTATCCTTCACCAAAAGCGTCTAATTTCTTAATTTCAATTGATTCTGGAAAGAAAGGTCCATTAATAATATCTCCAATTTGCATGTTTGTACCTCCAAAAAAACCCCTTACTCTGGATGTGAGTAAGGGATCTTAGGATTTCGTTCGATAATCGTATCACGTATATTTTTAATGATTGTAAAGCGTTGTTGATCTAAATCCCCTATACGTATATGGTAATCGAATGAGAAAAAGATTGCACTACTATTTACAATATCTGTAGAAACCGTAAAGGCTTCATAATGCATCATTAATACTTCAATTATCAAAGCTTTAAGTATCGGATTTTGTATATCGATTTCAGATTTATTTGCTTGATATACACCTGGTTTTCGCATTGTGAGTAGCTGCCAATCTTTTGCAGAAGAAAAAACGGCACCAGCTGCGACTTCTACACGACGGCGATCGCCATATCGGTTTTTCATCTCGGAAACAATAAGTTTACTGTGTACTTCATCCGACATCTTTAACTGTTTTCCGATGTAATACATTTGCTCTCTAAAGAATGGATAGGCAATGCAGGTTAAGCAGTAATTTGCTAATCGTTTTTCAGAGGCTGTTAAATAGGGATACTCTAGTACCAACTGATCCCTTAAATCTTTAATAATCGGGTCAATTAAACTCCAAGTTTTCATCAACATCGTAATGGCATTTTTTCGAGATTTATCACCTTTAATAGATGTCATTAATTCTGTATCCAATAGGTTATACATATCCTTAGCGGAATGTTGTCGTAATAAATTAGCTGTTATATCAAGATGAGCTAGTTGGATTTTCTGATCAAAACCGACTGCTTTCATATTCGTACCTACTTTCTAGCGGTTCACTTTCACAAAGGGGACAATCACTTCTTCAAGATGAATGCCTCCGTGAGTAACAATTTTATCATCTTTTGCTACAAAAGCGTGATTATTTTTAGCTAATAGCACATTATAACCATCCGGAAGTCCTGGATGATCCCAAGGAATTGTTGTCAATGAATGGTCGAGATGTGTTTGGTTTCGAATATTTTCCGATTGATAAATGCGAGCCCGTTCGCCTTTAGAATCCACTGTTACACCTTCCTGAATTCGTCCTATACCGTAACATTCTACATTTCCATGATCAGCTGTTAAATACACATCAAATCCTTGTTGGACTAAGTCTGTTAACAGTTGTTCTAGATAGTTTGTAGATAGCCATGTTGAGAGCTCAGAAAACATCGTTTGATGGCCTTGTGTAGCACCATGCATAAATTGATCGATGACATCTACAACAGCACCATAAATACGAACAGAAGGAAACTGCATATAAGCAAGGGTAGACTGGTTATATACTTTTAATCCAAGTGATTTTTCATAGGCAATATTTTGTTTTGTAAATCCTACTTGTTCCCAAAAGTTAAACCAATAGGTCTTTTCTTTTCTTGTTGATTGAATGGTATCAGCAAATTGTCTAGGCTCTAATCCAGAGAAAATAGCTTGTCTTGAAACAGAAGTCACGCTTGGTACCCAAGCAAATACAGCATCCTCTTCAAAGGACCAAGCATTGTTAGCTAAATGCTGTTTGATTATATACCATTGAGTGAAATTCATTCCATCCATAACAATTAAAGCCACTTTACTATCTATTTTTCGTGCAAGATAATGTGGAATTTGATGAACCATTTTTGGTTTTGGTACAACAGGCAATGTACGTAGATTTGTATATTCATGTACCATCCAGTTTTCAAAATGATGGTTGATTTTCTGCATCTGTATGCCCCAATTAGTTGGTAATGCTCCATTGTTTAAATAATTGTATTGCATTCGCCCAATTTTGCTAGCTAAATTGCTCCATTCTTGTCTTGAAAGTTTTGTAAAGTCTTGGTTAAATAAAACTTCTACATCAATCGAAGGTGAGACTTCTCTGACTAGTCCTGGTTCCATCCATTCATCAAATTGCACATGATTAGGTACTTTAATTGGTGTAATAAAATGAGCAAGTCTTCGTCGAATCATTGGATCATCAAAATAAGAGAATCCATAATTAGGTGATGTTTCTGCAATTTGTTCATGACATTGCTTTAAAAAGTTATGAATATAATGTTGCCATTGTTTATTTAATAAATGGGTTAACGTACCTTTTGATTCAAAAATAGAAAGTAGATCCGTTGAAGTAAACGGATCTACTTTCTGCAAGTTTTGTTTTAATCGATGGAAAAATAGAGAAGGAAGACCTTCGCTAAATTGATCATAATAACGTATAGCTGCTTTTACAATGTTAATCTCATGACTGAATAGAGCAGCATCTAATTGATAAACAGCCGTTAATATAAAATCAATGGATTCGTTATAGTTTAATGGCTTGAATTGAGTAATAGAAGCATCTAATAATAACTGTAATGTTTCTTCTGGACAATACTGGATGACAGTAGGATCGAGAGAAGAAAAGATATTTTCCCATGATACAGACAGTCGATTGGCATCAGATAGTATGTCAAAAGGCAATTGATTGAATTCGTTTGTCTCGATTGTTACAATCCAAGTTGGTCGATTTTCACGTTTTTCATGACGAAAAGCGGTTTCGTATTGAAGACGAAATACAACAGGATCTTGATAAGTATGAATCATGGCACCATTTTGAGATATTACATGCTGAACAGCTTGGTGGTGGAATAAGCCATATTCATCTGAAACGATATATAGAGCACCTTTGCTTGTAAAATATGCTGCTAATTTATCAGCCCAATTCAATCCAATCTCCTTCTTTCCATTACATATCTAAACGTACCTGTGCATTGTCATAGTACATCAGTAATTTATCATCTTCTTGTATTACTTTCTCTGGTAAACGATCGCCTACTGTTACAATCTTCTCGTAGTTTTTCTCACTCCAAGCCTTTTTAAATCCTGCACGAATGGCCTCTGTTCGGAATTGTTTTAATTTTTTCTTGCTTGTACCAAGTTCTTCTACATAATTATCAAACTCACGCAGTAATGTTTTTTCACGTAGTTTTTCAAGGTCGGCTTGTTTATTCGGATCTGGTACATACCAACGATTCATTGCTTTTGTTTTAAGCTTAGCATCAATATTTTCCAAGCCACGGAAATCACGATAATTACGACGTAAATAACTTACAATCTGGTCTGGTACCGTCTCTTCTCCTTCAAAGCGTAAGAAGTTTTGGGCAAGTAATTCATCTAACTCAGGTAACTGCTCATGCTTCTCAATATGCTGAATTTCCTTCATAAACTGTGGATGCAAATCTTGACGCGTTTGAGGTTTGAATACTAATTTTTGTCTTAACCAATCGATTGCAGTACTTTCGTCAGAAATCAAGAGATTCATTTGTTTTAATTCACTATTTTTCAATCGATATTTATCATATTCTGTGACTTGTTCTTCTAAAAAGACCATTCCGTCTCTCATAGGGAATTTTCTTTCTATTTTTGATTGGAATTCTGCAGATGACATAGGGACTGGTAGCCCGTTTTGTACATAGAAAGCAACCATTCTATCAAATAATGCACGCGGAGTTCGTTCAACTACTATATTTATCTCAGAATTAGAAATAGAGTAAATAGGTAATTTGCTTAAATGCATACATACAAATTCCCAAGTATTTTTTTCAGATTGATTTATATGAGATATGTCTGTGAAAATGTCCTTTACAGGTTTATATGCTGTTATTGCTAAATCTTTTTTGACAGCAACTGCATGTACATTTGCATTATATCCACCTTGTTTTTTATCTAGCACCGCTACATTAGCAACTACAAATCCAGCTCGTTCTATTGCTTGTTGTAAACTTGTCCAAACTGATGCCTTAGTATTTGAAAATTCAACAGTAATCCATCGACCTGGTTTTAAGATTCTATAATGTTCTATTAAGCATTGTGTTATTAGCTCTTGATACTCACTAAGTGTCTTCATCTGAGTTTTATTCACTATAGCTTCGTCTTGTACATTTGTTTGAACCTTTAACCAACCCTCCCAAATTGTATTTAAATCTGAATAAGAAAGATTTGCACCAAAAGGAGGATCAATAAATATATAATCTACAGACGCATCGGGAATATTTCTTAAATCAGTGGATGAACTAGTCGATATAAGGCTACTTTGGGTATTCTTAATTACTTTTTTTATAGCTTCAATTCTTATTGGCCAATATTTGAATGGATTTTGTTCTAAAGATATAGTAGGTGGATGTAATATTCCTTTCATATTTCCTGATGCAGCACCACCACCACCATTAAAATAATTTGAAATGTGTAGATTACTTAATTTACTTAATCTCGTTATTAAAGATGTAAATAAAAATTTAGTTTTATTATCTTTACATTTATCCCAAATTTCCGCAGTAGTAATAAGATTACGTTTAGTGAAAAATAAATCGATACTTGTAATTCCTACATTTATCGGTTCCATAGTTTTATCGCCTTTTAAAAGGTTATTGTTTGGAATCCAATTATTAATTTGTATGTCACGTAATTTTTCTAATATTTTTAAATCATTAATGTCTGGCTTCTTCTTAAAACTTTTACTTCCTACATTATAGTTAATTTCAACTAATTGTTTTTTTACAGTATTATCAAATCTATCTGGTATTATATCATTACTTTTTGTCCAGGCTCTTTCTAAAACCTTTTTTTCTAATTCTTTCCCACAATTACTACAATTGAAATGTTTTAAAGCTTCGCCTTTCTCATGAGAAATCGCTTCATTCCAATATATAATTTCATGTGTACAATGTGGACATAAGTAAACATCGCTCCAAACAAAATAGTTTACATCATAATATTGCCCGTCTGTATGCAATGTCTTGTACATCCAACTATATTTTTTTTCAACTTCCCAAATTAATTTAGTAGCTTCTAATTCGAAAGTCATTGCATCAGCTTTTAAATTATACCCTTGCTGTATAAAAGTTGCTGCTGGACTAAGTTCATTTAGAATTACATTCCTTGGGCCAAATTCAACAACACCAATTTCAGAAATTATCTTCTTTTTATCATTTTCATTTAATAGATCACACTCGCGTGCTGCAACACCAGTCATTCCAGTTCCGCCAAAACCATCAAAAATAATATCCCCCGGTTTAGTATAATGCAGAATATACTTCATAATTGCTTTATGAGGAACTTTAGTATGGTAACTATGTGCTTTATAAATAGGGTCACTTTTTCCTTCGCTTACATCTGCATCAAACGGTTCACGATGATATTCTTCGTTTACATCACGACCATATTTTTCAACTTTCTCTTTTTCCCATTCTGCAATGAAGTTATTAATCCACGGATTCGGACATGCCGTATAATAAGGTGGATCTGAAAGTGCAATAATATCTTCATCTTCACCAATAGGGAACCCCTCAATTTGTTTTAGTTCCGATAGTTTTTTTCGTAGTTCATTACGAAAGTATTCTCTGCGTGCTTCTTCATTTTCAAACGTCATGCCGAAGCAGACAACAGGGGTGTTGTCTACTTCAGTAGTATTGTTTAAAAAAGAAAGCTGTTCATTATTTGTCATAGGAATCGCTCCTTGTTATTTCTTTAGCATAATACGTACTCTGTTTGATGGGGTGGTGCCGACTGTTTTTGTCAGCATGTCTTCAAAACGTTTACGTAGTTCTTCAACTGTTAATGGGTGTCCATTCGCCATCATTTGTTCGATATCTGTTAAGGATAGTTCAACTTTATCAATACCTTTTAATAAATCATTAATAGCTTGGCTTAAGCGAACATCTATTGGTAATGTAAAATCTTTACGATTGATAAATTCTTCAATCAGTATTTGTTGTTCAGCACTTAGTAATGTAATGTTTTCTTTTATAGCTGCATCATTAAAGTTTGTTAGTAATGTTTCTGTCCAGTTTTCATAGATAACTGGTAGTTCTTCTTCGAGTTTTTGTAAAATAACTTTTTCATTTGTAGTAATATCTTTTGGGCTAAATTTACACTCACTACAAATTTGTGTATGTTGTAATTTATCTTCCGAAACATGATAGCAAGCTTTTAGTTCAGCCAACGCTTTTTCCCATTTAAGGATTTCCTCTTTCGGTAAGATGGAAATACGGCTGGCTAATTCTTTTAATGCTTTTAATCGAGGATCATTAGAAAAAGCGGTTTTACGTAAGTTTTCGCTTGCATTTAAACGAGATTGATCATGCGCTTCGATATATAGCTTGATGTACTCTTGTTTTAATTGATTTAGCTGTGAAAGTTCTTTCGAAATGTCTTGCTGTTGTTTTAGTGCAAACTGTATTTCATCTAATACTTCTTCGACACGTGTTGACCAATCAGATTGGTTTCCCATATTTAGTTGTGCGACACGTAGATAGTTAGCAAGTTGAGAAATATCTTTTAGTTGACTATCTAGTTTTAGTAAGCCTTCCAATCTTTCTAATGCTTCACGCTGTGCTTCAATCGTAGCTAAATCATATTTTAAATTATGCAGTTTAGCAGGTGTATTGTAGCGTTTCAAGCCCTCACAAAACTCTTTGAATTCTTCAAGTAATTTCGTCTGTTCTTGTATTTCAGCATTATTTAATAATTGACCATCCCAAGTTGGAATACCTTTTTTCACTAACTGTAGAATGGATAATGTCTCAGCTATTTTGTTATTTTCTTTTTCTGTAACTCGAATAATGACACGAGTTAATGTATCTTCTTCATAGTTTGGTAAAGGTTCATTAAACAAATCTGCAATCGCATTGATTTCAGTTATTGGTAAACCAGTTGGTTTTTTGATATAGCTAAACTGCGTTAGTATGTTTAATGGTAGTTGGATATATTCATGCAAGTTAAGTGCATTATATGTTTTTCCTTCAATTGTTACTTCAATGGCACCTGCACTAATCATTGCCCCAAGTAATACAACAAATAGTTCCGGCTCTAAAGAAAATTGCTTTGTATATTGTAAATCAGGCGTTCCTTTGATATGAATCGTCTCAATCAATTCACTGTGATTGATGACTTGTCCATGACCTTTCGCTTCTAGTAAGCTCAAAATCCATTTAGTATAGCCAGATTGTTTGATAGAGACCTTATTTTTCGCATCTAATAAGACAAAGCCATTTAAAATATCAGCACCCATTTTCGATTCTTCACCGTTTATATACTGAAGGGCTTTTCGGACATATGTTTCCATATTATCTTTCGTTAATGTTCCTTGAATTTTTCCGAAAGAAGGGTAGTTTTCATATTTTAGTTCAAACCAATCTGTTAAATAAAATTCAGCAGTTGTGTCGATGATTTGTTTGACCGTCGGATTACTTAAAATATACATGCGTAAGTCAGCAACAGTTGATTGTTTACCTTTATACGTGATTTCAAATGTACTATCAAAGTTTTCAATGAGCCATTTGAATAGTTTCTTCTGATATTCTTCTACTTTCGATGTATAGAGTTTCTTTGTAGCTGGAGAAGCATCGATTGCTAAGTCCTGTGCTGCTGCATAGAGTTTTAAGTACTTATCGAAATCTTCGTTGCTACGGTTGTATTCAAAGAAAATTTCGTCAGGTTTATGTTCATTTTTAAACGTTACTTTATCGTATGGACGGAGCATATAAATATAGAAATCTCGTTCAGGTTGTGCTGTTGAACGTTCATTTGGTGCGCCAAAGAATAAGT
Organism: Bacillus sp. FSL R10-2201; assembly: GCF_038008665.1. NCBI lineage: Bacteria > Bacillati > Bacillota > Bacilli > Caryophanales > Bacillaceae > Bacillus > Bacillus sp. FSL R10-2201. The sequence goes on along the minus strand of NZ_JBBOZP010000001.1, from coordinate 538,891 downwards.
AACCCGGACGCATCACATGATGTGCTTCCCACGCTAAATTATATTTCCAAATCTTCACGTGAGATACATGGGTATTATCATCTAGTTCCATTGCTTTTTGTAAAAGGTTGAAGTAATAGTGATCTAATTTATCGTCCTCAATCGTTTCAGCTTGTGCCTGAATTAAGCTATCGACATCGATATCTTTCTTTAAATCTAAATAATATTGCCCATTGGATTCGTTCGTAGAGATATATTGATAACTTACAGTTTCTTGAATTATTTTTATTGTTGCTTCAATACTTGTTTTTAAGAAATCTGAGGCATCATCTTCTTCTAATAAAAAGTCCATACTGATTGTTGGATGTAAAAATAAATCATCACGTAGCTCTGTCGCGGTTAAACCGACTTTGTCATGAATGTCTTCTGTTGAAAGTCGATAAACAGCTAATGCATTAATCATTCGAAGTGCCATTGGTTGATAAAGTTTCTTTTTAGATGGAAACGCATTTTCTATACGATCTTTTAAAATTTTATGTTTATCGATTACTACACGAATATTGGCATCAGAGCGATTTGTTGCATTCTCTTGTATATAATTCCAGTAGCTATCATAAGAGATTAAGCCCGGTGAGCCTTCAGGTAGTGGTGTGTTAATGATTTTTTTAATTTCGCTACTAATTGTTTGAAGTGCGACACGTTTTTCTGCAATGTTTACTCGTTCAAATGCTGTTAAATATGCTGGGTGGATAGGGAATAGGTTGACATAAGTCTCCATGTCCTCATTTAAACGTGTATAAAGCGTTGCAAATTGTTTTAAATGTTCTCGAATTAGAGATTTTTGTTCATCTGTTTTCTTTAAAAGACGTTGTGAAACTACATAAGCAATGTCATCACGTACAATACTCACTTGTATGAAACGTTCGCTAATGCGTCGTAAGGAATCTGCAACATAGTTAAAACGAGCATTACCGAAAAGCATTTCTTGGATCCCTGCAATAAAGCGGAAACGTGTTTTTGCACAGATTTCACCCACTTCACGAAGGAAACCTAAGTCCAAAGCGAGTTCCTGCTCTCTTCGACCACGTAAATAGTCTAGTAACTCATCAATGACTAATAATAGCCCATGGTCAGGATATTTCTCATTGAACAAGCCCATCATTTCTTCTAGCGCTTCTTTGTTATTTATGATTTGATCAACCGGTGGGAAACAGAAATCAACGCCCCATTTTGCTAGGTTCTCCTCTAGTGCATGCACTAAAATATCGCGCAATGGTGTTTTTACAGCACCAAATTCAATTCGGATGACCTTAAACTTCCCTTCGATTTCCTTAGCTTTTTCAGCAACAGAAGGATTTGTTATATATTGACTCACATTTTCACGTTCCGCAATCGTTGAAATCACACTCATTAAATGCGATTTACCCGTTCCGTAGTTACCAACAATAAATAGACCTTTATTTTCTAATACACGGTTAAATTGTAGTTGCTCAATGATTAAATCATTTAACTGCTCGGCCATTCGTTCAGAGATAACGTATGTTTTTAATAAATTATTTGCGTGTTCTTCCATATTCGCATCTGTCAGTTTAATGATGGACTCGATTGGCTCAAATTGTAGTAAATCTTGATATAGCATATTATATAACTCCTTTATGTAATAATGAGGGCATCTTGCACCCTGTATTTTTTATATTCAGGGTGTCCTGGTTCAGCATAGATAAATGTATTACCAGAAATTGTGCCTCGCCAAGATATAATGAGTGTTTTATTTCGACTACTATTTTTTATTAGAAGCAAAGGATCGATTGCCAAAGATGGTTCAAAAAGTAATTCATAATAATCTAAGCAAATCACATCATTTTGATCCTTATCAATTAGTTGTTGAAATGCCTCTGCAATCCGATAGGTTCTGCTATTTATTGGAACATCCCGAATTAGTTGAGACATTTCAATATTAACATTTATATATGGTAACGAGTGATTTTCCGCAAATTTTTTCACGGAATTACCGTTTTTATAATCATATACATAAACTTGTTTGAAGTATCGCCTAGATACATCTAAGATACCGTTCTTAATCTGTTCTAGCAAATGATTGTTCATAAAAGCTCCTTTTCTTAATAGAGTTGTCATAATCTTAGTTTTTTTCTTCTTATCAATTTCCAGGAAGGCTTGATAATGTACTTCCTAGCTTTTTTAAAATTATAACTAGCTAGATTCTCCTCAAATATTAACTACAATCACCGAAGAATTCACTATTTCTACTACAAATTTAATTCCAAACGCTTTTTCCATTCATAATTACTCTGACTTATATACTTCGATCTTTTAAATCGCTTATTTACCAAAAAATTCTTATCCCAACTACCACTATTAAACACAAGCCTTTTTATAATGCCTGAAATACCTAATTCTTCGTTTATTTCATCAGTAAAATCTATAATTAATGTAGATAAAGTTTTATCATCAGGTGTTGCTATTTCAAATATATAAAATTTTTGATTCTGTTGCAAAAACTATAAGAATCGTGCAATGAATCTATAAATCTTGGACATACTGATACAATTACTCTAGAAAGGGTGCGTGATTGGTATGGAAAATGAACATGCGTTCAAATGGAAGCATTATCAGCCTGATATTATTTTGTTAACGGTAAGATGGTACCTACCGGTACAACCTCAGTTTTCGTGATTTGGTGGAAATGATGGAGGAACAGGGCTTATCCATTTCCCATACAACGATTATGCGTTGGGTTCATCAGTATGGTCCTGAATTGGACAAACGGCTTCGACGTCACCTCGAACAAATGACTCTTGGAGAGTCGATGAAACATATATCAAAGTAAAAGGACAATGGATATATTTATATCGTGCTGTTGATTCGAAAGGAAACACAATCGATTTTTGCCTAAGCAAAACAAGAGGCCTGAAGGCTGCAAAGCACTTTGGTCTTATCCTATAGCAATTGAACAGTTAAAAAAAGAAAAAAGCATACCTTATGGTATGCAACTTAGACAACAAAAGTAATTGAATAACATAGTAGAACAAGATCATCACTTTATAAAGAAGCAAATCCGTTCTATGCTAGGGTTCAAATGTTTTGACACAGCTACATCTATTCTTTCTGAAGTAGAAGCCATGCATATGATTAAAAAAGAACAGATTGATTTTACGGGACCAGTCTGTCCAAAATCAGAAAGAATTCATTCATCAATTGTTTGGACTTGCAGCATAAGATACGATTCCGTTAGGAATATATGTGCTTTATTCTCTTTTATTTTTGCACCAGAACCGGATAGAGTTATATTTAACTCGATTTCAAAAATTTTTTAAGACAATCAAAAACATCCTTCCTATTCTTCAATATATAATACCTAAACTTCTCATCCCCAATGTTTTTATAAATCGAAAAAAGGGTAGATGATGAACGATTATACTGATTCACTTCCCCATACCCAAACATATTACATTTTTTCATCAACTCTTCCACAAGCTTTACGCATCTAGCATTATCCGAAGTTAAATTATCACCGTCTGAAAAATGGAATGGATAAATATTATAACGGTCTGGTGAATATTTATTATCGATTAACTCAAGTGCTTTTTTGTATACGGAAGAACAGATCGTTCCACCACTTTCCCCTTTTGAGAAAAACTCTTCTTCTGTGACGACCTTCGCTTCCGTATGGTGAGCAATAAACTCAATGTCTACGGTTTCATACTTTGTGCGTAAAAATCTTGTCATCCAGAAAAAGAAGCTACGTGCCATATACTTCTCCCATATCCCCATCGATCCACTCGTATCCATCATCGCTAATACAACAGCTTTTGAATCTGGCTTTAACACTTCATTCCAAGTACGGAACTTTAAATCTTCTTGGTGAATTGGATGAAAAGATGCTTTACCACGCATTGCATTTCGTTTATATGCAGATATCATCGTCCGTTTCTTATCAATATTTCCCCATAATCCTGTTTTTCTAATATCATTAAATTCAATATGTTCAATCCGGTTTTCATCCATTTCTTTTCTCTTTAAATTAGGCAGCTCTAACTCTTTGAAAAACGCTTGCTCCAATTCTAAAATTGAGACTTCTGCTTCATAATAATCTTCTCCAGCTGCATCTCCTGCCCCTTGCCCTTTTCCTGGTCCCTTCTGCTTTTGACCACCTGATCCATCTCTTGCAACAACATCACCAACTTTGCTGTCACCGTTTCCTTGCCCAACGTGTTTGTTTTTATCATAATTGTATCTAATCTTATATTCATCTAAAGAACGAATCGGTATTTTCACAACATCCTTGCCATTAGACATAACTATACTTTCTTCTGTTACAAGGTCTGGTAAATTATTTTTGATTGCCTCCTGCACTTTTTCTTGATGGCGTTGTTGGTCGTCATATCCTTTGCGATGGAGGGACCAGTTTTCCTGTGAAATCGTGTAATTTGGTTGGTTTTCTTCGCTCATTCCTTTCCCTCCTTACTGTAATTGTCTTCCCCTATGAACAGCAATCTATAATTTTGTTTTCTAGTGTGCGTAACTAGAATATTTGAAAAATAACTGTTCATCGAAAATCATCCCATAAACATATATAGCGTTTTTCATACAATACTCCGAGCATCCTAAACAAAATTTTGCCACTCACATAATAAGAAAGAAACATTCAGCCGTTGATAAGAAAGAAACACAATGCATTGTTGCACACATTTTCGTTTTGCAACATATTGTATTGTGTTGGCTTTTTTGTATGAATGGTTGGTTACTCTATCATATGCATATTGTAAAAATAATTGACAAGAAATTCATAAAATCGCATCTTAATTTATTATATTCGGACAAGCTATGACATTTTTTACAAATATCAATAGATAACAAAACGCCGCCCCAAGAATAAGAGACAGCGTTTTGTTATCAAACTATCGATTTAACAAACTACCTACATATCGTAACAATTCATTCGCAGATGAAGAATTATAGCCATGCTCATCAATTAAGCGTGCAACAACATCATTGATTTTCTTAAGCTGATTTTCGTCTGGTGTTTTCGTTGATGTTGTAATTTTCACTATATCTTTTAAATCGGCAAATAATTTTTTCTGAATCGCTTCACGAAGACGTTCGTGTGAATTATAATCAAAGCGTTTCCCTTTACGTGCGTAAGCAGAAATGCGAATTAAAATTTCTTCACGAAATGCCTTTTTAGCATTTTCTGAAATTCCAATTTGCTCTTCAATCGAACGCATAAGTTTTTCATCTGGGCTCATTTCTTCACCAGTTAACGGATCACGTAATTTTGATTTATTGCAGTATGCTTCGACGTTATCTAAGTAATTATCCATAAGTGTCTTAGCTGATTCTTCGTATGAATAAACAAATGCTTTTTGTACTTCTTTCTTAGCAATTTCATCGTATTCTTTTCTCGCTAATGAGATGAAATTCATATAGCGCTCTCGGTCCTCACTACTAATTGACGGGTGCTGATCCAATCCGTCTTTTAACGATCTCAGTACATCTAGTGCATTAATAGATGGTACCTCTTTTCGAATAATTGTAGAAGAAATTCGGTTAATGACATAACGAGGGTCAATCCCCTTCATACCTTCATCTTGATATTCGCGTTGCAGTTCCTCTACATCAATCGTATTATATCCTTCTACCGTTTCTCCATCATATAAACGCATCTTTTTAATTAAATCAATATCTGGACGCTTCGGGTCTTTTAAACGAGTTAAAATAGTGAACATTGCTGCAACGCGAAGTGTATGCGGTGCAATATGAACATTGGACACATCACTTTCACGAATCATTTTTTCATAAATATGTTCTTCTTCACTAACCCGTAAATTATATGGAACCGGCATTACAATAATTCGTGAATGCAATGCTTCATTTTTCTTATTTGCTATGAAGGAACGATACTCTGTTTCATTTGTATGCGCTACAATTAATTCATCTGCTGAAATAAGCGCAAATCTTCCTGCTTTAAAATTCCCTTCTTGTGTAAGCGATAGTAAATGCCATAAAAATTTCTCATCACATTTTAACATCTCTTGGAATTCCATCATGCCGCGGTTCGCCTTATTTAATTCTCCATCAAATCGATATGCACGAGGATCTGATTCCGAACCGTATTCTGCAATTGTAGAAAAGTCTAGACTACCTGTTAAATCGGCAATATCTTGTGATTTTGGATCAGAAGGACTAAATGTACCAATTCCTGTACGGCGATCTTCAGAGAAGAAAATACGCTCTACAACTACATCCTCAATTCTTGCCCCATATTCTTGCTCTAGACGCATAACATTTAATGGTGATAAATTCCCTTCAATCCTTACTCCATATTCATCGAAGAAATCATTCCGTAAATGTTGCGGAATTAAATGAAGTGGATCTTCATGCATTGGGCATCCTTTTATTGCAAAAATCGCTCCACGATCTGTTCGTGAATATGTTTCTAATCCTCGTTTCAACATCGTAACTAATGTTGATTTCCCCCCACTAACAGGCCCCATTAATAACAAAATACGTTTCCTAACATCTAATCGTTTTGCAGATGGATGAAAATATTCTTCCACAAGGCGTTCTAAAGCATCCTCTAATCCAAATAGCTGATTACTAAAGAAGTTATATTTTCTTCTACCATCAACTTCTTCAATTCCAGCATCTTTTATCATATTGTAAATGCGAGAGTGTGCTGTTTGAGCCACCCATGGTCTTTCTTTCACAAGCTCCAAATACTCCGCAAACGTACCTTCCCATTGTAAACGTTCTTCTGCTTCCCGATATTGTTCAATTTTCTTTAGAATATCCATTATAGCTCCTCCCCCATCTCCTTGTTCAATCGGATTATTATAAAAGGTATGCTAGGATGTCCTTAAACATTCTTTAAATCAAAACGAAATATATAATAGCACTATAAAATTCTCTCCAAAATTCAAAGAAAATTCTGTATAATAAAGGTATTAAAGTTTTCACGCTGCTATTCATTGTAAATAAATTCTTTTCTTCTGGGAACCTTACATACATTTCGATTCACAAATAGGATTCGTAAACCGAAAAAGTAAGGGGGAAATTAGTATGAAGTTATTATTAATTTTAGGTGTATCACTCACATTTCTTACAGCTATTTTTACATCTGGTTATAACGATAAGCCAGGTACACAAAAAAAGTGATGTGCTTTTCAGCACATCACTTTTTTTCTTGTTTTTTATACACTATTTAAAATAAATATTTTCCACATCGTATATCGATAAAGGGCGATTATAAAAATAACCTTGTACGATTTTCACATTCTTTTCCTTTAAGAACTGTATTTGTTCCGCCTTTTCTACTCCTTCTGCAATTACATTTAACCCTAGAGTATGTGCTAAATGAATAATTGCAGCCGTAATATTCGTATCTCTTTCATCTTTATATATACCTTCCATAAAAGAACGATCAATTTTTAACGTATCAATCGGATATGTTTTTAAATAACTTAAAGATGAATATCCCGTTCCAAAGTCATCTAAATGAATCTTTAAATTTTGTTCTTTTAACTGCAGTAACACTCTTTTTGATACATCTTTATGTATAAGAGCCCCTTCTGTAACTTCTATTGCTAATAAATGAGGGGGAACGTTGTACTTATTTAAAGCACGTGTAATCATCTCTATTAATGTAATAGAACGAAAATGTCTAGCTGAAATATTAACTGCGATTGGTACAACCTCATATCCTTTATTTAACCATTCACGTATCTGTTCACAAACTTGATGTACTACCCATTCATCAAGTTTAATAATAAACCCTGTTCTTTCAGCAAGTGGGATAAATTGATTTGGCGAGACAAAACCTAGCTCCTTATTCTCCCACCTTATTAAGGCTTCCATACTGGCCATCTTTCCCGTTTCAATATTAATTTGAGGTTGATAATAGAGGGAAAATTCATTTTTCTCTATAGCACGATGTAACTGATTTTCTATTATAAACCTTTGTTCACGTTCACAATCTAATCCACTACAATAAAAATGATAATACCCTTTTCCTTTTTCCTTTGCTTTTTCCAAAGCTGCGTCGACTCTTTGGAAAAGCATTTTTTCATCCATTCCATCTTCTGGGGCCATTACAATCCCAATTGATGCACTCAAATAAACATCCTCTTCTTCTATTACAAAATGCCCACTAATTTTTTTTAATATTGTTTGTGCAACTTCCTCTACGTATTCTCTCGTTATATTTTCTATTAACATAACAAATTGATCATCATGTTCTCTAAATAAATGCATATCTTCTATTTTTAGGTCTCGTAAGCATTCAGTAACTTTTTTTAAGACTTGATCCCCTTCTTTATGACCAAATGTATCATTAATAAGGTGAAATTCATCCAAATCTATAAAAACCAATGCGAATTCTTTATTCTCAGCTAAAAATTCATTTAGCTTATTTGTACATGATATTCTATTCATTAACCCCGTTAACTGATCAAAGTAAGCTAAATATTCTGTTTTCATCTCATTTAATACTTGCCTCGTAACATCCCTCGTAACAATGTACACCCCGACGATTTCACTATTCACAATAATGGGGATTGTCCTCACGGAAATATAAAGTTCATATCCTTCTTTATGAATATATTTCTTTGCAACAATTTGTTTTGCTCTTCCCTGTAAAGCATTTTTAAATATAATTTGAAAAGTTTTTTCATATTCTTTATTTATAAACTGACAAATAAATTGGTCCTTTAACTCTTCATATCGATACCCAAAAATTTCATAAGTCGCTGGATTTGCATATGTAATTCTTCCAATAGAATCTACAGATATAATGGAATCATTATTATATTCTAGTAATGACTTAAATAACATTTGTTTTTCTTCTACTTCCACTTTTTTCTTAACCTGTGCTGTAATATCTCTAGTAATACAAATAATAAACTGACATGTTCCATTTACATCGCATACTGGATTAAGTGAAGATTCATAATGTATATCACCAGTTGGCAAACTAATTACATCACAAAATGTAATTGCTCTCGCTTCTCTCATTACTTTTGCATAGTGTCCTTGCAATAACCTTGCCGTATCTTCTGGTAATACTTCTGCAAAAGTTTTCCCATAACATTCTTTCCCTAGCCTGGCGTGATTCATTCCTATTTTATTCACATAAATATATTTAAAAGTTTCATCATCAATAACTTTCACAATAAACACTAAATCTTGAATAGCATGTAACAATCCCTGTCTTACTAAATCCATATCTATCATACTTAAAAAGGTATTTTGATTATTATATTGTTCCTTCATATTTATCTCAACCCGTCTTATCTATTTTTATTCATATATCTCATTCTATATGAATATGTACCTTTTTTAAAATGTATGATTACATATTTTTTTAAAAAATAAAAAAGCCGCCAAATGGCGACTTTTAATACACGATTTCTAAATCTAATCCTGGATAATTTTGTTGACGGAACGCTTCATAAATTAAAATTGCTGCTGTATTAGATAAATTTAATGAACGTACTTTATCCGTCATTGGAATACGTAAACAATGATCGAAGTTTTCTTCAATTACATTAGCTGGTAATCCATTTGTTTCTCTTCCAAATACGAAATAGTAATCCTTCTCACGTTTGCTATAATCAAATGCTGTATGAGCTTTCTCGCCATACTTTGTTAAATAAAAGAATTCACCATCTTTATTTTTTTCATAAAATTCTTCGATTGAATCATAATACGTAACTTTTACGTGCTGCCAATAATCTAATCCTGCACGCTTTAACATTTTGTCATCCGTTGAAAATCCAAGCGGTCTAATCAAATGTAATTCTGTTCCAGTTGCTGCACAAGTACGTGCAATATTTCCTGTATTTGCTGGAATTTCTGGTTGATATAAAACAACATGTACTCCCACGCGATATTCACCTCTATTTTTTATCTACTACGTATTATACCACTTGAACGAAAAATCTCTACCCATTAATAATATGAAAGAATTTATATTTCATTTGTGGTGTATATTTACTAGAATCTTCATAGTTCCAATAACGCCTGCGGCTATTCGCTGAATGTGCATTTACAAGCGGCATACCATCTGCGTCTTTTGCTACTACAATTGTCGTATGATTCCACCTACCATCATCCTCAAAATCATACGCAATTACATCGCCAAGAATAAGGTCTTCTGGCCTTTCTACTGCTTCTGCTCGAAGCCCTGTTGTAGCACCTGACAAATACCAATAAAAAGAGTGTGCTACAGCCCAGCTCCAACTCCACTGGTTTCCCCTTTGCCACCACCCTTTACGAATGTTAGGATGTCCATTCATCGGTACTTCTCCAGTGTGCAGACATTGTGAAATGAAATTTGTACAATTATCCGGAAAATTACGGTATGCAGAATTGCGATCATCCCACCAACGCTCTGCATATTTCACTGCCTCTAAACGATTATATTGATATGAACCGTATTTTTCTTTCGTGACTTCCCGTTCTAACGTTTCACCTATTCCTATTTCTTCTGACACTTCAAGAGCATAATCATCTATTATACAACTATTTTTTAAACAAACTCGTCGTTTTAATTGTTCCTCTTCGATATAAAATAATTCTTTATGCTTAATTAAATATTTCAAGTGTATTTGATAATCAATTTCTTGATGCTCATTACTATTTAATTGTCTAACGAAAGAAATATCTGCAGTTGCTTTCACTATATGTGCACTACGCTTTTGAAACAATTGTTTCTTTCTCTGTACCATTTGTAACAAATCTACTGCAATACCATCTACATCTGTTCGTTTCTCTGTTATATATGCTAAAAACTGTTGCACTTGCTTTTCAATATTCGCTTTTACAACCATTTCGTTTCCCTCCCATATTACAATATGAAAAAGGGAGATATTATCTACTCTTTTTTCTGTGCTAACAATTCAAGTCCACGATTCATTTCATGAAGAACCTCTTCATCTTTCTCACGTTCCATCGCTTTTTCAATCGCTTCTCCTACTCCATCTCCACCAATTTTCCCAAGTGCCCATGCTGCTGTTCCTCGAAGTACTGGTCTTGGATCATCTTTCATAACACCGATTAAATCAGGAATTGCTGCTGTTTCTTTGAAATGTGCAAGTGCTAAAATAGCATTTCGTTGCAATGGTTTTTTACCTCTCCATGAACCAGACATAATTCCATACTTCTCTTTAAAATCACGATTACTAATTGTTAAAAGTGGTGTTAATAACGGTTTAACTAACTCAGGGTCAGGCTCCATTTCAGGATGGTTATGAAAATCCATTCCTTTATTTTTCGGACAAACAGTCTGACACGTATCACATCCATATATACGGTTTCCTATTTTATCGCGATATTCTTCAGGCAGAAACCCTTTTGTCTGTGTTAAAAATGCAATACATTTCTTCGAGTCCAACTGCCCGCCTTGTACTAAAGCACCTGTAGGACAAATATCAATACATTTCGTACAACTTCCACATTGATCTTCTATTGGCCGATCAGGAGGGAATGGAACATTCGTAATCATTTCTCCTAAGTATACATACGAACCAAATTCCGGCGTAATAATAGCGCAGTTCTTACCACTCCATCCAATACCGGCACGCTCTGAAACAGCTCGATCACTTAGCTCCCCTGTATCAACCATTGATTTCACTTCTATATCCGGCAGCTTTTCGATTAAATACGCCTCTAACTTTTGCAAACGATCTCGTAGAACAAGGTGATAATCTTGGCCCCAAGAAGCACGGCAAAAAATCCCACGTCGTTCCCCTCGTTTACTTAATGGTGCATTTTTTAATTTTGAAGGGTATGCTAAAGCAATCGCAATAATTGATTTCGCACCAGGTAACAATAGCTGTGGATTCGTTCTCTTCTCTATATCAGGCTCTTCGAATCCAGACTGATAATTCAATTGTTGTTGCTGGATTAGACGCTGCTTTAATTCCTCAAATGGTGAAGCACTGGCAAAACCTATTTTATCTATACCAATCGTTTTACTATACGCAATTACATCTTGCTTTAATTGTTCAAAGTCCATTTTCAATCGCCTCCACCGATGAATCCATCCCTTATGTAACGACTATATTGGTTATCAATTCACTTTTGGAATAATATTCTTCACTTCTATTTTCGCATACAATTATGATTTTCAAACATTAAAAAACGCAATGCTTCGTTTATCTTAGAAACGAAACACTGCGTTGATCACAATTTATTAGAAAAACATTAAATAAAATTTGGAGCGGGTGAAGAGAATCGAACTCTCGACCAGAGCTTGGAAGGCTCTTGTTTTACCACTAAACTACACCCGCAAATATGAAAAAAATATAAGATATTGAAATAACTTATGTAAAGTAGTATAGCATGTAAAAAAAATCGAAGCAAGAAATTTATCGAAAAAAGTCGAAAAAGTGATGAGATACCTCATCACTTTTTCAATTCTTTATCAATCGCCTTCTTCATACTATCGAAATCAGGGTTTGCAAGATTCCCATTTATATATACTGAAGGAGCACCTTGAACTTTTAATTTTTGAGCACGATCTGAATCTTTACGTACTTTGTCTTTCATTTCTTTACTGTGTAAATCTTTTTTAAACTGTTCTACATTAATTTTCGGAAGCTTTTCTTTCACAATATTAAGAAGTAATTCTTCTGTAATCCATTCTTCCGTATCTTTCTTTTGATTTTGATAAATCTCATCATAGAAAATCCAGAATGAATCTTGATCTTGTTTATAAATTGCTTCACCGGCAGCTGCACCTAAATCAGAGTCTTTTCCGATAAACGGGAAGTTAATAAAATATAACTGCACTTTACCTTTATCAATATACTCTTCTTTTAATCGTGGTAATACTGTTACATCCCAAGTACGACAAGCTGGACATTTAAAGTCTCCAAATTCAACTACCTTAACTGGAGCATCATCTTTCCCTAAAGATTGTTGCGTAGAATAAGCAAACATCTCATTCCCTTTATCTTTCTTGTCATTTATGATGCTATACACAATCGTCCCGATTACAATCAATACTGCGATAGAAAAAACTATACCAAGAGCCATGAGTTTGTTTGATGATTTCATATACATTCCTCTTTAATTTCATATTCTGTATACATCATTGTACACAATACACATAATATCAATACTTACATAGGTCACGCAATGAACACGCTCACATAAATTACAAAAATACAACGTTTGTGACAATATTGTGTCGCCTTTTGTCACAAATTATTAAAAAAAGAAGCTCCTATGTAGGAACTTCTTTTAACTTACTGCTTTTTCACGGGCATTTTTTAACATGGATTGCTCTGTTTTTATATCATGGCGAATTACTAATTTCTCACTAACTGCTTGCACATATTCATCATGATTTATATACCCTTCTTTCTCCATTAGCCTTAAAACTACATTCCGTCTCTCAACTGCTTTATCATAATTTTGTGCAGGTGAGTAATAAGCCGGTGCTTTTACTATAGCAGCCATCATTGCACTTTCAGCCAGTGTTAATTGATCCACTTTTTTACCGAAGTAAAGGTTTGCTGCTTTTTCAATCCCCCATGCGCCTTCTCCGTAGTAAATATTACTTACATACAATTTTAATATCTCATCCTTTGTGAATGTACGTTCAATCTTTTTCGTATAAAAAATTTCTTTCCACTTACGGGAAAATGTACGTTCATTAGATAAGAAAGCATTTTTAGATAACTGCTGTGTAATCGTGCTTCCTCCTTGCACAACACCACCAGCTTTTATATTTTCAATAGACGCCCTGATAATCGCTATATAGTCTAAACCGTTATGATGATAAAACCTTTTATCTTCCGTCGCAATAAATGCGTGTGTTAATGATTCTGGCACCTCTAACTTAGCGGGTACATGTAATTTACTAATATCACTTCGCTCAATCATTACATTTCCAACGAATAATAATGCAAAACTTAACAATAATAATAATATAATGGCTTTATAAAGAAATTTAGTTAATGGATTTAATGCAACTTTTTGATGATAATTCACTCTAGATAATACTCGTTCTTTCATCTCGAACACCTCTTTTCCACACAGCATATAACTCTTAATTTAAGAATACCTTGTTATAAAAGAATATCCCATCGATTTCTCTTACACCTACCTTACAACATTGTAAGGTGTAAAAATGTATTGTATCACAGTCCCTTTTTATCTACTATTCATATGAAATGTTGAATATACATTTATTTATCACACTATTTATAGGAAGTAGGACTCTCCTTAATTTCACTTTATTCTTTTATTATATCAGTTTATACATTTATACTTTTAAACATCTAGCAATCTAATTATATACGATATATCACTATTATACAGAACGAACGTTCTGCAAATCAATACTAGCTTTCGGATTATCTCGCTATTTGTGTGCAGTAAGAATTCTCCCTCAAAACTTGGCTAAAGCTAGGAAATTAGGTGGTAGTTCTGCTTCCTCCACCAATTATTAGCCTACACTTTATTATTGTGACCTTTTTCTGAAACAGTATACATAAAGAAAAGGTTAGCAATTTGAGCTGTCCTCAAATAACTAACCTTTTCTTTACAACCTTCCTATAAGATTATATGGCTGAACTTCCCATGTTTCGTATGGAATAAAATGCATTGCTTTCATTGCATCAAGTGTCCTTGATTTCATATGAGGACGCGTTATATACTCATCAATGTTCTCTTCGTTTAAAGCAACAAATTTAGCCTCTTGTATTTCTTCAGATTGAATTTTTATTTCACCACTAACATATGCTACTTTAAAAACAACAGCTACAATATGCATAGAAGCATTATAATAAATCCCTGTAACTCCGATAGGCTTCACAGTTATCCTGTTTCCTCCATTATTTCTCTGCAAACAGCTTGATCGAGCGCTTCCCCTTCTTCTACCTGTCCTCCAGGCATTTCCCACGTATCTGCTCGCCAGTGCACTTTCGTTAAAAGCACCTCATTCTTTTCATTTGTTAAATAACCTGCTACGGCAACAATATGCTTTGGTGTTTTATGCTCCACAGAAATACCTCCTGAAATATGATTATTTAAAATACAAACCTATAACCATATTCCCTAGCAGCTACAAAATACCTTTAATACTTTACCACCTTAATTAACTCCATAAAAAAAGACCCTATCCGTTAAAGGAAAGGGTCTTCTGTCTTATATTATTCCCCTAAGTCTACGTTGTGGTAAACTTGCTGTACATCTTCTAAATCTTCTAATGCATCAACCATTTTTTCAAATTGCACTTGAGCATCTTCAGGAAGTTCTACATCACTTTGTGCAAGCATTGTTAATTCTGCAACTGTAAATTCTTCAACACCAGCACCTTTAAGTGCAGATTGTACTGAATGGAACTGATCAGGTTCAGCATAAACGATAACAGAATCTTCTTCTTCTAGAATGTCACGTGCATCTACATCTGCTTCCATTAAGATTTCAAGAACTTCATCTGATGTTTTACCTTCAAGACCTATAACAGCTGTCGCATCAAACATGTAAGCGACAGAACCGTTTACACCCATGTTACCACTGTTTTTGCTAAATGCAGCACGTACATCTGCTGCAGTACGGTTTACGTTATTTGTCAGTGTATCTACAATTACCATAGATCCGTTTGGTCCAAAGCCTTCATAACGAAGCTCGTCATAGTTTTCTTCTGAACCGCCTTTTGCCTTTTCAATCGCACGGTCAATAATTGTTCTTGGCACGTTGTATGTTTTCGCACGTTCTAATACAACTCTTAACGTTTGGTTTGATTCTGGATCTGGCTCGCCTTGTTTTGCTGCCACATAAATTTCACGTCCAAATTTCGCGTATATACGGCTTGTATTTGCATCTTTTGATGCTTTTTTTTCTTTAATATTGTTCCATTTACGGCCCATACTTTCCACTCTCTTTCCCATTTTAAATCTACATAAAAATATTAATATGAAATATAATGTGTATTCAACACATTTTTAAAAGAAATATAAAAAGTTCATTTTTGATTCATATTACAGACATAATATAAATCACTATCATTTTGTTCTTTCGACAAGTTATATTATACATGAATTCCTAAGTTTATTACGAATTTTAGAATCACATAGCATAATTTAACAAAAAAAACCCTAACATTTCTGTTAGGGTCTTTTTAGGTGACATTTATATAGAGCGCTACCCTTAAAATCCTTTTTTTTAAAGCATTTTAAAAATTTTGAGCTTCTTTAAACATGATAAATTAAAATGAAACGGGCCAAAATGGAATCATATTAAATAACTGACACCTTTTACTTTCATTTCTCTCCCTTGATTAAATTTATCATATTTCATTTATTACTGTGATGATTTATTTTATTATTTCTCGCTAAACAATAAGAAACAGGGCAAAGCTGCCATGTCCTTTTAAAGATTTGTTATGTAGTATGTTATGAACTATTCATTATCAAACTAAAGTTATTCCTTTTCATTCCTCTACTAATCCCATAATATTTCCTTAATTACTTTCTATTGCTGTATAATTAAAATAGGAAAAAATTTGAAGAAAAGATGGAGGGAGAATTATGACACATTCAAATGAGAAAAAATCACATGGTTTTAAAGGAATAGGAGAGAAGTTAAACCCAACTATCTATCAAGTGAGATTCATAAAATTGGATGGTCCAATTCAATTTGATTCGTTCCCTAAATTAAAGGAATTAGGGGACTGGTTGAGTACTTCAACGCAAATATGGTCGTGTCACTCAACTATGTACAAGTACAACAGAGAAGAGTTTGAAAAGAAGTTTTTCGAAATTACGAAATTACCAGCTGATAATGTGGTAATTTCAACTGGTGGTATCGGATTTAACTTCATGTCACCAGGGTGGAGAGATTCTCTCTAGAGTGCTCGAAAAAATTCTTGTATATGTAATATTCTACTGAAATTTTATCCTTTTAATACTTCATAGTTTCTTCCAACTGTATCTAAAGTTCGTCACTTACTCACCGCACACTACCCCAACGCACTATTAGTGCTTATTTTGTAGTGTAAAAAAAACACAAAAAAACTCTACACAATTAGTGTAGAGCCTTGATGTTACGCCGTTCGTGATACCGATGGTCGGGGTCGAACCGACACTCCCGAAGGAACACGATTTTGAGTCGTGCGCGTCTGCCAATTCCGCCACATCGGCATAAAAGAAAGGCGGCAACCGGATTTGAACCGGTGGTAAAGGTTTTGCAGACCTCTGCCTTACCACTTGGCTATGCCGCCATATGAAGTTAAAATGGAGCGGAAGACGGGATTCGAACCCGCGACCCCAACCTTGGCAAGGTTGTATTCTACCACTGAACTACTTCCGCAAAAATGGCTGGGCTAGCTGGATTCGAACCAGCGCATGACGGAGTCAAAGTCCGTTGCCTTACCGCTTGGCTATAGCCCACCGAAGTTTTACTTAATTATATGTAAGTATCCATTAATTTATTTGTAATTTTTAAAAAATAAAAATGGGGCGACTGATGGGAATTGAACCCACGAATGCCGGAGCCACAATCCGGTGCGTTAACCACTTCGCCACAACCGCCATGTTGTGTTTATATATTTGGCAGGGGCAGTAGGAATTGAACCCACACTGGAGGTTTTGGAGACCTCAGTTCTACCTTTAAACTATGCCCCTATGTAAAATGGTGGAGGGGGGCAGATTCGAACTGCCGAACCCGAAGGAGCGGATTTACAGTCCGCCGCGTTTAGCCACTTCGCTACCCCTCCGAAACTTACATGGTGCCGGCTAGAGGACTTGAACCCCCAACCTACTGATTACAAGTCAGTTGCTCTACCAATTGAGCTAAGCCGGCATATTTTATTAAAATGGTGGCTCGGGACGGAATCGAACCGCCGACACGAGGATTTTCAGTCCTCTGCTCTACCGACTGAGCTACCGAGCCTTATTAAAATGGCGGTCCCGACCGGGGTCGAACCGGCGATCTCCTGCGTGACAGGCAGGCATGTTAACCACTACACCACGGGACCATTTGGTTGCGGGGACAGGATTTGAACCTGCGACCTTCGGGTTATGAGCCCGACGAGCTACCGTACTGCTCCACCCCGCGATAATATTATTTATATAATTATATGATAAGTGTTAGCAACCACATTACGAGAATGTTTGGTTGCGGGGACAGGATTTGAACCTGCGACCTTCGGGTTATGAGCCCGACGAGCTACCGTACTGCTCCACCCCGCGACAATATTATTCATATAATTTATATGGTGGAGGATGACGGGATCGAACCGCCGACCCCCTGCTTGTAAGGCAGGTGCTCTCCCAGCTGAGCTAATCCTCCAAAAGTGGTGACCCGTACGGGATTCGAACCCGTGTTACCGCCGTGAAAGGGCGGTGTCTTAACCACTTGACCAACGGGCCAAATATTATAAATTCCTTATGGCGGAGAGCAAGGGATTCGAACCCTTGATACGCTTGTGACGTATACACGATTTCCAATCGTGCTCCTTCGGCCAACTCGGACAGCTCTCCAATGGCTCCGCAGGTAGGAATCGAACCTACGACCGATCGGTTAACAGCCGATAGCTCTACCGCTGAGCTACTGCGGAATAATATTGCCTGGCAACGTCCTACTCTCACAGGGACAAGGTCCCAACTACCATCGGCGCTAGAGAGCTTAACTTCCGTGTTCGGTATGGGAACGGGTGTGACCTCTCTGCCATCATTACCAGACTATATTTGATTGAGACAAACATTATTATACTTGATTCACTTAGAAAGTCAATAAGTTTTTTATATTCTCTCAAAACTAGATAACGTTGCTTCATATTATATGGTTAAGTCCTCGATCTATTAGTATTCGTCAGCTCCACATGTCACCATGCTTCCACCTCGAACCTATCAACCTGATCATCTTTCAGGGATCTTACTAGCTTACGCTATGGGAAATCTCATCTTGAGGGGGGCTTCATGCTTAGATGCTTTCAGCACTTATCCCTTCCGCACATAGCTACCCAGCTATGCCCTTGGCAGAACAACTGGTACACCAGCGGTGCGTCCATCCCGGTCCTCTCGTACTAAGGACAGCTCCTCTCAAATTTCCTGCGCCCACGACGGATAGGGACCGAACTGTCTCACGACGTTCTGAACCCAGCTCGCGTACCGCTTTAATGGGCGAACAGCCCAACCCTTGGGACCGACTACAGCCCCAGGATGCGATGAGCCGACATCGAGGTGCCAAACCTCCCCGTCGATGTGGACTCTTGGGGGAGATAAGCCTGTTATCCCCGGGGTAGCTTTTATCCGTTGAGCGATGGCCCTTCCATGCGGAACCACCGGATCACTAAGCCCGACTTTCGTCCCTGCTCGACTTGTAGGTCTCGCAGTCAAGCTCCCTTATGCCTTTGCACTCTACGAATGATTTCCAACCATTCTGAGGGAACCTTTGGGCGCCTCCGTTACACTTTAGGAGGCGACCGCCCCAGTCAAACTGCCC
The DNA here is from genome assembly GCF_038008665.1 of Bacillus sp. FSL R10-2201. Classification (NCBI taxonomy): domain Bacteria; kingdom Bacillati; phylum Bacillota; class Bacilli; order Caryophanales; family Bacillaceae; genus Bacillus; species Bacillus sp. FSL R10-2201. The sequence goes on along the minus strand of NZ_JBBOZP010000001.1, from coordinate 519,436 downwards.
ACCTGACACTGTCTCCCGGGTCGATAAGACCCGTAGGTTAGAATTTCAATACAGTCAGGGCGGTATCCCACCAGCGCCTCCACCGAAGCTAGCGCTCCGGTTTCAATGGCTCCCGCCTATCCTGTACAAACTGTACCAAAATTCAATATCAGGCTACAGTAAAGCTCCACGGGGTCTTTCCGTCCTGTCGCGGGTAACCTGCATCTTCACAGGTACTATAATTTCACCGAGTCTCTGGTTGAGACAGTGCCCAAATCGTTACACCTTTCGTGCGGGTCGGAACTTACCCGACAAGGAATTTCGCTACCTTAGGACCGTTATAGTTACGGCCGCCGTTTACTGGGGCTTCAGTTCAGAGCTTCGCTTACGCTAACCCCTCTCCTTAACCTTCCAGCACCGGGCAGGTGTCAGCCCCTATACTTCGCCTTACGGCTTCGCAGAGACCTGTGTTTTTGCTAAACAGTCGCTTGGGCCTATTCACTGCGGCTTTCCGTTAAGAAAGCACCCCTTCTCCCGAAGTTACGGGGTCATTTTGCCGAGTTCCTTAACCAGAGTTCTCTCGCACACCTTAGGATTCTCTCCTCGCCTACCTGTGTCGGTTTGCGGTACAGGCACCTTTTATCTCGCTAGAAGCTTTTCTTGGCAGCGGGGAATCAAAGACTTCGCTCCATAAGGAGCTTCCCCATCACAGCTCAGCCTTCACGATAAGCGGATTTGCCTACTTATCAGCCTAACTGCTTGGACGTGCACAACCAATCGCACGCTTCTTCTATCCTTCTGCGTCCCTCCATTGCTCAAACGATAAAGAGGTGGTACAGGAATATCAACCTGTTGTCCATCGCCTACGCCTGTCGGCCTCGGCTTAGGTCCTGACTAACCCTGAGCGGACGAGCCTTCCTCAGGAAACCTTAGGCATTCGGTGGACGGGATTCTCACCCGTCTTTCGCTACTCATACCGGCATTCTCACTTCTAAGCGCTCCACCAGTCCTTCCGGTCTGACTTCACTGCACTTAGAACGCTCCCCTACCACTGATACCATTGGTATCAATTCGCAGCTTCGGTGGTGTATTTAGCCCCGGTACATTTTCGGCGCAGAGTCACTCGACTAGTGAGCTATTACGCACTCTTTAAATGGTGGCTGCTTCTGAGCCAACATCCTAGTTGTCTAAGCAACTCCACATCCTTTTCCACTTAATACACACTTTGGGACCTTAGCTGGCGATCTGGGCTGTTTCCCTCTTGACTACGGATCTTATCACTCGCAGTCTGACTCCTAAGGATAAGTCATTGGCATTCGGAGTTTGACTGAATTCGGTAATCCGATGAGGACCCCTAGTTCAATCAGTGCTCTACCTCCAAGACTCTTACACTTAAGGCTAGCCCTAAAGCTATTTCGGGGAGAACCAGCTATCTCCAGGTTCGATTGGAATTTCTCCGCTACCCACACCTCATCCCCGCACTTTTCAACGTGCGTGGGTTCGGGCCTCCATTCAGTGTTACCTGAACTTCACCCTGGACATGGGTAGATCACCTGGTTTCGGGTCTACGACCACGTACTAAACGCCCTATTCAGACTCGCTTTCGCTGCGGCTCCGCCTCTTCAGCTTAACCTCGCACGGGATCGTAACTCGCCGGTTCATTCTACAAAAGGCACGCCATCACCCATTAACGGGCTCTGACTATTTGTAGGCACACGGTTTCAGGATCTCTTTCACTCCCCTTCCGGGGTGCTTTTCACCTTTCCCTCACGGTACTGGTTCACTATCGATCACTAGGGAGTATTTAGCCTTGGGAGATGGTCCTCCCAGATTCCGACGGAATTTCACGTGTTCCGCCGTACTCAGGATACATTCAAGAGAGAACGAAGTTTCGACTACGGGGTTATTACCCTCTGTGACGGACCTTTCCAGGTCGCTTCGTCTACCTCGTTCCTTTGTAACTCCGTATAGAATGTCCTACAACCCCAAGAGGCAAGCCTCTTGGTTTGGGCTAGATTCCGTTTCGCTCGCCGCTACTCAGGAAATCGCATTTGCTTTCTCTTCCTCCAGGTACTTAGATGTTTCAGTTCCCTGGGTCTGTCTTCCATACCCTATGTATTCAGGTAAGGATACCATACCATTACGTATAGTGGGTTTCCCCATTCGGAAATCTTCGGATCAAAGCTTACTTACAGCTCCCCGAAGCATATCGGCGTTAGTCCCGTCCTTCATCGACTCCTAGTGTCAAGGCATCCACCGTGCGCCCTTTCTAACTTAACCAAACTAAAATTAAAAAAATATGAGCTACACTGTTATCTAGTTTTCAAAGAACATACATTTAAACTTGAGAGATAGTTCTCTCAAAACTGAACGAAACAAAACAAGTCAACGTTTATTGATGAACTGCGTTCATCAATTCTCCATAGAAAGGAGGTGATCCAGCCGCACCTTCCGATACGGCTACCTTGTTACGACTTCACCCCAATCATCTGTCCCACCTTAGGCGGCTGGCTCCATAAAGGTTACCCCACCGACTTCGGGTGTTACAAACTCTCGTGGTGTGACGGGCGGTGTGTACAAGGCCCGGGAACGTATTCACCGCGGCATGCTGATCCGCGATTACTAGCGATTCCAGCTTCATGTAGGCGAGTTGCAGCCTACAATCCGAACTGAGAACGGTTTTATGAGATTAGCTCCACCTCGCGGTCTTGCAGCTCTTTGTACCGTCCATTGTAGCACGTGTGTAGCCCAGGTCATAAGGGGCATGATGATTTGACGTCATCCCCACCTTCCTCCGGTTTGTCACCGGCAGTCACCTTAGAGTGCCCAACTTAATGATGGCAACTAAGATCAAGGGTTGCGCTCGTTGCGGGACTTAACCCAACATCTCACGACACGAGCTGACGACAACCATGCACCACCTGTCACTCTGCTCCCGAAGGAGAAGCTCTATCTCTAGAGTTTTCAGAGGATGTCAAGACCTGGTAAGGTTCTTCGCGTTGCTTCGAATTAAACCACATGCTCCACCGCTTGTGCGGGCCCCCGTCAATTCCTTTGAGTTTCAGCCTTGCGGCCGTACTCCCCAGGCGGAGTGCTTAATGCGTTAACTTCAGCACTAAAGGGCGGAAACCCTCTAACACTTAGCACTCATCGTTTACGGCGTGGACTACCAGGGTATCTAATCCTGTTTGCTCCCCACGCTTTCGCGCCTCAGTGTCAGTTACAGACCAGAAAGTCGCCTTCGCCACTGGTGTTCCTCCATATCTCTACGCATTTCACCGCTACACATGGAATTCCACTTTCCTCTTCTGCACTCAAGTCTCCCAGTTTCCAATGACCCTCCACGGTTGAGCCGTGGGCTTTCACATCAGACTTAAGAAACCACCTGCGCGCGCTTTACGCCCAATAATTCCGGATAACGCTTGCCACCTACGTATTACCGCGGCTGCTGGCACGTAGTTAGCCGTGGCTTTCTGGTTAGGTACCGTCAAGGTGCCAGCTTATTCAACTAGCACTTGTTCTTCCCTAACAACAGAGTTTTACGACCCGAAAGCCTTCATCACTCACGCGGCGTTGCTCCGTCAGACTTTCGTCCATTGCGGAAGATTCCCTACTGCTGCCTCCCGTAGGAGTCTGGGCCGTGTCTCAGTCCCAGTGTGGCCGATCACCCTCTCAGGTCGGCTACGCATCGTCGCCTTGGTGAGCCGTTACCTCACCAACTAGCTAATGCGACGCGGGTCCATCCATAAGTGACAGCCGAAGCCGCCTTTCAATTTCGAACTATGCAGTTCAAAATATTATCCGGTATTAGCCCCGGTTTCCCGGAGTTATCCCAGTCTTATGGGTAGGTTACCCACGTGTTACTCACCCGTCCGCCGCTAACTTCATAAGAGCAAGCTCTTAATCCATTCGCTCGACTTGCATGTATTAGGCACGCCGCCAGCGTTCATCCTGAGCCAGGATCAAACTCTCCAATAAAGTTAGTTTGTCTAGCATCTAAAAATAAAAATTGACGTTCACGTTGTTTGTTTCGTTCAGTTTTCAAAGAACTACTTCGTCACTCAATTGCGACTTCCTTATGTTAACATCTTCGTTTTTCGATGTCAACTAAGTTTTTTAAATTTCTTTTTTGTCGTTTACTGCGTTTCCGCATCAGCGACGTTTATTAATATATCACGCAGTATATATAGGGTCAATACTTTTTCTAAAAAAATTTCACATCCCGTTAAAAAACTAAATTAACTATAGAAAAAAATTACTACTCCTCTTTTATAGACATGCTCCTTCCACCTAATCTCTTTCTGTATTTCATCTTAAAAGAAAGCACTACTGTTCTTTAATAAGTGATAAATTTAATCATCACCTTCGTTTTCATAAAATATTCTAAATTGTGTGTTATATTATTCCTATAGGAGTGTGGTGGGAATGGGTATTAAATATTCGAACAAAATTAATAAAATCCGAACCTTTGCATTGAGTTTAGTATTTATCGGCCTCTTCATTGCATACTTAGGTGTCTTTTTTCGCGAAAACATCATTATTATGACAACCTTTATGATGGTTGGTTTTTTAGCTGTCATCGCTAGCACTGTTGTTTACTTTTGGATTGGTATGTTATCTACAAAAACGATACAAATTATTTGTCCAAGCTGCGATAAACCAACAAAAATGCTCGGTCGTGTCGACGCATGTATGCATTGCAATCAACCTTTAACACTTGATCGAAATCTAGAAGGAAAAGAATTTGATGAGAAATATAATAAGAAGAGTTATAAATCATAGGTATATGGAGCTTACAAAACTAAAGAAGTTTCATCTCATTAAAAAGGTGATTTCTTAACTAAGAAATCACCTCTTGTATTTGTTCTTATTAAATTTGATTCTTCACTTAACATTTTAAATCCTCATGAGTCTAACACGATTCCCATATATAATAAAGAAAGAGGTCGACGTATAGCCGTCAGCCTCTTTCTTTATTATATATTACGCCTTATGACACTCTGGACAAACGCCATAAATTTCTAAGCGATGACTATTAATAACGAAGCCTGTCGTTTTTGCAGCTTCCTCTTCAAGCTGTTCCAATCCTCCATAAGGAAAATCAACAATCTTACCACATTTTTCGCAAATCACATGATAATGTTGACTTGTAACATAATCAAATCTACTTGAAGCATCCCCATAAGTTAATTCCTTTACAAGTCCAACTTCTTTAAACACACGTAAGTTATTATAGACAGTTGCAACACTCATATTTGGAAACTTACCTTCTAATGCTTTATAAATGTCATCCGCTGTTGGGTGCGTCATAGATTCCACAAGGTACTCTAAAATAGCATGACGCTGTGGAGTAATGCGTACACCCGTATTTTTCAGCATTTCTAGCGCTTCTTTTAATTCTTCTTTGACCACCGTCATGCACCCCGATTCTATACGGATTATTATTTTATAATTCTTATAAAGAGTGTACTCTTTTTCTTATAAATCGTCAATATTTCTACTATAAGTATGTGGTTTATTTTCGTATATAGCCTTATTCTTATGTATCTTCCCCCATTCCCTATACATTTACATAGAAAAAAGTGCGACATAATCGCACTTGGAATACTATCATCTGAGGAGGTATGCCCTACACTTTCACTTTATGTATCGCAAGAAAATATGTATAGACGCATGCCTTACATATGTATTTTTTCTCCTCATTAATATAGATTTATTTTATATAAGAAAGAACATCCTCAATATGCCCTTTCACTTTCACTTTACGCCACTCATTTACAAGCTCACCGTCTTTATTAATAAGGAATGTAGAACGCTCAATTCCCATGTACTCTTTTCCGAAGTTCTTTTTCAGCTTCCAAACATCGTACAATTCTGCTACTTTATGATCTTCGTCTACTAAAAGTACAAATGGAAGCTCATGCTTCTCAATGAATTTCATATGTCTATTTGCTGAATCTGGACTTACACCAAGTATAACCGTATCCTTCTCTTGAAATAATCCATATGCATCACGAAAATCACATGCTTCAGTTGTACATCCCGGAGTCATATCTTTCGGATAAAAATATAGGACTACATTTTTACCGCGAAAGTCAGCTAAGCGAATTTGTTCTCCGTTACTTCCTTCTAATGTAAATTCTGGTGCCATTTCTCCTACTGTAATCATTGTTATCACTCCTTCTCTTTTCTTTTACTATATCAAATGCGACCTTATTTTTCATTGTCTATTACAGATCTCATCACAAAGGCAAACGGTAATGTATATCCAATTAGCGCTTCTCCAATTGCAATCCATCTTCCGATTCCAATCGGAGCTATATCACCATATCCAACGGACAATAAAGTAACCGCGCTAAAATATAAACATATTTCAACGAGCTGAAAGGAATGAGCACTTAACCTATCCCCATCTTCTTTCAAAACTGCAAAACCCATTTCCTCTAGCACAACATAACTTAATCCAAACGCAATCAGTACCGTTGTATAAATCAAAAACAACGTAGCTAAATTGTACAGCGAAAAGAAACGATTGGAATTTGAATATGAACTCCATAATAATTGGACACTTCTCAAAATAGCGATTGCTGCAATTAATAGAATAAATCCCCATAACATGTCCTCCACCTCGTTTTATATGTATGAGGACTGTAGCTGATTTATCCCTTAGAAACGAACAAGCTTCTATAATTAATTTCCTGCACCACGATATCGTTTAACCCCTTGATTCCAGAGGGTAATTGCAATAGTAAAACAGATAACACCAACAATTGGAGTTGCGAAAGCATAGCTATTCCACTCTGTTTTTCTTAAAAAGTATGCTGCTGGATATACCCCAACAAATGCAAACGGTAAAACAAACGTTAAAACAAAGCGAATAACACGGTTATAAATATCAACAGGGTAGCGTCCATAATTCCCTATGTTATACATAAGCGGCATAATGGAACTTTTCGCATCCGACCAAAAGCCAAAACTTGCAAGCGTAACAAATATCCCGCCGTATACAAGTGCCCCTCCCCCTACCATGAGTAGGAATAAGAAGAAATCATACCAGTAAAAAGATAATTGCAGCTCCATTGCTGCATAACCCATCACAATAATCCCCGTAATAGCTCCAATTAAAGATTCAAGTTCCATTCTTTCTAATATAATTTGAAATAAACTATGAATCGGTCTCGTTAATATACGGTCCATTTCTCCTTTAATAATGTAACGATCATTAAAGTCCCATATATTAAAGAAAGCTGAAAAAATGGCAAACGGTACTAAAAAGAACCCATAAATAAAGATCACTTCTTCTCGGCTCCACCCTTTTAGTGCTTGGGTATGCCCAAACACAACGAGAATGAAGATTAAATTAACAGCTTGTAGTGATAAATCTGAAAGTAATCCGACGATAAAATCGCCACGATACTCCAATTTTGTTTTTATATATTGACTTGCATATTGCAAAAATAATTTTATATATATCATCTCGTCATCCCCCTTGTACGATTAGACGTTTTCTCGCCGTTTTCCACATCAGTACAATTGGAATAATAAGTATAATTGCCCAAATCACTTGAAATAACAAAGCTTCATATAACTTACTTCCTTGTATACCTTCAGAGAAAATCATACTCGGAATATAACTAATTGCTTGAAACGGTAAAAACACCATTGCTTTTTGGGCCCATAATGGATAAAAACTAATCGGTAATAATAAACCAGAAAATAAATCAATCACAACACGTTTTGCATACATAATTCCACTATTATTAAATAAGAAGAATGTAAGCATTCCCGTCATTAAATTTATTTGTGTATTAATGATAAAGCTAAATATTAACGATAAGAAGAAATATAACCACGTTTGAAAATTCGTTGTAATTTGTAATGAAAATAACAATGTAACGATGATCATACCTGGGATTGAAAAGAATGCAAAACGAAATATCCCTTCACCAAGACCTTGCATAACTTTCATTCCTAAATAATTATATGGACGAATTAGTTCTACCGCCACACGTCCTTCTTGAATCTCCATCGCAATTTCTCTATCTATATTATTGAAATAGAAAGCACGTGCCATCCATGCGATCGCAATATACGTAGTCATTTGCGAAATAGATAAACTTTCAATATTCTCTTTCCCGCTATAAATCGCTTGCCATAAAAAATAATACGCACCGATATTAATTGTATAAATTAATATCCCGCTGTAATAATTTGTACGATAAGCAAGCATCATTAAAAAACGAATGCGAATCATTTCAATATACTTACCCATGCTTAATACCTTCTTCATAAATGTTACGAATAATTTCCTCTGTAGACACTTCGTTAATTTTTAAATCTTTAATTTGAAAAGCTTGTACTACTTTAGAAATAAGCATTGAAATAATAATTTCTTCATTCGGGATTTTTGCAACCCACGCATTTTCCTCTTTCGCTTTTGACCAAACGACTTGACTATCTGGCATAACCATCGATAACATCTGATAAGAAACTGGAGCGACAAATTGAAAATGGATTTCCTTCTCTGCTCCCCACTGTGTGCGAAGGTTATTTAACGAACCGTCATACATAATATTTCCTTCATCCAGCATGATAACGCGCTCACATAAAGCTTCAATGTCAGTAATATCATGTGTTGTTAATAAAATTGTTGTTTTATAACGTTCATTCATCTCTTTTAAGAATTCACGTATTTTCAATTTCACAAGAACATCTAGCCCTATTGTTGGCTCATCTAAAAATAATAACGGTGGATTATGAATTAATGCTGCCGCTAATTCACAGCGCATTCTTTGGCCAAGAGATAACTTTCGGACCGGCTTATCTAATAAAGGACCAATATCTAACGTTTCGATTACGTGCTCCATATGTTCCTTATACTGAGCGTCTGAAACACCGTACACTTTCTTCAATAAACGAAACGATTCTTGTACCGCAATATCCCACCAAAGCTGAGAGCGCTGACCAAACACAACGCCGATTGTTCTTACAAATTCTTCTCTCTGTTTGTGTGGATTCATTCCATTCACTGTAATTTGTCCTGAAGTCGGAGTCAAAATCCCTGTAAGCATTTTAATCGTCGTTGATTTACCAGCACCATTCTCACCAATATAACCAACCATTTCACCTTGCTTCACAGTAAAAGACACATCATTTACTGCTGGTACTATTTTATAATTACGATTTAATAAATCGCGAAATGCACCCTTTAATCCCGGACGACTTGAATAGGCTGTAAACTCTTTACGTAACCCTTGTACCTCAATTACCGATTTCATAATCGGACCCCCTTCCTAAATGTCACAACGAATAGTTTACCCAACTGCTCCTTCTATCACAAACAATACGTCTTTTCTAAAAACATGTTAGAATAATACATAGATTTTTGTAAGGAGATGAATTGTAGTGAATTTCACGAAATCAGAAGCATTACATAAAGAAGCTTTAGAACATATCGTTGGTGGTGTTAATAGTCCTTCTCGTTCTTTCAAAGCAGTTGGAGGCGGTTCTCCCGTTGCAATGGAACGTGGAAAAGGTGCTTATTTCTGGGATGTAGATGGAAATAAATATATCGATTATTTAGCAGCATACGGTCCTATTATTACTGGACATGCTCACCCGCATATAACAAAAGCAATTACAACAGCTGCTGAAAATGGTGTACTATACGGAACGCCAACAGCACTAGAAGTAAAATTTGCAAAAATGTTAAAAGAAGCAATGCCTGCATTAGATAAAGTCCGCTTCGTAAACTCTGGTACAGAATCCGTTATGACAACCATTCGTGTTGCCCGCGCTTACACTGGTCGCACAAAAATTATGAAATTCGCTGGTTGTTACCACGGTCATTCCGATTTAGTACTTGTAGCAGCTGGTTCTGGTCCTTCTACTCTTGGAACTCCTGATTCAGCTGGTGTGCCACAAAGTATTGCACAAGAAGTTATTACCGTTCCCTTTAATAATGTAGAAACCTTAAAAGAAGCGTTAGATAAATGGGGACATGAAGTAGCAGCTATCCTTGTAGAGCCAATCGTTGGAAACTTCGGTATTGTAGAGCCTAAACCAGGATTCCTTGAAAAAGTAAACGAACTTGTTCACGAAGCTGGCGCATTAGTAATTTATGATGAAGTTATTACTGCTTTCCGCTTTATGTACGGTGGTGCTCAAGACTTACTTGGTGTAACACCAGACTTAACTGCACTTGGTAAAGTTATTGGCGGCGGACTTCCAATTGGCGCTTACGGTGGTAAGAAAGAAATTATGGAACAAGTTGCCCCGCTAGGACCTGCATACCAAGCAGGTACAATGGCAGGAAACCCTGCTTCTATGGCATCAGGTATCGCTTGCTTAGAAGTACTTCAACAAAAAGGCGTATACGAGAAATTAGATGAACTTGGCGCAATGCTTGAAAAAGGAATTTTAGAGCAAGCTACAAAACATAACATCGATATTACAGTAAACCGCCTAAAGGGTGCATTAACTGTATACTTCACGACAAATACAATTGAAGATTACGATGCAGCCAAAAATACAGATGGTGAAATGTTCGGTAGATTCTTCAAACTTATGCTTCAAGAAGGTATTAATTTAGCACCATCTAAATATGAAGCATGGTTCTTAACGACAGAACATACAAAAGAAGATATCGAATATACAATTGAAGCTGTTGGAAGAGCATTTGCTGCTTTAGCAGACAATAAATAATACTGTCATTACAAGGAAAAAAGAAAGCTTACCTTTCTTTTTTCCTTTTTTCTATTTCATAAATCCCACATTAATAGTATAATTATTCATAATTATCTGTTTTATATTCTTTTAGATCGTTATTATCTCTGTGTACAAGGTGATTTACACCTTAAATAGTAAGATTATTCAATCTTTTAAAAGAGGGGGGATTGACGGATGCTCAATAAAAAAAATACATGGACACCGTCTTTATTTCGAGATTATAGAAATGCAGAACATGATGCGTGTGGAATCGTTTCCGTTATGGAAAAAAGAAAAATTCCTACAAAAGAAAATATCGACCTTTGTATACAATCCCTAATTAAAATGAACCATAGAGCTGGTTTCATCAATGGCGAAGGAGATGGTATTGGAATCCATATTGATGTACCCAAAGCACTTTGGAACGAAAAATTGAAAAGTAGCGGATATAATCCAACGATTGTGGATCATCCCCACTTTATCGTTGGACATTTTTTTCTAAACAAAAAAGAAAACATTGCTGAGTTAAAAGATTACATTCGTACGCAACTAAACAATGAAAGCTTTACAATTGTTCTCGAAAATGATGATGTAATAAACTCAGATGCACTCGGTCCGCTTGGTAAACAAGAAGAACCTTTATTTTGGCAAATTGCCCTTATCGCCGAAAGTGAAGTTAAAAATATTGAACAAACATTATTTGCTGTAATGATAAAAATAGAGGAAAACGAAGCGATTCACGTTGCTTCATTAAGTCGTGATCATGTTGTATATAAAGTTCTAGGTGCTGGAGATACACTTGTTGCCTATTACAACGATTTACAACACCCACTTATCGCTTCAACTATGACACTAGGACATAATCGCTATTCTACTAATACATTATCTAATTTTTTTCGTGTACAACCATTTAGCATTCTCGGACATAATGGTGAAATTAATACAATTGCCAAATTACGTGATCAAGCCGAAATGATTCATGTACCACTAACTGCAGGGGGAAGTGACTCCCAAGATTTAAACCGCACCTTAGAGACTCTTCTTGTTCAATATAACTACAGCTTATTTGAAGCGATGGATATACTATTCCCACCAATTATTAATGAAATAAAACTATACGAAACAAACTTACAAAACTTATACACTTATATAAGAGAAGCTTGGGGACACTTCGCACAAGGACCAGCTGGCATTGTTTCACGCTATAAAGATGAAGCTGTATTCAGCGTCGATTCCCTTGGCCTACGACCAGTATGGAAAGTAGAAACAGAAAGCTCTTATATTTTCTCTTCTGAACCTGGAGTTGTATCACCAACCGAATATGTAGAAGAACCGAAACCACTCGCTCCTGGAGAAAAGGTTGGATTAAAATGGAATAAACATGATGAACTTGTTCTTTATGAATACGACAAATACCAAATTGAAGTATATAATCGTTTCCAAAAACGAATCGATGTTAGCAATTATCATTTAAACTTATCTATCCCTGAAACAAAAGAAATCCAGGGATTATGTGATTCTGTTCAAGTTGAAACGAAACAGTACGTTTCTTTCGGGTGGGATCGAGAGCATATTCAGCTCCTTGAACAGATGGCAACAAAAGGAGTTGAGCCAATTCGCTCACTTGGTCATGACTCGCCACTTGCTGCACTCGATACGGATAGACGAAATATTGCTGACTTTATTAAAGAAAGTGTAGCTGTTGTTACAAACCCAGCAATTGACCGTGACCGTGAAATTGAACACTTCTCTACACGTACTGTACTTGGAGAGCGTCCAAGTTTATCAAGTAAGATGAAACAGCCATTTGTAGTTGAGATGCTTTCACCAATTATTTTAGAAGGAAGTGTTGCACAATCTATTGCAGAGGAATTGCACACAATTACGTACGAACAACTTATACAGTTGTTTGTTACACATAGCTCTATCGCTACAATTTCTGCTACCTTCAGTCCGTCAGAAACTTTACAATGCGCATTAAATCGAATTAGTTCCGAAGCGATAGCTGCCGTTAACAATGGTGCTTCCCTACTATTATTAGATGACACAAAAGCTCATCAAAATGAACAGTTATGGATGGATCCACATTTAGTTACCGCTAAAGTACATCAAGTATTAAGTGAAAATAAATTACGCCGAAACTGTTCTCTCGTTATACGTTCTGGTGCTCTTCGCTCCTTACACGATATCGTCACGCTATATGGATTAGGAGCAGACAGTATTAATCCATATTTATTGTTCGCGACCGTAAATGATGGATCAAAAACACCAATTACGAATCTGTATAATGCACTTAATAAAGGACTAGAGAAAGTCATTTCAACAATTGGAATTCATGAGTTACGTGGTTACGGCCGCCTCTATTCCTCTATCGGATTACATGAGGAAATCGCAAATATATTACAAATTACGAATTTCTTCGGTTCAAATGATTTAGCTTTTTCACTTGAATCGCTTGCTAAAGATGCAAAATCGCGGGCAGATGATTATAACAACCCTAAAATTAGAATGCGAAAATCATTTCATATATTCCCGCGGATTTGGAAAGCAATTGGAGATGTTGCAAAAGGAAATTCTTATGATGATTACCGCGACAAGTTAAGTGAATTAGAAGACAATAATCCGATTGCAATCAGACACCTTGTTCAAACGAAACAAACAAAGCATGTCGTTCCAGCTGAAGAAGTGTCTATTAGCATTCAAAATCATGATTTACCGTTTATTATTAGTTCCATGTCATTCGGTTCTCAAAATGAAATCGCCTTTCGTGCATATGCAGAAGCTGCCGATCAGCTAAATATGATTAGTTTGAACGGTGAAGGCGGCGAAATTAAAGATATGATTGGCAAATACCCAAATACACGTGGACAACAAGTTGCATCTGGCCGATTTGGAGTAAACGCTGAACTACTAAATTCATCAAATTTAATTGAAATAAAAATCGGTCAAGGCGCAAAACCTGGCGAAGGCGGACATTTACCAGGTTCTAAAGTAACCGCAAAAATTGCTGAGGCACGTAATGCTACAATTGGATCAGATTTAATTTCGCCTTCTAACAACCATGATATTTATTCGATTGAAGATTTAGCTCAAATGATTACAGAAATTAAAACGGCTAATCAACTTGCAAAAGTAGCCGTAAAAGTCCCTGTCGTTCCTAACATCGGAACAATTGCTGTCGGTATCGCAAAAGCTGGCGCTGATTTTATTAACATTAGCGGATTTGACGGCGGAACAGGTGCTGCACGTATTCATGCATTACAACATGTAGGTCTTCCAGTAGAAATCGGTGTTAAAGCTGCTCACAACGCTCTACTAGAATCAGGTATGAGACATAAAGTAGAGATTTGGGCCGATGGTGGTATTCGAAGTGTAAATGACGCCTTAAAAATCATGCTTCTTGGAGCAAACCGTATTGGGTTTGGCACATTATCAATGATTGCAATCGGCTGTACAACTTGCCGTGGTTGTCATCTAGATACTTGCCATGTTGGAATTGCAACACAAATTGAATCTGAAGCACAAGCGAAAGAACATGGATTACGCCGCTTCGTCCCGCGCGAATTAGAAAGCGCAGTTGCTGGCCTATTAAATTTATTCACCACTTTCGGTGTAGAATTGAAACGGTTAACAGGGCAACTCGGTTATACAAATTTACAAGAAATTGTCGGGCGTTCCGATTTATTAGAACAAGTTCGAGGTCAAGATTTGTTAGAGTTATGTAATTTACTGCAAACAATAGAAAATCCAACTGTTACAACAACAGTATCTGTAAAAGAAAAACAATTTGAAACAGTGCATTCTCCTCACTCAAAAGAATTAGTAGGAGTTGGCGTAGAACAACGAGTTATGGGCGGTTTAGAATCTTGTTATCGCGTTCGCAGTAAATTATATGAAGATACAAAGCTTGAACCACTTACATTAAAGTATACAAATGGCTCTGTTCCTGGAAATGGATTAGGTGCTTACAATAGCGAAAACTTATTTATACACGTAAATGGCGGTGCGCAAGATGGTATCGGTAAAACTTCATTTGGCGGTGGCATTTATATAACGAAAGCAAAAGGTAAAAATGGAACATATTATAACGGATCTGTCGGAAAAGGATTTGGATACGGCGCTCAAAAAGGTGCATTATACGTGCAAGGTAACGCTGATGCTCGTGCTGGCATTCGCCTTTCTGGAGCAGATATGATAATTGGAGGCAGAATTACAAAACCACTCCGCGAAAAAGAACAAGGAAATATCGGAGTATATTCTAATATAAAAGGATTTGCTTTTGAATATATGACAAATGGTCGCGCTCTTGTTTTAGGAGATCCTGGTCCATGGATTTGTGCCGGCATGACTGGTGGTGTTGTTTATTTACATCATGAGCCAAACTTAGGTTTAACAGAACACGCTTTAAAAAGAAGAATTGCTAAAGGTGCAAATGTAACATTGCAGCCAATTAGTAAAAATGGTTTGCAAGATGTGAATGAATTATTATTAGACTACATTCGTGTATTAAATGAGCACGAACAATATGAAGAAGTCGCTTTGTTAACGCCATTATTAGATGATATCCAGCTTCACTTCTATGAAATTATCCCGAAAAAAGAACAGGCGGATCCATCTATTTCAACTGAATGACATGTACAATATTTATTTTCATAAAAAAATTGACGAAGCGAACATCGCATAGTAATCTAGAATAACAATTTGAAACCTGCTGAAATTCAGCAGGTTTTTTTATTAAAGAATAGATGTTTAAAGAGAATTTGGAGAAATTATAAATTGATTGTAATTTATTTATTAAACTTTTTAACGTCACTAAAATATCACTTGCTAACATATTGTAATGAATGTATAGTATCATGTTGTACATTCATTATGACAAGAGAAAGGATATCAATAAGGGTATGAAACTTGGTGCTCGCATTTTAAAAACGGGTATTGCCATTACATTAGCTTTATTTGCTTGTATTTTACTTCAATTACCGAGTCCTGTATTTGCGGGAATCTCAGCTATCTTTGCTGTTCAACCGTCTGTATACCGCTCGTATTTAACTGCTCTTGAGCAAATTCAAGCAAACGTAATTGGTGCTGTATTCGCTATCGTATTTGCTACTGCTTTTGGACATAATCCTTTTATTATTGGATTAACGTGTATATTAGTAATTGCTCTTACTTTACAATTACGCTTAGAAAAAACAATATCACTCGCTTTAGTAACAGTTATCGCCATTATGGAGTATCAAGGCGAAGATTTCTTTAATTTTGCCTTACTTCGATTCGCGACGATTATGATTGGAATTATTGCGGCTTCGCTTGTAAATTTAGTATTTATGCCGCCAAAATATGAAACAAAACTTTACCATCGCATCGTTGATAATACAGAGGAAATTGTTAAATGGATTCGTATGAACAGTAGGCAAGCTTCTGATTTTACAACGCTAAAAACCGATATTGATCGCATGAAAGAAAAAATGATTAAACTAAATCATTACTATTTGCTGTATAAAGAAGAAAGAAGCTATACGAAAAAAATACAATTCGCGAAAATTCGTAAGCTCGTTTTATTCAGACAAATGTTAGCGACAACAAGCCGCGCTTTAAGCACGTTAAAATCATTACATCGCACCGAAAATGAACTGCGCTATATGCCAGAAGAGTTTCAGGAATCTATTCAAAACGAAC
The DNA here is from genome assembly GCF_038008665.1 of Bacillus sp. FSL R10-2201. Taxonomy (NCBI): domain Bacteria; kingdom Bacillati; phylum Bacillota; class Bacilli; order Caryophanales; family Bacillaceae; genus Bacillus; species Bacillus sp. FSL R10-2201. Next base: position 503,071 of record NZ_JBBOZP010000001.1, on the reverse strand, counting down.
TTGATTCATTAACGCATTATCACGAACAAGTGTTATTAAAATTTATTGGTAAAGCAAAGAAACAACAATCCGTTGAGATGCTTGATGAAGTTGAAACCGGTAAACAAGAATTGATTGATATCTTTATGGATTATCAAAATAAAGACGATGAGGAAGCATATAAAATATGGTTACACCTCTTCCCTCTTATTTCTTCAATTATTAACTACAGTGAGGAAGTAGAGCATTTAGATTTACTTGTGGATAGCTTCTACACATACCATAAACCAGAAAGCGAACTCCAAATCGAAGATAAAAAAGAAGACGAATAAAAAAACAGCTCCTTTTACGCTAAAGGAGCTGTTTCTGTTATATGCTGAAGTTGATATAGATTGTAATAAAACCCCCTCTTTTTCATTAACTCTTCATGAGAACCCTTTTCTTTTATTTCACCATCTTCAACATAAATAATTGTATCAACATGCGTAATCGTCGCTAATCGATGTGCAATAATAATTGTTGTCCGATCTGCAGCTAACGTTTGCAGTGCCTCTTGAATATATCGTTCATTTTCTAAATCTAAAGCGGAAGTTGCTTCATCTAATATAAGTAAAGACGGATTCTTTAGAAAAACCCGTGCGATTGCTACACGCTGTCTTTGTCCACCAGATAATTTCACACCACGTTCCCCAACGACAGTATCATAGCCCTCTGGCAACTCTGTAATAAAATTATGAATTTGTGCAGCTTTGGCAGCTGAAATCACTTCCGCCTCTGTAGCTTTCGGATTGCCATATAAAATATTAGCCCCGATTGTATCGCTAAATAATAAATTATCTTGTAGCACAATTCCAATATGACTACGTAAATTTCTCATATTATACTTTCTTACATCTATCCCGTCTATATAAACTGCACCTTCAGAAACATCGTAAAAACGCGGAATTAAACTAGCAAGAGATGACTTTCCTCCTCCACTTGCCCCTACAAGCGCAACCTTCTCTCCCGGGCGCATAGTTAATGACAGATTATGCAATATTTCTTTTTCATCCGCATTATAACGAAAAGAAACATTATCAAATATAACTTCCCCATCTAGCCTTTTCGCTTGCACCGCATTTGGCACATTAACAATATCGTATTTTTCATCCAACAATTCAAACACTCGATCCATCGAAGCGAAAGACTGTGTTAATGTTGTAGATGAATTAACAAGGCGACGAAGCGGACTATATAAACTATCCATATATCCAACAAAAGCAACCATCGTACCCAGTGTTAACGACCCTTGAATTACCTCATATGCCGCAAAACCAATAACAAGTAACGGCCCTAAATCCGTTAACGTATTCACTACCGAAAACGTTCTCGCCGTCCAACTCGTATGAGTTAGTGCTTTCGTTAAAAATTCATTGTTTCTCTTTTCAAACTGTCCTCTTTCATACTCTTCTAATGCAAAACTACGTGTCACTTGCATCCCTTGAATACGTTCATGTAAATACCCTTGCATAGTTGCTAACGCTTGCGAGCGCTCTTTCGTCAATTTTCGAAGGCGCCCGAAAAAATATTTCACTGCAACTACATAAATAGGTAAGATTAATAAAGCAACAAAGGTTAATTTTATATTCATAGAAAACATAACGATAATGGCAATAACAATTGTTGCAGTATCTAACCAGACATTCATAAGACCAGTAATTACAAAGTCCTTCGTTTGTTCTACATCATGGATTACACGTGAAATAAGCTCCCCTGTTTTTGTGTTCGAATAATAACGTAAGCTCAATTTTTGCAAGTGCCCAAAAATGTATTTTCGTAAATCGTATAGTATTGTATTGGCAATGCGCTGCGCGAAATATTGACGATAATATTCTATCGGCGGTCTTACTACTGCAAAAATAAAAAAAGCAATCCCAATTGCGGTTATTAATTGAGACGTTTTTTCTTGAAGCGATCCCGTGCCTTGAATAACATCATCAATAATATACTTTAATAACCATGGCATAATAAGCGGGATACCGAACTTCACAAGACCAATAATAATTGTAATAGCAATAAGCCATCGATATGGTTTAACAAATTGTAAATATCTTTTTATACCTTGCACATAATCCCCCCTCTAATAGGACAAACCTGCCGGGAAATTCCCTGCAGGTTTGTTTTAATTTCTGTACATTAAATATCTTTCGTACCACATATCTACGAAATCCGGTGCGAATGGACCTTTTCTTTGATGAATCCACTGTGTTAAATGTGCTACATTTCGTTTTAAAATTGTATCAATAACAGGTGGATACTGCATGATTTGACTATGCTTTTCATACTCATCTTCATCCAAAAGTGTATATGTCATATCTGGATACACTTTAATGTCTAAGTCGTAATCAATATACTTTAATGCTTCAGAGTCATATGCAAAAGGAGAACTTAAATTACAATAATAATATACTCCTTCTTCTCTCAGCATTCCAATTACATTAAACCAATAATTAGCATGGAAGTAACAAATCGCAGGTTCGCGAGTAACCCATGTTCGACCATCTGATTCCGTAACTACTGTACGATCATTTGCTCCGATCACAAGGCTCTGCGTCCCTTTTAAAATTGTTGTCTCTTCCCACATTCTATGAATGGAGCCATTATGTTTATAACTATGTATTTGTACCTTTTCTCCTTCTTTGGGAAATCCCATATATGCTCCCTTCTTTCAACCGCAAATGCTTTTCTTAAGTTGTCTTAACTACCCCTTGAACTGCATTCACTTTTTTTCTATTATAACTTTTTTGTCAAAATTTTAAAACTAAAGCGATAGGACACTTGTTTTCATGAGGAATATAATGAAGTTTGTATTATTGAATACCACATCACTAACCCTTTTAACGAAGGAACATTTCCTATGAATTAGCAATACGTATTTTAGAAGATTAAACGAAGGTATAACAAAAAGAAAAGCCCCCTCACCTCTGTTTAAGAAAGGACTTTTCACCTAAAATCAACAACATATCTCACCCTTAATTTGAAATTATTTTTTCGGTTTCAAAAGATTGAATCACATTATTCGTTTGCTGTTCAAATTTTTCATGCAAAAGTTTTAATGCTATTTCTGTTCTATATATTTCTTGACGGATAAAATGCAATTCTTTTTTATCGCACGTATCCCTTCCACTCATTTCAATTTGCTGATACTTCTCTAAATGTGATTGTAACTTTAAAAGCTCATCCATCGTTTCCAACTGCTCTCCTACCAACTTATCAAAATCGTTCATCACTTACCCCCTTTTTGATTCATTCGCCAGTTATAATTCCTATTACATATTTTCTAATCGTGAACTTCTTTCTCCTTTGACTATATTTGTTGACTTATTAGAAGTTATGTCGTTCCCTTTATTTTCATTACAGTGACACGCACACAAAGAAAACACTTCTCTCGAATTGGAGAAGTGTTTTTCTTTCATTACTCGTTTGAACTAGAAGATTGTGATTGTTTTGCAGCTGATTGTGCATTTTGTTTTTTCACTGCATGCACATCTGTTTCAGTTGCAAACTCTGTACCATAACTAGCATTTGCACTTTGAGCAGCAGAAGCTTGTGCTTTCTGTGCCTCTGATTGTGCGTTCGCTTGTTTTACTGCTTGTACATTCGTTTCAGTTGCAAACTCTGTACCATAGCTAGCATTTGTACTTTGAATGCTAGCACCAGAAGTTGCCTTATTATAACCTTGTTGTTTTTTACTCATCTTTCTCACCTCCACAATCAATAATGTAACCAATTCACTTAGAAGTTATCCCTAATTTTCTTTTTAAAAATTCACGTATATATCTCTTATCACTCATTCAAACTACATATGATGGAGGTGGGAATATGTATACTGGACGTGATATGACTGAGCTAACTATGATTTCCAAAAATGAATGGAAAGAGGATGAATTAGCTTATTTTCATCATTCATTTCAGCAAATTATGCCTTATCTAAATGTAGAGGGACGAACGATTTATAAAGAAGTTGTGAAAGAAATCGAGTCACGGGGCGGATTATAAACGCGTGGATTTTCAACCTCAAAATACAAATTTATTTTCAATATAAAAAAACGTGTTCCAAAGTTCTGGAACACGTTTTTATTATTTATCCCGCTATTCGCCGGGCAGTAAGACCCCACCTCAAAATGCAGCGAAAGCAAAGAAGTTAGGTTGGGGTCGGGCTGCCCATAAAAGCCCGATTGGTGAGGGCTAATAATCAGTGGGGGATGAAGAAACCCCCCACTGATTAAAGTTTCACTTTACTGCATTGTAATTTTCTCAACACACTTTTCGTAAATTGTACGATGTGATTTCGAGAAAGGTAACTGTTCAAACGCTTCTTTCGATACAAACTTTAATGTATCCGTTTCGACAATATTACCTGTTACTTTTCCGTAAAATATGAAGATATCCCAAGTACGATGTGTAAAAGTATGTTGTACATTCATCGCGTATTCATCAATAGAAACAGAGAGATCAAAGCTCTCCTTCATATAATCCGTAAGCTGTTGTTTTTGATTACGAATACCTTCACTTAGTTCAATATTCGGGAACTCCCACATATTAGCCAGTAATCCCGTACTTGGGCGTTTATTAATTACGTAACGGCCATCTTCAGTTTGAAGTACTCCCGCAACGAGCGGTACCATTGTAGGTGCTTTCGCTTTACTCTTCACTGGTAGTTCTTTTTGAACACCTTCAGCATACCCTCTGCAATGTTCACGTACAGGACAAAGTAAACAAGATGGATTTTTCGGTATACAAATTAATGCCCCTAATTCCATCAAACCTTGGTTAAAATAAGATGGATTTTCTATAGAAATAATTTCACGCACAATCTCTTCAAAAACTTTTCTCGTTTTCGGTTTTGCAATATCATCCCACACTGATAAAATACGAGATAATACGCGCATAACATTTCCATCAACCGCTGGCTCTGGTATGCCATATGCAATACTTAAAATGGCACCTTTTGTATATGGTCCCACTCCTTTTAATTTTTCAATTTTCTTTACATCGCTCGGTACTGTCCCGCCGTATACTTCTTTTACCTCTTTTACTGCAGCATGTAAATTTCGTGCTCTAGAATAATAACCTAAGCCTTCCCATGCTTTTAATACTTCTTCATCATCGGCAGTTGCTAGCGCTTCAAGCGTAGGAAACTTCCCCATAAAATTTGCGTAATATGGTTTTACAGCCTCTACCCTTGTTTGCTGTAACATAATTTCTGAAACCCAAACACGGTATGGATCTTTATTTTTTCGCCACGGTAAATCACGTTGTTCTTTTTCAAACCAACCAATTAAATCATTTTGAAACTGTTCTATGTTAAACTCATTTAATATTTCAAGTGTCAAACTTGATCCCCCTCATTTTTTTGCATATACGTACTATTATAAAGATTTTAGGAAAAAATTTAAGTAAGATGACATAGGAAATAGAAGGCAAAGGACTTGAGGTATCGAATAAAAAGAGTTACATTAATAAAAAACGGAGGTGGATTTCTATGGACACAGCCACTCACCTTGTTATGGGCGTTACTCTAGGCAGTTTGGCAACATTAGATCCAGCTATAGCACAAAGTGATATTGGGCCACAAGCAGTGATGCTTGCAACAATTGCCGGTTCCAATATTCCTGACATCGATACAGTTTTAAAATTGCGTAATAACGCTAAATATATAAGAAATCATCGCGGGATTACTCATTCCATCCCTGCAGTGATCCTTTGGTCACTCCTTATAAGTGGCATCTCTTTCGCCTTCTTTTCAGACGCTCCCTATCTGCATCTACTACTTTGGTCATTTATTGCCGTCTTTCTTCATGTCTTTGTGGATATTTTCAATGCCTATGGTACACAGGCATTAAGGCCCTTCACAAAAAAATGGGTAGCGCTCGGCATAATTAATACGTTTGATACTGTCATTTTCTTTATCCATATACTTGCTATCGCCTGTATGCTTGTCGGAGCACATAAAGGGTATACTGCTTTAGCAGCGTATATATTAATGTTTGTTTACTATATCGGCCGCATTATGATGCATCGAAATATTAAAAGTGTAGTATACAAACGTTTCAAAAATGTAGAGAAAGTAATTATTTCTCCTTCTTACAAATTTTATCATTATCATTTAGCCGTCGTTACAACTGAACATTACTACGTAGCAAGATGGCACCGCGGTAACATCCTTGTATACGATAAATTTAATCGCGTACCGTTCCCGAATACCGCCATTATGCAAGCCGCTGTGCGAGATGAAAATATATCTGCTTTCTTATCTTTCTCGCCTGTATATCGCTGGGATATTTTCGATTATGATAACTATTATGAAGTTCGATTTATTGATTTGCGGTATCGAAGTAAAGATTATTATCCATTCGTCGCAATCGTTCAGCTCGATCAAAATTTAAATATTATTAGTTCATATACAGGATGGATTTTCAGCGAAGAGAAACTTCGAAAGAAACTGGAATTGCTTCCACATTAAAAAAAGCGACCTACGTCGCTTTTTTTAATGTTTCAAATGATCTTCTTGATTGATTAAATGGCTATACTTCGGATTATTTGTACGCATTTCATGAAGGCGCCCTCCATGATTATTAACCCATGTTCGTACCACTTGTTCAGTCATTTCCTCACCTTGGTAACGACCTGATTTAGCATAAGTTGTTCGGAAGTCTTCCCACAGTAATTCAACCCATGCACGAGCTTGTGCGTAAGAAAGGTTGTCATTTTTATCTAATAATTCTTTCGTTAATGTTTCATAAATATCATTCATGTTCTATTCTCCTTTTACCTATTTATTCCCTTAATTTCTAAAGGATAGTTTCTTCTATTTTGCACATTCTATAAGTGATACTTCTTAAAGAGGTATCAACTGATAATGAGGGGGCGTTCTTAATGGGTAGACAAGCCGAATTTTGGTCTGAGTCAAAAAACAACAGCAAAATCGACAGTCAACCGAAAGCGAAATCACGCTTCGCTTCGAAACGACCTAACGGCACAATTAACACGCACCCACAAGAGCGTATGCGTGCTGCAAATCAGCAGGAAGAGTAGTACAAATTAAATTCCTACACGAGGTGATAAAGATGAGCTACCGTGACCATTTAGATCGTCGTTCTGAATTATTTAACCATACGTGGACTCGTCCAAAACATGCGAAGGCGCAAGTTAACGGACAGACGCAACAAACCCAGTCTCTCATTATACTGGCAAACGAATGTAAAAAACGCCAATTTTAGAATCTCCTATCTCCTTTAACGCCTACCAAAGATGAAAACCAGAGAGATTCGCTCTCTGGTTTTTATTTTTCTTGTAGCAAGGAAATTGGTATTCCAATCTCTTCATTATCATGTTGCTTATATCCCCAAGCAAATACCCCATTGAAATACGTAATTTTAAATACCACACCAGGTTCTTCTACTAATTCATATGTCTCACCAATATGGAATTTATTTATATCTATCATATAAGCACGAGCCATAGCCATTTTTCTCATTAATACATCGAATTCATTTACAATTCCAAGTTGCTCAGCCTTTACTGCTTGCTCCTTCAAAACCCCAATTTCTTCCCTTAGCTCATGTGGTGTCATTTCACTGTAGCGTTTTGGCGTACCCATCTTATTTCCTCATCCCTCTTCACGTTTCATTTGTAAAAATATATCTATCTCATCAATAGAGAATCCTTTTCGATATAACGCTTGCTTCACCTTATTTTCGAATGTCCAACCATCATACTTCTTATATTTCTCATAATATTTATTCCCATGATAGTGTAACGCTTCTTCTTGCTGTTCGTCATCTTTTTCGTCTTTCAATTCTTCCAAGCAAATTTGAATCACATCTCTAGAATATCCTTTACGAACAAGCATTTCATCTAACTTTAGCTTCATTTGTAAAAATGAATGCTTTTGATAAGATTTTTTCTTCTTTTCTATAAGAAACAAAGCATTCTCCATTTGCTTCTCCTTTGGATACTCTTGTAAACTATGTGTAATGATTAAATCCTGAACACCTTTACTTAATAGCCCTCTCCTAATAACAGTTGGACCTTTTTGATTCACATTACTTTGCGTTCGCACGTATGAAATAGCGTACTCTTTATCATTAATATATCGATCATGTAATAATTTCGAAACGACTTCAGAGATGATGGCCTGTCCCACTTCTTTTTTTCGTAAGAAATCTTCTATTTCTTGTTTTGTTCTCATTTGATAGGATAAATAGGAAATCGCTTGTAAATATGCTTTTTGTACCTCTTCATTGTACAAAATATTCCCTAACGCTACTTCATCAATTTCTAAGCCTTTTTGTAACCCATGTTTCATTAAGATTGATTGATTCACACTAAACCCGTACTCTTCGCCTTGACCTTTATCAATATAAATATTAAATCGTTCTTTCGATCGTTTTTGCACTTCTATTTTTGTAATGACAGTCATACTCTCACCTCTCTATTATTTTAACATAGTCAAGGAACGTTTTTTCTTTTCAAGAATATATATAATGAGGAGGAAATGATTGTGAAAATCGCAATTTCTGGTGGCTCTGGCTTTATAGGCAAATCCCTTTCTAGTTTTTTTATTCAAAAGGGATTTACTGTTTACATTCTTACTCGAAAAAAAATTGCTGAAACTTCACACACTAACCTTCAATACGTACAGTGGACACCGGATTTACAGACCTTCCCTCTCTCCTCTATCGATGTAGTTATTAATCTAGCCGGAGAATCTATTAATAGTAGATGGACAAAAAAACAAAAAGAATCAATTTTAAACAGTAGAATTCAAACAACAAAAGGACTCATTAAACAATTACAAACACTTGAAACAAAGCCACACACATTTATTAATGCAAGTGCCATTGGATACTATGGGACATCTGAAACCGAATCTTTTACAGAACAGCAAGAGACTCCAGGAGATGACTTTTTAGCAAACACAGTATATTTGTGGGAGCAAGAAGCATCTAAAGCCCGCTCCATTGGAATAAGAACTGTCTACACAAGATTTGGAGTCGTATTAGGCGCAGATGGAGGAGCTCTTCCAAAAATGCTACTTCCCTATCAATTATATATCGGCGGTACACTTGGATCTGGAAACCAATGGTTATCATGGATTCATATAGACGATGTCGTTCGCATGATTGATTTCATCATTCACAAAAAAGAAATTGACGGACCTTTTAATATTACAGCGCCAACGCCAATACGGATGAAAGAGTTCGGTGAAATTATTGCCACTATAACTAGGCGACCTCATTGGCTACCTGTTCCTTCATTTGTACTTCGCGCTTTACTCGGTGAGATGAGTATACTTGTATTAGAAGGGCAACATGTATTACCCAATAAAGCTATTAAACATGGATATCAATACACATTTCCAACAGTTAACCATGCATTACAAAATATCCTCTTGCATACAATGTAGTACTTTTAAAATACAGTTTTACGGGTAGTCTATCTCCTCCAAGACTTCTTACTTTTTAAACACCGGAGCATTACTACACGAAAAACCTTTCAGTTACTTTGTCTAAACCTATTCTACACATTACAAGGTGACGGAAATGAGGTCTCTATGAAAATATTGCTCAAACAAGCCATTGTATATCCTATTACATCCCAAAAGTTTCAAGGAGATGTACTCGTTATAGGAGAACGCATTGCCGCGGTCAAACCTCATATTGATACTACTCAGGATATGACCGTTATAGATGCACGAGCTCTTCATCTCTTGCCTGGATTTATTGATGTTCATACTCACCTTGGCCTCTACGATGAAGGTACTGGTTGGGCTGGTAATGATGCAAATGAAACATCCGAAGTTTCAACACCACATATCCGTTCTTTAGACGGGATTCATCCTTTTGATATTGCATTTCAAGACGCTGTACAAAATGGTGTTACGACTGTTCACGTGATGCCCGGAAGCCAAAACATTATCGGCGGTACTACTTGCGTAATAAAAACTGCTGGAACTTGTATAGATCATATGATTATTCAGGAACCTGCTGGTTTAAAAATTGCCTTTGGAGAAAACCCTAAAAAGTTCCATAGTAACGGTACAAAAGAATCAATAACACGTATGGGAATTATGGGGTTACTTCGTGAATCATTCTATGACGCACAACACTACGGGCATGAAGCTGATTTTCGAATGCTACCTATTTTAAAAGCACTCCGCCGAGAAATACCGGTACGTATCCACGCTCACCGCGCAGATGATATCACTTCAGCTTTACGCTTTGCGACAGAATTCAATCTTGATTTACGTATTGAACATTGTACAGAAGGACACTTTATTGTTGAAGAGCTTTCGAAACACAATTTAAAAGTTTCAGTTGGACCTACTCTTACGCGACGTTCGAAAATCGAACTTAAAAACAAAACGTGGGATACTTATCATATTTTATCGAAAAATGGAGTAGAAGTTTCTATTACAACCGACCACCCTTATACACCAATTCAATATTTAAATGTTTGCGCTGCCATTGCAGTAAGAGAAGGATTAGATGAGAAAACAGCGTTAGAAGGAATCACTATTTTCCCAGCTCGAAATTTACGTTTGGAGGATAGAATTGGAAGCATTGATGTTGGAAAAGATGCTGACCTCGTGTTATGGACACATCATCCTTTCCATTATTTAGCCAAGCCTGTACTCACTATGATTGACGGAAAAATAATTTACAAAAAAAATAAAAAAAACTAGTTTATTTTTTTGACTAGATACAGTATTATACGATTATAAACTGAATGAAACCATAATCAATTTGTGTCGTGATTATCATTTTCAAATTGATGAATGGGGAAGGCAAATGGTGCGCCACCAGCGTTAGAAACTGGTTCTAGTGGGTTCGATTCCCACCCCGAAATTTTTTAAAGATTGATATAAAAATTTCGAGGGTGGGTGCTTTTTCGTCATGCTACCCTCGTGTGAGGAGGAGTTAGTGTGTTGAAAAAACGCGACTTACACGACAGCCACGTTCTATACGAATTAATGGTGGATCCTGCTGTCTTCCCTTTTGTGCGTCAAAAGGCCTATTCTTATGAAGAATATTTATTTTTAACGAAACAAACAATCGAAGCCGAAGAGCGTGGAGAATTAATCTCACGCACAATTTTAGATGAATGGGGTAACCCCATCGGCACAATTACTTTATTTGATGTGCAAGAAAAAGCTGGATTCCTCGGAACTTGGCTTGGCAAACCATATCATGGTAAAGGATATAATAAATTGGCGAAAGATTCATTTTTTAGCGAACTTTTCTATGAATTAGATATTGAAACGATTTTTATGCGTATTCGTAAAATAAATATTCGGTCTATTAAAGCTGCCGAAAAACTACAATATGTAAATCTAGCAAACGAAACAAGAAAAGCCGTTTATGATGAAATTAACGCGCATGAAGAAGTATATAATTTATATGAAATTCCAAAAGATCAGTATACACTTGCAACAATGCGAGATACAACATTCCAAGAAGCACACCAATTAAAAGAAGCGTAATCTAAAAATTCAGAAATAATAATCAATCATTACTAGTTTGACATATATGTATATCACCCCATGTCTTTGGAAACGATAGATAGTGACTTTAGGACACGAGGTGATTTGTAATGGATAAAAAGAAACGTGATAAAGCAAAAAACACATTATCTAGTACACAAGAAGTTCTCTATCAGCGAGAATTTCGAAAAGCAGATCGTGCAGCGGGCTATCGCTCAAAAAGTATTTAAAGTGAAACTGAATAATTAGAAGGTTTCCCCCCTAATTATTCAGTTTCATTACATAAGATTTTCCAATGAATTAGCAAAAAAGGTTCCTTATTTATAAGGAACCTTTTTTGTGGACAACCTTATCCACAAAAACCGTAGAATTGTGCATAAATTACAAAAGTATTTTACGAATTCATTTATTTAAATGAATTCTAAACGTGAGAATTGTGGATAATTTTCTAAAAATTGTGGATTATGTGGATATAGCTGTTAATATTCCGATTTTACTGTCTAATGAAAGCGTAATCCTTTGTGGATAAAGTGAAACTTTAATCAGTGGGAGTTTTGTTTATCCCCACTGATTATTAGCCCTCACCAATCGGGCTTTTGCGGGCAGTTAATCCCCACCTAACTTCTTTGCTTTCGCTGAATTTTGAGGTAGGGGTCTTACTGCCCACAAATAGCGGGATAAGTTAATAATTCACGTTTATTTTTTTTACAACAATAAAAAAACCCTCTTTAAATGCTTAAAAGAGGGTTTCATATTAAGTAAAAGATTCGGCAAGAACTGGTGATTTAATAGGTATATGATTCGGCTCTGCATGATTTTCTGCCAAAATTGTATCCACAATATGACCAGCTGGCTCAGGACGATAAATACTTTTCATTGCTTCTTTCATCTGAAGAAGCTTCATATCATCTTGTAATAACGCCTCTGTTTTTGCAAAAACTTCACTATCATCACGAATTACAACTGCAGCCCCTTTTTTTTCAAAATACAACGCATTTTCATTCTCTTGTCCTGGGACAGGTTTATATAAAATGACAGGTACTTGTAATGCAGCTGCTTCGCTTAATGTAATACCACCTGGCTTCGTAATCATACAAGAAGTAACACGGAACAATTCATCAATGTTTTCAACATAACCAAATACTTTTAAAGCATCAGAACCTTGTTCCTGTAGTTCCATTAAATCCTGCTTTAAAGCTTCGTTTTTCCCACAAACGACAACTACTTGTAAGTTTGGTACTGACATAAATGACTGGCATAGCTCTTTTACACTCCCTAGCACACCATGAGCACCTGCTACAATTAGTAACATCTTTTTATCCTTACATAACTGATATTTATTATATATAATTGCTGGATTTATCTTTAGCTCAAAACTGCTACGAATCGGAATCCCTGTTTCAACAATTTGTTCTGCAGGTACACCGATATCAACCATCACTTTTTTCACATGATCGGTTGCTACAAAATAACGATCTACTTCTCGATGGATCCATATTTTATGCACGCAAAAATCCGTTAATACGTTATAAACAGGAATAGAAATACCTATTTGCTTTTTCAATTCTGGTACAGCGATGATTGGAAAGGTATTAATAATAATATCCGGTTTCTCCACCTGTAATAGCGTCTTCAAACGCTTTCTCCCAAAATTCGCATACCAAGATGCTATTTTTTTATCATAAATTTTCTCTACACCATAATAAAACAAACGATATAATTCTTTTCCTACCGTATAGCTTTTTAAATATAAATATTTTGTAATATCGGTTATAACTGGATGTGATTCTCCAAACAAGTCGCATACAATTACATCTTCGATTCCTTTTTGGCGAAATGTTTGTTCTAATGTTTTTGCCACTTGCACATGACCGTTACCGTAATGTGCAGTTAATATTAAAACCTTGGGGTTTTTTATCAAACAAATCCACTCCTAGCTTTTTGTTTCTCCATATTGCATATACGACAATAGGAAAAACATTTTCCTTAAAAACTACATACTCGGATTCTAATACTTTCCTGTTAGCTATGTATCTGTCGTGGATATGCAAAGCATATAAGATTGACCCCTTAATCCTATCTGTGCTCATATCTTTACATTATACTTTCCTATAAGAGCTTTCGCAATAACTTACAAATGTTCTATATTCCATAATACTCACTCTTTTACTTCTTAATTCTTTTTACTATTTTGATTTCCCTTTACAATTATGTAAATTTCTCCGCTTATTCTTTACAAAAATATGGATATTCCCTTTTCAGTATACTCTTTTCTAAATATATACTCTAGATTTTATTATGAAGAAACAAAAAGCCTAACCAAATGTTTAGGTTAGACTGCTTGTAAAATATGTTTTGCATGTTCAACATTTTCTTCTGTCGGTGGATTCACATCCGCAAGTGGATACTTATGTCCAAGTGCCTCCCATTTATAAACACCGAGCTTATGATATGGCAGCACTTCCACTTTCTTAACATTAGATAGACTTTGAATAAAGTTTGATAATTTTTGCAAATCCTCTTCACCATCGGTAACACCGGGAACCAATACATGTCTTACCCAAATTGGTTTCTTTCTATCCGATAAATAACGAGCAAATTGTAAAATGTGTTCATTTGGTTTCCCTGTTAATTTACGATGTTTCTTTGAATCAATATGCTTCAAATCCAATAAAACTAAATCTGTATACTCCATTAAAATATCTAGCTTATTTTGGAATTCTGGTTCTTCAGAATAACAACCGCCAGAAGAATCGATTGTTGTATGGATACCAGCTTCTTTGCACTTTTTAAACAACTGGGTTAAGAAGTCTAGCTGTAATAGTGGCTCTCCACCGCTAACTGTTATACCGCCTCCAGAAGCTTCAATAAATGGAAGGTAACATGTCACATCCTGCATCACTTCTTCAACTGTTATTTCTTTACCTTTACCGATTTCCCATGTATCAGCATTATGACAATATTGACAACGTAATAAACACCCTTGTGTAAATATGACATAACGAATCCCTGGGCCATCAACAGTACCACAAGACTCTACAGAATGTATTCTTCCTTTTACCATGTTACTTCCTCCTTTATTGAAACAGCCTCCCTCCGCTATATATTAAAAGCGGAGGGACACTTTTTTCACTTACATGCTTTCATGCATTGTACGGTTTATTACATCAATTTGTTGTTCACGAGTTAATTTAATAAAGTTAACAGCGTAACCAGATACACGAATTGTTAATTGTGGATATTTTTCAGGATGCTCCATTGCATCCATTAATGTTTCACGGTTAAATACGTTAATATTTAAGTGGTGTCCTTCTTTTATTGCATATCCATCAAGCATAGATACTAAGTTGCGTACTTGTACATCATCTTCTTTACCAAGTGCTTTTGGAATAATAGAGAATGTATTTGAAATACCATCTTGTGCATCTTCATATGGTAATTTAGCTACAGATAATAATGATGCTAATGCACCTTTTGTATCACGGCCATGCATTGGGTTTGCGCCCGGTGCAAATGGTTCTCCAGTACGACGTCCATCTGGAGTGTTACCAGTTTTCTTACCGTATACAACGTTAGATGTGATTGTTAAGATTGACATTGTATGAACAGAATTACGGTATGTTTTATGTTTGCGAATCTTGTTCATAAATGTTTTCACAAGATTTACTGCGATTTCATCTACACGATCATCATTGTTACCGTATTTAGGGAAATCTCCCTCAATTTCGAAATCAACTGCAATACCATTTTCATCACGAATTGGTTTTACTTGTGCATATTTAATTGCACTTAAAGAGTCTGCTACTACAGATAATCCAGCGATACCTGTTGCCATTGTACGAAGAACATTTGTATCGTGAAGTGCCATTTCAATACGTTCATAGCTATATTTATCGTGCATATAGTGAATTACATTTAATGTATTTAAGTATAGACCAGCTAACCATTCCATTGTCATATCGAATTTACGCATAACTTCTTCATAATCTAATACTTCAGAAGTAATTGGTGCGTATTCAGGACCAACTTGTGCTTTTGACTTTTCATCTTTACCACCGTTAACCGCATATAGTAATGCTTTCGCTAAGTTTGCACGTGCTCCGAAGAACTGCATTTGTTTACCAATTCTCATTGCTGATACACAACAAGCAATACCGTAGTCATCACCGTAGTCAGCACGCATAATGTCATCATTTTCGTATTGAATTGCTGATGTTTTAATAGACATTTTTGCACAGTAGTTTTTAAAGTTCTCTGGTAATTGTTTAGACCAAAGAACTGTTAAGTTTGGTTCTGGTGCTGGTCCTAAATTATCTAATGTATGCAAGAAACGGAATGAGTTTTTTGTTACTAACGGACGACCGTCTAACGCCATACCACCGATAGATTCAGTTACCCAAGTTGGATCTCCAGAGAATAGTTCATTATAATCAGGTGTTCTTGCAAATTTCACAAGACGTAATTTCATAATGAAATGGTCAACAATTTCTTGTGCTTTTTCTTCTGTTAAAGTACCATTTACTAAATCTCTTTCAATGTAAACATCTAAGAATGTAGAGGTACGTCCAAGGCTCATTGCTGCCCCGTTTTGCTCTTTAATTGCTGCAAGATAAGCAAAGTATAACCATTGGAAGGCCTCTTGTGCATTTGTAGCTGGCTTAGAAATATCGAATCCATGAGAAGCAGCCATCTGTTTTAACTCTTGAAGTGCACGCATTTGCTCAGATAATTCTTCACGTAAACGCATTGTATCTTCGCTCATTACACCGCCAGTTAAATTATAATCAGCTTTTTTCGCTTCAATTAAATGATCTATACCATATAGCGCTACGCGGCGATAGTCACCGATAATACGTCCACGTCCATACGCATCTGGAAGACCAGTAATAACACCTGATTTACGAGCCGCTTTCATTTCTGGTGTGTATGCATCAAATACACCTTGATTATGAGTTTTACGCCAGTCTCTGAAAATCTTGCTAAGTTCTTTATCCATTTCATATCCATACGCTTCACAAGCTTGTTCTGCCATACGAATACCACCATATGGTTGTAAAGAACGTTTAAATGGTTTATCAGTTTGGAAACCGACCACTTTTTCAATATCTTTATTTAAATATCCTGGTTCATGTGATGTAATAGAAGAAACAATTTTTGTATCCATATCAAGAACGCCACCGTTTTCACGTTCCTTTGTTGTTAAATCCATTACTTGATCCCAAAGTTGTTTCGTTGCTTCAGTTGCTTCCGCTAAGAAAGAGTCTTCTCCCTCGTAAACGTTTACATTATTTAAAATGAAATCGCGAACATCAATCTCTGCTTTCCATTTTTCACCTTTAAAGTTTTCCCACGCGCTTTTTACATTTTCTAATACTTGAGTCATCCTAATCTCCTCCATTTTTGATTAGTACAGGACTACGTTTTTTTATATAACAGCTTACACACTTAGAATACTACTTTTTTTCGGAAGTGGACGAAATAGTTGTGACATGTTTGTGAAATATTGAGCAAACTACCACATACATAGTGTTAACCTCATATAAAACTCTTTAGAATTAACCCTTTCTTTAATTGTATTTTTTTGGTATTCTTATATACGAGTCCTATTTTGTAATATAAGAACGATACCCATTGTAGAGCTGTAATACTCTTATCTCCTAATCTGTTATAGTTTTTATAACAGAGCAAAAAAGTGTACATACGTTGTACACTTTTTTTGTTACCACTATAAAACATCTCTTTTTCTATTTCCATCGTAAAATCCACCACGACTGTTTGTTAATGCAATTAATTGCTCTAATCCTTCTATATGATCACCAATAATTCGAAGGACAGCTGGAGGATGACCTATTTTTGCGAAATGTTCACTGGGACGAATACGGTTCATCTTATCAACATCGACACGACTTACACAAGCGATTTCAAAACCTGAAAGTACAGCTTTCACTTGTGCTACACAAGGTGACAATAATGATTTATACCCTATTTCCTTCAAACAAGTACGACTAAACGCATTAGGTACAGCAATAAGAGAGCCTACTCCTAAATCTTTTCTATCACAAGCTAAATTTAATGCATATTTAAATGCTGTTACAAGATGAAGTGGTACTCTCAAATCTAAATAATGATTTAAATCATTTAATGCGACATCCGTTCCATCTGCAATAGCTTTTGCAAAGGGATATAGCTCACTAGCTGGAATAACAAAGTCACCGTCTATAAATAAAACAATTTCTCCTTTTGCAAAATAAGTTCCAAGCGAACGCCCCACATCGTTTCCAAGTGCTTCTTTATACACAATTGTTGTTGCTCCCTTGTCTTTTGCAATTGTTGCCGTTTTATCGGACGAACCATTTACAACAACGATGATTTCAAAAGGTTCAATTTTGCGAAGCTCTTCTATAACGTTTCCAATTGTTTTCTCTTCATTTTGCACAGGAATAATTACCGATAATTGCTCTCCTTTATACAAATTAGATGTAACGCCCCATCCTTGATAAAAATCTTCAAAATTTAGAGTATGATAGACACTCTCTCTTTTCCTATTTCCATCATAATATCCTCCGCGCCCATCGCTGCCTAATATCCGCTCTGCTACAGCTTCTATATGATCACCTATCATTCGTTTTTCAGATTGAGAAAGATCCGTGCCATATGCAGCATGCTCGAATGGACGAAATTTATTTGGCGTAATAACGTCAATTGCACAATGACGACTAATTCTCCATTTACTTTGTGCTAGGCGTAGATGAGCCACAATAGGATTAACAAAACATTCGTCTCCAATACTTTGCACAACTTCCTTCGTCAGCGCATGAGGTACAGATAATAAAGAATCAATTTTTAATTCTTCACGCTCTAACATTGCATTTAATATTTGGCGCCATACTGTCACGGAGTGCGGTTTTTGTTTCTTTAAAAATAATGCGTCCAAATTATTTAAAACGATGTCCGCCTGATCATGTAAAATCGGATTAAGGAATAATTGTAATTTTGAAGTTTGAATAGCAAAATCTCCATCTACAAACAGTAATACATCACCTATCGCATGTTTTGCACCAACTGCGCGTCCAACGTCGTTACCAAGTGACTCTTTATGCTGGATTACTGTACATCCTAAGCTCTCAGCAATCGCTTCTGTACCATCATTACAACCATTTGCTACTACAATAATCTCTACTGGATTCAATGGTTTTACCGATTGAACCACATCTGAAATCGTATCCACTTCATTACATACGGGAATAATAACTGATAACGACTTAGCCATTGTTTTCTTCACGAAACCATTTAATAGTTTCTTTCAATCCTTGTTCCCACGTTACTTTCGCTTGAAACTGAACAAGTTCTCTTAATTTCGTTACGTCTGGTCTTCTATTTGGAATCTCTTCAAATCCATGTGGATATACTTTCTCAAATGGAACGTGCACAATTTTGGAAATAGACTTCGTTAATTTTTTTATATCTTCCGCTACTACCCTTATATTTTTTTCATTCTCAGAACCTATATTAATAATTTCACCATTTACCTTCTCATCCATTGCACGAATTGTTGCCTCGACCGCATCACTTACATACGTAAAGCAGCGTGTCTGCTTTCCATCTCCATACACGAGAATATCGTCACCTTGCAAAGCCGCACGAATAAATCGTGGAATTACTCCTGCGTACGGACCATCTTTCGCTCTTGGACCATAAATATTAAAATAACGAACAATCGTTACAGGTAAACCTTCTAATGCGTACCCTAAACATAATGTTTCCTCTAACGTTTTACAAATTGCATAACTCCAACGTATTTTGGAAGTTGCACCGTATAAACGATCTCCTTCTTCAGAGAATGGCGGCTCTCCCTTTCCATATACTTCAGAAGTAGATGCAAATACTACTTTCTTCTTCCCTTTTAACGCTGCTTGTAAAATATTTCTCGTTCCATCGAAATTTGTTTCAATAAGCTCTACACTTTTTTCCATTGTAGTTTTGACTCCCAAAATTGCAGCTAAATGAAACACCACATCATGTTGATTCACTAATTCATAAATTGAATTTTTATCTAAAACGCTTATTGGAATAACCCGGAGCTCTTTCATTAACTCATTATGATATTTATTTTTTCCTTTATAGAAGTTATCCACAATAGTAACTTCATAACCTCTTTTCACCAACTCTTCAGCTAAATGCGAACCAATAAATCCTGCTCCACCTGTAATTAAACATTTTTCACTCATACACTCACCTTCTTTACGATTCCACGTGTATCTATTAATCGCTCAATCCCTTTAAAAAGATTCCAATCGATACTAGAGTGATCCGTTACAATTAAAATACAATCTGCTTGTTTAATTCTTTGTTCATCTAATGGAACAGATTGATATAGTGTATCTCCAATTTTCGCTGTAGAAATATACGGATCATGATATTCTATCTTGTATCCTTCTTTTATTAATAATTGAATAATTGGCAACGCCGGTGATTCTCTCAAATCATTTACATCTTTCTTATATGCAATCCCTACTATTAAAACCGTTGCGGGTGATTGCACCACACCTTTTACTTTCCCGATTATTTTCGCTGGCATTTCTTCATTAATTACATGTGCTGCCTCAATTAATTGACTAATTACTCCAGCCTTTCTTATTCTCCATTGAAAATATAAAGGATCTACCGGAATACAGTGTCCTCCTATTCCTGGTCCTGGCCAATACGGAGTAAATCCAAACGGTTTTGTAGATGCCGCTTCAAGCACCTCATAAAAATTAATATTCAAACTTTCACAAAGTATATTTAACTCATTTACTAATGAAATATTAACTAAGCGCTGAATATTTTCAAATAGCTTACACATCTCGGCCACTTTCGGAGAGCGAACTGGAACGACTACATCAAATATAGTGCTATACAAATCCTGTACTTTTTGTTTACACTGCTCGGTTTGTCCACTAATAACTTTTGGAATTGTTTCAACTGAATACTGGCTATTCGCTGGATCAATTCGCTCTGGAGAATACCCAATATAATAATCTTCTCCTACCTTTTTACCTGTTTGAGAAATAATCGGAATGATAACTTCCTCCAGTGTACCTGGATATGTGGAGCTTTCAAAAATGAAGGTTTGTCCTTCTTGAAGGTGTTGTTGTATATAATGGGAGGCTGAAACGAGTGCACTTAAATCGGGTTCTTTATTCTCATTAATTGGCGTTGGCACAGTCACAATAACATACTCACTATTTTGGAACTCCGCAACACCTTTATCTGGTGTATTTACTATTAATTTTCTCTCGTTCAATAAATTTTGTAATACGTTAGAAGAAACATCAGGAATATAACTTTCTCCTTTAATTATTGATTCTATCTTCCTAGTATCTTTATCTAATCCAAGTACAGCATGTCCTCTTTCTGCAAAAAGGACCGCTAAAGGAAGGCCAACATATCCTAATCCAATAATGGTGACTTTACTACTAGCACTCATCTATATTCTCTTCTTCCCTTCTCAATTGTAGTATTATATCTCTATCCCTTTCTCCGTCTGTAAAACTCCCGCGCCCATTCGTATGTTGTAATAAATAAGCAATCGCCTCAAGCTGATCACCGAAAATACGATCGAATGCAGGAATTCTTCCATTTACAAACCCATGTTGCTCTGGACGTACTCGATTTGTTTTTATAACATCTACAAATTCCACTGCTGTAATAGAGCATTCTTCTAAAATAGCTTTCATTTGAGCTAATGGTGGAATGATAAGGGAATCATATCCAATTTTCTCTATTACCTTTTTATGCATAGCATGTGGCACTGCCGTTAATGAGTTGTTCCATAAATCTGGTCGTTTCGCTACCAAATTCACGAAATATTTCCCCATACTAATTGGATCTGCCGGGTGAAACATATCTAACAAACATTGCAAATCATTTAACGCCACATCATTTCCGTCTTCAATAGCATGCAAAAATGAAATTAGCTTTTT
This sequence comes from Bacillus sp. FSL R10-2201, assembly GCF_038008665.1. Lineage (NCBI taxonomy): Bacteria > Bacillati > Bacillota > Bacilli > Caryophanales > Bacillaceae > Bacillus > Bacillus sp. FSL R10-2201. The sequence goes on along the minus strand of NZ_JBBOZP010000001.1, from coordinate 481,600 downwards.
TGCCGGAATAGCAAAATCACCATCAACAAATAAACAAATATCTGCCGTAGCATGCATAGCCCCTATCGCTCGTGCTACATTATGTCCAAGTGCCTTCGCGAATTCAACTACAATAACATTCTCTAGCTTTGCTTGTTTAATTGTCTCGGCATCTGCTCCATTCGCAACAACTATAATTTCATCTACACCTGCCTTTTTCACTTCCTGTATGACAGATCTTATAGTCATTTTTTCTTCTGATACGGGTATAATAGCACTGTATTTCGCTTTTTCCTTTTGTAATAAAACTGGTTTATACTTCCCTATAAACTCTCTATCCCTGTTTCCCTCCGAAAAACCGCCACGTTTACCATATGTTTCGATTGCGTATTGCAAAGCACACAAATGATCACCCATAATACGACTAGTCGCCTTCGGATAAGGAGAACCAGGTGATGTACCCGTATGCACAGGACGAACCTTATTCGTGTGAATTACATCGACCGAAGCCATATCGGCAATATCTACTCCTCTAGACATCGCCATCGCTTGAAATAGTGCTGGATCTGCTAAATTCCACCACCCAAGATTCTCAATAACATCCCGATTCATCGCATGTGGAATTGCGATTAAAGAACCAACAACAAGCTCTTTTTTATTCAAATAACGATTCAACATGAATTTTCCAACTGTCGTATAGTGTGGTCTCATCTTTAAATAAACAGACCATGTTAAATTATTCACAACAATTTGGTGCCCTTGCTGAACTCCTTTCACGAAACGTTGTAGCTCTTTACTCTCAATAACGATGTCACCATCTAAAAACAATACAATTTCACCTTTTGCTTCTCTAGCTCCAATTGCCCTTCCTACATCATTACCAAGAGAATGTTTATAATAAATTACATGGCAACTATGCTGTAATGCGACTTCATTCGTTCCATCTGTCGATCCATTATCTACTACAATAATTTCATACGGCTTCAGCTTCTCCACTTCTACTAAAACTTGTGATAAAGTACTTGCTTCATTATGCGCTGGAATAACAACTGATATTCTCATACTTGTATCACTCTTACCCTTCCAAGCGAACATAAGCAATAATAGGAATACGCACAAGTACATCTTCAGGTGGTCCATAAGAAGGAGATGTACGAACACTTACTGCCCCGTCCGTAACAGATAAAAGAATACCTGCAACAATTTCAACAGCTGTCACAACTTGCACTAATTCACCAACATGGTTACGCAATTCATCAGTAAATAACATATATAAGTCTCCTTTCTTACACTTCTTTCATTGATATAATACTTGTAAATGGTAATAAAACTTCAGTTCCTATTCCTTCTTGCAGCGTTAAGAAATCGTCACCAACTGCTACAATAACACCTATTAACTGTCCAACTGTCACAGTAATTTCTACGTTTTTACCTAAATATTGCTTTGCAATTTCCTTAAAAGGTGATGTATTGCATTCTTTTAAAATGTTACAAATAATAGATTGAAATTGACTTGATTCTATAAACTCTTCCGTAGCTTGCTTAGAATTTCTTTGAATAAATCTCGCAAAGTTTTGTGAAAATAAAAGTCGTTCCACAGCAGGCAGTAACTTGTCATCTAAAAAATAGCCTAATTGTCTATTAAACAGTCTGGATAATTTATGCCAATATTTTCTGAACAGACACATATGCTTCTCCTCCTATTATTTTTAAAGTATAAAAATTTACATCCATACATCTTAATTTATACAAAGCAGACTTTTTTTGTGATAGGTAAGGCATACATTTTCTAAAAGAAATAATTGTTTCAGAGCATAAAAAAAGATCGATAGTTTCCCATCTGTCTTTATATATATATTAATTTTCAATTGTCACAATGGCAGCTACGCCGTAATACACAAAATTCGTTTCGCATTGCGTGCATGATGCTTATGTATACTCATAAACCTCCCATTTTCCATTTATTTCATCATCGAACCGCACATATATTTCCTCAATACAAAAAAGACTATCCAAAAGGATAGCCTCTTACACTTCAATATTCCGCAACATCGTATAAATGTCGTTATTCACTTTACCAAATGATTTAATGTTATTTTGAATGTTAGATAATAAAACCACATATACACTACCATTTTTACTAAAACCATTTAAGCAATTCCAACCTGGCATTACACCGTGATTTGAATAGCTTCCTGGATCTACATACCAGCCAAATCCGTAATCCTTTTTCACAGCTGTAAACATTTGATCATAACTCTCTTTTGAAATTAATTTTCCAGAAAAGAGTGCTTCATTAAATAAATATAAATCATGCGCGCTTGTATATATATCACCGCAACCATATAGTTGTGACATGCTCGGAATGTTAGGTGTTGTCATGTTATTATTCACTATTTTATAACCTGTCGATGGAAACCTTGTTTGCTCTAACGCTTTACCGAAACCAGAATGCTTCATACCAGCAGTAGCAAAAATATGTTGTTTAATATATTCTTCTAATGGTTGTCCACTTACCTTCTCAGCAATGTAAGCAAGTATAGAGTAGTTCGAATCTGAATACTTCCATTTCTCTCCTGGTCCTGCAATACGCTTTTGGTTTCCTATTCGTTTTATCAACTCTTCATGAGAAATATCTTCTTTTCCCTGCTCATATTCCGGAATGCCTGATGTATGTGTTAATAGATGTTTTAACTGAATGCTATTACCTTGAGGAAAGTCTGGAATATACTTTGCAACTGTATCCTCTACTTGTAACTTATTTTGATCTTTTAATTGCATAATAGCAGTCGCCACAAATGCTTTTGAAATAGAACCAATATAAAAGGTCGTCTCTGAATTATTCGGCACTTGCTTCTCTTTATTAGCCATGCCGTATCCTTTATTCACAAGAACTTTCCCATTCTTCACAATAACAGCTGTCCCACTAAATCCCATGCTCTGTAAATATTGATCCAATTGAGCGTTTTCATTAATTTCTTGAGGCGGTCCTTCAGCAGGTTTCTCTATAACTTGCGCCTGTTTTATCTGTTCTTCCTGTTCTTTTTGTTTTCTTTGTTTTTCAGCTTCTTGCCTTTTCACTTCTTCTATCTTTTTTATCTCTTCTCGCTTCTTCATTTCTGCTGCTGCTTTTAAAGTTTCTTCTTTTTTATTATGCGCAACAATTTTTGTATACATGAAATATACAAGTGAAAATAGTAGGACGAGAATGATTGTTCTTTTTATGTATACAATCGGACGACGTACTTTCCCATTAACAGTATTTTTTTCCTGATCCATGATTACCTTTTTCCCCTTATTTACCGATAATTTAATTCATCTACACAAGACTTTCTCCAAATCATTTCAGTAGATTATAGACATTCCATTCTATGTCATCCCTACTTTATCATGCGCTGAACATATTACCAACCTATATGTATAAAAAAGAAAAAGAAAATTTACAAAAGTAAGATTCCCTTTAAAATTTCAACATAATAAAAGAGGATATCCTGTAAAAGACTGGTGTTATCAATCTTTTTGGATATCCTCTTATCTAACTATTTATACGTGTTTTTTCATATCATCGGCAACAGATTCAACATTTGTACCTACGATAACTTGTACACTTGTGTTACTTAATTTCATAACGCCTTTTGCACCTGCGCGTTTTAATGCTGGTTCATTTACTAAACCTGCATCTTTCACTTGTAAGCGTAAACGCGTTGCACAGTTATCAATAACTGTTAAGTTTTCTTTTCCGCCTAAAGCTGCTACGTAAGTTTCACCAATTGAACCTGCAACTGGTGCATCACCCTCTTCAGCTAACTCATCGTCATCTTCACGACCAGGAGTTTTTAAGTCGAACTTCTTAATTAAGAAGTAGAATACTACGAAGTAAATTGCTGCGTAAATTAAACCGATTCCTGCTAGTAACACTGGTTTTGTTGCAATACCAAAGTTTAAGAAGTAATCAATTGCACCGGCACTAAATGTGAAACCATCGTGAATGCCAAGTGATGTTGTTACGAATAAAGATATACCTGTTAACACGGCATGAATACCATATAATAATGGTGATAAGAACATGAATGAGAATTCAATAGGTTCTGTAATACCAGTTAAGAATGAAGTTAATGCTAGGCCACCTAACATACCTGTAACCATTTTACGTTTTTCTGGTTTAGCAGCTGCAATCATTGCAAAACATGCTGCTGGTAAACCGAACATCATAACTGGGAAGAAACCAGTCATAAACATACCTGCTGTTTTATCCCCTGCAAGGAAGCGAGCGATATCACCATTTACAACATTACCTGCTGCATTTGTAAAGTCACCAAATACGAACCAGAAATATGTGTTCATTACATGGTGTAAACCAATTGGGATTAATAGACGGTTTAATAAACCAAATAGACCTGAACCAACTGCACCTAAATTAACAATTCCATGAGCTAATGCATCGATACCATTTTGAATTGCTGGCCAAATTTGTGCGAATAGAATTCCTAATATTAGCATTACAACCGATGTAACAATCGGAACAAAACGTTTTCCAGCAAAGAAACCTAACCATTCTGGAAGTTTAATTTTATGGAATTTATTATAAAGGAATCCTGCTATAACACCGACAATAATACCACCTAAAACTTTCATATCCACTTTAGTCGATAATTCGGCTGCCTTAGATACTTGTGTCATTGTATCTGCAAGCTTAGATGGATCTACATTTGCGCTATTTCCTATTAAATCTTGGACTTTACCTAATTTATCTTGTAATTCTGCAGTAGAATATCCCTTACTAAGTGCATCAATACTGTTTTTCATAACTAGATAACCAATTGCACCTGCAAGACCTGCTGCACCACTACCATCAACTGAAAGACCGATTGCAATACCAATTGCAAAAATAAGTGCTAAATTATCAAAAACCGCTGCGCCGGCCTGTGCCATAACAGGAATATTAAATACATCTGGTTGCCCTAAACGAAGCAATAATCCTGCTGCTGGTAGTACGGCGATTGGAAGCATTAACGCTTTACCAATACGTTGTAAAAACTGCAACATCTTAATTCCCCCTATCAAATTTATGAAATCGTTATCATTATAAGTACGCTTTAGAAAACGCTTTCTATTTACATAACCATAATAACATATAGTTGTATAGATGTGTAGTTTTTATTTCCGAACTTTTTATGGATAAATCTCCTATTTCCAAACTGTTATATAAAAGGAAAATTTTCCTTTTATAACACGGAATAATCGAAACTGAAGACTCACTATAGAACATTCAACTTTCGTTTTATCATTCCACTTTTTCATGTTATTATTTATTTCCGAGCATATCGGGAAAAGTAAACTTAGCTAATTCGAAATAGGAGCGTTGGTACTATGCAGTGCATTGAAACAAACAACTTACAGCAGTTGTTAGAACAAGTAAAACCATATACGAAAAAAGGAAAACTTGCTACTTATATCCCCGAACTAGGAAATGCAAACCCAAATGATCTAGGGATTGCCATTTTCCATAAAGAAACAGAATATATCCATGCTGGTAACTCACAAACACTATTTACTCTTCAAAGTATTTCTAAAGTAATTACACTTGCTCTTGCCCTTTTAGACCGTGGTGAAGAATATGTATTTTCTAAAGTTGGAATGGAACCAACTGGTGACCCATTTAATTCTATTATTAAGCTTGAAACAACAAGTTCTTCCAAGCCTCTTAATCCAATGATTAATGCGGGTGCATTAGCTATTACAAGTATGCTAGCTGGTAATGATAACGAGGAGAAGATGGAACGCATTCTTCAATTTGTGCGTGATATAACAGACAATCCTACTATTAGTTATTCTTCTAAAGTTGCCACTTCTGAATTAGAAACAGCTTACTTAAACCGTTCTCTTTGTTACTATATGAAACAAAATGGCATCATCGATAACGATATTGAAGAACTTATGGATTTATATACGCGTCAATGTGCAATTGAGGTTAACTGTATCGACCTAGCACGTATTGGTTTAATCTTTGCAATGGATGGATATGATCCTTATAAAAAGAAACAGATCATCCCTAAACATATTACGAAAATTTGTAAAACATTTATGGTTACTTGCGGGATGTATAATGAATCTGGTGAATTTGCAATTCGTGTTGGAATCCCTGCAAAAAGTGGTGTAGCGGGCGGCATTTTCGGCTGCGTAAAAGGCGAAATGGGAATCGGTATTTTCGGACCAGCTTTAGATGCAAACGGAAATAGTATCGCTGGTTTTAAAATTCTTGAATTACTTTCTGCCCAAGAAGGTTGGAGTATGTTTTAATTTAGAAGTTATCCTGCTATATTGGCAGGATTTTTTATTTCACAAAAAATCCGTTCTACTAGGCATCAACACAATTCAAAAAACAGTAATAAAAGTTCTCTTTATTATGCATATTTGCTCCCCCCTCCTGAATAATATAGTACAACCTAGCGCTGTATGTGGAGGTGTAAAAGATGAAACTCATATTTCAAATGGAGAAACAACCTGTTCTCGAAAAAACAATTCTTCTTTTTATATTGAGTATTGTAGAAAGTTTGAAACTAAAAGTTGTTTCACTCGATGAATCTCACCGATACATATTCAATTTAGAAGTGCTTGAACTATTAATGGATCGGAACATCGATGATCAAGTATTAGAACTTATTCATTTCGGAATGGGACTTGAAGACATTTACCATGTACTTCCCGAAGAACTTGAGCATAGTATTGAAGAACTGAAATGGCTTTGTATTCAAGTTTTAAGTGAGTACAGTATGCATGATGAAGAATGTGCACAACTAATTGAAGATATACGCTAAAAAGCACCTATGCAGGTGCTTTTACTTTTTTAAACCTTTTTACACCAAAGATTTGTATAATACTTACAATCTTTCATTACCGTGAAAAGATTTCACGTCGATATATGCAATTTTTTAGTGTATTTCCAAGGAAATACTCGAATACTGTTTTCCCTATCCTTCTTACAACAATTGATCAATTCCAATAAGAATTAATAACACACCTGCAATTATAGTTGCCCATTTCCCTAAGTATTCAGCTAAAAATCTTTTACCAACATACGTAAAACCACTAATACAAATAAAACTAAAAACTCCAGAAATACATGCCGTAAGCCAAAGATTTAAATTTGTTACTCCAGCATCAAATCCACCTGCAATATTGTTTATGGACAATGCAACTCCTAAAACAATTGCTTCAGAAAAACTAATTGTTTTAGAACCATCAAAATCTGCTTTTTCTGGATCACGTAAAACCCCCATAAGTACACTACTATCTTTAGATTCTACGGTATCTTTTTGACTCAAGAAAGGCTGACATAAAATAAACACCCCGATTATTCCTAAAACGACTGCTCCAATAATGTTTGCTGTGAACTCTGAAATAAATAATGCGATCCAATTCCCAAAAAATCCAGCTAGTAAAGTAAATAAAAATCCAAAAAATGCGATGATAAAATTGTTAAGCCACGAAATTCGAATTTTACGAATGCCATATGCAATCCCAACACCTGCATTATCTAAATTAGACGCAATCCCGATTAAAAAAATTGAAAATAAACCTGCCGTACTCATCGTACAGTCACCCCTTTTCTCACTTTTCGTTGCATATTATGAAAATGTTGAGCAACTGTGCCTGTCTGTTTCATATACTTGTAATAAATGCTCAACATTTTTTCAACGATAGACAATAGAAAAGGAGTGCCTACATTATGCCCAATGGAAATCCAAATGAGCGGCTCGGTAAATTAATAAAGAAACTGTTAAAGGAGCGTGCTCTATCTATGCGCCAACTAGGAACACTTACAAATATTGATCCTGCAACAATTTCAAGAATAATTAATGGCAAACAACAACCGAAGCAAAACCATTTACAAAAATTCGCAAACTGTCTACAAGTTCCACCGCAATTATTACTTGATGAAATGTACCCTAACTCTCCACACATAAATAAGGAAAAAGCAGATATGTACACATCTCTCGATACAATTCAACAAACATTACAATCCTCTAACCTATTCGACTTCGAATACACAACAACTCGTGTAAAACAAGAACTTGAAAATTACGAGCGCTATGCTCAAACTACTGAAGGCGAAAAACGTATTCACGAGAGTTTCAAAAGTAAAATAGAACAAATTGATAGTGCTGGTCCTTTCATTGAGCAATTAACAAATATGTACCAACAATTTTGTACAGAAACCATTTCAACCGAAGAGCGTGCAATTATTGGGGGTGCCTTACTATATTTCATTTTATCAACAGACATTATCCCCGATTATCTTTTTCCAATCGGCTATTTAGATGATGCGATTGCCGTTGAATTAGCTAAAGAGAAATTAATTGAAATAAAACGAAAAACATAGAAAAATAAAGAACTATTTCAGTTGTTTATGTTCAACTCTGAAATAGTTCACTAAAAAAGCGTACAAGTACATACCTGTACAATTTCAATATACTAATCTATTTTTTTGTATGACACCATTCATATATGAACGCTGTTATTACTTTTGTAAATTCAATTAACTGCTCAACTTCAACTTTCTCATTTATTGAATGAGCTTCTTCTAATGTACCTGGTCCGTAAATAACAGCTGGAATGTTAAACTCACTAAACCATCCGCCATCAGTTACCGTTGCTGACATATCTAAAATTGCATTTTTAGATAAAATAGATTCATGTACTGAACTTAGCGTTTTGACAGCAACATGTTCGCTATCTACTTCTAAAGAAGGAAAAATTTCGCCACGATCCACAATCATTGATTCTCCGCCCCACTTAAATTGTGGTGGGTTCTCTCTTAACCATGGATCTGCTGCTGCCACTTTTCCTAAATACTCTTCTATTTCTTCTATTATTTGTTCATGCGTTTCATTTGGATAAAAATGTACGGTTATCCACAATCGGCACTCATCCGCAATAAATGCCGCATGACGTCCTCCTTCAATAACAGCTGGATTAATTGTTGTTGTTCCAGATGGATAGCCTTCATATGTTTTCATGACTGCCCAATGACGCTCTAATTCTTGTAAGCTTTGGACAATCTTCATCATTTTCTCAATCGCACTCGCTCCAAATAGACGTCCTCCAGCATGGATCATTTGTCTACGTGTTGCATCATGAAACGTTTGCGGGCTTTTCACTGTAATCCATCCAGTAATTACGCCGCCCTGCCCTTGCATATGTAAATTACTTGTATCAACTACTACTGCAAAATCAGCATCATAACCACGCTTACAACATTGAAGTGTCCCTGCTTCTCCTACTTCTTCGCCAATTACCGATTGAAAAATTAAATCTCCAGGTAATTCAATCCCCACTTCTTCTAAAAGCTGAATAGCAAATAAGGCTCCAGCTAGTCCACCTTTCATATCTGCCGCGCCTCTCCCAACTAACCAACCATCTTTTATAAACGGCTCAAACGGCTTTGTTTCCCACGGTTCGTCCTTTGATACTTCTGCAACATCTATATGTCCATTAATAATGAGACTTTTATGTGACTCACTTGCTGTCCCCTTTTTCACTCCAACAACATTCGGATCATTTGGATATACATCCCATTTATCAATACTAAAATTTCGTTTTTTTAGAAACTCCGCTACAAATTCTTGCGCCCCATTTGTATTTCTTGCTGGTGGTGCTGGTGTTTCAAAACGAATTAAAGTTTTTGTAAGTTCTAGTAGCTCCTCTTTTCGTAAATCAATCTGTTCTAATAGCTGTGAAACTTCTCGATTCATTGCTAATTCCCCTTTGCATACGTAGTATGTTTCCAGCTTTATTTTTACAAAAAAAGAGACTGTTTACAATCTTACAGTCTCCAAATTAATCACTATTATAAACTTTCTAATTCGGTTGTATTTGTCTTTTCAGTATGTTCTACTTTACTTCTCTTATTTCTAGTAGCACGATAAAACAGTAAACAAACAATCATAAATGGAATACCACAATACAATGCCATTCTTTGTTCTGGAATAAAAGCCATAGCTACAATTACTGTTAAATTTAACACTAAAGCAAGAATTGGAACAAATGGATACAGTGGTGTTTTAAATTTCAAATCCTTAATATCTCCCCCTTGCTTCACGTATGTCCTTCTAGCTAATAGGTTAGATAAAGCAATAGATGCCCAAACTAATATCGCTCCAAACCCAGCAATAGAAAGAAGCCATAAATAAACTGTATCTTCCGCATAAATACCTGATAGTAATGAGAGACACCCTACAAACGTACTTACAATCAATGCATAAATAGGAACACCGTTTTTAGATAACTTACCAAAAATCGGGCTAATCATTCCTTGATTAGACATAGACCATAGCATACGGGAAGTTGCATATAATCCTGAATTCGCAACTGATAGTACAGCTGTAATAATAACGAAATTTATAATATCAGCCGCATAAGGAATACCAATTTTATCAAATACAACTACGAATGGACTTTCTATCACTCCTGCTTGCTGCCAAGGAAATAGTCCCGCAAGAATAAAAATAGATAGTACAAAGAAAATAAGTATGCGCCAAACTGTATTATTAATTGCCTTTGGGATAGTTTTCTCTGGATTTTCACTCTCACCAGCTGCAATACCAACTAGTTCTGTTCCTTGGAAGGAAAAATTAACTGCAATCATCGTAATTAAAATGGCTGATAACCCATTTGGGAACAATCCACCATAATCAGTAAAGCTAGAAAACATCGGCGCTGGTTCATTTCCTTTCATATCTAAAAAACCAAACATTGCTGCCCCGCCCAAAATGATAAATGCAATAATTGTAATTACTTTAATACTTGCAAACCAGAATTCAACCTCCGCAAAACTTCTTGAAGATAACGCATTAATAACAAAGAGCAATACGGCAAACACTACGCACCAAATCCATGATGATACATCTGGAAACCAACGTTTCATTAATATACTAACTGCAATTAATTCAATGCCTATCGTAGCCGTCCAGTTTAGCCACGACATCCATCCCACTACATAACCCGCTGCAGGTGAAATATGTTTTGTAGCATATGTTTGATACGATCCTGCATCAGGCATCGCAACCGCTAACTCTCCAAGACAGAGCATCGTTAAATACATAACAAATCCACCGACAAGATACGCTACAATCGCTCCTCCAGGTCCAGCTTCATGAATTGTATAACTGGATCCTAAAAAAAGCCCAGTACCAATAACCCCTCCGAGTGCAATCATAAATATGTGCCGACTTTTCAATTCTCTTTTTAATCCCTGGTTTTGATCCATCATATAAATCCCCCCTTTTCACTTTGCAAACCCATTTAATGTAAGCGTTTTTAAAATTCTTCATAGTAAAAATAATTATTTAAAAGAGCAAAAATACATACTACTTATATTAATCACTACCTGTTATTAAAAGGTCATCCCTCACTGTTATTAATAGTTTTTGATCAGCGATAGCTTGTCCTTCTACCACTTCTAATGATTCGATATAACCACTGATTCCCACTTTAATTTCCACCTGCTGCTTATCTATTGTTTCAATTAACGCTAATTTTTCCCACTCATATACGTAAGAACTTTCAGTAACAAATAATTTCTCTACTTTCCCGTAACAAGGACTATACACGCCTTCTATAACCGTCTTCACTTTATAAATTCCTCCCTCTTATTAATTGAAACTGAAACGTTGCATACACTATAAAGATTCATAATCCCCCTACTCTTTAAATTTAGAGATCTTAACTACTATTCATGCAAAATACGTACCAACCTCAATACCTATGTAAAATTAGTATTTCTTACGAAAAAAATCTGCATAACCGCAAAAATTTTCTATCATTTGAAAATTTTTAAGAGAAAATAGCAAAAAAATTTTGCGATTTTATGAGAATTTTAATAAAATTATAAAAAGTCAGTCTTCATAGGGTATAACGAGGAGAAGATAATACATGCATACAGAAGAAATCAATTTTAAAAAGATTATTGAAATGAATGTGCTATACGAAACTTTACTCAATGAACTAGATATTGGGATCCATATTATTAATGAGGAAAGTAAAACGATTATCTATAACCGTAAAATGATGGAAATTGAATCAATGGATCGCTTAGATGTGCTAGATAAAAATCCTTTAGAAGTATTTGCATTTGAAGAAAATAAAAATAGTACTCTTATAGAGGCTTTAAAACTTGGAAAAACAAACAAAAATATAAAACAAACGTATTTTAACAATAAAGGACAAGAGATTACGACGATTAACGATACTTTTCCTATAATAGAAAATGGAAAAATTAAAGGCGCTATTGAAATTTCAAAAGAGATTAGTCATTTAAAGCAAACAATGAAAACGAACCTTTCTCGAAAACAAAATACTAAGTTTACCTTTGATCACATAATTGGTGATTCTAGAGCTATTCAATCGGTCATTACAGAAGCAAAGAGAGTAATACGTACGCCATCCTCCATACTTATCATCGGGGAAACAGGGACCGGTAAAGAGCTATTTGCGCAAAGCATCCATAATGAAAGCCAGCGTTCAACAAAACCATTTATTTCGCAAAACTGTGCCGCTATACCAGAAACCTTAATGGAAAGTTTACTATTTGGTACAAATCGAGGTGCTTTTACAGGAGCAATAGATAAACCTGGTTTATTTGAAGAGGCAAATGGGGGAACTTTGTTATTAGATGAAATCAACTCATTAAGCCCAGCACTTCAAGCTAAATTGCTGCGGGCTATACAAGAAAAAACAATACGAAGAATCGGAGGCACACAAGAAAAAGAAATTGATGTTCGTATTATAGCAACTATTAATGAAGATCCTCTTGAAGCCATAGCACACAATCGATTAAGACAAGACTTATATTACCGATTAAGCGTTGTTACTTTATGTCTTCCACCTTTACGGGAACGAAAAGAAGATATTGCATATCTTGTTCAACACTTTATTGAAAAATACAATATCCAATTTGATCTTAGCGTAAAAGATGTAGATTTAAACGTAAATAACTTCTTCTATAAATACGATTGGCCTGGTAATGTGAGAGAACTAGAACATATAATTGAAGGCTCCATGAACTTAATAGAAGATGAAGATATCATTACAGCGTTCCATATGCCAACGCACTTTCGCGAACTAGCAAAAAAGGAACTGAATATGCAGACTCCGCTAACTAGTCACAATACTGATACGCCACAAACTTTAAAACGTATAATCGAAGAAGTGGAAAAGAAATATATCCATCAAATTCTTAAAGAAAATAAAGGTAATATCTCACAAGCCGCAAAATTTTTAGGATTGAGTAGACAAAACTTACAATATCGAATTAAAAAATTGCACTTACACATATGAAATGAATCTTTCTCCAAGCGTAAAGAAACTGGTAAAATATGTTATAATAAACGTATAATATGCTAGAAAGGGGCAATGTATATGAGTAATGATAAGAAGTTGAAGTTATTACACTACTTAGGTCTTTTCCCTACCATTCTATGTATAATACTATTCATTGATATGAGCAGCTTTCCTCATGCAAAGCTCTTAGGCACAATTAGCGGCTCCTTTGCAGCTATTATGCTTGCTGCTTTTTGGAATTTGAAGCTACGTATGAAGAAAGAGAAATCTTCTTAATTTCAGAGTGCAAAAAAATCGAGCCTTATCAGCTCGATTTTTTTTACTTATTATTAAAATTCAACATTCTCCAAATACAATCCACTCGCCTCAGCAAGACAATTAATTTGATTACGTTGTTTTTCCTCTAAAATGTTTGGAATTGCGTCCGCCTCTAATTGCCCTAATCCAACTTCAATTAATGCTCCAACAATTTTCCGCACCATGTTATGAAGGAATCCGTTACCACTTACTCTAATTTGTACAAATCCTGATTCTTCGGAAACATCAAGTGTATACACTTCTCGAACCATAGATTTTTTCTTAGACTTTGCATTTGAAAAGGCAGTGAAGTCATGTGAACCAACTAAATGTTTCGCAGCTTCTTTCATGCTTTTCACATTTAATTGTTTATTCACGTGCATGCTGTATTTACGCATAAATGGGTTCGTATGCTCTTCATTCCAAATTTTATAAAGATATGTTTTTGCTTTAGAATTGTAACGAGCATGGAAACGATCTGGTACTTCTTCTACACTCGTAATACTAATATCATTTGGTAAATATTGATTTAAATACTTTTTCACTTTATGTTCTACTAACTTCTCATCACTTTGAAAGTTAGCTACTTGATTCAAAGCGTGTACACCAGCATCCGTTCTACTACAGCCGATAATTTCAATTTCTTTTCCGACCATTTCAGATATTATACTTTCGATTTTCCCCTGAATCGTATTGTCATTATTACCAAGACGTTGCCACCCTTTATAACGCGCACCATCATATTGAATCGTCAATTTATAATTGTTCATTATATTCTCCTTACTTCCATTCGCTAAATAAAATATACCCTCACATAGCTCCTGCTTTGTGAGGGACATATCCTTATTGAATGTTACTTTCTAACAAGTTTCACTACATTTTCTACATGCGCAGTATGCGGGAACATATCAACTGGTTGTACATACTCCACTTCATAGCTCTCCATTAATGTTTCCACATCACGTGCTAATGAGGAAGGGTTACAAGACACGTAAACAACTTGTTTCGGTTTCACTTTTAAAATCGTTTCAAGTAATTTATCATCACAACCTGTACGCGGTGGGTCGACAACAATGACATCTGGACGCCAGCCTTCTTTTACCCACTTTGGTAACCATTGTTCCGCTTTACCAGCTTCATACTTTGCATTTGTGAATCCGTGGCGTTTTGCATTTTTCTTTGCATCTTCAATCGCTTCTGGAATTACATCCATACCACGTACTTCCGCTGCATCATTCGCAAGCCAAAGTCCAATCGTACCGACACCACAATACGCATCCACAATCTTCTCGTTTCCTGTTAAAGCAGCTGCTTTTTTCGCTTCATCGTATAAAACAACTGTTTGTTCTGGATTTAATTGGAAGAATGCGCGTGCTGATAATTCAAATGATAAATCACCTAGTGTTTCTTGAATTACTTCTTTTCCAGCTAATTTAAATGTTTTATCACCGAAAATAACAGATGTTTTACGCCAGTTTACGTTTTGCATAATTGATTTAACACTTGGCATTTGTTTTTGCACTTCTGCGATAAATTGATCTTTATTTGGTAATTCTTCTTTTGTTGTAATAAGTGTGACTTGCACTTCCCCTGTTTGAACTGCAGTACGTGTCACAATTGTGCGTACTAAACCTTTTTGTTTTTTCTCATTGTAAATAGAAACATTTAATTTTTCTAATATACGTCTTACAACTTTTGTCGCTTCATTCGTTGCTTTATGCTGAATCATGCAATGAGAAATATCAATTAACTGATGTGAGTTTTGCTTATATAACCCTGTAATAACCTTTTCGTCTTTACGCCCCACTTGCAATTGACTTTTATTACGATAATGCCATGGATTTTCCATACCAAGCGTCGGACGAATTTTCTCTTCCAGACTGTTATTCATGTACTTCTCAAATGCTTGTACAACGATATCACGCTTTTGATTTAATTGTTCTTTATAATCTAAATGCTGCAATTGACAGCCACCACACTCCTCATATACTGAACATGGTGCTTTCACACGATGTGGTGAGGATTTACGAACTTTTTTCACTTTCGCTTCAGCGAAGCCACGCTGAATTTTCGTTGCTTCAGCAACAACTTCTTCTCCTGGTAATGCCCCTGGAATGAAAACAACTTGTCTCTTAAAATAACCAACGCCTTCTCCGTTAATCCCAAGACGTTTAATTGTCACAGGAAACGTTTGACCAACTTCCAACTTACTCTCTTGTTGCTTTTGTATCATTATTACACCTCTACTCTATACTTTTCCATAAATATAACGCTGCATAACTGCAATATGGTTCACACTCTTGTTTCACTTTTTCTAAAAATGCATCATCAGGCTTATTATCTAATTGAAATACACCTTGCACTGCGCGCTGAATTCCAATGTCTGCTTTTGGAAACATATTTTTCCGACCAAGCCCAAACATTAAAAAGTTTTGCACTGTCCATGCTCCAATACCCCTTATTGGTAACAATTGTGCCGATACTTCTTCTTCTGTTTCGTTTTGTATCCTTGCTAAATCTAATTTACCGCCTACAATATGTTTTGCTAATCCTACTATATATTCGGCTTTTCGCTGACTAAACTTCTGCTCTCTCAATTCTTCTATTGAAATGTTTGCTACTCTTTCTGGTGTTGGGAAAAAGAAAACGCCGTTCTTCTCTGTCCCATATCGTTTTACAAATTGATCTGTTAGCACAGTAGCAAATTTCAAATTTATTTGTTGATGAATAATACAGCGAAGAAGACAAGCGAAATAATCAAATTCTAAAATAATTGGAGTATAAGCATATGTTTCAAATAGTGGACGTAATGATGTGTTTAAAAAATGATTTTGTATATTTTGAAACGGTTCATTCCAGTGAAAAATGAATCTCATTCGTTTCATTACTTTCTCTTGATCTCCTGCCTGACTAGAGATCCAAAACTGTGGATTTTGAACAGTACCAATCCCTTGCAAACGAACAACAATCTGTTCTTCGTCTATAAAAAGCGGGACATAAATTACTTTCTCGTCTAATTGAATAACGTTTAACGGGTCGAAAGATAAACGCTTTAGTACTTCCTCAAAATGGTACGGATATTCTAACGTAACATGTTCGCTCCACATACGTTTCCCCATCCTTTTTACACATCATTATAGCATGAGAAAACCGCAAGCATACATGCTTACGGTTGATTGCTTTTTACTAAATCATCTAGGCTTTTAAAATGATACCCTTTCTCGCGCAAATCATCAATGATTTTCGCAAGTGCTTCTGCATTATCTTTTGATATTGCATGAAGTAACAAAACAGATCCTGGATGAATCATAGTCATTACATTATTATGAGCGTATTGCCATCCTCTTTGCTGATCTACTTTCCAATCAAGAAATGCAAGCGACCAAAACACGTTATAATATCCCATGTCTTTCGTAAGCGCTAGCGTTCTTTCACTAAACACGCCTCGCGGAGGGCGTACATATTTCACTTCTTTTTGCCCAGTAACTTTTTTAATCTCTTCCGTTACGCTCGTTAATTCTTCACGAAGTTTTGCATCATTTACTGTTGTAAAATCTGGATGACTCCAAGAATGATTACCAATAATATGTCCTTCATTTTTCATTCTTAATAATAAATCTTTTTGTGTTTTTATATAATGTCCCGTCACAAAGAAAGTTGCTGGTACTTTTTTCTCCTTCAGTACATCTAAAATCTTTCCTGTATATCCATTTTCGTATCCATTATCAAATGTTAAATAAATATCTTTTTTCTTCGTATCTCCTAAATAAAACCCACCATTTTTTTGTAGTAATTCTGTATATAGTTTCCCTGCATCTGGCACCGTTTCATTTTTAGGACGTGGGATTCCCCAGTTATGTGGTGTATTCGTATAAGCAAATGTTGAAACTGGAACAAGTGCCATCATAATTGAAAAAATGAGACCTATATATAACCATTTATATTTCATAAATAGTCTCCTTTCCATATATAATCGTACCTGTAGTTTCTGTTTCCCTGCTTTCTTTCATGCTGAACATGTTTTTCTATATATACCAAAAAAATGCACCTCGAATAATTCGAGATGCACTTCTCTTTACTTAAATACAGGTTCTTTAAAGCTCGCCAATTTTTCAAGTGATGTTTTATCAACATCAGCATGTAGACTTTTACCATGAGAATCCATCGTTACAACTGCTTTAAAACCATCGATACGTAAATGCCACATTGCCTCTGGGATACCGAATTGTAAGAAATCAACATCTTTCACTTCTTTAATACATTCAGCATAATATTGCGCTGCACCACCAATTGCATTTAAGTACACACCACCGTGTTCTTCTAAAGCTGCTAATGTTTTAGCACCCATACCACCTTTACCAATTACAGCACGAATACCGAACTTTTTCATAATATCGCCTTGATATGGCTCTTCACGAATACTTGTCGTTGGACCTGCCGCTTTAATTTGCCAATTATCATTTTCATCTTTCACTACAACTGGACCACAATGATAAATAATTTGTCCCTTTAAATCTACTGGACAATCGTTATCCATTAAATGTTTATGAATCGCATCACGTCCTGTATACATCATGCCGTTAATTGTAACAACATCACCAACACGAAGTTCACGAATTTGCTCTTCTGTAATTGGAGCTTGTAATACGATTTCACGCTGCTCTGTTTGTTCTTGCGCAGTTTCTTGTTGAAGTGTATCTTCACCTTCCTGGTACAACCAATCCATAATTTCACCTGTTTCAGGATGAATTGTTACACCAAGACGACGATATGCCCAACAATTATACGCAACAGATACGTAGAAGCTCGCTGGCAAACGATTATATACTCCAATTTTGCAACCTAATAAAGTTGTTTCTCCGCCAAATCCCATCGTACCAATGCCAAGCTTATTCGCATTCTCTAATACATACTCTTCAAGCTTGTGTAATTCTGGAACTGGATTTACATCATCTAATGTACGGAATAATTGATTTTTTGCTAATTCGTAACCTGATGTGCGGTCTCCCCCGATACCGACGCCGATTACTCCTGCGCTACACCCTTGACCTTGCGCTTGATATACTGCATGAAGAAGGCATTTACGAATTCCTTCTAAATCACGCCCAGCTCGTCCAAGTCCTTCTATTTCACAAGGCAGGCTATATTGAATATTTTTATTCTCACAACCGCCGCCCTTTAAAATTAAACGTGCATCAATGTAATCTTTTTCCCATTGTTCAAACTTAATAACAGGTGTACCTGGTCCTAAATTGTTTCCGCTATTGTCTCCAAAAAGAGAATCAACAGAGTTTGGACGAAGTTTACCATCTTTTGTCGCCCGCTCAAGCGCACTATAGATAGCTTTCTTCAGTTTTAATTGATTCACACCAACTGGTGTATAAATTTTAAACGTTGGCATCCCTGTATCTTGGCAAATTGGCGAGATATTATCATCTGCCATTTTAATGTTATTCGTAATTGTGCCAAGTGCCATCGCTGAACGAGTCCCTGCATTTTCTCGCTCTTTCGCTTGTTGAATCGCACGACGAACATCCTTCGGTAAGTTCGTTGACGTTTCAACAACTAGTTGATACATGCTTTCTTGAAGCTTTTCCATTGTACTTCCCCCTCAATTGTGAACGCTACCAAAACGTTATGAGATGAAAATTCCATTGTTATGCTCTTCAGCTTTTTATTTATCCCGCATTAACGGGCAGTAAGACTCCCACCTCAAAATTCAGGTGGAGCAAAGAAGTTAGGTTGGAGATCAACTGCCCGTAAACGCCCGATTGGTGAAGGCTAATACTCAGTGGGGAATGCCCCCCACTGAGTAAAGTTTCACTTTATTTCATGCTATTAAAGTATAAATGAAATTTTTCACAATTTGATTATACCTTTTTTTCTATATTCCTTCTATTATCCGTACAGAAAAAGGCTGCCAATTTTGTAGTGGCAGCCTTTTTAATATATTATTCGTCTTTTTTAAATTGCTCACATTTCAGTTCTAATTCATCTAACATTGCAAGAAGACGATCTACATCTTCTAATTCTACCTCTTCTGGTTCAATCGTATCAATTACTTCAATGAACATATTTAAACGTTCTTTCAAATATACTAGTTGTGAATCTTTACCTTGAATTGCTTTTCCCATGAAGGCACTCTCCTTTTAATTCGAGTTGCTTTTATTATACCGCAAAAATGATTGCTATGGGCATGTAATTTCATCAATTTTTTCACAGTAATTCATTATAATGTAAGCCCTCTCTCTTTTTTCACAAAAAAGTTTCACTTTATAAAAAGCACATATTCTTCTATTATAGAGAATGGACAAATTGTTATTTCAATAGTCAAAGGAGTATTTCATATGACGATATCACAAATAATGAAGCCGATTACTCCTTCTTACGATCCATGGGAAGCGTATATGGACCTTGAAGAGTACGGCAAACTACTATTAACAAACGTTGAGTTTACAACGACGACGTTATGCAATATGCGTTGCGAGCATTGCGCTGTTGGTTACACATTACAGCCGAAAGATCCAAACCCGCTTCCGATGGAGCTTTTATTAAAACGATTAGATGAGATTCCTTATTTACGTTCTTTAAGTATTACAGGCGGAGAACCTATGCTTTCAAAAAAATCCGTCGACAACTATGTAACACCACTCTTAAAATACGCCCATGAACGAGGCGTTCGCACTCAAATTAACTCAAACTTAACTATAGATTTAGCACGTTACGAACAAATTATTCCCTACTTAGATGTATTGCACATTTCACATAACTGGGGAACAATCGATGACTTCGTTGAAGGCGGATTTGCAATGATGGAGCGTAAGCCTACTTATGAACAGCGCGCTAAATTATTTGAAAGAATGATTACAAATAGTAAAGCTCTATCAGAGGCAGGTGTACTCGTATCAGCCGAAACTATGTTAAACAAACGAACTCTACCACATATTGAACATATTTACCGTCAAATCGTTGAAGAAATGGGCTGTAAACGTCATGAAGTTCACCCGATGTATCCGAGTGACTTCGCTAGCACACTTGAAATTTTAACAAAAGAAGAAATTCGAAATGCAGTTGAACATTTATTAGAGATCCGTGATGAAAATGTGTGGATGTTATTCGGAACATTACCTTTCTATGCATGTAGTGATAATGAACACGATTTAGCTACACTAAAGAAATTACATGAAAGTAAAAATGTAACTGTCCGCAATGATCCAGATGGTCGTTCTCGTTTGAACGTAAATATTTTCGATGGAAATATTATCGTGACCGACTTCGGTGATGTCCCGCTTCTAGGTAATGTACAAACAAATACACTACAAGAAGCTTACGACAAATGGTGTGACTCAAAAACAGCAAAATCATTAAGTTGCCATTGTCCTGCCGTGAAATGCCTTGGACCGAATGTTCTTGTAAAAAATAGCTACTATCCAAAAGAAGATTTCTTATCAAAAACATCAAACATTATGTTATAAATAAAAAACGTCAGCTTATAGGCTGACGTTTTTTATTTCATTGTGCATGCGATGAAGAAACAAATTTAAAAAATAAATGATCATGAATTGGAATAGCGGCTCCGATTCCTTGAGATGTAATATTTTTCACGACAAGCTTTTTTTGATTCCCTTTTAACACAAGGTAGACTTCTCCAAATGTTACTTTTCCTTTTTCATTTACTGCTGGTGTATACGCATATAAATATCCAAGTTGACTTGGACTAATATTATAAACACGCTCATGTCCGGTACCATAACCAATGGTTGTTTTAAATGAAAGTGGCAATTGTACTTTTTCAAGCGCTTTTAGAAGCATCATTTTTTTCACATCTGTAGTATCTTTCATATCTGCTGTTAAATCACCTTCGATTGTCTTTTGGGTTTCTTGCTTATAGCGAAGTGGGTATAAGCGATCCCCTCCGCGATTATCATATACATTTCGATTTACTTGCTTATATTCCCAATTAATCGATGTGTCTATTGACTCATAATTTAATGCCCATTGCCCTAAATAAATTTTTGCTCGGTACCCTACTGCAAGCGGTGCATTCGAAATTGTTGTTTCATTAAACATTCGAATTAAATCTGGGTTTTCAATTTTAATATTTGTTGTTTTTAATAATTCTTGAGCAAACTTACTCGGCTGTAAACGTGGTAAATCTTGTGCATCATTTGGAAATGTATTATCTTTTGAAATATTTAAAACAGATGAAGGCATTTTTACTTCTACTGTCGTCTTTGCAAAACTACTGTTAGGAAATAATAAAATAAACGAGACCATAGTTGAAAGACATATGCTGTACACTCGTTTCACCTGTCAGGCTCCTTCCTACGTAAAGGTATATAAATTACTGTATTTAGTGTTTTCCCTCTGAAGCATTGTTATCCCTATTTTTCATAATAAATAAAAACCAATTCCCATAATGACATACGCAGCTAATAAAGTGCCTCCTTCAAACCAGTTTGTATCCCCATCATTTGAAATGGCGATAGTTAAGAAAACAGCTGTAATCATAGAAACAAGTTCTGGTATTGTAAATACTAGAGGCATCTTTTGTGCAAAAAGCATCGAAAGAAGTACTAATACAGGAGCAACAAACATAGCGATTTGTAATGTAGAACCTACTGCAATTTCAACGGCGATATTCACTTTATTTTTATACGCCATAATAATTGCAGATGCATGTTCTGCTGCATTACCAACAATCGCAACGATGATAACCCCTATAAATAACTCTGACCAGCCAAACGACTTTGCAACCGTTTCAAAAGTATGTACGAGTGCCTCTGACACATAAGCAACTGCAAGTGTTGCTATCGCTAAAATGAGTAGCGCTTTAGCTTTGGACCACTCTGGCTCTTCCTCATGCGCTACTTCATCACTTTTATGTTGATATACACCACGGTGCGTAACTAACTTAAATAGCAATGCAGCAAGATACATAATGATCATGATAATAGAAACACCAATACTTAATTGATACGTCTTTCCAGCATCCATCTTCATTGAAAAAATCTCTGGAATAACAAAGGCTACGACAACAGCAAATATTAATAAAGCTGAATTATGTCTTGCATCATAAACATTGAAACTTTGTCTTTTATACTTAAGGCCACCTATAAAGAAGGATAACCCTCCTACCAGTAATAAGTTTCCAAGTACAGAACCAGTTAAGGAAGCTAAAACAACTTCTGTTAATCCTGCCTGGAGTGCAAAAATTGAAATGATAAGTTCCACGGCATTACCGAAAGTTGCATTTAATAAACCACCTATCCGAGGCCCAGAAACAATTGCTAAACTTTCTGTCGCCCTCCCCATAAAACCAGCTAATGCAATAATAGTAATGCAGTATACAGCAAACATAATAGTTTGTGGCCAATGAAGTGTTTTTCCGATTACAGAAAGTGGTACACCTATAAGCGCTACTATGAGAAATATTTTATTAAACATGCTTTTCATCCTTCCATCGTATGTATTTCTCCTCGATATTATTATTATTCATCTCCTAACTTGTCCGATTTCATCACAATTACGTTTAAAAAATCGGATTGAAGAAAACAGTATGAAAGATATTTAAATTATCTTGTCCAGACAGAAAAAATTATGAATTATGAAAAGAGGCTAAAAATATGCACTTAAAAGAAAAAATCGCAACTATTATTCAAGGTCAACGCACTGGTGTATTATCTACTGTACGTAACGATAAGCCACATAGCGCCTTTATGATGTTTTTCCACGAAGATTTTGTACTATATGTTGCAACAGATCGAAATTCAAAAAAGATAACAGATATTGAAAAAAACCCCAATGTACATGTACTACTTGGACGTGAAGGAAAGAAATTAGATGAGGATTACATTGAAGTTGAAGGTATAGCTTCCATCGAAGAAGATCAAACATTAAAAAACAAATTTTGGACTAATAGCTTAAAACGCTGGTTACTCGGTGCGGAAGACCCTAATTACGTACTAATAAAAATCAATCCCGATACAATTTATTACATCGATGGTGCTGGTACGACCGAGCCCGAGTTTTTACGACTATAAAATAAAAACAAGCCCCCTTAGGTGGGCTTGTTTTGTCGAAAGATTCTTCTGAAAAAAACAATAAAATAGGTGGAACTTTCTAAAGATTCTGTTATATAATAGCAGTAACTTAAATAAACTGTATTAAAACAGATTGAGGGGAGAAATTAAAATTGATGAAAAGAGAAGAACGAAAAAACATGATTGAGTTTATTGAAAAGAAAAAAGGGATTGAACGTGACGAATTATTATTTATGACGGATGATGAAGTAGAGCATATTTATAATGTAACGTACTTTTTATATGAAGAAATAGCAGAGTAGTATAATAAACCCCCACCTTATTAAAAATATAGGGCGGGGGTTTATTTCGTTTTTATACATGAGAATGATTTTCATGTATAATAATGTAAGATTGGAGGAGTTTCACTATGAGTTCATGGCTATTATTCGCACTATTATCAGCAATTGCTGCTGCCCTCGTATCTATTTTCGGAAAGATTGGCTTAGATGGAATCGATGCCAACGTCGCAACAACGGTTCGCTCTATTATTATGGCATTATTTATGGTAGGAGTTATTATTATACAAGGTAAATTTCAAAATATCGGTGATGTCCTCCTAAATAAAAAAGCACTGCTATTTATCACATTAAGTGGAATCGCTGGTGCTTCGTCATGGCTATTTTATTTTCTTGCGTTAAAAACAGGAAAAGTTTCACAAGTAGCACCTATCGATAAATTAAGTGTAGTATTTTCCATTATTCTCGCGATGATTATATTAGGTGAAAAGTTAAACTTTATGACCGGTATTGGTGTAGTCTTTATTACAGCTGGTGTATTATTTATTGCTTTCAGCTAAAAAAACCGCTATTATTAGCGGTTTTTTCTTTTCCTTATGTAAATCCACACAATCAATATTACAATTGCCGAAACTAATAAAATCCATATTCCATAATGATGTAAACTATATTCAACAAAGCGCCACTTTTCTCCCAGTTTCCAACCTAAGCCAATAAAAACACTTATCCAAATTAGTGCACCACCGTAAGCATACAAACAAAATCGCCACAATGTTAAATTTGAAACTCCAGCAAAATATGCTGTTAAATGACGTACTCCCGGTATAAAGTAGCCAATCATTAAAAGAAATGGACCGTATTTTTCAAATAAAATATGTGTTTTTTCAATATGATGTTCCTTAATTCTAACTTTCGGACCATATTTTTTTAAAACAGGGAGCCCAAGTTTTAAACCTAATATGTAACTTAATGTAATGCCAAGCATTGCACCTGCCATTCCACTTAAAAAAGCAGCTGTTCCTGACATAACTCCTTTTGAAATGTTATATCCAATAAAAGTCAATAAAAACTCATCCGGTATAGGTAATCCAACAATCCCGCCAGCTAAAGCTATAATAATTCCAAAATATCCATAATGTGCGATTAACTCGCCAATATGTTGTTCCATTCGGAAGACACATCCTATACACGATCGTTATCCCATATTGTGCCCATTCTATCTTTAAGACAAACATGGTATACATATTCACTATACATTGTTTTTATAATGAACTCTACTTCTATTCCATTCCTTAAATAGAGATTTAATCGGTGGTTTTTTATCCATCCCCACTGATTATTAGCCTGAACCAATCGGGATTTTACGGGCAGCAGGTCTCCCACTTAACTTCCTTGCATTCGCTCAATTTTGGAGTAGGAGTCTTACTGCCTATAAATAGCGAGATAAAAAAATAAAAATTCATAGGCTTATTTTTTTGTTACAATAAAGGGAAGTTACTTTTTGCAACGGTTTAACTCTCAAGAAAAATGATATATCTAGCAAAAACATAGTTTGGTCTATATAATGCAACTTCTACCTATTAGAGTAACATGCACCCTTTTACATACAACATCATTTTTCTAAATTATACAGGGGGAACGAACATGACCATTGAAAAACAATTTATCCAAAAGATTTACTATAAAACATTTTTAACAGAAGACTCTTCCATTCCGGTAGCGGAAGTACTCGGTGAAGCATATATAAATGAATCAAAAAATGAATTCTCCAATATATCTAATATTCGCTTTGCACAAGGTGAAGTTTATTTTCAAACTAACGACTTTGAAGCCGCTATATTCAAATGGGAGAAAGTAAATAATGAACTTGCTCTCTGGGCTATGAAGAATATTGCAGATGCTTATTTCGAATTAGATTTCTTGCCAAAAGCAGAAGAAATTTATACATCTATCCAAACAGAAGATACAACTCTTACAATGGAAGTTTCCCTACAACTTCTTTCCCTTTATATAGAGCAAAATCGTTTAGGACTAGCATTTAAGACGATTAGCGAGGCTGTTGCATTTCAACCAGACTATCCAAATATTACTGCAATCGCTCGATCGTTCTATGAAAAACAAGAAGATTGGAATAATGCTATTGAACTCGCTGTTCAAGAAGGAATTCGAACAAAATCATTACACTGGTTCGATACTTTAATCAATTATGTGAACAGAGGCTTTACTAAAAAAATTAAACCTGAGTATTTCTATGAATCTTTAAAAGCCTTATATACAATTGATCAAGTTCAATTTAAAGAGCTTGTTATCTCACTTTGGAACAGCTATGAAAATGAATCATTCCATCTCCCTTGGATTCAAACAATAAATCACCTATTCTTACATGTTGAAGTAGATGCTCATGACGATTGGAATGAAATTTCTACTCGCTATCAAGAGACGTACTTCGAATTGATCACTGGACAACATTTCATGCACGAATTACAAGGACTTGTACCAGATTTATTAACAAATTGGTTTAGTTTAATGAGAGCGGAAGATTCTTTACTTGTCTCCGCAGCAGTATTAGCATGGAATGAAGTTTCACCGACAACTCTAGAATCATTACTCGTAAAAAGCGCAGGTGCCTTACTTTCAAATGCATCAGCTCATGCAAATGTTGATATGGCAGACGTATCAGCATTATTTGAAACGATTGCTGTATGGGCTGAGAAGAATGATGTAGATTTAGGTCATCAATTCACACTACTTGTTCGTGAGTTATACGATTTAACTGTTACACAACTTCTAGTAGCAGGAGCTAGCGATTATGATAAATCAGCCTTTATTAACTCTATACTAGGAGAAAATATATTAAATGAGGCTATAACAACTTCAATTACATTTAAAGATGATAGTCAAACTGAAATAACTGAGCTTACAGAACTAGATATACGAAATATACCAAACTTTGACGAACTTCATAACATACTAGCGGTACCTTCTCAGTCAAAACTAGAAAGAAAATGTATTGAAGTTAAATTACCAAGTAGATTTTTACGAAAAAATAAGTTTTCATTCCTTGTCACACCTACTGTGCATGGACAACTTGACAAAAACAGCTCTCACTTTGAATACTTACAGGCAGCAGATAGTCTCATCTATGTCCTAAATTCAGCTTCACCATTACATGATGAAGAGCTCGATACATTATTATATATTCGTGAGCAAGTACCAAATTTACAAATTAAATTCGTCTTACAAACAATTGATACGAATACTAGTGAAAATATCACGAACAGCATTAAAAAGAAAATACTCGTACATTTCCCAGAAGCACACTTTTTCCCTTACTCTCCTTCACAAGAGAGTAGTGAACAGCTAGGTAACGTAACAGACTCTATTCTTTCTAACCTTACTAAGCGTAACGTGGAAAAAGAACGCATTGAAAAATTATTATGGTTTATCCAAAAAACAATTGCATACCTTGTAAATGAGCGTGTGGAATTAGAAAATACGTTAGTGAAATCCGTTCGCTGGAATAAACATATTTTAGTAAAACTTGATGGTTTTATTAATAATCTTACTGCCATTCAAAAAGATAAAATTCGTTCTATTACAGAATCTTATCTCTTAACGAAAGAAGAGATTACGCAGGATATACATTCTCAAATTCCTGAATTGTTGCAGAGTTGCTCTGACCTCGTTCAAGAAGATAGTGATTTCAAACTGGTCCATGAAGAACTAAATGTAGCAATGAATGAAAGAATTCAAAAACATGTACAGCAAGTGCTTCTTCCTAAATTTACTGGGTCTATTCAAGAATGGATTGAAACTGCTCATAATGAATTCATTCAAGCTCAAGCTTATTTAGATGAAATGAGCGATACCTTTAATAAGCTCTATGAGGAAGAGCGTATTAAACTTCCTTGTGATTTCAAATTACTAGATGACTGGGATAGAGATGTTGCAAGAATGACGAATAGAATTACAGTAGCTAACATCAATATTTTATTACGCTTTACACCGACACAATTTTTCTTAAAGAGTGCAGGGAAATTATTCGGTAATATGCAAAAAAATCAATCTATGCTATCAAATAAATATAAACAATATATTGAAACAGAAGATTATACAGAAGTTGCTCAGATGATTTCAAAACAATTCTTCCTTCAATTTGAAGTATTTGAAGGTGCGCTAGAACGGGATATCATGATGTTCTTTAAAGACCCTCTTAGCATATTGAAACAAACCGTAGAAGCGGCCCAACTTGAAATACAAGAAGATGAGCAAACATTAACAAAGCTAAGAACAAACCCAGAAACTTATCATGATCCTTTAACACTCTTTAAATTGCAATTGTTACAACGAAAATTCATGTTAAATATCGACCAAAATAATGAACATATTGCTTCACAAGAAACAATAAATAAAACACCAACTGTTTAAATAAGAAAAACCAAGCAACTAATTCGCTTGGTTTTTCTTATTTTTAATCTACAATTTTCACATGTTCAAATGGATAATATATCGCCATGAACTTTCCTAATACTTCTGTTCTATCAATGAGCCCTAAGCCGTTCCTACTATCCCTACTAACTAAACGATTATCTCCCATCACAAAAATTTTATTTTTAGGAATTGTAATCGGTCCAAAATCTTCAGTTAAATTGATAAGTAATTTTTCTGCCTGTTTTTTATTATTCTTTAAATACTCTTCATTTTTCACTTGATGATTAACATATAATTGATCATTCTTCATCTCAATTACATCTCCTGGTAATCCAATAACTCTCTTCACATAGAAATTATCTGTCTTCACGACAATAATATCCTCTCTCTCATAACTTTCAAATCTCTTTGCAAGTTTATTAATAATTACTTTATCTCCATCTTGTAACGTCGGCCTCATCGATGCTCCTTTTACAGTCGTAGGGAAAAACAAAAAGATTTTTGCCAAAAACACTAATAAACATGCAATTGCAATTATTTCAAAGAATTCACGCAAACATTTTTTCTTTTGCATCATTCCACCATCTCATCATCTTTTTATTTTTATTATAAGTACTCCGACTGGTTAATTTCCACAAAATTCTGAATTATAACATTAGAATATTACAAATATAAAATAATAATCCCTATAAATTCACTATTTTTATATACTATATTTTCCATCTATCAAACAGGACTTTTCCTATGAAATTTATGCTTAGAAAGTATAAGATACTGCACAAATTAAACAAACAAATATAATAGCATAGCAATAAAAAAGATACTCTCAAAATAGTCTATCAACTATTTTTGAGAGTATCTTTTTATAATCCTACATATACAATACACATCTGCGCTGCGACATATGTAAACCAAATCCAAAGCGGTTCATACTTCAGTTTGCGCCCTCCGATATCTGTCACGCCGATAATAAAATCAGAAATCACAAACAGTAAACCACCAAGTGCTGGTATCCACCATATTCCTATATTCTCGTAATATAAGGCGAATGCAAAACATGCCATTCCTCCAACCCACAAACCGTAAATTAGAGCGCCTATTGTAAAAAGTTTGTCTTGTTTTTCATTTCGAATAAAGAAAAACCACCCTATAATTAGAAAGAGTCCGTATACGAATAAACCGATCCAAAAACCATTCCATGAAATACCTGTTTGTAAAAATGCTTTCACATAGAAACAATGTGCAAGAGCGAAAGTAACCATTCCTCCAATTAATCGATGACCAATTGGAATTAATCCTGCCATAAATAAATCCCCTACAGTTGATAAAGTCATACCGAGTGCAACCCACGTACTGTACTCAGCCGATGGATCTTGTAACCATATCCAAATTGCACTTCCTGTTAAAGAAAAACTAAGAATAAGACGAACTGCTAAAGGTAACGGCATATTATTTCTCGTTCTCTTCGTCTGTCCTATTGCATAAATTGCTCCCATTAAAAAAAGAATAATTTGCCCGACTAACACAATGTAAAGTACATTCATAATATGTTCTCCTCAATAAATGCTTTATTCTATACTTTTTTCGTTACATATATCACGTTCTCCTTTTTCTATGTAAAAAAAGAAGAACAATACTGTTCTTCCATTTTAATCGTTTTTCTGTTCTCTATGCTACTTGTTTTTCTTGCTCAACTTTCTTTTTAACCGGGTTACGATTTACTACAATAATTCCCGCTGCGACACATGCTAAACCAAATAGTACAAAGGAATGGATTGCTTCCCCTAAAATTAGACTTGATAGTAGCACACCAAACACTGGTATAAAGAACATATACATCGAGACTTTCCCTACTTTGTTATACTTCATAATTGTATTCCATATACAGAATCCGGCTGCTGATAAGAACGATAAATATAAGAGCATAAGTATTGCATGTAGATTAAATGTGAATGGCATCATTCCAACTTGAAATGCACCTATACATAGCAACCCAATTGATCCGAAAATCATCTGATATGCTGTCATATACCCAATATCTAATGTTTTACTACCTTCTTTCGCTAATATGTTTCCATACGAATACATCATGGCTGCCCCAAGAAGTAATAAGCTACCTATTCCAAAATGAAATGATAAACTTCCATCACTCGGTACATTCACTAAAATCACACCGCAAAAACCGATAGCTACTCCAATTACTTTTCGCCTATTTAGAGCATCATCTTTATATAAAAAGTGTGCGAGTAAAATTTGAAAGAATGATGATGTTCCTGAAATAATCGCTCCTTCAATTCCTGAGCTGTAACTCATTCCAATATAAAAACATATATATTGAAGAAAAGTTTGAAACAAGCCAATTTGAACTAACTGCTTTCCTGTTCCTTTTTTGAACTTCATATCTTTTCCTAACGCTTTAAAAAATAATAAGAGCATTACACCAGATAAGAAAAAGCGATAGCCAGCAAATAATATTTGTTCCCCGACTTCTTGTGGCTGAATTCCAAGTTCAGCATAGCTTAATTTAATAAAGGGAAATGCGCTTCCCCATAAAAATGTTGCTACTATTGCAGCAATAAACACGCCAATCGGATGGGTAAAAAATTTCTCTGTCTTCAACTTGATGTCTTCCTTTCCGACCTTTTTATGAACAATATTCATATATACCAAAGGAAATGCGAAAACACAAGTTTTCAGTTTATCCCGCTATTCGCCGGGCAGTAAAAGCCCGATTGGCGAGGGCTAATAATCAGCGTGGGATGAACAAAACCCCCACTAATTAAAGTTTCACTTTATACTAAAACAAAAACATATCATCTAAGAAAAACATATGCTATACTATAGAATAATTACAACATAATAACTATTAAAATCAGATTCAACAGAAATGCTGCTATCCATTATGGATGGCAGCTTTCGTCGTTTTATAGGGGTTTCGATTTTGATTCTTTTTCTCAATAAGAATTCGGAAGGAGCGAGTATTAATGAACGCAGAAGTAAAAACATTACAAGCACAAAAAGATATTTCTCATCCCTCTTTATGGGATACATTAAAGAAACATTATGAACTTATATTTGCAATCACATCTGGTATTTTTATTTTAGCTGGTTGGTTATTCACAAAAAATGATGCAATAAGTGCAGGTATTACTTTCTATATCCTTGCTTATGTAATTGGAGGATTTGCAAAAGCGAAAGAAGGTATTGAAGACACAATTGAAGAGAAAGAGCTAAATGTTGAAATGCTCATGATTTTTGCAGCTATCGGTGCCGCAGTTATCGGTTACTGGGCAGAAGGTGCTATTTTAATCTTCATCTTTGCATTAAGCGGTGCAATGGAATCTTATACATTAAGTAAAAGCCAAAAAGAAATTTCAGCGCTTCTTAATCTACAACCGGAAGAAGCATTACGTATTTCAACTGGAACCGAGGAACGTATTCCAGTTGGACAATTACAAATTAACGATATTATTTTAATTAAGCCAGGTGAGCGTGTTCCTGCTGATGGCACAATTCATAATGGTGAAACAAATATTGATGAAGCAGCTATTACAGGAGAACCTATTCCGAATGAGAAAAAATTCGGCGATGAAGTATTTGCCGGCACTGTAAATTTACGTGGTGCTATCGAAGTTAAAATTACGAAGCCGAGCGATCAAACATTATTCCAAAAGATTATTCGTCTCGTTCAAAGTGCACAAAGCGAAAAATCACCATCACAACTATTCATCGAAAAATTTGAAGGAACATACGTAAAAGGTGTGCTGCTCGTTGTTGCGCTTATGATGTTCGTTCCTCATTTCTTACTTGATTGGAGTTGGAATGAAACGTTTTATCGCGCTATGATCTTACTTGTAGTCGCTTCTCCTTGTGCTCTAGTTGCAGCTATTACACCAGCAACTTTATCAGCAATTTCAAACGGAGCGAGAAACGGTATTCTCTTTAAAGGTGGTATTCATTTAGAACGTCTAGCTTCAGTAAAGGCGATTGCCTTTGATAAAACGGGAACATTAACACAAGGAAAACCTACTGTAACAGATGTATATGTTCGAGAAGGCATAGCAGAAAGTGAAGTACTTTCTATTACAGCAGCGATTGAAAGTCACTCTACACACCCTTTAGCAGAAGCGATTGTTAAATATGCAAAACATGCTTACGACATTACGATAAAAAAACCAGAAAACGTTGAAGATGTAACTGGTTTTGGATTAAAAGGAATATTAGAAAACAAAGCTTATAAAATTGGTAAAGCTGATTTTATCGGAGAAGAAATAAAAACATTTCATAATGGCATTTCTGCTTCACTTGAAAAAGAGGGGAAAACTGTCGTTTATATTAGTGATGAGGATGGTATTCTTGGACTGATTGCTTTAAAAGATACCCTTCGCCAAGAAACGATAGCGGCTATTCGTGATTTGCAAAGCATTGGTGTCGAAGCAATCATGATTACTGGTGATAATGAAGAAACAGCAAAAGCAATTGCCAATGAAAGTAATATAAAAGAATATTACGCATCATGTTTACCGGAAACAAAAGTTGAAACGATAAAGCAGTTAAAAGAAAAGTACGGCATAGTCGCCATGGTTGGAGATGGTATAAACGATGCACCTGCCCTCGCTACTGCTAGTATTGGTGTTGCAATGGGTGAAGGAACAGACGTGGCATTAGAGACTGCAGACGTTGTTCTTATGAAAAACGAATTATCTCGTCTCTCTCAAGCAATCCGTTTATCAAAACGAATGAACCGTATTGTGAAGCAAAACGTTATCTTCTCTTTAGCTGTCATTGCAATGCTGATTTGTTCAAATTTTTTACAGTTTTTAGCGCTTCCCTTCGGTGTTATTGGACATGAAGGAAGTACCATTCTTGTAATTTTGAATGGCTTACGATTATTAAAAGGAAATAATTAAAACGGGTCCCTCATAAAGGACCCGCTTTTTTTAATGGTAGCTATTGTGACCGTTCGCACTGCTGCTCGTTTTATGCTTTGGATGCGAACTGCTCTTTTGTTTGTTATTTTTATTATTGTGGTTCTTTTTATTATTACTCATGAAATATCCCCCCTGTTCCCTTTTATTATGGAACAAGAGCTCATTTTTCATTACGGGAATTATTGTCACCCGTTCTATAATGATGGAGTAAACCATTAATTTCACCGCCAAGTAAAATTACCCATCCAGTTAAGTAAAACCATAACATTAAAATAATAATACCACCGAGACCACCATATGTATTAGCGTAATTTGCAAATTTATCTACATAATAGGCAAATGAGTACGATACCACAATCCATCCTATAGTAGCAAATAACGCCCCTGAAACAACTTCTCTTCTCTTTAACTTACGATCAGGCGCAAATGTATATAAAAAGCTAAACAAAGCGATTAAAACGAAGAAACTTGCTACTAAACGTGTAATGCTCCAAACATAAGAAAAACTATCCGATAAACCAATTGCTTTAAACACGGCTGCCCCAATCACTTGTCCAAATACTGGGACGATTAGTGCAAACACGATCATAAAAATTATTGCTAACGTGAACACGATAGATAAAGCTCTTGTTTTAATAAAGGAGCGTGTTTCTGTTACATCATAAGCGCGGTTAAAAGCATTCATAACCGCATTAACACCATTTGAGGCAAACCATAACATCGATAATAGACCAAATGATAATAAACCACCATTTTGCTGATTTACAACTTTATCTACATTTACCTCAATTAAGTTCATCGCATCATCTGGTACATAAACCTCTAATAAACTAAGCACATCCTCTGTTTGAATGGGAATAAAGCCAAGAAGCGTAATTAAGAAAACAAGCCCAGGGAAAATCGCAAGCAAGAAGAAATAAGCGAGCTGTGCTGCTAAGCCCGCTACATCATCGCGCATCGTCCGGTCATATAAATCTTTCCCAAACGAAAAAGTGCGATTTCTTTTTGCTTTTTCTAGAAATTTTCTCATATTTTTTAGACGCTTTTCTTCTCTTCTTTATTTTGCTTTAGCTCAATGTATGCTTCAGTTTTTTTTTCCTCTGCATTTGAGTCCTTCATAAATAATTCACGCGCTTCTTTCATACCACCATCTTCAGCTACCACTGGCTCTTCTTCTGCTTTAAGCTCATCTACCTTTGGAGATACAGCTTGAATTTCAATCGTTTCCGGCTTTTCTACTGGCACAATCTTTTTCTTACTAAACATTTCTTTCGTTTCTTTTAACGTTTCTACAACAGACGGCGTCAATTTTTTAATTTCTGCTACTTTCGCTTTCACTACATTGAAATCAGCAAGTTCGCGTCCTTTATCTGTAACAGTTTGCACTTTTTCTTTTATCTTCGCATTTTCACCAATCTCAATCATCTTTGTTTTTGCTTTTTCTGCCGTATTTTTTACTTTTTCACGGTTTTCTTTCTTTAACATAGATACAGCTACACCTGCAGCTACACCA
Source organism: Bacillus sp. FSL R10-2201 (assembly GCF_038008665.1). Classification (NCBI taxonomy): domain Bacteria; kingdom Bacillati; phylum Bacillota; class Bacilli; order Caryophanales; family Bacillaceae; genus Bacillus; species Bacillus sp. FSL R10-2201. The sequence goes on along the minus strand of NZ_JBBOZP010000001.1, from coordinate 446,787 downwards.
ATCGCAATGTTTCGAGCAATATTATTTTTCTTTGCCATATTCCTTCACCCTTTCATTTCTTATATTAGAAAGTATTACTTTCTAAGCTTCCTCATATTCCTTGTTCATTTCGAATGAAAGCTAATAGCTTTACACACCCTTCTGTTACAAGGTCATACACTTCTTGGAAGTTCCCTGTAAAGTAAGGGTCAGGAACGTCTGTCCAGCCACCGTCTGGAACAAAATCGGACAGCCTACCAATATAGCCTCCAGTTTTACCAAAACTTTTTAAATCCGCTATATTCTTGTTGTCCATGGCAATAATATAATCAAACTTTGTTAAGTCTTCTTTTTCTACTTGCCGTGCTTTAATTCCTTCAAAAGAGACTTCATTTTCTTTTAAAATTTTTTGTGTTCCTTTATGTGGTGGATGACCAATATGCCAATCTCCAGTTCCTGCAGAATCAATGACAATTTTCTCTTCGAGTCCCTCTTTTACGACAAAATCTCGAAAAATTGCTTCTGCCATTGGAGAACGACAAATGTTCCCAAGACAAACAAACAATACTCGGACCATATTTTTGTTTCTTCCCTTCTTGGTGCATTTCTTAATATATATCTATAGTATAAGCAACCAATTATTAATTATAAAGGAAATCCCTACTAATTTAATAGGATTGAAAAGTTTCATTAACGAAAATGATAAAAAAATGTTAAGATAACCTTATGTTATTTTAAAGGGGGACACTTCGGTGGATTTATCCGTGAAATCAGAAGCAAACGTTGAATATATGGTAGAAGCTATTAAAGAAAAATTACGCATGGTTAATGCTGGAGCAATGAGAGCTGCTAGTTTTAACGAAGAAATGTACGAGGACTTACGTGACATTTATGAGCATGTTATGAAACGTGAAACATTCAGTATTAGTGAAATGCAAGCTATTACTGAGGAACTAGGTACATTAATTAAAAAATAACAAAGAGCCTCACGTATGCGAGGCTCTTTTAATTTCAACAAATTCATGACAACTCTTCTCTTTTCCTCATCACATTCTAAAATACTGTACAATGAAAGTAGAATCTCACCTTAGATTTTTTCTCCATACATACTACTCTAAAAAAATTGCCACACTACCATTGCTAACTGTTTTTACTGGGGGTGCTTACTTATGAGCAATTGGTACAGTAAGACGAAAAATCAAACATTAATCGACCTAGAAACAAATGAACAACACGGTTTAACAGATGAAATCGTAAATGAACGTTTAAAGCAATATGGTTATAATGAATTAGCTACCAAACAAAAACGTACTTTATGGCAACGCGTTTTCGCCCAAATTAATGACGTCCTCGTATATGTCCTTATTATCGCTGCCCTTATTTCCGCCTTTGTAGGTGAATGGGCTGATGCAAGTATTATCGCGCTCGTTGTAGTTTTAAATGCCGTTATCGGTGTAATCCAAGAATCGAAAGCAGAACAGGCTTTAGAATCATTGAAAAAGATGGCAACACCTAAAGCTATCGTAAAGCGAGATGGTGAACTAAAAGAAATTCCATCTGAGCACGTCGTTCCAGGTGATATCGTTATGCTTGATGCTGGGCGGTATATCCCCTGCGATTTACGCCTTATCGAAACTGCAAATTTAAAAGTTGAAGAATCTGCTCTAACTGGTGAATCCGTCCCTGTCGATAAAGATGCAGTCTACCACCCTTCCATGCAAAGTGATGAGCAAGTACCATTAGGCGATCAAAAAAACATGGCATTTATGTCGACGTTAGTAACGTATGGACGTGGCGCTGGTGTTGCTGTTGAAACTGGGATGAACTCACAAATTGGCAAGATTGCTACCCTTTTACATGAAGCAGACGATGATATGACACCACTTCAAAAAAGCTTAGCACAAGTAGGAAAATATTTAGGTTTTGTCGCTGTAGCTATTTGCGCTATTATGTTTCTCATCGGTTTTTTACAAGGACGAGATACTTTGGAAATGTTTATGACTGCAATTAGTTTAGCTGTTGCAGCCATTCCAGAAGGCTTACCAGCTATTGTTTCCATCGTTCTTGCAATTGGTGTTCAGCGTATGATTAAACAAAACGTTATCATTCGTAAACTACCAGCTGTTGAAGCTCTCGGTTCTGTCACAATTATTTGTTCAGATAAAACAGGTACATTAACTCAAAATAAAATGACCGTTACTCACTTTTATAGTGATCGCACATACGACCAGCTAGAAAATTTGAATATAAATAATGATGTACACCGTCTATTATTAGAAAATATGGTTTTATGCAACGATGCCTCTTACAGTACCGACTCACAAACAGGGGATCCTACAGAAATTGCCCTTCTTGTTGCCGGAAGCTCTTTTAACATTCAAAAAGATCATTTAGAAAATAAACATGAACGTGTTAACGAATTACCTTTCGAGTCTGATCGTAAAATGATGTCAACTGTACATACGTACGATGAAAGCTACTATAGCATGACGAAAGGTGCAATTGATAAACTTTTACCTCACTGTACCCATATCTTTATAAATAATAAAATTGAGATCTTAACAGATTCTGATAAAAATCAAATATTAGAAGCTGCCGGGTCAATGTCACAAGAAGCCTTAAGAGTACTTTCATTCGCATATAAAAGATACGATTCAAACGATGTGAATATAAATCACCTCGAAGAAAATCTTATCTTTATCGGTCTTGTCGGTATGATTGATCCACCACGCACAGAAGTAAAAGATTCAATTACAGAATGTCAAAAAGCTGGTATTCGCACAGTTATGATTACTGGTGATCATAAGGATACCGCCTTTGCAATTGCCAAAGAACTTGGTATTGCTGAAGAAAAATCTGAAATTATGATTGGAACTGAATTAGATACCATTTCAGATACAGAACTAGCAAGTAAAATTAATCACTTAAATGTATTCGCTAGGGTCTCTCCAGAACATAAAGTGAAGATTGTAAAAGCATTACGTGCTGAAGGAAATATCGTTTCCATGACTGGTGACGGTGTAAATGATGCTCCTTCTTTAAAGCAAGCAGATGTTGGAGTAGCAATGGGAATTACAGGAACAGATGTCGCAAAAGGCGCAGCAGATGTAGTTTTAACAGATGATAACTTCTCATCTATTGTGAAAGCTGTTGAAGAAGGAAGAAATATTTATCGTAATATTAAAAAGTCTATTCTCTTCCTACTTTCTTGTAATTTCGGCGAAATTATAGCTCTCTTTTTAGCTATTTTACTCGGCTGGGCAACACCACTACGCCCGATTCACATTTTGTGGGTAAATTTAATCACAGATACACTGCCTGCATTATCACTCGGTGTTGATCCTGAAGATCCAGATGTGATGAAGGAAAAACCACGGCATGCGAAAGAAAGCTTATTTAGCGGTAGCGTTCCTTTTCTTATTTTCAATGGGGTTGTAATTGGACTTCTTACTTTAACAGCCTTTATCGTTGGGGCAAAGCTCTATACAGGAGATACAAATTTATTTCCTCTCTTCCCAGACCAAATTGATGAAGACGCGCTATTACACGCTCAAACGATGGCATTTGTCGTTCTTAGTTTCTCTCAACTCGTTCATTCATTTAACTTACGTTCAAGAACGAAATCAATTTTTTCAATTGGGATATTTACAAATAAATATTTAGTCTTCTCACTTCTTATCGGTGTTCTTATGCAAGTTTGTATTATCTCCATTCCTCCTCTTGCCAATATATTTGGTGTACATGCATTAACATTACGCGATTGGGGATTTGTTCTCTTATTAAGTATCATTCCGCTTGTTGTAAATGAAATCATTAAATTATTTAAGAAAAAATAAAAGGCAATGAGGACTGTTCCTCATTGCCTTTTATTTTATTCCGCTATTTGCCGTGCAGTAAAACTCCCACCTCAAAATTCGGCTGGAGCAAAAAAGTTAGGTGGGAGCCCTGCTATCCGTAAACGCCCGATTGGTGTGGGCTAATAATCAGCGAGAGATGAACACCCCCCACTGATTAAAGTTTCACTTTATCCTTGTAATTCTTTTTTGATGTTCTCTGTTAATGTAGCCATGCGCTTGCGGCTTTCTTCACGCTCACGTTTATTTTGCTCTTCAATTTGTTGTGTTTCTTGCATACCTCTTGAAATAATGTTCCAAGTTTCCTCAAGTGTTTCCATCTTAATACTAGAAGAACCTGATAATCTCGCTACTTCCACACTTTGAGTTGCGATATTTTGTGCATTTTTCTTAAGTAATTCATTTGTACGGCGATCAAGTTCAGCCATAGAGTCCGCAACAAGCTTTTGACGTTTCGCATTTACCGCTTGAATGATACCATTTTTAAAGATAGGAATCGTTGTAATAAATGCTGTATTGATTTTACCGATTAATTTATTGTTACCGCGTTGAATCATACGAATTTGTGGTGCCGTTAATAGAGCAACCATACGTGCTTTTTCTAAATCATCAATACGTTGTTCTAAAATTTCAACAGAGTTTTTAAGCGATTCTAATTCAATACCCGCTAACTGATCATTATTACGTATGCGCTCTTCGTACATCGGAACTAACTCTGTATTTAAACGCTCTAATAACATTTCCCCTGCTACTACGTATTTTTCTAAGTCTAAATAATACTTTAAGTTTTGCTCATATAAACCATCTAACGTACCAATTGATTTTTTCATTTCATCTTGATACTTCGTAATTTCTACGTATACTTTATCCATTTCGCGACCCATCGTCTGATACTTACTAAAGATTTGTTCAATCATTTTATCTGCTTTTTTGAACATACGTGAGAAGAAACCACTTTTCTCTTCCGCAAAGTCTTTACTATCAAATCTGTCCATAATTTTACCAAGCTGTTTTAATAATTCACCAGAGTCTTCTACTTTCGATAAAGACATTGTATGTAAAATTTGATCAGCGAAACGTGAAATTTCCATAGAAGGTTCTTTTCCGAGTTCAATTAATTCTAATTGATCTTTAATGTCTACTGCGTTATAAATACGTTGCACTTCTGCATCTTGTCTAAGTTGCAAGCGAACATCTTGTGCGGTTTGCTCATTCAATTCTGTTTTCGAATCTAGTACGACTGGGTTATTCATATGGTATTCTCCCTTTCCTTATAAAAATGGACGAAATAGTCCTTTTATTGTTTGTGATAAATTTTTATAGGCTGATGAACCATGAAATTCAAGATCGAAATTAACTTCTTCAAGCCAATGTGAATCAAATGCTCCTGATTCAATATACGGTTCAATATCGTTTCTCCCCGTTGGATTAAAGTGGAATACATCTACTCCAATTTGATTTAAAAATAGTAATAACACAGCATCAGAACGACTTAATTCTCCGCTCTTCTCATTATTAAATATAACAATTTTCGGTACTTCTTGCGAATAATCAAATTTCTCAAGCTGCTCTAAAATGTTCGGTGGTATTTGAGAGAGTTGTGCGAAAACATACAGTGCTACATCTTGTTTCGTCTCTTTCGCAATTGGTTTACACATTTCACTTTCACACGTATGGATGATTGCTTCTGCAATACCATGTTGTAATCCTTCTGGTAATCGCTTATGTGGCCACCAATGGCTGTTCATAATTAAATCCGGATGTAACTTCCCTGCGCGGTCCAATGCATCTCGATAATGATATTGGAAATTCGCTTTTTGTTCTTTCGTAAACGGGAATGTATTAATCAAGAAACTGTTATCAAATGATGTAACAGCCTTTAATCGCTGAAAATATTCTTTATCATTCTTTGAAACACCTGATATTTTTGCAAATAAAGAAGGAATATAAATATGCTTATTTTCAACAAAGAATGTTGGACGTACAAATGCCTTTTCTTTCGTAATTAAAAAGAGTTCATCGTACGTCGTTTTGAGCGTACGGGCTACAGGTGTATACGAACGGAATTGCCACGGTTTGTATAATAATGAATTATCGTGGTGAAGTACTTGCTCGATTTCTTTTGAAGCTTGATAAGCTACCGTTGCGACGCGTTCACGACGCCGATCAGGAAATGGTTCCAATGAAATACGGCCTGAATGAGATACGACAAAGGTCTTTCTTTCCTCATCTACACTCTCAAATCCATCTTTTCCTTCTGGGTGATAATAAAGCACATCGCAGCCGAGCATAATAAGAAAGTATAAGAAATATATACGACTCTCCGTCGCATCACCGTACCAAACGATACGCGGCATTTGTTTCTTATAATTAATCGTAGAGAACCACTTCGCTACGTAATTTTCACTTAATTTAATCATATCGATTAAGAAACGCCGGAATCCTTCTGTTTTTAAAGATTGATTATGTTGTTTCTCATACAATTTCAATACAGAAATAAACGTCGTATGTATATAATGCTGTAAATCAGGATTGTCTACTTGCGGTAATAGTTGTTTTCCAGACAAATGTGCTACAAGCCTATTTACTGTAAGTCCATTCGGCGCTTCTTGATGTAATGCAAAAACTTCTTGAATATGGCGCAGTTTTTCGGGATCAATCACCTTATTTAAATTTTGTTCATGCAAAACCTCGATCCCTTTTGCTTCATTATAATCAAATAGTTCATTGAAATATTCATCTACATCATTCGGAACACCAAGAATGCGACTTGCTATATAACTAAATTTCATCTCATTCTCTGTCAGTTCATATTGTGGGCGTTTTTCTAAATGCGCTTCAAATTGCTTTAAATCTGATTCATCTTTTAATGCACATGGTTGAAGTGTAAAACGTGAAAACACAACAGTTCACCTCCAAAAACATTTACGTTTTTTATAAAGTCTCTCTTCTATTATAAACTATTTTTAGTTATAAAAAATGGGCGCTCGCATAACGAGCAAACCCATTTCAATTATTTATGTTCATTTTTAGTAGCTGCAACTTCTTCTTTAGCTTGTCCAGAATTCTTCATGTAGTGAAGTATAAATGTTGCTCCAAACGCTATAACTAAAATAATAAAGAACAGCGTATGACTTACTTCAATATGAATGACAGACAGTAGCATTTTTGCTGCAATAATTAAGATTAAAATATATGCTGTCGTTTCAAGTTCTGGAATACGCTCTAACAATTTTAAGAATACGCCAGCAATACCGCGCATCATTAAAATACCGAGCATTCCACCTAATAGTAAAATCCAAACTTCATTCGATACACCAAATGCAGCAAGTACACTATCTACAGAGAATGCGATATCCATTAATTCAACCATCGCAACTGTCCCCCAGAAGACACCGAACATTCTGAAGAGAATACCATTTTGGTTCATACCATGAGCTTCCTCTTCTTCTGCATTACCTTTTCTTTTATCAATGAAGTATTTAACTGAAAGCCAAGCTAAGTAAAGTGCACCTAACACTTTTACCCACCATAATTTAATTAAGAACATTCCGATTCCAATTGCAATAAAACGGAATACATAAGCTCCAATAAGTCCATAGAATAATGCTTTTTTTCGTTTTTCTTCTGGAAGATGTTTTACCATTACCGCTAACACAAGTGCATTGTCAGCAGATAATAACCCTTCAAGTACAACAAGTGTACCTATTAACCCCCAAGATACTGGATCTTGTAACACTTTAATCCACATGTCCAAGTCGAAAAACTGAGCATACGTATCAAGGATTCCTTGCAAAATACTCATCTTACCTTTATCCCCTATTCTTTGCTAGATTTATAGAAAGGTCAAAAAAAGGAAACGAATACCGTTTCCCTTCTTATGCATCCAAGCCATACGCTCTTACAAGCGCACCTAATCCACCTTGGAATCCACTTCCTACTGCACTAAACTTCCACTGTCCATTATGACGATATAATTCACAAAAGACAACTGCTGTTTCAATGGAGAAATCTTCCCCTAAATCAAAACGAAGAACTTCTTCGTTTGTTTCTTCATTTGCTAAACGCACGAATGCATTTGCAACCTGTCCAAAGTTTTGATTACGGCCTTCTCCATCATAAATTGTAACTGTAATAGCAATTTTATGAACATCTGCTGGAACCTTTTTCAAATCGACAACAAGTTGCTCATCATCACCGTCACCTGCACCTGTACGGTTATCTCCTGTATGTAAAACTGATTCACAAGGAGACTGTAAATTATTATAGAAAATAAAATCAGTTTCCTTCGTACATTTCCCGTTCGCATCTAATAAAAAGGCAGATGCGTCTAAATCGAAATCAGATCCACCATCATAAGATTTAATATCCCATCCAAGACCAATTACTGCTCTTGATAAACCTGGGCTTGTTTTAGCTAAATCTATTTTCTGTCCTTTTTGCAATTGAATAACCATATATTTTCACCTCTATATTTTAATTTCAAAAAATATATCCATCAGTAAATACGCGTTTCACCGATGGATATATAAATCTATTACTCTACATCTAAACCAAAGTTATTACATAGAGAACCTAATCCACCTTGGAATCCACTTCCGATTGCATTGAATTTCCATTCACCTGCGTGACGGTATAATTCACTTACTACTACTGCAGTTTCAATAGAGAAATCTTCTCCTAAATCGTAACGAATTAATTCTGCATTCTTTTCTTCATCCATAATGCGTACGAAAGAGTTAGAAACTTGTCCGAAGTTTTGGCTACGGCCTTCTCCATCATAAATTGTGATTGTGAAGCAAATACGCTCGATATGTGCAGGAACATTTTTTAAGTCTATTTTAATTGTTTCATCGTCGCCTTCACCTGCACCTGTACGGTTATCTCCTAAATGCTCTACAGCACCATTCGCACCTTTTGGATTATTATAGAAAACGAAATCCTCTGCTCCTGAAACTTTACCGTTAGCACCTACTAAGAAGATACTAACATCTAAATCGAAATCGCTCTGTCCGTCATAACGATTCGTATCCCAACCAAGTCCTACAAGAACTTTCGAAAGACCTGGATTTGTTTTTGTTAAGTCTACCTTTTGTCCTTTTTTCAATGAAATTGATGCCATATACAATTCCTCCTTGGTTTATCTTATTGGTAACGTGATACAATCTCACTTAAGTTTTTATCTTGTGTTCCTTCTCCAACTGCTGAAAACTTCCATTCGTTTCCGTCTCGATACATTTCCCCTGCAATTAAAGTCATTTTGCCAGCGTAATTATCTGACAAGTTATAACGTGCTAATTCTTCACCTGTTTGTGGGTTTTGAATACGAATATATGCATTGCGAATCATCCCAAAATCTTGACGACGATTTACACAGTCATAAATATTTACAACGAATACTAAACGATTAATACGGCTCGGAACTTTATGTAATTCTACGAAAATTGTTTCGTCGTCACCAGCGCCTTCACCTGTTAAATTATCTCCTGAATGAATGATACTACCACAAGTAGAAAGTTTGTTGCCGAAGTAAACTAGATCATTTTTGTTTAAAAAACGATCCCCTTCTAACATAACAACAGATGCATCACAATCTACACTTGGTTTACTTCCAAATAAAGAAGACAGAAACCCACCTGATTGCCCAATTGGATCCCAGCCTAAGCCAACCTGCAGTTTCGCTACTCTCGGTTGTCCTTTTGTTAAATCAATCTTTTGTCCTTTTTCTAAAATAATAGGCATGAAGTTTCTTCCTTTCTACAAAGCATTTTCCAAATCGGAAAACATTGTATTCTCCTCTTATATTGTAGCATTATTTATCTAATGAGAAAAAGGATAAATTCTCAATTATATGAAAACAGATACTATATTTATTTATACTGATGTAATAAGTGGTAAATAGAACCAATCATTCCTGCACAATTGCCGCTTTGCGCAAGTTTAATCTCACAATTACTATAAATATCTTGATTTAAGTATGTTCCTATCTCTTCCTTCACTTCATTTAAAAAATCATCTCCTCTTTCAGTAATTCCCCCACCAATAATAATCATTTTCGGATTAAAAATATAAGCAAGGTTACTAATTCCAATCGCCAAATGTTTAAAGAAAATCTTCACGGCTTGAATAACACTGCTATCACCCTTATCATATAATTCGAAAATTGTTTTACCATCCCACTCCTTTTCACCTTTATATCTTCGTACGAGATGAATTAATCCCGAAATTGAGGCAACCTCCTCAAAAGTATTCCCTTCTATTAACATGCTCCCCCATTCCCCAGCGCCAAACGAATGTCCACGGTATAACTCCCCATTTATAACAATTGCTCCACCAATGCCCGTTCCAAGCGTAAGCATAATAAAATCGCTTTCTCCCCTCCCTGTACCTTTCCATTTCTCGCCTAAGGCCGCACAATTAACATCATTTTCAATAGATACAGGAACTTTTAATACTTCTTGTAGTCTCTCAACAATAGAAATATTAGCATAACGCGGAATATGATCCACACCTCCCGTTATAACTCCTTTATCAATATCAACAATTCCCGCTGTACTAATACCAATTCCGGAAATAGTATGTTCAGTCATTAACTTTTTTGATAAATATATAAGCTTTTGAACAATTTGTTCCCCGCCCAAGTGAATTTCTGTTGGGACCTTTTTATGTATTAGTACTACCCCTATTTCTGAAACAATTCCATATTTAATTTGCGTACCACCAATATCAAATGCAATATACTCTTTCATCCGTTACCACTTCCTCTACTATTATGAGTGTAAATTCTCCATCACTCTACTATATTCACATTAACTCTTTTCTCCCTTTAGAAATACACCTCCTTTTTCTTATGAAGTGGACTTGTTCAGTGCCCTCCCTTTTTCTATATATAGTTTTTTTGCATAAAACTCTTTTTCCTATGAAATATTACAAAGGGGTGTATTTTAGATGGAACAATAATTTTTTCTTCAGGAGGAAAACAATGACAAAAATCTTCATTTTAGCATCAACACTTTCTTTATCCTTTTTTAGCGGCTTAAATATTGGTAATGCTGCAACTGAAAACTTCAATCCAATAACAAACGCTATTGTACAAAATAACGATAATTTAGCAGAAGGTAATTCAAAAGATAATAATAAACCTCCAGGAAACAATGGTTCTCAGGACGATAGTGGTTCTGACGGCAATGGTTCTGGTGGCAACGGTTCTGGTGGCAATGGCTCTGGTGGCAGTGGTTCTGGTGGCAGTGGTTCTGACGGCAATGGTTCTGGTGGCAACGGTTCTGGTGGCAGTGGTTCTGGTGGCAATGGCTCTGGTGGCAGTGGTTCTGGTGGCAACGGTTCTGACGGCAATGGTTCTGGTGGCAACGGTTCTGGTGGCAACGGTTCTGGTGGCAGTGGTTCTGGTGGCAGTGGTTCTGGTGGCAACGGTTCTGACGGCAGTGGCTCTGGTGGTAACGGTTCTGGTGGCAACGGTTCTGACGGCAATGGTTCTGGTGGCAACGGTTCTGGTGGCAACGGTTCTGGTGGCAACGGTTCTGGTGGCAGTGGTTCTGGTGGCAACGGTTCTGACGGCAATGGTTCTGGTGGCAACGGTTCTGGTGGCAATGGTTCTGGTGGCAACGGTTCTGGTGGCAACGGTTCTGGTGGCAACGGTTCTGGTGGCAGTGGTTCTGGCGGCAGTGGTTCTGGTGGCAACGGTTCTGGTGGCAACGGTTCTGGTGGCAACGGTTCTGGTGGCAGTGGTTCTGGTGGCAGTGGTTCTGGCGGCAACGGTTCTGGTGGCAACGGTTCTGGTGGCAACGGTTCTGGTGGCAGTGGTTCTGGCGGCAACGGTTCTGGTGGCAGTGGTTCTGGTGGCAGTGGTTCTGGTGGCAGTGGCTCTCAGGGAGGCAACCGTGTTAAAGGCGACAGCAGTTCTCAAGGTGGCAATGGCTCTCAGGGAGGCAACCGTGTTAAAGGCGACAGCAGTTCTCAAGGTGGCAATGGCTCTCAGGGAGGCAACCGTGTTAAAGGCGATAGCGGCTCTCAAAGCGGTAACGCAAAAGATAATGCAACAAAACAAGGCAATAAATTGCCTAATACTGCAACGCATTATCCTGCATCTATTTTAATTGGTCTTTCGACATTCCTAATTGGTGTGTTACTATTTATTCGTCGTAAAAACGCAAAATAAAAAAATCATCCTTCCATCTAAAAATACATGAAACAGATTATAAAGTGAAACTTTAATCAGTGGGGATTTTGTTCATCCCCCACTGATTATTAACCTTCACCAATCGGGCTTTTACGGGCAGCAGGGCTCCCACCTAACTTCTTTGCTCCAGCCGAATTTTGAAGTGGGAGTTTTACTGCCTGGCAAATAGCGGGATAAAACTAAAAAGGACTTTGATTGCATTTTATTATGCAATCAAAGTCCTTTTTGCCATCTAGTAGAAAGAGCATTAATACGCTTTTCCCCAATACACCATCTGCTTCGCTTTTTTACTACAGCAAATACATTCGTCAGCTAAACTTTCTTGTTCGAACGGAATACAACGTGAAGATACTCCAACTTCTTCTTTTAATTTTTCTTCACAAGCTAGTTCTCCACACCACATCGCTTTAATAAATCCTTGCTTTTCATCAGCCGCTTTTTTCATCTCTTCGAAATTCGTCACACTATACGTATTCTCATCGCGAAATACTTTTGCTTTGCTAAATAAAGAATGGTGAATTTCCTCAAGTAGTACTGGAATGCGTTCTTCTAATTGATCCATTGATATAAACTCTTTTTCTTTCGTATCTCGCCTTACAAGTACAACTTGATTCTTTTCAATATCCTTTGGACCAACTTCTAATCTAATTGGAACACCCTTCATTTCATACTCATTAAATTTCCAGCCAGGTGTTTTATTGCTAGCATCTATTTTTACACGTGCAACCTTCTGAATACGTCCTTGCAACTCTGTTGCTTTTTCTAACACACCTTCTTTGTGCTGAGCAATAGGAACGATAACAACTTGTACTGGAGCGACTTTTGGCGGCATTACAAGTCCGTTATTATCGCTATGAACCATAATAAGTCCACCTATCATTCTTGTTGATACACCCCAAGATGTTTGATGTACGTATTGCCATTTACCGTTACGGTCTAAAAACTTAATATCAAATGCTTCAGAGAAATTCGTTCCAAAGTTATGAGATGTTCCTGTTTGAAGTGCTTTTCCATCATGCATTAAACTTTCAATCGTATAAGTTGCCTTCGCTCCTGCAAACTTTTCTTTTTCTGTTTTTTGCCCTTTAATAACCGGAATCGCTAAATACTCTTCACAAAAAGCAGCATATAGATTTAAAATATTTAATGTTTCAATTTGAGATTCTTCTGCCGTTTCATGAATCGTATGACCTTCTTGCCATAAAAATTCAGTTGTACGAAGGAATGGTCTCGTCGTCTTCTCCCAACGAACTACTGAACACCACTGGTTATATAACTTTGGTAAATCATTATATGATTGAACAATTTTTGAAAAATGCTCACAGAATAGAGTTTCAGATGTAGGACGTATACAAAGTCTTTCCGCCAATTTCTCATCTCCGCCATGAGTAACCCATGCTACTTCAGGAGCAAATCCTTCAACATGATCTTTCTCTTTTTGTAATAAACTCTCTGGAATAAACATTGGCATGTACACATTTTCATGACCAGATTCTTTTAATTTTTCATCCATCACTTTCTGCATATTTTCCCATAATGCATAACCGTATGGACGTAAAATCATACAACCTTTCACACTTGAATAATCAACAAGCTCCGCTTTTTTTACAATATCGGTATACCACTGAGCAAAGTCTTCTTCCATTTTCGTAATGGCTTGTACTTGTTCTTTTACCATAGTTATTCTTCCTCCTTTAGAAAATAGAAAAAGCCCGCGTCCCCAAATAGGGACCGAGCTTTGTCGGCGTTACCACCCTGATTCATACACAAAAAAATTGAGTATGCTCTCTTTTTGATAACGGGAATTTCCCGCTGCATATGCAGAACTCAAAGGTAGGTTCCATATCGCCTCTTTAAGAATCTTCCAGCCAAAAGGATTCTCTCTCTGCAAAAAGGTAAGACATGTACTATTCCTTTTTCATCGTTATAACAAAATAAATTTGTTGAATATCATAATATAAATTTTATTTCAAAACAAGAGCCAATTTTCTTATTTTTATACATTATTTTCAATTATCACTGTTTTATACGTAACTTTTCCGAACTATTTTTACAAGTTGATGAGCAACCATACCAATTAGTGTACCAATTAAAACGAAGAAACAAATAAATCCGTATCCCATTCCTTCCCAACCACCAATAGCGATCATTGTTACAGGAAAGAAAGCTAAACAAAGAAGTACTAAACTAAGTGCAAATATAATATCAAACTGTTTGTCTGGAAAACGTTTCTTTAGTAAATATGACATAAAAAATACAAGGAGAACGGTGACTCCACCAATGATGTAAAAGATACCAAATCCATCTAGCCAATCCATAGTATTCCCTCCTTCCATTCATTCCCTTATACTTATTATATGTTTAATTTTTCTGAAAATAAATAACAAAATTTTATTCAAAAATATATTTTTATTACCAGGTATTAATAGTAATATATAAGAATAGGTTTTATATAATCAGGAGGGAAACTTTATGGATAAAGCATTAACAAATCGCGTCATTATTTTATCTTTTGACTGCTTATCAGCTTTAGATTTTCCTATATTACAAAAACTACCTAATTTCCAAACTTTAATAAAAAGGGGCGCAATTGCGAAAAAAGTGGAGCCAATTTATCCTTCTGTAACATATCCAAGCCACTCAACAATCGTAACCGGTAATTATCCTAATAAGCATGGCGTTGTCAGCAATACATTACTTCAACCAGGACGTGAGTCACCAGATTGGCATTGGTACCGAAAGTCCATTAACGGGACAACTTTATATGATGAAGCACGCAAAGCAAATTTAACGACAGCAGCCCTTCTATGGCCTGTTACTGGAAGAGCAAATATCGATTACAATTTACCAGAAATTTTTCCAAATAGACCGTGGCAAAATCAAATTTTAGTTTCATTATTTAGCGGTAGCCCGCTATATCAATTAGATTTAAATCGTCGTTTCGGCCATATACGAAATGGATTGTCACAGCCTGAGCTTGATAATTTCGTCCTTGCTTCTGCCGTACATACAATTCAGACGAAAAAGCCTAATGTTATGTTTGTACATTTTACTGATTTAGATACTCAAAGACATTACCATGGCTTCGAGTCTGAGGAAACAGTAGCTGCAATCCACAGACACGACGAACGCCTCGGAAAAATTATCCATACATTAAAAGAAAGTGGTATATACGAAGAAAGTACAATTATTGCACTTGGTGACCATAGCGCTTTAAGTGAAAACAAAGCAATCCAATTAAATGTCCTATTCTGTCAAAAAGGGCTTATATCCGTAAATAAACGTGGAAAAATACACGATTGGAAAGCTTATTGCCAAAGCTGTGATGGATCTGCCTACGTACATGTAAAGGATAAAAATGATACTGAAACGATTAAAGAGATTCAACTTCTTCTTGAAGAGCTTCTTCAGGATAAACAAAATGGAATTGAATTTATTCTGCACGATGAAGATGCAAAAGAACGTGGCGCTGATGGTAATTGCTTATTTATGCTAGAGGCCATGGAAGGTTATTACTTCATTGAAAATTATACAGGTGATTTCATAAAAGAAATTAATAAAGAAGATGTTAATTCTAGTAAGAAATATACATTTGGAACACATGGATATTCCCCAACAAAACCTAACTATGAAACAATTTTTATGGCTGCTGGGAAAGGCATTCAAAGCGGCGTTACAATTCCGTATATGAGACTGATTGATGAAGGTCCGACTATCGCTAGGTTACTCGGTTTGCACTTAGGTGAAACAGACGGCGCAATTGTAGAGGATTTACTTCAATTGTAAAGAACTGTGTATATATGTAAAAGTTATGTAAAAATCATCACTGTTTCTCTTTTTATAATTTTTATTTTTGTACACTGTTAGTAGAAGAAATTTAAGGGGGAACATTATATGAAAAAAATGTCCAGACAAGAAAAAAGCTGGATATTGTACGATTGGGCGAACTCGGTATATTCGCTCGTCATTACAACTGCATTATTTCCAATTTACTTTAAAGCAGCTGCAAAAGAAGCTGGACTATCTGGCGCAACTTCAACAGCCTATTGGGGATATGCAAACTCGGTCGCTACACTTTTAATTTCTATACTCGCTCCTATTCTCGGCACAGTTGCTGATTATAAGGGATTTAAAAAACGATTTTTCACATTCTTCTTTGGACTCGGTATCGTATTTACAAGTATGCTAGCAATTGTTCCAACATCTCAGTGGTACTTATTACTAGGATGCTATATGCTCGCATTAGTTGGCTTTGCTGGAGCAAATATTTTTTATGATGCATTTCTAGTAGATGTTACCTCTGGAGATAGAATGGACCGAATTTCTACGCGAGGTTTTGCATTAGGTTACATTGGGAGCACAATTCCTTTTATCGGTTGTATTGCTCTTATTATTCTTGCTCAAAAAGGAACTATCCCCTTATCAGTCGGAATTGCTAGTCAAATTTCCTTTGCAATAACAGCTCTTTGGTGGGGACTATTTACGATACCAATGCTAAAAAATGTAGAGCAAACACACTATATTGAACGTCATCCAAGACCAATTGCAATGAGCTTCAAGCGCCTTGCTAATACGTTTAAAAATATTAAAGAATATAAAACTGTATTTATGTTCCTAATAGCTTACTTTTTCTACATTGATGGGGTAGATACAATTATCACTATGTCTACTGCTTACGGAACAGATCTCGGTATTAGTGCAACCAATCTATTAATCATCTTATTTGTAACACAAATTGTCGCTTGTCCATTTGCTTTATTATATGGAAAACTATCGGAAACATTTACCGGTAAAAAAATGCTATATGTCGGCATTATCATTTATATCATTATTTGCACATATGCTTATTTCTTAAAAACGACGTTTGATTTCTGGATTTTAGCAATGTTAGTTGCTACTTCTCAGGGCGGGATTCAAGCACTTAGCCGTTCTTATTTCGCAAAACTAGTACCGAAAGAATCTGCAAATGAATTCTTCGGATTTTATAATATCTTTGGTAAATTCGCAGCAATTATGGGTCCGGTATTAGTAGGTGTCACAACACAATTAACAGGAAAAACAAACGCTGGTGTCCTTAGTATTATTGTCCTATTTATTATCGGTGGATTCTTATTAACTAGAGTACCTGAAAATGATACGTCCGTTACACCACCTAATCCGAAAACTAAAACAATATAAGAGAAAGATCCCCTTCACACAAGAAGGGGATCTTTCTCTTATATTTTTAACGATAACGCCCTACAATTAAAAACTCTAAAGCTTGTACAAAAATAGTTTATCGACAGTTGTTCCTAATACTTCTGCTAACCGGAATGCTAGTGCTAAGCTTGGATCATATTTATTATTCTCAATTGCATTTATCGTCTGTCTTGATACGTTACACTTATCCGCTAATACACCTTGTGAAATATTATTTGCAGTGCGCAATTCATAGATTTGATTTTTCACACCGTTTCTCCTAACCTGTAAAATCGTTTTTACATCATCAGTATATAGTTGGGGCATGTCATTGTCAAAAGATTGCCACAAGAAAAGGGAGCAATTCTGCTCCCTTACAATAGCTATTTCGAAACTAATCAATTCGTCATTTCCTCTCGATTCACAATATCTTCTTTCTTTATTTGCATACGTAAAACCGGACCTATCGCAAATAAAATAAGTGCCATTGCTATACAAAATACAGTAACTAGTGAGGTCATCTCCTTCAATCCTCCAGCTAGTGAAGTTCCAATTAACATTGCCCCCATGAACAGTGGTAAAATCGTTCCATTTACTCTGCCAATCATATTTTCTGGTACAAGTTGAATCATAAGCGTACCGACAACGATATTGACACAGGCTAAACAAATACCTGTTCCAAATCTCATGAAACTAGTAATCCAAAATGATGTAGATAACCCTTCTACTAAAAATGACATCGCTAATATGCTCATACCGAATACAAACATCTTTTTCGGATTCACTTTTGAAGCGAAAACTGCAGCAACAATACCACCAATTAACATACCGATTCCATCAGCTGCGGCTAAATATTGAACGGCTTCTTTTTCCATTCCAAGCCGTTCTATTACAAGAAACACTTCTAATGGATTCGTTAGTCCAACAGCTAAGCCCATAATGGTGAAAGTGATCGTAATCATACGTAAATTTTTCGTATGAAGAACGTATTTCCAACCTTCTTTTATATCATTTTTTAATGAACCTCTCGCCACTTGCTCTTGTTCCACCCATTTTGGTAAAAATGAAAGAGCGATAGCAGATAACAAAAATAAAATAATTAAGCTATATAGTGACGTAAATAAACCAAGTTGTGTGTACACAAGCGATCCTACCACTGGTCCAAAAATCATAAATAGCGACTGTAATGTTTGATTAAATGCAATCGCATTTGCTACCTGTTCTTCTTTTACATAGCGTTTAAATATACGCGAAGATGATGGCTGAGAAAACTGACCTACAATCGCGGAAATGAGTGTTGCAAAAAATATAGCCTGCCAATAATCCAGCTTTAACAACAAGACAATTCCTACAATAGACAGTACACTTAATACATCTCCAGCAACCATCGTTCTTTTCGGATTCCAGCGATCAGCTAGCGCCCCACCGATAAACGAGAAAATAAAAATAGGTGCATATTCCATAACCGATAATAAAGAAACTGAAACTGGATCATTATTCGTTCGCTCCATTATGAAATACAAAAGAGCCATATTTCTGATCCAAATTGCAAATTGTTGTAAAATATCAGATGCCATAACGAGCATAAATGCTCGGTTTTTAAATAAAGCGTTCATTTTCATTCCCCTTTCATAAACCGACCGTTCGGTCTAATTTATTTTGTAAGAAAAGCAACTGACCTATTATTCAGCTGCCATTCCTTTTAACAATACATCTATTGCCTTTTTATAAATACGTTTCAGCTCTTTATAATCTAACTCGTAGTAAAGTACTCCAAGCCCCGATAATAATCCATTCACAATATACATAAGATCACGCGTATCATCTTCTTGAAACTCTCCAGACTGTATACCTGCTTCAATTAATTTCTCAACCATAACATATGATTCTCTAGTTAAAGCTAACAGTTCATCCAGAATTTCTTTACTTACAACTTGGCTCATAGAGAATTCCTCTATTGCATTTGAAATGGGTTGCTGTATGTCCTCTACATAATATTCCGCGAGACCATATAGTTTTTCAGTACTAGTACTATACAACTTCTCTTTTTCATTCCATTTTTCAAGCCAATCATACGTATGCTGTTTCACTACAAATAAAAATAATTCTTCTTTACTTTTAAAGTGATAATAAATGCTTCCTTTACTTCTCTCTGTAATTTCACAAATCTCTTCCATAGATGTAGCTGCATAGCCCTTCTGTGAAAACAGACTTTCTGCTTTATAGGCAATTTCTTTCTTTATCTCTTCTGCGCTTCTTCTCATATTCACACCTCTTTAAACCGACCGTTCAGTCTAATAATAACAAATAAAAAACCTCTATCGCAAGAGGCTATACTCCTTATTTAAGAAAACGTACTTTCAAACCACATTCGAATCATATGTATTATTCCAAATTTAAATCCTCATTTAGTAAGAAATACGGTTCCCTTTTCATTTCCCCTAGCATGTTAAAAATATTTAATCAAACGTTTGTTTAACTGTTTTTATGCATATGTAAGCCAACTAATCAAACGTTTGTTTAAAAAGAAATACGCCCCCTATAAGGCGTATTCTCATCAATCACCACCGCCTCCACCACCGCAGCTACCTCCACTATCTCCACCAAAAGAACCTCCGCAATCATGTGAACCGCCATCGTGCGAGCTATCATTATCCGATCCAGCAAAGAAAAATAATGGTGATGAGCTGTTGGATGAATTATGAATGTTATTTTGTTTTGTAAGATTTACCTTCTTTTTGTTTGATCGAACTGCTGTTACGATCGTTCCAACTACAACAAATAATAGTATGACAATAATAAATTCCATATAAAAGCCTCCCTTAATCTTCGAATAATTGAATGGTTCTCTCTAAATTTTCAAGTGAAATGAAGCGCGATTCACGAAGGATCTCTTTTCCATTATAAAATAATAAAACTGTTGGCCCTGTAAATACTGCATATCGCCCCGCAATCTCTTGCATGTCTTGTAGTAATATTTCTACTTTCTCTACGTAATCATAATTCTCTAACACGCAATTTACTTTTCTTAACATAACATCACAAACACCACAATTTTCCGTTTTAATAAACAGCAGTACTAATTGTTGTCCTTCAATATATGTCGCTAATTCTTCTATCGTTTCAAATGTATTCATCTTATCCCTCTTAGCGTAATTTACGAAATACTTTACCCTGATACATACGAAAAGCTGAACTATCTTTAATCTTTCTCTTTTCCATTACCTGCTGAAAACGCAGCGTTTTTGCTGTTAACTCTTCTTGTAATTCTTTTCTCTCTACTTCATCATAACAGCACGCAATTAAGTCTTCTATTTTTAATATATCTTTTTGTAGTTCCATTTCTGGTGGAATCATACCTGCATTTTTCAAGATTTTATAACTCATTCTAAGTTCTGGAGGTACCATTGAAAGGTCTTCTAATTGTAGTGGTTTTCCTTTCCCCGGAATATGATCGAGATCACCATTCCGTATTGCTTGTCGAATTTTTTCTTCAGCAATGTTCAAAAAGACATCCACACCATTCGCTCCTTTACATATTTTTACTATTATTTTACATGATATTTTCTCATCTTGCTACGCTATTACAAATTGACTTTATACAATTTTTTCTCAAATTTAATTACAAGGAGCCTTTTCCTCCCTAATCAATATTTTATTTTCATGTGTAGTCTGTATTAGAGCCATTTAATATTGAGAAAATCTTTGTGAATCCAATAAAGCGTTTACACCAAATCTTGCATTTGCTACGATTTAATCACCCCCAGCTCCCTTGTATAGACTTCGTGATGTCTGATCATTTTTATCTAGACGTTTCATACGTCTAGATTCACTTTGGTTTATTGGCGCATGCCTTTAAATATATCTTTTATTTTGAAAGGAGAAATGACTATGAGATCAAAAAAATTCACGCTGCTATTACTATCCCTACTACTTTTCTTACCTCTTTTTCTCACAAACTTTATTACTCCAAATTTCGCATTAGCAGATTCACCAAAGCAAGGTCAAAAAATTGTTGGGTATTTTCCTTCATGGGGCGTTTACGGACGTAATTATCAAGTTGCAGACATTGATGCATCAAAGCTAACTCATTTAAACTATGCTTTCGCTGATATTTGCTGGAATGGAAAACATGGAAACCCTTCTACTCACCCCGATAATCCAAATAAACAAACGTGGAACTGTAAAGAATCTGGTGTACCACTGCAAAATAAAGAGGTCCCTAATGGCACTCTCGTACTCGGTGAACCATGGGCTGATGTCACAAAATCTTATCCGGGATCGGGTACAACTTGGGAAGATTGTGATAAATATGCCCGCTGTGGAAATTTCGGAGAACTGAAACGATTAAAAGCTAAGTATCCTCACTTAAAAACAATTATTTCAGTTGGTGGCTGGACTTGGTCTAACCGCTTTTCTGATATGGCCGCTGATGAAAAAACAAGAAAAGTGTTCGCTGAATCTACAGTAGCTTTTCTTCGCGAATATGGATTTGACGGCGTTGATTTAGACTGGGAATACCCGGGTGTTGAAACGATTCCTGGTGGTAGTTATCGTCCTGAAGATAAACAAAACTTCACCCTTCTGCTTCAAGATGTTCGAAATGCATTAACGAAAGCTGGTGCAGAAGATGGTAAAC
Source organism: Bacillus sp. FSL R10-2201 (assembly GCF_038008665.1). Taxonomy (NCBI): domain Bacteria; kingdom Bacillati; phylum Bacillota; class Bacilli; order Caryophanales; family Bacillaceae; genus Bacillus; species Bacillus sp. FSL R10-2201. The sequence continues at coordinate 424,940 of NZ_JBBOZP010000001.1, read as the reverse complement.
AATATTTACTAACAATCGCGTCAGGTGCAAGCCAACGTTATGCGGATCATACAGAGCTAAAGAAGATTTCTCAAATACTGGATTGGATTAATATTATGACATACGATTTCCACGGTGGATGGGAAGCTACTTCTAACCATAATGCTGCACTATACAAAGATCCAAATGACCCCGCAGCGGATACGAAATTTTACGTAGATGGTGCGATAGACATTTATACAAATGAAGGGGTTCCAGCGGATAAACTCGTATTAGGTGTACCTTTTTACGGACGTGGATGGAAAAGTTGCGGAAAAGAAAATAATGGGCAATACCAACCTTGTAAACCAGGTAGTGACGGAAAGCTCGCTTCTAAAGGTACTTGGGATGATTATTCTACCGGTGACACAGGTGTGTACGATTATGGTGATTTAGCATCTAATTATGTGAATAAAAATGGTTTTGTTCGCGGATGGAACGATGTAGCGAAAGTACCTTATTTATATAATACGACTACAGGAACCTTTATTAGCTATGATGACAATGAATCTATGAAATATAAAACAGACTATATAAAGACAAAGGGTTTAAGTGGCGCAATGTTTTGGGAACTAAGCGGGGATTGCCGTACAAGTCCAAAATATAGTTGTAGTGGACCAAAATTACTTGATACGCTAGTAAAAGAATTACTTGGTGGACCTATTACTCAAAAAGATACTGAACCACCAACAAACGTAAAAAATATTGCTGTTACAAATAAAAATTCAAACTCAGTTCAATTAAACTGGACTGCATCTACTGATAACGTAGGCGTTACTGAATATGAAATTACTGCCGGAGAAGAGAAATGGAGTACAACAACAAATAGCATTACAATTAAAAACTTGAAACCTAATACAGAATACACATTTTCAGTATTAGCAAAAGATGCTGCTGGTAACAAATCACAACCTACTTCTATTCTTATAAAAACAGATGATGCTAACACAACACCTCCTGGTGGAAATGGCAATGCTACCTTTTCAGTCACTTCAAATTGGGGAAGTGGTTACAACTTCTCAATTATAATTAAAAATAGCGGAACGACCCCTATTAAAAACTGGAAATTAGAATTTGATTATAACGGCAATTTAACACAAGTTTGGGATTCTAAAATTAGTAGTAAAATAAATAATCATTACGTAATTACGAATGCAGGATGGAATGGTGAAATTCCTCCTGGTGGATCAGTTACAATCGGAGGGGCAGGAACAGGCAATCCCGCCGAACTTGTAAATGCATCCATTAACGAAAACTAAACGTAACCTCCATTAATTATTTCACTAAAGTTTGAATTTAGGTTTGAGTGCTCTATCCTAAATTCAAACTTTTAATTTTATGAAAAATCACAATTCATATTACAATAACCTATTATAATTATATTTAGTTTCTAATATGAAGTTCGCGTGAAGTTCATCTGAATTTTACATGAATTTCCTTTAAGTTCTATTGTCTTCCCATACTAATCACATTATCCTTTACATATAGGAATCATTTCCATTCCATTTCAAACTATCTATATATATAAAAAAGATAGTAGCCTATTAGGGAAAGGCATCTAGTATTATTATAAATATAACCAAAGAAAAAGAACTCTTATGGTGCGCTTATAAGCGCACCATAAGAGTTCTTTTTCATACAATTCTCATTTGAGAGTTCTCGAAAATCATGTTAATCACAAAGAAAAGGCATTAACTCATAAAAGCTAATGCCTTTTCTTTGTGATTATTGTTAAACGTTCCATTTTTCGATATTCCATATTTTCGTTATCCATGCTTCATAGAAAGAGGGCTCATGTGAAACAATTAAAACTGTACCTTTATATTGTTTTAACGCTTCCTGTAAATCCGTCTTAGTCTCTGTATCCAAATGGTTAGTTGGTTCATCTAAAATTAAAACATTGCTTTTAGTTACGATAAGTTCGCATAATCGTACTTTTGTTTGTTCTCCTCCACTTAATAACTGGATAGGTTTTAATACATGTTCTTCTTTCAATCCGCACTTTGCTAATGCTTGTCGGATTTCTTTTCTTGTCATATCTGGTCTCCCTGCCCATACTCTTTCTAGTGCAGTTATTTCTGAGGAAAATTCCTCTTGTGCAAAATAAGCGGGTTTTACTCGTTCCCCAACAGAAACTGAGCCGCCTAACGGTTTTATTTGTCCTAGTAATGTTTTTAACATTGTTGTTTTTCCAATCCCATTATGACCAATAATCGCAATCTTTTCCCCTTTTTTCACTTGAAAATCCAATTCCGGAAATAACGGTTCACCATAACCAATTTTCAGTTTCTCTACCTGTAATATACGGCTCACTGGCTCAGTATAAACATTAAAATCAAAACGGGCGCGAGGTACATCGTTAACCTTTTCAACCTTTTTCATTTTCTCTAATACTTTTTCACGACTTTTCGCTTGTTTCGCTTTACGAATTTTATTTTTTTGAATAAAACCCTCTAAATGTACAATTTCTTTTTGTTGTTTCGCATACGCCGCTTGTAATTGTTTCCTTTGTAATTGATAACTTTGCAAAAAGGTTTCATAATCTCCCGCATAGCGCTTAACCTTTCGTTCTTCTAGATGATAAATAACATTCGTAATATTGTTCAAAAATATTTCATCATGCGAAATGATAATATAAGCTTTTTCATACATTTGTAAATATGATTGCAACCATTCTATATGTGCTGTATCTAAATAGTTAGTTGGCTCATCTAATAATAAAACATCCGCTTTTTCTAAAAGGAGTTTCCCAAGTAACAACTTTGTCCGCTGACCACCACTTAACTTTGAAACATCCTTTTCCAATCCTATTTCAAACAAGCCTAAGCCTGTTGCTACTTCCTCAATTTCTGTATGAATTTGATAAAAATTAGAATTCTCCAATATAGTTTGTAACTCTCCATACCTTACTAACAATTTCGCTACTTCTCCTGCTCCAGCCATCTCTTCTGTAAGTTTTAACATGTCACGTTCCAACTCATACAGGTTAGAAAACGCACTTTGCAAGTATTCTTCAATTGTTATGCCTTCTTGTAAATCTATATGCTGTTGCAAAAAGCCAATCTTCACATGTGGAAACCATTCAATTTTCCCATCATCATGTATAAGTTCTCCCGTTAACAAGCGTAATAATGTTGATTTTCCAATTCCATTTTTCCCTACTAGCCCAACATGTTCGCCCTTTAATAATCGAAAGCACGTATTATATAAAATGGTTTTCTCACCATATGAATGACTTACATTTTCTACTGTTAATATACTCATCTTTTCTCTCTCCTTTTCTTATGATCCATAAGCTAAATAGAGAGAACAACAGTATAAAGCCTTATTTAGTTATACATATAAAAATGGGTAAGGTGAATACACCTTACCCATTACATATTATCGTAAGAAAGGATTAAGGTTCTTTACCTGCTGTCTTCAATTTAGCTTCATCTTTAAAAATGGGCAGACTTCTCCCGTATCAAGCTAAAACCATTTGAAGAACAGTTGATAAAGTCATTTTATCCTTTCACTCCTTTAACGTTTGTTATATTAAGAGTATAAATCACTCTGTTATATTCTATTCTCTACTTTTTCTTTTGTTCCTTCTTCCAATTTATCCGATGTTAATGAACCCACTATTTCCCCTATAGATTTCATCTTTCTCCTTCAATAGAAAAAAGCCTCTTAACAGCAATTATACAAAAAACTGTTAAAAGACTTTTTTCTATTTTTTCATGTAAGGAGCCAATACTCTTAAAATTTCTTCCTTATCCTTCTTTAACTCAAGAGATGTTAACATATCCATCGTTCGCGGCCTAGGTAATTCCACTTGGACCTCGCCAACTATTGATGCTGGTCTTTGAGATAAAATAAATACGCGATCAGAAAGTAAAATTGCCTCATCTAAGTCATGTGTAACCATAACAATTGTTTGCTTTTCTTGATGCCAAGAATTTAAAAGCCAACTGTGTACTTCCATTTTTGTAAATGCATCTAATTTTCCAAAAGGCTCATCCAGCAGCATAATTGGCTTTTCACATAAATACGTACGAAGGAAACTAATTCTTTGACGCATTCCACCTGATAACTCATCTGGATAATGATCTGCGTATTCATCTAGCTCAAATTGCTTTAATGCTTCCATTCCTTCTGTCAGCCTTTGTCTTTTAGGCTTCCCTTCGATTTCCAATGGAAGAACGATATTTTGCAAAGCCGATCGCCACGGTAGTAATAAATCTTGTTGCGGCATATAACTAACAACATCTTGTTTTTTTACATACTCCTCGTTATAAAACACTTCTCCGCTCGTTGGCTCTTCAACACTTGCAATCATATTTAATAATGTACTTTTTCCACAACCACTCGGACCTACAAAAGAGACAAACTCTCCCTCTTGTATAGACGCACTAATATTTGCTAATACATTCTTTCCATCGAAAGCTTTTACAATATCTTTTATTTGTAATCCACTCATTTTTCACTTGGAAGGAATTCATTTGTAAAGGCATCTTTTACATCGATTTTCTTTTTAATAACTTTGTTGTCATATAAGAAATTCATGTAATTCGTCCAAATCTCTTCCTTCTGTACTCCCCACGCTTTTGCATCATCTTGATACTTTGTACTTAACCACTTTTGGCTTTCTTGTACTAATTCTTTATTCACATCTGGAACAGCTTTAATTAAAATATCCGCAGCTTCTTTCGGTTCTTTAATTGCAAAATCATAACCTTCTGTCGTTGCCGTCATAAATTTTTTCACAAAATCTTTATCTTGCTTCGTATGTTTTTCACTTGTAATAATAACAGGACTATAGAAATCAAGCGCTGGATCTAAGTCTTTTACCATAATTGTATTTAACTCTTTTCCTTGACGCTTCGCTTCAATTCCATCCCATCCATAATAAATCCATTCAAAGTCTGCATCACGACCGATTGATTTAAAGAAATCTGTTTGTCCAAGAATAATTTTTTCAACTTTATTAAAATCAGCTTGATGTTTCTCCATAATCGTCTTTAACGTCGCTTCTTCTGCTGGTCCCCCCCAGCCGCCATAACGTTTACCTTCAAAATCTTTCGGTGACGTCATATTATCTTTTTTTAGAGATGCAAAAGCAGAGGTATTATGCTGAATAATTGCACCAACAGAAACAACTGGGATTCCTTCAACACGAGCTAATGTTACATTTTCTTGTGCGCTTATCGCAAAGTCTGCTTTCCCAGAAGCAATCATCTGCTCTGCCGTTACATTATCACCAGGCTGGATAATTTCTACATCAAGCCCTTGCTTTTTGTAATAATCTTTCGTTTGCGCTACATATAAGCCAGTATGATTCGTATTTGGAAACCAATCTAAAACGACTTTTACTTTTTTATCTTTACTTGAACTTTCTTCTTTCTTCGCCGGATTACATCCAGCAACAGTTACTGCTAATAATGCAGCTAACATAATTTTTAAACCTTTTTTCATTTTCTGCCGCCCTTTCTGTATATCCATGGTGCTGTTATTCTTGCCATAAATTCAACAATAAAGTACAGACATAATGTCACCATGACGATAATCGCTGCAACACCAAATACTCGAGCCGTTAAAAAGGATTTTGTTGCTCTTGTAAGCATAACTCCTAATCCTTCGCTGGCACCAAGCCATTCCCCAATAATCGCCCCCATCACACTATATGTAACAGCAATTTTTAAACCTGAGAAGAAGTATGGGAGTACTGCTGGAAACTTTACTTTCTGGTAAACTTGCCATTTCGTTGCCTTCATTGTTTGTAACAGTTTCAGCATATTTTTATCTACCGTTTGGAAACCTTCTAAAATGCTAAGCGCAATTGGGAAGAAACAAACAAGAATAACAACCATTACTTTTGGCAACATTCCGTATCCAAACCAAATAATAAATAATGGTGCGAGCACAACGATTGGAATTGTTTGCGAAATAACGAGCAATGGATTCATTAAAATCCGAAATAAAGGGATGACATCCATAATGATAGCAATACTCGTCCCAAGTAAAATTGCAAAAAACAACCCAATTATTACTTCCTGTAACGTTTGCACTGTATTCGGTAATAGTAAATCTTTCATTCCAATTAACTCTTGCACAATTCCAGACGGCTTCGGTAAAATCCACGGCTCAATTTTAAATAATGAAACAGATCCTTCCCATATAGCAATGAGAAGGATAAGCCAAATTGTTGTGATTATTTTAGATCGCTTCTGGTTTTGCATATTCATCACGGTACTTCCAAACTTTTTCGTCAATCGTTACGCCTGTACTTGGACGATAGTGAATTTTAATAGAAGTGATTACTTCTTCTGCTCCAGCATCGACGCAAGCTTGTTGCGCGCGTTTAATGACGTCAAGAAGTACATCTAATTCTCCTTCCAACGTTGTTTCCATTGCCCCTACTTCATAACGAACTCCCGACTGTTGTACAACTTCAATTGCTTTATCAACAACGGAATACACATCTTTGTTCTTCGCTTGTGGTACTACTGAAAATGAAATTGTAACTTGTTGTGACATAATAAAATCCCCCTTACAAAATATGGTTTCAAAAAAAGAAAAGGCTTTCCTACCATGTAGGAAAGCCTTGTATACAAGTTATTCTATAATAACTTATGCTACATCACTTTAAAGTAACTCCCTACGCTGGCATTATCCAGATCAGGTTGAGGGTCGATGTATACTTACATCCTCTCAGCCAATTGGCTCCCCGGTTCTTAATTCGTTTTCATTGTAGCATGATTTATTTTATTGAACAAACAAAAGCATGCATAATCACTTCATTTAACTTTTGAATTCCCCAATTAACTCTTGTAACTCCTGTGAAAGCCAACTTAAAGAACTAGCTAATTCAGCAATATCTTGTACAGACATTTCCTGTTCTTTCATACTTTCTTGAACATTACTACTACTATTCGCATACTTATTTGCGATAAGTGATAGTTCATTTACAACACGAACAATATTTTGGCTATTTTGCAATATATCACTTGAATTGCTAGAAACAGCTCTAACTTGATTGGTAACAGTTTGTGCTGATTTCGAAATTTTTTCAAAGAAAGCACCACTACTTTCAACAAGTTTAATTCCTGATTCTACTTCTTTTGAAGCTTTTTGCATTGAAACAACAGCTTCTTCCGTTCCAGCTTGTGTTTCCCCAATTAATTTTGCTATATCTTTTGCTGATGCTTCCGTCTGCTCTGCTAATTTACGCACTTCATCAGCAACAACGGCAAATCCCTCTCCAGTTTCCTCAGCACGTGAAGCTTCAATAGTAGCATGTAAAGCTAGCGAATTAGTTTGATTTGAAATACCTGTAATTTCAGTTACAATATCACTAATTTCTTTTGATCTTGCTTCCAAAGAATAAATAATAGAAGATAAATCTTGTACTGCATTTTGTATTATGTTCATTTGATTAATCGCCTGTTTAATAACACCATTTCCTTTTCCTGAATGATGCTCTATACCTTCAGACTCTTTCACCATTTGTTTTGCAGCATTCGTTATCTCTTCCATCTTATCTTCCATTTCATATACAATACCTAAATACTGTGGTACTGAAGTTTCTTGTGACTGGGCGCCAGCTCTTAACTCAACCATAGAACTTACGATTTCTTGAACTGCCATGCTATTCTCTTTCGTACTCACTGACAATTCTTTTGAAGATGAGGAAACCTGTTCTGCTGTCTGCTTCACTTTATCTATAATTCCTTTAAACTTCTCGATGGTATTATTAAAATACGCATTAATAATACCAATATCATCTGGTCTTTCCTCTAATTTAATACTTAAATCACCTTCACCGACTTTGCGCAACCCTTCACGTAAATCCCGCAATGGAGCAAGTGCGTTACGTACGATTAAGAATTGAATAACAGTTGCAATTAAAACAGAAATACAAATAAACATTAAACCTTGTATAATGAATTTTCCCTTTGTAATAGGAACAATAGAGGCATCTACATCGGCTGCAACAATTGCCACAATATTATCTTCTCCATCTTTAATTGGCTCTAATATCGTTACCCATGATCCTAATGCGTCTTCATATACTACTGTCATGTTTGCTTTTTTCGTGCTCATTACCTTATCATATGCTTTCATCCAAAGATCTGGTTGTTTATAATAGTCCCCTGGCTTTACTTCAACAACATTTGCTAAGTCTGTAGACAAGTCGACGATTTGTAACTCACCTTTTTCATTTTCTTTTGCTCCAACAATATACGTTTGTCCAACACTGTTCAATTCTTCCGTTGATTCATCTAATTTCTCTGTTAACTTCTCTCTCTTTTCTCTTTCTGCCGTTGGATCTTTTGCAACATCTCTCACTATTTCTGCGTCTAATTTATGTAATACCGTATCTCCTGTTTCAAAAGAATGCCTTTCAAATATAGACATCATACTATTTTGAAACATGTTAAAACTTAACGCCCCCATACTACCAACAAGCGTCAAAATAACTAATACAGTTAACAATACATTTTTTTGAAGAAATGATAGCTTGTGCCAATACTTTCCCATTAACATCACCTTTCTAAATTAACTTAGTATAAAGTAAAACTATTAAAATATAAACCTCATCAATAAATGATAACAATTCTCATTTGTTTACAAATAAAAAAAAGACCAATGAAAAAGCATTGGTCAAAACCAACCCTATCCGTCCGGTAACTGGCTAGCATAGTCATTTGACCTTAGCCCCTGTAGTTTTGCGCCCTCATGTTTCCATCAGTTTGCCTTTCTCGCTGAACGAGTTGAACGATATGGGAGTTCTATGAGAATTTAAATATTCTCTTTCAAAGATTACAACATAAAAATTAAAATGTCCACTTATTTAGAGATTTAAATATGAAGTTTTAATGTATTATTTTTTCGAAATAATTTAACAAAGTTCGTGAATGTTACATTTCTTGTGTTATATAATAAAAAACGTATACAACACAAGGATTATTCCGGATATTAATTTAATTTTCTTTCAAATTAAATTATTCGAATATATCTTAACTTACGAATTTCGGAGGTAGTTTATCATGTTTTGGCTACAATTTCTTACGTTACTACTCTGCATTTTTATTGGTGCACGCTTAGGCGGAGTTGGTCTAGGAGTAATGGGTGGCGTTGGTATGGCAATACTTGTTTTCGTCTTCCACTTACAACCTACAGCTCCTCCTATTGATGTAATGCTTATGATTTTAGCAGTAATTACAGCTGCCGGTGCTTTGCAAGCTGCTGGAGGAATGGATTACCTTGTCTACCTTGCTGAGAAAGCATTACGAAAAAATCCAAAGCGTATTACATTTTTTGCTCCTATTGTTACTTATTTATTCACGCTATGCGCGGGAACTGGTCATGTCGCTTATTCTGTACTTCCCGTTATCGCCGAAGTATCTCGCGAATCAGGAATTAGACCTGAACGACCAATGTCAATTGCCGTTATCGCTTCCCAGCAGGCAATTACAGCTAGTCCAATATCGGCTGCAACAGTTGCACTTTTAGCAATGTTAGCCGACTATAAAATCACCTTGTTAGATATTTTAAAAGTCAGTATCCCTTCTACTTTTATTGCTTGTATGGTAGCTGCATTCGTTGCTAGTAAAATGGGAAAAGAATTAAATGAAGACCCTGAATACTTGAAGCGATTAAAAGAGGGAATGATCCCTAAACTTGAAGAGAAAAAAGAATTTGCGGGTGTAAAAGGCGCTAAATTATCAGTTATCCTTTTCCTAGTAGGAACTTTCCTTGTCGTACTTCTTGGTTCATTTGAAGCCCTTCGTCCGGGATGGATGGTTGACGGGAAGTTAGCTCGTCTTTCCATGCCAAACACAATTGAAATGGTCATGTTAACCATTGCTGCTCTCATTATTATTTTCTGTAAACCAAATGTGGAAAGCATTGTAACTGGTAACGTCTTTAAAGCAGGCGCAACAGCAGTTGTTGCTATTTTTGGTATCGCTTGGATGGGAGATACTTTCTTCAACGGAAACTTAAATATAATTCAAGGATCAATTCAACACTTAGTGACAAGTGCACCATGGCTATTTGCTATTGCACTATTCATTCTATCTATTTTACTGTATAGCCAAGCAGCAACAGTTCGTGCTTTAGTGCCACTCGGACTATCACTTGGTATTCCGCCGGCATTACTTATTGCGATGTTCCCTGCAGTAAATGGATATTTCTTCATTCCAAACTACGGGACAATCGTTGCTGCAATTAACTTTGACCGTACTGGTACAACAGGAATTGGTAAATATGTTTTAAATCATAGCTTTATGATTCCGGGCCTGATCGCAACCTTTACTTCTATCGGAATTGGAATGCTCTTAATTTCAATTATGTTTTAAATAAAGTGAAACTTTAATCAGTGGGGGGTTTTGTTCTTCCCCCACTGATTATTAGCCCGCACCAATCGGGCTTTTACCGGCGTAAGACTCCCACAAATAGCAGGATAAACGAAACAACTCATTTTGCGACTCTACAAACTCTTATTTACTTCCTCAACTAATTTCTTCGTACCTTCATACGCAGATTCCGCTAAGCTAATCGCTGAAATAACTGAAACACCATCCGCACCCGCTTCTATAACAGAAGCTGTATTTTCAATTGTAATCCCACCAATCCCAACGATCGGTATTGTAATCTCTTGTTCCCTAAAATACTTTAGACCTTCCGTTCCTTGAACCGCTTTTGTATCTTTTTTCGTACTCGTCGGGAAAATTGGACCAACTCCTAAATAATCAGCTCCATTTTCAATCGCCCAGCGTGCTTCTTCAATTGTATGTGTAGATACACCAACAATTTTATCACCCATTTTTTCACGAACAGAAGTAATTCCTTCATCATCTTGTCCAACATGCACGCCATCTGCATCTAACTCGAGGGCTAGTTCCACATCATCATTTACGATGAATGGTACACCGTACTCCTTGCAAAGCGCTTTTAGTTCTTTCGCAAAATCGATACGTTTCTCTCCCGTTAAAGCCCCTTCTCCCTTTTCACGAAGTTGAAAAATTGTTATACCACCTTCTAGTGCATCTCTCAATACTTGTAGTGGCTCCTTCGTACAATTGTTACTTCCCATAATAAAATATACTGGTAATAACCTAGACATTTCATCCATTGTAATGCGCGACATCTAGTTCCTCTCCTTACTGTATAACCTCAATCTTTCCATACTTCTCAATATCATCTGAAGTTGTATTCGCTAACTGATTTAAAAATTCAATTTGAAAGCTTCCTGGTCCATTCTCTACTGTTTTCGAAGCCGCTACTTCTGCTGCTACTCCATAGAATGTTAATGCGGCTACTGCTGCCTTTACATAATCCTTTTCTACCGCTACAAATGCTCCTATTACAGAAGTTAGTAAACAACCTGTTCCAGTAACTTTCGTTAAAATAGGATGGCCATTTCGAATAAGAATAGTTCGCTCTCCATCTGTAACAACATCTTCTTGTCCAGTAATTATCGCAACTGTATTTAATTCATCCGCTGCCTGTTTTGCAATATTTAAAACATTACCGTTTCCAGTACCAGCATCTACACCTTTAATTTCCCATTTCTCATTAATAACGTTAGCTATTTCAGCCGCATTTCCGCGGATAACAGCTAAATCGATTTCAGCTGGAATATATCTCGCAACTTCTGTTCGATAAGAAGTTGCTCCTGCCCCAACTGGATCAAACAATACTGGTACATCATTCTTATTTGCTGATTTACCAGCAAGTAACATCGCTTCTACCTCTTCAGGACGAAGTGTACCCATATTTAAAACAAGGGCTCCCGCAATGCTAGCCATTTCTGCTACTTCTTCTTTTGCATACGCCATTATAGGTGATGCTCCTAATGCTAACAAACCGTTTGCTGTAAAATTTGTTACAACAACATTTGTAATATTATGCACGAGTGGATTAGACTCTCTCACCAAATCCACTACTTTACTAATTTCTTTCATATTCATCCTTTTCATCTCCTAACTATAGTAATGGGAGATACACAAAAAGGCACTTTGCGCGTACGCAAAGTGCCTGAACATGTGCTTTTACACTCTCCCTACGCTGGCATTATCCAACAGGTTCAAATGGTCAATGACGGACTAGTCATACTCTCAGTTTGCATCCACAAACTCCCATGTGTTTATTATTCATCTACTTCAAAGTCTACTCTTATTCTAGTAAAATAACAAGTTCTTTACTTTTATAGAATGATAGAGATCAGAACTCTCCTGGTTCAACCATTCTTCGCCTTTATATAAGTAAAACTCTCACACGTATATTTCACCACAAATAACTCAAACCGTCAGCAAGACTGAATAGAACAAAGATGTATGCTATATTTAACGTATGGAAATTTGAAAGGATGTTTTTAAATATGGCAAAAAGTATTGTAATTGCTGAAAAACCTTCTGTTGCACGTGATATCGCACGTGTACTGAAATGTGATAAAAAAGGGAACGGCTATCTTGAAGGTAGTAAATATATTGTTACTTGGGCTTTAGGTCATCTCGTTACATTAGCTGATCCAGAAAGCTATGATGTGAAATATAAACAGTGGAATTTAGAAGATTTACCAATGCTACCGGAGCGTTTAAAACTAACCGTTATTAAACAAACAGGGAAACAGTTTAACGCTGTAAAAAGTCAGCTTCTTAGAAAAGATGTAAATGAAATCATTATAGCTACTGACGCCGGTCGTGAGGGCGAGTTGGTCGCACGCTGGATTATCGATAAAGTTAAAATGCAGAAACCGATTAAACGTCTATGGATTTCATCTGTTACCGATAAAGCAATTAAAGATGGCTTCGCAAATTTAAAACCAGGAAAAGCATATGACAATCTATACGCTTCAGCTGTCGCACGTTCAGAGGCTGACTGGTATATCGGACTTAATGCGACTCGAGCATTAACTACTCGCTTTAATGCCCAACTAAATTGTGGTCGTGTTCAAACACCTACTGTAGCCATGATTGCAAGCCGTGAAGATGAAATCAAACATTTCAAAGCTCAAACTTACTATGGTATCGAAGCTCAAACAGCTGAGAGATTAAAGCTAACTTGGCAAGATACAAAAGGAAATAGCCGTAGCTTTAATAAAGAAAAAACTGATGCAATCGTGAACAAAATTAGTAAGCAAAATGCTACTGTTGTAGACATTGATAAAAAACAAAAGAAATCGTTCGCCCCTGGTCTTTACGATTTAACTGAGCTACAACGTGATGCGAATAAAATATTTGGTTACTCTGCGAAAGAAACATTAAACATTATGCAAAAATTATATGAACAGCATAAAGTTTTAACGTACCCTCGTACAGATTCACGCTATATTTCATCTGATATTGTCGGAACACTTCCAGAGCGTCTGAAGGCTTGCGGAGTTGGAGAATACCGTCCTTTAGCACATAAAGTATTGCAGAAACCTGTAAAATCTAATAAATCATTTGTTGATGATAGTAAAGTAAGTGATCATCACGCAATTATTCCAACAGAGAGCTATGTAAACTTCTCAGCTTTCACAGATAAAGAACGTAAAATTTATGACTTAGTTGTAAAACGTTTCTTAGCTGTTTTATTCCCGGCCTTTGAATATGAACAACTAACATTGCGCACGAAAATTGGTGACGAAACGTTCATCGCACGCGGAAAAACGATTTTATATACTGGTTGGAAAGAGGTTTATGAAAATCGATTTGAAGATGATGATGCAAGCGATGATGTAAAAGAACAAATCTTACCTCGCATCGAAAAAGGCGATACATTAAACATAAAACTAATTGTCCAAACATCTGGTCAAACGAAAGCACCTGCACGTTTTAATGAAGCAACATTACTTTCAGCGATGGAAAACCCAACAAAATACATGGATACGCAAAACAAACAACTTGCTGACACGTTAAAGTCAACTGGTGGATTAGGTACTGTAGCTACACGAGCTGATATTATCGACAAGTTATTCAATTCGTTCTTGCTTGAAAAACGTGGTAAAGATATTCACATTACTTCAAAAGGCCGTCAGTTACTTGATTTAGTGCCAGAAGAACTGAAATCTCCTACACTAACTGGTGAATGGGAGCAAAAGTTAGAAGCTATCGCTAAAGGAAAATTAAAGAAAGAAGTATTTATTTCAGAAATGAAGAACTATACGAAAGAAATTGTTGCTGAGATTAAATCGAGTGATAAGAAATATAAACACGACAACATTTCAACGAAGTCTTGTCCAGACTGTGGTAAACCGATGTTAGAAGTAAACGGTAAAAAAGGTAAAATGCTTGTATGCCAAGATCGCGAATGTGGTCACCGTAAAAATGTATCCCGCACTACAAATGCACGCTGTCCTCAGTGTAAAAAGAAACTAGAACTTCGTGGTGAAGGAGCAGGCCAAATTTTCGCATGTAAATGTGGCTATCGTGAGAAACTTTCTACATTCCAAGAGAGACGTAAAAAAGAATCCGGCAGCAAAGCTGATAAACGCGACGTTCAAAAATATATGAAACAGCAGAACAAAGAGGAAGAACCATTAAACAATCCATTCGCAGAAGCATTAAAGAAATTAAAATTTGATTAAATAAAAAGGTTCCTACCTCTATCGGTAGGAACCTTTTTATTAATGAATGATTTTACTTCCTTTTGCATTCTCAACGAATTTTTCACTTGATTTGTTAATTGGTGTTTTCAGTAATAACGCAGCAACAATCATAACTACTACGAAAACACTTAACACAAGTAAATCTCTAGTTACTATATCCCAAAGCATTCCGCCAACTGTTTCACGAATTGCACTAATTGCATATGTGAATGGTAAGAACGGATAAATTGCTTGGAAGAACGGTGGTGTCATTTGAATTGGGAATGTTCCGCCTGATCCCGCTACTTGCAGTACAAGTAAAATGATCGCCATCGATTTCCCAACGTTTCCGAAAATAGAAACGAGTGAGTATACGATACAAACAAAGACTCCCCCAATAAATAAACTAAATAACACAAACCAGAACTTATCGACTACGTACGTACCGAGTAAGAATATATCTCCCATTGATACGATAAACGCTTGTGAAAGACCTATCGTTAAGAATGTTAATAAACGTCCGAAGTAAACTTCATGGCTCTTATAATTCGCGCCCTCTTCGTGTACTTCTACCGTTAATAATGAAACCATTAATAATGCGCCTACCCATAATGCAAGCACTGTATAGAATGGTGACATTGCTGAACCGTAGTTCGGCATTGCAAATAATTTATTCTCTTTTAAATTTACTGGATTTGCAAAGTAGTCACTTTGCTTTTCAACATCATTCTTTAATAAGCGTATGATGTCTTTTATATCCTCTTCAGATTCAAAATCACGAATTTTATCTGCTAATTCTTTAATCTTTTTCTCAGTCTCCGGCATTTCAGCTTTAATGTCTGCTAATTTCTTTCTACCGTCTACTAAGCCTTTGGATGAATCTTCTAGTAATTTTTTAACATCTGGAAGCTTTTTGTCTGCATCATTTAAAATTTGAGTTGTATTTTTCGACATCTCTTTTGTACGAGCAATTGCTGTGTTGAAGCCTGGTACAATTTCTGCATCATACGTCGATAATACATCTGCTAATTGAGCTGATCCGCCTTTCGCAGCATTGTTAATACTTTCAATTACATCTTTTGTCGGTTTCTGGCCATTGTTAAGAAGTGTAATCCCCTTATTCGTTGCCTCTACACCTTTTTGTAAGCTGCTTTTCGCTTTGTTTAATTTTGTAATTCCATTATTAAGGTTTTTATCACTATTTACATCCGCTAAAACCTTATTTGTACTTTCTAGAACTGGAATCATATCATCAATCAAACCAATTCCAGATTGGAATTGACCATTTAAGCTATTTAAAGCTACTTTCGTTGAATCTAAACCGTTAACACCTCTATTTTGTACATCTTCTTTCGCTTTTTGTAAATCTGCTTTTGCACCTTCAAGGCCATTTTTTGCTTTATCGTAATCTGCTTTTGCATTGTCATATGCTGCATTTGCATCAACTTTAGCTTGATCTACTGTACTAACTGCTTTTTGATAATCTGCTACAAATGTTTCATTATAATCTTTTTCAGCTCGATCGATTAAAGCATTTGTTTCATTTAGTTTCTGATTGATTCCATCTCGCACATCTTGTTTTACTTCTTGACCTGTGCTAATCAAATCATTTAAACGTTTAAATCGATTATTTAAATCTTGTTGTCCATCTTTAATAGCTGTTAAATGCTCTTTTCTTGTTTTAAAGAAATTTTGCCCAAACTCAGTTTGAGCTCCTTGCTCTAAACGAGCCATAACATCAATTACATAAGAGAGATTGTCAATATGCGTTTGAAGATTATTAGATATAGTTGAAATATTTTTCTTAGCTATCTCTGGGTCAACGCTCCCATTTTGCAATCCATCCATAACACTTTGTGCATAAGCTGTTCCTGCACGGGATGAACTTAAAACATTATTGACTGTTTGATTAATATTTTGCGCTATATTTTTATAACCATCACTATTCAACTTAGAAAGGTCCGGTCTTGCAGGGAATTCAGGTAATCCATTCATTCCAGACAAATCAGGAATATTTAAGTCTACACCTGGATTCATTAAAAAGTCAGTAAATGCAGCTGCACTATCCATAACGCCTTTTGCTACTACTAAATCATTTCTTATCGTTCCTGGAGCATTCTTTAATGTTTGATCTTGTCTTGCAAAGAACTTATCTAAATTTGCCAACGCTTCTTGCCCATCATTTATTACACTCTCTACAACAGGTAGATCTTTTTGTGCTACTTTCACGATATCTTCCGCTCGAGTTGCATCATCTAACGCCTTATCCATAAGTGTATTCATTTCTGGGAACTGCGCTTCTAACTTAAATACAAGATCTTTTACCTTCTCGATACTTGGTAAGTTAGTTTCTAAATCGATTCCAAGGTCATTGAAGATTTTAAAAATCTCACCGTTTGCTGTTTTAACAAAGTTTTTACTAACCTCTTCTGTAAGACCCGATGCACCTTTAGCTGTAATCTTCGGTGCAATGGCATTCACCTTTTCATTTACATAGTAATCAATTTCCGGCTTCTGTGGATTTTCATTCAAGACTGTTGCAATCTTTTCAGAAAAATCTTTTGGAATAGTAATACTTGCGGAATAATCTCCACGCTCTACTCCATAAATTGCTTGCTTTTCATCAACAAACTTCCACCCGAAATTTTTGTCCTTCTTAAGTGAATCTACAATTTCTTTCCCGATGTTAATATCTTTCCCTCTTAAATTTGATCCAACATCTTGGTTAGAAACTGCAATCTGGATTCCTTTCGTATTTCCGTAAGGATCCCAAGAAGCTTTGATGTTAAACCATGCATATAACGATGGTAAAATCATTAACCCTAAAACAATAACAATTGCAGCCCAATGTTTGGCTACATTCCGTAAATCTGTCTTATAAATACGCCAAATCTGTTTCATATAAGCAATCACCTAATTATATATTTTTCTTTCTTTGGAAAATGATACATACATTTTGCAATTATATCACTTTCTACAGCGTGGATTAAACGAAAACATACTATTTTTCCCATTAAATATTTCACTTACTTCATTATATAACGAAGTAAAAAAAGTATGCATACAAAATGACCAAATTAGTTTTACATTCAATAATAACAAATATATAGGAAATGTCATAAAAAATACAAGTATTTTCTCTTGGGAATACTTGTATTTATCAAAAAACCCTCCCAGCTTTTCATTATCTGTGAGGGTTTCTTCTATTATATATCTAATTGTACTTCTACACCGAAATGATCAGAAATTACATTTCGATTTGTTCCATTAAAAATGACTTTTGAAGAATTAACTGTTTTACTTCGATTGCTTAATATTAGGTCGATTCGTAAGTTTTGTTTATTTTCATCCCAACCAGCAATCTCTCCTTGGACAGTTGTTCCTTCATCCTTCTCTATCGCTAGTTCATATGTGTCATATAAACCTTTTTGCATTGTATACTCATAACCCTCTCCTTCCAAACGAGCATTGTTATTAAAATCACCCATTAAGAAGGAAAGTTCATTGCTATTTACACGCTCCATTAAACGATCAACTTGGTCTTTGAATGATTCTTCTTCATCATTCCACCAACCGAAATGGCAAGAATAAAACGTTATATTCTTATCATTATAAGCAATTGTTGCACTTACAATTTTGCGTGTTTTCCAATACGTTGTATCCTTATTTTCTGAGACAAAGAACGTATCTTCCTTTACAATGTTGTGCTTTGTTATAATTGCTAATCCTTCTTCGTACACATCATATCCAATATGAGAGAAATCCCAAATAATATTGTATTCTTTTACATTTAATGCTCTTAACTCTTCTAGCAGTAAAAGCCCAAAATTATCTTTTTTCTTGTTACCGCATACATTTTCAGCTTGTATAGACTGACTTACTTCTTGCAATGCGATCACATCATAATCTTCTTCTTGAATTGCTTTAGCAAGATACTTTATTTTTTCAATTTGATTCTCTTCTTGCCAAGAGTGACAATTTAAAGTTAGCAATTTCATATTATTACGCACCTAACATATCTTGAATGTCTGACTTTAATACGTCAGCTTTCGGGCCATATACGGCTTGTACACCTTTATCTTTAACAATAAGTCCTAAAGCACCATTTTGTTTCCATTGTGCTTCTGGTGCAACAACATCTAAATCTTTTACTGTTATACGTAAACGTGTCATACAAGCATCTACGTCAGCAATATTATCTTTTCCGCCCAATAAATCAATAACTTTTGTTGCTAATGAACCATCTTGTACATTTCCTGTTCCTTCTGTTGACTCATCTTCATTATCAATATAGTTACCTGCACGCCCTGGCGTTGGTAAATTGAATTTTTTAATTAAGAAGTTGAATAACGTAAAGTTAAGGCCGAAGAACACTAATGAAACAATGACAAAGTTGATTAAATCTCTCGTTAAACCTGCATTGATCATCATTGGTGTACGTGTAATTAACTCAATAAATCCAAATGCATGAACACGTAAATTAATTAAATCCGCTAATGCGAATGCAAGTCCTGTTGTAATTGCATACACAACATATAATACTGGTGCAATAAACATGAACATGAATTCAATTGGTTCTGTTACACCTGTTAAGAATACTGCTAATGCAGCTGATAAGAACATTGGTTTATATTTTGCACGTTTTTCTTTATCAACATTACGGAACATCGCAAACGCAATCCCCATTAACGCTGCCGTTGAGCCGATAACTTGTCCAGCTTTGAAACGAGCTGGTACAACGTTATTTAATAAATCGTTATATGCTTTCGTATCTCCATTTGCTAATAAGTTATTTAAATCTGTAATCCATGCAAGCCATAACGGATCTTGTCCCGCTACAATTTGTCCAACCTTTGAGCCAGTTAACATCGTATATGTTCCGCCTAGCTCTGTGTAGTTCATCGGAATTGTTAACATATGATGTAATCCAAATGGTAATAATAAACGTTCTAACGTTCCATATACAAACGGTGCAATAACTGGTGCACTATCTTTAGATGCTGCAATCCAGCGACCAAATTCATTTAATCCACTTTGGATAAATGGCCATACAAGTGATAATACAATCGCAGTGACTGTAGACCAAACAATTACAACGAATGGTACGAATCGTTTTCCATTAAAGAATGCTAATGCCTGTGGCAGTTTATTATAATTGTAGTATTTGTTATATAAAGTAGCTCCTAAGAAACCTGTGATAATCCCTACGAAAACTCCCATGTTTAATGCTGGTGCACCAAGTACAGAAGTAAAGTAATCTTTTACAAGTAAATCTCCTGCTAAAAATGAAGAAACTGTCGCTTTTGAATCCGTTAACATTTGAGCGTTTACGCCAAATATAGCTCCTGTAATTCTGTTTGTTAAAACGAATGCTAATAGTGCTGCAAATGCACCACCTGCTCGATCCTTCGCCCAAGATCCCCCAATTGCTACTGCGAATAAGATGTGTAGATTTGTAATAATTGCCCAACCGATGTCTTCCATTACTCGAGCAATGGTATGAACTGCGTTAACATCCCCAGCAGACATCCCAATTAACTTACCGATGGAAATCATTAAACCAGCTGCTGGCATTACAGCTACAACAACTAGTAACGCTTTCCCGAACTTTTGCCAAAAATCAAAAGACGTAATTTTCATCTGTTTTTCCTCCCCTTTATTTATAACAACATAATGATTTAAATTATAATTTCTGTTTCTCTTATGAAAACGATTCCTTATGTTTCTTTTTCTCTTTACGCAACCGTTTTCATAAATCTATTTTAATAAAAGCGTTTTCACATTGCAATAGAAATTTATTTTTTTTCATAAAAAAAGATGCTCAAGGAGCATCCTTTTTTATTATAAAATGCGATAAAACCTTGTTTCATAAGGTTTTAACGTGATTGTAGTTACTTTTTCATGTTCCGCAACTTCATAGTTATTTAAAAGCAAACGTTTGCGTTCTAGTGCGAATAAAGGCTCATTATACACAACTTCCTCTTTTGAGATATTACTAATTACAATGACTTTTTCATCCTGTAACGTACGTGTATATGCATAAATTTGTGGATCGTCTTCTAATAGTAAATCGTACGTACCGTAGTTCAGTACATCGTGCTCTTTTTTCAAGGCAATCATTTTCTTATAGAAATTGAAAATAGACTTTTCTTCATTTTTTTGCTTTTCAACATTAATTTCTTTGTAATTTGGATTCATGCTAAACCAAGGTGTACTTGTTGTGAAGCCAGCATTCATTTCATCGTTCCACTGCATAGGTGTACGTGAATTATCGCGGCAAGAAGCCCATATAATTTCCATCATATCTTGATGTGATACGCCCTCTGCAATTTTCTCACGATATAAATTTTTAATTGCTACATCATCGTAATCTTCAATATTTGGGAACTGAACATTTGTCATACCAATTTCTTGTCCTTGATAAATAAACGGTGTGCCGTGCATAAAGAAATACATCGCTCCTAAAGCCGTTGCACTTTCACGCCAATATTCTTTATCATTTCCCCAAGTAGACACAATACGTGGCTTATCATGATTTTCAATATATAAAGCATTCCATCCCTTATTTTCTAAACCTTTTTGCCACTTTGTTAATACTTTTTTCAACTCAACAACATCAAGATCTTTCTTCTTTTCTGCATCCCATAAGCTTAAATGCTCAAATTGGAATACCATATTGAATTTACCATTCTCTTCTCCAACCCAAAGATCAGCATCTTCAACTTTCACACCATTTGCTTCTCCAACAGTCATAATATCGTATTTAGCAAATGTGTTTTCTTTTAATTCTTCTAGTAATGGCTGAATACCATTTACATTCATATGTTTGTCAAAAGAAGGCACATACTTTAACCCTTTTGGGTTTGGCATATCCTTGAGGCCATCTTCTTTTTTTATATGACTAATCGCATCGACGCGGAAACCATCAATACCTTTATCAAGCCACCAATTAACAGTATCATATAAAACTTCACGAACTTCTTTATTCTCCCAGTTCAAATCTGGTTGTTTACGCGAGAATAAATGTAAATAATATTGCTCTGTCACTTCATCATATTCCCATGCAGAACCATTAAAGATACTTTCCCAATTGTTTGGTTCCGCGCCGTCTTTACCATCCTGCCAAATATACCAATCACGCTTCGGATTGTCTTTAGAAGAACTTGATTCAATAAACCATGGATGTTCATCACTTGTATGATTAATAACTAAATCAATAATAAGCTTCATGTCACGCTTATGAACTTCATCTAGTAGCATATCAAAATCTTCCATCGTACCAAATTCATCCATAATATCTTGATAGTCACTAATATCATAACCATTATCGTCATTAGGTGATTTATACATTGGACAAATCCAAATTACATCTATACCTAAATCTTTTAAATAATCCAGCTTTGCAATAATCCCCTGTAAATCTCCAATACCATCACCATTTGAATCCATAAAGCTACGTGGATAAATTTGATAAGCGACAGCTTCTTTCCACCATGTCTTATTCATACTAATTCTCTCCTTTTGCATCCCATCGGATTTTTTATGCAAACGTTTTCGTAACACTATCATAACAAAATATGAATAGTTTGCAACTGTTTTCATTGAACTCTATGTAGTTTCCTTATTCTTATGCCTTATTTATTTCTCACAAAGATAAAGTGAAACTTTAATCGTTAAGGAGATGTCCATCCCCCGCTGATTATTAGCCCTTACCAATCGAGCTTTTACGAGCAGCCCTATCTTCTTTGCTTCAACCGGATATTGTCTTACTGCTCGCAAATAACGGGATAAATCTAAACCTTCTCGTCTTCTCGTCCATGCGTGTTAAATACACTCTTCATATACTAATACAAGCTCATATTATTTCAGAAAGGAGATATAAATTGAAACAAACAAAATTAACTGGTCGTATCGTCGTTCCCTCGGATCCTAGGTATGACATAGCCCGAATAAATTTAAATTTAAGCATTCCAAAATTCCCTTGTATTATTGTTTTTTGTCAAAATAAAAATGATGTGTGTAACGCCTTAAAATGGGCACGTGAGCGTCATATACCATTTCGCTTAAGAAGTGGACGACATAGCTACGAAAATTTCTCTCTTTTAAATGGCGGGCTTATTATTGATGTGAGTGAAATGAAGCAAATTACGGTTAGTACAGGAAAATTAACAGCAACAATTGAAGCGGGTGCAAATCTTGGCACTGTGTATAAAGAACTTTGGAAATATGGTGTTACAATACCAGCTGGCACAAGTGCAAGTGTCGGAATTGTGGGGTTAACACTCGGCGGTGGCATTGGCATGCTTTCACGCTTATTTGGACTAACATGTGATCAATTAGTAGAAGTCGAAATGGTACAAGCGTGCGGGAAATTTGGTGCAAAAATCATTCGTGCAAATGAACAAGAAAACCCTAACCTATTTTGGGCATGCCGTGGCGGTGGCGGTGGAAATTTCGGGATTATTACTTCCTTAACCTTTCGAGTCCACCCTATTAAAAACGTATCAATTTTCTCACTTACATGGGAATGGAAAGACTTTATTGCTGCATTTCAAGCTTGGCAAAACTGGGCACCTTATATAGATGAACGTCTCACTTCATCAATTGAATTATTCTCTAAACAACGAAATAAAATCGAGGTGAAAGGTGAATTTGTCGGCTCTCCTTCTGAACTCTATCCTCTATTATCTCCTCTTCTTGAAACTGGTAATCCTTCTCTCTTTATAGATGAAGTCCCGTATATAAAGGCTGTTCAATTCTTTAATAGCGGCAATATTCCTGAAAAATTCAAACGCTCTGGTTCCTACGTATATAAACCTATCCCTCTTAAAGGTATTCAAATCTTACAATATTTTCTTTCTCATGCACCAAATAAAGATGCGAGTATTTGGCACCAATCACTCGTAGGTGCTGTAGAAAACATTTCGCCTAATGAAACAGCTTATTTCCACCGCAAGGCAATTATTGCTCAAGAATATATTACTTCTTGGAAATGCAACGATGAAGAAAACCGAAATATACGCTGGGTTAAAGATTTACGGGAAAGCTTAGATCCTTACACACTGGGAGACTATGTCAATTGGCCCGATATCGACATAAAAAATTGGCAAACTAGTTATTATGGCTCTAATTTTCAAAGGTTGCGTAAAGTGAAGACAGCATATGATCCTTGTAATGTTTTTCGTTTTCAACAAAGCATTCCTCCTTTCCATACGTAAAAAGGAAGAACAGAATTCTGTTCTTCCTTTTTACATTGAAAATCGTTCAATGGTTTGTTTCAAGTCCGCTGCTTGCTTCTCTAAATCCTTTAATAATTGATCGATTACTACCATATTTTTAGATTGTTGCAACGTCACACGTGCCACTTCTTGTGAACCAGCTGACGTTTCTTCCGCAATTGCTGCTACAGCCTTTGTTTGTGCTCCTGTTTGATGAATGTGACTCGCTTGTTCATTCATATAACTACTAATTTGCTTAGTTGCATCGGCTACTTCCATAACACTTGATGACATTTCTTTTAAAATTAATTCTGTAGCTTCTCCGCGTTTCGCCTCTTCTTTAGCTGTCTTCACCTGCTCTGTCATTTTCAATGCGACTTGCTGTACTTCATCTTGCATATCCCGTAATAACTGCGATATATTTCTTGCGGAATGATCACTTTCATCAGCAAGTTTACGTACTTCTTCTGCTACAACCGCAAAGCCCCTTCCATGCTCTCCTGCACGAGCTGCCTCAATAGAAGCGTTGAGTGCTAATAAATTCGTTTGATTAGCAATCTCACTCACAACAGAAACAATATGTTCAACTTGTTTCATTCGCTCTTCTAATTTCTGTACATTTTCCATCGAATCTTCATTTTCTCTCGCCAATGTTTGAATACCTTGAATTAAAGAAGTAAAGACACGTGTACTTTGTCCTAAAGCTTGAACCATTTCTGAAGACAACTCGTCAGACTGTTTTGCTTTTCCTTCTACTTCATTTGCAATAGAAGTCGTTGTATCAACAGTAGAAACGATCGCTTGAATCGATGCTGCTGATTGCTCGGCACCGGAAGAAATCTCCGCAAGAGTTTCAGACACACCTTGTGCTTGCTTTGTCGCTTCACCTGTTTGTTTTCTAATTTGCTGAACTTGATTATTTGTATACGAAAATGTAGTATCGATATTTTTTACCATGCCCCTTAAGTTCCCTAGCATCATATTAAATGCAACACTTAAAGATTTAATCTCATCATCGGTCTTTGGCAATGGGACATCTTCACGAATATCACCTTCAGCCGCTTTCCTTGCTGCTTCTTCCAACTTTCGAAGTGGTTTAATTAAAAATATTGCTGCCCCATACGCTAAAATTCCAGACCATACTACACCTAATAACATAACGATAATATTATAAACAGTTTGACTTACATAACTTTGAAAGTAATCATATATAACGTAAATGAAAATTAAACTTGTTGAATATGTAATGAAAGCTAAAACTGTAGTAAATAACATAAGCTGTATACGCAAGCCAAAGGAAAATGTTTTTCTTTCTTTTCCCATCTCTTCTTTCCCCCTTCTTATAAGCAATATAAGTACTACCTATATATTATTATCCATATTTTCGTTATAGAAAGATATAGGGATTTTAAAAATCATTATTTCTTTGAATATTAAATCCCCCTGAAAAAAATAAAGGATTCTGACAATTTATGACTAATAACAGAAATAAGGGGCAACATTTGTAAAATATATTTTTGACTGGGGGTTTTGTATGATTCAAGTTCGAAATCTAGTAAAATCATTTGGCTCACTTGATGTTTTAAAAGGAATTGATTTAGAAGTAAAAGAAAAAGAAGTTGTTGTTTTAATCGGTGCCAGTGGTTCCGGCAAAAGTACATTACTTCGCTGTCTTAACTTTTTAGAAATGTACGATGAAGGTGAAATTCACTTACAAGGTGAACGAATTGATCCGAAGCATTCAAATTTAAACAAAGTCCGTGAAAATGTCGGTATGGTTTTTCAACACTTTAACCTCTTTCCTCATATGACCTCACTAGAAAACATCATAGAAGCACCTATTCACGTAAAAAAATTGGAGACAGCAGACGCGAAGGATGTTGGGAATCAACTCCTACAAAAAGTCGGCCTACAAGATAAGGCGGATGTAACTCCTCACCTACTTTCAGGTGGTCAAAAACAACGCGTTGCGATTGCACGAGCTCTTGCTATGAACCCTAAAATTATGCTATTTGATGAACCTACCTCAGCCTTAGACCCTGAACTTGTTGGAGAAGTATTGCAAGTTATGAAAGAACTTGCTGAAGAAGGAATGACCATGATTATTGTTACTCATGAAATGAATTTCGCAAGAGATGTAGCTGATCGCGTCATATTTATGGATGACGGAAAGATTGTAGAGGACGCTCCGCCAGCACAATTCTTTTCAGCTCCATCACATGAACGAGCAAAACAATTTTTACGCAACGTTTTATAATGTAACTTCTGTTTCAAATGAAAAGAAATACATCCATACGGTGCACAACTAATTGTCCAAATAAAATATCTCAGTAACATACTTAAAACCATCCGTATGATCAATATATAGGAGGGGTTTTATGAAAAGAAAACTATTAACCATTGTTGCGAGTATTACATTATGTACATCCTTCATACTAGGAGCCTGTAGTAAGGAAAGTGCTACTACTTCATCTAATAGTAAAAAGGAATTTCGTTATGCTATGAGTGGTTTATACAAACCTTTTAACTATAAAGAAAATGACGGGAAACTTGTCGGTTTTGATGTAGAAATAGGTGAAGCTCTCGGGAAAAAGATGGGAATGAAACCTGTTCCTGTTACAAATCCTTGGGAAACATTGATTCAAGGACTACAATCAAAAAAATATGATGTGATATTAGGAAGTATGGCTATTACAGAAGAGCGATTAAAAGCCGTGAATTTCTCAAATCCATATTATCGCTCTGGTGCACAAATTTTTGTAGCTAAAAAGAATACATCTATCTCTTCTCCAGAGGACTTGAAAGGTAAAAAAATAGGTGTTGTAAAAGCAAGTACTTTCAAAACCCTTGTTGCAAAATATACAGATCAAATTACAGAATATGATAGTGATATTACTGCACTTATGGACTTAGAACCAGGACGTGTAGACGCAGTTATTACTGATCAAATGGTTGGTCTTCGTATGATTAAAGAAGGTAAATCCAATATAAAAGAAGCTGGAAAACCGTTAAACCTTGATGAAATGGGAATTGCTATTCATAAAGACAATAAAGACATGGTCGAAAAGGTAAATAAAGCGCTAGATGAAATCATTAAAGACGGCACGTATGAAAAAATCAGTAAAAAATGGTTTGGGCGTAATATTCTTGGAGAAGAAGCAAAAACGAAGTAAGTTATCTCTTCAAAGTTTCAATAAATCATGCCCCACTAATTAAAGTTTCACTTTATGTGGGGTATTTCATTCTCTACTAAAATCCATCCAATATGAGGTGACACACATGTTTGAAATCTTTATCTCTACCTATCCGACACTCTTAAAGGCTACTATTGTCACATTACAATTAACATTAACCTCCCTAGTATTCGGTTCATTAATTGGATTATTATTCGCGTTCTTTCGAATCTCTAACAATAAAATTTTAAATAGTATTGCTCATGTATACATCGCCATTATTCGTGGTACACCTTTAATTGTTCAAATTGCTATTCTCTATTTTGGGATTACATCCGTTGTTGTTTTCACCCCTTTTTGGGCAGGAGCAATTGCTTTAGCAATTCATAACGGTGCATATATTACCGAAATTTTCCGTGGATCTATTCAATCCGTTGACCGGGGACAATTGGAAGCTGCTCGCTCTTTAGGTATGCCTTATCCTTTAGCGATGCGCCGGATTATATTACCACAAGCATTTCGCCTATCTCTTCCCCCTCTAGGGAACCAATTTATTATTGGATTAAAAGATTCTTCACTTGTCGCTTATGTAGGAATGTCCGAATTATGGGGATCCGGTTTATCAATTGCCGCAGGTAACTTCCAGCAATTAGATACATATATCATTGTTGGTGTATACTATCTCGCACTAGTTCTTCTATTTACTTATCTTGTCAGTCTTCTAGAAAAACGACTACAACGAAAAGAAAATAACTCTGTCCAGGTCAAGACGAAGAACAAGAAAGAAGTCTCTTTATAACAAAAAGCAAGCTCTAAGAGAGCTTGCTTTTTCATCGTAAGATATGTCTATTATTGATTTACTTTTTTTATAGTCTCTTTTTCCTCTATATGTTCCTCACGATATGAAATATTATGAGGATCCAATCCATTTCCTAAAGAACCATAGAAATGCTCCCTATGCGGATCAACTAATTCACTTCCGTGATAATACACACGTGGTGTATTCCAAAGTGCTGCCAAAGCTTTTGTCATCGGCATTTCGTGATAGCGTTCCGGCCACATTTCTTTAATTTTATCTTTTACTAATGGATAGTATTTAGAACTCATAGCAGGAAACAGATGATGTTCTGTATGGTATGAGAAATTGAAATGTAAAACGTCTACCCAGCGCGGTACTGTTACTGATAAACAGTTTGCTAAAGGATCATTTACTGGAACAATAGGATTTAAGCGGTGATTTGTTGCGATATACGCCATTACAATAAAGTTAGCAATTAACAACGGAATCACGTATGCAAAGAACCACTTTGTAGGTCCCATAATAAACAATAAACTAATCCAAACTGTCCAGGGCAAAAGAAGTTGAAGCCATACAGATTTTTGATTGGATGACTTAAATTCTTTTATAAAATGAAAGAACATTCGAGTCGAATGTAACGTAAATTGAATTGTTAGTGACAGGAAACTAAAGAATGAACGTACATGAAGAGGCATGCGATATACCCAGCTCAAAAACTTACTCTTTTTCAGTTTCTCAAATGTCGGCCATGCATCTGGATCATTCTCTTCATGCTGTGTGTGAACATGATGCGTTGCATTATGCCACTTTCTCCAAAGTTTTGGGCCAGTTGATAATGGCATAAATGCTATCGCACCTAAAAAATCACGAAGCCATGCCTTTCTTACAACTGTTCCATGTAAAATTTCATGTCCTAAAAATCCAAGTGAAGCAAAACATAATCCAAGAACAATTGCAATTCCTAGATTTGCCCACACATTCAATTCAAATACACCGATCGTTATTAAACCAGCCAATGCCACAAGTAAATAAGCCAGTCCACCAAATAATCGATTAGGAACTGGTTTAAATGCTTTTTTCGGCAAATGTGGTGCTACACGTGCTGCATACCACCCAAACGTATGAAGCTCCTTCATCCTTTTGCCCCTTTCTTATGCCGCGCCCCGCGCAACTTGCATATATCAATTCTTGCTTCCAGATTGATTTTACTACGTGATCCAAAAAGCATTTATCATAAGGAAAATATACTCACTCTATCGTCACTTAATTTTCGCTTTTATTATCAATGAAAAACATTTCTCTTTTTACTCTCTATCAACCTTTCCACATGATGAATCATAACAATAGAATTTCTATATTGTCAACAACTTTTATGACCTAGTAATAAAAGTTGGTTATATTTTTATAATTATACTTTATTTCACTAAAGAAAAAGCATAGATTTCATAAGGCTTTATCAGGTATATATACATATCCACTTAAACAACATAGACTCTATCTTATTCAAGAACTCTCTATGTAATCAACAAATGGAATCACTTGAATTTAGCTTTATATAAATCCTACTTCTTCATACTGCCCCAATAAAATAATTATATTAAAATATTTTTTCTTTCATTTAGTAAGAATAGAACGCTACGAAAACAACATACATGAATTCCATATAATATGGAAATATTAAAAGGAAAATTGTTCTAATTTGGAGGTTTTCAAAATGACAGATGACACATTTCCACAGTTACCATCATCCTATTGGATTGAATCTACTCAATTTCCTACTTTTCCTCATTTATCCGAAAATATAAAGACAGAAGTTGCTGTTATCGGAGCTGGTATTACAGGCATTACCACCGCCTATTTACTCGCTAAAGAAGGAATGAAAGTCGTTTTAATTGATTCTGGTTCTGTTTTAAATGGAACAACTGGGCATACAACCGCAAAAGTAACAGCTCAACATGATCTTATTTATGATGAATTAATAAACAATTTTGGTGTTGAAAAAGCCAGGCTTTACTACGAATCAAATAGTAAAGCTCTACAATTCATAAACGAGACTGTACAAACATATAAAATCGACTGTAATTTCACAAATGAAGATTCGTATTTATATACAACTACCAATAATGGCCTGCGAAATTTAACGAAAGAATATGAAGCCTATCAAAAATTAAATATTCCTTGTGACTATGTTCAATCCCTGTCGATTCCTATTCCCGTACAATCTGCACTTGTGATGAAAAATCAAGCGCAATTCCATCCCCTCCTTTATTTAAAAACACTTTTAGAAAAGTTTGTGGAAATGGGCGGAAAAGTTTATGAGCAAACAACAGCCATTGATGTGGAAAAAGGAGATTATCCACAAGTTATTACAAAGGGTGACCATCGCATCACTTGTAAATATATTGTCTCTTGTTCACATTTTCCTTTTTATGATGCTAATAGCTTTTTCTTTACGCGAATGTACGCAGAACGCTCCTATGCCCTCGCAATAAAAGCAAAAACGGATTATCCAGGGGGCATGTATTTAAGTATCGATGATCCAAAACGCTCCATACGTTATACGACAAGCAATGGAGAAAAGTTGATATTGATTGGCGGAGAGAGCCATAAAACAGGCCAAGGAATTAATACGACGCTTCATTATGATGCACTATATTCCTTTGCTGAATCTACTTTTGGAGTAGATGAAATTCCTTATAGATGGTCAGCGCAAGATTTAATCACGCTAGATAAACTCCCTTATATCGGACATATTAACGAAAGGAATCCAAATATATTTGTGGCAACTGGATATCGTAAATGGGGAATGACGACTGGAACTGCAGCAGCTCATTTACTGAAGGACTCCATTCTAAAAGTCCACAGCCCATATAAAGAACTGTTTGCACCATCACGCTTTCATGCAAATCCGGATATAAAAACTTTCCTCTCTCAGAACATTGATGTTGCTAAACACTTAATTGAAGGAAAAATTGAAACCGCATTACGTAAGCCAGAAAATCTTGAAGTTGGCGAAGGTTCTGTTGTACATGTCAACGGTAAACGAGCAGGTGCTTATAAAGATAAAGAAGGAAAATTACATATCGTCGATACAACTTGCACACACCTCGGCTGTGAAGTTGAATGGAATAGCGGTGATTGTACTTGGGATTGCCCTTGTCACGGTTCCCGTTTTTCAATTGATGGGGATGTTATGGAAGGTCCAGCAGATCAACCATTAAAGCGAGTTGATAACGAATAAAAAAACAAAGAAGTTCAACGGGAATCCTGTTGAACTTTTTTATTTTTCATGACACCTTTTCATATAAATTTCGACATACGCAGGGAAATATTAACATTAAATAAAATAATATATTCATCTACAAATAAAAGGAGTGAATACTATGCAACCTTCTGCTCCACCTCATCTAGAATCTACAGAAACTATCTTTTCAAGTTCTATTACAAAACTTGTTGTTTTTATTTGTTGGCTAGCCATTCTAGCTGACGGATATGATTTAGGTATTTACGGCGCCGTTCTGCCAAAGCTCCTAGAAGACAAAAGCTGGGCACTATCACCAGCCCACGCTGGAACAATTGCCAGCTATGCTTTATTTGGGATGTTTATTGGTGCTATTCTAGTTGGAACCATTACAGATCTAATTGGACGAAAATGGACACTTATATGCTGTTTAGCCCTTTTTTCTATCACAATGGGCTTAGCTGCAATTGCTCCTTCTCCTGAATTATTTGGGTTATCTCGATTTATCGGAGGAATCGGATTAGGCGGTGTTATCCCAACGGCTTCAGCACTTACTGTTGAATATTCACCAAAAAAACGGCAATCTTTTATTTATGCTCTTATGTTTACCGGCTATCCTTTAGGTATCGTGTTAGGCGCTATTTTATCCATGTTTATGCTAGAAGATTTCGGATGGAGAATTATGTTTGGCATCGGAATGATTCCGCTACTCCTCATTCCTTTCATTATTCGTTATTTACCTGAGTCCATTCAATTTTTATTATCGCGAAATCGACAAGAAGAAGTGAATAAAATTCTTAATCGCTTTCAAATTGAATTCCATGTAAAAGATGAAATTCCTGAAACACCATCTAATATACAAAAGAAAAATGGATTTCTTACGTTATTCTCAAAAGATTACATAAAAGCAACACTACTTTTTTGGCTCACTTATATAATGGGAATGTTTTTAATATACGGTTTAAATACTTGGCTACCACAGATGATGCGCCAGGCAGGATACCCTCTTGGATCTAGTTTATCATTTCTACTTATACTAAATATTACTGCAGCTATCGGTGCATTATTTGCTGGGGCGATTGCCGATCGTATAGGAGCAAAAATTGTTATTAGTATCTCCTATCTTATGGCAGCCATATGTATTGGACTATTAACAATTAAACCATCTGTTACAATCATTTATCTTTTAATTGGTCTTGCTGGAATTGGATCAGTCGGTATTACTCAAATATTAAATGCTTATGTAACACAATACTTCCCATCACATATACGAGCTACCTCCTTAGGCTGGGGACTTGGACTTGGCCGAGTTGGTGCGATTGCTGGCCCTATTCTTGTCGGTATTATTATGACAATGCAATATGACTTGGCGTGGAATTTTTACTTATTCTCCTTTGCAGGTCTTATCGCAGCTATATCTGTTTTCTTTATTCCTACAAAATAAAGTGAAACTTTAATCAGCCCTTACCAATCGGGCGTTTACGGGCAGTTGACCTCCCACCTAACTTCTTCGCTCCAGCCGAATCTTGAGGTGGGAGTCTTACTGCCCGTTAATGCGGGATAAAAAAGAGCACAAACTCATTTGTGCTCTTTTTCATATACTTCAAACAATATATCTCGAAATAATGTATTCAAACTCTCAATATCAATCCCTAATCCCTTTTCAATCCCTTTCACGTATTGCTGATAATAATCAATTTGTTCTTCTAAAAATTGATTTAACGCCTGAACTTTCAATCCAACATCTAATTCCGTACCCGCTTTTTTCTTTACTAACAACTTCTCAATCTCATTCAATACACTACGTTCTATAGATAGTTCTATAAGTAATCGGTCAAATTCTACTGGAGGTAATGTCCCTTTCTCTTCTAGCCACTGACAAGCTAAAATAGGACGTAATACATAAAAGTACTTTTTCAACTTTACATTTTCACCTTGCAAAAATTCACGATAATTTTTTGAAGCCATATGTAAGTAATGATATATCGTTGCTTTTGGATCAAAATTCTTTTCACTCTTTTGCTGAAGCTGCTCTGGAAAGTTAGAGTTTTTCGAATAAAAAATTGGTGATCGAATCCACTCAAGTAAAGCTGGATTTGACTTCGCGAATAGTTGCAATGCCTTTTTAATATCCCAACCACTTATGTCTAAATCATCACTAATTGGATATTCGATTACATCACGCTTATCATGGATTGATAAATACCATTCTACAGGGTGTATATAAACAAACCTAACATCATAATCACTATCTTTCGATGGAAACCCCCACGCCCGACTCCCTGATTCCACAGCGAATAAAATTTTCACACCATTCTCTTTTTCAATTCGCTCTAGTTCTAATTCAATTTTCTCTCTCATTTCATACCATCTCCATTTTTTGATTATTTCCCTGGGAATTCGACAAATATACGACTAATTTTACTATATACCAAAACAGCTGTCAGACAATTTCTGACAGCTCAATAAAGCACTTATTTTTTCTTTTCAATTACAGTAGCAGTAATTCGTTCAAACTCTTTTTGAATTTCCTCTTTATATGCATCCACTTTTGAAAAATCCATAGCAGCAATATAAATTCGTTCTAATTTATCACGAACTGATTTTGCTTTTGCTAAGAAAGACATTGCCTCATTCATTTTTGTTTTATATTGAATGGAAACGTCACGAATTTCTGTAGCATACTTCTCATCCGTCCCTGGTTTAACAATAAGAGTATACATATCTATAATCTCATCACCTTCGCGACTTGGAAAATATTCATGTGGTGCGGTACTATCAAAAATTGCAAATCCTAATTCTCTTACGATAACCATATCAAGACTATTCGGGTCAAACCCGCAATGATATACTTCAACGTCAAAACCTTTTTCTTCTGCTGCCTTCGATAACTTTTTAAGCATTGTTGATTTTCCAGAACCCGGGCGTCCTTTTATAAAATAACGATGTGGTAATCCTTCTGTTAAATTAGGAACAAAATCAACTGCTCCTTTCGGTGTAGCAGCTCCTAAAAAACGATGTTTCACAATCGATTGTTCTCCCTTTTTATCTGCAAATAATTTCTGAATTAGCTGTTCTGTTAGTTCATTTGCTTTATTAAAATCAATGTTATTAATATATATTTTCTCCCACTCATCATGTATAACTAACGCCTCTTTAAAACATCCGTAAGCAGATTTGAAAGCCTTGCCCGCTTCTAATACAAACCGTTCAATTTCTAACTTCTGCTTTCTTAATTTATCTGAGTCCCAAGCAACTCCTAAATTTATATACTCTTCAATAACTCCTGGCATTTTCGGCTCAATAACATGCGGTGATGTTCCATCAACAATTCCTACTTTTAATTTCGGAATAATCACCCCATCAACTGACTTATTATCAGAAGAACAATGCAAAAGTTCAATATCATATCCTTTTTCAACCCATTCACGACCTATTGCCTTAATTAAAGAAGATTTTCCCGTTCCTGGGCCTCCCTTTAAAATAAACAACCTGTCTAGCCCCTTCAAATTCTCTTCGTATAAGCTGTGAAATCCTCTAGCTGTATTTCCACCGGCATAATAATTTAATACATTCCCTGTCACTGCACTCACTCCTTCGCAACAGTCTACTTACATAAGCTACAATATGCGAGCAACTTTATTTGGGTGAACACCTAATTTGTATTGCGCGAAAAAAGGAAATGAATTACAATTTAAATATCGCGAATATTCCGAATTTAAAATCGAATAAACCTTTATCAAGAGAGGCAGAGGGACCGGTCCTTTGAAGCCCAGCAACCTCAGTTTATGCAAACTGAATAGGTGCTAATTCCTGCAAAATGCATTGCATTTTGGAAGATAAAACTCAACTAGTATGTAAAGCTCATCTTTCTTGATTATGAAGGATGGGCTTTTTATTATTTGAAAAAAATATATTGGAGGTATGTAAAATGAAAGTAATTGATCTATCACAAACGTTTGAAAATAATATGTCTCAATTTCCTGGAACACCAAAAATCCAACTAGAAGCCATTACAAGCGTTGAAGAAACAGGTTATCAAGTTACGAATTTTCATTCTGTCGTTCATGTTGGTACGCATTGTGATGCGCCTGCTCATTTCATTTCAGGCGCAACCACTATTGATCAATTACCCCTAAATCAATTTGTAGGCGAAGCTGTTCTTATCGATGTGACTCATGTTCAAGAGCGAAAATTACCTAAGGAAGTATTACATACTGTCGACATAAAAGAAGGCGATATTGTCATTTTCCATTCCAATCTATCTAATAAATGGAATACCGAAGCTTATGAGAAAGAAGCGTTTTATCTTTCCGAAGAATTAGCTGAAGAACTAGTTCAATTAAAAGTAAAATCTGTCGGTTTAGATTTTATTTCTCCTGATGAGGTAACGACAGAAACATCACCGATTCATCACATACTGTTAGGAAATAATATTTACTTAATTGAAAACTTAACAAACTTAGATGCCATTAAAGCTAAACGATTCTTTTTCTCAGCAGCACCTTTAAAAATTAAAAATAGTGACGGTGCTTTCGCAAGGGCATTCGCTGTTATTTTTTAAACATGGTCTACAAAAAAAGCAAAGATCACTTTTGACCTTTGCTTTTATATTTTTTATTTAAGTTAAAAAAGAATTGCTCCACCCTTGGTCGTATCCAAGCTAAATAATCTTTATCTTTCTTCTTTGTACAAGCTATCTCTTCTCCATCTACCATTTCGACAAGTTCTAGCTCTAACAGTTGCCTCGTAAATGCTACCATATTTACTTCTTCTGCTGGATATTCTTCTTTTAATTTCTCCTCAATTTCTCCCAATAAAAAACCGTCACGCATCATTGCTAGTGCATCAATCCAAAGTGGCGGCATTTCATATGTCTCTCCTGTAATCGTATCTTTTACAATATAGTTCTTTTGCTCTTTTCGAAATTGAATCGTGTGTAAACATACAGTCGAATTTAATGTTAATTCCATCATACCACCCCTTTCATCATATCCGCATAGAAAAAAGGATGCGCGTGCACCCCTTCTTTTCTTTTCATAACACTACTGAACCGTTACATGAGCTAAAAGCTCTATGTCGATATTTTCCTCCATTATAAACGAAGTTTTTTATAAAAAAAACCCTTCTTGAAACATTTTATAAAATGTTTATATTTACACAACAAGAACACTTTTCTGAAAAGTAATTTCGTCTAATGCACTACACTGTTGGTAAATAAATTTCCACTTTCGTTCCTATCCCCATACTACTTTCAATCGCGATACTCCCTTGATGTTCTTCAATAATTTTATATGTAATCATTAATCCAAGACCTGTACCATTCTCTTTTGTTGTATAAAAAGCTTTTCCGATCTTTTCTATTTTCTCATTTTCTATCCCAAGACCTTGATCTTCAACAGAAATACACAAGTTCTCTCCAGCTTTTTCATATGCCAGAATCTGAATATTCCCGCCTCCTGGCATCGATTCAATTCCATTTTTGATGATGTTTAACAACACTTGTTTTAATTGCTTATCATCACCATTTATAACGGGTAAATTTCCATCTACTTGCAAATTAAATTTCACTTTATATTGAGTCGCATAGCTTTCCATTAACTGTACAACATATAAAAGGATTTCCCCTATATTACACCATTCATAATTTGTTGGTTTCGGTTTTCCTAATAACATCAATTCACTAACAAACCCATTAATTCTCTCAATTTCTTGCAGCATAATCTCATAGCTCATCGTATCTTCAGGATTTCTTTCTTTTTGAATTTGTGTAAATCCTTTTAAAGCTGTTAATGGATTTCGAATTTCATGAGCGATTGTTGTAGACATAGTCCCAATAACCGCTAAATTTTCTGTCTCTTCCATACTGTTCATCATCTCAACAACTGTCCTTACATAAGATTGAAATCTCTTTAATAAAGAATGCGAAATGATGAAAAAGAATATACATAATACAAGCGGAATCACAACTTTTACATCTTGTAATATCAAAGTAAAAAATACATATTTTCCAATTACACTACAGGACACGAAATAAAAATATTTTCTGTTCACGAAAATCGGTGCAAATAAAATTAAAAATATTTCAACCATATTTCCATTTTCAAAAACACGATCACTGTGTAAATAAATCATTAAGTTATTAATAAGATCAATAAGCATATACCCAATTAAAAATAAGTATTTCACAAAATATACATAACCTTGTTTTTGAAGATATATTGAAATAGGAAATAAAGATATTACTAATATATATACACCTATTCCCATACCACCTTCTGGCCACCCTACCCTTGCTTCATTAATATTCATAGCGGGATAAATAAAATAATAGATAACGTCATATAAAAATAATATAATATAGAATAATAATATAAATACTTTTAAAGCTTCTCTTTCTTCATAAATCAAGCTCTTGTATTTGTTCATATAAAAACTCCTCTTGATCAATACAAAAAAACATTTCAAGTGTTATCTCTTTAAATTATAATTATGAAATTGCTTTCAGGGCAACATGTAACCTTCTAATACTAAAAGGAAGGAGATACATCTCCTTCCTTTTCAGTTACAATTTATATCCATCTTACCCTATCATTTAGCAATCCATCTGTGAAATTATTATGTCCTACTACAAAATCCTTCATATATAAATTTAAATATTCCCCATACTTACTTTCAGTATTTAATAATAATTCTTCTACATAATAAGCGCCTTGTCCAAAAGTATCTAACAGTAAACTACATAAGCCAGCATAAATTCCACACCCTACTTGGAAGTACGTCGCATTTGTTTTATATTTTTGAAAAACTTGGCTACTATTC
The DNA here is from genome assembly GCF_038008665.1 of Bacillus sp. FSL R10-2201. Classification (NCBI taxonomy): domain Bacteria; kingdom Bacillati; phylum Bacillota; class Bacilli; order Caryophanales; family Bacillaceae; genus Bacillus; species Bacillus sp. FSL R10-2201. Next base: position 387,112 of record NZ_JBBOZP010000001.1, on the reverse strand, counting down.
ATTACATTATACATGTATGTCTCATTATGTTCATAAACGAGTAACACACCGACTAAATCTTCTCCTATAATATCATCTTCTGCTGGATTAAATACTTTACGATTCCAATTCCATAAATCTTCCACTTTGTCTAAGTTCTGTCTAATTAAGTTTGTTGTATACTCATTGATCCGATAAAGAAAACCCACTTCCATATTAAAAGATTTCCCTAAAATTAAAACTTCTTCATGTGGCATTAAGCAACCATAAAATTCTTTTTCACCTAACTTTACTTTATACTCTGAAGCATATACATCCTCATAAAAGTAAAGTGGACGATGATGACTCATATACATAGGATAACTCCATATCGCTTCATCAAGAAAACGCTCAACTGCCCATGATGCATAAAGTGTATGAGGTTTTATAAGCTCTTTATCATTCAAAAATGAATTATCATGTTCTACAATATAGCATGCTCGCGGCTTTTCATTTGGACGTTCTTTCATAAGCTCAACAACCATCCATTGAACAACACCAGGATTCATACCTGAGCCTATAATCGCTCTTGTATTTGTAAATGTTTCTTTCTCCTTCTCAAACCTCGTATACCTTTCCGTAAGCTGAAAACCAAGTAAACTATCGTCTTGATCTACTGCCTCATTTTCCAAAGCCGAATTAATATAACAAATGCCAAGGTCATTACAACAACTCAGTACCCTAATTGTATCTGCACCTGAAACATCAATAACAACCTTCGTTCTTTTTTCCTTTAAATGATGTTTAAATTTGACTACATCTTGAAGGTTTATTTCATATAAAAAAAATTGCTCTTTCAAATTTGGAAACAACTCATCATAATAACTTTTATCTTTTTGTTTTATATCCACCAAATGGAAGTTCACATTCTTTATCACTTCATAAATTGGATCTTTTTCATTTACTACCGCTTGATTCAAAATTGCTAACACTGCTTTTGCTGCTCCACCCGCACTGCCAAGTAATGTAATCGAAAACGAATCTGGAAACTGCTCCACAAACAAAACCCCTTTAATAAAGTAGTTGAGCAGCACTTCCTCAAAAGTGAGTTGAATACACAAAAAGGTAGCTCGTACACCTTTAGTACAAGATTGCCCCTTCAAAGATCACACTAACATACCTATATGATATTCAATTCATTTTCCCCCTCATATCCAAATCGAATTAAACAAATAGGCTCGACCTTTTCTTCCCTATATATAAAAGAAAAAGCCAGCCCTCTCAACTAGTCTACGGACAATGGACAGATTTTACATGTTGAATATTTACATACATTTTTGCATCACGTGCTTTTAATATTTCAATATGCCCTTCATCAATTTTCGCCATCTTTCCGATTTTGTTAGATTCTTCACCTAAATCAAACACCATAATTTTCCCAGACATTTTAATAAGCTGTTCTTCGAACGTTCTCGCTAAAGTAATATTTAATGGATTTACGGGGAGTTCATTTTTATTGAGGGAATAAGGGACTTGGTTCTCTTTATAAGGAATTAGCCATTTCAAATGCTTTAAAGATATATATACCGTTTTATAAACTGGACTATAAAAAACAATATAATCGTTCATTACACTTGTAACATAACCGTGTATCGGAACATTTCCTGCCACATAAATTTCTGTAAAAATCCCTTTAGATGTGATTAATACTTTTCTCAAAGAAATTGAAGGTGATTCCCTCTTAATTACAGAGTCCACACCAGGCTTTAATATTTCTTCATCATGCTCTCTTAAAAATTTATAATATTGGATATGGTATAAAGATATATATACATAGTCTTGTCCATTGTAAAGAACAACAATATCATTCCCTACATCAATTAATATACCTCTAAACTTTCTTTCACCGATTAATTTAACGTATATATTTTCCCCAATGTTCTTGTTTAACTCATTCATCTATATCCTCCTTTCTATGAAATTGCGCTTTTCTGTCTTCCATTTCAAAAAAATAATCAGGGGCAATGTTCCGTCTTTTAATAGTAAGAATTCTTTTTCATATACCGCGAAATTATTGCAGCAAAATATGAAATCGTTCTTCACTTTCAATCATAATGCCCCTTTTATTTATTAAACATTATTCTTCTTCATTCTTTTTGTTTTTAACTATTTGACTCACACTCTTAATATGAGAATTAATTATATAAATGACCTCATCACCGTTTACTAGTGTAATACTTCCATCATGTATATCACTTAATAAACCTTCCACACACTCTGGTCCACCACGATTAATCTTTATCCATTTATACTTCAAGTCATTTAATACATCTAAAAAAGTATCTTCATCAGCATAGAAATATGAACCATATTCTCCCGGTGCTTCTTTCACTTTCCTAACTAGACTCTTCACATGTTTCAACTGGTAATATACTAATTCTCCAAGAGGCAATTGTAGTGTAAGGTAATCTTTTCCTAATGATACGAGTACACCTACTCTACTTTCTGGTCCGCGAAGATTTACTTTTACATTTTCACCGACTAAACCTTTAATTTGATCACAGCATAATACACTCTCCAATTTTGTACCCTCCTTTCTTATTATCTTCCTCTACTTGATTGTCTTTGTGCACGAGCGCGACTTGAATTATTACTGTTTTCATTACTTTTCTCATCGCTACTCTCATCACTATTCTCTCCACTTACTGGTGCATTATAATTAACACTCTTAATATGAGATAGTGCAATTAATACCACTTCTTCTTTTATAATTAACGTTACATAATCGCAAGAAACGTCTTGTAAAATACCTTCAACTTTCTCTGGACCACCACGATTAATTTTCACCCAGCGGTATTTGAAGCCTTGAAGTAGCGTTTCAAAGTCTTCTGCACTGTCTTCTTCCGACCATACAGAATCACCTATCCCACCATCTTTCGTATTTTTTGTAATGCTTTTCAGATGGCGAAGCTGGTAGTAATGGTACTCTCCTTTTTCATTCTGTAATACGACGTAGTCCGTACATACTGACACTATTATTCCTTTTTGAGATTCCGGTCCACCTCTGTTTACTCTTACATAAGATCCAATTAATTCTTTCAAAAAATCCCAATGAAATAAACTCACGAGAAAACCCCTTCCATTAATTTATAAGCTTTTGCACTGATAGTATATGTATCTGTACAGGTTACGTTCTCTATGTTTGTCCCCTGTATAAAAAAATATGCTTTTAACTAATAGTACTAATCCCTATAAAATCTTCTTTTCCTTAAAGTAACTCTGGGATTTCGGATGACTTTTTCATCCCTTAATATAAAAAGCCCCCGTATTAAGATACATTTCTGCATATCTTAATACGGGGGCTTTTATAAATTTAATCTTCGTCTTTAACATCCATATCTTCTGGAATTGGTTCGTTTAATATTTCTTCCACTAACTGCTTATATTTCTCCATTTGTTCTAAATGTGTATTAAACTGTTCCTTGTTTATTAAATATTGCTCTCCATCAAACAGTGCACGAATTTTCTTTTGCTGAATTAAGTCTTCAACATACGATTTTGGTAATTTCAAATACTCCGCAGCCTCTTCTATCGTTATATACAATGTGTTCATTCCTTTATTATTTTTTCATATATATACTGTATCTTACTTTATTTTTGTAAACAAATAAAAAAGATTTTGTAAATACAAATTAAAAAGCAGGTAGATGCATTCCATATATTGTATAATAGTATAGTAAGTATTTTTTTAAATATAGAATGGTATTACCCATTTACACAAAGGAGAGTTAACATATGGCTACTCGTCACATCATTACAATGTTAGAAAAAACATTACAAGTTGAAACAGAAAACACAATTTCTCATCTATCTAATTCTTTATCCGATCGTATTCTTTCACAAAGTGCAGCAGTACATGAAAACAATTGCTATCATACAATTGGCGAATGGTACAAAAATCATTTCTTATTCCAACAAGATGATTTCCTTTGGGCTAAATACGTTTTCTATGACGCATATTGTGAGTCTATAAAAAAACAGGGTCATCTTACAAAACGCGTTCGTCAAATATTAGAATCATTAGCTCGAAAACATGGAAAACAATACATTGCGTCTATACTAAATATTCCATTTCCTAATGAACAGGAAAAAGGGACAGCATAATTTAATAATGGTCCGCACAAACCAACTATAGATTCATTGTTCTCTGGAAATATTCACAAATAAAATGTTCAAGTCTTTGTGTTCCCTTTTTATAGAAATACATTCATATGACATGAACTAATGAAAACGGTGTCATGAAAATGATTGAAAATATAGTAAACAGGAAAAACCCCATTTGTATCTCTCGTCCATAGAAATAGAGATGTAAATGGGGGTATACTTGTTCCTTTATTATTTCATCATCTGCTTAATCAATTCTCGATTTCTCTTCTTAAATACTTCATTATGGGAAGAAACCATTCCGTACTCACTTGCATCAGGTTGAATAAATTGTTTCGCTTTATTCACAGCGTTTCCAGCATCTTGGAATGCCCCTGCAATTAAATGTAATTTCCCGTCATGCTTTAAAATATCTCCAGCAGCATATAATCCATCTACAGACGACTCACTATTTGCATTACCTGCAATATAAAAATTATCTATAATTGCAACATCTAGCTCACTATTTTCTAATAATGTTATATCACGTTCATATCCATGATTAATAATAACTTCATCGATAGATAAATGAGAAATCTCTCCTGTTTCATGATTTGTTAATTCTACATATTCAATCGCTTCATGGTTATCACCAGCAATTAATTTTGTAATCGATGTATTAAAGAAACATTCTGCCGAACTGTTCATAAGTTGTTTTACTTGTGCTTCATGACCAGATAATTCTTCTTTTCTATATGTTAAATAAACTTTTTTCGCAATCGGTTCTAATTCATTTGCCCAATCAATTGCAGAGTTCCCTCCGCCTGAAATAATTACCGTTTTATCTTTGAAACGTTTTAACGATTTAACTGTATAATTTAAATTTGAGACTTCGAATCTCTCAGCACCTTCAATTGATAACTTTTGTGGATTCAATATACCACTCCCAGTTGCGACGATCACTGTTTTTGAAAAATGTTCTTCCCCAGAGCTTGTTTTCAACGTAAAAATACCCTCTTCATTACGAATAATTGATTCTATTTTTGTATTCAATACAACTTCAGGCTGAAATGTTAATCCTTGTTGTACAAGTTGCTCAATTAATTTCTCACCAGTGACCGGTAATAATCCGCCAATATCCCAAATCATTTTCTCCGGATAAACATGTATTTTTCCACCTAACTGTGGTTGAAATTCTATTATTTTCGTTTTCATCTCTCTTAGTCCACTATAAAAAGCTGAATAAAGCCCTGCAGGTCCTCCGCCTATCACAGTTACATCAAACAATTCTTCTTGATTCATTCGTGTCACTCCTCAGCTACTAATAATTGATTATCATTCTCAATAAAATATAACTTGTTTTTATAAATTTTACAATCAAAATCACTATTGACAATACACCTATATAAAATTATAGTATTTAAAGAATCAATAGTGATAATCATTATCAATTTGTTAATTATTAGCAACTGTGAGATTACATCTTCTTCTATTACTATGGTGAATACTACATGGTAAAATCTCAAGTTCAAGATTGTTAATAAGACTTTTGTATTACCACTAACTTTTCAAAAGATCAAAGCTAAACAATTTATTGTATATCACATATCATCTATCAAAAGGAGAAAGACGATGAAAAAATTATTTATTTCACTAACAGTTCTGTTCGTCCTTGTTATGAGTGCTTGTAGCAACGGTTCAACAGACAAGAAGAACGACGCAAAAGGTAAGAAATCAGAAACAATTACATACCAATCTGAAAATGGTAAAGTAGAAGTTCCAGCAAATCCACAACGTGTTGTTGTCCTATCATCATTCGCTGGTAACGTAATGTCATTAGGTGTAAATCTTGTTGGGGTAGATTCATGGTCTAAACAAAACCCACGTTTCGATAGCAAACTGAAAAATGTCGCTGAAGTATCAGATGAAAATGTTGAAAAGATTGCAGAATTAAATCCAGATTTAATCATTGGTTTATCAAATATTAAAAATGTTGATAAGTTAAAGAAAATCGCTCCTACTGTAACATACACTTACGGAAAAGTTGATTACTTAACACAACACTTAGAAATCGGTAAATTATTAAATAAAGAAAAAGAAGCAAAAACTTGGGTTGATGATTTCAAGAAACGCGCACAAACAGCTGGAAAAGACATTAAAGCGAAGATTGGTGAAGATGCAACAGTTTCTGTTGTTGAAAACTTCAACAAACAGCTTTACGTATACGGCGAAAACTGGGGCCGTGGAACAGAAATTCTTTACCAAGAAATGAAATTAAAAATGCCTGAAAAAGTAAAAGAAAAAGCTTTAAAAGAAGGATACTACGCATTATCTACTGAGGTATTACCTGAGTTTGCTGGTGATTACTTAATCGTAAGTAAAAACAAAGATACTGATAACTCATTCCAAGAGACAGAATCATATAAAAACATTCCAGCAGTAAAAAATAATCGTGTATATGAAGCAAACATGATGGAATTCTATTTCAATGATCCACTTACATTAGATTTCCAACTAGACTTCTTCAAGAAGAGCTTTCTTGGTCAATAATACAAACATGAGGAATTCTTAATTTAAGAATTCCTCTTCCTTTATTCTATGAAAAGAAAAGATGTGAAACGAATGAAAAAAGAGCAAGACAACCTACGTTCCAACGCTTTTACATACAAATTAATTTTGAGTATCATTGCATTCTTTCTTATTTTTATGTTTGCAATGGTGTTAGGCGCTGCAGATACTTCTATAAAAGACGTATGGTTAGCACTTACTTCCTCTGCTAAAGGAGATAAGCTATCCATCCTTCGTGAAATACGTTTACCACGTGAAGTTGCTGCTATTTTTGTAGGAGCTGGACTCGCTGTTTCTGGTGCAATTATGCAAGGATTAACGCGAAACCCACTTGCCGATCCTGGATTACTTGGCCTAACTGGTGGCGCAAATGCTGCACTTGCACTAACACTTGCCTTCAATCCTTCTATAAGCTATCTTTACTTAACACTAGCTTGCTTTATCGGTGCTGCAATTGGCGCTATTATGGTATTTGGAATTGGCATGGTGAAAAAGGGCGGACTTTCCCCTCTTCGAATTGTATTAGCTGGTGCTGCTGTTTCAGCATTTCTACTTGCAATCTCAGAAGGTGTTGGCATTTACTTTAAAATTTCACAAGATGTATCAATGTGGACGGCTGGGGGCGTAATTGGAACGAGTTGGAGCCAATTAAAAATTATTATTCCGGTTATTTCAATAAGTATATTTATCGCTATCTTACTTGCAAAGAAATTAACAGTTCTTAGTTTCAGTGAAGAAGTTGCTGTTGGACTCGGTCAAAAGATTATCGTCATTAAAACAATTTTATTTATCATTATTATCTTGCTTGCAGGTGCTTCTGTAGCGCTTGTCGGAAACATGGCATTTATCGGCTTAATGATACCTCATATGGTTCGTCCAATCGTTGGACCAGATTACCGTTTTGTTATACCGATGTCAGCGATCGCTGGTGCTTCCTTTATGCTGCTCGCAGATACAATCGGACGCACAATTAACGCTCCGTATGAAACACCAGTTGCTGCAATCGTCGCAATTGTAGGATTACCATTCTTCCTATTTATTGTACGTAAAGGAGGAAGATCTTTCTCATGATGCAATCTATTCTAAAGAAACAACGCCTTATCATACTTGCATTACTCATACTTACCATCACAACAATTGTAATTGGAATGGGGCTCGGTTCTGCCGCTCTCTCCTATGACAGATTAATCCCAACACTTATGGGACAAGGTTCATTTAAAGAAGAATTCGTTTTATATTCTTTAAGGCTACCTAGAATCGTCATTACATTATTAGCTGGTATGGCACTCGCTTTATCAGGTGCTGTATTACAAGGTATTACCCGAAACGATTTAGCTGAACCTGGTATTCTCGGCATTAACGCTGGTGCTGGTGTTGCAGTTGCTTTTTTCTTTCTATACTTCCCGATAGACGTAGGTTCATTCCTTTACCTACTACCAGTCGTTGGATTTATCGGTGCGTTTCTAACAGCTGTTCTAATTTACGTATTTTCATATAGCAAATCCACAGGCCTTCAGCCAATAAGATTAACATTAACCGGCATCGGTTTTTCCTTTGCACTATCTGGCGCGATGATTGTACTTATTTCATCTGCAGATCGTATGAAAGTAGACTTTATCGCTAAATGGATTGCCGGAAACATTTGGGGAGATGACTGGACATTTGTTTTAGCAATGCTTCCTTGGCTAATCGTATTAATCCCATTTGTTTTCTATAAGGCAAATAGATTAAATATACTAGCATTAAACGAGCCAGTAGCAATCGGTGTTGGAATTGAAATTGAAAAAGAACGAAGATACTTATTAATCGCAGCCGTTGCACTTGCTGCCGCTGCTGTTTCCGTAACAGGAGGCATTAGCTTTATCGGACTTATGGCTCCTCACATCGCCAAATCTTTAGTAGGTCCAAGGCATCAAATATTCATCCCTATCGCCGTTTTAATCGGCGGATGGTTATTACTACTAGCGGATACAATTGGACGAAATATCGTCGAACCTAGCGGTATTCCAGCTGGTATTGTCGTTGCTTTAATTGGTGCACCTTACTTTATGTATTTGTTGCTTAAGAAAGTGTAAGAAACACCCTCAAGATTTTTTCTTGAGGGTGTTTTCATTTCATTTTACTGCTGTCCATACCCTTCAAACTTCTTCGACAAATTCTCCATCTCGTCTTCTGGCAATAATTTTGGTTCCCCAACACTTTTCGTTTGGTAATAGATTTGAGCACAAAACTCAATTTCTTCTGCAATAGTAAACGCCATTTTTATATTATTCGCTCCGGCCATTAAACCATGGTTCGCAAGTAAAACTGCACGGCGATCAATCATGCCCTCGAAAGCTGCCTCTGCTAATTGCTTCGTACCAAATGTTTCATATGGTGCACAGCGTACATTCGGGCCTGCGAAAGCAATTAAATATGATACAGCAGGAAGTTCCCATCCTAATGATGCGATTGTCTTCGCATAAGGAGAATGTGTATGTACAAGCGCATTTATATCTTCACGATTTCTATAATAGATAAGGTGCATATCTAATTCGCTTGATGGTTTTCTCTCTCCTTCTATCACTTCACCATCTAAATTCAATATAACTACATCTTCAGGCGTCGTTTCATAATAATCTAGACCACTTGGGCTAATTGCAACAAGACCTTGTTCACGATTAAAAATACTAATATTACCGCCAGTCCCCTTTGTTAAACCACTAGAAATCATTTTCTTTCCGTACGCTACAACTTCTTCTCTTTCTTTTTGCAGTAACATATACATCCCCCTAGTAAGAAACTTATGATGACTATTTTTCTAAAAACTATCTACTTATTGAAATAGCTTTTTTAAATTCTCCATAAACGGTGCTCTCACAATTCCTTTTTCCGTAATAATCGCTGTTACATTTTCATATGGCGTGACATCAAATGCCGGATTGTATACTTTACTTTCTTGAGGAGCAGAGTATTGTCCGAAACGATTGATCACTTCAGAAGCATCCCTTTCTTCAATTGGAATTTCTTTTCCTGTCAGTGTTTTCAAATCAATTGTCGGCGTTGGTGCTGCTACATAAAACGGAATGTTATAATATTTAGCCAAAATCGAAACACCTAATGTTCCAATTTTATTTGCTACATCCCCGTTTGCTGCTACACGATCACATCCAACGATTACTGCATCGATTTTCCCTTGTGACATGACCATTGCCGCCATATTATCTGTAATGACCGTTACATCAATTCCCGCTCGCTGCAGTTCTAATGCCGTTAACGTTGAACCTTGTAATCTAGGGCGTGTTTCATCGGAATAGATTTTTAAGTCCCATCCTTTTTCTTTCGCTAAGTACATTGGAGCTGTCGCAGTTCCATACTTAGTCGTTGCTAACGCACCTGCATTACAATGCGTTAATACCCCCATGCCATCATGGAATAATGTTAATGCATGTTCTCCAATTTGACGGTTAATTTCTTCATCTTCTCTATGAATCTCTTTTGCTTCTTCTAATAATCTATCTTTCAACTGCGCAATTGATAAGTGAGCATTCTCTTTCGCGACACTTTCCATTCTTTCAAGCGCCCAAAATAAATTTACTGCCGTCGGTCTTGATGTCGCTAAGTATGCACATACCTTTTTTACTTCCGCTATGAATTCTTCCGCCGAACTTTCCGCAACTTCCTTTACTCCTAAATACACACCGTAGGCTGCTGAAACACCTATTGCCGGCGCTCCTCGTACTTTCATTACTTGAATCGCATCCCACACACCCTCAGCCGTTTTAAAAGATTCATAGACTACTTCGTTCGGTAATACCGTTTGATCCAATAACACTAAAGCATCATCTTTCCACTGAATTGGTATTAATTGCTCTGCCATCATCTTCTCCCCTTATTTCGCACTATGCATTGACTGTTTTTTTAACGTTTCTACAAAGCTGCTACCTGTTTTATATTGATTCGCTTGTAAAATAAACTTCTTCGCTGTCTGAAGACAAATTCGCTCCGCTCTAGCACGCGCCTCTTCATTCTCAATACAAGTCATATCCTTTACCTTCGCTAGACCAACAATACGACGAATTAACTCAAGACCCGTCACTGCAGCTGTATCCTCTAATACAGATTGTAAATAAACTCGGTTAAAGCCTTCTTCCTTCGCCATAATCTCTGTCACATGAATATCCCAAGCGTCTAAAAACTTCTTCTTAAATAAATCAATTACATCTATCATGGTAGATTCTATCCAGTTCATATATGTATCTTTCTCAATACCAGATTGCATCACTGCATCTGCATTCACCCATGCAAACATTAAATTCGCCATTATATTCCCAACGTCATATCCCATAGGTCCATAAAAAGCAAATTCAGGATCAATAACCTTTGTAGAATCACTTTTTACAAAAACAGAACCAGTATGTAAATCACCGTGAAGTAGCGCTTGTGCATTCGTCATAAACGAAAACTTAAGTTTTGCTACTTCCATACGAAGCTCTTTATCACTATAAATATGCTCCCTAATCCATCCTGCATTTAATTGAAACAATTCGTTGCGTTTATTATGGTTTGGTTTGTGAATGGCTCTGAATATACGAGGTCCTCTGTAATCTCACATAACTCAGGATTTATATAATTCTTCACGAGTTCCTTCTTCTCTTTATGATTCATTACAACATCTGATGTTAATAGAAGGGTATTTACCATAAAAGTAGTTAAATCATCAGCAAGCCTCGGAAACATTTGATGATTTATGAGTGCTGTACGCAATATTGTGTGATCTGATAAATCTTCCATCACGCAACAATTCATCACACTATCAAACAAATATACATTTGGCACGAGTCCAGATGCTAACTCTCCTTCTAATCGCAAAACATCTGATTCTATACGGATTCGATTCGTCGACAACTTAAACTCATCTGAAATACGCGCTGTATCCCCAGCTTGCTTTACAATGACAGAAATGTTCTTCTGTTCATCCCAAACGCGGAACACATAATTTAAATTACCATCACCTATTTCTTTACACTTTAGCCCCTTTGCATGCTCGAACTTAGGTAATTTCTCTTGCACATATGCAATCACATCTTTAGCTTCCATTAAAAAATACTTCGTGAACTTAGACATGGTTTCCCCTCCACACTAAATGTAAACGTTTTCTAAAAGCCGTAAAAAATAATAGACTGAAACTTTTTCAATCTATACTATATCTTCTCTATTGCAATACATATCTCGCTTTTATTATATCTTGTTAGAAATGAGCGTCAATGTTTCTATTTCTCATTGCAATATACTTCTTATTATATATATTTATGATGACAATAATTGTTCACAAAGATTCCGATACATTTTGTTTTATTTATTGCACAATTCTTTGTAAAATAGAAGTAAGCAGTTCCTTTTCAAATCCACAACTTCTAAGAAATATTTCCTTCCTAAGAATTTATACTTACACCATGTCTCTAACATACACACTACTCTTTCAAACACTCATTGAAAATTTATGACTTGAAAATTACCTTTTAATTCCCTAGCAGCCTTAATTGAGAATAAATATTAATTAAATTGGTATAAAGTTGGTTTATTCTCTTGACAAAATAACCACTTCTATATGATAATTAATATCGAATTAGAATTATTATAGTTAATTAAAAAATATATTTTATGAGCAAACTAATTTCCGATGCTCAAAACCAACCTTTAGGAGGAATTTTAATATGTTATTAATCGGCACAGAAGTAAAACCGTTTAAAGCTAATGCTTACCATAATGGAGAATTTATCCAAGTTACTGACGAAAGTTTAAAAGGAAAATGGAGCGTAGTTTGTTTCTATCCAGCAGACTTCACATTCGTTTGTCCAACTGAACTTGAAGACTTACAAAACCAATACGCAACTCTAAAAGACTTAGGCGTTGAAGTATACTCTGTATCTACAGACACTCACTTCACTCACAAAGCATGGCATGATAGCTCAGAAACTATCGGCAAAATCGAATACATTATGATTGGTGACCCAACTCGCACAATCACTACAAACTTCAACGTTTTAATGGAAGAAGAAGGTCTTGCTGCTCGTGGTACATTCATCATCGATCCAGACGGCGTTATCCAATCTATGGAAATCAATGCTGACGGTATCGGCCGTGACGCAAGCATCCTTGTTAACAAAATTAAAGCAGCTCAATACGTACGTAACAACCCAGGTGAAGTTTGCCCAGCTAAATGGCAAGAGGGTTCTGCAACACTTAAACCAAGCCTTGACCTTGTAGGCAAAATCTAAGGAGTTCGATCAAAATGATACTAGATGCAGATATAAAAACACAACTATCCCAATACCTTCAGTTAATGGAGAACGATATTTTACTTAAAGTAAGCGCAGGAGACGATAACGTATCTAAAGATATGTTATCTCTAGTAGATGAATTAGCTACTATGTCATCTAAGATTACAGTAGAAAAAGTTGAACTAGAGAGAACACCAAGCTTTAGCGTAAATCGCCCTGGTGAAGACACTGGTGTCGTATTCGCTGGTATTCCATTAGGACACGAATTTACTTCATTAGTGTTAGCTTTACTACAAGTTAGTGGACGTGCTCCAAAAGTTGAACAAAAATTAATCGATCAAATCAAAAACATTCAAGGCGAATATCATTTTGAATCTTATATCAGCCTAAGTTGTCATAACTGTCCTGATGTTGTACAAGCTCTTAACGTGATGAGCGTTCTAAACTCTGGTATTACACATACTATGATTGATGGCGCTGCATTTAAAGAGGAAGTAGAAAGTAAAGACATCATGGCAGTACCAACTGTTTACCTAAATGGCGAATCTTTCGGAAGCGGTCGTATGACACTTGAAGAAATTTTAGCTAAAATGGGTAACGGTCCAGATGCATCAGAGCTTTCTGATAAAGATCCATACGATGTTCTTGTTGTTGGTGGCGGCCCAGCTGGTGCAAGTGCAGCAATTTATGCAGCACGTAAAGGCATCCGCACTGGTATCGTTGCTGAGCGCTTCGGTGGTCAAGTAATGGATACTATGGGTATTGAGAACTTCATCAGCGTAAAACGCACTGAAGGTCCTAAGCTAGTAGCAAGCCTTGAAGAGCACGTAAAAGAATACGACATCGATGTAATGAATCTACAACGTGCGAAACGTTTAGAGAAAAAAGAACTTATTGAAGTGGAACTTGAAAACGGCGCTATTCTGAAAAGTAAGAGCGTAATCGTTTCAACAGGTGCTCGCTGGCGTAATGTTGGCGTACCGGGTGAAGCTGAGTTCAAAAACAAAGGTGTAGCATACTGCCCACACTGTGACGGTCCATTATTCATCGGAAAAGATGTAGCGGTTATCGGCGGTGGTAACTCTGGTATTGAAGCAGCTATCGACTTAGCAGGTATTGTTAAGCACGTAACTGTTCTTGAATTCATGCCAGAATTAAAAGCTGATGCTGTATTACAAGAACGTCTTAACAGCTTACCAAACGTAACTGTTCTGAAAAACGTTCAAACGAAAGAAATCACTGGTACTGATAAAGTAAACGGTATTTCTTACATCGATCGTGAAACTGAAGAAGTACACCATGTTGAATTACAAGGTGTATTCGTTCAAATCGGTCTTGTGCCAAACACAGACTGGTTAGGCGAAACAGTTGAACGCGTTCGCGGTGAAATCGTAACAGACAAGCACGGCGCTACAAACGTACCAGGAGTGTTTGGTGCAGGTGACTGTACAAATAATCCGTACAAACAAATCATCATCTCTATGGGTTCAGGTGCGAATGCAGCTTTAGGTGCATTTGATTACTTAATCCGTAACTAATTATATAGACGTGAGTTTTAAAAAAGCAGGTGCCAAGGCACCTGCTTTTTTTATAATCCTAATGTATAAACTAAAAATCTCTCATTCCCATTCTTCTCATAAGCACCCGGCAATCTAACCTCTCTCTTCAATTCAAACGCAGTCTGGTTCTCTAAGAAGAAAATATAATCTTCAGAAGGATAGTATAAAATAATATCCACTTCCCTCTCTATTTCCTCTACCGAAAGCAAAATGTTATTCACTACGTTCATAAACACTTGTACAGAAAATGGATTGAAGAAATAAAACCGGTTATCACGTGGATCAATCTCATATTCCTGCGCTAAACAACATTCAAACCAAATTTTATCTTTACTGTTTCTCACTTTTCGCGCATAACGATCACGATTATCCATTGCTTCTTTATAAAACTCTTCATTCATTTCAATTCCAACCGCTAATGCATCGCACTTATGGTGCATGTAAAAATTCAATCTCCCTTTTCCGCACCCAAAGTCTACAATTCGATCGCTACTTGTTATTTCATATTGATTCAATAACTCATCTAATCCGCTATATGGCGTCGGTTCATAACGGTGATAATGCATAGACTTATTAAATCCTTTTTGCTCGCCGACAGTTTTTATATTTAATACAGCATCGTAATATTGTTCGTTCATTCGTTTGCTCCTATTAAGAAATATTACTATTATTATACACCACGTACTGAATGCTCATTTTTATCAAATTAATTGGTACGTGAAATTATATTATCGCGGAATCGAATATATCGACTTAACAACAAATTCCTACCAAAAAAACAGGAGCTTTCTAGCCCCTGTCTTCTAATACTTTCAATACAGTTTGTTTCAATATTTCTACTCCATCCATTATACAGCTATGATCAAACTTCATATACGGATGGTGTAATCCAGGTTGTAAGTTCGCCCCTAGTCCAAGCATGACAGCTTTTAAATGGGGTCTTTTCACTGTATAGTAATGGAAATCATCGCTTCCTGTCGTATACAGTGGTCCAGTACATCCCTCTTCCCCGTACACTTCAAGAATGCCTTTCCGCATGAAACGCTCAGCTTCTTCTGACACTTCAGCTCCTGGTGCGAGATCAATCCACTCATAAGAAAGTTTAGATCCCATTGATTCAGCTGACTGAATTACTTGCTCTATTTTTCGCTTCAATTCATCTAGTAATATGTTATTTTCTGCTCTTACATCTAAACTAAAGTGCCCGTTACCTGGAATAATATTTAGATTATCACCACCAGCTTGGCATCTCGTCATCTTAACAGAATAAGACGTCTGCGGCGGTAACCATATATTTTTCAATCCAATATTGATCATTGAAATGACATCAATTGCATTTATACCTTGATGTGGGCGTGCCCCGTGTGCATCATCTCCATGAATCATCCCTTCTAAAAATGCTGCAGCTCCGTGACGAATAGATGGGGCTGCTTGTTTCAAAGGCAGTTCTTCAATCGGCCTTAAATGAACACCAAATAAGAAATCAGCATCATCCACGGCGCCCTTCTCTACCATCTTTAAGGAACCATTTCCTTTTTCCTCTGCCGGCTGAAAAATAAATCTAACAGTACCACTATCCCATCTCATATTTTTCAATTGTAAAATAAGGCCCATCACAATTGTCATATGAGCATCGTGGCCGCACGAGTGATTCGCTTTAAATTCTCCGTCTACTTCTTGCCATAGTGCATCCATATCAGCACGAATCGCGATAACTGGATTCCCTCTTCCGATTTCAGCAATCACGCCAGGGCAATCATCAAATATTTTATATGAAATTCCTTCTTCTTTTAAAAAGTTAGTAATATAAGCTGTCGTTTCATATTCCTTCCAGCTTACTTCAGGGTTTTCATGTAAATGCTGAAAAATTTCAGTTAAACGCTCTTGTAGTTCTAATGTTTTCAAAGCTTCATTCTCCTTCCCCTAATTACAAACCATTCAGATTAATTATACTTATGAAAAACAGATGTTTTTATGAACATATTGAATTTTAAGAAAAAAGTCAATTGTTTATTTTTCAATACCGTTAATACCCGATTTCAACTCATCTTATAAAGATATCCATACAAATAGAAGATTCTATATTTTCTGTTTTTATATTGACGCTTACATCTATTTTTAGTTATTATAACTTAATAACGTCTATTTTGCGACAATTCTAAAAATACAAACATACATAATGAGGAGGCAGTTTATGAAAAGAGAAATACCTTTTGGCATAGCAATAATCCCTATTATCATTACAGTTGCAGTTATGATGGTTACAATTGTTGTATTAGAACAAAGCCCTCACGTCCCACTTATTATCGGTACAACCGTTGCTTCGATCGTCGCTTGGCGGTACGGTTACAAATGGAATGACATTGAAGAATCGATGTATAAAGGAATTCGCCTTGCATTACCCGCTATCGTTATCATTATTCTTGTAGGTTTAACGATCGGTGCTTGGATTGGCGGCGGAATCGTCGCTACTATGATTTATTACGGCTTAAAACTTTTAACTCCATCACTATTTTTAGTTTCAATTACAATTATTTGTTCTATCGTTGCATTAGCAATCGGTAGCTCTTGGTCTACAATGGGAACAATCGGTGTTGCTGGAATGGGAATTGGCCTAAGTATGGGAATCCCAGCTCCAATGGTTGCTGGCGCTATAATTTCCGGTTCTTATTTTGGCGATAAAATGTCACCGCTTTCAGACACGACAAACTTAGCAGCTGGATTAACAAATACAGATTTATTCACACATATTCGTCATATGTTATTTACTACAATTCCAGGTTTAATTATTACTCTTATCGTCTATGCTTTCTTAGGAAGAAGCTTCGGCGATAACAATATCGATGCAAAAAGCATCGATCAAACGTTACAAGTATTGCAACAAAACTTTGTTATTTCGCCTTTCCTATTAATTATACCCGTAGTCGTTATGGTATTGGTCGCTAAAAAAGTCCCTGCTATACCAGCTATTCTCGTAGGTGTTATTTTAGGATTCTTATCACAAGTCTTTATTCAAGGTGGCTCTGTCTCATCAGCTGTCGGTGCACTCCAAAGTGGATTTGTCATAGACACTGGAAACAAGCTAGTAGATGAACTATTTAACCGTGGTGGCTTAAGCTCTATGATGAATACAGTTTCTATGACAATTGTCGCTATGACTTTCGGCGGAGTACTAGAACATACTGGCATTCTTCGCTCAATTGTAAATCAAATTTTAAAATTAGCGACATCATCAAAAGGACTTATCGCTTCTACCATCGCATCTTGCTTTGCAACGAATCTTACTTGCTCTGAACAATATATTTCGATTGTTGTTCCTTCAAGAATGTATGCAAATGCGTACACAGAAAAAGGACTACATTCTAAAAATTTATCCAGAGCATTAGAAGATGGTGGAACATTAACTTCTGTTTTCGTACCTTGGAATACATGTGGTGTATTTATACTCGCAACACTTGGAGTCGGTGCATTCGAATATGCTCCTTATGCTATATTGAATTTCATCGTACCTATTATCTCAATCATTTATGGTATAACTGGCTTCACAATTACGAAGCTATCTGATATTGAAAAAGCAGACCTACTGAAAAAACAAAAAGCACAACTAGAAGCTTAAAATTTTTGAAACGAATACAACGGTAAATTCAGCTCATATATTGCACGAGGGCGCCCTTGTTGATAGGGCATTTCCTCGCCGCAAATATTGGCATATCTGTAATCAACTAATTTCTTTAACAGCCTTTCCGTCGATCGCCGAGTCACTTGTAAGTACTCAGAAAGATCCGCCGCTGTAAATTTCAATGATGGATGCGATTGACTAAACTGAATAATTTTTGACAAGTTTGCAGGACTAAGCTTCGTTTCCTTCGCTATTTTCATTAATTCAGGATTATCGTTTTTTAAACTTTGTACTCTCTGTTCTTTCGGGAACGGACCAAATAATTCTTTATCACTTGTTAGTATATAAAAGCAGCTTTCTATCGGATTATTCTTTGCGAAACCTCGAGCGATTTTTGCATTTTGTTCCGCTTCATTTACTGTTTTTCCGTAACCAAATCCAATAGATACTGCGCCTTCTATATTCATAAATAAACGGTCTATCGTATTTGTTTTTATACTCAATTCAATATCACCACGAGTTGTATACAAAATAAAAGTCATTTCATCAACTTGTTTAAATGAACCACGTAATTCTTTTGAAATTACATTTAATTGTTCAAGCGAGCTTTCTTGTAACTCTATAAAGGATATAATACAAGCACCAACAGTAGCTGAATGGCTTTTTGCTAACTCAGCTTTTATTTTTGCATCTTTTAACCCATGTATAATTGATTGCGTTGGATCTATCATACGCTCTGAAGGAATCCCTATTTTTTGAAGTTCATCGTAGACAGCGTGAATACTAGTTAAAGCTAAATCAACCTCTCCAGATTGATATTTAGCTAAATGAAAATCAATGATTCTCTTAATTTCATCATTACTCCATAACATATTTTCATAATCCATCACTTGCGGCGTTTCTTGTAGACCGATGTCATGGAACACATTTGTAATAAACGAACGATCTACTAAATCAATTGAAATTTTATGAGGTTGAATACTTTGATGGTATATTATAGAAAGGAGTGAAGATGCGACAGTTGTCTCGTCTTGCTGCAAATATACACTTGGAATTGGTAATTGTTCTCTTATTTCTTTTGCCATATAATAAGGTAGGGCACCCGAGAAAAAGATAGCATCACAAGGTTTTAAACGCTTTAATAGTTCAGAAGATTCTGCTGGATGAAGGTAAATATATGGATCAATCTCTATTTCTTCTAGTTTATGAGCAATAGGTAAAAGATTCTCCATAAACTCTTTTGAACCGACAACTGCAATTTTTATCATCATTTTCTCTAACTCCTTATCATTAATTAACGACTATTTAACGTCAACTATATCAAATGTACAAAACCATTGTAAACAGGAAGGGGTCTTTATTCAATGAAAATTACAGCTATTCATCTTTACGCAATTCGTTTACCACTTCGCGATCCGTTTGTTATTAGTTATGGTTCTTATTCTGATATGCCTTCTATTATCGTCAAAATGGAAACAGATGAAGGCATTATCGGTTACGGTGAAGGCGTTGCTGATGATCACGTTACAGGTGAATCATGGGAAAGTACTTTCCATGTTTTAAAACATACACTAGCTCCTGCTCTAATTGGGAAAAATCCAATGAATATCGAAAAAATACACGATATGATGGACAATACAATTTATGGTATTCCTACCGCGAAAGCTACGATTGATATCGCTTGTTTTGATATACTGGGTAAAAAACTAAATCAACCTGTATATCAATTAATTGGAGGACGCTACCATGAAGAATTTCCTGTCACTCACGTCTTAAGTATCGCCGATCCAGAAAATATGGCTGAAGAAGCAGCTTCCATGATTAAGAAAGGTTACCAATCTTTCAAAATGAAAGTCGGCACGAATGTAAAAGAAGATGTAAAACGAATTGAAGCTGTACGTGAACGTGTAGGAAATGATATCGCGATTCGTGTTGATGTAAACCAAGGCTGGAAAAATAGCGCAAACACATTAACAGCACTTCGTTCATTAGGACATTTAAACATCGACTGGATTGAACAGCCTGTTGTCGCAGACGATATTGACGCAATGGCTCATATTCGTTCGAAAACAGATCTTCCGCTTATGATTGATGAAGGACTAAAAGGCTCTCGTGAAATGCGCCAAATTATTAAATTAGACGCAGCTGATAAAGTGAATATAAAACTAATGAAATGCGGCGGCATATATCCAGCTGTAAAACTCGCTCATCAAGCTGAAATGGCAGGCATTGAATGCCAAGTTGGATCCATGGTCGAATCATCTGTTGCCTCTTCCGCAGGATTCCATGTCGCTTTCTCAAAAAAAATCATTACTAGCGTCGAGCTAACAGGACCATTAAAATTCACGAAAGACATCGGAAACTTACATTACGACGTACCATTTATTCGCTTAAACGAAAAGCCGGGACTCGGCATTGAAATAAACGAAAATACATTACAAGAATTAACCGTCTTTCAAGACGTTGTACGCTAAAGGAGGACTAACACATGACGATTCTTTACGAAGGAAAATTAAAACAAAACAACGATTCATTTCACGTTACATTACTATCTTTAGAACATATGGAACAAATTTTATCATTACAAAACGTTATAGTTGAAGCGCTAGAAGATAAAGGTCGTTTACAACCACTCTCGCTAGAAGAATTTCAATACATTCTAGAAGGAAACGGCATGATGATCGGGGCGTTTATACAAAACGAGCTCATCGCATTTCGTGCCCTACTAGTCCCTCCTATCGACGATGAACATTTAGGGCTTGATATTGGTCTACCAGAAAGTCAGCTACACCGCGTCATCTATCAAGAAATCTCAAACGTTCATCCAAACTGTCGAGGAAATGGCATGCAAAAAATATTAGCCACAGTCATCATGGATGAATTACAAAAAGAAGACAGCCAGTACGACTATGTTTGTTGCACCGTTGCACCTTTTAACATTCCGAGTTTAAAAGATAAATTTGCGCAAGGGATGGAAATTGCTGCACTGAAGGAGAAGTATGGCGGTAGTATGCGGTATGTTTTTGTGAAGGAATTGCTCAACAAAAAAAAGAAACAGTCAAAGAATGTTAGGTCTGTTGAGTTAGAAGATTTTTGTGGTCAGCAGGCGTTATTAGCTGAAGGGTATTACGGTTTTCAATTACACTATCATCCAAACAAATCTTTAATCCAATTCCGAAAATAAAACCTAGGATATAATTCACATTTAAAATTTCACCTTATATAAAAGGTGAGTACTCTATTAATAGTTACTCACCTTTTATAAATTACATTTTCTCGTTGGCATATAAAAAACGTAGTTTATAACAACTTGTTTCAATAGACCTTGTTAAAACTCATTATTTAAGTACTTAAATGAGAAAACTGCTATTGGCTCACCATTTAGCCGGAAATTATGTTGCTTGTTCACAACTAATCGGAATTCTTCTCCTCTTTTTTCAACTTCTCCAACACATGTTATTTGTAACTCCCGCCCCTGTGATAAATATTCTTTTGCGTTTTGGAGCATACCTAAAATATTTACTACTGCATGAGCAAAAAATTCCTCTTCAAAATAAACTTTACACTTTTTCTTTTTTGACGAAATTTCCATAACCACCCTATCTCTCTTAATGGAAATATTCCTAACATCCCCATTGACAGCCCTTGTATACCCAACATCACTTTCACTTAAAAGCTGAATATTAGAACGTTTCCTCACACTTGGTGCCCTTTTGATTTCTCCATGCGTTTCTGTTACCTCTGCAGTGGTAGGGTTTACTCTCCCAATAGAAATCGTATCCTCTGAATCATCCTTTATAATATTTTTTTTCTTATTTTTGTTGTTCCTCTTTTTAACGAGTCTCTTCTTCCTTTCTTCTTCACTCTCATTCGCTTCTTTATATAACTCTCTTAAAACCCTACTAATATGTTTGGATGAAAGTGGGACGTTAATGGTCGCTGATCCTCTCTCACTTTTCTTCTTTTTCTCTCTCTCAAAAAAATCAAAGCAATCCTTTGAATGGTTTTCATTAGGCCATGTTTTAAAATGCGCCTTATTTTTCCCTTTAGGCACATATTCTAATCTAGCTGCACACCCCTCAAATGCACAATAGATGTTTTTTCTCATCATTTCAAAATCTTCATGTTCTTCCATTTCATCAATTTCAATTTTTTCCTCGATACCATTATGTTTATACAAAACCGTTTCAATACTCACAAACATACCCCTTTTTCATATATTTAGTGTTAATATAAAAATATTTTACTATATATTGATTACGCGAGTCAATATATACCAAGTTTTAAATCCTAATATTAAACTATAAAGTTTTTGATCCGGGTTTCCTTTTATAAAAACTTATACATTGATAACTTCTCTGCTCAATGTATAAGTTAACAGGGCATATAAAAATTAGTATAAAGAACTATATTACTAAGATTCTAAAATAAACCGCATCTCTACTATTAAAATTGAAACTAAATCTCTCCTTTCTTCTAAATATAACAACGACTTTTCTCTTCAACATCAAAAAGTCAGCCTTGAACCTACAAGACTGACTTCATATTATCACCATATATTTAATTCTTATCCTTCCAATCCAGCTTCTTTCCAAGTTTTCATTTCAAACATATAAGGTCTGCCCATTGAATCATATCGCGAATTATAAAAATCCATTACTTCACTAACACCTTGACTAAATCTCTCTCCAACTAAAATTGCTTTGGTAGGTGGATCATTATCAGCAACTGCCCCATCCCAATACATAAGTAATTGATAAAACGCCAAGAGATCAGCTTCTCCTTTTTTTCCTTCATAATAAATTACAGCCTCACCATCATAAAAACGCATGTCTGCCTTGACAGCTGAATTATAACAACGATACACATTATAATTCGTTTCACTGTGTGCATTAGGGCGTGTTATTTTATGGATCCTCTCTACCGTCTCCGCTAATCGATTAAACATCTGTAATTCCCTAAGTTCGCTCGGCTTTGCTTTCGGTGGCTTAGGACACTCTTGCCGAATCCAGTTATAGAGCGCTTGTGTTTTCGGGTCTGATTCTAAAAGTGCTGTTTTTGTACGATCTGTACTCGGTAAGGCATGTTTATTATTTGAAATAATATTTACTTGTAATAAAAATCCATTAGTTGATGGGTGATTGTCTCTCGGCCAAATCTCATCTAAGAGATTATAACTAATTACACGACCATTTAATCGGATTTCAGCCCCTGAACAACGAGCACTTCTGCGATAATAACGATTAATTCCTGCTTGATCTTTAATATCTCTCCAACTAATATCTACTGAAACCTGTCCCCCTCCAAAATCTCGCTTTAAATCCTTGAATGAATTATACATTTCTCCCTCAGGTCTCAGGGACTTTATTTGACATGTTCCTTCAGGGATTTCATCTGCATCTACACGGATTGCAATATTATATTGATCAATTAATGTACTGTACACAAATCCTATATCTTCGCATAAATATTCAAAGCATTTAGTAGCTAAAGCTGTTGACCCTCCTCGTTCACGAAGAGTTAAAAAAAGGTCATTTGAAATTTCTACTTCTATTATTGTTCCTGTTCCTTTAAAAAGACCAGGCCAATATGTCTCTTTTTCTGAAATAACCTTTACTGTCATCTCTTGAGTCGAATATGGTGCTGAAACCTTTCTATATGTACCAGGAGTATCTGTAGTACTCCTGGTATAAACAGACCACGATGAATTAGTAGGGTCACAAAATGCAAAGAAATTTTTCATGCCATAGCCATGCTCGTTTAACGTAGTTGTTTGATTTCCTCTATTCCCCACAGAAAAGGCTTTTTCCAAATCCAAAATACCTGTACCTGAGTCCTCTATTCGAATAAGATACCCGTTCGAAGTCTTCTTAAAAGTTATTATTATTTGTCGAAAGCTCTTAGGATTTGATAATAAATTTGAAATGGCATTATCAATAATTTCCCAAAGTGCTTGTGATAGATTTTTGAAACTTTTCCCTATCCCTTCCCAGAAACCGTTCTCATCAACATTTGGGGCGATACTATATATTTTTAGTATTTTTTCCACATACACCATCCCCTTAACTACTTAGTTATTCTATTTATACACATGTTTTTTGAGATCTAAACTTTTTAAATGAAATTCACGCACTCATAACCAAATTTATTTATCCTTTAATAGACTAAACTATAAAAGCTATTTTTCATGTTAATTTCCCATTAATATAGGACACAGGTTACTTAATTACATTTTTCAAATAGTGTCTTCTAAAATAAATTTTGGTTCTACTCAACCAAATTAATAGTACCCCTAAACCGTCATCTTCCAACTAGATAACGCTAACCAGTTTTCCATTTCCTTATAATCAGGCATTATCTTCCCGACAAGACGCCAAAAAGAGCGATCATGATTTAAATGAACCATATGACACATTTCATGAACAACTACATAATCAATTACCCTCTGAGGTGCCATTGCTAGCTTCCAATTAAACGTTAATTGTAGATTTGAATCACAAGTTCCCCACGTACGACTACTATCTGTAATACGAATAGAACGCGGTTTTGTTTTAAAGTTACTTTGATGCTCTTTAATACTCTTCTCTACTAATACTTTGCACTGCTTATAGTAAAATCGTTTTAAAGCTTGTTGTATTTTCTCATCCTTAAGCTCATTCACATAAATGTGTAGCTTATCCCCTTCAAAAACTGCATTGTCTTGCGTAATACTTGCATCTTGAGAAATCTGTATCGGATACGTATTCCCTAAATACAGAAAGCCCTCGCCTTGATCATAATCCTTTTCCTGTGGACCAAGCGCTCGCTCCTGCATTTCCTTACGTGTTTTCTGAATCCAATCCCATTTCTCCTCTAACAATTGGACTAAGTATTCAACAGGCGTTCCCTTTGGAGCTTGCACTTCCACATTTCCGTACGAATCTACAAAAAGACGCACCGACTTTTTCTTCTTATAAGTTATATGAAAATTAATTGTCTCACCTAAATATGTATGTACCATTTCATCACCTAGTGTATTATTTTACAAATAAAAAAGAATAGGACACAAACGCCCTACTCTACCTATTATATCATTTACTGCTTTAACAAACTTATTACCCTCTATACTTTACAGCCAATCCCTTAATGAAATTCCTTGCGTATCTATCGCCGCACTCTTTGTAATGCTTATGGCCTTTCTTTCTTAATAAAGCGCCTAATTCTCCTTTTGTTACGATAACTCCTACGCTGTCTAATATATCAAGCACATCTTCACTCGTTAAAGATAGTGCTATTTTCATTTTCTTTAAAAGAAGGTTATTGGCACTCTCCTTGCTCTGTACAGGTGCCGGTTGCCCTGGTTTCGGATCTTGCTTCCCTCTTTTTAAAGTAATAAATCCATTTAAAAATGCCTCTAGCATCATCATGTCGCATGTTAATACGTACTCATCTTCGATTACATCATCATTTTCAGCTTCATGTTGTGGACTTCTCTTTACTTTTGTAAGCATATCAAGTACGTCCTCTTTCGTTACTTCCATCCCGCCAAGTTCAAAGATTTCTACCATATCTATATCTCTTATATCTAAAGCGTACCTTACTCTTTTTAATATATCGTTGTTGCTCATTGCCATTGTATTTCCTCCTGAAATGTTGATTATAGTAATGCTTTTAGCATGTATAAATTAATATCGTTAAGTTACTACTTTAACATTTTAGAGGTAGGTTTTGTAGTCTTAGGTGGATTAATGCTTTTGGGGATGATTTTAAAACAGCAAAAAAGGATGGGATAATCGCGCAAAATTACGGATGGGGATTTACTATTAATTAACACACTTAAAAATGGACTAACCTGATATAGGTTAGTCCATTTCTTTTTATGCAACTCTAATTTAGTGGGCAACTCAAACATGAATGTTACGCAAAATTCAGGTGAAATATATTGATTGTGTTTACTTAGGTTTTTCTTTTTATTTGTGGTACGGTTCACCGTAACTAATCTAAATGAGGTTATTGTTCATTATTTTCATAATTAAATTTAACAAAAAAGGTAGTGCCTTCCGAGCCTGTTTGAATTTCTATTTTCGCATTATGCCGGGTAGCAATAGCATAACATACGCCTAATCCCAATCCAGTTCCATTATCTTTGGTCGTGTAAAATGGAGTACCCAGTTTCTCTAATACTTCAGGCCTGATACCTTTTCCTTGATCCCGCACTGCAAGCACCACACAATTTTGACATTCCTTGTAGGTGCTAATGGTTAGAATTTTCCCTGTGCTCATCGCTTCTAAGCCATTACGGTATAGGTTTATTAATAATTGCCGTATCTCATTACGATTTAAAAGTAATTCTGGAATGTCATTTGTATCGACTTGAATATATTTATTTTGATTATACGTATCAATCTTTATTAAAGGAATAATATCGTGGATAATTGAATTTAAATCTAACATCTGCAAATCCGATTTCTTTGTATTACCCATTGAGAGAAATTCAGTAATAATAGAATTGGCACGGTCAAGTTCTTCAATCATTAATTTAAAGTACTTATTATGTTTCTCATAGGTGTGCTCTTCTTTTAATAACTGCAAAAACCCTCGTACTGTTGTCATTGGATTTCTGATCTCATGGCTGATACCTGCTGCCATTTGTCCTATTAAATCTATGTTGGATAACCTTTTCAATTCCTGCTCATATTGCTTTTTTTCCGTTATGTTTTTAAAAATACAACAAATACCATCATCATACGGGTATGCAATAACTTCGTGCCAATATTCATCAGAGATAGAAAAAAATTCGAAATGAACTGTAATTCGCTCTGACATTGCACGATGAAATTCCTTATACATAACTGCGTCGACGCTACTCGGGAAGACCTCCCATATATTCTTACCTAATACATCTTTTGCTGTTTTTCTTTGTGGAAAATATTGATGCTTATTTACGTACGTGAATTCCCATTTATTATTCAAAGTAAAGAATCCATCCGTAATAATTTCAATCACACTTGTAACTTTTTCATTAGCAGCAGCTAGTTCCCTCGTTCGCTCTTCCACCATGCTTTCAAGTTGATCCATATATAACAAGTTTGAAAACGTAGGAGCTGTGGCATCAACGATAGATTTTGCCAGTTGAATTTGGGAATTATCGTAATTGTGAGCTTTTCCCTCTTTGCCCACGACGATTACCCCTAATACTTCTCCCATTGAAACCAATGGAATCATCAGTAGACCCTTACTATCTATATTTTTTGTTTGAATAACCTCTTGGATCTTGGCTTCATAGCTTTTCTCCATCCAATCCGCTTCTGTCCAATCACAGTCCTTGCTTAACTTCGTTGTTTTAATCGTTGTTTTGTCTATCGGGTCTAAAAGGTGGGCAGCCATGTTTTTACTCTCTAAAATCTGTCCTAAGTAAAAAAAACATTTATCAAAACTCTCCTGTATCGAGGAACACATTGATAACTCACGGGTAACATCTAGTAACAGCTGCTTCTCGGCAATAAGGTTTTCCTTTTGTGTTAAATTATTTGCGTTTTGAATTGCGACCGCAGCCATATTTACATAAGCTTCAACACTTTGAATTTCTGAATCTGTTAAGTTCATTGGAGCTCCATAATCAAATAAAAAAACCAGACCAAATAACTCTTGCCCAAATGAGATAGGCAGGGCTAATAAGGACTTAATTTTGAACGCATCAACTGGTCTCGGATCCGGCCGATGATCCTTTGAGGTATCAGGGATAGAGATGGTTTTTTTGGTTTCAATAACTTCTTTTGCCAGTAAGTCTATTTCAGGATCAATTACCTGAGTATCGAGCGTTACGCCATTTATGGTCTCTGGTTTTCCTGCAAACCCTCTAAATGTTCCATCTTCCTGGGGTAAATAAATTCCAACAGCGTTGCACCTAACAATCTCCTCTGATATCGCCATTGTTACACGCTGCAATACTTCACGTAGTTCTAATTTTGTATTTATTATTTTTGTTATATTCGCGAGCCTAGAATATCTCGTCTGATCACTTAACATTCACATAGCCTCCAAGTTATAGGCATAATAAAATAAACATGATAATATCAGTGAAAATCAAGACCAACCTGCCATTTTCAATTTTCTCCTGTATTCTTTTCTTACCCTTGTTTTACATAGAATACCTCACTTACTTATGATACGGTTCACCTTAATTAAAATGGAACAAACACTCATAAAATCGCTACACCCTATCCCCTCTAACTTTCAAAAGTTACACTGTTTCACTATCTCCATCCTTATCAACACTCGCCTCAAACTTATCAAGCAACGCACGCACTTCATCAGTTGATTTCGTGTTCATCAATTGATTTCTTAGTTCAGCAGCTCCAGGGAATCCTTTTACATAAATTTTGAAGAAGCGATGAAGCCCTGTGATTGAACGTGGTAGTACTTCTGCATATTGATCTTGAAGGTCAAGCTGCAGTCTTAAAAGGTCAAGGTGTTCTTGACTGCTATGCTCTCTCGGTTCTTTTTCAAAGGCAAACGGATTTTTAAAGATTCCTCGTCCAATCATAACGCCATCAATACCGTATTTTTCTGCAAGTTCCATTCCAGTTTGACGGTCAGGAATGTCTCCATTGATTGTTATTAGCGTATTTGGTGCGATACGGTCACGTAATTTTTTAATTTCCGGAATTAGTTCCCAGTGCGCATCTACTTGGCTCATTTCTTCTCTTGTACGTAAATGAATAGAAAGGTTTGCAATATCTTGTTTAAAAATGTGCGTTAACCAATCCTCCCACTCGCTTAACTCTTTAAAGCCAAGTCGTGTTTTTACGCTGACAGGTAGTCCGCCCGCTTTTGCTGCTTGAATAAGTTCTGCCGCAACGTCTGGACGTAGAATAAGACCACTACCTTTTCCTCTTGATGCTACGTTCGGTACAGGGCACCCCATATTAATATCGATGCCTTTAAATCCTAACTCTGCCATACCAATACTCATTTGGCGGAAATATTCAGGAGTATCTCCCCAAATATGCGCGACTATCGGCTGTTCATCTTCTGTAAAAATTAAACGGCCACGTACACTTTTCATACCTTCTGGATGACAATAGCTATCCGAGTTTGTAAACTCTGTGAAAAATACATCTGGGCAACCAGCTTCACTTACTACGTGACGAAAAACAACATCTGTCACATCTTCCATTGGTGCAAGTACAAAAAACGGTCGTGGTAAATCATTCCAAAAATTATCTATCATTTCAAATTCAAATCCTCTCAATATGAATACAATTTCAAACTCTCAATTTAAAAATATAAAGCCAAATAGCAAAAGTACATTTGGACATTTATATTTTGTGAAAATCAGCAATACTCATTTTAACTAAAATCGTTGCTGAATGGTATTTTTATAAACCAAAAAGCAGATGGTATAGATTTTTCTATATCAACTGCTTTTTTATTATACCAACTTAAGCCAAGTCACACACTCTACATGAGTCGTATGCGGGAACATATCAACAGGCTGTACTTCCTGTGTTTTATATCCGCCTTCTTCTAGCACTTTTAAGTCGCGTGCTAATGTTGCTGGGTTACACGATACATATACGACGCGCTTTGGCTTCATGTCGATGATTGTGTTTAGTAATGCTTCATCACAGCCTTTACGCGGTGGGTCTACGACCATTGTGTCGGCGATTACGCCTTCTTTGTACCATTTTGGAATGACTACTTCTGCTTCTCCTACGCCAAATTCAGCGTTTGTCATGTTGTTTAGTGCTGCGTTTCGGTTTGCGTCTTCGATTGCTTCTGGGACGATTTCAACGCCGTACACTTTTTTCGCTTTTTGTGCTAGGAATAAGGAGATTGATCCAATTCCGCAATAGGCATCAATTACTGTTTCGTTACCATTTAATTTTGCGTATTCTAACGTTTTATCGTATAGCACTTTCGTTTGTTCTGGGTTTACTTGATAGAATGAACGTGCTGAAATCGCGAATTTAATGTCACCGATAAAGTCATAAATATATTCTGATCCGTACAGTACTGTCGTTTTGTCTCCGAAAATAACGTTTGTACGTTTCGTGTTTACGTTTTGAACGATTGATTTTACTTCTGGGAATTTCGCTGCGATTTCTTCAATGATTGCTTCTTTATTTGGCAATTCAGCTGTACGTGTAATAAAGACAAGCATAATTTCCCCTGTTACTTGTCCGTAGCGAGCCATTACGTGGCGAAGTGTTCCTTTGTTACGCTCTTCATTGTAAGCCGAAATACCGTGTTTTTCACAAATACGTTTTACTTCTTGAATTAATGTATCGTTTTCTTCCGCCTGAATTAAGCATGATTCCATATTAATGATGTCATGCGTTCCTTGACGATAGAAACCAGCTACAAGTCCACCTTCACGTTCTCCAATTGGCACTTGTGCTTTATTGCGGTATACCCACGGGTTTTTCATTCCAAGTACAGGATGAACAGGAACATCACTTAATCCACCGATGCGCTGCATAACGTCACGTACTTGTTTTTCTTTCGCTTTTAATTGTCCTTCATATGTTAAGTGCTGAAGTTGACAACCTCCGCACTCGTTGTACACGGGGCATTCTGCATCTTTACGATATGGACTTTCTTGATGAAGCTTCATTAAACGACCAAACGCGAAATTTTTCTTCACTTTAATAATTTTAATTTGCGCTTCCTCACCTGGTAATCCGTTTTTTACGAAAATAGGATATCCCTTCACTTTCGCAACACCGGCACCATCATGTGTTAAATCTTCAAACACTACATCTATAAACTCGTTTTTTTCAACTGGTGGCGTCATTTTTATACTCATTTTCCGACCTCTCTTTTTCATAACACTGCGTTACATTTTATCATACTTATATGGTCTATTTCTATTGGAAGAAAAAAAGCTATTGACGATAGTTCTCTAGTAATGTTACGCTACTACTAATTTAATACGGACGATGTTACCTCATATATAGTCGATAATATGGATCGAGAGTTTCTACCCGGCAACCTTAAATTGCTGGACTATGGGGAAAACTAATGAATATTAGCCTATGTATAAAAAAGACTCCTATTGATTAGCTTTCTCTCATAGATGAAAGTGAATCCATAGGGGTCTTTTTTTTATTTTTCAAAAAGGTCAGACATCTTACGTATGACATGAAACTTCCATTACTTTATTTTTAGTAATATAACGAGCGTTTTATGTAAAAACTTTATACGAACTTCTGAAAGGGGCAACTACATGCAATATGTAATGAGCATTATCGGTATTCTTGTCGTTTTAGGTTTATGCTTTGCTTTGTCAAACAACAAAAGTAAAATCAACTTCCGTGCAATTGCTATTATGATTGGTTTCCAAATTTTAATCGGTTGGTTTATGTTTGGCACAAAAATTGGTCAACAAATTATCATCTTCATTAGTAAAGTTTTCAACAAACTAATTAAACTTGGTACGACAGGTGTCGATTTTCTCTTTAATGGAATTCAAAGAGATTTTGTCTTTTTCTTAAATGTATTATTAATTATCGTATTTTTCTCAGCACTACTTTCTATCTTTAGTTATTTAGGTGTTTTACCATTCATCGTTCGCGTTGTCGGCGGTGCAATTTCAAAAATTACTGGTTTACCACGCGTTGAATCATTCCACGCAGTAAACTC
Source organism: Bacillus sp. FSL R10-2201 (assembly GCF_038008665.1). Classification (NCBI taxonomy): domain Bacteria; kingdom Bacillati; phylum Bacillota; class Bacilli; order Caryophanales; family Bacillaceae; genus Bacillus; species Bacillus sp. FSL R10-2201. The sequence goes on along the minus strand of NZ_JBBOZP010000001.1, from coordinate 355,376 downwards.
TGTATTCTTCGGTTCAAGTGAAGCGTTAATCGTTATTAAAAACGATTTACAGCATTTTAATAAAAACCGTATGTTTATCATTTGTTGTTCTGCGATGAGCTCAGTTTCTGCTTCTGTTACAGCATCATACGTAATGATGTTAGATGCGAAATATGTACTAGCAGCTCTTCCACTAAACTTATTCTCAAGCTTAATCGTTTGTTCGTTATTAACACCAGTTGATACGAAAAAGGAAGATGAAGTGATTCAAAAATTTGATAGAACTCTATTCGGAGACAGCTTTATCGGCGCAATGATTAACGGTGCGCTTGATGGTTTAAAAGTAGCTGGTATCGTTGCCGCATTAATGATCGCCTTTATCGGTGTTATGGAAGTTGTAAACTACGTAATTAGCGCTGCTTCAGGTGCAATGGGATATGCTGTTACTTTACAACAAATCTTCGGTTATATACTTGCTCCATTCGCATTCTTAATGGGTATCCCAACTCATGATATTATCCCAGCTGGTGGTATTATGGGTACGAAGATTGTATTAAACGAGTTTGTAGCAATCCTTGATTTAAAAGGCGCTGCTGCAACATTAGATCCACGTACAGTTGGAATCGTTACTGTATTCTTAATTAGCTTTGCAAGTATTAGCCAAATTGGTGCAATCGTTGGTACAATCCGTGCCCTTTCTGAAAAGCAAGGAAGCATCGTATCAAAATTCGGTTGGAAAATGCTATTTGCATCGACACTTGCTTCTATTTTATCTGCAACAATCGCTGGATTGTTTATTTAATAAAAAATCACCTTACTTGTTTAAGTAAGGTGATTTTTTTGATTCCTTATGAAATAGAACGGAATTCAATTACTTCCTCTTTACTAATAAGTTTTCCTTCGTGTATACCTTTTACTGAAATATCAATAATGGATTTATCCTCTCCTTCAAGCTTACCCAAAGAAAATATATAAATTAAATTTTGTTCTTTTAGCATCCATTGCTTGCCATGCCAGGGCCCCGTTATCTTTTGTTCCAAAGATGTTTTTTCTTCTCCAACATACTGACATTCTCCAAACGAAGTTTTTACTATATTTTTCTCCGTATCAATTACTATATTTCGAAATAGCTCTAAGTTTTTGCTTGAAACAATTTCTATCTCATGGTTACTTTTTTGTTTAAATTGCAGTTTTCCATCACTTGTATTAGATAAACTACTATTCTCAACGGCGTTCCTAAAAAAGTTATATTCTTCTTCTGTAATACCAAAATTAGGATGATATGGCTTCACCTGTTTATCTATATGCCCCGATATGTAGTTTACATACCACTCTTTATCATTTTTCACATGATCACTCATTTTTTTAGTAATAACCTCTACTTTTTTTAAGGTATCACGATCCATTTCAATCGTCATAATATCCGCCGTAACTTCCGCATTCATAAGGCGTGATGGAATATACTCCTCCACACTATTCGCTTTACTCACTTCACTTTGACAACCGACTATGAATAGCGATATGAAAAGGATATATACTAGTTTTTTATATTTCATTTCTGTTCTCCACTCCGTACATCATTCTTACTTACATTTATAGCGGTTCTTATTATAGTCCAAGATCCTGATATTTTAATAGAAACTACTCTACATATGCAAAATTGCATATTAATAAACCTTTCTCTTACTTTAAAATTAACTTAAATTATTTACCAAAATATACAAATTACAAATGAACAATGTTATAATTTGTAAAAAATATATTGGAGGATATTATGAAAGCTCACGCCCTTTTCGACTTCTTACACTTACTAGTTTTAAGCATGAAAAGCTATTATGTATGGGGAATGCCAATCTATGTATTCATTATCCCTCTTATTTTTGTAGTAGGTTATATCATTATCAAATCAAATAAGAAACGCAAGAATACCTCTATTCAAAGTCACTAACCTACCATTCACCTAAAAATGATATGATGAACAAGGGTATATCCCCACCTCTCTTATAGCGGTGGGGATTTTAATGTAAGCATGCAACATAATACACAATAGAAGGTGATTTTATGAGAAAATATGCAGCGATTGCTTTATGTACATCTGCTATTCTAGTAGGCTGTAATACTAGCAATGTAAGCCAAGAACCTAAAAAAGAGAAAAAGGTACAAGAGGTCAAAAAACAAGAAGAGACGGTGCGGGAACAAGGTAAAATTTCTTATAATCCAATTACGCACGAATCTACAAACGCAAATATTCATATTACAGACATAAAAGATTCTTTAACCGAAGTACAATATAAAATTTGGCGCACTGCTGATGGAAAGGAAAGTGCTAAATCCTTTTCTTCTAAAGAGAAAAATCAACAATTTACACTTCCCTTTGATATAAAAGAATTTGAAGGAAAACGCGGTGAATATCAAATTGAAGCTACAGGAACAACAGAGGGCGGAAAAACTATTCCACTTACGAAATCTACTATTACTTTCGAGCAAAAAGTTCCTGTTCTTATGTACCACGCAATTGATGATTATCATGGACAAGGTATTAAAGATTTATTCGTATCGCCTGCTAACTTTGAAGCACAAATGAAGTATTTAAAAGAAAATGGTTATACTTTGTTAACGTTTGAACGCTGGGGCGATATAAATAAAGTAAACAAGCCGATTTTCGTTACATTTGATGACGGTATGAAAAATAATATGAATGCATTTCATGTTTTACAAAAACTAAAAGACGATACATTTAAACCAGCGGCAACAGAATATATGATTGTTGATAACGTTGATGTAGAAGGAGCTCTTTCTACATCTGAAATAAAAGAAATGGTTGATTCAGGTATTTTTTCTGTACAATCTCACACAGCAACACACGCAGACTTGCCGAAAATTACAAACTATGATGAAGAGTTAAAAGGATCAAAAGAAAAGCTAGAGAAAATAACAGGTAAGCCTGTTATCGCAATTGCTTATCCTTTCGGTCATGTAGATGATAAAGTTGTCGCAGAAACAAAGAAACACTATCAATTTGCAACAACAACGAAGCCTGGACAATTCATTACGAAGGGTGAACCTGATGAGTTGTTAAAAATGAAGCGTGTTCGCATACACCATACAACGACTGTAGAACAATTTGCTTCTTCGATTAAATAACTATTAGAGCTCAATACATTTTGAGCTCTCTTTTTACGTTATATTTATATATATTTTTAGAATTTTCTTGTATTATATATAGTAAGAAATCTTTCAAACTAAAGGAGATTATACATATGTCATTTGAACAAACGTTAGAGAAATATGCTGCCCTTGCAGTCAATGTTGGTGTTAATATTCAACCCGGACAAACTTTATCAATCAGTGCACCTCTTGAGGCTGTACAGTTTGTACGCCTAGTTACAGAAAAAGCATATAAATCTGGTGCAAAACACGTATATGTTGATTGGAATGATGAGACGTTAACACGCTTAAAGTTCGATCTAGCTCCTGAAGAAGCTTTCTCTGAATTCCCTTCTTGGAAAGCACATGCTCGTGAAGAATTAGCAAAAGAAGGCGCTGCATTTATGTCCATCTATGCAGAGAATCCTGATCTATTAAAAGGTGTAGAACCAAAGAAAATTGCAACAGCTCATAAAGTAGCTGGAGAAGCGATGAAAGTATACCGTGATTATGTACAAGCAGATAAAGTAAGCTGGTGCGTAATTTCTGTTCCTACGAAAGAATGGGCTGCAAAAGTATTCCCTGACGTAGCGCCAGAAGAACAAGAAACAAAACTATGGGATGCTATCTTCAAAGCTACTCGTGCTGATTTAGAAAATCCTGTGGAAGCATGGAAAGAACATGATGAAACACTACATACAAAAGTAGATTACTTAAACGAAAAACATTATAAAGCTCTTCACTATACAGGCCCTGGAACAGACTTAACAATCGAACTTCCAGAGAAGCATGTATGGGCTGGTGCTGGTAGCTTAAATGAAAAGAACGTAGCATTTATGGCTAACATTCCAACTGAAGAGGTATTTACAATGCCTCTTAAAACAGGTGTGAACGGCCAAGTATCTAGCACAAAACCGTTAGCATTTGCAGGTAATATTATTGATAACTTTACATTAACATTCGAAAACGGACGTATCGTAGACTATAAAGCTGAATCTGGTGAAGAGGCTTTAAAACATTTAGTAGAAACAGATGAAGGTTCTCACTTCTTAGGCGAAGTAGCTTTAGTACCTCATGATTCACCAATTTCAAACACAAATATTTTATTCTACAATACGCTATTTGATGAAAATGCATCTTGCCACCTTGCAATCGGAAATGCTTATGCATTTAACTTAATTGGCGGAAAAACAATGTCTAAAGAAGAACTTGCTGAAAATGGCGCAAATGCTAGTATTACACACGAAGACTTCATGATTGGATCAGCTGAGCTTGATATCGACGGCATTACAGCTGATGGAAGACATGAGCCGATCTTCCGTAAAGGTAACTGGGCGTTTTAATAAAAATAAAAGGCTATCTTCCACGCCGGAAGATAGCCTTTTATGATGCCGATGACACTTTCAGTCCAATTACTCCTAAAACAATAAAGAGAATACAAAATGCTTGGAATAAATTAATATGCTCTTTAAAAAAGTACACACTAATGATTGTAATAAGTAGCGTTCCCACACCAGACCAAATTGCATAAGCAATACTTAAATGAATCTTTTTAACAACGATAGCAAACACGCTGAAACAAATTCCATAGAATACGAAAATAAGTACACTTGGAACAAGCTTTGTTAAACCGTTCGATAACTTCATCGCAATCGTTCCAGCTACTTCAAAAATAATTGTTACGAGTAATAATAGCCAATATACCATACTAGAATCTCCTTCTCTGTTACCTTATAGAGATTCTAGTATACTACTTATAGTCCTAACGAAATATATTTAATTTCTAAATATTCCTCGATACCGAAATGGCCTCCTTCACGGCCGATACCACTTTCTTTAAAGCCTCCAAATGGTGCTTGTGCAACTGATGGAAGGCCATCGTTTAAGCCGATAATTCCGTACTCTAACGCTTCACTAATTTGGAATGCTTGGCTAATATCTTTTGTGAAAATATAAGCAGCCAAGCCATATGGTGTATTATTTGCTCGTTCGATTACTTCTTCAACTGTTTTAAATTTCGCAACTGGTGCAACCGGTCCAAATGTTTCTTCATTCATACAAAGCATCGTGTCATTTGCCAATCCAATTACTGTTGGCTGAATGAAATAACCATCTAACTCTGCAAATTTATGGCCACCGTATAAAACTTCTCCGCCCTTTTGAATTGCATCTTCAATATGTTCTTGTACTTTCGAAACTGCATTCGCATCAATAAGTGGACCTACAGTTGTTCCTTCGCCGAATCCATCTCCGACTTTAAGCTGCTCTACAGCTGTTGTGAACTTCCCTGCAAATTCTTCATACACTTCTTCTTGAACAAAGATGCGGTTTGTACATATACACGTTTGTCCTGCGTTACGGAATTTCGAACCAATTACCGCTTCTACCGCCTTATCTAAATCAGCATCATTCATAACAATAAATGGAGCGTGACCACCTAATTCAAGCGAAACCTTTTTCATCGTTTGCGCAGCGCTAGCCATTAATTCTTTTCCAATTTCAGTTGATCCTGTAAAGGAAACTTTTCGAACGCGCTCATCTTCCATCCACGTATCAGCAATTGCTTTTGCACTACCTGTTACAATATTTATTACACCTTTTGGAATATCTGCTTCATGTGCTAATTCAACTAACTTCAATGCAGTTAATGGCGTTTGACTCGCTGGTTTCACAACTGCCGTACAGCCTGCTGCAAGTGCTGGAGCTACCTTTCTCGTAATCATAGCAGCCGGGAAATTCCAAGGCGTAATAGCTGCCATAACCCCAACTGGTTGCTTCATAACTAAAATACGCTTATTCGGATGAGAAGCAGGAATCATTTCACCGTATATTCGCTTTCCTTCTTCTGCGTACCATTCAACAAAACTATTTGCATAATTCACTTCACCAAGTGCTTCTGCAAACGGCTTCCCTTGCTCTCTCGTCATGATTGCTGCAATTTCTTCTTTATTTTCATCAATGAGCGTGAACCATTTTTTTAACTTTACTGCGCGATCCGCTGCCGTTAATTTTGACCATAATTTAAAAGCCTCATGTGCAGCATCAACTGCTTGCTTTGCCTCTGTAATCCCGCCCTTTGGTACAGTTGCAAATACTTCCTTTGTCGCTGGATTATTCACTTCGATTTGTTCTTGCAGTGTAATCCACTCACCATTTATATACATCGCTTTTTTCTCTAAGTTTACGAACGTCGCTTTTTTATCCAATGTTTTCTTCCTCCTCTATGAACTTCTTAATCTTCCTAGTAGCAGCAGATTGACTTATTTGTAAAAACTCAGCCACTTTATAACTTGATCCATACGTTTTATACGCTTTAAGAATAATATTTCGCTCTACCTCTTCCAGCATTCTATAAAGACTTTGTCCGGATTGTTCAACTGTGGCCTCTTGCATAGATAGTGGCAAATCTTCTACCATTACAAAATCATCTGCAGTGATAACAATTCGTTCAATTACATTTTCAATCTCTCTATTATTTCCTTCCCAAGGGTACCCTACAAACATTTGTAACGTACTAGGAGCTAACTTTACATCCCGTCCGTACTTTTTATTAAAATGCTGTAAATAATGATAGATGAGCGGCAAAATGTCTTCTGTTCTCTCCCGAAGTGGTGGAATTGAAATTGGAATGACATTCAGACGATAGTATAAATCTTTCCGGAATGTTCCTTGTTTCACCATCGTACTTAAATCTCTATTTGTTGCCGCTACAATTCTAACGTCCACCTTTTTTAATTCTCTTCCGCCTATAGGACGAAACGTTTTTTCTTGCAATACTTGCAAAAGCTTCGCTTGAATTTCAAGCGGCATTTCACCAATTTCATCTAAGAAAAGGGTTCCTTTATGCGCTGATTCTAATAGCCCTTTTTTCCCTTCACGATTTGCACCTGTAAAAGACCCACCTGAATATCCAAAAAGCTCAGATTCGATTAAATTCGTCGGCAATGCCGCACAATTAATTTCATAGAAACTTTCATTCTTCCGGTGACTCACTTCATGCAAATGGCGTACTAATCGGCTTTTCCCCACTCCAGTCTCACCTAATACGAGAACAGTACTATCTACTACTGATACTTTTTTTATTGTTTCGATTATTTTTTGCATAGCGATACTTTTAAAAATAAGTCCTTCGTGTTCATATGTTTCTCTTAATTCTTTTTTATATGTTTTTAACTGATTATCCATTTCCTCTACCTTTTGACGTAATTGATAGAGTTCTGTAAGATCACGAGAATAACTAATCACTCTTCTTAAATTTCCCTCATCATCAAAAACAGGCCTTGTACGAACATGCAAATACTCTCCTGATTTCGTTGTTTGAACAAGTTCAACTGGCCTTTTCTTTTCAATTACTTCTAACGTTGCAGACGGATAAAAAATCCCTTCTTTTTGTAGTTCTTTTACATGCTTTCCTACTAATTCCTTAGCAGAGAGCTGGTAATGTCTTTCACACATGCTATTTACACGTACAACGATTCCTTTATCATCCGTAACAAAAATTTCGTCAAATGCATATTCAAATACATCTTGTAAATCCATCAACACTCGTTCCTTTTCTGCAACCATCCTAGCCACCCCTTACTTTAAATCCATCGATTCACTTCACTACCTTTATTATAAAGTGAATTTTCTGCATTTTATATAGAGTAAGCTAGAATGTTTTCAATTTGTTATTTATACAAATCTATTTATATTTTTCAACACATAATTCGCTGCCTTGAAAAATACAGAATACCATCGCAACCACACCCTCACTTTGTTTTAGCTTGGCATGGGGCAGGAAAAGGGGCTGATCGATTCTATATATGACCAGATGCTCTCTTCCGCCTAAAAAGAAAAGCTTTATGCCCTTTTTTAAGTTATCCCAATTCTTTAAACACGAGCGATATTTGCTTGCTCATAACAAGCTTGCAATGATTCTTCAATTATTGTTAAACCTTCCTCAAGTTGCTCATCTGTAATCACTAATGGCATTAAAACACGAATAACATTTCCATATGTTCCTGCTGATAGTAGAAGTAATCCATGCTTATTTGCTTCTGCACATAAATTAGACGCTAGTGTTTTATCAGGCGCTTTCGTCTTGCGATCTTGAACGAGCTCGAATGCACACATTGCCCCTAAGCCGCGCACATCACCGATGCAATTATATTTGTTTTTCATCTCTTGGAATCGGTTCATTACGACTTTCCCTACTTCTATCGCTCTATCATTTAATTTCTCTTTTTCTATTACATCAAGCACAGCTAATGCAGCCGCACATCCTAGTGGGCTTCCTGCATATGTTCCGCCCAGTTCTCCCGGTGCAGACTCATTCATAATTTCTTTACGCCCAATGACACCACTTATCGGTACACCAGCACCTAATGATTTAGATACCGTAATTAAGTCTGGAACGACATCATAATGATCAATTGCAAAGTATTTTCCGGTACGACTAAAGCCTGTTTGAATTTCATCAGCTACAAATAAAATACCGTGCTCTGAACAAATGCTGCGTACTTCTTGAACGAATTTCTTACTTGGAACGATAAATCCGCCTTCCCCTTGAACAGGTTCCATTACAACTGCTGCAATTGTTTCTGGTGCTACTTCTGATATGAAGAAGTTCTTAAACTCTTCAATGATAAAATCATCATACTGCTCTTCTGTTAACCCTTCTGGGCGACGGTATTCATATGGGAATGGCGCTTTATATACTTCTGGAGCAAATGGGCCAAATCCAAATTTATATGGTTTTACTTTACTTGTCATCGTCATTGTCATTAATGTACGCCCATGAAATCCTTTAGAAAATGCGATAATTCCAGGTCTCTTCGTATATTTACGAGCAATCTTCACTGCATTTTCAACCGCTTCTGCCCCACTATTTAAAAACAGCACTTGTTTATCGAAATTACCTGGCGCTAATGCGGCCAGCTTTTCTGCCAATTCAATATATGGCTCATACATCATCACATTAAATCCAGTATGAATATATTGATCTACTTGTTTATGAAGCGCTTCTTTAACGGCTGGATGACAGTGTCCTACATTAATTGTCCCAATTGCTCCTGCGAAATCAATGTACTGATTTCCATCCACATCTGTTACGAGTGCACCATTTGCAGACTGTACAAATGTTGGAATCCCATTACTTACTCCTTTTGGTACTATATTTTGGCGGCGTTCTAATAAAGACGCTGCTTTCGGTCCTGGAATTTGTTCATTTACTTTAGCAAATTTTTTTGTGTTCACTGTGTACCCCATCCTTTTCTATACAATGTTTTCTCTTTATATTGCAAGATGCATGCCAACTTCCTCTTTCTAGTATTCATCCCATTCTCTTACTATCTCGGCATAAAAAAATAAGTCTATAAAGACTCATATAGAGTCTTTATAGACTTATTCATTTATACATTAGACTTTCCTTGTTCCCAAATAAACTCACCTGAATGAGAAATTAAATCTTCAACAGATTGTAATACTAAATCTGCAAGTGGTTCTAACGTTTGACGATCACCCGTACCAGATAGTACGCCAATCGCATAACAGTCGCCACCATTTTTCGCTAAATGTAAATCCGTCGGTGTATCCCCGATGACTGCTACTTCACATGTCTCTAAATTAAATCTCTCACAAAACGATTCTACAATTTTTTTATCTGGCTTCTGTGCTGGAAATGTATCTGAAGCTATAACACAATCAAAAAAAGCTTCCAATTGATATTGCTTTAAAAATAATTCTGTCGGCGCGAAATCATCAGCTGTAACGACACCTAGAATAAACCCTCTATCCTTTAACGCTTGTAAAACTTTCGGTAAATCTGCCGTCATTCTCATATGTGAACGATGCTCGTACATAAGAGCAAACAACTTTTCACTCACCCATTGATGCATCTCTTCTTCTCTAGATGATGCAATATACTTACAAAGCCCCTTGGCCACATCAAGACTCGTTCCAGCAGCGAGCGCACTACGCGGGTGAACAAATGCTCCATCTACGCCAATCTCTTTTAATAAAGCCTGCTGCATTGACTGTGGGAGTTGATATAATTTTATACATTCAGCGACAAGCTCTTCAGCTACTTTTATCCAAATTGAATGAAAATCCATTAATGTCCCGTCTTTATCAAATAATATTGCTTTTACCTTCTCCATAGCATCCTACCTCTCATTTCTTATCTCTTCCAGTGTATCAATAAAATATGGATATAAAATAAACGGATTGTAAAAATACCATAAAAATCAAACTAACTTACAATTTACAATTCATCTGCACATAGAGAAACTTTAATCAGTGGGGGAATCTTATTACTCGCAAATAGTGAGGTGAAAGCAAAAAAAAGATGCCTTTACAGGGCATCCTCTTGATGTTCAGGAACAAATAGTTCCAGACAATGATATATATTTTCAAATTCCATTGGTGCATCTCCGCCATATTCACCATCTAAGTTGATCATTAATTTATCAGGTGAATGCACTTTAATACGATTCGCTTGTGTATATAGTACTTTCGGATTGTTAATATGTTCCCCACGCTGCGCTTGTGTTGCTGCTTTAATTAAATCAGCGATAGAACCTTTTTTCAGTACTAATAAATCAAATAATCCATCGTTAATAGATGCATATGGTGCTACTTTTTCGAATCCACCAACTGAACGAGTATTCGTAATTAAAAACATCGTAATTTCTTCTTGTAGCAACTTCCCATCATACTCAATTTCAACATATGTTGGATGTAATGATGGTAACATTTCGATTCCTTTTAAATAGTAAGCAAGTTGGCCTAATACCGTTTTTAGCTTGCTTGGTACTTCATATGTTAATTCTGTAATACGGCCGCCACCAGCGATATTAATGAAATATGTATCATTTGCTCTACCAAGATCTAACGGTACCGTTGTTCCTTCACAAATAATATCCGCAGCCTCTTCAATAACACGAGGTACACCGATCGCACGCGCAAAATCATTTGTCGTTCCAACTGGAATAATTCCAAACTTTGGACGATGCTCATGTCCTACTAAACCGTTCACTACTTCATTTAACGTACCATCACCACCAGCTGCGATAACAACATCAAACTTACGATCCGCAGCTTGCCTCGCTGCCACAGTCGCATCTCCAGGACCAGTTGTCGCATGACAAGACGCTTCATATCCAGCTTGTTCTAATTTTTGTAATACTTCTGGTAAGCTCTTCTTAAATAGCTCGCGCCCAGAAGTAGGATTATAAATAATTCTTGCTCGCTTCATCATTTATTAGCACAGGAAATTCCTTATTCATTGAAAAACGAATACACCGAACCCTTATTCAGTATCCCTATGCTTACCTCCTCTCATCTTCCTATCCTTCTTTAATTCCGCTCAAACAGGCAGTAAGAACCCGATTCGTGTAGCCCATCAAAAGTAACTATTCACTCCTGATAGTTTTGCTTTATTTAACCAAGAAATTTATCCCGCTATTTGCAGGCAGTAAAACTCCCACTGATTAAAGTTTCACTTTATGTCTATCCATTCTCTCACATCAATTTACATATAATGAATAATAATTATCTATTATTTCATGAGATGAAAAAACTCTCTATGTCTAGATTTATCATTATTCCCACCTTTTTGCAACTATCATACCATAGTTGCTATACAAACATTTTTTCACTTTTGACAGTTAATCAAACGTTTGTTTAAATTATTTTTCACCATTTAAACAAACGTTTGATTAACTCAGAAAAAACACCCAAATACGGGTGTTTTTTCTGTTTAATCTTTAAGAATCTATACTATTTTAGCGTTCAAAAATAAGAATTCTTCTCTTTTTTTAGCGCTTATTAATCTCTTCAAGTAAGATTTTATTAACAAGCGGTGGATTTGCTTGTCCTTTTGTAGCTTTCATAATTTGACCAACTAAGAAGCCAATTGCACGGTCTTTACCGTTTTTAAAGTCTTCAATAGATTGCTCATTATTATCAAGAATTTCTGTTACAACCTTACGAAGTGTTCCTTCGTCAGAAATTTGAACAAGACCTTTCGCTTTAACGATTTCTTCTGGGTCTCCACCTTTTTCAATTAATTCATTAAATACTTTCTTCGCGATTTTAGAAGAAATTGTACCTTTTTCAATTAATTGAACCATTTTAGCTAAGCCAGCTGGCGTTAATGCAACGTCTTTTAATTCTTTTTGTTGTTTGTTTAAGTATGCAAGTACTTCACCCATTAACCAGTTTGATGTTAATTTCGCATCAGCACCGTCTGCAACTGTTGCTTCAAAGAAATCAGACATCTCTTTCGTTAATGTCAATACATGCGCATCATAAGCTGGTAAGCCAACTTCTTCAACATAGCGAGCTTTACGTGCATCTGGAAGTTCTGGAATAGAAGCACGAATTTCTTCTTTCCACTCATCGTCGATGTAAAGTTCAACTAAGTCTGGCTCTGGGAAGTAACGGTAATCGTCAGATCCTTCTTTTATACGCATTAAGATTGTTTTCTTCGTTGCTTCGTCATAACGACGTGTTTCTTGTTGGATGATACCACCAGATAATAATTCTTTTTCTTGGCGCACTTGCTCATGCTCAAGACCTTTTTGCACGTAAGTGAAAGAGTTTAAGTTTTTCAGTTCTGCTTTTGTACCGAACTTCTCTTGTCCAACTGGACGAAGTGAAATATTCGCATCACAACGAAGAGAACCTTCTTCCATCTTACAATCAGATACACCTGTATATTGAATGATTGATTTTAACTTCTCTAAGTACGCATATGCTTCTTCTGGAGTACGCATATCTGGCTCAGATACGATCTCGATTAAAGGCATACCTTGACGGTTGTAGTCTACTAATGAACCGTCAGCTGCATGCGTTGATTTACCAGCATCTTCTTCTAAATGAAGACGTGTAATACCGATACGTTTCTTTTTACCGTCTACTTCGATTTCAATCCAACCATTTTCACCAATTGGCTTATCAAATTGAGAGATTTGGTAAGCTTTCGGATTATCTGGGTAGAAATAGTTTTTACGGTCGAACTTCGTTTCCGTTGCGATTTCACAGTTTAATGCCATTGCAGCTTTCATTGCAAAGTTAACTGCTTCCTTATTTAAAGTAGGAAGTACCCCTGGGTATCCTAAGTCAATTACACTTGTTTGTGTATTTGGCTCCGCTCCGAATTCTGTTGGACTCGCAGAGAAAATTTTCGAATTTGTTTTTAACTCAACGTGAACCTCTAAACCAATAATTGTTTCTAAATTCATCTATGCTCGCCTCCTTACAGACTTGCTTTTTTTGTATGATAGTCTGTTGCTTGCTCAAACGCATGTGCAACGCGGTAAATCGTCGTTTCATCGAAGTGTTTACCAATGATTTGTAGACCAAGTGGCATGTTGTTAGCACCGAATCCACATGGAACAGAAATCGCTGGAACACCCGCTAAGTTTACTGGAATTGTTAAAATGTCATTTGCATACATTGTCATTGGATCGTCCACTTTTTCGCCCACTTTAAATGCTGGAGTTGGCGTTGTTGGTCCAATAATAACATCGTAGTTAGCAAATACATTTTCAAAGTCATTTTTAATTAATGTACGTACTTGTTGTGCTTTTTTGTAATATGCATCATAGTAACCAGAGCTAAGAGCAAATGTACCAAGCATAATACGACGTTTTACTTCATCACCGAAACCTTCGCTACGTGTGTTTTTGTAAAGATCTAATAAGTTATTTACATTATCAGAACGAACACCGTAACGTACGCCATCAAAGCGTGAAAGGTTCGCAGATGCTTCAGAAGAAGATAATAAGTAATACGTTGCTAGAGCGTATTTAGAGTGCGGAAGAGATACTTCCTCCCAAGTTGCGCCCATACCTTCTAATACTTTTAAAGCAGCTAGTACTGACTCACGAGCTTCTTCGCCAACACCTTCGCCTAAGTATTCTTTCGGTACAGCAATACGTAAACCTTTAACATCACCTGTTAAACCAGCTAAGTAGTTTCCTACTTCAACGTTTGCAGAAGTTGCATCCATACGGTCAATACCTGAAATAGCTTGTAATAAGTATGCATTGTCTTCTACTGTACGTGTAATCGGTCCGATTTGGTCAAGTGAAGATGCGAATGCTACTAATCCGTAACGAGATACGCGTCCGTAAGTTGGTTTTAAACCTACAACGCCACAATATGCAGCTGGCTGACGGATAGAACCACCCGTATCAGAACCTAGAGAGAATAATACTTCTCCTGCTGCTACTGCTGCTGCAGAACCACCACTAGATCCGCCTGGAACGTAATCTAAGTTCCATGGATTTTTTGTAGCGTAGAAGCCTGAGTTTTCATTTGAAGAACCCATTGCGAACTCGTCCATATTTAATTTACCGATTGTAACTGTGTCAGCAGCTTTTAGCTTTTGTACAACTGTCGCATCGTAAATTGGATCGAAGTTTGCTAATATTTTGCTCGCACAAGTTGTACGAAGACCGTTAGTTACAATGTTATCTTTTACACCAATTGGCATACCGAATAATAAACCATTATCCTCAGCACCAATCTTTGCATCTAATTCTTTCGCTTTCGCGCGTGCATTTTCTTCATCTAATGTAAGAAAAGCTTTTACGTTATCTTCAACATCCGAAATACGTTTGTAAGATTCTTCTACTAAATCCGTAACGGAAATTTCTTTGTTGTTTAACTTCTTATGTAACTCTGATACAGAATGATCAAATAATGACATCGAAATTCCCTCCTCTATTCTAATACTGCTGGAACACGGATTTGATTATCTTTGTGATCCGGTGCATTTTTTAATACTTCTTCTACTGGTAAACCTTTTTCTGGCACATCTTCACGCATAACATTTTTCATAGTTAATACATGAGTTGTTGGTTTTACATCAGTTGTATCTAATTCATTTAACTGTTCTGCAAATGTAACAATTGCATCTAGTTGTTTTTGAAATTTTTCTGCTTCTTGATCAGTAATTGCAAGACGTGCTAAATGTGCTACGTGCTTTACATTCTCAACGGAAATTCTTGACACGGCTAGGCCACCTCCATAATATATCGTTCAATCTACAATACTATTGATGATACCAAATTTTCAGTACTTCAAGCAAGTCAACACACGGCACTTACGGCATTTTTACATAAAAAAAGAAAGGCAAGTGCCTTTCTTTACAATTTACTCTTTATCTAACGATTTATTTTTCGGAAATCTTTCATTATCTTCCTCATTATCACGAATTGTTTTTTGTAATACAAAACAAGACATCGTTAAAAATAATGTTCCGATTAAATAGTACCCTTTTACACTAAGCGTTTCATCTAACGTGTAAATCCCAATTAGCATTCCTGAAAGCGCACAAACAAATGAAGTCCATGCTAAAAACGTGAACGCTTGCGTATTTCGTCTTCTCATCGTTCTCCCCCTCGTTAGCTGTACACCTATTATAGATAAATATATTTATCACAATGGTTTTTTATGTAAAATCATTTTTCTATTTATTAATCTATCACAAAAAATTTCTATTTTGAAGATAATTTTCTTTCTAATCTGAAAAAACAGTTAAAAACATTGACATTTATTTCAATTCCACATAAAATAAAAACAAATATTACGAACCTCGAAATATACGGGAGTGGAAATAATTGTTACAATATGAACATTTTTTAGACTTACTGCTAGATAACGCCAAGAAACTTTTCTATCCTGAAGAATGGGTAAGTCTTGATTTAACACTTTCCAAGACAGAAGTATTTTGTTTACTTTGGATGGAGCGAAATACGGATATTACAATGACAAAAATTGCTGATCTTCTTGATATACCGATGAGTACAACAACGGGCGTTGTAAATCGCCTTGTAAAAAAGGGATATATTGAACGCTACCGGAATGAAAGCGATCGACGCATTGTATTAATTCGTTTAACAGAAAACGGCGTAATGCTCGTTCAAGAAGTAAAACAAAATGCGGCCCATTACTTTAGCCTAGTGACAGATGCATTGTCAGAAGAAGAAAAAGCATTCTTACTACAAATATTCCAAAAGATCATGAATCACATTGCTACGTCACAGCAAAAAACAGAAGAAAAGGTTTCTACACCTAAAATGAAAAACATTCCGATTGAATAAGACCCTAGTTGGGTTTTTATTCAATTAAATATTTCGACACTCGTAATATTCGATATTCGAAACAAAGGGGATATTAATGATGAGAATTATTCTGTATACAGGTAAAGGCGGCGTTGGAAAAACTAGCATTTCAGCAGCAACAGCAATCCAAAGTGCAAAACAAGGATTAAAAACATTAGTAATGAGTACAGATCCTGCTCATAGTTTAGGGGATTCATTTGGCATAAAACTATCTTCTGAGCCACTAGAAATTCGCGAAAACTTGTGGGCACAAGAAATTAACACTATTTATGAAATGGAAAAAAGCTGGGGGAAATTGCAGAAATATATTACACTACTCTTCACTTCCAAAGCAGCTGATGATATTACAACAGAAGAATTAACGATGTTCCCTGGTATGGAAGATTTAATTAGCTTACTTCGAGTACTCGATTACTATAAACACAACACTTACGACGTCATCATTATTGATTGCGCACCGACTGGAGAAACTTTAGCAATGCTTAGCTTTCCAGACATGCTCGGCTGGTGGATGGAAAAACTCTTTCCTATTAAAAGGAAGATTTTAAAAGTTGTTCGTCCTGTAGCTCAACCACTTCTTGGTGTCCCCCTTCCAACTGATGATATTATGGACGAATTAACGAATACGCTTGAACAACTTGGAGAAATGAGAGATATTTTATCAAACCGAGAAGTAACGAGTATTCGCGTTGTTGTAAATCCTGAAAAAATGGTCATTAAAGAAGCTCAGCGTAGTTTTACTTATTTAAACTTATACGATTATAACGTAGATGCCATTATGATTAACCGCGTCATCCCTAACACTGTTACCGACCCTTACTTTCAGGCATGGAAAGATACACAAAAGAAATATAAGGCGTTAATTAAAGATAGTTTTCAGCCACTTCCTATTTACGAAGCTCCCATGTTTGAACAAGAAGTTGTTGGTTTACCTATGTTAGAGCGTGTAGGAAATGCTTTATTTAAATCAGACCCCTCTCCTACTGAAGTGAAATTTAATGGCCGCACACAATATGTAAAAAAAGATGGCGATGAGTATATTTTCGTACTGTCCATTCCCTTCTCAAACAAAAGTGAACTTTCATTAAATCAAAAAGGTGATGAACTTATTATTCGAGCCGGCTCTATGAAGCGAAATATCACCTTACCAAAAACATTAACACACCTTTCTATTCAAGGAGCTAAGTTTGAAGATGATGTACTAAACATTCGGTTTGGAGGTGTAGTACATGCATGATGAATTACTAAGAAAGGTAATTCGTACAAAAATAAAAATCGGTATGCGTATATTAGAAGAGCTACCGAATCCGATTCAGCAATCAGCTAAGCACGCACTAAATATTTTGCAAGAGGAGCTCTCCTCTTATGCTGAAGAACAACCGCAACCTGAGAGTAATTTAAAAAGCATCATAATTGAATAACTATACCCTTGTAGAAAGCCTTTTCTTATAGGCTTTCTATCCCTTTATTGGAGCTGATATAAGTTGATAAAAACATCTTCAACAAGACATTTCACCACTAATACAATCTGGCTAATCCCCCTTCTATTCTTTTTTCATAACCTTGAAGAAGCTTTCCAAATGCCACAATATATCGCTAATCGATTTTCGATCCATTTTATAACTAACAAACAATTTTTCATTGCAATTTCCATATTAACAACCTTCGTCTTACTCATAGTCATTCTATATCAATTAAGCATCATATCTTCTATTTATTTGATCATTTTTATACAGGGCTGTATCTTCTTTAACGCCGTTCAGCATATTATCTTGTATTTCATTTATCGTTCTTATAATCCAGGAGTAATCTCAGCATCTATCATTATCCTATTTTCTCTTTTCTTATTTTCATCAAAGAAACTATTAATCCCTAAAAAGAAATTAGCAAGTACACTCATTTTTAGTTTAATCTCTTACCCAATCATAATTTGGATTTCCTTATTATTAGCCAGCTGCTTTAATTAAAAAAAGACCAGGAAAACTCCTGGTCCATCACTCTACTTAACAAACATTGGATTCTATGTTATACAAAATTAGAAGGTACAGAATTAGGGTTTTGTTTGTTAAGTAGATTATATGTTGAACGAGCTAACAGCGGAGGGGTTCCTACTGTTAGTCGTTAAACTCAATAATTATTTTACGATTTTTTCAAGCTCATCAAGTGAAAGATCTACTGAAATTGAACCATCATTTGTTTCTTTCTTAATTGCATCTGTTACTTCTTTTGAATGGTATAACTCAATTACTTTTTTCAGTGTTGGATCATTTTTATCTTTCGTACGAGCTGCGAAAATATTAATATAGGCCTTTGCATTTTCATTATTTGGATCTTCTAAGAAAATTGGATCCTTCGCTGGGTCTAATCCAGCTTGACCAGCAACACCGTTATTAATAACTGAAGCCGCTACATCTTTTAACACACGAGGTGTTTGCTGTGCGATAACCGGTGTAACTTTTAGCTTCTTTGGATTTTCAGCGATACCACTTGGATCCCCAAATAGACCAAAATCTTTCTTAAGCTTTAATAATCCAGCTGCATCAAGAAGTTTTAATGCACGTGCTTGGTTCGTTGGATCATTCGGAATAGCAATTTCCGAACCATCTGGGATTTCATTTGCTTTCTTATATTTTTCAGAGTATAAGCCCATCGGTGCAATTTGCGTTGTACCAACAGCTGTAATATCTAACTTATGCTCCTTTTTAAATTGCTCTAAGAAAGCAATGTGCTGGAATGAGTTTAGTTCAATATCTCCATCAGCTAACGCTTTGTTGGGTGTTGTGTAATCAGAGAACTCAACCAGTTTAATTTTAATCCCTTCTTTTTCAGCTTTTTTCTTTAAAATTTCCCAAACGTCTCCATCTGTTCCAGTTACACCGACGCGAACTACTTTCTCTTTCGCTCCTGCACCTGTGTCTCCACCTGAGCAGCCGCTTAATGCTGTAATTCCTACGATCGCTGATAATGCAAATGCTAAAATTTTCTTCATTTTCTTTTCCCCTCTTCCTTTTTATGATCTGCGTAAAAAGACTTTCGCAAAGTAGTTCCCTAAATTTTGAGCCACCTGTACAAGAATAATAAGTAAAACGACCGTTACAAACATAACTGACGTATCAAAGCGTTGATAACCATATGTCATTGCTAAGTCACCAAGACCGCCACCACCGACAAGTCCTGCGACTGCAGAAAATTCAATTAAACCGACCGTCATAAACGTGACACCTAGGATCAATGGTGCTAAAGCTTCTGGTACGAGGATTTCAAAAACAATTCTAAGTGGTGAAGCGCCCATTGCTTGTGCTGCTTCAATTACTCCTTTCGGAACAGAAACAAGATTGGTTTCAACCATTCTAGCAATACCAATTGATGCAACTAACGTCATTGGGAAGATTGCTGCAGCCGTTCCAATCGTCGTTCCAATAACACTTCTTGTTAGTGGGCTTAAAGCTACTAAAAAGATAATGAATGGAACCGGACGAATTGTATTAATTATGATATTAAGAATAGAAAAGACCCATTTATTTTCTAAAAAATTTCCTTTTCTCGTTACATACAACAGTAAACCTAGAGGTATACCGAGAATTGTAGCAAATATAAGGGTTACAATTACCATTAAGAGGGTATCCCCCGTCGCATCTAATATGCGAGGCCAAAATATACTCCAATCAACTCGCATGAGCTTCTACCTCCTTCAGCTGCACTTGCAGTCTTAGATGTTGTAATGCTTTTTGAATTTCTTTCTGTTCACCTTGTAGTTCTACAAGAAGATTTCCAAATAGCACATTTTGGAGTTCAATAATATTTCCATAAAGAACATTTACATCGACGTTATAGTTTTTCGCAATATATGATAGTACAGGCTGCCCTGTCTCTTCCCCAGTAAAAGTCAGGCGATAAATCTGACCTCCGTTTTGAATTTTCGCTAGAACACTTTCTGGTAAGTGATCATTAATAACAGAGCGTACAAAATTTTGAGTTGTCTTTGTTTTTGGTTGTGTGAAAACGTCAAACAGTTTTCCTTCTTCAATTACTTTTCCTTTTTCCATAACGGCTACACGGTGACAAATTTCTTTCACAACGTGCATTTCATGTGTAATAAGTAGAATCGTTAAATTGTACTCTCTATTTACTTTCTTTAATAAATTTAAGATTTCTGTTGTTGTTTCCGGATCTAAAGCTGATGTTGCCTCATCACATATGAGAATATCGGGTGATGTCGCAAGTGCTCTTGCAATCCCAACACGCTGCTTTTGCCCACCTGATAACTGTTCTGGATAATAGTTCGCTTTATCTTCTAAACCAACAAATTTTAGTAGTTCATTCACTCTTTCTTTTATCTCATTCTTTGGCAATTTCGCTAACCTTAATGGATAAGCAATGTTCCCAAACACCGTTCTTGAATTAAATAGATTGAAACTTTGGAAAATCATCCCAATTCTTTGTCTTAGTGTCCGCAATTCTTTCGCCGATAATGATGTAATATCTTTATCATCTATTGAAATTGTTCCTGCAGTTGGTCTTTCTAACATATTTACTAAACGTAATAGCGTACTCTTTCCAGCACCACTAAATCCGATAATGCCAAAAATTTCGCCCTTTTCAACTGACAGCGTTACATCCTCAACCGCATGAACAGATTGCCCACCTGATTCATATACTTTACTTACATTGTTAAAAGAAATCATTTTCTTCCCTCCTATATGCTGTAAAACTTGAAGTAGAGCTTTCGAGGTAAAATAAAAAGTGCTCTCCTCCTTATCAGTAATAAAAGATAAGAAGGAGAGCACTTTTATATGTACTCATTCACATCTTCTCATCTTCCAAGCCTTTATAGGCTTGCTGGAGTTAGCACGGTATTAAAAAAACCCGTTGCTGAGGTATCGTAGGGCCAGTCCCTCCACCTCTCTGGATAAGAGTGTATCGATTTAATTGTCGTTTAATTAAGTCTTATTATAGAACTCAGAATAATGAGAGTCAATACATTTTTCGGAAAAATATTAATTATTTCTCTATTTAAATTTTTAAATAAGAAGTAACAATACAATAGTGATTTTTAAAGTTATGTAAAATCCTTCTCACTCATACTTTTAAAAAGGAGAATCTTCTCTATTCATTGAATAACATTATTTGAATATGAAATCGGAGGAAGATAGATATATGAAAACAGCTCTTTTGCTCGTCGACATTCAAAATGATTATTTTCCAAGCGGAATGATGGAATTACGTAATCCAGTAGAAGCAAGTGAATATGCTAGTCAGCTACTACAACATTTTAGAATAAGAAACGAACCTATTTTTCATATCCAACATGTAGCTATAAAAGATAGCGCTACTTTTTTCCTACCCAATACAGAAGGTGTCCATATTCACGAAAATGTCCGTCCACTTAGAGAGGAAACCGTTATCCTTAAACATTATCCAAATAGCTTCCGAGAAACTGATCTTCTAGAACAATTACAACGTTCAGGAATTGAGCACGTCGTAATATGCGGGATGATGACCCATATGTGTATTGATGCTACAGTAAGAGCTGCTTTTGATTTTGGTCTTCACTGTACCGTAATACACGATGCTTGTGCTACAAAAGATCTTTCATTTAAGAATGCTACTATACCAGCTGTTTATATTCATAATACAATTTTGGCGAGTTTAAATGGAGTATACGCAAATATAATGAGTACAGAAGAGTTTTTAGCGACCTAAAAAAAACACTCCTTTCAGTTAGCAAAGCCGAAAGGAGTGTTCTCTTGTCTAACCATAGATTTTCTTTCAAATTGTATTATACAGGAAATCCTCAAAATGAATACTAAAAAATATGACTAATAAGTCAATTTTTCTCGCTGTTTTGTTTCTATTTTCATGTTTATCCCGATATTAACAAGGTTTAACTAATCCAAAAGAAAAAATAGTAATATTTAGAAACCTTTCTTGATTGAAATTAACTAGCTTCTATTATAGAGAGTTTCTCAAAAAGAAAAGATCTTCACAGTCTGTGAAGATCTTTTCTACTATTTCTTATAAAGTTTCAGAAGTAGTTTTTGCTTGCATGTGAAGCGCTAAGTAATCAGGGCCACCAGCTTTAGAGTCTGTACCAGACATGTTAAAGCCACCGAATGGTTGGTAACCTACGATTGCACCAGTACATCCACGGTTGAAGTATAAGTTACCAACGTGGAAGTCTTCACGTGCTTTTTCAATATGGTCACGGTTGTTAGTAACAACTGCTCCTGTTAAACCGTATTCTGTATTGTTTGCAATTGCAAGTGCATGATCAAAGTCTTTTGCTTTACAGAATGCTACTACTGGTCCGAAGATTTCTTCTTTCATTAAGCGAGCATCTTCTGCAACATCAGCAACGATTGTTGGTTGGATGAACCAGCCTTTAGAATCGTCTCCTTCGCCACCTGATACGATTTTACCTTCTTCTTTACCAATTGCAACATAGCTCATTACTTTATCGAATGCAGCTTGGTCATTAACAGGTCCCATGTTAATATCTTTTGCATCTGGGTTACCTACTGTTAATTCTTTTGTTAATTCAACAGCACGATTTAATACATGATCGTATACATCTTCATGGATTACTGCACGAGAACATGCAGAACATTTTTGTCCTGAGAATCCGAATGCTGATGCAACGATAGATTTAGCTGCTAATTCAAGATCTGCCTCTTTATCAACAACGATTGTATCTTTACCGCCCATTTCAGCGATAACACGTTTTAACCAAATTTGTCCTGGGTTTACTTTTGCTGCACGTTCGTAAATACGAATACCTACATCGCGAGATCCAGTGAAGCTAACGAAACGTGTACGAGGGTGATCTACTAAATAGTCACCAACTTCAGAACCATTACCTGGAACGAAGTTTACTACGCCAGCTGGTAAACCAGCTTCTTCTAATACTTCCATAAATTTCGCTGCTACTACAGGAGTTGTACTAGCTGGTTTTAGTAATACTGTGTTACCAGAAACTACGGCAGCTGTTGTCATACCTGCCATAATTGCGAATGGGAAATTCCAAGGAGAAATGATAACACCTACTCCTAATGGAATGTAAGAGAAACGATTATATTCAATTGGACGGCTTTCTACTGGAATACCGTCTTTTAATTTCAACATTTGACGAGCATAATATTCCATAAAATCGATTGCTTCTGCTGTATCAGCATCTGCCTCATTCCATGGTTTACCTGCTTCTTTTACAAGAATAGCAGAGAACTCATGTTTTCTACGACGAACGATTGCTGCAGCACGGAATAAAATATCTGCACGCATTTCTGGTTTTGACTTTCTCCAAGTTTGGAATGTTGCATCCGCTACTTGCATTGCTTTTTCAGCTAATTCACGGCTTGCTTTTGAAACACGACCAACAAGTTCCTCTTTATTTGCAGGGTTTACAGAAACAATTTTATCTTCTGTAGTGATTTTTTCTCCCCCGATAATTAATGGATAGTCTTGTCCAAGATAAGATTCTACTTTCTTTAAACCCTCTTCAAACGCTAATTTGTTAGCCTCTACTGAAAAATCTGTAAATGGCTCATGTTTGTATGCTACTACCATCTTTTTAGCCTCCCCTTAGAAAAACGTTTACATTTTACAACATTATTCTACACGATAATTTAGATTTATTCAAATATTCCTAGACTTATATTTTAAAAATTAATAAATTTTTAAAATATAATAAAAAAAAGAGATTCATACATACGTATGAATCTACAAAATATGAGTATATTCCAAAACATTTTTCCCGATTAATAAAATAGTAACTAATAAAAATAAAGTCCTTACATATCCAACACCTTTTTGAACCGCAAACTTCGATCCAAAATAAGCACCTAAAATCATTGATAAGCCCATAATTATACCGTATTCAAAATGAATCACATCTAAAAATAAAAAAGTAATTAAAGATACGATATTACTAACGAAGTTCAAAAGTTTTCCAGATGCTGCCGCTTGAATAAAATCCAAACCAATTAATAAAAATGCAAAAATTAAAAAGGATCCTGTCCCTGGTCCAAAAAATCCATCATAAAATCCTATCATTAAAATAACAAAGAAAAACATTAATGTTTTTCCTTTTGTCATCTTTTTATAGGTAGATGCACTTCCCCAATCTTTTTTCGCAATAATATAAATGGCAATAAAAACCAACATTACGAGTACTAGTGGACGCAAAATATCAGGCGGAATAAACTTTACTACTAAAGCCCCTGCGACTGCTCCAATAATAGTTAACGGGATTAACTTTCCTACAATCCGAAAATTCACCTTACCTGATCGAATAAAATAAATTGTGCTCGTAAGCGTCCCCATCGTTGCAGCTAATTTATTCGTTGCGATTGCCGAAGCTGGTGATAAACCAACAAACATAAGTGCAGGAAGCGAAATTAATCCTCCCCCTCCAACAACCGAATCAATAAAAGCTGCTAAAAACCCGAATGCAATTAATAAAATAATGACTTGAAAGCTTAGTTCTTCCATGACTTTGCCCCTTACCCCTTTATTTGTAACATTTAAAATTATAACAAAATTTTTCAAGAAAAAAAGCTGCTCCTTTATGGAACAGCTCTCATCTTTAATCTAAAATTTTCACAAACGGTTCATCTTGCTTCGCTTCACGTATAATAATTGCTTCTGGGCGTTCTACAGATTTAATTGTTACTTGTACTTTCATATAATTCGGGAAGTATTCCATAACAAGTCCAGCTACATATTGTGTAAAACCAATCACTTCAGCTTTCCCATTGAATTGGACAGGAATATCGAGCTTCATTTCTCTTAATTCATCATCTCTATACATTCCAGTACCGATAACAGCTGTATAATCTCCTTGGAAATACTCACTTAATTTTGCTTTAAAGTTTGACACCCTCGCAAGATCTTCACGTTTATTATCCGCTTTCGCTTGTTCAGATGGGAATAAATAGTATTTCTCATTGATCGGCTTCCAATCCTCAACCGTTTCACTGCCTTTTTCTACCTTAGCATAAGAAACAAAATTCCCTGGTACAAGCGAAGACTTTGGACCTTGACGATAAATCGCAAATGTAACCGGAATATTTTTTATTTCAGGCTTTTTTTGCTGCATTACTTTCAAGATTTCTTGGGCCATCCTTTTCCCTTCAGCTAACATTTTCACATCTGGAATTGCAGCCTCACGCGGATAACCATGCTCTTCCTCATAATATTGAACAGAATTCATCGCTAATCCAACTACAATGCCATCAGGTTCATTATCGTTCCCACCTTTTTGCACGTAGTAATCATGCTCTAAAATGTTTGAGATATACATTGGATGTTTTTTATTTTTCACTTCTAGTGACTCCGAACCTTCACTTAAGGCTGGATTCAGTCCGATATTTGGAAATTTAACTGCATCTTTTTTCAACTTATCCTCTAGCTCTTTTTGTTCAGCATCTGTACGCTTTCTTTTTACAAGCATTTGTATATCTTGAGCCTCTAGAAACTTTCCGCCTTTAAAGAAATAATCTTTCGTACTAAACGATTCTTTGGCAATGCGCATTAATCCTGTTTCAAATTCATCTACATCTAGACGACTATTTAAACCTTGTACAACTAAACCACGTGCCTTACCTGGATCAAATTGAACCGTTGTCTTATAATATTCATCCGAAATGGAGTATTTCGGGATAACTGCTTGTTCTTTCGCTTTCCCCGATTTCTCAACTGCTTTTTCATCTTTATTGGAACCCATACTACACCCACTTACAAGTAGGCTAAGACTTAATACCGCTAACGCTATTTTTTTCATCGTAAGTTTGCACCTCTTACTTATTCAGCTCTTGTAAGAACCTCTCTTCATTCCAAACTTCAACATTGTGCTTCTCTGCTTGCGCTAATTTCGAGCCTGCAGCTTCACCAGCAACAAGTAAATCCGTACTTTTACTAACACTTCCTGTTACTTTTCCACCTAATGCCTCAATTTTCTTCTTCGCTTCACTGCGGCCCATAACTTCTAATTTCCCTGTTAAGACGACAGTTTTTCCTGCGAAGTACGATTCAACATTTTGTAAATCAGCAATTTTTATACCTTTGTATGCCATGTTCACGCCATACTCTTTAAATTGTTGTAATAGCTCTAATACGTCTTCATTATCGAAATACGTTACAACGGATTGAGCCATTTTTTCACCAATCTCATTAATTGTTTTTAATTCTTCTTCCGTCGCTTTCACAAGCTCATCCATCGTTTCGAAATGCTCAGCAAATGTACGTGCCGCTTTCGCACCGACATGACGAATACCAAGACCGAATAATAATCGCTCTAATGAGTTTTCCTTAGAATTCTCAATTGCTTGGACTAAATTTGTTGCTGATTTTTCACCGAAACGTTCTAGTTCTAATAATTGCTCTTTCGTCAATGAATATAAATCAGCAAACGTACGAATATAATCCGCATCAAAGAGTTGTGTAATTACACGTTCTCCAAGTCCATCAATATTCATTGCATTTCTTGAAACGAAATGGATTAATCCTTCACGAATTTGAGCTGGGCAAGTCGGATTTATACATCGAAGTGCTACTTCTTCTTCTAAACGAACAAGTTCACTCTCACATGCTGGACAATGCGTTGGCATATGATATTCTTCTTCCTCACCAGTACGCTTATCAAAAATAACGTTCACAACTTCAGGAATAATATCTCCAGCCTTTTTCACAACAACGTAGTCACCAATTCGAATATCCTTTTCACGAATTAAATCTTCGTTATGTAAAGAAGCACGACGGACAATAGTTCCGGCTACTCGCACTGGCTCCAGCTCTGCAGTTGGTGTTACAACTCCTGTGCGGCCGACACTTAATTCAATCCCTGTTAATCTCGTCACAACTTCTTCAGCTGGGAATTTATAAGCTATTGCCCATCTTGGACTCTTTGCTGTAGTTCCTAAGCTTTCTTGAATAGCAACATCGTCTACTTTTATAACGATTCCGTCAATCTCATAATCAAGATGCGGGCGTTTTTCTTGCCACTCTTCTACATAGGCTATTACGTCTTCAATTGTTTCACATGTACGACGATTTGGATTCGTCTTAAATCCAAGCTCACCTAAGAAATCCAGTGATTCACTGTGGGATGGAATTGTTTTTTCTTCTACATTAGCAAGACCATACACAAACATAGATAAGTTACGCTTCGCTGCAATTTTCGGATCAAGTTGGCGTATCGATCCTGCTGCCGCATTACGTGGATTCGCAAATACATCTTCACCATTTTGCTCTTTTTCTTCATTTAATTTAACGAATGAACGCTTCGGCATATAAGCCTCGCCTCGTGCTTCTAACGTTACTTCTTCATTTAAACGCAGCGGGATAGCTTTAATCGTTTTTAAGTTTTGGGTAATATCTTCACCCGTTATACCATCACCACGTGTTGCTCCTTGAATGAAGCGTCCTTTTTCATAATGAAGTGAAACAGCAAGTCCGTCAATTTTTAATTCGCATATATATCTTACATTCGCATCATCAATTCCCTGATGTACTCTTCGATCAAAATCACGCAAATCTCCTTCATTAAACGCGTTTCCTAAACTTAACATTGGTGATTTATGCGTTACCTTTTCAAATATATCAAGAACAGTCCCCCCAACGCGAATGGAGGGAGAGTCTTCACTCATAAACTCTGGGTTCTCTGCTTCTAATTTTATAAGCTCCTGCATATCACGGTCATATTCCGCATCAGAAACAGAAGGATTGTCTAATACGTGATATTGATAGTTAAATGTATTTAACAAATCACGCAGTTCTTCTATACGTTTTTTGGCTATCTCTTTTGACATATCCTCAGTCCTTTCCTATTGTTTCGTCACAGGTGCAAATTTTGCTAATAAACGTTTAATACCAATTGGGCTTGGGAACGCAATATCTAATTCTTTTGAATCTCCTTCACCCTTTACACTTACAACTGTACCGACTCCCCACTTCTGGTGAGCAGCTTTATCGCCTATTCCCCAGCCAATTTGCTCGCCACCTGTCGTCTTAACAGCCGGACGCGCGAAAGCTGAACGAGAGCGTGTTGTAGTTGCGCTTGTCGTTCTTCCTTTTGCACCAAACGAAGTTTCACGCTTCGGTGCTGTTTCGTTTAATGGTTCTACTAATTCTGCCGGAATTTCTGTAATAAATCGAGATGCTGCATTCATACTTGTTCTACCAAATAAAGTACGCATTTGAGCATTAGATAAGTATAGCTCTTCTTCTGCACGAGTAATACCTACATAGGCAAGACGACGCTCTTCTTGCATTTCATCCTCTTCCATAAGAGAACGAGTATGCGGGAATATCCCTTCCTCTAAGCCAACAATAAAGACAACTGGGAACTCTAATCCTTTTGCTGAGTGCATCGTCATTAAAATAACTTCTTCACCAGCAGTTGGATCTTCATCTACACGATCAATATCCGCAACAAGAGCTAAGTCTGTTAAGAATGCAACAAGGCTCTTATCTTCGCTTTGGGATTCAAATGTTTGTGTAACAGATAAAAACTCGTCTAAGTTTTCTAAACGACCTTCTGCTTCTAAAGAACGCTCATTTTTCAACATATCGCGATAGCCTGTCTTCTCAATAACTTCTTCTACTAATTCTGTAACAGATAAATACTCTTGCATATTTACCCAGTTGTGTAATAAACTTGCGAATTCTTTTACTGCTTTTGTTATTTTTGCACTTACACCAACATGCTCAATCTCATCGAATACAGCAGTTAATGAGATTCCGTTTTGCACACCATAATTAATAATTTTATCTATAGAAGTCGCACCAATCCCGCGCTTTGGCATGTTTATAATACGTGCAAAACTAATCTCATCATCTGGATTCCCAATTAAACGTAAGTACGCCAAAATGTCTTTAATCTCTTTACGGTCGTAGAACTTAGTACCTCCGACGATTTTGTAAGGGATATTAGATTTCAGGAAAATCTCCTCGACCATACGAGACTGGGCATTTGTACGATATAACACTGCAAAATCAGTATATTTTCGTTTCCCCATTTGAATATCATCACGAATTTTTTTCGCAACAAAATACGCTTCGTCCTTTTCAGTTGCAGCACGATAATACGAGATTTTGCTTCCAATTTGATTGTCTGTCCATAATTTCTTCGGTTTACGGTTTGAATTTTTTTCAATTACAGCATTCGCTGCATTTAAAATATTTTGTGACGAACGATAATTTTGTTCTAACAAGATAACTTGCGCATTCTCATAGTCTTTTTCGAATGACAAAATGTTAGAAATGTCAGCCCCGCGCCAGCGGTAAATAGACTGATCAGAATCACCTACAACGCAAAGATTTTTAAAACGTGCTGCTAAATGTTTAACAAGAAGGTACTGAGCTTTGTTCGTATCTTGATACTCATCAACGTGAATATATTGGAACTTACGCTGATAAAACTCTAGTACTTCTGGAACACGTTCAAATAGCTGAATCGTTGTCATAATTAAATCATCAAAGTCTAATGAGTTATTTTTCAAAAGACGTTTTTGATATTCTGTATATACATCGCTCGTTAATTTTTCATATGGGTCAGCGATTGTAATTTTTTTTGCATATTTATCTGCAGATAACAGTTCATTTTTCGCATTACTAATACCGGCTAAAATAGAGCGCGGCTCAAATTTCTTCGGATCAATATTGCGCTCTTTCATAATTTTTTTGACTACAGTTAACTGATCGCCTGAATCTAAGATTGTAAAGTTACGATTAATACCAATACGATCGATATCACGTCGTAAAATACGTACACACATAGAGTGGAACGTAGAAATCCAAATATCTTCTGCTTCTGGTCCAACAAGTTTATCAATACGCTCACGCATTTCACGAGCAGCTTTATTTGTAAAGGTAATTGCTAGTACATTCCATGGCGCCACACCTTTTTCACCAAGTAAATATGCAATACGGTGTGTTAACACACGTGTTTTCCCACTACCTGCGCCTGCCATTAATAGAAGTGGTCCATTTGTTGTTTGTACTGCTTTTTGTTGCTGCGGATTTAAACCATTTAATAACTTATCTGTCGTACTCATATGCGCCTGCACCTACTCTCCTTTTACTGCTTTAACTGTTTTTAATGCCGATTTTATATCATCATAAATAATATTTCCAACAACTACTGTATCAGCATACTGCGCCATTTCTTTCGCTTGTTCTGCATTAGAAATACCACCGCCATAATATAGCTTAGCTTGTTTCAATTCTGCTTTTACATTTTTAACAAGCTCAATGTCTCCATACGTCCCGCTATATTCTAAATAGAATATCGGTAAATGTAATAGCTTGTCTGCTAAACGCGCATATGCAATAACATCATCTTCTGTTAAATCACATTTTGCATCTGTAAGCTGGGCTACTTTCGCTTCTGGGTTTAAAACACAATACCCTTCCATGTAAATTTCGTCCCAGTCCATAATATCTCCAAATTCTTTCAATGCCTCATGATGAACACCTGTTACCCATTCTACTTTTCGGCTATTTAAAACACTTGGGATGTAATAAAAATCAAATCCTGGTGTAATTGCCTCCACATCAGAAACCTCTAACACACAAGGCACTGCATATCTACGAATGCTAACTAGCATGTGTAATACGTTATCAATTGTCACTCCATCACTTCCGCCTACAATAACAGCATCCGTTCCAGATTCACAAATCATTTCTAAATGTTCGTCACTTAACTCCTTATTTGGATCAAGCTTAAATACATGTTTCCATTTGGAAATATCGTACATGAAAACACCCTTTCTTTTCTCTAGTTATATAATTTCTGTTCAAAATAACAGTTAATTTTTATCAAGATTTTTTACATTCCTTGCTATATCTTTACCAGACTTTTTGAACTTCCTTTTACGCATTCTTTCATTATAACAAAAAAAGCTACCTACACACACGCCCAATCCAACATCTTTTTCAACGTCAAATGTTGGATTACATATCAAAAAACTTATACGGAATACTAACAAATGAAATAGTATTTTCTATTTCGAAGTTAATTAAAAAGGAGTGTTTTTCTAATGAAGCAAAACATCGGCACAATTAGTGCTCTAATTCGAATTACACTCGGACTCATCCTCTTCGGTTGTAGTACAGCTAAACTCGTACGTAAACCTTGGTGCACTTGGTCTAAAGTTTTGCTATGGATTGGTGCCATGAAAATTGCGGAGGGAATCGTTCGTTTCTGCCCTATTGTTGAAGCCTGTAAGTTTGGAAAATATATGAATATGAGCGCATTTAAAATGCCTAGCATGAATTTCACTGAAAAAGGACATAATAAAGAAGAAGTTAATTCAGCTTCCAGTCATGACAAGCCAAAGTCAAAGTCAGATGGAAGTTATGACACTTCTGACAAAGAGATTGAGTCAGCGATTGAAGAATTAATCCTGGCAAAACCGCTTTGAATCATTTGTCACGATGCAAGATGCTCTCAAAGGGACTTAGCTGCTGCAGTGGGCAGCTAAGTCTTCTTTATTTTACCACGAAACAGAACGTACATTCTTGTTTTCACCCTTAAAACGTACATAAAAGATATCAAACAATAAAATTCAGAAAATTAGGTGTAACCCTCTTGCATGTAATGATATAAAAGTGATATCATTTTTATATCAAGGAGGCGATCATATGAAAGAAAAACAAGTATTTTATGTTAATGGATTTCTCGGCGTTATTGGAATTTTAGTTTTAGCCGCTATCGGTGTATTTTGCCTTGTACAAGAAATGTTTGTAATAGCTATTTTAGCTCTCATATTAGCATCTGTTTTAGCTACAGGTATCGGTATCGTTCAACCGAATCAAGCGAAAGTTATTACGTTCTTCGGTAGTTATTTAGGAACAATTCGTCAAAATGGTTTATTTTTAACAATTCCATTCGCGTTTCGTCAAACTGTATCTTTACGTGTTGAAAACTTTAACAGTAAGAAATTAAAAGTAAACGATGTTGAGGGCAATCCAATTGAAATTGCAGCCGTTATCGTATATAAAGTTGTTGATTCCGCAAAAGCAATGTTTGGTGTTGAGCATTACGATCGATTCGTAGAAATTCAAAGCGAAACAGCAATCCGCCACGTTGCTACAAAATATCCTTATGATAATTTCCAAGATGAAACTTGTATCACGTTACGAGGAAATACTGAAGAAATCTCTGAAGAATTAAAGCGTGAGTTAGAAGCACGCCTTGAAATCGCTGGCGTAGAAGTATTAGAAACTCGTTTAACGCATTTAGCTTACGCAACAGAAATTGCCCATGCAATGCTCCAACGTCAACAAGCAAAAGCAGTATTAGCTGCTAGAAAAGAGATTGTTGAAGGTGCTGTGAAGATGGCGAAAGATTCAATCCATATGTTAGAT
This sequence comes from Bacillus sp. FSL R10-2201, assembly GCF_038008665.1. Taxonomy (NCBI): domain Bacteria; kingdom Bacillati; phylum Bacillota; class Bacilli; order Caryophanales; family Bacillaceae; genus Bacillus; species Bacillus sp. FSL R10-2201. The sequence continues at coordinate 322,770 of NZ_JBBOZP010000001.1, read as the reverse complement.
GAAGAAGGCGTACTGGAACTCGATGACGAGCGTAAAGCAAATATGGTGAACAATTTATTAGTTGCCATCGTTTCAGATAAAGGTGCGCAACCAGTTATTAATACAGGAAGCCTATACTAAAGGTTGTAAGTGATTATGGCCAAAAAGAAAAGCTTTCCATTACGTATTGATCCTGAATTACACGCAGTCATCGAAAAATGGGCGAATGATGAGTTTCGTAGCGTCAATGCACACATCGAGTATTTACTTCGAGAAATGGCAAAGCAAAAAGGAAAATTAAAAAAAAATAAAGATGCATAAAAATCCCGCTGAGAAATCAGCGGGATTTTTATATATTAGCTTTTCGTCATCTCATGCCCAATTGCACGATATCCTATATCACTTCGGTAAAATAAACCATCACTCTCAATTTTACCGATTTCTTTATAGACCTTATCTTTCGCTTCTTGTAAACTATTCGCCTTACAAGCAACAAATAATACACGGCCACCGTTTGTTACAAAGTCACCATGTTTCATCGCTGTACCCGCATGGAAAACTATTACATCTTGCAGTGCATCTAATCCGTTAATAATTTCACCTTTTTTATATGCTTCTGGATATCCTTTCGAAGCAAGTACGACACCAATAACTGCTTCCTTTGACCATTGTAACGTTAATTCACTTTCATCTAATACAGCGTTACATACATCAACTAAATCATTTTCTAAGCGTGGTAATACAACTTCCGTTTCAGGATCGCCAAAGCGTGCATTGAACTCAATTACCTTTGGACCATCATTCGTTAAAATAAGCCCCGCATATAAAATTCCTGTAAACGAACGATTTTCTTGGATCATCGCTTTAGCAGTTGGATGTAATACTGTTTGAATCGCTTCTTGAACCGCTGATTCCGGAATTTGTGGTACTGGGGAATATGCACCCATTCCGCCTGTATTAGGACCTTTATCACCATCAAAAGCTCGTTTATGATCTTGAGCAATTACCATTGGATACACAGTTGTTCCATTTACAAATGCCATTAATGAAAATTCTTGTCCATCTAAAAACTCTTCAATAACGACCTTCTTGCTTGCTGCGCCGAATTTCACATCTTGTAGCATTTCTTTCACAGCTTGTAATGCCTCTTCAAGCGTCATTGCTACCGTTACACCTTTACCAGCAGCTAACCCATCTGCCTTAATTACGATCGGTGCACCAACTTTCTGAATGTACTTTACTGCCTCTTCATAGTCTGTAAAAGTTTCATATGCCGCAGTTGGAATATCATACTTTTTCATCAATTCTTTCGTAAAAGCTTTACTACCTTCAATAACAGCAGCCGCTTTATTAGGTCCAAATACACGAAGTCCCTCTTCCTTAAAGCGATCAACGATTCCATTCATAAGTGGAATTTCTGGTCCAACGAAAGTTAAGCCTACATTGTTTTCTTTTGCGAATAAGACTAATGCATCAAAATCATTCTCATCAATATCAACTGGTGTTGCAACGTCTCGCATACCTTCATTACCTGGCGCTACATATATTTTTTCTACCTTTTCAGATTGTGCAAACTTCCAAGCTAAAGCATGCTCACGTCCACCACGGCCAATTACTAAAACATTCATATTTCATCCCCCAATAATTAAATAAGTACAAACTAGAAGCTATGCTCCTAGTTTGTTTTCATATCAATAAAAGTTTAAAAAGGAGGATCAAGAGAACCGAGCAGGTCGAGGCGCATTTGCCAGGAGGACACGGAGTGTAGCTTTCCTACATGAGTACCGCACTGGCATTGCAACGACGACATGCGACAGTTATCTTGACCGGACTTTTTAAACAACCGTATCAATAGAAAGTTAAAAAGGAGGATCAAGAGAACCGAGCAGGTCAAGGCGCATTCGCCAGGAGGACACGGAGTGTAGCTTTCCTACATGAGTACCGCACGGGCTATGCAACGACGACATGCGACAGTTATCTTGACCGGACTTTTTTAACATCCTCTATTAGTGTTTGAAATGACGTACGCCAGTGAACACCATAGTAATCCCATACGCATCTGCCATTTTAATAGAATCTTCATCACGAATCGATCCGCCTGGTTGGATGATTGCTGTAATTCCAGCTTTTGCTGCTTCTTCTACTGTATCTGGCATTGGGAAGAAAGCATCAGATGCAAGTGCGCTACCTTGTGCTTTTTCGCCAGCTTGTGTAATTGCGATTTTTGCAGAACCTACACGGTTCATCTGTCCCGCGCCTACACCAACTGTCATGTTATCATTCGCTAAAACAATTGCATTTGATTTCACATGCTTTACAACTTTCCAAGCTAGTTTTAAATCTTTCCATTCTTGCTCTGATGGTTCACGTTTCGTTGGAATTGAAATTGCGTCCTCATCTAATGATAACGTATCTTCTTCTTGAATAAGAAGACCACCTTGTACAGAAGTTAGTTTTTTGCTTGCACTTGTCGCTTTTTCAATATTTACAGTTAGTAAGCGTAAGTTCTTCTTACTTTGCAACACTTCTAAAGCTTCTTGCGAGAACGAAGGAGCGATAACAATTTCTAAGAAAATTTCGTGTAACTTTTCTGCTGTAGCTTTATCAATTTCACGATTTGCTGCAATAATACCGCCGAAGATTGATACTGGATCCGCTTCATAAGCACGAGTATATGCTTCGTGAATATCAGTTCCTACTCCAACACCACATGGATTCATATGTTTTACCGCTACTACTGCTGGTTCTGTAAATTCTTTCACGATGCTAAGTGCCGCATCCGCATCGTTGATATTGTTATAAGATAATTCTTTACCATGTAATTGTTCTGCGTATGCAACAGAAGACGTTGCTGCGAATGGCGCTTTATAGAATGTCGCTTTTTGATGTGGATTTTCGCCATAGCGTAAATCTTGTTTTTTCTCAAATGTCACCGTTACTGTTTCAGGGCTTTCTTCGCCCATTTGCTTTGTTAAGTAGTTAGAAATTAATGCATCATATGCCGCTGTATGACGGAATACTTTCGCTGCTAATTTACGTTTCGTTTCCTCTGTTACTTCACCGTTCTCTTTCAGTTCTGCTAATACAACATCATAATCTACTGGATCTACAATTACCGATACAAATTTATGATTTTTCGCAGCAGAGCGAATCATTGTTGGGCCACCGATATCAATATTTTCAATTGCATCAGCAAATGTTACATCAGGCTTAGCGATTGTTTCTTTAAATGGGTATAAGTTAACAACAACAAAGTCAATTGGTTGAATACCTAATTCATTCATTTGCGCTACATGCATTTCATTATCACGAACTGCTAATAGACCACCATGAATATTTGGATGTAATGTTTTTACACGACCATCCATAATTTCTGGGAAACCAGTTACTTCAGAAATACCAATTACTTGCAAGCCGTTTTCTTCTAATAATTTTTTCGTACCACCTGTTGAAATAACTTCAATCCCTTGTTCAAGTAAACCTTTAACAAATTCTACTACTCCTGTTTTATCTGAAACACTTACTAATGCACGCTTTTTCATTTATCCTTCACCCCTGGTTGTATGTTAGTTAACAGTTGGTTTTTTCACAGACTGAACAATTTGATTCACTGTATTTACGTATAATTTATGTTCAACTTGTTGAATTTTCTTTTGTAAGCTTTCTCTCGTATCCCCTTCAGAAACAACTACTGCTTCTTGCGCAATAATTGGACCTGTATCCATACCTGCATCTACATAGTGAATCGTTACTCCGGTTACTTTCACACCCGCTTCTAACGCTTGACCAACAGCATCTTTCCCTGGAAAACTCGGTAGTAGTGATGGATGAATATTAATAATTTTCCCGCCGTACGCTTCTAGTAAAGTCGTTCCAATTAAACGCATATATCCAGCTAAAATAACATAATCAATTTCATACTCTTCTAGCTTTTTTAATATCTCTTTTTCAAATGCTTCTTTTGACTCATATGCTTTCGCTGAAAAGGAAAAACACGGAATATGGTGATAGTGTGCCCGTCCAATAGCGCGTGCCTCTGGTTTATCACATACTAATAAACTAATATCTGCATCCAATATTTTGTCTTCTACCGCATTAATGAGAGATTGAAAGTTAGAGCCGCTCCCAGAAGCAAAAACTGCTAATCTACTCATACTTCTGTTCCCTCAATAAAGGTAACACCAGACCCTTGTACAGTGTGTCCAATAATATGAGCTTTCTCGCCTTGTTCCTCAAGAAGACGAACAATATCTTTTGCCTCTTCTTCCTTTACTGCTACTACCATACCAATACCCATGTTAAAAATATTGAACATTTCTTTCTCTTCTAGTTTTCCGACTTCTTGAAGTAAACTGAAGATCGGTTGAACTTGCCAAGATCCTAATTCAATTTCCGCACCGATTCCTTCTGGCAACATACGTGGAATATTTTCAATGAACCCGCCACCTGTAATATGCGCCATACCGTATACTTCATGTTTCTTCAATAGTTCTAAAATAGGTTTGACATAAATTTTCGTTGGTTTTAATAATTCTTCACCAAGAGGTAGTTCTAGGCGGCCGTAAATACGGTCTAAAGATAGTTCTCCATCTTCTAGTAATACTTTTCGTACTAAAGAATAACCGTTACTATGAATACCGCTAGATGCTAAGCCAATTAATACGTGACCAGCTTCAATTTTTTCACCTGTTACAATTTTCTTTTTATCAACAATTCCAACTGTAAAACCAGCTAAATCGTATTCTTCCGTAGAATACATTCCTGGCATTTCAGCTGTTTCTCCACCAATTAATGCACAACCAGCTTGGCGACAGCCCTCTGATATACCTTTGACGATGTTTTCAATTTTACTAGGTTCAGCTTTACCACAAGCAATATAATCAAGGAAGAAAAGCGGCTCTGCTCCTTGGACAACAATATCATTTACACACATTGCTACTGCATCAATACCAATTGTGTCATGTTTATCTGCCATAAAAGCGAGCATCAATTTCGTTCCCACGCCATCTGTTCCAGATACTAATACAGGTTCTTCTAATGCAAATTTTGATAGATCAAACATACCTCCAAAACCGCCTAAACCGCCTAGCACTTCTTTTCTCATAGTTGTTTGTACGTGTTTTTTCATGCGAGATACCGCTTCATATCCAGCTTCAATATCTACTCCTGCTTGCTTATATGCATTCGCCATCGTTTTTTACACCTCGTCTTTTAATTTCTCCCCATCCAGGGCGGCCGTTTTAAGAAAGAAGCTAGCTTCTACATCAAAAGAAGTAGAAGCTTTTTTCTTCTTATTTCATACTTTCTAAAAGCTCTTGCTCATAATCATAAAGAGCAGTTGGATAGTCTCCATTGAAGTAAGCCATACATAGACCACCGTATTTTCCTTCATATGGGCGTCCAATTGCATCTACTAATCCATCTTCACTTAAAAATGTTAGTGAATCTGCTCCGATGATTTGACGGATTTCTTCTATTGAATTATTTGCTGCGATTAATTCTTTTCTCGTTTGAATATCAATGCCATAGAAGCATGGATACTTAAGAGGTGGTGAAGCAATTCTTACATGGACTTCTGTCGCTCCAGCCTCGCGAAGCATACGAACAATTCGTTTACTTGTCGTTCCTCTTACGATAGAATCGTCAATCATAACAACTCGTTTTCCTTCAACTACGCCTCTTACTGCTGAAAGCTTCATCTTAACCCCTTGCTCACGCAGTTCTTGAGAAGGTTGAATAAACGTACGTCCAACGTAACGATTTTTAATTAACCCTAACTCATACGGAATTCCTGTCGCCTCCGCATAACCAATTGCTGCTGAAATACTAGAGTCTGGTACACCAGTAACAACATCAGCTTCAATAGGAGCTTCCGCCGCTAAACGTTTCCCCATGTTTTTACGTGCTGCATGAACATTAATACCAGCTATATTAGAATCTGGACGTGCAAAGTAAATGTATTCCATACTGCAAATCGCATGGTCTACTTCATTTGTAAAACGATCTACGTGAATTCCTTCATCATTGATAATAAGCAATTCACCAGGTTCTACATCACGAATGTATGTTGCCCCAACTACATCGAAAGCACATGTTTCCGATGCTACAACGTAAGCATCCCCCATCTTTCCAATTGAAAGAGGACGGAATCCATTTGGATCTAGCGCAACGATCATTTCATTTCCAGTTAGTAAAAGATATGCAAACGCACCTTTCACTTTATTTAGAGCCTCTTTTACACTATCAATTAAAGAATCTTTTGTACTACGCTTAATGAGGTGTAAAAGTACTTCTGTATCTGAACTTGTTTGAAAAATACTTCCCTCTGCCTCTAATTCACGACGAAGCATTTTTGCATTAATTAAATTTCCGTTATGAGCTAACGCCATGCTATGATCGGAAAAACGGAATAATAATGGTTGAACGTTAGCAACTTCACTTCCACCAGCTGTTGCATATCGTACGTGTCCAATTGCTGATTTCCCGTTTAATCCCTCTAGCTCACCTCTTGAAAACACTTCTGATATTAAACCTAACCCTTTGTGACCGATGATTTTTTCCCCATTATTTACAACAATGCCTGCGCCCTCTTGCCCACGGTGCTGCAAACTGTGCAATCCGTAGTACGAAACTTGTGCTGCATTTTCATGCCCCCAAATTCCAAAAACGCCACATTCTTCATTTAACCCCTTTATTTCAGCAAGCATGGGATTGCCCCTTTCCAAGCCTTTCTCATTTCATCTACATTTGCTGTAAGTAATACTTCATTTTCTTCATTATGAATTGTTACTTCATTTGTATTTGTCACTTCTCCAACTTGAATTGCTTCAACCACTTTCTCAAATGCTTCTTTATTTTCACGTTTTACGGTTATAACGAAGCGCGATTGTGATTCTGCAAATAATACTGCTGTTGCTTCTCCGTCTAATTTCACAGTAGCACCTAAACCGTTAGCACCAATTGCACTTTCAGTAATTGCAACTGCTAAACCACCTTCTGCAACATCATGTGCAGATTGAACAAGGCCAGCTTGAATTGCTGCTAGTACTTGCTTTTGGCGTTTTAATTCTACATCTAGATCGATGCTTGGTGATTGACCGAAAATTTTTCCGTAGATCATTTTCTGTAATTCACTTCCACCAAACTCAGCTTTCGTCTCTCCAATTACATAAACTAAATCGCCAGCTTGTTTAAATTCTTGTGTTGTTACGTGTTTTAAATCGTGTACAAGTCCAACCATCCCAACAGTTGGTGTTGGATATACAGCTTCACCACTACGCTCGTTATACATTGATACATTCCCGCCGATAACTGGTGTTTGTAACTTGCGGCAAGCTTCACTCATACCGTCTACTGATTTCTCAATTTGCCAGAAGATCTCTGGTTTTTCTGGGTTACCGAAGTTTAAGCAATCTGTAATTGCAAGTGGCTCCCCGCCAGAACATACGATATTACGTGCTGCCTCTGCTACTGCAATTTTACCGCCCACTTCTGGATCTAAATAAATGTAGCGAGAGTTACAATCTGTCGTCATTGCTAATCCTTTTTCTGTGCCGCGTACGCGTATAACCGCTGCATCTGAACCTGGTGTAACGATTGTGCTAGTGCGCACTTGATAATCATATTGATCATATACCCACTCTTTACTTGCAATCGTTGGTTGTTGTAATAAAGATAATAACGTTTCTTTATAATCTTCTACTTTTGGTGTTTCCATTTTCATCTGCTGGAACTCAGCAAAGTATGCTGCTTCTTTTGACGGTTTATGATAAATTGGTGCTTCTTCTGCAAGAGCATCCGCCGGTACTTCAGCTACCATTTCGTCTTTATGGAATAGGCGAAGCATTTTATCTTCAGTTACTTTCCCCATCGTAACTGCTGCAAGACCATACTTTTCAAATAAATCTACTATTTCTTGCTCTCTACCTTTTTTCACAACGATTAACATACGCTCTTGTGATTCAGATAACATCATTTCATATGGAGTCATTCCAGTTTCACGCTGCGGTACATCATCTAAGTACATTTCAATACCCATACCTGCTTTACTTGCCATTTCTGCAGAAGATGATGTTAAACCAGCAGCTCCCATATCTTGAATTCCAACAAGTGCATCAGACTGAATAAGTTCTAAACATGCTTCAATAAGAAGTTTCTCCATAAATGGATCCCCTACTTGAACTGCCGGACGCTTCGCTTCTGAGCTTTCAGATAACTCTTCAGATGCGAATGTTGCACCGTGAATACCATCACGACCAGTTGATGCTCCTACGTACATTACTGTATTACCAGCACCATGTGCTTGCCCTTTTTTTATATCTTCATGATTAATTAGGCCTACACACATTGCATTTACAAGTGGATTTCCTTCATAACATGGATCAAACTGTACTTCTCCACCAACAGTAGGAATACCGATGCAGTTACCGTATCCTGCGATTCCTGCTACTACTTCTTCGAATAAATATTTCACACGTGGTGATTGTAATTCACCGAAACGAAGTGAGTTTAATAGAGCTACCGGACGTGCGCCCATAGAGAATACATCGCGAATAATACCACCGACACCTGTTGCTGCCCCTTGATATGGCTCAATTGCAGAAGGATGGTTATGACTTTCCATTTTAAATACCACCGCTTGATTATCACCGATATCTACAATTCCAGCGCCTTCTCCAGGTCCTTGTAAGACACGCTCACCTGTCGTTGGAAACTTACGAAGAACTGGCTTTGAATTTTTATAACTACAATGTTCAGACCACATAACAGAGAATAGTCCCGTTTCTGTATAATTCGGCAAACGGCCTAAAATCTTTTCAACCATGGCAAACTCTTCGTCTGTTAGCCCCATTTCCGCATATATACGCTCTTCTTTAATTTGTGTTGGATTTGGCTCAAGCATTAACGACATATGTTTCCCTCCACTGTTTTAAGATAGATTGAAAGACTTTTAAACCTTCAGCACCGCCAAGTAATTCATCTACAGCACGCTCTGGGTGTGGCATCATACCAAGAACATTTCCTTTTTCATTTACAATACCCGCAATATCTGAAACGCTTCCATTCGGATTTTCTACGTAACGGAATGCGATTTGATTATTCTCTTCTAATTGTTTAAGAGTCGCTTCATCACAATAGTAATTTCCTTCGCCATGTGCAATTGGAATATTAATTACTTCATCTTTTTCATATTGTGATGTAAACATCGTTTCATTATTTTCAACACGTAACTGAACCGTACGGCACATAAATTTCAAGTTTTCGTTTCTCATTAATGCTCCTGGTAGTAATCCTGATTCAACAAGAATCTGGAATCCATTACATACACCTAAAATTGGCTTTCCTTGCTCAGCAGCTTTTTGCACTGCTTTCATTGCGTTAGCAAAGCGAGAAATAGCACCACAACGTAAATAGTCACCGTAAGAGAATCCACCTGGTAGTAAAATTGCATCATATTCATCTAAATTCTCTCTATCGTGCCAAACGTAATCTACTTCTTCACCAAGCTCATCTTTAATTGCATGGAACATATCGACATCACAGTTCGAACCTGGGAATACTATGACTGCAAATTTCACTGTGCGACAACCTCCTCAACTTCATAACGGAAGTCTTCCATTACAACGTTTGCTAATAATTTTTCACACATTTCTTTTACCTTGCTATCCAGATCAGATACTGATTTATCAATTGTTAATTCCATATATTTTCCGATTCGAACGTCTTGTACTTCTGTAAATGAAAGACTATGAAGTGCTCCCTTTACCGCAGTTCCTTGTGGATCTAATACACTTTCTCTTAACGTTACATATACCTTAACTTTATACATGTGAAGCTCCCCCTAAACGTTTTAAAATTTCTTCATATGCTTCTGTTAAATTCCCAAGATCACGACGGAATACATCTTTATCAAATTTTTCATTGCTCGTTTCATCCCATAAACGGCAAGTATCTGGTGAAATTTCATCTGCTAATATGATTTCCCCTTCTTCTGTTACGCCAAACTCTAATTTAAAATCTACTAATCTTACACGACAGCTTGCGAAGTGCTCAATCAACACTTGATTGATTTGTAGAGCTGCATCTCGTAATACGCTTACTTGCTCTGGTGTTGCAACATTTAACAAACGAATATGATCTTCCGTTACAAGTGGATCTCCTAAATCATCATCTTTGTAGTAAAATTCTACGATTGGTGTTGTAAGAGCAGTTCCTTCTTCCATTCCTAGTCTTTTTGAAAGACTGCCTGCAATTACGTTTCTTGTGACAACTTCTAATGGAATAATACTCACCTTTTTGACAAGTTGTTCTGTATCAGATAACTTCTCCACAAAGTGTGTTTTAATTCCAACTTCTTGTAACTTTCTGAACAATAAAGTTGTAATCTCATTGTTCAAACGACCTTTTCCTGTAATTGTCGCTTTTTTCTCCCCATTGAAAGCAGTCGCACTATCTTTGTACTCTACCCAAACCATATCTGCTGCTTCTGTACGATAAATTCTTTTTGCCTTACCTTCATACAGCAATTCTAGCTTTTGCATTTCGCAAGCCCCCTGTAGTTTGAAAAATGTGAATAATATTTTTATAAAGAATGGCACAGAATGACTCTATTCTGTGCCATATGAAATTTTACGCTTCGTTTAATCCAAGGCGTTCAAAGATTGTATCAACGTGTTGCATATGATGTTCATAATTGAAACATTCGTTAATTTCTTCTTGCGTTAACTTACTTGTAATACGCTCGTCAGATTCTACAAGCTCTTTAAATTGTACTTGTGTTTCCCAAGCTTCCATTGCTTTAGGCTGTACGATATCATAAGCTTCTTCACGTACCAGACCTTTGTCAATTAGTGTAAGCATTACGCGTTGAGAGTAAATTAAGCCGTATGTTCTTGTCATATTGCGTTTCATATTCTCTGGGAATACAGTTAAGTTTTTAACGATATTACCAAAGCGATTTAACATGTAATTTAACGCGATTGTAGCATCTGGTAAAATTACGCGTTCTGCAGAAGAGTGAGAGATATCACGCTCATGCCATAACGGAACATTCTCGTAAGCTGTCATCATATAACCGCGGATAACACGAGCTAAACCAGTCATATTTTCAGATCCAATTGGATTACGTTTATGCGGCATTGCAGAAGAACCTTTTTGACCTTTTGCGAAAGCCTCTTCAACTTCACGTGTTTCACTCTTTTGTAAACCACGAATCTCAACTGCCATCTTTTCAACAGATGTTGCGATTAGTGCAAGTGTTGACATGTAATGTGCATGACGATCACGTTGCAATGTTTGTGTTGAAATTGGTGCTGCTTCTAATCCTAAGTTTTCACAAACATACTTTTCTACGAATGGATCAATATTTGCATATGTACCAACCGCACCAGATAACTTACCAACGCGAACTGTATCAGCAGCTTGTTTGAAACGCTCTACGTTACGTTTCATTTCTTCATACCAAAGACCAAGTTTTAAACCAAATGTTGTTGGCTCTGCATGTACACCGTGTGTTCTTCCCATCATAATCGTGTATTTATGCTCTTTCGCTTTATTAGCTAAAATGCTAACAAAGTTTTCTAAGTCTTTTAACAAGATTTCATTTGCTTGTTTTAAGATATAAGATAACGCTGTATCTACTACGTCTGTAGATGTTAAACCGTAATGAACCCATTTACGTTCCTCGCCTAATGTTGGTGTTTCTGATACAGCACGAGTGAAAGCAACTACGTCATGACGTGTTTCTTTTTCAATTTCATAAATACGATCAATATCAAATGTTGCATGTTCACGAATTTTTTTCACATCTTCTTTTGGAATATCGCCAAGCTCAGCCCATGCTTCACACGCTAAAATCTCAACTTCTAACCACGCTTTAAATTTGTTCTCTTCCGTCCAAATCGCACCCATTTCAGGGCGTGTATAACGATTAATCATCTTTTTCCCTCCAACAGTTGTTCTTGATGGTCCCAAATATGCAAACTCTTCGCTTTTTCTAGAGCGACTTCAATATTATCATTTAAAATATTAACATGCCCCATTTTTCGCTGCGCTTTTGCTTCTTCTTTTCCATACAAGTGTAAATAGCACCCGGTTAGTCTATTCACTTGTCCTAGGACCCCTTCTATATGTTCGCCTAAAATGTTTACCATGACAACTGGTTTTAACAAATTTGTTTCTCCAAGAGGTAAATTACAGATTGCTCGAATATGTTGACCAAATTGACTCGTTTCACATGCATCCTGTGTATAGTGTCCTGAATTGTGAGGTCTTGGTGCTAATTCATTAATGTAAATCTCACCGTCAGCTGTAGCAAACATCTCTACCGCTAGTGTTCCCACAAGTTCTAGTTCATCCGCAAGTACCTTTGCGTAAGCAATTGCTTTTTGAGAAAGTTCTTCTGTAATGCGGGCTGGAACGATAGATTCATGCAAAATATTATTTACATGAATATTTTCCGCTACCGGAAATACTTTAGTTTCACCACTTACACTACGAATTACAATAACTGATACTTCTTTTTCAAAAGGCACCCATTTTTCTAGAATGCACTCTGCTTTATTAGTAAGTTCTTTTGCTCTCACAACATCAGCTTCACTCTTTAAAACCACTTGCCCTTTACCATCGTATCCACCTGTCGTTGTTTTTAAGACAGAAGGGAAAGATAACTCTTTAATTGCTTCTGTAAGTTGATCTTGATTTTGAACCAATCTATACGCTGCTACTGGTAACCCAGCTTTTTCAATTGCATTCTTTTCTGTAAAACGATTTTGCGTTTTATTTAACAACTGACTACCTTGTGGTAAGTAAGCATGTTTTTCAAGCCATTGTAAACATCTATAATCAATATTCTCAAATTCATATGTGACAACGTCGCTTATCTCTGCTAAATGCTGAATTGCTTTTAGATCGTCATATGGTGCAACGACTTCAACATCAGCAACTTGTGCACATGGTGAATGCTTTGTAGGATCTAAAACAGCAATTTTATAACCCATTTCCTTAGCTGCCAACGCCATCATTCTTCCAAGCTGGCCGCCTCCAATAATGCCGATTGTTTTTCCAGGTAAAATGATTCTCGTCATACTAGCTCACTACCTTCACGCACAGTTTTCTCAATAGCTTCTCGTCTCAACTCTAATGCATCATGTATATCATCATGAAATGATCCAAGTATTTGTGCAGCAAGTAATCCAGCATTCGTTGAACCAGCCTTACCAATTGCAACAGTTGCAACTGGAACCCCTCCTGGCATTTGGACAATGGATAATAACGAATCTAGGCCGTTTAACGCCTTTGATTGAACTGGAACACCAATTACAGGAAGATTTGTCTTCGCTGCAACCATTCCTGGTAAATGCGCTGCTCCACCGGCTCCAGCAATAATAACTTTTAATCCACGTTCACGAGCTGTTTCTGCATATTCAAACATATAATCCGGAGTCCGATGAGCGGATACAACTTTTTTCTCATACGGTATATTTAATTCATCTAAAATGTCACAAGCATATTTCATTGTTTCCCAGTCTGACGTGCTTCCCATTATGACTCCAACTAGTGATTTCATATTAGAATCCCCCCGATTCAAATAAAAAAAGCCTGAAATAGAACAGTTTCTCTTTTACTATGAGAGAAAGTGCTCTACTCAGGCATACATATCCCTTGTGAATAGAAAAATACCGAGTGACTTTCCCTCATAGTCTAACGAATAACGGTCGTTAGGTAGAGACTTGCAGGCCATATCCCCGCGATTATATGAGGTCTTATATATTATTGTTTCTATGGCTATATTAACAATATTTCATAAACAATGTCAATAAATAATCGAATGTTTTTTTATTAGTCATCGATAACGTTCGTGTTTTAGTTATATTCAAAAGAAGAATTGCAACTATATGCAAGAAGGAAAGGGAATTAGAATATATATTTCTAGAGATCTATTTTATGTATAACTATTTATATAATACTTCAGTATGTTTTAATCAATATATATACTCTCTTGTGTTCTATACATCGATAGAACCTATATTATAACGATTTAATTTCAAAGGAGGAATAACCGTGAAAAAAATTACTGTGCTATTATCCTATTTATTTTTCTCTATCACAGTAATTGCTGTAATTATTGAATGCTTATTTATATCACCCCATTTTTTCTACTCTCATTATTATGATAGAAATAATCTTTCCTATTCTTAGGGATTATTTTAGGAGCATTCGAAAAATCCGGAGCACAAAAAATCATTACCATTATTTTAAACTGCCTCTATTTCATTCTTTTTTCTTCTTTAGGGTTATTAAATTTATGGATTTTAACCTTCGGTAAATAAAAATAAACACAAAAAAACCTAAGTCGAAACGACTTAGGTTTTTGCTTGGCGACGTCCTACTCTCACAGGGACAAGGTCCCAACTACCATCGGCGCTAGAGAGCTTAACTTCCGTGTTCGGTATGGGAACGGGTGTGACCTCTCTGCCATCATCACCAAACTGATGAAGGTATATTCCTTCAAAACTAGATAACATTGCTTCATATTATATGGTTAAGTCCTCGATCTATTAGTATTCGTCAGCTCCACATGTCACCATGCTTCCACCTCGAACCTATCAACCTGATCATCTTTCAGGGATCTTACTAGCTTACGCTATGGGAAATCTCATCTTGAGGGGGGCTTCATGCTTAGATGCTTTCAGCACTTATCCCTTCCGCACATAGCTACCCAGCTATGCCCTTGGCAGAACAACTGGTACACCAGCGGTGCGTCCATCCCGGTCCTCTCGTACTAAGGACAGCTCCTCTCAAATTTCCTGCGCCCACGACGGATAGGGACCGAACTGTCTCACGACGTTCTGAACCCAGCTCGCGTACCGCTTTAATGGGCGAACAGCCCAACCCTTGGGACCGACTACAGCCCCAGGATGCGATGAGCCGACATCGAGGTGCCAAACCTCCCCGTCGATGTGGACTCTTGGGGGAGATAAGCCTGTTATCCCCGGGGTAGCTTTTATCCGTTGAGCGATGGCCCTTCCATGCGGAACCACCGGATCACTAAGCCCGACTTTCGTCCCTGCTCGACTTGTAGGTCTCGCAGTCAAGCTCCCTTATGCCTTTGCACTCTACGAATGATTTCCAACCATTCTGAGGGAACCTTTGGGCGCCTCCGTTACACTTTAGGAGGCGACCGCCCCAGTCAAACTGCCCACCTGACACTGTCTCCCGGGTCGATGAGACCCGTAGGTTAGAATTTCAATACAGTCAGGGCGGTATCCCACCAGCGCCTCCACCGAAGCTAGCGCTCCGGTTTCAATGGCTCCCGCCTATCCTGTACAAACTGTACCAAAATTCAATATCAGGCTACAGTAAAGCTCCACGGGGTCTTTCCGTCCTGTCGCGGGTAACCTGCATCTTCACAGGTACTATAATTTCACCGAGTCTCTGGTTGAGACAGTGCCCAAATCGTTACACCTTTCGTGCGGGTCGGAACTTACCCGACAAGGAATTTCGCTACCTTAGGACCGTTATAGTTACGGCCGCCGTTTACTGGGGCTTCAGTTCAGAGCTTCGCTTACGCTAACCCCTCTCCTTAACCTTCCAGCACCGGGCAGGTGTCAGCCCCTATACTTCGCCTTACGGCTTCGCAGAGACCTGTGTTTTTGCTAAACAGTCGCTTGGGCCTATTCACTGCGGCTTTCCGTTAAGAAAGCACCCCTTCTCCCGAAGTTACGGGGTCATTTTGCCGAGTTCCTTAACCAGAGTTCTCTCGCACACCTTAGGATTCTCTCCTCGCCTACCTGTGTCGGTTTGCGGTACAGGCACCTTTTATCTCGCTAGAAGCTTTTCTTGGCAGCGGGGAATCAAAGACTTCGCTCCATAAGGAGCTTCCCCATCACAGCTCAGCCTTCACGATAAGCGGATTTGCCTACTTATCAGCCTAACTGCTTGGACGTGCACAACCAATCGCACGCTTCTTCTATCCTTCTGCGTCCCTCCATTGCTCAAACGATAAAGAGGTGGTACAGGAATATCAACCTGTTGTCCATCGCCTACGCCTGTCGGCCTCGGCTTAGGTCCTGACTAACCCTGAGCGGACGAGCCTTCCTCAGGAAACCTTAGGCATTCGGTGGACGGGATTCTCACCCGTCTTTCGCTACTCATACCGGCATTCTCACTTCTAAGCGCTCCACCAGTCCTTCCGGTCTGACTTCACTGCACTTAGAACGCTCCCCTACCACTGATACCATTGGTATCAATTCGCAGCTTCGGTGGTGTATTTAGCCCCGGTACATTTTCGGCGCAGAGTCACTCGACTAGTGAGCTATTACGCACTCTTTAAATGGTGGCTGCTTCTGAGCCAACATCCTAGTTGTCTAAGCAACTCCACATCCTTTTCCACTTAATACACACTTTGGGACCTTAGCTGGCGATCTGGGCTGTTTCCCTCTTGACTACGGATCTTATCACTCGCAGTCTGACTCCTAAGGATAAGTCATTGGCATTCGGAGTTTGACTGAATTCGGTAATCCGATGAGGACCCCTAGTTCAATCAGTGCTCTACCTCCAAGACTCTTACACTTAAGGCTAGCCCTAAAGCTATTTCGGGGAGAACCAGCTATCTCCAGGTTCGATTGGAATTTCTCCGCTACCCACACCTCATCCCCGCACTTTTCAACGTGCGTGGGTTCGGGCCTCCATTCAGTGTTACCTGAACTTCACCCTGGACATGGGTAGATCACCTGGTTTCGGGTCTACGACCACGTACTAAACGCCCTATTCAGACTCGCTTTCGCTGCGGCTCCGCCTCTTCAGCTTAACCTCGCACGGGATCGTAACTCGCCGGTTCATTCTACAAAAGGCACGCCATCACCCATTAACGGGCTCTGACTATTTGTAGGCACACGGTTTCAGGATCTCTTTCACTCCCCTTCCGGGGTGCTTTTCACCTTTCCCTCACGGTACTGGTTCACTATCGATCACTAGGGAGTATTTAGCCTTGGGAGATGGTCCTCCCAGATTCCGACGGAATTTCACGTGTTCCGCCGTACTCAGGATACATTCAAGAGAGAACGAAGTTTCGACTACGGGGTTGTTACCCTCTGTGACGGACCTTTCCAGGTCGCTTCGTCTACCTCGTTCCTTTGTAACTCCGTATAGAATGTCCTACAACCCCAAGAGGCAAGCCTCTTGGTTTGGGCTAGATTCCGTTTCGCTCGCCGCTACTCAGGAAATCGCATTTGCTTTCTCTTCCTCCAGGTACTTAGATGTTTCAGTTCCCTGGGTCTGTCTTCCATACCCTATGTATTCAGGTAAGGATACCATACCATTACGTATAGTGGGTTTCCCCATTCGGAAATCTTCGGATCAAAGCTTACTTACAGCTCCCCGAAGCATATCGGCGTTAGTCCCGTCCTTCATCGACTCCTAGTGTCAAGGCATCCACCGTGCGCCCTTTCTAACTTAACCAAACTAAAATTAAAAAAATATGAGCTACACTGTTATCTAGTTTTCAAAGAACATACATTTAAACTTGAGAGATAGTTCTCTCAAAACTGAACGAAACAAAACAAGTCAACGTTTATTGATGAACTGCGTTCATCAATTCTCCATAGAAAGGAGGTGATCCAGCCGCACCTTCCGATACGGCTACCTTGTTACGACTTCACCCCAATCATCTGTCCCACCTTAGGCGGCTGGCTCCATAAAGGTTACCCCACCGACTTCGGGTGTTACAAACTCTCGTGGTGTGACGGGCGGTGTGTACAAGGCCCGGGAACGTATTCACCGCGGCATGCTGATCCGCGATTACTAGCGATTCCAGCTTCATGTAGGCGAGTTGCAGCCTACAATCCGAACTGAGAACGGTTTTATGAGATTAGCTCCACCTCGCGGTCTTGCAGCTCTTTGTACCGTCCATTGTAGCACGTGTGTAGCCCAGGTCATAAGGGGCATGATGATTTGACGTCATCCCCACCTTCCTCCGGTTTGTCACCGGCAGTCACCTTAGAGTGCCCAACTTAATGATGGCAACTAAGATCAAGGGTTGCGCTCGTTGCGGGACTTAACCCAACATCTCACGACACGAGCTGACGACAACCATGCACCACCTGTCACTCTGCTCCCGAAGGAGAAGCTCTATCTCTAGAGTTTTCAGAGGATGTCAAGACCTGGTAAGGTTCTTCGCGTTGCTTCGAATTAAACCACATGCTCCACCGCTTGTGCGGGCCCCCGTCAATTCCTTTGAGTTTCAGCCTTGCGGCCGTACTCCCCAGGCGGAGTGCTTAATGCGTTAACTTCAGCACTAAAGGGCGGAAACCCTCTAACACTTAGCACTCATCGTTTACGGCGTGGACTACCAGGGTATCTAATCCTGTTTGCTCCCCACGCTTTCGCGCCTCAGTGTCAGTTACAGACCAGAAAGTCGCCTTCGCCACTGGTGTTCCTCCATATCTCTACGCATTTCACCGCTACACATGGAATTCCACTTTCCTCTTCTGCACTCAAGTCTCCCAGTTTCCAATGACCCTCCACGGTTGAGCCGTGGGCTTTCACATCAGACTTAAGAAACCACCTGCGCGCGCTTTACGCCCAATAATTCCGGATAACGCTTGCCACCTACGTATTACCGCGGCTGCTGGCACGTAGTTAGCCGTGGCTTTCTGGTTAGGTACCGTCAAGGTGCCAGCTTATTCAACTAGCACTTGTTCTTCCCTAACAACAGAGTTTTACGACCCGAAAGCCTTCATCACTCACGCGGCGTTGCTCCGTCAGACTTTCGTCCATTGCGGAAGATTCCCTACTGCTGCCTCCCGTAGGAGTCTGGGCCGTGTCTCAGTCCCAGTGTGGCCGATCACCCTCTCAGGTCGGCTACGCATCGTCGCCTTGGTGAGCCGTTACCTCACCAACTAGCTAATGCGACGCGGGTCCATCCATAAGTGACAGCCGAAGCCGCCTTTCAATTTCGAACTATGCAGTTCAAAATATTATCCGGTATTAGCCCCGGTTTCCCGGAGTTATCCCAGTCTTATGGGTAGGTTACCCACGTGTTACTCACCCGTCCGCCGCTAACTTCATAAGAGCAAGCTCTTAATCCATTCGCTCGACTTGCATGTATTAGGCACGCCGCCAGCGTTCATCCTGAGCCAGGATCAAACTCTCCAATAAAGTTAGTTTGTCTAGCATCTAAAAATAAAAATTGACGTTCACGTTGTTTGTTTCGTTCAGTTTTCAAAGAACTTGTTTGCCGCTCATTTGCGACTCCCTTATGTTAACATTTCCATATTTCAATGTCAACCAAGTTTTTTTATTTCTTTTGTCGCTTTCTGCGTTGTTGCTATCGGCGACTTGTTCTATATTACACCCCTATATAATAATAGTCAACATTTCTTTTTCATTTTCTACAAAAAAAATTCCACACACTCATACCTCATCTTTATTTTACATATGTATATATAATCAAGATACATGAAAGGAGTGCATCAATTGTTGGATCCTTCCTTATTACACATCATTAGTACTAATGCAAGAAGCCCACACTATCATAGAAACTTTCCTCTCATTCTATTTTGGAGTCAAAAAAGTGGTTGTACTTCCCTTGCTAAGTGGTTTTTTTACCAGATTGATTTATTACAAACAGCTTTAAACTATCACCCCTTCATCCATAATTTCGAATATGAAATATACAAAAGTACACCGGCCTATAATATACGGCTGAGTGTAGCACTACGAGATAAACAAAAGGAAACTTTCAAACTGGTTCGCAATCCGTTTAAAAGAGCAGTCAGTTCTTTCGTGTCCTTAATTGCACCTCCTTATGTAGAAAATGAAGAATGGAAACCCATTCGAAAGTTTTTATATCAAAATGAAAATTCTCCTAAAGGAATCTCATTCAAACAATTTTTATACTACCTATTTACTAAAGGTGCTCATGCAAATGATATTAACGCTCACTTTACACAACAATATATAGCAGGTGAAGAAGAGTATGTAACCAATTATATATACTTAGAAAATTTCGATCAGGAAATGAAAGAATTAGAAAAACGTTTCGAATTAAAACCTGCACCGATAAATGAGTTTTCAACATCATGGCATCATCAAACCCCTGCCATGATTTATAAAGGGAATTTCAGCGATGCCGATATTACTGATCCTTTATTCCCTCGTCACCCGACTTTTGAAAGCTTTTATGATGATGAATGTATACAGCTCGTCAAAACAATATTTCAAAAAGATTTCGATACATATAGATATAACAAAGAATATCCCTACTAATTTAAGTCCATTATCTTCGCTAAATATAAAAAGATACCTTATACATATATATGAGGTATCTTTTTAACATTTAAACTATATAAAATATACAATTTAACAGTCCCTACTATCCATTTTATTACCCTTTAATAGATTACGTAACTTTTGCTTATCCGCCCATCCTACTCCAATTAAAACTAGACTCCCTCCCATTATTATCTTCCATGTCAGAGATTCATTTAATAGGATAATTGAAGTAATGATACTTATTAACGGCAATCCATTTAAGTACAGTCCACTTATTGATGCTGAGACCGTCTCTAGCGCTTTATTCCAGAACCAATATGCTAAAATTGTTGCCCCAATAACAAGGTATACTACACTAAATCCAATCTTCCATGTTTCGATTTTTGGGAAACCGTAGTAAAAAATTTCTATCATTGCAAATGGCAACACAATAGCTGCACCTATCATTAGTGTTACTGTAGTGAAAACTTTATTAGATAAACGTCGTTCTTGTTTTGGCCGTTTTAACAAAACTGTGTAGAACGCAAATAAAAAGGTACTTAATAAAATAAGTATATCTCCTATTAAAGACACCTCTTGATTAGTATCGCTAGATGGAATTGTAATAAAGAGCACTCCTATAGCGCCCAACATAATTCCGATCCAATAATCCATCTGAATTTTCTCTTTCAGAAAGAACGCTGAAAAAAGAATTGTAACTAATGGCAATGCAGCATCAATAATACTAACATGTAATCCACTTGTTAAAGAAATACCATAGGATGTGAACATAAAGTACCCAGCTACACCAGTAAAAGACAGTAAACTCATTCTTTTCCACGGAATATGTTTATGTATAACTACTTTTTGTAGTTCGTTAAATGAGAAAAGCATACAAATCCCACCCGCAAAGAAAAGACGAATAAATAACAAAGTAAACGGTTGAATGGATTCTAATGCCCATTTCGTTGGTGCAATGGCTGTTCCCCATAATATAACAGCCACTAATAACATGCATATTTCTTTCATAATCCCCCACCCCCATCAAAAAATATATGTTAACTACCTTAATTATAGATTTTTTCTTAGGTAAAATCCTTTAAAACCACAAAAAGGTTATGCGAAAAATAGCCATCCAGCTCTTTTTTACATAACCTTTTCATATTAAATCAAAACATTATTGTTCATTCGACAACTAAATTAACATAAAAAGGCAATCCTTACCTTCAATTTATATTTAAACGTATTACTTTATCATCCGAATTTTATTTTATACCGTTTCTATTTCATTCTTTTTTTCATCTTCAGGGTTATTAAATTTATGGATTTTAACCTTCGGTAAATAAAAATAAACACAAAAAAACCTAAGTCGAAACGACTTAGGTTTTTGCTTGGCGACGTCCTACTCTCACAGGGACAAGGTCCCAACTACCATCGGCGCTAGAGAGCTTAACTTCCGTGTTCGGTATGGGAACGGGTGTGACCTCTCTGCCATCATCACCAAACTGATGAAGGTATATTCCTTCAAAACTAGATAACATTGCTTCATATTATATGGTTAAGTCCTCGATCTATTAGTATTCGTCAGCTCCACATGTCACCATGCTTCCACCTCGAACCTATCAACCTGATCATCTTTCAGGGATCTTACTAGCTTACGCTATGGGAAATCTCATCTTGAGGGGGGCTTCATGCTTAGATGCTTTCAGCACTTATCCCTTCCGCACATAGCTACCCAGCTATGCCCTTGGCAGAACAACTGGTACACCAGCGGTGCGTCCATCCCGGTCCTCTCGTACTAAGGACAGCTCCTCTCAAATTTCCTGCGCCCACGACGGATAGGGACCGAACTGTCTCACGACGTTCTGAACCCAGCTCGCGTACCGCTTTAATGGGCGAACAGCCCAACCCTTGGGACCGACTACAGCCCCAGGATGCGATGAGCCGACATCGAGGTGCCAAACCTCCCCGTCGATGTGGACTCTTGGGGGAGATAAGCCTGTTATCCCCGGGGTAGCTTTTATCCGTTGAGCGATGGCCCTTCCATGCGGAACCACCGGATCACTAAGCCCGACTTTCGTCCCTGCTCGACTTGTAGGTCTCGCAGTCAAGCTCCCTTATGCCTTTGCACTCTACGAATGATTTCCAACCATTCTGAGGGAACCTTTGGGCGCCTCCGTTACACTTTAGGAGGCGACCGCCCCAGTCAAACTGCCCACCTGACACTGTCTCCCGGGTCGATGAGACCCGTAGGTTAGAATTTCAATACAGTCAGGGCGGTATCCCACCAGCGCCTCCACCGAAGCTAGCGCTCCGGTTTCAATGGCTCCCGCCTATCCTGTACAAACTGTACCAAAATTCAATATCAGGCTACAGTAAAGCTCCACGGGGTCTTTCCGTCCTGTCGCGGGTAACCTGCATCTTCACAGGTACTATAATTTCACCGAGTCTCTGGTTGAGACAGTGCCCAAATCGTTACACCTTTCGTGCGGGTCGGAACTTACCCGACAAGGAATTTCGCTACCTTAGGACCGTTATAGTTACGGCCGCCGTTTACTGGGGCTTCAGTTCAGAGCTTCGCTTACGCTAACCCCTCTCCTTAACCTTCCAGCACCGGGCAGGTGTCAGCCCCTATACTTCGCCTTACGGCTTCGCAGAGACCTGTGTTTTTGCTAAACAGTCGCTTGGGCCTATTCACTGCGGCTTTCCGTTAAGAAAGCACCCCTTCTCCCGAAGTTACGGGGTCATTTTGCCGAGTTCCTTAACCAGAGTTCTCTCGCACACCTTAGGATTCTCTCCTCGCCTACCTGTGTCGGTTTGCGGTACAGGCACCTTTTATCTCGCTAGAAGCTTTTCTTGGCAGCGGGGAATCAAAGACTTCGCTCCATAAGGAGCTTCCCCATCACAGCTCAGCCTTCACGATAAGCGGATTTGCCTACTTATCAGCCTAACTGCTTGGACGTGCACAACCAATCGCACGCTTCTTCTATCCTTCTGCGTCCCTCCATTGCTCAAACGATAAAGAGGTGGTACAGGAATATCAACCTGTTGTCCATCGCCTACGCCTGTCGGCCTCGGCTTAGGTCCTGACTAACCCTGAGCGGACGAGCCTTCCTCAGGAAACCTTAGGCATTCGGTGGACGGGATTCTCACCCGTCTTTCGCTACTCATACCGGCATTCTCACTTCTAAGCGCTCCACCAGTCCTTCCGGTCTGACTTCACTGCACTTAGAACGCTCCCCTACCACTGATACCATTGGTATCAATTCGCAGCTTCGGTGGTGTATTTAGCCCCGGTACATTTTCGGCGCAGAGTCACTCGACTAGTGAGCTATTACGCACTCTTTAAATGGTGGCTGCTTCTGAGCCAACATCCTAGTTGTCTAAGCAACTCCACATCCTTTTCCACTTAATACACACTTTGGGACCTTAGCTGGCGATCTGGGCTGTTTCCCTCTTGACTACGGATCTTATCACTCGCAGTCTGACTCCTAAGGATAAGTCATTGGCATTCGGAGTTTGACTGAATTCGGTAATCCGATGAGGACCCCTAGTTCAATCAGTGCTCTACCTCCAAGACTCTTACACTTAAGGCTAGCCCTAAAGCTATTTCGGGGAGAACCAGCTATCTCCAGGTTCGATTGGAATTTCTCCGCTACCCACACCTCATCCCCGCACTTTTCAACGTGCGTGGGTTCGGGCCTCCATTCAGTGTTACCTGAACTTCACCCTGGACATGGGTAGATCACCTGGTTTCGGGTCTACGACCACGTACTAAACGCCCTATTCAGACTCGCTTTCGCTGCGGCTCCGCCTCTTCAGCTTAACCTCGCACGGGATCGTAACTCGCCGGTTCATTCTACAAAAGGCACGCCATCACCCATTAACGGGCTCTGACTATTTGTAGGCACACGGTTTCAGGATCTCTTTCACTCCCCTTCCGGGGTGCTTTTCACCTTTCCCTCACGGTACTGGTTCACTATCGATCACTAGGGAGTATTTAGCCTTGGGAGATGGTCCTCCCAGATTCCGACGGAATTTCACGTGTTCCGCCGTACTCAGGATACATTCAAGAGAGAACGAAGTTTCGACTACGGGGTTGTTACCCTCTGTGACGGACCTTTCCAGGTCGCTTCGTCTACCTCGTTCCTTTGTAACTCCGTATAGAATGTCCTACAACCCCAAGAGGCAAGCCTCTTGGTTTGGGCTAGATTCCGTTTCGCTCGCCGCTACTCAGGAAATCGCATTTGCTTTCTCTTCCTCCAGGTACTTAGATGTTTCAGTTCCCTGGGTCTGTCTTCCATACCCTATGTATTCAGGTAAGGATACCATACCATTACGTATAGTGGGTTTCCCCATTCGGAAATCTTCGGATCAAAGCTTACTTACAGCTCCCCGAAGCATATCGGCGTTAGTCCCGTCCTTCATCGACTCCTAGTGTCAAGGCATCCACCGTGCGCCCTTTCTAACTTAACCAAACTAAAATTAAAAAAATATGAGCTACACTGTTATCTAGTTTTCAAAGAACATACATTTAAACTTGAGAGATAGTTCTCTCAAAACTGAACGAAACAAAACAAGTCAACGTTTATTGATGAACTGCGTTCATCAATTCTCCATAGAAAGGAGGTGATCCAGCCGCACCTTCCGATACGGCTACCTTGTTACGACTTCACCCCAATCATCTGTCCCACCTTAGGCGGCTGGCTCCATAAAGGTTACCCCACCGACTTCGGGTGTTACAAACTCTCGTGGTGTGACGGGCGGTGTGTACAAGGCCCGGGAACGTATTCACCGCGGCATGCTGATCCGCGATTACTAGCGATTCCAGCTTCATGTAGGCGAGTTGCAGCCTACAATCCGAACTGAGAACGGTTTTATGAGATTAGCTCCACCTCGCGGTCTTGCAGCTCTTTGTACCGTCCATTGTAGCACGTGTGTAGCCCAGGTCATAAGGGGCATGATGATTTGACGTCATCCCCACCTTCCTCCGGTTTGTCACCGGCAGTCACCTTAGAGTGCCCAACTTAATGATGGCAACTAAGATCAAGGGTTGCGCTCGTTGCGGGACTTAACCCAACATCTCACGACACGAGCTGACGACAACCATGCACCACCTGTCACTCTGCTCCCGAAGGAGAAGCTCTATCTCTAGAGTTTTCAGAGGATGTCAAGACCTGGTAAGGTTCTTCGCGTTGCTTCGAATTAAACCACATGCTCCACCGCTTGTGCGGGCCCCCGTCAATTCCTTTGAGTTTCAGCCTTGCGGCCGTACTCCCCAGGCGGAGTGCTTAATGCGTTAACTTCAGCACTAAAGGGCGGAAACCCTCTAACACTTAGCACTCATCGTTTACGGCGTGGACTACCAGGGTATCTAATCCTGTTTGCTCCCCACGCTTTCGCGCCTCAGTGTCAGTTACAGACCAGAAAGTCGCCTTCGCCACTGGTGTTCCTCCATATCTCTACGCATTTCACCGCTACACATGGAATTCCACTTTCCTCTTCTGCACTCAAGTCTCCCAGTTTCCAATGACCCTCCACGGTTGAGCCGTGGGCTTTCACATCAGACTTAAGAAACCACCTGCGCGCGCTTTACGCCCAATAATTCCGGATAACGCTTGCCACCTACGTATTACCGCGGCTGCTGGCACGTAGTTAGCCGTGGCTTTCTGGTTAGGTACCGTCAAGGTGCCAGCTTATTCAACTAGCACTTGTTCTTCCCTAACAACAGAGTTTTACGACCCGAAAGCCTTCATCACTCACGCGGCGTTGCTCCGTCAGACTTTCGTCCATTGCGGAAGATTCCCTACTGCTGCCTCCCGTAGGAGTCTGGGCCGTGTCTCAGTCCCAGTGTGGCCGATCACCCTCTCAGGTCGGCTACGCATCGTCGCCTTGGTGAGCCGTTACCTCACCAACTAGCTAATGCGACGCGGGTCCATCCATAAGTGACAGCCGAAGCCGCCTTTCAATTTCGAACTATGCAGTTCAAAATATTATCCGGTATTAGCCCCGGTTTCCCGGAGTTATCCCAGTCTTATGGGTAGGTTACCCACGTGTTACTCACCCGTCCGCCGCTAACTTCATAAGAGCAAGCTCTTAATCCATTCGCTCGACTTGCATGTATTAGGCACGCCGCCAGCGTTCATCCTGAGCCAGGATCAAACTCTCCAATAAAGTTAGTTTGTCTAGCATCTAAAAATAAAAATTGACGTTCACGTTGTTTGTTTCGTTCAGTTTTCAAAGAACTTGTTTGCCGCTCATTTGCGACTCCCTTATGTTAACATTTTCATATTTCAATGTCAACCAAGTTTTTTTATTTCTTTTGTCGCTTTCTGCGTTGTTGCTATCGGCGACTTGTCCTATACTACACCTCTATATACTAATCGTCAATACCTTTTTACAAAGAAATTTAATTTAGTACCTTTGCACTCTTTTAACTCTAGATAAGGACCTACAAAGATCTCATTAAAATAGAAACCATCGTCTACTTTTCTTTACCAATCTATTCTTCTAAATACTATTCAATTTAGGCACTTCTCTATTTCAAAGGACTCGCTTCCCCCATCTTACCGAACTCATACAATTGATTCTTTTCAGCTAAACTAGCAACCTTATTTTAACAATTAATAGTATATAATTAGAAAGTTGCTTTATTTTTTATTACCGCTCCCTATTCCCCTTTGTTTATCAAGTTGTAATATCAATAACATTCTATTAGAAACAGGTGACGATATGAAAGATATACGTATTCTTATAGCAGATGACGATAAAGAAATTCGAGACTTATTAAAAAGATATTTAGAACGAGAATTATATATGGTAGATACTGCAATTAATGGCGAAGAAGCGTTGTGCTTATTTAACAAAAATAACTACAACCTCGTTATATTAGATCTTATGATGCCGAAAGTAGATGGTATCGAAGTGTGTAGAAAACTTAGAGATACAACCAACATTCCTATATTAATGCTAACTGCTAAAGATCACGAAGTTGATAAAATTTTGGGCTTAAGCATAGGTGCTGATGATTATATTACGAAACCTTTCAGTATTCACGAAGTGGTTGCAAGAGTAAAAGCTCTTATGCGACGTTTTTTAGTTCTTGGAAGTAACACTAACGTACAAGAGAAAACAGCTTTAACATTTAAAGGACTAACTATCGATTTTAAAAAATACACAGTCCATACGAACGGAAAAGAAATCAACTTAACTGGAAAAGAACTTGAACTATTAAAATTCTTCGCTTCAAACCCAGAGCAAGTATTTACGAAAACACAACTCTTTCGGAATGTATGGGACGATAATTATATAGAAGATGATAATACAGTTATGGTGCATATTAGAAAGCTTAGAAAGAAAATAGAAATCGATTCTTCCAATCCAAAATTCATTCAGACTGTATGGGGAATCGGTTATAAGTTTGTAGGTGAAAAGGTTGAAAAATGATAAGATCCTCATTCTTATTTCATTACAACTTATCATTTGCGGACTTTTAAATATAGATATGGGATACCATGTAAAAATATCTTTATTTATTGCTCTTATCATAATCACAATATATCTTTTCTTTTCAAGAGTTCACTGTATTCAAAGCAACGAATCGATGGTTACTAAATTAGGCCTTGCACTTAAAGGGAATTTACAAACGAGGCTATTCACAAATAACGACCGTTCACTAAATAGTATCGTGTTTTCAATAAACGACTTAATAACTGCATTAGAAAAGGGTCAGATCGAAGCAAGGAAATCCCAAGAAGCTAGAAAACAACTTTTATCTAATATCTCACATGATATCCGAACACCACTTACTTCTATTATTGGATATATTGATGCTTTAAAAGATGATGTCGCTGCTTCTGAAGTAGAAAAGCAAGAATATCTTGAAATACTTTATAAGAAATCGAATGACTTAAAACATCTGGTCGATGAAATCTTTAATATGGCCAAGCTAGATGCTGATGAATTTCCATTAAAAGAAGAAGAACTCGATTTTTCTGAAGTTACTAGAGAAGTATTAATCGAATTTTTACCCGAGCTATCAAAACATAACATTGAACTACAAGTTCTCATACCAGAATCTACTTCCCCTATTATTGCAGATCACCTTAGCCTTATACGAATTATAGGTAATCTAATAAAAAACGCTATCCATCACGGAAAAGCTGGGAAAATAGTAGGAGTCGAACTACTAGAAACCAATACAGAATATGAGCTTCTTATTTGGGACAAGGGACCCGGTATTCCAAAACATGATTTACAAAACGTATTTAAGCGGATGTACCGCAGCGAACAATCAAGAAATCCTTCTTACGGTGGTAGTGGCCTCGGACTTTCTATTTCTAAAGCCCTCGTTGAAAAAAATGGTGGGCGCATATGGGTTGACAGTATTCCCTGGGAACGAACTACTTTTGGTTTTTCCATCCCAAAACACACTACTTTTAAGAAATAGTTAAGAAATGATTAATATGCAGTTAAACCTTCCTTTTTATTATGTAATTAAGAACTTATAGAAAGTAGGTGCCCCCTATAAATACAATTATAAAAACGACAAACCTTACTAAAGTTTATGGGAACCAAAAGTCAGTAGATAATCTAAATATAAATGTACAGCAAGGAGAGATTTATGGATTCATAGGGCGTAACGGTGCTGGTAAAACAACTACAATCCGTATGCTGCTTAGTCTTATAAAACCTACAAGTGGAAATATAGAAATATTCGGTGAGGATTTACTTCGGAATCCAAAAGAAATTTTAAGAAGAATTGGTTCTATCGTTGAAGTCCCAGGATTTTATGAAAACTTAACTGCAAGAGAGAACTTATTAATTAATGCAAAGATAATTGGAGTTCACAAAAGGAATGCAATTGAAGAAGCATTAGAAATTGTAGGCTTGCAGCACGAAACAAAAAAATTAGTAGGAAAATACTCTTTAGGAATGAAGCAACGCTTAGGAATTGCACGTGCTCTTCTCCATTATCCTGAACTACTCATACTAGATGAACCAACTAACGGACTAGATCCAATCGGTATTAAAGAAATGCGAAAACTCATTAAATCTTTAGCTCAAGACAGAAATATAACGATACTCATTTCTAGTCATATATTAGCTGAGGTGGAACAACTAGTCGATCGTATGGGAATTATTCATGAAGGAAGGTTATTAGAAGAAGTTTCTCTTGATACACTGCGTAAAGCCAATCGTAAGTACATAGAATTCCAGGTAAATAATGATAATAAAGCTGCGATGCTATTAGAAAAGCATTTTCAAATTTTTGATTATGAGGTACATGATGAAGGAAATATTCGCGTTTATTCTCACTTTGGACAGCAAGGACACATTAATAGAACGTTAGTTCGTAATAATGTTGAAGTATTAAAAATTGTGATGAGCGAAGATAGACTAGAAGATTATTTCACCAAACTAGTTGGGGGTGGCGCAATTGGTTAATCTTCTTTATACAGAACTATTAAAATTGAAACGATCCAATATGTTTTTGATTAGTATTATCGGAGCAGGTGTCGCGCCATTTTTAGTGGTTGTAGCTTCTTATATACACATGAAGACAAAGCAACCTACTCCAACTATTTTATTTGGTCAACTGTTCACTGAAGTTAACCTATACACTACTTTAATTATAGGATTCCCCTTATATGGAGTTGTGATTGCTTATCTATTTACCCGTGAATACACGGAAGATACATTAAAAAATTTGCTAACTATCCCAGTATCACGTATTAGCTTTATTATAAGTAAGTTTATCCTTCTATTCCTTTGGATCATGATGCTAACTTTAGTTGCTTGGGCGCTAACTTTATTATTAGGGCTAATAGGTAGCTTCCCTGGGTTTAGTATCACCTTACTTTTAGGCTCTCTCATAAAATTTTTAATATGTGGTGGACTTCTCTTTCTTTTGTCTTCACCTATTGTACTACTAACTCTTGTAATGAAGACCTATGTACCGCCTATTATATTAACAATCATTATTACAATGACTAACCTTATGATCGTAAATTCAAAACATAAAGACCTATTCCCATGGACCGCTACTCTAGATATAGCAAATAACGAATTACAACCGACTTATCCATCAGAGTATTCTTATATCATCATTGCAGTAACAGCGATTTTCGGATTTATTACAACACTATTCTATTTTAAAAGGGTGGATATTCATTAATTTATAGGAGTGAAACTATGAGCGATCTTATCATTGCCTTCATACTTGGTATTGTAGAAGGGTTAGCTGAATTTTTACCCATCTCTTCTACTGGCCATCTTATATTAGTCGGACATTTATTAGGTTTTGAAGGAGAAAGGGCAAAAACGTTTGAAATTGTCATACAGTTAGGGGCAATTTTAGCTATCGCGATTTTATATCATAAACGCCTTGTTTCTTTATGTAATATTAAACCCCTTCTACGGAAAGAGAAAAAATTCAATGCATTACATGTTTTTCTCGGTGTATTCCCAGCAGTAGTTGTTGGCCTATTATTACATGATGTTATTAAAACATACTTATTTCAGCCGTATACTGTCGTAATCGGACTTGTAGCAGGAGCAATTCTTATGATTTTTGCAGAAGCAAAAAAAGCAGAGGCAACCGCCTTTTCACTAGATGATTTAACATACCGTCAAGCATTAACAATTGGATTATTTCAATGCTTAGCAGTATATCCTGGCTTCTCTAGAGCGGGCTCTACTATTTCTGGAGGGCTATTAGCAAAAGTAAATTATAAGGCTGCATCTGAGTTCTCTTTTCTCATTGCCATTCCTGTAATGGCCGGAGCTACAGGGTTAGACTTATTAAAAAGTTGGAAGTATTTAAGTGTAGATGATATTCCTATGTTTGCGGTAGGATTCATTACCTCTTTTCTTGTAGCAATGCTAGCGGTAGTAACCTTCCTGAAGCTTTTAGAAAAGATAGGTTTAAAACCTTTTGCATATTATCGTATTTTGTTAGCCATTGTATTTACACTTTTCGTATTGCTATAGCTTCATATAAGTCACATATTATTAAACCGATATTCAAGGAATATCGGTTTTTATCTATTTCACCTCTAGTATTACTCACTTCAATATGGCATAGTGGATAATAGATCAATATTAATAACCAGAATATTCTTTACCTTTAAATAACACTTCATTAAAATATGTAACGTTAAAAGCTATATTTGAAATCCGAACCTAGTAATAGCATTTCTTCTTTATACACATATGCTGAAGTAAAAATAAGCACCTCAATTGATTGAGTCTACCCATTACACCACGATAGAACTAATGTTCTCACTCCTTTGCTATACATCACTTCTTCCTTGTTTCTATATTTATGGAAGCGAAGTACGTGTAGGTGATCGGGCATTGACCCTAACTTTATTGCAGCCCAAATCACAAATAGACTACATAACAACTATATCCATTACCATACGAAACAATTCGAAAATTGAACATCCCGTCTATTAATATGGGCGTCTACGGGGAAAATGGTCATAAATGGACAGAACAAGTTTATAAACCATATTCCTTCAGCGTATTACTTGTATTAATCCGTAATACAACAACCCAGATTTTATATGACTACAAAACTATTACAAATAAGCAAGTTGCTCAAGGCTTATAAAAAAATTAAAGCGAGGTAAATATACAAATGAATCCATTAGCACAATCATATTGGGATACTTATTGGGGAAACAATAAAAAACCAGAATCTGTTACAGCTTGGCAATTTGGTGATTCTCCTGATTATCTCGCTCAATTAGTCATTGATGGTGTGAAAACCGCAACATGCTCGGGCCATATTTTTTACGAATTAGAAAATGAACCACTACCAACAACTAACGATTATAGTATTGTACTCAATAGTCAGGATGAACCTGTAGCTATTATTAAGACAATAGAAGTAACTATAATGCCAATGAATGAAGTGACTGAAGAATTTGCTGTAGCTGAGGGTGAAGGCGATCTTACTTATAATTACTGGAGAGACACCCATATACAGTTCTTTACAAAGGAACTAAGCGAACTTGGTCTTAGTTTTTCTGAAGATATGCTGCTCGTTTGCGAACGTTTTAAGCTTATCGATGTAAAAAACAAAGTGAAGCTATGATAAATAACGATTTTACCGGAAGTCCATACTAGATAAATACATTTATTTTTAAACAAATAAGCTTGTTATCAATGGATTTCTTGAGCCATTAATAACAAGCTTATTTCATTAAACACAAAAAAGACGAGTCATTCTGACTCGTCTTAAAGTTGCTTGGCGACGTCCTACTCTCACAGGGACAAGGTCCCAACTACCATCGGCGCTAGAGAGCTTAACTTCCGTGTTCGGTATGGGAACGGGTGTGACCTCTCTGCCATCATCACCAAACTGATGAAGGTATATTCCTTCAAAACTAGATAACATTGCTTCATATTATATGGTTAAGTCCTCGATCTATTAGTATTCGTCAGCTCCACATGTCACCATGCTTCCACCTCGAACCTATCAACCTGATCATCTTTCAGGGATCTTACTAGCTTACGCTATGGGAAATCTCATCTTGAGGGGGGCTTCATGCTTAGATGCTTTCAGCACTTATCCCTTCCGCACATAGCTACCCAGCTATGCCCTTGGCAGAACAACTGGTACACCAGCGGTGCGTCCATCCCGGTCCTCTCGTACTAAGGACAGCTCCTCTCAAATTTCCTGCGCCCACGACGGATAGGGACCGAACTGTCTCACGACGTTCTGAACCCAGCTCGCGTACCGCTTTAATGGGCGAACAGCCCAACCCTTGGGACCGACTACAGCCCCAGGATGCGATGAGCCGACATCGAGGTGCCAAACCTCCCCGTCGATGTGGACTCTTGGGGGAGATAAGCCTGTTATCCCCGGGGTAGCTTTTATCCGTTGAGCGATGGCCCTTCCATGCGGAACCACCGGATCACTAAGCCCGACTTTCGTCCCTGCTCGACTTGTAGGTCTCGCAGTCAAGCTCCCTTATGCCTTTGCACTCTACGAATGATTTCCAACCATTCTGAGGGAACCTTTGGGCGCCTCCGTTACACTTTAGGAGGCGACCGCCCCAGTCAAACTGCCCACCTGACACTGTCTCCCGGGTCGATAAGACCCGTAGGTTAGAATTTCAATACAGTCAGGGCGGTATCCCACCAGCGCCTCCACCGAAGCTAGCGCTCCGGTTTCAATGGCTCCCGCCTATCCTGTACAAACTGTACCAAAATTCAATATCAGGCTACAGTAAAGCTCCACGGGGTCTTTCCGTCCTGTCGCGGGTAACCTGCATCTTCACAGGTACTATAATTTCACCGAGTCTCTGGTTGAGACAGTGCCCAAATCGTTACACCTTTCGTGCGGGTCGGAACTTACCCGACAAGGAATTTCGCTACCTTAGGACCGTTATAGTTACGGCCGCCGTTTACTGGGGCTTCAGTTCAGAGCTTCGCTTACGCTAACCCCTCTCCTTAACCTTCCAGCACCGGGCAGGTGTCAGCCCCTATACTTCGCCTTACGGCTTCGCAGAGACCTGTGTTTTTGCTAAACAGTCGCTTGGGCCTATTCACTGCGGCTTTCCGTTAAGAAAGCACCCCTTCTCCCGAAGTTACGGGGTCATTTTGCCGAGTTCCTTAACCAGAGTTCTCTCGCACACCTTAGGATTCTCTCCTCGCCTACCTGTGTCGGTTTGCGGTACAGGCACCTTTTATCTCGCTAGAAGCTTTTCTTGGCAGCGGGGAATCAAAGACTTCGCTCCATAAGGAGCTTCCCCATCACAGCTCAGCCTTCACGATAAGCGGATTTGCCTACTTATCAGCCTAACTGCTTGGACGTGCACAACCAATCGCACGCTTCTTCTATCCTTCTGCGTCCCTCCATTGCTCAAACGATAAAGAGGTGGTACAGGAATATCAACCTGTTGTCCATCGCCTACGCCTGTCGGCCTCGGCTTAGGTCCTGACTAACCCTGAGCGGACGAGCCTTCCTCAGGAAACCTTAGGCATTCGGTGGACGGGATTCTCACCCGTCTTTCGCTACTCATACCGGCATTCTCACTTCTAAGCGCTCCACCAGTCCTTCCGGTCTGACTTCACTGCACTTAGAACGCTCCCCTACCACTGATACCATTGGTATCAATTCGCAGCTTCGGTGGTGTATTTAGCCCCGGTACATTTTCGGCGCAGAGTCACTCGACTAGTGAGCTATTACGCACTCTTTAAATGGTGGCTGCTTCTGAGCCAACATCCTAGTTGTCTAAGCAACTCCACATCCTTTTCCACTTAATACACACTTTGGGACCTTAGCTGGCGATCTGGGCTGTTTCCCTCTTGACTACGGATCTTATCACTCGCAGTCTGACTCCTAAGGATAAGTCATTGGCATTCGGAGTTTGACTGAATTCGGTAATCCGATGAGGACCCCTAGTTCAATCAGTGCTCTACCTCCAAGACTCTTACACTTAAGGCTAGCCCTAAAGCTATTTCGGGGAGAACCAGCTATCTCCAGGTTCGATTGGAATTTCTCCGCTACCCACACCTCATCCCCGCACTTTTCAACGTGCGTGGGTTCGGGCCTCCATTCAGTGTTACCTGAACTTCACCCTGGACATGGGTAGATCACCTGGTTTCGGGTCTACGACCACGTACTAAACGCCCTATTCAGACTCGCTTTCGCTGCGGCTCCGCCTCTTCAGCTTAACCTCGCACGGGATCGTAACTCGCCGGTTCATTCTACAAAAGGCACGCCATCACCCATTAACGGGCTCTGACTATTTGTAGGCACACGGTTTCAGGATCTCTTTCACTCCCCTTCCGGGGTGCTTTTCACCTTTCCCTCACGGTACTGGTTCACTATCGATCACTAGGGAGTATTTAGCCTTGGGAGATGGTCCTCCCAGATTCCGACGGAATTTCACGTGTTCCGCCGTACTCAGGATACATTCAAGAGAGAACGAAGTTTCGACTACGGGGTTGTTACCCTCTGTGACGGACCTTTCCAGGTCGCTTCGTCTACCTCGTTCCTTTGTAACTCCGTATAGAATGTCCTACAACCCCAAGAGGCAAGCCTCTTGGTTTGGGCTAGATTCCGTTTCGCTCGCCGCTACTCAGGAAATCGCATTTGCTTTCTCTTCCTCCAGGTACTTAGATGTTTCAGTTCCCTGGGTCTGTCTTCCATACCCTATGTATTCAGGTAAGGATACCATACCATTACGTATAGTGGGTTTCCCCATTCGGAAATCTTCGGATCAAAGCTTACTTACAGCTCCCCGAAGCATATCGGCGTTAGTCCCGTCCTTCATCGACTCCTAGTGTCAAGGCATCCACCGTGCGCCCTTTCTAACTTAACCAAACTAAAATTAAAAAAATATGAGCTACACTGTTATCTAGTTTTCAAAGAACATACATTTAAACTTGAGAGATAGTTCTCTCAAAACTGAACGAAACAAAACAAGTCAACGTTTATTGATGAACTGCGTTCATCAATTCTCCATAGAAAGGAGGTGATCCAGCCGCACCTTCCGATACGGCTACCTTGTTACGACTTCACCCCAATCATCTGTCCCACCTTAGGCGGCTGGCTCCATAAAGGTTACCCCACCGACTTCGGGTGTTACAAACTCTCGTGGTGTGACGGGCGGTGTGTACAAGGCCCGGGAACGTATTCACCGCGGCATGCTGATCCGCGATTACTAGCGATTCCAGCTTCATGTAGGCGAGTTGCAGCCTACAATCCGAACTGAGAACGGTTTTATGAGATTAGCTCCACCTCGCGGTCTTGCAGCTCTTTGTACCGTCCATTGTAGCACGTGTGTAGCCCAGGTCATAAGGGGCATGATGATTTGACGTCATCCCCACCTTCCTCCGGTTTGTCACCGGCAGTCACCTTAGAGTGCCCAACTTAATGATGGCAACTAAGATCAAGGGTTGCGCTCGTTGCGGGACTTAACCCAACATCTCACGACACGAGCTGACGACAACCATGCACCACCTGTCACTCTGCTCCCGAAGGAGAAGCTCTATCTCTAGAGTTTTCAGAGGATGTCAAGACCTGGTAAGGTTCTTCGCGTTGCTTCGAATTAAACCACATGCTCCACCGCTTGTGCGGGCCCCCGTCAATTCCTTTGAGTTTCAGCCTTGCGGCCGTACTCCCCAGGCGGAGTGCTTAATGCGTTAACTTCAGCACTAAAGGGCGGAAACCCTCTAACACTTAGCACTCATCGTTTACGGCGTGGACTACCAGGGTATCTAATCCTGTTTGCTCCCCACGCTTTCGCGCCTCAGTGTCAGTTACAGACCAGAAAGTCGCCTTCGCCACTGGTGTTCCTCCATATCTCTACGCATTTCACCGCTACACATGGAATTCCACTTTCCTCTTCTGCACTCAAGTCTCCCAGTTTCCAATGACCCTCCACGGTTGAGCCGTGGGCTTTCACATCAGACTTAAGAAACCACCTGCGCGCGCTTTACGCCCAATAATTCCGGATAACGCTTGCCACCTACGTATTACCGCGGCTGCTGGCACGTAGTTAGCCGTGGCTTTCTGGTTAGGTACCGTCAAGGTGCCAGCTTATTCAACTAGCACTTGTTCTTCCCTAACAACAGAGTTTTACGACCCGAAAGCCTTCATCACTCACGCGGCGTTGCTCCGTCAGACTTTCGTCCATTGCGGAAGATTCCCTACTGCTGCCTCCCGTAGGAGTCTGGGCCGTGTCTCAGTCCCAGTGTGGCCGATCACCCTCTCAGGTCGGCTACGCATCGTCGCCTTGGTGAGCCGTTACCTCACCAACTAGCTAATGCGACGCGGGTCCATCCATAAGTGACAGCCGAAGCCGCCTTTCAATTTCGAACTATGCAGTTCAAAATATTATCCGGTATTAGCCCCGGTTTCCCGGAGTTATCCCAGTCTTATGGGTAGGTTACCCACGTGTTACTCACCCGTCCGCCGCTAACTTCATAAGAGCAAGCTCTTAATCCATTCGCTCGACTTGCATGTATTAGGCACGCCGCCAGCGTTCATCCTGAGCCAGGATCAAACTCTCCAATAAAGTTAGTTTGTCTAGCATCTAAAAATAAAAATTGACGTTCACGTTGTTTGTTTCGTTCAGTTTTCAAAGAACTTGTTTGCCGCTCATTTGCGACTCCCTTATGTTAACATTTTCATATTCCAATGTCAACCAAGTTTTTTTATTTCTTTTGTCGCTTTCTGCGTTGTTGCTATCGGCGACTTGTTCTATATTACACCTCTATAAGCTAATCGTCAACACCTTTTTATAAAGATATTTAATTTAATATGTTCACACCATTTTATCCCGCTATTTGCGGACAGTAAGACTCCCACCTCAAAGTTCGGCTGAAGCAAAGAAGTTAGTAGTGAGCCTGACGATCATAAATTCCCGATTAGTAAAGGTTACATAAGAACCCACAAAGATTTTACTAAATAGCAATCATTGTCTACCTCTATCTACTAATCTCCCCTAACAAACCTCTCTATTTCAAGAGGATTATCCCCCGTACATTACTGGGTTCCACAAGAAATTCTTTTCTAACAACTTCATTTACTCTCCTTATCTTAATTACAATATCTCTTTCTAACAGTACACACACTCTCCTGAACCATTCATAATAGAATGAACCGACTATAGACTAGACTAGATTCAATTAATATTAAAAATTATGATGAGTAAAGGACCATTCGTAGATTATTTCATAAAACCAGTTGGAGATAGAATAATTGGTTCGTTTACAGATTTCACGATACTTTCACAGAAAACACTTATTGTTTTGATACACGTCAACTATAGACAAGAAAAAGACGCTAAAACATATGAACATGCAAAACGGTCATAGCAGCGTAGCTCGCGAACCTATACGGTCTATAGTGAGAGTGGTGATGGCACACTACAATCTTGCACGTCAGCGATACCAAAAATGGACTTCGCCTTTGGTAGCAAGAATCACACTGATGTTAATCAGGTTGCCCCTTTAGCAGTGGGAGTGTCAATAAATCCAATATTAATAATTGAAATATACTTTACTGAAGAACCACTTCACTAAAGCATGTAAAGTTACAAGCTATACTGGAAATCCGAACCTAGTATGGCAGCTCTTCTTTATACACATATGTCCAATAGAAAATAAGCGCCTCAATTGATTGAGTATGTCCATTACACCATTCGAGAACAAATGTTCTACTCTCTTGTTATACACCACTACTTCCTTGCATTTAAGTAATCACACTATAATTTTTCACTTATACTTATCTTCTATATAAAAGCTACAAAATTATAAAATTTAAAGAGTTGTATCCTATATCTATAAGTTTTTCCGTTAGAAGAGCATATAGTTTCATTATTTCCAACCAAATTACAAATAGAGTATATAACTACCTACATTTATTCCCGATGAACCCATTCTTCCTCCAACTTATTTATATCAACGTGATAATAAAGACAAATATGCTGTTCAAATAGCAACCAGTGGCCAACTATACTTTAGTTATCTTATTTATAAGGCTACAAAAAAGGATTCTTATCCAACTACTGGAGGAAACAAGTAGAACTTATAAAGAAGCTGAACACTATGTACAAGAGCAGTTCCAATATTACTACTCATAACTGATCTTCCTGCTCGAAAATTTTCTTGGGAATTTCGTGTAACAAACTATCCAAACTATAAAAAAGATTATAGAGTCTAAACATTAATCCACACATCTTTATCCAAAATGTTATATGCGAAAGTAATACATAAGATTTTCAAGAACTATATTTTGAAATTATCGCCGCTCTTCAAAAGCCAGATTCAGAAAAAAGAACACGCGCTATTATCTTTTTAACTCCACCACTTTCACCATATAACTACTTAAAACAAATAAAGTGAAACTTTAATCAGTGGGGGGATTGTTGATCCCCCACTGATTATTAGCCTTCACCAATCAGGCGTTTACGGGCAACAGGGCTCCCACCTAACTTCTTTGCTCCAGCTGAATTTTGAGATGGGAGTTTTACTGCCCGCAAATAGCGGGATAAATGAAACAAATAGCCTGTTACAATGAACTTTTTTCATGTACCACTATTCGGGTTCACTTCAATTTAACATGTGGTAGCTTCTTTGCTATTCACGAATTAAAGCCATTATCATACAGTATCATCTCATTTCTATAATTATTCAGTTAATTAGTTCAATTATATATCAATAGAGTGTAGGAGACTGATAAAATCATAGTTAAGAGCGTCTCATAAGACTTGTCTCAAAAATGAGGTGATATTTTGCGAAAAATCGGTTATATACGCGTCAGTTCAACAAGCCAGAATCCTTCAAGGCAATTTCAGCAACTGAACGAAATCGGAATGGATATTATTTTTGAAGAAAAGGTTTCCGGAGCAACAAAAGATCGTGAACAACTTCAAAAAATGTTAGAGGATATACAAGAAGGTGACATCATTTATGTTACGGACTTAACTCGGATTACTCGTAGTACACAAGATTTATTTGAATTAATCGATAACATACGGAGTAAAAAGGCAAATTTAAAATCCTTAAAAGATACATGGCTAGATTTATCAGAAGATAATCCCTACAGCCAATTCTTAATTACGGTTATGGTGGGTGTAAACCAATTAGAACGTGATCTTATCCGTATGCGGCAGCGTGAAGGAATTGAACTGGCTAAGAAAGAAGGAAAGTTTAAAGGTCGGTTAAAGAAGTACCATAAAAATCATGCAGGAATGAATTATGCAGTAAAGCTTTATAAAGAGGGAGATATGACTGTAAATCAAATTTGTGAAATTACAAATGTGTCTAGGGCCTCATTTATATAAATACGCTTACCTTTAAACAAATAAGCTTGTTATCAATGGATTTCTTGAGCCATTAATAACAAGCTTATTTCATTAAACACAAAAAAGACGAGTCATTCTGACTCGTCTTAAAGTTGCTTGGCGACGTCCTACTCTCACAGGGACAAGGTCCCAACTACCATCGGCGCTAGAGAGCTTAACTTCCGTGTTCGGTATGGGAACGGGTGTGACCTCTCTGCCATCATCACCAAACTGATGAAGGTATATTCCTTCAAAACTAGATAACATTGCTTCATATTATATGGTTAAGTCCTCGATCTATTAGTATTCGTCAGCTCCACATGTCACCATGCTTCCACCTCGAACCTATCAACCTGATCATCTTT
Organism: Bacillus sp. FSL R10-2201; assembly: GCF_038008665.1. Classification (NCBI taxonomy): domain Bacteria; kingdom Bacillati; phylum Bacillota; class Bacilli; order Caryophanales; family Bacillaceae; genus Bacillus; species Bacillus sp. FSL R10-2201. The sequence goes on along the minus strand of NZ_JBBOZP010000001.1, from coordinate 282,362 downwards.
CAGGGATCTTACTAGCTTACGCTATGGGAAATCTCATCTTGAGGGGGGCTTCATGCTTAGATGCTTTCAGCACTTATCCCTTCCGCACATAGCTACCCAGCTATGCCCTTGGCAGAACAACTGGTACACCAGCGGTGCGTCCATCCCGGTCCTCTCGTACTAAGGACAGCTCCTCTCAAATTTCCTGCGCCCACGACGGATAGGGACCGAACTGTCTCACGACGTTCTGAACCCAGCTCGCGTACCGCTTTAATGGGCGAACAGCCCAACCCTTGGGACCGACTACAGCCCCAGGATGCGATGAGCCGACATCGAGGTGCCAAACCTCCCCGTCGATGTGGACTCTTGGGGGAGATAAGCCTGTTATCCCCGGGGTAGCTTTTATCCGTTGAGCGATGGCCCTTCCATGCGGAACCACCGGATCACTAAGCCCGACTTTCGTCCCTGCTCGACTTGTAGGTCTCGCAGTCAAGCTCCCTTATGCCTTTGCACTCTACGAATGATTTCCAACCATTCTGAGGGAACCTTTGGGCGCCTCCGTTACACTTTAGGAGGCGACCGCCCCAGTCAAACTGCCCACCTGACACTGTCTCCCGGGTCGATGAGACCCGTAGGTTAGAATTTCAATACAGTCAGGGCGGTATCCCACCAGCGCCTCCACCGAAGCTAGCGCTCCGGTTTCAATGGCTCCCGCCTATCCTGTACAAACTGTACCAAAATTCAATATCAGGCTACAGTAAAGCTCCACGGGGTCTTTCCGTCCTGTCGCGGGTAACCTGCATCTTCACAGGTACTATAATTTCACCGAGTCTCTGGTTGAGACAGTGCCCAAATCGTTACACCTTTCGTGCGGGTCGGAACTTACCCGACAAGGAATTTCGCTACCTTAGGACCGTTATAGTTACGGCCGCCGTTTACTGGGGCTTCAGTTCAGAGCTTCGCTTACGCTAACCCCTCTCCTTAACCTTCCAGCACCGGGCAGGTGTCAGCCCCTATACTTCGCCTTACGGCTTCGCAGAGACCTGTGTTTTTGCTAAACAGTCGCTTGGGCCTATTCACTGCGGCTTTCCGTTAAGAAAGCACCCCTTCTCCCGAAGTTACGGGGTCATTTTGCCGAGTTCCTTAACCAGAGTTCTCTCGCACACCTTAGGATTCTCTCCTCGCCTACCTGTGTCGGTTTGCGGTACAGGCACCTTTTATCTCGCTAGAAGCTTTTCTTGGCAGCGGGGAATCAAAGACTTCGCTCCATAAGGAGCTTCCCCATCACAGCTCAGCCTTCACGATAAGCGGATTTGCCTACTTATCAGCCTAACTGCTTGGACGTGCACAACCAATCGCACGCTTCTTCTATCCTTCTGCGTCCCTCCATTGCTCAAACGATAAAGAGGTGGTACAGGAATATCAACCTGTTGTCCATCGCCTACGCCTGTCGGCCTCGGCTTAGGTCCTGACTAACCCTGAGCGGACGAGCCTTCCTCAGGAAACCTTAGGCATTCGGTGGACGGGATTCTCACCCGTCTTTCGCTACTCATACCGGCATTCTCACTTCTAAGCGCTCCACCAGTCCTTCCGGTCTGACTTCACTGCACTTAGAACGCTCCCCTACCACTGATACCATTGGTATCAATTCGCAGCTTCGGTGGTGTATTTAGCCCCGGTACATTTTCGGCGCAGAGTCACTCGACTAGTGAGCTATTACGCACTCTTTAAATGGTGGCTGCTTCTGAGCCAACATCCTAGTTGTCTAAGCAACTCCACATCCTTTTCCACTTAATACACACTTTGGGACCTTAGCTGGCGATCTGGGCTGTTTCCCTCTTGACTACGGATCTTATCACTCGCAGTCTGACTCCTAAGGATAAGTCATTGGCATTCGGAGTTTGACTGAATTCGGTAATCCGATGAGGACCCCTAGTTCAATCAGTGCTCTACCTCCAAGACTCTTACACTTAAGGCTAGCCCTAAAGCTATTTCGGGGAGAACCAGCTATCTCCAGGTTCGATTGGAATTTCTCCGCTACCCACACCTCATCCCCGCACTTTTCAACGTGCGTGGGTTCGGGCCTCCATTCAGTGTTACCTGAACTTCACCCTGGACATGGGTAGATCACCTGGTTTCGGGTCTACGACCACGTACTAAACGCCCTATTCAGACTCGCTTTCGCTGCGGCTCCGCCTCTTCAGCTTAACCTCGCACGGGATCGTAACTCGCCGGTTCATTCTACAAAAGGCACGCCATCACCCATTAACGGGCTCTGACTATTTGTAGGCACACGGTTTCAGGATCTCTTTCACTCCCCTTCCGGGGTGCTTTTCACCTTTCCCTCACGGTACTGGTTCACTATCGATCACTAGGGAGTATT